>CAVYVO010000036.1:0-451288 GCA_963771985.1 uncultured Actinomycetota bacterium | reverse complement strand
ACCGATTCGATGCCCCACTGGCCACGGGCTAGTTTCGCGAGGTCAGCGGCGCTGGCCTGGTCCTCGTCCAGGCTGGTGACCGCGTGCACGATTTCCTTGCTGATCAGCGTGCCGCTGGCGTCGTAGCCGTCGCGGCGGATCCGCGCGACCCGGCTGACGTGCGGGAAGTCGATGTCCCCGGCGCCGGTGACCCAGAGGGAGCGGCGGATGACCCGGCCGTGGCCGCAGTCCAGTTCCGTGTAATCGGGGTCGCGGGGGCAGTCCCGCTGGATGGCGTCGAACACGGCGCGCTGGAGTTTCGGCTGGTTGCCCTTGACGAACAGGAAGTACGCGGAGTCCCGGCCGCCGTCTTCTTCTTTCCCCGCGATGTACTCCGCGGTGTCCCGCTGGGCGTTGACGGCATCGGCGGTAACCACGGCGCCGGACAGGTCTACGTTCTCCAGCAGGTCCCTGACCTGGGTGGTCTCGGTGGTGTCGTCCGGGATCCGGTGCTGGGCGATGATGACCTTCTCCTCGTGCAGCATCGCGGCGAACAGCTTGACCTGCCCGTCCAGCACCCCGCGCAGCCACTTGCCGTCGATCGCGATCGCGGTCAGCAGCCCGTCCAGCTTTCCCGCGCCGGCCAGGTCGCGCAGCCAGCCGCCGATGACCTCGTCCAGGATCTCCGTGCTGATGAGGTGCAGCAGCGTCCGGATCCGGGTCTCGCTCGGGGCGATGACCTTCCGCCGCAGCGGGTGCGGCTTCCCGCCGAGGTCCCGCAGTACGTCCTGGGGCAGGTCAGCGGCATGGTCGCCGATTTCGCGGAACGACTTCGCCCCGGCCAGCGTGCACGCGGCCGCGACCGCGAGTACGAACACCAGCGGGAACCGGCGTCCCCGGAGCCTGCGCGGGTCCGGGACCAGTGCCAGCACCGTCAGCAGGCCGGGAACGTTCCCGGCTCCTTGCCTGATCACGCTGGTCACGGCAGTAATGCGGGCATGCGACACTGGATCGGCGGCCTTTCGCTCCGGTCTGATGAGGATTCGACACCCGTGATCAAACCGGACGGGAGGCCGCTCCCGCGAATCGACGCCGACGCCAGAACCAGCGGCAAAGCCGCGCTAGCCGGCGCTTACCCTGGCCGTCAAATCAGGCACTCGCATACTCGTAGCCGCACTCGGCTACATAACACCAACTTGCCGATCCCGTGCAGCAAGACCGGGATCTTGATCTTCCCGAGCTCGAAACCCCACGGGCGGCGGAACGCGAGCACGTCGTCGATCCAGCCGTATGCCCCGTCCTTTAGAGCTTCCTGATAAGTTCCGGTGAGCTGGCGGCGGATGCCGACGTCAGTGACAATCCGGATGTCCGGGCCGCTCATCTCCTCTTCGAGGTCGCTGAGAAGAATTTCCGGGTTTCGCCGGATTCGGTTCGCCCGGCGCGTAAGGTCCGCCGCGACGGCTTCTTCGGTCAGGATGGACGCCACGTCATTGTCGCCGGATGTGGCCAATTCGTACTCATCGATATTGGAATCGGCCATTCCGTCGAACCAGTCGAGATCCTCAGCGTCCGAGGGTGCGAGCCCGACGAGGACGGCCACGTTCCTGAGCCTGGTCTCCTCGATAAGCGCCGCGCAGGCCAAGGCGTGCGGCCCGCCGCCGGAGCGGCCTATGACACCGAACTCCTTGAGGTTCAAGGCGTCGGCGATCGCGACGACATCTTGCGCGGCCGAAGCGACGGACCGTCCCCTGTCCCGGTCCGAGGCGCCGTATCCGGGCCGGTCGTAGCAGACAAGCTGGACGCCGAGCCGGTACAGGACGCTGGCACGCGGGACTGGACCGCTGCGGCTGCCCGGAGTTCCGTGCAGCAAGAACACCGGAAAGCCCTTCGGGTCACCCCAGCAATCAACGGCGACGCACCGCGTATCGGAAACCCCGATCACCCGCGTCACCACAGCCTCCCCAGATCTGCCGCGCGCTCCACGGCAGACAATATAAGGGCGCAGCGCAACAACCCGCCGACGTTCTAAGAACAAAGTAAGATATCTTACTCCGTCCGGCTAGTGCCGAATTTGCCTGTTCGGTGGCAAGAGAAGTAACCACTGTTGTGGGCGAGAATATGTGTCACCGCTGGACGATCCCGCAAATCTGGGCAAACATTCGGACTTCGAGCGTTGCGTGGCGAAAGTGGCATGCTGTTGCGACAACGGCCTGCACGCCGCCCCGATGGCGCGCACCGCCCCGATGGCGCGCACCGCCCCGATGGCGCGCACCGCTCCGATGGCGGTCCCAGTGCCCGCGGGTATATATAACCGGGAGTACCCTGAGCGGACTCACCACGGAGGACATCATGCGCGACGCGGCCCTGCTCGGTGCCAGGCTGCTGCTCGGCGGCTACATGGGTATCCACGCCTCGCAGAAGCTACTCGGAAAGTTCCACGGACCGGGCCTTGACGGCGCCGGCGCGCTGTTCGAGAAGAACGGCCTCGCCCCCGGCAGGCAGATGGCCACGGCGGCGGCGGCCACGGAGATCGCCGGCGGCCTGCTGACCGTCACCGGTTTCGCCTTCCCGGCCGGCCCGCTGGCCGTCGCCGGGGCGATGACTGTCGCCGCTGCCCACAACCGGCAAGGCGGCCTGATGGCGGTCCGGGGCGGTGTCGAGCTCCCGGTCAGCTACGCCACCCTCGCGCTGACGCTGGCCGCGACCGGCCCTGGCAAGTACAAGATCGGCCCCTCGCTGCCCGGCAGGCTCACGGCGCTCGGCGCCCTCGCGGGCGGCGCGGTCGCCGGCGCGCTGATCGCCAGGATGGTCACCGCCAAGCTAGCCGAGCCGGCCGAGTCAGGCGAGCCCGGCCGAGCTAGAAGAGCCAGCCGATCCGGCGGACTCCGCCGCCTAGCCGTGGCCGACGAGTGGTCGGCCGCCAAGCTAGACCTGGATGCCTACCTGAGCCGGATCGGCTACGAAGGCCCGCTCGAGCCGTCCGCGGACACTCTCGCCGCGCTGCACCGGGCGCACCTGGCGGCGATCCGGTTCGAGAACCTGGACATCCTCCTGGGCCGCGGCATCCGGGTGGACCTGGACTCCATCCAGGCCAAGCTGGTGTACGGCCGGCGCGGCGGCTACTGCTACGAGCAGGGACAGCTGTTCGGCGCGGCGCTCGAGCGGCTGGGCTTCGCCGTGGACCGGCTGCTCGCCCGGGTCGGCCCCGACGGTGAGCCGATGCGTCCCCGGACGCACCTGACGCTGCGGGTCCGCACCGGAACAAGCACCTGGCTCGCCGACGTCGGCTTCGGCTCCTCGCCGCCGGCCCCGCTGTCCCTGGACAAGGGCGGCCAGCAGGACCTGGACGGCTGGAGCTACGAGGTAGTTCCCGCTGTAAACCCGCAAGACACGTGGCAGCTCCGCGAACTCCAGGACGGGGCGTGGGTCACGCTGTACCGGTTCGAGGACCAGCGCGTCTACCCGGCGGACGTGGTCATGTCCAACCACTACACCGCCACGTACCCAGAGTCGTGGTTCACCTGGCAGCCCATCCTCGTGCGCCGCGACCCTGGCGCGATCCACTCCATCGTTGGCCGGGGCTACACGATCACCCGCCCCGGCCACGTCAAGGAACGCCGCACGCTGACCGACGGGGAATTCGCGGCCGCGCTAACCGACGTCTTCGGCCTCACGTTCACCGACAAGGAGCGAGCCGCCCTCGCCGCCGCCCCCGCCGCGCCGGCCCCGCCCCCGCCCCCTGAACCGCCGGTAGCTCCCGGCACTCAAGGCCCAGTAAAACCATTAAAAACGAAAACACGTTCATGATCACGAAGACTTGATTTTCCGCGAAAAGTTTTTAGTGCGTATAGGGCTCTGGCTCATATACCTGGAGGGTAACGGGTCCGATCGTGCGCTGGCGGCCGTCCGGTGTCCCGCTCCTCGCCGGTTTTCGATAACGTGAAGGATCTCACGCCCTATGAGGCCGGTTATCTTTCACGTTAGTTCGATCTCGGGGCATTCATAAGGAAAATACGGCGGAGGGCGGCGTCAGGGCTCCGTTATCATCCAGAGATGTGCGACAGAGCCCGTATAGAACAAATTATTTACATCAGGAAACAAGTCTTCGCGCAAATGGGCCCGCCGGGCGGCGAAATCGCCCCCCGGCCCCCGGCCCCCGGCCCCCGGCCCCCGGCCCCCGGCCCCCAGCCCCAGCCCCAGCCCCTAGTCGGCTACGCCTGCTCGCCAGTGTCGGGAGCCTCGCTGATCTCAGCAACAGCGAGCCGCTCAGCGCTTACACGACTTTCGTCCGTCACGTGCGCATCCGAACGCTGCTCCCGGAATCCCGGCAGCAGCCGCGCCACCACCAGCGCCCCCACGACGCACGCCAGCCCGCCCGACACGACCGACACCGTCTCCCCGAACGCCGTGGCCACCACCCCGGCCTCCAGGTCACCCAGCCGCGGGCCGCCGGCCACCACGGCCATCTGCACGCCCATCAGCCGTCCGCGCAGTGAGTCCGGCCCGGCGAACTGAATGATCGTGTTGCGGAACACCGCGGACACCACGTCCGCCCAGCCCGCCACCGCCAGCAGCGCCAGGGCCAGCGGCAGCGACCGCACCAGCCCGAACCCGGCGATCGCCAGTCCCCACAGCATGACCGCGAGGATCACCGCGCGCCCCTGGCGCCGCACCCGCCCGACCCAGCCGCTGGTCAGCGCCCCCAGCAGCGCGCCGAACCCGGGCGCCGCGTACAGCAGGCCCACCGTGGTCGCGCCGCCGCCGAACACGGTGGCCGCCAGCGCGGGGAACAGCGCCCGCGGCATCCCGAACACCATCGCGTTCAGATCGATCAGGTAAGCGCCCTGCACCTGCTGGTGGCGCCGCACGAACCGCAGGCCCTCGACCGTCGACCGCCACCCCGGCCGCGGCGCCGCGCGCCCCGGCGACGCCGACGGCGGCTGCGGCGAGATAAGGAACACCGCCATGAGGGCGACGAGGAAACTGAACGCGTCCAGCCAGTACACGACGTGCACGCCCGCCCCGGCGAGCAGCAGCCCGGCCACGGCCGGCCCCACGATCGCGCCGGTCTGGAACAGCGCCTGGAACATCGCGTTCGCGGCCGGGACCGACCGCAGCCCGACCATCCCGGGGACCATCGCGTTGCGCGCCGAGCTGTCCATCCCGCTCAGCGCCGCGGTCACGGCCGGGAACACGAACAGCGGCCACAGCACGGGCCCGAAGTCGGCGTTCAGCGCGAGCCCGGCGCTCGACAGCGCGCCCAGCGCCTCGACCACGAGCAGCAGCCGCCGCCGGTCAACCGAGTCGACGACCGACCCGCCGAGCAGCGAGCCGAAGATCAGCGGGAACAGCTGGGCGAGCGAGACCAGCCCGACGTAGAGCGACGAGTGGGTAATCGCGTACACCTGGTACGGAACCGAGACCGCCGTCAGCTGAGTGCCGAGCGTGGACACGCCCAGCCCGCCGATCAGCGCCCGGAAGTCACGCGACCGCCGCAGCGGCGACAGGTCGAGGAGAACGTGCCTGGACAGCCACCGCGGAACGAGCGGACTCATCCGCACACCAAGTGAGCTGCCATTGTCAGCAATCTTACCTTTTATTGTCCGGAACGTACCGTGGCGCCTCTCACCCCCGCACCCCTCTCCCAGTCGTCCATCACCCGCGCGATGATGGCCTCATGGATTCGCTCGCCGGACTGCGGCAGCGCCGTGCGCGTGAGTGCCGGCTCACGCCCGACCGGGCCCTGCGTTCGCTGGACGAAGCCGGCGCGTTCTTGCGCGAGCGCGGACTGCTGACCCGGACCACGGACTGCGCGCTGCCCAGCCTGTACGAGGCATGTCACGAGGAGCCGTTCAAGCCCGGCAGCCCTGGCTTCGGCTCCTGGCCCGCGACCAAGTGGCCGTGGTTCGGCGAGCTCACCGGCCGCGGCCACCTGTGCGTGGCGGTGCACCGGGGCAAGAACTTGCTGGTCACCGATGAGACCGCGGCGCTGCTCGACCCGATCTGCCGGGCGGAGACGAACCGGATGCGTGCCGCGGACCCCGGCTGGCGCCGCCTTCTCGATCATCTCGCCATGGCGGGCCCGTCCGACATCGAGGACCTCCGCACCGAACTCGGGCTCAAACGCCAGGAACTGAAGGCCCTGCGCTCGCCCCTGGAACGCTGCGGCGCGATCGTCTCCCGCTCGGTCGAGGTGACGGCCGGCGAGGGCCACACGCATTCGAGCGAACTGGCCCGCTGGGACCAGGCCTACCAGGGCACGCCCGAGGCGGCGCCCGCCGACCCGGCCGAGGCGCTCGGCGACCTGCTGGCCGCGGCCGTCCGCGCCGCTGTCCTCGCTCCCGAACCCGAACTCCGCCGCTGGTTCTCCTGGCAGTGGTACTGGACGGACACCCTCGTGGACGACTTGATCCGGGACAGCCGCATCCGCCGCCTCGACGGCTATGTGACCGCCCGCTAGCTGCTCAGACCGCGGCCGCGTTGACGAAGCTGGCGTGGTTCTCCGGTGCGAGCACAACCCAGGTCTGCCCCGGCGCGAACAGCATCCGCTTGCCGCCTGGCAGCGTGAACGTGGTCCCGCCGTCCGCTGTCGGCCGTGACCAGTGCACCGTGTACGCGCGCCCGTTCCGCAAGATGACCGCCCGGCCGGAGCCGACCGACTCCGCCAGCGGTGGCCGGCCCCCGTATTCCTCGAACCGGGACGTCGCGATCCGCGTGTACTGGATGATCACGGTCGCGCCGCCGAGCTGGCCGCCCTCGGTGGCCATGCCCGGTGCGCCGTCGATCCAGGCCAGCCACCGCTTCGCCTTCGCCGACCAGCGGAAGGTAAAGGTCGTCGCCGGGTAGCGCACGGTGTACGACCGGATGACCCGCCCGCCGGCGGGGGCCGCCCCGAACCGGAACCCGATGTCGCGCGCCTTGCTGACGTGCCGCGCCTCCTTGAGCAGGACCCGCGGGTTGGCGTACAGGTTGTACGGGGCGACCCGGGAGGAAGACCGGTAGTACCCGCCGACCTGGAGCGCGTAGAGGTCGGCGATCCGGGCCCGCTCGATGAACGGCACCAGGTGCGGGGTCGCGCCGGACCAGGCGAACGCGGGCCGCCCGAACTGCCGCAGGATGTCCAGGTCGGACTCACGGGCGCTGCGCACCGGGCCGACCACCGGCGGGATGTGCGAGGAGAACACCGCCATGAACCGGGTGAGGCCGCCCTCGACCGGGATCACGTAGATGAGGTCGGCGGACTGGAGCCCGGTCTGCGGGCGCGCGTACACGATGTTGTCGATCTTCACCGCCAGCACCGGTCCCAGCGTGCGGACCGGCTCGCCGGTGAAGGGAGAGAACAGGCCCGCCGCGACATGAGTCGGGTGTGGCCGCGGCTTCGGCTTGGGCTTCGGCGCCAGCTTCACCGTCGGCCGTACCGGGGTCGTCGACCCGGTGAGCGTGACGACGAGAATGGCCGAGAGCGCGAGGGCGAGCGCGCCCGCCGACGCGCTCGCCGTGGCGATGATGCGCCGACGCCTTGTCATACCACCTCGCCTGCGGAGAGCCCCTTTGGCATGCTATGCAGAAACGCGGCAAAACAGACGGTTTTCGCGGTGTTCGGTAGCCGCAGGAACACCAGCGCGCCGACCCAAGAACACCCAAAGCCACCGCACCAGGAACACACCCCAAGCCGCCGACCAGGAACACACCCAAGCCGCCGACCAGGAACACACCCAAGCCGCCGACCAGGAACACACCCAAGCCGCCGACCAGGAACACACCCCAAGCCGCCGACCAAGGAACATACCAGCGCGCCGACCCGTTTAGTTTGTAGATAGCAAATATTGGGATGGTAATCATGAATGTCGCCGACGCGCCGCCGGCTGCCATGGCGCATGTCACGCCTGACCTGCCGGGCCGCCTCGGCGTGGCGGTGCAGATGCTCGCCCACGCGGGGAAGGTGGGCGGTGGCCGGGCCGACCTGACGCCCACCCGGCTCACCGCCCTCGCCGTCATGGCCTCGGCGGGGCCGATGCGAATGGGCAGCCTCGCGTCCCGCCTCGGGGTCCAGGTGTCTACCATGTCCCGGATCGTGGACATCCTGGTGGCGTCCGGCTGGGCAGAACGCAAGCCGGACGAGGCGGACCACCGCGCCTGCGTGATCGGTATCACCGACCAGGGCGCCGCGCTGATCGACACCGTCCGGCAGGACAACGCCTCCCGGCTCGCGGAGCGCGTCGCCCGTCTCGGCCCCGCGGATCTCGCCGCCCTCGAGGCCGCGCTCCCGGTCCTGGAGTCCCTCGCCCACCAAGCCGCCTGCCGCCCTGCTGGCTAGCCCGCCCGTGACCCCCGCACGCTAGCCGCCCAGCCCGTCTGCCGGCTACCCGCGCCGCGCATCCGCCCACCACCCCGAACGCGCACGACGCCGATCGCGCGATCGGGCCCTGCCGGTGCGCGGCCACGGGTAGGACCCGCCCGGAACCACCGCTCCACCGGGGGTTCCCTCCGGCCGCGCGGCGCGACAAACCATTGGCACCTAGCACCTGGGTTCCGCAGCTGTGGTAGCGCGCTGATCGGTGAATCTGGGGTTTGACGTGCTGAAATGCGCCGCTTCCTAGGTGGAGGGCGTGTATCTAGGCCGGGTGTTTCCGCTGGTCAGCTGGTCGCGGCCGCGGTGAGCTGGTAGATCCTCGGGGGCGGGTCGATGCCGAGCTGTTCGAGGATGGCGGCCTGGTCTGGGCTGATCTCGGTGCGCTGGCGGAAGGTGCCGGCGGGCCGGTTGAAGGTGCCGACGGCGATGCGGTCGAGCTGGCGGCGCAGTTCCGGCCAGGTCGCGCCGCATGTGTTCTCGGCGACGCGGGCCAGGAGCAGGGCGAGCCAGCAGAGGATGACGTGGGCCCGGATGCGCTCTTCCTTGCGGTGGCAGGCCGGGCGCAGGTCGATGACCTGCTTCATGTCGCGCCAGCCGCGCTCGACTTCCAGCAGCTGCCTGTAGCCCAGGGCGATGTCCTCGGCGCTCATCTTCGGGTCCGAGGTCCTGAGCAGGTACTTGCCGTCGAGGTTCTCCTCGGCCTTGGCCCTCGCGGCGTCGATGCGCAGGAGGCCGCCGGGGGTGACGCGCAGGTAGCGGTTCAGCCCGGGCCTGGCGGAGATGACCCCGCGCAGCTCGGCCCGCTTGTCCTTGGAGAGGGCGTCGGTGCCGTCGATCAGTTCCTTGAGCTGGGCGATCATGCGGGCGCGGACGGCGGCGTCCCGCTCGGCCCCTTCCGGGTTGTGGCAGATGACGAACCGCTCGTCCTCGGCGATGCGGACCTCCTTGACCCGCAGGTTGCCGGCGACCTCCTGGTAGCGTCCCTGCCGCGAGAGGGCGGCGTCCGCCTCGGCGGAGCCGGAGCGGAGCCGCTCGCCGATGATGTAGTGGTTCCCGCCCTTGCGCAGGTAGCGGCGGTTCTCCGCCGAGGTGAAGCCGCGGTCGGCGACCCAGACGACCTTCGACAGGGTCCAGTCGCGCAGGTCGTCCTTGACCTGGCGGATGAGGGCGGAGTCGGCGGTGTTCCCCGGCCAGCACCACACGCGCAGCGGGATGCCGTCGCGGGTGACGGCCATGCCGATGACGACCTGCGGCAGGTCGTCGCGGTGGTCCTTGGACTTGCCCCAGGTCCGGAACCCCGCTGTCCGCAGTTCCCCGCCCTGCGTGCCGTCCGGGACCGGGTTCCCGTGCTCGTCGCGGGGAACGGGGCCGTCGGCGTCGTCGGTGACGAAGTAGGTGCTGGTCGTGTCGAAGAACAGCAGGTCGGTCTCAAGACCCGGCAGCTCGGCGACCCGGCCGAAGACCTCCTTCTCCAGGGCGCCGCGGATCTCCAGCAGCCAGTCCATCGCCCGGTAACAGGCGTCGTCGCTCGTCGCGTCAAGGTCTCTGACCAGCACCTCCTCGCTCGCCCAGCGGGCCGCGGCCAGCTCCGGGGACGGGGCCAGCGCCCGGTTGGCGGTCAGCGCGAACAGCACCCGCTCCGCCGACGGGTCCAGGCGGCGGCCTTTCAGCAGCCCCCGCACCGCCGGGCCGATGCCCAGCCGTTCCCACAGCGCGTTGAGCACCCAGGTGCCGCCCAGCGGGCGGGACTCCGCGAACTCCAGGCCCTCCGCCGCGATCGCGCGGGCCTTCCCGGGCTCCAGGTGACGGGCGACGGAGGCGACCAGCCGCTCGAGGGCCTCCCGGGTCCCGGGCTCCTCCCGGCCGAAGTTGTAGACGACCTGCACCCGCGACCGCTTCGCGGCCGGGTCCCACACGTTATGGGCCAGCTGCAGGTAGCGGACCTCGCTGCCGTCCTTGTTCCGGCGCGGCGTTGACCGCAAGTACACATACTAGAGATTACGCCGCTACACCAGCTTTCACCAGGACTGATTGCGTCATTGCATGTATCTATGAACCTTGCACCGCAACAGTGCCAGTCAGCCGCCTGGCCTGCCCGTTCACCCCGGAACGCAGACTAGGCAACCGGCTAACTGCGGAAGCCAGGTAGCAGGTTGGACGGGGCAGACTGGCGGCCGGGCCGGGCAGCGGCGTCCGCGCCGTCCCTGGCTCAGTGCTGGCCGCGGACTTTCTCTACCTCATCGGAGGTCAGCCGGGCAACAACCGCTGCCCGCGTAACCGGGTCCAGGGCATCGAGCTGTGCATGAATGTTCTCGACGGTCAGCTCGGCCGTCTGGCGCTTCTCTCTTATCTGAGCAGCTGCGACGGCCAGGACGGCAGCGGCCGCGACCAGCAGCGCTACCCGGATAACTCGTGGTGACAGGCTCATCTGCTACGTCCTTTCAGGTACGAATGGTCATCGACAGGGCCGACCCGCTGAATGATGGAGCGCAGGGCTAGCGGGTGCGTGTTTGCGTGGCGGCTCTGACCAGTTCCAGGCTCGCCGGGTTGTGGTCGGCCCGGTGCCAACGGCTCGGGCACCGAGCGAGCCGCTTTGCATGGTCAGCCGCACTTCTGGCTGCTCGCGTCCGTGAAGCTCTTCACCGAGCTCACCACGTTGCCTGCGTCTTTGGTGACCGTGGCAATCTGCGCGGCGGAGGGACTTGATGCTAGGGCCGCGACTGAGCTCTTCAGTGCGTCGACCGAGGATGTGATCGCGCTGGTCTGGCTCGGGAAGTCACTCTTGGCGGAGCTGACCAGCGCGGTCGCGGCGCTTTCGATCTCCTTGACCTGCGACTGCAGGCCGCTGACGCCACTACTGGCGTTGAGGCTTGTCAGCCCCTTAACGGCGCTCTGGAGGTTGGTTCGGTCCGTGCAGTAAGCAGGTGGGCCGCTGCTGCAGCCGGTGAGCGCCCCTGTCACGACGGCGCAAGCCAGCAGCAGAACCACCGCTCGGGCACCAACTTGACGAGCTCGTGAGCTCCCCGGCCAAGCGCCTGTTCTCACCGATCTCATCGCCATCCCCATCTGATTCTCGTCCCGAACACACTGGAGATTACCGACGCCGCCCAGGCCCGTCCTCACCCGGAAAGGCTGAATACAGCCGACACGGTCACGATGGCGAGGCCGGCATCAGGCCGCCCGACCCTGCCACTTTCGCGTTGACCACTGCTGCATGCAGGCGAAAACCTTAGGATCGATACCACTGGCCGCAGATCTTTCATGCCAGTCAACGGGGGAAACTATGCCAGGAACCAGGGGGCCGCTTCGTCGCGGTGTCGCCCTGACCAAAGAAGAAGCGGCAGAGTACGGACCGGTACAGATTATCGTCATCGAATTCGAGAACCCCGATCCGCGAGGCGAAATCCTCGCCGAGCTGGAACGCCTGCGCAAGCTGGAAGTCATCCGGCTGGTTGACCTGGTGGTCGTGGCCAAGAGTCAGGATGGTGACCTGGCCTAGGTCCAGGTCAGCGACCTCACCGCCGGTCAGTCGGCTGAGCTGGGCGCCATCGCGGGCGCGCTGGTGGGGTTCGGGGCGGCCGGGGAAGAAGGCGCCGAGGCCGGGGCAAGCCTGGGAGTCGACGCGGCGATGAAGGGCGGCCTGCTAGGCGACGCGGTATGGTCGGTGGCGGACGTGGTCCCGCCGGGGTCCATGGCCGCAGTGGTGCTGCTCGAGCATCCCTGGGCGATCCCACTGCGCGATGCCGTCTGGCGTGCTGGCGGGGTAGCGCTGGCCGACGCCTGGATCCACCCGGAGGACCTGGTGCTCTACGGAGTAGCCACGAATCTGGTGTGGGGGCCCGGCCGAGGCTGCGGTTTGCTGCCCTTCCGTGCCGGGCAACCGGAGGGGCACGCTTGCGTGCTGACGGTTGGCATGCCTGGCTCAATGCCACTTACCCGAAGTTCATCACGCTGCCGCCGACTGAAGCGACCAGCGCGATCGCCGGCGGCCCGTTGCTGAAACAGCCGCCACGGTTGCGGTTCCTAGTTCGGTGCATGGTCCGATGCAGCGCAGGCAGCAGGGCCAGCGGCCCAGGATCAGGCGAACCTGGCAGCCGCGCCCCCGCTGCCGCCGCAGCAGGCCGGGGCGAGGTCGGGTCAGTGCCGTGCGGGCGCCGGCCGGCGCCATGGCGGGGGTCGGCGGGCTTGGCCCGCGTGTCATGTCGTGGCCGGGCGGCGGGATTGCCTGCTGGCGGTGTTGTCCGCTCTGGGTGCCTGCCGGGCGTCTAGATGCAGGTCAGAGGTTCACCGTAACTTCAATGGTGAACTGGCGGGCAGGCTTGGCGCGTAGGAACTTGTCTGTTGCCTCTTTAACGACATGTTTCCGCCGACGGGCGGGAACCGCCTGGCAACCTGTGGTGCGGTGCTGTTTGGCGCCGCACCACAGACCGCTACAGTTCGTAGGCCGCCTCAATCATGAGGCAGCGCGACGGAGTCGGCACGTTCCCCATTGGGCTATTGGCACGTCCCGCTCTAGTGCGGTCGATCGCGCAATCGACCCACTCGCGGCGAGCGCCTCAGCCGGTGACGCTGGGCTCGCCGGTTTCCAGGTGGCCCGTGTAACGTCGCGACCAGGACGCGTCGCCGCTGATCGTGATCGTCACGTCATACCAGCCGCCGCTGGTCACGACCGGGTTGGCCGCGTACGCCGCGCTGCTGTGCGGGCCAACGTTGTAGCGGCGCGGGCTCTCGGTCGAGTAGTAGTCCGGCGTCACCGTGAACGTCACCGCCTGGCTGCCGTTGTTGATCAGCCTGAGCAGCAGCGCGGGCCGGTCGCCCCATCCGCCCGCGTAGTACGCGGCCGTCACCTGCGCGGTCACGCCTGCGGCGCCGACGTCGCCGGTGAAGCGCCGCAGGAACCGGTTCGGCCCCACCACCGTCAGGTCGTAGGTGCCGCCGCCGTGGCCGGCGCCGATCTCGACGCCGGCCGTCACGACCTTGTTCCAGACCTTGGCGGACGGGTCGACCGTGTACTGCCCGGGGAAGCTCGCCGGGTAATCTGCGATGTTCACGTCCGGAGCGGCGTTGTTGTAGACCGCGAAGTGGCTCGCCCGCTGGACGTGCTGGCCGTTGTTGCTGAACGACAGGTCCGCGGTGATCTCCCCGTTGCCCCCGAACGTGAAGCCGTCCAAGTTGGCGTTGGGCTGGCAGGGGAGCGGCCGCGCCGGCTTGGTGCCGCTCTCCTGGACCGGCATCACGTTGCTCGCCGGGATCGGGTGATACTCCTGGGGCTCGCCAACCGGGACGGTGACGAACGGCAGATCCGGCAACCCGTACACCGGGTGCGCGAAGTCGAAGGCGCTCAGCAGATCGCCGCAGACGCTGCGCCGCCAGGCGCTGATGTTCGGGCAGATCGCCGACCTGCCGAGCGCGGTGGTCCACCGCTCGAGGAACTGGATCACCGAGGTGTGGTCGCAGACCTCTGAGGTCACCCAGCCGCCGCGGGTCCACGGGGAGATGAGCAGCAGCGGGACGCGGAACCCGAGGCCGACCGGGAGCGGCGCGGGCGCCAGCGACGTCTCCAGGTAGAACTCGTCGGCGGTCCCGGCCGGCGGCACCGGCGGGGGCACGTGGTCGAACTGGCCGTCGTTCTCGTCGTAGTCGATGATCACGAGGGTGGAGTTGAAGACGTCCGGGTCGGCGTTGAGCGCCTTGAGCACTTCTCCCACGTAGTAGGCGCCGTCGGTCGGGGCGCCGTCCGGGTGCTCGGAGTACTGCTGGTTGGTGACGACCCAGGAGACCTGCGGCAGCGTCCCGGCCAGCACGTCGGTCTTGATCGCGAGCGCGAGGTTGTCGGCGTTCCCGTCCTCGACGGGGTACGGCTCGGGCACGGTGGCCACGCCGTTGTCGTAATAGACGTTTCCGGGGTCGGCTGTCCCGCCCTGCGACGGATCGAGCTTGGCGAAGGTGGCGAAGTACTGCGCGGCGTTGTCCCCGTAGTTGTCGCTGCCCTGGTACACCTTCCATGTCACGCCCGCCGCCTGCAGCGTCTCGGGATAGCTCTGCCACGGCAGGAAATGCCCGAGTTCGTCGCCGCCGCTGTAGGCGACGAAGGCGCCGTGTTCCTGGTCGGCGTTGATCGTGCCGCTCCACAGGTAGGTGCGGTTCGGCCCCGTCGCGCTCAGCACCGAGCAGTGGTAGGCATCGCCGATCGTGTACGCGTCGGCCAGGGCGTAGTGGAACGGGATATCGCCGCGGCTGAGGAACCCCATCGTTGTCGGGCCGTCCTTGGCGTACTGCCAGGCGTTCATCAGGCCGCCGTACCACGCGCCGTGCTGTGACTCCCAGCTGTGGTCGGTCCCGCCGTAGTTCTGCGCGCCGGTCTCCGGGGTGGGCGGCTGGGCGCCGCTGAACGTCCCGGAGCTCAGCGGCCAGGGGTATTGCGTGCCGGTGACCGGCTGCCCGGGCGCGGTGCCAGGCTGCTGCCAGACCGCGTATCCGCCGGGAAGCAGGATCGTAGCCCGGTCCGCGAACCCGCGCACGCCCCGCAGTGAGCCGAAGTAGTGGTCGAAGCTCCGGTTCTCCTGCATGAGGATCACCACGTGCTTGATGTCGCGAATGTCCCCGAAGCGCACGTCCCTGGCCGCCGCGTCGGCCTGCGCGGCGGAGCCGAGCGACGCCGCCGCCGCGGCTCCGCCGACGACGGCCGCGCCCCTGATGAGACTTCTGCGGGAGATGTCAGGCATGGTTGGAACCTCCAGGTTCGTTCGAAGACGCACAGAACCTACGGGTGTCACCCAAGCCACATCCGACAGCTAGTTAAACGCGCATCAAAATACTCGAGAACCGCGAGCCGTCCGTCGTCGTCCGCCCAAACCGCGTCGTCTCACATGCTGGACGCTCTGCGCGACGTCCAGCCTGAGCCATATGCTTTCGCGTCCGTTTTCGGCTGAATTGTCCATGCAACTCGGTCTGCATGTGCTAGGGAGAGCCGTAGGGACGGTCCTGGCGGTCGCGTCCGCACGGTTCGCTGTGCCGGGGCAGCCGTCCGGAGCTGCGTTTTTGTCCGCTTGGCCAACGCTCCCGCGAGCCCGGCCCGGTTATCGTCGTAGACATGCCGGCCAGAGTGACCAATGCGCCCTAGGGTGGTGCGCCGGCCGCTGCAGTGCGACCTCACCCCTGCGCAGGCGCTGCGCCTCGTCCGGGTGGACGCGCTGCCCGTGGCGCTGCTCGGCACCTGGGCCGGCGGCAGCGACGTGATTGCGTCCGAGCCGCTCCTCACCCGCGCCGCCTCCGCCGCCCCGGACGGCCTGCCCGACGTCTTGGACGCCCCCTGCCCCCTCCCAAACGGCACCGTCCCCGGCAACGCCACCCCGGAAATCCCAGGCACCCCAGGCACCCCAGGCGCAGACGACGCCGCGTTCGGCGGCGGGTGGATCGGCTACCTCGGGTACAGCGCCGGGGGCGAGGCGCTGCCCCCGAGCGGCGAGCGCCGGCTGCCGCTGTGGTGGTTCGGCTACTACGACCACGTGCTGTGCCGCGACCGGGCCACGGGCCAGTGGTCTTTCGAGGCTCTCTGGACCCCCGGACGCGCCCCCGTCCTCGAGCAGAGATTCGCCGATCTCGCCCGGCGCGCCGCCAGCCCACGCGGACCGGCCCCTTACCGCTGCGGCGACTTCCGCCTGGTGCCGTCGGCGCCCGGCCACAAGGCGGCCGTCCGGCAGACGGTCGACTACATCTGGCAAGGCGACATCTTCCAGGCCAACATCTGCCTGCGAGCGGAGGCGGAGTTCGACGGGGATCCCCTGGACGCCTTCTGCCAGGCGGCGACCGCCCTCGACCCGCCGTACGCCGCGTTCATCACCGTCCCGGGCGGCGCTGTCGCCAGCCTCTCTCCCGAGTTGTTCCTGCGCCGCACCGACACGGCCGTCGTCTCCCGGCCGATCAAGGGAACCGCGCACCGCTCCGCGGACCGCGAGCAGGCCACCCGGCAGCGCGGCGACCTGGAACGCTCCGCGAAGAACCGCGCCGAGAACGTGATGATCGTCAACCTGGTCCGCAACGACCTCAGCCGCGTCTGCGTCCCGTCCACCGTCACCGTACCCAGCCTGCTCGGCGCCGAGCCGCACCCCGGCGTCTGGCATCTCGTGTCCGAAGTCCGCGGCACCCTCCGCGAAACCGGCACCGACGGTGACCTCATCCGCGCCGCCTTCCCGCCGGGCTCGGTGACCGGTGCCCCGAAGGTGCGGGCGCTGGAAGTCATCGACGAGCTCGAAGCCGCTCCCCGCGAGGTCTACACCGGCGCGATCGGCTACCGCAGCCCCGTCGCCGGCCTCGAGCTGAACGTGGCCATCAGGACCTTCGAGTTCGCCAAGCAAGCCGGGCAGGCGGCGCGCGGCGCGGTGTGGCTGGGCGTCGGCGGCGGCATCGTCGCCGACTCCAGCGAGGACGACGAGTACGCCGAATGCCTCCTCAAGGCCGGCCCGCTGATCAGCGCGATCGGCGGCCGCATAGACGCCAGCGCCGAAGGGCCGCCGCCCGGCCTGCGGCCCCGCCCTGCCGCGGGTGTCTTCACCTCTCTCGAGGTCATCGCGGGCCGGACTAGGGACTTGACATCCCACCTCGCCCGCCTGGCCGCCAGCACCAAGAAGCTATACGGCAAGGACCTGCCCGCGTCCCTCCGTGACGAGCTCGCGGAATGCCTGGCCAGGCGCCCGTCAGGGCGACTCCGGATCACCGTCCGCCCGGTCGGCGGCCCGCTCCAGGCCGCGGTCGAGGTCGTCCCGCTCCCGCCGGGACCGGAAGCGGTGACGCTGCGGACGGCGGTCATCCCCGGTGGCCTCGGGCCGCACAAATGGCGCGACCGGCGGCTGCTGGCCGAGCTCACCGAGGCGGCCGGCCTCGGTCCCGCCGAGCACCTGCTGATCACCGACGAGAGCGGCCATGTGCTCGAGACCGACCGGGCCAGCATTTTCGCGGTCACCGGCGATGTCCTCCGCACGCCGCCCGCGGACGGCCGCATCCTGCCGGGCACCGCGCGCGGCGCTATCCTCCGCGCCGCCCGCGGCGAGGGCATCAGCCTCAGCCTCGCGCCGCTGACCGTCGCTGAGCTCCGCGCCGCCGGCGAGGTCTTCGTCTGCAACGCCGTGTACGGTGTCCTGCCCGTCCGCTCGATCGACGGCACCGAGGTACCTCCAGGCCCGCTGGCCAGCCATTTCGCCGGAACACTGGCCAGCGCCCCGCCCGAGCTTCCCGTCAGCCCCGCACCCGGTCGCCCCGCCGGCGCCCCGTCCGGCCCCGCGGCGTCCCGCCTCGCGCGGCGGCCGCCCGCCGTCCGGCCCCTGATCATCCTCATCGACAACTACGACTCGTTCACCTACAACCTGGCGCATCTGATCGGCGCGGCCGGCGCTGAGGTCGAGGTCGCCCGCAACGACGAGGTTGCCGTCGGCCAGGTCAAGAACGCCCGGCCCGCCGGAGTCGTCATCTCCCCGGGCCCGTGCGCCCCGGCCGAGGCCGGAATCAGCGTCGAGGTCGTCCGCGCCTGCGCCGGGACCACCCCGCTGCTCGGCGTCTGCCTCGGGCACCAGGCGATCGGCGCGGCGTTCGGCGCGCGGATCGTCCGGGCGTCTCGTCCCGTCCACGGCCAGGCCTGGCCGGTCAGCCACGACGGGCGCGGCGTGTTCGCCGGCCTGCCGCCGTCGTTCGAGGCGACCCGTTACCACTCGCTCATCGTCGACGAGGACTCGCTCCCGCCCGACCTTATGATAACAGCAAGAAGCGGGCCGCTTCTTATGGGTTTGCGACACGCCAGCTATCAGGTCGAGGGCGTTCAGTTCCATCCCGAATCCGTCCTCACCGCGCACGGCGCGGCGCTCATCCGCAACTTCGTGCGAGCTGCTCGCCGTCCCCGCGCACAGCCGGGCTAGCCTTAGGACACCACACGTTGGATGGAATGGGGGTATGGCATGGGCATCTTCGACGACGCGGAAAAGCTCGCGGGCCAAGGCGAGGTGCAGGACCTGACGAAGGACGCGGAGAACGTCGCCGACCAGGAGACGGGCAACAAGTTCGACTCCGAGATCACCGACGCCGGGAACATGCTGGACAATCAGATCGACCAGCAGACGGGCCAGCAGCAGTAGCCCGCGCGAGCAGCGTCGCCCGCCCCCGGCGTGCCGGAGGCGGGCACTGCGCTTTAACGGGAGGCGTCGAGCATCGTGAAGGGCCTGGCGTCCAGCGTTGACAGTGGCATCGGTTATTTCTTCCTCTCGGACATGAGCCGGCGGTCGGCCAGGGTGATGACCAGCGCCACGGCGCTGACCGCGGTCATGATGACCGCGATGACGTGCAGGCCGTGGTCGCTGACGCTGGTGCGGAAGACGATCGCGAGGATCGCCGAGGACCCGATCGAGCCGAGGTAGCCGAACGTGCGGAACAGGCCCGAGGCGGTCCCGATCTGCGCCGTGGCGACCTGCGTGTACAGGGCCGTCTGGTTGGCGCTGGCGCCGGTCCCGAGCGTGATCCCGAACAGCAGGGTCACGACCACGATCCAGGCCAGCGGCGTGGCCCCGGTGAGCAGCAGGACTCCGGCGGATCCCGCCAGGCAGGAGACGGCAGCGATGATCAGGGGAGTGCGCAGCAGGTTCCGCCGCGAGACCGGGCGCGCTATAACGCTGGAGACGGCGCTCATCGGCAGCAGCACGAGCCCGGCCGCCAGCGACGACAGGCCGCGTCCCGCCTGGAGCCACTGGGTGACGCCGTAGAGGACGGTGTAGACGCACAGGGCGAGCACCGCCCAGCGCAGGTAGGTGCGGGTGAGCGCCCGGTTCGCCGCCAGCAGGTGTACGTCGAAGAACGGGCGGCTCGCCCGCAGCTCCCACCAGACGAGGGCGGCGCCGGCGACGACCGCCACGGCGAGCGCGGGCCAGTCGGGGCGGGGGAGCGACATGAGGAACACCAGCAGGGCCGTCATCGCCACGGCGAAACCGGCGATGCCGGCGGCGTCGATCCGCGTCGCCACTTCTCGCATCGTGCGGCGCGGGCCGGCGTCCGGGGCCGGGTCGCGCGGGATCCAGCGGGCGGCCATCGCGAGCGTGGCCAGGGCGAGCGGCACGTTGACGAAGAAGGTGACCCGCCAGCCCCAGGCTTCGACGAGCGCGCCGCCGATCGGCAGCCCGATGGCGGGCGTGACCATCCCGGCGATCACCAGGCCGCCGAGGACGCTGCCGGGCGGGGCGTCGAGGTCGGCGTGCTCGGCGCGGCGGCGGATGAGGAGCATTGCCGAGGGATAGCCGGCCGAGGTGCCGACGCCGATCAGGACACGCGCGATGACCAGCGTGGTCAGGTTCTGGGCGAAGCCGCCCACGAGCCCGCCGGCCAGCACGATCGCGATGCCGGTGAGGAAGACGCGGCGCGGCCCGAACTCCTCCGACAGCTTTCCGGCCGTCGGCTGGGCGATGGAACTGGCCAGGTAGAGCGCGGAAACCAGCACCGCGGTCCGTCCGACGGACACGTGCATCGCGGTGGCGATGGGCACCAGGGCGGTGGCGATGAGCGAGCTATTGACCGGGTTCAGCGCGGAGCCCATCAGCATCGGCGTGACGAACCGCCAGGAGAAGGCGTTCGTCGCGGCGGGGCTCGCGATTTCCTGTTTCGTCGTCATCCCAGGCTCTCCGCCAGGCGTTCGATCAGCGGCGCCGCCGCCAGCAGGACGTCGAGTTCCGTGCGGGTGAACCCGTCGGACAGCGCCTTGGCCAGCTGCCGGGTGCGGGCGGTCCGCTTGCTGCGCACCACCTGCCGTCCGGCCTCGGTCAGCGACAGCACGGTCCGCCTGCCGTCGCCGGGGTCCGGGCGGCGGCCGACGAGCCCGCGTCCGGCCAGCGCCCCCAGCGTGGCGCCCATGGCCTGCGGGCTGATCTGCTCGGCGCGCGCCAGCTCGCTGGGCGTGGCCGAGCCGGCGCGGTCCAGTCGCGACAGGGCCTCGAACTCCGGCAGCGTCAGCTCGTCCTGCACGGGCCCCTGGCGCAGCCGGCGGATGAACAGGCCGATGCTGACCTGCAGCGCGGCGGCGACCTCGGCGGGATCCGGTTCGTGCGGCATGTATTAAACCTAGATTTATAAGTCTAGGCTTGTCAATCTGACCTTATAAGTCTGCTTTTCGTTGTTTGCCGGGTAACATCGGGGTGAACTGCATACGCACGGGAGCTCGGACTAACCGGGCTGAGAGGGTGGCTGACGCGCCACCGACCGTCTGAACCTGTCCGGATAATGCCGGCGTAGGGAGGCTGCCGTGTCGGCGACCACGTCAAGCACCGCGAAAGACCCCTTCGTCACCGTGCCCGGCGACCGTCATTCGGAGGTCGCGCGGACGCTGGCCGAGCCAGTGCCGCAGGCGCTGAGCCTGCTCGACCAGTTCGGGCTCTGGGGCAACCTCGGCGTGAGCCTGCTCGGCTTCACCGGGGCTATCTTCGTGCTGCAGCCCGGCGGCACGGGGACCCCGGAGCTTTCCATGGCCGCCGCGCTGACCGCGATCGTGGCGGGCACCCTGCTCGGCACGGCCGCGCTCGCGCTGGCCGCGCTGCCCGGCGCGAGGACCGGCGCGCCCGCCATGGTGCTGCTGCGCGGGCTGTTCGGGGCACGGCTGTCCTACCTCCCGACAGTGCTCAACATCGTGCAGTGCCTGGGCTGGGGGGTTTTCGAGCTGGTGACGATCGCGACGGCGGCGCATACGATCGCGCCCGCCCTGCCGAAGTGGGGATACGTCCTGATCGCGGGGATGGCCACGGGGCTGCTGACGATCCGGCCGCTCGGCGCCATCCGGGTGCTCCGCCGGTACGCGACGATCGCGGTCCTCATCGTCTTGTGCTACCTGTTCGTACAGCTCATCCGGCACCCGCTGCCGGGCTTCACGGACGGGACCTGGACCGGCTACTGGGCCGCCACCGACACGGTGGTCGCCGTCGCCGTCTCGTTCGCGCCGCTGGCCGCCGACTACACCAGGCACTCGCGCAGCCCGCGCGCCGCGTTCGCCGGCACGCTGGCCGGCTACAGCCTCACCCAGGTGCTCTGCTACGTCATCGGCCTGCTCGCGCTGCTCACGGTCGCGCGCGACCCGGCCGACATCTACGGCGCGTTCATCGCGCTGCCGGCGGGCTCGCTGGCCTTTGCCATCCTGGCCACGCGGGAACTCGACCAGTCGTTCGCCAACGTCTACTCCACCGCGGTCTCGACGCAGAACCTGCGTCCGCTGTGGGACCGGCGGATCCTGGCGGGCGCGATCGCCGTGGTGACCACGGCGGGCGCCCTGTGGCTCAACATCGCCGACTACGAGAACTTCCTGACCCTGATCGGCTCGGTGTTCGTGCCGATGACGGCGGTCCTGATCGCGGACTACTTCGTCGTGTCCAAGGGGCGGTGGGACCTGTCGGCGGCCGCCCGCTCGCGCTGGCTGATGCTGCTTCCCTGGGCCGCGGGCTTCGTCACCTACCAGCTCATCAACCCCGGATACGTGTCCTGGTGGGTCTCGGTGTGGACGTCGGTCGGCCGCGGCATCGGCTTCACCCCGGCGAGCTGGATGTCGGCGTCGATCCTGTCGTTCTGCGTAGCCGGCGTGCTCACGCTCCTGACCGGGGCGCTTACGCGAGGGAGCCGCCGTGGCAGCGGCCCGCGGCCAGGAGACCCTGGCCGCGGGCCCGCGGCGTGATCAGAATCGAGGCATGAGTACTCCGAAGCAGCAGTTGACCGTGGGGTTCGTCGGGCTGGGCAACATGGGCTGGCCGATGGCGCGGAACCTCTACGCGGCCGGGTTCCCCCTCGTCGTGCGCGACAGCGCGCCGGCGACCCAAGAGCGCTTCGCCGCCGAACATCCCGGTGTGACCGCCGCCGCGTCCCCCGGCTCTTTCGCGGCGGCGGACATCGTGGTCACCATGCTCCCGGACGGCGCCGTCGTGCGGGACGCGATGCTGCGCTGGGGAATCGCCTCGGCCCTGCGGGACGGCTCGCTGGTGCTCGAGATGAGCTCGTCTGATCCTTCGGACACGCTGCGGCTCGCCAGCGAGCTCGCGCGTTCCGGCGTGCACGTGGTGGACGCCCCCGTCTCGGGCGGCGTGCCGCGGGCGGTTACCGGCGAGCTGTCCCTCATGGTCGGCGGCGCGCCGGCCGACGTCGCGCGGGCGCAGCCCGTGCTGCGCGTTCTCGGGGATCCCGCCAGGCAGTTCGCGACCGGCGGTCTCGGCACCGGGCACGCGATGAAGGCGCTGAACAACGTCGTGGCCGCCGCGACGTACTGCGCGACCGCCGAGGCGCTGACGGCGGGCAGCCGGTTCGGCCTTGACCCGGGGACCATGATCGACATCATCAACGCCTCCACCGGGCGGAGCTTCGTCAGCGAGGTGGTCTTCGGCGGCGAAGTGCTGACCGGCCGGTACGGCACCGGGTTCGCGCTCGGCCTGCTCGCCAAGGACGTGCGCATCGCGGCGAGCGTCGCCGCCGCGACGGGCACCGACGCGCCCGCGATCGCGCTGACCGGCGAACGCTGGACGAAGGCGCTCGGCCGCGTCGGGGCGGCGGCGGACCACTCGAAGGCGCACCAGGCATGGTGGGACGACGGCCTTAACCGCGGCTGAACTGGGTAGCGATCTCCGCTATGGCCGTCATCGTCGGCACGTCTGGCTGGCAGTACCAGGACTGGCGTGGCGCTTTCTACCCCCGGGACGTGCCGCAGCGTCGGTGGCTCGAGTACTACGCCGGGAAGTTCACCACGGTGGAGAACAACGGCGCTTTCTACCGGCTGCCCGCCAGGGACACCTTCGACCAGTGGCGCGAGCGAATACCGGACGACTTCGTGATGGCGGTCAAGGCCAGCCGCTATCTCACCCACGTGCGGCGGCTCCGCGACCCGGCCGAACCCGTACGGCGGATGCTCGACGCCTTCGGCGGCCTCGGCGGCAAGCTCGGACCCGTGCTCCTGCAGCTGCCGCCCACGCTGGCGGCGGACCCGGCACTGCTCGACGACTGCCTGGCGAGATTCCCTGCGGACGTCCGGGTCGCGGTCGAGCCGCGGCACCCGTCGTGGTGGACCGACGCCATCCAGGCGGTACTGGCCGCCCGCGGCGCGGCGCTGTGCTGGGCGGACCGCCGCGGCGAGCCGGTGACCCCGCTGTGGCGGACCGCTGGCTGGGGGTACGTGCGCTTCCACGAGGGGGCCGCCGACCCATGGCCGCGGTACGGGGAGCGGGCGCTCGGGTCGTGGGCGGACCTCATCGCCCGGACCTGGCCGTCCGGCGCGCCCGTCTACGCCTACTTCAACAATGACCAGAACGCCGCCGCCATCGCGGACGCCGCCACCCTCAGCCAGCTCACAAGGCCGGATGACCGCTGACGCCGCGGGTAGGCGAGTGACATGCTCCAGGGATTCACGGCCCTGCTGGCCCCTCGGTTCAGGGTGGTGTGCCCGGACCTGCGTGGCTACGGCGAGTCGTCCAAGCCCCCCACCACGCCGGATCACGCGCCCTACTCGAAACGGGCGATGGCCGCCGACTGCGCGGCGCTGATGCACGCGCTCGGCCATGAGCGGTTCTCCGTCGCCGGACACGACCGCGGGACGTATGTCGCCCAGCGGCTGGCCATGGATTACCCGAGTTCGGTCCGCCGCGCATGCCTGATGGAGGGGATACCTATCGGCGAGGCGCTGGCCCGGTGCGACGCTAGGTTCGCGGCCAGTTGGTACCACTGGTTCTTCTTCGGCCAGACCGAGCGGCCCGCCGAACGGTACGTCAGCGCCGACCCCGACGCCTGGTACACGGCGACAGCCGAGCACATGGGCCAGGAAGCGTTCGAGGACTACAAGCGCGCGATCCATGATCCCGCCACGGTGCATGCCATGGTCGAGGACTACCGCGCGGGCCTGGGCATCGACCGCCAGCACGACGACGCGGACAAGGCGGCCGGCCGCCGGATCGCCTGCCCGGTGCTGTACTTGTGGGCCGCCAGGGATGACATGGAGGAGCTCTACGGCGACCCGCTTGCCATGTGGCGCGACTGGGCCGTCGACGTCCGGGGTCAGTCCGTCGACTGCGGCCACCACATCGCCGAAGAAGCCCCGGCCGAACTGGCCACCCTGCTCACTGACTTCTTCGCCACCCCGTAGGCGCCCAGGACGGGCGCGCCTCAGTGTCACCAGGGCGCAATGCCATTCAGCATATTGCGATCATGGTTCACTGACGACGCAGGAGCCGCGTACGTCACGACGAACCCCAACGGACTACCACTAGGCAACGTTCCGGAACAAGGTGATTGTTCGGCGTGTCCCTGGGCCGTGCTGTGGTTTACCCGCCCTCTGCGGCCAGCCGCCGTGCAGCGATGCCCGGAATACGGCTTCCGCGCGCAGGGCGCGGCACTGCGGGCCAGTTCTCCGCGCGGCACCGCGCCCGGCAGGGGACAAAAAGGGGTGAACCGGGCAGTGGCTGTCCGTCCGTCATCATGGTGGATCGAAAGGCACACCAGAGGGTGCCTTTCGATCCACCATCATGCGCGAGCCTGCCCGACGGCCGCTCATGACACGCGCGTACCCGTCTGCTGAGCGTGCCGCGGGGGCACGGCGGCGGGGCGGGGACTTCCCGTAACGGGAGATAAGGGGGTGGAACGGGCCGCCTCGCGCGACACGCCGCAAACTCAGGTTGTTCCGCAACGTTGCTCCAGTGTGGTCGATTGCGCGATCGACCCGCCGCAGGTCCGAAGGCCGCTGCGGGTGCGGCGGATCACGCTGCCCCGTGCTCCTGGCGGGCGCCGGGGCTGGGGGTGACGGGGTGGATGTGCGGCGCGGGGAAGCCCGCCTCGCGGAACGCGTCCTGGACCGCCTGGGTGAGCGCCGCGGTCCGGTCGCGGCCGATGAGGACGATGGCGGCGCCGCCGAAGCCGCCGCCGGTCATCCGCGCGCCGAGCGCGCCGGCCTCCAGCGCTACGTCCACGGCGCGGTCGAGCGCCGGAGTCGAGATCTCGAAGTCGTCCCGCATCGACGCGTGGGAGGCGGTGAGCAGCGGTCCGATGGCGGGCGGATCGCCGGCGCGCAAGGCCGCCACGGTGGCCGCGACACGGGCGTTCTCGGTGACCACGTGCCTGACGCGCCGGTAGGTCTCCTCGTCCAGGACCCCGGCGATCCGGGGCAGGTCATCCACGCCGACGTCGCGCAGCGCGGGGACGCCGAGCTGGCGGGCGGCGTTCTCGCAGGAGGCGCGGCGGGCGGCGTAGCCGCCGTCGGCGTGGGCGTGCCGCTCGCCGGTGTCGACAAGCACCAGTTCCAGGCCGGCGCCGGCGATGCCCAGCGGCACGATCTCGGTGCGCTCGCTCCGGCAGTCCAGGAACACCGCCGCGCCGGCCTGGCCGAGCAGCGACGCGTACTGGTCCATGATCCCGGTGGGGGCGCCGGCGATCTCGTTCTCCGCCCGCTGGCTCGCGTGGGCCAGTTCAGGATCGCTCGCGCCCAGGCCCCACAGGTCGCTCAGCGCGCAGGCGACGGCGATCTCCAGCGCCGCCGAAGACGACACCCCGCCCCCCGCGGGCACCTCGGAGGCGATGAACAGATCGGCGCCCGGCATAACCAGGTCACGGAGCTGGGTCAGCGCCCAGGCGACCCCGAGCGGGTAGGCGGCCCACCCGGTCACGGCGCCGGGAGCGATCTGCGTCAGGCGGGCGCCGACGGTCCCGGGGTACAGCGCCGAGGTGACGGTCACCGACCCGTCATCCCGCCGGGACGCCGCGACGGCGGTGCGCCGCGCGATCGCGAACGGCAGCACCAGGCCGGCGTTGTAGTCGGTGTGCTCGCCGATCAGGTTCACCCGGCCCGGCGCCGACCACACCACGTCCGGTGTCCGGCCGTAGGTTCCGGCGAAACCGCGGGCCGCGGCCTCGGCAGGCGCGATCGTCGTCATCAGTCCAGGCCCTCCAGGGCTTCCCGGAACCGGGCGGCGGCGGCTTCGGGTGCGATGTCCCCGATGAACGCGCCCATGCCGGTTTCCGATCCGGCCCGGTACTTCAGCTTGTCGGCGGCCCGGCGGGGCGAGGTCACCTGGAGCATCAGCCGGAACGTCGTCCCGCCCGCGGTGCACCGGTGCCTGGTGCCAGGCGGCGATGTACGGGGTCGGCGTGTCGTACAGCCGGTCGACGGCGCGCAGGATCCGCCGGTACAGCACCGCGATCTCCTCCCGCTCGGACGGGGTCGTCGCCGCGAAGTCAGGCACGTGCCGGTGCGGCAGCATGTGCACCTCCACTGGCCAGCGCGCCGCGAACGGGACGAACACCGTGAAATGCTCTCCGGCGATGAGCACCCGCTCGGTCTTCTGCTCGAACGCGAGGATGTCGCCCATCAGCCCCCGCCCATACGACCTGATCGAGGCGAGCAGGTTACCGGTCCGCGGGGTGATGTAGGGGTAGGCGTAGATCTGGCCGTGCGGGTGGTGCAGCGTGACCCCGATCTCCTTGCCGCGGTTCTCGAACACGTAGACCTGCTGCACCCCCGGCAGCGCCGACAAGAAGGCGGTGCGGTCCGCCCACGCCTCGACCACCGTGCGCGCCCGCGACACGCTGAAGTCGGCCCACGACCCGGTGCGCTGCGGGCCGAAGCACACGACCTCGCAGCGCCCGAAGCCCGGCCGGGACCGGCCCAGCCCGATCGTTTCCAGCCCTTCCAAGACAGCGTCCGGATCCTGACCCGGCGACGGCAGCCCCGGCCCGAACGCCGGCGACTTGTTCTCGAACACCGCCACGTCGTAGTCGTCCGGCACCTCGGTCTGATGTCCCGGGGTCGACGGCGCCAGGGGGTCCAGCTCATCGGGGGGGAGGAACGCCCGGTCCTGGCGCGCTGCCGCGATCGTTATCCACTCGCCCGTCAGCGGATCCTGCCGCAGCTGTGGCAGCGGCGGCCGGGGGACAGGGGGGCGGGTGTCGGCCGCCCGTTCCGGCCGCAGCCGGGTATCCGCGTCATCGAAGTAGATCAGCTCCCGCCCGTCGCTCAGACGGGTGACCCGCTTGACGATTCCAGCCGTCAGCACGCGAACTCCTCCACGCTCGGTTCAATGCTCGGTATGCCCCAGGTCGGCGGCGGATACGAACACCGCCTTGGCGCTGGCGGCCGAGTGCAGTTCCAGTATGATCAACTCGTTTCCGGCGCGGCGGGTGACCGGGCCAGGTACGTACAGCGTGCGCTGCGGGCCGCGGGACCAGTACCGGCCGACGCAGAAGCCGTTGACCCAGGCGATGCCCTTACCGAGGCCCGCCGTGCTGAGGTAAAGGTCGGACGCCTCCGGCAGGTCGAAGACCGCGCGGGCGAAAACAGGGCCGGCCAGCGCCGTGACCGTCCCGGCCGGACGGGCGCGGAGCGCCTCGGCGGCGGGCGTGATGTCATCGAGGGCCAGCGGCAGCACCCGCCAGCCGCGCAGCCGCTCGCCCCCCGCGGCGACGGGGCCGATGAGGCCCTTCGGCTCGCCGATGCGCGGACCGTAGCTGACCCGTCCCTGGTCCTCGACCAGGAACTCGAGCAGGCCGCGCGCGCCGTCGGGGAGGGGCAGGGAGCGGTCGTGGTGATCGCGGGCGAGCACGCCGATGGCCAGCCTGTTCAAGAACACCTGGGCCCGGTCGCGGACCTCGCCGACCTCGAGCACGCCCGGCCCGGTGAGTGCGACGGTGGTCTGGTACAGGGTCAGGCCCTGGTACTGGCCGATGTCGTCGGCGGTGACCAGCCCTTCGCCGCTGTTCCATTCCGCCATAAGGTCCAGGATGTCCCACAGGGGCACCGCCTGGCTGAACCGCGCGCTGCACTCGGGTGACGGCGCGGCGGCGCCGGGGCGTTCGCGCTGCACCGGAGCGTCGACCGGAGCGTCGACCAGAGCGTCGGCGGGCGCGTACCGGGCGAGAACCTCCCGGAACGCCCAGTACTTGGCGGTCGGATTCCCGGCTTCGTCGAGCGGGGCGTCGTAGTCGTAGCTCGTGGTGACGGGCTGGTAGGTGCCCTTGTCGTTCGCGCCGCTGGTCAGGCCGAAGTTCGTGCCGCCGTGGAACATGTAGACGTTGACCGACGCCCCCCGGCTGAGCAGCTCCTCCAGCTGCCGCGCCGCTTCGTCCGCGGGCGTGACGTGGTGGTGCCCGCCCCAGGTGTCGAACCAGCCGTCCCAGAATTCCGCGCACATCAGCGGGCCCGTGGGCTGGTGCCTGCGGAGCGTGGCCAGCCGCTCGGCGATGTGGGCACCGAATGATCCCGTCGCGAGCACCTCGGGCAGGCTGCCGTTCCCGAGCATCTCGTCGGTCGGCTGGTCCACGGTCGTCAGCGGGACGGTGATGCCGAGATCCCGGTACAGCGCGGCGAGGGCCCGCAGGTAGCCCTTGTCCGCGCCATAGGCGCCGTACTCGTTCTCGACCTGAACCAGGATGACGGGTCCGCCGCGGTCGACCTGCCTGGGGACGATGACCGGGGCGAGCTGCCCCAGGTACCGGCGCACGGCGGCCATGAACGCGCTGTCGTTGCCGCGGACCGCGGTCACGTCGGCGCGGCCCAGCCAGGCCGGCAGGCCGCCGTTGCTCCATTCGGCGCAGATGTACGGCCCTGGGCGGACGATCGCGAACATCCCCTCCGCGGCGATCAGGTCCAGGAACCGGCCCAGGTCCAGGCCTTCGCCGAGGATGAAATCCGCCGGGCGCGGCGCGTGCGCGTTCCACGCGACGTAGGTCTCGATCGTGTTCAGCCCCATCTGCCTGGCCTTGCGGATCCGGTCGGCCCAGTGACCAGGGTGGACCCGGAAGTAGTGCAGCGCACCGGAAAGAACGCGGAACGGCTCGCCGTCGAGCAGGAAGTCGTGGTCCCCGATAGCGAATTCCCTTGCCACCGGCGATAGTGCCGGGTCAGCGGGGATCCGGGCTATCGTCATGCTTCTCTTCCTTCCGTCACCTCGAACGTGGAACGTGGAAAGGTGGCCGGCCGGGAAGGCCCGGCCGGCCACCGCTGCGGGCGCGAGGTAACCGCTACTTGCTCACCACGCTGAATCCCTGCTGCGAGCCGTAGGACGCCGACTGCTGCTGCCACGCCTGCAGCCCCGCGTCGAGGCTCGTCTTCCCGGTGTAGGCCTGTCCCACCGTGTCGGGGAAGATGCTGTTGGCGTAGACCTGGAAGGGCAGGTAGTTCCAGCCGGGCAGCACGCTGCCGGCGGCCGCGGCGAGCACCTTGTTGATGGCCTGCCCGCCGAAGTACGCGGGCGTGACGTCGAGGAACGAGGAGGAGGACAGGATCGCGGTGGACGCGGGGAAGTCGCCGTCCGCGGCGGAGATCTGCGCTCCGGCTCCCGCGTTCATGAACTGGAGGAACCCGGCCGCGGCGAGCTGGTTCTTGCTCGAGCTGAGGACCGCGTCGGAGCTGCCGCCGTTCTCGGCGGTGGCGGCCTGCCCGGCGGTCCACTCCGGCATCGGCGCCACCCGCCAGTCGCCCTTGCCGGCGGGCACGCCGCTCTCCAGGTCGACCCCCATCCAGCCGCCGGTCACCAGGCTCGCGATGCTGCCGCTGGCCAGGCCCTGATACCACTGGCTCGTCCACGACGAGATCGGGGCGAGCAGCCCGCCGGAGATCAGCGGGCTCCACAGGCTGGCGAACTTCTTGGAGCCCGGGTCCTGCAGGTTGATGGTGACGTCCTTGGTCCCGCTCGTGACGTACGGGTGGCCCCCGGCCGCCCAGATCATGCTGGTGACGAAGCCCGGATCGCCGACGTCGTTGGTGATGTACTCCTTCGGGTCGGCGGCGTGCAGCTTCTTCGCGTCCGCGACGTACTCCGCCCAGGTCGTGGGCACGGACAGGTGGTACTTGCCGAAGACGGTCTTGTTGTAGAACAGCGCCATCGGCCCCGTGTCCTGCGGCAGCCCGACGAGGTCCCCGTTGATGTTGACGGAGTCCCAGACCGCGGCGCTGTACTGGCTCTTCAGGGAACCCAGCCCGAGGGGGCCCAGGTTGGCCAGCGCCCCCTCCAGGGCGAACTGGGGCAGGGCGTAGTACTCGATCTGCGCGATGTCCGGGGCGCCCGAGCCAGCCTTGATCGCGTTCTGCAGCTTGGTGTACTCGGTCGTGGCCGTGCCCGCGTTGACGAGGTTCACCTTGACCTTCGGGTACTTCTTCTCGAACGCCGTCACGATCGCCGGGGACTGGGGCGCCCACGCCCACAGCGTCAGCGTGGTGGGCTTCTGCAGCGCGGCGGCGATGGCGGATGCGCTGCCACTTCCCGATCCGGCGGCCGCCTGGCTGCCCGAGCCCGAGCCCGACCCCGAGGTCGAGCCCGAGCCCGACCCCGAGGTCGAGCCCGAGCCCGACCCCGAGGTCGAGCCCGAGCTCGAGCTGGCGGCAGAGCCGCACGCGGCCAGCGCGGTCGCCAGGGCCAGGCCCGCGGCCGCACCCGCGGCCGCTCGCCCGGTCCGGGTTCTACGGCCAAGAGCTGTCTTCATATACGCGCCTCTTTCTGTGTTCTTGCGGGGGTTTGGCGGTCGCTCGGGGGTTGGCGGCCGCTCACTGCTTGACGCTTCCCGCGGCCAGGCCGGACCGCCAGTAGCGCTGCATGACCAGGAACGCGATCATGATCGGGATGACGGTGAGCAGCGAGCCGGTGATGACGAGGTTGTAGATCGCCTGCCCGCCCGCGGTGCTCGACTGGGAGTTCCAGTCGTTGAGGCCGACCGTCAGCGGGTACCAGCGCGGGTCGCTCAGCATGATCAGCGGCAGGAAGTAGTTGTTCCAGGTCGCGACCACTGTGAACAGCAGCACCGTGACCACCCCTGGCGTAAGCAGCCGCCAGGAGATCACGAAGAACGTGCGGAACTCGCCGGCGCCGTCGATCCTGGCCGCCTCGAGCAGTTCCGTCGGCACGGCCTCGGCCGCGTAGACCCAGATCAGGTAGAGGCCGAGCGGGCTGACCAGGGACGGCAGGATGACCGACCACGGCGTGTTGGTCAGGTGCAGCTGGGAGAACAGCAGGAAGGTCGGTACCGCCAGGGCGGTTCCCGGAACGGCCACGGCGCCGAGCACGACGGCGAACACCGCTCGCTTGCCGGGGAAGTCGTACTTGGCCATCCCGTAGCCCGCGAACGTGGCCAGGAACGTGGCGCCGCCGGCTCCGGCCACGACGTACAGGATCGTATTCTCCAGCCAGCGCACGAAGATAGCGTTGTCGTATGTCAGGACCTGGTGGATGTTGGCCCAGAGGGCGAACTGACCGCCAAACCACAGGCCGAAGGTGGTGAACAGCGCCCGCTGCGTCTTGGCCGAGTTGACCACCAGCCACAGCAGCGGCAGCAGCGCGTAGCAGAGCATGATCGTCATGAGGGCGTTGAGCAGGAACGAGTACCGCTCCCGCGCGCGTTTCCGCGGTGCCAGCCGCGCCAGCCGCGCCGGCCGCCGCCCGGAGCCCCCGGGCCGCCCCGCCCCAGACGCCGCCCCAGACGCCGCCCCAGACGCCGCCCCAGACGCCGCCTCGGACGCTGAATCACCCGCGGCCACGGTCACCCGGCTCGCGGTCACGCCGCCCTCCTGCGCCCGTAGTACTGAACGGCAGCGGCGATGACCATGGTGATAACGCCCATCACGATCGCGATGGCCGCCGAGTAGTTGTACTCCTGGCCCGCGAACGACAGGTTGTAGGCGTACAGGTTCGGCGTGAAGTTGGTCCCGATCACGTCCGGCGCGAGCTGCTGCAAGATGCTGGGCTCGTTGAACAGCTGCAGGCTCCCGATGACCGAGAAGACCGCCGCGACCACGAGCGCGGGCCGCAGCGCGGGCAGCTTGATCCACCGCACGATCCCCAGCCCGGTCGCGCCGTCGATCGAACGCGGCCTCGTACAGCTCGCCCGGCACCGCCCGCAGCGCCGAGTAGAAGATCAGCATGTTGTAGCCGACGAACTCCCAGGTCACGATGTTGCCGATCGCGGCGAGCACCCAGCTGCCCGACAAGGGGTCGGGCACCCACAAACCGAGCAGCGAACGCAGCCGCGCGATGAGCCCGAACTGCGAGCCGTACATGAAGCCCCACATCAGCGACGCCACGACCGCCGGCACCGCGTAGGGGAGAAAGATCGACAGCCGGTACACCGCGGCCCACCGCAGCCGCGCGCTGTCCAGCGCCAGCGCCGCGAGCAGCGCCAGCACAAGCATGACCGGCACCTGCACGGCCAGGAAGAGCAGGACGCGGCGCAGCGATTGCCAGAACCTGGGGTCGGTCAGCGCCAGGTGGTAGTTGGCGAACCCGACGAACGCGTTGCCGCCGATGAGCTGCTGGCGGAACAGGCTCAGGTAGATCGCGTAGCCGACGGGCGCGATCAGCGCGAACGCGAAAACGGCCAGGAAGGGCCCGACGAATCCCCAGCCCGCCCACCGCTGGCGGCGCGGGCGGCGCGCGACCGCCCGGAAAAAGACCGCAGCTGCCATCAGAGACCCCATCCGCTAGGATGTTTACGCAAACATGATGTTTACGCGAACATTACGCGCGCCTAACATGGTCGCGCAAGCATCAAATTCGTAGCGATCACCCGGCAATCATCAAGGCATGGCCAACGACGGCCCGCCGATACGCGAGGAAGCATGACCAGGACCACGGGCAGCCGCGGGCGCGCGCCCCGCCCGTCGATGGCTGACGTCGCCCGCCTCGCCGGCGTCTCGTCGCAGACCGTCTCCCGGGTGTCGAACGGCCAGTCGAACGTCGACGAGCGGACCCGCGCGCGCGTCGTCAAGGCCATGCAAACTCTCGGCTACCGCCCGAACGGCGCCGCCCGCGCCCTCAAGTCCGGCCGCTTCCACACCATCGGCGTCATCATGACCACGCTGCAGACCCTCGGCAACATGCGCACCCTCGACGCGATCGCGACCGAGGCGGCGCGGGCCGAGTACTCGGTCATGCTCATGCCGATCGCCGACCCCACCCTGCGGGGCGTGTCCGGCGCCTACCAGCGGCTGTCCGCGCAGGCCGTCGACGGGGCCGTGATCATCCGCGAGGCCCGCCTGCTCGACCAGGCCGAATTCGCCCTGCCGCCAGGCGTCCCCGTCGTCGTCATCGACTCAGGCGCCGGTCCCGGGTACACCGTGGTCGACACCGACCAGGCGCTCGGCGCCCGCCAGGCCACCGAGCATCTGCTGTCCCTCGGCCACCGCCAGGTCTGGCACATCGCCGGCCCCGAGACGTCCTTCTCCGCCGCCCACCGCGCCCAGTCCTGGCGGCGCACGCTCGAGGAGGCCGGCATCACCCCGCCGCCGGTGCTCCGCGGCGACTGGACGTGCGAGTCCGGGTACCGGCACGGCCGGACCCTGGGACAGCGGCCAGACGTCACCGCGATCTTCGCGGCCAACGACCAGATGGGCCTCGGCGCCATGCAGGCGCTGCACGAGCTCGGCCGGGACATTCCCGGCGACGTCAGCGTCGTCGGCTTCGACGATATGGACGTGGCCCGCTCGTTCTGGCCGCCGCTCACCACGATCCGCCAGGACTTCGCGGCCGTCGGCCGCCTGAGCATCCAGCAGCTGCTGCGCAAGGTCCGCGACCCGGGCACCGAGAACGACACGACCATCGTCCCGACCGAGCTCATCATCAGAGCCAGCACTGCTGTCCCGAGGCAGGCGCCACCATACGTTCGGTGAAAGAATTGAATTATCCCGAACGGAAGGTGGCGTCTCGCTAGCCGACAGCGCTGGTCACATGGGTGATTTGCCACCTGTTGTCAGCACATGTGTGGTACTCTGCCGCAGCGGGGTGAAGAGCGCTCGGGGGGGTGCGGAGATCATAGTTTCGGTTCCGCGTCAGGACGTGCCGTCCTACGGACTCGCCGCCGTGCGGGAGCTACTCGCGAGCCTGCCCGCCGCGGTGGCCTACCTGTCTGGTCCTGACCTGATCATCGAGTTCGCCAACGACGCCTGCGTCCAGCTGGCGGGCGGCAGGGAGCTGCTCGGCAGCCCGGTCGGCGAGGCGATGCCCGAACTGATCGAGCAGGGTGAGGTGGAGGTACTCGCTCAGATCATGCGGACCGGGGAGCCGGTCAGCGGCAGCAAGGCGGGGGTCCTCATTCACCGCCAGGGGCGCGCCGGACAGCGGTTCGTCGATTACGTCTATCAGCCGGTCCGCGCGCCCGGCGGCGGTGTCGCGGGGATCTTGCTGTACGCCGCCGACGTCACCGCCCATGTCCGGGACCGGCGGGGGCTGGCGGAGGTGACCGGCCAGCTGACGGCGGCGGAGGAGCGGTACCGGACCCTGTTCGAGACCATGCCGCCGGGTGTCGTCCACTACGCCGCCGACGGGTCGGTTCTCGGCGCTAACCCGGCGGCGAGGCAGCTCCTCGGCCTGGCGGAATCCGAGATGACCAGCTGGCCCCTGGCGACAGTCCGGCGGTCGGTGCACGCGGACGGAACTCCGTTCCAGGCCGACGAGCTCCCGGTCCGCAGGGCCCTGAGCACCGGCCAGACGGTCTGCGATGTGCTGATGGGCGTGCCGAACGGCCAGGCGGGTGAGCTTCGCTGGCTGCTGGCCACCGCGGTCCCCGACGCGCGCGACGAGCAGGGCCTGCCGCAGCGCGCCTACGTCATGTTCACCGACGTGACGCAGCAGCGGCAGCTGGAGACGGCGCTGCGGCAGAGCACTAGCCTGCTGGGCCGGCTCCACGAGGCGAACGTGCTCGGCGTGGTGGCCTCCACCGAACAAGATGGTGCCTATGAGGCCAATGACGCGTTCCTGGACCTAATCGGCTACAGCCGCGACGACCTGGCGGCCGGGCGGATCTCCTACCAGTCGATCACCGCGCCGGAGTGGGCCGCTCACGACCGCCGCGCGCTGGAGCAGCTGCGCCGCACCGGCGCCTTCCAGCCCTACGACAAGGAGTACGTGCACCGGGACGGGCACCGGGTACCGGTGCTGGTCGGCGCGGCGGTCATCGACCGGGACCCGCTGCGCTGGGTGACCTTTGTCGTGGACCTGACCGCGCGCCAGCGCGCCGAGCGGGAACGCGCGGAGCTGCTGGCCCGCGAGCGCACCGCCCGCGATGAGGCCCGCAGCTCCGGAGAAAGCCTCGCGCTCTTGATGCGGGCCGGGTCGCTGGTCGCCGCCGCCCATGACCGGGATGAACTGCTCGATCAGGTGACCAAGCTGGTGGTGCCCAGCCTGGCCGACTACTGTGTCGTGTTCTTGCCCACGGCCGACGGGAACCTGTGCGCCAGCGCACTCTCCCACGCCAACCCCGTCCAGGCCAGGAAGCTGGCGGCCTTGCGGGAGCTTCCGGTTCCCCCCGCCGGCCCGCTGATGTCTCAGCGGGCCTACGCCACCGGCACCACCCAGCTCGTCCGCGACGTCGTCAGCGAACTGCCCACGTGGGCGACCGCCGACGCGAAGATGGCCGAGATCGTGGGCAGCGTGCACCCGCACAGCGCGCTGGCGACACCGTTGCTGGACGGCCAGCGGACGCTCGGCGTCCTGGTGCTGGGCCGCGGCCGCGGCCGCCCGCGTTTCGCCGGCGCGGACACCGAAGTGGTGGAGGAAATCGCCCGCCGTCTCGCCGTCGGACTGGCCAACGCCGACACCTCCGCCCGCGAGCACACCATCGCCGAGACGCTGCAGCGCTCGATCCTGCCTGACGCCTTGCCCCGGATCCCGGGACTGGACCTGGCGGTGCGCTACCTGCCCGCCACCCAGGGCGCCGACATCGGCGGCGACTGGTACGACGCGTTCCCCGTCTCGGGCGGCCGGATCGCGCTGGTGACCGGCGATGTGGCGGGCCACAGCATCGGCTCGGCGTCCCTCATGGGACAGGTGCGAAGCATGCTGCGCGCGTACGCGACCGACGACCCGCACCCGGGCCGCGTGCTGCGGCGGACCAATATCGCGGTGGCCAGGCTGCTGCCCGAGACCCTCGCCAGCGTCGTGTACGCCGTCTTCGACCTGGGCACCGGCGGCCTCACCTACGCCAACGCCGGGCACCCGCCGCCCATCCTCAGCACCGCCGGCGGGCGGGCAGTCCTGCTTGACGACACGACCGGGACCATGCTCGGAGCCTGCGACAGCACCACATTCACCACCGGCTCCCGGCTGCTCACCCCGGGCGACGGGCTGCTGTGCTACACCGACGGGCTTATCGAAGACAGGCATCGGGACATCACCGAGGGCCTCAGCCTGCTCACCGAGACACTCGGGCAGTCAGTGCCGTCGTCGGCCGAGCACATGTGCGCCACCGTGGAGACATCCCTCCTCGGCACCGGCCACCGCGCCGACGACGTATGCCTCCTGGCCGCCCACCTCACCCCCGCGCCATAACCGAGGCCCCCCGACCCCCCGACCCCCCGACCCCCCGAACCCCGCGGCAGGTCGATTGCGCGATCGGCCACACTAGTGAGAGACGCGCCAATAGCCCGATGGCTGGCGCCCGCATGTCAGCCGGCTGGCAGCCACCACGCCGATCGCGCAATCGGCCACACTAGGGACTCGTCGGCTATTTACGTAGTTGGCTGTCTCGGGCGTGTCGAGGGCTGGCATTGCGCTCGCCGGTGTCCGGATTGCGTAGTTTCCGGGCGTGGCATAGCCCGGCGCCGATCCTGCCGGCCAGGTACCCGGGGCCGTGGCCCGCAACCCCAGCTAGATTGGGGCTGTGGGCCACAGCCCGGAACGCACCCCGCCATACCATGCCGAGGCACGCGCGACCGCGGAAGCCAACTTACTTCCCGACGCGTCCTAGAGCGGGTTGATTGCGCAATAGACACGCTGGCCGGCCGCTGGAGGCGGAAATGGAGCTGATCGTAGCGGACGCCGTCTTCGTCACGATGGCGGCGGACGCCGGGCCCGGCGACTGCATGCTGATCCGGGATGACCGGATCGCGGCGATCGGGCCGGCCGAGGAGGTCCGCGCCGCCGCGCCCGGCGCCGAGGTGGTGCGGCTGGGCGGCGCCACCGTCATTCCGGGCCTGATCGACGCGCACTGCCACGTGGCCGACGTCGGCTACCTGGCGACCGCCGCCGACTGCGGCCAGCCGGCCGCGCCTGATATCGCCGCGATCGCGGCCCGGCTCCGCAAAGCAGCCGACGTGACCCCGGCGGGCTCCTGGGTGACCGGGAGCGGGTACGTCGAATACAAGCTCCGCGAGGGGCGGCACCCGACGCGGGCGGACCTGGACCAGGCGGTCCCGGGCCGCCCGGCCGTGCTTTACCACGCGTCGCTGCACGCCTGCGTGCTGAACACGCCCGCGCTGCGCGAGGCGGGGTTCGCCGACGGGCAGCCGGATCCGCCGGGCGGCGCGTTCGGCCGCGACAGCCAGGGCCGGCTCGACGGGGTGGTGTACGAGGCGCCGATGTTCGCGCTGTTCGAGCGGAACCTGCGGCACGACATCGCCCGGATGAGCACCCGTGAGCGCGCCGGGCTCGCCCAGCGGGCGACCCAGCGCCTGGCCGCGCTCGGCCTCACCGCGGCCTGCGACGCCGACCTGCGCCGCGACACGTTCGCCGCCTTCGCCGAAGCGGAGGCGAGCGGCCTGCTCAGCCAGCGGATCTACGGGCTGGTGGTGCACGACCAGGTGGACTGGCTCCTGGCCAGCGGCCTGCGCGGCCGCCACTCCAGCCGGCTGGCCACCGAGGCGGTGAAGATCTGGGCCGACGGCGGGATGAGCAGCCGCACCGCGGCCATCCACGGCACCTACCCGGTGCCGCCCTATGGCTCGGGCTTCTTGTACTTCGAGCGCGACGAGCTGACCGATATGATCGCCGACTTCGACGCCCGCGGCTTCCAGGTCTGCGTGCACGCCCAGGGGGACCGGGCGATCGAGACCGTCCTGGACGCCTACGCCACGACGCTGGCCGCCGGAGCGGGCAACCCCCGCCGGCACCGGATCGAGCACGGCGGCGCGATGTACCCGCCGCTGGCCGCCCGGGCCGCGGCGCTGGGGATCGTCGTGGTGAGCCAGCCCGGGTTCCTCTCGGCCCTGGGCGACGGGTTCGCCGCGGCGTTCCCGGATTCCAGCGACCAGCTGTACTCCTTCGCCTCCTGGCAGCGGGCCGGCATCACCGTGGCGGGATCGTCGGACGCGCCGGTGATCACGCCCGATCCCCGCGTCGGTATCCGTGACGCGCGTCTGCGCCGCACCGGCGAGGGCCGCGTGCTCGGGCCCGCCGAGCGGCTGCCCGCCCGCGACGCGCTCGCCCTCTACACCACCCGCGCGGCCTACGCCTGCCACCGCGAGCGCGAGATCAGTTCGCTCGAGCCGGGCAAGTTCGCCGACTTCGTCGTCCTGGAGAAGAACCCGCTCCAGACCGAGCCGGAGCAGATCCCCGGCATCCAGGTCCTGACCACCGTCCTCGGCGGGACCCCGGTCTATCAATCCGAGAGCATCTTCCCGGCCGCCTGATGGCGGGCTAGTGCAAGCCTCGTAATGGTTCGTGGGGTATAAGAGGGGCATAGGAGCCGTCGGCTATTTACCTGGCGTGGCAGGACGGAACGGGCGGGATTGTGCTAGCGGTTCCGTGCCCGTATCCGGTTCCGGTCACGGGTCCCTGCGGCCCCTCCAATCGCATAAGCCACAGTCGGCCAGCCTCCCGGGCCCGCGGCAGGCCACCGTGCCGCATTATCACGAAAACATTTTTCCTGATGTAAGAAATTCATCCTATACGTACGAAAAACATTCGCGATCATGAAACGGCTCGCACGGGCAGTCCCCCTGGCATCTGATGTCACACCGCGCACGCCCGCGGGACGGCGCGCTCCCGGCGACACGCCCGAGCCAACCAACTAAATATCCGACGCGGACATAAACCGCATTTCGGGCCATTAATGGGTCAAGTGTAACCGTTTTCCCCGAGACGATTACAGGTATAACCCATCCAATATGGCCGTCGCTATAACGAAAGCGCCATTTCCAAGATCGTCGGCCGCGCCGAGCATTACGCATACGTTGCCACCCGCAACAGCACGGCTGTCGCTTAACAGGCGCCACCTTCCGTTCGGGATAATAAAAGAGATCATTCCGAACGGGCCGGTGGCTGCGCGCGGACCGCTCCCTTGCTCCGCCGCGCGGCCGGCCTCAGCCCGGCTGGCTCTCGATGGCGCCGGCATCGATAGCGCGGACAAGCTGGGCGTGGTCGCGCTCGTTCTGGTCGGCGTACTGGCGGGCGAACTGGCCGATCGCCGCGGTGAACTTGGGGCCCTTCCCGAGGTAGGCGGCGATGGCCGCCGGGTCGCCGGTGCGGGCGTGCGCGCGGGCGAGCGCGTCGCCGCAGGCGGTAGCGAATTCGGCCAGGCGAGGGGCGATCAGGTCGGTAGTCGGGATGATCTTCATGTCCCGGAACTGCCGCACGTAGTAGTCGGCGCCGCGCATCGAGCCCCAGCCGACGAAGATGTCGGTAGCGTGCTGCATCAGCCGCTTGCCGCTGATCACCCGGGCGCCGTGGCCGTCGTGGCGGCTGGGCTTCGTATAGGCCTCGTACACGGACGGCCCGGCCTGCTTGACCTGCAAGAACAGCGGGTCCGCCCCGGTCCGGCCCTCGAGGAGCACCAGGTACACCCGCATCCCGACGCTGCCCACCCCCACGACCTGGCGGACCATGTCGACCGCGGTGAACCGGTCGAAGAGCGTCCGCCGGTCTTCCTGCAGGGTCAGCCGGTACCCGGCGAGGAGCTCGTCGACCAGGGCGTCCTGTTCGTCGTCGCTGATCGTGACCCGGAGCGGCGGGTCCTCGGTGATCCGCGGGCGCCCGTCCACCATGATCGTGAGCTTGGCGAACGCGCCGCGGCTCGTGCGGCGCTCCCGCTTCTTCTCGATGTGAACGGTGACCCGGCCGCGGTCGGCCGACTCGAAGTAGTCGAGCAGGCGGTCCACCCGCGTGCCGTCGTACCAGATGTCGAGCTCGGGCATCGTGGCATAGCGGCGCATGCGCCGGCCGTAGGCCGCCACGCCGGCGGTCACCGCGGCATCGGCCGTCGCCGGCGTGAGCTGGTTCTCCCGCGCCGCGACCACCAGGCTGGCGGCGAAGCGCTTGACGTCCCACTCGAACGGGCCGGGCAGGGTCTCGTCGAAGTCCCGCAGGTCGAACGACAGGTTCCGTTCGGGGGTGGCCCACAGGCCGAAGTTCAGCACGTGCGCGTCACCGCAGAGCTGCACGGTCAGCCCGCTGTCCGGCTGGGCGCCCAGGTCGGCGGCCATGACCGCCGCCGCGCCCCGGTAGTAATTCCACGGTGAGACCGCCATCCGGTGATGCCGGATAGGCGCGAGCTCCGGCACCCGGATCTGGTTCTGGGCCAGGATCGTCGCCAGCGCGTCGTGCCCCCGGTCGTTCTCGCTCCAGTACCCGAGGCCCCCGCGCGGGGCTCTTTTCCGGGCGGCCCGTCCCGACGCCTGTCTCTCTTCGCTCGTCGCCCGCAGGTCATGCGGCATGGCAAACGAACGTGAAAGCCCCGGCAAGCTGGACACGGTCATAAATTTCGCCCTCGGTCCAGCATACGTTCAGGGACCTTCCGGAACCAGCGCTGCTTCGGGCCCGCCACGTGGCCAGCCTCGGCTATTCACCTAGACGAGCGCCGCTATTGCACGGCAGCCGCACTTTAGCGCGACCTGCGGCGATGGGGAGATCTTCCCGCGCTTCCGCCGCCCGCGGCGGGGATGAGCCGGGCGCCGGGATTATCGTGAAAGATCCTGCGCGCCCTGGGGCGGGAAAGCTTTCACGTTATCGTAGGCGCCGGGATGGCCGATATCGCTTCTGGTTTCCGGGCGCGGATTCCGAGGATGGCCGGGACCGGCCGGTCGCCTAGCTCGGCGGTATGCTCGATTGCCAGTCCCGCGCTGATGAATGCGTTCAGCAGATCGGCCAGCGGGTGCTGGCGCATCCCGACCCGCTTGCGGACGTATTCACCCCACCATGGCGCTGGCTGGTGCCATCCGGCGAGCCGGTAAGTGGGGTGCGCGCGCACACCGCCGTCGTCCATCCACTGCACATGCGGCCCGTTAAAGCACGGATGGGCGCCGCAGAAGACCAGCAGCCCTCCTGGCGTCAGGACCCGCGCGGCCTCCGCCAGCACGGCGCCGAAGTCATCAACGTCGGTGGAGATCCACATGGCGGCCACGGTCGTGAAAGTGCGGTCGGCGAAGGGCAGGGCGGCCGCGTCGCCCTGCACGATCTGACGGGATCGATCCCGGGCGATGCGCAACTGGTCGGCCGAGTAGTCCAGTCCGATGACGGTCCGCCCGGTGGCGGCGATAACGTCGAAGTAATGCCCGCTGCCGCAGCCCACGTCGAGACAAAGCCCATCGCCAGGGCCAAGCAGTTCCAGCACCTCGGGTGCGTTGCGTTCGGCGTGCGGCTTATTCCAGCCGTCATACCATTCGGCATACCCGTCGTAGCGCGCTCTGCGCGTCATCGTGGCTCCGCTGTCGCTGGTTCCCGCACTTGACGCTAGCCGCATGGCGGAACCCAGGTGCGCCGATTCGTTCTGGGCAGAACGGCCAGCGCGATTTGCCCGGCGACGACGGAACATAGGACGATCTTGTAATGGTTATGGTCACCGCGGGCAAGAGCATGATGGAAAGAGAAGGTGACCGATGCGCCTGCTGCTGATCGGGGCGCCCGGCGCCGGGAAGGGAACCCAGGCCGGGCGGCTGGCCGAGCGGTTCAACATCACGCACATCTCCAGCGGCGACCTGCTGCGTAAACACGTCAAAGACCAGACCTCGATCGGGCAGACGATCAAGGCCTACGTCAACGCCGGGGACCTGGTACCGGACGCCGTGGTCATGGACATGCTGCGCAAGCCGGTGGTCGCCGCGGCCGAGTCCGGCGGTTACGTGCTGGACGGCTTCCCCCGCACCGTGGACCAGGCCAAGTCGGCGTTCGAGGTCGCCCACGCGCTCGGCGTCGAGGTCCAGGCCGCCGTGCACTTGGACGTCCCCGACGAGGAACTGATCCGCCGCCTGCTGACCCGCGGCCGAGGCTCCGACGACACCGAAGAGGTCATCGCCCACCGGTTGCAGGTCTACCGGGAAAAGACCATCCCGCTGCTGGAGTACTACGCGGGCCGCGAATGGATGTTCACCGTCGACGGCACCCGGTCCCCTGATCAGGTCCACCAGGACATCGTGACCCGCCTGCGGAAACTCGCCGCCTTCGACACCACGCCGAAGGTCATGGGCCATCCCTGACCAAGGCCACTTGCGGCCGCGGCCGTCCGGCAGGAACCTCGCCGTTAGCACTGGGTCCACGCCGGAGGAGCGCGCGCGTCATGAGTATTCCGCCCGACCTTGAGATCGCCCGCAGCGTTAGCCCGCGGCCGATCACCGAGATCGCCCGCGAGCTGGGCATCCGCGACGACGAGCTCGAGCTTTACGGCGCGGGGAAGGCCAAGGTCAGCCTGGACGCCGTGGCGCGCCTGGAGGCGGCGGGCCCGCGCGGCAAGTATGTCGTCGTCACCGCCATCACCCCGACGCCGATGGGGGAGGGCAAGACGACGGTGGCGGTCGGCCTGGCGCAGGGACTGAACCAGATCGGCAAGCGTGCCGCCGTCACCATCCGGCAGCCCTCCCTCGGCCCGGTCTTCGGCATCAAGGGCGGGGCGGCCGGCGGCGGGTACGCCCAGGTGATCCCCATGGACGAGCTCAACCTGCACCTGACCGGCGACACGCACGCGATAGGCGCCGCCCACAACCTCGCCGCCGCCTTCCTCGACAACCACCTGTTCCACGGCAACGAGCTGGGGATCGATCCCCGGGCCGTGCTGTGGCCGCACGTGGTGGACATCAGCGACCGCGCGCTGCGGCACGCGGTCATCGGCCTCGGCGGCCGCCTCGGCGGCGTTCCCCGCGAGACGGAGTGGCAGATCACCGTCGCCTCCGAGGTGATGGCGATCCTCGCCCTCGCCTGGGACCTTCCCGACCTGCGCGGCCGGCTCGAACGGATCGTGCTCGCCGCGACCGCCGACGGCAAGGCGGTGACCACCGCGGACCTGAAGGTGGCCGGGGCCATGGCCGTGCTGCTCAAGGACGCCGTCAAGCCGAACCTGCTGCAGACCCTGGAAGGCGGCCCGGCCTTCGTGCACGCCGGGCCGTTCGCGAACATCGCCCACGGCAGCAGTTCGGTCATCGCCGACCGGCTCGCCCTGGCCACCAACGAGATCGTGTGCACCGAGGCCGGTTTCGGGGCGGACATAGGCGCGGAGAAGTTCTTCGACATCAAATGCCGTGCCTCCGGCCTCCGTCCGGACGCGGCAGTGCTTGTCGCCACCGTGCGCGCCCTGAAGACGCACGGATACGCCAACCTCGCCGCGCACATCGAGATCGTCGCCCGGTTCGGCGTGCCGGTCGTCGTGGCGATCAACCGTTTCGACACCGACACCGACGCCGAGCTGGCCGCGGTCCGGGATGCGGCGCTCGCCGCCGGCGCCCAGGACGCGGTCGTCACCGCGCAGTTCACCGCGGGCGGCAAGGGCGCGGCGGACCTCGCCCATGCGGTCTGGGCCGCCGCGGCACACGGCGCGCCAGGGTTCCGGTTGCTGTACCCGGACGAGATGCCGCTCGCGGAGAAGATCGAGACGATCGCCTCCGCCGTCTACGGAGCCGACGGAGTCGACATCTCCCCGGCAGCCGCCCGCGGGCTGCGCTTCGCCGAGGACCTGGGCCTCGGCCGCCTCCCGGTCTGCATGGCCAAGACGCAAGCCAGCCTCAGCCACGACCCCGCGCTCCACGGACGCCCGCGCGGCTTCCGGGTACCCATCCGCGACGTGCAGCTGCGGGCCGGCGCCGGATTCGTCACCCCGCTCGCGGGCGACATGCTGACCATGCCGGGCCTGCCGCGCCACCCAGCCGGGGAAAACATCGACCTGGACGTCAACGGCGACCCCGCGGGATTGTTCTGACCGCCTTCCCCAAGGGCGGCGCCGGCCCGCCGGTCAGCGCAGCCGGCCCGCCCGTCAGCGCAGCCGGCCCGCCAGGTCAGCGCAGCCGGCCCGCCAGTCAGCGCAGCCGGGCCGGCAGGCTCTCGTACCCGCGCAGGATCCGGGTCGGCCGTCGCCGGGCGCCCGGCAGGAGCCGCATCTGCGGGAACCGCTCGGTGATGGCCCGCAGCCCCACCTCGCCCTCCATCCGCGCCAGCGAGGCGCCCAGGCAGTAGTGGCGCCCGCCGGAGAAGGAGACGTGGTCCCGCGCGTTCTCCCTGGCCACGTCGAAACGGTCGGGGTGCTCGAACACCCGCGGGTCGCGGTTGGCGCCGGCCAGGGCGGTCACCACGTGCATGCCCTCGGGCACCTCGGCGCCGGCCACCGAGGTCGTGCGCAGGCACGTCCGCCCGGTCATCAGCACCGGCGGGTCGAGCCGCAGCGCCTCGTCCACGGCATTGGGCCACAGCGCGCTGTCCGCGCGCAGCCGCTCGAGCTGTCCGGGATGCCGGTGCAGCAGCGCGATCGCGTTCCCCAGCAGGTTGACCGTGGTCTCGAAGCCGGCTGCCAGCACAAGCCCCGCGGTCGCCTTGAGCTCGCGGTCGTTGAGCGTGCCCTCCTCGTCGCGGGCCTCGATCAGCTGGCTCAGCAGGTCCTCGCCAGGATGGCGCCGCAGCTGCTCGACGTGGGCGTCCAGCCACTGGGCGAAGTCGCGCAGCGCCACCGTGACCTCGCGGTAGCGCCGCCAGCCGAGCCCGAAGTCGAGGCTGGCGGCCGCCCGGGTGCCCAGCTCCAGGACCATGGTCCGCTGCGCGGGCGGCACGCCGAGGATTTCGCTGATGACCGTGACCGGCAGCAGCCCGCAGTACGACGCGATCAGGTCCGCCGGCGCCGAGTCGTCAAGCGCGTCGAGCAGTTCGCCGGCGATCTCCTCCGTCCGCACCCGCAGCCGCTCCACCGCTCGCACCGTGAACACCTTGCTGACCAGCCTGCGGTACCGCGTGTGGTCCGGCGGCTCGGTCACCAGCAGCGACGGCGGCTCGAGAGGGTGCGGCGTATGGGGGGCCGTCCGGACGAGCAGCCGTCCCAGCGTGCTGTCGGGGCGCGCCGGGCCGCCGGACCGGAAGTCCGGGCTGGACAGGACCTCCTTCACCGCCGCGTGGTCGGCCGTGAGGTAGGACAGCCGCGACCGGACCAGCGGCCCGCGGGCGCGGGCTTCCGCGAGCAGCTCCCACACCTGATCTCCCGACGTGGGCGCGAGTATCAGGCGGCCCTGCAGGTCACCGCGGCGCGCGGCCGTGCGTATCGCCAGCCGCGGCAGGCCATGGGCCACTCCCCAGTAGACGTTCGAGCGCACCTCTTCCCGCCAGCCCGGGCCGTGCCGGTCCCGGTCGCCGGAAGCACCCGGCGCGTGCGCGGTCAGCGATTCGGTGGCCATGCTTCCTCCTGCGCTTCCTCCACCAGCTCTCCCGCGGCCGCTTCCCCCCACTTCCTCCCGCCGCGGCAGCGGTGGTACGGTGACGTACCAGAACATACGGTACGTGCCCGTACCGACGTTGTGCAAGGCTTTCCCGCGCGCACAGGAGCAGCATGGAGATCACCGGCAGCCGTGGCCCCGCGTGCGCCGCCGCGCTCGCCCCGGCCACCGCGGGCCACCGCGAACGGCTGCTGGCGGGCCTGGCCGCCGCCCTGCGGGAGAGCTCGTACTGGGAGGTCACCGTCGCGGACGTGGTCCGCCACGCGCGGACGTCCCGGCGCACCTTCTACGAGCACTTCGCCGATAAGCAGGACTGCCTCATCGCGCTCTTGCAGGAGGAGAACGAGCAGAGCGTGGCGCGCATCGCCGCCGCCGTGAACCCCCGCTCGCCCTGGCAAGCGCAGGTGCGCCAGGCGATTGAGGCGTGGATCAGCGGCGTGACCGCCGACCCGGGGGTGCGGCTGTGCTGGATCCGCGTCGTCCCCTCGCTGGGGGACGACGCCCGCCCGCTCCTGCGCCGGACCATGACGGCCTTCGCCGATCTGATCCACACCCTGGCCGAGAGCCCCGAGCTGGCCAGCACCGGAGTGACCCCGCCGTCCCCGCAGGAGACGATCATGCTGCTGGGCGGCCTCAAGGAACTGATCGCCACCACCGTCGAAGACGGCGGTGATCTCCGCGGCATCATCGACATCGCGACCGCCGTGGCGGTCCGCATCCTCGCTCCGCACGCCGGACCGCCCGCCCGGGCACCGCACTGACGCCCCCGGTCACGGCCGCCCGGGCTCGGCGGCGCACCAGAGACGGCGGGGCTGGGGGAGCCAGCCGCTTCCGTTCGGCTGAATGCTTTGTTTTATACCGAACGGAAGGTGGCGCCTGTCACCCGCACATGCCCGCGGCCAGGTCGTCTGCCTTGTCACACGCCGGGTTCGGCGGCGATGCGTCCCGATTTCACGGCGTCGACCAGAGCCTGATGGTCGCGCTCGTTCTGGTCGGCGTAGGCGGCGGCGAACTGGGTGATGGCCCGGTCGAACACGTCCGAGCCGCCCAGGTAGGCGGCGATGGCGATGCGGTCACCGGAGCGGGCGTGCGCCCGTGCCAGCGACCAGCCGCACAGCGAGCCGTACTTCTGCAGACCGTCCGGGATCAGCGTCTCGATTTCGAGAGAGAACTTCCAGTCCCGCAGCTGCCGGACGTAGAAGTCCCTGGGCTTGCTGTCCAGGGTCGCCTCCCCCTCGGCGTGCTGCCAGCCTAGGAAGATGTCGCTGGCCGCCTGCATCAGCCGCTGGCCCGCGACCACGCGCTGACCCTGGTTCTTGTACTTGCTGGCACCGACGAAGCGGCTCAGCACCGACGCCTCCGCCTCCTTGACCTGCAGGAACAGCGGATCGTCATCCGAGCGGCCGAGCATCAGGACGATCCAGCAGCGCGTTCCGACACTGCCCACACCGACGACCTTGCGGGCCATGTCACAGAACCGGTACTGCTCGATCAGATACCGGCGATCCGTCTCCAGCGTGCGCTTGTAGTGGCCGAGCAGGCCGTTCACGAACGCCTTGAGGCCTTCCCGGTCCGTCTCGCTCGGCGACAGCTCATCGATCGGCACCAGCACGGGCGGATCGGAGATGATCCGCGGCTCGCCGTCCACCATGCGGGTGAGCTTTGCCACTTCCTGCATGCTGTCCCTGGTCCGCGCCTTGGCCAGGCCCTTGTCCAGCCGCTTGCGCTGTTGTTCGGTCAGCGTTGAGTCGAACTGCGCCCGCAATTCGTTGATGTCCGCGCGCGCGTACCAGACATCCAGGTTGTTCATGCCGGCGAACTGGCGCATCGCCTGCCGGTACTGGCGGACGGTGGCCATGACGATCTCGCGGCGCTGCTTGCCGGAGAAGCTGTTGCCGCGCGCGGCGACTTCCATGCTGGCCGCCAGCCGTTTGACGTCCCATTCCCAGGGGCCCGGCAGCGTCTCGTCGAAATCGTTGACGTCGAAGATCAGGCGCCGCTCGGCCGAGCCGAACAGCCCGAAGTTGGACAGGTGCGCGTCACCGCACGCCTGCACGGCGAGCCCGGTCACCGGGGTGGCCGCGAGGTCGCTGGCCATCGGCAGGGCCGCGCCGCGGTAGTAGGTGAACGGAGAGACCATCATCCGGCCGTACCGGACAGGCACCAGCTCGGCTATGCGCGTTTTCCCCTGCTCCTCGAGCAGTGCGATCGGGTCGGTCCGGTTCGCTGGCGGCTCGAACGCCGCATGGCTTTCCCGTGGCACCTCTGCCCGTGCCGTCTTGCCCCGGGCAGAGCGCTCCGCGGGTGTCAGCCGGTTCACCGAAGAGTCGAGTTCGTAGCGCGGCACCACCCGCGCCGAGGCCTCCGCTGTCTGTGTAGTCAAGATCGGCTCCCTCCCTGGTCGGCGACCCGCCGCCGTCCAGGTACCCCGGCTGCCGTGCGCCGTCGGAGTGCCCGCGTAGCAGTCGTCACACTGGCCGCGATGCTATGTATCTGACGATGCCGCGACTGGCCGGTGTCCGCCTCATCCGGTCCGGGTGATACTGCGCGCCAATGGCCGCGCGGCCTCGCTGGTCAGCGGCTCAGCACGCCCGAACCGCCCGGAATGTGGCGGCGCCAGGATCGCAGAGGCCGCCCGGATCGCAGATGCCGCCCGGACCGGAGAGGCCATCCGGGACCGCAGACGTCATCCGGGAGCGGAGAGGTCGCCCGGACCGGAGAGGCCATGCGGGACCGAAGAGGCCATGCGGGACCGAAGAGGCCATGCGGGATCGGAGACGTCATATCGTTCGAGTCGCACGGGCCCAGGGTGCTGCCCGGTCCCGAAGCCTGCGGGGGTATTAAATCGGAAATTTCATGATTTAGGACGTTAACGACCCCACCAGCACCAGCATGATCACGAAGACATTTTTCCTGGTGAAGATTTTTTATCGCTATAACATGCGGATCATTCGTGATCATGGAAGCCCTGGCAGCGGGATACCCAGTGGGGTATCTATACGCGGGAGGTGCCGGACCTCTCCCGCATCCCGCGTCCCATCCGCGCCCGCCGCCCCACGTGCCCGCCGCAGGCTTGTGGCCTGCGGCGGGCAACGAGGTGCACCCGCTAGGACGGCACTGTCGCCGTGCGGCGAGCCGTCACGACCACGGGGAGGTAACAAGCCAGGTCGTGTCGTCCTGCCACAGGCTGGACGCGTCCCACGCGTTGGAGCCGCCGTCGCTGGCGATGTAGGCGACGTAGTCGTAGTGGCGGATGTACTTGTAGCTGTAGTTGTAGGACATGAAGGAGTAGCCCGAGCCGCTGTTGCCCGCCCGGGGGCAGAAGGTGGCATCGAGCGCGAACTGTGCGGTGCCGTCGTTCGGTTCCAGGTAGAGCTCGAAGTCGTAGTGGCGGATGTAGTCACCGGATCCGTTGGCCGACTCGAAGGAGACGCACGAGCTGTTGGCCAGGCCGGGCTCGACGATCCAGGTCGCGTCCGCCTTCAGGGTCGACGAGCTGCTCGAGGTCACGTTCGTGATCCCTACCTCGTCGCCGCTGGGGTAGTCCCCCGTGAGGTAGTCCGCCGTGCAGCACGGCGTCGTGGCGTTGATCGAGATCTCCGACCCGCTGGTAAACGGGTTGTCCGGGAGACTGTAGGGGGCGTAGCCGACCGAGACGATGTTGGCCTGCACGGCGTTGTCCGCCGCGTCGGTCGGGTAGCCCGCGGTGATGACGCCCTCGAAGAAGGAGCCCGCGGAACTGTTGCTGTTGTCGCCGCCGACGCCGAGGATGATGGCGCCTTCCTGGTGCATCGGGGCGTACCCGCCCAGGTCGGGCAGCGCCCCGCTATACCAGGTGGTCAGCCCTCCCGAGTCGGCGTTGCCGCCCTTGATGGCGTAGGTAGTGGTGCCGTTGTTCTTGACGAGGGCGGTGACGAACTGGCTTGAGTTGCCGTCGTTGTTCGGGTTGTTGCCGTTCCCGCCGGAGAACAGTCCGTTCTCCAGGTCGGCCTGGACCCACGGCCCGGACCCGGTGCACGGGGTGAACCAGCACAGCGTGCCGAAGTAGACCGCGTCCATGTGTCCGTTGCCGTTGTCGTCGTTGTTGGTCTCGGCGTTGCCGTAGTCGAAGCAGCAGCCGCTGTTGACGTGCGTGCCGCTGGTCACCATGTACGCGCCCTGCGGATCAGCGCCGGTCGGCATGTCGGTGGTGGAGTCGTCCCGGTAACCCATGCCGGGGGAGATGTAGACCCCGTAGACCTTATGCCCGCCGGCCAGCACCGGCAGCGCCGCCGCGTTCGCGCCGATGTCCGCGGCGCCGTTGCCGCCGGCCGGGCCGATGGCGAGGTTGTTCCCGTGACCGGACTGGTCGTAGATCTCGGTGATCGTGCAGTACGTCCCCGCGCAGAACGAGTCCTGCGCGGCGGCGTCGGCGTAGCCGCCGGCGCTCAGCGTGTCGATGTTCAAGGTGGTGCCGTCGGAGGTCCGCTTGACCTGGTATAGCGGCCCGTTGTAGGCCGCGTACAGTGCCCGGCTGGTGCTGTGGGCGGCCACGCAGGGGGTGCCGGCCGCGGCGTAGATGTCGCAGGGGAGCTGTGTGGCCGCCTTGGCCGGGGTGGCGCCGCCGCCGAACAGCGCGCCGGTGACCAGCGCCGCCGCGGCGGCCAGGACCAGCAGCGCCCGTTTCGCGCGCCGGAGTCGTGGTCTGACAGTCATCGTTGAACCTGCCCTTCCTTTTCCGAGAACCCGCTCCGAGAACCCGCTCCGAGAACCCGCTCCCCTCCCGAGAAGCCGCCGATGGCTCGGCTTGCACGGCGCGGACACGCGGACCTGCGGGCACGCGGACCCGCGGACGCGCTCGCGCCGGGCATGTTGTTAGCGATCACATCCTCTCTATTTTTGCGGCATGAAAGTCTTGTTACCCTGGGATGTTTGCTTAGTATGAGCGTTAACAATTTCAGCGTCAAGGCAGCAGACGTGTTGCGCCGGTCGCGCGCACTGCGGAAGGAGGCTCCGAGGTGAACGGCAACGTTCCGCCTGCCGGAGAGACCGGGTGTGACCGCGCGGACGTGACCCGTCCGCGCGCCAGGCTCGCGTCCGGATCCGCCCGCCAGGCTCGCATGCCCCGCGCGCCCCGGGCTCGTGCGGACCGCGCGGGGAGCGCCTCCGGGCGCGGGCCCGCGCGGTGAACACTTGGGCGCCGACATCGGCTACCACCGTCTCGCCCGCGGAAACCTGACCGCCTTAGGAGGCTGTATCCCGGAAATTCGCGTTAGGGGAGGACCCGGGCGAGTCGTCGGTTTCCCCGCCGACAAATGCTGATTGCCCGTACGCCGGTATCCAGGTCACCTAAACCATGCCACCCGGAACCGTGCGCTTATCAAGAATGCCGCCCCGGCATACCACTATGCCGTCAGAATCCGGCATTCACGCGCGGGATTCCAGCATGCTATTTCTCCTCATTAGAGCTGCTAAATCGACTGTTTTCGATCCTAATAGCGAGCAATTATAACGATCCGGACATCGGATCTTGACACGTTCAGCGAGCGCACCCTACGTTCAATGTGAACGTTCACAAGCGCAAAACGTAGACGTATTCCAGCATTCACGCGAGCGCTCACCAAGCCGCGCTGCAGTGATATCGCTTGTTTCTTCTTACCTCAGTATCTCCTGACCATTAAGGAGTTGCGTATGCACAGAAAACTCGCGACAGGGCTCGCGGCCGCGGTCGGCGGCCTGCTGGCCGTGACCGCATGCTCCAGCCCGTCGAACAGCAGCTCGACCACCCCGGCCAGCGCCAGCGCGGCCGCGTCCAGCAGCGCGTCGTCGTCCACGTCGAACTCCGCCGCCAGCGCCATCGTCGGCTCCTCGGCGTTCAACGACGCGGCCCTCCAGGCGCTGACGTCCAAGCTCCAGGGACAGCTCAGCGGCAAGAGCCTGTCCGGCGTCAAGATCGCGATGATCACCAACGGGAACGCGTCGTACTGGAACGAGGCCAAGGCCGGCTGGAACGCGGCCATGAAGTGGCTTGGCGGCAAGGGCGCGTCAGGCACGTTCGAGGAGCCGACCCAGTCGACGGCGACCGACCAGGTGTCGCTGCTCGAGACGCTGACGTCGCAGGGATACACCGGCTGGGGCGTCAGCGCGGTGGAGGCCCAGTCGCTCACCACGCCGATCTCGCAGGCGGTGTCGAAGGGCCTCAGCGTGGTCGCCTACGACTCCCCGCTGCCGGGCACGCAGGCCCAGTTCTACATCGGAACGCCGAACACCACCGCGGGCTGCGACGCGGGCAAGGCGATGACGCAGGCGATCGGGTCCGGCGACGTGGTGGCCATCAGCGGCTCGCTGACCGCCGCCAACACCCAGCAGCGCGTCGTCGGCTTCAAGCAGTGCATGGGCTCGGGCGTCAAGGTCGTGCAGGTCCTCAACGACAACCAGGACGTCGACACGGCGGTCTCCGATCTGCAGGCCGCTATCCAGGCGAACCCGAACATCAAGGGCATCTACGCCGTGTACTCCTACGACGGCGGCGCGGCGGGGCAGGCCGTCCAGGCGTCGGGCCAGGCCGGCAAGATCACGATCGTCTCCGACGACGGCGAGCAGAACACGGTCAGCGACGTGAAGAGCGGCCTGATCGCCGCGTCCATCCTGCAGCGCCCGTACTACCAGGGCTACATGCTCGCCTACGTGCTGGCCGCCGACAAGGTGCTCGGCGACAGCGCGACGATGACGCTGGTCAAGCCGTACTTCGCGGCCGGGCAGGGCGACACGCTCAGCACCGGAGTGGGCATCATGACGAAGGCGAACGTCAGCGCCTTCACCAGCTTCTGGAACGGCATCGGAATCCAGTCCCAGTGACCGGACCGGCAGCCAGCCGCGTGCCGCAGGGAAACGCCGCGGGCGTTTCCCTGCGCCGCGTGTCCAAGACATATGGCCTGGCCACGGTCCTCCAGGTCGATCAGCTGACCTTCCGGTACGGGGAGGTCACCGGCCTGGTAGGCGAGAACGGGGCGGGCAAGTCCACCATGCTCGGCATCCTGGCCGGCACCGTGGCGCCGGACCCCGGCAGCGAGGTGGTCATCGACGGCGAGCCGCTGCACACGGGCTCGCCGATCGCGAGCCAGGCGGCGGGCGTCGCCATGGTCTCCCAAGAGTTCCCGCTGGTCGGACAGCTGAGTGTCACGGAGAACCTGACGCTCGGCGTGCGCCCGGAAGGCTCGCGCGGCTTCTTCTACGACCGGAAGGCGGCCACCGCTGCCGCCAGGAGCATGCTGAAGCGGGTAGAACTCGACGTCGATCCGCGCGCTCCGGTGTCCGCGCTGTCGATCCCGGCCCGGCAGCTGCTCGAGGTGGCGAAGGCGCTCGGCCGCGCCCCCCAGCTGCTGATCCTCGACGAGCCGACGTCCGCGCTCGGCCCGGTGGAGGCCGGGCTGGTGATCAGGATCGCCAGGGAGCACGCCGCGCACGGCGGCGCCGTGATCTTCGTGGGACACCGCCTCGAGGAGGTCAGGGAAGCCGCGGACCGGGTGGTCGTGCTGCGGAACGGCAGGCTCGTCGCGGAGTTGCCCGTGACGGAGGCGACCGACGCCCGGCTGATCAAGGAGATGGTCGGACGGGAGCACCTGGCGACGGTGACCGCCGACCACAGCGGGCCGGCCCGGTCCGGGGCCGTGTTCAGCGCGACGGGGCTGACCGCGGAGGGGCTGGGGCCGGTGCACCTGAACGTCACCGAGGGCGAGGTGCTCGGCGTCGCCGGGCTGATGGGCGCGGGCCGCAGCCGGCTGCTGCACACCATCTTCGGCGCCATCCCGCGCACCGGCGGGACCATGACGCTCGGCGGGAAGGACTACGCGCCCCGCAACCCCGGCGAGGCGGTGGCGGTCGGGGTGGCGCTCGTTCCCGAGGACCGCAAGCAGCAGTCCATCCTCGCCAGCTCCCCGGTCAGATGGAACGTCACCCTCGCGACCCTGCGGCGGATAAGCCGCGGTGGCTTCCTGTCCCCGAAGACAGAACGGGCCAGGGCCGCCGCGTTCACCGCCCCCACCGGCGCCCGGTTCGCGTCGATCGAGCAGCCGATCGGCTCACTGTCCGGCGGCAATCAGCAGCGGGTCATCTTCGGCAAGTGGTTCGCCGCCGAGCCGACACTGCTGCTCCTCGACGAGCCGACCCGCGGCGTCGACGTCGGCGCCAAGGCCGAGATCTACGGCCTCATCGACCAGGCGCGGGCGCGCGGCATGGCGGTGATCGTGGCGTCGTCCGAACTGGAGGAGCTGTTCCACCTCGCCGACCGGATCGTCGTGCTCCGGCGCGGCCGGATCGGCCGCGTCCTCACCAAAGATCAGTTCTCCAAGGAACAAGTGCTGTTGACGGCAAGCGGAGTGAGGGAAATCCCGTGACAGGAAGCCAAGCGGAGAAGACCAGCGGCGTCCGCCAGGACGCCCCGGAGCCGACACAAACGGCACAAACGGCACAAGCGGCACAAGCGGCTGCCCCCGCGCGGCGAAGCCTCGTGCGGGCCATAGTCGACATCCCCGAGTTCGGCGTGATCGCCGCCTGCGTGCTGGTCTTCGTCGTGGTGACCGCTCTCCAGCCGAGATTCGCCGACGCGTCGAACCTACAGGTCATCGGGCTCGACCTCGCCAACTACGGCATTCTCGCCCTCGGTGTCGGCATCGTGATCCTCACCAGCGGCATCGACCTGTCGCCCGGCTCGGTGGTCGCGCTCTGCTCGATGGTCTCCGCCTACCTCAACGTCAACGACAACGTGCCCGTCGGCCTCTGCATCGTCATCTCGATCGTGATCGGGATGGTCATCGGCTACCTGCACGGCTGGTTCGTCACCCGGCTCGACGTCCCGCCGTTCGCCATCACGCTGGTGACGCTGACCGCGGCCGCGGGCGGCGCGCTCGCGCTGACATCCGGGCAGCCGATCAGCGGCGTGGCGTTCTTCTACCAGACGCTGACGCTGTCCAAGGTGGGCGGCGTGCCGGTGCCGGTGATCATCTTCGCCGTGGTGGCGGTAGCCGCCTGGGTGCTCCTGGAACGGACCTATATCGGCCGCCAGATCTACGCGGTCGGCGGGAACCGGGAGGCGGCGCGGCTGGCCGGCATCCCGGTCGCCCGGCGGCTGGTGCTCACCTACGTCATCAGCGGCGCCTGCGCCGGGCTCGTCGCCGTCCTGGTCATCGGCCGTATCGGCGTCGGCGACCCAAGCGTCGGCAGCGGCTGGGAGCTGGACGCGATCGCCGGGGCCGTCATCGGCGGCGTGAGCCTCTACGGCGGTGAGGGCCGGGTCGTCGGAATGGTCGCCGGCATCCTGCTGCTGATGCTGATCAACAACGCGCTGATCGTGCTGAACGTCTCTCCGTTCTTCCAGCAGGTCGCGCTCGGCCTAGTCCTCGGCGTGGCGATCGTCGCCGACCGCATCCGGGCCCGCAGCCGCGGCCATGCCAGGCCGCGGGGGATCCCCGTCTTCGGCGCGAAAGGCAGCCCGCCCGCGGCCGGCGGCGCCGGCGCCCAGCCGTCCGCCTGACGGCGCCAGCCGCTTCCGGCCCGCCCTCGACCCACTGGCACCACCCGAGGACGGTCACGGCTCACAGGTTGCTTCGATTCTCAGCAGGCGCGGCAGGGGCCAGCCGCATCACCGCCAGGGCATGCGGGGTGCGGATGCGGATTCCGGTCTGGTAAGCCATTGTTAGTTGAGGACAAGCAAGCACCCGTTGAGTCTCAGGTGGGGAGCATATCGGCGCATGACGGTTAATTCCGACGTGGCAGGCGCGCCCGTGCAGGCTGGCCGTGCGCTCAGCCCGCACTACAAGTGGATCGCGCTGTCCAACACGACGCTGGGCATGCTGATGGCGACGATCAACCAGTCGATCGTGCTGATCGCGCTGCCCGCCGTGTTCCGCGGCATCGGACTGAACCCGCTCAGTCCCGGCAACACTAGCTACCTGCTGTGGATGTTCATGGGGTTCCTCGTGGTGTCCGCGGTGCTGGTCGTGTCGTTCGGCCGCCTGGGCGACATGTTCGGCCGGGTGCGCATGTACACCCTCGGCTTCGCGGTGTTCAGCGTGGCCTCGATCTTCCTGACCGTGACCTGGATGCACGGCGCGGACGGAGCGATGTGGCTGATCGTCTGGCGGGTCGTGCAGGGCATCGGCGGCGCGTTCTTGTTCGCCAACGCCGCGGCGATCGTCACCGACGCGTTCCCGGCCAACCAGCGCGGCACCGCCCTCAGCGTGAACTCGATCGCGGCCATCGCCGGGTCGTTCATCGGCCTGATCCTCGGCGGCCTCCTCGCCCCCATCAACTGGCACCTGATCTTCCTGGTCTCGGCGCCGATTGGCGTGTTCGGCACCGTGTGGGCGTACTTCATGCTGCACGACATCGGCGTGCGCAAGCACGCGCAGATGGACTGGTGGGGAAACCTGCTGTTCGGCGGCGGACTGGTCGCCATCCTGGTCGGCATCACGTACGGCCTGCTGCCCTATGGGGGGCACCCGATGGGCTGGACCAACCCGTGGGTGCTCACCGCGCTCTTCGGCGGACTGGCGCTGCTGGTGATCTTCGTGTACGTCGAGACCAAGGTCGCCGAGCCGCTGTTCCGTATCTCGCTGTTCAAGATCCGGGCGTTCACCGCCGGGAACATCGCGAGCCTGATGCTGGCGATGGGCCGCGGCGGCATGCAGTTCATGCTGATCATCTGGCTGCAGGGCATCTGGCTGCCGCTGCACGGCTACGGCTACAGCCAGACCCCGCTGTGGGCCGGCATCTACCTGGTGCCGCTGACGACCGGCTTCCTGGTGTCCGCGCCGCTATCCGGCGTGCTGTCCGACAAGTTCGGCGCCAAGCCATTCACCGTAGGCGGCGCGCTGCTGACGGGAGCGTCTTTCCTGTTGCTGACATTCGTCCCGGTGGACTTCGCCTACTGGCAGTTCGCGGTCGTCATCGCCCTCAACGGCTTCGGCTCCGGCCTGTTCTTCTCGCCGAACTGGGCGGAGATGATGAACTCGGCTCCGGCCAGCCAGCGCGGGGCGGCGGGCGGCATGATCGCCACGTTCCAGAACTCCGCGTTCGTGCTGTCGATCGGCATCTTCTTCACCCTGATGGTGGCCGGCCTGTCGAGCAAGCTGCCGTCGGCCATGTTGAGCGGTCTGACCGCCCAGGGCGTCCCGGCCGCCGCGGCCGCGCCGATCTCGCACCTGCCGCCGATCGGCGTGCTGTTCGCCTCCTTCCTGGGCTACAACCCGATGCAGCAGCTGCTCGGCCCGCTGCTGGCGCGCCTGCCCGCGTCGCACGCGGCGTACGTGGTCGGCCGCGAGTTCTTCCCGCACCTGATCACCGCGCCGTTCCACGACGGCCTCGGCGTGGCCTTCGGGTTCGCCATCGCCGCTTGCGTCATCGCAGCCATCGCCTCGGCGCTGACCGGCCGGCGCACGCCGCCACCTGCCGCGCACGAGCCGCTGGGTTACGAACTGGCCGCCGTGGCCGGCGAAGGCAGCTTCGAGCCCAGCGAACTCGTCATCCCCGACGTTCAGGAAGAAGGGACCGAACCGGCCGACAAACCAGGCCAGCCCGACTGAGGCGGCCACACGGCAACTCCCGCTAGGCACAGCGGAAGGTAACCCGCCGCCCCGCTCCTCTTTCCTTTAGTCCGAACGGACCCGGCTGGCTCCCCGGCGCCAAGCCATCATCTCGTGGCCGCGGTACCTGGTCGGTGAACGTGCCCGCATGCGCCCAGTCGCAATGATTAATCTGTCGGCGGGCGGGCGTTGTGTTAACCTTCGCCTGCGGTCGGATGGAATGGGTAATGTTTTGACGTTTGACTCGGACATCGATGACGTTATCGGAGTGATCGCTGGCGCCGTCAGCCAGCAGCGCTGCATCCTGTTTCTTGGTGCCGGCATTCATGCCCCGCCGCCCGAGGCGTCGCCGTACGAGTACCCGGCCGAGCAGCGTCCGCCGACTGGTGCTGCGCTGAGCCGTAAGCTCGCGGACGACTGCAATCTTTCCGTGCGGTTTCCGAACGAGGATTTGTCAAATCTTCAGCGGGTGGCGCTGTTCTACGAGATCGCGCGCTCGCGCCGTCAACTCGTGGACGCCGTCGCGGAGGCGGTACGGACAGGCAAACGCCCCTCGCCGATGCTGCGGGCGCTGGCGGAGCTGGGTTTCCCGCTGGTAATAACCACGAACTACGACCAGCTGTTCGAGAGCGCGCTGAGCGCCGTGGGCAGGCCGCCGCGTGTGGCGATATACAAGCCGAACCTCGAGGCCACGGACGACTACCGCGACCCGACGGCAGAGAGTCCTGTCGTGTTCAAGATCCACGGTGACATCCAGCGCCCGGAAACGATCGTCATCACCGATGAGGACTACATCCAGTTCGTTCTGCGGATGTCGGACAAGGACCCGTACGACCCGGTTCCCCTGACGCTTAAGTACTACCTGACCGGCTGGACGACCTTGTTTGTCGGGTATAGCCTGCTGGATTACAACCTTCGCCTGCTGTTCAAGACACTTCGCTGGAAGATTGACCGCGCGAGCGTGCCCGACATGTATTCCGTCGATAACCACCCCGACCCGCTGATCTTTGATGTGTGGCACAATCAGCGCCGGTACGTGAAGTTCGTCGCGGAGGACGCCTGGATGTTCGTACCCAGGCTCTATAAGCGCGTTCTCGGAAAGGAATTCCGGCCATCGCCGTCCTGAGCGAACGTGCGATAGCCGTTCCGAGCGTCCCGTACCGCGGAATCAACCCATTCCGCTACGTCGACCACGCCATCTTCTTCGCGCGCGACGAGGAGACGCGCCGCCTGGCCAGCCTTGTCTCGGTGTACCGGGGCGTGTTGCTGTATGGCGACTCGGGCTCGGGCAAGTCCTCCCTCGTCAACGCCGGCCTGATCCCCGAAGCCATCCGGCTCGGCTTCGAGCCTGAGCGGCTGCGCGTGCAGCCGCGCGAGTCCCAAGCTTAAGTTTTAACCTTTTCCCTGGTCAGCGGCGTGGTTGACGTGCGGGGCATGTCGGCTTCGCCGGGGAGAAGGTACCGGGGAGCTGGGCCTTTGCTGCTGCCTTTGGGGCGGCCGGGTCCGGGGCGGGTGGGTTTCGCGACACGGGCGGGTGTGCCCAGGTCACGGCGGATGTTGCGAAACCCGCGGCGGACCCGGCCCGGTGCCAGCGGCCGGGCGGGGTCGGGCTGTTTCTCCCAGGGCCGGCGGAGGTCGCCGGCCAGGGGCCGTGCGAGCAGGAGCTGGGCGCAGGCGGCCATGAGGACCCGGGCCCAGCGGCCGGCCTGTTCGGGGGTTCTCACCTTGGCGGCGGTGAGTCCGAGGGCACCCTTCAGGAGCCTGAAGGCATGCTCAATGTCGAACCTGGCGAGGTAGGCGCGCCAGAGCTCGTCCAGGGACAGGGGTCCGGGGCCAGCGTGCCATAGCCACATGGCGCGGTGGGGGTCGCGGCCGTCGGGCAGGCGCTCGACGGTGACGTGGACGAGGGTGCCGGGCAGGACCGGGAGCTTCTTCCGGCCGGCGAACCAGCCGCGGTCGCCGTGGATGCAGGGGTGGACGCGGTGCCAGGCCCCGGCGCGGACGGTGCCGTAGAGCGGGGTATCCGGCAGGACGAGGGTCTCGTCCGGTTCGGGGTTCGGCGGGAGGGGTTTCTTCCGGCCCCGTGGCCCGCTGCCGCCGGCGGCAGCGGCGAAGTCCGCGGGCTCCAGGCAGTGCACCGCCGCCCCGCGGCGCGGCGGGCGGCCGTACTTGCCTTCCCAGGTGACGGGCCCGGCATAGAACACCGAGCCGGCTGCCAGCCGGACCAGGACGTGGACCGGGCAGCCCAGGAGCCCGTCGGTGAGGGCGGCGGCGCTGTAGCCGGCGTCGAAGACGAACAGCGGCGCGGCCTTCACCCCGTGCCCGGCGGTGCGAAGCCGGCGCAGCACGCTCTTCACCTGCGCGACCGTCTGCGCCGTGCGGGTGGCGGGCACCGTGCGCGCCACGTCAACGATCGCGGCCCAGGCGGTGCGCAGGTGGCCGATCGCGGCGGTGAACTGGTACTCCCAGCCGGGCGTGGTCTTGGACGAGCCCCTGCAGTGGCAGGCCCCGTTGTGGACGTGCTCCCGGCCCGGAGAGCACCACGCGTCCGGCCTCGGGCAGGAGGTCGCGCCGGCGGCGAACCGCAGCCGGGCCCACCGGGCGCACGCGTCCCGGACCTGCGCGGCCTTCTCCGCCGGCATGCCTGCCAGCGCCTTGTCCAGCAGCCCGCGGTCGATCACGTCATGCTCGGCGATCCAGGCGCGGGCCTCCGGCCCGTCCACGGCCTGCGGCAGCTCCGCCGCCAGCAAGGAGAACAGCCTCTCGTCATCGATCCGCCCGGCGGACAGCGCGTCGTACAGGGCACCATGACTGCGGGTGAACTCCGGCTCCAGGCACAGCTGCACCAGCGACGTCACCGCGTGATCGGCGCACAGCACCGCGTCGGTGAGCTCGAACAGGGCATCGGCCCGCGCGTCCAGGCACTCGTACAGCGACTGCCGGAACTGCCGCAGCCGCTCCAGCGCCCGGCACCGCGCGACCGCCGCCTCGAAGACAGCCGGATCCGGGTCAGGGGCGCCGGCCTGCGACAGCAGCAGGACCTGCCCGGTTCCCGGAAGCGTTTGCAGCCCGGAACCGGGCCGTGGCAGGGTAGGAAGCACGGCCGTTTCCTCTCATGACCGGGAGTTTCGCAGCAACCAGCATGAGGGAAACGGCCGTTCCTTATACATCACTCAGATATATGAGCGAATAATAAGCATTCGACCTGTTATGAATAGAAATCAGGTTAAAACTTAAGCCAAGAGCTTGTCGTCGAACGGATCCATAGCTCAGACGGCGACGAGGGCGAGTTGCTGCCTTCCGTCCTAGCGCCCGATGAGGAGACGCCGGCGCGGGCCGTGCTGGCGATAGACGCTTTCGAGGAACGCGTTAGCGCGGCGTGCGGGCAGCACCGGCTGCTGCTGATCTTCGATCAGTTCGAGGAGATTGTGACCCTGTTCGACGAGGCCGGAACCCGTGACGCGCAGCGGCGCCTAGTGACGCTCCTCGTCCGGCTGCTGCGCGGCTCACTCCCGGTCAAGGTCCTGCTCTCCTTCCGCGAGGACTATCTGGGCAAGGTCAAAGAACTGCTGACAGCCTGCCCGGAACTCATCGACCAGGCCCTCCGGATCACCCCGCCCGCTGTCGGCGCGCTGCCGACGATCATCCGAGGACCGTTCGAGCAATACCCCGGTCATTTCGCCCGCCAGCTTTCCCCGGCCCTTGCCAGCCGTCTGGTGACTGTGCTGGCGGAGCGTTTTGGCGCCGGCGACATCAGCCTGTCCGAAGTGCAGACGGTCTGTCTGCGGCTATGGCAGAGCGATCACCCGGAGGCGCTGCTCACCGAAAAGGGCCCGCGAGGGCTCTTGGAGGACTACCTGGGTGAGGCGCTCGATGACATGCCCGCCCAGCGCAAGGCCGCCGCGATCGCTGTGCTCGCGCAGATGGTCACCCCAGCCGGCACGCGCAACGTGATATCGGCAGACGACCTGATTCAGCGGGCCAGGGAACAGGAAGGGCGAATAACGCCGGGCCTGCTCGGACAAGCGCTCGACGACCTCAGCCGGTCAAGGCTCGTGCGCCGAGAGCGCCGCCGCGATCTGGATCTCTACGAGATCACCAGCGAGTTCCTTGTTCCCTGGATCAGCCGCCGCCGTGACGAATTCCGCCGGTCGCAGTGGCGGCGCCGGGAACGTCGCCGATGGCTCATCGTCGCATTGATCGTTGTTACGGCCGCCGTATCGGTGACGCTAGTGGCATTGCAAGCCGAACGGGCTCGAAACGCAGCCGCGAAGGCCCAAAGCGAAGAGAACATCGCAGCGACTTTTGCGCTCTCCTCGGCCGCGCAGGCGGATGCCGAGAACGGACCCGATGCCGCGCTTTTGCTTTCTCTCGCGGCGCTTGCCCCCTTCGATGCTGGTCCGGCTACCCCGACCGTCGCGCGCAGCAGCATGATCGAAGCGCTCGAGACAACCCGGCTCGAAGGAGTGGTCGGGATCCTCCACGGCGACAGCGGTCCTGTCGACAGCGTCGTGTTCAGCTCCGATGGGCGCACCCTGGCGTCAGGCAGCGCGGACGGCACGGCGCGGGTCTGGGATGTTGCCACCCACAAGCAGCTAGGGCCTCCGCTGACGGCCAGCACCCTCCCGGTCACCAGCGTGGCACTCACCCCCGATGGCCGCACGCTGGCCGTCGGAGGCGACTACGGCGCCGTAGAGCTGTGGGATCTCACCACACGCAGGCCTTTCGCCTCGCTGACCGCCAGCACCCTCACCAGCGTCGCGGTCAGTCCTAATGGACTTACGCTGGCTGCAGCCAGCAGCGATGGCAGCGTGCTGTTCTGGAATATCGCCACCGGCAAGCTGATCACCGTACTGATTCCCAGCGCCGGCTCTGTCACCAGCATCGCGTTCAGCCCTGATGGCCTTACGCTGGCGGCGGCCAGCAGCGATGGCAGCGTGCGGTTGTGGGATCTAACCACCTTCAGGCCGCTCGGTCCGCCGCTGACCGGTGACGCCGGCTCTGTCACCAGCATCGCGGTCAGTCCCGATGGCCACCTCCTCGCGTCAGGCAGCAGCGATGGCAGCGTACGGTTGTGCGATCTCGCCACCGGCAGGCTGCTCGCCTCGCCGCCCGGTGATGGCAGCTCCGTCGACAGCGTCGCGTTCAGCCCGGACGGGCGCCTGCTCGCGGCAGGCAGCCAGGACGGCACGGTGCGGTTGTGGACTGTCCTCACCCATAGGCCGCTCGGTCCGCCGCTGACCGGTGACGCCGGCTCCGTCGACAGCGTCGCGTTCAGCCCTGATGGCCGCCTGCTCGCGGCAGGTAACGGCGACGGCACGGTAGAGCTGTGGAATCTCGCCACCATCGAGCAGCTGGACGCTACGCTGACCGCCAGCACTAACGTCGGCTCGGTCGTCGGCGACGCGTTCAGCCCCGATGGCCGCACGCTCGCTGTGGTCGGCGGCAACGGCACCGTACAGCTGTGGAACACCGCAACCGGCAGGCGGCTTGTTTCGCTCCCGGCCGCCAGCTTCGGCTTCGTCACCAGCGTCGCATTCAGCCCCGATAGCCGGACGCTGGCGCTGGGCGGCCAGGATGGCAAGGTGCGGTTGTGGGATCTCGCCACTCGCAGACTGCTCGGTTCGCTGTCGGCCAATGGCGCCAGCACCGTCACCAGCGTCGCGTTCAGCCGCGACGGCTCCACGCTGGCGTCAGGCAGCAGCCACGGCAGCGTTCGGTTGTGGGATCTCGCCACCCGCACACAGCTCGGTACGCGATTGGCCGCCGGCACCGGGGCAGTTACCAGCATCGCGTTCAGTCCCCACGGCAGCACGCTGGCCTCCGCCAGCCAAGACGGCACGGTTCGGTTGTGGGATTCCGCCTCCCGCGAACCGGTCGGCTGGCTGACCGCCAACGCCGGGCCCGTGACCAGCGTCGCGTTCAGCCCCGACGGCGGCACGCTGGCCTCCGCCAGCCAGGACGGCACGGTGCGGCTGTGGAATCCCGTCACCCGCACGCAGCTCGGCCTGCCGCTGACCGGCGACACCGGGCCCGTGACCAGCGTCGCGTTCAGTCCGGACGGCAACACGCTGGCGTCAGGAAGCCGGGACGGCACGGTGCGGCTGTGGAATCCCGCCACCCACACGCAGCTCGGCCTGCCACTGACCGCCAGCGCCGGGCCCGTGACCAGCGTCGCGTTCACTCCCGATGGCCGCACGCTTGTCTCGGCCAGCGGCAACGTGACCATACGGCTGTGGCCTGGCTTGCTGTGGCGCGACTTCACCGAGCTCAGGAACCAGGTGTGCGGTCTGGTAGGGGCCGGTCTCAGCCGGACCGAATGGACCCTGTACGCGCCAGGCATCGCCTACCAGGACACGTGCCCGTAAGCTGGCGTCATCGACGCACCGCCTGCGCCATGGCGCGGTAGGCTGCCATCTTCTCCGCCGACGAGATGACCTGATGGCTGCGACCCTGGACCGACACGTCGTGCCCGGCGGCCGCGGCGCGCAGCGCGCCCACGGTGGCCTGCTCCTTCGGCACGTGCGTGAACGGGTCGAAGTGGTACCAGCGCATCGCGTTCTGGTAGGTGATCTTGTTGATGTCGGTCTCGGGCACGTTGCAGCTGGTCAGCACGTCCCACAGCACCTCGGGGGCGTCCGGCCACACGGAGTCGGAGTGCGGGTAGTCGCACTCCCAGCAGATGTTGTCGATGCCGATGTCGTGGCGTAGCCGCACGCCGACCGGGTCGGAGATGAAGCACGTCAGGAACCGTTCGCGGAACACCTCCGACGGCAGCTTGCCGCCGAAGTCCTGCCCAGTCCACGTGTGGTGCATCTCGTAGGTCCGGTCGAGCCGGTCCAGGAAGTACGGGATCCACCCGGTGCCGCCCTCCGACAGCGCGATCCGCACGTCCGGGAACTCCTTGACCACCCGGGACCACAGCAGGTCCGCGGCGGCCTGGACGATGTTGACCGGCTGGAGGGTGATCATGACGTCCGGCGGCGCGTCCGGGGCCGTGATGGCCAGCCGGCCCGACGAGCCGATGTGCACGTTGAGGATCGTGCCCGTGTCGGACAGGGCGCGCCACAGCGGGTCCCAGTGATCGCTGTGGAAGCTCGGGTAGCCGAGCGCCGCCGGGTTCTCGGTGAACGTCAGGGAGTGGCAGCCCTTGCCCGCGACCCGGCGGACCTCATCCGCGCAGGCCTGCGGGTCCCAGATCGCCGGCAGCGCCATCGGGATGAACCGGCCCGGGTACGCGCCGCACCACTCGTCAATGTGCCAGTCGTTGTAGGCCCGCACGAGGGCCAGGGAGAACTCCGGGTCGTCCGTGGCGAACAGCCGGGCGGCGAACCCGGGGAATGAAGGGAAGTTCATCTGCGCCAGGATGCCGCCGGCGTTCATGTCCTTGACCCGCTCGTGCACGTCGTAGCAGCCGGGCCGGATCTCATCCAGCCCCTGCGGCTCCATGCCGTACTCCTCCTTGGGGCGGCCGGCGACGGCGTTCAGCGCGACGTTCGGGATCGTGACGTTCCGGAACGCCCAGACGTCGGTGCCGTCCTCGCGGTGCACCAGCCTTGGCGCGTCCGCCGCGTACTTCCCAGGCAGGTGGCCTGCGAACATGCCGGGCGGCTCGATGATGTGGTCATCCACGCTGATGAGGATCAGGTCGTCGCGTTCCATGGCAGCCTTCTTCCGCTGATGGTTTGCTCTTCCTGGAAACTATCTTCTCCGATCAGGAGCATCATGTATGCACGCGCATTCCGCGGTCGCAAATGCGACTGCCGGCCGCGGCGCAGCTGCCAGGGCACGTTCAGAATTGGATTGCTGAATTGCGACCCGTTGGTATGGCTGGGCTCTGGCGAGCGTGGCCATGGACGTGAGGTGCGGGACGAACAGCAACGGCACGCCAACGGTCGGGATCAGGGCGAGCGCTCGGCCTGGCCCGCCGACTGGAGGCGTTCGTAGGCGAGGCGGACGGCTACTGAGCCCTCACCGATGGCGGCCGCGACGCGCTTGACGGAGCCGCTGCGCACGTCGCCGACGGCGAATATGCCGGGCCTGCTCGTCTCCAGGAACAATGGTGTCAGATTCTCGTCTTCCAGCCGGGCGGCCGGGATATCGCTGCCGGTCAGGAGGAAACCGTGCCTGTCTTCGGCCAGCTGGCCCGCCAGCCACCCGGTTCCCGGTTTCGCGCCGATGAAGACGAACAGCCCTGTTACGGCCAGCTCTGATGCTTCCGGCTGGCCCTCGCGGCGGAGCCGCACGGCCTCGAGCTGGTTGGTCCCGGTCAGGGCCGTGACTTGGGTGGAAGGCCAGACGACGATGCCAGGGCTGCGCTCGATCCGGTCGACGAGGTACCGGGACATCGAGGCGCCTAGCGTATCCCGGCGAATGATCACGTGCACCGCGGCACACGAGCGGTTGAGGAAAAGAGCGGCCTGCCCTGCGGAGTTGCCGCCACCGACGATGGCAACCGGCCCGGTTCCGCAGGCCTGGGCCTCCGCCTGGGTCGCCGCGTAGTACACCCCGACGCCCTCGAACTCGGCCAGGCGGTCCAGGGGAAGCCGGTTGTACCGCGCACCTGTTGCGATGATTACCGAGCGGGCCGCAATGGCCTCGCCGTCATCGAATGTGACCCGGTGCACGCCGTCCTGGAACAACAGTGCGGCAGCTTTCGCGGCCAGCTTGATGCGGACGCCGAACTTCCGCGCCTGCAGCGTCCCCCGGGTCGCGAGTTCCTCCCCGGACAAGCCGGCGGGAAAGCCGAGGTAGTTCTCGATACGTGACGAGGTGCCCGCCTGGCCGCCGAGCGCGGTGTCTTCCGCCAGGGTTGTCGCCATGCCCTCGGACGCGCCGTAGACCGAGGCCGCGAGCCCGGCGGGGCCTCCGCCCACGACAAGCAGGTCGCACACGCCAGGTGGATAGGAGCCAGCGTCGCCGGAGATACCCAAGGCGTCCAGCAGCGAGCGGCTGCCGGGTTTCCTCAGCACCGGTCCGCCGGGCACGATGACGATCGGCAGATCGGCGACCGGGACATCCAAGCCCCGGAGGATCTGCTCAGCCTCGGGCGATACCTCCAGGTCTAGCCAGGTCCAGACCAGCCGGTTGCGTGCGAAGGCCTCCAGCAGCCGCCGTGTGTCAGGGTCAAAGCGCGATCCGATCAACGTCAACCCGGTGCCGCGGCTCATCAGGATGGAGTGACGGAGCAGGAAGGTCCTCAAGATGAGATCGCTCAGGCCTGGCTCCTGCGCCATGACGAGCCGCAGCTGCGCCACCGGAACATCCAGGACCCGACCTGGGGAGCTGGCGACGGCGCTCAGGAAGGCGCGCTGCCCGGTAAGCATGCCGATCTCGCCGAGAAACTCCGACGGACCGTAGCTGGCGACGACACTTGCCCCCGGCTGGCCGTAGTGCTCGATGATGTCGGCCGTGCCCGCGAGCAGCACGAACAGGCCGTAGGTCTCGTCGCCATCGGCGAACAGCACATCACCAGCAGCCACGTCTCGTTCGCTGCCGTACCCGGTCAGCACTCCAAGCTGGGCCGCATCCAGTACCGGAGAACGCCCTGGGAGCGAGATCAGGTGATCGTCGCCGCTGCCGTCGGGAGGTCCCGCGGAAGCTCTAGGAACAGTGCCTCCCGGATTGGACGTGTCCATGCCCATCAGGAACCTCCTAGCGGAAGGGCGGGGATACGCGGTCACCCCCGCATAGTCAGTGTGCCGCCGATCACTGGACTCCGGCTGCCTCGCGCAGGAGCCCGAGCACCTCGGCGTCGAGCCGCCCGGCGACCTCGGACGCGGCCGCATTGTCATAGGGAGCGATCGCGCTGGCGACGGAGTCGTAGGCCACGCGGGTCCCGCTGCCCGGCGTTTCCTCGATAAGGATGGTGACCGGTGCGTACGAGCCGGCGTCGGGCACGTGGCGGGTCATCTGGCCCATGGTGACCGGGTTGCCGGCGATCAGGCGGACCAGCCGGCGCCCGGCCCACTCCTTGGCCTCCGGGTCGATCGACAGCGCGTGGTCGAGGTCGAGCTCGAGGAACCGCATCAGGCCGGCGCTTCCTTGCGCCTGCTCGACCAGGGCGCTGAACTCCCGATACGTACTGCTCGCCTCGAGCTCGCTGAACAGCCGCGCGATATCGGGCTGGCTGATGCCACTGAAGATCCCATCCAGGACACTGGCGAACGGCCGGTCAGTCTCGAAAACGTAGCGGCGCACCGCGACGTCAAGCACTCGTTCGGATCCCATGGTCTCCCACTACTCCCTCTGCTGTTTCTCGCGGGCCAGTGACTGATTCCGATGCTGGCATGGTCGCGAGGGCGCGAGGTATCAGCAGCATGACCGCACCGGCCGCTGCAGCGACGCAGTCAACGTGCGGACATTCCGCCTCACTGGGACGCCAGCCGCCAATTGTCCCTTGACGTGCGGTTATTCCACCGTGGTGTGTCGTCCAGGGCGGATATCACCCCGGACGCACACCTAGGCCGCCTCGGGCTGGGTGTGCCGGCACACGCAGCGCACCAGTCACGCAGGTCAAACTCATATTGGCGGCCGCCGCCCTAGGCCGCGCTCGTCACCAGATGGACGGCCGGAAGCGCGCACACCAGAGCCCTGCCGATGGCCGCCGCATGGAAGATGCGGGAAGGCACGGGTGTAGCTGGCAGCGGTCGATCGATGCTCAGCGGCACGGCCCGCCCGCCACACCTCACAGGATCAGGATACGAGCGTCGCCCCACTCGTCCCGGTGAAATCCCTATGGGGGGAGCTGCTCGGCCCCGCCGCGCTCGACATGAAGCTTATTAGGATCGACATCGGCAAAACTGGCCGAGACGTCCTCGATCACAACCAGTCCATCCGGCCGACTGGGACTGTAGAACTCAGCCTGCGTGCCTGTCATGCGAGGCACATAGCAGACGCTGTTGTCGAGTGCGCTCGTGGCGCGCATTAGCGTCGCTTGCGGCCCTCGGAACCAGTTGACGGCATGGATGGAGGCTCCGCTAGTCTGTTGAGCCGACATTACGGGGAACGGGTTGAGCTGCGCGCCCGGCGAGCAGCAGCGTAGGACGAAGAGCGTGGTAAACAACCGCTTGAGGATGACCTGGCCTGCTTCTCGTATCCAGGAGTCGGCGGTGCCCCGGAGGCGGAAGCGGCGGGCGGCCTCGTCGTAGCGGAACTCGAAGCCCCCTGCCCCGGTGATCGAACCGGGCGCTGGCAGCTCTTGAAAAAAATACGACATCACGAACGCAGAGCCGTCGCGGACCAGCCACACCCCCCGGAGCGCGTCCAATGGCCTTCCGCGTTCGACCGCCTCCCACCCTGTGTGCTCCAGGGGACTGAACTCGAGGAACACGTTCGTGATGTCGAGCGTTTCGCCCGGCTCGCCAGGGCCTGGCGAAGATACGCCCGCTGCGCTCTGAACGGAAAGGAGGCCCTCATTCCACATTTCACTGGGCACCGTCGGCGTCATCGCGAAAACCGGGGCTTCGAGCACGATGCGTACCGCGTCGGTCAAAGGATTGCTCTGCAAGATCTCATGAGGAGGATCGCTGCACCACGCGATTTCCTCCAGTGCGCGCCGGTGAACGTTGAGCGGCGGGGTCACTATCAGGCGATCGAGCAGCGCTTGATCGGACGAAGCGCGCTCGACGTAGAGGCCCACGGGAATCGGCGGTCGCAGGGCCAGCGTGCGATCCACCGGGTCGAGACGGTTGCACCATGGGATGCCGGCGAACTTTGCGTACCAGGGGTCATCGTCCGCGCTGGGGAAGATGCGCGCGAACGGCTCGTCAACGAGCGGGCAATCCTGCATGGGCCGGGCGACTCTGACCGGCGGGCAAGCATAGAGCGATGCTAGATCAGGGTCCGCGAGGCTCGCGTCTGCATGAACAAGGCAGGCTTCCTGAGCACGGATGCGAGGGCTCGAGGAGAATGCCGCCGGAGCCTGAGACAAATCGAGCAACGCGCCGTGGTCGAAGCGCGTTTCCGCCGTTGCAATCGGCACGTCCAGCACGAAGAGGCAACCTGTGTCGACTCGGTCGAAGACGATCACGTCCGCATCGGCGTACGTGTCGGTTCGAGCATCCATTGGGCCGGGGGGGCCAAAGCGATGATGCGAAACTACAGTCCGAACCTCGTGGAGGGCGAACCAGAGTGCCACATCAATGGATGTCGTGACGTCGAGATAGTGGGAGCCGGGGCCATAGTGCTGCGCGATGGCCCGGGTCCACACGATGTAGGTCTCTGCATCGACCCGCCCCTTGTCCCTTTCGGGGGGCATCACGTCCGACGCAAGCAGGGCTGTGTAGGCGCGAAAAATTGCTTCGGAGCGTAGCGGCGTTCCTCGCAGCCCCGAAGGGAGCATCCGGCCGAAATCGCGCGTTTGCCCCCGAAAGACGCGGATGTGATCCGGTGGAGGCGGGCTCAGGTGCAGCAGGAAGCGACGAAGACCTTGGTAATCGGCGATGCCGTCGTCCGTCAAGGTCTCCCGTCCCTCTCCGCGCTGTCTGGCGGCTAACCGCCGCAGGCACACGCTCGCCGGCACCCCAGCCGCCGTCGTCGTGACCACATCCTCGCCATATCAGATTAAGTCCGCCGCCTGTTCCGCAACATCCACCGGGCACTCGCCGGGTCAGGTCAGTTCGATTCCCGGTATCTTGAAATTTCTCGTGACCGCTAACGACTGGCACTTTAGGGTACGGCAGACGATGTCCCGCGACCGCCCGGCTGCCTGAAAACGTAAGGTCGAGTCGCGGGGACTGCGACCGGGGCGAGGTGATCCGACGTGATGGCCAGGAGCGGGCTACGGCAGTGGCCCGAGTCGAAGAAATCGCACCGCGTGGTGCCGTCCCAGTGTTCATCATGGACGGCATGTCTGCGTGTATGACAGGGCGGGCCGCAGCATGACCTGACGTTGCTACCGATGCCCGCGCTCTCCCGGGACCGGGGCCGCTGTGACGGATTGAACAGGCGCCACCTTCCGTTCGGGATAATCCGATTGTCATTGCCGAACGGACGGTCGCGTCTCGGTCCCCGACAGCGGAGCCCGCAGCGGGTGCCTTACTTAATCGCGACGGCATTGGCCGGTGAGCCGATCCCGCCGGGCGCGTTCATCGGCGCGCTGACGAGGTGTCCGTGGGGATGACCTCCACGGCGAATGTGTCTGACGCGATCGCCGCCGCGTGGCTGTTCCACAGGTACTCGCAGACCGCCTCGGTGTGTGCGATGCCTGGAGCGGCGACATTACCAGGCAGCCGGTTCTTGCAGTTTGGCAACGGCCGTCAGCAGTAGCGCCACGCTCACCCGCAGGCCCAGCCCCGGGGGATGCAAGGTGTTTGACGCCCGGCGCTGTCCTCGGTCGCCGCCCCGGTCAGGTGAGCTCGGCCCGCGATGCCGCGTGCCGGCCGCGTCCTTGCCGCCACCGGCCTGAGCCGGCCTGATTCCTGACGCCCGCGAGCAGCGGGCCGACCGGATCGGCCAGGCACGCGGCGAAGCCGGGATAGACCGCCGCGGCCCCGCTGAAGTCCTGAGCGCGGGTGTAGTCGTTGGTGACGACCACGCAGCCGAGGCCGGCGGCGAGCGCTGCGCGAAGGCCGTTGCTTGAGTCCTCCACGGCCAGCGCGCGTGCGGCCGGCACGTTAAGCCTCCTGAGCGCCTCGGTGTACACCGCCGGATCCGGCTTGAGCGCGGCGATCTCGGACCCGGTCACCACGACCGCGAAGAGGTCAGCGCCGAACAGGCGGGTCAGCAGCGGCTCTACCCAGTCTCTCGTGCCCGTGGTCGCGACGCCGAGCGTCACGCCTGCCGCGGCCAGCCCGGTCAGCAGCTCCCTGACGCCGGGGCGGGGGACGATCACGCCGCGGCCGACGAACTCGCGCATCAGCCCGGTCTTGTCCCTGTGCAGTCGAGCCGCAAGGGCGGCCGCCGCGCGCGTGTCGTAACCGCGATCCTCGAGAAAGGCCGCGAGCCGGCGTCGGCCGCCGGTGATATGCAGGAGCTCACCGTACTCGGCGACATCCCAGTGGTACGGCAGGCCGTTGACGGCGAATGCGTCGTTGAAGGCCACCCGGTGCCCGTCTCGCTCGCTGTCGACCAGTGTGCCGTCGACATCGAAGATGACCGCCGCCCACCGCTTACGTGCCATAATCGCCTCCCAGCCGCTCTCCGGCGCCGTTTGTGTCGGCGTGCTGCCGGTAGTCGACGATGGTTTAGGTCCCGAAGCGGCACCTTCACCAGAGCACCGTACGGACAGCGGAAGCTCGTTCTCTTCCCCCCGGAGGTGGAACACCAGGGGGAACCGCGCATGGGGTCCGGGCGTGCGCGGAACTTCGATATCCGCCCCTAGAGCAAGTTCGGCATATGTCACCGGCAGGGTGACGAGAAGGTTGGTTGTGCGGTGCGCACCAGATCCGCAGCGGCGTACCCGATTGCGCGACCGGCATCCGCTGCCGGCCGCGCTCATCTCCGGCGGCGGACGACGAGCACCGCGGAGTCCACGGTCGGCTGCGCGCCGCGCCTGACGCGCGCAGACGCGCAAGACCAGCGCGCGGACCGGGCTGCGCGAGGGTCAGGCGGCAGCAGCCTTGTCAATGACGTTGACCGGCACCGGCTTGGCCGCTTGGCTGCGGTAGCGAGATAGTTTCCAGATCCGGTCCGTGCTCGCTGTCACAGAGGTGCTTTCTGGGGGATGGACGGACATCACCCCGGAGTGCAGTCGCAGCCAGTTCGGGTGCCAGTTCACCGGGCCCACCATGGCCGGCCGGCGCCTTTACTGCTCGGCCAGGGCAACCCGATCCAGCTCTTTTCGCTCCACGTGGGCCCTTGACCCATGCTCGTCCGCACGCCACCATGGCATAGAACGTTCGGCATATTTCTCGCACATAGGAGGACGGCAATGCGTGCCAGATTTCTCGGGAAGGATCCCGAGTCCAATGTCGGGGACTCGCCGACACTCTTCGCCACGGACCGCTTGGACCGGAGCACCTTCATCGCCCAGGGCTGGAAGGTGACCGACCCGCAAGTGCTTGCGGACGTCGGCCCGGTCCCCGATCACGAGGCGATCATCGAGATCCCCGAGGATGTGCTCAGGTTCTACGTCCGCAAGTACCAGGGAGAAGCACGCTGAGTCAGCTCATCCAGCCAGGGGACGCGTTCAACCAGCTCTTCGCGGCCTTCAAGTACACGGCCTTCCGCCTGGAGGTCCGCAGCCGCTACAACCCGGCGTATGAGGGTGAGTCGCTGCGCAAGTTTCTTGCCGGTGAGCCTGATGACGTGCCCTGGATGCAGGACTGGCTGCGCATGGTCCGGGCGGCGACCGCCGAACGGCGGCGGTTTAGCAGGGTGCGGGTAGTCGATCTCCCGATGAGCGAGTACAACCGCTTCAGCTTCGCCCTCTCGCGGCACAATGTGGCGGCCGGTGAGGACATCCGCTACCTCGACCGCAAGGAGGCCGCCGGCCTGCCGGATCACGACTACTGGCTGTTCGACTCCTCCAGCCTGCTCATCATGCGCTTTGATGAGAGTGACCGCTTTGCCGGCGGAGAGGCAGTCGATGATCCGGCCGTGATCGTGCGGCACTGCTACTGGCGTGATGCTGCCTGGTACAAGGCAGTACGACGGGATGACTTTGCAGCAGAACCATCTGTCCGGGGCGCCTAACGTCTATGAGGCGCGCGGCGCCCTCGGCAGGCGGCTGCGTGAGCTTCGCCAGCAGGCCGGGATTACCGGCAGGCAGCTCGCGGAGTCGCTGGCGTGGCCCGCGTCCAAGGTGTCGAAGCTGGAGAACGGGCGGCAGACCCCGGCCGATCAGGACATCCGGGACTGGACCCGCATCACCGGCGGCGAGAGCGAGACCGGTGCGCTGCTCACCTCGCTGCACACCCTGGAAGTGCAGCACGCGGAATGGCAGCGGCAGCTCCGCGGGGGGCTGCGTCCCCACCAGCATCAGCTGGCGGAGATCGATGCCAGGACACGGCTGTTCCGGGTGTTCGAGCCCGCCACCATCCCCGGCCTGCTGCAGACCGCCGGATATGCCCGTGCACGGTTCGGTGAAGGCGTGGTGCTGTTCAGCATGCCCGACGACGTCGACTATGCCGTGCGCACCCGGATGCAGCGGCAGGAGCTGCTGTACCGCCAGGACAAGCGCTTCCATTTCGTGCTGACCGAGGCCGCGCTGCGTTACCGGCGCTCGCCCCTGGAGGTCCAGCTCGCTCAGCTCGACCGGCTCATGTCCTTGTCCGCGCTGCCGAACGTCAGGCTCGGCATCATCGGCTTCGAGACCCAGTACGTCATCGGCCCGTGGCATGCGTTCTGGCTCCGCGACAACGAGCGCGTAACCATCGAGACCTTCTCGGCTGAGCTGAACCTGGCCCAGCCGCAGGAGATCGAGCTCTACACCCGCATCTTCGAGCGGATGGCCAGTGCGGCGAGCTACGGCCGCGCGGCCCGGGCCATCATCACGCGAGTCATGGACGACTTGGCGCCGGAGGCAGACAGCGATGCTGGTAGCTCCGAATTTCCGGAGTCTGATCCTGTAGCATAAATTGCAAGAAATATGCAGAAACTTTCTTTCTTACCTGCGCTGCTCGTTTTACGCTGCCGATTGGACGGCCGACGCCCAGAACGATTCCAGCGAGGGAGAACCAGCCCCATGGCCGATGCAAGCAGGACGGAACCGAGTACTGCCGGGCAGCAGATGCCAGTTGCCGTCCTAACCGGGATCACGGTGGAGGAGTTGCGTGCGGTGTTCCCTCGCTGGCGCGTCTTCGGCCGTTCCGGCATTTGCTGGGCGGTGCGGGGCGGCCTCGTGGCCTGGGATGGGCCGCGGTCATTGATCCAGCACGTCCACACTGCCCCGGACCCGATCGCCCTGGCCGAGAAGCTGTGCCTCCAGGAATACCTCGACCGGCTGGACTCGCAGGAACTCGAGGCCGTGTGGCGGGACATGGCGCTGCCCGCGCCGGGGGCGAGGGCCAGTGAGTCGCTACGACGCGGGCTTTCCTCGCGCTCATAGACGTTAGCCTGCCCTGACGTCGGGCCGGAGAGGACAATGGGACGGTGACCGTGCCCGAAGAACCGGCCCTCACCGTCACCTTCGCTGGCAGCGGCGATGCCTTCGGCAGCGGTGGCCGTTTCCAGGCCTGTATCCACCTGCGAGGCCCCGACGGGTCCGGCCCGGTGCTCCTTGACTGCGGTGCCACCTCGCTCAGCGCCCTCAAACGCCTCGGTCTCGACCCCGGCGAGATCGCCGCCGTATTTGTCTCCCACCTTCACGGCGACCACTTCGGGGGCCTGCCCTTTCTCATCCTCGACGGCCAGTTCTCCCGCCGCACCAAACCGCTCATCGTCGCCGGGCCGCCGGGCATCGCCCGCCGCCTGGCCGACGCCATGGAGTGCATGTTCCCGGGCTCGTCAACGACTGCCCGCCGGTTCGGCATCGACGCGGTCGAACTGAACCCGGGGTCTGCCAGCGTCGTGTCCGGGGTGACGGTCAGCGCCTGGGAAGGCGACCACCCCAGCGGCGCCCCGGCCCTACTCCTTCGCCTGGACCTGGCAGGGAAGACGCTGGCCTACACCGGCGACACCGCCTGGACCAGCACACTCGTCGATGCCGCCGCGGATGCCGACCTGCTCATCGCCGAGGCCTACTACCGGGACAAGAACATCCCTTACCACCTCCGTCTCGCCGACCTCGACGCCCACCGGAACCGGCTCACCGCCAAGCGCATCATCGTCACCCACATGTCCGCCGACGTGCTCGCCCACCAAGAACGAGGTCTCCTTCGAGCCCGCTCACGACGGACTCGTGATCAATCTGTGAGGGATAAGGGAGCGGCACAGCCAACCGCCATAGCGGCGCCTAGAGCACCTTTGATGCCACGGCTTTGACGTTAGTCCTGAGTGTCACGGCTGGTAATCGGACGGGCGGGCTGGCGGGAATGGCTGTGAGCGGCAGTGCAGATCGGGTGCTGCCGGTGACGGGGGTCAGGCCGCGGTGGGGACGCGGGCCCTGGTGACGTGGTGGGTGACGAGGTGGTCGAGGGTGTCGAGCGCGGCGGCGAGTTCGGGGGGCGCGTTGGGCCGGCCGGGTGCCATGAGCGGCCGGAGAACATGGTCGTAGACCCGGGTGTAGAAGGAGGCGAACAGGAGCCCGTCGCGGGTGAGGGTGTAGCGGTTGCGTCCCGGGACGCGCTCGATCAGGCCGTTGCGGGCGAGCCTGGCCAGGTCGTAGCTGGCCTGGTTCATGCTGTAGGGGCGGTTCAGCAGGCCGGTCATCAAGCCGCGGAGGGTCTTGTTCGTGATGCCGGTGACCGTGAACAGCATGGCGGCGACAGCGCCGGCCAGGGCCTGGACCCGAAGGTCGCCGAACCGGAGCGCGGGCGCCTTCCTGCCATCGTCTGTGACGGTGGGCCTGGTGATCCGCTCGATGACTGGACTCACAAGCACAGTGTCCTGGCCGGCAGTTTCAGTGTGCAGCAGGCGCGCGTTGATCGCACGCGCCTTGTCCTGCAGCTCCGGGAGGTTGCGCAGCTGCCGGTTGCAGAGCAGGTCCTTGGGGCTGTTGACGACGGTCTCGATGCGCAGCGCGATCCCGTCCTTCAGGTACTGCTTCAGGCGGGAATGCTTGTAGAAGACGTTCAGCGTGACCAGCTCGCAGCGCTCGTCGATCTTGGTCTTGAACCCGCCCGGCGGCGGGCTGCTCTTCCCGCGCCGCTCCCCGCGGCGGAACAGCAGCTCCACGTTCTCCGGCCGGCCCAGGTCCATGTTCTCGCACAAAAGCGCCTCGAAGAACGCGCGGGCGTGCACGTCCTGGCCGAAGACCAGGGTGCGGGAGGTCTCGATCTGCCGCATGGACAGCTCCCACCAGAACCCGCCGTCGCGGTCGGCGGCGGTCAGCGGCAGCGGGAGCCGGGCCATCCACCGCTCGAACCACGCCTGCACGTGCCCGGGGCCGAACCGGTCGCAGATGTCCTGCAGCGCGGCCGGGTCGTCGCAGGACGCGAACCCGTTGGACAGCTCAGTGAACCCGAGCCCGGCGGCCAGCGCCTGCCGCTTGGCCCACTCGTGCCCGTTCACCCAGGCCTTGAGCGGATACGGGAAGTAGGTGCAGATCTTGATGAACCCGCCGCCCATCTGGCTGTCCCAGATATAGACGTAGAAAACCGAGACCCGGCGCTGTTCTTTCGTGAAGGAGAACTGGGGCGGCCTGCCCGGGTCGGTGTCCCGCTTGCGCGCCGTCCAGACCAGCTGGAACTCCTGCGCGCAGCCGATCGCCGCCACCTGCGACCGGCCGGACGCGGCGGCGGCTTCCAGGTACGGGGCCATCACGTCCGCCTTGCGCTCCCCGGCCCGGAACGTGATCACCGGCACCCCGTTAGCCTGCGCCCAGTCCTTCATGTCCTTGCGGAACTTCTCCCCGATCGGCTCGAACAGCGCCGGGGACACGATTGGCCTGCCGCGGTGATCGTGGAAGAAGTAGATCACCCCGCCCGGCGTCTGCAGCCGGGGCACGTAGCCGTTGAGGTACACCCGGTCCAGGCAGGAAATATCCAGCGCGACATGCCCGGCCACCATCTCCGCAGCGGTCACCGCCGGCACGGCCGCCGCAGCTTCACTGCGTCCCATCCTGACCACCCTCAGTACAAGCCCCTATGGTTTGAGGGTGAACCAGCAGTCAGTTCCGTGCAGCCAGAACCACAGAACTGGGCGGTCCGAGGCGAAGCCTCTTTAGATGACCATGGCCAGGTCCAGTTCCTCTCCCGGTCCACCAGCCGAAGGCCGTCAGCGGTTCAAGCGGCAAGCCGCCCGGAGCCCGTGAAGATAACCATCTGCCGGAGTATTAGCAGTTCGCTGCCTGGGCTGAACCGGCCGGCTGCGGGGCTGTCGGGGTTTCGCGGCTGGGCGCTAGCGTGGCGACACCAGCGTAAGGGGAAGTTGTCAAGTGGTATGGGGCGGATCTTGCGTTGATGGTGATACCGGGTCGTAGCCTGGGTCTTCTCGCTCTACGTAGTGCAAGCGGGCTCAGCCCGCCAGGCGGCTGGCGGGCCTGCTCCTACAGCGTTCAACCGGGCTGGTGAGAAGCTCCAGGCGACCGGGGGGAGAGCTGCCCAGGGTGTCGCGCGGGGTTGTCCCCTGCGCCTGGGCGGCCTCTGCCGCAGACGGGGCGGGCTGGCGGCCGGCCTGGCCGGCGGCGAGGCCGGCATCCCAGCCGGTGCCGTGGACGACCATGCAGTAGATCCAGCGCAGCAGGGAGGCGGCGCAGGCGACGCGGGCTTTGGCGTGCCGGGCGCGGGCCTCGGCCGCCGCGGTGCCGGGCTGCTGACACCCACCGGGGGTCCGGACGCGGCCTTCCTTGACCGCTTCCTGGCCGCCCGCGGCGCGGGACCGCACCACCTCAACTTCCTCGTCACCGACATCGGCAGTGCGCTGGCCCGGATCAAGGCGTCCGGCATCGAGCCCATCGGGGTCAACCTGGCCAATCCGGGCTGGCGGGAGGCCTTCCTGCATCCGCGCGACGCGCATGGCATCGTCATCCAGGTCGCTCAGCAGGCCGGTTCGCCGCCGTCCGCGCCGCCGCGGGAGCTGCCCGAGCCGGGCCCGCCGAGCCGCCTGGACCTGATCGAGCATCACGTCAGTGACCTTGACGGCGCGGTGCGGCTGTTCAGGGACGTCCTGGACGGCCACCTCGAAGCGGCCGGCGCCGGGACCGCCGAACTGACCTGGCCTGGAGGCAAGCGGATCAGGCTGGTTCGCGAGGACGGCCTGCCGCTGGGGGGTGCGTTGCACCACATCCGCTTTATCCGCGAAGCAGGCGCGTTCAGCACCCAAGACCGCGAACGCGCGGGCCTGCTGGCCCGGCGCCTCGGCCTGACCGTGGAACTGCCCGACTAGCGCCAGCGATGGGGCCGGCCAGACCTGATGGCTTCCGCTGGGTTGTCATGGCCTTTGACCTGGTGGACCTTATGGAGGCTTACTCAAACCGCCGGGACCTTGCAGACGCGCTGGTCAGCGCGGTGACACAGCTTCGGCAAGCGCAAGCGCAGACCAGTGAAGCAGCGTTCAGCGTGCGCTCCGCCCAGGCGTCCAGCCAGTGGCGGGTGGGCGACCGGCTCTCTGATGCTGGCACGGAACGGCTCCTCACTGCCTTCAGCGCGGGCACGTCGAAAGGAAGCTTGCCGAGCGGTACGGCATCAGCAAGAGCAGCGTTAAGCGGCTCATCCGGCAGCACGGTGCATCGAAGCCGTCGTGCGGGTTATCTCAGCTGGTAGCGGTATTGCCTGCAAAGGAAGGCGTCTCTGGTTACGTGCCGTCTCCGAAGCCGACGACTTCCCCGGATGCCGTCACGGAAGGTGGAGGGGGCCGCCATGCGGCGCGCAAGTAACCGCCTATCGGAGCGGCCAGGGCTACCTTGCCAGGTGTGGCGCGCGGTTCAGGTCAATATGTCGCCGCCTGCGAACCCTGCGTGGCGGGTAGCCTCGCCGTGGCCTGCCTTTATATTCCGCCGCGCCCGCCTGGCGTGTGGCGGCGGCGCCGGGTGCGCCGTGGGGGCAGGGCACAGATCTCGGTTGCCTGCGGGGCCGGGTTGCGTCGCCGGGTTCCTGCCGCTGGTGCCGCGGCTGACGGACCCGGCCGCGCATGGCATCGACGGCAGGGGATGTGGTCGTACGCGATGATCGTCGGCTCTGCCTTGGTCCCGACATACACACCGACGTGCAGGCGTTCACTGATGACACTCGCCGGGCCACGCTCCTCGCCGGAGGGGGATCGAGAGAGGCTGTTTCCGCGGCCCGCGCGGCGCATGATCCAGCGCGCCCGTTCCGTGGTCGACGACCTCGGCGTGCAGCCGCCCGTCTTGCTGATTCAGCTTGAAAATCAGCTCCGGCGGCGCGCCATGGCCGTTTGATTTTCCGTGTGCCGCTCGCGTGACGCTGGCCTGCGAGCGTGATCCCACCAAGGCACAACGCCTAAAAGGGGAGGAACCATGCGGAAAGCCATCGTCCGGATCGGGAGGCTCGTCGCTGCGGCCAGCGCGGCCTTGACGCTCGCCGGTGCCAGCGCCGGGCGCGGCCCGGCAAGGACTCGGACGGCTAACATCATGCTAGTGGCCGCCGCGCTCGCCGCCGGGCTCACGGTGACGGCCTGCGGGCCGGCAGACGCGCCAGTCGGCCAGGGTGGCCCGGGGGCTGCCTCGCCAGCTGGCCAGGTCGGCGAGGACCCCGGCTGCCAGGCGATAGCGTCGCAGGTCTCCACCATCAGCAGCCAGCTCTCCGCGACCTCAGGCGACTACAGTGCCCAGGTCCCGGTACTGCAGGCCTGGTACAACGACCTCCAGGCCGCGCAGCAGGAAGCCCAGAGTGGCGTGGTCGCGGGCGCGCTCGGGGACACGGCCTCCGGGGTGGAGAACGTCATCGTTGACGAGCAGAACCTGATGGACGATCCAAGCAACGGCTTCAGCCAGCTGGACAGCGACGACTCGACCTACCAGTCCGACGTGAGTGACCTTGAAACGGCGTGCGGCTTTTCCAGCTGAGCTTCGCCGGTATACGGCTGAGCCGAACACCCGGCGACTACTGGCGTGAGCACGCGCGGCACCGGGGTAGCTGGCAAAGATGGTCTTGCGGAGCGTGGTCATCCACGTCCGTGGCCCGCGGCTTGCCCCGATGGCCGACAGGCTCGATGCGTAGCCCTCCAGCATGCTTGGCCTATCCCGATCCAACTTGACCACGTGGGGTTCAAGTAAGCCGCTTAAGGTATCTCTAGGGTGGGCCGTACTGGATTTGAACCAGTGACCCCCACTGTGTCAGAGTGGTGCGCTCCCGCTGCGCCAACGGCCCGTGAACGGAGAGCCTACCAGAGCCCCTGGGTACCCGCGCACGAGTCAGGCGACCTGCTCGGGCATCACGACGAGCTGGCCCGGAGGGCTGTCCAGGTAGGCGAGGGCCAGGGCCAGTTTGCGCTCGATATGGCCGAGCGAAGTGTTGCACGCCAGGTCCAGCAGCCCCCGGACGCACCTGCCGCACGAGGACTTCTCTCCCGGGCAGCACGAATGATCATGGTCGATGAAGATGAGCTGGTCTTCCCTGAACGGTGTGCGGCACATCGCGCAGGCATACCCCTGGATCTCCAGAAGCCTGACGAATTGTTCCGGTGTCAGGTTGTAGCGCGCCAGCTTGTTCGCCACGCGCCATGTAGTGCCTGCCGTGGAGGCGGACGCGCTCCACGTTCCGCTGGCGCTGGCTCTCCATCGCCTCGGGGCTCGCGCAGGGGGGCGGGTGCCCGGGAGTGCGGGCACATGTGGTCTGCTCGGTACGCGGAGAGTTATCTTCGCAAGCGAGGCGGGTATCAGCCTTGATGCCGCTGGCGTCGCGCCCTCGCTGGCGGAACTCGCTCAACCCGGGGGAGGCCGCTATGGCCATGGCGCACGGGACATCACGATGAGGCTGGTCGTCGTCGGCGGCGGCACCGCCGGCATGGCGGCGGCCTTGCAGGCACGGGAACTGGGCGCCGACGTCGCACTGCTCGAAGCCAGCGAGGTCGGCGGCACCACCTTGAACCGGGGCCCGGCTCCGGTGCGTACCCTCGCCCGCGCGGCCCGCCTGGTGAGGGACTGGTCCTCCTGGGAGGCGTTCGGCCTGCGCGGCGCCGCGCCCGTGCCGGACCTGCCCGCCATGCTGGCCAGAAGCGCCGAGGTGGCGCGCTACGCGCGCGATGCCAAGCACCTGGCGTCCTACCTTCGCGGGTACGGCATCGACCTGGCCGAGCACACCGGGCCCGTCTCCTTTACCGATCCGCATACCCTCCGGGCGCGCGACGGCCGGACCTGGGACGGCAACGGCGTCATCGTGGCCGTCGGCGGCCGCGCGGCCCCGCTGCCGGTTCCCGGCGCCGAACTGGCGCTCACCTACAACGACATCCCGTCGCTGACCAGCCTGCCAGCCGACGCCGCGGTGATCGGCGGCGCCGACACCGGCTGCCAGATCGCCTCGATACTCGCCGACTTCGGCGTCCGCGTCACCATTTTCGAAGCGGGCATGTTCCTCATCGCCGCCGCCGACCCCGCCGTCAGCTCCGGCCTGGCCCGCGCCTTCCAGGGCCGGGGAATCACCGTCCGGACGAGCACCAAAGTCAGCGCGCTGGAATCGCGAGGCGAGCGGGTCGCCGTGCGGTACAACGCCGCGAAGAGCGCCGCGGACGGCGAAGGCAGCGCCACCTTCGGCGCCGTGTTCAGCGCGATCGGCTGGCCCGCGAACACGGCAGCGCTCGGTCTCGATGAAGCGGGGGTGCAGGCCGGGCCGTCGGCGATCCCCGTCGACGCGTGCCTGCGGACCAACGTGCCGCACATCTTCGCCGTGGGCGACGTCAACGGCCACGCCAAGCTCGTGCAGGTCGCCCGGGCGGAGGGGCGCGTCGCCGCCCGCAACGCGATCAGCGGCCCGCACAGCGAGGCCAGCTACCGCGTCGTCCCGTCGGGCAGTTTCACCGATCCCGAGTACGGCCAGGTCGGCATGACCGAACCCGTCGCGGCGCGCGGTCACGACATCGTGACCGCGACCGCGGACTACCGCGACCTGCTCCGTCCCGTTGCCGACGGGCGGCCGGACGGGTTCTGCAAGCTCATCGCCGACCGGCGTGACCACACCATCCTCGGCGGCCACGTCATGGGGGAGTACTCCGCCGAGATCATCCAGGTCATCGCCACTGCGATGACCGCGAACCTGGCCGTCGAGCAGGTCGCCGCTATCCCGTTCGCGTTCCCGACCGTGACCGAGGCGGTCGGGATGGCGGCCCAGATGATCTGCCGTGAGCTCGGCGTCGGGGAGTTCCCTCAGGTGTGGAGCTTCCTCGCGCCCGCGCGCTAAGCGGCATTCCAAAAGTTCTGTTCGTAACCGGCCGATCCAGCGCCGCACCGCGTAGAGTCCGTGCGTGTTCTCACGACACGTGGACGCGGCGGTGGCTGCGCTCAGCTGGAAGCGCACCGTGGTGATCGAGCAGGGGCGCTGGGAGTCCCGTAGCACGGCCTGGAAGCCGCACGGGGACAACGTGCGGAACCTCCGCACGGTCCAGGATGTGGAACCCGACATCGTGGTCGAGGGGAACCTCCGCCGGGCAGGGGCGAGCATGCCGAAGAGCAGAACGCACGAGTTCATGACGAAGCACACGCACTTCGAGTACGAGGAGTTCGCGTGGCACAAGTACCGGTCGTTCAGCGCCAAGGGCGACAGCCCGGCCGACGTCCGCTGGCCCGAGTACACCCTCGGACCCGACCAGCGGATCAGCGAGCGGCGAGAGACCTACCACGCAAAGTTCTCGGCCGGTGCTGATGGCGGTGAGGACGAGTACATGACAGAACTCGACGAGACCACGTGGCGGACGCTGGAGGTGGGCCTGAGGTGCCGCCTGAAGGTGGGCGCTTTCAGCGACGAGGTGAAGCAGGTAACTCCGGTGCCTGACTAGTTCCGGACCGAGCTCCGTTGGCGCGCAGCCAGGCCACGGTTTCCCGCTGGCGCCCGGCGGCGGCCGCGTCGAGGGGGGTACTGCCGTCCCAGGGCGCTGGCCAGTCAAGCTCAGCGCCATGCGCGAGCAGATAGCGGGCGACGGCGAGCTGCCCGGCCCGGCAGGCATTCCAGAATGCCCCGGAGACGTCATCGCGATCGGGCGGCGGGCTCGCTTCGACCAGCGAGCTCACCATCTCCGTCAGGCCCAGGACGGCCGCGTGCGGCAGCCCGGTCTCCGCGCCGCGTTCCCAGAGCCGCCGCACGGCCGCCCACTGCGCGTAGCCGAGCGCGGACTGGATAGGCGGCCCGCCGTTGATGGACGATCCCGGATGCTCGATGTCGGCTCCGGCGTCGAGGAGCGCGTTGATCAGCGCGACGTCGTCGTTGCTCGCCGCCCAGTGCAGCGGGGTCTCGTGGTGCCAGGTGTCCCGCGCGTGGGCGTTGAGGTCGGCTCCCGCCGCCGCGAGCGCGTTCACCACGGCGGCGGCGTTCGGACGGTGACCGGGCGCGTCGGCGAAGTGATGCAGCGGCGTGAGCGAGTTGATCCAGCAGGAGGCGAGTCCAGGATCCGCGCTGAGGATCCGGGTCAGCTGCCCGGCGTCGCCCTGTTTGATGGCGCGCAGCAGCTCGAACGCCGCCCGGTCGCTGTCCGCGAGCGTGCGAGGCTGCTCGGCGGGCTCGCGCGCGGCCGGATCCCGCGGATCATCAGGCACCAGCGAGCCGAACAAGACCAGGTTCCCGTCCGGGTCGATATGAGCGAACTCCCGCATGTTGTAGTCCGTCGTGCGCACCGGGCGACCCTGGCCAGCGCCGGCGGCGGCGAACTCCTCGCTCATGGCGTCGGCATCCGCGACGCGGATATACACCCACGTCGCGGTCCGGGCCGGATCATGGTCCCGCTTCAGCGCGAAGTGCAGTTCGATGCCGTCACGCTCGGCGATGACAAATACCGCGTCGGCCGGGGAGGGCGAACCGGGGGCAGCAAAGGTGAACCCCAGGCGGCGGTAGTGCGCCACGGTGCGGGCCATATCGGTGGTCGGCATCCCCGGGGCCACGCTCAGGCAGCGCCCGGCGGGCACCTGAAAACTCCGCTGTTCGTCAGCCACGCTCGGTCCTTTCCCCTGTCTTATCGTCAAGTTTCTTGCGCTGCCATGGCCATTCACGCGGTGTTTCTGGTGCTGTGGGCCGGCATCGTTACCATAGGCGTGTGCCCGCTGACTGCTTTCCTCATGAGGCGCTCGGGGTTGTGTTCCAGGTTCGTGAGAAGCGGCTGACGGTGCTGCTGTGGCGGCGCGGGGAGCCGCCGTGTGAGGGCACGTGGGCGCTGCCGGGCGGCCCGCTCCTTCCCGCCGAACGGCTCGGGGCATCCGCCGGCCTGCACCTGGCGGCGAAAGTAGACATCCCCGAGATCGCGCACCTCGAGCAGCTGGAGACGCGAAGCGACCCGGTCCGCCACCCGCGCGAGCGGGTGCTCGCGACCGCGTACCTGGCGCTCGTCACCCCCGAAGCACGGCCGCGGCTGCCGTCCGACACGACCTGGCATCCGGTGGACGAGCTGCCGCCGACCGCGTTCGACCACGGCTCTATCGTCACGTCGGCCCGCGAACGGCTGCGCGCGAAGCTGTCCTACACCAACATCGGGTTCGCGCTGGCGCCCGAGACGTTTACGATCTCCCAGCTCCGCGACACCTACGCCGCCGCGCTTGGCCACCCCGTTTCGGCCACCAACCTGCAGCGCATCCTGACTCGCAGGGAAGTGATCGAGCCGACGTCGGATATCTCCCGGCCGGCCTCGAGCGGCGGACGGCCCGCTACCCTCTACCGGTTCGCCGCCCGGGAACTCGTGGTCACCAACCCCTTCGCCGCCTTCCGCCCGCGAGCCGCCAGAAGGGCAACGGTCTAGCATGGACGAGCAATCCGCTGGCCGGCCGGACATCGACACCAGCGTGGCGCACAGCGCGCGCGTGCACGACTACTGGCTTGGCGGCACGGAGAACTACGCGGCGGACCGCGCGGCCGGGGACGCGGTGATGGCCGCTTACCCGGGAATAGTCGAGTCCGTGCGGGCCAACCGGGCGTTCCTCGCCCGGGTCGTGCGGTTCCTCGCCGCCGAGGCCGGGATCACCCAGTTTCTCGACATCGGCACCGGCATCCCCGCAGCCAACAACACCCATGAGGTGGCGCAGGCGGTGACGCCCGCCGCCCGCGTCGTCTACGTGGACTACGACCCGGTGGTCTTGCTGCACGCCCGCGCGCTCCTGACCAGCGCCCCGCCGCGGACGGTCGACTACATCGACGCGGACCTTCGCCAGCCCGGCATGATCCTGCGGGAAGCGGCGCGGACGCTCGACTTCAGCCGTCCGGTGGCCATCATGCTGATCGCCGTCATGCACCTGATCGTCGACGCCGACGATCCCTACGGGATCGTCGGCGCGCTGAAGGAAGCGATGGCCGCCGGCAGCTACCTGGCGCTCTCCCAGGTCGCCTCCGACATCGAGCCGGAGCGGATGGCCGAGGCGGCGCGACGGTACAACCGGCTCGCCCGCGAAACCCAACGGCACCGCACCCATGCCGAGGTCACCCAGTTCTTCGACGGCCTCGAGCTGGTCGCGCCTGGCGTGGTAGCGGTGCCGCACTGGCGCCCCGCGACCGACCTCGAAGCCCGGGCAAAATCGGCGATGTGGGGCGGCGTAGCCGTCCGCCGCTAACCGCAGCCGCAGGCCGATTGCGCAATCGACCACAATAGAGCAGGTCGATTGCGCAATCGACCCAACTCTCGCGGGCCCGATTGCGCAATCGACCCACTCTTCCGGGCCCGATTACGCGATCGGCACGCCGACCCTGGGAGGACACGCTGACCCTAGGCAGGCGTCACCGGCCCGTTCTGCTGAGCAGAATTTGCCGGTCCCCTCAATGAGACGTGAGTCACTCTGGAGAACATGACCTCCTCTGTTGACGTCGGCTCGCCGGTCCGGCTGCGCGCCGTGCGGGCGGAGAACCAGCCGGCCGTGACCCCGGCGCTCGAGGAGCTGTACCGGGGCTTCGAGCGGCAGCTGCTCGTGCCGCTGTGGACCGAGATCGGTGACCTCATGCCGGTCCATCCGCGCTCCAAGGCGCTGCCGCACCTGTGGCGCTGGGACGACCTGCGCGCCCTGGCCGCGAAGGCCGGCGAACTTGTCCCGGTGGGGCGCGGCGGCGAGCGCCGCGCCATCGCCCTCGCCAACCCCGGCCTCGGCGGCCGGCCGTTCGCCACGCCGACGCTGTGGGCGGCCATCCAGTACCTGATGCCGGGGGAGGACGCCCCGGAGCACCGGCACACGCAGCACGCGTTCCGCTTCGTGCTGGAGGGCGCCGGCGTGTGGACCGTGGTGGACGGCGATCCGGTGGCGATGCGCCGCGGCGACTTCCTGCCGCAGGCGGGCTGGCACTGGCACGCCCATCACAACGCCACCGAAGAGCCGATGGCCTGGCTCGACGGCCTCGACATCCCGCTGCAGTACCTCACCGAGGCGCAGTTCTTCGAGCCCGGCCGCGACGCGCTCACGCAAGCCGAACACGCCACACCCGACCGCTCCCGCGCCGAGCGCCTCTGGGGCCACCCGGGCCTGCGCCCGCTAGCCGCCGCGAACGCCGTGGCCGCCGCTAACACGGCGGCCGGCTCCCCCTGCTCGCCTACCGCTGGGAGCACACCGACCGCGCCCTCGACGACCAGCTCGCCCTCGAGGCCGAAGGGTACGGCGGCACCGTCGAGCCCGGTCACGCCGCCGTCCGGTACGCCAACCCCGCCACAGGCGGCGACGTCCTGCCCACGATCCGGGTCGAGATGCACCGGATCGCCCAGGGCGCCGAGACCACCCCGGTCCGCGAGACGGGATCGTCGGTCTATGCGGTCTTCGACGGCTCCGGCACCGTCACCGTCGGCGACAAGACCTGGTCCGTGACGCGGGGCGACCTGTTCGTGGTCCCATCCTGGCAGCCATTCTCGGCCCGCGCGCATGCCGACCCCAATCCCGCGGCCCTGGACCTGTTCCGTTTCAGCGACTCGCCCGTCTTCGAGGCGCTGAAGCTCAACCGCACCGAGGTCGCGCGGTGAGCACGCCGGACGTCATCGTCGTGGGCGGCGGCATCGGCGGCCTGTCCGCCGCGTTCGCGCTCGCCCGCAAGGGCATCAAGGTCCGGGTCCTGGAGCGGGCCAGGGAGTTCGGCGAGGTCGGCGCGGGCATCCAGATCGCTCCCAACTGCACGCGGATCCTCGGTGAGTACGGCCTGCTCGGCGAGGCCAGGCGGCTCGGCGTCCTGCCGCGGAACATGGTCATGAAAGACGCCCTCGACGGCACCGAACTAACCCGGCTCGACCTCGCCGACCTCGGGAAAAGGTACGGCTCCCCGTACATGGTCATCCACCGCAGCGACCTGCACGGCCTCTTCCTGCGGGCCTGCCAGGACGCGGGCGTCGAGCTGCTGACCAGCCGTCACGTGACCGGCTACGAGAACACAGGAAACGGCGCGCGGGTCCTGCTCGCCGACCGCGCAGCCGAACAGGCGCCGCTCGTCATCGCCGCCGACGGCCTGCACTCGGTGGCCCGCGAGCAGCTCGTTGGCGATGCATGCGTCAACTCCGCTTATGTCGCCTACCGCGGCGCCGTCCCGATCGAGCTCGTCAGGGAGAACAACATCGCGGCGCAAGACGTGGTCGTCTACATCGGCCCGCGCTGCCACTTCGTGCAGTATCCGCTGCGCGGCGGCGAGATGTTCAACCAGGTCGCGGTCTTCGAGTCGGCCAGGGCCCGGGCCGGCGAGGAGGACTGGGGGACGCCCGACGAGCTCGACGCCGCCTTCGCCCGCACCTGCGACACCGTACAGAAGGGCCTGCCGCTGATGTGGCGGGACAGATGGTGGCGGATGTTCGACCGCGACCCGGTCAGCACGTGGGTCTACGGCCGGATCGCGCTGCTCGGGGACGCCGCGCACCCGCCGCTGCAGTACATCGCCCAGGGCGCGATCATGGCGATCGAGGACGGCTACGTCCTCGCCGAGCACCTCTCCCGCGGCGAAGACCGGGACGCTGCCCTCGCCGCGTACGAGGCGGTCCGGGCCGGGCACTGCCGCCGGGTGGTGCTTACCTCCCGCGCCTGGGGCGAACTGTGGCACCTGGACGGGGCGAAGCGGCTCCAGCGCAATGCTATCCTCCGCGCCCGCGACACCTACGACTACTCCTTCACCGATTGGCTCTACAGCACCACCGCGCTAACCCCCGCCGAAGAACCGGCTCCATTCCAGCCGATCTCTTTGGATTCATATCCCGAACGGAAGTCGGCGCCTCTCCCAGCTCACACCGTAATGTGATCCAGGTCACATAACCCAGGACAAGCCTTCTTGCCGCCCCGGCCGTAGTTACTTCGCAACACAGCAAGTGCTACAGAGCGGCGGCGACAGCCCGTCACCGCCGCCAGGGACAGGAGACGATGACGATGAGCAGCTCATGGGCGACGCGGCTGCCGACGGCAGTCAAGCTGGGCGTGCCGCTGACCGCGGCGCTGCTCGCGGCGGCATGCGCCAGTAGCAGCACGAGCAGCACGAGCAGCGCCGGAGCCGGTGCCGCGAGCAGCAGCGCCGCGGCCAGCGGTAACAGGTACGGCGGCGGGTCCGCCAGCTCGGCCCCGGCCAGCGCGTCCCCGGCCGCGGCGGCCACGACGACGGTGATCGAGACCCGGACGGGATCCGACGGGACGTTCCTCACGAACGGGTCGGGGCGCACGGTGTACATGTTCGCGAAGGACGCCATGGACCAGTCCGCGTGCTCCGGCGCGTGCGCCGCGGCCTGGCCGCCGGTCACGGTGAGCGGCAAGCTGGTCGCTTCCGGCAGCGCGAAGGCGAGCGACCTGGGCATGATCACCCGGTCTGACGGCGCCAAGCAGGCGACCTACGACGGCCACGCCCTGTACTACTTCGCGGGCGACTCCGCCGCCGGGCAGACCAACGGCCAGGGCCTCAACGGCTTCGGCGCCAAGTGGTGGCTGGTCGCCCCTAGCGGGACGATCATCACCGCCGCCGCGAACGGATCGGGGTCCCAGCCCGCGTCCTCGCCGACGGCCTCGAAGGCCGGCGGCAGCTGGAGCTGACCCAGCCCCGTGACCACGTTCCTGGCCCGTATCGCGCGCACGCCCGCCGACCGGCCGCAACCAACTTCGGGGGCGCGGCCGGTCGGCGGGTGGGGGTTTTTCGGCGTCGCTGTCACGTCGTTCGGCGGCCCGCTGGCGCTGGCGGCGCTGTACGCGCCGGGCATCGTGGCGGACGCGACCGCCTCGGCCGGGCTGGCCATGGTCGCCGCCGTGGTCGTGTTCGCCGTCCCGCTGGTGATCTGGCTCCGCTACTCGCGGCAGGTCGCCGGGGCCGGCGGCCTGTACTCCTTCGTCGAGGCGGCCGCGGGGCGCCGGGTCGCCATGGTCCAGGCGGGGCTCTGGATCGTCAGCTACCTGCTCTACCTGCTGTACACGACCGTCCAGATCGTCTACGACACGCTGCCTTTCGTCCTGCCGGGGGAGCGGCGCTACCAATCGGCGCTGGCCATCGCCATCCCGGTGGCGCTCGCCGGGGTGATGATCGCCGGACGGCGGGTCACTCTGCTGGTCACCGGGCTTATCGCGGCCGGCCAGCTGGCCATCGCGGTCGCCCTGGGCGGCGTGACGCTGGCGCATGTCGCCACGCCGGTCTCGACGTTCGGGGCCGGGGCGCCCGCCGGCGCGCTGGCCATCGCCACGGGCCAGACCGCGCTGCTGTACATCTGCGGCAGCCTGCCGTTGTTCCTCGGCGGCGAGCTGGCCCGCCCGGCCCGGACGATCCGCCGGGGCCTGACCGGGGCGTACCTGGTAACCGCCGCCGTCGTCCTGCTAGCGGTCGCCCCGCTGGCGGCCGCGCCGTCGATTACCCAGGCCCCCATCCCCGGCACGGCACTGGCCGCGGCGTTCGCCGGGCACGGCTTCGCCGTCGCGGTCGGCATGGGCGTGGCGGTCAGCATCGGCGGGGTCATGCTCGTCGAGTACCTGTCCCTGAGCCGGCTGGTCGCCGCGGTGACACCCTGGCGGCTGCGCCCGGTCATCGTCGCCATCGGCGTCGCCATGGTGGTCATGGCGCCGTTCACGCTGATCAACCCGGACGCGATCTACAACGACCTGCTCACGCCGTCGCTGGTCGCGCTCTGGCTCAGCCAGGCGATCGTCTTCGCGGTCTACCCGCGGTACGCGGCCAGGCAGGGGCAGCGCATGATTCCCGCCTGGATCTTGGCGGCCGCGTCAACCGCCCTCGCCCTCTACGGCCTGTGGTCCGCCATCCAGCACGCCCCGAGCTGATGCCCCAACCCCCCCGAGACCCGCATGGACTCCAATCCTTTCCCCCCCGAAACCCGTATGTAAGAGTGTGCAGACGATGGGAACACCAGCTGACCGGCTGCCGGACGAGACACTGCTCGCGGGTCTGGGCTCGGGCGACGCCGACCTGGCGGTCGCGTTCGTGCGCCGTTTCCAGCGGATCGTGTTCGGTGTCGCGCTGACGGTCCTGAATGACCCTGGTATCGCCGAGGACGTCGCTCAGCAGGCCTTCGAGCAAGCCTGGCGGCACGCGCAGGTGTACGACTCGCGGCGCGGGTCCGTCCGCGCCTGGCTGTCGACGATTACCCATAACCTGGCGATCGATGTCGTCCGGGCGCGCACGTCGGCGCCGGTGGACCCGGGCGACCTGCCCGCCCTGCTCACCTGCGTCACCGACACACCGGAGCGCCTGGCGGTCGCCCGCGATAGCGCCGCCGGCGTGCGGCGCGCTCTCGCGCGGCTGCCCGCCCCGCAGGCCAGAGCGGTGGCGATGGCGGGTATCTACGGCATGACGGCACGCCAGATCGCGGATGTCGAAGGGGTTCCCCTGGGCACGGCGAAGACGAGGATCAGGGATGGAATGCAGAAGCTGCGAAATGCATTCCTCCCGGAGGATGTAGACGATGAGTGACGCGAACGAGATGAGCTGTGCCGAACTCGCCGACGTGGCCGCGGAACTGGCGCTCGGCGTCCTGACCGGGCGCGAACGGGCCGAGGCGCTCGCGCACCTGGACCACTGCGAGATGTGCCGGGAGCACGTCCGCCAGCTCACCGTGACCGGTGAGGAACTGCTCGGCATGCTGCCGCCCAGAGAGCCGCCGGCCGGATTCGAGTCTCGGGTGATGGACCGGCTCGGCCTCACCGTTCCCGACGGCCGGACCGCCGGGCGGACTATCGGCGGGGCCCCCGGCCGCATCGGCCCGATCAGCCGCTTCAGGCTGGCGCGCCGCCCGCGGCATGCGCTGGCCGGCCGCCCCCGGCGGCTGCTGGCCGCCGCGGCCGTCGTGGTGGCCGTCATCGCGGCGGGCCTGGGGGGCTGGGGCCTGCGTACCGCCACCATGCCGGTGGCCGCCGGGGCCCCGCTGAGCTCCGCTCCGCTGCTTTCCGCCAGCCATCACACGGTGGGGGAGGTCTTCTACTACGACGGTGCCTCGCCGTGGATGTACATGTCGGTGAACATGAACACCGGGAACCGTACGGTGATCTGCGAGCTGGAGAGCACGGACGGGCAGGTCACACTCGCCGGGTCGTTCCGCCTCAACGGCGGCTACGGTTCGTGGGGCACCCCCGCGACGGTGAGCCACGGCGATCTGGCCGGCGCTCGGCTGGTCACCATGGACGGCACCGTCCTGGCCACCGCCACCCTGCCCAGCGGATCGGACTGACCTCAACCCGAAACAGGCCCCCCAAGGATGCTGAATCATTTGCCGTCAAATCATGCGCTGAGTACGGTCACATAGGTGGACAGCGACTCCGGCGGCAGGCGATCATCAGGCCCGTGGTATCCGCGCGATGAACCGCCGGGTCCCGCATATCCGCGCGAGGGGTCATCCGGTCCCTGGTACCCGCGCGAACCCGAGGGGTCATCCGGTCCCTGGTACCCGCGCGAAGGAGCCGCTGGCCAGGGCCAGTGGTACCCGCCCGAGGAACAGGCGGCCCAGCTGCCGCCATACATGCGCGGGCCGACACCGTCCAGGCACGGCAAGCCGCGGCGGAGCCGGAAGGTCGCCATCATCGTGACCGCGGGCGCGGTCGCCGTGGTGGCCGCGATCGCCGCCGTCATCGTCACGGTGGTCCTGCCGGGCGGGAAATCGAACACCACCGGCTTCGTGCCGACGGGCTCCTCGCCCAGCCAGGACGCGCAGCAGATCACCACCGCCTTCCTCCAGGCATGGCAGGCGGGCAACCTCGAGCAGGCGGCACGCTACACAGACCGCCCGGCCGCCGCGGACGCGGCACTCGTCACCTACGGGAAGTACCTTCACCTGCGGAAGCTGACCGGGTCGGCCCAGAACGTCACCGACGGCGGGTCGGCCGCCGCGCCGCGCGAGTCGGTCACCTACGCGGCGAACGCCACGGTGTCGGCGACCTACGGCGCGAAGACCCTCAGCGGCACCTGGAGCTACCACTCGTCGCTGGTCGCCTACCAGCAACCGAACTCGCAGGTGTGGTACATCGCCTGGACGCCCGCTGTCCTGGCACCGAACCTGACCGCGTCGACCCACCTGACGGCCGTCAGCGTGGCCCCCCAGGTTGTCTCCGTCACCGACCAGGGCGGGAACGCCATCACCTCGTACGGGGACGCCGGCCTGACGACGATCGCCGGGCTGCTGCAGCAGAAGGCGCCGCCCGGTCAGGGCAGCCCCGGCCTCTACGTCGAGATCCAGAACGCCGCGGGCAAGGCCGTGGCCAACAGCCAGGCGGTCGTCGTCCCGCCGACCAACATCCCGTCGCTGACCACCACGATCACCGCGCAGGCCGAGAACGCCGCGCGCAGTGCGGTCGGCATGCACAAGAACAGCTCGATGGTTGTCATCCAGCCGTCGACTGGCAAGATCCTCGCCATCGCCAACAACGACGGCTACAACGACTTCGCCCTCACCGCCCAGGTGGCGCCCGGCTCGACGATGAAGATCATTACGTCTACCGCCCTGTTCACTGAAGGGGTCCTCACCGCGAACAGCGGCGTGGCCTGCCCGCTGACGTACACGGTGCAGGGCATCACCTACCACAACGACAATAACGAGTCCGAGCCCGCCGGCACGCCGCTGACCACCGACTTCGCGCAGTCGTGCAACAACGCGTTCGACCAGTGGTGGCCCAACCTGACCAACGGCCGCCTCGCGCGCGCCGCCACGACGTACTACGGCCTGGACCAGAAGTGGGACGTCGGCATCGCGGGCCTGTCGGCCAGCTATTTCGACGCTCCGGCGAGCGCGAGCGGCTCCGAACTGGCCCAGGAAGCGTTCGGCGAGGGACAGCTCACCGCGTCCCCGCTGGCGATGGCCTCGGTAGCGGCCACCGTGGACAGCGGGACGTTCCGGCAGCCGATCCTGGTGCCCGGGACGAAGCAGGTAACCGCCACCCCGCTGCCGGCCAGCGCCGACGCGGGACTGAAGCAGATGATGCAGGCCGTGGTCACCAGCGGTACAGCCGCGGGGATCGGGTTCGGTGCGGGCGTCTACGCCAAGACCGGGACCGCCGACATCGTCGGCCAGGAGCAGCCCAACAGCTGGCTGGTCGCCTTCGATCCATCCCTGGATGTCGCGGTAGCCGACCTGGTCGTCAACGCCGGCTACGGCGCCCAGTTCGCCGGCCCCGAGGTAAAGGCGTTCCTAGACCAGTACTGACCGCCCCGCCCAAGCCCGCCCCACCGCGGACCCGCCCCCGCACGAAACCGCTCACCTCGCCGCCGGGGCCCGCGTTCGCAGAAACCGTCGCGCCCGCAGGCCTCCACCCGCGCCCGCGCAAGCCCGTCGCGCCGGCCCTAACCCCATCGCCAAGGCCCGAACCCGCCCAAGACCGCCCACCCGCAGGCTTCATCCGCCCCGCTCGTTCCCTCCGGGCGTCACTGCCGCCACAGAGGCCTCATCCGCCCCTCCTCGCGCGCAGCGGGCCAGCGCCGCAAGCGGATTTCACGAGGCAGATCATGATCGCGAAAATTATTCGTACGTATAGGATGAATTACTTACGCCATAAAAAATGTTTTCGTGGTATGGGCGCTGACCGGCACCGGCAGCCACGGCTTGGCTGTACCTTGCGGCGCTAGAGCATCCTGGACACCGCCAGTCACGCGGCGTCGGGCGCCAGTCGGGCCGACCGAGGCGGGACCGCCATCCCGGCCGCGTGACCTCAGGTCATAAAGACGTAATTCATATAAACCCGTGAACCTCCACCGAGCTGGATAACGGCTCGCTAACTTTCGGGTCCTAAGGGTGTCACAGCCTGAGTGATTCCTTGTCCGAAAGGGACCGTAATGCGAACGCGTCGGCGAAACCACGGGGGATACCCCCCCGAGCACGGAGACTACGGGGCCTGGGAGTACGAGAGTTACCCGAGATCGCACCGATCCCGCCGATCCCGCCGGTCCCGGAAGATGAAGACCCCGGTCGTGGCCGCGGTGGCGGGAATCGTGAGCGTCGGCCTCGTGGCCGCGGCGGCCGTGGGGTCGTCACACTTCCTCAGCGCCCGGTCCGCCGCCGCCACGGCCGCGACGCCGAACATGAATTGCACGCTCATCGTGCCCGCGAACCCGCTGACCGCGCAGGGGCTCGCCACCCCGTACCAGCTCACGGCCACCAACCCGGCGGACGGCCCGTGCAACGAGGCGAACCCGAACCAGACCGCGTTCGTCCAGGGCGCCGTCATCGACCCGGCCACAGGGCAGATCTCGGTGTACAACCCGCTGGTCGTCAACGCCGGCACCCAGCCGGCCGAGCCGCCGGCCGTTCCGACTCTCCCGGCCGGCGGAGTCGTCGCCGTGTGGTTCGGCTTCAACGGCAACACGCTCTCGTTCGAAGGCGCGGACCAGGCAGGCCTCACGACGGCGACCCCGACGGCCGCGGCGACGACCGCGACCCCGACGGCAACCCCCACCGCGACAGCGACAGCGACCTCGACCGCGGCGGCGACCCCGGCGACGACCGCGACCGCAACGGCAACCCCCACCGCGACAGCGACCTCGACCGCGACGACGGCCCCGGCCGCCACCGCCACGGCCACGGCCTCGACGACGGCGCTGATCGCGACGGCGTTCGGCCATCATCACCACCAGGGCCGGACCACCGCGACCGCCACGCCCACGCCCACGTCCACGGCGTCCGCGACCGCCACCCCCACAGCCTCGGCGACCGCGGCTCCGGCGGGCTCGGCGACAGCGCCCACAGTCACCGGCACCCAGCCGCCGGCGGCCGCCGACGTGCCCGCCGCATCGGGCACCCCGGACGCCATCCTGCAGCAGAACAATTGCGTCGCCGGCGAGGACATCGCCGGGGTCTTCTCCTCGTTCACCCAGGTAGGCGCCTGCAACGCGGTCGCGTTCTTCCAGGCGGCTAACGCCGCGATCGCGGCCGGCAACCTGACCGTGCCGAACCCGGGTACCGCGAAGGACGGGCAGCCCTGCCTGACCACGCGCAACTTCGCGCTCATCGACCAGGACCAGAGCGACAACGTGACGACCCAGTACCTGGCGAACGCCAACGGTCAGATCGCGCAGAACACCGCCGCGAACCAGCAGGCGCTGGCCGGCGCGGTAGTGCTCGCCAACGGGAGCGACAACGGGCTGCTGGACTTCCACGTCGACCCCGCGCTCGGCTGCACTCCGTGGGCGGTCACGGACCTGGCCAACCCCGGTGCGACGGCGACCGCGCTCCCGCTGGATGAGCTCCAGGCGGCGGCGTTCGCCGGGCAATCCGGCGGGCCGGCGGCCCTGGTCCCGCTCAACGACCCGATGACGCTGGACAACAACGGCAACTTCAGCACCGACAAGACCAACTCCTACCGCTCGATCGTCGACCAGGACGCGCTCCCGGTCGGCGAAACGCCCGCGGAGTACTGCGGCGACATGGAGAGCATCCAGGGCACCCGGCTGCAGCAGGACGTCAACCTGCTGATCGGCCAGGCGAGCCCGCTGCCCGCGATGGCCGACAACTTGTTCAACTTCCTGGCCATGCGGCTGCAGCAGTCCTTCATGAACCTCAACTGCCAGAACTTCGGCCTGCAGAACGACGTCTCGACCACGGTGAACGGGGCCGGCGTCGTGATAGCCGCGTGCTTCCTGCAGCAGGTCAACGCGGTAACCCCTGGCACGGGGAACCCCACGGCGGGCATGACCGTCTGCCCGGCGACCTCGACCGCCACACCCACCGCGTCCACCACACCCACCGCGTCCGCCACACCCACCGCGTCCGCTACCCCGACCACCACGCCGGCACCGGCGCCCACGGCGACCGGCGGCTCGACGGGCACCACACCGGGTGGCAACGCGGGCACCGCGGACCGCCGCCACCGCCACTGGTGGTTCTGACCCTCATCCCATAGCCGGGGCGAGACGCCCCTCCCGCGTCCCGCCCCGCACCAACCGGCCCTCACGGCAGCCCCGCTCACCGCTGCCGTGAGGGCCGTCTTACTCGGACCCGCGGCTGCGCTAGCTGAACTGGAACCAGCGGGCTCGGTGCCCACGCTGTTGGCCGCGGTGTAGTCCGAGGCGGTGATCTTTACTCCGCGCCGCGCTCACTTGCAAGCCCCCGGCCACCGCCGCCGCGTCTGCCCATGTCAGCCTTTAAACTTCGTACTTGTTATAAGAGGTAGCCAAAGGGGGGCGAGTAGAACGGTGGCGGAGCGTAAACGATCGACCGTACGGGATCTGCGCAGGGACAACCGTTCGGTACTCCTGTGGTCCCTGTTCTTCAGCCAGCCGTGCAGCCGTCAGGACCTGAGCTGGGCGACCGGGCTGTCCACGGCCTCCGTGAGCAACGTCGTCCGCGAGCTGATCGCCGACGGCATCGTTACCGAGGCCGGCTTGGTGGACTCCGATGGCGGGCGGCCGCGGGCGCTGCTGCGGATGGACCCCGACTACGGTCGCGTCATCGGCGTGGACGTCGGCGAGACCCGCATCCGCGTCGAGATGTTCGACATGACGATGACGGTGCGCGCCAGCGCCGACTATCCCCTCGACCCGGCCGAGCACGGCATCGATGTGGTGGTCGACCGGGTCCGCGCCGGCCTGGGCAGCGTCCTGGCGGACGGCGAGTGCGCCTCCTCGGCGGTGCTGGGCGCGGGCGTCGGGGTTCCCGGCGTCGTGGAGCACGAAGGCCAGGAGACGCTCGTCTACGCGCAGACGTACGGCTGGGACGCCGCGCCGCTCGGGCGGCTCCTGCGGCCGGCGGACGACTTCCCGCTCTACATCGACAACGGCGCCAAGACGATGGGCCAGGCCGAGCTGTGGTTCGGCGCCGGCCGGGGCGCTCGCCAGGCCGTGGTATGCCTGATGGGCTCCGGGATGGGGGCGAGCATCGTCACCGGAGCCCCCGGCCTGGGCGGCACCTCGGCCGCGGTCGAATGGGGGCATACCACCGTCGAGCTGGGCGGCCGTATCTGCCGCTGCGGATCGCGCGGCTGCCTGGAAGCCTACGTCGGCGCCGGTGCGATCCTCGACCGCTACGGGCGCCCGGTGCCGGGGGAGGACGAGGAGTCGGCGCTGGCCTCGCTGGTCGCCTCCCCGGACAGGCGGGCCGCCGAGATCCTCGACGAGACAGCGCTGTACCTCGGCGCGGGGATCGCCGACCTGGTGAACCTCTTCGGGCCGGAGCGCATCATCCTCGGCGGCTGGGCCGGCCTGCTGCTCGGCGAGCGGATCCTGCCCGCCGTCCGGGAGGCGGCCAGGCAGCACTCGCTGACGCACCGGTTCGCCCAGACGACGATCGAGCTGGGCGGCCTCGGCCCGGACGCGGTGGCGCTCGGCGCCGCCACGCTGCCCATGGAGCGCTTTCTCGACGGCGCCCTGGCCGCCCGCTCCGGGGACCGGGCAGCGGGCTAACGGCGGCTCACCCGGGGCTCACCCAGGCCTAACCAGACTCTTAACGGGACAGCGGCCCCCGGCAGCCTCGGCTAGTCGCGTTAACGGTTTTTTCCCGTTTCCGGGGTCTTGCCAGAACGGGCCAGCTCCGTAAAATCCGAGTTAATTCAAGCCTTAGATTAACTCTAGGAGCGCCCTATGCCCAGCCATGCCTCGCCGCCCGGCGCCGCCGCCAGACGCGCCGCGCGGCTCACCGCTGTGCGGCTCACCGCTGTGCGGCTCACCGCCGTCGCCATCGCCGCCGTCGGCTGTCTGCTCGCCGTCCCCGCGTTCGTGTCGGCCGCCGCGGCGCAGACGCCGCTCAGCGAGACCGGATGGGTGGCGAGCTCCAACACGAACTCCTCCTCCGCCGACGCCCCGCAGAACGCCGTCGGCGGCACCAGCGGCCCCCGCTTCAGCTCCGACGCCGCCCAGGCGCCCGGCATGTGGTGGCAGGTCAACATGGGCTCGCCCCAGACGTTTAACGAAATCACGATGAACTCGGGCGGCTACAGCGGCGACTACGCGCGCGGCTATGACGTGGAAGTGTCCAACGACGGCACGAAGTTCACCCCGGTCTACTTCGGCACCGGCACCGCATCGCCGGAGACCGCGACGTTCTCCCCGCAGACGGCGCAGTACATCCGGATCCTGCTCACCGCCTCCGCCAGCCCCAGCTGGTGGTCGATGACCAGCTTCACCGCCTCCTACACCCCGCCCACCACGAGCACCGCGTCGGCGCCCGCGACCGGCGGCAGCCTGGGCCCGAACGTGTACGTCTTCAACCCCAGCGAGTCGGTGAGCTCGATCCTCGCCGCGCTGAACTCAATCTCCAACGCGCAGGTGTCCAACCAGTTCGGCAACCAGCGGTACGAGATCCTCTTCCAGCCCGGCACCTATGGCTCGACGGCGAACCCGCTGGTGTTCACCGTCGGCTACTACGAGAGCGTCGCGGGCCTCGGCCGCAGCCCCGGCCAGGTCGTGATCAACGGCGCGATCAACTCCTATAACCAGTGCACGAACGGCAACCAGTCGGAGTGCTACGCGACCGACAACTTCTGGCGCTCGGTCTCGAACCTGACGATCAACGTCACGGGCATGACCGGCTGTTTCGCCGGCGACGACGTCTGGGCCGTCTCCCAGGCCGCGCCGCTGCGGGACGTCAAGATCAACGGCAACCTGACGCTGATGGACTTCTGCGACGGGTCGCCCGACTGGGCCAGCGGCGGCTTCATCGCCAACTCCGAGTTCACCGGCGGCTCCATCACCAACGGCTCACAGCAGCAGTTCTTCGTCCGCAACAGCGACATCGACGGCTGGGGCAACGGGGTGTGGAACCAGGTGTTCTGCGGCGACCCCGGCGCGCCGGCGCAGAGCTTCGCCGCCAACTCCGGCGACAGCGGCGGCCCGAACCCGTACACGACGCTCGCCAGCTGCCCGGTGACCGAGGAGGAGCCGTACCTCTACACGGACTCCTCGGGCGACTACAACGTGTTCGTGCCGAGCCCGCAGACGAACTCCAGCGGCCCGACCTGGGCCAACGGCAACACGCCCGGCACCTCGCTATCGCTGAACACCTTCTATGTCGTCAACTCCGCGAGCACGGTCGCGCAGATCAACGCGGCGCTCGCGGCGGGCGACAACCTGCTGTTCACGCCCGGCGTTTACAGCTACGGCTCCACGATCAACGTCACCAGGGCCAACACGAAGATCATGGGCCTCGGGTTCGCCACGTTGATCCCGGCCAGCGGCAACATCACGATGAACGTGGCCGATGTGCCCGGCGTCAACATCTCCGGCCTGATCTTCGACGCCGGACCGACCCAGTCCTCGTCCCTGCTGCAGATCGGCACCGAGGGCTCGACGGCGAACAACGCCGCCAACCCGGTCAGCGTGGACGACGTGTTCTTCCGCGTCGGCGGCGCCGAGGCGGGCACGGTGGCCACCGCCTTCGTCGACAACAGCAACAACTCCATCATCGACGACTCGTGGGTCTGGCGCGCCGACCACGGCGCGGGCGCCGGCGGCTGGACAGGCGACCAGGCGGCGACCGGCCTCGTGGTCAACGGCAATAACGTCACGGCCACCGGCCTCGCGGTCGAGCACTTCCAGCAGTACGAGACGATCTGGAACGGCCAGGGCGGCACCAACATCTTCTTCCAGAACGAGAACCCGTACGAGGTGCCCAGCCAGGCGTCCTGGATGTCCAGCGCCACCCAGGACGGCTACCCCGCCTTCTGCATCCCCTCCAGCGTCACCTCGTTCAGCGGGTACGGCATGGGCAGCTACTCCTACTTCGACCAGGGCGTGAACATCGAGAACGCCATGGCCTTCCAGGCGCCGGACACGTCCGGCGTCCAGTTCCACGACATCCTCACCGTGTTCCTCAACGGTTCCGGCGGGATCCAGTCGGTGATCAACGGCACCGGAGCCGCGGTCAGCTCCAGCTTCGGCGGCCCCAGCGACGTAGTCACCTACCCGTGACCGCGCTGATCCGCTGACAGCAGTCACCGTGCTGGGCCGGTCCACCCTTTTCCCGGCCCAGCACGGCTGCTCAGCGAGCGGCCTGTCTCGCCGCTTCAAAATCCCATTTTCCCGAACGTAAGGTGGTGCCTCCCGTATCGCCGCAGAACTCAGGCGGCGCGGCGCCGGCCGCGCGGTGGCGGCTGTCTTCGGTCGTCATCCGCTGACGGATCCGGTCTGGGTGTCACCGCCTCAGCCGGTGCCAGCCCCGGCTGCCACGGCACGTCGGCCTCGTTCTTGTCCGGCTCGGCGGTGCCCGACAGGATGGCGGCGATCCGCGTCAGCAACGTCCGGATCGTGGCGGTAGCGACAGTTCGCAGCACCAGCCGGTCCAGTTCGGCGCCGAGCGTCCCGAGCGGGGGCCGGTAGGAGCCGATCAGCGTCACCCGTACCCCGTCCTCGTCGTCGGTGAGCCGGATATCGGCATCAAGCGCCGGAAACAGTCCGCCGGTGACCCCGGTCGCCTCCCAGCGCAGCCCGACGGACATCGTCCCGTCATGGCGGACCGGCTCGGCGAACCGGATCCGGACCAGGTGGGACGCGCCCGGCACGGCCCCAAGGGGCCCGACCCGCAGCAGGTACCGCACTCCGCCTTGGTAGACGTTCTCGGACAGGCCGCGCAGCCACCCGCCGTGGGCCATCATGGTCAGCCGCGACGCAGCCTCATCAAAGTTCACGGGCAGTACCCGCTGATCCGAGACGAACATGTTCCCAGTGAACCCGAGACCCAGTCCCGCGCTCGCAGAGACGAAGGTCCCTACTTCGACGGACCCCCGGCCACCGACGGCGCCAGCCTCAGGACTCCTCGAGCGCGTCGGCGACGCGGCGGTGCGCCGCCCAGATCTCCTCCGGCAGGCCCGTGAACTGCGCCAGGTGCTCTTCCCGGAAGCCCATCTCCTGCCGCCACCGGGCGGTGTCGATCGTGAGCAGCTTGTCCAGGTCCCCGGCCTTGATCGACAGACCCTCCAGGTTGAGCTCGTCCTTCGCCGGCAGGATGCCGACCGGCGTCGGCACCCCGGTCACCTCGCCAGCGTGCAGCTGCATCAGCCACAGCAGGGCGCGCAGGTTCTCGCGGTAGCCCGGCCACAGGAAGTGCCCGTCCGAGGCGTCGCGCTGGAACCAGTTGACGTGCGCGAAGATCGGCGGCTCGGCGCATCGCCCGATGATCTCGAGCCAGTGCGCCGCGTACGTGCCCTCCGGGTAGGACATGAACGGGCGCATCGACATCGGGTCGTAGCGCAGGTGGCCTTCCACATCCTCGGCCGCGAACGTCGCCTCGGCGCCCAGCGTGAGCCCGTCGTACACGCCCTCGGCCAGGTCGGTGATCGCGCGGATCAGCGGCTCACGGTCATGGGTACGACCGCCGAAGATGATGCCGTCGATCGCCACGCCGCGCGGGTCCGTGTAGTCAGGGGCCACGTTCGGCACGTTCGCCAGCGTGGTGGTGAACCGGCTGTTCGGGTGCGCCCACGGGTCACCCGCCTCCACGGAAGAGCGGTCCGCGATCCGGTTGCCCTTCCAGTCCAGCCACCCGTCCAGGTTGGCGGGCGGCGACGGAGTCTTGCCCTCCCACCAGACCTCATGCGTCTTCTCGTTGTAAGCGACGTTCGTGAAGATCGCGCGCGTGCCCGGGGCGATCGCGCCCATCGCCGTGGGGTTGGTGGCCCCGTTGGTGTCCTTCGCGACGCCGAAGACGCCGAACTCGGGGTTCATCCCGTACAGCTGCCCGTCCGGGCCGACCCACAGCCAGGTGATGTCGTCGCCGTAGAACACCACGTGGTACCGGTCACCAAGCGCGTCCGGCGGCAGCGTCATCGCCAGGTTGGTCTTGCCCGAGGCGCTCGGGAAGCCGCCGGCGATGTGGTAGCGCTTGCCGGTCTGCTTGTCGATGATGCCGAGCAGCATGAACTGCTCGGCCAGGAACCTGCCCGAAGCCCAGCCGTCGTAGGCGGCCTGGCGCAGCCCGTGCGCGATCTTGCCCAGCAGCGCGTTGCCGCCATAGGAGGAGCCGAAGTGCAAGATCGTGCGCTCGTCGGCCACCGTGACGAAGTAGCGCTTGTCCTCCGGGGTGCCCTGACCGAGGTTCCCCAGGTCGCCGGTCACGTGCACGGCGCGGACGAAGCTGTCCTGGTCCTCGAGGTCGTTGATGTAGTCGACGCCCACCCGGGCCATCCGGTTCATGTGCAGGACGACGCTGCGGTTGTCGGTCAGCTGCACGCCGGCGGCGTACTTCTCCAGCGGGGACCCCGGCGCGGCCATCAGGTACGGGATCACGTACATGGTCTTGCCCGCCGACGCGCCCCGCATCAGGCCGGTGAGCTTGGCCTTCATCTCGGCGGCGGGCCGCCAGTTGTTGTAGACACCCTTGTCGGACTCGTTGTTCGTCGCGACGATCGTGCGCTCCTCCGAGCGCGCGGTGTCCTTGTAGTAGCTGCGCGAGTAGTACAGGTCCTCACCCGCGGGCTCGATCTCGCCGGCGTCCAGGGCTTCGGCGATCAGGCGCGCGTCGTCTGCGACGCTGACGACCTCGATGCTGGCTGGGCCGGTGATCTCGGCCCAGTGGCGCACGTACTCGCGCACCTTCTCGTTCTTTAGCTGGGCGTCTTCCAGTACGGCGGCGACATCGACCACTTACTCTATTCCTCTCGTCAGGTCAAGCGGAACGCTTGAGAGAACAGCGATTATTCATAGTGACAGCACTATGCGCTTTAGTGAAAAGAGACATCCGCCACACCAGCCATCACCGCAGGCAGGGCCGCATGCTGCGGAAATAGGCCTAGACCACGGAAAAAGGCCTAGACCACGCTCGCCCGCCCCCGCGAGCCGTCAGTTCGGCCCGTACCTCGCCAGGTCGAGGACGATGGGCATCATGACGACCAGCGTGCGCACGGGCCCCGAGACCGGGCCGGTGAACGACACCGAATAGTGATCGGCGGAGGTGAGGAGTTCCTTCCGCACCCCGGCCCAGGTCTTGCGTACCCGCGCGTAGCGCTCCCCGTCGGCCCCGGTGACGGCGAAGTCGTTGACGGCGAGGTTCCCGACGGCCTCGCCCGCGACCTGGTCCTGATCGTCGAGAAGGGTGTAGTGCCGCCTGCTGCCCCCGATGCGGATCCGGCCGATCAGCGCGCCGGCCGGATCGATCAGCTCGGCGGTCCACTCGCTGTCCCGCTTGATCAGGGTCAGGACCGGCTCGCCCGCCGCCGTGGTCACCGCCAGCGTCCGCGTGTCGGACATCATCCGGGTGATGGTCTGCAGCCGTGACCGGCCCTCGGTCTCCGTGGCGACGGCCAGCAGGCGCTTTCCGTCGTCGAAGATCTCGTAGCTCGCCCGCCCGGGGATCAGCTTCCCCGGCTGCCGGATCCGCAGTTCCTTGAAGTCGAAAGGCTCGCCCACAACGAGTGAGTGTAAGCTGACCCGCCGCACGGGGCCTTCAATTATCCCGAACGTAAGCGGCTTACTCCACGACCGTCTCGTCCAGCACGATCAGCGGCAGCGGCCCGGCCAGGTCGTCCGGCGCGGCGGGCGAATACGCGAAGTTCTTGGCCCGCGCGCCGCCGTCCACGACGAGGTCGGTGCCGGTGATCAGCCGCGCGTAGTCCGAACACAGCCACGCGACCGCGTGCCCGATGTCCGTCGGTGTCCCGGTCGTCCCCATCGGCACCATCGGGGCCCGCTGCCCGGTCCACCGGCTCGGCCGCCGCCAGGGCTCGTCGCCGGTCGGCCCGCCCAGCCCGCCGGGCCGCCCGGTCGTCAGGATCCCGCCCGGCCCGAGCCCGGCCTTGGCCCGCTCGGCGAGCAGTTCCGGGTTGTCCGGGTTCGGGGCCGTGGGGGTGAAGCTGTTGACCCGGATGCCGTACGGCGCGAGGTCCATGGCCGCGGCCCGGACGAAGTTGTTGACCCCGCCCTTGTGGAACGCGTACGCGCACACGCCCGCGGTCCCGGACCAGCCGTTGGACGAGGAGATGCAGACGATGGAGCCCTTGATGCCGCGCTCGGCCATCGCCCGGCCGGCGTGCTTGGTGTTGAGGAACGTCCCGAGCGCCGAGACGCGGACCGCCCGCTCGAAATCGGCGGCGCTCTCGTCAAGCACGCCCTTGCCGCCGAGCAGCGCGGCGTTGTTCACGAGGATGTCGATCCGCCCCCACCGCTCGAGCACCGATGCGATGTAGCCCTGGACCGCCGCCTCGTCCGTCACGTCGCCCGGCGCGGCCATGGCCTCGCCGCCGTTCCGCTCGATCCGGGCGATGCACGCCTTGATCGCCGCCTCGTCCACGTCGTTGCAGGCGACCTTGGCCCCGTACCTGGCCAGCGCGAGCGCGATCCCGCTGCCGATGTTGGGCCCGACGCCGGTGACGAGCGCTACCTTGCCTTCGAGTGAGATCTCCACCGTCGACACGCTAGAGGAATCCCCCGGCCACCTGAAGAGGCCCCGCGCACAGACCACCCACCCAGAATCTAAGAGCAAGAAACAAACCCGCGCCCCACCCGCCACCCGCCCCGCCCGAACCGCCCCCAGCTCAGGGTGTCGATTGCGCAATCGACGAGATTAGAGCAGGTCGATTGCGCAGTCGGCCTGCCGAGTGTCCGCGGATCGCCGGCGCGGGCCGTCATCTCCGACTCGGGCGGCCATCTCAACTCTCTGCATATTCCGCCAGGATTACACCTTGACGGCCATTGTGTGACCGGTCACAATTTGGCCATAGATGTGATCGCTCACAACAAGCGGCCAGCGCCAGAGCGCCACTGAAGATCCCGGCTCACCGTTTCAACCTCCATAACGGTCACCACCATTGTGACCGCTCACATAAATCGGAACCTCTGAGCGCTCCTGCGAGAGCAGGGCGCACCGCCCATCCATACCCACCCACCGGAGGAGTTCCTATGAGGTTGAAATCGAGAGCCGGCCGCCTTGCCATGGCGGCCACGGTCGTGCTCGCGGTCGCGGTGCCGCTGCTAGGGCCCGCTGGGAACGCGGCCGCGGCCGAATCGCTGAGCGTGAACCTGGGCTCGGCGACCGGGGCAGCGGCCAGCGTCGGGGAAGGGTTCCTGTACGGCATGAGCCAGGACGCCACGCAGCCGCCTGATCAGTTCTTGCTGCCGCTTGGCATGACCGCGCTGCGCGGCGGGGGACACGCGGCCGGCGGGGGCTGGATCGGGGACGGTTACACCTACGGCTCGAGCACGAAAGCGGACGTGGCCGAGGTGATCGCGATGGCCAAGCGCTTCTCCCAGTCGCCGTACCACGCGCAGTACCAGGTCATCCTGTCTGACCTCTACGGCGCGGACGGAAGCCAGCCGTCGGACACGACGTATCCGTGCGCGAACGGGAATTGCGCCAACTGGGTCACCTTCCTGGACGATGTCGTGGGCGCGGTCAAGGCTTCCGGTGTCACGGTGGCCTACGACATCTGGAACGAGCCCGACGAGTCCATCTTCTGGGCTCCCGGCATGAACACCACCCAGTACTTCGAGATGTGGAACACCGCGGTCAGCCAGCTCAAGAGCCTCGCCCCTGGCGCGGCCCTGCTCGGGCCGTCGCTCGCCGCCGACCCGGAGCAGAACCCGGGGGAGTGGCAGACCTGGCTCGCCACCGTCAAAGCGGACGGGACCCTGCCCAGCGAGATCACCAACCACCTTGAGGGTGACGGGGACGACCCGGTCGCGGTCGGCCAGGCCATCGACGGCGACCTGGCCGCCGACGGGATCTCCGCCATCCCCCTCTCCGCCAATGAATTCCTGCCCAGCGACCAGCAGACCACCGGCCAGTCAGCCTGGTACCTCGCCCGGTTCGCCCAGTCGGCCTACACCAGCGCGATACGCGGCAACTGGCAGTGCTGCCTGACCCCGAACCTCGGCGGGGTCATCGTCGCCAACGGAAACGGCGGCTGGTCCTACACCGGCCAGTGGTGGACGTTCCGGACCTACGCCGACCTCACCGGTTCCCTCGCGGCCACCTCTGGCGAGGCAGGCACGACGGCGATCGCCGCGGCTGAGGACAGTACGAAACGGCGGGCCGTCGCCGTCGTCGGGGACGAGAACGGGTACACCGGCGCCGCGTCGGTGACGTTCAGCGGGCTGTCGTCGGTGCCCTGGCTGGCGAACGACGGCAACGTCGATGTCACCGTGTACCGGATCCCCGACCAGTCGCCGCTCAACTCGCCGCAAGTTGTCCTCAGCGAGATCATGAGCACCTCAAGCGGCTCCATTACGGTACCGTTCACCTTCCAGGCCGCGCACGACGCGTTCGCGATCTACCTGACGCCGGGTTTCGCGCCGGGATTCAGCAGCACGCTCGTGAACGCGGGCAGCGGCCTGTGCATGGACGAATACGACTGGACCACCGTGGCCGCCGCGCAGTTCGAGCAGTGGACCTGCAACGGCGGCAGCAACCAGCAGTACACCTTCGTGCCCACCGCCGCGGGCAGCGGCACCTACTTCATCGAGCCGATGACACCGGACTACTGTCTGGACGTCTCCGGCGCCTCGACGGCGAGCGGCGCGCCGATCATCCAGTATCCCTGTAATTACGGCAGCAACGAGCAGTTCACGCTGCGCTCAGTGGCCAGCGGCGTATACGAGGTGGTCGCGCAGAATTCCGGCTTGTGCGTAGCCCCCGCCAGCGACTCGACGGCTAACGACGCTCCCCTCGTCCAGGTCTCCTGCTCCACCGCGGGGACCCGCACATGGGACATCCAGACGAGCTAGCAGCCCAACCCGGCACATGTCGATTGCGCGATCGACCCGCTCTATTGTGGTCGATCGCGCAATCGACCCCGGCGCCGCCGGCCTGGAGGAGAACGTGTCCGCCTACGGCGGCGTCGCCCGCAAGGGATAGCCAGGCATCCCCGAAGCAGACCGGGCGCACCTGTTCGACCGATTTCACCGTGCCACCGAGCACGGGTCGGGCGCCGGCCTGGGACTCGCCATCGGCGACTCGATCGTGGCACCGCCACCGGCTACTTCAGGAAACCCCGCCCGCCCTGGGGCGGCCGGGGTTCCGGTCAACGAACCCGGCCCGCCATCGTGCGGATCTTGCCGCCATTCTGGTGATTCTTGTGACCCTCGCACAGGTACACGTGCTGAGGGCTGGCCGCGCCGACCGGGACCGCGACATCAGACGTTGAGCGACGGGCTACAGGCCGATGCGCTGGGCCAGCCGCTCGCGATGGTGAGTGGGATCGCCGAATATCAGCTCGGAGCACTTGGCTCGCTTGAAGTACAGGTGGGCAGCATGCTCCCAGGTGAAGCCGATGCCGCCGTGGACCTGGATGTTCTCCGCGGCGGCGCGAGAGTACGCCTCGGAACAGCATGACTTGGCCAGGGAGGCGAGGACAGGCAGCTCTTCGTCGCCCGCGGCGGCGGCCCAGCCGGCGTAGTAGGCGGCGGACTTGGCCGACTCCACATCGAGAACCATGTCGGCGCACTTGTGCTTGATCGCCTGAAAGCTGCCGACGGGACGGCCGAACTGGACCCGGACCTTGGCGTAGTCCACCGCCATCTCCAGTACCTTCTGCGCTCCGCCCGCCTGCTCGGCGGCGAGGGCGACGGCGGCGAGGTCGAGCATCGCGGCGATCGCCGGCCATCCCTTCCCCTCCCCGCCGACCAGGCGTGCCGGGGTGGCGTTGAAGGTCAGCCGGGCCTGCTTGCGGGTCTGATCCATGGTGGACAGCGGAGTGGCGGCGAAGCCGGCCGCTCCTTTATCCACGGCCAGGACGGACACGCCGCCGGGGGTGCGGGCCGCCGCCAGCACGACGTCGGCGACGTGACCGTCGAAGACGAAGAGCTTCTCGCCGGTGAGCGTCCAGCCGCCGCCCGAGCCTGTGGCCTCGAGCGTCACGCCCGCCTCGTCCCAGCGGCCATCGGCCTCGGCCAGCGCCACCGTGGCGATGACCGAGCCGCTGGCGATGCCGGGCAGGTAATCCTTCATCGCCGCTTCATCCCCGGACGCCATCAGCAAGTTGGCGGCCATGACGACACTCGAGAAGTACGGGGCGCACAGCAGCGCACGGCCCATCTCCTCCAGGACGATGACCAGCTCCACGTAGCCGTAGCCGGACCCGCCGAACTCCTCGGGAATGATCAGGCCCTGCAGGCCGAGCTGGTCCGCCATCTGCGCCCAGACCGCCGGGTCGTACCCGGCGGTGGTTTCCATGAGGCGGCGCACCTCGGGTTCGGGCGACTTGTGCTCCAGGAAGCGCCGGACCGCCGCTCTGAGTTCTACGTGCTCCGCGCCGAATATCAGATCCACTGGTGGCCCGCGCCCTAGCCCCGCGTCAGCTGGCCGCCGTCTACCGGGAGCGCCACGCCGGTGATGGCGCGCGCCTCGTCGGAGACGAGGAAGGCGATCGCGTTGCTCACGTCGCGAGGCTCGAGCCAGTCGAGGGGCAGCAGCTGCATCGTCCGGAACACCTCGCGGGCGTCCTCCAGCGTCGGGTCCGTGATGCCGGGACGGAACATCGCGTATGTCTCGTCGTTCATCATCATGTCGGTGTTGATCAGGCCGGGGCAGACGCTGTTGACGCGGATGTTGTGCGGCCCAAGCTCGTTCGCCAGGGTGCGCATGAGGCCGTTGACACCGTGCTTGGCGGCCACGTAGCTGGCGATATTGCCGTACCCGTGCAGCCCGGCCAGCGAGCTGGTGAGGACGATGGCACCGCCCTGGCCCCGCGCTATCATCGCGGGAGCGCACGCCTTGACCGTGCGCCAGACGCCCGTCAGGTTGACGTCCACCACGTTCTGCCACTGGTCATCGGAGAGCTCCCAGGCCGGGGCGTGCGCGGCGGTGCCGGCGTTGGCCACCACGATGTCGATGTGACCGAAGGCGGCCAGCGCCCGCGCCACCACGTCGTCCAGCGCGGCCTGGTCGCGAACGTCGGCCTCCGCCGCCAGGACACGCACGCCCTCGCCCTCGGCCAGCTTGGCCGTCAGCTGGAGATCGGCCGGCAGTGCCGGCGGATAGTAGGCGGTAGGGATCGGGGCGACGATGTCGACGGCGATGATGTCCGCCCCGTCACCGGCCAGCCGAACCGCGTGGGACCGGCCCTGTCCGCGGGCCGCCCCGGTGATGAGCGCTGCCTTGCCGCGCAGCTTCGCCATGACCGCTCCTTCACGGGTTCCGGAGAAAGAAAGATGAGAATCATCGTAAGGAATATCTTGACACCGGTCTAGTGCGCGCGCTGCAATGACTGTGCTAACGCGGTCCGAGGGAGGGCATGTGGCAGGCAAGTGCGAGGGTAAGGTCGCCGTTGTGACCGGCGGCAGCCGGGGGATCGGGCGCGCCATTACCGAGGCGCTCCTCGCCGAGGGGGCGAGCGTCGCGATCTGCGGCCGCTCGGACGAGAAGGGCAAGGCCGCGCTCGACGAGATGGGCGCGGGCGACCGCGGCTACTTCGCCGCTTGCGACGTGCGGCAGCAAGACGAGGTCGAAGGCTTTATCGATGCCGCCGCCAGTCACTTCGGCGCGCTGGACATCCTTGTCAACAACGCCGGCGGCTCCGATGGCTTCGCCCGGGTGCACGAGCTGACGGACCAGGCCTGGGACAACGCCCTGGCCTGGAACCTGAACTCGACCTTCTGGGCGACCCGCCGCGCACTGCCGCACATGCTGCGCAGTGGCTGGGGCCGGATCATCGCCATCTCCTCGATCGAAGGGAAGCAGGCCACCAAGCCGGCGGTCAGCCACTACATCACGAACAAGCACGCGATCAACGGGTTCGTCAAGGCCGTCGCCCACGAATACGGACCCGCTGGGATCACGTCCAACGCGATCTGCCCCGGTGCGATCGAGACCGACACCATGCGGGACGCCGGCGCGGTGGCGGCGGCCGCGGCCGGCATCAGCTACCAGGACTTCCTCGACCGGTACGCCCAGGAGTCGATGATCAAGCGGCTCAACACTGCCGAAGAGATAGCGGCCATGGCAGTGCTGCTGGCGAGTGACGTCGGCGCGGGCATCACCGGCGCCCTGCTCAACGTGGATGGGGGGAGCGCGCCATGGTGAGCCACACCGCCCGCGCGTACATTGACGGCCGTTGGGTCCTCGGAGAGGGTGAGCCGTTCCAGGTGATCAACCCGGCCACTGAGGAAGTACTCGCCGTAGTCCCGGCCCTGACCACGGCTCAGGCGGACGAAGCCGTTGCCGCTGCCGCCCGCGCTTTCGCCGGCGGCCCGTGGAGCAAGGTGTCGGCCCGGGAGCGCAGCCGGCTGCTGCACCGGCTGGCCGACCTGATCGAGCAGGACACCGACCAGCTGATCGACCTCATGATCGACGAGATCGGCACGCCGCGCGCCGTGGCTTCCTTCATGCAGGTGCCGTTCCCGATCCGCAACTTCCGCTGGTTCGCCGACGCCGCCGCTGGGCTGGCCGCCGGATCCGACCAGACGCTCCCGACGACCGCGGCCGGGGAAGGCACCGCCACGCTGCTCACCAGGGAACCCATCGGCGTGGTGCTGGGGCTCACCGCGTTCAACTTCCCCCTGAACCTCGCAGCCTGGAAGGTCGGCGGCGCGCTGGCCTCCGGCTGCAGCATCGTCCTGATGTGCTCCCCGAAGTCCGTCCTGACCACCACGGCGCTCGCCGCCCTGATCGAGGAGGCCGACTTCCCGCCGGGGGCTTTCAACTTCGTCTACGGGCCGCCGGCGGTCGCCGAGCACCTCTGCGGCCACCCCGGTATCGACTTCGTCACCTTCACCGGGTCGGCGGAGGTCGGCAGGCGGATCGTCGAGTTGACGGCGCCCACCCTCAAGCGCGTGGTCCTTGAGCTCGGCGGCAAGTCCGCTGACGTAGTGCTCCCCGGCAGCGACGTGCGATCGCTGGCCATGCGCTGCGTGCTCGGCTGGACCGGCAACGCCGGCCAGGGCTGCAGCTCGCTCACCCGCACTCTGGTGCACCGGCCGGATTACGAGCGCTACCTGGAGGCGGCGGTGGCCGCCGCCGAGACGCTCGGCTGCGGCGACCCGCATGACGAGAACACCGTCGTCGGGCCGCTTGTCTCCGCGGCGCAGCGCGCCCGGGTGGCCGGCGACGTCGACCGGGCCATCAGTGCCGGCGCGAAGGTCCTGACCGGCGGCAGGCCGCCGCAGGCCTTCCCCACGGGCTACTTCTACGAGCCGACCGTCGTCGTCGGCGTCGACAACAGCGCCGAGATCGCGCGGGACGAGTTGTTCGGCCCGGTCAGCGTGGTGCTGCCGTACGAGGACGTGGACGAGGCCGTCGCGCTGGCCAACGACACGATCTACGGCCTGGCCGCGAACGTGTGGGGCCCGACTGCCGCGGCCGTCGAGGTGGCTGGCCGGATCCGGGCCGGGACCGTGACCGTCAACGGCGGCGGCCCGATGCTCGGCGACCACCCGTGGGGCGGCTACAAGCAGAGCGGACTGGGCCGAGAGGGCGGGGTGCTCGGATTCGCCGAGTTCTTCGAGACCAAGCACGTCCTCTGGCCGCTGGATCAGCCGGCCTGAGCGGTCCGTTGAGCAATCAGAGAAAGAGCAGGAGGCTGCCGCCGTGCTATCAGCCGACGTCGACCAGTACCGGGTCATCGACACCGACACGCATGTCGTCGAGCCCTATGACCTTTGGACATCCCGGTTGCCGGCCCGCTGGCGAGACCAGGCGCCGCACGTCAAGTGGGATGAGAGCCGCCAGGAGGACGCGTGGTACTTCGGTACCGAGCGGATCGGCCCGGCGGCCGCCGCGGCGCAGGCCGGCTGGCGGGAGTATCCGCCGGATCACCCGCCGCGCCTGGCTGACGTGGACGCCGCGACCTGGGACGCGAAGGCGCGGCTGGCCCGGATGGACGAATACGGGGTGTGGGCGCAAGTGCTCTATCCCAACGTCGCCGGCTTCGGTGCCGGAAAGCTGCTCACGCTCGGCGACAGCGACTTGATGCTCGCCTGCGTGCGGGCCTACAACGACTTCCTGGTCGAGTACGCCTCAGCCGACCCCAGGCGCTTCATCCCGATCATGGCGCTGCCGATGTGGGACATGGAACTGTGCGAGCGGGAGATCGTCCGCGCGGCATCCAACGGCCACAAGGGCGTCATCATGACTGGCGAGCCGACCTTCTGGGGGCTGCCGCCGATCGCGGAATCGTACTGGGACCGGCTATGGGCGCTGTGCCAGGAAATGGAACTCCCGGTCAACTTCCACATCGGCTCCGGCGACATGTCGATATTCGACCATGCCGCGCCGAGCGCGGGACCGCACGCCAACTACGCCGGGTTCGGCGTCCAGTTCGGCGTCGCGAACGTCCGGGTCATCGCGAACCTGATCACCGGCGGTGTCTGTCATCGGTTCCCCGGCACCAAGTTCGTGTCGGTGGAAAGCGGTGTCGGCTGGATCCCGTTCGCGCTCGAGCACCTGGACTGGCAGTGGCTGAACTGCGGCGTCCAGCGTGAGCACCCGGAGTACGGCCTGCTGCCGAGCGAGTACTTCAAGCGCCAGATGTTCGGCTGCTTCTGGTTCGAGCGGGCGTCGGTCAAATCCGCGATCGACCAGCTGGGCCCGGACTGGATCCTGTACGAGAGCGACTTCCCGCACCCGACAAGCATGGCACCCGGCCCGGCCACCGCCGCCGTGGAACCGCGTGAGTACATCGCCTCCGAACTCGGCGACCTCTCGCCCGACGTGCTGCGCAAGATCCTGCATGACAACGCGGCGACGCTGTACCACGCGGAACCGCTGGGCAGTGAGTGAGGAGACGACCAGCATGGCCGACTGCCCCGAGATCGAAGTAGATCTCACCGCCAAACTGGCCCCCGCCACCGAGCACTGGAAGGAGATCGACACGCTGCGCGAGGCGCACCGCTTCTTCTGGAACACCTACGGTCCCGGCTACTGGGTGCTCACCCGGTACGACGACATCCGGGAGGCCGCCCATAAGCCGGACATCTTCTCTAACCACTCCATCGTGGCCACCGACCCGGAGCCCGCCTACCGCTTCCTGCCGTCGTTCGTCGACCCGCCGCAGCACATCAAGTACCGCAAGCTGATGAACTGGTGGTTCGCCCCCGCCGCCGTCGGGAAACTGGCTCCGACGATCACGGAGCTCGCGCGCGAGACGATCGAGCCGCTGGTCCCGGCGGGCAGCACGGATTTCTGCGAGACCTTCGGCGACCAGTACCCGGTGAAGGTCTTCCTGCTGTCGATCGGCATGGATACCAGCGACGCGGACTTCTTCGTCTCCTGCGTGCGCCGGATGTCGGGCGCCATCACCGGCCGGGCGGAAGACGTCGCCCAGATGATGGCCGCCTGGGGGGATATCGCGGCCTACTGGACCGACAAGGTCGCGGCCCGCCACGCCCAGCCGCTGGACCCGGACGCCGACTTCGTCAGCCACCTGTGCCGCAGCGAGCTGGACGGCGCGCCGCTGCCGGACGCCGACATCATCGACCTCATGGTCACGCTGACTCTCGGCAGCCTGGACACGCTGAAGAGCCAGCTCGGATGGTGCTTCTACCACCTGGCCACGCACCCGGAGGACCGCCGGCTGCCTGATCGCCGAGCCGAGCCTGACAGCCAGCGCGATCGAGGAGTTCCTGCGCGCCTATCCGATCGTCCCGATGGCGCGGAAGGTGACCAGGGACATCGACTTCCACGGCTGCCCGATGCGCAAGGGCGACATGGTCATGCTCACGTACCCGGCGGCCACCAGGGACCCGCGCCAGTTCCCCGACGCGGACAAGGTGATCATCGACAGGTTCCCGAACCGGCACATCGCGTTCGGCGCCAGCGAGCATCGCTGCCTCGGCTCGCACCTCGCGCGCGCCGAGCTGCAGACGGCGATCCGCGAGTGGCACCGGCTTATTCCCGACTACCGGCTGGCGGCCGATGAGCCGCCGATGGCGCACGGAGGCCAGATCTCGCTGCTGAACCTGCCGCTGGCGTGGGCCTGATGCGATTCGGACTGTCCGTCTACGACGTCTCGGCCAGGGAACTAGCGGACCTGGCCGCGGCGGCGGAGGCAGTCGGCTTCGACACTCTCTGGCTCGGCGAGCATCTGCTGCGGCCTGTTGACTACCGCGCGGTGCACCCGACCCGGGAGCCGGCACAGGAGCTAGCGGCACGGATCGTCGGGCCCGATACCCGGCTCACCGATCCGTTCGTCGCCTTGGCGGCCGCGGCGGGCCGTACCCGCCGGCTCCAGCTGGCCACCGGCATCTTCGTGCTGCCCCTGCGGCATCCGCTGGCAGTGGCCAGGGCAGTGCTGACGTTGCAGGAGCTCGCCGATGGCCGGCTGCTGTTCGGGACCGGCCTTGGCTGGCTGCGGGAGGAGTTCGAGGCGCTCGGGGTGCCGTTCACCGGCCGGGCCGCCCGGTTCGAGGAAAGCCTGGACATCCTGCGGAAGGCGTGGGCGGGCGGTGCGTTCGAGCACCATGGCACCGTGTATGACTTCGGGCCGGTGGAGCTGACGGCGCAGCCGGCCCGGATCCCGCTCGTACTCGGCGGGAACACCGCCCCTGCCCTGCGCCGGGCGGCACTGCGGGCGGACGGCTGGTTCGCCTCAGGCACCCCGTCGCTGGCCGAGGCCGTCGGCCTGATGGCACGGCTGGACGCGGCGCAGGCCGCGACGAGACGCGCCGTGCCCCTCACCACCTACGTCCGCGCGTCGCCGGGCGCCGACATCGCCCGCTACGCGCAGGCCGGCTTCAGCCAGGTGGTCTTCTGGGCCCACGAGCTGTGCCCGCCCGCACCCGGCCGGTGGGACCGGCTCGCCGCCGCAGCCGCCGGGCTTGGCGTGGCCGAGGGAGCGCGGTCGTGACCGCCGGACCGCCGACCGCGCGGAGCGTCGCGGAGTTCGCCGCGACGGCCAGGGAGTGGCTGGCGGCGCGGGTGCCGGAGGCTGGCCCGGAGCAGCGCGCGTGGGGCGAGGGCAGCGACGACCTGTCCGTGTTCCACCGGCTGTCGCCCGCCCAGGAGCGGGCGCTGCTCGACCGGGCCATGGCCTGGCAGCAGGAAAAGTACGACGCCGGCTACGGGGCCATCACCTGGCCCGCCGAATACGGCGGGGCCGGGCTCAGCGACGCGCACGAGCAGACCTTCAATCAGGTGGAGGCCGGTTTCGCCACGCCGGAGGGACACGAGACGTTCGCGGTGACCACCTCCTTGGTGGCGCCGACCGTCGCCATCTTCGGCACCCCCGGACAGCGGGCGCGGTTCGTGCGCCGGTTCCTGCGCGCTGAGGAGCTGTGCTGCCAGCTGTTCTCCGAGCCGGGCGCGGGGTCGGACCTGGCGGGCCTGGCGACCCGGGCCGAGCGTGACGGCGACGAGTGGGTAATCAACGGCCAGAAGATCTGGAGCTCGGGCGCGCAGTTCGCCAGCTGGGGTGAGCTGATCGCCCGGACGGACCCGTCAGTGCCCAAGCATGCCGGGCTGACCGCGTTCCTGATCCCGCTCGACGCGCCGGGCGTGCGGATCAGGCCGATCCGGCAGATGTCTGGCGGGTCGTCGTTCTGCGAGGTCTTCCTGACCGATGTGCGGGTCCCTGACAAACTGCGCCTCGGCGCCGTCGGGCAGGGCTGGAAGGTTGCCCTGACCACGCTGGGTTTCGAGCGCGGCGGCAGCGGCGGGCGCGGCGTCGGCGGTTCCTGGGAGCGGCTGCTCGGCCTGGCACGGTGGCTGGGCCGCACCGGCGACCCGGTCGTCCGCCAGCAGCTCGCGTCGGTCTACATCCGCCAACGGGTAAGGCGCATGAACGCGGCCCGTGCTGCGGCCGCCGCGGCGGCCGGCCAGCCGCCCGGCCCTGAAGGGTCGATCGGCAAGCTCCTGTGGGTGCTGGGGATGACGGAGATCGGGCAGGTGGCGGGCAGCCTGCTCGGCGCCCGGCTGACCGCCGACACCGGAGAGTGGGGCACCTTCGCCTGGAACGATCACATTCTCGGCGCGCCCGGCTACCGGATCGCGGGCGGCTCCGACGAAATCCAGCGGAACATCATCGCCGAGCGGGTACTCGGGCTGCCCGGCGACATCCGGGTCGACCGCGATGTTCCCTGGCGGGACATCCCCCGCTGACGCGCTCCCCGGCGTTCACGCCGGGGAGCCTGCCCGTGCCCCGTCATGCCGCACCCCGGCGGCCGCCAAGTCAGCTCGCGTCCGGCTGCGGCAGCCTGCGCTGCTCCATCCAGCCCGGTTCCATGATCTTCTCGGTGATCTTCCAGGTGCCGCCGACGCGCCGCAGCTTGTCCCGGTACCTCGCCACTATCAGCGTGACCGCACTCTCGTCGCCGGCATCGGTCTGGTGCGATGTGTGATAGGTGATGGTGCTCGCCTCGTCGGGGCCGGTGAAGTCGATGTGGTAGACCGTCAGCTTGTGATGCTGCCAGGCCTTATCGGCAGTCATCCCGTCGATCCACTTCACGATCTCGTCCGCCCCGGTGAGATCCGCAACCGTCATGTACACACCGTGCGCATCGTCGGTGAACAGCGAGCGCAGGGTGGCGAAATCCTTGTAGTCGACGCTGGATGCATACCGGTACAGCACATCACTGATCTGCTGGCGGTCGACGAGTCGGCGCAGTTCCTCCTGGCTCACCGGCTGCACCGGCAGGCTGGCGGGTCCGGCGGAGTCCGCGGCAACGGGGTCCATGGCTTCTCCTTCAGCCGACGTGATCGTTATCGCGCCCTCCGGGCATGCTCGCGCGCCGGCCTGGGCGGCGGCCTCGAGCCCAGCGGGTATCTCCCGGCTGCGGCCCCGGTCAGCGCAGTAGCCCTCATCGTCTGGGGCATAAGCCTCCGGGCTCACGCTGTAGCACCGGCCATGGCCGTTGCACTGCTCCGCGTCGACCGAGATTCGCATCCGTCCCCCTCTGGTCCGGCCGCTGCCGCGTCCCGGCGACCGTCGCGCCGCCCGCGCAACGCTGACAATACATGATTATCATCATCATGAAAAGATCGAACGGCCATGGTCACCGCGGGCGCGGTGCCGGATCCCGTCCGCGAATATCCCTCAGGATCATTAGCATGGAGCCATGAGCAGCCAGGAGAACACGTTGCACAGTCCGGAAGCGCCGCCCGCCGAAGATGCCGAGCCGCTCCCCGCGCCCGGGCGCACGCTGTGGGTGAGCCTGGCTCAGTCCAACGCGGACCTGACCGACCAGCCCCGGCGCCCGGTCAAGACGGCCGAGACCGTCGCCGCGGCGATCGTGCGCGATATCGTCTCGCGGAACCTGGGCCCAGGTGACACCTTGCCCTCCGAGGCGGCGATGCTCGCGCACTACCGGGTCAGCCGCGCGTCGCTGCGGGAGGCGCTGCGCCTGCTCGAGGTCCAGGAGTTGATCCGGCTCAAGCCGGGCCCCGGCGGCGGGCCGATCGTCAGCGCGGTCGACCCGCGTAACCTGGCCAAGATGACCACCCTCTACCTGCACCTCGGCGGAGCCACGTACCAGGAATTGTTCGAGGCGCTGCTGGTCATGGCGCCGATCAGCGCCGAGCGCGCGGCGCGCCACTGCGACCGGACCCTGGTCCGCGCCGCCATGAAGCCGTTCCTGCAAGAAGACCAGCCGGTCCAGGGCCCCGCCTACTGGACGGTCACCAACGAGTTCCACGGTTCGGTGGAGGCACTTGCCGGGAACCGGGTCATCGAACTGCTGGGCCGCATCGTCGGCAACATCTGGCATGAGCACATCGTGACGCGCATGGACACCAGCTCGGTCCGGGAGCAGATCCATGCGGAGCACCGGGACATCGCCAAGGCCATCATCGCCAAGCAGCCGAGCAAGGCCGCGCACCTCATGCGCGATCACTTCGCCGGGCTCGTCGAAGAGTACCGGCGGCACTGGCCCGGCCGCTTCGACGAGCTCATCGAATGGGACTGACCCAGCCAGTTCTGCGCCCGAAGGCCGCCCCGCCGCTGCGGGAGGTATGAGGCCTGTGGCCCACCGGCCTCATCTTGTGAGGTCAGGGGGCCACAGGCCTCATACGGCGGGCGGTGCCGCCGGGCGCCAGGAGCGCGCATAGCACTATAAAAGGTGCAATCCGGGCATGAGGCTGCCAGGGAAGCCGCCGCGACACGCCCGAAGCTGATAACAGCCGGACCCATTGCCGCTCCCCGGCGCTCTCGTCGCCGGCTCGGCCCGCGTCTGACCCGCTGCCCGGGGCCGACGGCGGCTGCCTCACTTCAGCGATCTAGATTCATCATAACCATGCTTTCCATAGTAATCATGATAAGGAACCTCTTGACGGCCGTGTCGGAGCGGCGTGATACTCCCTCTAGTCAGTCCAGCCAGGTCGCCGATTACAGGCTCGTGACCTGGCCTTCCGACCCCGCAGGGGGGACATCGCAATGAAGCTACGGAAAGCATGTGCCGGCATTCTCGCTACGGCGAGCGTGGTGGCGGTCGCGTCGGCGTGCAGCTCCTCATCATCGACCTCCGCGACCACCGCCGCATCGACCTCCCCGAGCACCTCCGCATCGACGGCGCCCGTGAGCGGCACGAGCAGCGGCGGCGTTACCCAGGCCAAGGCGCTCGTCGCCGGGATGCTGACTGAACCGGCCAGCATCCCGGCGACGGCCCCGCTGCCAAGTGCCCCCAAGAAGGGCATCAAGGTCGCGTTCCTCACCTGCTCGGCGGCGGCGTGCTCACTTCTCAACCCCGGGTTCACGGCCGCGGCCAAGGCGCTGGGCTGGGATCCTGCCGTCATCACCTACAACGCCGCGACACCGGGCCAGGCGGTCCAGCAGGCCATCGACGACGGCTACAAGTACATCGCGACCACGAGCATCACGCTGAGCACCATCACCCCGCAGGTCCAGGAGGCGAAGGCAAAGGGGATCGCGCTGTTCGGCGCCTACACCGATGACACACCGGGCGGCGCGCAGAACGGCCTGTACGGCGTTGCGCAGAACGGAGCGGGAGACCTCAAGACCGGGGCGATGATGGCGGACTGGCTGATCGCGAACTCCGGCGGGCACGCTAACGCGGTCTACGTGGACATTCCGCTGTACCCGTCGCTCGTGGGCCAGGGGCAGGGCGCCCAGGCCGAGTTCTCCAAGCTGTGCCCGGGCTGCGCGTTCGCCACGCTGCCGGTCAGCGTGACCCAGCTCGGGGCGGGGCAAGTCCCGGCGGCGATCGTGGCCTATCTGCGGTCGCACCCGAGCGTCAACTACGTTTACCTCTCCTTCCAGGACCTCGACGCGGGCGTGGCCGCGGCCATCCGGTCGGCGGGACTGGCCGGCAAGGTCAAGATCGTCGGCACCGAGGGGCAGGCGTCCCAGCTGCAAGAGGTCGTGAACGGCCAGGAGGCCATGTGGTCGGTCCTGCCCGAGCCGTACGTGATGTGGGTCGTGGTCGACTGGATGGCACGGCTGTCCGAGGGCGTGCTGACCCCCGCGTCGCTGAGCGCGACGGACGAGGGCGTGGCCTTCATCGTCGACACCCCCGCCAAGGCCAGCGCGCAGCTGAGCGCCAACGGCGGGAACTGGCCGGGTCCGACCAACTACCAGTCCCAGTTCGAGAACCTGTGGCACGTCGGTTCCTGACCGAAGGACTGAGGACAGCGCCATGACGCTTCAGCTCCGTCACGTGACGAAGTCCTTCGGCGAGCAGACGGCGCTGCGGGACGTGGACCTCTCCGTGGAATACGGGGAGGTCCACGCCCTCGTGGGACAGAACGGCTCCGGCAAGTCAACGCTCATCAAGCTGCTTTCCGGGTACTACCAGCCAGACCCCGGAGCCGAGGCCGAACTGGACGGCCGGCCGTTCCAGCTCGGCAGCACCCACGCGGCCCGCGCCGCAGGGCTGCGCTTCGTCCACCAGGATCTCGCCCTGGTGCTGCCGCTGAGCATCCTCGACAACATGATGCTGGGCCGCCCCTACCCGGTCGGCCTGGGCGGCAGGATCCGGTGGCGGGTGGCCGCCGACCGGGCCAGCGGCTACCTGCGCCGGGTAGGCGTGGAGGCCGACGTCCGGTCCCCGGTCGGCTCGCTCAGCATGAGCGAGCGCACCGCGATCGCGATCGCGCGGGCCCTGTCGGACACCGGGCACGGGCGGCTGCTCGTCGTCCTCGACGAACCGACGGCCGCCCTGCCCGCCGGCGACGTCGGCCGGCTTCTCGAAGCGATCGGCCGCCTCCGCGCCGAAGGCCACGGCGTGCTGCTGGTATCGCACCACCTCGGTGAGGTCCTCGGCATCGCGGACCGGATCACCGTCCTGCGGGACGGCCGTGCCGCGGCGTCGGTGCCGAGGACCGACGTCGACCAGCGCCGGCTGACCGAGCTGATCGTGGGCCACTCCGCCGTCATCCCCGGTGCCGGGCCGCGGCGGGCGGACCCGGGGGAGCGGGGCCAGGACGCGGTTCTCCGGGTCCGGCAGCTGGCGGGCGGCCGGATCCGCGGGCTCGACTTCGACATCCGCGCCGGCGAGATCGTGGGCGTGGCGGGCATTACCGGATCGGGACGCGAATCGCTGGCTCCGCTGCTGACCGGGGGCGTGCCGCACGGCGGCGAGATCGAGGTCGCGGGATCCCCGCTGGCGCCGGGCCGGCCGCGGGGCGTCGTGGCCGCGGGCGTGGCGGCGGTTCCGGGCGAGCGGGCCCGCCTTGGGGTGTTCCCCAACCTCGGCGTCCGCGTGAACATGACGATCTCGCAGCTCGAACGCCACCGGCGCTGGGGCCGGATAGTCCGCGGCCGGGAACGCCGCGAGGTCGGCGAGTGGATCGACCGTCTCGGGATCGTCACCCAGGGACCTGACGCGCCGATGCCGAGCCTGTCCGGTGGCAACCAGCAGAAGGTTCTCGTGGCGCGAGCGCTGCGGACCCGCCCGAAGGTGCTGGTGCTCGACGATCCGACCCAGGGCATCGACATCGGTGCCCGTGCCCAGATCCACGAGGTCATCGAGCGATGCGCCGCCGAGGGCATCGCCATCCTGCTGGTCTCGACCGACAGTGACGAGCTCGCGCGGCTGTCGGACCGGGTCCTGATCCTGTCCGCCGGCAGGCTCGCCCGCACCATGCGGCGCGGCCCCGCGCTGACCGCGAAGTCGATCGACGCGAGCCAGCTCGACGCGGCGCCCGGGCCAGCCTTCGCTACCGCGGCATCTCGCTCCGAAGGATCCGAAGGAGAAGCTTGATGAACACCATGACCGCGCCCCCGGTCCGGCCGGCCCGGGCAGGCAGGCGGCCCGGTCACGTCCGGCTGCCGAGCGTGGGCCGGTTCAGCGCCGTCTACCTCTGGGTGGCCTTCCTCATCCTGTTCGGCGCCCTGCAGTTCCGCCTGTTCCTGACCGTCAGCACGTTCCAGGTGGTGTTCTCGCAGGGCGCGGTGACAGCGGTGCTGGCCCTGGCCTTCCTCGTGCCGCTCACCACCGACACCTATGACCTGTCGATCGGCGAGATGATGTCGCTGACGATCGTGCTGATCAACTGGCTGACGCTGCACACCAGCCTGCCGATCGGTGTCATCGCCGTGCTGATCGTCGCCGGCTGCGCGCTCATCGGGGCTGTGTCCGGTTTCGTGGTGGTGAAGCTGCGGGTGAACTCGCTGATCGCCACGCTCGGGATGAGCGAGGTGCTGAGCGCGTTCCAGCTCTACATCTCCCAGAACCACCAGGTGGCCGGCCGGTTCTCCAGCTTGTTCGTCACCATCGGCAACGGCACGGTGCTCGGGATTCCCTACCTGGACCTGTACATGATCGTCATCGCCGTGGCCTTGTGGTTCGTGCTGGAGCAGACCCCGCTCGGGCGGCGGATGTTCGCCGTCGGGGGTAACCGGGAGGCGGCGCGGCTGGCCGGCATCCCGGCCGACCGCATCATCTGGGGATCGCTCATCGCCTCGGCCGCCATCGCCTCGCTGGCCGGTGTCATGTACACCGCGCAGGTCGGCGCCTACACCGCCGACATTGGCCAGGGCTACCTGTTCCCGGCGCTCGCCGCCGTGTTCTTCGGCGCCTCCCAGCTCTCGCAGCGGCCCAACGTGTGGGGAACGCTGATCGCCTTCTTCGCCCTGGCCTTCGGCATCCAGGGTCTCACGCTGCAGTTCGGGGCCGGCACGTTCTGGGCCAGCCCGCTGTTCCAGGGGGTCGCGCTCATCGGCGCGGTGGCCATCGCCAGCAGCCGGGGTGCCATCGGGACCGGCGGCGACGGCCGGGCCATCAGGCGGCTGCTCCGGCCGCGCGCTCCGTCAGCGGCGGATTCCGGGGCCGGCCCGGAAGCCGGGGAACGGTTACCACTGACCCAGTGCACGATGCCCGCCGCCGGCTTGCGCGGGCCGGGCGATCCATGATTTAGATAGTAATCATCATCATGAATCTTGACAGCATGCCGGCCGCGGGGTTTTCATGGCAGGTGAGTGAAGCCAGCGCAGGAAGCGACGAGGTGACTGTGTACCCCGATGAACGACGCCGGCCCAGGCCGCGCCGAGGACCGCTAGCCGGCGTCCGGGTAGCGGACTTCTGCTGGATGGGAGTCGGATCGGTCGCCACGCGGCTGCTCGCCGACTTCGGCGCCGAGGTCATCAAGGTCGAGGACCGGGCGCGGATCGACACGCCGCGAAAGCTCCCCCTGTACAAGGACGAGAGCGCGCGGAACTTCGGCGAGGAAGTCGTCGGCGCCGATCCTGACAAGGGCGGGCTGTTCAACAACTACTGCCGCAACAAGCTCGGCGTCACGATCAACATGCGCTCCGCCGAAGGCCGGCGGCTCGCCGAGCGGCTGATCGCCGCCAGCTCGGTGGTGACGGAGAACTTCGCCCCGGGCGTCATGGAACGCTGGGGCCTGACCTATAAGCGGCTCAGGGAACTGCGGCCGGACGTTATCTACGCCCGGATGAGCGGATACGGCCACAGCGGCCCGCACGCGTCGTACCGCAGCTACGGCCCGGTCGTCCAGGCGGTCAGCGGGCTGTCGTCCATCAGCGGCCTGCCCGGTCGCGAGCCGTCGGGCTGGGGCCTGTCCTACATGGACAACCAGGCCGCCTTTTACAACTCCGCCGCGATCTTGATGGCCATCCGGCATCGGATGCTGACCGGGGAGGGAACCGAGATCGACGTGTCCGCGGTCGAGACCGGCATCAGCCTGCTCGGCCCGGTGCTCCTCGAAGTCACGGTGAACGGCCGCGTCACCCGCGGGCCCGGCTATCCGGCCGGCAACCGGCTAGAGCATCCGTCGGCCGCTCCGCACGGGATATACCCCGCCAGCGGCGAGGACCGGTGGGTGGCGATCGCCGTGTTCAGCGACGAGGAGTGGTCCCGCTTCGCCGACGCGATCGGGCGTCCCGCCTGGACCACGGACGAGCGTTTCGCCAGCCAGCGGTCCCGCTGGGAGAACCAGGACGCGCTGGACGAATCGATCGCGGCCTGGACCAGCCAGCGTGATCGCTATGAGGTGACCAAGCTCCTGCAGGACGCCGGCGTCCGGGCCGGCGCGGTGCAGAACGCCCAGGACCTCAACGAGACCGACCCGCAGCTCGCGCACCGCGGGGTCTTCTTCCACATGGACCATCCGGTGATCGGCGAAGCCCGCTTCGAGGGCGTCCCGGTCCAGTTCGACGGCATGTCAGCGGACAACTGGCGGTCCGGCCCGCTGCTCGGCGAGGACAACGAGCACGTCTTCAAGGAGCTGCTCGGCGTCGGCGACGACGAGTTCGCCGAGCTCGCCGCGGCGGGGGTGATCTGATGACCGGGGCCGCGCCGTACGGCGATCTCACGGTGGTCGAGCTCGCCGGCGACCCGGCCGGCGAGACGCTGGGCAAGCTGCTGGCGACCATGGGCGCCGACGTGATCAAGGTCGAGCTCCCCGAGGGCGCGCCGAGCCGGCACATCGGTCCGGCCGCGGCCGGCGCCCAGGACGGCGACCCGGACGCCAGCCTGAACTTCTGGTTCTACAACGTCGGCAAGCGCAGCGCGGTGCTCGACTACCGGACCGCCGTCGGGATGGGGCGGCTGCGCGGCCTGCTGCACCGGGCCGACATCGTGATCACCGGGTGGCGCCCGGCGGAATGGGCGGACCTCGGCATCACGCCGGCCGGCCTGCGTGACGGCGCGCCCCGGCTGATCGTCATCAACCTCAGCCCGTTCGGGCTGGACGGGCCGTGGGCCGACATGGTCAGCTCCGACCTGGTCGGCCTGGCGCTCGGCGGCCCGCTGAACAGCTGCGGCTACGACGACCAGTCCGTCCCGCCGATCCGCCCTGGCGGCGACCAGGGCTATCAGCTCACCGCCAGCTTCGGCCACCTGGGCATCCTGCTGGCCCTGCTCGAGCGGCAGCGCACCGGCCAGGGACAGCTCATCGACGTGGCCATGCACGACTGCCTCTCGGTCAGCGCCGAGCTAGCCAACCCCTACTGGTTCTACCCCCGGGTGCTGGTGCACCGGCAGACCTGCAGGCATGCCCAGCCCACCCCGACGCAGCCGGCCTTGTTCGCCACCGCCGACGACCGTTATGTCTACTTCGTGCTGATCACCAGCGAGCAGAAGCCGTGGCACAGCCTGGTGGAGTGGCTGGAGGCCGAGGGGCTGGCCGCCGATCTCACCGACTCCCGCTACGGCGACCCCGCATACCGGCTGGCGAATTTCGCGCACATCCAGCAGATCGTGGAGGTGTTCTTCCTGCTGCACCGGGCCGACGACATCTACCACGAGGGCCAGCGGCGCGGCCTGCCGGTCGGCGTGCTCCACGCGCCGGAGGACCTGCCATCCGACGAACACCTGATGGCCAGGGACTTCTTTGTCCCCGTGGCCGATGACGCGCCTGGCGGCCCGCATCTTTACCCCGGTGCGCCGATCCGCTTCTCGGCCCTGGCCGCGCCGCCCCTGACCCGTGCGCCGCGGCTCGGCGAGCACACCGCCGACGTCCTCGGGGAGCCAACGTGAAAAAGACGGGCTGGCAGCCGGGCGCGTGCGCCATCGCCGGGATCGGGACGACCGACTTCAGCCGCGACTCCGGCCGCAGCGAGCTCACCCTGGCCACCCAGGCGGTGCTCGCCGCGCTCGACGACGCCGGCGTCGCCGCCGCGGAGGTCGACGGCATCGTACGCTGCGACATGGATCTCGTCCGGCACAACGACCTGGCTGAGGCGCTCGGCATCCGCCAGCTGAGCTACTGGGGCGAGTGCGGGCCCGGGGGAGTCGCGCCGTGCGCGATGGTCGGCCAGGCCATCGGGGCGATCCTGTCCGGTCAGGCGGCCACGGTCGTCGCGTTCCGCGCGCTGAACGGGCGGTCGGGCCGCCGGTACGGGGCCGCGCCCGCGTCGGCGCGCCAGGAGATCGTCGGCGGCAACGTGACCTATGACGAGTTCTTCCTGCCGCACGGGCTGCTCACGGCCGGCCAGATGTTCGCGCTGATGGCACAGCGGCACATGATCGAGTACGGGTCGACGTCCGAGCAGCTCGGCTCGATCGCCGTCGCCTGCCGGGACCGGGCCCAGGCCAACCCGGCGGCGCAGATGCACGGCCGGCCGCTCACCATGGACGACTACCTGTCCGCCCGGATGATCTCCGCCCCGCTCCGGCTGTACGACTACTGCCTGGAGACCGACGGCGCCGCCGCCGTCGTCGTGACCAGCGCCGAACGGGCCCGCGACTGCCGGGGCGGCGCGGTGCTGATCCAGGCCGTGGCGCAGGCCAGCCTGCCGGGAACGCAGCCGGGGATGATGTTCCCGGTGCTGATGCGGGACAGCATCACATCGCTGTCGTCCCGGGCGGTGGCGGAGGTGCTCTGGGCGCGCTCCGGCCTCGGCCCGGCCGACATCGACGTCGCGCAGCTGTATGACTGCTTCACGATCACGCTGCTGCTGCAGCTGGAGGACTACGGCTTCGCCAAGCGGGGGGAGGGCGGCGCGCTCGCGGCGGACGGCGGCATCGGCCTGGACGGGCCGCTGCCCTGCAACACCTCGGGCGGCCACCTGTCCGAGGGCTACATCCACGGCATGAACCACGTGGTGGAGGCGGTCCGGCAGATCCGCGGCACATCCACGGCCCAGGTTCCCGGTGCCGAGGTCAGCCTGGTGACATCCGCGCCGCCGCCCGCCAGCAGCGCGCTGATCCTGACGGCGGACCGTTGACCGCCGCCCGGCCGGCCAGGCTGGCGCCGGTCATCAGCGACCCGGATACCGGCGGGTTCTTCGCGGCGGCGGCTCGCGGCGAGGTGGCGCTGCGCTATTGCGCCGGCTGCGGCGCCGTGCTGCACCTGCCGCGGGCTTACTGCCGGCACTGCGGCGGCTGGGACACCGGGTACCGGGCCGTCGCGCCGCGGGCGCGGGTGTACTCCTGGACGGTGGTGGAGCATCAGGTCCACCCGGCGTATCCGGTTCCCTACACCGTCGCGCTGGTGGAGCTCGTCGGCGAGTCGGCCGCCCGCCTGGTCACCTTCCTGCCCGGCCGGCCGGCGCTGCGGGCGGGCCAGGAGCTCGTGGCCTGGTTCGACCAGCTGGAGAACGGCACGGTGCTGGTCCAGTGGCGGCCAGACGACGCGGAAGACGAGGCAGAATGAGGCTACCCGAGGACACAACGGTGCCGGTCGCCGAGGGCCTGTTCAGCTGGCCCGGCCGGCCCCGGCTGATCGGCAGCACGTGCGCGGCCTGCGGCACCACCACCTTCCCTGTCCAGCGGTCCTGCCCGCGCTGCACAGGGACCGAGCTGCGGGAGGTGCCGCTGGCAGGAACGGGCCGGCTGTGGACCTGGACCATCCAGGCGTTCGAGCCCAAGCCCCCGTACGCCGCCGACGGCCCGTTCACGCCCTACGGAGTCGGGTACGTGGAGCTGGCCACCGAGGACGGGAGCGGCGCCGTGCTGGTCGAGTCCCGGCTCACCGAGGCCGACCCGGGACGGCTGAAGATCGGCGCCCCGATGCGGCTGACGTTCATCCCGCTGCGCCGTGACGCCGCCGGCGCGACGGTCATGACCTTCGCCTTCGAGCCCGCCGGGCAGACCGCCGCGGAGACGACCGGGGAGACGACCGGGGAGACGACCGGGGAGACGACCGGACAGACCGCCGAGCAGAGGAGCACATGGTGAACGTCGCGATCGCCGGAATCGGCATCCACCCCTTCGGACGGCATCCCGGCGTGTCCGGCCTGGCCCAGGGCGCCTACGCGGCCCGCCAGGCACTGGCGGACGCCGGGATCGGCTGGGCCGACGTGGAATGCGCGTTCGGCGGCAGCATGGCGGCCGGAAACGCCGACACGCTGGTGAGCGGCCTGGGTCTCACCGGCCTGCCGTTCGTCAACGTCCACAACGGCTGCGCGACCGGGGGGAGCGCGCTCGCCATGGCCGACCGGGCGATCCGGTCTGGCGACCATGACCTGGTCATGGCCGTCGGCTTTGACAAGCACCCGCCGGGCGCGTTCAACGCCGACCCGGAGGACAGCGGCCTCGGCCGCTGGTACGGCGAGACCGGCCTGATGCTCACCACCCAGTTCTTCGGCATGAAGATCCAGCGGTACATGCACGAGTACGGGATCTCCGCCGCCACCCTCGCCAAGGTCGCGGCGAAGGCGTTCCGCAACGGCGCGCGCAACCCGCACGCGTGGCGGCGCCAGCCGCTCACCGAGCAGGAGATCGCTAACGCCCCGATGGTCAGCCACCCGCTGACCAAGTTCATGTTCTGCTCGCCCGGCGAGGGCGGCGTGGCGCTCGTGCTCTGCCGCGCCGACCAGGCGCGTCGCTACACCAGCCGGCCGGTGTACCTGTCCGCCGTATCGCTGAAGACCAGGCGGTTCGGCTCGTTCGAAGTGTTCAGCCCGTGGCTCGCCCCCGGCCGGGCCGGGCACCGGGGCGGGCCGAGCGCCGAGGCGGCGCGGGCGGCCTTCGAAGCGGCCGGGCTCGGGCCGAAGGACGTGGACGTCCTCCAGCTTCAGGACACCGAATCCGGCGCCGAGATCATGCACATGGCCGAGACCGGTTTCTGCAAGGATGGCGAGCAAGAGGCGCTCATCCACGATGGCGTCACGGAGATCGGCGGCGCCATGCCGGTCAACACCGACGGCGGCTGCCTGGCCAACGGCGAGCCCATCGGGGCCAGCGGGCTGCGCCAGGTCTACGAGAGCGTGCTGCAACTGCGCGGCGCGGCCGGCGACCGCCAGGTGCCCGGCCGGCCCAAGGTCGCGTTCACCCACGTCTACGGCGCCCCGGGCATCAGCTCATGCGCGGTGCTGACCCGATGACGACCATGGACAAAAACCCCGCCCTGGCCGGCAAGGTCGCCCTGGTGACCGGCGGCACCCGGGGCCTTGGCCGCCGGATGGTCTCGGCGCTGGCCGCGAGCGGCGCCAACGTGGTCGTCACCAGCCGCAACGAAGCGGCGTGCCACGATGTCGCCGGGCAGGTTGCCAAGGAATCGGGGCGGCGGACCCTCGCCCGGCCCTGTCATCTCGGCCGGTGGCATGAGATCGCCGGGCTGGTCGACGACGTGTACGCGGCGATGGGCCGGGTCGATATCCTGGTCAACAACGCGGGCATCTCGCCGGTGTACACCTTGCTCAACGCCGTCAGCGAGGACCTGTTCGACAAGACGATCGCCGTCAACCTGAAGGGGCCGTTCCGGCTCGGCGCGCTCATCGGAACACGGATGGCCAGCGGCCGCGGCGGCTCGATCATCAACATCTCCAGCACGGCAGCCATCAAGCCGCGGCCCGCGTACGTGCCGTACGCGGCGGCCAAGGCCGGCCTGGTCGCCATGTCAGAGGGACTGGCGAGGGCGTTCGGGCCGACGGTCCGCTCAAACGTGGTCATGGCCGGGCCGTTCCGCACCGACATCACCGCCGGCTGGGACTGGGACGCCTTCAACAAAAAGGTGGCGGAGTTCGCGCTCGGCCGCATCGGCCAGCCCGAGGAGATCGTCGGAGCCGTCCTCTACCTGGCCAGCGACGCTTCGAGCTACACCACGGGCACGGTCATCCGGGTCGACGGCGGTGAACCATGACAAGACCGGAACTCGCCGAGGTCGCCCGGGTCCGCCCCGGTGAGGACCTGGACTGGCCGGCGGTGGCCGCGTACCTAACGGCCAGGCTGCCCGGGCTCGACGGCGAACTCGAGGTCCTCCAGTTCCCGAACGGATCGGCGAACCTCACCTACCTGCTGCGCTTCGGCGGCCAGCCGCTCGTGCTGCGCCGGCCGCCGTTCGGGCGCCTCGCGCCCGGCTCGCACGACATGGCCAGGGAGTACCGGGTGCTGTCCCGGCTCTGGCGCGCCTTCCCGCCCGCGCCGAAAGCTCTCCTGCTGTGCGAGGACCCGAGCGTTGTCGGCGCGGCGTTCTTCGTCATGGAGTTCCGCCCCGGCGTGGTCATCTGGAACGAGATCCCCGAGCCGATGCGCCGCCACGCCGACGTGGCCAGGCGCGCGGGGTTCGCCGTCATCCGGGCCCTCGCCGGCCTGCACCAGGTCGACTACGCCAGCTGCGGCCTGGCCGATCTCGGCCGGCCGGACGGCTTCGCCGCCCGGCAGGTCCGCGGCTGGCGCGGCCGCTGGGACGCCGTCGCCGACGGCGCCCGCGGTGAGGCCCAGCCGGTCATGCGGGAGGTCGCCGGCCTGCTCGAGCGGACCCTGCCGCGGCCGCAGCGCGCCGCCGTCCTGCACAACGACCTCAAGCTGGACAACTGCCAGTTCGATCCCGCCGATCCCGACCGGGTGCACTCGGTGTTCGACTGGGACATGGCGACGCTCGGGGATCCCCTGGTGGACGTCGGGATACTGCTCAACTACTGGCCGGATCCCACCGCCGCGCCCGGCGACCAGGGGCATTACCCGCCCGGTCAGGACCGGCTGGGCCTGCCGGCCCGCGGCGAGATCCTCGCCGCCTACGCCGCCGCGACCGGCCTGGACCTGGCCGGGGTCGGCTGGTACCAGGCCTTCGCCTGCTGGAAGACGGCGATCGTGCTCCAGCAACTGCACGACAGGTACCTCCGCGGGGAAACGACCGACGAGCGGATGGCCACCCGAGGCGACCGGGTCGCCGAGCTAGCCGCTCGCGCCCGCCGGCTCCTGCAAAGAGGAGAGCAATGAGCTGGGACTTCGAAACCGAGCCGGAATTCCAAGCACAGCTCGACTGGATGGACGGCTTCGTCCGCACCGAGGTGGAGCCGGTCGATCACCTCATCGCGCACGGCTACGACATGACCGACCCAGTGCGGCAGCGGCTCATTCCCCCGCTCCAGGAAAAGGTGCGCGAGCGCGGGCTGTGGGCCTGCCACCTCGGCCCGAACCTCGGCGGCCCCGGCTACGGACAGCTGAAGCTCGCCCTCATGAACGAGATCCTCGGGCGCTCGCACTGGGGCCCGATCGTCTTCGGCTGCCACGCGCCGGACTCCGGCAACGCGGAAATCCTCGCGCACTACGGCACCCCCGGACTGAAGCAGCGCTATCTGGAGCCACTGCTGCGCAACGACATCGTGTCCGCGTTCTCCATGACCGAGCCGGCCGGCGGCTCCGACCCGACCGGCTTCGTCACCACCGCCACGCTGGACGACGGCGAATGGGTGATCAACGGCGAGAAGTGGTTCTCCTCACACGCGCGGTTCGCCGCGTTCCTGATCGTGCTCGCGGTCACCGAGCCGGACGGCCCCCCGCACCGCCGGATGTCGACGTTCGTGGTGCCGGGCGACACGCCCGGCGCCGAGATCATCCGCAACGTCGGGATGTACGGGCACTCGGGCGAGGGCACCCACGCCTACATGCGATATACCGACGTGCGGATACCCGCCGACCACATTCTCGGCGGGCGCGGCGAGGGGTTCGCCGTGGTGCAGACCCGGCTCGGCGGCGGCCGGATCCACCACGCCATGCGGACCGTGGGACTGGTCCGCAAGGCGTTCGACGCCATGTGCGAGCGGGCGCTGTCCCGCCGGACGCAGGGCGAGGAACTCGCCCGCAAGCAGTTGGTCCAGCAGATGATCGCCGACTCCTGGATCCAGCTGGAGCAGTTCCGGCTCCTGGTCCTGCGCACCGCCTGGAAGATCGACCGCTGCAACGACTACCGGAAGGTCCGGGCCGATATCTCGGCGGTCAAGGCGGCCATGCCCCAGGTGCTGCTCGACGTGGCGGCGCGGGCGCTGCAGATCCACGGCTCGCTCGGCGCGTCCGAGGAAATGCCGTTCGGCGAGATGATCATGGAGTCGTTTCACATGGGGCTCGTGGACGGCGCGACCGAGGTGCACAAGATCACTCTCGCGCGCGAGCTGCTCAAGGGCTACAAGCCCGCGTCCAGCCTGTTCCCGACCACGCACCTGCCGCGGCTGGCCGCGGAGGCGCGGAGCCGCTACCACGATGTCCTGGCCGAACTGCACAGCGAGGAGGTCTGATGCCATGGACCTGAAACCAGGGTCGCGCTGGCGCAGCGCGGTGTGCGACACCGAGGTCGTGGTCGTGCGGCCGCCCGCCGGGCCGGTGACGCTCCGCATCGGCGGTACCGGGGTGCTCCCGGCGGATGCCAGCCGGCCGGCCAGCGCGAAGCCGGGCGCGGCCCTCGCCGGCGGCACCCTCCTCGGCAAGCGGTATGCCGACGAGGGGAGCGGGCTCGAGGTGCTGTGCACCAAGGCCGGGACCGGCGCCATCACCGTGGACGGGCGGCGGGTCACGGTGATGGCGTCCAGACAGCTGCCGGCTTCCGATTGACCGGGCATGAATATCGCCCTGCTGCTTGAGATGGCCGCGGAGGGCGCGGGCGAGCGAGTCGCGCTCGGCCCGCGTGCGGGCGGCGTCAGCTACGCCGAGCTGCTGCGGCTGGCCCGGAGCTCGGGGGAGTGGCTGGCGGCGCAGCCCGGCCAGCGCGCCGGGCTCCTGGACGGCAACTCGGCGGCGGTCCCGTTGCTGCTGTTCGGCTCGGCGCTGGCCAGGAAGGCGTTCGTGCCGGTCAGCTACCGGCTCGCGGCCGGTCAGCTGCGCGCCGTGCTCGCCCGCCTCGGCCCGGCCGTCCTGGTCATCGCGCCGGACGCGGTGCTGCCCGCGCCGCTCCCGGACGGGCTCGCTCCGCGGACCCGCGAGCAGTTCCTCAGCGAGGTCCGGCGCGGCGCGGCGCACCCATCCGCCCAGCCGCCGGCGCTGGCTCCCGAAGACGTCGCCGCCCTGCTGTTCACCAGCGGCACCACCGGCGCGCCGAAGGCCGCGGTGCTGCGCCAGCGTCAGCTCGCGGCCTACATCATCGGCACCGTGGAGTTCCTCGGCGCGGAGCCGGACGAGGCCGCGCTGATCAGCGTGCCGCCGTATCACATCGCCGGGATCAGCGCGATCCTCAGCTCCGTCTACGCCGGGCGCCGCATCGTGCAGCTCGGGGCGTTCGAGCCGCGCGCCTGGGTGCGGCTGGTCAACGATGAGCGCGTTACGCACGCCATGGTCGTCCCCACCATGCTCACCCGCATCGTGGACGTCCTCGCGGCGGACGGGGAGAGCCTTCCGTCTCTCCGCCACCTGTCCTACGGCGGCGGCCGGATGCCGGCCAAGACGATCGAGACGGCGCTGCGGCTCCTGCCGCACGTCGATTTCGTCAACGCCTACGGCCTCACCGAGACAAGCTCGACCATCGCCGTGCTCGGCCCCGGCGATCATCGCCGCTTCGCGGCCGACGACGCCGCCGGCCGCCGCAGGCTCAGTTCCGCCGGGCGCCCGCTTCCCGGCGTTGAGATCGAGATCCGCGGGCCGGACGGAACGCCGGCTGGCCCGGGCGTGTCCGGTGAGGTGTTCGTCCGCGGCGAGCAGGTATCCGGGGAGTACCTCGACGGCGCCCGGCTGGACGACGGCGGCTGGTTCGCCACCCGCGACGCGGGCTACCTCGACGAGGACGGCTACCTCTTCCTGGACGGGCGCCTGGACGACGTCATCGTCCGCGGCGGCGAGAACCTCTCGCCGGGGGAGATCGAGGATGTGCTCCTCGACCATCCGGCCGTGCGCGAGGCGGCGGTCGTCGGGCTGCCCGACCCGGAATGGGGGGAGCAAGTAGTGGCCGTCGTGGTGCCCGTGGCGGGCGACGCCGTGGACGCCGCCGCGCTCCAGCGGTGGGTACGGAGTCGGCTGCGCGGTTCCAGAACCCCGTCGCGGGTGGAATTCCGTTCCGCGCTGCCTTACAACGAAACCGGCAAGCTCCTGCGAAGAAAGCTACGTGAGCAACTCGGCAACAGGGAGACACCCCCGTCCGTTCGGGCTAAAAACTGAATTTTCCCGAACGGAAGGTGGCGTCTGTCCAGACGACAGGTGTGAAACGGCTCGTCCTGACGACGCCTGGTGCTTCACCGCCCTCGCCGTCCCCGCAGGCGTGTCAGCGCAAGCGCCAGACGGGACCTCTGGCCAGGGCCTGCCGGGACCTCGGGGCCTACGTTCACTAGGTGGGTGAGGTGATCGTGATGGTAGGAATCCGCAGGGGAAAGGCGGTTCCCATGGTGGTTCGGTGCTGACCGCGGAGTGTGATGCAGCCAGATCGTGAGTTCGCGCTGCGGGCTGGTGAGGACGCGCGTGCGGCCGCTTTGCGGCTGGGACGAGCGCATGACAAGTTTGTCTGCTCTCGTAGCATGTCGTCTTTCATCCGCCCCGTGATCGCCCGCTCCTGGGAGCGCTGCGCGGCCACGGGCGCCAGCCCGGACGGGCGCCGCCTGGCGCCTGTCCGGATGGACGCCGAGGAACTGGAGCGTTACAGGTCCCGGCATCCGCTGGCGGTGGCACTGCCGGTGTTCCGTGAGCTGCTCGGCGAGCGGGCCAGCGATGATGAGCACATCGTCGCCGTCGCCGACGCGGCCGGGATCCTGCTGTGGGTCCAAGGGAATGCCGGCGCACGGGACCGCGCCGCCCGCATGAACTTCGTCGAAGGCGCCGAGTGGTCGGAGGCGGAGGCCGGGACCAACGCGCTGGGCACCGCGCTGGCGGTCAGGCGTCCCGTCCAGATCTTCGCCGGCGAGCATTACAACACGGTGGTGCACCCGTGGGCCTGCTCGGCCGTCCCGGTCCGTGACCCGGACAGCGGCCGGGTGCTCGGCATCGTCGATATAACCGGCGGCGCGAACATCGCCAGCCCGTACGCGCTGGCGCTAGTGCGGGCAACTGCGCGGGCCGCGGAGGCGGAACTCGCCATCCGCATGGCGGCGGCCGACGAGCAGGCCCGGCGGCAGTTCACGGACCGCATCACGCATTTCTGCGGGACTGACCGGCCGCATGCGGCCGTCCCCGGCGCACGGCTGACGGCCCTTGGCCGTGACTGTGCCCTGGTCGAGATCGACGGGCGCACGCTGCGGCTGCGGCCGCGGCACAGCGAGATCGTCGTCCTCCTCGCGCTTGCGATGAAGGGGGCAGGGGAGGCGGGCGGGGGGCTCAGCGGTCCCCGCCTCGCGGTCGAGCTATCCGAGGCGGAGATTAACCCGGTCACTTTGCGGGCGGAGATGTCGCGGCTGCGGACCCTGCTCGGGGACGGGCTCCTCGGTTCGCAGCCATACGCGCTGCGGCGGCCGGTCAGCTCCGACTTCGCCGCCGTACTCGACCTGCTCGCCGAGGGCCGGGTGGGTGCGGCGGTCGCCGCGTACTCAGGTCCGCTGCTGCCGGATTCCGAGGCGCCGGCGATCGTGGACTACCGGGCCATGCTGGAGCAGCAGCTCCGGGCAGAAGTGCTGGCCAGCGGCGATGCCATGGTGCTGCGCCGCTGGGTCAACGCCGCGTGGGGAGCGGACGACGCCGCGGCCTGGCGAGCCCTCGCGAGGCAGTTGCCTGGCGGCTCGCCGCAGCGCGCGGCCGCGGCCGCCCGGGCCCGCGCCCTCGACGGCGCCGATGATGTGACTACAGTCACGAAATCTTTACCCATCCGGTTCCCGTCATCGCGGCCGGATGCAACGGTCAGGCAACCCTGCTGTCCCTAGCGTCTGAATTGACAGCCGGGTGAGCCCGCCGGGCTCGCCGTCAGATCTCGAAGGAGAGAGGGGACGGCCATGAGGTACGTTCCACCAGGACAAGCCGGCAGCATCGTCTCGGTCCAGCCCCGCTACGAGAACTTCATCGGCGGCAAGTGGCTGCCGCCGGCCGCGGGCAAGTACCGCGTCAACCTCAGCCCCGCAACGGCCACGCCGATATGTGAGGTCGCGGACTCCACGCCCGAGGACGTGGAAACCGCGCTGGATGCGGCGCATGCCGCCAAGGACGCCTGGGGCGAGACCTCGCCCGCCGGCCGCGCCAGGGTGCTCAACGCGGTCGCCGACGCGATCGAGGAGCACGCCGAGATGCTGGCGGTCGCCGAGAGCTGGGAGAACGGCAAGCCGGTCCGCGAGACGCTGGCCGCCGACATCCCGCTGGCCGCCGACCACTTCCGCTACTTCGCGGCGGCGATCCGTGCGGAGGAGGGAGAGATCTCGGAGGTCGAGGGCGTGGGCGACAAGCGGCGCCTGGTCGCTTACCACTACCGTGAGCCGCTCGGCGTCGTCGGGCAGATCATCCCGTTCAACTTCCCGCTGCTGATGGCGGCGTGGAAGCTGGCGCCCGCGCTCGCGGCGGGCAACTGCTCGGTCATCAAGCCGGCCTCGCCGACCCCGTGGTCGATCCTCAAGCTCGCCGAGGTGATCGGCGACGTGCTGCCGCCCGGCACGGTGAACATCGTCACCGGCCCCGGCGCCGAGATCGGCAAGGCGCTCGCGGCGAACCCGCGGATCGCCAAGGTGTCGTTCACCGGTGAGACCGTCACCGGCCGTCTGATCATGCAGTACGCGGCGCAGAACATCATCCCGGTCACCCTGGAGCTCGGCGGCAAGTCGCCGAACATCTTCTTCAAGGATGTCGCGGCCGCGGACGACGAGTTCCTTGACAAGGCCGTCGAGGGCCTGGTGCTCTACGCGTTCAACAAGGGCGAAGTCTGCACCTGCCCGTCCCGCGCGCTGATCCAGGAAGACATCTACGAGGAGTTCATGTCCCGGTGCCTGGACCGGATCGCCAAGATCAAGCAGGGTAACCCGCTGGACACCGAGACCATGATGGGCCCGCAGGTGTCGCAGGCGCAGATCGACAAGATCGGCTCCTACGTGGACATCGGCAGGAACGAAGGCGCCGAGGTGCTGATCGGCGGAAAGCGCGCCCAGATCGGCGGCGAGTTCGCCGGCGGGTACTACTTCGAGCCGACGGTCCTCAGGGGACACAACAAGATGCGCGTGTTCCAGGAGGAGATCTTCGGCCCGGTGCTCGCCGTGACCACGTTCTCGGACTACAACGACGCGATCGCGATCGCCAACGACACGCTGTACGGCCTCGGGGCCGGTGTGTGGAGCCGCAACTACGACCTCGCCTACAAGGCCGGCCGGGCCATCAAGGCGGGCCGGGTGTGGACCAACTGCTACCACCAGTACCCGGCGGGTGCCGCGTTCGGCGGCTACAAGATCTCCGGCATCGGCCGCGAGACCCACAAGATGATGCTTGACCACTACAGCCAGACCAAGAACCTCCTGGTCGACTACAGCCCCAAGCCGCTCGGCTTTTTCTGATGCCGGAGCCGAGGGAGGAGAGGAAGAGCAATGAAGACGATGAAAGCCGCGGTCGTCCCGGAACTGGGTGCCAAGCTCGAGATCAGGGAACTCCCCGTCCCTGAGCCCGGTCCCGGCCAGGTTCTGATCCGGATGCAGACCTCCGGGCTGTGCCACACCGATATCCATGCCGCCGCCGGCGACTGGCCGGTCAAGCCGAACCCGCCGTTCACGCCCGGCCACGAGGGTGTCGGCATCATCGAGAAGACCGGCCCGGGTGCCAGCCTGCACAAGGCCGGCGACCGGGTCGCCATCGCCTGGCTGGGCAAGGCCTGCGGGCACTGCTCGTACTGCGTCGGCGGCTGGGAGACCCTGTGCGAGTCGCAGGAAAACAGCGGTTACTCGGTGGACGGCGCGTGGGCCGAGTACGCGGTGGCGTTCGACAGCCACGTGGTCACGGTCCCCGACGCCGTGTCCTCCTTCGATGCCGCGCCGCTCACGTGCGCCGGGGTCACCACGTTCAAGGCCGTCAAGGTCTCGAGGATCGAGCCTGGCGAGACAGCCGTGGTGTACGGCATCGGCGGCCTCGGGCACCTTGCCCTGCAGTACGCGAGGGGCTTCGGCGGCAGGGTGATCGCCGTGGACATCGAGGACACGAAGCTGGCCCTCGCCCGGCAGCTCGGCGCTGACTACGTGGTGAACGCGAGGACGACCGACCCGGTCGAGGCCGTCCTGGATCTCGGCGGTGCCGACGTCGCGATCTCTCTCGCCACCTCGCCCCGGGCGTTTGAGCAGGCGTTCGGATCGCTGCGCCGCGGCGGCCGGCTGGTGTGCGTCGCGCTCCCGGCGGACGACAAGATGACCGTCCCGATCTTCGATGCCGTCATCGGCGGGAAATCGATCATCGGGTCCATCGTGGGCACCCGCAAGGATCTCGCCGAAGTGTTCGCGCTGCATGCCGCGGGACGCACCAAGGTCATCGCGCAGGAGCGGCATCTCAACGACGTCAATACCTGCATCGAAGAGGTGCTGACGGGCCGGGTGCCCGCGCGCCTGGTCTTCACCTTCTGACCGGCAGGCATGCTGCCCGGCGGCGCGGAACGAAAGGAGGAGACCGTGTCAACGACAACGATAGGCGTGGTCAGGGAGACCGCCCCTGCTGAGCGGCGGGTCGCGCTGGTCCCCGACGTCGCCGCGCGGCTGCGCCGCGCGGGCATGGCGGTGCTAATCGAAGCGGGCGCGGGCACCGGCGCGAGGTTCCCGGACGGCGCCTACGCCGCCGCCGGTGCCGCGATCACCACGGCCGGCGAGGTGTACGCGCGCGCTGACGTGCTGGCCTGCGTGTCGCCGCCGGATGGCGCGGCGCTGCGGGCCGGCCAGGTCATGCTGGGCCTGCTGCAGCCGCTGGCCCGGCCGGGCCTGGTCCGGGACCTCACCCGGACCAGGGTTACCGCGATCAGCCTGGATCTGCTTCCCCGGACGCTGTCGCGGGCGCAGCCGATGGACGCGCTCACCTCGCAGGCCAGGGTGGCCGGATACAAGGCGGTGGTCGTGGCGGCCGATGCCTACGGCGGGTACTTCCCGATGATGATGACGACGGCGGGAACCGTGAAACCCGCCACCGTCCTAGTGCTCGGCGCCGGAGTGGCCGGGTTGCAGGCCATCGCGACCGCCCGCAGGCTCGGCGCGATCGTCACCGGATACGACGTCCGCCCGCGGACCCGCCGGGAGATCGCCTCCCTCGGCGCCAGGTTCCTCGACCTCGGCGCGGTTGCCGCGGCCGTCGAGGCGGTCGGCGCGGGCGGCTACGCGCGCGAGCTGACCCCGGGCGAACGCGACGCCCAGCAGCGCGCCCTCGACGAGCGGATCGCCGGATTCGACATCGTGATCACGACCGCGGCCGTCCCCGGCCGCCGCCCGCCCGTGCTGGTCACCGCGGAGGCACTCAAGAGCATGCGTCCCGGCTCGGTCGTGGTCGACATAACGGCCGGCCCGCTGGGCGGGAACGTCGCGCTGTCGCGGCCGGGCACCACGGTGGAAACCGTCGGCGGAGTAACCGTCATCGGTGCGGACAGCCTGCCGTCACAGATGCCGACAGCCGCCTCGGCCGCGTACGCCGGGAACGTCGCCGCCGCGCTTGGCGAGTTCATGCGAGCCGGTGCCCTGGCCATTGATCCGGGCGACGAACTGCAGGCTTCCATCATGGTCACGCACGACGGGAAGCTGCTGCACGCGGCGGTCCGCGCGCTGCTGGAGAAGGAGGGAAGTGCGGCACGACCGGGCGCGAACTCCATTCACGGCGTCGTGCTCAGCGGCGCCAGGTGATGCCCGGCGGCGCTGCCCGCCGTAGTAGGTCTGTGGCCCCCTGACCTCACACGATGAGGCTTGTGGGCCACCGACCTAAACCCTGCCGCTTCTTCCTGTCGCACCTCATCACCGGCCAGGACCGCATCAACCTCCCCGGCCCTTCGACGTCCGGGCTGCCGGCCGCGCTCGCACTGACCTCCGCGTTACATTTCAGACACAAATCTTCATAATAGATCATAGTTTTCGGCAAAAATACATCTTTACTGCAATAAACACACAAGTTACTCTCACGTAGTGTACGCCCGTCGCGACACAGAACACCCAGTAATGGGCCAGTGCTGGCCCATTGCACCCCCCGCCGACAGGATCTGGCGCGCGGGGCAGCCGCCAAAAGCACGCAGCTATCAACACCCCGAGGAGCCCGCATGCTAAGACGATGGTGTATTCCCCTGGCCGTTCTGGCCCTCGCTCTCGGCCCCGCACTAGCGGCCGGCCCCGCACTAGCGGCAGGCAGCGCGTCGGCCGCTACTCACCCGGGCCGGGTGCTGGCGATCCAGCCCGGCGGCACCGCCCTGCACCTTGTCAGGCCGGGCACGCCCCTTGATCTGCGCGGCGGCATCCGGCACGAGGAAGAGAGCACGAACTGGTCCGGATACGCCGCCGACAGCGGCACCTACACGAGCGTGTCGGCCAGCTGGGTGCAGCCGGCCGGCACCTGCACCTCCGCCACCAGGTACTCCAGCTTCTGGGTCGGCCTGGACGGATACAGCAGCGGCACTGTTGAGCAGACCGGCACCGACACGGACTGCGTGGACGGCAGCCCGCAGTACTACGGCTGGTACGAGATGTACCCCGCCGATTCGTATAGCTTCGGCGACACGGTCGAGGCTGGTGACACGATCACGGCATCTGTCGTCTACGAGGGCAGCAACGAGTTCAAGCTCACGCTGGCCGACGCCACGCGGGGCTGGAGCGTCAGCACCACGCAGACCCTCGCCGGTGCGGATCGCTCCTCCGCCGAGGTCATCATCGAGGCACCGTGCTGCACCGACAGCGGCGGGATCCTCCCGCTGGCCGATTTCGGCACCGTGAACGTCACCAATTCGGTAGTCGACGGAGACCCGATCGGGGACTTCGGTCCAGCGGAGATCATCATGGTGGACAACAGCGGCCGGGACAAGGACACCGTCTCGGCACTCAGCGACGACGAGAACTTCGGCGCGACCTGGCTGCGCGCCAGTTAGCTCTCGCCCGCGGCTCAGCTCGATCCGCGGCGCACTACTGGCCCGGCACCCGCGAGGTGCCGGGCCTTTGCGCGCGTCACCCGCGGACTGGCTATGATTCCGCGCGGCGAGACTTGGCCGGCCACATCGGCAGCAGTTCCCGGCCGAGGGTCACGTTGAGCAGCAGGGCGCTGGCCAGGTAGCCCGCGGCGAGACCGTCGAGGAGGGCGACCCAGCCGCCGATCTTGCTGACGGTGCCGGTCCAGCTGGCCGTGCCGCCGAGATTAGCGATGGCCAGGACCACGAGCACCACGAACGCCAGCGAGAACGGCGCGCACGCGGCCAAGCTGATGCTCCGCGCGCCGATCGCGAACACCGCGGTGAACAGGGCCCACAGGATCAGCCACGCGCCGAAGGCGTGGTCGAAGGCGAGAATTCCCCCGGCGGCGATGATGGCGGGAGCGAAGAACTTCAGTATCAGGGCGGTGGAGAACAGGAATCCCGCGTAGCCCACGCCGAACGTGCCGCCGAACAGCCACGGCCCCGGCAAGTTCGTGTTATGTGAAGTTGCGTGCCTGGTGCCGGGTTTCAGATGTAGCCGTACAGGGCGAGGATGCGCTGGTCGTCGCGCCCGTAGTGGCGGCGGGCTGCGGCAATGTTGGCGTGCCCTTTCTTCCGGAACGCGCCGATGACGAGGTTGCGGATGCCGGCATGCGCGTTCGGCTGGCTGCCGGTGCGGGTTTTCTGGGCGTCTTCCCGGAATGTGACGTCGCGGACGTAGTGCTCCCTGTTTTCGATTGCCCAGTGATTTCGTGCGTAGATGGCGAGGTGCCGGGGGCCGGCGAGGCTGGCGGGGAGGCTGGTGATCCCGTAGGCGATCTCCTTGCTGTCCCAGGGGCCGTGCGTGGGCCCGGTGTCGCGGCGGATGCGCAGGACCTGGGCGGCTCCGGGCCAGCCGGTGCCGTCGGCGGGGGCGGTGCGGATCGTGCGCTTCTCCCGGCGGCCGTGGCCTTTCCCCTGCTCAGTCCATGTCGTGTCCGCGAACTGCTCGTCAGTGCCGGTCAGCGCGTCCGTGATCGCGGCCAGCAGCGACGGCTGGTTCGCCTTGATGAACAGCAGGTAGTGCGCGTGCAGGTCCTCGCGGATCTTCCGGGCGGTCTCCCGCTGGCCGTGCAGGGCATCGGCCGTGATCACCATGTCCTGAAGGTCTAGTTCTTCCAGCATGGGGCCGAGTTCCGGGATCTCGTTCGTCTTCGCGTCCACTTCCCGCTGGGCCATGGTGCGGCCCTCGGTGACGTGGAATGCGGACAGGAGATGCACCTGGCTGCCGTCAGGGCGGACGGCGCCGCGGGCGGTCTTGCCGTCGGCCGCGGCCTGCGGCAGCAGCCCGGGAACGGCGGGCCCCCGCGCGGCTGCGGCGGCGCGGCGCTGCTCCCGCTCGCGCCGGGTCACCTCCGGCAGTTCATCGGCGGCGGCAGGCGGCATGATCTCCAGGTAGCCGTAAAGCGCCTGGTTGAACGCGTCCGCGTCGATCCTGCCGAGCACGCGCCCGAAGGTCCGGGCGGACGGCGGCCAGACCCTCCCGGTGAGCGGGTCCGGCCGGCCGCCGAGGATCAGCAGGGCGTCTTGCGGGCAGCCGGCCGCCCATTCCGCGACCGCCGACGCGGAGTCGTGCCCGGCCGCGGTGAACGCGCAGACGGCCAGGGCCAGCACGAACTCCAGCGGATGCCAGCGCCCGGCCCGCTTGCGCGGGTCCGGGACGAGCATCAGCCATTCCCGCAGGCAGCGGCGGGACTCCGCGCCGCCGGAGAGAACAGCCGAAAGGGCACGGGCAGGGGCGGTGATCAGGGAAGATAGCGACGCGGGCACGGTACTTTCCGGGAAGGATCGACTTGGTTGGCACCTTCGATCCTGGGAAACCGTGCCCGCATGTCAAACCGGGCACCAAGTGCAGGACTGGGCGCACTAGCCCGAACAACGCCTCATGGCATCACGACGGCATAAACCTCAAACTCGCCGGGGCCGTGGCCGAACAGCTCCCCGCCGCGGAACTCCCAGAGCCCCCCGATGAGCAGCCCGATAGCGCCGATCCCGAAGCATGTAGCGATGAAGATATCGTTTGCGGCGCTCGACAGGATGCCGGTCTCCACCAGCCCGAGGAATCCGACGGCGAATGCGAATGCGAATGCCGACAGCGGAACCCCCGGCGCCGTGGCCGGGTAGGCATGGCCGGGCCCAGGGGCCCACATAGCCGGGGCGAGCTGGCTGGTCTGCGAGGTTACCGGGCCTGAGCTGAGGGCCGGCTCGTCGTGTGTGGCCATGTCGTTCTCCTTTGGACGATCGCTTGCCTGAACCCCCTGGATACGGTCCCGGGCGCGCCGGGTCAGGACTATCTCCGCGCGGCAATAGGCAGTGCATTAGCCGGAACTCATTGCGCCGACCGGTGAATTCATGTCCCAGGCCGCGCCCGGGACCGGCTGCCTTCATCGTAGGAGTTTCGCAACCGATTGCAAGAGGTGATTTCGGACGCGCGGTGATGATTAGCGAAGGAAACGACGTCGGCCCTGGTCGCCCTCGCGATCACGCTCGCCTACCTCTTTCCCGTCCCAGCTGCTCGGCGGGCTGGCTGAGATGTTCATTGACACGACGCATCACCTGCTCCTTGAATCCTCGCGTCCTGGCCCTCAGGCAAGCCGAGCCAAGTGATTGCATTTCGGCAGCAATAGCAGCATAATGCAGCTATGAGCACGTCTATCACCGTGCGCGACGTCCCCGATCAGACGCGCAACGAACTCGCGGCCCGGGCCGCGCTGACCGGGCGCTCTTTGCAGGAGTACCTGCGTGCCAAGCTCATCGAGTTTGCCCAGCAGCCGGATGCTGAGGCGCTGGTGGCCCGGATCCGGGCACGCAAAGCCGAGCATGCCGCCACGCTGTCGGCGGGGCAGATCCTGGCGTACCGCGACGAGGATCGCCGGTGACGCTGGTTGTCGACGCGTCCACGGTCGTCGCCGCGCTCGCCGACAGCGGCCCGGACGGCAGGTGGGCGGAATCGCTGCTGGCCAGCGACTCGCTGGCGGCGCCCCACCTGATGCCGGCCGAGGCCGCGAACATCCTGCGCCGCTCCGCGCTCAGCGGGGCCATCTCCGCCGAGCAAGCGTCACTCGCGTATGCAGACCTCCTGGACTTGCGCGCAGAGCTTTTTCCGTACGCGCCCTTCGCCGCCAGGATCTGGGCCCTCCGGGAGAACGTGACCTGTTACGACGCCTGGTACGTGGCCATCGCGGAAGCACTTGACGCGCCACTGGCGACGCTCGACGGCCGCCTGGCTAAGGCACCGGGACCCGGCTGCCGGTTCCTGGTGACGCCAACCGCGATCTGAGCAGCGCACTCGTGCCTGGTACCACTGCGGGGCCTGCGGGCACGGGCTGGCGCCCAGTGAGCTGCCCCGCGTTTTCCGGACAGGTAATTTGCGGCTAGTTCACGCGGCTGCCTGCCCTTTCAGGTTCAGGTACTCGTCCGTGACTTCTTGCGGAGTCCGGTATCCGGGTATCCATATTCGCGTTAACTAAGCCTCAATCCACCGACTGATATCTCGTGCCGGTGTAACACGCCCGGAAAACCCATATTTGGTCGACGTACTGTGCCGCCAGCTCTGCGAAGAACTCGGGCTCGACATCGCAATGCGCCTAACCTGAAATTTACCGGGAAGCCGTGGTCTTGCCGTGGCGCGGGACTTTCAGCACTGGTGCCCGGCGGCCCGCCGATGAAGGCTCTGTTAACAGCCTTGCAAGGGCAGTGGCAGGTACCGGAGGCAGGTGAGGACCGTGGCGTTTCCCCGGGGGTGGGCAGCAGCTGCGACGCTGGTGTTCCTTGCTGTCGGATGCGGTAGCGCTGGCCCCGTGACTACCCGGAGCCCGACTGCCAGCGCGTCGGCCGCTACGGCCACCGCGCCTGCCGGGTCCCCCTCGCCGACCGCCACTCGCAAGGCAGCGCAGCATGCCACGGTGACGCCGGCTGACCGGGCTGAAATCCGGCCAGAAAGTGCTGGTACAGGCGTCAGGTTTCTCGCCAGGGGAGGCGCTTGTGGTCACGCAGTGCGCCGCGAAAGGCGCCGCCACCGGGCCCGGTGACTGCAACCTGACCAGCATGCAGAGCGTCACCGCCGACACGAGCGGGCGCGTCAGCGTTGAGTTCACGGTCAGCCAGGGGCCCTTCGGGGCGAACAAGATCGTCTGCGGTCCAGCCCAGGCCTGCCTGATATCGGTGACGCAGGCCACCCCGTCACCCACCCAGGAAGCAGACGCGCCGATCAGCTTCGGCTAACCGCGTCCCCGGCCAAGGGCAATAGGGGCATGGAGCCGCCGCACCGGCGCGGCAGCGTCGTTCTCCGCCTGCTGTCCGCTTGCGGCGCCTGGTCCTGGCCGGCCGTGGCCGGCGCTCATCAGCCGGCACGATCGGGTTCCAAGAGACGACGAAGGGCCCGTGCTATAGGGCGGTAGGACTCCTGCTGGCCTGATGCCTTCGGTCCACAGTGAAGGTAGACGTCGGCTAGCTGAGCGGAGGTGCACATCATGAACGTAAATTACGATTGGCCGGTGAGTTTGTCGGTTGAGGAGACCGACGGCCAGACCCGCGCCGAGGTTCGCCTGCTTCTGCCGGGTGGCAGCCAGCTGGTCGGCCACGGGCAGGCGCGGCGTAATCCCGCCGACCAGGAGGTGGCGCGGATCGGGGCGGAGATCGCCACCGCCCGCGCGTTCTCGGATCTGGCTGGGCGGCTTCTGCGCGCGGCCGGCACGGCTATCGAGGACAGCGCCCATGAGCGGGTCCATCTGTACCTGTAACCGGCTGGCGGGTGTGAGGGAGGCGGATCATGCCAGGCGGGCTGCTGACCGATCTGTATGAGCTCAACATGGCGGCCGTCTACCTGCGCCGGTCCGTGACCGGCCGGGCGACGTTCAGCTTGTTCGTCCGGGCGCTGCCGAGCTGCCGGGGCTTTCTGGTCGCCGCCGGGCTGGCGGACTGCCTGCAGTTCCTTGAGGACTTCTCGTTCACCCCGGATGATCTCAGCTACCTGCGCCAGGCCCGGGGATACGGGGAGGAGACCCTGCGCGCGCTGGCGGGCCTGCGGTTCACCGGGGATGTGCGGGCAATCCCCGAGGGGCACGTTGTCTTCGCCGGTGAGCCGCTGCTGGAGGTGACCGCTCCGATCGCCGAAGCGCAGCTGGCTGAGACGGTGCTGCTCAACCATGTGACGTTCCAGACCGCGGTGGCGACCAAGGCAGCCCGCTGCGTGCTGGCGGCCGGCGGCGCGCAGCTGGTCGACTTCTCGTTCCGCCGCACCCAGGGAATCGACGCAGGGCTCGCCGTGGCCCGCGCCTCGGCGATCGCCGGGTTCGCGGCCACCAGCAACGTCGCCGCGGCGCGCCGCTACGGGCTGGCCGCCGCGGGCACCATGGCACACTCCTTCATCGAGGCGTTCGACGGCGAGCAGACGGCATTCGCCGCGTTCGCCGAGGACTTCCCCGGCATGACCACTTTTCTGGTCGACACCTACGACACCGCCTGCGGCGTGCGGAACGCCATCGAGGTGACCCGGAGGCTGCGGCTGCCCGGGCCGATCGGGGTGCGGCTGGACTCTGGCGACCTGGCGGCGCTTGCCCGGACGGCGCGCACGATGCTGGACGAGGCCGGGCTGGGTGATGCCAGGATCTTCGCCAGCGGCAGCCTGGACGAATACGCGATCGCCGACTTGGTCGCCGTCAGCGCGCCGGTCGACGCGTACGGGGTGGGCACCAAGATGGGCGTCTCCGCCGACGCGCCGTACCTGGACAGCGCCTACAAGCTGGTCGCCTACGACGGGCGGCCAGTGATGAAGCTGTCGGCCGGGAAGACCAGCCCGCCGGGAGCCAAGCAGGTGTACCGCGGCCCGGACGGGGATGTGCTCGCGCTGCGGGACGAGTCCCCGCCAGTAGGCCATGAGGCCCTTCTCGTACCGGTCATGCGCGAAGGCCGACGGCTCGGTGCCCCTGAGCCGCTGGCGGCCGCGCAGCGGCGGTGCCGTGCCGACCTGGCTTGGCTGCCGCCGACGGCACGGGCCTTGCGAGATCCCGAACCAGTACCCGTCCGGATCAGCGAGCAGCTCAAGATCCTCCAGAGCCAGGTAGCCCGCGACCTCAGACGGCGCATTGCTGTTCATGTTCCCAGGGGGTTACCTGGCCTGGGCTAGCGTGCCAGGGACGACAGGGGCCGTTATGCGGCCGCTGCGGCGCGCTCACGGCTCGCGGGGAGTTGGTCTCTTTCTCCAGTCATGATCAGCGCACCGGTCTCGTCATAGACGTCGGCACCGACAGCGTGCAGAGCGGCGAGGCTGACCCGGTAGTGGTGACCGCACAGCAGCAGGTCCACCGGATGCGGGCGCCCGCGGCCTGCCGGAATAACGACCGTCACTACTGGCCTGGCCGGGCAGCAGCAGGCGCGCTCGGCGAGGGCAATACGCCGCCTGGCCGGTCCCGGCAGCTCATCGCCGACCGGGACGGGACCGGCGCGGGTATGGTGCGTGAACCAGCTTTTCATGAAACCAGTACACAATGGTGCGGTGTCGGCCCGTAGAGTCAGAGGTCCCGCGGGACGCCTCCCCCCAAGGGGCCGCATGCGTCCCACTGCGGCCTCGGCGAGAGCCCCTGGCGGGAAGGATCCGGTCGTCATCGTGACAAACCTGGCCGCAGCTTTGTGCACGGTACCGAGTTTCCCGGCTTCCGCGAGAGTGATCATGGCCCTGCACAGCTGGCCCGGACTTCGGCGCCGTGGTGACCATGGCCTCTGGCGGTACCGGCCGGCTGCGGGGAACCTGGGGTGGTAGGGGGTTGTCATGATTTTCGACGATCGCGATGATGCCGGGCGGCGGCTTGCCGCCAAGCTGGGATACCTGCGAGGCGAGCCGGTCGTTGTCCTGGGCCTGCCGCGGGGCGGCGTCCCGGTCGCGTTTCAGGTGGCGCGGGCGCTCGGCGCGCCGCTGGATGTCATCGTGGTGCGCAAGCTCGGCGTGCCGTTCCAGCCGGAGCTGGCCATGGGCGCGGTCGGGGAGGGCGGGGTGCGGGTCATCAACCGCCAGGTCGTTGACGAGGCCAGGGTGTCGGAGGATGAGCTGGCAGCCGTCCAGGCGCGGGAGCGGGCCGCGGTGGAAGCCCGTGCCGCGCGCTACCGGGCCCGGTGGCCGCGGCTGCCGCTGGACGGGCGGGTGGCCGTGGTGGTCGATGACGGCATCGCCACCGGGGCCACGGCCCGTGCCGCCTGCCAGATCGCCCGGGCGCACGGGGCGGCACGGGTGGTGCTCGCCGTGCCCGTCGCGCCGCCCGGATGGCAGGCAGGAATCGGCGGGGACGCCGACGAACTGGTCTGCGTGAGCACGCCGCCAGAATTCTTCGCCATCGGCGAGTTCTACGTCTCGTTCCGCCAGGTGTCGGATGACGAGGTCATGGCCTGCCTGCGGCGCGCCGCGGCGCAGGCCAGCACGCGGACCGGCGCTGCAGGCAAGGATGACCCGCCAGCCCGCAGCGCGGAAGTAAAGCCCCTGGCCGGCCATATCCGGCTGGCCGGCTACCTGACCGTGCCGGAGAACGCCCCGCAGATCGTGGTCTTCGCCCACGGCAGCGGCAGCAGCAGGCACAGCCCCCGCAACCGGCATGTCGCCGGCGTCTTGACCGGCGCCGGCCTGGGCACGCTCTTGTTCGACCTGCTCACCCCCGCGGAGGAACGCGACCGGGCCAACGTGTTCGACATCGGCCTGCTCGCCGGCCGCCTGGCCGAGGTGACCAGCTGGCTGCGCGCCCAGCCACCCGCGGCGAACGCCGCCATCGGCTACTTCGGCGCCAGCACCGGCGCCGCGGCGGCGCTGTGGGCGGCCGCCGAACCCGGTGCCGGCATCGCGGCCGTGGTATCCCGCGGCGGCCGCCCCGACCTCGCCCGCCCCCGGCTGGCCGCCGTGACCGCGCCCACGCTGCTCATCGTCGGCGGACACGACGAGGTGGTGCTGGACCTCAACCGCCGTGCCCAGAAGGAGCTGCGCTGCGAGAACGACCTGGCCGTGGTGCCCGGCGCCAGTCACCTGTTCGAGGAGCCGGGTACCCTCGATGCCGCCGCCGGGCTGGCCCGCGACTGGTTCATCAGCCACCTCCGGTCACCGTCCCGGGAGGTGTTACCCGATGACTGAATCGCGGATTGCCGGGCATCGCACGGTGCCGCACACCGCTGATCTGCGTATCGAGGCGTGGGCGGCGACGCGTGAGGAGTGCATGGCTGAGGCGGTGCGTGGCCTGGTCGGCAGTTTCGCGGTGGTCGTGGGCCGCCGGCCGTATCGCCGGGCCAGTTGCCCGATGGCTGCGCGCTCGGATGGGGATCTGCTGGTGGCTTTGCTGGATGAGGTTATCTACCGGCTCGACGCCGACGGCGAGATTCCCGTCTCGGTGGCGGTGCGGCCGGTGCCGGAAGGCGGGGTGATCGTATCGTTCGCGCTGGTGCCCGTCGCCGAGGTAGAGATCACCGGCGCGGTGCCGAAGGCGGCATCGCTGCACGAGCTGCGGTGCGCGCCGGATGCGGCGGGCGGGTGGTCGTGCACCGTCACGGTCGACGTGTAGCCGCTACCCTTTGACGACGCCGAGCGGGACTAGCCTGGCCACCTTGCGGCACAGGCCCGCGCCCTCGGCGGCCTCGACGACCTGGGTGACGTCCTTGTACGCCTGCGGGGTCTCCTCGGCCAGCCCGCGCGCCGAGGCGCCGCGCACCGCGATGCCCTGGCGTTCGAGCTGCCGCCGCAGCTGCGGGCCGGTGATGGAGCGGGCGGCCTGATGACGGCTCATCACTCTGCCTGCGCCGTGGCACGCGGAGGCGAACGCGTCCGCGCCGGTCACCCCGGCCAGGACGTAGGAGCAGGTGCCCATCGAGCCGGGAATGAGCACCGGCTGCCCGGTGCCGCGCAGGTCCGCGGGGAGGTCGGTGTGCCCGGGCGGCAGCGCCCTGGTCGCGCCCTTACGGTGGACGCACAGCTGCCGCCCTGCGTGGGTTTCTATCGTGGCAAGGTTGTGGGACAGGTCATAGACCAGGTGCAGCGGCGCCCCGGTGGCGCGGGAGAAGACCTGGCGGGCGGCTTCGGACAGCAGCTGGCGGTTCGCCCGGCCGTAGTTCGCGGCCGCGGCCATCGCGCCCAGGTAGCCCCGGCCTTCGGGGGAATCGGCGGGCGCGCAGGCAAGCTGCCGATCCGGCACGGTGATCCCGTAGCGGGCCATCGCCTTGTCCATGATCTGCACGTGGTCGCTGCAGACCTGGTGCCCCAGCCCGCGGGAGCCGCAGTGGATCATGACGCAGACCTGGCCAGCGGCCAGCCCGAACGCCTCCGCCGCCGCACGGTCGAAGATCTCGGCCACCGCTTGCACCTCCAGGAAATGGTTGCCGGAGCCGAGGCTGCCGACCTGGCGCAGGCCGCGGTCAATGGCACGGCTGCTGACCTGGGCGGGGTCGGCGCCGCTGACAGCGCCGTGGTCCTCGCACCGGTCCAGGTCACGCTGACAGCCGTGGCCATGCGCCACGGCGTAGGCGGCCCCGCCCAGCAGCAGCTTTTCCAGCTCCGCCCGGCCGGCCACGTGCCACACCCCGCCAGGCCCGGCGCCGCACGGGATCACGGCGGCGAGCTGATCCATCACCCGGCCGAGCACCGGGGCCAGCTCACCGGCGCCGAGGCTGGCGGCCAGCAGGCGGACGCCGCAGGAGATGTCGAAACCGACCCCGCCGGGTGAGATGACCCCGCCGCCGGCGATGTCGGTCGCGGCGACCCCGCCGATCGGGAACCCGTACCCCCAGTGCACGTCGGGCATCGCGTACGACGCCTGGACGATGCCGGGCAGCTCCGCGACGTTGGCCACCTGCTGCAGCGAGCGGTCGGCGGCCGGGTCCGGGATCAGCGCGCGCGTCGCGAACACGATGCCGGGCACGCGCATCCGTCCGTGCCGCGGAATGGCGAACCGGTAAGGGGATTCCTCAACGATCTCCACTAGTCCTGCCCTTCCGGGGCCCCGCCGGCCGCCGCCGGCGGGCCCTGGCTACGATGCCCGGCCCTGCCTGCCGACAGGCAGCAGGACGTGCTCGACCACGGTGTCGGAGGAGGGGAAGAACGAGCTTTCGTGTCCGCCGCTCCACCGCACCAGGTAGGGCGGGGTGCCATCCTCGCCGTGTACTTCGGTGATCACGCCCCGGCGATCGGTGTCACCGACGTGATGTCCCCTGACGATCAGTTCATCGCCGACTCGTGCTTTCATCACCGGCTCCTCTGTCATCGCAACATCCTCTATTTCACCGCTACCCGGCCGCGGGCCGCCCAGACAGGGACCAAAGGCCTGGGCTCCGGCATCGCGCACGCCCGCGATGCTGACGTGGTGTTTCTCGCCGGGGGACTGGCGTCATCGGACCACAGCCCCGGTAAAGGCCGTTCGGCCCCACCCCGGTCGGCTCCCGTCGTGGTGTCCTGGAAGAGCAGGAGCAGGCAGCCGATTGGTAGCCGGCAGTTTGCGTGAGCCGCGAGAAGGGAGTCTCATGAACATGCATCCCGGCCGGTGTCTGACAGGCCGCGCGGGCCGTTACCGTCTCCCGGGGCTCCGATGACCGGTGCGCCAGTGCTGTTGTTTGCCTGCGGTGATGTGATGACCGGCCGCGGCGTGGATCAGGTACTGCCGCATCCCGGCGACCCGCGGCTGCGGGAATGCTACGTTTATGACGCGCGGGCGTATGTGCGGCTGGCCGAGCGGGCCAGCGGGCCGATCCCGCGGCCGGTGAGCTTCGCCTGGCCGTGGGGCGATGCCCTGCAGGTCCTGGACGCGATGGCACCGGACGTGCGGCTCATCAACCTGGAGACGGCCGTCACCGGTGAGGCTGATTTCGCGCCGGGCAAGGCGGTGCACTACCGGATGAGCCCGCGGAACCTGCCGTGCGTGGCCGCCGCCCGGCCGGATGTATGCGCGCTGGCGAACAATCATGTCCTGGATTTCGGCCGGGCAGGCCTTGCGGAGACCCTCGCCGCCCTCGGCCGCGCCGGGCTGGCCGCTGCCGGGGCCGGGCGGGATGCCGCCGCGGCCTGGCAGCCCGCGGCGGTCCCGCTGCCGGGCGGCGGCCGCCTGCTGGTCTTCTCCTGCGGGGCCGCCTCCAGCGGGATCCCGCCCGGCTGGGCCGCAGCCACCACACGGCCCGGGGTCGCATTCCTGCCCAGCCTGTCCGCCGCGGCCGCCGGTACCCTCATCGCCCGGGCCGCGGCCGCCCGGCAAGACGGCGACCTCGTCGCCGTGTCCGTCCACTGGGGAGCCAACTGGGGATACGGCGTGCCCCCGGACCAGGTCCGGTTCGCGCACCGGCTGATCGACGGCGGCATCAGCCTTGTCCACGGCCACTCTTCCCATCACCCCCGCCCGGCCGAGGTCTACCGGGGCAGGCTCATCCTCTACGGCTGCGGCGACTGCATCGACGACTACGAGGGCATCAGCGGCTACGAGGAGTTCCGGGACGAACTGCGCCTGCTGTACTTCGCGTCCCTGACGCCGGGCACCGGCACGCTGCAGGCGCTGCGAATAGTGCCCATGCAGGCACAGAGAATGCGGCTGCGGCACGCCAGCCCCGCCGACGGCAGGTGGCTGGCCGCGACGCTGAGCCGGATCAGCCGCCGATTCGGATCACAGATCGAACATCAGCCAGACGGCACCCTCCTCCTTCGCCCGCAGGCGGCGGCGATCCCGCGATAGCCGCAGGCGGTGCCGGCGAGCCGCTGACCTAGCTTGACCCGGGGTCACCGGAGGCTCACTACCCTCTCAGCAGGTCAGATGCGATGCGCCAGCCCAGCTAGCGGCACCGGATCGCAGCAGTTCATTGATGCGGCCGACTCAGGGTCCAATGTCATTGGCTATGGGACCCGCGGTCCCGATCTAGTGCCGCACCGCAACCAGCGCTTATGCGGGATAGGCGACAGGACAGCACCACCGCAAGCGGGCGAAGCGCCTGGTCCACGCCCGCGACCCGTTCCGCCGGGCCGGCCCGCCCGGCCCCGATGACGATCACCGGCACAGCCGCCCAGGCCTGACCATTCCTTTTATGGGCTGTCTTGGTCCCCGGCACTGCCTGGGTAGCGGCTGTCGATAGCGTGCATGATCTGGTGCCGTGCCCGTTCGAGCGCGGCCGCCTGGTGCTGGCTGAGGTCGCGTTCGATGGCGGCGAGCTGCCTTCCGAGGTTGTGGTCGGCGAGGGTTTCGGTGACCCAGCGGGAGAAGTCCTCGCGGGAGAGGTGGTAGGCGAGGATGGCAGGGTCGCAGTGCCTGAGGTGACGGCTGAACTCTTCCAGGGTCGCGGCAGTGCTGGCTTCCCCGAGGGTGTGGAAGTAGAAGCGGCGCTCGGGAGGTAGCGGTGCGGCCATGTATTTATGCTGGTGGCGTACGTGCGGGCTGACTCTTTTCGCGACCGTAAACGGGCGCGGTTGCTGGCCGTTGACCGAGATGGTGGCGCGCGGAACAGCCATGGAAGCGTTCGCCGCCGACGGTGTTGTCGTGGTTGCCAAGGTGAGGTCGACGGTGCCGCGGAAGGTGGCGGACAGCATGTCCGCCCGCCAGGTGACGACGCACGTGCCCGGCTCGGCCAGCCCAGGACCGGACAGGGCAAGTCCGTCCAGCATGGTGAGATGCGCCTCATCACTGATCACCCAGTGCGGGACGCCGTGCTCGGCGCGCTCGGCCGCGACCGCGGCGGGAAGGCGGCGCAGGTAGCGTGTCTTGGCCTCTTCGGGAAGGCCGGACAGGTCCAGCACCAGGCTTGCCCGGCCCGGCCGCGCGATGGTCAGCAAGTCGGTGGGGCTAGGCAGGTGGGCCGCGGCATCGACCAGGTGCACCCCGGGACGCTGCGCGAGGCCCACGTGGTCTCCTTCGGGATCGATGACCAGGACGGCGTAGCCCGCGTCAATCCATCGTTCGGCCAGCAGCCCAGCCAGGTAGCTTTTCCCCATTCCGGTGTCACCGGCGATCAGCACACTGCCCTGGGAACCAGGCACGAGCACCGGCCCGCCATCGTCGTAGATCCCGATCTGCAGCCATCGCCGGCGCGGGCACAGCCGCTGCTGGCCCGCTAGCAGCGGGCCAGCCAGCAGTTCCGCGACGCCGGTGCCGTCCCGGGACCCGAGCTGCAGGTCAGCTTGTGCTGCCAGGGAGGGCACCGCGTTGGCGACAGCGGCTCCGACCTCGGCGGCGTGCAGCAGGGCGAGGTCATTTTCGGCATCCCCGGCCGCGACCGTGTTGTGCGGGGACAAGCCGAGTTCATCCAGGGCAGCCAGCAGCCCGGTGCCTTTGGTCACTCCAGCCGGCAAGATCATCGCCGCGCCGCGGTTGTGCACCATCTGGTGGTCCAGGCCAAGATCGGTGATCACCTTGATCGCGGCGTCAGCATCGTCTCCGGCGACCGCGAGCAGCACACGGCCGGCGCGAGCGGCGATCCCGCGGCTGGCCAGTGCCAGCTGGACGGCAGGGTCGACCGGGCTGGTCAGCAGCCGCATGTCAGACCGGGTATGCAAGACGGCGCCGTTTTCGGCGACAACCGCGTCAAATTCCGACCACAGCCCTGGATACGCCGCCTCCAGGTCGTCGAAGATCCGGCCGGTAACCAGGATCATCTTCAGGTCCGCGCGGCTAGCCCTGATGGCGGCTATGCCGGCGTCTGCCAGGCGATCGTTCTCAGTCAGCGTGCCGTCCAGATCCAGCGCGACCGCTCTGAAGAACCACATGGCGGACCTCCCTTTTACCCCGCACCGCTAGTTCCGGGCGGCTGGCGGGGCACCATGAAGCAAGCCAAGCGCAGGCGAGGCATGAGCGAAACAGGGCGTTGGTCCCGGTCGCAGATCTTCGCCATGACTTTGGCGGCATTCGCTGAAGCCATCGGCGTGGCACTGACTGCAGGTGCAGGGTGCGGCTGGCTTTGGCGGTGGTGCACTTTCTCGCGCAGCGGGCAGGTGGGGCAGGCGGCCCCGAAGATGACGGCGTTGCGGGCGGTGACCTGCCGGGTGATGTCGGCCGGGCAGGTCACTGTGTCGGCCTGCTCATTCCAGAAGCCGTGGCGGCCGATCGGTCCCGGCCAGGATGAGCAGGCTGGGCCGGAGGCTGCGGTAACCGTGCCGTGTCCTGGGTGAAGCTAGAGGTCGTTGCCTGCGTAGGAGAGGTTGAAGCTCTTGTTCGCGAGGGGGAAGTCGGGGACGATCGTGCCGGCGAGGGCGACCGACAGCGCGGGCCAGTTGAGGAAGGACGGGTCGACGATCTTGCAGCGGGTCAGCGTGCCGGACGGGTCGACCTCGACGCGGTGGACGGTGCTGCCCCGCCAGCCTTCGGTGATCCCTAGTCCGGAGCCTCCGCGGCGGGGCGCCTGCGGCGCGGTGGCGCTGAGCGCGCGGGCCTGCCCGGCTAGCTCGGTGATGAGGCTGAGGGAGGCTCGCACCTCGTCGGCCCGGACGGTGAACCGGGCCATGACGTCGCCGTCGGCCTGCTGGGCGGGGCGGAACCCGCTGCCGGGGTCGGTGAAGGGATGGGCGATACGGGCGTCGAGGGCCAGGCCGGAGGCGCGGGCGACGACGCCGAGGGTGCCGATGCCGGCCGCGTCCTGGGCCGACAGGACGGCGGTGCCCTTGAAGCGGTCCATGACGACCGTATTAGAGGTGGCGAGCGCGACGATGTCGTCGAAGCGCTGCCTGATCTCGCCGAGCTCGGCGGGGGCGGGGAACCGCCGGACCGCGGTGTGGCCGGGGCGGATGGCGCCGCGGAGCAGGCGGTGCCCGGTGATCTCGGCGTTGAGGCGCAGCAGCTTCTCGCGGAGCGTCAGTGCCCGTGCCTGGGCGAGGCCGAAGCCGACATCGTTGCACAGCGCGCCGATGTCGGCGGTGTGGTTGTAGAGGCGCTCGAGTTCGAGCAGTATCGCGCGCAGCCGCGCCGCGTCCTCGGGCACCGGGATCTGGCAGGCGTCCTCGACCGCGAGGCAGTAGGCGAGGTTGTGCGCTATAGCGCTGTCGCCGGAGACGCATTCGGCGAGCCGGACCGCCGCGTCCGTGTCCTGGCCCTCGAAGAGGCGCTCGACGCCGCGGTGCAGGTACCACAGCCGGGCCTTCATCTTCAGGATCGTTTCCCCGGCCGCGGAGAACCGGAAGTGCCCGGGCTCGATGAGCCCGGCGTGCACGGGGCCGACCGGGATCTCATAGACGCCGGGTCCTTCGACCCGTACGAACGGGAACGGCCCGGCGCCGGCCTGCATCGGCGGCGGCGGCCCGGCATGGCGGCGCATCGGGTGCCAGCCTTCGGGCCAGTGCTGGTGCAGGACGAGGCGGCGCGGGAAAGGGTGGTCTTCGGGGATGATCCCGAACAGGTCGTGGAACTCGCGCTCGAACCGGCTGGCCGGGAATGACAGGGCAGCGAGCGATGGCACGGCCGGCCGAGCCGGGTCAAGCCGCACCTCAAGCTCGGCGCGCCGGTCCGGCGGCCCGGCGCAGAATACGTAGACGACCCGGAGCGTGTGCTCATCGTCGTGAGCGGCGACGGCTGCGAGCCGGTAACCGGCTGCGAACAGGAGCGCCGCCTCGGCGGCCAGCTCGCCGGCCGTGATCGGGAGGACCTGGCGCACGGCCTCGGTTCCGGTGGCCAGGTTCATGAGACGACCTGCGCCGCCGCGTGCAGCAGCGGCTGCAGCGGCCAGGCGGATATGCCGAGGAACGCGCAGGCGGCCAAGCCCGCGCCGAGCGGGACGGCGACGATCCGCGGCGTGGCCGCGCGCGAGCCCTGGGGCGGCGCGTCGCCGAGCAGGAGGTGGCGGCCGTGTGCCATGACCGCGGCGAAGATGACCGCCATGCAGGCCAGGGCGATCGCCGCTGCCCAGGCGAGGCCGGCGGCGACCTCGGCGCGGAGCATGTTCAGCTCGCTGGCGAACAGGCTGAACGGCGGCAGGCCCAGCAGGGCCACCAGGCCGAGGCCGAAGATCCCGCCGAGCACCGGCCGGCGGGACAGCAGGGCGGGAACGCCTGCGATCTCGCTGGTGCCCTCGGCGAGGAGGATCTCGCCGGAGGCCAGGAAGAGCACTCCCTTGGCGAGTCCGTGGCCGAGGATGTGCAGCAGGACCGCGGCGATCGCCAGCGGGGTTCCGGCGGCGGCGCCGAGCGCGATCAGCCCCATGTGCTCGATGCTGTGGTAGGCGAGCATGCGCTTGTAGTCCCGCTGGGCGAGCAGCAGCGACGCCGCGACGGCGAGCGAGGCCAGGCCCGCCACCGCGAGCAGGACCCGCGGGTACCCTGCCCCCAGGGTGCCGTCGGCGATCGCCTTGAAGCGCAGCAGCGCGTAGAAGGCGACGGTGAGCAGCACCCCGGACATGAGCGCGGAGACGGGTGCGGGGGCCTGGCTGTGCGCGTCGGGCAGCCAGCTGTGCAGCGGGGCGAGCCCTGTCTTGGTGCCGTACCCCAGGATGAGCAGCCCCATCGCCAGCCGCACCACGCCCGGGTCCAGGCGGCGGGAGGCGGCCATCAGCGAGGTCCAGTCCAGCGAGCCGGCCGGGTGGCCGCTGGCGTGCAGGGCGGCGAAGTAGAACAGCGCCGTTCCCAGGAACGCAAGGGCGATGCCCACCGAGCAGATGACCACGTATTTCCACGATGCTTCCAGTGCCCCGCCGGTTCTGCGGTGGCCGACCAGGAAGGTCGTGGTGATCGTGGTGGCTTCCACCGCGACCCACATCACGCCCAGGCTGGCGGCCAGCACCGCGAGCAGCATGCAGCTGACGAACGCCTGGACGAGGGTCAGGTACAGCGCCGCGTGCCGGGCGCTGCAGGCCCCGCGCGCGGTCTCGGCGCTCAGGTAGCGGACCGACTGGCAGGATGCGAGGACGGCGATCGCGCCGATGACCACCACCATGAAGGCGGACAGCGCGTCGGCGCGCAGCACGCCGCCGGCCGCGGTCGGCGGCTGGTGCCGGGTGGCCTGGGCGGCGAGCGCGACGCCGAGGATCAGGACGGTGCCGTTGGCGGCGGCCGCCGCCCAGCCGGCCCAGCGCCGCCACCCGGCAGCGGCGGTGAGCACGCCGGCCGCGGCCGGCACGGCGAGGATGGCGTAGATGAGCATCAGTCGTGCAGCTCCCGGAGCTGGTCGAGGTCGAACGGGCCGAAGCGGACGCGCATCGTCGTCGCCAGGACCCGCAGCGCGACGACGATGAGCAGGACATCGAGGGACGCCCCGAACTCCACCAGCAGCGGCACCCCGGCGGTGAGCAGGAAGGTGGCGAGCGCGATGCCGTTGTCGATCAGCAGCAGCCCGGTGATCGCGGAGACTGCCTTGCGCCTGGTCGCGAGCGAGAAGAAGCCGATGAGGACGGTGGCCACGCCGAGCGGCGCGAGGCGGGCGGCGGTGCCGGGGGCCAGCGCGGTGACCTTCCCGCTGGCCAGGTAGGCGATGACGATCAGCACCGCGGCGGCGATGAGGGAGGCCGGCACGTTGACCAGCGGGGCGGTCTCCCGGCTGCCCGGGTCGCGGCGCACTATCTGCCGGAGCAGGGCCGGGATGACGACTCCCTTGGCGGCCAGGACGAGGGCGGCGGTGACGCCCAGGCCGGCGTCGCGCGAGTGGGCGGCGAGCAGCCCCGCGGTGACGCCCAGGGCTGCCCCTTGCAGGGCGAGGACCGAGACGACCGCGCGCAGGTCCCGGCGCCACAGTGTCATCACAGCGCACGCGAGCACCGCCCCGGCGGCCAGGCCGAGCGGCCCGGAGTAAGCCCCGGTCATGGCATGACCAGGCCGGTGATGACGGCGAGGACGGCCAGGACGAACGCGGCTGAGAGGATCTCCGGCACGCGGAACAGCCGCAGCTTCGCCGTCGAGACCTCGACGACCGCGACCGCCACCGCGATCGCGGCCGTCTTGGCCGCCAGCGCGGCGAGCCCGAGCGCCAGGCCGGCCAGGTTCGCCGTGGTGGCGATTCCCCAGGGGAAGAACAGGTTCGCCAGCAGCGACAGCAGCAGGCCCAGGCGCATCATCTCCCCGAGCGTGACGAGCGCGAGCTCGGGGCCCGCGTACTCCAGCACCATCGCTTCGTGGATCATCGTCAGCTCAAGGTGGGTGGACGGATTGTCGACCGGGATCCGGCCGGTCTCGGCGAACACGACGATGACAAGCGCGGCCAGGGCCAGTACCCGCTCCGGGGCCGCCGCCCACTGCGGGTGGGCGAGGGTCGCCGCGATGATCCCCGGCAGGTTCGAGGTCCCCGCCTGGATGGACAGGGCGAGGAACGCGACGAGCAGCGCGGGCTCGGCCAGCGCCCCGATCGTCATCGCCCTGCTCGCCCCCATCCCCCCGAACGCGGTGCCCGCGTCCAGGCCCGCCAGCGCGACCGCCACCGAGCCCAGCAGGAGCAGGAAGACGATGACGAACGCGTCGGAGGTGCGGCCGAGCGCGGGTCCGGTCGAGATGAGCGGGGCGATCGCGGCGGCAGCCGCCGCGGTGGCGATGAGGACCAGCGGAGCCAGCGGGAGGACCGCGCTGGAGTGCGCGGCGTGGATGCGCTCCTTGCCCGCGAGCTTCCACAGGTCCAGCAGGGGCTGGCGAACGGGGGCACCCGCGCGGCCTTCCGCCCTGGCCCGTACCTTCGCCATCAGCCCGTACAGCAACGGTCCGCCGGTAGCTGCCGCGGCCAGCTGGATGACCGATACGCCCGCTGGGGCCAGCGGCGAGGCGCTCACGCGAGCACCACCAGCAAGACGACAAGGGCGGCGAACCCGTAACCGAGGTAGCGGTGCACGCTCCCGTTCTGCGCCCGCCGCGCCAGTTCGCCCCAGCGGGCTGCCAGCACGGTCAGCGGCCGGTAGGCGCCGCGCTCCACCGCGTCGTCGGTCCGGCTGTGGTAGCGGAGTGCATCGACGAAGTAGCGTGACTCGGCGAGGTGGCTGACATCAAGGTCGCGGTCCGGGCGCAGCACGTCCTCGAAAACCCGCTGTAGCGGCTCGGCGAACGACGTGGCCGTGTACTGCATCCGCGGCGTCTGCTCCTCCCGGCCGCACCCCCAGGCCTCCGCCCGGCGCGCCCCGGCGCGGGCACGGAGGCGGACCAGCGCCCAGGCGCCGGCCAGTCCGGCGGCGAGCGCGGCGGCCAGCAGCGCCGGCTGGATCACGTCGGTGCTGCCGGCGATCGCCAGGCCGGTGCCCGCGCGCAGCGCGCCAAGCGCGGTGCCGCCAAGCGCGGTGCCGGCCGCCCTGGCCAGCGGCGGAACGACCGTACCCGGGATCACGCCGAGCACGAGGCACGGCACGGCAAGCAGCGCCGTGCCCGCGACCATCGATGGGGCGGCCTCGCCCGCGGCCGCGGCCGCGGGCGTGCGGGGCTGGCCGAGGAAGCCGATGCCGAACGCCTTCACGAACGCGGCGGCGGTCAGGCCCCCGGTCAGCGCCAGCGCTGCCACCCCGGCGAGCATGGCGGTCGCCGTCACCGTGCTGTGCGCGGAGAACCCGCGCAGGAAGCCTTGCAGCAGCAGCCATTCGCTCGCGAAACCGCTGAACGGGGGGAGGGCGCAGATCGACAGCGCGCCGATCCCGAACAGCGCCGCCGTCGCCGGGAGACGGCGCAGCAGCCCGCCGAGACTGTCCAGGTCACGGGTGCCGGCCGCGTGCTGGACCGACCCGGCGGCCAGGAACATGCAGCCCTTGAACGCCGAGTGGGCGGCCAGCTGGAACAGCGCGGCGATCATGGCAAGCTCGGCGAGCGTATGGTGCCCGCTGACGGCGAGGGCGCCCGCGGCGCCCACTCCGAGCAGCACCAGCCCCATGTTGTCGACCGTGGAGTAGGCGAGCAGCCGCTTGAGGTCCGGGCTCGCCGCGGCGTGCAGCGCGCCGAACAGCGCCGAGATCACGCCGAGGCCGGCCACCGCCAGCCACCACCACAGCTGCCCGCCGCCCAGCAGGCTGTCACCGGTGCGGACGATGCCGTAAATGCCGAGGTTCACCATGGCACCCGACATGAGCGCGGACACCGGGCCGGGCGCCTCGGGATGGGCGCGGGGCAGCCACACGTGCAGCGGCACCGCCCCGGCCTTGAACGCGAAGCCGGCCAGCGCGAGGACGAACGCCAGGGAGCGGGCCGCGGGCGGGACCGCGGCGGCACCGGCGCGGATCGCGGCGAAGGACTGGCCGCCGGCGTGCGCCCCGATCAGGACGAACGCGAGCAGGATCGCGGCGGCCCCGGCGTGGGTCATCACCGCGTACCACTGGGCCGCGTCCCTGGCTTCGGCCCGGCGGTGCCCGGTGAGCAGCAGCAGCAGGGAGGACAGCGCCATCAGCTCCCAGGCGGCCATGAACGTCGCGATGCTCGCCGCGGCCGGCACGGCCAGCAGGCTCGTGATGAACAGCGGCAGCAGCGCGGTCCCGGTCCGGCCCCCGCCGCCGTGCGCGGCGTAGCCGACGTTGTAGCAGCTGGCCGCCGCGCCGACAACGGCCGTCGTGATAACGAACACTGCGCCGAGCGGGTCCAGGGACAGCGTGACCCCGGTCAGCGGCAGGACCTGGTTGGAGTGAACCGTGATGTCCTGTCCCGAGGCGAGTACCCGCGCTGCCGCGACCAGCGCCGCGACGCAGGCCCCCGCGGTGAGCACAGCCGCAGCAGGCACGCGGGACCGGGCGGGCAGGATGCCGCCGGCGAGGGCCGCGGCGGCGCCCAGACCGAGGCCGCCGAGGAGAAGGGCGGCGCTCACCGGCCGGTCAGCGTGCGCAGCGCCTGGGTGATGGCCAGCGGGCCGGGCGGGCAGCCGGGGATGGCCACATCAGGGGCGGCGAGCGCCCCGGGGCTATCCGCTACCCCGTAGCCGCCGGCGAACGGGCTGCGGCCCAGCGCACAGTCGCCGCAGGCCACGACCACCTTCGGGGCCGGGACCGCATCCAGGGTCTTCTCCAGCGGGACGGCCATGTTCCGCGTCACCACCCCGGTGACCAGGACCCCGTCGGCATGCCGGGGAGAGGCGGCCAGCCGGGCGCCGAACCGCCCGGCGTCATAGACCGGGCCGAAAGCCGAGGCGATCTCCAGCTCACACCCGTTACACGACCCTGCGTCAACGTGCCGGAGCTGCACCGAACCGGGAAACCGCGCCCTGCCCGCCAGGCCGGGCGGGCGGGGAAGGCGCTCGGTCACCGGGCGCGAGAACAGCGACCGGAGCAGCGGCAGGAGTTGCATAGTTGATGAAGTTATCATGTCAGCAGATGCATGCCTGCGCGAGACGGCAGCGAGGACCGTGAAAGGTGCGGGCCGGGCATGCGGGATTCGTGATCAGACAGCGGCGCTAGCCGCGGCCGCCAGGACAGGGAGGAACGGACATGCCAGCGGGTGACCGGGCACGGCATGTGGCTGTGCCCCTCGACGTCGGCGAGCTGCTCGATCAGACGCTTACCGCAGTCCTCGGGCCAGTCGACGGCCTCACCGGCGATGCGATCGCCGGGATCTGCACCGACGCGCTGCATGCCGTCCTGGGGCCGGCTGTCGCCGGCGCGCTGCTCGCCGACCGGCGCCTGCTGCCGCTGGCCGCGCCCTGGGTGCGCGACCTCGCCCGCGGCCTGCAGTTCCAGAGCCGGGAAGGGACCCGGGAACCCGGCACCGCCGACCTGCTCATCCGCCTTGGCGGCCCGCGGATCACCGCCGCAGACGCCCGGCGACTGGCAGAGACGCTCGATCTCGCGGCGGTGCTGGTCCAGGGACGCGTCCTGGAACAAGTTCTCGGCCCGGGCGCCGGCACCCGGGACCCGCGGGCGAACGAGGCGGCCGCGCCGTGGCTGGGCGGGCTGAAGCTCGGCTCCCGCATCCATCTCGTGCTGGAGCTGCTACGGCTTTTGCCGTCGGCCTGATCAGCCGGTCGGCCTGCCCCTGCGGGAGGAGCCGCTCACATCCGGCGGACCGGTCAGCCCGGGGAGGCGCGCAGGTCGTCGAGCAGCTCGGCCTGCCCGGACAAGACCCCGGTCAGGATCAGCCGCGCCACCGCCAGCAGCTCGGCCACGTGCGGGCTGGTCAGCGAATAGCGGACGCTGGAACCTTCCTTGCGGGCCGTGACCAGGTTCGCGCGGCGCAGCACCGCGAGCTGCTGGGACAGGTGCGCCGGCTCCAGGCCCACCTCAGGCAGCATCTCGGCCACCGTGTGATCGCGCTCGCTGAGCAGCTCAAGCACCCGGATCCGGGCCGGATGGCCCAGCGTCTTGAAGAACTCCGCCTTCAGCTGGTACAGCGGCGTACTCACCCAGCAGCCTCCCTAGCCCGGCACCCGGCCGGGTCTCCTGCGCCCGGGCACCGTCTCCTGGCGCCTGTCTCCCGGTGCGGGTGCCAGGCTCAGCAACTGATAATGCTAGCAACCTGCCAGAGGATGCAGCTCCGGCTGCGAGGACGACGACGACCACCGCCATGACGGTCAGCGCCACCGGCGACATATCCGAATTCGGGTTCATGGACGGCTACCGCGCATCTCACAGTGCTGATCACTGTACTGACCAGGCGCAGGAGGAGTCGCGGGCCCGGCGATCCGATGGTGAAGCATCTCGCTACACAGTTGCATAAATTCCAAATTTAATAGGTCGTAAGATCGTAAGCAACTGGGATACCCAGGGCTGCTGCGATGATCCAGGGGCCGTACGGCCTGACGCGAATCAAACGGCAGAGACGTGCGGTGGGTGGTCACGCTCCGGTCGGCCGCGCGGCGTGCCGGGCCGCCACGTCTTCGCGGCCTCGGCCGCGAAGAGAAGAAGTGCAGCAGCTGCCCCATGGTCAGCCGGCCGGCTCGTTCAGGTCGGTGCCCGGCCGGACCGTGTCGCGGCCTGGATGTGTTTGCGGCGCGGCTTGCGTTCACCAGCGACGACGACACCATCACCGTCACCCTTAACCGGGGAGCGCACCTGGAAGCCTTCTACGCCTGCCCGTACTACGCCGCCCTGCGCCCCTCGGAGGCGGTCATGCTCCGCGAGAGTGACCTGTACCTGCCGAAGAAGGGATGGGGGAGGATCGACCTGGCCGCCCCCGCCTCCCGCGGGGCGGAGCTGGACCGACCACGGCACCGCCCGCCAGGAGCGCGGCCTCAAGCACCGCGCGGCCCACGAGACCCGCACCATCCCCATCCCGCCCGACCTCGTGAAGCTCCTTCGCGCCGTCGCCGGGGTCTCGGCCGCATGACGGCCGGGGCCGGTTGGGGACAGGGGTCTTGCGCGGCATGGTCATCAGTTCCCTCTCTGGGGGAGCTGCGCACATGCGCAGCACCGAGATGCTAGGCCGGGCAGCAGGAACTGAACGCCCTGGAAACGAGTTTGGCCTGATCAGGCACCGAATGAGAGGCGGAGACGGGAATCGAACCCGTGTACAGGGCTTTGCAGGCCCTTGCCTAAGCCACTCGGCCACTCCGCCGCAGGAGCGTGCGTTCGCCGGCGGCCAACCTGCCGCGTAGCCGCGCCTCCGAGCGGACGACGGGATTCGAACCCGCGACCCTCACCTTGGCAAGGTGATGCTCTACCAACTGAGCCACGTCCGCACTCACCCGCCGGATCTCTCTGGCGTGCGTTCAGAACTGTAGCCGATCCTGGCGCACACGCAAACTCGGAACCGGGGCGCTGGGCAAAAATCCCTATTCAGAACGGACCGAGGTGACTCACATCACACAAGCATCTTCAGTCACTATGGCCTACCAGAGCCGCAACCGACCGTTCCGCCACTCCATAGACCGCACCGTCCGCCCGCGCCCGCCCTCCGCCGCCACCGCACCCCCGCCACGGAACCACCGCACCCCCCACAGAGCCAGCGTGCCGATCGCGCAATCGACCCATTCCGGCGTTCGGGCGGGGGAGGCCGGCGCGCGGCCGACAAAAGAGGTCCCGGCCCGTTACGGGGGTACGGGCCGGGACCGGGGGGGCGACGACTTGGGGGTTACGACGCCTTGCGGAGCAGGTCGGTCAGTTCCGTCTCGACGTCCACGTGGTCGCTTTCCTCGCCCGCCGGGACGATCTGGTACGTCCGGTCGAGGAAGGCCGAGATCTCCTTGACCGGCGCCTCGAAGTGCGCCTGGCCGAAGGGGGAGGACAATTCGATGTTCAGGACGCTGCCGGGCGCGCCGTCCTCAGAGCCGGCCGACGGCCAGACGTGGACGTCGCCGAGGCCCTCGCGGCCCTCGATGCCCATGGCAAGCAGGTCGCGGGCGAAGATCCACTCGACCGGCTCATCCAATCCAACGTGGAAAGCGATGCGGATGGCGTACGGGTCTTCACGCGAGTAGTACAGGCTGGCCACCAGTGGCACGATCGTCTGCTGGGGCACGACGAGTCGGAGTCCGAGTTCGGCTGATACCGTGCTGCTGCTGCTCATTCTGGCCAACCTTTATTCGCTGGGTCCCGGTGTACCGGGCTCTGTCTGCTGACGCGACCCATGGGCGGCAAGTTGCGGATACGGAGCGTTAGGGTCCTTCTTGCCTGCTTTGCTTCCGTTTGCACTTTTCCACTGCCCGGTCGCACGGGTTCCATGTGGCATCTGTCCTGTTCAGATGCCATCCGTGACGTAACAGCGCTGCGTCAGTCTAGTGTTTCTGCGTATCGATTGCATAGCTTGTGACCTTCGTCGCACCCGGCTGTCTGCAAGAGATTTACCCACAGTAGGTGGTCCGCAACACTAAGCGATGAGATCGTTATCTAGTGCTATCGATTGCATGGCTCACAGTAGCTGGACGCTGCCTTATTTGTCAGTAACTGACGAGTATAGGACGCTTCTATGTATGTTTTAGGTTTCATAGCGTGACCGGGGTCACGGCATGCCGGAAGATGCGCTACCCTATGGAGCGCGTCCCAACCACATCGTTTGAAGCGATATGGTCGGCAGCGCGGGCGATTGGCTCAGCGGGAGAGCGCCTCGTTCACACCGAGGAGGTCACTGGTTCGATCCCAGTATCGCCCACCAGTATGGAGATAGTGTGAAGACCATTTGATGGCCGTCTGGTACCTGTTAACGGTCACATCCCATACCCCCCCTTACGGCTCGTCTCGCCGTCCAGAATGGCATGTCAGCGGCGCGCTGTCGTCGCGGGCAGCCGCTATCCCCATATACCGGCTAGCTGGAATACCCGCCCCGCGGCGACGCGAAATGGCTGGTCCCGATCAGGTGGACAGCCGTCATGGCTGCGGCGATGATGGGCGGAATGAGCGGGCAGCCGACCGACGGTGGCATCAATGGCGCGGACACCGGCCCGGGACCGCCTGGCGAGCGATACGACGGCTCAGCCGGAGGCGAAGCCTTCCGCATCGAACTCGGGTGCGAGATGCAGGTAGGTATCCATGCCCGTGAGCGTCAGGACGCGCCGCACGAGCGGCTGGGCGCCGTAGATCAGCAGCCGCTTGCCCTGATCGGCCTGCCGGCGGTGCGTGCCGGCGAGAACCGCCAGCCCGGCGCAGTCGATGAAGGTCAGTCCCGACAGGTCCGCGACAAGCAGCCGCGGCTCGCGTGCCACGAGGGTGTTCATTATCGCGCGCAGACGGTCCGTCTCCGTCAGGTCGAGTTCGCCGCGCAGCCGCACGAAGACGTGCGGGCCATGGTCCTCGACGACGATTGCCAGGCCGGGGATGCCTGTCATTACACGCGCCTCCCGCGCTGAGACCGCGGCGCGCGGCCGGATCCCAGCCCGGAAAAGGAAAATAGGCATGCCACAGATCGTCACCTCCTGGGGTACGATCCGCGGACACACGGCGGAACCGTTCGCCATGCTAGTGAGCACGGCCGTGCTCGCGCAAACTGATCGCGAGCTGATCAGTTGGCGGTGCGCTTCCCGTCGGCTAGGCCGAGCCCGTCCGGGCCGGTGGTCCCGCCGAGCACCTCGGCGGCGACCTCGGCGATCCGGCGGCGCGAGTCGCGGGCCTGCTTGCGCAGCCCGTCGAACGCGGTGACCGCGTTCGAGCTTGTGCGCGCCCATGAGATAGCCGACGGCGCGTTCGATGACCACGCGGTAATCCAGCGCGTACTGCAGCTGCTGAGCCACGGTGCTATGCCGGCGGGCGGCGAGCGCCGCGCCGAGACTCTCCGCGACGAGATCGCTGTAGGCACGCAGCGCGGTAATGTCTGAGTCATCCCATTCGACCGGCTTGTCCCGGTAGACGTTCAGCGTTCCGACGGGGCTGCCGCTCAGCAGGATGGGAACGCCCGCGACCGCACGCAGGTTCGGTGCCAGGTGATCGCGCAGCGCCGGCCAGCGGCTGTCGGCGTGCAGGTCGCTGCTGATGACCTCGTGCGCGTAGACGTAGGACTCGTAGCACGGTCCCTGGCCGGCGGCCGCCTGCGCATCCTCCAGTTGCCGGCCGCTTTCGTCCGACGAGGCGACCGACGCGAGGCCCCCGGCCTCGGTGATGAACATGATGCCCGCCCCGCTGTAGCCGAACACGTCGTGCACGCCGTCCACCGCCCGCTTCATCACGGCGGCCGGGTCACCCTCGAACGAGCCGCGGCGCAGCCGCTGCAGACTGGACCGCAGCGCCTCTTCATCGATATGGGCTCCCATCGAAGCAGCCTAACCCGTCCTCTGATCGGGGCGGCGCCGAACGCCCACCCGGCCAGTCACCCCTCGTGATCATGGAACGCCGGAATGTCAGAGGGGACTGGCATTGTGGACGCCATGCACAGAAGGGGGCACCATGAGTGTCGTGACAATCGCCGAGGCGTGGCCAGCCGCGGGCCGTCCGTTCACGGTCGCCGAACTGGACCGGATGCCTGATGACGGCCGCAGGTACGAACTCCTGGACGGAGCGCTCATCGTGAGCCCCCGGCCGACAACCGTTCATCAGTACGTCGCGATGCGACTTGCTGCCGCGCTGGACCGCGCCTGCCCGGAAGATCTATGCGTTGTCCCTGAGCCTGCCGTTCAGCTTGGCCCGCAGACTGAGTTCGATCCCGATCTGGTGGTGGTCCGCATGGACCAGATCGGCGGTGCGAAGTTTACCGAGCCTCCGTTGCTCGTCGTTGAGATCCGCTCGCCGAGCACCGCACTTGTTGACTTGAATCGCAAGCAGGCCGCGTACCAGAGGTTCGGCGTCGCCTCGTACTGGATTGTGGATCCGGACCCACCCCAGCCGGAACTGACCGTATTCGAATTGCGCGACGGCCGGTATATCCAGGGCGCGAAGACAATGGAGACCCTCACCGTCGGCCGGCCTTTCAGCGTCACCATTACTCCCGCCGACCTGACAAGGGGACTGCGGCGCTAGCCCGTCGGCCGTTAACGAGCGTTAACCCGCTAGCGCCGCGACCGCCTTCGACGGGCTCGGGCGGCCGAGCCGCCCGGCCATCCAGACGCTGGTGGCGGCGAGCGCGCCGAGGTCGACGCCGCTCTCGATGCCAAGCCCCTCGAGCATCCAGGCCAGGTCCTCGGTGGCGAGGTTGCCGGTGGCCGACCCGGCGTAGGGGCATCCGCCCAGACCGCCCGCCGAAGAGTCCACGACGGACACCCCGGACCGCAGCGCGGCCAGCGTGTTGGCGAGCGCCTGCCCGTACGTGTCGTGGAAGTGCACGGCGACCTCATCGATCCCGATCCCCGCCGCGGTCACCGCGGCAAGCACCGCCGCCACATGGCCGGGCGTCCCGACGCCGATCGTGTCGCCCAGCGCGAGCTGCGTGCAGCCCATGTCGCGCAGCCGCCGGAACGCCGCCACCACCTGCTCGGGCGGCACCCGTCCTTCCCACGGGTCGCCGAACGCCATCGACACGTACGCCCGCACCGTCAGCCCCGCGTCGCGGGCCCGCCGCACTACCGGCTCGAACATCGCGAACTGGCTGTCGAAGGTCGCGTTGAGATTCTTCTTGGCGAACGTCTCGGTCGCGCTGGCGAAGACCGCGATCGACGCGACGCCCGCCGCGAGTGCCCGGTCGAGCCCGCGCTCGTTGGGCACCAGCACCGGGTAGTCGACGCCGGGCCGCCGGTCCAGCCTGGCCAGCAGCTCGTCGGAGTCGGCCAGCTGCGGCACCCACTTGGGATGGACGAAGCTCGTGGTCTCGATCACCCGCAGGCCGGCGTCGGCGAGCCGGCCGACGAACTCCAGCTTGGTGTCGAGGTCGATGACCGTCTTCTCGTTCTGCAGCCCGTCGCGCGGGCCGACCTCCCAGATCGTGACCCGCTCGGGCAGCGCTCCCGGCGCGGGGACCGGCAACGGCAGGCCAAGTTCGCGGACGCCCATCGCAACCCCAAGGTTAGTCAGCGTTAACAAAAGCAAGCTTAGCAGGCGTCATTCGGCGGCGCCCTCCGGCGCCTCGACGAAGCGCCGCAGCGAGGGGAGCAGGGCGTCCAGGTCCCGGCTCGTCCTGAAGGCGACGATCGTGGTCCCGTCGCCGTCGCTCCCGGCAGCGGCGAACAGGCTGGTCACCTCCCGCATGGCCTCGTCGAACTCGCCGGTCGGGTCCGGGCACTCGCCGCGCAGCCAGCGGCGCAGCACGTGGTTGTGCGCGGCCACGACGGCGGCGGCCGTGAGCTCGGCCCGCAGGAAGGCCGGTTCCCCAGCCTCGCCCATCCGGCCCGCGATGTACTCGCGGAACAGCCGCTGGTACCTCGCCACGCTGGCGATTTCCCTGTCGCGCAGGGCGGGCACCGTGCTGGTCAGCGCGTAACGACGCCGCGCGACGTCCCCTTCCGCCAGGTAGTGCAGCAGGACGAGGCGGACCGCGTCCGACACCGCGGCCGGCGCGGTGCGGTGGCTCGAGGTCAGCAGCCGGTCCCTGACCAGCTCGAGCAGCCGGTCATGGTCGGGAAAGATGACGTCTTCCTTGGAGCGGTAGCACCGGAAGAACGTCGTCCGCCCCAGCCCCGCCCGTTCGGTGATGTCGTCGACGGTGGCCTGCTCGTATCCCCGCTCGTCGAACAGGTCGAACGCGGCCCGCGCGAGCCGGTCCCGCGGCGATTCCTTGCTCATGAGCGCCCATTTCACCCGATCTCGCAGGCCGGTGCCACTTCTTGACGTGGACGGTACTGCGTACCATAATCACGATACCAAGTCCCACAATCGGTGGTAAGAAGAGCATCACTCGTAACGGGCCGGGCTCACCGTCGCTGGCGCTCCGGTGCCACAGAAGGGCAGGTTCACTGGTGAACATCGTGGTCTGCGTGAAACAGGTGCCTGACACCGCGGGTGAGCGGACGCTCCGCCCCGGTGACGGCACGCTGGACCGGGCTTCTGCCGACGGGCTGATCAACGAGCTGGACGAGTACGCGATCGAGGAAGCCCTCCAGATCGCCGAGGCCCACGGCGGCGAGGTGACCATCCTGACGATGGGCCCGGAGAAGGCGTCGGAGTCGATCCGCAAGGCGCTGTCGATGGGCGCGGACAAGGCGGTCCACCTGGTCGATGACGCGCTGGCCGGGTCCGACGCGCTGGCTACCTCCTACGCGATCGCCAAGGTGCTGGAGACGACCGGGTTCGACCTGGTGGTCTGCGGGTCGGAGTCGACCGACGCCCGTACCGGGATCCTGCCTGCCATGCTGGCGGAGCGGCTCGGCGTGCCGCAGCTCACCCAGGCCGGGCAGGTGGAGGTCGACGGCACGGCGGTTACTATCCGCCGGGTATCCGATGACGGCTATGAAGTGGTCACGGCCGCGCTGCCGGCCGTCCTGTCCGTGGTGGAGAAGATCAACGAGCCGCGCTACCCGTCGTTCAAGGGGATCATGGCGGCGAAGAAGAAGCCGGTCCAGACCCTCTCGCTGGCCGACGCGGGCATCGACCCGGCGCTGGTGGGCCTGGGTCATTCGGCGACCGCGGTGGCCGACTTCGCGGCGCGGCCGCCGCGAGCGGCCGGCGTCATCGTCAAGGACGAAGGGGACGGCGGTACCCAGGTCGCCGCGTTCCTGGCCGAGCGGAAATTCATCTGAGGGGCGGCTGGCGATGGCAGAGGTACTGGTGCTCGCCGAGCACGACGGCGGCGATGTCAGGAAGGTCACTTTCGAGCTGCTGACCGCGGCCGCCCGGCTGGGCGAGCCGTCGGTGGTATGGACCGGCCCGGGCGCCGAGGCGGCGCAGCCGCGGCTGGCCGAGTTCGGCGCGGCCCGCGTCTACGTGGCTGACTCGGGTGAGTTCGACGAGTACGTGGTGGCCCCGAAGGCCGAACTGCTCGCGCGGCTCGTCGCCGATAAAGCTCCCTCGGCGGTGCTAACGGCCAGCACCGCCGAGGGCAAGGAGATCGCCGCCCGGCTAGCGGTCAAGATCAACTCCGGGGTGCTCACCGACGTGATCGACGTGGCCGCGGGCCCGGACGACGCCGCGGTGGCCGAGCACGCCAACTTCGGCGGGTCGATCACCACCCGCGCCCGGGTGGCCAGGGGCACGCCGGTCCTGGCGGTGCGGCCGAACGCGATTTCCGCAGCGGCGGCGCAAGCCGCGGCCACGGCGGAGCTGGCCCCGGTGGACTTCGCCGCCTCGGCGGCGGCGAAGACCGCGAAGGTGACCGAGCATGTGAGCGCGGAGAAGGGTGAGCGGCCGGAGCTGACCGAGGCGCAGATCGTGGTCTCCGGCGGCCGCGGCACCGGGTCCGCGGACGGGTTCAAGATCATCGAGGACCTCGCGGACGCGCTCGGCGCGGCGGTCGGCGCGTCCCGGGCGGTGACCGACGCGGGCTGGTACCCGCATTCCTTCCAGGTCGGCCAGACCGGCAAGACCGTCTCTCCCCAGCTGTACGTCGCTGTCGGGATCTCCGGGGCGATCCAGCACCGGGCCGGGATGCAGACCTCCAAGACGATCGTCGCGGTCAACAAGGACGCCGAGGCCCCGATCTTCGAGATCGCCGACTACGGCGTCGTCGGCGACCTGTTCACCATCGTCCCCCAGCTCCTCGGCGAAGTTAGCAAGCGGAACAGCTGATGATCACCCGCGAGGTCCGCGCGTACCCGTCGTCGGCACGGCTCGCGCGGCAGGAGCAGCTGGCGTGGAAGCTGGCGGCGGTCGCCACCGACCCGGTGGAGGTTCCCGCTGACGTGACCGAGATGGTGGTCAACCGGGTGATCGACGACGCGGCGGTGGCCGCCGCGTCGCTCGCCAGGCGGCCGGTGCGGGCCGCGCGGGAACAAGCGCTGCGGCACCCGGCATCGCCGGGCGCGGCCGTCTGGGGTGCGGCGGCGGACCGCCGCGTATCCCCGGAGTGGGCGGCGTGGGCCAACGGGGTCGCCGTGCGGGAGCTGGACTTCCACGACACCTTCCTCGCCGCCGAGTACTCCCATCCGGGCGACAACATCCCGCCGGTGCTCGCGGTCGCCCAGCACACCGGCCGGTCCGGCGCGGACCTGGTGCGCGGCATCGCCGCCGCCTACGAGGTGCAGGTGGACCTGACGCGCGGGATCTGCCTGCACGAGCACAAGATCGACCACATCGCCCACCTGGGGCCGTCGGCGGCGGCCGGGATCGGCGCCCTGCTCGGCCTCGAGACCGAGACCGTCTACCAGGCGATCGGCCAGGCGCTGCACGTCACGACCCAGACCCGGCAGTCCCGCAAGGGGGAGATCTCCAGCTGGAAGGCGTACGCGCCCGCGTTCGCCGGCAAGGCCGCGGTCGAGGCCGTGGACCGGGCGATGCGCGGCCAGGGCGCGCCCAGCCCGGTCTACGAGGGGGAGGACGGCGTCATCGCCCGGCTGCTGTCCGGCCCGGAGGCGGTGTACACGGTGCCGCTGCCCGCGCCCGGCGAGCCGAAGCGGGCGATCCTCGACACCTACACGAAGGAGCATTCGGCCGAGTACCAGGCCCAGGCGCTGATCGACCTGGCCAGACGGCTGCGCCCCCGCAACGGGGACACCTCCCGGATCGACAAGATCGTCATCTACACCAGCCACCACACCCATAACGTGATCGGCTCGGGCTCCCGTGACCCCCAGAAGTATGATCCCGGCGCCAGCCGGGAGACCCTCGACCACTCGCTGCCCTACATCTTCGCGGTGGCGCTGCAGGACGGCGGCTGGCACCACGTCCATTCGTACGCGCCGGAACGCGCCGCCAGGCCGGACACGGTGAAGCTGTGGCGCGCCATCACCACGGTCGAGGACCCGGAGTGGACCCGGCGCTACCACGACCCGGACCCGGCCAAGCGGGCCTTCGGCGGCCGGGCCGAGATCACCCTGACGGACGGGACCGTGATCACCGAGGAGATCGCGGTGGCGGACGCCCATCCCGCGGGCGCGCGCCCGTTCGCCCGCGAGCAGTATGTCGCGAAGTTCCGGACGCTGGCCGACGGGGTCATCGCCCCGGACGCCCAGGACCGGTTCCTGGACGCGGTGACCCGGCTGCCCGACCTCGACGCGGCCGAACTGGCCGACCTCGCCCTCCCCGGCATCGCCGAGGCGGCCGAGCAGCCGGAAACCTGGGGGATCTTCTAGATGCTGCACGACACGACCCCCGCTGCCGCCAAGCGCGCCGCGTTCCGCGCCGGGCTCGCCTCGGGGAAGCTGCTGCGCTTCCCGGGCGCGTTCAACCCGCTGTCGGCGATGCTGATCGCCAGGCACGGGTTCGAGGGCGTCTACGTGTCCGGCGCGGTGATCTCCGCCGACCTCGGTCTGCCCGACATCGGGCTGACCACGCTGTCCGAGGTGGCCGGCCGGGCGCAGCAGATCGCCCGGGTCACCGCCCGGCCGGCGCTGGTCGACGCGGACACCGGGTTCGGCGAGCCGATGAACGCCGCGCGCACCGTGCAGGTCCTCGAGGACGCGGGGGTGGCCGGGCTGCACATCGAGGACCAGGTCAACCCCAAGCGCTGCGGGCACCTGGACGGCAAGGACGTCACGGACACGGAGACCGCCGTCCGGCGGATCAAGGCCGCGGTCGCCGCGCGCCGCGACCCGTCGTTCGTCATCGCGGCCCGCACCGACGCCGCCGCGACCCGCGGGATCGCCGCGGCGATCGACCGGGCGAAGGCCTTCGCGGACGCCGGGGCGGACCTGATCTTCCCCGAGGCCATGGCCGGGGAGGCCGACTTCGAGCGGTTCCGGGCCGCGGTCGAGGTGCCGATCCTGGCCAACATGACCGAATTCGGCAAGAGCAGGCTGCTGGACGCCAAGACGCTGGAGAACCTCGGCGTCAACGTCGTCATCTACCCGGTCACCCTGCTGCGGCTCGCGATGCACGCCGCGGACGCCGGCCTGGCCGCGATCGCCGGGACCGGCACGCAGGAGGGGCTGCTTGAGGTGATGCAGCACCGCCGTGACCTGTACGACCTGCTCGACTACGAGTCCTACAACACGTTCGACACCAGCATTTTCAATTTCCGCGTCTAGTTTCAATTTCCGCGTCTAAGGCCGTAAGCCGCGGGTGCCTGGAAGGGAAACTCGCCATGCCTGTCAACGACACCGAGGTTCGCAGGGGCCTGGACGGCGTCTACGCCGACACCACCGCGATCTCCATGGTCAACCCGGAAACCAACTCACTCACCTACCGCGGCTACCCCGTGCAGGGGCTCACCCGCCGGTGCGGCTTCGAGGAGGTCGCCTACCTGCTCTGGCACGGGGAGCTGCCGTCGCCGGTCCAGCTCGACGCGCAGAACCGGGCCGAGCGCGCCCAGCGGCACCTGGACCCGGTGACGGCCGCCACCCTGGCCAGCCTCCCGCTCACCGCGCACCCGATGGACACCTTGCGCACCGCGGTCAGCCTGCTCGGCGCCAGCGACCCCACGGAGAACGACAACTCACCGGACGTCAACCGGGCGAAGGCGCTGCGGCTGTTCGCCGTGCTGCCGGCCGTCGTGGCGATGGACCACCGGCGCCGCCGCGGCCAGAAGCCGGTCGCGCCCCGCGACGACCTGGGGTTCGCGGCGAACTTCCTGTACATGACGTTCGGCGAGGTGCCCGACTCGGCGATCACCACGGCGTTCGAGACTTCCCTGATCCTGTACGCCGAGCACAGCTTCAACGCCTCAACCTTCACCGCCCGCGTCGTCACCTCAACGCTGTCGGACACCTACAGCGCGGTCACGGCGGCCATCGGCGCGCTGAAGGGGCCGCTGCACGGCGGCGCCAACGAGGCCGTGATGGACATGATGGCGGAGATCGCCGCCGCCGAGCGGGCCGAGGACTGGCTGCACAAGGCGCTGGCGGACAAGCGCAAGATCATGGGCTTCGGCCACCGCGTCTACAAGAACGGCGACTCCCGGGTGCCCACGATGCGCGCGGCCCTCGGCGAGATCGCCGCGCTGCGCGACGGCCAGCGGCTGATCGACATCTACGAGGCTCTCGCGAAAGCCATGTACGAGGCCAAGGGCCTGCACCCCAACCTCGACTACCCGGCGGGCCCCGCCTATCACCTGATCGGCTTCGACACCCCGGCCTTCACGCCGATCTTCGTCGCCGCCCGCCTCCCCGGCTGGACCGCCCACATCGCCGAACAGCTGGCCGCGGGCCGCCTCATCCGCCCCCTAGCCGCCTACGACGGCCCAGCCGAACGCCACACAGCCGCCTAGCCCCGCCGCCCCCGTACGCCGCCCCGGCTCCCGCGGCCGCCCGCTCCCGCGGCCGCCCGCTCCCGCGCCACCCCAGCGCCGAGTAAGCCCACTGCGCAATCGACCCACTCTTGGACGCGTCGGCTTTCTAGTCGGCCATCTCGGGCGTGTCGCAGGCCGGAATCACGCCGGCTGATCGACCAGAAAACGGGCAATTACTGACAAATCTCTCTGTCGATCATGTGAACGAGAAGATCATGGATCGGCAACCACATCCGGGTGTATTTTCTGATCCATGATCTTTGCCTGGCATCCGGCGGAGCAGCACTGGCGCCCGAAATGCCCTCATCACGGCAGGCGCCCTTCGGAACGGCAAAGCCAACTTGATATCCGACGCGTCCCTTCCGGGGTCGATTGCGCAGTGGGCCTGTTCTAGGATGCGTCGACATTTGTCTGACAATGCTGGGCCGAGCGGGCGGGATGTGCTGGAGGTCCAGTGCCTGCATCCGGTGCTGATCACGGGCCCCTGCGGCCTGCCTGGTCGCATGAGTCACAGCAGTCCGCCTTACCGGAGCCGGCGGCGGGCTGTCCACCCACATGGTCACGAAAACATTTTTTACGATGTAAATAATTCATCCTATACGTACGAAAAAGCTTCGTGATCATGGAATGGGCCACTCGGGCAGTTCCCATGGGCAACTCATGCACCACCGTGCGCAGCCACGGGACGGACGCGCGCTCGATGAGGCTAGGACAGCAGGCCTCCCGGCCGATTCGCCGACCTAATCGGCCAGGGTCGGCCGCTGGGTCCATCGCGTAATCGACACAAGCGACCACAAGCGACCACAAGCGACCACAAGCGGCCGCGGGCAGGCGGCCTCGAAGGCTCAGCCGATGGCGAGGACCACCTTCCCGATGGCCTTCCCGTCGGCCACATGCCGCAACGCCGCCGCCGTCTCCGCGAGCTTGAACGTCGCCCCGATGTGCGGGAGAGCCTGCCTGGAAGCGAGCAGCGCGAGCAGCGCCGCCTCGTTGCGGGCCAGCTCGCCAGGCGCGTGCGCGGCGAAGTCGCGGAACTGGAAGCCCAGGATCTGGCAGCCCTTCAGCAGCACCAGGTTCAGCGGTATGCGCGGCACGGTCCCGGACGCGTAGCCGACGGTCACGAACCGGCCGCCCCAGCGCAGCGCCCGCAGCGCCGGCTCGGCGAGGTTGCCGCCCACCGGGTCGACCACCACGTCGACGCCGTTGGGGAACGCCGCGCGCAGCATCTGCCGCAGGTCACCCGACTTGTGGTTGATAACAGCAACAGCGCCATGGGCGGTGGCCACCGCCAGCTTCGCCTCCGAGGACGCCACGGCCGTGACCGACGCGCCGAGCAGCGCGCCGAGCTGCACCGCGGCGAGCCCGACGCCGCCGCCCGCGCCGAGCACCACGAGCCGTTCGCCCGGCTGGACCCGGGCGACCGACTGCAGCACGTGGTACGCGGTCCGGTGCGCCACGCCGAACGCCGCGGCGGACGCGTCGGAAACCCCGTCAGGCACCGGAGTCACCGACGACGCCGGCACCACCACCGACTCGGCGAACGCGCCGACGGTCGTCGTCCCCATCACCCGGTCCCCGACGGAAACACCAGACACGCCCGCCCCTACCTCGGCCACCACCCCGGCGAACTCGCTGCCCGGCACGAACGGCACCGGGACGGTGAGCTGGTACTGATCGGCCATCAGCAGCACGTCGGGAAAGTTGACGGCCGCGGCCCCGACCCGCACCCGCACCTGCCCGTCCCCAAGCGCGGGCGATGGCACCTCGCAGACCTCGATGACTTCGGGGGGACCGTAAGAACGGCAGACCGCGGCGCGCATCGGCATCAGCCCCGGTAATCCGACGACGACGCCAGCTCGGCCGCGGACCGCATCAGGTCGAGCACGACCGGGCCGAAGCTCTGGAGCTTGACGTCGTCGCCGGCCCGCTGGTAGCCCTGCTCGAGGACGACGGCGAGCTTCCACCGGGCGAGCACGACGTAGTAGTCGATGTCGTCGACCTGCCGTCCCGAGACCGACGCGTAGCGAGAGAGCACCTGCGAACCCGACGGCATCCCCGTCATGTCGACGTAGCCGCCGCCGGTGTCGGTGCTGGTGTCCGACGGCCAGGACTGCATCACCCAGCCGAGGTCCAGCTTCGGGTCGCCGACGGTGCCCATCTCCCAGTCCACGATCGCCGCCAGCCGCGCCGGCGCCCCGTGCCGGAACATCACGTTGGCGAACTGGTAGTCCCCGTGCATGATCCCAGGGATGAAGTCGAGGGGGCGCCGCGCCCGCAGCCACGCCGCCGCCTCGTCGAACCCCGGCAGTTCCCGCCCCTTGATCCGGTCCAGGAACGCGGTCCACCGGTCGACCTGCCGCTCGTGGAACCCGTCCGGACGCCCGAGATCGGACAAGCCCCGGGCACGCCAGTCGACCCGGGACAGCAGCGCTATGCCCTCGATCAGCTGGAACGACAGCCCCCGCCGGGCAGCCACGTCGGCAGCGAACGGCGCCGGCCACTGCCGGCGCGTTCGACATCGGCGACCACCCGTCGACGAACCCCATCAGGTAAAAGGTACGCCCCAGCACCGCGGGGTCCGTGCAGACCGCGATCGCCGGCGTGTGCGGGACGTCGGTCCCGCCCAGCGCCTCGATGATCCGCCACTCCCGCACGATCCCCTTGTCCCGGTCGGCCGGCGCGCCGGGCGGCGGGATCCGCATGACGCAGTGCAGGTCGCCCCGCCGGATCTCGTAGATCTCGTTCTGGGTGCCGCCCGAGATGTACCGGTGCGACAACGGCGCTCCGGTCCCGAGCCCACGGGAGTCCATCCAAGCAGCCAGCCCGGACGTATCCGCGATGACCGGCACGCCAACAGAAGCGGTCAAAGGTTTCCCACCTCGTGTTCCAGGTACGCGGCGTACTTCTCGCGCGCGGCCGCGAGCTTCGCGGGCAGGTGCTCACTCGGCCACCGGCCGTCGGCGGGCCGGTAATCGCGCAGCACCTGCTTCGCCACGGTCATCTTGTGCACCTCGGTCGGGCCGTCCGCGATGCCCATGACGAACGCCCCGTGCACCATGCGCGTGAAAGGCATCTCGTTGCTCGCCCCGAGCGCCCCGTGCACCTGTAGCGCACGCGACGCGATGTCGTGCAGCACGCCAGGCATGAGCACCTTGATCGCCGCGATGTCCTTGCGCACGCGGCGGTAGTCCTTGTACTTGTCGATCTCCCAGGCGGTGTAGAGCACGAACAGCCGGAACTGGGTGAGCTGCGCGTAGGAGTCGGCGATGTACCCCTGCACGAACTGCTTGTCCGCCAGCACCGACCCGGCCGTGTACCGGGACAGCGCCCGCTCGCACATCATGTCCAGCGCTTTGCGCGCTAGGCCGATCGTCCGCATCGCGTGGTGGATCCGCCCGCCGCCGAGCCGCGTCTGCGCGATGGCAAAAGCCTGATTCTCAAGCCCTAGCAGCGCGTCAGCAGGCAGCCGCACGTCGTTGTAATGAATCAGCGCGTGCGCGCCCTCACCCAGGGGCTCGGACCCCAGCCCCACGTTCCGCACGATCTCGATGCCCGGCGTATCAGCCGGTACGAGGAACATCGACATGCCCTTGTACGGACTCACCGACGGGTCCGTCACCGCCATCACGATAAAAAACGCCGCGGTCCGAGCGTTCGAGGAGAAGAACTTCTCGCCCGTAAGCACCCACTCCGAACCGTCTCGCACGGCCCGGGTCTTGAACTGCGTCGGGTCGGCGCCCCCCTCCGGCTCGGTCATCGAGTAGCAGGAGAATACCTCGCCGTCCAGCAGCGGCCGCAGGTACCGCTCCTTCTGCGCGGCCGACCCGTAGTGCGCGATGATCTCCGCGTTCCCGGTGTCCGGCGCCTGGCAGCCGAATATCACCGGCGCCCAGCTCGACCGCCCCAGTATCTCGTTGAGCAGCGAGAGCCTGAGCTGGCCGTATCCCTGCCCGCCCAGTTCGGGCCCGAGGTGGGTAGCCCAGAGCCCGTGCGACCGCACCGCGTCCTTCAGCGGGTCGATGACCTTGCGGAGCGTCTCGTCCGGCGGCGTGAACACCAGGTCCGGCCAGACGAGATCCAGCGGCTCCACCTCCGAACGCACGAACGCGTCGGCCCAGTCCAGCTTCGCCTGGAACTCGGGCTCGGTCTCGAAATCCCACGCCATCGCGCCTCCTCGCCGACCGGACTAGCCAACCATCACAGCCAAGAATATTATTCTCGTGATGGAAAACGCAATTCTGGACCAAGAGAGCGACGTTCCGCAGCGCATCGCTCAGCAGACCCTCGCCAAGCGCGGCGCCGGCTACGCGAGCGAGGTCCGCCGCCTGCTCGACGCCGCGCTCGAGGTCATGCGCCAAAACGGCACGCGGTCAAGGGCGAGGGTCGCCGACATCGTGGCCGCCGCCGGCCTGTCGAACGACGCCTTCTACCGCCACTTCAAGTCCAAGGACGCGCTGGTCGCCGCCCTTCTGGAGGACGGCGCCGAGCGCCTGGCACGCTACGTCGAACACCAGATGGCCAAGGAGCGACAGCCCGAGGCCAAGGTACGACGCTGGGTCGAAGGCGTCCTGTCCCAGACGAGAGAGGAGATCGCCGAGACTACCCTCGCCGTGCTCTGGAACGGCGGCGGCGTCGGCGAGCCCGCAGCGGACCGCCATAGCGCCACCGTCCCGCTGGGCGCCCTCCTGCATGAGCCGTTCCAGCAGCTGGGCAGCAAGGCCCCGGCGCTGGACGCGTCCCTCGCCGCGCACGCCGTCGTCGGCACGATGGCCGACTACCTCTGGCGCCGCGCCACGCCGGCCGATGCCGAGATCGACCGGATCACCGAGTTCTGCCTCAAGGCCATCACAAGCCCGTAGGCAACCTCAGATAACCAGCGATCCGTGCCCCGCCCAGTAGCGCTCGCGCAGCAGCCGCTTGTACAGCTTCCCGGCGGGGGAGCGGGGCAGCTCGTCGGTGAAGTCGATGGTGCGGGGGCACTTATACGTGGCCAGCGAGGCACGGCAGTAGGCGAGCAGCTCGGCCTTGAGCTCGGGCCCCGCCTGGGCCGGATCGGCCAGCACCACCACGGCCTTGACCGCCTCGCCCATCTCGGGGTCGGGCACGCCGATCACCGCGACGTCCACCACCGCGGGGTGGCCGGTCAGCACGTTCTCGGCCTCCTGCGGGTAGATGTTCACCCCGCCGGAGATGATCATGTGCGCCTGCCGGTCGGTGAGGTACAGGTATCCGTCCGAGTCCAGGTACCCGATGTCGCCAAGCGTCCGCCACCCCTGGGAGTTGGTGATCGACTCGGTCTTCTCCGGGTCGTTGTGGTAGGCGAACGGGCGCCCGCCGGCGAAGTACACGAGCCCCGCTTCGCCCGGCCCCAACTCGACGCCGTCCGGCCCCACGATGTGGCATTCGGTCGTCGGCTTGCCGACCGACCCTGGATGGGCCAGCCATTCGGAGGGGGAGATGAAGGTGTTGCCGATGTCCTCGGTCCCCGAGTAGTACTCGTAGATGATCGGCCCCCACCACTCCAGCATCTGCCGTTTGATGCTAACCGGGCATGGCGCCGCCGCGTGCGTGACCACCCGCAGGCTGGACAGGTCGTAACTTTCCCGCACCGCCGCGGGCAGCCGCAACATCCGGGTGAACATCGTCGGCACGAACTGCGCGTCGGTCACCCGGTACCGCTCGATCAGCGAAAGGCACTCCCGCGGGTCGAAGTGCTCCATCACCACGACCGCCGCGCCGTAGCGCTGCAAGGACATGGACCACACCAGCGGCGCGGAATGGTACAGCGGCGCCGGGCACAGGTACACCGTGTCCTTCGACGCCCGCGCCCCGATGCCCTTCGCGATGATCACCGGCGCCGACGCCGGGTCGCCGAACGCCGCGCCGGGAAGCTCCTTGCGCACCCCCTTCGGCCGCCCCGTGGTGCCCGAGGAGTACAGCATCTCCCGGCCTTCCCGCTCAGTGAAGGGGGATGGGGAGGCGGGTGGGCGCCCGCCCGGCGCCGCGGCGAGCAGGTCCGCGTACCGCTCGAAGCCCGGCAGGTCGCCGGCCGCGGACACCAGCGTCGGGATGACCGACAGGTCGAGCCGCCCGACCACGTCCGCCATCGCCTGCGACGAGATCAGCGCCACCGCGCCGCAGTCGTCGAGGATGTACTGCACCTCCGCCGGGCGCAGGTGGCAGTTGATCGCGGTGTAGCGCAGCCCCGAACGCTGCGCCGCCCAGGCGATCTCGAAGAACGGCCGGTTGTTCTCCATGCAGATCGCGATCGTGTCGCCCTCGGCCAGCCCGCGGGCGCGCAGCGCCCGCGCCATCCGGACCGACCGGTCCTCAAGCTCCGCGTACGTTACCGTCGCACCGCTCGACCCCATGATGATGGCCGGCGCGTCCGGCGTGCGCTCGGCGTGCCAGCTGGGCGTCAGCGGCGCAGCTCCCACCCCGGTCCTCCTTCTCTGGAAAGAGCATTCTCCAATTTTTAGAACCATGTTACCGAACGGAAGCGGGCGACTCTACCCCCCGGCAACCGTGCTGTCGGCCCCGGAGCCAGCCGCATACGTTCGGGATAATAAGGAGCGGCACCGGCGACGGCGGGACGGCTCTTGTCTTATGCCAAGTGAGAATCTTATTCTCTTTATCGTGCTGAAGGATTCTCGTTATGGCGCGTGAGGCGGTCGTCGTCGAGGCCGTCCGGACTCCCATCGGCAAGCGGAACGGCGCGCTGTCCGGCGCGCACGCCGTCGACCTCTCGGCCGACGTGCTGACCGAGCTGGCGGCGCGCGCCGGGATCGACCCGGCGGTCGTCGACGACGTGATCTGGGGATGCGTCGGCCAGGTCGGCGACCAGGCCGGCAACATCGGGCGGTACGCCGTGCTGGCCGCGGGCTGGCCGGAGGCTGTCCCCGGCACGACGATCAACCGCGCCTGCGGCTCCAGCCAGCAGGCCTTCGAGTTCGCCGTCCAGCAGGTGCTGTCCGGCCAGCACGACGTCGTCGTGGCCGGCGGCGTCGAGATCATGAGCCGGGTCCCGCTGGGGGCGGCGCGGGCGACCGGGTTCCCGTTCGGCCCGCGGGTGCTCGCCCGGTACGACGACTTCTCGTTCAACCAGGGGGAGAGCGCGGAGCTGATCGCGCAGCGCTGGGGCTTCACCCGCCGCGACCTGGACGAGTACGCGTCCCGCTCGCACGAACTCGCCGCCGCGGCCGTCGACCGCGGCGCCTTCGAGGCGCAGCTCGTCCCGGTGCGCGCCGGCGACGCCGGCCCGGTCGTGACGGCCGACGAGGGGATACGGCGCGGCACGAGCCCGCAGACCCTGGCCCGCCTCAAGCCGTCGTTCCGCGAGGACGGCGTGATCCACGCGGGCAACTCCTCGCAGATCTCCGACGGCGCGGCCGCGCTCCTGGTGACCACGCCGGAACGGGCCGCGGCGCTCGGTCTCACACCGATCGTCCGCTACCACACGGGCGCCGTCGCCGGCGCCGACCCGGTACTCATGCTGACCGGGCCGATCCCGGCGACCGAGAAGGTGCTCAAGCGTTCCGGGGTGGCGCTGGAGGAGATCGGCGTCTTCGAGGTCAACGAGGCGTTCGCGCCGGTGCCCCTGGCCTGGCTGGCCGAGATCGGCGCGGATTCCGGCCGGGTCAATCCGAACGGCGGCGCGATCGCGCTCGGGCACCCGCTCGGCGCCTCGGGTGTCGTACTGATGACCCGTATGATCAGCCACATGCGAGAACGCGGCCTGCGCTACGGGCTCCAGACGATGTGCGAGGGCGGCGGCACGGCCAACGCGACGCTGGTGGAGCTCATGTGATCCGGCGTGCCGTGTTCACGGCCGAGCAGGAGGACTTCCGGCTGCTGATCCGCTCGTTTGTCGAGCGGGAGATCGTCCCCTGGTACGGAGACTGGGAGAAGGCGGGGGAGGCGCCCCGGTCGTTCTTCCGCAAGCTCGGCGAGATCGGCGTCATGGGGATGGCCATCCCGGAGAAGCACGGCGGGTCGGGGGACTCCGACTACCGGTACAACGTCATCCTGCAGGAAGAGGCGTCGCGCGCGCTCGTCACGATGGGCACGGTGCGGACGCAGCTGGACGTGATCCTGCCGTACTTCCTGTCGTACGCGAACGAGGAACAGCGGGAGCGGTGGTTCCCGGGGCTGGCCTCGGGTGAGCTGCTGACCGCGATCGCGATGACCGAGCCCGGCACCGGGTCGGACCTGGCCGGGATACGTTCCCGGGCGGTGCGGTCCGGCGATCACTACGTCCTGAACGGCGCGAAGACGTTCATCACCGGGGGGTTCCTCGCGGACCTGGTGATCGTCGTGGCCCGGACGAGTGACGCGTCGCCTGACGACCGGCGTGCCGGCCTCACGCTGCTCGTCGTCGAGGACGGCATGCCGGGCTTCGCCAAGGGCCGCAAGCTGGACAAGATCGGGCTGAAGGCGCAGGACACGGCCGAGCTGTCGTTCACCGACGTGCGGGTGCCCGTGGCGAACCGGCTGGGCGCCGACGGCGCGGCGTTCGGGTACCTGGGGCACAACCTGCCGCAGGAGCGGATGACGATCGCCGTCGGCTCGGTGGCCCAGGCCAGGGCCGCGGTGGACGCGGCGGTGTCGTACGTGTCGTCCCGGCAGGTATTCGGGAAGCCGCTGTCGAGTTTCCAGAACACGAAGTTCGAGCTGGCGGCCTGCGCGACCGAGGTGGAGGCCGGGCAGGCGCTGCTCGACCGCGCCCTGCTTTCTCTGGTGGCCGGTTCACTGTCGGGCGCCGACGCGGCCGTAGCGAAGCTGTTCTGCACCGAGATGCAGGCCCGCGTGGTCGACCGGTGCCTGCAGCTGTTCGGCGGCTACGGGTACATCACCGAATACCCGATCGCCCGCCTGTACGCCGACGCGCGGGTGACCCGCATCTACGGCGGCACCAGCGAGGTCATGAAGTCGATCATCAGCAAGTCCCTGGGCCTGTAAATCCCGGACCACCCCACCCCCGCCACACGCGCATCGCGTCGGCAACTTTTCATACGAGATGACCACTATTCTGTCCGATATGCCCGAAATGTCAGTGCGTCTCGTATGAAAAGTTGGCGTTGCCGCCCGGCGGGACGCCGCTATGTCGCGAGAAGCGGGTAACACTGAGGCCGTGGAAGCTGGTGTGGCTGGCAGCGCGACGCCAGGGGCGGCTCTTGTCCCTGATGCCGACCTCGCCGCATGGGCGTGCAGCGGTGTGATGGCGCTGACCGGGCAGCCCGACGGGCCGCCGCTGGTCCCGCCGGGACGGGGTGCCAGCGTCGCCGGGGAACTGGCCGCCAGGTTCACCGCGCTCACCGGCGTGCGAGTGAACGGGGCGCGCCTGCTGTCCGAACGCGCGGCGTTCACGGGGCACCGTCGCCGCGGCTCGGTCTCGGTCGGCGGCGCTTGCCGCCTGCTCCCAACGGCCGACGGGTGGGCCGCCGTCTCGTGCGCCCGCCAGGACGACCCCGCGCTGCTCGGCGCCCTGATCGGCCAGGACATCGGCGAGGGCCTGTGGCCCGCGCTCACCCGCTGGCTAGCCGAACATACCGGCGCCGAACTCGCCGAGCGCGCCACGTTGCTCGGCGTCGCGGCCGCGCCGGTCAGCCGTCGGCGCGCGGTCAGCCGCCGGCCCGCGGTCACCCGCCGGCGCGCTATGCCGCCTGAGCCAGTCACCCCGGCCGCCCCGCCCGTCCCGCCCGTCCCGGCCGGGGCGCCCGCCTCACGCGTACTCGCCGGCGCGCTGGTCGCCGACTTCAGCGCCCTGTGGGCCGGGCCGCTGTGCGCGCACCTCCTCGGGCTCGCCGGCGCCCGGGTCGTCAAGGTGGAGACCCCGACGCGCCCGGACGGCGCGCGCCGCGGCAACGCCGATTTCTATGACCTGCTGCACGCTGGGCATCGCAGCGTCGTCTTCGACCCGGCGACCAGCGCCGGCCGGGAGGCGATGGCCGCGCTGGTGGCGGCCGCGGACATCGTCATCGAGGCGTCCCGGCCGCGGGCGCTCGCCCGGTTCGGGCTTGACGCGGAGGCCGCCGCGGCGCACGGCACGATCTGGGTGTCGATCACCGCCTACGGGCGCGCCGCCGACCGCGTCGGGTTCGGGGACGACGTTGCGGCGGGCAGCGGCCTGGTGGCGGTGGATGCCGATGGCCGTCCGCTGTTCTGCGGCGACGCCATCGCCGACCCGCTCACCGGCCTGACCGCCGCGGTGCTGGCCGCCCGTTCCCACGCCGCCCGTTCCCACGCCGGCCGGACGCCCCCGACAGGCGCGCTCCTCGACGTCGCCATGTCCGGCGTGGTCGCGGCGACCCTGGACGTGGCGGCCCTGGCCAGCGAATACCCCACGAGCTCGCCCGCCGCCCGCCGCGTCACCAACGGGTGGGTCGTGGACACCGCCGAAGGCCCGGTCCGGGTCGCCCGGCCGCGCCGCCGGCCGCCAGCCGAAGCCGGCGACCTCCGGAAAGCCGCGGACCCCGGCGAGCACACCGCCGAGGTCCTGAGCGAGCTGGGCATCGGCTAACGCGTCACACCGTGGGCTCGGCGACCAGATCCAGGTATGCCGCGCCGCTGTCGGGAACGCGCGCCTGCTTCCACACCTCGACCGGGAACGAGACCATGACCAGCGACATCATGAGCAGCAGGAGATTTCGCTCAGGTGACGGCAGGTCGTCGACCGGGAACCGCTCGAGGTAGGCCGTGGCCTTCTCGAGCAGCGGGAACGCGGCGTCGTAGAACGCCTGCATCTCCGCCATCGACGACGCGAGCCGCTTGGCGTAGCGCTCTCGCTCGGTCGCCAGGATCCACTCGCTGTAAGGCGAAAGCGAGGCGAACTCAGCGGGCAGCGACATCCTCGTCCTCCTTGACGTAATCGGCGGTGACCTTGTGCAGCGCCCGCAGCAGCAGTTCCTGGTCGCAGAGCGGGAACTCGCTGATGACGCGGCTCTTGAGCATCGTCTGGGTCGCCTCCAGCGTGTTGGCGTCCTGGAGCGCGTACTCCTTGAACGTGACCGCGGCGAGCTCGTGGGCGAGCCGCTCCGCCGCCGTCTTGGCCGGGACGAAGTAGAGGTTCGCCTCGAAGATGTGCCTGTCCACCGCGGTCGGCCAGTAGTGGTAGGTCAGGTACCATCCCGGCGCCCAGATGAGCAGCATGAAGTTGGGGAAGAAGTGGAAGGAGTCCACACCCCATGCCTTGTGCCGCGACGGGTTGACCACGGGAGGCAGCGGATCGAGGCCCTCGATCGAAGGCCGGTCCCATGGCCCGAACAGTCCCGCCCGCAGCACCCGCTCGATCGGCTTCACCATGTTCACGTCCTTGGGCGGGGACATGCCACCCCACGAGGAGATCATCGAGTGCGGATGGTGCAGCTCGTAGTGGAGCCCCTGGAAGCCCACCCGGAATAGCTTGTCCGCCTCGTCCTTGACCGCCTGCTTCTGGTGCAGCACGGGCGCGTGGTAGAACTCCGCGAACGCGTCGATGAACAGCTTCCAGTTGCTGCCAACCTCGGCCTTGTAGCTGAAGACCTCGGTCATCTCGCCGAACGGGTAGCCTCCGAGGCCCTTGGCGAACTCGCCGAGGTAATCCGCGAGCGGCTGCGCGGCGGGGTCCAGGTTCACGAAGATGAACCCCTCCCACACCTCGCACCGCACCGCCTTCAGGCCATACCCGCTCTTGTCGATCCCGAAGAACTCCTCTTCCTGCTGGATGAAGGTCAGCTCGCCGTCGAGGCTGTACCGCCAGGCGTGGTACTTGCAGGTGAACTGACGGCAGGTCCCCTTGACCTCCTCGCCGGGGTAGTCGTTCCACACCAGCTTGTTGCCCCTGTGACGGCACATGTTGTGGAACGCCCGGATCTCCCCGTCCTTGCCGCGGACGATGATCAGCGAGGTGTCCACGACCGCCAGTTCCCTGGTGAAGTAGCCGCCCGTCTTCGGCACTTGCTCCACGCGGCCGACGTTCAGCCAGGTACGGCGGAAGACCGCCTTCCGTTCGGCCTCGTAGTAGGCGGGATCAATGGAGTCGGTGTAGTCAACCGGGCCGGTGCCAAGCTCGGGATAATGCTCGGTCCAGCTCCCCTCCGCAGGCTTGGCGAAGTGCGGCATGTTGAAAGTCCCCTTCTAAGCGTTCGTCAGTCAGTGGTGCCGAAGCCCTCGTCGGACAGGCCTGGGTCTAGTTCCAGCCCGAAGGCGTTGAACGCCATGGCCAGCAGGCCGTAGGTGCCGATCGTGAAGACCAGGTCCATGAGCTGCCGGTCGTCGAACTTGTCGGCCAGCGCCTGGTACGTCTCGTCCGACAGGCTGGAGTGCGCGTCGAGTTCGTCGACCGCCGCGATGAGCAGGCCGACGCTCTCGTCCTCGGTGTCGCCGGCGCGGATCCGTGCGATCTCCTCGTCCGTGACGCCGGCCCTGCGCGCTATCCGCACGTGCTGCGCCCACTCGTACCGGCACCGCCGCCGCCACGCCACGCGCAGGATCGCCACCTCGCGCGTGTGCGGCGGAATGGTCGGCTCGCGGCCGAGCAGGTAGGCGTTGTACGCGAGGAACGGCTTCGCCAGCGCCGGGTGGCGGGCGAACAGGCCGAGCACGTTAGACGGCGCGAGCGGGCGACCGCCCATGATGACCGAGAGCGCGTCGGTATCCCATTCCCCGAAGGGCAGCGGCGCCAGGCGGGTCACGTGTTCCGCCCGCCGTTTACCCCGAGGATCTGCCCGGTGATGTACCCGGCCTCCTCCGAGACCAGGAACGCGCAGGCCGCCGCGATGTCCTCCGGCCGCCCGATCCGCCGGACCGGCGTCCGCTCGACGTGCTCCTCGACCGTGCCGCCGAGCAGGTTCCGTGACTCGGCCTTGCGCAGCATCGGCGTGTCGATGAACCCCGGCGGCACCGCGTTGACCGTGATGCCGTGCGGGCCGTACTCGAGGGCCAGCGCCTTCGTGAGCCCGTTCACCGCCGACTTGGCCGCCACGTAGTGCGCCATGAACGGCTGGCCTGAGTGCGTGCTCGACGACGAGATGTTGACGATCCGGCCCCACCCGGCCTCGATCATGTCGGGCAGCGCCGCCTGCGTGCAGTGGAAGACGCCGTTCAGGTTGACGTCGATCACCTTCATCCACGTCTCGAACGTGAGGTTGGTGAAGCGCTTGTATCCCTCGACCCCGGCCGCGTTGACGAGGATCGTGACAGGGCCGAATTTCTCGCGTACCGCGGCGAGGGCGGCGTCCACCGCCGCCCGGTCGGTCACGTCCGCCACGTGGCCGGAGTCCGACTCGGAAGGGGTGAGGTCGAGTGTGGCGACGTTGTAGCCGTCGGCGGCAAGCCGCTGCGCGATCGCCCGGCCGATGCCGGACGCGCCTCCGGTGACGACGGCTGTCTTCACGACCAAGCCTCCTTCACGACCAGGCCCGTGCAGTCATGGAAATCTCCCTTCCGATTGCGAGAATCATACTCTCCATATGAGAGATCCCGGAAGGGTGATCGTCCGACGCGGGACAAGGGATATCTCATGTGACGCGAGGGATGACTCATTCGCGGCTCTGCGGCATCCCAGGCGCTCGCCGTTCTCCGTGATCGCGTGCCACCCCGGCGTGCGGCCGACTTAGGACCTCAAACCGCCCGGCAAATAGGACAAAACGGGCAGTAAATGGACGGGTTGAGATCCTAAGTCGCGATACTGTCTCGGTATTTGAGACATGCGGGCCGATGCCCGCGGGCCGTTCCCGCGCCCGCGGGCGGTTAGTCCTCGTAGATGACCGTGACGTCCGGGGTCACCGGCTCGCTCTGGCACGTGAGGACCCAGCCCTCGTCCACCTCGTCGTCGTCGAGCGCGTTGTTGATGCGCATCTTGACCTCACCCTCGGTAACCTGCGCGATGCAGGTGGCGCAGTTCCCCGCCTCGCAGGAGAACGGCGGATCGAGGCCGGCCCGCCGGGCGCTCTCCAGCAGCGTCTCGCCCGCGTGCCGCGGCACCGACCGCCGTTCGCGCCCGATGACGATCGTGATCGTCCCGCCCCCCGCGGGCGTCCCGGGCGCCCCGGCCGTCCCGGAGACATCCCCGAACCGCTCGACCAGGATCCGCGACGGGTCGACCCCATGGGAAGCCAGGGCCGCCGACACCAGGTCCATGAACGGCGCGGGCCCGCAGAGGTAGAAATCGGCGTTCCGGTCCGCCCCCGCGAACGACCGCACCTCGTCCGCCGTGACGAACCCGCCATCCGCGTCCAGGTGATGGCATACAGACAAGCGCCCCGGGTACCGCTCCGCCAAAGACGAAAGCGCGGAACCGAAGATCACCGACTCCGCGTCCCTGTTCGCCGAAAACACCCGCACCCGCCGGTCCGTCGTGGCCAGCGCGTTCTTCGCCAGCGACATGATCGGCGTGATCCCGCTGCCCCCGGCGAACGCCACCAGCGGCGCCGCGGTATCCCGCAGGCAGAACACCCCGGCCGGCACGGTGACCTCCACAACCGAGCCCACGCCCAGGTTCTCGTGCATCCACGCGGACACCAGCCCGCCGGGCACCCGCTTCACCGTCACCGCGAGCGAAGGGTCGCCAGCCGGGCAGCTCGACATCGAGTAGCTGCGCAGCGTCCCGCGGACCCGGAACGTGAGGAACTGCCCCGCCCGGTACGGAAACGGCGCGTCGAGCACGTAGGTACGGGTGTCAGGGGTCTCCTGGATGACCCGGGTGATCCGGGCCGAGTGGAAGCCGTGGTCTCGCGCCATATCTGGAATGTAGCTTCTCCCAATGAGAGAATTCAATTTCCGGGTACCGAACGGAAGGTGGCGACTCACGAGATGCGCACAGTTCCTCCCGAACTGGCGAAGCGATACGAGGCGGCGGGGTGGTGGACCCGTGACACCCTCGGCGACCTGCTCGCCCGCGGTCTCGCCGCCGCCCCGGACGCCGAGTTCCGCGTCCACTCGGCCGTAAGGCCGTGGCAGGGCACGTTCGCGGACGTCGAGCGGACCGCCCGCGAGCTGGCGGCGGGCCTCCGCGACCGCGGGGTCGCAGCCGGCGACGTCGTCGCCTTCCAGCTTCCGAACTGGATGGAGGCCGCCGCCACGTTCTGGGCGTCGGCGCTGCTGGGCACCGTCACCGTGCCGATCGTGCACTTCTACGGCCGCAAGGAGGTCGGCTACATCCTGACCGCCGTCAAGCCGAAGGTGTTCGTCACGGCGGCGAAGTTCGGCCGCCTTGAGTTCCAGCCCGGCCTCGCCGCGGCCGTGCCCATCGTCGGCGTGGTCGGCGAGAACTTCGACGACCTCCTCGCCGCGGAACCGCTGACCGGCACGGAACCCGCCGACCCGGCGCGGCCGGCGCTGATCGCGTTCACCTCCGGGACCACGCGGGATCCCAAGGGCGTCATCCACAGCCACCAGACGCTCGGCTTCGAGACCCGGCAGCTCGGCGGCCTCTACCCGCCCGACCGGGGCAGGCAGCTCACCGCGGCCCCGGTGGGACACTTCATCGGGATGCTCAACGCCCTCCTCATCCCCGTGCTCGACGGCACCCCGATCAACCTCGCCGATGTCTGGGACCCGGCCCAGGCGCTGCACCTCATGAAGACCGAGGGACTCTACGTGGGCGGCGGCGCCGCCTACTACATGACGAGCCTGCTCGACCACCCCGACTTCACGAACGGCCATCTCCGGCACATGAAGTACGCCGGCCTGGGCGGCGCGCCGGTTCCCGCGGCCGTCACGGAACGGCTCGACAAGCTCGGCATCACGGTCTTCCGCTCCTACGGCAGCACCGAACACCCGTCGATCACCGGCTCCCGCCATACCGCGCCCAGGGGCAAGCGCCTGTACACCGACGGCGACCTCATGGAAGGCGAGGAGATCCGCCTGACGGACGAGGGGGAGATCCTCAGCCGTGGCCCCGACCTCTGCCTGGGTTACACCGATCCGGACCTGACCAGGCACGCTTTCGACGAGGAGGGCTGGTACCACACCGGCGACATCGGCGTCCTCGACGAGGACGGCTACCTGACGATCAACGGCCGCAAGTCGGACATGATCATCCGGGGCGGCGAGAACATCAGCGCCCTGGAGGTCGAGGAACTCCTGCTCGGCATCGACGGCGTCGCGGAGGTCGCGGTGGTCGCCGCTCCCGACAGCCGGCTCGGCGAGCACGCCGCCGCCGTCCTCCGCATGAAAGCGGGGCGCACGCCGCCCACGCTGGAGGCGATGCGCGCTCACCTCAACCAGGCAGGCCTCGCCAGGCAGAAGTGGCCCGAGGAGATCCACGCCGTCGATGACTTCCCGCGCACCGCCAGCGGCAAGGTGCAAAAGTACGTCCTTCGCAACGAGATTGCCGCCCACCGATGGGGAGAATAAGATTCTCGCAAATCGCGAGGAAGGGTCTCCGAAGATGCCGACGTCCGCCATGCCCTACTCACCCTGGGAGACCATCCCCGAGATGGTGCTGAGCACGGCCGACCGCTTCGGCGACGCCGAGGCGATCGTCGACGGGGACCTGCGCCTCACGTTCACCGAACTCGCCAACCGCGTCCGCGTTGCCGCCGGCGCCTACAAGGAGGCCGGCGTCGGAAAGGGCGATCGCGTCGCCATCTGGGCGCCGAACTCCGCCGAGTGGATCATCGCCGCCTTCGGCCTCCTCGCCGCGGGCGGCGTCCTGGTCCCGGTCAACACCAGGTTCAGGCGAGCGGAAGCGCAAGACATCATCGCCCGCAGCGGGGCCAGGCTCCTCCTCGTCCAGGAGGGCTTCCTCGGCCTGGACTTCACGGCCGGGACAGCCGCCAGGGTCATCGACCTGAAGTCCGGCTTCCTCGACAGCGGCACTCCGGCCGAATGCGAGGTCAGCGGCGATGACATCGCCGACATCATCTTCACCTCCGGCACGACCGGCCGCCCCAAGGGCGTCATGATGCCCCACAGCGCGACGCTCCGGCTGTTCGCGGAGTGGAACGACCTGGCCGGCACCCGGGAAGGCGACCGCTACCTGATCGTCAACCCGTTCTTCCACATGTTCGGCTACAAGGCGGGCTGCATCGCCTCGATGATCCGCGGCATGACGATCCTTCCGGTGCCCGTCTTCGACATTGATCGTGTCCTCGAACTCATAGCCCGCGAAAAGGTGACCGTGCTCCCGGGCCCGCCCACGCTCTACCACTCCCTGCTGGCCGCCCGGGCCGACGGCAAGCATGACCTGTCCAGCCTTCGGGTGGCGGTGACCGGCGCCGCCGACATTCCCGTCGAGCTCATCAGAAGGATCAGGAACGAGCTGCCCTTCGCCTCGATCATGACCGGCTACGGCCTGACCGAGGCGGGCACGGTCACCGCCTCGCGCCCCGGCGACTCGTTCGAGGACATCGCCACCACCGTCGGCACGCCCTGCGAGGGCTTCGAGCTGCGCATCGCCGGCGACGGCGAGGTGCTGGCCCGCGGCTACGCGGTGATGCGCGGCTACCTCGACGACCCCGCCGCCACCGCCGAAGCCATCGACAGCGACGGCTGGCTGCACACCGGGGACCTCGGCACGATCGACGACCGCGGCCACCTGAAGATCGTCGGCCGCAAGAAGGACATGTTCATCGTCGGCGGCTTCAACGCCTACCCGGCCGAGATCGAGGGCTTCCTGATGGAGCACCCCGCCATCGCCCAGGCCGCCGTGATCGGCGTCCCGGACGAACGCATGGGCCAGGTGGGGAAGGCGTTCGTGGTGCTCAAGGACTCATCGGGGGTGCGGGGGTCGTCCCCCGCGAGCCAGCAGAGCCCCGTCACCGCCGATGAGCTGATCGCCTGGAGCAAGACGCGGATGGCCGGCTTCAAGGTGCCCCGCTACGTGGCCTTCCTCGACGCGCTCCCGCTGAACGCCACAGGCAAGGTCATGAAGGACCAGCTCCGCTGACTCCCGGGGATCGCCTAGTACGCTTTCACTCATCGAGAAGCCCCGCAGCGCCGTGCTGGCCGACACTGGCTGGATAGCCCGCTGGGCCGGCCCTGCCTTCATCCTGTTCTCGGTCGTGCTCATCCCGTGGACCATCTACCTGGGATTGACGCTCCCGTCCCGGCAGCTCTCGCGTCACTACAACATCGCCTGGGTGGGCTTCGACGTCCTGGAGCTACTCGCGCTGGGCGCCACCGGGTACTTCGCGCTCCGGCATTCCCGGTACCTGGCGCTGACCTCGGCCGCGGCCGCGACCCTGCTCGTCGTCGACGCCTGGTTCGACGTCATGACCTCGCCGCGGCACCAGATCATGCAGGCCATCGTCCTGGCGGTGCTCGTCGAGCTCCCGCTGGCCGCCGTCTGCGGATGGCTCAGCTACCACACCGAGCACCTGGCCGAACGCGGGTTCAGCCTGCGCCGCGATCTGTGGGGCGGCTGGCCGTCAGCCGGCCTGGCCGGAACCCGCACGATTAGGCTCCCCGGCCGCACGCTCACCGACAGGCGCCCGGCCGAGCCGATGACGTCCCCGTCGACCTCCCACGGACGCGGCCGCCGCGCCTCCACGACCAGCTTCCGGCAGGTGAGCCGGGTCAGCCGGGCCGTCCTGTGCCGCAGCAGCAGAACATCCGCGGCCAGCCCCAGCCACCCCACCACTCCCCAGGCGGTGAGGACCGCCACGTCGAGAACCCCGTCGTCGGGCACGGCGTCCGGCAGCAGCCGGACGTTCCCCTGGAGCGCGCCGACGTTGCCGACGATCACGCCGCTGGCCCAGCGCCGCACCGGCGGCCCGCCGTCCGCCCGCAGCACGACCCGCGTCGGCCGGTCCCACAGGTGCCGCAGCGCGGACATCGCGTAGGCGGCCCAGCCCGCGCGCTTCTTCAGGCCTTCGCTGGCGCCCGCCAGCATCTCGGCGTCGAACCCGAGCCCCGCCATGACCACGAACGGCTCGTCATTGGCGACGCCGACGTCCAGCACCTTCTCGTCGCCCGTGAGCGCGACGGCCAGCGCTCCTTCCAGGTCAAGCGGCAACCCCAGGTTGCGCGCCAGCAGGTTCCCGGTGCCGCACGGCAGCACGCCGAGCGGGACCCCGGTCCCGGCGACGCCGGCCACGCAGGCGGTGATGGTCCCGTCGCCCCCGCTGGCGAGCACTACGCCGACCCCCGCCGCGACGGCCGACCTGGCATGCCCCGCACCAGTCTCATCAGGGGTGGTTTCCAGCCAGAGCGGCTCCGCCCACCCGAGGTCGCTCATGGTCTTGTCGACAACGCTCCGGAACCCGTCAAGATCGTCATGCTTCCCCGGATGCACGACAACCGCGGCCCGCTTCACCCAACCGACGCTATCAGGAAGCTCAGGGCTTCGCCGTGAGCCCATCCACCGCCGCCCAGTGCGCGTCGGACACCCACAGCGCGGCGAACTCCGCCGCCGCGGCCGCCTCCAGGCCAGGATGATGGTGCGGCGCGGCCGCGGCGATCACCGACTTGATGGACCGCGACGGCGACTCCGCCATCCGCGCGGCCAGCGACCGCCAGGAGGACTCGAACGACTCCCGCGGGTAAACGCGGTCGACCAGCCCGATCCGCGACGCCTCCGCCATCCCCACCCGCTCGCCGGTCGTGCAGAGCAGCAGCGCCTGCGAGCGCCCGACCAGGCAAGCCAGCCGCTCGGCGCCGCCCCAGGCCGGCATGATGGCCAGCCGCGACTGGTTGAAGCCGATCGTCACGTCGTCGGCCGCCGCGCGGATATCGGCGGCCACCGCGACCTCCGCGCCGCCGCCCAGAGCATGCCCGTTCAGCGCGGCGATGACCGGCGCGGGAAACGTCGCGATCCGGTCGCACAGCCGGCGCATCCGCACCGCCATGGCCACCGCGCCGTCAAACGAGCGGATCTTCGCCAGCTCCTTCAGGTCGCCCCCGGAGATGAATGCCCGGTCGCCGCCCCCGCGGATCACAACGACAGCAGCGGAAGCAACCGAGTCAAGCGCCGCGTCCAGCGCGTCCATGGTCGCCGGGCTGATCGCGTTCCGCACGCCCGGCCGGTCCACGGTCAGCACCGCTACGCCGTCAGCGAGCGAGACCAGCACATCGTCCATGATCATTCTCCAATTCGATATTGGCATTCTCGTTTTTCGCAAGTAACGTATCTGACGATGAGCGACTTCGACCAGACCTCGTCCGGCATCCCCGTGAAGGCCGTCTACGGACCAGCGGACCGCCGCACCGAACCGCCCGACCCGGGCCGGTTCCCGTTCACGCGCGGCAACTACCCGAGCGGGTACCGCGGCCGCCTGTGGACCTTCCGGCAGTACTCCGGGTTCGGCACGCCTGAGGAGTCGAACCGCCGCTACCGCTACCTGCTCGAGCAGGGCGGCACCGGCCTGTCGGTGGCGCTCGACCTGCCTACCCAGTGCGGCTACGACTCCGACGACCCCGAGGTCGCCGAAGAAGTCGGCCGCGTCGGCGTCGCCATCGACACCCTCAAAGACGCCGAGATCCTGTTCGATCAAATACCCCTGGACAAGATCAGCACGAGCTTCACGATCAACGGGACGGCGGCGATCCTGCTCGCCTTCTACGTCGCCGCCGCCGAGCGCAGGGGCATCCCGCGAGCAAAGCTCACTGGCACCATCCAGAACGACATCCTCAAGGAGTACGCCTCCCGCGGCACCTGGATCTGGCCGCCGACACCGAGCCTGCGCCTGATCGCGGACACCATCGAGTTCTGCGCGCAAGAGGTCCCGAAGTTCAACGCGATCTCCGTGGCCGGCGCGCACTTCCGCGACGCCGGCGCGAACGCCGTTCAGGAGATGGCGTTCACCCTCGCCGACGGCGTCACCTACTGCGACACGGTGCTCGCCCGCGGCCACATGACGATCGACCAGTTCGCCCCCCAGATCTCCTTCTTCTTCTACACGCACGGCGACTTCTTCGAGGAGATCGCCAAATACCGGGCGGGCCGCCGCCGCTGGGCGACGATCGTCAAGGAACGCTACAAAGCGGAAACGGACAAGGCCGCCATGTTCCGCTTCGGCTGCGTCTCGGGCGGCGCCAGCCTGTTCGCTCCGCAGGCTCGCAACAACATCATCCGCGTCGCCTACGAGGCGATGGCCTCCGCCCTCGGCGGCGTCCAAAGCATGTTCACCGCCGCCTGGGACGAGCCGTTCGCGCTGCCCAGTGAGGAGTCGGCCACCCTCGCCCTGCGAACGCAGCAGATCCTCGCCTGCGAGACCGGCATCGCCCGCACCGCGGACCCCCTGGGCGGCTCCTACTACGTCGAGGCGCTCACCGACGAGACCGAGGCCCGCATCGTCGAGATCATGGTCGATATCGAGCGCCACGGCGGCATGGTCAAGGCGATCGAGGACGGCTACCTGCAGGGCCTCATCGCCGACGAGGCGTTCCGGACACACCAGGAGATCGAGCAGGGCACCCGCCCCGTCGTGGGCGTGAACCGGTTCGCGACCGACGAGCCCGCCCCCGACCTCGCCACCTACGAGCTAGACCAAGACGGCCGCGACCGCCAGTTCAAGCGCCTCGCCGCCGTCAAGGCCGACCGCGATAAGGCCGCCGTCAGTCAGACTCTGACCGCCCTGAGCAAGGCCGCGGAAACAGACGAGAACCTGATGGGCCCGCTGATCGACTGCGCGAACGCCTACTGCACGGTCGGCGAGATGGTGGCCGCTCTCAAACAGGTCTGGGGCGAGTTCCAGCAGCCGGTGGTGTTCTAGATGCCCGCCAGGATCCTGGTCGCCAAGCCCGGCCTGGACGGCCACGACCGGGGCGCCAAGATCGTCGCCCGCACGCTGCGCGACGCCGGCTTCGAGGTCATCTTCACCGGCATCAGGCAGCGCGTCAACGCGATCGTCGCGACGGCCATCCAGGAGGACGTCGCCGTCGTCGGCCTGTCCATCCTGTCCGGCGCGCACCTCGCGCTGACCGCCAAGACGATCGAGGGCCTGCGCGCCGCGGGCGCGGACGACATCGCCGTCGTCGTCGGCGGCACGATCCCCGCGGCCGACATACCGAAGCTGCGCGCGGCGGGCGCCGCCGCTGTCTTCCCGACCGGCACCCCGCTTGCCGCCGTCGTGGCCGAGGTCCGCGCCCTGACCAGCGCCGTAGCCGCTAGTTAACCCTTTTATCCGGAACGGACCGGACGGACTCTGGAGGCCCCATGCAGGTCGGAGTGATGGTAGGCCCCGAACGGGGTGATACCGCCCGCAAGGTCGCCCGTATGCTCGACGACATCGCGTGGGCCGAAGCCGCCGGGCTCGCCACCGCCTGGATTCCCCAGATCCCGAACGACATGGACGCCCTGCTCTGCGTGGCCCTGCTCGGCGCGCACACCACGCGGATAGAGCTCGGCACCGCCGTCGTCCCGCTCCAGGCGCAGCACCCGGTGGCGCTCGCCAGGCAGGCGCTGTCCGCGCACGCGATCACCGGCGGCCGGCTGACGCTGGGTGTCGGCCCCTCCCACCACTGGATCATCACCGATATGCTCGGCCTGCCCTACGACAGGCCGGCCGCCTATACCCGCGACTACCTCGAGGTCCTGCACGCCGCGTGGCGGGCGACGGCCGAGGCGCCCGGCCCTGGCGAGGGCAGGATCGACGTCGAGAACGAGACGTTCACCGTGCACAGCCCGTTCGACGTCGGCCCGGTCGCGCCGCTGCGGGTTCTCATCGCGGCGCTCGGCCCGGTCATGCTGAAGATCGCGGGCGAGCGCGCCGACGGGACCGTGCTGTGGATGGCCGACGAGCGCTCGATCGGCGACCACATCGTCCCGAAGATCACCAAGGCCGCGGAGAACGCCGGCCGCCCCGCCCCGCGGGTCGTGGCCGGGATCCCCGTCACCCTGTGCTCCCCGTCGCGGGTGGACGAGGCGCGGGCCCGTGCCAACCGCATCCTCGCCGAGGCCGAGCACTCCCCGAACTACCAGCGCCTGCTCGAATACGGCGACATCAGCGACGTCGGCGGGCTGCTCGCGGCCGGCGACGAGGCGGCGATCGCCGCCCGCTTCCGGCGGTTCGCCGACGCCGGCGTGACCGACCTGTCGGTCCGCCTGCTGCCGATCGGCACCGGCCGGGACGAGCTGATCGCCTCCAAGCACCGGACCAGGGAGGTTCTGGCGGATATCGCGGCGGACCTGCGATGACCAGCCCCCCGCTCGCCGGCATCCGCGTATTGGAGGTCGGCACGATGCTGGCCGGGCCGTACGCCACGATGATGCTCGCCGACCTCGGCGCCGAAGTCACCAAGATCGAACCCCCCGGCGGCGAGATCTCCCGGCAGGTGGGCGACACCTACTTCGCCAGCCTCAACCGGGGCAAGCGCAGCGTCTGCCTGGATCTGGCTACCCCCGAGGGGCAGCGCTCCCTCGGCGAACTCGTCACCGGAGCGCACGCACTCCTGGTCAACCTCAAGCCGAGCGCGATCCGCCGCCTCAGCCTCACCTACGACGCGCTCAAGCGGCACAACGAGCGGATCGTCTGCGTCGCGCTGACCGGCTACGGCCTGGACGGCGGCGACGACCCCGCGTTCGACTACCTGATCCAGGCGGCCACGGGCGTCGCGTCGCTCACCGGGGACCCGGACGCGCCACCCACCCTGCCCGGATACTCGTCCGCGGACAACTCCGCCGGGCTGACCGCGGCGCTCGGCCTGCTCGCCATGATCGTCGCCGGCCGCGGCGGCCAGGTCGACGTCTCGATGCGCGAGGTGATGCTCTCCCAGCTCAACTACCGGGCGTCCGCCTACCTCAACGCGGGCACCGAGCCGCGCCGCCTGCCGTTCGGCGCGCACTCCTACTACGTGCCCGCCCAGCTGTTCCCCACGGCCGAGGGGTACCTGGCCCTGTTCGTCACCCACGACAGCTTCTGGCAGGCGTTCTGCGCCGAGGCGGGCATCAGCGGCTTCCCGACGATGGCCGAGCGCGCGGCCCGCCGCGACGAAGTCCTCGCGATCGTCACCAAGGCCCTGGCCACCGATACGGCGGCGAACTGGGAACAGCGGCTGAGACCGCTCGGGGTGCCAGCCGCTTTCGTTCGGACTCTTCCGCAAGCCCTAGCCGAAGCGCCCGGCGCGCTTGTCACGGCGGGCCGCTTCCGCCTGGTCGGCAACCCCATCCGCATCGCCGGCTACGAACCCGCCTACCGTGAGCCCCCGGACCTGGGCAACCACAACAGCGCCCGCTGAAGCCCGCCCGCCCCCCGCCCCGAAGACCGCACCCTGCCCCGAAGACCGCATCCCGCCCCGAAGACCGCATCCCGCCCCGAAGACCGCATTCTCCCTCCCGCGTCCGCCTGTTTGGGATAGGTTTGCGCCGCAGACAGGAGGGACAATGCGGACATCCCGGCTGGCCGTGCGCCTCGGCGCCGTCGCCCTCACCGTGACCGCGCTGCTCGGCCCGGCGGCCGTCGCGGCGAGCGCGGGCGTCACCATCCCGGACAAGGGCCTCCTGCCGCCGAAGAACCCCGCCCGCGACGTGAGCCCCAGCCCCGACTTCCTGCTCGCCTCGTCCTGCGCGCACGGCGGGGACTCCGCCGCGTGCAACACCCTCGTGCTGCGCGCGGTAGCCCACGCGCGCCAGGTGCTCGAGAAGTTCGGCGGCATGTCGTTCTCGCTGGCCGCCTACGAGAAGCTCACCCCCGTCGAGCAGCTGTTCGTCACCGCCAACCTGGAGCGCGCCGAGCGCGGTCTGCCCGCCGTCACGGTGCTGACCAAGTCCCTGGACAAGGTGGCGCAAGCCGGTGCGAACGCCGATACCGACCCGCCGCTCGGCGAGGTGCCCGGCACGCTGCCCGGCGGCGGCTACTGGGTCAGCCTCGGCGGCAACTGGGCGGGCGGCTACGACAACGCGCTCGGCGCCGATTACGGCTGGATGTACGACGACAAGGGATCGGCCTGGGGCCACCGCGACAACATCCTCGGCCAGTACGTCACCTCGTCGTCCTGCGGCGGGCAGCGCCATGAGATCGCGATGGGCGCTGGCCACGTGACCAAGGGCAAGGCCTATGGCGACAGTGAGACGGAGCTGTTCGCCGGCGTCTGCGGCCCCGCCCCGACCGATGTCGTGCTGACCTGGGCCAAGGCCGAGAAGCTGCTGCGCATCACGTAGCGCTCCCGCCGCCGAGGGCGGCGGCCAGTTCGTCCTGGCCACACCCCTGATCGTGCCCCTGGCCGCGCCACCGCCGTATCTGGCGCGGATCACGGTCCCCTCTGGTCGCACGCGTCACAGCCGACAACATCTCGAAGCCTGAAGGCAGCCGTTCTCCGGCGTAATCACGAAAACAATTTTAATGACGTAAATAATTCATCTTATACGTACGAAAAAAATTCGTGATCATGGAACGGCTCGCACGGGCAGTCCCGCTGGAAACTGATGTCACACCACGCTCGCCCCGGAAGGCGCACGCCGCGGGTCTGGCATGGCAAGCTGGGAGTCGGAGGTCAGCCGACGCCCGATGAAGCCCCCCGAACGCCGCGAGCTTGCCAGCGAGCTCCTCGCCGGTTACGTGAGCGGCCCCGCGGCCGCGACGCAGGCGACGGCCGTGGCGCTGGCGAAGACGAAGAATGCCCGTGCCATCGTCCTGGTGGAGGGCATCAGCGACCAGATCGCCCTCGAAACGCTCGCCGTCCGCCGCGGCCGGGACCTCGACGCGGAACGCGTCGTGATCCTGCCGGTCGGCGGTATCCACGCGGTCACCCGCTACCTGAGGCAGTTCGGGCCCGAGGGCGCGGGCATGCGGCTCGCCGGCCTGTGCGACGCGGGGGAGGAACACATCCTCCGGCGCGCCCTCGCTGCGGCCAGTGTCGGTTCGCCCCGGACGCGTGCCGACATGGATCGCCTGGGCTTTCACGCGTGCGTCGAGGACCTGGAGGACGAGCTCATCCGCGCCGTCGGCGCCGCCCGCGTCGCCGAGCTCTTCGACGCTCACGGCGACCTCGCCTCGTTCCGCGGCATGCAGCGGCAGCCCGCCTGGCGGGGAAAGGCTGCCGAAGCGCAGCTGCGGCGGTTCCTGGCCGCCGGTTCCCAGCGCAAGCTCCGGTACGCGCGCCTGCTCACCGAGGCGGCCGATCTTGACCGCATACCAAGGCCGCTCGACGACGTACTCGCCGGCGTTTGACCAACGGGTGAACGGTGCCCCGGCGTTCCCGCAGAAAGCCGGGGCTCGGTGCGCACAGGGCTCGGCGCGGGAGCTGACGCTTGTGGTGAGGATTTCCCGTACCAGCGTGTCGATCGGGCTGGCGAGCCCTGCGATGTCGTAGTTCTCGAGGCGTATGGCCACCCAGCCGAGGTCCGGATAGGTGTCCAGATCGGTGGAGATGCCCGGACCGCCTCCGTTATGCCAGACGATCCGCTGGTAGTTCAGGACGGTCTCGCCAAGGCCGTAGCAGTAGAAGTCGGCGCTGGCGCTGCCGCTGGCGGCGGATGCCGGCAGCGGCACCTTCGCGCTAGTCGCGATCCCGGTGAAGGAAGAGTCGAGCAGCCGCCGCTGCCAGAGCGCGCGGGCGAAGCTGAGCATGTCGGGTGCGGTGGACCAGCCGCCGCCGTCCGGGCCGCCGATGAAGGGGGCATATTTCGACTTCAGGAAGTCGTAGCGGGGGCCGGAGCCGTTCTGCCCCCGGGTGGCGTAGGGGTGCGCGACATTATCGCTGCTGAGGAGTTCTGTCTTGGTGTAGAAGCCGGTGCGGGTCATGCCGGCCGGGCGGAAGATGTTCTGCCGCACGTACTCGTAGTAGCTCTGACCGGATACCTGGGCGACGACCGCGCCCAGGGTGAAAAACCCCGAGTTGCTGTAGCTCCACTGGGAACCCGGCGTGAACAGCAGCGGCTGCTGCCTGATCACGGCCATTATGGCGTCCCACTCCTCGGCAGCGCTCGCGAAGCTGCCCAGCTCACCTTGCAGGGCACGATCGGTGAGGTAGTCGCCCATGCCGGAGGTGTGGGTGAGCAGCTGGTGGATGGTGACGGTGTCCGCTACCTCCGGGGGAAAGCCCGGCAGGTAGGTGCCTAGTGCGTCATCGAAGCTGAGCTTTCCCCGCTGCGCGAGCTGCGTCACGGCCACGCCGGTGAACGCCTTGGTCACCGACGCGAGACCGAAGATGGTATCGGGCCTGTTCGGTATCGATAGCTGCTTGTCGGCCAGCCCGTAGGACCGTGCCAGCACCGTCCCCCTGTGATCGGCGAGCAGCACGGTGCCGGAAAACAGGTCCTGTTCGGCTTGCCGGCGGATCAGCCGGTCGACCGCGCCGCCCGGCCGCAGGCCCGGCGGAAGCGGGCCCGCGGCAGCCGCGCGCCTGGTCGGCGCCGCGGCGGCGAGACCGGCGAACGCGCCGGAGGCAACCAGCGGCGCTGCGCCGAAAAGGCCAAGCGCCGACCGGCGGCCCATAGCCTGGCGGGAGGACGGGCTTCTCGTTATCATCTGGTCTCCTGGCACTGGACGTCCGCTTCGCGTATTCCAGGACCCAACGATGCCCGCCCCGTGGTTTCAGCGCGGTGACATCAGCCCCGCGTCCAGGGCGAGGCGCGCCAGGTGATCTCGTGACTGTTCCTGGGCCTGCCAGGCGGCGATCTGGTGCCGCCCGTAGGAGCGCAGCACGGGACGGCTGAACGCCTCGCCGAGGCGCGTGAGTTCGGCTTGGCTGAGGCATCCGCGCAGCAGCTGACCCAGTTCGGCCCACCGCTGGCGCAGTGCCAGGCTGGCGACAGCCGGCAACCGGACTGCCACGGCTGGCCGCGTGATGAGCCGTGCCAGTCCGGGCAGCTGACGAACGGCAGCAGTGATTCCGGAGGAAACGATGGCCTGTCGTGAGTAGAACCGGCGCATCGCCTTCACGACGTCGAGCTGCAGGTCCAGCGAGGTCATCTGCTCCGGCCGCATGACCACGTGGTGGCCGTCGTACAGCGACCAGTCCTCGGTGATCAGCCGGTTCTGGCCCTCGATCCGGTCCCACAGACGGGTACCGGGCAGCGGCGTCTCGACCATCATCTGGATTGTGTCGATGCCCGTCCTGCGGGCGAAGGCCGCGGTGTCCTGCGGGCTGTGCCGGGTGTCGGTGTCCAGGCCCAGCACGAACATCCCGTGCACCGCGATGCCGTGGTCGTGGAAGGCGGCGACGGCTCGCTCGGAATCGGCCACGCTCGCCTGCTTGCCGAGCTGGGCCAGGCCCTGGTCGCTAACGCTCTCGAACCCCACCATGACAGTGCGGCACCCGGCGGCGCGCATCAGATCGAGGAACTCGTGGTCGATCTCGCGGCTGGACCGCGACCGGTAGACGGTGTCCGCTCGCACCTGGGCCAGCCACTCCGGGGTGAGCCCCGCGGCTGTCATAGCGCTCAGCAGCTCCGCAGACCGGGCCTTGCTCACTACGAAATTGTCGTCATGGAAGAAAACCCGCTCGGCTTCGAGGTCGGCCAGTTCGGCGAGTACCTGTGCTGTCCGCCGGTGCCGGACCCGCCGGGAGAACATCGCCGTCACCGCGCAGAACTCGCAGTCATAGGGGCAGCCCCACTGGGTCATCAGCGGCTTGATCGTCATCCGCTCATGCCCGGCGATCAGCGACAGGTCCGGCGCCGGAAGCGCCTCGAACGCCGCCTGCGAACAGCGGCCGCGCGGCGCGTTGTGATGCGCGCGGCCGTCGGTATCCCGCCACGACAGGCCAGGCACCTGGTCCGGCGGTATCTCCCGCTCCAGGGCGGCGACCAGCTCGAGCATCGTCTGCTCGCCCTCGCCGCGCACCACGTAGCGAGCATGCTCCAGCGCCTCCTCGGGCCGGAACGTCACATGCGGGCCGCCCAGCACTACCGGTACGCCAGATTCCTCCAGCGTGTCCGCCAGGCGGTAGGCGGCCGGCGCCGTGGACGTGGTGGACGAGATCCCGGCCAGGTCCGCTGCCAGGCAGTCGGCCAGATCGGCCGGCGCGAGCATCTCGCAGTACACCGTGGTGTCATGACCGGCCCGCGCGAGCATTGTCGCGATCAGCGGCAGGCCCAGCCGCGGCAGCAGCACTCTGTCATAAACGTGATGGCCCGGCGGGCGCGGCTCCACCAAGCGGATCCGAAGGCTCATGCCTGTGACAATGTCCCATGGACTGCTGCCCTATTAGGGACGAACGTCCCATTAATCCGCATTCGTACCGCTGTCCCGGCACGGGACGAGGCGACTCGCCGGTCTGGCGCGCTGGGACCTCGCCGACGGCGTACACGCCCCCGTTACCGCGGCGCTCTCGCCAACCTGCCACGCATCTGGTATGAAGACTCTAGCAAAGTGGTAATCACATTCTCCTAAAAGGAGATGCCCTCGCGATGTCGCGTAACGAGAGCACCGGGAGCGACGAAGACGAGCGTGTCGCGCTCGTCTTCGAGGACACCGAGTACACCTACGCGCAGCTGCACGCGCTGGCCGGCGGCCTGGCCGAAATCCTCGCCGCGAACGGCGTCAAGAAAGGGGACCGGGTCGCGCTCATGAGCTCGAACCGTCCCGAATGGGTCGTGGCCGTCCAGGCGATCTGGCGGCTAGGCGCGGCGGTCGTGCTGTTCAGCCCCGCGTGGAAGCAGGCCGAGACCGAGCACGCCCTCGCCATCACGAACCCGGAGCACGCGGTCGGCGACCACCCGGTGCTCGCGAACCTCATGCCGATGCTGCACCTGGACGATCCGATAACAGCAACAACCGGCAGCCAGCAGCCACCCGCCGACCCGGACCCGGACCCGGACCCGGCGGCCGAGGCCGTCCTCGTGTTCAGCTCCGGCACCATCGGCCTGCCGAAGGCCGTCCGCCACACCCACCGCTCGCTGCGCGCGGCCATCGGCCACTGGCGCGACGCCCTCGAGCTCACGGGCAAAGACAGGATCCAGGTCACCACCCCGCCGAGCCACATCCTCGGCCTGCTGAACATCGCGACCGCCCTCGAGCTCGGAATCTGGATGCGCTTGCATCGCCGCTTCGACCTCGACCGCATGCTGCACCACATCGAGGCCGACCAGATCACCGTGGAGATGGCCGTCGCCCCGATCGCGCTGGCCCTCGCGAACCACCCCAGGCTCGAGGACTATGACCTGACCTCGCTCCGCTTCATCATGTGGGGCGCCACGCCGGTGACGCCGAGCGTCGCCGAGACGGTGACCAAGCGGACCGGCGTGCCCTGGGTCCCCGCCTACGGTGCCAGCGAACTCCCCGTCATCGCCTGCAATCCCGTCCGCGACGCCCGTCTCGACAGCGTGGGCAAGCCTGTCCCGGGCGTCAGCCTCCGCGTCGTCTCTCTTGATAACAGCAAGAGGCTGCAAGCCGGTGAGACCGGCGAGATCCAGGTCCGCGCGGAGTCGCTGATGTCCGGCTACCTGCCGGAAGAGGCCACCGGAGAAGCCTTCACCGACGGCTGGTACCGGACCGGCGACGTCGGCTACGTCGAGCCGGACGGCTGGGTGCACCTCACCGACCGGTCCAAGGAGATGATCAAGGTCCGCGGCTTCCAGGTCGCTCCCGCCGAAGTCGAGGGCGTCCTGCTCAGCCATCCGGCGGTGGTCGACGCGGCGGTGTTCGGCGTCCCCGACCCGGTCGACGGCGAGTCGATCATCGCTGCCGTCAAGCTGGAAAAGCCAGCCGAACCAGACGATCTCATCAAACACGTCGCCGGCCGGCTTGCCTCCTATAAGAAGCCGGCCCGGGTCATCGTCGTGGACGAGATCCCCCGCCTGCCATCCGGCAAGGCGCTGCGCCGAGTCCTGAAGGAGCGGCATGGACGCACGCCTCAGCACTGAGCAGCGCGAGTTGCGCGACGCCGCCGCCAAGCTGGCCGACGACCTCGGCCCGAAATCCGTCCTGGACCTGGAAGACGAGGCCCGGGTCGCCCGCCTGGAGAAGGCGGTCGCCGCCGCCGGCTGGCGGTCGCTGCGGTCCGACGGCGCCTCCGGCGTCGAGGTGGCGATCGTCGCCGAGGAGTTCGCCCGCGGCCTCGTCGACGTCCCGTTCGTCGGCCCGGCGCTCGCCGATGCCCTGCGGCCGAGCCGCACGCCGACCACGATCGCGGTCGACGGCGTGGCAACCGACGCCAAGGGCATCTCCCGCGCCCTGATGCTGGATGAACAGAAACTGCTGACCGCCCGGCTCGGCGAAGCAGCGACCGGAACCGACCTGACCAGGCACAGCGCCTCCATAACAGGCCCCCGAACGCCTGCCGGCGAGATCTCCGCCGCGCACGCCGCCCGCTGGCGGGCGCTGGCCCTGGTCGTCACCACCGCCGACCAGCTCGGCGCGGCCCGCGGCGCGCACGCCCTCGCCTGCGACTACGCCAAGGTCCGCGCCCAGTACGGCAAGACGATTGGCTCCTACCAGGCCGTCGCCCACCCGCTCGCCGAAGGCCTCGCGCTCATCGAGGGATCCGTCAGCGTGCTGCGCTACGCCGCCTGGGCCGTCGACGAGCTCACGCCGGCCGACGCGATCCGCGCCGCCCGGCTCGCCAAGGTGTACTGCGCGCACGCCGCCCGCACGATCTGCGAGACGGCTATCCAGGTGCACGGCGGCATCGGCAACACGTGGGACTGCCTCGCCCACGTCTACCTGCGGCGGGTCATCGCCGCGTCCGAACTGTTCCCCGCCCGCCTGGAGGAGATCACCCGTGGACTATCGTGACTCAGCCGACGAGGCCGCTTTCCGGGAAAAACTCAAGAACTGGCTTTCCGAACGGGCCGGTGACTTCTCCGCATCCGGAGACCAATACTGGGCACAGCAGGCCGAATGGCACCGGGCCCTGCACCAGGCCGGCTTCTTCGGCCTCTCCTGGCCGCGCGAGTACGGCGGCCACGAACTGCCCCCGGTCTACGACGTCATCCTCGACGAGGAACTGGCCCGCGCCGGTGCCCCGCCCCGGCCGAGCCTCGGCTATCTCGTCCAGGGGCTGGGCAGGCACGCCAGCGAGGAGCTCCGCCGCCGGTTCCTGCCAGGCATGATCAACGGGACCGAGCGCTGGTGCCAGGGGTTCAGCGAGCCAGGCGCCGGCAGCGACCTGGCGTCGCTGACGACCAGTGCCACCCGCGACGGTGACGAGTACGTGGTGCACGGCCACAAGATCTGGACGAGCTACTCCGACGTGGCCGACTGGTGCCTGCTGCTCGCCCGGACCGACCCGGACGCGCCACGTCACCGCGGCCTGTCCGGGTTCGTGATCACCATGCACCAGCCGGGCATCGAGCAGCGTCCGTTGCGGATGATCAATGGAGTGACAAACGAGTTCGGACAGGTCCTGTTCGACGGAGCCCGCGTGCCCGCCGCCCAGATGGTCGGCGCGCCCGGCGAGGGCTGGGCGCTGGCCATGACGATCGTCAGCCACGAACGCGAGCCCGCGGAGCTCGGCTATTCCGCGCGCTACGGCAAGCTCGTCCGCGACCTCGCGGCACGCACCCATCACGCCCCCCCTGCCACTTCGTCCCCGTCTGCCTCAATGCCCACAGAACTTTCCTGGGCCATCGTCCAATCCGAGATGCTCCGCCTGCATGTGCGGCGGCGCCTGTCCGAGCGGCTCGACGGGGTGGAGCACGGACCCCAGGGATCGCTGGACAAGCTGCTCATGACGTGGACCGAGCAGGCGGCCGGCCACGCGGCGCTCGCCGTCGGCGGGACCGGCGACCCGGACCTGCTCAGCGCCTACCTGTACAGCCGCGCGCAGAGCGTCATGGGCGGCACCTCGCAGATCCAGAAGAACGTCATCGCCTCGCGGATCCTCGGACTGGGGGTTTGACATGTACGACATGCCGGACGAGATCGACGTCCGCGCGGACGGCCCGCTGCGGATCGTCACGCTGAACCGCCCGGACGCGCTCAACGCCGTCAACGACGCCCTGCACACCGGCCTGGCCCGGCTGTGGCCGCGGCTCGGCGAGGACTACGACGCCCGCGCCGTCGTCGTGACCGGCGCGGGCCGGGCGTTCTCCGCGGGCGGCGACTTCACCTACCTGGAGGAGCTCAGCCGGGACGCCGCGCTCCGCGCCAAGACGATCGGGCACGGCCGCGACCTGGTGCTCGGCATGGCGCGCTGCCGGGTGCCGGTGGTCGCCGCCGTCAACGGCCCCGCCGTGGGGCTGGGCTGCAGCCTGGTGGCGCTGAGCGACATCGTCTACATGGCACCGGCCGCCTACCTCGCCGACCCGCACGTGCAGATCGGCCTCGTCGCGGCCGACGGCGGACCGCTGACCTGGCCGCTGCACACCAGCCTGCTGTGGGCGAAGGAGTACGCCCTCACCGGGGCGCGCATCCCCGCGGCGCGGGCGCTGGAGATGGGGCTGGCCAACCACGTGACCGACGACCCGCTGACCGAGGCGCTCGCGTGCGCCAAGCGCGTCGCCGGCCTGCCGCGGCAGGCGGTCGAGTCGACCAAGCGGATACTCAACCTCCAGCTCGAACGCGCCGTGCTCGCCACCTTGGACTTCGCCATGACCGCGGAGGAGCAGTCGTTCGGCACCGGCGACTTCCGCTCGATCGTCGGCAAGCTGGCCTCAAAACCTAGCGGGGGGTGCGGGGGGTCGTCCCCCCGCGGGCTAGCAGGCAAGGCGTCGTGACCCCCCCGCGCGTGGTCCAGTGGGCCACCGGCAACATCGGCGCCCGCGCGCTGCGCGCCGTCATCGAGCACCCGGAGCTGGAGCTGGCCGGGGTGTACGTCACCTCGCCGGCCAAGGCCGGGAAGGACGCCGGCGACCTGTGCGGGCTGCCCGCCACCGGGGTGACCGCGACGAACGACATCGACGAGATCCTGGCGCTGCGCGCGGACTGCGTGCTGTACATGCCCGCCGCGTGCGACGTCGGCGAGGTGTGCCGGATCCTGGCCTCAGGAGCGAACGTCGTCACCACGCGCGGCGAGTTCCACCACCCGGACAGCATGGACCCCGCGGCGCGCGAGCGCGTGGCGGCGGCCTGCGCCACGGGGATGACCTCCATCCACAGCACCGGCAGCAGCCCGGGCTTCATCTCCGAGGCCCTGCCGCTTGTCGTGACGTCCATCCAGCGCCGGCTTGACGGCCTGACGATCAGCGAGTTCGCCGACCTGTCCCAGCGTGACTCGCCGGACCTGCTGTTCAACGTCATGGGCTTCGGCAAGCCGGCGGCGGAGTTCGACACGCGGCGGTTCGGCTACGGCGCGATCAGCTTCGGCCCGTCGCTGCGGCTGACCGCCGACGCGCTGGGGATGCCGCTGGACTCAGTGGAATCGGCCGGCGAGGTGGCCGCCGCGCGGGTCACGACCCGCATCGCCGCCGGCACGCTGCCGGCGGGCACGGTCGCCGCGCAGCGCATGACCGTATCCGGCATCCGCGGCGGCCGCCCGGTGCTGCGGTTCGCCGCCAACTGGTACTGCACGACGGACCTTGACCCGGCCTGGGACGTCCGCGCCACCGGCTGGCACGTCTACGTCGACGGCGACGCCCCGCTCGACATCGACCTCCGCTTCCCGGTGCCGATCGAGCGGATGGGCGACGTCTCTCCCGGCTACACAGCCAACCGCGCCGTCAACGCCGTCCCGTTCGTCTGCGCCGCCGACCCCGGCATCCGCACCACGGCCGACCTCCCCCAGATCATCGCCAGGCTGGGGTAGCGGTCGGCTGCTCCGGGGGAGGTCCCGGAGCGGGCCGGGCCCAGCATGCCGATTGCGCGATCGACCTGCTCTGGGCAACGTTCCGAAACAAGGTGATTCTGCGGCGTGCCGAGTGCCGGTGATGTGGTTCACTGGCCTCCGCGGCCGGTTCCCGGCCAGGGGTGCCCGGAATGCGGCTTTTGTGGATGCGGCCTGCCGCTCTGATTGCGATTTCCGGTGCCATGGGGGCTGTTGCAGTTTTCTGGGGCTAGCCGGGTTCGGGTGACGTGGCCGTGGCAGGAACGATCCCGGGCGGGTTTGGGGCGTGCGCGCGGTTTCGCATCTCAGGCCGGTATGCCGGGTTTGCGGTGCTCTGGTGTGGTTGCCTGCTGCTTGCGGGTATGCGGTGGCCGACCGCGCGGTGCGCGGCCGGGCCACGGGGTTGCTGGTTCAGCTGACGGCGACCAGAAGGCGGAGGTTGTGGGCGAGGCCGGCGAAGAGGAACTCGCTGGTGGCGTTGGGCAGGCCGCGGAGGCTGAAGCGGCGCAGGCCGCCGTTGTCCTTGAGGCTGGCGTGCAGGCCCTCGACGTCGGGGGCGCGGCGCTTGTAGAGCGCGCGGCCCTCGGGGGTGGCCAGCCGGTGCGCGTTCGCCTCCACGGCGGTGGCATCGCCCGGCGGGGGGCCGTCGGCTGGCTCGCGGCGGGCGAGGTCGCGGGTCTTGCCATCGGCGATGAGCCGGCCCGGGCCGGGCGCCGTCAGGTTCGCCTCGCTGTGGTAGCCGGCGTCCTCGACCAGGACGCCGATGCCGCTGGTCATGGCGGCATGGCAGGCGGCGGCGTCGTGGCCGGGACTGTTTTTCTCCTCCTCCGGCAGGGTGCACAGCCGGCCGTGGCATTTCACGGGCATGGCGGGGTCGGCGGCGTGGGCAGCGTGGCCGGCCGCGACGACCGCGGCGCCCTTTTCCGCCACCCGGGCGAGCTGCTGCGCCTGCAGCACGTCGCCGGTGTCCTGGCAGGCGTAGCCGCCGGGCATGAGCCGGTCATCGGCCGCGGCGTCCTGGCAGTTATAGCCCTGGATGAACCCGCCGCCGCGCACCGGCAGCAGCCGGGAGTCCGGGTCGGTGACGTTGCGCCGCGGCGCCTTCGCGGCTTTCTTCTCGTTCCCGGCATCTGCTGCCTGCCCGGCTTCCGCGGCGGCCCCGGCCTGCAGTGCTTCCAGGCGGGCGCGGGCCTTGCGGGCCTTGTTGCCGGTGCCGGGCCGGGCCGGCGGGCGGGTGACCCGCTGCCCGGCGGCGCGGCGCGCCTGCCAGTCCGCGAGCGTGGCCTCCTCCGCGGCGATGGCCTCCTCCAGCCGCAGCTGCGCGGCGGCCAGGGCGACCGCGGCCGGGGGCCGGCCAGCCGCGGCGCCGGCCGCCAGCGCCTCCAGGTAGGCCCGCCCCTGCTCCCGGGCGGCGGCTTCAGCGGCCTCCCGCTCTGCCTCCAGGTCCTGCAGGCAGGCCAGCACCCGCCCGGCCCGCGACCGCGGATCCGGGCCCGGCGGCACCGTGTCCGCGCCCAGCAGCAGGTCCGTCCCGGGCAGCACCGGCTTTTCCGCCTCGTCGGCGGCGGCGGCCTTCCGCGCGTCCGCCGCCACCTGCCCGGCCAGCTTCCGCAGCCCGGCCTCGGTCCGGCTGGCCTCCTCCGGCGCGCTCGCGGCGATCTTCACCCCGTCGCCGGCCACCACGGCAAGCCGGCCCAGCCCCGTGCACGCGCACACGTGAAGAACCTGGTAGAACAGGTCCTCCGCCAGCCCGTCCTGCGCGAACAGGTGCCGGCGGAACCGGGAGAACGTCGTGTGGTCGGGGATCAGCCGGCCGCACGCGACCCGGAACGTCGCATCGTAGCGGCACCGGTCCTCCACCGCCCGGGTGGACAGCACCCCGCGCAGGTAGCCGTACATCCACACGGTCAGCAGCATCACCGGGTCATACCGGGCCGGGCCGGCCGCCGAGCCCTTCTCCGTCGGCGGCACCAGCCGGGCGGTCAGGTCCCGTGTCATGAGCCGCTCGACCGTGCCGATAACGACCCGGACAGCGTGGCCCTCAGGCACCCAGTCGAGCATGTTATGGGGCAAAAGCATCTCGGCGTCACGGTCAACCGGCTTGAACTGGTGTGCCATAAATCAATTCTGCCAGCAATAACACCCGAAATCCGGCAAACCAAAATGTGCAACAGCCCCCATGGCGCGGGAATCTGCAATCAAAGCCTGGCGGATGCCGGGGAACGGGGCTTCACGTAACGGGAGATGAGGGTGTGAAACGGGCGGTGTGCCCGACACGCCGCACACTCAGGTTGTTCCGGTGTGTTGCCTTGTGTGGTCGATTGCGCAATCGACTTGCTAGGGGCAAACCCGGTCATAACTGGGCGAGTCCGTACACAATCCCGGTTAATGCGGGCTCTAGGCAACTGCGGCCTGGCCGGGGATACTGGGTTGAAATCATTCATGACGCAACGGGGGTGCATGGATGGTTGGCGTATGGCTGGCGGCCAGCAATCTCTTCCTTTTCCTGTGCACCGCTATGTACCTGGGGACGGGCTGGTCACTGGTCCTGTTTTCCTTCCCAATCGCATCGAAGCTTCGCCCGGATAACTATTACAACCAATTTGTCCCGCAGGTTACGGCCGCGACCAAGTTCTTCACCGTCATGACCGTCCTGATGGTCGTGTCGGCGATCTTGATGATTATCGGCGGCCCGAAGGGCCGTGAGCGGCTGCTGGGCGGCATTCTGCGGCGCCGGATGGCCCGCAACCGGATCCGGGCCGGCCTGTGGACGCTGGAATGGGCGGCCATGGCCTGCCGGTCCGGCCTGGAGGTGACCAGATGACAACCGACACTGCCGACGAGGTCGTACCGTTCGTGGCAGGGGACGGGCGGGTTTGCAACGTTCTGCACGTCGTCCGCTCGGCCGCCGCGGGCACCGCTCCCGGCGCCCCGCCGCGGGGCCCGGTTCTCTTGGCGCACGGAGCGGGCGTGCGGGCCAACATCTTCCGCGCTCCCGTCCCGGTCACCATCGTGGACGCCCTTCTCGACCAAGGATTCGACGTATGGCTGGAGAACTGGCGGGCCAGCATCGATTTGCGGCCTAGCCAGTGGACGCTCGACCAGGCAGCGGTCTTCGACCATCCGGCCGCCGTCCGGACAGTCCTGGAGCACACCGGCCACGACCGGCTCAAGGCGCTCGTGCACTGCCAGGGCTCGACCAGCTTCATGATGGCCGCCACCGCCGGCCTGCTCCCGCAGGTCACGACCATCGTCTCCAACGCGGTCTCGCTGCACCCGGTCATTCCTCCGCTCGCCCGGTGGAAGCTCGGCTGGTTCCACCGGCCCGTCCGCGTACTGACCCGCTACCTTGATCCGCACTGGGGCGTGGAGGCCCCTGACGCCATCGCGGCGGCGATCACCGCCTTGGTGCGCCTGACGCACCGGGAATGCGCGAATACCCCATGCCGGATAGCCAGCTTCACCTATGGGGTTGGCCACCCGACGCTGTGGTCGCACGCCCTGCTCAATGACGCCACGCACGAATGGGTCAAGGGCGAGTTCGGGCCGGTGCCGCTCAGCTTCTTCTATCAGATGACGCGCTGCGTCGACGCCGGGCACCTCATGGCCGCTAATCGCTTCGCCCAGCTTCCGGCCAGCTTCGGCGCCGGCGCGCCGCGAACGGACGCCGCTATCACATTGCTGGCCGGACAGCAGAACTGCTGCTACCTCCCGGAAAGCCAGGAGCGCACCTTCGATTATCTCAACGCCAACGGACAGGGGCAGTACGCCCTGCATGTGGTGCCGCGATACGGGCACCTGGACATGTTCATGGGAAAGGACGCGGCCCGCGATGTATTTCCCCTGATCCTGGACGCTTTGGGAAAGAACTGACGAGGAAGGTCCGTGAGGATGAAACTGCCGCAACGCATTGGCGCTGAAAAGGGGCGCTACTCGCTGGTCGACGGGATCCCCTTCAAACTACCCGTGGCGTCGCACCACTCCCCGGCGCTCATGGCCGCGTTCACCATCGACGCGGACAAGGCGGCCGAACTGCTCCCCGGCCGCGAACTCCACCCGCTATTGCTCTGGCGCCGTCGGGCGCTGCTGATGATCACCGTGGTCGACTACACGTCGACGAACATCGGCAGGTACATCGAGTTCAGCATCGCCATCGGCGTCACGCACGGCCTGCGTCCCGCACCCCCACTGCTGCCGTTGCTCTTCCGGCGGCACTACGACCTGGGCCAGTATGTTTACGACCTGCCGGTGAGTACCGAGATATCGGTCAAGGGCGGCAAGGGCATCTGGGGCATGCCCAAGCACCAGGCCAACCTGGACTTCCGGATCGACCGGCGCACTGTTTCCAGCCAGTACGACCTGGACGGGAAGCTCGCCATGCGGATCACGATCCGCAGGCCGCGATGGACCGGGCTGCCCGTCCGGATGTCGTCCGCGAACTTCTGCCAGTTCCGGGGCATGCTCTGGAAGTCGACGATCTATTTCCACGGGAACATTGGCGGCGGCGTACTGCGCGGCGGCGCCGCGGACCTCCTCATCGGCGACAGCCCCCGCACGTCAGGCCTGCGTGAGCTGGATATCTCCCGCGGGCCGCTCTTCACTGCCTTCTTCCCCGCGTCAGCGGGAATCCTCGACGACCACCTCGAAGGGTGGTTCCTTTCCTTCGGCGAACCGCCGACGACCGAACCGGAAGGCCTGAAAAGCGTGGTCGACCTGGGGCTGTCCCAGGCCTGGCTGCCGCCGCCGTCCTGCGACGGCCGCCTGGCCGGCCAGCCGACGGAACTCCGGTCGTGACCGCCGGGCCCGCGGCCGTGCTTTCGGCGCGGGCGCTTCCCGTCGCCGCGTTCGACCTGCTCTCCAGCCTGGGCTGCCTCGTCTACGCCTGGCAGCGAAGCCGCGATGGGGAGTGATCGCCGTGACCTCCGCGCTGTTCGCGCCCCCGGATGACGCCCGCCCCGCCGGGACGCGGCGCTCCCTGGTCCTGGCCGGCGGGGGAATGCGCGTCGCCTACCAGGCAGGCGTCCTCGCCGCGCTCGAACAGGCCGGGCTGCGTTTCCACCACGTGGACGGGTCGTCAGGGGGAACGATGAACCTGTCCATGCTGCTGGCCGGGCAGGACAGCGAGGAGATCGGCCAGCGCTGGCGGACACTGCGCCAGCGGGACTTCTCTTCGTTGCTGCCCTGGCGTGACTACGCCCGTTCGCTGCGCTGGCCGGCGCTCGGCGGTGCCCGTGGCCTGCGAGAGCGGGTATTCCCACACCTTGGCATCGAGCCCGACGTGATCCGCCGGGCCACAGGGGTCATCGGGACCTACAACGTGTGCAACTTCGCCGCCAAGACGGCGGAGGTGGTGGAACACCCGGACATCGACCTGGACCTGCTGGTCGCCGCGGTGTCCCTGCCGATCCTGATGCCGGCCGTGGTGCGCGGCGGCACGCCGTACACCGACGCCGTCTGGATCCGGGACAGCAACGTCCCCGGGGCGGTAGCCCGGGGGAGCGACGAGATCTGGCTGGTGTGGTGCATAGGCAACACTCCCGCCTACCACAATGGACTGTTCCGCCAGTACGTCCACATGATCGAGATGGCCGCCAACGGGTCGCTGCTGCGCGACCTGGAGTATGTCGGGGACCGCTGGCCGGAGCGCCCAGTGCGGCTGCACGTCATCAAGCCGGAGCACCCCATACCCCTCGACCCCGCCTATTACTTCGGCCAGATAGACGCGGCCACTCTCATCGGCCTCGGGTACCAGGACGCCTGCCGGTACCTCGACGACCCGGCGCCTACGGCCGCCCCCTGGGGGCCCGGCGTCACCCGGATGCGGGAAGCGGCGGCCGGGGCGGCGGCGCGCCTGATCCTGACGGGCTCGTTCACCCCCGCCTGCCCCGGCCCCGGCGGGGCCGCTGAGCGGGATCCGGGCGGCGCCGCTCGCATCCAGTTGCACCTGCAAGTCCAGGCGCGCGGCCGGGCCACCTCCGGCGGCCCGCGGGAGCTGAGCGTGAACGGCGACATCACCGCGCCCGGCCTCAGGCCGCACACGCTGATCGAACGCGGCGTCGCGGTCATCGACCCGGAGGCGGGCCTGACGCTGCGGCTCGGCTGGCGCGGCCCCAACGGGCCGCAATCATTGCTCGCGGTCCCCGCGGCCAATGGCCACGGCCTGACGGTGACCCTGCGCGACGACCGGGACGGCCGGACCGCCGGGACGGGAACAGTACCATTCGCCTGGCGGCAAGCGGCCCGGGCGCTCGGCAGCGTGCACGCCACCGATACCGCGTCATGTTCGCAGGCGGTTCGGCACGGAGCGGACCTGGCCATGGCGCTAGTGCGGTCCGCGCGGTGAGGAGGAAGCCTGATGGAAGAGCACTTCGACGTGGTGGTGGTTGGCTCGGGCTTCGGCGCGTCGGCGTCAACCTGCCGGCTCGCTCAGGCCGGCCGGTCGGTCCTGGTCCTCGAGCGCGGCCGGAGTTACCCGCCCGGTTCGTTCCCGCGCAGCCCTCGGGGGGTGGCCGCCAACCTATGGGATCCGTCCGCCGGGCTGTACGGGATGTTCGACATATGGGCGTTCCGCGGGATCGAGTCCGTGGTGTCCAGCGGGCTCGGCGGCGGCTCCCTCATCTACGCCAACGTCATGCTCCGCAAGGACCCGGCCTGGTTCGTGGACGACGCGCCCGACCGCCCGCCGCGGCCGTGGCCGGTCACCTACGCCGACCTTGAGCCGTACTACGAGGCCGCCGAGGCCATGATGGGCGTACAGCGCTACCCCTTCGACGTGGCGCCGTACTCATCCACCGCCAAGACCCGCGCGACCCGCTACGCCGCCGAGGTGCTCGGCCTGGACTGGCAGCTGCCGCCGCTCGCGGTCAGCTTCGCCAGCCCGGGCCAGCCCCCCGTGCCCGGCCAGCCCCTCGCCGAGGAGCACCCCAACCTGCACGGCAAGGCGCGCACCACGTGCAGCCTCTGCGGCGAGTGCGACGTGGGCTGCAATAGCGGGGCCAAGAACACGCTCGACTACACCTACCTCTCCCGGGCCGCGGACGCCGGGGCCCAGATCCGCACCCTGTGCGAAGTGCGGCGGATCGACCGGCACGGCTCACCCGGCGGGTACCGAGTCGGCTACCTCCAGCGCGATCCGGACAGCCAGGGTCCCCCGCGCGCCGTTGCCGTCACCGCGGACCGGCTGATCATCGGAGCCGGCACGTTCGGCTCGACCTACCTGCTGCTGCGCAACCGGGCCGCCTTCCCGGCCCTGGGCCCCGCCCTCGGCACCCGTTTCTCCGGGAACGGCGACCTGCTGACGTTCCTGCTGCACAGCCACCGCACCGTCGAGCAGACAGCGGTGCCGCGGCCACTGGACCCGGAGTTCGGCCCCGTCATCACCAGCGCCATCCGCATGCCCGACACTCTCGACGGGCACGGGCCGGCCGGGCGCGGTTTCTACATCGAAGACGGCGGCAACCCGGCTTTCCTCGACTGGATGGTGCAAGCGGGCGACGCGCCAAGCATGACCGTCCGCCTGGGCCGCTTCGCCGCCCGGCGCCTGTGGTCGCACCTGCGCGGACGCCCCCTGTCGAATGTCAGCGGGGACATCTCGGGTCTTTTCGGCGACGGGATCGCCTCAGCCACCGCGCTGCCGGTCCTGGCCATGGGCCGCGACATCCCCAACGGGACGATGCGTCTGCGGGACGGGAACCTCGAACTGGACTGGGCCACCAGTGGTTCGTCCGCCTACTTCGACCGCGTCGAGGCGACACTGCGCGAGATCGCCGGGGTGCTGCGGGCCGGCCTGGCCAATACCCCGCTGTGGCTGTTCAAGCGGGTCATAACGGTCCACCCGCTCGGTGGCGTCCCGATGGGCGCCAGCCCCGACTGCGGCGTGGTCGACCAGTGGGGCGAGTCCTTCGCCTACCCCGGGCTGCACGTTGTGGACGGATCGGTGATGCCCGGCCCCGTCGGCGCGAACCCTTCTCTCACGATCGCCGCATTCGCGGAGCGGGCGGCTGCGCACATCCTCGGGAGGGAATCCCGATGACCTATTCACTTCAGTTCACCGAGCGGATGACGGGGGCGTTCGCGTTCGCCGAGGCCGACTACCGGGCCGGGTACGAGCTCGGCCGGAAGACCGGTAACCGGCTGGTCTTCCGGCTCACGATCGCCACTGACGACGTGGACCAGTTTGTGGCCGACCGGGAGCATCCCGCCACCGCCAGCGGGTACGTGGGGTGCGACCCGCTGGGCGGCCGGTTCCCGGTGCAGCAGGGCGCGTTCAACCTCTTCGTCGACGAAGGCCCGGCGACCCGGCACATGCTCTACCGGCTGTACTTCGCCGACGCTACCGGCCGGCCCCTGACCCTGGCCGGCTTCAAGGATGTCCGGCCGGGCCCGCTGACCGCCGTATGGCCGGAGACCTCCACCCTCTACTTCCGGATCCTGGACGGCCATGTCCCGGTCGCCGACGGCGGGTCGGGAACCACCGACGGGCTGGTAGGTTCAGGGATCCTGCGGATCCCCCCGGCCGACTTCGCCTGGCAGCTGACGACGTTCCGGGTGCGCGGCCCGGCCCTGAGCGGCCGGATCCGGGCGCTCGACGCCTTCGGCCAGCTGTTCATGAGCGAGCTGTGGCAGGTCTTCGGACCTGTGCGGCGACTACCGCGCGGAATCGGCAAGGAGGAGCGCCGCTATGACTGATATCCGCTACGTGATCGTGTCCGATCTGCACTTCGGGGCCGAGAACAGCATGCTGACCTCGCTCAGCGAGCGCCCCGCGACCGGCGCGGACACTGGCTTTTCCGCCGACCCGCGGCGGCCGAGCCCGGTGCTGACCGGGCTCGTCGACGGCCTGCGCCAGCTCACCCGTGATCAGGACAGGCCGCCGACGCTGATCCTGGCCGGAGACGTCCTGGACCTGGCCTTGTCCCCGGACGAGGTGTCCGCGATGGTGTTCCGCCAGTTCGCCCGCCTGGCGTTCGGTGGCGGCCAGCCGGTGTTCGACGCAGGTGTGCACTACCTGCCCGGCAATCACGACCATCACCTGTGGGAGACCACACGGGAGAACCAGTACGTGGCTTATGTCTGCGGCCAACCCGCCGAAGCCGAGCTGGTCGCTCCCTGGCACACCACGAAACTGCAGCCGGCCGCGGAACGGCCCGCGGCCAGCTCAGCCCTGCTCACCGGGCTCATCCGGAGCGAGGCGGGCGCCGGGACCGAGGTCGGGGTGTCCTACCCGAACCTGGCGCTCCGGACCCCCGACGGGCGGCGCTGCCTCATCGTCAGCCACGGGCACTTCACCGAGTCCATCTACTCGCTGATGTCGCAGCTCAAGCACATCCTTTATCCCGGCCAGCCCCAGGACGAGTTCGCGAACATCGACCTGCTGGAAGAAGAGAACTTCGCCTGGATCGACTTCCTGTGGTCCACGCTCGGCCGCTCCGGCCAGGTGGGCACGGACATGGGCCTGATCTACGCCGACCTGACCAGCCCAGCCGACATCGACGGCCTCGTCTCCAACCTGACCGCGGCGATGATCGCCAAGGGCAAGGGGCCGGCCTGGCTGCACCGGCCGGAGCGGTGGGCGCTGAACACGATCTTCAAGCGGGAAGCCAACCACGTGGCCAGGAGCGAGCGCGGCACGCCGACAGTCGCCCTTACCACGCAGGGCCAGGCCGGACTGCGGTCCTACCTGGAGGGCCCGGTCCGCGGCCAGCTACGGCACGAGTGGGGCCAGGTCCCGGAGGAGGTCTCGTTCGTGTACGGCCACACCCACAAGCCATTCACCGACCGCTGGTCCGTGGCCGGTTTCCCTGCGCCGGTTCGCATCTTCAACACCGGGGGCTGGGTGGTGGACACGGCCGAGCCCGCGCCGGTCCAGGCAGGCGTGGCGGTGCTGGTCAACGATGACCTGGACGCGGCCGCGCTGCAGTTTTACCGGCAGAGCGCGGCCGCCGCTCCCAGCCCCGTCCAGCTCCTTCCGCCGTCGGCCGGCGAGCAGCCGTCGGCCTGGCACACCGAACTGGCATCCCGGATCGACCCGGCGGCGGAGCCGTGGGCCACCCTGTCGGCGGCGGCCGCGCGGGAAGCCGCCCAGCGCCACCGGCTCCAGGCCGCGACGGTCGTCGCCCGCAACTTCGCCCGTACCTCGATGGCGGCAGCCGCGCACTAGACGCGGCTTGTCGGCGATCAGCTCGGACTACACGGCCAACCGCGCCGTCAACGCCGTCCCGTTCGTCTGCGCCGCCGACCCCGGCATCCGCACCACGGCCGACCTTCCCCAGATCATCGCCAGGCTCGGCTGACCGTTCATTCGAACCAGTAGTCCAGATGCACCTCGGCGCCCTCGCTGAGGTTGGCGCGGAACCCGCCCTCGCCGCGCAGACCGGTCAGCTCCCCGGTGCCCGACCCGGCGATCACGAACCAGTCCCCGCTGACGACCTCGCCCTGCACAGTCCCGGCGTCCTGGAGCAGGAAGGTGCCCCGCCGCCCGCCGAGCTGGCCGGTGACCCGCTCGACACCCACGAAGCTCGCCGATCCATCGGCGCGTGCCGCCTGCAAGAACTCAACAACGCCGTCGCCGCTGATGTCGCCTGAGAAGCGCTCCTCAACGTAAATCCTGGTCAGTACCGGGCCTTCGGCCGGCTCGTCATACGCGGCCGGCTCGTACTTGTGCACGGTGATAACCGCATTCGCGCGGGTTCGCGCGGCGCTTTCCCCCGTCAATGTCGCCTCCTCCGGTCACGATTCACTGTCGCCTGATACCAACCTGGGTTAGCGGGCCGGGGCTGAGCAAGGGGCAATCGCTGATCGGATCGATTAGCATCGCTTATTGATGTGGCAGGACGTCGACCTACGCGAGCTACGGGTTTTCCTCGTGCTCGCCGACGAGCTGCACTTCGGCCGCACGGCTGAGCGCCTGGGCATCTCCCAGTCCGGAGTGAGCCAGGCCGTACGCGTCCTTGAGTCCAGGCTGGGTGTCAAGGTCTTCGACCGGACCAGCCGCCGGGTCCGCCTGACACCGGCTGGCGAGGTGCTCAAGCGGAAGCTCGAGCCCGCGCTGGCAGCCGTGGACCAGGCGCTGGCCGACACCAGCCAGCTGTCCGGCTCCGTCCGCGGGCTCCTGCGCATCGGCTTCGTACTTACCACCGAGGGCCCCGCGCTCAGCCGGCTCATCGCGGCGTTCCACGCTCACTATCCCGCCTGCGAGATCCGGCCCCGGGAAGTCGAGACCTTCGACGCCTACCGGGCGCTGCGCCGGGGCGACATCGACGTCTTGTGCAACTGGCTGGCCGTCGACGAACCAGATCTCACCTCAGGCGCCGCGTTCGCTTACTACCAGCGGGCACTCGCCGTAGCCCCGTCTCACCGGCTGGCCGGCAAGAAGACGGTGTTGGTCGAGGACGTGGCCGGCGAGGAGGTCGCCTTGTTCCCCCCGTCCACCCCGCCGGCGGTTTACGACCTGCTCGTGCCCCCCCCGCGCGCCGTCTGGACGCCCGATCCGCCGCACCCGGCCCGTCCAGACCGTCCACGAGATCCTGTCGCTGGTGGCCAGCGGACGCATCGTGCACCCGACCAGTTCAACGGTCCCCATCTTCAACCGCGACGACATACTCCTCATCCCCATCGGCGACCTGCCCCCATACCGCTCGGGCTGGTCTGGTGCACCAGCCGCGAGAACCCGCGCATCCGCGCCCTCAACGAAATCGCCGGCTCTATGGTCCCGGCCTAGAAACGGTCTATACAGCTGGCCAACACGTCATGCCTGGTGTTTGATGACGATCGGATCATCAAGCCTGGCGGGGGGCCACGCGATGTGGGAGCTTGTCGAACAGCGGCTGGAAGCTGAGCACTATCTCGGTCCTTCGGTCAGGGCTCAGCGGCTTGTCGACCGGCTCGTCGGAACGTCGGCCGAAGCGAGTGACGAGGCGCTGCGAGCCGAGCTCGATTCGCTGACCTATATCGATCTGCGCGCCTTCTACAACGAGGCGGTAGAACTCACCGGCGGGCCGACTGGGCAGGACGCGGGCGCGGATGCCGGACGCTGGCTGCCGCACCGGGACAGGCTGCTTGCCCTGCGCGCGGTAAGCGGCTCGGTTCTGCGCGACGCGTCCAAGGCGCGGACAGACCAGCTGGCCGAGCGGGATCTCGCGTCCGCCGGGGAGTGCGAGCCGATCGACAAGCGGACCGAGGGCGCGGTCCGCGCCGCGCTGGCCGGCCAGGCGACGGACGAGGACGCTGACTGCCTGGCCGCCGCGGTCCGCGGCTATGAAGGCATCCTGGGCGGCGCTTCGTTGTCCGAAGGCGGGCGGCGCCTGCTCCAGTACAAGATCGCCAGCGCGCTCGACAGCCTGGGCAGAGCCTGCGAAGCCCGGCAGCGCTACGCCGAGGCCAGTGTCCATTTCGGCGCCGCCGCCGCGATGTACACAGAAGCGGGAGAGCAGCACCAGGCCGCCGCGAGCAGCAGCAAGCGCGACGCGGCAGGTCAGCGGCTGCTGCCGGATGCCGACACCCGCCTCGAGCGGCTGCTGGCCGAGCTGCGTACCGCGCCGGAACGGTCCGCGGACCGTGCCGCCGTCCTCCTCGGCCTGGCGGAGCTGGCGCACGGCAACAGCGACGACTTCGAGGCCCGGCGGTGGCTAGACGACGCGATCGGCGAGCTGGACCGTGCCGGCTACCCGGTCCCGGATTCGGACGGTACCGACCGCGCGGTCGAGCGGTGGATCGAGGCGGTACCGCCCGGTGACGTCGAAGATCCGAACCACTTCAGGCGGGAGCTTTCCGCCCTGCTCACCGTGCACCATCGTGCGGCCGCGCTCCGGATGGAGCTGATGCCCGATGTCGCCGCAGCCGCGGAGGCAGAGCTCTACCGGCTTGCCGAGATCGTCCTGGAGATGCCAGCCCATGACCAGGCCGTCGAGACCCGGCTGGCGGCCCAGCTCGGCCAGTCCCCGGCGTCCGGCGGCGACGGCGGTCCGCCTGATACGAGTGCCGAGTTCATGACGATCATGGGCACCGTCAACGAGCTGTTCGACCTGACAGAACATTCGTCAGCCGACACTCCCGAAGTGCTCGCGCACTGGCAGCGGATGGCTGACGACTGCATCGCCCGCGCCCGGGTCCTCGGTCAGCCGATCACCCTGGCGCTGGCACTCGAGGCTGGCGCACGGGTCAAGATGGCCGCCGGTGAACCCGAAGCAGCCGTCCGGCTGATGGAAGAGGAGTACCGGCAAGCCACCCGGGTGGGCGGCAAACTCGCAACCGACCAGGCGATCCTCGCGATGTCGAACGTGGCGAAGGTCCAGCTCGGCCGCGGCCTCGCGCACGTCGCCGAGGCATCGGAGGCGGCCGGAAAGGTCATCGACCTGATCGAGCGAGACCGCTACCGGGTCAGCGCGCCGTTCCAGCAGGCCGCGTTGCTCGCCCCGCATGCCGACATCTTCGCCATCGGGGTGTTCAGCGCCTGGAAGAGCGGCGACTACGACATGATGCTGCAGCGCATGGAACTGTCTAAAGCCAGGGCTTCCGTCCGGCAGTTCTTCCTCACCGGGGCGCGCGAGAGTACCGCGATTGACACCGAACTCGGCACGCTGAGCGACGCCATCCACAGGCAGGGCGGCGAGGCTCAGCAGTCCCGGCGCCGGGAGCGCCTGCAATTGTGGGACCGCCGGGCCATCGCCAGGCGAGACCCCGAAGCGACGGTCCCGCCAGTCACGCTCGCCGGTGTCCAGGCGCTGCTCGAGCCGGACGAAGCGGTGCTCTACTACTACTGGCTGCGGCCGCTGACTCTGCTGGTGGTGACGATCACCGCCGGCGCGATCGCGGTGGAGAGCAAGCAGGTCGCGCCGGAGCAGCGAAGCCTGCTGGAGAGCCTGATCGGCGTGCTCGGCTCGCTCAAGGGCTCCAACCTTGGCCTGGACGGGCATTACATCGCCCCGCTCGCTGCCCTCCTGACTCCCGCCGAGGGCCAGCCGCTGCTCGACGGCAAGCGGCGGTTGATCGTGTCGCCGCACCGGCTGCTGCACTGGTATCCGTTCGCCGCGATGCCGTACCAGGGCATGGCGCTCGTCCGGTCTTTCGCGCTCCGCTACGCGCCTAACCTCATCAGCCTGCTGGTGCCCGGCCGCGCGCCGGCCGCGCCCCGGATGACGGCACTGGCGGTCAGCGAGTTCCCCGGCCGCGAGCTGGCAGCGCTGCCCGGGGTCCGCGCGGAAGCGGCGGACTCCGCCGCCGTCTATTCGGCGGTGGGCATCCCCTCCGCACTGATGGCCGAGCCGGCACGGGCCGAGGTGCTCGGCGGGCTGCGTGACGGCACGTTCGCCAGGACGTGGTGCCTGTTGCTCGCCACGCACGGGCACAGCCTGATGGACGAGGTGTCCAAGGACGCGCCGCTGGAATCGGTGCTCGAACTCGCCGACGATTCGGTGGACGGCTACGAGATCGCGGCCGCCGACCTGCGCTGCGCGGTAGTGGTGCTGACCGCGTGCTGCACGGGGCAGCGCGCCGTCGGCGGGCGCGGCAGGGCCGAACAGCCGGGCGATGAGCTGTTCGGACTGTCCGCCGCGTTCCTCCAAGCCGGGTGCGGCAGCGTCCTGGCGCCAGCGTGGCCGGCCGACGATTCAGTCGTCGCCCGGCTGATCACCGCGTTCCACCGCAACCTGGCCCAGGGCTCCCCGGCCGACGTCGCCCTGGCGCAGGCGCAGCGCGCGTTCCTTGACACCGCTAGCGCCAAAGAACGGCTGGCCTACTACTGGGCGCCGCTCGTCCTCACCGCCATCGGCCGCCCTGTGCCGATACCGCTCACGTAAGGAGACCCGTCATGGCTGAGGTCGTCATTCACTGCATCCCCGAAGCCGGGACCGACCCGGCGGAGGCTTCCGCCGAACTGGAGGCCTTCCTGCGCGACGCCGAAGGCATGGACCCCATCCTCGTCGAGGTCGAACAGCCCAGGCTCGGGCTGGCCGAGGTCCTCGCCATCATCCAGATCGCCAGCGGAGTCGTCGACCTGACCGGGAAGCTCGTCGGCTTCATCAAATCCCGCCAGGAGAAGGGAAAGGTCAACGACATCGAGGTAGAGATCGACGGCCAGCGCGTCTCCGTCGGAGATCTCACCCCCGACCAGCGAGCCAGGCTCGCCGCCGCGATCGCCCAGGGCTCCTGACCGCGCATCACGCGGGGTATCGCATCGGTCCTTGGGTGTAGCTGCGCCCGCTCGGGGCGGTCCACTGGTGCCAGCCGATCGTGTGGCCGGGGAAGGCGCGGGACTTCTTGTAGGTCCCGGCGCACTGTTCGATATTCGCGTTGGCGGCGCCGTCGGGGTCGACGGTCACCATGGCCTGGGCCGCGAGCTTGCCGACCTGCCCGGGGGTCTTGCCCGCCAGTTCGCCCACGATCAGCTGCTCGGCGGCGGCGGCCTGCGCGTCGTCCAGGACGGACAGTTCGTCGGCGATGATCTTGGCCTTATGGACGTCTATCACCCATGAGCGGACAAAGCGGCCATCACATGTACGGCCGGAGTCGACGGACTGTCAGTTTGGGAACTGGACTGTCATGTCTCTGTTGAGCTGCACGTTGCAGGCCAGTCGCCATCTCAGGTTGTCCTTGAGCCAATGCCGGTTAGCCCAAGTTGATCATGGTTCCCCGGGGCGCTCCCCAGGACGCGTCCGCCGCCACTATAACCGTCCGTAACTGCCGATTGCTGAGCTAGAGCGATGATCTCGAAAACATTTTTTTTAACTTAAATAATTCATTCTATAGCAACGAAAGCTTTTCGCCATCATGGCCGGCCGTGCCGGAAGTCCGCAGCGGGGCGCGCGAAACGGTTACACTCTGTAGCACACTGGCCCGTTATGCCTTTAATGTCCGAATTCGCGCGGCGCAGGCTTACCGTAAGGGAAGCCGGGGGCCGGCCAAGGTCAACCGCTGCTAAGCGGCATTGGTCCTTGAGCACCCGTCAAGTACCGGTTCTGACTCCCCTATCTGGCACGCAAGGAGCACGGCACTAACTGTCTACGCCAAGACTGACCTCTCGCTTGTAAGGTACGGCCGAGACGGCGGTTGCCGTCCTCTGCATCGGTATCTGCTACACGCCTGGCCTGTTCTTGTCGGCACAACTCGGGTCCCGTTGTGGTCAGCCGTGGTGGTCGGATTCAGCACGCTGGACCGCCGGGGAGAGGATGCGCTCAGCTACTACTTCGCCTTGGTTATATTCGCCGGTGGGCTGAAAGCCGAGGCGCCGGTAGAAGCCTTCCGGGCCGTGCTGGTATGGGTGGTACGACACCGTCAACCGGCGTTTTCCGCGCCGCATGGCTTCCTGGCACAAATCCTCGACTGCGAATCGTCCGTAACCTTTGCCTTGATGCTCAGCGCTGATATTCAGCCGCCACAGGTAGCTATGGAAAAGTGCGTTCTCATGCTCAGGGGCAAATGCGGCCATAATGAAGCCAACCAACTGGTCTCCGTCATAGACCAGGCGGGGCCATGCAATATCGGGCACCGTGTACGCGTCGGCCAGGGACCATGCGACCGGGGCAACGAGGTCTTCTTGATCAGGCCGCATCTTCAGCTTGCAGGCAGCCCTGACGTTTTCTTGGGTTACCGGCTCAAGCCGCAGCCCTGTCAGCACATACCAAGAGTACGTCCCGACACTGCGCCCGTCCTTCAGATAGGTGCCGGTGAACTTGCCGGGCAAGATCACTGCTCAAGGGTGGCGCTTGCGCCATCGCCGTGGCGACGCGACCGGAGGGGGTGCCGTCATCGAAACTCCAGACCACAGATAAATACTGCCCTGTGTCGTCTTCCCTGTAGGCGCCCGGGCAACTGAGCATCGCCGGTACGTGGCGTAGGTCACGGCGCAAAACTCGGACTGGCTTTTATGGGCGTTTATCGCCCAAGAGTGGACAAAGCGCCATCGCATGTATGGCCAGAGCCGACGAACTGTCAGCTTGGGACTAATCTGTCATGTCCTGTTGGCTAGCACGGTGCAGGTCGATCGCCGACCGGATCGCGAGCCTGGCCATCGGTCGGCTAACACTTCGGCGGCAGGCTTACCATGGCGCCTGCCTTCGACAGCGGAAGCGGCCAGCAGGTGCACTCGCCCTGATCAGACACATAACCCGTCCGAGCGTTCAATACGACAGAGAAATCGGTGTCAGGTTTGGCTGGCGGCTTGTAGCCTGGTGGAACGCTATGGTCCCAGTGAATGGCCTTGGCATGGACCTCGACGACCCAGACCAGCGTCTGGGGCGGCATCCCGCCGCTAATGTCCCCCTGCGACTCGACCGGCTCGCCTTTCGCGTACGTGGTGAGGACGAGGTGCACCTGCTCAGGGCTGGTAAAGAATCCCGGGACCGCTTTCCCGACAACCAGCCTGCATGCCTGTGCTGCCGGCATGACGCCGCGTGGCAGCGAACCTACATGTGTGGAGGCCTGACTTTGACCACATCCGGAAAGTAGTAGCGCCGGGATAGAGATCATCCACATCCAGTTGGACCGCTTGTTCACCGGGGCCACCTCTCCTGATGTCATTGCCTTAGACGCCGGAAAGGGATGATGCGTTCCCCATGTACTGGTCGCCTCGCCCCGAAGCCATGCTGCTGGGCGCTCACGCGTTCGCTTCTTGATCGCGACCTGCAACGCATGGTCCGTCAGCGTCCAGGGCGCGGAACGGCCGGACGACACGCAGGCAGGCTCAACCATCATGAGTTCGTGACGCGGATCACGGTTGTAACGCTGTGACCTGCAAGTTTGCCAGTGGAGAGCCGCTGAATTGCGCACTAACCCGTGGATTGCAGCCTCGTCTGATGGCCTACGTTCGCGGTGAAGACCGCGTCGGAGTCGCTCGCTGGGCTCGCGACGGCGTGAACGAGGCGAGCGTGTTACTCATGGGCGCGCAGCGCGGCGATCAGCCATTCGAACGCGGGGGCGTAAGTCGGGAAGGGAGGCAAGCGGTTAATGATCGCCGTGAGCTGCCAGTATCGTTCGATCCGCGGATCGAACAGCATCTCAAGGCCGGCGAGCAGCTCCTCGCGGCGCGCGTTCCACCCGTTGGGCTCCAGGATCCGGTTCACCACCTTGGCGGCCTCGGCGGAACCCGGCGGGCACCCCCGCAGCAGTGCGGCCACGGCGTGCTGCGTTGCCCAGCCCGCGAGGTCTTCCAGCCCGCTGGCCTGCAGCTGAATGCCATACTCGGTCACCTGCCGGGCCCGCCGCCGGAACTCCCGGTCACTGACCAGCCCGGCCAGTTCCACCCAGGCGTCGACCTGCTCGGGCGAGGGGTCATCGGGCAGGTCCGGCGCCGCGGCCCAGCGCTGGGCGCGTGCCGGGCTGGGATCCAGGCCCTCGAATACCTCGGCCAGGAAGTCATCGATCATCTGCTTGCGTTTGGCCGCCGACATCTCGGCGAGCTTGTTCATCATGGCCCTCTCCTCATCGCCTGCCGCGCGCTTCACCACGACGGCCAGCGCAGCGCGGTGCAGCTGCAGGACGCGGATCTGCGCGTCAAGCGCGTCCCGGTGGGCGGCAGCGACCTCGGCGATGCTCGCCTGGCTCGCCAGCACCCGGCGCAGGTCGGCCAGGCCAAGGCCCAGCTCGCGCAGCGTGGCGACCAGTTCCGCCTGGTCCACGCACGCCGCGTCGTACAGCCGCCGGCCGCCCTCGGCCCGCGCCGCCGGGGGCAGCACGCCGGCATCGGACCAGAACCGGATGGTCCGCACCGGCAGCCCCGTGCGCCTGGCCAGCTCGCCGATGGAAAGCAGCGGCTCGTCGTTTTCCATGCCGCCAGTCTGCGTGCTCCAGCAGGTGGAGAATCAACCCCGCACCGCCCGCCGCTACCGCGCCATTGAGATCCGCGCCGGCCAGCAACTCCTGACCGCCGAAGGCCCGCTACCGCCCGACCTGCGCGACGCCCTCGCCCTCATCAAATGACCGGCGGTACGCACCAAGCTGATAAAACTCGGGAGCCCACCGGCTGCGACATGTGATCGCCGGTTACGTTTCCAGCTGCCGGAACCGCGGGTCATCCGCGGGAACCATCAGCGTCTGGCCGAGGTAATCCCGGTGCAGCGGCTGGTCGTAGTCGGCGGCGCCGATGTACTTCGCCCACGCCTCGGCCGAGGAGATCCGCAGGTCCCTGTCTGCGAGCAGGGTCTCCGCGAGGTCAACGACGCGGTCGCTGACGGCGAGGAGGCTCAGCTCGGCGCTCCGGAACGGGAAGCTCTCGATCCCCGCCCACTCGTCCGCGGTGAACCTGTCCCGCCGCCCGTCGGTACCGTCATGGAACCCCTCAGCGGTGGGGTACATGGCCGGCAGCTCCTCTAGCGCGGGCCTAAGCTCCGCGGCCGGGACGAACCCAGGGAGAATCACGAACCCGTGCGTCTGCCACTCCCGCGCGGCGCTGCCGAGATCCACCGCAGCAGCCTCGCGCGCGGCCCCACTTCGCCGCAACAGGTTTTGGCCGGCAACCAGACATCCGGGGAAACAGCGGTCGCACCCGCACGGGAAGGGTGTCCGTCAAGAATGCAGGCGGTTGCGGATCAGGGCTGGTCAGAGCCAAGTTCTGAGGTGCGATGCAACACTCAGACCGTGCCCGCGTGCCCGCGTGCGCGAGGAGCCAAGTCGGTGCTGGTCAGCGGGCGTGCCGCCTCGTCCTATGCGGGCTTGGCACCGGCCGGGGGGCGCAGGCCATCGAGTGCGGCCTCGAGGATTGGTCCGGTGTAGCCGGTGTCGCCGTGGATCGTGGCGATGGCGACGATCATGTCGAGGACCTGTTCAAGGCTGAGGTCGTCGCGGACTTCGCGGGCGTGCTGGGCGGCGGCCAGGAGCGGCAGGCCGGCGGCGATCACCCGGGTGCGGCTGTTTTCGAATAGGGGGTCGCTACGGTCCGTTTGCTTGAGCAACTCGGCGGCGATGTGGCGCTTGCTGGTGGTAAAGGCGAAGAACCGGTGGAGCCAGGCCGCGAGAGTCGCTCCGGGCGTCTCGCCGTCGATGGTCTCGGCGGCCTCGCAGACGGCATTGACCTCGTCGGTGTAGAGGGCCTCGAGGAGTTCTTGGCGTCCGGGGAAGTTGCGGTACAGGGTCGCCATGCCGACGCCGGCGCGCCGCGCGATCTCGGCCATCGACACCTCAGCATCAGGATCAGCGAACGCGGTCCGCGCGGTCGCGAGGATCTTGCCGCGGTTGCGCTCGGCGTCGGCTCGCCTCATCGGCGCCGGGATCTGGTGAGCGGGCATCGAGGCTCCAAGTGGACAGTCTATCCGTTTATCGCTACAGTGAAGTGGACAGGCTCTCCGCCTGCCGGCGCATCCGATCCTACCCACCTGCCGCGACCGACTCGCGGCGGCTCAAGGAGCTTCAGCATGGAATACCGGCCCCTGGGACGCACCGGCGTCTCGGTCAGCCAGCTGTGCCTGGGCGCGATGATGTTCGGCGCGTTCGGCAACCCGGATCACGACAACGCGGTCAAGATCATTCACAAGGCGCTGGACGCCGGGATCAACTTCATCGATACCGCCGATGGCTATTCCGCCGGCGAGTCAGAAGAGATCCTGGGCAAGGCGCTGGCCGGCGGACGGCGGGAGAGCGTGGTGCTCGCCGTCAAGTTCGGCCCTCCTTTCGACGAGGATCCCAACCACCGCGGAGCGTCGCGGCGGTGGATCACCGAGGGGGTCGAAGGATCGCTGCGCCGGCTGCGGACCGACTGGATTGACCTGTATCAAGTGGGCGTTCCCGACCCGGACACCGATATCGACGAGACCCTCGGCGCCCTGACCGACCTCGTGCGCGCCGGCAAGATCCGCTACTTCGGCGCGTCGAAGGTTCCCGCCTCGCAGATCGTCGAGGCCCAGTGGACCGCCGACCGCCGCGGCCACGGGCGGTTCCGCACCGAACAGCCGCCCTACAACATGCTGACCCGCGCCATCGAATACGACGTGCTGCCGGCCTGCCAGCGCCACGGAATGGGCGTCATGGCCTACAGCCCGCTGGCAGGCGGCTGGCTGTCCGGCAGATACCGCAAGGGCCAGGAGGTCAGCGGGCCGGGCTCCGCCGCGCGGTCGCGTCGCCTCCCAGCGCGCTACGACGCCGGCGACCCGGCCAACGCCGCCAAGCTCAACGCCGCCGACGCCCTCGGCGCGCTCGCTGACGAGGCCGGGCTGACCCTCGTCCAGATGGCAGTCGCGTTCGTCACCCGCCACCCCGCGGTCACCTCCGCGATCATCGGCCCGCGCACCATGGAGCACCTGGACGGCTACCTCGCCGCCGACGGGATCGAGCTGCCCGCCGACGTGCTCGACCGCATCGACGAGATCGTTGCCCCCGCGGTCACGATCAACGTCGCCGACAACATGTGGAACTACGGCACGACGGCGCTGGACGCCGCCTTCCGCCGCCGCTAAGGCAACCTCTCTCGGCTACGCTTTCAGTACATCGTGCTCGTGAGGAGGTACCGGTGATGGCCGGGTCCGGAGACGAGTTGGCGGCAGGCACGGGAGACCGCAGCCTCATGCGGGTGTCGGACGCCGAGCGCGAGCAGGCGGTCGCCGTGCTCAAGGCCGCGTTCGTGCAGGGACGGCTCACCCAGGACGAATTCGCCAGCCGCGTCGCCCGCGCGTTCGCGTCGCGGACCTACGGTGACCTGGAAGCGCTCACCGCCGACATCCCCGCCATGCCGGCCAAGGCCCCGCCGCCGGAGCCCGCCCGGCAGCCGAACAGCAAGCAGCTGATTCAACGGGGGACCGCTGTCGGCGCGGCCGCGGGCTTCGTGATCCCCGCGGTAGTGGCCACAGCGGTCAATGGCGACCCCGTGGTCGGTGTGATCGCCGGGGCGTTGCTCAGCGTCTTCATAACCGTGCTGCTGGCCGGGTTCCTGACTCTTCTTTCGTGGGTCTTCGAGAGGGACTCCGGCAGGCAGGCCGCGCAGGGGCCACCGCCTGGCGCACACGGGAAGGCATACCAGCCGCCGGCATCGGCCGGCCCGGCCGGATCGCCCGCACAGCTCAGTCAGGAACCGCCGCACGCGGCCGAAGCCGGACGCGGACGCGGGCGCCGTCCACGCCTGCGACTGCGCGCGCCGTACGCGGCAGCGGTTTCGCGCTCCTGACGTTCACGCGGGATCAGCCGGCCATGCCGGGTGCGCAGAACCGGGATCCCCGGGCCGCGCGTCCGCGGAACCCGCCAAGCGGGCGATCAGCATCTCGAAGAAATACCCCATGGCCGCGTCAACCTCGTCGTCATCTCCCGTCGCGAGGACGTCGAGCAGCAGGCCGCGGCCCACGGCGACATACAGCCGCGCGACGGTGCGCGCCGTCTGCGGGCTGATCCCGGCCGCCTCCAGCATCGCCGCGACCGGGCCGATCCAGTTCTCGACGACGCCGTCCAGGAGGGGTCTGGCCCACTGGCGGCCCTGCAGCGCCTGGCCGTAGACCTCGAAGAACAGCCGCTCCTGAGGGGCCAGTTCCGGGCTGCGCAGGTGCTGCCAGAAACGCGGCCCGAGCTCCGCGGGCTCCGTGCCGGCCGCGGCGCGCAGGTCGCTCAGGGCGGCGCGCTGGCGTGCCTCGACCGCCCGGATGACCTCGACGAGCAAGCCTTCCCGCGACCCGAAATGGTGGATGAGCATGCGGTGACTGGTTCCGGCCGCGACGGCGATGGCGCGCAGGCTCTTGTCGGAAATCCCGTCGGCCAAAGCCACGTCGACCACCGCCGCGAGCAGCTTCTCCCTGGGGGTTGCGCCTGACATGTACCACATGGTACATCGTTGCTTATGGAGCATCACGTGACGACCGCTGTCCACGCGCCCGCCGAGGAGGTCTGGCGACTGTTCGTGGACGTGGAACGCTGGCCCGAGATGACCAAGAGCATCCGCGAGGTGCGCCGGGTGGACACCGGGCCCTTGCGGATAGGCAGTGAAGCCCTCGTCAGACAGCCGCGCTTGCCGCGGGCCCGCTGGCGGGTGACGGAGATGGAACCCGGCCGCTCGTTCACCTGGGAGACGAACGCCGCGGGTGTGACCGCCGTCGGCGGCCACACCGTCGTGGCGGATGGACAAGGTTCGACGATCACCCTCACCCTCCGCCAGTACGGGCCGCTCGCCCGGCTCGTCCACGCCTTCGTGGGGAGCCTCTCCCAGCGGTACCTCTTGATGGAGATGGACGGCTTCCGCCGGACGGCCGAGTCCGCGCGAGGCTGAAAGCGAGATCGATTCAGCACCCCGCCGTTACTTCGGCGGGAACCGCAGGGCGCCGTCGAGGCGGATGACCTCGCCGTTGAGGTAGTCGTTCTCGGCGATGGCCTGGACGAGGGCCGCGTACTCGGCCGGCCGTCCCATCCGCTTGGGGTAGGGGATCTGCGGTCCCCAGTAGGCCTCGAGCTGGTCACCGGCCTTGCCGTAGGCCGGGGTCAGGATGGTCCCGGGAGCGATGGTGACGACGCGGATGCCGACGGGAGACAGGTCACGGGCCGCGACGAGCGTCATCGCGACGACGCCGCCCTTGGCGGCGGAGTAGGGGAGCTGCCCGATCTGCCCCTCGTAGGCGGCGATCGAGGCGGTGTTGACGATGACGCCGCGGCCGCCGTCCTCGGCCGGCTCTTGCCGGGCGATGGCCTCGGCCGCCAGCCGCATCACGTTGAAGACGCTGATCAGGTAGGACTCGATGGTGGCGCGGAACCCGTCCATCTTCATGGCGCTGCCGTCTTTCGCGAGCAGCCGTCCGCCCGCCGCCGGCCCGCCGTGCACATCGACGGATATCCGCAACGGTCCCATGGCTTCTGCCTCGGCGATAGCGGCTCGGACGTCGTCCTCGCTGCCGGCGTCGGTGTGCACGTAGCGGACGCCGAGTTCCTGCTCGAGGGCCTTGCCCTTCTCGTCCGCGACGTCCGCGACGACCACCCTGGCTCCCGCCCCGTGCAGCCGGCGCACGGTCGCCTCGCCCATGCCGCCGGTGCCGCCGACCACGACCGCTGAGACACCACTGATCTGCATCCAGCTTCTCCCAATCTTGCGAGTGACGCTCTTATAAGTGAGAATAACATTCTCCGCTATAGGAACCGAGTGGGAGGCTACTCATGCCCGAAGCTGTCCTGGTATCCGCGCTGCGCACCCCGATCGGGACCGCGCGCAAGGGAACGCTGCGCGATACCAGCGCGTTCGACTTGGCGGACCATGTGGTCCGCGCCGCCGCGGAGGGACTCGACCCGGGCCAGGTGGACGACGTCATCCTCGCCGAAGGCCTCTACGGCGGCGGCGTGATAGCCAGGCACGCGGCGATCACCGCGGGGCTGACCGATGTCCCCGGGCTGGCGATGAACCGGCATTGCGCCGCCGGCCAGGCCGCGGTGCAGAACGCCGCCGCCAGCATCCGCGCCGGCATGGACGAGCTGATCATCGCCGGCGGCGTGAACTCGGCGTCCACCTCGCCGCGCTCCCTGTTCCGGGTCGGCGAGGAGTGGGTGGACTGGATGTCGCCCACGCACCCCGACCGGCCGGACGCGCCCAACAAGGACATGTCGATCACCGTGGGCTGGAACGCCGCGGTCGAGGCCGGGGTCACCCGGGAAGAGATGGACGCCTGGGCGCTGCGCTCGCACCAGGTCGCCATCCGGGCCATCGACGAGGGCCGGTTCAAGCAGGAGATCGTCCCGATCGAGACCCCGCACGGCGTGTTCGAGGCCGACGAGCACCCGCGCCGCGACACGAGCATGGAGAAGCTGGCCTCGCTGAAGGTGCTGCACCCGGAGATCGAGGGGTTCAGCATCACGGCCGGGAACGCCTGCGGGGCGAACGACGGCGCCGCCGCCCTCGTCGTGGCCAGCGACCGGATCGGACTGCCCGCCCTGGCCTACGTCCGCTCGTGGGCGTCGGTCGCCGTCGACCCGGCGCGCACGGGCCTGGCGCCCGTCAAGGCGATCCCCAAGGCGCTGGCGCGCGCGGCCCTGTCGGTCGACGAGGTGGACCTGTTCGAGATCAACGAGGCGTTCGCGGCGATGTGCGTGGCCACGATCAAGCTGCTCGATCTCGACCCGGAGAAGGTCAACGTCAACGGCAGCGGCTGCTCGCTGGGTCACCCGGTGGCCGCGACCGGCGCCCGGATGATCGTGACGCTGGTGCACGAGCTGCGCCGCCGCGGCGGCGGCATCGGCGTGGCCGCCATGTGCGCCGGCGGTGGCATGGGCTCCGCCACCGTCATCGAGGTCCCCGCACCGTAAGACTCCTCGTAACGTCGCGGCTAGCGGACTTCGTCCGCTCCGATGAGTCCTGGCGCGCCATGCTGTCTATGCCTTGTGTACGGCATGCGATCGGAAGGGAATGCGCACATGGACTGGAAGCTAGAGCTCATCGTCGTTCCGGTGTCCGACATGGACCGGGCTAAGGACTTCTACACCGGAAGGCTCGGATGGACACTGATCGCCGACCACCGGGCGGGGGAGGACTTCCGGGTCATCCAGGTCCTGCCGCCAGGTTCCGCGTGCGCGGTCGCCCTGATGCGCAATCCGAGCGCCGCGGGGTCGCTGCAGGGGCTGCACCTGGTGGTCAGCGACATCGACGCTGCCCGTGCCGAGCTGGTGAACCGGGAAGTAGCGGCCAGTGAGCTGTTCCATATCGAGGACGGCTCGCAAACCCCCGGCCCGGATCGGGACCGGCGCGACTACAGCACGTTCATGACCTTCACCGACCCGGACGGCACCGGCTGGATGGTTCAGGAGGTCGGCCACGCGGCCCCCGGCTAGATCCCGGGAGCCGGCCCGCGAGCACGCGACCTCCAGGACAGGATTGACCTGTCGGAAAGGCCCGACAGGATCGACGCGAAGCTCGCGAATGATCCGATGGAGAACGCCGAGGCGAACGACCCGGCGGATCCGATGGAGAGAATCGACCCGGCCGAGCCGATCGACAAGATTGACCCGGCCGAGCCGATCGACAAGATTGACCCGGCCGAGCCGATCGACAGGATCGACCCGGCGGATCCGATGCTCAGGATCGACCCCGCGGAGCCCTTCGAGACGTTTCTGGACCGCATCGGTTCATTCTCGCAGCGCGCCGCTGCCCGCAGCGCGCCGCTGCCCGCGACGCAGGGGAAGGCCGAGGGACGCGCCGCCAAATGCGCCCGTCCGGTCACATGAGTCACAACGACCAGCCGTCCCGGCCCCGGCGGCCATCTCTTAGTCTGCATGATCACGAAAACATTTTTCACGACGTAAATAATTCATTCTATACGTACGAAAAAACTTCGTGATCATGGAACGGGCCGCACCAGCAGCTCTCACGGGCAGCTCATGCACCACCGTGCGCAGCCATAGGACGGTGCGCGCCCGGTGGCGGGGAGGCCGCGAGAGGTAGGTCAGAGCCCGAAGCTTTTTGCGTGCCATAGCGCGCATTTCTTTACGCGGTAAAAAGTTCTTTCGCGATCATGGGCTGGCATCCCGCCGCCAGGCTCTTGCGATGCCGCCTGCTGGGGCGCATGCGACCGGAGAGACGGCAGGGGGTGGTGGTGAGCGTTAGTGCGGGCCGGAGGCACCAGCCGCTACGCCGTGGTGATGCCGTGGGCGATGAAGTCCCAGATCTCCTCGGCCGAGACGGGGCGCGAGGTGACGACGGTGCTGACGGGAGAGACGGGAGAGACGGGAGAGAGGTGGACGGTGTCCGCGCCCAGAGGCCCGGCGGCGGTGGCGGCGTCGGCGGCATCGGCGGTGTCGGCGTCCGCCGCCGCGGGTACCGGGTCGGGTGTGCCGCTGCTCTGGGCGACGAACATGACGGTTTCCATGGTGAGGGCGGCGGTGCGGCGGGGGTCGGTGCCGGGGCGCAGTTGGCCGGCGGCGGCGGCGGCGGCGGTGAGGGTGGTGAGCAGGTCCAGGAGGGGGGCGTGGGCGCGGCGGACTTCGGCGGGGTGGGTGAGCAGCAGGCGGGGGGCGAAGTCGGTGAACAGGGGGCGGCGGGCGGCGGGGTCGGGGCGGGAGAGTTCGAACAGCAGCTGGACGGCGGTGCGCAGCGCGTTGAGGGGGGCGGGGCGGGCGCCGGCGGCGGCGGCGATCTGGTGGGTGGCGCGGCGCAGGGCGTCTTCGAACAGGGCGAGCAGGAGTTCGTGCTTGCCGTCGAAGTGCTGGTAGAACGAGCGCAGGGACTGGCGGGAGCGGTCGACGACTTCCTGGACGGTGAAGTCGGTGGTGCCTTTTTCGGTGATGATGGCCTGGGCGGCGTCCAGGAACCGCTGGACGCGCTGTTCGGCGCGCAGCTTCGCCGCCCGGGTCGAGCGTTCCACCGCCCGCTGCTTCCAGGACGGCTCATCACCCGGCGCGGTCACAACCACATCCATAGTCGCGGCCTCCACTGTTCGTATCCGGTGGCCATGTTCTGCACAGATTCCAGCCCGTCGATGATATCGAGATCGATCACTTTCACCTCAGAGATCGACCAGCCTCGGCGCCGACCGCTCCTTGAGCAAGAGCGTCCCGGCCTCGCGGGTCAGTTCCCTGGCGCTGCCGAGGAGACCGTCCAGGACGAGCACGCGACGGACGTGGCGGTGCAGGCCGTGTTCGGCGGTGAACCCGATGCCGCCGAGGACCTGCTGGCAGTGCCGTGCCGCCGCCAGCGCCGCCTGCCCCGCCGCCGCCTTCGCGAGCACCGCCGCGAGGTCCCCGTCCGTCCCGGAAGCCGCGGAAGCCGCGGAAGCCGCGGTATCCGCGGCGGTCAGGGCCGCTTCGGCGGCCTCGAGCGCGACGAACGTGTCGGCGAGCCGGTGCCTGACGGCCTGGAAGGACGCGATCGGGCGGCCGAACTGTACCCGGTCAAGCGCGTGCGAGCGGGCCAGGGACAGCATGGCCCGCCCGGCGCCGGCCAGCCACCAGCCGACCGCGCGCCGCCCCGCGGCGAGCGCCGCCCGGTCCCCGGCCGACAGCGCGCCGGCCAGCAGCGGATGGCCGGCCGCGACCACCCGCAACGGCAGGTCGCCGTCCAGCACGCCACCACCCGGCCGGCCGTCGGTCCCGCCGCCTGCCCGGTCGGCGCGCTCCCACACCACCCATGAGCCGCCCGCGTACGGCAGCGGCAGCGTCCCGCCCGGTGCGCGGCCCGTCGCGCACAGCAGCACGTCGTTGAGCAGCGGCGCCTGCGCTCCCGTCTCGCCGAGCAGCCGGAAGACCAGCGGTATCGCCTCACCAGGCAACTCACGCACCATGTCCCGCCAGCCGAGCCCGGCCAGCGCGATGTCCAGGACCTGGCCGGACGCGCCCGACATCGTTTTCCTGAAGGTCTCTTCCAGCAGGCTGAGCTCACCGGCGTCCACGGCGGCGGTCACTCCTTCCCGAGCTCTAGCAGCCGGCGCGCGATGATGTTGCGCTGGATCTCGGCGGTGCCGCCGTAGATGGTCGCGGCCCGCGAGTACAGGTACTCCGTCCGCCATGGCGATTCACCAAGCTCGATCACCCCGGGCAGCAGGTCCCGCGCGGTGTCGTACAGCTGCTGTTCGGCCGACGCGAGCAGCACCTTGTCCACCGACGTCTCCGGCCCCAGCGCGGCCCCGGAAGCCAGCCGCCGCTGCGTCAGCAGGGAACGGCACCGCAGCGCGTTCAGCGCCACGTAAACGGAGCCAATCGCGAGATCATCCGCCACCGCGCAGGAAGCGGCCAGCCGGTCCAGCCGCGTGTACAGGTACGCGATCCGGTGCCAGAAGCAAGTCGACCGCTCATAAGGCAGCAGGTCCGTCGCCACCCGCCACCCGTCCCCCGCACAGCCGAGCATCCGCGACGAAGGAACCACCACCGAGTCGAAGAACACCTCGGCGAACTCGTCCACCCCGTGCATCGTCCGCAGCGGCCGCACGGTAATGCCCGGCGAGGACATGTCGACGAAGAACGCGGTGATCCCGCCGTGCCCCGGCGCGGTCCGGGTCAGCAGCACGCACCGGGAGGCGTACTGGGCCAGCGACGTCCAGACCTTCTGCCCGGTGATCACCCAGTCGCCGCCCCGCGGCACCGCCCGGGTGGACAGCGAGGCGAGGTCGCTGCCCGAGCCCGGCTCCGAGAACCCCTGGCACCACTGCTCCCGCCCGCTGAGCAGCAACGGCACCACCGAGGCGGCCAGCTCAGCCGGCGCGTACGACAAGACGGCCGGGACGAGCACCTCGACCATCGAGTAGAGCCCCGGTTCCGCCAGCTCCCGGGAAGCGACCTCCTCGCCCAGCACCGCGCGCAAAACAGCGGGTCCGCCCCGCCCCCCGACCGCGACAGGCCATCCGTATCGCATCCATCCCGCGTCCCATAGCGCCGAACGGACCCGTGCCAGCTGCGCCACCTGCCCGTCCAGCGAGTCATCAGGCCCTGGCGTCAGGTCGTGGGAATCCAGCCACGCCCGCACGCCGGCCCGGAACTCAGCGATATCCATGCAAGGCTCACGGTCTCTGGTACGCGTGCGGCCGCCCGGAGTCGTGCGCCCCGTTGCGCCGGATGAACGTCATCGCCCGGGTCCGCAGCCGCCACCCGGCCGACGTCCGCGCGTACGTGTCGTTGTAGTACCCGATCCGCATCTCATGGGTGGCGTGGTCGATAAAACAGAGCGGCTGCGTCCCCGTCGCCTCCGAGCCCGAAACGAGCTCGATCGCCGGCGTCCCGGTGAGGAACAGCCCCTTGGGGGCCGCCGCCACCAGAGCGGGGAACTCGGAAAGCGGATAGGTATCCCCGAACGCGCTGTACGTGCCGTCCGGCGTGAACACCGCGAGCAGCCCCTCGATGTCGCCGCGGGTAATGGTCACCGCGTAGCGCGCGAGCAGCTGGGTGATCTCGACGAGGTCGTCGGTCAGCGAAGAGTCAGTGGACAAAGACCTTCCCGCCTTTCATCACGAACTGCACGTCCTGTGTGACGGTGATGTCCTGCAACGGGTCGCCGGGGACGCCGATCACGTCCGCGAGCAAGCCCGGGGCCAGGCGCCCGCGATCGGTCACGTCGATCAGTTCCGCCGCGGTCACGGTCGCCGCCCGCAGCACCGCCAGCGGCGACATTCCGCGGCTGACCAGCGCGACCAGCTCCCACGCGTTCTTCCCGTGCGGGATGGCCGGCGCGTCGGTGCCGACCGCGATCCGAACACCCGCCTCCGCGGCTGCCCGCGCCGAGGACCGCGCCCGCGGGAACATGACAGCCGCCTTCTCCCGCAGTTCCGGTGCCGCTGACGACACGTCCATCTGGTCGGCCAGGGCCGTGGTCGGCACGAGGAAGGTCCCGCGCTTGACCATGAGCTGGATCACCTCGTCGTCGATGAGGAAGCCGTGCTCGATGCAGTCGATGCCCGCCTCGACCGCCGCGCGCACCGCGTCCGCGCCGTGCGTGTGCGCGGCGACCCGCAAGCCCCGCCGGTGCGCCTCGTCCACGATCGCGCGCAGTTCCTCGTCGGAGTAGTGCTGCGCGCCGGGCAGCCCGGTGTGCGACATGACGCCGCCGGAGGCGCAGACCTTAATCAATCGCGCGCCGTGCTTGATCTGGTACCGTACGGCGCGCCGCACCTCGTCGACGCCGTCGGCGATCCCCTCTTCCACGCTCAGCGGCAGCACCCCGGGAAAAAACGCGCCGAACATCGTCGGGTCCAGGTGCCCGCCCGTCGGCGTGATCGCGTGCCCGGCGGGCACCACCCGGGGCCCGTCGATCCAGCCCGCGTCGATCGCCTTGGCGAGGGCCACGTCCAGCAGATAGCCGCCCGTCTTCACGAACAGGCCCAGGTTCCGGACGGTCGTGAAGCCCGCCCGCAGGGTCCGGCGCGCGTTGCCGACCGCGCGCAGCATCCGCAGCGGCGGGTCGTCCTGCACGGGGGAGCGGTCCGCGGTCTCGCCGCGCCCGCCCATCAGCAGGTTGACCTCCATGTCCATCAGCCCGGGCAGGAGGATCAGGTCGCCGAGGTCGATGACCTCGCCCGCCGGGGACCCGCCTGCACCGACAATCCGGTCTTCCTCGATCCGGAGGATCCCCGGCCTGACGATCTCGCCCGCGTCGATGTCGACGAGCCCGGCGGCCTTGAGCGTGAGCACAGGCAGGCCATCCCCTCTGCGCGTAGCGCCCCGAGAATGAGATTCTCAATGTTGAGTAGCAGGTTTTCACAGCGAGGGCGCGTCGTCAACCGGCGGGAGCGGGCAAACATCTAGACAGCCATCACCGGCCCGTTCGGTGAATATTTGATTCTCTAAATATGAGAAGATAGTTTCCACATAGCCGACTGGAAAGAGGAGCCCGTGGCGCACGACGACCAGACTGTGAACAGCGACGTCCTGCTGACCGAGCGCAGCGGCAACGTCCTCGTGCTGACCCTGAACCGGCCCGAGGTGCGCAACGCGCTCAACCCCGAGCTCAAGGACCGGCTCACGCAATCGGTCCGCGAAGCGGACGCCGACCCGGACATCCGCGCCGTCGTGATCACGGGCAACGGCCCGGTCTTCTGCGCAGGCATGGACCTGAAGGCCTTCGCTGCGGGCGCCGATTTCGGCGGGCTGGTCTGGCTCTACAAAGACGGCATCGGCAAGCCGATCGTCGGCGCGCTGAACGGCCCGGCGCTGGCCGGCGGCTTCGAGCTGGCGCTCGCCTGCGACCTGCTCGTCGCCGCCGAGGACGCCAGCGTGGGCCTCCCCGAGGTCAAGCGCGGCCTGTTCGCGGCCGGCGGCGGGACGACGCTGTCCGCCCGCGTCCCGCTCGCCGTCGCCCTGGAGCTCGGCCTGACCGGCGACTTCATCACCGCGCGGCGCGCGGCGGAGATCGGCCTGTTCAACAAGGTCGTCCCGGCCGCGGACGTGAAACGCACCGCCGTCGACCTCGCCCGGAAGATCGCGGAGAACGCCCCGCTCAGCGTCGCGATCACCAAGAAGCTGATGCGCGAGCGCCGCTGGGGCAGCGCCGAGGAGACGGCCGCGGTCTTCGGCAGCAGCGACGCGATGGAAGGCGCCCTCGCGTTCGCGCAGCGCCGCCAGCCCGTCTGGACCGGAAAGTAAGGCGCGCGTGGACTTCGAGCTGACCGGCGAGCAGCGCCTCTTCAGGCAGACGCTGCGGGAGTTCGCCGACAAGGAGATCGTGCCCGTCGCCCCGGAATGGGAGCGCACCGGCCGCTATCCCGCCGAGATCGTGGACAAGCTCAGGGAACTCGGCCTCTTCGGCCTCAACGTGCCCGAAGAATACGGCGGTCTCGGCGCCGACCGCGTCTCCTACGCGCTCGCCTTCGAGGAGATCGCGCGCGCCTGGCTGGGCGCGGCGGGACTGTTCGGACCCCACTCGGTGGCCTGCTGGCTGATCGCCCGGAACGGGACCCACCAGCAGAAAGAGCGGTACCTGCCAAAGATGGCCACGGGCGAGCTCCGCTCTGGCATCGCGCTCACCGAGCCCGGCGCCGGGACCGACCTGCAGGGCATCACGACGACCGCGGCCAGGGACGGCGACCACTACGTCGTCTCCGGGACGAAGACGTGGATCACGAACGCCCGGGTGGCCGGCGTGCTCCCGGTCCTAGTGAAAACCGGCGGCAGGGACGCAGGCCATCGCGGCATGTCGGTGCTGCTCGTCGACACGGACTCGCCCGGCTTCACGGTCGGCCGCGACCTGCCCAAGCTCGGCTACAAGGGCCCGGAGACCTGCGAGCTCGTCCTCGACCAGGTCCGCGTCCCGGCGGCGAACCTGCTCGGCGGCGACGAGGGCCGCGGCCTGCAGCAGATCCTGGGTGGCCTCGAGATCGGCCGGATCAACATCGCGGCGCGCGCGGTCGGCGTCGCCCAGGCGGCGTACGAGGCGGCGCTGGGATACGCGCGGGAGCGCAGGGCGTTCGGCCGGCCGATCGCGGAATTCCAGGCCATCCAGCTGAAGATCGCCGACATGGCGACCGAGATCCAGGCCGCGCGGCTGCTCACGTACTGGGCGGCCGCGAAGTCCGACGCCGGCGGCGGCCGGGTCGACATGGAGGCCGGGATGGCGAAGATGTACGCCTCCGAAGTCGCGATCAAGTGCGCCCTCGAGTCGATGCGCATCCACGGCGCCTACGGCTACTCCGCGGAGTTCGTCGTCGAGCGCCTCTACCGCGACGCGCCGCTGATGGCTATCGGCGAGGGCACCAACGACATCCAGCGGCTCATCATCGCCCGCGCACTAGTCTCCGGATCCGGCCGTCTGGGATGGTGATTATCCCGAACGGCCTCATGGTGACTATTTAAGGAGAGACGTTGCTCCCCTTGCGTGGCATCACCGTCGTCACGGTCGAGCAGGCCGTCGCCGCGCCGATCTGCACCCGCCACCTGGGCGACCTCGGCGCCCGGGTCATCAAGGTGGAGAACCGCGCCGGCGGCGACTTCGCCCGCGGCTACGACGACGTGGTCAACGGGATGAGCGCCTATTTCGTCTGGGCCAACAGGAACAAGGAGTCGGTGGCTCTCGACCTCAAGCACCCCTTGGGCCGCGAGGCGCTGGCGCGCCTCGCGGCGCGCGCCGACGTGGTAGTGCAGAACCTGGCGCCGGGCGCCGCCGCCCGCCTCGGCCTCGGCCCCGCAAAGCTGCGGGCCGCCCACCCCGGGCTGATCGTCGTGGGCATCTCCGGCTACGGCGAGGGCGGCCCGTACGCGAGCGCGCGTGCCTACGACCTGCTCGCCCAGTCGGAGGCCGGGTCCTGCGCGATCACCGGCAGCGCCGGAGCGCCGGCCAAGCCCGGCATCCCCATCGCCGACATCGGCGCCGGGATGTACGCCCTGTCCAGCGTGCTCGCCGCCCTGTTCGTCCGGGAGCGCACGGGGGAGGGGGCCACGATCTCGGTCGGCCTCTTCGACGCCGTGGCGGAATGGATGGGCTACGCCCTCAACATCGCCCGCTACGCCGGGATCGACCTGGAGCCCAACGGAGTCAGCTCGCCCTCGGTCGCACCGTACGGCGCGTACCGGACGGCGGACGGGCAGACGCTCGTGCTCGGCACGACCAACGACCGGGAGTGGCGGCGGCTGGCCCTGGACATGCTGCGCCGGCCCGACCTCGCCGGCGACCCGCGGTACGCGACCAACACCGGCCGGGTGGCGCACCGCGCCGAACTCGACGCGGTCATCGCGGACTGGGCGGCGGGGCTGCCGCTGGCACAGTGCCGCAGGGCCGCGGAGGCCGCCTCGCTCGGCCACGCCCGGCTGAACAAGCCGACAGAAGTGCTCAGCCATCCGCAGCTCACCGAGCGGGACCGGTGGCGGGAGATCGGCTCTCCCGTGGGCCCGGTGCTGGGGCTGCTGCCGCCGCCCGAGTCACCGGACTGGGACTGGCGCCTGGACCCGATCCCCGCGCTCGGCGAGCACACCTCGCCGGTCCTGGCGGAGCTTGGCTACACCGCGGCGGAGCTGGCGGCCATGCGGGCGGACGGGGTTACCGGCGGCCCAGGGTTACCGGCGGACGTCCTGACACCGGACAGCACTCTCCGGTTGAGAGCGATCGCTGCTGATTGCGAAATCTTGATTTACAAACTACGGAAACGGCATTCTCAAAACAAAGAATGCGTGCCACAATCACCGTGTGGCGTCCTTCACAGCACTGCACGACCTCACCGGCAAGGTGGCCGTGGTCACCGGCGGATCGCGCGGCATCGGCCGCGCGATCGCGGGCGTGCTCGCGGAGGCCGGCGCCGACGTGGTCGTCGCGTCCCGCAAGCTCGACGCCTGCGAGGCCGCGAAGGGGCTCTTCCGGCTGGCGGTCCGCGCCGCCGCCTACATGGCGGCCCACGACGGCGGGCCGATCATCAACGTCGGCACCGCGGGCTCCCTCGTGGCGAGCGCCGGCCAGCTGCCCTACGCCTGCGCCAAGGCCGGGCTCAACGCGCTGACCGTGGGGCTCGCCGACGCGTACGCCCCGAAGGTCCGGGTCAACGCGATCTTGCCCGGACCGTTCCGCACCGACGCCAGCAAGGGCTGGGCACCGCCGGAGGGAGCCGACGTGCCGTTCGTCCCGCTGCGGCGGATGGGCGATCCCGCGGAGGTCGCGCCGCTGGCGCTGCACCTCGCCAGCGCGGCGTTGAGCTTCACCACCGGCGCGATCATCCGCGTCGACGGCGGCGTCACCCGGAAGGTGTGAGCCGCGCTGTTGCCCCATACAGAGTGGACGGTTACTTTCTACCCAGCGAGTGAGCCGGGGAAATCAGCGAGGAGGAACCCCGTGAGAGTTTCGATAAGAACCGCCGCCGCCGTCGCGGCGACCCTGGTGATCGCGGCGGGCTGCAGCCGCGCGGGGTCGAGCTCCGCGACGTCGGCGTCCACGTCGTCCGCGGCCGCCTCGTCGTCGTCCGCGTCGTCGTCTTCTTCGTCGACTTCGTCGTCGGCGGCCAGCTTCGGCAGCCTGAGCGACGTCTGCCACGGCGGCAACGCGACCGGCAGCACGGACCAGGGCGTCACCTCCAGCCAGATCATGGCCGGGGTCCTCACCGACGTCGGCTTCACCAAGGACCCGGAACTCGAGACGACCGCCAAGGTGTTCACGTCCTGGTGCAACGCCGCGGGCGGCATCGACGGGCGCAAGCTGGTCGCCGACATCCACGACACCCAGCTGCTCAACGTCGTCCAGGCGATGGCCGCGGCATGCGGAAGCGACTTCGTGCTGGCCGGCGGGTCCGCGGCGCTGGACGGCCTCGCCGTCACGACGCGGCTGAAGTGCCTGCTGCCCGACTTCGACGCGCAGGTCGTGATGCCGCAGAACAACGGCTCGGGGCTGCAGATCTACCCGATCCCGTGGAGCCACACGTACTCGGTGTACGGCGGCTACTACAACTGGCTGCTCAACGAGAAGTACCCGGCCTCGAAGACGTCCGTCGGCATCCTGTCCGGCGCGTCCGTCATCACCCAGGTCGACGACGCGCTCGTGGCGCAGACCGTGGCCGGCGTGGGCGGCAAGGTGATCTACAACGGGAACTACCCGATCAGCGGCGTCACCGACTGGACGCCGTACGCCGAGGCGATTAAGAACAAGGGCGTGAAGGGCTTCACGTTCTACGGCACGATCCAGCAGCTCGTCGCCGTCGAGCAGGCCCTCGACAACATCGGCTACAAGCTGGACTGGATCGACGCCAACACCAACGCCTACGGCGGCGAGTTCATCCAGATCGCGGGCAAGGCGCTGGCCGACCAGAACAACTACGCCGACCTGCCGGGCATCTACCCGCTCGAGAAGGCCGCGGATAACCCGGCGACCGAGCAGCTCGTCAAGCTGTTCGCGCAGTACGCGCCCGGGCAGCCGCTGACGCTCCAGGACGTGCAGGCGTGGTCGGCCTGGCTGATCTTCGCCGTCTCGGCCGAGAGCTGCGGCAGTAACCTGACCCGCGAGTGCGTGTACGAGGCCGGGCTGAAGCAGACGGACTGGACGGGCGGCGGCCTGACGGCCGCGGATAACCTAGCCGATCACGGCGCGGTCGTGCCGAGCTGCTACAACATCGAGGAGGCGACCCCCTCCGGCTGGGTGCCGGCCTCGTTCGACCCGAACAACGGCGCCTACCGCTGCGGTATGCCCGCGATCAAGGTCTCGGGCATCCCCCCGGCGACCCAGCTCTCCAACGTCGGGCTGAGCCTGAGCGATCTGAAGTAGCGGGGCGCCTTCCCTGATGGACCAGTTTCTCGCCTACGGGATCGTCGGCCTGAGCACCGCCGCGATCTACGCGGTCATCGGCAGCGGGCTGGTGCTGACCTACACCACCACCGGCGTGTTCAACTTCGCCTACGGCGCGGCGGGCATGCTGGCGGCGTTCACCTACTGGCAGCTCACCGTCGGCTGGGGGTGGCCGGTCCCGGTCGCCCTCGCCGTGGTGCTGCTGGTGGCGGCCCCGGCCTTCGGCGCGCTGGTCGAGCGGTTCATCATCCGGCCCGTCGAGGGCCTGGGCGAGGCGGAGCGGCTGGTCGTGACGGTGGCGATGCTCAGCGGCTTCATCGCCATCGCCGAGTGGATCTGGAACCCGAACATCTCGCGGACGCTGCCCCCGTTCTTCGCGGGGGCGGCGTCGATCCACATCGGGCCGGCCTCGGTCACCTGGCAGCAGATCATCACGATGATCGTGGCCGTCGCGGTGGCGGCCGGGCTGCGCGTGCTGCTGTACAACACGCGGATCGGCACCCAGATGCGGGCGACGGTCGACGACCGGGCGCTCGCCGGGCTCACCGGCGCCGACCCGGCCCGCTCGAGCCGGTTCGCCTGGATCATCTCCACCCAGCTCGCGGCCATCGGCGGCATCCTGATCGCGCCGGAGCTGACGCTGGACGCCACCCAGCTGTCGCTGCTGATCGTGAGCGCCTACACCGCCGCGGTCTTCGGGCGGCTGCGGAACCTGCCGATGACGTTCGCCGGCGCGGTGGTGGTCGGCCTGCTGCAGGCATACCTGACCGGCTACCTGCCGCAGAACACGGCCCTGCAGGGTCTGCAGGTCGCCGCCCCGGCCCTGCTGCTGTTCCTCGCGCTGCTCGTCTTCCCGCACGGGCGGCTGCGCGGCAGGAGCATCCGGCTGCACCCGGTCCCGCTGCCCAGCCTGCGCGGCACGGCGGTGTTCGCGTCGGCGACCGCCTTGTCCGGTGTCGTGCTCGCGACGGTGCTCAGCCAGCCCGACCTGATCACCTACGGCGCGATCTTCTCGTTCGGCCTGATCGCGCTGTCGTTCGTGCCGCTCGGCGGCTACGCGGGGCAGATCTCGCTGTGCCAGCTGAGCATGGCCGCGATCGGCGCGCTGGTCTGGGCGCACCTGGCGCCGGACGGGCAGTGGTGGGCGCTGCCCGTCGCGTTCGCGGTCTCCGCCGCGGCCGGCGCCGTCATCGCGGTGCCCGCCCTGCGGCTGTCCGGCATCTACCTCGCGCTGGGCACCGCGGCGTTCGCGGTGATCCTCGACGAGTGGCTCTTCGCCATCCCGTCCATCAACATCGGCAGCGTGCACATCACGCTGTTCGCTCAGGGGTCGGTGAACGTGACAGGGCCCGCGGTCTTCGGCGTCCACCTCAGCACGCCGAAGGACACGATGATCCTCGCCGCGGTCTTCCTCGCGCTCGCCTCCTTCGGGGTGGCAGCGCTGCGGCGCGGCCGGTTCGGCCGCCGGCTGATCGCCCTGCGCGACAGCGAGGCCGCGTACGCGATGCTCGGCGGCAACCTGCTGCTCGCCAGGGTGGCGGTGTTCGCGCTGGCGGCGGGCATCGCCGGGCTCGGCGGTGCGGTATACGCGATGCAGCAGGGGTCGATCACCTCGACCCAGTTCAGCTTCGAGGCCGGGCTGCCGATCTTCCTGCTCGCCGTCGTCTGCGGGCTGGCCAGCGTGGGCAGCGGGCTGTCGGCAGGGGCGCTGCTGATCGGGCCGATCAACGCGCTCATCGCGGTCGCGCCGGGGCTGCAGAACTTCACCGCGCTGCTGCCCGGCCTGGCCGGGATAGGCCTCGGCCGCAACCCCGACGGCATCGTGCCGTACCTGCGGCGCGACTGGGCCCCGGTGCTGCGGCACCGGGTCGCCCTGGCCTCGGCGCTGGCCGCCGGCGCCCTGCTGTGGGCTCTTCGCCTGGCCGGCGCCGTCAACGGCTGGGTGCTGTTCTGGGGCGTGGCGGCAGTAGCGATCGCCCTCCGCCTCTACGCGGCCGCCCGCCTCCAGCCGGCCACCGCCCAGCCGACCACCGCCCAGCCCCAGCCGTCCGCGGAACCCCAGGTGTCCGCCCAGCCCCAGCCGTCCGCGGAATCCCAGCCGCCCCCCGAGACGCAGATTCCTCCCGAGTGGTGGGGGCTGCGGCGCCCCTGGCGTGCGGAAGACGAGGAGGTGCTGGACCGTGCCATCGCTCGAGGTTAGCGACGTCACCGTCACATTCGGCGGCAGGCGAGCGCTCGACGGTGTGGCGATCGCCGCGGAGCCGGGCCGCGTCACGGGCCTGATCGGCCCGAACGGCGCGGGCAAGAGCACCTTGTTCGACGTCATCTGCGGGCTGCGCAAGCCGGTCGCGGGCCGGATCCGCCTCGACGGCAGGGACGTCACGCGGCAGGGCCCGGCGCGGCGCGCCCGGCACGGGATGGCCCGGACGTTCCAGCGACTGGAACTGTTCGGCCGCCTCAGCGTCCGGGAGAACCTCATGGTGGCCGCCGAGCTCGGACCCGAGCGGCGCCACGCGGCGCGCGTGGTGGACGAGATCATCGCCAGGCTCGGCTTGGGCGAGGTCGCCGGCCGCTGGCCGACGCGCTGCCCACGGGCACCGGCCGCCTGGTGGAGGTGGGCCGGGCCCTCGCCGTCCGCCCGCGGTTCCTGCTGCTGGACGAGCCCGCCGCGGGACAGGACGTGGAGGAAACCCGCCGGTTCGCGGCGCTGCTGCGGTCCCTGGCCGGCGAGGGCGCCACGATCGTCCTCGTCGAGCACGACATGAGCCTGGTCATGTGCGTGTGCGACGAGGTGCACGTGCTCGACCTCGGAAAGATCATCTCGGCCGGCCCGCCGGACGTCATCAGGCGCGACGAGGCCGTCCTCGCGGCCTATCTGGGGGACGCATGACCACGCTGCTTGAGCTGCGCGGCGTCCGCGCCGCCTACGACGCGGTCACCGTGCTGCACGGCGTCGACCTGTCCGTCACCGCGGGCCAGGTGGTCGCCCTGCTCGGGCCGAACGGCGCGGGCAAGACGACCACCTTGCGGATCGCCGCCGGGGTGCACCCGGTGCGGTCCGGCCGGCTGCTGCTCGGCGGCCGGGACATGACCGGGGCCGCGCCCCGCGACCTGGCCCGTGCCGGAGTCTGCCTGATCCCCGAGGGCCGGGGCGTGTTCCCGAACCTGTCGATCCGTGACAACCTGCTGATGATGACCTACACCGGCCGGTCCAGAGAGCAGATCGAGGAGTTCACCTTCACCCGGTTCCCGGTCCTCGGCAAGCACGCCTCGCGGGCGGCGGGGACCTTGTCCGGCGGCGAGCAGCAGATGCTCGCCCTGGCCCGCGGGCTGGCCACCGACCCCGCCGTGCTGCTGCTCGACGAGCTGTCCATGGGGCTGGCGCCCGTGGTGGTCCGCTCGCTGTATGAGCACGTCGCCGAGATCGCCAGCCAGGGCGTGGCCGTGCTGGTAGTGGAGCAGTTCGCGACCGCCGCCTTGTCCATCGCCGACTACGCGGCGGTGCTGGTGCGCGGCCGGGTGGCACTGCAGGGCCGTCCCGACGACGCGCTGCGCGCCGAATTGTCCGACCTTTACCTTGGGAGTTCCCGATGAGTTCTGAACAGGCCCGGGCCGCCGAGTCCCGCGCGGACCGATTCGCCCGCGAGCTTGCCGACCTGAAGATCTCAGACCCCGCCGCCGGGCACCCGCGCCTGTGGCAGCGCCTCGGCGTGGTGCTGATGATCCTGGGGATCGTGGCCGGGGTGAGCGCCTACTTCATCTCGCACCGCACCACCAGCTCGCTCACCCAGGGTGACGCGATCACGATCGGCCTGGGCGGTGTGACGCTGGCCGTGGTCGGGGCCGCGATCTTCCTGCGCTACTCGCTGACCGGCTTCCTGCGGTTCTGGATGGCCCGCCAGTCCTTCGAGCTGAACATCCTCGCCGAACGGGCCTTCTCCAGCACCCTGCTCGCCAAGGCCGACGGCCGCCTGGACGCCGAATCCGCCCGCGACCTCACCAAGTCCTAGCTAACCGTCCCCCCCAGCGGCGGCCTCCCGGGAGCCCGGCGACAGCCCGCTATTCCGCATGATCACGAAAACATTTTTTACGATGTAAATAATTCATCCTATACGTACGAAAAAACTTCGTGATCATGGAACGGGTCGCACGGGCAGTCCCACTGGCAACTGATTTAACGCCGCGAACGCCGGTCAGCCGACCGTTTCGTCCGCCCACTCGTGCAGGACCGGGGCGAGGGCCGGCCAGCCGACGAACAGGCCCTCCCCCCGGCCGCCGAGGCGGGCGGACGAGCGGTCGTTCCATTCGGTGTCGCCCCATGGCGGCTCGGCGAGCCGCGCGTTCGGCAGCAGCTTGGCCAGGTTCTCCGATGTCGCCCTGGTGTGGTTGAAGTCGCTCGCGCCGCTGCGGAAGACCAGCGCCGGGATGTCCAGCGCCCGCGCGTCCGCGTCCGGCAGCCCGGGCACGAGCTCGTCCCCGCACGGGCAGTACGCCCCCATCCAGCGCTCCATAGTCGCGACGAACTCCGCGCGGTCCTCCCGCAGGAACAGCTCTCTGTTGGCCGGGTTGCGCTTGATGACCTCGGCCCACTCCGGCAGGCCGGCGACATCCGCCATCGTGCCGTTCCACGCGGCCTTGAGCGACTCGCCGCAGTAGTGGACGCCGAGGACCATCAGCCCGTAGACGCCGCCGCTGATCCACCACACGGCCAGGCCGGCCGCGACATCGCGGTGCCGCGAGGCGGTGAGCAGCGACACTCGGGCGCCGCCCGAGCCGCCGGCGATCACCGCGGGCGTCATGTCGAGCTGCCGGAGCAGGTCGGCCAGCACGTCCGCCTGCATCGCCGACTCCGACGAGCCGGTGAACCGGACGTCGGAGGCGCCGCAGTTCGGTCGGTCCCAGATGAGGACGCGGTTGCCTCGCTCAGCGAGCGCGGCGGCCAGCTCCCGCACTCCGGGCGAGTCCTTGCTGAAGCGCCCGCCTGGGGTGATGACCCAGGGACGGGCGCCGGCGTCGCCGATTACCTCATACGAAACCGAGCGACCGCTCACTCGTGTTACTGCCATAGGAGAACACTATTCTCATAATCGGGACGCATATAACCCTCATTGTAGATGCTGATTCTCATTGATGCGAGCAGCCCGACCTGGTCGGCCTGTCGTGGTTCATCGCCGCGCGAGAAGTCGTGCTGGCCTAAGCCACTACCCGGAGGTAGATCATGCCGAAAGGCATCATGCTCGTGCAGACCCGCCCGTCCGACCCCGCGCGCGAGGACGAGTACAACAAGTGGTATGCCGGCACGCACATCCCCGAGGTACTCGCCGTGCCCGTCGTCACCGGCGCCCGCCGCTACAAGCTGCACGGCGCCGGCGGCGCGGAGCCGGCCTACCTGGCGACCTATGAGCTAGACGCCGAGGACCTGGCGGACCCCGTGCGGGAACTAGGTGCCCGCTCGGCGTCCGGCCAGGTCCAGATGAGCGACGTCCTTCAGCTCGAACCGCCGCCGGTCGTCACGATCTACGAGCTGATCGTGTAGCTGTACGGGAACGCGGCCACGTCGCTTCCCTGTGGGAAGCTTCCTGGCAGCAGGTTGCTCGTCACCGCGCCGGAGACAAGCGAGGAATCGGCAAGGTAAAGGGTTCCGGACACCGTCGTGCCCGCCTTCCCCTGCGGTGTGATCGTCACCGGGATGGTGACGCTCTGGCCAGGGTTGACCACGTACGGCGTGAAGCCAGCCGTGGCGTCCGTGCTGCCCAGCCACAGGTCTCCGGTGGGAGAGCTGACCGCCGGGTCGAAGGCGGCAATGGTCGCCTTCACCGACACAGTGGCCGTGACGTTCGGGGCGGGATTCTTGCCGGTCGGGCCGACGAGGAACGGCGTGACGCTCCAGGCGCCGGCCGGGACGTCCGGTCCGAAGGACGCCGTGGCGGTCTTGCCGGACGACGAGATGACGTCAGGGTCGCCGAACGGATAGGAGATGTCGAAGAACAGCGGGGCCGGCGACGAGACCTTCGCGGCGACCTCGCTGGTGTGCGTGGGCACCAGGTAGAGCGGCACCACGCCGGTCACGTTGGGCAGCGTCAGGCTCGCCGTCGACTGCGGCGCTAGGTTCACGGTGGCCTGGCTGCTGAGCCGGGCGTCGACGAAGTACGCCTCGGGAACGGTGCCGCCGTTGGTGACCGTCACCATCGCGGTCACGGGCTTGCCCGTGGCCAGCGTGGTGGTGGCCGAATCGGGCAGGCCGCTGGCGCTGGCGCTGACCGGTGCGTCGTTGACGGTGACCGTGAACGGCTGGGTCACCGCGGTGCCCGAGACGGTGTTGTAGAAGTCGACGATCACCGTCCACAGGCCGGCGGCCGGGTTCAGCGCGTGCAGCTGAGTGCCGGCTTCCGGCTTGACAGCGGTGGTCCCCGCGGCCGTGGTCACCATCAGGCCGTTAGCTGCGGCGGAAACCGCAGCGCCGGACGGGTCGACCAACTCGGCGAACAGCGTGTTGCTGGCGTTGCCCGTGTTCACGCTGACGTTCAGCGCATTGAGGCCTGAGGGTATCTGCACCTGGTAGTAGGCGGTCTGCCCGGTGTTGCTTTCACGGCCGTTCCCGCCGGTCAGGGTGCCGGTAACGGTCGTGGACGGGCTCGGCGCCGGGATCAGCGAGCGCAGCGTGACCGGAATGGAGGTCACCGCGGCGAACGCCGGGGAGGCGGCGGAGCTGTGCAGCAGGATCGAACCGGACTGGTCGCCGGCCTGCGGCGGGGTGGTCACCGTCAGCGTGACGGCGCCGGAGGCGCCGGGCGCGAGCGTCAGCGAGTTCGCCGATAGGCTGCCGAACGGCTGCCAGGTGGCCGTGCTGGCCGCGAACTCGGCCGGCACAGCCGGGCCCGTTCCCGTCGTGGCGATCAGGGCCGTCCAGGTGCCCGCCTGCGGGTCGGCGACCTGGGCGTTGCCGTAGTTGCCCGTCCCCTGCGGAAGGTTGTACTCCGCGAGGTCGCCGCCGGGGGAGATGAGGCTCAGGTTGACCAGGCCTACCAGCGCGACCGAGGCGTTCAGCCGCGCCTGCCCCTTCGGCACGGTGAAGCTGACCGCCGTGGTGTAGCTGTCGGCGTTGGTCAGCGTCAGCTTCGCGGAGGCGACCGTCGTGTAGGGCGACAGGGTGCGGCTGGACAGGCCGACGGTGACGGTCTTCGCGCCGTCGTTGGTCAGCGTGTCCGTGAACTGCTCGCTGGTGCCCGGCTGGGCGACGGCGTTCAGCTGGGTCGGGCTGGCCAGGATGGCCTGCCCGGAAGGCTTCGCGCTGTGGTAGGAGCGGGCGGCGAGCACGGCCTGGTAGGCGTCGAGCAGGCCGGCGCCCTGCTGCTCGGCGGGGGCGTCGATGTTTTCCGCGGTAGACACGATGATCTGCTTGACCACGGCAGGGGAGGGCGTCGCCCCGCCGTGCGCTTCCCGGTAGGCCTGGATCACCAGCGCGGCGACCCCCGACGTCAGCGGCGCCGCCTCACTGGTCCCGCCGGTCAGCTCGACCGACGCCGGCTTGCCGGCGAAGTTCGTGCAGGCGGCGTACTTCGCCGGGTCAGGCGTGCACAGCGCCCAGTTCAGGTCGCCGGGCGCGACCACGTCCACGGTGCCGCCGGTCTGGTCGAAGCCGCCCGAGCTCAGCCCGCTGATGTTGTTGTCGATCCAGCCCTTGACCCCAGGGACGGTGATGCCGCCGACCCCGCTCTGCGCGTAAGCGCGGTAGGTGGTCGACGCGCCGGCTGAGATGACGGCCGGGTCGGTCGCGGGCGAGCCGATCGTGTTGGTTGGCCCGGCGTCGCCGGAGGACACGTCCACCACCACGCCGGCCTTGACGGCCGCGTCGTCAGCCATCCTGGTCAGGTCGAGGCTCGCCACGTCCGGGAACGGGTTGCTGCCGAACGACTCGTTGAGAACGTTGACGTGGTCGTGGGTGACGGCGTAGTCGATAGCCTCGAGGAACACGGAGTTGAAGGCCACGTTGGCGGAGCCGAACACGTTCAGCCCGACCAGGCTGGCGCCGGGCGCCACGCCGAGGATCCGGATATCGCACGGCACGGACAGGCCCACGCCGTAGCTGGCCACGTTGTAGACGTGCCGGCCCTGCGCGGCGATCGAGCTGGCGTCGAGGAAGGCTTCGCCGCCGTTGGTCGGCGCGTTGGTGCCGGTCCCGCTGAAGTCCTGGTAGTCGACGAAGACGTGCTTGCCGTTGGCGCGGATGAAGTCGGGGTTGGTGATGTCGATGCCGTCGGCGATCCAGGCGACCTTCACGCCCGCCCCGGTGTAGCCGAGCCCCTGGGCCGTGGCCGTGCTGCCGGCGGCGTGGATGTTCTCGACCGCCTCGGGGTTGAGCTGGACCTTGCCCTTGGGCGCGCAGGCTCCCGGCAGCGGTGTCAGGCCCGCGGCCGCGTGGTGCTGGACGGCGGGCCCGGTTGCGACCGGGATGGGCAGGTCGGGGGTCACCTCGGCCACGGCGGGGTTGGCGGCCAGCAGCTTCGCCGCGCCCGGCGACACGGTGGCAGCCACGGCGTTGACGAGGGAGATGCTCTTGACGTTCTTGGCGTGGACGGCCGCCATTTCCGACAGCACGCTCTGCTGCAGGCTCTTGACCGCGATCGAGCGCGCCCCCGCGTCCGCGGGGGTGTCCGGCAGCCCGGCGACCTGGTTCTTGAACACCACGATCACCTTGTCGGTGACATTGGCCGACAGCGCCTTCGCCTCGGCGGGCGAGAGGGCCGCCTGGCCGCTCGCCGCGGGATATCCAGTCCGGGCCTGGGCTGTGGCGGCAGTGGCGGCCGTGGCCGCCGTCGCACCCAAGGCCAGGAGGAAGACGGGCGAGCTGATCGCCACCGCCCGCCGCAACCGCTTAGATCGCATAGAAAGACCTCTCCGCGTCAAAAACTTTCGCTTTGCACCGGTATGCGAAGATCAATATTTCAGCTCTCCCTCACCGGTGTCTATGGGCTGAACCACTAGCGCACATTCGACACATAGATCACTATCGAATCATTGATCTTCGCATTTAAATGTGGACGCCGTGCGGGAACTAAGCTCCCGCACGGCGTCCGGTCAAGTTGATGTCCGGCTAGGAGCCGATCGTGTAGCTGTACGGGAGCGCGGCCACGTCGCTGCCGAATGGCAGGCCGCCCGCAGCTCCCTCAGCCGCGTTGGGGAACGGGAACACGGAGGAGTCCGCGACGTAGAGCGTCCCGGACACGGCGGTGCCCGTCTTGCCCTTGGGGGTGATCGTCACCGGGATCGTGACGCTCTGGCCGGGCTGGACCACATACGGCGCGAAGGCCGCCGCGGTGTTGGTGCTGCCCAGCCACAGGTCGCCGGTCGGCGTTGTGACCGCCGGGTTGAAGGCGGCCGTCGTGGCCGTCATCGACACGGCGCCCACGACGTTCTGGGGCTGGTTCGCCCCGAACGGGCCGAGAAGCGACGGCGTGATGCCCCAGTAGCCGGACGGGACTTCGGCCGCGGTGTACGTTCCCGTGGCGGCCTTCCCGGTCGACGAGCCGATGTCCGGGTCGCCGAACGCCCAGCTGAAGTCGAAGTACACCGGGTCAGGAGACGAGACCGTGGTGTGCAGCGCGGTGGTGTGCGACGGGACGAGGAACGTCGGCTCTATGCCCATGTTGTTCGGCAGGACCAGGCGCGGCGTCGCCGTTGCGAGGCGGACGGTGGCCTGGCTACTGAGCCGGGCGTCGATGAAGTATGCCTCGGGCATCGTGCCGTTGTTGGTGACCGTCACCATCGCGATCACGGGCTTGCCCGCGGCCAGCGTGGTGGCCGCCGAGTCGGGCAGGCCGCTGGCGGTGGCGGTGACCGGGGTGTCGTTGAGGGTGATGGTGAACGGCTGGGTCACCGCGGTCCCTGAGACGGTGTTGTAGAAATCAACGATGACCGTCCACAGCCCGGCGGCGGGGTTCAGCGCGTGCAACTGGGCGGCGGGCTGCGGCTGGAACGCGAGCGTGCCCGACAGCGACTGCTCCGCCAGCGCGTTGCTGGCGGCGGATACCACGTCGCTGGACGGGTCGACCAGCTCGGCGAACAGCGTGTTGCTGGCGTTGCCGGTGGCGACGGTCGCGTTCAGCGCCTTCGTTCCGGCCGGTATCTGGACCTGGTAGTACGCGGTCTGCCCCGTGGTCGATGCACGGCCGTTGCCGCCGGTCAGGGTGCCGGTGACGGTCGTGGAGGGGTCTGGTGCCGGGATCAGCGAACGCAGCGTGACCGGGATAGAGGTCACCGCGGTGAAGGCCAGGGAAGTAGAGCTGTGCAGGATGATGGAGCCGGACTGGTCGCCGGCCTGCGGCGGTGTTGACGCCGTCAGCGTGACGGCCCCGGAGGCGCCGGGCGCCAGGGTCAGCGAGTTCGCCGACAGGCTGCCGAACGGCTGCCAGGTCGCGATGCTCGCCGCGAACTTCGCCGGTACGGGCGCGCCGGTCCCGGTCCCGGTGGTCGCGATCAGGGCCGTCCAGGTTCCCGCCTGCGGGTCGGCCACCTGCGCGTTGCCGTAGTTGCTCGCCCCTTGAGGGAGGTTGTATTCGGCGAACTTGCCGCTGGGCGAGATGAGGCTGAGGTTGACGGTGCCGACAAGCGTGACCGAGGCGTTCAGCCGGGCCTGCCCCTTCGGCACACTGAACCTGACGGCGGTGGCGTAGTTGCCGGCGCTGGTCAGCTCGAGCGAGCCGGAGGCGACCGTCTTGTACGGCGACAGGGTGCGGGTGGACAGGCCGATGGTGACGGTCTTGGCCCCGTCGTTGGTCAGGTTCTCCGTGAAGTGCTCGGCGGTGCCGGGCTGGGCGACGGCGTTCAGCTGGGCCGGGCTGGCCAGGATCGCCTGCCCGGCCCGCTTCGCGGTGTGGTACGAGCGGGCGGCGAGCACGGCCTGGTAGGCGTCGACCAGGCCGGCGCCCTGCAGGTCGGCGGGGGCGTCGATGTTCTCCGCGGTGGACACGATGATCTGCTTGACCACGGCGGGGGCCGGGGTGGCTCCGCCGTGCGCCTCCCGGTAGGCCTGGATGACCAGCGCGGCGACGCCCGCGGTCAGCGGCGCGGCCTCGCTCGTCCCGCCGGTCAGCTGGAACGACGTCGGCTGGCCGGCGGCGTTGACGCAGTCGGTGAACAGCACCGTGTTGGGCGTGCACAGGGCCCAGTTCTGGTCGCCGGGGGCGACCACGTCCACGGTCCCGCCCGCCTCCTCGAAGCCGCTCGAGCTGATCCCGCTGATGTTGTCGTCGAGCCAGCCTTTGACACCGGCGGCGGTGATCCCGGCGGCCCCGGTCTGCGCGTAGCCGCGGTAGGTGGTCGACGCGCCGGCCGAGATCACGGCCGGGTCGCTGGCGGGCGAGGCGATCGTGTTCGTCACCCCGCTGTCGCCGGAGGACGCGGTCACCGTCACGCCGGCCTTGACGGCCGCCTCGTCGGCCAGCCTGAACAGGTCGAGGCTGGCCACGTCCGGGAAGAAGTTGCTGCCGAGCGACTCGTTGATGACGTTGACGTGGTCCTTCGTGACGGCGTAGTCCACGGCTTCCACGATCGTCGACGTGTAGGCGTCGCCGGAGGGAGAAAATACGTTCAGGCCCACCATGCTGACGCCGGGCGCCACGCCGAGGATGCGGATGTCGCACGGCACGGACAGGCCAGTGCCGTAGCCGGCCACGTTGTAGACCTCACGCCCCTGCGCGGCGATCGAGCTCGCGTCGAGGAAGGCCTCGCCGCCGGCGGTCTGCGCGCCGGTGCCGGTTCCGCTGAAGTCCTTGTAATCGACGAAGACGTGCTTGCCGTTGGCGCGGATGAAGTCGGGATTGTCGACGTTGATCCCGTCGGCGATGTACGCCACCTTTACGCCCGCCCCGGTGTAGCCCAGCCCCTGGGCCGACGGCGCGGCGCCGGCGGCGTGGATGGTCTCGATCGCCTCGGGGTTCAGCTGCACCTTGCCATTGGGGGCACAGGCGCCAGGAAGCGGCTTGAAACCGGCCGCCTTGGCGAACCTCACCGTCGGCGGGCTCACCTCGTGGACCAGCACGTCCGGGGTCACCTCGGCCACGGCGGGGTTGGCGGCCAGCAGCTTCGCCGCGCCCGGCGAGACAGTGGCGGCCACGGCGTTGAGGAGCGAGATGCTCGTGACGTTCTTGGCGTGCACCGCGGCCATTTCCGATAGCACGCCCTGCTGCAGGTGTTTGACCGTGATCGATCGTGCCGCCGCGTTGGCCGGGGTGTCCGGCAGCCCGGCGACCTGGTTCTTGAACACCACGATCACCTTGTCGGTGACATTGCTCGACAGCGCCTTCGCCTCGGCGGGCGAGAGGGCCACTTGGCCGCTCGCCGCGGGATATCCAGTCCGGGCCTGGGCTGTGGCGGCCGTGGCCGCCGTGGCCGCCGTCGTACCCAAGGCCAGGAGGAAGACGGGCGACCCGATCGCCACCGCCCGCCGCAACCGCTTAGACCGCATAGAAAAGAGCCTCTCCGCGTCGAAAACTTTCGATTTGCACCGGTACGCGAAGATCAATATTTCAGTTCCGCCTCGGCAGCGCCTCCGGGTTGGACCATTAGCACACATTCCAGCGGATAGATTTCTGTCGAATTATGCGTCCTCGCGTCGAGAGTCCCGCTGACCGCGGCCGTGCCATCGCACAAGATCGGACATTTCGCGTTAGGGGTGCCTTCCGGTGCGATATTCGCCCCGGAAGGCACACTTAACGGACGAGCCGCCCTTCGGGGACGTGCACCGCGCGCTGCTGCCCGCGAACGACCAGCTCATGCAGGCTATGGCCGGGGTGGAGGCGGCCCAGGGCGGCGTCGGCCAGCCGCCGACGTACCTGGTCTGGGGCGCGATCGACGTCACCGGCGCCGCCGCCCGCACCCTCAAGTCAGGCGCGTTCCTGACCCCGGACGGCCTGGTGAGCGGCCCGCTCCTCGACGCGAGGCAGACCGGCTGCGGCGCCGCGTACCGCCTCTACCGGGGGTCGTGCGGCTCCTGGTTCGCAATGGCTGTCCCAGATCAAAGCGCATGGGACGGGCTGCGCGCCGTCGTTCGGCTGCCCGCCCTGCCCCCCATTCCCCCCACCGCTCCGAATGGCACGGCCAGACGGTGCCCGCGGGCAGCGCGATGCTCCTGCTGGTCGCGTCCGCGAACCGCGACGACCGGCGCTACTCCGACGGCGACCGGTTCGACATCCACCGGGAGTTCAGGCTGGGCCTGACGTTCGGCCGGGGCATCCACTACTGCCTCGGCGCCGCGCTCGCGCGGCTGGAGGGCAAGGTTGTCCTGGAGGAGATCCTCAAGCGCTTCCCCGCGTGGGAGGTCGACACCGCCGCCGCCAAGCTCTCCCCGACGTCTACCGTCCGCGGCTGGGAAACCCTCCCCGTCCGCGTCGCGTAGCGCTCTGCTGGCGGACCGAGGTCTGCCAAACAGGGGAACTGCGACCCTACCCGGCGGGCGCTTCGTCCGGTGGCCTGAAAGCAGGGCTGTCGAGGAGCGCATGATGCATGATGAGCTGCAGACAGCCGGCAGTGACTGGCTGGGGCCGCCGCCGGCGCCACCGCGTAGGGGATCTCACTATGTCCTGACCATCGCCTTCACGCTAGCCGTGGTGGCTGCCGCGGTCCTGGTCTCGGTCGAGGTGTTCCCTGCGGCGCGTGGCCCGGCCGCGCCCACGCCCGCTGCCGCGCTGGCCGCCAGGACGGACCCCGGACTTGCCGACGTGACCGCGACGCTCGGATACCAGCAGGCCATGGCGTACGGGACCGGGATAGTGCTGACCCCGTCCGGCCGGGTGATCACCAATAATCATGTGGTCGAGGGCGCCACGTCTATCACGGTCACCGATGTCGGCAACCACCGCACCTACCAGGCGACAGTGGTCGGCTACGACCAGCCCCAGGACATCGCCGTGTTGCAACTGGCGGCGGCCTCCGGGCTCAAGACAGTGTCGCTGAGCACGGCATCGGCCGTGACGGTCGGCGAGAAAGTGCTCGCCCTGGGCAACGCGCTGGGCAAGGGCGGAACGCCGGTGGCCGCGACGGGGACGGTCACCGCCCTCGGCCAGTCGGTCACCGCGACCGACCAGTCCGCGGGCATCTCCGAGCAACTGACCGGGCTGATCCAGACGAACGTTCCCATTCAGCCGGGCGACTCCGGCGGGCCGATGGTCAGCATGGCCGGTCAGGTGATCGGCATGAACACCGCGGCCTCAACGCAGTTCCAGATCAACTCGAGCACCACCCAGGCATTCGCGATACCGGCCAGCCAGGCCGCCCCCATCGTCGCGGCGATCGCCGCGGGCATGGCCTCAGCCGCCGTCCACATCGGCGCCACCGCCTTCCTCGGCGTCCAGGTCGTGTCGTACAGCGTCCCAGTGCCCGGCAACCCGGCCAGCACCGGGGCCGGAGTCGTCGGGATCAGCGCAGGCGCTCCCGCGGCCAAGGCCGGCCTGGTGCCCGGCGACGTGATCGTATCGATCGGCGGGCACGCCGTCACCTCGGCGATGTCTCTGCGGTCGGTGATCGATGCCTACCACCCAGGTGATACGGCCAGCCTGCGGTGGGTTGATCTGACAGGCCAGGTCCACACGTCAACCATCGTGTTCGCGGCCGGGCCTGTCGGCTGAGCCAGGCCGTATGTCTGGTGAAGGGCGGCGGGATCGATGAAGCAGACCATTCCGCTGGGCCGGGTGGCAGGAATCCGGATTGGCGCGCACTGGAGCGTCCTGGTCATGGTCGTCCTGATCGGCTGGGTGCTGGGCGCCGAAGTCCTGCCATCGATGACACCTCGTGAGTCGGCGGCCGCGTACTGGGCGGTGGCTATACCTGGCGCGGTCGCGTTCATCGCCGCGCTCCTGGCTCATGAGCTCGCGCATTCGCTGGTGGCCCGTCATTACGGCGTGCCCGTCGTCTCGATCACGCTGTGGGCACTGGGCGGCGTGTCCGAGCTAGGCGGCGAGCCGCCGACAGCCCGGAGCGACCTGCGGATCGCCGCGGCCGGGCCGGGCACGAGCATGGCCGTCGGCCTGGTATTCGGCGGGCTGGCCCTGGCGGTCCGCTTCGGAGGAGGACCGGAAATCGCCGTCGCCGCGCTCGGCTGGCTGGCCGTGATGAACGCCTTCCTCGCGGTCTTCAACCTGCTCCCGGGCGCACCGCTGGACGGCGGGCGCATCCTGCGCGCGATCTTGTGGATGCGTTATGGCGACCGGATACGCGCCGGACAGTCGGCTGACGCCGCGGGCCGCGTCATCGGCATGGTTCTCGTTGCCGCCGGCCTGGGTGAGTTCCTGGTCTGGGCGAATGCTGGCGGGCTGTGGCTTGCCTTGATCGGCGTGTTCGTCATAACCGCGGCGGCCGCCGAGTCCGCGGCGGGGACCGCGGCCGCGGCGCTCGCCGGGCTGCGGGTCGGTGATGTCATGACACCAGACCCGGACACTGGCGCCACCTGGATGACCGTGTCCGGCTTCATTGACCAGGTCGTCATGAAGTCGGGCCAAAGCGAGTTTCCCGTCATCGGCCCCGACGGGTCGCTGGCCGGGGTTACCGGGGTCAGCGGGCTCGCCCGGATCCCGCCGGCCCGCCGGGCCAGTACCACGCTGCAGGAGGTCATGGCCGCTGTCCCGGCCACCTACGTGGCCGCCCCCGAGGATCCCGCCGCCCCGCTGCTCAACCGCCAGCCGCTCGACGGGGACCTGGCGGCCATCGTCTTGCGGGACGGCGCGGTAACCGGCATCGTGACGGTTACGCGCCTGCGCCAGACAGTCCGCCGGGAAGCACTTCGCACCCGGCCCGGTGACAGGTCCGGCGCGCCGGTCAGCCCTTCCTGGCCACCCCGCCCAGGATCCGCATGAAGTCCGTCGGCGTCACGACCACGTCGCCCTCCGGCCGCCACGCCCAGATGTCCGTCAGGCCGGGCTCGACCAGCGTCATGTCGCCGAAGAAGGCGGCGATCTCGTCCCGGGTACGGCCGGGCACGGCCGCGGCCTTGATCGCGTCATCGAGTTCGCGTGCCGTCTCGCTCAGGCGCTTCGTCCCGACGACGTGGGCGGGTGACACGTCAGCGTGGGAGATCACCAGGTAGCTGCCGGGGGCCATGGCGGCACGGAGCCGGGCCATGGCCCCGGCCGGATCGGCCTCGTCCGGGATGATGTGCAGCACGGCCAGCACGAGCACCGCGACGGGCTGGCTGAGGTCCAGCAGCCGGCGGACCTCCGGCGCGCCGAGGATCTCGTCCGGGTGGCACACATCGCCGCGGATCGCCGCGGTCCGGCTGCCGGAAAGCAGCGCCTGCGCGTGATTGACCACCACCGGTTCGATGTCCGCGTACACCACGCGCGCTTCCGGGTTGACCTCCTGCGCGACCTCGTGCACATTCTGGTTCGTGGGCAGTCCCGAGCCGATGTCCAGGAACTGGGTGATGCCCTCGCCGGCGAGAAACCGTACGGCCCGCCGGAGGAAGTCGCGGTTCTGCCGGGCGAGCCAGGGCAGCGCCGGGATGGCCGCGGACTGGCGCTCGGCGGCTTCCCTGTCGGCCGCGAAGTTGTCCTTGCCGCCGAGCCAGTAGTCGTACATACGGGCAACATTCGGCACTGACGTGTCGATACCCCGTACGGACCGGTCGGCCTCCCCCATGCGTGCCGATAGTAGTCCATCCCGGCGCTCCTGACGGTCGCTTATCAGGGGACACTCCACTGCTGGTTGGACCCGCCGTTGCACGTCCACAGATCCAGCTGGGTGCCTTCGGCCGTGTTGAACGCGGGGTCGTCGAGGCACTTGCCGGACGCCGGATTGACCAGCTCGCCGTTGACGGCGATCCACTGCTGGTTGGCGCCGCCGTTGCAGGTCCACTCCTCGATCAGGGCGCCGTTGGCGGTGCTGGCGCCGGTGATGTCCAGGCACTGGCCGTTGATGCCGACGGTCCCGTTGCTCTCCATCGTCCAGTCCTGCGCGGACGCGTCGGTGTCGCAGTCCCACATCTGCACCTTGGTGCCGGGAGCGCTGGAACCCCCGTTGACGTCCACGCACTCGGCCCGGTCGACGCCCGCGACGATCTGGCCGGTGGGCGTGGCGGACCCGACCAGGGTGACCGACAGGTCGCTGAACTGGTCGGTCTGATAGCCGGACGTGCCCAGTCCGATCATGCCGGAGGAGTACGCGGAGTCGGTGACGGTGCCGACCGTGGTGCCGTTGATCGCCGCGCTGATGGTGTCGCCGTTGAAGGTGAGCGACAGCTGCTGCCAGGTATCCAGGCCGGGCGCGGTTACCGTCCCGCTGGCCAGCGTGGTGAGCGTGCCGCTCGTGGAGTTGCGCACGATCGACCAGGCACCGGTATTGCTGAGCTGCAGGTAGTAATCGTCGATGTCGGCGGGCGAGAACGCCGTCTGGGGCCCGACGCGGCCGAGCAGCTGAACGGCGCCCGCCTGCTCCATCATCGCGTAGCCGGACACGGTGTAATTGGCCCAGCTCAGGTTTCCGCCGATGGTGTACGGGGTGGCGTTGTTGTCCCACTCGATCGGCTGGGTGGCCGCCTGCTGCTGCAGGCAGTTCCCGGACCGTCCGCCGGCGCACGGCTCGACCTCGAAGGCGCCCTGCATCTGGGACAGGTAGCGGGGCTGCTGGCCCACGGTGTCGCCGGCGAAGGTGTCGGAGTACGGCAGCGCGAGCGTGGCCTGCGCGGGGCTGGCGGCGGTGCCCTTGCCCTGGCCGGTCGTGGTGGTGAGCGTATAGACGTACCCGGGCTGCACGGTGAGCGAGTAGGAGCCGCCCGCCGGGGTGATGCTGGCCTGCTGCGCGAACGTGTTCGCCGCGGTGGGCGCGCTCAGGTCGGAGGACCACACGTGCACGGTCCCGGTTGACAGGCCGCCGGACACGTTCACGGTGACCGTCTGCGCCGCGGTCGCGGTGGTGGTCTCGATGATCGTGGAGTAGTCGGTGCCGTCGGTGGACTTGAGCGTGACGTAGCTGCCGTTGGACTCGGCTCCGCCGAGGTAACCGGAGCCGGAGTTGAGGAACTGCCAGCCCGGCGCGGTGAACTGGGTGACCTGCGCGGTGGCCCACAGGCTCTCGCCGACGCTGTAGGCGCCCGACCACGGCTGGTTGGCCAGGATCAGCCCGTCGTCGTCATAGGGCAGGTCGGGGTAGATGGACGCGACGATCGGCCAGTTGATGTAGGCGGTCAGCTCCGCGTCGGTATAGCCGCGGACGATGGACCGGATGAGCGCGGGCGCGCCGCCGTTGAGGTCCTGAGAGCCGTTCTCGCTGGCCCACAGCGGCTTGCCGGTGCTCTCCGCGGTGGCGTTGGCCGGGCATGTGTCGGCGCTGCCGCCGTCGCCGCCCGCGCAGGGGTAGTGCACGCCGATGATCGAGACCGCGTTCGCGAAGGCGGAGTCGTCGGCGATGTCGGTGGCGATGGACCAGTCGCTGTCGGCGCCTACGATCTGCACGCCCGAATAGCCGTCGGCGTTCAGCGTGGACCGCAGCTGCTCATACCACGAGATGTTGTAGCCGCGCTCGTTCCAGCCGCCGAGGTAGTTGATGGTCAGGCCGTGTGAGGACGCGCAGTTCAGCCAGCTGACCAGGTAGTTGATCATGTCGGTCGACCAGAAGTTCCCGCCGCCGATCCAGCCGGGCGCGCCCCAGGCCAGCCCGTACAGCTTGATGTTCGGGTTGAGCGCCTTGGCCTGCTCCATCAGCCACCACTCGTATCCGTTGGCGCAGTCGATGGAGCCCGACGTGTGCTCGATGCTGGATTCCGAGCCGTCGGTGGAGTTCGTGTCGCCGCCGATCTCGACCTTGAGGATCTGCAGGCCCGCGCCGTAGCCGGGCTTGAACAGGTAGTCCAGGATCTGCTGCTGCTGCGCGGCCGGGTAGTCCGTCAGCAGCCGCGAGTTGCCGCCGCCCCCGCTGATCGCGCCGATGCCGCCGAACGTCAGGCCCGCGCTGGTGCCGTTGACGCTGATGGTTGTCGTGGTCTGGGCACGCGCCGACGGCGCGGCGGCGGCCGCCCCCGCCGCCAGCAGGCACACGATGACCAGGACATGCCCCATGACTCGCCGTGCGGGAGGGATCATCGTTGTTCCCATCTGTCGACTAGCGCGCGTAAGTATGGTCGGGATCGGCCGGAAATGTCGCCGTGATCACATTGGGACACACCAAGCGATAACGGTCAATACTCTGACAGAAATGACCGTCGAACTAGGTCTCACCCCCGACAGCCGGGGAGGAGAACGTGACCTCGGGGTAGCGCGGTGACGGCTGGTCCAGCAGGGCTTGCGGCGTGCCGCGCAGGTGCTGGTCGAAGAAGGCCCGGACGTAGGCGCGGGTGATGTCCAGGGACCGGGCTCCGGGGAGGCCGGCGCCGGTGTCGATGCCGGTCTGATCGGCCAGTAGCGCCAGGTCGGTGAAGGAGGCGTGGATCGCGCCGGCAACCAGGAGCCACCGCTTCCAGCCGGTCAGGAGTTTCCAGTCACGCTCCCGGGTGGTCACGGCACCTCCGCTTCCCGGGGTGTATGAGGATTGCTTGCCCAGGAAGAGGAACGGACGTGACAGGCCGTCATCCGGGATCGGGGCGTGAGTGGCGCCGTCCATGTCGATGCCGGCGCGGATGCGGGAGTCGGCCAGCATGGCGGCGATGGCGGCTGCGCCGCCGGCGGAGTGGCCGGCCATCGCCATCCGGGACGGGTCGATCAGCGCGGCGCCCGGCCATGCCGGGTGCGCGCCGGTCAGCTCGCCGAGCACGAAGGAGACATCCGCTGCCCGGCCTGCCGCTACCTTCTCGCCCCTGCCCGAGCGGGGTGCCTGACGGGCCAGGCAGGTGGTGACCCGCCCGTCGGGAAAGGCCGTGGCGTCACTCTCGTAGGTGTGATCAATCCCGGCCACGGCGTAGCCGTGGCTGGCCAGGTCCTCGGCGAGGGCGGTCAGCGTGCTGCGGGGCATGGTGAAGCCGGGCGAGAGCACGACGAGGGGGAGGGCGCGCTGACGCCCGGCCGGCGTGGCATCGCTGACCGCGTTGGTCCGGACCGTGCTCAGCGCGTCCTGCGGCACGCCGGTAAGGCCCCTGCTCGCCAGGAGGAACTCCGACTCCGCTGGCGTCATGTACCGGGCTCGCCGCCCGTCCGACGGCACCGCCGGGTACCACAGTGAGACCATCAGCTCCCGTGCGCTCACCCCCGCGGCCCAGGGATCGGGACGGGAGGTGTCTGTCAGCCACAAGGACGTGGTGCCGGCCGGGCATGGACCGGTCGGCTCAGGCAGGTACGGCGTGCGCCCCTGCGCGGCACCGGCGTCTGCGGAAGTCCCCATACCGCCAATCATCACCGGCCGGCCACCAGCCAGCCACGCAGGGGACTGACACATCCATCGAGACCGGACAAGATTCTCATCGAAATGGCCCCCAAAGGATGGCCCAAAGGTTGGTCTTGACCGGTCGTCGGCTCCCCTTGCCGGCAAGCTCGCGCTACACGCATTCGGACATCAAAGACATAGCGGACCAATGCGCTACAGAGTGTGATCGTTTCGCGCGCCCCGCTGCGGACTTCCAGTGCGGCCGGCCATGATAGCGAAGAGTTTTCGTTACTATAGAACGAATTATTTACATTAGGAAAAATGTTTTCGACATCTTGGCGTTAGCTTCGCAATCGGAAGTCACGGACAGTTATAGTGACGGAGGATGCGTCCCAGGGAACCATGATCAAGTCCACAGGTCGGCCCCCGTCACGATCGCCACCTTGCCCTCGAGCCTGCCGGTGCGAGAAGCCACGGTACGTTCCTCCTAAAAAAGCCAAGTCACCACCGCGTGAGCAGCGCGGCTCCCGCCTCGAAACCGCCCACGTTCGTCACCGCCGCCACCTCCGCCCCGGTGACCTGCCGGTCGCCGGCCTCGCCGCGCAGCTGGCGCACCGCCTCCGCCGTGTGTCCGAACGCGGCGTGCAGCCGCCCCCCGGACAGCTGCCCGCCCCATGTGTTCAGCGGCAGCGAGCCGTCGAGCCCGATCCGCGTCCCGCCCTCCACGAACCCGCCGGCCTCGCCGGGACCGCAGAAGCCCATCGCCTCGAGCCACCAGACGCATTCGATCGTGAAGCCGTCGTAGAGCTCGGCCACGTCGACATCGCCCGGACGCAGCGAGGTCCGCGCCCACATCGCGGCCGCTGCCGCGTAGCCGACCCGGCCCATGTCCTCCCACTGCTCCCACGACGGCCGCCCGTCCACCACCCCCGCCATCGCCTCGATCCGCACCGGGGCGCGCAGGTCAGCAGCGGTCTCGGCGGCCGAGATGACCAGAGCGGTGGCGCCGTCGCAGGGCACGTCGCAGTCGTACAGGCAGATCGGCGAGGAGATCATCCGCGATGAAAGGTAGTCCGCTATCGACATCGGCTTCGTGTACACCGCGTCCGGGTTGAGGGCGGCGTGCGCGCGCTGGGTCACCGGGATCCAGCCGAGCTGCTCGCGGGTGACGCCGTACTCGTGCATGTACCGGGTGGCATAGGGCGCGACCTGGCAGACCGGCGACAGCATCCCGACCGGCAGCAGCCAGGCGAGCGGCCCCTCGGCCAACGGCTTGGTAGACCCGTACGCCGGCCGTCCCCCGGCGGAACGGGCGGCGCTGCCCTCCTTGACGGTCCGCCAGATGGCCGCGTGCCGTGCCTGGCCGGTGGCGACCGCCATGGCCGGGCCGTAGAACGGCAGCGACATGCCCTCCACGATGCCCTGCCGCCAGGTCGTCGTGATCCGCAGCGCGTCCTGGACCTCGTACAGGTTCCCGTTCGCGTACCCGGGCAGGTTCGCGGCGCCGCCCCCGGGGAACATGGCCAGCCCGTCGATGTCGTCGACCGACAGCCCCGCGTCGGCGACGGCCGCGAGGATGGCGTCGATCGTGAGCTGGAACCCCGACCGGTCGAGCTGGCGGCCGATCGCGGACTGGCCGACGCCGGAGATCACCACGCGCCGCTCGAGCAACTCGGTCCCAGTCACGAAGAACCAGCCGCGGAAGAACCAACCGCCGAAGAAGCGGAAGAAGCGGAGGAACCGGCCGCGAAGCTCGGGATCGCGAACCCGCCCGGCCCCGGCTCGAACCCCACGTCGACCGCGAGACCGATGGCCACTTGGTCCGCCGGGCAGCCGCGCAGCCGCCCCGCCACCCGCACCCCCGGATGCCCGGGGAACTCCACCAGGACTATCGCGTACGGCACCGGCAGGTCTGGCAGCCAGCGCTGGTAGTTGACGGTGAAGCTGTAGACGACACCGGGCCCGGTGATCTCGGCTGGAACCATGACCCGGCCGCGGCATGACCGGCACATTCCGCGCGGCGGGAACGACTCCGCGCCGCAGGACGCGCACCTTTCCACGACTAGGCGGCCCGCGGCGGCCGCGTCCCAGAACATCGCGGTCTCCTCCGTCACCGCCGGCGGGATGCCAACCGTCGTGTCCATAACTCCGCCAACTCCGCCTGCGCCGCCTGCGCCGCCTGCGCCGCCTGCGCCGCCAACTCCGCCTGCGCCGCCGCGCCCGCGCCGAGCAGCGCGTCGACCTCTTCGCGCCCGAACCCCCAGTCGAGCAGCACCCGCGCCGTATCCTCCCCGGGCGGCGAAAGGCGTCCCGCGGACGCGGGCGTCCGGCTGAACCGGGGCGCCGGCGCCGGCTGCACCACCCCGTCCACCGACGTGAACGTCCCGCGGCTGACGTTGTGCGGATGACCGGGCGCCTCGCCCAGGCTCAGCACCGGCGCGAAGCAGGTGTCGGTGCCCTCGAGCAGCGCGCACCACTCCGCCAGCGTCTTGCTCTTGAAGACCGCCGCGAGGGCGGCCCGCGCCGCGGGCCACGAGTCCGGTGAAGCCTGCGAGCCCAGCAGCGACTCAGGCAGGCCGAGCCGGCGCAGCAGCGACGCGTAGAACTGAGGCTCGCCGCACCCGATCGTCACGTAACGGCCGTCGGAAGTCTCGTAGACGTTGTAGAACGGTGCCCCCAGGTCCAGCACGTTCGTCCCGGGAACATCAGACCACAGGCCTTCTGCGCGCATCCCGTGGAATAGCGTCGTCAGCAGCGCCACCCCGTCGACCATGGCGGCGTCGACGACCTGCCCTCGCCCGGAGCGCGAGCGCTCGACCAGCGCGGCGAGCACGCCGACGGCCAGCAGCATGCCCCCGCCGCCGTAGTCGCCGAGCAGGTTGAGCGGCGGCGCGGGCGCCGCGCCGGGTCCAGAGCGCAGCGGGTCGAGCGCGCCCGCCAGCGCGACGTAGTTGATGTCGTGGCCGGGGGTGCGCGCGTACGGGCCGTCCTGCCCCCAGCCGGTGATCCGGGCGTACACCAGCCGGGGGTTCAGTTCGAGGCAGCGTTCGGGGCCGAGGCCGAGGCGTTCGGCGACGCCGGGGCGGAAGCCCTCGAGCAGCACGTCGGCCTGGCTGATCAGCCGCCGCACCGCCGCGAGCCCGTCCGGGTGCTTGAGGTCGACCGCGACCGAACGCCGTCCGCGCGTCACCAGGTCGATCCGCCGGCGCCCGCCGATCATCCGCTCGACCCCGTCCGCCGCGCCGTCCGCGGGCCGCGTCACGTCCGAAACCCGGCACACGCGGACCACCTCCGCCCCGAGGTCCGCGAGCATCATCGCCCCGAACGGTCCCGGCCCCCGCCCCGCGAGTTCCACCGCTCTCACCCCCGCCAGGGGCCCGCCCATACGCCACCTCCAAAGCACGCCAACAACACCTTTACCATAGAAAGTGAGTCTTTGCTATCTTCAAAAAGTGCCCGGCGAGCCGGTCACGCCGCTGCCCCGCCGCGGTCCCTCTCCTCCCGTTATCCTGAACGTACCGTTGCGCCTCCCCGCCCCTGCAGCCCGCGACCTGGCATTCGGGCAAGATGAGGGGATGGCCCGTTCCGTTCCCCGACATGACCGTGACGCCGGCGGCCCGGCCGACGTGCTCGCCGCGAAGGCCGCCTTGCGCGAGGAGGTGTGGTCGGCGATGCGCGCCGCCAGGGTCGCCCGCTTCCCCGGCGCGGCCGGGCGCATCCCGAACTTCACCGGCGCCGAAGCGGCCGCGCAGCGGCTCCGCGGGCTGCCCGCGTGGCAGCGCGCCGCCACCGTGAAGGCCAACCCGGACTCCGCGCAGCTGCCGGTGCGGCAGCGCGCGCTCGAGGACGGCAAGACCGTCTACATGGCGGTGCCGCGGCTGGCCGAGCCGGAGCCGTTCTTCGCGCTCGACCCGGACCACCTGGACCAGCCGCCCCGCAAGGCCGCGTCGATCAGCGGCGCGTCCCGGTCCGCCCGCCGGGTCACGCTCGCCGAACTGACGGCGGTCGACCTGGTGGTGATGGGCTCCGTGGCGGCGGGGGAGGACGGGGCGCGTCTCGGCAAGGGCGGCGGCTTCGCGGACCTGGAATTCGCCCTGGCCACCGCGGCGGGCCTGATCGGCCCGGACACGGTCACCGTCACCACCGTGCACGAGATCCAGCTGCGGCCAGCCGGAACGATCCCGCTCACCAGCCACGACGTGCCCGTCGACTTCGTGGTCACGCCCGAGCGCGTCATCGACTGCCGCTCCCGCCGCCCGCCGCGCCCGGCGGCCGGCCTGGTCTGGGACGACCTGACCGACGAGAAGATCGCCGCGATCCCCCTGCTGTCCGCCCTCCGCCCCGCCTGAGCCTTTTATGCCGAACGAGCCCGTGGCGCCTGTCAGACGCCGAACGTCCGCCCCGTCGCCGTGACCGACAGCCGGTTCCCGTTCCCGGCGTCGCGCAGCTCCGCCTGGCCGAGCCCGGCGGTCATCGTGGCGGTGGCGATGGCCGGGCCCACGCGGACCGCCTGCATGTAGCGCAGCGCGAGCGAGCAGAGCGTTTTCCCGGGCGCCAGGGAGAGCAGCGCCTCCTCGGCATCCGCAGTGTGGTGTCCGGCGCGGCCATGAACGAGCTCGCCGAGAACCCGATCGGCTCGCCGCGCTCGGTGGTGAACTCGACGCTCCCGACGAAGACCGAGCGTCCCTTCTTCACCGGACGCCCCACCGCCCGGATCATGCCCTCGGTCGGCGCCGGCCGGTAGAGGTGTACGTCCAATTCGAGCGTGACCGGCACCCGCGGCCCCATGGCCTGCGCCGCGAGCAGGCCGGAGAGCAGGTCGGCCAGTGACGCGAGGACGGCGGTCCGCAAGTGCGGCGTGCCGGGCACGTGCGTGAACGGGGTCACCTCGACGGCGCCATGCAGCTCGTCGCCGGCCCGCCGCACGGTGAAGCCGAGTTCTTGCAGGATGTGGTGTCGCATGTCCTCAGATCCGGGAGTGGTCGCGGCGAGGTGGGCGCGGGCGCGGCGGCGAGCCCGCTCACAATGTAGCGGCCTATCCTGGGCATCGGGCGCGCGGGGATCGCGCGGATGAGCTGAAGGGCGGCGGGGCATGTTCGAGCGGTTCACCGACCGGGCACGGCGGGTCGTGGTCCGGGCACAGGAAGAGGCCAGGACGCTGGGCCAGGACTACATAGGTCCCGAGCATGTCCTGCTGGGCCTGGTCCATGACGACGGCGGCGTGGCGGCCAAGGCGCTGGAGTCGCTCGGGATCGGCCTGGCGGCGGTGCGGCAGCGGGTGGAAGAGATCATCGGCCGGGGCGAGCAGGCGCCGTCCGGGCATATCCCGTTCACTCCGCAGGCGAAGGAGGTGCTGAAGCTAGCGCTGCAGGAAGCCCGCGCTCTCGGGCACAGCTACATCGGTACCGAGCACATCTTGCTCGGTCTCATCAGCGAGGGCGACGGCGTGGCCGCGCGGGTGCTCACGGGGCTGGGCGCCGACCTGGACGCGGCGCGTGAAAAGGTAATCCAGATACTGGACGAGTACCGGCGCCAGCACGGGACCGGCTGACGCGATATCACGCACCGCCCTCCGCACCGCGGCGTGCCCCCGGTCGGCACGGGCCTCGCGCCGCGGCACCAGCGGGCCATCGCGAAGGCTTTTCGCGCCTGCGGACATGCCGATTGCGCGATCGACCCGCTCTCCTGGGTTGTGTCAAATGCCCTATTCCTGCGGGAATGTCTGGGTCGTGGGTGTCATGGTATCCGTCCTGCCCGGGGTTGAGGAGGGCGGGCAGCGCGCGGAGTGTTTCGTCGGTGATCTCGGCGTGCACGGTGACCTGGCTGCCGGGCTTGTTCCACACGATGGCGAGGTCGAAGGCGGCGAACAGCCGTGCTTTGAGGGCGGGCGGGAGATCGGGGAGGATGTCGCCGGCGTAGGGGATTTCGTCCAGGATGGCCGGGTCGGCTGCCTTCGGCGTGGTGACGGTGAGGGCGGCTAGCTGTGTCTCTGCCTGGGTGCGCTCGCCGTGAAGCTGGGTGAACCGGTCCATGATCCGGGCGCGCATCGCGGCGGCGGCCGGCCCGTCGGGGATCTGCTCCAGGGCGGTGATCTGCGCGTTCTGGGCGGTGTCGAGTTTCTTGATGCGGGCGGTGAGGGCGGCGGCCTGGGCGTCGCGGCGGGCGGCGGCGTCGGTGTCGGTGGCCGGGAGCTGGGCGGCGAGATGCCCGGCGCGCTGCGGGCTGAATACCCGGTCCCGGAAGAACCCGGCCACGATCTCGTCTAGGCGGTGTTCGGGGGCCTGCACGCTGCGGGGATGGCCGGGGGCGGCGGCCTGGTGGCGGGGGTTGGCCGGGTCGTGAGGGCACCGGTAGTAGATGTACTGGCGGTCCCGGCCGTTGGCGGTGGCGGTCATCCGGCGCTGGCAGTCCCGGCAGCGTACCCGGGACCGGTAGGGGTAGAACGGGGCGGACGGCGGCGGCGCGACCGGGGTCTCGTGGTCGCGGCTGGTGGAATGCTCGGCCCCGATACCTTGCGCGTCTTCCCACGTGGCGCGGTCCACGATGGCCGGGTGGGTCGGCTCAGGGGACCACAGCCACTCCGATGGGGCGACTTTGACGCGGCGGCCGCCTCGGTTGCGGCGGCGGCCGAACACCATGTGGCCGGTGTATTTCGGGTTCCGGAGGATGACGTCGATGGTGCCGGGCGTCCATGCGCCGGCCCCGGGCGGCGGCGGGTATAGCGCCGGGTCGGCGTTCAGCCGGCTGGCGATGGTCGGCAACCCTAGCTTGCCGGCCGTGCGCCATGTGTAGATGGTTTCGACGGTGGGGGCGGTGGCCGGGTCGGGGGTGAGGCGGGTTTTGGTGCGGCCCTGGCTGGCCTTGATCGGGTTGGGGTGCGGGTGCTTCTGCCCCGCGTAGCCGTAGGGCACGGGGCCGGTGTTCCAGCCGTCGAGGGAGTGCTCGACCAGGCCTTTCCAGACCTTGTCTTTGAGCTGGAGCCGGTACCACTCGGCGACGCCTTGTTTCACGCGGCGGACCAGGACGGTGGTGTGGTTCATGCCAGTGATGTCGGCGGGCTCGTCGGTGGCGAACAGCGGGATGCCCTGCTGGGACAGTTCGCGTTCCAGCTTGATTGAGTTGAACGTGTCCCGGGCGGAGCGTTCGATGTCTTCGCAGACGACGGCGGCGAAACGGGGCGTGGGGCTGACCGCTTCGGCGAGCAGGTCGACCACGCCGCCGTCACGCGGGAGGCCGGCGTCGGTGAGCACCCGCCAGGAGTCGGTGCGGCCGCGGGCTTCCAGGTCGGTGGCGCCCGATTCCACGTCGGAGTAGACAGCGGCGATGAACCACCCTGGCGGGAGCCACTGCTCACAGGCGCGGTACTGCCGGCGGAAGGATGCGACCGGGTCCTGGAGCAGGAGGGTCGACGTGCGGGCGAGGACGGCGACGGGGACCGGCTCGGCCGGGGCGGCTACCGGGGGTGCTGCCGGTGCTGGCGTGACCATTCAAGGACCTCCCTGATCACTTGTGCCTGGCGGGCGTCGATTTCTGCGGCGCGCGGCCCGGTCACAATTCTTATCTTGTACCGGACTTTCATCCCGCCCGGCCTTTTACCTTCACTCAAATTGTAACTGATAATGCGCGGACCGTCCATTATCCTATCCTGTTGATCTTCCTGTTTTCCCTGGTCAGATGGGTACTGGTTATTTCCCATCGGCTATTTTTCCTTCCCTGCCTGTCTTTCTGAATACACCTTGCGAAACCAGCGGAACCTACCGGAACCAGCAGACGGTTTTTCTTGACTGGCGCGGACCCGCGCACCCCGGGGGGAGGGTTCATCCTCTCGCCGTCAGCCACCCTCCGGGGAGCGGGCCGGGTCCGGGGTGTCAAATCGGTTTTCATTTGATGCCCCGGGGCCGGCCTGCTAGGCCTGTCCTGGCTGACGGCGCGAGGATGAACCCTGACGACACCAGCCACTGACTGCCCCGGGTTTGTGCTTGTCCGGGTCCATCCTTGAGCCCGAGGCCCCGCCGGAGGCGTCTGGTTGTCCGCCACGGCCCGTTGCCGTCTACCGTCCGGGCGGGGGCGCGAGGTCGCCGCGCACGGTGAGCAGCCACCACAAGACGGCTCCGGTGATGACGGCCGGTTCGGAGGGGGTGCCGGGGATCAGGGCTGCGGCGGTGAGCGCGACGACGGCGGCGGTGAGGGCGCGGGCGGTCATCCGGAGGGGGCGGCCGTGCCGGATGCGGGCCGGGAGCATGGCGAGGGTGCGCCACAGCGCGGCGGCGGGCGCGGGGGGCGCCGGGTCGGGGTCCGGGACATAGGGGGTGCTGGCGGTGAGGTCGGCGAAGGCTTCGCTGCGCCCCCAGCCGGTGCGGAGCTGGCTGTAGGCGGCGGCTGCGGCGGCGTAGGCGGCGGGGTTGCCGCCGTCGTCCCGGTCGGGGTGGGTCTGGGCGGCGATGGCGCGCCAGGCGCCGCGGACCTGGTCGTCGGTCAGGTCCGGGCTGGCAGGCAGGCCAAGGGCGGTGAACGGGTTCACGGGCTTCCCTTCCCGGGGCCGAGGACGTCGTCCAGGCCGGCGATCACCGGAAGCGGCACGGTCGGCGGATCGGGGTCGTAGCCGGGTTGCCGGTCTCCGGTGCGGGCGGGCGGGATGAGGACCGGCGGCCGGGCCGGTCGGCGGGCGGCGGGGAGGGACAGCGGGGAGGGTTTCGCGCGGGCGACGTGCACATAGGTGGCGGTGCCCCGGTGGATGTAGCAGGCCTGCCCGGTGTCCAGGTGCCGGATCAGGTTCGGGTCGGCGGTCCACGCGTGCTGGATGCGGCTGGTTCCTTCATCGCCCCAGGTGGCGCCGATGAGCTTGTGCGCGGTTTCCAGCACCCGCCGGGTGCCGGCCAGTTGCACGAGGGGTTCGGGGTAGGGGGTCTGCATCAGCCACAGCCCGCCGTCGGCGGTGGCCGCGATCCGGTACCTTTCGTCGTCATCAGCCCCTAGCCCCTGCCAGGACTGGGCCGACACCATCACTCCCAGTCCGAGGGACCGGCCGCGCTCGTACAGGTTCGACAGCGGGACGCGGCGGGAGACGGCGCTGTAATCATCGGCGGCCAGCAGCATCGACCGGGGTTCGGCGTGCCGGTCGGTGGCGGCGTGGGCGATCAGTTCGGTGATCGCCATGGCTTGGGCTTCGGCGACGGACGGTTCGCTGGTGCCTTCGAGGATGAAATACCAGGCGTCAGCATCATGGAGGCGGCCGGGCCCGTCGAGCGCGGGGCCGAGTCTGCCGAGGAGGGTGGCGTAGCGAAGCTGGATGTCGCCGAGGTGGGGGCGGGCCGCGCGGAGCGCGGCCAGTTCGCCGGGGCGTCCTTCGGCGTAGGCGGGTTCCAGCCATGCCGGGTCGAGCCGGGCGAGGAACTCGCCCGCGCTGGCGGGCGGCGGGCCGGGTGCGCACACGGCCATGGACAGGACGGCTTGGGTCATGTCGGCGTAGTAGGCGGCGGCGCCGTCGCCGTGCTCGGTCATCTGGAACAGCAGCACCGCCAGCTCCCGGGCCGGCAGCTGCCACAGCGACAAGGTTGCCTCATCGGGCCAGATGGCGACCCGCCGCGCGCCGGCACCGTGGAGGACGCGGCGGGTGCGGGCGGCCTTGGCGCGGGCGTCCGGGCCGCCCTTGCAGTCCAGCGCGGCCAGCAGCGGGCGCGGCTTGCCGCGCCGGGCGGCGGCCAGCGCGGCGGCGTACCAGCCGGCCCACAGCCGGATCATCAGGTTCGTTTTCCCGGTGCCGGACGCGCCCACGATCACCATGTGGCGGGTGAAGAAGGCGGCCGGGACGGCGAGGACCGGGGTCCAGCGGCGGCCGACGGCGCGGATGACCGGGCCGACCGGGACGAGCGTCCCGGCGGCGGTGATGAGCGGGACGGTGCCGGGGGCGGCGAGTGCGCCACGCGCGGCGCGGGCTTGCCCGGCGCCACTGGCGGGCGTCGAAGACGGCCGGCGCGAACGCCGACCGGCCGGAGACCCCGGCCATCACTGCCCAGGTCCGCCACGCCCAGACGGCTGCGCCGGCCGCCAGGCCGGCGGGCACCGCGACCGGCGCGGTCAGCAACAGCGCCCGGGGAATGTCGGCGTGCAGCAGCAGGCGGGAGGCCTGCTGCCAGTCCCGGACCGGGGCGAGAGCGACCGCGCGCCCCGCGCGGTCGCCGAGCGCGACAGTGACCAGGTACACCATGGCCACCGGGGCGGACCAGGCGGCGGCCCGGTAGAGCCGGGTCGGCGGCCAGCCGCGCAGCCACGCGGCCAGCGCCGCGACAGCGGCGATGATCGTGACCGGCCACAGCGCGGCCAGGATCGCGGCGACAGTGAGGGCGCGCAGCAGCCGGAAGGCCTGCTTGAGCAGCCAGAGCAGGGCCAGGATGCGCAGCAGCCGCCACACGGCTACCGTGCCTGGGCAGGGAGGCGGCGGACGGGAGGTCGCGGACCGCGACGCGGCCGCGCATCGCCTCGGGCAGGCCGTCGGCGGCCCGGGTCACGACCGGGCGGGCGGCCGGGGCGGTCAGGTACACCACCTGCGCGTAGCCGGGCCGGGACAGCAGGCCGTGCATGATCCGGGCGGTGCGCCCGGCCGGTTTCGGTGTGAGTTCGGCTTCGATGGCCCACACCTGCCCCGGGTAGGGGCTGGTGTCGGTGCTGGGCCAGTGGATTTCGGCGTCGGGGAGGTGCGCGGTGCCGACCCCCGGCGGGAGGGCGGCGCGGATGCGCCGTTCGGACCGCCACCAGGCTTGCCCGTCGGTGTAGGCGGGGGCTGCTTGCAGCCACAGCCGGGCGGCGAGGACGGCGCGGATGTGGGCGAGCCGGCCCAGGGCCGGCGGCCGGGCCGGGTAGGGCAGGCCGCATGCGGCCATGCCGGCCGGGGTGAGCCAGCACCACGCGGGGCCGGGGCCCTGGGTGCCGGTGGCGGCGTAGCCGGCGTGCCGCCACCGGGCGGTGATGCCGCGCAGCCGGGCGGGCTGCACCTCCAGCGCGGCGGCCAGCAGGTCATACGGAACTGCGTAATGTTCTGCGCACAGCAGCAGGCCGGTCACGTCGCGGCCGGTGATGCGGACGGTGCCGGCGTCGGAGCGGCGCGGCGCGTCCCGTGCCGCGTCCTGCTGTTGCTGTTGCTGTTGCCACGTGGTCCTCCGCTCCCGGTCGGGTGCGGCTCATCGTGGCATGGGCGCCCGGCGATCCGGGCGGGAATCCGGTTACCATCCCATTACGGTACGTAATCGTATAAATGGGGCAGGCGGTAGCGGGTGGGGCGCGTCCTGCCCGGCCGTGCCACGGGCAGGACCCGCCCGGGAACCCCCGCTCCACCGGAGGTTCCCTCCGGCCGCGCGGCGCGACACGCCACGCGCGCCGCGCGGAGCCCCTTTGCTGCCGCGCCGGGACAGAGAGGCAGGTGGCGGGCTCCTGTCCGTGCAGACGGTCACGGCAGGAGCCCGCCGGCCCGGGGGCAAACCCGTGCGGGTTCCCCCGGGGAACAGGCCATAACCCGGGCGCTTGCGAGCTATCGATGGCGTGCTGTCACATCGCGGCCATCCGTGGCGTCGTCGCTGACCAGTGCAAACGGCCTGGGCAGCGCACAGGGGACAGTGTTACCAAGCAACTCGGCGTGACGCTCCAGGGTTCCGCCTGCGGCGCCCGCTTGTTCTTGCCATCCGTGAGCAGGGGGACCGTGGCGTTCGCGCGTGTGCTGGACCTGATCCGGGAGGACGAGGCCAGTAAGCGGGCGGTAATGACGATGTTTGGCCGAGAGGAACTGGGCGTGCTGGGGAACACCGATGTCGCGTGCTCACCGTCGCTAGTGCAGATGAGCCATGGCAGGGGATACGGCGTGATTGAAATACACGTGAGCCCAGCCGTCACCGTTTCCGCCCGTTGCCCGGTGCGACACTGGCTGTCCCGATACGCTCCCGCCTGAGTGAGGAAACCGGAAGGCAGGAAACGCCGTGACGCGACCGTACCAGGCAGGTGGCCGTCTGGATGGCCAGCATGCAATCGACTACCTCTGGTCGAAGGTGGACGCACTGGAGGATGCGGACTGGCCTGTCGGTGTGTGGCCGACACCGCGGACGCATGACATCGGGACGGCCGGTTTTCCGGACGGCGCGGGCCTCGTGCGCAACACCGGCGACCCGATGCCCCGGTTCCCCGTCGGCGGCGTGCTGTTCGTCGGGCACTACACCGACTCCAAGATGAAGCACGCCGAGCGGCGAGCAGACGCCAGTGCGCTCTCCCCGGGTGAACCGCCGGATGGCGTCATGGACTATTGGCAGAAGCTCTACCTAATGGTCGACCAGGCTGGCATTGACCGGCCGGAGGCTTTCTTTACCAACACCTACGTCGGCCTGAATGAGGATCTGACCCGTATTTCGTGACGGTAACGAGCCCCCGCCCGGCGAGACCGGCATCCTGTAACGATCCGGCTCGTTTCACCGCGTGGCCGGCGTGTTGCCTCAGAGAAAAGAGGGACTCCTGGTAGGCCGACGGTTGTCTAGTCCAGCCGTCCTGCCAGGAGTCCATCGTGTCATTGTCGCAGCTCAGCGGGTGTTTGTCATGCCAGCATGGGATCAGCTTCGAGGTGCTGCTGCCGCACCTGGCTGCGGTGATCGTGGAGAAAGCCGAGCTCGCCGGGAACTGCCTGTGGCTATGGGCGCATGCCCGCACTGACAGCGCTGCCTGCCCGCGGTGCGGCTGTTCCTCCGGCCGGGTGCACAGCACCTACCGCCGCCGGCTGGCCGACGCCGCGATCGGCGGGCGGCGGGTGCGGATCCGGCTCGGAGTGCGCCGGTTCTTCTGCGGCAACCCGGACTGTCCCGCGGTCACCTTCGCCGAGCAGGCCGACGGCCTGACCTCCCGGCGTTCCCGGCGGACCCCGCCGCTGGCGCGGACGCTGGCCTCGATCGCGCTGGCCCTGGCCGGCCGCGCCGGATCCCGGCTGGCCGGCGCGCTGGACCTGGCGGCAGGCAGGTCCAGCATGCTGCGGCTGGTCATCGCGCAGCCCGACCCGGACACCGGCACCGTGAAAATCCTGGGCGTGGACGATTTCGCGTTCCGCCGCGGCCGGGACTACGGCACCGTGCTGGTCGATGTCGAGACCGGCAGGCCCGTGGACCTGCTCCGCGACCGCGAGGCCGGGACGCTCGCGGAATGGCTGAAAGCACATCCCGGGACCGAGGTGATCTGCCGGGACCGGGCCGGCGCCTACGCCGACGGCGCCCGGCAGGGCGCCCCGGACGCGGAGCAGGTCGCGGACAGGTGGCATATCTACCACAACCTGTGCGAGCACGTGGAGAAAGCGGTGGCCCGGCACCGGTCCTGCCTGGAAGAACCCGCCCCCGGACCGGAGCCGCAGGAACCCGGGGCGGACCAGGCCGCCCCTGACCTGCAGCAGACCGCGGCCGCGGCCGCCGCGAAGCGGGCGGAGGAATCCGCGCTGGCCGTCCGCACCCGGCAGCGGTATGAGCAGGTCCAGGCGCTGAAGGCCCGCGGCAAGGGCATCAAGCCGATCATGCGCGAGACCGGCCTGGCCAAGGAGACGGTCCGCCGTTTCTACCGCGCCGGCGCCGTCGGTGAACTGCTCGCCAAGGTCAAAGACGGGCGCCCGTCCGTACTCGATGAGCACAAGCCGTACCTGCACCAGCGGTGGAACGAGGGCTGCACGAACGTCCGCCAGCTCCACGCCGAGCTCAAACAGCGCGGCTACAAAGGCGGCTACGGCACCATCCGCGACTACGTGCTGCCGTTCCGCCAGGCCGGCGCCGCCCCGCCCGCCGTCCCCGGCCCGCCGAAGGCCCGCGACCTGGCCAGCTGGATCCTCACCGACCCCGGCAGCCTGGACGAGGAGGAGAAGGCCAGGCTCGTGCAGGCCCGGGAGCACTGCCCGCACCTGGACGCCCTCGCCGGGCACGTCACCGAGTTCGCCAAGATCCTCACCGGCCTGCACGGCAGCCGGCTCGATGAGTGGATCACCGCCGTCGAAGCCGACGACCAGCCTGAGCTGCACTCCTTCGTCCGCGGCATCAAACGTGACTACGACGCCGTGCTCAACGGGCTGACCATGACCTGGAACTCAGGCGTCGTCGAGGGCAACGTCAACCGGATCAAGATGATCAAACGCCAGATGTACGGCCGCGCCGCCTTCCCCCTGCTCCGCAAGCGCGTCCTACTCAGCTAGAGACCTGGCCGCGACAGGGTCGAGACCATCACGAAATACGGGTCAGATCCAGTTTTCAGATGCCGTTGACATCGAAACGGCCCGATGGGTCGGGGAGCCAGCCTGGCTGGCCAGAAGACTGCGGATCTGGCTGACCCGGATAGGTACCGGGGTCGTTCGGGAATGGGTTGCTCATTGTTACCTGGCGAGTGAACCGTTCGGGCCGCCGACGTCGTAACAATGATGTTGGAGCTGTGCGCAAGTGCCGGTGCGGCAGCGGCGAAGGAGGTGACCAGCCGTGCCTGACCCAGACCCGGAGCTGGCCCACCCCGAGGCGGCGGGCTGGGCGCTGGGCACCCTGGACCCCGGCGACGCCGAGTGGTTCGCCGGGCACCTGCCGTCGTGCCCGGACTGCCGCGCGGCCGTGGCCGAGTTCGGCCCCACGGCGCGGCTGCTGGCCACGGCCGCGCCTGCCGACCTGCCGCCGCCGGGACTGCGGGCCCGGACCCTGGCCCGGGTGGCCACGAAGCCCCGGCAGAGCCGCCGGTGGAGCTGGTCGGCCCGGACGCTGGCGGCGGCGGTGATCGTCGCCGCGGGCACCAGCATCGGGCTGCTGCTGAGCAGCGGGGGGACGCCCGCGGAGAGCTATGCGCTCGCGCTGCATTCCGGGACGGGGCTGTCCGCATCGGCCAGCGGGACCGTGCGGCAGGCTGACAGCGGCTGGTCGGTCCAGCTTACCGCGGTCCACCTGCCCGAGCCGGGGCCGGGTCAGTTCTATCAGTGCTGGTGGGTCGGGCCGGGGAACCGGCCCGGTCATCCCCGCCTGGTCAGCGCGGGCACCTTCACTGTCGGCCCGTCCGGGACCGCGTCCGTGCAGATGTGGACCGCGGCCGATCCGGACGACTTCCCGGCCGTCGAGATCACCCTGGGCAGCGCCGCCCGGCCCGGCCAGCCGGGGCGGGTCGTCTTGTCCGGCACCGTCGATGACGACGACTGACCCCAGGCCCGGCTAGGTGGTAGGGTCGAAGCCCTGCCGGGCCAGCGCGGCGCGCAGCGCCCGCATCGCGTGGAAGGCCCGCGTCTTCACCGTCCCCAGCGGAAGCTCGAGCCGGGCCGCGATCTGGGATTGGGTCAGGCCTTCTGTGTTGAGCGCCAGCACCTGCCGGTGCGCTGGGCTGAGCGAATCCAGCGCGTCCCGGACCATCAGGCTCGACAGGATCTGGTCGACGCTGTCCAGCTGCGGCGGCAGCTGGCCTTCTTCCAGTTGCTCAAGCGGCCGGGACGACGGCTGCTTACGGATATCCGCGGCGACGCAGCGGCCGATGACGAGCAGGTACGTGGCGACGCTGCCGCGGGCCGGATCGAATCGCCCGGCGTTCCGCCATAGCCGCACGAAGCATTCCTGCACCATATCCTGGGCCAGCCCGGTATCGCCCAGGGCCTGCAGCCCGCACCGGTAGAGCCAGGTTTCGTACCGCCGGCACAGCTCAGCCATGGGGGCATCGACGTCGCCGTCGGCGATCCGGGCCACCAGGTCGGCGTCCGTAGTGGCGAGCGGATCGTCCGCGCCAGCCACCGACACTCTGCAGCCACCACCCCCACTAGCAGCCGTACTTCCAGGGGCCACTGCCACCTGGCCCTCGTTATCATACGGTGTTTCACCCGTTACGAGCTGGTGGAGCGCAAACCGTTATCCGGAGGGAAACATAGCTTTCCGGCCCACGGCTCGAATAACGCTGGCCGCGCGCCACTACCGGCCGGTGAGCTGCAGTATTTGCAGCGCACCTGACGCGCGAAGCGCCTGGCTGACTGCATCGAGCCTGCCGCTCTCGGCGCGGGTGTCTTCCTCGGTCTGCAGGAGGCCTGGAACAGCGGGGCCGCCGTCTCGATTCGGCTCATCTTCGTCAGCGACCAGAGCATCTTGTCCGCGACTTCCTCCACGGTCAGCCCCGGGCCGGTGCGTAGCTTTCGCAGATGCAGGGGCGGCTGCACGCTCGCCGGCTACGGCGGCTTATCTTCGACGGCGGCCAGCCGAGGGCTTGGGCGACAACATCCCTGTGGCCGCTACGGAGTTAGCGCAGTTCCGCAAGCAGTAGATGCCCGCCTGAGCTGGCTGAGTCCCTTCTGCGGGCAGCTTCCATCGGGTATGAAGACGTCTGCAGCAATCACGGGATGCCGTCGATGTAGCGCTCCTGTGCCACGACCGCTCGCGTGCCCCCGCCGAGCTCATGCCGGCCGGTCTTCGCCGGCGACCATTCGGTGGCCGTAGCGACTCACGTGGCGTCGTTCCCCGCCAGGTTCTTCCGCCGCGAAAGTGGCAGGCAAGGTATCGGCGGAAGACAGCTTGTCCTTGCCGAAGACCAGGGTCAGGCTGGTGGCCAGGACGCCTGCGTATGCGATGAAGGATGCGGCGCCTATCAGGAGGCCCGGCGCGCGGGCGAGCCAGCAGGCGAGGCTGATGGCAGCGGAAGACAGGCCTGCGGCCAGGACCAGGGTCAGGATGGTTACCGCTGCGGCCGTCGGCGAGCGTCCCGTCCCGTCGGCGGCGACCTCCAGGGCGCCTTTGAAGGGGCCGGTCGGCCCCCGGTGACGCGGATGCCTGTCTTCTCGCGGCCTGGCGGTTCGTCCACGTCCTGTGCGATGCGCGGGCACTTCGGTTTGATGCCGAGCGTCCCGAGGTGGCCTATTGTGGCCGGATAGGGAGGGATCAGGGGAGGCGTTGATGGCGGATCCTGCAGGGTCGTTCCCGGATCTGGCCGATGTGATCGGTGCGGTCCGGGACCAGCTGAGCCGGGCGCAGAAGGAGGGGGCCGATGCTGGTTTGCGGTTCCGGGTCGGGCCGGTGGAGCTGGAGTTCGAGGTGACGGTGTCCTACACCGGCGGCGGGGAGGCCGGGGTGAGGTTGTACGTGGTGACTTTGGGGGCCAAGGGTGAAGTGACCTCGGGCTCGGCGCATCGGGTTACGGTGACGCTGCAGCCCTTTGACCCTGTGACAGGGAAGGACGCGGAGGTGGCGGAGGAGGCGGCTGGGACCGGCCCGCCGGGGGGCTGGCTGCCAGGCTCGGAGCCCGCCAGCGGCAGAGGAGCATAGGGGCAAGCCGGTGGGTGTCGACAGGTTGCGGGTGGCCGAGGTGTGGTCGGCGGCGGGCCGGGTGGGCTCGGGATACCGGGTCAGCGGCCGGCTGGTGCTGACCGCCGCCCACGTGATCGGCGGCGCTGAGGGGGAAAACCCGCCGGAGCTCGGGGTGCGGCCGCTGGGCCAGGGGGGGTGGCTGGCGGCATCGCTGCGCTGGGTCGATCACGGGCTCGACGCGGCGCTGGTACGTATCGATGCGCCCGGCTGGGCAGCGCCGGCGGGTGAGTCAACGGTGAGGTGGGGCCAGGCAGGGGGTACCGACCCGTTGTTCTGCATGGCGCTGGGCTTCCCCTGGGCTGCCGAGCGCGCGGGCGGGGTGCGGGACGTCGAGCAGCTGTACGGCCATGTCGCTCCACTGGGTGGCCAAGTCAGCGGCCTGTCCGACGTGAATGTCACCTCCGCGGCGCCGGCCGAGCGCCCGGGGGAGTCGCCGTGGGCGGGGATGTCGGGGGCGGGTCTGGTCGTGGCCAGCCATCTGGCGGGGGTCGTGCTGGTCGACCCGGCCCGCTACGGGACCGACCGGGTGCGGGCCCGGCCGGCGGCCGACCTGGTAGCCGCCGCCGGTTTCCGTGGCGCTCTAGCAGATGATGGAGCGGAGCTGCCGGCGAAGTGCGAGGTCCTCGGGGACCGCTGGCGCCTCCAGCTCACCGACGGGATCAGCCTCAGCCTGGCGCCGCCCTACCGGCCGCTGCCCCGCGGGCCGGGGCGTGCCCAGCTGCTCCAGCCCCGGCACGGTCTGGTCCCCTACCTCGGACGAGACGATATGGTCACCACGCTGACCGACTGGTGCGAGAAGACCGATGCCTACCCGCAATGGATATGCGTGGTGACCGGTGAGGGCGGCAGCGGCAAGACTCGCCTGGCCGCCGAGGTGTGCACCCGGCTGCTGGCCGCCGGGTGGGACGCCGGGTTCAGCGACTCTCCGCAGACCGCCGACACGGTCCGGGAACACCTGGAGCGCCCCACGCTGGTGGTGATCGACGATGCTGATCTCCAGCCCGGCCTGATCGCCTCTCTCGTAGGCTACGTCCGCGCCGACCTCGGCGGTCCGCCGGCCCGGTTGCTGCTCCTGGCCCGCCACCTGGGCGACCACCGCGACCCGGGAGGGAGGAGCGCCGGGGTGGGCTGGTGGGCGCAGCTGAATCGCACCCTGGAACTAGACGGCATCTTTGCGGGTCAGCTCGATGTCAGCGACCATCCGCTCGATCCGGCCAGCCGGGCCGAGCACTACCAGGCGGCCCTGGACGCTCTTCGCCCGCACGCCCCCGCCCCCGCTGCCGGCCCTCCGGCCAGCCCGCCGGCGTTGGATGACCCCTCGTTCGGCCAGCCGCTGCTGGTGCACATGGCCGCCCTTATCGCCGCCTTCGGCGACCCGGTGCCCGAGGCCGCCCCTCCCGGCCTGCGCCGCCGCGACCCCGCCGAGGACGATAGCGTCCGCACCCAGGTACTGCGCAACCTGCTCGCCCACGAAGCCGATCGCTGGCGGCTCCTGGCCGGTGATCTGCTGCGTTTCGAGACCCCGCTCCCCCGGCTCCCTGCCCAGGTCGTCGCACTGGCCACCGTGAGCGCTGCTTCCGATCGCGCCGCCGCCACCAGGTTGCTCCGGGTTGTCACTGACCTCGCCGACGCATCAGGCGAGCGGCTGGGGGCGCTGGCCGATTGGGGGCATCGGCTCTACGCCGGCACCGCCTGGTGGAATCCGATCCGGCCTGACCCCTTGGCCGAACAGCACCTCGCCGACACGACCGACCTTTCCGGGCTCGTCCTCGCCCTGGCCCCGGCGGTCACCTCCGATGAGCGAGCCCGGGCCGGAGTGTTCCGCCAGCTGCTCGGCGAACTCACCAAGGCCGCCCCGACCCAGCCCCGCGTCCAGGCCACCCTGAAGCAGCTCATCGACGGTCAGCTACCCACCCTCGTCACCGTATGCATCACGACCGCTGACCCGGCCCTTGCCCTGCTCGTCAGCCAAGCCTTGCGGCTGTGCCCCAGCCCCGCAGCCGCCGCCGCGGTAGCCGGGCAGCTGCCCCACTACTCGCTCGCGATGGCCGACCTCGCCGCGGAGATCACCACCCAGGCGGTCACGCACCACCGCGGCCTGGCCCAAGCCCGCCCCGATGCCTTCCCCGACCTGGCCACATCGCTGAACAACCAGTCCAACCGGCTGGCCGACCTGGGCCAGCAGGAAAAGGCCCTGGACGCCATCAACGAGGCCGTCACCATCCGCCGCGGCCTGGCCGAAGCCCGCCCCGACGCCTTCCTCCCGGACCTGGCCGCATCGCTGAACAACCAGTCCCTCCGGCTGGCCGACCTGGGCCAGCGGGAAAAGGCCCTGGACGCCATCAACGAGGCCGTCACCATCCGCCGCGGCCTGGCCGAAGCCCGCCCCGACGCCTTCCTCCCGGACCTGGCCGCATCGCTGAACAACCAGTCCGTCTGCCTGGCCGACCTGGGCCAGCGGGAAAAGGCCCTGGACGCCATCAACGAGGCCGTCACCATCTACCGCGGCCTGGCCGAAGCCCGCCCCGACGCCTTCCTCCCGGACCTGGCCGCATCGCTGAACAACCAGGCCAGGTGCCTGGACGACCTGAGCCAGCGGGAAAAGGCCCTGGACGCCATCAACGAGGCCGTCACCATCTACCGCGGCCTGGCCGAAGCCCGCCCCGACGCCTTCCTCCCGGACCTGGCCGCATCGCTGAACAACCAGGCCAACTGCCTGGACGACCTGAGCCAGCGGGAAAAGGCCCTGGACGCCATCAACGAGGCCGTCACCATCCGCCGCGGCCTGGCCGAAGCCCGCCCCGACGCCTTCCTCCCGGACCTGGCCGCATCGCTGAACAACCAGGCCATCTGCCTGGACGACCTGGGCCAGCGGGAAAAGGCCCTGGACGCCATCAACGAGGCCGTCACCATCCGCCGCCGGCTGGCCGAAGCCCGCCCCGACGCCTTCCTCCCCGACCTCGCCGGGTCGTTGATCGTTCAAGGCGTTCAACTAACCGAGCTCGGGAATCACGACGGGGCGCTGCGTGCCGACCACGAGGCGGTGTGCATCTACCTCCGGCTTCAGCGCGGTAATCCAGAGCCGTTCCTGGAGCTGGCCAACGCCGCTAGAGAGAGTCTGCTCAGCGAACTGCGCCAACTCGGGCGTGGCGATGACGAAGCCCAGGAAGAACTGCAACGGCTCATCGCGTCCTGTTGAGCACCAGCCCGGATGGGAAGCGCTGCGTCTATCCGGGGTCAGCTCGGCAAGAGCGAGCGGCCGTCTTTCGGGACACCCCAAAGGCAACGGGGAAGTTCCTCGGCCGGGCTGATTCGTCCTTCGTCGCCTGGTGCAGCGCCTTCCTCGATGAGCAGATCCAGCTCATGCGGCCCCGGGTGGTCGTCGCGCTGGGTAGGCCGGCACGTCTGGGGTTCGGGTGGCGGGCCGACGGCCTCATCGGGACGGCCGAGCGCGCGGGCGTCGCGTTCAAGGCTGCCGCTGTGTACCACCCATCGACCCCAAGTCATCTGCACCAACGTCGCTCCGACACGGGTGAACTCGGTTGGGACTGGCAGGTGCGGATCCTCAAGGAGGTCATGGCGCTGTAGCCGGAGCCGGCGGGTCAGGGGGTTGTCGCGGCCCGCTAACGAGGTGCGCGGGCTACGGCGCCGGGGGCTGGGGTCGTTGCCGCCTGGCCTCGCCGAAGAGGGCGTACTCCAACGCGTCGGTAGGGACATCCAGTTCCGCTGCCACCAGGCGCATCCAGTGCAGGTAGACGGCGTAGCGATAGGTCGTCCAGGCCCTGCTTTGGTTGCGTCGGCCGAGGAAGGGCATCGTGGAAAGCTGCTGCACGATCCACCCCATCTGATTGTCCAAGATTAGGGCGTGGCGGGAGCCGTCCGCGAAATACAGCAGCTTGGTGAAGAACGCTGCCCGCCAGTAGGGGACCGTCGGGTGGTTGTCCGGGCCGCGGAGGTAGTCGTAGGCGCAGAGTAGGCAGCATGAGGTGAGCAGGCGCTGCGCCTCCTGGATGACAGCGGCGAGCGCGTTCGGCGCGGTGTGCCGGATGATCTTCTGGAATCTCGCCGGGCCGACCCTGACGTCGCCGTACCCGAAGACGAACGACGCACAGAAGAGCTCCCAGTCCGTGCCTGCGGTCGCAACGTCGAAGCAGTCACCGCGGGAGATCTTCGCAGCGGCCCAGACCCCGCTCGGCAAGGTGGCGTTGACGGGACGCCATTTGCCCGGGGGAACTGGAACGGAATGATCTCGGGTGTCCTGGCCGCCGGGTGTCTGCTCGGCCGCGGCGAGGGCCTGCCTGATGGTGGCCCAGCCGCCGGCGTCAGGGAGATGCGCCGCGGCTTCGGCTTCCGCCGCCGCGTCGTTCGCCCGCCATTTGGTACACACCCCGCCCGTGCTCATGGTCAGATGCTGTCACGTCCGGCATGGGCGGCACGCCTGGTTCTGTAGATTGGTCCCGCCGACCTGTTTTTACGGCGGTCGCCATCGTCAGGCGGGCGGACGGGACTATTAAGGAAAGTTCGAGCAGCATGGAGTAAAGGAGTGCTTTGATGAGCGGCGGAGGCAAAGAGTGGCGGGACTACGAAGAGGTTGCTACCTATTTGCTTGACCAAATCGCTTCAGAGTTCAGTTTGGAGCGAGTAGAAGGAAAGCAGCATGTGGATGGCGTAACCGACTGGGAGATCGATGCCAAAGGTGTGAAGATCGGCGGAGAGGGCTTCGTGATCATCGAATGCCGCCGAAACACCACCAGGAAGCAGAGTCAGGGGAAAGTCGGAGAGCTGGCCTTTCGCATCATCGATGCCGGCGCAAGCGGCGGCATCTACGTTAGCCCACTTGGATTCCAAGAGGGCGCGAAGAAGGTGGCTGCGGCCTACGGCGTCCATGAGGTGTTGTTGAGGCCGGACAGTACTCGCACCGACTACATGCTCCAGTTTCTTAACAAGGTCTTCGTAGGGATGTCGGACGAGGGAGCGGCAACCGACACGTTGACGGTAGTCCGTACCGAAGCCTCTTCGACTGACTGACATGTCAGCCGACTTGCCTCGTGAGATTTCGACTCTTTTGAACCATAGATTACCCGTACCTGTATGTCATCGTCTTGCTATTCGTCAGACTGCCTACTTCAACGTTCGTAGACAAGCGCAGTAAGCAGGTACTTAACTGGCAAATTTTTCCCGGCTTCATCGATCTTATCTGATTGAGCAGGAGTAATATAACTTGACACCGTCAGAGTTACATAATTATGCGCCCGGTCGTAATAGGCACTCCCCAAGCTTGATTTGGTCTCCCCCAGGATCTGCTTGATCCTGGTGATGAAATCTCCAAATTCTGGTGGAATTTCGTCTGTCAAATCGCTGAAAGTATACGTGCTGGTCTTCGAGTGTTCAGCTGGGTCGATATTGGAAAGATATGTTTCCCTTACCGGTCCGGGCATTAGATCGTTGCTCAGGGCCGACATTTCTCGCCAACGGGCAATCTCGTTTGCCGCTGTTGCAAGCTCGGTCTCCTGCGCTTTCCCCAGGGCCTCGCGAGCTGTCACAGTAAGTTCAGCGAGCGAGGTGAGCTGAACGTTCGTAAGCTGTGCAGCCTCCTGAGCGCCACTCTGAAAGCCGCTTTCAGACATCAGGATGCCGCGGTCGGCGCCGAGATCTGACACGATTTCACGAAGAGCAAGAACGTGGAGCTTCGGGGTCTCCGTACTTAACCGGGGTGCCATCGATCCGGCCCTTGCGCGCGGTCCGTCCTGAACCCGCCTGCCGTCCGCTACGGCGCCCTGGCCGCCACCCGGCTCCTGGTCACCTTCCGTGACCGGCCGCGGCACGGTTCCTTCCTGGCGGCGCGGGTGGTGGCCATCCGGACGCGGCGGGCCTGGTTCTGCGGGTTGGCGAATCCCCGGGCGTTCCTGGCGACGAGTTTAGCGGTGCGGTTATGCGCCTCGGCTTTCGCGTTCGAATAGCCCGCCAGCACGGCGTCGATGACGGGCCGCTGCCATTTGCTTATGGTCTTGGCGAGGGTCTTTATCTCCGGGACGCCGTCATTATCGGCACACCAGATGTAGAAGCTGGCGAGCTTGTCGCGGACCGCGCTCGGGGCGGGGGTGACGCGGGTGCGGGTGGCGCGCAGGGCGAGCAGGTCACGCAGGTGCTCCTTGGCGATCCAGACGGCGGCGATCTGCTGGCCGTCGGCGTCGGCGTCCAGCACGCCGATGATGGTGGCCAGGTGCTCGGGCGCGAGGTTCTCGATGTTGTAGCGGAGCATGTAGTGCAGCGGCCTGGGGAGCCCGAGTTCCTCATGCGGGTGCTCGGTGCGGTAGCCGAGCCGGCGGAACGCGTCGTCTATCTTCCGGTTTGCGAGTTTTACCAGGTGAAAGGCGTCGGCTACCAGGGTCACCCCGGCGGGGGCGCCGGAGCGGTAGGTAGCGGACAGGTCCATCGCCAGGTACCGCAGGGTGGCGGCGTGGCCGGCGAGCAGGTCTTGCTCGGCGGCGGCGGTGCGCCCTTCGGCCAGGCCCAGGGTGCCGCCGGTTCCCAGGCCGGCCAGGTGGGTGAGCCATTCGGAGCGGGTCCGGGTGACTTCGCCGGTCTCGGGGTCCGCATGCTCGGCGGGGGCGCCCCGGCGGAACTCATCGACACCCGCGGCCTCGACCGGTCCCTGCTGTTCGCCCAGGTCAGCGAGCTGCTCGTCGGCGTAGGCGGTGAAAGCGCGGGCGGCGGTGCGGTCCGAGACGCCATAGCGGCGCGCCGCGGCAGCGGCCGGCATCAGGTCATCCCCGACGGCCTCGCCCAGCCGGGTCCGCAGCCGGGAGGTCAGCCGGGCCCGGTGCTTGACGGCGGGCAGCCACTCAGTGAAGCTTCCCTGCTCACAGCCCGGGGTCTGGCAGCGCCACCGGGTCTTGCGCCAGGCCAGCAGCACCTGCCGGTCGCCGATGAACATGTCGCGGGGCGCCGTCCGGGGATGCTCCTTGATCCCCGTGGCCGCTTTGCCGCACCGGGGGCAGCAGCGCGGCGCTTCCGCCGCGGGGTCGGTGATCACCTCGACCAGGGTCTGTCCGTCCTGGGTCTGCGTCACCGCCGTGACCAGCAGCCCGGGGATCCCCAGCAGGACCGTCGCCGCGGCGCAGCCCGGCGCGCAGGCCGGCGCGGGTTGCGCGGGCACGGCGGAGCCGGTAGCGTCCAACGGCGGCGGTTCCTTTTGCGGATTTCTGTTTCTTGGTCGAAACGAGAATCCCTGGGGAACCGCCTTTTGTCTTCCAGTTCGCGTAATTCACAGGCGAATCCGTGGATATGTGGACGGATCGCGCGCAATTCACCGGCCACAGTCGCGCGGGAATGGGAAACCGGGTAAAAACCGGGCGGCGCATCCGCCGCGAAACAAGCAGCAGGGCGGCGGTTAAGGGAAGCGGGCGCCCGGAGCGGCATTCAGCGAAGGGCCGCGTGGCGGTCCTTGGCACCCCGGAAGGCAGGAAGGAACCGTGCCGCGGCCGGTCACGGAAGGTGACCAGGAGCCGGGTGGCGGCCAGGGCGCCGTAGCGGACGGCAGGCGGGTTCAGGACGGACCGCGCGCAAGGGCCGGATCGATGGCACCCCGGTTAAGTACGGAGACCCGAGCTTCGACACGGCTGTTTTCCAGTGCTTGCATTCAACCAGCCATAGAAGGTCGAACCCTACATGGCTCGTGCGCACTACGACGTCAATATCATGCGACGTTCGCACGCCATTCAATGTGACATTTGTATCTGCTTGAAGTCCTATACTGCGAAAGAACTTGGCAACTTCCTCTTGATAGTCGGACCACTCAGCCATGGGGATAGTTTGGCACAAAAAGCGTGGCCTGTCTGCTCCCCGTTCTTTCGCGGGCAGGGAAGGCCACGGCCCGGTGCTGCGTCACCCAATCTGGCTTCTTTCTTCGGCCACCTCGGGTGCCACATCTTGGTGTTACTTCAGCCCCGGTCGTGGGGCGAGACACGGCGTTAAGGCGAAGGTCGTTCTGGCCACGCGGCCTGACTCGTTCCGGCCGTTTGGCAATGACCAGGACCGGATCGCGCTAGCTGCCCGGTGCGGCGCGCCGGTGCCGGGCATGCGTCCCAACGCAGAGCCCGGCACCAGCGCGCCAGTGGCGCCGCGTAGCGGTGCCGCCTTGATTTCATACACAGCCGGATTCGGCAGTGGATCACGTCCGGCCTTCCGGATGCCCTTGTAGACAAAGCTGACGGTTCCACAGACCGCTCCCTTTGCGAGGCAGCAAGGCGAAGGGACCGGCCCACGTCTATGCGCGGATGCCCGCCTCCGAGCAGAACCCGACTCGTGGCCTGACGCGCTCGCGTTCTCCTTACCAGCCGCGGGCGCGCCATTCGGCTAGGTGGGGGCGCTCTGCGCCTAGGGTGGAGTCGTTGCCGTGCCCGGGGTAGACCCATGTCTCATCGGGTAGCCGCCCGAAGACCCGCTCTTCCAGGCCTGTCTGTTAGGCGCCATTCTTTCTGAGCATGTAAGCGCGGGTTGGCGTCGTTCAGCGTGAGCGTGCCGGCCTCGGGCCGGCGGCGGATTCCCGTTTCCGTGCGCGACGACACCGTGAGCACCGGGCGGCCCGCTGCCGGTCACGGCGCTGCGGCGGTGCCCGCGGGATGCTCATCGTGTCGTTTCCCCTGCCGGTGGCCGGTTCGGGTTGCAGGGCGGCGGCCAGCCTGGCAGCCTGCAACACGAGCTGCCCCTGGCGGCGGGCGCCGCCCGCCGGGGACCGTAGATCCGTGACCGGGAAGGACTGCCTCGATGCTGCTGTGCGCCGATGCGGGTGCCGTGTCCGCGGACCTGGCGTCTGGCGTGCTCGCCTGCCCCTCGTGCGGGACCGGGCGGCTCCGCCCATGGGGCTACGGGCGGGAGCGGGCGATCCGGGTGCAGGGCGGCGGGTGCCGCCGGCTGCGGCCACGGCGCGGCCGGTGCCGCTCATGCGAGGCGACGCACATCCTGCTCCCGTCGTGGGCGGCGCCCAGGCGCGCGGACGCCGTGGGCGTGATCGCGCGTGCGGCCGCCGCATCGGCGCTGCACGGCACGGGCGCTGTCCGGCTCGGCGCGGAACTGGGCGTCCCGGCCGCGACCGTGCGGGGCTGGCTGCGCCGCCTCCGGGCGCGGGCCGGCCAGATGCTGGCCGAAGCGACGGCTGAATTCGGCCGTCTCGTCGCCGTCATCGAGACCCCGGAGGGCCGTGATCCCTCCCCGCCGGGCCCGGCAGGATCGCCGCTGGGCGACGCGCTGGCCCTCGTCATCGCGTGCGCGCTCGCCGCGGTCACCTGGCACGGCCGGGCGGACTCGGACATGGACGCGCTGATCGGCCGGTTCGGCCTTGCCGCCGCCCTCGCGCCAGCGCCCGGAAGCTGATCCCGCAGCCCCGTCCCGGGCATCCTCGTGCCCGGAACCGGCCCGCGACACTCATCATGGGCACCCGGCGGCATCCACCCCGCACAGCACCGCCACCATGAACATCCCGGCGACACCGTGAGCATCACCGCACTCCTGCGCGCCCGAAATGCCCGTTTCCGGACGCTCATCGTGAATGACGCCGCCATGCTCATCGTGAATGTCGCGCAACAGGGCGGCGCCGCCGTCGGCGCCGTGGTCGGCATCTTGTTCCCGCCTTCGATCATCGGCACCGCGCTGGTCGGCGCGGCGGTGGGCGGGGTGGGCGGCCATCTGTGGCGGGGCATGTCCCGCGCCGATGTCAAGGAGTTCGGGGAGATCATCGACACCGGGCAGGCCGCTCTCATCATCGTCGGCGAGAGCAAGCTGGAGCAGGCGCTGGACAAGGCGCAGCTCAAGGCCGAAAAGCACGTCGCCAAGGAACTCAACGTGAGCGCGAAGGACGTCGACAAGGCCGTCCAGGAAGCCGCCGGCGAAGTCGGCTGACCTTAAAGGGGGGACCTTCGGCCTATCGTCCCAGGACTCCGCCTAAGACAGCATTGGTTCCATGTGCCCTGCGGGGGAGCCGGGGTCGGCCGGCGGTCTGTGGACGCCGCCTCAGCCGCGCCCTCATGTGGTAGCGCAGACCCGCCGGAGCACCTCTGAACCGCAAGACTTCGCCGCGGGCGACCGGGTACGGCAGGACGCGGAGCGGCCGGTCCTGGTCGGAACGAAGCTGCATCCGCCGACGGTGCGCGAGCAGACGATTCCGCGCGAGCGCCTTCTGGAACGTCTTCGCAGCGGATCGGACCGCAGGCTAACTCTCGTTGCCTGCCCGGCGGGCTTCGGGAAGACTACCCTGCTGGCTGCGTGGTGCCAGGCCGAGGCGGCGCGGAAGCCTGTCGCGTGGCTGACGCTGGATGAGGGCGACAACGACCCGGCGGTCCTCTGGTCGTATGCGCTCGAGGCGCTTCGCCGCGCGGTCCCGGCAGCCGCCCGGCCGGCGCCGGCGCATACGATCGTGGCACCGGTTGTTGACGTGGTCCTGCCGCGCCTGGTCAACGAGCTGGACGGCCAGGGTGAGGTCGCGCTGATCCTGGATGACTTCCACCGGCTGTCGAGCGTCCCGGCCCGCGCCAGCGTCCAGTGGTTCATCGACCATGCGCCGGCTGGGTTCCAGCTCGTGCTCGCGACCAGGATGGAGCCGCTGCTGCCGGCCGCTGCGCTGCGCGCCCACGGCGAGCTGCTCGAGCTACGAGCCGACGATCTGCGGTTCACCTCCGAGGAGGCGGACGCGTTCCTGAACGGCCGCTTGGGGCTCGACCTGGCGCCTGAGGATGTCGAAGATATCGTGGGGAAGACGGAGGGATGGCCGGCGGGGCTCTATCTCGCCGCGCTCTCGCTGCAGCACGCTGCAGACCGCCGCGCTTTCGTGCGCAGGTTCGGCGCCTCGAACCGTCACGTGCTGGATTTCCTGGTGACGGAGGTACTCGAGCCGCATGAGCCGCCGATGCAGGAGCTGATGCTCCGCACTTCGATTCTCGAACGGTTGCATGGCCCCCTGTGCGATGCCGTGCTGGAGCAGCAGGACTCGGCCGGGATGCTCAACGCGCTGTCGCGGACCAACCTGTTCCTCGTCCCGCTCGATGACGAGGGCGGGTGGTACCGCTTCCATCATCTCTTCGCGCAGCTGCTGCGGGTGGAGCTCGAGCGGCGCGAGCCGGGCCTGGTCCCGGCGCTGCACCGCCGCGCGTATGCCTGGCATCGGGATCACGGGACGACCGAGGAGGCGATCCAGCACGCACTGGCAGCCGAGGCGTACGCCGAGGCCGCCCAGCTGATCGAAGCCTGCTGGTTCAGCTACAAGAACTCGTACAGGTACGCCACCATCCTGGCCTGGCTCCGGCGACTCCCGGACGAGATACTGGGCGGCGACGTGCAGCTGCTCCTGATCCAGGCATGGGTGCTGTCGCTGTCGGCGAAGCGGGAGGAGGCGGCACTGGCAATCGCGGCGGTCGAACGGCTGGGCGACCATCGCGCGGGGCCGCGTCCGGCCGGTTTCAGCTCGGTCGAGGCGGCCCTGACGATGCTTCCGGCCGTCTTCTCCTGGGGAGATATCGGCGCCCAGCTGGAAAATGCCCGCCGCGCGATCGAGCTCGAGCCCGCTGGGTCCCTCTGGTGGCCAGTGGCCTGCTGGGCAATGGGCTTCGGCCTGTACTTCCACGGTGAATTCGGCGAGGCCGAGCGGTGGTTCACCGAGTCGGCGGCGCTGGCGCCCGCGAGGGGGCAGTGGATCGTGGCCGGGTCGTCGCTGGCCTACTGTTCGCTCATCGCGGGCCAGCGTGGGCGTCTCGAAGAACAGCGGGCGCTGGCCGAACAGGCCATGGAACTCGTGCAGGAGCGGGGCATCGGGGAGGTGGACGGTGAGGCGCCGCTGGCGCTCGGGGTCTCGCTCGCGGCGCGGGGCAAGCCCGGCGACGCACTGCCGCTCATCGAACGCGCTATCGTCGTCTTGCGGTCCTGGGGTCAGCCGATCGACCTGGCCAGTGCGCTGCTCGGCGAGGCGCCGGTGCTTCGGACCCTAGGTGAGCACAAGCGTGCCGCGGATGCGGTGGCCGAGGCGAGATCCCTCGTCGAATCCTGCCCGGATCCGGGGATCTTGGCCGAGAGGCTGGCTGCCCTCGACCGGCCACCGCGGATGCGCGGCGTCCGATCCGGAGATCAGGAGCTGACGCAGCGGGAGCTCCGGGTGCTCAAGCTTCTGTACGGCGATCTGTCCGAGCGGGATATCGGCCGTGAGCTTTTTGTGTCGCACAGCACGGTCCACAGCCATGTCCGGGCGATCTACCGCAAGCTCGCGGTGTCCTCGCGGGCCGGCGCGCTCAAGCGTGGCCGCGAACTCGGCCTTTTCTCGCGGGCGTCCAAGGGATAATCGCGCCGGGCGCCGGGCCAGGCGCCAGCTTCCCCTAGGGGAATCCCGCCGCAGGTGATGACGGGTCGCCTGGCTGAGTGCGAGCCTGCGCAGGAGATGAACAGCAACTTGGCGCGAGGCCGCAGGTACCGGCTTGTCCTTCGCGGGGAGCTGGGCGATTCGTTCGGATTCCTGTTTGAAGGCATGCAGCTGCGGCGGCTTGCGGGCATGACAGTGCTGACCGGCCAGGTGACCGATCAGGCGCACCTGCTCGGGCTCATCGAGCGAATCCAGGACCTGGGCATTGAGCTGGTATCCATCAATCCGGACCAGGGAACGGACCGCAGTGCGGCGGATCCTGAGGCGGAACCCGGTTCGTCATGAAGGCTCATCAGCACGTCCGCGGCGAGCCGGGCTTTCTGGCGGCAGCTTTCCCCTAGGGGAATCCGGCCGGTAGGTGATGACGGGCCGCCTGTCTGAGCGTAAGGCTGCGGGTGGTTGACCGTAACTGGATTCAGGCCGCAGGTCTACCCGTCGATGAGCAAGCAGAGGTGAGGCATGAGCGAGAAGAAGCCGAACATCGTATTCTTCTTCTGGGACAACCTGGGCTGGGGCGAGTTGGGCTGTTACGGGGGCGGCGTGCTGCGCGGCGCGGCGACCCCGCGGATCGACGGCCTGGCGGCGGACGGCCTGAAGCTGCTGAACTTCAACGTCCAGGCGCAGTGCACGCCGAGCCGCTCGGCGCTGATGACCGGCCGGCATCCGATTCGGTCGGGCACCCAGACGGTGCCGCTCACCGGGGGGCCGGACGGACTGACCCGGTGGGAGGTCACCATCGCCCAGGCGCTGTCGGATGCGGGCTATGCGACCGGGATGTGGGGCAAGTGGCACCTGGGCAGCGACCCGGAGCAGCGCAGCCCGGTGGATTTCGGGTTCGATGAGGCGGTGTGGAGCCCGCGGACCGCGGATGAGGTGCTGTGGACGATGCAGTCCTACTTCCCGGACGGGCCGGTGACCGCCACTCCGTACGCCGGGTCGGCGAAGATCCTGCTGGAGCCGGAGCCGATCTACTCACGCAAGAAGGGGGAGAAGGCCGAGGTCATCTCCACCTACGACGCGGAGTGGCGGGCGGGGTTCGACCGGAAGATCACCGACTGGGCGGTCGACTTCATGACCCGGTCCAAGGCCGCGGACAAGCCGTTCTACATCTACCTGCCCTACACCCAGGTGCATATCCCGCCGATCCCCGACCCGGAGTACGCGGGAAAGACCAAGCGCGGGAACCTCGCGGACCTGCTGACCCAGATGGACGACTTCACCGGCACGATCCTGGACACCCTGGATCACCTGGGCCTCGCCGACGACACGATCGTGGTGTGGGCCTCCGACAACGGGGGCGACCCCAACTTCCGGTTCCCCGCCATGGACCCCGACCCGGCGGGCGGCCAGTGGGAAGGGTCCTCCGGGCCGTGGCGCGGCGGGTACTTCACCTCGCTGGAGGGGTCGAACCGGGCGCCGTGCATCGTCCGCTGGCCGGGCAAGGTGCCGGCCGGCAAGGTCAGCAACGAGCTCGTGCACTCTGTGGACTGGTTCACCACGCTGCTGCTGGCAGCGGGGGCGAACGTGCCCGGTGACCGGATGATCGACGGAATGGACATGCGCGGCTTCCTGCTCGGCGACGCCGGAGAGTCCGGCCGCGACACGATCCTGTTCCTGCAGGGCAACCGGCTGCAGGCGGTGAAGTGGCGGCAATGGAAGGCGCACTTGTTCAAGCAGGACGACGCCGGCTCCACCTGGTCGCCCTACAACGTCCCGCACATCCACAACCTGGAATGGGACCTACGGGAAGAACACGAGATCGACTTCCCGCACGTCTGGGTGTTCCACCCGATGGCGGCCGCGGCCGGCGCGTTCCTGAAGACGCTCGCGGTCGAGCCGCCGATCAAGCCCGGGACACCCGACCCGTACGTGCCGCCCAGGCCTGGTGAGCTGCGCCCGCAGACGCACGTCCAGCTCGGCGTCATCACCCAGTACGTGACCGCGCTGGTCAGGGAACACGAGGAGCTGCCTGATCCGCACCACGGCTTCGAGGCCCAGTCCGGATGAGCCACGACGACCGGGCACCCGAGGTGCCCGCGAACCCTAGCGTGGGCGGCCTCGCGGGCACCCAGGTGTGCGTGCTGCTGGCCTGCTTCGCCGGGGTAAAGCGGGCCGCGAAGATCCGCGGCCCGCTGGACAAGCGGATCACCAGCGGCGGGGACGCCGTCCTGGACCAGGTGGTCCTCAGGGTCGATGCCAAACATAGGGCGCTGGCGTATGACCCGCGCCGGACCGTCGCCGGTATCCTGACCCCGGCGCTGACCTGGGGCGTCTTCGGCCTGCTCGCCGGGGGGCTGCGGGGCCTGGGGGTCTGGGCGGTGCTCGGCGCCGTCTGCGGCGGCCTGTACGCCTATTACACCGAGCACCTGCTCACCAAGGACGAGCTCAAGCGCATCGGCGGCCGCCTGCCGGGCGATTCCTCAGCCATCGTGGCTTTCGTGCAGGGGGCCGATCCCCGGCGGGTGCTTTCGTCCACCGCCTCCTACGAGCCCGCGACCGCGAGCGCGGCGGCCATCGGAGCAGACCTGTCCGCCCGGGCATATAGCGGCGCATCAAACCCGCTAGAGACATCGGCCGCCCCGGCCGACGCGGCGCCGGAAGCCGCGAACCAGGCCACCGAGCTGAGCATGCTGCTGGTGCGGTTCACAGGCGAGCACGCGGCCCGGCAGGTCCTGGGCAAGTCCGGCTCCGCCAAGCACCAGGACCAGCAGGCGCCGCAGGTCGAACTGGTCATCGAGACGAACGAGCACGGCAGGCGCCGCGTCATCGACCCTTCCACGGGGTCCGCTGCCTTTTCGAAGAGCGACACGATCAGCTGGGGGCTCTTCGGCCTGGCATGGGGGGCCATCGCCGGCTTCGCCAGCCACGGCGGTGTGCTCAGTTCCGTCAAAAGCGGGCTGGTCACGGGCATCCTCTGGGCCATTTTCGGTATGGTCGCGGGCGCCCTTTACGGCCTGTGGGCGGGGCGCGCAGTGTCCGCCCGGCGGCTGAAGGGGGTCGGCCCGCTCGTGCCGCCCGGCACCTCTCTCGTGGTCGCCTGGGCGGAAGGCGCGCTTCGCCACGACACGATCGAGCAATGGGCCGGCCCCGGGTCGCAGCGGCTGATCCTGCGATTCAACCCCGCCGGGCACGGCGCCCTGTTGGAGGTGTGACAGACACGATGAGTGCGGGGCAGCTGCTGGACCCGGCGGGCCTCGCGGCCGGCGTCAGCTGGCTGCATGGCTGGAAGTGGACCGGGAACTTCATCACCCTGGACCTGATCGCGGCCGGCACGAACGCGCTGAATGGCGCGCTGCTGTCCCGGCGTCCCGACCACTACAAGAACTTCACCATCGTCGGAGTCATCCTGATGGCCCTGCTGATGGGCCTGGGCGGCGGGATGACCCGCGACGTCCTACTGAACAAGATCCCCGGCGCCCTCACCAACCCCGCCTACATCACCGTATGCGTGATCTGCGGGTTCATCGGTTACAAGCTAGCCTTCGGCGAGGGCCAGCTGTTCCGCGAGGGCCTGTTCCAGTTCATGACCTCCTTCTCCCTCCCGCTGTACGCGATCGTCGGGGCGCAGGCGGCTGTCAACGCCAAACTGCCTGTGCTCGGCGTGCTGGCCATCGCAGTCATCGGGCCCACCGCCGGCCGCTGGTATGTCGACGTCTCCAGCGGCGTGCCGCCCAAGCAGTTCATCCGCGGCGAGTGGTTCGTCTCCATCGCGCTGCTGACCGGGATCATCTGGGTCCTGTGCGACAGCGCCGGGCTCAACACCTGGGTATCCGCTGCGATCTCTTTCGTGATCGGGTACACGGTCCGGATGATGGCGCTGTATTACGCCTGGGAGGAACCATTGGCGAAGGAACCCAAGGGCGTGTACGTGCACGACGACGGACGCCCCATGCTCGGGCGCAAGCTCAAGGGCAAGTCAAAGCGCGAAATGGCATCCCTCGGCCTGGCAATGGACGAGCCCGTCCCTGCTTCAGCGGCTGGCGGCCCCGGCCCCGCCTCCGGCTAGCTTCGGCGACCGGGCCGGTCTCCGCGAATCACAGCTCGAAAGGGAGCATGTTATGGCAAGCAAGAAGGGGTCTCGCCTCAACATCATCCTGTTCATGTCTGACGACGTCGGCTGGGGCGACCTCGGCTGCTACGGGCTCGAGCTGCCCAAGGAGGACCGGGAAGGCCAGCCGACGATCTTCGACAGCTTCGACCAGACCGCGCTGCTGGCGGGCACCGGTCCCTCGACCCGTGACCACTGGTTCTACATGACCGAGACCGAGCTGATCCCCGGCGCGATCCGCTACGGCAAGTGGAAGGCGATCTGGAACATCCGGCTGGGCTGGAAGGGCGCGGCCGAGTACACCAACATCGCGCCCGAGGTCTTCGACCTGTGGGCAGACCCGGGCGAGCGCTACGACCGGTTCATGGACGGCTGGGCGGAGAAGACGTGGATCGCACCGCAGATGGGACAGCGGGCCCTGAGCCTCCTGCCCACCTACCGGCAGTATCCGAACCGGCCGCTGCAGACTGCGGGTATCAGCGGCGCCACGTTCGACGCCGAAGACGCCCAGGTCCAGCAGCAAGTGCAAAGACTCCTGCACTCCATCGCCGGGAACAAGTAGCTACCAGGCGCGAGTGCCCAGTGAGCTGGGTGAGGTGAGAGGAGGGTCAGAGATGGCTGATCAGCTGCCGAGCTGGCACGACGGGCAGGCGAAGGCCCGGATCCTGGAGTTCCTCCAGTCGGTGACCGAGCCGGGGGCAGGGTTCGTGCCGCCGGGTCAGCGGATCGCGGTCTTCGATAACGACGGGACGCTGTGGTGCGAGAAGCCGATGTACCCGCAGGCCGACTTCCTGGTCAGGCGCTGGGCCGAGCAGGTCACGGCCGACCCGGCGAAGGCGGCGGAGCAGCCGTGGAAGGCGGTAGCGGAAGGTGACTGGGCATGGCTGGCGGCGGCCCTGGATCACGTCCCGGATCTGATCAGGGGCGTGACCGAAGCGTACGAGGGAATCACGGTCGGGGAGTTCGAGGCAGCGGTACGCGGGTTCTTCGGTTCCGCCCGGCACCCGACCCTTGGCGTGCCGTACACCGCGATCGCGTACCGCCCGATGCGTGAGCTCATCGAGCTCCTGGAGGCCAGCGGTTTCGGTGTTTATATCTGCTCGGCTGGCGGCCGCGATTTCGTACGGGCGGTGTCGCAGGAGATGTACGGCATACCCCGCGAGCGGGTGATCGGCTCGGGCACGACGCTGGAATACCGCCAGGGCGCGGTGTACCGGACCCGGGGCGTCGAGCAGCCGGTCGACGACGGACCGGGCAAGCCGGTCCACATCTGGACGCGCACCGGCCGCATGCCCTTGGTGGCGGGCGGCAACGCCGACGGGGACGCCGCGATGCTCGAGGCGGCCCGGTTCGGGCTGCTGATCCGCCACGACGACCCCGGCCGGGAGTTCGCCTACGACGCGGGCGCGGAGAAAGCACTCGCCGAAGCGAAGGAACGTGGCTGGGCGGTCGTGAGCATGAGGGACGACTTCAAGGTGGTGTTCGATCAGTGACGGCCGGATCTCCGGGTCCTGACACCGCGGCGGCAGCAGACCTGCCCGCGGCGTTCGCCGACCCGGCGGATGATGCTGGGCGGCGCGGCCCGGTGCTGACGGTGCCGGGGGCTCCGCTTGCATTCCACGTGATGGCCAAGCCGACGGGTGCGGTCTGCAATCTGGATTGCGAGTACTGCTTCTTCTTGTCCAAGGAGATGCTGTATCCGGGATCCCGGTTCCGGATGGCCGCCGATCTTCAGGAGACCTACATCCGGCAGCTGCTGGAGGCGCACGCGCGGGCCCCGGAGGTGGTCGTCGCCTGGCAGGGCGGGGAGCCGACGATGATGGGCCTGGACTTCTTCCGCCGCTCCATCGACCTGGAACGCCAGTACGCGCGGCCGGGACAGCGGATCCTGAACACGATCCAGACCAACGGGACGTTGCTGACCGATGAGTGGGGCGAATTCCTCAAGGCCAACGGGTTCCTGGTCGGCATCTCGATCGACGGCCCGCCGCAGATGCACGACGCGTACCGGGTCGACAAGGGCGGCAAGCCGACGTTCGACCGGGTGATGCGCGGCCTGGACGTGCTGAAGCGGCACGAGGTCGACTGGAACGTCCTGACCACGATCCACGCCGTCAACGGCGGCCACGGCCGCGCCGTCTACACGTTCCTCCGCGACGAGCTGGGCGCGACGTTCATCCAGTTCATCCCGATCATCGAGCGCGCCACCGAGCAGACTCTGCCGGTCGCCGACGCCGGGTGGGGTCACGGCGTCAAGGGACGCCCGCTGTACACCCAGGAGGGCAGCCTGGTCACGCACCGGTCGGTCGGCCCGGAGCAGTACGGCCGGTTCCTGATCGACGCGTTCGAGGAGTGGGTGCGCCGCGACATCGGGACCGTCTACGTGCAGATGTTCGACACCGCGCTGGCGAACTGGTACGGCGAGGGCGGCGGGATGTGCGTGCACGCGGAGACCTGCGGCAGCCAGGTCGCCCTGGAGCACACCGGCGACCTGTATTCCTGCGACCACTACGTCGAGCCGGGCTACCTGCTGGGGAACATCAAGGACAAGCACCTGCTGGAGCTGATCGTCCTGCCCGCCCAGCGGCAGTTCGGGCAGGACAAGCGCGACACCCTGACCCGGTTCTGCCGGGACTGCGACGTCCGGTTCGCCTGCAACGGCGGCTGCCCCAAGGACCGGTTCGCCACCTCCCCCTACGGTGAGCCCGGCCAGCACTATCTGTGCCCCGGCTACAAGGCGTTCTTCCACCACGTCGCCAGGCCCATGGACACCATGGCCGGGCTGCTGCGCGCCGGCCAGGCACCCGCCGATCTGATGGCTATCTACGCGGCGCAAGACTCCCGGCGCGGCCGCAATGACCCCTGCCCCTGCAGCAGCGGCCGCAAATGGAAACGCTGCCACGGCACCGCACCGAGCTGATGTGCCGCGAAGCGCGGAGGGAGCCGATGGTGCAGAGAGGCAGGCCGGAGGATGGGGACGGGGAAAGCGGACAGGAGGCGCTGGCGCCGGGCCGCTTACGCGGTCTGGGACAACCTCTGGTTCGTGCCCGCGCTGTACGTGGCCGGTGCGCTCGCTCTCAGCTTCGGCCTAGTGCACTGGGACGAGTCGGACCCGATTGACCTGGTCCACTCGATCAGCTCCTCGAGCGCCAGCGCGGCTCTGTCGGCACTGGGCAGCGGCATGCTCGCGTTCACGGGTTTCGTCACCTCGGTTATCTTGCTGGTGGTCCAGTTCGGCACGAGCGAGTTCTCGCCCCGCTTCGTGGCCTGGATCCGCCGAGACCGGACGCTGAAGATCGCGCTCAGCACGTTCAGCGCCACGTTCCTGTTCGCTCTCGTCTCAACTGCGCAGGTCGGCCGCGGCACAGCCGCGTTCGTGCCGACGAGGACACTGATCGCCGCGCTGCTCCTGACGCTGCTGAGCATCGCGATGTTCCTCGTGCTCATCGAGCGCTCATCTAATGGCCTGCGGGTGGCAAGCGTCGTCCAGGAGGTTGACGTCGAGGCCCGGCAGGTGTTTGACGCCGTGTACCCGGCCAGCGCGTCCGAAGCTGCCGGGGCGGAAGAGACGGCGCGATCACTGAACGAGCTCACGCCTGTTCAGACGGTTCGCCAGGGTCCGGTGGGCTCGGTCGTGGTGGCGCTGAACCGAACCGGGATCGCGGACCTCGCCGGGCAGTATGACGCCGTCATCGAGCTCGTGCCGGCGATCGGTGATCATGTCCCGGTCGGCGGCAGACTGCTCAACGTCTACGGACCGCGCCAGCTGCCCGAGCGGCGACTCCGCCGCGCTGTCTTGCTCGGGGACGAGCGGACAATCGAGGATGATCCTGCCTTCGCCATCCGGATGCTGGTGGATGTCGCCATAAAGGCGCTTTCCCCCGCGGTCAACGACCCCACGACCGCGGTGCAGTCACTCGACCGTATCGAGGACCTGCTGCGCTATGCCGCGCCGAAGCACCTGTCGGCCGGGACCGTCACCGACAGCCACGGCGCCGTCAGGCTCGTGTATCCGACGCCGACGTGGGAGGATCTCGTCGAGCTCGCCCTGGATGAGATCCGTGCCTTCGGCGCGGGACAGTATCAGATCGCCCGACGGCTCCGGGCACTGCTCGACGCCCTGATCGCCGATGTCCCGGAGAGAAGACGTCCGCCCCTCGTAGAGCAGAGCGCCCTGCTCGACGACGCGGTCGCATCCGCCATCCCCCAGAGCCAGCGCGCCGACGCCCTCGTCCCTGACCGCCAAGGGATCGGCATGTCACGCCGCCGGCCGATCGACGGGCACCAACCTGGGCCGCGACGCCGTGAACGCGATGTGCAGACTGCCGGCGGCGACGGCGTCAACGTCGAGGCCGAAACCGCGCCAGAGCCCTGATCGCCACGTACTGCGATCTTTAGCACGAAGCCTGCGAACCGGCCGTTCACCGTAACCTCTTCCACGGGTTGCCCTGTTGGCTACGGCCGCGCATAACGGGGTGATCTGTGTATGGCGACCCGCGTATGGCCACCCGCATAGCTGAATCATGACTGTTCCTTTATCCGGGTTGCTGCCGGGGCTGCTCTGGCGCGGCAGCCGGGCCGGCGGGGTCCTGGCGATCCTGTCGGGCGCGTTGCACCGCTCCGAGGAACACGCGGATGCCCAGGCCCAGGACCAGCAGGTCGAGGATCATCTGAGCGGTCACCACCAGCCTGGCGGCCTGGCTGGTCGCTGTGATGTCCCCGTACCCCACGGTGCTGAACGTGGTGACCGTAAAGTACAGCGAATCGGTCCGGGTCAGGGAGTGAGTGCTGAAGTTGGCCGGGCTGGCCCGGGCCATCGCGAAATAGACCGAGGCGAACAGCAGCAGGAACAACGGCACCGTGGTGGCCAGGGCCTCGCCAGCCCGTATGGCCGGGTACCTGGCCCTGAGGACCAGGCGCAGCTGCCAGCCGGCGGCGGCCAGCAGAACCAGCAGCCCCACCACCAAGATCACCGCCATCGGCACGCTCGCCAGATGATCCAGCGGCAGCAGGTAGTACAACCCGACCAGCGCGATGGCCGACACGAGGGAGCGAAGCACCCCCAGCCCGACCTGCCGACGGCGCCGGGCCGACTCAACCGGTGATGGGCTAGTCAGCTGACTTCCCCGGCGGCTTCCTGGACGGCCTTGTCGACGTCCTTCGCACTCACGTCGAGCTCCCTGGCGACGTGCTTTTCGGCCTTCAGCTCCGCCTCGGCCAGCGCCTGCTCCAGCTTGCTCTCGCCGACGATGATGTGTCGCCTCCTGTTCTCGCCGCACGGTGACGGCGTCGTGCCGGCCGCCTCTCCAAGACCGTAGCAGCAGGCCTGCCGGCGGCCCGGGTCCTTGGTCAGCCCGGCCAGGGTCTTTGGCCACCTTTGCTCCCCGCAGCCGACATCACCCGCCGCCCCCCGCCCCCGGCCCGCTGGCTGCCACCGACACCGTCCAGCCGAGGGAGTCCAGAAGATTCCACAAGGCGCCCGCCCTGGCTGGCGGCTACGGCGGCGGCCCCGAGGGCGGCGGTGCCGATGGCGGGGGACGCCCGCCCACGAGGCGGCAACCGCCAGGAGCAGCAGCAGGTACTGCCACCACGCGCTCCCCGCAGCGCCAGACTAGGACAGACAGCCCTCCTCGGCCGCCCGGCTCCCTCGCGGACCCAGGCCGCTTTCCCGAACCCGCTCCGCGATGGGGACCTTGGTCCCTGGCCTGCCGGGCGCACCGGGAAGAACGATGGGCCGGCGGGCTTGCGATCCCATCGCTAAGCCTCTTCGGTGCTGTTGACGGCAAGGAGCGGGGCATGGCAGGCAACGTGCCGGTGAGCCGGACGGATGGTCCGGGGAAGCGTGGGGTCGTGGAGGAGGCAGGCGCGGTGAGCGGCCCGGCGGCCCCGGAGATCGACCGGGCGGAGCTGGCGGCGGCGTTCCCGCGCACACGGCACGTGCTGTGGCTTGAGTTCGGGAACCGTGCGGAATTCGATGATCCGCGCCGGGAGTGGCGGCGGCTGTTCTCGGAGTTGCTGGGCACCTTCGCGCTGGTGCTGGCCGCCGCGGGCGGCGGGCTGCTGCACGCGAAGGGGCAGATCAGCCTGGCCGCGGCGGTCGTGGCGCCGGGCCTGATGGTGACGGCGATCATCTTGTTCATGGGCGCGGTCTCCGGCGCGCACCTGAACCCGGCCGTGTCGCTGGCGTTCGCGCTGCGCGGGGACTTCCCGTGGCGGCGGGTCCCGGGCTACATCATCATCCAGCTCATCGGCGCGACGCTGGCCTGCTTGTTCCTGCGCTGGGTGTTCGGGAACATCGAGCACCTGGGGGCGACGCTGCCGGGCCCGGGGTACAAGGACTGGCAGGCCCTGCTGATGGAGATCGTGCTGACCGCGCTGCTGGTCAGCGTGATTTTGGGCACCGCGTCGGCGGCGCAGAACGTCGGCGCGATCGCCGCGCTCGGCGTCGGCGGCTACATCGCGCTGGCGGGCCTGTGGGCCGCGCCGGTCAGCGGCGTGTCGATGAACCCGGCCCGGTCCTTCGGCCCGGCCCTGGCCAGCGGCTACTGGAGCAGCTACTGGGTGTATCTGGTGGGGCCGGTCGTCGGCATGCTGATCGCCGTCGGCTTCGCGTACGTGCTGCGCGGCCGCGGCGGCGACGTGATCTCGCGGGCGGCGGGCTCCGGCGTGCTGGACGAGGGAGCCCATACCGCCAGGGCGCGACTGTCGGAGGACATCGAGCGGGGCAAGGTCGTCCCCCCGGGCATCGCCGACACCGGACCGCAGCGGACCGGGCAATGACCGGCGTCGCGTAAGATCACGCGCCATCTTCGGCACCGCGGCGTGCGCGTGCCCGGCGCTTGCCCTCGTGCATCGCCTGGACGCGGGCGACCGGAATGGTATGGCCCTCCGCGATCAGGCCGGGGCTGATCGGCTGCGGCGCGGGCAGCTGGTCAGCCCAGGGATTCGCGTCGCCGATCAGCCGCGGGACGGTGCGGATGGTGAAGTCGGCTGGCGTGACGCGGTCGAGGTCGTCCCAGGCCACGGGGAAGGACACCGGCACGCCCGGCCTGATGCGCGGGCTGAAGGCCGCCGCCACGGTCGCGCCGCCGGCGCGGGTGGCGTCGAGGAAGACCTTGCCTTCGCGGTCTTCCCTGATGAAGGCGGTCGTGGCGAGCGCGGGGTCCAGCCGCTCGGCGCGCGCGGCGAGTGCCCGCGTGGCCGCGGCGACGTCCTCGGCTCCGGCGTGGGCCTGGATCGGCACGAAGACGTGCAGGCCCTTCGCGCCGCTGGTCTTGACCGCGCCGGCCAGGCCCGGCGTCCGCCAGGGCCTGCCGTATCAGGCAGGCGGCGCGGACGGCGAGCCCGAACTCGCCCGCCGAGGGCGGGTCGATGTCGAGCACCATGTGCGTCGGGTGGTTCTCGTGACCGACCCGGAACAGCGCCGGATGGTATTCGACAGCGCGCTGGTTGGCGAACCAGAGCAGCGTGCGGCGGTCGTCGCAGAGCGCGTAGGACACCTCGCGGTGCGAGGCCTCCGCCCACACCCGCACGGTCCGCACCCACGGCGGGGTGTACCTGGGGACGTTCTTCTGCATGAACGGGTCCTGCCCGCGCAGCACCCGGATCACCGACAGCGGCCGCTGCGCCAGCTCGGGGATGATGCGATCGCGGACCGCGTCCAGGTAGTCGACCAGATCCCGCTTGGCGGCGCCGGCGCCGTCGAACAGCGGCTGCCCGAGGTTGGTCAGCGGCACCCCGTCGCGCACCTCATCGCTGCTCATGCAGCCACCTTCCCACACCGGCCCGCCATGGTAGTCGCCCCGCCGGGTGTTTACTGGCTGGGTGCACGTAGGCGATGTAGCTCGCCTGGCCGAGGCCTTGCCGGGTGTGCGCCGCACCGCGCCGGAGGGGCTGGCCGAGTGGCGGTACCACGGCAGGCTGGTCGCGCGCCAGCTCGACGAGGCCCACGTGGTGATCCGCGCCGATTTCGACTACCGGGACTCGATACTGCGGCAATTCCCCGGAACCTTCAGCGTGCCGACCCAGTACAGCAAGCACATGATGGTCGTCGCCGACCTCGCACACGGCGACGCCGACGCCATCGAGGACGCCCTCGAAGCGGCATGGCGCCTGCAACGGAGCGCCGACTGACCTAGACGCTCTCCGCTTGGGCATTACGGACATCTCGGGCGGAAAAGGGCCACAGAGTGTGCGAAACCAGCCAACTTGTGTGACGAGGGATGTCGGCCCCGAGCCAGGCCTACCATGTCGATTGCGCAATCGACCAGCTCTAGTGTGGTCGATTGCGCAATCGGCACAGAACCGCGGGCGGACCGCATCCCCTGTCGGCTGAGCAAGTGCTCCCAGGAGGCGCGGCTGCCCCGCAAGCCCCAGCAGTGTCGCTCCAGCCTGGCGGTCCAAAGATCTTGGATCGCTGCTCCCATGGGAGCGGGGTCAGCGATCCAAGATCTTCTAATAGCGCTCCTGGTCGGCCAGCCGCGCGGTCACCACAGCCACCACAGCCACCACAGTCACTACCGTCGCCGCGGTCACGGCCAGACGTCAGGCACTTGCCGCGACCGCTCTCATGCGGAATTGCGCAACCGACACCCGGCGAGCCGCCGACGTCAGCCCCGGCAGAACTCAGCGGCGGCGCCGCTCTGGCTCGATCGCCGGGAAGAACCCCTTCACGGTCCCCTCGCTCATCAGCGAGATAGCCCGGTCCCGGTCGAACTTCTTCGAATGGTTGTTCTCCAGCGCGAGCAGCAGCGCCATGCCCATCACGGCGCGCGCGGCGATGTCCGGCGACTCGAACGGGAAGCCGTAGCGGTCCTCGACCTCCCGCCACGCCTCCGCCAGCCGGTCCATCGCCACCGCGAAGTTCTCGCGGTAGAAACGCCGCGCCACCCGCGGATCGCCGAACAGCACCAGCCCCAGCAGCGGCAGCACCTCCGACAGCGTGGAGACGAGCTGCTTGTACAGCCCCGTCATGCCAACGAGCTGGCGCTCGGGCGTCAGCGGCTCGTCCTTGTCCACGAGCTCGGTCGCCGCCACGAGGTCGTCGACGGCCTTCTTGAGCGGCTCGACCACGGCCTCGAAGAACAGCTGGTCCTTGCTCTCGAAATGCCGGTAGATCACGGCCTCGCTGATGCCGCTGCGCTCGGCGATCAGCTTGATCGTCGTGCCGTTCATGTCCCCGGTCTCCGTGAACGCCCGCCGCGCCGCCGCCAGGATCGAGCTCTTGCGCGCCTCGGCGGTCAGCCGCCGCCGCGGCGCGGCCTGTTCGGTAACCGCCTTTGCCACGACCTGATCCCGCCTCTCGTTGATCGCTTGACCCCGTCCCTTCATGATAACCACAATAAGTAATCATTCATTTATGCGATGGCAAGCGATGGCAAGTGATCGCGAAGGGGTAATGATGCGCGTCGGGTTCATCGGGGCCGGGCGGATGGGCCGTCCCATGGTAGACCGCCTGGTCGGGGCCGGCCACAAGGTCGACGTGCTCGGCAGAACGATAGAGCAGCGGGAGCGGCTCCGGACCGCCGGCGCCCGCCCCGTGGCGGAGGCCGCCGAAGCGGGCCGCGGCGCGGCGGTCGTCTGTGTCTGCGTCTTCAGCGATGAGCAGGTCAGGCACGTCTGCCTCGTCGGCGGCCTGCTCGACGCTATGCCACGGCAGTCCACGCTCGTCATCCACACCACCGGCAGCCCGCGCACCGCCCAGGCCATCGCGGAAAAGGCCGCCCCGCGCGGCATCGGCGTGGTCGACTCCCCGGTCAGCGGCGGCCCGCACGACATCGCCGCGGGCCACGTCACGCTCCTGGCCGGCGGCGCCGAAGCGGACATCGAGCGCGCCCGCCCGGTCCTGGCAGCCTACGGCGACCCGATCCTGCACGTCGGCCCGCTGGGCGCCGGCCAGGGTGTCAAGCTCGTCAACAACGCGGTCTTCGCCGCTAACATTGGATTGCTCGCGCGGGCGGCGAGGCTGGCCGCTGAGTTCGGCGTCGAGGAAGCCGTGCTGCTCAGCGCGCTGCCGCACGGCAGTTCCGCGAGCTTCGCCCTGTCCGCCGCCGCGCGCAGGGGATCCGTCACCGCCTTCGCCGAAGCCGTCCGCGAGTTCCTCGGCAAAGACGTCGCCGCCGTCCGGAGCGTCGCGGCCGACCTGGGCGCGTCCCTCGGCGTCCTCGATACTGCGATCGGTGAGCTTTCCCTCTAATTTTCTCCGTAACGTACCGTCGCGGCTCATCACCCGAGAAGCAGCTTCCGGTAGCCGGGCAAGCGCCCCGCGGCGTTCCACCCGAGCACGGCGGTGAGCACCCCGTCCTTGCGGTACAGGGCGACGAACTTCCCGTCGTCCACGCTGCCCTCCTCGATGGCGGCCTGGCAGCCCTCCGGCAGGTAGCCGTGCACCTGGATCTTGACCTTGTACTGATCGGTCCAGAAGTACGGCAGCGGCGCGAACGGCTCGGTGTCGCCGCGCAGCAGGTTGCGTGCCGCGGCGGTGCCCTGCTCGGTGGCGTTCATCCGGTGCTCCACCCGCATCCGCCGCTTGTAGCGCGGGTTCACCCAGGAGGCGACGTCGCCCGCCGCGTAGATGCCGGGGGCGGCCCGGCAGTACTCGTCGCACTCCACGCCGTCGCCGATCGTGAGGCCGGAGGTGGCCAGCCAGTCGGTCGCCGGCACCGCGCCGATGGCGACGAGGACGCAGTCCGCGGCGAGGACCTGGCCGTCCGTCAGGGCCACACCGGCGATCCGGCCATTCTCGCCCCGGAGCTCTGTGACACCGACGTCCGTCCGCAGGTCGACCCCGTGCTCGCGGTGCAGCCGCGCGACGCACGAGCCGATCAGGGGACCGATCTGGCGGATCATCGGCTGCGCCAGCGGGTCCACGACGGTGACGTCGAGCCCGAGGCCGCGGGCGGCGGCGGCCACCTCCATGCCGAGGAAGCCGGCGCCGACGATGACGACCCGCTTACTGGCGCCACCACTCCGGGGGGGACGACCCCCCCGAGCCCCCCCGGAAAGATCGAGGAAGGCCGCGCGCAGCGCCGCCACGTCCGGGTGGCCGCGCAGCACGTGGACACCGGCGAGGTCGTGCCCCGCCGGGAGGCGCCGCGGCTGGACGCCCGTGGCGATGACCAGGCCGTCGAAGGGGAGGATGCCGCCGCCGGCCAGCCGCACGGTGCGGCCGCCGGTGTCGAGGGCGTCGGCCCGGCCGTGCACGAGGCGGATGCCGAGGCCGGCGTAGTGCGCGGCCTCGCGCAGCCGGGTCCGGTCGGACTCCCAGGCCCCGGTGAGGACCTGCTTGGAGAGCGGAGGACGATCGTAGGGGAGGTCCGGCTCGCCGCAGAGCATGGTGAGCGGCCCGGTGTACCCGTCCTGGCGCAGGGTCTCCGCCGCGGCCACCCCGGCCGCGCCGCCGCCCACTATCACGATTTTCTCGGGGGGGCTCGGGGGGGTCGTCCCCCCCGGAGCGGCAGAGCCTACTTCTTTCACCGGCGTGCTCAGCCCTGAGCGTCCGCGCGCGGGACGTTCATCATCGCGAGCGCGTCGTCGGCGGCGGCCAGGACCGTTCCGGCAGGTGCGCCGCCGACGGCAGCCAGGCCGGCGATCAGCGCGACGTCCTTGCGCAGCAGCGGTCCCGCGTGCCCGGCGATGCGGTCGAGCGTGCCGCCCGCGTCCGCCACCCGCTGGAGCGCGAAGCTGTTCCCGCTGCCATGCGCGATCACGTCCGCGAGGCGGCCCGGGTCCACGCCGAGCGACCCGCCGAGGGACAGCAGGCTCGCGGCGGCCCCGAGGTGGGCCGTGAACAGCACGTTGTTGAGCAGCTTGGTGACCAGCCCCGAGCCGACCGGCCCGAGGTGCACGACGGGGTTGCCGTAGCTGGCGAAGACCGGCCGGCAGAACTCCACGGTCTCCTCGTCGCCGCCGGCCATCACGAGCAGGCGGCCCGCCTGCGCCGCGGGGGCGCCGCCGCTGACCGGCGCGTCGATCAGCCGGATGCCTCGTGCGGCGGCCGCAGCGGCCAGGCGGCGGCAGGTGTCCGGGTGCACGGTGCTGTGCACGGCGATCACCCCGCCTTCGGCCAGCGCGGCGAGCACGCCGCCATCACTCTGCTGGCTCGCGGGGGGACGACCCCCCGCACCCCCCGGTACGCCTGTGACAACCTCCTCGACATCCGCGTCCGCGGTCACGCAGACGCATACCAGGTCGCTGGCGGCCGCGAGCTCGGCCGGGCTCCCGGCGACCTTGGCGGGCGTGTCCGCGAACGGCTCGAGGGTGGCCGGGCGGCGCGCCCACAGCGTGACCGGGTAGCCGGCCTCGATGATCCGCCTGGCCATCGGCCCGCCCTGGCTGCCGAGGCCGATGAAGCCGACTCGTGTCCCGTTCATTGCGATTTGAGGTGCTCCTTCATCGCGTCGAGGCGGGTGAGGATGGGGTAGCCGCCGACGCTCAGCGCGTTTCCGTGCCCGGTCTGGTGGATGTCGAACACCGACTGGATGGCCGCGTAGAAGCCCTGCACGTCGAGGGTCTGGTTGACGGCGCGCTTGGCCTGCCGCAGGCCGAACGGATCCATCTGGGCGATGTGCTTGGCGAGGTCCATCGTCTCGTCGCCCAGGCGATCCAGCGGAACGACGCGGTTGACCATGCCGGCCTGCTCCGCCTCGCGCGCGGTGACCGCGCGGCCGGTGAACAGGATCTCCTTGGCCTTGCGGGCGCCGAGTTCCCAGGTGTGTCCGTGGTACTCGACGCCGCCGATCCCCATGTACACGACCGGGTTGGAGAACTCGGCGTTCTCCGCGGCGACGATCAGGTCGCAGGGCCAGACGAGCAGCAGGCCGCCGGCGATGCACTTGCCCTGCACGGCGGCGATCGACGGCTTGGGCACGTTGCGCCAGCGCAGCGAGTACTCGAGGTACTTGCGGGCCTCGAGCTTGTAGATGTACTCGAGGGTGATCTTCTCCGGCGGGGCGGTGCCGCTGTTCATGTCGTGCCCGGCGGAGAAGTGCTTGCCGTTCCCGCGCAGCACGATCACCCGGACCTCGTCGTCGGCCGCGGCCCGCTGCCACGCCGCGTTGAGGTCGTCGAGCAGCTCCATCGTCTGGGCGTTGGCCTTCTGCGGCCGGTTCAGCGTGATGACCGCGATCTTGTCGGTTACCTCGTACAGAATCTGGTCTTCATCCATGTCTTTCACCTCGGGAGGCCGAGGATGCGCTCGGCGATGATGTTGCGGTGGATCTCGGACGTGCCGCCGGCGATCGTCCCGGGGAAGGACCGCGAGTACCGCTCGAACCAGCTCGTGCCGAACGAATCGTGGTCCATGTGGTTGTCCGGAGCGGTCCGCGCCGGGTGGATGAGAGAGTCCTGGCCGTTCTGCTCCAGCGCGTGCCACGTGGCCCGCTGGATCGCCTCGGAGCCGAACAGCTTGAGCATGGAGATCTCCGCCGGGTTTTTGGACCCGCTGAGCTGCTCGTAGCCGAGCAGCCGCAGCGCCTGCAGGTCCATCTGCAGGGTCGCGTACCACTCGCCGTCGCTGGGCGCGTCCCTGACCAGGGACTCGAGCTGGCCGGCGTAGCCGATCCACAGCATCGTCCGCTCGTGTCCGAGCGAGCCGTTCGCGACGGTCCAGCCCTTGTTCAGCTCGCCGATGAGGTTCTCTTTCGGCACCCGGACGTCGGTGAAGAACACCTCGTTGAAGTCGACGTCGTTGACGCTGGTCATGGACGGGAACGGGCGGCGGACCACGCCGCCCGTGTCCGTGGGGATCAGCAGCACGCTGATGCCCTTGTGCTTGGGGGCGTCCGGGTCGGTACGGACGAACGTCAGCAGCACGTCCGCGTCGTGCGCGCCCGAGGTCCACACCTTCTGCCCGTTCACCACGAAGTGGTCCCCGTCGAGGACCGCCCGGGTGCGCAGCCCCGCCAGATCGGACCCGGCGCCCGGCTCGCTCATGCCCAAAGACGCGGTCATTTCCGCCCGCAGGATGGGCACGGCCCACTTCTTCTTCTGCTCTTCGGTGCCGAACGTCAGGATGGACGCGGCGATGATGCCGACGCCTTGCGGGTTGAAGCTGTGGTAGACCCCCCGCCGTGACAGCTCCTCCTGGTGGGCGAGCATCTGGGGGAGCGTGGCGTTGCGGCCGCCGTATTCCGGGGGGTTGCCGGGCAGCAGCCAGCCGGCGTCGAACAGCGTCCGCTGCCACCGGCGCGCCCACTCGGGCAGGTGGGAGCAGGACCGCGGTCGCTCGCTGGCCTCGTCGGCGGTGGGCATGTGCTCGTCGACGAACGCGTTGAAGTCCGCGACGAACTTCTCGATCTCCGGATCGTTGGCGAGTTTCATCAGGCGGCTACCTCATTTCCCTGTTGGCGCAAACCAGCCGGCGTTCCGAGTGCGAGCAGCGCCTTCCGGTGGACGGTGGCCGAGCCGAGCAGGAGGTCGGCCGCCAGCGCCCGCTTGAGGTAGATGTGCAGTTCGTTCTCCCAGGTGAAGCCCATGGCCCCGAAGAGCTGGAAGCCGTTGCGGTAGACGACCTGCTGGCATTCCCCGGCGGCGGCCTTGGCCATCAGCGCGGCCCGGTGGCGGCGCGGGTCGTCCTCGGCGATCGTCAGCGCGGCGAAGTACGCCAGGACCCGGGCCCGCTCGATCGCGACGTACATGTCGGCGGCCTTGTGCTTGACGGCCTGGAAGGAGCCGATCGGGACGCCGAACTGATGGCGCTGCTTCACGTGGGCGATCACCAGGTCGAGGATGCGGCGGCAGGCCCCGACGGCGGTGGCCGCCAGGCCCATGAGCGCCAGGTCCGGAACACCCGCGACCAGGCCGTCCGCGCTCACGTGAGCCACGTGCAGGCGGTGGTCGAAGACGACGGCCCGTTCGGAATCAATCTCTTCACCCCGCACCACGCGGACGCCTTTGTCGGTGAGCAGAGCCACCTCGTCCGCCCGGTCGGCGTTGAGGACGAACTGCCCGGCCCCGTCGAACACGCCGGTCCCCGAGCCCTCCGGCAGCCGCCCGGCGAGCGGGGCGAACCAGGTGGCGCTGGCGAGGAAGGGGGTGGGGTCGGCGACGTACCCGAGCTCGTCGAGCACGATCGCCAGCTCGACCGGCGGAGCCTCCAGCCAGCCGAGTTCGGTGTACGTCGCCCACTGCTCTTCTTCCGGCAGCGCCCGGGTCTTGGCCAGGGTCTCGCGGACCGCCTGCTGGAGCAGCCGCTGATCCTCGTCGAACTCAAACTCCACAGGCAACCTCGCTTTTGTCGAAACCGTCTTGAGAATAACATTCTCCATATACGTGAGTCACGGTCTCGTGCTTTGCTTGCTGCCAGGAATGCCGGAAAGGAGCGCCGTATGGCACGGATGGACCTGCGGGTGCAGGCGTGGGGCTGGGTGACGCGCCGCCAAGCGTCGGTCGCGTCGCGCAGCGAGGAAGAGGTCATCGCCCTGCAGCGCCGCGGCATGCCGGAGAACCGCATGACCGACCTGCTCTTCGGCAAGACCGCCCCGGGGGTCTCGGTGAGCGACCGGCGTATCCCAGGGCCGGACACGGACATCCCGGTGCGCGTCTACCGGCCGGCCGGCGCCTTCACCGGCCCCGCGGCCACCACCAACCGCAACCCCACCGGCCCCACCAACCCCACCGCTCCCCGGCCGCTGGTCGTCTACTACCACGGCGGCGGGTTCGTCTTCGGCTACCTGCGGATGGGGGACTGGCTCTGCGGCCAGGTCGCGGCGAAGGTCGGCGCGGTCGTCGTCTCGGTGGACTACCGGCTCGCGCCCGTGCACCGGTTCCCCGCCGCGGTCGAGGACTCGTACGCGGCCCTGACCTGGGCGGCGGCCGCCGGTGCCGAACTTGGTGCCGTCGGCTCTCTGGGCGTGATGGGGGAGAGCGCGGGGGGCGCGCTGTCGGCGGTGATGTGCCTGCTGGCCCGCGAGCGCGGCGGCCCGGCGATCAGCCACCAGGCGCTGATCTACCCGGCCACCGACATGACCGTGCAGCGGCCGGGCATCCGCATGCCGTTCCTGTCTTCCGAGGAGATGGCCGCCTACCGGCGGATGTACCTGGGCCCGGACGGCGATCCCGCCAGCCCCTGGGCGTCGCCGCTGCTCGCCAGCGATCACAGCAAGCTGCCCCCGGCGCTGATCCAGGTGGCCGAGCACGACCCGCTGCGCGACGACGGGATGCGGTACGCCGCCGCGCTGCGCGCCGCCGGGGTACCGGTACGGCTGACGGAGTACGTCGGCATGCCGCACGGCTTCATGAACTTCCCCGGCCTGTGCCGGAGCGCGCCGCAGGCGCTGGCCGAGATCTGCGCTGAGCAGTCGCTCGTGCTGGCGGGGGACCGGGCCTGACGATGGAGTTCCACCTGTTCCTTCCGCAGATGCGGCTGTCGTTCGAGCGGCTGACCGCCGCCGCGCGGGCGGCGGAGGCGGCGGGCTTCCGGGGCATCGCCGGGATGGACCACCTCATCCCGCCCGGCGCGCAGGCCCAGCCAATGTACGACGCGATGGTCACCAACACCTGGCTGGCCGCCTGCACCCAGCGGCTCGTCGTCGGCTCGCTGGTGCTCTGCGACGCCTTCAGGCACCCCGCGGTCCTCGCCCGCGAGGCGGTGTCCCTCGACCACGCGTCTGGCGGCCGTTTCGAGCTCGGCATCGGGTGGGGCTCCTGGGCCGACGACTTCACCAGGTTCGGCGTCGGCCCCGCGGAGCCGCCCGCCCGCGTGCGCCGGCTGCGGGAGACGCTCGAGGTGCTCCGCGCGCTCTGGTCGGGGGAGACGGTCAGTTACGACGGCGAGTTCCACCAGCTCAAGGACGCCGCGCAGGCGCCGGGACCGCTGGGGACGATCCCGGTCGTGATCGGCGGCACCGCGCCCAGGACGCTCGCCCTGGTCAGCGACTTCGCCGACTGGTGGAACGTCCCGGTGCCGCACCTGCACCGGCTCGAGGACGCCAGGCCGCGGGCCGGCGGCGCGCGCGTCTCCGTCCAGCAGATGGTGGCGTTCGTTCCCGAGGGGGGCGACCGGGCGGCCGTGGCGGAGCTGGCGACCCGCAGGTTCGCATGGGCGCACCCCGTGATCGGCACGGGAGCCGAGCTGACGGATCACTTCGGCCGCCTCGCCGGGCGGGGGGTGGAGCGCGTCTACACCTGGTTCTGCGACTTCGCGGCGCCGGACACGCTGGCGGCGTTCGGCGCGGAGGTGATCAGCCAGTGCCGCTGAGCAGCCATCTCATCCAGCGCGTGCTGCGGCTCGGGCCGCCGCTGACCCGAGACCTCGTCGTGTCGCGCGATCTGCCGGTGCCGATGCCCGACGGGGTGGTGCTGCTCGCGGACCACTGGGCGCCGCGCACCGGTGCCGCCGGCCTCCCGCTCGCCCTGCTGCGCAGCCCCTACGGCCGGGGCTCGCTCATCGGGGCGGGCCTGGCCAGGCCGCTGGCCGAGCGCGGCTTCCAGGTGCTGCTGCAGAGTGTCCGGGGCACGTTCGGCTCAGGCGGGATGTTCGACCCGATGCGGCGCGAGCGCGAGGACGGGCTGGCGACCCTGGAGTGGGTGGTCAAGCAGCCGTGGTTCGGCGGATCGATCGTCTTGTGCGGGCTGAGCTATCTGGGGTACGTGCAGTGGGCGGTGGCCGACCGCCTGCCGCCAGAGGTCAAGGCGATCATCCCGCAGGTCACCGACTCGGCGCTGACGCTGGAGTTCCTCCGGCCCGACGGGCTGTCGCTCGAGACTCCGTTCGCCTGGGGTGTCCTGGTCGCCGGCCAGGAGCGCCGGGGCGCCTTCCTGCGGCAGGGGCTGCAGGCCCGTAAGACGCAGCGCGCCCTGCGCACGCTGCCGCTCGGCACGGCTGACGTCGCGGCGATCGGACGCCGCTCGAACTACATCCAGGACATCCTCGCGTGCGACGCCGGCAACCCGCGCTGGACCGGGATCGACCACCGGGATCTGGTGAGCGGCGTGACCGTGCCGGTCAGCTCGGTCGGCGGCTGGTATGACATCTTCCTGCCCGGCCAGCTGCGCGACTTCCGGATCCTGCAGGAGGCCGCCGGCCGGCCCGGCTGACGATCGGGCCGTGGACGCATGCCTCGACCGACACGTTCGGGGCGGGGCTGCGAGAGTGGCTCGGCTTCGGGCTCGCCTGCGCGCGTGACGGTGAGCCGCCGCCACGGGCGCCGGTCCGGCTGTACGTCATGGGCGAGGAGGCCTGGCGGGACTTCCCGTCGTGGCCGCCGCCGGGGTACCCGCCGCGGCGGTTCTACCTCGGCGCCGGCGGCGCGCTGGCGGCCGATGCTCCCGAGGAGTCGGCGCCGGACCGGTACCGCTACGACCCGGCCGATCCCACGCCAGCGGCCGGCGGGGTGCGTATGGTCCGCGACGCCGGGCGGGTGGACAACACCGCCCTGGAGGACCGGCCGGACGTGCTGACGTTCTCCACCGCTCCGCTGGAGTCCGATGTCGAGGTGATCGGCGAGGTCAGCGCCGAGATCTGGTTCCGCTCCAGCCTGCCGTTCGCCGACGTGTTCGTCCGGCTCTGCGACGTCGACCCCCGCGGCCGGTCGTGGAACGTCTGCGACGGCCTGGTCAGCCTCACCGGCGCGGATTCCGTCGGCCGGGCCGATGTCGCCCTGTGGCCGACCGCGCGCCGGTTCAGCCGCGGCCACCGCATCCGCGTCCAGGTCTCCAGCGGCGCCTTCCCCCGCTACGCCCGCAACCCCGGCACCGGCGAACCGCACGCCACAGCCACGGTTCTCCGGGCGGCGCACCAGGCGGTCCACCACGACCCCGAGCACCCCTCAGCCATCATCCTCCCCGTCCGCCAGGCTCCCTAGTGGCGGCGAGCAGCGCGGAGGTATGAGCGGCGAGCGCGTCGGTATGCCGCAGCGCTGTGGCCAGGTCCGCGCGGGGACCGGCCCGGAAGGACGGCTGGACGCGGTCGCTGTACCTCAGCACCCTAGCGGCGGGCCGCGATCTGGCTCCGCAGCGCCTTGAGCGCGGCCACGTAGATCTCCGAGAAGGTGGGGAACGGCTGGATGGTGTCGCGCAGCACGTCGAGCGGCACGTGGGCGCGGATGGCGAGCGTGGCCTGCTGCAGCCATTCGCCGGCCTCGGGCCCCAGCGCGTGGGCGCCGGTGAGCCGGCCGCCGTCGCTCAGCAGGGTCAGGAAGCCCTTCGCGGAGGCGTAGGCGTGGGTATAGGTGGCCGTCTTCGCCACCTCCGAGATCGGAACGGTCGCGCTGAATGCTCCTTCCGTCGCGCCCACCGAGGCGGCTTGCGGATCGGTGTACACCACGTCGGGCATGGCCTCGTAATTGGCCTCGCGCGGCTCGCCGAGAATGTTCGCGGCGACGACCTCGCCCTGGTACTTGCCTACGTGGGTCAGCAGCCGCACCCCGGTCACGTCGCCGACGGCCCACAGGCGCTCGCCGACGCGCAGCCGGGAGTCGACCGGGACGCCGTGCCGGCTGGCCGTGACGCCGACCGTCTCCAGGCCGATCCCGGCCACGCGCGGGGCCCGGCCGGTGGCCACGAGCAGCTTGTCGCCGCGCAGCTCGCGGCCGTCGTCGGCGGTCAGCACGTAGTCCGCGCCGTCGCGTCGCGCGCCGGTGACATGCGTGCCGAGCACCAGCTCGATGCCGTCCGCGCGCAGTTCCTCGCCGAGCGCGTCGCCGAGCGGCGCGGGCTCGCGGGCCAGCACGTGGCTGGCGGCCTCGACGATGGTCACCTGGCCGCCCAGGCGGGCCACGACCTGCCCCATCTCGGCGCCGACCGGACCGCCGCCGAGGATGAGCAGGTGGCGCGGGACGGCCTTCATGCCGGTCGCTTCCCGGTTGGACCACACCCCCTCGAGCTCGCGCAGGCCGGGAACGGGCGGGGTGACGGGATCGGCGCCGTTCGCGAGCACCACGTCTCGCGCGGTGTGCCGGACGCCGTCGACCTCGACCACGCCTACCCCGGCCAGCCGGCCGGTGCCGCGCAGCAGGTCGATCTTCTTGCTCGCCAGCCACTGCTGCTGTCCGGCGTCGGAGTAGTCCGAGACCATGTAGTCGCGCCAGGCCAGCGCGGCGGCCACGTCCACCTCCGCGGTGGCCGCCGCCTCTCGCGCTCCGTGCACGGCCTCGCCGGGCCGCAGCAGGGACTTGGACGGGATGCATGCCCAGTACGAGCACTCGCCTCCGGCCAGCTCCCGCTCGACGATCGCCACGCGCAGGCCGCCGTCGGCCAGTTCGCCGGCGCAGTGCTCGCCCGGCGAGCCGGCGCCCACGATGATCACGTCGTAGTCGTAGCCGTTCACGCGCTCGCCGCCCGCCCGGCTGACTCACCGGCCATGTACTGGGCGTACCAGTCCGGCCAGTCCGGATCGGCCTGGCCGGTCTCTTCCTCGTGCTTGCCGTGGGCGGCCTCCGCGCGGCGCAGCGCGTCGGCGAGGCCGCTGACCGAGTCGTAAACGGCCAGCGCGGAGGTCTCGCGGCCCGGTAGCCGGGTGGTGACCTCCTGGACGAACCACTCGTTGCCATCTGGATCGCGGAACGAGACCCACGAGCCGTAGCTCTTGTGCTCCGGGGCCGGGCCCGGCGCCCGCGCCGTGTCGCCCGCGTGATGGAACACCCCGCCGGCGTCGTGGAACACCTCACTGACCGGCGCGCCGAGGCTGGCCAGCTCGGCGCGGGCCGCGCCGATGTCGTCGACCACCAGCTGCAGGCCCTGTGCCGAGCCTGGCTCGGCCGTCGTGACCCCCGTGCCGAAGATGACCGTGCACGCCGACCCGGGAGGAGTCACCTGCACCACCCGGAAATCCGCGCCGGTCGCGAAGTCGGCATCCAGCCGCCACCCCAGCGCTTTGTAGAAGTCCTTGGCCCGGTCCACGTCCGACACCGGCACCACCACGACCTCGAGCCTCATATCCATGACAGCACTCCTTCCCTTGAGCCTGTGCCATCATGCTCGCGCCCCATAACCACCTTCGCGCCCGTAGCGCACCCTGGCAAATCCCCGGATACGCGCCAGAGACCAGCCGGTTCGTCCCAGCTGAACCCAGAAGATGCCGATCGCGCAATCGACCCGCTCTACCGTGGCCGGCCGCGCGATCGGCACACTGACCCGGCACTGGGCGAGAGAGATCCGGACCGCCGCCACCGCCAGCCAAAGCCTGCTCGAGGACGCGGCGGCCTATCCCTGCGCGCCGAGCCTCGGCCTCGCCGTCCGCACATACCCCCGCCGGGTATCTGGCGCGCTCCGTTTTATGATCACGTAAACTTTTGCGCGTTATAGAGGCTGTCGGGTGACTCTGGACGGGTTGCCTTAACCCGAAGTTACGCTCCCTCGGCGACGGAATCGCCCGCTGAGCTGGAGAAACGTTGCAACAGCCAGGTTCTTAGCGGCCATTAAAACCAGGAGCGGGTTCCGCTACCATCAGGGGCAGTTTCCGCTGGTCAGGCCGTGTAGACACGAAGGCCGGCCCGCCGTCACGAGAACGCCCGGGCCGGCGGGCAAGTTGGCATGTGATGGGCGGGCAGCTTCGGCTTGACGATGAGCGGGTGCGGGTGGCGGCCGTTTTCTGGGGGTGTTTCCGCGGGGTTGGCGTGGCAGCGGGGCTGGTGCCGGGTTTTCGTGCATGGTGGCGGCCTGGCTGTCTGCGGGTTAGTTCTGGCGGCCGGGCTGTGGATAGGGCGGCGGGTTCTTGCGGCGGGGTCAGACGGCGGGGGCGGGGACTCGTGCCGTTGCGGTGCGGGCCGGGCGGGCGGGGCGCTTGCCGCGGGCGGTGATGGCCTTGAGGATGTTGTGGCTGGCGGCCCAGAGGGCGAGTTCGGCGTCGGCTGCGCTGCCGCGGTAGTGCAGGGCGCGGCCGAGGCGGGCGGTGAGCTGGGCGAAGACGGGCTCGATGGTGGCGGCGCGCTGCCGGTAGAGTTCCCTGCCTTCGCCGGCCTGGAGGCGTTCGGTCATTTCTTCCCAGCTGGGGAGCATGGCCTGGGGTGCGCGGCCGTCCTGGGAGCGCCCGGTCTGGCGGGCCTCGCGGGTGACGGCGACGTAGAGCTTTTCGGGGATGCCGGCGGTGAAGTTGGCGTCGCTGGCGTACCCGGCGCCGGACAGGGCGCTGATGATCTCGTCCGTGATGCCGGCGGCGAGCAGGACCCGGCGGGCTTCCTCCAGCAGGGGCAGCAGGGCCTGGACGTCGGCGGGGCTGGGATGGCGCATGATGGCGAGGATGACCTGGGTTCTGGCGGTGGCCAGGGCCTGGACGTTGAACAGCTGGCCGAAGCCGCCTTTCTTCAGCGGCATGACGAGGCTGGACGGGTCGGTGGGGTTGACCTTGGCCGTCGGGTCTGCGGCGGGGGCGGCGGCTTCCCGGCAGGCGGCCTCGTAGTCCGCAAGGGTCTTGTCCAGGGCCTGCCGGGCGCGCTTGACATCGCGGTCCTCGCCGATGGAGGCGATGGGGCGGGCGCCGCCGATGCGCTGCCCGGCGGCGGTCTTGCGGGCGCGGGCCTCGAGCCGGCCGGCGGCCGCGGTCTCCCATTTGCGGACGGCGGCTTCCTTCCTTTCGATCCGGGCGGCCAGCTCCGCGATCCGGGCGTCGAGTTTCCCCTGGTCTTTGTCCTGCAGGGCGTCCAGCGCGGCGCGGGCGGCCAGGCGGCGCTCCAGCATCTGCGCGGCCCGGCCCGGCTTCTTCTTCCATTTCCCCTTCCCGCCGCCGTCACCGGGACCGTCGCCGCCGTCGCGGGAAGCGGCGCCCGCGCCGGCCGGGGCCGTGCCCTCGCCGTCCAGCATGTCCTGGACCCAGCGGCGGAACTCCGCGTTGATCCAGGCTCCCAGCTCGCTGATCTGGGCGTCCAGCTGCTCTCCGGTGAGGTTGGCGGCCATCGCGGCGTTCGCCTTCAGCTTCGTGCCGTCCCCGGCGACCAGCTCCAGGGACACCAGCCCCTCCCGGGCGCAGGCCTTCACCGACTCCGGCAGCAGCGCCAGCACCGCGCCCGTGTTCCGGCGGACGAACTCCGCGACCGTGGAATGATCGGGGTGCAGGCCCCCGCAGATGACCCGCGCGCCCACGTCGTCGAACGTGGCCATCTCGATCTCCCGCGACGATTTCCGGCCCCGGCAGTAGCAGTACAGCAGCAGCGTCGCCATCATCTGCGGGTGATACGGCCGCCCGCCCTGCCCGTCGGGCCGGTACCGCGCACCGAACCGCGACAGGTCCATCTCCCCGGCCAGGTCCAGCACCTTCCACGCCAGGTGGCCGTCCGGCAGCCACTCCCGCGGGTCCGCCGGCATCAGCATCATCTGGTCCGGCCCGCTCCCGTCCCTGAACTTACGCCCCATGGAAAACATTATCTTACATAAAACGCCATAAAGTGGCCGAAACGCATAGAGACAATGATTATCCCGGCATAATCGACTTACCGGAACCCGCTTGACGGGATCACGGGAAGAGTCGCCCGACAGCCTCTATAGGTATAAAAAGCCTTCTTAATAAAAAAAGCTTTCGTAATAATAAGCAGTTGTCTGTCCTATTTGTACTTATAAAATATGAAATTTGATGATTTGATACCCCTTAGATCGAGCCAGCGCCACCAGCCTGGAAGTGCAGACGCCTGTCTACGACCTGCCGACGTTTGTCTACGGCCTACAGGCCCGGTCCCGCTTATTGACAGTCCCGCTCTCACGGGTGTTCGTTTGCCTCGTGGACATCATGGCGGCGGTCAGCATCGCCACGTGCTGGTTCGTTTTCGCGGCGGTCTGGCTTATCACCGCGAACTACAACGAGACTCGCGCACCGGCGCAGCGCCAGCGCTCCTGGTACGGAACGGGCGTCCTTCGCACCCTGCTCATCTTCGCCGTGGCCCGCCTCGCGGTGCCGCGCGCGGACTGGCAATCGGTGACCTTCCACGCTCCCTGGGCCCGGTTCCTCGGCCTGGCGATCCTGCTCGCCGCGACCGCGCTCACGCTGTGGGCCAGGTTTGTGCTCGGCCTCATGTGGAGCGCGGCGCCCGCGGTCAGGGAGGGCCATCAGCTGCGCACCAGCGGGCCCTACGCCATCACCAGGCATCCCATCTACACCGGGCTGCTGGGGAGCATGCTGCTGGCCGGGGGAGGCCCGTGGATGGTGCCGTTCCCGGTCGCGCTGATCCTCATCGAGTTCAAGATCCGCATTGAGGAACGGTTCATGACGGCCGAGTTCCCCGACGAGTATCCGCGCTACCGCAACCGGGTGCCACAGTTGGTTCCCGGTCTTCGCCTGGCCGCCGGCCACCGGGCCGTGGCCGGCTAGCCGCGGCTGCTAGCTCGCGGACGCGGTCTCCCGCCGCCGGTCGCTGATGGTCCGGCGCGGCCGGCCGAACACCGTCCGGCGGTCGCGGTCGCGGCCGCCCTCGTTCGGCTTGATGAGCAGCGTGGTCGCGGTCAGCCAGAGCGAGGCGAACAGCAGGCTGGCGAGGATGTCGGTGGGGTGGTGCTCCCCCCGGTACATGCGGGCCAGGGCGACCATGACCGGCATGACGATCGCCGGGATCAGGAACAGGTACCGCCACCAGCCGCGCGCGTGGCCGATGACCAGGATCGCGATGCCGACGTAGAGGCAGGTGGTCGCGGCCATGTGCCCCGAGGGGAACGCTGAGGTGGGCAGGTGCGAGTCGAGGTGCGGCACGTCCGGCCGCGGGCGCCTGACCACGGCCGCGATCGTCAGGAAGGCGCCAAGCTCGCCGAACATCACCACGGCGAGGAAGATCACCGGCCGCCAGCGCCGGGTGACGGCCAGGAACACCACGCAGGCGGCGATGCTGACGATCATGATGTCCTGGGTGGCCCCGAGGTTGCTGACGATCAGGCTCCAGTGGTTCAGCGCCGGCGTGCGGTGCGCGGCGAACCAGTGCGGAATCGTATGGTCACCGAGCAGGTTGCCGTTGCCGTTGTGGGTGATCATGATCAGCTTGCCGATGCCGGTGAGGACACCGACGATCAGCACCCACGCCACCACGACTCCGGCGGCGACGCGGCCGTATCGACGAGCACGGTCATGATGCATAGCGGACTCCGGTTCTGTCGGCTGCAGGTCGGCGCGGGCCTCAGGTTCGAGGCCCTCGGACACCGGATCGGTCACCGGCTGCCCGGCCGCGTAGCGGGATAGTTCGAAGGCGAAGGCCGTGATGCCCAGCCAGGTGATGCCGAGCGCCCACCCGCCCAGCACGTCGGAGATGTAGTGCACGCCGAGCATGATCCGGCTGATCCCGATCGCGGCGATCAGCGTGACGACCACGGCGGTGAAGACGCGCCGCCACGTGCCGCGGGTCGCGGGCAGGAAGACCAGGAACAGGGCGCCGTAGCAGACGATCGATCCGAGCGCGTGCCCGCTGGGGAAGCTGTTCCCGTTGCCGTGCGCGATCGGATGAGCGACCACCGGGCGCAGCCGGCCCACCAGGTCCTTGAGCACTGGGTCGAGCACCAGCTCGCCCGCGCCCGTGACCAGGAGGTAAATCGCGAGTCGCGAGCGCCGCCGGATGGCCAGCACGATCACCGCCGCCGCGATGAGCGTCCACAGCACCCCGCTGCTGCCCAGCCAGGTGACCGCCTTGACGACGGTCACGAGCGCGGCGTGCCCCGCGACCAGGCCATTGATCCGGGCCGCCGCGCCGTGGTCGGCCGATTCCAGCGGCGCCCACCGCAGCCGCACGAGCACGAGCAGGATCGCGAAGACAAGGGCCGCCGCGGTGACGGCGGCAAGCGGCACAAGGCGCCGGCGGGTCGCGCGGGTGCGGTCGACATGGCGCGCTAACTGCCCATTGTGAGCGTCTTGACACATTGCCTGCGGCGTCCGGCGGTGCGGGCAAGTCCGGCCGAATCTTCAACTTCGGATTGAGGCATATCGAACTTCGCTTACGAGACGCATCCGCATATCGGGATAATTCGGACATTAAATGGTCATCTGGTAAGCGAAGTTGATTCGCTGGCCCGGCGCGGCGCACTGGAGTGACTGGCGTGACGGCAGAGGCCGACATCCGCGGATGAATCAGCCGCCAGCATCCCGGCGCAGGCAGTCGGCCGTCATAGTGGATCGAAAGGCACACCAGGATGTGCCTTTCGATCCACTATGACTTCCGAAACCGGTTCGGAACGCACCCGGCGGTCATGGTTGGCAGCCTGCGACAGCGGATAGCGCCGGTCAGCCCTTGGGGGCGGCCGCGGGGGAGGCCGAGGCGGCGTTCGGCGATGATCTCGCTGAGTATCTCGCTCGCGCCGCCGTAGACGGTCGTCACGACGGCCGCCCGGAAGTCATGCTCGAACTTCCCGGGTCGAACCCGGCGGGCTCCGCGGCGCGGACCACCGCCGGCGGCGACTCCTTCTCGAAGAACTCCCGCAGCGATTCGTGCAGCGCGCGCTAGTCGTCGGTGAAGCCCAGGTTCACGATCGATAACCCTCCTGAATGAGCCGTGCACCTGCTCGGCCGGCTCCGCCGCGCCCGGCTCCGCCGTGGGCGGCGAAGACGGACGGTAGAACGTGGCGAGCAGGCCGCCGGTCGCGACCACCGCGACCCCGAGCGCGATTCCGCCCCCGGCCCACCCCGTGATCGAAAGGCCCGCGGCGTTGTCCACCGAGAAACGCCCTGGTCCCAGCGTCGCCAGCGCCAGGCAGACGACCGCGATCAGCAGCACGTACTCGTAGCCGTCCTTGAAGACGAAGAAGCCGTTCTTCCGGTGCGCGAGCAGCCCCGCCACCAGCATCACGGAGATCACCGCGGCGCAGGCCAGCGGCGTCAGCAACCCGATTACCAGCAACAACCCCGCGCCCAGCTCGGTCACCACGCTCATCCAGGCCTGCAGCACGCCGTAGCGCAGGCCGAGGCCGCTGAACCAGCGCCCGGTGCCGGCGATCTTGCCGCCGCCGCCAGTGGTTGTAGCCGTGCATCATCATCGTGACGCCGACGACGACGCGCACCAGCAGCAGCGCGATGACGACAGGCGGGTTTCCCATGTCAGCCTCCCAGCCGGACCGAACCCGGAGCCGCGCCCAGCGACCGGCCGAGCGCGCACTCTTCCGCGAACGACAGCACCTTCAAGTGGTAGGCCAGCGCCGACAGCCCCAGGCTCAGGTTGTGGCCGGCGTCGGCTTGCTCGGCGGTCACGACACGCGGCGACGCGCGGAACAGCGAGGCTACCTCCGCGAGCGCCGCCGGACCGCAGCTCCACACCCGTTCGTGGTCCCCGAGACTGTAGTGCACGGGAACCCGCACGGCAGCGGCCAACGACGGGAACGAGTCGATCCAGCCCCGCACGTCGTCGCCCTCGTAGCCGGGCGAGGGGGATACGGTGACGGCGCCGGCTGCGCCGGCCGGGTACAGGTGCGGCGGCGCCCACAAGGCGTCGCGGAACGCCCCCCGCCCGGCCCCGGCCTGACGCCCGCCCCGCGTCAGCGGCCCCATGAACGCGTCCGCCGCGTCGTGCGGACGCAGCCCGATCCCGGCGATCTCCAGGCCGAGCAGGTCCTGCCCGCGCGAGTCCGCCGCCATCTGCACCGCGAGCACGCAGCCCATGGAGTGCGCCATCAGGAAGACGCCCGCGCCGCGCGGGCGTCCCGCGAGGAACTCCTCGATCGTCGCGTACGCGAGGTCGATCCGGCTGGCGACGGCGGACATCCGGTCCGCGTACGGGGCGGAGGCGCCGTACCCGGGCCGGTCGAGCGCGATGACCGTGAACCCGAGCGCCGCGCCGGTCAGCAGCAGCGACAGCCGCGGCTGCGCGCGGGAGTCGAAGTACCCCGCCGTCACCGCGCCGCCGTGCAGGGCGACGACGACGGCCCTGGGCCGCGGCACCTCGGACACCAGCGCGGACATCGGAATCCCGGCCACCTCCACGACCCGCGAAACCGAGCCAGACCCGGCAGCCGGCTCACCGGAAACGCCGGAAACGCCGGAAACGCCGGAAACGCCGGAAACGCCGGAAACGCCGGGAACAACGCCAGCGGTCACGTGTCCGCTCGCAGCAGCAGCACTCCGCTCGGGGTGAGGCCGCCGGAACTCACCACGGCCACCCGCGCGTCGCGCACCTGCCGCGGCCCGCCGTCGCCGCGCAGCTGGACGATCGCCTCGTGCAGCAGGCCCATGCCGTGCGTGCGGCCGTGCGAGAGCTGGCCGCCGTGCGTGTTCAGCGGCAGCGGCCCGTCGCGCGCGATGTTCTTGCCCCCGTCGAGGAAGTCCTTCGCCTCGCCGATGCCGCAGAACCCCAGCGCCTCGATCCAGGACAGGCAGTTGAACGTGAACCCGTCGTAGAGCTCCGCGACGGAGACATCAGAAGGCCGCAGCGACGTGCGGGTCCACAGGTGGGCGGCCTGCCCCAGCACCTGCGGCTCGTGGGTCAGCGTGCTCTGGTCCCACTCGACCCGCTCGAGTATCTGGGTTCCCACCGCCTCCACGAACACCGGCGTGCACGCCAGATCAGAAACCGCGTCCACCGCGGACACGATGACCGCGACCGACGCGTCGCACGGCACGTCGCAGTCGTACAGCCCGAACGGCGTCGTCACCAGCCGAGCAGACAGGTACTCGTCCATCGTCAATGGCGAGCGGTAGATCGCCGTGGGGTTGAGTGCGGCGTTCGCCCGCTGGTTCAGCGCGATCCAGCCGAGCGTCTCCCGTGTGGTCCCGTAAGCGTGGAAGTGCCGCTGCGCGTTCATGGCGAGCGTGTGTGCCGCCGAGATCGCGCCGAACGGTCCCAGCCAGCCCCCGCCCATCGCGGCCGCGTTCCCGGAAACGGCCGCCTTGCCCTGCCGGACAAGCTCCGCCGAGGTGGCCTCCCACAGCGTGCGGAAGCAGAGCACATGCCGCGCCAGCCCGCCCGCGACCGCCAGCATCGCGGCGATCACCGACCCGCCAGGCCCGAACGTGTCGATGCCGCCGTTGTACCAGGTCGGCCGGATACCCAGCGCCGCCTCCAGCGCGGAAACCCCGCCCTCGCCGAAGGCCCCAAGAGCCCCGCCGCCCGGGTACGTCGACAGCCCGTCGATGTCGGCCATCGTCAGCCCGGCGTCGGCGACGGCTCGCTCGCACGCCTCGACGGTCAGCGACAGCGGCGGCCGCATCAGCCGCCGGCCGATCGCGGAGGCGCCGATGCCGGTGAGAGCGACCTTGTCCTCGAACTTCTCCTGGCGGATCATCGGCCGCACGTGCCGCCAGTACTGGTCCGGCGCGATCTCATCGGCAGGCAAAGCAGGCAAAGCAGCAGCCGAAGCGCGCTGCTCACGAGACGGCCGGAACAGCGGCAGCCACACGTCCCCGGCCCGCTCGAACACCACCTCCATCCGCATGCCGAGAAACAGCGACTCCGGCGAGCACTCAACCGCGTTCGTGGTGAGCCGCACTCGCGGGTCTTCCTCCAGAGCGACCTGCGCCACCACGTACGGCGCGGGCAGCCCGGGCAGGCTGAACCGGTGGCTGACGGTGAACCCGATCAGCGTCGCGAAGCCCGACACGACAGCGGGCGACAACGAATGACCGTGGCAGTACCGGCACACCGGCTGCGGCGGATGGATGTACGCCGAGCAGGACTGGCACCGCAGAAACCGCAGCGCGCCGTCCGCCCCCGAGGTCCAGAAGAACTCGTTCTCCAGGGTGAGCACCGGCAACGGCCGCCCCGGGGGCTCGGCCACGTCAACAGCTCCCTTCGCACACCATGAGCCGTCACCGGCCCGTTCGGAAAACTAGGATTCGACCTTCGCCGCGCCCTTGCGGACGGTCACTGGCTCCGCGAGCCGTTGCTCGTCGCAGACCACCTGTATCGATGCGATCGTCTCGTCGAGCCCGTCGCCGATCCGCTCGCCGGGGGTGAAGGTCGCGGGCAGCTTCTGCATGCCCTGGATGACGCCGATCGTCTCGTAATGCACCGCCCCGGCCGGGTCGCAGACGTAGTTCTGGCATCCGGTCGAGCACCGCGGTGACCATCCGCTTGAACACCATGCGCGCGACGTTGGAGCCGATGCACCGGTGGATGCCCAGGCCGAAGCTGTGGTGCCGGTTTCCGGTGCGGGCCAGGTCGATCTCGTGGGGGTTGGGGAAGACCGCGGGGTCACGGTTGGACATGGCCCACGACAGCCACAGCCGTTCCCCCTCCTGGAACTGGACGCCCGCGATCTCGCAGTCGGCGGAGATCGTCCGCCCGTCGCCCGGTGCCGGGGTGTAGAAGCGCAGGAACTCCTCGGTCGCCGAGTCGAGCAGGGTATCCCGCTCGCGAGACAGCCGTTCCCGTTCCGCGGGGTGCTCCGACAGCCATTCCAGGGCATGGGCCGTCAGCGCCGTGGTGGTGTCGAACCCGCCCCCGATGATCAGGGCGAGCACGCCGATCACCTCCATGTCGTCCGGCGTCTTGCCGTTGATCGTCGCCCGCGCGAGCGCGTCGATCATGCCCGGCCGCGGGTTCGCCTTGATCTCCATGTAATGGCCGAACAAGTCCTGGTACATCGCCATCTGCGACTGCCGGACCCGCTCGATGGCCGGTGAGTCCGGCGGGGTGTACACAGACGCGTGCACCGGCTCGACGTAGATGTCCCAGTTCTTCAGCGGTATCCCGAGCATCGCCAGGGTAAGCACGGCAGGCACCACGTTGGCGAGGTCGTCGACGAAGTCGATCCGGCCGGCCTCGATCTTCTCGTTCAGGCAGGCGCGGACGAGCTCGTCCACGACCGGCCGCCAGCGGTTGACCGCCGCCGGCGACAGGTACGGGTTGAGCGCCTGGCGGTAGTGCCGCTGCTCGGGCGGGTCCATCTCCAGGAAGCCGCCCTGGAACTCCGCGTCGGGCGTCGGGATCGTGATGCCCTTGTAGCCTCGCCGCTCGCCCTTCACGTCGTGGTCGTTGGACAGGTACTCGGCGGACCGGGCGAGCTCGAAGACCTCGCTGTGCCCGGCGGCGACCCAGTGGCCGCCGTAGGTGTCGCTCCACGCGACCGGGCACTTGCTCAGCATCTCGGTCGTGATCTGCTCGAACTGGTCCCGGTACGCGGGGTCATGCCGTGCGAAGTGGTAGCGGTTCTTCTTGCGGTCCTCGTCGGTCACGTGTGCGTCCCTAGGCTCAGTTTCCGGAAATCGTGATGGCCTGTTCGGGGCACGACCGGACCGCCTCGGCCACCTTAGCCTCCAGGTCCGCCGGGATCTCCCCGTCGATCACGGCCGTCGAGTGGCCGTCTACCTCGTCGAGCTGGAACACGTCCGGGGCGATCATGTTGCAGAGCGTGTGGCCCTGGCAGCGCTCTGGGTCAACGTGCACCTTCACGTCTGGTTCCCTTCTTTTTATTCCGAACGGAAGCGGCTGACTCTACAGGTGGAAGTCGTACCACTTGAGGTAGCCGCCCGCGTCCACTCGCAGCTGCATGCCGGTGACATAGCGGGCCTCGTCGGAGGCCAGGAACAGCACCGCGTTGCTGATGTCGACGGGCTCGATCCACGGGATCGGCATGGCCTGCTGCACGTAGAACGCGGGCGTCGCGTCCTCCTTGGTCGGATGCTCCAGGTCGGGGCGGAAGGACTTGTACATCGGCTCGCTCTGGAGCATGTCCGTGTCGACGTTGGTGGGGTGGATGACGTTGGCCCGGATCATCAGCGGGGCCAGTTCGCGCGCGAGATTGTGGATGTACGCGGCCAGCGCCCGCTTGGCGTGCATGTACGCGACGCCGCCCGGGTCGGTGCCCACCTGCTGCATGGGCAGCGCGTCCATGTAGGCGGCCGTCGAGCCGGTCGCGACGATCGAGGCGCCCGCCGACAGGTGCGGCAGCGCGGCGTGGACGGCGTTGATGACGCCGATCAGGTTGGTGTCCATCACGTCGGTCCAGGCCTGCAGGGGCGGGTTGCCCTTCATGCCGGCGATCCCCGCCTGGGCCACGACGATGTCGACCTTGCCGAGCTCGGCGATCCCGCGCTCGAGCGCCGCCTTCAGCTGCGCCCGCTCCCGCACGTCGGCCTCGACCGCGACGATCCGGCGGTCTTTCGCCTCGACGAGGCGGGCGGTTTCCTTCAGGTCGTCAGGCGTGGAAAGCTTGTAGCCCAGGGTGTCGATGTCATGGCACAGGTCGACGGCGATGATGTCCGCGCCTTCCTCCGCGAGCCGGACCGCGTGGCTGCGGCCCTGGCCGCGCGCGGCGCCCGTGATGAAGGCGACTTTGCCCTGGACGCGTCCCATGTGTATGCCCCTTCCTGGGCTGGAAATACGACTCCCGAATGTGAGAATCGTACTCTCCGAAAACCTTGATTGCCAGAGATGGAGAATGTAGTTTCCTCCTAAAAGGAGGACGCATGAAGCGCATGCTCATCGACGGGAAGCTGGTCACGGCCGACCGCACGTACCCGTCGGTCAACCCGGCCACCGGGGAGGTGCTCGACCACGCGCCGGACGCCTCGGTCGCCGACGCGGAGGCCGCCATCGCCGCCGCCCGCCGCGCGTTCGACACGACCAGCTGGCCGGCGGACGCCGCGTTCCGCGCCCGGTGCCTCGACCAGCTGTACCGGGTGCTGACCGAGCACAAGGAGGAGCTGCGCGAGCTGACGATCGCCGACGTCGGCGCCTCTCGGATGATCACCTACGGGGCCCAGCTGGATGAGCCGATCGAGATCGTCCGCTATTACGCCGGCCTGCTGCCCGGCTATCCGCTGACCGAGGAAATCGGCGTCATGGAGTACCACGGCCAGCAGCACCGCCGGTGGGTGGAGAAGGAGGCCGCGGGCGTCGTCGCCGCGATCATCGGCTACAACTACCCGACGCAGCTCGCCCTGGCAAAGATCTCGCCGGCGCTCGCCGCCGGCTGCACGGTCGTGCTCAAGGCCGCCCCGGACACGCCGCTGATCACGCTGGCCCTCGCCGAGCTGATCGCCACGGAGACCGACATCCCGCCGGGCGTGGTCAACGTCCTGTCCAGCGCTGACGTCGCGGTCGGCGAGGCGCTGACCACGTCGCCCGACGTCAACGTCGTCACGTTCACCGGCTCCACCGCGACCGGGCGCCGGATCATGGCGGCCGCCAGCGCCACCATCAAGCGGGTCTTCCTCGAACTCGGCGGCAAGTCCGCCCTCGTCGTCCTCGACGACGCGGACCTGGCCGGCCCGCTCATGGTCGCGGCGTTCGCGACCTGCTCGCACGCGGGCCAGGGGTGCGCGATCCCGACGAGGATGCTGGTGCCGCGCGCCCAGCACGACGCGATCGCCGCCCAGGTCGCCGGCGCCCTGCAGCAGGTGACCTACGGCGACCCGCGCGACCCCAAGAACTACATGAGCCCGCTGGTCAGCGAGCGGCAGCGGGACAAGGTCGACGGCCTGGTCAAGCGGGCGGTCGAAGCCGGGGCGAGGCTGGTGACCGGCGGCGAGAAGGTCGATGGCCCGGGGTTCTTCTACCTCCCGACGCTGCTCACCAACGTGGACCCGGACAGCGAGATCGCCCAGGAAGAGGTCTTCGGCCCGGTGCTCGTGATCATCCCGCACGACGGCGACGACGACGCCGTGCGGATCGCCAACAACTCGATCTACGGCCTGTCAGGCTCGGTGTACAGCGCTTCGGAGGAGCGCGCCCTCGCCGTGGCGCGGCGGATCAGGACCGGCACGGTCAGCGTCAACGGCGGCGCGTGGTTCGGCCCGGATGTTCCGTTCGGCGGGTACAAGCAGTCGGGTGTCGGCAGGGAGATGGGCAAGGCGGGGCTCGAGGAGTTCCTCGAGGTCAAGGCGCTCGCGGCGCCCGTGGCGGCGTCGTGAGCGGGCCGCTGGCGGGCATCCGGGTCCTCGAAGTAGCCATGTACGGGTTCGTCCCGTCGGGCGGCGCCGTGCTGGCCGACTGGGGCGCGGACGTGATCAAGGTCGAGCACGCCGTCACCGGGGATCCGCAGCGGGGGCTCCGGCTGACCGGGCCGTACAAGATCGAGGGCGACCCGAACCCCAACTTCGAGCACGCCAACCGCGGCAAGCGCAGCATCGGCCTCGACGTGAGCACCCCCGAGGGCGTCGAGGTCCTCTATGAGCTCGCCGCCCGCTCCGACGTCTTTCTGACCAACTTCCTGCCGGGCGCCAGGAAGCGGTTCAAGATCGACGTCGACGACATCAGGAAGGTCAACCCGAAGATCATCTACGCCCGGGGCAGCGCGCTCGGGCCGCGGGGCGTCGAGGCGGACCGGGGCGGCTACGACATGACCGCGTTCTGGTCCCGCGGCACCAGCGCGGCCAGCCTCACGCCGCCGGACATCGAGGGGCTGATCAGCCCGCCGCCGGCCTATGGCGACACGATCTCCGGCACGAACCTGGCCGGCGGCATCGCCGCCGCGCTGTTCAAGCGCGAGCGCACCGGCGAGCCGTCGGTCGTGGACGTCTCGCTGTTCGGCAGCGGCCTGTGGGCGATGGGGCACGCGCTCGCGATCTCCATGCGCCTCGGCAGGGGCTGGGTGGCGCCGGCCCAGGGCTCCCGCGGCGCGATGCAGAACCCGCTGTCCGGCCTGTACAAGACCGCCGACGACCGCTACCTGTCGCTGGTCATGCTCCAGCCCGGCAAGTACTGGGCGGACGTCTGCGAGCACATCGGCCGCCCCGACCTGATCGAGGACCCGCGGTTCGCCACGGCCGAGCTGATCGCCGAGCACACCGACGAGGCGTGCCAGATTCTCGAGGACGTGTTCGCCACCAAGACCCTCGCGGAGTGGGCGGAGATCCTCGCCACCCTGTCCGGGCCGTGGGCGCCGGTGCAGGACACGCTGCAGGCGAGCCGCGACGCCCAGGCGCGGGCCAACGAGTACATCCTCCCGGCGGGCGAACTCGAGCTGGTCTCCTCGCCCGTGCAGTTCGACGTCACGGCGCCGAAGCTCGGCCCCGCGCCGGAGTTCGCCGCCCAGACCGAGGAGATCCTGCGGGAACTGGGCCTGGACTGGGATCGCATCATCGCGCTGAAGACGTCCGGCGCGGTCACCTGACCGCGCTCAACCTGGAACGCCACCCACGCGCGCCCCATCTGCCCCACATGTCACTGGAGTAACATCATGGACAAGGACGACCTGATCCTCATCAGCGTCGACGACCACATCATCGAGCCGCCGGACATGTTCGCGGGCCGCCTGCCCGCCAAGTACGCGGCGGACGCGCCGCAGCTCGTGCACCGCGACGACGGCACCGACGTGTGGAAGTTCCGCGACATCGTGATCCCGAACTCGGCGCTGAACGCGGTGGCGGGGCGGCCGAAGGAGGAGTACGGGCTGGAGCCGCAGGGCCTGGACGAGATCCGGCCGGGCTGCTATGACGTGCACGAGCGCGTGAAGGACATGAGCGCGGGCGGCATCCTCGGGTCGATGAACTTCCCGTCGTTCCCGGGGTTCGCCGCGCGGCTGTTCGCGACCGACGACCCGGACTTCTCGGTGGCGCTGGTGCGGGCGTACAACGACTGGCACATCGACGAGTGGTGCGGGGCCTACCCCGGCCGGTTCATCCCGATGGCGCTGCCGGTGATCTGGGACCCGGTGGCCTGCGCCGCCGAGGTGCGCCGGGTGGCCGAGAAGGGCTGCCACTCGCTGACGTTCTCCGAGAACCCGTCGGTGATGGGCTACCCGAGCTTCCACAGCGAGCACTGGGACCCGCTGTGGCGGGCGCTGTCCGACACCGGGACGGTGCTGAACGTGCACATCGGCTCGTCGGGCCGGATGGTGATATCGGCGCCGGACGCACCGCCGGACGTGATGATCACGCTGCAGCCGATGAACATCGTGCAGGCGGCCGCGGACCTGCTGTGGTCGCGGGTCATCAAGCAGTTCCCCGGCGTCAAGATCGCGCTGTCCGAGGGCGGCACGGGCTGGATCCCGTACTTCCTGGACCGGCTGGACCGCACGTTCGAGATGCACTCGACGTGGACGCTCGCGGACTTCGGCGGCAAGCTGCCGTCGGAGGTGTTCCGCGAGCACTTCCTGACCTGCTTCATCTCCGACCCGGTCGGCGTGCAACTGCGGGACCAGATCGGCATCGGCAACATCTGCTGGGAGTGCGACTACCCGCACAGCGACTCGATGTGGCCCGACGCCCCCGAGGTGCTGTGGGACGTGCTGCGGCGCTTCGACGTGCCCGATTCCGACGTCAACAAGATGACGCACGAGAACGCGATGCGCTGGTACCAGTTCGACCCGTTCACGCACGTGCCGAAGGAGCAGGCGACGGTGGGCGCGCTGCGCGCGTCCGTGGCGGGCCACGACATCTCCGTCCAGTCCCGCAGCCACCGTCTGATCCAGCCCGAGGAGAAGCTCGAGGCCTACCGCGCCCGCGCCCGCGCGGTCCTGGCCGGCGCCACCCCCACCCGCTAACCCCTTCCCTCCCGCCCTCCTGCCCGGGGACCCAGGCCTCCCCCCCGCCGGGGTCCCCGCCCTCCTGGCTGACTACATGACATGACCGTCTGACAGAGACAGCGCGAGAGATTTGCCGATATGCGCGGCCATCACCACGATCCGTTGACGGAATTGCCGATCGCAGAACTGGGTGTTCTGCGATGTATGGAGATACTGAAGACAACATCAATGTTTTCCTTTTCTGATGGGAGCAGGCTTGCCATCTTGAAGTGCTTAGCCTCAGGTGCGAGACTCCTGGTTGGGTTCGACGCTGGGGGGCTGGCATGCGTCCGATGACGGATATTGTTGTGTTGTTGCCGGGCCTCACAGGAAGTGTGCTGCGAGATAGCCGGGGCCGAGACCTGTGGGCGCCGACGGGGGGGACGGCAGCACGGGCGCTAATTACTCTCGGGCGGAGCATTTTCGACCTGGAGCTGGTTGACGAGAACGCCGACGACGGGGTCACCGCGCCCCTGATGGTCCCGGACCTGCATCTCATCCCGGGGCTATGGAAAATTGACGGTTACTCGAAGCTGTCGAGCTACGTGCAGCGGCAGTTCGCCGTCACCCCGGGCAAAAATTTCTTTGCGTTTCCCTACGACTGGCGGCGGGATAACCGGGTCGCCGCGCGGCGGCTTAAGGAGCAGACGGACCGCTGGCTGTGGGAATGGCGGAAAGAGTCGCCAGATGCCAAGCTCATCCTGGTCGGTCATTCGATGGGCGGGCTGGTCGCCCGGTACTTCCTGGAGTGCCTGGAGGGCTGGCGGGATACCCGTCGGCTGGTTACCTTCGGCACCCCCTACCGGGGGTCGCTGAACGCACTGAACTTCCTGGTCCACGGGATGCAGAAGCGGCTCGGCCCGGTTCCGGTGCGGGATCTGTCCCGGCTGCTGCGCTCGTTCCCGTCGATATACCAGCTGCTGCCGATCTACCCATGTTTCGACCCTGGGGACGGAAAGCTCATCCGGGTCTCCGAGGCGGTCGGGCTGCCCCATGTCGACCCCGAGCGGGCCCGGGCCGCCGACGCCTTCCACCGGGAGATCGAGCGGGCCGTCACGGCGCACCTGGACGACGAGGCGTACCGGCGCGGCCGGTACACGATCCATCCGATCGTGGGCACCTTCCAGGCGACGCTGCTGTCGGCGCGGAGGTCCGGCGACGGCGTCGAGGTCCTGGGCACCTTTCCGGGCTTTGAGCCTGACGGTGACGGCACGGTGCCCCGGGTCTCAGCCACCCCGATCGAGTTCCCGCACGAAGAGGGAGCGATGTTCGCCGCCGAGCGGCACGGCTCACTGCAGCACAACGACGGCGTGCTGGTGCAGCTGTCCGGGCTGCTCAGCGGGCAGCCCACCTCCCGGGTCCGCGCCGGGACGGACGCGGGACTTGAGCTGGATGACGCCTTCGGCCCGGGTGAGCCGGTCGTGTTCCGGTTCCGCGCCGCCGACCCGATGGCTTCGCTGACCGCCGTCGTCACGGCCGCCGGGACGGGAGCCGAGGTTGCCCGTCTGGAACTCGGGGCAGCCGGCGAGTGGCGCGGCGGCGAGCTGGCGCCGCCCGCACCGGGTACCTACCGGCTCACTCTGGCCGGCGATGGTGTCGAGCCGGTCACCGACACCTTCGTGGTGGTCGGCGAACAGGATCCGACGGCGGCTGATCTGCGCCCAAGGGGTGACGTGCGGGTCCGCGGCGGCGAGCCCGCGCCGGAGCGCCTGATCGTGCCGTCGGCGCCAGCGGGGCCCGCTGCGTCCCCGCTCTCCGAGCAGCGGTTCCTGCAAGGCCGGTTCCCGGAGCGGGTCCGGCTGGGGGAGGAGGTGTCGCTGCTGGTGCGGCTCGGGCTGCATCGCGGCGCGCGGCTGGAGGCCGGGCTGCGGCCGCTGGCGGTGCCTGAGACCGGGCTGGACGTCGTGCTGCTGCTGGTGGAAAGTCCCGGGTTCACCCAGCGCTCCCCGGATCGGCAGGTAGTTCATGTCGTCCCCGGGCAGGACTCGAACTGGGCCGGGTTCGAGCTGCAGGCGGCCCGCGAAGGAGTGCACACCTTGCAGGTGGAGGCCTTCGCCGGCGGCACCGGCCTGGGCGGCCTGGCGGTCCAGGTAAGCGTGGATGCGGCAGCGCGGACCGGGCCGTCGACGGAGCGGAGCAGCCCGGCCAGGATCACCCAGACCGACCCGGGGGAGATCTCGCTCCTGCTTTCCTACGATCGTGACCGGCAGGTGTACCGCTACCGGCTACTCGACTCCAGCGGCTACTACGCCGCGGAGGCCGATTCGCACCGGCTGCTGCAGCCACCCGGCCAGGCGATCGAGCGGCTGGTGGACCAGCTCAACACGCTGGCCCGCGGCCAGACCGCCTGGAACGCCGCGACCACCAAGGACTGGCTTCAGGGCCAGGGGATCACGCTGTGGAACAGCTTCATCCCGGAGGCCCTGCAGCGGGAGTTCTGGCGGCGCCGGGACCAGATCACCCAGATGACCATTGTCTCCGACGGCGACCCGGTGCCCTGGGAGCTGTTGTACCCGTTCGCCCCAGGCGGCCAGGACGCCGGGTTCCTGATCGACCAGTTCCCGGTGGCCAGGCGGCGCTGCGGGCCCCGGCCCCCGGGCCGGCTGCAGCTGAGGACCGCGGACCTGGTGCTCTCGGGAGAAGGCACGCTCGCCGCCGCCCCGGCCGAGATCGCCGCCCTGGACGGGCTGCTGCGCGGCCAGGGGCTGGCGGCGCGTCACATCGGCGACCTGCCGAGCCTGCGACAGGCCCTCAAGCGGGGGGACGTCGGGCTGCTGCACTTCAGCTGCCATAACGCCTTCGCCCCCGACGCCTCGAACTCGTCCAGGATCCTGCTCGGAAACCAGCCGTTCGAGCCGGTCTTCCTCGAGGTGCACGCCGAGCGGTTCGCTAGCCCTCTGGTGTTCCTGAACGCCTGCCGCACCGACGGCCAGGCACCCCTGTACACCACGGTCGAGGGCTGGGCCGCCAGCTTTCTGCGGGCTGGCGCCGGCGCCTTCATCGGCTCACTGTGGGAAGTCGTGGACACCTCGGCCAGCACGTACGCCCAGGAGTTCTACCGGGCGGCGCTCGCCGGGAATACCCTGGGGGAGGCGGCACGCCGGGCCCGCGACGCCATCCGCGACAACCCCGGCGACCCCACCTGGCTCGCCTACACCCTCTACGGCGACCCCGCTGCCACGGTGAGCATCCAGCCCGCCGCGCGGACCCCGGAGACGCCATGAGTCCTCCGCAACGTCCCCCCGATTCAGACTCGGGCCAGGAGTACGCGGCCGAGCAGGCGAAGCTGGGTCTCCATTACTGTCGTCTGGCCACCGGGGACCAGGCGGCCAACCTGGCCCAGGCCATCGCCTGCTTCGATGAAGCGCTCCGCTTTCTCACCCCCGAGGCCGCACCGCTTGACTACGCCACGATCCAGAACAACCTCGGCAATGCCTACGCCGGGCTTCCAACCAGGTACCGGGCGGCCAGCCTGACCCGCGCGATCAGCTGCTATACCGAGGCACTGCGGTTCTTTACCGCCGAGGCCGCCCCGCTCGACCACGCGAGGACCCAGCACAACCTGGGCAATGCCTACGCCCAGCTTCCCGGCGTGGACCGGGCGGCCAACCTGGAACGGGCGATCAGCTGCTTCACCGAGGCGCTGCGGTTCGGTACCGCCGAGGCCGCCCCGGCCCTGTACGTCATGTCCCAGACCAACCTGGGCAATGCCTACGCCCAGCTTCCGACCGGGGACCGGGCGGCCAACCTGGAACGGGCGATCGGCTGCTTCACCGAGGCGCTGCGGCTTGGTACCGCCAAGGTCGCCCCGGCCCAGTACGCCAGGACCCAGACCAACCTGGGCAATGCCTACGCCCAGCTTCCGACCGGGGACCGGGCGGCCAACCTGCAACGGGCCATCGCCTGCTACACGGAGGCACTGCGGTTCGGCACCGCTGAGGCCGCTACGCTCGACTACGCCCTAACCCAGACCAACTTGGGCAGTGCCTACTTCGCGCTTCCGACCGGGGACCGGGCGGCCAACCTGGAACGGGCGATCGGCTGCTTCACCGAGGCACTGCGGTTCTTTACCGCCGAGGCCGCTCCGCTCGACTACGCCAGGATCCAGAACAACCTGGGCAATGCCTACTGGGCGCTTCCGACCGGGAAGCGGACGGCCAACCTGGAACGGGCCATCGCCTGCTTCACCGAGGCACTGCGGTTCCGCACCGCCGAGGTCGCTCCGCTCGACTACGCCACGACCCAGAACAACCTGGGCAATGCCTACGCCGCCCTTCCCGGCGGGGACCGGAGGGCCAACTCGTCCGGGCGATCGGCTGCTTCACCGAGGCACTGCGGTTCTTTACCGCCGAGGCCGCTCCGCTCGATTACGCCACGACCCAGAACAACCTGGGCAGCACCTACTGGGCGCTTCCGACGGGGAAGCGGACGGCCAACCTGGAACGGGCCATCGCCTGCTTCACCGAGGCACTGCGGTTCCGCACCGCCGAGGCGGCCCCCGCCGAGTGCCGCCTCACGGCCGGCAACCTCGGTAATGTCCACCTCGAACAGGACCAGTGGGCGGAGGCACACACCGTCTACTCCCTGGCCATCCGCGCTAGCGAGTTCCTCTATCAGGCCACGGGCTCCGAAGCTGGCCGGCAGACCGAGTTGGGGGCGGCCGGGGATGCGGTGGCCGCCGACGCGTACTGCCTGGCCCGGCTCGGCCGGCGGGCCGAGGCGGTGCGGCGCCTCGAGGCCGGCCGGGCCCGTGCCCTGGGTGAGGCGCTCGCCCGCGACCGCGCCGCCTTGGAGGAGGCCAGCGAAGCAGACCAAGCGGCCTTCGAGGCGGCCGCCGACCAGATCAAAACCCTGGAGGCCGAGGGACGGCGCGGGCAGGACACCCAAGCGCCCCTCGCGCCGGGCCGACATTCCTTCGCCGAGCGGTCCGCTGAGCTGGTCAGGGCCCGGGCGGACCTCGCGGACGTGATCGAGCGCATCCGGGGTTACCTGCCCGGGTTCATGGCTGAGGGGCTTGACTACCCGGAGATCGCCGCCGCTGCCCAGCCGAAGCGACCGCTGGTCTACCTGCTCACCACCTCGCGCGGCGGCCTCGCGCTGCTAGTGCCAGCCGGATCGTCGGCCCCCGCTCCGGAGCACGCGATCTGGCTCGACGGTTTTACCTCCGGGCGGCTAAACAAGCTGCTAGGGCTGCGGGACTCCTCGGGTGAGGTGCACGGCTACCTGCTCGGTCAGCTAACGGGCGATCTGGACCAGCTCGCGGCGGCCGTGACCGAGAACCTCGCGATCATGCGCCGCGAGCTGCTCGGTCCGCTGGCCAGCCGCCTGGCGGAGCTGGGTGCAGCCGTCACCACGGTCGTCCCGGTGGGGCGGCTGTCGCTGCTTCCGTTGCCGGCCGCAGCGCCGGACGGCTGCACCATTGCGCTGGTTCCCTCGGCGCGGACACTGCGCGCGGCCAGCGGCGCGTTGCGGGAGCGGTCCGGCAAGGCGCCGGTGCTGCTCGCAGCGGGCAACCCGCTTCCCCTTCCCCCCGGGCGGAGCGCGCTAGGTTACGCGGGGCTGGAAGTGCGGGCCATCGAGCGGCTGTTCGCCGCCGGGTCGCGGCGGATCCTGCCCGAGGAAGCGGCCACCAGGACAGCGGTCGCGCAAGGCCTGACCGGGGCCACCCACTTGCACCTGGCCTGTCACGGCGCGTTCGATGCAGACGAGCCGCTGAACTCGGCGCTCTACCTAGCTGGCGAAGACCAGCTCACGCTGCGCGACCTGCTGGACGGCGATCTGGACCTCTCCAGCCAGCGGCTCGCCGTCCTCTCCGCGTGCCAGACCGGGATCACCGAATTCGAACAGGTCCCCGACGAGGCCATCGGCCTGCCCGCAGGGTTCTTGCAGGCCGGGGTCCCCGGCGTGGTCGCCACCCTCTGGCCGGTAAACGACCAGTCCACCGCGGTGCTGATGGCCGAGTTCTACCGGCTGCTGCTGGCCGAGCAGAAGGATCCGGCAGCTGCCCTCGACTCGGCCCGCAGGTCCCTGCGGGACGCTACTGCCTCCGAGCTTGCGGAATGGTTCGAGCGCCGCTATGACGCCTCCGGCGGAACCGACCTAACGGCGTACAGAGCCGCCGTGAATCTTCGATCGCATCCCGACCCGGCGGACCGGCCCTACGCCGACCCGGTGTACTGGGCCGGGTTCGCAATGGCCTTGCGTTAAGACTTTGTCTGGTATCGTTACCGTTTCGTGGCACATGATGGTTCTGAGGGGATCTCCCCGGACGGCTGGCTGCCGGACCGGATCTCGGTCGGGGTACTGACCAGGGTCTTCACACCGGAGCTGGTGGACGCCGCAGTGGAGGATGCCGGGGCGCGGGAGCAGCGGCGCCGGCTGCTGCCGGCGCGGCTGATGGTGTATTTCGTGCTGGCGCTGTGGCTGTTCCGCGGCCGGAACTGCGGATACGGGCAGGTGATGACCAAGCTGGCGGACGGGCTGTACCACCAGCGGCGCGCTGCTGACCTGCTGGCCGGGCAGCAGCTGGACCCGGGCGGCTGGGTCGGTGCCGGGGACGGGCGGCGGTGGCGGCAGCCGAACATCTCCTCGCTGTCGCGGGGCCGCGGCAAGCTCGGCCCGGCACCGGTCCGGTTCCTGTTCGAGCAGGTCGCGGGGCCGATCGGGGACGAGGGGACGCCGGGGGTGTTCTGCTGCGGGCTGCGGGTCGTCTCCATGGACGGGTCAACGTCGGACGTGCCGGACAGCCCGCCGAACGATGAGCACTTCGGCCGTCCGTCCAACCAGGCCCGTGACGGGGCGTTCGCGCAGGTGCGGTGGCTGGCGGCGGCCGAGTCCGGGACCGGGAGCCTGCTGGGCGCATCCCTGGGCCCGTACCGGGACAGCGAGCAGGCCCTGGCCCGCGACCTGCTGGAGCAGGGCTGCTTCGGCCCGGGGATGCTGGTGCTGGCGGACCGCAAGTTCCTGTCCTGGGCGCTGGCCCGGGAGTTCCTGGCCACCGGGGCGCACATCCTGTGGCGCGCCTCGGCGTCTTTCACCCTCAAGCCGGTGAAAGTCCTGGCCGACGGCACCTATCTGGCGGAACTGACGCCGCCCCGCAAGAAAGACGGCCCGCCGCTGACCGTCCGGGTCATCGAGTACACCGTGCACACCATCCCCGAAGACGGCAAGGAAGAGCCCTCGGAGGTGTTCTGCCTTGTCACCAACCTGCTGGATCCCGGGGAATACCCGGCGCTGGACCTAGCCTGTGCTTACCCCTTGCGCTGGGGCTGCGAGACCGTCATCGGCCACCACAAGACGGACATGGGTGACGGGCAGCCGGTCCTTCGCAGCAAGGACCCCGCCGGCGTCGAGCAGGAAATGTGGGCACTTTTTGCCGTCTACCAGGCGACATGCAAGATCATCGGGATCGGGGCGGCGGCCGCGGGCGTGCCCCCGGACACGATCAGCTTCCCGCACGCCCTGGCCGCCGCGACCGACACCGTCGCGGCTTTTTCCCCCTGAGCAGGCCGATCTCGCGCTCGCCACGTTCCTGCTGAAGATCCTCGCCCCCGCCACCTTCGTCCGCGACCGGCCGGACCGGGCCAGCCCCCGCAAGACCAAGAAATCCGGCGACTTCCCCGCCCGCAAGCCCGGCCAGCCCAGCGTCACCAACGTCACCCGGAAAATCGAGTTTCACCTGCTCAGCCCGCACATGATCACTTAAGGCAAGGCCATTGGGCCGGGTTCGTGTACTTCGGCGCTTAGCCTCGATCGAATTGGCGACGATTCTCGGCTCGAAGCTGGAATCCCGGTCTCCTGGCACGCTGATTTCCGTCGGCCCGGTGTAAGTGAGCACGGTCTTCGCCCTTGTCCCGGTCCTCTGTCACGTCAGTCATCTGGTGTCTCCTCCGTCTCGAGAGTTATGCCGTTGAAATTACAGTCCCTCCTGCCCAGTGAACTGTTCGCGATTTTTCCGTAGTGGGGAAAAATGATCGTGCGATGGGCTGCAGCGCGGGGATTGCCGTTACGCGGCGTCCGCCAACCAACTCATGAGGATGATGACTTTATGGTTGCGGTTGGCTCGGCTCTACGCCAGAATGGCATATACCTGAGATTGTCAGGGGGGCCATGGACAACTCTGATTCTGACGACCCGGATTCTATCAATAGGGGTGACCGCGCCTCGAGCGCAGGACAACCGTCCGGGGAGGGTGCTGCCGGGCGCCGCGCCCAGGCCGCGCGCGATGGAGTCGTGGCTGTAGGCAAGGAGGCGTCGGAGCGGGTCGCCGAAGCAGCGCGCAAGGCGAAGGCAGCTGCGCTACCCAGCCTGTCGCGAGCCAGAGAAGACGGTGCCCGTCAGTGGTCGGCGATTGACCCCGACGTGAAACAGCAGGTGACCCTCTCGCTGCTAACGTCTGCGGCGGTTGCTGCGGGAGAGCGCTTGAAGGAGCACGACCACCTAGGTGTCAAGCTTGTTGGGCTGGGTCTTGCGGCGGCAGCGCCGACCATTGCGACGCACGCCGCGAGGCAAGCAGGTAAGGCGGCTGCAAACGCCGATCTGAAGACGCGGTCAGCCGAAGCTGCGGACGGTCCGGAAAGAGAAAAAGCCGACACCCAAGAATATCTTCCGCCGCCGCGCGCACTGGAACCGGCTATTCTGAGTGAGTTTGCCGACGCTCTGGGTGTCAGGCGGCCGCTTGATCCTGAGGATCTCTACCGAGAGGGATCCGATGCACTGGAACTACTGTACTCGCTGCCGGAAGGACTGGCCGCGCTTCCGTGGGAATCGCTAAGTCGGCGTAACCGTTTTTTTGTTCTCGTAGCTGCCTGGTCACTGCGCGAGGCCGAAGGAATTCAGCTGCTGAAGTCGGGCCAACTTGAGGAGGCCCGGGAAGTCTTTCAGGAATGCCTGGTCAGGGCGCAGCATATGCAGACGCCCGAGCTCGCTGCCAGGAGCTGCGAGGACCTCGGCGAACTGTCGGTGGTAGCGAGGGATGAGGCCGGCGCCCAGAAGTGGCGCGCTGAAGCCGAGCGCATGATGCACCGGTAATCGCGAACTGGGCGGTCGGCCCGCGGAAATGAGCAGCTACTCAACACTGGGTGGTGACTAGGGCGATCAGTTCGTGCTTGCCGTCGCCCTCGCGGCCGGGGGGACCTCGTACTCGATCACGCGCACGTCCCGGTCCTTGCCCGAGGCCAAGGCTAGGCGGGTGGGGTGAAGGTGGGGGTGGTGGTGTCGGAGCCGCGCCGCAGGTAGGCGGTCAGCTGCCGTCCGCAGGTGTGTTCCTCGCCCGGGTTAGTAGGGAGGGGCCAGCGGAGCTGCTGGTAGAGACCGGTGCGGTGCAGGTCGTAGGCGGCTTCGATCAGGTCACCAAAGGCCTGTGCCCGGGCGGGCAGGACGACGGTGACAGCAACGGTGGCTACGACCAGGCCGATAGGGACGGCCAGGGGGTGAACGGGGTGAACACGCAGAACAGCAGCCCCCAGGTGGCGGCGGCTACGGCGGTGTCGAGACTGGTGCGGGCGGCGCGTAGCTCCTGCCGGTTGTCCTCGGGCAGCAGGAGCCACAGGTGCGGCCAGACGGTGATGGTGTCCAGGCCGTATTTGTCGGCCGGGCGGCGTTCGGCCGCGCGCAGGATGTTGCCTATCGGGGTGGCTCTGTCGCGCATTTCTGGATGATAACGAAGCCCTGACGTCGCCCGTACGCCGTATTTTCCTTATGACCGCACCAGGATCGAACTAACGTGAAAGATAATCGGCCTCATAGGGCGTGAAATCTTTCACGTTATCGAAAATCGATGAGGAGCAGGACACCGGGCGGCCGCTAGCGCACGATCGGACCGTTACCTTCCAGTTATATGAGCCAGAGCCATCGGGGTGGGGAGGAAGTAGCCGGCTGCGGCGGGGTGGCGGCGGCGACGACGTTCCAGCCGGGCGTAGCTGGCGAGCTGGTCGGCGGTGGGAGCGGCCGGAGGCTGCACCGCAGTGTAGGCACGCTGCCAGGCCTCGGCTTGGTCGGCCGCCCGAGCGGCGGCCCGCTCGGTGAGTCTGCGGCGCAGCGGGCCGGTCCACGACGGCCAGTAGCCCTCCAGCAGCCGCAGGACCGGGGTGACCATCCGGTCGATGCGGACCGCGGAGGCTGCGACGGCGAGCACCACCGTCAGGATGACCGTCACCTGCACCGCGGTTGTCTGCCGGTCCAGCCAGCGGGTCTGGCTGGCCAGGGTGTGCAGCCCGCCGCGGTAGTAGGTCCAGGCGGCTAGCCCGCCCAGCCAGAAGATGAGCGCGGGGACGGAAACGCTGGCCCACCAGTCGCCGAGTTTGCCGCCGACGGTCTGCCAGAACGTGGTCAGCATCCCGGGGCACGGCCGGTCAGCGGGATGTGGTGGGTCGGGCAGTCCGGGACCGGGGTGCCGATCTCAGGCCGGTACCAGAACGTAGTCACCGCGCGGGCACGTGTAGCGGACGGCATCGACCAGGCCGGGGCCACCGGCCGGGGCGGGGATGCCCCCCTCGCACCGACGGTCGCGGGGCTGATGGTAAGGCGGCCGGCAGTGCGGTGCGTCGGCCAGGAACCATGTCCTCCTGCTCCTTGAGCAGAATCCGCAGCCGGCGGGCGGCCGCCGGGCGGTCGGAGCGGCCGTTGAGCGCGTCGGCGAGGTGACGGTCCAGCTCGTCGGCGGTGGCAGGGGGGTCAGCTAGGCGGTCGAGGTACGGGCGGATGGCCCGGGCGGCCTCGATCACCGCGTCGTCGTCCATCGGTCCCCTCCGCTGTCGTCGCGCCCGTCGTGGTGTCGGCAGGAGTGTTGCATGCCCGTGTGCGGTGCTGGGTCAGGCGCCGGCGTGGATGTGGGAGGCCCACACCGACGGCGCGTCCCAGCCCCACCGCCGGCGCATCCGCCGGACGGCGGCATGCACTGCACCGGCCACATCGTCCTCGCCCTTGGTGGTGAGAGTGGTGTAGATCCCGTCGGCGATGTCCACGGCGTGCTGGTCACCGATCGGCCACAGGGTGGCGATCACATGCCGGTAGCCGGCAAGCTGGAACGCCGAGGCCAGATGGATCGCCTCGTCGGCCAGCCGGCCGCCCGGGCGGCCCGTCGAGCAGGCCGACAGGAACGCCAGGTCGGCGTCATCTAGCCGCAGCCGGGCCACGTCCACCACCGTCAACGGCCGCTGCTCGTGGTCGGTGAGCAGCAGGTAGCTGGCCGACGGGTTGCTCAGGTCGCTGGCTGCGTGGCAGGCGAAATGCGCCCACCGCCCGGCCTGCAGTGCCCTCGGCACGGTGTCATGGGTGGCTTGCGGTCCAGTGAGCACCGTGACTCGGCTGGGGAAACGCTGCTGGAGCTCGGTGACCTCCGCTTGCGCGCCGGGAAGATCCGGGGCATCGGGGGTATGCGGCATCGCCACCGCTATCACCCGGTCCCCGGCACCGGGTCGGCCGCTCCCGTCGTCGGCGGCGGTGGAGGGGGAGCGACGGGCATAGGTCAGGGCCCGGATCGTCGGGGTGTAGGAGGAGATCACCCAGTCGACTACGGTGGCCGGTGCGGCGTCGTCCCGGGTCTGGTGGTGGCCTGCGGCGTGCACCGGCAGGAACGACAGCAGCCCGGACACGCACCACCACAGCCGGGGCCACGGCTGGCCGTCCGGGGGCGGGCCGGTGATGCCCAGCCGGTCGAGCACCGGGCCGGCGAGCACCTCCCACAGCCAGCCCAGCGTGTCACTCAGCCGCTGCTCGGCCGCCGGTGACCCGGCATCCTCGAGTGCGCCGAGGAAGGCGTTCACCCGGTCGTAGACCGTCTCCGGGGTCAGCCCGGTCAGCGGCACCGGGTCAAGCACACCGCCGCCGGTCAGAATCAGCGCGTGCGAGCCGAACCGCGACACGGTGACGACCACCACCGGTCCCTCGGCGGCCGCCGCCAGCAGCTCCGCCGCCGACGGCGGCCGCAGAAAACCGTCGAGCTTCGGCAGCTGCCGGATCTCGGCGATCACCTGGTCGAACGCTTCGGCTGTCCGTCGCCGTTCCATGACCCGGCGGGCCGCCTGGGCGCGGCCGTCCGTGGCGGCTCCGCCCATTCCTGTCGGCAGCGCCGACGCAGACGCGGCAGGGTCGTCGGCCCGGTCGAGGTCGTCACGCAGGACGGTGAACCGGGCGGCCAGATCGGGATGCTGCTCGGTGAGGGCGGTCAGGCCGGTGCGGGTGTCCAAGGCCTGCCCCAGCAGTACCCCCCGGCCCTGCTCGAATAGTTCCACCGCCCGGTCTGTCAGCCCGGCGTGCACGCAGCACGCCGCCGCGTCCGCCCCCAGCCCCCCGAACTGCTCCAGCAGGTGCTCCTGGTCGCCGCGGGCCAGGCTGCGTGGAGCCACCAGTCCCAGCAGCTCGGCCGCCGCCGCAAATCCCGCCGCCGCCTCCCGCCACCGTCGCCCGCTGGCCGCGGCGCGCCCCCACCCGCGGGCCGCCATCGCCCGGACCCGCGGCGACGCCACCTCCACTGCCACCGCCTGCCGGCCGGCGTCGATCGCGGCGTCCAGGTCAGCCTGGTTCCCGGTCCGCTCAAACCGTGTGGTCAGGGCGGCGCAGAGGCTCACTAGCAGTGTGGCGCGGCCGGGGTTGTCGGCCTGGCCGGGCGCCACCGCCTGCCGGCCGGCGTTGATCGCGGCGTCCAGGTCAGCCTGGTTCCCCGTCCGCTGAAACCGGGTTCGCAGGGCGATACAGAGGTTGGACAGGTATCCGGCGCGGCTGGGGTGGTCGGCGGGGGTGGCCGCTACCGCTTGCTGGCTGGCGTCGATCGCGGTGTCCAGGTCAGTGCGGTTTCCGGTCCGGTCAAACCGGGTCTGCAGGGCGAGACCGAGAGCGGACAGCATTGCGGCGCGGCCGGGATGGTCGGTGGGAGTGGCCGCTACCGCCTGCCGTGTGGCGTCGATCGCCGTGTCCAGGTCAGTGCCGTCCCCCGTCCGCTCAAACCGGATCCGCAGGACAAGGCCAAGGTTGGACAGCATGGTGGCGCGGCGGGGATGGTTGACGGGGATGGCCGCCACCGCCTGCTGGTTCACGTCGATCGCCGTGTCCAGGTCAGTGCCGTCCCCCGTCCGCTCAAACCGGATCCGCAGGGCGAGGCCGAGGTTGGTCAGGTATGTGGTGCGGTCGGGGTGGTCGGCGGGGGTGGCCGCTACCGCCTGCTGGCCGGCGTCGATCGCGGCGTCCAGGTCAGTGCGGTCCCCGGTCTGCTCAAACCGGATCCGCAGGGCGAGGCCGAGGTTGGTCAGGTATCCGGCGCGGCCGGGGTAGTCGGCGGGGCTGACCGCTACCGCCTGCCGGCCGGCGTTGATCGCGGCGTCCAGGTCGGCCCGGTCCCCGGTCCGCTCGAACCGGGCCTGCCGGGCGGTGCCGAGGGCGGACAGCATGGCGGGGCGGTCGGGGTGGTTAGTGGCGCTGGCGGTCAACGCTTGCTGGCTGGCGTTGATCGCGGCGTCCAGGTCGGCCTGGTTCCCGGTCTGCTCAAACCGGATCCGCAGGGCGAGGCCGAGATTGGACAGGAATCGGAGATGATTGATGTGGTCGGCCGCCGCCGCCCGCTGGTAGGCGTTGATCGCGGCGTCCAGGTCGGCCCGGTCCCCGGTCCGCTCGAACCGGGCCTGCCGGGCGGTGCCGAGGGCGGACAGCATGGCGGGGCGGTCGGGGTGGTTAGTGGCGCTGGCGGTCAACGCTTGCTGGCTGGCGTTGATCGCGGCGTCCAGGTCGGCCTGGTCCCCGGTCCGCTTGAACCGGGCCTGCAGGGTGCCGCTGTGCTGGGTCAAGTAACTGGCACGGCCGGGATGGCCGGCGGGGCTGGCCGCCACTGCCTGCTGGCCAGCGTTGATCGCGGCGTCCAGGTCAGCCTGGTCCCCAGTCCGCTCGAACCGTGTGTTCAGGGCGAAGCCGAGGGTGGACAGCATGGCGGCGCGGTCGGGGTGGCCGGCGGCTGTGGCGGCCACTGCCTGCTGCCCGGCGTTGATCGCGGCGTCCAGGTCAGCCCAGCCTCCCGCCTGCTTGAACCGTACGATCAGGGCGACACTGAGGTTAGACAGGTATGCGGCGTCGCCGGGGCTGGCCGCCACCGCCTGCTGCCCGGCGTCGATCCCGGCGTCCAGGTCGGCTCGGTTCCCCCTCCACCAAAACCGTGTGGTCAGGGCGAAGCCGAGGGTGGACAGGGATTGGGCATGGGCGGGGTGGCCGGCGGGGGTGGCCGCGACCGCCTGCCGGCAGGCGTTGATCGCGGCGTCCAGGTCGGACCGGTTCCCGGTACTTAGCGTTTCTTCCAGCAGGCTGGCCGCGCGGTCCGCTACCGCCTGCGGATCGTTGGCGGCGGCGAGGCGGCCGAAGTGAGTACGGACCTCGTCGGGGACCGCGTCCGGCCGCACCCGGTACACCGGCCCGAGCAAGGTCAGGGCGGCGGCAAAGTCCTGCTGATCGTCGTCGGAGTCCAGGACGAGGTAACGCGACCAATGCAGCATCCCGGCCGTGTAGGCGATCTCGAGGTCTGCGACCGGGTCCGGGACCGTCTCAAGCAGAGCCGTCAGCTCTGCGGCAGCCTCCGGATCCAAGACGGTGGCCGGATTATGGTCGACGCCGAACCGTTCCAGCCGCGCCCGTACCAGTGCAAGCAGACGCTGCCGCATCCCCCCGTCCACCCTGCCAGCCTCCTTACTTGCGTTTTAACGTTTTGCGTGGTGTCAGGCTGCCTTCGTGATGACGGGATACCTGGTTGCGGGGGTGCTGGTGCGGCCTTTGGGGCGTCCGGGGCCGGACTTGGAGATTTTCGGTGGCCTGGCGGGTGTTCCGGCAAGCGCGGCCAGGCGGCAGAAATCCCTGCGGACGCGGCCGGGGGTCAGCCTGCCGGGCGGGCGGCGGCGTTCCCAGGGCCGCCGGCAGTCCTCGGCGATGGGGCGGCCCAGGCGGAGCATGGTGAGGGCGGCGATGATCAGCCAGGTCCGGCGCGCGGCCTGCTCCGGGTAGCGGACGGCGGCCTTGTCCCAGCCCAGGCCGTGCTTGGCGAACCTGTACGTATGTTCGATATCGAAACCGGTGCAGGTAAGCGCGCCAGCACAGGTCCAGGTCCGGGATGCCGGGGCCGGCCCGCCACAGCCACAGCGGGCCGGGGGCCTTCCGGCCGCCCGGGAGCTTGTCCACGGTGACGCGGACCAGGTGGCAGCGGATGACGGGCGAGGGCCAGAATCCGGCGAACCGGCCGCGGCAGTACAGCCGGGGGTGCAGCCCGCCCCAGGACATGACGCTGACGTGGCCGTACTGCCCGTCGTCGAGGGACAGTTCCCGGCCCGGGGGCCCCCGGGTGGCGGGATCGGCGCATTCGAACCGTTCTATGGAGTGCTTGCGGGGCCGGCCCCGCCGCGGCGGCTCCGGCGCCGGGTCGCGGTACATCACCCGGTCGTTGCGGACGCGGACCAGGATCTGCACCTCATCGAGGTGCTCGCGCAGGTCCCAGGTCAGCGGGGCCTCGTCGTACCCGGCGTCGTGCACGTACAGCGGGATGCCCGTCTCCCCGGCCGCGCGCAGCCGCGCGGAATGCGCGATGATCATCTGCGCCGCCCTCGCGGTGGCGTCGTCCCGCACGCCGGCGCGGGCCATGTCCTGCGGCGCGGTCCACGAGCCGGGCGCGAACGACAGCTGGGCCAGCCACTGGAACGCCCAGCCCGCGACCACCGCGTCCCCGTCCCGGCCTTCCCGGCGGCGCCGGCCATGATGCCCCCGGCAGGAATGCGGGTGCCACTCCCGGCCCGGGCTGGTGGCCGCCGCCGGCCGCGGGTACGTGGACGCGTCCACCGCGAAGACCAGCGGCCAGCCCCGCGGCCGCCACCTCACCAGCTGGTCCCGCAGCCGTTCTTCATCGATCCGCCCCTTGTCCAGGGCCTGGCAGATCATGCCGTGCCCGCGCCGGAAGGCCGGCTCCAGGCTCAGGTACGGCAGCGTCCCCGCCGCCGGCGCGGTCAGCACCGCGTCCGCCAGCTCACACAGCGCGCCGCCGCGCCGCCACAGGCACCGGTAGAACTCCCGCCGGAACCGCGCCAGCCCCGCCAGCGCCTCCCCGGCCCCCGGCAGGCCCTCCTGGCCAGACCGCCCGCCCCGCGCCACACTGATATACACGGCCGCTGTCCTTTCTCCGGATGCCGTTACAACTCCGAAGATGCAGCGGCCGCTCACGTGCCGTCATCAGCCACTATGCGCCCCGAACGCCGCCAACGCCCAGTACAGGACCTATAGCGCCGAACATCCTGCTATCCAGCCCATCGCGTAACTCAGGTTAAAACGCAAGTTATTACTGCGACGATATTACTTGCGCACGCGCACCCCAGCGCAGGCCCGTCGTCAGCGCCGCCGTCGGCCTGTTCACCGAGCACGGCGTCGGCGGGACGTCGCTGCAGAAGGCCCCAGCTCCTGGACCTCGCCCGCCGCTTCCTCGGCCTGCCCGGGTAAGTCACCTAGTCGTTCAGTAGCTGGCCAGGACGCGCAGCCGGTCGGCGCGGGCCCGGCGCACCACGTCCGCCCCCGGGGCGGCGCGGTCGAACCCGTGCGGGCAGCCGGGATGGACGTGCAGCTCAACGGACGTGCCGGTGGCGGCTACCCGCCGGGCGTATTCGATGTCCTCGTCGCGGAAGATGTCGAGCTCGCCGACCTCCATGTACAGCGGCGGCAGCCCGGCGAGGTTGGCCGCCCGGGCGGGGGCCGCCGCGCCGGGGACAGCGGCGGTGCCGATCGCCTCGCCGAGCAGGGCGTGCCAGCCGGTGTAGTTGTCGTCGTAGGTCCAGCCGGCGAAGGGCACCAGGGCCGGGTCGGGGACCGTGGTGCGGTCATCGAGCATCGGGTAGATGAGGATCTGCCTGGCCACGGGCAGGCCCCGGTCACGCGCCAGCAGCGCTGCCGCTGCCGCGAGCCCGCCGCCGCCGCTGTCGCCCATCAGCGCGATCCGGCCCGGGTCGGCGCCGAGTTCGGCCGCGTGCGCCGCCAGCCAGGCCAGGCCCGCGTAGCTGTCCCCGGCCGGACTGGGATGCGGGTGCTCGGGCGCCCGGCGGTAGTCGACCGCGAGCATCGGGACGCCGCTGTCGGCGACGTAGGCGGCGACCCAGCGGTCGTAGAGCTCGACCGACCCGGCGATCATCCCCCCGCCGTGCAGGTAGACCGCGGCCGGCCCGGACCGGGCCGGACCATGGCCCGCCAGGGCGTACCAGCGCAGCGGTACCGGGGCACCGTCGTGCGAGACGGCCGAATAGGTCGTCCGGGATACCTCCGGGTGCTCGGGAAGCTCGGCCTCGATCGCGGCGAGCGCGGTCTCGCCGTTGGCCCGCAGCGTCTTCCAGTCGTCCCGTTCCGCTGGCTGCGGCAGCGTCATCGCGCCAGCGGCGAACTTGGCGGTGATCTCCCGCAGCAGATCCGCGTCCAGTGCATAGGTCATGTCAGCCGATTATCCTGGCCCGCACTTTCCCGATCGTCACCGGTTCGGCGACGCTCGCCTCGTCCCGGTCGACGAGCAGCAGCGCGTCTGCCAGGCCGGTCATCCGCCTCGACGTCTACCCGCAGCAGCCGCGCTTATCCAAGCAGGCCGATTGCGCAATCGACCCGCTCTAGCCTGGTCAATTGCGCAATCGACCCAGGGCGCCGACCGCGCCGCTCCGGTTAGTAAATGTACGCTTATCAGGCATCCGAGGGCCGTCCCTGACAAGCGTTGGAGCCGCGATGACGCGCACGATCCCGGCCGAACTGGCGGCGAGATACCAGGCCGAAGGCTGGTGGACCGCCGACACGATGGGGGACCTGCTGTCCCGCGGTCTCGCCGCCGCCCCGGAAAGCCGGTTCCAGGTCCACTCGGCCGTAAGGCCGTGGCAGGGCACGTTCGCGGACGTCGAGCGGACCGCCCGCAAGCTGGCCGCGGGACTGCGCCAGCGCGGCGTCGAACCCGGCGACGTCGTCGCCTTCCAGCTCCCGAACTGGATGGAAGCGGCCGCGGTCTACTGGGCGTCGGCGCTGCTGGGCACCGTCACCGTGCCGATCGTGCACTTCTACGGCCGCAAGGAGGTCGGCTACATCCTGACCGCCGTCAAGCCGAAGGTGTTCGTCACGGCGCGGCGGTTCGGCCGCCTGGAGTTCCAGCCGGACCTGGCCGAAGCCGTGCCCATCGTCGGCGTGGTCGGCGAGAACTTCGACGACCTCCTCGCCGCCGAACCGCTGACCAGCACGGAACCCGCCGACCCGGCGAAACCCGCGCTGATCGCGTTCACCTCAGGCACCACCCGCGACCCCAAGGGCGTCATCCACAGCCACCAGACCCTGGGATTCGAGATCCGCCAGCTGACCAGCCGGTACCCGGCCGACTGGGGCGAGCAGCTTACGTCCGCGCCGGTCGGGCACTTCATGGGCATGCTCGGCGCCTTCCTCACCCCGGTGCTGCGCGGCGAGCCGGTCCACCTCGCCGACGTCTGGGACCCCGGCACGGTCCTCCAGCTGATGAAAACCGACGGGCTGTGCGTCGGCGGCGGTGCGACCTACTACATGACGAGCCTGCTCGACCACCCTGACTGCACGCCCGCCCACCTCGCAAACATGCGGTACGCGGGCCTCGGCGGCGCCCCGGTCCCCGCCGCGGTCACCGAACGCCTGGCCGCGCACGGGATCACCGTCTACCGCTCCTACGGCAGCACAGAGCATCCGTCCGTCACGGGTTCCCATTTTTCAGCTCCCGAACGGAAGCGGCTTTACACCGACGGCGCCCCCCTGACTGGGGTAGAGGTGCGACTCTCCCATGACGGGGAGATCCTCTCGCGCGGGCCAGACCTCTGCCTGGGGTACACGGACCCGGAACTGACCGCCCGCGCCTTCGACGGCGACGGCTGGTACCACACGGGTGACACGGGGCAACTCGACGAGGACGGGTACCTCACGATCACCGGCCGGAAGTCCGACGTGATCATCCGCGGCGGCGAGAACATCAGCGCGCTTGAGGTCGAGGAACTGCTCATGGGCATAGACGGGGTGGCCGAGGTCGCGGTGGTGGCGGCGCCCGACGTGCGGCTCGGGGAGCATGCCGCGGCCGTTATGCGTATGAGGGAAGGGCATCAGCCGCCCACCATGCAGCAGCTGCGTGATCACCTCCAGCGAGCGGGCCTCGCCAGGCAGAAGTGGCCCGAGGAGATCCACCAGGTAGACGACTTCCCGCGCACGGCGAGCGGCAAGGTGCAGAAGTACATACTCCGCATGGACATTGCAGCACTTCAAGATTGAGAATAGGATTCTCTTATATAGTGAAGGAGGATCTCTCGATGCCGTCACGCGAGCTGCCGTATCCGCTGTTCGACGCGGACAACCACCTGTACGAGACCGAGGAGGCGTTCCTCAAGTACCTGCCCAAGGAGTACGCGGGCGCGATCCAGTACGTGCAGATCAAGGGCCGTACGAAGATCGCGATCCGGGGCCAGATCAGCGAGTACATTCCGAACCCCACCTTCGAGGTGGTCGCCAGGCCCGGGGCGATGGAGGAATACTTCGCCCGCGGCAACCCCGAGGGCAAGTCCCGGCGGGAAATCTTCGGCGAGCCGATGCGGTCCATCCCGGCCTTCCGCGAGCCGGCGCCCCGCCTCGAGCTGATGGACGAGCTGGGGATCCAGCGGTCGCTGATGTTCCCGACCCTGGCCAGCCTCCTCGAGGAGCGGATGCGCGACGACCCCGAGCTGATCCACGCCGTCGTCCACTCGCTCAACCAGTGGATCGACGACGTTCTGGTCGTTCAACTACAAGGACCGCATCTTCGCCACCCCCGTCGTCAGCCTGCCGATCGTCGAGAAGGCCATCGAGGAGCTCAACTGGGTCTACGAGCGCGGCGCGCGGGCGATCCTCGTCCGGCCCGCCCCGGTGCCCGGCTTCCGCGGCCTGCGGTCGTTCGCGCTGCCGGAGTTCGACCCGTTCTGGAAGCGGGCCAGCGACCTCGGCGTGCTGATCGCGATGCACTCCTCCGACAGCGGCTACGCCCGGTACCAGCAGGAATGGGAAGGCTCCAGGACGGAGATGCTCCCGTTCGTCACGAACGCCTTCCGGATGATCGGCCAGTGGCGGCCAGTGACCGACGCCGTGGCCTCGTGGGTCTGCCATGGCGCTCTCTTCCGGCACCCGGAGCTCAAGGTCGCCGTCATCGAGAACGGCTCCGCCTGGCTCGTGCCGCTGCTGGGTGAGCTCGGCGACGCCTACAAGAAGGCGCCGGAAGCTTTCGTCGGCGACCCGGTCGAGGAGGTCAAGAACCGGATCCACATCAGCCCGTTCTGGGAGGAGGACCTAGGCGAGCTCTCCTCGATCGTGGGCGTGGAGCGCGTGCTGTTCGGCTCGGACTACCCGCACCCGGAGGGCCTGGCCGAGCCTGCCCGGTACATTGACGTGCTCGACGAGCGCACCAAGCTGACCGCGGACGAGAAGGCCAAGATCATGGGCGGCAACCTCGCCCGGCTGATGGCGGCCTGACGGGACCCGACCACGAACCCGGCCGCGGACCCGCGCGCGGCCCCTCCCCAAGAGGGGCCGCCGCCCGCCGTCCCCGTCCGGTTCTCCGCATCCGCCCCGGCCCTCATCGCATCCCTTCCTTACCGCGCTCGTCGCTCCTCCTCCTCCTCCTCCTCCTCCACCGCCGCCGCTCACTGGAGTCACAGCTTCCACATGAACATCAGCATGATCCTGGAAATGGCGGCCTCGGCGGGGGATCGTCCGGCGGTCGTCGCGGACGGCAGGTCACTGACCGCGGCCAGGTTGCGGGACCTGGCCCACCAGGCCGCCGCCCGGTTCGAGCGCTACCCGGCCGTCCTGTACCTGGGCACCAACCATCTCGCCTACCCGGTCGCCCTGTTCGGGGCGGCGCTCGCGGGCGTGCCGCTCGTCCCGCTCAACTACCGCCTCGGGCAGGAGCAGCTAGCCTCCCTGCTGGACCGCCACCCCGGTGCCCTGGTCCTGCGCCAGGACGATCTCGGCCCGCTCCTCGAGTCGGCGGACGAGTCCGCCGCTATTGGCAGCGTCGTGCCGGGGGAGGCGGGCGCGGTGATCGGCGGCCAGGACGACCCCGTCGCCGTGCTGCTGTATACCAGCGGGACGACCGCCGCGCCGAAGGCGGCGCTGCTCCGGCACCGGCACCTGCTGGCGTACGTGTGGAACACGGTGGAGTTCGGCTCGGCGGCCGACGGCGACACGGCGCTGGTCGCGGTGCCGCCCTACCACGTCGCCGGCCTGGCGAACCTGCTGACGAACCTCTACGCCGGGCGCCGCCTGGTCTACATGGCCGCGTTCGACGCGGGCGAGTGGCTCGCCACGGTCCGCCGGGAGGGCGTGACCCACGCGCTGCTCGTGCCGACGATGCTGGCGCGGGTCGTCGCTGAGGTGCCCGACGGCGACGCCGGGACGCCGGCGCTGCGCAGCCTCGCCTACGGCGGCGCGCGGATGCCGCTGCCGGTGCTCGAGCAGGCGCTGCGCGCGTTCCCCGAAGCCGGTTTCGTCAACGCCTACGGGCTGACGGAGACCGCCTCGTCGGTCGCGGTGCTGTCGCCAGAGGACCACCGCGCGGCGCTGACGTCATCCGACCCGGCGGTGCGCGACCGGCTGGGTTCCGTGGGCCGGGCGCTGCCCGGGATCGAGTTCCAGATCCGCGGGGACGACGGTTCCCCGTGCCCGGCCGGCGAGACCGGTCTCGTGTTCGTCCGGGGCGACCAGATCTCCGGCGAGTACGGCACGTCGAGCGCGCTGGACTCCGACGGCTGGTTCGCCACGAGAGACCGTGGCCGCCTGGACTCCGACGGCTACCTGTTCATCGAGGGCCGCGCCGACGACACGATCATCCGGGGCGGCGAGAACATCGCTCCCGCGGAGATCGAGGACGTCCTCCTCGCCCACCCAGGCATCAGCGAGGCCGCCGTGATCGGCGTGCCGGATCCCGAATGGGGCCAGCGCGTCGTCGCCGTGGTCGTGGGGGAGGGAGACGCCGAGGAGATCAGGGAGTGGGTGAAACAGCGGCTGCGCTCGTCCAAGACGCCCGAGACCATCGTGTTCCGCCGCGAGCTGCCGAAAACCGAGACGGGAAAGCTACTGCGCCGCGTTCTCCAGGCCGAAATGGAAACGATCGACGCCTACACGAATTAAGTGCGGGGTCTTCCGGGGGCGGATGACTGGTCACGACCGCGGCCGGCTGGCCTCTCTGGTGCACGGGACACGGAGAGACGCGCTTACAGCCGGGCAGTAGATACCCCACCGGGGTATCTGATCCTGGCGAGTTCATGATCACGGAGATATTAGCGCATTATAGGACAAAAAGTCTTCGGTAGGATAAAAATCTTCGCGATCATGACGGTACGGCTGAGGCTATCTATGCGTTAAATCCAGAAATTTCCCGATTTGATACCCCAGCCCCTGCCGTCACCGGTCGGGCCAGCGCGGGACTCCGGGCGCTTGCCGGGATGGACGGGATGGAAAGGCCGGGGTCTGGCCGGCTCTGGCGGCCGAAGGCCAGGCCGGCCTGGCTGCTGGGCCGCTGTGAACTGGCGCTCGGCGAACGCGATCAGGCAGGCAAAGACCCCGGATCTTTACTTCCTGTAAGTGGCGGCGGCGGGCCCCGCGCGGAAGCGGAGCAGCGCCTCCTGGGCGTAGGAGGCGACGAGGGTCCCGTCCGCGGTCAGGACGTCTCCGCGTCCGAAGCAGCGGCCGTGGGCCAGCACCGGGCTCTGCTGGCGGAGCAGCAGCCAGTCCAGCGTCGTGAACGGCCGGTGGAACCATAGCGTGTGCGAGGTGACCGCAGACGTGAACGCCCGGCCCGCGTCCTGCTGGGAAACGCCCTCCACCGGGCGCAGCGCGGTGCCGATCAGCGTCAGGTCGGTTCCGTAGGCGACGATCGGCTGGGCGAGCTCCGGGCTGACCGCGGGCGTGCGCATCCAAAGGATGTAGTCCGGAGCGGCCGGCTCGGGAGAGTCCAGGTTCGCGGCCGACCGTGTTTCCCAGGGCAGCAGACCCAGGTCCACCTGGTGCTCGGGGCCGGGAACGCCCGCGGCTGGTGCCACGTCCTGGTGGGCGCGGCCGTCCTCGAGCGCGTGCATGGAGACTGAGGCGGTGGCGATTACGCCGCCGGACTGCCGCCCGATGATCGTCAGCGTCGCGAACGTCTTGCCTTCGTGATGCCGCTCGGCCTCGTACCGGACGGGCTCGCCGGACTGCCCCTCCTTGGGGAAGAGCGCATGCAGGGACTTGATCGTCTTGTCAGGGCAGGTCAGCGCGGCCGCGCGGGCGAGCTGTGCCAGCAACTGCCCGCCGAACAGCCGGTGGTAGCTCAAATGCAGGTTTTCGCCTGCGAAGACCGCCCCCGGGGCCGGGCTAAGTTCGCGCAGCTCAAGGCAGGCGAGAAGGTCATCCCAAAGATCAGCCACACGTTGAGTGTAACTGAGGCTCTCCTTAGAGGAGAATAGGATTCTCAATCATTCCTTGGTGATGCCGTGGGCGATGAAGTCCCAGATCTCCTCGGCCGTGACGGGGTGGGCGACGCCGCTCACACCGCCGGTGTCCGCGTCTGCCTCGGTGTCCGCGGGCGCCCCGGATGCCTGGGCGACGAACATGACGGTTTCCATGGTGAGGGCGGCGGTGCGGCGGGGGTCGGTGCCGGGGCGCAGTTGGCCGGCGGCGGCGGCGTCGGCGGTGAGGGTGGTGAGCAGGTCCAGGAGGGGGGCGTGGGCGCGGCGGACTTCGGCGGGGTGGGTGAGCAGCAGGCGGGGGGCGAAGTCGGTGAACAGGGGGCGGCGGGCGGCGGGGTCGGGGCGGGAGAGTTCGAACAGCAGCTGGACGGCGGTGCGCAGCGCGTTCGAGGGGGGCGGGGCGGGCGCCGGCGGCGGCGGCGATCTGGTGGGTGGCGCGGCGCAGGGCGTCTTCGAACAGGGCGAGCAGGAGTTCGTGCTTGCCGTCGAAGTGCTGGTAGAACGAGCGCAGGGACTGGCGGGAGCGGTCGACGACTTCCTGGACGGTGAAGTCGGTGGTGCCTTTTTCGGTGATGATGGCCTGGGCGGCGTCCAGGAACCGCTGGACGCGCTGTTCGGCGCGCAGCTTCGCCGCCCGGGTCGAGCGTTCCACCGCCCGCTGCTTCCAGGACGGCTCATCACCCGGCGCGGTCACAACCACATCCATGTTCTGCGTCATGTGTACAACCTTACTGCACGGTTACGGTAGGCAACCTACCGCTCTCGGCTCCGTTACTTACCGCACCCACGAGATCGTCGTTGTCATTTTCCGACATTCCCATTATGCCCCTTGACGCCCCGAGATTCTGGGCAGCACCCCACGTCAGGCGTGTCGCCTTACCATAGTGGCATACTTGATTCTCTGTTTTGGAGAGGATAAGTTTCTCATGTTGAGAGGAGAACCACCGACACCATGGCTACGCCAGCGCTGAGCCTTCGCCCAGGCGACCAGCTCGCAAGCACTGTCTGCACGACGAGGGTGGTTGTCATCCGCGTTCCCGCGGACCGCCGGCCGCTGATCGAGTGCGGCGGCAGCCCGATGGTCGCCGGAACGCCCGGCGCCAAGCCCGCGCCCGGCGGCCCTGACGCCGCCACGCACATCGGCAAGCGCTACGTGGACGCGGCCGGATCGGTCGAGCTTCTCTGCACATCTTCAGGCGCGGGCGCGCTCGCCTGCGACGGCGAGCCGATGACGTTCAAGGAAGCCAAGCCCCTCCCCGCCTCGGACTAACGCCACCCCGGACCCCCGCGGACCGCCCTCGGCACCGCCTGTCTCTCGCGGCACGCTCATCGGACAGGCGGAGCGCTCCGTAGGTCTCGCGCGCCGTCACTTTAACCGTTCATGACTGTCGGTTAGGAAGCTAGAACGATGATCTCGAAAACATTTTTCCTAATGTAAATAATTCATCGTATAGCAACGAAAACTATTCGCGATCATGATCGACTACGCCGGAAGCCCACGGCGAGGCACTTGGAACGGTCACACTCTGTAGCACTCCCGCCCCGTATGTCCTTAATATCCCAATTCGTGTAACGCGAGCTTGCCGCAAGGGAGCCGGCGGCCGGCCAAGGTCGGGCTTTGCTCAGTGGCGTTGCGCTCTCGCGTGCTCATCGATCCACGCTGCCCAGCGGATCGGCGCGTTCTGCCCGGTTTGCACCTTGTCCCTTGCGTCCCATCGGCGCTGTCCGCGCGAAGTGTCCCATGGGCGTCCCATCGGCGCTGTCCGCGCGAAGCCTCCCTGAGCCGTGCGCCGCGGCCGTCTAGGACGGTGCGCGGTCACCGGCCGGGCGCCGAAAATTCATAGCCGTTTCCCCTTGTAAACGGCCCGCCAACCAATCTAGTGTGCGTTCAGTAGGTTGGTTGAAGGGAGCCTCGTGGCCGATCAGAGGCGATACGCCACGCTCTTTGCTAAGGGAGAGGACCGGCGGCAGCGCATCCTGGCCGTGGCCCAGCGCCTGGTGACCCGTAACGGGGGGCGCGGCACCACGCTCGGCCAGATCGCGCAGGAAGCTGGCGTGACCCCGGCCGGCCTGCTGCACCACTTCGAGTCCAAAGAGCAGCTGCTGCATGCCGTACTTGACGCGCGCGACGCCGATGACCTGGCGAACGCCGACCTGTCCGGCGACACCATCGAGCAGCTCGAGAGGGTATCGGAGCGGTATCAGCGGGCACCCGATCTGATCGGCATGTTCACAGTTCTCCAGACCGAAAACCTCAATCCAGACGCTCCGCTGCACGACCGTTTTCTTGGCAGGTACCGCGACGCGGTGGCGATAGTCGCCGAGTCCATCCGCCGGGGGCAGCAAGCGGGCCGGTATCGCGCCGACCTGGACCCGGCCGTCAAGGCCGTGGAGATCATGGCATTTCTTCATGGAATGGAGACCTCGTGGCTGCTCGATCCTTCGATTCCACTGACCGACGTGTTCCGCGAGTACACCAGCTCCCTCGCCAGGCAACTCGCCCGCAGCCCCCGGTGAGGCACTCGCTCCGGCCACGCATGACCACCATCGCGCCGAGCGCCGCCGAGGCGGTGCGGTGCGCTGGCGGGTGGCTGTTCGACCAGGTGATGGCGGGCTGGGACGTCACGGTCGTCACCGCGGACCAGGGTGATCCGCGTCCGCTGCAGATTCTCGGCGTCCGCGCGCGCGACCTCGACACCGTCTTCGCGATGCCTGTTCTCGGGCCGTGCCTGCAGGCGATCGCGGTGCGGACGGACCTGTACGACGCCGACGAGCGGGTGCGCCGGTTCGTGCTGGCCGTCGCCGAGGCGGGCAGCGCCGACATCAGGCTGTGGGGCGACATGTGGCCGGCGGACTTCGATGGCGACGCGGACCCGGTGACGCACCGGCTGAGCCTGGCCGCGCGCGCCTTCAAGGCCCAGGCCATGGCCGCGGCGTCGCTTCCGGCCGAACCGTCGGCGGAGACCGAGGTGTTCCGCCGCGGGGAGATCAGGCGCCCGGGTCTGGTGTCGGCGCGGCAACCCGCGCTAAGCTGAGGCTAACCTAACACTGAGGGATGTTTGATTCTCATAAATGAGAATGCTACTCTACTAGTAGCTCATCTCGGTTTGCGGGAGTCAGGCATGTTCCGTTTCTCGCCGAAGCGCTCGCTGCTCGTCCGGCTGCTGGCCAGCCTCGGGCCGCCCCCGCCTCCGCCACGTCGTCACTTCAGCAAGCTCTCGGACTGCGGCGGCCAGCACCGCCTCGGCGCCGGCCGCCACCATGCCGGGCACCACTACGCCGGGAACCGCCGGGCGCGGCGGGCCGCCTGATGGCCGAAACTAAAGGGTGAGCGAAGCCGACGAAGCCGCCGCGCGGTCGTCGCGGATCCGGACAAGCCGCTGGCGGGACTGGCCCGTCCGCCAGCTGGCCGAGCGCAAGCAGCGCCTTGGCGTGACGGTCAGCGTGGTGATCCCGGCGCGGGACGAAGAGCGCACCGTAGCCGAGGTAGTCAGCGCCATCGCCAAGCTAGCGGCGGACACCGGTCTGGTCGACGAGCTAGTGGTGATGGACTCGGATTCCACGGACGCGACGGCCGAGGTCGCCGCCGAGGCCGGCGCCACGGTGTACCGGGCACGGGAGGTCGCGCCGGAGCTTGGCGCCTTTCCCGGCAAGGGCGAGGCGCTATGGAAGTCGCTCCTGGTGACCACCGGGGACCTGCTCGTGTTCGTGGACGCCGACCTTACGCACTGGGGGCCGCATTTCGTGACCGGCCTGCTCGGGCCGCTGCTCGACGACCCTGGGGTACTCCTCGTGAAGGGCTTCTACGAGCGCCTGTACGCCGGCGATGACGGCTCGGTCTCGGCCGACGGCGGCCGTGTGACCGAGCTGGTGGCCCGCCCGCTGCTCAGCCTGTGGTGGCCTGAGCTGACCGGCGTCGTCCAGCCGCTCGCGGGTGAGTGGGCCGCCCGTCGCGGCCTGATGGAATCGCTGTCCATTCCCGTCGCATACGGTATCGAGCTGGCGGTTCTCATCGACACCGCCAGGGACCACGGGCTGGCGGCCATCGCACAGGTCGACCTGGGACGGCGCGGCCACAAGCACCAGGCAAGCCACGACCTGGCGGTGATGGCCGCCGAACTGCTGCTCGTCGCCGAACGCCGCCAGCCGCGCCAGCAGCGGGACGAGTCGCCGTCACGTTATCCAGAAAACCCAATTTACCTGCGGCAATTCATGCGCGTCAATGGCGAAATGCGGCAGCGCTCGCGGCCGGTCCCGGTGGATGAGCGGCCGCCGGCCGCCGCGGTGCGCGGCGCCGGCGGGACGATGGTACGTAACTGATCGGTAATATCGTTCTCAACTATTGCTAACATATTTCGCTTAAATCGGTAATCTATCTATAAGATCCGCTCGTGTACTGCTAGCGTGACCAATGCTGATAGCTGAGGCTGCCAGAACAGGTGACTACCCCTGCGCTGCGGCCGCTTGATCGTGACTGGTGCACAGGAGGTCAGTCACGGTGGAGATCTCACGTTCGAAGCTGTCGCCGGTGTTACGGAGCGGCTGGCTTCCTGGTGTTCGTCACGATGCGTGAGCGTGCTGAGGCCTCCGCTCGACAAAGACAGGGAACGCGATGAGTCCGGGAATAGCTGACCAGGAGCCGGTGAGCAGACCGCCCCGCCTGGTGCCGCGGTCGGACGGCTACGCCGACTACGTAGACCAGACGCAGGGCCAGCCGCAGGTTCCTGACCGGTATGTGCCTGCCCGCGGGCAGCAGCCGGGGAAGGTCGGCTACGCGGGCCGCCGCCGTAAGGCCAGCGGCGGCCATAAAAGCCGGGGCGTGCGCCAGCGGTCGATCCGGTCGACGATCATGATCCTGCTCGTCATCCCGCTGGTCTCCCTCATCGCGCTCTGGGCATACGCCGCCACGAGCACGGTCGGCGGGGCTCTCGCCAAGCAGAACGCCGACGCGCTGGACCATGACTTCCAGGCTCCGATGTCAAACCTGACCATCCAGGTCGACACCGAACGCGCGCTGACCTACGCCTGGCAGAGCGCGCACGGCAGGCTCCCGCGCACGGCCATGGTGGCGCAGCGCGCGCTCACCGACAAGGCCATCGCTCAGTTCCGGGTCGCCGCCGCCAATGCGGCCGGGGTGGAGCCGGCGGCGGCCAAGCGGCTCGCCGGCGGAATCCTCGCTCAGTTGGCCGCTTTCCCCCAGCTCAGGGCAGAGGTGGACGCAGGCAAGATCACTCCGCTTGCCGCTTTCCAGACCTACAACGAGTTCCCTGCGTCGACGCGCACGTTCTCCGGCGCGCTGACCGACCCCAACGCCTCGATCGCGCTGTACTCGGAGGGCCAAGGTGAGGTCGAGATAGGCGCGGCCATCGATGACATCACCCAGGAAGCCACCCTCGTAGGCGGCGCGCTGGTGGCGGGTGACATCATGCCCGCGGCGGTGCATCAGGTGTTCACGCAGACGGTGAACAACCAGCGGCTTTTCGAAGAGCTCGCCAACAACCCGCTGCAGTGGCAGGTAAGTCCTGACGTCTTCCTGCGGGTCATGGGCTCGCCCCAGTTCGCGAGCCTCCAGAAATCCGAGGACGCGATCGTCGCGAGCCGCCCCGCGACGCGGCTTCCGGTGAACCCGCTGACCTGGCAGGCGACTGTCACATCGATCGACGATCAGTTCATCGCGGCCGAGAAAGTAGCCGCGTTCGGCGTGACCGCCGGCGACACGCACGCCGGCGACATCATCATCCTCCGCCTGATCCTGGTGGGCGGCGCGGGGCTGCTCGCGGTCATCCTCTCGTCGGTGCTGCTCCTCGGCTTCGGCAACCGCATCAGCCGTGAGCTGACCGGGCTGCGCGGTGCGGCGCGGACGCTGGCCCGCGAGCGGCTGCCCAGCGTGGTCAGCCGCCTGCGGGCCGGTGACGAGGTGGACGTGGCCGTCGAAGCGCCGCCGCTGGACCTGCAAACCCGTACACGGGAGGTCACCGACACCGCGGACGCGTTCTCCGCCGTGCAGCGGACCGCGGTGGAGGCCGCCGTCGAACAGGCGCAGCTGCGCAAGGGGGTCAGCCTCGTCTTCCGCAGCCTGGCGAGGCGCAACCAGTCCCTGCTGCAGCGCCAGCTGAAGCTGCTGGATGAGATGGAGCGGGGCACGGAGGACCCGGACGCGCTGGCCCAGCTGTTCCGGCTTGATCACCTGACGACCCGGATGCGGCGGCAAGCCGAGGGCCTGATCATCTTGTCGGGGGCCGCGCCGGGCCGGGCCTGGCGGCAGCCGGTCCCGGTGGTCGAGGTGCTGCGCGGCGCGATCGGCGAGATCGAGGACTACGCCCGCGTCGACCTGCTCACCGACTCGCCGGACTTCATGCAGGGCACCGCGGTCGCGGACATCACGCACATGCTCGCCGAGCTGGTCGAGAACGCGGTGCTGTACTCGCCGCCCAGCACCCGCGTCCAGGTGCGGGGCGGCCGGGTGGCCAACGGCTATGTCATCGAGATCGAGGACCGGGGCCTGGGCATCCCGCTCGACACGATGACCGTGCTGAACGAGCGGCTGGCGAAGCCGCCGGAGTTCGACCTGGCCGACAGCGACCAGCTCGGCCTGTTCGTGGTCAGCCGGCTGGCCGCCAGGCACGGGGTGAAGGTCTCGCTGCGCGTGTCCGGTTACGGCGGTACCACGGCGATCGTCCTGCTGCCGCGCGCTCTCGTCGTGGCGGAAGAAGAGGTCCCCTTCCTGGCCGGGAAGAGCCCGGCAGGCGATCTCCCGAGCCGGGCGGCGGGCGTCGGCGCGCCCGCGGCGGCCGGGGTAACCGCGGCGACCCTGTCCGGGCGGCGGCGCCAGCTGCCGGACCGTGCCCTCGCGGCGTCCTACCAAGCGGACGGTCCCGCCGAAAGTCCCGCGAGCATGCCCGATGACTGGTCGGCGGCGGGCGGCGTGCAGACCCTCCCGCCGCGGCGGTCCAGCCTTCAGGACGAACAGCCGTCCGCGACTAGCGCTTCGGGCCTGCCGCGGCGGCAGGCGGGGACTAACATGGCGCGGCAGCTTCGCGAGAACCGTCCGGGGGCTCCGCAGGGCCCGCTGGCGGGCCGGTCGCCCGAGCAGGCCCGCGCGCTGATGTCCGCCATCCAGCAGGGGCTGCGCAGCGGCCGCGCGTCCGCGCCGGCGGACGATGTCGAAGACCCTGGTAACAGGCATGGCTGGAGCGAGTGACGATGAGCGGAGGAAGCTGCCATGGGTGAGCTGGACTGGCTGCTCAACACCCTGGCCTCGACCGTCTTGGGCGTCAGGAGCGCGGTCATCCTGTCCCCGGATGGCCTGCCGCTGGGCCGGTCGCCAGGGCTGAGCGAGGATGACGCCGACCACCTGTCGGCGCTGGCGGCCGGTGCCCACAGCCTGGCCCGCGGTGCCGGGCAGCGGTTCGGGTATGGCGAGGTGAGCCAGACGATCATCGAGATGGACGCCGCGCTGCTGTTCATCACCCCGGCCGGCCGCGGCACCTGCATCGCCCTGCTCGCCGACGCCGGCGCCGACGCCGGCCAGATCGCCTACGAGATGGCCGTGCTGGTCAAACGGGTCGGGCAGCACATGATCGCCAATCCGAGGTTCCCGGTCCAGGACCCGGTCTCCCGGTAGGCGCCCGCCATGAGCTCCGAGGACGACAGATGGACCTACGAGGAAGGCCGGCCCGGTCTCCCGCCCGTACACCGTGACCGGCGGCCGGACCCGGCCGCGCGGCACCCGGTACTTCGATCTGGTCAACCTCGTCGTCCGCAGCGCCCGGCAGGCGGACTCCGCGACGTTCAGCCCCGAACGCGCCCGCATCCTGGACCTGTGCCGGATCCCCATCAGCGTGGCGGAGCTGTCCGCGATCATCGGCCTGCCGCTGGGCGTGGTCCGCGTCCTGCTTGACGACCTGATGTATGAGAACCTCATCGAGGTCATGGAGTCGGCGCCGCGCGGCGGAGTGGTGACCGACCAGCGCCTGCTGGGTAGGGTGCTCGAGCGGCTACGGGCCCTCTAACGCGGTAAAAAGCCGATAATAGCGTTCTCCAATTCGGATCACGTATCTCGCGTTAATGAATAACGTCCCATAACGCCTGGTCTCGTGCTGCTAGCGTGAAAGAAGCTGGCGGTTGTGACTGTATCAAAGATCGCGCAATCGAAGCTGGCACCGGTGCTATGGAGCGGAGCACAGGGCTGCCTGACCTTCATCAATGGGGGTGAGTGTGCGTGGCTGCCGCTCCGTGTGGACGGGGAACGTGATGAGTCCGGGAAGAGCGGACCAGAAGCCGGCGAGCAGGCAGTACGGCGCTGCCCATGTGCGGCACGCGGGCCGGGCGGGCTACGCGGGCCACCGCCGTAAAAGCCGCGGCGACCGCGATGAGCGCTACGACCGCAAGGATCGCGACGACCGGGCTGCCCGCCAGCAGTCGATCCGGTCCACGATCCTCGTCCTGCTCGTCATCCCGCTGATCTCGCTCGTGGCGCTCTGGGCGTACGCCGCAACAGGCACGGTCGGCGGGGCCCTCGCCAAACGCAGCGCGGACACTGTCAACAGCGATATCGGCGGTTTGCTTCAGGGCCTGGTCCAGCAGCTCGACACCGAGCGGTCGTACACCTTCGTCTGGCAGAGCGCGCGCGGCCTGCTGCCGCGCACCACCATGGACGCGGAGCGGGCGGCCACCGGCAAGGCCATCGCCGCGTTCCGCGCCGGCGCCGCGACCGTGTCGGGACAGTTGCCGGCGGCGGCAAGGTCACAGGCTCCCGCACTGCTCGCCAGCCTGAACCAGATCGGCTCGCTCAGGGCGGAGGTGGACGCCGGAACGATCGAGCCGCTGACCGCCTTCAAGGACTACAACGCCATCGTGGAGGCCTTCTACCCGTTCACCGCCGCGCTGACTAACCCTCAGGAATCGTTCGCGCTGGTCGAGGAGGGCTCGGGGGCGCTGGATGAAGGCGAGGCGCTGGAGGATATCGCCCAGGAAGCCGCGCTGGTGGGCGGCGCGCTGGCGTCCGGCGGCAGCATGTCCGCGGCCGAGTACCGGTTGTTCGTGCAGACGGTCGATGACCAGCGGCTCCTTGAGCGGCTCGGCGAGTCGCCGGTCTACTGGGAGCAGACTCCCGACCCGTACCCGGCTGCCTACACCTCGCCAGCGTTCACGAACTTCCAGACCCTGGAGAACAAGATCGTCGCGAGCCCCACTCGGGCGCGGCTTCCCATCAGCCCGGCGGCGTGGCAGGCCGGCTTCGGTTCGGTAATCGCGGAGCTGACCGCCACAGAAACCGCGGTGCGGCTCAATATAACCAAAGGCCAAGCGCACGCCGGCGACATCATCCTGCTCCGGCTGATCCTGGTCGGCGGCGCCGGTCTCGTCGCGGTCATCGTCTCGTCCATCCTGCTGCTGGGCTTCGGCAACCGGATCAGCCGCGAGCTGACCGGGCTGCGCGGCGTGGCGCGCTCCCTGGCGAACGAGCGCCTGCCCAGCGTGGTCAGCAGGCTGCGGGGCGGCGGGGATGTGGACGTCGCGGCCGAGGCGCCGCCGCTTGACCTGGGCACGAAAACAAAAGAGGTAACCGAGACCGCGGACGCGTTCTCCGCGGTGCAGCGGACCGCCGTCGAAGCGGCCGTCGAGCAGGCGCGGCTCCGGAACGGGGTCAGCCTCGTCTTTCGCAGCCTGGCGAGGCGCAACCAGTCGCTGCTGCAGCGGCAGCTGAAGCTGCTGGACAAGATGGAACGGGCCACCGACGACCCCGACGCCCTCGAGCAGCTGTTCCGCCTCGACCACCTGACGACCCGGATGCGCCGCCAGGCGGAAGGCCTGATCATCCTCTCCGGCGCCGCGCCGGGCCGGGCCTGGCGGCAGCCGGTCCCGGTGGTCGAGGTGCTGCGCGGCGCGATCGGCGAGATCGAGGACTACGCCCGCGTCGACCTGCTCACCGACTCGCCGGATTTCATGCAGGGCACCGCGGTCGCGGACGTGACGCACATGCTCGCCGAGCTGGTCGAGAACGCCGTCCTGTACTCCCCGCCCAAAACCCGCGTCCAGGTGCGGGGCAGCCGGGTGGCCAACGGGTACGTGATCGAGATCGAGGACCGGGGACTCGGCATCCCCGAGGACACAATGGCCTTGCTGAACGACCGGCTGGCCAAGCCGCCGGAGTTCGACCTGGCCGACAGCGACCAGCTCGGGCTGTTCGTGGTCAGCCGGCTGGCCGCCAGGCACGGGGTGAAGGTCTCGCTGCGCGTGTCCGGCTACGGCGGCACGACAGCGATCGTCCTGCTGCCGCGCGCGCTCGTCGTGGCCGAAGACGAAGTCCCCTTCCTCGTCGGCAAGCAGGGCGAAAGCAGCTCCGGTCTGCCCCGTCGGCAGCGCATGGCCAGCATCGCCCCGCAGTTGCGCGAGGACCGCCCAGGGGCGCCCAAGGGACCGCTGGCGGACCGTTCGCCCGAACAGGCCCGCACGATCATGTCGGCCATCCAGCAGGGATGGAAGAACGGCCGCGGCGCGAGCACAACCGTGGACGGCGACGAGAGCACAACAACTGGGGGCGGCTGAACCGAATGATGAGCGACGAAGCTGATGCGGGAGAACTGGACTGGCTGCTCAACGACCTTGCCTCGAGCGTCCCTGGCGTCAGGAATGCGATCATCCTTTCCCCCGACGGCCTGCCGCTCGGCAGGTCGCCAGGGCTGAGTGAGGATGACGCCGACCGCCTGGCCGCCCTCGCGGCGGGGTCGCAGAGCCTTGCTCAGGGCACCGGCCAGCGGTTCGGCTGCGGCGAGGTCAGCCAGACGGTCATCGAGATGGACGCGGCGCTGCTGTTCATCACGCCGGCCGGGCGGGGCACGTGCCTGGCCCTGCTTGCCGACACGGACGCCGACGCGGGCCAGATCGCTTACGAGATAGCCGTGCTCGTCAAGCGCGTTGGGGAGCACATGATCGCGAACCCGCGATGAGTTCGCCGGACGGCCCCTCGCAGGATGACGTATGGATGTACGAGGAGGCCGGCCCGGTCTCCCGCCCGTACACCGTGACCGGCGGCCGGACCCGGCCGCGCGGCACCCGGTACTTCGATCTGGTCGACCTCGTCGTCCGCAGCGCCCGGCAGGCGGACTCCGCGACGTTCAGCCCCGAACGCGCCCGCATCCTGGACCTGTGCCGGATCCCCATCAGCGTGGCGGAGCTGTCCGCGATCATCGGCCTGCCGCTGGGCGTGGTCCGCGTCCTGCTTGACGACCTGATGTATGAGAACCTCATCGAGGTCATGGAGTCGGCGCCGCGCGGCGGAGTGGTGACCGACCAGCGCCTGCTGAGCAAGGTGCTCGAGCGGCTACGGGCCCTGTAAGCGGCCCGGCCGGACCTCGTCGGCGAGGCCCCAGCGCAGCGCGGTCGCCGCCGGGAGCCGGTCGCCGGTGAGCATCAGCCACGCCGCCCGCTGCCGCCCGATCCGGCGCGGCACGCTCACCGACCCGCCGGCGCCGGGCACGAGGCCCATGCGGACCTCGGGCAGCTCGAAGAAGGCGTCCGGCGCGGCGACGACCTTGCCCGCGTAGGCCAGCAGCTCCGTCCCGGCCCCGACGCACGCGCCGTGCGCGTACACGGTCACCTCGGGCGCGAGATCGTCGATGACCCGCCACGGCGCCCGGGACAGCCGCACCAGGTAGGCCGCCACCAGGTCTTTCGCCGTCCCGAACTCATCGGTGTCACCGCCGCTGCAAAACGCGGGCCCGGCACCGCCCAGCACTACCGACGACACGCTGGAGTCGGCGTCCGCGACCAGCAGCGCGTCGAGCAGCGCCTCGCGCAGCACCGCGCTGAAGGCGTTGCGCCGCCCGGGGTCGTTCAGCGTGATCGACAGCCGGTCACCGTCGCGGCTCACGAGCACCGGCGACGGAACCGGCGCGCGGCGGCGCGGCGCCCCGCGCTCGGCCAGCCAGCGCGCGAACTCCGGCCCGCCGAGCAGCAGCGAGTACGCGGCCGCCTCGGCGGCCAGCCCTGCGGCCGTGTCCAGCACGGCCGTCTGCCGCAGCAGCTGCCCGCACGCGATCGCGGCCCGCGGCGAGCGCCCGGTGGCGGCCCGCAGCCGCCCGACGGCCTCGTCCAGATCCGGTGACCCCGGAATGTCCGTCACCGGCACCAGCGCCCGTCCGAAGGCGGCACCGCCGGCCCAGCGGACAGCGTCAGCGTCATGGCCTCGATCAGCGGTTCCAGGCCGGGCGTGACCGGCCCGTCGAGCACCCCCACGGTCACCGGCAGCGCTCCGGCGACCAGCGCCGCGCCCCGCGCGACGTCCGCCGCGGGCGCCTCCTGCCATGCCCGAAGCGGCACCACGACCAGCGGATTGACGGGCACGCCCGCCGGTGACAAGTCCAGCGCGAGCCGCGCGGCGAGCGCGCCGGGATCCGCCGTGACGTCGGTGATGTCGGTCACTAAGCGCACCTCCCTCCCTGGCCCGGCACCCGCGATGCCCCTTAGTCTGGCACGGTGAGCGACGACAGCGCGGCGCCGCGCGAGCCAGGACCGTTGCGGCTGGGGAAAAGCGAGTTCGCGCCCGGCCGCACGCTCATCATGGCGATCGTCAACCGGACACCTGACTCGTTCTACCGGCCCGGCGTGACCTGGGACCACCGCAACGCCATGGACCGCGTGCACGAAATCGTCGCCGAGGGCGCCGACATCCTCGACGTCGGCGGCGTGCCCGCCAAACCCGGTGACGAGGTGACCGTCGCGGAGGAGATCCGCCGGACGGTCCCGTTCATCGAGTCCGTCCGCGCCGCCTACCCCGAGCTCGTGATCAGCGCGGACACCTGGCGGCATGAGGTGGGGCGGGCCGTGTGCGAGGCCGGGGCCGACCTGCTGAACGACACGTGGGGCGGCTGGGACGCGCGCCTCGCTGAGGTGGCCGCCGAATTCGGCGTCGGCATTGTATGCTCGCACGCCGGCGGCTTGCCGCCGCGAACGCGTCCGTTCCGTATCTCTTACGACGATGTCATGGCCGACGTGCTCAGGACCGTCCTGCGCCTCACGGAGAAGGCGGTGCGCGCCGGCGTCGACCCCGCGCGGATCGTCATCGACCCGGCCCATGACTTCGGCAAGAACAGCTGGCACTCGCTGGAGATCACCCGCCGGCTGGGCGAGATGACCGCGACCGGCTGGCCGGTGCTGCTGTCCGCCTCGCATAAGGACTTCGTCGGCGAGACGCTTGGCACGAGCGTCGACAACCGGCTGGCCGGCACCCTCGCCGTGGCCGCGGTGGCCGCGTGGCTGGGCGCCCGCGTCTTCCGCGTGCACAACGTCACCGAGACCCGGCAGGCGCTGGACGTCGTCGGCGCGATCCGCGGCGACCTGACGCCGGCCCGGATGGTCCGGGGCCTCGTGTGACGGGGTCTCGCGTGACGGGGAGGCGACCGTGATCACCGGCGCCGCGGTGTGCCCGTCGCCGCCGCTGCTGGCGCGGGAGCTGACCGGGCGGACCCTCGTCCTGCCCGACCTCAGGGACGCTTGCGCGGCCGCCGTCGCGCGGCTCCTGGCACCCGCGCCCGGCGTAGTGGTCGTGGTGGGCGGCGCCGCCGCGACCGCGAGCTGGGATCCCGGCGCCCGGCTTGACCCGTTCAACTGGGCCCCCGCGCTGGGCAGGCGCGGAACACAAGGGCTCCCGCTATCGCTCGGCCTCGGCGCCATGCTCCTCGACGAGGCCGGGTACACGGGCCGCCGCGTCCTGCGGGCGGTCGGCGAGACGGAGCCGCCGGCCGAATGCGTGCGCCTGGGTGCCTCATTGACGGACATGAAAGAGACGGACACGAAAGAGCGGACGGCCATCCTGGTGATGGGCGACGGCAGCGCGCGCCGCAGCCCGGCCGCTCCCGGCCACTTCGACGACCGCGCCGAGCCCTTCGACCGCATGGCTGAGCAGGCCTTGCGGGACGGCGACATGGCGGCCCTCACGAAACTGGACCCGGCCCTCGCCCGCGACCTGATGGCGACCGGCCGCGCCGCCTGGCAGGTCCTCGCCGGCGCGCTCGGCGAGCGGCGGCCCAAGGGTGAGATCCTCTACGCCAGCGCCCCGTTCGGCGTCGGCTATCTCGTCGCGCTATTCGATCACCGCGCAAGGAGCGACTGATGGCGAACCAGCAGCGGCGCGGCCGCAAGATCGCGATGGACAAGGCCGAACTCCGCGGCACGGCCGAAGTCGTCGGCGAGGTTCCCAGGACCGGCACGCCCGATCCCCGGCTCGAAGAACCCGAGCTTTATACCGAACGGAAGGTGGCGCCTGCCGATGAGTAACACAATCTCCCTCTCGGGCCAGCCACCTGGGGTCCTGCCGTCAATCCTCGAGCTGCTTGACCTGGAATACATCGAAGAGAACCTGTACCGGTCACGGGTGGTCTACGAGGGAGCGGCCAGGCTCTTCGGCGGCCAGGTGGCGGCGCAGGCCCTGTACGCCGCCGGCCGGACGGTGCCGGACGGCCGCCTGCCGCACTCGCTGCACGGTTACTTCCTCCGGCAGGGCAGCGCCCAGCGGCCGACCGTCTTCCAGGTGGAGCGCGACCGCGACGGGCAGTCGTTCTCCGGCCGCCGGGCGGTGGCCATCCAGGACGGCGAGGTCATCTTCAACATGGCCGCGTCCTTCGCCGCCGTGCGGCCCGGTGTGGACGTGGACGCCGATCCGGAGCCCGAGATCCCCGCGCCTGACGCGCTGCCCCGCTGGGTCAACCCCCGGCACGCGTCGTTCGAGTTCCGGTCGGCCGACCAGGACCGCCGGCTGCCCACGCAGTTCTGGATTCGCTGCACGGCCGAACTCCCCGGCGACCCGATGCTGCACGCCGCCGTCCTCACCTACGTCTCCGACATCTCCAACGGCCTCGTCCCGCTGGAGGGCGCGGACATCCGGTCCGGTCCGAGCCTGGACCACGCGGTCTGGTTCCACCGCCCGGCGCGCATGGACGAGTGGACCTGGCAGGACCTGGTGCCGCACACCGCGGCCGGCGGCCGCGGTCTCTACACCGGGGCCATCTACAGCGCCAGCGGTGCGCGCGTCGCGAGCATCGCCCAGGAAGCGCTGTTCAGGAAGCGATCCGGAAGGGAAGCGGGATGACCCCGGGCACACTGGCGGGCAAGACGATCCTCATGTCCGGCGGCAGCCGCGGCATCGGGCTGGCGATCGCGCTGCGCGCGGCGCGGGACGGCGCGAACGTCGTCTTGCTGGCCAAGACCGCCGATCCGCACCCCAGGCTCGAGGGCACGATCTACACGGCCTGCGAGCAGCTCGAGGCGGCCGGCGGCCGCGCGGTCCCGGTGGTCGGTGACGTGCGCAGCGACGCGGATGTCGAGCGGGCGGCCGCGGCTGCGGTGGACGCGTTCGGCGGGATCGACGTGGTCGTCAACAACGCGTCCGCGATCGACCTGTCGCCCACGATGGCGATGTCCATGAAGCGCTACGACCTGCTGCAGGACATCAACACCCGCGGCACGTTCGCGCTGACCCGCGCGGCGCTGCCGCACCTGGCGGCCGCGGCCAACCCGCACATTCTCACGATGTCCCCGCCGCTGAACATGGAGCCGCGCTGGTTCGGCTATTCGCTGGCCTACACGATTTCCAAGTACGGCATGAGCCTGTGCACGCTCGGCTGGGCCGAGGAGTTCGCTGGCGCGGGGATCGCCGCGAACTCGCTGTGGCCGCGGACCACGATCGCCACCGCCGCCGTCCGCAACCTGCTCGGCGGCGACGCCGCGGCGCGCAAGGCCAGGACGCCGGACATCATGGCGGACGCCGCCCACGCCATCCTGACCAGAGACAGCCGCGCCTGCACCGGCAACTTCTACATCGACGAGGACGTGCTGCGCGAAGAAGGCGTCACCGACTTCTCGCCCTACCGCCGAGCCGCCCGCGAAGAGGACCTGGACACCGATTTCTTCCTCCCCGACGCCGCCCTCCCCGCCCGCCCCGGCTAACCCCCGCCCCCGCTCCCGCCCCGCCCCGCCCCGCCCCGCGCCGCGCCCCCGCGCCCCCGCGCTCCCGCGCCCCGCGCGCCCCCGCGCCCCGGTGTGTCGATTGCGCAATCGACCCGCTCTCCTGGGTTGTGTCAAATGCCCTATTCCTGAGGGAATGTCCGGGTCGTGGGTGTCATGGTATCCGTCCTGCCCGGGGTTGAGGAGGGCCGGGAGGGCGCGGAGGGTTTCGTCGGTGATCTCGGCGTGCACGGTGACCTGTCCGCCGGGCTTGTTCCACACGATGGCCAGGTCGAAGGCGGCGAACAGCCGTGCTTTGAGGGCGGGCGGGAGAGCGGGGAGGATGTCGCCGGCGTAGGGGATCTCGTCCAGGATGGCGGGATCTACTGCCTTGGGCGTGGTGACGGTGAGGGCGGCGAGCTGGGTTTCGGCCTGGGTGCGTTCGGTGTGGAGCTGGGTGAAGCGGTCCATGATGCGGGCGCGGATGGCGGCGGCGGCCGGCCCGTCGGGGATCTGCTCTAGCGCGGTGATCTGGGCGTTCTGCGCGGTGTCGAGTTTGCGGATGCGGGCGGTGAGGGCGGCGGCCTGGGTGTCGCGGCGGGCGGCGGCGTCGGTGTCGGTGGCCGGGAGCTGGGCGGCGAGATGCGCGGTGCGCTGCGGGCTGAATACCCGGTCGCGGAAGAACTCCGCCACGATCTGGTCTAGCCGGTGTTCGGGGGCCTGCACGCTGCGGGGATGATCGGGCGCGGCGGCCTGGTGCCGGGGGTTGCCGGGGTCGTGCGGGCAGCGGTAGTACACGTACTGGCGGTCGCGGCCGTTGGCGGTGGCGGTCATGCGGCGCTGGCAGTCGCGGCACCGTACCCGGGAGCGGTAGGGGTAGAACGGCGCGTTGGGCGGCGGCGCGACCGGCCCGTCGGGGTCGTGGTCGCGGCTGGTGGAGTGCTCGGCCCCGATGCCTTGTGCGTCTTGCCAGGTGACGCGGTTCACGATGGCGGGGTGGGTCGGTTCGGGTGACCATAGCCATTCGGCCGGGGTGACTTTGACGCGGCGGCCGTTGCGGTTGCGGCGGCGGCCGAACACCATGTGGCCGGTGTATTTCGGGTTCCGCAGGATGGCGTCGACGGTGCTGGGCGTCCAGGCGCCGGCCCCGGGCGGCGGCGGGTAGAGCGCCGGGTCGGCGTTCAGCCGGTTGGCGATGGCCGGCAACCCGAGCTTGTCGACCGTGCGCCACGTGTAGATGACTTCTACGGTGGGAGCGGTGGCCGGGTCGAGGATGAGGCGGGTTTTGGTGCGGCCCTGGCTGGCCTTGATCGGGTTGGGGTGCGGGTGCTTCTGCCCGGCGTAGCCGTAGGGTGTGGGGCCGGTGTTCCACCCGTCGATGCTGTGCTCGACGAGGCCTTTCCAGACTTTGTCTTTGAGCTGGAGCCGGTACCACTCGGCGACGCCTTGCTTGACGCGGCGGACGAGGACGGTGGTGTGGTTCATGCCGGTGATGTCGGCGGGCTCGTCGGTGGCGAACAGCGGTATCCCCTGCTGGGACAGTTCCCGTTCCAGCTTGATTGAGTTGAACGTGTCGCGGGCCGACCGTTCGATGTCCTCGCAGACGACGGCGGCGAAACGGGGCGCAGGGCTGGCTGCCTCGGTGAGCAGGTCGGCCACGCCGCCATCGCGCGGGAGGCCGGCGTCGGTGAGCACCTTCCAGGAGTCGGTGCGGCTGCGCGCTTCCAGGTCGGTGGCGCCTGATTCGACGTCGGAGTAGACGGCGGCGATGAACCAGCCGGCCGGGAGCCACTGCTCGCAGGCGCGGTACTGCCGGCGGAAGGATGCGACCGGGTCCTGGAGCAGCAGCGTTGATGTGCGGGCGAGGACGGCGACGGGGACCGGCTCGGCCGGGGTCGGCGCGGCGGTTACCGGGGGTGCTGCCGGTGCTGGCGTGACCATTCAAGGACCTCCCTGATCACCTGTGCCTGGCGGGCGTCTATTTGTCTGGCGCGCGGCCCGGTCACAATTCTTATCTTGTACCGGACTTTCATCCCGCCCGGCCTTTTACCTTCACTCAAATTGTAACTGATAATGCGCGGACCGTCCATTATCCGGCCGTGTTGATCTTCCTGTTTTCCCTGGTCAGAGGCATGCGTATTATTTCCCATCGGCTATTTCCCTTCCATGCCTGTCTTTCTGAATACACCCTGCGAAACCAGCGGGACCTACCGAAACCAGCGGCCGGGTTTTCTCAATTCGCGCGGACGCGCGCATTCCGGGGGGTGGGTTCATCCTCTCGCCGTCAGCCACCCTCCGGGGAGCGGGCCGGGTCCGGGGTGTCAAATCGGTTTTCATTTGATGCCCCGGGGCCGGTCTGCTGGGCTTGCCCTGGCTGACGGCGCGAGGATGAACCCTGACAACACCAGCCACTGACCACCCGGGGTTTGTGCTTGTCCCGGTCCATCCTTGAGCCCGAAGCCCCGCCGGAGGCATCTGCTTTTCTTCCACGGTCGTTGCCGTCTACCGTCCGGGCGGGGGCGCGAGGTCGCCGCGCACGGTGAGCACCCACCACAGCGCGCACCCGGTGATGACGGCCGGTTCGGAGGGGGTGCCGGGGATCAGGGCTGCGGCGGTGAGCGCGATCACAATGGCGATGACCGCTCGGGCAGTCATCCGGAGGGGGCGGCCGTGCCGGATGCGGGCCGGGAGCATGGCGAGGCTGCGCCACAGCGCGGCGGCGGGCGCGGTGGGCGGCGGGTCGGGGTCGGGGATGTCGGGGGTGCTGGCGATCAGGTCGGCGAAGGCTTCGCTGCGTCCCCACGGTGTTCTGAGCTGGCTGTAGGCGGCGGCTGCGGCGGCGTAGGCAGCCGGGTTGCCGCCGTCGTCCCGGTCGGGGTGGGTCTGGGCGGCGATGGCGCGCCAGGCGCCGCGGACCTGGTCGTCGGTCAGGTCCGGGCTGGCGGGCAGGTTCAGGGCGGTGAACGGGTTCACGGGCTCCCCTTCCCGGGGCCGAGGACGTCGTCCAGGCCGGCGATCACCGGAAGCGGCACGGTCGGCGGTTCCCAGTCGTCACTGCCCCAGTCGTCCCAGGTGCGGGCGGGCGGGATGAGGACCGGCGGCCGGGCCGGTCGGCGGGCGGCCGGCAGGCTGAGCGGGGAGGGTTTCGCGCGGGCGACGTGGACGTAGGTGGCGGTGCCCCGGTGGATGTAGCAGGCTTGCCCGGTGTCCAGGTGGCGGATGAGGTTGGGGTCGGCGGTCCAGGCGTGCTGGATGCGGCTGGTTCCTTCGTCGCCCCAGGTGGCGCCGATGAGCTTGTGGGCGGTTTCCAGCACGCGGCGGGTGCCGGCCAGTTGGACGAGGGGTTCGGGGTAGGGGGTCTGCATCAGCCACAGGCCGCCGTCGGCGGTGGCCGCGATCCGGTACCGTTCGTCGTCGTCGGCGCCGAGTCCCTGCCAGGACTGGGCCGACACCATGACGCCGAGGCCGAGGGACCGCCCGCGTTCGTACAGGTTGGACAGCGGGACGCGGCGGGAGACGGCGCTGTAGTCATCGGCGGCGAGGAGCATTGACCGGGGTTCGGTGCGGCGGTCGGTGGCGGCGTGGGCGATCAGTTCGGTGATCGCCATGGCTTGGGCTTCGGCGACTGAGGGTTCGCTGGTGCCTTCGAGGATGAAGTACCAGGCGTCGGCGTCGTGGAGGCGGCCGGGGCCGTCCAGGGCGGGGCCGAGTCTGCCGAGGAGGGTGGCGTAGCGGAGCTGGATGTCGCCGAGGTGGGGGCGGGCGGCGCGGAGGGCGGCCAGTTCGCCGGGGCGGCCGTCGGCGTAGGCGGGTTCCAGCCATGCCGGGTCGAGGCGGGTGAGGAACTCGGCGGCGCTGGCGGGCGGCGGTCCGGGTGCGCAGACGGCCATGGTGAGGATGGCTTGGGTGAGGTCGGCGTAGTAGGCGGCGGCGCCGTCGCCGTGTTCGGTCATCTGGAACAGCAGCACCGCGAGGTCGCGGGCAGGGAGCTGCCACAGCGACAGGGTCGCCTCATCGGGCCAGATGGCGACGCGGCGGGCACCCACGCCGTGGAGGACGCGGCGGGTGCGGGCGGCCTTGGCGCGGGCGTCGGGTCCGCCTTTGCAGTCCAGCGCGCACAGGAGGGGGCGGGGTTTGCCGCGCCGGGTGGCGGCGAGGGCGGCGGCGTACCAGCCGGCCCACAGCCGGATCATCAGGTTGGTTTTCCCGGTGCCGGATGCTCCCACGATCACCATGTGCCGGGTGAAGGAGGCGGCGGGGACGGCGAGGACCGGGGTCCACCGTCGGCCGATGGTGCGGATGACGGGGCCGACCGGGACGAGGGTGCCGGCGGCGGTGACGAGCGGGAGGTTGCCGGGGGCGGCCAGCGCGCTGCGTGCGGCGCGGGCTTGGCGGCGCCATTGGCGGGCGTCGAAGACGGCCGGCGCGAACGCTGACCGGCCGGATACTCCGGCCATCACAGCCCAGGTCCGCCACGCCCACACGACCCCGCCGGCCAGTAGGCCGGCGGGCACCGCGACCGGCGCGGTCAGCAGGAACGCGCGGGGGATGTCGGCGTGCAGCAGCAGGCGGGACGCCTGCTGCCAGTCCCTCACGGGAGCGAGCGCGACAGCGCGCCACGCGCGGTCGCCGAGCGCGACAGCGACCAGGTACACGGCGGTGACGGGGGCGGACCAGGCGGCGGCCCGGTACAGCCGGGCCGGCGGCCAGCCCCTGAGCCACGCGGCGGATGCCGTGACGGCGGCGGTGATCGTGACTGGCCACAGCGCGGCCAGGATCGCGGCGGTGATCAGGGCGCGCAGCAGCCGGAATGCCTGTTTGAGCAGCCAGAGCAGGGCCAGGATGCGCAGCAGCCGCCACACGGTTACCGTGCCTGGGCAGGTAGGCGGCGGGCGGGAGGTCGCGGACCGCGACGCGGCCGCGCATCGCCTCGGGCAGGCCGTCGGCGGCCCGGGTGACGACCGGGCGGGCGACCGGGGCAGTCAGGTACACCACCTGGGCGTACTTCGGCGCAGCCAGCAGCCCGTGCATGATCCGGGCGGTCCGCCCGGCGGGTTTGGGCGTCAGCTCGGCTTCGATGGCCCACACCTGCCCCGCATACGGGCTGGTGTCGGTGCTGGGCCAGTGGATTTCGGCGTCGGGGATGTGCGCGGTGCCGACCCCCGGCGGGAGGGCGGCGCGGATGCGCCGTTCGGACCGCCACCACGCGTGCCCGTCGGTGTAGGCGGGGGCTGCTTGCAGCCAGAGCCGGGCGGCGAGGACGGCGCGGATGTGCGCGAGCCGGCCCAGGGCCGGCGGGCGGGCCGGGTAGGCAAGGCCGCATGCGGCCATGCCGGCCGGGGTGAGCCAGCACCATGCCGGGCCGGGGCCCTGGGTGCCGGTGGCGGCGTAGCCGGCGTGCCGCCACCGGGCGGTGATGCCGCGCAGCCGGGCGGGCTGCACATCCAGCGCGGCGGCCATGAGGTCATACGGGACCGCGTAGTGCTCTGCGCAAAGCAGCAGGCCGGTTATGTCCCGGCCGGTGATGCGGACGGTGCCCGCGTCCGACCGGCGCGGCGTGTCCCGTGCCGCGTCCTGCTGTTGCTGTTGCTGTTGCCACGTGGTCCTCCGCTCCCTGGTGGGGTGCGGCTCATCGTGGCATGGGCGCCCGGCGATCCGGGCGGGAATCGGGTTACCATCCCATTACGGTACGTAATCGTATGAATGGGGCAGGCGGTAGCGGGTGGGGCGGGTCCTGCCACGTGTCACGGACAGGACCACGCCCGGGAACCCCCGCTCCACCGGGGGTTCCCTCCGGCCGCGCGGCGCGACACGCCACGCGCGCCGCGCGGAGCCCCTTTGCTGCTCAGAGGTGGGTGGTGGGCTCCTGTCCGTGCAGACGGTCACGGCAGGAGCCCGCCGGCCCGGGGCAAACCCGTGCGGGTTCCCCCGGGGAACCCGCACGGCCCGGGGGAGATCGGATGGCCGTGCGGGGGCCGGGCCTGTCAAGAGGCTGAGGATGGCCGGTACGGGCGGTGCCTCAGCCGGCGGTGACCTGCCGCCAGAGCAGGGCCCCGGTGGTGGTGCGCTGGCAGACTTTCTCGGTGCCGGCGCCGGCGATGCCGCCGAAGGCGGCGCCCGGCTTGCGGGTCATGGCGTACTCGGCGCGCCGGACGGCGGCGTCTTCGGAGGGTTCGATGCCCCACGCGATCGGGCCGTCGGAGGAGATCTTGCCGAACACCGACCATGCCCACCCGGCGGTGATCGCGTCGCGGATGGCCTGTTCGGTGCCGCCGGTCACGGCGGCACCGTCTGGTGCGGCCGGGTCGCGGGTCATGACGCCGCCCGCTCGCGGGCGGGGGCAAGCGGTTCCCACCGGATGCCGCTATCGCCACTGCGCCCGCGCCATCCATGCCCGGTGCGCCGGTATCCGGACGTGAGCGTCCGGATACCGAGGTCGGCCTGCGCTGATTCCACCTTCGCGACGGTGGCGTGCCCGCTGCGCAACAGCGTTTCCGCGCGTTCGAGCGCTCGCGCTTGATCGCTGGTGATGCCCCGCCCGCTGCGGGCGGGGCCGTCGGCGTCCCAGAGCCAGACGATCATGACGCGGTGTCCTGGCAGGCCTTGCGGGCGAGGTAGTCGCGCAGCACCGCCTCGCGCAGCGTCCCGGGGTCGGCTGCGGTCAGGGTGGCACCGCCGTCCTTGCGTACGGCGGTGTACGGCTGCGGGTTGCCGGGGGTGTCGTCGCGGGTGAAGTGGTAGGCGCTGCCCCAGTCTGCTTGCAGCCGCGCGAATGCGTCGGTCTCCGCGATGCCCGGCATGCTTCCTCCCTTCCGAGGCGGCCCCGGCCCGGGAGGAATGGCTACCGGGCCGGGGACGCGGGACAATCCTCACGCGGGGCCGTAGCGTGGTTGAAGCTTCACCCGCAGGTGTTGAAGCCTGGCTGCCAGGCGTGTACGGGCCGTTGACCGTGTGAGGATGTGTGACGTGAGCGTTCCCGGGCGTGAAGACCCCGACCGGCGCCTGTTCGCCGAGCAGCTGAAGGCGATGCGCGAGCATGCCGGGATGTCCCGGGAGGAGCTGGGCCGGCAGATCGGCTACACAGCTTCCACGGTCGCCAACATCGAGACGATGTACCGGGCGGCGACCCCCGACCAGGCCAGGCGGTTCGACACCGTGTTCGGGCTGCCGGGGATTTTCGGGCGGATCGAGGAGCGGCTGCACGGGGTGCCGTTCTCCGCGGGCTTCCGGCCGTTCCAGCCGTATGAGGCTGAGGCGATAGAGCTGCGGCTGTTCGAGCACACACTGGTTCCAGGTCTGCTGCAAGCCGAGGACTATGCGCGCGCTGTCCTGTCCAAGCATCCGAACGTCACCGAGGATGAGGTGAACGAGCGGGTCGCGGCCAGGCTGGCGCGGCAGGCTGTGCTGACGCGGGAAGGCCCGCCGCCGCCCGTGGTGTGGGTGCTGCTAGACGAAAACGTGCTGCACCGCGAGATAGGCGGCGCGAAGATCATGCAGGACCAGCTCTTGCACTTGGCGGAACTGGCGCGGCGCCCGAACGTGACGATTCAGGTGATTTCGCGGATCGGGGCTCACCAGGGGCTTCACGGCGCGTTCGCCCTCGCTGTGATGCCTGACCGGCGGGCTATCGTGTACTTGGAGACCGCAGCGGACGGGCAGACTGTAGAGGACCCTGTCATCGTGGCGGACATGACCCTACGGTTCGACACGCTGCGGACCGAAGCGTACAAGGGAAGCCAATCCCTGGCGCTGATTCAGGAAGTAGCAGAGGAATGGATGGAACAGGCGCCACCTGGCGCAAGTCAAGCTACAGCGGAACGAACGGCGGCAACTGCGTAGAGGCCGGCTCCGTCACCGGCACCGTCCTCGTGCGCGACACCCAGGACCGCGCCGGCGCGGTCCTGGCGTTCACCCCCGATGCCTGGCGGGAGTTCGCCGCAAGCATCAAGAACAACGCAGTCTGAGCCGTCCCGACAGTGCCCCGCCGCGATCTTGCGGCGGGGCACTTCCGCATGCGTACGGCATGCTGTGCGCCTCAAGTCGCACAGAGGGTTTTACCCGTCGTTCGCCATGGGCGTCCGACACAGTCGCGGCGAGCCTCCGTTGCTGGCCGTGGGGTCGAACCTCTCCACCCGCTCGCCTTGGCGCCGGGATACTCATCCTGACGGCTTCAATCGGCGCATGGCACAGTCAGGCCCACGTCACGGACGGTGGCCGCGAGGCTGGGACGCGCCGCGCGAGATCTGCGCGAATACTCGGAATCCCTCAGTTGACGCGGCCGGACAACCTATTCAGAAGCATGAGCGCTGGAGGGACAAAGGCGACGGCTCACAGACCCTCGCCTGCAACGCTGCGATCAGGGCAAACGCATCACACCCCTCCTGTTTGCGCACGCATTTGCCGCAGTCGGTCCGTCCAAGCTTGTGAGCGAGTGTCCCCCGTCACGGAATCCCACTGCAGGCCTTCTCCTTGCCGTAGGACACACCAACAGCCCCGTGACCAGGCAAGACGTTGCGCGGATAAGTGAAATAGGCGCATATCGGGCATGCGCAAGCGTTCAGGGTGGGGGTAGGCAACAGGCATGATCCTTGAGCCGCACCACCCAGAATCCAGCTAGTGAAAGTGCAAGCCTCGTGGGTCGCATACTGTGAACTCATGGACGCAGACGAGACTGCTCGGAGGGTAATCGGACTCCTCACGGCCGTATACACGACCGTGCATGAGGGTGGCACTCCCGAAGACCTCCGCGCTTTGATGATACCCGTGTTGAGTGGCATGCCCCTCACCCCTGACTCACTTAATTTCAAAATCAGCGATACGGCGGATGTGCACGCTATCGCCCAGATGGCAGCCGATCGGGCAACGGAAGACCTGAAGCTAACTATGATCGAAATGATGTCAACATTTGTTAGCGCGTTCGGTATTCTTTGCCGCGAATATGAAAAAGATTGCCCCGATGCGAACATACTTGGCCTCCTTCAGAGTTTCGCATTGGGCATCGATAGCGGCAACTGATCCGATGATGAGCCAGGATGATAAACTTCTCCGCAAGGTTGATGATGTACTAAAAGCAGAGCATAGTATTCTTGAAGCTTGTCGGCAGTATCTAGAGACGCTACAACCGACGATCCGTGCGATATCCGACGATGTACAGGCAGATAGATTTTCAAGAAACCTCATCTACCGATGCATGGCGAAGCGAGCCGAGGAGAATCTCGGCATAATTATAGCTACAGCTTACACTTCTAACTCATTCGTAGGACCATTGACCCTACGACCCTTGTGTGAAGATCTCATTTATGGATGCTGGCTGGCGCTCATTCCTAGTCACGACGCTGATAGGTTCGTCAAACTAAGCGCAATGGACGCTATGTTGAAAAGTCTTCGCGCGCAGACTAATTTCCTACCTCGCGCTTATGAGAGATTTACGTTCTTGCCAAAAGAAGATGCGGAACGGCTGCTTGGGTCTGGGGCTGAAAGATCAGAGGATTTTATACAGGCACAAATTGAGATAATCGATGCCGAGCGCAGTCGATTCCGGAGCGAACTTAGGACTCTCGGGACTGCGCTCGGATGGACCACGGTTCCCTCAACTCGTTCCATGGCCGAGAAGTGTCAACTGGAGGAAATATACGAGTTCTTCTATCACGGAGCGTCGAAGGCGGTGCATTCAGACCTTCACAGAATGTCACAAATGATGTCGCATTCGACTGAAGGGAACTTTCATATATCAAGCCAGCGGATGACGGAATATTACAGCGCCTTCTCGCTTGCATATGGCATGTGGTTGACCGAAGAAATTTTTGAACGTGTCATCGGCCCAGAGTTTCCAGATGAATGCTCTTTGATCGATGACCAGGCGCACAGTGTGTGGCTTTCAATGGTCTTGACGGGACTGTCCCGAAATAGGGCTCTGCCGCCACTTGTGACCCCATCAGAGGAGATGAGCTTTCTCCTGTCATTGAGAGATGATGACTGAAGTACTGTGGCGCCACGACGAAGCAGCTCCGATCTGACCCAGCGCCGTACAACTCAACCCTGAAGGGTGACGGTCTTGCAGACCGTTCCCTTATCCGGTCCCGATGGTCATGCCATTCGGTGTGAAGAGAACCGCTGGAATGTGTCGTACTGCGCATGGCGCGGCACGGGCGGGAGCCTGGCACCTTCCACGGTCACCACTGATCCGAGCAACTGCCGTTGTTTTTCCGGGGGAGGCAGGAAGGGGGTGTGGGGGAAACCTGGAACCCGGGGCGCTTGGGGTGGACGCGGGGGGTTCCGGGTTTCCCCCACGGTTTTGACCTTGATCTTGATCTTGACTTTGATTTTTGGTTTTGCGGCGTAGTGGAGTCGGAGGGGTTCCCGACCTCGCCTCCTTGCTCTTTGAGGGGGTGAGGTCGGGAAGCTTGGAGACGGAGCGGAGCCGCGCGTTCCCGCTGCTAGCGGGAACGCTCCTGGGGGTGCGGGGGCGGACAGCCCCCGCACGGGTGCGTGCCTTGCTGTCGTGTGGTTGTGCGACCGCTATCCGGTCGTAGTTGCGGGGCCGGAGCTCCGTCCCGGCCCCCGCAACTACGCTGAGCTGCTCCTCGCGACGCCCTGGGCATGGCTGTCTGCCGGGCGCGCCCGGCAGACGAACTCGGTGAACCGGATCACACTCGGGAGCATGTTCGCCCCGGGTGCCCGCGCGATGAGCCTTTCAGATGCTTCGGCTTGCTTGCCCACTGGTTACGGAGCGTATCGGGTGGGGCGGAGGGGCTGATGGGGTCGCGTGGGCGATTACCGGCGAGTATGCGAGTTTGTCGATGTTGTGGTTGAACCGGTACTTTGCCTGTTGCGTGTCTGTATGTGACGAGTTACTGTACGTAAGCGCGTCCTCCCGGTCGCGGGCCGCTCGCGTCCCGTGCGACTAGAGGTGAGTCATATCTGGTTTGGAGTAGCTTGTCCGACTCCAATGCTGCACGTGTGGCCGGTTTTTGCCGCACATTGGAGCACGAGAACGATAGGGAGCACGCCCCTGCCTGGCTGACCAGGCCCGGGCGGAGGAGTGGTGGTGCGGAGGTCTAGCGTCGCTGGGTTTGGCGGCGGTCCGGAGTCAGCCGCGTACGGTGATGAGTCGCCGACCATGGCCGACCGTGGTACTCCGGCCTAGTCAGTAGGTTTTCAGCTCCTCATGTGTCGGGTGCGCGCTAGCGGCACCTGCTACAGGAGAGATGAGGAGACGAGGGCCGATGGTGAAAAAGGACCGCGCCTGGCCAAGGGACCCGGTGCTGGCGGCGGTAATGGCGACCGTCCTGGGGTCGCCAACGCCTGACGCCTCTTCCGCGAAGGACCGGGAGAGGTGAGCGCGGAGCCGTCGCATGAACGGGCGCTCGTAACCCAGACGTATGCAGTTCCTCAGGAGGAGGAGCCGGGCGTGGTGATAAGCGTCCGCGACTATGACCGGCTCATTGAGCGCTTGGACGGGTGCAAGCCGCGCGGCTGGGCGGACTTGTGGCTGGCTGGTGTCGGTGCTGGCGCAGCGCTTGCTGCCGCCGCGCTTGTGGGGGCACTCACCTTGCCTGGCACCCTGTCGAGCACGATCGATACTCTCTGGGTTCTCACGGCAGCCGCGTTCGCGATCACCGTTCTGTGCCTAGTGGGGTACTTCACTCAGCGCCGCGATCATGGGCGGGAGATCAGTGAGCTGAAGAAGGATCTGGAGCGTCATAAGCCGAAGACGTGACGGCGGCCCGGTTTGGAGGGGACGTCGGGGGTGAATGCTTTTATCTCATTCATGTAACAATGTTGAAGGCATCGGCATGCCGGGGAATGGGATAAGCATAACACATAAAATCGCGAACGTCGTTACTGATAACGATGTGCCCGGAAGCCCGGTTCTGCGGCACACGCCTTCTACTTGCGGATTAGCAACGAGCATAGATGATCCTCGACTGGGATGAGCGTAACACTTGAACGGTGTGCTATCTACCCTCACCTGTCATTTTCTGATGGAAAATGACAGGTGCGTAGGCGCGTAAGATGTGGTCTGCCAGGGTTCCAGAGCATTTTTCCTCTATTGATGAGGATGTTTGCGCGGGGAGCCGAGGGAGGTGATGGTATGTCGAGGGTTCCCGGTAAGCACGAAAGCCGTCCCTGCTTGCGGCCGGAACGGTTCCCGCTGCTGACTGCCGTTTTCAGTTGCGCGACTGCGGCGTTGAGCACGGTTGGCGCGCTGTTGGTGTTGGCGCACCAGTTTTGGCCGTGGCTCTGAAATCAGCGGTCTTGTCCGGCGGCGGCTCTACTGTCGGTGCGGGCTCCCGCCGGGTTTACTCATGCGAGACAGCGACTCCTTAGGTCCACTTACTTATCCATGTGTTTAGGAAGTCGCCCGAAGCGTCTGAAGTGAAGGTCCTTGAGTTCGCTTTTCACAGCGTGATGATTTTCTGTCTCTGCCCAGCGAACTAGGAGCAGCGTCACATCTTCATTCGCCTTTATCTTGCCGCCAACTGCAATTGTCTTGCCATCACCTTTAATATGGCGCGTATCGCGAAAGAGGTTCTTTCGCAGGTGCTCGCGGAGGTGGATAGTCTCGCCTATCGTGAGCCGCTCGCCGTCCGTGTCGTCTCTATACACTACCTCGTACACGCCAGGCATTTGAGGTATGTCAATTTGCGGGATGGATGTCCACGGCATCCAACTACCCCACTCGATTTCCTCGCTCCTGAGGATCACACGGTTACTCATGATATGTAATCATGCCAGTCATCCAGTTTGACCGCACCAAGTCTTCGGCATGTGGTGGTCCCCGCAGAGGTACGCCCGTGTGGGTGGCGGCCCTGCTCTTTCCTCGGGTCCGGGGCTGACGCGCGCCGTGGTTTCGGCCTGCGTGGGGGATGTTCCGTGCTCGCCACGGGTGACGGCAACCATGGTGGTTCCTGTCGGGCTGGGGGGATGGGGGGAGGAAGGGGGGTGCGGGGGAAACCTGGGGGAAACCCGGGTTTTGGGGGGGTTTCCCCCAGGTGTCCCCCGCGCTGCCGCGCGGGTTGCGCGCGGCCTGGTGGTGAGTGCGCGCAGCGCGCCTTGGTGTTCTGCCTTTGATTTTTCGCCCCGGCGCCGGCCCCTGACGGCGGGTCGGCTTGACAGGGACGCCGGTCGGCGCCGGGGCGGGGGCGGGTGGGCGGGTCGCCTTGCCCGGCTGCCGGGCCTTCCTCGCTGGCCGGGGGTGTGGGGTGTAGTGGTGTGGGCCGCGTGGTTTGTGCGCGGGCCGGGGTGGGGGGCGGGATTGGCGGGTCTGGCTGCGGCCGGGGGGTGGAGGTTCCCCGCGGGCGTTTCTGCTGGCGGGTACGTTACCTGCTGGTGGTGTGGGTGCGGCGCCGACCGGCGCCGCACCCACAGCCGGTCACAGTTGGTAGGTCGCTTCGATCGTCAGACGCCGCGCCGCTGTTGGGACGCTAGCCGTTGGGGTATTGGCACGACCTGCTCTAGTGTGGTCGATCGCGCAATCGACCCGCCGGGTAGACCAGGTTGCCGCCCACGAACGTGGCCGCCACCAGGTCGGAGCCGGGTGCGCCGACCGCCTCTTCCGGCGGGCAGCGGAGCAGGACCAGATCGGCGGGCAGGCCGGGCGCCACCCGGCGCTGCGTGGCGGGCGCCGCGGGCTCGCCGAGGAACAGGCCCAGCGCCCGGGCCGGCTCGATCGCCTCGCCGGGGCGCAGACCTCGAGGCCGCCGCGTCGCCGCCCGCATGACATGCCACGGGTCCGCCCCGCCGAACGGCGCGTCGCTTCCCGCCGCCACCGCCACACCCGCCTCGACGAGGGAGCGCAGCCGCCACAGGTCGGGCAGGTCCTCGGGCGCGACGTCGCTGGCGTACTGTTCGCCCCGCTCGGCGACGAAGTGCGGCTGCGTGACGACGGTGAGCCCCCGCAGGTCCGGGATGGACTCCGCCGGGATCACCGCGCCGTGCTCGATCCTGTCCCCGGGCAGCCGCCCCGCCGCGTCCAGCGCGGCGAGCGTGAGGACGAACTGCACGCGGGTCACGCAGTGCACCGCGACCGGCCGTCCGGCGGCGTGCGCCACCCGTATCTGTTCCGCGAACCCGTCCAGCGTCGGCAGCGTGTCATCGTCCAGCAGGATCTTCACCGGCCCGAGCCGGACTCCCGCACCGGTCCGCGTATCCGCGGGCGCCATGCAGTAGACACGCTGCACCACCGTCTTGTCGGCGACCGCGGCGGCCAGGGCCGCGACGTCGGCTTCCGTCGCGCCCGGTGTGGCGTCGGTGAAGCCGGTTACCCCGCGTGCCGCGGCGTCCGCGCTTACCGCGGCCAGGTCCGCCGGCGGGCTCGGCGCGCGGTCGGCGAGCCAGCGGTCCATCCGCCATAGCCGCCCGGCCGCCCGGCCGTCGCGGTCGCGTTCCACGCCCGGCAGGTCGCACTCGTCGAGCCCGAGCAGGGCCGCGGCCGCGGAGTTCACCACCCACAGCGCGCCGGTGCGATGCTGCACGCGCACCGGCCGGGCGCGCCAGCATCCCGTCGAGCACCCAGCGGTCCAGCGGGCCGGCGACGGACTCGTGGTAGCCGACGCAGCGCAGCCACGCGTCCGCGGGCAGCGCCGCGTCGGCGTCCCGCAGCGCGGCCCGCAGCTCACCTGCGCTCCGGACCCGCGGCGGTCCGACCGGAACGCTGGCCCGCGCGGCGGCCAGCGCCCGCAGGTGGATGTGGTGGTCGTGCAGGCCGGGCAGCAGGGCGCCGCCGGCGGCGTCGATGTCCGCCTCGCCCGGCACGGCCCGCAGGCCGGGCGCGCTTTCGGCCACGCGCCCCCCGGCGACCCGCACGCCGGTGACCGGGCCGTCCCCCGGCCATACGCGCGCGTTGCGGATCAGCATGCATGCCAGCATGCCGCATACCCTTTGGCGAAATGAACGACGACCCGACCGTGCTGCTCACCCCGCGGGGCCAGGAGGTCCTGGCGCGGCTGGCCGCGGCCGGCGACGGGGCGGCGGCGGACCTGGCGCTCGCCGTCAGGCTGCGCCGCGACTACCCCGCGAGCCTGGTCGCCGCCGCGACGGCGCAGCACGAGCTGCGCCTGGCCGCGCGCGCTAAGTTCGGCCGGGCGATGGAGATGCTGTTCACCAGGGGCGGGTACGAGCAGTCGTCGTCCGAGCTGATCGCGCGGCACCGGGCGGCCCGCTTCGGTGCCGCGCGCCGCGTCGCGGACCTGTGCTGCGGCATCGGCGGCGACCTGCTCGCGCTCGCCGCCGGGCGAACGGTGCTGGCCGTCGACAGGGACGCGACGCACGCGCGGCTCGCCGTGCACAACGCGGGCGTCTACGGGGTGGCCGACGGCGTGCGGGCATGCGTCGCCGACGTGCGCGACATCCGGCTCGCCGGGATCGACGCGGTGTTCACCGACCCTACCCGGCGAAATGCTAGCCAGCAGAGGTTCCCCGCCGGGATGTCCGAGCCCCCGCTCGACTGGTGTTTCGCCCTGACCGAGCGTGTGCCCGCCGTCTGCGTCAAGGCCGCGCCGGGCCTGCCCGGCGAGCTGATCCCGGCCGGCTGGGAGGCGGAGTTCATCGCCGAGGGCCGCGACCTCAAGGAGGCAGTGCTCTGGTCACCGGCCTTCGCTACCGCGCCGCGGCGGGCGACGATCCTGCCGGGCGGGGACACGCTGGTCGCCTCGCTCGGGGAGCCGGTGCCGCTCGGTGAGCCGGGGGAGTACCTGCTCGATCCCAGCCCCGCCGTCACCCGGGCCGGGCTGGTCGCGGATCTGGCCCGCGCCGTCGGCGCGTGGCAGCTCGATCCGCGGATCGCCTTCCTCGCGACCAAGCGGGAGATCACCACACCGTTCGCCCGGACCCTGCGCGTGGTCGACTCCGCCCCCTGGAACGAGAAGCGGTTCGCCGCCCGGCTGCGCGAACTCGGCGTCGGCGCCGCCGACCTGAGGCGGCGCGGCCTGGCCGGCGACGTGGACCAGATCCGCCGCCGGCTGAAGCTGGCGGGCCCGCACCGCGCGACCGTGGTCCTCACCCGTGTCGGCGACAAGCCGTGGGGACTGATCTGCGCCGACCCGGGTTCCCCGCTCGGCTAGCCGGGCCGGCCGCCCGTGCGCAGCACGACACCGCGGGCGAAGGCCGCCTGCCCCGCGTGCTGCATGTCGTCGTTGATCACGCTGACCAGCCGCACGCCGAGGGTCACCGGCGGGCGCCAGGACGTGTCCACGACCCGGTCCAGGTCCGCGTCCGCGATCCCGGAGACGAGCTTCACGGTCTGCTGGTAGGTCGCCTCGTGGTAGTCCGCGAGCAGGGTGGCCGAGGACACGGCCTCGGCGATGGCGTTGACCTGGACCCTGTTGTGGCCGTAGCCGGTGTCCATCGAGTCGGCCGGAAGTCCGAAAGCGGCGGCCCAGCCGCCCGCCGTCCACACCTGCGGAACACCGAAGGCGGCGGCGAGATGGTCGTCCTGGATCCGGGTCAGGTGCCATATCAGCCAGCCGACGGGGTTGGCGTCGGCGTCGATCCGGTGCGCGAGCTGCTGCGGCGTAAGACCATAGAGAACGTCGCTGACCGTCTCACGTATCCGGCCGAAGGCGTCAGCGAGCAGGTCGGCACTGGCGGTCATCGTAACCTCCTCCACGAGCGCGGGGCGAAGTCCCCGGCCAAGGTCTACCCTGTCGGCATGACCGCAGACCTGACACCGGCGATGCGTTTCGAGGATCTGGTCGGTGAGTTCAGCGACACTGACGGCGTGGTGCTGCCGCACGGCGGCAGCGGCTTCGGGCGCAGCGCGCTGCGCTACCGGGGGAAGATCTTCGCGATGTTCGTCCGCGACGATCTCGTGGTCAAGCTTCCCGCGCAGCGGGTCGACGAACTCGTGGACGCGGGCCACGGCGGCCGGTTCGACGCGAACAAGGGAACCCCGATGCGGGAATGGTTCACCGTGGCTCCGGACTGCCAGCTGAGCTGGTCCGCGCTGGCCACCGAGGCGCTCGGCTACGCCCGGCGGGTCTCGGCATGATGCCGGGCCCGCGGGCACGGCGCCTCATCCTGCGCTGGGCGGCGGTGGGCATCGTCGCGGTCGTGAGCGGCGCCCTGCTGACCGCCTACGTCAAGTACCGGACGGTCTATGACAGCATCAACCGGGTGACAGTCACCGACCTGGGCAAACGGCCGCCGGTCTACAGCACGTCGGTGATGAACATCCTCGTGTTCGGCTCCGACAGCCGGGCCGGGCTTGACCATCACCAGCAGGTGCTGCTGCACACGGGCGACGACTCAGGCAACAACACCGACACGATCATGATCGTGCACATCTCGCCCGGCCGGCACCTGATCACGGTGATGTCCATCCCGCGCGACACGATGGTGCCCTATTACCAGTGCGCCAACGGCCCCGGTTACCCGGGACAGCAGGCTGACCCGAACGCCTACGAGCGCATTAACGCGCTGCTTGCGGCAGGCGGGCCGTCCTGCCTGTGGAAGACCATCGAGCAGCAGACCGACATCCACATCGACCATTTCGTCGAGCTCGGGATGGCTGGCTTCGTCACCGTTATCAACGACATCGGCGGGGTCAACGTCTGCGCGCCGTTCAACGTGGACGACCCGGTGTCCGGCCTGGTGCTGCCGGCCGGCGAGCACCACATCGACGGGGTGACGGCGCTGGCGTTCTGGCGGACGAGAGAGGACATCGGATACGGCTCGGACCTGCAGCGCATCCAGCGCGATCAGTTCATGTCCGCCCAGCTGGTCAAGGGTGTCATGGCCAGCGGCCTGCTGCATGATCCGGTGAAATTGCTCGGCGTGCTCTCGGCCATCGCACCGAGCCTGACGACCGACAGCGGTATGTCGCTGGCCGACATGCTGCACATCGGCGAGAGCCTGCGCGCCCTGCCCGGCAAGGACGTGCAGTTCGTGACCACGCCGAACCAGCCGTTCCCCAGCGACCCCACCGCCACGGTCGAGTTCGTGCAGCCCCAGGCCGACGCCATGTTCTCCGCGATCGCACACGACATGACGATCCCGAAGACGGCCAAGTCCCCGGTCGGAGTCCTCGGCACCGGCAAGGCGGTGAAGATCGCGCCGCACGCCACGATCCGGTCCGCGGCGACGCCCACGGCACGGCCATCGGCGGGCACCGCCTCGCCCCGCCCCACGGCTCCCGGCCCCGCGGCTCCCGGCCCCACGGCCACGAGCGTCGGCTCGCTGGCGGCGGCCGACGGCGGCATCAGCGCGGCCGCGAGCTGCGGCAGCGACGCCACCGCCTTCGCCGGCCCCCTCAGCCCGTGACGTCGCGCGCTATCACAGGGGCGGCCACGGCGGGACGGCGTTGACGTCCGCCACCGCCTCGGGCAGACGGCGCATCGCGGTGATGCGCCGCTCAGCCAGCTTGGCGGGGTGCCCGGTCAGGTCGCGGTCCACCCAGACCGAGCGCAGTCCCATCCGGGCGGCGGGCAGCATGTCGTGCACCCAGCTGTTCGCGACATGGATCCAGTTGGCTCGGGTCGCCCTAGTTAGCTCAGCAAACTTCCGGAAATGACCGAGGTCGGGTTTGTACGACCCCACCTGTTCGGCCGTCACGACGACGTCGAACGTGACCGGAAGCTTCGGCAGCGTCGTCGCGAACAAGTCATCGTCGCAGTTGGTGAGGATCGCCAGCCGCCAGCCGTCCGCGGCCAGGGCGCCGAGCGCGCCGTCGGCGTCCTCGAAGACCGTCATGCGCGGCCATGCTTCCACGAAGGCGTCAGACTGGCCGGCGCCAAGGGGGATCTGCAACCGCCGCGCCGCCCAGTCCAGTCCAGAGCTGAGGATTTCCCGGTAGGGCCGCCAGGGCAGCCCGGCCTCCAGGGTGAGTTCCGCCTGATGGTAGGCGGTCAGCAACGCCGGGGCGGCAGCGCCGGCGATCGCTTCAAGGGCCCCCCGCATGCACGTGTTCCAGTCGGCGATGGTGCCATAGCAATCGAAGGTCAGCCATCTGTCGTCGGCCATTCGAACCTCCTGCGCGAGTAACCTCCGGAAAACCTCCTGAGTAGGCGCTCGTGTCTACGGTAACTGCTGTTAACACAGATTGACGGGCGAAGCTTGACACAGCTCAATACCACAGCCGTACGGTCGGAGGCAGAGGCGCGGGCGAGGAGGAATGCGATGGCCGACGATGAGTTTCACTACACCAGCGGGTTCGGCAACGAGTTCGCCACCGAGGCGGTCGCGGGAGCCCTGCCGGAGGGCCGTAACTCGCCGCAGCAAGCCCCGCTCGGCCTGTACGCCGAACAGATCAGCGGCAGCGCTTTCACCCAGCCGCGCGCGGTGAACCGGCGGACCTGGGTCTACCGGATCCTCCCCTCGGCGAAGCACCCGCCCTTCACCCGCATCGACAACAGGCACCTGCGGTCCGCGCCGTTCGACGAGATCGAGCCCACCCCTAACCGGCTCCGGTGGAACCCGCTCCCGCTGCCGCTGCAGGAGGTGGCGACCGATTTCATCGAGGGCCTTTACACGGTCGCCGGCAACGGCGACGTCAGAACCCGCGCCGGCATGGCCGTCCACATCTATGCGGCCAACGAGGACATGGTCGACCGGTACTTCGTGGACGCCGACGGAGAACTGCTCTTCGTCCCCGAACTGAGCAGCATCATCCTGCACACCGAGCTTGGCCCGCTCCGGGTGAGCCCCGGCGAGATCGCCGTGGTTCCCCGCGGCATCAGGTTCCGCGTTCGAGCTGCCCGACGGGTACGCGCGCGGTTACCTGTGCGAGAACTTCGGCGCCGCCTTCACGCTGCCCGAACGCGGCGCCATCGGCGCCAACGGCCTGGCCGGCGAACGGGACTTCAAGGCCCCGTACGCCGCTTTCGAGGAGCGCAGCCACGTCGTCCAGGTCGTCCAGAAGTTCGGCGGAAACCTCTGGGCGGCCGACTATGACCACTCGCCGCTCGACGTGGTCGCCTGGCACGGGAACTACACGCCCTACAAGTACGACACGGCCAGCTTCATGGTGCTCGGCACCGTCAGCTTCGACCATCCGGACCCGTCGATCTACACCGTGCTCACGAGCCCCAGCGAGCTGCCGGGCCTGGCCAACGCGGACTTCGTGATCTTCCCGCCGCGGTGGCTGGTCGGCGAGGACACGTTCCGGCCGCCGTGGTTTCACCGGAACATCATGTCCGAGTTCATGGGCCTCGTCCGCGGCGTGTACGACGCCAAGGCCGAGGGGTTCACCCCTGGCGGCGGCAGCCTGCACAATACGTTCGCCGCGCACGGCCCGGACGGGGAGACCTACCTCAAGGCGAGCGCCGCGGAACTGAAGCCGCAGAAGCTGGATGGCACGCTGGCGTTCATGTTCGAAAGCCGCTGGCTGATGGTGCCGACCCGGCAGGCGATGGAGGCCGGGCACCGGCAGCGGGACTACGACGCCGTTCTGGTCTGGATTGCAGCGAAATTTCCGTTAAGTTAACTCGCATGGCTGGTGCGTACATCAAGGTCGGCTCCGGAGAGCATCACGTGCTCGCCCTGCATGGCTGGTTCGGCTCCGCGCTCGGCTGGGGGCACCTGCCCGAGTACCTGAACACCACCGATTACACGTACGTCTTCACAGACCTCCGCGGCTACGGGTCGCGCCGGGGCGAGCCTGGTCAGTACACCATGGCCGAGGCCGCCGCCGACGCGGTCGCGTTCGCCGATGAGCTCGGCTGGGACCGCTTCTCGCTGATCGGCCACTCCATGAGCGGGGTCGCGATACAGCACGCGCTGCTGCGGGCACCGAAGCGAGTGCGCCGCCTGGTCGGCGTGGCGCCTGTCCCCGCCAGCGGGCTTCCGCTCGGCGAGGCCGAATGGGCGTTGTTCTCCGGTGCCGCCGCCAGCCCCGACAACCGGGCGGTGATCGTGAACTTCTCGACCGGGAGCCGGCTCACTCCGGCCTTCGTCGACGGGATCGTCCGGCACTCGCTGGAGAACTCGGACCCCGCCGCGTTCGGAGGCTACCTGGAGTCGTGGGCCCGCGCCGACATCGGCGGGCATGTGAAGGGCGCCGAGGTCCCGGTCAAGGTGATCACCGGCGAGTACGACCCGTCGCAGCCCGCCGAGTTCATGGAGCAGACCTGGCTGCAGATCTACCCCAACTCCGAACTCGAGGTGCTCCGCGGCACCGGCCACTACCCGATGTTCGAAACCCCGGCTGCCCTAGCGGCCTCCATCGAGGAGTTTCTCTCCCGGGGATAAGAAGTCAGCGACGACGGGGATGACTTCGCTGCCGATGACTTCGAGCGGCCGTACGTCCCACACGTCGACGACAGCGCCGATCGCCGCGTCGAAGCCGAGCCCGGCGAGGGTGGCGAGATCGTCGTTGATCTGCCCGGCGCCTTTGCGCGTGTCGAACACGTAGTAGGCCGTCTTGTAGATCGTGTCGTAATCGCGGCCGACCGCCTCGCAGTGCTGGCGCAGGACGTCGAGCTTGCGGGCCTCGTCGCGGCCGGCGAACAGGTTGCACGCGTCGGCGTACTGCGCGACCAGGCGCAGGGTCTTCTTCTCCCCGCCGCCGCCGATCATGATCGGCGGGTGTGGCCGGCTCAGCGACTGCGGCGAGTTCAGCGGGCGCTCGAGCTGGTAGTGCTTGCCGCGGTACGGCGACTCGTCGCCGCGCCACAACTGCAGGCAGACCTGGAGGGTCTCTTCGAGACGCTCGAAGCGTTCGGCGACCGGGGGGAAGGGGATGCCCAGGCCGCGGGACTCTTCCTCGTTCCAGGCCGCGCCGATGCCCAGCCAGGCCCGGCCGTTGGACAGCACGTCAAGCGTGGTGACGATCTTGCCGAGGATGCCGGGCCACCGGTAGACCGCGCCGGTGACGAGCGTGACCAGCGCGGCACGCCGGGTGCAGGCGGCCAGGTATCCCAGCGTCGTGTAGGCCTCGAGCATCTCCTTCTCAGCCGGGCCGGCCACGGGGATCTGGAAGAAATGGTCCATGACGGCGATGTACTCAAACCCCGCGTCGTCGGCGACTCCCGCCACGGTGGCGAGTTCCCTGCCAAGCGCCTCCGGGCCGCGCGGCGTGCTGAAATCCGGTATCTGCAAGCCGATCTTCATTGCTTACCTCCCGGCTCCACCCTTTCACGGCCGTGGCTCAGGCGTGCGGCGTGACTTCGCAGGTTTCAAGGTGCGGCGGCGTGAGTCCGGTCGCCAGGACGGCCTGGTCCCGGATGCTGGCCGCCCGCGCCTCGACCGCCTCCATCCGCTCGCGGGTCTCCCACAGTGAGATGGTTATGACCTTGCCGGTCTCAGCGTCGGTGAGCAGATAGAAACCTTTGAACCCGGGCTGCTGGTGCGCGCCGGGAAGCTGTTGCTGAGCAAGGTGAACGACGTTGTCGAACCCCTCAGCCCCCGCCTGGGCCGTAATCACGCGCGCGAACATCTGCTCTCCCAGAGGACTTGCGGAGCAGGGACCCGACCATGCCCAGGCTACGCAACCCAGGTCCCCGCGCTTGAGCATGGGTCGAGCTACACGAATTAAGAGCGGGGTCTTGTGGGGCGGATGATCGCTCGCGACCGCGGCCGGTCGGCCCGTCCGGCGCGCGGGACACGGGAGGGACACGATTGCAGCCAGGCAATGGATACCCTGCTGGGGTATCTGATCATGGCGATTTCATGATCACGCTAATATTTGCGCATTATAGGACAAAAGGTCTTCGGCAAGGCAAAACTTTTCGCGATCATGACGGTACGGCTGAGGCTATCTGCGCGTTAAATCCAGAAATTTCCTGATTTGATACCCCGGCCTCCGCCGTCACCGGCCGGGCCGGCGCGGCACTCCGGACGCTTACCGGGACGGACGCGCCAGGTCCGGAGGGGCGTACCCGATTGCGCGGCCGGCATCCGCTGCCAGCCGCGCTCATCTCCGGCGGCGGACGACGAGCACCGCGGAGTCCACGTGCGGCGGCGGCAGGAACGCGCGCCGCGGCAGCGCGAGGCCGGCGGTCAGGCTGAACCTTCGCGCGGCACCGGAAGCGTACTTGCGCACGACGGCACGCTGCAGCACGAGGTCAGCCGCGACCAGCCTGCTGCCGGGCGCCAGCAGCGTGCGCAGCAGACTGGACGAGATCCCGTACGGCGGGCTCGCCACCACCCGGAACGGCCGGCCGGGCAACCGGATCGAGGTGGCGTCCGCGTGCACCACGGTGATGCCGGGGAACCGCTCGCGCAAGACGCCGGCCCGCCGGGGGTCCAGCTCGATCGCGACCACTCGCGCCCCCCGCCCGGACCAGATGTGCGGTCAGCGCCCCTTCGCCGGCCCGATGTCGAGCACGAGCTCGCCGGGCCGCACTCCGGCTGCGGCGACCACCCGCGCTGCCCATTCGTCAGCGAGCCGGTGCCAGCCCCGTGCCCGGCGCGACCGCCCGGAGGCGGCCACGGCGGACCATCACCGTGTAGATACCCACGCGCCGACCGTAGCCCACCACGGCGCCGGCCATCAATCCGTTTTCCGGGCGGCGCTAACCGCTATCCTGCGCCGTACCCTCGACGGCGAACGCGGCGACTCCCTCCCAGACGGCTTGCACTCCGTACACAGCGATCCCCACGCGACGCCGGCCCGCCTCGCGCGGAAGCGATAACCGCAGAACAGGCGCCACCTTCCGTTCCGGATAATGATCTTGATCACCTGCCACTCAAGCCAGTAACGATCATTTCCGCTCAAAGAACCCCTTGCCCGCGCTCGCTAAACCGTGTAAGTAACGGGTGAGTCTCGTCAAAGCCGACCAGCAAGGAGCAAACAATGGCGTTTCGGCTAAGACAGCCAAGGCAGCTGAGACACGGGCGAGCATTCGCGGCGGCCGCGTGCGCGGGACTGGCCCTCATCGTGATAACAGCAACAGGCGTGCCGCCGGCCGCCGCGGACCCAGCCACAGCCACCTTCCCCGTCCCGCTGGCCGACGCCCCCCTCGGCCTCAACACCGCGCCGTGGGACTACATCTACGCCGCAAACACCTCTGCAGGCGGCGGCGTGGACGTCATCCAGCCGCTGCTCAAGGCCGCCGGGATCGACATGCTGCGGTACGGCGGCGGCTCGTACGCCGACTACTACGACTGGCAGACCAACACCAACATCCAGAACTGCCTCCCCGACGACGCCACCGCGTCTTTCACGTCCAGCTGCGCCACATCCGACTCGCTCGATTTCAGCCAGTTCTCCCAGCAGGCCCAGGCGATCGGCGCGCAGAGCTTCGTGACCGTCAACTACGGCTCTGGCACACCAGCCGAGGCGGCCGCATGGGTCGCGCAAGCGAAGAGCACCCCAGGCCAGGGCGTCGCGATGTGGGAAGTCGGCAATGAAACTTACGGCTGCTGGGAAGTCGACAACGAACTCGCTGGCCCGCCCGAGAACTACGCCGGCTACACCCCGAACACCTACACCACCGTCAACGGCGTCTACGAGAACCCCACCTGCCCCCAGGTCACCCAGGGCAACGCCGCCGGCACCCAGACCCTGGCCACCTCCTACGCGGTCAACGCCAAGCAGTTCCTGATAGCCATGAAGGCGGCCGATCCCGCGGCCGAAATCGGCGTCCCATGGGCGTTCGGCAGCGAGGTGCCAGGCGCTTCCGTCCCCGACAACGCCGAATGGAACAGCACCGTCCTCACCACCGACGCCCGCTACGTCGGCTTCGTGGACGCCCACTACTACCCGTTCTACTTCTACGGTGCCACAGGCGGCGCCAACCCGACCGACCAGCAGGTTCTCCAGGCCCTTTTCCAGATCCCGTCGCTGTACAGCGAGATCAGGCAGACGCTGAACTCCTACGACCCCAAAGCGGACGTGGTGGTCGGCGAGACCGGCGTGTCGAACAACGAGACCACCACCGTCTGCACCCCGGCGGGCGCGCTGTTCGCCGCGGGCGATGTCCTGTCCTGGCTGGCCGCCGGCGCGCGCAGCGTCAACTGGTGGGACATGAACAACTACGGCAACACCACCGCCAGCTGCACCAGCCCGGACTACGGCTTGTTCACGTCGTCGTCGCCGCCGGTCGCGGAGACTCCTTACTACGGCTACGTCCTCGCGTCGGTGCTGGCCCAGCCGCACGCGCTGCTCGCCGCGATACCGACGTCCGACCCCTCGGACGTGCTGGCGTACGAGTCGGTCCTTCCTGATCAAAGGCACGCGGTGGCCTTCATCAACACCAACACCAGCGAAGCGGAGACGGTGACGTTCCGGCCGTACGCGCCGTTGTTCGGAACCCTCCAAACGTGGAGCTACAGCGCGGGGAACCAGAACGCGTCGAACTCCACCATCGTCACCGGAACAACCTCTGCCTCGTCGGTCAACAGCGGCATCACGCTGCCAGCCGAGTCGATGACGATCCTCGAAACGCGGTAAACGCGGTAACAGCGCCGCGACCCGCGCGGGTCTTCCTGCGCGGGTCCGCCCGCGGCCGCGTGCCGATTGCGCAATCGACCCACTCTTCCGGGGCCGATTGCGCAGTCGGCCTCCGCGCAGCCCGCCCGTCACAGCTCCACCGTCCCGGAGATGAGCGTGACCGTCCCGCCGCCGACCCAGATCACGCCGTCGTCGTCGCCGGTGACGTGGACCCGTCCGCGCCGCCCGAGCGCGGTCCCCTGGCTCGCCACGTAGGGCAGCGTGGCCCTGCCAGTCCCGAGTGAGGCGAGCGGCGGACTTACCCCAGTCCCTCGTGTATCGCAGACAACGCCTGTCGCGCGACACTAGCCAGATCATAGCTGTGATCATTTTTATGTTCGTATTACAGGCTTGAACGTCCAGGCTCCGCACCGGTTCGGCCTCGGTCGAAACCAAGATGGCAGGGTATCAAATCAGGAAATTTCGGATTTAATGCATAAATAACCTCGGCCATACCGTCGTGATCACGAAGACATTTTTCCTAGCGGAGACTATTTATCGCTATAGCATGCGAATGTTTCGCGATCATGGAATACCGGCAACCAGATACCCTGGAGGGTATTTAGACGAGAAGAGCGCGAGGCCATTCCCGCACCTCGCGTCCCATCCGTACCCCAAACGGCAATGTTCACCCTCAGTGGACCAAGCCGAACCTTCCGTGGTTACAGCCGGATGTCCCGCCGCCCGTCGCATGTGAACCAGCACGCGAAGTCCGTAACGGGACCTTGACGGGCCACCCCAAACGGTTCACCCAGAAGAAACAAAGTTGACTTACCGTCCCCTCAAGAGGCCACGGATCCGGCGCCGAACAACCCCCACGACGGAGGACCACGTGACACCGACTTCTCCCCACTCGACACCCGCGGCCCCAGGTCGGCCCTAGATGTGCGGCATCGCGGGCCTCGCGCTCAAAGACCCGGCCCTGGAATCGAACCTCGGCGCCATGCTCACCACCATGCTCACCGCGCTCGACGAGCGCGGCCCCGACTCGGCGGGCGTCGCCATCTACGACCGCAAGCACGAACTGAAAGTCACCAAGGACGTCGGCCACGCCGTCGACATATGCGAGAAATTCGCCATCGCACAGGCGGCCGGCTACCAGGCCGTCGGCCACACCCGGATGGCCACCGAATCCGCCGTCACCAAGCACCACTGCCATCCCTTCGTGCCTAAAGACGGCGTCTGCGTCGTGCACAACGGCTCGTTCTCCAACCACGCCACGATCCGCCGCCAGCTCACACGAAAAGGCATCAACTTCGACTCCGACAACGACTCCGAAGTCGCCGCCCGCTACATAGCCCTCCGCCTCCAAGCAGGCGACAACCTTAAAAACGCCCTAGACAACATGGCGAAGACCATGGACGGCTTCTACACCCTCCTCGTCACCACCCCCGCCGAGTTCGCCGTCGCCCGCGACCCGATCGCCTGCAAGCCCGCGGTCATCGCCGAGACCGCGAGCTACGTCGCCATGGCCTCCGAATACCGCGCCCTCGCCGACCTCCCCGACATCAAGGACGCGGACGTCTTCGAGCCCACCGGGATACACACGTGGACCCTCTGACAATCGACGCCGTCTCGCTCACCACACGCGAGATCAACACCAGTCTCAGAGAGCTAACCGACGGCGCGCACGCCGTCATAAGCAACCCCCGCGGCCGCCACAACCTTGCCGTCGGCCTCACCAGCAGCATCACCATCACCATCGACGGCAACGTCGGCTACTACGCCGGCGGACTCGGCGACGGCCCGGCCGTCACCGTGAACGGCTTCACCGGCTGGGGTGTCGGCGAGAACCTGATGTCCGGCACGATCCGCGTCAGGGGCAGCGTCTCCCAATCCGCCGCCGCCTCCGCCCACGGCGGTCTCATCATCGTCGAAGGCGATGCGAGCCTCAGAGCGGGCATCTCCCTCAAGGGCGGCACCCTCGCGATCGCCGGCGACGCGGGAAACCTCACCGGTTTCATGGCCCAGGCGGGCACCATCCTCATCGGCGGCAACGCGGGCGAGGCCCTCGGCGACTCGATCTACGAGGCCACCATCTACGTCGCGGGCGACATTAAAAACCTCGGCGCCGACGCGCAGCGCACCGAACTCACCGAGGACGACGTCACCACGGTCAAGCAACTCTGCGCCCAGGCGGGTTTCGACCACATCAGCCCCCAGGACGTCACCAAGGTCACCTCAGCCCGGCAGCTCTACAACTTCACCACGCAGCACGCATCGGCCTACTAAACGGGAGAACAGTGCACAACCACACCTTCCCCCCCGAGGTCATCGCCGGCGTCCACGCTCTCGCCGACCTCGGCCGCTGCCAGATCCGCGGCTTCGGTGCCCGCCGCGCCCTCCCCACCTTCGACGACCTGGTGTTCCTCACCGCGTCGGCGTCCCGCTACCCCCTCGAGGGGTACCGCGAAAAATGCGAGACCCGCACGAAGCTCGGCGCCAGGAACGGCGCCCACCCCATCGACCTGGCGATCCCCATCACGATCGCCGGAATGAGCTTCGGCGCTCTCTCCGCCAACGCCAAGCAGGCCCTCGGCAAGGCAGCCACCGAGGTAGGCACCTCCACCACGACAGGCGACGGCGGCATGACCGACGAGGAGCGCCAGTCCTCCAAAACCCTCGTCTACCAGTGCCTCCCGTCGCGATACGGCTTCAACCCAGACCACCTCAGGAAGGCCGACGCGATCGAGATCGTCATCGGCCAGGGCGCCAAGCCAGGCGGCGGCGGCATGCTGCTGGGCCAGAAGGTCGGCCCGCGGGTCGCCGCGATGCGCACCCTCCCCGAGGGAATTGACCAAAGATCAGCCAGCCGCCATCCGGACTGGACCGGCCCCGACGACCTGCGCATCAAGATCGAGGAGCTCCGCGAGGCGACCAACGGGGAGAAGCCCGTCTACGTGAAGATGGGTGCCACCCGTACCGATCACGACGTCAAGCTCGCCGTCGCCGCGGGCGCCGACGTGGTCGTCGTCGACGGCATGCAGGGCGGCACCGGCGCCACCCAGGACGTGTTCATCGAGCACGCCGGCATCCCCACGCTGGCCGCGGTCCGCCAGGCCGCCGAGGCCCTCCGCGAACTGGGCAAAGAGCGCGAGGTGCAGCTCATCGTCTCCGGCGGCATCCGAACAGGCGCCGACGTCGCCAAGGCCCTCGCCCTCGGCGCGGACGCGGTGTCGATCGGCATCGCGGCCCTGCTCGCCCTCGGCTGCAACCGCCCCTCCTACCGTCGCGACAACGAAGAGATCGACGTCACGCGCGACTACCTGAAGCTCGGCACGAAACCCGGCGAATGCGCCGCCTGCCATACCGGCGCCTGCCCCGTCGGCATCACCACGCAGGACGACCTCCTCGCCGGCCGCCTCGACCCCGACCTCGCGGCCGCCCGCGTCGCCAGCTACCTGAGAGCACTGACCATGGAGGTGACGATGCTCGCCCGCGCCTGCGGCAAATCCGACGTGCACAACCTCGAACCCGAAGACCTCGCGGCACTGACCATCGAGGCCGCGGCCATGGCGAAGGTCCCCCTGGCCGGCACCGACTGGGTACCGGGGGGCTCCGGGGGGTCGTCCCCCCGGGCTAGCGGCGCGGGAGCACGCAAGTGAGAGCCGCGGCCCAGGGCGCCCCCGCGGCCAGCAGCCCGGTTCTCCTCGTCGTCGCGAGCGGCACCGTCTCCCAGGCGGCGATCGCCCGCACCGCGGAACTCGCCGCGGGCGCCCCGGTGACTGTCGTCGGGGTCGGCTCAGGACAAATATCATCCCGAACGGAAGGTGGTCCCCCCGCAAACCCCGCGGGGGGCCAGGGCAGCGACACCGAACAACTTCGCCGGGCCGTCGCGCTCGCGATGAGCGTCTTGGAGAACACTGGTGTCATGGCTCTAGGACACATCGCGGTCACCGGCTCTCCGGCCCGGACGATCGCCCGGGTAGCCCGGGCGCGCGGCGCCCGGATCGTCGTCATCGACCACCCGGGACAGGCGTCCGGCGGCCTCGCCGCCGAACTCCGCCGCCGCATGTACGGCTCGGGCATCGTCGTGGTCTCCGCCGCCGACCGCGGCACGAGATGGGTGGTGCCCTCGTGAGCACGCGCGCCGACCTCATCATCGTCGGCGCCGGCCTGGCCGGGTCGGCCGCGGCCTGGGCGGCGTCGGCACGCGGCATGGACGTCGTGGTCCTCGAGGCGTTCGGTCCCGGGCACCGGCGGGGAAGCTCGCACGGCAGCGCCCGGATCTTCCGCCGCGCCTACCCCGATCCGCTGTATGTCCGGCTGACCGGGCAGGCGGGGGAGCGATGGCGCGCGCTGGAAGCGGAAGCCGGCGAGCCCCTGCTGCTGATGACCGGCGGCCTGGACTTCGGCGCCGAGCGCGACCCCGCGCGCCTGCACGCCGTGCTCACGTCCTGCGGCGTCCCCGCCGCCCTGCTCTCCCCAGAAGAAGCCACCGAACGCTGGCCCCATTTCTCCTTCGCCGCCCCCGGCCCGGTGATGTTCCACGCCGACGCCGGCGTGCTCGACCCCGGGCGCGCGATGGCCGCGATGCTGCGCCTCGCGGCCGCCCGCGGCGCCGACGTCCGCTTCGATACGCCGGTCACGCGCCTGGAGACCACCCCCGGCGGCGACGGCGCGATCGCGCACACCGACAGCGGCACGTTCACCGCCCCGGTGGCGGCCGTCGCGGCCGGCGGCTGGCTGCCGCCGCTCCTGGAGTCTCTCGTCCCGCTGCCGCCGCTTGAGGTCACCCAGCAGCAGGTGCTCCACTTCGCCCCCCGCGAGCGGCCGGCCGCGCCGTGGCCGATCTTCATCTCCCTGGACGCCGACGACCATGTGTACGGCCTGCCCGGCGGCCGCGACGGCGAGGTACCCGGCGCGATCAAGCTGGGCCAGCACCATCACGGCAAGGTCACCACCGCGGCGACCCGCGACGGGATCGTCGACCCGGCCGCGCGCGACCGCCTGATCGCGTTCATCGGCAAGCGCCTGCCGGGCCTGGACACGGCCCCCGTCAACGAGGTGACCTGCCTGTACACGACCACGGCCAACGAGGACTTCATCCTCGACCGGCGCGGCCCGCTGGTGATCGCCTCGGCCTGCTCAGGCCACGGCGCCAAGTTCGCCCCCCTCCTCGGCGAGATCATCACCGACCTGGCCGCCGGCAACCCCGCCCCCACCCCCCGCTTCACCCTCCCCGCCCCCACCCCCCGCTAACGCCCCGCTCCGCCAGCCCCCCAGCCCCCGCCCCGCGCACGCAGTTTCATGATCGCGAAGCTTTTTGCGTGCCATGGGCTTGTCGGTAATCAAGTTATTGATGTCCGTTTCCGGCCAGCGTCATGTGGTTTGCCGCGCCCCGCCGCGGCGGCACGTTTGAGGTCTGTGGTCCACAGGCCTCATCTTGTGGGGTCAGGGGGCCACAGACCTCGCATGGCGGCAGCGTCGCCGGGCATCAGAAGATGCTGGCGGCTAATTCATCCGCGGGCGCCGCCTCTGCCGTCACGCCAGTCACTCCAGTTTGCCGCGGCGGCCCAGCGAATCAACTTCGCTTACCGGGTGACCATTTAATGCCCGGATTATCCCGATATGCGGATGCGTCTCGTAAGCGAAGTCTGATATGTCTCAACCTGAAGTTGAAGAAGTGGCCGGCGCCGCCCGCACCGCCGGGCGCCCCGGTCTCGCGGGCCAGGGAATTAGGCACCAGCATCGTCAGAAGTGTGTAGCCAGTCGGCCAGCCCTGGAGCGGGTCGATTGCGCAATCGACCCCCGCTGGGCCGCCGGGTGTAACAGGGATTGCCCGACTGTTTCCGGTGGGGGAGGCGCGCGTTACACGCGCCTAACCGCGAAGCGGCCTGAGCATACGCAGCCGTAACCTCCCGACGGTCTCCTAGACCCAACCGGCAAAGGGAGGCGCAGCAGGACATGGCCGTGACGACAGAGCCCCGGGCAGGGCTGCAGAAAGGCACCAACTGGTGGGGCGCGTTCGTCATCGGCCTGGCCGGGACGATCCTGGTCACCGGCATCGCGCCGTACGCCGTGCAGGGCATGGGCGCCACCGCGATCTGGGCGATCGGCATCAACACGGTCTTCGGCCTGGTGCTGTGCCTGTGCCTGGCTGAGCTGGCCTGCATGTGGCCGCACCGGGCGGGCGGCATCCCCAGCTACACCGCCGAGAGCTTCCGGCCCCTGGTCGGCAACACCGCCGCGCGGCATCTGGGCGGCCTGTCCGGCTGGTCGTACTGGCTCGGCTGGTTCCCGGTGGCCCCGATCAACATGATCCTCACCGCCGCGTACCTCTCCACGCTGTTCAGCATCCCGCAGGGCGGCACGATCCACTTGTTCGGCAGCTACGGCGCGCCGATCTCCACGACGGTGCTGCTGATCAGCTTCACGGGCCTGCTGGCGATCTACATCCCCTGCTACTTCGGGGTGAAGCTCGGCGCCGGGTTCGCCACTGTCCTCGGCATCCTGTCCATGGTCCCGCTCACCGTGCTGATCCTCCTCCCGCTGTTCAAGACCGGCAGCTTCCACTGGTCCAACATCGCGGGTTTCCACGCGCCCAAGGGCGTGGACGCCAACGCCACGTTCATCCTCGCCTGGATGTTCCCGATCACCTGGAACGTGATCGCGATGGAGGCGGCGGCCTGCTACGTGGGGGAGTGCCGCAACGGCCCGCGGGACGCGAAGATCGCGCTGACCGTCGAGGGCGTCTACGGGATGCTCATCTACATCCTGACCCCGCTGGTGTTCGTCGGGGTCCTCGGCGCAGCCCTGTCAAGCACCGACCCGCTCACCCTGTACACGGACTTCACCACCGCGCTGTTCGGCCACGGGTCCTGGATCAGGTGGTTCATCGGCCTGCCGCTGATCCTCGCGCTCCTGCTGTCGGTGCTGAACGCGATCATGGGCACCGGGCGCTCCCTGTATCAGGCATCAGAAGACGGCATGCTGCCGCGCTGGTTCGGCAAGGTCAACGTGCACGGCGTGCCCGCGCGCGCCATGGCGTTCAACGTGGTGGCGTCGATGATCGTGGTGCTGTTCGGATCGCCGGTGCGGATTTACATTTTCTCCAACGCGGGCTACCTGTTCTCCTGCGCGATGGCGCTGGGCGGCTACTTCGTCTACCGGCAGCTCCGCCCCGCCGCCGAGCGCCCGCTCCGGCTGCCGGGCTGGGTCCGCTTCCTGGCGCTGGGCATCTTCCTGTTCTGGGCGGTCGTCTACTTCTACGGCGGCTGGAACGCGCCGAACATCGTCGTCGCCCCGAACTCGGGCCCCGTCCTGTTCATCCTCGGCCTGGTGGTGATGGCGCTGTACTTCCCGCTGTACTTCTGGCGCAAGCGGTCTGACCAGCGCCGTCCCGTCCCGGTAGCGGCGGCCGCCGCACCAGTCCTCGCCGAAGAGGAAGCGTGATCTCCCCGCCGCGGCCGCTCTGGCGCAAACCCAGCGCCCGGGCGGCGCTGCCGCCCGCCACCGTCCTGCTCGCCTCGACGGGCAAGCCGTTCAGCGACGAGGCGATCGCCGAAGCCGCGCGCCTCGCGAACGGTTCACGGATCCGGGTCATCACGGTCGCGAAGCTCCACGGCTCCTCGTTCGGGTTGCAGCATCCGGGCCTCATGCCGAACAAGAAGGAGCGCGACCAGGCTCAGTCCATCGTGACGACAGCGATCAGAGTTCTGCACGAGGCCGGCGCGAAGGCGGACGGCGAAGTCGTCATCACCCGCAGCCCCGGCCGGTCGTTCGCCCGGGCGGCCCGCGCGGCCGGCGACGTGCGGCACGTCATCATCGACGACCCCCGCGCGAGCCGGCTCGGCCGGGCCGAGGCCTGGACGGCCGCCCGCTATGTCCGCTTCCGCATGCGAGGAGTCGACCTCGCGCTGGTACCCGGAACCGCCCGCTTACCCTCGCAGGTCCGCCTCCGTGGGCCTTGTCGCGCCGGGCCGACACAGGTAAGTCTCCACGGAGAGGATTCCGCGCGAACCGCCGGGATTGTCTCACGATACGGACTCTGTCTCACAATCTGAGACGAAATCTCATCGACCAGCAGGCCGATTGCGCGATCGACCCGCTCTAGTGTGGTCGATTGCGCAATCGACCCGCCGTTGGTCCGGGCCGGCGTAGGGGCGCGATGCCGGGCTGGGTGTCAGGCGGGGTCGTGCACGATGCCGACCGCGGTCACCGACAGGAAGCGGGCGGGCAGCTTGATCAGCTCGACCGGGCCGTGCGAGGCCTCGCCGTCGAACTGCAGCGCGTCGCCCGGCTCCAGCACGTAGACCGCCCGGCCGTGGCCGTAGGCCATGACGCCGGACAGCATGTACAGGAACTCGGTGCCGGGGTGCTGGTAGAGCGGGAAGACCTCGGCGCCCTCGGTGAGGGTGACCAGCTGCGGGGTCATCCGCCGGTGCTGGCCGCGCATGAAGCCGAGCTGCTGGTAGTGGTGGCCGGCCGCGACGCCCTCGCGGCGGATCTCCGCGCCGTGCCCGGCCTTGACGAACACCGCGTCCCGTTCCTCGTCGAAGCCGCGGAAGAACGAGGTGAGCGGCGCGTCCAGCGCCTCGGCCAGCCGGGCGAGCGTGGCCAGGCTGGGCGAGACCTGCGCGTTCTCGATCTTGGAGAGCATCCCCTTGGAGATGCCGGTGCGCTCCGACAGCGTGCGGATCGGCAGGCCCTTGCGCTGCCGCGCCTCCTTGACGCGCAGCGCGATCACCGACGACAGCGTCGCCTCGAGAGGTGCGGGATGCCGGCTGGTCTCTGCCAACAGGGAAGAGGTGTCGCCGAAGACGGCCTTGCTCTGCTGGCCCGCGGGGGACGACCCCCGCACCCCCGACAAACCGGACGGCACCCCCTCGATGCTCACGGATCTCATTGTATGAACGCGCTATCAGAGTGTGAGGTAACGGCGGATTTCCCAGGGGGAGACCTCCGCGTGGTATTCGGCGAACTCGGCGCGCTTGACCGACGCGTAGTAGTCCACGTACTCGCCGCCCGGCACCTTACCGAACGCCTCGCGCAGCACCCCGTCGGCGGCCAGCTCATCCGCCGCGTGCCCCAGCGTGGGCGGCAGCTGCCTGATGCCGCGGCCGGTGACCTCCCCGACGGGCAGGTCGAAGAGATTCGACCGGTTGGGCTCGCCCGGGTCGAGCCGGCGGTCGATGCCGTCGAGCCCCGCGGCGAGCAGCGCGGTCAGCGCGAGGTAGGGGTTGGCCAGGCCGTCGACGGCCCGCACCTCGATCCGGCCCGCGTCCGGCACGCGGATCATCTGGGTGCGGTTGTTACCGCCGTAGGTGACGTAGCCGGGCGCCCACGCCGCGCCGGACGCCGGCGCGGCCGCGGCGACCCGCTTGTAGGAGTTGACCGTCGGGCAGGTCACCGCGGTCAGGCCGGGCGCGTGGTCGAGCACGCCGCCGATGAACTGGTAGGCCAGCTCTGACAGGCCCAGCTTGCGCTCGTCCCCGTCGTCGTGGAACAGCGGTTCCGCGCCGTCGGCGGACCACAGCGACAGGTGCAGGTGCATGCCGGTGCCGGTGCGGTCCTTGAACGGCTTGGGCATGAACGTGGCGAGCATGCCCTGCTCCTGGGCGAGGGAGTGGACCATGTACCGGAAGATGATCATCCGGTCGGCGGTGGTGAGCGCGCCGGCGTAGGTGAAGTTCTGCTCGAACTGCCCGTTGCCGTCCTCGTGGTCATTGGCGTAGTTGGACCAGCCGAGCGCGTTCATCGTCTTGCTCAGCGTCGTCAGGAACTCATAGCTCCTGGTCAGGCCCTTGGCGTCGTAGCACGGCAGCCCGGCGTCATCCAGCTCGTCGGCCACCTGGATGCCCCCGGCCGCCGTCTTCTTGACGAGGAAGTACTCCGGTTCGGCCCCGGCGTGATAGCTCATGCCGCGGGCCGCCAGGCCCGCGAGGGCGCTCTTCAGGATGACCCGCGGAGCGTACGGCCACGGCTTGCCGTCGACGTGCGGGTCGCACATGACGATGGCCAGCCCCGGCCGCCAGGGCATCGGCGTGTAGGAGCTGATATCCGGCACCGCGATCAGGTCCGGGTCGGCCGGGGTCTGTCCCATCGGCCCCGCGGCGTAGCCGGCGAACCCGGCGCCGCCCGCCAGCATCTGCTCGAGCGCGGAGACCGGGACGAGCTTGGCGCACGGCTTGCCGTGCAGGTCGACGAACATCGCGAACAGGAACTCGATGCCGTCCCGCTCGACCGCCGCCGCGAGTTCTTCAGGTGTCTGAGGCGCCATGATCCGGTTTCTACCGCCCCGCGGCTGCCGCCGCGTTACGCCCGGACGCCGCCGTGTTACGCCTCCGTGAACGCCGGAGCTACCGCATCCAGGCGGCGCGGATCTCGCCGACGGGCTGGCCGCCGCCGTTGACCGCGGTGGCGGCGAGGTCCGCCGGGGGCTGCGCGCCGAAAGCCGTGAGGATCGCCACCGTGACCGGTGTCCGCGCCCGGGCGCCGCCGTCTTCGATCTTGACCGCCGCGGCGCTGCCGTCCGGCAGCGCGAACGCGTCGACGCCTTCGGCGCCGGCCTTGAGCAGCAGCCCCGGAATGCCGGTCATCAGCCGGTTCTCGTCACGGGTGGTGCCGCTCGTCCACTCGGGGAACTTCCGCATCGCGTCCGCGACCTTGCGCTGCGCGGTGTCCGGCTCCGCGAGCACGAGCGCGCGGAACGCGCGGGCCACGCCGCCGAGTGTCAGCGCGAACAGCGGCGCCCCGCAGCCGTCGACGCCCACCGCCGCGACCGGCTCCCTGGCCAGTTCCTCGATCGTCATCCTGATGTGCTGTTGCAGCGGGTGCCCGGGATCCAGGTACGTCTCAACGGGCCAGTCGTTCGCGATGCACGTGGCCAGCATCGCGGCGTGCTTGCCGGAGCAGTTCATCCGCACTCGCGCCTGCGGCGTGCCGCTCTCCTTGATCAGCCGCCGCGCGGTCGCCTCGTCGAGGGGCAGCGACGGCGGGCAGCGCAGGTCGCTCTCGGTGAGCCCGGCGAAGTCGAGGATGTCGCGCACGCCCTGGACGTGGAAGTCCTCACCGGAGTGGCTGGCCGCGGCCAGCGCGAGCAGTTCCCCGTCCAGCGGCAGGCCGGCCGTGAGCATCGCCGTCGCCTGCAGCGGCTTGTTCGACGAACGCGGGAAGACCGGCGTGTTCGCGCTGCCCGCCGTGAACGCGAAGGTACCGTCGGGGGCGAGCGCGGCGATCGCGCCGCGGTGCCGGGATTCCACGAACCCGGACCGGACAACTTCGGCGAGCACCGGGTTAACCGACACATCGCCCGGGGACAACTGCTCCAACGTCACCCGGACATTATCGCGCGTCGAAGCCCCTTACCTGGCCTTCTCGGTCCGATAGGTCGCACTCCGGTACGCTGGCTCCTCGTGCGGGCAGTTGTGCAGCGGGTGAGCCAGGCGAGCGTCACCGTGGACGGGCGGGTCGTCGGCGCTATCGAAGAACCAGGACTGCTGGTCCTCGTCGGCGTGACGCACGATGACACGAAGGACAAGGCCGCCAAGCTCGCCGCCAAGCTCTGGGGCCTGCGCATCCTCGACGGCGAGAAGTCCTGCTCCGATCTCGGCGCACCGCTTCTCGTCGTCAGCCAGTTCACCCTGTACGCCGAGACCGCCAAAGGCCGCCGCCCCACCTGGATCAACGCCGCCCCAGGGCCGGTCGCCGAGCCGCTGGTCGAGGCCGTCATCGCTGAGCTAAGACAGCTCGGCGCGCACGTAGCGACCGGTAAGTTCGGCGCGGGCATGAAGGTCGCCCTCGTCAACGACGGCCCGGTCACCATCATCCTGGACCTGTGACCTCGTTACTCAGGGCGCGATCATGCCGTGCGGATCGATGACGAACTTGCGCGCGACGCCGGAGTCGAAGTCCCGGTAACCTTCCGGGGCCCGGTCGAGCGAGATCACCGTGGCGTTCACCGCGTCCGCGATGTGCGCCTTGTCGTGCAGGATCGCCATCATGAGCTCACGGTGGTACATCATCACCGGGCACTGGCCGGTGGTGAAGTAGTGCGACTTGGCCCAGCCGAGGCCGAGCCGCACCCGCAGCGAGCCGATCTTGGCGTCCTCGTCGATGCCCCCGGGGTCGCCGGTCACATACAGCCCGGGGATGCCAAGCCCGCCCCCGGCCTTGGCCACCGTCATGATGTCGTTGAGCACGGTCGCCGGGGCCTCGCCCGCGCCCGCGCCGTGCCCGCGCGCCTCGAACCCGACGCAGTCCACCGCGGCGTCCACCTCGGGCTCGCCGAGGATCTGCTCGATCTGGTCGCCGGGCGACGCGTCCTTGGTCAGGTCGATGGTCTCGCAGCCGAAGCTCTGCGCTTGCTTAAGCCGGTCGGCGTTCATGTCGCCGACGATGACGACCGCCGCGCCGAGCACTTGCGCGGAATGCGCGCAGGCCAGGCCCACCGGTCCGGCGCCGGCCACGTACACGGTCGACCCGGTGGTGACGCCCGCCGTGCGGGCGCCGTGGTACCCGGTCGGGAAGATGTCGGACAGCATCGTAAGGTCCCGGATCTTGGCCATCGCCTGGTCCTTGTCGGGGAACTTCAGCAGGTTGAAGTCCGCGTACGGGACCATCACGTACTCGGCCTGGCCGCCGACCCAGCCGCCCATGTCCACGTAGCCGTAGGCGGATCCGGGCCGGTCCGGGTTGACGTTCAGGCAGACGCCGGTCTTGCGCTCCTTGCAGTTCCGGCACCGGCCGCAGGCGATGTTGAACGGGACGCTGACCAGGTCGCCGACCTTGATGAACTCGACGCCGGGGCCGGCCTCCACGACCTCGCCGGTGATCTCGTGGCCGAGCACGAGGCCCTCCGGCGCGGTGGTGCGGCCGCGCACCATGTGCTGGTCGCTGCCGCAGATGTTCGTCGAGACGACCTTGAGGATCACCCCATGCGGGCATTTGCGGCCCACGTTCGCCGGGTTGACCCCCGGCCCGTCCCGCAGCTCGAGTCCCGGGTAGTCGATCGTCTGGACCTCGACACGTCCCGGGCTCATGTAAGCGACGGCGCGGTTACCTGGCATGGCGTACCTCCCAGTGTCGACATGTGCTGGCACGTCTCACGCTAGGCTCGCGTCGTCCGGCGGTCACCGCCCCGGTTAGCGGAAACATCGTGCCCGGCTGGGCGGTGTGAATTTATCCGAACGGACAGGGGCGGCTGTCCGGATGGACAGGTGCTCCCACGGTGCTCCCCTCCGGCCGCGGCGCCCGCCGCATGGCGGCCGCACGGCAGGCCCTATAGCAGGCCCTTGGCGCTGGCCCGGTAGACCAGTTCGGTGCGGTCCCGGGTACCGAGTTTGCGCATGGCGTTCCGCAGGTGGTATTTCACCGTGCTCTCGCTGATGTAAAGCTCCCGCGCGACCTGCGGGTTCGTGGCGCCCCTTGCCACCCGCCGGACGACGTCGAGCTCACGCTCGCTGAGCAGCCCCGTGGGCGGGGCGGACCGTCCGGTCAGCGACCGGACGGCCAGCTGGGCGGTGCGCGGGTCGAACGCGGACTGCCCGCCGTGCACCGCGCGGATGATGCGGGCCAGTTCCACCGCGCCCACGTCCTTGAGCGCGTAGCCGCTCGCGCCGCGGCGGAGCGCGCTGACAAGCAGCCGCTCGTCGAGGAACGTGGTGAGCACGACGATGTTCACCGCGGAGTGCCAGTCGTGCAGCGCAGTGCACACGTCCAGCCCCTCGGCCGGGTCGCTGTCACTGAGCTTGAGGTCGAGCAGCACCACGTCGGGGCGCAGCCGCGCGGTCTGCGCCACCGCCTGCTCAGCGTCGGCGGCCTCGCCGACCACGGTGAAGTCAGGCTCCAGGTCCAGGATCGAGCGCAGCCCCTGGCGGACGATCGTGTGGTCGTCCACCACAAGGATGCGGACCGGCGACCGGGTCGAAGGGCTGGTCATGCCGTGGTCGCGTCCGGTCCGGTGTGGCCGGGGGCCGGGATGCGTACGGTGATCCGCAGCCCGCCACTGCGCCGACGGCGCACCCGAATGTCACCGCCAAGCTCCTCCGTCCGCTCGGCCATGTTCCGCAGCCCGTGCCTGCCCTGGCGCGGCGCGGCCGCGGTCAGGAAGCGGGCGGTGCGGGCCGGGTCGCCGGAACCGTCGTCGGAGACGCTGAGCCGGATCTGGTCGTCGGCGTACTCGAGCCGGAGCCAGGCCTGGCTGGCCCGGGCGTGCCGCACCACGTTCCAGAGCCCCTCCTGGGCGATCTGGAACAGCGAATGCTCGGCCGCGGCCGGAAGCTGCCGCTGCCGCCCGGCGACCCGCACCGACACGCTCAGCTGCCCGGCCGATCCGAAATCCGCGGCCAGGTCGCGCAGCGCCCGTCCGAGCCCGGTGCCCGGGTGCTCAAGACCGGACAGTTCGGCGACGGCCGAGCGGACCCAGCCCAGCCCCGCGCGGGCGAGTTCCTTGCTCGCCGCCAGCCGGTCGTAGGCGGGCGAGCCGGGATCGGTGTGCCGGTAGCACCACTCCAGGTGCATCCCGATGCCGACCAGGCACTGTGCGACGCTGTCGTGCAGGTCGCGCGCGATCCGGTGCCGCTCGGCGTTTACCAGCTCCGCCTGGCGTACCCGGGCGAGGTGTTCACTGGCGCGCCGGAGCTGATCGTTGCGCCTGGTCAGTTCGTCGGCCCGGCGCTCGGCATCGGTCCACCCGGCGAGCGCCCGCTCCAGGTCCGTGGCGGTCCCGCGCCACCGCGCGTAATATCCGGTCTTCGATGAGTGAACGCCGACGAGTTGCGCCAGCCGCGAGTCGTCCACGTCGGTCATGGCGGCTACCAGGCCAGCTGGCAGATCGCGCGGGCGTCCGCCTCGCTGACCTGCCGGGGATTGGTGACGACGTAGGCGTCGCGCAGCGTATTCCTGGCCACCGCGTTGAGGTCCGCCAGCCGGACCCCGACCTCCCGCAGGGTCCCAGGCAGCCCCGCCTTCCCGGCGAACGCGCGCACCGTCTGGATCGCCGCGTCGGCGGCTTCCGGCGGCGTCATCAGCCCGGTTCGCAGGCCCATCGCGCCCGCCACGTCCGCGAGCCGGTCCGCGGCCACGGTGGCGTTGAACTCCATCACGTGCGGCAGCAGGATCGCGTTCAGCAGCCCGTGCGGCAGGTCGGTCAGGCCGCCGATCTGGTGCGAGATGGCGTGCGTCGCCCCGAGCAGGGCGTTGGTGAAGGCTAGGCCAGCCTGCAGGCTCGCCCGGGCCAGGCCTTCGCGGAGGCAGACGTCGCCGGGGCGGTCAAGCGCCGGGAGCAGGTGCTCGCACACGTCCCGGATGGCCGCGAGCGCGTGCGTGTCGGTCAGGAAGCTGGCCGCCTTGGACAGGTACGACTCGATCGCGTGGCTGAGCACGTCCATCGCGGTGTAGGCGGTGATGTCGTGCGGCACCGTGGTGAGCGTCCGCGGGTCGGTGACCGAGATGTCCGGTACCAGGGCCCGCGCGCCGATGGTGATCTTCAGGCGCCGCGGGGTGTCGGTCACCACGCAGAACTGCGAGACGTCCGACCCTGACCCGCCCGTGGTGGGCACCATGACGGTCGGCGGCAGCGGCCCGTCCACCTTCCCGACGCCCGCGTAGTCGGCGATCGCGCCGTCGCGGCTGGCGAGCACCGCGATCGCCTTGGCCGCGTCGATGCAGCTTCCGCCGCCGACCGCGACGAGAACGTCACAGCCGCCTGCCGCATACACCTCGCAGCCCGCCGCCACCTCGTGGCCCTTCGGGTTGGGAGTCAGCTCGTCCCACAGCTCCGCGGAGACCCGGGCTGCTGCCAGATGACCGAGCACCTCGGCCGTCCAGCCGGCTTCGGCCACCCCTGGGTCGCTGACGACGAGCACGTGGACCCCGCCCTGCCGCCGGACGGCCTGGCCCACCTCGGACAGTACGCCTATGCCGAAGATCACGTCCGGTACGAGGAATTTGGCAACGGTGTTCGGGGAGTTCGTGCTGACCACCTCCACCCTCCGGCTCGTGCCCGCCAGCGGGACGAAGAGCCCGGCGCCGGCAGAGTCCTCACCCCGATAGTACGAGCCGGTGGTGGGGCTGCCCAGACTCCACGGCGCGCGACCGCCGTAATCGCGAGCTGTAGGCCGCTCACGGTGGAGCCACGCGTCCGTTCCGGATAAATGAAGAGATCAGCCCGCGGCGACCTTGGCGCGCGTGAGACCGGCCAGCGCGCACTGCGGGCGGGCGAGCAGCGACAGCCGGTCGGCCGCGGCGTAGGCCGAGCGGCAGAACGACTGCGCCTGTGACCCGCAGTAATGCAGCGTCGCTCCCCCGGTGGAGCTAGGAATCGTGAGGTTCACGCAGCCGTTCGCCGACGCGCCGTACCGGTCGGTGCCGACCGCGCTGTATATCCCGGCGCCGATCAGCGCGGCCGACACGACCGCGAGCACCGCGAACAGGATCCGCTTGCCGCGCGGGGAAAGCGACACGCCGCCGGCGGCCTGATCAGCGCCGAGACTGGTCTTGCTGTACATGATCGCCCCATTGTAGGGGCCTGTCAGACCCGGGTGTTAGCGTCGGCGAATAGCGCGGCTCGCGATGGGGCGTGCCGCGCCCGACACGGAGGTGCAGATGTGGTTACCCGCGATACCCCATGGCCTGAAGGGACGCCGTGCTGGATCGACCTCGGCGTCACCGACATACCGAAAGCCATCAGCTTCTACAGCGGCCTGTTCGGCTGGGACATCCAGCAGGGCGGCCCCGAAACCGGCGGCTACTCGATGGCCCACATCGACGGCCGCGGCGTCGCCGGGATCGGGCCGAAGATGGGGCCGCCCGAGGCGCCGTCCTCCTGGACGACGTACATCGCCACCGCGGACGCGGACGCGACCGCCGCCAGGATCAAGGGCGCCGGCGGCCAGCTGCTGATGGACCCGATGGACGTGATGGACGTCGGCCGGATGGCGGTCGCGGCGGACACGACCGGCGCCGTGTTCGGCATCTGGCAGGCACGGGCCTTCAGCGGCGCGCAGGTCGCCAACGCGCCGGGCGCGCTGACCTGGACCGAGCACATGAGCCGCGACTTCGAGGGGGCCAAGGCGTTCTACGCGGCGGTGTTCGGCTATGAGTACGGAGACATGAGCGGGGACGGGTTCAGCTACGCGACGCTGCTGCTGGCCGGCCACGAGGTCGGCGGCATCGGCGGCTACCCGGCCGACGTGCCGCAGAATGTTCCCGCGGCCTGGTCGACGTACTTCGGCGCCGCGGACACCGACGACTCGGTCGCGACCGTGACCAAGCTCGGCGGCGGCGTCGTCCGCCCGGCCACCGACAGCCCGTACGGGCGGATGGCCACGGTCACCGACGACCAGGGGGCGATGTTCAGCCTGATCTCGATGGCGCCAGGGGAGTAAAGCCAGGCGGATAAAGCCAGGCTGTGGGGTCTAGTCGACGGGCGGCGTTCCGTGCGTGTGGAACGACTCGATCGTCTTCAGGCCCCACGCCTGGCCCTTGGCCCGCTCGGCCTGGGTCCAGGTCACCGTCTTCCAGTCCGGCGCGAAGATCAGCCGCGCGACCGGGTTGCACAGCTCGATCCTGTTGCCGCCCGGCTCGTACAGGTAGAGGAAGAACGTCTGCTGGATGGCGTGCTTGTGCGGCCCGGTCTCGATGAACACGCCCTTGTCGAGGGCGATGTCCGCGGCCCGCAGGATGTCCTCGCGCGTGTCGGTACGGAACGCCACGTGATGCAGCCGCCCCCGCGTGCGCGTCCAGTCGTCGGTGTACACGACGTCGTAGCTCTTCTGCGCGAAGTGCGTCCAGACCGCCGAGACGCGCCCGTCGTCGAGCTGGATCTGCTCGGTGACCCGCGCGCCGAGCTGGTCGACCATGAACTGGCCGCAGGCGTTTGATTCCACGGCCAGGTAGTTGACGTGATCGAGGTTCCGCACGCAGATCCCGCGCCCGGGGTAGGCCTGCGCCTGGTTCTTCAGCGCCGGCTTCAGTCCCGCCGGCGGGTCGTACCACTCGGTCTCGTAGTACAGGTCCATCTCGTGCCCGTCGGGGTCGTAGAAGGCGTAGGTCGGGCCGATTCCCGGATCGCCGTCCTTCCAGCCGATCCCGAGCCCGCTGGCCTCGATGGCCTTGACACGCCGCTCCAGCGCCTCGGCGCTCTCGGCCCGCATGCCTACCCGCGCGATGCCCGAGGTGGCGTGCCCGGTCAGCTTGACCGTGTGCCGCTCGTAGTCATCCCAGGTTCGCAGGTAGGCGGAGTTGCCCTCGCCGCTCACCACGGTGAGGCCGAGGACGTCGGTGAAGAACCACAGCGACTTGTCGAATTCCGGGGTGAGCAGCTCGATGTACCCGAGGTGGGCCACGTCGTGCAGGGGCGGTCGTGACATCTTCTCTCCACAATGTCTTGTCGCGAACCAGAAAACCTTTTATTCCGAACGGAAGCGGCTGACTCCCCGGAGCTCTCCTATCTCGGGAACGCCGTGCCGTCGAAAAGCTTGCGCGCCGTCCGCACCACGCCGGAGCGCAGCACCGTCGGCGGTGTCGTCGTGGTGTCGAGTTCGACCTCGACCTGGAGCGCGCCGCTGGGGTGCTCGACGCTCAGCCGGTGGCTCCCCGGCGTCGTGACGGCCAGGTCGCTGCCCACCGCGCCGGGCATCATGACCGCGGTGGCGACGCTCACCGCGCCGAGCACTCCGATGGACTCGTGCACCCGGACCGGGATGAAGGTGCGAGTGCTGATCGTCCCCCCGCCCGCCTCCCCTTCCCCCTTCATCCGGGGCGGCGCGACCAGCGAGATCTTCGGCACGGTGGTGCCGCTGACGTCGCCGAGCCCCATCGCCTTGCCCGCCTCCAGGCGCAGCTCCTGGACCCGCCTGTTCAGTTCCTCGTCTCCTTCGAGCTCGGCGACGGACTCGTAGCCGGTCTGGCCGAGGCTGGCCGCCGCGACCACGACGACCGGCATCCCGTTGTCGACGCAGGTCACGGGGGTGCCCTGGAAGGTGTCTGTGATGTTCCCGGTCGGGAGCACTCCGGTCCCTGGACCTGAGTCCTCGAAGTTGAGGACGACGGGCGCGGCGGTGCCGGGCACCCCGTCGATCGCCGTGTCCCCGTCATACTCTGGCGTGCCGCCCGGGGTGGGGAAGGTGGCGGTCACGATGCTGTCGGTGTTCACCATCCGGATGCGGACGCTGGTCTGCGTCTGGCCGCCGGGGACAAGGCCGCGCTCGACGGCGAACGGGCCGATGCCGGCCAGGATGTTGCCGCAGTTCTGCTTGTCGGTTACCACCGGCTGGTCGACGACGACCTGCAGGAACAGGTAGTCCACGTCGACGCCGGGAGTCTGCGAGGGGGAGACGACCGCGACCTTGGAGGTGAGCGGGTGGGCGCCGCCGAGGCCGTCGATCTGCCGCGGATCCGGGCTGCCCATGATCCGCAGCAGCAGGTCGTCGCGCTCGTCCGGGCTGCCCGGCAGGTCGCTCGCGAGGAAGTAGGCGCCCTTGGAGGTGCCGCCTCGCATCAGCATGCACCGGATACCTTGCCTGCCCATTTCTCAAACTCCCTCCCCGGCGCGCCGCACGTACTCGGCGTAGGTGATGTAGTCGACCTTCGCGAGCTTGGGGCGGAGGTTGTACATGTCCAGGCCGAGCACGCCGTCGGCGAGCTGCTTGCGGTTGGCGTCCTCCTTGGCGACGCGGGCGGCCGAGGCGGTGACCGCTTTCGCGACGTCGAGCCGCGGCACGACGCACACGCCGTCGTCGTCGGCGACGATCGCGTCGCCGGGACGGATGAGCTGGCCGCCGATGGTGACCGGGACGTTGACCGAGCCCGGGGTCTCCTTGACCGTGCCCTGGGCGGACACGTTGGCGGTCCACGCCGGGAAGCCCATGTCGCGCAGCTCCTGGGTGTCCCGTAGCCCGGCGCCCATCACGAGGCCGCGCACGCCGCGGGCCGCGAGCGAGGTGGCCAGGAGCTCGCCGAACGCGCCGTCCGAGTTGGGGGACGTGGTGGTGATCACGATGATGTCGCCGGGCCTGGCCTGCTCGACCGCGGCGTGGATCATCAGGTTGTCGCCCGGCCAGCACAGCACGGTGAGCGCGGTGCCGGCGATCCGGGCGCCTTGCTGGTTCGGGCGGATCGCGGGGCCGAGGTAGCCATTGCGGCCGATCGCCTCGTGCACGGTGGCGACGCCGTACTCGGCGAGCTTGCCGGCCTCGGCGAGGTCCGCCCGCGGCGGGTCGGTGACGATGACGTTAAGCATGTGACTCCCGCTTCCGCTTGCTCAAATCGACTGTCCTCTCGTGACGTCCGCGTCCGCTGGCGCGGTCCGCGCCGCGGCCCGTCCGGTGCCCCGGGACTGGCTCCCGGTCGCCCGCAGCGCTTCGATGACGCTGCTGAGGTGCCGCCTGACGGCGCGGTCGGCCTCGTCGGGCCGCCGGCCGGCGATCGCGTCGATGATGGCCAGGTGCTCGGTCAGGGACTGTTCGGGCCGCCCGGGGCGCAGCGCGAGCTGGAACTGGTGCCGGACGATCTGCGCGTGCAGCCGTTCGAGCAGGCCGACCGCGACGGTCTGGCCAGAGATGACGCCGACCCGGCGGTGCAGCTCCCGGTTCAGCTCCGAATACTTCAGCGGGTTGCCGTCGGTCACGGCCCGTTTCAGGTCGGCGCCGAGTTCGCGGAGCCGGGCGGCCTCATCGTCGGTCACGTGCTGCGCCGCCTTGACCGCGCACAGCGCCTCGAGCGCCATCCGGCACTCGGTGATCGCGATCGCTTCCTCGGGGGTCACCACGCGGACGCGCGCGCCCCGGTTCGGCACCCTCTCGACGAGCCCTTCGGCCGCCAGGTCGATGAGCGCGGCCCGCAGGCTCGCCCGCGTTACCTTGAGCAGCCCCGCCAGCTCCTCTTCAACAAGCCGCTGACCAGGAGCGACGTCTCCGCTCAGGATGGCCTGCCGCAGCGCGGCCAACGCGTGCGTGCGAGCGGGCTCCCCAGCCTGAGGGCCGCCCGGCGTAGGTCTGGGCATGGCGGAAGGCTACGAACTCCCAGATAGATTGTCAACAATCCCGTCGGCACGATCGCAACCCCCTGTGGTGCCACACGAACGCACAGCACACTCCTTTGTGGCAACCCCCGCCCGGAACGCCTGTTCCGGCCCCGGCGCCCCCCCGGCGCCCCCCGGCGCCCCCCGCGCCCCCCGGCGCCCCCGGCGCGTCCCCCGTGCGTCCCCCCCCGCGTCCCCCGGCGCCCCCGCCGGCCTGCCGATTGCGCAATCGACCCGCTCTCCCCGCCCCCGCACGGTGTCGATTGCGCAATCGACCCGCTCTAGTGTGGTCAATTGCGCAATCGACCCACCGGGAACCGTGCGCGTCCCGCAGGGAAATGCCTATTGCGAATACTTTTGCATAGCACAGAGGATGCGATCATCATTCAACGAATACGCGATAATTCGGATGCGTCGGCCGTGACGCGCGTGGCAGCATGGCGGGATGGGATGGCGGACGACCGGTGACGTGGCCGAGTTTCTCGCGGCGGCTGGCGGCTACCTGCGACGGGAGCGCGTCCGGAACACGGTCACGCTCAGCGTGACGGAAGGCCTCCGCGCGACCCAGGCACAGCACGACCCGGGCGGCGACCCGGACAAGTCGCCGCTCTTCGGCTGGTGGACAGACGACGCGCAGGCGGGCACAGTCAAGGGCGCCTTCATGCACACGCCGTCGTTCCCGATACTGCTCACCGACGTCCCGGCCGAGGCGGCCGCGGGCCTCGCCGCCAAGACGCTGAACGGCCGCCCGTTGCCCGGCGTCAACTCCTACGAAGAGACGGCGGCGGCGTTCGCCGCCGTCTGGGTGGAACAAACGGGCAGTCAGGTGCACGTGCACCGGCGCATGCGCCTGTACCGGCTCGCGGAACTCTCCTGGCCCGACCCCCGCCCGGAAGGCGCCCGGCGCCCCGCCGGCGAGGGTGACGTAGCCCTCATGACCAGCTGGTTCAGCGCCTTCGTCCAGGAGGTGGACGACCTCGCCGACACCGACCAGGCGGCCGCCGTCCGGGAGAAGATCAGCTACGGCGGGCTCACCGTATGGGAAATCCGCGGCGCGCCAGCGGCCATGGCCGGTGTCACCAGGCGGGCCGCGGGCATGGTGCGCGTCGGTCCCGTCTACACGCCGCCGGAACTGCGCGGACACGGCTACGCGAGCGCGGTCACCGCGGAAGTGAGCCAGGCGGCGCTCGCGGGCGGCGCCGACGAGGTGCTGCTCTACACGGATCTGGCGAATCCGGTAAGCAATTCCATCTACCAGCGCATCGGCTATCAGCCAGTCGAAGACCGTGTAGTGTTGTCATTTAGCGGACGGTAACTACAGCCTGTCGACCTTGCATTACCCGCCGGAGTCCGCCGATAATCGAAGGCGCTATGTTACTTCCCCGAGGGTTTTCGGTTCCGCTCAGCGAGCCCGCCGTCCTACCACTGGAAGCATGACCGCATGGGCTGGTGTACCACCTCCGACCTGGATCGGTTCCTGACGGTGGCTGGCCGCTACCTGACGGCGCGCGCGGCTGAGAACACGCTGCTGCTGTCGGCCGCGCAAGCGGCGCAGGCCGCGCAAGCGGCGCAGACGCCGCAAGCAGCGCGCGATCCCCAGGCCCGGCACGACAAGGCCGACCTCAAGGGCGGCCCGCTGTACGGCTGGTGGGAGCCACCCGACGGCAGCGAACCACGGGGCGCCTTCCTGCACAACCCATCCGTTCCGCTGCTGATCGCCTGCCGTGCGCCGGAGATGGCCGCCGCGCTCGCGGCCTCACTGTCCAAAATGGGACGTGCCGTCTGCGGCGTTGACGCGCCGACCGGGGCCGCGGACGCCTTCGCGGCGGCGTGGAGCCAGCGGGCCGGCCTGGCCGCCCGCGTGCAGCGGCACAGCCGGGTGTACCGGCTGGCCGGGGCCGTCCCCGAGCAGCCCGGGCCGTTCGGCGGGCCCGCCGGGCTGCTGCGCGCCGCGACATGGGCGGACCGTGAGCTCCTCGTTGCCTGGATCAAAGCGTTCACAACCGAGGTCGGCGAGCTGGCGACGGCTCCGGAGACGACAGCCGACGATCTGCTCTGCTATGGCGGCGCCGCCTTCTGGGAGGCCGACGGCCACCCGGTGGCCATGGCCACCATCACCCGCCCGGTAGCCGGCACCGTCAGGATCAGCACGATGTACACCCCGCCGGAGCGCCGGCACAACGGCTACGCAGGCGCGGTGGTGCTCGCGGTCAGCCGCGCCGCGCTGCGCGGCACTCAGCAGCACGGCACCGGGCAGATCAGCGAGGTGGTGATGATCACCGAAGGGAACCGGCCGGACCGGATCGCCGCGCGGATCGGGTACGAGCTCATCAGCGAGCGGGCCGTGCTGCGCTTCGGCCCGCCGACCGGCGCCATGCCCCGCTATCCCACCGGCCCGATGCCCCGGCTCCGGGGCTAGCCCGGAGCCGGGACACATCGGGACGCGCCAGGATGACCGGCGGGATCAGCGGGCCCGCACGGTCACGCTGACGCCGTTCTCCCGGTAAGCGGTACCCATCGTCGCGGTCGCGTGCACCACCGCGCTGACGGCCGGGGAGTCCGCGGGCGGCGTCACCCGGAACGTCGCGGCGATCGCCTGGCCTGGCCGGACAGTACCGAATACCGTCCGGCTGACGGGCACCAGACGCCAGCCCTGCGGCAGCTGCAGCGACAGCCGGACACCGTGCAGCGTCTGGTTGCCGCCCGCGACCAGCGTCACCCGCGCGACGAAAGACCTGCCCGCGGTCACGGAAGACGGCGCGGTCACCACGACCTGCCGCGCGCCCGGCGTCGCGGTCACGGCGAACGCGCCGCGCAGCGGCAGGTTCGCCAGGGCCGAGGAGTCGCCGACGTAGACCCGGTAGATGCCGGGGCTCTCCGTCCAGCCGTCCGCGCTATCACTCCACCAGGACAGCTGCTGCGGCGTGACGGTGAACGCCACCCGCGCCGACTGGCCAGGAGCGAGCGTCACGCGGTCGAACCCTTGCAGCGCACGGGGCGGCTCGCCTGTCGACGAAGGATCGCCCACGTACAGCTGGGCCACGTCGCTGCCCGCCCGGGAGCCGGTGTTGGTGATCGTCGCCGACACGCGCAGGTCAGCGGTGCCGGTCACCGCGGCGCGGCTGATGCGCAGGCCGCTGAACCCGAACGTGGTGTACGACAGGCCGTACCCGAAGGGGAACAGCGGTGCCTCGCCGCGAGCGTCATACCAGCGGTAGCCGACGTCGACGCCCTCGGAGTACAGCACCTCCGAGCCGTTGCCGGGGAACGAGGCCGGGGAAGCGGCCGGCACCTGCGACAGCGACGCCGGGAACGTCACCGGCAGGTGGCCGCCCGGATCGGTCTGCCCGAACAGCACGCTGGCCAGCGCCGTGCCACTGGTCTGGCCGGGGTACCAGGCGTTCGACCACGGCCGCGACGTTGCTCAGCCATGGCATCGCGACCGGCGCGCCCGCGTTGATGACGACGACCGTGTGCGGGTTGGCCGCGGCGACCGCCGCGATCAGCTCGTCCTGCGCCGAGGGCAGCGACAGGCTCGGCCGGTCGGTGGCCTCGGACTGGGTGTCGTCGGAGACGACCACGACCGCGACAGACGCGGACTTGGCCGCCGCGACCGCGGCGGACAGATCAGGCGCCAGGAAGGCGGGGGTCCCCCACAGCAGCTGCGAGGACTCGCCGCTGATCGACAGCGTGTACTTCTTGCCCGCCGTCAGCGCGATGGCCGCCGAGTAGGTGTGCACCGGCGGCGTGCTCGGGTTGTCGATCAGCTCCGTGCCGTCCACGCGAAGGTACGTGGACGTGTAGCACAGGCACGGGTTGGTGATCGCCAGCACGTAGGTGCCGGTCTGCGGCGCGGTCAGCGTCCCTGTGTAGCTGCCGCCGAACGGTGTGCCCGCGGCCGGATAGGCGGGGGACAGGTCCGCCGCCGGGATGGCCGGCAGGGAAGTGTCCGTCGGCAGGCCCTGCGTGTACGTCGCGCCGGCGTCGGCGGCCTTGATCCCGGCCAGCGGGCTGACCGTCGAGGACGGGAGCACGTACGCGCTGCCGCCGCCCGCGTAGGTCGGCGAGGCCGAGGCCGCGGGGCCGATCACCGCCACCGATCCGGTAGCGGACAGCGGCAGCGTGCCGCCGTTGTCCTTCAGCAGCGTCGTCCCGGCCTCGGCGACCTCGTTCGCCACCGCCTGGTGCGCCGGCGTGGTTACCGTGTCCGTCGGCGACCCGGTGCGCGGCTGGCTGAACAGGCCGAACTGGAACATCTCGGTGAGCACCGGCTGCACCATCGTGTTCAGCGCGCTCACCGGGATCGTCCCGTTCGTCACGTCGGTCTCGAGCGCCGTGCCGTAGTACGTGTTGAACGGCTGCTCCTGGTCGGTCCCCTCGAGCGCCCCCTGGGTGGAGTGCAGGGCGCCGTAGTCCGACATCACGAACCCCGGGAAGTCCCACTGATCGCGCAGGACTGTCGTCTCCAGGTAGGAGTTGTTGCAGCTCGCGTTGCCGTTGACGTAGGAGTAGGCACACATCACGGAGGCCGCGTGCGCCGACGTGACCGCGCTGTAGAAGGAGGGCATGTAGATCTCGTGCAGCGCCCGGTCGCTGACGATCACGTCGTCCGCGGGCGTGTTGCGGTATGTCTCCTGGTTGTACGCGTCATAGTGCTTGACCTGGTCCTCGACATCCTGGCTCTGAATGCCGTCGATCTCAGGGACATCGAGAACCGAGTTGAGGTACGGGTCCTCCGACAGCGCCTCGAACGACCGGCCCCAGCGCGGGTCGCGGTCGATGTTCACCGTCGGCCCGAGGTTGGCGCTCGCGCCCTTGCCGTACTCCTCGGCGCCGATGACGCTGCCGTACTGGGCGGAGAGCGACGGGTCCCAGCTGGCGGCGAGCGCGACCCCGGCGGGCAGCTGGGTGACGCCGGTCATGCCGTCGGCGACGCCGGCCGGGCCGTCCTCGAGGCCGACGGCCGGGATGCACAGCGACGGGATGGCCGGCGTGTAGAAGACGTACGGGTTGGTGGTGCCGTGGCCCTCGACCATGGTGATCTTGTCGGCCAGGGTCATGTGGCTCATGAGCTGGGCGACTCGCTGGTTGATGGGCGCCGTGGATGTCACCCAGGGGCAGGTGGCGTCCGCCCCGGCGCGCCCGCCGGCCGCGCCGGCCGCGTGCGCCGGCGCGCCAAAGGCGGCCGGCAGCGCGATCAGCGCGCCCAGGGCGGCCGTAGCCAGGATGGCGATACGAGATCTTTGACGAGGAAATTTCAACATATTTCTGGCGAAATTTGCACTATGCATCATCGCACCTCCCGACGTGCTTCGCTCCCCTTGCATCATGTGCGTAAACAGATCATTTCTCAACAGTTACTGCCGCATCGCGCCACTCATGGCCGACCTGCCGCCGAGCCGCCCCCGAGCCGCCGCGAGGCCGCCGCCGGGCCGCCCCGGACCCGCTAGGCTCGCGTGCAGGACATCGCAAGGCAGGAAGGCCGCACCCGATCGTGACCACCCAGACCACCGCCGCCGCGGACCCGACCGAGATCCACGTGGTCCGGCGGATCGCCGGCGAACTCGGCGTCCGCGACGGCCAGGTCGCCGCCGCCGTCGAGCTGCTCGACGGCGGCGCCACCGTCCCGTTCATCGCCCGTTACCGCAAGGAAGCCACCGGCACGCTCGACGACGCGCAGCTGAGGACCCTGGAGGAGCGGCTGCGCTACCTGCGCGAGCTCGAGGAGCGGCGCGCGGCCATCCTGACGTCCATCAGGGAGCAGGGCAAGCTCACCGACGAGCTCGAGGCGCAGATACGCCAAGCCGACACCAAGGCCAGGCTCGAGGACCTCTACCTCCCCTATAAGCCCAAGCGCCGCACCAAGGCCCAGATCGCCCGCGAGAACGGCCTCGAGCCGCTGGCCGACCTCCTGCTCGCCGACCCAGGCAACGACCCGGCACAGGCGGCGGTCGGCTACCTCAGCGAGAACGTCCCAGACGTCACCGCCGCCCTGGACGGCGCCCGCGCGATCCTCGTCGAGCGGTTCGCCGAGGACGCCGACCTGATCGGCCAGCTCCGCGAGCGCATGTGGTCCCACGGCACCCTGAGCGCCAAGGTCCGCGAGGGCAAGGCGGACGAGGGCAGCAAGTACTCGGACTACTTCGATTTCACCGAGCCGTTCGGCCGCCTCAAGGCGCACCGCGTGCTCGCCATGTTCCGCGCCGAAAAGGAAGAGATCCTCGATCTCACCCTGGACCCCAATGACCTGAGCGACTCCGGCGGCGGCCTCGGGGAGAGCTACGAGCAGCCCATCGCCGAACGCTTCGGCGTCGAAGACCGCGGCCGCCCCGCCGACCGCTGGCTCCTGGACACCGTGCGGTGGGCCTGGCGCACCCGCGTCCTCGTGCACCTCGGCATCGACCTGCGGATGCGGCTGTGGCAGGCGGCCGAGGCCGAGGCGGTCAACGTCTTCGCCGCGAACCTGCGCGACCTGCTGCTCGCCGCCCCGGCGGGCCAGCGCCCCACGATGGGCCTTGATCCCGGCTTCCGGACGGGGGTCAAGGTCGCCGTCGTGGACGGCACCGGCAAGGTGGTCGCGACGCACACGATCTACCCGCATGTCCCGCACCACAAGTGGGACGAGTCGCTGCACATCCTCGCCCACCTGGCCAAGACCCACCACGTCGAGCTCATCGCGATCGGCAACGGCACCGCGTCCCGCGAGACCGACAAGCTCGCGACGGACCTCATCAAGGCCAACCCCGGCCTGAACCTCACCAAGATCGTGGTCTCCGAGGCCGGCGCCAGCGTCTACTCCGCGAGCGCCTACGCGTCCGCCGAGCTCCCCGAGCTGGATGTGTCCCTCAGGGGCGCCGTCTCCATCGCCAGGCGCCTGCAGGACCCGCTCGCCGAACTCGTCAAGATCGACCCCAAGTCCATCGGCGTCGGCCAGTACCAGCACGACGTCACCGGCACCAAGCTGGAACGCAGCCTGGACGCGGTGGTCGAGGACTGCGTGAACGCGGTCGGCGTGGACCTCAACACCGCGTCCCGCCCGCTGCTGGCCCGGGTGTCCGGCATCACCGACGGCCTGGCGGGCGCGATCGTCGCCCGCCGCGATTCGGGCGGCCCTTTCAGGACCCGCCAGCAGCTGATGGACGTGCCGCGCCTGGGCCCGAAGGCGTTCGAGCAGTGCGCGGGCTTCCTGCGCATCCGCGGCGGCGGCGACCCGCTCGACGCCTCCGGCGTGCATCCCGAGTCCTACCCGGTGGTCCGCCGCATCCTCGTCAAGACCGGCGCCGACGTGCCCGGGCTCATCGGCAACAGCCAGGTGCTGCGCGGGCTCAACCCGGCCGAGTTCACCGACGACGCGTTCGGCCTGCCGACGGTCAACGACATCCTGCGGGAGCTGGAGAAGCCCGGCCGCGACCCGCGCCCGGAGTTCCAGACCGCGACCTTCGCCGAGGGCGTGCACACGCTGGAGGACCTGGAGCCCGGCATGGTCCTCGAGGGCGTGGTCACCAACGTGGCGGCGTTCGGGGCGTTCGTCGACATCGGCGTGCACCAGGACGGCCTGGTCCACGTGTCTGCCATGTCGCAGGGCTTCGTCGCCGACCCGCGCTCGGTCGCCAAGCCGGGCGACGTGGTGCGCGTGAAAGTGCTGTCCGTTGACATCCCCCGCCACCGCATCTCCCTCACGATGCGCCTCGACGACCGGGCTGAGGGAGGTGCGAAAGCTGGCGGCTCGCCGCGCGGTTCTCGCCCGTCATCATCCCGAACGGAAGCCGGCGCCTCCCAAGACGCCCCCGCTTCCTCCCGCAGCCGCGGCGACCGCGCCCCCGGCTCGCCCCGGACGGAAGCAGGCCGCGCCGGCTCCGGCGGCGACCGCCGGGCCGGCTCCGGTTCGGGCGGCGACCGCCGCGGCCCCCGGAGCGACGACCGCCGCGGCGGCGGCTCGAGCTCCGGCGGCGACCGCCGCGGCGGCCAGTCCGCGCCGGCCAGCGGCGCGATGGCCGAAGCCCTCCGCCGCGCCGGCCTGCTCAACGACTCCGGCACCCCCGCCAAGGGCAGCCCCAAAGGCAACTCCAGCGCCGGCAAACCACCCCGCCGCGACGACCGCCCCTAGCCCAGCCAGGCCCGCCCAGCCCCGGCCCCGCCAGCCAGCCAGCGGGTCGATCGCGCAATCGACCCCGCTCTGGGCACCGATCCGGTACAGCCCGAGTGCGCAGCGTGTCACGTGAGGCTGTTGTTACCTCTCGTTACGGGAACTTCCCGCTCCCCGGGCACCCGGCGTCATGCTGGTGCCGGCTGATCCTCGTAGCGCGCAGGGCCGCCCATGCCCGCGGCAGGCTTAGCGGACAGGCGCGCGCGTCATGGGCGGCCGTCCGGGGGCGCATCAACATAGTGGATCGAAAAGCACGCAAGAGTGTGCTTTTCGATCCACGCTGATGGCGGACCGGCAGGATACTGCCGATTCATCCCTTTTATCCCTACCGAGACGCCGTGCCGAGTGCGGGGAACACGCCGATTGCGTAATCGGCCTGGAGCGGTTGAATAGTCCCGTGGCTGATATCGAGGATTTCAGGCGGATGATCGCGGGAGACCACGGGCTCGTCGTGGTGTCCACGCCGCGGGAGGACGGGACGGTCGCCTCGTCGGTGGTGAACGCGGGCGTGCTCCCGCACCCGGTGACCGGCGCGACGGTCGTAGGCATGGTCATCAGGGGCGGCACGCGCAAGCTCGACCGCCTGCGCAAGCGCCCCTACGCGAATGTCGTCGCGCGGTCTGGATGGCAGTGGACAGCGGCCGAGGGCCCGGTGGAACTCGCGGGCCCCGACGACCCGATGCCCGGCGTGGACGCCGAGCGCCTGCGGCTCTTGCTGCGGGAGATCTTCACGGCCGCGGGCGGCACCCACGAGGACTTCGACACTTACGACCGGGTGATGCTGGCAGAGCGGCGGACCGCGGTTTTCGTATATCCGGAGCGTGTCTACTCCAATCCAGGACAGTAACCCCGCACCTGGGCCTACGCTGGCGGCATGCGGACTGAACGACGGCTGATCTCCCTGCCAGACGGCCGGGAGCTCGACGTGCTGACGGCCGGGCCGGCGAACGCCCTGCCGCTGGTCATCCACGAGGGCACGCCGGCGGGCCTGGTGGCCTACCCGCCGACGGTCGAGGCCGCGCGGGAGCGGGGGCTGCGGGTCGTCATGATCGCCAGACCGGGGTACGAGCGCTCGACGCCGCGGCCCGGGCGGCGGGTCGCCGATGTCGCGCCGGACGTGGCCGCCGTCCTCGACGCGCTCGGCGCGGACACATTCGTCTCGATCGGCTCCTCGGGCGGGGGACCGCACTCGCTGGCTTGCGCGGCCCTCCTGCCCGGCCGGTGCATGGCCGCGGCCTCCATCGCGGGCGTCGCCCCCTACCGGGCCGAAGGCCTGGACTTCCTCGTCGGCATGGGACCGGAGAACGTCGAGGAGTTCGGCGCCGCGCTGGCGGGCACGGACGAGCTCACCCGGTATCTCGAGGCCGAGGCAGCGGCGTTCGGCAAGGTCACGGCGGAGGAGGTCGCGGCCGCGTTCGGCGGGCTGGTCTCGGACGCGGACAAGGCGGCGCTCACGGGCGACTTCGCCGCCAGCATCGCCGCGAGCCTGCGGGCCGCCCTCGGGGGCGGCATCGCGGGCTGGCGGGACGACGACATCGCGTTCACCGTCGACTGGGGGTTTGCGCTCGACACGATGCCCGCCCCGGTCGCCATCTGGCAGGGCGACCAGGACCGGATGGTGCCGTTCGCCCACGGCCAGTGGCTCGCCGCGCACGTGACCGGCGCCCGGGTGCACCTGATGCCGGGCGAGGGCCACCTCACGCTGACCGTCACCTCGATCGGCCGGATCTTCGACGACCTGCTCGCCATGGCGGGCTTGCCCGGCTAAGGGAGAACGGGCGGCCCGGGCAGGCGCCACCTTCCGTTCGGAAAACTCAGGGTATTTTTTCCGCGGCGGCCCTAGAACGTCATACCGATGCGATGCCGCCGTAGGCCCAGGCGCGGTCGGCGTTGGGGCCGGGGTCCTCGTCTGGACGCCACCGGGTGACGAGTGTCAGGCCGGGTTCGACCAGCGGCAGACCGTTGAACATGCGCATGATGTCCGCCCGGCCGCGCGGCACGAAGGTCAGGCCCTGCTGCTCGGCTCCGGCGCTGGTGAGACGCGCGTGCAGGAAAACCACGGGGTCGTTGTCGACGTAGACGACGCGGGCTCCGGGGTCGGCGGCCCTGGCGATCTCGTGGACGTTCGGGCTGGTGAGGAAGCCGCTCCCGATGTCGGCGTACTGCCGGATGCCCGAGCTGGCGAGCATTCGCGTCGCCCTGACCAGGAACTGCCGGTTCCCGACCGCGTAGTCGCGGAATTCGGGCATCTCGCTCAGCGCTTGCTTGGCCCCGCGCCGGTCGGCCTCGAAGTTGTCCTTACCGCCCAGCCAGTAGTCGTAGACCCGGGCCGGATGCGGGATGTCGGTGCGGATTGTCCACTCGTCACCAGACGGGTCCTGTCGGGCCATGACTTACCTATCCTCGGCGGGGCGGGACACTCGCACGCGTTCGTTCCCGGACACCGATAGCATCGGGTAACGGACCTGTCCCAACGTCAAAGGAGCCCACCGTGTCCAGCCAGCAGCTTCGGATCACCCTCGCCGGCCGCGAGCATGTGACCGAGGCCGGGACGACGGCGGGCGCTGCCTTCGACTCGGTCCTCGGCGCCTCGCCCGACGTGATCGCCGCGCGGGTCAACGGCGTGCCGCGCGACCTGGCGTACGTACTCGCCGACGGCGACGTCGTGGAGCCCGTGCCGGTCTCCTCCGAGGACGGCCACGCCATCTTGCGGCACTCCACCGCCCACGTGCTGGCCCAGGCGGTGCAGGAACTGTTCCCGCAGGCCAAGCTGGGGATCGGCCCACCGGTCGAGAACGGGTTCTACTACGACTTCGACGTGCCGGCACCGTTCGAGCCCGGCGACCTGAAGGCGATCGAGGCACGGATGCGGCAGATCGTCAAGCAGGGTCAGCTGTTCTCCCGCCGGGTGGTGACCGAGGAGGAGGCACGTGCCGAGCTGGCCGGCGAGCCCTACAAGCAGGAGCTGATCGGGCTCAAGGGATCGCCGGCGGCCGACGCCGAGGAGTCGGTGGAGGTGGGCGGTCCCGAGCTGACCATCTACGACAACGTGGACCCCAAGACTCACGCGGTGGCCTGGAAGGACCTGTGCCGCGGGCCGCACGTGCCGTCCACCAAGGCGATCCCCGCGTTCAAGCTGATGCGCACCGGCGGCGCGTACTGGCGGGGGAGTGAGAAGAACCCGCAGCTGCAGCGGATCTACGGCACCGCGTGGGAAAGCCGCGACGCCCAGGACAAGTACCTCACCATGCTGGCCGAGGCCGAGCGGCGCGACCACCGGCGCCTTGGCGCCGAGCTCGACCTGTTCTCGTTCCCGACCGAGATTGGCAGCGGCCTGCCGGTCTTCCACCCCAAGGGCGGCATCATCCGCCGGGTGATGGAGGACTACTCGCGACGGCGGCATGAGGAGGCGGGGTACCAGTTCGTGAACACCCCGCACCTGACCAAGGAAGACCTGTTCATCACCTCCGGCCACCTTCAGTGGTACAAGGACGGGATGTTCCCGCCCATGGAGCTGGACGGGGCGCGATACTACCCCAAGCCGATGAACTGCCCGATGCACATCCTGATCTACAGCTCGCGCGGGCGGTCCTACCGGGAGCTGCCGCTGCGGCTGTTCGAGTTCGGCACCGTGTACCGGTACGAGAAGTCGGGCGTCGTGCACGGGCTGACCCGGGCACGCGGGTTCACCCAGGACGACTCGCACATCTTCTGCACGCCTGACCAGCTTCCGGGCGAGCTGGCGTCGCTGCTCAACTTCGTCGTGGGGCTGCTGCGGGACTTCGGGCTGACCGACTTCGAGGCCGAGCTGTCGACCCGGCCGGAAAAATACGTCGGCACGATCGAGGAATGGAACGCCGCCGAGGCCGCGCTGCGGCACGCCCTGGACGCCTCGGGGCTGCCTTACGTGGTCGCCGAGGGCGAGGGCGCCTTCTACGCGCCCAAGATCGACGTGCACGTGCGTGACGCGATCGGCCGGCGGTGGCAGCTGTCCACGCTGCAGGTCGACTTCCAGGAGCCGGGGCGCTTCGGCATCGAGTACCAGGCCGCCGACGGGACACGGCAGCGGCCGTACATGATTCACCGCGCGCTGTTCGGCTCGATCGAGCGGTTCTTCGGCATCCTCGTCGAGCACTACGCGGGCGCGTTCCCGCCCTGGCTGGCGCCGGTCCAGGTGGTGGGCATCCCGATCGCGGACTCGCACGTGCCGTACCTGTCGAAGGTGGCGGCCCAGCTGGCCGAGAACGGTATCCGCGTCACCGTGGACGACTCCGACGACCGGATGCAGAAGAAGATCCGGACCGCGCAGCAGCAGAAGGTGCCGTTCATGCTGATCGCGGGCGATGACGACGTGGCCGCGGGAGCCGTGTCCTTCAGGTACCGGGACGGCTCGCAGAAGAACCGCGTCCCGGTTGCCGAGGCGATCGCGGAGATCGTGACCGCGGTCCGCGACCGCGTCCAGGTGTGACCGTGCCGCCCGGGCCGCCGGAAGCGCCTGCTGAGGAGAACGTGCCGCCTCAGGAGCCGGTGCCGCCCGGCCCCGGCGTGCCGGACGCGTTCGGACGGCTGTGGACCCCGCACCGGCTCGCGTACATCCAGGGCGCCGGCAAGCCCACCGGCCCCGGCGCGGACGAGGGCTGCCCGTTCTGCGTCGCGCCCACGCTGTCGGACGAGGAGAGCCTGATCGTCGCCCGCGGCGAGCTGGTGTACGCCATCCTCAACCTGTACCCGTACAACAGCGGCCACGTCCTGATCTGCCCGTACCGGCATCTGGCCGACTACACCGAGCTCACCCGCGACGAGACCGCCGAGTTCGCGGACTACACGGTGCGCGCGATCCGGGCGCTGCGAACGGCGTCCGGACCGCACGGCTTCAACATCGGGATGAACCTCGGCTCGGTCGCGGGCGCCGGGATCGCCGCGCACCTGCACCAGCACGTGGTGCCTCGCTGGGGCGGTGACACCAACTTCATGCCGGTCGTCGGCCGGACCCGTGTGCTGCCGCAGCTGCTCGCCGACACCCGCAAGGTGCTCGCCGACGCCTGGCCAGCCGGCTAAGGCTGCCCAGGCGTCCGCGCGCCGCGCCTGGAAGCGGCGCCTAGAACCGCACGAGCTGCCAGGTAGTGCCACCGTCGCTGGTCAGCAGCAGCTGGCCGGGACGGCCCTCCCGGTTGCCGTCGCTGAGCGCCGGCCCGTGGACGACCACTCCGTCGCTCGTAGTGGTGAAGCCCAGGTCGTTCCAGCCCATGCCGCCGTCGCCCGCCATGTAGCCCGTCCCCCACTGGGTCCCGCTGTCACCGGAGTAGTAGAGCCAGCTAGCGCCGCTGGCCGCGCCGATCACGAACTGCGTCGGCGTGGCCGCGGCGAAGTCGACCGGGTCGCCGCCGTTCGCGGGGGAACCTGCCTTGGTCCAGTGCGCGCCGAGGTCGCCGCTCACATAGACCGTCTTCGCCACGCTCCCCATGGCGGCCGACCCGGCGCACAGCAGCGCGAGCCCGTCCGGGCCGCTCACCGCGACCGACGACGGCCACGCCACTCCCGGCGAAGCGCACGGCGTGGCGTGCGTGGCGTAGCTGAGCCCGCCGTTGGCCGTGACGATGACGTCGCTGCCGGAGAGCACCGCGGCTACCCGGGCCTGCGTCGCGATCGTGCCGGGATCGCGCACCTGGGTGACCGCCTGCCACGCGCCGCCGGCCAGTGCACGGCGCATGAGCGTGCCGGTCTGCGCGCAGCCGGACTGCGCGCTGCAGGCGTTCGTGAGCGCCAGCACCTGACCGTCGATCACCTCGAGCGAGCGGATCGAGCCGGCCGGGCCGGCGGCCGCCGCCCAGTGCTCACCGCCGTCGGTCGTCTCCCACAGCCCGTTGCCGAACACGAACCCGTGGTCCGGGTCGGCGAACCGGATCCCCCACACCGCCGGGCTCGTGCCGTTCTCGGGCTGCCCGAGCGGCACGACGGGTGCGGGCAGCCCCCGCCAGTCGGCGCCCCGGTCAAGCGTCCGCACGATCGACGTGCAGGGCGCGTGCGCGCACGGCGCCGTGCCCAGCACGAACGCCTCCTCCGCGGAGACAAACGTGACCGAGGTCGCGGCGAACCCGGCCGGCACCGGGCCGCCGGCCGGGAGCGTCGCCCCCGCCCCCGACGCCGGCGCCGTGCTCCCGGCTGGACCGCTGGAGGCCGGCGTGCCCGCGGCGGCGCTCGAGGCGGGAGCCGAGGACGCGGTGGTCCCGCTGCTTCCGCCCGAGCTCGCCGTCCCGCACCCCGCCAGCGTCAGCGCCGTCAGCAACACCGCCCCGGTTAGCACAGTGATACGTGACGTCTTCATGAGATCTCCTCTCACAAGGCCATTCCTTATGCCCCTGAAGACGCCATCACCCCCCCTGCGGTTACCGGACTTTCGCCACCACCCCGGCCACCACTCCCACTCGGCCACCGCCACCCCGGCCACCACTCCCACTCGGCCACCGCCACCCCGGCCACCACTCCCACTCGGCCACCGCCACCCCGGCCACCACTCCCACTCGGCCACCACCACCGCGGAGCCCCACCTCCACCACCCGCCGCCACCACCCCGCCACCACCCGGGGACCACCCCGGGACCCCACCTGCGCCACCCCGCCACTACTCCGACCCGATGATTACCTTCCGTAGTCGCCGATTCCGCACCCAGAGCCATGATCACGAAAACATTTTTCCTACCGTAAATTATTCATTCCATAGAACCGAAAATGCTTCGTGATCATGGGCGACCTAGCCGGAAGGGCTCCAGCAATGCTCACGGACGGTTATCTCCGACCCATTGGCCACCCGAAATGCAACTTATGTCGGTATTCGCCGATACCGCCGCCGGTGCCGATTCAGCAACGGATAGCCGCCGGCGGTCGGCGAGGGGCCCTAGGATCGGCTCAGCGGACGGGGAAGGCGGGGCATGGCAGGACTTGACGACTACGCGAAGTCGATGCTGACCCGGTCCGGGACGGACCGCCTGCCGGCCCACCTGGAAGCCGCCTACGGTATCGAGGTCGCCAGTACGACAGAGCTGGACCTGGGCGTGTTCCGGGTCGACCGCGGGGACGGACCCGCCTGGGTGGCGCGCACGTTTCCCGCCAGCAGGCAGGCCGGGGCCGCGGCCGGCGACGCCGCGATCCTGGACTTCCTGGCCGGCGTCGGCTTCCCGGCCGAACGCCCCGCCACAAAACAGGCCACAAAACAGGCCGGAAAACAGGCCGCAAGACAGCCCGGAAAACAGGCCACAAAACAGGCCACAAAGCAGGCCACAAGACAGCCCGGAAAACAGCCCGCAAGACAGCCCGTGTCGGTGCTCGACGGCCAGGACGTGCTGGTGACCGGCTACGTCGAGGCCGTCCCGAGGAGCAGCCGCGTGGAGACAATCCGACGCCTCGGCGGGTTCGTGCGGCTCGGCGCGATGCTCGCCCGGCTGCAGACGCTCCCGGGCGCGTCGGAGAAAGTCACCCGGAAAGGCGGAGCCTGGCACCACCTGACCGACGGATCCCCGGACGCGGAGATCGCGGCGGCCGCCGCGCTGCTCGCCGCCGCCGAAGGCCAGGTCACCCCAGATGACCGGCCTGCCTACGAAGCACTGCGCGCGGAAGTCGCGGACTTCGATGGCGGTCACGGCCTTCCCGAAGCCCTAGTCCATCCCGACTTCGTACTGGCGAACGCCGTCGCCTCCCCCGAGGGCCAGCTGGTGATGGTCGACTGGACCGGTGCCGGGACCGGACCGCGGCTGTGGCCGCTCGCCTTCCTGCTGTTCTCGGCGGGCGCGCGGGACATGACGCGCGTCCAGTCGGTGGTCAGGGGATACACCCGCTACATCCGGCCGGAGCCGGAGGAACTGGACAGGCTCGCCCGGGTGATGCGCGTCCGCCCGTCGGTGCTCGAGGTGTGGAAGTTCTGCACCGGCCGCAAGAGCGCCGCCGACGTCGCCCGGGAGTTCGCCGAGATCCGCCAGCGGGCCGACGCGTTCGCGGCCCGGGCGCGCGAAGCTTTTGACTCCGGCTAGCCGTGTCGTCCGGGGCGGATATCACCCCGGACGACACAACTAGACACAACTAGACACAACGAAGCACCTAAAGCCCTAACTCCGGCCGTGAATCGGCCGCCACCTTGGCGGCCAGGTGCGACGGGAGCGGCTCGTGGCGCAGGTACCCCCGGGTAAAGGATCCTGTCCCGTGCGAGACCGAACGAAGGTCGATCGAGTACCGCGTGATCTCCAGCTCGGGCACCTCGGCGCGGACCAGCGTCCGGCCGACGCCCACCGGCTCGGTGCCGAGCACCCGCCCGCGCCGGCCCGACAGGTCGGACATGACCGGCCCGACGTAGTCGTCCGGCACCAGGATCGACACCTCGTCGACGGGCTCGAGCAGCATCGGCGACGCCTTCTCGGCCGCATCACGAAGCGCGGCCCGGCCCGCCTTCTGGAACGCCATGTCGGAGGAGTCCACCGAGTGGGCCTTCCCGTCGAACAGCGTCACCCGGACCCCGGTCATCGGGTAGCCGGCCAGCACGCCCTGCTCGAGCTGGGCCCTGACGCCCTTCTCCACCGACGGGATGAACTGCCGCGGCACCACGCCGCCGACGATCTTGTCGACGAACTCGAACCCGGCGGCATCCGGCAGCGGCTCCACCTCGATCTGGCAGATCCCGTACTCGCCGTGCCCGCCGGTCTGCTTCACGTTGCGCCCCAGGCCGCGAGCCGAGCACGACACCGTCTCGCGCAGCGGCACCCGCAGGGCGACGGTGTTCACCGCCACCCCGTACCGCGACGACAGCCGGTCGAGCAGCACGTCGGAGTGCGCCTCGCCCATGCACCAGAGCACGAGCTGCCTGGTCTCGGCGTTCATCTCCAGGCGCATCGTGGGATCCTCGGCGACCAGCCGGGCCAGCCCGGCCGACAGCTTGTCCTCGTCGGCCTTGGACTTGGCGACGATCGCGACCGGCAGCAGCGGTTCCGGCATCGTCCACGGCTCCATCAGCAGCGGCTGTTCCTTGGAGGACAGCGTGTCCCCGGTCTCCGCGGTGCCGAGCTTGGCGACGGCGCAGATGCTCCCGGCCGAGCAAGACGACAGCGGCCGCTGCTGCTTGCCGAGCGGCGAGGTCAGCGCGCCGATGCGCTCGTCGTCGTCGTGATCCGGGTGCCCGCGGGAAGCGCGCCCGTGGCCGGAGACGTGCACCGTGAGATCAGGCCGCAGCGTGCCGGAGAAGACGCGGACCAGGCTGATCCGGCCGACGTAGGGGTCGGAGGTGGTCTTCACGACCTCCGCGAGCAGCGGGCCGTCCGGATCGCAGGACAGGCCCGACACCGGCTTCCCGTCCGGTGTCGTCACCGGCGGCAGCGGGTGCTCGAGCGGTGACGGGAACGCCTGGGTGATGACCTCGAGCAGCTCGGCCACGCCGATCCCCTGGCCGGCCGCGGTCGCGAGCACCGGGTAGAAGCTGCCGCGGGCCACCGCCTTTTCGAGGTCGGAAATCAGCACCGCCGCGTCGATCGCCTCGCCGCTGAGATACCGGTCCATGAGGGTCTCGTCTTCGCTCTCGGTGATGATCCCCTCGATCAGCTCGTCCCGCAGGGGGCCCATCCGCGCGGCGTCGTCATCACCAGGCTCGCTCGCGACCCGGGAGCCGGACGAGTAGTCGTACAGCTGCTGCGACAGCAGCCCGATCAGCCCGGTCAGCCCGGCACCGTCAGGACCGCCCCCCACCGGCAGGTACAGCGGCGCGACCGCGTCCCCGAACGCCGCGCGGCACGCGTCAAGAGCCGCCTCGAAGTCCGCCCGCTGGTGGTCGATCTTGGTGATGACGACGGCGCGCGGCATGCTGACGGCCGCGCACTCCTCCCAGAGCATCTGGGTGACCCCGTCCACGCCGTCGTTCGCCGAGACGACGAACAGCGCGGAGTCGGCGGCGCGCAGCCCCGCCCGCAGGTCGCCGGTGAAGTCCGCGTAACCGGGGGTGTCGAGCAGGTTGACGGTGATCCCCTCATACGTGAAGGGCGCCAACGTCAGGTTGACCGACCGCTGCTGGCGGATCTCAACCTCGTCGAAGTCGCTGACCGTCGACCCCTCTTCGATCCGGCCTGTCCGCTGGACCGTCCCGGTGTACCCGAGCAGGGCCTCGACCAGAGTTGTCTTCCCGCTTCCAGAATGGCCGACCAGCACGACATTGCGAATGCTTCCTGGCTGCCCGGCCGATGGTGCCCTGCCGCCAGCGGAGCTGGCCGAACCCGTTGTGTCCGTCACTCCCGTCGCCTCCTTGCGCTCGATGAGCTGCCGTAGTTGACAGCCTGAACCCGACGAGCGCGTTACCACAAGACCCCTCGCGAGAATCCGCGAGGTGGCGAGCAGGTGACGGCAACGGCTATGACATTCCAGCCCAGTAAGATCTTGACGGCCATGCTGAACTTCCTCCGCCCCGGATTCACGCGCCTGTTCAACCCGGTGATACAGGCGCTCGCCCGCACGCCCGTGACGCCGAACATGATCACCGTGGCCGGGACGGTCGGGGTCTCCGCCAGCGCGCTCGCGCTTTTCCCCATCGGGGAACTGTTCCCGGGCGCCGCCAGCGCCACCGTCTTCGTCTTCACCGACATGCTGGACGGCATGCTCGCGCGGGTCAAAGGCGACAGCGGCCCGTGGGGCGCGTTCCTGGACTCTACGATGGACCGCGTGGGGGATGCCGCGGTGTTCGGCGGGCTGACGATCTGGTTCATCCGCAACCCCGCCGACCACGTGCTCGCCGTCGTGACGCTGTTCTGCCTCGCCTGCGGGATGTGCGTCTCGTACGTCAAGGCCCGGGCCCAGAGCCTCGGCCTCAAGTGCGACGTCGGCCTTATCGAGCGACCGGAACGGCTGCTGATCTCGCTGACCTCGGCGGGCCTTTCCGGGCTCGGCGTGCCGTACATCCTGCCCATCGGACTGTGGGCGCTCGCCGCGGGCAGCCTGTTCACGCTGGGCCAGCGCATGCACGCCGTCCACCAGGACGCGAAGACCGACGCGAAGACCAAGGAAGGCTGAGGACGATGAAGCTGCGGGAGCGCCTGCTCAGCGTCGGGTTCGGCGCGGGATGGACGCTCGTGTGCCGCCTGCCCGAGTCATGGGCACGCGCGCTGTTCATGGCGGGGGCCGAGGTCGCCTGGCGCCGGCAGGGTCGCGGCGTACAGGTTCTCGAGGGCAACCTTTTCCGAGTCCTCCGAACGGAAGCGGCTGACTCCCCCAACGGACACGCCGTAGACGGCAAGGAATTGCGCACCCTGTCCCGCGAGGTAATGCGGTCCTACGCCCGCTATTACCTGGAGACATTCCGGCTCCAGGTAATACCGAAGCAGCGGATTCTCGACGGGATGCACGTCAACCACGCGAACGTCGACCTCGCGCTGGACTACCTGAAGAAGGGCCGGGGCGTGATCTACGCCCTGCCGCACATGGGCGACTTCGAGCAGGCCGGACTCTGGGTCAACCTCTACGGGGCGGGCTCGTTGACCACCGTGGCCGAACGCCTCAAGCCCGATTCCGTTTACGAGCGCTTCCTCGAGTTCCGGCGCGGCCTGGGCATGGAAGTGCTGCCCACGACCGGCGGCCCGCATCCGTTCGGCGTCATGGCGCAGCGGCTGCGCGCCGGAAAGCTGGTGTGCATCGTCGCCGACCGGGACCTGTCCGACACCGGCGTCGAGGTCGACTTCTTCGGTGAGAAGGCGCTGCTGCCGGCCGGCCCGGCCGCGCTGGCGGTGCAGACGGGAGCCGCGCTGATGCCCGTGTCCTGCTGGTTCGTCGGCGATACCGAATGGGCCGCCCACGTCTACGACGAGATTCCCGTGCCGGAGACCGGCGACCGCAAGCAGAAGGTCGCCGCGATGACCCAGCAGCTCGCTGATGCCTTCGAGGAAGGCATCAGGGAGCACCCGGCGGACTGGCACATGCTCCAGCGCCTGTTCGTCGCCGACCTCGACCCCGATCGCCTCGCCCGCCGAAACGCGCCTGATAACAGCAAGAGGGCAGTGTTGCCCCGGGGGGACGACCCCCCCAGACCCCCCCGGGAAGGGGTGGTGTTGCCTCGGGGGGACGACCCCCCCAGACCCCCCCGGGAAGGGGTGTCATGAGGATAGGCATCGCCTGCCCGTACTCGTGGGACGTCCCCGGCGGGGTGCAGCAGCACATCAGGGACCTGGCCGAGGCCCTCATCGGGATGGGCCACGAGGTGTCGGTGATCGCCCCCGCCGATGACGACCGGCCGCTGCCGGACTACATCGTCCCCGCGGGCAAGGCGATGCCCGTGCCGTACAACGGGTCGGTGGCCCGGCTGGCGTTCGGGCCGCTGTCGGTGAGCCGGGTCCGCCGCTGGCTCAAGGACGGCAACTTCGACGTGCTGCACGTGCACGAGCCGACCGTGCCGAGCCTGTCGCTGCTGGCCTGCTGGGTGGCGTCCGGCCCGATCGTGGCTACGGTGCATACCGCGATGCGCCGCTCGCGCGTGCTGCTCGCCACCCAGCCGGTGCTGCGCAGCGCCCTGGAGAAGATCGACGGCCGGATCGCGGTGTCCGAGGCGGCGCGCACGACGCTGGTCGAGCACCTCGGGGGAGACGCCGTGCTGATCCCCAACGGGGTCGCCACCCGCCGCTACCGGTACGCCGAGCCGCTGGACGGCTGGCCGGGCGAAGGCGGCGCGATCGGATTCCTCGGCCGGATGGAAGAGCCGCGCAAGGGCCTGTCCGTCCTCCTCAAGGCCTTCGAGATCCTCGCCGGGGAACGCGCCGGCCTGCGGCTGCTGATCGCCGGCCCCGGCGACGCCGACGAGCAGCGGCACAAGCTGCCGGCGTCCCTCAGGGACAGGGCCGTGTTCCTCGGCGAGGTCACCGAGGAGGCGAAGGTCCGCGTCCTGCACTCGGTCGACGTGTTCTGCTCGCCGAACACGGGCGGTGAGTCCTTCGGCATCGTCACCGCGGAGGCGATGGCGGCCGGGGTGCCGATCATCGCCAGTGACATCGACGCCTTCCGGCAGGTGCTGCGCAACGGCCAGGCGGGGGAGCTGTTCACCACCGGCGACCCCGAAGACCTGGCCGAGGCGGCCGCGCGGCTGCTCGACGACCCGGCGCGCCGCGCCGAGCTCTCGGTGGCCGCGCTCGCCGCGGTGGCGGACTACGACTGGGACGTCGTCGCGCGCGAGGTGCTGAGCGTCTACGAGACGGTCGTGCTCGGCCGCACCACAGTGGGAGTCGCGCAATGATTCCCGGGGGGACGACCCCCCGGACCCCCCGGCTGCCTGCGGCGACATTGTGCCGGTGGCTTTATCCCGGGGGTTATGGCTCCGCCAGGGGGACGACCCCCCCAGACCCCCCCGGAAAGAGGCGGTGATGTGGACCCTCATCGTCCTGGTCGTCCTGGGCGTCGTCCTGTGGGGCTTCTACATCTCCTGGCGGGCCAGCCGCCTGGACCGGCTGCACAACCGGGCGGAAGCCGCCCGCACCGGGCTCGACCTGGCCTTGGTGCGGCGCAGCTCGGCGGCCTACGAGCTGGCGTCGTCCGGGCTGCTCGACCCGGCCACCAGCCTGCTGCTCGCCGACGCGTCGCGTCGCGCGAAGGACGCCGACCCGGCCGAGCGCGACCTCGCGGAAAGCGACCTGACGCGGGCGCTGCGCGCCACGTTCGGCCAGCCCGGCTTCCGCGCGGAGCTGGAGGGCAGGGAGTCGGCGAAGGAACTGGTCGCCGACCTCGACAGCGCGGCGCACCAGGTGTTCCTCTCCCGCAAGTTCTACAACGACGTCGCCGCGCGCACGATCAACGCCAGGCGCCGCCCCCTCGCCCGCATCTTCCGCCTGCCCGGCACCGCCCCCCAGCCAGAGTTCTTCGAAATGGACGACATGCTCGACTAGCCGGGGGGACGACCCCCCGAACCCCCCGGCTGCCTACGGCGACCTTGTGCCGGTGGAGTCTCCGGCACCTATGCTCCCGGCTGCGCTCCGCGCGACATTGTGCCGGCGGAGACTCCGGTTCCCCCGTGGTCCCCGTTCCCCGGCGGTCCCGCGTCCCGGCGTGGCGGGTCGATTGCGCAATCGACACCTGGAATGGCACCCCGCGAGGTCGGGCGGCGGAGCCGGCTGGCCGGAGACACTAGCATGTAAGCGAGAACGCCCCTAGCAGGAGGTTTTGAAGTGTCCACCGAGACAGACGCCACGGTCCGTTCCGAAGATGAAAAGAGGGAGACGGGCACCGTGCGAGTCAAGCGTGGCATGGCGGAGATGCTCAAGGGCGGCGTGATCATGGACGTGGTGACGCCGGAGCAGGCCAAGATCGCCGAAGACGCCGGCGCGGTCGCGGTGATGGCGCTCGAGCGCGTGCCCGCGGACATCCGCACGCAGGGCGGCGTCGCGCGGATGAGCGACCCGGACATGATCGACTCGATCATCAGCGCGGTGTCGATCCCGGTCATGGCCAAGTGCCGGATCGGCCATTTCGCCGAGGCCCAGGTGCTGCAGGCGATCGGCGTCGACTACATCGACGAGTCCGAGGTGCTGACGCCCGCCGACGAGGCGCACCACGTGGACAAGTGGAAGTTCACCGTGCCGTTCGTCTGCGGCGCGACGAACCTGGGCGAGGCGCTGCGCCGTATCACCGAGGGCGCCGCGATGATCCGCTCGAAGGGCGAGGCGGGCACGGGCAACGTCGTGGAGGCGACGCGCCACATGCGGTCGCTGTCCGCCGGGATCAAGCGCCTGGCCGGCCTGCCGCCGGAGGAGCTGTTCACCGCCGCCAAGGAACTGCAGGCGCCGTACGACCTCGTGGCCGAGGTCGCGAAGGCCGGGAAGCTCCCCGTCGTGCTGTTCACCGCCGGCGGCATCGCCACCCCCGCCGACGCCGCGATGATGATGCAGCTCGGCGCCGAGGGCGTGTTCGTCGGCTCCGGCATCTTCAAGTCCGGCGGAAGCCTCGCTGAAAGCCGCGGAGCAGCTCGAAGCCGATCACGAGACCACCGTGGCGCAGTTCCGGCGCGACGTCGAACGTGCGCGCTACGGCGCACAGCGGGCCGAACGCCGCTATCGGTCCGTCGATCCTGACAACCGACTCGTCGCGCGGGGCCTCGAGGCGGAGTGGGAAAGCAGCCTGCGCGAGCTCAAGGCCGCTGAAGCAGAGCTGGCGCGTCGCGAACACACGTGGCCGCTCGTGCTGACGCGCGAAGAGCGCGACTCGCTGCTCGCACTCGGCAAGGATCTCACCGCCGTTTGGTCTGCGCCCACCACCACCGATCGCGATCGCAAGGAGTTGCTGCGCACTCTGCTCGATGAAGTCGTCATCACAGTCCAGCGCGAGGCGTCCAACGCGCACCTCACGCTGCGCTGGCGCGGCGGTCTGCTCAGCGAGATCGACGTGCCGTTGCCGCGCTCGCGCCCGGCGCCGATCCGCACTGCAGAGGACACGATAGAACTCGTGCGTCGCCTCGCTGCACATTATCCCGATACCGTCATCGCCGGCATCCTCAATCGGCAGGGACGAACCACCGCCACGGGTCTGTCCTTCATCGCCAATCGCGTGAGCAGCTTGCGCACGCACTGGAAAATCCCGTGCTTTGAGCCGGCAGAGCACACGCCAGATGGAGACTGCATGAGCATCGAGCGCGCGGCGCAAATGCTTGCGGTTGCGCCCTCGACCTTGCATCGCTGGCTCAATGATGGTTTTATCGCCGGCGAGCAGGTAACGCCCGGCGCGCCGTGGCGCATCCGGCTCACGGATGAACTGCGTTCGCGCTTCGTGGAAAAAGTGCCCGATGGCTACGTGACGATGCTCAAAGCCACCCATCTGCTTGGCGTCTCGCGCCAGGCGATCTTGCAGCGTGTAAAGCGCGGCGAGCTTCACGCGGTACACATCAGCTGCGGGCGCAAAAAAGGCTTGAGAATCAAGCTGCCGGCCGCTCTGCCTGACCTCTTCGATGCGCAACCAACAGACCGGGGGTAGTGTGAAGCACGCTCCAAGTAGTCCGCAAGGTCGGCGTCTACCACTTCCGGGTGATCTAGGAACAGCGTCTCTTCCACGTCGATCACTGCCTGTTGAGCATTACGGTCTGCACGGTAGGCATACTGCTCGGGTGGAAGATCGGCTTCGAAGATCGGATCGAGCACCAGCATCGCTGCTGTCATGCACGTCCGGTCACGCAGGGTCGATATGCCCAGCGGCCTTAAGTTGCCGTTGGCTTTCGGGATATACACTCGTCTGATCGGATCCGGCCGGTACGTCTCCTCCTTGAGCGCCAACGCCAGTTCCCCCAGCCACCGCCCGAGCCCGTATGCCTCGACATCCGCAAAGTCCTGACCGTCAACGCCCGGTACGCCCTTGTTCGAGCGACACTGAGCATAGGCGTGCGCCAGGATGTCTTCCCGGAAGATCTTGTCGTACAGGGCGTAGAACCGGTAGCCAGGTTCTGTCTTCGCTTTCGCGTGTAACGCCATCTGCAGTTTCTGAACACTTTTCGGAGTTGCTAGGTTGCCCAATCCCCTGTCCCTCACTACTTGTTGCGTCTGTCCTGAACTGAGGCCCCTTCCCTCCACCGGCGTTACCCGGCTTCATCGGTAATACAAGCCTCTCCGTCGCCCCATGACGCCCGGCCCATCCCTCGCGGGCGTCCGGTTGATCCTCCTGACCACGTCTTGGGGCCTCCCGTGTTGCGTACGCTTCCCGTGTGTACATGCTGTCGCCACTACCCCGGCGCAGCGACTGGGTGCATCGTCTGCTCACTTCCCCAGCCGTGCCAGCCTTCCCCGATATGGCAGTCGGACTCACGCTGCTTTTCCTCGCTGATCCAGGATCAGCAGTACGGGCATCGCTGAGGACTTGATCGCATTATGAGGTCGACGATGGCGTGGCGACCACCGGCAACGTCGGTTGTCGGGCGGGCCGTTGATCCCTTTTTCCGCCTCGCTTTTTTGAGCCGGCGATGTTCGAGAACGCGTAAGCAATCATCGCCGTCAGCGCATGACGATGAAGGCCGTGCCAGCCTTCCCTCGAAGTCGTCGAACCGGTTCCTCCTTCGTCTGTTGATCGGCCTGCTCGCAAATCCATCTGCCTTGATCGTCGCGGCTAAGCTGCGAAGATCCGTTCCGGCGGCGCAAGTTGGCGAGACAGTATTTCTTCTCTCCCGGGGCGCGTGCCTGGCCGATCAGCCAAGCCTCGTCCCCTGAAATGCTGTTGCCCCTTGTCCCATATCCGCTGGGAGGACCGTCGGCATACGCACACGGACGGCAGCAAACCGGGCTTTGAGCCGACCCTTCGTACCGCTGCGCCAACTCACAGTCTCCACCGCGCACTGCGCAGCATGTCTGCCGCTGCTGTCGATAGACTATCTGGCACGTGCCGTTTACGTGGCCGGCCTCGAACTTTGGTCACTGGCCAAATCAGCTGCACCCCAACGGGGTACACCTTGAGGTGACGAGGGATGCCAACTGCCCAGGCAAGCTTGCGGGCCGTCAGCCCTTGACGGAAAGGCGCACTGAGACCGTAACCGGCATCCGCCAGCACACAGCGGAAGCGCACGCCGATCGATATCAAGCGATCAATCTCCGCCAGTGCGATCTCGGGCTTTGTCTGTGCAGTTCGATATTCGACCGGAACACCAGCTCGCTTCAGCCGCCGCCGATCGTTGACCCAACTGTCTGGAAGAAAAAGCCGCAATGCCACCATCACCGGAACTTCGCCGCGGGCGAGCGTCAGTGACACCGAGAATCTGGCAGTTGGCGGTCTTGCCTAGCGCTGAAGCGTATTGCGCAGCGACGCCGACCGAGTGCGTGCCCTTCTTCGGCACCGCCGTATCGTCGATTACCAACACGGCGTCGTTGCCCCCAACGAGCCGATCCGCTTGAATGAGCAACTCCGTCTCCAATGGCGCCGCGTCCCAGACGCCAGCCGCAACAAAATGATGCAGCTGGTCGTAATCGCCAGGCGCAAGCCGCGCCGCCATCGGCTGAACGCTCTTGCGATCGCCGGGTCCGATCAGCCCTGCCACATAAAGCGGACACATTCGCCGCCGCGATTTATGGCCCAGGCGATCCAAGAACGGCTTGAGCCATCCTCGAAGCTCGTCTTCCCAATTTGACGTTGTGCCTACCATGGTCGGCCCCTCCAAAAGCCGACCACCCATGAATCATTGAAAAACTGATTTGGGAATCCCGTGCCACTAAAAATCTGCCAAAGTAGTGCTAGCCCCATGATCCGCCTCGATGCTGGCAGACATACCTGCTCCTCACGGTTCCGGTACCCGTCGTGAGACGGCGGGATACATTGTCCGAGGGTTTTTAGACGACCCGTTGCCAAGCCGCCCTACCTCGTAGGGTACTGCCGATGGGACGGCAGATCCGGCCGAAATGACGCCGCCGGACAATCACACAAACGACTTTCACGTCGCACCCATTCGAAGAAGCCATCAACCGGGACGATGCAGCGACGCCGGCGATAGGCATCCCGAAAGGTGGGCAGATTGCGCACGGTCTCACATTTGGCATTGATCGGTCTTCGGCCGCCTTTCGGGTCCTGGCACCAATAAGGGATGAGACCCCAGCGCAGGGGCTCGAGGGACACCTCGCCGGTCTGATGATTACGCCGGATCACCAGCAGGTCCTGGCTCGGCGCGGCGTTCCACCGAGGCGGATAATTGTGTACGCGACTGTCACGCACGTTCATGCCGTCAACAATGGCATAACGTACCGGCCCACTGCTCTGGATGACTCTGCCGCACATGATCGCTATGTGGTGTGCTTGCGACGGTCGACAATACGACAGCCTGTGTCGATGCTGCCGCCCGGTCGCCGGCTTGAGCAGAATGGCTTTCGCGCAACTGGTGATTCTGCCGCCATGAAACACCCATCCGCGAATCAGCCGCAGGAGGCTCTTGTCGGTCTCGTCGAGCGCGTCACGTACCATAATGCCGAGAACGGCTTTTGCGTCCTGCGGGCCAAGGCGCGCGGGCATCGTGATGTCGTGACCGTTGTCGGCCATGCCGCGGCCATTGCCGCCGGCGAGTGGATCACCGCTTCAGGCGAATGGGTCAACGATCGGACCCACGGCCAGCAGTTCAAGGCGCGGTTTCTGCGCACATCGCCCCCGACCTCGGCCGACGGCATCGAGAAGTACCTCTCGTCCGGCATGATCCGGGGCATCGGCCCGGCCTACGCCAAGAAGCTTCTGCGCGCCTTCGGCGAGAAGGTGTTCGACGTGATCGAGGCGACGCCGGACCGGCTGCGCGAGGTCGACGGCATCGGGCCGGTTCGCGCTGCCAGCATTCTCGCCGCCTGGGCCGAGCAGAAGGCGGTGCGGGAAATCATGGTCTTCCTGCACAGCCACGGCGTCGGCACGGCGCGGGCGGTGCGCATCTACAAGACCTACGGCCCTGACGCCATCCAGGTCATGACCGAAAACCCGTATCGCCTGGCGCGCGACATTCGCGGCATCGGTTTCAAGACCGCCGACGCCATCGCGATGAAGCTCGGCATCGAGAAGACCGCCATGGTGCGGGTTCGCGCCGGCGATTTCTTATGCGCTGACCGAGGCCATGGACGAGGGACATTGCGGCTTGCCGACGGAAGAGCTGATACCGCTTGCCGAAAAGCTGCTCGAGGTGCCGCAGGAGCTCATCCGCACTGCGCTCGATCTCGAGCTGCAGGAGGGCACGGTGGTCGCCGACCGGGTCGGCGAAACGCCGTGTATTTCTGGCCGGCTTGCATCGGGCGGAGCGCACCATCGCCGAGCGGCTGATGCGGCTTGCAAATGGCAAGCTGCCTTGGCCCTGGATCGATCCGGACAAGGCCCTGCCGTGGGTCGAGGAGCGTATCGGTCTTGCCCTTGCCGAAAGCCAGGTCGCCGCGATCCGGCTCGCCCTGATGTCCAAGGTGTTGGTCATGACCGGTGGCCCCGGCGTTGGCAAAACAACCATCGTCAAGGCCATTCTGCGCATCCTCGCGGCGAAGGGCACCAACCTTCTGCTGTGCGCTCCGACCGGCCGCGCTGCGAAACGTATGACCGAGGCGACCGGCTTCGAGGCCAAGACCATCCACCGGCTGCTGGAGGTCGACCCCAAGGGCGGCGGCTTCAAGCGCGGCGACGACAACCCGCTCGACTGTGACCTGTTGGTTGTCGACGAGACCTCCATGGTCGATGTCATGCTGATGCAGGCGCTCATGAAGGCGGTGCCCGACAAGGCCGCCCTCTTGATCGTTGGCGACATCGACCAGCTTCCCTCGGTTCGGTCCCGGCCAAGTGCTGGCCGATGTCATCTCATCCGGCGCGGTGCCGGTGGTGCGCCTCACCGAAGTATTCCGGCAGGCGGCCCAAAGCCAGATCATCGTCAATGCCCACCGCATCAACCAAGGTGTCATACCCGATCTTCGCAAACCCGAAGCCGAGAGCGACTTCTATTTTGTCGAGGCTGATAATCCCGAGACCGCGGTTCCGCGCATCATCGAGCTGGTCAAAACCCGCATCCCGCGCCGCTTCGGTCTCGATCCAATCCGCGATATCCAGGTGCTCTGCCCGATGAACCGCGGCGGCGTCGGAGCACGCTCCCTCAACATTGAACTCCAGGCCGCATTGAATCCGGCGGGCGAGCGCAAGGTCGAGAGATTTGGCTGGACCTTTGCGCCCGGCGACAAGGTCATGCAGATCGAGAACGACTATGACAAGGAGGTCTACAACGGCGACATTGGGTTTGTGGCGGACGTTGAGCCTGAGGAAGGCAAACTCACCGCCAGCTTCGACGGGCGCTCGGTCACCTATGGCTTTGGCGAGCTCGACGCTCTAGTGCCGGCATACGCCGCGAGCATCCACAAGAGCCAAGGCTCGGAATACCCAGCCGTGGTGATTCCGGTCATGACGCAGCACTACGCCATGTTGCAGCGGAACCTTGCTCTACACCGGCGTCACCCGCGGCAAGCGGCTTGTCGTTCTGGTTGGGCAGAAGAAGGCCGTCGCCATCGCGGTGCGCAACGTCTCGGGCCGGCGGCGTTGGTCGAAGCTGCAGGAGTGGCTGCGTCCCGGCCCGTCCCTCTCGCGGCCGATTGGCATGGCGGGTTGAGCTATGGTGGCAGCGGATTTTCTTCCAATCGCATCCGCCCATCGATTGGCTCGATGTTACCGACCGGCCGGTCGCGTGCCCTTAGGAACGTAATCGAAAAATCGCTCGACTGAGCCGCCTGCCGTCCACTCGGCGCGGAGCCTGGTCTTCCGCTCGACCCGCCGAAGCTCGCTGAGCAATTCGCGGTTCGCGTCGCGGGCGCTCGCGCTCTCGACCTCCGCGCGTACAATCCAGTCGCTGCCGTCGCGCGTGACCGACGTGGCGCCAAACTTCCCAACCAGGAAGCGGCCGACGGCGTCGGGCGAATCCGAACTGACACGGGCCTCGAGCCGGAGTTTCAGCGGCATCCAGCGGAAAGGGTTAGAGCACCGCATTCGTAATTCGTTTGCGGCCGTTCCAGCCGGTGATGGCCCGTTCCGCACGGTCCTGTTTTCTTTGAGGATTTTGGCGGAGCCGTCCATCACGTCCC
>CAVYVO010000035.1:0-44304 GCA_963771985.1 uncultured Actinomycetota bacterium | reverse complement strand
GTGCACGGTCATTCAAGGTGAGGATGGCGGCGTCATTGGCGGTGAGGATGTGCGGGTGTGAGGAAGGCCCCGCCGGCGTCAGCCGGCGGGGCCTTGGTGTGCGTGGTGGCGTGGTGGTGGTCAGTCTGCCGTGATCTCGTTGACGGCGGCGCGGGCGGACTGCTCGTCGACGATGTTCTTGCGGCCTGCCATGGCGGCGACGAGGGCCTGGGTGGCGATGTTGTTGACGGACCTGGGCAGGCCGCGGGCCGCGTCGTGGACGAGGGCCATGGCGTCGTCGCTGAAGATGGTGTCGGACCGTCCCGCGAGCTGCAGGTGGTGAGTGATGTAGGAGGCGGTCTGCTCGGGGGCCATGGCGGGCATGGCGTATCTCAGCCCGATCCGCTGGTCCAGGGCCGCGAGCACGCCCAGGCGCAGCATCCGCCTGAGGGTGGGCTGGCCGATGAGCAGGCAGGCGAGCGGGCTGGCGGCATCCATTTCTGAATTTGTCAGAATCCTGATGGCCTCCAGCTGGGCGTGGGTCAGCAGGTGCGCCTCGTCGATGACCAGCAGCGGGAGCCGGCCGCGCTCGCCGTGCTCGGCGGCGATCAGCGACGCGGCCTGGGCGGCGAGCTCGGCGGAGCCGTGGGCGGGCCGTCCGCCGAGCGCGGTGACCACGTGGTGGTGGATCCCCCGGGTGCCGGTCGTCGGGTCCGGGAGGTAGAGCAGGGTGTGGCGGGTCTGGTCGAGCGCGGCGATCGCCGCGCGGGCGGCCACCGTTTTTCCCGCGCCGACCTCGCCCGTTATCACGCCGAGGGCGCGCTCGCGGGCGCACCAGGTGATGCGGGCGACGGCCTCGGCGTGGGCGGGGTAGCGGCAGAGCATGGACGGGGCGAGGTCCTTGCCGAACGGGGTGCGGGTGAACCCGTAGTGGCTCTTCAGGTCGATCATGATCTCAGTCCTCTTTCATGGCGGTGATGCCGGCGGCGGCCAGCAGGGCGGCGGCGTCGGCCGCCTCGCGGGCGCGGGCGGCGGCGTCGCGGGCGGCGGCGATGTCCGCGGGTGTCCAGCCGCCTGCGGCGCGCTCGGCGGCGATGCGTTCCAGGACGGCGGCCTTGGCGGTGAGGTAGGCGGCGGTCTCGGCGGCGCCGGCCCGGGGCCGGCTGCGGTGAGGCGGGCGGCCCAGGCCAGCACGGCGCTGACCTGGCCGGCCTGCACGGCCTGCTGCTGCGTGTTCACTGCGCGGCCTCCCGCGTGTCCCCGTCCCCGCTGTCGCTGTCGAGGGCGTCGTAGCGGATGCGGTGCCGGCGGACGGCTTCCTCGTGCTCGGCGGCGATGATGGCGAGGTAGTCGATGCCGGTCGCCGGCGGCGGGGTGCCCGGCTCCTCGGGCTTCGCCTTCGGGTGGGAGTGCCGGCCGATCACCCGGGGGACCGCGGTCCCGTAAGGCGACCCGTTCCAGAAGATCTCCAAGACGGTCAGGTCGAACGGGTCGAAGACGCACTCGACCTTCCGCCCGGCCAGCACCGGGTCGGTCTCGTAGGCGCCGCCGAACAGGCGGACCGTGGCGTCCTTGCGGACCAGCCGCGTCTCGGACCACAAGAACGCCTCCCGGAGCCGGGCCGGCTCCGGGACGGGGAACGGGGCGCCGGCCAGCCACCGCTCCAGGGGCGGCTGGCCGGTCTCGCCGTGCGGCCGGGCGTGGTAGACCCGCTCGCACCAGGCGGTGAACAGCCGGTTCAGCTCCGCCAGGTCCGCGACCCGGGACCCGTCACCGATCTCGACCAGGAACTCCTCCCGGACAATCCGGAAGAACCGCTCTATTTTCCCTCTTCCCTCAGGCCGGCCGGGGGCGCTATGGGTGATCTTGATCCCCATCCTGGCGGCGGCCCGCTTGAGCGCCGCGTCGACAAAAGCAGAGCCGTTATCGACGTAGATCCGGGACGGGATGCCGCGGGCGGCCAGCGCCGGGCGCAGCGCGGCGGCCAGCCGCACGCTGTCCTCGAAATAGCCCCAGCGGGCCGCCATCACCGCCCTCGAGTGGTCGTCCAGGAAGGCGAACAGGTAGGCCTTGCGGCCCGCGACCTGCGGCCCGTGCAGCGCGTCCCCGGTCCAGGTGTCGTTCGGCGCCGGCGCCTCGAACCGGCCGAACACCGCCGGGGCCCGCCCGCCGGGACGGGCGGTCAGCTCCAGCCGGCCGAAGTGCCGCAGCAGCGTCCGCACCGACGGCGACCAGCCGCACGACTTTCGCAGGATCCGCTCCACCTGCGCCGCGGTCCGCTCCGGGTTCTCCCGCTTCAGCCCGGCGGCCAGCTCCAGCACCTCCGGGTCGGTCCGCAGCGTGACCTGCCGGGCCGGCGGCGCCAGCGCCGCGAACCCCCCGGACCGCCAGGCCCGGATCCACCGGTCGACCGTCGCCCGCGACACCGTGACCGGCTCGCCGAACGGCCCCGGATGCTCTGTTCCCGCGATCTCGCGGACCATCCGGCCGCGCTGCCGCACGGTCAGCCCCGGGTCGGCGGCCTCCCGGATCAGCTGGTACCGGAACAAGGCCACCTGCTCGGCCCGCTGCGCCCTCTTGCGGTCCTCCTCAGCCCCTGACACGGGCATCCCTCCTCAGTGAAAACGCCGCAAAACATGCGTCACCGAGGATTCCGGCTCAGCGTGCCGCCGCCCAGAGCCAGCTCGCGTGGCCGGCCATGGCCGGCCACGACGGGGCCAGCAGCAGCCCGCACGTCTGCGCCGCCGCCAGCTGCCACCGCGGCACGCTGCCCACGCCCGGCACCATCGCCGCCGCAGCGGCGGCCGCCGCGATGGCGGCGACCGCGTCCGCCAGCGGCGACCCGGCCGGGGCGGGCAGCGGCGGATCGGCCGCCAGGCCCGCCGCCAGCACCGTGAACCGCTCCCGCACCCGCTCCGCGCTCCGGGCCAGCGACCGCAGCCAGCCCCGCACCGTCGACGCCGGCCGTCCCAGCCCGGCCGCGATCACCCGGTGCCCGCTCCCCGCGGCCTTCTCCTCCAGCGCCCGGCCGATCACCGCCCCCGCGTCCGCCCGACGCGACAGGAACCGCGCAGGAAGAAGAACGTGCGTCCCCCCGCAGCCCCGGCACCGCGACCTGCGCGGGACAACCTCCACGTCAGGCCCGTCCAGGATCCGGACCCGCCGCGGCCGCGCGTTCCCCCACCCGCCCAGCACCCCGCCGCACGACGGGCAGCACAGCTGCCCCGACAGCAACTGCCGTTCGACTGCACCCCGGTCACCGTTTACCGTGAGCACGACGCCTCCAAGCGTCCGCCCGCGGCCCTCCCGTCTCGCTGCCAAACGAAGGAACGGGAGGGCCGCACCTGTCTCCAACGTGCTCACCGTGCCGTCGCACACGAAAAAGGACAACCCCTCAGGGCTGCCCTCAGCACATCCGCAACATCAGTGACGCAAACCAGCGCCTACATCGTCATCTTGAGTGACCGTGCAGACCACGCGGCCGGATCCAGCTTGCCCGGGCGGCCCCGCGGCCGGACCACCCCGCCGGTGCCCTCGCGCAGCGCCCGGTTATGCAGCGTCGCCACGTAGTTCACCGTCAGGCCCATCAGCCGGGCCACCGCCTGACCGCCAAAGCCCAGCTGCCGCAGCACCGCCACCGCCACGTTCCGCGCCCCGGCATCGCCGTCGCGGTAGCGGAACAGCAGCCGCGACCCGGCGAAGATAAGCGTCTCCCCGTCCGCGCTGACGCGGCGCAGGTCCCTGGGGTCCGGCATGCCCTCCAAGATGGCAGCCGCAGCGGGCGACATGCCACAATCCTACCGCGGATTTAACACTTTATGGAAACCATTCCGTATCACGGACCGCAGGTCAGCAGGCATCCCGCCGCCCGGCTTCCGGAGATCTGGGCCCGGCGATAACGATTTTGTCGTTATAACCCGGGATGGCGAGACGCTGATCGCGGCCGGGGCTGGCGACACACCGAAGACCACCATCCGCCCGCCATGGCCGAGCAGCCCGACGCGGTCTCGATCGCCTCCGGCGCCCCCCGTCGCATCGACCGCGACCTCCAAACATGCCCCATCGAGCGCGCTGGCGTCGGTGACGGCCCGGGCAGCGCCCAGCTTGCGGGACGACCTGCAGCCGCTCGCTGACCCTGTCCAGGACGGCAACAGGACCCGCCCTCTGGCACGCAGCAGCAGGCCGATGGTACCGGCCCCGATCACCAACCGGGTCGCCAAACACCGGGCCCAGGCACCGCATGCCGAGCACCGCGCACGCCAGCGGTTCGGCCATCGCCCCTGCCCAGGTTCACCTCATCAACTCCCATGGGCGAACATGAATGAGATCAGACGGAGCCGGGATGGCCCTTTGCCGTTCACTTCATCCAGGCGGACCTGTACCCGCCGTCAGGGCCGGACTCAGGATCTGGTTCCGGCAGACAGGTGACAGTCCAGGTCGATCTATCTGCGCCAGTGATCAGTCCGGCAACCGCTCGCATGGCCTTCGCGACCGGGTTTGGCCGACCGGGCGCGGGACCACCTGTCAGCTGTTCTTCCCGGCGACCGCCGCGCTCAGGGCGGTCGCGAACGCGGTCCACGCGATCTCGGGAACTGCCAGCGCGGCAGCGGTCTGATCAACCCGGCGAGCCAGGGATGCATAGTGCGCCATGACAATGCACAGCACCGCCGAATCTACGGTGGCCGCCCACAGGCGGCGACTGCCGAATGCCAGCGGCACGTAACCGCTGCGGACGATAACGGCCAGCGCCCACCACGCCAGGACCACCCGCCGTGACGGTACCCCCGGCCCGGCACCATCGGCGCGCCACACCAGCCATGCTGACGTCGCCGTGGTCAGATTCAGCACCGACCACACGACCGGAAACACGGCGCCGGGCGGCGCGAATGCCGGCCGTTCGAACTGCTCGTACTGAGGCCTGGTCCCTCGGCCCTGCGCATACCGGGCCACCCACGCGGACAGCCCCTGCGCTGTACCGTAGACCACGGCAGCGGCTACCCAGGCCGCGACCTGGCGCAGCCGTCCGTCTCGGCCCGGAGCGCGCGCGCTGAATTCAGGCACGATACCGGCCTTTCCCCGAAGCACCCCCGGTCACACCCGCCGGCTGCTTCCCTGAGCGGCCGGAGCACTCACCCCGCGTTCCCAGGCACCTTGGCCGGCCACCAACGGTGAGTCCCCACCGGAGCGGCAATTACCGAGGTCGAGAGATCTCACGTGATCATGATTTCCCAGCCGCAGGCTGTCACCGACGTGATCCGGCAGGCGATCAACGGCGTCACGCGCTAACAACCGACCGGGTGCCGGTGCGCCACCCGATGGCAGCGTCGGCACCCCGCCCGCTCGGCGGGCGCCTGGTGCCCCGAATGAGGCTCAGCGATGGCGGCCTCACCGCTGGCAGCGCTCGACCTGCCCCTCAAGGTACTTGGCATGAGATGACGCCGGACAGGCCGAAGTCTCTTACCACGCTCCCGCCTGGCTGGCAGCCCGGCATCATCCGGACCCGGGCCTCGGACATCGACCCACTCACCGGCGCCCCGATCGCCGCAGCCTAGCAGGTCGCCGCTGGGCTTTCCTCCTAAGCCCACGGCGTTCATCGGCTGAACGTTAACGGCCGCCGACGGTGATGCAAGCAAGCGCGCAGATCACCCATTCGTGCGCGTTAAGGATGGCATGCCTCTGGGCCGGCCGGGCCGTCCATATCGGCGGCAGTGTGCGCGCATGGTGCGGGGCTTTTGCTGACGTTCGGTCACCAACCTGCTGGTGCCGCGGCTCGAAGCGGAGTTCCCGCTCGAATGCGTCCCGTCCGTGCGGTGCCCGATGGCGTGAGCTTCGGCCAGCTGGTAGCTTACGGCCGCATCCGTCTGTCCAGGGCGGCGGCGGTCTGCTGGGCTGGCCGGCGTAACGTTCGTGAGCAGGCTAGGTCGGGATCCACGGCGAGTGGCGAGGAGGCCGGGAATGACTTCGCAAGCGGCAAGCATGGGGGCGCGGGCCGTAGGTGAGCGCCCCTTCCCGGACCGGCCGGAGGGTACGGACACTCTTCCGCAGATTGACCACATCCTGGTCTTGATGATGGAGAACCACACCTACGACAACTGGCTCGGCATGCTCGGCCGCGGCCCGGGCCAGCAGCCGCGGGGAGACGGCTTCACGATCGGGCCCGATGGCCAGCCCACTGCGGCCAATCCCACCCCAGACGGTAAGACTCAGCACGCCTTCCATATGCCGACCACCTGCCAGCTACAGGGCAAGCCGACCCAGGAATGGACACAGTCCCATATTCAGTTCGACGGCGGCCGCAACGACGGGTTCGTGAGGTCGGGCAGCGGCCCGGTGGCCATGGGCTACTGGACCGGCCAGGACCTGCCGTGGTCCTACTCGCTGGCCACTATCTTCCCGCTTGCCGACCGCTGGTTTTCCTCCGTGCTGGGCCAGACGTACCCCAACCGCCGCTACCTGCTGGCAGCCACCTCGGTGGGCATGGTAGATGACATCACCCCCGAGGTCATCGTGCCCCCGCCTCACGGGACAATCTTTGACCTCCTGGATGCCCATCAGATCCCGTGGCGGAATTACTACTCCACCTTCCCCGCGACCAGCTACCTTTACCTCGGCGATGCGATCCGCAACCACCCCGGCATTGTCCCGGTCGATCAGTTCTTCGCCGATGCCAAGTCAGACAGCCTTCCTGGTTTTGCGATCATCGACCCCAACTGGGGCACCAACTCCGGGGAGGACCCGCAAAACATCGTGCACGCCGAGGTGTTCGCCGCCTCCGTCGTCCAGGCCGTCATGGACTCCCCGGCCTGGCCGCGCACGCTGCTGGTATGGACCTTTGATGAAGGCGGCGGCTACTACGACCACCTGCCGCCGCCTGCGGCGGCCGCGCCGGACGACATCGGGCCGGACTGGCCTGCGCCTGCCTATACCGGGTTCGCCCAGTACGGGTTCCGGGTCCCGGCGGTGGTGGTGTCCCCGTGGAGTCGGCCCGGTCACGTGACCAGCGTCGTGCACGACCACACCTCGATCCTGGCCATGGCCGAACGCAAGTGGAACCTGCCGGCGCTGACACGCCGCGACGCGGCCGCCGCGGACCTGTCGGACTTTCTCGACCTGAGCGAGCAGGCGTTCGCCGAACCACCCACGCTGGCCCAGCCGCTCGCCGGTCCCGCGCAGCTCGCCTGCGAAAAGACCGGCCCCGGGCAGATACCGCCTCCGGGGTCAGTCACGACCGGCTAGGGAACCTGCCCAAGTCCGGGACCAGGGCGTGTTTCACAAGCGGATCTCGATATGGCTGCGGGTCTGGCCCGAGACCAGGGCTGATCACATAACGTGAACGAGAGTGGCCTGGCGCAGCGATCCGAGCGATTACGCGCAGGCCTTTTCTGGCTCGCCATTGTCGCCGAATGGCGCCCATATCACCCTGTTATGCATCTCCCCGTGCCAACAGAATGAGAACGACAGGGCCGCATAGCGGCGGTTCGCGATCGTTGCCGGTGGCTACGTCCGGTAATCATCTGGGCGAAGTTCCCAGGTCGCGGTCAGTCTGGCCGCCGACGGCGGCCAGACTGCCTTCCGGGAACTACCTCGCTGCCCCGGCTATATAGGTGGCGACGATGTAAGTGGCGTGCCGGTCCAGGCTGGTGCGCGCCCGGTCGTAGCGCATGGCGGTGCGCGGGTCGGCATGAGAGGCGGCCTCCTGCACGTCGCGGAGCGGCACCCCAGCGTCGAAACTGGCGGTAATGAACGCATGGCGCAGGGTGTGCGGGCTGACGCGCTTGGCGATCCCGGCGCGGCGGGTGACGCGGCGGACGATCCGGGCGGCGCCGTGCCGGTCCAGCCGCCGCCCGTCGCCGGCGAGGAATAGCGGTCCTTCGGTGCGCTCGCCGGTCGCCAGGTCGATGGCGCGGGCGGTGCGCGGGGCGAGCGGGACGGTGACGACCTTGCCGCCCTAATAGGGTGATGGTCAGGGCGCGACGCCGCCCCTGACGAGTCAGGGGCGGCGTCGTGGCAGCCGATCTAACGCACGTTCCGAACGTGGCGCTAGAACCGCAGGATGGTGCCGGCGGTGCCCAGCCGGAGCCCGGCGGAAAACAGCTTGGTGCCCAGCGCGGCGTTCAGTGCGCCGGCCGCGACCTTGGTGAGCTTGAGGCCGATGTTCCGCGCGGTGACGAAGTGCTTGCCAGTCGCGAGTTTTGCGTGCGACAGGTCAAGGCCGAACAGGGGCACGCGTGCCTTCGGGTTCCCGTTCACGATCCCAGTCAGGTCACCGTGCGTCAGGCTGATAGTGAACTGGCTGACCTCGACCTGCTTGCCGTTCTTGGCGTTGAAGAACAGGATCCCGCCCTGGTGGTGGATCTGGCCACCGAGCGGGCTCAGGGTCACCCGCCCGCCAGTTACCGGGAAGGTGAACCGCACGGCAGGTCCGCTCTGCAGCGACTCGCTGCCCGGTGCGGTCGCGATCGGCACGATACCGTTGGCCAGCAGCGCCTCCGCGATGCCTGGTGCGGTCGTGACCGCAGTGGCCCCGCCCTTCAGGTGAACGGCCGCAACGGCATGAGTCGCCCCCGCAGGGTGCGATGTCGCCGCTGAGGCCGCCGTGACTGCCGAGCCTGTCAACAGGCCCGTGATCGCCGTGGCCACCGCCAGCCACCTAAACGCTCGCATCTCGTCTCCCATCTGGCCCCGCTTGGTGCGTGGCCCTTTTGCCTACGTACAGGGCTAGTCCGCCTCTGTCCAAGGTTTGTCTAAGTTGAGAGTAGTGTCAGTAGATCCCTCTGTCAAATGTTTGTCGAAGAATTGTAGAATGTTGACTTGGGCACTTCTGAGGACCTGCCGGTGCTGCGCATCGGCGGGCTGAGCGGCTTCGGGCTGTACGCCGGGGCGGCGAACTGCGGGTCCGCGGGATGCAGGCCAGCGGTCGGCGATTAAGTCCGGACTGTCTCGTTCAGAGCTGGTTCAGTGCCTCGCGGAGGCCAGCCTCCGCTTCGTTTGCGAGGCGTTCGAAAGCGGGTCTGAGCAGGGGTGCAGCGAAGCGGGACGGGCCTTTGAAGGTGAACTCGGCGGCGTAGGTTACCTCGGTCCCGGACGCCACGGGCCGGAAGGTCAGGGTGTCAACGGCGGTGACTGTCTTGTTTTCCCCACGAAGCTGAATGAGCTGCCGGTCCACGAGTTCATCGACGATGTAGGTCAGCTGGGTCCTGCGGCCGAGAAATTGTGAGGTGTTGAGGTAGGTGGTGCCGATTCCGCCGTTGCCGTGCTGGCGCACGGTGGTCACGGTGCCCGGATCCCATTCAGTGGTCGTGGTGAAGTCGGATAGGTAGTCGAACACTGCGTTCAGGGGTTTTCCGACGACGACGGTCCTATGCAGTTTCATGGTGTCCTTTGCTTCCGTGGTCTGGGTCTGGGTGGAGGTGTTCCGGCCAGGGCGGGTCAGGGCAGGGAGGCGCTTTTCCACAGGGCCGTCCATGCGCGGGCAGGGACGAGGCGGGTGGCCTTCATCAGCAGGGCCATCCGCGCGGGGAAGACGATCTCCGCGCGTCCGCGCTCGAGGCCGTCGCAGATGGACCGTGCGGCCTGGTCGGCCTCGATGATGAAGGGCATGGGGAAGCGGTTGCCGGCCGTGAGATCGGTCCGCACGAAGCCGGGGCAGACGGTCGTGACCTGCACGCCAGTCCGGGCGACGTGGACGCGTAGCGATTCCAGGAGGTTGATCTGGGCTGCCTTGGTCGCTCCGTAGGCCTCGGCGCCGGCCAGCCCGCGGTAGCCGGCGACGGAGGCGATGCCGGCTATGACCCCGCTGCGCCGGCGCAGCATCTCGGGCAGGATTGCCGCGATGGCGTTGCTCATGCCAGTGAGGTTGACCTGGATGTGCCGGTCGAAGACGTCGGTGTCCCAGTCGCTGGGATCCATCGGCTGCCAGTAGCCCGCGGACAGCACCGCGAGGTCGATCGGGCCCAGTTCCTGCCGGATTCGTGCCGCGGCGGCCGTGACAGAGCCGGCGTCGGTGACGTCCGCGGGGAGGACGAGCATGTCCCCGCCCGCGACATTGTGGAGCTGCTCCTTGCGGCGGGCAGAGATCGCGACGGTCGCACCACGGCTCACGAGCTCGCGTGCCACGGCGGCGCCGATTCCGCTGGATCCGCCGACGACCCAGGCGACCTTGCCGGTCAGCTTCATGCCGGGCCCCTGGTCATCTGCAGCTGGCTGACCCCGAGGTAGCCGCTGCGGAAGCCGGCCTCGGAGTAGGCGAGGTAGAACTGCCACATGCGGCGGAAGGCTTCGTCGAAGCCGTGGCCGCGGATGTGCGGCCACTGGCCGAGGAAACGTTCCCGCCATAGGCGCAGGGTCCGGGCGTAGTGCGGCCGCAGCTCGCGCTGCCGCGTCACGCGCAGCGTGGTGTGGGCCGCGAGGACATCGTCGACCGCCTGCAGAGACGGGATGATGCCGCCGGGGAAGATGTACTTCTGGATCCAGCTGAAGCTGCGCCGGGTGGCGAGGAAGCGGTCGTGGGCCATCGTGATGGCCTGGATGGCGACCTTGCCGCCAGGAGCGAGGAGGCGGTCGAGGGTCGCGAAGTAGGTTGGCCAGTAGGCCTCCCCGACGGCTTCGATCATCTCGACGCTGACGATGGCGTCGTACACGCCGTCGACCTCGCGGTAGTCCTGCACGCGGACTTCGACGAGCCCCGAGAGGCCTGCGTCTTCTACTCGCTCGCGGGCCAGCCGCATCTGCTCGCGGGAGAGGGTAATCGTCGTGACACGGGCACCCCGCTGTGCGGCGCGGATGGCCAACGATCCCCACCCGGATCCGATCTCCAGCACGCGGGTGCCGGCCTGGACGTCCGCAAGGTCCAGGATGCCGTCGATCTTGCGCAGCTGTGCCTCCTCCAGCCGGGCGGCCGCCTCGATCGGGCCGCTGTCATCGAACCATGCGCTGGAGTAGCTCATCGTCGGGTCCAGAAAGGCGGCGAAGAGCTCGTTGCTGAGGTCGTAGTGGGCTGCGATATTGGCTCGCGAGCCCTCGAAGGTGTTCTCGTGGTCCCGGGGGACGCGCCTGTCGGCGAAGACACGCAGTCGCTGTATGACCGGCGGAACCAGCGTGGCTAGCCGCTCGGCGAAGGGCGTCAGCAGGTCGGCCAGGTCTGTGCTGGGTCCGGGTCGCCAATCGCCGGCCATGAAGGCTTCACCGAAGCCGACCTTAGCGTCCCGGCCGAGGCGGGCGAAAAATGCGGCGGGGCGGACGAGCTCGAATTCGGGTGAAGTCTCCGAGCCGCCGCCGCGCACCCGCCCGTCGGGGTAGGTCACGCGGACAGGGACGCGCTGCACGGCATGTTCGAAGATCATCCGCGCGATGGTGGCGCTCAACGGCGCCCGCAGCGTGGTGGCCACCGCGGGCCACCTGATAGAGGTAACGGTGGACGTTGAGACGGTCATGGGTCAGACCCCTTGCTGTCGGGTGTGGTGTGGTCGCGGGTGGATAGGCAGACGATGGAGCCAGAGCCAGATACCGTGCACCCGGATCAGGGCCGAGACCCGTTGGGGCATGAAAGGCTCGCGCAACAGCCGACGGGCCAGAGCCCTGCGTGTCGCGGGTTCCGGTCGGCCCCGGAAGGTCGCGCTGAAGGCCAGGGCATCCTGCTGTCGCAGAATCACCGTCGCGGAGACAAGGTCCGGCGTCAGGGTGAACTTCAGTGAGTAGGTGCCGCTGACGCCGAAGAACGGGGAGACGTAGAACTCCTTGTCCGTCACGGCCTCCCCCGCCTTGTCCCGCCGCAGCAGGTAGGCGTGTCGCTCTCCGTAGGTGTTATGAACCTCTGCCACGACGCAGACGAGGACTCCGGCGGAGTCATAGCACCAGAAGACCGACAGCGGATTGAACACATGGCCCAGCACCCGGGCGTTGGCCAGCATGAGCACTCGTCCCCGGTCACCGAGCCGGATGCCGCCCAGCGCCAGGTAGTTCTCGATGTTTGCCTTGATCGGCAAGCTGGAGTCGCCGAGGTGGTCAGCGCTGCTGAAATGCGCGAAAACCCTGAAGTACCAGGGCTGGCGCGGGAGCGAGTCCAGGTCAACCAGCCACTGGTAGACCCGGTGCCGGAAGTCGTGCCGGACCGGTCCGGGGCGTCGGTGCGTGACCTGGCCGACGACCAGTGCCGGGAGCTGGGGCAGCTGTGCCCACGAGGCGTTCAGGGTGGCAGCAGAGATTGTGCTCACCAGGCCGCCCCGAAATGCCGTGCCGCCTCCGCGCCGGAGCGGCAGCCGTCCTCGTGGAATCCCCACCCGTGGTAAGCGCCGGCATACACCGTGCGGTCCGTGGCGAGGCCGCCGAGCCGCGACTGCGCACGGACCGATCCGGGTGTGTAGATCGGGTGATCGTATTCCATCGTCGCCACGACGGAATCCGGATCGGGGCGCTCGCGGTCGTTCAGCGTGACGAGGAAGTCCTCCGCCGCCCGGTGTCCCTGGAGCCGGTTCATCCAGTACGTCACCACGGCGGGCTGGCCGGTCCGGTCGCAGGACGTCATCCGGTAGTTCCAGCAGGCGCGGGCCTGCGCGGCGTCCGGCAGGACCGAATCGTCGGTGTGCAGCAGCGTGAGGTTGCGCGAGTAGCCGAACTGCTTGAGGGTGGCGACCTCCTCATCGCTCGGGTCTGTGAGTAGGGCCAGGGCCTGGTCTGCGTGGGTCGCGATGACGACGCGGTCTGCTCGGGTGGCGTGGCCCGTGACATCCCGGATCTCGACGCCGTCCTCGCTCCGGGTGATGTCGGTGACGGCATGGCCCGCGCGCACGTCCTGCAGCAGCCCGGCAAGCCGCTCGACGTAGACCCGTGACCCGCCGACGACGGTGTACCACTGAGGCGACCCGGCGACCCGCAGCAGGCCGTGGTTGTCGAGGAACCGGAACAGGTAGCGCGCCGGGTAGAGCAGCGTCTTCTCCCGTCCGGCCGACCACACGCACGAGACGACCGGAACGGCGTAGTGGGCGGTGAAGTAGTCACTGAACCCCTCCCGCTCCAAGAACTCGCCGTATGTCATGAGGTTGTCGTCGTCGGTCGCGCGCAGGAAGGCCAATGCACGCCGGTGGAACCTCCTGACCTGCCACAGCAGCCGGATGAACCGGGGGTCGACGAGGCGGCGCGGCTGGGCGAATACGCCGCGCAGCCCGCGGCCGCCGGCATACTCAAGCCCGCACCCCTCGCAGCGAACGCTCATGCTCATCTCGGTCGGGCGCACGTCGATGGCCAGCTCGCCGAAGAGCTTGCGCAGCCAGGGATAGGTCACGTCGTTGTGGACGATGAACCCGCTGTCAACAGCGTGCTGCCGGCCATCTGAGTCGGTGACGTCGTGGGTGTGCGCGTGCCCGCCGAGCCGGCCCTCCGCTTCGAACAAGGTGACGTCGTGGGTGCGGGAGAGCAGGTAGGCAGCGGTAAGCCCGGAGATCCCCGCACCGATCACGGCCACCGACGGCCGCGCGGAATGGGCGGCTGCGCCTGCGGCACGGGCATGGCGGGCAAGTCCCGGGCCAGTCTTGCTGTCCGGAGCGATGAAGTCCATGGTCCAAGTTTCGTGTATGGTTTGTACAAATTAAATCTAGGTTTATCTTCTCAGGTTGTCAAATGTTCGTCCAAAGACTGTATAGTCTTCCCATGAACAGCCCAGGGGATCGCCCGCTGCTGCGCATCGGTGAGCTGAGCCGACGCCTGGGGGTAAGCGACTCAGTGCTCCGGGCCTGGGAGAGCCGCTACGGCCTCCTGCAGCCGGTGCGCTCAGCGGGCGGCTTCCGGTTGTACTCGGAGGCGGACGAGGCACGGATCCGGCGGATGCAGGCCCACCTCGCCGACGGGCTGTCCGCTGCCGAGGCAGCGCGCACCGTGCTTCGCGAGGACGAGGGCGCGGACCACGTCCGGGCCGCCGGATCGCGCCCCGCCGCATCCGCGGTGAGCGAGCTGTCGGCGGCATTCGGCAAGGCCCTCGACGCCTTCGACGAGCCGGCCGCGCAGGCCGTACTTGACCGGCTTGTGTCCGACCTGTCGCTGACCACCGTTCTGCGGGACGTGATTATCCCCCACCTCGCCGAGCTAGGCGAACGCTGGCGGCACGGGACGGCCAGCATCGCCCAGGAGCACTTCGCCAGCAACGTCATCCGCGGTCGGCTCGCGGGACTTGCCCGTGGCTGGGGAAGCGGGCACGGGCCGCGCGCCGTCCTCGCCTGCCCACCCGGGGAGCAGCACGATATAGGGCTCATGATTTTCGGCATCGTGCTGAATCGCAACGGGTGGCGGATCGGCTACTTGGGGGCGAGTACCCCGGTCGAGGAGCTGGAGCGTTCCGTTGAAGCCATGCATCCGGACCTGGTCGTCCTCGCGGCCACCCTCCCGGAGACCCTCGAGCCGCTGCGACCGAAGCTCGCCGCGCTCGCTCGCCGCGCCCCGCTCGCCATCGCCGGACCCGGCGCCACGCCGGAGATCGCGACCGCCGTGGGGGCCCGGCTTATGGCGGGCGACCTGGTGACTGAGGCCGAGCAGATCGCGTTGTCTCAGTGAAAGTACTCGTCGCGGGCGCCTCAGGCTTCGTCGGCCGCCGACTGTGCCCGGCCCTGGCCGATGACGGCCACGACGTCGTCGCCATGACCCGCAATCCTGCCGGCTACGCCGGAGCTGGCGCGCCCGTCTACGGTGACGTCCGCGACCCCGGCACCCTGAGCACCGCGATGGCCGACTGCGACGCGGCCTGCTACCTCGTGCACTCGCTCAGCGATGCGGACTTCGAACGCACGGATGCCGAGGCTGCCGCGACCTTCGGCGAGACGGCGGCGCCGGCCGGCCTGCAGCGCATCATTTACCTCGGAGGCCTCGGCGACGACAAGGACACTTTGTCGGCGCACCTGCGCAGCCGCCGCAAGGTCGAGAAGCTGCTCGGGACGGCAGGCGTCCCGGTGACCGTCATCCGAGCCGGGATCATCGTCGGCCACGGCGGCATCTCCTGGGAACTGACGCGCCAGCTCGTTGAGCACCTGCCCATCATGATCACGCCGAGATGGGTCGCCACCCGCACCCAGCCGATCGCCGTCAACGACGTCGTGCGCTACCTAGTCGGAGTGCTGGCCCTTCCGGAGGCGGCGGGGCGGGTTTTCGAGGTCGGGGGGCCAGAGGTGCTGCAGTACATCACCATGCTGCGCCGCGTCGCCGCGATCCAGGGCCGCAGCATCACGATCCTGCCCGTGCCGCTGCTTACCCCCAGGCTGTCCTCACTTTGGCTAACCCTCGTCACCGACGTCGACACAGCCACGGGCCGGGCGCTCGTCGACTCGATGACGAACGAGGTCGTGGTGCGCGACCAGTCGATTCGCGACCTCGTGCCCTTCGACCCCATGCCCTACGACGACGCGGTGCGGAAGGCGCTCGACGAGCGCAGCCGGGAGAAGCGTGGCAGCCGATGACCGCCGCCCACGCGGATCCGGCGGCGGCCCGCACCCGGCGGCGGTTGGTCATTGCCACGGGCATCGGCGGCGCGGGCCTGCTGGGGATCTCGCTGTCCACGAAACCCGGCTCTCCCCAGTTCTACGTCCTTACTATGGGCGTCGCCGGCACCTGGGCCGCCGGGGCCCTCAGCTCTGGCCCCCTCCATCTGGGGAGCACCCAGCGCCGGGGGAACGCCAGGCACCGTCCTGTGGTCACGCCCGTGCTCACCGGCGTCGGCGCCTTCGGGCTCTTCTACGGCGCCGCGCGGCTGGCCCGGCACATCCCGCCGCTCGACCAGGCCATCGGTGGCGTCCTGCGCTATGCGGACGAAGGCTCAGCACCCCTCGTGCTGCTCACCGCGTGCACCAACGGGGTGGCCGAGGAACTGTTCTTCCGCGGTGCCCTGTGGTCCGCCGTAGAACACTCCCACCCTGTCGCCAAGACCACGCTCGCCTACGCCGCGACGACCGCCGCGACCCGCAATCCCGCGCTCGCGCTAGGCGGAACCGTTATGGGTGTGCTGTTCGGCCTCCAGCGCCGCGCGTCCGGCGGAATTCTGGCTCCGGCGCTCACCCACGTCACGTGGTCGGCCCTCATGCTGAACTATCTCCCGCCCCTGTTCCGGACGCCCCAGCGGCCGGAAGCTGCTCGCGGCCGCCCGCGCGACTAATCATGCTGGCGAGACCGGAGCCTTTCCGGTCGCCGACGATCATGCCTTCTATGCCTTCCGCCGCTGACGGTGCAGTATCCGGCGTTCCTCCTCGTCGTAGCCGCCCCAGATGCCGTACACCTGGTGTGTGTCCAGCGCGAAGGTCAGGCAGCGCTGTCGTACTGGGCAACTGTCGCAGACCGCCTTGGCTCGCTGGATTTCCGCGATGGCAACGCCAGTCTTCCCGATCGGGAAGAAGAGCTCCGGGTCGAGGACGCGGCAGGCAGCCGACTCGCGCCAGGAGGCAAGGACTTCCGATGAGAAGCCTTCACGCTGAGGGATCGAGCCGGCGGCGTGGGTGTCCATCACATCAGCTTCCGTCTAAGGTTTGTCCAAGGTTAACGTAACACCAGCAGACCATTCTGTCCAATTTTTGTCCAAATATTGTAGAATGTTTGTATGGACACGCCCGAGGGTCCGCCGGTGCGTGACGGGCGCCGGGCTGTATGTGCGAGGTCGGCACGCCAGTGTCGCCAAGCAGCCCCCGGCCTGGACGGCTATCTGCCCGCCGACGGGAACCCTGACCGGCTGCGGAGAGGCGCCACCGGTCGTTCGGGATAATTTGAAGCGAAGTCAGCGGCTGCGGCAGTTGCCTTATGCGGGCCAGGTGCGTAGGGCGGCGCGGGCGACCACGGCGCCGTCGCGGGCCGGCTGATCGGGGACAGGGCCTCGCCGGGCTTGGGCGAGTGCGCCGAGACGGACCAGCATGATGCATGTGTCCGCCGCGGTGCCGCGGGCCTGCCACGTCGTCACCGCTGTGCCGTCGCGGTTTGTCCACCCGGTGCCGCCAGAGGCCGACAGGGGCGTCGGATCCGTGGGCGCGCTCCGCGGTGATTGGGGCCAGGCCGTTTACGACATAACCAAGGGCGCGCTAGCGAACCTCACCAACGTGACGGCGCTGGACCACGGCCGGGAGATCCGAGTCAATGCCGTCCACCCGGGTGTGACCCTCAGCAGCCAGTTCCTGCGCGACGCGCTTGCCGAGGGAACCTCGCCGCACAAGCGTTTCGTGGATTGCGTACCCATGGCCGGGCGGGCGAGCCGGCTGAGGTCGCTGCTGTCGTCGCCTTCCTCGCCAGTCGCGACGCCGGGTGCCCCGCGAGGAAGACGTGCGGGTGGCCCGGACGATCCGGCCGCCGTCGTGCTCAGCACAGGCCCTGGCTCCGGCTCCTGGCCTGGCACGGCTTCCCGGCCCGGACTCCGACGGCAGTCCGCCGGCGTGATCCCGCCCCTGTGCGGGGATCCCGGGGGCATGGGCCGCCTGCTGCCGGCGGCCCATGCCGGGGATGCCGCAGCCGGGGAACTACGCGGTGACGGCCTGCTTCTGGTCGCTGCTGGTGACGTGGATGCTGCGGGGCTTGGCCGACTCGTGGACCGGGATAGTCAGGGTCAGCACGCCTGCCGCGTAGTCGGCGGCGATCTTGTCGGCGTCGAGGGTCTCGCCGAGGAAGACCTGCCGGGTGAAGGTGCCGTAGGGCCGCTCGGCGACGATCATCTCGGCCCCGTCGGCCCTGACCGGGACGCGCTCGGCGCGGACGGTCAGCACGTTCTGCTCGACGGTCAGGCCGATCGAGTCAGCGTTGATGCCGGGCAGGTCGAAGTGGATGTAGAAGCTGTCGCCCTGCCGGTAGGCGTCCATCGGCATCGCGGCGGGCCGGCCAGCGGTGCCGAGCACCTGCTGGGTCAGCCGGTCCAGCTCGCGGAACGGGTCAGTACGCATGAGCATGATCGGGTGCCTCCTTCACCAGTGCCAGTTGTCATGCCACGCTCACGGCATCTATATAGCATCCCAGCCAATTACCTGACAAGACTCGACTGAGATTTTCTCCTGCGCCATACTGGAGGACAGGCAACGTGCGGCTGACCGTGCGAAGGGACGGTGATGGTGATGGCCGCTGCGGGCCCGGGCGGGTCCGGCCCGGATCTGTACCAGCTGCTGGGAGTGCCCCGCGAGGCATCCCGGGAGGAGATCGCGCAGGCATGGCGCCGCCGCGCCAGGGCCGAGCACCCCGACTCGCGGCCGGGCGACGCCGCCGCACCGGGCCGGTTCCGCGCCCTGGCCGGGGCCTGGCACGTGCTCAGCGACCCGGCCCGCCGCGCCGCCTACGACCAGGCGCTCGGGCACCATCAGCCCCGGGCCGCCCCGGCGGCCCGGGTGACGCGCCCGGCCGGCGGGACGCCCCTGCCGGGGACGCCCGAACCGCCGCTGCGGGCCGGCCCGGTCCGGGTGGAAGCCCCGCGCGGCGCCGCGGCGCCCGCAGGCCGGGACGAGCAGGAACTCAGGCTGGCCATCCTGGCCCTGCGCTACCTCGCCTGGGACTGGGACCAGCCGTGGTGAACCCGGGGTGGGGGGACCCGGACCGCGGCCTGTTCAGCATCTCGGTCGCCGCCGAGCTGGCCGGGCTGCACCCGCAGACACTGCGGATCTACGAGCGCGAAGGGCTCCTCGACCCCGCCCGCAGCGCGGGCGGCACCCGCCGGTACTCCCGCCGGGACATCGACCGGCTGGCCGAGATCTGCGCGCTGACCGCCGACGGCCTGAACCTGGCCGGCATCCGCCGGGTCCTGCAGCTGCAGGAGGAAACCCGGCAGCTGCAGGCCGAGCTGGCCCGCCTGCGGGAACTGGCCGGCAACCGCGCGGCGGCCACGCCAGGAACCGGCAAGCCCGGGGCCCGCCGGGCCGCCGGCGGCGCGCCAGATAGCCGTAGCAGCCCGGATTAGCTGCCGCTCCGCTGGCCCTGGTCGCGGCCGAGCCGTTCGCGCAGGCTGGCGGTCAGGGCGCGCTCGGCGGCCAGGTCATCTTCCAGCGCCAGGATGCGCAGCGCGGCGCCCAGGGTATGGCCCTGGGCGAACAGCTCCCTGATCCGGGCGGCGAAGGCCAGCTGCCGACGCGTGTAGCGACGGCGCCCGCCAGCCGAGCGCTGCGGGGTGACCGCGCCTGCGGCGTCCAGGGCGCGCAGGAACGCCTGCCGGACGCCCAGCACCTCTGCGGCCCGGCCGGTCGTATAAGCCGGGTAGTCCGGGTCGTCCAGGTCAGCGAGCCGGGCCGTCACCGCGGGCGCCTCCTCATCCCGGCGCGAACCTTGTCTCTGGCAGGTATTGACAGTTTCCTGCAGTCCACGCTATATAAAAAGTGTATCGGTCATTGACCTGGCAGCGCTACAGCAGGTTCCCGGGAGAGTGATCGGCATGGACCTGGCTACCCGTGAAACGGACACGGCGTTCGCGGAACTGATCTGCGCCGACGCGCAGTGGCTGCGCGAGGAGTTCGACGCCCTGATCTCGGCGTCCTTCAGCCAGCCCCCCGCCGCGCCACCGCCCGCGCCGCCACGGGTCCCGCCATCCCCCGGCCCCGCAGGCCCTCCCAGCCAGCACCGGCTGCGGCGCCGTCTCCCGGCCGCCCGCTCCGCGGTCGCCACGCCGGGACACCGACGCCAGCGCTCACCCCCGCCATGACAAGCCACATCCCCAGCCATGCCGCCTGCTGACCAGCGGCGGCCCCATGACACCAAAGCCAGCAGGGGCCACTTGGTCCTATCAGCGGAAGGAGGCAAGCAGGACCTAGCCGCAGTCTGAACTAGCCGTGGCCGGGCACCCGGAAGGGCGCCCGGCCACGGCCGCTTTAGCGCTGCGACCTTAACGTGGACATTGACCGGTAGTGCATAACTACGCATTCTGCGCCGCTCAACTCGCGATCCTGGATGAGGCCGCGGCCGCCCCTAACGGCGGGTACGCGCGCCCGCAGCCTGGTCAACACTCACAATCAGTGCCCGGGATGCTCATCGAGCCCTGCCGGAGCGTCGCCGCACAGTCCAGCCGCAGGATCGTCATATCGCGAGGACGCTAACACCCGTCAGCGAGTGCGGCGAGATACGCGCGTACCTGCTGGGCGCGCGGTTGCCCCACCCGCAGCCGCGAGCGGATAGCCCGGATCGAGGGGACGCGGCCGGCCGCCACGTCGGCGGCGAACACCTCGGCAGCCTGTACCCGCAGCGGGTCCGTCCCGGATACGGCTTCGGGTACATGCTCCGCGCCGGATACCCGGTCAACTGGCTGCCGAGCACCGCGGATGATCGTCATGAACAGCTCATTCTCTGGGGGTACATAACGGGCTAAATTGGACATCTAGACGGAACGTTCAGGTCAGCACCCCCCGAAGACCGGGAAGTTGCGCAACAGCTGTTGCGCGAAACAGCGGTCACATGGACTGCCGGGGTTAGAGCGGCAGCGACGACGAGCACCACACCCGCAGAGAAATGTTGCAGAGGCTCTCCCTGGGCCGTCTGGTAAACGTCATACGACACTCTGAAGACCCCCGGAGAAAGCTCATACGACCCGACCAGGGCGACCGCCGGCCACGCGGCCACGGCAGCGCCGACCGGGCCGTGGCCCAGCCCGTGCGCCACGTTCGCCGCCAGCGTCGCCGCGATGCCCAGGCCGAGCAGCCACCGCGCGAGCGCCGGAACGGGCACCTCGCGGCGCGCCGAGTCGAGCAGCACCATCGAACTGGCGTAGATCAGCCCGTCCACCGTGAGCGGGACCAGCCGGCCTATCCAGCCCGTCTCCCCGTGCGCCCGCACCAGGGCATAGGCATGCTCGTAGGACGCGACCGCGGCGACCGCCGCGACGCCGGCCACGGCCCCCGCCGTGGACCACCTGATAATCTGCCCGGTGGTCATCGCGCACCGCCAGCCGCATCCAAGAAGAACTCCGACGTCAGGACGCATTGGCTTTTTGGTGCACTCGGGCCTCGGACACATCATGATCATCACCTGACCTGCAGATATGCCATTGGCGGGACTCGGCGAGCACCATGCGCGGCTAGTTTCGCAGGTCAGGACCATGGGGTTCAAGTTGGCCCAAGGTTGCAGGACGGTAACAAGCAGCACGCCCGTCAGCCTGACTGGCGGCAGGTCGAGGTCCAGGCTTAACGGACTCCTGGCCGCGCCCACCCGGGTCAGCCGACGGGGCTGACGGGCATCTTGAGAACACACTTGCCGTAGCTGCCGGGATAGTCCTGAACTCGCCCTCCAGCGGGGCGGCTTCTTCGTCCATGTCTTCCTGGACTCCACGGCGGAGGCCCCGCAGCACCACGAGCGTGGCGACTCCCACGATGACCGTCATCCCGATGAGGACGTCGTGGATGAACTCCGGGATGGCGGTGATGTTCCCGGCGGTGGACACCAGCAGGGCCGACGTCTTCGGCTCGGGAAAGCGCTGATCGCGGAGCTGCCCGTATTCGGCGAGGGTGGCCAGCGTGTTCGGGTGCAGCGGGATCTGCCTGCTTTCGCGAACTTGCTGTCGCGGATCGTCAAGGCCCCGCACGATGTGAGCCAGCCCGTCCGGCACCCGGATCAGCCGGCGCATCAGAAGGGGGATGCCCACGATGTCGCCGTGGGCTGCCGCGGTCAGCAGATCCAGGAACTCCTGCCCGGTCTGCCGGGGGCGGCTCGGCGATCTCGATGCTAGCGGTGACCACGGGCCGACCGGTTCGGTCTCGACTCGGCCCAGGGTGGGCAGGAGCGCGAGCGCGGTCCGGTTCTCGGCCAGATCTGAGCGGTGAACTACTCGATCCCGGCCTCCACTCCAGGGCGTGCTGGCTCAGTCAGCCAGCAGCGCGGAGCCGAGCTCGCGTCCCTGCCAGGCATCGACCATGGCCACCCCACCTCGGCGGTGCCCGGCTGGCCCACGAGGTGGACGAACCGGCATCCCCGGCGATCTCACCCGACAGCGGCGGCAGGGCGGCCAGCGCGTCTTTGCCGACGTGATCGACCGACCTCGAGCGCCTGGAGGAGGGCCTCAGCGAACGGATCCGCCGCCGGGGCCCACGCTCTACCAGGCCATGCCCCGGCGGTGGGGCCGGTCGCTGGGTTCGCCAACCACCCCGACGGGCATGCCTGTGACATTCCGTCGGTGGGCACGATGACAGCGCGCGGCGCGGCCCTCCTGTACTCCGCCTGCTCGGCCACGTCAACGGCGTCGCGCTGGTGTCGCCGGGCAGGCGGGCGGAGATGGCGGCGATCGCCTTCACCGGGATGGACGAGGTAATGGGCTTCCGCGTCGCCTGGGCGTTCGGCTACAGCCCGGGCCGTCCCGGCTTCTCGTCGCGCCGCAGCTCAACGCTCGGCATATCGGCGCCAACGGCTCGGCTGCCTACCCCGACGTCGACTCTGGCGCCGCGGTGGCCATGATTCGCAACGGCACCAGCCAGGGTAACCTGACCGCGGCCGCCCGGGATCAACCGGCTCGTAGCCCAGCTGCTGTTGTGAGCCCAGCCCGGAAGGAGCACTGATGAACCAGCCGACACCGAACTCGACCGGTGGTTCAGCGACCCGGCAAGGCCTTGGGCGGAGTTTGAGGGGCTGGTGATGAACGCGCGCCGTGACCCGCGGCCTGATGGCTAGCGCAAATCCGGCAGCTATTGCTTTACGGCCCTAGCTGCCGATGCGGGCGGGGCCGCTGGCATGGCGGGCTTTCCGGTCCTCGTTCACGGGGGTTGTCTCTTGCGTCATGCCCGTGCTGTCCGCTGGTGCGCAAGCCAGGCGGCGGCTTCGCGGTGGCTCTCATGGATGTGGGGAGCGACGTCGCGGCTTTGGAGCACGTTCCCCAGCTTCAGCCGCATGAACGAGCTGGTCGTGTACCGCGTCACACCCAGGTAGTAGCGCTCGGTGGTGCTGCGGACCGCCTGGCTGTACTGATCCATGAGGTCAGGCGCGATGTACACGTTGTCGTAGTTGACGATCGCGTACACGCGGCGGCCGATCGCGGCGGCATGCTCGTCGACCGCGGCCCGGATACGTTCGAGCTGGGCGGCGGTGGTGACCGACAGTCCCTCGAGGTTGACGAAGAACAGGTTCTCGGCCTCGTCGTAGCTGAAGCGGTTCTCGATCGGGATCGACAGCATGTCGTGCTTCAGGCCCATGATCGCGGGCTGGAAGATCCGCGCGTCCATCAGCTTCGGCTGGCGGCGGATGATGGGGGCGAAGCTCATCCGGGCCAGGACGTCGCGCTCGAGGTCCACTCCGGGAGCGATCTCGGTCAGCTCGAGTCCCTCGGCGGTGAGCCGGAACACGCACCGCTCGGTCACGTACAGCACCGGCTGACCGCGGACAGCGGCGTACGGCCCGCTGAACGACCGCTGGTCGACCGCCGGGATGAACTTGGGGTGCGCGTCGTCGTCCGCCACCAAGAGCCTGCCGTTCTCGACGCGGGTGCGGCTCGGCGAGGCGAACGTGCCCATGAACACCAGCCGCTGCGCGTTCTGGCTGATGTCGATGAATCCGCCGGCTCCGGTCAGGCGGGGGCCGAACCGGCTGACGTTGACGGTGCCTTCCCGGTCGCACTGCGCCAGGCCGAGGAAGGCCGCGTCCAGGCCGCCGCCGTCGTAGAAGTCGAACTGCGCGGACTCCTCGATGACCGCGTGCGGGTTAATGGCGGCCCCGAAGTCGAGGCCGCCAACGGGCATGCCGCCGATCACGCCGGGCTCGGCGGTCAGGGTCAGGTATTCAAGGACGTGTTCCTCGTTGGCCACGTTGGCTACTCCCTCGGGGATACCCACACCGAGGTTGACGACGCTGTTGGGCCGGAGCTCCATCGCGGCGCGCCGGGCGATCACCTTGCGCTCGGTAAGCGCGAGCGGCGGCGCCGATTGCATCGGGACCCGGACCTCGCCGCTGTAGGCCGACATGTACGGAGTGCCCATTGTCTGCCAGTGGTGCTCGGGCGGGGCGACTACCACGCAGTCGACCAGCGCGCCGGGAATCCTCACTGCACGGGGATCGAGAGTGCCGCGCTCGGCGATCCGCTCGACCTGGACGATCACCAGCCCGCGCGCGTTGTGCACGGCCGTGGCTATCGGCAGCGCGTCGGCGGTGAGCGCCTCTCGCTCCATCGTCACGTTGCCGTTGGGATCGGCCGTGGTCCCGCGCAGCAGCGCGACATCGAGCCGGAACGACCGGTAGAACAGGTATTCCTCGGAGTCGATCGTGAGCAACTCGACCAGATCGCCGGCGGTGCGGCCGTTGATCTTGCCCCCGCCGTGACGCGGGTCGACGAATGTGCCCAGCCCGACGCGTGAGACCGAGCCCGGCTTGCGCGCGGCGATGTCACGGAACAGCTGCGACATGGAGCCGAGCGGCAGGTTGTACGCCTCGATCTCACCAGCCACCGCCAGCTTCGCCAGCGCGGGGGCAGCGGCCCAGTGGGCGCCGATCGCGCGCCGTACCAATCCGGGGCGGGCCAGGGCGTCCAGCCCCCTGCCCTTCGCATCTCCCCCGCCACCGTGAACACGACGGTCAGATCGCGGGGTGGCGCCGTCAACAAACCGCCGCTGCAAAGCGAGCACGAGCTCTTCGGGGAAGCAGGCCCCGAAGAACCCCCCGATCACGACGGCGTCTCCATCACGGACGAGCCTTACCGCCTCTACCGCGGTCACGATCTTGTCACGAACCGGTTCACCCGGAACGGGTTCCACCGGCGCAGGGACCGACGGGCTGGTCATCGCCTTCTCCCTTACGACCTCGACCTCCGGCACCCGGGGCCGGAATCGTCCTCGCGGTAACTGGTAATTTATGTCCGCGCTGCGCGTCATTAACGCCTCCGATACCGCCATGCCCGTGGGGGAGCCCCGGCGGCTACGCGGTGATCAGCAGTTCCGCGCGGCACTGGCAGAGGTGACGAGCGCGCAACGGCGGGGCACGGCTATCTGGGGACCTTGGTCCCTGTCGCCATTGCCCACCCCCGGGTCAGGCTCCATTCATAACCACATACGAAGATGTCGCAAAATTGCAGGCTCAGATCGACGACCTGCGCGCCTAACAGGTCGACCCGCGGAAGCAGTTGGCCAAGGCGAAGCTCGATCAGTGGCAGGTGCGCTTCAAGAACCTTGAGGTCCAGATGCACCTGGGGCGAAGGAGGCCACTGACAAGGCGTCCGCGCTGATGGACCAGCTCCGCGCCAGGTGGCTGGCGCCCGGCGGCAGCATGAAGAAAGCATCTCGACCGCGTCCAGCGTGGCGGGCACCGTGCGCATCGGCTTGGAGAAGGCCTACGACGACCTGCGCAAGGCGCTTCTTGAATCCAAGGACAGGCTAGCAACCAAGAACAGCCCGGGCTGACCTCCGCCCGTCGACAGCGTCGGTCGGCAGCTGTAGCGGGAAACGCGGGTTGGCCGGATGCCCGGAAGGCGGGGCAGCACCTGTGTCCGGGCGGTAGGAGGTTACTCGATATGAGCCGCTGGCAAGCAATCGAACCTCATGCGCGGTGCGGGGGGTGAGACCGGTCCGATGGAGAACCAGGATCAGCCGACGGGGGACGGCGCTCGCTGGATGGCGCTGGCGGGAGGCAGCGGCGGCTCCCCGCGAGGCGCGGCGTACGCGAGCCGGTTCGCCGGCATCGGCGCGTGCATCCCGGCCGGGCGGCTGACCACCGATGAGCTGATGGCCAGCACGAAGTACAAGACCGACATCGAGCTGGAGCGGCTGACGGGTGTCCGCGAGCGTCCCGTTGTCGGCGCCGGCGAGGACGCGTACACGCTTGCGCTGGGTGCGGCGCGCGACGCGCTCGCGCACGCGGGCATCGGCGCGGGCGACCTGGACATGCTGCTGGTGTCGAGCATCAGCCGCCACGTGGGCGGCATGCGAGTGCAGATCGAGCCGCCGGTGAGCGTGTCCTTGAAGGAAGCGCTCGGGGCCCGGCGCGCAATCAGCATCGACATCTCGAACGCGTGCGCGGGGATGCTGACCGGCGTGTTCATCCTCGACGACCTGGTGCGGCAGGGCCGGATCCGGCGCGGGATGGTGGTCAGCGGCGAGTACATCTCGGAGCTGGGCCGCAACGCGGCGCAGGAGGTCCGCGACGTGCTGAGCGACCAGCTGCCGTCGCTGACGCTCGGCGACGCCGGCGCCGCGGCGATCGTCGAGCGGGCGCCGGACGGTGCGGCGGGGATCGAGGTCGCGGGCTTCACCACGGTGGCCAGGCACAGCCGGCTGTGCGTCGCGTTCCCGGCGACGATCGGCCCCGGCGTGACGATGCACACCAAGGCCCGCGAGATCCACCAGGCCGGGACTGAGGAGGCCGTCCCGCTGCTCCGGGAGATGCTCGATCAAGCCGGGCTCCAGCTAAGCGACATCGACTACCTGGTGCCGCACCAGACGTCGGTCCGGGCGATCAGAAAAGGGATGGAGCAGTGGTCGCAGGAGCTCGGCACAACGCCGAAGCACGTGGTCGTGACCGTGGATGAGCTGGGAAACACGGCGTTGACGACACTCTTCGTCGCGCTCTGGAAGTACCTGAACGAAGGCCGCTTTGCGCCCGGCGACAGAGTGATGCTCTTGTCGCTCGCATCCGGCCTCGAGGTCGGCATCGTGATCTTCAGGCTCGGTCAGCTGGTGGAGCGCTATGGGCACGATCATTGAGGCGGCCGCGACGGCAACCGAATCCTCGCTCGGGGCGGTGCAGCTGGCCGGCGCCGCCGCCCGCTTCTGCCTGAAGCGGGCGGGCCGGACCCCCGGCGAGCTGGGCCTGCTGATCAATACCGGGGCCTACCTCGACAACAACATCAGCGAGCCCGCGATCGCGGCCTTGATCCAGGAGGACATCGACGCCAACCCCCAGCAGCATCCCGGCGGGGGCCCGGGGACGTTCTCGTTCGACGTGCGCAACGGGGCCTGCGGCCTGCTGACCGGGATCTACCTGGCCGATGGCATGCTGGCGTCGGGAGCGGTCAAGACCGGGATGGTGGTCGCTGCCGACGCCGACCCCGATCCGGGCATCTCGGAGGGATTCGGCTTTCCCGCGGTCGGCGGCGCGATCCTTCTGGGCACGGACAAACAGCGCGCGGGCTTCACAGCGTTCCGGTTCGCGACATTCCCCGAGTTCGCCGACCTGTTCCAGAGCGACGTCAACTGGCACCAGGCCGCCCCGCACGGCACCGGACGTCCCGGGCGCAACATCCTCACCGTCACCGTCGCCGACTCCTACGCCACCCGGGCGGCAGAGTGCGCCGAATCGACCACCCGTGAGCTAGCCGCGGCCAGCGCGCTCGGGCTCGGCGACGTCGGGCTGCTGGTCGCCACGGCGTCGGTCCCCGGCTTCGCCGGCGAACTGGCCAAGCGGCTGGGCATCCCCGCCGGGCGGGTCGCCTCGCTGCCCGGCAGCCTGGCCCGCGCGCACACGGCCGCCCCCGCCGTGGCGCTGGAAGCTGCTGACCTCGCCGCCGCGGGCCCCACCGTGTTCGTCTCAGCAGGCGCAGGGATCACGGTGGTCGCCGCGCTCTACCGTACGTGAGTCACCGGTGAGCTGTGGCTGTGGTCGCGAGACGGGAACCGCTGTGAACCCGGGTCATGCCCGGCACCGGCTGAGCTGGCCTCCGGGCCTATCGATTGGAAGCAGACCTTGACGCTCAGCGGAGAAGGCAACCTGACGGTCGCGGTGACCGGCCCGACCGGTACTTTCGGGTTCGGCCTGATGCCCCTGCTCCAAGCCGACGACCGGATAGCGCAGGTGGTGGGCATCGCCCGGCGCCCGTTCGACCCGGCCGCCTACGGCTGGACGAAGATGGAATACCGCCGCGGCGACGTCCGCGACCCCGAGACCCTGCGGGACGCGTTCGGCCACGCCGACGTGGTGGTGCACCTGGCGTTCTCGGTGACCGGTGCCGCGTCAGGCAAAGCGATCAGATCGATCAATGTCGACGGCACGCTGAACGCCTTCGGCGCCGCGGCCGCGGCCGGCGCCCGCCGCTTTGTCTACTCCTCCTCGGTCGCGGCGTACGGCTTCCACCGCGACAACCCGGCCGGGATGACCGAGGACTGGCCCGTGCGGCCCGCCGCCCGGCTGTTCTACGCCCAGGAGAAAGCCGAGCTCGAGAACCTGCTGCGGACCGAGGCGGCCCGCACCGACCGGCTCGCCCTGTACCTGCTGCGCCCGTGCATCGTGGTGGGCCCGCACACCGTGGGCGCCAAGGACCTGCCCGGGCCGCTAGCCCCGCTGGCCCGTGCCCTGGCCCGGCGGGGCCGGTTCCGCGTGCCGGTACCCGTGCTGGCGCCGGCGCTGCCGATCCAGCTGGTACACGAACAAGACGTGGGCCAGGCGCTGCTGCAGTGCGTGGTGGCCGCCGGGCCTCCCGGCGCCTACAACATCGCCGCGGACGGGATCGTCACCCCCGCCGACATCGCCCGCGAACTGGGCCTGCTCCCGGTGCCCGTCCCCGCCGGCGCTGCCCAGTCCGCGGCCCGGGCCGTCGCAGCCCTGCCGTTCCTGCCGCCCGTAACCCAATGGGTGGAGGCCGCCAGCAATCCGCCGGTCATGGACACCACCCGCGCCAAACAAGAACTGGGCTGGGCCCCCCGCTTCACCGCGCTGGAGGCATTGCGGGACACCCTGCGGAGACCGCCACCGGAACCCATCAGCTCGTGACATGCACGGCCGCGCCTTAGCCGAGACCGGCGCCCGCCGGCAACCCCTGCTTCTCCCGCCAGCGGACCCGTCCTTGCGGCCGAGACGGTATACGTGGGGGTGAGCGCCGGCGCGGAGCACGCCATAATAGACAACCGGGAATTCCGCGACGTTGGGCAGCATGATCCCGGCCCGGTCGCCGGGCTTGAAACCGCGCTCGCGCAGCAGCCCAGCCACCCTGGCGCTCGCCTCGTCCAGTTCCCCGATACGTCATCGAGGCGTCGTACACGCGCACGGCTGTCCGGTCGGCGTAAGCGTGCGCGGAGTCTGCCAGGTTCGATGCGAGGTTGTCACGATCTTCCTCCTCCACCGGAGGAACGGTGCCCGCGCGGGCACCAAATAACTTCATTCTGCGGCTGCGACCTGGGCGGTCGATGATCCGCCGTCTCAACTATGGTCCCTCACCAAGGCGAGCGGGCCGCGGGTTGTCACGCTCCGCTCGCGGGACGCCGTGCGGGTGTGGCCGGTGCAGCCGGGCGACGCGCCGACCATGTGGCGTGGGTACGGCGACGCCCAGGCCAGGGCGTCGCCGGGCTAGCCAGGCCGCGGGTGATGATCCAGTCGGTCCTGGCACGGGCCGTCGTGGTCGGCCCGTGCCCTGGAAATCACGGGAACACGCAGAGTTAATTTCCGTGTAACTTGCGTTTCATAAAGTGAGGAGCAGTAGGTCAGTGCCGTGCATTGTTTCTGGGGCCGTAACCGTAACACGCGTTCCAGCCCCGGACCGGCAAGGAGTAGTTCAGATGTTCCGCAAACTGCTCATCTCAGTCCTCACCGCGTGGGCCGCGCTCCTGGAAACGGTGGCGGACGCGATCGTCGCGACGCTGCCCCCTCCCACCGCTGACAGTCCCCGGCTGCGGGTGGTCGCGCCCGTGAGGTTATGCCCCCGGCTGCACAGTGCGGGTCCGACAGGACAGGTGGTGTTTAGCTCGCGCCCCGCGCCGTCCGCCGCCGGGGCCCGGAGTTACCGCTAGGTCGTGCACCCTGCCGGAAGGCGGGATCGGTATTGGCGGTAACAATGCAGGCATTGACGGTCGTCCATGGAGGCCTGCCGGGCTCATTTACACCAGCGGGAGGACCGGTCGGCCCAAGGGCGTCATGGCTGAACCACGCCAACATCAGCGCGATGATGGTCAGCGTGGTGTCCCCGCTGCTGGCCACCCCACCGCATGCACCCGGCCGTTCGGGATCAGCTTCCTTATCGCGCCGAACGAACCGTGGTTATCTGCACGGCGTACATTCGCCGCCGCATTTCCGCTGAGTGGCCCCCAGCAGGCCGTCCTGTCGCCGGCGCATGCTCGTGGACGACACCGGCCACAGGCGCGTCGCCGCAGGCGCGGGCGGGAATGATCGCGCGGTGATAAGCGGTGATAAGGACAGCTCCGCAACGCCCCGTGAAGGACGCGACCGATGACCGACCAGCAGAACACCTCCGCCGGCTTCGCCGGCCTCATCCAGCTGTGGACCAGCCAGCTGCGCAGGATCAGCGAGGGCCTGGCGGGCGCGGCCGGGCTCAGCGAGTCCGTCCTGTCGCAGCCCGTGCGGTTGCTGCAAGGCCTGCCGCACCCCGGTGCACTGTCCGCGTCCGAGCTGAACGTGATCGCCAGCAGCGTCGCGGCGCAGCGGCAGAGCATCGCCGCGATGCAAGCTCAGCTGCGGGTGTTCGACGAGCAGCTGGCGATGCTGGACGGCATCCTCGGTCCGCTCGCGGAGTGGAGCAAGGCCTGGGCGGAGTTTGAGGGGCTGGTGATGAACACGCGCCCTGACCCGGAGCCTGAGGGCTAGCGCGAACCCGGGGTCGCCTTTCGTGGGTGCCCGAAAGACATCCTTCGCCACGCCGCAACCGCAGACCGTGCCCGCACGTTCGTCTGTAGCCTGAGGGAGGGCGGTTACAGTTCGGTCCCCACTAGCTACGGCTTGAGAAGCCTGCTGGATGCGAGGATAATTGCTGGGTGGAGAACCACGACCAGCCGACGGGTGACGGTGCTCGCTGGATGGCGTTGACGGGAGGCACCGGCGGCTCGCCGCGAGGCGCATCGTGCGCGAGCTGGGTGCGGCGCGCGACGCGCTCGCGCACGCGTACGTGAGTCACCGGTGAGCAGGCAACGCGCGCCAGACGCCAGCGTTCGCCGACTGCAAGCTCTGCTCCCCCAAGCCGGAACGGACGAGCCCCGCATCCCTCCTGCCCGCCCCGGCGACCTCCGTCCGCTACCCCGGGTCGTGGCCGCGATCACGGGCCGGATCACCGGGACTGGACCGCCCAACATCTTCACCACGCTCGGCCAGCACCCGCGCCTGTTCCGTGCCTGGCTGCGCTACTCCGCGCGGCTGATGCCGTTCGGGTCGCTCCCGCGGCGCGACACCGAGCTAGTGATCCTCCGCGTCGCCTGGCAGTGCCGCTCGGCCTACGAGTGGAACCAGCACGTGGCGCTCGCGCTGCGGGTAGGGCTGACGCAGGCCGAGGTGGCGGGCGCGGCCGAAGGTCCTTCGGCGATCATTTTCACGGCGCGACAGCGGTCGCTGCTCGCCGCCAGCGACGAGCTGCTCGCCGAGCGCGCGCTCTCGGACGTCACCTGGAGCGCCGTGCGGGCGATCCTCGACGACCGTCAGGCGATCGAGCTGTGTTTGCTCGTCGGTCACTACCAGGGCCTTGCGTCCGCGGTCGGCGGCCTCGGGATCCAAGTCGAGGAGCGTTCCAACTCTTGAAGGCGGTCGCGGGGACTCGCCGGACCACCGTGCGTTCGCGAGCTGGTTCGCCGCCATCGGCGCGCGGCTCCCCGAAAGGCGGCTGACGGCCGACGAGCTCATGGCCAGCACCCGGATCGTGGAGACCATGCGCGACCAACAGCAGTCCGCCCTGGCCGGACGCGAGCAGCGGCGGCCCGAGAGTCGCAACGGCTCCGTTCGGGAAATCCTAGAAATTATCCGGAACGGCCGCGGCTTCCTCACCACCCGAACCTGCTCTCCGCAGGCTGGCCGGGTGCGGCCGGCATGCGCGTCAGGGTGAAGCGGGACCTACCAGATGGGGAGCTCACGGGAAGACTGCGATCAGCCATCGGTCACCGACGCTAACCCTGGTTCCGGCGGCAGCGCGATCGAACCGGCCTATTCCAGCAGGGAGAACCGCCATGAAACGATGTGTGACGCCGCCCAGCAGAGCACACCTTCGGCAGGTGCCCGCTGGGTCGTGTGGGCGGACCGGGCCGTCACCACCGCGTCCGCGCGAACGGTCTGCGGCGGCGCTCGACATCCTCCGCACCCTCCTCGAGGGCGGTGCGACAAGCCCGCCACAGGCCACCCAGCTCAAGCGCGCCACCGAACCGGTGGTCAGCGCCTTTCGGTTACTGGTGCTGGGCGCGGACCTTCTTTACCTCATCCGCACTCAGCCGGGTGATAACGGCTGCCCGCGTGACCGGATCCAAGGCATCGAGCTGCGCCTGGATGCTCTCAACAGTCAGCTCGGCCGTCTGGCGCTTCCCGCGTATCTGTAGAGCTGCGGCGGCCAGCGCGACAGCGGCCGCAGTCAGCAGCGCTGCCCGCAAGGTGGGTGACAGGCTCATAGTCGACGTCCTTTCCGCGTCTGAACGACATCATCATCAAGGCTGGGCTCTCATCGTCAAAGCAAGTTGGTCCGCTCCAGCAGGGACATCCGTCCCGGGGTAACAGGCCGGATGGCCCATCCCGGTCATCGACCGGGCCCTGCAGTGGGAGAAGACGAAACGGTCGAATAATCAACCGCAGACCTGACTGGTTACGACCGTCTAGGGCCGAAAGTCCCGTCGTCAGGAGACTGTGGGCCCTGAGCTGTGGACCTTTTCGCCATGGCCGGGTGAGTTCCGTCACATCTAGCGTCCGACTGGGTGCTGAGACAAGCCATCGCTTATCAGGGAGCACCATGCAGGAATTTTATGCGCCAGTGATATACACCGTGAAGCCTGATGACAATGTCACGGACGATGTTTTCACACATGAGAAGAACCGGCCCGACGCGGTCGGCTTCAAGCGCAAGGTGAACGGCGCCTGGACGCCGGTGACCTGGCGGGAGTTCGCCGGGCAGGTTCGCGGCCTCGCCGCTGGCTTCATAGCGGCCGGCATCCAGCCGGGTGACCGGGTGGCGCTGATGTCGCGCACCAGGTTCGAATGGACGCTGCTGAACTACGCGATCCTGGCCGCCGACGGTGTCGTCGTACCGATCTACCCAACCTCCTCGCTGGATCAAGTCGAGTGGATCCTCGGTGACTCCGGTGCCGTTGCCGTCGTGGCCGAGACCGACGATCACGCTGAGAAGGTCGCCGCCGCGCGGGCCGTCCTGCCCGCGCTTGCCCATGTGTGGCAGATCGACAGCGGCCGCTTCGGTGGCCTGCCCGACATCACGGCCCGCGACGCGGGGTGATACCGGAGCAGGTTGAGGAACGGCGCCGGATCCGCGGCGCCGGCGACCTCGCCGAGATCGTCTACACCTCCGGCACGACCGGCCGTCCGAAGGGCTGCATGCTCAGCCACGGCAACATCGTCGCCAACACGCGGAACTGCATGCTGAATGACGGCTTTGGCCGGGTGTTCGACGAGCACGCCTCGACGCTGCTGTTCTTGCCGCTGTCGCACTGTTACGCCCAGCTCATCCAGTACGGCGCCATCTGCTCCCGCACTGTCTTGGGTCTGGCCGACATGACCGACGCCGTCGCCGAGTTGTCAGCGTACAAGCCGACGGCCGTCCTGTCGGTGCCGCGGCTTTGGGAGAAGGCATACCACAGCGCTAGGCACCACGCCGCCGCGGACGGCCACGGCAAGATCTTCACCAGGGCGGAGGACACCGCTATCGCCTACAGCCAGGCGCTGGACACCGGCCGTCCCGCGCTCGTGCTGCGCCTGGAGCACGCGCTGTTCGACCGGCTCGTCTACGCCAGGCTACGCGCGGCACTCGGCGGCCAGGTGCGTTATTCGTGGAGCGCGGCTGCGCCGCTCAGCACGCGGCTCGGGCACTTCTTCCGCGGGTGCGGCGTCACCATCCTGGAAGGCTACGGCATGACCGAGACCAGTCCCGCGACCAACTCCAGCACTCCCGACGCGCAGAAGATCGGCACCGTGGGCAAGCCGATCCCGGGCTGCACGATCCGGATCGCGGAAGACGACGAGATCCTGGTCAAGGGCCCCATGGTCTTCCAGGGCTACTGGAACAATCCGAGCGCCACCAAGGAGATAATCGACCAGGACGGCTGGCTGCACACCGGCGACCTTGGCGCCTTGGACGACGAGGGGTTCCTCACGATCACCGGACGCAAAAAGGACCTCATCATCACCACTTCCGGCAAGAACGTGGCGCCCGCCGTGCTGGAGGACCGGGCGCGCACCCACTGGCTGGTCAGCCAGTGCCTGGTCGTAGGCGACGCCAGACCCTACATCGGGGCGCTCGTGACTATCGACCCGGAGACGTTCGCCCAGTGGAAGGCCGACCACAGCAAGCCGCCGACGGCAGCCATAGCAGACCTTCGCGGCGACCCCGCTCTGCGCGCGGAGATCCAGGCGGCCATCGATGACGCCAACAAGGCCGTATCGCACGCCGAGGCGATCAAGAAGTTCGCGATCCTCGATGAGGACTTCACCGAAGCCGGCGGCCAGCTGACCCCCACGATGAAGCTGCGCCGCCACATCGTCGTGGAGCAGTACGCGGCCCAGATCGCCGCCCTGTACGACGACCGCACCACTTAGCAGGACTTGCCAGGTTCCGGTGACGACGGCGGCGAGCCGGCGAACGGTTATGGGCACCCGGCCGGGCGCTGATCACCGAGAGAGCCAACCCGAACACAGAAAGCGTGTGAGAAGACCATGACCGACAACCGCGCCGAGATCCCTGAACTGCCGTCTAAGGAAGCGATCGACCGCCTGGTATCCCTGCTGGAGCCTTACCGGCGCATCACCCAGCCCAAGTTCTACGGTATCGGGAACATTCCCGGTGACGGCTCGCTGCTGGTGGGGAACCACACGATCTACGGGTTCCTGGACCTGCCGTTCATGATGGCGGAAGTCTGGAAGCGCCGCCGGATCGCCATCCGCGGCCTGGGCGAGCACGCCCACTATAAGGTTCCGGTCTGGCGGGACCTCCTCGGCGAGTGCGGGATGGTCCGCGGCACCCGCGACAACGTCCGCGCCCTGATGCGCGACCATCAGACGATCCTGGTGTTCCCCGGCGGCGCGCGCGAGGTCAACAAGCGCCGCGGCCAGCAGTACCAGCTGCTGTGGGGGGAGCGGATGGGCTTCGCCCGGCTCGCGATCGAGCAGGGCTACCCGATCGTCCCGGTCGCGGCGGTCGGCGCCGACGACATGCTCGACGTGATCGTGGACCAGACGACCCCCCTGTATGGCCAGCTGGCCACCGCCTACGAGAAGGTCATGGGCTTCCCGACACCGCCGGTGGTCCGCGGGGTCGGGCTGACCGGTATCCCCCGCCCCGAACGGCTGTACTTCTGGTTCGGCGAGCCGATCGACACCACCCGCTTCGCCGGCCAGAACGACGACACCGCCGCCCGCGCGGTCCGGGACGAGACCAAGCAGGCGGTCCTGGCAGGCATCCAGTTCCTGCGCGATGAGCGCGACAAGGATCCCGATCGTGATCTCGTCAAGCGCCTGCTCCGCCGCGCTACCCCGGGCACAGACAGCGTGTGAGAAGACCATGACCGATTACCCTGCCGAGATCATCGAGCCGCCGTCCGAGGAAGCGATCGACCGCCTGATATCCCTGCTGGAGCCTTACCGGCGCATCACCCAGCCCAAGTTCTACGGTATCGGGAACATTCCCGGTGACGGCTCGCTGCTGGTGGGGAACCACACGATCTACGCCATCCTGGACCTGCCGTTCATGATGGCGGAAGTCTGGAAGCGCCGCCGGATCGCCATCCGCGGCCTGGGCGAGCACGCCCACTATAAGGTTCCGGTCTGGCGGGACCTCCTCGGCCAGTGCGGGATGGTCCGCGGCACCCGCGACAACGTCCGCGCCCTGATGCGCGACCATCAGACGATCCTGGTGTTCCCCGGCGGCGCGCGCGAGGTCAACAAGCGCCGCGGCCAGCAGTACCAGCTGCTGTGGGGGGAGCGGATGGGCTTCGCCCGGCTCGCGATCGAGCAGGGCTACCCGATCGTCCCGGTCGCGGCGGTCGGCGCTGAGGACATATTCGAGGTCATCGCCGACGTGGACACACCGATATACGGCGAGTTCGCCCGTCTCGCCAAGAAGGTCACGGGCTTCCCGGTGCCGCCGATGGCCCGCGGGGTCGGGCTGACCGGCATCCCCCGCCCCGAACGGCTGTACTTCTGGTTCGGCGAGCCGATCGACACCACCCGCTTCGCCGGCCAGAACGACGACACCGCCGCCCGCGCGGTCCGGGACGAGACCAAGCAGGCGATCCTGGCAGGCATCCAGTTCCTGCGCGATGAGCGCGACAAGGATCCCGATCGTGATCTCGTCAAGCGCCTCGAGTAACGAACTGAGGCGAATGTTTCACGACCAGGCGATCGATCAGCCGTGCCCTGAATGGAACGAGCAGCGCAGTGCGCCAATCTGGCGCCTATCAGGCATGATTTTGCCTGTCAACGATACGGGTCTCCGTACTTAACCGGGGTACCGCCGATCCGGCCCCCGCACTCGGCCTGCCCTGAACCCGTCGGCCGCCCTTACGGTGCCCTGGCCGTGACCCCGTTCCCGGCTGCCGGCCGTGACCGGCGGCGGTGCGGCTCCTTCCTTGCTTGCCGGGCGGTGCGGGTGGTGGCCATGCGGACCCGGCGGGCCTGGTTCTTCGGGTTGGCGAATCCGCGGGCGTTCCTGGCGACGAGTTTGGCGGTGCGGTTATGCGCCTCGGCTTTCGCGTTCGAATAGCCCGCCAGCACGGCGTCGATGACTGGCTGCTGCCATTTGCTTATGGTCTTGGCGAGGGTCTTTATCTCAGGGACGCTGTTGTTATCGGCGCACCAGATGTAGAAGCTGGCGAGCTTGTCGCGGACCGCGCTCGGGGCGGGGGTGACGCGGGTGCGGGTGAAGCGCAGGGCGAGCAGGTCGCGCAGGTGCTCCTTGGCGATCCAGACCGCGGCGATCTGCTGGCCGTCGGCGTCGGCGTCCAGCACGCCGATGATGGTGGCCAGGTGACCGGGGTCCAGGTTCTCGATGTTGTAGCGGAGCATGTAGTGCAGCGGGCGGGGCAGGCCGAGGTCCTCGTGCGCGTGCCCGGTGCGGTAGCCCAGCCGCCGGAACGCGTCGTCTATCTTCCGGTTTGCGAGTTTGACCAGGTGAAATGCGTCGGCTACGAGAGTCACCCCGGCGGGGGCGCCGGAGCGGTAGGTGGCGGACAGGTCCATCGCCAGGTACCTCAGCGTGGCGGCGTGCCCGGTGAGCAGGTCTTTCTCCGCGGCGGCGGTACGGCCCTGGGCCAGGCCCAGGGTGCCGCCGCCGCCCAGGTCAGCCAGGTGAGTGAGCCATTCGGAGCGGGTGCGGGTGACCTCGCCGGTCTCGGGGCCGGTGCGGTCGGCGGGGGCACCGCGGCGGAATTCATCCACCCCCGCCGCCTCGACCGGGCCCTGCCGTTGGTCCAGGTCAGCGAGCTGCTCATCGGCGTAGGCGGTGAAGGCCCGGGCAGCGGTGCGGTCCGAGACGCCGTAGCATCGCGCCGCCGCGGCGGCCGGCATCAGGTCATCGCCGACGGCCTCGCCGAGCCGGGTCCGCAGCCGGGAAGTCAGCCGTGCCCGGTGCCTGACGGCCGGCAGCCGCTCGGTGAAAGTCCCCTGCCCGCAGCCGGGGGTGCCGCAGTGCCAGCGGGTCTTGCGCCAGTCCAGCAGGACCTGCCGGTCCCCGGTGAACACGTCGCGGGGCGCGGTCCGGGGATGCTCCTTGACCCGGGTCGCCGGCCTGCCGCACAGCAGACAGCACCGGGCGGCCTCCACGGCGGGGTCGGTGATCACCTCCACCAGGGTCTGCCCGTCCTGCGTCGCGGTCACCGCGGTGACCAGCAGCCCGCGGATCCCCAGCAGGACCGTCGCCGCGGCGCAGCCGGGCGCGCAGCGGGCCGGCGCGGGTTGCGCAGGCCCGGCGGAGCCGGTAGCGTCCACCGGTGGCGGTTCCTTTTTGCGGATTTCTGTTTCTTGGCCGAAACGAGAATCCCGGGGGAGCCGCTTTCTGTCCTCCGGTCGCAGTAATTCACAGGCGAATCCGTGGATATGTGGACGGGCTGCGCGTAATTCACCGGCCCGGGCCGCGCGGGAATGGGAAACCCGGATGAAAACCGGGCGCGCATCCGCTAGGCAGGCGAGGGCGACAGATGAGGGAGACGGCCACGGGAATGGCGGCCGCAGCGAACGTGCCCGCGATTCTCCGGCCGCACCGCCCGGCAAGCAAGGAAGGAGCCGCACCGCCGCCGGTCACGGCCGGTAGCCGGGAACGGGGTCACGGCCAGGGCACCGTAAGGGCGGCCGACGGGTTCAGGGCAGGCCGAGTGCGGGGGCCGGATCGGCGGTACCCCGGTTAAGTACGGAGACCCAACGATACGAGCGCTCGCGTGGTAAGCGAGCCGTCCTGTAAGCCGATGCATAAACGAGACGCAACGGAGTGTCTCACAACCGCTCTAGCGCCCTCTTGATCCTGGCCAGTGTCTCAGGCGGCCGCACTGTGCACGCACGCTGGGCGTAACAGCCGGAGTCTGCGCGCCGCGGATAATCACTATCAGCAGCTCATTCTCTGGGGGTACATAACGGGCTAAATTGGACATCTAGACGGAACGTTCAGGTCAGCACCCCCCGAAGACCGGGAAGTTGCGCAACAGCTGTTGCGCGAAACAGCGGTCACATGGACTGCCGGGGTTAGAGCGGCAGCGACGACGAGCACCACACCCGCAGAGAAATGTTGCAGAGGCTCTCCCTGGGCCGTCTGGTAAACGTCATACGACACTCTGAAGACCCCCGGAGAAAGCTCATACGAGTCGGCCAGCGCGACTGCCGGCCACGCGGCCATCGCGGCGCCGATCATGCCTGTGGCCCAGACCGTGCGCGGCGTTTGCGGCTAGCGTCGCGATAATGCCCAAACCGAGCAGCCAAACGCGCAAGCGTGCAGGCCGAGCAGCCACCGCGCGAGCGCCGGAACCGGCACCTCGCGGCGCGCCGAATCGAGCACCACCATGGAGCTGGCGTAGATCAGCCCGTCCACCGTGAGCGGGACCAGCCGGCCTATCCACCCCGTCTCCCCGTGCGCCCGCACCAGGGCATAGGCATGCTCGTAGGACGCGACCGCGGCAACCGCCGCGACGCCGACCACGGCCCCGCCGTGGACCACCTGATAATCTGGCCGGTCGTGGTCATCGCGCACCACCAGCCGCATCCAAGAAGAACTCCGACGTCAGGAGGCATTGGTTTTTTGGTGCACTCGGGCCTCGGACACGTTAAATCCCCATGAGCGGCCGTTCACGGGCATGCTCGATTGTCACCCGCGCTCAGCCTCCGGCCGTGGCGGGTGCTCTTTTCCTCGCTTTCCCTGGGCGGTTCTCCTTTCCCTGGTCCGGCGCGGGCGAACGTCAGTGGCGTCCCTGCCGATGGTGACGGACGGCGCATCGCCGGCGCGCAGGGTCCGGTCGCCCGGGTCGTAGGTGAGAACGACGCCGCCGGCGCGCAGCTGGCCGGTCAGGGCTGCCGTACCGGCCGGGCCGGTCACCTGCAGGAGACTGCGGTTCCCGCGGCCCGGTTTCCCGGCCGGGCCGGCGAGCAGGATAGCGATCGCGGCCAGGTGCGGCAGGACCCAGATCTCCGGAACGTGCCGTAGGCCGGGTTTTAAGTAATGCTGGCCGGCTGGCGAGCTGGTAGGTGATGGGCCGCTGGTCGCCGGGCATGGCGGGCGGGTTGTCGTTGATCTCCTCGATGAGCATCGCGAGGGCGCGGGTGATGCGGGGTGCGCCGGGCTGCTGGAGGGTGACGGTGATCGCGCCGGGGGTGCTGGTGATGGTGCCGGCCAGGCCGCGGATGATGGTCTGGCGGGTGATGGCGCGGTATTCGTCGTCGTCGCGCAGGTAGGCGTTGAGGTGGCTGGCCAGCCAGTGCTCGGCGTTGTGCGCGAGCAGCCGCAGCACCATCTGCAGGCCGCGGCGGCGGGTCCGCAGCAGCGCGACTTTGGCTTCAGGGCCGATGACATTGGCGGGCAGCTTGGCGGGGATCTTGTCCCGGGCGGAGGCGGCGGCGTCCAGCTTCTTGCGCGCGGCGGTGATCTTCTCCTGCGCGGCGGGGATCAGCCTGGTGTTCTTGACGGCGGGCGTGATGGCCGGGTCAGCGAGGAGGGCGGCCAGGCCCCGCTCCGCTGCAGCCAGCGCCGTCTCCGCCTGCCGGACGGCGGCGTTCGCCTCCTTGCGGGCCGGGTTGTCCGCGATCTTGGTGTTTGCCTCGATGCCGGCGATGTAGTCGCAGATCTTGTCTATCCCGTAGTTCTCGCTGGCGTACTTGAGGAAGTTCTCCTCCCTGTTAGGCGCCATTCTTTCTGAGCATGTAAGCGCGGGTTGGCGTCGTTCAGCGTGAGCGTGCCGGCCTCGGCAGGCGGCGGATTCCCGTTTCCGTGCGCGACGACACCGTGAGCACCGGGCGGCCCGCTGCCGGTCACGGCGCTGCGGCGGTGCCCGCGGGATGCTCATCGTGTCGTTTCCCCTGCCGGTGGCCGGTTCGGGTTGCAGGGCGGCGGCCAGCCTGGCAGCCTGCAACACGAGCTGCCCCTGGCGGCGGGCGCCGCCCGCCGGGGACCGTAGATCCGTGACCGGGAAGGACTGCCTCGATGCTGCTGTGCGCCGATGCGGGTGCCGTGTCCGCGGACCTGGCGTCTGGCGTGCTCGCCTGCCCCTCGTGCGGGACCGGGCGGCTCCGCCCATGGGGCTACGGGCGGGAGCGGGCGATCCGGGTGCAGGGCGGCGGGTGCCGCCGGCTGCGGCCACGGCGCGGCCGGTGCCGCTCATGCGAGGCGACGCACATCCTGCTCCCGTCGTGGGCGGCGCCCGGGCGCGCGGACGCCGTGGGCGTGATCGCGCGTGCGGCCGCCGCATCGGCGCTGCACGGCACGGGCGCTGTCCGGCTCGGCGCGGAACTGGGCGTCCCGGCCGCGACCGTGCGGGGCTGGCTGCGCCGCCTCCGGGCGCGGGCCGGCCAGATGCTGGCCGAAGCGACGGCTGAATTCGGCCGTCTCGTCGCCGTCATCGAGACCCCGGAGGGCCGTGATCCCTCCCCGCCGGGCCCGGCAGGATCGCCGCTGGGCGACGCGCTGGCCCTCGTCATCGCGTGCGCGCTCGCCGCGGTCACCTGGCACGGCCGGGCGGACTCGGACATGGACGCGCTGATCGGCCGGTTCGGCCTTGCCGCCGCCCTCGCGCCAGCGCCCGGAAGCTGATCCCGCAGCCCCGTCCCGGGCATCCTCGTGCCCGGAACCGGCCCGCGACACTCATCATGGGCACCCGGCGGCATCCACCCCGCACAGCACCGCCACCATGAACATCCCGGCGACACCGTGAGCATCACCGCACTCCTGCGCGCCCGAAATGCCCGTTTCCGGACGCTCATCGTGAATGACGCCGCCATGCTCATCGTGAATGTCGCGCATTCTCTCGGGGTCAAGACGGCACAAATGGGACGTCTTCGCGAATCGTCCTGGTAGAGCCATGATCAATAACTCGCCGCCGCCGCGAAAGGTGTTGCACACGTGGCAGGTTCCCACGGGCTAAGCCTCTGATCAGCAGCGACAACGAGCACCACACCAGCCGAGGCGTGTTGCAAAAGCCATCGGTCGAGCGTCTGGCGCAACGTCATGCCACAGAAAGACGACCCGCCAAGAACGCGCAACACTCCCGCCACCGGGACTTCAGCCAGGCCAGGACGTCCGCCGGGCAGGCATCAAAGTCCGACGTCAGGATCTGCAGCGCCACCTTGCCGTGCTCGAACAAGGTGAGCTGCCGGGCCTGGCCGTAGTCCTTGATGTCAGCGCTCTCCCCGGCCCAGGCGATCTCGCGGCGCCGCCCGCCGGCCGTGATGGCGGTGATGACCGGCAGGGCCGCCGGGACGGCCAGCGGCGCCCGCCGGTAGGTCACCCAGTGCACGTCCTGCTCGCGGCAGTGCCGGAACACCTGCGCGTACGCCCCGCCGCGGTCGAACCCGAGCATGATCCCCGCGCCGGGTCCGGCGGCCTTCTTCAGCTCCGCCAGCGCCTTGGGCAAGGTGACCGCCAGGCCGGACGGTTCCCCGGTCACGAAGCACACCGCCCGCCCGTCATGGGCGGTCACGTGGGTGTCGGCGCGGCCCTTCTCCGCCCGGCCCCGCTTGTTGTTCCAGCCCTTGGCCACCGGCCTGGCGCCGGCGTAGGGGACGAAATGGTCATCGACGTAATACACCCCCGAGACCACCGGGTCGGCGGCCAGCATCGCGGAGGCGAACAGGCGCTGCAGCGCAACCGGGTCGGTGCGGCCGGCGATCGCGGCCAGCCTCGGCCGGATGGTCCGCAGGTCCGGCAGCGCCGCCAGCCCGGCCAGCGGCCCGGCCGCGGCGGCGGTCAGGTGCTTGAACTGCTCCACCGTCGCCGCGCCCAGCGCGAAGCAGATGCTGACCGCCGACAGCAGCGCCACGTCACCGGGCCGCCCGTCCCCGCCCGCCGCGGCGGCCAGGATCCCCCCAGCGCCGGCCCGGCCGCCGAAGGCGTGCAGCAGCATCGCGCCCGCATACCGGGAGGCGACCTCGCCGCAGATGCCCGGCCCGGACACCGCCGCGCCCTCACCGGCCCCGCCGCCGGCGGCGCCGTCCCGCCCGGCACCGGCGGCCGGCCCGGGCTCCGCCGCGGCCGGCCGCGGCTCCCGGCCCCCTGACCTGCCCTGCTCAGACTCCGGTTCCGGCGGCGCCGGCCCGGGTTCCGGTGACGGCCCCGGTGCAGGTCCCGGCTCAGGCGCGGGCTCCCCCAGCAGCAGCTGGTCCTGCGCGCCGGCGGGGCCGAGCCGCCGCAGCACCGTGGACTGAGCTGCCCCCAGCCGGCGGGCGATCTCCGCATCCCGCACCCCGGCCGCCCGCCATGCCCGCGCCCGCTCCCACGCGGCCGGATCCAGCTTGCCCGGGCGGCCCCGCGGCCGGACCACCCCGCCGGTGCCCTCGCGCAGCGCCCGGTTATGCAGCGTCGCCACGTAGTTCACCGTCAGGCCCATCAGCCGGGCCACCGCCTGACCGCCAAAGCCCAGCTGCCGCAGCACCGCCACCGCCACGTTCCGCGCCCCGGCATCGCCGTCGCGGTAGCGGAACAGCAGCCGCGACCCGGCGAAGATAAGCGTCTCCCCGTCCGCGCTGACGCGGCGCAGGTCCCTGGGGTCCGGCATGCCCTCCAAGATGGCAGCCGCAGCGGGCGACATGCCACAATCCTACCGCGGATTTAACACTTTATGGAAACCATTCCGTATCACGGACCGCAGGTCAGCAGGCATCCCGCCGCCCGGCTTCCGGAGATCTGAGGCCGGTGCCACGGTTTTCCGTGCTGCCGGTAGCGGGCGCACTGGGCCTTTATCACGTCCGGGGGCACAGTCAGCGAGATCTTGCCGTTGGCCGACCTGCGGCCGTTGCTGATCTTGGTGCCGGAGTGCTGGACGCTGATGTCATAGCCGAGGAAACGCGCCCGCTGGCTGCGGGCGTGCGTGATAAGGGTCTTTTCCTGGTTCAGTTCCAGCCTGAGGGTCTCCCGGAGGAACCGCGCCAGCTTCGCCTTGATCTCCTCGGCTTCGGCCTTCGGCCCGGTGAATCCCAGCAATTCATCGTCCGCGTACCTTGCGTATTTCAGGCGGCGGTATCCGGGGTCCATCGGGTCGGTTGAGGGGAGCGTGCGCATTTCCAGTGCGAGGTGCCGGGCTTCTGCCCGGTCCCCGCGCCGTTTTGCCCTCCTGAGCAGGGCATCAACCTGCCGGTAGGCGGGGTTGGCGGCCCGCACTGCCCCTCGTGTGTACTGCGGGATCAGTTCCTGCTCGATGAATTCGTCGAGCTTGTGCAGGTAGATGTTGCTGAGGATCGGGGACGCCACGCCCCCAACGCAACAGCGAACTTTCGCGCATGTCACCCTCCGTGTCGGTTGTGGTGTCGTGGCTGCCGCCGCTGGCGTGCTCGCGGACCGGGATGCGGTGGCGGATGGTGAGTTTCTCTGGTCCGATGAGGATGTTCTGGACGAGGGCGCGCAGGACGCGCTGGCGGTCCTCGGTGGTGGCGGTGGCCGAGTTCTGCCGGAGCCCGGCGAGGAAGCCCTCGAGGTCGCCGGCGAGCCTGAGGTAGGCGTCGCGGTCGGCGGCCTGGGCGTCGAGGGCGGCGATCTGGTCTTGGAGCCCGGTTTCGCGGGCGCGGAGGGCGGGCATGCGGGCGCGGAGCTCGTCGATGGTGACGAGCTGCTCGGAGAACGCGGTGACCATCGAGCTGATCGATGTCGTGGTCTTGGCGAGGGCCTGCTCGAGCTGGCCGCGCTTCTTGGTGACCGGGTCCGACGTCCGTGCCCTTTCCAGCCTCTTGCCGATCTCGGCGCGGATGAGGGCGGGGTCGGCGAGCAGGGCGGTGACGTGGTCCCAGACGACCGCGTCGGCGTAGTCGGCGCGGACGGGCTTGTTGGCGCAGACGCGCCCGCCCTGGTAGCGGTAGTCGTCGGAGCCGAGGCAGCGGTAGTAGTAGATCTTCTTCCCGGAGGTCGTGGTGGTG
>CAVYVO010000034.1:0-63140 GCA_963771985.1 uncultured Actinomycetota bacterium | reverse complement strand
CTCCACATAACGCGGGAAATGTTGAGCTCAACATTTCCCGCGCTGGGGATACAAGCGGATCCAAGGCGAACTGCTCGGCCTGGGGTACCGGGTCGGGGCTTCCACGGTGCGCCGGGTGCTGAAACGGCTGCGGATACCGCCTGCGCCGCAGCGCAACCGCACTAACTGGCGGCAGTTCCTGCGCATGCAGGCCGCCACGATGCTGGCGTGCGACTTCTTCCACGTCGACTGCGCCGTTACCTTGCGGCGCGTCTACGTGTTCTTCGTGATCGAGGTGGGCACCCGCCATGTCCATGTCCTGGGCGTGACCGCGGACCCGGACGGGGCGTGGACGGTGCAGCAGGCACGGAACCTGCTGATGGACCTGGGAGAGCGGGCCGTCCGGTTCCGGTTCCTGATCCGGGACCGGGCCGGGCAGTTCACCGACGCGTTCGACGCGGTGCTGTCCGGCGCGGGGATCGAAGTAGTGAAGATCCCGCCGCAGAGTCCGAGGGCGAATGCTTATGCCGAGCGGTGGGTGCGCACAGCCCGGTCCGAGGTCACCGACCGGATGCTGATCACCGGGCCGCGCCACCTGCAGGCGGTCCTGGACGAGTACGCCGCGCACTATAACCAGCATCGCCCGCACCGGGCCAGGAACCTGCGGCCACCGGATCGCGACGGCAGCACCACAGCCCCGGTCACCGACCTGGCGACGGCGCGGATACGACGTCACAAGGTCCTCGGCGGGCTGATCCACGAGTACGAACAGGCCGCATGACGGTCACCAGCCCAGCCATGACGATGCAGGTCAGAGAGCATGACAAGGTTATGGAACCCTACAAGGTCGCCGCCGGCCGGCCTGGCGGCTCACTGCCGGGCTCCTTGCGGCGGGCCTGCCGGGCCCGGGATGACATAGCCGAACCTGGTGCTGGCCATGGCGGCGACCTCGGGGTGCGCGTCGGCGGTCAGCTGGAGGTAGTACCGGGTTCCGCGCAGGTCGGCGTGGCCCATGTAGGCCGACAGGCAGGGCAGCATTACCACCAGGTCCGCGCCGTCGGCTGCGCAGCGGCGCAGGTTCGCGACGGCGAAGCCGTGGCGCAGCGAATGGATGTGCGGGCCTCCGGGGAAATGCGGGATGCCGGCGTCGGCGAGGTAACGGCGGAACCTGTTGTAAATCGTGGACTTGTCCGCCGGGCCTGGAGGGGTCGCCGGTGCGGAACAGCTTGTGGCTGGGTTCGGGGCAGGGGTGAGCGGCCGCGATATAACTGTCCAGCGTGGCGGCCAGGCGCCCGGTCACGGGCACAAGGCGGCTCTCGTGGTTCTTCCCGTCGCGTATATCGATGGTCGCCCGGGCCGGGTCGAAATCGCGCAGTTCCAGGCCGAGTGCTTCGGACAGCCGCAGCCCGGTGCCGTAGAACACCCGGAACAGCACCGGGCCGGCCAGCGCCCGGTTGGAGTTCTCTGACAGCGGCTGGGTGTCGATGACGCGGAAGAGGCGCCGGATCTCCTCGTCGCTGAACACATACGGCGGTGGCCGGTGCGGTTTCTTCACCGCTGTCAGCGCCGGCGGCGCCCACGCCTGCCAGCCGAACTGGCGGGCGTGTCCGGCCAGGTCGCGCAGGGCGAGTTCCTCGCGGCGGATGGTGGAGGCTTTGAGGTGCCGGCCGTAAAGGAACTCCCCGGCGGCTTCCCTGACGATCGAGCCGTCGGCGTATCCTTCCCGGCGGCAGTGCCCGGCGAACTGGCGCAGCACCCGTTCGGGAAAGTCGTACCGGTACCCCCCGGCGTGGCGTGCCGCGACCAGCGTGCCGATCAGGCCGCCCAGCGTCGCCGCGCTCACGAACGTGCTCCTTGCCCTGAGCCGGGGACGTCTTCGACGTCCAGGGCGCAGCGGCGCAGGTGCTCAGTGCCGAGCCTGAGATAGTGCGCGGCGGTTGTGCGGGCAGCGGCGTGACCCAGCACCGCCGTGACCACCGGCGGGGGCGTGCCGGCCTGGAGCATCGCGACCGCCAGGGCGCCGCGCAGCGAGTGCAGGCCGTGGGACCGCCGCGCCGGGAACATGATCCCGGCGCGCCGCGCGTAATACCGGAGCCGGCAGCCCGCCGACGACGACGAGCCGAACGCCGTGAACGGGTAGCGGTGCTTGGGGAACACCTGCGCACATCCGGCTTCGGGCCGGCCGTTGCGGATGTAATCGATCACCGCCCATCCGGCGTCGCCCGGCAACGGCAGCCTCAGCGGCAGGCCGGTCTTGTGCTGCGTCAGCGCCAGGGCCTTGGCCCGCCAGCCGGACCATCCCAGTTCCAGGCGGCGCAGGTCTCCGACCCGCAAGCCGAGCCTGGCGGTCAGTACGATCATCGCGTAGTCGCGCTTGCCGGTCGCCGATTGCCGGCCGGTCTGCTCCAGCACCAGGCGGACCTCCGCAGCCGTCCACGGATAGGGTGCCGTCTGGCCGCGCCGGGGATAGCGCTGGGGCGGGAGCCGGCTCGCCAGGTCTTCCCGGATCTGACCGGTCTGGTGCAGGTGACGCAGGAAATCGGCCAGGCACGAGCGCAGCGAGCCGCTGGTCTTCGGCGCATAGCCCCGGTGCTGGCGCCGGGCCCAGAATCCGGCCAGGTCCCGGGCCTGCGCCTGGCCGGGGGATTCCCGTCCGGCCTCCTCCAGGCAGGCCAGGAACGCATCCGCGGCACACTGCTTCGTCACGACGCTGGCTCCGGCGTTACCACGGGCCCGGCACGCAGCTAGATATCCGTCCCTCACCGGACGGAAACGCGGCGGGCACCGGTCGGCCAGCGGCGCGGTGGCCTGGCCCACCCGCGGCATGCCCCCGTCCAGGCACTCCATCAGCAACACCAGGGGCCGGCGTGCGAGCTGGGCCTCCCGGGAACTCGCAGGCTCACGCAGGCCCGCCAGCCTGCACCCCGACCGCCCGGCCACGAAATCGAGGCAGTCCGCCTCGGCCGGGAGGTCCTGGCCGCGGGCCTGCAGGAACCTGGCGAACGCGTTCAGCTCCGCCTCGTGGCGCTTGATCGTAGTACGCGATCTGCCTGCCGCACTCAACGCGGCGATCACCCGGGCTGATGCCTCGCCGACGCTTGCTGTCTCCATGCGAATCGGCCTTTCTGATCGTGGTGAACAGACAAGGCGATTCTTCGCCGCGTTATGTGGCCGGAACGAGCACGCGCGGCTCCGCTACCGGCGGAGATGCTGCTGCCAGCCACATAACCCGGCCATCCACATAATGCCGCTTCTGGGGTATTCACTTAACCGGAGTGGAATCGGTAGCTGCAGCTGGAGCTCGCCGTTCCTCCACGGCCGGTTCGCCGTCGGGCGGTCCAGGCTTGGCGGGTGACCCCAGCCCCGCGCTACCGGTGCAGGGCGCGGCTTCTTGCTCGCGAGAAGGTCGTCGAAGCGGACTGGCTCGTGCCCGGCGGCCAGCTCCAGCACCCGGTAGAACAGCAGGCCGCGGCTTCGCGAGCGGCGCCGGTTGAAGCGGAAGACAAACTCATCCAGGTAGGCAGGCAGATGCGCCTCGTCCACCGATCCCTGGTGGGTGCCCAGCAGCCACCGCTTGGCCAGCGAGGCGACGCGGTGCACGGCGGGCAGCAGCTCGCCGGGATCCTCCCCGCGGGCGCGGGCGGCGCGCTGGCTGCGCCGCTCATGCGCATAGCCCAGGCCGTCCAGCCCGTAGTAGCCCATCCAGGCGTCGGTGACGACGGTGCTGCCCGGCTCGACGGCGCCGGCGACGAACGGGCGCAGCGATCCGCATCGGTACGGAACCAGGCCTGGAACTCGCCAGTCGACCTCGGGTAGTGGGTTCCGGCCCGCGGCCACTCCATGGCCAGAGCTTACTCCGGTTAAGTGAATACCCCAGACGCCGCTTATGTGGAGTGCCACATAAGCGGCACTCCGCGGCCATGGCCTTGCTGCACGCCGGCATTGAGCCGACCGTCCTGGCCCTGTGGCTCGGCCACGCATCCCCGGCCAGCACCCGTCCCTACATCCACGCTGACATGGCCCTCAAACAACGGGCCGCCGACCGGCTCACGCCGCCAGACGTCCAGCCTGGCCGCTACCGCGCCCCGGACGAACTCCTGGCCTTCCTCACCGACCTGTAACCCCGCCGGTCACAGCATCGAGACCGTTCGCTATGCCGCATCCCGCAAGGACAGACCGCGTCGGCGCAGCCACTCGGCGGACAACGCGGCATAGCGGCGGTCTCGGCATACTGCCCGGAATCATGACGTCGTGATTCCGGGCACGAGTACGCCAAGCAGCAGTGCCGGAAGCAGGGAATCGCGTTCACCGCGCTGGACAATGCGTTCGGCACGGTCAGCGACGCGGCCGCGGTGCAGCGGATCTGCGACGGGCTGACGGATCAGGAGATCTACCGGTTCGCCGGCAAGTGGCTGGCCCGGCTGCCGCAGCCGTTCACCCGCGCCGATGAGGACGCCGACTACCGCTGGCAGCTGTCGGTCAAGCAGATCGAGTTCTCCACGACCATGGCCCTGGACCGGCCGCTGTCCGGGCGGATCTTCTTCGAGCAGCTCATCCGCGACAACCCCGGCATCGGCCGCCCGGACAAAGTGAATATCGTCTTCGGCCGGACTATCCGCCACCGCGGCAAGAACAGGACCCCCGGGACCTTCCGCACCCAGGTCATCACGAACGGCACCTGCCCCTGCCTCTACCTGTTCTACAGGAAAACCCAGGTCAAGCAGTACCTCAAAGAAGGAAGGGCGCTTCGTACCGAGACCACCTTCAACCAGCCCCGCGACCTCGGCATCGGCAAAGAGCTGACTAACCTCGCCGCACTGGCGAAGGCCGGCTATTCAGCCAACCGGCGTCTCCTGGACGCCGAATGCATCAGCCACGACCCCGCTGCCGGAGCCGCCGCCCTGGAGATGCTCACCAGCCCGGTCATCACCACCGCCTGCACCCGCGTGCCCGGCATGCGCTTCCCCGACCCCCGCGTCCAGGCGCTCCTGTCGGCCTGCTGCGCGCTCGCACTCCGGCCCGCCGGCTTCACCAGCCGCGACCTGCGGCACCTCCTCGCCCCCCAGCTCGGCAGGGCACCTGAGGACATGTCCGGCGGCCAGATCAGCTACGACCTGCGCAGGCTCCGCGACTGCCAGATCATCGAACGGATCCCGCACAGCCGCAGCTACCAGGTCACCCCCGGCGGCCTGTCCACGGCCCTGTTCTTCACCCGGCTGACCAGGCGCGTCATCATCCCCGCACTCGCCGACCTCGCCGGCGCCGGCCCGCCGCCCGGCAGCCCGCTCCGCCAGGCAGACCGCGCCTACAAGACAGCCATCGCCGATCTCGCCGCCCAGGCCTCACTCGGCCTCCAGCCACGAAGGGTAACCAAGAGCCAGTCACATGCCGCACCAGTCGTAACACGCAACCCAAGTTGACTCGACCGGTGAAATCCCTGCGGGGAAAGATAACTTATGCGCTGGCCTGGATGTCAGCAATGATTGCGGCGACCATCAGTTCAGCTTTGTCGCTACCGCCGCGGCCGCGCCTAACGAGTGATTACGCGGATGATCATCTCCGGTTATCAGATCGAAAAAATATCAGCGACGATCACCCGTTCATCTAGCGTTATACGGCGCGAAAGCCTCCGTGAAGGCTACTTTATTGGTCTGAAATCAGCGAGACGCTGCAGAGGACCTTCGGCCCTGCTCCTATCTGCCGTCCCAGGAGACTATCGAGTCATGCTGGGAGGCAGATCACTGGAGCGCCATGGAGATTACTATCATCGATCGGCAGCTAGGTTCTGATGGCCTTATCGAGGCGCTGGAGCGCAGCCCTGGCTGGCTGCCCGGCGAGGTACGGCTGGAACTGCGCAAGAATGACACGGACTTCCGCACACTCGATCCGACCATCGTCGTTGCCATCATCAATGCCGCTGGCGGCCTAGGCGTCCTGATCAGCGGGCTGCTCGGGATCGCTAGCCGGGCGAAACGGACGCACATCGCCATTCACGACAAGGATGGCCGCAGCATCGAGGTCGACGGAACCCAGCCAGAACTGACTGTCCCTCAGCTGATCGAAGACATCCGGAAGATGGAGCGGCCGGAGATCGAGGTTACTGAGAAGTGATCAAGGTACGGCGGAGACCGGAGAAACTGGTCAGTGCGTCGCTCGATGCGCTGAATGCTGGCAACCTGTTCAGGGCCAAGGAGTTGGCGTTGCGCGCGATCCTGATCCGGTCCGATTGCGTAGAGGCGTGGTCGAGCCTTGCGTCTGCCGAACTGCAGGCGCGTGATTATCAGGCGGCACGGGAGGCGGCTGAGGAAGCTGTACGGATTGCGCCGGGCTTCGCCTCGGCCTGGCACAATCTGGGCGAAGCCCACAGGCATGCTGGCGAGGCATACAAATCGTTGGAGTGCCAGAACCGGGCGCTCATATTGGACCAGGACACTGCGCAGTTCTGGCTCGGCCGCGGGACCACGCTGATGATGCTTGACCGCCATGTCACGGCCATCGCCTGTTTTGACCGGGCCTTGGCGGTTGACCCTAGTCTCCACGCGGCCACCGTGAACCGGGGCATGGCGGTGCTCAGAGCCGATAATGCCCGCAGTGATCTGCTAGCGACCGTCATGGATCTAGCCGATCGGCTCGCGAAGGGGCAACTCGATCTGAAGACGGCCCCGCTCGAGACTGCAGCCGCGTTCACGGGCAGCCCGGCGTTCAACGCCGAACTCATCCGGTGCTTCAACTGCGTCGTCCAGGGGGAGCTCCAGGCAGAGCCAAATGCCCGAACTTGGACGCTGGCCCGGGTCAACCTGATGCTAGCCGTCCTCTTGCATGATCCCCGCCTGGTGCACCTGTGCCAGGAGAGACTGGACGAGATCAATGCAGGACGGTCATATGAGTGAGGATCAGCCTGATCAGGAAACTATCCGCCGACACCGAGTGGATCTGCAACTGATCAACCATGAACTCAACGCCGACCCGCATAACACGCATCTATGGGCCAGAAAGGCTCTGGCTTTTGAGCAGGCGATGATCGGTACCCTGCCGACAAGAACCCGCCTTGAGCGCACCCTTCTGTGGTGGGAACAATGCCTGCCCTCGACATCCTGGACGACCTACTACAACTGCGCGGCTATCTTGCGTCGGCTCAATCGCCACGAGGAGGCGCTCGGCTACGTCCGCCAAGCCCTCGCGCTGGAACCTGACGATCCACGTCCCCGCGAACTGGAAGCCCAGACGCTGCAGCGCGTCGGGCCGGACTACGAAGAGCGCCTGCGGCGCGGTGAGATGACCTTCGTCCTGGAAGCCGCCGATCCCGAGCTGTTCACCTTGCAGATGGAGGTGGATGAACTGACCAGTCTTGGGCTGACCAAGGCGGCCGAGGATCTGTGCACCCATTTCGAGATTTCCCATGGCCCGACGAGCCTGACCAGGTCCAAGCTTATACAATTGAAAGTTGGCCCTCAGGTGCAGCAGCCGCTACTGCCCGGCGAAATCACCGGCGCTTATCCACTGCTGGAGATAGCCAGGTCCCACGTTCCTGAGGACTTCGTCGCGGTCGTGGACCGAATCGCCGCCGAGGGGAAGGCGGCAGACTACTTCCCACTCGATGAGGTGAATGATTTCGATGAGCAGATCCGCTGGCTGCTCTCCCACGCGAAGGACCCGTTCAACATAAACGATCCGATGTCAGCGTTTAAGCCCAGGAGCAGCCTCTGGCATATGGCCACGCTGAACTTCGTGGTGGCCAGAAGATTCGGACACCCTCTCTTTCTGGCCTATGCGGCGACCACTCTGGCAGACTTCTACGCCACGCTCGGCAAGTCGGAGCTTCCCTTCGTCCTCTACGCGGTGGCTGCGGCTGCCGCTGACCGGGCCGGCCAGGCCGACTACGCTGCTAACGCACACGGCAGGTGTGCCGCAATCTTGATGGCAGACGGTCGGATCGGGCCCGCGATCCGGCGGATGCGAAGGGCTCTCGACCATCTCGACCGTGGGCAGCAGGTTGCGCCGCTCAACCGATACGGTCTCTATAGGAACCTGGCCGAGTGCTACGAGATGATCGACGATCCCACCACGGCGGCCGCGTTCTACCGGAAAGCGGCGGATGTCGAAGGCATCGACGAGGGCTTGCGAAAATGGGCCCGGTTGGGGGTCGACGGCGGCGAAATTCGGGTGGCCTACACCGCGACACCGTCGGTCCGGATACACGAGCTCCCGTCCGTGGAGTTCTCGTTCGACACGCCCCACGGCCCGTACCGCATAATGGCTACCAGCAGACACGAGCTCTATGACCTGCTGCTCCAGCAGTTCGACAGCACCTACAAGACACGCCGGTCACTGACCGAACGAAAGACGGGCGTCCCCTTCCTGGAAGGCTATGCCGAACTCCTCGCCGAACTGATCCGTCTCGCCGTCCAACTAGGAATGCCAGTCAATTCGCTCACCCATCTCGAAGCGCAGAAATGCATCGTCCTGAACGACCGGTTGCGCTATCTCACCAGAGAAAAACCACCCGGAGTCCCCGACGAAATATGGGAGGACCTGCAACGCCTTATGGGTGTCTACCGGCGGATGGTCGAAGAGGTTAACGAGCCGGATGCAACTGACGAGTTGCTGGCGGACTTCTCCCCATTGGAGGTGGCGGACACTATTGGCGCGAGGATCTGGGAATGCAACAAGGTCTCCGCAGAAGGGACTCGTCGCATCCGGCAGAAGCTGGCGCTCGGCAAACTGCCCGAGACGATAGAATGCGCGAGCCCAGCAGATACGGCGATCCTCGAGTACGGCCCTGGAGTCTGTTTCCTCATCCGTCCGGAGGACACGCATGTGATCAAGGCTGTGGAACTACCCGGCGCGGAACCAGGGACCGACCGACGGCTTGTCACAGAGCTCATGGAGATCGTCGCCGCCTGGGTTGGCCATCCCTCCCTCGCAGGGATACCCGAGTGGACGGCCACCGACGAGCGATTCAACCGCTTCCTGCATCAACTCAGCGACGTCTACTACCGCCCTGTCGCCAACCAGCTCAACGCCCTAGACGTAGGCAAGCTCTGCGTTATCCCCTACGGCAGTCTTCACGCGCTGCCCTTGAACCTGCTCGGCTATACCGATGGCGGTGACGCTCTCGCGGACCAGTTCACGCTGTCATTCGCACCGTCCTTGACCACCCTGAGCAGCCTGCACGCCGAACCCGTCCGGCCCAGGCATTGCCTGATCATGTCCGACCCAGTGGCGCACTGCCCAGAGATCATCTGCCGCAATCCGCGACATGACTGCTTCGCTCTAACGGGTGCGGCACGGGAAAGCGATCATCTCGCCCAGCGCATCGCCGAGTTCGAGGCATACACCGTTCACCTGCGCGGGCCGGACGCCACACTTGACCGCGTCGTCGCCGCACTCCAGTCCGCAGAACATCGTCCACCTGGCCACACACGGCATGTTTGACCCGGCCACGCCAGACCAGAGCGGTCTCCTGCTGGCGCTGTCAAACCATGTCACCCCAGCCGGCGGCCGCTATGTAAGGCATGACGGCCGAACGGCAGGCACACGAAACCTCCGTTCCGTCGGCGAACTGCTCACGCTCGACCACCTGTGGAAAGCCGTCGACATGTTCGACTGCCGAGTGCTCAACCTGTCAGCGTGCTCTGCCGGGATGATCGACTGGCAAGCAAGGCACGATGAGTTCTACGGCCTAGTCAACGGATTCATCTACGCTGGAGCGCAGAACGTGGTGAGCAGTCTCTGGCCAGTACACGACGAAGCCAGCGAGATGTTCAACTTCACCTTCTACGACGAGCTCTTCAGGAACAGACGTACGCCTATAGAAGCGCTCAACGAGGCGACCCGGCAGCTCCGCACAGCCGAGGATTACCGCTTCGCCCACCCGATCTTCTGGGCTGGCTATCGCATCACCGGATTCGAGTGACCAGCAAATGCCTAGCCCGGCAGCCAGTAAGCAGCTGTGAGCCGCGACCATGCGACCAGCCTTCCTGCGCGCCGCCGACCTGAACGACTACGGCCAGGCGCTGATGGCCCAGGGCAAGCACAAAGCGGCGCGCACGGCTTTTGCCGAGGCAGAGCGGCTGCTCCAGGCGGAGGCCCACACGCCCGAGGGCCGCCGGGCGCTGGCGTCCGTGCTCATGAACCAGGCCAACAACCTGCGCGAGCTCGGTCGGCTCGACGGCCTTGAAGACATGCTCCAGCGGAGCCTAGCTCTGATGCAGGAGACCACCGGCGACGATTCGCCCGAAGTCGCGACCGTGCTACAGGCCAGGGGCAATTTGTTCGACGCACACGAGCAGTACGAGAAAGCGCTTTCCTTGCACCGTCAGGCTTTCGAGATCCGCCGTCGGCGCCTCGGCGCAGGCCACCACGACGTGGCCGTGAGCCTCGCCAACATAGCCAACGTCCTCTTCCGGATGCGGCGCTTCTACCGTGGAATGGAATACCTGGAGCAGGCCCTCAACATCTTCCAAAGAGTGCTGCCACCCAATCACCCCTACCGCAGCCAGGTGCAGGAGAACCTGCGCCTGCTCCGCCAGGCCGAGGAATCTGTGCGAGCAGAGTCGAGGTTTGGCCTCGTCCTGCTCGTGTGCAACACCCTTCCGCAAGCGGAGGACCCGCCGGACCCCACGACCGAGGAGGGAGCCGAACGGATCGCCAATGAGCTGGTCGAAGCGCTCATCGAGCACTGGGACGACATGATCGGGCACAAGACCATGGTCCCGTTGCTCCTCGTGTCGGCGCCGCCGTTCGAAGGCGCCGTTTCGCGGGCGCTTGCCCACCCCATCGGCAGAAAGTTCCCGGATGAGCTGCTGCGCCGGATCAGCATCCCGCGCGTTCGAAACGGCTGGGGCCCTGGATCCCGCAGCCCGGGACCTTATGGCCTGGTTCCCGCTCGTCGAGGTCCGCGGGCAGTTCCTGGCGTGGCTTACCGAACACCCTTTTGACGTCCTGATGGTGAAGCCGCTCACCAACTACGGGGCGACGCTGGAACGCGGCGTGCTGCAGACGCTCGCACAGGAGAGCCAGCGCCCTCAGGGGAAGTTCCGGAAGGCCAAGCCCCCGGCGCAGGACATCCGCCCCCTGACCGGTGAGATCGTGCCGTTTGATGGCAGGGATGGCCCGATCCTGGGCCTGTTCAAGAGTGGCGACGTCGAGCGCCCGGCGATCATGCCGACCGCAGAGTGGCGCGCGCAGAGTTACCGCCCCCAGGCGGCAGACTACCGCGCGACCGGCACGATCTATATCCACCTGCCTCTGACCCGCTTCTGCTTGCAAGGCACGTCGGAGCACGGACTGACGTCGCTGGACGAGTGGTCGATCGGACCGCTAACCAAGATCGCCAGTTCGCCCTGGCAGGACCAGGTGATTGTGTTCGAGAGCGCGTTGCGCGACCTGATCGCCGTGCTGAAGATGCGTCCGCTCGACTGCACAGCCGAACGGGGCATGCGAGGACTTCGTCAACCAGGGCTTCAGTGACACGCCCCAGCCGCACAGGCGCACCTCAGCTTGAGAGCAGGCTCTTGCCCGTACTCGTCTGACACCGATACCGACGGGCTATTCCGGCGAAGAGCCGTAGCCAGGCAGCACTGACTCCCCCGATTACACGCGTGTCTACCGGTCACGGCCAGGCGCTCCGGCTCCCAGCGACCAAAGGTGCCATCACCGGCCAATCAGCCCCCGTACCTATGGGCAGGCCCGCAGCTAGCGATCCCTGTATCTCTCCGGCTCGCGGCCATGCAGAAGACCGAGATCCGTACGGCCAGCATCTTGATCGGAATCGAGCAGACGTCCGCGCGGGTCAGCGCGCGTTATTAGGGCTCTTCGCATCGTTGACGGCATCCCGTTTACAGCACTGGTGCCGGTTGCCCAGGCAGTATGTTTATGCATCGCCCTGCTTGGGGTGAACGTCCTCAATTGCCGCGATGAGGTAATCCGCCCAGCCCACCCCACGTGCGCAGAACCAGACAATCACCGCATTGGCACGCCCACTACTAACACAGTTGCGACGCCCTCGTATTCGGCAGGCATGCATGCCCCTGCCGTCTCTGCTCACGCCACGTGATCAACCCCGATCCAGCGCGATAGTCCCCCGCTCCTTGGCCGCGGTTGCTCGTTTTTGCTGAGCTCAATGCGACTACTGATCCGGCGTCACTGTATTTATTCTCAGTGTCATGAGCGCATTCACTGACTGGCTTGCCCAGGGCGCTGTCGGACCTGCCCTGGTCAGCCTGCCGGTGAACTGGGCGGCTGGGGAAGTGGCGGGCGCGGCGAAGAACTGGTTCCGGCGGATGCGGCGAACCGATGATCTGAGCCGATTGCTCACATCAGCCAGCGCCGCCACGCCAGGCCTGAGCAGGGGGGAGTTTCTTTCGGTCAGGCGGCTGCTAGAGGATCAGCGGACCTGGGCCCTGCTCGGCCATGGCACGGTCGAGGACCTGACGACCAAGATCGCATCGTCCTTGTCGCACGGCAGGGGCCAGTCGGCTGCCGAGTCGCACGCCGCAGCCATGGCTATTGCACGCGGACTGCTGGAGTTCACGGCCGCCGATCTGGACGCCAGGCTATTCCGCCGTGTTCTCATGGCGCGCCTAGAGCGGATGGAATCTGATCGGGCCAGCGAGCTGGACCGTGCGCTTTTCCGGCTTCACGCAGACCTCGCCGCATACCTGCTGGCCGTCGGTGAGCTGAGCACCGACCATTTCACCGCTGTGACGGCCCAGCTGGAGCGGATACTCGGCGTGCTGCCACCTGAGCCGGCGGGGAGAACGGAGCTGGCTGCCTATCTCGCCACCCTGACCGGCTGGCTGAATACTGACCGCTGGCCACAGGACATCAGGTTGGGCGGGCCAGCGCTCTCCCCAGCGGCAGTCGAGCAGCCATTGCGCATAGACACGCTCGGCCGTAACGGCAGGGCTGGCCTTGAGGCTGATGATCTGGCCCGGCGCTGTCAGAGATTCGTGATTATGGGCAGCCCAGGTTCTGGGAAGACCTGGCTGGCCCGGCGAGCTGCCAGGACCTGCGCGGAACAGGCGCTGCGAGCGCTGGTAGCCGGGCAGGATCTAGGCGAGATCGAATTTCCGCTTTACACGACCTGCTCGCGACTGTACGCGGCCAATGGCGGTATCCGCGACGCTGTCATCTCAAGCACGATAGATCAGCTCCCCGACCTTGGGGGCTCGAGAGCGGAGTCGGCTATCCGCGCTTTCTTCGCTGAACGGAACGCGCCTACGCTGCTGGTCATCGACTCCCTCGATGAGGCCCGTGGCTCGGACATCCGGCTTCGTCAGGCCGACACACTGCCCTGGAGGATCATCCTCACGACCCGTCCCGGCGCCTGGAACCGGCAGCTGGCCCTGGCAGATGACAACCCGTCACACCAGGTGGGCGAGTTGCAGCCTCTCCGGTACCCAGAACAATGTCGATCCGGTGATAGCGGGCTGGTTCGCCGACCGGCCGGCCCTCGGCGCGGAACTCGCGGGCCAGATTGCCGGACGCCCGGACTTGCAGCAGGCGGTGACGGTGCCGCTGATCCTGGCATTCTGCTGCATCCTAAGCGGCGGTGACACGCTGCCCGAATTCAGGCACGAGTTGCTGGCATCGGTGATCAACAGGATGCTCACTGGCCGCTGGCGTGACAGCGACGGCGGTGAAGCTGACGTGGGCACGTGCCTGGAGAAGCTCCGCTCATGGGCCTGGTCAGGGGCGTCGGGCCATCCAGTGACCGGGCTGGGCACATGGGATGACGTCATCCGTGGCGAGGACGGACCGCTGTCACCGGCCGACCGGGCAGCATTTGATCACGTCGCCCCCCGGGTGATTCCCAGGAACATAGATACGGGCATGTCCGCCCGGAGTTTTGCTCACAGGTCACTGCAGGAGCATCTAGTCGCTGAGCGCGTAGCGAGTCTTGGCATCGACGAGGCAACCGAGGTGCTGCTACCGCACCTGTGGTTCGACCCTGACTGGGAACATGCGGCTCCCGCGGCGATCGCGATGCACCCTCAGCGCGATGAGCTGCTGCGCCAGCTGCTCAGCCGCGCCGCGCGCTCCGGCCAACCGCCAACCGACCTGTCGGTCATTGACGCCGAGGGGGAGGTCTGCGCGCTGCTAAGCCGGGTGGCGAGCGAGTCCAGGCCCGGTCAATGGGCACCAGACACCGCCAAACTGATAAGCCAGGCCAGGATGAGACTAGCCCAGCCCGGTCATACCACCGGTCTCGGCTGGGCCCGGTCGTGGCGGGACGCCAACCGCCGGGCCCGCCAGGTGCTGCTCAGCATCTTGACGACCACGACGGACTGCATCGCAGCCGCGGAACTGGCCAGTGCCCTGCCCCGGCTCAGCCCGACGTCTTCTGACAGCCGCAGGGCGCGAGACGCGGTCCTGCGCCTGCTGGCGAGATTGCCGCCGACCCGGATAGCGGTGCGGCTGGCAGACGCGCTGAACCGCCTCGGGCCTACTGCGGAAGACAGGATCCGTGCCCGGCACTGTCTAACATGTGAACTGGTTAGGGACACCGGCAGCGCGGATGAGGCCGCCGATCTCATCCGGCGGATCGCCCTGATGAGCCCTACCGCCAGCGAGGCCAGCGAGACCCGTCGGTCCTTCGTTGAAATACTCGCTGGCGGCATCGACGAACCGCAGGCCACCCAGCTGGTGCTGGGCATTGTCCGGCTTCGGGCTACCGGTCAGGCCGCCCGCGATGTCATGGCTTCCCTGCTCGACCTCCTCGATTCACAAACTGACCGCTGGGGGGCCGGGCGGCTAGTTGACGGCCTAGTCGGACTTGCCGCCAGTCCGGATGACAAGAACCTCGTGCGGCAGCGGCTGCTGAGGCTGCTGTCCGGGTCCGCCGACGACTCGGTAGCCGCAGAAGCAGCCATCGGAGTGATACGGCTCAACCCCACGAGCACCGAGCTGATGGCAATCCGGCGCGTCATCCTGAGCCGCCTGGCAAACGCAACGCTGGCCATTACCGCCACCGAACTCGCGGCGGCCGCCGCGCGACTGCCACTGGACGAGGCAGACCTACGCTACGTCCGCGCCGCGCTGCTGAATCTGCTAGAAGGCCTGACCGACGGCTGGGGCGCACCGGGCCTGGCGCGCGCGTTGTCCCGTTTCCGCCCGGCAACCGCTGACAGGCTACGAGCACGCCGGGTGATAATCAGGCTAGTGGAAGCTCAGCAGCAGCCCCCCGCTGCAGCGGCCGGCCTGGTGGGCTGCCTGGCTGAACTCTACGCACCGCATGCGGATCGACGGCAAGTCATCAGCCTCGTTCTCGGCAGCCTGGCGCCCGATCCGGACCTGCTTGCGGTCAGTTACATCGTTCCCGCTGTTATGCTGCTTAATCCGACAGCGACAGAGAAACGGCGGATTCGCGAAATACTGCTGGATTTGCTGTCAGGCACTTTGGGCAGCATCGCGGCTGACCGAGTGCTAGAGTTGCTCATAACACTCAGCCCGACGGCAGCGGATAAACGGCAAGCCCGTGCCGTCCTGGTCAGTCAATGGGACTCTGTCTCGCTACTGTCTTTGGATACATTGGCGACCGTACGGATGCTGATGAAGCTCAGCCCAACTGCGGCGCAAACATGCGAAATCCGGTGCAAGATTCTTGACCAGCTGGCTACTGATCCCGATCATTTCACGATGCTCGGGCAAGGTCGCCTAGCGACCGTCTTGGACCTGCTGGGAACGACCAGGGCGGATAGATGCCGTGTCCGGCGCGCCGTGCTTGACAACATCACCGAACAGTCCGGTAGCCTCCTGACGAGGGTTCTTGCTGACCTGAGCCCGGAAATTACCGAGCTCACCAGCATGCATTTCCCGAGCACCCTGCATTTCCCTGCAGAGCTGCTAGCCGCATGCCGCAAAACCTCAGATTTGTCTCAATGGCTCGATGCACTCCCGCTGCTCGGCGTCCGCCTCGCTACCGAAAGCCGCCAGGCAAAGCAGACCCACGGCAGGAAACGCGATTCTCGTAACCGTAAGGCAATGCCAACCCCGGGCTCTGCCATGAGTTCTTAACGCTACACTCTTCACCGGAAGGTCAGTCAGTATAAAGCAGGGAAGCACGCGCCCTGCCTTGCGGGAGCGGTTTTGTTTGTTCGCCGCCGACTCTGAGGTAGCTAGATATCGGCAAGAAGCCAGGCACCATTACCGCAAGGGCAGGCATTGTCTCATGCTTGAGTACCCGACCAGCTTTTCAGGCGCACTCTCATGCCGCATAGGGCGCGTGCGAGATCAAGCCCCGACGCCAGTGGGGGCCTTGGTGTTCGGCCGCCGGACCGGCTGGCACTCCGGCCGCCGACGGCGGCGGACTCCAGGCAGGGCATGCCGAGGCTCGGCCCGATCGGCAATCTGGGCATCACGCTGAGTGACGGCCAGTTCAGGGAGACCGCGCAAAGAGCCGCCTTACCTGCATCGTTTCGGGTCCGCAAGTGCTCGTTGCTGTCCGGATGGGGTTCGGTGGCCATGGTCCGGGGGCGTGGCTCAGTCTGCTCCCTGTTCCCGATTGCTGCCGGCTCGTGCGAGCGGCGGTGGCGGGTCAAGGGGCGCGCAGCGCCCGCGTAGCGGCGCCGCAGGCGCCCTTGGCGCGGCCCGTCGTGAGCCGATAATGGGCGGCCGGGGGCAGGGAGCCCCCTGGTGCGGGATACGGGTTCAGCGGTCCGGGGCTGCTGGCCTTTCTGTGCGGGTGACCAGCCGTGGCAGCCGGGTGCAGGGCCAGGAGCAGCCAGCCTTACCTAGGTCCGCGGGGCTTGCTGTGCTCCGGTGACATGATGATTGATTGGGTGTCCCCGCCTGCGGGGATGCGGCCGCTCAGTCTAATCAGGCCGTCCGCCTGGCCCGTTGCGGCCAGGGCCGGCGGCGGCTGACAGCGGTTTGGCGGGAGCCGGCCGCGGTGGTCCCCATCGGGTGAGTGCGGCTGCGGCGGGCCCGGACGGTGTCCGGCGGCTGGGGCTGGTCATTACGGCGAGCAGGTCTCAGGCGAGGGCGAGCGCGTCGTCGCCGAGTTCGGTCAGGATGTGGCAGGCCTGGCGGATGATCTTGCGGGCCTCGGACAGGGTGGCGCGCTTGCCGCCGTTGCGGTCCTTGACCGTGGCGTAGTAGCCGTGGTCGGGGGCGGTGGACCGGGCGTGGGTCTTGCCGGCCTCGTAGACGGCCCAGCGCAGCACCGGCGGTCCCTGCCGGGACAGCCGCCCGGGCGGGCCCTTACGGTCGGAGGAGTAGACGGTGACGTCCAGCCCGGCGAACCGGACCGCCTTGCGGGAGGAGGAGAACCGGTCTTTCCCGCCCAGCCAGCAGGTCAGCGCCAGCGCGGTGACCGGCCCGACGCCGTACAGCCGCGCGGCCAGCACCTTCGCGCCGGCCAGGTGCCGGGCGGCGTGCAGCAGCTGGTGCCGCACCGCGTACAGCCGGGCCTCCAGGGCATCGGTCACCTCCAGGGCGGTGGCGACCTGGGCCTGCCCGGCCGGCGACAGGTGGGCGGCCGCGGCTTCCCGCAGCGCGGCCAGGCCCTGCTCGCTGCGCAGCGCCCCCTCGCCCAGGGCCGGGGCGCCCTGGTGGAAGAAGACCGCGTGGATGCGCTGCGCCCAGGCGGTGTGCCCGGCCCGCAGGTCGTTGTACAGCTCGAGCAGCGCCCGGCATTCCAGGATGTGGCCGGGCGGGATCCAGCACTCCGGCAGCCGGCCCTCGGCCAGCAGCGTCCGCAGGTGCCGGCAGTCGGTCTTGTCGGTCTTGGCGTGCCGCTTGCGGCCGCGGGCGAAGGCGGTGTCCGCCGGTTCGGCGACATGCGCCGCGACGCCGGCCGCGGCCAGCTCCTCGGCGACGTACCGCCACCCGGTGCATCCCTCCAGCGCGAACGCGGCATCTTCCCGGCCGGCGAACCGGGCCAGCCAGGCCCGCAGGTGCTCCCGGTCAGCCGGGCTGACCTGGCCGCGCCGCACCTGCCCCGTCGCGGTGTCAAGGTAGTCGAAGGTGATCTGCTTCCGGTGAATGTCCAGCCCGCCTACGATGGGCATCGGGACCTCCTCACGCTCCGGAGGGGCGCGCACGCGCCCCACGCGAATTTGCCTACGCGGTCCATCCTGACCCGCGTCTGAGCTGGGGAGGTCTCCCGGCACCGGCCGCAACCTCAGCCCAGCACGGCCCGATGCATGTCATCTAATCTGTGCTGGTGCGGCCGCGCGGGCATCGTGCTGTCGCCGTGCCCATAACGAGATGATCTGGCCGGATCGGGATCGTCGGGCGAGGTGCCCTGGATTGGGCTCCTGGGCACGCGGGCGGCCGCCGCGGGCTGGGTGTCCACGGCCGTTCAAGATGACGATGTAGGCGCAGGTTTGCGTCACTGACGTTGCGGATGTGGTGAGGGCAGCCCTTCGGGGTTGTCCTTTTTCGTGTGCGTCGGCACGGTGAGCACGTCGGACAGCGGACGGCCCTCCCGTGTCTTCGTTTGGCAGCGAGACGGGAGGGCCGCGGGTGACGCGCGGAGGCGTCGTGCTCACGGTAAACGGTGACAGGGATGTAGTCGAACGGCAGCTGGCGGCCGGGGAGCTTTCGTGCCCGTCCTGCGGCGGGGCGCTCGGGGGGTGGGGGAGCTCGGTGACGCGGCCGGTCCGGCAGCTCGGCGGGCCGGACGAGCTGGTGACGCCGCGGCGGTCGCGGTGCCGTCGCTGCAGGGCGACGCACGTGCTGCTGCCTGCGCGGATGCTGTGCCGGCGGGCCGATGCGGGCGCGGTGATCGGGCGGGCGGCGGAGGAGAAGGCGACCGGGGCGGGTTACCGGAAGATCGCGGAGGGGCTCGGCCGCCCGGCCTCGACGGTGCGGGGCTGGCTGCGGGCGCTGGCACGGAACGCGGGCCGGGTGCGGGAGCTGTTCACGTCGCTGGCGGCGTCCCTGGTGACCGATCCGCCGCTGCCGGCGCCGGGAGGGTCGCCGCTGGCGGACGCGGTTGCGGCGGTCGCTGCTGCTGCCGCCGCCGCGGCGCTGGTGCCGGGCACGGTCGCGGCGGCGCGGTGGGAGCTGGCGTCGGCGGTGACGTGCGGGCTGCTGCTGGCCCCGTCATGGCCGTCGCGCCTGGCAACGCGAGCCGGCGTCTGGGCGGCGGCGCGCTGAGCCGGAATCCTCGGTGACGCCTGATTCACGGCATTTCACCGAGGAAGGAGAGCCCATGTCCGGGGCTGAGGAGGAACGGAAGAGGGCGGCGCGCGCCGAGCAGGTCGCGCTGTTCCGCTACCAGCTGATCAGGGAGGCCGCCGACCCGGCGCTGAGCACGCGGCAGCGCGGCCGGATGGTCCGCGAGATCGTGTCGGGGGCGCACGAGGGGCCGTTCGGGGAGCCGGTGACGTTGTCGCGCTCCACCGTTGACCGGTGGATCCGCGCCTGGCGGGAGGGCGGGTTCTCCGCGCTGGTCCCTCCGGCCCGGCAGGTGATGCTCCGCACCGACGCGGAGGTGCTCCAGATGGCGGCCGGGCTGAAGCGGGAGAACCCGGCCCGGACCGCGGCGCAGGTCCGCCGGATCGTGTGCAAGGCGTGCGGCTGGTCGCCGTCGGTGCGGACGCTGCAGCGGCACTTCGAGCGGCTGGAGCTGCGCGCCCGGCCGGACGGCTCACCGCCCGTCGTGTTCGGCCGGTTCGAGTGCGCGGCGCCGAACGAGATGTGGACCGGGGACGCGCTGCACGGCCCGCAGGTCGCGGGCCGGAAGGCCTACCTGTTCTGCTTCCTCGACGATCACTCGCGGGCGGTGATGGCCGCCCGCTGGGGCTACTTCGAGGACACGGTCCGGCTGGCCGCCGCGCTGCGCCCGGCGCTGGCCGCCCGCGGCGTCCCTGCCCGGCTCTACGTTGATAACGGGTCGGCGTTCTGCGACGCGGCGCTGAAGCGGGCCGCGGCCCGGATGGGGATCAAGATCACTCACAGCGCGCCCGGCCGCCCTGAAGGACGCGGTAAAATCGAACGTTTTTTCAGGACTGTGCGAGAGGAGTTCCTCGTCGAGATCGGCGACGGCTCCGGAGTCGCGGGCCTGGCGGAGATGAACCGGCTGTTCACCGCCTGGTGCGAGAGCGTCTACCACGCCCGGCCGCACGGCGAGACCGGGCAGCCGCCCATGGAACGCTGGCTGGCCGGCGCCCCGTTCCCGGTCCCGGATCCGGCGCAGCTGCGCGAGGCGTTCTTGTGGGCCGAGCACCGGATCGTCCGCAAGGACGCCACGATCAGCCTGTTCGGCGGCACCTACCAGGTCAGCGACCTGTCCCTGGCCGGCCGGAAAGTAGAGTGCGCCTTCGACCCGTTCGACCTGTCGGTCCTGGAGATCCGCTGGAACGGGCAGCCGCACGGGCTGGCAGCGCCGCAGAAGATACGGCGGCACTCCCACCCGAAGGCCAAGCCCGAGGAACCGGACGTTCCGCCGCGGCCGACCGGGATCGACTACCTCGGCCTGATCCGGGCCGAGCACGAGGAAGCCGTCCGCCGGGACCGGATCCGCTACGACGCCCTCGCCGGCAGCGAGGACCAGGACCAGGCGGAGGGCGGCCGGTGACCGCCGTCCCGGCCGCGCAGGTCAGCGCCGTGCTCGCCTGGGCCGCCCGGCTCGCTGCCGCCGGCCGCGCGGCGGGCACCGCCGAGACCGCCGCCTACCTCACCGCCAAGGCCGCCGTCCTGGAAGCCATCGCCGCCGAGCGCGCCCGCGGCGGCTGGAGCCCCGAAGACACCGCGGCCGCCCGCGACGCCGCCATCCGCGCGCGGAAGGCGGCCGACACCGCCGCCCTGGCCGCCGCGGCCGGCATCACCAGCTTGGAGGACTGACCCGTGATCGACCTGAAGAACCACTACGGCTTCACCCGCACCCCGTTCGGCAAGGACCTCGCCCCGTCCATGCTGTGCCGCTACCCCGCCCACGCGGAAGCCGTCGCCCGCATCACCTGGTGCGCCCGCGAGCGCGCGCTCGGCGTCATCACGGGCGAGGTCGGGGCCGGGAAGACGGTAGCCGCCCGCGCCGCCATCGCGGCCCTCGACCAGACCCGCCACACGCTGCTATACCTGCCCGACCCGACGACAGGCACCAGGGGGATCCACCATCACGTGGTGACATCGCTCGGCGGGCGGCCCGCCCACGGCTCCGCCGAGCTCGCCGCCCAGGCCGCCGCCTTGATCGCCGCCGAGCACGGCGAGCGCGGCCGGCTCCCGCTGCTGGTCGTGGACGAGGCGCACCTGCTGACCCACGCCCAGCTGGAGGCCATCCGGATCCTCACGAACAGCGAAATGGACGCGGCCAGCCCGCTGGCCTGCCTGCTGATCGGCCAGCCCACCCTGCGGCGGATGCTGAGGCTGGGCGTGCTAGCGGCACTCGATCAGCGGATCGGGCTGAGGTACGCAATGCCCGCCATGACCAGCGAGCAGACCGCTTCCTACATCACCCACCACCTGCAGCTCGCGGGCCGGTCCGACACCATTTTCAGCGACGACGCCATGGCCCTTGTCCACGATGCCGCCCGCGGCCTGCCGCGGGCCGTGAACAACGTCGCCACCCAGGCCCTGGTCGCCGCCATGGCCGCCCGCAAGAACATCGTCGACGAGCAATCCGCCCGCACCGCCGTCAACGAGATCACGTCAGACTGACCACCACCGCGCCAGCACGCACACCAAGGCCCCGCCGGCCGTGGCCGGCAGGGCCTTCCTCACACCCACACGTCCTCACCGCAAATGACGCCGCCATCTTCATCTTGAATGACCGTGCACACTTCCTGCCTTTTTTCCTTCGACGACCTTGACGACCGAGGTGTCATAGCCATCTGTCGCTTTCAGCGCACACCCAGGCCGGCCTGGGGACAAGCAGGCCGGCCAGCGGCGATGGCCAGCAATCGATGGGACCTGTGTCCCAGCCATGTCAACAGGGTTGCCCTGCCAAGGCGTGGTCATGTGGTAGCCGGTCCCCGGCTCTGGCCGCGTCTAAAGTTTCAGTGCCGATGAAAGGGCAGGATTGAGGGCAGTGAGCAGGGAAACAGGAAATCTGGGGGCTGCAGGACAGACGGCGGTTGTTGCCGGCGCTGACGGGCACAGGGGCAGCGATCTGATGGCAGCGGGAACCTCGGGCCGGGATCGGTGCTGGCAGTGGCCGGTGTGGCGGCGTGGGATGTGCGGGAGCTGGCATGGAGGTCTGGCCGGGGCGGCCGTGGCCGCTGGGTGCTACGCCGGGTGAGGCCGGGACGAATTTCGCGGTGGTCTCGGAGATAGCCGAGCAGGTGGTGCTGTGCCTGTTCGATGAGGGCGGCGCGGAGACCCGGCTGCCGCTGCCGGGATTCGATGGCGGCGTCTGGCACGGGTTCGTGCCCGGGGTCGGCGGCGGCCAGCGGTATGGCTACCGGGTGACCGGACCGTATGACCCCGCGCGGGGGCTGCGGTGCAACCCGGCGAAGCTGCTGCTTGACCCGTACGCCAAGTCGACGGTGGGTCAGCTGGTGTGGGGGGACAGCGTGCTCGGCTATCCGCCCGGTGACCCCGATGGGCGCAGCGACCTGGATTCCGCGCCGTCGGTGCCGCGGTCGCTGGTTGCCGAGCCGTCGTTCGCATGGGGTGGCGACCGGCCGCCCGGCACGCCCTACCGGGACACGATCATCTATGAGCTGCACGTCAAGGGGTTCACTGCAACCCGCCGCGACGTGCCGCCGGAGCTGCGGGGCACGTATGCGGGGCTGGCGTACCCGCCGGTGGTGGAATACCTGGCCGGGCTCGGGGTGACCGCGGTCGAGCTGCTGCCCGTCCACCAGTTCCTCACCACCAGGGATCTGGCCGGGCGCGGCCTGGCCGACTACTGGGGCTACAACACCATCGGTTTTTTCGCCCCGCATGACGGCTACTCCGCGGCGGTGCGGGCCGGCCGCGCGGGCGGGCAGGTCGCGGAGTTCCAGGCGATGGTCCAGGCGCTGCATGCGGCCGGGCTGGAGGTGCTGGTTGATGTGGTGTTCAACCACACGGCCGAGGGCGGCCATCTGGGCCCGACGCTGTGCTTCCGCGGGCTGGACAACCCCGGTTATTACCGGCTGGTGCCCGGCGACCTGCGCCGTTACGTGGACACCACGGGCACAGGCAACTCGGTCAACGCCGCCAGCCCGGCGTGCCTGCGCATGATCACCGACTCGCTGCGCTACTGGGTCAGCGTGATGCACGTGGACGGCTTCCGCTTCGACCTGGCCACCACCCTGGCCCGCGAGCGGGGCGCTTTCGACCCGCAGGCCGCGTTCTTCGGCACCGTCGCGCAGGACCCGGTCATCTGCCAGGTCAAGCTGATCGCCGAGCCGTGGGACATCGGCCAGCCCGACAGCTACAGCGTGGGATGGTTCCCAGCCGGATGGAGCGAATGGAACGGCCGTTACCGCAACACCGTCCGCGACTTCTGGCGCGGCCGCAGGCACGTGCTGCCCGACTTCGCCACCCGGCTGGCCGGGTCTTCGGACCTGTACGGTCCTGCCCGCCGCCGGCCAACCGCGTCGGTCAACTTCATCACCGCGCATGACGGGTTCACCCTGCGCAACCTGGTCTCCTACAACCGCAAGCACAACCAGGCCAACGGCGAGGGCAACCGGGACGGAACCAGCGACAACAGGTCGTGGAACTGCGGCGCGGAAGGCCCGACCGGCAACCCGCGGATCCTCGCGCTGCGCGCCCGCCAATCCCGCGCGCTGCTCGGCACGCTGCTGCTGTCCCGCGGGGTGCCGATGATCCTGGGCGGCGACGAGCTCGGCCGCGCCCAGGACGGCAACAACAACGCCTACTGTCAGGACAACCCGGTGTCCTGGGTCGACTGGGACGCCGCCGACGCCGGCCTGACCGCCTACACCCGCCGGCTGATCGCCGTGCGCCAGGCCCACCCGGTACTGCGCCGCGACCGCTACCTGGCCGACCCCGGCTACGCCGTCTGGTACACCCCGACGGGCCACCCGATGACCACCTCCCACTGGCAATCGGGCGGGAAAGCCGTCGCCGTCTACGTCGACGGCACGGTCGCACCGGACCTGGACGCACACGGCCAGCCCATGCTCGATGACGACGTGCTCATCTTGGTCAACGGATCGCCGCGGCCAGTCACCTTCACCATCCCCCGGGTAGGCAAGCGATGCACCTGGCGCACCGAACTGGACAGCTTCGATCCCGGCGCTGACACCGACACGACCGGCACCGCCGGCATGGGCCCCACGGGCACGCCGGCCGGCCCGGCTGACCCGGCACGAATCGGCGCGGGCGATCACCTGACCGTCAGGCAGCGCTCACTCATCCTGCTCCTAGCCCCCCAACCCGGCGCCGGCACGGCACATGAACCGGGCCCGGCCGGGCCGGCTGAAGCTTGACTTCCTCCCCTTTTCCCTAACGCCACCCAGAGGCAAGACTGACGTCGCGGCGAGATGACATGAAGAGGGGACCCTCTCAGCTCAGCGCACGCTACCTTCTAGGTGCGTCAGCACGAGTCGGAGCGCGAGGAAATAAATGGCAATCTGCGCGTAACTGCTCGCCCGACCGGCGCAGCCGTCGACCGTGCCGAATCGGCAGGCGCTTGCCCCCTGTGGGGTTCGCTCACGTTGCGTGGTCAACCCAGTCTAGGAATAGCGTGCACTCCCGCCGTTGCGCGTGCGACTGGCCCGCGACGCGGCCATGTTTCGAGTACTTGCGATTCCCGGGCGCTCGGGAATCACAAGGCCATCTTGACCTGCATGTCCGCGTCCCCACAGATTCCCCACAAGTCCGGGTCCGCAGCGCGGTTCCCCACAGAATCCCCACGGACAAAACGGCATTCCCCGGCACAAGACGGCACGGGTGCTAACATGGCCTTATTAGCCCTGACAAGCCTCTATGCAGGCAGCGCAGGGTTAGCCATCTTGAAACTTCCCGTGGTCCGGGCGAGTACAGACCTTCTGAAAAGCGGTAGCTCATGGTGGATCGTGGCTGACGCTCACGAAGACCATTAGCAGCGCGAGTGGGGAACCGAGCCGGGGAAATCGCGTAGAAGCGCGAACTGAAGCGCACTGCCGAGAATGACCGGCCGAGTTCCTCATAGCCCTGTCCCGCGTTTCTTCGCGTTTTGGGTAAGTCTTTCTCGTCGCCTGGCCTATGTGGCGTCCGGCCGTTCGCGGCCTTCTCCTTGGCTTCCATTCGCTTCACGGCCTGCGTCGCCACGGCGCGGTGCGCACCGGACAGACCTCGTGAGGAACGCCAGGCTGCGAGCGGGTCCTCGTGGTCGACGGTGGCCAGTTCACCGCGGCGCACCCAGACTTCGCGGGGGCGCAGCAGGTAATTGGCGGTGAGGACGGGAACGTCGTGGGCGAGCAGGTATTCCACTGTCTGCAAGAGCTTGCCCAGGTGCCGCGAAATGCGGCTGAGCGATGTAGTGAGCCACACTGCGTCACCCGGCTGTGCGGCCTCGCGCATGCGCTGCACGGCTTCCTGGTCGAACCGGGGGTCGATGCCGTTGAGGATCACCACGCCGTCGCGGGTGTCCGCTGAGGGTGCCTCGACCTCGGCGGCGGGCAGTTCCGGGACCGGGGCCGCCGGGACGCGGTAGGGCCACCGGCCGCCGCCTGCGCCGTAGGCCTGGGCTACGGCTCCCAGGCAGGCCCAGGCTCGCGGGCAGGTGTCCGCCAGGTCCGCGAACAGGTTGTGCTCCACGGTTACCGGGTTCCGGCGCCGGGCGGCTAGGAAGTGCGACAGCGGTGCCGCGGCCATGGTGGTGATGCCCTGGATGCCGCCGGCTTCCACCGGTCCGTGCGCGTGCGCCTCCTCCAGCAGGCTGCTGCGCACCACCACGGCGACCGCGCCCTTCAGCATCAGTGACGAGTCGGCCGGCTCGTACGTGGCGATCTCTTCAGCGAACGGCGCTATCAGTACGTCCCGTGCCGTGTCGTCGAGCATCGCGTAGGATTCCGCGCGGGCCAGGATGTCCTGGCCGATTCGCGCGGCCAGTTCGGTGCTGACGTGGCATACGTCAGCCAGCAAGTCCGGCACGACGACATTGCAGAACCGCTCGAAATGCCCCGGGTCGGGCTCGCCTTGCGTTCCCTTGGCTCCGGCCGTCATGGTGATTACTCCCGTACGCCTCCGAAGGCTCTGCCCGGGACTCCGGCGGCGGCTCCCGGCGGCCGATGCGGCTCAGTGTAGCCAGTTGCCTCCCGGTTGCCCGGGGACCAGCGCCCGGTGCCGGGCGGCGCGGACGGAAAGAAGGATCGTGAGGCCGGCGGCCCGTAAGGCGAACCGGCCGGTCTCTGCCGCCTTACGGGCGACCGGCCGTGTCGCCCGCGAGTTCGGCGCTGAGGGTGAGCGCGAGGGCGTTGAGCGCCTCGTTCGAGCCCTTGACCCCCCGGCTGCGCAGCGCTCTGCGGGACACGCGCTGGCCTGCTCCGGCAAGCTCGCGGGCGATATTGCGGGCGTGCTCGATGCCCGGCTCCGCGGTGTGCGGGACGGGTGCTGCGGGTTCAGCCGCAGTATGGCCGTCATGCCGGGGCAGTGTCCTGGCCTGGCCCGGAGGGCGGGGTTCCCTGGCGGTCCGGTCCGGTGGGTTCTGGTCTGGCTGGTCCCCGGATTGGCCTGCTGGGGACCAGGCCAGCGGCACGTGAGCAGTTGGTCCGGGGGTGCTGGCCTGTGCGTGCCCGGCTGCTGCGGCGTCCTCGCGCAGCATGTGGGCCAGGGCGGTCCCCATGCCCAGGACCAGGACCGGAAGGCAGGACACCAGGGTGGTGATGACCCAGGGTGCCCTGGTGGTCCGGTCCTGGTCCATCAGGTGGAACGCGACCTGCCCGGCCATGCCGAGCGCGAATGAGCAGATCGCTGACCGCTTGGCGAACCGCCGGGTCCGGTCGCTGATCGCGTGGCCGGTGGCCAGCCAGGCCCGCAGCGCGTAGGCCGCGTAGCATTCGACCCCGACCGGCAGGGTGACGGCTGTGTCCAGGTGGAGCGAGGACCAGATGCCCGGCAGGAGGGGGACCATGCCGAAGCCGGTCTTCTGCGCGATGCCGACCCAGCCGGACCATACTTCGGCCGCGGCGGGGACGGCGAGGACCAGCAGCGGCCAGGACCGCATGGTCCGCGCGTGGTCCCGGACCGTCCCGGACCGGTCCGCGGGGAGGACCGCATCGGAGATCGCCGCCGGACCAGAACCGGGACTGTCCGGTTCGCGGTAGGTGTCCCGGGCGGTCTGTGTCACGCGGATGTCAGCCAGCGCTGTCATGCTGCCCTCCTTCGGACTCGGCAAGGGGATGGGGTTCGCCGGTCAGAACAGAGAGCGCGGTGGCGACCTCGGTGAGCGTGGCGCGCACGTACGTCGTCGTGGCGCTGCCGGTGTCGCCCGCGCCGTCGGTGTGGCCGGCGTAGGCGTGGGCGACGGCGAACCCGAAGTTGCGCTCCACCCAGGTCAGGGTCGTGTGCCGAATCCAGTGGGCGCTGACCTGCTGGGTCCGGACCCACGGCAGGTGACGGCCGATGCGCTCCCACAGCCCGTCGTAGCGCCGGTAGGTGACCGGCCGCCCGTCGCGGTAGCGCAGCAGCCGCCCGTCCTTCGGAGCGTGCCGTTCCCCGGCGTGCCGGACCAGGCCGGCCATGAGCGTGGGGGAGACCGGCTGCCAGCGGACCGTCTCGCCCTTTTCCCGGAGCAGGACCAGATACTGATCCGGGTCCAGGTCGGCAGGGCGCAGCGCGAGCGCGCCGCCGCGCCGGCAGGCGGTCTCGGTGTGCAGCCGCAGGATCAGCGTGTCGAGTTCGGGGTCATCGCCCGTGGTGGCGGCGATCTGGTTGATCTCCGCCAGCCGGGTGCCGGCCACGGCGCGGCGGGTGGACGGCAGGCGGCGCGGCTTGTCGACCTTGCGGGCCGGGTTGTCCCGCTCGTCGATCAGCCCGTCGTCCTCGGCCTGGCGGTACAGGCAGCGCAGCGCGGCGACCAGGTGCTCTTGCGAGCTGCGCCCGCCCCGGCTGTTGCGCCGCTGCACCGCGCCGGCCTTAACCAGCGTCATGAGGTGCCGGATGTCCGACGGCGTCGGCTCGTCCAGGCGCCGGGCGCCCCACTGCTCGACCACCCGGTTCCAGTAGGAGCCGTACGCCTTGCGGGTGCCGTCGGTCACCGCGGCGGACACCACCGGGACGTAGTCGGCGAAGGTCGGCACGGCGGCCCGGTCGCGCGGGGCGGCGGTCAGGTCGCCTGGCGACAGGCCCATCGACTTCAGGACTACCAGCGCCGCGTCCACGGCGGCCTGCTGGGACCCTGCGGGGGAGTTCGGGCTGGTCATGGCTGTCCTCCGTGAGCATGCGGGAGAGCGCCGTGGGCGCGGATGGCCTGGTCCACCACGGCGAGGCAGTAAGCGGCGAGGGCGTCCTCGCCGGGGAACGCGGCCAGCAGCACCTGGTCGCCCGGCTTCAGGCCGCAGCGGCGGCGCAGCGCGGCCGGGATGGTGATGTAGCCGCTGGCGGGCAGGGTGACCATGCCGCCGGGATCGCGGCGCGCGGTCACCACGCCCGCATCGGCGGTGAAGGTCAGCCGGTCACCGCCGGCCCAGCCCAGCGCGGTGATGACGGCCCGCTCGCAGATCCGGCCGGAGGCGTCGGCGCGGGCGATCCCGTAGACCACATCCCGCGGGACCGACCGCACCGGGCGGGCCAGCGGCAGCGGCCGGCCCGCGGCCGGCCGGGCACGCCGTCGGGCAGCCGGGACGGCCGGCGAGGGGATCACGGGAGCGAGAGGCTGCGCGGTCACGGCACCCTCCCGGTGAGGAGGAGGGCAGGGCCAGCCGCGATGAGGGCGGCAAGGCAGCCGTCGGAGGCGGTCAGGCGGTGCGCGTGCGGGGGATTTCCCGCCCCTCCCGGCACTTGAAGCGCCGCTTGACCACGCAGGCCGGTGAAATCTCCCCGGAGCGGGAGATCACACGGCCGCGTGTTCAAGCGGTAGCCGAACCGGGGAAAATGCGCGGGGATTTGTGTCCGAGGGGGGACTTGAACCCCCATGCCCTTAACGGGCACTAGCACCTCAAGCTAGCGCGTCTGCCTATTCCGCCACCCGGACGAGCGATGCTGATCACATCGGCTGGCCTAGGGTAGCAAACCTAGCGCCAGTTCGCGAAGCGGACGGTGGCGGAATCTCGCGGCTCGGACGCCGAGGCAGTGGAGGGAGGCTGGACCGCTCGCCGCGGTGCCTCGGAGTCGGCTGGTGAGGTGACAGCCCATTTGGGGCGAACCTATCCTTACGCGTCGCGCGCTCAAGCCAGCGGATCGATCGCCCCGGGATGCAGACGTCTCAGAATGTGAGACGAAACGGGGCCTGGACTGGATTTGGGGCAGGTCGATTGCGCAATCGACCTGCTCTAGGCAACACACCGGAACAACCTGAGTTTGCGGCGTGTCGGGCATACCGCCCGTTTCACACCCTCATCTCCCGTTACGTGAAGCTCCGTTCCACGGCATCCGCCAGGCTTTGATTGCGATTTCCGGTGCCATGGCACCGGAAATCGCAATCAGAGCGGCAGGCCGCATGCGCAAAAGCCGCATTCCGGGCACCCCTGGCCCGGAACCGGCCGCGGAGGGCCAGTGAACCACATCACGGGCACCCGACACGCCGGAAAATCACCTTGTTTCGGAACGTTGCCCAGAGCGAGCCGATTGCGCAATCGACCCGCTGGGATCGGCCGTGAGATGTGCTGGGGGCGTGAGGTGAGGTCACTATGATCTGCTCCGCTGGATGGGAAACGGGTCAGCCGGCGAGGGGAGCGGCGGCGTCTGGGCGCGCCAGAGTTGCCTTCCTGGTTGTGGGGGCTCTTGCGGCTGCGGTTAACGCTGCTGTGCGCGGGTCCGCGTTCTGTGGGGTGCCGGGAGGCTGGCGGCGCCTGCCTGTCGGGCAGTGGGACGATAGGACGGTGACCGAGACAGCAGGATCCCACGACGCTCATGTCACCGCGGCCGCCGAAGGCGAGGTCGCTGACATCTGTCGCGACCTGATCCGGATCGACACGACCAATCCGGGGGATCATTCCGGGCCGGGGGAGCGGGCCGCGGCGGAGCATGTCGCCGGGCTGCTCAGCGAGGTCGGGCTCGAGCCGGCCGTCCTCGAATCACACCCCAAGCGGACGAGCCTGGTAGCCAGGATCCCAGGGGAGGATCCAGGAAAGCCGGCGCTGCTCATCCACGGGCACCTCGACGTCGTTCCGGCCAACGCGGGCGACTGGCAGCGCGATCCCTTTGGCGGGGAGATCGCGGACGGCTGCGTGTGGGGACGCGGCGCGGTCGACATGAAGGATATGGATGCGATCATGCTGGCCGTCATCAGGCAGCGGCTGCGGGAGGGGCGCAAGCCCAGGCGTGATGTCGTGCTGGCCTTCACCGCGGACGAGGAGGCGGGCGGCACCTGGGGCGCTGCCTTCCTGACGCGGCGGCACCCGGAGCTGTTCGAGGGGGTCACCGAGGCGATCGGGGAGGTCGGCGGGTTCAGCGTGTCCGTGGGCGGCCAGCGGATGTATGCCATACAGACGGCGGAGAAGGGCCTGGCCTGGATGCGGCTGAGCACGGCCGGCACGGCGGGGCACGGGTCGATGATCCACACGGACAACGCCGTGACCGCGCTGGCCGAGGCGGTGGCCCGGATCGGGCGCCACGAGTGGCCGGTGCGGCTGCCCGATTCCGCCCGCGCGTTCCTCGAGGCGGCCAGCGACGCGCTCGGCATCGAATTCGATCCGGAGGATCCGGGGACGGTTATCGGCAAGCTCGGCTCGATGGGCCGCCTCGTCGGCGCCACCGTGAAGAATACGGCAAATCCGACAAGGCTCGACGCGGGCTATAAGGTAAACGTTATCCCGCAATCGGCGACCGCGGAAATTGACGGGCGTTTCCTTCCCGGCCGCGAAGAAGAGTTCTTCGCCGAGATCGACCAGTTGCTTGGTTCCGCGGTCAAGCGTGAGTTCATTCATCACGACATCGCGCTGGAGACCACCCCGGACGGCGACCTCTACGACGCCATGACCGCCGCGCTGCTCGCCGAGGATCCGCAGGCCACGGTCGTGCCCTACTGCCTGTCCGCCGGAACCGACGCGAAGTGGTTCAGCAAGCTCGGCATCAGGTGCTTCGGGTTCAGCCCGCTCAAATTGACGCCAGACCTGGACTTTTCCGGAATGTTCCACGGCATCGATGAGCGGGTTCCGGTCGACGGGCTGCGTTTCGGCGTTCGCGTGCTGGACCGGTTCCTGGACCTCTGCTAGGCCGGGTCTCCGTACTTAACCGGGGTGCCATCGATCCGGCCCTTGCGCGCGGTCCGTCCTGAACCCGCCTGCCGTCCGCTACGGCGCCCTGGCCGCCACCCGGCTCCTGGTCACCTTCCGTGACCGGCCGCGGCACGGTTCCTTCCTGCCTTCCGGGGTGCCAAGGACCGCCACGCGGCCCTTCGCTGAATGCCGCTCCGGGCGCCCGCTTCCCTTAACCGCCGCCCTGCTGCTTGTTTCGCGGCGGATGCGCCGCCCGGTTTTTACCCGGTTTCCCATTCCCGCGCGACTGTGGCCGGTGAATTGCGCGCGATCCGTCCACATATCCACGGATTCGCCTGTGAATTACGCGAACTGGAAGACAAAAGGCGGTTCCCCAGGGATTCTCGTTTCGACCAAGAAACAGAAATCCGCAAAAGGAACCGCCGCCGTTGGACGCTACCGGCTCCGCCGTGCCCGCGCAACCCGCGCCGGGCTGCGCCGCGGCGACGGTCCTGCTGGGGATCCCCGGGCTGCTGGTCACGGCGGTGACGCAGACCCAGGACGGACAGACCCTGGTCGAGGTGATCACCGACCCCGCGGCGGAAGCGCCGCGCTGCTGCCCCCGGTGCGGCAAAGCGGCCACGGGGATCAAGGAGCATCCCCGGACGGCGCCCCGCGACATGTTCATCGGCGACCGGCAGGTGCTGCTGGCCTGGCGCAAGACCCGGTGGCGCTGCCAGACCCCGGGCTGTGAGCAGGGAAGCTTCACTGAGTGGCTGCCCGCCGTCAAGCACCGGGCCCGGCTGACCTCCCGGCTGCGGACCCGGCTGGGCGAGGCCGTCGGGGATGACCTGATGCCGGCCGCCGCCGCGGCGCGCCGCTATGGCGTCTCGGACCGCACCGCCGCCCGCGCTTTCACCGCCTACGCCGACGAGCAGCTCGCTGACCTGGGCGAACAGCAGGGACCGGTCGAGGCCGCGGGTGTCGATGAGTTCCGCCGGGGCGCCCCCGCCGAGCATGCGGACCCCGAGACCGGCGAAGTCACCCGGACCCGCTCCGAATGGCTCACCCACCTGGCCGGCCTGGGAACCGGCGGCACCCTGGGCCTGGCCGAAGGGCGCACCGCCGCCGCCGAGCAAGACCTGCTCGCCGGCCACGCCGCCACCCTGCGGTACCTGGCGATGGACCTGTCCGCCACCTACCGCTCCGGCGCCCCCGCCGGGGTGACCCTGGTAGCCGACGCCTTTCACCTGGTAAAACTCGCAAACCGGAAGATAGACGACGCGTTCCGCCGGCTCGGCTACCGCACCGAGCACCCGCATGAGGAACTCGGGCTCCCCAGGCCGCTGCACTACATGCTCCGCTACAACATCGAGAACCTCGCGCCCGAGCACCTGGCCACCATCATCGGCGTGCTGGACGCCGACGCCGACGGCCAGCAGATCGCCGCCGTCTGGATCGCCAAGGAGCACCTGCGTGACCTGCTCGCCCTGCGCGCCACCCGCACCCGCGTCACCCCCGCCCCGAGCGCGGTCCGCGACAAGCTTGCCAGCTTCTACATCTGGTGTGCCGATAATGACGGCGTCCCGGAGATAAAGACCCTCGCCAAGACCATAAGCAAATGGCAGCGGCCCGTCATCGACGCCGTGCTTACCGGCTATTCGAACGCGAAAGCCGAGGCGCATAACCGCACCGCTAAACTCGTCGCCAGGAACGCCCGGGGATTCGCCAACCCGCAGAACCAGGCCCGCCGCGTCCGGATGGCCACCACCCGCGCCGCCAGGAAGGAACCGTGCCGCGGCCGGTCACGGAAGGTGACCAGGAGCCGGGTGGCGGCCAGGGCGCCGTAGCGGACGGCAGGCGGGTTCAGGACGGACCGCGCGCAAGGGCCGGATCGATGGCACCCCGGTTAAGTACGGAGACCCGCTAGGCCAGACCGGGACATTCTCCGGAACCAGATGAGAGCATCGGTTTTCATTGCCGATTTAGGCTTTAATTGCGCGGAATTCTTGCCCGCGGGAGACGCTTCGGTGTTAATGTTACGCACCGTACCCAGTCGAGCGGAATCTTGCCCATCACGGGCGCGAACCTCGCGGCCCTGGCGGCGGTGGCGGGAGTCTGCCTGCTCGTGGGCACGGCCGCGCTCGTCGCGGCCGGAGCGGCCGGAGCGGCCGGAGCGGCCGGGAAGCGCTACCGCCCGCGGCGGTTCTTCCGTTAGGGAAGAAAATCTGTCACTGAAGCGCTGAACTGAGGGCTGCCGGGCCGCCGGCGGCCCTCAGCCTCGTCCGAGGCGCGGGCCAGGTATCGTCAGAATGTCCGTACGGCGCGTATGATGCGGCGGCGGAGGGTAGCCTTCCTGCTGCCGTCGGCGTTCAGCCGGAGCCTGGCCAGTTCCCACGCGCCGTACTCCGCGTGGTCCGTGAGAATACGCCGCGCGGCGTCGCGGGACGTTCCGCGCGGCAAGTACAAGACGAGGTAGTCGTACTCGGCCATTGCCTCTTATTGTGCGCCAGCCGACGGAGTGCGCAAGACCACACGGGAACACTCTGGACGGCGACGAGGGTTGCAGGGATAACGGCAGGGACGGGCATTTCGTGGCCGCGCCGCGTATGGTACATGCGGGCGGGCGTCGCGCCGGATGGTGGCGGGAAACCGCACGGCGAGACAGGCCATGGGGCTGATGTGAGGTTGAAAAGAGCGTGCCAGCAAGAAGTAAGGCCGCCGGCAAGGCGAAGGCGGTCTCGCACAACGGAGACAACGGAACGGGGACCGCGAACGGTGCCGCCGGAAAGAACGGTGCCGCCGGAAATGGGCATGGCACCAGGCTGGTGATCGTGGAGTCGCCCGCGAAGGCGCGTACCATCGCGGGCTACCTCGGCAAGGGATATGTGGTCGAATCCAGCATCGGCCACATCCGCGACATGCCCGACAAGGCGGCGGAAATCCCGCAGAAGTACCGCTCCGAGCCGTGGGCACGGCTCGGCGTCGACGTCGACCACGACTTCGCCGCGCTCTATGTCGTGCCGAGCGACAAGAAGCAGCAGGTCTCCAAGCTCAAGTCCCTGCTGAAGGACGCCGACGAACTCCTGCTCGCCACCGACGAGGACCGCGAGGGCGAGGCCATCGCCTGGCACCTGCTGGAGGAACTGAAGCCCAAGGTTCCCGCCCGCCGGATGGTGTTCCACGAGATCACCCCCGAAGCGATCGCGCGCGCCGTCGCGAACCCGACCGAGCTCAACCACGGCAAGGTGGACGCCTACCAGACCCGGCGCGTGCTCGACCGGCTGTACGGGTACGAGGTCTCGCCGGTGCTGTGGAAGAAGGTCATGCCGCGGCTTTCGGCCGGCCGGGTGCAGTCGGTCGCGACGAGGCTGATCGTGGACCGCGAGCGCGAGCGGATCGCGTTCAGGTCCGCGAGCTACTGGGACCTCGAAGCCGAGTTCGCCACCGCCGACCACAACAAGGAACGGCTCCCGGACACCCCGACGAGCTTCACCGCCACCCTGCAGACGGTCGACGGCAAGCGGGTCGCCACGGGCCGCGACTTCACCCCGCAAGGCGAGCTGCGCGACCAGGCCCAGGTCCTCCACCTCGACGGCGAAGCCGCCGCCGCCCTCGCCGGCCGGCTGCGGAACGCGGACTTCGCGGTCAGCAGCGTCGAGCGCAAGCCCTACCGCCGCTCCCCGTACCCGCCGTTCCGGACCACCACGCTGCAGCAGGAGGCGAGCCGCAAGCTCGGCTTCTCCGCCAAGTACACGATGAGCGTCGCGCAGCGGCTGTACGAGAACGGCTACATCACCTATATGCGCACGGACTCGATCCAGCTGTCGCAGACCGCGATCGCCGCCGCGCGCGACCAGGCGCGGGAACTGTACGGCGCCGAGTACGTGCCGGACGCGCCCCGCGCCTACGCGAGCAAGGTGAAGAACGCGCAGGAGGCGCACGAGGCGATCCGTCCCGCCGGCGACCGGTTCCGCACCCCGGCCGAAGCGCAGCGGTCCGGCCTCAGGAGCGACGAACTCCGGCTGTATGACCTCGTCTGGAAGCGCACAGTCGCCTGCCAGATGAAGGACGCGACCGGTGAGTCCGTCTCGGTCAAGGTCGCGGGCACCTCCACGAGCAGGGAACGTGCCGAGTTCGGCGCCTCCGGCAAGATCATCAACTTCTACGGCTTCCTCAAGGCCTACGTCGAGTCCAACGACGACGCGGCCGCCGACCGCGACGACCAGGAGCGCAGGCTCCCGCCGCTGGCCGAGAACGACCCGCTGACCGTCCTGGACCTGCACGACGCCGAGCACGCCACCCGGCCGCCGGCCCGCTACACCGAGGCGAGCCTGGTCAAGGAGCTCGAAGACCGGGAGATCGGCCGTCCGTCGACGTACGCGTCGATAATCGGCACCATCCTGGACCGCGGCTACGTGTTCAAGAAGGGCACCGCGCTGGTGCCTTCCTTCCTCGCGTTCGCCGTGGTCACGCTCCTCGAGCGGCACTTCGGGCAGCTGGTCGACTACGAGTTCACCGCCCGCATGGAGGACGCGCTCGACGAGATCGCCCGCGGTGAAGCCGAACGGGTCCCGTGGCTGCGCCGCTTTTACTTCGGCGCGGAAGGGAGCCAGCGTGCGGCCTTGACAGGCGCCACCAACCGTTCGGAAGAAAAAAATGGGCCTGGACTGAAGGCGCTGGTCAGCGACATCAGCGACATCGACGCCCGGGACGTCAGCTCGTTCCCGCTGGCCGGCTCGGACATCGTCGTGCGGGTCGGCAGGTACGGCCCGTACCTGGAGCGAGATGACCAGCGCGCCAACGTGCCCGCTGACATGGCACCCGATGAGCTGACTCCGGAGCGGGCGGAAGAGCTTTTCAATCTGCCGAACGGGGACGTGGTGCTCGGCGCCGATCCCGCTAGTGGCCATGTCGTGGTCGCCAAGGCCGGGCGCTTCGGCCCGTACGTGACAGAGCAGCTCCCCGAGGACTCCGCGGACAAACCCAGGACGGCATCGCTGCTGAAGTCCATGTCGCTGGACACGGTCACGCTCGACGACGCGCTCAAGCTGCTCAGCCTGCCCCGGGTGCTCGGCGAGCTCGACGGCGAGCCCGTCACGGTGCAGAACGGCCGGTACGGTCCCTACGTCAAGCACGGCTCCGAGAGCCGGTCGCTGCAGGCCGAGGACGAGATGTTCACCATCTCGCTCGCCGGGGCCAAGGAACTGCTCGCGCAGCCCAAGGCGCGCGGCCGCGGCGCTCGCGCCGCCGCGCCGCCGCTGCGGGAGCTCGGCGCGGACCCCGCCACCGGCAAGCCGATGCTGGTCAAGGACGGCCGGTTCGGCCCGTACGTGACCGACGGCGAGACCAACGCGTCGTTGCGCAAGGGGGATGAGGTGGCGACGCTGACGCCGCAGCGCGGGGCCGAGCTGCTGGCCGAGCGGCGGACCGCCGCCCCGTCGCCGCGGGGCCGCCGGACGACCACGGCCAAGCCGGCCACAGCCAAGGCCAGCACGGCCAAGAAGGCGCCTACGAAGAAGGCGCCGGCCTCGCGCAAGAAACCACAAACTTAAGAGAAGTAAAATTACGATCGTGCAGTCGTGAGCAGGCACGCTGCCTTATATCGATAACCTGACGCCGTGAACTTCCGCGCCACGCCCAGCACCGACAGCCCGGGGGACGGTCCGCCGAGCCGTCTGATGCGGCGTGCCCGCCACACGGACAGCGTGCTGTCGATCAAGCCGTTCCGGGCCCTGTGGGTCGCGTCGTCGCTGTCCAGCCTGGGTGACTGGCTCTCCATCCTCGCGCTGATCGCGCTCGCGCCGACCTTGACCCACGGCAGCGACGTCGCGAAGAGCTCGTCCGTCGGCGGTGTATGGCTGGTCACGCTGCTGCCCGCGCTGCTACTCGGGCCGATCGCGGGCGCGCTCGCCGACCGCCTCGACCGCCGGATGACGATGATCGTCGGCGACGTGGTCCGCGGCCTGCTGTTCCTCTCGATCCCGCTGTTCCCGAACCTGACGTGGATCTTCGTCGCCAAGTTCCTGGCGGGCGTCGCCTCGCAGTTCTGGAACCCGGCGTGCTCGGCCAGCGTGCCGAACCTGGTGCCCAGGGACAAGCTGGAGCGGGCCAACCAGCTCAGCCAGCTGATGACCTACGGCACCGCGCCCCTCGCGGCCGGAGTGTTCGCCGTGCTGTCCCTGGTCGCCGAGGCGCTGAGCAAGGTCACCCCGCTGTTTCACACCAACAACGTGGACCTGGCGCTGTACTTCAACGGCGCGTCCTACTTCGTCTCCGCGATCACCGTGTACTTCCTGCGCCAGATCGGCAAGCGGTCCGCGAGCGGCGCGATCTCCGTTCCGTCCACCGCCAAGGCCATCTGGGAGGGCTGGCGGTTCATCAGGAACACGCCGGTGGTTCGCGGGCTGGTGATCGGGATGCTCGGCGCGTTCTCCGCGGCGGGTGTCGTGGTCGGGCTCGCCTACACCTACATCACGCAGACCCTGCACGGCGGCTCCGCGGGGTGGGGCCTGGTCTTCGCGGCGATCTTCATCGGCATGGCGATCGGCATGGGGTACGGCACCCGGCCCTTCGGGGACTTCTCCAGGCGGCGGCTCTTCGGCCTGTCCCTGACGGCCTCCGCCGTGCCGCTGGCGCTGATCGGCCTGGCGCCGAACCTGATCTTCGTCGTGATCATGGTCCTCGTGCTCGGCATGATCGCCGGGATCGCCTATCCCACGGCCTTCACGATCGTGGGGCTCGAGGTCGACGACGAGACCCGCGGCCGGGTGTTCGCGTTCTTCCAGTCGACGATCCAGGTGATCCTGCTGACGGTCATCGCTGTCGTGCCGTTCATCGCCGGCGGCTTCACCGCGATCATCAGGGCGGTCACCGGATCCCAGGACGTGCATATCGCGAACGTCGACTACGCGTCGGCGGGGCAGAACCTGGTGCTGCTGCTCGCCGCGGTGCTGGTCGCGTTCGTCGGCATCAAGTCCTACCGGGACATGGACGACCGCAAGGGCGTGCCGTTGCGGGAGGATCTGCTGGCCGCGATCCGCGGCGAGGAGTTCAAGGTCGTGCCCAGCGCGGTCTCGCCCAACGGGCACGGCCCGGTTATCGCCCCGGCCGGGCTGTTCCTCGCCTTCGAGGGCGGTGAGGGAACGGGCAAGACGACGCAGGCGCGCCTGATCGCGATCTGGCTCCGCGAGCAGGGCTATGACGTGGTGACCACCCACGAGCCCGGCGCCACCAAGATCGGGATGCGGCTGCGGGCGCTGCTGCTTGACACCGCCCACGCCGGCATGTCGTCGCACGCCGAGGCGCTGATGTACGCGGCCGACCGGGCCGAGCACGTGGCTTCCGTCATCGAGCCGGCCCTGGCCAGGGGCGCCGTCGTCATCACCGACCGGTACATCGACTCGTCGCTGGCCTACCAAGGCACCGGCCGCGGTCTGCGGTCCACGGAGATCGCGCAGCTGAACAGCTGGGCGACCGGCGGCCGGACGCCCGACCTGACCATCCTGCTGGACATGCCGCCGGAGGCGGGGCTCGGGCGGCGCACCCGGTCGGCGGACCGCCTCGAGGCCGAGCCGCCCGAGTTCCACCGGCGGGTGCGCGCCGGGTTCCTGGCGCTGGCCCGCGCGGAGCCGTCCCGGTACCTGGTGATCGACGCCACCAGGCCGGTCGAGGAAGTCACCCGGGAGATCAAGGACCGCATCAGGGAGATCCTGCCGGATCCCGTGCCGGACACCGCGGAGGCGAACACCGGCTCGTTCCCGGCCATCACGGACGCCGACGTGCCGGGGTGCCGGTGAGCGTCTTCGACGAGCTCGCCGGCCAGGACGCGGTGGTCGCGCAGTTGAAGTCCGCGGTCGCCGGCGGGATGACGCACGCCTGGCTCTTCACCGGGCCGCCCGGTTCTGGCCGCTCGGTGGCGGCCCGGGCGTTCGCCGCCGCGCTGCTCTGTTCGTACGGCGGGTGCGGGGAGTGCCCGAGCTGCCGCCAGGTGCGCGCCGGTACCCACGCCGACCTGCTGCTCGTCCGGCCGGAGGGGCTCTCCTACGGGGTGAAGCAGACCAGGGACCTCGTGCTGCGCGCGGCGGGCGCGCCAGCCGGCGGGCGCTGGCTCGTGGTGCTGTTCGAGGACGCCGACCGCTGTACGGAACAAGCCGCGAACGCGCTGCTGAAGGCCATCGAGGAGCCCGCGCCGCGAACCGTGTGGCTGCTGTGCGCGCCGAGCGCCGAGGACCTGGTGACCACGATCAGGTCCCGGTGCCGGGTGATGACGCTGCGCGTGCCGCCGTCGGCCGCGGTGGCTTCGGTGCTGGTTTCGCGGGACGGGATCGATCCTGAGCGCGCGCTCGCCGCGGCGCGGGCGGCCCAGGGGCACATCGGCCGCGCGCGGCGGCTGGCCACGGACCCGTCGGCCGCGGCGCGGCGATCGGCGGTGCTGTCGGTGCCGGTTTCGGCGACCGCGCTGGGCCCGGCGCTGGCCGCGGCCGCCGCCTTGGTGAAGACGGCCGAGGACGAGGCGAAGTCGGTGACCGAGCAGCTCGACGAGCCGGAGAAGGAGAAACTGCGCCAGGCGTTCGGCGAGGGCTCCACCGGCAAGGGCGTGGCCAAGGCGATGCGCGGCATGGCGGGGGCGCTCAAGGACCTCGAGGACCGCCAGAAGTCGCGGGCCACCAGGGTCAAGCGCGACACCCTCGACGGCGCGCTGCTCGACCTGGCCGCCTTCTACCGGGATGTGCTGATGGTGCAGCTCGGCGCCGACGTGGCCGGCGTGGAGCTGGCCAACGCGGACCGCCTTGCGGACGTGCGGCGACTGGCCGCGGGTTCGGCGCCTGAGGCGACGCTCCGCCGCATCCAGGCGGTCATGCGCTGCCGTGAGCGGCTCACACTCAACGTCGCCCCGCTGCTCGCCGTCGAGGAGATGACCGTCTCGCTGTACCGGGGTCTCTTATGGCTGCTTTTGAGGCCTCCCGTTCGCGTGCGTTCGGGACGTAGGCTGTGCCGGTGGGCATGATGATGGCGGTGAGCTTCGAGCGATACGGACGGCTTTATTACCTGGATCCAGGCGAGTACCAGCCGAAGATCGGCGACAAGGTGCTCGTGCCCACCGACGGCGGCCCCGAGGTAGCCGAATGCGTGTGGGCGCCGCAATGGGTCTCCGAAGACATCGCCGGCTTGCCGGTCTGCGCCGGCCTCGCCGATGAGGACGACCTCGCGCGGGACGAGGAGAACCGGCGGCGCCGGGCCGAAGGCCGGCTGGCGGCCAAGCGGCTGATCCGCCAGCACGAGCTGCCGATGAAGATCACCGCGGTGGACTACGTGTCGGCGGCGAACGTCTTCACCGTCTACTTCAGCGCGCCGCACCGGGTGGACTTCCGCGCGCTCGTGCGGGATCTCGCGGCCCGGCTGCACGCCCGGGTTGAACTGCGGCAGATCGGCCCCCGCGACGAAGCCCGCCTGCAGGGCGGGATCGGCCCCTGCGGCCGTGACCTGTGCTGCGCGACATTCCTCAAGGACTTCGAGCCGGTGTCGGTCCGGATGGCGAAGGACCAGGACCTGCCCGTGAATCCGCTGCGCATCGCCGGTGCCTGCGGGCGGCTGATGTGCTGCCTGAAGTACGAGCACCCGCTGTACCAGGACTTCAAGAAGGACGCGCCGCGCAACGGCGCGCACGTGGACACCCCGGAGGGGCCCGGCACCGTGGTGGGGCACAACGTGCCGTCGGACACGGTGGTCGTCAAGCTCACCGCGGACGGCCGGACCTGCGCCTGCTCCAAGGCGAGCGTCTGCGGCTCGAGAAAGGCTTACGACTCGATGTACGGCCACTGACGGCCGCCAGTGACCCATCGTGGCTTTGATTGCAGTCTCCGGTGCCATGGCACCGCGAATCGCGATCAAATCTTTCTGGGGGCGCCGCATGCCTGGGAGTAAGCGCTTTGCCGGGATGCTCGCGCTCCTCGCGGCTGCCTTGTGCGGTGCCGGGTGTTCACCGGGCGGCGCTCCCGCGCCACGGGTGCCGCCGCCATCAAGCCCTGTTGTCACCTCGCCGACGGCTATCTCCCCCGCGCCCGGTCCGCCGCCGGTGACGCTGGCGCAGTACTACGCGCAGCGCCTGGACTGGCAGCCGTGCGACACCTACTTCCAGTGCGCGCGGCTGCTCGTGCCGTTCGACTACGCGCGCCCGGGATGGCGCCGCTTCTCGCTGCCCGTGGTCAGGCTCCCCGCGGCGGATCCGGCCCGCCGCATCGGCGCGCTCGTGATCAATCCCGGCGGCCCTGGCGGCTCCGGAGTGCAGTACGCGCTGTCGGCCCGGAGCGGCGAGTTCACTCCGGCCGTGCTCAGCCGCTTCGACATCGTGGGATTCGACCCCCGCGGCGTCGGCGGCAGCGAGCCCGCGCTGCGCTGCATGAGCGGCCCGCAGCTGGACAAGTTCTTCGCGACCAACGACGCCCCGGCGACCGCGGCCCAGTTCGCGGCCGTCGTCTCCGAGAGCAAGCTGTACGCCGCGCAGTGCGCCCGCAACGCCGCCGGCCTGCTGCCGTACGTCGGAACGGTCAGCGTGGCGAAGGACATGGATGTGCTGCGCGCCGCGCTCGGCGAACCCGCCCTGACATATCTCGGCAAATCATACGGAACGGCCCTCGGCGCCTCTTACGCCCTACAGTTCCCGCACCGGGTGCGGGCGCTCGTGCTTGACGGGGCGGTCGATCCCGCCCTGAGCGGGCTGCAGGTCGACGTCGCGCAGGCGGTGGGGTTCGAGTCGGCGTTCGGCCAGTTCGCGGCCTGGTGCGCGACCCAGCCGGAGTGTCCCCTCGGGCGGAGCCCGGTGCCGGACGTGGCGGGCCTGCTGGCACGGGCGAACCGGCAGCCGCTGGCCAGTGAGCTGGCCGACGGCCAGCCCGCGAACGGCGCCATGCTGCTGTCCGGCATCGCCGCCGCGCTGTACCTGCGGCAGGAGTGGCCGGTGCTGGAAAGCGCGCTGTCGGAGGCGTTCTCTTCGGGCGACGGCACCGTGCTGGTCGAGCTGGCGAACGACCTGATAGAGCGGAGCCCCAACGGCACGTACAGCAACCTGTCCGACGTCGAGCTGTCGGTGGACTGCGTCGACCGGCCCTGGCCGCGCTCGCTGGCGGCGTGGCGGGCGGCCGCGGCGACGGCGGCGAAGGCCGCGCCCTTGTTCGGCGCGCCGATCGTGTGGGGGTCGCTGCCCTGCGCGTACTGGCCGGTCGCGCCGGTTCCCCTCACAACGGGCGGGCGGGCCGCCGGGGCACCGCCGATCCTCGTCGTCGGCGACCTGCACGACCCGGCGACTCCCTACCCGTGGGCCCGGGCGCTAGCCGCCGACCTGGCCGCTGGCGTGCTGCTCGGCTGGAACGGCGAAGGCCATACGTCGTACATGCAGGGCAGCTCCTGCGTCGACGATTACGTGGACGCGTACCTGATCAGTTTGCGCGTGCCGCGCAGCGGCACGATCTGCGCGTAACGCTTTGTCCGCTCCGGGGACTGAACGGGCGCAGCTGCGTCCCGTTCCAAGCCTTGCCCCGAAGGAGGAGCAACTCGTGAAGGTACTCAGTCGTCTCGTGCCCGCCGCCGTGGCGGCCGCGGGTATTGCGGCGTTCGCCGCGCCTGCCGCGTCTGCCGCGTCCGCGAGCACCGCATGGCACCATCCTTCTCCCGGCGCGTACAACGCCGTCTTCGTGCAGACCGACAACCTCAAGGCCAACGCCGTGGTCGCCTACTACCGGGCGTGGAACGGCACCCTGACGCTCGCGGGCACCTACCCCACCGGCGGGGCCGGCGGCCAGCTCACCGGGTCTGTCGTGGACCACCTGGCCTCGCAGGGGTCGCTGACCTACGACCGGGATCACCACCTGCTCTACGCGGTGAACGCCGGGAGCGACACGGTGTCGGTCTTCGCCGTGTCCGGGGATCATCTGGCGCTGCGCCAGGTGATCGGCTCCGGTGGCTCGTTCCCGGTCAGCGTGACCGTGCACGGGGACTACGTGTACGTGCTGAACGCGCTGAAGGGCGGCTCTGTCTACGGCTACCGGGTGCAGGACGGCCAGCTGTCGCCCATCCCCGGGTCGCTGCGGGCGCTTGGCCTCAACCCCAGTGCGACGCCGCAGTTCACGAACACGCCGGGGCAGGTCGCGTTCACGCCCGACGGATCGGCGCTCATCGTCACCACCAAGGCCAACGGCAACGACATCGACGTGTTCGCCGTCGGCCAGGACGGGCTCCTGTCGTCCTCGCCGGCGGTGAACTCCGAACCTGGGGCGGTACCGTTCGCGATCAGCTTCGACCGGCACGGCGACGTGCTGATCGCCGAGGCCGGGCCGAACGCGCTGGCCACGTTCACGCTGGCCAGCGACGGCGCCCTCACCGCTGAGCACACCGCACTGACCGGGCAGATGGCGACCTGCTGGGTGACCCGGGCGGGCCGGTACTTCTACGCGTCGAACGCGGGAAGCGGGTCGGTGAGCGGTTACAAGGCTGGTTCCGGCGGGCAGCTGACGGCGCTCGGCAACACTTCGACCAATGCCGGGACCGTGGACGCCGCCAGCACGCCGTACGGGCGGTTCCTGTACGTGCAGGCCGGCGGCCCGGGCGCGGTGGACGAGTTCGCCGTGGGCCACGGTGGTTCGCTCACCGGGATCGGGTCCGTGACCGTCGCGGGAGCGGCCGGCGGTGAAGGGATAGTGGCATCCTGACCTGGCCGGCCGCGGGCCGCGGGGCGCGCGAATGCGCGCCCCGCGGCGGGGCCTGAGGTGTTTGGCGGTACGCTGCCAGCGATGGAATCAGATGCGGAGTTGCTCCGCCGGTTGCGCGCGGGTGACGAGCGGGCGTTCGTCGCTCTCGTAGAGCGCTACAACGGTTCCATGCTGCGGCTGGCCGCCTCGTTCGTGCCGAGCCGGGCGGTGGCCGAGGAAGTCGTCCAGGACACCTGGCTCGCGGTGCTGCGCGGCCTGTCCGCGTTCGAGGGCCGTTCGTCGTTGCGCACCTGGATGTTCACCATCCTGGTCAACCGGGCGCGTACCACCGGCACCAGGGAACAGCGGACGATCCCGGTCGCGGACGCCGGCCCGGTAGTTGACGCGTCCCGTTTCGGCCCGGACGGCGCGTGGTCGGCGCCGCCCGACCACTGGATCGAGGAGGCGGAGAACCGGATCGAGGCCGAGAAGCTCGCGGCATTCCTCAAGGTGGCGATCAACGGCCTGCCCGGCCGCCAGCGGGAAGTGGTGCTGCTGCGCGACGTCGAGGGCATGAGCAGCGCGGAAGTCTGCGACGTGCTGTCGATCAGCGAAGCCAACCAGCGGGTGCTGCTGCACCGCGGCCGCGGCAAGCTGCGCCAGGTGCTCGAGGCGGAGATGGGAGGCTCGCGATGAGGCTCGCTTTCCGTCGTGATCTCGTCTGCCAGCAGGCGGTCGAGCTGGTCACCGACTACCTGGAGGGCGCGCTCCGCAGGTCCGCGCGGAGCCGCTTCGAAAAGCACCTGGCGGGTTGCCCGCACTGCACCGAGTACCTCGCCCAGATCCGGGAGACCATCCGCCTCACCGGCCGGGTCACGCCGGATGACCTCACCCCCGAGATGCGGGGCGACCTGACAGACCTCTACCGCCGCTGGCGCGCGGAAGGCTAAGTGGTCTCGCCCGTAAGTTCGTCGGGGGTTGGATCCAGGCGGTGGGGTCGTTGAGGTAGAGGCCGCAGGCGGTGTCGAGGGCGTCTTGGCAGGTGCCGACGGGCAGGCCGGTAGGGAAGACCGATTCGTCGTAGTCGTCGTGGCTGGCGCGGTAGATCGCGAACTGCCACTGGCTGGCGGAGCCGGCATAGCGCAGGCGGCACAGCTTGAGGGTGGTGCCGTCGGTCAGCGTCGCGTTGACGCAGCTGAAGTTCCCGCGGTGGCGGATCTGCAGGCTGGCGATCTGCGGCCAGCGCTCCCGGGCCCGGGCGCGCAGCCGCTGCTCCAGCGAGGTCTTGGTGGAGTCCGGGTACCTGGCCACGGCGGCCTCCTCCCGAGGACCTTTGGCGATCACTGGCGCGCCGGGCACTGGCGCGGGTACGGCATAAAGCGGGGGTCATTCACGTATCAGAACGCATGCCTATGTCAAGCCCATACCAGATTGCCCTGTCCGGCCAGGAACAGGCGGTGCTGGCGGCTCGGGCACGGTCGGTGCGCGGGTCCTACCGGGACCGGCTGCGGGCCGTGATCGTGCTGGCCGCTGCGGCCGGGCAGGCCAACGCGGCGATCGCCGCCGAGCTGGGGATATGCACCGACACGGTCCGCAAGTGGCGCCGCCGGTTCGCGGAGGGCCGGCTGGCCGGGCTGGCCGATGCCCCGCGCAGCGGCCGCCCGCCGGCCTTCACCGCCACCGACCGGGCCGAGGCCGTCGCGCTGGCGTGCGCGCTGCCGGCCGAGTCGGGGGTGCCGCTGTCCAAGTGGAGCGGCCCGGACCTGGCCCGCGAGCTGGCCGCCCGCCGCGGCATCGCGGCCTCGGCATCCACGGTTCGCCGGTGGCTGGCCGGCGACGCCCTCAAGCCCTGGCAGCACCGGTCCTGGATCTCCGTCCGCGACCCGCAGTTCGCAGAAAAGGCCGCCCGGGTGCTGGACCTGTACGCCGGGATCTGGGACCGCCGGCCGCTGGGCCCGGATGACTATGTGATCTGCGCCGATGAGAAGACCTCCATCCAGGCCCGGTGCCGCTGCCACCCCACCCTGCCGCCGGGGAAAGCCCGCGCGATGCGGGTGGAGCACGACTACGAGCGGCGCGGCGCGCTGGCTTACCTGGCCGCCTGGGATGTCCGCCGCGGCCGGGTCGCCGGACGGTGTGAGGACACCACCGGGATCGCGCCGTTCGCCCGGCTGGCAGAGCAGGTGATGACCACCGAGCCGTACGCCAGCGCGGACCGGGTGTTCTGGATCGTCGATAACGGGTCCTCCCACCGCGGCGCCGCCGCGGCCGAGCGGATGGCCGCCGCCTGGCCGAACGCGCAGCTGATCCACCTGCCCGCGCACGCCTCCTGGCTGGACCAGGCGGAAATCTATTTCTCTGTCGTCCAGCGCAAAGTCCTGACCCCCAGCGACTTCACCGATCTGGACCAGATCCGCGACCGCCTCGCTGCGTTCGAGACCCGCTACAACGCCATCGCCCGGCCGTTTGACTGGAAATTCACCCGGACCGACCTCAGCGACCTGCTGCGCCGCATCGACATCCACGCCAAGACCGAGACTCACGCCCTGGCAGCATGACCACTACCCCCGACGAACTTACGAACCAGACCACTAAGGCTCCCGTGCTCCCGTGCTCCCGGTAGATGACCATGCCCCAAGATGGTCATCTACCGGGAGCCCCGCGGTGCTACCGGCCGATCCGCTCCTCAAGCCGCACGGAGACCGTGTCGCCTGCCTCCTTGCCGATCGACTTCCGCAGGCCGTCCTTGATGGGCAGCTTGTGGGTGCCGTCGCCGAGGGCCATGAAGGAGCTCTCGAACGTCACCCCGTCGACGGTGCCGCGGACCTTCACTAGGCCGCGGGTGCCGAAGTACTCAGCCGAACCCGGCATGACGACGTAGGTCCAGCCGCCCTTGTTCGGACTCTTCCGCAGAGTCGCCGTGAAGGCCTTCTCCAGCTTGCTCATCGTCATCTCCTTGACCGCCATCCACACATATGACGTTCAGGAGCCCCGAAGATCATCGCTGCCCCCCACCCGAAGCGTGCCGATCGCGCAATCGACCCACTCTTGAGGGCCCGATCGCGCAATCGGCACGCTGGTTGACTGGCTAGGAGCCGGCCCAGCCAGTCCAGCGCTCGGCCTCGACCACGATGACCGGCCCGGCGGGGCGCGCCGTCACGTACTGCTCGTATTTCCCGGTGAGCAGGTCCAGCGCATGCTGTGCGGCGACAGTGTCCTCGATGACGCGCGCCTGCCCGTCGACGCGGACCCACCAGAGCGCGGTCCAGTCCTCGGCGTAGTGATCGGCGAGCAACGCGACACGCGGGTTCTCCCGGATGTTCCGCAGCCGCCGCAGCCGGGTCGTCGTCTTCGGCTTCTGGTCCACCGCGGTGTAGACCCGCTCGCCGTCCACCGCGAACGTAACGGGAACCAGGTGCGGCTGCCCGTCGCTCCCGGCCGTCCCCAGCCGCGCGACCCGGGCGACGGCAAGCCGCGCCCGCGCCTCGGCTTCGGTGAGCCTCACCCTCCGATTATCCGCTAAACTAGCGAGGCGCCGTCCGCGTGGACAGCACGCCGCCTTAGCTCAGTCGGACAGAGCGACGCACTCGTAATGCGTAGGTCTGGGGTTCGATTCCCCAAGGCGGCTCCAGGTTCAGGGCCTGTACGGGTCCTGGCCTTTTGCGTTGATGCCAGCCAGCCTGCCAGCCAAGAGCGCCGGAAACGGCTCTGGCCGGGCCGCTGAGCACAAGAACGTCTCACCAGTCCGGGCGTCTTCACTGCCAGCGCCAGCCGTGGAGAACCCGACGAAGAACGGATGCACCAGCGGCGCGGCCATTCGCCATCATCCAGGTGGCCGCAAAGCGCCTCGGCAGTCAGCGAAGGCGCGCCGCGCAAGCATGGTTACGGAGGGATGCTGCCGACGAGCTTTACGGATTACTCAGTAGCGGTAGCCCGTGCCGTGCCCCGCACTCGGCTGGCCTCGATCATCTGCCGAACTCGCCCTTCTGGTCCGAACTGAGCCGTGCCCAGCACTGAGCTGGCGTGCGAGCGGCCTTAGGCAGCGTCATGATGATGCTCAGCTGCCTGCCCGTTCAGGGGTTCTTCGGGCCGCCGACACCAGCTCAGTGCGACGGTTAGTTCAGGTTGTCGGTGAAGAACTGAGTTAGCTTCTCCAGCGACTTCGTGATGTACGGCGCGCGATCGTAGAGGTCCGCGTGGGTAGCTCCAGGAATGACGAAGAGTTCCTTTGGCTCTGAGGCTTTGCTGTAGGCCTCTTCGCTGAAGCCTTTCGACGCGGCTTCGCCGCCGATGATCATCAGCAGGGGCCGCGGTGAGATCGTTTCGATCTGCGCGAACGGAAAGAAGCCCATGAGGGCGCCGAGGCTCGAGAAGGTGAACTGACCGGTGCAGTGCGGATGGGCTCCGCGTGAAGTCGTGTAGTAGCCCATGAGGTCCTTGGCCTGGGCTGCGGTCTTCGGACCTAGCCCGCCTGCACCGAACAGGTCTGTTTGCATGTTGAAGAACCGCGGCGTCTCGCCCCTGGCTTCCTTGGTGCGTTCACGCCCGACCTCGTCGAGTGCCCGCATCTGAGCCTCGAACGGAATGTCGTCGTCAAGCCCTTGCCGGCGCACATGACCCAGGTCGTACATGCTGACCGTGGCGATCGCTTTGATGCGGTGGTCGAGCTGCGCCGCCCGGACGGCATAACCGCCACCGCCGCAGATGCCCAGCACGCCAACCCGCTCCGGGTCGACCGGGGGATGGTTGCTGAGGAAGTCGATGCCGGCAGAGAAGTCTTCGACCCGGGTAGCCGGGTCCTCCTGAAAGCGCGGCTCGCCAGTGCTGTCGCCGTAGTGGGAGGCGTCGAACGCCATCGAGATGAAGCCCTGCTCAGCCAGGAGCTGGGCGTACAGCCCGGCCGTTTGCTCCTTGACCCCCAGGAAGGGGTGTCCTACCAGGATGGCCGCCGAGGGGCGACTCTGGGCCAGGTTGGCCGGCAAGAACAGATTTGCCGCGATCTGGGTGTGTGCCCTGGTGTTCGGGTAGTTCACGCGCTCGATCTGGACGCCTTTATGGTCCGGGTAGCCGACCACTATCGGTTCGGCGAGTTCTTGCCCTGAATTGGCAGCGCCGCTGGTGATTGTGTCAGTCATGATGTTTTCCTTTCTGATCTGAACGTTGGTTGATGTGAAACGAGCGGCGGGGGCGCGAGCAGCGGAGAGCGCCACCAGGACGACGACAAGAACGTCTCACCAGTCCGGGGCGGTGTGTCACTGCTAGCTGCCGCGCCGCTTCCGATCCTCGGGCGCGGTGCGCCCTGCGGTTCGGTCGGCTTGCCATCGAATTTGGCGGCTGAGCCGAGGTAAAGAGCGCTATGGCCGGACGGCGCGCCAGCTAACGCGGATCTATCAATGGGTCTGGACATCAGGGACAGGCGTGGATCGAGGAAGCGCCAGGAACGCCATGTTGGACGGCCCGACTGGTCGCGCAATGGTGGGCTTGGGTTCAGGTCAGGGTGGAGTTGTCGATGACGAAGCGGTATCGCACGTCGGAGGCCAGGACTCGCTCGTATGCTTCGTTGATCTTCCCGGCCGGGATGATTTCGATTTCCGCGCCCAGGTGGTGTTCCGCGCAGAAGTCGAGCATGTCGCGGGTCTCCTGGAGGCTGCCGATCAGGGAGCCGGTGACGATACGGCGCTGCAAGACGAGCGTGCGCCCGTTGACCGAGAGTGGTTCCGGGGCTACGCCGACGTTGCCCAGCACGCCGTCGAGGGCCAGCAGCGACAGGTAGGCATCGACGTTGATCAGGCGCAGGGCGTCGTCTTTTTTTTGAGTGACTGCGAGAGCACGGTAACGTCGGCGCCCATCGCGTGGGCGAACTTGACGGCGAGGTGGCCGAGCCCGCCCAGGCCGATAACCGCCACCTTCGTGCCGGGACCGGCGCCCCAGCGGCGCAGCGGGGAGTAGACCGTGATGCCCGCGCACAGCAACGGGGCCACCTTGGCCAGCCCGAGGCCCTCGGGGACGGGCAGCACGAAGTCCTAGTCGACGACGACGTGCGTGGAGTAGCCGCCCTGCGTCACGGTCCCGTCCCGGTCAAGGGAGCCGTAGGTCAGGGTGGTCCCCTTGAGGCAGTACTGTTCCTGGCCCTTGCGGCAGTTGGCGCACTCGCGGCAGGAGCCGACCATGCAGCCGACCCCGACGCGATCGCCCACGGCATGCCGGGAGACACCAGAGCCGACCGCGGCGACGACGCCGGTGAACTCGTGACCGGGAATGAGCGGGTAGGGCTCGGGGCGCCATTCGCTGCGCGCGTGGCTGATGTCGGTGTGGCAGATACCGCAGTACCTGATCTCGATGAGTACGTCGCGCGGGCCAAGGTCGCGGCGCTGTACGGTCATCGGCACCAGCGGCTCGGCCGCCGAGGTCGCACCGTACGCGTTGACGGTGAGCATGTGAAGATCTCCGGTGCGGGTCAGGGACGGACGAGGACCTTGAGCGCTTCGCGGTCGTTCATGAGGCGGTAGGCCTCGGCGACCTGGCCAAGGGGTACGGTGCGGTCGAAGACGCGTCCGGGGTGGATCTCGCCGCGCAGGCACAGGTCACTGCCGCACACGCAGCCGGTCACGATACGGATCACCGCGTCGGTGGGCTGCTGAATCTTCGGGTCCGGGACGTCCTCAACGCGGACGTCGCCGGCCTGGTACAGGAGTGTCGCGCGCACGGCATGCCTCACCTTTCGTATCTGTTGTAGTACCGAGAGTGGCCGCGGCGGGCGCGCCCGAGGCCAGATCTGCCCGTGTCAAGTGAGTTAGGGCTGTGCCGTTGGCCGCACGAGGATCTCGTTGAGGGTCATGCGCCGGGGGCGCGTGACGGCGAAGGCGATGACCTCGGCGATGTCGTCGGCGGTGATGGCCAGCTGCTGGTACATCTTCTCGGCCCCTTGCTTGACCTCGGGGTTGGTGATGTGGTCGGTCAACTCGGTCGCGACGGCACCGGGCTCGATGACCATAACGCGCACACCGGGCTGCAGCTCCTGGCGCAGTGATTCCGACCAGCCATTGATGCCCCACTTGGTGGCGGCGTAGACGGCGTTGCCGGGGCGGGCGGTGCGGCCGGCCACGGAGGAGAGGTTGACCAGGTCGCCGCCGCCGTCGCGGAGCTGGTCAAGGAAGACCTCGGTGACGGTGATGGCGCCGAGCAGGTTGGCCTCGATCATGCGCCGGTGGTCGTCATGTCCCTCTTCGTTAAAGGGAGCAAGCAGCATGATGCCGGCGTTGTTGACCAGCACGTCGGTCCCGCCGAGTTCGGCCTTCACCCGGTCGGCGGCCTTGACGAGGGAGTCGCGGTCGGTGACGTCCGCCTGGATGGCAATGGAGCCGTTGCCGAGCTCGTCGGCCAGGGCCTTGATGCGGTCGGCGCGGCGCGCGAGCAGGGCCAGGCGATAGCCGCTGGCGGCGAGCGCGCGGGCGGTTGCCTCGCCGATGCCGGACGAGGCACCCGTGATGACGGCGACGCGGCCGGTGTTCTGGTCGGAAGTGGTGCTCATGAGCAGGTCCTCCGTACGGTGCTGTTCAGCGGGTGCTGGTGCGGGGTGCCGCATAGTCGGCGTCGGTGACCTGGCCGCCCCAGATGGTCTGGGGCGCGTCGCTGTCGTCGCCCTCCATCAGCACGAGGTGGGCCATGAAGCGGTCCGGGGCGGCACCGTGCCAGTGCTCCTCGCCCGGTGCGGTGTAGATGGTGTCGCCGGGGTGCGCCTCGATGACGGTGCCGTCGCGGCTGCCGAGCAGGGCGGTGCCCTCAATGATGTGCAAGGTCTGCCCTAGGCGGTGAGAGTGCCAGTGGGAACGGGAGCACGGCGCGAACCGTACGACGCTCAGGCGGCTCCGGCTGGGTTGCGGTCCGGCATGGATCAGGTCGACCCAGACGTCGCCGGTGAACGTTTCGGCTGGTCCCTTGGCCGTGGGCGGCTGCGTGAAGATTTCCATGGTCTCTTCTCGGCTGGCGGTGCCGCTCTGCTTACCCCTCGGTGATCTGCTTAAGCTTGCCCATCGCGGACATGGCGTTGGGCCAGCCCGCGTAGAACGCGAGGTGGGTGATGGCGTGCACGAGTTCGTCTTTGCTCAGGCCGTTGTCCAGTGCGCGGCGCAGGTGCGAGCCGAGCTGGTCGGTGCGGTAGAGCGAGACCAGGGCCGCCACCGTCACCAGGCTGCGGTCCCGCGGAGACAGTCCGGGATTGGCCCAGACGTCGCCGAACAGTACGTCGTCGGTCAGCCGCACCAGGTCGGGCGCGGTGTCGCCGAGTAGCTGCTGGGCTCTTGTCTTGCCGGTGTCTGTCATGCTCCCAGCTTGCCGCGCGCGGCGGCCGGGCGGCAGGGCGGCTTGTTCGGGGGAGCCGCCAGCGGAGGTGTGACACGGCCCCCCTCGGCTGACGGTGCGGGTGCCGCGGCGGGGCACACTGGTGGCATGGCACCTGAGCAGCAGCACGACAGCGGCGGGACGGAACTGAGGCGTTTCCTGCGCGCCCGGCGCAGCCAGGTCACCCCGGCCGACGTCGGCTTCACCCCGGGAGCCGGTGTGCGCCGCACCCCGGGCCTGCGGCGGGAGGAAGTCGCGGCGCTCGCCGGGGTCAGTATTGATTACTACACCCGGCTTGAGCGCGGTAAGGAGACCCGCCCAAGCCCGGCCGTCACCGACGCCTTGGCCCGCGCCCTGAAACTGGATGCGGACGAGCACGAGCACCTGCGCGCCCTGGCCGCCCGCGCCGCCCGGTACGCGCCCGAGCCCCCGCACGCCCCTAGCCGCACGGTGCGGCCTCAGCTCAAGCTGCTGCTGGAGACGCTGCGTCCGAACCCGGCCTACATCACTAGCCGGACCCTCGACCTACTCGCCGCGAACCCCGGTGCGATGGCGCTCTATGCGGGCATCGGCGAATGGCCGGCCGCACAGCGCAACATCGGCCGGTTCTTGTTTCTCCACCCTGCGGCGCGCGATATCTATGCCGACTGGGACAACCAGATCCGTGGCTGCGTCGCCCGTCTGCGCGCCCTGGCCGGTACCGATCCCGACGCCCCCGACCTGGCCGCTCTCGTCGGCGAACTCCTGCTCAAAAGCCCTGACTTCGCCAAGCTGTGGGAACGCTACGACGTCACCCGCCGCACCGCCGCCCCGAACAAGACCTTCCACCACCCCCAGGTCGGCACGCTCACCCTCGGCTTCCAGGGCATGCAACTGGAAGGCACCCCCGGCCAGCGCCTCGGCATCTACCTCGCCGAACCCGGCACCCCCGACTACGACGCCATGATCTTGCTCGACATGACCGCCCCCCGCCGCACCGAACAGCCAGCTGCGCAGCAGCCGCACTGACGGCAACGACGGCAACAGTTGCCTGCCGACGGCGCCCGCGAGCCACCGCCCAGCCAGGGCAAACGTTCCGCGACCTGGGTGTCCGCTACACCTGAAAAGCGTCCCACCGGGCCGCCGCCTGCTCGAAAAAGACTTTCACATCCCCGCTATTCACCCGCTTGAGTCTGGCACCAACCGAAGCCACGGGAAAGAGAGCGCAGAGCGGTAGCGTCAAGGGCGCCTATGAGGAAGATGGCGGCGGGGCAGGCATCAGGTCAGGCCGGACCACAGGTACCGGGCACCGATAGCGATAACCAAGATGCCCGCCAGACGGCGGATCAAGACATCCGGCAGCCGGGCTTGGATACGGGCTCCGGTGTAAGCACCAGCCAGGCCGCCGACGCCAAGGGCGATACCAGTTGACCAGTCAGGAGCCACGGAGCCATGCAGGTGGACAGACAAGATCGTGAACGTGATCACGCCAGCAACCGAGGTCACGAACGTGGAAGCCAGGGCAGCGGGAGCGACCTCGGACGGCTTGCGGCCCGACCCGATCAGAACCGGGGCCAGGATCGACCCGCCGCCGATCCCGTAGATTCCGCCGACGCAGCCCACCGCGGCGGCCAGGACCACCAGGACAGGAACCGGGATCAGCCGCACCGGGCGATCCGGCTCACCGGCAGCCGATGGCCTGGTAAACGCCAGCCAGACCCCGAGCGGAACCAGGACGACAGCGACCACTAGGTCGAAGACACGCGGGCCGGGCAGCAGCTCGACACGGATGACCGATCCGGCGATGACACCGGGCAGGGTTCCGGCGATGAGCACTAGGGCCAGCCACCCACCTGTTTGCCCTTGCCGCCAGTAGCGATACAGCGCCCCAGGGGTCGCGACGACGTTGTACAGCAGATTGGTCGGAGTCACGGCCGGGCTGGGCGTGCCCAGCACACTGACCTGAAATGGCAGGAGAAGGACCGCGCCCGAGATACCGGCAGGAGTCGCTGCCACCGCGATGACATAGGCCGCAGCCAGGGCCGCGACCTCGGTCCACCCATGTCCTAGCACCAGGTCACGCTAACCAGACACTGACCTGTTCATCAGCCAACGTAAGGCTAATTGCGTTGGGCAAGCACCAGACGCACTGACCTTGTGCCTGGCGTCCACTGAGACACCCCCGGATTGCCGATCGGCAGGTCAGTTACCATCGGTTGGTGAGCGTGACTCACGGGCCATCAGGCAGATTCGATCTTGGACCGGCGGTCGCGGACTCCGGATCCTGTTGCGAAGACTGCGCGGTCTCGACCGCAGTCAGCGACGATGAGCGATGGCTACAAGCCGCGCGCTATGCACGCTGGCTAGCGTGGGCGTCGCTCGCCTGGATGACCGCTGAAGGCGTCGTTGGACTGATCGCTGGTTTCTCAGCGGGCTCGATCGCTCTCGTTGGCTGGGCGCTGGGCAGCTCGATAGAGGCACTAGCCAGCGTGATCGTCATCTGGCGCTTTACCGGGTCCCGGACGCTCTCAGAGACCGCAGAACGGCGAGCCCAGAAGGCCGTAGCTATCAGCTTCTGGCTGCTGGCCCCTTACATCATGATCGGGGCCGTCCGGGACCTTACCGGCCACCATCCTGCCACGGCCTCCGCGCTAGGGATCGTTCTCACCGCATCGAGCGTGATCATCATGCCTGCACTTGGCAGTGTAAAACGCCGCCTCGGCGGGCGGCTGAAATCCGGCGCAACTGCCGGTGAAGGCACCCAGAACCTTATGTGCGCTACCCAAGCAGCCGCGGTGCTCATCGGCCTGGTGGTCATCGCCGTTTGGCCAGGCGGCTGGCCGATCGACCCCGTCATCGCCATCGGGATCGCCGTATGGTCGATCTGGGAAGGAACCAAATCCTGGCATGGGACAAACTGCTGCTGAGCAGGACTGGCGGGCCAGCTGCCCTTGACATTGCTCTACGGCTGCTTTACAGGTACTTGAGAAGGTCATCGACGGTTAGTTCCGCGTCCTCTAGGACTGCCCACAGGGTCCCTTCGGCACGTCTCGCCCCACGTGGCTACCGCCAGCATCCCACGGTGCAATGTCTATTCCTCCAATGTGAGAGTCGGAAGGACGGGGCAAACTGAGGCGTCTCCGCCGAGCCGTATCATTACGTGCGGCTAGATGACTCGACCAGAGCGTGGCGGCAGCGGTCTTTTCGGGTATCCTGCACGGCGCTACACTGCCAGCACAGGCGGCGGGAGGCGTGATGGTTTGGATCGGTGGCCCGCGGGGGCGGGGGGGCGGCAGGACCAAGCCGCTCATGCTGCACGATCCTCCCCCTGGCTATCGTCCGCCCCGGCGCCGAATGCCGTTGAAGGAACGGCAACGGAAAGCACGCCAGGACTGGATCCTCGAGCACGTCCTCGCGGTGATCCTGATACTTTCGGCGGGTGCGTTTATGGTGATCATTTTCCTGATGATCGCGACGCATCATTAGCGCGGATGTCTCAGCGCGGACTGCCAGGCATACGGCGTGCTCGCGTCATTCCTAGCCAGTTCGTTTACCGGCTTATGCGGCACGATCTACTGCATTCACCACAGCCGTATCGGCCATCGGGCTGGGCCGGCGCTGAGCTTGGCGGGGTAGCAGCAGCGGGCTGGCGAGGATGGCCAGTCCCGCGACCGTGATAGCCGTACGTGGGCTGGTGGCGTCGGCGAGCAGGCCTCCGAGCGCGGTGAAGATGGCGATTGAGGCGCTGCTGCTGATCGACCAGGCCGACAGCGTGCGGGCGATGCGGTCTTTGGGAGTGTGTTCAAGTCGATAGGTGGCGAGTACTGGGTTGTACAGGCTCATGCTGATGATGATCGCGAGCTCGACAGCTATCACAGTCGCGAGGCCGGCGATACCGGGACGAACGAAGGCCAGGCCGATCAGCCAGACCGCGCGCAGCGTGCCGACCGTACGGAAGATCTGGTGTTGGCCATACCGCGCCACGACACGGCGGGCAAGGCGTGAGCCGATGAGTCCGCCGGCGCAGGGGGCAGCGAAGGCGAGGCCGTACTGCCAGGGTGGGAATCCGAGCTGGCGCAGCAGGAGCACGGCCAGCAGCGGCTCGGTGGCCATGATCAGTCCGCCGACGAGCAGGTTGTTGAAGTAGAGCGCCCGCAGGCCGGGATGGGTCAGGATGTGCCGCCAGCCGTCGAGCAACTCGCTGGTCCGGACCCCGCTCTTGCCGGTTCGCTGCGGGTGTTCTTCTTTGCCGCGAATGGCGGTGATCCCCAGCGCGGAGAACAGGTAGCTGAGCGCATCGGCCACGACGGTGATTACCGGCCCGAACAGGCCGATCGCTGCCCCGCCCAGCGGTGGCCCGACCGCGATGGCACTCCACGTCGTCGACTCGAACCGCGCGTTCGCCACGAGCAGATCATCCGGCCGGACCAGGGCCCTGAGGTAGGCGCCGCTGGCCGCGTTGAAGGCGATCTTGGCCGCGGCGACCATGGCCGAGACGACCAGCAACTGGACAAAACTGAGCCGATGGAAGGCGTACGCGACCGGGATCGTCATCATGACCCCGAACCGGGCCAGGTCCATCGCGATCATCACCGGCCGCTTGCGACGAAACTCCACCCAGGGCCCAAGCGGCAACGCGATCAGCGCACCCACTGCCGGCCCTACCGCGGAGAGCGCGGACACCTGAGCGGGACTGGCATGCAACACCAGCACGGCTATCAACGGGAATGCCCCGAATCCCAGGCCAGAGCCGTAGGCGCTAACTGCGTAGGCCGTCCATAGCCATCCGAACTGCCGACCCAGGGGTCGTCTAGCCACTAAGCTCCGCACCTCCCGCTTCAAACAGGTTGCCGTTGATCACTGAGATCAAAGCAAGACTGAGAAGCTGGATCAAACAACTGAACTGGCAGCGAGCCACAACCTGATGTTGTGCAATTAGAGTTTGGTACGTGGATCTCGACGCCGTGCGTACCTTCGTCACAGCTGCGGACGCTGGCCAGTTCCAGGATGCCGCCGACGAGCTGTCGATCACCCAGCAGGCCGTCTCCAAGCGCATCGCCGCGCTAGAGAAATACCTGGATGTGCGCCTGTTCACCCGCACGGCACGCGGTGCCCAGCTCACTATCGACGGCCAGGCGTTCCTGCCCCACGCCCGTGAACTCCTGCGGGTAGAAGAGCGGGCCGACGCGTCCGTGCGTCCTGGCCGGCGCGCTCTGCGCGTCGATGTCATCAACCGGCGGATCGCGCCAGCGGTGCTCCTGCAGGACTTCTACCGTATGCATCCCGAGATCGAGCTGGATGTCGTGACCCTGAGTGCCGACGTCGATGCTGCAATCGCTGCTGTCGAGGCTGGGACGGTCGACGCCACCTTCCACGCTGTCACAGTTCCCGCGCAGCACCTGCCACACGCGATCAAGACTGCCCGAGTGATCGACGACGCGCATCAGCTGCTCGTTGGACCCCGCCATGCGCTCGCCAACGCTGCCGCCGTCACGCCTGCGCAACTTGCCGGGCATCGAATCTGGATGCCCGGCCTGGCGCCCGGCACCGAGGTGGCCGCCTACTACGAAGAACTCGCGACCGCGTTCGGCCTCACGATCGACGTGGTTGGACCCGTCTTCGGAAACGAGGCACTCTTGGCTGAGATCGCCGACTCCTCTGACCTCGGCACCCTTGTCGGCGAACGCTCGCGGTATCTGTGGCCAGACAGCTACGACCTGCGGCGCATACCGGTGCGTGATCCGACACTGATCTACCCGATGTCGCTGATCTGGCGTGACGACAACCCACATCCCGCGCTCATCAAACTTCGCGACTACCTCGAATCCAGACGAGCTGACGCACCCGACACCGAGGTCTGGGTACCGAAATGGGGATACCGATCAGCCTCAAGGCCATGAGCCAGACAATGACAATCCGGCGTGTAATCCCGGCGGAGGGACACGGGCGTGCTAACGCGGATGCTAACAACGACTCTGGACGACCCTGGATTGGCGTGGACTGCGTCAGCTCGCGGAGCGCCGCCGAACTGGGCCAACAGACAGATGTGGACAGCGCTGGACAAGTCTCGTTTGACTCGTAATGCGTAGGTCATCGGTTCGATTCCGATAGGCGGCTCGGCAGATCTGCAGGTCGGAGACTCATTTCTGCGCGTCGCCATGAGCATGAATTCCGGGCCGTAGACCGAGTGACTCGGTCCACGAAAGCAGGATTCTCGGCCGCCAGCGGGCGACCGCCGGTCACGCGGAGTAAATGATGAGACCTTCTCACCTGTCAGAAGGGGCGACTCGCTTGCCAGTGACGTTAGGTGCCGAAGATCCGGACATGGGGTATCACTATCACCGCCTTTCCACGGCACGGCCCCGGCAAGTTCGTGTTATGTGAAGTTGCGTGCCTGGTGCCGGGTTTCAGATGTAGCCGTACAGGGCGAGGATGCGCTGGTCGTCGCGCCCGTAGTGGCGGCGGGCTGCGGCAATGTTGGCGTGCCCTTTCTTCCGGAACGCGCCGATGACGAGGTTGCGGATGCCGGCATGCGCGTTCGGCTGGCTGCCGGTGCGGGTTTTCTGGGCGTCTTCCCGGAATGTGACGTCGCGGACGTAGTGCTCCCTGTTTTCGATTGCCCAGTGATTTCGTGCGTAGATGGCGAGGTGCCGGGGGCCGGCGAGGCTGGCGGGGAGGCTGGTGATCCCGTAGGCGATCTCCTTGCTGTCCCAGGGGCCGTGCGTGGGCCCGGTGTCGCGGCGGATGCGCAGGACCTGGGCGGCTCCGGGCCAGCCGGTGCCGTCGGCGGGGGCGGTGCGGATCGTGCGCTTCTCCCGGCGGCCGTGGCCTTTCCCCTGCTCAGTCCATGTCGTGTCCGCGAACTGCTCGTCAGTGCCGGTCAGCGCGTCCGTGATCGCGGCCAGCAGCGACGGCTGGTTCGCCTTGATCAAGAGGGCGACAGACTACGACGTTTCCGTGCCCGGCTGCCGTGCCAGGTGGTGGTCACGGCGGTTACGCATCCGCTGTATGGGTGTCGGCTGCGGGCGTATGCAGTGCGGCATGTGGACGGGGTGCCGCATCTGAAGGTGGAGCTGCCGGACGGGATGCCGGGCTTGGTGGCTGCGGAGGCGACCGATGCGCTCGGCGCGGAGCCGGGTGGTACGGGTGCTGGCCTGGTCCTGGATGGCGATGGCCTGCGCCGTCTGCGTGCCGTGGTGATGCGGCTGCAGGAGGGGGATGCATCTGGTCCTGGCCGGTAACGGGCCGGGGCGGGATTTCCTGCTTGGTCTGCCGGGGCGGCTCCGGCCAGTTCCCGGGCATGTCACCTGCGCTGGATGCGATCGGCGTGCCGGATCCCGCGCAGTGGGCGCCGCCGGCGTTTCCCGGCGCGGTTATCTGCTGTCTTGCCGGGACGCTGGATGACAGATGCCCGCGTGGCCTGCTGCGTCACGATCGTCCTGCTCGCGGTCCTCCCTTTCCGCTCATTTTCCGGGAGAAGAAATGAGCTGATGGGAAAGGAAAGGAAGCTTCATGACGGATGTGACGGGCGTGGTCACGGAGTCCGTGCTGCCCTCTGGCGGTACTGTCCCGGGCGGGGAGCCTGGCCAGCGTCGTTGCAGGCGGCCTGGCTGCGGGAACCTGGTTCCGGTGTCCGGGCGTGGCCGGGCCCGCGTGTTCTGCGGTGACGCGTGCTCGCGTCGTTTCCACAACGCCGCGCGGGCAGCGGGCGGTGACGGGGGCGCGGTGTCATCGGGGCAGGCCGCGGATCCGCTCGGCGCGCTGGAGGCGCTGATCAGGCAGGCAGGGTCGCTGGTCACGCTGGCGCGCGGGCAGGTCGCGGCGCTGGATGCTGAAGTGGTGGCCGCGCAGCTGGCGGAGGCCGAAGCGGCCCGGCGCCGCGCCGAGGCGCGGGCGGTCACCGCCGAGGCGCGTGCCGCCGAGGCCGAAGAGGACATGCTCGCGGCGCTGGAAGCAGCGGAGGCCGCTCATCGCGGCCGGGAAGCCGCCGAAGCTGAGGCCCGCCGCGCTCGTGAGGAAACCGCGCGGGCCCGCCGCGAGCTGGCTGAGGAGGGCACCCGTGCCCGCGCTGATGCGGAGGCCGCCGCGGCCCGCGCTGACCGGCTGGCCGCCGAGGCCGCCGGGATCGTCGAGGCCGCACGGACGGAACGCGATCAGGCTGGTGAGCGGGCCGCGGCGGCGGTTCGTGCTGCCGAGGCTGAGCTGGCCCGGGCCCGGCAGGGTGAAGCCGGCGCCCGGGAGCAGGCCCGGCAGGCCCGCGATGACGCGGCCCGGGAGCGGGAGGCGCTAGCCGGGCAGTACCAGGCCCGGCTGCAGGCGGCGGAGCAGCTCACCGCAGCCGAGCGTGACCGGGCCCTGCGGGCCGAGCAGCGCCTGGACGCCGAGCGCGAGCGCCATGACGGCCTGCTCGCAGTCCTCACCGGAGCCGGCGGCGAAGATGGCCGGCCCGCTGGGCCGGCGGCCCGGCGGGCCCGTGCCCGCGGCACGGCCGGGAACACGTCATGAGCACCGGGAAGAATGCACGCGGGCCGGTGCGGGGAAAGCGGTATCGCCGTGCCGTCCGGTGCGGCCGGCCAGCTCGTCACCGCCGCCGCTGCGCCGCTTTGATCTCGTCTTTCCGAGTTTCGCGGTAAGTGAGCGTTCTCGCTGGCGTGCGTGACGGCGCGCTGGCACAACAGCTGTGACGGCTGCGACGTGGGTTATTTGCCGGTAACGGCGTGATACGGCAGCATCGGCGGTGCTTAGCACACCGCCGATGACCGGGAGTGTCCGCCGATGCTGCCTGACCAGAGCCTACCCGTGCCCATGCCGCGGGAATGGCGCGGGCTGCTGGACGAGCTCGCGCCGGTGTTCGCCCGGCGGTCGACGTTCCGGCTGTTCACGGTGCTGGCCTGCGGGATGATCCTGGCCGACCGGTCCACGGTGGTCGCGATGGCCGCCGCGGCGGGGATCGGGCAGGACTGGCGGCGGGCGTGCTGGTTCTTCGCCTCGGCGGCATGGGACCTGGACGCCCTGGGCCTGGCCGTGGCCCGGCTGGTGGTGAAGTACCTGCTCAGCGACGGTGATCCGATCGTGGTGGCGGTCGACGGGACCTTCTTCCGCAGGTGGGGCCGGCATGTGGCGCAGGCGCGGTGGGCTTATGACGGTTCCGCGCAGGGCGGGAAGAAGATCGCGTTCGGGAACACCTGGGTGGTCGCGGCCCTCGTGGTAAAGCTGTCCTTCTGCCCCTCGCCCGTGGCGCTGCCGGTCCTGTTCCGGCTCTGGCGCGGCAAGGGCACCGCCTCCCAGGTCCGGCTCGCCGCTGAGCTGCTGGAACTCCTCGCGAAGGCGTTCCCGGGCCGGGCGGTCCACGGCACCGGCGACGCTGCGTTCCACGGCGGGGCGCTTGCGGTCAAGGGCACGACGTGGACGACCCGGCTTCCCGCCGGCGCCGTCCTGCACGGCCCCAAGCCGCCGCCGACCGGGAAACGGGGCCGGCCCGGGCCAAAGGAGACCGGATCGGCAAGTGCAAGGACGCCGCTAGCACCCTGACCTGGGAAGACACGGTCATCCACGTCTACGGCAAGGACCAGAAGGCACAGCTCGCCTCCTGCCCCGCCCTGTGGTACGGCAGCTTCAAGTCCGCGCCCGGCCAGCTCATCCTGATGCGCGAACCGGACTCGAAAAAACCCTACGACCTGGGAATCTTCACCCTCGACACCACCCTGGCCCCGGCCCGGGCCATCGAGCGCTACTCCTGGCGGTGGCCCATCGAGCCATCCAACGCCGCCGGCAAGCAGGTCCTCGGCGTCGGCGACGCCTGCAACCGGACCCTGAAGGCCGTCGAGCGGACCGTCCCGTTCGGGTTCCTCATCCAGACCCTGCTCATCACCTGGTACGCCCGCTCCGCCTGCGATCCCGCCGACATCGAGCGCCGCCGCCGCGACTGCCCCTGGTACCTCACCAAGACCGCCCCGTCCGCCGGCGACATGGCCGCCCGCCTCCGCCGCGACCTCCACGACGCCCGAATTTCTGTCAACCTGCCAGGCCAGGGGCAACCCGGCCAAATAGACGACCGAGACATGACCTGCGAGGCCATCGCCGCCTGACTCAGAAACACGAGTTTGATACCAGGACGGGGAAATCTCCCGGCCGGCGGCTGGCACGCACGTAAGTTCGCCTCGTCCCAGGTCACGCTGATGATCAGGAAAGAGGGAACCTACGTGCGTGCCATGAGAATAATGCCTGCCCGCCAGCTGACGCTGGATATCCCCTGGCCAGGACGCGGCGAAGGCCGCGACCGGGTATGGGACCAGATGCCCGACGCGGCCCGGGCCCGGGTGCTGCGCCTGCTCGCGGCCATGATCGCCGCCGGCGTGCTGGCCGGTGACGACGCAGGCCAGGACGCCGGGGCGGTGCGGGGCGATGGCTGAGCCGGCCGCTGCCCACCTGCGGCGGGACGCTTATATCTACGTCCGCCAGTCGACGCTGGCCCAGACGGTCCGCAACACCGAGAGCCTGCTCCGGCAATACGACCTGGCCGGGCGAGCCAGGCAGCTGGGCTGGGCAGAGCACCAGATCGTGGTAGTCGATGACGACCTGGGCCGTTCCGGTGCCTCCGCCCAGGGCCGCAAGGGGTTTTCCGACCTGGTTGCCGATGTCGGGCTGGGCAAGGCCGGGATCGTGCTGTCGCTGGAATCCTCACGGCTGGCCCGCAACAACGCCGACTGGTACCGGCTCCTGGATTTGTGCGCGCTGACCGACACGCTGATCGCCGACGCCGACGGCGTCTACCATCCCGCCGGCGATAACGACCGCCTCGTGCTGGGCCTCAAGGGGACCCTCTCGGAGGCAGAACTGCACCTGCTGCGGTCACGGATGACCGAGGGACTGCGCGCCAAGGCCGCCCGCGGCGAGCTGCGGCTGACGCTGCCCGCCGGGCTGGACTACGACGACGATGACCGCGTGATCATCACCCCCGATGAGGCGG
>CAVYVO010000033.1:0-13854 GCA_963771985.1 uncultured Actinomycetota bacterium | reverse complement strand
GGGGGTGACCGGGCCGGGCAACTCGCCCGCGGCCTGCCCGATCCGTCCCGGATCGCCAGGCCTCAGTTCTTGCCACATGACCATTCCGTCCTTGCCCGAGTGACGATGCCCGCAGCGGCCCTGTGCCATCGCGCGGCTGCCACCCACGATGGCGACGAGGGCGGGGTGGTTCGTCGGGGGTGTGGGGGAAACTCAGGGGGAACGGAGGAGCCGACGATTGGACCAGGAGATAACGCCGTTGACGCATGCGACCCGTGCCCTGTCGGACCTGGCCTCCGCCGGAGATTTTCTGGTTCTGGGCACTCCACAGGAAGTTCTGTCTGTCCACAGGCCGCGTAGTCGGTCTGGCAGGGAGTTCGATTAGATCTATGCACAGGGGACCAGTCGCATGCTGCCGCGTATCCACAGCGTCACCCGTCTTACGCACCTAGCGATTCACAGGCTTCGGTCTGTACCTTGTCGTTTCTGGTCACTCCGCGCGGGAAACAGCCTGCCGGGGCCAGAGACGGCACGCCTTTCTTTCCCGTCCGCTCGGCGGCTGGTGTCATGCACAGGGGAGGGCACATGGATATCCGGTCGGGACAGAAACTGGCTTGGGAGAATAAAGTCGCTAAAGGGTTCAATACGACCGACGTCCCGCTGGAGTTCTGCCTGCTCCAGGGGGAGATTGCCGAAGCATTCGATGCGTGGCGCAAGGGCCGCGAAGACCTCGGGGAAGAACTGGCCGATGTGGCGATATACCTGCTGAGCCTGGCCGAGATGACGGGCATTGATTTGCAGGGTGAGATCGAGGCTAAGCTTGCCAAGAACGCGGCACGCGTTTACCGGCGCCTGCCGAATGGCATCCTCACGAAGAGCAGCGGCGAGGCAGACTAAGCCTCGATCCACCGGCCGATTCCGGTAGGCCATTCCCAGCTCCGATTCCTGCACGAGGAGTTTTCCGGGGTGAATCCGGGCGCGGGCTTCCCGCCGCTCGCCTGCCCTGCGGCTTGTCCGGGGTTCCTGGCTCGGGGGCTGGGTTCGGGTGGCCTTTCGGGGGCCGTAGCGGGTGCGGACCGGTCGGGGCTGGTCAGGCCGTTGCGGCGGGCGGACCGCAGGCGGCGGCGAACAAGGTCATCCATTCGTGCTCGCGGTGCCAGCCTTCGGGCAGGTGCAGGGTGAGGTGGCCGCGGCCGTGCCGGGCGGTGCGGGCGGCGACGGCGATCAGGTCACGGCGGATGGTCGCGGCCCGGGCCTTCGTGAACGGCAGGCTGGCCAGGGCGCCGGCGGCGCGGAGCAGGTTGTGCGCCATGGCCGCGATCGACAGCCAGGCCGCATTCGCGGCGAAAACCCCTGATGGGAGGTGAGCAAGGGGTCCGCTGGTGACGTCGGCGGAGAATTGCTCCACGATGGCGTGGTCGCGGTGCTGGGCCTCGGCCTGGATCAGCTCGAAGGGAGAGTCGGTGAACACGGCGTGGTAACGCCAGACGGGAAACAGCTCGTCCTGCCCGTCAGCCGCTTGCTTGTTCAGGTCGCGGACCCGGCGGACGATCAGCCGCGCGGTGACCGCCTGGCCTTTCTTCGAGGTGAATGCCGTGTACCCGGTCTCGGCGACCTGGGCGTCGGAGACCCAGCAGCGGAGTTGGTCATCCCAGATCGCGCGCGGGTACCGGATCGGGGTCCAGGCGTCCTCGCCGATGGCGGCAATCGCGGCACGGATGCTGGCGTTCATCGGGACGGTGACGGAGAACCGGGCCCCGGCGCGGCGGACCGCGCTGGTCACCGCGGCGTTGCAGAACGCCGAGTCCATCCGGACCACGATCATCCCGGTGCACCCGCACTCCCGCGCGGTCCCGATAGCCTGCGCGGCCAGGCTCGCCGCGCCGCGGGCGGAGGCGGCGTTCCCGCCGCGCAGCCGGGTGGCGGCGATCACCGGCGCGGACAGCGGGGTGCTGATCGTCGCGGCCAGCGCGTTCAGGCCCCGCACCAGCAGTGACTTGCCCTGGATCTTGGTATGCCCGAACCTGGCGCCCTGCTTCTTATGGCCGTATACGCGTTTCTGCATCGAGTCGATGTCAATGAAGGCCAGGGTGCCCGCGCCGGGCAGCAGCGGCGCCCGGCCCGCAAGCTTTACCAGGAACTCCCGGCCCGCCTTCTCCAGCTGAGACACGTTCCCCCAGGTATAGCAGCGCAAGTGCGAGCCCAGCGTGGACGGAGCGCGGACCCCGCCGAACAGTGTGCCCATCGCGCCGTGCCGCAGCAGGTCCATGTCATCAATGCTGTCCGCCCCGGCGGCCATGCCCGCCACCAGGCACGGCACCTTCACCGTGGCGTTGACGCCGCACTCGCCGCCCGGCCGGACGTGCTCCGCGGCCAGGTCCGCCAGCCCGGCGCGCTGCGCCAGCGCCATCACCGGCACCAGGCCCGAGTGCGACACCAGATTCGGGTCGTCGAAGGATGCGTGCGTCCTGGCCAGGCTATGCAACAATCGCACTTGAAGGGTGCCCTTTCGAACTCGGCGACGGAAGCTTCAGACACTCCCATCGTCCCAGTTCAGAGGGCACCTTTCACGTTGACACGCCCCACAACACCCCTAATTGACCGGTGGATTGAGGCTAAGTTAGCAATCCACTTATCCAGGACTGGCGCGGATCCAGCTCCTCCCACGGGCCAGGGATCAGGGCATCGTTGCCGTGGTGTCAACGGTGATGATGGGCGCGGTTCCAGTCAGCGCTGCGAATACGTCGCGGTACGCCTCGGTGAGGGCGCGGATACGCTCCACGGGGGGAGCAGATCCGTCGCGCGCCCGGAGCCGGGAAGCGATCGCCTCGGGGAAGCCGGTGAGATGGACGAGAACACCGTGCCGGGCGGCGACCAGGAGCGTGAGTTCCGCTGCGTCGGACGCGGTGAGGCGTGACCGGCCGTACTCTAGTTGCCCGTAAACCAGCTCGCTGATGAAGCTGCGGTCAAGCGCGATCTTCCCGGGAATAGCCAGTATCGAGCGGTACCGCGCGACCAGATCGACGCCGTTCGGGAGTACGGCCGGAATGCACTATGGCGTAGTCATACCGCGTCGCCAGGGTGTTGGCGAAGGTTGTCTTGCCGATGCCGTCACAGCCTTCCAGCACGACGACCTCGTATCCGGCTGCCGTAATCGTGGGGTTGGGGGCCAAGGCCGGTTGTCCAGGGCGGCGGTGAACTCGCTGATGGTAGCGAAGCGGGCGCTGACGGCGTACTGGATCATGAGGTTACGCCAGTTCGGCTCGCGTCCGTCGGCGAAGGTCGGCCAGGTGCCGGTGTGAGCCGCAAGGACGGGTCGTCCAGTAGCAGTGCAGGCACCCGTGATTAAGGCGGCACCCGGCGGCGTTTCGGGGCCGCGTCCGTCGATGACCGCCAGGTTCGCCGTCCGGGCCGCTGCCCAGTCTGCCCGCGCTTCCTTCACCGTATCCGCACCGGGTCTGAGCCGTTTCGCGATGTGCACTGTCCAGCCTTTCGCACGGAGCGTGTCTGCGACGGCGGCCCACATCTCGTCGACCATATAAGGGGACGGTTCGATAAACGCAAGGCGTTTGGAAGCGGGGGAGCCCCGCGCCCGGGGCAGGCTTGGCGGGCGCGCGCTGAGCAGGGCATTAGTAGCTCGTGTGGCGGCAGCGTGTATGGGGTCCAGATTCTGGCCCAGGAATAGGCGGAACCGGTCGCTGCCTCCAGGTCTGCGTGGTGGGCCTAGGCGGTGGGCTCGCTCCACGGTGACCGCGAGTTGGTCAAGCAGCGGCTCAGGGAAGGCGAAACCGGGACGGTCGGATTCCGGACCGTAGGTCTGGAAGTCGGTGCTGACGATCACGATGGGGACGCCCAGAGCGGCGGCGAACCCCATCTCCATACACACTCCGTCATCCAGGCTTGGCCCGTGCAGGACCGCGATCATGCCGGTGATCCGGCGCAGCCGCGAACAGTCCAGCTCGAAGAGCCGGCGTCCCTTGCACTCGCTGACCAGGTTCTCTTCATCGGTGTCGCAGAACGGCAAGAAGACGGCGTCCGCCCCGGCCAGGCGGGCGAGCCGGCTGGCGATGTATGCGCCGAGAGCCCTGTCGTGGGCCGCGAACAACCGGTGGGCCACGTAGTACAAAGCCACATGCGCCTCCTACCGGGCCGTGATCACTAAGCCGGGACCGCTTACGGCCTCGGTCGCAGCGCTGACTGCGGCCGCCAAGGCGGCCTGGTCGCTGAGGCCCCGGGCGCAAGCGGCGAGGAATGTCCCAGCCAAGGTGTCCCCGGCACCGGTGACCTCCACCGCACTGGCATCGGACGGGAGGACTGACGCGACGACCTGGCCGGACCGCAACATGGTCACGGGACGCGGCCCGTCAGAGATCACGACCGCTTTCAGCCGCCCAGGATCTGTAACCCGGGCCAGGGCCGCGAACTCCGCTGCGTTGACGAACACGACGCTGGCCTGCGCGATAGCCGCATCAGCGGCCGGTATAGTGACAGCCGCGCTGGCCAGGTGGAAGTCGACGCTGAACGGTATCCCCGCACGGACCAGGCGGCCGAGCACGGCCGGTACGTCAAGAGGGCGGCGGCAGCAGACGTGGTAGCTCGGATGCTGGCCGAGCACGGCGAGTGCGTGCCGGGTGAGCTGCGCGGCGACGCCAAACGATGAGCCGGTGCCGGTCAGGCGTCCGCTGTTGTCATACGCAAGCCGGAACGAGCACGACCGTCCGCAGGTTACTTCGACACAACTGAGGTCCATGTCCGTCAGCCGGGCGTCATCGCGGATCCAGCCAAGATCACTGCCGATGACCGCGACTGGCGCCGACCGCAGGCCCGCCCGGGTAGCCGCGAGAGCAACATGCAGGGCGGCACCGCCAAGCAGTTCGACGTGGCGCCCGCCCGGGTAGATGGCCCGGTCGCGGGAGATGTTGCCGATGACGCCGAGCATTTCCACCGCGATCCTGCCTACGGGATCACGCAGCCGCAGTCGAGGAAAGCCGGGCACGCCGGTCGGCGTGGGCACACCCGCGGCCCCGGCCGGTTGAGGTACAGCCGCTTGAAGTAGATCAGGACCAGATGGGTGAACCAGGTAGGGTCCGCGTCATCCGGGATGTGCACCTGATAGCGGAGCTCGGTGGCCAGCTCCCGGTAGCGGTCGGCCATGGCCACCGTGCTTTCTTCCAGCAGCCGCCGGAGCTCCTCATGCGCGGCCGGACCTGCACTGAGGCTCACCCCGAGGAACGGAGCGAGCCTGGTAATCATCCCGGAGTCCACCGGGATGATTCCGCAGTGATAGCCGCGTGCGTACAGTGCCGCGCACTGGGCGACCTTGTAGCCCGCGCCGTGCACGCCGGCCGCGAAAAGGCTGACGAGATCCCCTGCACGCATCCCGGCGAGATCGGTTCCTGCGGCGTCGGCGTGGCTGACGAAGGCCGTGAGTGAGCGGAGGTAACCGATGCGGGCGACGGTCAGGCCGAGCGGCCGTACCATCGCGCCGAGGTTCAAATCATCCAGCCGGGTGAGGCCGCTCCAGCCGAGCGCATCGGCGCGGGTCACCACGTCCGCGTAGGTGCTGATCATCGCGTAGGAGACACGAGTGCTCCAGCCGGCGACCGCCATCCGGACTCGCCAGTCTGACACCGACAGCGGCCACCAGCGGTTGTCATCGTGGTTGGCTTCCACGGCGGCCTGGACCTCCGGCTGCTGAGCGGCACATGCGACGAGGGAATACACCCGGTCGGCGAGCCCGGAAGCGGAATATGCGGCCATCAGCTTTCCCGCGTTCCCCGGGCGTGCCATGCCATCGCCAGGTTGGAGGAAATCACCGGCCTCCCCAGGCGTCGTTGCAGGGTCCGGATCGAGCCGAATGTCGGCCAGCCGGTACAAGACAGCACGATCGCCTCCGCTTTCACCATCGCCTCGTCGCTGATCTTGCCGATCAGCTCTCCAATCTGGTCGCGGGTGACGCGCCCGTAACCGTCATCGAGACCAAGGCTTGCACAACCGGTAACGACGATGCCACTTTCGCCGAACATCCGGGCTTCCGCCTCGGTTACCTCCTGCGGGTAGGGGGCCAGCAGCGCCACCCGGCGGGCACCGCGCTCGGACAGCACGGCGGTGATCGCGTCGAACGCGCTCACGACAGTGACCTTGGTCTGTCTTGCTGCTGCTCCGGCCAGGTCCGGATACATGAAGGCGGCCGACGTGCATGCCAGGTACACCCACCGCAGAGGAAGTGCCGACAACTGGGAGAGCGCCGCAGGGACGGCATCGAGCAGCCCGGTCAGGAATCCTGCGCCGAGGGCAGTGACACGGGACGAAGGCACGAGCCGGGCGTAGTGCCAGGCCACCGCGCACCCGGTCCACCGGTGCAGTTCCGTCTCGACCACGGTGTTCGCCCACGGCAGGAGCACTCCGGCGTGGACCGGCGTACCGTTCCCGCCCGGGTCGTTCATGCTGCGGTCGCGGCAGCGTCGCTGCGGGTCCCGTAGATGTAGCGGGGTTCGTGCCCGGTGACCATGAGATCCGCGTCCTCGAACAACGAGCGGACGGCGCCCGGCTCGACCACCTGGACCGAATACGAGCCCAGCCGCCGGTACCAGGTTCCGCGGGCGGTGACGAAGAACGAGTGCAGACCGGGGATCATCATCCCGGCCGGGTAGACCCGTTGCTTCATCGGCTGGTCGAAAACGTAGGAGACGTCGGCCTTCCAGGTGCCGAAATGCTCGGCAGATGGCGGCGCTGTCGACTGTTCCCTGGCCGCCAGCGATGTACCGGGATAGGCCCGCGCCTGCCGGACGTTGGTGCGGTGACGCTGATAGCCCGCGTCGAGGATGCGCACTAGCCAGGAAAGATTCTCGTAGTGGGTGCGGTGCGTCTCGCCGGGCAGCCCGTATACCAGGTTCAGGCCCGGAAGCAGCACCGGCAGGCCCTGAGGCCCGGCATGCGCCCCGGCCTCATTGATGTTCCAGACAGCACGGAGCAGGATCTCAGGCGTGCAGGTCAGCGCGTTGGCCTGGATCACCGCGGGGTCGAAGCTCTCGATCCCCATCGGCGCGCAGTTCCCTTCGGTGCAGTACCGCGCGACCAGGCGGGCGATCCTCGCGCCTGCCGCGGAAGCGACTGCCAGTGGATCTGCGTTGTCGATGTGCAGGACCTCCACTTCCGGGCACTGCTCCCGGATGCTGGCGAGCAGCCCTCCGATCGCACTGACATCACGTCTCAGGTAGGAAAAGAAACAGGTCTGCTGGCCGAGCCGGAAGTTCCGCACCCCGGCCTCGTACAGTGCCGTCACTTCGGCCAGCACGTCAGCCGGATCGCGGAAGTCGACAAGCGGGCTCTTTACCGGCTCATTGCAGAACGAGCAGAACCGCCGCCGGGTGCAGCCCCGGTACAGCTCGATCTCGGCGACCGGCCGCCAGCCAAGCTGACCGATCAGCCCCGCGTACGAGCCACGATCTGTGGCCATCCGCTCATAGCCAGCGGCGCTCCGGCTGCCGAGCGCCACGTCCCCGGAGGTGATGGTGTGGGTATGCATGGCGTCGAACCCGCCGGTGAGCACCCCCGGCTGGGACAGCACCTGCGTAGCCAGCGGGCCGAGCAGTACCCGTCGGCCCCTCGCCCCCGCCAGGATCTCATCGATTTCCTCCGGAGAGCCGTTGTGTGCCTGAAGGTGCACCGACGGGACAGCGTCCCCGGCAATCACGACGATTACTTCCGCGTCCGCGAGAATCCGCAGCGCATCCTCGCGGCTCGCCGTAGCCGAGTAGGTCAGCGGATCGGTTAGCGGCGCAGCCGCGAACGACTGCCCGCCGTTGCGGCACCACCGCACGTCGTCGATAGTAAGGTAGCGCACGTCGGCATCCGGGTAGGCGTGAGTCAGCGCACCGAAGGCCGCACGAGCATAGGTAGACAGGTAAGGCGGCACGCCCAGCCCGCTCGGCTCCACGGTGTAACAGTCAACGATTGCCGCGATTCGGACCATCAGGCCTCCCAGGTCCCACCTGAGCGGATTCAGGGTGTCACTCCACGCGTTCAGTCTGATCCGCCGAACAGCGTCGCGCCAGGCCTGCGCCCGACACCGCTTCATCCATATCCGCGCGAAATTCCGGCGTGCAGCCGTACTCCCCGGACCCCGAACCGTAAACCAGCGGCTGCTATGCACCGGCACGGATGGATTAAGGCACGCCTGCCAGAGGCCCGGAAGGATCGTGATATCTACAATCCGCTATAATTTGGTGTCGTGGACCGCCAAGACGAAACGGCCGGGAGCCTGCTGCGGCGGGCCCGGCGCGGCGCGGGGATCTCGCAGGCGGAGCTCGCTTTCAGGGCCGGTGTCGCGCAGAGCGTGATCAGCGCCTATGAAGCCGGACGCCGCCAGCCGTCGCTTCCGACGCTGGCCAAGCTGGTCGATGCGGCCGGAGCCGACCTGGTGGTCGATATCCGGCAGCAGCCGCCGCAGCTGAGCAGGCTGTCCGGCCCGGTAGGGCGGCAGGTCAGGCGGAAACGGCGGGCCCTGGTCGTGGCCGCCGCCGCCCATGACGTGACCAACCTGCGGGTCTTCGGCAGCGTGGCCCGGGGCGAGGACCGGCCCGGCAGTGACGTCGACCTGCTCGTGGACCTGCCGCCGCACATGGGCCTGCTCGGCTTGGGGCGTGTCCAGGCCGACCTGGAGGCCATCCTCGGGGCCAAGGTGGACCTGGCGCCAGCCAGCGATCTCAAGCCCGCCGTCCGCGCCCGCGCCGACCGTGACCTCGTAGCCCTGTGACCTGAGAACGAGCACGAAGAAGACCCACCCGCGCGATCGCCGACTTCGGCCTGACACGCCGGAAGCAACTGGGTCACCCGGACCGTCCGATTGCACCCCCGCGGCCGCGGCTTCGCCGAGGAGGTCCTGCGTGCCTACGTCTATCAGTGCGCCATGTGCGGCTTCGACGGCGCGCTCGGCCATTACCCCGTCGCGATCGAAGCGGCCCACGGCGCGGGCCCTGCCGGAGCTTGCGGTGGCGGTGGCGCGAGATCAACCTCCGGGGGGCTGGTCGAGCAGTTCGATGACGTCCACCCAGAGCAGCGAGGGCTGCCAGTCTCCCTCGCCGAGGGCCCTGCTCGTCTCCTCGTCGATGGCTGGCCACACCAGGTCTACAGCCTCATAGCGGGTCGGCGCCGCCGCTCGCTGTACCTCGGCCTGCGCCCGGGAGCCGAACCGTTCGTCATGCTCGGCGAAGCCGGCGATGACCCGGTACCTGCGCAGCGGCCCGGCGGCCGCCGCAGGGGCTGCCGGTGAGCCGGTACGCCGGTGATCCTCTTCGGCTGTTTCGCGTCTGCTGGTGAATACGTATCTGCCCGGCGTGCGGGACCGGGGCCGGCGGCTGAGCGCTCAGCCTCCCCGGAGCGCGCCTGTCCCGGCGCCGACCAGGCTGGGCGGGCCCTGGCCGCCCTCGCCGTCGTTGTAGCGGCCAGGCAGCCTGTCCTGGTCGGCTCCCGCATCGGCCCGGCGGCCGCCATCGGGCGGATCCGGCAGTGGCTCAGGCCCCGGGGGGCCGGGCGGACGGCCGCCGTCTGGCAGCGGGCCGGTCGCGCTGGCATACCCGGCGCCTGCCACGCCCAGCACAGCCCCGATGACCGGGAAGGCAATGCAGAGCAAGACGTAAGCGCCCACGTCCTGGGTCGCGAAGAGCTCACGGCCGTAGACCGCGGAGGCGGTCAGGTGCTGGCCGTGGTACAGCAAGCCCCGCGCCCAGGCTGACTTGACCAGCAGCGCGGTCGTGCCGGTGCCGAGAACGGTGACGAACAGGGCGCCGACGCCGCCGGACACCAGCCCCGCGGCGAAGCCCTGCCAGCCACGGTCGGCGGCTAGCCGCGCAGGCGTACCCGACACGTAACAGCGCCGCCCGGCGATCGCACCGGCGACCAGCGGCGCGCCGACCAGCAGGATCCAGGCCAGGGGCACGAAAGGATTGAATGCGGAGCCGTGCAGCCACGGCCTGTCCGGGTAGTTAGGGTTCAGCCCGAGCGGTGCCACCGCGTACATCACGACGCCCAGCGCCAAGCCTGTACCGGCGCCGATGGCCAAGGCAGTCGGGGCCACCGCGGTGCGCCGTGCGGTCAGCGCGAGGGTGACGGCCAGGCCGCAGGCCGTCAGGAGCAGGAGCATCACCTCCGACGGCACGCCGGGACCGCCGGTCGAGGTGCCCGGCGCCCAATGACACCGGGAGCCAGTGAAGGCATAAGCGCAATGGAAGAGGTCATAGGTATGCAGGTCGATACCCCCCCGCGGCACCGCGCCCAGGAACAGCTCGGTGGCAGCCTTGGCCGGCATCAAGGCCAGGATCGCGGCGTAGCAGGCGGTCCGAAGCCAGCGGGCCACCCGGTTGCCGGGCGGCCCGAGCAGCCAGCGGGTCAGCAGCGGAAGGCCGGCCAGCAGCGCCACCGTGACGATGACGTCGGCCCGGACCGTGGTGGCATGGCCGACCGAGGAGCCCGGCCAGGCGCTCCAGGCCGCCGTCCCGGCCGCCGCCGTGAACAGCAGCAGGATGCCGATCCTGCGCACCATCTGTGCCTCCCTCGCTATCAGCCGCACACCGCCCGCCCGCCAGGCCAGCCGCGGCCAGCCTGGCGTCACCTCCTGCGCCTCGGCCCAGACCGCTTCGGCCCAGTCCCTGCGCTCGGCCGGCAGCAGCCGCGCCCCGGCGCGGCTCAGCCAGCTCATCGCACTGCGGGCGCCGCTACGCCCCGCCCGCTCGGCTCCCTCGCGCCCTTAGCCGCCGCCGGCCGTCCGGACGGCTGCGGCTGCGCCCGGGCGGCCAGCGCCCCCGTCGCGCTGGCCAGCCCGTCGGCCGTCAGCCGGTACAGGTGCCGGCGCGGACGGCCAGGCTGTGGCTCCTCTTGCCAGCACGCCTCGACCAGCCCTCGGTCGGATAGCCGGATCAAGATCGGGTACAGCGTCCCGGACTTCAGGCCCGTCTTGCCGGCCAGCGTGTACCCGTGCTGCCACTGCGATGGCTGCTCGCACAGCGCGGCCAGTACCGACAGCGTCTGCGGCGAGAACTCACGACGTGGCCTCACGACACGAAACTCTACATAGGTAGAGAAGAGCATGTCCATATAGGCGGAAATTCGTCCAGGCCCGCTCACTCCAGACCTGTTCTCCGGCAAGGCCGGCTACCCCGGCTGGACGGCCATCTCGACCGGTTCGCCGCGAGCATGGCCCGGCTGCCGCTCGACCCCGGGTGCAGCCGCGCCGAGATCGAGGCGATCTTGCGCGGGTGCGTCCGCCGTGCCGGGTTGCGGGAGGCGTATGTGTCGATGACATGCACGCGCGGCCGGATGGCGCCGGGCAGCCGTGACCTGCGCACCGCGCGGAGCATGTTCTCCTGCTGCGCCGTGCCGTTCGTCTGGATCAGCAACCCGGACCGGCAGGAGGCGGGCGCGAGCATGAGGGTCAGCCAGGTCGTCCGCATCCCGTCGCAGAGCGTCGACCCGTCAGTCAAGAACTACCACTGGCTGGACCTGGCCCTGCTGGAGGCCTACGATCACGACGCCGACCTCGTCGTGCTCCGCGACCTATCCGGGGCGATCACCGAAGGACCCGGGTACAACGTATTCGCCTACGTGGACGGGCGCTGGCTGACGCCGGGCCGCGGCACGCTGCAGGGCATCACCCGGCGCTCGATGATCGAACTGGCCCGCCAGGCCGGCGAGCCGGTGGAGGAGGGCCGCCTGAGCGACGGCGACCTGTACCGGCGGCCGAGGTACTGCTCACCCACGGCAGGCGGGATCATGCCGGTGACCCCGTCCGCTAGCTCGGGGCAGCGCGTCACCTCGTTCTACCCGGCGGCAGGGATAGTCCTCCCGTCCTCCTCAGGCCCGTTACCGGATGCCAGGGGCGCTTGCCAGGACCTGGCGGATCTTCCGGGCGACGCCCAGCGCGTTGATCGGGAACTCGGAACTGGTTCCGCCGGGGCGGATCCGGATGACGGTCTGCCCCGAGGGCCGGGTCAGCGTCACCTGGGCGCGGAAGAACCGGTTGGAGAGCCGGTTGGAGCCGATGCTGACCAGGATGGTATCGGGGTTTTGGTCTGGCTCTGCCGCGAAGAGACAGGCCTGGGGCATGCGCATCCCGGGGACCACGTGGTAGTGCGGCCCCAGGCCAGCGCGGAGCGCCCTGGTGACTTCCTCGCTCGTCAGATCAGCTCGGGGGATCGTGATGGTTGGCAACGACAGCTCCTTCCTCTCAGATGGCGACGTGCTGTGCCAGCCTCGGTGACCGCCGGCGGGGCAGGCCGGATGTGGAGATCTGCATCGTCACTCCCAGCGGAAGCAGCGGACGGCCAGGAACCCGAACGCGATGACGTAGCCCGCCAGGGTGAGCAGGAGCGCGGCGGGCCTCCTCATGTTGCCCCGCCGCCGACTCTGACGATCTCGCCAGTGATCGCGGTGTTGGCGCCCGAGCACAGGTAGACGATCGCGGCCGCCACCTCATCTGGGCGCGGCAAGCGGCGCAGCGGCGACGCCTGGGCGCTCATCTCCAGGACCTGGGCGGGGAGCCGGGCAACCATGCGCTCGGTCCGGGTGGCGCTCGGCATGACGACGTTCACCAGGATGCCGGCGGGGGCGAGCTCCTTGGACAGCGTCTTGGTCAGGCCGTGGAGCGCCGCTTTGGCCGCCCCGTACGGCGCGCCCCCGGGGAACCCATCCGCGGCCACGCCGGAGGAGACGTTGACGATCCGGCCGAAACCCCGGGACCTCATGGACGGCAGCGGTCGCCCTGCCGATGCCCTGCGAGCTCCCCGTGACCACTGCTACCCGTCCTGCCAGGCCGAGGTCCATGAGCCACCTCCCGCGGCCGTCTCCCCCTGTTGGGGAGTACTCTTCCAGTTAGACGATGACTACAACTATGACACAAGTTGGAGAGATAATCCAGGTATGATCCCTCCCAGAGCCGCAGGCAACGATCCGCGGGGACCGGCATCATCGCGGCGCCGTGACGGCATCCGGCGCCGGGACGAGCTGCTCGACGCAGCCCTCACCTGTTTTTCGGAGCGCGGGCTGCTCGGCACGCGGATCGAAGACATCCGCCGGGCGGCCGGCGCCAGCCCGTCCAGCGTCTACAACCTCTTCGACGGCCTGTCGTCGCTCACCGTCGCTTTGCTGGCCCGCACTTTCGAGCGCCTTTTCGCCCACGTGACCAGCCGGGCGCTGGCGGAAGACCGCCCCGATGCCGCTGTCCGTGCCCTGGTCGACGGGCACCTGGAGTGGGTCCTGGGCCACGAGGACGAAGCCCGGTTCATGTACGGGGCCATGGCACTGGAACTCGCCCGGGCCCAGCGGGAGGACCTGGCCGAGCTGAAGGCCAAGCTGACGGTCCCGGTGATGGAGCACCTGGCATCTGTTGCCGGCGAAGGTGCCTTGTCGGCCTGGCCTGCCTCCACCCTGGAGTTCATCGTCCTTGGCCCCGCCCATGAGGCGTGCCGCCGCTACCTGGCGGGCACCCCGGTGGACCTGGCCGGGTTGCGGCGGCTGTTGCCGGACGTGGCCTGGGAGTCTGTGAGCGCGTTCGCGGCGGCGCCAGCCCGGGAACCAACAGCCGGGTGAGCCGACGTCGATCACTAGCGCGCGGATGAACCGTAGTGCGGCGTCCCCGCATGGGTGAATTTTCGGACCGAACGGGCCAGCCGAAATGTCCAGCTGCACCATGCGATCGCAGGTGCTGTGCCTTACCGCCTACCTGGACCCCGGCACGGCCCGCCGGGCCGCATACCTGTTCGCCGCCCTCAGCCGCGCCTGCCACTATCACCCCTACGAGCTGGCCCCACCGCGGCCGAACTCACCGGCTGGCTCCTATGGCTCGACTTGACGGCCAAAGTGCCAGCCAGAGAATCCCTG
>CAVYVO010000032.1:0-868748 GCA_963771985.1 uncultured Actinomycetota bacterium | reverse complement strand
GGTTGGCGCGGGCTGCGATGGCAGCAGCGCGGCACGGCCAGATCCGTGTGACACCTTCCTTTACGGGTTCACGAACTGGCGCCAGCCGCCCGGCAGGGTGGTCTGGCCTACCTCGATCAGGTGCCCGTCGGGGTCACGCACGTAGCAGCGGATCTCGGTCCTGTGCTGTTTCGGTGGCGTGAGGAACTCGGCGCCTCGCGCGCTCCACTCCGCATACACAGCGTGGATGTCCGAGACCCGGATGTTGAGGAAGCTGCTGGCCAGGTCCGGATCGCGCGGTGTCTGGAGTGTGACTGCCGGCTTGTCGTCAGTCGGGCCGCCGCCCACGTTGATGATGATCCAGCTGTTGGCGAGCGCCACGTACGACGGCTCACCCGAGCGGATGGTCTTGCCGCCGAGCACCTCCGTATAGAAGCGACGGGAGCGCTCCACGTCGTCAGAAACGATGAAGTGGGCCAGTGCGATCTCATATGCGGGCTGGCTGCCTTCAGTCATCTTGTACCTCCATGGTCCGGGTAGGAGTACCGGGTGATCTGCGCGCGCCCGATCACGAGCGGCAGGCTCGATTGCATACGGGTGTCCCCCTTGGATGGGCACAGGGTGTGGGTGACCAGATTCTGATTGGCGAACTCACGGGAAGTTTCCGCTGGCGTCTCAACGCGGTCGGTGGAGCCTACGACTCCAGGGGCTCCGGGGCGGCGCCGGACTGGGCCCAGCCGCCTTTTCTGCGCGGCCTTTGCGATCAGACTGTGCAACGGCAGGGGCGGGTGGTGTCAGACAAGGAACTCGGCGAGCGGAAAGGAGCGATGGCGACGTGGTGGAACCAGATAGTTCTGCCGGTGGGTCGTATGCAGGACCGAGTTGATGCCGGCGTGGGGGGAGCGCGGTGCGACAGGGAGTGTCATACCGGGGAAGTGGCCGTCCATCGAGAGCCGAACGAGATTGAAGATTGCAATCGTCGGCTGGAATATAATGAAGTGCAACCCGGCCGCTGGCTTCTTGCTGTAGTGGTCTGCCGTCGGATCGGATGTGTAATAAAATGGATTGTCCAGCGTGTTGAAATCGCCGCGCACGGGAATGGTCGTCCCCGTGGGGTAGTTTTCGGGGTCTCCGAACTTAACCGGGGTACCACCGATCCCGCTCTTGCTCCCGGCCCAGCCTGAGCCCGCCGGCGTCCGCCTACGGCGCCTGGGCCGTCATCCGCCTCCCGGTTACCTTCGGTGACCGTCTGCGGCCAGCCTCCTTCCTCGCCTGCCGGGCGGTGCGGGTGGTGGCCATGCGGACCCGGCGGGCCTGGTTGCTGGGGTTGGCGAATCCGCGGGCGTTTCTGGCGACGAGTTTGGCGGTGCGGTTATGCGCCTCGGCTTTCGCGTTGGAATAGCCTGTCAGTACGGCGTCGATGACGGGCTGCTGCCATTTGCTTATTGTCTTGGCGAGGGTCTTTATCTCGGGGACGCTGTCGTTGTCCGCGCACCAGGTGTAGAAGCTGGCGAGCTTGTCGCGGACCGCGCTGGGCGCTGGGGTCATGTGGGTGCGGGTGGCACGCAGGGCGAGCAGGTCGCGCAGGTGCTCCTTGGCGATCCAGACGGCAGCGATCTGCTGGCCGTCGGCGTCGGCGTCCAGCACGCCGATGATGGTGGCCAGGTGACCGGGGTCCAGGTTCTCGATGTTGTAGCGGAGCATGTAGTGCAGCGGGCGGGGCAGCCCGAGTTCCTCGTGCGCGTGCTGGGTGCGGTAACCCAGCCGCCGGAACGCGTCGTCTATCTTCCGGTTTGCGAGTTTGACCAGGTGGAATGCGTCGGCGACGAGGGTGACGCCGGCCGGGGCGCCGGAACGGTAGGTGGCGGACAGGTCCATCGCCAGGTACTGCAAGGTGGCGGCGTGCCCGGCGAGCAGGTCCTTCTCGGCGGCGGCGGTACGGCCCTCGGCAAGGCCCAGGGTACCGCCGGTGCCGAGATCGACCAGGTGGGTGAGCCATTCGGAGCGGGTCTGGGTGACTTCGCCGGTCCCGGGGTCCGCTGCGGAGGCGGAGACGCCGCGGCGGAACTCATCAACCCCGGCCGCCTCGACTGGCTCCTGCCGTTGGTCCAGGTCAGCGAGCTGCTCATCGGCGTAGGCGGTGAAGGCGCGGGCGGCGGTGCGGTCGCAGACGCCGTAGCATCGCGCCGCGGCGGCGGCCGGCATCAGGTCATCGCCGACGGCCTCGCCGAGCCGGGTCCGCAGCCGGGAGGTCAGCCGGGCCCGGTGCTTGACGGCGGGCAGCCACTCGGTGAAAGTCCCCTGCTCACAGCCCGGGGTGTCGCAGCGCCACCGGGTCTTGCGCCAGTCCAGCAGGACCTGCCGGTCGCCGATGAACGTGTCGCGGGGCGCGGTCCGGGGACGCTCCTTGACTCGCGTGGCCGCCGCGCCGCACCGCGGGCAGCAGCGCGGGGCCTGCGCGGCGGGGTCGGTGATCACCTCGACCAGGGTCTGCCCGTCCTCGGTCACGGTCACCGCCGTGACCAGCAGCCCGGGGATCCCCAGCAGGACAGTCGCCGCGGCGCACGGCAGCGGGCAGGCCGACGCGGGTTGCGCGGGCCCGGCCGAGCCGGTAGCGTCCAACGGTGGCGGTTCCTTTTGCGGATTTCTCTTTCTTGGTCGAAACGAGAATCCCGGGGGAACCGCTTTTCGTCTGCCAGTTACAGTAATTCACAGGCGGATTCGTGGAAATGTGGACAGGCCGCGCGTAATTCCCCGGCCCGGCACGCGAGGGAAACTGGAAACGCGGCCTGAAACCGGGCGGCGGATATGCGGGGAAGCATTCAAGGTGCCTGCGGCGGAAAGGGAAACTGGACGAGGAAGACGGCGCCGCCCAGCGGGGCAGCAAAGGGCACGGGCTACGGCGCGCCCGGCAGGCGAGGAAGGAGGCTGGCCGCAGACGGTCACCGAAGGTAACCGGGAGGCGGATGACGGCCCAGGCGCCGTAGGCGGACGCCGGCGGGCTCAGGCTGGGCCGGGAGCAAGAGCGGGATCGGTGGCACCCCGGTTAAGTTCGGAGACCCAGTTTTCGCCGTAGTGGCTGGTAATTGGCGATGCCGTGCTATCCACCTCGATTCGTCACGATCTTGACTGTGCACTACGGCTGACCTGCGGAAACGCTTGATGTGGCCCGCACCCAAAAGGTGCGGGCTCCCCAGGGCGACTTGAGGATGTTTCCGCAGCTCAGCCGCATGATCAGAGAACTCTTGAACTTGGTGTGAATAGCCGAGGTCCACAACCGACAGGCTCCCAGTGTGGCCGTAGCCGTGGTACCGCTGGACCCCGTGCGCCACCTGGGCCTCAGTTTGACCTGGTGGTTGGAGGGCGAGCGTGCCGGGCGCGGGCGTGGGCGATTGGCCGGGATAGAGCATCGCGTTGGCGCGTTGCCCATACTGGGGGAAGCTCTGTTCGTACCAGTATTACAGTTCCTGTTTCACGCTGAGCGGTGACGCAGGTTCGATTTGTTACCGGCCGTCTCAGGCTGGCGGAGGCTGACCCGCGACCTCGGTCACGCTGCGTGGCTGGTTCTGCCGCGGCTCCCGGGAGTCCTGCGACAGGGGTTAACCGGAATTGCACTCGTGTATCTTGAGGCGGCCGTGTCGCGTTGCTTGCTTTGTGGAAACCAACAACACAGACACGGCCGTGCCGGCCAGGATAGAGGATGTCGCGGACTGCGCGGCGCAGGTTGATGCCCAGGTCAAGCGCCTTCTGGGCCGGGTGATGGCGCAGCGCCGCAGCGTGGAGGTGGCGTTCGCTTACGCGGTCGCGCTGTCGCCGGGCACCCGGGCGAACTGCTGGGCGATCGCCGAGGCGGCCGGGCATGAGGGCTGGCACCGGATGCAGGGGCTGCTCGGCAGCTACGTGTGGGACTGGAAGGACCTGCGGGCCGGGCTGCCCGCGCTGGCGGCGGCGTGGCTGCCGGGTGACGGGGCGGACCTGACCGGGCCGGGGATCGCGATCGACGAGACCGCGGACCTGAAGGCGGGGGACTTCACCGCGTGCGTGGCACCGCAGCACGCCGGGGTCACGAACTCGGTGGAGAACTGCGTGACCACCGTGTTCTCCGCCTACGTCACCCCGGGCGGGCAGGCCTGGGCCGACTTCGACGTGTACATGCCCGGACGCTGGGCCAAGGACATGCCCCGCCGCCGCGAGGCCGGGATCCCGGACGACCTGGAGTTCGCCACCAAGCCGCAGCTCGCGATCAAGCAGCTGGAACGGCTGGTCACGGCGGGGCTGCCGCTGCGGTGGGCCGCCGCCGACGAAGTGTACGGCCGCAGCAGCAAGCTGCGGGAAGCGTGCAAGAAAGCCCGGATCGCGTCGGTGTTCACCGTGCCCTGCAACTTCACCGTCACCACCCCGGCTGGCACCGCCATCACCGCCGAAGAGGCCGTCGCGGACGCGGTCTTCGAACGGCGGTCCTGCGGCAACGGCTCCAAGGGCCCCCGGTACAGTGACTGGTCGCTGGCGGCGACCGCGGACCCGCGGGAGTCCCTGCTGATCCGGCGGCTGATCTCCCGCCCCGATCAGTACACGTTCTACCTGTGCTACGCCCCTGAGGACAGGCCCGCGACCCTGACCTGCTTCGTCACCATCGCCGGGCGGCGCTGGCCGGCGGAAGAAACGTTCAAAACGGGAAAAGACGTCCTCGGCTGGGACCAGTGCCAGGTCCGCAGCTACGACGGGATCTGCCGGCACACCGCCCTGTCCGCCCTCGCCCAGCTCCGCAACACCGCCATCCGCAACGCCCTGACCGGCCAGATCACCCTGCCCCCGGTCCCGCCCGCCGGCCAGCCGGCAGAGGCCGGACCCGGGCCGGACACCAGCTCCGGCGACACTGACAGTGGCAGCGACGCGAACCCAATCGACGACGCTGACCTGCTGATACCCCTCGGCGATGCGCCGGTGCCCGCCCGCGGCGGGCTGCCCTGCCCCCCGGCGATCAGCGCCATCAAGCTATCCGTCGCCGAGGCAAACCGGCTCGCGCACCTGGCGGCACAGTACATCGCCGGCCTCATCGACCAGGCCCGGCTCGCCTTCGCGCTGCGCTGGTCCGCCCGCCGCCGGCGCCACCAGGCCAGAGCCCGCTGGCACCACTACAGCAGCCGCCTCCTGCCCGGCATCACCTGACCCCCGCCAGACGAAAGGAGGTGACGCAATGTAACCAGCGGCCTAGGAACCTCACGTCACGCTGCGCGGCAACGCGATCACCGATCGGAAAACCGTGACTGTACTACCAGGTTGCCAGATCTTCAAACAGGTGCGAGAGGTGCATGGTGGTCCCCTGTTTGAAGTAGCCGTTAGGCCATTGATTGGTGAGGCCAGGTAGGGTCTCCAGATTGGCGATGATGTCGGGTCCAATATTCGACACCAGGGTGGTGTCGAAGCCGAGGAAGGCCTGCGAATGTCGGGGAATCGACTGTGCGCCGGGGATATGAGCTGCCAGCGCCATCTTGCTCGGCAGGCTCTGCTGCCCGCCGTAGAAGCCGCCCCCGGAGAAGCCCCGGCGGATACTCGTCACGTCGAACAGGCAGCCCGCCTGGTTGCTGCCAGGCCCGAAGAGGGCCTGGGTGGCTGCCGTCATATTGGCGAACGAGTCACTGCGTAGTAGCACGGCCACGTCATTCTGTTCCAAGCGGACCGGCCCGAAGCCAGGCGGGGGCTGGTCGCTGGGGAACGTCCTGGCCTCCTGCAGCGCATACACGGTGTGGCCCTCCATCTTGGAGGTGCTCAAATCGATCGGCAGATACCGCGGGTAAGGTGTTCCCGCCTTGAAGAATTCCGACGCCTTGCCCAGCCTTGGGATGTACTGGTGGAAGTAGGGAAGTCCCCAGGCTACCATAATGCCCATTCCAGTGGGAGTGGGCGGAAATTGGCGTTCCAGGTCTAGGAGGACAGACTCGAGGTGGTGCTGCGCCTCCCGCAACGCCTTAGCATTCGCCGGCACATTCAGCCTTGCTGTAATGACATCATCGTACGGGGCCGGCACCCGGATCGCAACGGTGCCATTGCTGCTCTCCACGCCAGAGCTATCGACATTGATCACCTGCTCGTTCTGCAGGAGATATTGTTCCTGGATGGGTTGGATGTCGGCGACAGCGGGCCGGTCCGGTGGTTTCGCGATGGCGTCGATCATCTTATAGAGGCCCGGGGATACCAGAGCGGCACCGAAGGCGCCCGTTGTCCCTTGAAGAAAACGTCGCCTGCTCGTGTCCCCGCGCGGTCGTCCCGCACGCGCATTTTCGTTGTTATCTGTCATGAAACTCATTCCTCCGCTTGCAACGACGCTTTTCGGTTAGCTTCGCAAAGGCCCGGTTGCAGCTCTCGCCGCCAGTGCCCCTGGCGCTGCTCCTGCACGGTGCTCGCCCGACTGATGGGTACTGGCTTTCGATCCTCATGTCGGAAAGGGGCGTTAACATCCGTGACTGCCTAGCGCGACTGCCCAGTCGGTGCCTAGCCTGCTGTCACACGGGGATCTCAGAGCGCCGCGTGGGCTGGGAGTGAACCGGAGGGTCGCCGTACCGCTACGTCAGGACGCGCTCGAGCTGGGTACGTGAGGTGATGTTGAGCTTGATGAAGATCTTGCTCAGGTGGTACTCGGCCGTGCGCGCGCTGATGTAGAGGCGGGCGCCGATCTCGGGGTTGGACAGCCCCTCGCGGGCGAGCTTGGCCACCTGCGCCTCCTGGACCGTCAGGGCGCTCTGGCGGGTGACACTCCGCTTTCGTGTTCTTGTCTCCCCGGTCGCCCGCAGCTCTCGCCGGGCACGCTCGGAGAAGCCCTCCATCCCCATCGCCTCGAGCATGCCGAGGGCGGTGCGCAGCTGGTCCCGGGCCTGGCCAGGACGGCGCTGGCGGCGCAGCCATTCTCCGTAGAGGAGGCGGGCGCGGGCGAGGTCGGCGCGCATCCGGGTACGGCCCAGGTGCTCAATCGACGCTTCGTAGAACTCCTCAGCCTCCCCGCCATCGGTCAGCAGCGCCCGCGACCGCGCCTGCAGGCCCAGCGCCCAGTCGCTGGCGGTGGCGGCGGCCATCTCGGCGAGCCGGCGATAGGCATCGGTGGCTGCCGCTCTTGTCCCGCTGCGCACGGCGGCCTCTATCAGCTCAGCGAAAGCCCAGTTCGGGTAGATCACGTCCAACGGGTCGGTGGCCTGCTGGGCTGCGGCGAGAGCGTCCTGGTAGCGGCCGAGACCGTTGTTGAGTACTGCGCTCGCCCACGTGGCCACTGCTAGGCGGTTTCCTTCTCGGCGGTGTAGCGCTTGGCTCACGTTTGCTTCGATGAAGGGGGACGCCTCGGCTTCGTTACCCCGGAACGCTGCAAGGGCCATCGCGCCGGTGGGCTCAAAGTTGATGCCCGTGGCATCGGTTGCCGTTCGCACCTCCTCGACGAGCGATGCCGCGCTGGAGAGGTCGCCGGTGAAGAGAAGGACGTATGTGCTGAAGCTGAGAGCGAGAAGAAGGTCACTGAGCGCTCCGGCGTCCCGGCAAAATCTGGCCCACCGCTCGGAGATCACCGTGCAGGCCTCGTCATCCCACAGAATCGAGGACACCATGAGGGCCAATGGAAGCCCGCGCGGCTCCTGCCCCGCTGGCATGTCGTCGAAGAAAGCGTTCAGCGCACTGCGCAAGATCGGCACGCTCGCGGCGTACCCCTGAACGTATTGCGCCGCCATGCCATCGAGGAGGAGGTCGAACACAGTAGGTGCGTACCCTGAGACGGGACTGACCTGGCGCGCCACATCCAGCACGGAACCTCCCGGAGCGGCAAACCGGCCGGCGGAGCCGGCGGCTATTATCGCGTCTACGTGGGTCGCCCGGGCAAGATCGGGAGCGATCGGCTCGAGCCGCTTGGCCGTGTTCAGGACCAGTAGCGGCGCGTCGCGACCACGCCTTGTGACGTACGCGATCTGGGCTCGCACCAAGTCGGCGCGGGCGCGCTCGAGCTCGCCGAGCGGCCCGGCTTCGGCTATGGCGAGCAGGTCAAGCCCGGCGTCCAGGGCACCCGCTTGGACCTTGGCCTGCGCCGCGGCCAGCGCCCGCGCCGTCCGTTTCGCCGGATCGGGCGTCAGCACCGCCGCCCGCTCCAGGAACGCCGCCGCGGCGGCGAACCCGCCTCGCGCCTGCGCCCGGCCGGCCGAACGCTCCAGCTCGGCGGCGACGTCCTCGTCGGGGCCGGGGGTGGCCTGGGCGTGGTGCCATGCGCGGTGGTCCGGATCGCGCACCGGATCTGTCACCTCGGCCAGGGCCCGGTGTACCTCCTGTCGTTCTTGTGCTGACGCCAAGTGATAGACGGCCGAGCGCACCAGCGGGTGGCGGAAGCGCACCCGGGCGCCGAACACGACCAGGTCGGCGTCGACAGCCGGGTTCGCTGCTGCTCGCTCAATCCCCAGGTTGTCCGCGGCTTGCCACACCAGCAGCGGGTCTCCCAGCGGCTCGGCGGCGGCCAGCAGCAGCAGGCGGCGGGAATCCGCGGGCAGGGCGGTGACGCGGCGCTGGAAGGTCTCCTCGATGCCGCCCGGCAGCGCGAGAACGCCCGGCAGGCCAAACCCGCCTGCTAGCTCCCCGGGGGTCAAGCCCCGGGGCAGCTCCAGCAGCGCCAGCGGGTTGCCCCCGGTCTCCGCGATGATCTCCTCGCGCACCCGGATGTCGACCGGCCCGGTCAGCACCGTGTCGAGCAACGCCCGCGCGTCCGGGCCCGTCAACCCCTCGATCACCAGCTGCGGCAGCCCGGCCAGCTCCTCGGCCGGGACCCGGGCCGAGAAGACCAGCCCCACCGACTCCATTCCGAGCCGGCGCGCAACGAACGCCAGGATCTGGGCCGAGGCCCGATCCAGCCACTGCGCGTCATCCACCACACAAACGAGCGGGCGATCTTCTGCGGCCTCCGCCAGCAGGCTCAGCACAGCGAGGCCGACCAAGAACCGGTCCGGCACCGGGCCATCGTGCAACCCAAAGGTGATCCGAAGCGCATTACGCTGCGGCGCCGGCAGCCCTTCAAGCTCATCGAGAATGGGCGCGCACAGCTGGTGCAACGCCGCGAACGCGAGCTCCACCTCCGACTGGACAGCCGTGACGCCGATGACCCGGCCATCCGCAGCTTGCCCTGCCAGGTACTCCAGCAGCGCCGTCTTACCCACCCCCGCCTCGCCGCGGATCACCAGGCAACGGCTTTCACCTCGGCGGAGAGCCTCGAGGAGGGAATCCAGTTCGCGGCACTCCGCGGCGCGGCCAATCAGTCGCGCGGCTCTTCCTCGCGACGAAGAATGCGCCGACCTTGGCGGCATAACCGCATGCTAGGAGCCTGACACCGCCCAATCAACAAACGAGGACCTATAACTACAACGGTGTAACTTCCTCTGGCATGCCGGGCGGGCCGCCGCCGCCCCCTTGTCGCCACGGTCGAGGGCCGCGACCGCCTCTACATCAGCGCGCACGGCCAAGTACCACCTGAGCAAGGTCTTCACCAAGCTCAACATCACCTCACGTATCCAGCTTGAGCGCGTCTTGACGTAGCGGTACGGCCACTCTCCGGTTCGTTCCAGCCCGCGCCGCGCCTCGAGAGCCCTACGCGACAGCAGGTTAGGCGCCGACTGGGCAGTCGCGCTGGGCAGTCACAGATGCTAGCGCTCCTTCCCGACACGACGATTGAGAATCAGCCACCAGTCGGGCGAGGAGCGCAGGAGCAGCGCCAGAGGCGCTGGCGGCGGGAACGGAACGAATGGGAGGCACAATGCCTGCCAAGCCACCAAACATGACCACCGACGCTGGTATCTCCATAGCCAGCGACGAGTACTCGCTCACCGTTGGCCCCGCCGACCCCAATCTGTTGAGAGCGCTCGGCACTTGCTCGTTCCCGATCCGCTCCCGGAGCGGCTGCTCGCTCCGGTCGCGACCATATCGGAAGCTCGGCGCGCACAGCCACGGCGAGGCCGTGCAGCGCCCGGCCATCGGCCTGCTGACAGGGCCTTCGGCCGGCCCTAGAACGTCGGTCGGGCCGACCGCCGCCCACACATGACGGAGGAAGGGGCCATGGCATACGGGCACGCCGAACGTAACCTCGCCGTGCTGCGTCAGCTCGAAGTCGAGACCCGGCAGCTGCTAGAGAGCCTGGACCAGCTGGATCCCGAGCAGTCAGCCTGGCTGCAGGGGGTCACCGGCGGAGGAGATGACCGATGAAACAGGTGTCGCTGGGCGGGCTGGATGTGTCCTGGCTGGGCCTAGGGGCGATGGGGATGTCTGCCTTCGCCGAAAACGCGAACCGAGGCGATCATGCGCTCCTGCTGAGCCCGTGGCGCACGTCCACGCCGCCTTGCTGCTGCGCTCGGGCATGCCTGGACCCAGCGGATGCGAGCCTTCCAGGGTGTCCGCCCGATGGTCGTCACCGATCCGCGGCTGTCCGCAGACGCATACCTGCCTCTCATGAAAACAGTCCGGTTCCAGAATTAAGGCGGCCCGCCCCGGCCTTTTTCCCCGGCCTGAGGAGGAACATCATGCACCCGATGTTCAAAGAGCTGTTCATCGACACCGACGCCGATGACCTGGCGGCTGAGCAGGACCGGCGGCACCACGTGCGCCGGTCCCGGCGAGCCCGCCAGCCATGATCGTCAGGCCCGCTGCCCGTGACCGGGAGAACCGGTCGCGGCTGTGACCGGCGACCCGCCGCCTACAGCCTGGATACAAGAAGAACCGAATGGTGCGAGATGCCTACCGCTACCCAGATCGCCGTGACCCAAATGACGATGAACGATGCGCGCTGCCAGGCCTTGTTCTGCTCCAGGCTGCAGCTGTCAGAAGCCCCGACTGCTGACATGGCGGCCATGGCAATCAGCCGCGCTGTGCAGCAGTTCGGCATCTGCGGCTGCGTTTGCCGGATGGCACAGGAGTTCGGCGACCACCCTGACACGGCCGCCCGGCGGATGCGCTGGGCTCGCCAGCTCATCGCCCAGCGGCCCGCAGCCCGGCGACAGGAGGCGGGACATGAACGAGACGAGTGACCGGTGCGGGACCTGGGGTCCGGGCCGTTCGCGCCGCGCCGCGGCGCGGGTGGTGGTCTTCGCTCACCGAAGCCCATCAAGAGAGCCAGGTGGCCCGAATGAATCACCAGGATCATACGATGCGAGCTCAGCCATCCCGGCGTAGAGCTTAAGGACTCCTAACGCCGATTTCCGTACCGTCACTCCCACCCCAGCCGTGAGCGATCAGCTAAAGTCCTGACCTGCTGTTTTGCAAGCGCCGGGACCTATGTCGGGCTGTCTTCGAGGGCCAGTACAGAGGCGGCGGACGCCTTGCTCACCATTGTCCGTCCGGGTGACACCTCGTCGAGTGCGCGAGAACGCCCAGTCTGAATCACCTCAGATAAGTATGAACAGGCACAAGAAGGGATCAACCGGGCACGGTCGCATCGGGATGGCCCATTGGCAGAACAGCCATACGACCGCTGTACCGACCCCACGGCTGACCCGGAAGTTGCCAGGCCGAACGCTACCTAGCCTCCGCGATCACCTTGTCCAAGGGGTCAAGGAACCGGCGCGGAAATCCGCGCTAACAAAAGTGATGGGCTTGACTTGGTCAGCGGTCGGTGTTGTGCACTCGGCCACCGGGTAGCAGGGACGCGGTCAGCTACGCGGCCGCCTGCGATAAATCCGGCGACGTTCGGCGGTCATCCCGCGATACTGGTCGACGTGGAAGAGGTCAAGGTCGTCGTCGCCCATTCCGAGCGTGCGACCCTGCGCGTCGGCGACGTGTTCCTGAAGGTCGACGCCGATCAGGCGCGCATCGATGTCGAGGTTGAGGCGATGGCCCTGGCACCGGTCCCGACTCCAGAGGTCCTGTGGTGCAAGCCGTCCGTGCTCGCGATCGCCGCCCTCCCGGGGATGGCGCTTGGCCGCCTTGGCGAGCCGTCGACCGCGTCGCCGGCAGCCTGGGCCGCGGCGGGTGCCGCCATCCGGAAGCTGCACGACGCACCGCTGCCGCCATGGCCCGGCCGGGGTCTCGACGAGTTGGCGGCGGATCTCGACGGCGAGTGCGAGTGGCTCGTGACGAACGGCGTGCTGCCCGCCGACCTGGTCACCCGCAACCGCCAGGTCGCCGAGGCCGCACTCCGGCCGTGGACTCCGGTGTTCACGCACGGGGACCTGCAGATCACTCACGTGTTCGTCGACGGCGACGAGATCACTGGCATCATCGACTGGTCAGAGGCGAGCCGAGGCGATGCCCTGTTCGACATCGCCACCTTGACGCTCGGACACGAGGAGCAGCTTGGCGACGTCGTCGCCGGCTATGGCACCGACATCGACCTCGAAGTGATCCGCGCGTGGTGGTCGTTGCGAAGCCTGCTGGTGGCTCGCTGGCTGGTCGGGCACGGCTTCGACCCGTCCGCGCCAGGCTGTGAGTTCGACGTGCTCAGATCCCGGCTGTAAGGCTGCGCGGGCCCGACTGCTACAAGTGCGTTCTGATGCATCGAGCAGACCATCTCCTCGGGCGCTCGCCTGCACTTATGACTCCTGACAGAGTGTGGTGCGCAGTCGTCGCCAGCAGATGACGACGCAGCCGAGGGTGACGAAGGCATAGTGGATGTCGTCGCGGATCTCGCCGACCTGCCGGCCGGGGCCAGGATCGGCACCGGCTCACCGCGGCGGGCCGCGCAGCTGCTCCGCCTCCGCGGCGACCTACGCTGCGTCCCGATCCGCGGCAACGCCGACACCCGGCTGGGCAAGGTTGGCGAGGGCGAGCTCGAGGGGGTCGTGCTAGGCCACGCCGGCCTGACCAGGCTCGGCTGCGTCAACGCCGTCACGCAGGTGTTCGAGCTGGACGAGATGCTGCCCGCTCCTGGCCCGGGGGCGCTGGCGGTGGAGTGGCGTGATGGTGAGCCCAGGCTGGCAGCGCTGCTCGGAGCGGTTCGCCCATCAATTTCCAGAAGGATATTCTGGTTAGTTCCGAACCAATATGCGAGCTTACGTGCGGCCGCGCTGATGTTGCCGGAAAGGGACATTCACCGATGCCGTGCCCTATCGTCGTTCATCTTCGCCCGGTTCCGCACAGGTGACAGGCGGATCACGATCGGCCGAGACGACACGAACCTAGGCGCTCTCGTCTGGCGGCACCCGCAAGTTGCCACGATTACGCTGAGCCAGGAAGCCCTATCTAGCTCACCGGGGGCGTATGGTCTCGGAGGTTGGCTGTGATCGATGCCACACTGGTTACGATTCACGGGTTCTGGTCATCCCCGGCTACCTGGGAGCGGCTGAACGAGGTCTGGCGCGCGGATGAGGAACTGCGCGGCCTGCGGATCCACCCGTTCGGCTACCCCTCTCCCAAGAAGCCGCGGCCGCCGTTCTCGGTCACCCGGGGCCAGCGACGACGCGGTCGCCACCCTGCTGGACCGCGACCCGGCCGGCCACGCCCGCCGCGGCGACCCACAGGCCGTCGTCCGGCTGTTGCGGGCGCTGCGCGAGGCCGCGGCCAGCGACGCGTTCACCACCCTGCTGGACCGCGACTCGGCCCACCACGCCTACCTCGATAACATGCACTCCGTCGCCCGGCTGCTGGCGATACTGCGCGAGGCTGAGGCCAGCGACGCGGTCACCACCCTGCTGGACCGCGACCCGGTCGGCCACGCCCGCCTCGACGACCGGCCAGCCATCGCCGAACTGGTGCAGGCGCTGCGCGAGCCGGGGGCCAGCGACGCGGCCCGTAGCCTTACCACCCGGGCCGCCAACGCAGGCATGTTCGATCTTTTCCTCAAGGCCCATCCTGACGAGGCTCCGAGCTACAGATTTGGGCGCCAACCGGACGGAGCCCCTTCGCAACCCTGGACTTGGCAAGAGCCGACTAACCACAACCGCAGCCTGTGAACCGTAACTCTGGACTTCACATCACTCGCAACCTATGTCTTGACTTCGCAACCTTCACCTGCGCTGGACACAAGTCACATCGTCCCATGTGTGCCCGTTATGTCCGGTTAGTACGTTTCTCGTTTCTGATCTTGATCGGCCGTTTGCCACCCTTGAGCTGTGATCGTTTCCTGGCTTCTCTTGATCATTTCGGGCTCCACACCCATGCACCACCTGACGATCGTGGTCAGTTCAGTTGCCTCCGGCCCGGGCGGTAGAGGCCTGCTTGGCGGTTGTCGCGACCTGAGCAAGGGCTACGACCTGAACTACATTTGTCGTCAGCGATAGACCGCGGCTTGGCGAAGGATGCGAGCCCAAGCCGACTGCGGAGCAGGGCGCGGTTGCTGTGATGCTTGGAGAATCTGGCGTACCGGGCGCCGCGCTCGGAGTCCGAGCCGGTCAAGTCCCTTGAAACACCCGGAACGTGCAGGACGCGTGACCTGCTACGCGCCGACAAGGACAGCGCGACAACCGCCACTGCCGGGGCGCAAGCCACGCGCGCGCAACCGGCGTAGAGCGCGCGCCGCGCAGTCCCGTGCCGACGCGGCGCATGCTCGGCGCGGACCTTACGCGCGTGGAGCGCGCGCCAGCCGAACCGCGCGCACGACACGCAAGACCAGCAGACGCAGCGTGCGCCTGGAAGCCGTAACTCGGTTGGAAGCGTCGCCCGGGCCACGCGGCGATACCCTTGAAGCGTGACCGATGATGTGCTGACTATGGAAGGGCTCCGCCGCCGCCGCGCGGAGATCCTTGGCGTGGCGCAGAAGCGCAGGGCTCATCGGGTCGCCGTGTTCGGTTCAGTCGCCAGGGGAGAGGCTCGCCCAGACAGCGATCTTGACCTGCTGGTGGACTTTGAGCCGGGCGCCTCCCTTCTTGATCACGTCGGCTTGTTCCAGGATCTCGAGGAGCTCCTGGGCGTGGGAGTCGATGTGGTCACGCGGAATGCCCTCAAGCCTCGGGACGAGCACATCCGCGCCGAGGCCGTGGATCTGTGACCAGAAGAGTCGACGACCTCCTGGCAGATCTGGCCGAAGCAGTCGATGCAGCAGCCGAAATCGTGCAACTGGGAAAGAAGCGCTGGGACAGCGAGCGCCCGTTGCGCCTGGCGGGCGAGGCGATTATCAGCCGGGTCGGCGACATTGCCACCAAGTTGCCTGACGAGGTCATCGACGCGACTCCCGAGATTCCCTGGCGGCAAGTCAAAGGGATGAGGATTATCGCCGCCCACGCCTACCACCGCATCGACTACGAAGAGGTCTGGGTGACATTGCGGGACGACATCCCCCGACTGGACGAAGCGATGAAGCGCTGGCGTCCAGCTCAGGACTGAAGCCCATGTCAGCGCCAGATGCGGGCGAGAGCCCTACTTCTATCTGAGCCCAGCCGTTGGCGAACCTGACGAGATTCCGGGGAGCCAAACGGGGAGCCAACGTAGGCAGATGCTGCGCGACGCCGCACGACACACCCAGACGATCGGTCCAGCTAGCTGGCGCTTCACGCGATGGCAGGCGACGTCTCGCGACGGTTCGATTGCGCCTTACAAGCGAGGGGTCACAGGTTCGAAACCTGTTGCGCCCACCACCACATTTCCGCAGGTAGAAGGCTCCTTGAAGAGCCAGTTCCAAGAGTCAGCGCAGCCCAGCAGTCAGCCGTGGCGGCTGGCTGTGGCTCGGTGTCGCCTTGATCACGGTCAGCCCGTCACCGGCAACCTCGACCGCCAGGGCGGGTCGGCGCGGAGCGGTCGTGGGTGTCGGCGGTGCGGTCACCAAGCCTTAGGGCCTATATTCTGTCTAGACATACCTAGACAGTTTTGAGGAGGGCTCATGGTGTCGCGAAATCCAGATCACTGGCAGATTCAGGACGCCAAGCAGCGTTTCAGCGAGATGATCCGCGCGGTCGCGCAGAAGGGGCCGCAAGTCATTACCCGCCACGGCGAGGATGTCGCGGTGGTCGTTGATATTGCCGAGTACCGCCGGCTTACTCATCCCGCCGTGGACCTCGCCGGGATCTTGCTTGGCGGCCCGAAGATCGACAACGGTGACGCCGAGGTATTCACCGAGATCGAGGCTGAGCGCAAGGCGGACTTCGGGCGCCCGATCGATCTTCAGGCGGACTCATGACCTATTTGCTCGACACCAACGTCCTGTCCGAAACGCGTAAGCGCCAGCCGGACAGCGGTGTGACCGAATGGATCGCCGCGACTCCGCCAGGCCGACTTCACGTGTCGGTGCTGACTCTGGGGGAGATCGAGCAGGGCATCGCGCGCATCCGCGGTCGGGGCGACCATCAGCAGGCCGCAGCCCTCGAACGCTGGCTGCGGGACATGGAACTGGGGTTCGCGGCCCGGGTCCTGCCGGTGACACTGGCTGTGGCGTCCGCCTGGGGACGTCAGCAGCACATGCAGCCTCTGCCTCTCGTTGACGCGCTGATTGCGGCTACCGCCAAGGTGAACGGGCTGACAGTGGTCACCCGCAACGTGAAAGATTTCCAGCGATCCGGCATCCAGGTATTGAATCCCTTTATGGATTAGCACCATCTCACGGTTCGGATCGTCAGCTCGGGGCCAGCTGACCTCGCCGGATCGCCGGACGCCGCCGCCGGTGGTACATCTCGGTCATCTGGGCACCTGGCTCGTAACGGGCCAGCTGTCGGCTCAGTGTCTCGAGCACGGCCCGGATCAGCGGGTCTTCCGTCCACCGCAAATTCCGGGGCAGGCGTGACCGCCGGTCTGTCCCCACCCTCCACACGTGGGGCAGTCACGCCCGGGGACATAGGGACGTGACCCTACCGCAGGGCGATTCCGAGATCGCTGACAGAAGCCGCATGGTTACGATGAGCAACCACTTGGCCCGGGGAGCCTGATGTGCGGCGGCACGCACCGTTCTATGAATTAATTCCCGTCACGCTTTCAAAATTACAAGAAGATGGCCTTCTCTTTTCCGGAATGATGGTTGTTACCACGCAAACACCACTCCCGAGAGAAGGCCATCCTGTGTCATCCTGTCATTCCGCCTGCGGCCCGTCAAGTCCTGATGCCTGCGCTGCCGGGAATGAGAGCGCTGAAGACGCGGATATCTCGAGCCTGCTCGGCATGCTGGCATCTGTCACGGACCCGCGCAGCCCGCAGGGGATACAGCACGCGCTGGAATTCGTACTGGCGGTCTGCGTGGTGGCGATGCTGGCCGGCGCGAAGAATTACCGGGAAATCGCCGGCCACGCGGCAGACATTCCCCAGCACCTGCTGAAGAAGATGGGTGCTGAATGGAACTGGTTCAGGCTCCGCTACAAGAACCCCAGCGAGTCGACAATACGGAACGTGCTGACCAGGATCGACGCGGCCGAACTGGACACCATAACCGGCGCATGGCTTTACGCACAGGCCAGGAAAGGCGGGAAAGACGAGTGGATAATCGCACTCGACGGGAAGGTAATGCGTGGTGCATGGACTGACGAGAACGACAAGGTCACGATGTTCTCCGCGATGCTCCACCATGAGGCTGTCACGATAGCGCAGGTCAGGGCGCCAGACGGAACAAACGAGATCACCCAGGCGGGCACGCTCCTGGACGCCGCGGGAATACCCGAGGGCGAATCAGTCCTGGTCACCGTCGATGCGGCGCACACCCAGCGGGAAACCGCAGAATACATCGGCGCCAGACCCGGATGGAATTACCTGATGACCGTCAAGGGAAACCAGCCGACCCTGCAGAGGCAAGTATTCGACAAGGTTCTCCCGCTGTAGGTTATCTTTCCCCGCGGGGATTTCACCGGTCGAGTCAACTTGGGTTGCGTGTTACGACTGGCGCGGGTGTGACTGGGTCTTGGTTACTCCTCGTGTCTGGATGCCGAGTGAGGCCTGTGCGGCGAGGTCGGCGACGGCTTGCGTGTAGGCGCGGTCGGCCTGGCGGAGCGGGCTGCCGGGCGGCGGGCTGGCGGTGTTGATCTCGGTGAGTGCGGGGATGATGACGCGCCTGATCAGCCGGGTGAAGAACAGGGCAGTGGACAGCCCGCCGGCGGTGAGCTGGTAGCTGCGGCTGTGCGGGATGCGCTCGATGATCTGGTGGGCGCGGAGCCGGCGCAGGTCGTAGCTGATCTGGCCGCCGGACATGTCCCCGGGGTTTCTTCCCAGCTGGGGGGCGAGGAGGTGCCGCAGGTCGCGGCTGGTGAAGCCGGCGGGCCGGAGCGCGAGCGCGCAGCAGGCCCCGAGGAGCGCCTGGACGCGTGGATCGGGGAAGCGCATCCCGGGCACGCGGGTGCAGGTGCTGCTGATCACGGGGCTAGTCAGTGTCTCGAGGGCGGCGGTCCCGGCGGCGGGGTCGTGGCTGATCCGTTCGGCGTCCAGGAGGCGCCGGTTGGCGGCGTAGCCTGCCTTCGCCATGGCGGCGAGGTTAGTCAGCTCTTTGCCGATGCCGAGGTCGCGGGGCTGGTTCAGGGTCGTCTCTGTGCGGATCGCCCTCCCCTCTTTCAGGTACTGCTTGACCTGGGTCTTCTTGTAAAAGAGATAGAGGTAGGGGCAGGTGCCGTTCGTGATGACCTGGGTCCGGAACGTCCCCGGAGTCTGGAACTTGCCCCTCGTGCGGATCGTCCGGCCGAAGACGAGGTTCACCTTGTCCGGGCGGCCGATGTCCAGGTTGTCGCGGATGAGCTGCTCGAAGAAGATGCGGCCGTTCAGGGGGCGGTCCAAGGCCATGGTGGTGGAGAACTCGATCTGCTGGACCGACAGCTGCCAGCGGTAATCGGCCTGCTCGTCCTCGCGGGTGAACGGCTGCGGCAGCCGGGCCAGCCACTTGCCGGCGAACCGGTAGATCTTCTGATCGGTCAGCCCGTCGCAGATCCGCTGGACCGCTTCGGCGTCGCCGGCCGAGCCGAACGCGTTGTCCAGGGCCGTGAACGCGATGCCTTCCTTGAGGCACTGCTGCTTGGCGTACTCGTGGCCGTTGAAGTAGATCTGCCCGGTGTACGGGAAATAGCCGCAGAACTTTATGTAAAAGGGACCGAAGCCGGCGTCGAAGCCATAGAAATACCAGTGGTTCACCATCGCCTGGTCCTGGTACAGCCACGGGTAGCGCTTGCCGGTCACCGGATCCCGGCGCTGGGAAGTCCGCCAGATCCGGGCCTTCTCCTGCGCGACGCCCGCGAAAAGGATCTGGTCGCCACCGGACTTCCCCGCCAGGTACTCCCTGGCGACCTGGTCCTTGCTCTGCCCCTTCGCGAACCGGACCAGGTCCAGCCGGCGCGTGTCGATGTAATGGCGGATGTCGGCGGCAAAGTGCTCGGTCATCGGCATCATCAGCGCCGAGGAGGCGAACTGGTTGCCGCGGTGATGGCAGAAGAACCCGTGGATCCCCTGTCCGTACTGCAGCCGCGGCTGCCGGAACGTCAGCAGCACCCGGTCGGTGCAGCGGACCTCCAGCGTCACGTGACCGGACAGGACCTCGGCGACAGTACGCGGTAGCGTCATGATAGGGCTCCGGCTGGAGGCTCGGCCGGCAACGGCCACCGACCGCTGCAAGCGGCAAATGAACAGTCACATTGTGAACTGCCCTGGGCCCCGGCCGGAGCCCCCACCTACAGCCCGCCCATGCGCAGACATTAGCCCCCAGCGCATGCCTCGTCGGGGTGGGGCGAAGCCCCGATATCTATTCAGCCTGGGTGGCTGGGGGTGCGTGATGCGCGGACGGGGGCTGGCAGTGTCCGCGGGGAGAGGCATGGTTTCTGGCCTTTTGTGAGCCGGCACGGTGTGTCGCCTTGATCACGGATCGCCGGCTCTGATGGAGTGCGGCTTGTGTCCGATATGCCGCCTGCGCCCCCGTCTGACCCGGCCGGGTGGCTGCGCGCGCGGGTAGCGGAGCTGGAGGCGCAGAACGCGCGGCTGCGGCAGGCTGCGGCAGATCGCGATGAGCTGGCCGCGGCGCAGCTGGCGTCCGAGCGGGCGCGGGCGGATTCGCTGGCCGCGCAGGTAGCCGCGCTGGCGGCGCGGGTGGAGGAACTTCAGCGCTTGCTGGGCAAGGACTCCTCCACGTCATCGAAGCCGCCGTCTTCTGACAGCCCGTATAAGAAGAAGCCGAAGGACCGGTCGCTGCGCGGCAGGTCAGGCCGCAAGCCCGGCAGGCAGCCGGGCGCGCAGTCATCCACGCTGAAGCAGTCCGGTGACCCCGGTGAGACGGTGGAATGCGGGCCTGCCGCGTGCGGCTGCTGCGGGTACGGCCTGGCGGGCGCCGGTGCCATATGGTTGCAGAAACGGCAGGTGTTCGAGGCCGCGCCGCCTCCGCCGCCGGTGGTGACCGAATACCAGGTGCTGGCCCGGCAGTGCCCGGGGTGCGGGGAGATCTCGGTGGGGCTCGCGCCGGCCGGGGTGACCGGCCGGGTGCAGTACGGGCCGCGGGTCCATGCCAGCGCGGCGCTGGCGGTCTGCGCGAACCACCTGCCGGTCGCCCGTGCCGCCAGGCTGGTCGCCGCCCTGACCGGGGTAAGCGTCTCGGCCGGGTTCGTGGCCGGCGTCCGCGGCAAGGCCGCCGCCCTGCTCGGCCCGTTCATGGACCGGGTCCGGGAGCTGCTGCCCGCCGCCGGGGTGCTGTACGCCGACGAGACGCCGGCCCGCGCCGCGGGGAAACTGCACTACATCCACGTGGCGTGCACCGAGTTCCTCACCGCCATGCACACCGGGGACCGGACGAAGGAAGCCATCGACGCCGGCGGTGTCCTGCCCGGCTACACGGGCACCATCGTCCGCGACGGCTACAAGGGATACGAGCACCTCACCGATGCCCTGCACGCCTGGTGCGGCGCCCACGGACTGAGGGACCTGGCCGGCCTGTACCGCTTCGACCCGGACGGGCAGGTCTGGGCCCGCGCCATGGCTGACCTGCTGATCGACGCCAACGCCGCCGCGACCGCGGCCCGCAGCAGCGGGCAGGCCCGCCTCGATGAGGCGCAGCTGGCCGCGATCAGGGCCCGCTACCGCGGCGCCGTCGCCAAGGGCCTCGCCGATAACCAGCGCAAGCGCACTGAGATCGGCAAGGACGGGCTGCGGCTGGCCCGCAGGTTCCGCGATCACGAGGACATGATCCTGCGGTTCACCACCGACCTGACCGTCGGATTCACCTCCAACCAGGCCGAACGGGACGTCCGCCCGGTCAAGGTGCAGATGCGCACCTCCGGCGGCTGCTGGCGCACCCTGCAAGGACTTGCCGACTTCGCCATCGTCCAGTCCTACCTGTCCACCGCCGCCAAATGGGGCATCAACGCATACGACGCCCTCGCCCAGCTATTCACCGGCGAACCCTGGCTCCCGCCCGCAACCGCACCCCCGTAACCACCGCGAGCACAGCAGTCATCCTCCTCCGCTCACCAGACAGCGGCAACCCGCAGGCCAGCAGCGCTTCCGGCATGCCCTCACTCAGGCTGAATAGATATCGGGGCTTCGCCCCACCCCGACGAGGCATGCGCTGGGGGCTAATGTCTGCGCATGGGCGGGCTGTAGGTGGGGGCTCCGGCCGGGGCCCAGGGCAGTTCACAATGTGACTGTTCATTTGCCGCTTGCAGCGGTCGGTGGCCGTTGCCGGCCGAGCCTCCAGCCGGAGCCCTATCATGACGCTACCGCGTACTGTCGCCGAGGTCCTGTCCGGTCACGTGACGCTGGAGGTCCGCTGCACCGACCGGGTGCTGCTGACGTTCCGGCAGCCGCGGCTGCAGTACGGACAGGGGATCCACGGGTTCTTCTGCCATCACCGCGGCAACCAGTTCGCCTCCTCGGCGCTGATGATGCCGATGACCGAGCACTTTGCCGCCGACATCCGCCATTACATCGACACGCGCCGGCTGGACCTGGTCCGGTTCGCGAAGGGGCAGAGCAAGGACCAGGTTGCCAGGGAGTACCTGGCGGGGAAGTCCGGTGGCGACCAGATCCTTTTCGCGGGCGTCGCGCAGGAGAAGGCCCGGATCTGGCGGACTTCCCAGCGCCGGGATCCGGTGACCGGCAAGCGCTACCCGTGGCTGTACCAGGACCAGGCGATGGTGAACCACTGGTATTTCTATGGCTTCGACGCCGGCTTCGGTCCCTTTTACATAAAGTTCTGCGGCTATTTCCCGTACACCGGGCAGATCTACTTCAACGGCCACGAGTACGCCAAGCAGCAGTGCCTCAAGGAAGGCATCGCGTTCACGGCCCTGGACAACGCGTTCGGCTCGGCCGGCGACGCCGAAGCGGTCCAGCGGATCTGCGACGGGCTGACCGATCAGAAGATCTACCGGTTCGCCGGCAAGTGGCTGGCCCGGCTGCCGCAGCCGTTCACCCGCGAGGACGAGCAGGCCGATTACCGCTGGCAGCTGTCGGTCCAGCAGATCGAGTTCTCCACCACCATGGCCTTGGACCGCCCCCTGAACGGCCGCATCTTCTTCGAGCAGCTCATCCGCGACAACCTGGACATCGGCCGCCCGGACAAGGTGAACCTCGTCTTCGGCCGGACGATCCGCACGAGGGGCAAGTTCCAGACTCCGGGGACGTTCCGGACCCAGGTCATCACGAACGGCACCTGCCCCTACCTCTATCTCTTTTACAAGAAGACCCAGGTCAAGCAGTACCTGAAAGAGGGGAGGGCGATCCGCACAGAGACGACCCTGAACCAGCCCCGCGACCTCGGCATCGGCAAAGAGCTGACTAACCTCGCCGCCATGGCGAAGGCAGGCTACGCCGCCAACCGGCGCCTCCTGGACGCCGAACGGATCAGCCACGACCCCGCCGCCGGGACCGCCGCCCTCGAGACACTGACTAGCCCCGTGATCAGCAGCACCTGCACCCGCGTGCCCGGGATGCGCTTCCCCGATCCACGCGTCCAGGCGCTCCTCGGGGCCTGCTGCGCGCTCGCGCTCCGGCCCGCCGGCTTCACCAGCCGCGACCTGCGGCACCTCCTCGCCCCCCAGCTGGGAAGAAACCCCGGGGACATGTCCGGCGGCCAGATCAGCTACGACCTGCGCCGGCTCCGCGCCCACCAGATCATCGAGCGCATCCCGCACAGCCGCAGCTACCAGCTCACCGCCGGCGGGCTGTCCACTGCCCTGTTCTTCACCCGGCTGATCAGGCGCGTCATCATCCCCGCACTCACCGAGATCAACACCGCCAGCCCGCCGCCCGGCAGCCCGCTCCGCCAGGCCGACCGCGCCTACACGCAAGCCGTCGCCGACCTCGCCGCACAGGCCTCACTCGGCATCCAGACACGAGGAGTAACCAAGACCCAGTCACACCCGCGCCAGTCGTAACACGCAACCCAAGTTGACTCGACCGGTGAAATCCCCGCGGGGAAAGATAACCTACCTCCCGCTGCTCTCCGGAGCTCCGCATCACATCATGGAGGAACACAGCCGGGGACAGATAAAGAAATGGTCCTGCTGGCTCACCGGAGCCGACGGCATCGATTTCCCGCATGTAGCCCGGTCCGCCTGCATCCGCCGCGAGATCTTCGAGATCTCCGGCGACCGGATCAGCAAGGAAAACGCCCTCATCCTCACCAGCTGGAAAGCAGGGGAAATGACAGCTACTGAAGTGAACCAGGGTGTCCGCGGCCACTGGGGAATCGAGAACAAAAGCCATTATGTTCGCGATACCCTATACCGGGAAGACCACAGCCAGGCCTGGGCCGGAAATGGCCCGCAGGCCATGGCATCCCTCCGCAACCTCGCACTCGGGCCATTCCGCATGAAAAACGTCAAAGCCATCAAGGAGACCGCAGAATGGGTCTGTCGCGACCAGGCGCGGGCACTCCAGTTCATGACTACCTAGCGCAACATTGGTCACGGATGGTGATCTTGAATTGGCCCTGACCCTACCGTGCGAGTTCTTTTATTGATGAACTTGCGGTAGAAGGCTATTGGACCGAGCACTACGATTAGCAGTATGAATAGTGCCGGGTAAAAGATCCCCGCGACGATCCACAGGAGCATTATCACCACGATTATCGTAGTTAGCAGCTTACGTGGTATTCTCATTTCTCTCCTTCGATTCGCCGCTGGTCATCGTCAGACCGTTCTTTGGCCACAGTGACTTCACCGGTGGCGATTGTGTCACTGGTTTTCGCAGTATTCGATATAGTCCGCCAGCGGCATGGCCAGCCACTTGCCGTTGGCAGAGTCCCAGCGCAGCCAGTTCTCGTTACTGTTGACGAGCGGATTCGGCAGGTATTCCAGGCACTTGAAGTAGTAGCTGCCGGTGTAGGGCGCGGGCAGCGGAGCCCAGCCCGCACCGATTACGTCCTGTATCACCTTGGTCCCGTTGAGGCTGGCCCAGGACAGGCTGGCGGTGGTCGGGGTAAGACTCCAGGTCCAGCCGGGGTACTTCTCCCCGGCTGCGCCATATGGCGCCGGAAGTGGCTCGCCCTGTTCGTCGATGATGGTTCCGTCGGCGGTGTTGGTTCTGTAGGTGAGTTTTGAATCCAGTTATCGGTGAGTTGTGGATCCAGTTGTTGATCTTGGGGGTCTTTTTGTCGTTGAGATGTCCTGTCGCTGATAAATCGGCCCTGTCTCACTGAATCCGGCCCGTTATCGCCTCGGTCTCAGTTAATTCGGCCCGCTTGGCCCAGGCGGAGATGATCTCGGCTGCCAGCCAGTGTCTGAGGAGTTCGGCTTCGGCTGCTGTGCTGGTGCCGTCTTCGCGCGGGCTGGCGCCGCGGGCGAGCAGGAACGCGGTCATGTCTGCGTGCAGGGGCTGGCCCGTCCTGGCATGACGGTCGGCCTCGGCATGGATAGCGCGGCGGAGCAGGGTCCACCCGTCGCCGTTGTCGTCCTCGATGCCGTGGCCGTCGTCGAGCAGTTCGCGCAGGCGGTTCAGGTCGTGGTCCTCAACTGCCTGATGAGCCGGGGAGAGTGACTGGTGCTGCATGACTGCCCGCCGGCGGCCGACGTATTTGCGCACCATCTGGTAGGAGATCTCGTCTGCCCCGTGCGTGGTGACGAGGTTGCGGTAGATGCTGATGACGGGCTGGCGCTGCGGCGGGAAGGCCTGCAGCTCGGCCTGGAGCATGTCGTCGATGGTGGCGGTGAACGGGTCGAGCCGTGACCCGCGGGGCGGCTGCGGCTTGCGCGGGGGCGGACGGGGTGACCGGAGCGCTTCGCGGACGATTCGCTTGCCGGTTCCGTACTTGTCGGCGAGCGCTCGTGCCGACAGGCCGCGCTCGCGGGCGTCGCGGCGGATCAGCGTGAACAGTTCTGCCTTTGACCGTTTGCGCCGGCGCGCGTCGGGCGGGCGGCTGCGTGAGGCGGTTCCGGCGGGAGGTTCCTGGTCGGCGAGCGCATGCTGCAAGGAGGCGACGGGCCGTCCGGCCAGGACGGCAAGCCAGCTGAGCCGGAAGCCGCCGCCGGGGCCGGGGTCCTCGAGGTAGCGGCGCAGGTGCAGCGGGCGCAGATGGTTGGCGACAGCGAGACGGCGGATATAGGAAAAGGTCGTTTCGCCGCTGACGGGCCCGGGCCGGATCGGCAGCGGCCGCAGCGGCGGCTGCGCTGCTTCGGCGCTCACCGGCGGGCTGCGGTGCGGCGGGCGATCGGCGTCCCGGGGCCTGGTTCCTGCTGGGCGGCGTGGTCGATGTCGATGGTGTCCAGCAGCCTCCTGGTGATCTGCTCGGTTCCGGACTGGATCGCCTCGATGGCCGCGCCGCGGATCAGGTGGGACAGGCTGCCGATCATCCCGCTGGTGCGCTGGTGGAGGTAGCGGTCGAGCGAGGCCAGGGTCCCGGCGTGGTGACGGCGGAGGCGGAGGGCGTCTTCGAGGGTGGCGGCCAGGCCGCGCCACTCGCCGGCGAGCGGGAACGGCAGCGTGGGGATGAGGGTGAAGCGCCCGGCGATCTGGCTTCCCCGGATGCCGGAGAACAGGCCCTGGCGTTCCAGGTCGATCCCCGCGTAGACGAACGTAGCCGGGATTCTTTCGGACAGGTATTTGAGGGTGTCGGAGACTTCGGCGCCGCTGCGGGTGGCCAGCTGCATGTTGTGGATCTCGACCAGGACCATGCTGGCGGACGTATCGATCGCGACGCCGCAGACGGCCTCGATGATGTCGGTCATGTTGGCGCGGGCCGGGATCGGGAGCCCGAGGAACCGGGCGAATTCCATGGCCAGCATCCGGGGCGTCGCCGCCGGCGGGACGGTCACGTAGATGACGGGGATCCGTTCCCGGCCCGGGTGGCGTGCCCGGTCGGTCGCCTCGTGGGTCTTGCCGAGCTGGGTGATCGCGGTGGTCTTGCCGGTCCCGGCGGCGCCGGACAGGATCAGGCCGCGGCGGGCGCTGATGGCGTGCCGGTTCAGCAGCGTCAGCCGCCGGCCCGTGGTGACGACCTGCCGCAGCACCGAGGTTCCCACCACGCCGAGACGGGTGTGGTAGTCCAGCCGTTCCTCGTCATAGACGGCCCTGGCGTCGCTGCCGAGGGCCGCGAACTCGGCTTCCGCCAGGAGATCGGGTTGGCTTGCCGAGAGGGCGGTGAATTCTCTCCATCCGTCCAAGGTGGACAGGTGCTTGTGCGGATCGCCGGCGCCGGGGCTATCGCCTTTCACCATGGTTTCTTCGCCTCCTCGAAGGGGTCGAAGATGCCCAGCGGGATCACCTTGGCGAGCGGCTCGTCGCCGTCGTGTTCTGGTGTTTCCGGATCGTCCGTGGCCACGGCAGGATCCGGCTCTCCGGTCACCCCGGTTCCTGCGCGGGCTGCCGTGCCGGCACGCGTGCGGGCTGCGACCCGCCGGTCCCGGGCTGATGACTGCCGGCGGGATTTCCTGGCGGGGGCCTGCGGCTCCGCCGTGTCGTCCGGCGGGCCGTGGTAGGCGCGTCGCAGCAGGTCATCGACGGCAAGGGCGCGCTCCAGCTCACTGAGGGCGGGCTGTCCCTGCTCGGCGAGCTGACCGGAAACGTGGTCCCAGGCCAGTTCCCCGAACGGTGCCGGGACCTTCTCCAGGTACTTCCACGGGCAGGTGATCCAGCCGTCCGGCCCGCGGACGAACACCCGTGACACGTCGTAAGGGTCGTGGTGGACCTCCCACAGGCCCTTCCGGGCGGTGACCCCGGATTTCTGCTGCCGGACCGGGTTCAGCTCCTCGGCGTCGTAGGTCCGGTGACTGATCTTGATGCCGTAGGCGTTGACGGCGCGCCAGACCGCGGGCAGCAGCTCGATGTAGTCCGCGGCGCTGAGCGGGACCGGGATGTATCCGGCCGTCTCGATCAGCGCTGCGTACTTCTGGTTCGGGGAGAACGCCCGCTGCGGGTGCAGCGGCTCCCGCAGCCCGTCGTGCTCCCTGTTCTGCCAGACCGATATGAGCCATTCGTCGAGAAGGTCCTGCATCTGCATCAGGGACCACAGCGGCTGCTTCTCCACGTGCCGGCCCCGCCGGTCGGCACTGCGGCCCAGGTAGCCGGCGGCGAACTGGCAGAACAGCGTGCCGAGCGAGGAGAACATCTTCTCGATGTGCGGCTTGTCCGAGCCGGTCGCCAGGTGCGCCGGCTGGATGCTGATCCCCAGGTGCCGGCACGAAGCCCGGAAGTTGTCCGAGACGAACACCGACCCGTGGTCGATGACGATGGTGTCCGGCACGATCACCGGCCGGGCTGCGGCATGGCGCAGCCGCTCGTCGATGCCCAGCAGCCGGTCATGGGGCAGGGCCGAGTGCGCCATCGCCAGGCTGGCCGGCCACCCGGGCCGCATCGGCTCGGGTGTCAGAGCGCGGGCCAGCAGCACGCTGGCGTCCACCGACTTCGTCGTCGGGCGGATCACCGCCGCGGGCACCGTCCGGGTCGCCACGTCGATCATCCCGGTCAGCTCCACCCGCCCCGGCACCCCGTCGTCCAGCAGCACCATGACGTCCAGGGGCGTGGAGTCGATCTCCATCAGCTCGCCCGGCGCCGCCGGGTGGGCCTGAGAGAATTTCCGCTGCGGCCGGCCCGCCAGGCCCCGGCGGGTGGCCGCCGACCCGGTTGTGTGCTTTCCCGCCGACAGCCGGGAGAACAGCCGGAACATCGTGGCCCGCGACGGCTCCGTGCCCGCCTGCCCCCGCTCGGCAAGGATCTCGCGGGTCCGCCAGACGATGAACGTCGCGGCCCGCGACGACTCGTCGGCCGCCTCGGCGATCGCCTGCTCCATCGCCTCGGCAACCGCGGGATCAGCCCTCCCGGCCGGGCTGCGCCTGCGCTGGACCCTCTTGTCAACCAGCCCGGGCAGGCCCTCAGCCTGCCACCGCTGCCGCCGGTGCTTGACGGTCGAGGCCGCCACCGGCCGGCCCGGGGCGGACAGTTCGGCGGCCTTGGCCTGCTCCCGCTCGGCCAGGCTGGTGCGCTCCACGTCATAGGCCGGCCGCGGCGGCGTCCCGGCAGGCGCGTCCAGAGGCGTCCCGTCCACGACCTCAATGATGTGGGCCTCCCACCACCGGGCCCGCTCAACGGCCTCCGGCGGCAGCCCGGCCAGCCCGGTCTGCGCCGCCGGGCGCCCGCCCGGTCCCCGCGGCTGCAGCCGCATCCGGCCGCTGCCGACCAGCTCCGCGACCGCTCCCTCCTCGACGGCGCCGTCATCGTCAGCGAACCGGATCAGCGGCCCGGAAGCACCCAGCACCACCCGCGGCCGCCCGTCGATGCTGACCCGGTCCCCGGCCCTGACCGGGTCAGCCGCGGTCACTGCGCGGCTCCGGCCGGGACCCGCCACGCCATCGAGGCGCTGCCGAGCAGGACGGACAAGTCGCAGGCCAGTTCACGCCGCCAGAGCAAGTGATAGGCCACCGGCAGGGCCGAAACCGGGTCCCCGACCTGCGCCGCGCCGGACAGAAGCGGCATACCCGGCGTGAACGCCTCCAGCAGTTCCGTGGCTGCCGGCTCGCGGCGGCACCGCTGGTGCCGGTATCGCGACAGCCACCGGATGTTGGCCCGCACCACCGGGTCGATCGAGCCCGCCCGGCGGAACTCCCAGCCCGCCTGCCCGCAGGCCATCGCCGTCATACGGAACACCCCGGCGTCCTCCTCCGGGATCCGGTCATCCGGGCGCACGTCCACCACCAGGCCGCTGCCGTCGGCCCGCCGGGCGAAGAAATCCGGCGCATGCCGCCGGTCCCGGCCGTCCTCGTCCTGCCAGTGCAGCCAGAACGGCTGGGACGCGATGCCCGTGATAGCGGGATCGAAGTCCATGAGCATAAGGTGGTCGCGCTCCAGCCACGATTCGAAGCCCACGTGATCTCCCGTGGTCGATGACCACCAGGAACCCGGGAAATGCAGGGCACCCTTCGCCCAGTGGAACGACCGCGCCGGCAGCGCGCATTCAAACCGCTCGGCCACGCACGCCGCGAGCGACTCCCGGCGCCGCGTCCCGTCCGCCCGTGTGAACTCCAGGAAGAACCGCGGACCAGCGCCAGGCTCAAGGTCCAACGCAGCAACAGCCATAGCAGCCCCGCCCGCTATCAGTGACCCCGACCGGCCTTGGGCCAACAATACTGAGACCGAGGCGATAACGGGCCGGATTCAGTGAGACAGGGCCGATTTATCAGCGACAGGACATGAGAGCTGACTCCGCTTTCTCGCGTGCGGGACCTTCCCTGGGGCGGTGAGGACGGCGGCTCGGCACCTGGCTGGCTCTGGGGTGAGTTGGGATCCAGATCCTGAGTTCTGGCCCCACCGCGGATCCTGCAGAGGAATCCCTTCGTCGCCCAAGGCCGCTGGAGCCGGGCGGGCCAGTTCAGCTAGATCGGCTCGCCGAGGTCTCGCGACATCCAGCCGGGTGTGTCGAAGCGCACGGGCGGAGTGCCAACCAGCTCTGTCAGGTGCGTCTCAAGGTTCTCGAGCTCGGCGGGACCGATCTGCCGCTCCCATTGATCGCGCAGCTCATCGAAGATCGCTTCACCTGTGCGCAGCACCTCGAAGCCGAGCGGGGTGACCTGAAGGCGCATGCGGCGGGCGTGGCGGGGGTCTGTGTCGCGTGTCACGTATCCGCGCTCCTGCAGCACCGCGATGGTTTTCGCCGCTGCCTGCTTGGAGACTGACAGGCGGCGGCCCAGTTCTGAGGCGTTGCCGGCGCCGGCGGCGATGGCCCGCATGGCGAAGTCATGGACGGGACGCACATCCTCGTAGCCGCGGCGGGCTAGCTCGGCTGTCGCGGCGTCCACCAGCGAGCGGAAGCCTCCGAGCAGGAGCAGGGCGAGATCGGCGCCGGAGCGGGACATGGGAGAAGACTAGGGCAGCGACTGGACAGTGACAACCAGGTTGGCTAGAGTCAATGACATCCAGGTTGTCTAAGCAAGGAGAAGGAATGGACGTCACGCCAGCTGGTCCCGCGCTGCCGGGGATCACGCATCACTATGCGGAGGTCAACGGGACCAGGCTGCACTACGTCGCGGCGGGGACCAGCGGATCGCCGGTCCTGCTGGTCCACGGGTTTCCCGAGACCTGGTGGGCCTTCCGGAAGCTCATCCCGCTGCTCGCGGCCAGCCACCGGGTCTTCGCCGTCGACCTGCGCGGCTTCGGTGACTCCGGCAACGAGCCGGGCGAGTACGGCAGCACGACGTCGGCCGAAGACCTGCACCTTCTCATCGGGCACCTCGATGTCGGGCCGGTCCACCTGACAGGGCAGGACATCAGCGGGGCGACGGTCTTCCGCCTCGCGGCCACGCATCCGGAGGACGTGCTCAGCCTCACCGCCATCGAGATGGGCCTGGCCGGGTTCGGCCTGGAGACGCTGGCCGACGTCACCCACGGGGGCACCTGGCATATCGGCGTTCTCGCCGCGCCCGGCATCCCCGAGATGCTGCTCGCCGGCCGCGAGCGCGAGTTCCTGGGACAATTCGCGTTCCCGGCGATGAGCGCGACCCCGGGAGCGATCACCGACGCCGACATCGATGAGTTCGCCCGCACCTACTCGCGCCCTGGCGGCTGGCGCGGAGCGGCCGGCCTCTACCAGTCGATGCTGCGGGAGGGCCCCGACATCAGGGCTCTCGCGCAGACGCCCGGGCTGATAGTGCCCGTACTTGCGGTCGGCGCAGGCGGAGGCCCCTTCACGGCCGGCACCATGTCCCAGGCCGCGCCGGGCGAAGTCAGCTCCGTGTCACTCGACGGCGTGGGCCACTACGCCGCCATGGAGGCCCCCGACGAACTGGCGAAGGCTCTTCTCGCCTTCGCCGCAAGCGTCGACGCCGCCTGACTGCTCTAAGTACTGCCCGGACCAGCCGGGCAGCCGCCCTATCGGAAGATGCGCCAGCGTGGTTCCGGGGTTCTGCACCAGCCGTTCAGCTGATCCGGTTCCAGCCCGCTGGAATTGCCGGGCAGAACCGCGGCCGGCCCACCGCACGGCCACGGCGGGGACGGGACTCACCCGCGAATCCACCTGGCGGCAGAGCCGACGCCTCCGCCATAGCCTCGGGGTCGGCCTCCCACAGCCGATGCTGCCCTCGATGTCCGTGAACAGCAACGTCACCGGTCCAGAGGGGAACCCCATTCACCCATTGTGCACCCCGATCCCGCCCCCGCCTCGGGCATTGACGCCAGGATCGCCTGGCTGCGGATCGGCCACGCCCGGGCCAGCGCCCTGGTCGCCGCCGTCCGAGCCGAGGCGGCTGCCACCCGCCAAGGCCACGCCCGGGCCGTTGCGGGCGGCCTAGGACACCGGACGCCGTCGGCGGGCGGTCCTTCGCCTGATGTTCGACGCGATCCGACAGCACAGCCTGATGCCTGAACGAACGGCCGGGCCGCGGCGCGGCTCCGCGATGGCAAGCATGATGTCTACCCGGGCTTTTGTCCCTGATTTTCCGCCGAACGGGGCCGTGGTCACCACCGGTCCGGTTCACCAGACTGTGCGCGGTCCCGACGCCTTCGACAGGCCGACGCAGGTTCCGCGCTCGCATGGTGAAGCCAGCACCCTCGCCCCCTAAAGAGCGATCGCCCGCCAAACCGATCCGGTTCGCGGCATGGGCCGCAGCGCTACTGCGCATGATGTAAAGCACGCTTGACATTTCTGGCATGTTAAGGCACCTTGACATTATGAGGAACCGGGTCCGAGAGCAGCGCACCCAGCGGGGGCTGTCCCAGGCCGACCTGGCCGCAGCCCTGGGCGTGTCCCGGCAGACAGTGATCTCGATCGAGAACGGCCGGTACATGCCGTCGCTGCCGCTGGCCTTCCGGATCGCGCGGTTCTTCGACCTGACGGTCGAGAAGATGTTCGACCCGGACGACGAGGAGACCGCGACATGATGAGATCCATTCCGCCAAGGCTGCGCACGCCATTGATAGGGCTCGTCGGCGGTGCCGTCATCGCCGCCGTCGCTATGGTTGCCTACGGATGGGGGAGCCTGCTTCATCTCGGGCCAGTCATCGTCCTCGGCCCAGCCTTGTATTACGTGTGGGGCGGAAGAGATAGTGACTCTGCCGCGATGATCCGCCGTCAGGTCGACGAGCGGCAGGCGTACCGCCAGCTCAGGATACAGGCCGTGGTGGGGAGGGTCATGAGCGGTGGCGCCAGCATCGCCTTTCTGGCCGCCTGGGCAGCCAAGGCCACGCTCTGGCCGTTCGAGATCTTCCTCGCCCTTTTCGTCGTCGCGCTTCTCGCCGGGTGGGTGGTCACCCGTGACCGCGGCGATGGCCGGGATGACAGTCCCGGCAGCCCGCATAGCTGGCTGACTTCCAGGCAATAGGCGCAGCGGACCAGACGAGGAAGCACGGAGCGATCATCGATCCTTGGCGCCGCCGCCCGCTGCACCGTGCAGACAGGAGGACTCGCATCCATCCAGCGGAGGCGGCCCGGACCTCTGGCGCAAAGAAGGCCTCCCGCGCCAACGGAAGGCCTTCTGATCCGACGTCGCAGTCCGGCTCAGCAGACAGCGGGCCGGGCGGGCTATTTGCCCGCGGGTCTATCACGCCGCCACGATCAGGATCCGTGCAGGCTTACTGGCCGCCTCGGGCAGGGGATTCAGACTGTTGGCCGTTCCCAGTCGCTGGCTGGCCAGGCCAACTAGCGAGGTGCTGCTGACAAGTATTGCGGTTGTCGCGAAGACCAGGGCATTCCCCTTGTAAACCATGGTCAGCGGGCTACCGGGCATTACCAGTCCCCATGCCGCGGCCGCGATTGCTGCCATGAGGCACTCATGGACCGGCAGCTTTCGAGATTTCGTGTCGGTAGCCGCGCTGCGCTGCTTGAAGAGCACGAGTGGCGCTAGCACGGCAAGAGCCACGAAAGTCGCGTACGCCGACCAGCGGAACGGTCCATACGTCGAACCAATGTTCGCCGTTAGGACCACGCCGACCACTGCGGTATACGCCGCGAGGGCCTCAGTGGGCACCGCTGCCATAAGCAGGTCGGTGGAGTTTTTGACAACAGATTGGCCCTGCGGCTTCGCGTCCCGATCTACTGCTAGTTGGGCGAGATTATTCGCGCTCATCTTCATCCCCCTTTTTCTGGGCCGGAATTCGACCAGTGGTGATGACCTTTGACGGCCTCGACCTTCACTACGACGAGATGGGCCACGGCGGCTCAAAGCTGCGTCACATGACGCATCTCCGGCGCACCGTGGCTGTGGGTGCGCTGACCGCGGCGCTGATCCCGCCTCAGCGACGTGGCGAGGGACTGCCGGTGCATCTCCGTGCCCCCCTGGCTGCTCTTCGCCTGGACCGACTTCGCTGCGATGACCGGCTCGCCGGGCATCGGCAAGGGCGGCGGCTCAGTTCATGACCGTCCTGGCCTGGTCTGTGACTGATCGCCCGCCGTGCCTGCGGGCGGCCACGCTGCCGCGCGCGGCCGGGGTCCAGCGGTCCGCGCCCAGCTCCGGGAATGCTGTCCGTAAGGCTGTCGGGGGTCGGAGGCTGCGAAAAAAGTATCGATTGCGTATAACCCCGTGGAGCGGCAGCACCGGATCGGGGCCGCCATCTGAACGGCAGCCGCGCTTTAGCGTGTGACCTGCGGCGATGGGCGGCTCTGCCCGCGCTTGCGCGCCCGTCCGCCGCCGGCGGCCGCCCGCGGGCGCCGGGATTATCGTGAAGGATCCTGCGGGTCCTGGGCCGGGAAAGCTTTCACGTTATCGGGGGCTCCGGGATGGCCGCGGCTTCGGCGCGGGATGGCGTCCCGCGGGGCGGCCGGGCCGCGGCCGGGCCTGCCGCCCGGGGCGGCGCGCTGACCGCCGCTATCCCGGCAGCTCACGTACCGAAGTGCGGCTGCCGTGATCTGGGAGCGGGCGGAACCGTTCAGCAGGCGGCTCGTCGTCCTGCGGGCGGGAGACAGCCCCTGCCTCGATCCGATTGATGAGATGGTTCACCGCGCGCGGGTCGTTTGACCACACGTATGCGGCCAGGCCGTACCGGAATCGGCTGGCTGAGGCCACCGCCTTGTCCAACCGGGTGAATGGCGTCGCTGGCGCCGGGCGGGCCGAACGGCTCCGCGTTCGCGACCAGTGCTGAGTCGCCGATCCCGGCGAGCAGGAGATTGTGTAGTCGTTTGTTATACGATCGCCATGTGGACGGTGAGCGGTTCGACTTGGACTCGCTGGACGAAGAAGACCCGTTCGAGATCGACGATCAGGTCGCGCACCTGTTCAAGCATCCGCACTTGGGGATCGACGATATCGATGACGTGTGGGCCAGCAGTCCGCTGTTTTACCCGGCCAAGCCTCCTGCGCACTGGCTCATGTGCGCGGAGGTCGGTGGCCGCGTGCTGATGGTGCCGCTGGCCCCGGCGCGCAGTGGGGACCCGCGGCGGTGCCGCCCGATCGGCTGCTATGAGGCTTCGCAAACGCTTGCCGCCCAGTACAGAAAGGACAGCAGATGATCGCGCCGATGACACCTGACGAGGAATATGCCTTCTACGCGCAGCCGGAGAACCAGGAGCCGCAAGGACCAGCGAGGCGCCGACATGCCGCACGGTTGAGCGCCCCGGTGCCGGTGCGCTTCCCGCCCGAATTGTTGGAGCGGGTCCGGCGGGCAGCGGATGCTGATGACAGGTCGCTGTCGTCTTGGATCCGTCTGGCGGTCGAACACGAACTGCGCCGTACCACCTGACCTGCAGGGACAGACAGCGGCCGGTTCGCCGGGCTGCCGCGTATGGCTTCATGCCCGCCGTTCGCGAGTTGCTGGACGCGCGCCACGAATGCGAGGCTCCGCCCTCCGCTTCCCGGGCGCGGGTGCTCACCGGCGGCGAATCGGCGCTTTGACGTGACCTCGGAGCCCGGCACTGGGAACCGGGGGAGAAACCGGAACCGAGGGAGAAACCACGGTCCGTTCGGGATCATAGATTTCGGCCCTAACGGCCTTAGTGACGGCATCACCGCCGCCTGAACGCACCACAGTTCGAGCATCAGCGAGCGCAGCAGAGCGTGCTGGCGGCGGACCTACTCTCGGCCGCGGTAGGGCCCGCGCCGCCCTTCGTACTCGCTGGACAGCCAGCCGGCGTACCCGCCGTCGTGGAGTGCGCAGGGTGTCGGCCCACGGTAACTAGCCACCACCCTGCACGGTACGGCGGCCGACTGGTTCGCCGAGCATGGGGGTTCCCGGTGGAGGCGGTCCGCCACGCCCAGGCGACGCAGGACTGGGAGCGGGCCGGCCGCCTGCTGGCCGATCATTGGCTCGACGTCACCCTCAACGAGCAGGCCGCCACCGCGCACCAGCTCATCAACTCATTCCCGGCCGATGCCGTCACAGCCAATGCGGCCACGCACGACACGACCCGCGCAACATAGGAGCGATCATGAAAGCGGCGGCGGCGGCTGCGGCGGCTCAAGTGGAATCGGCGGCGGCGGCGGCTGCCCGAACGCTGCCTCGGCCGCTGACATGGCGCCGTAGTCGGTCGCAAGGTTGGCGTAGATCGAGTAGATCAGCGTGATGAAGATGCCGAGCTTGAGCCACAGCGTGGGCGTGAAGAAGAACAGGCAGCAGATCAGCGGGAAGTTGATCAGCCAGTAGATCGCGCCCCACATGTGGACCTTGTACTGGGTGTACGGGTTAGTGGACAGGTCTTTGAGGAACAGGTTCATCCAGCCATGCCGGATGTGCACCGGCGTGTGCGCGGCGTGCAGCCGGGCGACGTCGGCGCGCAATTCACGGACCTCGGCGATCAGGGACTCGGTCTCAGTCATAGCACCAGTATCAGCGCGCTCACGCCGATGAGCACGACGCCCGGCGGCAGCACCCACGAGGCGACACCGGAGAGCGATAACAGCCAGCACCAGGCCAGCGACAGGCCAGCCACCCATGCCCCTCGTGGAACCTGCAAGCAGCAATATGCGCAAAAACAGAGCGAAACATTATTGATAGAGTTCCGCCAATATAAGTCCACATAAAGCGAGCTACTTGCCGGCCAGGAGCGGGAGAGGTTGTTGTCGATGAGGAATTTCACGCCGTGTGCCGGAGTGGCAGCTCTCGCTCGCGTACGGCCTCGGCGGCGTACAGCAGCGACTCGTGGATGTCCTCGGCGGTGAGGCCGGGATGCTCGGCGAGGATCTCTTCGGTTCCCATGCCGTCCGCTACCATCGCCACCACTGTCGCGACCGGGAAGCGCAGTCCCCTGATGCAGGGCAGGCCGCCCATGACAGCGGGATCTGTGGTGATGCGTTCGTAGGTCACGAGTTCATGCTAGCCGCGGCTGACGCCACGGGTACACACCATGCAACTGGAGCGCCGAGGTTGGACACCACACTCCTGGGCCAGCCAAACACACCGGCGTGCGCGCCCGCCCGAGGCGCTTCCTCAAGACCATAGACATGTAACCCGATGACCGTCGAGGCGCTGCAGTTGGGGAGCCAAACGGGAGCCGTCGCGGAAGCAGATCTGTTCTGCTGATCCTTGGTTTGGGTACTGAACAGTCGGCTGATGACTGTCTCAAGCCGCGGGCGCCCGGAGCCGGACGGCCGTCCGCCAGTGGGCTGCCGGGCGAGGCGGGAGGACGGGTGGAAGCGGAGCGGGAGCGGCGGGCAGGCAGCCCGCCGGGCACCTGGCAAGAGCACTGGTTCGACCACCGCCAACTGCTCCAGCTCTACTACGACGATGGCGACTGCGCGATCTACCTGGATCGGGATGTCCGCCGCGCCGAGGTCCGGTGGCTGCCCGGCTACATCGGCCAGGTCTGGCGGTACTCCAAGGCGACCTACGGCGATGCGTTCGGCCCCGACCCGCGCATCTACTCCATCCACCATGCCGGGCGCCACGGCGGCGGCCACGCCGGCTATTACGTCAGCCCCGTCCACGACTACCACAATGTCAGCGACTGCGGCCTGGACACCTGGCGGGAAAGCAACACCCTCGCCCCCGAACTGCCCGCTCACGAGATAGGGCATACCGTCGAGAGCGCTAACAACGGCGCCCACGGCTCCCCCGCCTACGAGATCTGGGGCGACAGCAAGTGGGCCGAGTTCTACATTTACGACCTCTACACCGCGCTCGGCATGCGCCGCGACGCCCGGCGTGTCCACCGCCAGTTCACCGGCAACGCCGACGATTTCCCGCGGCCGGGTACCCGCTGGTTCCGCGACTGGTTCTACCCGCTGTGGCGAGACTGCGGGCAGGCCGCGGTCATGGCCAGGTTCTTCCGGCAGCTGGCCGCGTACTTCCCCCGCGACTCCGGCGGAACCTACACCCGGCGGATGAACTGGGGCGAGTACATCCACTTCACCAGCGGCGCCGCCGCCGCGGACCTACGCACCCAGGCCGCCCGCGCCTTCGGCTGGCCCCGCGAATGGACCGGCCAGCTCGAGCGCGCGCGTGACCAGTTCCCCGCCGTCACGTACTAGACCCGTCCTTCGCACATGGTGTTGTGTAGTTGAGGTGCTGAGGTCTGTGCTGGCGGGATGACTCGATTGTGGACGCGGGCCGGTCGTTGGCCGTGTGTGACAGATCGGTTCCGATGTGATCTGAGGTGGGGAAGAGACAACCCGATCAGGTGGTTGACGTCGGGCATGGGCGGGATGTCGAGGACTGGCCGCGGGCGGGGCCGGGCACGGGCGGAGATCGCGGTGGTCCGGGTGCTGGAGAAGCGGCTGGGTGCACTGCCGGTGGTGGCGCAGTTCGGGCGGCGGCTGCGGATCGCGGAGGTGGTCGATGAGCTGTGCCCGGTCCGGCAGGTGGCGCCGGTCTCGCACGGGGAGGTGATTGAGGCGCTGGTGGCGAACCGGCTGACGGCGCCGGCCCCGCTGGTGCAGGTGGAGGCGTGGGCAGCGGCGATGGCGGTGGACGAGGTGTATGGCATCGAGCCGCGTCTGCTCAACGATGACCGGCTCGGCCGTGCCCTGGACGCGATCGCTCCGCATCTGGATGAGGTCATCGGCTCGGTCGGGGCGGCGGCGATCAGCGAGTTCGGGGTGGACGTGGCCCGGCTGCACTGGGACATGACCTCGATCTCGCTGTACGGCGCCTACCCGGAGCCGGACGAGGAGTACCCGGCGCCGCGGTGGGGGCATCCGAAGGACCGCCGCCCGGATCTGAAGCAGGTCCAGGCCGGGCTGGCCGTGGCCGCTGACGGCGGGATCCCGGTCTTCCATCACGCCTACGACGGCGGGGCCGGGGAGGTGGCCCAGGTCACCGGGGCGATGACCGCGCTGAAGAAGATCGCCGGGCCGCGCACGTTCCTGCTGGTGGGCGACTCCAAGCTGATCTCCTGGGCCAACGCGGCGGCGATGGCCGCCGGCCAGGCCAAGGCCAGGGCGCTGAAGCTGGCCAAGGCCGCCACCGAGCTGGACAAGCTGGTGCGCACCGCCGGGACCCGGTTCCACCCCACCGAAGAGGCCGTGGCCGCCCGGGTCCAGGCGATCGCCGCCAAACGCCGCGTCAAGGCGTACCTGCGCACCGCTATCACCGCCGGCCCAGCCGGCGAACCCGTGCTGGCCTGGCACTTCGACCAGGATGCCATCGACGCTGAAGCCGCCGCAGACGGCTGGTACGCCCTGCTGACCAACCTGACCTCCGGCCAGGCCGGCCCTGCCGAGGTCTTCCGCCGCTACAAAGGCCAGCACGTCGTCGAACGCCGCTACGGCGAATTCAAAGGCCCCCTCGCCGTCGCCCCGATCTTCCTGGAACTCAACCGGCGCATCACCGCCCTGATCACCGTGATCTGCCTGGCCCTGCTGATCTTCTGCCTGGTCGAACGGCAGGTCCGCCAAGCGCTGGCCCCGCACGGCGGGATGCTGACCGGCCTGCCCGGCTACGGCCCCACCCCGGCCAAACCCACCGGCAGGACCATCTTCCGCGCACTGGCCGACCTGCGCCTGATCCCCGCCCACGACGGCAACCCCGCCACCATCCCCAAACCCGCCGGCATCCAAGCCCGGCTTCTCGACCTCCTCGGCATCGACATCAGCCGACCCCGCTGGTCCACCCCGTAAAACCCCATGTGCGAAGAACAGGACTAGACGGCCGCAGGCGCGGCAACATCAGCAGCCGCGGTGCTAGCGGGTGACGATCACTGCCGCATGGTGTCCCGCGGCGTTCTTCAGCTTGCCGGTTCCCGGCTCGCCGCGCAGGACCAGGACCCGGCTCTGACCTGCCCGCACATCGGCGACCAGCCGGTCCAGCATCTCGGACTCGCCGCGACGGCCATGCAGCCCGCACACGGGTGCCTGGTCGGCCGTCACGGGCGGCAGCGCAGTCCTGCGCAGGTTCATCGCGGTGTCGTGGTCAGTGCCAGGCATGGTACTCATTTCCTCGATCCGTTGGCCTCGCCGCGCCACCAGCCGGTGACCAGGTCCGCGTATTCGGCTGCGGCGTCTTCCCAGGTGAAGTGGCCCGCGTCGATGACGTCGAGCTTGCTGTGCGGCAGCCGCTCGTGCAGGAACCTGGCGTTGACCGGCGGCACTGCCGTATCGTCGGCGCCGGCGATGATCTGCACCGGGGTGTCTATCCGCGGCAGCAGGCCGGCCAGTACCGGAAGTTCAGCCGGGTAGGAGCGCAGGTAGCGAACCGACCCGGCGAACCGGTCCCCCTGGTAGGAGGCCAGGTAGTCATCCCGGACGGATTCGGGAAGCGTGTACCGGCTGATGCCGCTCAGCGCGGCGTTCACGAGCTGCCGCGGGTCAGCGCGGCGGAACTCGTCCAGGTCGGGGGCCTCGATGATGTCCTTGACCATCCCGCCAAGCTGGAGCGGGACCGCGGCGGCGCCGCTGCCGACGACCAGGCTCCGCAGACGGCCCGGATACCGCGCCGCGGCGAACAGCGCGGCCGCGGTGCCGGTGCCGGGGGCGACGACATGCGGGTGCTCGAGCCCGAACGCGTCGGCGGCGGCGATGATGAACTCGCCCATCGCCCGCGGGGACAATAGCGAGTCGCTGCGCTGGGAATGCCCGAACCCCGGCAGATCCACTGCCACCAGGTGAGTACGCTCCGCGAGGCGCCACCAGACCGGTTCGAAGGCCAGCAGGCTCTCGGGCCACGGGCTGGGCAGGAGGGCATGATCACTGTGGTCATCGCTGGCAGCAAACCGGACAGTGAGGCCACCGATGAGCCGGAACCGCATCTCGAAGGACGCGTTCAGCCAGGTGGTCACGATCTCGCTCCTCACGGTCCCGCGGTCGGCGACCGCATCCCTAACATCGTCGCGACTACAGGGGTGCGATCGAGTCCCCCAGGTGCCTAGTCGAGGCCGCTAGTGGCTACCGCGGCAGGCGGCATCCTGGCTCAATGCCGCTTAGCAACGGTTGATCTTGGCCGGTCGCCGGCTCCCCTTACGGTAAGCCTGCGCTGCGTGAATTCGGATATTAAGGGCATAACGGGCCGGTGCGCTACAGAGCGTAACCATTTTGCGCGCCCCGCCGCGGACTCCTGGCGCGGCCGGCCATGATGGCGAAGAATTTTCTGCGTTATAGAATGATTTACTTACGTTGAGAAAAATGTTTTCGGGATCATTACGCTAGCTTCGAAATCGACAGTAACGGACGGTTATAGTGGCGGCGGACGCGTCCCAGGGAGCGCCCCCGGAAGCCATGATCAACTCAGGCTAAGCGGCATTGCATCCTGGCCAGTGGGCAGAGCACGGCGGACCGGCCGGCGGATCTTTCGAGATCACCTTCCTCGATCCCGACGTCTAGGCCTACGCGTTCACCTTCGGCTAAATCAGGCGGGCCCTGCCAATTCATTCACGCTCATGACGAACCCGGTGCCCGCCGAGATCCCAGGTCGGGCTCCGTGGGTGGGATTCGGTAACTTCCGTCGCTGTGACGGCTTCGCCGTCTTCCTCGAGGCAAAGATCTTGGCCGCGGCGTGCTGCAGGCGGTCGGGATTGCGGCCAGCGCGGCCGCGTGGTCATGATTCCTCCGGTGGCAGATGTTGTTCCGTCCGACCGGTGATGCCACGGTGGTTGCCGGAGAAGCTGAAAGCCGCTCGCGCCCGGGCGGGAAGACCACGCTCCACAGCGCCAGCTCGTAGGTCAGCGGCCAGTGGCGCCGGACGTGGCGCCAGAAGCCGAGCACGACGAGCAGCGGGATCCACCCGGGCACCGGCCAGCACGATGATCGCGGTGGCGCCCATCAGGATCCAGTAGGGAGGGCTGAGGGTCTGCGGGGTCATGGGCACCGTCAGCCAGCGCAGCAAGCTCAGCGAGACGAGCAGGTGCCGTTCACGTCGCCAGCCGGATCCCGAGCACATCCATCCCGCCCGCAATCGCGAAGAAGCCGAAGACCCGTCCGGGATCGTGGAAGCCGGCTGCCACGCTAGGGCGGAAGAGGACCAGCTGGATCACCAGGGCAGCGCTGAGCACGACGAAGGCCCATCGCGCCGGGGCCGCCGGTGATGATGGCCATCTGTTGTGCGGAGATGGGCTGAGCCGCTGCTGGCCCCGGATCAGGCCCTGGCGATGGTCCTGCCCGGCATCGGCTCCGCGAGTGCTGCCCGCCACGCAGGCGCACCGAAAGGGTCCGCGAAGTACTGAGTCTCGTGCACCACCTGTCCGTGGGCGAATTCCATGATGCTCACGGAGTAGCTGGGCACGCCGTCGTAGGTGATGATGCACTCGCTCACCCACAGATTCCCGCCGCCGGCGATCCGCTGGACGGTGAAGTGCCGAGTGGCAGGATGCCCGCCACGTTGCGCCGAAATCGTCGCGCGGCTCCGGAACCGTTCACCTGACTGGGGGTAGTCGAGGATCGCGTCCGCGGCGTACATGGCGTGCTCGGCTTCGGTATCCCCGCTTTCCGACGCCCGCCAGTGTTCCTCGATCGCGGCCCTGGTCTGGATATCAGGATCCATCGCATTGTCCCTTCTGCAGGCGGGCGGAGCGATCCGGGGATCCGGGAATGCTCCGGGGCTTCCCCCCGGGACGCCGGGCCCCGGCTCTCATCCGACGGTCAATTGCCGGCCGCCGCCGATGTCGAAGGTCGCGCCAGCGATCGCGGTGATCGTCATGAGATGGACAGCGAGGGCTGGCCTTCTGCCGGTCCCGGAAGGCATCCATCACGTCGTGCATGGCCTGGCTCGGCATGTCGGCATCTCCTTTGGCCTGGGCTGCCTGCCTGATCCGGCGTGGACGGCGCTCCGGCGGCCGGGCTGGCTGGGCGGGCCTGCTGCTGGCCGGGAACAAAAGCGCCGGGGGCCGCGGGGCGAGCGTGTCGGTCCTGGGGTTACAGGCGGGAGGTGAGCTCCTTCACGATATCCGCCGCTGACTGGGACTGTCTGGCGAGTGCGACGCCCTGTCCGGCCCACATCGAGAGGGCTTCGATCTCCCCGGTCGTTCCGGCCATCGGCGGCGCCGGCTCGTAGCGGACGATTGATTCGCCGGAGGCGAAGTGCGCGATCACGTCGCCGGCCTCCAGGGGAGGGTCAAGGGGGCGGTGATGATCGGAGGTGAGAATGAAGTTGCCGCCGAACGGCCGCGCGGTCAGCGCCGCCGTCTCCCAGACGACGGCTCCGGCGTCAGCGGACCACGTCAGCGGCACCATGCCCAGCGCGCCGGCCTCCGAGACCGCCGCGGCCAGCCGGGGAACCGCGGCCATGGGGGCCTGGACAATCGGTTGTTCAATCCCGAGCATCTCGCATACCGGCGTGGTCATTGCCTTCGCCCCTTCCGTGATCTTCGTCGGCCACCAGGTGGCCCCGCCTGGCCTATCTGGCCGCGGTTCAGCCAAGCGCCGCAAAACACAACCCGGTGAGCGTGCCTCACCTGGGCCACGAAGTGACACAGCGGCAATCGCCGCGCTGTCAGTCATACGATGCCGGCATCGACCCGGCGGACCGCCGGTCCCAGCCGTGAAACTTCGAGTAGTCGTGCGCGTCCCAGGCCTCCCGCAGCCCCGGGGTGCTCAGATCCCAGTCCGGGCGGATCTCGGCGGTGGCGGCGCGCAGCTCGCGCCACAGGCCGCAGAACGACGGGCGGCCCCAGAACCAGTAGCCGTTATAGACACTGTGGATGACCAGCCCCGGCGTGAGCACCAGCATGTGCGGGATCATCGGGTTGTGCCCGGGGCCGGTGTACCCGGCGATGCCCTGGCCTGCCGCCCGGTCCGGCCCGGACCGGACAGGAAGGCCCGCAGGCGCCCGCCGAGGCGCGGAACTCCTGCAGGCTGTGATGATCACCGGCGGCGATCGCGGCCATCTGGGTGCAGGCCACCGCGATCTTCGGGTAGCTGGCCGCCAGCTCCAGGTGCTGCCGGTGCTCCCTGGGGCAGTAGCTGCCGCGCGCCAGGGTCAGGACCAGCGGATCACGGCCCTGCAGCCCGCTCAGCGCACGCACCGTGCCGGCGTGGTCCGGGAGAGAATAATCAGGGAAGACGCCGCCGGGTCTGATGTCAGGACGCATGACACTCACCCTGGCGCCCGGGGCCGTCCCGTCGCGCCGGTGAAACACACTGGCCGTACCCTGGTGGTCCTGATCAGCGCGGCGGCCGTGCTGGGCGGGTTCTTGCCCGGCTTGGTGGCACGGATCGTCACGAGAGCTGGCCGGACCGCTCCCGGCCGGCGGGCCAGGGTAGCGGCCAGGGACTTACACGGGCGCGACGGCCCGGCCCCGGGCGTGACCCTGAGACCAGGGCCGGCCCGCCGATCACCGGCAGGGCCCGGCCGCGATCACTTCCGGGCGGGAAACGAAACAGTACCCGGACGGCCCCGTGGCCGTGGACCGGCTCAACCCGAACGCGCCCGGCGGGAAGCCCGCCAGGCCGGCCGTGGCACGGCCGGGAGATCCGGCACGCCCATAGAGGGAGAAAAGGCCATGAGTAACATCGACCAGGCGGCGGCCATGAGCGGGTCAGCCGGGCCTCCGCGGGGCAGCCGGGAGGCCGGGCAGGTCCTCCCCGACGCGGGATTCGTGTTCGACAGGCCCCGGGCGGCGCTGGCCGTGATCGGCCCCCGGAACGACTTCCTGAGCCGCGGCGGTGCCGGATGGCCGGTCTTCGGTCAAAGCGTCACCGAGAACAACACGGTCGCGAACCTCGCCAGGCTGTTCGAGGCGGCCGGGTCCAGCGGCATGACCGTCGCTGTCTCGCCGCCCTACGAGTACCCGGCTGACGGGCAATGGCGATTCGGGGGCCCGGGCGAGCAGCTCATCCGGGCACTTCCCATGTTCGAACGCCCGGGGCCGCTGACTGCTGCGGGCCTGCCCGGGTCCGGTGCCGGCTTCCCCGGGCAGCTCAGGCAGTTCATCCCCGGCGGGCCGGCAATCATCGCCTCGCCGCACAAGATAGGGGGCCCGCAGGCCAACGACCTGGCGCCGCAGCTGCGAAAGCGCGGCGTCTCGCAGATCGTCCTCGCCGGGATGGCCGCGAACCCCTGCGTGGAATCCCACCTGCGTCATCTTCCGGAGGAGGGCTTCGAGGTCGCAGCCGTCCGCGATGCGACGGCCGCGCCACGCCTCGCCGCCGGCGACGCCTGCCTTGCGGCCCTGACGACCTACCGCTTCCTCGCCCGCGCCGTCTGGATGACCGAACAGGCCGTCTCGCATATTCGCGGAGGCGCCTGACGCCCGGCCGGGCCAAAGATACCCCGGGAGGCGGCCGGCCTGCCGCTTTGCACAAGACCCCGGGCCGCCAGCTTCCCGACGGGAACGGAAGCAGCCGGATCAGGCCCCGGCCCGGGGGCGAGACCGGCCGGGCGCAGAGCCAGCGCCGCCGCGGCGGCAGGCGGTCCCGGTGTGGAGACAGGAACGACCATGCACCAAGGGTGGCAAGACGGCGGATCAAGATCAGAAAACTGGAAACGGACTAACGGACGTATTTACCTAAGTGTCCCGTGCCAAGGAATCTGAGCCATTGCCCGTGTGTCTGAGCCATCAGCTGGGTTTTGCCACGCAAGTGAGCCACCGATGCTGCTCCCTTGATGCAGGCGCTGCGAGACGGCTCGGGCCGATGCTCCGGGCCGCCGTTGTTAGTACTGTGACGCTGAGGAGGTTTCGGCCATGACCACCGCGATCATCGGCACTGGAGGGATCGGATCGGTCATCGCCCGCCTGCTCGCCTCAGGCGGCGAGACCCTGCGGCTCTCGAGCGCCGACAAGGAGTCGGCACGAACGCTGGCTGCAGAGATCGGCCGCGCTGCGCTCGTCGCCGCCGGCAACCGCGACGCGTTGCAGGGCGCCGATGCCGTCGTCCTCGCGCTGCGGTTTACCGTGCTGAAGGGCGTCATAGACGAGATCGCCGACCAGCTGACCGGCAAGCTCGTGGTCGTTCCGAGCAACCCGCTCAGCACCGACGCACACGGTAACGTCTCACGTCTCCTGCCGAAAGGGCAATCCTCTGGGAAGGTTGTAGCCGGGTGGTTGCCGGCGGGGGCGCGCCTGGCCATGGCGTTCGGAACCCTGTCGGCCGATCTCTTCGAGTCCTCTAGCAACCGGTCACCGGAGCCGGCGGTCCTCTTCTACGCGACCGACGACGACCGTGCTGGCGAGGAAGTCGAGCGGTTGATCCGAACGGCCGGCTTCGAGCCGGTGAAGGTCGGCGGGATCGAACAGTCGGGTCGACTCGAGGTGGGCGGCGACCTTCACGATCTCGTAGTCGGCCCCGCAGAGGCGCGCTCATTGATCGGCGGGGCCTGATCGCTTCGCCGCCCTGGCCGGGGCACCTCTTCGGTGGGGCCTTCGCCCAGATGGTCTGACGAAGCTGACCATCAGCTGTCGAAGGCCACGGACAGTGGTATCGAGGACGAGGTGGCTCCCGCCACCACATGAATGGCGGTGGGACTCCTTGCCCGGCCCGTGGTCCGCGCCAGTAACATCGGGCGGCCTGATACCGCGTGGCAGATGCCAGGCTGGTGGTGTGCCACCAGTTCGCGCGGTGTTGCTGGACTTCTACTGCCTGCTGGTCGGCCTCAGCGACCTGGTGAGACCACGCGGGTTCGACGACTTCGCCCGGTGGCTAGCCTGTCACTGGGTCCCGGCGAGATCGGCCAGCCGATGGGCGGCGGCGATGTGGCCTGCGTCGATGCCGGCCCACGCGAGCAGCTCCTGGCCGGTCCCGGAGTCTGGCATCTCAACGACCGGGACACCGCGCAATGACACAACCATGGTCATCCAGTGCAAGGGTGATCTCCCTCACCTGACCGGGGTAGGGTCACCAGCCGCGGGGCGGCTCGTTCCAACAGTGCCGCCGCGATGTCAGGGGGCACCGGCACGTTCGAGCCCTGGAAACCATGAAACGGCCGGAACGACCCGAGCGTCGCGTCGTCGAGCAGTTCGGACCTGAGCAGGGGCGGCCTGATGCGGTAGTCGACCCGGATGTCCGTCCGCCACCGGGCGTACGCCGGCTCCCCCGGCTGGACGGGGTGCTCATACGTCGCGGACACGATCGTCGCGACGTAGTAGATGCCCGGGTCATGCCGCCCCGTCACCTGCATCCAGACGCGATCGCCGACCGCCATCCGGTCCCGGTAGCGGGGCGTGCCCCACCACCGCTGTGGCGAGGCAGCGATCCTGGCGTCGAGGTCGTGCTCGTGCGCGCTGGCCTGAAAGATCCAGTCAGCCATCTGTCCCTTCCACTGAGGCTGTCAGACGGCTCCCGTCCCGCAATTGTCCCGCATGGCGGGGGTTTGACGGAAGCCTCGTCGACCCCGGCGTCGGCTGCCGCGGCGGCCAGGCGTTCGGAATCACTCAGCAGCAGGTCGGCCGTGCCTGCCTGGACGAGCAGCGGCGGGAGCCCGGCCAGCGAGGCGAACAGCGGCGAGGCCAGCGGCGTCTTGGGGTCAGCCCCGGCCAGGTAGCAGGCCACGCGGGAACCAGCGCGGCCCCCAGTGGCTCATGAGCCAGAACTTCGCGGCCATCGCGCAGCGTGCCAGGCGAGCTAGCTGGCACACGGGCGAGCTGGTGCCTTACCGCGGCGTGATCATGCTCGCGGGCGATCAGGGCGACCGGTGGTCCGGTCATCGTACCGGGGGCGGCCTGCCTTCCGCGGTGGCACCGAGCTCGCCGCTCCATCCGGACTTCCGGTAGGCATGGTGAAAGGCCGAGCGGAGAAAGTCCACGGCTGCGGCATGCGGGTCGGGGGCGGCGCGGACGTCATCCCAGTCCAGGATGTACTCCCCCGGGTCTCGTCCCAGCGGGCGGCCGCCGGGGACAAGGCAGCGCCGGCGAAGCCCGGCGGCGCCGGAAAGGCATAAGCGTAGAAGGCCGCCCGGTGGCGGGCGTCCCCAGGCCACCAGCCGACCACGACCTGCTGGGCGTCGGATGCGTTGCGCGTGATGAAGCCGTCAGAGGGCGGGTCGGCCGGGGCACCGGAGAACATCACCACGCACAGGTCGAACGAGCCCCACCACGCGTTGACCGGCGTGGACCGGCCCCGGTACGGCGCGCGGAACGCCGCGAGCGCCAGCGCCGCCTGGGTGGCCGCGGCGAAGTACTCCTCAACCTGGCCCGGGTCGTAGCGGGCGTGCTCGTAGTCCTCGTCCAGCGGCACGCTCCACGGAACCTCCTGCGGCACCGGGTTGATGCGCACCGCGCCGCCCGCCCGGGCCACCGCCGCCAGCACATCCCGGGTCACCTCGGCCACCGGCCGGTCCGGGACAAGCGGCACCCGCTGCACCGATCCGCGGCTGTGCTCCACCACCGCCTCGTGCGCGTGCAGGTCCAGCGCCACCACCAGCGACCCGGAGCCATCCGGCGCGGGCAGCGACCCGGTCTCCCAGCCGCACGCGGTCAACCGCAGCGCGGCGTGCAGCAGCTCCGGCTCGGGCGGCGCGAGCTCCACGGCCAGCTTGCCTAGCACCTGAGTGTGGGCATGCAGCGTGTCACATGTCGCACCCCACCGGTCGTAGGGAACCGCTGGCCAGTGCTCTGTCATGATGTGCTCCCATCGCGGTCTTGCATCCGCGCGGCGGACGCGAGGGTCAAATCGGGCCAGCCCGACGCTGCCTCCAGTACAGACTTCCCGCCACCACTAACTCTCACGTCAAGATTGGTGAGACGGCATCGCATAGGCCATCGCGCAATTCATGCGATTCGCCTGGACTACCTGGCGGCGGGACAGGTGGGGCCATGATCATCTGAGTGTTTGGCTACACTCAGAACCTGGCCCTGACCAGCCTCGATGTAGAGACCGTACGTTATTGACACACACCCGTGCCTCACCTGGCCCACCTGGGTCATTCGCCGCGGCCACCGCGCGGCGGGCAGCACAAAGAGCGGGTTTGTCAGTCATACGATGTCGGCATCGACCCGGCGGACCGCCGGTCCCAGCCGTGAAACTTCGAGTAGTCGTGCGCGTCCCAGGCCTCGCGGAGCCCCGGGGTGCTCAGGTCCCAGTCCGGGCGGATCTCGGCGGTTGACGCGCGCAGGTCATTCCCCAGGTTGTAGAACGACGGGCGGCCCCAGAACCAGTAGCCGTTGTAGACGCTGTGGATGACCAGCCCCGGCTTGAGCACCAGCGTGTGCGGGATCATGGGGTTGTGCTCGGGGTCGGTGTGCCCGGCGATGCCCTGGCCTGCTGCCCGGCCCGGTCCGGCCCGGACCGGACAGGAAGACCCGCGGGGCGCCCGCCGAGGCGCGGAACTCCTGCAGGCTGTGATGATCACCGGCGGCGATCGCGGCCATCTGGGTGCAGGCCACCGCGATCTTCGAGTAGTTGGCCGCCAGCTCGAGGTGCTGCTGGTGCTCTCTGGGGCAGTAGTTGCCGTGTGCCAGGGTGAGGATCAGCGGATCGCGTCCCTGGAGCTCGCTGAGCGTACGCACCGTGCCGGTGTCGTCCGGGAGAGCATAATCAGGGAAGATGCCGCCAGGTCTGATGTCAGGTCGCATAGGACTCACGGTCGCACCCGCGGCCGTCCCGTCGCGCCCTTGAAACACACCGGCCATACCCTGGCCGGTAGCGGGCCGCCCGCCCGCTGGTGGGGCCCGCTACCCGGCGGTGGTGCGCGGCGGCACGGTGGCCCAGAACCCGTGCACGACGTCGTCGATGACGTACCAGCCGACGATGTCGGAGCTGTCGCCGGCAACGGAGTGCTCTTGTTCATGCCCACCGTCACTGACGCCCGGCTCGGTGAACGACCGACCCGATATCCCTGGTTGACCGTAGCCATGGGACCCGCCGGAGACGGAACTTCCCGCCATCGTGCCGATCAGCACCCTGCAGTTTGACCGACCCGAGCAGACCACCGTCGCGATCACAGGCATGCCGGCCTACAGCAACGGGTTCGAGATCTTCGTGACCCGCCTCATCCGGCCAGATGCCCCTGGCTCCGGCCAAGACCTGGTGCCCGGTGCACCGAGGGGCCGACGAAGAAATCGCATGCTTGCGCGATGCTCATTCTCCGGATAGCGCGCAATCTGGCTGGCATAGGCCAGCAGATAGGAGAAGATCATGACCATCGCGCGTCCCGGGCGCGGGCCGCAGCGACGGGCCTAGCCCGGCCGGGTGGTCCTGATCAGCGCGGCGGCCGTGCTGGGCGGGTTCTTGTCCGGCTTGGTGGCACGGATCGTCAACAGCTGGCCGAACCGCTCCTGGCCGGCAGGCCAGGGTACCGGCCAGGGACTTACACGGGCGCGACGGCCCGGCCCCGGGCGTGACCCTAAGACCAGTGCCGGCCCGCCGATGACCGGAGGGCCCGGCCGCGATCACTTTCGAGCAGGCAACGAAACAGTACCCGGACGGCACCGTGGCCGTGGACGGCTCAACCTGAACGTGCCCGACGGAAAACTCGCCGGGCTGGTCGTGACGCGACCGGGAGAACCGGCACCCCAAAGGAGCCCAAGGAGAAGGAGAAAAGGTCATGAGTGTCATCGACGAGGCGGTAAGCGCCAATGCGACCATCGCCCACGACTACGATCCCGGCCGTGGGAAGCCGCCTGCGCCTCGGATCGCGATCGTCACCTGTGCCGATCCCCGGCTAACCAACATCGGGCAGATGCTGGGTCTCGCCGATGGCGATGCCGACATGATCAGGAACTTCGGCACCGTGATCGATGACGACTCGGTCCGGTCGCTTGTTCTCTCGACCAGGTTGCTGGGCAGCCGAGAGATAATGATCATCAATCACACCGACTGCGGGATGCTCAGGTTCACGGACAGCGAGATGGAGGACCGGCTCCGCAAGGAGACAGGGCGGGCGCCGATTGCGCCGGCCAAGTTCTACAGCTTCACCGACGCCGAGGCGAACACCAAGGAGCAGATCCAGAAGGCCAGGTCACATCCATGGATCTCGCCGGAGGTCCCAGTCAGGGGGTTCGTCTATGACGTCAACACCGGGCGGCTCAGCGAGGTGTTCCCGGACCGGGAGACCGTCGCTGGTCAGTAAGGGCGTCGCCGCCTCGGCGCGTGCCGCGCGAGGACGCCTCGGGGCGGAGCTGGCGCTCAAGCTGCGTGAGACTCCGAGCGGATAGGGCCCGGCCTCGGTGGCCGCCTCGTGGACGGTGGCCGTCGGTGCCGAGTAGCCCGGCGCGCCGGCCGGGCGGGCTGCGATCGGCCGGCTGAGGTTTGGGGGCCGTCCCGCACCCGGGTTCGCAATGCCCGCAGCCAGACCGAACGTACGTTCAGATGAAATGCCGGGCCGCAACGGGGATACGGTGGCTGGGTCGTCTGGCCCCGTAGCTCTCGGCGGCAGAGGTGCCGCAACGCGGTCGTTAAGGGTGGCACGGGTGATTGTCAGGAGCAATCGGCCGAAGCGCCGGCATCCTGGCCCGGCCGCCGGAGCGCCAGCCGTGCCGTATCAGACCAGCAGCCCAGGCCGAAGGAGATGCCGAACATGCCCAGCCAGGCTATGCAGGACGCGATCGACACCCTCAGGGACCGGCAGAAGGCCAGTGCCGGCCAGGCCCCGTCGGCGCTGGAGGAGCGCCGCGCCGCCTTCGTCCCCGGCGACCGCCTTTATCCGGTCCCTGATGACGTGCGGGTGCGGGAGGTGACCGCGGGCGGGGTGCCGGCCCACTGGCTCACCGCCCCTGGCGCGGACACCGGCCGGGTGCTGCTGTTCTTGCACGGCGGCGGGTATGAGCTCGGGTCGCTGCGCAGCGACGGCGAGCTGGCCGCCCGGCTGGGACGGGCCGCCGGGATGCGGGTGCTGTTCCCCGAATACCGGCTGGCCCCCGAGCATCCCTTCCCCGCCGCCGTCGACGACGTCCTAGCCGCCTGGCGCTGGCTGCGCGCCGGCGAGGGCCTGGACGCGGCATCGATGGCGGTGGCCGGCGACTCGGCCGGCGGCGGCCTCGCCGTCGCCCTGCTGGTGGCCGCGCGCGACGCCGGGCAGGCGCTGCCGGCGGCCGCCGTGCTGATGTCCCCGACGGTGGACCTGACCAGCTCGGGGGCCTCGATGACCGAGCGGGCCGGCCAGGACCCGGTCTCCACCCCCGCCATGCTCCGCCAGTTCGCGGCCGGCTACCTGGCCGGCGCCGACCCCAAGACGCCGCTGGCCTCGCCGCTGTTCGCCTCGCTGGCCGGGCTCCCGCCGCTGCTGATCCAGGCAGGCACGGCCGACCTGCTGCTGAGTGATTCCGAACGGCTGGCCGCCGCGGCAGCCGACGCCGGGGTCGACGTCACCCTGCAGACCGGCGAGGGCCTGCCCCACGTCTACCAGCTCCTGCTCGGCACTCCCGAGGCAGCCCAGGCCACCGAGCAGACCGGCAAGTTCCTGCGCGCCCGGGTTCCCTGACCAGACAGGCCACAGACAGCAGGCGTCCCGGCGCCCGGCCCGTCCCTTAGCTGCGCAGCGACGCTCCATACTGGACCAACGAAAGCTATGAGCTGTACCTCCGCACCCTCGTCATCATCCTGGCCAAGTGGACCACCGATCGAGAGCGTTTTACGTATCAGCTATGAACGAGCCGTCTCCATGTGGCGGGAAGCCCGCCTATGGCCTCCCAAACCCCAGCCGCCCCGCCTCATGGCTCTTCGCCCACCATGCCAACCGCCCGGTCTCGCTCAGCGAGGCCGGGCGATCATCTTTTCCGCGTTGCCAAAAAATTCCATAACCAGAATATTCGCGCGAACTGTTTGACGAGCCTGGAATCGTTCCCTACCGTCCTGGTCAAAGGCCCCGACCTAGGGAAGGCACAGGCCATGGAACTGACCAAGATCGCTGGCGACGACAACTGCAAAGACGGCGACTGCCCGACTGTCTACCGCACAGATCGCGGCACCATCGCCGTCCAGGGCGAACGCTTGAGCCACCCCACGCCAGCACACGAGGCCATCGTGGAGATTCCCGTCGAACTGCTCGCGGAGGCGGCCCGTGCGCTTGGAGGGTGAAGCCTGGTCACGGTATTTCCGCGACTTCGCGAGGTCGGCCTTCCGGCTTGAGCTGCGCCAGATCTACACCATGCCGGGCGAGGCGGACGAGCTCAGGCGCTTCCGGGCGGGTGAGAAACCACCGCCTGACTACCACTACGGCTGGCTCGACACTGTGGCCGATGCTCGCAAGGCCGGTAAGACGATGCGCCGCGTGCGCATAGTGGAGCGTCCACTGACGGACTACATCGAGTACGAGTTCGCCTGGGGCTTCGCCTACAACGTCGAGGCGGGTGAGGACATCCGCATCCTCGACCTGACCGACCGGCCCAGGTCTGACTTGCCAGACCATGACTTCTGGCTCTTCGACGAGAACACCGTCGTCAAGCTGCTCTACCGGCCAGATGGAACACAAATCGGCCGGGAACTGGTCACAGATCCAGACCTCGATGCGTACCTGAGCTGGCGGGATGCCGCCTGGGAACGAGCCGTCCCGTTCACCGACTACTGGCAGGGCTAACTCTCCACGTGTTTGAACCCGAGGAACTTGGCCAGCGCAAAGACGAGCTGGCGGTCAGCTTGCGCGAAGCCCGCAAGGCCGCCGGGCTGACCGGCGAGCGCCTCGCGGCTCGGTGTGGCATCTCGCAGAGCAAGATCTCCAAGATCGAGACGGGCAAGGTGCTAGCAAGCGCCACCGATGTCGAACGCATCCTGACCGCGCTCGGGGCTGCTCAGGACCGCATCGCCGACCTCATGGCCATGGCTCGCCTGGCCAACACCGAATTTCAGAGCGTCCGGACCTCGCTCAAACGGGGCATGCACCAGAAGCAGCGTGAGCTGGCTGCCCTCGAAGCCTACGCCCAACACATCCGCTTCTTCTTGCCGCTCATGATTACCGGCTTGCTCCAGACGCCCGAATACGCGAGAGCGAGCATGGCCAACTTCCCCGGCGATCATCCCCAGGCCATAGCGAAAAGGCTCGACCGCCAGGCCCGTCTCTACGATGCATCCAAGCGCTTTACCTTTATCCTCACCGAGGCCGCGGTGCGGTGGCAGTTGTGCGAGCCACCGGTCATGGCCGTGCAGATGGGGCGCCTCGCCTCGCTGTCGGAGCTACCGAATATCCGCCTGGGCATCATCCCGCTTGACGCTTACGTCCCAGACGGCCCGCTTAATACCTTCACGGTCTATGACGACCGCATAGCGACAGCCGAGACGTTCGGCGGGGTCATCATGATGCGTGATCCCCGGGATGTGCAGTACCACCTGGAGCTGTTTACCTTCTTTGAGCGCTATGCCATAACGGGCGGCGATGTCCGCGCCTTGCTGAAGGATTACGCGCAAGCCTTCCGCAAAGTTGCTTTGTGACCACTCCTATTCCATTACGAGAATAATTCGATTACAAGAATGTCCTTATCGATTAATGCGCTGCCGATTAGGGTTGGCGGCGTGGCGTGGTTATATGCGAAGCCTCGCTGGGTGTCTGTCCCCGTAATCGAGCTATAACCCGCGCCTGCTTGCCTGTGGGACGTATTGGGCCGGGTGAGGCGTCATGAGCGCTCACGCAGACGCTGACGGGCAAACGTCTGGAATGGTTAGCCAGCTGGATCTTGAGACGCTAAGAGCTGCCTTTCCGGACTGGCGGCTCGGCGGCTCACCTGAGTGCTGGTTTGCCGTCCGAGGTGGTGTCGTCTCCGACTACGGCCCGCGGTCGCTGCTGCGCTGCTATCTCAGCTCAGGGAATCTCGTGGAACTGGCCGAGATGCTCTGTTTGCAGGAGTACCTCGACGGCCTCAGCGATTCTGAGCTTGGAGTTGTCTGGCAGCACGTGGAACTGCCGCGGCCCGAGAAGATGACGATCCCATGAGCAGCGCACCAGCGAACGGTTGCCAGACGGTGGGCATCGCCTCAGAGCGGGGAACGCTGGCCTGTCACACCCAGAGCGCGGCCGCTCACGAGCAGTATGGCCCCGCTTGGTGCTTTCCCCACCGTCCCAGCCTGTGTCCGGGCACACGTCACAGCCACGCTTACTGGCTGGCACCTGACGAGCTGGCCGACACGGCTGAGCTGGTCGCCAGTGAGTTGGTCGCGAACGCCGTCCGAGCATCCACGGACGAGCACGGTCACCCGAGGTACTGGAATGGCCGGATGGCCGTGATTCATGTCCGACTGCTCGCTGATCGCACCCAGCTTGTCCTTGAGGCGTGGGATACGGTGCCAGAGCTCCCGGCTGCTCGGCATGTCCTCACAGATGCCGAGTCCGGACGCGGTCTCGAACTGGTTGAGGCCTTGACAAGCAGGTGGGGTTACAAGACCGCTCCGTACTCAATGCCACTTAGCCTAAGTCGATCATGGTTTCCCGGGGCGCTCCCCAGGGACGCGTCCGCCGCCACTATAACCGTCCGTGACTGCCGATTGTTAAGCTAACGCAATGATCCCGAAAACATTTTTTTCAACGTAAATAATTCATTCTATTGCAACGAAAATTCTTCGCGATCATGGCCGACCGTGCCGGAAGTCCGCAGCGAGGCGCGCAAAACGGTCGAACTCTGTAGTTCGCTAGCCCGTTATGTCTTTAATGTCCGAATTTGCACAACATAGGCTTGCCGACAAGGGGAGTCGGCGACCGGCCAAGATCAACCGTTGCTGAGCGGCATTGCCTCCAGGCCCCCGGCGAGGGTGCGGGTCTTTATCGTGCTCATCTCCGTAGGTCTCTTCGCTGGGGTTCTGGTCACTCGCCTGGCGGGAAGTCCGTCGAGACGGCCAGGCCGGCCTGTGCCTCGAAGCTGGCGACGCGGTCTTTGAGGACGCCGACGGTGGTCTGCAGTGCCTGCGATCCCAGGATGATGCGCAGCGGGGCGGGCTGCTGGTCCACGCTGGCGATGATGGCGGCGGCCATGCGGGCGGGGTCGCCGGGGGCGAGCCCGCCCGCGGGGTCGAGCATCGCCAGGAAGCCGTGCGCCGGGTTGCCGTCGTAGGCGGGCAGCAGGTCGGCGACCTGGGCGCTGCCGTAGCGGAACTCGGTTCGGGCACCGCCCGGCTCTACGATGGTCACGCCGATCCCGAACGGGGCGACCTCCTGGGCGACTGACTCGGCGAACCCCTCGATGCCCCACTTGGTGGCGTGGTAGAGCGAGTTGCCGGGAAAGGCGACCTGCCCTCCGTAGGAGGAGATCTGGATGATCCGGCCGCCGCCCTGGGCGCGCAGGTGCGGCAGTGCGGCCCGGATGAGCTGGATGGAGCCGGTGAGGTTGGTCGCGATGATGTGGCTGACCTGCTCGTCGGACAGTTCCTCGGCCGCGCCGAACAGGCCGTAGCCGGCGTTGCTGACGACCACGTCGATGCGCCCGAGAGATGTGAAGCTGCGGTCCGTCACGTCGCGGACGGCGCCGGCGTCGGTCACGTCGAGCAGTTCGCGGCGGAACGTGTCCGGGTACTTCTGGAGCAGGTCGGCGACGCTGTCCGGCCGCCGGACGGTGCCGACGACGGTATCGCCGCGGTCGAGCAGCTGGGTGGCAAGCTCGCGGCCGAAGCCACTGCTGACGCCGGTGATGAGCCACTTCTTCTGCGCGGTCATGTCATCATCCTTCCTTGGACGCGGGGGACGCGGGCGCGATCTCGTTGATGGCGGCGAGCGCGTTGAGGGTGCGGGGGTAGCCGATGAACGGCAGGAGGACGGTGATGACGCTGATCAGCGTCTGCCGGTCGTTGCCGACGTTGAGGTTGGCCGCCACGTGCCCCCTGACCTGGGGGTCGCACCCGCCGAGGGCCGCGAGCATAGCGAAGGTGAGCAGCTCGCGCACCGGCACGCCGATCCCGGTGCGGGCGACGTGGTCGCCGAAGCAGTTGGCGGACAGGAACCGCTGGAAGTGCAGCTCGTCCTCGGCCGCCGCCGCGTACAAGCGCTCGACCCGGTCCGCCCCGACGATCTGCTCCTGCACCGCCCGGCCCTTTTCGGCGCGGGTGGCGGGGGTGGCGGCCTGTCCGTCGAGCGGCAGCTGGACGCCGCGTTCGGTGAGGATCTCGTTGGTGGCGTGGATGAAGTCGAAGACCTTGCCCATCCCGGCGTAGGGGACGGCCTGGTAGACGATCTCCCTGGCCTCGACGGGCGTGACACCGGCGGTGAAGGCGGCGCCGAGCATGATCCGGTACTCGCTCAGCGCCTGGCAGCCGATGAGCGCCGCGAGCTGCACCATGAGCCGGGTCCGGGTGTCGAGCGCGGCGTGCCGGAGCACCTCGTCGAAGGCGAAGTTGTCGAAGATCTCGATCAGCTCCGGGTCGGTGACCTTGAGGGTCGAGACATGGCCGGGGAACAGCTCGTCGTGGTTCCGCCGGGCGGTTTCGCTGATGGCCATCAGACCGCCCCGATCCGTACCAGCGACTTGATGGCCCGCTCGCCCGCCTCGACCGCTCCGGGTCCGGAGAATATCGCAGCTCTCATGACTCCAGGCAACCACCGGCTAGCCGCCGTGGGGAGGGCCGGTCGTTCGGGGTACCGGCAGAACCCCCTTCCCTGGCAGCCCAGACCATGGCGCCCAGTGCCCCCGCTATCCGGCGCGGCCGGGGGAGTGGTCGGCCTGGTCGAGGGTGGCGGCCCAGGTGGCGAGGAGCTTGAGCGCGTCGTCGGAGGGGGTGCCCGGTTCGGCGCTGTAGGCGGAGATCCGCAGGCCCGTGTCGGCGGCCAGGTCGAGTGCCTCGTAGGTGAGGGTGAGGTCGCCGACCACGGGATGGTGGAGCCGCTTGACGCCGGTGCGGTGGAAGCGGACGTTGTGGGCGGCCCACCAGGTGCGGAAGTGGTCGCTGCGGGTGGACAGCTCGCCGATGAGGTTCGACAGCGCCTTGTCGTACGGGTTTTGCCCGATTTCGGTGCGCAGCATGGCCACGACGTCCTGGGCCTGGCGTTCCCAGTCGGGGTAGAACTCGCGGGCGGCGGGGTCGAGGAACAGGAACCGGGCGTTGTTGGCCGGCTGGGCGGGGCCGGTGAGGACCGGCGCGAACAGCGCCGCGCCGAGCCGGTTAGCGGCCAGGATGTCTAGCCGGGCGTTGCGGACGTAGGCGGGGGTGGCGGTCATCGAGTCGAGGATGCGCTGCACGCTGGGGCGCACCTGCTGCGCCGCGGGGCGGCGAGGCGCCCGCGGAGCGGCGGGGGCGGCGGCGCGGGCGAGGTCGAACAGATGGGCACGCTCTGCCTCATCCAGCTGCAGCGCGCGGGCGATGCCTTCAAGCACGCTCTCCGACGCGCCGTGCGCCCGGCCGCGTTCCAGCCGGGTGTAGTAGTCGATGCTGACCCCGGCCAGCAGCGCGACCTCTTCCCGGCGCAGCCCGGCCACCCGGCGGTTGCCGCCGTAGGCGGGCAGCCCGGCCTGCTCGGGGGTGATCTTGGCGCGGCGTGAGGTCAGGAAGTCCCGCATCTCGTGCCCGTTGTCCATAACCCCAGGCTAAGACCCCGCCGGACAACCTGGGAGGGCCTGTCAGTACCCGGAATGCCAGGCTCTCCCGATTCGCTCCAGGGCCGGGCCGTCCCTGCGGAGCCGGGAGGCTACTTCCGCACGCGCAAGCCGTCGAACGCGATGGCGCACACGGCGTCCGCCAGCGAGTCCGGCGCGGCCGGGCGGCTACCGGGCCGGTACCACTCGACGATCGAGTTGACCATCCCGAACAGCAATCGCGCCGTCGACTTGGGGTCGACGTCCGTCCGGACATCGCCGTCACGTTCAGCTTCCGCGACCAGGTCCGCGACAAGGCTGTCGAACGACCTGCGGCGTGCCAGTGCCGCACGTTCGACGTCGGTGTTGCCCCGGACGCGCAGCAGCAGGGTGACATAGGGGAGCTGCGATTCCAGCACGGCCACCGTGCCGCGGACGAGCATCTCGAGCCGTACGATGGCCGGCGCGTCAAGCGCGCGGGCACGCTCGGCCGCCTCCTGCCATCCGTCCAGGGCGCGGTCGAGAGCCATCCGGAGAAGTTCTTCCTTGCCCGACACGTGATGGTAGATCGCGGACTTAGCGATGCCGAGACGCTTGGACAGGTCTTCCATGCTCGCCCCGTCGTAACCGCGCTCGTTGAAGACCTCGACCGCGGCCTGCAGCACCGACTCCAGGTCATAGCCGGGGCGTCCGCGCCGACGTGGCGTTTGGTCAGCAGCGGTGACGGCCACGCGACCTCCTGAACTATTACCGAACGTCCGGTCATGCAGTAGAGTAAATTACTGAATGTTCGGTATGTAAAGGGTATCCGAGAGTAGATGACCATGGTGTGCAAGGAGTGGAATCCGTGACCATCGCCACCGAGCCGGACCTGCAGGCCCACTTCGACGAGACGATCTCTCACGACCGGCGGATCGAGCCGCGTGACTGGATGCCCGACAGCTACCGCAAGACGATGATCCGGCAGATCGCCCAGCACGCGCACTCGGAGATCATCGGCATGCAGCCGGAAGGCAACTGGATCACCCGCGCCCCGTCGCTGCGGCGCAAGGCCATCCTGCTGGCCAAGGTGCAGGATGAGGCCGGGCACGGCATGTACCTCTACAGCGCGGCCGAGACCCTCGGCGTCGACCGGGCCGACCTGACGGAAAAGCTGATCAGCGGACGGCAGAAGTACTCGTCCATCTTCAACTATCCCACCCTCACCTACGCCGACGTCGGCGTCATCGGCTGGCTGGTGGACGGTGCCGCGATCTGCAACCAGGTGCCGCTGTGCCGGTCCTCCTACGGGCCGTACGCCCGGGCGATGATCCGCATCTGCAAGGAGGAGTCGTTCCACCAGCGGCAGGGATACGAGCTGCTGCTGACGATGATGCGCGGCACCGGCGCCCAGCGGGAGATGGTTCAGGACGCCACCAACCGGTTCTGGTGGCCCTCGCTGATGATGTTCGGCCCGCCCGATCACGACTCGCCCAACACCGAGCAGTCGATGAAGTGGGGGGTCAAGCGGCACACCAACGACGAATTGCGGCAGCGCTTCGTCGACATGACCGTCCCGCAGGCCGAGAAGCTGGGCGTCACGCTGCCCGACCCCCAGCTGCGGTGGAACTCCGCGCGCGGCCACTATGACTTCGGCCCGGTCGACTGGGCCGAGTTCAAGGCCATCGTGGCGGGCAACGGCCCGTGCAACGCCCAGCGCGTCGCGTGCCGTAAGGCAGCCCACGATGACGGCGCCTGGGTCCGGGAGGCTGCTGTGGCATACGCGGCGAAAAACAAAGAGCATGATCCCGAACGGAAGCGGCTGACTCTGGCGGTGAACCATGGCTGACTCAGGGTGGCCGCTATACGAGGTGTTCCTGCGCGGCAAGCGCGGACTCAATCACGTGCACGTCGGCAGCCTGCACGCCGCCGACCCGCAGATGGCCCTGCACCACGCCCGCGACCTCTACACCCGCCGCAATGAGGGGGTCAGCATCTGGGTCGTCGCCGCCGCGGACATCACCGCGTCCAGCCCGGATGAGAAGGATCCCTTCTTCCAGCCGTCCGGCGACAAGGTTTACCGTCACCCGACGTTCTACGACATCCCGGACGACGTCCCCCACATGTGAGGGCACTCCCGCATGAGCACTGAGCACGACAATCCCTACGATCTGCTGGGCGCGGACCACGACGAGGGTCACCGCTGGGCGTTCGGCACCGGGTTCACCGATCCGCTGGAAGGCGTTGACACCTCGGTCCCAGCCGACCTCGACGCCGGAGTCCTGGCCCGCTACTGCCTCGGTCTGGGTGACGACGCGCTGATCTACAGCCACCGCCTGCAGCAGTGGGTGACCCGCATGCCCGAGCTCGAGGAGGAGACCGCGATCGCGAACATCGCGCTCGACCTGCTCGGCCAGGCGCGCATGCTGCTGGCCCGGGCCGGCGCCATCCTCGGTCAGACCGAAGACCAGCTCGCGTTCTTCCGGATGGAAAAGGACTTCAGGAACGTCCGCCTCGCCGAGCACGCCGACCGGGACTTCGCCGAACTCGCCGGCCGCCTGCTGATCTTCTCCGCCTGGCGGCTGGCGCTATTCCAGGAGCTGTCGGACGCCACGGACCCGGTTCTCGCGGCGATCGCCGCCAAAGGTGTCAACGAGCTCACCTACCACCGCGACTACGCGGCGCAGTGGGTCGTGCGGCTGGGCGACGGCACCACGCTCTCTCATGAACGCATGCAGAGCGCACTCGAAGCGCTGTGGCCGCTCGTCGGTGAGTTGTTCCGGCCGGAGCAGGACGCTCTGGCGGCCGCCCCGCCGGGCGTGGTCGACGCGGTGCTCGACACCGTCCTGGCCGCCGCCGGACTCGACCGCCCGTCCGCGGCGCCGCTCGCCGGGGTCAGCGACCGTACCGGACGCGATGGCGTGCACACCGAGGCGATGGGTTACATCCTGGCGGAACTGCAATCCGTCGCCCGCGCCTACCCGGACGCGACATGGTGACCGCGGTGACCACCGCTTACGAGATCGCCGCCGGCACGCCCGACCCGGAGCTCCCCATGGTCACCGTCGCCGACCTGGGCATCCTGCGCGCGGTCGATGAGACGGCCGGCGGCGTCGTCGTGACCATCACCCCCACCTACAGCGGCTGCCCGGCCATGCGCGAGATCGGCCAGGACGTGCGGGGGCGTCTCGAGCGCGCCGGTTTCGCTCCCGTCACGGTCAGGACGCGGCTGGCTCCGGCGTGGAGCAGTGACTGGATCACCGAAGAGGGGCAGCGGAAGCTCGCCGCGGCGGGCATCGCGCCGCCGCCGGCGGCGCCCCGGCGAAGCGGCCCGGTCCCGCTGACGCTCGGCCCGCGGCCCGCGCCATCGTGCCCGCGCTGCGGCTCGCCGGACACCCGGCGCACGGCCGAGTTCAGTGCCACGGCGTGTAAATCGCTGCACCGCTGCGACCACTGCGGTGAGCCCTTCGAGGCGGTCAAACCCCTATGAGAACCGATTTCCACCCGCTCGTCGTCAAGCACATAGAGCCGCTCACCGACGATTCCGCCGCCATCACGTTCACGGTGCCCGATGACCTGGCCGGCGCGTTCGCCTTCGCCGCCGGGCAGTCCTTGACCATCCGCCGCGGTGACCAGCGGCGCTCTTACTCGATATGCGCCCCGGCCGGTGCCCCCCCGCGGATCGGCGTCCGCGAAGTCGCCGGCGGCGCGCTCTCCGGCTGGCTCGTGCGCGAACTCAAGGCCGGAGACATCGTCGAGGCGCAGGCGCCGAGCGGCACGTTTACCCCCGACCTCGCTGTTCCCGCCGATCACGTCCTGATCGCCGCCGGCTCGGGGATCACGCCGATGATGTCGATCGCGGCGTCCGTGCTCGCGGCCGACGACAAGTCGACGGTCACACTGCTGTACGGTAACCGGCGCAGCGGCACCGTCATGTTCGCCGATGAGGTCGCCGACCTCAAGGACGCCTATCCGGCCCGGATGCGGATCATTCATGTCCTGTCGCGTGAGCGGCAGGAAGTGGATCTGTACACCGGGCGCCTTGACCGTGACCGGCTCGCGCGGCTGCTGCCCGTGACCGTGGACGTCGCAAGAGTGGACCACTGGTGGCTGTGCGGCCCCTTTGGCATGGTCACCGATGCGATGGACGTTCTCGCCCGCCTGGGCGCGGCCGCCGGCCGCGTCCACCGGGAACTGTTCTGGGTCGGCGACGACCCGCCCGTCCAGGCCACCCATGACGACGCGCCCGCAGGCGACGGCGCCGGCGTGACCGTGGTCCTTGACGGACGCGCATCCACGTTCACCCTTCCCCCCCGGACGGCCATCCTCGACGGAGCGCAGACGGTCCGGCCCGACCTGCCATTCGCCTGCAAGGGCGGCGTCTGCGGCACCTGCCGGGCCAAGATCACCCGCGGCGAGGCGACCATGCGCCGCAACTACGCCCTCGAGCAGCACGAGATCGACGCCGGCTACATCCTGACCTGCCAGGCCCTGCCAACTTCCGACGAGATCGCCGTCGACTACGACGCATGAGGAAGCTCCGGCAGGCCGATTGCGCAATCGACCCGCTCTAATCCGGCCGGCCCGTCTTGCCACATTGTTACTCGCGGGTAATACTGGGCACCAACTCAAAGTGGCTGCGCAGTGACGCAGCACCGATCCGCGGAACGGGGCGAGAAGTCGTGAGCGAACGATCTGACACCAGCCGACAGCCAGGCAGCAGAGCGGGTACCGAAACTCCCGCGACAAGCCCCCCGCAGGGCAGTGCGGTCAGCGAAACCGAGGCGAGGCGGGTCGCGGAGGAGGCCCGCGAGGCCGACTGGCTGCGGCCGAGCTTCGGCAAGCAGCTTTTCCTCGGCGACTTCCAGCTCGGGCTGATCCACCCATACCCGAAGCCGAACCCGGAGCTGGAAGAGCGCGGCACGGCGTTCTGCGAGCGGCTGGCGGAGTTCTGCGCCCGCGCGGTGAGCGGCGCGATCATCGAGAATGAGGACAAGATCCCGGACGAGGTCGTGAAGGGGCTCGCGGCCCTCGGGGCGTTCGGCATGAAGATCCCGACCGAGTACGGCGGCCTTGGCCTCTCCCAGCTTTCCTACAGCCGCGCGCTGATGATCGTGAGCTCGGTCTCCCCGGCGGTGGCCGCGCTGCTGTCGGCGCACCAGTCGATCGGCGTCCCCCAGCCGCTGGCGCTGTTCGGCACGGAGGAGCAGAAGCAGCGCTTCCTGCCGCGCTGCGCCGGCGGCGAGATCAGCGCGTTCCTGCTGACCGAGCCCGACGTGGGGTCCGATCCGGCGCGCCTTGGCACCACGGCGGTCCCGTCCGACGACGGCTCCGAGTACACGCTGAACGGTGTCAAGCTGTGGACCACCAACGGCGTGGTCGCCGATCTCCTCGTGGTCATGGCCAACGTGCCGAAGAGTGACGGGCACCGCGGCGGCATCACCGCGTTCGTGGTGGAGACCGCCGCCGAGGGGATCACGGTCGAGCACCGCAACGCGTTCCTCGGGCTGCGCGGGCTCGAGAACGGGGTGACCCGGCTCCACGACGTGCGGGTCCCGGCCGTCAACCGGATCGGCAAGGAGGGGCAGGGGCTGAAGATCGCCCTCGCCACCCTGAACACTGGCCGGCTGTCGCTGCCGGCGTCCTGCGCCGCGACCGCGAAAGTGGCGTGCAAGATCGCGCGGGAATGGTCCCAGGTGCGGGTTCAGTGGGGCAGGCCGATCGGCGAGCACGAGGCGGTCGGGAAGAAGATCGCGTTCATCGCGGCGACGGCCTACGCCCTTGACACGATCGTCGACCTGACCAGCCGGCTCGCTGACGACAAGCACAATGACATCCGCATCGAGGCGGCGCTGGCCAAGCTGTACTGCTCGGAGATGGCCTGGCAGCTCGCCGACGAGCTGGTGCAGGTGCGCGGCGGGCGCGGCTACGAGACCGCGGCCTCGCTGGCCGCCCGCGGCGAACGCGGTGTGCCGGCCGAGCAGATGCTCCGTGACATGCGGATCAACCGGATCTTCGAGGGCTCGACAGAGATCATGCACCTGTTCATCGCCCGCGAGGCCGTGGACGCGCACCTGAAGGCAGCGGGCGCGCTGATCGAGCCAGGGATTCCCGCGGGCAAAAAGGCCCGGGCGGCGGGCAAGGCCGGCGCCTTCTACGGCCGCTGGCTGCCTACCCTGGTCGTCGGCGAGGGGCTGCGGCCCGGCGGGTACGCGGAGTTCGGCCCGCTGGCGGAGCACCTGCGGTACGTGGAGCGGTCGAGCCGGAAGCTCGCCCGGGCTACGTTCTACGGGATGGCCCGCTGGCAGGGCCGGCTGGAGCGCAAGCAGGGCTTCCTCGGCAGGATCGTGGACATCGGAGCGGAGCTGTTCGCGATGAGCGCGGTGTGCGTCCGGGCGCATGACGACCCGGCGGCCGGCCTGGTCGGCGGAGCGTCAGAGCAGGGGGCCGGGACGGCGGCCGAGCTGGCCTCGGCGTTCTGCGTCCAGGCGCGATCGCGTACCGATGAATTGTTCCGCCAGCTCTGGCACAACACCGACGCGGACGACGTACGGCTCGCCCGCCGCGTGCTGTCGGGCCGCTATGCCTGGCTGGAGGCGGGCATGATCGATCCGTCACTGCCCGGCCCGTGGGTGGCGGACGCCGAGCCCGGCCCCTCGAAGCTGGAGAACGTGCATCGCCGCATCGGGTAACCCCCGCTGGAATGCGCGGCGGCAACCCTGCCCCGCGAGGCGCTAGCCGCATGCAGCCAGCCCGGTCCGTTCGGGATAAAAATAGGAATTATCCCGAACGGACCGGTGCCGCTGCCTCGGCCCGCATAGCTACGGCCCGGGCGTGGTCGCCGGCCTTTCCAAGCTCTCAGCCGGGTCAGGGTGCGAGCCAGGCCAGGGCGGCCGCGAGCAGGGCTTCGGTGCCGGTTCGCAGGGTGGGCTGCAGGACGCCCACCACCCCCGTGAACACCGCGACAGCCAGAACCAATGCCGGTTAACCTAAGTTGATCATGGCTTCCGGGGCCGGTCCCTGGGACGCGTCCGCCGCCACTATAACCGTCCGTGACTGCCGATTGCGAAGCTAGCGCAATGATCCCGAAAACATTTTTCTCAAGCCGGCGACCAAGATCAACTGCCCGTGCCGCGGGTACGTCTTCCCGGTCATCTGATGCCCGGTGACCTCCGTCGTCACCGGCGGGATCCCGGTCACCTGCCGCCGCTGAAGTTCAGCCCGGCCCCAGATCCGCCGACAGCCATCGCTGCGGACGCAGGTAGATCGCGACCTGCTCGCCCAGCTCCGCCCTGGCGAACTCGATGTAGGCCGGGACCTTCTCCGGCGCCAGATAGCGCACGGTGATCTCCCGCAACAGCTCATCGGTCCCCGGGACCATTCGCGTAACCGGCCCCTCCACCGACACGTACCGGACAGTCGGCAAGACCCGCTCGACCATCAGGGTAAAACGGCCCGCCGCCTTGACCAGGCGAACCTTCCCCGACCCGGCCGGGGTTAGCACCCACGCCTCCCCGCCAGGTGCGTACTGGTACCAGACCGGCACGGTAAACGGCCCGCGGCCCTCGCCGGCGGCATGCGTGTACCTGGCCAGGTTATGGGCGAGCGCGCGTTGGGCCGGCTCGAGGCCGCGGGTGGCTGCCGCGTGTTCCCAGGCACTGGCGGGAAGGTTGGCAGTGCCCCAGGCAAGGCCGTCCGGGTCGAACGTCGTGAGCAGCCGCCTGGCGATATACGGCGCTGAGGTCGCGACATCGAGCTGAGCGGGGGCTGTGTTCCAGAACAGGTGCAGCAGGTGCGGGGGAACCCGTTTGGCGCGCGGTCTGTCATCTCGCGGGCCATGGATATGTAACCCGCTAGCCGGCATTCACCGCGAAGTGCATGCCGCACTGAGCCGGCACGCGGTCAGGAAGGACGGACGCGTGATGTATCTATCGTCGGCCGTCGGCCTCCGACGATATATCAAGGACCCGCGTACTCCGCGATTGCCAGTCTGCCCGAAGCGCCGCTGGAAGCTGGGAGACGCGGGCCACCGGGGGAAGCAAGTCACAGGGGGAAGCATGCACGCGTTTGTCGGCCGGGAGCGGTTCTGCGAGATGTTCAAAGGCCGGGCGGTGATCGTGCCGGAGTTGCCCGCCGGGCGCAGCAGAGTCCTAGCGCATACGGCCAATCAGGCGGCGGGCCGTGATGATGCGTCGCTACGCACGAGGTCGGAGTACATGGCGCTGTTCGACCTGCTGATGGCGCATGTCCAGCCAACCACGTCCGCGAAGCTGAGGCTGCTCGATGAGGCGGGGCGGCCAACCGTCGCCGCACGGGTGATCGAGGACTACATCGCGGCATCGCGAGGGAAGCAAGAGTTCTTCAACGCTGCCATGTACATGTTCCGTGTCACGGGATTCCACCCGGGACACGGCGTGCTTACAGAGCCGGTGAAGCCTGGCCACGGCGCCAGGCTAGACGTGTGGAGAACCGATCCGGCCCACTACCAGCACATCCCAGACCCGCACTGCCAGGGAGCGCTGTTCAGCACGGGGGCCTTCTCGCTGAAAAACAGCGGCAACCGCACGCTGTGTGCGCCCAAGCGGTCCTGGCGGATAATTCTCGAAGGCACCGGACCCGACAACCGGCTGGCGGGGATGACCCGTATCAACCTGAAGGCGATGTACAACGACCCTTCCCAGATGCGGGAGGCGCTGGCCTGGCGCCTGTTCGGCATAGCCGACGTCGTGGCGCCGCGGCACACGTACGCGAAGCTGGCCTTCGGCGGAACCTACCGCGGCCTGTTCTCGGTGATTGAGCAGGTTGACAGGAGATTCCTGAAGGACCACTTCGGTGAGAACCACCACGGCAACCTCTACAAGGCCGGCTGCCGCGATATCGGGTGTGCGACCCTTGCCCACCGAACCGGGCCTGACGGCGATGACAGCGGGTGCCAGTACTTCATCCCGGGATCCGCTGAGCGCACGTACCGGCTCAGGACGAACAAGAACAACCCGGCGGCGAACACCTACGACGACCTCGCCTGCTTCATCAGGACGATCAACGGCATCGGCCTCCGGGGCGGCGAGGAACGATTCGACACGGACGCCTTCCGCGAGTCGGTAGACGGCATCCTGGACGCCAGCGCCTTCCTGCGGTGGGCGGCTGTCAACATGCTGCTGGGGAGCTGGGACAACTATTACGCCACTCCGTCCAATTATTATCTCTACAACTCCGGGCATAAAGGAGCGGCGAAGGACTTCGCCGACTCGCCTTATTTCCACTTCATTCCGTGGGATTACGACAACTGCCTGGGGATCGATTATTTCGGCATACAGTGGCAGTACGCCGATATCCTCGACTGGCCAAGCAACACGCGGCGCTACTGGGGGAACCGGCGTGCCTCAAATATCCCGCTTGTTCAGAATCTGCTCCGCAACCACGACTATCGTCAGTATTACCTCGATTACCTGGAATACATGCTCGACACCGAGTTCAATCCGAGCGCATTTGCCGCGCAGATCGGGGCGGAGTCTCAGGGCGGACTGTGGGACCGCGTCAGGCAGGCCGCCTACCTGGAATCTGATACGCCGCACGGTCGGCCGTTCACCGGTCGGCAGTTCAGCAACGACGAGATCTACTGGAACGGCTGTCGGCAGCGTGGATTGCGGCACGGGCGGAAGAAGATGGAAGGCATAGTCCACTATGTTCGGATGCGACGCGACAGCGCTCGCGCGCAGCTGAAGCGGCTCAGGCGGGCCATGCCGCGCGTGGTCGATGGCTTCCCGGAGACGACGGAGCAGCTGCGCCGCGCGGCCTAGAGTCGATCGGGGGCGCGCCTTCAGAGCACGCGATTACAAGACACCGGCCACGGGGAGTGATGGAAATGGACCGTACCGGAGGAGGCCTCGACGAGCCCGGTAGTGCCGGAGCCGCCGCGGCGCAGACGATGCCGGAAGCCGTTCATGCCCTGTTCCAGCAGCGCATCGCCGGGGACGACGCGCTGCTCAAGCTCGCTGGGCTCCGCTTCGCCCAGATGGGCGTCGCGGCCGAGGTGTACGCTGACTCGCCGGACCAGCTGGAGTATGTCCTTCGCTTCGTGCCCGCCCACGCGCGCTTGCCGGTCGTGCACTTGAATCGCGGCGTCAACGTGCTTCACGAGCGAGGCCGGTCCGCGGTCAGGGAATTCGCTGACCGCTTCGCAGGCCGGATCGCCGGGGTGGTCGTCCATGACCAACGCGAGATGGAGGCACACACCGACCGCCTGCTCGCCGGGATGCGCGAGCTGGATGCCTGCCTTCGCGAGCGGCCCGATGGCCCCGTCGTCTTCCTCGAGTACGCCGCCGGCCTGGATCTGGGCTGGTTTACGCAAGTGGCAGAGCAACTTCAGGACGCGGAGCGGGTTAGCTTCTGCATCGACGTCGGCCACATCGGCATCAAACAGGCCTCCGCCAGGTTCTGGCACTGCCATCCTGGCCTGGGCCTAGGACACCTCACCGCGGGGGATTACCGGTTGCCCGACCTGGTCGATGACGTTCAGGACGCGGTCGGCGGCGCCTTGCCAGACGTGCTCGATGTCGTACGCTCACTCGGCCAGATCGGCAAGCCGTTGCACTTTCACCTGCACGACGGGCATCCACTGATCCCGGGTCTCTCAGATCACTTCAGCTTCCTGACGCGGCTGCCGATTCCCTTCACCTACCAGGGCCGCCAGTCACTGAGCACCATGTATGGTCCAGACGGCCTGGCCGCCATCGTGTCGGCAGCCATCGGAGCAGCTCCGCCACAGGCGGTATCCTTCACCGTCGAAGTCCACCAGGTCGAAGGCCGACTGCCCCTGGCCGACGCGGCATGGCTCTTTCGCCACTGGCGGGACACCACCAATGCCGAACGAATGAACTACTGGCTCTCGGTCCTGTCGGACAACGCGATGCTCATATCCCAGAACGCCGTGGAACCGTCCCGCGTCACCAGGCCACAGCCGCCCCCAGCTGATTTGCCGGACCGCTTCGCATCGTTATCCCGCCGAAAATCGCGTGCCGTCTTCTGGCACTGCGGTTTACCGTGCGGTCCATGGAGGTGACGTTCACCAAGGCGGCCGGACGGCGGTATGTGATGACGGTCATCCGGGAGCGCGGACCGCGGCTGGCCCCGATATGGTCCGGGCTACGACGATTAGATGTCTCCAAGGACGTCGTCGCCCAGGCGCAGGTGGAATTGTCCGGAGGCATCCCGTTCATGTCCGACAACGACCTCAGGGCCGCACTCGACAAGGCCGGGGTGCCCACCAAGACCGCCGACGCGATCATCACCGAGAACGTCAACGCGCGCATCGCCGGGCTGCGCTCGTCATTGTCCCTGCTCGCCCTGCCCGCTGCTGGGGCCGCTAGGTCTGGCTGCCGATGGCCTGGCAGCCAGGCTGAAACCTAGGCGCTGCTCATGCCGACCGTGCCACTCCTGGCGGGGCCGGATCACCCAGGCCGGATGAGGCTGGCAGGCGGTTCAGGCGGCATTGTCGGACCGAGGGCGGCCGTAGCGGCCGTAGAAACGGCAGGCCGCAGCGCCAGAGTGCCGGTTTGCCGGGGATCGCGTGGCGACGGTCGGCCAGGAAGGAGCCGATCATGACTGAGCAGATAGCGGGGGCCGCTGCGCGCCTAGTGGCGCGGTACGAGCTGGATTCTTCGGTGGGCCGGCTGACGCCCGCGGAGCGCTCTGCCCGGGGCAAGACGGCACGGGCAGAGGTGCCACGGGAAAGCCATGCGGCGTTCGAGCCGCCAGCGAACCGGACCGACCCGATCGCACTGCTCGAGGAGCAGGGGAAAACGCGGATAGCCGAGCTGGTGCCTGTCCGGTACGGCCGGATGATGGTCTCTCCGTTCACCTACTACCGCGGCGCGGCCCTGCCGATGGCCAGCGACCTCGCGGCCACCCCGGTATCCGGGCTCGCCGTGCAGGCGTGCGGTGACGCGCACCTGTCCAACTTCGGGCTGTTCGGCTCGGCCGAGCGGCGCCTGATCTTCGACGTCAACGATTTCGACGAGACGCTGCCGGGCCCCTGGGAATGGGACGTCAAACGGCTGGCGGCCAGCATGGAAGTCGCCGCGCGCGGCAACGGCTTCTCCGGCAAGCAGCGCCGCGAGATCGTCATGGCCACCGTCCGCCAGTACCGGCAGGCGATGCGCCAGTTCGCCGGCATGAACAACCTGGATGTCTGGTACGCGCGCGCGGACATCGACCAGCTGCGCGTGCAGTTCGATTCCCAGCTCGCCGAGCAGCAGCGCAGGCGGCTGGACAAGGGCCTGGCCAAGGCGCGGACCAGGGACAGCATGCAGGAAGTGGGCAAGCTCACCCGCATGGTGGACGGCGAGCCGCGGATCATCTCCGATCCGCCGGTGCTGGTGCCGATCGATGAGCTGTCGCCGACCGAGACGGACCGGGAAGGCCTCAAGGCGTTCGTGACCGGCCTGCTCGATTCGTACCAGCGAACCCTGGAGACCGACCGCCGGTACCTGATCGAGCAGTACCGGTTCTGTGACATGGCCCGCAAGGTCGTCGGTGTGGGCAGTGTCGGAACGCGCTGCTGGATCATCCTGATGCTCGGCCGCGATGAGTCCGATCCGCTGTTCCTCCAGGTGAAGGAGGCGGAGGCGTCGGTGCTGAGCCGCTTCGTCGGTGCCAGCAAGTACAAGAACCAGGGTCAGCGCGTGGTCGCGGGCCAGCGGCTGATGCAGGCGGCCAGCGACATCTTCCTAGGCTGGCAGCACGCCGAGGGGGAGGCGACCCTGGACGGCAAGCCCAGGGACTTCTACGTCCGGCAGCTGCGGGACTGGAAGTTCTCCCTCCCCATCGAGGCTCTGATCCCGGAGGGCATGCGGATGTACGGCTCGCTGTGCGGCTGGACACTGGCCAGGGCGCACGCCCGTTCCGGTGACCGGATCGCCATCGCCGCCTACCTGGGCGGCTCGGACGTGTTCGACCGGGCCATCACCCAGTTCGCTGTGACCTACGCCGACCAGAACGAGCGTGACTACCAGGTCCTGGTCGACGCCGCGAAATCAGGGCGGATAACCGCCGAGCCCGGCGTATGATCCCGGCTGACCGGGTGAAAGGTCGCGCGGTACTGACCTGCTCCTCACGGGTTCCGGGGTCACCGCAGAACCGTATCCGCTGACCGCTCACATGTTCGTCGTGGGCACCGGGAACGCCTCTGGGCGCGCCTGGCGTTCATCATCGGCCGGTCAGCTGGTGGGCCTCTGGGCTGGGAAAAGTCGCCGCCGGATGCCAACGGGGGCGAGGACCGACAGCGGTCAGCGGTGGCTGGCTTGCCAGCCTGCTAGAACGGTGTCGGGATATGCCGCAATGGCAGGTCCGGCTGCACATAGCCGCCGGGCGGCTGCCGTTTGGGCAGGGTGATGTCCCGGTGGGCCAGCGGCTTATACGGGATCTGGCTGAGCAGGTGGCTGATGATGTTGAGCCGGGCGCGTTTCTTGTCGTCGGCGTCGGCGATGTACCAGGGCGCCCACGCGGTGTCGGTGGCGGCGAACATCGCGTCCCGGGCCCGGGAGTAGTCATACCAGCGGCTGTAGGACTTCAGGTCCATGGGCGACAGCTTCCAGATCTTCCGCGGGTCGTTGATCCGTGACTCCAACCGCCGGGTCTGCTCGCCGGGGCTAACCTCCAGCCAGTACTTCAGCAGCACGATCCCCGAATCGGTCATCGCCTTCTCCCAGGCCGGCACCAGTTCCAGGAATCGCTCGGTCTCATCCGGCTGGCAAAAGCCCATCACCCGCTCGAACGCCGGCCCGGTTGTACCAGCTGCGGTCGAAGATGACGACCTCGCCGGCCGCCGGGAAGTGCGTGACGTACCGCTGCACGTACATCTGGGACTTCTCCCGCTCGGTCGGGGTTGGCAGCGCCACCACCCGGAACACCCGCGGGCTGACCCGCTCGGTGATCCGCTTAATCGTGCCCCCCTTCCCGGCGGTGTCCCGGCCCTCGAACACGACGCAGATCTTGGCCCCGGACTCCTTCACCCACTCCTGCATCGCCACCAGCTCACCGTGCAGCACTCGCATCTGACGCTCGTACTCCTTGCGCTTCATCTTCGGCGGCGGGCCGGCTTCGGCCTCCGGACCCGCTGCGGGCGACAGCACCTGGGCCTCCGCGTCCTGCTTCTCGTGCCTGTCCCTATTCTTCTTGGCCATGTCACTACTCCTGTTAATGCGATTCCTGTTAATGCGATGACCCGGACGCGGTATCCCCGCGCTCAGGCAGGGCGGTCCGGGTTGGACGCCGATTTACGTCATCGGGCCGGTGGAGTCGGGGCTGTTCCGAGACGCCTGCGAGGTGCCGCAACGTGGCCCAGTTCACCGGGGGCTTCGGCGCGGGGATGCCCGGGCGGTCGCGTGGTACCCAGACGCGGAGCGCGCCCGGGGAGACCATGCAGGTGACCGGGGTCAGCAGCAGGATCGACTCGCCGTCGACGCCGACCGGGATCTGCGGCGCGTCGGCGGTGATCTTGACCTGCTCGGTGGTCAGTGCCTGCAGGCCGGTGGCATGCCTGCCGCGGAGGAGACCGGCGGCCTGCGCGGCGCTGCTCACCGTGACGCCGACGACGCCGAGGATGCCGCGATCCAGCCGCGCGCGGCGACCGAGGCCGGCGATGTCCCCGGTCCCGTACGGGTTGTTGGACACCAGCAGCGCCTGCGGCGCCTCGATCTGCGCGCCTTCCGCCTGTACGGAGAGCCGTGCTCCGCGGTGGCCTTGCAGCAGGTCGGGAAGCGTGTTCAGGGTGGTGGCCAGCTTGTCGCCGCGGTAGGCGGGGGTCTCGACCACCTCGGCGTAGGCGCCGAAGGACGCGTTGTTGACGAAGGTCTGGCCGTTGATCACTCCGAGGTCGACCCGCAGCTCGACAGGATCGGACAGGGCGGCCAGGCAGGCCGACGGGTCCTCGCGGTCCAGCCCGAGGTCGAGGGCGAAATGGTTACGGGTGCCCGCGCTGATCACCAGGAACGGGAGCCCGTTCTCGGCGGCGATGCCGGCCACCAGGGCCTGGGTGCCGTCGCCCCCAGCGACGCCGAGCAGGTCGGCCCCTTTGTCAACGGCGTCGCGAGCCACCTCGGCGACGTCGACGTACTCGGCCCCGGCGAGCAGGAACACCTCGGCGCCGAGGGCTTCGGCCTTGCGTTTCAGGTCGAACTTCCCGACCTTCCCGCCGCCGGATTTCGGGTTCATGATCAGGTACGGGTGCCGGGCGGGGAGCTGCACCGGGTGCTCGGGCATGCGCCAGTCCGTTCGGTCCCCGGCCAGTGCCAGCCGCGCGGTCGTGCCGGCGAGCAGCCAGGCCGCGGCCGACGCGATGGCCACCCACAGCAGGTCCCGGAAGGCGTAGACGACGATCACCGCGACCGGCGCGAGGACGAAGACCGCCAGCGACAGCCAGCGCACTATGCCCCGCCGGGACAGGAAGACGTAGGCGGCGGCCAGGCTCACGACAGCGGCGGCCACGGCCACGGCGAGCATGGTCAGGCTCTTCACCCCGGCGAAGACGACCAGGATCACGATGGCCAGGCCCGCGAGCACGAAGCTGAGGCGCGCCAGCCAGCGCTGCGAGCGCGTGCTTGGAGAGCCCGGCCCCGGCGTCATGGTTGACATCGTCCTGTGACGCTGACATCCAGCCGCGGCCTGCGAACCGGATGGCGCAGGAGGAGAGAGCTACGCAACTTGTCCATACCGGTATCGTGGCGAGCCGGTAGCTCTGGCGCATCACCCCAGGCAGGGTGACTGTGCGGCCTGCCCGTCATTGATTTCGACATGCCCGGAGAAGGCGGGAAGCCTGATCCGGAACAGCGCGTTGCCGCTCGGCGCGATCACGGTCCGCATCTTCAGCCTCCTCGCTCGGCGTCACCGGTAGGGCGGCACCGGCTCTGGTGGGGTAAGGTGGCGGCGTTGTGCCAGGTAAACCGGGATGCCGAGCAGCAACGCGCCGCCGGCTAGGAAGAACGGCGCCCAGTAGACCCAGAAGCTGTGCCCGGTGTTGCGTGAGTACCAGATGAACAAGACCGAGAACACCAGCGAGAGTGCGGCGACGATCATGTCGCGGGCGAACCGCGGGGTTTCGAGGGTCTTGTGGTCGATCCACCGCCACTTCAGCTGGGCCAGCGCGGAGAACCCGTACGGGATGGCGGCGGTAATCCCGGTCATCAGCACCAGGGTGGTGAACACGGTCGCGCCGCCCGAGCCCAGGTAGTTGACGGCCATCGCGATCGAGGCCAGCACGGTGGAGGCGATGATGCCGTAGGCCGGCACGCCCTTCTTTGACATCTTCTTGAACTGGGCGGGGAACAGGCCGTCGTCGGCGGCGGCCAGCGGCATCTCGGCGCAGATCATGGTCCAGCCGTTCAGCGCCCCGAAGCCGGAGATGATCACCGCGATGGCCATCACGTTGCCGGCCCAGGTGCCGCCGAACATCGCGTTGGCCGCGTCGGAGAACGGCGCGGTCGCGGTGGCCAGCTTGGAGGTGGGGACGATGCCGAACACGGCGGTGAGCGAGAGCATGTAGACCACGGCGGTCGCGATCGTGCCCAGGATGGTGGCCCGGGGGATGTTGCGGTCCGGGTTGCGGACCTTCGCGGCCGCGACCGCGGCGCACTCCACGCCCAGGTAGCTGAACAGCGCGATGGCCATCCCGCCGCCGATCGCGCTGACCGCCGACTCCCCGCTGACGTTCCACGGGGTGAAGTTGGCGCGGGAGATGTAGAACAGGCCCACGGTGGCCATGAACGCCAGCGCGACGAACTTGATGATGGTCGTGATGACCTGGACCGAGCCCATGTTCTTGACCCCGGACAGGTTGACCGCCGCGGGGATCCACAGCCCGGCCAGCACCAGCAGCACCGTGATCCACTTGGTGTGGCCGGTGTTGATGAAATGCTCGACGTACAGCACCCAGCCGACCGCGATCGCGGCATTGCCCGCCCACGCGGTGATCCAGTACGACCAGGCGTTCGCGAACCCCAGCCTGTTCCCGAACGCGGCCCGCGCGTAGGCGTAGGGCCCGCCGTCGGCGGGCAGCCGCCGGGACAGGGCGGCGAACAGCAGCGCCAGCGCCAGCGCGCCGACGGTGGTCAGCGCCATCGACACCAGGGTGATCGGGCCGTAGGCCGCCAGCGAGGTCGGCAGGTTGAAGATGCCGACGCCGATGATGCTGCCCACGATCAGCGCCATCGCCGCGGTCAGGCCGAACTGATGCGGCTTGCCCTGCTCAGGCGGCTGGCTAGCGGGGCCGGGAGGCTTCCCGATGTCAACTTCATGCGCCATGGCACACCTCCAGGCGAAGCGACGGGTGATCGCCGGCTAGGAACTCTTTATTTCCAGCCTGTGGGGCCCTCGTGGGATCTCCTCACCCGTGCGCGGGTGATTGCGTCAGCGTCGGGTGTGCATCAGGGCCCCGGCGCCACCTGGTCGCCGGCCGCGGTCCCGCCGGCGGTGGTCCATTCGGCGCCCGTTTCCTGGCGGAAGGCGGCCAGCGCGGCGTCGATGGTCGGGAAGAAGTGATGCGGGTCGATGGTGCGGGTGAGGCCGTAGCGCTCGATCTTGCGTCGCACGGGGTCCTTGAGCTCGGCGAACACCAGGCTGATGCCGTCGGCGTTCAGCGCCTCGTCGAGTTCCTCCAGCATGTCGGATGCGGTGGTGTCGACGTCGGTGACCGGCTCGGCGGCGATGAGGATCCAGGTAGGCGGCGGGTCGGCCCGGGCCATGCGCCTGATCTCGTCGCGGAATGTGGTGGAGTTGGCGAAGAACAGCGGGCCGTCGAACCGGTAGATCACCAGGCCGGGCAGGTGCTGCGCGTCCGGATGGGCGTGTACGTCGTGGTAGCCCTCGAGGCCTTCTACCCGGCCGAGTTCGGTGTCATATGGCCACCAGGCCCGGCGGAAGACGTTGAGGATGGACAGCGCCACGGCGATCGCGATGCCGGGCAGCACGCCGAGCAGGGCGACGCCGAGGAACGCCGCGATCGACAGCCCGAACTCGGTCTTGCGCTGCCGCCACAGGCGCGCCGTGCCGGGGATGTCGGCCAGCGACAGCGAGGCGGTGATCACCACGGCGGCCAGCGCGGGCTGGGGCAGGTTCCGGAAAAGACCCGGGACCAGCACGATCATCACGATGATCACCGCGGCGCCGGTGACCCCGGTGAGCTGGGTCTTGGCGCCGGACCGTTCGGCCACGGCGGTCCGCGACCCGCTGGTGCTGACCGGGAACCCCTGGAACAGGCCGGCCGCCAGGTTGGCCGCGCCGATCCCGGTCATCTCGCCGTTGCCGTCGACCTCCTGCCCGGTGCGGGCGGCGAACGCCGACGCGGTGGAGATCGTGTCGGCCAGGGACACCAGGGCGATCCCCAGCGCGCCGGCGAACAGCGGCCCGAGGTCGGCCGCGCGGATGTGCGGGATGGTCAGCGGCGGGAACCCCTTGGGGAGCACCCCGACCAGGCTGACACCGTGGTCGGCCAGGCTGAAAACCGTCGTAGCCGCGATCGCCAGCACGACCATGATCAGTACGGCTGGGAGCTTGGGCAGCCAGCGCTGCAGCAACAGGATCAGCGCGATCCCGGCGATCCCGACCGTGGCCGCGGCGGCCACCGCCTTCCCATCGGCCAGGCCCTTGACGAACCCGGCCAGCTCGCCGAGAAAGCCGTCGGCGTCGACCTTGAACCCGAACAGCTTGGGCAGCTGCCCGATCAGGATCGTCAGCGCCAGGCCGTTCATGTAGCCGATCATGGTCGGCTTGGAGATCAGGCTGGCGATGAAGCCGAGCTTCGCCACCGCTCCCACCACCATGATCGCCCCGACCATGATCGCGAGCATCGACGCCAGCGCGATGGCCCGCTCCGGGTCGCCGTCAGCGCCGGCCAGCGGCAGGATCGTCGCGGCGATCATCGGTCCGAGCGAGGAATCCGGACCCAGCACCAGGATCCGCGACGGGCCGAACACCGCGTACCCAAGCAGGCACATGATGGAGGTGTACAGCCCGGTGATCGGTGGCAGGCCCGCCAGTTCCGCGTACGCCATGCCCTGTGGCACTAGCAGCGTGCTAAGCACTATCCCGGCGACGATGTCCTTGGCCAGCCACTCCCGCCGGTAGGACACGATCATCCCGAGCCCGGGCACCCAGCGTCTCATGGCCCGGTGAGCAGGCGGAACCGCCACGGTCCTATGGCCGCGAGCAGTCATTGGCTCGCCGTCCCTCCAGCTGCGGATCGAAAGCGTCCGTTCGTGACGCCGCGCCCGCCGCGACTGTCTCCGGTCACAGTCTCATCCCGCAGGTACCGGGGCTGGCTCACCCCTTCTGGGGGGAGTGGTGCCAGGCGCAGGTTCCCGCCCTGGAAACCGTGGGCGCGCATCATTGCTGATCGCCCCGAAGACGACGGCAGGATAAGCGGGCCAGGCCCGGTCATCGTTCTGGCGGCGGGTGCACCCGGTGCATGTCCACCACTTCGAGCCCGAGCCCGGCGATCCGATGCACAAGTCCTAGGAGGGCTGCTTGATCGGGCAGCTCAGCGCGCACGGTAGTCGTGCTCCGGCCCACGGTAACCTCGCAGTCCTCGAGTTCCGCTCGCACCACAGAACCAGCTTGGCCTGCGAAAGTAATCTCATATGTCTGAGGTTGCACAAGGATCACACCTCGAAGTTTCGCGGTCTATCCGTACCGTCAGCATGCTCGGCGGCTGGAGCCGCGTCATCACCTCCAGGCGGGTGAGCCAGGGCGGCTTGCCTCCTCATAGGGGACCTTGGCCCCTTCCAGCCAGGCCCCATAGGAGGTCTGCTGATCGCCTCGGAGTCTTCGGATCAGCGGGGAATTGTGATGGGAAGCGTCGTAGCGGACAGCGCGACAGCCGAGCATGACGCCGCCCGGGATCCGCAGTTCGCGCTGGCGAAGTTCAGGCCGCCGACCTTGCCGGACACCCTGGTCGTGAGATCAGGGCTGCATGACCGGCTGACGGCAGGGGCGGGTCGGCGGCTGACCTTTGTCGCGGGGTCGGCCGGAGCCGGTAAGAGTGTGCTGATAGCGGACTGGGCAGCGGCACGGCCACCTGGCGTTACAGCCTGGCTGTCCTGCGACACCGCCGACACCGACCCGCTCCGGTTCTGGGCCGGGTTCATCGAGGCCCCGCGCGCCATCGAGCCGGGCTTCGGCCGCGACGCCGCCGACCTGCTGGCGATGGACCGGCAGATGTCGCCTGACGTCATCGCGTCGATCGCCAACGATGCCGCCAAGTTGCCCGCGGGGTCGGCCATCATCGTCGACGACTTCCATATCGCGGCACCAGGGGTCGCGAGGGACATGACCGATCTGGTCGAGTGCTGGCCGGCCGGGACCACCCAGCTGGTGCTGGCCGGGCGTTTTGACCCTCCGCTGCGGCTGCACCGGCTGCGGATCTCAGCCGAGCTGTGCGAGGTTCGCGATCGTGTCCTGTATTTCACCCTGGCCGACAGCCGCGAGCTGCTGGCGAAATTCGGTGTCCAGATATCCGATGCCGACCTCGCGGTGCTTCATCGGCGGAGCGAGGGGTGGCCTGCGGCCTTGCAGATGGCCGCGCTGTCGCTGCGCGGCACCACGGATCCGGTCCGTGTGGCGCGGGCGCTGCGGGTCCGCAGTCAGGAGATCGCCGACTACTTCGTCGCTGAGGTCCTTGACCAGCTGCCGCCAGAGATGGCGCGGTTCATGCTCGACACGTCCGTCTTGACCGAGCTCACCGAGGACGCTTGCGCGGCGATCAGCGGTGCGCAAGACGCGGCGGCGCTACTGCACGCCATCGACGCCGCGCATCTGTTCCTAGTGCCAGTTGACGAGGAGCGGACCCATTTCGTGTGCCACGGCATGGTGCGCCAGATCATGCGGGCGGAGTTGCGCGCCAGGGATCCGGCCCGGGAGCAGATGTTGCAGCTGCGGGCGGCCGAACATTTCGAGTCCGCCGGTGACGTCCGGCTCGCTGCCTGCCACTTCCTGGCGGCGCGGCAAGACGACCGGGCCCTGGCCCTGTTGCGTGACCGGGTAGTAACCGACTTCCTGAGCGATCCGGCGCTGCCCGGACTGCCGGACCTGACCGCGGTCGACCCCTCGGTGCTCGTGAACGCCCCCCGTGAGCTGCTGGCGCTGGCCGCCGATCTGTTGCTGTCGGGCAACACGGTCCGCGGTGGCGAGTACCTCGACCTACTCGAGAAGGCCCGGCCGCCGATCGCGCCCGGGTCGGGGCTGGCAGCCCGGGCGGCGGCGATCCGGTCGTTCCGTTACGCGGTGACCGGCCAGCTGCCCTTGGCCGTGGGTGAGGCCTTGCGAGCCCGGGCCATCCAGGAGCAGACGCACCTCAGCGACGAGTGGGACGCAGTTGTCCCGTTGATCCTCCTGCGCGTCTATCCGTGCCTGGAAGCTTTCCAGGCCGTCGAACGCGAATCAGCCGCGGTCCTGGAGACGCCTTCATTCCCCGAAGCGGCCAAGCGGATACTGGTACCTGGTGCCCTGGCGCTGATACGGCTGGAGTCCGGCCGCCTGGGCGAGGCGGCCGATGCCGCCAGTTCCGCCGATGCCGCCGCCCGGCAGCTGGGATTCGACCGGCATTTCTTCGCCATAGATCACTTGCGCGCGCTGGCCGGCCTCGCGCTGGAGCGGCGCGACACCGACACCGCAGAGCACCTTACCGAACAGGTGCTGCGCCTGTCGGAGCAGCGGCGGCCGCTCTTTGAGTTCCTCGCGCTGCTGGACCGGGCCCAGATCTGGGCCGCCCGCGGGCAGCGCCGCGAGGCGCTGGCCAGCATCGACTCGGCGCGCCTGGCCCTCGCCCAGGCAAGCTCGGCGCTGCTGGCCCGGGCCGATGAGCGGGAGGCGCTTCTGCGCCTGTCGCTCGGCGACCTGCGCTCCCCGGCCGAGCTGGCCAGCAGGCTTCCCGGCGCCCGCCGCGAACTGCTGCTGGCCAGGATCGCTCTGGCCGCCGGCGATCACCACGCCGCGCAGCAACGCCTGCGGGCGGTAACGCCGGGCGGCCTGACGCCACGCCGGGCGCTGGAACGCCAGCTACTGCTCGCCGCCGCCGCGATCGAGCGTGGCGACCCTGCGGTCGCGAGCATCCTGGGCGGCGCCCTCCACACAGCCCGCCGGCAGGGATTCCTGAACACCGTCATCATGACCTCACCTGAGGTATCGGCCTACCTGGTCGAGCATGCCGCCGAGCTGTTGCCAGACCCGTTCATCGAGCAGCTGGTCACCGCGGCTCTCAAGGTGCGCGCCGCCCAGGACAGTGCCGGCCAGCCCGGCCGGGTGCTCGTCGAGCCCCTGACTGCTGCCGAACAGCGCGTCCTCGCGCTCCTGCCTACCAGCACCTACCTGCAGATAGCAGATATCCTCTACGTTTCGCGCAACACGGTGAAGACCCATCTGCGGTCGATCTACCGCAAACTCGGGGTTACCTCGCGCTCGCAGGCCCTGCAGCGGGCAGTCGATCTGCGGCTGCTCTGAATTCGCGCCGCTCTCAACCGTTCCGCGGCCAGGCTGTGCCGCGCAGGCGGCGCGGCCGAGGCGCCCGGAATCACCCTTGGTTGGGTGACGAACTAATCAGATCGCTCGGACAGTATCGAGGAGCCGGCTCGGGCACGAGCGGAAGCATGACTCGGTCAGCGCTCGCGCGGCCCGGCGGCGGACTCGGCCAGATCACCGAGCGAGGAGGCTGGCTATGAGGATCGTGATCGCGCTGGGCGGCAATGCGCTGCTGAGGCGCGGTGATCCGATGACGATGCAGGTGCAGCGCCGCAACGTAAGGATCGCCGCCGAGGCGATCGCGCCGCTGTCTGCCGGGCACAGCATCGTGATCGTGCACGGAAACGGCCCCCAGGTGGGCCTGCTGTCGCTGCAGGCCGAGGCGTACCAGGATGCCGAGCCGTATCCGCTGGACGTGCTGGACGCGGGCACCCAGGGCATGATCGGCTATCTGATCCAGGAGGAACTGCGGAGCCTGCTGCCGCCCGAGTACCAGGTGGCCACGCTGCTCACGATGATCACGGTCGATCCGGCCGACCCGGCGTTCGCGCACCCGACCAAGTTCGTCGGCCCGGTCTATGACAAGGATGCCGCTGACAAGCTGGCGGCCGAGAAGGGCTGGACGTTCCGGCAGGACGGTGCCGCCTGGCGCCGCGTGGTGCCCTCGCCCGAGCCCTTGCGGATCCTGGAGATCCAGCCGATTACCTGGCTGCTGGAGCGGGGAGCCGTGGTCATCTGCGCGGGAGGCGGGGGCATCCCGACCGTATACCCGTCGTCGGGTCCCGGTGCCCTGGCGGGCGTCGAAGCGGTCATCGACAAAGACCTGGCCAGCGAACTGCTGGCCGAGGACGTGAACGCGGACCTGCTCGTCATGGCCACCGATGTGGACGGCGTTTACCTCAAGTGGGGCACGCCGCGGCAGCGGCGCCTAGACCGGGTGACGCCCGAGGAACTGGCCGCCTACCAGTTCGCGGCCGGGTCCATGGGCCCCAAGGTCGAGGCCGCGGCTCGTTTCGTGGCCAAGACCGGCAGGCGTGCGGCGATCGGCTCACTGACCGACATCGCCGGGATCGTCGCGGGGACAGCCGGCACGAACGTGGTCACGCACAGTGCACATACGGGAGCCGCGGCCGGCTCCTGAGCGCCAGAGCCGAAGGAGGCGCATCGCCGATGGACACGAGCGAAGCTGCCGGACCGTCGTCGGCAACCGAAGATAAGACATTCCTGACGGTGCGCCAGGCCGCGTTCATCGGTGTCGGGGCGATGGTCGGCGCGGGGATCTTCGCGCTGCTGGGCGCGGCCGGGGCGGTGGCCGAGGCGGCGGTGTGGCTGTCATTCCTGCTCGCCGGGGTCGTCGCGGGGTTGCAGGGCTATTCCGTCGCCAAGCTGGGCGCCCGGTACCCGACGGCCGGGGGGCTGCTGGAGTACGTGGCCAAGGGAACCGGCAACGGCCACTTCACCGGCATCACCTCCTGGCGGACCTACGTGGCCAACGCGATCGTGACCGCGATGGTGGCGGTGTCGTTCGGCAGCTACGCCAGCTCGGCGTTGACCGGGTCGGACGCGGCCTGGGCCAAGGCGTTCGCGGCGCTGATCATCATCGTGATGACCGCGGTGAACATCGTCGGGTCCGAGCTGGTCGCCAAGGCGCAGACCGTGATCGCCTACGGTGCTGGGGATCCTGGCCTTCTTCGCGGTGGTCACCCTGGTCAACATGCACCCGTCGCTGCTGGCGCCGTCGGGGTACCCGCCGCTGGCGTGCCTGGTCCTGGCCGTGGTGTTCAAGCTGGATTCGATCGCCTCGATCGGCAGCGCGGTAGCCCTGGTGATCTTCACCTTGATCACCGCGGCGCACCTGCGGATCCGCGCCGAGACCGGCGCCAGCCTCCCGATGCTCGTCCTGGCCATCGCGGCTGCCGGCGCGGTCCTGGTCACGTTCGTGTTCACCACCCTCATCCACGAGCCCGCCTCGATCGTGACGCTGCTGGCCATCCTGGTCCTGAGCATCGGCCTGGACTACGGGTGGAAACGAGGCCATCACCCCGGCAGTCCCGTGCACGTGCAGGTCGGACGCTAAGTCAGTGAGGTGCTGAGATGACTACCACCAAGCAGCCCAGCGAGAACGCTCCCTGGTATGCCATGCCGGCCCAGGATGTGACAGCGCGCATGGGTGTCGACCCGGATGACGGACTGGACGGCGGGGAGGCGGAGCGGCGGCTGGGCGAGTACGGGCCGAACGAGCTGCCGGCCGAGCCGCCGCCGAGTATGTGGGCGGTGGCGCGGGGCCAGCTGGTCAACCCGATGAACATCATGCTGCTGATGGTGGTCGCGGCCAGTTTCGCGATCGTGCAGATCGCGACGGCGCTGGTGGTGCTGGCGCTGGTGACATTCAACGTGGTGATGGGCTCGGTCCAGGAGCTGAAGGCCCGGGCCAGCGTGGAGGCGCTGGCCAGGCTGCAGGTGCCCCATGCCCGGGTGCGGCGTTCCGGGCAGGTCGAGCAGATCGAATCGACCACGCTGGTGCCGGGTGACATCGTGCTGCTTGAGGCCGGGGACGTGGTCCCGGCGGACGGGCGGATCGTGTCCTCGGCGACGCTGGAGGTGCAGGAGGCCGCGCTGACCGGGGAGAGCGCGCCGGTGCCGAAAGACGCGGGGACGTTGCCCGAGGGCGAGGTCGCGCTGGGCGACCGGACGAACCTGGTGTTCCAGAACACCCAGGTCACCCGGGGTACCGCGACGGTCGTGGTGACCGGCACCGGCAGCGCGACCGAGATGGGCCGGATTGCCGGGATGGTGACGGCCACTAAGCGGTCGAAGTCCCCGCTGCAGCGCGAGCTGGATGGCATGACCAAGGTGTTCGGGCTGATCGCCTTCCTGGCCGTGGCGATCATCGCGATCTTCGGCCTGGTGCGGGGCATGGACATCACCACCTTGGTGCTGCTGTGCATTTCGACCGCGATCGCGTCCATCCCCACCGGGCTGCCGACGTTCGTGGAGGCCATGCTGTCGTCCGGGTCGCGGCGGCTGGCCGAGGCCAAGGCGGTGGTCAAGTCGCTGAGCGATGTGGAGACCCTGGGCGGGACCACGGTCATCAACTCCGACAAGACCGGCACGCTGACGATGAACGCGATGACTTCGACGCGGATGCTGGCCGGCGGTGACTGGTTCAAGATCGAAGGCCCGGGCTATCAGAAGACCGGCGCGATCCTGGGCGTGGCCGGGGGGACGCTGCCCGACTTCCGCAACCTGGCCCTGGGCCTGGTGCTGTGCACCGACGCCACCGTCGGCGGCGACGGGTCGGTCATCGGCGATCCGACCGAGGCGGCGTTCGTGGTGCTGGCCGCGAAGATGGGCGTGGACGCCGAGCAGACCCGGGAGACCCTGCCGCGCCGGGCCGAGGTGCCGTTCGATTCCGAGTACAAGTTCATGGCCACCTTCCACGACCGCCCCGGCTGGCTGTCCGGCCCGGTCGTCGCCCAGCCGCACTTCACCAGCGTGAAGGGCGCGCCCGACGTGGTGCTCAAGCGCTGCACGCAGGCGCTGTGGCACGGCGAGGTCGTCCCGGTCGCCGCCGTCGCCGACGAGATCCTGGCCGCCAACCGCACGCTGTCCGAACGCGGGCTGCGGGTGCTCGCGTTCGCCGCCCGCGACCTGGACGACCAGGCGATGACCGCGGCGATCGCCGACCCGATGGCCGCCGTCACCGGCCTGGTCTTCGTCGCGCTGGTCGGGATCATGGACCCGCTGCGCGCCGAGGCCAGGGACGCGGTCCGCGCCGCGCTGGACGCCGGGGTCGACGTCCGGATGATCACCGGCGACCACACCATCACCGCGCGGGCGATCGCCGACGAGCTGGGCCTGGGGCCCGGCGTGATCACCGGCACCGAACTGCAGCACCTGACCGACGAGGAAGTCATCGGCCGGCTTCCCGAGCTGCACGTGTTCGGCCGGGTGGCGCCGGAGGACAAGCTGCGCCTGGCCAGGCTCATGCAGCAATCCGGCGACGTGGTCGCGATGACCGGCGACGCGGTCAACGACGCCGCCGCCCTCAAGCAGGCCGACATCGGCGTGGCCATGGGCAGCGGCTCGGAGGTCTCCAAGCAGGCCGCCAAGATCGTGCTGACCGACGACAACTTCGCCACCCTGGTCCGCGCCGTCGATCTCGGCCGCGACATCTACCGGCGGATCTCCACCTACATCCGGATGCAGCTGACCATCTTGTCCTCGGTGCTGCAGCTGATGGTCTACGCCACCATCTTCAACATCAACGGCGGCGTCGCCCTGTTCCCGCTGCAGCTGCTGTTCTGCAAGTTCTTCGTGGTCATCACCGTGGTGATCGGGTTCATCGTCGACGTGCCCGACCCCGGCGTGATGCAGCGGCCGCCGCGCAGGCCCGGCACCAAGATCGTCACCACCCCGCAGGTCATCCGCTGGTTCATCACCGGGTTCGTGGTCGCCGTCACCGCCTTGTGCGTGCTCGAGTGGGGACCCGGCAAGCCCAGCACCACGCACGCGTCGGTCAACATGACCATGGCCTTCGCCATCGTCTCGCTGTCCGCGGTCAACATCGGCCTGGTCATGCGCCGCGAACGCCAGGCACCGTGGTCCTCCCCGGTCTTCCCCTACCTCGGCTGGATCATCCTGGGCTGGATCCTCACCTGGGCCGCCGTCGAGCTCAACATGCTCCAGCGGCTGCTCGACACCACCTCGCTCACCGGACGCGAATGGATCATCGTGCTCGCCCTGTCGCTCCTCGCGCCCGCCGTCGTCGCCGTGGACAAAGTCATCCAGCTATCGCGACAGCGCGAGGCACGCACCACGCCGGTCGCGGAGATGAAGGCCCGGTCGGCCATCCAGGCCAGCACCTGACGACATTCCCTGGAGGCATGACATGGCTGTGCACGTTGACACCACGGGATCGCCGGCTGTGGCAGGCGGCAACTGGTATGCGCGGCCGCCGGAGCAGGTGGCCGCCGATCTTGGGGTCGATCCGGCCGTCGGGCTGTCCGCGGCGCGGGCGGCGGAACTGCTGGCGGCTAACGGGCCGAACGCGCTGCCGGAGGAGAAACCGAAGCCTGGCTGGCTCCGGTTCCTGGCGGAGTACCGCAGCTACATGCAGATCATCTTGGTCGCGGCGGCGGTGGTGTCGCTGCTGATCAAGGAGTGGAGCACGGGAGTTCTGCTGCCGCCGCTGCCGAACTTCCTGTTCCAGCGCGACCCGTCTTGCTGGATCTTCGACGGGGTCACGATCAATCCGATGACCAAGCCGGCGCGCAAGCCCGAGACGCTCATCATGGAAACCATCTACCGGTTCAGCCCGATGTTCGCGGCGGAGAAATTCCCGGTATGGCTGGGCGGATCGGAGGAGGACTGGGGCCGCTGCCACGTGGAGGGCGGCAACGTGCAGCCGATCGGCAACGGGACGGTGATGATCGGGATGGGCGAGCGCACCACGCCGCAGGCGGTGCTGTGGATCGCCCGCTCGCTGTTCCGCGCCGGGTCGGCCCGCCAGGTGCTGGCGGTGCACCTGCCCAAGTCCCGCTCCTACATGCACCTAGACACGGTCATCACGAGGTGATCACCATCGAGGGGTTCGAGCTCGGCCGCGGCCGCGGCGGCTCCCACTGCATGACCTGCCCGCTGCAACGCGATCCCGCGTTCTGATCCTCACTAGGAGCCCTCCATGTCATACAACCTGAAGAACCGCAGCTTCCTGAAGGAGATCGACTTCACCCCGGGCGAGCTGCGCTATCTGCTGCGGCTGGCGGAGTCGCTCAAGCTGGCCAAGTACGCCGGCAACGAGACCAGGCAGCTCACCGGCAAGGAGATCGCGCTGATCTTCGAGAAGACCTCCACCCGCACCCGGTCGGCGTTCGAGGTCGCCGCCTATGACCAGGGCGCGCACGTGACCTACCTCGACCCGTCCGGCTCGCAGCTCGGCCACAAGGAATCAATCGCCGACACCGCCGCGGTCCTGGGCCGGATGTACGACGCGATCGAGTATCGCGGCAACAGCCAGGCCGACGTCGAGGAACTCGCCGCCCACGCCGGCGTGCCCGTGTACAACGGGCTGACCGACGAATGGCACCCCACCCAGATGCTCGCCGACTTCCTGACCATGGGCGAGGCCAGCGGCAAGCCCTACGATGCCCTCGCGTACGCGTTCTGCGGCGACTGCCGGTTCAACATGGGCCGGTCCCTGCTGGTCACCGGCGCGCTGATGGGCAGCGACGTCCGGCTGGCCGGCCCCGCGGAGCTGCACCCGCCCAAGGACGTCGTCCAGATCGCCGAGGACATCGCCGGGCGCACCGGCGCGCGCATCACGATCACTGACGACCCGGCCCAGGCCGTAGCCGGTGCCGACTTCATCCACACCGACGTCTGGGTCTCGATGGGGGAGTCGAAGGATGTCTGGGCCGAACGGGTCCGGCTGCTTGCTCCCTACCAGATCAACGCCGACCTCCTGCGCAAGGCCCGGAACCCCGCCGTCAAGTTCATGCACTGCCTGCCCGCGTTCCACGACACGAACACCGTCGTCGGGCGCGAGATCATGGAGCACACCGGCATGACCTCGGGCCTCGAGGTGACCGACGAGGTGTTCAGCTCACCAGCCAGCATCGTGTTTGACCAGGCTGAGAACCGCCTGCACACCATCAAGGCGGTCCTGGTCGCCACCCTCGGCTAGCGGCGCTCGCAGCCCTCGGGCAGCGGGAACCTCCCAGGCAGGCGATGACACCGTGAGCATTGCTGACCTGGCTGAACCCCCGCAATTCACCCACGGAGGGGTGAGGTATCTCCGGCGTGCCGAAGGCAGGATCATGGACCACGGGAGGATCACCCTGATGCCATGTCAGCGGCACCCGAACGGACACCACAGGAAGAAGGGGAACACCATGGCTGACCTGATCGCCATCGGATACCCGGATGAGACCACCGCGTACGCGGCTGCCGACGAGGCAGGCCGCCTGGCCCAGGATCTGATCATCCAGCCCGACGCGATCGCGGTGATCGCGCGGGACAAGGACGGCAGCTATCACGTCCAGACCAGCCACCACCCGGTCGGGGCGGGGGCGAGCTGGGGCTTGTTCTGGGGGTTCCTGTTCGGCCTGCTGTTCTTCATCCCGGTCTTCGGGATGGCGGTGGGCGCCGGCCTGGGCGCCCTGATGGGCAAGTTCGCCAAGACCAGCATCGACAAGGAGTTCCGGGACCAGGTCCGCGACATGGTCCAGCCGGGCACGTCGGCGCTGTTCCTCATGCTGGAGAAGGTGACCCCGGACAAGGCCGTCGAGGCGATGAGCAAATACGGCGGCACGGTCCTGAAGACCTCCCTGTCCAAGGAAGACGAGAAGGAACTTCAGGACGCCCTGCACGGCGGCCAGGCAGCCGCGTAGTCACCCGCGTCAGGGACGCGGCGACGAACAGAACAGGATCCGCTGATGGCAAGACGAGATAGTGCCAGTGCCGCGGCCGCACCGGCCGTCGGCGCCGCCGGGGCGGCCGCGCAGCGGCTGGCCGACGAGCTCGCGCGACGAGGCGGGCCGGTCCGCCAGCAGGCCGCCAGAGGGCTGTGCGAGCTAGGTGTCGTGGACCGGGCGATCTACTCCGCGGTAGCGGCCACCCCCACCCCTTCACTCGATGAGCCGCTGCGCCGGCTCTCCAACGCCGCCAATAACTCCCGCCTCTGGCTGGCCATCGCGACCGGACTCCGCGTGACGGGGGGCGAGGCCGGCCGGCGGGCCGCGGTGCGGGGAACGGTGGCCATCGGCGTCACGTCCGCGCTGGTGAACCTAGCGGTGAAGTCCGCCTGGGCCCGGCCGCGGCCGGACCGGGCCGCCGCCGGAGTTCCGCGCCGGCGGAACGTACGGATGCCGGCCTCCACGTCGTTCCCGTCCGGTCACGCGGCGGCGGGGTTCGCCTTCGCCGCGGCCATCGGCCGGGACCAGCCCTGGCTCGGACTGGCGCTGCGGTTCCTGGCGGCGGCGGTGGCCTACTCACGGGTGCACACCGGAGTGCATTACCCCAGCGACGCCGTGGTCGGCGCGCTGATCGGCGAGGGCACGGGGCAGGCCGTGGTCGGCCTGATGGACCGGCTGCCGACCCGAAGACCCTCTCGATCTAGTCGCGGTAAGCTGCGCGAGCGGCCAGATGCCGCAGATCCGGAAGGTGCACCGAGCTAACCCGGCACTGTCTGTATGCGGCCACCACTACCTGTCATCCAAAGTCGCACTGGCCGTCGTCGGCGCGGTCGTCATGGACGAGACCGGCGCAATTGTGGACCCAGTGCCGGTGAGAAAGGAAACGTGCGATTCCGCGCCAGCCTGTACCGTCCCAAGATAATGAACCAGTGGATGGTGCAGGACCGTCCGGGCGGCACGGCAACGGTCACCAGCGGCCAATGCCGCTGACGAACCGACGCTCGCCGCTGAATCGACAAAAGTCACCCGCTGGAGGGTGAGGAGGCGCTGACGCGCCGGAGGCAGGATCGGCAGGAGAAGGACCTCTAATGAGGAGGGAAATACCATGGCTGATCCGGCTGCGGAGAAGCTTCCGCTGCGCCATCCCGCGGAGATCCCGACGTTCATTTTCCTGGTGGTTCTGAACTTCGCGATCCTCGCCGTTCTCATCGACTTCCTGGCCTCGGCGGCCCTGATCCCCCCGGCGTTGCGCGGCACGAACTGGGAGCCGACGATCCGCGCGGTCGCGGCCGTGATAATCCTGGTGGCTCCGGCGATCGTGATCGTCCGCCAGGTTCAGCGGGCATCGATCCGCGGGACGGCCGTGCAGCTGTCCCGTACTCAGTTCCCGGACTTGTACGCCTCGGTGGATGAATTCGCCGCGAGCCTGGGCGTGCAGCCCACCCCGGCCGTGTTCCTCGGCAACGGCAACGGCGCGCTCAACGCGTTCGCGGCGCAGAGCGGATGGACTAACAACTACGTCGTGCTGTCCAACGAGCTGTTCGCGAACCTCCGCAATAACAACCGGGAAGGAACGCGGTTCATCCTCGGCCACGAGATCGGGCACATCCGGCTCCATCACGTCGCGCTGTGGTACCAGCTGGTGCTCTGCTACTCGCAGCTGATCCCGATCCTGGGACCGACGCTGTCCCGGTTGCGGGAGTACTCCTGCGACCGGAACGGCGCGGCGCTCGAGTCGAAGGGCGAGCTGGGCCTGATCTTGCTGACCGCCGGCCGGTACGCGGCGGAAAACGTCCAGGCCAGCGAGCTGGTCGACCAAGGACACCACCTCGGCGGCTTCTGGGTGGAGATCTCCCAGCTGCCCCGATCCCACCCCTGGACCGTACGGCGGATCTGGCGGCTGCACCAGCTAGGCCTGTTCGGCCCCGCGGACACCGTTGACGAAGCGCACCGCTCCCAGCCCGTCGCGTAACCGGGTCGCCTGCGGTCAGCGCTAGCCGGGCTCACTCACAGTGAGGGAATTCTCCATCTGCCGGCCATCGCGGACCTGTGCCGGACCGCATCACACTCCGCGGCGCAGCCCGGCACGACGCAGCGACATCCTGGCCTGGCGAGGAGGTCTGAGCAAGATCGTGAGACCGGACGCCGTGGGCGGGCGATCCCTCGCCAGATATCTGACCGCGACCCGCCGGGACTCTGCGGCGCCGGACGCGACGTGTCCCGAGTCGTGCGGGTAACTGCCGGCTTGATGCCTTGACGAACGGCCGGATCGTGGTGTGACTGCACGATGGCAAGCATGATGTGCTTCTGGGCTTCTTCCCTTATTTTGCCGCCGAACGGGGCCGTGGTTACCAGCGGTCCGGTTCACCAATCTGTTGTGATCGTACGGAACGCGCGCTGGAAAACCGGATACGGCCAGGCGTCGGTGACCTCGCGGCCTTTCTTCGTATCCGTGCCGAGGAACTCAAGCGCGATTCGGTAGATCAGCGGCTGCCGCGTCCGCAGCGAGGCCAGGCACGCGATGCTGAACGCCAGGGACGGTGATTGCCACGCCAAACGCCGGCAAGGTACCGTTCAGCACCAGCGCGAACACGGTACTCAAGCCAGCGAAATTTCGCAGCAAGACGTGTCGTTGCCCCCATACCGGCGGCGGAACTGCTCCACGCGCCCGGCTGTGTCGAGGACGCGCGCCTGCCCGGTGTAGAACGGGTGGCTCGCCGACGAGATCTCGACGTCGACGACGGGATAGGTAGTGCCGTCCTCCCAGGCTATGGTGCGCTCGCTGGTCGCGGTCGACCTGGTGAGGAAGGCGAAGTTCGCCGCGCGGTCACGGAAGACGATCGGACGATAGTCCGGGTGGATTCCCTGCTTCATGGTTACCGCTCCTCTCGGAACTCAACGTGGCGGCCGATCACCGGGTCGTACTTACGGATGACGAGGCGGTCGGGGTCGTTTCTGCGGCTCTTCCTGGTCACGTACGTGTAGCCAGTCCCGGCGGTCGACCTGAGTTTGATGACGGGCCGAAGTGTGCTGCGACTCATGCTCTGCACAACCATCCGCTAATGAAAATCATTCCCGATAGTCTGTGCGGTGTCAAACGGGACATAGGTCGCTGACCTGCGAGTATGGCTGCGGCGGTGGTCCCAGGGCTGGCAGTATCGCGGGCTTGTGACGGTACGGACGCTGAACCCCGCAGGGTCATTGACGGCGGAGGCTATCGCTCGCGCTCCCCTTCGGGTGGGAGTTCGGCCGAGGGCCACCGGCGGGATCGCGCGGCGATGCGTACCTGCCGGAACATTTCCGCCGCCACGACCTTGGCCGCAGGCGTTATCCGGCCGGTCCGCGGCATGCCGAGCACGATCGAGCGCCAGACCTCCGGCTCGGTCAGCGGCGCGGCGCTGAGAAAGCCCCCAGCGACGTCTGCGCCTATGCCTGCCGCTGGCAGGATCGTCCAGCCGTGACCTCCCAGCACGAGTTGTTTTTGCAAGGTCATGGAGTTGGTCTGGACAGCGATGTTGATTTCCACCCCGGCTTGCGCGGCCGCGCGGTCGATGAGCGTTCGCAGTGCGTGCCCGGGTGCGGGCATGACGACGGGCTGCGCGGCGACGCGCGTCATGGGAACAGGTTGCCCGGCGCGCAGGCCATCTGACGAAGGCGCGAGGACCCACAACTGCTCCCGCACCAGGGGTGTGACGTTCAGCGACGTGGAGCTGGTGAGGTTGTACAGCAGGCTCAGGTCCAGGTCACCATCATCAAGCCACTGCTGCAAGTGCCCCGAGTAGGCGGTCAGCACGCGTAGTTCGATACTGGGATGGTCGCGCAGCACAGCCGACACCAAAGGCTCGGTGAGCAGGTCGGCGGTGCTTTCGAGCAGGCCGATGCTGACGATGCCGGTGACGACGCCGGGAGCCGGAGCCAGTTCCGCGCGGGCGCGGTCGAGTTCGGTGAGCGCGCGCCTCGCCCGGTCGGCGAGACTCACCCCGGCTGCTGTCGGCCGCATCCCATGCCGGGTCCGCTCGAACAACGGCACGCCGAGTTCGTGTTCCAGGGCCCGGATCTGGCGGGTCACCGCGGGCTGCACGAGACGCAGCAGTTCGGCGGCTCTGGTCACGCTGCCAACTTCCACGACCGTAACCAGCGCCTTGAGCTGCTTGACGTCCAAACGCACCCCCGTCCCATCGCGCCATCGCATGACGGTATAACAAATCGGCATTTTACACGATGTGCTATTAGTGCTCATGATGGTCACAAGAGCGGCCGCGAACAGACCGGGAGGAAGCGCGATGGACGGGCTCACCGAGGAAGAGGCCGCTATCGTCTCGCTGGTGGGCGAGTTCGTCGACCGTGAGGTGCGCCCCGTCGTCCGGCAGCTCGACCACGCGAACACCTACCCGGGAAAGCTCATCGATCAGATGAAAGAGATGGGAATCTTCGGGTTGGCCATCCCCGGGCCCTGGGGCGAGACGAGGGTGTCCGCGCAGTGCTACGCGGCCGTCACCGAGGAGCTGGCACGCGGGTGGATGAGCCTGGCTGGCGCGATGGGCGGGCACACAGTGGTCGCGAAGCTGCTGGTCACCTTCGGAACCCGGGAGCAGAAGGACGCCTACCTGCCGAAGATGGCCACCGGCGAGATCCGGGCGACGATGGCGCTGACCGAGCCGGGCGGCGGCTCGGACCTGCAGGCGATGCGGACCACCGCCAGGCGCGATGGCGACCAGTATGTCGTCAACGGCGCCAAGACCTGGATCACCAACGCGCGCCGCTCACAGCTGGTCGCGCTGCTGTGCAAGACCGACCCGGCCGCCGTGCCCGCGCACAAAGGCGTCAGCATCCTGCTCGCAGAGCACGGCCCCGGCTTCTCGGTAAGCAGGGACCTGGGCAAGCTCGGCTACAAGGGCGTGGAGAGCTGCGAGCTGACCTTCGACGACTTCCGGATCCCAGCCTCGGCCCTGCTCGGCGGCACCGAAGGCGAGGGGTTCGCGCAGATGATGCGCGGCCTGGAGATCGGCCGTATCCAGGTCGCCTGCCGTGCCCTCGGCGTCGCGCGCGCCGCCTTGGAGGACTCGCTGCGCTATGCCCAGCAGCGCGAGGCGTTCGGCAAGCCGATCTGGCAGCATCAGTCGGTCGGCAACTACCTCGCCGACATGGCCACCAAGCTGGAGGCCGCCCGCCAGCTGGTGCACTACGCCGCGCGCCGCTACGACTCGGGCGAGCGGGCCGACCTGGAAGCCGGGATGGCGAAGCTGTTCGCCTCGGAGACCGCGATGGAGATCGCGCTGAACGCCGTCCGCATTCACGGCGGCTACGGCTATTCCACCGAGTTCGACGTCGAGCGGTACTTCCGGGACGCGCCGCTGATGATCGTGGGAGAGGGCACCAACGAGATCCAGCGGAACGTGATCGCCAGGCAGCTGATCAAGCGGTACCGCATCCAGTCATGACCACCAGTCGCTAAAGAAGGGCACCATGCGACACCCTCTGGAGGGCATCACCGTCGTCGCGGTCGAACAGGCCGTAGCAGCGCCGTTCGCTACCCGCCAGCTCGCTGACCTGGGGGCGCGGGTCATCAAGATCGAACGGCCCGGGGCGGGTGACTTCGCCCGCGGCTACGACCGCACGGTGCACGGGCAGTCAAGCTACTTCGTCTGGCTCAACCGCGGCAAGGAAAGCGTTGAGCTCGACATCAAGGAACCCGGAGACCGGACGCTGCTCGACGCGCTCCTTGACGGCGCCGACGTCTTCGTGCAGAACCTGGTGCCCGGCGCCGTCGAGCGGCACAGGCTCGATGCCGCCTCCGTGCGAAAGACCAGGCCGGGGCTGATCTGCTGCGCGGTCTCCGGCTACGGGACAGAGGGTCCTTACAGTTCGAAGAAGTCCTACGATCTGCTGGTGCAGTGCGAGACCGGGCTGGTGATGTCGACCGGGACCGCGGAGGTTCCGTCGAAGGCCGGGATCTCCGTCGCTGACATCGCCGCCGGGATGTACGCCTACAGCGGCATCCTGACTGCCCTGTACGACCGGGAGCGCACCGGCCAGGGCGCCAGCCTGCACGTCGCGATGCTTGACGCGCTGGGGGAGTGGATGAGCCAGCCCGCCTACTTTTCCCGCTACGGTCAGGAGCCGCCCCGGCGGACCGGGGCAAGGCATCCGTCCATCTCGCCGTACGGACCGTTCCGCGTTTCCGACGGTTCCGTTTTTTTCGGTATCCAGAACGAAAGGGAGTGGCTCGCATTCTGCCGCGACATCTTGCGGCGGGGCGACCTGGCGACGGACCCCCGCTTCGCGGCCAACACGGACCGCGTCGCGCACCACGACGAGCTGACCGCGATCATCGAGGATTCCTTCGCGAGCCTGCGCGCCGATCAGGTGAGCGACATGCTCGACCGCGCCGGGATCGCCTGCGCCCGGCTCCGGACGCCCGAGGAGTTCACCCGTCACCCGCAACTGCGCGCCCGCGGCCGGTGGCGTCCGGTCGCCACCCCCGGCGGAGACATCGACGCGCTCCTGCCGCCGGTCCAGGTAGCCGGGCAGAACCCGGTCATGGGACCGGTTCCCGCGCTTGGCGAGCACACCGAGGCGATACGCGCCGAGTTCGCGGCCACCATGGATGAGGACCTGCCCGCGTGAACGACGTCGTTGAGCGGACCGAACCGCTGCCGCCGGGTCCCGCCCAGGCACTGGGCGCGCTGCTGGACATCCCCGTACCCGACCTGGACAGCGGCGCGGGACTCCCCTTGCTATGGCACTGGATCTACCTGCTTGACCGGCCCGCGCAAGCTGACCTCGGCCCGGACGGCCACCCCGTCCGCGGGGCGCTCCCGCCTCCGCCCGGGCCGAGCATGCGCCGGATGTGGGCCGGCGGCCACGTCCGGGCCAGCGGACCGCTCAGGTGCGGGGACCCGGCCACCAAACGCAGCCGCGTGCTGTCGGTCGAGGAAAAGCAGGGCAGAACAGGACCCTTGACGTTCGTCGTGGTCGGACATCAGATCCTGCAGCGGGGTCATGTCGTCATCGACGAGCAGCAGGACATCGTCTACCGCCAGGCCTCGTCGTCACCGGGGACGCGGCCCGCGCCGTCGGCTGCGGGGCCGGCGGTCCCCGCCGCTGACGGCGAGTGGACGATAGACGTCTCGCCGACCTTGCTGTTCCGTTTTTCCGCGCTCACCTACAACGCCCACCGCGTCCATTACGACCGGGACTACGCGCGCGACGTCGAAGGCTACCCCGGACTGCTCACGCACGGACCGTTGCAGGCGCTGGCCATGGCGGAAACCGCCCGGGCGGCGGGACGCGGCGGTGACCAGCACGATGGTGACCAGTACTTCGAGTACCGGCTGACCGCGCCGCTATTCGACTACCAGGGCATGGTCGTCAGGGCCGTCAGGAACCAGGACGCGATCGTAACCGCCGTCCGGGACCTCTATGGCCGGCAGGCCGCCTCGGGAATGCTCCGGATCTCCAGCCGATGACCAGGAACGTCGCTCCGGCACCGCCCGGAGCACCGGGTCCGGCCAGGAGACAGCCCGGCCCGTTCGGAATAATTAACGGAAGAATCCCCCTGCCGCAGCCCATACTCGTCACCGGAGCCCAGATGCTCATTTCCTTGAGACGCGTCCGCCGCCACTATAACCGTCCGTGACCATCGATTGCGCAGCTAGCGCCATGATCTCGAAAACATTTTTTCGGTGTAAATAATTCATTCTATAACGCCGAAAACTCTTCGCCATCATGACCGGCCGCGCCGGAAGTCCGCAGCGGGGCGAACGAAACGGTCACACTCCGTAGCGAACTAGCTCATTATGTCTTTAATGTCCGAATTCGCGTAGTGCGAGCTTGACGCACGCAAGATGAAGGTCTTATGGCCCTTCGGCGTCGCCCTGCGGGGTGGGTCACCTCGGCGTGTTATGGATTGCCTTATGCGGCGAGGGAATTGGCGAGATCTGTGTGAAGATTTGCTATTGCGGCTAGACCATCCCGGTGAACATGGTCCCGCCGCGGGCCTCGATCACGCCGCCGCGATCGGCCAGTTGGCTGCCTCCTCGGCTCACGCCCGCTTGATCTTGTCCAGCACGGCCAGGAGGTACTGCTTGAACCCGACGGATCCTCCGCCATGGGGAAGTGTCCCTTACCCGCCAACTGCCCATACTCCCAGAGCACGTCGTCCTGTAGGTCCTGTGGGACATCAGTCCGGCGCCCCGCGTACTGAGGAACATGCTGTGGTCGACCTCGAGGTGCCGGGTCCAGACTCCTCGCCGCGACGGAGCGTGATGATTGCCGCCCAGAGTGCCTTCCAGCGCGCAGATGGCTGACCTTCATCGGCATGGCCGGCTCGGTCGTGGCCATGGCCACCTCCTACGTCAAGGGCTGAGCGATGCGGACGATGCCTGGCCGTTCGCGGGGTCGTAAGCGGCTGGCCCGCGCGCTCGGGCTGGCCGGCAATCCGCTGCGCCCGGCCACTGACCGGGCTCGTGCACGAGCACGCTGGTGATTACCCGCGGAGTACGCGGCGATCACCGCGGTGGCCCAGCGGCTGGGGATGACCCGGAGACGCTGCTTCTTCGCAGATCCTGCGCTCATCCAGGAACTCGTCGCCGCCGTCCGTGTCGGCGATCCGCTCGGCGTCCTTTCTCCGCATGAGCGCGAGGTGCTCGCACTGATGGCGGAGGGCCGCTCGAATATGGGGACGGTCGCCTGACCGCCGCCGAAGCATCAGTGGCTGAAGGCCGCGCCCTTGCGGAGGCGGCCGGGAACCGCTTTTATCTCCCAGGCTTCCCCACTTTTCAGGTCTGGCTGCTCGGGCTGCGCGGCGAAGCCGGGGAGGGCCGCGCCTCGCTGCCCGGTTCCTTGCCGAACCAGTTGCCCCGGGCTGGAAAACCACGGCCAGCCTTGGGCTCTCGGCGCTCGAACTCGGAGCGGGACGCTACCAGGCGGCGCTGGAGGCTGCTCTGCACGGCCGCATTGGGTGGCTGGTGTACTCGCCGGAGGACGCTGTCGAGGCAGCTATGCGTGTCCAAAGGGCTGATCTGGCGCGTTCAGCGGTCGAAGAGTTCGAACCTGTAGCGGAGGCGAGCAGTACGCCCTGGGTGCTGGGGCTGCTGGAGCGCTGCAAAGCCTTGGTCGCGGACAGCGGTGCCGAAGACCATTACCTGCTGTCCATCGAACAGCTCGAACGAACCCAGCTCCGGTATCCCCTGGCACGCACCCGGCTGGTCTACGGCGAATGGCTCCGCCGCGAGCGCCGTCGGCTCGACGCCCGTGAGCAACTCCGTGCCGCCCTGGAAGCCTTCGAGCACATGGGAGCGCGAGGCTTCGCCGAACGGACCAGCGCGGAGCTTGCGGCCACCGGCGAACGCGCGCAGGCGCACCGATGACGCCCAGCGCCGGCTAACCCCCCAGGAACATCAGATCGCCCAGCTCGCCGCCGCCGGGGCGACCAACCGCGACATCGCATCCAAGCTGTTCCTCAGCGCCGCCACCGTGGAGTACCACCTAAGTAAGGTGTACCGGGAACTCAACGTAACCAGCCGCGTCGCCCTCGTCCGCGCTCTGCCCGAGGCCCACCCCGGAACCTGAGGGCCGCTCGAATATGGGGATCTCACGCCAGCTGTGGGTGTCCGAAGGGGCAGGTGATGGCTGGCACGGTAGCTGAGGCCATGGTGGCGACGCTGAAGGCGTCGGGGGTGCGCCGGGTTGTACGGGATTCCTGGTGATTCGCTCAACGGGTTCACCGATGCGCTGCGCCGGAACGGTGGGATCGCCTGGGAGCATGTCAGGCACGAGGAGGCCGCCGGGTTCGCGGCGGCTGCCGAGGCGGCGCTGACCGGGGACTGGCAGTCTGCGCGGGCAGCTGCGGGCCAGGCAAACTCTCCCTGCCGCCCAAGCCCACCTATGGCGAAATCAAGGGCTTCACCCTGCCCATGCCCGCTCACCTGGCTCCATCGCCGTATCGGTCATCGTGATCCTTTATCCTCCTCCGGACCGGCGGCCTACCTGCTCTTCTGCCGACGCTATCGAAAGCCGTTCCTCAGGACGTCGGACGTGTCACGTCATAGCGCGGACCAATGCCACGAGAGTCGGCGTCGCCTTTTCCGCCGGACTTCATAGAGGTGGACTAGTAGGAGCGGCGCGAACCGTCGCTGGCCAGGCCCGGATGCTGGTCCGGCCCGGTGAAGTGAGGAGGCTTCCATGACCAGGTTGGATGTCAATGCGGCGCGGCGCGAGGCGCTGTTCGCGTCCGGGCTGCAGCCCTCGGACGACCCTACCGCCGCGGCCGTGGCGGAGGCGATCAGCCGCACCGTGCGGCAGTTCGGCATCGGTGGCTGCGTCAGCCTGATGGCGCGGGAGTTCGGCGACCACCCTGAGGCGGCCCGCGATCGTATGCGGTGGGTCTGGCACCTAGTGGGCGACATGCCCGCCGCGCGGCGGACTGGACAAAGTGGCACGGCGCCCGTCCGTTCCTCCCCAGACGCGGCCCGGCCAGCCGCCGACGGTGCCCGGCGCGCCGCCTGACCAGCCGAGTCCCCGCGCTGTCCGGCGGCTGGCATATGCATCATGCTCCGGCTCTTGTATAGCGCGAGGCAATGTCATGAGAGTCGGCATCGCCTTTGCAGCCGCCGGCCCGCGGGGGTGGACTAGCTACAGCAACATAGAAAGGACTGGCGATGGGAATATTCAGCGCCGACCACCACAGTCAGACCGAGCGTATGCCCATGACGGCGGAACAGGACGGACCTGGCCCAAGCGCAGGTTTTCTGATTATGTGCGACGGGTGCCACGCAGCCCGCGCAAGAGTAGAAGTGATCACTGACGCGGGCTCTATCTTCTTGTGCCAGCACCATCATAAAAAGCACCGAAGCTCGATCATCGCGGCTGGTCACCAGATTCGGGGCAGGCTCGGGAATTGACTCCCCGCTGATCGCGTACGACCACTGAACCCACGGCCCCGGCGTGTTTGTGTTATGTGGTCTGATGTTCCGGGTGTCTGTTTAGGCGTATCCGTAGAGTTCGAGGATTCGCTGGTCGTCGCGCGCGTGGTAGCGGCGGGCGTGGGCTATGTTGGCGAATCCTGCCTTGCGGGCTGCGCCGATGACGAGGTTGCGGATGGCTGCGCAGTTGGCGGGCAGGTTCCCGGTCCGGGCTTTCTGCGCGTCCTCGCGGAAGGTGACGTCGCGGACGTAGTGCTGACGGTTTTCCACTGCCCAGTGCTGGCGGACGTAGGTGGCCAGGTGACAGGGCCCTGCAAGGTCCGCCGGGAGGCTGGTGATGCCGTAGGCGATCTCCTTGGCGGCCCAGTGGCCGCGGGCGGGGCCGGTGTCGCGGCGGATGCGCAGGGCCTGGGCGGCGCCGGGCCAGTCGATCCCGCCGGCGGGAGCGGTACGGACGGATCGTCTTTCCCTGCGCCCGTGGCCTTGTCCCTCCTCGGTCCAGGAGGCTTCCGCGAACTGGGCGTCGGTGCCGTCCAGGGCGGCGGCGACGGCTTGGAGCAGGGACGGCTGGTTCGCCTTGACCAAGAGGGCGACAGACTACGACGTTTCCGTGCCCGGCTGCCGTGCCAGGTGGTGGTCACGGCGGTTACGCATCCGCTGTATGGGTGTCGGCTGCGGGCGTATGCAGTGCGGCATGTGGACGGGGTGCCGCATCTGAAGGTGGAGCTGCCGGACGGGATGCCGGGCTTGGTGGCTGCGGAGGCGACCGATGCGCTCGGCGCGGAGCCGGGTGGTACGGGTGCTGGCCTGGTCCTGGATGGCGATGGCCTGCGCCGTCTGCGTGCCGTGGTGATGCGGCTGCAGGAGGGGGATGCATCTGGTCCTGGCCGGTAACGGGCCGGGGCGGGATTTCCTGCTTGGTCTGCCGGGGCGGCTCCGGCCAGTTCCCGGGCATGTCACCTGCGCTGGATGCGATCGGCGTGCCGGATCCCGCGCAGTGGGCGCCGCCGGCGTTTCCCGGCGCGGTTATCTGCTGTCCTGCCGGGACGCTGGATGACAGATGCCCGCGTGGCCTGCTGCGTCACGATCGTCCTGCTCGCGGTCCTCCCTTTCCGCTCATTTTCCGGGAGAAGAAATGAGCTGATGGGAAAGGAAAGGAAGCTTCATGACGGATGTGACGGGCGTGGTCACGGAGTCCGTGCTGCCCTCTGGCGGTACTGTCCCGGGCGGGGAGCCTGGCCAGCGTCGTTGCAGGCGGCCTGGCTGCGGGAACCTGGTTCCGGTGTCCGGGCGTGGCCGGGCCCGCGTGTTCTGCGGTGACGCGTGCTCGCGTCGTTTCCACAACGCCGCGCGGGCAGCGGGCGGTGACGGGGGCGCGGTGTCATCGGGGCAGGCCGCGGATCCGCTCGGCGCGCTGGAGGCGCTGATCAGGCAGGCAGGGTCGCTGGTCACGCTGGCGCGCGGGCAGGTCGCGGCGCTGGATGCTGAAGTGGTGGCCGCGCAGCTGGCGGAGGCCGAAGCGGCCCGGCGCCGCGCCGAGGCGCGGGCGGTCACCGCCGAGGCGCGTGCCGCCGAGGCCGAAGAGGACATGCTCGCGGCGCTGGAAGCAGCGGAGGCCGCTCATCGCGGCCGGGAAGCCGCCGAAGCTGAGGCCCGCCGCGCTCGTGAGGAAACCGCCCAGGCCCGCCGCGAGCTGGCTGAGGAGGGCACCCGTGCCCGCGCTGATGCGGAGGCCGCCGCGGCCCGCGCTGACCGGCTGGCCGCCGAGGCCGCCGGGATCGTCGAGGCCGCACGGACGGAACGCGATCAGGCTGGTGAGCGGGCCGCGGCGGCGGTTCGTGCTGCCGAGGCTGAGCTGGCCCGGGCCCGGCAGGGTGAAGCCGGCGCCCGGGAGCAGGCCCGGCAGGCCCGCGATGACGCGGCCCGGGAGCGGGAGGCGCTAGCCGGGCAGTACCAGGCCCGGCTGCAGGCGGCGGAGCAGCTCACCGCAGCCGAGCGTGACCGGGCCCTGCGGGCCGAGCAGCGCCTGGACGCCGAGCGCGAGCGCCATGACGGCCTGCTCGCAGTCCTCACCGGAGCCGGCGGCGAAGATGGCCGGCCGCTGGGCAGGCGGCCCGGCGGGCCCGTGCCCGCGGCACGGCCGGGAACACGTCATGAGCACCGGGAAGAATGCACGCGGGCCGGTGCGGGGAAAGCGGTATCGCCGTGCCGTCCGGTGCGGCCGGCCAGCTCGTCACCGCCGCCGCTGCGCCGCTTTGATACCAGGACGGGGAAATCTCCCGGCCGGCGGCTGGCACGCACGTAAGTTCGCCTCGTCCCAGGTCACGCTGATGATCAGGAAAGAGGGAACCTACGTGCGTGCCATGAGAATAATGCCTGCCCGCCAGCTGACGCTGGATATCCCCTGGCCAGGACGCGGCGAAGGCCGCGACCGGGTATGGGACCAGATGCCCGACGCGGCCCGGGCCCGGGTGCTGCGCCTGCTCGCGGCCATGATCGCCGCCGGCGTGCTGGCCGGTGACGACGCAGGCCAGGACGCCGGGGCGGTGCGGGGCGATGGCTGAGCCGGCCGCCGCCCACCTGCGGCGGGACGCTTATATCTACGTCCGCCAGTCGACGCTGGCCCAGACGGTCCGCAACACCGAGAGCCTGCTCCGGCAATACGACCTGGCCGGGCGAGCCAGGCAGCTGGGCTGGGCAGAGCACCAGATCGTGGTAGTCGATGACGACCTGGGCCGTTCCGGTGCCTCCGCCCAGGGCCGCAAGGGGTTTTCCGACCTGGTCGCCGATGTCGGGCTGGGCAAGGCCGGGATCGTGCTGTCGCTGGAATCCTCACGGCTGGCCCGCAACAACGCCGACTGGTACCGGCTCCTGGATTTGTGCGCGCTGACCGACACGCTGATCGCCGACGCCAACGGCGTCTACCATCCCGCCGGCTATAACGACCGCCTCGTGCTGGGCCTCAAGGGGACCCTCTCGGAGGCAGAACTGCACCTGCTGCGGTCCCGGATGACCGAGGGACTGCGCGCCAAGGCCGCCCGCGGCGAGCTGCGGCTGACGCTGCCCGCCGGGCTGGACTACGACGACGATGACCGCGTGATCATCACCCCCGATGAGGCGGTACGCGAAGCGGTCATGTGCGTGTTCCGCCGCTTTGACCAGCTCGGCTCGGCCCGGCAGGTGGTGGTCAGCCTCCGCGCCGACGGCCTGCGGCTGCCCCGGCGCGACATCCGCACCGGGAAGATCACCTGGGCGCAGGCCAACTACCCGGCCGTGCACGACATCTTGATCCACCCCGGCTATGCCGGGGCCTTCGCCTACGGGCGCAGCAAGACCGAAAAGCACCTGGACGCCAGCGGGAACGTGACCACCCGGCAGCGCCGGCTGCCCCGCGACCAGTGGGCCGTGATGATCCCCGGCCACCATCCCGGCTACATCTCCGCAGAAACCTGGGACGCCAACATCGCCAGGCTGGCCGCCAACGCACCGCCCCAGGCGGGGCAGGCCGGCGGGGCCGCGCGGGAAGGCGGGGCCTGGCTGCAGGGCCTGCTGCGCTGCGGCCGGTGCGGGCGGCTGATGCAGGTCGCCTACCACTCCGGCGGCAGCCCCGCCTACCGGTGCGGCCGGGCGAACCAGATGTACGGCGCCAGATCCTGCCAGCGGGCCGGCGGCCGGCGGCCGCACGAAACGGTGCTGGACGAACTGCTGGCCGCGCTCGCCCCCGCCTGCCTGGCCGCCACCGTCCAGGCCATGGCCGACACCGAAGCCCGGCACCGGCAGAACCTGGCCGTGTTCGAACGCGCCGCCGAACGCGCCCGTTACGAAGCCGGCCGGGCGCTGCGCCAGTACGACAACGTCGAGCCGGAAAACCGGCTGGTCGCACGGACCCTCGAGGCCGTCCTCGAAGACAGGCTCACGGCCGTGCGCACCGCGGAAAACCAGCTCGCCGCCCAGCAGGCCCGCAGGCCCGTCACCCTCACCGAGGAGGAAACCGCCTGGATCACCACCGCCGGCGCCGACCTGCGAGCCATCTTCAACGCCCCCGCCACCACCCACACCCAGCGCAAGGAACTCATCCGCGCCGTCATCACCGAGATCGTCATCACCCCAGGGAACGCCGACGACGGCAAGGACAGCGGGCGGACCTGCCAGATCCGCATCATCTGGCAAGGCGGCGCCAGCACCGACGTGCAGATGCCGCTGCCCGCCAGCGGCAAGCACGGCCGGACCACCAGCGAAGACACCATCGGCCTGATCCGCCGCCTGGCACCCCGCTACGACGACACCACCATCGCCCAGATCCTCGGCCAGCAGAACCGCCGCACCGCCACCGGGCTCCCCTTCAGGAAAGCCCACGTCAGAGCCCTACGCGCCTACCACGGCATCCCCGGATACCAGCCACCCCCCGAAAATGTCACACCCCGCTGCGAAGATGCAGCCGTGGTCAGCATCGCAGAAGCCGCACGCCAGCTCGGCGTCGCCAGCGCCACCATCTACCGGTGGCTGCGCGACGGCTTCGTCACCGGCGAGCAGCTCACCCCCGGAGCACCCTGGCAGATCCGCGTCGACCAGCAGCTCCGCGACAAGGTCCGGCCCCAGGCACCCGACGGCTGGCTGCCCCTCAGCCAGGCCGCCGCCCGCCTCGGCATCGCCCGCCAGACCGTGTTGAACAAGGTCCAACGCGGCGAACTCAACGCCGTCTACCTCACCCGGGGACGCCGCAAAGGCCTCCGCATCCAGGTCGGATACGGCCAGGCTGGACTGTTTGACACACCATGACCAACAACAGGAGCAGTGTGAAGCATGCTCGACGATCATGACGTAATGGCCGCCTTTTATCTCGCGGATGAGGCGGGCGGCCTCCCGCTGGGCGTGCAGGGCATCCAGCGTGACGACCATGCCGGCCAGGTCCAGGCCCTCCAGGCACGGGGCCAGCTCGGGGATCTCGTTCGTCTTCGCGCCCACCTCCCGCTGGGCGAGGGCGCGGCCCTCGCCGACGTGGAAGGCGGACAGCAGGTGCACCCGGCTGCCGTCCGGCCGGGTGGCGCCGCGGACGGCCTTGCCGTCCGCGGCGGCCTGCGGCAGCAGGCCGGGCACGGGAGGCCTGCGGGCCTGCGCAGCGGCGCGGCGCTGCTCCCGCTCATGCCGGGTCGCCTCCGGCAGCCCGTCCGGGGCGGACCGCGGCACGGCGGCGAGGTAGCCGTGCACCGCGTCGTTCACCGCCGCCTCATCCGCCTTGATGAAGACGCGGCGGAACGTTCGCTCGCACGGCGGCCTGATCATCCCGGTCCACGGGTCGGGCCGCCCGCCCAGGGCAGCCAGCACCTGCTGGGAGCAGCCGGACGCCCAGTCTGCGATGGCCGACGGCGAGTCATGCCCGGCGGCGGTGAACGCGCACACCGCCAGGGCCAGCACGAACTCCAGCGGGTGCCAGCGGCCCAGCGGCGAGCGCGGGTCCGGGACCTGCCGCAGCCAGGCGCGCAGGCACGGGCGGGACGGAGCCTCAGCGGCCAAAGCCGCGGACAGGCCATCACGGGAAGCGTCAGTCAGAGAAGATAGCAGCGCGGGCACGGTACTTTCCGGAGAGAAGGAAGGGTGGTACCTCCGATCCTCCGAGGCCGTGCCCGCATGTCAAACCGGGCATCCAACCCCGGAAGCGGCAACCCGCCATTCCCGCGCCGTTACAGCATCACGTGGGTACGAATCTCAACCTTGCCGGGGCCGTGCATGCCGCAGGGCGAAGTCCAGGCATGGTGTCCGCACCGGACAGGATCCGCAGACCTGCTTGGCCTGGTCAGCCTGCCGCAGCGCGGGGCCGATCGTACCTTCCGGGAAGAACAGCTCGGGATCGTGGTGACGGCACGCGGCGCCGTCACGCCAGTCCGAGATGTCGCCCGCAGCGCCCGCCAGATGCCTCATCGTTGCTCCTTTGTCTCGTTGACGTGCCTCATCACGATGACCCTCAGAGCCGCCGGACGCGGTAGGCGAGGCTATAGAGACGCAGTGCGATCGCTCCGACGCTGGTGACAACGACAAGCACACCGGCCTGCGCCGCTGCAATGGCCGCCGATTTGAACATGGCTGGTATTCCATTCCCGTGATTATGTGCCAGACTTCATTAGTACATCCGGAATGGGCGGCGTACGGAAAACATCTCGCGCATATAGGCCGATAGCGATGAACTATCCTCGGCCGCCGCCTGACGAGGAACGGACTGTCGGCAGGCGCCACGCGTACGTTCGGATTGATAAAGATTTTTATCCCGAACGTACGCGTGGCGTCTCCCCATGGAAAAGCCGCGCCGCCTCATTCATGGCCAGCGGCGGCCGGCCGCAGCACGTACGAGCCGAGCCAGTGGCTTGCCTGCAGCGCCAGTTCCACGTCATGGCGGTTATCGCCGACCGGGCGGCCGAGGCTCTCCTCCGCCCTGCGGACCCGGTACTGGACCGTGTTCTTGTGCAGCATCAGCTGCTGCGCGGTCGTCTTGTAGCTGCCGCCGCTTTGCAGGAAGACGAGCAGGGTCTCGCGCAGCCGAGCGTGGTGCTCGTCGTCGGTGGCCAGGCCCGCCAGCGTGCTGAGCACCCAGGGGCGCAGCAGTTCCCTGGACGTGAGCATCATCGCCACGGGCGCGACCTGGCTGAACGTTACCGCCCGCGGCGCGGGAGATCCTGCGGCGAGCGCGACCGCCTGAGCGGCGATGGCCTGCTGGTGGGTGATGCGGAACCCCGTCGTGCCCTTCGCCACGTCGCCGAAAGCGAAATGGATGTCGGCGTCCATGTCGGCCACCTCGGCCGCGGCGGAGTCGAATTTGTCCCGGGTCCCCAGCGGCAGCCACGCCCAGGCGCTCGATTCATCGCGGGGCAGGAACACCGGATCGCCACAGCAGCCCGCCTGGCCCGCGACGTGGCCGGTCGCACGCTCAAGCCGGGTGATCTCGTCAGCGGTGCTCGCCGCGTCGCCCGCCCAGCACACCAGGCCGACGTGGTACTGGCGCAGCCGGTATCCGAGGGTAACCTCCGCGGCGCTCACATCGGTCCGCTCGCCCGACAGCAGATCGCGGATCCGGGCGGCCCGCGCGGCGCTGCGGTTCCGCAGCCAGTTCTCCCTTTCCTCCGCGTAGGCCGCGACCATCTTCTCGGATACCTGGTCGATGTAACCGGCCACGATCCTGGACATGCCCAGCGTGGCGGCGCTTATCATCGCGGCGTCATCCGCCTGCTGAGCCAGTTCCTTGAGCACCCAGTCGGCGAAGCACGCGTGCCCGACCCGGTAGGCGCGCAGTAGCGCGGTCAGCGGCGTGCCGCGCTGCGCCAGCCGGCGCGCGTATTCCACTGCTGCGACCGGGGCTTGCACGGCGCCCAGGTCGATCCGGTGCTGCATTATCTGAAGGCAGGTTTCGACGTTGCTGTCGACGCTCGAAGCGAGCAGGGCAAGCACCGGTTTGTCGTCGCGGAGTTGCGCGATCTCCCGGATTATCGTCTCGTAGACGTCCTCGCGTACCGCGGCGACGCGGCGGGCCACCGCCGCCGCGACGTCGCCCATCAGTTCGGCGACCGCGGGACAATCTATGTCCACCTGCGGATTCTTACACACAGGCGGGAGCGGTGTAACCCGCTGCGGCGAGGCAGCACCGGCTCCAGGGGGCGGATCGCCCGGTGTGATGGTCGCGAGAACAACCGTCACCGCGGCCCAGTCGTGGGATCTGACGCTCAGGCGGAGCGCGAGCCGCGCCGCGCGCTCGCCGCGGCGGGTGTGTTCCACGCCTCGACATCGCGATGCAGCCGGGCCACGGCTGACCCCGCGGGACCGCGAGTCCGACCTGAAGGTCACCTCAGCGCGCCACGCCGGGCGGGGACGGCCAGCCGCCGACAGGCGATGGGACCTCCCTATAGAGCCGGTCGATGCCACGAGAGCCGGCGCCGCCTTTCCCGTGGCGGCCTTGGGTGATGCAATTACCGCAGTGACGAGCGACCACTGGTCAGGTGGTGAGCGAACTGTTCAGCGGACCCGTGCCGCAACAGGCGGCGCAACGCCGACGGCCCTATTCCGGTTCCTCCCCGGATGACCCCTGGCCGACCGCTCGCGCTGCCCGGCACGCTATTTGACCGGCACGCTACCTGACCGGCACGGAGATGCCGACCTAACGGAGAGGCGGGTCCCCGATGATGACCGGAGACAGCGGATACGACGGGCCGTTCCTGACGCGCCGGGGGCGCGGGAACGTGCTGACGCACTTCCTCATGGCGGTGCTGGGAGCCGGGCTCACAGTGCTGCTGCTGGTGGTGTTCTTCAGTCCGGGGTCGAGCGGCTCGGGCATATCCATGCCGGGCGGCGACGCGGTGCCCTCCCCGGCGGGCACCGCCCCTGCGCTGGGCAAGAGCCAGCAGGACATCGTCGCCAAAGTGAAGCCCGGCATCGTATACATCAACACGACGCTCCAGTACGACAGCGAGGCGGCCGCCGGGACCGGCATGGTACTCAACTCCGGAGGGCTGGTGCTGACCAACAATCACGTCATCGAGGACTCCACCGCGATCACCGCCACCGTGGCCGCGACCGGCAAGACCTACACCGCGCGGGTCCTCGGCTACGACAAGACCGGCGACATCGCCCTGATCCAGCTCCAGGACGCGTCCGGGCTGGCGACCGTGCCGGCCGGCGACTCCTCATCGGTCAAGGCCGGACAGACGGTCGTGGCGCTGGGCAACGCCGGGGGCCGGAACGCCGTCAGCACGGCGGCCGGGCAGGTGACCGGGCTGAACCAGACGATCACCGCCAGCGACGAGGCGGGCTCGACGAGCAGCGAGACGCTGCACGGGATGATCCAGACCAACGCCGACATCGTGCCCGGCGACTCCGGCGGCCCGCTGGCGGGCCCCGCCGGCGTCATCGCCATGGACACCGCGGGCAGCGACGCCGGCGCCCAGCAGCAGGCCGCCGGGTTCGCGATCCCGATCAATACCGCGCTGTCGGTCGCCCGGCAGATCGCCGCCGGCCGGGCCAGCGCCGCCGTCGCCATCGGCTACCCGGCCTTCCTGGGCATCTTCATCGGCTCCGGATCGGACAGCAGCCCGCAAGACCAAGCGCAGCAGCAAGAGCAGCAGAACGGGTCGTCTTCCGGGAGCTCGTCGTGCTCGACCAGCAACGCCGGCCTGACCGCGCCCTCGGCCATCGCACCGGTCAGCTCAGGGACCCTGATCGACGGGACGATCTGCGGGAGCCCCGCGGACAAGGCCGGCATAACCGGCGGGTCGGTCATCACGGCGGTGAACGGGCAGGCCGCCGGCTCGCCCGACCAGCTGAGCCGTGTCCTGGCGCGGTTCCATCCCGGTGACACGATCTCCGTCACCTGGGTGAGCCCGTCCGGCCAGCACACGACCAGCAGCATCCGCCTGGCCGCCGGCCCGCCGCAGTGACCGCCCGCTCAGAAGTCTGCCCCCGGCCTGCTTGCACCGTCACCGCACTGTGGGGTTGTCGCCGCTGGCCGCGATGAAGTAGCCGGATGCGCCGGGCGATTCGATCGCCCGCAGGTACAGGTCACCGGTGGTCAGCATGGCGGTGTTCATCAGGACTCCTGGATTCTTCCAGGTATCGGAACGGATCGGTGCCGACTTTGGATCGTGACAGGCGCCACCGCCCGCGTCCGGGGAGGCCCCATAGGGCCGCTGTGACCTGGCGCACGTCGAACAGGATCAAGCAGACAAAGACCCCGGATCTTCAAGTCCTGTAGTGGCCGAGTGCCAGCCCTGCGATGGCGTAGTCGATAACCTGGTTAACGGGCTGAATGGGGTCGCTTCACGGTTTGCGGCAGGCAGGCGCGCCGGTCATTGCTCTGCCAGCCAGGCTTCCGTCAGTGGTCGGGCGGGCGGCCCGGCGGTGAGCCACGCGTCCAGCGCCCTGACCAGCGGCCCCGGGTTCTTCCTGGAACGGGGGAAGGTCCGGCTGCTGGTGAACAGGATTCCGGCGCCCGGCTGACCAGCTTGCAACGCACGCAGCAGGATTGGGCGGAAGTCCTTCACATTCTCGGTGAGCAGCCAGCGCTTCTGGGCGGTCGCCCAGGCAAAGATCTCTTCGTCGGACTTCGAGCGCAGGTCTGGTCGGTCGGCTACGGCCAAGACGTCATGGCCGAGCTGTCGCAATTCGGCCGCGATGCCCGGCGAGAACATCTCGTCGAGCAGCAGGAGTGCGGTCATGAGATGAGCCGCTGCTGGATTCGCCAGGCATCTTCCGCCCGCCGGGAGGCCTCCTCGGCGTCAGCGATCTCCGCATCGATCTCGTCGGAGTAGTCCGCGTAGTAGCTGATGGCGGTGCTGATCCGGCTTGCGTCGACCGCGAATACCTCGGCAGCGGCGTCAACGGCGGCTGGACCGCGTTCATCGATCTCGCGCAGGACCTTGATGACCTCCCAGATATCAGGACCGTACGCCAGCGCCGCGCGTCGACCGGACGGCCCGTCCTTGAAGAGTACGCCCGGATGGTCGGCCATCCGCAAGCCCTCGTCGATCAGACGCTGCGCCAGTCCGGCGATGCTCACGCCGATCATCGCCTGCGCGCGATGGCGCAGTCGGCTGAGCAATGACGGGGTAAAGCGTAGAGACATCGGGGTTGCCATGACTACATTGTAGCGAATTAACTACACCCTTGCTTCCGTTCACCGGAGGCGCTCCGGCGTCCTGGCCCGTTCTCGTCGGCCCGCTGCCCGCCCGCGTCCCGCTAGGCCGCGTACGAGATCAGCGTCGACGGCACCGGCGCTGGCCAGCGATACCGGTCGGCTGGCAGGAACGCGACGAGCTGCTGATGGGCACCGGCCTCCCGGCGCGGCACGGGATTGTGTTTCAGCGGTCATCACGGGATCCCGCCGGCGTGATGGCGGAACAGGTGATGCGGCTGCGGCGTCTGGGGGTGCGGCGGCCCTGGCGGCACGACGCGCGTCGCGAGCAGGCCGGCCAGCGCGAAGCCAGCGGAGACGAACATCGCCACCCCGGTTCGGTGAGTGGTCCCGCCGTGGACGGCGACCAGCGTCGCGGACAAGATCGCGACGCCGAGCGCCGAACCGCACTGCCTGGTGGCGGTCAGCAGCCCGCTGGCCGTGCCCTCTGACCGGGCGGCGACCGGCCCCTGGGTGCCGGCCAGGGTGGAGGAGACCTGGCTGAGGCGATTGGCGATCCCGAGCACGAACGAGCCCGCTAGCAAGGCAGGCAGCGACCCGGCCAGCACCGCGACGGCGTTTGCGGTCAGGGCCAGCAGCGCGAGGGACAGGCCGGCGGCCAGCGCCCGCCGCGGCCCGAGCGCGGGGACGAGCCAGGCCCGGCCCGGCCAGCGCGAATGCTCCCGCCGCCTGCGGGACGAAGCACAGGCCGGTCAGCAGTGGACTGAGCCCCCGCCCCTCTTGCAGGTAGAGGGTCATAAGCAGCACCTGCCCGGCGCTGAAAGCGCCGACCGCGATCAGGGTCAGGTTGGCTCCCGCGATGCCGCGGTCCTTGAGCAGGTCCAGGTCGAGAACCGGGGCCCGCGCCCTCCTCTCCCGGGCGACGAACGCGCCCAGCAGCACGACCGCGGCCCCGAAGAGCAGTGCGGGCTGGGCGACCTTCAGCGTGTCGCCCGCCCGTGCGACCGAATACACGAGCAGGGCGACCCCGGCGGTCACACTGATGGCGCCGGGAACGTCCAGCTGCCCTTTGCTGCTGGGCGGATCCGGTGGCAGCAGCCGGAACGAGGCGATCAGCAGCGCCACCCCGACCGGGGCGTTCACGAAGAAGACCAGACGCCACGTGACCTCGGCCAGCAGGCCGCCGAGCACCGCGCCCGCGGCAAATCCCGTCGAGACGATCGCGCCGTAGATGCCCAGGGCGTGGCTGCGCTCCTGCTGGCCGGGATAGCTCGTGACCAGCAGGGACAGGCCCGCGGGAGCCAGCATGGCCGCCCCGATGCCCTGGACCACCCGGGAGGTGATCAGCAGGCCAGGCTCGACGGCCAGACCACCGGCGATGCTAGCCAGCACGAACACGACCAAGCCGATCCGGTACAGCCTGGCCCGCCCGTACACGTCGGCCAGCCGGCCGCCCAGCAGCAAGAACCCCCCGAAGGCGACCGCATAGCCGCTGATCAGCCACTGCAGCGTCGTCGTGGCGACGTGCAAGCCCTGCTGGATGGAGGGCAGGGCGACGTTGACGATCGTGAAGTCCAGCACGACCATGAACTGCGCCATCGACAGGGTGAGCAGCAACGCGAACCCCACACGGGGTGCGCCCTCCGGTGTGGCCGGGATCTGATCGCCTGACCGCGAGAGGGACATCCGGGCACTCCCTTCACTGCCGGGTGCCGCGGGCTTCAGGCTGGGAGCGGAATCCAGGTTCCATGGTCGCTGAGGCGAAGCTGCGCGGCCAGCCCGGCGTCATCGAAGGCGCGGGCGAGGTCAGCGCGTCCTTCGCTGAAGTGGGCCCAGCCGTCGTAGTGGGCCGGGATGACCATGGCGGGCCCCAGGACCGCGGCCGCGGCTGCCGCCCGGATGCTGTCCAGGGTCAGCGGGCGGTCACCGAACTTGCCCGGGACGCAGGCGGCGCCGGCGTGCAGCACGACCGCGTCGATGGCCGGGGTGCGCCGGGCGATCTCGGCGACGGTCAGGATGGAGGCGTTGTCCCCGCTGACGTAGAGGACGGGCAGGTCCGGCCCGGACAGGACGAAGCCGATGACCTCGCAGTTGACGAAGCCGTCGGCGTCACGCTCTGCGTCTTCAGGGCCGTGGACGGCGGGGACGGCGGTCACGGTCAGCTCGCCGCCGCCGGGAAGCCGCACGGCATGGCTGGTCCAGGGGGCCAGGCCGACGGCCGGTGGACCGAGGCGCCTGGCTCCGCTGCGGGTGGTCAGCACCAGCGGGGCGGCCAGGGCCATGGCGCGGCCACGGTCGTCCAGGTTGTCGGGGTGATTGTCGTGGCTGACCAGCACCAGGTCCACCGGCCCGAGCTGGTCCTCGGTGACCGCCGGACCGACGGTCTTGGTGAGGTAGCCATGCGGACCTGGAGCGTCGAAGGTGGGATCGCTGACAATGCGCAGGCCGCCGAGGTCGAGGACGGCGGTCGGGCCGCCCACCACCATGGCCGCGCACTCCTGCCTCGTCATCACGCCTCTACCTTACGGCTGCCCGCCCGCGACCAGGCGGGCGCCGGTGCCGGGAGGCACTCGCGTCAGCTGCCGAAACTCACGTTCTGGCCGGCGATGTGCACCAGCACACCAGCGCCGGTAACGCTAACGCTCTGAATCGCCACCCCCGGCGGGAGGGCAGGCAGCGGCAAGGTGACGTCACGGAGCGCGCCGAGCACTGCCACCGGGATGCCGCCAGCGGAGATCACCGCGATGCGGATGCCGCCAGGGCCAGCCCGGGTTACCCGTGCGGTGGCAGTCCCGGCGAGCCGGCCTAGGCCGACCGTGATCTTCACCCTGTCAGGGCCGTCGGCGGAGAGCGTGAGCCCTGGTGTCCTGGCGATCCCGGCGAGCCCCGCGAAGCCGACCAGGGCGGTGCCGGAAAGCCGGGAGGCGGTCCTGCCCTTGCCGCTGAGGCTGCCGTGTATCTCGTGCAGGGTGAGGTCGAGGTGCTTGACCTCTACCGGCCCTAGTTTCTTGCCGGCCGCCTTGATCACGACCTTGTGCAGGCGCCTGGCCGCCATCTGGGTCAGGAACGGGAAGCCCGCGATGATCACGTGCGGTTTAGCCGCGAAGCCCCGGTCCTCGATCCGGCTGGCTATCCGGTCCTGGGCGCGGATCACCGCGACCCGGTCGGCCGCGAGCACGACAGCAAGCACGACAGCAAGCAGCGCCACCAAGACGACCACGACGACCATACCCCAACTATGCGGCGGTACCGCGAATACCTGAGCCCGTCCCGGTAATCCGGCCCGCTGAGTCAGAACTGGCGCAGCACGGTCGCCGGGGACTCGATGCAGTCAGCGACGAAACGCAGGAACCCCCCCGCCGTGCCGCCGTCGCAGACCCTGTGGTCGAACGCGAGTGTCAGCTCGGCAACGTGCCGCGGCACGACCGCTCCGCCGACCACCCAAGGACGCTCGATGACCCTGCCGATGCCGAGGATGGCCGCCTCAGGATGATTGATGATGGCCGCCGATCCGTCAACGCCGAACACACCGTAGTTGTTGACGGTGAACGTGCCGCCCGCCAAGTCGACGAGACCAAGTTCGCCTGAACGGGCACGCACCGACCGTTCGGACAATGCTTCAGAAAGCTGCTCGAGAGTAAAGGCTTGCGCGTCGCGCAGGACCGGGACGATGAGGCCCCGCTCCGTCTGCGCGGCGAAGCCGAGGTTCACCGCCTGGCTGAGGACGATCTCGTCGCCTTCGACCCGGGCGTTGAGCTCGGGGTAGCGGCGCAGGCCGAGGATCGCGAAGCGGGACAGCAGGGCCAGCAGCGAGATCTTCGGCGCGGACGCGTCCGCGTTCAGCTCAGCGCGCAGACGCACGGTCTCGGTCGCGTCCACGTCCACCCAGATCGTGGCCTCCGGGATCTCCCGCCGTGACCTGATGAACTTGTCGGCGGCGGCCTTGCGCAGCCCCTTCAGCGGGATCCGGGTAAGCCCGGCGGGCGCCTGTGCCGCGGACGTCGTTCTTGATCGCCGCGTCGACGTCCCGGCGGATGATTAGGCCGTCCCGGCCAGAGCCGCGAATCGCGGTCAGGTCGACGCCCGTGTCGCGCGCCAGCTTCCGCAGCAGCGGCGAGGCGACGGCCGGGCGGCTGACAGGCGGGGGGACGGCCGGGGGAGCGGCCGGCGGCATCCCGCGGCGGCGCCGTGGCCGCGCCGCGGGCGTGCCTGACCCGATCAGGACCTTGCCGCTGCCGCCTTCGCCGTGGGTCTCCGCCGCCTCGACGGTGACCAGCGGCTGTCCGACCGCCACCACGTCGCCGGGAAAGGCGTGCAGCTCAGTAACCTGCCCGGCGAACGGGACCGGGACCTCGACCATGGCCTTGGCGGTTTCCACCTCGACGACGTTCTGGTCGATCGTGACGGTGTCTCCCACCCGCACGTGCCAGGTGACGACCTCAGCCTCGGTCAGGCCCTCGCCGAGATCCGGCAGCAGGAAGGCGGGCATTCAGCCAGCCGCCCGCACGGTAGCGTCGGCCGGCGCGCTCTCCTGCCACTGCAGGCTGTCGATCGCGTCGAGTATCCGGTCGACGGAAGGCAGGTGGTACTGCTCCAGGTGGGGCGGGGGATAGGGGATATCGAACCCGCCGACCCGCAGAACCGGGGCTTCAAGGTAGTGGAAGCACTGCTCCGACACCCGGGCAGCGACCTCGGCCCCGTACCCGCAGAACCGGCTTGCCTCGTGCACGACGATCGCGCGGCCGGTACGCCGCACCGAGGCGGTCACGGTCTGGTCATCGAACGGTGACAGGGACCGCAGGTCGATGACCTCCACGCTCCGGCCCTCTTCCGCGGCGGCCCCCGCCGCTTCGAGCGCGGTGGGCAGTGTCCCGCCGTAGGTGATCAGTGTGACGTCGGACCCTGGCCGGCGGATGACCGCGCGGTCCACGGCTGGCATCCGCGCACCGAGCACGGCGGTCTCCTTGGACCAGTACAGGCGCTTGGGCTCGAGGAAGATCACCGGATCCGGGCAGTGGATCGCCTGCCGCAGCAGGGTGTACGCGTCCGCTGGCGTGCCCGGGGTTACGACGCGCAGGCCGGCGGTATGGGTGTAGTAGACCTCAGAGGAGTCGCAGTGGTGCTCGACCCCGCCGATACCGCCGCCGTACGGGATCCGGATCACCACAGGCAGCGCGACCCGGCCCCTTGTGCGGTTGCGCAGCTTCGCCAGGTGGCTGGTGATCTGCTCAAACGCGGGATAGGCGAACGCGTCGAACTGCATCTCCACGACCGGGCGCATGCCGTTCATCGCCATGCCGATGGCCGTGCCGACAATGCCGGATTCTGATAGCGGGGTGTCGAAGACCCGGTTCTGGCCGAACTTGACCGCCAGGCCGTCGGTAACCCGGAAGACCCCGCCGAGCGTTCCGACGTCCTCGCCGAAGACCAGGACGGTGTCGTCCTCGGCGAGCGCGTCCGCCAGGGCCTGGTTCAGGGCCCCCGCCATGGTCACCGCGGTCGCTTCGCCGTTCACCGGGTGTCCTCCTCTGCCGCGAGTTCCCGGGCGAGCTCTTGCCGCTGCTGGCTCAGCGCGGGAGTTTGCCCGGAGTAGACGTGCCGGAAGAGGTCGTCCGGATCGGGCGCGCGGCTGGCGTTCATCACCTCTCGCAGCGCGGCCGCTCCGGCCTCGGCCTTTTCTTCCAGGGCAGTGAGAGCGTCTTCGTCGACCAGGCGCCGGGCGACCAGGTACTGCCGCAGGCGTTTCAGCGGGTCCCGGGATAGCCACTGTTCCACTTCGTCGCGCGAACGGTACCGGGTAGCGTCGTCGGCGTTGGTGTGGGCATCGATGCGATAGGTGACCGCCTCGATCAGCACCGGACCGCCGCCGCTGGCCGCCGACGACACCGCGCGCCGGACCGCCGCGTAAACGGCGGCGGCGTCGTTGCCATCGATCAGCACGCCCGGAACGCCGTAGCCGATCCCCTTGTGTGCCAGCGAGGGAGCGGCGGTCTGCTTGGACAGCGGAACGCTGATCGCGTACCCGTTGTTCTGCACGAAGAACACCACGGGCGCCTTCCACACGGCCGCGAAGTTCAGCGCCGCGTGCATGTCGCCTTCGCTGGTCGCGCCGTCGCCGAGCATGACCAGGGCCACGTCGTCGTCGCCCTTCAGCCGGGCCGCGTGCGCCACGCCGACGGCGTGCGGGGCGTTAGTCGCCAGCGGAGTGCACTGCGGCGCGACGCGGTGCTCATACGGGTCGTAGCCGCAATGCCAGTCCCCGCGCAGCAGCGTGAGCACCTCAGCGGGGTCGACGCCCCTGGTGACAATGGCCATCGAGTCGCGGTAGGTCGGGAACAGCCAGTCCTGCGGGCGCAGCGCCATAACCGCCGCGACCTCACTTGCCTCTTGCCCGCGGGCAGCGGGATAGACCGCCAGCCGGCCCTGTTTCGCGAGCGCCGTGGCCTGAGCGTCGAAACGGCGGCCCAGCATCATCTTCTCGTACAGCGCGACCAGCACGTCATCGGGCGGCATCACCAGCTCCGCGGACGGCACCGCCCTGCCCTCAGCATCCAGCAGCGTCAGCGGAGCCTCGGCTGGCAGCAGGCACGCGGCCGCCGCCTTGTTCACGGTTCTCCCGCCGCGGCGAACCGTCCCTGTCGCAGATGCCACCCGAACTCCGATCACTAGGTGAACGGTTGTAACAATTCTGCGACTTTGACTGCCGAATTTCCTAGTATCTATCGCTCATACAAGACGAATAGCCATATTCATCAGATCCAGTGGACGTTTGGCTGTCAGCGATCTTCCTTGGGCGGTTCGGCTGGACGTCTTGCTCATCGAAGGTCTACCGGCACCCGACCTTCCACCTGCCCGATCACGTTCGGCGCGCGCCAGTTCACAGCGGCCCGGCGGCCAGGCCGGCCTCCCTTCGGCCGCCAGCCGCCGTGGTCGGCGAGCCCCCGGCTTTTCGATCCCGGTAAGCGCCCTGAGTCCCGCGCTGGCCCGGCCGGTGACGGCACAGGCTAGGGTATCAAATCAGGAAATTTCTGGATTTAACGTATCGATAGCCTCAGCCGTATCGTCATGATCGCGAAGGCTTTTATCCTGTCGAAGACCTTTTGTCCTATAATGAGCAGATATCTTCGTGATCATGAACTCGTGGGGATCAGATACCCCAGCGGGTATCCAGTGTCTGGCTGTAAGCGTGTCGCCCCGTGTCCCGCGCGCCGGACGGGCCGGCCGCCCGCGGTCGTGAGCGATCATCCGCCCTGGAAGACCCTGCTCTTTCAAGACGTGTAAGTGGCCGTCGCGGGTTTCCACCCGCTCACCGTCGCCGCCGTCGAGCCGCTGACGGACGACGCCGCGGCGATCATCTTCGACGTCCCGGCTCCGCTGCGCGAAGCGTTCGCGTTCCAGCCGGCCAGTCGCTCACCGTCCGGCACGTTCACCCCCGGCCCGTCGTCCGCGGCCGGGCGGCACGTGCTGGTGGCGGCGGGCTCCGTCATCACGCCCGTACTGTCGATCGCGTAGTCGCTGCTGCTGCCGGGCGCCGACTATGACGTATGATCGGCTGGATTTCCCCGTGATGGTGAACCATAAGTCCAGCATCCGAACCGATTCCTGGACTGATTGCAAGCAGTTCCGTATCGTGGACCTATGACTCGGGGGCTAGCCGCTGATGGCTCCTCAGCTGGACAGGCGGCTCCGCTGGATGCGATCGACCGGGAGATCGTGACGGCCTTGCGCGGCGACGGGCGGTTGTCCATCCGGGCGCTGGCTGCCCAGCTGAACATCTCGCGGGCCAACGCCTACGCGCGGGTTCAGCGTCTAGAACAATCCGGAGTCATCACCGGGTACACGGCCACGATCAACCCGCAGCGGTGTGGCTACGGAGTGTCGGCGTATGTATACCTCAAGATCAGCCAGCATTCGTGGAAGTCCGTCCGGCAGCGCGTGACATCGATTCCTGAAGTAGAGCACGCGGCACTGGTCGCGGGCGAAAATGACATCGTGCTGCTGGTGCGAACCCGGGACACGGCCAGCCTCCGCGACCTGGTCCTGACCAAGTTCCACGAGATGCCCGACGTCCTGTCTACCGAGACTGTCCTGATCTTCGACGAACTGCCGTTGCCGTCGAGCGGCCGCTAGCCATCCCGGCGCAGCGCGTCCCGACTGATGTCGGTACCTACGTGAAGGCTCCGATGCCGGTGATGGCGCGGCCGACGATGAGGGTCTGCATGGTCTCGGTGCCCTCGAAAGTGTGGATGGCCTCCAAGTCCACCATGTGCCGCATGACCTGGTAGTCGAGCAGGATGCCGTTGCCGCCGAGCATGTCGCGCGCCTCGGCGGCTATCGCGCGGGCCTTGCGGGTGTTGTGCATCTTGGCCAGCCCGGCCACGGTGGGGGTCAGCCGGCCGGCTTCGGCCAGGCGGCCGATCTGCAGGCAGTACAGCTGCATCGCGGTGAGGTCGGCCAGCATCGTTACCAGCCGCTGCTGGATGATCTGGAAGCTGGCCAGCGGCTCGCCGAACTGCCGCCGTTCCAGCGCGTACCGCAAGGCGGTGTCGTAGGCGGCGGTGGCGTGGCCCAGCGCCGCCCAGGCGCAGGTGCTCCGCGTGGTGGCCAGGACCCGGGTGGTGTCCTTGAACGAGCGCGCCCCGGGAAGCCGGTTCTCGGCCGGCACCCGCACCTCGTCCAGCGTGATGTCGGCCTGCCACACCGAGCGCAGCGACACCTTCCCCTTGATGACCCGCGCCTGGTACCCCGGCGTTCCCTTCTCCACGACGAACCCGTTGACCTGGCCGTCGTCGGTGTTGCGGGCCCAGACGACGATCAGGTCGGCCACGCTGCCCAGGCCGATCCACCGTTTGCGGCCGTTCAGCACCCAGCCCCCACCCGCCTCCCCATCCCCCTTCACTGGGCGGGCCGAGGTTTCCAGGGCGACCGAGTCCGAGCCGTGCTCCGGTTCGGTCAGCGCGAAGGCCCCCAGCTTGTCCATCCGGGCCATCGCGGGCAGCCAGCGCTCCTTCTGCTCCTCCGAGCCGCACATCGCGATCGACAGCATGGCCAGGCCCGCGTGCACGCCGAGGAACACGCCGAGGCTGCCGTCGCCGCGGTGCAGTTCCATCGTGACCAGCCCGCACGCCATCGGGCTCATCCCGGCGCACTCGTATCCCGTGATGTCCTCGCCGACGATGCCGAGCTCGGGCAGCCGGCGGACGAGCTTCCACGGGATCTCGGCCCGTTCCCAGTAGGGGCCGATGACGGGCACGACCTCCTCGTCGACGAACCGCCGGACCGTGATGAAGTGCGACCATTGCTCCTCGGTGAACTGCTGGCGGACGGAGAAGAAGTCCGTCCCGAGGGATTCGCCGAGATGTGCACTCGTCACCTGTGTCATCAGAATCGCGGCGCGGAGATCCCGGTCTTCAGGCCGGGAGGAAACGCCGCTCCCTCCTTTCATCCGATATAATTTTCTTATGTCCAGGTATCGACTGATCCTCACTCCGCAACAGGAAGCGATACTGCTGCGGCACTGCGCGGACGCCCGGTACGTGTGGAACCTGGCGGTCGAGCAGCAGGCATGGTGGCGTCCGGGCCGTAGGTCCGCGCCCGGCTACCTGGAGCAGTGCAGGCAGCTGACAGCGGCCCGCGCGGAGCACCCGTGGCTGCGTGAGGGCAGCCAGATGGTCCAGCAGCAGGCGCTGCGGGACTTCGCGCAGGCGATGACACGTTTTTTTGCCAGGACGCACCGTCGGCCGCGCTGGCGCAAGGCCGGGCGGGATGAAGGGTTCCGCGTCGTCGCCGTCAAACCCGGCGACATACGCCGCCTGAACCGCAACTGGGGCCAGGTCCGGGTGCCGAAGGCGGGCTGGCTCCGGTTCCGCTGGTCCCGTCAGGTTCCGGACGGCGTCAAGTCGTTTCGGGTAACCCGCGACCGGGCCGGCCGCTGGCATGTCGCGTTTGCCGCCATCCCTGCCCCGGTCCCGGCGCTCGGCAACGGCGAGGTCGTCGGCATCGACCGGGGCGTGGCGGTGTCCGCCGCGCTGTCCACCGGGGAGATGCTGCGCGCCCCTGGCCTGACCGAGTGCGAGCAAAGGCGGCAGGTGCGCCTCCAGCGGAAACTGTCCAGGGCCAGGCGCGGCTCGAACCGGCGTAAGAAAGCCAGGCACGCCATCGCAAGGCTGATGGCCCGCGAGACCGACCGGCGCAAGGACTGGGCAGAGAAGGCCTCCACTGACATCGCGCACCGGTTCGACGTGATCCGTGTCGAGGACCTGAAGATCACGAACATGACCCGCTCCGCGAGGGGCACCGCCGTTGTCCCGGGCAGGAACGTCCGCCAGAAGGCCGGCCTGAACCGGGAGGTTCACCGGTCGGGCTGGGGTATTTTGGTTCGCCGTCTGGAAGATAAAGCCCCCGGCCGGGTCGAGAAGGTACCAGCCGCGTTCACGAGCCAGCGCTGCTCGGCGTGCGGGCACGTCGCAGCGGAGAGCCGCAAGGGCCAAGCCCTCTTCCGCTGCGTCATCTGCACCTTCACCTGCAACGCTGACGTGAACGCGGCTAAGAACATCGCGGCGGGGCACGCCGTGACCGCGCGGGGAGGCCTCGGGGTTGCCCGGCCGGTGAACCGCGAACCTCAACTGCTGCCCCAATCGGCGTAGTGGTTGGAATCCCCCGCCGTTCAGGCAGGGGAGGATGTCAATGCTGGCTCCCCTCCGCGGCGGCGGCGGTGAGGTCGGCATCGAGGAACGCCTCCACGGCCGGGGCTAGGCGCTCCGCGTCCGCGGCAAGCTCAAGGTGGCCGCCGTGGTAGACGTGCAGCTGGCTGCGCGGTATGAGCCGGTGCATGATCCGCGCGTTGGCCAGCGGGATGATCGGGTCGTCGTCACCGGCCAGGATCAGGGTAGGCGGGCGCAGCTTCGGCAGCCATGGCAGGCTGGTCCAGCCGAGGCTGGCGAGCAGCTGATAGTAGTAGCCCCGGGCCGGGCCCAGCCGTGTCGTGGCGTGCAGCAGGTCACGGGCCACGATCGGGTCTTCCCGCGCGCTGCCCCCGTACAGCTCGCCGGCGATGCGGGCCGCGTATCCCGGGTCCCGGTGGCGCCGCGGCGTGAGCATGCGCAGCAGGATGCGCGGATGCGCGGGGACCATGAGCGAGCCCGGCCCGGTCGCCACCAGCACCAGGCGGCGTACCCGCTTCGGGCGGCTCAGCGCGAACTGCTGCGCGAGCCCGCCGCCCCAGGAGATGCCCAGGACGTCGGCCTGCTGGTAGCCGAGCTGGTCCAGCAGGCCGGCCAGCAGTGACGGCAGTGTGGCCAGGTGGTACGGAACGACCGGGGCCGGCGAGCCGCCGATGCCCGGCATGTCGAACCGGATGACCGGCCGCCGCGGATCGAGCGCGTCGACGAACGGCTGGAGCAGTTCCAGGCTCGCGCCGATGCCGTTGCACAGCAGCAGCGGCGGCCACCCCGGGGACCCTTCCCGCACCGAGACGCGGAGGGTACGGCCGCCGACGGCCAGGATCCTCATCCGCTCGGGCGGCCCGGCCCGCCGAAGCCGGCTCACGATCCGGCCCAGGCCAGATCCCGCGCGGTCGTCCCCGGCCGGTCCGGGACGGGACTGGTCAATGGTCATAGACGTACGTTCCAAGTGCGTCGCAGATCGGCACCAGCCCGCCGCCACCCAGTTCCCCGGGCGCGGCCTTCTCGTCCCCGCAGCGCTCGGCCAGCCAGCCCGCGTAGTCCGGCCACCAGGACCCGTGGCAGGTCTCCGCCCGGCGCAGCCACTCTCTAGGGTCTTTCGGGCACTCCTTGGCCACCTGGTAGCGGGCCTTGGGGTTGTCGGGCGGGTTGACCATCGCGGCCACGTGCCCGCTGGTCGACAGCACGAACCGCTGGCGACCGGACAGCAGCTGCGTGGACCGGTAGCAACTCTGCCAGGGGCAGATGTGGTCGGTGATCCCGGCGACCAGGTAGGTGTCCCGGTCGACCGCGGCCAGGTCCACCGGTGAGCCGAGCATCGTCGCGCCACCGGGCGCGGCGAGCGCGTTGGCCGCGCCCAGCTGGAGGAAGTCCCGGTGCAGGCCCGCGGTCATCCGGGTGGTGTCAGCGTTCCAGAACAGGATGTCGAACGGCGGCGGCTTCCGGCCGAGCAGGTAGTTGTTGACCCAGTAGTTCCAGATCAGGTCGTTCGGGCGCAGCCAGGCGAATACCTCGGCCAGCGACCGGCCGTCCAGGTAGCCGCGGGCGCGGGACGCGGCCGCGGCTGCCTGCGCGGCCCGCTCGTCGATGACCGCGCTGGCCAGGCCCGCGTGCGCCTGGTCAAGCACGGTGACCATGAGGGTGGCCGCCGTGATCCGGTCCTGCTGGCCGGCCTGTGCCAGGTGCGCGGCCACCATCGCGGCGATGATGCCGCCGGAGCAGGCCCCGGCGAGCGCGGTCCGCTCGCTGCCGGTGATCCGCTCTGCCGCGTCCATAGCGTCCAGGACGGCCTGCCCGTACGTGTCAAGATCCCATTGGGCGTGCCGGGCGTCCGGGTTGCGCCAGGAGATCATGAACACCTGCAGGCCGCGGCCGACCAGGTACTCCACCATGCTCCGGCCGGGCGCCAGGTCCATCACGTAGAACTTGTTGATCACCGGCGGGACGATCACCAGCGGGACCTGCCGGACCGCGGGCGTGGCCGGGCGGTACTGGATCAGCTCGAACACCGGGGTCCGCAGGACCACCGACCCGGGCGTGACGGCCAAGTCCACCCCGACTTCGAACGCGTCTGGCTCGACCATGGACGGCACCCGGGGCGCCACCGCCATGTCGGCGAGGAAATGCCGCAGGCCCGCCAGAACGCTGCCGCCGCCGGTGTCGATGGCAGCCTTCACGGCCGCCGGGTTCAGCAGCGGGTTATTGCTCGGAGCCAGCGCTTCGACCAGGTTGGTCAGCACGAAGCCGACCTGTTCGGCGTCGGCCCAGTCCAGCCCGGCCTCGGCCACCACGCCCTCCACGCTCTCCGCGGCGGCCAGGTAGGCCTGCATCGTGCGGCGCAGCAGCGGGTTGCCCGCCCAGGCCGGGTCGGCGAACCGGCGGTCCCGCCGGGACGGCTGCACCTGCGAGCGCCCCACGGCGATACGGCCCAGCTCGCCGAGCAACTGGCGGCCCCGCCCGGCGACCAGGCGGGGCCTGACGGCCAGCGCGGCGGCCAGGCGCAGGCCGGAGCCGCCCGGGTTCACCCGGCGCAGCATGCCCGTGGCCGCGTCGGTAAGCAGCAGGTCCAGGGGGGCCGCCGCGGCATCCTCTGCGGCTGGCCTGCTCGGATCGGTATCGGCGCTCATTATCAGCCGAGCGTAGGCCGCGGGGCGCGTTCTTCCATTGGTCGCTCGTCACGAACCCGGGACCGGGCGTGGTCCTGCGGGCACAGGTATCGGCGAGTGAATGCGAAGCCTCGGCGGCCATGGCGGACGACCCGGTGAATAACGCGGCCCTTCGAAGTCGGTTCCCTGCCCAGCAGCCTAGGCGTACCGGTCCAAGCCGGCCACGCTCCTGACCAGCGGGTTCGGGCCGCAGCACCACCGGTCCGTTCGGAATAATTAAATTCATTTATCCGAACGGACCGGTGGTATCACTTCCGCGTCATCCTGGCTCCTGGTCTCGCGCAGGCGGCGCCGGGATGCTTCTACCTCGGCCTCGGCGGCGGCGCGGTCGGCCCAGGACGCGCCCTCGACGCTCTTGCCCGGTTCCAGTTCCTTGTAGATCAGGAAGAAGTGCTCGATCTCCAGCCGGTCGAACTGGGGCAGGTGGTGCAGGTCGCGCAGGTGTTCCTGGCGCGGGTCGCCGGCGGGGACGCACAGGACCTTGTCGTCGCCGCCCTTCTCGTCGGTCATCCGGAACATGCCGATCGGGCGGCTGCGGATCAGGCAGCCGGGGAACGTCGGTTCCGGCACCAGCACCAGCGCGTCGAGCGGGTCGCCATCCTCGCCCAGGGTGTCCGGCACGAAACCGTAGTCGGCCGGGTACTGGGTCGAGGTGAACAGCGTCCGGTCCAGGCGGATCAGGCCGCTGGCGTGGTCGACCTCGTACTTGTTCCGGCTGCCCCGCGGGATCTCGATCAGGACGTCGAACTCCATGGCTCAGGCCGGGGGAGTGCTGAGCAGGAGCGGGTAGCGCCGGACGGTGCCCATTCCGGCCTCCTTTCGCGGTGTGATCCACGACGTTAAGCCGGGGCGAACCGGGGGACAACGTGCCGGCAACACGAGGATGGACGGTTTCCTCAGGCCAGCGGCACAACGGTTGTGCCGCTGTACCAACGCCGGGGGACGGGCTTGATACCGGGGACCGACGACCGCCTGGGCCCGCGGCATGACAATGAGCATCGTGACGAACCTCGCATCAAACCTGGCGAACACGACCCGGGCGCACGCCGGCCGGGTGGCCGTGCGGGTGGACAACGCGGCGATGACCTACCGGGCCCTGGACGAGGCGAGCGCCCGGGTGGCCGGGCTGCTGCACGAGCGCGGCTTCAAGCCAGGCGACCGGGTGGGCATCATGATGCCCAACGTCGCCGAGGTCCCCGTGGTGTACTACGGCGTGCTCCGGGCAGGCGGCATCGTCGTCCCGATGAACCCGCTGCTCAAGGCGCGGGAGGTCGCCTATTACCTCGGCGACTCCGGGGCCGGGCTGGTCTTCGCCTGGCATACGTTCGCGGACCAGGCCCGCGCCGGCGCGGAGCAAGCCGAGGCGGAATCCATCGTGGTGGACGGGCGGCTTCCCCGGTCTGCTGGCCTCCGCCGCCCCGGACTACCAGGTCGCGGACACCGGCAACGAGGACACCGCGGTGATCCTCTACACCTCCGGCACGACCGGCCATCCGAAGGGCGCCGAGCTCACCCACGGCAACCTCATCAGTAACACCGAGGTATCGCGGGCCGACATCGTCCGCGCGGGCCCGGACGACGTCATATTCGGCGGGCTTCCGCTGTTCCACGTGTTCGGCCAGACCGTCGCGCTCAACGTCGCGGTGGCGGCCGGGGCATGCCTGACCCTGCTGCCGCGGTTCGACGCCGGGCACGCCCTGCGGATCATCGCCGACCACCGGGTCACCGTCTTCGAAGGCGTGCCGACCATGTACGTGGCGCTGTTGCACCAGCCTGACCGCGCGGACTACGACACCTCCTCGCTGCGGATGTGCATCTCCGGCGGCGCGGCGCTGCCGGTCGAGGTGCTGCGCGGGTTCGAGGAGGCGTTCGGTGTCCCGGTGCTGGAGGGATACGGCCTGTCGGAAACCTCGCCGGTCGCCTCGTTCAACCATCCCGGCCGGGAGCGCAAGCCCGGCTCGATCGGCACGCCCATCCGGGACGTGCGGATGCGGGTCGTGGACGGCGAGGACTACGAGGTCCCGCAGGGCGAGGTGGGCGAGATCGTCATCCGCGGGCCGAACGTGATGAAGGGCTACTGGCAGCGCCCCGAGGCGACCGCCGATGCGATCCGCGACGGCTGGTTCCACACAGGCGACCTGGCCCGGGCCGACGAGGACGGCTACTTCTACATCGTGGACCGGAAGAAGGACCTGATCATCCGCGGCGGCTACAACGTCTACCCGCGGGAGATCGAGGAAGTGCTCTACGAGCATCCCGCGGTCGCCGAGGCCGCCGTGATCGGGCTGCCGCACGCGTCCCTGGGCGAGGAGGTCGGTGCCGCGGTGGCCCTCAAGCCGGGTGCCGCCATCACCGCCGAGGAACTGCGGGACTACATCAAGGGCCAGGTCGCCGCGTACAAGTACCCGCGGCACGTGTGGATCATGGACGCGCTGCCCAAGGGCCCGACCGGCAAGATCCAGAAGCGGGATATCGTCATCCCGCCCGGGCTGACCGCGCCGTGAGGCTGCTGCTGCTCGCTCCGCCCGGCGCCGGCAAGGGCACGCAGGGCGAGCGGCTGGCGGCCTGGTCCGGCGTCCAGCACATCGCAGCCGGTGACCTGCTGCGGGCCGACGCCCGCGCCGGCGGCCTGCTCGGCAAGGAGATCGCGGCCTATCAGTCCCGCGGTGATCTCGTCCCCGACCAGATCGTGCTCGACGTGCTGACCCCGGTGGTCACCGAGGCGGCCGGACGCGGCGGTCTACCTGCACGCGCCGGAGGCGGTGCTGACGCGGCGACTGCTGGCCCGCGCCTCCCGGGAGGGACGGGCCGACGACACGGCGGACGTGATCCGGCACCGGCTCCAGGTGTTCGCCGCGACGACGGGCCCGCTCGTCCCCTACTACACCGAACGCGGCATCCTGGTCGCGGTCGACGCCGACCAGCCACCTGATTCCGTCACCGCCGACATCCAGCCCCGGCTGTCCGCACTGCCGCTGACCGGCCCGCGTGACAGTTTTGACTTATGCGTCGCGCTTGCGGAACAGGTAGGCGCCCGCGGCGAGCAGGGCCGCGGCCCAGAGCGTCGTCACGCCGAGCTGCGGCCAGGCCGACCACAGGTGCGGGTTGGCGTTGCCGCCGATGGTGACCGAGACCACCTGGTTCGCGGCGTCCGGCAGGAACCGCATGATGTCCCAGCGCCAGTCGTTCGGCAGCGCCTGCTCGACGATCGGGATGATGAATAGCGCGGCGATCACGGTCGCGATCGTGCCGGCGGTGTGCCGCACGATCGCGCCGACGCCGAACGCGATGATCGCGACCAGCGTGACGAACAGCGCGCAGCCGATAATCGCGACGAGCACGGTGGACGGGGAGATCACGTCGGTGCCGGAGAACACCACTTTGCCGTGGACGCACCCGGGTGGCAACGGGCCGCCGCCGCCACCCGCGCCCCGCTGCAGGCAGACCACATTCGCGTTCTGCGGGATCGTGACGGAGTGGAACAGCGAGGCGCTCACCCCGCTGGACGACAGCAGCGCCTGGCCGACGAAGAACGCGATGAACGACGTGACGAGGGAGACGATGAGCGTCAACGACGTGAGCACGATCGCCTTCGCGGCATAGACCGTGCCCCGCCGGGGCTGCGCGGTCAGCGAGGTGCGTATCATCCCGGTGGAGTACTCGGCGGTGATCGCCAGCGCGGCGATCACCGCGATGATCAGCTGGCCGAGCTCGAAGAACGCGATCAGCGAGATCTGGGTGGCGTCGAACCCGGCCTTGTTGGCCGGGTTGTGGCTGAAGCTGGCCGCGGTGCCTGCCGTGATCACCGCGCCGAGGCCGATGGAGACGACCAGCAGCGCCGCCAGGGTCCAGTAGGTGGACCGGACCGAGCGGATCTTGGTGAACTCCGAGGCGATCGCGCCCCGCAGTCCGGCCCGGCCGGTTGCCGGCGGCAGCGAGGAGAGCCGCGCGTCCGGCGTTGTCGTGGTTGCCATCGCTCAGCCCTCGCTTCCGCTAGCCAATGTCGTGGTCTTGCCGGCGCCGTTCGGACCCAGGAAGCCGGTGACCTTGCCCGGCTCAATGCCGAACGTCAGCTCGTCGACGGCGGTTTTCTCGCCGTACCGCTTCGTGAGGCCCTGCCCCTCAATCATTAAAATGGTCCTCTCCTCGTGACACATGCCCAATTCTGGCCGTATGCCGCGCTCGCCCGCGTCGGCCCCGGTGATGATTCGGGGGTACTCCCTGCGGGGGGGACGGCCGTCTTACCGGGTGGCGCCGGCGTGCAGGCTCACCGAGTAGCCATAGCCCAATGCCGTTTAGCACATTGTGGTCATGGTTCACTGACGACGCAGGAGCCGCGTACGTCACGATGAACCCTGCTCTGGGACTCGGTCCGCCTCCGCGGGCCGATCGGTGCGGGCGGAAAAAGCCTCCGCGGGGAAGGATTCCCCGCGAACGGCCGGGATTGTCTCACAATGCGGACTCTGTCTCGCGGTCTGAGACGAAATCCCGCCGGCCCGCGGGTCGACTGCGCAATCGACCCGCTCTAGTGTGATCGATTGCGCAATCGACCCGCCGCAGGTCCGGGCCGGCGTAGTGCCCGAATCCTCCAGGAGCCGGGTCCGCAGACACACAGCAGGGAGGAGATCGTCATGATCGAAGGCACCCTCATAGCGGAGAGCCTCCATGTCGGAACGAACCTGGAGGACCTGAACCTGACCATCCGCAAGATCAGCAGGTACCGGGCCCAGGGCACCACACCCGACCAGCCGGACATCTGGACTGTCCTGGACTTCGAGGCCGAGGAGACCGCAGCAGGGAAACTGGCGCGGGCATTCGCCGGCGCCCTCGACCAGCCCGGCTGGTACGTGGACTTCCACTCTCCAGCGGAGAGCTTCGTGGTGTTCCCGGGCCGGATCTTCCGCTACCCGCGGGGTGACCAGGCCGGCCGGGCCGAGGCCCAGGCTCACGGTCGGCAGCTCGCCATCCCCGAGCCGCAGCTGGACTGGACCGTATGAGGCGAAGCCCGGTCACCAGCTCAGCGGCACCCGTCTGGCGCGCGGGACACAGAGAGGCACGCTTACAGCCAGGCAACGAATACCCGCCGGGGTATCTGATCCTGGCGAGTTCATGATCACGAAGATATCTACGCATCATAGGACAAAAAGCCTTCGGCAGGACAAAAGCTTTCGCGATCATGACGGTACGGCTGAGGCCATTTGTATGTTAAGTCCAGAAATTTCATGATTTGATACCCCCGACCCTGGCAGTGACCGGCCGGGTCAGCGCGGGACTCCGGGCGCTGCCGGGATGGAACGCCCACCGCCCGAGCGGCCTACCCCCCGCAATCAAGCCCGACCGGGGGCCGGCGCTTCTTGCCCGGCCCCGGTGCGCTGTGGTCAGGGGTGGACCGGTCCGCTGGGCCCGCGGTCGAGGCGCAACGACTGCATGATGGCGAACGTGGTGGTGGTGGTGAAAACCTCGATGTCCGCGGCGGCCAGCACACCGGTGTACTTCGCGATGATGGGCGCGGCCGCGCGCTCGGTGACGGCGTCCAAGTGGCCTTTGACCCCGGCCCAGACGTTCTGCCCGCCCTGCACGTAGTAGGGCACCGGGTTGACCGAGGCCAGTGCCTCTCTCGAGCTGGCCTCGATGTCGGCGATGTACTGCTGGTGCACCGCGACGTCATCGCGGGTGGCGAGCCGGCCCAGGTGCCCGGAGATGAGGTGCGTCCACGGGTAGGACAGTGCGGTGGCCGGGGCCTGCATGTAGCCGATGACGTCCTCGCTGAGATTGAGGTTGTAGATGGGCACCCAGCCGGCGTTGACGACGTCGATGAACATGAGGGTGTCGTGGCCGGGGAAGTGGATGTAGATGTTGTCCGGCGTGTGGTTGGGGCCGTGCCAGGCCAGCTCGACCCGCTCACCTCCCACCTCCAGGGTGTAGCGGTCGGCGAAGGTCACCTCCGGCGCCGGCCGGGCCGGGTCGTTGTCCCGCAGCAGGAGCCGCCGGGTCTCCTCGTGCCCGATGCGGACCACGTCCCCGTCGAACAGGGAGGACGCGGCGCCGTGGTCGGCGTGGTGGTGTGAGTAGACCAGGTGGGTCACGGTGTTGCTCACGCCCTCGGCGGCGGCGATCTCGTCGACAGCGCGCCGCAGGTTGTGGCCGATGGACGGTGGTGCGTCGAACAGCACCACGCCGTCTGGGGTGGTCAGGAACGCCGACTGGTAGACGCCGTCGGTGACCCAGTACAGGTTCCGTTCGACGCGTCCGACGTAATAGCCCTGATCGTTGAGGGCCGGGCCGAGCGCTGACTGGGGGATGGGTGCGTAGTCAGGCTGCGATGAGTCAGGCGATGTCACGGTATCTCCCTTGGATCTCGCGCACGTCCCTGGCGGCCGTGCCTTCGCGACGGATCCAGGCTGGCCGCCGACCAGGTGAGCGGCCATCACCGGATCCCGGTGATTGCGGGTTCACCTGCCAGCCCCTGACTATGGCCTCATGGACTCAGCGCGCTCGTACCTGCGCAACGCCGACCCGGTGCTGGCACGCCTCATCGACGGCCGACCGGATTTCGATCCCAGGGCGTGGATGTCTCAGCTTCCGCGGATGGATCTGTTCGGTGCCCTGCTATTCCAGGTCGCCGGCCAGCAGCTGTCCGTCGCGGCGACCCGCCGGACTTTGGCGCGCATCCAGACCCTGTTCGGCGGGCATCTCCCCACACCCGCCGAACTGCTGGGAGTAGCCCCTGACCAGCTCCGCGAGACCGGGCTCTCATGGCGGAAGATCAGCACGCTCCGGGACCTCGCCGAGCGACTGTCGGACGGCCGGCTGGACCCTGATGTGCTGAGCAGCCTGCCGGATGAGGAGCTGATGGCCGAGCTCACCGTCATTCCGGGAATAGGCCCGTGGACCGTGCAGGGCGCCCTCATCATCGCGCTGCAGCGTGAGGACGTGGTCCTGCCAGGTGACCTCGCGCTTCGCAAGGCCGTCCAGGCCGCCTATCAGCTCGATCACGTCCCCACGCAGCAGGAGGTCCTGGCCATCGCCGAGAAGTGGCGGCCCTATCGCAGCCTGGCGACCAGCTACCTGTTCTCCGCCGCCTTCGAGCCAGCCGAAGCGCCACCGGCCGCCCGCCGCAGGGGCACTTAACCAGAAGCGGGCGGAGCGGGCGGAGGGGAAGCGGGCCCGCTCCCGGCCCCGGTGGCGCGGATGGCCGCGGCGATGTCGGACAGGTCGTCATCTTTCAGCTCCAGGGTCGCGGCGGGCAGCCACCCGTCGACCTGGCGGGGACTGCGGGCGCCGACGATCGCGCCGGTCACTCCGGGGAAGGCCAGTGTCCAGGCGACGGCCACCGCGGCGGGGGTGACGCCGTGCCGTTCGGCGACCGGGCGCAGCGCTTCGGCCAGGGACAGGTTGGCCGACAGGGCCGGCTCGGTGAAGTCGGGGTGGCTGGCCCGCCAGTCACCCGGGTCCAGGTGAGCCGCGCGCGTCGCGGTGAACGCGCCCGCGAGCAGGCCCGAGGCCATCGGGCTGTAGACGATCACCCCGGCTTCGTGCTCGCGGGCCCACAGCAGAACGTCGTCGGCGACCTCGCGGTGGATCAGGTTGAAGGGCGGCTGGATGGCGTCCACCGTGCCGATCTCCTCGGCCGCCTCCAGCTGGAGGACGCCGTGGTTGGACAGCCCGGCCGCGCGGATCTTGCCCTCGCGCTTGAGGTCGGTGAAGACCTGCCAGTATTCCTCCAGCGGCGTGCCGTCCTCGGCCGGCCAGTGCATCTGGTACAGGTCGATCCGCTCGACCCGCAGCCGCCGCAGCGAGGCCTCCACCTCGGTCCTGATGCTGGCCGGCGCGCCGATCCGCCGGGGCGCCGCGGACCGGTCGGCCGGATCCCAGACCAGGCCGCCCTTGGTGAAGACGTAGGGCCGGTCCGCCTTGGGCAGGCCGGCCAGCGCGGTCGCCACCACCTCTTCGGAGTGTCCCAGCCCGTAGACGGCGGCGGTGTCGATCCAGTTGATCCCGGACTTCACCGCATGCCGGATGGCGGCGACGGACGCGGCGTCGTCCTGGTTGCCCCAGGCGTAGGCCCAGTCGCCGCCGCCGATGGCCCAGGCCCCGAAGCCGACCCGGGTCAGGTGCATGCCGGTCCAGCCCAGCCGCGCGGTGGGAAGAGTGGGAAGAGTGGTGGGAAGAAAGGTCGTCATGGTCATTCTCCTTGGTGTAAATAGATGTGGCGCGGGCCCGGAGGGCCGCGTGCTAGCCAGCCGCGAGGAGGCCCAGGGCGGCGCTCAGGGAGGCGATGATCGCTCCGCCGACGGCGACCGCGAGGAACGACCGGGCGAAGCTGGTCTGGAAGAACTTGTGCCGTAGGTAGGCCAGGGTGAGCAGTTCGGCGGCGACCACGATGACCGCGGCGATGATCGCCGGGCCGTAGCCTGGGATCAGGAACGGCAGGGTGTGGAAGATGCCGCCGGCGAACGTCCCGCCGTCGGTGATCGCGCCGCGCAGTATCGGGTTCCCGCGGCCGGTGAGGTCACCGGTATCGGACAGTCCCTCGGAGAAGGCCATGCTTACTCCCGCGCCCAGGGCGGTCGCGGCGCCGGTGAAGAACGCGGTCAGCGGGTGGTGGGTGGCCAGCACCACCGCGAATATCGGCGCGAGGGTCGACAGCGATCCGTCCATCAGCCCGCTCAGCGCAGGCTGGACGCGCTTGAGCAGGAACGACTGGCTGTCCGCGGTGACCGGTGAGATCTCGGTGTGCGTGATCGTGGTCATGTCCGAGTCCTTTCGGATGGAATGCCTGATCTCAGCTGGGTTCAGCGTCCCGGGTGCCAGGGTGAGGCGGCGTCACACCGCCGGGTGATTGGCGGCGGTCCCCGCCCCGGAGACGGCGGACCTCGAGCAGCTCTAGGCCGAGCGCCTCGATCCGGGCCAGCACGCCGTGCAGCGCGGCCTGGTCCGGCAGGGCGCCGGTCAGCAGCGTGTCCTCGCCTTGTGTCCGCGCGTGCAGGGCGGGGAACGCGGCGCACATCGTCCGGCCCAGCTGGCCCCGGATGCGGATCTGGTAGCTCACCGGGCACCGCCGGCCGGGGCGCCGACCCGGGCGAAGCGGGAGATCGAGAACAGGCACAGGGCCGCCAGCAGGATCGAGAAAGTCAGCACGGCGGGGAAGGTCCCGGTGAACTCGGAGAGCACGCCCACGCCGACCACGGGAATGACCAGGCCGGCGTAGCACGCCACGAAGAAGGCGGATAGTGATTGACCGCGCCGTTCGGCCGGGGCCAGGCGGTTGGCGGTGGCCAGGCTGCCCAGGAAGATGGCGCCGCAGGCCACGCCGCCTGCGACCGTGCCTGCCAGGAACAGGGCCATCGCGGACTGTGCCAGGGCGGCGACGATCAGGGCGAGCGCGGGCAGGAACAGGCTCAGGCCGGCCAGTATCACCCGGCGGCTGCGCAACCGCGACAGCGCGACCTGGGTGACGGTCCCCACCGCGAGCAGGAGGAACACGACGGCTCCCTGGACGGCATGGCTGCCCTGATGCAGCTCGCCGGCGATGAAGCCGGGCACCAGGGAACTGAACAGCCCGAGCAGGGCGAAGGCGGCGAAAGCGGCCACGCCCGCGGCGATGAATTCACCCCGGCCCCGCTCCGGGATGCCCAGCCCGGTGAAGCGCAGGGCGGGCCGCGTGCGGAGGCGCACCGTTTCGGGGACGAGCAGCAGGATCAGACCCGCCACCGCCAGGACCACCAGGTACACCTCGAACACCAGCGTCGTGGGGTGCGGCGCGTACTGGGCGAACAGCCCGGCGATCAAGGGGCCCAGGCCCAGGCCGGCCATGTTCGCGGCCGTGGCCACGAGCGACGCCCGGCGGCTGGCCGAGGCCGGGGCCAGCTCGGTGAGCGTGGCCGTCGCCGTGCCCGTCATCAGGCCGGCCGACAGCCCCGACACGATCCGGGCCGCGATGAGCGCCCCCACGTCGGGGGCCAGGATGAACACGACCGTGCTCAGCGCGCTGGCCCCGAGGGCCGCGGCCAGCACCGGCCTGCGCCCGGCCTGGTCCGAGGACCGCCCGGCCAGCAGCAGCGTCGCGATCACCGCCGCGGCGTAGACGGCGAAGGTCACCGTCACTATGGCCGCGGAGAAATGCCAGCGGCCCTGGTAGATGACGTACAACGGGGTTGGCAATGTGGTGCCGAGCATGGTGACGGCCAGCACCAGCGTCAGCAGCCAGAACGCGACCTGCCGGGAGACGGCCGGGCCGCTCCGTCCGCTCGGCGGCGGCTGGCCAGTGCCGGGTCGGCCGGATACCTGCCGGGGAGCTTGCATGGTGGCCATGTCCAGTTCCTTTCGGCGTGCGGGTCAGGTGAGACCACCCTCGCGGCCGGCCGGGTCAGCCGGCGTCACACGGCGGGGTGATCCGCGGGTAAGCCTCGGCCGTCGGTCCGGGAAGGGAACCGGGAAGGGAACCGGGAAGGGAAGACGTACTGTTAGGAGCGGTGCCTGTCGAGGAGAGTCGCCGTGGAGCCTGCCGACTGGTCAGGGGCTGCCGACGCCCCGGCTGTCCGGGATGGAGTCGTCTCGCGCCCCGGGCTGTTCCGGCGGCTGACCCAGGCGCAGCGTGTCGTGCAGGTGTCGGCGCCCCCGGGGAGCGGCAAGACCGTCTTGCTCCGGTCCTGGATCGCCGGGTCGGGCCTGGCCGAGTGCGCCGCCTGGGTCCCGGTGCCGGGCGAGTGCGGCTCTCAGCGGCTCTGGATCTCGGTGGTCGGCGCGCTGCGGGACACGGCCATCGGGTCCGCGCTGGTGCGCGAGCTGACGGCGGCGCCGGACCTGGACAGCTGGTCGGTGGTCGAACGGCTGCTTGAAGACCTCGCCTTGCTCGAGGACCGGGTTCTGGCTGGTGATCGACGACCTGCACGAGCTGTCCTCCGCCGAGGCGCTGCGCCAGCTGGAGCTGCTGATCATGCGCGCACCGCCCGCCCTGCGGTTCGTGCTGGTCACCCGGCATGACCTGCGGCTGGGCCTGCACCGGCTGCGCCTGGCCGGGGAGCTCACCGAGATCCGCACGGCCGATCTGCGGTTCAGCCAGACGGAGGCGCGGGCGCTGCTAGGCGCGGCCGGGGTGCCGTTGTCCGACTCCGCGCTGGCTCTGCTGTATGACCGGACCGAGGGCTGGGCGGCAGGGCTGCGGCTGGCGGCGCTATCGCTGCCCGGGCACCCCGATCCGGAACGGTTCGCGGCCGAGTTCGGCGGCAGCGAGCGCACGGTCGCCGAGTACCTGCTGGCCGAGGTCCTGGAGCGGCAGAGCGAAGAGGCCCGGCGGCTGTTGCTGCGGACCTCCATACTGGAACGGATCAATGGCGAGCTGGCCGACCTGCTGACCGGGGGCTCGGGCGGCGAGCGGGTCTTGCAGCAGCTCGAGGAGGCAGGCGCGTTCGTCGTCTCGCTGGACGCGCGGCGGTCCTGGTTCCGCTACCACCAGCTGTTCGCCGATCTTCTGCAGCTGGAGCTGAGGGCGAGCGCGCCGGCCGAGCTGCCCGCGCTGCACGATGCGGCCGCCGGGTGGTACGCGGAACACGGATATCCAGTCGAGGCGGTCCGCCACGCTCAGGCCGCGCAGAACTGGGGCCTCGCCGCCCGCGTGCTGTCGGACCACTGGGTCGGCCTGGGCCTGTCCGGACTGGGCGGCACCGCCCATGAGCTCCTCGCCCGCTTTCCGGCCGACATGATCGCCGCGGATGCCGAACTGGCGGCGCGGGTGGCCGGAGACCAACTGGCCCGGGGATCGCTGGAGGAGGCCGAACGGTACCTGGCTTTGTCCACCCGGGCGCTGGAGTCGGTTCCCGCGGGCCGGCGCGGGCACTCGCAGGTGGTGGTCGCCGTGGTGCGCATGCGCCTGGCCCGTCAGCGCGGGGACCTCCCGGCCGTGACCGAGGAGGCGCAACGGCTGCTGGGCCCCACGATGGCGTCGGATCCGGCGGAGCCCGGGCTGGGCGGGGACCTGCGGGCGCTGGCGCTGATCAACCTCGGCATCGCCGAGCTCTGGACATCTCGCTTCGACGAGGCGGACCGGCACCTCGAGGACGGCATCGCCCTGGCTCGCCAGATCGGCCGGCCCTATCTGGAGGTCACCGGCGTGGCGTACCTGGCGCAGCTGATGAGCTGGCGGTCTTTCCCGCTGGGGGCACAGCGCAGCCTGCAGGCGATCGAGCTGGCCAGCCAGCACGGCTGGGCCGATGAGCCGGTCGCAGGCATCGCCTACCTGGCCCTCGGCGTCACGATGGTCACCCAGGGACGGATCGAGGAAGCTGAGCGGGCGCTCGACCGGGCCGAGCGCACGGTCCGGACCGAAGTCGACCCGGCCGCCGGGGTGCGGCTGCACGCCGGCCGCGGCATGCTCGAGTTCGTGAGCGGCCGTCACGACGCCGCGCTGAGCGCCTTCCGTTCGGCCGAACGGCTCGCCAGATCGCTCGTCACGCCGCACACGCTCGCTCCCCGGCTGCGCTCGCACCTGCTGCAGACGCTTGCGCACACAGGCGAAACACTGCGCGTCGAGCAAGCCCTGGCCGACATGGACGGGCCGGAACGGGAACGGGGAGAGATCCGCATCGCCGAGGCATCACTGCGGCTGGCCCAGGACGACCCGAGGGCAGCGACCGCCGTGCTCGCGCCCGTCATCGACGGCTCGGCTCCACTGCAAAACGCGCATCTCTGGGAGGTCCAGGCGTTCCTGCTCCAGGCGATCGCCTGCGACGCGCTCGGCGACGCGGGTGCCGCCAGGCGTGCCCTCGAGCGGGCTCTGGACCGCGCCGAGCCCGAGGGCCTGCTGTTCCCGTTCCTGTTCGACCCGGCGCCCGAACTGCTCGACCGCCAGCGCCGCAATGGCACCGCGCACGCTGGCCTGATCGCCGAGATCCTGAACGTGCTGGGTAGGCCGGGGGGGTACGGGCCAGGGGGGGACGGGGGGATGGCATCCCCCCGTGCTCGGGGGGGTCTTGGGGGGTCGCCCCCCCGGCTGATAGAGCCGCTCAGCCACGCCGAGGCCCGTGTCCTGCGCTACCTGCCCACCAAGCTCTCGGCACCGGAGATCGCCGATGAGCTGTACCTGTCGGTGAACACGGTCAAGACCCACATGCGCCATCTGTACGACAAGCTCGGCGCGCACCGCCGCCACGAGGCGGTGGAACAGGCCCGCGCCCTCGGGCTGCTGGCACCGCCCCCGCGACGGCCCTGACCAAGCCCGGACCAAGCCCGCCGCCGAAGCCAATCACCCGGCCGGGTGACGCTGGCTCACCCTGCCGCGCCCGAGGCTGGTTCCTGGAAACCAAGCGACCCAACCACGGGAGGCGTGACATGACCACCACTCAGCCTGCGGCACAGCCCATCACACCCGGCCGATCTGGCCGCGACGGCCGGGCGGCCACCCCGGTCGTCGCCTTCCTCGGCACCGGGCGCATGGGCGGGCCGATGGCCGCCAACCTGGCCCGCGGCGGCTTCGACCTGCGCGTATGGAACCGTACCATCAGCCGTGCCGAGGCCCTGGCGGCCGACGGCGCGGTCGTGGCGACCAGCCCGGCGGAAGCCCTCCGGGGCGCCAGCATCGTCATCACCATGCTGGCCGACGGACCCGCCACCGAACAGGCCGCGACCGGGCCGGACGGGTTCCTGACCGCGGATCCGGGGGTGATCTGGGTGCAGATGGCCACCGTCGGAATCGAGTGGACGGCCCGGCTCGCCGGTATCGCCGCCGCGCACGGGGCGGTGTTCGCCGATGCCCCGGTCTCCGGCAGCGAGGGACCGGCCCGGGCCGGCCAGCTGACCATCCTGGCCAGCGGCCCCGACCAGGTGCGGGACGTCCTGGCCCCGGTGTTCGGCGTGCTCGGGCGCGCGACCGTCTGGCTGGGCCCGGCGGGCCACGGCACCCGGGCCAAGCTCGTGCTCAACAACTGGCTCGCCGATCTCACCGAAACGACGGCGGAGACCCTGTTCTTTGCCCGGCATCTGGGCCTGGATCCGGCCGAGATCGTGGACCTGCTGCAGTCGAACCCGCTGGGTGCGCCGTATGCGGTGCAAAAGGCCCGCGTCATGCTGGCCGGAGACTTCAGCCCCGCGTTCGCGCTCAAGCACGCCCTCAAGGACGCCGAGCTCGCCGCGCAGGCCGCGCAGGCCAGCGGCGCCGCGCTCACGCTCACCAGCGCGCTGCTCCCGCGCTGGCGGGACACCGCGGCCGACGGGCACGCCGATGACGACCTCGCCGCTGTCTACCTCACGGCCTGATCCACCGCCGCAACCTAGCTGACGGTCCCGAGACGCCACCGGTCCGTTCGGAAAATCTAAATTCTTTATCCCGAACGGAAGGTGGCGCCTGCCCGCGGCTTCAGGGGTGCACGTCCATGCAGGACGAAGCCCCGCTAGGCGCCGTAAGCCGGCAGTATCGCGCCGCTCACCGGCGCCGCGGCGTCGCTGACCAGGAATGCGATCACGCCGGCGATCGCCTCCGGCGCGGTCGCGTGCGCCATCACCTCGGCCGGGAACGAGGCCCGGGTCACGGGGGTGTCGATCAATTGCGGCGCGACCGCGTTCACCCGGATCCCGTGCGGGCGCAGCTCGACGTCGAGAACGCGCGTCAGGTGGACAAGGGCGGCCTTGCTCACGCTGTAGGCCGCCATGCCGCCGGACGGCTCGATCCCCGGGCGGGCGGCCACGTGCACGATGGCACCCGAACCCTGCTGCCGCATGTGCGGCGCTACCGCCTGGCTCAGCCACAGCGCGGGTCCCAGGTTGACATCCATCATGAGCCGCAGCGTCTCGGGAGTCGTGGCGAGCGCGTCTCCCAGATGGAACGCGCCGATGGTGTTCACCAGCACGTCAGGGGGACCGGCCTCGTCGGCGAACCGGTCGATGAGCCGTGTCGCCACGGCGGGGTCGGCGGGGTCGGCCACCTCGCGGCGGATATCACCGGGGAGGTCGCGCATCCCTTGCTCGCTGCGGTCGACCGCGACCACCGTGAGGCCGCCGGCCATGAGGGCCGCCGCCGTCGCGCGGCCAAGCGCACCGCTCGCACCGGCCACGATCGCCACCTTTGCGCTCATGCTGTTACCCCCTTTGATCTGGTGATGTCATGGCGTCCAGGCTTGCCGCCAGCCAGGTGAGAGGTCGTCACCGGATCACGGTGATTCGCAGTCGCGCTGTTGACGGTGCGCGCGCTGGCCTGGTATCGAGGGGAAGGTGATCGACCGGGCCGATCTTCTCGCCGCCCTGGATCGCGCGGCGGCGCGGAAGGTGGCGATCATCTCGGCTCCTGCCGGCAGCGGGAAGACGTCGCTGCTGCGCGCCTGGGCAGACGGTCCGGGTCAGCGGCGCCGGCTCGCCGTCGTGCAGGTGCACCGCGACCAGCTAGACGCCCAGGATTTCTGGCTTGCCCTGCTCGACGCGGTCCGTCAGGCTTCCGGCGCAGCCGGCGGCGAGAAGCCGCCGGCGGCGACACCAGACTTCAACGCGCCGGCGATGGCCGACAGGGTGCTCTCGGAGCTCGCCGGTGCTCGCGGCGACATCACGCTGGTTATCGATGATCTGCACGAGCTGACCTCGCCGGAGACCCTCAGCCAGCTCGGCCGCCTGCTAACGCGCCTGCCCGCCGGCGCGCATGCGATGCTGACCACGCGCCGTGATCTGCGGCTGGGCCTGCATCAGCTGCGGCTGGCGGGCGAGCTGGCTGAGATCCGCGCGGCGGACCTGCGCTTTTCTGAGCGCGAGACCCGTGAGCTGCTGACCGCTTCGGGTGTCGGGCTGTCGGAGGATGGGGCGGCGCTGCTGCATCAGCGGACCGAAGGGTGGGCCGCGGGCCTGCGGCTGGCGGCGCTGTCCCTGGCCGACCACCCTGACCCGGAGCGTTTCGTCGCGGAGTTCTCCGGCAGCGACCGCGCGGTCGCTGAATACCTGCTCGCCGAGATGCTGGAACGCCAGCCCGGCGATGTCCAGGATCTGCTGCTGCGCACCTGCCTGCTCGACCGGGTCAACGGTGAACTGGCCGATCTGCTGACCGGCCGGCCGGGATCGGAACGGATCCTGCTGGATCTGGAAGACGCCAACGCGTTCGTGGTGTCGCTCGACCCCGAGCGGACCTGGTTCCGCTACCACCATCTGTTCGCGGATCTCCTCCGGCTGCAACTGCGCCGGACGCTGCCCGCGGAAACGCCGGCGCTGCACCGCCGGGCCGCCGCGTGGTTCAGCGAGCATGGCCAGGTTGTGGACGCCATCCGGCACACCCAGGCGGCGGGCGACTGGCCTGATGCGGCCCGGCTGCTCGCCGACCATTCGTTCGGCCTGACGCTGGACGGGCACGCGCAGACCATGCAGGCGCTGGTGCAGGCCTTCCCGCCCGGCGCCAGCGCGGACCCAGAGCTGGCCCTGGTGCGCGCGGGAAGCGACCTTGTCCAGGGACACCTGAACGAGGCGGCCGCCCATCTGGCGGTCGCCGAGACCTACGCCGGGACGGCGCCGCCGGATCGCCGGCACCGCCTGCGGGTGGCGATCGCGTCCCTGCAGCTGTCGCTGGCCAGACGGCGCGCTAACCTGGCCGGTGTCGTCGAACTGGTCAGGTTCCTGGCCTCTCCGGTAACCGGTCAGTCGGATGAGGACATCGCGCTTGACAGCGACTTGCGCGCGGTGGCGCTGATGAACCTGGGGACCGTCGAGGCATGGTCACTGGGGCTTCCGGACGCCGAACGTCACCTGCAGGAGGGCGCCGCGCTGGCCCGTCAGATCGGCCGGCCCTACCTTGAAGTCGGCTGCCTGGCGCAGCTCGGGTTCGCGTCGAAGATCCACCCGTTCGCCACCACCCAGCGGCGCTGCCGCGAGGCGATAGCGCTCGCGGAGCGGCACGGCTGGGGCACGGAACCGGTGATCGCGCCCGCGCTGGTAACGCTGGCCGGCACGATGGTGTGGCTAGGTCAGTTCGAGGATGCCGGGCGATGGCTGCACCGGTCCGCACAGGCTCTGCAAACAGACACCGGGCCGGACATCAGGCTGCTGCTGCACCAGACGACCGGGATACTGCACGCCTGCCGCGGCCGCCACGAGGAGGCGCTTGCGGAGTTCAGCGCGGCCGAAGGCCTGCGATCGAGGCTAGCGGGATCGCATGCTCTGGCGAGCCAGGTGACGGGCTGGATGATTGCCACGCAAGCCCGTCTCGGGATGCTCAGTGAGGCGGATGCCGCACTGGCCGCGGTTGGCGACGAGCGGGCCAAGTCGGGCGAGGTTGGCAACGCCCGCGCGGTGATCTGCCTAGTGGACGGCGACCCGGACGGGGCGCTCGCCGCGGTGCGGGATGTGCTGGACGGGACGGCGCCGGTGATCGGGTATGTCACGGTGGTGGAGGCTCATCTGCTGGCCGGGCTGGCCTGCCGTGAGCTGGGGGACCTGCACGCGGCGAACCGGGCGGCGGAACGGGCGCTGGCCCTGGCCGAGGCCGACCGGCTGGTCCTGCCGTTCGCGATGACGGGCTCGCGAGGGCTGCTGGAGGCGCTGCCGCGGCATGAGACGGCGCATGCGGCGCTGCTGGCCGACATCCTTGACGTCCTGCGCGGCGGGTCCCTGATGCCCGAGGACCTGCCCGTGCCGCTGCCAGCGGAGGAGCTCAGCCCGGGGGAGCTGCGGGTGCTGCGGTATCTTCCGACGAACCTGTCCAGGCCCGAGATCGCCGCCGAGCTGTCGGTGTCGGTGAACACGGTCAGCACGCACATCCGCAGCATCTACGCCAAGCTCCAGGTTCGTGACCGCTCCTCGGCCGTGCGGCGCGCGCGAGAGCTGCGGCTGCTCGCCGCCGCGCGTGTCACCTGATCCCGGCGATGCGGGCTCACCTGATAGCCCCCGACCATGGCCGTATGGACACGGCACCTGCCCCGTACGCGATCCGGATCAACGGGCACCTTGGCGCGATGGTGCTGTCGGCATTCCCGGCGATGACGCCGCTGCGGCACGGCACCGACACCGTGCTCACCGGGCTCCTGGACCGGTCGGCGCTGTACGGCGTCCTGGCCGAGATCGACGCGCTTGGCCTGGACCTGCTGGAGGTCCGCCGGCTCACACTAGGTGACAGCCGCTCGCCAACCTTCGCGCTCGGCCGCCTGCGGGTCAGGCGGCCGGGGTACGGTGCGATGCAGCTCGCGGGTCCGTACGCCTTCGGGCCGCCGCCGGACCGGGCATCGGCCATCGGCGTGCTGCGGGCCGCGGTGGCCGCCGGGGTGGATCACATCGACACGGCCCAGTACTACGGCCCCGGCGTCGTCAACGACCTGATCCGGGACGCGCTCCACCCCTATCCCGACGGGCTGGCGATCGTCAGCAAGGTCGCGGTCCGGCGAGACGACAGCGGCGCTGTTGTCCCGTTCGACGATCCGGATCAGCTGCGCGCGGGCATCGAAGACAACCTTCGCAGCCTGCGGGCCGGCCAGCTGGCGGCGGTCAACCTCCGCCTGCCCGGTGACGGGCGCGCCGGCGCGCGCTTCGATGACCAGCTGGCCGCGATGGTGGCGGCCCGCGATGAGGGCCTGATCGCCGGGGTGGGCCTGAGCAACGTCAGCCTTGAGCAGCTGCGGCACGCGGTGGCCGGCACCGAGATCGTCTGCGTGCAGAACCTGTTCCACCTCGCCGACCGCCGCGGGACTCCCGTTCTGGAGGAGTGCCTGAGCCGTGGCATCGCGTTCGTGCCGTTCTGCCCACTCGGCTGGCCGCGCGGCCCGGACAACCCCGTGCTCACCAGCCCGGTGGTCGGCCGGGTAGCCGTCCGCCTCGGCTGCACGCCGGCGCAGGTCGCCCTCCAGTGGCTGCTGCAGCTGGCTCCCAACGTGCTCCTCATCCCCGGGACCGGCTCCGTCGCCCACCTGCGGGAGAACCTGGCCGCCGAAGGCGTAACGCTGGATGACCAGGCGCTGCGCGAATTGGACGGCGTTGCGTCGCCACCAGACGATCCGTCCCGAGCGCTGAAGCCATGACCACCCCACTGGATCCCGCGCGTGATCCAGGGGCGGGGGCCGAGAGCCATCAAGAGCCAAACTAGCGCCTGCACGTCGATCCCGGCTGCCTGCACGCTTTCGGCCGCGCCGCTCCGTGTGCCGACGTGGTGCGGCGCAGCTACTTGAGGTTGGCGATCAGGTCGTCTACTGTCCAGTTGGCCTGTCGCAGAATGGAGCGCACGGTGCCTGCGGCGAGGCTCTTGTGCAACGGAACGATGACTGTCTGGCTGCCGGCGCGGTACTTGGCGTGGCTTCCCTTGGTTGAGACGTGCTGGAATCCTGCCCGCTCGAGGGCTCTTGCGACATCTGTTCCGGACAGGCCAGCGGGAAGCGCTGGGCTCACGCGACGAGGACCTGCACTGGGGCGGTTATTACTTCGCCGACCTCGGGAGCGGGAGCGTCCTCGAAGTAGAGCTCAAGTGCCTCCTTGAGGTTGTCCAGCGCTTCCTCGATGGTTTTGCCCTGGCTGGTGACCTCGACCTGCAGGCAGCGGGCCACGTACCATTCGCCCTCATGGGTGACGGCGGCGGTCAGGTGCAGTGCGTGCGTCATGTTCTCAGTCTGACACGCCCGATGCTCCACCGAGTACAGGCGCCAAGGACGGCCATCGGTCATTACGGCCCGAGTTCCTGGCTGGGTTGAGCCCGCCGGGGAGCCGGGCCTTGAACTCGCTCCGAGCGAGCGGATGTCCGTCGACGGCGGCTACGTCTCTCCCGACTTCGTGACGGACGCCGAGCGCGGCGAGGCGGTCCTGCGCGACGCCTTCCTGCTCCTCGTCTTCGGCCGCCGGCCGCCGTCGCCGGCGATACCCCGGCCTTCCATCCCGGTAAGCGTCCGGGGTCCGGCACTGACCCGGCCAGTGACGCCGGAGGCTAAGGGGTATCAAATCAGTAAATTTCCGGATTTAACGCATGGATTGCCTCAGTCGTACCGTCATGATCGCGAAGACTTTCGTCCTGCCAAAGGATTTTTGTCCTATGATGCGTAAATATCTTCGTGATCATGAAATCGCTATGACCAGATACCCTGGTGGGGTATCCGTTGCCTGGCTGTAAGCGTGTCTCCCCGTGTCCCGCGCCCCAGAGGGGCCGGCCGCCCACGGTCGCGAGCGATCATCCGCAACCCCAGAAGACCCCGCTCTTTCCATTCGTGTAAGTCCCGCAAGGACGGCGCCGGCATCGACCCCGCCACGGGCAAGACAGTGCCGATGCGACCCCACGCCATCGACATCCTCCCGGTCCTCCAATCCGCCGTCACCAACGCGACGGCCCTCACCGTCCGTGTCCTGACCGGCTGGTGCGTGCCAACAGCGAGTAAAACTGCCGCCTGGAGCCGCATCCGCCGCGAAGTTGGGATCATTCGCCGCGCCAGGCCAGCGACCCGGGTAAGCAGACCTTCAGCTACCTCGGCCTGACCGGTGCTGGTGGCTGCCGCGGCGGCTAGACCGCATCGTGCCGCGCATCGAGACGTGAACCTGCGGCAGCGCCCGGCGGATCGGCGAGGGCGGTCCGCAGGCTCGTCAGGCACCACGCCTGCCATTGGCCGTGTTCCCAGCCGCGGTCTATGCAGAACAGCCGGTAGGCGTCCTCGCTGAGGACGGCGTAGATGATATCGCCGGCCTGGTCGACGGTCACGCCTGCGGCGAAGCCGGGCTTGGCCGCGAGCAGCTCGGCCAAGCCCCGGTCGGTCTGGTAACGCGGGCCCGCTGGGTGGTCAGGACCTCTGCGACCTCCACGTCGGCGCAGGCCTCCTGGACGCGCAGGTATATCGGCGTGGCCCGGGCAACGATTGCGGTCCCCTCGGCGACCAGCAGCCGGAGCGCTTGCCGTAGGTCGGGTTCGTCTCGTAGCGCGCTGACCCACGGCCGTTCCAGGACCGCCATGGCCTCGTCGTCGCCGGCCACGCTCCGGTCGAATGTCGCGCTGAGGATCTGCGCCTTGCTGCCGAAGCTGAGGTACAGCGTCTGGACGGCGACAGAGGCCTCCGCGGCGATGTCGGCCATTGTCGTGTACAGGTATCCGCGCTCGGTGAACAGCCGGTGCGCCGCCTGGACGACCCGGGCCTTGGTGGCCGGCGAGGGTGACGGCGACCTGCTCGGCGCCGACCCTCCGGCCGCCCTGGCGGCCGCCCGCGACGCCAACCTGGCGTCATGGCGCGCGCCCGGCGCGTTCGACGGCGACCGGATCTACCCCTTCGGCGCCTTCCCCGCCCCGGCTGCCGCGCTGGTCAACCTGGAGGAAGTGGTCGTCCACACCTGGGACCTGAGCAAGGCCACCGGCCAGGACCCGGCCATCGACGCGGCGGTCGCGGAGCTGGTTTACGGCTTCTGCCGGTCGATCCCGCTCGACGACTACCGCGCGCACGGCGCCTTCGGTCCCGCGGTGCCGGTTCCCGCCGCGGCCCCGGTCACCGACCGGCTCGTCGCCCTGCTGGGACGCGAGCCGTGACCGGCGAGCCGGCCGTGACCGGCCGGGCCGGCGGGCTGGCCGTCATCGGCGCCGGGGTCGCGCGGACCGGAACCCAGTCCCTCAAGCTCGGCCTAGAGCATCTGCTCGGCGCGCCGTGTCATCACATGACCGAGGTGTTCGCCGACCCGAGCCAGGTTCCGGCGTGGATCGACGCCATCGAAGGCCGCCCGGTGGACTGGAGCGCGATGCTGGCCGGCTATACGGCCGTCGTGGACTGGCCCGGGGCCAGCTTCTGGCCCGAACTGCTGGCGGCCAATCCCGGCGCCCTAGTCGTGCTGTCAGTCCGCGACGCCGGCACGTGGTACCGCAGCGCCTCGCTGACCGTGTTCGACATCTTCGACTACCTGCCGGCCGAAGCCGCGCCCTGGATGCAGGCCGTCCACCGCCTGCTGCGGGACCGGTTCTGTGACCGCTTCGACGACCGGGCCGCGATGATCGACGCCTACGAACGGCACAACGCCGAGGTCCGGCGCGGCGTCCCCGCCGCCCAGCTGCTGGAGTGGCACCCGGAACAAGGCTGGGAACCCATCTGCGCCCGGCTCGGCCTCCCGGCCCCCGCACACCCGTTCCCCGCCGTGAACTCCATCGCGGAATTCCGTGCCGTGTACCAGATGCCGCCGGTCACGGTCAGCACCTGCGCCGATGGCTGCCGCGCCCGCGGGTTCTAGCGGACGCTGCGGCAGTCAGCGGCGGCCGTTCGGGAAAAAAATAAAGAGCATCAGCCCGAACGGACGCGCGGTTACTCTGCCAGCTGAGCTCGCGGGGGCTACCCGGGCAGGCCGACCAGTTCGGCGCTACGCTCCCAAAGCTGGCTGGCGAGCTGTGCGTCGCGGGCTTGGCGGGCGGTCAGCAGCCGCTCATGGCGCTTGAACCGGTGCAGGTAGGCGCCGTTCACGGTGTGCGGGTCGGGGCGGACGGCGAGCGCGACGAGTGGCGCGGCACCCTGTTCGGGGGTGCGCGCGACGAACCGGTTCCACGAGCGGCCGTAGAGCCGGCTGAGATACCAGGTGTCGCGGCCGAACTGGCTGATCACCATACCGGGATGGAAGGCCGTTGCGGTCGGTCCGGCGGTCGCGCCGCCCGCGCTCCCGGCGGCGCCGTCAGCGACGCGGCGGGCAAGTTCGCGGACGAACAGGATGTTGGCCAGTTTGCTGTCAGCGTACGCGGCGAGCTGCCTGTAGCGGCGCCGGGAACGGTCCAGGTCGTCGAGATCGATGCGCCCGGCGGGGTTGATCATGCTGCTGGTCGTCAGCACCCGGGACCCGGGGGTCGCTGCCAGCGTAGGCAGCAGCAGTCCGGTGAGCAGGAAACCGGCGAGGTGGTTGACCTGGAAGGTCATCTCATTGCCGTCGACGGTGACCATGCGGCTGGGGAACATCGCACCCGCGTTGTTCGCCAGCACATCGATCCGCGGGCACAGCGCCAGGATCTGATCGGCGACGCGCCGGACGTCCTCGAGCCGGGCGAAGTCTCCGGTCAGCGCGGTCGCCCCGATGCTGTCCGCGACCGCTGCCGTCTTCTCGGCGGAACGCCCGACCACGACCACCCGCGCGCCCAGGCCGGCTATGTGCCGGGCCGCCGCCGCGCCGATGCCATCACTTGCTCCGGTGATCACCACTGTCCGACCGGCGAGCGGCGCCGCGAGAGCGGCGGATTCGGCGTCGGTCTCGCGGCCGCTGGAACGGCCGGCCGTCGTCACTGGACCGTCGGCTTCGTCGATTGGGCTGGCTGTTGCTGCGGGTTTGCCGGGTGTGGTTCGAGTTCTGGGTTGCGGAGTTCGACCTGGCCGCGGCCGGTCAGGAAGACGCCGAAGATGATGCGGTTGGCGTCGGGCGGGATCTGGGCTGTGACCTCGATGTCCACGGCGGTCACCCTAACCCCGGCGGCGTGCAGCAGCCGGGCCGCTGTCTCCTGCAGGACACCGGCCATCGCGGCATCTCCGGCAGGCCGGTCCGCCAGCAGATGCCACAGCGACTTGGGATCGGAAACCCGCAGCCACAGCGGCACCGCCCGGTGACCCGTGTCGTCGGCGAGCACGACGAGATGCTGGCCGGTCACGACACTGCCGTCCGGCACCCCTCCGGGCCAGGGCACAATGCGGACAATCGTCACGGCGGTCCTCCAGAAGACGGCAAGACAGCGACTCGGGTCACACTTGTTAGTGTGCGGCGGCCCGCCAGGGGTTACCCGGCTAGCCTGCTGCGGTCTGCGGCCGTGTCAGGCCCGGCGTTGACTGCCCGGCGGCGGGGGCGGCGGGGCCGGTGGTGAGGGTTTTCTCGGCGGCGTCGACGACGCCGAGGTCGGCGCGGGTGTGCAGTTCGGCGGCGGTGATGAGCAGCGACTCGACGGCGGTGGGGCTGGCGGCGGCGCGGGCGTCGGCCAGGGCGTGCAGCTGGCGCAGCAGGTGGGCGCGCTGCCGGCTGAGCACGGCGGACAGCGCGGCGGGGTCGGCGGAGCGGGCGGCGGCCATGATCTTGAGGAAGAAGTCGTCGCGGTAGCCGCGGGCAGAGATGGCCGGCTCGGCGAGCCAGCGGTCGAGCTCGGCGCGGCCGGCCGGGGTGAGGCGGTGGATGACGCGGTCGGGCTTGACCTGCTGGCGCTGGCGTTCGGACTCGATCAGGCCGTCGCGGGAGAGCCGGTCGAGGATCTGGTACAGGTGGCCGATGTTCAGCCCGCCCCACTGGTCGCCGACGGCCTGCTCGAAGCTGGCCTTCAGCTCGTAGCCGTGGGCAGGCTTGGCCGACAGCAGGGCCAGTACCGCGTGATGCAGGGGCATGCGTCTTACCTTGCCGCTAGGTAACGATCCGGTGTTCGTTCTTGCATTGTCACTATGTAAGGAGTGAGCATAATCCCAGCCCCCGGTCAGCGCCAGCCCCGGGGGATGGCACGGGCACGCGAGGAGTGCGGTGATGGGCAGGCTCGCCTGGTCGCAAGCGCGGTTCCGTCTTGCCCGCACGCTGGCGCTGATCGCCGGGGTGCTGGTCGCGGCGACCGCGTTCACCGTGCTGACCGCGGCGTCGCGGACCGCACAGGTGCGCACGACCGGCGAGGTGTCGGCGAACTTCTCGCCCGCCTACGACATCCTGGTCCGGCCGAAGGGGGCCAGGACCGCGGTGGAGAGCAAGACCGGCACGGTGCAGCCGGATTTCCTGTCGGGCATCTACGGCGGGATCACGATGGCGCAGTACCACAACATCCAGCAGATCCCGGGGGTCCAGGTCGCCGCGCCGATAGCAATGGTCGGTTACGCGCAGCTCAATGCCACCACATTCGTGCCGATGCCCCCCGCCGCGCTGGCCGGGTCCGGCCGCCAGCTCTACCGGATATCCACCACTTACGTGAGCGACAACGGCGCCAGCCGCGTCACGCAGCCGCCGTCCTACCTGTACGTGACGCCGCAACGGCTCAGGGGCGGCAACGGCACACCCGCCACCGACGGCACCGGCCCGGGATGCACGCTGGGGACCGGCAACTCCGGGTCACCGGCAACGAACCCGTTCGGCACGGCCGCGCAGTCCGACGTATCGTGCTGGTCCCGGGTGAACCAGTACGACCTTGGCCCGGGCGCGGCAGGCGCGGGAGCCACCGAGGCTGGCTATTGGGTCGACTGGACCATCCCGGTGCTGATCGCGGCGATCGACCCGGACGCCGAGGCGGAACTGGACGGGCTGAACAAGGCGCTTGTCTCCGGCAGTTACCTGAAGGAGAACGAGGGCGACAGCGGCCCGACCTTTCCGGTACTGGCGTCGGCTGAAAGCGGTATGAACGAGTACGCCCAGACCGCCGTGCAGCGGCTGGCGGCACCGCCGGTCATGCCTGACATGAACGCTGCCTGGGCGAGCGCGCAGGCCTCGGCTCCCGGCCGGACGGTGGCCACCGAGCGCACCACCGCCCAGCAGGCCTACAACCTCGCGATCAAGGGGCTCGGGTCTACCATCTCAGTAAGCAACCATCACACCAGCTACAGCGGCATTTCCTTCAGCGGCTACTGGTCCGTCGGCCCGGTGAACTACCGGCGCACCACGGCCGGGGCGCTAGTGCCGCGTCAGGTGGTCAACCCTCCGTCGGTCTGGTACATCGGCTACGGGTATACGGTCGCCATGGACGACGAGGACAGCCAGTACAGGACGGTTACCTCGCACGTGAAGGTGGGCGCGCAGACCTCGGTGTCCGTGCCCGGGGCACAGATTTTCCCTTTCATCAAGGTCGCTGGCGTGTTTGATCCAGCCAGGATCAGGTCGTTCGATCCGCTGTCGCAGGTGCCGCTGGGTGATTACCAGCCGGTAGCGGCGGCGCCGGCGACCGCGGCCAGCCGCCGGGCGCTGCACGGGAGTGACCTGCTGCCCAGCCAGAACCTGGGTGGGCTGGTCAGCGAGCCGGTGAACCTGGTCACCACCTTCTCGGCGCTGCCGGCGCTGGAGAACACCCAGTTCTTCACCGGCGTGGATGCCGCGGATCCGATCAGCGTGATCCGGGTCAAGGTCGCTGGCGTCACCGGGCCGGGCGCGCTGTCGCGGGAACGGATCAACACGGTCGCGCAGCAGATCGCCCAGCGCACCGGCCTGGATGTGGACATCGTGGCCGGCTCCTCCCCGTCGCCGGTGGCCGTCGGCCTGCCCGCGGACAGGTTCGGGCAGCCGCCGCTGACCCTGACCGAGAACTGGGTGAAAGAGGGCGTGGCGGTAGCGATCCTGAACGAGGTGGATAAGACGAGCGTAGTGCTGTTCACCCTGATCCTGGTGGTGTGCGTGCTGTTCGTCGCCAACGCCGCCACCGCCGCGGTGCGCGGGCGGCGGCGTGAGCTGGGGGTGCTCGCCGCGGTCGGCTGGCGCCGGTCCCGGCTGTTCGCCACCGTGCTGGGCGAGCTGGCCGGGATCGGGCTCGCCGCCGGACTGCTGGCCGCCGCGATCGCGCTGCCGATCTCAGCCGCGCTGGGCCTGAACGCCTCGCCGGGACGGGCGCTGCTGGCCGTGCCCGTCGCGGTCGCGGTCGCCATCATCGGCGGCCTGGCACCGGCCTGGCTGGCCGCCCGCGCCGACCCGGTCACCTCGGTCCGGCCGCCGGTACTCGCGGTCCGCCGCGCGCACCAGCCCCGCGGCATCACCTCACTGGCCCTGCTCAACGCGGCCCGCACCCCCGGCCGCACCCTGATCGGGGTGGTCAGCCTGGCCATCGGCATCGCCGCGCTGATGATGCTGACCGCGGTCACCGTCGCCTTCCGCGGGGTGGTCGTGGGGTCACTGCTCGGCGACGCCGTCGCGGTGCAGGTCAGAGGCGTCGATTACATCGCGGCCGGGGCGACGGTCGCACTCGGCGTGCTGGCCGTCGCCGACGTGGTGTTCCTGAACATCAGGGAGCGGGCGGCCGAGCTGGCCACCATCCGCAGCTTCGGCTGGCGCGAGGGCACGCTGGCCCGGCTGGTGATCACCGAGGGCGCGATCATCGGCGTCACCGGCTCGCTGGCCGGTGCCGGGCTCGGGCTCGGCGCCGCCGCCTGGTTCGCCGGGCACCTGCCCGCCCGGCTGCTGCCCGTCGCGGCCGCCGCCGTGGCAGCCGGGATCGTCATCACCGCGGCGGCCGCGCTGCTGCCCGCCGCGCTGCTGCGCCGCCTGCCCGCCGCCCACCTGCTAGCCGAGGAGTAACCACCATGACCGCCACCAGCCCCGGCAGCAGCGCCCTCGAGCTGCGCGGCGTCAGCAAACGCTACGGCACCGGCACCGGCGGGCAGGTCACCGCCGCCGACGACGTCACGTTCACCGTCGAGGCGGGCGCGTTCGTCGCGCTGACCGGCGCCTCCGGCTCCGGCAAGTCCACGCTGCTGCACATGATCGGCGCGATCGAACGGCCCGACTCCGGCACCATCATCAGCAACGGCACCGAGGTCACCGCGCTGCGCGGCGCGGCCCTGGCCGACTACCGGCGCACCGTCGGCTTCGTGTTCCAGCGCTACAACCTGCTGCCAGGCCTGACCGCCCTGGACAACGTGATCGCCCCGGTCCTGCCGTATCGCACCCGCTGGGACAAGCGCCAGCGGGCCCGGGACCTGCTGGAAGCAGTCGGCCTGGCCGGACGCGAACGCTCGCTGCCCGCACGGATGTCCGGCGGCGAACAGCAGCGCATCGCCATCGCCCGGGCCCTGGTCAACACCCCCGCGCTGCTGCTCGCCGACGAGCCAACCGGCAACCTCGACTCCGCCAACGCCACCGGCATCCTGGACCTGCTCGCCCGCCTGCGCGCCGACCACCACATCACGATCCTGCTCGCCTCCCACGACCCGCAGATCGCCGCCAGATCCGAGCGGCTGATCCGGCTCCGCGACGGCGCGGTCATCGACGACATCGCACTCACCCAGGACAACCCACCACAAGACATCATCCGCCACATCAGCCAGCTCGGCTAACTAACCCACCCACCGACCCCCAGACAACCCTGCTGACCAGCCAGCGGCGACGACCAAGACCGCGGATGCGACGGCCAGAGCGAGCCGAGCCGGGGCGGTCGCCGGCTCCCCTTGCCGGCAGGCTCGCGCCCCGCTAATTCGGGCATTAGAGACATAACGGGCTAGTGTGCTACGGAGTGTGACCGTTTCATGTGCCCCGCTGCGGACTTCCGGTGCAGCCGGCCATGATGGCGAAGAGTTTTCGGTGCTATAGAAAGAATTATTTACTTTGGGAAAAATGTTTTCGAGATAATGGCGCTAGCTTCGCAATCGACAGTGACGGACGGTTATACCTCGGGGTGCACTCCGGATATCAGGATGACGGCCCGCAGGAAATCCCCTGTGGCCGCCGAAGATCGCGGCCACCTCCCGGACGGCGGCCTCGACCAGGGCGTCGGCGGCCAGGCCGTGCCAGCGCACCTTGCTCGGTGCCGGTCGTAACTGGCCCGCGGGCTCGCGAAGGCCTGCGCGACCGCGATCGGCGCGGACGGCACCCTCGCCTTCGCCGACCCGGCCTACGGAATCGGGTTCGGGTACATCCCGATGCCGATCCAGTACCCGGGCGCCGCGGATCCGAAGGGCGTGCACCCGTCCGCACTCATCCGCTCCTGCATTCGGCTGCGCAGCTGAAGCGCACCCGCCTCTCCTCTTTCCCGTTATCCGGAACGGAAGCGGCTGACTCCCTGCCGCAACGGAGTACGGAGTCTGGCGCGAGACAGCGGCGGTAAGACGGTGCCGGGAGGCACTATCCACCGGGTGGGCTGCTCGGTGAAGCGCGCGATGGTGTCGAAATCGCGGTCGTAGTGCAGGATCTCCAGGTCACGGGCCCGTGCGGTGGCCGCGACGATGAGATCGGGAATCGAGGCGGAGCGGTGCTGGGCCTGTTCGGTTAGCGCTTCCTGGATTTCCGCTGCCTGGTCCCAGATGTCCTGAGGGGTATCGACACGGTCCAGGGATGCCGCGAGCTGTTCTTTCATCCGGGACCGTTCCTGGATGTTCCTGGCAGAGAAGAGCATCTCCAGTTCCGTCACTCCGCAGATGCCGACCTGCGCGCGCATGATCAGCGGCTCCAGTTCTTCGCGGACGGCCGGAAGATGGAGCCTGGCGAGGGCGCTCTTGTCCGCGAGATAGCGCGTTACCCCCACATCCGCTCCTCAGCGCCGGGCTCCAGGAGAAAGTCGAACGCGCCTTCTTCGCCGAGGGCCACCAGGTCGCGCACGGCCGCGATGCGGATCACCTCGCGGAACGCCGCGTTAATGGTTTCCTTGATGGACTCGGTTCCGAGTATCTCCTTCACCTTGTCAAGCTTGTCCATGTCGATGTCAACACTGGTCTTAGCCATCAAGTCATCTCATTTCCGGATATCTAAATCACGTCAAGTCATATATCTAGCTTCCATCATCGATTATATCGCTGCCCATTACAACCCGGGGCCGACGCCCTCGCTCCGGGCGCCCTTGGTGACGCCCTTGCCGTCAGTCCAGATGGCCCAGTCCATGATGCGCTCGGTTTCGACGCGGATGGCGGGGCCTTGCTTGACCACGGGGGATAGCTCCTGGCCGCCGTCGGGCGGATTCCCGCTCATTGAATGAGATTCCTCTCGCGCGCGTTCCTTGCCAAGGGCAGCCTTTGAGCGGGGCGGCCCGGGCGAAGGCGCCCCCGCCCACAGCGGCGGACGGCCGCGGGAAAGGAGACCGCGATGGCGCGGCGGGTGAACAGTGAACTGCTCCTTGTGGGGAGCCTTCCGGCGGATACCACCGAGGGAGCGCTGAGGTCAGCGGCGGAATTCTTCGGGGACCTGGTCTTCGCGCTGCCGGACGGTGAAACCGGGCCTCGCGCTGGCTGGGTCAGCTACGAGCGTGAAAGGCTGGTCCGCCCGAACGAAGGCATCGTGACCATCAGGGAGACTGACTCCCCGACCGGTTTGCCGCGCCACGCGTACGAGACGCCGGTGTTCGGCATCCGGCCCGGGCTCAGCGAGCTGCACTTCGACAGCTGGCCGCGAATCGATGACGCGATAGAGGGCTACCGCGTGTTCGGTCAGCTTCGCGAGGAAGGCGTGATCCCGGACGGGCTGAGGTTCCAGGTCGGGCTGCCGTTTCCGGCCAGCGCCCTGAACGCGTTCAAGGCCGACTTCGCTGCCGACTACCCCATCGCGGCCCGCGCCTTTGAGGATCTGGTTTCCCGCGAACTAGTCAGGCTGACGGCCGCCATCCCGCCAGGCGAGCTAGCGATCCAGTGGGACATGGCCTATGAGACCCAGGACATCGAGCGCGTCCTCGCGTGGACAACGGAAGGAGCCTGGGAGCGGTTCGCGGGGCCGGTGACCAGGCTGACCCGGCTCATCCCTGAGGAGACCCTGGTCGGTTATCACCTGTGCTACGGAACGTTTCCTGAATGGCCGATGTACGAGGCACGGGACATGGCATTGCTGGTGCGGATGGCGAACTTCGCGGTGGCCAATTCCGGGCGCACCGTGGACTGGCTGCACCTGGCAGGCCCGCGGTACCTGCGCAGCGAGGACCGCAGCTTCTTCCGCCCGCTGACTGACCTTGAGCCGCGGGACGCCCGCGTGTTCCTCGGCATCGTGCTGCCTATCGACGGGATCCCGGGGCTGGAGCGGCGAGTGGCCACCGCATCGCGGTACATCTCCGATTTCGGCGTGGCCATGTACTGCGGGTTCGGCCGCCAGCCAGGCAAGGACGGCACCGAGACAATGCGCGAGCACGCCCGTGCGGTCCGCTTGGTCCGGGGCACGAGGCATCCGTAAAGAACCGCCTCGGCACGTCAGCCGTCCTCGGCCAGGCGGGCGTGCTCCTCGCGCAGATCGCGCTTGAGGATCTTGCCGCTGGGATTCTTGGGCAGGCTGTCCGCGAGGACGACGTACTTGGGCCGCTTGTATCCCGCGAGCCGCGCGCGGGCGTGGGCGTGCACATCCTCAGCGGTCAGCGCGGCCCCGGGCTTCGGGATGACTACCGCGGTCACGGCCTCGACCCAGTAGGGATGGCTGATGCCGAACACGGCGACTTCGGCCACTCCGTCGAGTTCGTAGATCGCTTCCTCGACCTCGCGGCTGGCGACGTTCTCCCCGCCTGTCTTGATCATGTCCTTCTTGCGGTCCACGACCGACAGGTAACCGTCTTCGGACATGATCCCGAGGTCGCCGGAGTGGAACCAGCCGTCCTTGAAAGCCTCGGCGGTCTTGGCTTCATCGTTGTAGTAGCCGAGCGCGGCATGCGGGCTGCGGTGCACGATCTCGCCGACCACGCCAGGCGGGACCGCGTTACCGTCATCGTCGACGAGCGTGGTCTCCACGTTGAGCGCTGCCCGGCCGGCGCTGCCCGCCCGCTCGAGCTGCTCGTGCGGGCGCAGGATCGTGGCGAGCGGGGCCATCTCGGTCTGGCCGTAGAAGTTCCACAGCTGTACCTCGGGCAGGCGCCGCTGCAGCTCGCGTAGCACCTCCACCGGCATCGGAGAGGCGCCGTAATAGCCCTTGCGCAGGCTTCCCAGGTCGGTGGAGTCGAAGTCGGGGTGGCGCAGCAGAGAGATCCATACGGTGGGCGGGCAGAACAGCTTGGTCACCTTCTCCCGCTGGATGGTCGCGAGCAGCATCGCCGGGTCGGGCGCGGGCAGGATGATGCTGGTCGCACCAAGGTAGACGTCGACGGAAAAGAAGCAGTCGAGCTGGGCGCAGTGGTACATCGGCAGCGAATGCAGTTCCACGTCGTCGGCGCTCATGCCGCCGTCGACGATGCAGCTGACGTACTGAGTGATGAGCGAGCGGCTGGACAGTATGACGCCTTTAGGCCGCGACTCGGTGCCTGAGGTGTACATCAGCCGCAGCGGGTCGTCGTCGGCGACATCGATGTCGGGTGGATCGGTCCGGTCGCCGGTGCGCCACCAGCCGTCGACGTCTTCCCAGCCTGCCGCGGGGGCTGAGCCAGACAGCCCGATCCAGCCGCGCACGGCGCACTGCGCTCCCGCCGTGGCGAGTGCCTTGGCCGCGACCGGGGCCAGCGTGTCTTCGGTGACCATCGCCCGCGCGCCGGAGTGCTGGAGGAGGAACGCGACCTCGTCGGCGGTCAGCATGAAGTTCACCGGGACGAGGACAACGCCGATCCGTGCGGTCGCGAATGCCAGCACGGCGAACTGCCAGCAGTTGTGCGACAGCAGCGCCAGCCGGTCGCCCTTGGCGATGCCGCGGTCGGCCAGCGCATGGGCCGTCTGGTTGACCGCGGCGTCGAATTCGGCGAACGTCGCCCTCAGGTCGCGGTCGATCACGGCCAGCTTGTCGGGGTAGCGCCGGGCCGAGCGGTGCAGCAGGTCGCCGACGGCGTGCCTGCGAGCACGGGCGATCGCGGCCGCGCTGGCTGGGAAAAGCTGGGTAACAGGGCCTGATGGCACGGTCGGCTCCTTCGGCGGACGTGGCGGTGTTGACCGCAACCCGGACGACGGGATCTCAGGCCTGAGTCTCCCCGCTCAACGGTGCAATTGATCTTCCTATCCGCTTGATTGTGCTGATGATCGGCGCGCTCTCGACGGACTGCAGGCCGGGCAGGCCGGCCAGCCTGGTCGTCAGGTAAGAGTACAGCTGGCGGGTATCGCGGAAAACCGCGCTGGCGGCGAGATTGGTGGCGCCGGTGGTCGCGGCGGCGAACGGGATCTCGGGGTGCGCGGCGATCATACGCCCGGCGGCATCGAGGCAGGCCGACTCGATCTTGAGCCACAGCATCACGCTCGCGTTGACACCGAGCACCGACTCGTCAACGTCGATGTCGAAGTAAAGAATGCCGGCCCGCCGCAGTTCCTCAATCCGCCGCCGCACGGTCGACTCGTGCCAGTGCGTCGCGGCGGCCAGGTCGGCGACCGGCGCCCGGCCGTCACGGGCCAGCTCGGCGAGCAGCAGGTCGTCCTCGGCACGCAGCAGCGTCGCCCCGGACGGGATCCAGACGTGCCCGGCGACCGGTGCCGGGGCCTCCTCGAGCCGCTCCGACGGCGGCTCAGGCACGGCCTCGCGCAGTGTGGCCAGCTGAGCGTCCGACAGGGCGCTGGCGTTGCCGACGTACGCGACCGGGGTGAACACGTGCAAGATCGACTGCGCCGTGATGGCCGTAACGTGACGGCTGCCGGGCAGACCGCGCAGGAACAGCGCGTTGCGCTGCTCCGGGGTGCGAGCCTGCAGCGAGCAGACGATCTCGGTGCCGCCCGAGTACAGCCGCACCCACCTGGTATCGGCACGATGCGCCAGCGTGTCCGCGATGCGCTGGGCGCTGCCCGAGGCGGCCTGCAAGCGGACCAGCCAGTCTGTCCACCCGGCGCGCGGCCCGTCAATGAGGCCGAATACGCGCAGGCCGGCGGTTTCCACCAGTCGGCGGTACCTGCGCGCGATGGTCTGGTCGGAGACCCCGAGCACCCCGGCGAGCAGACGGAACGATGCCCGTGGCGCCACGATCAGCGCGTGGAGAAGCTGGCGGTCAACAGCATCGAGCTGACTGGTTTTCACGGGTAAGAGCCTAGCAATGTCGAGATCCGGCCGGATACCCGCCGAATCCGGGCCAGCTGCGCGGTTTCGAGCACGATAGATGGTGAGTCATCCACGAGGGAAAACGAGAAGAGGTAGCCCGGTGGATAAGAAATGGTGGACCCTCATCGCGGTCTGCGCGGGGATGTTCATGCTGCTGCTCGACGTGACCATCGTCATCGTGGCGCAGCCGTCGATCCAGACGGGACTGCACGCAAGCTTCAGCGACGTCCAGTGGACCCTGGACGCCTACGCGCTGACGCTTGCCGCGCTGCTGCTGACCTCGGGTGTGCTCGCCGACCGGTACGGCCGCAAGCTGCTGTTCTCGATCGGGCTCGCGGTCTTCACGCTCGGCTCGCTGCTGTGCGGCCTCGCCGCCGGCCCGGTCATGCTCATCGCGAGCCGCTGTGGCCAGGGAATCGGCGGCGCGATGATGTTCGCGACGTCGCTGGCGCTGCTCGGGCACAGCTTCCGCGGCCGGGAGCGCGGCGTGGCCTTCGGCGTGTGGGGGGCGGTCATCGGCATCTCCACCGCGCTCGGCCCGGTGCTCGGCGGCGTGATCACTACCGAATGGGACTGGCGGGGCATCTTCCTCGTCAACGTGCCGATCGGCGTGCTGGCGCTGGCCGTCACGATCTGGCGGGTCGAGGAATCCCGCTCCCCGTACCCCGCACCGCCGGACTGGGTCGGCTTCCTGCTGCTTACCGCCGGGCTGATCAGCCTGGTCTACGGGCTGATCCGGGCGGGGGAGTACTCGTGGTCCGACGCCGGGGTGATCGCCTGCCTGGCCGCCGGCGTGGTCCTGCTCGCCGCGTTCGGCGTAGCCGAGAGCCGCGTCGCGCACCCGATGTTCGACCTGTCGCTGTTGCGCGTCCCGACGTTCAGCGGCGGTGCCATCGCGGCGTTCGCGATGAACGGGTCGCTGTACGCGATGCTGCTGTACTTCGTGATCTACCTGCAGGATGTGCTTGGCTACTCAGCGCTCGGCGCCGGGCTGCGGATCGCCATCCTCAGCCTCGCACAGCTCGTCACGTCGGTGATCGCCGGGCGGCTCAGCGAGCACGTGCCGGCCCGCTGGCTGATCGGGCCGGGCCTGCTGCTCGTCGGCGTCGGCCTCATCGTGATGGCGGGACTGAACGGCGACTCGGCCTGGACGCACCTGATTCCCGGGTTCATCGTCGCCGGGCTCGGCGGCGGGCTGGTGAACCCGCCGCTGGCGTCCACCGCCATCGGCGTCGTCCCGCCGCACAAGGCTGGGATGGCCTCTGGCGTCAACACCACCTTCCGGCAGGTCGGCATCGCTTCCGGCATCGCCGCCCTCGGCTCGATTTTCACCGCGGTGATCCAGGACCACCTGTCCGGCGCGCTGCCGCCGTCGCTGGCCGGGGCGGCGGGGAGCATAGCGAGCGCGGTGCGTCAGGGCTCGGTCGGGCAGCTGCTTGCCGCGGAGCCAGCGGCCGACCGTGCCGCCGTCGGCCTGGCGCTGCGGTCGAGCTTCGCCACCGCGCTCAACGAGCTGCTCTACGTCACCGCGGGCGTCGCTATCGTCGGCGCGGTGTGCGCCATGCTGCTGATCCGCCGCAAGGACTTCTACCGCTCCGACGTCGCCGAGCCGGCGGCGGCCGGACGCACCGCGGCGCAGGTGTTATGTTCCGGAGATGGCTAGGTCAGCGTCGGGGGAGTCGGTGCTCACCCGGGCAGTGCGGATCTTCGAGGCGTTCACGCCTGATGAGACCGTGCTGTCGGTGACGCAGATCGCCCGCCGGGCGCGGCTGCACCCGGCCACCGCGTCGCGGCTGATCGCCGAGCTGGAAGCCCACGGGCTGCTGGCCCGTGAGACGGACCGGCGGGTCCGGGTGGGCGTGCGGATGTGGGAGCTGGCGCTGCGCGCCTCGCCGGCGCTCGGCTTGCGCGAGGCTGCGATGCCGTTGATGGAGGACGCGCACGCCGTGCTCGGGCATCACGTGCAGCTCGGCATGCTCGACGGCGACGAGGTGCTGTTCGTGGAGCGGCTGTCGGTGCCGGGCGCGGTCATCAACTACACGAGGATCGCCGGCCGGCTGCCGCTGCACGTGTCGTCGTCCGGCCTGGTGCTGCTCGCGTTCGGCGGGCGGGATCTTCAGGAGCGGATCCTGGCCGGGCCGCTGGTCAGGTACACCGCGCGCACGCTCAGCAACCCGGCCGCGCTGCGCGCGGCTCTCGCCGAGGTGCGCCGCCAGGAGTTCGCCTGCCTGCCCGGACACGTGCACGAGGACGCGCTCGGGATCGCGGTGCCGGTCCGCGACGGTAAGGGCGCGGTGGTCGCGGCCCTGGCGGCCATCGTCCCGGTGGATACCGCGCGGCAGGCGGTCACCGGCGTGCTGGCCACCGCGGCCCGGGGCATCACCCGGGCCCTGGTAAATCCCGCGCGCTGAACCTGGCCGTGATCGCGTGCGGGTGTCTTCTCCTCCGCCCGCTTGCGCACGACGTGCAGCTCTTCCTGGCCCAGCTCCACGACCTTGGCCAGTACCTGTTCTAGATCCACTGCGTTCTCTCCTCGCCGATACCCACGCGGGCATGTCGCCGATCAGCGCAGGCCGATCGCCCGGGCCACCGTCGTCTTTACTAACATGATGACCCGCGCCGCCTGACGAGGAGCGCGACTGCCGGCAGACACCACGCGTACGTTCGGAATGATAAAGATTTTTATCCCGAACGTACGCGTGGCGTCTCCCCTATCGACACCTCACGGTCAACCGCGTCGGTTAGGAGCATCTTATGAAGAGCATCCGGCTACTGCTTGCTGATGTCGACGGCACTTTGGTGACGCCGGACAAGGTCCTCACCGACCGGGCAGTCAAGGCCGTGCACGAGCTGGGGGAGGCCGGGATCCTGTTCGCGATCACCAGCGGCCGCCCGCCGCGGGGCATGTCGATGCTCATCGAACCCCTCGGTATCACCACTCCCATCGCCGCCTTCAACGGCGGACTGCTCGTGAGCCCTGACATGTCGGTGATCGAGCAGCGCGTAATCCCCGAGGAGCTCGTGGTGCCGGTGGCCAGCCTGTTCAGGTCCTTCGACCTGGATACCTGGGTCTACCGCGGCGCGGACTGGTATGTACCCGACCCGGAGGGCGCGCACGTGGCGCGGGAATCGGCGACGGTCGGGTTCGCGCCGAAGGTGATGACCAGCCTGGACGAGCTCACCAGCGACGTCGCGAAACTGGTCGGCGTCAGCAACGACCTGGACGCGGTCGCGCGCGCAAGCTCCGCCGCGCACGACCGGTTCGGCGACCACGTGACCGCCGCCCGGTCGCAGCCCTACTACCTGGATGTCACCCACCCGGACGCCAACAAGGGCGCGGTCGCCCGCTACCTGTCCGCGAAGTACACGATCCCCCCCGACGCCATCGCCACGATCGGCGACATGCCGAACGACGTTCTGATGTTCGCCCACTCCGGGCTGAGCATCGCGATGGGCAACGCCAGCCTGGAAGTGCAGCGCGCGGCACGGCGGGTCACCACCTCCAACACCGAGGAGGGCTTCGCTAACGCCGTGGAAAGGTTCATCCTCCCGCGGACCTGACTCGCTGCCGAGACTGGATGGCCTCTGGCCCGCCGTAGGATTGCTGCAGCGTGTGCTCGGCCAGAGGGAGCTTATGGGTGGCGGTGGTCCAGTTAGCAAGGCGCCCGGATCGCTGATCGGACGTGCTGACGATCTTGAGTTCATCACCACGTTTGTCGATCAAGCGGCTGTGTCTGGTGGTGCGCTGCTGCTGTCGGGAGAGGCTGGCGTTGGCAAGACCGTGCTGCTGGACGCGGCGACGGCGCACGCCGAGACCGCAGGCAGCCGGGTACTGAGGGCTGCCGGTGCGGAATTTGAGAGCGCGGTCAGCTTCGCCGGCCTTAACCAGTTGCTTCACCCGTTGCTGGGCCAGGCGCGGGGGTTGAGCGCGGTCTATCGCAGGGCGCTGGACGTTGCGCTGGGTGTGCGCGAGGGCTCATCGCCAGATCAGCTGATGCTGTCCAACGCGGCGCTGGCGCTGCTGGTCGAGGCGACGGAGGCGGGGCCGGTGCTGGTGGTGGTGGATGACCTGCCGTGGCTGGACCGGGCTAGCGCCGTGGTGCTGGGAGTCGTGGCTCGCCGCCTGGCCGGCAGCAGGGTCGGGTTCCTTGCCGTGTCCCGCTCGGGCGAGGACGGCTTCTTCGACCGCGGCGGGCTGCCGGTGCACGAGGTGCTTCCGCTCGGCGAAGCTGCTGCCGCCGAGTTGGTCGGCGACCGCTTTCCCGCGCTGGCGCCGCGGGTCCGTCAGCGGCTGCTGGGGGAGGCGCAAGGTAACCCGCTGGCGCTGCTGGAGCTGCCGGTCGCGCTCAGCGGCATGCAACGCGCCGGGGCTGACCCGCTTCCCGCGTGGCTGCCGCTGAGCCGGCGCCTGCAGGCGGCGTTTGAGTCACGGATCAGCGCTTTGCCCGCACGGACCCAGCACCTGCTGTTGCTGGCGGCGCTGGACGGCACCGGGAGGTTGCAGACCCTGCAATCGGCCGCGCCAGGGCCGCATGAGATCGACGATCTGGCCCCGGCCGAGCGGGTCGGACTGGTCCGTGTCGACGAGGATGCGAGCCGGCTGGCGTTTCGTCACCCGCTGACCCGTTCGGCGGTGGTGGCGCTGTCCACTAGCCCGCAGCGCCGCCGGGCTCATGAGGCGCTGGCCCGGCATCTCACCGGTGAGCCTGAGCGCCGCGCCTGGCACCTGGCCCAGGCAGCAGCCGGGCCTGATGAGCGAGTTGCCGGCCTGCTGGAACAGACCGCGCACCGGATCAGGCATCGCGGAGACGCCGTTGGGGCGGTCACCACGCTGCTGCGTGCCGCCGACCTGACCCCGCCGGGCACGGAGCGGAGCCGCCGGCTGGCGGAGGCGGCCTATCTGGGCGCGGTCGTGACCGGCGGGCTGCGTGATGTGCCGCGCCTGCTAGCGGACGCGCGGAAGGCCGGCGCCGGGCGCGCGGAATCGCTCGTCGCGGCAGTTGCGGCAGCACACCACCTGCTGCTCAGCGGTGACGGTGATATCGACACCGCGCACCGGTTGCTCGCCGGCGCGATCGAGATGCAGCCAGCGCCTTACGATGCCACCAGCGACACCATGGTCGAGGCGCTGTACACGCTCGGCTGGGTCTGTTACTTCGGCGGGCGCGCCGAGCTGTGGGTGCCGTTCCACCGGGCGCTCGCCCAGCTGACCCCGGACGTTCCCGAGTTGCTGGCGCTGCTTTCGGCGACGTTCGCCGACCCGGCCCGCACGGCGCTGCCCGCCCTCGGCCGGATCGACGCGGCAGTCGCGGCACTGGAGGAGCACGCCGACCCGGTTCTGGGTTATCCGGGTCAGCCTGGCCTGCATGTTCACCGACCGGCTGACCGGCTGCCGCGCCGCGTTGTGGCGGATCTTGCGGGACAGGCGGGAAGGCGGCAGCGCGATCACCTTGTCCCTCCACGCGCTGTCGCTGCTGGGCCTGGACTGCTTCATGACCGGTGAATGGGAGGAACTGCGGTCACTGGCCGACGAGCACATCCGCCTGTGCGAGACGCACAATTACCGGCTGCTTGAGTGCCTCGGGTGGTACCTGCAGGCCATGCTCGCCGCGGCCCGCGGCGACGATGCCACCACGCGGATGCTGACCGACCAGATGACGAGATGGGCGATCCCCCGGCGGGCCGGGCTTGTCGTCCGGATCGCCGCCCAGGCCAGGACACTGTTGGCGCTGAGTCACGGTGACTTCGAGGCCGCCTATCAGCACGCGACCACCATCACCCCGCCCGGTGAGCTGGCGGGCCATGTACCGCACGCGCTGTGGATGACCCTGGACCTCACCGAGGCCGCCGTGCGGACCGGCCGGCATACCGAGGCCGCGGCTCACGTAGCCGCCGTACGCCAGGCCGGCGTCGCCGCGATCTCACCCCGGCAGGCTCTGACCATCGAGGGAGCGGCCGCGATCGCGGCCCCCGAGCACGAGGCAGCCGCGCTGTTCGAACGTGCGCTTGCCGTGCCCGGCGCGGACCGCTGGCCGTTCGACCGCGCCCGGATCCAGCTCACCTTCGGCGAGCGGCTCCGCCGGATGAAGGCCACCACCGACGCGAGGGTCCACCTGACCGCAGCGCTGGATACCTTCCAGCGGCTCGGCGCGGTGCCATGGGCAGCGCGGGCTGGCAATGAGCTCCGTGCGACCGGACTGACCATCGGCCATCTGGCCGGCACCGGGTCCGCGTCGCTGACACCCCAGCAACGAGAGATCGCGGCGCTGGCAGCTGCCGGGCTGACTAACAAGCAGATCGGTGAACGGCTGTACTTGTCTCCCCGTACCGTCGCCACCCACCTGCACCAGGTCTTCCCCAAGCTCGGTGTTACCACCCGGGCCGCCCTGCGCGACGCGCTCGCCGGCCTTCCGCCCGAGCACCCCTAGCAGCCACCAGATCTACGTCATTTGGTCGAAGCGACCCCCGGCCGCCGGCGCCTAGCGTCATCAGCGTGCCAACACTTTGGCGCAAGCGAAAGGAGATCGTCATGAGCAGCGAATCAGGGGCACGCAACGTGGTGCTCGTGCACGGCGGGTTCGTCGACGGGTCCGGCTGGCAGGCGGTGCATGACCTGCTGACGAAGGACGGCTACCGCGTCGCCGTCGTGCAGAACCCGACCCTGTCCCTGGAAGACGACGCCGCCGTCACACGGCGGGTCATCGACGACCTGGACGGCCCGGTCGTCCTGGTCGGCCACTCCTACGGCGGGGCGGTGATCACCGAGGCAGGCCTGCACGAGAAGGTCGCGGCCCTGGTGTACATCACGGCATTCGCGCCGGACAAGGGCGAGTCGGTCAACGCGCTCATCGCCGGTTTCCCGGCCGGCGGGCCGCAGCCGCCGATCCTGCCGCCCAAGGACGGCTTCCTGTTCCTGGACCGCGACAAATTCCACGACTCGTTCGCCGGCGACCTGCCAGCCGGACAGGCCGCGTTCATGGCCGACTCCCAGGTCCCCTGGGGCGTGAACGCGCTCGGCGGAACGATCAGCGAAGCCGCCTGGCGGATCAAGCCAAGCTGGTACCTGGTCGTTACCGACGACCGGATGATCCCCCCGCCCGCCCAGCGGGCCATGTCCGAACGGACCGGCTCAACCGTGACCGAAGTCCCCGGCAGCCACTCCATCTACGTGTCCCAGCCCGCGGCGGTAGCCGCCCTCATCACCCAGGCCGCGACCGCAACCCGACGATAGCGGCTAAGCCGCAACAAGGCCCTACCGAATAGAATCCCCATCCGTTGACCCAGTAGCCACAGGAGGGGAGCCTGATGATTCCGGACGGCGCAGACTACGGCTCGGTGCTTCAGGAAGCCATGCGCGAGCTCGAGGCGGCCATTCACGACGCACGGGTGGCGTTCGACTGCATCGGTCTCGGCGAGATCGACCGTGCGCACACCAGCGCGGTGACCGCCCGGATCGCGATCGACGCCGCGGTGACCGCCGTGCAGGCCGCGCTGGCCCAGGCGTCCAGCCAGTAGGCCGCCCGCAGCCCGGCTTCGGGCAAGCTGAGAACCCCAGGTTTCCGCCTTCCACATACCTGGAGGGGTATCAGGAAGGGACGCTGGCCATGATCATGGGTCAAAAATGGCGCTATTCGCCGCAAATGACCCATGATCATGAAACCGCTAGCCTGGATCACCGTCGCCCGAAGACGAAATATACGGCGAACTAGGACATATCTCGCCGCATACCCCCGGCATTTGCGTTGAAGACCTTCGCTTCGGTTTCGGCGAAGGTGTCGGCCGGATCGGCCGGCACGAAGCGGGGACGCCGAACGATCGTGGCGAGCGCCAGCATTACGATCACGGCGATGTCGGCGTAGATCCACATGTGCATGAAGACGGCAGCTCCTGAAGTAGCGACTCAGTATCGCTGAACTGCGGTTTCTCTGGACAGCTGGGACGTGCGCAGGTCGTTAGCGAGCGAGCCGCCGGTTCGCGCACTTCATGATCAGGCCTGCTCCGTCCCTGTTCCGTGATCGTGATCCCGGTTCCCCGGATCATTCATCAGATAGCCGAACCGGTCGTTGATGCCGGTGCGGGCGCGGTCGTGGGAGGACGGGAGCAGGTTCCCCGTTGTGGTCAGGGCTGGTGGTCAGCCCGCCGTGGTACCCGGAGTGTGGTGAGGGGTTAACGGGCCGTGGGCCTTCCGCCGCGCCGCCGCATCCGCAGAGCACCGAACAGAAGGCCGGCGAGGAACACGACAATGCCGATGAACAGCAAAAACAGCAGACCCTTGACGACGACACCCACGAGGCCGAGCACGATCGCCACGATCACGATGAGTAGGAAGAGGGCAATCATATGATTCTCCGCTCGGTTGTACTGCTAAGCGGCGGGCTAGCTGCCGTTCACCGCCGGTGCCTGCCTGGTATGGCAGGCCATAGTGCTTGAAGATGGCCTCTTCGTCGGCCGCTGGCAGTTCGCCGTCGGTGGGGATCGAGGGGGAATCCTTGACTTGCTTCCTGTCATGGGCGACCTTGAGGTATCCGGGACCTACGATCGCCTGGGCCAGGGGAACGAACGCGAGCCGGTGCCGGGTCGGCATCCCGACTCTGACGGTGCCGAACGCTGGGAGGTCTGTGCTCGTGTCGACGTAGATGGCTTCCAGTTCCCCGATCTTGTGGCCTTCGGGGTCAACAACGTCGTGGCCGCGCCACTCCCGGATATCGGCCGCCTCGAACACGTCCGCCTTCCTCTCCGTAGCATCGCCTGCCGCTGAAGGCTGATTTGAAGCGATGCCGTATACAGTCAGTGTAGCCCTGCCGGGTGTGCTCTCGTTCGCCAGGAATGTAGCTCGTCTCTTCCGCGGCATGGCCGCCGCCCGGAGTGCGGACAGTAGCCCCCCGCCTTGCCCCGCTGAGGTCATCCGCCCGGTGCTGCTCCCGTCTCAGTTCATGCACTCTCTCGGTCACTTCGTGCTCCTCCTGCGCTGCGTCCGGGCTGGGCCCGGCGCTGGCATGCCCTCGAAGCCGCATAGAAGGTTCCCATGGGGCGGTTGCGTGCTACATCTGCGATCGCCGTCCTTGTGTCGTCGGGAGGTCACGGCTGGCCGTCTTCGGCCGCTGCCCGGAACGCGGCCGAGATCTGCTCGCGGTTGGCGCCGCTGGATAGCAGGACGTGCAGGAGCAGCCGGGCCTTGAGCGGGTCGAGGAACCCGGCGCTTATCAGGCCACGTCCGAGCAGGTCTTGCTCTGAGCCGGGGAAGCCGTAGGTGGCGGACAGCACCGCGCCGGCGCCCGTCCGGGAGGCGAGGACCACTGGGATCTGCACGGCGAGGTCGTTCAGCGCGGGCAGCGTGGCGGCGGGGACGTGCCCCGCGCCGAACGCGGCCACGACGAGGCCGTCGAAGCGGCCCGCGGCCGCTCGCAGCAGTTCGCCGTCGTCGCCGAGGGTCATGGTGACCAGGCCGGTGCGCACCTGCATGGACAAGTCGGGCGCGGGCGGCGTGAACCGTCCGGCGGGGCGGGCAAGCAGGCGGACCTGTCCCTCGACGACCCGGCCGAGCGGCCCGGTCGCCGGGGAGGTGAAGGCGGTGATGCTGGTGGCGTCGGTCTTGCGGACGAACCGGGCGGCGTGGATCTCGTCAGCGAAGACGACCAGGCAGCCCAGGCCGCGCAGCAGGGGGCTTGCCGCCGCCTGCAGGGCCGCGAGGATGTTGGCCGGGCCGTCAGGTCCGGCCATGACTGGATTGCGCATCGCACCCGTCACCACGACCGGCTCCTTGCCCGTGTGTAGCAGGTCGAGCAGGTACGCGGTCTCCTCGATCGTGTCCGTGCCCTGGATCACCACCACGCCCGTTGCGGCCTGCTCACCGATCGTGGCGGCCAGCTCGGCGATGTCGCCGATGGTCAGGGACGCGCCTGGTACCTGCCGGAACTCGTGGACCTCGACCGAGGAGCTGATGTCGGCCAGTCCTGGCACCGCTGCCAGCAGCTGCTGCCCGGTGAGCGCCGGGGCGACCCCGCCGGGATCGCCTGCCTTCCTGGCCATGGCGATAGTGCCGCCGAGGGAGAACACCGCGATGCGGGCGGACGAGGATTGAGTGGCAGTCATCAGTTCTTTCTTTCCGCTAGCGGAGGCCGGACGCTGCCGGCAGCGCTCAGGTACGCCGGATCGCGTCCCGGCTGAGGTCGGCGAGGGTCGGGTAGCCGTCGACCGCCATCAGCAGGTCGGCCTCCGCAAGGATCGTCCTGAGCACGTGGACGATGCCGTCGGTGCCGCCCAGCGCGGCGCCGTACGCGTAGGGGCGGCCGATCCCGACCGCGGTGGCGCCGAGCGCGAGCGCCTTGACCACGTTGGCGCCGGAGCGGACGCCGGAGTCGAAAAGGACCGGCACATCTGCCACCGCCTCGGCCACGTCGGCGAGGCAGTCGATCGCGGCCAGGCCGCCGTTGGCCTGGCGGCCGCCGTGGGTGGAGACGTAGATGCCGTCGATGCCCGCATCGATGGCCCGGCGGGCGTCGCCGGGGTGGCAGATGCCCTTGAGCACGATGGGCAGCGTGGTCAGCGAGCGCAGCCAGGCCAGGTCGTCCCAGGTCAGCGGCCGCCCGAACATCAGCGCCCACGCCAAGATTGCGGCGCCCGGGTCCTCCTCCGGCGACTTCTGCAGCCGGCTCCGGAAGACCGGGTCGGAGAAGTACGTCTTCAGGCAGCGGCCCCGCAGCTGCGGGAAGTTCGAGGTCGCGAGGTCCCGCGGCCGCCAGCCGGTGACCCAGGTGTCGAGGGTGACCACGATCGCGCAGTAGCCGGCCGCCTCCGCCCGCTGAACGAGGCTAGCTGCCACCTCGGGATCGGTCGGGCAGTAGAGCTGGAAGAACCCGGGGGTCTGGCCGAACTCCGCGGCGACATTCTCCAGCGGGTCCTCGCTCAGCGTCGAGGCCACCATCGGCACGCCGGTAGCGGCCGCCGCGCGGGCCGCGGCCAGGTCGCCGTGGCCGTCCTGAGTACAGATCCCGATCACTCCGATCGGGGCCAGGAAAATCGGTGTCGCGAAGGTAATGCCGAACAGCTCGACCGACAGGTCCCGGCCGGTGCTCGCCCGCAGCATCCGCGGTACGAGGCCCCAGTGGTCGAAGGCCGTCCGGTTGCTGCGCTGAGTATGCTCATCGCCGGCTCCCCCCGCGACGTACGACCACGTGCCCGGCGGCAGCACCAGCTCCGCCCGCCGCTCCAGTTCCGCGAACGACATTGGGAGCGAGGGCAGCACGCCGGACAGGCCGGCGAAGTAGATCTCGTTCTGCAGGTCTCCGAAGTTAGCCACCCGGCGATGCTAGCCGCACGCCGGTCGCCGACTCCCCTTGCCGGCGAGCTCGCGCCACGCGAATTCGGACATTAAGGATATAACGGGCTAGTGCACTACAGAGTGTGACCATTTCGCGCGCCCCGGTGCGGGCTTCCGGTGCGGCCGATCACGATGGCGAAGAGTTTTCGTTGTTATAGAATGAATTATTTACATTGAAAAAAATGTTTTCGAGCTGATTGCGCTAGCTGGACAATTGTCAGTGACGGACGGTTATAGTGGCGGCGGACACGGGCCTTCCGGAACGCGCGGCGGACCTCAGCTCTTCTTGACCGGCCGGCGGCGCTTGTCGCGGGCATAGATGATCGACTGCCTGCCGTCGCCGAGGCTGCGGCGGTCCATCTCGAACAGCGCGGTCGCGGTTATCAGGTCGCTCAGCTTGGGGTAACCGTAGCTGCGGGAGTCGAAATCCGGCCGCTGGTTGGTGATGATCTGGCCGACCGAGGCAAGCGGCGCCCAGCCGTCGTCATCAGAAGCCGCCTCTACCGCGTTGCGCAGCAAATTCACCAGCGCGGCGTCGCCCTTGAGCTGGGTGGCGGGAGCCGCCCGGGGAACGGGTTCGGACACCTCGCCGGCCGGAGCGCCCGCCGGCGCGACGTCGGTCCCGGTGACGGTGAGGTTCTCGATGTAGATGAACTTGTCGCATGCCGCCACGAAGGGCTTGGGCGTCTTGCGCTCGCCGAACCCGTAGACGGTGAGCCCTGACTCGCGCAGCCGGGCGGCCAGCCGGGTGAAGTCGCTGTCGCTCGAAACGATGCAGAACCCGTCGAAGCGCCCCGAATACAGCAGGTCCATCGCGTCGATCACCATCGCCGCGTCCGTCGCGTTCTTGCCCCTGGTGTAGGCGAACTGCTGGATCGGCTGGATCGACTGCGCGAGCAACTGGTCCTTCCAGCCCTTCAGGCTGGTGCCCGTCCAGTCCCCGTAAGCGCGCTTGACGTGCGCCGTACCGAACTTGGCCACCTCGGCCAGCAGCCCCTCGGCGATCGAGGGCTGCGCGTTATCCGCGTCAATAAGCACCGCGAGCCTGGCGGTGGTCTCGCTGGCCATGCCGCACACGTTACAGCAACCGGGCGCTGCCCGGGCCGCCGGCCGCTCGCGGGCGGTCCGTTAGTCCGCTACTCGCAGCGCGATCCCGCCGAGCACCCGGTCGCCCTCGACGATCCACCGGTATGTGCAGTGCACCCTGCCAGCCTCCACCGGCTTCGCCGGGTCCGACTGATCAGCCAGCCGCGCGACCTAGGCCGCGAACCCGGCCGGTGAGTCGACCTCGTCCGATGGCCGCAGCCCGAAACCGTCCTCGTGGAGGCCGGGACCCCACTCGTCATGGGCCTCGAGCCAGGCGGCATGCAGGCGTACGGTGGGCGCGATCAGGCCGGGCATGGTTTCTAGCCGCCGGTGGGTGTGCGCCGGGCGGTGAGGAACAGTTCGGCCAGCTCGCGAGTAGTGGTGGCGTCTTCCGGGGCCTTGTCGTCGCGCCAGCGCCCGGTGAACCGCGGGAAGCGCATAGCCAGCCCGGAATCATCGGCGATCTGGCCCCAGGCGGCGGTGTAGTTGGGGGACAGGGTCAGCTCGGCGCTGAGGATCTCCAGGACGAGGCCCGGTTCGAACCAGACGTCCGGCTCCTGACGGGCGTCGACCCGGGCGGGCTTGTGCGGGCTCGCTAGCGGCGCCAGCCGGGCGGGCAGCGCGGCCAGGTCGGCGTCGGAGAACCCGGCGCCGCACTTGGTCACGGCGCGGAAGGTGTCGGCGTCGGCGTCGTAGGCGGCCAGCAGCACCGCGCCGTAGACCCCGGCGCGGCGGCCGCGCCCGGCGAACGCGCCGACGACGACCAGGTCGGCGGTGTCGGACAGCTCGGTCCGGTAGTCCCGCTTGAGCTTGATCCACTGCCAGCCGCGCGCCCCGGCCTGGTAGACCGAATCCGGCCCGGTCGACTTGCACACCAGGCCCTCGCACCCGTCGGTGACCGCCTGGGCGAACATCTCCTCCAGCGCGGCCGGGCCGGTGATCTCGGCGGCGGTGGTCAGCCGCAGCCGGGGCGAGAGGTCAAGGGCCGCCTCCAGCGCGGCGCGCCGCCGCGGATACGGCAGCATGGTCAGGTCCTGACCGTCGGCGTACAGCAGCTCGAAGCAGAACAGGCCCACGGGCACGTCCCGGACGGCCTGGTCGATGCCGTGCTTGCGGCGCCGCAGCATGACCTCGCCGAACGGCCGCAGCTCGCCCGCGGCCGCGTCGTAGGCGACGACCTCTCCTTCGAGGATCGCCTCGGCCGGCCCAGCCCCGCCGCCAGCAGGGCGGCGACGTCGGGGAACTGGCCGGATATCTCCTCGAGCCGCCGGGTGAACAGCTCGATCCTCCCGTCGGCGGTGCGGTGCGCCTGGACCCGGACGCCGTCGTACTTGTACTCCGCCGCGCACCGGCCGCCCAGCCGGGTCAGGATCTGGCCGGCGTCGGCCAGCCGCTGGGCCAGCATGACCCGCACCGGGTTGCCCGGCTGGACCCGCAGCTGTTCCACCGCGGCCAGCCCGCCGTCCACCAAGGTGGCGGCCACCTTGCCGAGGTCGCAGCAGATGTTGTAACCGCGCTCGAGCACCGGCCGGGCGGCCTTGCCGCCCGCGTGCACCTGGGCGAGAGCGTCCAAGATGGTGGGCGTGCCGATGCCAAGCCGCAGGTTCTTTGTCACCAGGCGCAGCAGGTAGCGGGCCTCCAGCGGGGTGGCCCGGACCAGCAGCCCGGCCAGCAGCTCCAGCTTGCGGCCCTGCGAACCCGCGCCCTCGGCGGCGGCGATCTCGCGCAGCGTGCCCACCACCTCGGTGACCTCCAGGCCGGCCGCCCGGCCGCCCGCCCCGGCAGCGGGCCGGGCCAGCAGCCGCTCGGCGGCCTGGCCCAGGTCGCCGGTCTCCCGCACCAGGGCGGCGACCTGCGCGGCGTCGGTGCCGGCCGCGGTGGCCACCGCGCGGACGGCGAGCTTCTCGGCCAGGCCGAGGTCCACCCCGGCGAACTCCGGCGCGATCAGCCCCTGGCACAGGTAGCACACGGTCGGCAGCAGCCCGGCCGGGGTCTGCGCCAGCAGCGCGGCCAGCCGCTCGGTCAGCGCCAGCCGGCTGCTGACCTGCTCCAGGTCACGATAGGCCTCGGCCACGATCAGGTACCGCACGAATGCCCTCTGCAGGGGAGAGACGCCACCGTTCGTTCAGAATAAAAATCAAGATTATCCCGAACGGAGGGTGGCGCCTGTTCAAGCCGTAACAGCGACTCTGACACCGCCGCCCGCCTAGCCCAGCGCTGGCTTGCGGCCCATACCCGCGTAGCAGGGGATCGGGTGCTCCGATCCCGGTCCCCGCCAGTCTGGCAGCGGGACGATACCCGGTTCCACCAGTTCCAGGCCGTCGAAGAACCGCTCCCATTCGGATCGGGTGCGCAGGTTCAGCTGCGTCGGCATTCGCTCGTTCAGCCGCGCTGTGCCCTCGGTTACCCGGGCGGTGTCGATGTCGCGAACCGTATCGGACACGGTGAGGTAACTGCCCGGCGCGACCGCCTCGAGCAGGTGCCTGATGATGCCCCACGGGTCATCTCTGTCCGGGATGTACTGCAGGACCATCAGCGCCATGATCGCGACCGGCTTGTCGAAGTCGAGTGTTTCCGCCGCGCCGGCCAGCACCTTCTCCGTGTCCCTGAGGTCGGCCGATACGTACGCGGTGGCACCTTCGCCGGTGCTGGTCAGCAGCGCCCGGGCGTGGGTGAGCACCATCGGGTCGTTGTCGACGTAGACAATCCGGGCATCCGGGGCAAGGCCCTGGGCCACCTGGTGGGTGTTCTGCGCGGTCGGCAGCCCGGTGCCGAGATCAAGGAACTGCCGGATCCCCGCTTCCACGGTCAGGTAGCGCACCGCGCGGCCGAGGAATGCCCGGTTGGCGCGCACGCCGGGCAAGACGGTCGGGTTAGCGGCGATCACCTGCTCCGCGGCCTCCCGGTCGGCGGCGAAGTTGTCCTTCCCGCCAAGCCAGTAGTCGTACACCCGTGCGGGATGCGCCACGTTGGTATTCAGTGCCTGCAGATCTGCCTCAGGGTCCTGATCCTCGGCGGGTGACTGGCTCTCAGCCATGACATGCCTTCCCTTTCCGCAGCCTCACGTGCCGAAGCGGTATCCCGAAATTCCGTTATTTCCCGAAGTCTAACGTTGGCCGGCTGGCGGTGCTGTCCGGCATCCGCAAAATCTCGGACAGGGCACCGGCGTGCGCCTGCGCGTCGGCGTCTTCGGCGCCATCGCGGGTGCCGGCGGGGCCGTCGGCCTGCTGCTCGGCGGGCTGCTCACCCAGTACCTGACCTGGCGCTGGTGCCTGTACGTCAACCTGGTCTTCGCCGCGATCGCGTGTGCCGGCGCCGCCGGGGTCGTGCCATCCGACGCCGGCGTCGCGTCTGCCATGGTCAACACGGGGCAGCAGGTCGGCGGTTCGATCGGCACGTCGCTGCTCAACACCGTGGCGGCCAGCGCCGCCGCCAGCTACCTGGCCAGCCACCTCAGCCCCCGGCTGATGACCGGCGGCCGCCCGGCTCCCGCGCTTGCCGAACTGGCCCAGGTGCACAGCTACACCACCGCGTTCTGGTGGGCCGCCGGAATGTTCGCGGCTGGGTCCGTCCTCGCCGCCCTGCTGTTCCGCCGCGGCGCGCCCGCGGCGCTGGCCACCGAGGAGGCCTAGACACCATGAACCAGCGAGACGCCCGGCCAGCTACCGCCTTCGATCCGCTGACGGCGCTCGATGACCTGCTGTCGACGGTCAGCCTGGCCAGGGAAGCGGCAGGCGGCGCTGTGTCAATCGCCGGGCAGGATCCAATCCTGCCCTCCGTGCACCGTCTCGGTGCCTGCATCGGCATTCCGATCATGGCGGCCGCCGTCGCTGCCGTCGCCTTCCACCGGCACCGCGGCGGCCCGGAGCAAGACCTCGAACTGGACCTGCGCCAGGCCGTCCACGGCATCAACCCGGGCGCGTTCTGGCACCCGGCCCTCAACCAGGCCCCGGCCCCGCATCCGCTAGTGCTCGACAACCCGTTCCTCCTCACGCCGTACCAGGCCGCCGACGGCCGCTGGGTCATGGCGTCGGGCGTATACCCGCATCTGGCCGCCAGGTGGTGCCGGTTCCTTGACGTGCCGCCCGACGCCGCCAAGGTCGCCGCGGCCATCGGGCAGTGGGACGCGTTCGAGCTGGAACAGGCAGCCAACGCCGCGGGCCTGCCGGCGTGCATCGTACGCCAGCCGTTGGAATGGCTGGCTCACCCGCAAGGAGCGCTCCTGGCCAGCCAGCCGGTCGTTGTCCTTGAGCGCATCGGCGACGCTCCGCCGCGGGACTTCGGCCCAGCGCGGCGGCCGTTCGACGGCATCCGCGTGCTGTCGTTCACCCATGCCGTCGCGGGCCCGGTCGTAGGCCGGACGCTGGCCGAGCACGGGGCGGATGTGCTCTGCGCGACGCGCCCGAACGACTACGAGCACGAGTTCATCTACGCCGAGGCCAACCTCGGCTCCCGCAGCGCCTACGTCGACCTCGCAAACCCGGCCGGGCAGGAACGAACGGCCGCCCTCATGGCCGGCACCGACATCCTGATCAGCAACCGCCGGGCCGGCTCGCTGGAGCGCCGTGGCCTCGAACCACGTCAGCTGGCCGAGCGGCATCCCGGCCTGGTACACGTCTCGGTCACCTGCTACGGATCGCGCGGCCCGTGGGCGCAGCGCGGAGGCTTCGACATGAACGGATCCGCCGCCTCCGGCCTCATGACCGTGGAAGGAAGCGCGGCCGAGCCCAGGCTCCCCGTCACCGGAATGATCAACGACTACATCACCGGCTACCTGGGAGCAGTCGGGGCCGCCGCGGCCCTGGTCAAGCGCGCCACCGAGGGAGGCTCCTGGCACAGCACGGTGAACCTCACCCGCACCGCAATGTGGTGCGGGTCGCTCGGCCTGGTCAGTCCTGTCCTGGCCGGCTGCGACGACGAGCACACGCTCCGCGAGCCGGTCCCCTACGACGCCGCCAGCCCGCTCGGCGACGTCCACATGCTCGCCCCGCCGGTCCGGTTCTCCGCCACACCGCCACGCTGGCCGGACCCGGTGCTGGTATCCCGGGGCTCCAGCCGCCCGGAATGGCTGAGGCCATCCGCGGCCCGGCGAGCCATTTCAGCCGGCAGGTGTCCGTCAGTTCCAGTTCGTCTGCGAGCGGCGGGACTCCTACGCCCGGGTCCCTCGGTCTAGGAGCGGCACCGCGCCTGCTGAGGGCGGTCACTGACGCTTTTACCGAACGGACGGTGGCGTCTCTGCAGCGCCTCGATACCCGGCCCCCCGGGGCGGACATACGGGTGACGGCGCGCGAAAGTGCTGTGGTCGCTAGGCTGGCCAGCGGTTAGCCGCGACCGCTGCGGTACGTGAGATGCATTCCTTGTATTGGCTTCCCGTAAAGGACAGCGATGCAGGCTCTGGTTACGCATGTGCTTGGTGCCCGGCCGAACTTCATGAAGGCGGCACCTGTGATCCGTGCGCTCGGCGAACTCGGTGTCGAGCAGATGCTCATCCACACCGGCCAGCACTACGACGCGCGGATGTCGGACGTGTTCTTCACCGACCTCGGCCTCCCCGAGCCGGACGTGAACCTGCACGTGGGTTCGGGGCTGCATGGGGAGCAGACAGCAGCTGTGCTGGCCGGGGTTGAGCGGGAACTGATGGCCCGCCGTCCCGCGCTGCTTGTCGTCTACGGGGACGTGAATTCCACGCTGGGGGCCGCGCTGGCGGCGGCCAAGCTCCACGTGCCGATCGCGCATGTTGAGGCGGGGCTGCGAAGCTTCGACAACACGATGCCCGAGGAGATCAACCGCAGGCTGACTGACCAGCTATGCGAGCTGCTGTTCGTGACCTCGCCGGAGGCGATCGGCTATTTGGCGAACGAGGGCATCTCTCCTGGCGGGGTGCACTTCGTCGGGAACACGATGATCGACACGCTGGTGGCGTGCCTGGGCCGACTGAATGCCGAGGCGGCAAGGACGGCGAACGGGGTGCCGGAGCGGTACGTGGTCGCCACGCTGCACCGGCCGTTCAACGTGGACAGACCGGAGGCAGCGGCGCTGCTGGTCAAGGCGATGCACCAGGTCGCCGACGAGGCTCCCGTGATCATGCCGGTGCACCCGCGCGGGCGGGCCGTGTTCGAGGCGGCCGGGCTGGCGGAGCACCCGGGGATCCGGATGTGCGAGCCGCTGGGATATCTGGAGTTCATGTCGCTGGTGCGGGGCGCGGCGGCGGCGATCACCGACTCGGCCGGAGTGCAGGAGGAGACGACGTTCCTGCGGGTGCCGTGCCTGACCATGCGCTCGGTGACCGAGCGACCGGTCACCGTCACGAGCGGCAGCAACCGGCTGGTCCGCGCCGACGAACTCGCCTCCGCCGTCCAGGACGCCCTGTCCCAGGGACCGTACGCAGGCGCGCTGCCGCCGCTGTGGGACGGCGCGTCCGGCCCCCGGATCGCCCGCATCATCGCCGGCTGGCTGGCCGCCCGGTCCTTACAGTCAGGGCGTGGCCGACAGTTCGCACATGGCCGCCTGGCGGATCGCTCGGCGAGCCTGACGGCGTTGGCCGCGTCCTCGATCCGGTGTCCCCGGCCTGCGGTGATCTCCCGGTAGACGACGGTGTGGAGCCGGGAGTAGTCCGAGAAGTCGCAGATGATGTCCCCGTCTACCGCGATGTACCGGGCCGCACCCGTGTTCGTGCCGGGCGGCAGGTCGCCTTCCCGGATTGAGAGCATCCAATCAACGGTGACCGCGCCGAACTTGAGCCTGCCTTCGGCGTGATCCCCGCCCGGATCGGCGTGCGCTCGGATGACTTCGGGCGCGGCTCCGATGGCCCAGGTGAGGCCGTCGAGCAGGTGGATGCCGATGTTGAAGATGATGGTTCCGCTGCGGGCCGAGTCGCCTTTCCAGGAGATCCCGAACCACGGCCCCCGGCGGGTGACATACCGGACCGTGACCATGACCGGCCGCGCCGGGTCCCGCCATTCCATCAGCTTCTTGAACCGGAGAAGGCCGTCATGGTACCGCAGTTGCAGCACCGGGTGGATGGCGTGACCGGACTCGGCCTGTAGCGAGGTCAGGGCTTCCAGTTCCTGGCTGCTCAGCGCCGGCGGCTTTTCGAGGATTACGTCGGCGCCGATCCGCAGACCGAGTGGGCGTCATTTAGGCGTCTTTTGAGGCGTCGAAATGGCGTTGCAGCCCGTGTATGGCAGGGGTACGCTCATGATGATGGCCCCCAACACGGCGCTGAGGCAGGCACGCCTGGCCCTGCGGCTGAGCCAGGACGAGATGGCCGTGGCGATCCGCGACGCCGGGCAGCGGCTCGGCACGCCGAACGGCTGCACCAAGCGGCTCGTACAGCGCTGGGAAGCCGGGGAGGTGACCCTGCCCCGCGCGGTGTACGTCCGTGCCCTGGAATACGTCACAGGTAAGCCTGTCGCCAGCCTCGGGTTCGACTCCGCTGCCGAGCGTTACGGCCTCGACCCGGACGAGGTCCTGACAACCGGCTCGGGCCCGTGGATACCCGTGGCTGATCCCAAGGCGCAGCCAGGGCCCCTGACCGGCATCTGGCTCAGCAGCTACGACTACGAGAGCACCGGCCGGGGCGCGACGTTCACCAGCCGGCACTACGTCGCCGTCGTCCAGCACGGCACCCGGCTGCAGGTCCGGTCCATGCCAGGATCACGCTCGCGCCTCTTGATGGACCTGACCGCCAACGGCCAGGTCCTCACCGGTACCTCGACCGAGGAGACCAACCCCGTCGGCTACTACCAGGGCGCCGTCTACCACGGCGCCATCCAGTTCCTCCTGCAGCCCACCGGCCGGAAGATGACCGGCAAGTGGGTCGGCTTCGGTCGCGACTTCGACCTCAACACCGGCCCCTGGAGCCTCGAACTCGTCACCAGCGACGTCACCGGCGAGGCCATGAGGGAATACAGCAGGCCAGCGGATAGCGACTGACCCCGGCTCGCGGACGTGCGTCCAGCCAGACGGCAAGGTCAGGTCGTCGGCTCGTTCGACACCAGCCGGTCGGCCGCCGAGGTCACCCGTCAGATAGCCGTCGAATGCGAGCAGCGGATCGCCGAACTGGGAGCACTGCTATGAACCTGGGCCCGCGCACACCCGTGATCGTCGGCGTCGGCCAGTCCTCCGAACGCCTCGGCGAGCCCGGTTACCGGAGCCGCTCACCCGTGGACCTGGCCGCCGGCGCGGCCCGCGAGGCACTCGCCGACACCGGTGCGGACCTGGTCGCGGTCGCCGCCGCGATCAACACCGTCGCCGGGGTCCGGCAGTTCGAGAACTCGGCACCCGGCGCGCGGGCGCCGCTCGGCCGCTCGGACAACTACCCGCGGTCCGTGGCCGGGCGCGTCGGCGCCACCCCGGCACGGGCGGTCCTGGAGGTCAGCGGCGGGCAGGCGCCGCAGCACCTGGTCAACGAGTTCGCCGCGGCGATCGCGGCCGGGCACGGCGAGGTGGTGCTGCTGTTCGGCTCGGAGGCGATCTCGACCATCGAGCACTACGCCAAGCGCGCGGATAAGCCCGACTTCACCGAGCATGCCGAGGGCAGCCTTGAGGACCGCGGCTACGGACTGCAGGGAATGATCTCCCGGCACCTGGCCGCGTACGGGCTCACCGGCGCGCCCAGCCAGTACGCGCTGATCGACAACGCCCGCCGCGCCCGGCTCAAGCAGACCCGTGCGGAGTACGCCGCCGCGATGGGCGCGCTGTTCGCGCCGTTCACCAAGGTCGCCGCCGCCAACCCGCACGCCGCCGCGCCGGCCGAGCGCACCGCGCCGGAACTGGTCACCCCGACCGAGGCGAACCGCCTGATCGCCGACCCCTACACCCGGTACATCGTGGCCAGGGAAAAGGTCAACCAGGGCGCCGCCGTCCTGCTCATGTCGGTAGCGGCCGCGTGTCGCCTCGGCGTCCCGGAAGACCGGTGGGTATTCCTGCACGGCCACGCCGACCTGCGCGAGCGCACCCTGATGGACCGCGCCGACCTGTCGGCCAGCCCGGCCGCTGTCATGGCCGCCCGGCATGCCCTCGAGGTGGCGGGCATCAGGGCCGGCGACCTCGCCGCCATCGACCTGTACTCCTGCTTCCCGGCGCCGGTGTTCAACATCTGCGACGGGCTCGGCATCGCCCCCGGCGACCCGCGCGGTCTCACGCTGACCGGCGGCCTGCCGTTCTTCGGCGGCGCCGGCAACAACTACTCGATGCACGCCATCGCCGAAACCGTACAGCGCGCCCGCAGCCACCCCGGAACATTCGGATTCGTCGGCGCCAACGGCGGCATCATGAGCAAGTACTCCGTCGGTGTGTACGGCACGACACCAGTGCCGTGGACAACCAATAACAGCAAGAGGCTGCAAGCGGAGGTCGACAGCTGGCCATCTCCCGAACAGGCCCTGCAGGCCGACGGGCGGGCCACCATCGAGACCTGCACCGTCAAGCACGCGCGGGACGGCTCGCGCACCGGCATCGTCATCGGCCGGCTCGACGCCGACGGGCGGCGCTTCATCGCCAAGGGCGACGACGAGGCCCTGCTCGGCCTGCTCACGTCAGAAGAGCCCATCGGCGCCCGGGTGCAGGTGCGTTCGTTCGGAACAGGAAACAGGGTCACCACCAGCGAAGAGCGGATGAGCGAGCTGTTCCCGCCCGGGGCTCTGGTCTAGATCTCTGTCTCGCAATCCGGGAAGAAATCCCGTCGGCCGGCAGGCCCACTGCGCAATCGACCCGCTCTACTGTGGTCGATTGCGCAATCGGCCTGGTGGTTGCCGGCTGACCGGCCGTCTGACGCGAGCATCTTCTGTCACACCGGCCACTGGCGCCCACTGCGCGTCCCCGGACGCCGACGGGCGCCGGGCACGTTCGAGGCGTGTGGCCCCCTGGCCTCGCAAGACGAGGCCTGTGGGCCACACGCCTCATCAGCCGGCCCCGGCGCGGGCATCCACCGCCACAGAGCTCACCGGCGCTCACTTACCGCTCATAAGCCGCCTCAATCACGAGGCGGCGCGTCGGCACACAGGCGCCAGCCATTGGGCTACTGGCACGTCCCGCTCTAGTGTGGTCAATTGCGCAATCGACCCGCCACAGGAATGCGGAAGGCCGGGGACCTCGGTTATTCAACTTAATGAGATCCCGGCCGCGGCGTTCAGGCCTCGGCGAACTTCGGGTCGCGCTTCTCGAACCGGGCCGTGACGGCCTCCACCTGGTTCGGGCTGCCGATCAGCGCGCCGATCTCCTCCTGCTCGGCCGCGAAGCCTGACGCGAGATCGGTCCGCCCGGCGAGGTCGAGCAGCCGTTTCGCCGCTCGGATCGCGTGCGGGCTGCGCCCGGCGATCTCCTTCGCCATGGCGAGAGCCGCGGCGAGCGGATCGGGGTCGGTGCGCGTCGCCAGCCCGATCCGTACGGCCTCCTCACCGCTGACGATCCGTCCGGTGTAGGTCAGCTCCTTGGCGATGTCCCGGCCGACCAGTTCGGGCAGCAGCTGGGTACCGGTCATGTCCGGGATGAGGCCCCACGCCACCTCAAGCACCGACAGCCGGGCATCGGGCGTGACGATCCGGATATCGGCCCCCAGCGAGATTTGCAGGCCGCCGCCGAGCGCGTTGCCACGCATCGCCGCGATCACCGGAACCGGAAGTTCGGCCCACACGTAGGCCGCGCGCTGGCCGGCCGCCTTGGCCAGCCCGCCGGCGGGCGGGAGCTGAACGGACGCGGAAAGCCGCCCGCCCGCGCGCATCGCCTGGAACGAGTCGAAGTCCAGCCCGGCGCAGAAGTCGGGGCCCTCGCCGGACAGCACGACCGCCCGGAGTCCCGGCTCGGTCTTGAGACGCTCGCCGGCCGTCACGAGCGCCTCGAACATCGCGGGGTCGAGCGCGTTGCGCTTCTCGGGCCGGTTCAAGCGGACGTCGGCCACTCCGCCGGCCAGAGTGACGGTCACCCGCTCGGCGGTGCCGGTCATCGTGTCGCTCATACGTCCTGCGCTCCGTCCGTCTGGTGTCGTCCCGGCACCGACGTTAGCCGACCATCGGCGGATTGCCCCCACGAGATGGCATGCGAGCGGCGCGGACGACTTGACAGAGCCGCGCGACGGGCCATTTGTCGTTATTTCCGGGTCGTGGCCCGGTGGGCCCGCAGCTCGGGTACTTGCGGGAGACCGGCTCGGGCGGCAACGCGGGGGAAGAGGCGGTATGCGCGCCAGGCCGAGCGGACATAGCGGGGAAAGGCAATCACCGCCTTGTTATGTGCCACGCCGTCGAGGATCTCCTGGGCCGCCTGGGCCGGGCTGATCATCTTGATTCCTTATGGCGTGTCCGTCGCCAGTTCGCGGGGGAGGTTGACGGTGACCGAGGTTTCGAAGATGCTGGTCCGCACGTATCCGGGGCAGACGGCGCTGACCTTCACGCCGAGATCGGCGCCCTCAAGCCGCAGCGACAGGGAGAGGCCGACGATCGCGTGCTTGGCCGTGCAGTAGGGGGTGTTGAGCGGCTGCGGCAACAGGCCGGCGGCTGACGAGGTGTTGACGATGTGGCCGGATCCCTGCCTGACCATGATCGGGTAAGCGGCGAGCGTGCCGTACAGCACGCCGTACAGATCCACGTCAAGGACGCGCCGCCAGTGGCTGAGCATCGCGGGAAAACAGCCCGGCGAAGAACATCAACGGGAAGAAGCACACCGCGGCGAGCATCCCGACGGTTCGCGGCCGGGCGATGGCAGACACCCACAGCCCGATGGCGGACACCCCGGCTATCGACAAAGACAGTGCCAGCACCAGGCCGCCGGCGCTCTTCGGGGCGGCGACGCCGAAGCCGGTCATGGCCACGATCAGCAGAAGAATCAGTTCGATCACCGCGAAGCCCGCGTTGAGGACCAGTTGCGCGGCGAGCACCCAGGCCGGCGGCACCGGCGTGACCGACAGGCGGCGCAGAACGCCCTGGTCGCGGTAGACGGCCAGCGGGATCGGCAGGCCGTAGAACGCGAGCGCGGCGATGACCATCGCGAAGAAGACCGGGACGTACACGTCGAAGGTGGTGAGGCCGCCCAGGGCCTGCAGGTGCTGGCGGTCGTGCCGGACGCTGCCGATGATCACCAGCAGCACCGTGGGCAGCACGACCCCGACGAGCAGCCCGAGGGGCAGCCGGCGGGCGATCCTTGACTCGTTGAGGACGATCATCCCGAACGCCGCCCGCGGCGTGCCGGCGGGCAGCAGCGACGAGCGGATGCTCATGGCCGGGACACCGTCCCTCCGTCGTCCAAGTGGCGCCCGGTGAGCAGCACGAACGCGTCCTCGAGCGTCGCGGACTCCACCTGGACGTCCCCGGCGGTCAGCCCTGCCGACGCCAGCGCCAGGATCACAGCGCTGACCAGGTCTCCCGAACCGCTCACGACCAGGTGCCGGCCGTGACGCTCGACACCCTTCACTTCGGGGAGATCGGCCAGCAGCCGGTGATCGTCGGCTACTGCCTGGTCCTGCCGGTCGCGGGGACGCTGCGGCAGCTGGCGGCGAACCCGGGGCTGCGCGCCCAGTTCGCTCCGCGTGACCGCTGGCTGTCTTTCGCGTCGCTCGCCGCGTGCCTGCTGGCCTCGGCCACCTGGACGGCGATCGTCGCGCCGGGCCTGGGCGGCGGGATGGCGCTGGCCGTCCTGATCGCGGCCGGGCTCACCGCGGCGGTCTACCGGACGGTGACCCGGCCGCCGCTCGACTACTCCGGGCCGCTGGTGTCGACGCCGTTCGGTAACCTCCCGCTTGACCTCTGGCGCCAGGTCTTCCGCGGCCCGCTGCTGCTGGCCGTGCTCATCGCGGTCACCGTGGCGATCACCGCCCGCTGACGGCGACCGGCCCTCACTTCGCCGCGCACTCCAGTGCCCGGGTCCTCGGTCCGGTCGGCGCCGCTGGGCTGCCGCGGGCGGTTACTGACGCTTTTACCGAACGGACGGTGGCGTCTCTCGAGCGCCTCGGTACCCGGCCCCCTCGCGCGCCGCCGGCGACATCGATCTGACCAACGTCGGGCAATTCCAGGCCGCCCTCGACGAGGCTGCCGCCACCTCCAGCGCCATCACCGCCGATATGACCGCGGTCACCTACTGCGACAGCGCCACTATCCGGGCGCTGTTCCTCGCCGCCAGGCAAGCCCGGCTCACCATCCAGGTCGCCGCAGCGGGCCCCCTCAGCGGAACCCTGCTGAAAGTCTCCGGCCTAGACCAGATCGCCACCGTCGTCACGCTGGGCTAGCCGCACGCCGGCGGTGCACCAGGCTAATCTGACAGCCCCGCACCGCGCCTGGCGTTGATCATGGCTTCCGGGGCGCTCCCTGGGACGCGTCCGCCGCCACTATAACCGTCCGTGACTGCCGATTGCGAAGCTAGTGCGATGATTCAGAAAACATTTTTCTCAACGTAAGTAAATCATTCTATAACGCCGAAAACTCTTCGCCATCATGGCCGGCCGCGCCGGGAGTCCGCGGCGGGGCGCGCGAAACGGTTACGCTCTGTAGCACGCTAGCCCGTTATGCCTTTAATGTCCGAATTCGCGCAGCGTAGGCTTACGACAAGGGGAGCCGGTGACGGACCAAGATCAACCGTTGCTAAGCGGCATCGGGTCCGGACATGACAGCGCCCCCGGGAGCGGGTGCTCGCGAGGGCGTGCCTTGCCGGTGCGCAGGTCGCCTCACGGCGAAAGGCGCAACATGGCTCCAGCCGGACGGTATTCCATGAAGGCAGTGATTTGAGCCCGGGGGACACTAACGCACCGACAGAAAGTAAGAACGCGAGGCCGGCCAGTGCTATTCCAGCCGCGGAAACCGCCAGCGGGATCAGTAAGCCGTGGCGCACAGGCTCCCGGCCTGCTGAGCCCGTCAGCACGAGCCGGTCAGCGTACCGGCTCGCCAGCGGCAGCGGGCAGATTCTCGGCCTCCGGCGCGTCTGCGCCGTGGATCTGTCTTTCCGGGCCGTCCGCCGGCGACAGGATGGTCTCGCTGTCCCGGCTGTCGGAGATCGTGAAGTAGATCACGGAGCCGCCGATGAGGCACGCTCCGATGATGCCGGCGCGGGTCGGGTCCTCGCCGAGGAAGATCACGGAGCTCAGGAGCCCGAACGCCGGGATGAGGCTGAGGACGATGGCCGCCCAGCCGGCGTCCACCGCGGCGATCACCTTGTTGTAGATCAGGAAGCTCAGTCCGAAGCCGCCCACTCCGACGGCCGACGCGGCCAGCCAGTACCGGGGGGCGACGGCCGCCGGCAGGCGGTCGGGGCTGGCGATCCAGCGCGCCGTGGCGACCGCCAGCGCCACGGCCGTCGCCGCGGTGAACTGCCAGGTCGTCAGCGGGAGCGCATCGCGGTCGCCGGCGAGGCGCTTCGCCGCGACGCTGTAGAGGCCGGCGCTGAGCACGCCGCCGGCGATGCACAGGTCGCCGGCGGCCGTGCCGTGACCGCCTCCGCTGGTCAGCACGACCAGCCCGCCGAGGCCGAGCGCGATGGCGACGGCCGCGGCGCGGCTGATGGCCTCACCGAGCACGAAGAAGGCCAGGATGACCACCAGCGCTGACTCCAGGCCGGAGATGATGGCGCCGTCGGCGGCGCTGGTCAGGGACAGGCCGAAGGTATCGCCGAGGTAGGCGAGCGCCGGCTCGAGCAGTCCCAGTAGCACGGCGACCGGCCAGGACGGCGGCGGCCGGTAGCCCCGGATCAGCAGGACTGCCCACAGGGCGGCGGTCGCGGCGACCAGCTCGACGCTCAGCAAGGTCACCGGATCGAATGCCCGCAGGGCATATTTCGTGCCGGTGACGGCGCCGCCCCACAAAGCCGACGCCAGCAACAAAGCCGCGAGCGGGCCCCGCAGGGCAGCCGGCACCAGAGCGCGCGCCATGTCAGCCGACCAGGCGCGCCGGATCGATGCCGAAGACCAGGAGCGGCGTCTCCGACTCTGGGCCGGCCGCAAGGAACCGCCTGGCTGCCGGTGTGAGTCCGGCCGGGCCGGGCCGCTCACGGACCTGTGCTGCGCTCATCTCGTCCCCCCTCAGAGCCGGCCTACGCCGCCTCTCCACGACCGAGCGTGCCAGCGCAGCCTTGATCCGCGATTGAGACGTGATTGCGCCTAAACGATTGCAAGACACCGATCGTCAGCACCACACCGGTGTTCCGCGATCACCACGCCCGCAGGGCCACATAACGCCCTAACCGGGGCGGCCGGCCTCTTGACCGAACTCCAGGGCGACGGCGGCCGCCTATTGCTCGCGCTCGTCGCGGTCGGTCCAGGTGCAGACGCATACCTCGTTGCCTTCCGCGTCCGCCAGGACCCAGAACGACCGGGCGAAAGAATCATCGACAAGTCGGCCGCCGGCGGCCAGGGCGGCACGCACCCGGGGCCCGGCCTCGTCGTGGGCCACCGTGATATCGAAGTGGATCCGGCTGCGCTGCGGCCGCGGGCTGTCCATCTGCTGAAACCAGATGGCAGGAAGCTGCCCGGCAGGATCGACGATGGCGTCTTGGCCGCCGTCGCCGCCGGGCTCGTCGGCGTAGCCCATCACCGCTTTCCAGAACGGCCGGATCGCGGGTATGTCCACCGCGTCAATGGCCAGCTCCAGCATCTGCACCGGCCGCGGTGACCCGGCGGACGTCGCGGCGGCGGGGGCAAGCCCCAGGTCGGCCACAGCGGCGCCGATGCGATGCGCAAGCTGCGTGTCGCGGCCGGTGACGGCGGCCAGCGCCCTGGTCTGCACGGACAGCTCGACCCGGTCGGGGCGCATATCCGCCCGCAGGTGAGTGTCCGCGTCCTGCCCGCAGGCGGTGACCGCGGCGGCAGCCACCTCGCTGGCCTGCGCCAGTGACCGTACCGGTACCGAGACAGCCAGCGTGCCCAGCAGGTACCGCCAGCCGATACCGGCCACCGCCGCCGAGGCGGCGGTACGGGAAAGCGGGGTATCGGGATCTGGTTCGCTCACCCATCCAGGATGCCATCCAACGTGGGCCGGTCACCGGTTCCTGCGATGGCGAGTCACATTGCGCAACCTGGAGACCGGTAAGCGCCCGGGCTCAGAATCGCCGTAGCCGGATTCGTGTGACTGAGTGATCGGCTCCCTTGTGCAGCACGAGGGTAGCCCTGGCGCGGGTGGGCTGGATGTTCTCGATGAGGTTGACTTCGTTGATGGTTTTCCAGACCTGGGTGCCGAACGCGTCGACCTCCGCGTCGCTGACCTGGGTAAGCCTGCGGAACGGTGACTGCGGGTCGGTGAACGCGGTATCCCGCAGTGCGTGCAGCCGGCTGAGGAACCAGTGCCGGATGTGGTCTGCCCGCGCGTCGACATAGACGGAGAAGTCGAAGAAGTCGGCGAGCGCGAGGGCGCCAGCCGGGGCCGGCTGCAGCACGTTGATCCCTTCGAGGATCAAGACGTCGGGCCGCTGCACGCGCTGCTGTTGCCCGGGAAGGATGTCATAGGCCACGTGCGAGTACACCGGCGCGGTGATCTCAGCCGCGCCGGCCCTCACCTGCTGGACGAAGCGCAGCAGCGCCCGGCGGTCATAAGACTCCGGGAACCCCTTGCGGCCGGCCAGGCCGCGCTGTTCCAGCACCGCGTTGGGGTACAGGAAGCTGTCGGTCGTCACCAGTTCGGTGTGCGGATGCTGCGGCCAGTGCGCGACCAGCGCCTGGAGCACCCGGGCCGTGGTGGACTTGCCGACGGCGACGCTGCCGGCGACCGCGATGATGAACGGCGCCGGCCGGATCCGCTGTCCCAGGAACGCCCCGACCGTCTCGCGCAGCCCGGCGCTGGCCTCGAAGTAAAGGCGCAGCAGCCTGCTCAGCGGCAGGTAGATGTCCTCGACTTCGCTGAGCCGGATCGGATCGGTCAGTCCGCGCACCGCATCCAGTCCCTCGGCGGTCAGCGACATGGGAGTACTGGCGCGCAGGCTGCGCCACGCGTCGCGATCCAGATCCACATAGGGGCCGTCCCCGTTTCGACCAGTCACGCCGCCACCATATGACCTGCCTTCTTGCGGCCACGGGTCGCTGGTGCCGGATCCGGTTCGCTCGACGGTGGCACCGCGGTCTTAAGCTCACGGAAGGTTCGGGGCGCGGCCGTGGTGGCCCTGGCGGTTGGCGCGGTCACGGCGGTGCTGCAGGTACTGGCGTTCGGCGCTGTCGTGGGTCAGGGCGATCGCGCTTTCATAAGCCGCCACGGCTTCCTCGCTGCGTCCGAGGCGGTCGAGCAGGTGCGCGCGCGTGGCCCTGGCCGGCTGGAAGCGGCGGGCGTGCTGGCCGGCTTGTTCCAGCAGAGCGTTCGAGCGCGGCCAGGCCGGCGGCGGGGCCGTCGACCTCGGCGGTGACGGCGGCGAGGGCGACGCCGCTGCCGAGGGAAGGGGCGACCGCGTGCAGCAAGCGGTGCAGGGTCAGCAGCGTCGGCCAGTCTGTGCCGCCGCCCTGCCGCCGGGCGCAGTGCACGGCCTGGATCGCGGCCTCGATCTGGAAGCGCCCCAGCTGTCCTCGCGCGTGCGCCGCCCGCAGGTGAACGCGAGCCCGGCTGATCAGGTGCGGGTTCCACAGCGAGGGGTCCTGATCGGCGAGCGGGACGAAGCACCCGTTCGCGTCAACCCGCGCCGGGGCGCGCGCCGCCGAGAGCTGGACCAGCGCGGCGAGCCCGTGGGCTTCCGGATCGGCGGGAACGAGCGTGGTGAGCACCTCGGCGAGGTGCAGTGCCTCCGAGGGCAGCTGGCGGGCTTGCGGCCCGGTCGTCGCCCAGTCGATGACATAGGCGCCGTAGACCGCCTCAAGGACCGCGGCCATCCGCGCCGCGAGGTCATCCCGGCCGGGAACGTGGAAGGGGATGCGGGCGGCCTTGATGCGCTTCTTCGCCCGGACCAGGCGCGTCGCCATCGTCGACGCCGGCACCGAGAACGCCCGCCCGACCTGCTCGGCGGTAAAGCCGAGCACCGTGTTGAGCATCAGAGGAGTGCGCGCGGCGCGTTCGATCGCCGGGTGCGCGCACACGAGCATCAGTTCAAGCCGCCGGTCGGGGATCGCGTCGACGTCCACGTCATCGACATGCACCGGCTCGTCCGGCCCGGCCGTGCCGGGGAAGGCCCGCTGGGCATACGCGGACTTCCAGTGGTCGCGCAGGCGGTTGCGGGCGACGGTGAGCAGCCACGCATCCGGGTTTCCCGGCACTCCCTGCGACGGCCACGTCCGCAGCGCTCGCTCGAATGCGTCGGCAAGCGCATCCTCCGCGGCCGCCAGATCGCTCGTCGAGGCGGCCAGCAGGGCGAGCAGCCGCCCGTAGCTGTCGCGGGCCGCCACGCCCGCGGCGAGTGCCGCCGGCCCCGGCGCTCCCGGCCGGAGGCCGGCGGCCTGCCTTCCGCCGCCGGACGTCAGCGCGTCCACTGGCCGTTGACGAAGGCGGTCGCGGTCGGGCGCACCTCGATCACGCCCCACTGCGCGCCCGGGCACTTCTCCGCCCAGCTGATGGCCGCGTCTAGGTCGGGCACGTCCAGCACGAACACTCCAGCCAGCGCTTCCTTCGTCTCGGCGAAGGGCCCGTCCTGGACCCGCAAGACCCCTTCCCTGCAGGTCACGGTCGTCGTCGCGGCAGTCGGCTGCAGCACATCGGCTGAAAGCAGCACACCCGCGCTTTCCAGCGCGCGGCCGTAGGCGCCAAAGGCCTCTTTGGCCTCCGCGATCGCGTCCTCGCTGATCTCTCCCTCGCCGGGCTCCCGATAGTGCATCAGCAGTGCGTAACGCATCGTCCTTACCTCCGATCCCAGTGTCGCGCCGATCGCGACACCTGCACCGAGATGACGATCGAACTACCCCCAGATCGTCACCCGGGAGGCAAGACTTACTCCCGGACTCAGCGCCGCAGGGTGGTCTCCCGCTCCATGTGTGACAGCTTCTCGGGATTGCGCACGGCATACAGCCCGGTGATGAGGCCGTCGTCGATACGTACCGCGATGACGGTGTCGATCTCACCGCCCAGCCGGAGGATCAGCGCCGGGTAGCCGTTGACCTGTGCCGACTGCAGCGAGGCCGCGGCGGGGATCCTGCTCAGCCCGGCGGCCAGGAAGCGGGCCACCCGGCCGGCCCCCGCGACGGGCACCCGCACGGCCTGCACGATCCCGCCGCCGTCGCCCAGGAAGACGACGTCCGGCGCGAGGATGTCGAGCAGGCGCTGCAGATCGCCGGTTTCGGCCGCCCGCCGGAACGCCTCGAGCGCGTCCCGGGTCTCGGCCGGGGAAACCACCCCGCGCGGCCGGCGCGCCGCGACGTGTGCCCGCGCCCGGTGCGCGATCTGGCGGACCGCGGGCGGGCTCTTGCCGACGGCTTCGGCGATCTCGTCGTAGGCCACATCGAACACCTCGCGCAGCACGAACACCGCCCGCTCGGCCGGCGTGAGCGTCTCAAGCACCAGCAGCATCGCCATCGAGACGCTGTCGGCCAGCTCGACGTCCTCGGCCACGTCGGGCGCGGTGAGCAGCGGCTCGGGCAGCCAGGGACCCACGTAGGACTCCTTGCGACGGCCGAGCGTGCGCAGCCTGCTCAGCGCCTGGCGGGTGGTGATCCGGACCAGGTACGCGCGCTGATCCCGCACGGTGCCCAGATCGACGCCCGCCCACCGCAGCCAGGTCTCCTGCAGGACGTCTTCGGCGTCGGCGGCCGAGCCGAGCATCTCGTAGGCGACGGTGAACAGCAGGTTGCGGTGGGTGAGGAACGTTTCGGTGGCGGGGTCCGGGCGGCCAGCCATGGGCGGGCTCCTCTTCACTCTCGACTGCGATACCCACCAGACACCGGGCCTCGCAGTTTTGTGACACCTTGTGGCGCACGTCACGTAACCGGCGCTGTCACAGGGACCGGGTCGCCGGCATCTCGTGTTCGTTCAGTCCGGCGGCACGCAACGCCACGAGGGAGGACGAAGTCATGGAACCCCGGTTCAACATGTTCGGCAATGAGATCGGCGTCAGGTTCAGCAAGCGGTTCGCCAGCGCCAGCGTGGTGATCGCGCAGTCGCCGCTGCCGAAGTCCACGCAGGAGCTGGTGGGGCTGCGCGCCAGCCAGATCAACGGCTGCGGCTGGTGTGTCGATCTCCACACCAAGGAGGCCGCCGCCGCGGGCGAAACCGCGGTCCGGCTCAACCTGGTCGCCGCCTGGCGCGAGGCCACCGTGTTCACCGAGGCCGAGCGGGCCGCGCTGGCGCTCGCCGAGGAGGGCACCCGGCTCGCCGACGCCTGCCACGGCGTGTCCGACGAGACCTGGGCCCAGGTGCGCGGGTTCCTACGAGCCCGGCATGTTCGCCAGCATGACGAGCTGACCAGCAGGCGAACTGCGGCCCGGCCCAGGATCATCCGATCCGGGCCGGCCGCGCAGGGCAGCCAGCAGTCTTACCGGTACAGTTCCCGCACCTTGGTCCATGCCGCCACGCCCAGGACCGCGACGCCAGCCAGCTCGACCGCGGTGACTAGCGCGAGGCCGGCACCCAGCGCGGTGAACGTGCCGAAAGCCAGGCCAGCCACGATCGCGGCGGCGAGGAACGATACCGCCAGGAGCGCCAGTCCGGTGAAGACACCACGAACGAGGCGGGAACGCAGCAGCCCCCGGGACTGGGCAGCAGCCACCGACCCGGCCAGCACCGCTACCCCGGCCGCCTGGAGCACGCCCGCCGCGATACCCGGCCCCCGGCTGGCGGCAGCCGAGCTGAATCCGTAACCGATGGCCAGGACAAACAAGCCGATGGCGGCGGCCAGCCACAGGTCCGCCTGGCGCCCGTGGCCGCCCTGGCTTTCCGGGACACTGGTCCGGGCGCCTTGGGCGAGGCTATGCGCGGGCCCTTGCTCGGCGAGGGAGGCACGTGCCGCCCGGCTCAGGACCAGCAGCGCCCATATTCCGATGCCGACCGCGCCGGTCACTGCCGCCGCCGGGGTCGGCCCGTTCGAGGCAGCGGAGACGAGCAGGCCGATCGTGAGCAGCAGGGTGCCCAGCGCCACGGCGGCGATCTCCGCGCCCCCGGCCCACTCGGTGCGCAGGATCAGCTCCCAGCCCGCGGTGCATACCGCGCCGAGGGCGCACGCACCGGCCAGGAATTGCAGCCAGCGCCCGGCCTGGGCCAGGTCGCTGGACGCGCCCAGTGAAGAAGATGACAGCGTCGCGTCCGACCCGATCAGGAATGCGGTGCCAAGCACGAATACGACGGCACTCGCCACGAGGAGAGCCATCGGTGTCAGCGACTTGATGATGTGTTCCAAGACGTTTCCCTCGTCGCATGCTCCCCACGCGGCGGTACAAGAGTGCCACCTAGCTGCCCGCCGCCGGGCCGTTATGCCAGGGAATGCAGTAAAGACGGGCCATCCGGCTGTGTTACGTACTCTTGTCCTGCGATCGACAGTCGTGACTGTGGTGGTGGAGGCTGGCTGATGAATCCGCTGACTGGTGTCGCTGGCATGGCGGTAGACCGCGTGCTCGGCCTCCGGCCGGGTGCGGTGCGGTATGTGGTGCGGCCCGATGTCAGGGCCACGATGCCGGACGGCGTTGTGCTGCTCGGTGACCATTACCGGCCCGCCGGGGATGACCGGCCGCTTCCGGTGGTGCTGATCCGCTCGCCGTACGGCCGGCGGCCTGCCGGGGATGGTGTTCGCCGCGCCGCTGGCGCGGCGGGGCTTTCAGGTGTTCATCCAGAGCACTCGCGGTACGTTCGGCTCGGGGGGCCTGTTCCGTCCGTTCACCAGCGAGCGGGAGGACGGCCTGGCCACCGTGTCGTGGCTGCGTGATCAGCCGTGGTGCGACGGGCAGGTGTCGATGACCGGCGGCAGCTACCTGGGTCACACGCAGTGGGCCGTCGCGCCGTACGCCGATCCGCCGCTGCGGTCGGCGTCGCTGAATATCACCGCCGCGGATATGTCTGCCGCGATCTATCAGCACGGCGCGCCAAGCCTGCAGAACGTGCTGAACTGGACCGGGCTCATCGGCAGGCAGGAACGGGGCCTGCGCGGCGTCGTCCCTGGCCCGCTGTGGGTGGCCAGGATGAGGCGGGCCCTGCGGAAGGTCCCGCTGCAGGCCGCCGACACCGACGTGGCGGGCGCGCCGGTCATCTTCTGGCGGGACTTCGTCCAGCATCCCTGCCCGGGCGATGAGTTCTGGGCGGGCGCCGATCATGGCGGCGCGGACCTGACCCGGCTTCCGCCGGTCAGCATGGTGACCGGCTGGTGGGATCTATTCGTGCCGTTGCAGCTGCGCGATTACGCGGCGATACGAGCAGCGGGCGGCACAGCGCGGATCACTATCGGGCCCTGGCTGCACGCAGAGCCGGGCGAGATCAGGGCGATCGCCCGCGAGGACATCGCCTGGCTCGAGCACCACCTGCGCGGCGGCCCGCCGCCGCCGGGCCTGCCGGTCCGGGTCTTCCTGCAAGAGGCCGGCAGGTGGCTGGAGTTCAGCCAGTGGCCGCCGCCGGCCACCGTCCCCACCGCCTATTACCTGCGCGCCTCGGGACGCCTGGCCCTCGGCCCCGAGCCCGGCGACACCCCGCCCGGCACGTTCGTGTACAACCCGGCGGACCCAACGCCGTCCGCCGGAGGACCGCTCCTGCAGCCGCCCGGCAAGCAGGTCGATAACCGGGCCATCGAAGCCCGGCCCGACGTCCTGACCTACACCACCGATCCGCTGCCTGCCCGCCAGGACCTGGTGGGGCCGGTCAGCGCGCGCATCTTCGTGCGCACCAGCCGCCGGAATGCCGACCTGTTCGTCCGGGTCTGCGATGTCGACCCGAAGGGCGTCTCCCGCAACATCGTGGACGGCATCCGGCGGCTCAGCCCGCAGACCGTGCCCGCTGACGACGCGCGGGCCGGCGACGATCAGATCCTGGCGGTGGACGTAGAGCTCTACCCGACGGCCTACCGGGTCCAGGCCGGGCACCGGATCCGCGTGCAGGTCAGCGGAGGCGCCTTCCCCCGGTTCGCCCGCAACTTCGGCACCGCGGAGCCCTTCGGCACCGCGACCAGGGCGGTGCCCTGCCAGTTCGAGATCCACCATGACTCCCGGCACCCGGCATGCGTCATGCTGCCAGTCCTGCCCGGCCCATGACCCCGCGCCCGGGAACGCTGCCGCCTGACCCGACCCCGGGTGTCAGAGGTAGTTTTCCAGGTCGGCCTTGATGTCGGCGGGCGGCACCGGCGGCTCGTAGCGCTTGATGACCGTGCCGTCCCGGCCGATCAGGAACTTGGTGAAGTTCCACTTGATCTCGTCAGTGCCCTCCGAACCGGGGCGGATCTTCGAGATCGCCTGGTAGAAGTCGCCGTACCGCGGGCCGAAGTCACCGGGCGCCGCGGCGCGCAGGTGCTGGTAGAGCGGGGCCGCGCCGGGCCCGTTGACCTCGATCTTGGCCAGCACGGGAAAGGTGACGTCATAGGCCGTCTTGCAGAAGTCCTGGATCTCCGCGTCGGTGCCCGGCTCCTGCTCACGGAACTGGTTGCAGGGGAAGCCGAGGATCTCCAGGCCCCGGTCCTTATCGTCGCGGTAGAGCGACTCCAGGCCCTCGTACTGCGGTGTCAGCCCGCACTTGCTCGCCACGTTGACGATGAGCAGCACCTTGCCCGCGTAGTCGCGCAGCGGTACCTGGTCGCCGTCGGGGGCGGTCACGGTGAAGTCGTGCGTATCAGTCATGTCTCCATCCTCCTCCCCCCGCGCGCGCGGCTGTGGCCTCGGACAGACAGCCGCGTACGTTTGGGATACTGATCTTTTTTCTTCCGAACGGAAGGTGGCGCCTCCGCTCCCGCCATGACGATCTCGTCAGCGTAAACCGCCGTAGGATCGGGCCTGTGAACGAGGAGCCGAGCGCCAGCGCTCCAGGGCCCGGGTCCGGCGAGGTGCGCTCGGCCGATGGGACGACGATCGGCTACCAGCGGGCCGGAACCGGCCCGGCGGTCATCCTGCTGCACGGCGCGGGCCAGTCATCGGGGAATCTCATGCGGCTTGCCCGCGCTCTTTCCGGAGCGTTCACGGTTTACGTGCCTGACAGGCGCGGCCGGGGCAGGAGCGGGCCGTACGGCGAGTTCCACGGGCTGCGCACCGAGATCGAAGACCTCAGCGCCCTGCTGGACGCCAGCGGTGCCAGCCGGCTCTTCGGGCTCAGCTGCGGAGCGGTGATCGCGATCGAGGCGGCTCGCCTCCGCCCCGATATCACCAGGCTGGCGCTTTATGAGCCTCCGCTGACCTTCGACGGCGTCGTTCACGGCGACTGGGCCCCTCGGTACGAACGGCAGCTCACCGCAGGCAAGCCCGGGACGGCGCTCGTCACGGTGCTCAAGGCCACCGCGGACCGGACCTCCCCGGTTCGCTGGATCCCCCGGCGCCCCCTGGGCGCCGCCCTGGACTTCGCCATCAAGAGGGCGGCCGGCCTGCGCGCCCGACGGCGTGATGTCTCCCCGCGAACTCATCCCCACCGTGCCGTATGACGCTCAGACGGTCAATGGCGCGGCTGGACCGCTGGAGCGCTTCGAAGCGCTCTGTTGCGAGATCCTCCTGCTAGGCGGCTCCAGGAGCGCCCGCAACCTCACCGCCTCGCTCGACGGCCTCAGCCGGGTCCTGCCGGACGCGAGGCGAGTGGTCCTGCACGGCGCCGGACACACCGCCCCGGACAACAGTCATCAGCCCGATCGGGTCGCCGCGGAACTGCACCGCTTCTTCTCCGGCTAAGGCAATCGCGGCTGGATTATGTGTTCAGGCCTGTTGGTGCCGGGCTAGTTCCCGGCGCGCTACCGACTCGAGGTGGACATCGTCAGGGCCGTCGGCGATGCGGAGCGCGCGGCTGGCGGCGTACAGCTGTGCGAGCGGCGTGTCGCCGGACAGCCCGAGCCCGCCGTGCAGCTGGATCGCGCGGTCGATGATCCCGGCGGCGGCTCGCGGCACCGCGGCTTTGATGGCGGCGATCTCGATCCGCGCGCCTTTGGGCCCGACGGTGTCGAGCAGCCAGGCGGTCTTGTGGACGAGCAGCCGGAGCTGCTCGATCGTGATGCGCGATTCGGCGATGTCCCGTCGCACGGCGCCGTTGGCGGCCAGGGGGGCGCCGAACGCGGTGCGCGACAGCGCCCGGCGCGCCATGAGCTCGAGCGCCCGCTCGCTCATGCCGATCGCCCGCATGCAGTGGTGCACGCGCCCGGGGCCGAGGCGGCTCTGCGCGATGGCGAAGCCCGCGCCGGCGTCGCCGAGCAGGTTCGCCGCCGGCACGCGGGCGTCCTCGAAGCGCAGCTCACAATGCCCTTGGTGGTCGTGGTAGCCGAACACGGTGAGGTCGCGGACGAGGATCACGCCGGGGGTGTCGAGGGGCACCAGCACAATCGAGTGCCGCCGGTGGGCCGCGGCGTCCGGGTCGGTTACCCCGAGCACGAGCGCGACGCGGCACCGGGGGTCGGCGGCGCCGGTGATCCACCACTTGCGGCCGGTGATGACCAGCTCACCGCCGTCGCGGGAGATCCTGGTCGCGATGTTCGTGGCGTCGGAGGACGCGACATCGGGCTCGGTCATCGCGAAGCACGAGCGGATCTGGCCCTCAAGTAGCGGGTCGAGCCACCGCCGCCGCTGTTCGGCGGTGCCGAACATGTGCAGCAGTTCCATGTTGCCGGTGTCCGGTGCTGAGCAGTTGCATGCCTCGGCGGCAAGGACGGGGGAGCGGCCCATGAGCTCGGCGAGCGGCGCGTAGTCGGTGTTGCTGAGGCCGGAGACGCCGGGCAGGAACAGGTTCCATAGTCCCCGTGAGCGGGCCTCGACCTTGAGGTCCTCGACGACCGGCGGGACGTGGTGCGGGTCGAGCGAGGTCGCACGGCTTCGGGCGTAGGCCGCCTCGGCCGGGTAGACGCACTCGTCCATGAACGCGGCCAGGCGCTCCCGCATCTCGCGTGCCTGGTCGCTAAGGGCGAAATCCACGCCGCGACACTACGCGCCCCGGCGCTTCGCCCGGCACGGGCGAACGTCCCGAGTCGGTCCGTTTTCCCGGAACGTCTTCCGGCACCAGGTCGAACACGACTAGCTTCTGGTCGGTCATTGTCCTTCCTCTCTCAGACGAGGGAAGGGGATCACGTTCCGCCGTCGGCCGTGTATACAGCGCCTTCCGTTCCGATTTCTCCGAACGGCGGAACATGTCCCGTATCCAGTGCGGTGATCGTCGGCCGGCCGATGTGGGCGAATACGAGCCGCCGGACGCCGTGCCGGGCAGCCTGCTCGGCGACCTCAAGCGCCGGCGCGTGCCCGCCCGCGCCCTTGGCGAAGCGGATGGGGCGCGCCCAGCTCGCCGCCTCGGCGAACATCAGGTCGGTGTCCGCGGCCCAGGAGGGAAATTCCAGGAATTCCGGCGCCCACGCGATCCGCGTGCCGTCGGCCTCGATGAGGTAGCCGTAAGCCGGATGGGACGTGTGGACCACTGGCTGCGGCGTGATCGCCAGCCCGCTGGCGTGATAGGCCCGTACCGCCGGGCTGAGGCCGTGCGTGGCGGCCAGCCGGCGCAGTTCGCGGATGAGTTCGGCGCGTTCATCGGTGACCAGCCAGGCAGCCAGCGGGCCAGGCTCAGCGCCCGGGCCGCCGTCGATGGCCACCCTCACCTGGCCGTGCTCGATGAGCAGCCCGGCGGGGGAGTAGCGCGGCGAGTTCATCGCCCCGACACCGAGCAAGGTGAACCTGGTTTCCGGTGGAACCGGCTTCTGCCTGTTCAGGTGCGGCTGCGCGTGAGGTGGCTGATGAACCAGTCGCGGGCCAGCCCGGCGGCGGCATCGAGGGTACCCGGCTCCTCGAACAGGTGACTGGCGCCGGGCACCACGGCCAGGTCGTTCTCGCAGCGCAGCTCCTTCTGGGCACGGCGGTTGAGGTCCAGCACCACCTCGTCGTGTCCGCCGACGATGAGCAGCGTGGGCGCGGTCACGGCGGCCAGCCGGGGGCGGGCGAGGTCGGGGCGGCCGCCGCGGGATACCACGGCCGCGATGCCGGCACCGGGTTCGGCGGCCGCCCACAGCGCCGCCGCGGCGCCGGTGCTGGCGCCGAAGTAGCCGATGGCGGCGTTCGCCGCGGGTGGCTGGGCGCGCAGCCAGCTGGTCACCTCGGCCAGGCGGCCGGCGAGCAGGCCGATGTCGAACACGTTGGCCCGGTCGCGTTCCTCCGCGGGGGTGAGCAGGTCGAACAAGAGCGTGCCCAGGCCGGCGCCGGTCAAGACGCCGGCGACATGCCGGTTGCGGGGGCTGTGCCTGCTGCTGCCGCTGCCGTGGGCGAAGACCACGATCTGCGGGGCGTTCTCCGGCACGGTCAGGTAGCCGGCCAGCCGGATATGGCCGGCCAGGGGCTTTACTTCCGCGCTGCGGGCTGGCGGGTCATCCTTGCCTGCAGCGCCGGTCCGCGTGCTGGCCTGCGCCGCGGCGCGCCGCAGGCAGGCCATGACCTCGTCATCCGACACCTGGCGGAACGAGACGTAGAACTCGCCGATGGCGAAGAATTCTGGCGGCGTGCTCACGCAGACCAGTTCGTCGGCGTCCCCGCCGATTCCTGCCTGCCATCCGGGCGGCGCGACGGGCACGGCGAGCACCACCCGTGCCGCCCCGTGCGCCCGGGCGATCTGGCAGGCGGCACGGGCCGTGGCCCCGGTGGCGATGCCGTCATCGACCACCACGGCCACCCGCCCGTCCAGCGGCAGCCGCGGCCACCGGGCCCGGTAGCGCGCGGCGCGGGCTTCCACCGCGGCCCGCTCCCGCGCCTGGACGGCTGCCAGCTCATCCTCCGACACCCTGGCCTCGTCAACGACCTGGCGGTTGATGACCCGCACCCCGCCCTCCCCGACCGCGCCCATGGCCAGCTCCGGCTGGAACGGCACGCCGAGCTTGCGCACCACGATGACATCCAGCGGCGCGCCGAGCGCCCGCGCCACCTGAAACGCGACCGGGACGCCGCCCCGCGGCAGGCCCAGGACAACGACCGGCTCGCCTCGCAGGTATCCCAGCTTGGCGGCAAGCCGCCGCCCGGCATCATCGCGATCGTCGAAAATCATGACAACCATCCCCAAACCAGTCTCCCCGCGGCCGGGCGGCACCGCCAGGGACCATGGTCACCTGACCGGGGCCGCGGAACTGGCTGGTGACTGGTTCACCACTCATTTCCGGCGGCCGGAACCGGCTGCGCGTCCTCAGGCCGCGACGTCCGGTCCCGGCTGCGGGTGCCGTCTGGCCCATTCCTGGTAGGCGGCCACCGCGGTGGGCAGGGTGGGGAAGATCCGCTGCTTGCCGATCTTCTGCGAGAGGCCGAAGGCCTGCAGGTCGTCGAGGAGGTCCTGCTTGACCCGGGCGAGGGCGACGATGATCCCGCGGCGGCTGAGTTCGGCGCGGACGGCCTCGACGGCTTCCAGCGCGGTGTAGTCGACTTCCACGTTGGCCTCGGTGTTCAGGACGAACCAGCGGGCCGGAGGGCTGACCTCGGTGGCGGCGGCGAGCGCGCGGCGGCGGAAGTCCTGGGCGTTGGCGAAGAACAGCGGCGCGTCGTACCGGTAGACGACCAGTCCCGGGATCGTCTTCGCCTGCGGGTAGTCGTCGATGTCGTGCATGCCCGCCAGCCCCGGCACCAGGCCCTGGATGGCGTCGTGCGGGCGGCCTACCCGGAACAGCAACTCGGCGACCGACAGGCCCACGGCCGCCAGCACTCCGTACAAGATGTTGAAAGCCAGGACTCCCGCGCACGCCGCGAGAGCCAGCGCGAACTCGCTGCGGCGGAAGGCGGCTAGCCGCCGGAACGCCCGCGTATCGATCAGGTTCACCGCCGCGTAAACGACGATCCCGGCCAGCGCGGCCAGCGGGAAGGAGGCAAGGACCGGGCGGGCGAACAGCAGCACGGCGATGACCGTGGCCAGTGTCATGAGCGAGTACGCCTGGGTGCTCGCCCCGGTGGTGCGCGCGATGGCGGTCCTGCTGGCACTGCTGCTGACCGGGAACCCGTGCAGCAGGCTGGCCCCGGCGTTCGACACGCCAAGCGCCAGCAGTTCGGCGTTCGCGTCGATGACTCCGCCGTCGCGCTCGAACGCCCGCCCCGTCAGCACGTCGTCGCTGAACGCCACCATGAGCACGCTGAGCGCGGGGAGTATCAATTCCTGGACGTCACGCAGGCTCATGGCGGGGATCCTTGGTGCCGGCAGGCCCGCCGGAATGTACCCGACCAGCGCCACTCCGTGGCGCCCCAGCCCGAAGGCGGCACACGCCCCGGTGCTCAGCAGCACGGCGACCAGCGGCCCGGGAAGCCGGGGCCACCAGGCCCGCGCGGCGAACAAGAACGCCAGTACCGCCGCGGCGATCACCGCGTCACCCGGTCTGCTGTGGCCCACCTCGTGCGCGAACGAGGTCACCTGGCTGATGAAGCTGTCCCCGGTGACCGGCACGCCGGTCAGCCGGCCGAGCTGCCCGCTCACCATGATCAGCGCGACCCCGGCCATATAGCCGGCCACCACCGGCCGTGACAGCAAGTCCGCGACGAAACCCAGCCGGACAAGCCACGCCACCACAGCCAGCGCCCCCACCAGCAGCGCGAGCGCGGTGGCCAGCTCCGCGTAGCGGACGGGATCGCCCGCCGCCAGCGGGCCGACCGTTACCGCGGTCATCAGCGCGGTCGTCGACTCCGGACCCAGCGAAACCAGCCGAGACGAGCCGAGCACCGCGTAGCAGGCGAGCGGTGGCAGCGCCGCCCACAGACCGGTCACGGGCGGCAGCCCCGCTAGGCCCGCGTACGCCATGACCTGCGGGACCAGGTAGGCCGCCACCGTAACGCCGGCGATCAGATCCCCGCGCAGCCATGCCCGCTGGTAACCGCGCAGCGTGCCCAGACCCGGTGCGCTGACGATCAGCCACCGGTTCCGCTGGGCGGAGGATCCCATTGCCTGTTCCTGCCTGCGCTGGCGGCACGGCCGTGGCCCGGGGCCGCCGTGACCGGCGCGGCGCGTCGGCCGTACCCGGTGATACTCTCGTCAGTCACCCCGGCCATGGCAACCTCCCCGGACTCCAGAGATGTCCCAGCGGTCTGCAGTCATGGCTATCCCGACTATCCCGCGGCCCGCGGGCGGGCGACAGGGCACAAGGTCCTGTCCTGCGAGGCACCTCGGCTGCGGTGTCTGTCGCCCGGGGAGCTCCGCCTGTCGGGACCAGCGCCTCTGGCGTCCGGCCTGTCCCCTGACGATCAGTTCGTCGCCGACTCGTGCCTTCATCACCGGCCTCCCGACATTGCACGATCCTCTATTTCACCCCTCTATTTCACCGCTACCCGGCCGCGAGCTATCGAGCGCCGGGTGAGGGTGGCGGACGGCGGAACCCCGGCAAGGACAATTCGGCCTCTAGCGCGGGCGATCCCGGCGGCGGCGCGGCAGACGTGGCGTTGCGGCAGTTAACGCGCCATTGCCTCCTTGCCGCGGATGCCTCCTTGCCGCGGACTGCTGGCGCGGAACGTGCCCCGGAAAGGGCCGTTTGGCCCCTTACCGGCCGGGTCCGGTCGTGGTGTCCTGCAAGAGCCGGTAAGAGTAGACACGGGCCGTCGGCTTCATGCCAGCGTCCGGCGTCATCGGCGGAATGGGGCGTCCAATGAACATGCATCCCGGTCGGCGCAACCAGGAACCGCAGGCCACCCTAGACGGGCGCGTGCTCGCCCTCGAGGATCGTGTCACCGCGCTTGCTGAGGCGCTGCGTGTCCTGGCACACGGCCTGGAGGATCTTCCCGCAGATGAGCCGGGAGGAAGGCGGGCGGCCGAGGCCGCCCGGCAAGCCTATGACCTGCTGCTGGTGAGCGGGCAGCATGCCAGCGAGCCGGACAGGGCGCCCGGCGCCTGAGGGCTGCGCGGGCCGTTACCGCTTCCTGGGCTCCAATGGCCGCTGCGCTAGTGCGGCTGTTCGCCTGCGGAACTTGCCGTGCGTGGCCGTCGCCCGGCCGGACGTATGCGCGCTCACGCCAGGTTAGGCCGATGATCAGTTATATGCGGGGAGAGCCGACGTTGTTACCGGAGGAGACCTCGGGGCCGCGGGCATGAGCGCTCAGGACACCGCATCGATCTCCGCCCGGGCAGGAGGAACGCGTGCGCCGGTGGGCGAGGGCCAGCCGGACCAGGCTGCTTTCGAGGTCGCGGATGTCTAGGCCGGCTGCCGCGGCGAGCCGTGCGATCTGCGGGAGGGCGGCAGGGGCCTGCTTCGCGCTCAGGAAACCGAGGTGGCGCGCGCCGAAGGCGGCGCGCGGATCCAGCGGCGGCTGCGCGCCGGGCCACACGCCGCGCAGCTCGCGCAGGAACAGCTGTACGGTCACCGGTCCCCAGCCGGGCAGCACGATCAGGGCCGTGCGCAATGCCGGGTAGGCCTGGTACCGGCGGCCGATCTCGGCCGCCTGCCCGTCGTAACGCTCATCGATGATCTCCGACAGAGCCTGCAGCCGGGATGTGGTGCGGAAGTCGTAACGGGCATAGCCGCCCGCATCAAGGAGCTCGATGAGATCCTCGGACGGCACGTGACGCGCCTGGTCGATCCTGGTTAGGCCAGCCTCATTCAGCACCGCGAAAGCGCGCTCCGCGACTCGGGCGGAAATCCGCGCCCCGAACAAGGTAGCGGCCAGGAACCATCGCTCTACCTCGGCATCCCCGGCATCAACGTCGATGCCCAGTTCCGCCGAGAAACGGCCGCCCAGTACGTCAGCGACAGTACGGGCAAGCCTTGCCGGGCCGGTAAGAAGAGGATCGGCGAAACGGGTACACACCGCAGCGGCATCGGCACCGGCGGTCTGCTGTGCCATGGGATGCCTCATGGGTGCCCTCCTTCCGGGCAGCGATCATCTGGCCCACGCGCCGGAAGGAGCCAGCACGGGTTCCTCACCGGCCGGCAGCACGACGCCTGTCTCGTCATAAACCGTGGCGCCCGCGGCCAGCAGCGCTATCTCGCAGGCCTGGTAGTGGTGGCCGCAGAGCAGCAGGTCCATCGGGTAGGGACGCTGGGGCGCTGGCGGCATGACTACAGTGACCACCGGTCTGGCCGGGCAGCAGCACACGCGCTCAGCGAAGGCCAGCGGCCACGCCCAGTCAGCCACATCGCCAACTGGGCTCCAGGAAGGCGGGAACTCGCGCTTCATGACGCAATGGTCTGTCAGGATCACTACAAGGGGCTAGGGACCTAGGACCCGTGCGGGACCGCCAACGGCCCTGGCCACATGGCGCGCTTCGCCATCGCGCGGCGCCGCGCGCCCCGCATCAACCGCTGTGGCGGCTCAGCTCCGGACAGGGGGCCGCCTGGTGCGGCCGCGGGCCGGATGCGGCGCGGCGGTGTGGTGTCACAACCAAGGTCAGCTGGCAGGCGCTATGAGCCCGTAATTGCCGTCGTAGCGGTGGTAGAGCAGGTTGCCGCGGCCGGTTCCGGTGTTGACGAAGAACAGGAATGACTGGCCTGTAGCCTCTAGCTGGATTGCCGCCTCCGTCACCGACAAGCGCGGTGCAGGGATCGTACTGACGGTGATCGATGGGTCAACCGGGCCGAGCCGGCCTGTCCGTGGGTGAGCCAGCGCCAGCCGGTAGCCGTCCGCGGTCCGGTAGATCACGCTGTCCTGGCCGGTGGACCTTTCGGTGAACAGGTGGAAGTCGTAGTCCGTCAGCTCGGCGTCGGCGGCTGCCTCATCGGGGGTCTGGCGGGCCAGCGCGTAGGACTTGTGCCGGACCACGGCTCGCTCCCCCGGCGGGCGCGGGAAGTAGGGCAGCCGCGGTGCCGGGAGGCTATGATGCCGCCATTCGCCAGGCCCGGGCACCGGCCGGCCACCGCGGCCCGCTTCCCAGTTCCGCGCCGCGCGCTCGAGCCGGATCCGCAGCCGGTCGCAGGCGTGCTGCACCGCCTCGCGCATTGTCTCGCCCGCTGCCTGGGCACGGATCAGCCGCCCGTTCAAGTCGACGTTCGCCTGGGCAATTGCCGGGCGCTGCACCGCCGGATCCGCGCTCATGATCAGCTTGACCCGGGCGAACAGCACCGGCTCTGGAGCCACCCGCAGCAGCGAGCTGACCCGGTGCACGGCGAAGTCGACCGCGCCTTCGGGCACCGCCCCCCGCGTCTCGGTCTGCACCTTCACTGTCCGCGTATCCGCCATGATGATCGCTCCCTTCACCGCACCGGACCGCTGGCCCCCGCGCGAAGCCTGTGGCACGGTCGCAGGGCTGGCCCGGATTCCGGCTGCGGGCCTTGATGTCAGTGCTCTCCGACGGCGGGCGGCCCGGAGAAAGTCCCCATGGCGTTCGGCCCGACCGCAGCCGGCTCTAGCAGGTCCCGCAGATCGGCGGGCAGCAGCCGGAAGGCTTCCGCCACGACCCCGGCGGACATGTGGCGCCGAGCCACCGCAGAGACAATCCGGGCGGCTTTGACCACGTCGGAGTCATGCACCCGGGCCTCACGGGCGAATCGGGTGACGTACCCGGTGCGGTCGTACTTCTGCGGGACCCGGCTGGGATTCCAGCCGTCGAAGAACACCCCCCGCAGCAGCTCGGGCAGCTGCGCGGCGAAATGCGCGGCGACCTCCACGCTGAGGCGGTCCCGCAGGCAGTGCAGCCAGGCCCGCAGTACCCGGTAGGCCAGGCGCCGGTCGCTGGTACCGAACCCGGCGTCGATATCGGCCAGCCACGTATTAGCCTTGTCGATGCTGCGGTCCAGGTTCTCCACTCCGGTGAACGACATCACAACCCCCTCTCATCCCTTGCGTACTTCGCCGTGGCCCAGCTTTCTAGAGACGAAGGTCCCGCACACAATGGGCGTGCGTTCAGTCAGAATTCGCGTGTGCGCCCACCGCAAGTGGAGGTCCAGCCGCGAATCCCCGGTCCGGTCGTGGCCGGCGTTGACGGATCGCCGACATCAACGGGCTGAGATGACCCTCGAGGAGAGGGTGACGCCGGGTGGCGAACCGCTCGGCGGCGGCCGCGGGCATGTGCTGCTGATCGAAAACCAGATGCCCCAGCGGGTCGACAGCGTAGGTGAGCGGTTGAGGTGGGTGATGACGGTAGGCCAGGTCAGTGGGCAAGGGACCAAGGATTCACCCGGGAGGCGCGTCGGCCGGACCTTTGACCCTGGCGAGCTTGCACCTGTCGCTGGACGCTGGTTCGTAGTCCAGCGTGGGGGAGGAGGCCAGTCATGAAGGCTGTAGTAGGAGATGAGCTGACGGTCAGAGGGCGCCATGAGGGTGATGAGGACCGTCATGGCGAGATTATCGAAGTGCAGGGTAAGGACGGCACCCCGCCCTACCTCGTCCGCTGGCGGGATGGTCACCAGAGCGTGTTCTTCCCCGCCTCCGGCACCGAGGTCGAGCACCATCCGGCCGGGCGCGCCGGGTAGGGGGGCGCAGGATGATAAGCCGGGCGGAGACCGACAAGCTGGCCAGCGTACAGGCCGCGGAACCTGTGGTGTTGTCGCTGTATCTGAGCGTGCCGCGGGATCCGGCCGAGCTGCGCGAGCTGCCTGCCAGGGCCGGTGATCTGATCGCGGCGGCCGCGGGCGGACCCGGCGACAGCCGCCGCAAGCCGGTAAGGGACGCCGATCGCGGTGCGGTGCGATCCGCGGTCGTGGCGCACGGCCGCGACTGGCTCGGTCGCACTGTGGCGATCTTCGCGTGCGTCGATCTGGGCCTGTTCGAGGTGCTGCCGCTGAGCGGCGAGGTCCCGGAACTGGCGGTGCTCGCGGCCAGGCCGCATATCCGGCCGCTGCTGGCGGACCTGCAGCGGCGTCCCGCCTATCGCGTCGCGGTGGTGGACAGGCGGCACGCGTGGGTGCTCGCCGTCACCGACGGCGAGGTCAAGGCGGTCGCGGCGTCCGACGCGGCGACCGTTGCCAGTCCAGGCTTCGGCGGCTGGTACGGGCTGGACACCTACCACGTCCAGCATCGGATCAGCGAACTGGCCCGCCATCACTACCGGCAGGTGGCGGCCCTCCTGGAACACCTCACGCGAGACGGCGAGCCTGAGCCGCTGGTCATCGGCGGACACGAGGATGGCATCGGGCAGTTTTTCGCCAGCTTGCCGCCAGAGGTGCGGGAGGCCTTCGCGGGCAGTTTCACCGCCGATCCGCGTGCTCTGACCCCGGCCCGGGTCCGTGACCTAGCCGAGCCCGTCATCGCTCGGTGGGCCGAGCAGGAAGCCCAGCGGCTGGCCACCGTGGTCCTGGAGGCTTCGCCGGGCGGGCTGGCCGCGGTCGGCTTGGCCGATTGCGTGGCCGCGGTCAACGCTCGCGCGGTGAAACAGCTGATCGTCTCCGGCAACGGCCTGGTCCCAGGCTATGTGTGCGGCCGGTGCGGCCTGCTCGGCACCGCCGCCGACGGCTGCCCGGACTGGGCGGACGTGGCACAGCCGGTCCCGGACCTGATCGACGAAATAGTCCACCGCACCCTCGACGACGGCGGCCAGATCACCGCGATCCGCAGTGCCCCGTTCCAGATCGCCGCGCGGCTCCGCTTCCCGGTAGTCGGCCCATGACCACGCCAGCGGTCACGGCCGGGGAAGGCGGCCAATCACCCGCCAGCCGCATGCCCATCGCGGCAGCCGCATAACGGCGGGTACTGGCCACAACCGGCGGCCGGGCTCGCAGGGATTCCGGCCGAATGCCGCCAGTGCGGGACTTCGGTCCCTGGATGCCCGCTTGCCGGCCCGCGATGCTGAAGCCGCAAGGAGTTCTCCGGCATGGAACGCTATCGCTACCTCGACCTGCTGCGGGTGGTAGCCATCGGCGGCGTGGTCTACGGTCACTGGCTGCTGGTCGACGTCACCTACTCCGGCGGGCGACTGTCCGGCCAGGATGCCGTGGATTACGTCAGCTGGGGACGGTGGCTCACCTGGGCGTTCCAGGTGATGCCGGTCTTCTTCCTAGTCGGCGGGTACGTCAATGCCCGGTCATGGGCGGCGCATCAGGCGCGCGGGGAGTCCTGGACCTGGTGGGTGCGTGACCGGGCCATGCGGCTGTGGTGGCCGACGACGGTGTTCGTGGCGGTGGCGATCCTGGCGGTCGTGGCGGCGAGGGCGGCGGGGGCGGACACGGCCGTGGTCGCAGAGGCCGGCTGGCTAGTCGCCCTGCAGCTGTGGTTCCTGCCGGTCTACCTGCTGCTGATCACGCTGACCCCGGTGATGCTCACCCTGCACCGGCGCTGGGGCCTGGCAGTGCCCGCCGTGATGGCCGCGGCGGCCGCCTTGGTCGGCGCGGGCGTGACCGGGCCGCACCTGCACGTGATCGGGTACGCCAATTACCTGCTGGTGTGGGGGTCGATCCACCAATGGGGCTTCGCCTGGCAGGACGGCACCCTCACCCGTGCTCGGTGGCGCCCGTACGCGCTGGCCGCGGGCGGCGCGGCTCTGCTCGCCGGCCTGGTGACATCCCAGGCGTTCCAGGCCGACATGGTTGGCTCGGGCAACACCAACCCGCCGTCGATCGCGCTGCTCGCGTACTCCGCCGTCCAGGCCGGGCTTGTCATCGCGGCAGCGCCAGCCGCCACCCGGCTGCTTGCCAGGCCCCGCCTGTGGCGGCGCGTCACGCGCCTGAACGAGGCGACGATGACCGTCTACCTGTGGCATTTCGTGCCGGTGATCATCGTCGCCGTGGCCTTCTACCCAACAGGGATAATGCCCCAGCCCGCGATCGGGACAGCGCGGTGGTGGGAACTGCGCCCGGCCTGGCTCGCCCTGCTCACCGTGGTGCTCGTGCCGCTGGTCATCGCCGTCATGCGGGCGGAACGGCCGATGATCCGCCTGCCCGCCGGGCTCGGGCGGCCCGGACCCTGGTCCCCTGCGCTCCTCCTGGTCGGCCTGGCTGCCTCCATGTTCGGCCTGACCAGGCTCGCCATCGCCGGATTCGCCCCGGGCGGGCAGCTGCCCGCGCTTGCCCTGGCCGCCTGCGCGGTCGGCCTGGCCGCGACCCTGCTCACCGGCCGCGCCCCGGCCGCGGGGGCCAGACCGCAAGCCCTCAGCCCGGAGCGGCCGCAACAGCCGCCGAAAGCAGCCTGAATAGGAATCTGGGAACAGGTGATGCTCCATGGGTGAGAACGCGTGCGATGATGTGTTCGGCTGGGCGGCGCGGGAACCGGATCGCGTCACGTTCGCGGAGCAGGCGGGCGGCGTATGGCGTCCGGTCACGGCGGGCGAGTTCGCCGGCCGGGTCGCCTCGGTCGCGGCCGGACTGATCGCCGAGGGGATCAGGCCCGGTGACCGGGTCGGGCTGATGGCCGCGCCGGGCCTGGAATGGGTGATCTGCGATTTCGCCATCTGGGCGGCCGGGGCGGTCACCGTACCGGTGTATGAGACCTCCTCGGCGGAGCAGATCAGCTGGGAGCTGAGCGACTCCGGCGCGGTCGCGGTGTTCGCCGGGAACGAGCGGTTCGCCCGGGCCATCCGGGACGCCCAGCTGGCGAAGGTGGAGACAGTGTGGCTGCTGAGCTCTGGCGGCCTTGACGCGCTGGCCCGCGCGGGCCAGGGCGTGGCGGAGGAGGAGATCACGCGCAGGCGCGACGGCGTGGACTCCGGGACGCTCGCGACGATCGTGTACACCTCGGGCACGACGGGCCAGCCGAAGGGCTGCATGATCACCCATGGCAACCTGACCGAAGCGGTCCGCGCGGTCATCGGCGTGCCGGGGGTCCGGGACCGGGTGCTGGCGGGGGATTCCTCGAGCCTGTTCTTCCTGCCGCTGTCGCACATCCTGGCCCGCGTGGTCGTGCTGTGCCTGGTCCACGCCGGCAAGCGGATCGGCTTTCTCGCCGACCCGGGCCAGTTGCCCGCGGAGCTGAGGGCTTTCCGGCCGACGATCCTGCTCGCGGTGCCGCGGGTACTGGAGAAGACGGCCGCCGCGGCCCGGGCGCAAGCCGAGGCCAGGGGGCAGCAGCGGCTGTTCGCCGCGGCCGAGGCGGCGGCGATCGCCTACAGCCGGGCGGCCGGGCGGCCGGGCGTTGGGCTGCGGCTGCGTCACGCCGCGTTCGGCCGCCTCGTCTACGCGCGGCTGCGCGCCGCGCTGGGCGGGCGGGTCGCCTGGGCGATCAGCGGAGGAGCGCCGCTAAGCACGGATCTGGGGCATTTCCTGTGTGGCGCGGGGATCACCGTGATGGAGGGCTGGGGGCTGACCGAAACGACAGGCCCGGTGACCATGAACCCGCCCGGCGCGCAGCGGATGGGCTCGGTCGGGTTGCCGCTGCCCGGCTGCGCGGTCCGGGCACGGCCAGACGGCGAGCTCGAAGTCCAGGGCCCCAATGTCTTCCAGGGGTACTGGCAGGATCCCCGGGCGACCGGCGAGGCGTTCGACGGCAGGTGGCTGCGCACCGGGGATCTTGGATGGGTCGATGACGACGGGTTCGTCTACCTGACCGGCAGGAAGAAGGAACTGGTGATCACGGCAGGCGGCAAGAACGTAGCGCCATCGGTCCTGGAGGACCGGGTGCGGGAGCACTGGCTGGTCGACGAGTGCGTTGTCGTCGGCGACCGAAGGCCGCATATCGCGGCGCTGATCACCCTGGACAACGAGGCGTTCGTCCGGTGGAAGCAGCGGCACGGCAAGCCAGACGCGGCGACGGTCGGCGACCTGCGCGAGGACCCGGGCCTGCGGCGTGCCGTCCAGGAGGCGGTGGACCGCGCGAACACCGCGGTGTCCCGGGCCGAGGGCATCAGGCGGTTCCGCATCCTGCCCGGCACGTTCGAGGTCGGCGCCGAGCTGACCCCCACCCAGAAGGTCCGCAGGGACTACGTGCTGACCAAGTACGCCAGCGAAATCGATGCCCTGTACGCCTGACACGGCCGTCCGGCGTCAGCCTTCGCGGTATATCACCCCGGAACCGCCTCGCGGGTAGTGCCAGCGCAGCGCCCCGGGGGGCGCGATCGCGAGGCAGGCCCCGCACTCCAGGCACGCGGCGTGCTGGACGGCGATGGAGCCGTCCGGTGCCCGGGAGTAGACGTGCGCGGGGCACACCCGCACCAGGAGTTCGCCGATGCCGGCCGACCTGACGGCCGCCTGGTCGACTTCGATGTGCGACTCCTCGTCCAGCACGTACCGGTTCCTGGCGAGGCGTTCGGGGACCGTGCCTATGGTCAGCATCACAGGCTCCTCATCGCCGACGCGGCATCACGGGTCAGCTGGCGCATTGTCACCGGCGACCGCCGCAGCGCCCGCAAGCCCGTGGACAGGAGGTGCCGGCGCGGTGACGTGTCGAGGTCGTAGATGCCGTGCAGCACGTCCGCGGCGAGCTGCCCGTAGGCCTCGTACAGCCGGGGGTTCTCGAAGAAGCCTGGCGCCCTGGCGTACGTCTTCATGTCCAGGCCGGCGAAGCACCGGTCCAGCTCCGCGGGGTACCGGGCCAGCGCCTGCGCCGACGTGTCGCCCGCGCCGAGCGCGGCGTGGATCGTCTTGGCCGCCGCGATGCCGGATGCGGCCGCGAGGTCCATCCCGCGGACGGTGAATCCGGTGTTGAGGCTCAGGCCGGCGGCGTCGCCGACGACGACCAGGCCCGGCCGCGTGAGGTCGTGGACCATCGCCCTGCCGCCTTCGGCGATCAGGTGGCATCCGTACTCGACCGGCTCGCCGCCCTCCAGGAAGGGCGCGATCGCCGGATGGGACAGGAAGCGGTCGTGCAGGTCTGACGACGACGCGGCTGACCGGGAAAGCTCGTCCAGCCGGACGACGACGCCGGCCGAGACGGACTCGCGGTTGGTGTAGAGGAACCCGCCGCCGCCGAGTCCTCCGGTGCAGTCGCCGACCATCGCGTACGCGACGCCTTCGTCGCCGGCCAGGTTGAACCGTTCCTCGATGACACCCCGGGGGAGCGCGATCACCGATTTGACGCCGAGCGCGAGGTGCCGCGCCGGTTCGGTGTCCCGGATGCCGGCGTTGCGGCAGAGGAAGGAGTTGATTCCGTCCGCTGCCACGACGACGCGGGCACGGAGCTCGTCGCCGTCTGCGCGGATCCCGGTGATCCGGCCGTCTTCGATGACCAGTGAGTCGACGAGCACACCCGGCATGACCGTGGCGCCAGCCTTCTCGCACTGCTCGGCGAGCCATGCGTTGAGCCGTGCGCGCAGCACCGACACCGCGTTGACCGGGCTGGCGAGGCGCTCGTCCCGGTAGTCGATGGTGACGCTGGAGCGGTCGTTGAGGAAGCTCAGGCAGTTGCGCGTGATGACGCGCTCCACCGGCGCCTGGCGGGCGAAGTGGGGCCAGATTTGCTCCATCACGCGGCAGTACAGGACGCCGCCCGACAGGTTCTTGGCGCCCGGCTGGGTGCCCCGTTCCACGACCAGGACGTCGTGTCCCGCCTGGGCCAGCTGGTGTGCGGTGACGCAGCCAGCGATCCCGGCACCGACCACGATGACGTCAAAATCGACTGATAGTTCTGCCATCTTGAGTCCCATCGCGAAGGCGAGGACCCGGGAGCGGAGCGGACAACTCCGCCCCCGGGCCTTCGCTGTCAGGCCAGCACGCCCTTGTTGATCTGCTCCGCGATGTCGTCGGCGGCCAGCCAGCCGGACGTCAGGGAGAACCCGTTGGCCGAGCCGGGGATCGGGAGGCTGTAGCTCTCGCCCCACAGGCCGCCGGCGTCACAGCCCACGACGTACAGGCCGGGGATCGGCTTGTCGTCCTTGCCGATGGCGCGCCAGTGGTCGTCGGTCTTCATGGCGCCCATGCTGATCATAATCCCGGTCTCCATCTTGACCGCGTAGAACGGCCCTTCTGCGACGGGGATCAGGTACCGCGCCAGCTTGTGGAACTTGCGGTCCGCGCCGACCTGACAGTAGCCGTTGTACTCGTCGACCTCGGCCGTCAGGACCGCGGGATCGACGCCGATCTTCCCGGCCAGTTCCCCGATCGTCGCCGCGCCGAACACATTGTCGCGCTTGGCGTCCGCCGCGTCCGCCGCGATCTCGGCCGGCAGGCCGGGGAGCTTGGCGTAGTTGTTGATGTAGATGCCGAGTCCGACCTCGTTGCCTGCCTCGGCGAGCTTGCGGATCTGTTCCTGGCCGAGGATGGCCCAGTACATCGCGTCCGGCAGGCCGGCGACGATGTCGCCCGCATGGCCGAAGTTGAGGCCGGCGACCTCGTCGGTGAACCGTCTGCCGTACTTGTCGACCCACAGGTAGGGCTGGAAGCCGGCGCAATTGGTCTCGCTGACGATGGCCTTGTCGCGCATGAACGGGAACAGCAGCAGGGTGCCGATGTTCCGGTTCTCGACCGCGCCGGCCTCGAGGAGCATGGTGATGCCGTCGCCGGTGTTGCCCGGGCCGCCGACGTTGATCATCCTCGCGCCGATGCCGTACTTGCTGTACTTGTCGAGCATCTGCGGGTTCGCCGCGTAGCCGCCGGTGGCGACCACGACGGCCTTCGCGCCGAGCTTGACGTCCTGCCCGTCAGAGTCTGTGGCCAGGATGCCCGCGACCTTCCCGCCGTCCATGAGGATGTGCTTCGCCGAGGTCGCGAGGAAGATGTCCACGCCCCGGCGGCGGGCCTCGGCTTCCTGAAGCTCGATGACGTGGGCGATCTCGCCTTCGGGCAGGTGCCAGGTGCGGAGCTCGCCGGGCTGGTCGGGCGCCGTGATCTGGACGTCGCGGTAGACCACGCCGAGTTCCTCCCTGAGCTTGACGATGCTGGTGGCGGCGTTCTCGACGAAGCGCGACACGATCGCCGGGTCGGCGCGCCAGTGCGAGTAGTCGAGGTACCGCTCGTACGCCTCCACCTTCCCGACGTGGATGCCCCGCTTCTCCTGCTCGTCGGACTCGAAGGCCGCGTGGCCCTCGGCGAACGCGGAGCTGCCGCCGGTCTGCGGCTCCTTCTCGAGCAGGGCGCAGCGCAGCCCGTCCTTGGCCGCCTGCAGGGCCGCGGACAGCCCGGATATACCGCCGCCGATCACGACGGCGTTGTAGCTGGCATCGAATCGATCAGCCATGATGTTTGCTCCCTCCATGTGCTACTCGCCCAGCGCTGCCTGCAGCGCGGGGACCACCTCGTAGAGGTCGCCGACGATCCCGTAGTCGGCACGGCGGAAGATGGGCGCCCCGGGATCGGCGTTGACGGCCACCACGACTTTGGTGTCGCGTACCCCCTCTAGGTGCTGCGGCGCCCCGGAGATGCCGATCGCCACATAAAGCCGGGGGGAGACATGCTGGCCGGACCGGCCGATGTAGCGCTCCTTCGCCACCCAGCCGAAGTCGTCGGCGATCGGCATCGAGCACCCGATCTCCGCCCCCAGCTCCGCGGCCAGGCCCTCCGCCAGCGCTAGGTCCGCCTTCGCCTTGAGGCCGCGGCCCACGGCCACGATGCGTTCGGCGCCGGTCACGCCGGTACTCGCGCCGATCACCGGCTCCGTTTTCTCGATCCGGATGTCGGCCGGGCCGGCCACGTCGAGTTGCTCGATGGGGGCCGGCGCGGCGGCGGCGGGCGATGGGGTGTCCTCGCCGCCGAACAGCCCCGCCACCGGCGCGGCGGACGCGACGATCTCCAGCACACGGCCGCCCAGTTCCGTCTGGTCCGCGACCACCATGTCGCCCTCAAGCCACAGGCGGCGGACTCCCGGGATCACGACCGCGCCGAGCGCGGCGGCCGCGGCTCCCAGCAGGGCCCGGCCCTGGGGCGTCGCGGCCGCGAGCACCGCGCGCGGCCTGGCCGCCGACAGGACCCGCCCCAGCGCGGGCGCGTATGCCTCGGCGGGGACGTCCCCGGCTGCCTCGATCCATTGCACAGCGTCCGGCCCGGCGGCGGCCGCGGCCTCGGCGACGGACCGCGGGCCGACCGCGGCGATCGTCACGCTCCCGCCCAGCCCGCGAACCGCGGAAACCATCGCACCGAGCCGCCTCGCGTCGGTCGCCAGGACCCAGCCCTCACCGGTCATCTCATCCGTCCTTGATCGAGCATCGGGCCCCTCCAGCTCACAGCACGCCATCCGCCCGCAACGCGGCGACGAGCTGCCGGGCCGCCGCCTGCGGGCTGCCTTCGAAGATGCGAGCCGATCCGGCCTCGGGAACGCGCGTGCCCCGGGACTCCATCCGGTCGAGCGGGGCGGCTCCCAGGTCGGCCAGCGACACGGCGGTGACTGGGCGCCTGCGCGCGGCCAGGACCTCCTTCATTCCCGGAGCCTGCTTCTCCGCGGCCGCGGCCGCCACACCGAGCACGGCCGGCAGGCCCAGGCTTACTGTCTGCTCGCGATCGCCGGCCCGGCGGGTCACCACGAGCCGGCCGCCCTCGAACGTCGCGGCCGACACACCCAGCAGCACCGGCCAGCCGAGGACACCCGCCAGGACTGGCGCGACGCCCGGGTATCCCTCGGCGTCCCCGATCACCACCACGTCGGCCTCGCCGATCCACCCGATCGCGGCCGCCAGCAGGCCGGCCGTCGCCGCGTTGTCCGCCAGGTTCGGCGCGTCCGGGACCGCGACGGCCTGCCCGACGCCGCGGGCCAGCGCCCAGCTGGCGTCCCCGTCACCGATAGTCAGACCCACCAGGCTGGCGCCCGAGGCCGCCGCGACCGCGCGCCCGACGGCAACCGCCGCCGGATCGTCCTCGCCAGCGGCCATCTTCGCGCCGCGCCAGTCGACCGACCCGTCGCCCCGGACAGCGGCATCCTCCGGATCCCTCGCCCACTTGTAGACAACGACGATCTTCACCCGCACCAAGCCCCCGATCGCCGAGACTGGCCACCCGCCATGGTTGATCCGCGGCGGCCGCAAGCGAGGCACGGACGACGTGATTCGGTACCAGTCTCCGAACGCCGCTTGCTGTCCATCACGGACCCCGACGTTAAATCGACTATCCGCCGCTTATCAGGGGCGAAGGTCACATGAACGGGCGGCGGACAGCCTCGGGCATCAGGTCTTGTTCATCCCGCGCCGCCCTTGGGCGGGGTGTCTGGTCCGTGACAGGCGCAACCGTCCGTTCGGGATAATTCTCGTTTTCATTCCGAACGGAAGCGGGCTGCTGTGCGCGGTCAGCCCTCCTCCGCCGGGCGCGATCGCGCAGGCCGGGGCCGGGTGCCCAGGAGGGCACGTGCTGCGCGTCGGTGTGCGGTGCCCCGGACGCGTTCGGCGAAGACCTGCTCGGCGGCCTCGTTCTCGCCAGCGCCGCGCTTGCCTGATGGTGGGCTGAAGCCAGCGGCCTCAAGAGCGGGCACCGTCCCCGCCCGCACCACGCACCTGCGCCGCCACCCATGATCCAAACCGCAAACGGAAGCGGAGCATAGCGCCGTTATCCTCCTTGCCGCTCCACCTACATTCGCCTACAATGTAGGACATGGTAGCCGCCAGTCCATCATCCGTCCGGTTCGAGCCGCGCGTACTTGAGCGGCTCACCGCATTCCTCGCCGTCCACCGGGAGATGTCCCTGTCCAGCGCTACCAGCCGACTGGTCGATGAGGCGCTCCGGTCGCACGAGCATCCGCTGATCACGTTCAAGGACGGCCCCGCAGGGCGTCGTGCCCGGCTCGTCGGCGGTCCTGACGTGTGGGAGGTCATCGGTGCGGTGCGGTCGGTCCGGGAAGGGGATCCGGCGCTCGCCGCCGACGCGGTCCTCGCGGTCGTCGCGGAGACCTCCGGGGTGCCGGTGCCGTTCCTCCGCGCGGCGCTGGCCTACTGGGGCGACTACCCCGGGGAAGTGGACGCCTTCCTAGACCGGGCGCGGGCCGAGGCCGCGCGGGCGCATGCCAGCTGGGAGCGGCAGCAGGAACTGCTGGGCCGGTGAGCGGGACGGCGGGCGGCAAGCCCGACGCGCTGCTGCTTGACGAGATGTTCTCCGCCGCGATCGCCGACGACCTGGTGTCGCGGGGGATTGACTGCCGGGCGGTCGTCGCGGACGTCCTGCTGCGTGCCCTGTCGGACCTGGAGATCTTCGAGGCCGCACTGCTTGAGGGCCGGGTCATCGTGACGAACAATGTCCCGGACTTCGAGAGCCTGCGGCGGGCACGCGAGGCCGCCGGGGGAGAGGTGCCCGGCCTCATCTACACGTCCGACGTCACGTTCCCCCGGGCGAAGGCGTACGTCGCCCGGCTGGTGACGGCCCTGGAGACCGCGGCCGCCAGCCACGAGGCGGCCCGGCACGGCGGCGTGCTGTGGCTGCGCCCGCTTCCAGGGAGCCAGCCCCGGCCCAGAACCTGACTGGACCGGAGCCGTCGTGGCCTATGCTGGCCGGGCGTTCGGACGCGGTCAGAAGCCTGCGAACGGGAGGTAGACGGCGGAGTGCTCGGCGTGGACCGTGGCGCCTGCTGGCGCCTCCCGCGTGATCTGGCCGGCGAGTTCCCGCGCGTCGTCCTCGTCGCTGGCCCCGACGGTGAGGAGCTTCCAGCGCCGGATGACCGTCCGCCCTTGGCCGTGGAGCTTGCCGGCCAGCGCGACCGCCGCGTGCCGCGAGGGCAGTTCTGCTCGCACCAGCCATTCGGCCACGCCGGCGGTCCGGGACTCAGCGGCCTCATCGTCTAGCAGCCGCTGGTGCTCTGCCTCGCGTTCGGCTTCGGTCCGCGGCATCGCGACGTCTGGGTCTTCCCAGCGTTCCTCAACGGGATGCCAGCGGTGGACGGCGAACGTTGCGCTGAAGTGATGCTGCGCCAGCACGTCGCGGGCGATCCGCTCAGCCTCCCGGGCAGCCACCTCGGTCCCGGCGTACAGGAAGACCTGGGCGTCTCCCGCGCCCATCGCGATGCTGTGGCCGAGCTGCTGGCGGGCGTCTTCAGGTAGTTCGTGCCCGGAGAACAGTACTTTCGCCTGTCGCGCCTGCTCCGGATCGGGGAACGAGATCGTTACCCGCCAGTCATCGTGGTCCATGACGCCCCGACTCGAAGAAGCGGCGCGGGTTCGCCGTCAGCATGGCGGCGATCTGCTCCTCGGTAACCCCGTGCTCGCGGGCGTACGGCAGGACCTCGTCGTGGATATGCAGGTAATGCCATTGCGGCAGGAACGGCAGCACGTTCGGGTCGACCCAGTCGATGTAGCAGGCCGCATCGTGGGACAGCACCATGCGCTCGGCGTAGCCGCGGCGGCACATCTCGACCAGCGTGTCCGCCCGCGCCTCGAATGTGGTCTCCAAGTTGATCCCGAACCGGTCCATGCCCAGCATGAACCCGGCATCGGCCAGTTCCGCGAGATGGTCGCAGTCGGTCGTGTCGCCGCTGTGGCCGAGCACCACCCGGCCGGGATCGACCCCGGCGGAGTCGCAGAGCACCCGCTTGACCTCGAGCCCGGTCCGCGACCCCGGGTGGGTGTGCACGGTGACCGGCACGCCCGTCTGGTGATGGGCCGCGGCGACCGCGCGCATCACGCGCTCGACGCCCGGGGTCATGCCGTGCTCGTCGATGGCGCACTTGAGCATGCCCGCCCGCACTCCCGTGCCGGCGATGCCCTCGGTGATGTCGGCCACGAACATGTCCACCATCGGGTCGGGCACCTCGGCGCCGAGCGCCGCGTTCAGCGCCGGGCCGCGGTGGTAGAAGAAGAACGGCACGCTGTCGTAGGTGTACAGGCCGGTGGCGACGATGATGTTGAGCCCGGGTACCTGCTCGGCGACCCGCTGGATGCGCGGCAGGTAGCGGCCCAGGCCGACCACGGTCGGGTCCACGATCGTGCGGACGCCCTGGGCGGCCAGCGCGCTCAGCTTGGCCACCGCGTCTGCGATCCGTTTGTCCTCGCTGCCCCACTCGCCGGGGTAATTCTGCTGCACGTCCGCGGTGAGCACGAAGATGTGCTCGTGCATGTAGGTCGGCCCGAGGTCGGCGGTGTCGACCGGGCCGCGGACAGTGGGGACCTCGCTCATTCGCCCCGCAGCTCTCTCTTGAGGATCTTCCCGGTCGGGCCCTTCGGCAGGTCGGCGGCGATCCGTACCTCGCGCGGGTACTTGTAGGCAGCCAGCCGCTCCCGGCAGTACGCGATGATGTCGTCCGGATCGGCCTCGGCGCCCGGTTTGGGCACGACGACCGCGACGATCTCCTCGCCCAGCTTCGGGTCGGCCTTGCCGATGACGGCGGCCTCGGCCACCGCGGGGTGGGCGAAGAGCACCTCCTCGATCTCCCGCGGGTAGACGTTGTAGCCGCCGCGGATGAGCATGTCCTTCTTGCGGTCCACGATGAACAGGTAGCCGTCCTCGTCGGCGTAGGCCAGGTCGCCGGTGTGGAACCAGCCGCCGCGGAACGCCTCCGCGGTCGCCGCGGGGTTGCCGTAGTAGCCCTTCATCACGTTGTGGCCGCGGATGACGATCTCGCCGATGTTCTCCGGCCCCGGCGGCAGCGGCTTGTCCTGCTCGTCCGCCACCCGGACCTCCACGCCCCAGATCGGCTTGCCGATCGAGAGCACCTTGCGCTGCTCGGCGCTGATGTTGAAGGTCGTGGTGCTGGCCGTCTCGGACAGCCCGTAGCCCTCCAGGATCACCACGCCGGGGAACTTCTCCTCGAACGCGCGGATGACCTCGCCGGGGATCGCGGCGCCGCCGGAGATCCCCACCCGCAGCGACGACAGATCCCGGCCGGCCGGGTCTGCCTGCAGCAGCGCGTAGTACATGGTCGGGACGCCGGAGAAGATCGTGCACCGGTACCGCGCGATGGCATCCAGCACCGCATCCGGCTCGAACCGGGGGATGAGCACCAGCGTCCCGCCGAACCGCACGGCCGTGTTCAGCACGCTGGACAGGCCGAACACGTGGAACATCGGCAGGACCGCGACCCCGATGTCGTCGTCGCGGAAGCCGAACAGCTCGCCGGCCACCGTGCAGTTCATGTACAGCTGGAAGTGGGTCAGCTCCGCGCCCTTGGGCTTGCCGGTCGTGCCGCTGGTGTAGATGATCACCGCGGTGTCGTCGGCATTCGTAGGCTCGATCTCGCCGGTGTCGTCGGCGAAATAGAGCTCGTCGTAGTGCCTGGTCCCCTCCGGCCGCTGGTCGTTGCCCGGGAGGTTCACCACGTACGTGGGCACGTTCCCGGCCTCGCGGGCCCCGGCCACCGCCTCGGCCGCGAAGCCCTCGAAGGTGATCAGCATCCTGGATTCCGAGTCCCGCAGCTGGTAGGCGACCTCGCGCGCCTTCAGCAGCGGGTTCAGCGGGACCATCACCAGGCCGGCCTTGAGGATGGCGAAGTAGGTGAAGAGGAACTGCGGCAGGTTGGGCAACTGCACCGCGACCTTGTCACCGCGGCGCAGCCCGCTACCGAGCAGGGCGCTGGCCACCCGCCCGGAGATCTCGTCCACCTGGGTATAGCTGAAGGTCAGATCGCTGATGTGGCACAACGGATGGTCCGGCCTGGCGTGGCGGGACTCGCGCAGCATGGCGGCGAGATTGAAACTCATGACGCTCCTGTTACGGACGGGTAACTCACTCTACGACGCCGCGCGGCCTTTTCACCTCCTCCGCGAGCTCCTCCATGGCGGGCACCGCGGCGAGCAGTATTTCCGCGGTCCGCCGGGGCAGTCGCTCCAGGCACTCGGAGAGCACCTGGGTGCGCTGTCGCCTGACCCGGTCGTGTACCTGCTCGCCCGCTGGCGTCACCTCCACGCGGGCCGCTCGCATGTCGCTCGGGTCGGGCAGCCGCCGGATGAGGCCGCGCTCGTCGAGCGCCTTGACGATCCGCGACAGCATCGTCGGGTTCAGACCCTCGAGTTCGGTCAGCTCCGCCAGACCCAGCGGGCCGCGGAGGCGGACCAGCGCCAGGACGGAGTACTGCGTGGGCGTCAGGCCCTCGCCCGTGGACGTCTCGTTGAGCTGCCGGGCGAGGCGGGGGATGACCCCGCGCAACCGGGCCACGAGTTCGGCATCCATCACGTTCTCCAGAACCAACTTGAATGCTTGCTAGCAAGCAACTAACGTTACGATATGTGAGCGCGACGGGAGAGATCGCCGCAGCGTGCGAGGACGGTGCCCGCGGAGCGGAACCGCCGGACCGGCGCAAGCTGATCTTCGCCATCGTCTCCATCGGCTTGTTCATGGCCTCGATCGACCAGACCATTGTGGCCACCGCGCTGCCCGCCATCGAACGGGAACTGCACGCCACCATCAACTGGAGCGGGTGGACGATCTCGATCTACGCGCTCGGCCAGGTCATCGCCATGCCGATGGCCGGGAAGATCAGTGACATGTACGGCCGCAAGAAGGTCTTCATGATCTCCGCGGCCATCTTCACCGCGTCCTCGCTGTGCTGCGGGTTCGCCGGCAACATGGCCCTCCTGCTGGTGCCGCGGTTCATCCAGGCGCTCGGCGGCGGCGCGTTCATGCCGTCGGCCACCGGCATCGTGTCCGATCATTTCGGGGCGGAACGGGACCGCGCGGTGGGCATGTTCACGTCTATCTTGCCGGTCGGCGGCATCATCGGCCCCGTGGTCGGCGGCCTGTTCGTCAGCTACTGGTCGTGGCGGGGCATCTTCCTGGTCAACGTGCCGATCGGCTTGGTGCTGATAGCGCTGACGGCCAAGTTCATCCCCGCCTCGGCCACTCGTCCGGCCGGCCGGATCGACATTCACGGGATCGCGCTGCTGGCCGCCGCGATCGCGACCGCCATGTTCGGCATCACCTACCTCGGCAGCGGGCAGGTGCCGCTGTACAGCCCCGTCTTCCTGGGCTGTGAGGCGGTCGCGGCCGTCACCGTGTGCCTGTTCATCAGGCACTCCCGGCGGGCCGCCGCGCCGTTCGTCCCCTACCGGCTGCTTCGCGGGCGCGGTTTCGGCGTCATGAACCTGATCAACTACGTGTACGGGGCGGCCGCGCTCGGCTTCGCCGCCCTCGTTCCGCTCTACGCGCAGGAGCGGTACGACATCGCGCCGCTGGGCGCGGGCACGCTGCTCACGGCGCGGGCGGTCGGCATGGTCGCGGTCGCGGGCGCCGCGGCGATGGCGCTGCGACGCACCGGCTACCGGCTGCCGATGGTCGCGGGGTTCGCGATCCTGGCCGGCGGCCTGCTGATGATGGCCGTGCCGCCACCGCTGTCGCCCTACACGTGGCTGGCCATCGCCGCCGCCGCCACCGGCTGCGGCATGGGGCTGTCGGTGCCGGCCGCCAACAACGCGAGCCTGCAACTCGCCCCCGACCAGGTGGCCGCCATCGCAGGGCTGCGCGGCATGTTCCGCCAGTCCGGGGCGATCACCGCGGTCTCGGTGACCACGGCGGTCATCGCGCGCAGCGCGCAGCCCGGCCTGGTCCAGGCCCGCGTGTTCCTCCTGTTCGCGGTCCTGCTCGTGCTCATGCTGCCGCTGGTCAAACTGGTGCCCGACCACCACGGCAACTGGTGACGCCGGGCCGGACGCTCCCCATATATCCGAACGGACCGTGCGCTTCCGCCCCTGCCGCACACCGTCCAGCGAGGGGTGTCAGATCCCCAGGATCTGTGCCTTCTTGACGGAGAACTCCTCCTCGGTGAGGATGCCCTGGTCCTTGAGGGCGGCAAGCTGCTTGAGCAGTTCGATCTGCTCGCCGTCGATAGCTTGGGGTGCGGCGGCTTCGGGTGCGGCGGGTTCATCCACTGGAGCAGGGGCAGGCGGGGCATCCTGGGCCTGGGCGGCCGCGGCGCTCCGCTGCGCGGACTTGGCTCCCATGTTGGCCGCGGTCCCGGCCACGACCGCGGTCGTCGCCACTCGTGCGATGGGTCGACGTCGTCGCATCGGCATGTCAATCGTCTCCTGTTGTGTTGGCGCCGCCGGCGGGGCCGGTCGGCGCGAATGGTGTGGGCTTACCGATCTCAGTCAGGGCCATCGGCCAGGGTGCCCATCGCCTGTTCGATGATCTCGCGCGGGATTCGCGCGCCTTCGAGGATTACTCCGTTTGCATTGCGCACTGCCGTTGCGAACGGGCCCGCCCAGGTGTCCTCCCAGATGAGCAGCACTGCTGAGGAGTTCGGCTCGAGGCCCAGAGCGGCGTAAGCGATGTCTTCGGCGGTGAGAATCCCGCCCACCTCGGCGTCGAGGCCGGCGAACGCCGCCAGCTCCTCGACCGCGTCGTACTCGACCACCTCCACCTCGCCGGCGGCGTCTTTCCTGATGAAGGTGAGGTCGATGAGCCTGACCACTCCGCTGTCGATGAGCTTGGCCAGCTCCGGCACGATCTGACCGGTGAACTTGTTGCCGGGAAAACCGAGAATCACATATTCCACCGGGCCGATGCTCATGGCTTGTCTCCCTTCGGGCCCCGGCGTCCGCGGAGCGTCGCAACCACGAGTCTCCGACGAACGACGAGGAAAGCCGTCACCCCCGGAGGATGATCCACCGGGGAAGCGGCATCCAACTCCCGAGCCGGTCAGCCTGCCGGGTAGCTGTCGGTGCCTTCAGCCCCGGTACCCTGGCCGCTTGCACCGGCGAGCGCACTCGGTTCAGGGGTGCGAGCGGTCATGTCATGCCTGGTCGGTGACCACGGCGGTCATCGCGCGCAGCGCTCACCCCCACGGCAACTGGTGACGCTGACCCGCCGCCCCGCTCCTCTCTCCTTTCTCTCCTTTTATCCCGAACGGACCCGGCTGACTCCCCGCCGCCCGCCCTACCCCCCAGCGAAGGCCACGCATTCCTCGTTCGAAATACAGGAGACGAATGTGCTTTCCAGTAGCATCGCGTCGATGCTGCCGGCCGCGCCGATGGCGACGATCTGCGTGCGCCGCACCCGCTGGCCCCACTCCTCTTGGATTGAGATGTCCACGCGCCTGCCGACCACCTGCAGCACCGCCCGCCGCTGTGGCGCATCGGTGGTGTAGATCACCCCTTTGACCCGGTAAACAGCGCCGGGCAGCCTACGCAGTGCTTCCCGCAACGCTTCCAGCGCCAGCGGCTGGCCGGTCTCGTAGCTCCAGGTGCTGAACACCGTGGCGTGGTCGGGCGCACGGTGGTCGTCATGGCAGGCCGGGTCGGTGCAGCCTCGCTCAGCGGCGGGTGAGCTGATGTCCGCCCGGCCGGGATCGAAGCGCCCGACGCCCAGCAGGATCTGGTAAGGCACCTCGCAGTAGTCGGTCTCGACGATGCGAAGACGGCTGAAATGGCTGTCAAGCCAGGCCCTGACCTTGGCGATTTGCCCGGGCCCGGCCAGGCTCGCCTTGTTCAGGATCAGCATGTCCGCGAACCCGACCTGGCGGAGCTTGAGGTCGAGCAGGGGCGGGTACTCAGGGTGCGCGAAGACCTGGTCCGCGTCCACCACGCAGGTGACGCTGTCCAGCCTGATCCGGTCCCGCAGGCCGGGATCGCTGAAGGTCATGAAGATCCCGGCGGGGTCGGCCACTCCGCTGGCTTCCAGCAGGATGTACTCGACGGCCTGCGGGCGAGCGAGCAGGGTGATGACCGACTCGATGAGGTCGTCGCGGATCTGGCAGCAGACGCAGCCGTTGGCCAGGCTGACCATGTTGCCCTCTACCCCGACGACGAGCTCGGCATCGATATTGACCGAACCGAAGTCGTTGACCAGGACCGCGGCGCGCAGGCCGTGATCCCCGGTCAGGATGCGGTTCAGCAGCGTCGTCTTGCCCGCCCCGAGAAACCCGGTCAGGATCGTGACCGGAACGGCCTGGCCGGCCTCGCAGGTGATCTCCATTATCCGGGGCGCTTGCTCAGGTCGAATCCCATGACCTTGGCCATCTCCAGGAGGTCGACCTCCTGCGGGTCGGCGAGCTTGGTGAGCGGCTCGCGGTAGACGTCCGGCGGGTAGTACTCCTTCGGGTTGATCTCCAGATCGCGCGTCAGTTGCTCCTGCTGCTGCTCGCGCGGAATCCTGGGCTGCGGGACGACGCCCTGGCCGGTAGCCGGCAGCGGATCGCCGAAGAGGACGGTGGGGTTCGGCAGGGACTGGCCCGCGAATCCCGGCAGGGCGGCTTCCCGGTGCCAGATCGCGTCCTTGGTGACGTTGACGACCACCACGTCCGGCGCGCCGTACAGGAAAAGCCCGTCCCAGTAGGCGCGGATGTCGGCGCTGGTCTCGTTCAGCGTGTCATTGTCGAAGGCCATGTGGGTGACCATGCCGCAGCGCGGGTTGACCTGCTTCATGAGGTAGCCCGCGGCGTAATCCACCGTGTGGTGGATATCGACGGTGTAGTTGAACAGGAATTCCGGCAGCCCGTACTTATACAGGTTCAGGCGCGCCAGGTCGGGCTGGCATTCGGTGACGAAGACATCGGCGCCCTGGGCGTACTTGGCTGTCAGCTCATCGGGCCTGCCGTCGCCGGTCCACACGAAGGAAAGGCCGTTCCAGTCCAGCCGGTAGGCCGAGGCCCCGTCCTTGGCATGCGAGCGCCGCCAGTGGCGGACGGTGACGCCGTTCTTGTCGTAGCAGATGCCGTTGTCGTCTTTCCAGTCGAACTCGTTGACCTCGACCTCGTAGCCGTCCCCGATGGGGCAGGCGTCGAAGGCCTCCAGGTGCCACTTCAGCATCTGCTTCATGCCCGCGACCATGCCCTTGGTCCCGAGCTCCGGCGTGCGTCCCGAGGGGCCGGTGACCCGCAGCGGCTGCTTCCACCGTCCGGCCCATGCCGAGAACGGCAGCAGGTAGGACAGGTCGTGGTAGTGGTCGACGTGCAGGTGGGTGATGAAGATGTCGTTGATCGACGGCACCGGGACGCCCATGGCGAGGATGTTCTTGACGCAGCCGGGGCCGAAGTCGAAGAAGAACCGGTCGCCGTTGCCCAGCTCGACCATGATGCAGGTGCCGGCCTGGTCGCGCCGGGGCGGGAACGGGCAGCTGCCGACGAACGAGATCCGCATCTCATTCGGCCCCACGGTCTCACTGCCGGGGAAGTAGTTGTTCCGGCTCCGCACCGACGGCGTCGGCTTGTAATACGGCGGGAACTGCAGGCCACTGCCCGGTTTCCCGCCGTAGGGATTCACCGGCGGGGCCGTGCCAGCCTGCGCGTGCGCCGCAGTTGTCGTGTTATCGCCAGGTTCCATCAGTGCTCTCCTTGTCCGCTTCCTGGGTCATCTCGTGCTGGTTCCGCCGATTCCCGGCGGACGTCGAGGAGTTCAAGCCCGAGGTCCTGGATTCTCCGCAGCAGGCCGTACAGGGCAGCCTGGTCGGCTCCGGCGCGCCGTAGCACCGTCATTTCGCCCTCCACGCTCACCTCGGTGTCGTCGAAGGCTGCCCGGACCCAAGGACCCGCGGCACCGCGGACGGTGATCACGTAAGTGCCATCGGTCGCTTCTCGAGGCTTTGACACTTTCGCAGTGAACCGCCGGGCGGGGTGAGTTGCCCACACCCGTTCCGGGTACGTCGGCCAGTCGTCGCCTCGGGCGGGGATGACCCGGGTCCAGAGCTGGGGAAAGACGCCGGACGGGACTTTCGTCCCTGGCACCTCCGAGCCCAGTGTGATCGGGTCGTGATGATGGTGAGTACGCACGCGGGGGCCGTCCCAGGGGGAAGCTCGCTTCCGGTTCCCCGCTGGAAGTTCGGGTGTCCGGCAGTACCGGTCCGGGCGATTGCCCGTCCGCGCCTCGGCGAGGTTCTGGCCCAGCCCGACTGGCGTGTGGCGCTGGTGACCGGCGGCCCGGCCACCGGGAAGACCGTGGCCGTCGCGCAGTGGTTCCAGACCCTGGACCCGGTCGCCCGGGTATGGGTGACGCTCGACGCCGGCGATGACCTGCCGGAGCGCTTCTGGGTCACGTTCGTCCTGGCCCTGGAGCGCGCGGTCCCGGGCGCCTTTGCCCAGGTGGCGTCGGCAGCTGACGTGCATCGTCTGCCGCCGGAGTTTCTCGACCGGTTGCTAACCGCGTGGTCGGCCGTGGAAGATCCGCTGGTCATCGTCCTGGAGGACATGCATCACCTGCAAAGCCCGGAGATCATCAAGGATCTCGGGCTCGTCGTCGAACACCTCCCCGGAGCATCGCGGATGCTGCTGACGGGCCGGGCCGACCCGCCATTGCCGGTCAGCCGGTGGCGCGCCCGGGGCTGGCTCGCCGAGCTCCGCCAGCGCGATCTGGCACTGACGCTGCCCGAGACCACCGAACTGTTCACCGCACTCGGCGAGCACCGCCTCACTGCGAGTGAGATCGAGGAACTCTGGCGGCACACCGAGGGCTGGGTCGCCGGCCTGCGCCTCGCGGCAGCCGGGCTCAAGGACCGCGCCGACGTCTCGGCCGCGGTGGCCGAGTTCTCCGGGCGGGCTCCGATGGTGGCCGATCTCCTCGCTGACGAGCTGCTCTACCGCGCCCCCAAGGAGCTGTCGGAGTTCTTGCTGCGGACGTCGGTCGCCGACGTTCTGGACGCCGAGCTGTGCGACGCGCTGTCGGGGCGCGGCGACAGCGCAGAAGTACTCCGGCAGATGGAGGCCAACCTGCAGTTCGTGATGGCGACCGGGCCGGGCCGGGACACCTGGCGGTATCACCCGCTGCTGGCCGAGATGTTGCGCTCGGAGCTGCAGGCGCACCGGCCGGAGCAGGCGCAGGAACTACATCGCCTTGCCGCCATGATCCTCCAGCCGCGGGGGGACATCGCCGGGGCGGCCCGCTGCCTGCTCGCCGCCGGTGATACCGACCGGGCCTTCTCGTTGGTGTTCGAGGCCGCCTACCGCCGGGCCGACCTGTCCGATACCCCGGGCATCGCGGCATTCGTCAACCTGTTCCCGAGAGAGCTGGTGACCGAATCAGCCTCCCGCATGCTCATCTACGCCCTGATGCTCGGACTGGCCGGCCGGGTGGCTGAGGCCCACGCCTGGCTCCAGCGCGCACAGATGCGTATCAGTGACGAGCCCGAGGCGCGGGCGAAGGACATCGCGACCCTCGACCTGCTCCGGCTTCTCACGTTCACGGTCAGCGCGGGCACGGGCGATGAGATCGATGCCGGCCGCCGGGCGGTCGAGGCGGTCGAGGCGGGCCTGGACCTCGGGGTCGCCGGCGCCCGGGCGCGGATGAACCTGGTGCGCGGCTACCTGCTGATCGATAAGCCCCGCGAGGCCGCCAGCGCTTTGCGTTCGGGCAGTCCGGGCGATGAGATCGCGGCGCTTGTGCTCGCGCCGGCGCTGGCCGCGCGGATCGCGTTGCGAGAAGGCAGGCTCTCCGTGGCCGAGCGTCAGGCCGCGGCTGCTCTGGAGGCGGCTGGCGCGTTCGGCCTCGACACCCACCCGGGCGCGGCTGACGCCCGTCTGGCGCTGGCCGGGGCGTTGATCGACCGCAACGAGATCGCGGACGCGGTCGCGGCGCTCCAGCTCTTGGACGAGGTCATTCAGGCCAACCCGTTTACCCTCGTCTACCAGGTCCTGCTCCGGCTCGAGAAGGTCCGGGCGGCCGCCGCGCTGGACGACTGGGACGAGGTGTTCGCCACCGTGCGCGAGGCCCGCAAGCTGATCGACCATGTCCCGCGTTCGGCGTTGCGGTGCCTGGCCGACGCGACTGCCGCCCGCTGGCACCTGGAAGCCGGCCAGGCGCGCCAGGCTGAGGAACTGATCGCTGTCCTGCCCGACAGCGGCCCGGCGTACACGCTGCTGCGGGCCCGCCTGGACCTGGCACGCGGCCGCTTCGACGCGGTGCGGGCCCGGCTCGGCCGGGCGAGCTCCGGCACGATGCGCGACCAGCTGACCGGTGAGCTGCTGCTGGCGCGCGCCGCCATCGAGTCCGGTGCGGACCCCCGGGGGCACATGATGGCCGCGGCCGGGCTCGCTGCCCCCGAGCACCTGGTCCGGGTCTTCCTGGAAGAGGGCCCGGCGGTGGCCCGCCTGGCCCGGGCGGCCGCCGGATCGCTCGGCACCGAGTCCGGCACCGCTTTGTCGATCGCGCTGGGTTCCCCTCCCCCCGCCCGCGGCATCCCCCGCCAGCCGGCGGTTATCCTCACCGAGCGGGAACTGCTGATGCTGCGGTTCCTGCCCTCTCACCTCACCAACGCCGAGATCGCCCGCGAATGCCACATGTCGGTGAACACGGTCAAGGCGCATCTGAAGAACATCTACGCCAAGCTCGGGGTCTCCACCCGCGCGGCAACCGTCGAGCGGACCCGCCTGCTCGGCCTGCTCTGACAGGCCACGCGCAGCGCCGACAGTGCACCCCATCTGGGTGAGGCCGGGTCACCCCCCCCCGCGAGCTTGACTGACGCCGTGATCCGGCTGGCGGAAGTGTTCAAGCTCAACCGCACGGGGCTGAACGTGCGGAGGGCCCTTGGCGTCCTGGTGGTCATGGGGGTGCCGCTGATCGTCTTGCACGCGATCAATCAGGAGGTGTACTCCACCCTGGTCGCCATGCAGCGGCTGGCCGGGGAGATCATCGGTGCCGTGGTGGCGGCCCTGTTCCTGCTGACCGTTGACGACAAAACCGTCTTGGAAGTGGTCATCGTCATCCTCGGCACCCTGGCCGGATCGATCCGCGCGGTCAACTACGCCTTCTACTGTGCGGCCATGGCCGGGATGGTGCTCATCGCCGACGACTTGGCTGACCCCACCGACCTCGCCGCCGAAGGTCGCCGGGTGCTGTTCACGTTCGCAGGCGTAGGGATCGCCGTCGTCGTCGCGTTCCTGGCCGGCCTGCTCCAGAAGCGCACCGCCGCCAAAGCGGGACCAAAGGCGGCGCCACAGGCGCCTGTCCCCGAGGGCCAGGCAGGGTGAACGGCCCAGGCAGCCGCAGGCGGCTCATCTTCTGGGCGGCGCTGCGCGCTGTGCTGATCGCGGCGGTGCTGGTGGTGCTGTACTACGTGCTTCCGCTGGACCGGCGGTGGGATTTCGACACAGCGGTCCGCCTGCTGATCGGCCTGGTGGTCGTGGCGGGCATTGTGGTGTGGGGCGTCAAGGCTATCGCGGACTCGCGTTACCCGGGTATGCGGGCCGCCGAGGCGCTGGCCTTGATCCTCCCGTTCTTCCTGTTGCTGTTCGCCTCCACGTACTTCGTGATGGAACGGAACTCCGCGTCCAGCTTCACCCAGCCGCTGACCCGCACGGACGCCCTGTACTTCACGGTGACCGTCTTCACGACGGTCGGTTTCGGGGATATCACCGCCAAATCCGAGCCCGCCCGGATCGTGCTCATCGTCCAGATGCTCGCCGACCTCGCATTTCTGGGCGCCGGCGTACGGGTGCTCCTGGGGGCCGTCCAGCGCGGCCGGGAACGACGATCGGAGACGGGCGATGATGCCGCCCAGGACACCCCCTCCACGCCACAGTGAGCTGCCGGGTCATCTGGGACGACCGGGCGGATCGCTGCCAGGCTTCGGGCCTCAGCGCATCCGGCGGCGCTGACGCCGGTGCATCCCGGCTACGGAGACCGGTGACAAGGGGCGACCCAATGGGTCGATGAACAGCGCACATGGCCCGGTGGCAGCCGGTACGGTGCCGTCGAGGACCTTGATGCTGTAGGTGAGCGCGTCTCCGTCTAGGTGCGGATCTTGGATTTCCACGACCGCATCGTCGGGAAGCCTGTCGCCCGGGTCCGCGAACGACAGGACGGCGTTCGGGGGGTTTTCCGCGAAGCTGTTGTCCCCTGCCGCCCAGTTGGCGACGAAGTGGCGAGACAACATGTGTCCGACCTCGCGCTGGGGACGGTCGGCGAAGTAAAGCGTCGACGGCGACAAGCCCCGCAACGTGATGGTTCCCCCGTCGCTGGTCATCCTCGTCGCGGTCTGGACGAACAGTGCCTCGATGTCCTCAAGATGCTGCTCGGTAACCTCACTCATCGTGGCTCCTCTCTCATGACCCTGCCCGGCTAGTGCCGCTCGGATCGCCCCTTCGCCGCACCCGTTGGCGCTGCGGCGGGGATGTGGTTCTTCGTCATCGCCATCCACGTTGCCGTACCTGGCCGTTGTGCGCATCACCCCCTAAGGGGGTGATCTGCGGTCATCGTGATAACAGCGCGATAGGCCGCAACCTCGCGCGCGGGCCCTCGCCTGCACGCACGTTGATCCGCGAATCATCGCGCGGCGGGTTCTTTCTCAGCGAGGAGGTCGATCACGTCGAGCCAGCGGCCGGGCCACGTCTGGGCGAGCTGATTGGCGCGCTCGGTACCCTACTGGTCGCCGTAGTAGAACTGCCCGCCGCGCAGTGACGAGATCAGTGCCGCTGTCAGGGCCATCGCGGCCGCGGCGGTGAAGACGGTGACCAGTCCCTGGTGGAAGGGCGCGGCGATCAGGCTGGGGAAGAAGGTCTGCCCGGTGAGCACCGAGACGTCGTGCGCGGGCAGCGTCTTGAGCAGGCCGGTGGGAGCCAGCAGGGTCCGGACGGGATTGTAGCCGAGCAGGGCGGCGAACAGCGTGCTCACCGGCGGCAGGTGGGCGATCCTGGCGGCGGCTGCGGCTGGCACGCCGTTGGCGCGCAGTCCGGCGTCGAGCGCGCCCGGCAGCGTGCTGGCGAGCGTGGTGATCATGAGCGTGAAGAAGATGCCGATCGACAGCGACATCCCGGAGTTCTGGAAGGTGGACCGCATGCCGGAGGCGGCGCCGCGGTGGTGGGCGGGGACGCTGCTCATGATGGCCGAGGTGTTCGGCGAGGCGAACAGGCCGTTGCCGAGCCCGTTGCCCAGGATAATCAGCGCGAAGGCCCAGTAAGGGAAGTCGGCCGGCAGCATCATCAGGCCGGTGAAGGCCAGTGCGGCCAGCAGCAGGCCGGCGGTGGCGAACAGCCGCTGGCCGTACTTGTCGGACAGGTATCCCGACACCGGGCCGGCGATCAGGAACCCGGCGGTGAGCGGAAGCATGTAGATGCCGGCCCACAGTGGCGTGACCTCGAAGTCGTAGCCGTGCAGCGGAAGCCAGATCCCCGCTAGCCAGATGACCAGCATGAACTGCAGGCCGCCGCGGGCGATCGAGCCCAGCAGCGCGGCCGCGTTGCCGGCCGCGAACGCCCGGATCCGGAACAACCGCATCCGGAACATCGGGTCGGCGACCCGCATCTCGATGATCCCGAAGAGGGCCAGCAGCAAAGCACCGCCCGTCAGGCCGGCCAGCACCCACGGGTTGCCCCACCCGGTGGTGGCGCCCCGGTAAGGCTGGATGCCGTAGGTGATGGCGACCAGCAGTGCCCCGGCGCCCAGGGCGAACGTGATGTTCCCGGCCCAGTCGATCCGGGCCCGCCGGGTCGTCGCGATCTCGCGCAGCGACCGGTACGCCCACACGGTCCCGAATAGCCCGATCGGCTGGGCACCGGTCGCAGACGGCGCGGTCGACATCGAGGGCGAAGCGAAGAAGACCCTCACCGAGGCGCTCAACGGGATGAGCGGCCTGGACCCCGAGGTGCCGGTCCGCCCTCAGGTGATCGAGGGACACCCCGCCGACGTGCTACTGCGCGCGGCCAGGGGAGCGGAGTTGCTCGTCGTCGGCAGCCGGGGGCATGGCGGGTTCGCGTTGACGCTGCTCGGATCGGTCAGCATGAACTGCGTGCTGCACGCGCACTGCCCGGTCCTGGTCCTGCGGGACGGGCGCGAGGGAACCAGCTGACTAGGCGCGGCCAGAGCAAGGGCCTTTGGTCCTTGATTGTCCTTACGGGCGGTCCATGCACGCGGGCCGTCGGGGCGCGGACACTGGCGGTGTGACTACGTTCCTGCACGCCTGGCGCGGGGCAGAGGGTGACATGGGCCGTCGCCAGCCGGCTGCCCTGACCGTGCTGATGATCGTGCTGTTCCTGACTTTCCTGGACAACACGGTGGTGAGCGTCGCGCTGGGCAGCGTGCAGAGCGACCTGCACGCCGGAGTGACCTATCTGCAGTGGGTGGTCAGCGCCTACGCGCTCACCTTCGCCGCCGCCATGCTCGCGTTCGGTATGGTCGGTGATGAGTTCGGCCGCAAGCGTGTCATGCTCGCCGGGGTCGCGGTGTTCTGTGCCGGGTCAGTCCTGTGCGGGCTCGCGCCGAACGTCCAGGTGCTGATCGCCGGGCGGGCAGTCATGGGCATCGGCGCGGCGGCCAGCGAGCCGGGGACGCTGTCGATGCTGCGCCACCTGTACCCGGCTGAGCGGATCCGCGACCGGGCCATCGGGATCTGGACGGCGGTCTGCGGGCTCGCGCTGGCCCTCGGGCCGGTGATCGGCGGCGCGCTCGTCGGCGTGTGGGACTGGCGGGCGGTCTTCTGGTTCAACCTCGCGTTCGGGGCGGCCGCGCTCGCGGCGGGCGCGGCGGTGCTGCCCGAGAACTCCGACCCGGACGCGCACCGGGTCGACATCCCCGGCTTCGCCTTCGGCGCGGCCGCGCTCAGCGCGCTGATCTTCGCGGTGATCAGCGCCGAGACCGCTGGCTTCGCGGCGCCCGCTGTCATCACTCTGCTCTGTGTCAGCGCGGCGTCGGGCGTGACGTTCCTGTGGTGGGAGAACCGCGTCGCGCATCCGCTGCTCGACCTGCGCTACCTGCGGGTGCCGCGGTTCCTCACCGCCAACGTCGTGGCGTTCTGCGCGTACTTCGCGACGTTCGCGGTGTTCTTCTTCACCGCCCTGTACCTCGCCGAGGTGGTCGGCTACAGCGGCTATGAGATCGCCCTGATGTTCCTGCCCATGACCGTCGTCATGACGGTCGTGTCGGTCCTGGCGGGGCGGTGGACCGCGATGGCCGCGCCCCGCTGGTCCATTTCCGGCGGCTGCCTGGTATTCGGCACCGGGCTGCTGCTCACCGCGAGCGCGATCAGCCCGAATCCGGGCTACCTGCGGCTCGCCGTCGCGCTGGCCATTACCGGCGCCGGGGTAGGCAGCACGGTGGTGCCGATCACTTCCTCGGCGATGTCGGCGGTGCCGCCGCAGCGGTCGGGCATGGCGGCTTCGGCCGCCAACACGAGCCGGGAGATCGGTGCCGTCATCGGCGTCGCAGTGCTCGGCATGCTGGTCAACGCCCAGCTCAACGCTCATCTCGTCGACAGCCTGCGGCGCCTCGGGATCCCCGCCAATTTCCAGGCCATCGTAATCAGCGCCATCGAGACCGGCACGGTGCCGTCCAGCCGGAACGCGGCCGGCGCCGGCCCGGCCAGCCAAGCCAAGCTCGTGCAGGAAGTCATCAACGCCGCGTACAGCGCCTTCTACGACGGCCTGCACGCAGCGCTGTTCCTGTCCGCGGGCCTCGTCTTCGCCGCCGGGCTATTCACCGTGCTCTGGTTCGGCAGCCACCACAGCCGCCCGTAGGCCAGAATCTCTCGTCCGGCCCGGGGCTCCCGTAGCCTACCGGCGGGATCTGCCGTCTGTTGCCACGGCGGGCTCGCCGTGCCCGGCACGCTGCCCGGGATCCGCGGTCATGATCGGCAGGCCGGCCTCGTCGTAGACGGTAGCGCCGACGGCGCGCAGGGCGGCGCGGCTGGCGCGGTAATGATGGCCGCACAGCAGCAGCTCCACCTGGTGCGGACGGCCCGGGGCCGGGGGCATGATGACCGTGACCGCTGGCCGGGCCGGGCAGCAGCAGGCACGGTCGGCGAGCTTAAGCGGCGTCGCCATGCCGGTCAGTTCATCGTCCAGCCTGGCGAGGTCCGCGTCATGGTGGTGGGTGAACCAGGCCTTCATATGGTCACTGTCGCAGCCGGCGGCAGTGCCCGGCAGGGGCGGACGTCCCGCAGTTTTCGGTAGAGTCCTTTCCTCCTGGCTACTGGCCAGAGCCCGTCACCTTCGCCCGGACCAGTTCATCCTTGAGGATCTTCCCGAGCGTGTTCTTCGGCAGCTCCGAGCAGAACTCGAAGATCCGGGGGAGCTTGTAGGCGGCCAGGCGTTCCCGCAGGTAGAACCGGAGCTCGGCCTCCACCACGGTTGCCGCCGGACGCGTGATGACGAACGCCATGACCTCTTGCCCGAGCCGTTCATCGGGCACGCCCACCACGGCCGCCTCAGCCACCGCCGGATGGGCGTGCAGCACGTTCTCGATCTCGCTCGGGTAGACGTTATAGCCGCCGCGGATGATGAGCTCCTTCTTGCGGCTGACGATGAACAAGAACCCGTCCTCGTCGAAGTAGCCGAGGTCGCCGGTGCGCAGCCAGCCGCCGCTGAAGACGGCGGCGGTCGCCTCCGGGTTCTGCCAGTATCCCTTCATCACGTGCAGGCCGCGGGTGACGACCTCGCCGACGTTCTCCGGCCCCGCGGGAAGCGGCCGACCCTCGTCATCCCAGACCTGCGTCTGCGTCCCCCAGATGGGCTTGCCGACGCTGTATGCGCGCCGCTCCTCCGCGCTGACGTTGAAGGTAGTCGTCGACGCGGTCTCCGTCAGCCCGTAGCCCTCGAGGATCACCAGCCCGAAGCGCTCCTCGAACGCGTCCAGGAGAGGCGCCGGGATGGACGCGCCGCCGGAGATGGCGACCCGCAGCGAGGACAGGTCGTAGCCGTCCAGGTCCGGGTAGGACAGCAGGTCGGCGAACATGGTCGGCACACCCTCGAAGATGGTGGCCCGGTCGCGCTGGATCGCCTCCAGCACCGCCGCCGGGGTGAACCGCGGGATCAGCGACATCGTGCAGCCGAACCGCACGCAGACGTCCAGGATGCTGGACAGGCCGAACACATGGAACAGCGGCAGGGCGAGAATCACGACGTCGTCGGGCCGGACGTCGAACAGGCGGCCGGGGATGTCGGCGTTCATGTACAGCTGCAGGTGGGTGAGCTCGGCGCCCTTGGGTCGGCCCGTCGTGCCCGAGGTGTAGATAATGACGGCCGTGTCCGCCGGGTCCCGCATCGCCATCTCGTATCGCGGCGCGTTTGCGGCCAGCAGGCGCTCGAAGGGGACGGCGCCGCCCTGATCATCGGCGTGACCGACGGCGTAGATCTCATCGAGGCCGGCGGCCCGCGCTCCCTTGACGGCTTCGGCCAGGATCCCTTCCCAGGTGATCAGCAGGCGCGCCCCGCTGTCGCCGAGCTGGAAGGCCACTTCCGGGGCCTTGAGCATGACGTTGAGCGGCACCGCGACGGCACCCGCCTTGAGGATCCCGAAGTAGGAGATCAGGAACTGCGGGATGTTCGGCAGCTGCAGCGCCACGGGGTCGCCGGGCCTTGTCCCGCCGGCCGCCAGGGACGCGGCGACCCGGTCCGAGGCCGCGTCAAGTTGCCCGTACGTCAGCTGGCCCTGGGCGAACAGCGCCGCCGGCTTGCCGGGGGAAGACCGCGCGCTTTCGCTGAGAATGACCGCGAGATTGAAGCCCATAGCTCCTCTTTTCCGCGCCTGAGGAGGCGGCTAGAAAATGCCTAATACCTGATCTTGCGGCTGCCGAGCGGTCATTGTCATGCCCGGTGGAGTATCTCGACAGTGCCCTGGCCGCCGTCGACCCTGACCCGGTCGCCGCTGTGCAGGCGCATGGTGGCGTTGCCGCATCCGACGACAGCGGGGATGCCGAGTTCGCGGGCCACGATCGCGGCGTGGGAGAGCGGCGCGCCGACGTCGGTGACGACCGCGGCGGCGCGGGGGAAGACCGTCGTCCAGCCGATGTTGGTGACCGTGGTGACGAGGATCTCGTCGGCGCCGAGCTGCGCGGCGTCCTCGGGCGCGGGCAGTACCCGCGCGGTGCCTTCGACCACGCCGGCGGCACCGGGGAATCCTGTGATCGTGTCGTCCGGCTTGGCCGCCTGGGCGCGCTCGCCGTAGTAGTCGCTGCGCCGGTTCGGGTCGGCCGCCCAGCGGATGGGGTCGAAACGGCCGCGGATCAGCGCGGGATAGGGCGGCAGGGCCCGGTAGGTCTCGTAGGCCGTCCGGCGGGCGGCCACCTTAGCGAGGGGCGCCGGGGCGCCGTGGAGCAGGTCAAAGGTCTCCTGCAACGCCAAGAAGAACAAGTCATCGCCGTGACCAGTGAGCTGCCCGGCGCGCCGCACCCAGGTACGCGCTACCCACGCCGACCTCGCGACCTCGGATCTGGCCGCCTCGCGGTCCCGGGCGACCGGCGTCCAGCGCGCGACGAGCTTGCGCGCCGCGGCCGCCTTCTTGGGGTCCTGGCGTGCCAGCCGCTCCCAGGCCGCGGCGCGGGCCGCTTCCTGGTTTGCCAGCAGCGCGTCGGCGTCGCGGGCGGTGTTATGGAGGGCGGCGAGCTGGTCGTCGATCCAAGCGGGATCCTCGGCAGGCCGCGGGATCGACAGCTCCATCTCGTGGGAGCCGCGGTGCCCGTACTGGCGGGCGAAGGTGTCCCGGTCGATCTCGCCCCGGGCGAGCCGTGCGAGGCCGGTAACCGGGCCGAGACTGGCCAGGGGAGTACCCTCGGCCTGCTGGCCCGACAGCAGCAGGGCCGAGTCGGCCTCGCCGACCAGCTTCGTCAGCTTGCCGGGACTGGACAGCAGCGTGGGGCTGCGCGTCACCGCGGCGGCGAGCATGCCGCAGGCCTCTTCGAGCAGCGGCCGGACCTTGTCTTCCCAGAGGCTGGCCAGCACCGCGGCGTCGGTGGTCTGCTCGATCTCGGCGCGGAGCTGTTCGCAGCGGTCCGGCGCGCTGGCGAGGAACTGCGGCATCCGCTTCTGGCTGGCGCGCACTCTGCGCAGCATCGCGACCGCCGCAGGCACCGCCAGCCGGATGACCTTCCAGCGAGGAAGCCGCGGGCGCGGGATCTCCTCGATCGGGAGGAGCTTGCCCAAGACCGGGCCTAGCAGTGCGGCGAACCGGCGCGGCGAGATGCCGGCCAGGGCCTCGAGCGAGATCGACATGCTCACGTTCGTGTAGAAGCGCCCGCCGATCCGCCCGTAGCCACGGTAACCGGGCAGGCTCGGCGGGAAGGTCATCCGCGACATGAGCAGTTCGATGAACGACCAGGTGGCAGGCGTCATGACATCGGGGAGGGCCTCGCCGAGGTTGCCGTTGCTCCACAGGTAGTCCCCGTCCAGGCTGTCGTTCCACAGTTCGCCGGGCCCGGCGGCCGGCCGGGGAGCGGCAGCCGTGATCGGCCGGGCCTGGACCACGGACAGCTCGCCGGCGGCGAGTGCCCACTCGACGTCCACCGGCTCGCCATACAGCTCTTCGATCGCCAGGCCGACCCGGGCCAGCTCGCTCGCCTGGTCCGGCGACAGCACCGCCGCTGAACGCAGGGCGGCCGGTGTGTCTGTCGCCCGTGTGGCCGTTCCGTCGGCCACGGTCATCGTCTCCTTGCTGCCCACCTGGTAGCTGACGAGCGTCCCCGACGCCCGGTCGATGACCGCCACGTCGGGGGTGACGTCGCCGGCGACGACGGACTCGCCGGGGCCCCAGTTCGCGCTGACGACGACCGCGTCGTGAGCGCCGCCCACCGGGTCGAGAGTGAACATGACACCGGCGGCCTCCGCGGGCACGAGCCGCTGCACGACGACGGCGATGCTCACGTCGCCAGGCTCGAACGCCGCGGCGAGCGCGGTAACCGATGGCCCGCGCCGACCACAGCGACGCCCAGCATCGCTTGACAGCGTCGAGCACGGCCGCCTCGCCGCGGACGTTGAGGTATGTGTCGTGCTGCCCGGCGGCGGACATGCCCGGAAGGTCTTCCGCGGTCGCCGAGGACCGTACCGCGACCGGCACGTCGTCGCCGAGGCGGGCGTAGGCTCCGGCGATCGCGGCTGCCGTCGGCGCCGGCAGGGGCCGGCCGGCGAACAGCTCACCGATGCGCGCGGAGGCCACGTCGAACGTGGCCGCGTCGGACACGCGGACGGCGGACATGGCCGCCAGCAGCGGCTCGCGCAGACCGCTACGGCCGGCAAAATCGAGGTACGCGCTGGTCGTCACGCAGAATCCCGGCGGGACACGGAACCCGCCGCGGGCGAGGCGGGCCAGCGAGGCGCCCTTGCCTCCGGCCACCCCGGGCACGGCACCGGGGTCGTCCAGGGCCATCACCAGCGGCGCCCCTTCCCCGGTCATCGCCGCACTCCGAGGTCGAACAGGCGCACCAGCTCCTCGGCGTAGGCCCCGAGGTCGGTACCGGGGTCCGCGCGCTGCCGCATCACCATGGCGTGGGTGACCGCGGAGCGCACCACCCCGGCCACCACCTCCACGTCGAAGTCCCGGAACTCCCCGTCGCGCTGGCCCTGGCGCAAGATGTCCTCAACCGAGGGCTCCGGTGCCTGGAGGGGCATGGTCGCGACCAGCGGCCGCCCGTCGGCCGACGTCGCGTTGAAGGCGATCTCGATGACGGCCAGGTGCAGGCTCCGGTGCTCGACGATGTAGCCCGCCGTCCCTGTCAGGTAGGCCCGGAGCTTGCCGAAAGCGCTCGAACGCCGCGGCCATGAGAGGCGCCATGAACTCGGCGTAGGTGGCCAGAGCGGTGCGGAGCACCTCGCCCATGAGCTCCTCTTTGTCCGAGAAATGGTAGGAGACGACGCTCTTCGCGACCCCGGCCCGCCTGGCGATCTCGGCCATCGACACGTCGGCGTAGCCCATCTCGGCGAGGGCTTCCGCCGCGCACTGGGCCATCTGGGCGCGGCGGGCCAGGTCGGTGAAGGTTCGCCGGCCGTCGGACGCCTTGGTTCTCATAGCAGTCCACTATGTTAGAACGGTCGATCGAAATATAGTACGCCCGATCTAGGGTTCAGTGAAGAGCGCCCGCGGACGGGAGGCAGCTGCCTGGAATCCTGTACCGACTCGGCCCGGTCACGGCCAAGGGGCAGGGGTATCAAACCCGAAAATTTCATGATTTAGCACATAAATGACCCCATGCGTACCAGCATAATGAAGAAAACACTTTTCCTGGCGAAGATTTTTGTCGCTATGGGGCGCTAATACTTTCGTGATCATGGCATTCTGATGCCCAGATACCCTGCCAGGGTATGCAGCCAAAAAGAAGCGAGGCTCTTCCCGCACCCCGCGTCCCATCCGTACCCGCCGTCCCACGACCTTCATCGATCATCCGCCTAGGAGACCCCGCCCTGACGGCAAATCCCTTTGCCTCCTCCCGCGGAGCGGGCCTACCGTGGAGGGATGAAGGTCAGTTTCACCTGCGCCGCCGCGCGAGCTATCGGCTCGCCGGTTGCCGCTGCCTGACCTGACGAAATTCTGACGAAATTCCGCGCTGGCGACCGGGAACGGTTCGCTGGCGCCCTCGTGCTCATGGCCGCGTCAGCGGTCCCTTCCTGGAAGCCGGATGAGGCCCGAATGAGGCCCGAATCCAGAGGGACTAATGCCATGAACGTAACCGAGACGATCCGGACCTTCCTTGAGTTCTTCGGTGACCGGGGCCACCAGGTGATACAGGGCAGCTCGCTGGTGCCGGCCGACGACGGCCCGGTGCTGTTCACCACCGCGGGGATGCATCCGCTGACCCGGTACCTGGAAGGCCGCCCCCACCCGCGGGGCAGGCGGCTCGTCGGCGTGCAGCGCTGCCTGCGCACCACCGATCTGGACGAGGTTGGCGATGACCGCCACCTGACCGTGTTCCAGATGCTGGGCTCCTGGTCACTGGGCGATTACGAGGGGCCGCAGAGCCTGCGCTGGGGCTGGGAGCTGCTCACCGACGGCCTGGGCATCCGCCGCGACCGGCTGCACGCCACGGTGTTCGGCGGTGATGAGCAGGTGGGGCCCGACCTTTCGTCGTGGCAGACCTGGACCGAGCTCGGCGTGCCGGTCGAGCGGCTCGGGCCGGACAACTGGTGGTCCAATGGCCCGACCGGCCCATGCGGCCCGGATTCTGAGCTGTTCGTCTGGACCGGCGACGACCCGCCGCAGGGCACGCCGGGTACCGACGGGCGCTGGATGGAGCTGTGGAACCACGTGACGATGAGCTACCGGCGGCACGACGACCGCAGCCTGGAGCCGCTGCCGCGGCGCAGCGTGGATACCGGGATGGGCTTGGAGCGGCTGCTGATGAGCGTGCAGGGCCAGGCGTCGGTCTTCGACTGTGACCTCTTCCAGCCCTGGACGACCGTGCTGACCGGCCTGTGGCAGCCCGGCGGGCGGTCGCTGCGCCTGCTCGCCGACCATCTGCGATCCAGCGTCGTGATCATCGGCGACGGAGTCACCCCGTCGAATACCGGCCGGGGCTACGTGCTGCGGCGCCTGCTCCGGCGCGCGCTCACCGTGCTGTGGCGCCCTGACAGCACCAGGACGCTTGATGACCTGTCGGCGTCGCTGGTGGAGCAGACCCTGGCGCAGTTCGGCCAGCACGAGGAAAGCAGCCGGGTCCGAGAGATACTCCGCGGCGAAGAACGCCGGTTCGCGGGCCTGCTCACTCGCGGCCGTAAGGTGCTGGCCCAGTTCGGCCCCGGCCGGCCGCTGACCGAGGCGGACCTGCGGTACCTGCACGAGACGCACGGCCTGCCGCCGGAACTGATCACCGAGCTGCTGGACCAGGACTAGGACTAGGACTAGGACTAGGACTAGGACTAGGTGAGTACACCAGCCTTCGCCTGGCGCCTGCGGCGGTGCAGGATCGGCTCGGTGTAGCCGTTGGGCTGGGCCGCGCCCTCGAAGATGAGGTCGCAGGCGGCCGCGAACGCGACGCTGGCATCGAAGTCCGGGGCCATCGGGCGGTAGGCGGGGTCGCCGGCGTTCTGCGCGTCGACCACGACGGCCAGCCGCCGCAGGCTTTCCAGCACCTGTTCGCGGTCCACGACGCCGTGCCGCAGCCAGTTGGCGAGCAGCTGGCTTGAAATGCGCAACGTCGCCCGGTCCTCCATGAGGGCCACGTCGTTGATGTCGGGCACCTTCGAACAGCCGATGCCCTGGTCGATCCAGCGCACCACGTACCCGAGGATCGACTGCGCGTTGGTGTCGACCTCGGCCTGCCGGTCCGCCGCGGTCCAGCCGCCCGGATCACCGAAGGGAACGCGGAGCATGTCATCAAGCGGCGCCGGCGTCCTCGCCGCGAGCTCCTGCTGCCGCTGCTTGACGTCGACCTTGTGGTAGTGCAGGGCATGCAGGGTAGCGGCGGTGGGGGAGGGGACCCACGCGGTGTTCGCGCCCGCCTGGGGGTGTGCGATCTTCTGCCGCAGCATGTCCGCCATCAGGTCCGGCATCGTCCACATGCCCTTGCCGATCTGGGCGCGGCCGGCCAGGCCGTGGGCGAGGCCGATGTCGACGTTGTTGTCCTCGTAGGCGGCCAGCCAGCGCTGGGAACGCATGTCCGCCTTGCGGACGAGCGGGCCGGCTTCCATGGAGGTGTGGATCTCGTCGCCGGTGCGGTCGAGGAAGCCGGTGTTGATGAATACGATCCGCTCCCTGGCCGCGTGCACGGCGGCGGCGAGGTTCAGCGAGGTCCGCCGTTCCTCGTCCATCAGCCCGATCTTCAGGGTGCTGCGCGCCAGCCCGAGCAGCGCCTCGACCCGGGCGAACAGCTCGACGGTGAAGGCGACCTCGTCCGGGCCGTGCTGCTTGGGCTTGACGATGTAGACCGAGCCGGCCCGGCTGTTGCGCCGTGGGGCGCCGGCGCGCAGCCCCGGCAGCGCCGCGACCGTTGTGACGACGGCGTCCAGGATGCCCTCGAAGACCTCCGCGCCCTCGGCGTCGAGGACGGCGTCGGTGGTCATCAGATGCCCGACGTTCCGCACCAGCAGCAGCGCCCGGCCCGGCAGCGTGAACGCGGTGCCCGCGGCGTCGGTGTAACGGCGGTCGGGCTCAAGCCTGCGGACGAAGGACCGGCCGTTCTTCTCGACCGGCGCGGTCAGCTCGCCGGTGCTGAGGCCCAGCCAGTTGCGGTACGCCGCGACCTTGTCTTCGGCGTCCACGGTGGCGACGGAGTCCTCGAAGTCGATGATCGTGGTCATCGCCGCCTCGATGAGCACGTCCTGGACGCCGGCCGGGTCGGTCGCGCCGATGGCGCCGGCCCGGTCGATGACAAGCTCGATGTGCAGGCCGTGGTGGCGCAGCAGCACGCCGGACGGTGTGCCGGGATCGCCCGCGTACCCGGCGAACGCTTCGGTGTCCGCGAGCACGGCGGTGCCGGCCGGCGTCGTCGCCGCGAGGCCGTCCCCGCTGACGAAGTAGCCGGTCACGCCCCGGTGCGACGCGCCGTCGAGCGGCACCGTCTCGTCGAGGAAGTCGCGCACCGTCTCGATCACCCGCTGGCCGCGGACCGGGTTGTACGCCCCCGCCCGGACGGCGCCCCCTTCCTCGGGGATGGCATCGGTCCCGTAGAGCGCGTCATACAGCGATCCCCACCGCGCGTTCGCGGCGTTGAGCGCGAACCGCTCGTTCGTCACCGGGACCACGAGCTGCGGCCCTGCCACGGACGAGATCTCCGGATCGACCCCCTCGGTCGTGATCTGGAACGGCCCCGGAACGGCGGTCAGGTACCCCGTCTCCGCGAGAAACGCCCGGTACTTGCCTGGGTCCCACGGCTGCCCGGCGTTCGCCCGGTACCAGCCGTCGATCGCCGCCTGGAACTCGTCGCGGCGGCGCAGCAGCGCCCGGTTGACCGGCGTCAGGTCGGCGACGATCTTCGCCAGGCCGTCCCAGAAGCCGATCGCGGCCGGGTCGATCCCGGCGGCGGGCAGCGCCTCGTCCTCAAGGAACCGGTACAGGCAGGTCGCGACCTGCAGGGAGCCGGCCGCAGTCCGGTCGGTCACAGGACCTCCTCAGTACAGCAAATTTCGTATTGCGAAATTCATTACCGTATGGTGAAATGACGCTTGCACGATAAGCAGTGCGGGCCAGTGCCGTCAAGCGCCGCACCCGAGACCGGCCGTGGCGCCCAGGGAGTGAATTGACCGAGACCGACCGTTCCGCGGGCGGTGTGCAATCGGGCGGCGTGCGATCGGGCGGCGTGCGATCGGGCGGGGTGCGATCGGGCGGGGTGCAATCGGTTCACCGGGCGCTTGATGTGCTAGAGCGGCTCGCGGCCGCGGGCGGCACCGCGAGCCTGAGCGACCTCGCGGCCGCGTGCGGCCTGCCGCTGCCGACCTTGCACCGGCTGGCGAGCACGCTGGCCGACCGCGGCTACCTGCGGCAGACGCCGGATCGCCGCTACAGTCTCGGATCACGGCTCGTCCCCCTGGGAACCGAGGCGCACGCGCTGCTTGGCGAGCGGGCGCTGCCGGTGCTGCGCGAGCTCGCCGCGCTGACCGGGGAGTCGGCCAACCTCGCGGTGCTCTCCCACGGCAGCGCCGAATACGTGAGCCAAGCCCCCGGCAGGCACACGATGCGCACCTTCACCGAAGTGGGCAACCGCGTCGCGCTGCACTGCACCGGCGTCGGCAAGGCCCTGCTCGCCACGGTCCCGCCAGCCCAGGCCCAGCGCCTCATCGGCGTCGGCCCGCTGGCAGCGCGGACCGCCGCGACCATCACCGATCCCGGCGTCCTGCACGCCGAGATCGCGCTGATCCGAGCCCGGGGCTACGCCCTCGACGAGGGCGAGATGGAGGTCGGCGTCCGCTGCGTCGCGGTCGGGGTGCCCGGCGCGTCGCCGATGGCCATCTCGGTCTCGGGCCCAGCCGCGCGCATGACCGACGCCCTGGTCGCGACCGCCGTCACCGCCCTCCGCGCGGCCAGCGCCCAGCTCCGCAGTCAGTGACAGTGCCGTCACTCCGCGGCTGACGGGTGCGTCTGGTGATAGCGGGCCCAGCACGAGGAAATGGTGAGGAACAGGCCGCCGGCGATCACGAAGGCCGCTGTCACGACGTTCAGCAGCGGCAGGTTGACGATGATCTCGGCGATGCCGATCCCGATGAGGACGAGCCCGCACGCGGTCGAGCCGATCGTGAGCAAGCGGCTGGAACCGGTGCGCTCGATCCCTTCGCGCGCGCGGTCCTGCGCCCAGCCGACGCTGCGCCGGGCCCATTCGTACTCCGTGGCCAGCAACGCCAGCCCGGCCGCGCACACGACCATGCCCGGCCCGGGCAGGACGAGCATCGCGACCCCGGCCATCAGCAGCAGTCCGCCCACCACGGTGACCGCGATCCGCTTCATCGGCTCTTCCCGTCTGTCGGAAGGGGGCAGCTGAGTGCCACCGTCGCGGAGGCGCCACGGGTACGTTCAGGATAAAAAGCCTGATTATCCCGAACGGACCGTTGGTCATCTCCCGAACCCGCCGCCTGCTCTGCGCCGGTGCCCCGCCTCCCTAGGATCGGTTAAGTGACGTCTCAGCTCCGAACCTGGTCGGGCACCTACCGGTTCACGGCACGCCAGCTCATCGCCGCGCGGACGACCGACGACGTCCGCCGCGCCGTCACCGCGGGCGGCCGCGTCCGCGCGCTCGGGACCCGGCACTCCTTCAACGACCTCGCGGACAACGGGGCCACCCTCGTCACGGTGACCGGCATCGCGCCCGATCCCGTCCTCGACGAGACCGCGCGCACGGTGACGGTCGGCGCCGGGACCTCCTACGGGGCCGTCGCGGCGTGGCTGCAGAAGCGCGGATGGGCTCTCGGCAACCTGGGCTCGCTCCCGCACATCTCCGTCGCCGGCGCGGTCGCCACGGGAACTCACGGATCGGGGAGCCGCAACAGGATCCTGTCCGCTTCGGTCGCGGGCCTGGAGTACGTGGACGCCGACGGCGAACTCCGCCGCGCCGGGCGCCCGGACCCGGGCTTCGACGGGCTGGCCGTCGGGCTGGGGGCGTTCGGCGTCGTCGTGCGAGTCACCCTGGACATAGAGCCCAGCTACCTGGTCAGGCAGGACGCGTACGCCGGCCTGGCCTGGGATCGCGTGCTCGCCGGCCTGGACGGCGTCATGTCCGCCGGCTACAGCGTGAGCTTGTTCACCGACTGGAGCGGGGAATCGCTCCAGGCGTGGGTCAAGCGCCGGCTCGCGGGACCGGACGATGAGGTTCCGGGGGAAATATTCGGGGCACGCCTGGATCCGGGGCCGCCGCACCTGGTCGATGCTCCAGTCGACAACCTCACGGTGCACGGCGTCGCCGGCCCGTGGTCGGAGCGGCTGCCGCATTTCCGCACCGACGTTCCGCCGAGCAACGGGGATGAGATCCAGTCCGAGTACTTCGTCAGCCGACATCGCGGGGCCGCGGCCTTGGATGCCGTCCGGCGCCTTACCCGGCTGATAACGCCGCTGCTGCTCGTCTCCGAGATCCGCGCCACCGCCCCGGACCGCCTGTGGCTGAGCGGATCATACGATCGCGAAACGCTGGCGATCCACTTCACCTGGCGCAACCGTCCCGCCGAGGTCGACGCCGCGGTGCGGGAGGTCGAGGCGGCGCTGGCGCCGCTGGGCGCCCGGCCGCACTGGGGGAAGGTCTCGCATATCGGGGCTGACCAGCTCGAACCGCTGTACCCCCGGCTCGCCGACGCGAGGGCGCTGTTCGAGCGGCTCGACCCGGAAGGGCGGTTCAGCAACAGCCGCCTGGAGCGGCTCGGTGTCCGCGCACCCCGCTGACCGGCTCGCCGACCGGCTCGCTGACTGACTCGCTGGCCGGCGCACTGGCCGGCTCTTACTGGCCGGCTCTTACTGGCCGGCGATCTGCCGGGCGATCTGCAGCGCGGAGTCGATGGGTACGACGTACCCGTCGCCGACTTCCCTGTGCGTCGTCCCGTAAGCGATGGTGAGGCCGAGGACCTGGCCGGATAGGTTGAACAGCGGACCGCCGAGTTCGCTGGCGGGCACGGCGAGAGAGTTGACCTCGAGCAGCCCGGTCAGCTCTCGTCCCGCCACGGTGACGGGCACGCCGATCCCAGTGATGGCGCCGGTGGTCACCAGCAGGCCCCGCGCTGTCCAGGTGCCGCCGGCCGAGGCCACCCGGTCGCCCTGGCGGATGCCGGACGCCGTGCCGATCCCGACCGGCGTGAAACCCGTGCCGCCGGACAACTGCAGCAGCGCCAGGTTCGCTTCCGGGTCCGAGCCCACCAGCCTGGCCGGGTACGTCTTGCCGGACATCACCAGCCGGGCGGTCACCGTCCCGGCGCCCGGCAGGCCATGGTAGGCGGCGAGCACGAGACCGGAGGGGGTGATCACGAACCCGGAGCCCAGGGATGTCCCTTGCGCGGAACGGACGCACACCACGCCGCGGGCGGAGGACTGCAGGATGTTGTCCTGCTGGTCCTGGCCGGCCCATTGTCGTCTTCCACGAACACCGCGTTTTTCGCGGGCGGGAAGGGGATCCGCGCGTCCGCCGGAACGGACCCGCGCACCGCGTTCGTCACGCCCAGCACGATCCCGGCCGCCAGCACCGCCGCCGCTAGCGAGGCCGCTATCCGGATACTCCGTCTGCCCCACAGCCCGCCCGCGGCAGCGGGGGTCCCCGTCGTGTCCGTGTCCCTGTCCGTGTCCGTGTCCGGCTGATGCTCTTTCTGGTCCGCGGTGTCGGCGCTGTTGTCCCGCATTCCTTTGCCTTTCTCACCGGGGCTCCCGGGAGAAACAGTAAACGGTCCCGCCGTGGACCGCAGAGATCTTGACGAATTCCGCCGTGAACCCCGAAAGCTGGGAAATTCATTTCATTTCCCTTACGGATAACCCGCCACCCGCCCAGCGGCCGGCAGCCAATCCGGCCCCGGCCAGCGGCCGGCCAGCGCCCAGAGGCCAGAGGCCAGAGGCCAGAGGCCAGCGCCCAGAGGCCAGCAGCCAGCGGGTCGATTGCGCAATCGACCCACTCTATTGTGGTCGATTGCGCCATCGGCCTCTACCACGGCAGCCGCACTTTAGCGCGACCTGCGGCGATGGGCGGCTCTTCCCGCGCTTGCGTGCCTATCTGCCGGCCGGCGGCCGCCGCGGCGGGGATGGGCCGGGCATCGGGATTATCGTGAAGGATCCTACGGGTCTCGGGGCGGGAAAGCTTTCACGTTACCGGCTGACCCGAAAATAGGTGCTTAGCCAGGCAGGCGGCAGCAGCCGACGGCGACGGTCGATCCGCCGTCGGCTGCTTCGGGCGGGTGGGCTGGTCAGGCAGCCGCGGTCTGCCCGCCTCCTGGGGCGTCGCCGGTGTCCGGGCCGGGCCTGGGGGTGATGATGACGTCGTAGCCGAGGGCGTCGAGCTCGGCCAGGTGGTACCGGGTCTTGCGCCTGGCCTGGGCTTGCTTCTCGTAGTAGCCGGCACCGAGGTCCTGGTAGCGGGCGCCGGGGCTGGACAGGAGCTTGTGGTAGACCCTCAGCTGGGTGTTGCTGACGGCGACCTGGGCCTTGTCCTTGCCGATCCGGCGGGTCAGCCGCCGGTAGCGTGCTCCTTCCCGGGTCTGGGTGCGGCCGGCCGACACGGAGGTCTCGCCGGTGACCGCGCCGATGTAGCGGTTGCCTTTCTTGCGCTTGCCCCGGCCCTTGCGCTGGCCGGACTGGTGGTCCAGCGGGGCACGCCCGGCCCAGGAGACCAGGTGGCCCGGGGTGGCGAACCTGGTCATGTCGGGCCCGGTCTCCGCGAGGACGTCCTGTGCGGCGCGGCGCTGCCAGCCGGGCATCGACTCGGCCTGCTGCAGCTGCTCTTCCCACGGGGCGAGCAGTTCCTCGATGACGGCGCTGAGCCTGGCGATGTCGGAGTCCTGGGCGTCGATGCGGCGCAGCATGGCCTTCAGCAGGGCGGCGTGCTGCGCGGTGAAGAACTCGGTTCCTTCCAGGGCCTCCTCCAGCCGGGGGATCTTCGCGCGGGCGCGGCGGCGGGCCAGCTGCGCCAGTGCCCGGGGGCCGCGCTCGCCGGCGATGAGGTGGTCCATGATGTCGCGCCCGGACACGCCGTGCAGGTCCGCCAGCACGCCGGACAGCTTGATCCCCGCCGATTCCAGGAGCTTCTCCACGCGCTGCTTCTCCCGGGTCCGCTCCTCGGTCAGGTCACGGCGGTAGCGGGTGTGCAGCCGGATCACCCGGAACTCCGGGGTGGCCACGAAGCAGGACCGGACCGCGCCGCGCTCGAAGTTCTGCGCCAGCCACTGGGAGTCGGAGGTGTCCCGCTTGGGCCGGCCGGGCAGGTTCTTGACCTGGCGGGCGTCGGCCAGCACGCACTCGAAGCCCTCGGCCTCCAGCCGGCAGAGCACCGGCTTCCAGTAGTCCCCGGTGGCCTCCATCACCACTGCGGGCACCTGCCAGGACCGCAGCCAGTCCGCCAGCGCCAGCACCTGCCGCTTCGTGGTGCCGAACGCGCGGGTCTCCTGCATCCGGCGCAACGGGTTCCTATCCGACGCCACCCGGATCGTGGCCGCTATCCCGGCCTTGCCGATGTCGATGCCACATACCCTGTCCCGATACAGCGGCTCGTCAGTTACCTCTTCCACTGCGTCCCTCCCTCCCGCTTCAGGCGGATGCCCCTCAGGGCGGGTACCGCCCGGGGGCCGGAGGGCTAGCGGACAAGGCTGACCCGCGTGCTCGAAGCAACACTGAACGGCCCTTGAAGATCCCGGTCCCGGCGCCAGACTCTGTCACGGACTCAGCCGGGCCAAGCAAAAATAGGCGTCACGAGCGGTACCCCTGCCATTTTCACGCCGTACGGCGCGGGCAGCCAGCACGGATTACTCTGTCGCACATTTCTGGATGATAACGGAGCCCTGACGCCGCCCTCCCACCGTATTTTCCTTATGAACGCCCCGAGATCGAACTAACATGAAAGATAACCGGCCCCATAGGGCGTGAGATCCTTCACGTTATCGAAAACCGGCGAGAAGCGGGACACCGGACGGCCGCTAGCGCACGATCGGACCGTTACCTTCCAGTCATATGAGCCAGAACCACGTTACCGGGGGCTCCGGGGTGGCCGCGGCTTCGGCCGACCGCGGCTATCCCGGCAGCTTACGTACCGAAGTGCGGCTGCCGTGCTCGGCGGCCCCGGGCCAGACGCGCCGGGCGGCTTATAGGCGCCGCAGAAGTTGACAATCCGAGGTTCCCGGCCTTTCCACATACCCGGAGGGGTATCAGAAAGGGACGATGGTCATGATCATGGTCATTTGCGGCGAATAGCGCCGTTTTTGACCCATGATCATGGAACAGCTCGCCGGGCCTGCCGTCACGCGAGGGCGAAATATGGGGCAAATTAAGACATATTTCTCGGCACATCCCGGCCGTTTGCGTCGAAGATCCCGGGCCTCCGATGCCTACAGTGCTAAACCGACATTCCAGGTAAATCCGACAGCACGGACGGGTGCGGCCGCACGGGGTGCCCCCACGGCTGCCCGTGGCTCGTGGCTCGCGGCCAGCCCTCGGAGGGCGCGCCAGCCGGGCGCCGAGATTTCGCCGGCTGGTGTCATTGACCGACGGGTTCTGTCGGTCTATGTTGAATCAAACTAATAAGTAACTTTCCTATTAGTTTACCACGCAGACTCCTGGGAGGCCGCCATGCGATCAGCGTTCCCGCACGCCCGCCCGGCTCCGCGCGTTCGCGGCCTGGTGGTGGTCCTCGTTCCCGTGCTGATCCTGCTCGGCGCCGCGGCCGGCCTCGCCGCGCCTACCACGGCGGCCGCCACGGCTCAGGCCGCCCAGGCCAACCTGCTCGACAACGGCAACTTCGCCGCGGGCAGCACGGCCGGGTGGACGTGCTCGTCCGGCGACACCGTGGTGACCTCGCCGGTCTACACCGGATCCAGCTACTCCCTGGCCGGAACGCCGACGGACAGCGATGACGCGCAGTGCAGCCAGGTCGTCAGCGTCCAGCCGGACTCCTCCTACACGCTGACCGGCTGGGTCGAAGGCGACTATGTCTACCTCGGCGACAGCGGCACGGGCGGCACCGATACCGATGACTGGACGCCCGCGGCGTCCTCCTGGACCGAGCTGTCAGCCAGTTTCACTACGGGCTCCGCCACTACCAGCGTGACCGTCTACGTGCACGGCTGGTACGCGCAGCCCACCTACTACGCCGCCGACCTGTCGCTGACCGGCCCGGCCGGCAGCGGCGGGGGAGGAGGCGGGACCGAGCCGCCCGCCGCGCCGGCGAACCTGACCGTCACCGGGACCACGTCGTCGTCGGTCTCGCTGTCCTGGACCGCGCCGTCGGGAACGGTCACCGGCTACTACGTCGACGAGAACGGCAGCCAGGCCGCGAACGTCACCGCCACCAGCGCCACCATCACGGGCCTGGCCGCCTCGACCACGTACACGTTCACCGTCATCGCCTACAACTCCGCGGGCGAATCCCCGGCGTCCGGCGAGGTCAGCGCCACCACATCCAGTTCGGGAAGCGGCGGGGGCGGGGGCGGGGGCAGCAGCGGCCTGCCCGCGCACCTGCTGATGGGCTACTGGCAGGATTTCACCAACGGCGCCACGCCGCTCACCCTGGCGGACGTCCCCGCCAGCTACAACCTGGTCGCGGTGGCGTTCGGCACGGCGACGAGCACGCCCGGTCAGGTCGCCTTCAGCCTCGACCCGACGCTGGCGTCCGACCTGGGCGGGTACACCCAGCAGCAGTTCATCGACGACATCCAGACGCTCCACTCGCGCGGGCAGAAGGTCGTCCTCTCCGTCGGCGGCGCGGACGGCACGATCAGCGTGGACGACGCGGCCAGCGCGGCCAGCTTCGCCAGCAGCGTCTACTCACTCATCCAGCAGTACGGCTTCGACGGCGTGGACATCGACCTGGAGAACGGCGTCGACCCGGCCGCCATGGCGTCGGCACTGGAGCAGCTCGAGAGCGACGTGGGCTCCGGCCTCATCATCACGCTCGCCCCGCAGACCGTTGACACCCAGTCGGCCGGCGACGACTACTTCGAGCTGGCGCTGGACATCAAGTCCATCCTGACGATGATCAACACGCAGTACTACAACTCGGGCTCGATGAACGGCTGCGACGGCAACGTCTACGCCGAGGGCACCGAGAACTTCATGACCGCCCTGGCCTGCACCGAACTCGAAGGCGGCCTCGCGCCGTCCCAGATCGGCCTGGGCTTGCCGGCGTCGTCCTCGGCGGCGGGAAGCGGTTATGTCAGCCCGTCGCTCGTCAACGACGCGCTGGACTGCCTGGCCGCCCAGGCCAACTGCGGAAGCTTCGTGCCGCCTGCCGCCTACCCCGGGATCCGCGGGGTCATGACCTGGTCCATCAACTGGGACGCGTCGAACGGCTACAACTTCGCCGACACCGTAGCGCCTTACCTGGCCGCACTGCCATGAGCAGGTGACCCGCGCCGCAAGCCGACCCAGGCCGGGCCTCAGCCCAGGACGAACGGATCGCGGGTCCCCCCGCTGAGTTCCACCCAGACCGACTTGTTCTCGGTGTACTCGTCCACGGCGGCGGCGCCGTTCTCCCGGCCGAGTCCGGACAGCCCGTAGCCGCCGAACGGCACGTTAGGCGCGACCACCCGGTACGCGTTGACCCACACCGTGCCGGCCCGGATCCTGGCGGCAACCCGGTGCGCGCGGTGCACGTCCTTGGTCCACACCGCCCCCGCCAGCCCGTAGGGCGTGTCGTTGGCCAGCTTCACCGCCTCGTCCTCGGCGGTGAAGGAGTACACCGACAGCACCGGGCCGAAGATTTCCTCGCGGACCACCGTCGAGGACGGCGTCACCCCGGTCAGCACCGTGGGCTGGACGAAGTAACCCCCCAGGTCCGCCGCGGGACCGCCGCCGCACGCGGCGACCGCACCCTCGGACGCGGCGGTATGCAGGTAGTGCAGCACCTTCCGGTACTGCGGCTCGTTGGCCACCGGCCCCATCTCAGTCGAAGCATCGTTCGGGTCGCCGAGCTTGATGGCCGCCGCCCGCTCGGCCACCAGCGACACCAGCTCGTCGTGGACGTCGGCGTGCACGATGAGCCGCGACCCGGCCATGCAGGTCTGCCCGGTGGCCGCGAACACGCCGGCGACCAGCCCGTTGGCCGCGGCCCGCAGGTCGGCGTCGGGGAACACCACCTGCGGGGACTTGCCGCCGAGTTCGAGGGTCACCCGCACCAGGTTGTCCGCGGCGGCGTGCGCGACGGCGCGGCCGGTCGCGGTGGACCCGGTGAACGCCACCTTGTCCACGCCCGGGTGCCCCGCTAGCGCCGCGCCGACCGACCCCGACGACGCCGACACCACGTTGAACACCCCCGGCGGGAACCCGGCATCGGCGAACAGCTCGCCGAACACCAGCGTGGACACCGGCGAGTGCTCCGACGGCTTCACCACCATCGTGCAGCCCGCCGCCAGGGCGGGCGCGAGCTTCCAGGTGAGCAGCATCAGCGGCGAGTTCCAGGGGGTGATCGCCGCCGCCACGCCCACCGGCTCCCGCCGGGTGTACACGAGGTAGTCCGGGCTCGGTGCCGGGATCTGGCGGCCCTCGAGCTTGTCGGCCAGCCCAGCGAAGTACTCATACCAGGCGCCGAGCCCGTTGAGCTGGCCGATCATCTCCCGATACAGCTTGCCGGAGTCGTTGACCTCCAACGACGCGAGCCGCGACGCGTGAGACGAGATCAGCTCCGCGAGGCGGCGCATCAGCCGGGCCCGGGCGAACCCGGTGAGCTGTCCCCACTCGCCGTCGAGCGCGGCCCGCGCGGCGGCCACCGCAGCGTCGACGTCCTCGGGCCCGCCGTCGGGCACCACCGCCCAGGCCTGCCCGGTGTAGGGATTCTGCGACTCGAACGTACGCCCGGAGATCGCCGGTACCGCCTTGCCGCCGATCAGCATCAGCGGCCGCGCCAGTTCCGTCATGAGGCCTCCTCACTCAGCCCGGGAGTGTCTGACAATTAGATTGTCTGACAGACAGACGTGAGGAGCGGTCTCTGATGACAGCGCAGCACCGTAGCGTCGGCAATACCCGGGTCGGCATGGTCGGGGTCGGCAACATGGGCGGGCGGATGACTCGCCGCATGACCGAGGCGGGATACGACGTCCGCGCCGTCGACGCCGATCCCGCCCGGATCCCCGCCAGCGGCGCGAAACCCGCGGCCAGCCTGGCCGAGCTCGCGGCCGACTGCGCCGTGATCATGCTGTCGCTGCCGGACAGCACGGTGATCGAGTCGGTGATCCGCGGGCCGGGCGGACTGCTCGAGCGCGCGCGAGCCGGGCAGGTGATCGTCGACCTCAGCACCGCGAACCCGGCCTCCACCCGTGCGCTGCACGACGACCTGGCGGCGAAGGGCGCGCGCTTCCTGGATGCCGGGATCTCCGGCGGCGCCGCGGCCGCGGACAAAGGCACGCTGACCTTGATGGTCGGCGGCGACGCGGCGGCGCTCGAGGCGGTCCGCCCGCTGCTCGGCACGTTCAGCGCTCACGTGCACCATATGGGCGGCAGCGGGGCCGGGCACGTCACCAAGGTGCTGAACAACTTCCTCAACGGGGTGACGCTCGCCGCGACCGCGGAGGTCATGGTGGCGGCCAAGAAGGCCGGGCTGGACCTCGCCCAGCTGCTCGAGGTGATCAACTCCTCGAGCGGCGTCAGTTTCGCCTCCCTGAACCGGTTCCCGCACATCATCCGGGGCGACTACCTCGAGGGCGGCCTGACCGGGCAGCTGATGGCCAAGGACGTCCGGCTCTACCTGTCGCTGGCCGAAGATCTCGGCGTGCCGACGCTGGTGGGACCCGGGACGCTGACCGCGTTCCAGGTGTCCAACGCCCTCGGCTACGGCGACGTGATCAGCAACCGGGTCGTCGATGCCTACGGCGACCTGGCCGGCGGTATCCGCGTCGCGGACGACAAGAGCGTCGCGGACGACAAGAAGGGCTGACGTCAGGTGAATGAGATCCAGCCCGGCGCCGAGATCGGCTTCATCGGCCTCGGGAAGATGGGCGTTCCAATGTCCCGGCGGCTGGCCGAGGCCGGCTACCGGGTGCGCGGCTACGACGTGAGCGAAGCCGGCCTGCGCTCCTGGGCGGAGCAGGTTCCCGGCGCGGTCGCCGCCGCCAGCCCGGCCGCGGCGGCGGACGGCGCGGCCGCCGTGGTCCTGATGCTGCCGGATTCGGCGGTCGTGGAACGCGTGCTCGCGGATGTGCTGCCCGCGATGCGCCCGGGCGCGATGGTGGTCGACATGAGCTCGTCGCGGCCGACGTCCACCCGTTCGCTCGCGCTCGCGGCGGGGGAGCGGGGCGTCTCGCTCGTCGACGCGCCGGTCTCCGGAGGCGTCTCCGGGGCGGAGCGCGGCAGCCTCACGATCATGGCCGGCGGCCCGGCGGCCCAGGTGCGGCGGGTCCGGCCGCTGCTGGACGTGCTGGGCTCCCGGGTCATGCACGTCGGCGACGTGGGCGCCGGGCACGCGGTCAAGGCGCTGAACAACCTGCTGTCCGCCACCCACCTGCTCGTGACGTCCGAGGCCATGGCCGCGGCGGCCGCGTTCGGCCTGGACGTCCCGGTGGTGCTTGACGCGATCAACACCTCCAGCGGGCGGAGCGGGTCGACCGAGAACAAGTGGCCGAACTTCATCGTCCCCGGGACGTTCGATTCCGGGTTCGCGCTGCGGCTGATGCTCAAGGACATGCGCATCGCCCTGGGCATCGCCGAGGCGGCGGGCACGCGGTCACGGTTGTCGGCCGCCGCGCTCGAACTGTGGGCGCAGGCCGCCGTCGACCTGCCCGCCGACGCCGACCACACCGAGATCGCCCGCTGGCTCGACCCGAAGCTCAGCTAGCCGCGTGACCGGCCTCCCAGAGCCGTCAGGAGCACGCGGACGAGACGCCGTTTCGTGATGTCGGCGAAGCTGGTGTCTCCGGTGATCGAGCGAACCACGATGTCCCAGGCCATGGGCACGAGAGTCACCGCCATATAGAACATCCGCGGATGGCGGGTGAACGCCCGCATGAACATGCGCCCCGCTTTCATCTCCGGTGCCAGCGTCGCGGAAATTTCATCGGCATAGGCGGTCATCGCCGCGGCGACTTCCGCGGCGGACGATGCCGCGGCCGCGCGTGCCGCGACCCGGCCCGCGATCGTGCCTGAGCGCAGGGCGAACGAGATGCCCTCGCGCGTCCATGGCTCCAGCAGTCCCGCTGCGTCACCGGCCACCAGCACTCGATCGCGGTACAGCGGCGAGTCCTGAGTCCGGCACCGGGTCAGATGACCGGAACGCACCGCGACCGCCCGGTGATCCAGCTGAAGACGCGAAAGAAGATCATCAAGATAGGACCGCGTTAGTTCCGGATTGCCGCGCTCGGCGATGACGCCGACAGACAGGAAATCGCCCTTCGGGAAAACCCAGCCGTATGCTCCGGGGATGGCTCCCCAGTCAATCAGTATCCGGCTATTCCAGTAGTCTCGCTGATCGCTGGGCGTGGCTAGCTCGACTTCGAGGCCCAGGTCCACCTGGTCCAGTACGACACCCACGTAAGAACCGGACCGGCCGGCGCTGCCGTCCGCGCCGATGACTATCCGCGCGTATATATCACCGCGGTTCCTGGTCGATATCCGCATCGTGTCACCCGCGGCGGTCAAATTCGTGACAACTGTCCCGTCGTAGACGACCGCGCCCGCGGCGGCCGCTGATTCAACGAGCAGCGCGTCGAACTCATCGCGTTGTACCAGCCTGACAAGCGGTACGGCCGAAGTCTTGGTCCGCTCCGACCTGCCGCACAGCGAGAATGTAAATGATGCGGCGGTAGCCCGGATGGGCGGCGTAACCCCGGCGGGAAGCGCATTCATCGAGGCGCCGATCAGGCCGCCGGCGCAGGTTTTGTACCGCGGGATGCGGAAGCGTTCCAGAACGACGACACGTTTATGCCGCGACGCCGCCGAAAGAGCGGCCATGGCCCCCGCGGGACCAGCGCCTATGACCGCTACATCCCAGACCTCACCCGATCGGGCCACTTCTCGACGATATCCCACTGTGCAGGAGGCCGCGGCTAGCCGAGCGCCTTGCGCCGGTACAGCCGGACCGCCAGCGGCGCGAAGACCAGCAGCATGCCGGCCGACCAGCAGATCACGGCGAGTTCCGGATGCTGCATCGGCCAGCTATGGGTGGCCGCGGCCGGGTTCGGGTTGCCGAACAGGTGCCGGCAGGCCGCGGCGAGCGCGGACATCGGGTTCCAGTTCGCGACCGGCTGCAGCCAGCCGGGCATGCCCTGGGTGGGGACGAACGCGCTGGAGATGAACGTCAGCGGCAGGAACACGATGAACCCGAGCTGCTGCGCGGCCTCGGGACTGCGCAGCAGCATGCCCAGCCAGACGCCGGTCCACGTGAAGGCGTACCTGAACAACAGGGCGAGCGCGAGCGCCGCGATCACGTCAGCCGCGTTGGTGTGCACCCGCCAGCCGATGGCCAGCCCCACGCACACCACGATGACCGTGCTGATCAGCTGGGTGAGCAGTTCCGCGACCGACCGGGCCACCAGCACCGCCCACCGCGACATCGGCAGCGACCGGAACCGGTCCATCAGCCCGGTCGACATGTCCGTGACCAGTGCCACGGCCACGCCGGGCGCGGTCTGCGCCAGGCCCATCCCCAGCATCCCGCCGATCAGGTACTCGTGATAGCTCCCGCCGCCGGGGAGCGCGATCGCGCCGCCGAAGACGTACGCGAACATCAGGATAAAGATCACCGGCATGAAGGTGACGTCGGCGAGGGTTTCCGGCTCGTTCCTGATCCGCGCGATGCTGCGCTTGGTCAGCACGAGAACGTCTGAAATAAATAGCCGGAACGGACCGTGGTCATACGTCGTGTCCTGCCCCACTGCCAGGTCGGCGGTGATGACGCTCATTCGGTCTTGCTCCCTTCCTCCGTTTCTTCCGCTTCCGCGGCATGCCCGGTCAGCGCGAAGAAGACGTCGTTGAGCGACGCGCGCCGCATCGTCACGTCGTTCACCCGGACGCCGGCGGCGTCCAGGGCGCGCACCACCGGCGACGGCCGCCTGCTCGGCGTGGCCAGCAGGCTCGCCGACCATCTGGTGCGCGAGTTCCGCGGCGCGGCCAGGGGCCTGGACGGGCACCCGATCATCGAAACCGCGCTGGTGGAGCTGTACCGGGAGACCGGAAACGAAGATTACCTGGAGCTCGCCAGGCAGTTCGTCGGGCAGCGGGCCACGGCCTCGCCGGGGACTCCGGCATGGGGCACCGGTACCTGCAAGACCACATGCCCGTCCGGTTGTCACGGACCGAGGTCGGGCACGTGGTGCGCGCCCTCTACCTGGAGGCCGGCGTGACCGACGTGGCCGCCGAGACGGGAGACAGCGAGCTGCGGCTGCTGCTGGCGACCGGCGACGCCCGCTACGCCGACCACATGGAGCGCGTGCTCTACAACGGCTTCGCCGCCGCGGTCTCGGCGGACGGCCACCGGTTCTTCTACGTGAACCCGCTGCAGCGCCGCGAGGACCACTTCGAGCAGGACGACCCGGGCAGGCGCCACGAGTGGTTCAGCTGCGCCTGCTGCCCGCCGAACATCATGCGGCTGATCGCCTCGCTCGGCCATTACGTCGCCACCACAGCCGACGGCACGCTGTACCTGCACCAGTTCACCGGCTCGCGCCTGTCCGGCGCGGGCCTGGAGGTCGAGGTGGTCACCGGCTATCCCTGGTCCGGGCGGGTGGACGTCACGGTGCTCGAACGCCCCGCCCGGAGAGCGGGGGCTGGGCGTCCGCGTTCCCGGGTGGAGCGCCGGCGCCCGGTACCGTCTGGGTGACGAGGCCGAACGGCCGGCCGCGCCCGCCGGCGGCTACCTCCTGCTCCGCCGCGCGTGGCGGGCCGGAGACCGGGTGAGCGTGCTGCTGGACGTGACACCGCGGCTCAGCCACCCCGACCGGCGGGTTGACGCGGTCCGCGGGTGCGCGGCGGTGGGGCAGACCATCCAGGTGCGCGCCCGCGCGCTGCGCTTGCCGCCGGACGAAGCGTCCGCCGCCGCGCCGGCCGCCGATGCCATCGCGGTCGCCGTCCCGTACTTCCAGTGGGACAACAGGGACGGCGGCGCCATGCGGGTGTGGCTGCCGCGCGCCCGGTGACAGCGACGTCCGCGCACCAGCCCTTGTCGCTGCCGGGAGACGCCACGGTCCGTTTCGCTGAATAATCTCTTTTATCCCGAACGGGGCCGTGGTGACTCCCACCGGGAGACAGCGCGACCTCAAGGTTGGAGGCAGGCCGATGAGCAGCGGCCCTGAGCACGAGCACGAGATCACGACGCCAGGCCCGCCCCGGACCGTCGAAGTCGCCGACGGGGTCTACGCCTACGTTCAGCCGGACGGAACATGGTGGATCAACAACACCGGTTTCATCGTCGGCCCGCAGGGCGTGTTCAGCGTCGACGCCTGTTCCACCGAGCGGCGCACGCGGGCGTACCTGGCGGCGATCCGCCGGGTGACCCCGGCGCCCGTGCGGATCCTGCTGAACACCCACCACCACGGCGACCACACGTTCGGCAACGCGCTGTTCCCGGGCGCGGCGATCGTCGCGCACGAGCGCGCCCGGGCCGAGACGATCGCGTTCGGGCCGGCCCGGGAGCTGCCCTTCTGGGAGAACCCGGACTGGGGGCGGCTGCCGCTCGAACCGCCCTTCCTCACGTTCACCGGCGAGATCGCGCTGCACGCCGGGGACACGCGCGTCACCGTGCGGCACGTCGGGACGGCGGCGCACACCACCAACGACGTGCTGGCCTGGATCCCGGACAAGTCCGTGCTGTTCTGCGGCGACCTGGTGTTCAACGGCGGCACGCCGTTCCTGCTGATGGGATCGGTGACGGGCTGCATCGACGCGCTGGAGAAGGTCGTGCTGCCGCTCGGCGCCCGCACGATCGTCCCGGGCCACGGCCCGGTGTTCGAGGGCACGGCCCCGATCGAGGCCACGCTCGGCTACCTGCGGTTCGTGCTCGACTTGGCCGCGCGCGGCCAGGCGGCGGGCGTGTCCCCGCTGGACGCGGCGCGGGACGCCGACCTCGGCCGGTTCGCCGCGTGGCCGGACGCCGAGCGCATCGTCGGCAACCTGCACCGCGCGTACGCCGAGCTCGCCGGAACCCCGCGCGGCGGCCCCGTCGACGTCATCGGGGCGCTCACCGACATGGTCGCCTATAACGGCGGCAAGCCGCTCACCTGCCTAGCTTAAGGAGCTCACGCATGACGGATACGGCCGGCAACGGCAAGCGGGTCGGTTTCATCGGGCTCGGGCACATGGGCTCGGCCATGGCCCGCAGGCTCGTCGACGCGGGCTACGAGGTCACGGTCTGGAGCCGGTCGGCCGCCCACGTCGACGAGCTGACCGGCCACGGCGCGGCCCGCGCGGACTCACCCGCCGACGTCATCGCCGTCGGGCACGTGTTCTCCATGCTGGCCAACGAGAACGTGGTGCGGGCGGTCCTCCCGGCCGCGCTGCTGAGCGAGGCTCCGCCCGGCTTCATCCACGTCAACCACGCCACGATCAGCGCCCGGGCGGCCGAGGAGTTCGCCGCCCACGCCGCGGCCGGCGGCTACGGCTATGTCGCCGCCCCGGTGATCGGGCGGCCGAACGCGGCCGCCGCGGGCGCCCTGACCATCCTGGCCGCGGGGAGCCCGGCGGCGGTCGAGGCCTCGATGCCCATGCTCGAGGTCATGGGCCGCCGGGTCTGGTCGTACGGCCCCGTCGCCGCGGCGGCGAACCTGGCCAAGATCTCGGTGAACTACCTCATCATCCACGCCTTGCAGGCGCTGGCGGAGTCGATCACGCTGCTGGAGCGGGGCGGCCTGGACACCGGCCAGTTCGTCCAGATGATCAACGACAGCATCTTCCCCGGGGTGGTCTACGGCGGGTACGGCGACGCGATCGCCCGGCGCGCCTACACCCCGCCCGGGTTCACCACGGTCCTGGGCCTGAAGGACCTGATGCTCGCGATCCAGGCCGGCGCCGACGCCGGCGTTTCCCTGCCCAGCGCCCCGGTCCTGCGGGAGATCTTCGAGGCCACGGTGGCGGAGATCGGGGAGGACCTCGACTGGGCGGCCATCGCGGAGATGACCCGCCGGGTGGAAGGATAGGGAAGTGTGAACACTACCCAATTCGAAAAGGTAAGGACCGGCCGCGGGTTCTTCGCCGCGCTCGATCAAAGCGGCGGCAGCACGCCCAAGGCGCTCGCCGAGTACGGCGTCGGCCGGGACCGCTACAGCTCAGATACCGAGATGTTCGACTTCGTCCACGCCATGCGGACCAGGGTTTTTACCAGCCCGGCGTTCGACGGCTCGCGCATTCTCGCGGCGATCTTGTTCGAGCAGACCATGGACCGGGACGTCAACGGCGTCCCCACCGCCACGTACCTGTGGGACGAGAAGAACGTGGTCCCGTTCCTGAAGGTCGACAAGGGACTCGCCCCCGAACGGGACGGCGTGCAGCTCATGAAGCCCATCGACACCCTCGATGACCTGCTCGACCGGGCCCGTCGGCACCAGATCTTCGGCACCAAGATGCGCTCGGTGATCAAGGACGCCGACGAGGCCGGGGTCGCCGCGATCGTGGACCAGCAGTTCGAGTACGGTGCCCGGATCATGGCGGCGGGCCTCGTGCCGATCCTCGAGCCCGAGGTCAGCATCTCCAGCCCGCACAAGGAGCAGGCCGAGGCGCTGCTGCGCGACGCCATCGCCAAGCACGTCGAGGCGCTGCCCGAGGACGCCCGCATCATGCTGAAGATCACCATCCCGACCCGGCCCGGCCTGTACGGCGAGCTGGCGTCCGACCCGCGCGTGCTGCGGATCGTCGCCCTGTCGGGCGGCTACAGCCAGGACGAGGCGTGTGCCCTGCTCGCGCGGGATCCGACGCTCATCGCCAGCTTCTCCCGCGCGCTCCTGGAGGGGCTGACCGAGGGCCAGACGGACGAGGAGTTCAACGCAACGCTGGAGTCCTCGATCGAGGAGATCTACCAGGCGTCGGTGCACAAGGAGCCAGCCGCCTCCTGAGCCGCCGCTGCGTCGCCCTGCCCGGCGGCACGCCGCCGCGCGAGCCCAGGCGGTCGTCTACGTCTACGAGCACGGCCTCGCCCGGGGTGCCCCAGGCCTCGCGCGCCACTATGACCGTCCGTGACCGCCGATTAGAGAGCTAGAGCGATGATCCCGAAAATATTTTTCTCCGCGTAAGTAATTCGTTCAATAGCAACGAAAACTATTCGTGATCACGGTCGTTCGCCCGGGAAGTCCGCGGCAGGGCACGCGAAACGGTCACACTCTGTAGCGTGTTGGCCTGATATGTCCCTAATATCCCCAATTCGCATAGTGCGGCTGGAACACCTATCACGTGGGCAAGTGGCACCTGACCGCCGAGGACGAGATGAACCTGGCGTCCTCGAAACGCCAGTGGCCGCTGGGCCGCGGGTTCGAGCGGTACTACGGTTTCCTCGGCGGGGAGACCAACCAGTGGTATCCCGACCTGATCTACGACAACCATCCCGTGGCGCCGCCCAAGTCCCCGCAGGAGGGCTACCACCTCAGCACCGACCTGACCGACAAGGCGATCGAGTTCATCCAGGACGCGAAGGCCATCGCTCCCGACAAGCCGTTCTTCCTGTACTACTGCCCCGGCGCGGCGCACGCGCCGCATCACATCTTCAGGGAATGGGCGGACCGGTACCGCGGGGCCGAGCCCGTCACCGACGGCTATCCCGGCCAGCGCCCCTGGGCCTTCACCGGCGGCACGATCAAGCGCGTGCTCATCGACGTCAGCGGGACGCCCTTCGTCGACCTGGCGAAGGAAGCGGCCGCCGCCTACGCCCGGCAGTAACCAGCACCCCAGCTCCCGCGGGACGGGATGCGTTAGCGTTAACAACCTAACAGCCCAAATATGAGGCCAATGACAAGAAACTCCGCCATATTAGCGCTCACAATTCCGGTGCCAATAGCGGGCGCTCGCAAGAGGTGCCCGCTTGCCGTCCGCGCGCCGGCCGCCAGCCAACATTCCCGGGATCTGCCCGCGTGAATTTTCAAGCACCTGCCTCTTAACGGTCCCGCCGCCGCGAATTCTCTTGACGTGAGAAAAAGGGCGCACCAGCATTAGAACGGCAGACCGTCTGGAGAGGCGCGGTTTCTGGCGATGCAGGACCTTGGCGCACGTCAGCGGCTCGACCAGGTCGAGCGTGCCCCTGCGCTCGGGTTCGACCTGGTCGAGGCGAAGCTTCGCAGTCCCGCCGTTCGCCGGGGGACGGTCATCCGGTCGTGGCTGATAGAGCAGCTGACGCGCGATGACTCGCGTTCGATCGTCACGGTGGTGGCGCCCGCCGGGTACGGCAAGACGACGCTGCTGTCGCAGTGGGCCGACCGTGACGGCAGAGCCGTCGCCTGGGTGTCGCTGGACGAGCGGGACAACGACCCGAAGGTCCTGCTCAGTTACGTGGCGGCGGCGCTGGACGCGGTGCAGCCGGTCGGCGAGCGGGTATTCGAGGCGCTGTCCTCGCCGGTGAGCTCGGTGCCGGGTTCGGTGGTGCCGCGGCTGGGCTCGGCGCTGGCGTCGATGACCACGCCCGTGCTGCTCGTGCTGGACGACGTGCACCTACTGCGCGACCGGGAATGCCGGGACGCGCTGTCGGTGCTGGCCGATCACGTGCCCGCCCGGTCGCGGCTAGTGTTCGCGGCCCGGAGCGAGCCGCCGCTGCGGGTCGCACGGCTGCGTGCCGAGGGCCGGATCCTCGAAATCGGTCCCGCGGACCTGGCGCTGAGCCAGGCCGAGGCGGCCGAGTTGCTGCGCGCCGCGGAGGTGGCGCTCGGCGCGGACGAGGTGGCGGCGCTTCATCAGCGGACCGAGGGCTGGCCGGTCGGTTTGTACCTCGCGGCGCTGTGCCTGCGCGAAGGGGGCTCGCTCGGGACCGCCGCCGCCTCCTTCGGCGGCGATGACCGGTTCGTGAGCGAGTACATGGAGGCGGAGTTCCTGACCCGGATCTCGGCGCGGCACCGGGCCTTCCTCACCAGGACCGCGGTGCTGGAGCGGATGTGCGGGTCCTTGTGCGGGGCGGTGCTTGCCGAGCCCGGCTCGGCGAGAACCCTGGCCGAGCTGGCCGAATCGAACCTGCTGCTGGTGCCGCTCGACCGGCGGGGGCGGTGGTACCGCTATCACCACCTGTTCCGCGACATGCTGCTCGCTGAGCTGGAACGCACCGAGCCCGGGGTGGTCGAGGTCCTGCGGCGGCGCGCGGCCGCCTGGTGTCTGCGCAACGGCCAGCCCGAGGAGGCACTGGAGTACGCCATGGCCGCCGGAGACGTGGACATGGCCGCCGACCTGGTGGGAAAACTCGCGGTGCCAGCCCGGCGGCGAGGGCGGATCACTACCCTCCTGCGGTGGTTCGCGTGGTTCGATGACCGGGGCGAGATCGAGCGGCACCCGATGGTGATGGTGCTGGCCGCCCTCAGCTACGCGTGGCTCGGGCGGACCGCCGAGGCCGAGCGGCTGGCCGACGCGATAGATCGCTGGCAAGCAAGGAACGCGACCGAGCCCGGTGATCTCGCCGCGCGGGCGTGGGCCGCTACAGTCCGGGCCTTCATGTGCCGCCACGGCATCACGCAGATGCTTGCCGACGCGGACGAGGCCGCGCGCGGGTTCCCGGCGGCGGGCATCGTGTCGTCAGCGCCCGCGCTGATGCAAGGGATCGCGCGCGTCCTCTCAGGTGATCTCGACGGCTGCAACCCGGTCCTGGCGGATGCCGTCGGCCTAGGGGAGCAGACCGCCACTTACGACATCGCCGCGCACGCGCTGGCTGAACAGTCGCTGGCGGCCATGGTCCGCGGCCACTGGGACCAGGCCGAGGACCTGGCCAGCCAGGCGTGCGCCGCGCTGCGCCGGAGCAACGCCGAGGACAGCTACGTCATGCCGCTGGTCTGCGCGGTGCAAGCCCGCGTGGCCATCCACCGGGCGGACGCCGAGTCCGCCCGCGCGCAGCTGGTCAGCGCCCAGCGCGCGCGGCCGCTGCTGACCTACGCGATCCCGCACGTGGCCGTTCAGGCCCGGATCGAGCTCGCCCGTGTCCACCTCGCCCTGGCGGATACGGCCGGCGCCAGGACACTGATAGGGGAGATCGACGAGATCCTGGGCCGGCGACCCGGCCTGGGCACCCTGGTCGGCCAAGTCCAGGAACTCCGGGCCCAGTTGAGGGAAGAGCGCGGCCTCGCCACCACCGGAGCCTCCTCCCTGACCGCCGCCGAACTGCGCGTCCTGCCGCTGCTCGCCACCCACATGTCGTTCCCCGGGATCGCCGCCGAGATGTCGCTGTCTCCGAACACCGTCAAGTCACAGGCGATGTCCATCTACCGGAAGCTGGGTGCCACCTCCCGCCATCAGGCCGTCACCCGGTCCCGGCAACTGGGCCTGCTCGAGGGCTAGCGGTCCAGGCGTTCGCCGGCGCGACCGAAAAAGCCGGATTTTTCATGCTGTTGGCATGATGCCTGACGGGAACGGTTGGTGTTGGGTGGGTTCTGGGGGGGTGCAGGCCCGCCTTGTGCACCCATGGATGACGACCGGGCCGGGAAGGAGGTCGCGTGACCATGCGAACCTACGAGATTGAGGTGATCGGCTCGCTCAGCCCGGCGCAGCGCGCGGCCTTCCCCTACATGCTGGTGCAGGAGGCGCCGGCGAGCACGGTCTTGTCCGGTGACCTTGACCAGTCCGGTCTGTACGCGCTGCTGGACCGCGTGCACACGCTGGGCCTCGAGCTCGTCAGGGTCAAGCGGGCGTCGGCGGCTTGACGGACGGCCCGGCGGACGTCGAGCCTCAGGCTGATCCATTGGGCAGCCGGTCCAGTTCCACGAGCTCCAGGCCGAGCGACAGGATCCGGTTGAGCGCGCCATGCAAGGCCGCCTGGTCCAGGTCGCCGATGAGCACGGTATCGGCGCCATTGGGTTCAATGAGGAAGTCTCCGAACGCTTCGCGCCCAATCTCCCCTAGACCGCCAGCGATGGTGATCCGGTAACGGTGCGTACGCATGCCCCTCCAAGGACACGACTGACCAGAAAGTTGCGGGTTGCGGGGAGAAACACTCAGGCACCCGAACTATATCGGTCCGCGCGAACGAGAATGTTCACTAACCGGTCACATGTGTCCAAAAGGATACTGGTGCGGGCCATAGGTGAGCCACACGTGAGCCACGCGTAAGCAGCCGTCACCTGGACGCTGGCCCGCCGCGCCGCTCCCGTTTCCGTTTATCCCGAACGGACCCGCCTGACTCCCTGCCGCCAGGCTATTGCGAGTGCCATGGCGACGGCGGCAAGCGCTGGTACGGCGCCGCAGACAGCCATGCCGGCCCGGGCACCGAACTGGCTGGTGAGCGCCCCGACGACCGGGGCGCCGATGGGCGTGCCGCCGATGAAGACCAGCATGTACAGTCCCATCACGCGGCCGCGCAGCTCAGGGTCGACGGCGAGCTGGACGGACGCGTTCGCCATGGCCTGGAACGCCAGGTTGGTGAAGCCCATGGCGGCCAGCAGGGGGAGGAACACCTCCAGGGACGGCGCGACCGCCGCGCTGAGCTGGAGCAGCCCGAACACGGCCGCCGAGGCCGCGATGACGCGAGGCCTCGGGCTCGCGGCGGCGCCGGCGCGCAGCGCCCCGGCCGCCGACCCGATCGCCAGCACGATGTTGAACAGGCCGTAGGTGCTGGCGCCGCCGCCGAACGCCGACTTCGCCATCGCGGTCAGCACGATCGGAAAGTTCAGGCCGAACGTTCCGAGCATCCCCACGAGGAAAATCGTCCCCATGACGTCCGGGCGCCGGCCCACGTACCGCGCGGCGGCCCGCAGCGCTCCGGGCTCCCGGGCCACGGCCGGAGCGGGTACCAGGTCGGACGGCCGCAGCCGCAGCAGGCCGATCGTCGGGCCGAGGTAGCAGGCGGCGTTGACCGCGAACACCCACCCCGTGCCGACGCTCACGATGAGCAGGCTCGCGACGGCCGGCCCGATCAGCCGGGTCGCCTGGAACACCGCGGCGTTCAGGGCGATCGCGGCCCGGAGCCGGCCGCCGGGCGCGACCTCGGCCACGAACGCCTGCCTGGCGGGCGCGTCGAACGCGAAGATCAGCCCGCTGGCGAGCGCGAAGGCGTACACGTCGGCCGGGCGCGCCGCGCCGACGATCGTGATAGCGGCCAGCGCCGCGGTGGCGGCGGCGTTCAGCGTCTGCGTGGTCAGCAGGATGCGCCGCCGCGGCAGCCGGTCGGCCACCGCCCCGGTGTAGAGGCCGAGCACCAGCATCGGCAGGAACTGCAGCGCCATCGTCACGCCGACGGCGGCCGGGCTGCGGGTCAGGCTGAAGATCAGCCAGTCCTGGGCGACGGTCTGCATCCACGTGCCGGTGTTGGCCAGGCTCTGCCCGCCCAGATAGATCCGGTAGCTGCGCGAGGTGAGGGCGGCGAAGGCGCCTCTCGGTTGCCGAATCGCCTCGGCGGTGGTCACTAGAGGGGCCTTCCTGGTCGCCGGTTGTCCCTAGCCATCCTCGGCCCGCCGTGGCTTATATGGAACGGCAATTACTTGCCTAACAGTTATTGTGAAATCTTATGACCGGCTATGATCCGCAGCTGCTGGCGACGTTCCTCGCGGTTGAGCAGACCGGCAGCTTCACCCGCGCCGCCGCCCGGCTCGGCATCCAGCAGCCGACCGTCAGCCAGCACATACGCCGCCTTGAAGAGCAGGCAGGCCGGACGCTCGTGCTGCGGGACACGCACTCCGTCGCGCTGACGGCCGACGGCGAGGCGATGCTCGGATTCGCGCGCAACATCCTCGCCGCCTGCGACCAGGCGGCGGCCTACTTCAGCGGCTCCCGGCCGCGCGGGCGACTGCGCATCGGGATCGCGGACGACCTTGCCCTCACACGGCTGCCGCAGATCCTGCGCGACTTCCGCCGGGACAACCCGCTCGTCGACTTCGACCTGACGGTCGACCAGAGCGGCCTGCTGCACCAGCGCCTCGAGGGCGACAAGCTCGACGTGTTCATCGGCAAGCGCCCCAGCGGCGAGCAGCGCGGCCAGCTCGTCAAGCGGGAACGCCTCCTCTGGGTCGGCACGCCGTCGACGAAGCTCGACCTGACCAGGCCCTTGCCGCTGGTTGTCTACCCCGCGCCGAGCATCTCGCGCACGGAAATACGCCGGGCCCTGACCCGGGCCCGCCTGCCGTTCCGCAGCGCCTGCGTCTGCCGCGGCGTCAACGGCCTGATCGCCGCCGTCGCCGCGGGCATCGGCATCTCGGCGCTCGCCGCCAGCCTCGTGCCGGCCCAGCTCACCACCCTCGGCCCCGGGCACCGCCTGCCCGAGCTGGGCACGATCGACCTGGTCCTGCTGACCAGCCCGCGAACCGCCCGGCACCCGGCGGTACGCGCCCTGATCTCGACCGTGCTGGCCAGCGGCTCACGATCACTGAGCGCTGGCTGACGCCCCGGGCGCCGGGTACGCCGGCGCCGGGTGCGCCGCCCGGCAGGCCGATCGCGCAATCGACCCGCTCTAGTGTGGTCGATTGCGCAATCGACCCGCCGCAAGTCCGGGCCGGCGCAGTGCCCGAACCAGCCAGGAACTCAGAACCTGACCGGGAACCAGGTCCGCCCCGCGTTGCCGGTCCACATCAGCTGACCGCCGATCCCGTATGCCGGGTTCCCCACCACGAAGCAGCCCGCCGTCGGGCTCATGAACTCGAGGGAGCCCAGCGAGATGCCGCCACCGGTACGCGGGACGCGGTAGGTGGTCCAGGTCCGCCCCAGGTTGGCCGAACGGTAGATGAGGTCCGGGCCCGGCGTCACGGCGCCGATCGCCATCACGCCCAAGCGGCCCGGCGTCACCGCGAACCCGTAGGTGTCGCCCGCTGACGGCGGGGCGCTCGGCGTATACCGCTCAGTCCGGCCGCCGTTGAACGAGACCTGAACCCTCATGACGGTGTGGTACATGCCCTGCGCGGCGCCCCACAGGAACGCGACATCCCGGGGACTGGCCGCCGCGATGCCCGCTAGCCCGTAAGGGACTCCGTAGGCCCTGCCGGGGGAGTGCAGCGCGTACCTGGCCCAGTGCACGCCGTCGGCGGTCGTCCACAGGTAGGTGCCGTTGGCGAACCAGACGGAGTTACCCAAGACCGCCAGGGTGCTTCCGGTCATGGCGCCGACCCGCGTCCAGGCGTTCCGGCCGAGCGGGCTGCGGTACAGCCTGTCGCCGGCGACGGCGTATACCGCGTGCGGGGTCGCCGCCATCGTTTCGATGGCCGCTGGCAGTGTGATCTCGCGCCAGGACGCGCCGCTGTCGCGGGTGGCCCAGATGTGTCCGCTGTTGTACTGGTAGTAGAGCCACACGTCGCCGCGGCCGGCGGACAGGACGCTGTTCACCTGCGGCAGGCTGTACCGCACGTTGGCCAGCCAGACGGCCGGTGCCCGCATCAGGGACCAGCGCGCGCCGCTGTCGGCCGTCACCGCGAGCTGTGCCCGGCATGGGCGGTTGACGGCGCAACCGGAGCCGCCGAGCACGACTCCCTTAGCGGCGGACGTGAAGCTGGCCGCGGCCGGCTGGAAGCTGGCGGGCACTGTCAGCGAAGCGGCGGAAACGGCATGCCCGGCCTGAGCCGGCGCGGGCGCCGCCGCCGCGGCGCCACCGGCGCCGACGCCGGCCAGGCAGAGCAGGGTCAGTGCTCCCGCCGACCCGGCGGCGCCGAGCGCCTTCATGATGTGCTTTTTCATCGCAGCACCTTCTTTCGGCACTTTCCATGCTCGCGGCGGGCGCGGCGGATGCCTAGAGCCGGGAGTCGGCGAAGGCAGCGACCATGGGCCAGTTCCGTACGTCCTTAGTCTCGCCGCCGTTGGACCGCGGAATCTGGTGCCTTTGGTCAGGAAAGGCCGGGCCGGACCAGCCCTGTCTCGTACGCGGTGATGACCAGCTGCGCCCGGTCCCTCGCGCCGAGCTTGGCCATGGTCCGGTTGACGTGCGTCTTGGCGGTCACCGGGCTGATGTACAGGGCGGCGCCGATCTGGTCGTTGCTCATCCCGGCCGCCACCAGGGCCAGCACCTCCCGCTCCCGCTCGGTCAGCACCGACAGCGCGGAGGCGTCGGCAGGCCGCGCCGGACCGCGTCCGGCGATGCTGGCGATCAGCCTGCGGGTGACGCCCGGTGACAGCAGGGCGTCGCCGCCGGCGACCACCCGGATGGCGTTGACCAGGTCCTCGGGCTCGGTGTCCTTGACCAGGAACCCGCTCGCCCCGGCCTGGATGGCCGCGAAGATGTACTCGTCTTCCTCGAACGTGGTGAGGATGATCACCCGCACGCCGCTCAGGCCGGGGTCGGCGGCGATCCGCCGGGTGGCTTCCAGGCCGTCGGTGCCGGGCATCTTGATGTCCATCAGCACGACCTCAGGCCGCAGCGAGCGGGCGAGCTCGACTGCCGCGGCGCCGTCCGCGGCCTCGCCGATGACCTCGATGTCGGGCGCCTGCCCGGCCAGCACCCGGAATCCAGCCCGGACCAGCGCCTGGTCGTCGGCGAGCAGCACCCTGATCACGGCGAGCCCGCCACCGGCAGCCTGGCCCGGACGGCGAAGCCGCCGCAGGCCCGCGGTCCCGCCTCCAGAGTGCCGCCGAGGGCCGCCGCGCGCTCGCGCATCCCGGCCAGTCCCGCGCCGGTGCCGTCGCCGAACGCGGTGGCCGCGGGCGCGCTGTCGTTGATGATCTCCACCAGCAGGTCATCGCGGTCCTGCCGGACGGTCACGGTCGCGGCGGCGCCGCTCGCGTGCCGCACCACGTTGGTCAGCGACTCCTGCACGATCCGGTAGGCGGCCAGCGCCACCGGCGGCGGCAGCGGGTCCGCCAGCGTGTCGGCCCGCACGGTCGCGGGCGTGCCCGCCGCGGTGGTCGCCTCGGCCAGCGCCCGGATGGCCCGCAGATCGGACACTGCCGCCTGCGGGCTGCCGGTGTCGACGTCCCGCAGCACCTTGAGGATCGCCCGCAGTTCGCGCAGGCCTGACTTGCTCGCGGCGCGGATCGCCTGGATGGCGGCGGCGGCGCCCGCCGGGTCGTCGGCGAGGAGCACGCCCGCGGCGGTGGCCTGCACGTTGATCATCGCCATCGAATGGGCCACGACATCGTGCAGTTCGCGTGCGATCCGCATCCGCTCGGCGTCGACGCGCCTGCGTGTCTCCTCCTCCCGCATTTGCAGCTCCTGGGCCGCCCGGTCCCGCTCGGCGGCCAGCCACTGCCGGCGTGCGGTGACGTAACCGCCGAGCGCGCCCGCGGCCAGCAGCTCAGGCCACATCGTCGCGTTCGGGCCGCCGAGCCAGCCGAACGGGCCGAGCGTGCCCTCGGTCACGAAAATGGCTATCGCCCCCGCCAGGCCGGCGGCCAGGGCGACCTGGCGCGGACGGGTGAGCGCCACCCAGAACATCGCGACGATGACCGGGACCAGCGCGGCTCCGTCGATCTGGCCGAACGCGGCCCAGGCGATATCGGCGGCCACCGCGACGGCGAACACGACGACCGGAGCGCGGTCGCGCCAGGCTAGCGCGAGGGCCGCCAGCGCGACCAGCAGGTAAGCGGTCGGCGGCGGATGCCTGGTCAGATGCAGGCCGCCATAGGAGTGGGCCGGGTTGGCCTCGACATAGCAGCCGACCACGGTGAGCGCGAGCACCGTCACGATGCCCGCGGCGCTCCGCCATCGCGGCGGCGGCCAGGCCATGCCCATGATGCCCACGCCAGGAGCGTATACCGGCGCCCGGCCGGCGCCATCGTCGCCGAGGAGGCGGCCGGCGTACTGCGTTCGCGGTACGCCGCTGCTGCGCGCGGCGCAGCCTGACCGTCCGCGTCCGGCCGATGCCGGATTACGCGCCGCCGGGACAGTCTGGTGGGCAGCGGCGCGGTCGGGCGCCGCGGATCGGGCAACGAGACGAGGAGGACGACATGCTCGCTGCTACTACTACTCCGGCCGTGCGGGACGTCAGGCGGAGCCGGGCCAGGGCGCTGTGCGCCGCGGGAGGCGCCGCCGCCGCGGCGATCGCCTGGAGTATCGAGGTTCCGCTGCTGGGCATCCGGCTCAGCGTCCGGTTCGGGGGCATGCACCCGCAGACCGTGGCCGCTGGCCAGGTCATCGGTGCCGCCCTCGTCGCCGGGCTGCTCGGCTGGCTGCTCCTGGCCGGGCTTGACCGGCTCACGCCGCGCTCTCGCGCGCTCTGGACCGGCGCCGCGCTGCTGGTCCTCGCCGTATCCCTGACCCTGCCGCTGACCGCCGCGACCACCACGTCGGCGGCCATCGGGCTGGTCATCCTGCACCTGGCCGTCGGGGCGGTCGTCATCCCTGGCATGGCCAGCACGGCCCGCCGCCCCGGCCGGGCCTAGCTCACAGAGCACGCCGCCCGGCCGCTGATGAGAGTATCATTCTCTAATATGGAGAATGATAGTCCTGCGGGGGATGACCTGGGCGCGGCCGGGCTGCGGTTCGAGCGCGACGGCGTGATCGGCTGGTGCGTCATCGACCGCCCGAAGGCACGCAACGCCTTGACGCCGGCGATGTACTTCGGCATCAAGCGGGCCGTGCACTTGGTCAACGAGGACCCGGACCTGGCCGCGCTGATCATCACCGGCACTGGTGACGTGTTCGCCCCGGGCGGTGACCTCGGCGGCCGGTCCGAACCCGGTGACTCGCTGCCGTCCGGCCTCGGGGGCGAGGACATCCTGCCCTTCCTGGCCATCAGGGACAGCCGGGCCCCGGTCGTCGCCGCCGTCAACGGCATCTGCCAGGCCGGCGGGCTGCTGATCGCCATGATGGCCGACATCGCCGTGGCCAGCGACCGGGCCACCTTCCGGGTTCCCGAACTGCTGCGGGGCATCCCGGACGCCACCTACGCCGCCGTCCTGCCCGCGCACACCGGCATCGCCGTCGCCCGTGACCTGCTGCTGTCGGCCCGCCGGTTCGACGCCGCCGAGGCCCAGCGGCTGGGGGTCATCTCCCGGGTCGTCCCGCATGACCAGCTCCGGGACGCCGCCGTGCGGGCCGTCACGGAGATCCTGCAGACCGCGCCCATCGCACGCGCCCAGGTCAAGCGCATGCTCAACGAGCGCTACGGGCTCATCGACTACCAGACGATGTTCCTCGCCCTCACGTCTTCGCCCGAGCCCCGCGAGGGCATGCGCGCCTTCATGGAAAAGCGGGCACCGGGTTGGGTTCCCGCTGGTCAGGCAGCGAGTACGTCCGGCGAGCTCGCGTCGTAATCAGCGAGCCAGGCCGCGCCGCGGCCCTCCGGGTCGCCCCGGTGCACGCGCCGCCGCCACGCGATCAGCAGATCCCGCCGCCACGCGGCCCAGGCGGACGTGAGGTGATTGCTCAGCCCTCGCTCGCGGGCGGCGAGCACGACCCGGCTCGCTCTCGGCCGGCGGGTGCGCTCGTACCTGGCGAGGCCGGTGAGCGGGTCCCCGGCCTCCGCGGTCAGCGCGGTCGCCAGGACCGCGCCGTCCTCGAGAGCCTGGCAGGCGCCCTGACCGAGATAGGGGAGCATCGGGTGTGCCGCGTCGCCCAGCAGGGTCGCCCGGCCGCGGGTCCACCGCGGGATCGGATCGCGGTCATAGAGCGCCCACTTGTACCAGGTGTCCCCGGCGGCGAAGAGGCGCAGCAGGGACTCGTGCCAGCCGGCGTACCCCTCGAGCACCTCATCGCGGCCGCACTCGGTGACCCAGGACTCGTGGCGGTAGCTGTCATCGTCGTAGTGGCAGACGACGTTGATCAGCTGCTGGCCGCGCAGCGGGTACAGCACGATCGTGCCATGCGGGCCGAGCCACTGGGCGCCGTCGGTCGATGGCGGGGCGCCGCGGACCGCCTCGGCCGGGATGACGCTGCGGTAGCAGATCTTCCCGGTGAACCGGGGGGCGTCCGGGCCGAACAGCGAGGCGCGGACCGGGGAGTGGATGCCGTCGGCGCCGACGATGATGTCGGCCTCGATCTCGCTGCCGTCCGCGAACCGCGCGACCGCGACGTCGCCGTCGGGCCGCACTTGCTCGCATCGCTTGCCCAGGCTGACGATGCCGGCCGGCAGCGCGCCGGCGAGCACGTCGAGGAGATCGGCCCGGTGCACTGTCGCGCCGGTGGTGCCGAACGAGGCGGCCTGCTGTTGCCGGCTCGCCCTGCTGATCAGCCGGCCGGTCTTCCAGTTGCGCATGACCTGCCACTGCGCTTGTCCGGCGACCTCGCGGACGCTGTCTTCGACGCCGATAGCTCGCAGCACCTTCATCGCGTTGGGGTGCAGGGCGACGCCGGCGCCGATCTCCTTGAGCTCGGCGGCCGCCTCGTAGACCGCGACCTCGATCCCCGCCCGCGACAGCGCGTTCGCCGCCGCCAGCCCGCCGATGCCCCCGCCGATGATGGCGACACGGGTCATAGGGCGCCCTCCTTCCAGGGTGTTCTCACCTAATGGTGACTGATTATCGCCAATCCGCAACAAAGGCGACCGGTGTCCTTACTAATCACCCAAGAATGATAGGTGCCATTTTAATTCCGGCAACAAATGCTTATCGTTATTTCTGTCGGAGCTATCCGACTGGTGAGTTCTAGTGACGTGGGGTGGGGGCGCGTGGTCGCAGAACTGCTGCCCGGAGATCCGCGGGCGATCGGCCCCTACCGCCTGGTGGGGCGGCTCGGCCAGGGCGGTATGGGACAGGTATTCCTCGGCGTATCACCGGGCGGCCGGCCGGTCGCGGTGAAAGCCATCCGCGCTGAGCTGGCCGCCGATCCGCAGTTCCGGGTGCGGTTCGGGCGGGAGGTCGCCGCCGCCAGGAGGGTGAGCGGCGTGTTCACCGCGATGGTAGTGGACGCGGATACGGACGGCCCGGTGGCGTGGCTGGCGACGGCCTATGTCCCGGGGCCCTCGCTGGCCGACGCCGTCGGCGGCCACGGGCCGCTGCCGGAGGCGTCGCTGCTGGCGCTGGCCGCCGGCCTGGCGGAGAGCCTGAACGCCATCCACGCGGCGGGCGTGGTGCACCGGGATCTCAAGCCGTCGAACGTGCTGCTGGCCGAGGACGGCCCGCGGGTCATCGACTTCGGCATCTCTCGCGCCGCGGAATCGACGGCGCTGACCCAGACCGGCCTGGTGGTCGGATCGCCTGGGTTCATGTCTCCCGAGCAGGCCATCGGCGGCGAGGTCGGACCGTCCAGCGACATCTTCAGCCTGGGAGCGGTGCTGGCCTTCGCGGCGACGGGCGAGGGGCCGTTCGGCGCCGGGACAACGGCGGCGCTGCTGTACCGCGTCGTCCATGGCATGCCCGACCTTGACCGGGTGCCGCCCGCGGTGCGGCCGCTGGTCGAGCACTGCCTCGCGAAGGACCCGGCGCGACGGCCCACCGCGGCCGCCTTGCTCGCCGAGGTGGGCGCCCTCCGGTTGCCGGGGGACTGGCTGCCTGATTCGATCATCCGCACGATTGCCGGGACTCCCGGGCCGGGCGCCGTGCCCGCCACGCCCAGCCCGTGGGCCGGATCCGACCCGGCGACACAGACCGCCGCGGCTGGCCCCGGCACCCCTGTGCCCGCCTGGGACACCCAGCTGCTGGCCGCCTCGGCGGGCGGTCCGCTGGCCACGACCCCAGGGAGCCCGCCGCCTCCGGCGGATACGCGCCGTCAGCCCGCGCCGGGCGGGAGGAACCGGCCGCGGCGCCGGCTGCTGCGGCCGCTGGTGCTGGCGCCGCTCATCGTTCTCGTCGCATCCGGCGCGACGGCTTTCGCCCTGACCTCCTATAGCGGGCACCCGCCCGCGCCGGGCCAGCCGCGGCCGGCCGCGCAGACATCCTCGCTGACCTCGCCCGCGTCCGCCGGACGTGCCGCCTCGGGCGCGTCGGCCTCGGGGCGGGCGTCGTCGCAGGCGGGCACGTCTCAGCCGACGGGCGCGTATTCCTCCGCGTATACGTCTTCCTCCGCGTATACGTCTTCTTCCGCGTCCGCGTATGCATCGGCGTCCGGGTCGCTGAGCCCCGCGGCCTCATCGTCCGCGTCCGGGACGCCGTCCGGGGCGCCGAGCCCGTCCGCCCCGGGACCGGCGAGCTCGTCCGCGTCCGGGGCGCCGAGCCCGTCGGCCCCGCCGTCCCCCGTCCCGTCCGCGTCGCCGAGCCCCTCGACATCCCCGCTCGCGTCGCCTTCGGCGTCCGCGCCGGCCCCCCCGTCCGGGTCCGCGCAGGCAGGCACCGCCCCGCCGGGAGCGCCGTCCCCGTCCGCCCCGGCGAGCGCGTCCCCGTCCGCCGCGCCGTCGTAGTGGGCCGGGCGGAAAGCCCCGTCAGGTGACCCGGTACGCGGTGTAGTGGACGCGGTCGGCCTCCCGGACCGCGGACGCCACGAAGATCGACCGCTCGAGGATGGCGAGCCGCGGCGCGGAGGTCTCCAGGTGGACCCCGACGCGGAAGTAGTACGCCGACGGATCCACGGGGTCGCCGCGCAAGAGCGCCTCGAGGATCTCCGGCGACCCGCTGCGGACACCGGATGTCCGGAAGTGGATGTACTCCCCGGCGGGGGTGCGCGCGGAGTAGCGGGTGTCGATCTCGATCGAGCCGTCGCGGCGGACAAGCTGCCAGTCCGCGCCGCCGGGCAGGATCTCCGCGTCGAGCAGGCCGCTCACCTGCCCGCCGGCGATGGGAACGACGCGACGGTGGCCGGCCCTGGTCATGCCGTGATCTTCGAGCGGCCCTAGCCGGGCCGCCACCTCGAAGGCGCGCTCGAGCGCGGGCACGGGCGCCGTGCCGCTCACGGCGTCCCCGCCGGCGTCCCGCTCCGCGGCAGCCGTTCGCTTATCGTGGTGCCTCCATGTCCGCTTAGTGGATGCGAACGTAGCAGAAGCGTGTCCCGCGGGTGCGCCAGGGCGCGTGCTGCCCCGCCCGCACGGGCGGCCGCGCGCCACCGGCGTTCCGCCGCCGCCCGGCTCAGCGGGCCCTGGCCGGGCGAGCGCTCGGCCGGATGGGCCGGATGGACCAGCCCTGGGCTGACAGCGCGGGCCAGAACCGGGTCGCGCAGTGCTCGCACAGGTAGAGCTCGCCTTCCCGGTTGGCCCGGTATACGGCTCGGACCGTCGGCCCGCACCGGTCACAGCTCTCGTACATGGTCCGCCTCCGTCGCCCCGCCCCGGTCATGTCCGTCGACTGGTATACGTGGCCCGCGCCCGTCTGGATGGCGCCGCGGACGGACCTCCCCGGAGGCCGATTGCGCGATCGACCAGGCTAGGACAACGTTCCGAAACAAGGTGATTGTTCGGCGTGTCCCTGGGCCGTGATGCGGTTTACCCGCCCTTCGCGGCCAGCCGCCGTGCAGCGATGTCCGGGATGCGGCTTTCGCGCGCAGGGCGCGGCACGGCCGGCCAGTTCCCGCGCGGCGCAGCGCCCCACCGGGGGCAGACCGGGCAGCGGCTGTCCGTCCGCCATCATGGTGGATCGAAGGGCACATCAGAGGGTGCCTTTCGATCCGCCATGATGCGTGAGCCTGCCCGGAGGGCCGTTCATGGCACGCGCGTGCCGTCTGCTGAGCGTGCCGCGGGGGCATGGCGCGGGGAGCGGGGACTTCCCGTAACGGGTGATAAGGAGGTGGAACGGGCCGCCTCGCGCGACACGCCGCAAACTCAGGTTGTTCCGGTGTGTTGCCTAGAGCGGGTCGATCGCGCAATCGACCCTCGATCCGGGCACCCGGCCAGATGCTATTTCCGACATTTCGCATAAGTCGGAAATTTCATGCGAAAGCTCGCATAGTTAGCCTCGTTAATCATTTAAAGTGAGATCTTGCCGACTGAAGCTCCACGTCGTAGATTCTTTATGTCTAGCGGGGAGCGAGGCCTATTTCGTCTATCCATGCCTTCCTGCTCGATATTTTCGACTATGAGCGGGGAGGCTATGGGGCATGTCGGAGATTTACACCTACCCCGGCATCTACCTGACGGAGACCGCGGATATACCGCGGACCGTCACCCCAGCGACGACGTTGCTGACGGCGATTATGGGGCTTTTCCCGCGCGGTCCGATCGACCAGGCCGTGCTCGTGTCGTCGCAGGCGGATTTCGAGGCGCAATTCGGGGGTGACACGGTCGATGGGCTGGCAACCTACGCGGTCCAGCAGTTCTTCCTCAATGGCGGATCCGGAGCGTGGATTGTGCGGCTGGCCGGGCCCGGCAGCGCCGCCGCGACGGTCAACCTCGGTGACATCACCATCACCGCCAACAGCCCGGGCTCGTGGGCGAACGCCTACGCGGTGGCGTTGACGGCATCGACGCTGCCGACGGCCGACCCATACCTGGAATTCACTCTGACGAATGGAATACCAGCGTCAGGCACATCGGCTCCGATCCTGGAGCAGATCCCGAACCTCCCGGCGAACGATCCGGCGCAGCTGGCGACACTGATCACCGCGGCCTCCCAATATGTCGTCGCGACCGCCGCGCAGCCAGCGCAGGCGTCGGGAGGGACGTCAAGCCCGCAACCGGTGGCCGCTGCTGCTGCGACGCTGCTGGCCGGCGGCAGCGACGGGGACTGGGGTAGCACTCCGACCACCTTCCAGCAGGCTGTCTACGTGCAGCTCAACAACCCGGAGTCGCCCGCCGCTTCGAACGGCTCGGGCAACGCGGCCGGGTCAGGGGGCTCCTCCGCGCAGGGCGGCCAGGGGGACAGCTCGACCGCGCAAAGCGGCCAGGGAAGCGGCTCCTCGGGGAGCGGTTCCAGCGGAAGCGGTTCCTCGGGGAAAGGCGGCCAGGGGAGCGGTTCATCGAAGTCGAGCGCGACGCCGTCCGGTCAGCCCGCTACGCCGCCGACGTCGCCGCTGCTGGACTTGATCGCGCCGCAGGTGTTCAACCTGCTGTGCATCCCGGACCTGGTGTGGCTCGGGCCGGGCCAGGCCGACGCCATCCAGGTGGCGCATAAGTACGCCGCCGACCACCAGGCGTTCCTGCTCGTGGACCCGCCGCCCCCGGAAGCGGCGGCGGCCACCGGGCCGGCGTGGTCGCGCACGACCGCCATCACTCCGGTGGACAACGTTGGCGTCGGCACCGGAGGGCTCACCACGCTGGCGCAAACCTGGGGCGGCAACGTCCTCAACGCGACCCGCAATGCCGGTGCCCTCTACTATCCATGGCTGGTCATCCCCGATCCCGCGAACAGCCAAGGACAGCTCTACGTGCCGCCAAGCGGCACGGTCGCCGGCATCTACGCCGCCACCGACGCGTCCCGGGGTGTGTGGAAGGCCCCGGCCGGCGTTGACGCGTCGCTCACGAACGTCAACGGCCTAGCCGACGTCTCGATCAACGACACGGTCAACGGCAGGCTGAACATCTTGGGTATCAACGCCATCCGCACGTTCCCGATCTACGGGACCGTGGTGTGGGGCAGCCGCACGCTCGCCGGCAGCGACCTGGCCGACAGCGCCTGGAAGTACGTTCCGGTACGACGGCTGACCGACTTCATCGAACAGTCGCTGCTGCAGAGCCTGCGGTGGGCGATCTTCGAACCCAACGGGCCCGCGCTGTGGAGCTCGATCAGCCTGGAGGTCGGCGCGTTCATGAGCGGCTTGTACTCCCAGGGCGCGTTCTCCGGCGCCACCGCGGCCCAGGCGTACCAGGTCGTCTGCGACGCCACCACCACGTCTGAGACCGACATGCTCTCGGGAATCGTCCGCGTCCACGTCGGCTTCCAGCCGGTCGAGCCCGCGGAGTTCGTCGTCCTCAACATCGTGCTCAACGCCGGCTCGGCGGCGAGCTGAAAGGGGGGCTGAACCGTGCCGAACACAAGCCTGCCGACGACGCTCGTCAACCCGTACCTGACGTACAACTTCATCGTCAAGTGGGACAACCAGCCCGTGGCGGCCGTCAGCAGGGTGAGCGGCCTCACCCGCACGACGGCGGTCGTGCCGTTCCGGGCCGGCGGCCAGCCCCAGACGACGTTCAAGATCCCGGGACAGACCGATTACCACCCCGTCACGCTGGAACGCGGCATCACGACCGATCCGGCGTTCGAACAGTGGGCGAACAAGGTGTGGGACTACCCGAACACCAGCCAGTTCGGCAACGAGGTCTCGCTCAAGGACTTCCGCAAGAACATCCAGATCGAGGTCTACAACCAGGCGGGGACGCTGGCCATCCGCTACAACCTCTACCGCTGCTGGCCCAGCGAGTACACGGCCCTGCCGGAGCTGTCGGCCGAGGCGAACGTGGTAGCGCTCGCCAGCTTGACCCTGCAGCACGAGGGCTGGGACCGCGACACATCGGTCCAGCCGCCATCGGCGTAGGCCCTATGCCGTACCCAGGGCTCTCGGCAGCGCAGATCCTCGACGTGGCGGACGCGGGCGCCGGCGCCGATCCGGTCCGCCGCGGCACCGTGCTGCTGGCGAGCACCCATCCCGAGTGGGAGGCGGAGCAGGTCAGCGGCCTGGCGCTGGGGGAGCGGGAGGCTCTGCTGCTGGAGATTCGCCGTGCGACGTTCGGCGACGTGCTCGGCGCGCGCACGGTCTGCCCGGCCTGCGCCGCCGAACTCGCCGTGGAGGTGCCCGCCGCGCTGCTGCGCCGTGACGGCGATGCGGTCCGTGCCGCGCAGAGCTTCGAACTCGAGGTCGGGCCGGTATCACTGACGATAAGGCCGCTCGACGGTGCGGTCCTCGCCCGCGCCGCCGCCGAGCCGGACGCGGAAAGCTGTCGTCTGGCCCTCGTCGCCGGGTGCATCACCGGGGCCCGCGGTCCCTCGGGACCTCTCGGTCTGTCAGAGCTGCCGCCCGATGTCGTTGAGGCCGCGGGTGAGGCGATCGTCGAGCGTGATCCGCGGTCTGAGGTCACCGTCGCGCTCACGTGTGTCGGCTGCGGGCACGACTGGCAGGCACGGTTCGACGCCGGGCTGTTCCTGTGGGAGGAGCTGGCGGCGATGAGCATCCGGCTCGTAGACGACGTGGACGTGCTCGCCCGGGCCTACCACTGGTCGGAGGCCGAGATCCTGGCGATGTCGTCGAGCCGGCGCCGCCGGTACGTCGAGCGGGTGGTGGGCGATGGCTGACTTCTTCGCCCGGCTCGCGGCCCGCCTGCTCGACGAGGACACCGCGCGGCTGCGGCCCGACCTGTCGACGCGGTTCGCGCCCGCTCCCGAGATCGGCCCGCACGCGATCTCGGGGATCCCGTCCCGACGCGAGGCTCCGGGCATCCCCTCCTCGCCCGCGCCGCCCGCGCTCGCGCCGAACCAGCCGGACACAGCGCCAGCGGCGCTGGCCAGGGACGATTCGCTCGCGGCCCCGGCGGATCCGGTATGGCCGCCCGTCGGCACGGCCGCACCGGAGCGCGGACGCCGGGCCGCTGCCGGTGAAGAGCGGCTCCCGCATCCCGGCCCGCGACCTTCCGCCCAGCCCGCCGCGCCGCCAGGGGAGCCGGCGGCCGGCCCCGGGCGGCACAGGCGGCAGGGAAGGCACCGGATGAGACACGCCAGCCTGGCGACGCCCGCCCCGCCGCCACCCCGGCGGAGCGGTCCGCGCCTGCGGCGGTCCAGCCTTCGCCTCCGGCGGTCCAGCCTTCGTCGCCGGCCGGCCAATTCGCGCCTCCGGTAGAGCAGCCCTCGCCTCCGGTGGAGCAGCCTTTGTCTCCAGCGCGGAGGTCCGCGCCTGCGGCGGCCCAGTCTTCGTCTCCGGTGGAGCAGCCTTCGCCTCCGGCTGGGCGGCCCGTGCCTCCGGCTGGGCGGCCCGTGCCTCCGGCGGGGCGCTCCGCTGCTCCGGCGGCCGGGTACCCGCCGGACGCGCCGGCCCCGGCGTTCGATCAGGCTCGCGCGCCGCACTCCCCGGACCCGTCACCGTCGGCGCCCGCCGAGCCCGTTACATCCGCCCGCTCATCCGGTGCGCACCCGTTGCTGCCGCCGCTCACGGCGCCCCACGGCGCCATCGGGGACCGCCCGGGTCCGGCTGCCGTGCCCCCCGCCCGCGGCGGCGAGCCCCCACGGCAGTCCGACGCCGGCCCTGCGGTCACCGACGACGCTGTGGCCAGGGCTAGGGGCGACGCGGGCGGCGCACGGCCCGGCGTTCCGCTCGCGACGGCGCGGCGGTACCCGCCGTCCGAGCCGCGACTGGCCTCCCGCGGGCGGGGCCGCCGCCCGCGGGGCGGCGCCGGCACGAGCGAGGCCCCGGCGGGGGACGGCGATCACACGCGGGAGCCGCCGCCGGATTCCGGCGGAACAGAGGAGCTAACGGTGGACATCGAGTTGCTGGAGATCGTCGAGCGCCAACCGCCCTCCCGGACGCCGCAGGCGCGGCGGCCGCCGGTGTCCTTGTCGGACTACCTCACCCGCCGTGCGCGCTGAACCCCGGCCGCCGCTCGGGCCGGGCGACGATGCCCGTGAGCTGCGCACGCCATTCACCCAGCGCCGCGAGCACTCCGTCGCCCGGCAGCTCGAGATGGCGGCGCTCGATCTCGCCGACGGCCCGCAGGGCATCCTCGGCGACCGGCACCGGGGCCATGCGCGTCGCGACCGTGATCGTCGGCCACAGCTCGCTGAAGATCCTGCTGTCCCATACCGACAGCCGCAGGTACGCCAGCTGCTCAGCGAGCGAGGCGCCCGCGAGCGCGCCCAGCAGCGGCCCCCGTACGGTGAAGAAGTCGTCGGGACCGCCGGCGTCCAGGCTCTCGCCGAATGCGAGCGACGTGAGCCCATCCGCCGCGCTCGCGGTCCCGTGCAGCTGAGCCTGGACGGCCAGCGCCGTTGGCTCCGCTCCTGTGTCCATGACGTGCGCTCCGCGCGCCCGCGCCCAGGCGCCGAGGACGAAGTAGTTGATATCGAACGAGACGCACCCGTGATGGCCCACTCGCGCTCCGGCGAGCTGCTCCTCCCGCAGCGTCCCCCGGTCAGCCGACAGGACCAGCACGGGGCCGCGGCTGAGGCCGAGCAAGGTGACCAGGGTCTCGATCGGCACCACGGGCATCAGGAACTCGGTTCCCTCCGGCAGCGAGAGGAGACGGTCAAGCAGCGACTCCAGCTCGGGGTCGGCGTAATACGGGCGAGCGGCGGGACGTGTCACCCACCGCATCCGCGCGTGATCAAGCGCGAGGTGCGCCTCCTCCTCCGGAACGGTCCGGGGCAGCAACAGCTCCAGCCGGTTCTCCTGCAACCTGCCGTCCGCCACGACGAAGCAGTCCTGGGGGAGCCCGCACCAGACATAGTTGGCGATCACTATCAGCGGTGCGGGGGCCGCCGCGCGCGGCGGCGCCTTGTCCGGGTAGCCGAGCAGCGGCCCGGCGGGGGCGTCGAAGCGGCCCAGGACCAGCGTCCCGTCACCGAGCCAGCGCGCGAACGCCGGATGAGCGGCCAGGAAGTCAAGGTTGGCGGGCGCGAAGTCGGTCGCGATGTAGCGGGTGCCAAGCCCGAGGCGGTCCACGTGGGCGAGGAAGTCGATGATGAAGTGGTGGGCGAACCGGCCGGACCCGCTGCCGAGCTCGATGATATCGACGGTCTCTCCGGGGCCGATCAGTCCGGCCTGGCGGCAGTCGGCGGCGAACGACGCGGCGACGCGCGCGTACGCCCGCGCGATGAAGGGGTTGCTGGTCACGTAGTGCGGCACCTGCCCCGTACTCCATGCCGCGACGCCGCGCGCGGCGAAGTACCGCCGTTGCAGATCCCACAGGGGAGATTCCGACAGGCGGGCCGGCTCGCCCAGGGACACGAATCCCTGCTCGCGACCCGGATGCTGGGACGGCGGCGATGCGGTCACGGCGTTTACCGGGACCATCCCCAGCAGGCCGGATCCCCGGGCACTTCCCGCGTAGGTCGACACGCGGCGAGTCTACCGGCAGCCATCGGGGGCGGGCGATGACGACGTATCAGGGCATCGCCGCGGTCACGCAGACGCTGAGCTACCTCGTCGGCAATGCGGTGCGATCAGTCCTCCCCGAGGCGACGGTCACGCAGTCCCCGCCCGAGGTGCAGCCTGCCGCCGCGCGGGACGTCCCGCGCCTGAACATCTATCTCGTGCAGGTCCTCCCGGAGCCCGCGATGCGCTCGGCCGACCTGCCGATGCGCGCCGCCAACGGCCAGCTGATCACGCCGCCGCAAGTGGCGCTGAGGCTCCGGTACCTCTTTTCGTTCTTCGGCCCGACGCCTGGCGCGCAGCTCATGCTGGGCGCGGCGGAGATCGCCCTGCGCGAGCACGGCATCCTCGACGCCGCGCTGATCGGGCAGGCGCTGACCGGCTATCCGGAGCTCGCGGGCTGCGGGCTGGAGAACCAGGCGCCGCCGGTCACGGTGTCGCCGAGCATGATCACGCTGGAGGAGCTGTCCCGGTTCTGGTCGGGCTTCTTTCAGGCCCCGTACACGCTGTCGACGCTCTACGAGGCGTCGGTCGTGCTGCTGACGTCGCCGCTGCCGGGCACCGGACCAGGCCTGCCGGTGCTGACGGTCGACCTCGGCCTCGACCTGAACTTCGGCCTGCCCGCACCCGCGCTCGGCGGGTTCGCGCCGGTGACGTTCGCCGCCGGCGCGTCCATTCCGGTCGCCGGGACCGGCGTCCAGGCAGGGCAGTTCCTGCAGATCGGCGACACGTGGGTGCCGATCGAGGCGGGGGCCGGGGGCACGCTGTCCGCGCCGCTGCCGGCGGACGCGCGGGCGGGCGTGACACAGGTGCGGCTAGGGCAGGCACCGGGTGCCGCGGACGAGTCCGTCGCCACCGGGGTACAAGGCCCCCTGACAGGACAGTCCGTGCCGTCGGCTCCCGCGCCGACCGCGGTGCCGGTCCCGGGAAGCGCCCCTCAGCTGCTCGTCATCCAGCCGGTCCTCAGCCAGCTGAGTCTCGTCCAGGCGACCGGCGAAGTGGCCGTGACCATCGATCCGCCGCCCGCCGTCGGCCAGCGGGTGGCGCTCACGCTGGTGAACCTGAACGCTGCCGGCGACGGCGCTGCGCCGATCCGTGTCGGCCCGGTCGTCGCCGCGAGCGCTCAGCCCGGGACGCTGCGGTTTGCCCTGCCTCCTGGGGCGCCGCCCCCGCAGGGGTCTTACCTCGGGCTGGTGGAAGTGGACGGCGTCAGCTCAGTCCCGGCGCTCGCCGGCGGCCGCTTCGCGCTCCCGCAGGTGACGTTGTGAGCACGGCAGCCGGCGACAGCGGCGCGGCAGGGGATCCGCGCGGCGGCACGATGAAGGGGGAAGACGCGATGGGGTGCGCGCAAGCTGGAGCGCGATCCGGCGCCCGCGGGGACGGCCGGACGCCGGGGCTAGTCAGGTGCCGGATCGCCCGGGTCTGCCTGCCGCCCGGCCATGACGTGGACACCGGCGATCTGGCGCGGCAGGTGGAGCGGGAACTGTCCCGGCTGCTGGCCGTGGGGCGAACCGCTGCGGGGAACTCCGCGGCGGGACACGTCCGCCTTCAGCTCAGCGAGCCGGCGACCACGGCCAGCGTCGCCCACGCGATCGCCCGTCACCTGTACCGGGAGCTCACCGGCTCGCAGCTGGGCCCGCGATGACCACGCCGCCCGCCAACCGGACGCAACTCCCGCGCGCCGCGCTCGTCACCATCGCCGCCGACGGATCCAAGCGCTCGATCCCGTTCCAGTACATCCCGGAGAGCCTCCGGCGGACGCTGGAGCCCAACACCGTCGGCGGGCAGCCGGGACTGCGCGCGCAGGCCGTGCGGTTCGCGGGCGCGCCGGTGGAGACGATCACGCTGGAATGCCTGTTCGCGGCCGCCGACGGCCTGGACAGCGGCGACAGCGTCACCGCGCAATACGGCGTCGGGCCGGCGCTCGCCGCCCTGGCGCTGCTGGTGTACCCGGCGACAGCCGCCGTGCAGGCGGCCCAGAATCTGCTGAACGCCGGGCAGATCGAGGTCGCGCCGGCGGTCGCTGACCGGCTCCTGTTCGTCTGGGGCGCGCAGCGCGTTATCCCGTGCTCGGTGATCGCCTTCGCGGTCACCGAGCAACTGTACGATTCCAACCTCACGCCGGTCCTGGCCAGCGTCTCGCTCTCGCTGCGCACGATGAGCTACTCGGACGTCGACGCGACGTCGCCGACGTTCAACGACTTCCTCGTCTACCAGCGCGGCCTCGAGCGCATGGCGCAGTCAGCCTACGGTGCCACGCCGCCAGGGCTGAGCGCCTGATGGCCGGGCGTTACCAGGCCAGCGAGCAGCTGACCTACACGTCGCCGGACGGGGTAACCGTCACCTACCTGGCGCCGCGGATCCTGCCGGCCGGCTCTTCCCTCGCCGGCCAGGACCGGGCGGCCGTCGGCGCCGCCGAGGTCGGCCGGCTCGACCTCGTGGCTTACCGCACGCTGGGCGCCGCGCCGCAGGCGTGGCAGCTGGCCGACGCCAACGATGCCATGGATCCGTTCGAGCTGGTCGCCTTCTCCGGCCAGACGATGGCGCTGCCCGACACCGGGGCGGGATCGTCGTGAGCATCTCCTCGATCAGGCTGGCGCTCCGGATCGGCCCCGGAATCCCGGGCCCCGCGCCCCCGGAACTGATGCGGGCGCTGCGCGCGGTCGAAGTGACCCAGACCGACACCGCCCCCTGCGGGTTCCAGCTCACCTTCCAGACCGAGCTGGCCCCGCAGTCTGACTTCGCGGTCGTGCAGAACAATCTGCTGCGCCCGTTCAGCCGCGTACTCGTGCAGGTGATCGTCGACGGCGACCCGAGCACGCTGATCGACGGGTTCATCACCCATCAGCAGTACCTGCCGAGCAACGGCCCTGACCTGTCAACGTTCGTGGTCACCGGCGAGGACGTCAGCGTCAAGATGGATCTCATCGCCGAGTCCGAGGAGTACCCGTCGATGTCCGATCCGGAGATCGTCGCGGTCGTCCTGGCCAAGTGGCTGGCGCTCGGCGTCCTTCCGGGCATCGTGCCGACGCCAGTGAGCCTGACCCCGTTCTCGTACGTGCCGCAGCAGAGCGGCACCGACCGCGCGTTCATCCAAGAGCTCGCCCAGCGCAACGGCAACGTTTTCTACGTCACGCCTGGTTTCGTGCCGTTCCAGAACAATGCCTACTGGGGGCCCCCGCCCCGGGTCGGCGTCCCCAGCGCCGTCCTCAACGTCGCCGTGGGAGCCGCGGCCACGGTCCGGTCGGTGCAGGCCCAGTACGACGCGCTCGCCCCGATCGCGACGCTGGGCTACGCCATGGAGACGACGGTTGATCCCTACGAGCCGCTGCCCGTCCTCACCGTGGCCAGCATGCGCGTGCCTCCCCTGGCGGTCCGTCCCGCTCTGACCCCGGCGGCTGTGGCCCTGCAGGAGACACGCCTGCAGCTGTGGCCGCTGACGCCCGAGGATGCGGGGCTGGACCCCGTCACGGCCAACATCCGGGCGCAGGCTCAGACCGATCTCTCCACGGATGCGGTGGTGTCTGTCCGCTGCGAGGTCTCGCCGTTGCGGGTCGGCCGGGTGCTCCAGGCCCCGGACATCGTGGGGCTGCGCGGAACCGGCGACGATTACGACGGTCTGTACTACCTGAAGTCGGCCAGTCACCGGATCAGCCTGTACTCCGAAGGACAGTGGGACTACACGCAGAGCCTGGTGCTGACCCGGGAAGGCGTCGGCACGACGACCCGGATTCTGGAGGCTCCATGACCCATGGCATCGCCCCGGACCAGCAGCCTTACCCGGCGCTACCGCCCGCCAGAGGCGGGCCGCAGCAGCGGGGGCCGTACTGGGGCAAGTACCGCGGCACCGTGATCAACAACGTCGACCCGATGGTGAGCGCCCGGCTGCTGTGCGAGGTCCCCTCGCTTCCCGGCGGCGTGCTCAACTGGGCGACGCCGTGTGTCCCCTACGCGGCACTGGAAGAGGGATTCCTGTCCGTGCCGCCAGTCGGGGCCAATGTCTGGATCGAGTTCGAGGGCGGGAACCTGGACCACCCGATCTGGACCGGGTGCTTCTGGGAGTTGGAAGAGATCCCGGTGATGCCGGAGCTGTCGCCGGAGGAGCCGGATGCCATCAAAGTGTTCCGCAGCAAGTCCTGCACGCTCATCTACAACGACCTGCCCGCTGAGGGGGGCATCACCATATCGGCCGACGACCCGGCCGTGGACCTCCCGGTGACGGTGACGCTGAGCTCGGAGGGGGTGGCCATCAATGTCGGCGACCTCAGTCTGCTGATGAATCCGGAAGAGGGGATCACGCTGCAGGCCGGCGAAACCGTGGCGGTCCTGAGCGCTGAGACGGGAGTGTCGATCGAGGCGCCCGCCGTGACGGTCAACGCCGACACGGTGACCGTCACGGGAGAGACGAGCTTCAACGGGCCCACCAACGTCGAAGGAACCTTCGACGTCGTGGGCGTCACCACGCTGGAACCCGAGGCCAACGTGACCGGGGACCTCAACGTCTCCGGCGAAACCTCGGTCGAGGGTGACGCCAACGTGGGCGGCGCCCTCACGGTGGAGGGCGAGTCGAATTTCGCCGGCGCTGTCACGGTGGAGGGCGAGACGAACTTCCTCGGCGCTGTCACCGCGGAGGGCGACATAGCCGTGCTCGGCGGGGTGGAAGTCGCCGGCGAAGTCGCCAGCACGCTGTTCCTCGGCCCGATCCTCCCGCCTCCGTTCCCATGACCGCGCTTCCCTTCCCGGCATATCCGCTCCGGATCGACGAGCGAGGACAGACCGCCTCGGTGGCCTCAGCGCGCGCGCTGGCCGAGCAGCGCATCGTGCAGCTTCTGTTCACCAATCCGGGTGAGCGGCTCAACCGGCCGACGCTCGGCGGCGGGCTGATCGAGCTGATCTTCGGCGCGTCCAGCGACGAGATGCGCGCGGCGGTCCAGTTCCAGGTGACGAGCAGCCTGCAGCAGTGGCTGGGCACGACGATCAACATCGTCTCGGTGCAGGTGACTGGTACTGACGGCCAGCTCGATGTGACGATTACCTACCAGCTGCGGGGCGATCCGGCCCTGCTTACCACCACGGTGAGCGCATGAGGCCGCGCCGCACGGCCCTGTCGGCCGCTCCCCTTGGCGCGGGCCGTTACCGGCTGACGGTCGAGGAGCCCGTGACCGGGCCCGCTGCGCCCCTGATGGTGCCGCGGAACATCAGCGTCGAACCCTGCGGTGATGCCCCGCAGATACAGGTAGAGAGCGTGGCGGCACCCACGCCGGCGGCGCCGCGGCGGTGGAGCATCGTCATCAGCGCAGGTGACGGGGACTCCGGGCTCGTGCCCGCCCGGTACCGGCTGAGCGCAGCGGACCGCCCCGGCTGGAGTGCGGAGATCGTGCTCGGCAGCGGCCTGTGGGAAGAGCCCAGCCCCATCCCCTCCGGCACGGCGCTGCGCCCGGTCAATCCGAACATCGACTACACAGCGCGGGACTTCAACGCGCTGCGGACGCTGATCCTCACCACCGTCACGCGGCGCGTCGGAACGACGGTTACCCCGCTGACAGTCGACGAGGTGGTCGCGCTCATCGAGGAGATGGCATACCTCGGCGACGCCCTGAGCTACTACGAGGACGCGATCGCCACCGAGGCGTACCTGTCGACCGCGCGGCGGCGGATCTCGGTTTACCGGCACGCGGCGCTGCTGAACTACTACATGGGTCAGGGTTGCAGCGCCCGCACGTGGATCCGCGTCCAGCCAGTGGACGACAGCACCGAGTCCTTCGTGCTCCCCGCGGGGACCAAGCTGCTCACGGCGCTGGCGGCCACGGACAGCCGTGTCGACTCCCGGCGCCTGCCGCAGGCGCTGTCCGCGCAGCCGCTCGTCTTCGAGACCGTCGCTCCCGTGACGGTGGCGCCAGCCAGCCAGACGCTGCTGGAACTGGATCCGGCGACTCATCCGGGCAAGCGCCTGCAGGCGGGAGCCACGTCCGCGACCGTGCTGGCGCCACCGGCCAAAGTCGAGCCGGGAGAACTCGTGCTGCTTGCCAGCACCAGCGACTCGGCGTCGCTCGTGAGCGCCGCCGACGTAACCGGAACGGTCATGCGCGTCCAGGACGTCACCTCCGCTGACGGCGGCCGGGTCACGCTGACCTGGAGCCCCGGCGACGCTCCGGATGCCCAGGGGCTGCCCGCGGGAGATGGCGACATGTACCTCCTGCGGGGCAACCTGGTGATCGCCGATCATGGAAGCACCCAGCCCTGGCGCGAACTTCCAGCCCCGGCGGCAGGCCTGGCGTACTGGCCGCTGCTGCCCGCCACCGGGACTACGTTCGCGCTCCAGTCGGCGGCAGACGTGGCCGATCCCGCCGCGCCGCCGACGGCTGGCGTCGGCTATCTGAGCGCCGCCGACCAGCTGGCCGCCGCTGGCAGCCAGTCGCCGCTGCCGGCGGTTCGCGTGTGCGAGATCGGCCCGGAACTGCGCGAGTGGACAGTGCGCCCCTCCCTGCTCGACAGCGGTCCCCTGGCGCTCGACTTCGTCGTCGAAGCCGAGCAGGACGGAACCGCCCGCTTGCGGTTCGGCGACAACACCAACGGCATGCAGCCCGGGGTGGGAGTCGAGCTGCGGGTGTGCCAGCGTGTCGGCGGCGGCGAGGCAGGCAACGTCGCCGCCGGGTCGCTGCGCCACGTGTGCGCCGACAGCCCTCTGGTGGCCGGGATCGTCCAGCCCGTGGACGCCTGCGGCGGAACCGATCCCGAATCGCTGGCGTCCGCCCGCCAGCACGCGCCGGAGCAGTTCCGCGTCAACCAGCGCGCCATCCTGATGTCCGATTACGAGCAGCTGGCCGTGTCCCTGTCCGGCGGCCAGGTCGTCGACGCCGCTGCCGAGCTTGCCAGCGACGGTGCCGCGCCGGTCGTGACCGTGCACATCCACACGGGCTCGTGGCCGGGTGCCGATGCGGGCCTGCTGGACGACGTCAGCGGCGCGCTGCGGCAGTGCCAGCCGCTAGGGGTCGATCTGCGAGTGCTCGGCGCCGTACCGTGCCCGGTCACCATCGAGCTGGAGGTCACGCTGGACCCCGGCACGGCCGTTGGCCTCGCCGGACAGCAGATCGACAGCGCGATCCTGGCCAGCCTCCTGGCGCCGGGGACGTTCGCCTTCGGCGTCTCGCTGTACCGCAGCGCGGTGGTGGCGCTCGTGGCGGCGGTCCCGGGCGTAGCCGACGTGACGTGCCTGCGGTTCGCGTTCACCGGCGAGGAACGCGGCCGCCGCGAGGTACTCACCCCGGCGCGCGGCCAGATCCTGCGCCTCGACAACAATCCCCGGGTCCCCCGTAACGGACAGATCACCTATCGGCTGAGAGGCGTCCGGTGAGCGGCGCCGATCCGGGCGCCAGCGGACTCCCGCCGCTCGGCCTCGGGGACATCCGCTTCGACCAGTCCGGCACCGACCCGCTCGACGATTCCGGTCAGGAAACGCTCGCGGGGCTGCGGCCAGGGACCGCCGCCGACTGGGTGACGGCGCTGCTCGAGGGCTGGGCCACCGTGGTGGACGTCATCGCCTTCTACGCCGAGCGGATCCTCAACGCCGCCTATCTGCCGACCGTCGAGCAGCCTGCCGCCCTTAACCACCTGTACCACTCGCTCGGGCACGCGTTCCCGGTCAACACCGCGGCCACCACCATGCTCTCCTACCAGGTGAGCGACCGCGGCGCCGGCGTTGAGGCCGTCGCGCGGGCCAGGCGCGGCGGCGCGGGCGGCACCACGACCCGGCCGCCGGCGCCGCCGGCCGCGCCGCCACCGCCCAGCCAGCTCGCCACGGCCAGCTCGACCGCGGCGTTTGGCGTATCGCGCCAGAATCTTGTCTCCGGAACCGCGTCGGCAGGCCAGGCGGCCACGGGCACCGCGCCTCCCGCCGCGGCATCGCCGGGCGCGCGGACGACGATCCCGGCAGGCTCGCAGGTAAGAGCGGTCCCGGACCAGGGCGCGCCGCCGCCGGTGTTCGTGACGCTGGCGGACCTCGACGCGCGGCCCGGGCTGAGCGGCCTGCGGCCCAGGCTCGCCGCCTCCGCCGGCCCGCCGCCGCTGACGGGCGCCACCACCCAGGTGGAGCTGGCCGGCACGGCTACCGGCCTGAAGGCAGGCACCCCGGTCCTCATCGTCGCCGACAGCCAGAGCGGCGACGACAGCGGGCAGCCGGCGTCGTGGGTACGGACGCTGACGGCGGTCACCCCCGATGCCCAGCGGAAGTCGACGCGCATCGCATGGAACGAGCCACTGTCCGCCCCGGCGGCCGGGCAGGCCCCCGCCGACCTGGGCTCCGGCACCGTCTACGCCTTCGCGACGTCCGCTCAGCTGGTGGGCAGCGACGCGCAGCCCTGGCAGTCGGCCTCGGCCGCCACCCGGGCCGCGGCGTTCGCCGGCGTCCCTCAGCCGGCCCGGGGAGGCGTGCTGCGCAGCACTGACGGCGGGGCCAGCTGGAGCCCTGTGGCTGCGCTGCCGCCGGCGGTGACCCAGCTGACGGCGGTGGCGGCGGTCGGCGACGTGCTCCTCGTGGGGGCCGGCGACGCCGGGGCGCTGGTCTCCGTGGCGGGATCGCCGCTCACGGCCGCCACGCTCCCCGGCGGCAACCACGGCGTCGCGTGCGCGGGCGGCGGCTCGACCAGACTGCTCCTGGGCACCAGCGACGGCCTCGTCTTCCAGTCGGCCGATGACGGGCGCAGCTGGAGCCGGGTCAGCGGCGGGCCGCCGACGAAGCATGACCTCCAGGTGATCGCGCATCAGCTGCCCGGCTCGCCGGTGCACGCCATCCTCGACACCGGCCAGCGCGACATGCTGCTGGCCGGAACCGACACCGGACTCTACCTCCGCCACGCACCCGGCTGGGATCCAGAGCCCAGCGCATCAGAGGCGATCTTCGCGCTGCTGCAGGTGTCGCCGCGTATGTTCGCGGCCGGCGGCGCCGCGGGCGTGAAGGTGCTGACAGGCGGCGACGCCGAGCACCTCACCGTCACCGCGAGGCTTTCCGGGACCCGTGTCTACGCGCTGGCGATGACCTCGGCGCCGTCCGGGCCCGTGGTATACGCGGGGACCGACGCCGGCGTGCAGCGGGCGGCCGACGCGGCGCTCGCGAACTGGCAGCCCGTCAACGGGCACGGCGCCGGCGCCCTCCCGGCAGGGGTGCCCGTCACGGCGCTGGCTGCCGCGCCAGGGCTCCTGCTGGCCGCGACCCCGGCGGGACTGTACCGCTCCCAGGATGACGGCCAGCAATGGCAGCGCTGCATGACGGCTGAGCTGTTCACGGTCCCGGCCGGCCCGGAGCCGGTCACGGCCGCCACCGCACCGCCGTCCTGGCTGCTGGCGGCGTTCTCGGCGCGCGGGATCGGGTTCGGCGCGGACGTCCGTCTGAGCGCCGTCGTCGGCGGCCTGGAGCTGACCGACCAAGGCGGCGTGACGTACCTGCTGACCGGTGACGGCACCGGGTGGTCGGTCGCGCTGGCCGACGGGCTGCCCGCTGTCACCGCCGTCACCGCCGGTGCCGGCGGCATCGTCGCCTGCGTGTCGCCGGTCACGCAGCTCGCGGGCGAATGGCCGGGTTTCCTCGTCGCCGGCGGCCAGCTGGAGCTCTCCGGCACTGTCCGCGCCGCTGTCCCCGGCGGGCGCGGCGCCATCGTCCAGCAGACGGCCGCTCCCCAGAGCCAGGTGCTCGACATCACGGCCGTGGAGCTGGACGCCGGGCAGCGATTCGGCCAGGCCGCCCACCTGACCAGGGTGACCGTCAAGCAGGAGCTCCCCGCCGGGGCGTTCCCGCGCCGGACGAGCACGGTGTGGGCCGGCGCGGCGGCTCTCGCGCTCTACAATCCGCCGCCGGCCAGCGTCACACCGGTCAGCGGCACCCGGATAACCCTGAGCGCACCGCTCGACGTGCCCCTCCCGGCGGGCCGCCTCGGCTCGGTCACCGGCAAGCCACTGCGGGTGGCGGTCGCGCCGCTCGGCGGAATGCTGCAGGTCACCTCCGCCGGCGTCACGGCCCGCGGCCCCGCCCAGGCGAACGCCCTGGACCTGTGCGTGACGGCCGGCGCCGACGTGGTCACCGGCACGGCGGAGGGCGTGTTCATCCTGGCCCCGCAGGCTGCCGGGCCGGTCCTCGCCGACCAGGGCTGGCCGGGCGGCGCGGCCACCGCCGTCGCCTCGCCGTCGCCCGGCGTCGTGCTGGCGGCGACCCCGCACGGCGTGCTCCGCCTCGCCGCCGGGCCGGGGAACTGGGCGGACGCGGGCTGGACGGACGGGGGCCTGCCCGGGCTGGAAATCGTCGCGCTGACCGCTGGCTCCGGCCGCGTCGTGGCGGCGACGCGGGGCGGCGCCATATACCAGGCCACCGAACCGGTCAGCGGGCAGCCGGCGTGGTCGGCGCTGCCCGCGCCGCCGGCCGCCGCGAGCGTCCTGCTGATCGCCGGGGACCACACGTACGCGGCCACCGCCAGCGACGTCCTGATGCTGGCACCCGGGGGAACCTGGCAGCCTGCCGGCCAGGGTGGTCCGGCCGGAGTGACCAGCCTGGCGGTCGGCTCGGACGGCACGGTGTGGGCGGGCTCGCCGCTTGGCGTCGCCAGCTTGCCGCCGCAGGCGGGAGAATGGCGCGAGGATCCGAACGCCGTCCTCGGCGGCGGTGTCACCGCGCTCGCCATGACGCCGGACGGCCGCCTGGCCGCTGCCACACCGCAGGGAATCTGGGCCCGGTCGGCCGCCGGCACGTGGGAAGCCGTGGCCGACCCCGGCGCCGCCAGCCTCAACGCGCTGGCCTGCGCGGCCGACGGGACACTGTGGGCGGCAGCCTCCGACGCCGCCCTGATCTTGCCTCAGGCGGCCGCGGTGCCCGTCGCCGTCCGGCCCGCGGCGGTGTTCGCCGACCTCCCCGTTCAGGCGGACGACCTGGCCACGCTCGACCAGGGCGGGCTGCCGGCCGCCGTGGCCGACGCGATCGAGACGAGCGCGGCGAACGCGGCCGGAGGAAACGGGGCGGACACGACGGGTACCGGCGCGACCGGGACGAGCGGCCCCGCGCTGGACCGCTCGGCACTCACCGTCACGCCGGCGACGGCCGCCGGGGACGCCTGGCGCCTGACCGCGGGCGCGGACGTGTACCTCCTCGTCCGCCGCGACACGCCCCGCGGTTCCCGGCTGCGCGGATACGCGTGCCAGGCGGCGGCCACCGCCGCCGGCCCCCGGCCGCCGCCGGGCCGGTCCCCGGGGCGGCCTCGGTACAGGTGCTGCCGGTCAGCTTCGCCGCCGGTTCCGGGACCATCCGCGCGGGCTCGGAGACCATCATCTGGCTGCCGGCCGCCGCCGACGCCACACCGGCGGCCGAGACGGTGACCCTGGCGGCTCCCGACCCCGACGATCCCGCCGGGACTCTCAGCCTGCAGGCGCCGCTCGGCAACATCTATGACGGGGCGACGGTGCAGATCAACCTCAACATAGTGGCCGCCGCGCACGGCATGCCGGCCGCGGTGACGCTCGGCGCCGGCAACCCGGAGCAGGCCAGCCAGAGCTTCCCCCTGCCCACACCGGTGGCGATGGTGGCGGGCGGCGCCGCGACCGGCGACGCCTCCGCGGAGCCGCAGAGCTCGCTGGCGATCACCGTCGGCGACGTGCCGTGGACCCAGGCCGATACGCTGCTGACAGCGGGCAAAGACGACCGCGTGTACACGTTCGAACGCCGGCTACGACGGCAGCGGCACGGTCCGGTTCGGCGATGGCGTACACGGCGCCCGGCTGCCAGCCGGGCCGGTCGTCGCCACCTACCTTCAAGGCGGCGGCGCCACGGGAGTGGTCGCCGAAGGAACACTCATCCAGCCGCTCGACCGTCCCCAGCTCGTCCAGGCGGTGCATAACCCCCAGCCCGCGCGGCTCCCGCAGCCGGCCCCGGCTGCCTCGCCGCTGGCCCAGGCCCGGCTGCTCGGCCGGATCGTGACGCTGCAGGACTTCCGCGACGCGGCGCAGGCGTGCCCTGGGGTAGCCAGCGCGCGGGTGCAGCTGCTGGGCAGCGAGCCGCGCGAGATCGTGGTCACGCTCGCCGCCGCGCCCGCCGCCGATCCGGCCGCGCTCGCCGCCAGCGTCGCCCAGACGCTGCGGTCACAGGCGACGGGCGACCTGCCGCTGCGTGTCCTGCCCGCGATCGCCGTGCCGGTGGTGCTGCACGTGCGGATCGTGGCCGGTCAGCCGGGAGCGGAAGCTGCCCTGCGCGACTGCCTCGGCGGCCTGAGCGCGCGCTGTCCCGGCGAGCCGCTGCTCGCCTCCCAGGTCCTCGCCGCGGCCGACGGGGTCGACGGCGTGGTGGCCGCGATGATCGTGGGCTGGGGGCGTGAGGGCGCTGCGCCGACCCGGCGGACCGCGCTGCCCGCCCAGTCCGCACGGCGCGCCGGCGACCAGCGGATCCTGACCGCCGCCGAATTGCTGTACATCGACGGTCGCAGCGACCGCCTGGCGATCACCGTGGGAGGAAGGACGGCGACCGACGATGGCGCCTGAGCCGGACGCGCTCCGGATGACGACCACAGACCCGCTCCAGATGACGGCCTCCGACATCGAGCAGCTCCTGCAGCGGCTCCTGCCCGCGTTCCTGTGGCTGAACGACGACGGCACGCTGGCGCAGCTGGTCAGCCTGATCGCCGACGAGTACTGGGACCTCCACGCCAGGCTGGGCATGCTGTACGCGGCGATGTTCATCCAGACATGCCCCGAGGTGATCGTCCCGTACATCGCCCAGGGCATCGGCGTCACCGGGCTGGAGCCGGGCGGCCCCGGCTTCAGCCAGCGGGCATGGGTGGGCAGGATCGTCAGCTTCCGCGAGCACAAGGGCTCGCTCGCCACCCTCGGCCGGGCGGCGATCGCCGCGACCGGCTGGCCGGCGTTTGTCAGCGCCGGCCTTTCCACGGTCGCCCGCACCCCCTCGGTGCGCTACCCCGGCCAGCAGTGCGCCCCATGGGTCAACGTCGGCACCCTGCCGCCGGGTGATCCAGGCGCGTTCGTTTTCCAGCCGCTCACCCGCACCGCCGGCATCAGCGGCCAGCCGTTCCCCGGCGGCCGTCAGGCCGCCGTAGCCTCATTCCCGCCGGCCGCGGGCGGGCAGCCGGTGCCGGGCGGAGCCGAGCTGTCGATCTGGCGGCTGCAGGCCTTCCCGGTCAGCCGGCGCACGCCGTACCAGGTCCCCGGCCGGGACGGAGCGTACACGTTTCATCCGCTGGGCGTCGATTCGCCGCTGTTCGTCCAGCCTCAGGTGACCTACGACCGGCTGACCGCCCCCGACCCCAGCGAGATGCCGGTCCCGCTGACCCGGGCCGGGCTGACGGCCGGCCTGCGAAACGGCCAGCTGCCGCCGCCGCTGGCGGTCTGGACCGTCAGTCCGGCCACCGGCCCGTCTACCGCGCCACAGGCCGATCCCCTGCCGGCCAGCGGCCTGGCCGTGGCCGACCTGACGGACTGGGCCGTGCCGCCGGACGGCGACGCCACCGCGATCATCGACCCGGAGCTGGGGCGGCTGCTGTTCCCCGCGCTCCGCCCGGAAGCGGTTGTGGTCGACTACGCCTACGGCTTTCCCGGGGAGCTCGGCGGCGGGCCGTACGGGGCCGCCACCAACTGGCAGCAGACCCCTACCGCCACGTCGTCCTGCACCGTCGCCAGCCCGCGGGACACGGATCAGACGGCCGGCCCGGCGCCGACCCTCCCGATCGCGCTGCCGGATCCGCTTGACCCCTACGCGCAACCGGCCGGGGAAGCGACGCAACCGGATGACGGGTCCACTACCAGGCACACGATCGAGGATGCGCTCGCCTGGGCGCGGGAGCAGAACCCGGCGCACATGTGCATCATCACGATCGGCGACAGCGCCACCTACAGCGCTCCGTCGGGGAGCTGGGACATCACGCTGGCCGAGAACCAGCAGCTGCGCATCATCTCGGCGCCCGAGGCCGCGCCGGTGCTCGACGGGGAACTTCGCATCTCCGGCGGTGACCGGTCGCAGGTGCAGCTCAGCGGCGTCCTCCTCGCGAAGGCACTCAGCTACGCGGGCACCGGGCAGCTCGAGATCGAGCACACCACGATCATGCCCGGCCGCGACACCGCCTTGCGGATCCACGGCGGGATCGCATCGGTGTCGTATTGCATCACCGGCCGGGTAGAGGCCGAGGCGGTGTACTCGCTCAGCATCTCGGACACGATCGCCGACGCGCGCGGCGGCCCCGCGATCACGTGCCGCCGCGACAGCGAATCCGCCCGGGGAGACGGCCAGGAACAAGACGGCCAGGACGCGGATCCTCCGGGCGCCCTCGACATCCGGCGGACGACAGTGCTCGGGACGACAGAGGCGGACGTCATCGTCGCCGAGGACTGCCTGTTCACCGGCCTCGTCATCGCCCGCCGGCACGCACGAGGGCTGATCAGCTACAGCTACCACCCGGCCGGGTCCAGGCCCCCGCCGCTGGTGGAGAGCCGCGGCGCCTGGGCCTACGACCGGCCGCGGACCGCGGCGCCGCCGCGGTTCACCTCGACGCGCTTCGGCGACCCCGCGTACGGGCAGCTGGCGGCCACCTGCCCGCCCGAGATCGCCGCAGGCGCGCGGCTCGGCCGCGAGATGGGAGCGTACAACTGGCTCCGGCAGCCCGCCCGCGCCGCCCGCCTGCTGGACGCCCTGGATGAGATGCTCCCGGCCGGCCGTACGGCGACAGTGATCTACCGGACCTGACCAACAGTGAGGAGGCCGAGGCATGCGAGGCACCCGGTACGGTGACTTTTCCCGCTTCATCACCGGTCTGCGGACACGGCAGACCGGGCTGCTCATGCAGCAGGGACGGGTCCAGCTGGACGCGGACTGGAACGCGCAGGCCGAGCTGGCCGGCCGGCATCTTTCCGGCGCCATCGCCGACATCCTCGGCGCCAGCGGCGCGCCCGCCACCGACGCGGGATTCGAGGTCCGGCCGCGGGAGCGCCTGGAGTTCTCCGGCCACGGCGCGATCCTCACCCGCCGGCGGCTGGCGCTGGGACAGCCCGGCGCCGCCTCGTTCACGATTGAGATGCACGTGCGATGGGGCGGCGGCGCGGGCACGCTCATCGACCTCGCCGACGAACACGAACGCGGCGAACGCGGCGAACGCGGCGAACGCGGCGAACGCGGCGAGCGGGGGAACCGCGGCGGCCGCGGCGAGCACGGCGGGCATCTGCGGCTCTCGGTCCGGGGCGACGGCACGGTGATGTTCAGCCAGCTCTCCAGGGGCGGGACCAAGCTGGCCAGTGTCGCGGAGGTGGCCTCAAGCGAGCCCTTGACGGCGGGGGAGGCCGCGCACGTCGCGGTCGTCTGCCGTGACGGGGAAGCGGGCATCTGGATTGACTCGCGCCCGGTCGGCTCGGGCCGCCTGACCCGCGCTCCGGCGGCCGACGAGCGGCTGGTGGTGATTGGCGCGGCGGCGGAGCGCGGCCGCAGCCACGGCCAGTACTTCACCGGCGTCATCGCCGACGTGCGGATCTGGGACACCGCGCGGCCCGCCGCCGGGCTGGGCGCGCCGCTGCCCGGTGACGGCGCGCTCCCGCGCGAGCTGCTGGCCTGGTGGCCGCTGGATGGCCCGGCCGCGGCCGGCCTGGCAGAGCGGGTCAGCGGCGAGCACGCGACGCCCGACGGCGCCGAGCCGCCGCGGTGGCGGCTGACCGACCTGGAGGTGTCCCCCGGGCGCTACTACGTGGCGGGGCACAGGGTATCGCTCGACGAGCCGCTGTTGCTCCCCGCCCGCTCGCCCGGCGCGGCGGGCGCGTCCCTCGTCCCCGGACACCACCTCGTCTACCTGGAGGTGTGGGAGGAGTCGGTCTCGGCCGCGGAAGATCCGGCGCTGGCCGAGCCGGCGCTGGGCGGCCTGGACAGCGTCGTCGGGACCGAGCTGGCCTTCAGCGTCCACTGGGTGGCCGCTCCACGGCGCCGCGACCGGCACCCGGAGCAGCTGCTCAGCGCGGCGCTGCACGCCGCGGGCCAGGCCACCACCGGAGAACTCGCCGCGGATCACCAGGGCCCGCCGGTCACCGGGAACTGGCTGTACCGGGTGGAGGTCCACCAGGGCGGTCATACCGAGGCCGAGCTCACCGAAGTCGACGTCGCGGTGGATCCCGCCAGCGGCACGGTGACGCTCGCCGAGGCCTGGACGGGCCGTCACCGAGCGCACGCGGAAGCGGAGTTCCTCGGTGTCGCGCCGGACGGCCGTCAGGTCACCGCGAGATACGCCGTAGAGCCCGTCGGCGACGCTCCGGACCGGCGCACGCTGCGGGTCACCGGCGGGGCAGCGCAGCTGGCCGGCCTGCGGAACCTCCGGCTGCGGCAGCCGGCGCCCCAGCCGACGTTCAAGTGGAGCCGCACCAACGGCGCCGACACGATCGTGGTGCGGGCCGTCAAGGACCACCCGGCGTCGTTCCACCTGGTCTCCGGATCACTCCCGCCGCTGAACCAGGTGGTGGAGGTGCTCGGCCGGCCCACGGCCAGCGATACCGGCCAGCCCGGAACGCTCCGGTACGTCGTGACCGCCGACTCCGACAGCCGGCAGGTCACGCTCGACCAGGACCTCCCCGGCGCGGGGGCCGCGCTGGTGCGGCTGCGCTTGTGGGACCAGGCTCCCGGCACGTCGGCCCCCGGCGGGGCGGTGCCGCTGACGGCGGGGGAGTGGATCGAGCTCGAGCACGGTCTCCGGGTGCGCTTCGGGCCCGGCCGCTACCGCGCCGGCGACTACTGGTGGGTACCCGTGCGGCAGGACGGCGACCCCGTGCTTTGGGAGCGGCGTGACGGTCATCCGCTGCCCCGGCGGCCGGACGGGATCGAGCGACGCTACGCGCCCCTGGCGCTGGTCGAGATCGGGGACGAGCTGCGCGTGCGCGACCTGCGCGGAACGCTGCGGCCCGTGGTCCGGCCGGCCGCGCTGTACGAGGCACCCGACGGCGCCGAGCCGGACCTGCCGGAACCGCCAGAGCAGGAACTGCCAGAGCAGGAACTGCCAGAGCAGGAACTGCCAGAGCAGGCTCCGCCGGAACCCGCGCCAGGCACCGGCACGACGGACGCCGCCCCACCAGGCGGTGGCGGCGAAGACGAGGACGAGGACGAAGACGACGAAGACGAAGACGAGGCACCGTCCATCCCGCCCGGCTTCGCGGTGCTCGGCCCGGCGGGCGCGACCGCTCCCGGCTGGCGCCCCACCGGTGTGCAGGTGGCGACCCCGCGGGCGTGGGCGGCACCGGTGACGGTGGCGGTACCGCAAAACTCGCTGCCCGCGGCGCTCGTGCCCCGCGACGGCGGCCTGCTGCTGATCACCGCGACGGACATCTGGACGGTGGAGCCGGCCAGCGGCGAGGCCACCCGGCTTGACGAGCTGCCGGAACCGCGGGAGCGGTTCGCGTGCGCGGCCGTCGGCGACACGATCCTCCTGCTCGGCGGCCGCCGGCGCGGCGCGGAACGCCCCGACGGCCGCGTGCTGTCGTTCGAACGCGGCCCGCGGAAGCTGGCTGACAGGCCGTCGGCCGCTCACGAGACCCGTCGACGACCCCGCGGTCGCGGTAACAGCCGACGGTGCCCCGGAAGGCGGCGCGGCGCGCGTCCACCTCCTGGGCGGAGCCGGGGAACAGCGTGGCGAGCGGGTGTCTCGCATGCACCAGATCTACGACCCGGCCGAAGACCAGTGGACCGCGGGCACGCCGCTAGCGCAGCCCCGCAAGGGAGCGGCGGCCGGCGCGGCGGCCGGAGCGATCTACCTGTTCGGCGGGACCACGAGAGGACGCGGCGATGACCAGGTGCTGTCCTCCGCCGACGTCTATGACGTGGCCGCGCGGACCTGGAGCGAGGGCCCCCTGCTGCCCGCCGCGGGCGCAGTCGTCGTCTCCGCGGGCGCCGGCGGACAGCTCGTCGCCGGCGCGGCGCCGACGCCGCGGCAGGCGCTGCGCGTCGCCGCCCTGGACGCCGAGGCCGGCGTCTGGGCCGACTTGCCGTATCCTCCCCGCCGCGTCCGGTCCCCGGCCATGGCGCTGCATGAGGACCAGCTGTTCCTGGCAGGCGTTGACCCGGCCGGCCAAGTCGTGCTGATGACGCTGCCGCCCGGCCAGCGCTGGTTCCTGTTCGAGCCGGCGGAACCGCGGGAGGCGGACCGGTGACACGCCCGGCGGCTGCCGTGAGTGAGCACCCGGTCTGGCAGGAACAGAACCGCGGGTTTCTCGCCGCCGCGCTCGAGTATCTTCGCTCCCGCCTGGAGGCATCGGATGGCCTGGAGCGCCGGCGCAGACGCCGATCCGGTCGCCCTGGGCCAGCAGATGAGCCACCGCCCCGCGCTGCTCCATCTCGCCGACGTCTTCGGTCTCACTGATTTCGAGCGGGACCTCGTGCTGCTGTGCCTTGACGCCGAAGTCGGCCACCAGGTGCTTCCGCCCGGCTCCGTGGTGACCGTCAGCTGGGCGCTGCAGGTCCTCCCGGGCCCGCACTGGAGCGCCTTCGACCCCGGCGGGGTCCTCCGGCACTGGGAGATAATCCGGCTCAACGCCTCCGCGCCGCTGGCTGACGCCATGGTGCGGCTCGATCCAGACGTCACCGCTTACCTGCTCGGGTTCACCGGTTTCCCCGGCGCTTCCGAGGTCATCACTCCGGTCGGGCCGCCCGTGGTCGTCTTCCCGCGACAGGCGGCAGCCGCGCGGCAGCTCGCGAGCGCCGCGGCGCTCGCCGCCAGGCGAACCGGGCAGGCACCGGTGATCGAGCTGGCCGGCGCCGACGACGACGAACGCAGCACGCTCGCGGTCGTGATCGCCGACGCCATGGACAGCCGCCTCGGTATCGCCGATCTCCGCGATCTCCCGCCTCCCGGAGCCGACCTGGACCGGCTGATCCTGCGGTGGGCCCGTTACGCTCGCCTGTCCGACGTCCAGCTCCTCGTGCGCGCCGTCGCCGGCGAGCCATGGCCTGACGACCCGCGGCTGCGGCGCCTCCTGTCCGGACGGTTGCCGCTGGCGCTCGTCTCGGCGGCCCGCCCGGCCGTCGCGGTCGCGGGATGGCCGCTGATCCGTCATCACGCGACGCCGCCCAGCGCCGGGGAACGGCTGGATACCTGGGTGGCCCATCTCCGGCTGGCCGGGCTGGACGGTGCCCTGGACCCCGACGGGGCCGAGCTGACGCTGCTGGCCAGCCAGTTCAAGCTCGGATCGGCCGCGATCGGCGGGATCTGCGCGCAGGCTCAGGCCGTCGTGGCGGACGAAGCCGACGGTGAGCGGGAAACCGCGCCCGCGCCGGATCCGGCGCGGCTCGCGGAACTGCTCCGCGAAGGCTGCCACCGCATCGTGCGCGCCGGACTCGACCCGCTGGTCGAGCGCGTCGCCATCCAGGACCTGCAGGATCTCGAACTGCCTGAAGCCGCGCGGGAACAGTTCGCCGCGCTGGCGGACCACATCCGCTTCCACCACCAGGTCACGCAGCAGTGGGGCATGGGCGGCCACCAGGACCCGGCCCCCGTGGCGCTGTTCGCCGGCCCGAGCGGCACGGGCAAGACGCACGCCGCGCTCGTGCTCGCGCGTGACCTCGGCCTCGACCTGTACCGGGTCAACCTCGCCACCGTGCTGAGCAAGTGGGTCGGGGAGACGGAGCAGAACCTGCAGGCCATCTTCGACGCGGCGGCCCTCGGCGGGGTGATCCTGCTGTTCGACGAGGCCGACGCGCTGTTCGGCAAGCGCGGCGAGGTACGCGACAGCCACGACCGGTACGCCAACATGTCGACGGCCTACTTGCTGCAGCAGGTGGAGCGGGCCGCGGTCCCCATGATCCTCACCACGAACATGAAGCAGGTTCTCGACCCGGGTTTCGTCCGCCGCCTGCACTTCGTGATCGACTTCCCGTTCCCGGAGCAGGCCGCGCGCGAGCGCATCTGGCGCTCGATCTTCCCGCCGCGGGTCCCGGTCTCGACGCTGGCGTCGGCCCGGCTCGCCCAGCTGGCCGTGGCCGGCGGCACGATCCGCAACGTCGCGCGCCGCGCCGCCTTCATGGCCGCTGCCCGGGGCAAGCCGGTCACGATGGCGGACCTGCGGGACGGCGCCCGCCAGGAGGCCCGGAAGCAGGAACGTGACGTGGGCCCCGACGAGCTGGCCGGCTGGTGACCGCCTCGTCGGCGCCGCCCCGCCCCGGCGCGGCGAATCTGGGCTGTTAACAGGCGCAACCGTTCGTTCGGGCTAATTTTCGCTTTTATACCGAACGGGCCGGGGCTACTGCGGACGGTCACACGTGCTCTTGATATGGCGGCGGCGCGCGGCCGGATAGTACGATTCCGGTATGCGAGCTGCGGGTTTGACACAGCGAAAGCGCAGCGCTCTTCCGGCGTCGGCGACGGGCGGTTCCGCCGGACCCAGTACGACGGCACCTGAGAGCCTGCCGCCGCAGTTGCGCCGGCGGATGGAAGCACGGTCGGGTATCAGTCTGCTCGACGTCCGGGTCCATCCCGACTCACCCTTGCCGGGCCGGATCCGCGCGGCGGCCTACGCGACCGCCGATGAGATCCATCTCGGGCCCGGACAGGGCCGGCAGCTGGCGCATGAGGCGTGGCATGTGGTTCAGCAGCGGCAGGGACGCGTCCGGCCCACGGCCAGCTTCGACGGCGTGCAGGTCAACAGGAGTGGCCCGCTGGAGCACGAAGCCGACCGGGTGGGGCGGCTGGCCAGCGCGGGACTGACCGCCGCCGACTTCAGGCGCCCGCCGGCGTCGGCGGCTGCCGTGCGATCCGAGGTGACAGCGAGGTCCGGCGGTGTGACGGACCCGCCCGTTCTGCAGGGACAGTGGTTCTCCCAGACGTCGTGGGACACGATCAACCCGGCACGGTGGCGGATCAATCCCTATCAGTTGTGGCGCCATTACCAGGAGTCGAGCTACGAGCAGGCGCACACCAAGTACCACACTATGCAGCGGCACGGGTGGGTCCACCCTCTGCAGAACGTGTACGAGCGGACGCAGGAGATCGTGCCCGGCGGCGGTGTGAGCAAGATGCGGGATCTCCCAGCCCACCCGCTCGGGCAGCTGGTGGCATACGGGGGCGGGAACATCGACCACTACAAAACAACCGGCCGCTTCGTCACCGCCGGATGGCAGCATTACGCACGAGAACAGGCGATCGAGCACGCGCTCGCCAAGCTCCCCCCGGGTACCAAGTTCCCGACGGGGGCGCCCCCCGCCAAAGGTACGTCGTACCACAGGTTCGGCATCGACTTTTCGGGTGCTGAGGTCGGGTTGGAGATGAACGCGGGGATCCACGCCAAGAACGCGAAATCGGTATCCCAGGTGCAGGCCGGCGTCCGGTACCACCCGGGTACGGGAGAGGCCTGGCTGATCCAGCTCTTCCCCACCAGCGCGCCGAAGAAACAGGGAGCGATTCCTTCGGCGACAATCAAGCAGCAAAACATCCCGTGGTTCTGAGCGCGAACTCCCTGCCGCGGCTCATGTGACGCGCTCCGCCGTGTAGTACACGCGGACTGCCAGCGGTCACCTTCAGACCGTGCGGGCTGGCGTCGGCGTGCCCGGGGGGGCGATTGTCGGCACCACCCTCTAGGGTGAAACACCAGTCTCTGGGATCTTTGTCTGCCGACTTACGGGAGTGGATGTGGCCGATGGCGTTGACCAAGTCGGGCTGGTGGCCGGCACCGAGGACTCGACGCCCCTGCAGTTCGCCGTCGCCCTGGACGAGACCTCCTACCTCCAGCTAGACGACGTCGTCGTCACGCTCCGCCACGTCCCGGGCATCGGGCCGGTCCTGACCAGCGGCATCGTCACGCAGGTCCGGGCCAGGCACGAGGGCGCGAGCTACGGCTCGGATGTTTTCCTCATCTCCGAGGGGGTGCTGCCGGCCCGCACCCAGGAGATCGCCGAAGTCACCACGACGCGGGTCGAGCCCGAGGTCTACGTGCCGCCGCGCCCCGGGGAGGTGGTGCGCCGCGCCACCGGCCAGGAACGGGCGCAGGCGCTGTACTTCGACCAGATGGCCACCCGGGTGCCGGTGGGCCGCGGCCGGGACGGCGCCCCGATCTACGTCAACATGGAGTTCCTCGACGGCACCCGGGGCGCGCACGTGTCGATCAGCGGCATCTCCGGGGTGGCGACCAAGACGAGTTTCGCGCTGTTCCTGCTGCACTCCATCTTCCGCTCCGGCGCGCTCGGCGCGCGCGCGGTCAACGCGAAGGCGCTGGTGTTCAGCGTGAAAGGCGAGGACCTGCTGTTCCTCGACCAGCCGAACGTCCGCCTGGACGACGACCTGCGCGCGCAGTACGCCGAGCTCGGCCTGCCGGCGGAGCCGTTCGCGTCGGCCGGCTTCTGGGCACCGCCGATCCCTGACGACACGACCGGCCGGCCGAACGTCACGGGCCGCACCAGCGGTGTCGAGGCTTTCTGGTGGACGATCGCGGAATTCTGCTCCCGGCAGCTGCTGCCCTACGTGTTCGCCGACGCGGAGGACGACCGCAACCAGTACACGATCGTCATCCACCAGGTCGCCGCGCGGCTGCGCCTGGACGCCGAGCCCTACGGCACCAGCGGCGCCGTGAGGCTCGGCGACGACGTCGCGACCACGTACGAGGACCTGGTCAACGTCATTGTCGAAAGGCTCACCGACGACGCCACCCGGCCGGACTGGGCCGGGCCGGTCACGGGCGTGGGCACGGTCAACGCGTTCATCCGCCGGCTGCGCTCCTCGCTGCGCCCGCTGCACGGCATCATCCGCGCGGACCTGACCGGGACGCCGCGCCGCCAGATCTCCACCGCCGACCAGCAGGTGACAGTCATCGACCTGCACAACCTGCACGAGCGCGCGCAGCGTTTCGTGGTCGGCGTCGTGCTCGCGGCCGAGACCGCGCGCAAGGAGGACGCCAGCGCCGGCGGGCTGCTGTTCACGATGATCGACGAGCTGAACAAGTACGCGCCCCGGGAGGGCAGCTCGCCGATCAAGGACGTGCTCCTGGACATCGCCGAGCGCGGGCGGTCCCTGGGCATCATCTTGATCGGCGCGCAGCAGACCGCCAGCGAGGTCGAACGGCGCATCGTGTCCAACTCGGCGATCCGGGTCGTCGGCCGCCTCGATTCCGCCGAAGCCGGGCGGCCGGAATACGGGTTCCTGCCGTCCTCTCAGCGTGTCCGCGCGACCCTCGCCAAGCCCGGAGCTATGTTCGTATCGCAGCCGGAGATCCCGGTGCCGCTCGCCGTGGAGTTCCCGTTCCCGGCCTGGGCGACCCGGCTGTCGGAGTGCCCCGAGCCGCCCAGAGCCGCCGCTGCCGCGGCGGACGTGTTCGCCCGGCTCCCCGCCGACGACGACATCCCGCCGTTTTGACGGCCGCCCCGCAAGCGAAGGGAACGCAGCCCTGTGAAGTTCATGCACACCGCCGACTGGCACGTGGGCAAGACCCTGAAAGGCCGGGACCGGCTGGAGGAGCAGCGGGAGGTCCTGGCGGAGATCGCCGCGATCGCCGAAGCCCAGCAGGTCGACGCCGTGCTGGTGGCCGGCGACGTCTACGAGTCGTCGGCGCCGTCGGCGCAGGCGCAGCACCTGGTGGTGCAGACCCTGCTCAGGCTGCGGCAGGCGGGGGCCGAGGTCATCGTGATCGCCGGCAACCACGACCACGGGCCCACGTTCGAGGCCTACCGGCCGCTGATGGGGGAGATCGGCATCACGCTGGCCGGGGCGGCCCGGTCACCGGACAAGGGCGGGGTGATCCGCTTCCGGTCCCGGTCGGACAACGCGGACGTGCTCGTCGCGGTGCTGCCGTTCCTGACCCAGCGCTATGCCGTGCGAGCGGCCGAGATCGTCGCGAACACCCCGTCGGAGAACGTCCGCGCGTACGACGAGATGACCCGCCGGATCCTCGCGTCACTGACCGCCGGCTTCAGCGCCGATACCGTCAACCTCGTGATGGCGCACCTCACCTGCGTCGGCGGGGTCTTCGGCGGCGGCGAGCGGTCCGCCCAGTCGATCTTCGAGTACAGCGTCCCGGCCACCATCTTCCCGGTCTCGGCGCATTACGTCGCGCTGGGGCACCTGCACCGGCGGCAGTCGCTGCCGGCCCACTGCCCGGTGCACTACAGCGGTTCGCCGCTCGCGGTGGACTTCGGCGAGCAGGACAACACCAGTGTGGTCTGCGTGGTCGAGACGAGCCCGTCGGTCCCGGCCCGGGTCACCGACGTCCCCCTCACGTCGGGACGCCGGCTGCGGACCGTCCGCGGCACGCTCGCTGAGCTGGCAGCGCAGGCGGCGTCGTTCGAAGACGACTACCTGCGGGTGTGGCTGCGCGAGCCGACGCGCGCCGGGCTGCGCGACGAAGCGGCCGCCATCTTGCCGAACGCCCTTGAGGTGCGAATCGATCCGGCTTTCACCGAAGGACCCGAGGACACACCGGCCGGGACGCCGCACGCGCTGCGGACGCCGGGGCAGCTTTTCGCCGACTACTGCCAGTCGGCCGGCGTCGCGGACACGCGGGTGGCGGCCCTGTTCGCCGAGCTGCACGACGAGGTAACCGACGCCGGCGGCGCCGGCTGATCCGGAAAGGACCAACGATGCGCCCGATCATGCTGGACCTGCACGGCTTCGGCTCCTTCCGCGAGGCTACGCGCGTCGACTTCACCGACGCAGACTTCTTCGCCCTGGTGGGCCCCACCGGGGCGGGCAAGTCGACGGTCATCGAACGCGATGACGTTCGCGCTGTTCGGGTCCGTGCCGCGCTGGGGCCGCAAGGGGATGGTCTCGCTCGCGCTGGCCCCCACGGTCGCCAGGGGAACCGTCAAGCTCGTCTTCGAAGTCGCGGGTCAGCGCTATGTGGTCGCCCGTGAGGTGCGCCGGACCGGCAGCCAGGTCAGCCAGCGCGCGGCGAGCCTGGAGCGGCTGGCCGACCCGGAGGGCCTGGCGCGGCCAGGCGACGAGACGATCCCCCTCGCCAAGGACCTGACGGCGGTCACCGAGACCGTCGAGCGGATGCTCGGGCTGTCCTACGACGACTTCTGCCAGTGCGTCGTGCTGCCCCAGGGCCAGTTCGCGAGCTTCCTGCACGCCACGCCGGGCGACCGGCAGGGGATACTGCTGCGCCTGCTCGGCGCCGACCACTACAAGCAGATGATGGTACGGGCCAACCAGCGGGCCAGCGTGTCCGCGCAGCGGGCCGAGACCATCGCCGAGACCCTGCGCGGATACGCCGACGCGACACCGGAGGCCGAGGAACAAGCCCGCGCCGCCCAGACTGCCCTGGCCCAGCTCAGCGCGCGGGTGGCGGCCGCTCTGCCGGAGATCCGGGCGGAGCAGGAGGCGCTGCTGTCCGCCGAGGACAGGTTGCGGCAGCTTTATTCCGAACGGACCCTCCTGACTGCCATCCGCACACCCGACGACGCCGAGGCGCTCGAGGCCGGCCTGGCGGCTGGCCGCGCCGCCGCCGCGAAACTCCGGGAGGCCGAGCGGCTGGCCGAGGAGGCCGACAAGCGCGCGCGGGACGCGCTGGCACAGGGCCCGCAGCGGGCGCCGCTCGAACTGGCCCGCGAGCGCCGCGGCGAGCACCGTGTCCTGCTGACGCGGCTGCCTGGCCTGCAGGCTGACGTCAGCCGGCTGTCGGAGCAAGCGGGCGGCTGTTCGGCCGAGGTGGACGCGGCGGCGGACGGCCTGGAGAAAACGCGAACCCGCAAAGACGAGACGGATCGCGGCGCCGAGGCTGCCCGCCAGCGGGTCGAGCGGCTCAGCGCCGAACACGCCCTCCTCACCGCGATCGGCGTCCCCGCCGGGGTGACCACCCTTGACGAGCGCCGTCTGGCTGCCGCCAGGGCGGCCGCCGCCGCCGAACAGGCCCTGCGGGAAGCCGAGCAGGCTGATTCCGGCGCCCGCGCCGCCCGCGACCGGGCCGTGCCGGAAGGAGTCCTGGCGCAGACGGCGCGTGATCTCGGTGCCGTCGCGGACCTCATGGCCGCCATGGACGGCATCCAGCTCGCCGTGACGTCGGCCCGTTCCGCGCGAACCGCCGCCGAGACCGGCCTGACCACGGCGCGTGACGCCTACGGGGCACGTCAGCGTGACCTGGACGAGGCACGGCGGGCGCACGTCGTCGCCGGCCTGCGCCCGCACCTGGTGGCGGGACAGCCCTGCCCGCTGTGCGAGCAGACCGTCGTGTCGCTTCCCGCCGCCGCGCGCTCCCCTGAAGTCGCCGGCGCGCAAACGCGGCTCGACGATGCGGCGCGGGCGCTGACCGCGGCGGAGGAGCAGGCGGTCGCCGCCCGCGACGCGGCGGCCAGGGCCGAGGCCGACCTGGAATCCACCGCGGCTCGCGGCGCTGACCTGGTCAGGTCGCTCGCGGACGCGTTGGGCGGCCCGCTCGCCGGCGTTCCGCTGCCGGCGGTGACGGCGATCGCTGCCCTGGAGTCAATCACGGGTCACGGTCCCGGCAGTGCCCCGGGCACGGTGGCCGGCGCCGACCTGACGGCCCGCGCGCTCGCCGAACTCCGCGCCCTATGGCGGGTCCGGAAGGAGCTTGACCGGGCCGCCAGCGAGGCGGCCGCGGCGGCCGACGCCGCGCGCAAGGAACAGCGGTCCGCGCAGCAGCGGGCAGCACAGGCGGAAGACGACATGGCCGGCGCCCGCGGCGCGCTGCGGGCGGCACGGGATCCGCTCGTGGAGCTCGGCGCGCCCCAGGTCGACGACAGCGTCCTGGCCGCGGGCTGGGCCACGCTGGCCCGCTGGGCCGGCGAGCAGGCTGGCATGCGGGCAGCCGCCCTGGCGCAGGCGCGGGAGACCGCGCGGCAGGCCGATAGCGCGCACCAGGCGGCCATGGCGGGTTTGCGCGCCGCTGAGCTGGAACTCGGCATCCTTCGCGAGCGCGCGAAGGATGCGGCCCTGGCCGAACAGGAGGCCAGGACACGGCTGAGCGAGCTGACCGAACGTGTCCTCGAACTCGGCCGGCTCTTGGCGGACGCCCCCGACGAAGAGCGGGTGACGGCACAACTCGCCTTGTGCGCCGAGCTTGAAGCCGCCGCGGCCGATGCCGACCGGGCACTGCGTGCGGCCCGTGCCCAGCGGACGGAAGGGGAGACAGCGCTCGCCCGGCTGGAGCGGGCCGAGAGCGAGGCCGCGGCGGTGCTGTCCGCCGCCCGGGACCGGGTGGTCGCGCTCGGGGCGCCCGGCCCTTGACGGCGACGGCGTGCTCGCCGGGTGGACGGCACTGGTGACGTGGGCAGCCGGCCAGGCCCTGGCGCGGGACGCCGTCATCTCGGCCACGGCCGGGGAAGCCGAAACGGCGCGCGCGAGCGTCGCCGAGCGGACCGGGCAGCTGAGCGGCGACCTGCGGGACGCCGGGCTGGACCTGGCGCCGGACGCGGTGGTCGCCAGCGCCCCGCCGGCGGTGGCCGCGGCCCTCGAGCGGGCCCGTGCCGCGGTCAGGCGCGTCGAGGAACGGCGCGCCGCGGCCGCGGACCTGACCGCGAAGCAAGAGGAGGCACAGCGCGAGCAGCGCGTGGCCAGGCTGCTCGGTGACCTGCTGCGGGCCGACCGTTTCCCGCGCTGGCTGGTCACCGAGGCGGTGGAGCTCCTCGTCGCGGAGGCGTCGGCGAACCTGGCGGCACTGTCCGGCGGCCAGTTCGATCTCACCTACGAAGACAGTGATTTCTACGTCATCGATCACGCGGACGCCGACGCGCGCCGTTCGGTGCGCACCCTGTCAGGGGGCGAGACCTTCCAGGCGTCGCTGGCGCTGGCCCTCGCGCTGTCGTCGCAGATCTCCGCGCTCGCCGCGGCCGGCGCGGCCCGCCTGGATTCCATCTTCCTCGACGAGGGATTCGGCACCCTGGACGCCGAGACCCTGGAGGTGGTGGCGACGACGCTGGAGACCTTGGCGCATGGGGAGCGCATGGTGGGCGTGGTCACCCATGTGCCGGCGCTCGCCGAGCGGGTTCCGGTACGGTTCCGGGTCACCAGGAACGCGCTGACCTCGACGATCACACGCGAAGGCTTCGCGCCGGAGGCGATCGGGCTATGACAAGCGATAGCGACGTCGGCGTCCGCGCGATGCGGTTCGCTGTCGACGGGTGGGATCCGGCCTACGGCGCCAGCCTGGAACTCGAGGAATACCTGGAAGAGTCCACGGCCACGGTGGACGTGGATGTGGAACTGCGGGGCGGCCAGTGGCGGCCGGTTGACCCGGGTCCCGGCCGCCTCCTGCCCGCGGCGCTGCTCTTCGTGGACGGGGTGCGCCGTATCGAAGCTCGTATCTGGATCGACGACAGCCCGCCAGCCGACGGCCAGGCGACCGAAGCCACCGCCGCCCTGTGCGCGTCGTACGCGGCCGGCGTGGTGTGCTGCCGCGGCCAGCAGGCGCACCTGGTCATGGCGGAAATCAGGCGCGGGCTCTTCACCGTCGCGCCGCACGCGACCGACATCGGCACGCGAGCCGGCCGGTACAAGGCACATCACGTCACCGCCGGGACGAACGGCGTGCCGCTGATGGCCCGGCTGTCGCAGGCGCTGCAGCGCCGTCTGGCCGACATCGAGGTGATCGCGGCGGCCGGGGCACGTGCCGCGCTCGGCCGCCACGGCGTCCCGGCCGACGATGACCTGCTGGTCATCGACGGGCCGCTGCGCGGACGCCAGCATCTGCCGCGGGCCCTCGGCTACATCAAATCCCACCGGACCACGTACCTGCCCCCGGAGCTGAACGCGCTCGTGGGCGCGTTGTCGCCCGGGCAGCGCACTCCGGTGTTCCTGATGGGGACGACGTGGAGCCGGCACAGCTGGTACCTGCGGCTGCCCGGGATTCCCGGCGCGCCGTGGGCCGGCGTGGTGCGCATCGAATGTTCCGCGGACCTGCCTGTTCCCGAGGTGATCAGGCTCGCGGACCTGAGCCAGACGTGCCTGGGCAAGTTCGCCTCGGACGCGTACAAGGACGCCCGCGCCCCGCAGAACCTCTACCCGATCGGGGGCCTGGAGCGTGAGCTGCGGCACCGCCTAGGTGATGCGCGGCTACTGTACCGGGCGCTGCGCGAAGCCGGCCGGATGCCCGCCGGCCGGTAATCACGGCCGCGATGGAGCTGAAGTAGCCGTAGCGGTGCTGGCTGCCGGTCAGCCGCTCGTCCATGCGGGCCATTTCCTGCGGCCGGTCGTCCAGCCACTCGACCTTGATGGTCCGGTGGCGGGGTCGAGGATGAAGCGGTCGAGGCGGGTTTCACGCACCTGCTCAGCCAGGCGGCCGCCCGGTCCCGGGCTAAGGCTCCTGGAAGGATTACCAGTCTTTCACCCTATCTGGGCGTTGGAACCCGCTCCGGCGCGAGGTGGACTGGTGCCCTAAGGCGAGCGGAAGGACGCATCGGAGGTCACAATGACGTCGTCAACAGCCCAGCCAGCCTGGGGCACCGGGGGGCGCGATGCGGAAGGCCGCGGTTACGGCCTGCTCTTCTTCGCGTCCGTCGTGCTGCTGGTGCTCGGCTTCTTCAACCTGATCTACGGCATCGCCGCGATCGCCAACTCGCACGTCTTTGTCGCCAACGCGCACTACGTGATCGGCGACCTGCGCGCCTGGGGCTGGGTCACGCTGATCCTGTCCGTCCTGCAGCTGATCGCGGCGGGCGGCATCCTGATGGGCAACCAGCTGGCTCGCTGGTTCGCGGTTGCCGTGGTCGGGCTGAACGCCATCGACATGATGTTCTTCGTCCCGTCCTACCCGTTCTGGGCGCTGATGATCATCGCCGTGGACGTGGTCGCGCTGTACGGGCTGTGCGCCTACGGCAGCCGCGCGAACGTCGAAGCTGCTGCCTAGGACCGCACCGTGCGCGATCTGCAAGCGGAAGCACTGCTACCAGCCTTGAGGCCTCGCATAGGGGGTAGGCGTGAATGACGAGGGCCGGCCCGGGCATGGCTGGACGGTGGTATTGCGGCGGCGGCCGGTCCGCATCGTGGAGGGCCGGCCGCAAGGCGGTTATACCGATGAGTTCGAGATCGTCTGCTGCGACTGCGGGGATGACCCGGACCTGGATTATCGTGAGGTCTCGCCGGAACTGCGGCAGATCCGCGGACCATATCCGATCGCAGCGGGCATCACGGCATACCTGAAGCACGCGGCGCGGCACCCCCGGACGGCTCGCCGCGGCCTGACGCTGGGTGAACGAGGATGAGGTTCATGCGCCGCGGAGCCGAGGCCGTCGATGACCAGGCTGCCTGGTCCGGACCGCCCCCTCTTGCTGATCGCGGCTGCTGCTGCCCGGCCAGACCGGTGGTCAGGGTGCTCATTCCGCCCGGCTCCGCGCGCCCGCATTCCGTTGATCTCCTGCTATGCGGTCACCATTACCTGGCGTCCCGGACCGCCCTGGCCGGGGCCAGGGCGGTTGCCATAGACGAGACGGGCTCGGTTCTGGAGCCAGCGTCAGCGAACGGTGAAATGGGCGACCCCAATTACGCCGACGCCGCAGTCGGCGATGAGCCCGGCCGCAGATGATGCCAGCCGCCGCTGCCACACTAGCCGGGCGGGGGAAACATGTCCGTCAGGGCCGGGGCCTGCGCGCGGAGGCGAACCGGGCCGCCTACGAGGCCGCCGACCTGAAGAACTTCGACGCGCTGACATTCAACGCCTGCTTCACGGCCTATGCCGCCGGGAACGAGAACGCCATGCGGGTGGCCGAGAGGCGTTTCCGGCCGCAGTTCCTGGTCGCGTTCAACGCCTGGCTTGCGACGTACCCGTTCACGAACCTCCACGCACCGCCAGCCCCACCTACATGCCCCAGTATGTCCAGCCGGACCTGGTCCAGGCCAACCTGCTTGATGCTCGCGCCGATAACTACTACTCGCTCGGCGAGACAGCGGCCAACACTTCCGACGGCTACGTCCGGACCACGGTTTACCTGGCAAGCGTGCTGTTCCTGGTGGGAATCACCGGACACTTCCGCGTCCGCGGGGCCGGACGGCAGTCATCACCGTCGGGGGCGTCATCCTGGCCCTCTGCATCGTCTTGCTGCTCCTGGCACCGAGACCACCGTTGTAACCCGGCCGAGACCCCGCAGCAGGTTAGTGTCCCAGACCAGGAAACGGCGTAGCCGTCCCAGCTGACCACGGACACCCCGCGCCGGCCCCGGGTTCCGGCAAGGGCTGGGAACCTCCTCACGCAGCCAGGCCGTCTCCCGGTCCCGCGAACTCGGGGTCCTGCAGGCATTAGGCAACACGCCGGAACAACCTGAGTTTGCGGCGTGTCGGGCACACCGCCCGTTTCACACCCTTACCTCCCGTTACGTGAAGCTCCGTTCCCCGGCATCCGCCAGGCTTTGAGTGCAGATTCCCGCGCCATGGCACCGGAAATCGCAATCAGAGCGGCAGGCCGCATGCACAAAAGCCGCATTCCGGGCATCCCTGGCCGGGAACCGGCCGCGGAGGGCCAGTGAACCACATCACGGGCACTCGGCACGCCGGAAAATCACCTTGTTTCGGAACGTTGCCTTACCCGAGCCTTTCACCCCATCCGGGCGTTGGAACCCACCCCGGCGCGAGGTGGACTAACGCTATCGGCCGCTATCGGCGGCAAAGGAGGCCGCATGGGCCTGACGGTGAGATTCCAGGAGACGTTGCGCAGGCTGGCAATGATCGAGGAAGGCTTCGTCCAAGATGAGGCCGGACTCGGGCTTGGGTCGGCCGGGACTTCGGCCCTGGATCCCAAGACCGCGGCGCTGCTGCAAGTGGCGGTGTCGGTAGCCATCGGATCACCAGGGGTGTGCCTGGAATGGAGCGCCGGCCGGGCGCTAGGGGCGGGCGCGACCGAGGACGAGATCGCCGACGTGCTGCTGGCGATCGCCCCGGTGGCCGGGCTCGGCCGGATCGTCGCCGCCGCCCCCGAAGTGGCGATCGCGCTCGGGTATGACATCGCGGCCGCCCTAGAGGAACCAGACGGTCACTGACAGCTCCCTAGTTGGGCGTGTCCGCCTACCAGCGGACCGGCGGATGCACCGCGAGATCCGGTGTGGGCGGCGTGGCGGCGGATCCGTTTATGCCGGCGCCGGATGATCCCGGCCGGCCCTGCCGGGAACCCGGGGCCGGCGCGGGGTGTCGTGGTCGGCTGGCACGGCCCTGTCTCCTTCGCCCCGGCCGGCAGCGATCATGCCGCGCGCCAAGCCCTCGGCAGATGAGCCCGCGGGCGGCTGACCGAAGACCCGGGCCCGGCTGACTCGCCCGTGAGGGTCAGCCGCCGCAGGCCGGCCGGAAATATCACCCCGATGAGGTGGCGCGCGGCCATGACGCCAGCGCGCATCCTGGCATTGACCGAGAAGACAGCCTTGCTCCCGGGCCGACGGCAGGTGCCAGCTGCTGCGGTCTGCATGGCCCGGCTGCCGGCCCGCTGCCGCTTCATCCGGATGCGGGCAGAACAGGAGATATGAGATGGCGAAGTCCGAGTCAGTATTCATTTACATCGGCACGTATCCCAGCGAGGTGGCGGCGCGGGCGGACTACGACGTGGTCAAGGACCTGCACGCGGTCGGCGCGGTCGGCAGCTACGACGCGGCGGTGGTCACCAAGGACGACGACGGCAAGGTGCACGAGAACAAGGATGAGATGGCCACCCGGCACGGGGCGTGGGGCGGCGCCGCGGTCGGCGCGCTGATCGGCATCCTGTTCCCGCCCGCGATCATCGCCACCACCGCGGCCGGGGCGGCCGTCGGCGGGGTGAGCGGCCACTTGTGGCGCGGCATGTCCCGCTCCGATTGCAAGGAACTCGGGGACATCATCGACGCCGGGCAGGCCGCGCTGGTCATCGTCGGGGAAAGCACGATCGAGCAGGCGGTGGACAAGGCCGCGCTGAAGGCCGAGAAGCAGGTCGCCAAGGAACTCGACGTCAAGCCAAAGGACATCGACAAGGCCATCCAGGAAGCCGCCGGCGAAGTCAGCTGACCTGCCGGTCCCCGGTCGGCATGGCTATCCCGCCGTGTCGGCCGGAACGTCGCCTACCCGGGGGGGCACATGAGACGAGTACATCGGGCAGGCCCAGGCAGATGGGCGCTGTTCCCGGCCGCCGTCTTGGTCCTGGCCTTGTCCGGACTGGCCGCCGGGTGCAGCAGCAGCACGCCGGCTTACTGCAACGACGCCAGCCAGCTCAAGACCTCTGTCCAGAACCTCGGCAATGTCGACGTCGCCACGAACGGCCTGGGCTCGCTGCAGACCGCGCTGAGCAGCGTCCAGTCCGACGCCAAGACGTTCGCCACCGACGCGAAGTCGGCGTTCCCATCGCAGACCACGGCACTGAACAGCGCGCTGTCCGGCCTGCAGACCGCGATCACGTCGGCGAAGGGCCAGCCCCCCGCGACCGCGGCTACGGCTGTCGCCTCATCGGTCGTCCAGGTGAAGAGCTCGGCGAGCGATCTCCAGAGCGCCATATCAAGCAATTGCTAGTGAAGGCCGGGGGATGCACCGGGAAACCGGCCCGCGGCATCAGAGGGGAGCGGCGCGGATGGCGAAATGGAACTTCGAGGCGATGGGCCAGGCGGGCCTGAACGGCTGGACCAAGGTGGCCGCCCGACCGGTCGCCCGCGCGGTCGCCCGCAGAACCGGACGGCCGGAGGCGCAGATCCTGTCGCTGATCGGCGCGGGGTTCCTAGCGATCTCGCTGATCGACTTCCTCCGCCAGGTCGACACCGTGATTGCTGCCGGGCGACCCGCGCCGTCAGCCACGCAGGGACGCTCCCGCCGCCCGCGCCCAGGACGGGCAGCGGGGCGCCGTCATCCACTTGTCGGCCGGGCCGCCGCCGGATCGAAGGGCCAGCAACCCGGGTGACAGGGCTGTACCGCACCGAGGACGTCGAGCAGCCGATCGACGACGGACCCGGCAAGCCCGAGCACATCTGGACGCGAACCGGGCGCGCGCCGCTCCTGGCGGCCGGCAACGCCGATGGCGATGTTCCCATGCTCGAGACCGCCCGCTTCAGCCTGCTGATCCGCCACGACGACGCCAACCGCGAGTTCGCCTACGACACCGGCGCGGAGAAGGCGCTGGCCGAGGCGGGGGAGCGCGGCTGGACGGTCGTGAGCATGCACGACGACTTCAAGGCGGTGCTCGGCCCGTGACCGTCGCAAGCCCCGGCGCCGCCGGCGTTTCACGTGATGGCCAAGCCGACGGGGGCCGTCTGCAACCTTGACTGTGAGTACTGCTTCTTCTTGTCCAAGGAGATGCTGTATCCGGGGTCCCGGTTCCGGATGGCCGCCGATCTGCAGGAGACCTACCTGCGCCAGCTGCTGGAGGCCCACGAGCGGGCACCGGAGGTGGTCGTCGCCTGGCAGGGCGGCGAGCCGACGATGATGGGCCTGGATTTCTTCCGCCGCGCCATCGAGCTGGAGCGCCGGTACGCGCGGCCTGGTCAGCGGATCCTGAACACGATCCAGACCAACGGGACCCTGCTGACCGATGAGTGGGGCGAGTTCCTGAAGGAAAACGGGTTCCTGGCCGGGATCTCGGTCGACGGCCCGGCTGAGATGCACGACGCCTACCGGGTGGACAAGGGCGGCAAGCCCACCTTCGACCGGGTGATGAAGGGCCTGGAGGTGCTGAAGCGCCACCAGGTCGACTGGAACGTGCTGACCACCATCCACGCGGTCAACGGGGACCACGGCCGGGCGGTGTATACGTTCTTGCGCGATGAACTGGGCGCAGGGTTCATCCAGTTCATCCCGATCATCGAGCGCGCCACCGAGGCGACGCTGCCGGCCGCCGACACCGGGTGGGGCGGCGGGGTGAAGGGGCGTCCCCTGTATCTCCAGGAGGGGAACCTGGTCACCCACCGCTCGGTCGGGCCGGCTCAGTACGGCCGGTTCCTGATCGAGGTGTTCGAGGAATGGGTCCGCCGCGATATCGGCACCGTGTACGTGCAGATGTTCGACACCGCGCTGGCCAACTGGTACGGCGAGGGCGGCGGCATGTGCGTGCACGCCGAGACCTGCGGCAGCCAGGTCGCCCTGGAACACACCGGCGACCTGTACTCCTGCGACCACTACGTGGAACCCGGCTACCTGCTCGGCAACATCAACGACGCCCACATGCTGGAGCTGATCGCCTCACCCGCCCAGCGCAAGTTCGGGCAGGACAAGCACGACACCCTCACCCGGTACTGCGGGGACTGCGACATCCGGTTCGCCTGCAACGGCGGCTGCCCCAAAGACCGGTTCGCCACCTCCCCCTACGGCGAACCCGGCCAGCACTACCTCTGCCCCGGCTATAAGGACTTCTTCCACCACATCGCCGAGCCCATGGACACCATGTGCGCGCTGCTGCGGGCAAACCGGGCCCCGGCCGAGCTCATGGGCACCTACGCCCGGCGCGACGCGCTGCGCGGCCGCAACGACCCCTGCCCCTGCGGCAATGGCCGCAAGTGGAAGCACTGCCACGGCGCCAGATCGGCCAGATGAACAGGAAGGCACTGGCATGGCCGATCAAGTCGTGGCCCGGCCCACCAGGCCCAGCAGCCTCGAGCGGTGGTTCCCGATCGGCGCCTGGTTGCCGAAGTACGACTGGGGTCGTCGTTCGCCCCCGACCTGATCGCGGCCATCAGCGTGGCCGCGCTGCTGATTCCTGAGTCGATGGGTTACGCCTCGGTGGCCGGGGTGCCTGTCCAGATCTGCGAGCGCGCCCTCGTCTTCCTGCTGATCCGAAAATTGGACCTGATCCGAAAATTGGACCTCAGCCGGGCATGTCTTTAGAGCCGGCGGCGGTTTGTGCCGTCGGCTTCCGGCGCGGAGCGCCGGCTGGGCGCCGTGTGCGGTTAGCCGGCTGTGGCTGTGAGTTCGCCGGTGCCGGGGTCGATGGCCTCGATGGTGACTTTGTAGCCGAGGCGTTCCAGGCCGCGGACGTGGCTGCGGGCGCGGCGGCGGGTGCCTGCTTTCCGTTCGTAGTAGCCGGGTCCGAGGTCCTCGTACTCGGCTTCGGGGTCGGACAGGAGGGCGTGGGCGGTGACGAGCTGGGTCCGCATGATCGCGCCCTGGGCTTTCTTTTTCGGCATGTGGGTGCACAGGCGCCGGTACTTGGCGCCGAGGAAGGTCTGGGTCCGGCCGACGCTGATCGAGGCCTCGCCGAGCGCGCCGCCGATGCAGGGGTTGCCGCGGCCGGTGGCGTTCTTGCCCTTCCGCTTGCCCGCTGATTCCGTCACCCGGGGAGCCTGCCTCGCCCAGGACGCCAGGTGCCCCGCCGTCGGGAAGACGCTCATGTTCACGCCGATCTCGGCGATGAGGTCCTGGGCGGTGGTGATCCCGAAGCCGGGGATGCCGTCCAGCTGCTCGATCTGCCGTTCGTACGGCTTGCACATCTGTGCGATCTTCTCGTCCAGGACCGTGACCTGGGCGGTGAGCTGGTCGATGCTGTCCAGCATCATCTGCAGGATGAAAGCGTGCTCCCCGGTGAAGAACGAGCAGTCCAGGGCCTCTTCCAGCTTCTCGATCTTGCCGCGCATCACGCCCCGTGCCTTGTCCGCCAGCACCTTCGGGTCGCGCTCGCCGGCCGCGATCGCGCCGAGCATGTCCCGGCCGGACACCCCGTGGATGTCGCTGATCACCGACGACAGCTTCAGGTGCGCGTCCTCCAGCAGCTTCTCGCAGCGCTCTTTCTGCGCGGTGCGCATCTGGACCAGCTTGCGCCGGTAGCGGGTATGGGTGCGCAGCCGGCGGATCTCCTCCGGCGGCACGAAGCTGCCGGCCAGCGATCCCCGCTCGGTGATCCTCGCCAGCCAGAACGGAGTCCAGCTTGTCGGTCTTCGGCCGCCCGGGCAGCGCCTTGACCTGCGATGCCTGGTACAGGGTGCAGTCCAAGCCCTCCCGCTCCAGCAGGAAGTACACCGGCTTCCAGTAATCAGACGTGGACTCCATCCCCGCCCGCTCCACCTGCCAGCAGCGCAGCCAGTCCGCCAGCGCCAGCAGCTCCCTCCTGGTGGTGCCGAACTCCCGGGTCTCCTGCTGCCGGCCGCCCTTGCGGGCCTCGCTCGGCACCCGGACCGTGACCATGATCATCTTCTTGCCGATGCCGATCCCGGCGACCCGCTCGCAGAACAGCGGCTCGTCCTCGACTTCCTCCATCGTGATCTCCTACGATGAGCGCGCGGTTAACGGTCGCGGCCGCCCGCAGGAGCTGGGGGCAAGCGGAAATCTGATCCGCGGGCTCGAAGCACCAGTTCACAGCCCTCAAGAGCAGCTCCCGGCGCGCAGACTATTCAACGGGGTCGGGCCCGCCAAGGTACGACGGCGTCAGCGGACGGCCGCGACCATCCTCCACCCGCCGCCGCCCCGCGAGGCCTGAAACCCGCGCAAGCCCGGCCACCCCGGCCACTGAGCGCCGGCAGCCCCGGCCCGCCGCAGACCCGCACGCACCGGAAATTTTCACGCCGTCACGGCGTCCCGAAGGGCACCAGCGACTATTCAGCGACTCGACGCGCATCGACCTCGCGCGCCTGCGCCGGAATCTGGGCTGGCCCAGCCGGCTTCTGCTCATCGGCCTGCCGCTGACGATACTTGCCGGCCTGGGTGCCGGCGTCCTCGTCTTTCCCAGCATGGCGCTGGCCAGCGCCTTCGTTCTGTCGACGATGGTCTGCTCGACCGACGCGGCGCTCGGGCAGCGTGTCGTCTCGGACAAGGCAGTGCCGGCGCGCGTGCGCCAGGCGCTGGACGTCGAAAGCGGGCTCAACGACGGCCTCGCCGTGCCGTTCTTCCTGGTCGCTGTCGACCTCTCGCTGGCCGTGCTGGCGGGCCACCTCACGGCTGCCGTCGTGCGCAACATGGCGGAGCAGATCGGCTGGGGCCTCGTCGCCGGCATCGGGGCCGGCACGCTGGCGGGCCTGCTGCTCCGCGTGGCGGATGATCGCGGGTGGCTGGAGGGACAATGGCGGCAGATCCTGCCCCTTGTGGCGGCGCTGCTTGCCTACCTGGTCGCCCTGCGGCTGGGCGGCAGCGGCTTTCATCGCGGCCTTCACCGGAGGGATGACGTTCGGCTATTTCTCCAGGCGCCACGATCTGCCCGTGACCGTCCTTAACGAGGATGTGGGAGGGATACTCGCGGGCGCTACCTGGGTCGGCTTCGGGGCGCTGGCCGCCGGCATGCTGCTGCCGCACGTCACCTGGCAGATCGTCGTCTATGCGGCGCTCAGCCTGACACTGGTCCGCATGGTTCCGGTGGCGATCGCCATGCTGGGGTCCGGGGCGCGGCTCCCGACCGTCGCGTTCATGGGATGGTTCGGTCCTCGCGGCCTGGCCTCCATCGTGTTCGCGCTGATCGCGCTCGAAAAAGGCATCCCTGACAAGCAAATGCTGCTCACCACGGTGATGATGACCATCTTGCTGAGCGTGTTCCTGCACGGCTTGTCCTCGGTGCCGCTGGTGGCGGCCTATAGCCGCTGGTACGCGGCGCAGGTGGTGGAACACCCGAGTACTTCCGAGGCGAAGCCGACGATCATGCCCCGCCTGCGGCATCAGCCGACGCCGGAGAAGACTGAACCAGGGAAGACTGGACCGGAGGAGACCAAACCGGTGACCTCCCAGTAACGCGCCCATCGCACCACTGCTGTGCAGTCACTCGACCGTGCTGGGGTGGGTTCCAACGCCCGGATGGGGTGAAAGGCCCGGGTAATGCCTGCAGGAGCCCGAGTTCGTGGGACCGGGAGACGGCCTGGCTGCGTGAGGAGGTTCCCAGCTTGCGGTAGATCGAGTTGGTCTGCGATTTGACGGTGTTGCGGGACAGGAACATCTCGGCGGCGATCTCGGGGAATGACAGGCAGGTGGACAGCAGCGGCAGCAGGCGCAGCTCGGCAGCGGTCAGGGCGGAGGCTCCCGGGGCGGCCGGGCCGCGGGCGCGGGACAGTTCTGCCCGCAGGTCCGCGGCCTGCCTGGCGAGGGCGCCCAGGCCGGGGCGGCGGCGGAGGATCTCGTCGGCTTCCCGCATGAGTGTCCGCGCGCCTGGCAGGTCGGCGAGCGCGAGGTGGGCGCGGGCGAGCTCGGTGCGGGCCTGGACGGCCAGGTGCGGCACGGCGTAGGTCAGGGCTGGCCGCAGGCGCTGCGCCCGGGTCAGTTCCGCGGCGGCGCCCGGCCGGTCGGATTGGTGCAGCGCCATCCGCGCGGCCGCGGCGTGCATGATCGTGACCGCGGGGTAGTCCCCGATGCCGGTTTCCCGGACCATGGCCCGGGCCTCGGACAGGTACCGCCGGGCCGGGTCCCATGCGCTGTCGGCGATCGCCAGCAGCGACCGTTCGCTGAGCGCGATGCAGGCGCCGATCGTTCCCCCGGCGGCCCGGGCCTCGGCGACCTGGTCCTCGAAGACGGCATCGGCCCGGTCCGGGTCGCCGGCCATCAGGTACGCCAGTCCCAGGAACAGCAGCGCCGATGCCCGCCAGAAGCTCCCGGCGGCCATGGTCTTTGCCGCGAGCTCCGCGTCGGCCCGCATCTGATCCGCCCCGTCCCGGCACAGCAGCGCCCGCAGCAGCGCGAGCCGCGGCTCGGCCGGCGAGCCCCGGTCCGCCAGGCTCGCGGCGGCTGCGTGCTCGGCGGCCCAGGCCCGTCGGCCGGCGTCGGCCGGGCTGCCCATCATGGCCGGCGCCATGGCCGCCAGGACGGCGACCGCCGGGTGGTTTTCCATGGCGCCGTGGTCTTCGAGCCATCCGAGCCACCGCTCGACCGTCGCGGCCCTGCCGCGCATGAAGGTGGGAAGCGTCAGCGCGGCGGCCAGGCGGGCGGTGGCATCCGCGTCGCCGGCCTTCATCCAGTACTCCACTGCCTCGCCGGGCGCCCCGTTGCGCTCATGCCACTGCGCGGCCCGCCGGTAAAGGACGGGCATCAGCCCGGGCTCCGCGCGGTGCAGTTCCGCCAGCAGCATGTCGCGGAACAGGTGGTGGTAGCGGTACCACTCCCCGCGCCGGTCCAGCGGCACCAGCAGCAGGTTGGACTGCTCCAGGTCCGCCAGCACCGCGGCCGACCCGGCCAGCTCGAGCACCGCATCGCACAGCGGCCCGCACATGCGCTCCAGCACCGCGGTCCGGGTCAGGAACGCCCGCTGCCGGCGGGAGATCCGCGCCAGGAACTCCGACTCCATGTACTCGCTCACCAGCCGGTCATCCCCGCCGAAGGAGACCGCCGCGCTCGCCAGCGGGCCGCCCTCCCGCAGGTAAAGCGCCGCCAGGTACAGCCCGGCCGGCCATCCCTCGGTCCGCTGATGCAGCGCCGCCACGTCCTCCTCAGCCAGGGTCAGGCCCGCGTTGCGCAGCAGCGATGACGCCTCCTGGGCGGTGAGCGACAGGTCACCGGTGCCGATTTCCAGGATCTTGCCCTCGGCGCGCAGCCGCGCGATCCGCAGCGTCGGCTGGGCCCGGCCGGCCAGCGCCAGCCGCGAGCCGCCCGGCACGTGATCGGCCAGCACCGACAGCGCCGCCCGGCACTGCCGGTCATGCAGCACGTGCACGTCATCCAGCACCAGCACCACCGGCGAGGACATCGACGCAAACGCCGACCCCAGCCTCGGCACGACCGAGCCGGGCACCGAACTTCCCGGCGAGGCAAGCGCGTCGAACACCCGCTCGTCGATCGGCTCCACCGCATCAAGCGCTTCGGCGACATAGGCCAGCAAGACGTTCGGGTCATTGTCCGCCTCATCGACCGACACCCACGCGAAGGCCCGGCCGCTGCGCTCGGCCCACTGCGCCAGCAACGTCGTCTTCCCGTAACCCGACGGCGCGACCACCGACACGATAGGACGCACATCACCCACCGCCAGCCGCCCGACCAGCCGCGAACGGCACACAGCCCCAGGCCGCACCAGCGGAGGGCGCATCTTCGACGCCACCAGGTCCAACGCCGACCCGCCCGCACGCCGCGGCCGGCCGACCCGCCGACGCACACCGCCCACACCCATCACCCGACGGCCCCCCGATTCACCCTCGCGGTCATGTCCGCGATCAGTGTCGCCGCGCCGCGGATGAGGGATAGCAGCTCCTCGCGGATCTGCCCGGTATTCGACACGTCGATGTGTTCGGGCAGTGTCACGATCACCTGCCGTCCGGCGCGCTGCACCGGGTAGGCGGTCGTCACCCATGACGACAGCCCGGCCATACCCGGGACGCCCCGAAGGAGAGAAGTGCCGCCGCTGCGCGGCCTGCGGATGTCGTCTGGAGCATCGCTAAGACCTGAAGCCGATCCGGCCATAACTGGCCGTGCCGCCGGGGTCCGGAGCGACGCGGTCCCTGCACTCGCACTGGCCAGGTGCAGGTTGGTTGCGGGTAACCACCTGGCGGCGATATTACCTGCGGCGTCGCGGCCGTGGCTACCCTGGCTAGGGTCACCACTTTCGCCGGCGGGACTCAGATGAGCATCTCGGGAACTTTCCCAAGCGTTCACTCATCTCGCCCTGATCGAGGCGGTATCCCAACTTATCGAAGGCGAGGGATGACGACAGATTTTCACCCCGGTGGGGTGGCGACCGCGCAGGTCAGCGGCTGACAGGCTGAGACTATGCAGCGGCCGGCTGACGGCCGATATGCGCTCACTGACCGGCTGGCGCGTCACGCCAGCGGAACGAGGAGGTCGGCATGTCCGGATCCGGCGGCACATTCGTGCTGGTGGCAACGTATCCAGATGAGGCAACAGCACGGGAGGACTACCAGGTCGTCAAGGACGCGCACGCCGCGGGCCTGGTCGGTTCCTACGACGCGGCTGTCGTCACCAAGGACGCCAAAGGCAAGGTGCACGAGAACAAGGACGAGACGGCCACCCGCCATGGTGCCTGGTGGGGCGTTGCCGCGGGGGCGGCGGTCGGGGTCATCTTCCCTCCGTCGGTCCTCGGCGCGGCCGCGGTCGGCGGTGTGGTCGGCGCTGTCAGCGGGCACTTGGCCAAGGGGATGTCGCGCTCAGAGGCGAAACAGCTCGGCGACTTCATCGCCCCGGGCCAGGCGGGGCTCGTCATAGTCGGGGAGAGCAAGGTCGAAGACGCGATCAAGCACGCCGTGACCAGGGCGGAAAAGCAGACCGCCCAAGAGTTCGACGTGGACCCGAAAGACATCGACAAGACCTTGCAAGCAACTGTCAAGGAGATGTAATCGTGCCAGGCGCGGTCAGCGCCGGTGCCCGGGACATCCCGCTAGTGGTGCGGCGGCGGGCCCGGCGTCTGGCATGGGTCTACCTGATTGTCGCCGTCGGGCTCATCGTGTGGACCGTCTTCCTGGCACTGAGCCTTCCGAAAGAAAATCTCGAGCACCATTACCGTCTCACCTGGACCGGCTTTGACCTGATCGAGGTGCTGGCCATCTACCTGACCGCCCACATGGCGTTCCGGCTGGATGCCAGGGTGGTGTACCCGGCCACGGTGGTGGCCGCCTTGCTGGTGGCCGATGCGTGGTTCGACGTCACCACCTCGGCGAGCGCGGCAAACGCCGTCCAGGCGCTGATCCTGGCGCTGGCCGTCGAACTGCCGGCCGCGGCGTTCTCCCTCTACGTGGCGCACCGGGTGGGCCGGCGCGTACGCGAACTGGTCCCTGCGCAGCCCTCCGCCCCGATAGAACTTCCGCCGGAAGAGTGAGCCGGAAAGGAGACCACGCGGACGCGGAACCTGCCGCCCGGCCAGAGGCCAGACCCCCGCGCCGCATCATCGTGTGGGCTGTGCTGCGGGCGGTGGGATCCACCGCCGCGCTGGTGGCCATCTACTATCTGCTGCCCTTGGACCGCTCCTCGACCTGGGCCGCCGTCACGATGCTGGTAACCGGGCTGGTGTTGCTCATCGCACTGGTTATCTTCCAGGTCCGCTGGATCCTCCGGTCACGGTTCCCGGGCCTGCGGGGGGTCGAGGCCCTCGCCACCAGCATTCCGCTGTTCCTGCTGCTGTTCGCCAGCACCTATGTCGTCCTGGCCACGATTTCCGCCGGCAACTTCAGCGAGCCGCTGACGCGCACCGACGCGCTGTACTTCACCGTCACCGTGTTCTCCACGGTCGGGTTCGGCGATATCACCGCCAAGACCGAGGCGGCGCGGCTGGTGGTCACCGGGCAGATGATCGCCGATCTGGTCACCGTCGGGCTCGCGGTCAAGGTCATCGTGGGCGCGGTCAAGCAGGGCCGCCAGCGGCAGCCAGCAGGCGACTAACGGCGCGGTCAGTCGCGACGCGGATCGGACAGCACCACGATGGACCGGGGGTTGACGGTGACGTGGTCGCCGGCGCCTCGTGGCGCGGCCGCGGCGCCGCCGGGCGCGGCCGGGTCGTAGGTGTCGACCTCGGTACGCCACGCCGCCTGCTTCCTGGTGGCTGGCAGGACGAACTCGAGCGGTCCCCACCAGGCGTTCACCAAGACCAGGAAGTCGTCATCCAGCAGCCACGTTCCGTCCTCGGCCCGGTCCGGGTCGTCGGAGCCGTCCAGGTACAGCGCGATGGCCAGGGCGTTCTCGTCCGACCAGTCGGCGCCCGTCATCTGGGTGCCTGCGGGGGTGAACCAGCGCAGCTCGGATGCTTCTGCCCCGGAAAGGAAACGGCGGCGGCGGAACACCGGGTGTGTCTTGCGGAGGGCGATGAGCTGCTTGGTGAAGTCCCGTAGGCCGGTGTCGGCGTTGGCCCAGTCGAACCAGGTTATCTCGTTGTCCTGGCAGTAGGCGTTGTTGTTGCCGCCCTGGGTGCGGCCCATCTCGTCGCCGCCGAGCAGCATCGGGACGCCGAACGACAGCATCAGGGTGGCGAGCATGGCCCGGGACTGGCGGGCGCGCAGCGCCAGCACATCGGGGTCGTCGGTCGGGCCCTCGGCGCCGCAGTTCCAGGAATTGTTGTCGCTGGTCCCGTCGCGGTTGTCCTCGCCGTTGGCCTCGTTGTGCTTGTCGTCGTAGGAGACGAGGTCGCGCAGGGTGAAGCCGTCGTGGACGGTGATCAGGTTGACCGAGGAGGTGGGTCGGCGGTCGGCCGTCGCGTACAGGTCCGCTGAGCCGGTGAAACGGTCGGCGAACTCGCCGATCCCGACCGGGTGGCTGCGCCAGAAGTCGCGCATCGAGTCGCGGTACTTGCCGTTCCATTCCCGCCACAGCGGCGGGAACCGGCCCAGGTCGTAGCTGTCCATCTGGCCGACGTCCCACGGCTCGGCGACCAGCTTGGCCTGGCACACCACCGGGTCCTGGGAGCACATGTCCAAGAATGCCGACACCTTGTCGAATGCGCCGTCCTGGCGGGCCAGCGTCGGGGCCAGGTCGAACCGGAACCCGTCGGCGTGCATCTCGGTGATCCAGTAGCGCAGCGAGTCCATCATCAACTGCAGCATGATCGGGTCGCCGGCGTTCAGCGCGTTGCCGCAGCCGGTGGTGTCGTAGTAGGCGCCGGGGTCACCGGGCACGGTCCGGTAGTAGGCCAGGTTGTCGATGCCGCGGAAGCACAGTGCGGGGCCGTCCGGCCCGGCTTCGGCGGTGTGGTTGAACACCACGTCGAGGATCACTTCCAGGCCGGCCTGGTGCAGCGCGTCGACCATGGCCTTGAACTCGGCGACCTGCCCGCCGGGGTGGCCGGCCCGGACGGCGGCGGAGTAGCCGTTGTGCGGGGCGAAGAAGCCGATCGTGTTGTAGCCCCAGTAGTTCGTCAGGCCCTCCGCGACCAGGAACGATTCGGGCACGTTCTGGTGGACCGGCAGCAGCTCGACGGTGGTGACGCCCAGGCCGGTCAGGTACGAGATGGCGGCCTGGTGGCCCAGCCCAGCGTAGGTGCCGCGCAGCTCGGGCGGGATGTCCGGGTTGCGCATGGTGAAGCCCTTGACGTGGACTTCGTAGATGACCGTGTCCGAGTAGAGGCGCCAGGGCCGCTTATCGTCGTGCCAGGAGAACTGCGGGTCGATGACCAGGCCGCGGGGCATGTGCCCGGCGGAGTCCAGGGTGGACGGCTTGGCGGCGTCGGCCGTGTCCTGGCCGAGCACCTCCGGCCCGAACGTGACCGTTCCGCTGACCGCCTTGGCGTAGGGGTCGAGCAGCAGCTTGGCCGGGTTGCACCGCAGGCCCCGGGCCGGGTTCCAGGGGCCGCCGACCCGGTACCCGTAGGCTTGCCCCGGGCCGATTCCCGGCACGAACGCATGCCAGATGTCGGCGTCGTAATCGGCCAGCGGGATCTGGGTTTCGGTGCCGGCCGCGTCGAACAGGCACAAGGTGACGCTGTCGGCGACGGTGGAGGCGAGTGCGAAGTTCGTGCCCGCCATGCCCAGGTGCTCACCGGGCGTGGCGCCGAGCGGGAACGGCCAGCCGGGCAGCGCAGTGCCCGGGCGGGCGTCGGGGGCGGTCCGGGCGGCCGGGACCGTCCCGGCCGCGGTGGCGGCGTGGCTGGTGGTCATTGCTGGGTCCCCTTTGCTGCTATGTCACGCAGGACGTCTCCGAGTGCCTCGACCGCGCCGTGCCGGCGCAGGATCACATCAGCGATCAGGCCGGTCCACCCGGTCTGGTGGAAGGCGCCGATCGCGGCGCCGTTGTCGCCGTGGAAGTACTCGCTGAAGATCAGGTTGTCCTTCCAGGCCGGATCGGTCTGCATCTTCTCGGTCCCGCCGAAGCAGGCCCGCCGTCCGTTAGCGTCCCGGGTGAACAGCGAGATCAGCCGGTCCTGCAGGTCGGCGACGATCAGGTCCAGGGTGAGCCGCTTCCCCGAGCCGGTCGGGTACTCGATCTCGAAATCACTGCCGTAGAACCGGTGGTAGCGCTCCAGTGATTCGACCACGAGGTAGTTGACCGGCATCCAGATCGGGCCGCGCCAGTTGGAGTTGCCGCCGAACATGGAGGTGGTCGACTCGGCCGGCTCGTAGTCGATGGAGGACTGGTAGCCCTCGGCGTCGAACTGGTAGGGATGGTCGCGGTGGTAGGCCGACAGCGCGCGCAGCCCGTGCGGGGACAGGAACTCGCTCTCGTCGAACAGCTTGGCGAACAGCCGCTCCAGCTGGGCGGGCCGGGCCACTGACAGCAGCATCCGCTGCCCGGCCCCCTCGCCGCGCAGCTGCGGGTGCTCGGCCAGCTTCTGCACATCCCCGACCTCCTTCTGCAGGAACCGCATGAAGGTCTTGTTCATGGCCAGCGCGTTGTGCAGCATGCCGCCGTCGATGACCGCGGCGGCCAGCGCCGGGATGATCCCGACCATCAACCGGGTCTTGACCGGGACACTGTAGCCCGACGGGGTGACCAGCCGGTCGTAGAACAGCCCGTCGGCGTCGTCCCACAGGCCCTGCTGGTCCAGCGCCGTGCGGATGCCCGCGAAATGCTCCAGGAACTTCAGGCCCAGATCCTGCCCCTGGCGCTGGCCGGACCAGCCCAGGACGCCCGCGATGGCGAGCATTGCCAGCGCGTAGGAGCCCATCCAGCCGGTGGCGTCGGACTGCTCCAGGATGTACCCGGCGGGCAGGTGGGAGCGGTCGATCGGGCCGATGTTGTCCAGCCCGAGGAAGCCGCCCTCGAACACGCTGTTGTCGTTGTTGTCCTCCCGGTTGACCCACCAGGTGAAGTTGACCAGCAGCTTGTCGAACACCCGGGACAGGAAGCCGAGGTCGCGGCCGCCGTCGATGGCGAAGACCTGCAGCGCGGCCCAGGCGTGCACCGGCGGATTGACATCGCCGAAGTCCCACTCATACGCCGGCAGCGCCCCCTGCGGGTGCTGGAACCACTCCCGGCAGATCAAGATCAGCTGGTACTTGGCGAACGCCGGGTCCAGGTGGGCCAGGGTGACCGTGTGGAAGGCCAGGTCCCATGCGGCGAACCAGGGATACTCCCACTTGTCCGGCATCGAGATGATGTCGAACCCGTCGAAGTTCCGCCACTTGGAGTTCCGCGCGTTCTTGCGGGCGGCGGGCGGAACGGGCTGGGTCGGGTCGCCGTCCAGCCAGCGGGCCACGTCGTAGTAGAACAGCTGCTTGCTCCACAGCATGCCCGCCGACGCCTGCCGCAGCACCAGCGCCTCGTCCGCGCTCGCGCCGGCCGGCGTCAGCTCGGCGTAGAACTCATCAGCCTCAGCCTTGCGCTTGGCCATCACCTGATCGAAGTCCTTGCCGAGCGCGGTCGCCGCCTTGGCTGCGGATGTACCCGACCCGCCGGCGGCGGGCCGCAGCCGCAGCCGCAGCTCGGCGGTCTGCCCGGGCTGCACCGTGACCTGGTACCAGAACGCGCATTTGGTCCCGGCGGCGACCGGGTTGACCGTGGCCGCGCCGTGGATCACGTGGTCGTTGATGCCGTCCTTGGGATAGGGCGTGACCGGTTCGGCGCCGTACAGCCCGGCCAGGTTGGTCTCGTTCTCGCAGAACAGCAGCTGCGGGCTAGTGCCGTCCGGACCAGCCGCGGCGATGAGTTCCAGGGTGCCAAGGAACGGGTGGTCGATAGCGACTGACCGGTCCCCGGAGGCCCGCAGCGCCGGCTTGGGCTCATCGGTGTCCCCCCAGGACCAGGTGTTGCGGAACCAGGCGGTGGGCAGCACATGGATGGTTTCGGCCTCCGGGCCGGCGTTGGTGACCTGGATGGCCATCAGCAGGTCATCCGGGCTGGCCTTGGCGTAGTGCACCTCGGTGATCCAGTACCGGTCGTCGTTGAACGCGCCGGTATCCAGCAGCTCGTACTCGGGCTGGTACCGGCTTCGGCCGGCGTTGACATCGATCAGGTCCTGATAGGGGTACGCGGCCTGAGGATAGTGGTAGCGCCACCGGTTCCAGGCGTGGCTGGGCAGCGCGTCCAGGTACCACCAGTACTCTTTGACGTCCTCGCCGTGGTTGCCCTGCGGGCCGGTCAGCCCGAACGCGCGCTCCTTGAGGATCGGGTCCCGCCCGTTCCACAGCGCCAGGGAAAGGCACAGCCGCTGCTCGATATCGCAGAACCCGGCCAGGCCGTCCTCACCCCACCGGTAGGCCCGGGACCGGGCTTGGTCGTGCGGCAGGTAATCCCAGGCGTTGCCGTCGGCGCTGTAGTCCTCCCGGACCGTGCCCCACTGCCGCTCGCTCACGTACGGTCCCCACCGGTACCAGTCCGTGCCTGGTGTGCGCAGCCCGTCCTCCAGCCGCCCGAACCCAGCTACCCGATCCCGTTCAGCACCCATTGCAGGCCCCCTGTGGCGTTTCGATGTACCGCTTTGTGTCCTTGTGCCGTGCCGACCTGTGTCCGGCGTAACCGTGACGCCGCTGACAATCAGGGTCAGCCTCTACGGCCTTCTATACGGTTCTATACGGTCGGCAGCACGCGTTCATCACCCTAACAAGGTGATGATTACAATCCGCTACTACCACCTTGCGGAAAATGAAAAGCGGCTCCTAACTGGAGCCTGCGTAACGGGAAGATGAACGGTTAGCAAACTAAGAATTGAACCCTTGTGATATGAGAGGCGGGAGTGACGAAAAACCAGATCCGTGACCGGCGTAGGCTGATTCTCGCCCTCGCCGTGGGTTCCCAGGTCCTGGCCAGCCGCTTGCGCATTCCCGCGATCATTGTGTTGCTGCCGACCGGTCTTCCCGCGCGGCAGTTTGACGAAGGCCGCCACGTTCCGGCCGGCGCGATCGTTGATCCCGGCGTGGCGGATGGCGCGCGCGAGCACGAATTACGGATGGGGTCGGCAGGGGCTTTCCGGATCACAGCCGACGAATTTCGCGGCTAATGCCGGCGGCGACGCGGCGGGTCCGCGTAGTACTCGTACAGGTCTTCCGCGCGGCGGTCGGTCTTCCGGGACAGCCACCGGGTTTCGAAGCCGACGATGCTGAGGAAGCCATAGGCCCCGAGGATCAGCAGGGCCGGCACGACGATGTAGATCCACCACATATCGATCACCACAATCTATCGATAGGAGTCCGCTACCCGCCGCGGGCACCCGTACACCAGGCTCGCCGGACCCGGCTCGCCGCGATCGCGGAGCGGGCGCACCGGGAAAGAGGCGCCGACGGTCCGTTCGGGATAAAAGGGCGATGAGTCCGCTCAGCGCGGAGTCAGCTGGCGCCCGGAGGCCGTGCGGGCGGACAACAGCGCGCCGGGGGAAACGAAGGCGCTCGCCCATCCCCACGATCCCAGGGCCCCCGAACTAACCGAACGGAAGATGCGTACCCGCCGCGCCCCGGGAGAGCTGGCGAGGGCAAGCTCCGAGGATCCGGCGATCCTGAGACGTCCGGTCGCCGGAGGGCGCGGCTTCCCGGGCCCTCACCGGCCCGCCCCTCTGCCACCGCAGACCGTGCCCGCTGTCCCGAATCTCCCAATGTGAAGTTGAGACATTCGGGACAGCGGCCTCTAGGTGGGTACTTCGGGGCGTTATCCGCCCCGAAGGACACAGCTAAGCCGGGTCGCCCGGCGGGAGGCCCGCCACTGTGGCCTGTGTGACGGAGGGGTGTACGCGCCGAGGCCCACGGCCTAGTGCCAGCGCCTGGCCCGCTCCTCGCCAGGCCGGGCCGGGCCCGGCGGCGGGGCGTTATCTGCGCGTCCCGGGGCAGATGGAGATCATGGAATTTGAGATGTGGCCCGGGCAGCCGTACCCCCTCGGGGCCAGCTACGACGGCATCGGCACCAACTTCGCGCTGTTCTCCGAGGCGGCCGAGCGTGTCCAGCTGTGCCTGTTCGACGAGACCGGGGGCGGCGAGCGGCGGCTGGACATGACCGAGGTGGACGGCTACGTCTGGCACTGCTTCCTGCCCGGGACCGGTCCCGGGCAGCGCTACGGCTACCGGGTGCACGGGCCGTGGGACCCCGAGGCCGGCCTGCGCTGCAACCCGTCCAAGCTCCTGCTCGACCCCTACGCCAGGGCGATCGACGGCCAGGTCCGCTGGGACCCCGCCGTCTACGGCTACCCCCTCGGGGGCGATGACCGCGTCCGCTACGACGGGGACAGCGCGCCGTTCGTCCCGCGCTCGGTGGTCGCGAACCCCTGGTTCGAGTGGGGGGACGACCATCCGCTGCGCATTCCCTGGCACGAGACCGTGCTGTACGAGGCCCACGTCAAGGGGCTCACCATGCGCCATCCGGACGTCCCGGAGGGCCAGCGGGGCACCTACGCGGGCATGGCGCATCCCGCCGTGATCGAGCACCTGCGCCGGCTGGGCGTCACCGCGGTCGAGCTGATGCCCGTCCACGAGTTCGTCCACGACCACCACCTGATCGAGCGGGGCCTGCGCAACTACTGGGGCTACAACTCGATCGGCTTCTTCGCCCCGCACAACGAGTACTCCGCGTGGGGTGTCGGGCAGGTCGCCTCCGAGTTCAGGTACCTGGTCAAGACGCTGCACCAGGCCGGGATCGAGGTGATCCTCGACGTGGTCTACAACCACACCGCCGAGGGGAACCACCTGGGCCCGGTGCTGTCGTTCAAGGGCATCGACAACCGGGCGTACTACCGGCTCACCGACGGCGGGCGGTACTACTTCGACACGACGGGCACCGGGAACACGCTGAACATGCGGCATCCGCACGTGCTGCAGCTGATCATCGACTCGCTGCGCTACTGGGTGAGCGAGATGCACGTGGACGGCTTCCGCTTCGACCTCGCGGCCAGCCTCGCCCGCCAGTTCCACGAGGTCGACCGGCTGTCCGCGTTCTTCGACCTGATCCAGGTGGATCCGGTGGTGAGCCAGGTCAAGCTGATCGCCGAGCCGTGGGATGTCGGCGAGGGCGGCTACCAGGTCGGCAACTTCCCGACCCTGTGGTCGGAATGGAACGGGCGCTACCGGGATACCGTCCGTGACTACTGGCGCGGCGCCGACCGGACCCTGGCCGATTTCGCCTACCGGCTGACCGGCAGCTCCGACCTGTACGGCCGGACGGGCCGGCGGCCCTACGCGAGCGTCAACTTCGTCACGGCCCACGACGGGTTCACGCTCACGGACCTGGTTTCCTATGACCACAAGCACAATGAGGCCAACGGCGAGGACAACCGGGACGGATCCGACGACAACCGCTCGTGGAACAGCGGCGCGGAAGGCCCGGCGGACGACCCGGCGGTCATCGAGATACGCGAGCGCCGCCGCCGCGGAGTGATGACGACGCTCCTGGTGAGCCTGGGAGCGCCGATGCTGCGACACGGCGACGAGCTGGGCCACTCGCAGCACGGCAACAACAACGCCTACTGCCAGGACAACGAGACATCGTGGCTGGACTGGGAGAACGCGGACGAGCGGTTCCTGGCGTTCTGCGCACGGCTGGTCGACTTCCGCCGTCGGCATCCGGTCTTCCGGCGGCGCCGCTTCTTCGAGGGACGGCCCATCTTCGCCGCGGAGCTGTCCGACATCGGCTGGTTCCGAACCGACGGGGCGGAGATGACGACGGAGGACTGGCAGACGGGCTTCGCCAAGTCGCTCGGCGTCTTCCTCAACGGGGACGCGCTGCCCGACCCGGACACCCGCGGCCAGCGTCTGTCCGACGACAGCTTCCTGCTGCTCTTCAACGGGCACCACGGCGACGTCACCTTCGTGCTCCCCGGCGGGGTGTGGGGCACGCTGTGGCTGCCGGAGTTCGACACCACCCCCGTGCCGGCCGCGCGCGAGGCCCACCCGGCCGGGGCCAAGGTAGTCGTCCCCGCCCGTACCGTCCAGGTGCTGCGGCGCATCTAGCTGCCAGCGCGGCTGTACCGTGCCTCTGACCTGGGTCAGCGGCGGTCAGCTACCGGTGGCCACGTCTTGCCGGCGGAGCGCGAGGATGAGTATGATCGTGAGGTTCCGCCGTCCCGGTCCTTGGCGGCTTTTCCTCGTCCCTGGATCCTACGATGAGGGCTTCGTCTCGCGCCAGGGGTCAGGTATGGGCGAATCTACTGCAGCGCAATCGGTGCCGTCGGCCGCAGGGGCGCCAGGCGGACGGTTGGCCGTGTGGATCCGGGGGGCGGTCGGCCGTCTTCTCTTTCTGGCACCTGCGCGCGGACCGACGCCGGCGCCGCACGCTCGGCGGCGCGGGCCGGCAGCAGGCTGGTGAGGCGGCGATGGAAGGCATTCCCCTCAGGGACCACGCGGCCTGGCTGGATTTGACAGCGACCTTGGACTGGCTGCCGCTGCCATCGCTGGTGCTAGCACCTGACGGCACGGCGCTGGCCGCGAACCAGGCATGGGCGGCTTTCGCCGCGGCGCCGCCGGAGGCCGCGCGCGGCGCTGGGTGGCTGGGCGTCGTCGATCCGCTGGAGCGCGGGCCGTTGCGGGCACGACTGTGCGAGGCGGCGGCGGTCGGCCAGGCCGGCAGCGGCGACATCCGGCTCGCGGGCCCGGCGGGCGTCCGGTGGAGCCGGTGGTGGTGGCAGCCGGGCCAGGCGGGGCGGCTGCTGGTGTGCGTGGCTGACCTTAATGAGCACCAGCCGCGCGATGATGACCGCGATGATGACCGGAAGTACCCGGACCATGGCCCGCTGGCCCGGCTGGTGCGGCACTGGGAGTTCGTGAGCCTGGCCGGGCGGGCGCTGCGCCGCAGCGGCTGGAGTGACGCGAACGTAGCCGTCGCGGCCGTCAGCCTGGATGGCGCCGCAGCCGCGCGCGAGGACGCCGGGCAGCACGGCAGCGCTGCGGTGCTGGCGGCCGCCGCGGAGCGGATCCTCGGGGCGGCCGGCCCGGCCGGCGCGGCGGCCCTGGCCGGCCGCGACGAGTTCGTGGTCCTGTACGGCGACTTGCGAAGCCCGGGCGATGCCGGGATGGCCGTCAGCCGGATCCGCGACGCCCTGGCCCGGCCGCTGGAGGTCGGGGGAATGACCGTCCCCATTGCCGCGACCGCAGGACTCGCCATCGCATCCTCACCCGGGGAGACCGCCGAGGCGCTGATCGCGCGCGCGTGTCTCGCGATGCGCTCTGCCAGAGTGGACCAGCTGGCCAGGTTCGCGACGCCATCGTTCTTTCCCGCTCACATCTACGCTGGCACGAACGTCGCACTGGATCTTGCCGGAATGGTGGTGGACAGGCTGTTCGGCGCGGGCCTGACCTTGCAGTCGGCGGCCGACGTGGCCGACGGCCCGGCCGCCGACCGGTTGCGGCGAGCCGTGGACGAGCTGGATGCCATCATCCACGACCTGCGCTCGGCGGTGTTCCGACTCCAGCAGCCGGAGTATCCGCAGAACTGAGCGGAGACCGCGCGGCCGTCAGGGCCGCAGCCCGAGACTGACCACGGCCTCGGCTACCGAGCGCAGGCTGACGGAGTGACTGCGGGCGTGCCGGCGCAGCACCTGAAACGCCTCATCTACCGAGATGTGCCGCTCGGCGACCAGCACGCCCTTCGCCTGCTCGATCACGATGCGGCTGTCCAGCGCCTCCTGCAGCTGCTCGTTGAGCCGGCACTGCCGGGCCAGCTCCCAGGCCTGCACCAGATAGCCGGTGGCCATGTCCGCTAGGATCCCGGCCACGCGCAGGTCCGCGGCGGACCAGTCCCGCGGCGACGCATCGTACAGGTCCACCGTGCCGACGCTTTCGCCGTCATGGCACATCGGGACCGCGGCGACGGCGACGATGCCCGCGTCCCGGGCTGCCTGCTGGTATACGCCCCATTCGTATGAGGTTTCGGCCAGGCTGGCGACTGCGACGATCTTGCCGGTAAGGCACGCCTCCACTGATGGCCCGGCCTGGCTCGCCTCCTGCAGCCGCTCCAGGGCCGCGGAGCGCTCATCGCTCGCTGTGGCGAAGCGGCACTGGCCGGACTGCAGCAACAACACCCCCGCGCCGGCCACGCCGAGTACCGCGGTCGTACGTTCAGTGAGGTCGTTGAGCACTTCGGTGAGCGCGGTGCTCCGGGCCAGCGTTCGCGCGAACTCTGACACAGCCCGGGTAAGCAGTTCCTGGTCGGCCATCTGAGCCTTCTCACTACCGCCTGACCTCACTACCGCCTAACACCTCATTCTGGCAGCTGATGCCGACGTGCGGCAGGGACTGATGGTACCAGTCAGTAGGTCTAACGTCAGCCGAGCGTCACCGCTGTTTCTGGCCGGGATCGGCTCAGCACAACCATAGCTCGCCGCGCAGGACGCCGGCCGCGATCTCCGGGGCGGGACGCCCGGCGGAAAAGGCCCTCGCCCGGAGCAGCGCGAACGCGTCGGTGACGGTGCAACCACATTGCTGCGACACCATCCCGGCCGCCTGATGGATGACGGCCGGGAAGTCGGCCTCACCGAACAACGGCAGCGGTGGAACGCCGTCACCGGGCCCGTGGTCGTACGCCGCGTGCGACAAGATCAGCGGCAGCGCGTCAGCGATCGCGTCGGCGGCCACCGCGGCCTTCTCGCCGATGGCCGGCTCGCTGTCGTAGGCGCATACCGCGCCCAGGCGGGCAGCGGGCTGCACAGGTACCGCTAGCACAGCCCGCACGCCGAGCCCGACGACCTCGGGGCCGTATCGCGGCCAGCGATCGCAGCGAGTCATGTCCGCCACCTGGACCGGCTGGCCGTGCGCGACGGCGGAGTGCGCCGGCCCCTCACCGAAGACGAATTCAAGGTCTTGCGCGGCCCGCGCGATCGCGTCGGAGGCGGCTATCACGGCTTCGCTCCGCTGCGTGCCGAGCAGGATGACCGTGACGCTGCGCACGCCGATCGCCGACGCCACGGCATCCATGAACACGGGCCGCCGCTCCGGCTCGCCAGCGCGCCGTAGCCAGGCGGACAGCCGGTCGGCGTACTGGTCCTGCAGCCTCGCCGAGGTGAGGTGGCGCTCCTGGACTCTCCGCTGCACCGCGGCTATTCGCAGGCAGGCCTCGTCGAGAGGTGCGATCGTCAGCGCCGCCTGTTCCGCGAGGCGGGCCGCCGCGTCCGCCGCGCGCCCGGCACGCTGCCGCGCTTCGGCCGACCGCTGCCGAAGAGCGGTGATCTGCGCGCGGATATCATCAGCGCCTGGCATACATCAAATCCTATGTCGGCCGCTGGCTCCGAACCTCCCGAGCCGCTGGGCACAGCGCTAGGCTTGCCGTGTGCAGGGACATCACCTGGGCGCCCGATGAGCGATACGGAGTCGGCCAGAGCCGAGCAGGGCGAGCCATATGGCGTCGTGGCGATCGCCGCGTCAGCAGGCGGCATCACCGCTCTCGGCCGTGTGCTCGGCGGCCTGCCTGCCGGATTCCCGGTGCCGGTGCTCGTGGTCCAGCATCTTGACCCGCGCCATAAGACCATCATCGCCGAGGTGCTCGGACGCCGGGCGAAGCTCCCGGTCGTTCTCGCGCGAGACGGCGACCTGGCCGAGGCGGGCAAGATATACGTCGCCCCGCCCAACCATCATCTCCTGGTCGAACCGGAGGGAGTGCTGGTGCTGTCCAGCAGCGAGCTGGTGCACTTCCTGCGCCCGTCCGCCGACCTGCTGTTCGAGTCGGTCGCCGGGGCCTACGGGCAAAGAGCCATCGCGTGCGTGCTCACGGGTACGGGCAGTGACGGGGCGATGGGCGCGTCCGCCGTTAAATCCAGGGGAGGCACGGTTATCGCGGAAGACCCGGCACTCGCGGAGTTCAAGGGGATGCCGGAGGCCGTGATAGCGACGGGCGCCGTTGACTTCATCCTGCCGCTCGATGAGATCGCCACCGTGATCCGCGGGCTGGTCGAGGCGGACCGGTCATGACCGAGCAGCATGCCCCTGACGAGACCGACAGTGCTCTGGAGGATCTGCTGGTCTTCATCCGCGACGCCCGCGGCTTCGACTTCACCGGATACAAGCGGTCATCGCTGGCGCGGCGGATCCGCAAGCGGGTGCACGAAATCGGCGCGACGGACTACGTGGATTACCGGGACATGCTGGAGATCAACGCGGAGGAGTTCGGCTATCTGTTCAACACGATCCTGATCAACGTCACCAGCTTTTTCCGTGACGCCGAGGCATGGACCTTCCTGCAGCGCGAAGTCATGCCCGAGCTGATTGCCGACATCGACCCGGCCCGCGAGATCCGGATTTGGAGCGCTGGCTGCGCCAGCGGCGAGGAGGCGTACTCGCTGGCGATCGCCTTCGCGGAGACGCTGGGGATCGAGGAATGCGCGAAACGGGTCAAGATCTACGGCACGGACGTCGATGACGAGGCCCTTCGTGACGCCAGGATCGGCCTCTACCCGGCGAGGGCTCTCGAAGCGTTCCCGGCCGACCTGCGGGACAAGTACTTCGAGCAGAACGGAAGCCAGTTCGCCTTTCGCTCTGACCTGCGCCGCCGGGTGATCTTCGGCCGCCATGACATTACCCGCGATGCCCCGATCTCGCGCCTTGACCTGCTGGTCTGCCGCAATACGCTGATGTATTTCAACGTCGAGACCCAGGCGCAGGTCATTGACCGGTTCCACTTCGCGCTACGCGAACGCGGGTGCCTCTTTCTCGGCAAGGCCGAGATGCTGCTGTCGGATGGTGAACGTTTCGAGGTCATCAGCATGCGGCAGCGGATTTTCCGGCGGCGGCCCGGCCCGGCTGTGCCCAGGTATCAGGCCCCGCCGATACGGCTCGACTCGATCGGCACCCCGGAGATGCGCGAGGCCGGCCGGAAACGCCAGCTCCGGGATCTCGCCTTGGAGGCGGTCCCGTTCGCTGTCATCGCCATCGACGCCGAAGGCAGCGTAGTCCTGGTCAACGCCCAGATGCGTAACATGTTCGGAATTACCTCCCGCGATATCGGCCGCCCGTTTCACGAGCTGGAGATCTCCTACCGGCCGGTCGAACTGCGGTCACGGATCGAGCGTGCCTACGCAGAGCACCGGGTGGTGCGGGTCAATGCCGTGGAACGGCAGATGAGCCCGGGCGAAACGCAGTACCTGGACATCCAGATTCAGCCGCTATGGGCGAGCGACGGGGTTGGCGCGGGGGTGCTCTTGATGTTCGTCGACACCTCGGTCATCACCCGGCTGCAGATGGAGGTCAAGCGCAATCGCGAGGACCTGGACACCGCGCACGAGGAACTCCACGCCACCAACGAGGAGCTGGAGACCACCAACGAGGAACTCCAGTCCAGCATCGAGGAGCTGGAGACCGCCAACGAGGAACTCCAGTCCACCAACGAGGAGCTGGAGACCACCAACGAAGAGCTCCAGTCCGGCAACGAGGAACTCGAAACGATGAACGAGGAGATGCGGATCCGCACCAGCGAACTGGACGAGGCGCGAACCTTCCTCGAGGGGGTCCTGTCGAGCGTGGCCGCGGGAGTAGTGGTACTCGACGCGGACCTGAAGGTCAGAAGCTGGAACAAGGGGGCAGAGGAACTCTGGGGACTGCGCGCCGAGGAAGTGAGCAATCAGGCCTTCTTCCAGCTCGACTTCGGGCTGCCGACCGGGGGATTCCTCGGCATCGTGAATGAGTGCCTCACATCCGGCCGGCGGACAGGCCCCATTCGGGTGGCCGCGACCAACCGCATCGGCCGCGCGATCACGTGCACCGTGACCTGCTCCCCGCTGAAGGGCAAAAGTAACGGGAAAGGGGCTGTCCTGCTGCTTGAAGAGGTCTACCAGGACTGACCGGTCAGCTCACCCGGACGAGCAGCTTGCCGAAGTTCTTGCCCTGCAGCATGCCGGTGAACGCCGCCGGGGCGTTCTCCAAGCCGTCGACGATGTCCTCGCGGTACTTCAGCGAGCCGTCGTGGACCCAGGGCGTCGCGCGGGCGAGGAATTCGCCCATCAGGGCGTCGGCGAACTCGTTCTGGATGAACCCGCGCACGGTCAGGCTCTTGCGCAAGATCGCCGACATCAGCACGGCCGTCCGGTCCGGGCCTTCCGGCAGCTCGGTCTCGCAGTAGTGCGCGACGAGCCCGCAGACCGGGACCCGGGCGAAGGGGTTGAGCCGCGGGAAGACCGCGTTCCAGATGTGGCCGCCGACGTTCTCGAAGTACACGTCGATGCCGTCCGGCGTGGCGGCGGCGAGTTGCTCCCTGAAGTCGCCGGCGCGGTGGTCCAGGGCCGCGTCGAAACCGATCTCGCGCAGGTAGGCGACCTTCTCCGGGCCGCCCGCGATGCCGACCGCGCGGGCGCCGAGGATCTTCGCCAGCTGCCCGACGGTCGCGCCGACCGGTCCGCTGGCCGCGGCCACGACGACGGTCTCGCCCGGCTTGGGGTGGCCGATCTGCGTCAGGCCGGCGTACGCCGTGAAGCCCGGCATGCCGAGCACGCCGAGGGCGGTCGTCACGGGAGCCTGGCTGGGGTCGAGCTTGCGGACGGCGGCGGCGGGCGCCACGCCGTACTTCTGCCAGCCGGTGTAGGCGAGGACGACGTCGCCGGGCTTGAGCTCAGGGTCGGTGGACTCGACGATCTCGCCGACGGTGCCGCCGACCATCAGGCCGCCGACCTTGACCGGCGGCGCGTACGATGGGGCGTCGCTCATCCGCCCGCGCATATACGGGTCGAGCGACAGGTACTGGGTGCGGATGAGCACTTGCCCGTCGCCGGGCGCCGGGACCGGCGCCGGCGCGATCGTGAAGTTCTCGGACGCGGGCATGCCCGGCTGGCCGCGACGCGAGCCGGATCTGAACGTTCTCATCCGTCATGAGCCGCAGCGTACGCTACCCCGGCCGCGGGCGTGTCGTGGCAGATCGCCCGGCAGACTTATGCCCGGATTGCGCCTTTTATAGCGCTATGCGAACTAATGATGCCCGTCGGCGCTACCCGCCGTATGAGGTCTGTGGCCCCCTGGCCTCACAAGATGAGGCTTGTGGGCCACCGACCTCAAACCCCAACCCCGCCGCAGCGGCAGGGCGTGGTAACCACATGATGCTGGCCGGAAACCGGACATCAATAACTTAGTTCCCAACGAGACCATACGCTGGGCAAACTCTTCGGGATCATGTCCCACCCCCACCTGGCGCTTCCGATATGCCTCCTTTGTTCCCGGCGCTTTCATGATCATGGGTCCCAAACGGCGCTATTCGCCGCAAATGACCCATGATCATGAAGGGCGCTCCGTGCGCGCCACGGGATGGACAAAAGGGTGGAAATACCGGTTACCCCGGCCGCGCCGGGTGATCACACCGGAGAGGCTTGTGCGCCAGATGGCGCTAGCGTGGCCAGCGAGACGAATCCTGCGAATCAGGGCGCTGCGAATAGCGTGGATCCCAGCCTGGCTGACCCTGCGGCTCCCACTCGGGCCGCGCGCCGGGACGCGGCCCCCGGCCCGCCGCCGGGTAACCCCCCGCCGGGTAACCCCCCGCCGGGTAACCCGCTGCCGGGTAACCACCGGCCGGAACCGGGGCAAGCCCCGCCGCCACCGGCGACGGCTGGTCCTTGTGCGTCACCGACAGGTACCAGATCGAGGCCACCACGAGGATGAGCGTCACCAGGCTGACCGGCCCGTGCCCGATACCCAGGCCTCCGGAGCTCTTGGGCATGCCGAAGAAGTCGGCGAACGACGCCCCGATCGGCCGCGTCAGGATGTACGCCACCCAGAACGTCAGCACCGGATTCACCCCGAGCCGCCAGGCCGCCAGCGGCACCAAGATCGCCAGCGTGAACACGACGCCGGAGGTGAAGTACCCCAGGTGCAAGGTGGTCGCGGTCAGGTCGCCCGTCGCCGTGCCCAGGGCGAACGTGCAGCACACGGTCGCCCAGTAGAAGAGCTCGCGCCGCGGCGTGATGATGCTGTGAATCGACAAAGTGCCCTCGACGCGGTACCACACGACGAACACCACGGCGAGCGTCACCGCGAACAGGCTGACGGACACCTTGTACGGGATGCCGAGCCCCACGTGCATCGCGTCCGCCACCATCGTGCCGAACACGGCGACCATCGCCACCGCGGTCCAGTACGGCCACGTCCGGTAGTCCGGCACGCGGAGCTGCCAGGTGATCGCGAGCGCGAACACCACGAACCCCATGAACACCGCGAGGTAGGGGTTGAACTGCTTCACCAGGAAGTCCGACACCGCCTCGCCCATCGCGGTCGTCAGGATCTTCACTGCCCAGAAGTAAACATTGACCTCAGGAACCTTCGGGATCACCCCGCCGGCGGCTCTGCTGGCCTGAGGCTCCATCCCGCCACGCGCGTACATATCTTCCTGACGGTGCCGGCCTGCCATAGCTGCAAGGATGTCACAGGCGGCTGTGTGGATTATGCCGAACGGGCCGTGGGCTCCGTCCCGGTTCGGCAAAGACTTCTCAAAGAAGTCCTCAGCCCGCCAGCAGGCCGACTCCGAGCAGGACGGTGACCTGCTGGCCGCCAGGGTTCACCGTCAGCGTGGTGTCCAGGGAGGCCAGCCCCGCTACCGAGATCGATACCCGCGCGCTCTGGCCGGCCGGCAGCGTGCCGGGCGCGACGCGCGCGGCGCCCGCACTGGCCCGCTGAGCCGCGGCCGTCCGCAGCACCCGGTCTCTGAGCCCGGCCGGAACAGCCGCGGCATGCTGGCTCCGCTCGGCTGTCACCGCCGCCGCCAGGGCGCCGACCGGCCACAGGGTGAGCAGCGCGGGCCGCAGCTCGCGCTGCCGCGTGGCGCCGCAGGCCCGGCACTGCCGGATGTGGCGGCTCAGGCGCTTGCGCAGCGCCGCGGTGAGCTGCCCGTCCCACCCGCGGAGCAAAGCGTCGAGCACCGCGCAGTCCCCGCGCCCGGCGCGCGCGACCACCAGCACGCCGACGGAGTCGGTCAAGTGGTTGCGGGCACGGGACAGCAGCGAGTCCGCGTAGGCGCGGGAGATGCCAAGGGCCGCGGCCACCTCGGCGATGCTGAGGTCTTGCCAGAGCCGCAGTTCGACGACCTCGCGCTCCCGCGCGGTCAGGCCGCCCGCCGCGGCGCGCAGCAGCGCCCGCAGCTCCGCGCGTTCAACGCCGCTGCCGGGATCGGAATCCTCGCCCGCCGGGGGCCCCGCGTAAGCGGCTGCCGCCTTGCCGGCTCGCAGCTTGCGCAGGGCCAGGTTGCGGGCCACGGCGTACAGCCATGGCCGCAGTCGCTGCGGATCGCGCAGGCGGCCGAGGCTGACGGCGGCGATCACGAAGGTGTCGTGCACCACGTCCGCGGCGTCAGCGGGCTCGCGCAGCAGCGTCCGGCAGTAACCGAACAGAGCATCCGCGTACCTGTCGTAGGCCACGGCGAGCCCTGCCGGGTCGCCGGCCACGATGGACGCGACAACCTCACTGTCGCGCATATTCCGACACTGGCGGTGTCGGGAAATATCCGGACAGGCGGACGGCGCGGGCGTGCCCCCGCCGTTGCCGTTCCGATACCTCTCGGCTACCCTCAGGCGCCGGCGGCGGCTTCCGGCGCCTGCTCCTGCAGCCACACGGTGAGCTGTACGCGGGACGAGATCTCGAGCTTGCCGTAGATGTGCTCGACGTGCGCGTCCACGGTGCGCCTGGAGATGAACAGCCGAGCGGCGATCTCCCGGTTGGACAGGCCGCTGGCCACCATGGCGGCGATCTCCTGCTCGCGCCTGGTGAGGACGGCGGGGACCGCCGACCCGGCCGGCTGCCGGGCGAGCAGCTCCTGCGCGCCGCGCAGGGCCCGCCGGACAACCGCGTCAAGCGGGTGCGCGGCGCCCTGCGCGCGGGCTGCGGCGTACCTGCGCTCGCCGAGCGCGCTCCGGGTTCGCCTGACCGCACGCTGGTGGAGCTCCTCCATGACGGCGACGCCGCTCAGGCGGCTCCCGGTGCGCTGCCACAGCGGCTCCGCCGCGCCGAGCAGCCAGGCGGCGTCCTCGTGCCGGCCCGCCCCCGCGGTCAGCCAGCCGAGCACCTCAAGCGCGTACGCGATCCCGAGGACGTCGCCGAGCTCGCGCTTGGCGAGCAGCGCCGTGCCGAGTGCGGCGGCGCACTCGCCTTGCCTGTCCGGCTGCTGGCAGAGCGCGACAGCGGACACCAGGTGCAGGTAGCTCCGCAGCCACCGCTCGCGGCTGTGCCCGCCGAGCATCTCAAGACCCTGCTCGCAGCGCCTGGCGGCGAGGCCGGGGTTCCCCGACAGCTGGTGCGTGTACCCCAGCTGCGACTCCAGGCAGACGAGTTCGGAGCGGACGCCGAGCGCCGCCAGCCTGCGCCGTGCCTCTTCGCCCGCGGCGGCGGCCGGCCCGGGCTGTCCGCCGAAGGCCAGCGCGAGGTTCAGGTATAGGTAGCCGCGGGCGGCGGTGAGGTCCTCGCCAAGGTCGGCCGCGAGCCGGATGCTCTCCCTGATGTCGGCGGCCGCGGTGTCCGCGTCTCCCGCGAACGTGCCGAGGCGTCCCCGGATGCCGAGGGCCTGGGCCCGCTGCGCGCACGGCTCCGGGAACACCTCGAGTACCTTGGCGAGCCAGTACCTGCCTTCCCGCAGCAGCCCGGAGATCTGCCAGTAGACGTGCAGCCGGGTGGCGAGGGCGGCACCGTCACCGGGGCGCCCGCCGCCCGCGAGCGAGTATTCGAGGGCCGCCCGGATGCTGGCGTGCTCGCGCCGCAGCTGGCGGTATCGCGCCAGCTGGTCGTCGTCCAGGAAGTGCTCGTCGAAGTAGCTCGCCATGGCCAGGTAGCGGCTGGTCAGCCGTCCGCGGCAGGCCGCCTCCTGGCTGGTCCCCACGAGCATGGCGGCCCCGAACTCCCGCAGCGTGCCCAGCAGCCGGTACCGTGTCTCGTCGGCCTGGTCGCGCAGCACGACCGACTTGTCGACGAGGCCGACGAGCGCCTGGACGACCGCGCCGTCCGGCATGTCCGCGTCCGCGCACACCTCCTCGGCGGCCGCCATGTCGAACGTCCCGGCGAACACCGACAGCCTGGCCCACAGCGCCTGCTCGGCGGGGGTGCACAGGGCGTAGCTCCACTCGGCCGCGTGCCGCGTGGTCTGGTGCCGCGGGACAGTGCCGCGCCGGTCGCCGCCCAGGACGCCGGACCCGGACTCGAGCCTGTCGGCCAGCTCGGGCAGGGGCAGCGTCCGCAGCCGGCCGGCGGCGAGTTCGATCGCGAGCGGAATGCCGTCCAGCCGCCTGCACAGCCGGATCACGTCCGCGCGGTTGGCGGCCGTGACGGCGAACCCGGGCACGGCAGCGGCCGCGCGCTGCGCGAAAAGCTCCACCGCGTCGCCGGACTGGCCGCCGCTGGTGTGCGGGGCGACTACCCGCAGCGTGGCCGCGCCCGGCCCCGCGGATGGCTCCGCGTCAGGGACCGGCAGCGGCGGCACCGGGTAGACGTGCTCACCGGGCACGTCCAACGGCTGCCTGCTGGTCGCGAGCAGGGTCACGTGCGGGGCCTCGCGGAGCACCCCCTCGGCGAACGCCGCGCACGCGTTCGATGAGGTGCTCGCAGGTGTCGAGGATGAGCAGCAGCCGGCGCCCGCGCAGGCGGTTCAGGACGGCCTGGGGCTGAGCGGCCCCGTCCCGCTCCGGCAGTCCGAGGCACGCGGCGACCGCCGCGGGCAGCAGCGCCGGGTCGCGCAGCCCGGACAGCTCGGCGAGCCAGACGCCATCGGGATAGCGGTCCGCGGCCAGCGCGGCGGCGCGCAGGCTGACCCGGGTCTTGCCGACCCCCGGCGGGCCGACGGTCGTCACGAGCCGGGCGCTATCCAGCAGCGCGGTGATCCCGGCGAGCTCGGCTTTCCGGCCGACGAACCCGGTGAGCTCGGCGGGCAGCAGGCCCGGCCGCCGCCGGACACCGAGGTGGCTCGGCGGAGCGGCGCGGACCATGGCTACCTCACGGGCGTAGGGACGCCGCCACGATAACATTTCGATGCCTGCAATTGCACGAGCATGGTCGTCTGATGTTTCCTGATCGTTTCCTCGCCGCCTCCTCGCCGCCTCCTCACGGGTTCGGGACGGTACTTGCTGTTGCCGAACTCGGCAAAGGCCGCCAGGCGTGGTAGGCAAGTAGGGAGACGTCACAGTGAAGGAGGCGGCGCGGTGCGCGACGCGGTGATCGTGGAGGCGGTTCGGACGCCGGTAGGAAAGCGGAACGGCGCCCTTTCGGGGGTACACCCGGTGGACCTGTCCGCCCACATACTCAAGACGCTCGCGGAACGTTCGGGCATCGACCCGGCCGCCGTGGACGACGTGATCTGGGGGTGCGTCAGCCAGTTCGGCGAGCAGACCTTCGACATCGCCCGCAACGCGGTGCTCGCCGCCGGCTGGCCGCTCAGTGTGCCTGGCGTGACCGTCGACCGGCAGTGCGGCTCGTCGCAGCAGTCGGTGCACTTCGCGGCCGCGGGCCTGGTCAGCGGGCAGTACGACGTGGTCGTGGCCGGCGGCGTGGAGTCGATGAGCCGGGTGCCGATGGGCTCGTCGATGGGCACCGCCGGCGTGAACCCGTCCGGCTCGGCGCTGGCCACCGTGTTCGGCGGCGTGCCCCCGAACCAGGGGATAGGCGCCGAGATGGTCGCGGAGCGCTGGGGCCTGTCCCGGGCCCAGCTCGACGAGTTCTCGGTGGGCTCGCACGAGAAGGCGGCGGCGGCACAGGACGAGGGCAGGTTCGCCGCCCAGATCGCCCCGGTCACCCTCGAGGACGGGACCGTCGTGGACGCCGACGAGGGCGTCCGGCGCGGCAGCACGGTCGAGACGCTGGCCAAGCTCAAGCCCGCGTTCAAGCCGGACGGCGTGATCCACGCCGGCAACAGCTCGCAGATCAGCGACGGCTCCGCCGCGCTGCTGATGACGACCAGCGAGAAGGCCAGGGAACTCGGCCTGACCCCGGTCGCCCGGATACACACCGCCGTGCTGGCCGCCGACGACCCGGTCATCATGCTCACCGCGCCGATTCCCGCGACGAAGAAGGCCCTGGCGAGAAGCGGGCTGCGCCTGGACGAGATCGGCGCGTTCGAGGTGAACGAGGCGTTCGCGCCCGTTCCGCTGGCCTGGCTGGCCGACCTCGGCGCCGACGCGAAGGCGCTGAACGTCAACGGCGGCGCGATCGCCCTGGGCCACCCGCTCGGCGGCAGCGGCGCCCGGCTGATGACCACGCTCGTGTACCACATGCGCGACAACGGCATCCGCTACGGCCTGCAGACCATGTGCGAAGGCGGCGGCCAGGCCAACGCCACCATCCTCGAACTCCTCTGACAAATTCAAGATCATTATCCGGAACGGAAGCGGCTGACTCCCATTGCGCGAAAGGCCCGCCTAACACGTGGGCCAATCGTGCAATCCCGCTTACTCCGGCCGGCCATCTGCGCGAGATCAGTAATCCGGAACGGACCGTGGCATCTCCCGCAGCCGAATCTTCCCGTCCGCCCCGGCGGACGCGAGCAGCGTGCCATCTGGGCTGAATGCGACGTCCCATACGTTTCCCACGTGACCGCGCATGAGCCCTGTACGCTGCCCGGTCGTGATGTCCCAGAGCGTCACGTGATCGTCGGTGGCGGCCGCGAGCTGTGCGCCGAGCGGGCTGAACGCGACAGCCCATGCCCGCTCGAAGAAGCCGGTGAGCACCTGATCTGGTCGGCCCGTCGCGGTGTCCCACAGCCGTACGCTCCCGTCCTGGCCGGCCGAGGCGAGCAGCCGCCCGCCCGGGCTGAACGTCACCCCGGTGACCTCGCCCGCATGCCCGGTGAGCGAACTGACCGCCGCCGCGTTACCGCCGCCCAGCCGGCCGACGGGCAGCAGCAGCACCTCAGCGCCATCGCCTGCGATGGCAAGCAGGCCAGCGGCCTGACTGATGGCCACCGCCCGCACAGTCCCGTAAGGCAGGCCGCGGATGGCGGACGGCGGACGTCCCGCGAATGGCTGCGATGCCTGTGTTATTGGCATGGCATGCAGCAGCACCCGTCCGTCTTCGCCGGCCGTGACAAGCGTGCCGCCGTCCTCGCTGAAGGCCAGGCCGAGCACTAGGCCGGTGTGCCCGGGCAGCGTCCGCTCCCACTCGTCGGCGATCGGTGTCCCCCCGCTTATCGTAAGCAGCCGGACCGCTCCGTCGCTCCAGCCGGTGGCGAGCAGCGTGCCGTCCGGGCTGAATGCCGTCGTCTGCGCCAGGTTCCCGCCCGCGGTGCGGTTGCCCGCGCTGCCGCCGCTCGCCGCGTTCCAGAGCCGGACGGCTCGGTCGCCGCCCGCCGAAGCGAGCAGCGGGGGGCTGCCGCTACCGAACGCCACACTGTAGATGTCGGCGTCGTGCGCGCTGATAGTCGTTCGCGGGCGGGCGGGCCCGGGCGCGGCCGTGCGGGGCGGCGCCTGGGATGCTGTCAGCCGGGACGGCGCGGGTTCGGCAGGCGCGGCGCGGAACAGGCGACTGTTCCTGCCGCTCTGGTAGAGGACAGGAGTGATCCACTCGAGGGTCCGGCCGTGCAGCCCGATGATCTCGACCCGGCCGCTTGAGACCGCCTCATCGATGTCCCGGCCCTGGCAGATCGCGCTGTAAAAACCCCGGCTAAACGCGAGGGCTGCGCCATCGGAGATCTCGTACTGCATCGCGGCGACCGCGGTCACCCCGCTGCGCACCAGGGCGGTGGCGGTGGCGGAGAACAGGTCCGTCGCGCTCGCCGCGGCGCCTGAGCAGGAGTTGAGCACGACCAGCCGGGGCAGCGTGACCGTCTGCCGTAGCAGGGTGACCAGACGGCCGGACTCGACCGGGTCGGTCCGGCCGTCGGCCCCCGTCAGCGCCAGCAGCCCGGTCTCGGTGCGGGGATCGAAAGTGCCATGCCCGATGAAATGCACGATGTGCCAGGTCCCGCTCAACAGCATGTCGTGCAGGTCCGCCCAGGAGGCCGCCGGTGCCCAGGTCAGGACCGCGCGGCCGTCGCTCACCCGGGAAAGCGCGCTCGCGAACTGCCGCTTCTCCTTCTCGACGTCGAGCGGGGGCAGGTCGCGGGGCGACGAAACGATGCCGAGAATGCGCAGCGGCGGGTCGGCGGGCAACGGCGGCATCGGCGACGACACCCCGACATGCCGGACGAGCTGTTCAAGTCGGCAAACGTAGCCGCCTGCGGCGTCGTCGTACATCATCTCCCAGGGCAGCGCGGAAAGCCTGGGGTCGGCGATCCGCAGCACGATGCGCAGCCGCACGCCGCGCACGGCGGCGACGGCGAGGGCCGCCCGGTACCGCTGTCCCACGTCGGCGATTCCGAGCAGCGCTCGGAACAGCGTGCGGCCGACATACTTGACCGGGCTGTCGTCGTAGGCGAGCGACCGGGACGCCATCCGGGACGCGAGGACAGCTTCTTCCAGTTCGCGCCTGCGGGCGAGCAGTCCGTCCACGTCGAGGGCCACGACCGCCGACGCCACCGCTCCGTCAGGAGAATCGACGACTTCGACGCGGAACTTCCCCGCGGCCTCGGCCGCACCGATCGCCACTTCGAACACTTCCATCGCGAAAGCAGGCTCCTCGCCGGAAATTTATAAAACGAATCGTACGCGTTGGCTAATGGCCGGGTGCGGGACGCGCCTTGGCGGATTACGCTAGCGGCACGCGCAATGCGAAGGGGGAATTCCGCGATGGCTGAATCAGAGAGCACCCGCCGGGTGTGCCTGCTTGCGGATATCGACGGATACGGCGATCAGCAGCCGACCGGGCAATCCGGCCTTACCGTGCGGCTGAAAGGCGTGATCGGCGCGGCCCTGAAATCGGCGGGCGTCGATTCCAGCGAGACCTGGCGCCAGGACCGGGTTTCCCGGCAGCTTGCCCTGCTTCCAGTCGGAGCCGACGCCGCCACGACCATCCCGCTGCTGGCCCGGGCCCTTGTCGCGGAACTCGGCAAAGACCGGGCCGCGACCGACGGGCCGCCGCTGCGAGTGCGGGCGGCCATCACGCGGGACGCGGTGACCCAGGTGAAGGGCTCCTACGTCGGCCGCGCCGTGGTGACGGCGACCAGACTGCTCGGCAGTCCCGCGGTGCGCGCCGAGCTCAGCGGCGACCCCGCCGCGCTGCTCGCTCTGATCGTCTCCGACAGCGCGTACCAGGACGTGCTGGCGCGGGGCGGTGGCGATTTTCCGCTCGACGGGTTCCGCCGGGTCAGTGTCGACGTGCCGGAGCAGGGGTGGCAGGGCACTGGCTGGGTCCGCGCGTGCGCACCCGGATCGCTCAAGCCGCCGCCGAAGCGGATCGGCAAGGTGATCCGCGATAACATCCTCCCTGTGTTCGCGGCGGGGACGGACGACGTGGTCACCCTCCTCGACGCGATGACCGGCACGACTGGGGGCACCGGCGGCGACGAACTGACGGCCGCCGCCGACCACCTGATGGCTGACCATGCGAGCGCGGAGCACACCGGCGCGGGGGAGCATGTCAGCACCGATCACGAGTCGTATTCGGTCTCCGACCACAGCGCGGCGGAGACGGCGTACGTCGTCGACGTGACGCACACCTACGCCTTCGACAACAACGGGTACGTCCAGGAGTACGGGACTCACTCCGTGTATGACAACGCCGCGTACGACACACACGGTTACGAGTCGTCGGGCGACCATCACGGCGATGTCGTCTGACGGTCTCCGGCGGGCAGTCAGCCGCCAGGGCCGGCGTCGTCCGGCCCCGGACCGCCTTCCTGGGCCTCTGTTGCGGCCGCCGCACCGGTTTCCTTATCGGCCTCCCGGTCGCGCGCTGACCGGCCGAACTCGCTGAACGTGCTGTTCAGCTTCTTACGCATATCCGGCGGCGGCGCCTGCGGAGTGACCATGCCGAGCCCGGTCACGGGGGGCTGGTCGAGCAGGTCCCGCGACTGCGACTGCGACTGCGCCGGCGCCTGTGCTGTCGCCCGACCTGCCGCTGTCGGGGCCCAGTGGCTTCCGGTCCACTCGAACTGCTGGCCGGTACGCCGGTCCGCGCAGCGGATCGCCCGCTCACCGATCGTGTACCAGAACGCGTAGGAGCCATCCGTGGCCTCGAAGGTGGCCGGCGGCCGGAACGTCCAGGCACCCGTCCAGTGCGGCGGATCCTCGGGGAGGCCTGGCTCACCGCCAGATAGCATCTCGAAGCCGGCCTGCGCGACCCGCTTCAAGGCACGCACCCCACCCGACAATACGCTACCGGAACCAGCGTCCTCCCGCTCACCGCCCCCTCTGTCGCCGCCGTGCCAGTCCGCACCGCGGTCTGCCTGCCCGTACCCAGCCCTGGGTCCGGACTGGTATTCAGGCCTGGTCTGCTCCCTGGGGGCGCGCCCGTGCGCCGCGCGGTCTTCGCGCGGCGGGATCGTCACGACCAGCGGCGGCGGACCATCGAAGTCGTCCGCGCAGACGTGCGTCAGGTACGGGCGGATAGCCGACCGGTAGGTCTGCCAGCCGGTGACCACGGCAGCCCGTACGCCATGATCCGCGACCGCCTGCCAGACCAAGTTGGCGCTGGCGGAGGGGTAGACCCGGACTGTGTCGCCTGGCTCGCTGACATCGGAAAGGGACGCTGGCAGCTCCGCGAGCCGCTGCCCGCTGGGCACCGGCCAGGGGGCTTTGTCCGGTTCCAGCACTGCGGGGACCCGCGCCTCATCGGCGGACGCCAGCCAGACCGGGCGCATTACCCGGTCGTACTCCGCCAGGACCAGCCGCTCCCAGCCGCCGGTCAGCTCGGTGAAGCCAGGGACGGCGACCCGCGGCTCACGGGAGTACCAGCCGACGAAACAGTAGAGGGGCCGGCCGAAGGAGTCGGTCGCCATCTCCGTGCCGAACCGTGATGGCGAGCACACGACGCCGACGAGCGTGCCGACGGTCAGCCGGGCGAGGACGAAGCGTGGCGCGGGCACCCGGCCGTCGGCGATGGCCCCCTTGATGACTCCGGCGGCGCGCCCGTCGCGGGCGACGCCCGCCGGGAGGGCGCGCCACCACTCATCTACGCGGTAGGTCCTGCCGTAGATGACTGGGGCCCACGTCCCAGCCCAGCCTGGGTACTCGCCGGATGTCATAGCTCCACCTTGCCGTTTCGGATGATCGGGTGCCCCTCCAGTTCGGCGGCCAGCCGGCTGATCAGGCTCTGGTCGGTCTGATACCCCTCCTCCCCGGTTGTGATCGCGTCGGCGTAGGACTTCGACACATCCTGCAGCTGCGCGATCCGGCGGCCGCGGAAGTAGGCGAGGAAGCCCTGGTTGAGCGCGGCGATTTGCTGGTCCACGGCCGACTGGCTGGCCCGCCGGGCCGCCAGATCCGCCTGGCGGGCACCGAGCCCCTCCGACAGGTAATGCATCAGGGAGAAGATCATCGGCCGGTGCAGCCCCATCGGGTCGATGTCGCTGACGTTCACCTTGAGCGGTGTCGTCGGGCCGAAGTTGCCCACCTGGACCGGGCACAGCAGCGTGGTCACACCTTCCACGTAGGCAGCCTCGACGAGGGACTTGAGGTTGTCAATAATGGTGTTCAGCGCGTCCCCGACCTCCCGGTTCGGGCCGGACAGCAGGTCCGCCTTGGTAATCACCACGACGAGCGAGGGCAGCGGCAGGTTGCTGCTCTTCCGGGCCTTGATGGCGTGCTGGACGAGCTGGGTCATCTCCCGGATCTTCAGCTCTTTCTGCACGGTCGGGATGGTCACCTTGCCGTCCAGCCAGGGCGTGAGCTTCCCGCCGTCGAAGACCAGGTAGATGCTGTCGGAGGCGGCTAGCTGCTCGCGGAGCTCGGTCACGTCCGCGGCAGAGCTGGCCCGCCCGGTCATGGCACCGCCGCGGTAGTCCAGCCACTCCACGGTGACGAGGGTGTCGAAGCCGTGGTTGAACACGAACTGGTGGCGCTTGTTCTGGTCTTCGGCGGTGGGCGGGGGCAGCTTGCCCTCTTCGATGAGCTGGTCCCACGCGTCGCCGAGGTCAAGGCCATCGTCCGGGTCCTCGGTGTAGAGGAAATAGCCCTGCACGCCCAGGGACAGGGTGTTGTACATGCCGAGCAGGAACACGGTCTTGCCCGACCCGGTGGTGCCGAGCATCGTCAGCTTGAGATTCGGGGTGGCCATCGCCGCCTCCAGAAAGGGGTTTGTCGTCAGGAATAAAGGGGTCAGAAGTACTTGATGCCCTTGAGCATCTCTTCGAGGCCCTCGGCGGGTTTGATAAGCGGCTGGAGCTGGCGGTGCGCGCGCTGCGCCACCTGCCGGTGGTTCTGGGCGATGGTGGCGTACGAGGACTCACCTAGCAACGGGCTGACCAGGCGGTCCCAGAACGTGTCCCGGCTGGCTGCCTCGTTCGCCGCCTGGACGGACGACTCGACCTGCGCGTTGAGCCGGACTAGCATGCCGAGCAGGCCGAACCGGAGCGACCACAGTACCGGTACGACCACGTTCATCGGGGACGGCCCGCAGGCAACGGGGATGAGGGTCCCGACGATGTGCCGGGTGGCCGCGACCGCCCTCGCCAGCTCCGCGACCGGCGCGAAGACCTTCTCGCCCACCTTGTCGTCGTCGACGTCGATGAGGTCGCTCTTGGTGACCGCGATGACGAGCGGGGTGGGTACCTCCGGCCTGTCCCGCATCGCGCGCAGCACATGGCTGCTCAGCTTGCTCGCGTTCCTTGCCGCGCCCGGCTCGTGCACCAGAGCGTGGCCGTCGAGGAACATGACGATGGCGTCGCTCTCCAGCAGGTCCTGGTGGAGCTGGCCCACGTCCTCGCTGTCGGATTTGCGCCCGGTGGCCGCGCCGCCACGGTGGTCCCGCCAGGTGAACGGGAGCACATCGGAGCCGTTGTAGCTCAGCGCGAGGTCGTAGCTGCCACGGCGGTTCGTGGCCGGGGGGTACCGGCTGCTGCGGATCGCCCGCGCGTCGGCGAGCAGCTGGCTGTGCTGGCTGCTGTTCTTCGCGCGTACCTGGAACCCCCCGATCCCGCCTTGCATCTCGGCGTACATCAGCGACAGGTACGTCGTCTTGCCGGCACCGCTGTGCCCGAGCATCACGATCTTCACCACGCCCCCTTTAGCTGCTTTCGTAACTCTGGCGCTCGCTGCGCTCGCATGATTGCTGTCAGTTCCTCGTTACAGTCGGTCACCTGGGCCGGAACGGATTCCGGGTTACGTTCCAATTTCGCAGTCCCTCCGATACGGCGGGGCGCAGCGCTCCGGCGGGCGTCTCCCCGGCAGAAGGCGGCGCGGGCTCCGGCTCAGGTTCGGGTTCAGGTTCAGGTTGAGGTTCCGGCGGCGGCATGGCGATCCGCAGCGCGAGTTCCGCGGCGCCCCGCACCACGGCCAGGTCCGGTTCCTCGGCAAGCCGCACCTGGCGTCCCGACCTGGCCCGCAGCCGCTCCCCGGACAGCGGGATCCGGCTGGAGCCGCCGATCTGCAGGATCTGGTCCACGCCGTCGAACGAAAGGCCGGCCGTGGTCAGCATCCGCTCGCACTCTCCGACGGTCTCCTCAACCAGGTCGCTGATCGCGCCGTTCAGCTCCGCCCGGCTCACTGAGAGCAGTTCAGGTGGGTTAAGCTCGCTCAGCAGCTTCTCGGTGGACTGGATGAGGGACAGCTCGACTTTGGCCTCGACGCACTTCTCGCGAAGCTGGATGCGCCGTCGCAGGAGTTCGATGACGGCGCTGGCCGCGCCGGGCTCCGGGCCGCCGGCCCGCCCGGGGTCCCCTGGCACGGCGTCCGGCGCGAAGATCTTCTCAGCCTGCGGGAAACGGTCCCGCACCAGCCGGACGATCCGGTCGTCGAAGGGGCGCCCGCCGACGTGCCGCAGCCCGCCCGGTGGACCGTAGATCTGCTGGCCCTCATCGGTCTCCACCACGACAGCGCAGTCAAACGTGCCGCCGCCGAGGTCGTAGATGACCGTCGTGCCCGCCAGCGGTCCCAGGCCGGCCATCGCCGCGACCGGCTCGGTCTCAAGGCGGATCAGGGACAGGTCGTATCCGGCGCTGGTGCAGGCCTCGACGGCCTGATCGCGGGTCCAGTCCTCCCAGGCGACCGGCACGGTCAGCACGACAGTGCTCGGCTCGGCGGGCACCGCGGCGAGGGCGCGGGCTCGCAGGAACCTGATCACCTCGGCCATCAGGTCGGCCGGCGAGTAGTTGGCGCCGCCGAGTCGGTGGACAACCGGCTTGCCGATGTCGAGCTTGAAGCCTGTGCGGTAATCCGCGACATGGATCTGCTTGATCCGCTCCGCCTCAAACCCCACGGCGAGCGTGCCATCGGGCCGGGCACAGACCGACGTCGGGATACCGACCTCCCCGTGCACCGCCAGCGGATCCTTGACCACCAGATGCGGCGCGCCTGGGCGACCGACCACGATCATCGAGGTCGACGTGCCGAAGTCGATGCCGTGCACGACCGTCGCGGGCGCGTCTTGCGTCATTCGCGCCCCTCGTCCGTGCCGAGTGCCTCGACTTTGAGCCGGGCCCGGACCAGGGTTCGGTCGATCTCGCCGTACTTCTGCAGCCGCGCCTCCACCTCGCGCCTGCGGGCCACATTCCCGGCCGCCGTGCGTGCCCGCACCTGCTGAAGCCGTTCCCGCCCCTCCTCGATCTGGCGGGCTTCGCGGGACAGCTGGTCGTCAAGCGCGGCCGTCAGCGCCCGCGTCTCATCGCCCAGCCGCTGGGCGATGTCCTCCAGGCTGACCGTCGCGGTGGACTGGATCTTCGGGATCACATGCTCACGGAGCCGCTGCCGCAGCTTCGCGTCCTCCTGCTCCTGGTTCTGTTGCGTGGCCTGCCGATAGCCGCCGACCATGCCGAACATCTGGCCGATCACGCCGCCGATCAGCGGACCGGCCACGAACGGGCCGATGACCGCGGCCGCGGGCGGGAAGGCCAGCGCCGCGCCGACGCCGAGCAGCAGGCCGGCCGCGCCTCCGGCGGTGCCGCCCGTCCAGGTCGACCGGAACTTCGCGAACCGCTGCCTGGACAGGTCGACCGTCGGCGCGGAAATGTGGCCCGCCGGGGTGATCACGTCACCGCCCAGGCCGGTGAGCGCCGTCGGCAGATCAGCGGAAAAGCGCGCTGCCACGTCCTCGATGACCTCACTCAGCGCGCGGTTCGCGTCACCCTGCGCCTCGACCATCCGCCGGACCAGCCGGTTGAGTGCCGGGGCCGGCTCGGCGAGTACCTCGCGGTGATTGGTGTCCTCGACGAAGTCGGCGATGATGTCATCGAACGACTGCTTCAGGCGCCGCTGGATCGGCCGGGCTCGCTCGGTCAGCTCCTGGCTGAGCTTCCTCGATCGCCGCGGTGCCTCCGCCCGCGCCTCGATGGCCCGTGCCTGCGCGGCCTTGAGCTCCTCGTCGATCTGGGCCAGCTGGTCGCCGCCGGCCAGAGCCGCTTGCTCGGTGCGCAGCGGGGCCGCGCTCTCTGCCGCGATGGCTTGCAGCACGTCGACCGACTGGCCCAGCCGGGCGATCGCGCAGCTGGCGACAAGCCCGGTCCACAGCTTCAGCTCGAGTTCGGGGAACCCGGAAGCCTTGATGAGAGCGGGATCTCCGCTGTTCTCGCCGTTCCATTTGCGCAGCGACGAGACAGCGACGAGGTCAACGTCCTCGGGCGCCATCTCGGTGACGCCGGCGATCCGGGTCCTGACCTCGGCGAGCACCGCCCCCTCGTCAGGGGTCTTGTCGATCATCGAGACCGCTGTCAGCACGATCGGGCACACCTCGTAGGCGCGGGCGAGGAATGACAGCTCCACCGTGCCGAGCGGCTGGACCGCGGACGCGACGAACAGCAGCGCATCGGCCTCTGGCAGGAAGCCGCTCGTCGCCGCGGTGTGCGCCGGGTTCATGCTGCCGACACCAGGGGTGTCCACCAGGGCCAGGCCGGACTTCAGCTGCGGGATCGGCGCCGTCATGTCGATCCGGGCCACTTCAGGACCGCCTTCTTCTTCCTGACCCTGTACGGTGGCGTACCGCGCGACCTCGCCGAGGTCGATCGTCTTTTCTGGGATCTGAGTGCCGTCATCGGCCGGGAAGAAGCGCACGACCGCCTGCGGCGTCTCGCCCCAGGAAAGCGTGCATACTGTCGCGGTGGCGACGTCGGTATCCTCGGGAAAGAGCCGCTGCCCGATCAGCGCGTTCAGCAGGGAAGACTTGCCCCGCTTGAACTCGCCGACCGTCAGGACCAGGTAGCGGCTGTTGGCGAGCGCCGACCTGGCGCGGCGCAGCACCTTGTGCCCGTCGTCCGCCAGGTCACCGCCTAGTTCGGCCTCTAGCCAGGGGAAGAGGTTGAGTACCTCGTCTCTGACCTGGTCAACCTCGTTCTGCATCGTTGTCCCCCTCCGCATGTGCCGCAGGCTCTGTCGTGACGTAGGCGACCACCTGCTGCGGCCGGATCAGCTGGTCTCCCCGCAGGTAGCCGCGCCGGACGGTGGCCGCGATCCAGCCCGCCCTGTCATTGGCGCCGGCCGGCTCGGCGCCGACCACCTCATGCCGGGCCGGCACGACGGGTCCGTTGTCGGAGAGCGCCTGCACACCGGATTCCCCAAGCACCTTGTCCACCCGCCACTGGACAAGCCGCAGCGTGCGCGCGGCGGACTCGCCCGTCCAGTCACGGCCAGACAGTTCCGCCAGGTCATCGGCGAGCCCGATTAGCGATTGGATCATGTCCGGCTCGGGATCGGCGGCCGGGGCTGTCACAGCCGGTGGCTCCGGCGGTTCCTGGAGCGGAGGCGGCGGCGGTACCGCAGGCGGCGGTGCGGGAGGCGGTCCTGCCTCCTTCGCGCCGGGCAGCCAGGTGATCCGCACCAGACCGAACAGGTCCATTGAACATCAACCCCCGTCTGCCAGCTCATCGTCGTATTCGAGCAGTCGGCGGGCCTGCCGGGCGCGCGCGGACAGCTGGCCATAGCTGGTCGCTATCTGCGCCGCCGCCGCGGCCGCCGTCCCGTCCAAGCCGAGCACCTCGCCGCGATTCGCCCAGGCACCCGCCCGCACGTCCGCCTGCGCGATCAGCGCCGCGAGCGGCGTACCCTCCGGCATGCCGAGCCGTGCCGCGACCGAACGACCGCGCTCGCCAGTCACCCGGAGGACTTCCGCGAGGTCCGCTTCGTCGAGGTTCAGGCGCCCCTGGTAGTAGTCCTCGAGCACGGCCAGTTCCGGCAGTTCCGAGCTGGACAGCCTGACCCGCTCCACGACCCCCGCCACGTCGCGGGTTACCGGCGGCAGCGGCGTCCGCGTGGTGACCGCTGACATCCGCAGCCGGTCGATGCGTCCGGCGATGTCGCGCAACGCCTGGTCAAGCTTGATGACGGCTGAGCGGTTCCCGAAGTGCTCGAGCAGCGTCCGCCGCACGTCCGCGACGCCGCTGTCGGTGTCCATGCGCTGGCGCAGTTCGTCCAGCGCTGTCCCGCCCCGCCGGTACAGGGCGGCCTTCAGGGATCCCCAGGCGCCGAGGCGGGTGACCAGCGCGCCGCGCGCCTGCCTGGGCAGCGCGACGCCGCTGATCTGGTCGGCCCGCGAGAACCAGTTGGCGTCGCTGAGCGCGGCGGCGAGTCGCGAGGGCTCTGCTCTGGCGAGTTCGTCGAGCCAGCCAAGCTCATCGTCGTCCAGCGCCTGCGCGCCTGCGCTGGCGAGTGCGGCCACTGGGTGAATGCGGAAGAACATGCGGCTGATCTCAGGCTCGGCCAGCCGCCGCCCGACGATCTTGCGCCCCTCGGCAAGCGGGTCGTCCTCAAGCGGGTCGCCGCCCGTAGTGGACGGCCAGTACCACTGATCGCACCGGCTGAGCACGCCGATCACCTTGAGTGCGTTCAGCGAGGGCCGCAGCGGACCGAGGAAGCGGGCCACGAGCGAGGCATCCCGCTGGTTGAGTCCCCGGTCGAAGAGGTAAACGACGGCGTCGGTGATGTCGATCGCCGTCAGGGTGTCCGCATGCATGTCCGAGGCGCTGCGCCCGACCTGCCCGAGCACCTTCTTCAGCCGGGCCTCCTCCTCGGCGTCGAGGAAGCCCGACACGCCCAGAGTCATGAGCGTGTTGGCAGAGTCGTCATGGTGAATGCTGCCGAGGCCCGGGGTGTCAAGCAGCCGGAATCGACGGAGCAGGGGATTCGGAATTCCGTACTCAACCCGTCGTATCCGGCGCAGCAGCGCTGCCTGCCTGGGGTCGTTAACCGTATAGGCGCGGAAGTGCTCCGGCGACACCTCCAACGGCTCGGCTGCATCGCTGAAGTGAACCGTTACCCGGGACTCCGGCGCGTGATAAAACTCGCCCACGGTGAAAGTCGCTTCCAGTTGCGCGGTAGGCGCGACATCTTCCCGCAGCAATGCGTTGACCAGGGTGGATTTACCGCGCTTAATCTGTGCCACGACAGCGACACGCATTGGCTCCCGGTACCGGGCGATCGCCCTGGAGACCACTGCCTTGAGGTCAGCAGGCGCGTCAACGGCCGCGGCAAGCCGCCGTTCGCACTCCCCCAACCGAGCCAGCGGAGAACTTTCGTCCGCCATTGAGCCCCGTCCCTTCCGCGACTCCCGCCGTCACGGCTTCCCAAGCTCTACGCTGACTGTAACATGAAAGGGGTGAAAATCATCAGCTTCTCGCGGTATTTGAAAGATTGACTTTCTAATTCAATGTGCTCCGAGATGCCGATGTTAAAGGGTTATTGATATTCGCTTATCAAGCCTGTCACGCCTGCCACACCGCTCCCTCGGAGAGCAGTTCTTCGGCATCTCCGAATCCGAGGTCGGTGAGCACGTCCCTGGTGTGCGTCCCCGGCTGCGCGATCCCGCCAGGCGGGATCGCGGCCGCCGGACCCGCGGCGTCGGAGAACCGCGGCGCGGGCGCGGGCTGGACCACGCCGTCAGAGTCGGTGAACGTGCCGCGCGCGGCCAGGTGGGGATGGCGCGGCGCCTCGGACATCGTGAGCACGGGGGCAACGCACGCGTCCGTTCCGCTGAAAATCTTTGTCCACTCTTCCTGGGACCGCGACGCGAACCGCAGCGCGAACCGCTCGCGCAGCTCCGGCCACCGCGCGCGGTCATGCTGCGCCGGCAGGTCCGCGGGCGCGCCTTCCGGCGCGAACAGCAGCCGGACGAATTCCGCGTAGAACTGCCGCTCGAGGGCGCCGACCGCCATGTGCCGGCCGTCGGACGTGGCGTACACGTCGTAGTACGGCGCCCCGGTGTCGAGCAGGTTCACGCCCCGCTGATCGGTCCACAACCCGCCGGCGAGCGAGCTGTAGGTCATGGCCTGCAGGACCGCCGCCCCGTCCACGATCGCCGCGTCGACCACCTGCCCGCGGCCGGTCCGCCGGACGTCAAGGAGCGCGGCGAGCACGCCGAGCGCGAGGAACATCGACCCGCCGCCGAAGTCGCCGAGGTAGTTCACCGGCACCTGCGGCGGGCCGCCGGCCCGCCCGATCGCGTGCAGCGCCCCGGTGACCGCGATGTAGGCGATGTCGTGCCCGGCCGACTGCGCGAGCGGCCCGTCCTGGCCCCAGCCGGTCATCCGGCCGTACACCAGCCGCGGGTTCCGCTCCCAGCAGGCGGCGGGGCCCACGCCGAGCCGTTCGGCGACACCGGGCCGGAACCCCTCGATGAGCGCGTCGGAGACCGCGGCCATGCGCAGCACGACCTCGGCGCCGCGAGGATGCTTCAGGTCCACGACGACCCGCCGCTTGCCCCGGCTGAGGACGTCCTTGTCGAGCGGCGCCGGGGTGGGCGGGCCGCCCGGCCGGTCCACCACGATAACCTCCGCGCCCAGGTCGGCCAGCAGCATCCCGCAGTGCGGCCCCGGCCCGATCCCGGCGAGTTCCACCACGCGCACCCCGGACAGCGGGCCGCCCGTCGAGTCAGTCATGGCGTCACCCTAGCGGGCGGTCACCCCTTGCGTCCGACCCCGCCCCACATCGCGGTCGGCGCGCTGTTGAAGTCGAGCTCCGACGTGGGACGCCACTCCTGCACCGGGACCACGCCGGGCGGGATGAGCTCGAGCCCGTCGAAGAAGCCGGACACCTCGTCACGGGTGCGGAAGGTGACCTTCTGCCCCATGGATTTCGTGAGCGATTCTTCCGCCTTGGTCGCGACGGCGAGCTGGTCGCGGGCGGGGTGCGTGATCGCCAGGTAGCTGCCCGGCGGGGCGGCGGCCATCAGGTCACGGACAAGCTGGCCGGGACCGTCCTCGTCGGGGACGCAGTGCAGGAGCGCGATCAGCATCACGCCGACCGGCTTGGTGAAGTCCAGCGTCCGCGCGGCCTGTTCCAGGATCTTGCCGGTCTCGCGCGCGTCCGCGTCGATGTAGGCCGTGGGCGCGGTCGTCGATGTCAGCAGTGCGCGGGCGTGCGTGAGCACGATCGGGTCGTTGTCCACGTAGACGATGCGCGCCGCCGGGTCGACCCGCTGCGCGACCTCGTGCGTGTTGTTCGCGGTGGGGATGCCGGTGCCGATGTCGAGGAACTGGCGCACCCCGCCCTCGGCCGCCATGAAGCGGACCGCCCGGCCGAGGAACCGGCGGTTGGCGCGGACCCCGGGCACGATGGTCGGCGTGGCCGCGAGGGCCAGCTCGGCGGCCTTGCGGTCCGCCTCGAAGTTGTCCTTGCCGCCGAGCCAGTAGTCGTAGATACGGGCGATGTGCGGCGTGGTGACATCGAACTTGGACAGTGCGTCAGCTTCTGGCACCGTGCAATCGTATAGCAGTGCCCGGCGGCCCCGGCACGGCAACGGCCGGGGACGCCGGGCTATCGCCCCTCAGTGGGCGGCGAGAGCGACCTCGACGACCTTCACGATGACGAGGATCATCGCGATCGCCAGGTACGAGCGCAGCGCGGTCAGCCCGAGCTTGCGGGCCTTGCTGACCACGGGCGCGCCGAGCTCGGCCAGCGGCGGCATCCGCCACGTGTCCCGCTCCGCCGCGCTGGCGGAAGCCATCCCGCCGAACTCGTCGTCAAGCGCCGTCGCCGTCGTCGTCGCCCCGCGCCGGCGCAGCAGCGTCCACGCGCCCCCGAGGACCGCCGCCGCCGCGCACGCGATGACGATCTCCACGATCTGGCGCGCCGTGATCCCCGGGAACACCACGGAGGCGGTCAGCACGACGGACAGGGTGATCAGCACCGCGATCACTCCCGCGGTGAACGCGTTGGTCTTGCGGCCGTTCACCCAGGGACCGAGCACCTCGCGGTCGTTGCAGAGCAGCAGCAGGAACACCGTCGCGCTCGGCAGCAGCACCCCGGCGAGCACCTGCACGCCCTCGGTGATCAGCCCGAGCGGCGAGCCCGGGATGAGCACGATGGCGGCGGCGGCGCAGATCAGCGCCGCGTACACGGCGTAGAAGCCCTTGGCCTGCCCGACGCCCCGGTGCAGGGAGTGGTTCAGGCCGAGCACGTCGCCGATCGCGTACGCGCTGGACAGCGACACCGCGAACGCGCCGATGACGGCCGCGTCGAGCAGGGCGATCGCGAAGATCACGCCGGCCGCGTGGCCCGCGTACGCGGCGATCCCGTGCGCGAGTCCGGCCGAGTCGGTGAAGCCACCCGCCGCGTGCGTGCCGGCGAAGGCGGCCGCGGCCACGCCCATCAGGGCGGCGCCGCCGACCACGACGATGACGATGCCGATCCACAGGTCGGCCTTCTCGTACTTCATGAACCGCGGGGTGATCCGCTTGTCGATCACGTACGACTGCTGGAAGAACAGCTGCCACGGCGCCACGGTGGTGCCGACGATGCCGATGACCAGCAGCATCACGGTCGCCATCTGGCCGGAGCCGCCGGGCAGGCCCGGCACGGCGAACCCGCGCCCCATCTCGCTGACAGACGGGTGGGTCATGAAGTACAGCGGGATGAGCAGCAGCGACCCCGCGCAGAACGCGATCGCGATCCGCTCGAACCGGCGGAACGACCCGGTGAACGCCGACGCGATGATCACCACGGCCGCGCCGCCCACGGCCACCGCCTTGGGCACGCCAAGGTACGAAGCGGCCAGCGTGATGCCGATGAACTCGGTCATGATCGTCAGCGCGTTCAGGATGAACAGGTCGATCACCGAGAACGCGCCCCAGAACTTCCCGAACCGCGCCAGGATCAGCCGCGCGTGGCCCACCCCGGTGACGGCGCCGAGACGCAGCACCATCTCCTGGTTCACATACAGCACGGGGATCAGCAGCAGCAGCGTCCACAGCAGCCGGGTGCCGTAGTTCTGGCCGGCTTGCCCGTAGGTGGAGAAGGCACCGGCGTCGTTGTCGCCGACCATCACGATCAGGCCCGGCCCGACGACCGCGAGCAGCGTCTTCAGCTTGCTCGACACGGTTGGGCGAACGGCGAGGTCGTCGACCCGGATGGTGCCGAGGGCACCACGGATGTCGCCGACGTGCGCCTCGTCGAGAACCGCCGGACGACGGGCGGCAGTTACCTCTACAGCAGTCATTAGAGTTCACCCCTCTCACGCTTTGCACTAAAGCGGGATAGAGGCACACGCGTAACGCAAGATGGCATAGCCGGTACAGGCCCGCGATCAGCCGGTACAGGCCTGCGAGCAGGCGAAGAGCAAGCTACTCAGAAATAGAGAAAGGTTGCGTCAGCGTGTGCCAGGGACTGGCAGGGACAGCGGCGGAAAGGGCCGACTTCGGCCCGGACTATCAGAGTCCATCGCGCGCCTCCCTTCATTCGCGGCGCTCATGCGCCATTACGCACGACACCACTTGAGAGGTACTGTCCATTGCCACGCCATGCGCGGCGAGGTCACCTCTCTCGTAAGAGCTTTGGCACTCCACGGCGTAGCGCGTCCCGATGGGTCGCATGCGCAGCCACTTGGCCTCACCCCTTAGGCCGGGGAGAGGTGTCCTGATCCGGAGCGTCTCTCGACGGTTGGGATCAGTGGCCTGTGTCCGTGAAGACGCCTCACCGAACGAGGTGTCTAGTTTGACCAACCCAAGAATGCCCCTTCCGATTCCCGGTGTCAAACCAGGCCAAAGCGCACGCGGCACCGGTGGCGAGGGCGACGCGCGATCACACTCCCAGTCCGGGCAGGACCTCGGCGCCCGGCAGGTCGGCGAGCAGCCGCCCGGGCAGCCACAGCTTGGAGCCCCGGATGCCGGAACCGATGACCACGCTGTCCAGCTTCACCGCCGGGAGATCAACGAGGATCTGCCACTCCGCGGGCAGCCCGATCGGGGTGATCCCGCCGTACTCCATCCCGGTCAGAGCCGTCACCGCGTCCGCCGCCCCGAAGGACGCCTTCCGCGCTCCGAGGTGCCGCCGCACCAGCCCGTTGACGTCCGCTCGCGTCGTGGCGGCCACCATGCACGCGGCGTACGTGGTCTCCCCGCCCCGCCTGCCCGCGACCACGACGCAGTTCACGGATTCCTCGGGCGGCACCCCGTATTCGGCGCAGAACGCCGCGGTATCCGACAGCGCCGGATCGATGGCCGCCGCCTGGACCTCATCCGCGCCCGGCCACGAGCGGAGCGCCTTAAAGACCGGCGGTGCGAGCAGTTCCGGCGACGACAGCGCCGGGCGAAGCGACAGCGGCAGGCTCATCCCGCCATCCAACCAGACCAGGGAACAAACTAGGCTTAAGATTAGTTCGCATCAAGCAAATAACTCTTGAACCTCGTTCCGGAGGATGCACCAGTGCCGCCCGCAACAGCGACAACTCCGCCACCGCGCACCGCCGTCGGCCCCCGCTACAAGTGGATCGCGCTCTCGAACACCACCCTCGGCATGCTGATGGCGACCATCAACTCGTCCATCATGCTCATCGCCCTGCCGAACATCTTCCGCGGCATCGGCATCGACCCGCTGCAGCCCGGCAACACCACGATCCTGCTGTGGATGCTGATGGGCTTCCTGGTCGTGACCGCCGTGCTCGTGGTCAGCTTCGGCCGCCTCGGCGACATGTTCGGCCGCGTCCGCATGTACAACATGGGCTTCGCGGTGTTCGCCGCGTTCTCGATCCTGCTGTCCGTGACCTGGCTGCACGGCGAGGCCGCCGGCTGGTACCTGATCGTGATGCGGATCTTCCAGGGCGTCGGCGGCGCCATGCTGATGGCCAACTCAAGCGCCATCCTCACCGACGCCTTCCCGGCCAGCGAGCGAGGTCTCGCGCTCGGCCTCAACCAGGTGGCGGGCATCGCGGGAAGCTTCATCGGCCTCGTCCTCGGCGGTGTGCTCGGCCCGATCAGCTGGCGGTATGTCTTCCTCGTCTCCGTCCCGTTCGGCGTCCTCGGCACGGTCTGGTCTTACCTCAAGCTCAGGGAGCTCGGCGTCCGCAAGCCCGCCAGGCTGGACTGGTGGGGCAACCTGACCTTCGCCGCCGGCCTGATCGCCGTCCTCGTCGGCATCACCTACGGCATCCAGCCCTACGGCGGCCACACGATGGGCTGGACCAGCCCGCTCGTGATCGGCCTGATCGGCGGCGGCCTCGCCGTCCTCGCAGCGTTCTGCTTCATCGAGACCCGGGTCGACGACCCCATGTTCCGGCTGTCGCTGTTCCGGATCCGCCCCTTCACCGCCGGCAACCTGGCGAGCCTGCTGTCCGGCCTCGGCCGCGGCGGACTGATGTTCATCCTGATCATCTGGCTGCAGGGCATCTACCTGCCGATGCACGGCTACAGCTTCGAGGACACCCCGCTGTGGGCCGGTATCGCGATGCTCCCGCTGACGGTCGGCTTCCTCGTCGCCGGCCCGGTCTCCGGCTGGCTGTCCGACCGGTTCGGCGCCCGCCCGTTCGCCACCGGCGGCATGGTCATCGCGGCGCTCTCGTTCGGCCTGCTCGAGCTGCTGCCCGTCGACTTCGCCTACTGGCAGTTCGCCGGGGTGCTGCTCCTCAACGGCATCGGCATGGGCCTGTTCGCCTCCCCGAACCGCGCCGGCATCATGAACAGCCTGCCCCCCGAGCGCCGTGGCGTGGGCGCCGGCATGAGCGCGACCTTCCAGAACTCGTCCATGGTGCTCTCGATCGGCATCTTCTTCTCGCTGATCATCCTGGGCCTGTCGGCCTCGCTCCCGGCGAGCCTGCTGCACGGGCTGACCGCGCAGGGCGTGCCCGTCGCGGACGCCACGCGGCTGTCCCAGCTGCCGCCCACCGCGGTCATGTTCGCCGCGCTGCTCGGCTACAACCCGATCCAGATGCTGCTCGGGTCGGCGCTGACGAAGCTGCCGGCCAGCCACGCCGCCTACCTGACCGGCCACTCGTTCTTCCCGTCGCTGATCGCCGCCCCGTTCCACTCCGGCCTGGACGTCGCGTTCGACTTCGCGATCGCCGCCTGCCTCATCGCCGCGGTCGCCTCGCTGCTGCGCGGCAAGCGGTACGTGCACGAGGTGCACGGGGCGGCCGACGGCACCGCCGCGGTGGCCGGCCGCCGTTCCTCGCGGCCGGCCCGCACTCCGGCTGAAGTCCCCGTTTATCCGGAACGTACCGTGGCGACTCCCGCCCCCGCCACCCGCGCCTGACCGGTGGGGAGCCCCTCAGAACAGCAACATCCAGTCGGGTGTGCTGGTGTCCGCGACCTGGCCGGCGGGCGGCGCGCTCACGGACACCGGCGTCCCGAAGTCGCCGAACGTGAGGTCGGCCGTGCTCGTCATCAGCACGCTCCGGCTGTGCGCCGCCCGCAGCGTGGCCACGGTCACCAGCCGGCGGACCAGCCCCTGGCTGTCCACATACACGGTGCCGGTGACGCACCTCAGCTGCCCGAGCACGCTGGGACACGCGGTGAACCCGTACTTGGTGCCGGTCCAGCCGGGACCGGCGGCGGGTCCCTCGTCGCGGACGGTGGCCGCGGAGCGGAGCACCCCGAGCAGCGCCGCCGGGCTGACCGGCCGCCAGCCGCTGAATCCGCTGAGGTCCTGGCCCGGGAGCGCGTCCGCCCCTGGCGGCGGGATCGGGGACTTGTCCCAGGGCTTGCCGGGGGTTCCGAACCCGGACCCCGGGGACATCCAGGCGTACACGCTGCCGCCGATGAACCGGATCTGCGCGTGGACCGGCTGGCCATTGTCGCGCAGGCTGCTGCGGACGAGCGATTCCTCGCCGAGCCGGTGCCGCGGGTCGAACGCGCCGGCCATGCGGCTCGATCCGCGCGTGTGCCCGCTGATGTCCGCCGCCGAGTCGAGGCTGAACCGGTAGCTCTCCGCGGAGGTCTTCTCCAGCGCGCTGGTCACCGCCGCGAGCGCCGACGGCGCCTCGCCGACGGAGGCGGCCAGCACCGCGGCCAGCGCCGCCGCGCCGCCGACGGCGGCGACCGCGCCGGCCGATACGAGCGCGCGCGCCCGGTGGCGCGCCCGGCGACGGCCGGCCGCGCGCCGGTCGCGCACGCCGCGCAGCAGGTCGATGTCCGGCGGCATGTCGCCGGACGCGGCGCGGAATATGGCCCGCAGGTCCTGACCAGTGTCGTTCATGTCATCCTCCGTCATGGGGCGTCGTGTCGCAGGGCAGGTGCCGTCGCCTGGCCGACCGGCGGCTCCGCCGCGCCCGGCGGCTGCACGGCTCGCGGCGGCCACTGGTCGCCGAGCCGCGCGCGCAGCGCGCGCAGGCCCCGGTGGGCGTGCGTCTTGACCGCGCCCGCCGAGCATCCGAGCAGCGACGCGATCTCCGCTTCGGGCAGGTCTTCGAGATAGCGCAGCACCAGGACGGCGCGCTGCCGGCGCGGCAGCTGGCCGAGCGCCTCCCTGATCAGCGCGGCGAGCGCGTGCCGGTCGGCGTCGTCGCCGCCCGCCGCGGTTTCCGGCAGCTCGGCCACCGGCGTCTCCCTGCGCCACCGGGCGCGCCACCACGACCGGTAGGTGTTCAGGATGATGCGGCGCAGGTACGCGTCCGGGTCGCCGTCGACCTCATCCACCCGCGGCCAGGCCCGGTACAGCTTGACCAGGCTGGCCTGGACGAGGTCTTCGGCGGCGTGCCAGTCGCCGGTGAGCAGCACCGCCACCCGCAGATGGCGCTCGCCGCTCCTGCGCACGAACGCCGCGAAGCGCTCGTCGAGCTCGTCAGCACCGCCACGCGTCACCCTTTGTCTCCCGGCATCCGGGGTCAGGTTCTGTGCGTGATACGCCGCGGGCGGCCCATCCGGTTGACAGCGCCCTGCTCTGCTTGCCTGCTTCCCTCGGGGGGCAAAGCCCCCCAGACCCCCCAATGGGGGGACTGCCCGTTCCCCCACCCCCCTGGCCCCCTCCGACCCCGATCAGGCGGCGACAGCGGCGGCCAGCTCGCGCAGGGCGCCGGCCGACGCGCTGCCGGGATCGGCGGTCATGAAGACGACCTGCTGGTCGTCGTCGGGGACGGTGAGTACGTCGCAGTTCAGCTGCAGTCGGCCCGCCTCGGGATGCACCATGGTCTTGCTCCGGTGACCGGGCACGCGCACCGGGTTGGTGTCCCAGATCCTGGTGAACTCCGCACTGCCCGTCCGAAGCTCAGCGAGCAGTCCGGCGAGGGCCTCGTCCCGCGGGTACCGGACGGCGGCGGCGCGCAGCCGCGCCACGGCGATCTCGGCGAATTCCTCGTGGCCCGAGGTCAGCACCGCCTCACGCGCCAGGAACCGGCGGCGGGCGAGATTGGGCCGGTCTGACAGGTCGCCCAGGAGGGCCTGCGCGAGCGGGTTGCAGGCGATCACGTCGTAACTGGCCGCGGTCACGATCACGGCCGTCTCCGGCAGTCGGCTCAGCAGCCCGGCCACATACGGTCGGACCGTCCGCGGCGGCACCATCGGCGCACTCGGCGTCGCGCCCGCCAGCCGGAACAGATGCGACCGCTCGGCGGCCGTCAGCCGCAGCGCCCCGGCGAGCGCGTTCGAGCACCCGCGGCGAGGGACGCGGCCCGCGCCCCTGCTCGAGCCGGGCGTAGTAGTCGACCGACATGGCGGCCAGCTCCGCGACCTCTTCGCGGCGCAGGCCCGGGGTGCGGCGCCGGCTCCCGGCGGGCAGCCCGGTGTCGGCGGGGCGCAGGCCCTCGCGGCGGTCGCGCAGGAAGCGGGCGAGTTCGGCTCGTGCCATCCGGACCTTCCCTGGTATCGACTGTGCCTGGATACGCCGTGCCAGCGCGGGCACCCTGGCAGCATGGACAACTCAATCGCACTGGTCACGGGTGCCAACAAGGGTATCGGCAAGGAAATTGCCCGCCAGCTCGCCGCCGCTGGGCTGACCGTCTACGTCGGCTCGCGCGACGCCGCGCGCGGGAAGGCCGCCGCGGACGAGATCGGCCGCGGCGCCCGGCCGCTGACCCTGGACGTTACCGACTCTGGCAGCGTCGCCGAGGCCGCCCGCGAGGTCGGTGCCCTGGACATCCTGGTCAGCAACGCCGGCATCTCGGGCGACGGCAAGCCGGCCGATGAAGAGGATCTCGCCACCTTCCGGCGGATCTACGAGACGAACGTGTTCGGCGTCGTCGCGGTGACGAACGCCTTCCTCCCGGCGCTGCGCCGCTCGGCGCACCCGCGAATCGTGAACATCTCGAGCGGAACGGGCTCGCTTAACTGGAGCGCCACCGGCACGGGGCAGCTGCGGACCACCAGCGGAACGTTCGCCGCGTACCGGTCCTCCAAGACGGCCCTGAACGCGCTGACCCTGTTCTACGCCCTGACCCTGGCCGGCGATGGCTTCAAGGTGAACGCGCTCGCCCCGGGCGTGCGCCGCACCGACCTCAACGCCCGCGCCGCCGCGGCCGGCGGCGACCCCGCCGAAGCCGCCGTCGGCGCCGTCCGCCTGGCCCTGCTCCCCGACGACGGCCCCACCGGCCAGTTCTTCTCATGGGACGGCACCGAAGTCCCCTGGTAACCCCGCCCCCGCCTCGCCTCCGCGCCCGCCCCCCGCGCCCTGCGCCCCGCCCCCGCCTCGCGCCCGCCTCCGCGCCCCGCGCCCGTACGCCCGTACCTCAGTGTGCCGATTGCGCAATCGGGCCCGGAAGGGCAACGTTCCGGAACAAGGTGATTGTTCGGCGTGTCCCTGGGCCGTGCTGTGGTTTACCCGCCCTTCGCGGCCAGCCGCCGTGCAGAGATGTCCGGAATGCGGCTTTCGCGCGCATGGCGCGGCACGGCCGGCCGGTTCTCCGCGCGGCACCGCGCCTCGGCAGGGGACAAAAGTGGGTAAACCGGGCAGTGGCTGTCCGTCCGTCATGATGGTGGATCGAAAGGCACATCAGAGGGTGCCTTTCGATCCACCATGATGCGCGAGCCTGCCCCGACGGCCGCTCATAACACGCGCGTGCCCGTCTGCTGAGCGTGCCGCGGGGCATGGCGGCGGGGGGCGGGGACTTCCCGTAACGGGAGATAAGGGGTGGAACGGGCCGCCTCGCACGCCGCAAACTCAGGTTGTTCCGGAACATTGCCAAGAGTGTGCCGATCGCGCAATCGGCACAGTCGTGCTGGCCGGCGATCGCGTCGGCTCGGCTAGGCTCGCCCCGTGCTCCCGCTTCGCAGACAGCTGCTCAACCGCGACGAGCGGCGGTCGCCCGCCGGCATCCTCGAGCGCCTCGCGGGGCTGAACGCGCAGACGAAGCGAGGACCGGTCGTCGGGATGTGGACGCGGACCGCGGACTACGATCACGGCGCGTACGTGAGTGCCCTGCGCAGCTACGACCTGGTGCGCGCGAACCTCATGCGTGGCGCCGCGCACCTGGTTACCCACCGCCAGTACTTCGCCTGGTGGCCCTGCCTGCGGCCGGCGGCGGAGCGCATGGTCCGGCAGCACTGCCCTGACCTGTGGGAAGCGGCCGACCGTGACAGCGTGCTCGCCGCCGGGCGTGAGCTGCTGCTCGGTACCCCGGGGCTCACCGGGGCCGAGATAGGCTCCGGGCTCGCGCCACGGTTTCCCACCGCCCGGCCGCGGGACCTGGGATTCGCGGTCAGGATGCTGCTTGCGGTGGTCGAGGCCGCCGATACCGACCCGTGGGTGTCCGCCCGGACCGCGTACGTTCTCGCCGAGACCGCGCTCGGCGAGCCTGTGGGGTCGGCGAGCGATGGGATCGCCGACCTAGTGCGGAGCTACCTCACGGCATTCGGGCCAGCGACGGCGGCCGACTTCGGCCACTGGTCGGGCCTCACCAGCGCCGCGGTGGCCATGCGGGAGGCGGGCGCGGGCATCGTCAGCGACAACGATCAGCCCGTTTTCGACGTGGCCGCGGCACCTGACGAGATGGTCCGCGCTGCCGTTATCCTGCCCGAATTCGACAACCTGCTCTTCTGCCGCGAGGGCAACCCGGTTCTGGACGCGGCCAAGCGCGCCCTCAGCTACCCGCCCGCCCAGATGCACGGCTGCGTCATGGCTGGCGAAAACGTCGTGGCCCACTGGTCTGTCCAGGGAGGAAGCCCAGCCCGTTCGGACTGGGGCGAAGTTGAACCTTCAGTCACCGCGGAATGGGACGCCTTCACAGCGTGGTACGCCGCGATGGACACCGCCCCCTACTGAACCGCTGCGGAGTCGGGCCGTACATTGCCTGGCAGGTGGTGCCTTCGTGACTGCCGGGGCCAGTCGGCCCGGTGTGTGCCGCCCGGCAGCGGCGGCAGCCGACATCGTTCTCGCATACCGGACACCTCCGCCGACTTTGGGCGCAAGAGCCTTTGACAAAAGCGGCAAAACGGACGACAAACCAACGGTCTTGCGCCCAAGGTGGGTCCAGGTTCTCCTGGCTCAGCGGTTTTATCGGCTGTGTAGGGCGTGGGAGGGTGCCGGCATGGACGTTTCGGACGTGGACATCCGCCCCGCGGGCGACGGCGACAAAGAAGACATCCTCGCGCTCGCACCGCGGCTCGCCATCGGGGTGGCCCCCTGGCGGGACCAGGCAGAAGCGCTCAACGCCGGGCGACGCTGGCTTGAAAGCTCACTCGGCGCGGCGGCGGCCGGAAAGGGTGCAGTCCTGGTCGCTCTTGATAACAGCAAGAAGCAAGGGAGAGGAGAAGGGGGAGAGGGAGCGGGGGAGGAGACGCGGAAGGGGGCAGGGGAGGAGACGGGCATGATCGTGGGGGCCATCAGTATCAGCCCTGTCACGCACTTCACCGGCGAGCGGGACGCGTACATCGGCGAACTCGTCGTCGCCGAGGGCGCGTCGCGGCGGGGGATCGGCCGGGTGCTCGTCGCGGCGGCCGAAGCCTGGGCGCGCGACCATGGGCTGGAGAATCTCACGCTGCACACCGGGATGTGCAACACCGGGGCGCGGGCCTTCTACGCGGCGCTCGGCTTCGCGGAGGAGGAGGTGCGCCTCACCCGGCCCGTGCCGCCGGGGACATCATCGTGACGCGTGAATCTGGCGAAGCAGCCGTTCGTTCGGGGAGGCGGTCTTTTCCAGCAGCAACTCGAGGGCGTGCTGGCTGTCCAGCGCCGCGAGGGCCCGGCGCAGGCTGACCACGGCGGCGTGCTCGGCGGGGTCCATGAGCAGATCGTCCCGCCGGGTACCCGAAGGCACCGGGTCGATCGCCGGGAACATCCGCTTCTCGGCCAGGTCGCGGCGCAGCCGCAGTTCCATGTTCCCGGTGCCCTTGAACTCCTCGAACAGCACGTTGTCGAGCAGGGAACCGGTGTCGATCAGGGCGGTGGACAGGATCGTCAGCGAGCCGCCCTCTTCGAGGCAGCGCGCCGCGCCGAGAAACTGGCGGGGCGGCTGCAGTGCCGACGCCGCGACGCCGCCGCTGAGGGTCCGGCTGTTCGCGGGGGCGGCGAGGTTGTAGGCCCGGCCGAGCCGGGTGAGTGAGTCGAGCATGACCACGACGTCCCGGCCGAGTTCGGCCAGTCGCTTGGCGCGGGAGATCCCCAGTTCCGCGGCACGCACGTGGTCGTCGGGGGACTGGTCGAAGGTCGAGGAGATCACCTCGCCGCGCACCGAGCGGCGCAGGTCGGTGACTTCTTCGGGACGCTCGCCGACCAGCACGAGCATGAGGTGCACGTCGGGGTAGGCGGTCGCGATCGCGTGCGCGATCGTCTTCAGGACCGTGGTCTTGCCGGCTTTCGGCGGCGCGACGATGAGGCCGCGCTGGCCCTTGCCGATGGGGGAGACCAGGTCGATGATCCGCGCCGTGGGAGACGGGTCGCCGTCTTCGAGACGGAACCGCTCGTTGGGGTAGACGGGGGTCAGGTCATCGAAGTGCGGGCGGAGCATGGCCGCATCTGGCGGCAGCCCGTTGACGGTGATGACGGTGATGTCGGCGGTGAGGGTGGTGTCCCTGTTCCGCTGGCGGCTCCGCGCCCCGTTTCCGTTGCTGGCCGCCTTGCCGTTTCCGTTGCCGCTAGTGTCGTCGGCCTTGCCGTTGCGGCCGGCCGGGGTGCCATTGCCCGCGGCTGTGCCGTTCGCGCTGGCGGGCGGTGTTACCGCGGCCTCGATCCGGTCTCCTATGCGCAGTCCGTAGCGGCGGACCTGCGCGGTCGTGAGCGGGATGTCGCCGGCGGAGCGCCGGTAGCCGGCCGTCCGCAGGTAACCGCGCCCGTCGCTGACGTCGACGATGCCTGACACCAGCGTGACGGGTGTCTGCGCGACCCGGCTGCCAGCGGGAGACGGCCCCTCAGCGGCCGCCGGGTGCGTATCCGCGGAAACGCGGAGCTGTTCTACTGTTGTTTCTTCTGTGATTGCTGTCATGGGGTTTCCTCTTCATGGAAAGGCGGGAATTCGCGCAGCACGAATAGAGCTGGTGGCGGGCCATGGCTAATGGAGCCGCGAATGGCCGCAACAGGCGTTGAGTACGCCGCTCAACTGCGCCGATGCCTAGATGTGACGAATGACCGCTAATGGTCAGTCTGCGTTGCCGCGCCTGCCGAATGTGGCGCTTGGGACTTCTACCGGGCCGCTCAGATGGGCACCAGGCCGATATGGCAACTGTACCCGATAACGCCGGGGAGTGCCAGCGCATTCCCGGCGCATGATATGACCGGTCTGTGACCAACCCGCTGTCCAGTACCGAGCGCACCGGGCACCGCAGGCTCCGCGAGCAGGGCCGGACGGAGCGGAGCGACCTGCTCAAGGTCCTCGCCGTCGGCCTGGTCGCCCACCTCGGCGTGGTCCGCGACGGCTGGCCGATGGTCGTGCCGACGAGCTACGGCTTCGACGAGTCAACGCTCTACCTGCATGGTTCTGTCGCGAGCGTCAGCCTGCGCGGGGACAGCCCGGCGTGCGTGACGATCACGGTGGCGGACGGACTGGTGCTGGCCCGTTCGGTCTTCGAGCACGCGGTCAACTACCGCTGCGCGATGATCTACGGCTACCCGCGGCTCGTCACCGGACCCGGCGAAGTGCTCGCCGGGCTCCGCCTGCTATCGGAGCACATGGCGCCCGGCCAGTGGGACTACGCCCGCCGGCCGAACAAGAAGGAGCTCGCCGCCACCCGGCTGCTCGCGCTTCCGCTCGACGAGGCGTCCGTGAAGATCCGCACCGGGCCGCCCGACGACGGCGACTCGCCCGACGCCGGACTGGGCCTGTGGGCCGGCGAGCTGCCGCTGGTGGCCACCTGGCAGCAACCGGTCCCGGACCCCGCACTGCCGTCGGGCACAAGGGTCCCGCCGCACATCGCCGCCCGCGCCGGCACGGTCGCGGGCCGACACCCCGCCTGACACCCGCCTGGCACCCCGCCCGAGACGTCAGGCAGGTCAGGCAGGTCAGGCGGGCCCTAGGCGCAGACCGGCGAACAGCTTCCTGGCCGCGGCGTCCCACTCGGCGACCAGGTTCTGTCTTCTCCGGATCGCGCAGCCACTGGACCTGCAGGCCGTCCATCATCGCCATCACCTGCCGGGCTAGCGACAGCGGATCCGCTGTCCGGCCGGCGGCCAGCGCGGCGAACCCGGTGAGCGTCCGCCGCTGGCGCTCGGCGAAATAAGCGGAAGCGGGGTGGTCGGGCGCCAGCGACTCGGCCTCCAGCACGGAAAACAGCCGGACGATCTCCGGCTGGGTGGCGTTGCGGCGCACGAGGGCCTCGCACGCCCGCGGCAGGGTGACCTGGCTGGGCCACGGCCCCCGCCAGTCATCCAGGTCCATCCCGAGCTGGCTGGCGAGGGACCTGAAGTCCTCCTCGTCGCGGTGGTCGAGCACGGCGAGGAGCAGGCCGTCCTTGGAACCGACGTGATGCAGCAGGCCGGGGACGGTGAGCCCGCAGGCGTCGGCGACGTCCTGCATGGACAGCGCCCAGAAACCGCGCTCCCCGATCAGGCGCGTGGTCACGTCCAGGATCTGCCGGCGCCGCTGCGCCGCCGGCAGACGTGTCCGGTCACGTCGGTAAACCCGGGCGGAACTGTCTGGTATTTCCACGGCGCCCCCTTGCATGCGTCGTGCCCGCCACCTACATTACCTATTACTTAGTAGGTACTAGGTAGCCGCCTGCGGCGAAAGGACCCTGGCCAATGACGCCCGAGCTTACTGTCGCCGAACAGGCCGCACTTACCAGCGGAAGGGATTTCTGGCACAGCACGCCGGTCGAGTCGGCCGGCATCCCGGCGATCACCCTGACCGACGGCCCGCACGGCGTCCGCCTGCAGGCATCCCAGACCGACATGCTGACCGGCCGCCGGCCACCTGCTTCCCGCCGGCGGTGGCCACCGCCTCGACGTGGGATCCCAGCCTGCTGCGCCGCATGGGCGAGGCGCTCGGCGACGAATGCCGCGCGATGGACGTCGCGGTGCTGCTCGGCCCCGGCATCAACCTCAAGCGCAGCCCGCTGGGCGGCCGCAACTTCGAGTACTTCGCCGAGGACCCGCTGCTGGCCGGCGTCCTGGCCACCGCATGGGTGCGGGGCCTGCAGAGCAAGGACGTCGGCGCGTCGCTGAAGCATTTCGCGGTCAACAGCCAGGAGACCGACCGGATGCGCGTGAGTGCCGACGTCGACGAGCGCACCCTGCGCGAGATGTACCTGCGCGCCTTCCAGCGGGTGGTCACCCAGGCGCGGCCATGGACCGTGATGTGCGCGTACAACAAGATCAACGGCGTGTACGCCAGCCAGCACCGCTGGCTGCTCACCGAGGTCCTGCGCGGCGAGTGGGGCTACGAGGGCGTGGTTGTCTCGGACTGGGGCGCCGTCTCCGACCGGTGCGCGGCCGTCGCCGCCGGCCTGGACCTGACCATGCCGGGCCCGGACGACACGGGGGACCAGGAACTGATCGCCGCTGTCGCGGAAGGCCGCCTCGACAAAGCCCTGCTGACGACGGCCGCCGGCCGGGTGCGCGCACTCGTGGCACGCGCGGCCGCGCGTCAGCCGGGAACCTACGACGCCGGCGCCCACCACGCGCTGGCCCGCGAGATCGCCGGCCGGGCCGTCGTCCTGCTCAAGAACGACGGCGGCCTGCTGCCCCTGCGCACCGGCGGCCAGTCCATCGCGGTCCTCGGCGAGTTCGCCCGCACCCCGCGCTACCAGGGCGGCGGCAGCTCGCAGATCACCCCGACCAGGCTCGACGACGCCCTCACCGCGATCACCGCCGCCACCTCCGCGCCGGCCCGCTTCGCGCCGGGCTACACCGCCGACGGCGCGGCCCCCGATGAGGCGCTGCTCGCCGAGGCGGTGGAACTCGCGAAAACCAGCGACGTCGCGCTCGTGTTCGCGGGCAGCGTGCACGAGACCGAGGGCGCCGACCGGGACGGCATCGACCTGCCCGAAGGGCATCGCGCGCTGATCGAGCGGGTGGCGGCCGCGAACCCGCGCACTGTCGTGGTGCTTTCCAACGGCGCCGTGCTGCGCACCAAGCCGTGGGACGACAGCGTCCCCGCGCTCGTGGAGGGCTGGCTGCTCGGCCAGGCCGGCGGCAGTGCGATCGCCGACGTGCTGTTCGGCTTGGTCAACCCGTCCGGGCGGCTGGCCGAGACGATCCCCCTCAAGCTCGAAGACCACCCGTCGTACCTGGACTTCCCCGGCGAGAACAGCCATGTCCGCTACGGCGAGGGCATCCACGTCGGCTACCGCGGGTTCGACGCGCGCGGGCAGGATGTGGCCTACCCGTTCGGCTTCGGCCTCTCGTACACTACCTTCGGCTACGGCGAGGCGAGCGCCGCCGCCACCGACGATGGCATCGAAGTGCGGGTCCCGGTCACCAACACCGGCGACCGGGACGGGCGCGAGGTCGTCCAGGTCTACGTGAGCGTGCCGCGATCGCGAGTGCGCCGCGCGCCCCGCGAGCTGAAGGCGTTCGCCAGCGTCGCGATCGCCGCCGGCGAGACCGCCGACGTGGTCCTCACGATCGCCCGCGACGACCTGGCCTACTGGGACACCCGGCTGGGGCGCTGGGTGGTCGAGGGCGGCGACTACCACTGCGCCGTCGGCGCCTCCTCGCGGGACCTGCGGACCACCACGGTGGTCACCGTCGCCCCCGACGACGCCCGGGTCCCGCTGACGCCGGACTCCACGGTCGCGGAGTGGCTCGCCGACCCGCGCGGCACCGAGTTGCTCGGGCAGGCCCTCGCGTCGGCGTCCGGTGACGGGCCCATCGCGGCCCTCGCCGCCGACCCCGGGCTGATGGCCTTCCTCGGCAGCCTGCCGCTGGGCCGGATGACCGCGTTCCCGGGCAGCCCGCTGACTTCCGAGATGGTCGAGAAGCTGGCCGCCGCCGCCAACAGCTGACGCTTCACAACCCATTATCCCGAACGGTCGCGGCTGACTCCCGCACGCCATCCTCACTCCAGGCCCCGGGCATGACCCCGGCGAGCGCGCGCACCTCCTTCTCCCGGTTGACTAAGAGGTTCAAACCCGCGGGCGATGCGCGGCGAACCGGCCCGCTGATACCAGTTAGGCATGGCCGAAATCAGCATTCACCGGTCCGGCGCGGACCGCGCCGTCCCGGCCGGCGCGCCCGGCGGCGACCGGATACCCGGCGCCGCGTGGCTCATCGCCGCGGTGTTCGTCGCGGTCGAGCTCGCGGTCAGCGACCGGTACGGCTTCCAGCAGGATGAGCTGTATTTCCTCGTGGCGAGCCACCACCTGGCGTTCGGATACGTGGACCAGCCGCCGCTCGCCGTGCTGCTCGCCCGCACCACCGACATCTTCGGCACCAATCCCACGGCCATCAGGATCCTCCCGGCGCTGGCGGGCGGGACGATCGTGCTCATCGCGGCGAGGCTGGCGGCGCTGCTGCGCGGCGGCCGCCCCGCCCGCGTGCTCGCCGCGCTTGCCACCGCCACCGCGCCGGTGCTCCTCGGCGCCACGCACATCGGCAACACCACCCCGTACGACCTGCTGGCCTGGGCGGTCGTCCTGCTCTGCGTGACCACCGCGCTGCTGCGGGACCGGCCACGGTGGTGGCTCGGCGCCGGCGCGGCGGCCGGCCTGGGCCTGGAGAACGAATACTTGGTCGTCACCTTGATCGGCGCCCTTGTCATCGGCATCCTCGCCACCTCCGCGCACCGCCGCGTCCTCGCGACGCCATGGCCGTGGCTCGGCGGCGTCATCGCGCTCGCGATCTGGGCGCCCAACCTCGCCTGGCAGTTCGCCAACGGCTGGCCCCAGCTCACCATGGCATCCGCCCTCCACGACCAGAACACCTCGGCGGCCGACTACATCGCCGGACTCCCCGGCCAGCTCGTCTACACCGGCTTCCTGGGTGTCCCGCTCGTCATCGCCGGTTTCATCCGGCTCTACCGGCATCCCGAGCTGCGGTTCCTCGCGGTCGCCGCCACCCTCGTCGTGCTGTACGTGCTCGCCTGGGTGCCGGGCAAGGTCTACTACTCCGACGGCATGCTGCCCGCCCTGATCGCGGCGGGCTCGGTGTCGGCCGAGGGCTGGCTCGCCCGCGGCCGCCCGCGCCTGCGGCAGGGACTGGTCGCCATCGGCGCGGTCCTCGGCATCGTCCTGATCGTGCCGAGCACGCTGCCGGCGGTCCCGCTGGCCTACCTGCACAAGGTGCAGCCGCCAGACAAAACCGTCAACGACAGCGTCGGCTGGCCCCAGCTCACCGCCGCGGTCGCCGCCCAGGATGCCGCGCTGACCCGCGCCGGCCAGCCCCCCACCTCCGTCTACACAGGCGCCTACGCCGAAGCCGGCGCGCTCGACCTCTACGGCGGCCCCTACCACCTGCCGCCGGTGATCTCGGCGCACAACTCCTTCTGGACGTGGGGACCGGGCAGCGCCTCGGACAAGACGGTGCTCGTCGTCGACGCCCTCGGCCAGCTCCGCCCCTACTTCGCGACCTGTCGGCAGCTGACCGTCTTCAACCCGCCGGACCAGGTGCAAAGCGACTGGAACAACATCCCGATCGGCGTCTGCACCGGCCCGTCAGCCAGCTGGCAGACCCTCTGGCCCCGCCTGAAGCACTACGACTAGCGCCGTGACCGGTCGCGGTTCCAGCGCGGGATGGCATGCTGGGAGGCTGGCGCTCATAAGGAGATCAGCGATGACCCACTCATCCGGCGCGCAGCCTGGGTACCGGCGAACCCCTCTTAGCGCGGGGGAGCGCGGAGGAGAAGGCCCGGGCCGAGGCGAACTTCGCCCCCTTCGTCGCCCAGATGCTCGTCGCCAGCGGACGGTTCAGGGTGAGCGCCGACACGCCGGATCAGGTGGAGCTGTTCCAGGGGGTCGCCCGCAGGGTGAGTGACATGCTCCAGCGGCCTGTGGCCAGCTATGCCAACGGCAGGGAGATCGTGATCACCTTCGGCCAGCAGGAGGCCCCGCCCCTGGCGTTACGTTCGCCCGGCTGGAGCTTTCCCGGTCCAGCGTGTGACTACTGTGGCTGTTGTGTTATCTGTTGCTGATGATGACATTGTTGCCAGCAGCTAACAGAATCTGTCAAGAGCGCTGCGGCGGCTCGGAGTGTCGGCCGGATGGATAGTCATGCATGAACTATCGTGGAGATCATCATGACATCTGTCTTTCACTGAAAGGTGCCGTGAGAAGACAAATCCACCGCCATGGCTGGACCGCTGGCAACGTGGTCGGCAGAAATGACGAGCGTCCATGGAGAGGATGTGAGCTGAAGTGGACTTCCTGAAGACGCTTTTTAGTATAAAGGGCCTGCTCATCGCGCTGTATATCCTAATTGGTGTCTTTGTTAACACAGCGTCTCCCCATTTGCCGACGACTCCAAGCAGTGTGTCATCGCTCCACAGCTGGGCTCAGTGGGTAATCTCAGTTCTCTTCTGGCCCTTGGACCTTTGGAAGCCCACCTTCACACTGGGTAAATGGACGCCCTGATTACGGCGATTAGCCGCTGAGATTTCCACGGAATAGACTGTTCAGGCCTGCACCGCCCCGGCAGCCAGCTTGCGCACGCTATGGTCCATGCCGTTTAGCACATTGTGATCATGGTTCACTGACGACGCGGGAGCCGCGTACGTCACGTCGACCCCCACTCTGGACTCGGTCCGCCCCGTGGGCCGATCCGCGCGGGCGGGAAAAGCCTCTGCGGAGAAGGATTCCGCGCGAACCGCGGCTCTGGCTCATATAACTGGAAGGTAACGGTCCGATCGTGCGCTAGCGGCCGTCCGGTGTCCTGCCCCTCGTCGGTTTTCGATAACGTGAAGGATGTTACGGCCTATAGGTCGAAGGATCTTTCTCGTTAGTTCGAGCTTGGCGCGTTCATAAGGGAAATACGGCGTACGGGCGGCGTCAGGGCTCCGTTATCATCCAGAAATGTGCGACAGAGCCCGAACCGTCCGGGATTGTCTCACGATGCGGACTCTGTCTCACAGCTTGAGACGAAATCTCATCGGCCAGCGGGTCGATCGCGCAATCGACCTGCTCTAGTGTGGTCGATTGCGCAATCGACCCGCCGCAGGCCCGGGTCGGCCTAGCGCCGAGCCCTTCAGGAGCCGGGCTCGCTGAACGGCATTGCGCTTGGCCCCGCCTGCAGCACTACAACTAGCGTGCACGGACAGCAGCCGCGTATCCTGAGCCGCCATGCCCGACTTCGACACCAGCGTCCCGCACATCGCCCGGGTCTACGACTACTGGCTAGGCGGGAAGGACAACTTCGCCGCGGACCGGCAGCTCGGCGAGCAGACCCTGCAGGCCTACCCGGACATCGTCTTCTCAGTGCGCGCGAACCGGGCCTTCCTGGCCCGCAGCGTCCGGTTCCTGGTGACCGAGGCCGGGATCAGCCAGTTCCTCGATATCGGCTCCGGGCTCCCGACCGCCGACAACACCCACGAAGTCGCCCAGCGCGAGGCGCCCGGCTCCCGGATCGTCTACGCCGACAGCGACCCCGTCGTCATCACCCATGCGAAGGCACTGCTGAAAAGCACTCCGCAGGGCGCGCTGGCCTACCTGGATGCCGACCTGCGGGACCCGGACACGATCCTGGCCGGCGCGGCCGGCACGCTGGACTTCAGCAAGCCGGTAGCGATCATGCTGCTCGCCGTCTTGCAATTCGCCGCCGACGGCGAGGCCGACGCGATCGTGCAGCGGCTGACGGCGGCGTGCGCGCCGGGAAGCTACCTGGTCATTTCGCACCCGGCCAGCGACATCGACGCCGAACGCCACATCGAGATGGTCCGGCGGATGAACGAGTCCATGGCCCAGAAGGTGACGCTGCGGGACCACGCGGCCGTGACTCGCCTGTTCGCCGGCCTCGAACTGGCCGAGCCCGGCGTTGTCAAGGCCTCGCTCTGGCGACCGGATTCCGACGCCCAAGCGGCCACCCCGACGGTGCTGTGGGCCGGTGTGGCCCGCAAACCGTAACGTGAATTCCGGCGGCCGACTCGGCCGGTCACTCCCCGAGCGTGAGCGCCATCTTGGGGCAGCAGCGGACGGCTTCCCGGACGCGGCCGGCCAGGTCGGGGGTGACCTCGCCGTCCGGGGTCAGGATGGTGAGCTCGTCCGACTCGTCTACGGAGAAGACCTCCGGGACGAGGCCGGCGCACACCGCGTTGGCTTCGCATAGTGCGGTGTCGACAATGACCCTCATGCCGCGGATGTTAGCCCGGCACAATGGCCGCGGCCAGCCGCGACTGTGCCTTGACCCTCCCATGGGCACGTCCTACGCTCCGGGGAAACCGGCCAATACCAGGCAGGAGGGCGCTGATGCCCGCGATCGATTCGGTCCTGGACGCCGACTTCGACATGTTCAGCCCGGAAGCCATCAGGGATCCCCAGCGTTACGACGCCTTGATCCGCGAGGCCGCCCCTGTCGTGTACCAGCCGAAATACGATGTATGGGCGACGGGCAGGCACGACCACATCGAGCTCATGATGCGGGACTGGAAGGCCTTCAGCTCGACCGAGCCGCCATTCGAGGAAGTCGGCCAGCCGATGATCCTGCTCAGCGACGACCCGCCGGATCACCAGCGAGTCCGGACGGTGATCGCCAAGGCCATGTCCCCGTCCGTGCTCCGCCGCATGCAGGACGCCTTCGAGAGCGAGGCCGAGAACCTGGTGCTCCGCCTGCTCGACGGGCCGCCGGTCATCGACGGTCACAAGGATCTGGCCAAGGCGTACGTGCTCAAGGTCTTCCCGGACGCGATCGGCCTCGGCGACCAGAACCGCGAGATGCTGATCCGGTTCGGGCACGCGCAATTCAACATGTTCGGGCCGAAGAACGAGATCTACCGCCAGTCCATGGACGAAGCGGCCGAGGTCTTCGAGTGGGTCGCCGTCAACTGCAAGCGCGAAGCGGTGCAGCCCGGCGGGATCTGCATGTCGATGTACGAGGCCGCCGACGCCGGCGACGTCACCCCGGAGGAAGCCGAGGTGCTCGTCCGGACCCTGTACTCGGCGGGCTCGGACACCACCATCTACACCCTCGGCAACATCCTGCGCGCGCTGGCCGAGTTCTCGTCGCAGTACCAGCTCCTGCGGTCCGACATCGGCGAGTTCGCGAAGCGGGCCGTCGAAGAGGGCATCCGGTACGACAACCCGGCCCGGTTCACCCGCCGCCGAGCGACGGCCGAGATCGACGTGGACGGGGTGACGCTGCCGGCGAACGCGAAGCTCCTGCTGCTGCACATGCCCGGCGGGCGGGACCCGCGGCGCTGGGAGAACCCGGAGACTTACGACATCACGCGGGACGTGGTGGGCAAGCACCTGGGCCTCGGCTTCGGCGTGCACGCGTGCGTCGGCGCGCGGGTCGCCCGGCTCGAGGGCGTCTCGCTCCTGTCGGCACTCGCCCGCCACGTCAGAAGCATCGAGATCGCCGGCGAGCCGACGGTCACCGCCAACATGGCCGTCCACGGGCACGAGACCCTGCCGCTGCGCCTCATCCCCGCCTGATGTTCATGGCAGAACCGCTCTCAATGTTCATGGCAGAACCGCTCTCAACGACGGGCGCCTCATACGTCGAGCCGTCCGCCGAGACACCGCTGAAGCCAGGGCAGCGCGTCGCGCATCTGTTCCCGCGCAGCGTCCTAGAGGAATACGTCCTGCAGCGGCTCACGGCGCGCACCTACTGGTTCTCGCGGCACTTCTACGGGACGCTGTTCTACGTCGGCGAACGCGGCGTGCTGCTGCTCGACCCGATCATGGGCGCGGCCGATTCGCTGCTGAAGGCGATAGCGTCGGTGACCCCGCTGCCGGTGACCGCCATCTGCTATTCGCATTTCCACACCGACCACATCGGCGGCACCCGGCACCTCGTGCGGTCGCTGGACAAGCCGCCGCGGGTGATCGCCAGCGAGCACACCGCCGCCTGGATGGAACGGTTCGGCAGCGACCTGCCGCTGCCCACTGACATCCTCGCGTGGCCCTACGACGCCACTGATTTCGAGGACGTCACGCTGCGCCTGTGCGGCCTCCCCCGCCCCGGTCATTCACCGGACCACTCCGTATTCCTTTTGGCCGAAGAGCGCGTGGGCCACTCAGCGGACCTGATCAACATCGACCAGCTGCCGTTCGGCGGCTTCGCGGGGCAGGATCCGCTTGTGCTGTTCAAGCCCAACCTGGAGTTCGCCCGCGACCTCGAATTCGACTGGTTCTCCGGCGGGCACGGCAACATCGGCGAGAAGCCGGACTTCGAGTTCTTCATCAGGTACCTGGACGAGGTCACGGACATCATCAACGAGGAGATCCCGCGGCCAGAGGTCGTCCCCGACCTCTCCCTGACCGACTACCTGGACGACCTCGATACGGCCGCTAAGGAGCGGCTGCTGGCCGGGCTCGACAACCACTTCTCGCTCTACCTGTACGGGCGCCAGATCGCGCGGGGTGAGGAACCCGACCGCGGCGCGGCGGGGCCGGGGGCCTTCAGAGCCGGCCTCGTCGGCGAGTGGGCGGAGCAGCGGCGGCGGGCGGTGGAGGAAGCGGTGCCGCGGATCCTGGAGCGGCTGCGGCCGAAGTACGGCCGGATGTACAACTTCGACGACGCGCAGCCGATCAACATCCGGCTGCTCGCGATGTCGATGCAGCCAAGCCTGGAAAACCGCTAGGAAGGCGGCGTATGACACGTGTCGCGATCATCGGCGGGCTGACAGCGGCCAGCGGACTCGCGTGTGTCGATTGCGCAATCGACACGCTCTAGGACACGTCGGTAATTAAGTTATTGATGTCCGGTTTCTGTCGTGCGCCATGTGGTTTGATACGCCCTTCCGCGGCGGCATGTTTGAGGCCCGTGGCCCACAGGCCTCATCTTGTGAGGCCAGGGAGCCACAGACCTCATGCGGCCGGCGGCGGCGTGGGGCATCAGGAGCGGGCATAGTGTCACAAAAGGTGCAATCCGGGCATGAGTCTGCCGGGCGAGCCGCCGCGACACACCCAAAGTTGATGTCAGACGCGTCCTAGTGTGGTCGATTGCGCGATCGACCCAGTGCGGGGCGGGGCAGGTGCGGGGCGGGGCAGGTGCGGGGCGGGGCAGGTGCGGGGCGGCCGGGGGCCGGGAAGGCTTACGGCCCAAAAAGCGTTGGCACTACCCGGGTTCTGTCGTCTACCCTTTCCCGCCGGTGAACCAAACTTCTTCCACGCTGCCCGCGCTCGCCGACCTTCGGCGCATGCTGCCCGAGCTGATGCTGTCCGACCAGCACCGGCTCAATCGGCGTATCGACAGGGCGCGCAGCCTGCACGACCAAACCGCCCAGGACAAGGCGATAGCACAGCTCGCCGCCGACGTCGCCAGAGCAGCGCAGCGCGTCGCCAACCGCCGTGCCGCGCTGCCGGAGATCACCTATCCCGAAGAGCTCCCGGTCAGCCAGCGCAGGGGCGACCTCGCCGAAGCGATAAGCGAGCACCAGGTCGTCATCGTCGCCGGCGAGACCGGCTCGGGGAAGACCACCCAGCTCCCCAAGATCTGCCTCGAACTCGGCCGCGGCATCACCGGCCAGATCGGGCACACCCAGCCGCGCCGGATCGCCGCCCGCACAGTCGCCGAACGGATCGCCGAAGAACTCCAGACCAGGCTCGGCGACACAGTCGGCTACAAGGTCCGGTTCACCGACAAGTCGAGCGACAACACCCTCGTCAAGCTGATGACCGACGGCATCCTGCTCAACGAGATCGCCAGCGACCGGGACCTCCTCCGCTACGACACCCTCATCATCGACGAGGCTCACGAGCGCAGCCTGAACATCGATTTCATCCTCGGCTACCTCAAGCAACTGCTCCCGCGCCGCCCCGACCTCAAGGTGATCATCACCTCCGCCACCATCGACCCGCAGCGGTTCTCCAGCCACTTCGGTAACGCCCCGATCGTCGAGGTCTCCGGCCGCACCTACCCGGTCGAAGTCCGCTACCGCCCCGTCAACGACCCCGACGCGAAAACAGAAGAAGACCGCGACCAGACCCAGGCCATCAGCGACGCCATCGACGAGCTCAGCCAGGCAGGCCCCGGCGACATCCTCGTCTTCCTCTCCGGCGAGCGCGAGATCCGCGACACCGCCGACGCCCTCAAGGGACGCAAGAACCTCGACATCCTCCCGCTGTACTCCCGGCTGTCCGCCGCCGAACAGCACCGCGTCTTCGAACCCCCGTCCTCCCGCATGACCCGCCGCGTCGTGCTGGCCACCAACGTCGCCGAGACCTCGCTCACCGTCCCCGGCATCCGCTACGTGATCGACCCCGGCACCGCGCGCATCAGCCGCTACAGCCTGCGCACCAAGGTGCAGCGCCTGCCGATCGAGCCCATCTCCCAGGCCAGCGCCAACCAGCGCAAGGGCCGCTGCGGCCGCGTCGCCGACGGCACCTGCATCCGGCTGTATTCCGAAGAGGACTTCGCCTCCCGCCCGGAATTCACCGACCCGGAGATCCAGCGCACCAACCTCGCCTCCGTCATCCTCCAGATGGCCGCCGCGCGCCTCGGCGACGTCCGCGCGTTCCCGTTCGTCGACCCGCCCGACCCGCGCAGCATCGCCGACGGCGTCCGGCTCCTCGAAGAGCTCAACGCGATGAAAGACGACCGGCTCACCGACCTCGGCCGGAAGATGGCACGGCTCCCCGTCGACCCCCGCATCGCCCGGATGATCCTGGAAGCCGGCCAGCAGGGCTGCGCCCGCGAAGTCCTCATCATCGCCGCCGCCCTGTCCATCCAGGACCCCCGCGAGCGCCCCGCCGACAGCCAGCAGGCGGCCGACACCGCCCACCGCCGGTTCGCCCAGCCCGAATCGGACTTCCTCACGTTCGTCGCGCTCTGGGACTACCTCGCCGACCGCCAGCGCGAGCTGTCCGGCTCGGCCTTCCGCCGCATGTGCCGGGCAGAGTTCCTCAGCTACCTGCGGGTGCGCGAATGGCAGGACCTCCACGGCCAGCTGCAGAGTCTTGCTGCCGATCTCGGCGTCTCAGTCAATTCCTCATCGTCCGAACGTACCGTGGTTCACACCGCACTCCTGTCCGGTCTCCTGTCCCACGTCGGCATGAAGGTGGTGCTTCCCGCCGGCCGGCCCGGCACCGCCGAACGCGACCGGGGCCGCCGCCCGCTGACGGACTACCTCGGCGCCCGCGGCACCCGGTTCGCGATCTTCCCCGGATCCGCGCTCGCCAGGAAACCGCCGGACTGGATAGTCGCCGCCGAACTCGTCGAAACCTCCCGGCTCTGGGGCCGCATCGTCGCGGCCATCGAGCCGGAATGGGTAGAGCCGGTCGCCGCGCACCTGGTCAAACGCTCCTACAGCGAGCCGCGCTGGAGCAAGAACCGGGGCGCGGTCGTCGCCACCGAGAAGGTCACCCTGTACGGGATCCCGATCGTCGCCGACCGCACCGTCAACTTCGCCCGGATCGACCCGGCGACCTCCCGCGAGCTGTTCATCAGGCACGCGCTCGTCGAGGGCGACTGGGAGACCAGGCACCACTTCTTCCGCGACAACGCCAAGACCCTCGCCGAGGCCGCCGAACTCGAGCAGCGGACCCGCCGCCGCGGCCTGGTCGCCGGGGAAGACGCGCTCTTCGAGTTCTATGACGCCCGCGTGCCCACCGACGTGGTGTCGGCGCGGCACTTCGACGCCTGGTGGAAGAAGGCCAGGCACGCCACGCCCGACCTGCTCACGCTGACACTGCCGGACCTGCTCAGCGACGAGGCGGCCGTCGCGGACTTCGGCGCCTATCCCGAGGTGTGGACCTCGGCGTCGCCAGGCGCGGCGGGCGGCGGCCAGCGCATGGCGCTCCCGCTGTCCTACGCGTTCGAGCCGGGCGGAGACACCGACGGCGTCACCATCGACATCCCGCTGAACACGCTGAACCAGGCACGCCCGGAGGAGTTCTCCTGGCAGGTGCCGGGCCTGCGGCAGGAACTGGTGACGGAACTGATCCGGTCGCTGCCCAAGGCCCTGCGCCGCGAATTCGTCCCCGCCCCCGACGTGGCCCGCGAGGTCCTGGCAGCGCTCGGCGAGTCTGCCCCGAACGGGGACATACGCGACGCCGTGGCCCGCGAACTGCTGCGACTGCGCGCCGTGCGCGTCCCGGCGGACGCCTTTGACATGGACAAGCTTCCATCTCACTTGCGCGTTACGTTCCGCATCGTCGACCATAGTCGGGTGCTCGCCACGGGTAAGGACCTCGGCGCGCTGCAGCGACAGTTGCGGCCAAAGCTGCGCGCGACGCTGTCCGCCCGGGCGGGCACCCTCACCCGGACCGGGCTGACCGGCTGGGACTTCGGCCCGCTGCCCCAGGTCTTCACCGACGGCGAGGTCAGGGCCTACCCGGCCCTGGCCGACGCGGGGGAGACCGTCGACGTCCGGCTGTTCGAGACCGCGGACGCGGCACGCGCCGCGATGCGGGCCGGCACCCGGCGGCTGATCCTGCTCGGTGCCCGCTCGCCCGTCAAGGACATCGCCGCCCGGCTGACCACCGCGCAGAAGCTTGCCCTCAGCCACAACCCCCACGGCGGCGTCGCCGCCCTGTTCGCCGACTGCGTCAACTGCGCCGCCGACGGCCTCATCGCCGACGCCGGCGGCCCTGCCTGGGACCCCGACGGTTTCGCCCGGCTGGCCGGCGCCGTCCAGCCGCGGCTGCACGCGGCCACTGCCGAGGTCGTGACATGGGCCGAAGAGATACTCCGCGCGGCCCACTCGGCCGAAGTGCGGCTCGGTGAACTGCGCAGCCCGGCGCTCGAGCCGGCCGCCGCCGACATCCGCGCCCAGCTGCGCGGCCTGGTCTATCCGGGGTTCCTCACCGCGGCCGGGACCGCGCGGCTCCCCGCGCTCGCCCGCTACCTGCGCGCCGTCGCGCGCCGCCTCGACAAGCTGGCCGACAACGCCGGCCGTGACGCGCAGGCGATGGCGGTCGTGCACCGGGTCGACGACGCCTATCAGGCCGCGCTCGCCGCGCTGCCGCCCGCCGCCCGGTCCGGCGGCGCCGCGCGGGACATCCGCTGGATGATCGAGGAGCTGCGGGTCAGCCTCTTCGCGCAGACGGTGGGCACTCCGGTACCGGTGTCGGAACGCAGGATAATGACGGCAATCGAACACCTCGACTGACAACTGTTTGCCATTTCACCCCCCTCGGCGTGTCGTTCGACCCTCGTGCTACCCCCCGCGCTATGTTTCTCTCCAAGTAGCACTCACCGCCCCGGCCGATCCCCGGCCCGTGAGTGCGCTGTGCATAAGGAGGAACGCACCGTGACCGGAATACCCCCCGTCAGGCGCCGGCTGCTCGGCGCCGCGCTGCGCAGGTACCGGGAGAACCTCGGCTACGGCCTGGACGAGGCCGCCCGGATCCTGGAGTGCGATCGCTCCAAGATCAGCCGGATCGAGACCGGCCAGCGCGGTATCCGCGCCAAGGAGCTGCGGGAACTGCTCGCCGAGTACGGCGTGCCCGACGGCGAGCAGGCCGCGCTGCTCGCCATCGCCCACCGCGGCCGGCAGCACGGCTGGTGGCAGGAGTACCAGGACGTGCTGTCCGACACCGGCCAGGACTACGTGATCATGGAGACCGCCGCGTCCGAGATCCTGGCGTATGAGGCGAACCAGGTTCCCGACCTGCTGCAGACACCGGAGTACGCGCGTGCGGTGGCCGACGCCGACCCCGCCTGCACCGGGGACGAGCAGCGGGCGCACGCGGTCGAGGTGAAGCTGACCAGGCAGCGCGTGGTGCTCGCCGAGCGCTGCCCGCGGCTGGAGTTCGTCATCGCGGAGGGAGCCCTGCACCAGGTGGTCGGCGGCGCCGCCGTGATGCGCCCCCAGCTCGCGCGGCTGGCTGATCTAGCCGGGGCCGCCCGCGGCGGCGCCGGCCTGTCGCTGCGGGTGCTGCCGTTCACGGCGGGCGCGTACGCGGCCGCCGGGTGCGGGTCGATGGCCGTCTTGCGGTTCGCGGACACGCCGGGCATGGGCGTTATCCACCTGGCCGCGCTGTCCGGCGGGGTCAGCCTGGAAGGCCGGGAGGAAGTCGCTCGCTATATCCGGACGTTCGCTCAGCTGCGGGCGGCGGCCCTTACCCCGGCGGCGTCCGCGCGGCTGCTGCGTGAGATGGCCCGGGATTGATCCGGGGGGCCCGGCAGCCGGGCGCCTGTTGCGGCCCGGGGCACCTGGCTGCCGGAAGGGAGGTCTTAGTCCACTGCCGGCGTGTCGGCGGCGCTCGCCTCTGGCTGCCGGGGCCTGGCGATGGCCCGCGCCGGGACGGAGAGCTGCCTGTTGACTACCTCAAGCTTGGCGATGAGGTCCTGGATGGCGCGGAGTTGCTGACTGTCGTCGCGGCCTCGGACACCTTCGTCGCGATCGTTTGCGGCCGGCACGCCGTTGCCGGAAATCATGGACTAAAGCTCCAGAAGGGAGAGGATCAGCGGGATACGCGGGTTGTATCGGCGCCTATGTGTAGTTACCTTACCGCGATTTAACAGACTTGTCACGTGTGGTACAGGCCATATTTACCCGATATCGGTGAATCCGGGAGCGCTGTCCGCGTCGCTTTTACAGCCTATATCGAGCCGCATCAAGCGGTCGAACCCGCAGCTCAGCAGGGGTGTGGCCATTTTCTGCGATCGATTGCGCGCATTTTCGCGTATCGATTGCAAATGCACATCCGTAATGCACGTGCATCGGTCGGCGAATGCACGTGCATCCGTCAGCGGCGGGCGGGCGTGCGCTGGCCGTGAACGCGCATGGACTTCTCGATTTCCTCCGGGGTCAGCGCCGGCACGGGCAGTTCCGACGTGCCTTCCCTGGAGGGCGGCATGCCGTCGACGATGAGCGTGAGGTAGCGCCGCCAGACGTCCGGCTGGACGGGGCTGGCGTACTCGGCCGCCGAGGACAGCATGTAGGCGATCAGCGGGACGTCGGTCGCGTCGAAGTCGCCGCGGAGGGCGCCGGCAGCCTGGGCCCGCTCGACCAGCTTGCTTACCGCGGGGCGCATCTGCTCGCGCGCGTAGGCCACCTTGTCCTTGCCGTAGGTGGCGAACATCATCAGCTGCCGCAGGCCGAGGTCGCCGGCCAGGCTGGCGGCCGCGTACTCGAGGTAGGACACCAGTGCCTGCCAGGGGTCGGGTGCGGCGCAGGCCTCTTCGGCGACGGCGACCAGCGTGTCGATGCGGTCCTGGAACAGCTCGGCGACCAGGGACTCCTTGTCGGGGAACCTGCGGTAGACGGTGCCGATCCCGACTCCGGCCTGCCGCGCAACGTCGTCGAGGGTGGCGTCGAGGCCGCGCTGGGTGAACACCTCGGCCGCGGCGCGCAGGATGCGCTGCCGGTTCCGCTCGGCGTCCCGGCGCAGTGGCCGGTCGGGCTGCGCGTCCTCGTCGCGGGCTGTCATGTTCTTCAGGGTACCCGCACCGGAGGTGCCGTCTCCGCTTCGTGTTATGCTAACCCTGTAAGCGGAGTAAGCATCTCCAGATTAAGGGGACGGGATGTCCGAGTCGAGCGTGCCCGTGCCGGGTACGGGGGAGACGGGCGGGGACGCGCGGCAGGCATGGGCGGGCGGCCAGGCGGAGCCCGACCCGCGCCGCTGGCTGATCCTTGTCGTCATCGCGATAGCGCAGCTCATGGTCGTGCTCGACGCGACAGTCATGAACATCGCGCTGCCCTCGGCGCAGAGAGCGCTGGACTTCACCAATGTCGACCGGCAGTGGGTCGTGACGGCGTACTCGCTGTCGTTCGGCAGTCTGCTGCTGTTCGGCGGTCGGCTGGCGGACCTGGTTCGGCCGGCGGCTGATGTTCATCATCGGGCTGGCGGGCTTCGCCGGAGCGTCTGCCGCTGGCGGTGCCGCGGTCAACTTCACCATGCTGGTGACGGCGCGCGCCTGCCAGGGCGCGTTCGGCGCGATGCTGGCGCCGGCGGCGCTGTCGCTGTTGACCACGACCTTTTCCGACCCGAAGGAACGGGGCAAGGCGTTCGGCATCTACGGATCGGTGGCGGCCGGGGGCGGCGCTGTCGGGCTGCTGCTCGGCGGCGCGCTGACCTCGTATCTGTCGTGGCGCTGGTGCCTGTACATCAACCTGTTCTTCGCCGGGATCGCGATCGTCGGCGCCCTGATCTTCCTGCGCAGCAGGTCGGGCCCGCGGCAGGCGCAGCTCGACATCCCCGGCGTGATCTTGGTGTCCAGCGGGATGTTCTGCCTGGTCTACGGGTTCTCCAACGCGGCGATACACAGCTGGAGCACGCCGTCGACGTTGATTTTCCTGGCCGCGGGTGTGGTGCTGCTGGCGGCGTTCGCGTTCTGGATGGGCCGTGCCGCGCACCCGCTGCTGCCGCCCCGGGTGGTGCTCGACCGCAACCGCGGCGCCGCCTACCTCGGGACCCTGATCGTCGGGGCCGGCATGTTCGGCATCTTCTTGTTCCTCACCTACTACATGCAGGACACGCTGGGGTACTCGCCGGTCATCACGGGCGTGGCGTTCCTGCCGATGGTCGCGTGCATCGCCGTGGCGTCCAATGTCTCCAACATCGTGCTGATGCCCCGCATCGGCCCTAAGCCGCTGGTCTCCGCCGGGCTGGTGCTCGCCGCGGTCGGCATGGCCTGGCTGACCAGGATCGGCCCGCATTCCGGCTACGCGGACACCATCCTCGGCCCGATCATGGTCACCGGCCTGGGGCTCGGCCTGATGTTCTCCACGGCGTTCAACACCGGCACGTACGGCGTGGCGCCGCGGGACGCCGGGGTCGCCTCGGCGACCGTCAACACCGGCCAGCAGCTCGGCGGCTCGATGGGCACCTCGCTACTGAACACGATCGCGGCCAGCGCTACTACCGCGTACCTGACCGCCAACCTGCGCGGGCGGCCGAGCCCGGCCCTGGTGCAGCTGTCGCTGATCCACGGGTACGTGACCGCGTTCTGGTGGTGCGCGGGGATCTTCCTGTTCGGCGCGGTCGTCTGCGGCTCGCTGATGCGCCGCGGGCGGCTGTACGCGCGCGCCGCCGCGCCCAGCAGCCCGGCCACGGCAGCAACGGCCGCTGAGACAGGCGCCACCGTCCGTTCGGCGGAATAGCAGGCGAGCGCCCGGTCCGGTGCGGCGGCGGCGATCTGGCCGGTGGCGCGGGGCGCGGGTCAGGACCTGTGCAGCGCCTTGCGGGCGGGCCGGGCCCGCCGTTCCGGCTCGTCGGGCCCGGCGGCTTCGGCCGGCTCGGTGAGGCGGGCCAGCACGATCGTGAAGCGGGTCATCCCGGGCCGGCTGGTCACGAGCACCGCGCCGTTGTGGGCGGTGACCACGGCGTCCACGATGGCGAGCCCGAGTCCGGTGGAGTTCGTGTCGGGCGCGTGCGAGCGTGACGTGTCCGCGCGGGTAAATCGTTCGAACAGGTCGGGCAGCAGGCCGGGCGGGATGCCGGGGCCGTCGTCGGTCACGGTCACCACCACCCGGGGCGCGGGCGGGAGAGTGCCGTGCTGGACGGACTCCGGGCCGATGCCGGGCTCGCCGGGCGGCAGTTCGTCGCTGACGTTGACGGTGACCGTGGTGCCTTCGGGCGTGTGCCGCCCGGCGTTGCTGAGCAGGTTGGTGAGCACCTGGTGCAGCCGGTGTTCGTCGCCGCGGACCACGACCGGGTCGTCGGGCAGCTCGAGCACCCAGCGGTGGGTGGGGCGGGCGACCCGGGCGTCGCTGGTCGCGTCGATCGCCAGCCGGGTCATGTCCACCGGCTCGCGGCTGAGCGGCCGGCCGGCGTCGAGGCGGGCGAGCAGCAGGAGGTCGTCGACGAGCAGGCTCATCCGGGTGGACTCCGACAGCACCCGGCCGAGCGCGTGGGTGACGGTCTCGGGGGAGTCGCCCGGGTGCAGCAGCCCGAGCTCGGCGTAGCCGCGGATGGCGGCCAGCGGGGTGCGCAGCTCGTGGCTGGCGTCGGCGGCGAACCGGCGCAGCCGGGCCTCGCTCGCCGCGCGCCGCCGCAGCGCCGTCTCCACGTGCCCGAGCATGCGGTTGAACGCCAGCCCCACCTGGCCGGTCTCGGTCTCCGGGTCGGTGTCGGGCACTCCCGACGGCAGCACCACCTCGCCGGACTCGAGCGGCAGCTCGGCCACCTGGGACGCGGTGACGGCCACCCGGCGCAGCGGGCGCAGCGACAGCCGCACCCAGAAGGTGCCGAGCACCCCGGCGAGCAGCAGGGAGCCGCCGAAGACCGCGGCCTCGACGAGCGCGACGTCCTTGAGCAGGTCGTGCATGCCGCTCAGCGGCAGGCCCGTGACGTACGTCCCGTTGGGGTCGGCGACCACGGTCAGCTCGTACTCCCCGCCGGCCGATTCGATATCACGGGTGTAGGTCTCCGGCGCGGGAGTGCCCTGACCGGTCGGACTCGGCGTGATGGCGCCCAGGGTGCGCTTGTCGGCGGGCGACAGCGTGATCTGCCTGTCGAGCACGATCATGGCGCCCCACTGACCGTGCCGCTGGTAGGCGACGAGCGTTCCGCCGCCGAGCCCGTTGCAGGGCATCGAGCTGAGGGGGCTGCCGCTCGCGCCCGGCGACGGGTAGCCGGCCTGCGGGCCGCCCTGCGCGGACTGCCCGCCCTGGTCGTCGCTGTCGTGGTCGCCGTCGCTGTAGCCGGGGCTGAACCAGGAGTCCAGGCAGGTGTTGGCGACGCCGGTCGCGGCCTGCAGCTGGCCGGTGAGCTCGCGCGACAATGCGCGCTGGAAGGCCAGGTAGGTGACCACGCCGACGCTCGCGCAGGCGAGCGCGAGTAGCGCGACGAGGCCGGCGATCAGCCTGCCGCTCAGCGTGCGGGGAGCCCGCAGGGGCCGCTGCCGCGGCGACCGGGCGACCCTGGGCATTAGCCAGCCGGCTTCAGCACGTAGCCGACGCCGCGCACGGTATGGATCAGCGGCTCACGGCCCGCGTCGATCTTCTTCCGCAGGTAGCTGATGTACAGCTCGACGACGTGCGCCTGGCCGCCGAAGTCGTAGTTCCACACCCGGTCCAGGATCTGCGCCTTGGACAGCACCCGGCGCGGGTTGCGCATCAGGAAGCGGAGCAGCTCGAACTCGGTCGCTGTCAGGTCGATGAGCTCGCCGCCGCGGCGCACCTCGCGGGCGTCCTCGTCCATGGTCAGGTCGGCGACCGTGAGCGAGCCCTCGCTGCTGGCCTTGGCCAGGTTGGCGCGCCGGAGCAGCCCGCGCAGCCGGGCGAGGACTTCTTCCAGGCTGAACGGCTTGGTCACGTAGTCGTCGCCGCCGGCGGTCAGCCCCGCCACGCGGTCCTCGACCGCGTCCCGTGCGGTCAGGAACAGGACGCAGACGTCCGGGAGTTCGGCGCGGAGCCTGCGCATGACCTCGATCCCGTCGAAGTCGGGCAGCATGATGTCGAGCACGACGGCGTCCGGCCGGAACTCGCGCCCGGTGCGGACGGCTTCGGCGCCGTTGCCCGCGGTGCGCACGTTCCAGCCTTCGTAGCGCAGCACGCTGGACAGGAGCTCCGCCAGGCTCGGCTCGTCGTCCACCACGAGGACCCGGACGGGCGTGCCGTCCGGATGCTGGGTGCCGGCGCCGCGCCCCTGCGCGGCGGTAGCCGTGGCCGTGCCGGCACCGCTGCCGGTGTCGGCTTGGGCGCTGCCGTTCAGCGTCGTGCTGCCGGGGTAATCAGGCATGTCTGTCGCTCATTCGTAAACGTCGTGTGTATGGGCTTACTGTGCTTTCCCTCTCAGGATGGCAAGTCAACAGCAGCGTGGCATGTGGATCTGGTATGGATTTCCTCTGAGATCCCGCGCTGTCGGCGGCGAGCCTCACCGGCCGAGCAGGCGTGCCAGCTTGGAACCGTGCCCGGCCGGCCGCGCGCCCGCCGCGCGCAGCAGGTCCGCCGCCGCCTGCTGCAGCTCCGGCGCCCGGCTCGGCACCTCGACCTCGATCTCCCGCCACCGCATCGGCTCGCCGGAGGAGGCTCCCTCCCGGGGCCCTTCTCCGGGCGCGCGGGTTCCGGTGCCGCCGAGACGCCGCGCGGTCACCATGTCGTCAGCGATCTCGGCCAGCACGCGCCCGTCGTGCGCGGTGAGGGTCACCACGGTCCGTTCAGTATCGAGGTTGGCGATGGGCGCGAGCGGGAGGCCGCCGGTGACATCGGCCACCAGCGCGGCGAAGCGCTCGGGAACCTTGCCGCCGTGCCCGTTGCCGCCGTCGCTGAGCGGGGCGTGCAGCTCGCGGCGGGCGTCCTGGCCGGCGGGGAGCTTCAGGTGCCAGCCCTCGTCGGTCCCGCCGGTCCGCCGGCGCAGCGTGATCTTGTGCGCCGCGAGCCGCTCGTCCGGCGTGTCGAAGTAGGTCGCGGCCAGGTGAAGCAGGACAGGCTCGGCGGCGATGACACCGCCGGGCAGGATCTCGCCCAGCTTCCCGAAGTCCGGTCGGCGGAAGTCCTCATCCACGTCGAACTTCTGCTCGATCTCCAGATGATCCGTCACCGCACCGCCTCCCGCCGCCGCTCTGCCCGGTCTCTGCTCGCCATCTCTTCTTCCTCGCCAAGGTTACGAAAACCTAAGGGCGAATGAAACGAAGGGTGTCTATCTAGCGCGGACGCCCAGCCGCCTGATCTCGGGGCGGGCGGGAGCGCGCTAGCGGTTCCGTGCTCGTATCCGGCTTCGATCACAGGTCCCTGCGGCCTCTCCAACCGCACAAGGCACAGTGACCAGCCTCCCGAGCTCAACAACAGGCCGCCATCCCGCATTATCACAAAAACGTTTTTCATGACGTAAGAAATTCATCCTATACGTACAAAAAACATTCGTGATCATGGAACGGCTCGCACGAACAGTCCCCCTGGCAACTGATGTCACACCACGCACGCCCACGGGACGGTGCGCCCCGGGCTACGCCCGAGACGGCCAGCTCGATGACCGGCAGGCCCACGAGTGAGCCCACTGCGCAATCGGCAGGCCCGCCGAACGCGGCACGCCGCGAGAGGTGTGCACTATGCTGCCGACAGCAGCCGGGGACCCGTTCGGGACGAGGAGACGCCAGCCATGAGAGCAGAGGTGGGCCTGGTCGGCAGGCGTCCTGCCAGCGGGCGGGACGAGACCGGGGGCCGTGTGCTGCTCATCGTCGGCGCGGCGGTGGCCGCCGTGGCGGCGATCGCCTACATCGCCGCGCTCGCCACGCACCCGATGGTCGCCATGCTTAAGGGCTTTGACCTGCAAGTCTACCTGGACGGCGGGCAGCAGGCCCTGCATCACCCGGGCAACCTGTACAGCTGGTACTACGAGAACCACCCTGGCATCCAGTTCACCTACACCCCGTTCGCCGCGCTGCTGTTCGCGGTCGGTTCGGTGCTGCCGTTCCACGCGCTGATGGGCCTGGCGGCGGTGGTGAGCACGGCCGCGCTGGCGGTGTCGGTGTGGATCGCGTTCCGCGAGCTCGGCTGGCAGGGCACCGCGCGGACCGGGGCGACGCTGCTGCTGACCGGCCTGGTGTTCTGGACCGAGCCCGTGCAGCGCGCCCTGTACCTCGGCCAGGTCGAGCTGGTGCTGATGGCGGTCATCGTGTGGGACCTGTGCCAGCCGGACCGCCGCCGGTGGAAGGGCGCGGCGACCGGGATCGCGGCCGGCATCAAGCTCGTCCCGCTGCTGTTCATCGCCTATCTGTTCATCACCCGCCGGTTCCGGCAGGCGGCGGTGGCCGCCGGGGCGTTCCTCGTCACCGTCGTGATCGGCTTCATCGTGCTGCCCGGCGAGTCGAAATACTGGTGGATCGACGGCAACTTCTTCCAGGCGGGCCGGACCGGTTTCGTCGGCGACCAGCAGAACCAGTCGCTGCGCGGCATGCTGACCAGGCTCGCCGGGAGCGTGAGCGGCGGGGAGCCTCTGTGGCTCGTCGTGGGGGTGCTGGTCGGCGTGCTCGGTCTCGCCGCCGCGGCCATCCTGCACAACTCCGGGCAGACGTTCGCCGGCCTGATGGCGTGCGCGCTGACCGCGCTGCTCGTCTCGCCGATCAGCTGGGATCACCACTGGGTGTGGATCGCGCCCGGGCTCGCGCTGATCATCGACGCGGGGGTCCGCGCCGCGGGCGCCGCGCGGGCGGCGTGGCTGGCGCTGGCCGCCGCCGTCCTGATCCTCTACGGCGCCTGGCCGGACTTCTGGTCGCGCACGGCGGGGCTGATCCAGGGCGGGCTGATCAACTACGCCCCGGCCAGCTCGTTCGCCCACGGGGACAACCCCGCCTACGCCGAGTACCACTGGCACGGGCTGCAGCTCGTCGCGGGAAACCTGTACCTGCTGGCGGGCGCCGGGCTGTTCGTCGTCGTGTGCGTCACCGCGTTCCGGGTGGCCCGCGAGCACGGCGGCGTCACGCGTATGCTGACCGCGCACGCCTAGACCCCGCGCAGACCCCGCGCACGCGTAGAATCCCCGTGCGCGCGGACAATCCGGCCGCCCCGTCGCTTGTTCGCGGCGCCATGGACCGGCTTGGACGCCGGACGTACGATCCTCCTAACCGCGCAGGAGGTGCGCTCGATGAGCAAGCAGGGCAAGCAGGTACGGCTGACAGAGCCACTGGTCCGGGCGGGCGGCGAGCTACGGCCGGCGACCTGGGACGAGGCGCTGGACGCGGCCGCAAGCGGATTCGCCAGGGCCCGCCAGGCAGACGCCACGCGTTCGTTCGGAATGTTCAGCTGCTCCAAGGCGACGAACGAGATGAACTATGCCGCGCAGAAGTTCGTCCGCGCCGTCATGGGCAGTAACAACATCGACAGCTGCAACCGCACTTGACACGCTCCTAGCGTCGTCGGTCTGGCGGCAGTGTTCGGAGCGGGCGGCGGTACCTGCTCCTACCGGGAGGCGGAGGACGCCGACCTCATCGTCATGTGGGGGTCGAACGCGCGCGAAGCCCACCCGATCTTCTTCCACCATGTGCTGAAAGGCATCCGCAACGGTGCCCAGATGTACGCGGTCGACCCGCGGCGTACCTCCACCGCCCAGTGGGCCGACGCCTGGCTGGGCATCCATGTCGGCAGCGACATCTCGCTGGCGAACGCGATCGCCAACGAGATCATCAGCGCGGGCCTGGTCAACGACGCGTTCATCAACCGCGCGACCACCGGCTTCGACGCGTACAGGGAAGCGGTCAGCGCGTACCCCCTCGAGCGCGCCGAACGCGACACCGGCGTCCCGAAAGAGCTCATCAGACAGCTCGCCCATGACTACGCCAAAGCCGACCGCGCGCAGATCTGCTGGACCCTCGGCATCACCGAACACCACAACGCCGCCGACAACGTGCTGGCGCTCATCAACCTCGCGCTGCTCACCGGCCACGTCGGCAAGTACGGCTCCGGTCTTGTCCCGCTCAGGGGCCAGAACAACGTGCAGGGCGGCGGCGACATGGGGGCGATCCCGAACAAGCTGACCGGCTTCCAGGACATCGAGACCGACCACGCCGCCCGGGAAAAGTTCGGGAAGGCCTACGGCGTCACCATCCCTCCCAAGAAGGGCATGCACCTGTCGCAGATGTTCGAGGCGATGGAGGAAGGCGAGCTCACCGCCGCCTACATCGTCGGCGAGAACCCGCTGCGCTCGGAGGCGGACACCTACCGGACCCGCAAGCTGCTCGAAGGCCTGGAGTGCCTGGTCGTTCAGGACATCTTCCTCACCGACACCGCCGCCGCGGCGCACGTGGTGCTGCCCGGCACCGCCTCCTGGTGCGAGTCCGAGGGCACCGTCACGAGCAGCGAGCGCCGCGTGCAGCGGGTCCGCAAGGCGCTTGACCCGCCGCTAGGCGCCCGCGACGACATCGAGATCATCACAGAGCTCGCCCGCCGTCTGGGCACCGACTGGGGCAACCCCGCGCCGGAGGACCTCTGGAACGAGCTGCGCAGGCTCTCGCCGATGCACCGCGGCATGAGCTACGAGAAGCTTCAGCGGCTCGGCGGCGTCCAATGGCCGTGCCCGGACGAGGCATCGAACGGCACCTTGTTCCTGCACGCCCGGCTGTGGGAGACCGACCCGGTCAAGCGGGGCAACCTGGCCCCGTTCCATGTGGTAGCGCAGGAAGACCCGATCGATGAGCTCACCGCCGAATACCCGATCCGGCTCACCACCGGGCGGCGCCTGGACTCCTACAACACGGGCGTGCAGAGCGGCCACTACAGCACGCCGATCCGCCGGCCGGAAACGCTCAACATCTCGCCCGAGGACGCGGCCGAGCTGGGCTTCGCCGAGGGCCAGCTGGCGCAGGTCTCCTCCCGCCGCGGTTCCGTCGCCGCGCCGGTGCACGTGGACGAGACCCTCCGCAAGGGCCTGGCCTTCATGACCCTGCATTTCCCCGAGCAGGTGGAGACCAACGTCCTCACGCTCGACGCCTGGGACCCGAAGTCCGGCACGGCGGAGTTCAAGGCGACCGCGATCCGCATCGAAAAACCGGACACCCCCGACGTCGGCACTGCTCAAGAAATGGCCACCAGCACAATGTCGCCGAAGGCAGCCGGGGGGTACGGGGGCCAGGGGGTATGGGGGGCGGGAGCCCCCCATACGGGAAGTCAGTTCCCCCGGGAAGAGGAGGCTTAGTGGACCTGCGGCTCGGGGCTGCCGTGCCCGCGACCGACGAGGAACGGGCCGCGATCGAGTCGGTCCTCGGGCCGCCGGACACCGGCTGGGACGGCGGCGCACGCCGCCCGGAGGACGGGCACGTCGCCTACGGCGGCCGCGCCGCCCGCGCGCGCCGGCACCTGCTGATCACCGTGCTGCACGCGGTGCAGGAGCGGATCGGCTGGATCAGCCCCGGCGCGCTCGACTACATCAGCGAGCGGCTCACCGTGCCGCCGGCCGAGGCGTACGGCGTCGCCTCGTTCTACGCCATGTTCCGGACGGCGCCCTCCCCGGGCGCGGTCGTCCACCTGTGCGACGACATCGCCTGCCAGCTGGGCGGCGCGGAACAGCTAACTCAGCAGATGAGCCGCCGCTTCGGCAAGGAGGGCACGGAAGCGGCCTTCGACGGCGCGGGCGTCACCTGGCAGCGCAGCCCGTGCCTGGGCCAGTGCGACCGCGGCTCGGCCGCGCTCATCCAGCACGCCGGAGCGGACCCGTCCCGGACCGCGCTCGCCCCGGCGGACCCGGAGCGGATCTGGCAGTCGCTGACGGCTGAGGTCCCCGCGCGGCCGTCCCGCCCGCTCGTCAGGACATCATCCCGAACGATCTCGCTCCTTCGCCGCATCGGTCAGGTTGATCCGGCGTCCCTGGACTCCCACCGCGCCGCGGGCGGCTACGAGATGCTCAGGCGCGCCGTCGGAATCGGCCCGCAGGGCGTGCTGCGGGAGGTCAAGGACGCCAAGCTGCTCGGCCGGGGCGGCGCCGCCTTCCCGACGGCGATCAAGTGGGAGGCGGTGGCCGCCAACCCCGTCAAGCCGCACTACGTGATCTGCAACGCCGACGAGTCCGAGCCGGGCACCTTCAAGGACCGGGTGCTGATGGAGGAGGACCCGTACGCCCTGATCGAGGCGCTCACCGTCATGGGGTACGCCTGCGGCGCCGAGCAGGGCTACATCTACATCCGGGGCGAGTACCCCCTGGCCGAGGCCCGCCTCAGGCACGCGGTCAGCCAAGCCCGCCGGCGCGGCTTCCTCGGCGGCGACGTGATGGGCGCGGGGTTCGCCTTCGACATCGAGGTCAGGCGCGGCGCCGGCGCGTACATCGCCGGCGAGGAGACCGCGCTGATCAACTCCCTGGAGGGCAAGCGGGCGGAGCCGCGGAACAAGCCGCCATTCCCCGCCCAGTCCGGCCTGTTCGGCAAGCCGACCGCGGTCAACAACGTGGAGACGCTGCTGTCGGTGCTGGAGATCCTGCGGGTGGGCGGCCCCGCCTTCGCCGCGACCGGGACCGAGAACTCGACCGGCACCCGGCTGTTCTGCCTGTCCGGCCGCGTCGAAGAGCCCGGGCTGTATGAGTACGACTTCGGGGTCACGCTGCGCGAGGTGATCGACGGGGCGGGCGGAGTCCGTGCCGGGCGCCCGCTCAAAGCGGTGCTGCTCGGCGGGGCGGCGGGCAGCTTCGTCGGGCCGGACGCGCTGGACATGCCGCTCACGTTCGAGGCGGTGCGCGCGGCGGGCACGACGCTCGGGTCCGGCGTGGTCCTGGTGCTCGACGATCGCCTGGACATCACCGGCGTGCTCGCCCGGATCACCCGGTTCTTCCGCGACGAGTCGTGCGGGCAGTGCGTGCCGTGCCGGGTCGGGACCGTGCGGCAGGAGGAACTGGTGGCCCGGCTGGCGAACGGTGCCCCGCCCGCGGTCATGGCGACCGAGCTCGCCCTGCTCGACGACATCGGATCGGTGACCCGCGACGCCTCGATCTGCGGGCTCGGGCAGACGGCGGTCTCCGCCGTCGCCTCGGCCGTGCGCCTCGGCCTGATAGGAAACGGGAGCTGACATGACCGCGGTGTTCCTGGAGAGCCCCCGGCGCCTGGTCGACGTCACGGTCGACGGCCAGCCGGTCCGCGTGCCCGAGGGGGCCACCTTGCTGGACGCGTGCCGCCAGCAGGGCATCGACACGCCGACGCTCTGCTACCTGGAGAACCTGACCCCGGTGAACGTCTGCCGGGTCTGCGTAGTCGAGGTCGAGGGTTCCCGCACGCTGGTGCCCGCCTGCTCGCGCAAGGCCGAGCCGGGCATGAAGGTGCGCACCGACTCCGAGCGCGTCCGCACCAGCCGCAAGATGGTGCTGGAGTTCCTCGCGTCGGCGGTGGACGTCAGCCTCGCGTCGGCCGACGTGCGCCGGTGGATGAACCAGTACGGCGCCGACCCCGCCCGGTACGGGACGGAAGCCGCCACCGTGAGCCAGCCGGTGAAGTACGACAACGAGAGCTACGTCCGCGACTACTCCCGCTGCGTCCTCTGCTACAAGTGCGTAGAGGCGTGCGGCGAGGACGCGCAGAACACCTTCGCGATCGCCGTGGCCGGCCGCGGTTTCGACGCCCGGATATCCACCGAGTACGACGTGAGCCTCCCCGGCTCGGCCTGCGTGTACTGCGGGAACTGCATCGGCGTCTGCCCCACCGGGGCGCTCATGCCGGCCAGCGAGTACGCCATGCGCCGCGACGGCACCTGGGATGAGAGCAAGCAGACCGTCACGACCACGATCTGCCCCTACTGCGGAGTCGGCTGCAACCTCGAGCTGCACGTCCAGGACAACCGGATCATCAAGGTGACCTCCCCGCTGGACAGCGACATCGGCCACGGCCACCTGTGCGTCAAGGGCCGGTTCGGCTTCGAGTTCGTCCAGCGCCGCGCCGGCGAGTAAACCTCACTATTTTTCTTATTTGGTGGGGTCGCGGTGGTGGGGTGACATCGGCGCGTTCAGTCGGCACCAGGAAGCGGTGCCGAACAACGCGCCGAAGCACCCCGCCCACCCCCGCTTCTCCATCCAGGAGCAAAACCGCCATGATCGCGAAGACTTCCGTGCCAGCGGACATGTCGATTGCGCAATCGGCCCGCTGGCACCCGGCAACGAGTCAACCGGGTACCTGCTCGTATACCCGCCCGATTCCGCGGCCGCCGCTGGTCGTCAGCTGCTGGAAGTGCGCGGTGAACCACAGGGCCAGCGCGGGCGTCCACGGGATACGGCGGGCGTAGTTCGGCGACAGCCACACGTACGGCGCGCGCTCGAAAACGGCCTGCCACGCGGCGACCACGCGCGGCAGGGACGACGCGCCGCCCTGCACGCTCACCCCGTTGCTGAGCACCAGTGTCATGGCGAGGGAGTCGATGATGTCGGGGCAGCCCGGCCGCGCCGCGGTGAACCGGTCGGCCGCGATCGTCAGCGAGGTCTCGTCGGTGACCACGCAGGCGCCGGCCGGGATGAGCGCCTTGTCCGGGTAGATGTCCGGCGCGCGCAGCCCCGATAGCTCGTGCGCCTGGAAGATCGCCAGCACCGCGATCACGACCCCGGCGAGTCCGATGAGCGCCCACCGCGTCCCCGGCCGGCCGGCGAACGCGCCGGGCAGCGCGCCGGCCGCGCAGCCGACCGACATGGCCAGCCAGGGCGCGACGAAGTCCGGGTAGTGGTAGAAGAACGCCGAGTAGCTCAGCACCGCCGCGACCGCGGCCGCCGTGGTGGCCAGCACGAACCATTCCAGCGGCGACGGCCGGCCGGGATCCCACAGGTACCCGATCGCCAGCAGGCCGATCCCGAGCACCGCGACGAAGAACGGCAGCCACCCGGCGCTCGCCGCCGTCGTGGCCGCGGCGCCGCCGCTGGCCAGCAGCGAGTGCACGCCGGCGGACAGCGTGAAGTGCCCTCCGGCGTTGAGGAAGTCGATCAGCCCGCTGATGTGCGCGAGCCGCAGCGACAGCGGAACGTACGTGCCCGACCGGGCCGCCTGGTCGAGCAGCGTGCTGCGCACGAACGCCGCGGGCGCGGCCGCGAAGAACGGGAGCACCGGAACCGCGAACCCCGCCGCCACGCCGAGCACGTACGCCAGCGCGCGGCGGGCCCGGCCGCCGCCGGTCACCAGGCACACCGCCAGCAGGATGAGCGCGGGCAGCGCCGCCCAGTACTTGACCGCCCCGGCGAAGCCGATCGCGACGCCGGCCCACAGCAGCCGCCGCGGCGACGTCACGTGCCCGCGCCGGAACGCCAGGCACGCTCCGGTCAGCAGGAACAGGTTCATCCACGGCTCGAGGATCAGCGTGTGCGCCGTCGTGATGTCGTCCGGGTAGATGGCGAGCGCGCCGCAGGTGACCACCGTGACGAACACGCCTCGGTAGCGCACCAGGCTGCCCGCCAGCGGCACGCAGGCGGTGCTCGCGAGAACCGTCAGCAGCCGCGCCGCCGCCATCGCGTGCGCGGTGGCGGTGACCTTCGCCAGCAGCGCGACCGGCGTCATCAGCAGCAAGATCCCTGGCGGCTGCACGAGCGCGAAGTCGTGGTAGGGGAGCGCGCCCTGCAGGAGCCGGACGGACCCGCCGAGATAGACCCCGTCGTCGTACTCGGTGACCCCGGTGAGGTAGCCCGGCCGGGTCAGTGTGTACAGCCGGATCACCAGGGCCAGGAGCGTCGCGGCCAGCATCGCCACGCCCTGCGGGGCCAGCCAGTACGCGCGCAGCCGCGCCCACGTATCCCGGTTCGCGGGCACCGCGGCGGGCTGGCCGGGACGGACACTAACAGGCACAAGGAGGCTCCGTACACCTTGATCACTGAGCGTGGTTAACATAGCACAAGCGGCCGGAGTGGGCGCCGGGCGCCATCCGGAGTATGGTCGCGACCGTGGATGATCTCGACCTGGGACCGGCCGGCCGCCAGGAACGCCAGGAAGAGGCCAGGCGCCGGATCCCGCGCACCGACCTGCTGCTCGCCGATCCCCGGCTGGCCGCCGCCGCCGACCGCCTCGGCCGGCGGCTGGTGAAGTCGGCCATCGCGCGGGCCCAGGCCAGAGCCCGCGGCGCGGAGATCGCCCCGGAACAGGTCGCGGACGCCGCCGTCGCCGAGCTGCCGCCGACCGCCGCCTCGCTGACCCCGGTGATCAACGCGACGGGCGTAATCGTGCACACCAACCTGGGCCGTGCCCCGCTGAGCGCCGCCGCGGTAGCGGCCATCGCGGCCGCGGCCGGGAACTGCGACGTGGAGTTCGACCTCGAAGCGGGCGCCAGGACCCAGCGCGGCAAAGGCGCGCTCGCGGCGCTGCGAGCCTCGGTGCCAGCCGCCGCGGCGGTCGGCGTGGTGAACAACAACGCGGCCGCCCTGGTGCTGGCCGCCACCGCGCTCGCCGCCGACGCGGAGATCATTATCAGCCGCGGCGAGCTGATCGAGATCGGCGACCGGTTCCGCCTTCCCGACCTGCTCGCCGCCACCGGCGCCCGGCTGCGCGAGGTCGGCACCACGAACCGCACGACCGTGGCCGACTACCGGGCGGCGATCGGACCGCGAACGGCGTTCATCCTCAAGGTCCACCCGTCGAACTACCGCATCGAAGGCTTCACCGCGAGCGCCTCGGTCGCCGAACTCGGCGCCCTCGAGGTCCCCCTCGTGCACGACATCGGCTCGGGCCTGCTCGCCCCGCACCCGCTGCTGCCCGGCGAACCGGACGCGGCGACCTCCCTCGCCCAGGGCGCGGACCTGGTCACCGCGAGCGGCGACAAGCTGCTCGGCGGCCCCCAGGCCGGGCTGCTGCTCGGCGACGCGGAGCTGGTCCGCCGCCTGCTGCGGCACCCGCTCGCCCGGGCGCTGCGGGTGGACAAGCTGACTCTCGCCGCGCTCGAGGCGACCCTCGCCGGCCCCGCCGCCCGTCGCCCGCGCGCTGGCCGCCGACCCCGCTTCTCTCTTTCATCGGTCCGAACGTACCGTCGCGGCTCTCACCGCCCACCGCCTCTCCGCGGCCGTGGTGCCTGCCGAAGGTGCCGTCGGGGGTGGCGGAGCCCCCGGGGTGACCTTGCCCGGCACCGCGGTGGCGCTGCCCGAAGCGCTCGCGGCGCCGCTGCGCTGGGGAGAGCCGGTGCGGCGCGGCGAGGTGCCCGCGGTCGTCGGGCGCGTGGAGCGGGGCAGGCTGCTGCTCGACCTGCGCTCGGTGGACCCCGCCGACGACGAGCGCCTGGTGGCGGCTGTACTCGTGGCGAACTCTGCTAGCCCCCGGGGGGACAACCCCCCCGGTGACCCCCCAATGGGGGGACTACCCGTCCCCCCATGCCCCCCTGGCCCCCCGGCCGAGGAGCGTTAATGTACGTCGTAGCCACCGCCGGGCACGTCGACCACGGCAAGTCCACGCTGGTCCGCGCGCTGACCGGGATGGAGCCTGACCGGTGGGCGGAGGAACGGCGCCGGGGCATGACGATCGACCTGGGCTACGCCTGGATGACGCTGCCTGACGGGGAGAAGCTGGCCTTCGTCGACGTGCCGGGCCACGAGCGCTTCGTGCCGAACATGCTCGCGGGCCTCGGCCCCGTCCCCGCCGTCCTGTTCGTGGTCGCGGCCGACGGCGGCTGGATGCCGCAGTCCGCCGAGCACCTCGCCGCCGTGGACGCGCTCGGGGTGCGGCACGGCCTGCTGGTCGTGACCAGGGCGGACCTGGCCGACCCTGGCGCGGCGACGCGGCAGGCATGTGCGCAGATCGCCGCGACCAGCCTCGGCGCGGTGGAGGCGGTCGCGGTCAGCGCCGCCACCGGCGCCGGCCTGGACGACCTGCGGACCGCGCTGGCCCGCCTCGCGGCGGCGCTGCCCCGCGCCGTCCCTGACGGCGCGGTCCGGCTGTGGATCGACCGGTCGTTCACCATCAAGGGGAGCGGCACGGTGGTGACGGGCACGCTGCCCGCCGGCACCGTCCGCAACGGCCAGGAGCTGCTCCTCGGCCCCTCGCTGCTGCCGGTCCGGGTGCGCGGCCTGCAGGCGCTCGGCGCGCCCGCCGACCGGGTCGCCGGGGTCGCGCGGGTGGCGCTCAACTTGCGCGGCGTGCCGGCCGGCGTCCCGGAGCGCGGCATGGCGCTGACCGAGCCCGGCCGGTGGACGCTGACCGGCGAGCTGGACGTCCGGGTCACCGCCGGCGCCGCGGGCCTGCCCGCGAAATTCCCTCCCGAACTGCTCGTGCACATCGGCTCCGCCCGGACGACGGCGCGCGTGCGCGTGCTCGGCGAGGCGCCCGCCGCGGCGGACCGGCCGGTCGGCGGCGTGGCGCCTAGGCGCCCCGCCGTGTACGTGCGCTTGCGGCTGCGCGACCGCCTGCCGCTGCACGCCGGCGACCGGGTGCTGCTCCGCGACCCCGGGGCGGCGGGTGTCGCGATCTACGGCGCGACCGTCCTCGACCCGGCCCCGCCGCCGCTGACGCGCCGGGGAGCCGCCGCGGCCGCCGTGCGTGAGCTGGCCGCCTGGCCGGAGGCGCCGACAGCGGCGGACCTGCTCCGCAGGCACCGCCTGCTGCGTGCGGGCAGCCTCGCGGCGACGGGTGTCACAGGGCTGCCCGCGCCGGTCGCGGGGGACTGGCTCGCCGACCCGCAGCACTGGGCCAGGCTGCGGGCCGAGCTGCCGAAAGCGGCCGCCGCGTTCACGGCCAAGGACCCGCTGGCCCAGGGCATGCCGCTGGACGCCGCGCGGGCCGCCCTGGGCCTGCCCAGCCGCGATCTGGTCGTGGCCCTGGCCCGCGGCGCCGTCGTCCTCGACGGCGGTTTTCTGCGGACTCTGCTGCCTCGGGGGGCAAAGCCCCCCCAGACCCCCCCACGGGGGGACTGCCCGTCCCCCCATGCCCCCCTGGCCCCCCTGGCGCTGCCGCCGGCTGTCGCCCGCGCCGTGCAGGCGGTGCTCGACGACCTGGCGAAAGACCCGTTCGCGGCGCCGGACGCCGACCGGCTGCGCGGGCTGGGCCTGGACACCAAGGCGGTCGCGGCGGCCGCGCGCGGCGGGCTGCTGCTCCGGGTCGCCGACCTGATCGTGCTCGCGCCCGGAGCGGACAAGGAAGCGGCACGCCTCCTCGGCGGCCTGCCGCAGCCGTTCACCACGTCGCAGGCACGCCAGGCGCTGCGCACGTCGCGGCGCGTGGTGATCCCGCTGCTTGAGTACCTAGACCGCGCCCGGGTCACCGAGCGCCTGCCCGGCGACCTGCGCCGGCTCCGGCAGCGCTGACCGGCTCAGCGGGGCGCGTCAGCCGGCGGCGTTGCGGACGTAGAGCTGGCCGGTGCCCGCGGAGTAGTTGCCGACCTTGGTGAAGTTCGCGTTGAACCAGGCGCTCAGCTCGGGCGTCCACGGGATGCGGCGCCTGGATCCGTGGCCGGGGGAGAGCCACACGTAGTCGGCCTTGCTGAGCCAGTTCTGCCAGGTCGCCACCACCTGCGGCATCTGGTCCGCGCCGCCCTGGACGCTGATCCCGTTGCTCAGCACGAGCGTCGCCGCGAGCGAGTCGATGATATCGGGGCAGCCCGGTGGCAGGTTCGCGAACCGGTCCGCGGCTATGGTCAGCGACGCCTCGTCGGTGACGACGCACGCCCCCTTGGGTATCAGGTGCGCCATCGCCTCGCCGCTCGGCTGCCGCAGCGGGAACGTATCGCGGATCTGCAGGGCCGCGATCAGCATGATCGCCACGGCGACCACGCGGATGACGATCGTGCGCAACGCCGGGCGTCCGGCAAGCACGCCGGCGGCGCCGCCCAGGGTCAGTGCCAGCCACGGCGCTGGGAAGTCGGAGTAGTGGTAGAAGAAGGCCGAGTACCCGAGGATGGCGGCGCTGGCGAGCACCGCCGTGATCAGCGACATCCACTCCAGCTGGGACAGCCGGCGGTTCTGCCAGGCGTAGCCGACTCCGATCACCGCGATGAGCGCGACTGCCGCCACCGCCGGCAGCCAGCCCAGGCTCGAGGCGTCCCCGAGGTTCGCCGAGGCGCCGGCCGCGTACATCGAGTGCGCGCCGGCGTTCAGCGAGATCTTGCCCCGGTTGTTGAAGATGTCGATCAGGCCCGTCAGGTTCGCCAGCCGCACGCCCAGGGAGACCGCGCTGCCGGTGCGGTCGGCCTGGTCGGTGATCGTGCTGCGCAGGAACGTCATCGGCGCGGATGCCAGGAAGGGGAGCACCGGGACGATGAACCCCGCCGCCAGCGCGGGCAGGTAGGCGCGCACCCGGCGGATACGGTCGCGGCTGTCGATCAGGATGAGCAGCAGCAGCACCGCGGCGGGCGCGACCGCCCAGAACTTGATGGCGCCGGCGAAGCCGAGGGCCAGGCCGGCCCACACCAGGCGGCCGGGGCTGGTCAGGTGGCCGCGGCGGAACGCCGCGGCCATCGCCAGCAGGCAGAACAGGTTCATCCACGGCTCGAGCATCAGCGTGTGCGCCGTGGTGATGTCGCTCGGGTAGATCGCCAGCACCCCGCAGGTCACCAGCGTGACCACGGTGCCGCGGTAGCGGACCAGGCTCCCGGCGAGCGGGACGCACGCGGCGCTGGCCAGCGCGGTGAGCAGCCGGGCGAGGGCGAGCGCCTTCACCGTGGTGGTGAGCTGGGCGATCAGCGCCACCGGCGTCATCAGCAGCAAGATCCCGGGCGGCTGGACGAACGCGAAGTCCTTGTACGGCATCGCGCCCTGGGTCATCCGGAGCGCGGCGCCGAGGTAAACGCCGTCGTCGTATTCGGTGATCCCCGTCAGGTATCCCGGCCGGGTGAGCGTGAAGAGCCGGATCGCGACCGCGAGCGCCGTCGCGAGCAGTATCACCTTGCCGGGCGCGCTGAGCCAGTAGTCACGCAGTCTGGCGGCGCCGAACGGCGACCGGCGCAGGCGCGCACGCACCCCGGTGCTCTGCGGCGACGCTCCTTGGCCCCCTGATCGGTCTGGCGCGCTTACCACGTCACCCGGCATGGGGCGGTTCCCGCTCACGGGCGGAGACTAGCAGGCATTAGGGCTGCTCCGGATGACTTTGAAGAGTGTGCGAAGGATTGAGAGCATTCACGAGGATTCGGTCCCCCCGAGATCAGAGCAATGGTATGACCTGAACTTGAACGCGCTGTCATGCGGTCGCGCCCGGGTCAGACGCTGCGGAACTCCGGTGAGCGCCGCAGCGCGTCCGCCACCCGGCGCGTGGTCCCCATCCGGTACACAGGCAGCCCGCCGCCGCGCACCCGGAACACCGTGGCGCCGGGCACGTTCTTGATCCGTATGACGGCAGCGCTGAGCGATGACCTGCGGACGGTGACATCGTCGTCGCCGTTCGGCTCTACCTGGAAGCCGCCGCCGAGCCGCCGGCTGAGCACGGTCGCGAGCTCCGCCTGTGTCACGCCCTTGCGCGGCACCTTTATCTGCATGACGGCAGGGTAGCGCGTCCAGCTTGGTCAGGTCTGGAGCCAGATGGCGGTGTCCCGGGGGAGCGAGCCATCCTCGTGCAGCGGGCCGCTGGCGAGCAGCACCTCCTGGTGCGGCGGCAGCCGCAGCGGGGCGGCGCCGAGGTTGGCGGCGAACACGAAGCCCGGGTCGCGGGCGAACGTTATCGCCCCCTCAACCGGGTCCAGCCAGCGCATGCCGCCGGCGCCGAGCGCCGGGTGCTCTCGCCGCAGCCGCAGCGCCGTCTGGTACATGCGCAGGAAGGAATCCAGGTCCTCCAGCTCGGCTTCGATACTGTAGGCGCCCCAGTCGGCGGGCTGCGGGAGCCAGGGTGGCGCTGGAGAGACGCCACGGTCCGTTCCGGAAAACCCGAATGAAGCTCCGCCGCTCGACCAGGGAAGCGGGATCCGGCAGCCGTCGCGGCCGCGGACCTTTCCCCTGGTACGGTGGAAGGCCGGGTCCTGCCGCGCGGAGTCCGGGATGTCGAGGACCTCCGGCAGGCCGAGTTCCTCGCCCTGGTAGATGTACGCGGAGCCGGGCAGCGACAGCAGCAGCAGCGCGGCGGCGCGCGCGGCGTCCGGCCCCCAGCGGGTGACCGGGCGGACCACGTCATGGTTGCCGATCACCCACGGGGCGCGGGAGCCGCCGGACAGCGATTGCGTCGCGTCGATCGCGGCCCGGATGGCCGTCGCGTCCCACTTCGCGGTGACCAGCTCGAAGTTGAATACCTGCGGCAGCCCGTCCGGCGCCAGGTAGGGCTGCAGCGTCGCGTAGCTGTCGTACCAGACCTCGCCGACCGCGGTGCGCGCGCCGGGGAAGACGTCCGGCGGGTAGCTGTCCAGGATCACGCGCCAGGTGCGGTACAGCTCGCGGGTCTCCGGGCGGTGGTAGTAGCCGGACGGGACATGCGAGCGCGGCGTCGCCGGGGTGTCGGCGAGCTCGGGGTCCTTGAACACGCCGTGGGCCACGTCGACCCGCAGCCCGGCCACCCCGCGGTCCAGCCAGAACCTGATCACGTCCTCGAACATCGCCGGCACCCGCGGGTCGCGCCAGTTCCAGTCCGGCTGCCCGGCGTTCGAACAGGTGCAGGTACCACTGGCCGTCGGCGACCCGGGTCCACGCGGGGCCGCCGAAGTTCGACGGCCAGTTGTTCGGGGGCTGGGAACCGTCCGGCCCGCGGCCCTCGCGGAAGATGAACATGTCCCGCTCGCTGCTGCCGGGCCCCGCCGCCAGCGCCTTCTTGAACAGCGGGTGCTCGGCGGAGCAGTGGTTCGGCACCAGGTCCACGATCACCCGGATGTCATGCCGCCGCGCCGTCTGCACCAGGGAGTCGAACCCGGCGAGCGTGCCGAGGCGCGGATCCACGTCGGTGTAGTCGCTGACGTCGTAGCCGCCGTCGGCCAGCGGCGACGGGTAGAACGGGGTCAGCCAGATCGCGTCCACGCCGAGGTCGGCCAGGTACGCCAGGCGCTCACGGAGCCCGTCGAGGTCCCCGGTCCCGTCGTCGTCGCTGTCGGCGAAGCTGCGCGGGTAGACCTGGTAGACCACCGCGTCCGCCCACCAGGGATTGTCGTCGGAACTCACTGTCACAAGTCTAGTGAGACCCTTCATGTTTTGTCTTTTCCTGGGGCTCTTGGCCGGTCCGCGTTTCCCCGGGCCGGCCTTCGCGTGCCGTCAGCCGACGCTGACCACACACCCTGCGGCCCGCGGGCCGCGGGGATCACAGCGGCCATGGCCGCCGGAGCCCGATGCCGGCTAGCGTGATCCATGATCGCGAAAACATTTTTCACGACCTAAATAATTCATCCTATACGTACGAAAAAGATTCGTGATCATGAAATGGTCCGCACCGGCAGCCCCGCCCGCAACCCAGGCCACACCAGACGCCCACAGGACGGCGCACGCCCGGGCCAGCCAGCCAGACAGACAGACAGCCGGCCAGCCCGTGCCTGCCGGTCAACCGCAGGCGATCTAGACGCCACCTGAGAAGCCGCTCCTTCTAACGAGCGGAGGAGTCCCCCCGGTCTTCAAGACGCCTCGCCTTTCTCCACGTGAGAGGATGCGAGTAGAGTCGCGCCCGGAGGCGTACGGATGCCTGGTGGCACCCCTGGTCTTCAAAGCCAGTGAACGGCGCGCTGCGTCGTTGGCGGGTTCGATTCCCGTCCGCCTCCGCGACTTCTTTTCGTCACTTTTCGAACGGGGGCATAGGCTTGAGTGATGCTAGCTGACTCCTACGGGCGGGTGGCGACGGACCTCCGGGTGTCGCTGACGGACCGCTGCAACCTGCGCTGCGCGTACTGCATGCCGCCCGAGGGCCTGGACTGGCTGCCCGGTGACGAGGTCCTTACCGGCGCTGAGATCGTGCGGCTCATCAGGATCGGCGTGACCCGCCTGGGCATCCGCGAGGTGCGGTTCACCGGCGGCGAGCCGCTGCTGCGGCGCGACCTGGAGTCGATCGTCGCGCGGACCGCGGCGCTGTCGCCGCGGCCGGAGATCTCGCTGACCACCAACGGGATCGGGCTCGCCCGGCGGGCCGCCGCGCTGGCGGACGCCGGGGTGGACCGGATCAACGTGTCGCTGGATACGCTGCGGCCTGAGGTGTTCCGCAAGCTGGCCCGGCGAGACCGGCTGCCTGACGTGCTCGACGGGCTGTCCGCCGCCGCGGCGGCGGGCCTGACGCCGGTCAAGGTCAACGCGGTGCTCATGCGGGGGATCAACGACGACGAGGCGGCGCCGCTGCTCGCGTACTGCCTCTCCCGCGGGTATGAGCTGCGGTTCATCGAGCAGATGCCGCTGGACGCCCAGCACGGCTGGAAGCGGGCCGAGATGGTGACGGCGGACGAGATCTTCGGGTTTCTGGCCGCGTCGTTCTCGCTGACGCCTGATGACGCCCGTGCGCGGGGGGCCGCGCCGGCCGAGACGTTCCTCGTGGACGGCGGCCCGGCCCGGGTCGGCGTGATCGCGTCGGTGACCCGGCCGTTCTGCGGCTCCTGCGACCGGGTGCGGCTGACCGCGGACGGGCAGGTGCGCAACTGCCTGTTCGCCCGTGAGGAGAGCGATCTGCGGTCTGCGCTGCGGTCCGGCGCTTCCGACGAGGAGATCGCCCGGCGGTGGGAGGCGGCGGTGGCGGTCAAGCTGCCGGGGCACGGGATCAACGACCCGTCGTTCCTGCAGCCGGACCGGCCCATGTCCGCCATCGGCGGCTAGTTAAGGAATGCACAAAGTCACGCACAGCTAGCCCTCAGCAGTTCATCTGCTAGTCGCTGGCCTGTCCTGAGTTGTCCATGTGCCACTTCTACGTTCGTCTTCGTGACCGGAGTAACAGCTGCGGTTGAGGTACGCGGAGTAACGAAGTGGTTCGGTGAGACTACGGCGCTCGACGCGGTGGACCTCACCGTAAGCCCTGGCGATGTCCACGGGCTGCTCGGTCCCAACGGTGCCGGCAAGACGACGCTGCTGTCCGCGATGTTCGGGCTGGTGCTGCCGGACGAGGGGACGCTGCGGCTGTTCGGGCGGACGCGGTCCGAAGCCGGCGCCCAGTGGCTGGACGGCGTGGGCGGCTTCGTCGAGACCCCTCGGTTCTACCCCTATCTCAGCGGCCGAAGGAACCTGGCGGTACTCGCCGGGCTGGACGGCGGGGACGCCGCCACCCTCATCGACGACGCGCTCAAGCGCGTCGGCCTTACCGGCGCCGTGAGCCGCCGCAAGGTGCGCGGCTACTCCCTCGGGATGCGCCAGCGCCTGGGGCTGGCGGCGGCCATGCTGCGCCGGCCCGGCTGCTCGTCCTGGACGAGCCCGCCAACGGCATGGACCCGGCGGGCATCCGCGACCTGCGGACAGCGCTGCGCCGCCTGGCCAGGGACGGCGTGACCGTGGTCATCAGCAGCCACGACATGGCGCAGATCGAGGAGATCTGCGACAGCGCGACGATCCTGTCGGAAGGCAAGGTCCAGGCCGCCGGGCGGCTGGACGCGCTGCGCGCGTCGGCCCCCGATCCGGTGTGGCGGATGCGCACCAGCGACGACTCCGGCGCGCTCGCCCTCGCCGCCCCGCTGGACGACGTGAAGGCCACTAGCCACGACGATGGCGGCCTGGTCGTGCACGCCGCGACGGAGGACATGGACACCTTCGTGCTCGCCCTGGGCGCCGCGGGGGTGGCGGTCCGCGGCCTCGACCTGGACCACACGCCGCTGGAGGCGCTGTTCTTCCAGCTCACCGGCGAGACAAAGGCGGAGGTGACCCCATGACCCTGGCCGCCGAACGGTGGCCGGCGTACGTCGAGCCGGAGGCGCGCGACGGCCGGGCCGTCGTCCGGCCCAACAGCATCGCCGGCGTCCTGGTTGTCTGGCGGATCGAGCTCGCGAAGCTGTCCGGCATGATCCAGATCCGCGCGATGGCCGCGGCGAGCGTCATCGGCCCGTTCCTCGTCCTGGGGTTCCTTCACCTGCAGAGCGCCACGCCCGGTGACACGCCGTTCGGCCAGTGGGTGCACGCGATAGGCCTCGCGATCCCGATGACGATCCTCGGCTTCGGCGCCCAGTGGATCCTGCCCGCGATCACCGGGGTCGTGGCCGGCGACATCTACTCCTCCGAGGACCACTACGGCACCTGGAAGACGATCCTCACCCGGTCCCGCACCCGCGGCGAGCTGTTCGCGGGCAAATTCCTGGCCGCGGTGACGTGGGCGGTCGGCATCGTGGTCCTGCTCACGGTCACCGACCTCATCGCCGGGCTGGTGGCGGGCCGGGAGCCGGTCGTCGGCCTCGGCGGCCAGCTCGTGCCGGCCGGGCACGCGACCTGGCTAGTCGCCGCCAGCTACCTGTCGCAGTTGGCGCCGATGCTCGGCTTCACCGCGCTGGCCGCGCTGCTGTCGGTGGCCACCCGCAACAGCATCGCCGGGATCGGCGGCACGGTCGTGATCGCGGTGCTGTTCCAGATCGTCACGCTGGCGAACATGCCGGCCTGGGCGCAGCAGGCGCTGCTGTCCACGCCGTTCATGGCCTGGCACGGCTTCTGGGGGGCGCCGCCGTACTACGGCCCGTTCGGCTGGGGGCTGGTGACCTGCGCCGCCTGGTTCGTCGTGTGCACGCTGGCCGCCTGGCTGATCTTCCGCCGCCGGACGATCGGAGCGGCGTGATGACCGCCAAGACCGGTAGGCGGGCCGCCGCCGTCATGAGCCGGCTGCGGCTGCCCGTGCTCGCCGCCATCGCCGCGGTCGCGGCGCTGTCGGCGACCGGGTGCAGCAGCTCCACCAACCTCACCCCGGACCGGCTGCAGGCATCGCTCGGCAGCACCTTCGCCAACCTGTATGTCCTGCAGCAGTCGTACATGGGCAACCCGCCGGTGCGGGCGGCCACCTTGGACAGCAGGGCCAGCTGCCAGAAGGGCGGCATGGTCGATGTCCCCCAGGAGGGCTCTGGGCAGTGGCTGTGCGAGATCACCTACCTGCCCGCGGGACCCCAGTACCCGGTGATCGCCAAGTACAACGTGGACGTGCAGACCGACGGCTGCTACGCCGCCGACGGAGACGGCCCTGCCTCCGTCAACGGATCGCCCACGGTGACCGGACCCGGCTACCGCCAGCTCATCAACCCGCTGGCGCTCATCGACGGCTGCTTCGACACGACCTGATCCCTCCCGGCGTGCCAGCCAGGCACGTTCCCGACTGATGCACCACCCGTCCGAGACGTGCCAGCCAGGCACGAACCAGAAAGACCAAAGACCGGCGTGACCTCACAGCGGGAGTTTTCTTGAACAGACTTTTCAGCCGGCGCTGGCGACATGAGCACCGGCGCGTCCTCCGAACAATCACCGCCGCGTCGGCCTCCGTGCTGCTGGTCGGCGGCATCGCCACCACCGCCGCGGCGGCGAGCGGCGCCTTCTCGCAGTCCAGCCCGTTCGGCGACCAGCAGGTCGGCCAGACCTACGCGAACGGCATCCTGCTGCCGACCAACCAGTGGATCAAGCCGATCGGCTCCCGGCTGCTGGTCGAGCAAGGGCGCGTGCTCTCCAGCGCGATCAGCCCGAACGGCGAGTTCCTCGCCGCGCTCACCTGGAACGACTTCACCGGCTTCCTGACCATCATCAACCTGGAGACCGGCAAGATCGTCCAGCAGATCGGCAACGGGGCCAAGGCGCTCGGCGACGGCACCGTGGCGGCCGACGGCCCGCTGTGGTCGGCCGACGGCAAGACGCTGTGGTTCCCGCAGACCGCGGACCTGCTCAAGTTCAGCGTCGCCGCCGACGGCACCGCCACGCTGGCCGCCACGATCCCCCTGGAGACGACGACCGTCAACCTGACCACGGGCGACACCACGGCCCCCGACCTGCCGAGCGGCATGGCGCTCAGCCCCGACGGGTCGAAGCTGTACGTCGCGCTCAACGGCGTGAACGAGCTCGGCGTCATTGACACCGCGACGAACACGCTGATCCAGACCATCCGGACCGGCAACGCGCCGCGCCAGGTGGTGCTGGCCGGCGACCACGCCTTCGTCTCCAACGAGGGCGGCCGCCGGGCCACGCCGCATGACTTCACCAACAACTCCGACGGCACGAACATCGTGGCCAGCAAGGTCACCGGCGCCGCGATCACCGGCACGGTGACCGAGGTGGACCTGAGCACGGGCAAGCCCGTCAAGCAGATCAGCGTCGGCCTGGAACCGACCGCCGAATACCTGGCGCCCGACGGCACGCTGATGGTCGCCAACTCCAACGACGACACGTTCTCGCTCATCGACACGAGCACCGGCGACGTCGTGCAGAACGTGAACGTGGACCCGCTGCCCGGCTCCACCGTCGGCAGCTACCCGAACGCGATCTTCATGCCCAACCCCAACACGATCCTGGTCAGCATCGGCCGGGACAACGCGCTGGCGGTCTACGGCTACAACGGCCCGCACCAGCCGGTCCAGTATGAGGGCCTGCTGCCGACCGACTTCTACCCGGTCGACGTGACCTACGACCCGGCGATCGGCAAGCTCGTGGTCACCAACGACAAGGGCATCGGCGCGCGCGGTCCGGAGAGCACGCTCAACAAGGGGCCGGGTACCACGCCGGCCACCGGGCACAATACCTACGACGACACCGGGTCGATCACCGAGTTCACGATGCCGAGCATGGCCGCGCTCGGCGGCTACACCCACCAGGTGTTCGTGAACAACGGCTGGGATCAGCTGCTGGCCGCCAAGCCGCTGTGGAACTGCAACGCCGCGCCGGCGGCGATCCCGGCCACGCTCGGCTGCCCGTCCACGATCAAGCACGTGTTCCTGATCATCCGCGAGAACCGCACCTACGACCAGACGCTCGGCGACATCGCGAAGGGCAACGGCGACGCCGCGGACGCGCAGTTCGGCGCCAAGGTCACCCCGAACGCGCACTCCCTCGCCAACGAGTTCACCCTCTTCGACAACTTCTACGACGAGGGCACCCTGTCCGCGGACGGCCACAACTGGCTGGTCCAGGCCGACGCGAACGACTACATCGAGCGCGAGTTCGGCGCCTTCTACCGCAGCTACCCGGCGCAGGGCGGCGACGCGCTCGCCTACCAGCGCGACGGCTTCATCTGGAACGCCGCCGAAGCCGCCGGCAAGACGGTGCAGGCATACGGCGAGTACAACAACTTCATGACCGAGCCGGCGGGCACAACCTGGTCGAAGTACTACCAGGACTCGCTGATCATGCAGGGCAAGGCGTCCGGCCCGTACCCGGTGCCGCCGTCGTCAGTCGCCGCCTACGCCGACATCCCGTCGCTGAACGCGATCGACTACCACCCCTACCCGCCGTTCAACCTCGGCATCCCGGACCAGTACCGGACCGACATCTGGGCGCAGGAATTCGCCAAGCAGTCCGCGGCCGGCACCGTGCCCGACCTGGAGCTGATCTGGATGCCTGACGACCACACCGCGGGCGTGGGCACCGGTGACCCGGACCCGATCGCGGAGGTCGCCGACAATGACCTGGCGGTCGGCCGGATCATCGACACGATCTCGCACTCGCCGATCTGGAAGGACTCGCTCGTGATGGTGGTCGAGGACGACACCCAGAACGGCGTGGACCACGTAGACGGTCACCGCGGCCCGCTGCTGATCGCCTCGCCGTACGCCAAGCGCGACGTCGTGAACAACGACTACTACACCCAGCTCAACGTCGTGAAGACGATCGAGCAGATCCTCGGCATGGCCCCGATGAACCAGGAAGACCGGGCCGCCACGCCCATGTGGGACGCGTTCACCAACACGCCCGACGACACCCCCTACACCGTGGTACCGAACCAGATCCCGCTGACCATGGGCCTGACCACCAGCTCTGCCAGCAAGGCCCTGGTGCCCGCCACGCCCGCGCAGCAGGGCATCCCGGCGGCGGTCCGCGGCATCTACGAGCAGTGGGTGGTGTGGAGCCGGAACGGCCGGTTCAACGGCCCGGGCGCCATCCAGGACTGGGCCAACCCGGCACAGCTCAACCGGCTGGACTGGTACAGCGCCCACGACTGGAAGGTGCCCTACCCGGGCGACAAGGCGATCCTGTCGCCCAGCCAGGTGCCAGGCGCCAACCTGCCCGCTGACTACCTGGGCGACTGACAAGATCAAAACCATTATCCCGAACGTAAGCGCCTGACTCCCCGGGCGGCCGTGCCTGTCGCGGCCGCCCGGACGAGTGCCAGGGGGCTTCTACCCTTCGCGGTAGGACTCTTCGGGCCGGTACCGGGGCCCGTGCGCGTCCTCGCAGTGCTCTTCCGCGAGCATCCCGTCCGCGCCGTCCGCGTCGGCCGCGCGCTCGCCGCCCCGCGCGTGGTCGACCTGCAAGGTGGCGTGCGTGATCCCGTACTCCCGGGCGAGCAGCGCCTCGAGGTCGGCCCGCACGGCGTGGCAGTCTTCCCGCGGCTCGACGAGCACGTGCGCGGACGCCGCGGGCATGCCTGAGGTGATCTCCCAGACGTGCAGGTCGTGCACCTCGGCGACGTGCGGCCGGGCGGCCATGGCCGCGCCGAGCGCCGCCAGGTCGAGGCCTGCGGGCGCCGCCTCGAGGAAGATCCGCCCGGACGCCCGGATCAGCCCGGCGCCCGCGTACAGCATCAGCCCGACCACGACCAGCGTGGCGATCGGGTCGGCGCGGTCGAACCCGGCGGCGAGCACCACGACGGCGGCCACCGCGGTGGCCGCGAACGCGTACAGGTCGGTGAGGATGTGCGCGAACGCCCCTTCGACGTTGAGGCTGCGCCGCGGGCCGCGGGACCTGCCGATCGCCCAGGTGGCGGCCAGGTTGACGGCGACACCGGTCAGGGCGACGGCCAGCATCAGACCGCCGGCCACCGGCTGCGGCGCGAGCAGCCGGCGGACGGCCTCGTAGCCGAGCCAGATCGCCAGCAGGACCAGCGTGATCCCGTTGGCCTGGGCGGAGAGGATCTCCATGCGGCGCAGGCCGTAGGTGTACCCGCCGCGCGGCGGGCGGGCGGCGAGCTTGGTGGCGGCCAGGACAAGCGCGATGGACGCGGCGTCGGTGAGCATGTGCGCAGCGTCGGACAGCAGCGCGAGCGAGTGCGCGATTATCCCCGCGACGACCTCGCCGCACATGAACACGACGATGAGCGCGCCCGCCGCGGCCAGCCAGCGGCCGTCCGCGTCCTGGCCGCCGCCGTGCGCGTGCCCGTGATGCTGGTCCATCCCAGCAGCTTATTTACCCCGGTACCGGCCCCGGTAAGGCCAGTGGTCACCTATGCTTCGCCCCCGCGGCCGCCCGCGATGGACGTTAAGAATTCGTAAGACCTATTACGCCCGAAACACCTACATCAAACATCACGAAACGCTAACGTCCCTGTCTTGGGAGCGTCACGGCCAGAACGAGACCGTTCGAAAGGACCGTGATAATGGGACTGACCTCGGGCCGAGGCAGCCGGAACGGCGTGCGCAGGCGCGGCGGCAATGCCGGGCGTGACGGCGACGAGCAGCGTGGTTACACCAGCCTCGTCGGCCCCGGCCAGCGTGACGGCTACGGCCCCGCCGACGGCGGCGGCCAGGGCCGGCCGGACTTCGGCCAGCGCGGCTACGGCCAGCAGCAGGCCGGGTACGGCCAGCACGGCCGGTACCCGGGCCCTGGCGGGGAGTACGAGCCCGCCGACTGGGCCGGCCAGCGCGGCGGGCAGGGTCTGCGCGAGGCGCCCGCCAGCAGAGACGCCTACAGCCTGCTCGGCCTGGATGACGGCCGCGACGCAGCCGGCCGTGGCGGCGCCTCCGGCCAGCTAGCCGGATTCCTCCAGCGTCCGGGCGGCACCCGGCGCGGCAGCCGCCGTCGCAGCGGCCATCGGGCCATGTCGGTACCGGTCCTGGCCGTGGTGGCCGTGGTCGCGAGCGTCGCCGTCGTGGCGGCGTCCGTCGGGGTGGACCGCATGCTCACCGCACAGAACGCGGCGGCGTCGGCGCCCGCCGTCAACATGAACTGCACGCTGATCGTCCCGGCGAACCCGCTGTCCGCGCAGGGACTGGCCACCCCTTACCAGCTGATCGCGACCGACCCGGCGGACGGCCCCTGCAACGAGGCCAACGCCAACCAGACCGCCTTCGTCCAGGGCGCCATCATCAACCCGCGGACCGGCAGGGTATCGATCTACGACCCGCTGGTCGTCGACGCCGGGACCCAGCCGGCCGTCGCCCCGGTGGCGCCTCAGCTGCCCAGGGGCGCGGTGGTCGCGGTGTGGTTCGGCTACAACGGCAACACGCTGTCGCTGGCAGGTCCTGACCAGGCACAGGCCCTGATCGCCGCGGCCGCCGCGGCGTCCGCCACCGCGACCGCCACCGCCACGGCAACCCCGACCGCGACCGCCACCGCCACGGCAACCCCGACCGGCACCGCCACCGCGACCGGCACCGCCACGCCGACCGGCACCGCGACCGGCACCGCCACGCCGACCGCCACCGCGACCGGCACCGCCACCGCGACCCCGACGGCGACCGCCACCTCGTCCTCGACGACGGCCGGCACTCCCGCCACGACGGCATCCCCGATCACGCCAGCCACGCAGGCGGTCCAGGCCGAAGGCGCGGCTCCGCTGTCGCCCGCCGACGGGCCGGCCGGGTACTCGGCGACGCTGACCCGGGTCGTTCAGTTCGGCCAGGGCGGCGGAAATCGCCATCACCATCCGGCATCCCCCTCGGCGTCGCCTAGCGCGTCCGCCTCCGCTGTCGAGTCGGCCCCAGCCTCCGTGTCGGCCTCGCCCGCGCAGTCCGCGCCGGCGTCACCGTCGGCCAGCACTGGCGGCATGACCACGCCACCGCCCGCGGCCGGCGGTGACACCCCCGCCGCGTCCGGCACGCCCGACACGTTCCTGCAGCAGGCGAACTGCGTCGCGGGGGAGGACATCGGCGGTCAGTTCTCGTCGTTCACCCAGGTCGGGGCCTGCAACTCGGTGGCCTTCTTCAACGCGGCCAACCGCGCGATCCGGGCGGGGAAACTGCGGGTGCCGTCGCCTGGCCGCGCCACCGACGGCCAGGAATGCCTCACGACCCGCAGCTTCGCCCTCGTCGACCAGGACCAGAGCGACAACGTCACGACCGAGTACCTGTCCGAACCAGACGGGCAGATCGCCCAGGACACCGCCGCTAACCGGCAGTCGCTGGACGGTGCGGCCACGCTGTTCAACGGCAGCGACAACGGGCTACTCGACCTCTTCGTCGACCCGGCGCTGGGCTGCCGCCCCTGGGAGGAGCCCAACCTGGCGGACGGCGGCGCTCCGGCGCCCGCCCTCCCGCTGGACGAGCTCCAGGCGGCCCGGTGGGCGGGGCGCCTCGGCAGCGGCCCGGCGGCGCTCGTCCCGCTCAACGACCCGATGACGGTGGACAACAACGGCAACTTCAACACCGACAAGACGAACACCTACCGGACGATCGTGGACATGCCGCCGCTGCCGGCCGGCGAGTCGCCGAGCGCCTACTGCTCGGACATCGAACGGATCCAGACCACGCGGCTGGAGCAGGACGTCAACCTGCTCATCGGCGGCCCCAGCCCGGCGCCGGCCGAAGCGGACAACCTGTTCACGTTCATGGCGATGCGCCTGCAGCAATCGTTCATGAACCTGAACTGCGGGAACTTCGGCATGCAGAACGACGTGTCCACCACGACCGACGCCAACGGCGTCGTGGTCGCGGCCTGCTTCCTCGACCAGGTGGCCCCGGTCACCCAGGGCGCGGGCAACCCGATGGCGGGGACGACGAACTGCCCGGCGACCACCGCGGCGCCGTCGCCTAGCACCTCGGGCCAGGCAGGTAACGGCTCCGGGTCGCAGTCGCAGAGTCCGAGTCCGGCCGCGCCGACCGGGTGGCCGTCGGCCACGCCGTCGGCGTCCGGATCCGGCCCCGCGTATCACCGCCAGCCCCGGCACCACCACTGGTGGTGGTAACGGCAGGCGGCTTACCGCCGCGGTTTCCCGCACACTCGTACCGCCACCGGCCGCTGCGGCCCGGCCTCGCCGGGACCTCCTCCCGCAAGCCGCCGGTGGCGGTGCCTATTGAGCGGTGCCCATTGAACCGACCGTTGAGCCGACCGATTAACGGACTCTTACGGGCCGCGACGATCCAGGTAAGCGCGGCCGATTTCCCGTAGAAAAGTGTTATCCGTTCCCGCAGACACGAGCGAAGGATGATCGATGACTGGAGAGTCCCAGCAGGACCAGTGCGCCACGCGCCGCGGAGTGCTCCTGGGAGTGGGACTAGTCGGCGTGGGCGGGGTGCTCGCCGGCTGCAGCACCGCCCCCGTCCCGTACGACGCCAACGAGGCGGGCGTGGCTCCAGGCGAGGAGGCCCCGACACCCGCGGCGTCGTCCGCCATGGCGGGGCAAGCCGCTGGCATGGCGCAGGGTTCCGGCATGGCCCAGGGCACCACCACCACGGGCACGCTGCTCGGCCTGGTGACGGACATCCCGGTAGGCGGCGGCATGGTCTTCATGGACCAGAAGGTCGTCGTCACCCAGCCGACGAAGGGCGTCTTCAAGGCGTTCAGCGCCGTCTGCACCCACGTCGGCTGCATCTGCAACAAGGTTGCCAACGGGACCATCGACTGCCCGTGCCATGGCAGTGAATTCAAGATCACGGACGGCGCGGTCGTCGCTGGTCCGGCGCCCTCACCTTTGCCCGCCCGCACGATCACCGTCTCCGACGGCAAGATCCTGCTCGAGTAGAACCCGCCCAGGCCACCTCAGGCCACCCCAGGACGCCTCAGGACGCCTCAGGACGCCTCAGGAAAGGCGGTAACACCCCAAGCGCGCGACGCCACAAGGGGCTCGCGCTTGAGCCCCGGCCGTTCCCCGCCCCCCAAGACGGCCGGGGCTCACTTTCACCCGCCCCCTTCCCAGCCGCCCCACCCGCCCCACATCACCCGAGCCCCGCACCCACATCACCCGAGCCCCGCACCCGCACCACCTCCAGCTCCCGCGCCCCGCAACCCCCGCATCACCCGCCCCGCACCGCCTGCGCCATTCCCGCCCGCGCTCCGCGCCGCCCGTACAGCCCCGCGTCTCGCCGTCGCGCTCACCATCTGTCACACGGGTTCGCTCAATTCCACTTCGTACACCGACCACGCTGGTGCCCGGTATGACCGAAATGTCCATGGGGCAAGTGTGCTAAGTGCGCCTGATGGCGCCCGGCGGCCGCTTCCGTGCCCACTTGGGCCCGCAACGCAGGGCGCTCGGGCGGGCAGCAGGACTAATCGCCTATATCGGGTGCGCCTGTCCGGCCGGAGCACTTAGGACCCCAAACCGCCGGACAAAATATGATAAATAGGACATGAAGTGGACGGGTTTGGGTCCTAAGTGGGTTCGAGTGTCCGCTATCTGAGACGGACTTGGGGTGCCGCCGCCGCCCTGCCCGGAAGCAGCTGGGCGCAGCAGTCACAGAAGCACCACCTGCCAGACGTTTTCCAAGCGGCAGAGCACTGGCCCGCAGACCTCACACGAGAGCGCGTCGCTCGTCCGCCGCGCGCCCCGTTACCAGCAGCCAGAGCGTGAACAGGACGTAGAAGACCCCGGACAGGCCGAGCGCCAGGGCCAGGATGACCCCGAGCGCGGTCATGACTGGATTGGGCCACGAGACCCGCACCAGGAACGCCGCGAGCACCTCCAGCAGCCCCATGCACGCAAGCAGCGTCAGCGCCGTCGCCGTCCGCGACCGAGACAGCCGCCACCGCCCGGTCACGCTCCGCGGCACCAACCCGTCCGCAACCGCGGGCGAGCCCGTTGAACCCGGCGCCGCAGCCGCGGCGTCCCGGGACGCGATGGCCGCGGCCTTGGAGATCGCGTGGCCGATGTCACCAGCCACCACGGGCGCTCGCAGCCAGCCGTCCAGCCGGCTCTTCCGCCACGCGTAGACCGAGATCTCGGCGCCGCCGGACCGGGCGATGCTCACCTTGGACCGGTCGACCTGGATCGCGGTGATGCTGGCGAGGGGCACACGCCGGGCGATCGGCCCCAGTCGCACGACGAGCCGCCCGAGGTCGGTATCGAGGACCACCTCGCTGCGGCGGGCGCACATGCCCAGGCCCCAGGCGCCGATCAGCGTCATCACCGGGACCGCGAACCAGAGCGGGAAGAACACCCCTGCCACCCCCACGGCGGCCGCGGCGAAGACGGCCGACTTGGCCTGCAGCACGACCGGGCACCGCCAGCGTTGAATCGGCATGCGCCCGATTATGCCGCAGCCGTCACGGCTATCAGGACCGCCAGAGTTTACCGGCGTCGGCCGGTACCCGCGAGCCGCGCGGGCCGGCCTCGGCGTGGCAGGATTGCGGGGTGGGCTCACTGATGCTGCTGGACACGGCGTCGCTGTACTACCGCGCGTTCTACGGGATGCCGGAGACGGTGACGGCGCCGGACGGAACCCCGGTCAACGCGATCCGCGGCCTGCTCGATGCCATCGCCAGGCTGGTCAGGGACCGCGCGCCGCAGCGCCTCGTGGCGTGCCTGGACGCGGACTGGCGCCCGCGGTTCCGGGTCGACGCCATCCCGTCGTACAAGGCCCACCGCGCCGAGCCGGACGGGACGGAGCAGGCACCGCCGGGCCTGGTCATTCAGATCCCGCTGATCACCCAGGTGCTGACGGCCTCCGGCATCGCCATCGCCGAACACCCCGGCTACGAAGCCGACGACGTCATCGCCACTCTCGCGGCCCGCGCCGCCCAGCCCGTCGATGTCGTTACCGGGGACCGGGACCTGTTTCAGCTCGTCGACGACGGTCGCCAGGTCCGCGTCCTCTATACGCTCCGCGGGCTGGGCAAGCTCGAGCAGGTGACCGAGGCCGAAGTCGCGAAAAAGTATGACATCCCCGGCAAGGCGTACGCGGACTTCGCCGTCCTGCGCGGGGACCCGAGTGACGGCCTGCCCGGCGTGCCTGGCATCGGCGAGAAGACCGCCGCGAGCCTGATCAGGACATTCGGCAGCCTCGACGCCCTGAAGAACGCGCTGGACAAAGGTCACGGCGGCTTCCCGCCCGGCACGCGCAAGAAACTCGAGGCGGCACGCGGCTACCTCGATGTGGCGCCGCCGGTGGTGACAACCGCGACCGACGTGCCGCTGGACGAGGTCGACGGTACCCTGCCGGCGCGTCCCCCGGACCCGGACCTGCTCAGCGAGATGGGCGCCGCCCTCGGCCTCGGGTCGTCGCTCACCCGCTTCCGCGCCGCCGTCACAGCGGAGTGATAACAGCAACAGGCGTCGCGACCCGGGAGATACTGCGAGATAACAGCAACAAGCGGCCCCGCCGCCAAGGGGGAGACCCGCGATGACCGAGGAGGGGACACAATGACCAGCGCGCTCTACCCGACCGAGCGGCTGCGCGTCGTCGCGGAGGCAGTCCGCGAGGCAGGCCTGTCCGCGCTGCTGCTGACCCCGGGCCCGGACCTGCGCTACGTGACCGGGTACGACGCCAAGCAGCTGGAGCGGCTCACCTGCCTGGCGATCCCGGCGGACGGCGATCCGTTCCTCCTGGTGCCGAGGCTTGAGCTCAAAGCGGCCCAGGCCTCCCCGGCGGCCGGCCAGGACCTGGAGATGCTGACCTGGGGAGAAACGGAAGATCCGTTCTGGATGATCAAAAGGAGGCTCGGCGGTCCGGAGTCGATCGGGCTCTCGGACAGGATGTGGGCGCTGCACGTCCTCCAGTTCCAGGAAACGTTCCCGCACGCGCGGCAGCGGCTCGCCAGCACCGTCCTGTCGCCGCTGCGGGTGCGCAAGACCCAGGCGGAGGCAGCGGCTCTGCGCGAGGCGGGCGCGGCGATCGACCGGGTCCACGCGAAAGTCCCCGGCTGGCTGCGGCCAGGCCTGACCGAGCGCGAGGTCGGCGCCAAGATCGCCGAAGCCATCCTCGCCGAGGGACACGCCCAGGTCGACTTCATGATCGTCGGCTCCGGGCCGAACGCCGCCAGCCCGCACCACGAGGTCTCCGACCGGATCATCCAGCGGGGTGACGTCGTGGTGGTCGACATCGGCGGCACGATGCCGTCCGGGTACTGCTCGGACTGCACGCGCACCTACGCGATCGGCGAGCCGCCCGCCGAGTTCGCGAAGTACTACGCGGTCTTGCGGGACGCGCAGGACGAGGCGTGCGAAGCGGTCAGGCCCGGCGTCCCCGCGCAGGACATCGACCGCACCGCCCGCCGGATCATCACGGACGCGGGCTACGGCGAGTGGTTCATCCACCGGACCGGGCACGGCATCGGCCTGGAGTCGCACGAGGACCCCTACATCGTGGAGGGCAACGACACGGAACTCGAGCCGGGCATGGCGTTCTCGGTCGAGCCGGGCATCTACCCCGGACCGCACGGCGCGCGCATCGAGGACATCGTGATCTGCGCCGGCGGCGGCTACGAGCGGCTGAACAACGTCACTCGTGACCTAGTGGTCGTCTGACCCCCGCTGCTGGTCGGCGAGGAACTGCTCGAACTGCGCGGCGAGCTCGTCGGCCGTCGGCATCTCCTCGCCTTCGGCGAGCAGTTCGTCGCTGTCGGCCGCCACCGCCGCGTCGTACTGCTGCTCCAGGCCGTGCACCAGGTCGGCGACCTCGGTGGACTCCGCTACCTGCCGGTCGATCAGCGCGTTGGTGCGGTCCGCGGCCTCGCGCAGTTCCAGCGCGGGCAGATCCAGCCCGGTCACCTCGCAGACCGAATCGATCAGGGCCAGCGCCGCGGTGGGGTAGGCGGCCTGCGACAGGTAGTGCGGCACCTGCACGGCGAAGCCGATCGCGTCCCGCCCGGCCTGGCCGAAGCGCAGCTCGAGCAGCGACGACGCGCTCGCCGGGACCTGTAGCTTGCTGGGCAGCTTGACCTGGCTGGTGACCAGCCCGGTCCGGGTGGCGTGCGCGAGCACGCCCAGCGGCCGGGTGTGCGGTATCCCCATCGGGACGCCGAAGTACGTGATCGCCGGCCCGGCGCCGAGCCGGTCGGCGAGCGACCGCGCCGCCGCCGTGAACAGCTCCCACTCGTGGTCCGGCTCCGGGCCGGTGAGCAGGAGGAACTGCTTCCCGTTCGCGTCGGACAGCAGGTAGGCCGAAAGCTCCGGCTGCTCGTAGCTCTCCCAGTGGTCCTTGTCGAAGGTCATCAGCGGCCGCCGTGACCGGTAGTCAAGGAGCCGGTCGGTGTCGAACCTCGCGACCGTCTGGTGCTCGAACGTCTCCAGCAGGTGCTCGGTCACCAGGCGCCCCGCCGCGCCGGCGTCCATGAACCCCTCCAGGTACAAGAGCATGGCCGCGCCGCCCACGTCCGATGTCGCCAGGTCCAGTTCGTAGAGTTCTTCCGGCTGCATGCTTCCAGTCTCCCACCACGTGCCACCATCTTTGGCCGTGCAACGCACCCGGGGCCAAGATCCATCCCGGCCGGGGCGGCCGCACGGGCCCCGGAGTCGCGGCTTGCTGGATCATGCGCGATTGTGGCGCGAACGCGTGTCTGCCGTTGATTTTGTTACGAATGAGTAAAGGGTGAGATTATCCCGTTACCGACAGCCCGCACGGGCCGGAAGAATTCACGTTAAGTTGTCGTGGTGGAAGAGATCGACCGCCGGATCGTGTCCTTGCTTTCCCGCAACGGGCGCATGAGCTTCACGGAACTCGCCAGGCAAGCCGGCCTTTCGGTGTCCGCGGTGCACCAGCGGGTCCGCCGGCTCGAGACCGATGGCGTCATCACCGGATACGTAGCCCTGTGCGATCCCGAGGTGATCGGGCTCCCGCTCACGGCCTTCGTGTCGATAAAACCATTCGACCCGTCCGCGCCCGACGACGTGCCGCAGCGGCTGTCCGCTCTCTCGGAGATCGAGGCATGTCACAGCGTCGCCGGCGACGAGAACTACATCCTCAAGGTCCGGGTGTCGTCCCCGGCCGCGCTCGAGGACTTGCTGCAGCAGATCCGCACGCTGGCGAACGTGTCCACCCGCACCACGATCGTCCTCAGCACGCCCTACGAGAACCGCCCGCCCGGCATTTAACCAAAATCTGACGGGTTCGGGGGGTCGTCCCCCCGGGCTAGCAGAGCATCCCGAACGGACGCGTTGCTCCGCTCCGCTCCGCCCCTTTAGGAAGCGTTCTCGGCGGCGGGGCGGGAGCGCAGCCCGTCGAACATCACGGCGAGCAGCCTGTCGGTGTCCTCGGGGCACTGTTCGGTGGCCATGGTGATCCCGTGGACCATCCGCAGCACGTCCTGCGACGTGACGTCGCTGCGCAGCACCCCGGTTTCCTGCGCGTGGGCGAGCAGCCGCTCCGCGGTATCGTGCATCGCCTTCCAGCAGCCGGAAATCAGCTCGGAGTCCTTGCCGAGGGCGCTGATCAGCGCGCTGGACAGGCCCCGCTTGGTGGTCAGGTAGGCCGCCATGGCGCGCAGCCACCCGGCGAACGCCTGCTCGGGGGTGGCGTTGATGATGAGATCGTCCGCCGTCGCGCAGACCGACTGCACCTGGCTGCGGTACACCGCGGCCTGCAGGTCGAGCCGGGTGGGGAAATGCCGGTACAGCGTGCCGATCCCGACACCCGCCCGGCGGGCGATGTCGTCAAGCGGCGCGTCCGCGCCGTTCTCCGCGAACGCGGCAGTCGCCGCCTCGAGCAGCTTCGCCCGACTGCGCCGCGCGTCGGCCCGCATCGGCGCCGCTTCAGCTGGCACTGCGTCAGTAGTCGTATCCATCTCTGCCAATAATCAGTTTGCCAAAACGGAGGGTCCCTCCGTATAGTAACCGGAGTGGACCTCCGAATCTTTCCTCATCGTACCCCGCGTGACCGCACGGTGAACCCGCGTCCCGGGTACGGCCGGCCGGGGCTGGCGCTCGCCATCATGCTGGGCGCGCAGCTGATGATCATCCTGGACGCGACCGTGGTGAACATCGCGCTGCCGCATATCCAGTCCGGACTGCACTTCTCCCCGACCAGCCTGTCCTGGGTGCTGAACGGGTACACCCTGACGTTCGGCGGGCTGCTGCTGCTCGGCGGCCGCGCCGGTGACATCCTCGGCCGCCGCCGCACGTTCATCGCCGGGATCACTATCTTCACGCTCGCCTCGCTGGCCGGCGGGCTCGCGACCTCGGCGGCCATGCTGCTCGCCGCGCGCGCCGTGCAGGGCGCCGGGGGCGCGCTCGCCTCGCCGGCCGTGCTCGCGCTGGTCGTCAGCGGCTTTCCCGAGGGCAGGGAGCGCACCAGGGCCCTGGCCATCTACGCGGGCGTGATCACCGGCGGCAGCTCGCTCGGCCTGGTGCTCGGCGGCCTGATCACCGAGTGGCTGTCCTGGCGCTGGGTGCTGTTCATCAACGTCCCGATCGGCATCCTGGTCGTCGCGCTGACGCCGATGTTCGTGGCCGAGACGCCGCGCCAGCCCGGCCGCTTCGACCTGGTCGGCGCCGTCACGTCGACCGCCGGCGTCGCCTTGCTCGTGTACGGGTTCATCCGGGCCGCCTCCGACGGCTGGGGCAACCACACAGCGCTGGCCTCCTTCGGCGTCGCCGTCGTGCTGCTGGCCGCGTTCCTGGTGAACGAGACCCGCGCCCGCCAGCCGATCACGCCGCTGCGGCTGTTCGCCGATGCCAGCAGGTCCGGTTCGTTCGCGGCACGGCTGCTGCTGGTGGCGGGGATGTTCGGGATGTTCTTCTTCCTCACGCAGTTCCTGCAGGACGTGCTGGGCTTCAGTCCGCTGCGCGCCGGCGTGGCATTCCTGCCGATGACGATCACCTTGTTCGGCGTGTCCCGGGTCACGCCGCGGCTCATGCCGCGGTTCGGGCCCAAGCGCCTCATGATCCTCGGTATGATACCGGTTATCGTGGGAATGGCCTGGCTGTCCCGCGTCTCGCCGGCGACCAGCTACTGGACCGGGGTCATCGAGCCGATGATGCTGTTCGGCGTCGGCATGGGCGTCGTGTTCGTGCCGCTGACGACGGTCTCCCTGATGGGCGTGCGCCCCGAGGACTCCGGCGCCGCCTCCAGCATGGTCAACGTCATGCAGCAGGTCGGCGGTTCGCTGGGCTTGGCGGTGCTGGTCGCGGTGTACGGCACCGCCACGCGGAACGCGCTCGCGCATCCGGTGGCGGGCCTGTCCGCGGCCGCCTTCCAGCACCGCGTGCTCGCCCATGGCATGTCCGCCGCGTTCGGCCTCGCCGCGATCTTCGACGTGATCGTCCTGGCCCTGGTCGCTGGCCTGCTGCGCGGCCGCCCGTCGGCCGCCGCCCCCGCGGCCGCGCCCGCCGCGGCCCCCGCCCGCGACAGCGTCCGGGTCCCCGACATAGCCGACACCCCCGACGCCGGCTAGCCGCCGCGGCAACGGCGCGGCGAGTACCGCACCCGGAGAGTCCGATTTGTCTCAACTTTAAGTCGAGACAAATCGGACTTTTCATATGAGATGACCACTTACGCGCCCGAAATGTCCGAAATGCGGGTTCGTCTCGTATGAAAAGTTGGTCTTAGGCACCGGGCGGGGTGACCGTGAGGGGGACCGCCGCGGAGTAGCGGACGCGGCCGAAGTACATCAGCTTTACCAGGAGCCACGACTGCCAGCCCGGTGAAGCTGTCGCGGGAACGGTGACGCCGAAGCTGACCGTCGCCGCTCCGCCGGGCGAGACCTCAACGGCCCGCGTCCACGGGGCGGTCCCCTGCCAGGTCCCGATCGGGGAGATCAGCTGGACCTCCCCGCGCAGCGGCGACGCCAGGCGGCTGTCGACCCGGACGGTCAGCTCGCCGCGCGAGCCGGGCGCGAGCCGCACCTCCGGCGTGAGCACTTCCAGGTCCGCCTCGGCGGCGAGCGCCTGAACGTCGGACTGCAGCCGGAAGAACAGCTCCTCGGGCGGCAGGCTCGCGTCCGGGGCGCCGGGCTCGCCGACCGTGACCAGCGCGGCGTCCTCGAGCTCCTGGCCGAGCTCATCGCGGATCCTGGCGGTGACGAAGTACCGGCCGTCGGCGGCGCCCGGCGCCGCGCGGACCGTCACGTCCCACACCGCGAACCCGCTGTCGGCCAGCCGGTAGGGGAGCGGCGTGCCCGCGACGGGGGCGCCGTCGACCTCCGCTACCAGGCCGTCTGGGACGAGCAACTCCACCTCGCCCGCGGCCGGCTCCGGGCCGCAGGCCACGGTCAGCCGCAGCCTGCCAGCCTCGCCGTCGTCCCCGCGCAGCGTGACCCGGGTCGGGGTAAGGTGCACCGCCACCGGGACGTTCCCCGCCGGAGCGGGTCCCTTGTTGTGCAGCCAGTACCGCGTGTACACGGGCTGCGCGGGCTCCGGCAACGGCGCCACTCCCGCGGTGTCGATTGCGCGACCGACCACACTAGAGCGGGTCGATTGCGCAATCGACCCGCCAGGGCGCCGGCGGCGGGCGCCGGCCGCGACGCCGGCCGGGCGGACCGGGGAACCGGCGGCGCGGACCGCGACGGTCACCGTCTCGAACGGGGCCAGGTCCACGGACGCCACGCCGTCGTGCACGGTCAGCGGGTCGCCGGCCGACTGCTCGAGGATGTCGGTGCGCCAGGCCGCCTCGATGCCGCCCGCCAGCCGCAGGCGTGCGACCGCCGCCCGCCCGTCCGTCTCCCGCAGCCGGACGGTGACGTCCCGACCGCCGGGCGACCCCGGGCGGCCGGCCGCCAGCGGGTTCCCGTGCGGTTTGAGAGCGCTCAGCGTGACGTTCGGCGCGCCGACCGAGACGAGATCCGGGCTCACGGCGTCTGGCCCCGGCGCGGCCCCTTGAGTCACGACAGCCGTCAGCTCGTGGTTGTAGTCCTCGGCCCGCGCGCTGAACCCGGCCGCCCGCCAGTCCTCGCCGGACGACGCCAGCGCGTACGAGAACGTGTGGCTCCAGTGCTGCCAGGCGAAACTGCTGCCGTCCGGCGCGGTGCGCCGGTCGCCGTCGATCCACACCCCGCTCGGCCAGCTCGAGCAGGCCCGCAGCAGCGACATCCACAGTGTGCCGTCGGGCGCGACCACCGCCCCCGGCGTGCCCCGGTTGAACAGCGCCACCGCGCCGTCCGCCAGCGGCTCCTCGAAGGCAGCGTCGGCGGCGGCGGCCAGGTCCGCGCCGATCGCCTGGGCCCGCACGCTGTCGGTCAGGTCCGCGATCGCCTCCTCAAGACCGGCGGGGTCGGCGGAGGCGACGATCAGCACCGGCAGGTCCCGCGGTCCCCGCAGGTCCGCGCCCGGCGCGAACGCCGAGGCCCGCCCCCGCCCGGCCGACACCCACAGCCGCGCCGCGCCGCCGTCCGCGAGCAGCGCGGCCAGCCGCTTGGCCACCGCCGGGTCGCACGCCGCGAGCACTTCCGCGGTGAACGCGTTCTCCCCGGGGCCGCCGAGCGCGATCCGGAAGTCCGGCAGGTTGGAGTCCATGTCCACCGACCCGTAGCGCGGCCCGGCGGCACGCGAGCACGTCGCCGTGACGCCGGTCCTGGCCAGCCAGACGAGCAGGTCCCTGACGAGTCCGCGCGGCCCGTTCTGGATAATGTCGGGGGTTATCACCTCAGCCACCCCGATCGCCGCGGCCGCCTGATCGCCAGGGGGACCGAGCGTTATGCGGGCGACCGAGCCGAGCCCGAACCAGTTGGCCGCCGGGTTGTCGAGCGTCCACCAGTGTGTCGCCGTGTCTGCCTCCGGTGCCCCGAACGGTCGTCCGATCACCGCCGTCGCCGTCTGGTACACCGGCAGGCCGCCGGGGACGTCGGCGGGGAAGCGCACGCGCAGCAGCCGGTCCTTGCCGACCGACCCGGACACGTGCGTGCGGAACTCGACCCGGTCGCAGCCCTGCCACAGCAAGGTTTCCTGCGTGACCGAAAGGTCGCCCAGCGTGAACGTCGCGACCAGCCGCCGCCCGACGGGGCAGTGCTGCGCGCGGACATCGGCGCGGATGTCCGCGGAGCCAAGGCCAGGGCCCTTCGGCGACAGGTGCCACGGGCCCTCGCCCCACGCGGGGTGCTTGTCGTACTCCTCCTGCAGCACCAGCTCATTGCCCGGGCCGCGCAGGACGCCGCGCCCGGCGCGCTTGTCGGTCACCTCCGCCGTGCCGCCGCGTGCCGGATCGGCGGTTACCCGGAAGGCCTCGTTTTCGATCGTGGTGCCCTCGTCGCCTGTCCAGCCGGCCGCGCCACCGCTCTCGACCGGTTTCAGCAGGTAGCGCCGGTAGCCGAGGGCTGGCACGCCGACGGCGCGGAACGTCAGCGTGATCTCCGCCAGCGTCCCGTCCGGATGGCGCCGCACCCCTTCGGCGAGCGCGCCGATCGGGTGGCCGCCGGCGAACACCGAGAGCCACGGCGTGCCCGGCTCGTCGAGCCGCACGGTGACCGTGGCCATGCCGTCGCGCTCGCGGGCGAGCCCGTTGACCACGGTGACGGCGAGGCCGCCGCCCGAGACGCCCGAGACGCCCGAGACGCCCGAGACGCCCGAGACGCCCGCATCCCCGGAGCCGTCCGCCCCAGCGATGAAATCGATTGCATCGCGGCGCGCCTCGTCCGCGCGCTGCCACACCTCGCGCCACCCGGCCAGCAGGTCCAGGTACACCTGGTCGGATTCGGTGCCGGTGATCGCGTCGTGGTGGGCGCCGTAGGCGAGCTGCCGCCATGCCTTGTCCAGCGACTCCGCCGGGTACGGCGCGCCGTCCAGCCAGGCGAGCGTGGCGAGCCGCTCCGCCTCGGCGAGCGCGGTCTCGCCCGCCCGCTGCGCCTGCTTGGTGTCCGTGTACGAGACGTCCTTGCCGGTGTAGACCGGGTTCATGTCCCGCGTCTGCGGGGTGATCCACACGCGGCCGGTATCGGCGGCCGCCTCAGCCCGGACCGCGTCGAAGAAGTCGCGGGGGATCGCGGTGACGAACCGGGGCCATACGTACCGCTTGTTCCACTCCCGGTGCACGTCGGTGACCCAGCGCGCCGGGATCACGTGGTCCGACCCGACCGGGAGCATGACGTTCCTGGTCGCGGCCACCGGGGCGAGCATGGCGAACTGCTCGTGCGCCGCCCGCAGCGCCGCCTCGAGATCCGGCGTGGTGTGCAGCACCCAGCCCGCGCCGTAGTGGTTGGCCATGTAGGCGGTCAGCAGCCCGTTCCCGTCGGGGGAGAGCCACTCGAACTCCGCCGGGAACTGCATCCGGGTGTTGTCCGCGGGCCCCCACTGGTGGAACGGGCCGCGCGCCCACGAGGACGAGGTGAGCCCCGCCGCGGCCATGATGCCCGGGAACCCCGGGTCGTGGCCGAACGCGTCGAGCATCCACGCCGAGCGCGGGTCCGCCCCCAGCACGCCGCGCTGGAAGCCCACCCCGTACACGGCGTTGCGGATGGTGGTCTCGGCGCCGGTCAGGTTGGTGTTCGGCTCGTTGTAGGTGCCCCCGACCAGCTCCGCGCGGCCGTCGCGGATCAGCTGCCCCAGCTCGGCCCGGTCCTGCGGGAACGCGTCGAAGTGCGGCTTGAGGTAGTCGACCTCGGCGAGCACGAACTTGTAGTCGGGGTCCCGGCGCGCCTTCTCCATGTGCAGCCGGACGAGGTCGAACGCGGTCCGCGTGTCGGGCAGGGCCCCGTCCTCGTCGGGAAGCACCAGCCGCGCCTCGGTGAACTGGCCCTGCGTGTTCCACCACACCGGGTCGTAGTGGAAGTGGCTGACCATCCACATCGTCCAGCCGGGCTCGGCCACGGTGATCTGCGCAGTGTGCTCCACGCGGCCGGCCGCGCTCTCCGCGATGACCGTGACTGTGCGGATCGTGCCGGGAGGACCGGTCACCGCGACCGCCACTTCGTAGGTGCGGCTTTCCCCCGGCGCTGCTTCGGTTATCCCGAACGGAGCCGGGGTGTCTGCCCCGGGTCCCGCGATCCGCAGCGTGGCCGGCGCCCCCTCCTCGGCAGGCTCGGTCGCTTCGACGGTGACCCTGATGACCTGCAGCGGACGGCTGATGCTGCCCTGGAACAAGTCGGTCGATTCCACGCCGGTGATCCGCATGCCCCCATCGTCCCATGAAACGTCCCGTGGAAAGCCCGCTCAGCGCCTCGAAACAAGTCTTCCGAGGGACTTGTCAAAAGAAGTCTTTCGAGCGTAGTATTTCGAAACATGAGTTCCGAAGAAGAGCGGCCGGCCGGCGAGGAGCCGCTGAGCCTCAGCGATCCGAAGGCCATGCGGGCCCTCGCGCACCCGGTCCGGATGGCGCTGCTCGAGCTCCTGGGCGTCGCGGGCACGGTGACCGCCACCCAGGCCAGCGAGGCGCTGGGGGAGTCGCCGGCGAACTGCGCCTTCCACCTGCGGACGCTGGCGAAGTACGGCTTCGTCAAGGAGGCCGGCGGCGGGCGCGGGCGGGAACGGCCGTGGACGGCCGCGCAGCGCACGATCAGGATCTCCTCCACCGACCAGGCGGATCCCCAGGCGGAGCTGGCGGCCAGGGCGCTCGGCCAGGCGTGGCGGGAGCGGTGGCTGGACCGGGCGAACCGCATGTTCAGCAGCGGTGCCCGGGTTCCCGGCTGGGAGCGCGCGACGCAGTGGACCCGGAGCGCCGTGTTCCTGACGGCGGACGAAGCGATGCAGATGACGCGCGAGGTGCAGCAGATCATCGACCGCTACCAGGACCGGGAGCGCGATCCCTCGCTGCGGCCGGCCTGCGCGCTGCCCGTGGAGTGCACCTACTTCACGTTCCCGCTGGCCGAGCTCGCCCTGTCGGCCGGCGAAACCGCGGACGAAACCGCGGACGAATCTCAAGATATGTCTTGACAGCCCGATCAATCGAGATACATCGTAAGTAGTGCGCGCCGCGTTCCGCGGGCGCGCCGGACGTACCGAGGAGACGTCATGCACCCCCAGATCACCAGCGCCCTGGCAAAAGAGCACCAGCGTGACCTGGCCCGACAGGCCAGCCGGCGCCGGATGGCGGCGAGCCCGCGGGGGCCTCGCCGCCACGCCCTTGGCCGGCGCGTCCCGCGCTACCGCCTCAGCTGGTCGCGCACCAGCCTGTCGCCCGCGGAGGCGGCCGGCCGCCGCGAGCGCTCGTGGGTGATCGTCATCTCCGCGACCCGCGGCCTGTGACACCCGCGCAGTGCCGTGATGTCCTCGCACCCGTGTCTGGCCAGGCTGTACTGTGTTAGCGGGCGCGGGGACATCGTTTTCCGGCACCCTTCAAGCGAGGGGAAACAGACATGGCCTTGTCCGACCGGCCCGCGACGCTGCGGGATGTGGCGGCCGCGGCGCGGGTGCACCCCGCGACCGCGTCCCGGGCGCTGAACCCGGGGACCAGGCTCCTGGTCAGCGAGGAGACCGCGCGCCGCGTCACCGAGGCGGCGGAACGGCTCGGCTACCGTCCCAACCCGGTCGCCCGCTCGCTGCGCACCCGGCGCTCGCACACCGTCGGCGTGCTGCTCCCGGACTTGACCAACCCGCTGTTCCCGCCGATCGTGCGCGGCCTTGAGGACCGGCTCGCCGAGCACGGCTACGTCGCGCTCATCGGCAACACCGACGCCGACCTGAACCGCGAGCGGATGATCTTCGACCAGATGCGCGCGCGGCACGTGGACGGTTTCGTGCTGGCGACGGCGACCCTGCACAGCCCGATCCTGGCCGAGGCCGCGGCCGCGGACCTGCCGGTCGTCTTGATGAACCGCACCGCGCAGGGGTACCCGTTCTCCTCGGTCGCGGTCGACAACGAGCAGGGCATCCGGGCCGCGGTCGCGCACCTGACCTCGCTCGGGCACACGCGGATCGGGCACATCGCGGGCCCGCAGGAGATCTCGACCGGAGTTTCCCGGCTGCGGGGGTTCCGCGACGGCATGCGCGCGCACAGCCTGGCGGCCGCCGACAGCCAGATCGTCTACGCGTCCGCCTACTCGATCGAGGAAGGCGTGCGCTGCGGGCGCGAGCTGCTCGAAGCCCATGGCGATCTCACCGCCGTCGTGGCGGCCAACGACATGCTCGCGGTGGGCTGCTACGGCGCGCTCGACGACCTGGACCTGCGCTGCCCGGAAGACGTCTCGGTGATCGGGTTCAACGACATGCCGTTCATCGACAGGCTGCGGCCGCCGCTGTCGACGGTGCGGTTCCCGCACTACCAGCTGGGCACCGAGGCGGCCAAGCTCCTTCTCGAGCGGATCGAGAGCGGTGACGGCCCGGTGAAGATCCTCTACCTGGCGCCTGAGCTCGTCGCCCGCGGGTCAACCGTGCCCGTCGGCCCGAAAGCCCTCCCGGACCTGCCCGCGGCGGGCGGCCCGGAGGAGCCGGGCGACGCGGGCGCCAATACCGTCCCGCTGCGCCGCGGCGCGCGCCGGGGCCGGTGACGACGGCGCCCAGCGCATCCGGTAGAGTCTGGATGCATTCGATTGCATACCGCTTTGGCGTGTTATGTTCGCTTAGGGCTGAATGTCGTTTTTTGTACGAGATGTGCCTCCTGCGCTTGACGGGAAGTTCCTGGCCCTCTTAGGTAGTGTCGCCGCACTTCAAGCACGGGTGTGTAACAGATTGGATATGCGGCATTGACAAACCACCGCGACGGGTAGCACGCTCTGGTGCAAACGATTGTGCCGAGCAATCAGGACTGAGGACGGTATGACTGAACAACCTGACGCGCTCCAGCTGGGCTGGCTGGGCACCGGTCGGATGGGCGCCGCGATGGTGCGCCGCCTGCTTGCCAACGGCTGCGACGTCACGGTCTACAACCGTACCCCGGCCAAGGCGGTCCCGCTTGTCGAGCTGGGCGCGAAGGCCGTCGGATCGATCACGGAACTCGCGGAATGCGACATCATCTTCACCGCCCTCAGCGCGCCGACTGACCTCATCTCGGCGCTGACCGGTCCGGACGGGCTCATTTCCGGCAGCGTCTCGCCGAAGATCGTGGTCGACTGCTCGACGGTGTCCGCCGACGCCTCGGCGATCGTCCGGGAGCGTCTGGCCGAGCGCGGCACCGCGCTGCTGGCCGCGCCCGTCATGGGAAACCCGAAGGTCGTCGAGGTCGGACGGATGACCGCGGCCGTCTCCGGGCCGCGGGACGCGTTCGATACGGCCAAGCCGTACCTGGACATGCTGGGCCAGGGGGTCACGTACGTAGGGGAGGGGGAGCTGGCGCGGATTGTTAAGCTTTGCCACAATCTGTTCCTTGGCGTGGTCGCCGCGTCGATGGCAGAGATTACTATTCTCGCGCAGGCAAGCGGGATCAGCCGCGAGGCGTTCCTCGCCTGCCTGAACAAGAGTGTGGTGGGCTCCCAGTTCACCCAGTACAAGACGCCGGCTTACGTGAACCTCGATTTTGAACCGACGTTCACCTCGAAGCTGCTGCGCAAAGATTTCGATCTTGGCCTGGCAGCTGCGCGGGAACGCGAGGTTCCGATGCCCGTGGCCGCGGTCGTCCACCAGTTGATTCAAGGACTCGTCGGCCGGGGTTACGGTGACGTTGATTTCGCGGCGTTCGTCGCGCAAGAGGCGGAGTCGGCCGGTATAACCCTCGAAAGTGAGCACGCCGATGTGTCCGACGGGCTTGAACCCGAAGAATCCTGATCAAGATGGAAGGAGGAACCGGGCGTTGAGATCTACCCCCCCCTGGTTCTCCAGGAACGTCGCTGCCATGGGCGCTGTCGCGCTCTCCGTAGGCGTTCTTGCCGCGTGCAGCAGCAGCAGTAGCAGTAGCAGTAGCAGCAGTGCCTCGACAGCAGCCAGTGCCTCAGCAAGCGGCTCGGCCTCGTCAGCGGCGCCGATCACCATCGGCGCGTCGCTGTCCCTCACAGGAGACTTCTCCGCCGACGGCACGGCGTACGACGCCGGGTACAAGCTGTGGGCGGCCGACGTGAACGCCCACGGCGGCATCCTGGGCCGGAAGGTGGTGCTGACCATCCTCAACGACAACAGCTCGCCCAACCAGGTCGTCACCAACTACCAGACGCTGATCAACACCGACCACGTCGACCTGACCTTCGGGCCGTTCTCCTCGCTGCTGACCGGTCCGTCGTCGACGGTGGCGGCCCGCAGCGGATACGCGTTCGTCGAGGGCGCCGGCGGCGCGCCGACCGTCTTCGACACGCCGTCCAACGAGGCCGACCACAACGTGTTCGACGTCAGCCTCCCGGTCGCGGACGAGCTGGTACCGTTCGTGAACTACATCGCGAGCCTGCCGGCCAGCCAGCGGCCGAAGACTGCGGCCTACCCGATGGCCGACGACCCCTTTGCCACCCCGCAGGTGCAGCTCGCCCAGTCGAAGCTGCAGGCTCTCGGCGTCAAGACGGTGTACTCCAAGATCTTCCCCGAAGAGGTCGCGGACTACACGGCACCGGCGGACCAGGTGGCGGCGGCGCACCCGGACATCGTGGTGCTCGGCTCCACCGACGTCCCCACCGTGCAGGCGTTCATGAAGGCGTTCGAGCAGCAGCACTACACGCCGAAGATGTTCATCGCCGCGGCCGGCCCGGACCAGGGCGCCGCGTTCATCTCCGCGGTGGGCGCCGGCAACGCCACCGGGATGATGGTGCCCGACGGCTGGTACCCCGGCTATGCCAACGCTGCCAGCCAGGCGATGGTCAACGAGTACGTGAAGAAGTACGGCGGCACCGCGTCCGGCGTCAACGCCGACATCGCCGAGGCCTACTCGGTGGGCCAGGTCGTCGACCAGGCGATCACCGCGACCGGCGGCACCGACAACGCCAAGATCATCGCCTACCTGCACAGCGGTGTCACGCTGACCACCGTCCAGGGCCCGGTGAAGTTCGACTCCCTGGGTGAGAACGGCGTTTCGGCGGCCTTCGTCTTCCAGTGGCAGAAGAACGGCACGCAGTTCGTCCAGGTACTCCCGGCGGGCGCGTCCGGGTCCGTCGCGATCCTCAACCCCAAGCCGGCCTGGTCCAGCTGACCCGTTACTAGCTCGATCCCTACCACAGCGTTGATCCGACCAGGACGGAGTGTTTATGGCGCGGGAGATACTTCAGGCGATAGTCGACGGAATACTCGTCGGGGGCGTTTATGCCCTGATGGCCGTCGGCCTGACCCTGATCTTCGGCGTGCTCGACATCATCAACATCGCCCAGGGTGTCCTGGTCATCCTGGGCGCTTACCTCAGCTACTCGCTGTCGACCAAGGCGCACATCGACCTGTTCGTCGGGCTGCTGATCACGATTCCGGCGATGTTCATCATCGGCGTGGTGATCCACTGGGCGTTCATCCGGCGGCTGCGCGGCACCGAGCGAACCTCGATGACGCTGCTGGTCACCTACGCGGTGGCGCTGATCATCGAGGGCATCCTCTACAAGATCTACGGCGCCGACGACGTGTCGCTCAACGCGTGGTACACGACGCAGAGCGTGCACGTCTTCGGCTTCTACCTGCCGTGGATCTTCGTCTTCGGCTTCATCCTCGCGGTTGTGCTCGTCGCGCTCATCTACGCGCTGCTGTACCGGACGCGGTTCGGGCGCAGCGTGCGGGCGACCATGCAGGACGAGACGGCCGCGCGGCTCGTCGGCATCGACGTGAACCGGGTCGCGGCGCTGACGTTCGGCATCGGCGTCGCGGTCACCGCGGTCGGCGGCATGCTGTTCGGCGCGACCAACGCGTTCAACCCCAACAGCGGCTATGACCTGATCTCGCGGCTGCTGGCGATCATCATCCTCGGCGGTCTCGGCAGCGTCGGCGGCGCGCTCGTCGCGTCCGTCTTCATGATCACCCTGGAGTCGGTCGTGACCATCTGGTACCCGACCTGGGCGATCGTCGTCTTCTACGCGGCGCTCGTCCTGGTCCTGCTAATCCGCCCGACCGGCTTCTTCGGCCGCAAGGCGGTGCGTGCCCAGTGAGCGGCGCGACGACCCTGGACCGGGTGCTCAAGTACGGCGGCCTGCTGGCGCTGATCGTGATCGTGATCGCGTTCCCGCAGGTGTTCACCAACCCCGCTATCACGAACTACGGCGTCTTCGCGATGATCTACGTCGCCGTCGCCAGCGCCTGGAACATCTTCTCCGGCAACACCGGCTACATCTCCCTGGGCCAGGCGGTGTTCTATGGCACCGGCGCCTACACCATGGGCATCGCGGCACGGGACTGGCACATCACCGGCACCGCGGTGTTCGCCCTGCTGCCGCTGTGCGCCGTCGTCGGCGCTGCCATCGCGGTGCCCCTCGGGCTGATAGCGCTGCGCGTGCGGCGGCACACGTTCATCGTGATCACGATCGCCTTCTTCTTCATCTTCCAGCTGATGGCGTTCAACTTCTCGTTCACCGGCGGGTCGAGCGGGCTGAGCTCGCCGTTCCTGACCTGGCCGGAGGCGACCTACAACACGCCCTTTTACTACATCGCGCTGGCCTGCGCCGGCGGGACGGTCGCCATCGCCTGGCTGGTCCGCCGGTCCCGGTTCGGCTTGCAGCTCCGGGCGATCAGGGACGACGAGGATCGCGCCCGCGGCCTCGGGGTCAAGGCGATGCGGGTCAAACTGTCGGCGTTCGTGATCTCCGGCGCGATCACCGCCATGGTCGGCGCCGTCTGGTTCTACTACATCAACCAGGTCGAGCCGCAGACTGGCTTCGACCCGCTGTTCGACCTCACGATCGTGCTGATGGCGTTCCTCGGCGGCTACGGGTCGATCGCGGGCGCGGTGCTCGGCGCGCTGATCATCGAGCCGCTGACGCTCTGGCTCAACACCCAGCCGCAGTTCACCAGCGGCGACCTGAGCGAGATCCTGCTCGGTGGGATCTTCCTCGTTGTCGTGCTGTTCCTGCCGCGCGGCATCATCCCGACCGGCGGCGAGTGGATCACGAAGCTGCGGACGCGGGGCCGCCCGGCGGTGATCCCCGCGACCACGATGGGCACGCCCGCGGCCGCGGAGCCCGGGACAGCCACGTCAGTCACCTCAGGAGGTGCCCGGTGACCGTCCTGCTGCGCACCGACGGGATCAAGAAAGCCTACGGCGGTGTCCAGGCGCTGGACGGCGCCACGATCTCCGTCGAGGAAGGCGTCATCGCCGGCCTGATCGGGCCGAACGGCTCGGGCAAGACCACGCTGTTCAACGTCATCACCGGCTACGAGCGGCCGGACGAGGGCCAGGTGTACTTCGGCGACAAGCCGATCACGAACCAGGCCCCGGACAAGGTGTTCGCCGCGGGCATCGGCCGGACCTTCCAGCTCACGCGGATCTTCCCCCGGCTCACGGTGATCGAGAACATGCTGATCGCGGCGCAGGGCAAGGACAGGCCGCGCGGCGCGCTGTCCTGGTTCGGCAAGGACGCGTGGACGCACCACCGCAAGCACGCCATGGACCTGCTGGAGTTCGTGGGTATCGAGCGGCACGCGAACGTGCTGTCCGGGTCGCTGTCCTACGGGCAGCGCAAGCTGCTTGAGATGGCCTACGTCCTGGTGGCGGACCCGCAGGTCGTCCTGCTCGACGAGCCGGCCGGCGGGGTGAATCCGACGCTGGTCAACCACATCGCCGACCGCATCCGCGAGCTCAACGCCCAGGGCAAGACGTTCCTGATCGTCGAGCACAACATGGAGTTCGTGATGGGGCTGTGCGCCACCATCACCGTGCTCGAGTCCGGCGCGGTCGCGGCGAGCGGACCGCCGGACATCATCAGGACGGACAAGCGCGTGCTCGACGCCTACCTGGGCGCGGACCTTGACGAGGAGGAGGACGCCGGTGACCAGTCCGAGCAGTGAACCCGCGCTGGTTATGGACGGCATCGTCGCCGGCTACGGCGGCGGCGACGTCCTGCGCGGCGTCAGCTTCGATGTGCCCGAGGGGTCCATCACCTGCGTGGTGGGGCCGAACGGGGCGGGCAAGTCCACGGTGATGCGCGTGATCAGCGGCCTGCTCAAGCCGCGCCTCGGCACGGTGACCTTGCGCGGGGAGAAGCTGAACGGCAAGTCGCCGCGGCAGATCCTGAAGATGGGCGTGGTCCAGGTGACGCAGAACCACAGCCTGTTCAAGGACATGACGGTCAGGGAGAACATCGACCTCGGCGGCTACATGCTCTCCGAGCGGGGCCTGATAGCCAAGCGGATGGACGCGGTCTTCGACATGTTTCCCCAGGTCAAAGACTGGGCGGAGATGAAGGCAGGGTCGCTGTCCGGCGGCCAGCAGCGGCTGGTGGAGTTCGCCCGCGCGCTGATGCTCGATCCCGTGCTGATCCTGCTCGACGAGCCGTCGATGGGCCTGTCCCCGATGGTGCTGAAGTCGGTGTTCGCCGCGGCCAGGCAGATGAACGCCAACGGCGCCACGGTCCTGCTCGTGGAGCAGAACGCCCGTGCGGGACTCAAGCTGTCCCACCGGGGTGTGGTGATGGAGAACGGCACCGTCCGGCTGTCCGGCACGGGCCGCGAGGTCCTCGAGCACCCGGAGATCGGCGAACTCTACCTGGGCGGGGCCGTCAAAACCACCTAGCGCTTCAGCGCCACCGTCAGGCCGTCGCCGATCGGGAGCATGATCAGCTCTACCCGCTCGTCGGCGGCGGCCCGGTCGTTCATCGCGCGCACCGCGATAACCGACGGGTTGTCGTTGCCTGCGTTGAGGACCCGGCCGTGCGAGAACGTGTTGTCCACCATGATCACGCCGCCGCCGCGCACCCGCGGCACCACCTCGGCCCAGTACTGGGGGTAGGCGATCTTGTCCGCGTCGATGAACGCGACATCGAACGCCTCCTCTTCGGGAAGGGCGCGCAGCGTGTCGAGCGCGGGCGACAGGCGCAGCTCGATCCGGTCGGTGAGCCCGGCCTTCTCCCAGTACTTCCGGGCGACCGAGGTCCACTCATCGCTGACGTCGCAGCACAGCAGCCGCCCGCCCGCGCCGAGCCCCCGCGCGATGCAGATGGACGAGTACCCGGTGAAAGTCCCCACTTCGATCCCGGAACGGGCGCGGCTGACTCTGGTCAGCAACGTCAGGAAAGTCCCGAGTTCGGGGGCCACCTGCAGGCTGATCTCGTTCGGGTAACGATCCGCGGTCTCGGTGGCCAGCTCCCGCAAGATCGCGTCGGGCGGCGTGCTGTGCGCCGTCAGGTAGGCGTTCAGGTGGAGGCTGATCTGCTCACTGCGCCGAGTCATGCCAACAAACTTAGTTCAGCGCCGCGGCAGTAGTTCGCGCGGTCGCCCTCGTGAGCTGGCGCGAATTGTTAAGCTTTGCGACGACTCGGCTCCCAGCTCACCCTAATCGAGGAGGAAGGAGGAACCGGGTGGTGAAATCTAACCTCCCCTGGTTCTCCAGGAACGCCATCGCCATGGGGGCGGTCGCGCTGTCCGTAGGCGTTCTCGCGGCGTGCAGCGGCAGTGGCAGCAGCCCGAGCGCGGGCACGACTAGCCCGGCCTCCACCGGGCCGATCACGATCGGCGCGTCGCTCTCCCTCACCCCTGCCTCCGGCAACTTCACGGCCGACGGTATCGCGTTCAAAGCGGGATATGAGCTGTGGGCCAAGGACGTCAACGCCCACGGCGGCATCGACGGCCGACAGGTGGTGCTGAAGATCCTGGATAACCACAGCTCGCCGAACCAGGTCGTCAGCAACTACCAGACGCTGATCGATACCGACCACGTGGACCTGACCTTCGGCCCGTTCTCGTCGCTGCTGACCACCCCGGCGTCGGAGGTGGCGGCTCATAACGGTTACGCGTTCATCGAGGGCGCCGGCGGCGCGCCGGCCGTGTTCGACGCGCCGTCCAACCAGGCCGACCACAACACGTTCGACGTCAGCCTGCCGGTCGAGGACACGATCATGCCGTTCGTGGACTACATCGAGAAGCTGCCGCTGAATGAGCGCGAGAAGCTGACCGCGGCCTACCCGATGGCCTCGGACCCCTTCGCCGACCCGCCGGTGGAGCTGGCCGAGCAGAAACTGCACGCCCTCGGCGTCCAGAACGAAGTCTTCCAGCGCCATTGCCAACCCCTTCCCAGAGGTGCCCTCCAGCTACCCGACGGCGGCGCTCGCGGTGGCGGCGCTGCACCCGGATATCGTGGTGCTCGGCTCTACCGACGTGCCGACCGTCCAGGCGTTCATGAAGGTGTTCGAGCAGCAGCACTACACGCCGAAGATGTTCATCGCCGCGTCCGGCCCGGACCAGGGCACCGCGTTCACCACCGCGGTCGGCGCGGACAACGCCACCGGGATGATGGTGCCCGACGGCTGGTATCCCGGTTTCGTCAACGCGGCCAGCGAGCAGATGGTCAGCGAGTACGTGAAGCAGTACGGCGGGACCGCGTCCGGGGTCAACGCCGACGTGGCCGAGGCGTACTCGGTCGGCCAGGTCGCGGCCGCGGCGATCGAGGCAACCGACGGCACGGACAACACCAAGATCGTCCAGTATCTGCACAGCGGCGTCACGATCCAGACCGTGCAAGGTCCGGTGCAGTTCAACTCGCTCGGGGAGAACGTCGCGGCGGACGCCTTCGTCTTCCAGTGGCAGCACAAGGGCTCGCAGGAGGAGTTCCTCCAGGTCCTCCCGCAGGGGGTCTCCGGGTCCGTTTCGATCCTCGCCACCAAGCCGCACTGGGCCTCCGCCGACTGACCCTTCCTACCGTCCTACCGGTTCGGTCCTTGACGATGTTCCCGTGGCCTCAACAGGCCACGGGAACATCACGTCTCAGCACTGGTTCGCATTCGCCGGATATTTCACTCTTCACCGCATTAAAGTAGCCACAGCACTTGTGTGCTAGCGGGCGGCTGGTCGTGCGGGCTTCGGTCGCGTCCAGTTCCGTCGGTAGTAAGCGGCTTGCAGAGAGCGCGTATCGAGCGAGGTCACTAAGCAATGGGTACCCACGGTGCTGCCGGCGCCAGAGCGCGCGCCGTCACGGCCGGCAATCGCGCCAACAAATCGACTGACGTCAACCCTGGCGGTTCGCGGCTCCTGAACCTGTCGAACTGGCCGGTGTCCCGGCGGCTGTTCGCGGTGATCGTGCTCGCGCTCGTCATGGGCCTGGTCTTCGGGGGGCTGCGCATATCGTCGGCGGAGAGCAGCGCGAGCCAGTTCGGGCGGGTGTCGCAGCTCGCCACCCTCGGCCAGCGGCTCACCGTTCTCATTCAGGACCTGCAGGATGAGCGCGACGAGACACTCAGCTACCTCGCCACCAGCAACGCGACGCCGCTGGCCCCCTTCTACGCGCGGACGAACGCGGCGGTCGCGGGAGTCCAGAGTGCGGCCGCGGGGATCGGCAGCGGTTTCCCGGTGAACATCCAGAACGATGTCGCCACGGTGACCGCCGACATCAGCGGTCCCCGCCTCAAGAACCTGCACAACACGCTGAATCCGCAGGCTCCGCAGGACGAGCTCGCGGTCATCGCCAACTACGGCGCCGTCATCAGCGACATGATCACGCTGGCCGACGAGGTCGCCCAGGGTGTCTCCGACGCGAGCCTGACCAGCGACGTCCGGGCGTTCAACGCGCTGGCCCTGGCCAAGGAGCAGGTGTCCCAGCAGCGCGCCCTGCTCAACTACTCCTTCAGCAACCCGAACGACGACACCGCCCAGAACGAGGCAGTCGACCCGAACACGGAACTGGCGCTGCAGATCGACTCCCAGCAGGAGCTCGGCGACGAGTCGGCGTTCCAGCAGGCGGCCACGCCCGCCGAACGGGCCTTCCTCACCAGCGCCCTGGGCTCCGGCGCATCGGTCACGAACGTGGCGGCGGCGGCGAACATCGAGACCAACGTCATCGCCAACGAGGGCTCGGTGAACACCATCTCCGGAAGCCCGCTGGGCTTGAGCATCCTCAACGCCGAGGACAGCACGAGCACGACGCCGAACAACGCTGTCCTGAAACAGGGGAGTACCACCTGGGACGCGGGCATGACCGACGACATCAACGACCTGCAGTCCACCGAGACGCTCATGGCCGACAACATCGCCAACCGCGCCAGCCAGCTGCAGTCCGGCGCCCAGTCGTCCGCGCTGATCACCGCCCTCATCACTATTCTCGTCTTGCTCCTGGTCCTGCTCGCCGCCGTGCTTGTCGCCAGGTCGCTGGTGCTTCCGCTGCGCAGGCTGCGGGCGGGCGCGCTCGACGTCGCCTCGGCCCAGCTGCCCGAGCGGGTCAGGCAGCTCAGCGAGTCGCCGGACGCCGCGGCGAGCCTGGAAGTCGCGCCGATCGACGTGCTGACCGAGGACGAGATCGGGCAGGTCGCCCGCGCGTTCGACCAGGTGCACCAGGAAGCGGTGCGGCTGGCCGGCGAGGAAGCGCTGCTGCGCACGAGCTTCAACGCGATGTTCGTCAACCTGTCCCGCCGCAGTCAGTCCCTGATCGAGCGCCTGGCGCGCATGATCGACGGCCTCGAGCAGAACGAGGACGACCCCGAGCGGCTGTCCAACCTGTTCTCGATGGACCACCTGGTCACCCGCATGCGCCGCAACTCCGAGAACCTGCTGCTGCTGGCCGGCCACGAAGGCGCGCGCAAGTGGAGCGAGTCGGTGACGCTCGCCGACGTGGCGCGCGCCGCGACGTCGGAGATCGAGCAGTACAACCGCGTCGTGCTGAACATCCAGCCCGGGGTCTCGGTCATCGGCCAGGCGGTGTCCGACGTCGTGCACCTGCTCGCCGAGCTTATCGAGAACGCGACGCTCTACTCGCCCAAGGACACCCAGGTGCAGGTGTCGGCGCAGGAGCTGACGAGCGGCGGCGTGCTCATCGAGGTCACGGACAAGGGCATCGGCGTTTCGGAGTCCAGGCTCGCGGAGATGAACTGGCGGCTGGACAACCCGCCGACGATGGACGTCTCGGTGTCCCGCCACATGGGCCTGTTCGCCGTGGCGCGCCTGGCTGAACGCCACCGTGTCCGTGTCCGGCTGCGGCCGGCCATGCCGCAGGGCCTGACCGCGCTGGTCTGGCTGCCGGACAGCGTCATCGAGCGGACCGGCCGGGCGTACGGCGCCCCCGGCGGGTGGCAGCAGCCCGCCGCCGCCGTGCAAAGCGGCGGCTTCCAGGCGAGGCGCACGCCGGGGCAGTTCACCAACGGCGGCGGTAATGGCAACGGCCACGGCAACGGCCAGCAGACGATCGCCCAGCCGAGCTTCGGCAGGCACAGTCTCGGCTCGCGGACCGCGATCGAAGAATCGTCGTCCCTGGGCGACCGGTCCGACGGCCTGGCGGTGCCCGGGCAGGGCGGCTATGACACCGGCCATGACACCGGCTATGACAGCGGGAACCTCGCCGGAGCGGCACCGACCGCGCCGGCCCGACCGCGCCGGCCCCGACCGCGCCGGCCCCGCAGGCCTCCAGCCAGCCGACGTCGAACTGGTTCCGCAGCCGCCGGACATCGGCGGGCGGCCCGGGCGCCGGGTCCCGCACGCCCGGCAGCACGGTCGGCGGCAACACCGTCGGCGGCGGGTTCGGCGCCGGCGGCCCGGGCACCGGCGGCTTCAGCGCCGGCGGCAGCGGCGCCGGTGGCAGCGGCGCCAGTGGCAGCGGCGGCCTCGGCGGCAGCGGCTTCAGTGACGGTCCGGCTAATGCCGGAGCCAGGCCGTTCGTGGGTTCGGCCGGGCTGACGGGCAGCACCTGGGACAGCGGGACCAGCGGCGGGTCCGAGGGCTGGTCCACGGGCCGGAACCCCGGCGACCTGGCCGCCGACCCGGTCCACGGCGAGGAGACCTCCGCCGGACTGCCGATGCGCGTCCCCAAGGCGAACCTCATCCCCGGGTCCGCGGCAGGCGCCCAGCCAAGCGCCGGCCGGACAGCCGCCCGTCCGGGGAACAGCCAGGAAGCACAGACGCTGCCGGCCCCGCTGCCGCAGCGGTCACCGGAGATGGCTCGAAGCCGCCTGAGCGGGTTCCAGCGCGGAGCCCGCCGGGCGGAAGGTCAGACACCCCGCGCAGGAGAGGGAACCGACCGTTGAGTTACGTATACCGCCAGGACCTTAACTGGCTCGTCAGCGACTTCGCCATGCGAGTCGCGGACGTCGCGCACGCCGCCGTGGTGTCCGCTGACGGCGTGCCGCTGGCCCTGTCGGAAGACATACCCGCGGAGTACTCCGAACAGCTCGCGGCCATCACCTCCGGCCTGTCCAGCCTGATGCAGGGTGCCGCGCGGATCTTCGAGGCGGGCTTCCCGACTCAGGCGCTGGTGGAGATGCAGGGCGGCCTGATGCTCGTGAAGTCGATCAGCGACGGCTCCAGCCTGGCCGTCCTGGCCGCACCGGACTGTGACACGGACCTAGTGTCCTACGAGATGTCGCTGCTGGTCGAGGCGGTCGGCGAGGTGCTGACCCCGGCCATCCGCGGCGGCCAGCCGGGGTACTGAACCGCGCTCAGGGGACGAGCTCGGGCGCCTGCGCCCGAGCTCGCCACCATGTCTGGCCCTCTTCGGGCAGCAGGTGGATCGGGTCGTAGTAGGGGTACTCCCGGCTCAGCGCCAGCGGGTCTTCCGCCTCGATCGCGGTCCGGTAGTTCTTCGTCCAGTACGAGATTCCCAGCGTGGTGTCGTAGCGCGCCACCTGGTGCACCCACCGCTTGCCGACGTACGGCACGTCGCAGACCACGCGCGGCGTCGCGAACCCGGGCAGGTAGCCCATGATCGAGCTCTGCAGCGCCTGCGCCTCACCGAGCGTGAGCCGCCAGTGCTCGGCGCCCGGGATCATGTCGCACATGTAGAAGTAGTACGGCATGATCCCCGCGCCGTCGAGCAGCGCGAAGCACAGGTCGAGCAGCTCCTCCGCGCTCGCGTTCACGCCGCGCAGCAGCACGCCCTGGTTGCGCACGTCCCTGACCCCGGCCTCCAGCATCGCCCGCGCCGCGCGGGCCACCAGCGGGGTCACCGACTGCGCCGCGTTCACGTGGGTGTGGATCGCGATCGACACCCCGCGCGACCGCGCGACCGAGGCCAGCCGCGACATCCCGGCCTGGACCTCGTCGGACAGCCAGTGCTGCGGCAGGCCCATCAGCGCCTTGCTGGCCAGCCGGATGTCGCGCACCGACTCGATCTCCAGCAGCGCGGCGACGAACGCCTCCAGCCGCGGCCACGGCAGGTTCGCCACGTCTCCGCCGGAGACCACCACGTCCCGCACGCCCGGCGTCCGGAGCAGGTACTCGAGCATCGCCGTCAGCCGGTCGTCGCGCGCCAGCCCGAACTTGTGCTTGCCGAACGACACCGTGGGGTTGCCCACCAGGTCCATCCGGGTGCAGTGCCCGCAGTACTGCGGGCACGTCGGCAGCAGTTCGGCGAGCACCTTCGTCGGGTAGCGGTGGGTGAGGCCCTCCACCGCCCACATCTCGGCCTCGTGCAGCGAGTCCCGCTGCGCGTACGGGTGCGACGGCCACTGCGGCTGCCGGTCGCTGAACACCGGCAGCATGTAGCGGCGCACCGGGTCCGCGTACCAGGCACTGGTGAACCCGGGGGAGGACGCCGGGACATCCGGCGCGATCGTGTTCAGCATCTGCGGCGGGATGAGCATGGACATCGTCGCCCGCTCCCGCTGGTCCCGCTCCAGGTCGGCCATGAAGTGCTCGGGCAGCGCGCCGCCGGTTACCTCGCGCAGCTGCCGTGCGTTCTTCACGCAGTGGGCCCGCTGCCACTGCGCGGACTCCCACTCCGCCCGCGTTACCGAGGCCCAGCCGGGCAGCCGCCGCCAGTCGGGCTCGGCGAGCTCCCGGCGTCGGTACGCGTACGGCTGCTCTACCATGATGACTCCCGGGTGGTGACGGACAATGCTCCGGTACTATCCGTATCGTACGAAAGAAGCTACGGTATATCAGTATCTGAGAGACAAATTTTCCCGAACGGACCCGGCTGACTCCAGACGGGGAAGGATGATCCCATGTCACGACCCCACCACGGCCTTTCAGCCGCGCTCGGCCTGAACCGGGTCCCCGACCCCGCCGAGCGCTTGGCGGGCGTGCTCCCGCAGGCGGCATGGCGCCTCGACCCCAGCCCGCGGCTGCGCGCCGGCGAAGTCCGGATCCGCGTCGACCGGCTCAACCTCGACGCGGCCTCCTACCGGCAGCTCAGCGAGGCCAGCGACGGCGACGGCGCCGCGATCAGGGAAGCCGTCCGCGAGATCATCGCCAGCCGCGGCAAGATGCACAACCCGGTGACCGGCTCGGGCGGCATGCTCACGGGCGTGGTCGACGAGGTGAGCACGGACTCGCCGCTCGGCCTGAAGCCGGGGGACCGCGTGGCGACCCTGGTCTCCCTGACCCTGACGCCCCTGGAGATCTACGACGACCTGAAGCACTGGAACGGGCTCTCTGAACAGGTGCCGTGCGACGGGCACGCGATCTTGTTCTCCCGCTCCATCGCTGCAGTGCTGCCGGATGACCTGCCGGTGCCTCTTTCTTTGGCGGTCATGGATGTCTGCGGCGCGCCGGCTCTCACGAAGCGAGTCGTTGAGGGCTTGGACCGAGGAGAAGATTCCTGGGGACAGTCCTTCGGAACGTCCCCAGGAATTTCCCCTCGGCCCCGCGCCTCCCGGACCGGAGATGGGCCCGTCGTGGCCATCCTCGGAGCGGCCGGAAAGAGTGGCTCCCTATCGGCTGCCGCGGCTCGCGCCGCTGGCGCTCGCCGGGTCATCGGGGTCGTCCCTACTGAGGCCGAGGCCGGACTGCTGCGGGAGGTTGGGCCTCTCGTGGACGAGGTCGTCATCGCTGACGCTCGACGGCCTGTGCCGCTGGCAGAGGCTGTGGCCGCTGCGGGTGGGCCTGCCGACGTGACTGTGGTCTGTGTTGATGTGGCTGGCTGCGAGGGTGGGGCCATTCTGGCCACCGCGCAGGGTGGCACAGTCATCTTCTTCTCGATGGCCACCAGCTTCAGCGCCGCCGCTCTGGGGGCGGAAGGTGTCGCGGCGGATGTCACGATGCTGGTAGGCAACGGCTACACCCCGGGCCACGCCGAGTTGGCGCTGGACCTCATCCGGACAAATGAGGCGGTTCGTAGCTTGTTCGACCGCCGTCTAGAGCGGAAGGGTGCGGAGGGGAGATTGTCGCCGGCGTTCCGAAGGACTGCCGGCGAGAATCTCCCCCTCAAGCCGGACCCCACCCTCGCAACCCCGGAGGGAGAGTAAACCGTGTCAGGGAAGTTGAATCTGGACCCCCTTAAGGTCGCGAGAGCAAGGGAGCTCGCGAAGAGGGCGGGGGAACCGGTCACCAAGCTGGCCACGACGCACACGACGGTGTCGATCGAGCGGGCCGTGCTGCGGCTGGCCGGGCTTGACGGCGCGGACAAAGACGGGATGCCGTGGGTGAACAAGCTAGCCGACGCCGTCCGGGACGCCGTCGGGCTGGAGCACGGTGTAGCGCTGCCCGTGTGGGACGCCATGCAAGCCGGACGCTACCCGGATCTGCGCACCCTAGCTGAACAGGCCGCCGACGGCCAGGTCAAGTTCCGTATCCCAGTATCCGGCGAAGCCGTGGCAGCGCGGGAACTAGCCTTCCGTTCGGCGGAAAAAGGAATAGGCACCATCGACTCGCAGCGGGCGAAACGGTCGGAGATGATCGCCGCCACCGCCGACCCGCCGGCGCCGTGGATCTACCTGATCGTCGCCACGGGCGACATCTACGAGGACATCCCGCAGGCGCAGGCGGCGGCGCGGGAAGGCGCGGACGTCATCGCGGTGATCCGGTCCACCGGGCAGTCGCTGCTGGACTACGTGCCCGAGGGCGCGACCAGGGAAGGCTACGCGGGCACGTACGCGACCAGGGAGAACTTCCGGCTGATGCGCGCCGCCCTGGACGAGACCTCGCGGGAGCTCGGCCGCTACGTCCGGCTGACGAACTACGCGTCCGGGCTGTGTATGCCGGAGATCGCCGCGCTGGCCGGCCTCGAGCGGCTGGACATGATGCTCAACGACTGCATGTACGGCATCATCTTCCGCGACATCAACCCGGTGCGCACGTTCATCGACCAGCGGTTCTCCCGCCAGGTGCACGCCCGGGCGGGCATCGTGATCAACACCGGCGAGGACAATTACCTCACGACGGCGGACGCGGTTGACGCGGCGCACACCGTGGTCGTCTCCCAGCTGCTGAACGAGTACTTCGCGCTGGAGGCGGGGCTGGCGACCTGGCAGCTCGGGCTCGGCCACGCGTTCGAGATCAACCCGGCGGTGCCCGATTCCTTCCTGCTCGAGCTCGCCCACGCGCAGCTCGTCCGCGAGCTGTTCCCCGGCGCGCCGCTGAAGTACATGCCGCCGACCAAGCACATGACAGGAAACGTGTTCGCGGGCTACCTGCTCGACGCGTTCTTCAACCTGTGCGGGCTGATGACCGGCCAGTCGATCCTGCTGGTCGGCATGATGACCGAGGGGATCCACACGCCGTTCCTGTCCGACCGGGACCTGGCCCTGGAGAACGTCCGCTACGTGCGCTCGGCGTCCGGGCGGCTCGGGCTGTCCTTTCAGCCGGACTCTTTCGTGACCGCCCGCGCGCACCAGGTGCTCGACGAGGCCCTGGCGCTGCTCGACCGGATCGGCGCCGAAGGGCTGCTGGCGGCGATCGGGGACGGGACGTTCGGCGTGACCAGGAGGCCGCCGGACGGCGGACGCGGCCTGGACGGGGTCATCGAACGGGCGGACGGCTACTTCAACCCGGTCTCCGAAGTCCTCAGGGGGCTCGGGGGGCTTCGGGGGGTCGACTCCCCGGGCCAGCGGAGCCTCGGGGACGCCGGACGGGACGACTCGATGGCGGGGATCCTGGGAGGGGACGCGGAATGACCCTTTCGCACGTGGTGCGGCCCTACGGCGACACCACCGGGGACGGCCGGGTGCAGCTGTCGTTCACGCTGCCGGTGCCCGGCGTGTCCGCGTCCGACCAGGCGCTGGCCGAGGGCGCCGCGCTGCAGCTCGCGGGCAAGATGGGCCTGTCCCCGGCGATGGTGGTGCACACCAAGCCGATCGGCCCGGACTTCACGTTCTTCATCGTCTACGGGCGGGTCGGTCACCTCGTCGACCTGTCGGCCGTGGCCGTGGCCCCTCGTGAATACGAGCTGCTGTCGCCGGCGGAGGTGAACCTGCGGATCCGCACCGCGCTGGGGCGCAAGCTGGTCGTCGTCGGGGCGACCGTCGGGACCGACGCGCACACGGTCGGCATCGACGCGATCTTGAACGTGAAGGGGCACGCGGGGGAGAAGGGCCTGGAGTACTACCGGGAGATCCGCGTGGTGAACCTGGGCGCGCAGGTGGCCATCCCCGATCTGGTGGCGCGGGCCGCGCGTGAACAGGCGGACGCGGTGCTGGTCAGCCAGGTGGTCACCCAGCGGGACGCGCACCTGTCGAACGCGCGGGAGCTGGCGGAGGCGTTTTCCGCCGCGCCGGGGATCCGCGGGCCGTCGCGACGGCCGCTGCTGGTGGTCGGCGGCCCGCGGTACGACCCGGCCGCCGCGGCGGAACTCGGTGTAGACAAGGTGTTCGGCCGCGGCACCACTCCCGGCGAGGTGGCCAGCTACCTCGCGCACGCGCTGACGCCCGGCGGTGACTCATGACGGGCGACCCGCGGGCGGGCCTGACCGTCACCCACCGGCGTTATGTCAAGTACGGCGACGCCCACTACGGCGGCGGGCTGGCGGACGGGGCGTACGTGCTCGGACTGTTCGGCGACGTGGCGACGGAGGCGTGCGTCCGGATGGACGGCGACGAGGGCCTGTTCGCCTCGTACTCCGACGTCCAGTTCCGGGCACCCGTGCTGGCCGGGGACGTGATCGAGGCGACGTGCTCGGTCACGGCGGTGGGCCGGCGCAGCCGGCAGCTGTCCTTCGAAGCCCGCGTCGTCTGCCGCGCCGACCCGTCCCGCGGCCCGTCCGCCGCCATGGTCCTGGACCCGCCGATCGTCGCGGTCACCGCCGCCGGCACGGTCGTAGTCCCCGCCCCCGCGGCCTAACCCCACCCCCGCCCGCAGGCCGATTGCGCAATCGACCCGCTCTATTCTCGTCGATTGCGCAATCGACCCACTCCGAGTTCGGGCCCCGTGCCTAGGTCAGGCGGTAGACCGTCACGGTCTTGACCGGGACGTTTTCGAGGACGCTCAGGACCGGGACCTCGTAGCTGACCAGGGACGTGAGCGACGCGGCAGGCAGGAAGGCCCGGCCAGGGTCGGCGACCAGGACATCGGCGCCTGACCGGGCGGCGGCGCGGAGGAAACCCAGCGCCAGTACGGCGAGCTCGCGCTGGTAGAAGACGTCGGCGGCGAGGATCACCTCCGCTTCGTACGCGTCGTCCGCGGAGAAATCGAATACCCGGCAGTCGACCGCCACGCCGTTCGCCGCGGCGTTCATCCCGATCGCCGTCACCGCGTTGCAGTCGACGTCACCGGCGACGACGCTGGCCGCGCCCGCCTTCGCGGCGGCTATCGCGACCAGGCCCGAGCCGGAGGCGACATCGAGCACGCGCCGCCCGCGCACCGTGCCGGGATGGTCCAGGACGTAACGCGCCAGCGCCTGCCCGCCTGCCCAGGGGTAGGCCCAGAACGGCGGGGCGTCGCATTCGGAACGGTCCCACAGGTCCCAGAGCCCGGACGGCTCGGCCGTGGTCAGCAGGCTGATCTCCGGCACGAAAGGGACCGTGTCCCGCTTGGTGGCGGACCGGACGAGGGCCTCCGGCGTCATTGCACGAGCATACGAAACGGCTGGAGCCCGTGCCGCACGGCGGCACGGGCTCCAGCGCCTTGATCAGAACTTCGAGAGTTCGGCTATGAAGTTGTGGCCCGCGGATCCTAGTCCGGTCATGCTGTCGTAACCAGGGGCAGTTGTGAGGGCGACGGGGCGGGTAGCGCAGTTTCCTGTCCCGTCGCAGTAGGTCTCAAGGCCCTCGTAGTCGATCGTCCTGAGGCTGATGGTGTAGCCCTGCGACGCGTCGACCGAGTTGGTGTAGTCGACCCGGATCGCGGCCGCCGCGCCGGGGCTCGCCGGCGGCACGATGTCGTCAAACGTCGAACCGCCTGCGGTGAATGCCTTGTACAGCACGGGGTTGAGGAACCCGAGCGGGATCCCGGCCGCCTGGTCGGTGTCCGCGATGACGCCGGCCAGCAGCGGCGAGGCGAGGCTCGTGCCGCCTTCCTTGAACTGGTCGTAGTAGGTGCCGTTCGGGAAGGTCTGGGTCAGGCCGATGAGCATCCCGCTCGTCGGGTCGGCGTCCATCGAGATGTCCGGCTCGACTCGCAACGGTACCGGCCCGAATATCGGCTCGTTGCGCAGCGCGAGCGCGCTGGGCACGACCGGCGCCTGGTAGTAAGGCTCGGTGTAGTAGTAGCTGGTCCCGCCGCCACTGCCATAGTCGAACGCGAGGGTTCCCGTCGGCTTGGTCGCCGAACCGCAGGTCGTTGTCTTGGACTCGCAGAGAGTCTGATGCGCCGTCGACCAGCCGTACTCGGCGACCCGCTGGTCGTACTGGTTCACCTCGAGCGTGGTGCCGCCGACGGCGGTGACGAACGGGCTGGCCGGCGGGTAGTCCGGGGAGGTAAGGCCGAAGTCGGCGAAGTTATCGCCCTCGTCGCCGCTGGAGAACAGGACGCTGACGCCCGTCGTGGCGGCGAGCATGAACGTGTCGTCGTACGCGGTCTTGGTGGCGGCGTCGTCGAACAGGTCGCCCACATCGTCACCCCACGAGTCGCTGACCACGGACGCGCCGCTGGTGATCGCCGTCGTGAACGCCGCTAGGAGGCTGGGATCCAGGCAGTCCTGCGCCCCGACGAACACGATGTTCGCGCCGGGCGCCATCGAGTGCGAGGCCTCCACGTCAAGGGCCTGCTCGGGATACCAGCCGCTGCCGTCGCACAGTGCCACGTCGTCAACCGTGGCCGGGGTCAGGTTGGTGAACTGCGAAGACTTCAGCGGGTGGGCGGGGTCGTTGAGCTGGAAGTAGTGCTGGACGTCCGACAGCAGCGTGGGCGAGTCGTAGGCGTCGACGATCGCGAGCGTCACGCCCTTGCCGTCGTTGCCCGCGGCCACCGACCCGGCGATGTTGTACCCGCCGCGGAGCTGGGCGGGCTTGTAGCCGCAGATGGCGTACGGCAGCGGGTGGTCGTAGGGGGCGTAGAGCGAGCCCGAGTCCGCGGTGTCGATCTTCTGGCCCCAGTACGCCGAACACACCGGCGGGTTACGGAAGCCGGGCGGCGGCGGAGGCTCCTGAGCCGGCTTGGCCGCCGCGGGCGTCATGCCCACGGTAGACAGGTCGGGCGTCGCGATGTTCTGGTTGACGCCGACCGCGCCGGCGACGACCCCGGCCAGCGACGCCGGAATCGACAGCGCTCCGTTGGCCAGGCGCACCGTGTGGCCGTTGACCTTGTAGTACCCGAGCGTCACGCCGAACGCTTTCTCTACCTGCGCCGCCGATCCCGACGCGGGTAGGAACAGCCGGTCCTTCGGCAGTGCCCCGATGGAGAATCCCTCGCTGCGCAGCCAGGACTTGGCCTTCGCGATGCTGGCGGTCGTGGGTGCGTAGCGCGCGACCCAGGCCGAGTCGGTCAGGTAGTGGTGGAATTCGGCCGAGCCCGGGGTGGAGATCGCCTTGACGAGAGCCTGCGCGCCTGCCGCGTTGCGCAGTGTGAGCAGCAGGTCGAAGCCGACCGCGGCGGTGCCCGCGACCTTTCCCGCAGGGTGCGAACGCTCTACGGCGGGCGTCAGCGACCCCCGCAAAATTGCGCGGGCGGCCGGGCCCGGGGCTGGACTGGCGGACGCTGGCAGCGTGGCTGCCGCCGTGCACCCTATGGCCAGCCCAACCGCTCCGGTCACGGCCCACAATCGGGCAGTTCTCATGACTTGCCTCCAGAGCAAATATTGCGCGGATGTCCCGCTAGGGAGGTATATTCTGGACCCTAACGATGCCCGCAGCAAAAAACAATGGACCATTCCTGCGACGCGAAATTTTACATAACCGCATATTTCCGGTGTCGTCCCGATATGCTCACGCTGCGTGATTCACCGTGGCCCCGTAGCGTTTCCCCGAGCCCGTTGAGCATGCCGTTTTGGTGATCTCTTAGCTTATTAGGCGCCTGCTGTCAAGCGCTGGCCGGTAACGAATTCCTCAAGCTAGCGGTATATCTGCTACCGGCGCCGAATGGCCGGCCTTGACGGCCGTGCGCCCGCTCGCGACGAATATCGCGACAAATAGGTAATCAGGTCGTATATCCCAATGCCGCTTAGCAAAGGTTGACCCCGGCTCCCCTTGCGGGCAAGCTCGCGCTACGCGAATTTAGAGATTAAGGACATAACGGGCTAGTGCACTACAGGGTGTGACTGTTTCGCGTGCCCCGTCGCGGACTTCCGGTGCGGTCAGCCATGATGGCGAAGAATTTTCGATGCTATAGAATGAATTATTTACTTTGAAAAAAATGTTTTCGGGATCATTGCGCTAGCTTCACAATCGGCAGTCACGGACGGTTATAGTGGCGGCGGACGCGTCCTAGGGAGCGCACCCGGTCGTGGTTCCACAGAGATGCGGGCAACAACGGAGGCGGCTTCTTCCGGCATGGCGATCCCCGGCGGTTACGGTCAGGCATCTGAGTCCCGGGGGACAGCTCGCCTATCGAGCAGGTGCCGCACCCAGGCCGCGACGCGCTCGGCGACCTCGCCAGGGGTGAGCACGCTGGTGTCCCAGGACGGCTGAATGTTGGCGCGCAGCCATGCCGCGAACTTCTGATGCTCGGAGATGGCGGTCTCCAGGGAGCTGTGCCGCCAGGACGGGCGGTCCCGGAGCCGTGCCGCGAGGACGTCGCCGGGGCAGTCGAGGTTGCAGAAGTGGATCGGGCCGAGGAGCCTTCGGGCCGGCGCGCTCTCCAGCTGGCCCGGCAGCAGCGACCCGCACAGCACGGTCATCCGGCCGTTCAGCGCCACCCCGTGGGCCAGCCGCAGCCACGTGTCGCGCCACGTCTCCCAGCCCAGCGCGGCGACCTGCAGGGTGAGGTCGGCCTCGAAGACGTCGCAGTCCGGCAGCAGGCCACGAAGCGGCCCGGTGACCGTCGTCTTCCCGGCCCCGCTGGCGCCGGTGACCACGAACAGCGGAAGAGCCGGGACCGGCAGGCTGTCCTCGCAACGGGGGCAGTGCAGTACGGGAGCCGACGGGTCCCGGCGCAGCGGCGTGCCAGGACCGCAGGTCATGCAGAAGACCTCATCGGGCGGTGTCACGTTCGGTCGAAGGGCTCGGGGTAGGCGAACATTCCGCGCAGGCCGGGCTGGTACGCGGTCAGGACCCGGACCTGGAAGTGCGGCCGCCACTCCGGTTCGGGCGGCTCGATGCCGAACTCGCCGCTGAGCCGGAACCCGAACCGCGGATAGTAAGCCGGCGAGCCCAGCAGCGCGACCAGCGGCTCGCCGAGGGCGTCGGCTCCGCCCAGCACGGCGTGCATGAGCGCGCTGCCCACGCCGCGCCGCTGGCTGCCCGGCCGAACCGACAGCGGGCCGAGTGCCAGTGCAGGCGTCTGTTCTACGTGTCCGCGCGTGCACACCACATGCCCGACGACATCGCCGGCGGCGTCGATCGCCACCAGCGACAGCGCGGGCAGCCAGGCCGGGCTGGCCCGGAGCTCATCCACCAGCTTCGCCTCCACCGGCGCACCGGCCTCGCCCGGGACGGCGAACGCGGCGGCCGTCACGGCGCGGATCGCCTCGGCGTCATCAGCCGCTTCACGGCGTATCAGCACGGACTCACCTTGTCCGCCCGCCCGCGGGCCCGGCAACTCATTTTCCGCCGTGTCGATTGCGCAATCGACACGCTCTAGTCTGGTCGATTGCGCAATCGGCATCAGCCTCCTACGCGCTGCGGCGCTGGGCGCGGGCCCCGGCGCAATCGGCCTGAATCGTCGCGCGGCCCATGGCCTTGGCGGGCCCGCGCGTCTAGCGTTGCCTCCGGGAACAGACGCGTCACGGGCAGGAGGACGGACTAGATGGAGTACACCAGGGGACGGCAGGACGGCCAGGCGTCCCGTGCGGGCGAGGGGACGTTCAGCGGGCGGGCGATGCTCGACCCGCTCCTCGACGACGGAGCCGCCGGGAAGGTGCGGGTGAACACCGTGATCTTCGAGCCCGGCGCACGGACGTACTGGCACTCGCACGCCGACGGCCAGGCGCTGTTCGTGGGCGGCGGCCGCGGCATGGTCGAGACCGGGGACGGGAAGCGCCACGTGCTGCACGCCGGCGACATCGTCTGGGCACCGCCGGGCGAAGTGCACTGGCACGGCGCGGCCCCGGACTCGTTCCTCATCCACACGGCGGTCTCCCTCGGCGCCACCGAATGGTACGAGGAGGTTCCCGCCGACCGCTACCAGGACTCCTTCGAGGACTGGTGAACGCCGCGATGGGCGACGCCGCCGCACCCGAGGTGCTCGCGGTGCGCTACGGGCACCGCGTGAGCACACGGGCCGAGACCTTCCTCAACTATCACCTGTACGGCGAGCCGGACGCTCCGCTCGCCGTCGACTACTACTTCTGGATCATCCGGGAGCCCGCCGGCGCCGTCACCCTGGTCGACACCGGCTTCGCCCCCGCCGTCGGCGATCGCCGCGGGCGCGCCTGGGACAGCACGCCCGCCCAGGCACTGCCGGCGGTCGGCATCGACCCCGGCGACGTGCGGACCGTCGTGGTGACGCACGCGCACTGGGACCACATCGGGAACCTGCACCAGTTCCCCCGCGCGGAGATCGTCATCGCCCAGGCGGAATACGATTTCTGGACGTCCCCGCTCGCCCGCCGCGCGCAGTTCGCCGCGCACGCCGAGCCCGGCGAGATCGCCTACCTCGAGAAAGCCGCCGCCGAGCAGCGGATCACCCTGGTCAAAGGCCAGCGCAGCCTCGCACCCGGGGTCGAGCTCATCGAGGTCGGCGGCCACACCCCGGGCCAGCTCATCGTCACCGTGATAACAGCAAGAGGCACCGCTGTGCTCGCCTCCGACGCCCTGCACTACTACGAGGAAGCCGAACAGCTGCGCCCCTTCGCCATCCTCGCCGACCTGCCCGCCATGTACCGGGCCTACGACCTGCTCAACGACCTCGCCAGCCAGCCGCGGACCTGGCTGGTCGCCGGCCACGATCCCGCCGTCCGGACGCGGTTCGCGGCGCATCCGGCCGGTCCCGCCGTGACCGACCTGGGCGCGCCCGTCGCCTGAGCGAGCCGCGGGGGCGCATCCGGGACCTGCGTGCGCCCCCGCGGCAAGGGCAGCTTACGGGGTGACGGTGACCAGGGTCCCGTACGGCAGGTAGGGGTACGCCTCCTCCGCCGCCGTGTAGGGGAGCTCGACGCAGCCCAGGCTCTGCGGCCATCCGTAGGACCCGCGCGAGATGTAGTGCACCGCGGAGCCGCCGTTGAAGTACGACACCCACTGCACCGGGTCCGCGTACTGTGATCCGTCGGGGTTGGTGCCCTGCATGACCTGGAACGGCAGCTTCTCGTACACCGGGAACGTGCCGACCGGGGTGGGCGCGACGGAGATGCCCGTGTTGGCCGGGCTGCTGAACACCCGGCGCCCGTCGTGCCAGATCGTCAGCGTTTCCGGCAAGGCCTGGCTGGCGATCGCGTAGCTGTACCCGTGCGTGTTCCGCTGGCCCGCCGCGGCCGCCTTGAGCAGCGCCGCCCAAACGCTTGGGCTGGCCACCCCGTCGGTGGTCATGCCGTGGTCGGCCTCGAAGCCGGTGATCGCTCCCTTGTCGAGCACGTTCGCGCTGCCCTGCTTCCAGAAGCCGTGCAGCTCGCCCGGGTAGCCGCCGTGCCAGCTGAACGTTCCGGGGGGCGGCGTGTAGGCCGCGGCCAGCTGGGCGGCCGCGCTGCCGGCCGGGATCGCCGCGCCCACGTCCGGCGTCCATGTCATCGGCAGGTAGCCGAGCTGGGCGAGCACCTCCTGCAGCCGGAGCGTTGAGTACGCGGCGGTGGTGAAAGTCGATTTATATCCAGAACGGGCCGCGCTGTCTCCCGCGGGCACCGTCACTGTCACCCGTGTGCCGGCCGTGAATCCGGTGCGCGGCGTGAACACCGCGGTATCGCCCTGGCGCTGCCAGGTCCCCGCGATGGCCGGCGAGAGCCGGGGGAACGCCGCGGCCGCGGGCAGCGGCTCGTTGAACGTGACCGTGACGTTATCGGCGCCGTCCACGCCCCGGCTGCCGTCGGCCGGGCTCACGGACAGCAGGCGCAGCGGCTGCGGCGCCCGCCTGACGGCGGCGACGTGGTGCACGGCCTGACGGGGCGATGCCTGTGCCTGGTGGCCGCTGACGGCGGCATAGGCGCCCGCCCCGGCCGCCCCGGCCGCGATTATCGCGCCCGAACCCCACGCGGCGGCCTTCCGCGATATGGTGCGCACAGTCACAACGTTCCCGTTGTAGTGATTGGTATGCCCAGACTTCCTCACCAGTTGACATCCGCCAGAACGGCGGTAAGTTTTTGGCACAGTCCAGCACCGGGCTCGCCGGCCGGATCGGCTGGCACGTAGCATTGATACCGCGCCAAGGCGGGGGCGGAGGCAGCCAGCCTCCGGATACCAGGCGCGGGAGCAAGCAAGCCGGTGCGCAGCCCGGCTGTCAGGGGGTTGGGCCTGGAAAGGGCCCGGGCGGCTCAGTAGACAACGGATACCGTGCTCGTTGCCGACGGGACGGGTCTGGACCGAAGGCGCAGCCCGGGCCCTCTTCCACTGACGAAGCCGGACGAAGAAGGGCTACACAGCGAATGGAAGACTCCGCCGCCGCCACCGGCCGCGCGGTCATCGTCATGCCGACGTACAACGAGCGGCAGAACCTCGAGATCATCGTCGGCCGGATCAGGGAATCCGTGCCCGCCGCGGACCTGCTGGTGGTCGACGACAACAGTCCTGACGGCACGGGGGACCTGGCGGACAAGCTGGCCGAGACAGACACCCACGTCCAGGTCATGCACCGGACGGAGAAGGCGGGGCTCGGGCGCGCGTACGTCGCCGGCTTCAGCTGGGCGCTGGAACGCGGCTACGACGTCATCGTCGAGATGGACGCGGACGGCTCGCACCGGCCAGAGGACCTGCCCAGGCTGCTGGCCGCGCTCGACGGCGCGGACGCCGTGATCGGCTCCCGCTACGTGCCCGGGGGAACGGTCGTCAACTGGCCGAAGTCCCGCGAGTTCCTGTCCCGCGGCGCGAACATCTACAACCGGCTGATGCTCGGTATCAGCATCAAGGACGCCACCGGCGGCTTCCGCGTATACCGCGCGGCGACGCTGCGGAAGATCGACCTGAACAACATCGAGTCCGCCGGCTACTGCTTCCAGATCGACATGACCCTGCGCGTGCTGCAGGCGGGGCTGAAGCTCACCGAGGTGCCTATCACCTTCGTCGAGCGCGAACGGGGCTCGTCGAAGATGAGCAACGCGGTCATCCGCGAGGCGTTCTTCCGGGTCGCCCAGTGGGGCATCGCGGCACGCCTGCGCGGCCACTCCGCCGCCGCCCCGCGCCGCTAAGCCGGGCGTCCTCGCCGCCAAGGCCGGAGCATGCCGACTGCGCAATCGACCCGCTCTAGTGTGGTCGATTGCGCAATCGGCATCAGCCTCCTACGCGCTGCGGCGCTGGGCGCGGTCGGCGGCGTCGGCGATGGCGCGGCCCTCCATGGCGCGGCGCTCCCTGATGACCTCGAGCCGCTCGGCGAGAACGGCCTCCAGGTCCTCGACGGTGCGTCGCTCCATGAGCATGTCCCAGTGGCTGCGCGGCGGCTTGACCTTCTTCGGCGACGGCGACTGGCCCGTGCTGGCGGTGGCCATGGCCCCGCAGACACGGCACTCCCACATCGGGGGTAGTTCCGCCTCGGCGGCGAAGGGCACGCTAAAATGGTGCCCGTTCGGGCAGTCGAATGGGACGTCATGGCGAGGTGCCAGGTCGGTGTTCCGGTCGTTCTCGTAGCTGGTCGCACCGAGTCGGGTTCCGCGAAGTGCGCGTTCGGCCATTACTTACTGCCTCCCAGGCGGTTGGCGATCTCTATCGGCAACACTGGATACCCGGACAAGATTCCCCTTGCCGGTGTGATCCACACCCGTTTCGGGAGTGTTTCCGCCTCGCCTGGTGAGAACTAAGCCGCCACCCGGGGATTCCACTGGCCCCGTTCGGTGAGGATGTCCCGCAGCAGCACGATCTCATCGGTCATCACGCCGTCCGCGCCGAGGTCGAGGGCCCGTTCGATCTCCTCCCGGGTGTTCGGCGTCCACACGTGCACGTGCAGGCCCAGTTCGTGGGATCGCCTGATGAACGTCGGGGTCGCGATCTGCCTGGGGACCTGCGCGCATTGCGCGCCGGAGCGGACGCGCCTGGCGGCCATCGCCTTGCCGGGATGTCCCGCGTACCGCACCGCGGCTATCGCGGCCGGCGTGACCGCCAGGCAGACCGGCCGGTCGAGCGTCCGCTGCGCCGCGAGCAGCCGGCGGCCGGAGAATGACGTCACGCACACCCGGTCCCAGGCGCCGGTGCGCTTGAGCACCCGCGCGAGCGGCCCGATCGTGCCCGAGTCCTTGAGGTCGATGTTGAAGCGCAGGTCGCCGAACGTCCCGAGCAGATCCTCGATGAGCGGGATCGGCTCCGTGCCGCGGATCCGCGCGGCGGACACCTGCTTGTAGGTCATCCTGGCGACTTGGCCGGCCTGGTCGGTGACCCGGTCCAGGGTCGCGTCGTGGAAGGCCAGCAGCGCCCCGTCGGATGTGGAGCGCGCGTCGGTCTCTAGGTACGCGTAGCCGAGTTTGACCGCGTACTCGAAGGCGGCCCAGGAGTTCTCCGGGTTGTGCGCCGCTCCGCCCCGGTGCGCGAACGCCGCCGGCCGCGGATGGTCCAGGTAAGGTAGTGCCACGCTCGCGATTATCACCGCCGGCCAGGCATAGCTGGTAAACGGTGCCATTCGCGACGGCGAACTTCGGCCATCGCGATCGCGGCGGCGACCGCGGCGTTCAGTGAGCCGACCCGGCCGGTCTGCGGGATGTAGGCCACCGCGGAGACGGCGGCGAGCAGCGCGGGCGAGCAGCCGTGGTCCTCGTTGCCGATGGCCAGGCAAATGTCGCCGTCGAGCGGTGCCTCGGCCAGCGGCACCGCGCCGGAGGTGAGTTCCACGGCGACGACGCGGAAGCCGTCCTCGGCCGCGGCCTTCGCCGCGGCGGCCGGGCTTGGCTCGCGGAACGATTCGAGGAACCGGTCGGTGCCGAGCGCCGTCTTGCCGACCGAGGGCAGGTCAAGCGGGGGAGTGTTGCCGCACAGCCAGACGCACTCGGCCCCGAACGCGGCGGCCGTCCGCACGATCGACCCGACGTTGAACGGCTGGCTGACCGAGTCCAGCAGCAGCGCGAGCCGTCCCTCCGTCCGCCGCCGCCACTCGCGGTTCAGCCGCTTGACGTCGGTCGGCCGCAGCTGGCGCGGGGGCCCGCCGCCGGTAGATTCAGGGGCCATCGTGAGACGCCACCGCCCGTTCGGATGAATGGGAAGCGGACACCTGGAGCAGACGGTAACCGCTGCGCGCGGCGAGGCGTGTCACCGACCAGCCTTGTTCCGAGAGCCAGGAGTGCAGGGAGTCAGCGCCGAGGTTGCGGCCCATCACCAGGGACGCCCGCGCACCCGGAGCGAGCCGGGCGAGCCAGGCGCTGAGCAGGTCATGCAGCGGGGCCTTGCCGATCCGCACCGGCGGGTTGGACCAGATCCCGGCGAACCGCGGCGGCCGGCTGGTTTGTGCCAACGGGAAAGCTATGTCCGGCGAGTCCGGCGTGACGCAGCGGACGTTGTCCAGGCCCGCTCTAGCCGCGTTCCGCGCGCACAGGCCGAGCGCTCGCTCGTTGACGTCGACCGCCCATACCATGGCCGCCGGGGACCGCTTCGCCAGCACGCAGGCCACCGGTCCGTAGCCGCAGCCAAGGTCGAGCAGGTCGCCCTCGGGCGGCGGCGGGGGCGCCTCCTGCAGGAGCAGCCGGGTACCTGGGTCGAGACGGCCGGGGGAGAAGACGCCGGAATCGGTCTCGAGTTCCAGGTAGACGTCCGGCAGCACGACCCGGACCAGGCCCGGGCGATGCGCCGCCTCGGGCCGGGTGTCGAAATAATGGCTCACTGACTCACGGGCTCGGCCGCGAGTTCCGCGGCGCTCATCGCGGGGTTGATGTACTCGCGGGTCATCCACCGCTCGACGACGAACGTCATCACCGGGACGGTGCCTGCCAGGAGAAGGATCACGGTGGGCTTCGGCTTCATGTGGAGCTTGCTGGCCAGTATGAAGGCGAACACGATATAGACCATGTACAGGACGCCGTGCACCGTGGCGACCTGGTTGGTGATGATGGTGTTGTGGCCCCAGATCTGCAGCGGGATGCCGACGAAGACCACAATGATGATCAGTACTCCGGTTATGAATGCCATCACCCGGTAGCGCAGCACGGCCGCGTGCATCTCGGGCGCCTCCTATCGATGCTCGAACTGCAGGCTACCTGAACCCGTGGCGCTTGCCGTGGGTGCCTTTCACTTCCGCGTTCAGCCGGGCGAGGTACGCGTTGTACCGAGTGAGTTCCTCGTCGCCGGCGTCGTCGGCTGGCTCTTCCACCTGGGTGATGCCGAGCCCGGTCGGCAGGCTTTCCGCCGCGGCCGCCGCCTCGGTGTCGACGGGAATTACCCCGCCGTTGCGCCTGATCCGGAACTCGTCCCTGATGGTCTTGGCCCAGAACACCACCGCGAAGCCGGCGAACAGAGGCCACTCGAACGTGTAGGCCCAGCTTAGCCCGTTGCCGCCCAGGGCCCGGTGCAGCTGCCAGTCCCCGAGCCACAGCATTCCCCAGAACGACACCACCATCAGCAGGTGCCAGCCCAGCCAGCGGGGCTTGATGAGGAACCGCCACACGGGGGCGGAACCGGGGGTTTCCATGTCATCGAGCGTATCGCGCCCGCCGGCCGGGTGGTGAGCGCTGTCGGCCGCCGATATGCCAAGGTGATGTCATGCGCAAGTACGTGATCATGGGCATCCAGGGCAGCGGCAAGGGCACCCAGAGCGAAATGCTCGCGGCGGACCTGGATCTCGTGCACATCAGCGTGGGGGACATCTTCCGGTGGAACGTGTCCCAGCACACCAAGATGGGCGCCCTGGTGCAGCGGGTGATGGCCGCCGGGGAACTGGTGGGAGACGACCTGGTGGAATCGGTGGTCCAGCGGCGGCTGACCGAGCACGACTGGAATTTCGGCTTCATCGTCGACGGGTTCCCGCGCAACGCGCGGCAGGCGGAATTCTTCCTGGAGAGCTACGACATCGACGGGGTGATCTACCTGGACATGCCGGACAGCGAGGTGCGCCGCCGGGTGCTCAGCCGACGACTGTGCGCCGGGTGCGGCATGGACTATAACCTGATCGCGGACAGCCCCGCGGTGCCCGGGCGATGCGACTCCTGCGGGGGCGAGCTGGTCCAGCGGGAAGACGATACCGAGGAGGCACTGGCGGTGCGGCTGCGCGAGTACCACGAGAAGACCGGCCCGGTGCTCGACATATTCCGCCGCAAGGAGTACGTGGTCGTCGCGAACGCCCTGGCCTCGAAGGAGGCCGTGCAGCAGGAGATCAGGTCGAAACTCGGCCTGCCGCCGTACAAGCCGTCCTCCGAAGCCGCGTCCAGGGCTGTTTCGGAGGCCGCCGCGGGGAGCGTGCAGTGAACGCCGAGATCGTCATCTTCAGCGGCGACGCGCACCCCGCGCTCGCCGACGAGATCTGCGCGCACCTGAGCGTGCCGCGCAGCGTGGTGCGGACCACCCGGTTCGCCAACGACTGCCTCGAGGTGCAGCTGCAGGCCAACTGCCGCGAGCGCGACGTGTACCTGATCCAGCCGCTGGTGCCGCCGGTGCAGGAGAACCTCGTCCAGCTGCTGCTGATGGCCGACGCCGCCCGGGGCGCCTCGGCCGGCCGGGTCACGGCGGTCATGTCGCACTACGCCTACGCCCGCTCGGACAAGAAGGGCGCGCCGCGCATCTCGATCGGCGGCCGGCTGGTCGCCGACCTCCTCGTCACGGCGGGGGTCAACCGGGTGCTGACGCTGACGCTGCACTCCCCGGAGGTGCACGGGTTCTTCTCGGTGCCGGTGGATCACCTGCACGCGCAGCGGGAACTCGCCGCCCATTTCCGGCAGCGCGACCTGTCCCAGGCCGTGGTGCTGTCGCCTGACCTCGGCTACGCCAAGAGCGCGGCGGCGTTCGCGAGACGGCTCGGGGTGCCGGTCGCGGCCGGGGCGAAGGAGCGGTTCAGCGACTCGAGCGTGTCGATCTCGGCGATCATCGGCGACGTGGCCGAGCGGGACGTGATCATCCTGGACGATGAGATCGCCCGCGGCACCACCATGATCGAACTGCTCTCGGTGCTGCGCAAGCAGGATGTGCGGTCGATCAGCGTCGCCTGCACGCACGGGCTGTTCGCCGACGGCGCGCTCGAGAAGGTGGCCGCCGCCGAGGACGTGCGGGAGATCGTCTGCACGAACTCGGTGCCGGTGCCCCTGTCGCACCCGAAGCTGACCGTCCTCTCGGTGGCCCCGGCGCTGGCCGAGGCCATCAGGCGGACGCACGACGGCCAGTCGGTCAGCGTCCTTTTCGAGCACTGACCGGCTGGCCGACCGTGATCACCCGAAGCGGTTCGGCCCCGGGGTGCCTTCCAGCAGGGTGAGGACGAAGAGCCAGATGCCGCCGATGAACGGCACGAAGGCGATGAAGTACCAGAACCCGGACTTGTCCTGGTCGTGCAGGCGGCGGACGATCAGCGAGAGACTGACGAGGAACGAGACGACGCCTGCGGCCAGGTACAGCAGGATGCTAAGTGCCGGGACGTGAGCGACCGCGAAGATGACGGCGAGGATCAGTACGCCCACCCAGCCGATCAAGTCGGCCAGGGCGAACCACCAGTACGCGGATCGTGAGGCGCGGCCCTGGTAGGTGAACATGTTCTTGAACGCCAGGGTGACCGCCTCGGCGAAGCCGACCGGGCCGCCCTGCAGGTACCCGCGCGGGGCGCCCGGCGCGTAACCGGGCGGCGGATATGCCGGCTGGCCGTATCCGGGCTGGCCGTAGCCGCCCTGCGGATAGGGGGCATAGCCGCCGTCTTGTGGCGGGTATGGTCCCTGGGGATAGCCAGGCTGCTGCCCTTGGGGATAGCCAGGTTGCTGCGGGCCCGAGTCGTAAGGGTTGTAGGGAGTGCTCACGTTGTACCTCAGATTCCCCGTTCGGTGTCCGATGGACAGGACGAAGCTGATTCTGCAACGGTTTGTGTTCGCGCGCAGCACAATGCCCACATCGTTGCCTTCTGCGCGCCCTGGATAACCTACTATATCGATCTATAAAGACTACTTATAGGAGAGACGTGATGAGCGACGACCTCTGGCACCGGCCGCTAACCCAGATCCGTGCCGGAGAACTGCGCGGCGACACCGGCCAGACCTCGGGAATGCGGCGGTGGGAGGCGATCTCCGGGAAGAACGCCGGCGCCGAGAAGCTCTGGATGGGCCAGACGCACGTCGCGCCGGGGGCCAAGTCCGGCGACCATCACCACGGTGCGGCGGAGACGGCGATCTTCGTTCTGTCCGGAACGCCGGCCTTCGTCTTCGCCGAGGGCGACCGCGAGGTGCGGCTGGAGACCAAGCCGGGCGACTACATCTTCGTGCCGCCGTACGTGCCGCACCGGGAAGAGAATCCCGGCGGTGAGGAGGCCGTGGTCATCATCGCGCGCAGCAGCCAGGAAGGCATCGTGGTGAACCTGGAAAGCCTGTGGCCGGACACGCCGCCGGTGAGCGGCGAATAGCCGGTTCCCACTGAGGCGGGCTGTCGGCCCACTGGGGCTGGCAGCCGGCCCAGGGCATAGGGTATGTGATCCGGAAATTTCGTACTTTTTAGGTATAAATCACGCCAGTTATGCCAGCATGATCACGAAGATTTATTTTATCACGGAGACTTCTTATGCCTGTAAGACGAAAAAACTTTCGTGATCATGAACGACATGTCGTGAAATACCCCACCCGGGTATCCCTGATCCCGCCAGCCCAACCACCTCAGCCGCTGAATAAGCCTCAAGCACAACGTAAGTCTCAAACACAACGAGATTCCGGAGAGGGAGGAGACGGGAACCGCATGGCTGCCGGCGTCGGCCTGTCCGGCGGCGTCATGAGGCCGGCATAGCCGGGCCTCATGACCGGGCGCGTCTCAGTCCGGGCGCTGGGGCCGCCAGCCGAGTGCCGGCGCCACCTGGGTGGCGATCAGCTCCAGCGCGGCTACCGCCTCGTCAAGAGCGGGTGCCGCCGGGCTGAACTGCACGATCAGGTCTGTGGCCAGCGGCAGCGCCCGGTCGGACGCGAGCCGCGCCGCCACTTCCTCGGGGCTTCCGTACGAGATATGCATGCGTTCGAAGTAGTCTTCCGCGCTCAGCCCGGCCGGGAACATGCCCGCGCTGATCATCCGGTCGGCCATCCGCAAGACCGGTGCCTCGATCGCCTTCTTCGCCGTCCGCCGGTCCGCGGCCGGGTAAACGCCCCGGGAAAGACCGATCCGGACCTGGTCCGCAGGCCCCGGGTAGGCGGCCAGGTACGCCTCGGCCCAGGGTGCCTGGACTTCGTCGGTGCGGCCCTGACTGCCGAAGGTGGCGCGGTTGAGCAGCAGGCGAGAGCCGGCCGCGCCCACGTAGCGGGCGCCGTCCAGGCTGAAGGCCGCCTGCCAGAGCCGCCCTGCCAGCGATGGCGCGGCCGGCTGGAGGCGCAGGTCCGTTCCGGCCGCCGGCTGGCCCGCGAGGGCCGCGCCGAGAACCTTGACCGCCGCCGAGTTGTCCGCGCGCCGGCTGGCGAACTCCTTGCCGAAGGCCGCGAACACGTCCGGCCCGCTGCCGCTGCCGACGCCGAGCTCCACCCGGCCGCCGCTCAGCGCGTCCAGCACCGCCGCGTCTTCGGCTACCCGGAGCGGATGTTCCAGCGGCAGCGTCACCACGGCCGTGCCCAGCCGCACCCGGCTGGTGCGCTCGGCGACCGCGGCGAGAAACGGGAACGGGGCGGGCAGCCGGCCCGCGGAGTCGTCGAAATGGTGCTGGGCGACCCAGAACGGAGTCGAACCCGAGTTCCTCGGCGGCGACGAAAAGCTCCACATAGTCGCGGTAGAGCTGCCGGGGGTCCGCGGCCCCGTGCAGGTGGGACAGGAAACCGAGGCGGAACGGTGCGGGCACGGCGGTCCTTTCCATGGGTGTGACGGCGTGTGACGACGCTACGCGTGTGACGGCGTGAGCACGGTGAAGCCGTGGGTGCCGTCCCGGCGCAACTGCGCCACCAGGCCGTGCTCCCAGTCGAGGTACGCCTGCATGACAACCGGGTCGACGCCGGTGCCCTCGTACGGACGGCGGTACACGTCGACGGCGGGCGAGAGCATCTCGCCTTCGCCGGATTCCAAGGGATGGCCGGAGCGCGCCCAGGCCTCGGTGCCGCCGGCCAGGACGGCTGCCGCTACCCCGGGAAGACGCAGGTCAGCCGCCGCCCAGGCGGCCAGGTACCCATCCGAGCTGGTCAGGACCACGCGACCGGACCGGCCTAGCCAGTCCGCCAGTTCCGGGCGCGACAGGTCGGCGCGCAGCGCCCACGCGGCGCCAGGGACGTGACCGGCGGCGAACCGGCGGCTGGTGTCCACGTCCACGACGGCCGCCTCGCCCGCCCGCAGCCAGCCAGCCACATCGGCGGGTCCAGCCAACGGCACATCCGGCGCGACCGGCGCGACCGGCGCGGACCAAACGGACGGTGCGGGCGACACATCCGCCACATCTGGAACCTTCGTCGCTCCGTCCGCGACCACCACCTCCCAGCCCATCTGCGCCAGCCACGACGCGGTCATCGCCGCCCGGCCGCCGCCGTCGTCGGCCAGCACCACGAGGGCGCCGCGGACCGGCGCGAACCAGTCGGTCTCCTGCACCAGCTGTCCGCCGGGCGCGGACCGGAACCCCGGCAGGTGCCCGCTCTCGTACTCTTCGGGCGTGCGGACGTCGAACCGGTAGACGGTCCGCTTCTCGTCATCGTCCAGTGACCGCAGCTCAGCGGCGGCGGCCCGGCGGACGCCGGCCCAGCTCGCCACGGCCCAGGCGGCGGCCTCGGCCTGCCTGGCCGTTTCCGCGGAAACGGCGGGCGCCCGGCGTGCCTGCCCGTGGTCCAGCCCGAACCCGGCCAGGGTCCAGCCGATTGTCCCGTTGCGCAGCGCCACGACCCTGTTCGGCAGCCCGGCGTTGATCAGCGACTGCGTGCCGATGATGCTCCTGGTCCGGCCGGCGCAGTTCACGACCACGGTGGTGGCCGGGTCGGGGGCCAGTGCCCGGACCCGCAGCGCCAGCTCGGCTCCCGGCACGCTGAACGCCGTCGGGATGCTCATCACGGCGTACTCCTCGAACCGCCGGGCGTCGACTACGACGACGTCGCCGCCGAGCAGCCCGGCGACCTGCGCGGCGGACAGCGACGGCGTCCGCGCCGTGGCGGCGACGAGTTCCCCGAACGCCTTGCTCGGCGCGTTCACGTCGCGGAACAGCTCGCCGCCCTCCGCCACCCAGCCGTCCAGGCCGTCCGCCAGCACGGACACGTCGGTATACCCGAGCTCGGACAGCCTGCGCGCCGCGGCCGCCGCGTCGCCCGGGCCGTCCCCGTACACCACGACGGGGACGGAACGCCGCGGCAGCCTGCCGTAGACCTGCGCCTCCAGCTGCCCCCGCGGGAACGACGCCGCGAACAGCGGATGGCCCTCGGCGAAGCGTCCTTCCGGACGTACGTCGAGGATCGCGATCTCCGTCCTCGTCCGCAGCGCGCGGCGCACCGCGGCGGGCGTCACGGCCGGGTAATCAGGCATGAATCAATCCTAAACCAAATTCCTAGTTGACCGATCGACTTTATATGATTTAGCCTGGCATGGCCAGGGTGGCGCGGCCGAGCCAGCCCGGCCCACAGCGTCGTGGCCTCGCGATTCCCGCATGCCATCCGACAACCCCCGCTAAGTCCCCCTTTCTGTCGCCCCCCACACGGAGCACGTGATGCCTGTTCGTCGCCTTCGCCCCCGCGGTCTGCTCAGATCGCGCCTGACTCACCGCAGCGCCGCGGCCGCCGCTGCCGTCACCGCGATCCTGACCCTCGCCGCCTGCGGCAGCTCCACCAGCGGATCCGCAAGCTCCGGCTCCGCGACGGCGGCCAGCGCCTCCGGGGCCAGCGGAACGCTGAATTGGGAGTGGGAGCTCCCGACCTCCTGGGACCCGGTCACCTCGAGCGCCGGATGGGACATGCACGCCCTCGGCCTCGTGTACGCCTCGATCACCACCCTCGACCCCGCCGGGAACGTCGAACCCGGCCTGGCGACGTCGTGGACGTACGCGCCGGACGGCAAGAGCGTCACCCTCACGCTCCGCCCGGGCCTGAAGTTCACCGACGGGACGCCGCTGAACGCGGAAGCGGTCAAGGAGAACATCGACCGCGCCCAGACCCAGTTCGAACTCGACCCAGGCCTCGGAGCTGGCGGTCATCTCCAAGGTCATCGTGAACAGCCCGACCAGCTTTACCCTCGACCTGACGCAGGTCGACTACCAGGTTCCTGACCTGCTGGCCGGCAAGGACGGGATGATGGTCAGCCCGGCGGCTTTCAAGAACGTCGGCAGCATCCCCACCCAGCCGGTGGGTGCCGGGCCGTTCAAGCTGACCAGCTACGTGCCCGACTCGCACGCCAGCCTGGTGCGCAACCCCGGCTACTGGGACGCCAGCCAGATCCACGTTCAGAACTTCAACGTCCTGGACATCACGCAGCCCGAGCAGATCCTCTCCGCCCTCGAGTCCGGCCAGGTCAACGTCGCCTACATCGCCGGCAACCAGGTCGCCTCGGCCAAGGCAGCCGGGTTCAAGATCGCCGTGATCCCGTCCGAGGTCGTCAACGAGCTCGACATCCAGACGACGACAGCGCCGTTCAACAACCCGCTCGTGGTGGAAGCGATCAACTACGCGATCAACCGGCAGGCGATCCTGCAGGTCCAGGCGGCGGGCTACGGGGCGATCTCCTACCAGCCCTTCCCCGCCGGGTTCGTCGGGTACAGCCCGGCGCTGGCCAACCTTTACCCGTACAACCCGACCCTCGCCAAGCAGCTGCTCGCGAAGGCCGGCTACGCGCACGGGCTGAAGATCACCCTGACCGCTCCCAGCACCGATGACTCGATCGCCGAGCAGATCCAGGGACAGCTCGCGCAGGTCGGCATCACCGCCACGATCGGCAACATCTCCGCGGACACCGAGACCCAGTACCTGTACCTGGACAAGACCATCCCGTTCGCGGTCGACGGAACGGCCGGGCGGATGTCTCCGGTGGAGATGCTGGACGTCCTCTACAGCCAGAAGGGCCTGATGAACGTGGACGGCAAGGCCGCGACCACGTTGACCGCGGTGAACGCGGCGCTTTCTCAGGCGCTCACCGTCCCGCTGACGTCGCCCGACTACCCCAGCGTCCTGCAGAACGCGGTGGTGACCTCCGTCAAGGACGACCCCATCCACATCTGGCTCTACACCAACCCGCGCATCTTCGCCTACAGCTCGACGGTCACCGGAATCCCGTATGACCTCGTGCAGCAGCGCTGGGAAGGCGTCCGGGTGAGCGGCTGATCGATGGCAGTCGCAGAACTGACGAGCGCCGCCGGGGGCATCACGCCCCGGCGGCGCCGGGTCCGGACCGCCCTGTCCAAGATCGGCGGCGGGCTCGCGATCCTCATCCCGATCCTGGTGCTCAGCTCGTTCATCGTCTACAGCCTCGGCGCGCTGTCCAACAGCAACCCCGCGGCCACGATCCTCGGCCAGGACGCGGCGACGCCGGCCGCGGTGGCGAAGATGGACAAGGCGCTCGGCCTCGACAAGCCGCTGGTCGTCCAGTACTGGGACTGGCTGACCCAGGCGGCCCAGGGCCACCTGGGGACCTCCTGGTTCACCGGGATACCGGTGTCGCAGAGCATTGCCCAGCGGCTGCCGGTCGACCTGTCGATCGCCATCCTCGCGGTCATCCTGGCGGTCCTGATCGGCGGCACGGCCGGGACGGTGGCCGCCATCCGGCGGGGCGGCTGGGTCGACCGCGGGGTCACCCTGGTCTGCTCGGCGGTGTCGACGCTGCCCGCCTTCGTCGTCGGGATCATCCTGGTGGTCGTGTTCGCGGTGCTGTGGCACGCGCTGCCCGCCAACGGCTACGTGGGGCCGTCCGGCGGGATCGTGCCATGGCTCAGCCACATCATCCTGCCCGCGCTGGCGCTGAGCCTGCAGGTCGCCGCGGACATCGCCCGGCAGCTGCGCACCTCGCTGGTCTCGGTGCTCGAGCAGAACTACATCGTCGGCGCGCGGGTCCGCGGCCTGCCCTACCGCCGCATCCTGGTGCGGCACGGACTGCGCAACGCGTCCGGCCCGGCGATCACCATCCTCGGCATCGACTTCCCGCTGATGCTCGCCGGGGCGGTGGCGGCCGAGGTGGTCTTCTCGCTGCCGGGACTCGGCCAGCTGCTCCTGGATAGCGCGCAGACCAGGGACATCCCGGTGGTGCAGGGGGTGCTCCTGGTGGTCAGCACGTTCGTCATCGTCGTCAACCTGGTGGTGAACACGGTGCTCAACGTGCTCTACCGGTCGAGTGACGGGATCAGCGCATGAGCAGACGCGGCAGGCGCCACCTGACCGGACCCGGATCGATACTGCGGCTGCCGTCCGCCAGGATCGCCGTCGTCATCTTGGCCATCGTGATCTTCCTCTCGATCTTCGGATCCGCGCTGGCGCCGCAGAACCCCCTGGCGATCAACGCCAGCGACCTGTTCCAGGGACCGAGCCTGCACCACCTGCTCGGCACGGATTACCTCGGCCGGGATGTGCTCAGCCGACTGATGGCCGGCACCCGGCTGTCCGTGCTGACCGCCTTCGAGGCGGTCGGGATCGGGCTCGTTCTCGGCGGGCCGCTGGGCGTCGCCACGGTCTTCCTCGGCAAGTGGTTCGACTTCGGCGTCAACCGGGTCGCGGACGCGCTGATGACGCTGCCGTATATCTTCTTCGCGGTGGCCGTCACGGCGGCGCTGGGCAACGGGCTCGTCCAGGCCATGCTCGCGGTCGGCATCCTGTTGGCCCCTGGCTTCTTCCGGGTCACCAGGGCGGCGACACTGGAATTCGCGCGCGCCCAGTACGTGGAGGCCGCCGAGTTGCTCGGCGCCTCGAAGCTGCACGTCATCCGCGTGCACGTGGTGCGCAAGGTATTGCCGAACCTGGCTGTGATGACGGCGACGGCGACCGCGGGCGCGCTGCTCGCGGTGTCATTCCTCACCTTCCTGGGCATCGGTGTCCAGCCGCCGGCCCCGACCTGGGGCGGCGTGCTGTCGTCGGACCTCGACTACCTGAACCTGTCGCCGTGGGCGCCGTTCATCCCGGGGGTGCTGATCGCCATCACCGTCGGTGCGCTTAACGCGCTGGCCGACGCGTTCCGCGACCGCACCGGCCCGGGCACCCTGGTGGTGGCCGACCCGGTCATCAAGACCCATTCGACCCTGGAGGCTCTGGAGGCCGCCGATGACCGGCAACCCGCCGCCTGACGAGGTACTCGGCATCGAGGACCTGCACGTCACCGTGCATGACGGAGCCGCCACCGCGCTCCGCGGCGTTTCGCTCAGCGTGTGGACAGGCGAGATCGTGGGCCTGGTGGGGGAGTCCGGCAGCGGCAAGACGCTGACCTGCCGGGCGGCCCTCGGGGTGCTCCCGCCGGGCTGCGCCGTCGGCCAGGGCATGATCTCGTTCAGTCACGAGGACGTGACGAACCTGTCGCGCCGGGGATGGGAGCGCCTCCACGGCACTGGCATGGGCGCGGTATTCCAGGATCCCGCCTCGTACCTGAACCCGAACCTGACCGTGGGCAGCCAGCTCACCGAGGTGCTGCGCGTGAAGCAGGGGATGCGCCGCCGCCAGGCGCACGAGCGCGCCGTCGAGCTCATGCGAGCGGTTGGCCTGCGGGAGCCCGAGCGTGTCTTCCACCAGATCCCCGCCGAACTGTCCGGCGGCATGCTGCAGCGGATCATGATCGCCATCGCGATCTCCTGCGACCCGCGACTGCTGATCGCCGACGAGGCCACCACCGCCCTCGACGTCACCATCCAGGCGGAGATCATCGAACTGCTCCGGGACCTGCGCGGCCAGCGCGGCCTCGCGGTGCTCTTCGTCTCCCACGACCTCGCCGTGATCAGGGAACTGTGCGACCGCGTCGTCGTCTTCTACGCCGGCGAGGTCGTCGAGACAGGGCCGGTCGAGGAGATCATCGAACGGCCCAGGCATCCCTACACCCGGGCGCTGCTGCGGGTCGCCTCGGTCGGCGACTTCCAGCGCCGCGAGCTTCAGGTGATCCCCGGTCAGCCACCCCGGGTCGGCGCGGACATCACCGGCTGCCGGTTCGCCGAGCGCTGCCCGGCCGCGATCTCCGCGTGCCGGTCCGCCCCGGTAGACCTGACTGTGCTGGCACCCGGGCACCACGCGCGCTGCGTCCGTGCCGCCGATCCCGAGCTTGCCGCCATCACGAGCGCGGACCTCGCCGTCAGCGACGCCGAACTGGCCGCGCGATGACCGCGCAGGTGACGGACGCCAGGCCGCTGCTGGCGGTGCAGGACGTCGATGTGGTCCTCGGCCACGGCTGGCGGGCGAGCCAGGTGCTGTCCGGGGTGAACCTGCGGATCTGGCCAGGCGAGGTCGTCGGGCTGGTCGGCGAGACCGGTTCGGGCAAGACCACCCTGGCCCGGACCGTGGTGGGCCTCATCAGGCCGAGAAAAGGGAGGATCGTCTTCGACGGCACTGAGATCTCTCGCCTGCGCGGCAGCGCCCGCAGGCGAGAGCGCCGCAGCGGGCACATCCAGCTCGTTTTCCAGGACCCGCTGCGCTCGCTCGACCCCGACCTGACCGTCGCGGACATCGTTGGCGAGGGGCTCAAGATCCGGGGCGGCATCGGCAGCCAGGAGATCCGCTCCCGCGTCGAGGACGCCCTAGCCAAGGTCGGCCTCGACAAGACGGTGCTGCACCGCCAGCCCGGGCAGATCTCGGGGGGCCAGCGGCAGCGGGTCTCCATCGCCAGGGCGCTCGCGTCCGATCCCAGCCTGCTGCTGTGCGACGAGCCGGTGAGCGCGCTCGACGCGAGCAACAGGAACTACATCCTGCGCCTGCTCAGCGAGTTGCGCGACACCCTGCACCTGCCCATCGTTATCATCTCGCACGACCTGTCCTCGCTGGCCGGCATCGCCGACCGCGTTGTGGTGCTCTACCGGGGCCGGGTCGTCGAGGACGGCCCCGTCAGCCAGGTGTTCTCCGCGCCGCGCCATCCCTACACGGCGCTGCTCATAGCGTCGGCGCCGAGCGTCAAGCACGACCGGCTGCTGTCGGCCCACCAGCTGCGCCGGGTGGCCACCGACCCCGCCCCGCCCGAGGCGGCGGGCGCGTGCGTGTTCGCCGCGCGCTGCCCGTTCGCCGTCGACGCGTGCGCCGAGCAGCCGCCCCTGGAAGAAGTAGCGGACCGCTGGACCGCCGCCTGCCACCGTCGCGAGGAGTGGGGCGCGCTGGCCCGCGCGCGCAAGCCGGCACACCAGCACACAAGTAGGTAGAAGGAAGGATCGGATCCCATGCCCGTCGAGTTCATCGGCATGATCAGCACGAAAGACCAGTCCGAAACCCGGCTGGCCGGCGGCCCGGTCATCGACCGCGACTACGTCCGCCGGTTTGCCCGGGCGCACGAGGACGCCGGGTTCGACCGCGTGCTCATCGGCTACGCCTCATCCCAGCCAGACGGTGCCCAGGTCGCCGCCTACGCCGCCGCCCACACCGAACGCCTCAGCTTCCTTATCGCGCACCGCCCCGGCTTCGTCGCCCCGACCCTGGCCGCCCGGACGTTCGCAACCCTGGACCAGTTCACGCAAGGCCGGATCGCGGTGCACATCATCACCGGCGGCAGCGACGCCGAGCAGCGCCGCGACGGCGACTACCTGTCCAAGGACGAGCGGTACGACCGCACCGACGAGTACCTGGACATCGTCAAGCAGGCGTGGACCGCGGAGGCGCCGTTCAGCTACCGGGGCAAGCACTACCAGCTCGAGGACTTCTACTCCGAGGTCCGCTCCCCGCAGCAGCCGCGGATCAGCCTCTACTTCGGCGGCTCCTCGGCGGCCGCCTACCGGGTGGGCGGGAAGCACGCCGACGTCTACGCCCTCTGGGGCGAGCCGCTGGCGGAGACCAAAGAGCAGATCGACTCGGTGCGCGAAGCCGCGAAGAAGGCTGGCCGGCGAGTCCCCGCCGCGCATCAGCGTGAGCTTCCGGCCGATCCTCGGCCCGACCGAGGAACTGGCCTGGGAGCGGGCACACCGCATCCTGGACACGACCAGGGAGAATATCGAGGACTTCAAGGCCCGGCGCCGCCGCCAGACCTGGGGCCTCGGCGGCGCGCAGCCGGAGAACCGGGGATCGCAGCGGCTGCTCGCCGCCGCGGCCAAGGGCGAACTGCACGACCGCGCGCTCTGGACACCGCTGGCGCAGGCCACCGGTGCCGCGGGCAACTCCACCGCCCTGGTCGGCACCCCTGAGACGGTCGCGCAGGCGCTGCTGGACTACGTCGACATCGGCGTGACCACCTTGCTGATCCGCGGCTATGACCCCTACGACGACGCGATCGACTACGGCCGCTACCTGCTGCCGCTGGTCCGCGAGGAGGTCGCAAGGCATGACTGATAACAGCAAGAGGCAGCTCAAGCTCGGCGCCGTCACGATGGGCGTCGGCGGACCCGGCGCGCACTACCAGTGGCTCGACCCGGAGATCCCCGGCGACGCGAGCGTCGACATCAACTGGTACATCGAGCAGGCCCGGCTCGCCGAGGCCGCGAAGTTCGACTTGATCTTCATCGTGGACAGCCAGTTCATCACGCCGGACTCCCCGCCGCACTACCTGAACCGGCTGGAGCCGATGACGCTGCTGTCGGCGCTGGCGGTCAGCACGCGGCACCTCGGCCTGGTCGCCACCATGACCACCTCCTACAACGATCCGTTCAATGTCGCCCGCCGCCTCGCCTCCCTGGAGCTCATCTCCGGGGGACGATCCGGCTGGAACGTCGTGACCAGCGGCGACGCGGGCGCGGCCGCCAACTTCAGCCGGGAGGAGCACTACGACTACGACACCCGCTACGCCCGCGGCCTCGAGTTCGTGCGGGTCGCCCGGGGCCTGTGGGACTCCTACGAGGAAGACGCCTTCCCCCGCGACCGCGCGAGGAGGACCTTCCTCGATCCCTCCAAGCAGCACGCGCTCAACCACAAGGGCGAGCATTTCCAGGTCGCCGGACCGCTCAACGTATCAAGGTCCCCGCAGGGCCAGCCGGTGATATTCCAGGCCGGCGACTCCGAACAAGGCCGCGACCTCGGTGCCGCCATCGGCGAGGGCATCTTCACCCACGCGGCGTCCGTCGAGCAGGGACAGGCCTTCTACACCGACCTCAAGACCCGGGCGATCGCCAAGGGCCGCGATCCCGAGCACATCGTGATCATGCCCGGCGTCCGCGTCTACGTCGGCGACACCGACAGCGAGGCCCGCGAGATCGAGCGCGACCTCCAGCTAGCCGACCAGGACTTCGACAAGGCCCTGGCCGAACTCGGCCGCCCCTTCGCCTGGCACGACTTCCGCCAGTACGACCTGGACGCCCCGTTCCCGCAAGAGGCGCTGAAGTACGCCGAGCGCGGGTTCCGCACCAACGCCGAGCACATCGCCAAGCTCGCCAGGGACAACGACTTCACGCTCCGCCAGACCGTGCAGTTCATCTCCAGCCCGAAGCCGACCCCGTTCGCCGGCTCCCCGGAGACGGTCGCCGGCCAGATCCAGCACTGGTTCACCGCCCGCGCCCTCGACGGCCTCAACTACCACATCGGCCACCCCAGCCAGTACCGCCGCTTCCTCACCGAGGTCGTCCCGCTCCTGCAGGAGCGCGGCATCGTGAGGACGGAATACGAGTCCACCACGCTCCGCGGCAACCTCGGCCTCCCCATCCCCGAAAACCGCTACACCAAGGCTCGCCAGGGGGCCGCTCTGATAAAGATCTGACAATCACTGATCCCGAACGGAAGCGGCATCCTCCCCGCCGTACACCGGGCGGCCTTGGGCGGTGGTGATGACCCAGGCCAGCACGAGGGCTTCCTCGCGCCAGGCGTCGTAGCGGCCGCTGCGGCCGCCGTGGCCGGCTTCCATCTCCGTCTTCAGCAGGAACGGGCCGCCGTCGGCGACGGCGCGCAGCCGGGCGGTCCACTTGGCCGGCTCGTGGTACAGCACCCGGGTGTCGTTCAGGCTGGTCAGCGCGAAGATCGCCGGGTACGAGGCGTCGGTCACATTCTCGTACGGTGTGTACGACTTCATGTACCGGTATACCGCGGGGTCGTGCAGCGGGTCGCCCCACTCCTCCCACTCGGTGACGGTCAGCGGGAGCGACGGGTCGAGGATCGAGTTCAGCGCGTCCACGAACGGCACCTGGGCGACGATGCCCGCGAACGCGGACGGCGCCATGTTCGCCACCGCGCCCATCAGCAGGCCGCCGGCCGAGGCGCCGCGGGCGACCAGGCGGCAGGCCGACGTCCAGCCCGCGGCGACGAGGTGCTCCGCGCAGGCCACGAAGTCGGTGAACGTGTTCTTCTTCTCGAGCATCTTGCCGTGCTCGTACCACGGCCGGCCCAGCTCGCCACCGCCGCGCACGTGCGCGATCGCGAAGACGAAGCCGCGGTCGAGCAGGGAGAGCCGGCTGATGGAGAACGAGGGGTCGATCGAGTGCTCGTAGCTGCCGTAGCCGTACAGCAGGCACGGCGCCGAGCCGTCGCGCGGCGTGCCCTTGCGGCACACCAGCGAGACCGGGACGCGGGTGCCGTCCGGCGCGACGGCCCACTCGCGGTGCTGCTCGTAGTCGGCGCCCGAGAACGGGACCCCGGCCGGGGACGGCAGCACCGGCTGCTGCTTGAGCACCGTCAGCTCGCCGGTCGCCAGGTCGCAGTCGTACACGGTGCCCGGCGTGACCATCGAGTTGTAGCCGAGCCTGAAGACGGTCTGCGAGAACTCGGGGTTGATGCCCGGCCCGACCGTGTAGAGGGGCTCGGGGAAGTCGATCTCCCGCTCGGGACCGCCCGCCGGGGGCAGGACGCTCAGCCTGGTCAGCCCGTCGCGCCGGGAGTAGACCACCAGGTAGTCGGTGAACGCGTCCACGCTCAGCAGCCGCGTGTCGGGCCGGTGCGCGATCAGCGGCGTCCAGGTCCGCGAGTCCCCGGCACCGGGCAACGGCGCCGTGGCGAGCTCGAAGTTCTCCGCGCCGCCGTCGTTGTGCAGGATCAGCAGCCTGTCCGCGGCGACCTCGACGTCGTACTCCACGCCCTGCCGCCGCGGCGCCACGACGGTGAATTCCCCCTCGGGCGCGGCGGCGTCCAGCAGCCACACCTCGCTGGTCAGCTTGCTCGCGGTGTGGATCTGCACGTACTGCTCGTTGCGCGTCAGCCCGACCCCGACCCAGAACCGCTCATCGGCCTCTTCGAACACCACCACGTCGTCGGAGGCGGGCGTGCCCACGCGGTGCCGCCACACGCGGTAGGGCCGCCACGCGTCGTCGACCGTGATGTAGAACAGGGCGGTGCCGTCCAGGGACCAGGAGCAGCCGTAGTGGGTGTTGGGGATCTCGTCCGGCAGCGTCTGACCGGACGCCAGGTCCTTGATCCGCAGCGTGAACCGCTCGTCGCCGGAGAAGTCGGTGGAGTAGGCGAGCAGCGCCTCATGGGGGCTGACCGAGAGCGCGCCGAGGGAGAAGAACTCGTGGCCCGCCGCCAGTTCGTTCTCGTCGAGGAGAACCTCCTCGCCCTCCAGCGGCTTGCCGTCCTCCGGCATCGGCGGCCGCTCCTCGCCGTCGAGCACGCGGCGGCGGCAGTGAATGGCGTACTGCTGGCCTTCGACGGTGCGCGCGTACCGCCACCAGCCGCCCTTGCGCACCGGCACTGACAGGTCGGTTTCCTGGGTGCGCGCCTTGATCTCGCTGAAGACCGCGGTCCGCAGGTCCGACAGCCCGGCGGTCATCGCCTCCGTGTAGGCGTTCTCCGCCTCCAGGTAGGCGATCGTGTCCGGATCCTTGGGGTCGGCGAGCCATGCGTACGGGTCGATCACCGTGTCGCCGTGGTGGGTGCGCTCGAACGGAACCTGCTTGGCGGACGGTGGCGGCGGCACGGTGCTCATAGCCGCCCAGTCTACGGCCGGCCCGCTACGGGAACGGCGGCGCGGGCGGGCCGCCCGCCACGATCTCCTCACCCCGGCGCAGCACCGCGCCGTTCCGGTTGGCTGAGGTCAGGATGTAGAACCGCGACGACCGGATCCCGTCGACCACGATCCCGGCCACCTCGGCGGGGGAGGCCCCGGCCGCCGCCAGCCTGTCGAACTGCCGTGCGCTGGCCTCCTCGGCCGGCCCCGACACTGCCGCGGGCCCGGCCGTCGGCGGCCGGTTCCGCGCCGAGGTGCCGAAGTTCGTGCGCACCGCGCCCGGGCACAGCACCGACACGCCGACGTGCGAGACGCCGAGCGACTGCAGGTTGAAGTACAGGGTCTCGGTCAGCGCCACGACGGCGTGCTTGGACACGCCATAGGGACCGAGCGCTCCCGCGAACACGCCGAAGATCGACGCCGTGTTCAGCAGGTGCGCGGCCTCCTGTTCGAGCAGCAGCGGCATGAACGCGCGCACGCCGTTGATCACGCCGCCCAGGTTCACCCCGAGCACCCAGTCCCACTCGGCGGGCGGGCACTCCCACAGAGGCCCGTGCGAGCCGCCGACGCCGGCGTTGTTGCATAGCAGGTGCACCGCGCCGTATGCCGAGACCGCGGCGTCCCGCAGCGCGTCGACGGCCGCGCGGTCCGCCACGTCGGTGACCACGGCCAGCACCGACGCCCCGCGTTCGCGCAGGTCCGCCGCCGCCTTCGAGAGGACGGGCTCTTCGACGTCGGCCATGACGACGCGCATGCCCTCGGCGGCGAACCGTTCGGAAAGACCGAGCCCGATCCCGCTCGCCGCGCCGGTGACAACCGCTACGCGGCCGGGAGCGACAACCTCACGGGGACGGCTGGGTGACGTTGGTGGGATGGCCACCATTGAAGTGAAGCAACGCCAGCGTGCCGGTGGCAAGGGTGAGCCAGCGGGTCAGCGAGTTGCGCGGCAGGAGCGCCAGCGTCACCCAGGCGATCGAGGCGTACCAGGGCAGCGCCCACGGGGCCACCAGCACCCAGGCGAACGTGAGGGCGCAGGTGGCGGCCACCACGGTCGGCACGTCCGGTGACAGCCGGTTGTACAGGTACCAGGCCAGCGCCAGCATCAGCGGCGGCCAGGCGAACCCGATCATGGTCGTGACTAGGTGGCCCTTACCGAAGATCTCCTCGACCAGCCGCCAGACGGTGGGGGAGATGACCAGCTCCGAGGCGCTGCCCAGCGGCTTGAGCGCGCTGAACCCGTAGCTGAAGTAGTACAGCCCCAGCGTCGTCAGCCCGGCGACGGAGCCGATCCGCGCCAGCCGCGCCCACGCCCGGTCGTGCATCAGCGGGATCGCGATGCCCAGCCCGACGAAGATGGCGTTCACCTTGATGGCGCCCGCGACCCCGACGACAACCCCGAGCAGCAGGTCGTGCCAGACCGTGGTGCACCGCCGGGACAGCACGATCGCGACGATCGCGAACAGCGCCACGAAGGCGTCCAGGTGGCCGCCCATCACGAGCTCCACGATCAGCAGCGGGTTCGCGACCCAGAGCAGCACGGCGCGGACCGGGTTGGCCGCCGTGCGCAGCAGCACGTACCCAGCGGCCACGAAGGCGGCGCCGATCATGATCATCAGCACCCAGATCGTGGCCCACGGTTTCGTGCCGCCGATCAGCGCCGCGGCCAGGTGGGTCCACGTCGCTACCGGCCCGTAGACCGAGGCGGTCCCCTGCCACTGCTGGCTGACCAGCATCGTGTACGGGTTGTGCCTGCCGCCGGGCAGCATGGCGGGGGTGAACGTGTAGGGGTTGTGGCCAAGCGCGGCGATCCGCCCGTAGGCGGCGTAGCTGGCGGCGTCCGAGGACCCGACCGGGGTGATGTTCACCAGCACCGCGATCGCGCCCGCCGCCGTCCAGAAGACCTTGCGGGGGTTGGGTGACCAGCCCCGGCTGTTGGCCCACAGCATCATGGCCAGGCCCAGGCAGCACAGGCTGATCGAAACGTACATGACCAGGTTCGCCACGATGTCCGGCAGGTGCGGCGCGCCTAGGTCCCTGGCCAGCGAGGTCAGCGGCAACAGCACCGGCGGCGTGGCCACGCTCGGCTGCGGCGCGGTGGCGCACAGGCCGACGAACGCGACCCCGCCCAGGCCGAGCGCGCTGAGCGTCACCGCCGGCAGCGGGCGGGCCAGCGGGCTGTGCGAGAGCACCCGGATGAGGCGGCCCATCAGCGCCTCGACACGCCCGCCCGGGATCGGCGGCTCGGCGAGCTTGCGCGGGGGGGCGGGAGCGGGAGCGGCCGGCTGCGGCGCGGTTATCGTGGCTGGCCGGCGGGCTCCGGCGAGGTTCTCGTCCAGAGGCGGGTCCGCGCTGGCAGACCGCTCGTCAGCGCGACCGCGCTGCGGCGGATCCACCAATACGGCCATTCATGTCCTCCTGGCACGGACAAAAGTTCGCGCAACAGATGTCACGGATTCGCCAGACCCACCACCGACGCTTGCGATCATACTCGGTGACCTTGCGGATACGGCGTACCGCGCGCGTGCTCTACCCCGTAGATGTCATCGCACACAATCACATGTCGGCTTCCGCCGCCGGTTCCCGAGACGCTTTCGTCATCTATCCGACACCGCTATGTGACTACTCTCACAAGCGTAACAAAACCGACGTGGCGGCACGGCACAATGGACTTATGGCCCGTGGAGCGCGGTACGCCGCGGCGATGACGGCGGTCACCGGCAGACTCCCTTTCGGGCTATCGCGGATGATCGCACCCAGCCTGCTCGGCTACCTGCTCATCAACCTGTGCACGTTCCTCCTGGACCTAGCGGTGCTCGCCGTCGCCCACGGGGTCCTGAAGTGGCCGCTGCCGCTCGCGGTGACGCTGTTGTACGGGTCGGCGTCGGTGGTCAGCTACGCGGCGAACCGCGTGCTGAACTTCCGGTCGCACGGCGCGCTCGCCGCCCAGCTGCCGGTCTACGCCACGGTGATCGCCAGCAACTACCTGATCTTCGTGCTCGGCCTCACCGACCTCCTGGCGTCGGCCGGCGTCTACTTCGAGCTTGCCCGCGTTATCGCCGCGCTGTGCGAGGCCGCGTACCTGTACACGATGATGCGCTGGGTCGTCTTCAGGGACGCCCGCGGCGCTCGGAACGACGCCGTTAAGCTGGGCGATCATGACATCGAGAGCATCCGTGCCGGACAGCAGCTTCCTGATCCGCGGCGGTTACGTCCTGACGATGGACGCCGCCGGCGACATGCCGAGCGCGGATGTGTACGTCAAAGACGGCGCGATCGAGGCGGTCGGCCAGGACCTGGACGTCGCGGGCGCCGAGGTGATCGACGCGACGGGCAAGATCGTGGCGCCCGGCCTGATCGACACGCACTGGCATATGTGGAACACGTTGCTGCGCGGACTGTCAGACGGGTGGCCCGTGGGAGCCAGCCCGGTCCGTTCCGGATACTTCTCTACATGCGTCACGCTGGGCAAGCGTTTTCTTCCCGCGGACACCTACGCGGGGACCCGGCTGGCGTGCGCGGAGGCGGTCGACGCGGGCATCACCACGGTGCACGACTGGGCGCACAACGTCCGCGGGCTCGACTGGGCGGAGGCCGGGTTGCGGGCGCTCGCCGAGTCGGGACTGCGGGCCCGCTTTTCCTACGGCTATGAAACCGGTCATCCGAACGATAGGTTGATGGCTCTGGACGACCTGTCCCGTGTCGCGGCGGCGTGGCCGGCCTACAGCGCGGGCGGCCGCATCCGCCTCGGCATGGCCTGGCGGGGCACCGGCGGCAGCAACCCGGCGATGCGGGTGGCGCCCAAGCTTTACCACGAGGAGATCGAGACGGCGCGCGGACTCGGCCTGCCGGTTTCGGTACACGCGTGCGGGCCGCGCTTCGCGGCCGGGCAGCTCGCCGTCTACGCGGCCGAGGGGCTGCTCGGGCCCGACCTGCAGGCCGTGCACCTGAACAACGCCACGGCCGAGGAGATCTCGCTGGCGGCCGCGCACGGCATCGCGGCGAGCGTGTCGCCGTTCACCGAGCTGCAGATCGGCTACGGCATGCCGGCCACGGGCGCGCTGCTGGCAGCGGGCGTGCCGTGCGGGCTGTCCGTCGATACCACCATGCTGTCCGGCAACGCGGACATGTTCGCGATCATGAAGGTGACGCAGGGCTGCGCCAACGGCATGGCCTACGACGAGTTCGCGCTGAGCGCGCGGGACGTGCTGCGGCTGGCGACGATCGAGGGCGCGCGCACGCTGGGGCTCGAGGGGGTCACCGGCTCCCTGGCGGCGGGCAAGCGCGCCGACCTGATCGTCGTCTCGCTCGACGCCCCGAACCTCGGCGTCTTCACCGACCCGGCGCGCCTGCTCGTGACGGCAGCGCATCCCGGCAACGTGGACACGGTGATCGCCGACGGGCGCGTGCTCAAGCGCGGCGGCGTCCTGACCGGCTTCGACGTCGCCGAGGTGACCGAGACGGCCCGCGCGGCGCTGGCCGGCGTCCTCGCCCGCGCCTGACCGCCACCCGGCGTCCCTTTCCAGCCGTACCCGGCCGGCTAGGCGGCTGCCGATACGGAGCGTAAGCTCACGGTAAGCGTGGGACTACTGAACGTGGGTTGGATGACTTGGCGATTGTGCGGGTATTTGTCGACATGACGCCGTACGATCGGGTCTGGTCTTTCGCCCCCTAGCCCGACGGAGTGCTATGCGACTGTGCGCCCGGCTGATTATCGCGGGCCTGGCGATGGCTGTGGGGGGAGTGACGGCGGGATGTTCGGCCGCGCCGGGACTCGCCTACGCCGACGGGGCGACACGGCCCTCGTCGCATGCCGTCTCCGCGGGCGTGCCCCCGGACGCCCGGTTGAAGACCTCGTCGGCCCCGGCGCCCAGCGCGAAGGGACCGGAAATCGATGTCGTCGGCGCGCCGCGCGGGGTGAAGGCGAAGGCGGGAATCCTGATCGACGCGGCCACCGGCCAGGTGCTCTGGGCGAGGCAGGCGGACGTCGAGCGCCCGATAGCCAGCATCACGAAGGTGATGACCGCGTACCTGGTCCTTCAGGCGGGCGATCTCGACCAGAAGATCACCATCCCCAAGGCGGTGCTGAACTACGTCTGGAAGTACGGCGCGAGCAGCGACGGGCTGAAACCCGGCGAGGTGCTGACCCCCCGTGAGCTGCTGAACGGGCTCCTGCTCGAGTCCGGCGCGGACGCCGCCTACACGCTGGCGACGACCTACGGCCCCGGGATAGACGCGTTCGTCGCGCGGATGAACGCGACCGCCCGTCAGCTGGGAATGCTGCACACGAACTTCAGCAACCCGGACGGGTTGCCGTACCCGACGGAGACCTCCACCTACTCGACGCCGGCTGATCTGCTGATCCTGGGGGCGGCGGCGATGAAGTCGGCGGTGTTCCGCTCGATCGTGGACGAGCGGTTCTACAGCCTGGCGAAGGGCCAGGGCCACGCGGCCCACTGGTGGGGCAACTCCAACGAGCTGATCGGCTCCTACTCCGGCGCGGTCGGCATCAAGACCGGGTACACCGACGACGCGGGACACTGCCTGCTCTTCGAGGCCGTCCGCGGCGGCCGGACCCTGCTCGGGGTCGTGCTCGGCAGCCCGCCCACCGGCCCAGGCGCCGGCGCCCAGGACGCGGCCCGGGTCCTGAACTGGGCTTTCGCCCTGAAGCAGTCAGGCTGACACCCGCCCCGCCCCCGCCCGTTTGCGCCGCCCCCGCCCACGCGGCTGCGCCGCCCCGCCCCGGCCCCCCGCCCGTGCGCCCGCCCCCGCCCCCGCGGTTGCCCCGCCCCCGCCTCGGCCCTCCGCCCCCGAGCCCCTGTGAGCTGCGAGCGTCTGCGGGTGCGGCGCGGGCCAGCCCCTCTGGCACCGCTAAGCCGGGTCGCCTGGCGGGAGGGTTCGCCACTGGGGCCTGTGTGACGGGGGGTGTCCGCGCCGAGGCCCGCAGCCGGGTGCCAGCGGGTCGATTGCGCAATCGACCAGACTAGGGCAACACACCGGAACAATCTGAGTTTGCGGCGTGTCGGGCACACCGCCCGTCTCACACCCTTACCTCCCGTTACGTGAAGCCCCGTTCCGCGGCATCCGCCAGGCTTTGATTGCGATTTCCCGCGCCATGGCACCGGAAATCGCAATCAGAGCTACAGGCCGCATGCACAAAAGCCGCATTCCGGGCACCCCTGGCCGGGAACCGGCCGCGGAGGGCCAGTGAACCACATCACGGGCAATCGACCAGACTAGAGCGGGTCGATTGCGCGATCGGCCTGCCGGGCTTTTCAGTAGTAGTAGGGGAAGCGGGTCCAGTCCGGCTCGCGCTTTTCCAGGAAGGCGTCCCGGCCCTCGACGGCCTCATCCGTCATGTAGGCGAGCCGGGTGGCCTCCGCCGCGAACACCTGCTGGCCGACGAGTCCGTCGTCGATGAGGTTGAACGCGTACTTCAGCATCCGCTGCGACGTTGGGCTCTTGGCGTTGACCTTGGCCGCCCACTCCAGCGCGGTCCCTTCCAGCTCGGCGTGCGGCACCACCGCGTTGACCATGCCCATCCGCCAGGCGGCCTCGGCGTCATAGGTTTCGCCGAGGAAGAAGATCTCCCGGGCGAACTTCTGGCCTACCTGGCGGGCCAGGTAGGCCGAGCCGTATCCGCCGTCGAAGCTGCCGACGTCGGCGTCGGTCTGCTTGAAGCGCGCGTGCTCCCTGCTGGCGAGGGTAAGGTCGCAGACGACGTGCAGGCTGTGCCCGCCGCCGGCGGCCCATCCCGGGACGACGCAGATGACGACCTTCGGCATGAACCGGATCAGCCGGTGGACTTCCATGATGTGCAGGCGGCCGCTGCGCGCCGGATCGATCCCCTCGGCCGTCTCCCCGTCGGCGTACTTGTACCCGTCGCGTCCGCGGATGCGCTGGTCACCTCCCGAGCAGAACGCCCATCCGCCGTCCTTGGGCGACGGCCCGTTGCCGGTCAGCAGCACGCACCCGACGTCGCTCCACATACGGGCGTGATCGAGGGCACGGTACAGTTCGTCGACCGTATGGGGACGGAAGGCGTTGCGGACCTCGGGCCGGTTGAAGGCGACGCGGACGGTGCCTGAGTCGACAGCTCGGTGATACGTGATATCGGTGAAGTCGAAGCCGTCGACGACGCGCCATCTGTCGGGTTCGAAGATCTCAGAAACCATGAGCCGATTCTGGCGGACAGCGATCACGCGGTCCCCGCCGACCTGCCTTTCGCCTTGGGACGTCAGTCGCGCTGGCGCGAGCTACCTAGCATGATCTCGTCCCAGGACGGAACGGAGGACCGGCGGCCGCGGGCGTTCTTCTTGCCCGGGCGCTGGCGGGCGCCCTGGTCTTCGGCCGCGGAATCGGCGGGTTCCGCGCTCGCCGCGACAGGCTCGGGAGCCGTCGCGGCTCGCTCAGGCGCGGCCTCGTCCGGGGCAGTCGGCGCCGCGACTGGTTCAGGTGCTGCGGCGACTGGTTCAGGTGCCGACGGGGCCGGCCGGGAAGGTTCCGCCGACACCGAATTCCGCGTCGGAACGGATTCGGCGGACACCTGCGGGCGCGGTGCCGGTGCCGGTGCAGAGGCCGGTGCAGAGGCCGGTGCAGAGGCCGGTGCGGAGTCAGCGTGAGGGTGCTGGGGAGTCAGCCGCGTACGTTCGGACTCGTGGAAGGAGGTGCGGGCGGCGACCTGTGGCTGCGGCGCGACGGCCGGCGGCTCCGGGACCGGGTCGCGGTAGGACAGATCCCGGTGAGACGGATCCCGGTGAGACGGGTCGCGCTGGGCAGGCCGTGAGTTCACCGGAGCGTGTGGCATCGCGGGCCGCTCCGCGTAAGCTGGCCGCTCCGCGACAGCCGGCTGCTCGGCCATAACCGGGCGATCAGAACGGAACCGGCCGCTCCCCGGCCCCCCGCTCAGCCCCCCGCCCGGGCCGGCGCCCATCCCCGCGGCGGCGCCCAGACGCGGGGCCAGCGGCGTCACGGTCGCCTCACCAGGCATAGGAACCGACAGAGGCGGCAGCTCAGATTCGGGCAGGGACAGGCGAGCGGCGTTGTCGTCGTCGGGCATGACATGCCGGCGGCGCGGATCGAAGATCCACTCGGCGATGTGCAGGCGGCCGCCCGCGGAGAACGTGAGCTGCACCTGCCAGCTGCCGTCACCGCGCTTGCGGGAATCCCACTGCCCGTCCTCCGGATCGGCGCCCGCAGCCGACAGCCGCTCCGGCACGATGTCGCCGAGCCTGGGACCAGGCCCCGAAGAATCACCCTGCCGCCGTACCGTGGCCGCCTGCGCTTGGTCCGCGATGTAGGCGCGCTCCGCCAGGACCGGGCCTTCGAACCAGCGCACGCGCTCGACGGGAATACCAGCCGCGTCGGCGATCTCTTCGGCCGTTTCACCGGCGCGGATCCGTGCCTGGATCTCCTTGGGTCGCAAGGGACTCTCCACTTCGATCTCATACTGGGCGAGCCGGGAGGTCTGGCCGAGCGCGACTGCCCGCAGCCGCTCGTCGATCGGCAAGGTAAAGCGCGCGCTCCGCCCGGGCACCGCGAGGACAGCGTAACTGCCATCCTCGCTTACCGCGACGAAGCGCAGTTCCTGCATCGGCGTCCCTTCCCCGAACCACTATCGTCAAGAGTCTCCCGGTCAGCGCCCGATAAAGAAAGCACCCCGCCCGGCATGTCCGGAGATCGTGGTTTGATTTACCGCGTCCGGGGCCGGGCGGGGGCCTGACAGGATCGGCGCTCAGGAGCCTCGCGGTGACTTCGAGTCCGTCGGTCTGCCCGGCGTCGTCGGCCCATCGGCCGGCGAGGACACCCCGGCATCCGACGTGAGCCCGAGCGCGTCGGCGCTCGCCCCGACCGTGTCCGGGTCCTCCGGCACCATGGTGATCTTGGACGGCCACCAGTTCCACCGGCCGAGGAGCACCACGGTGCACGGCACGAGTACGGTCCTGACGACGAAGGTGTCCATGAGGATGCCGACCGCGAGCCCGACGCCGACGTCGCGGATCTGGCTGCCGCCCGACCCGCGGCCGCCGACGACGGCGAACACCGCGAACGTGCCGGCGAGCACCAGGCCGGCGGAGGTCACCGTCGTCCCGGTCACCCCGATCGCGCGGGACACCGCGTCGCGCAGCGGCATCCGGTGCGCTTCCTCTCTGATCCGGGTCATCACCAGGATGTTGTAATCCTCCCCGAGTGCCAGCAGGAAGATGAACAACAGGAACGGCAGGATGAAGGTAATCCCGCCAGAGTTGCCGAGCTCGATGAAGAGGATCACCGCCAGGCCCAGCGCCGCGAAGTACGACAGCGCCACGGAGGCGATCAAGTAGAGCGGGGCGACCAGCGACCGCATCACGAGCGCCAGCAGCACGCCGATGACGATGATCGCGATCGGGATCACGTGCGCCAGGTCGCTGTTCGAGATGGCGCTGATGTCGTACAGCGCCGGCGCCTCGCCGCCCACGCCGTACGCGGAGGCGTGCAGCGTCGGCGCCACCCGCGCCGCCTCGGCGCGCAGCACCGGGACCGCGTTCAGCGCGGCGGTGGTCGACGGATCGCCCGCCTTCAGCCCGGTCTGGAACTGGATCGTGGTGCCCGCCGTGTCCACGTACTGCGCGGTCGCGCGGTACTCCTGGTACACCTGCGGCGGGATCTTGCCGGCGAGCGCGGCCGGGGGAGTCGCCGGGAGCGGCCCTGAGCCGAGCGCGGCGTGCAGCTCGGTGAACTGCGCCGGCGTGAACCCGGTGCCGCCGATGGGGTTGAGCGGGCCGGTCACGCCGGTGAGCAGGCCGCTGTTCTCGAGCTGGACGGTCGCCGCCTGGATCGACTGCGGGTCCTCCCAGGCCGGGGTCGTCAGCTTGTAGACGAAGTTCGTCGGGTTCGCCGCGGTCGCCGGGAAGTACTTGTTCAGCAGCGTGGTGCCCGCGGCGGAGTCGGTGCCCGCGGGCGCCGTGATCGTCCCGCCGAACCCGGCGCTCTGGTACCCGGTGACCGCGAACGCCAGGCCGCCGAACACGATCACCCCGATGGACAGCGCCACTCCGGGACGCCGGACGACCCGCGTCGCTATCCGGCCCCAGACACCGGTCGTGGCCGCGCCTGCCTTGTTCTTCGTCGGCCAGAACGCGGCCTTGCCGAAGATGGCCAGCAGCGCCGGCAGGAGCGTGAGGCCCGCGAGCAGCATCACGCCGATGCCGATCGCCAGCGGGATGCCCAGGTTCGAGTAGATCTGGAAGGTCGCGAACAGCAGCGAGAGCAGCGCGGCGATCACGGTCAGGGCGGAGAACGTGATCGACTCGCCGACCCTGGTGAGCGCGTTCACCACCGCGTCGCGCGACGCCTCGCCGCGGCGGACGTTCTCGCGGACCCGGAACACCAGGAACAGCCCGTAGTCCGTGCCGGCGCCGAGCACCAGCACGATCAGCAGCAGCTGGGACAGCTGGGAGACCTTGAGCCCGTGGTGCGCCAGCTCGGCGACCAGCGGCCCCGCGATCGTGACCGACATGGCCGCCGGGATCAGCGTGATGAATGGCGCGAGCACCGACCGGAAGATGAGCAGCAGCAGGATGATGATGAAGGCGATCGAGAACAGCTGCACCTGGTTGCCGGTGGTGCCGGACTGCTTCTGCTGGTCGACGTTGATCGCCACCTGGCCGGCCAGGTGCGCCTGCGTGCCCTGCGGCGGCGAGGAGTCCGTGATCGCGGTGCGCAGGTTGTCGACCAGGTCGGTGATCGCGTTCTGGTTGCCCTGGTCCACGTCGGACAGCACCTGCAGCTGCGCCGCCTGGCCGGGGACGGTGGCCGACGGCGCCGAGATGCCCAGGTCGTGGACCTTGACGACGGTCGGCACCTTGGCGAGGTCGGTCGCCAGCGTGGTCAGCCACGCCTGGTCGGCGGTGGTGAACGTCCCGTCGGTCCGCGCGGCCACCACCGGAACCGGTATCAGGTTCGTTCCCCCGAACGGTGCCGCCAGCTGTGCTGCCTGCTCGCTGGGCGCGCTGGCGGGGAGGAACGCGCTGTTGTTGCCCTGCGTCACGCTGGCCAGCGACGGCAGCGCGCGGGGTATGGCCACGAAGGCGAGTACCCAGACGATCAGGACTACCCAGCGGAACCTGACAGCGAACGAGCCTATTGCTCGGAATATGTCATCGACGCGCACGCGCCCTAGGATAGCCATCGGATCCGCTGCCGGCGCGGCCGGCTCTCAGCTGCTTCTCAGAAAGCCAAAGCCGGCGGCAGGCCGCGCCGCCTGCCGCCGGAGCGAATCCCCAATGCGTCAGTGGAACTGCGCGCTCTCCGTCGAGCCCGCCAGCGCCATGGTCTCCGAGGTCGGCGAGATCGCCTGCGCAACCAGGTCGAAGTAGCCGGTGCCCGCCTCGCGCTGGTGCTTGGTGGCGGTGTAGCCGAGCTTCTCGTTCGCGAACTCAGCCTGCTGCAGCTTCACGTACGCCGTCATGTCCTCGTGCGCGTAGCCGTGCGCGAGCTCGAACATGGAGTGGTTGAGCGCGTGGAACCCGGCGAGGGTGATGAACTGGAAGCGGTACCCCATCGCGGCCAGTTCCTTCTGGAACTTGGCGATCGTCGCCTCGTCGAGCTTGGCCCGCCAGTTGAACGACGGCGAGCAGTTGTAGGCGAGCATCTGGTCCGGGTAGACCGCCTTGATCGCCTCGGCGAACTCGCGGGCCTCGTCCAGGTCAGGCGTGGAGGTCTCCATCCACAGCAGCTCGGAGTACGGCGCGTAGGCGAGGCCGCGGGCGACGCAGGGCGCCATGCCGCTGCGCACCCGGTAGAAGCCCTCGGCGGTCCGGTCGCCGGTGACGAACTGCCTGTCCACCTCGTCGATGTCGCTGGTGAGCAGCGAAGCGGAGTGCGCGTCGGTGCGGGCGATCACCAGCGTCGGCACGTTCTCCACGTCCGCCGCCAGCCGCGCCGCGGTCAGCGTCTTGATGTGCTGCACGGTCGGGATGAGCACCTTCCCGCCGAGGTGGCCGCACTTCTTCTCCGACGAGAGCTGGTCTTCGAAGTGCACGCCCGCGGCGCCCGCCGCGATCATCGACTTCATCAGCTCGAACGCGTTCAGCACGCCGCCGAACCCGGCCTCGGCGTCCGCGACGATCGGCGCGAGCCAGTTGGTCCGCGGCGCCGTGCTGTCCGCCGAACGCTCCGACCAGGCGATCTGGTCCGCGCGCAGCAGCGCGCTGTTGATCCGCCGCACCATCTGCGGGACAGAGTTCACCGGGTACAGGGACTGGTCCGGGTACGTCTGGCCGGCCAGGTTCCCGTCCGCGGCGACCTGCCAGCCGGACAGGTAGATGGCCTGCAGGCCCGCCTTCACCTGCTGCACCGCCTGGTTGCCGGTGATCGCGCCCAGCGCGCGCACGGCGTCCTCGGATTGCAGGAGCTCCCACAGCCGGGTGGCCCCGCGCCGGGCGAGCGTGTGCTCCTCAGTGATGGAGCCGCGCAGCCGGATCACGTCCTCGGCCGTGTAGTTCCGCTTTATCTCGGCCCAGCGGGGGTCGGTCTCCCACTCTTTGCTCAGGTTAGCCGCCTGCTGGCTGATCGTATCCATGGTCTTGCCTTTCGTCGCCTTACTCCCAGGGTGCGCGACGATGACCGCCCGAGCCGAGGACTTTCGTCCGTAAAAATCTTTACTTTTTTTCCGAACGTATGCGTAGTACTCTTTTTTCCGATGAAAGAATCACAGAAATTGGTAGAGACCGATGGTCTAGACCTCGCAACCTTCGGCCAGCGACTCCGGCACACGCGCCGCGCCCGCGGGCTGACACTCGCCGAGCTCGGTGCCAAGGTCGGGCGCACGCCGTCCGTGCTGTCGCTGATCGAGAACGGCCGCCGCGAGCCCCGCCTGTCGCTGGTGGAGCAGCTGGCCAACGCGCTGTCGGTGCCGGTGTCCGAGCTGCTGAAGAAGCAGCCGCCCAGCCGCCGGGCGCAGCTGGAGATCGCGCTCGAGCAGGCGCAGCGCGACCCGTCGTACCGGGGGCTCGGGCTGCCCGTGCTGCGCGTCGGCACCCGGGTGCCGACCGACGTGCTCGAGCACATCGTCGCCCTCGCGGGCGAACTCCGCGCCCAGCGCTCCAAGCCGACCGCCACCCCGGAGGAGGCGCGGGCCGCCAATGCGGCGCTGCGCGAGTCGATGCGCGAGCGCGACAACTACTTTCCCTCGATCGAGGAGGCGGCCGCGTCGGCCCTGGAGCGCAGCGGCTACTCCGGCGGGGCGCTGTCGCAGGGTATGCTGATGTCGGTGGTCGCCAGGCACGGGTTCTCGGTGCGGTTCGTGCCCGACCTGCCGCGGTCGGTGCGGTCGCTGACCGACCTGCGCAGCAACCGGGTCTACGTCAAGCAGGAGTCGGTCGGCGGCCACTCGCCGCGCGCCGTGATCTTGCAGGCGCTCGGCCACTTCCTGCTCGGCCACGACACCCCGCGCGACTTCGCCGACTTCCTGCGCCAGCGGGTGGAGGCGAACTACTTCGCGGCCGCGATGCTGATCCCCGAGACCGCGGCGGTCTCGTTCCTGCACTCGGCGATGTCGCGGCGGGACCTCGCGGTAGAGGACCTGGTCGATGTATACTCAGTATCATATGAGATGGCCGCGCACCGCGTGACGAACCTGATCACCCACCATCTCGAGCTGCCGTGCCACTTCGTGAAGAACGACGCGAGCGGCATCATCTACAAGGCCTACGAGAACGACGGCGTGCGCTTCCCCGCCGACATCTCCGGCGCGATCGAAGGGCAGCGGATGTGCCGGCGGTGGTCAGGCCGGCAGGTCTTCTCGGCCGCGGACCGGTTCTCGCCTTACTACCAGTATTCCGACACCCCGTCGGGCACCTATTTCTGCGTGGCCCAGGTGGATCCCCGCGTCGACCGGGGCTTCGCGATCACGCTGGGCGTGCCGTTCGAGCACTCCCGGTGGTTCCGGGGCCGTGAGTCGCCGGTCAGGACGCGGTCGCTGTGCCCGGACGGCGAATGCTGCCAGCGTGCCCCGCTGGCGCTGGCCGAACGCTGGGAGGGCATGGCCTGGCCGTCCGCCCGCGCGCACTCCCACATCCTGTCCGCCCTGCCCGTCGGCTCTTTCCCGGGCGTCGACGGCGTGGACGTCTACGAGTTCCTCGACCGCCACGCCGACGACTAGCCGCCCCCCCCGCAACGGAATCCGGGCAGGCCGCGGCCTGCCGCTCTGATTGCGATTTCCGGTGCCATGGGGGCTGTTGCACATTTTGGTTTGCCGGATTTCGGGTGTTATTGCTGGCAGAATTGATTTATGGCACACCAGTTCAAGCCGGTTGACCGTGACGCCGAGATGCTTTTGCCCCATAACATGCTCGACTGGGTGCCTGAGGGCCACGCTGTCCGGGTCGTTATCGGCACGGTCGAGCGGCTCATGACACGGGACCTGACCGCCCGGCTGGTGCCGCCGACGGAGAAGGGCTCGGCGGCCGGCCCGGCCCGGTATGACCCGGTGATGCTGCTGACCGTGTGGATGTACGGCTACCTGCGCGGGGTGCTGTCCACCCGGGCGGTGGAGGACCGGTGCCGCTACGATGCGACGTTCCGGGTCGCGTGCGGCCGGCTGATCCCCGACCACACGACGTTCTCCCGGTTCCGCCGGCACCTGTTCGCGCAGGACGGGCTGGCGGAGGACCTGTTCTACCAGGTTCTTCACGTGTGCGCGTGCACGGGGCTGGGCCGGCTTGCCGTGGTGGCCGGCGACGGGGTGAAGATCGCCGCGAGCGCGCCGGAGGAGGCCAGCCGGACCGAGGCCGGGCTGCGGAAGCTGGCCGGGCAGGTGGCGGCGGACGCGCGGAAGGCCGCCGCCGCCGACGAGGCGGAAAAGCCGGTGCTGCCCGGGACGGACCTGCTGCTGGGCGCGGACACGGTGCCGCCGGGCCCGGATCCGCGGTCGCGGGCCGGGCGGGTGCTGGCCTGCCTGCAGGACCTGGAGGCAGAGCGGGAGGCCGCTGAAGCCGCCGCCCGGGAGCAGGGGCGGGCCTACCTGGAGGCGCTGGCGGCCGGCGCTGCGGCTGGCCGGCCCCGGCCGCGGTCGCCCTGGCCGCCGCGCAGCTGCGGCTGGAGGAGGCCATCGCCGCGGAGGAGGCCACGCTCGCGGACTGGCAGGCGCGCCGCGCCGCCGGGCAGCGGGTCACCCGCCGGCCCGGCCCGGCACCGGCAACAAGGCCCGCAAGGCCCGCGCCCGCCTGGAAGCACTGCAGGCCGGGGCCGCCGCGGAAGCCGGGCAGGCAGCAGATGCCGGGAACGAGAAGAAAGCCGCGAAGGCGCCGCGGCGCAACGTCACCGACCCGGACTCCCGGCTGCTGCCGGTGCGCGGCGGCGGGTTCATCCAGGGCTATAACTGCCAGGACGCCGCGGCCGATGACCGGCTCATGCCCGGCGGCTACGCCTGCCAGGACACCGGCGACGTGCTGCAGGCGCAGCAGCTCGCCCGGGTGGCGGAAAAGGGCGCCGCGGTCGTCGCGGCCGGCCACGCTGCCCACGCCGCCGACCCCGCCATGCCCGTGAAATGCCACGGCCGGCTGTGCACCCTGCCGGAGGAGGAGAAAAACAGTCCCGGCCACGACGCCGCCGCCTGCCATGCCGCCATGACCAGCGGCATCGGCGTCCTGGTCGAGGACGCCGGCTACCACAGCGAGGCGAACCTGACGGCGCCCGGCCCGGGCCGGCTCATCGCCGATGGCAAGACCCGCGACCTCGCCCGCCGCGAGCCAGCCGACGGCCCCCCGCCGGGCGATGCCACCGCCGTGGAGGCGAACGCGCACCGGCTGGCCACCCCCGAGGGCCGCGCGCTCTACAAGCGCCGCGCCCCCGACGTCGAGGGCCTGCACGCCAGCCTCAAGGACAACGGCGGCCTGCGCCGCTTCAGCCTCCGCGGCCTGCCCAACGCCACCAGCGAGTTCCTCTTCGCCGGCCTCGCCCACAACCTCCGCCTTCTGGTCGCCGTCAGCTGAACCAGCAACCCCGTGGCCCGGCCGCGCACCGCGCGGTCGGCCACCGCATACCCGCAAGCAGCAGGCAGCCACACCAGAGCACCGCAAACCCGGCATACCGGCCTGAGATGCGAAACCGCGCGCACGCCCCAAACCCGCCCGGGATCGTTCCTGCCACGGCCACGTCACCCGAACCCGGCTAGCCCCAGAAAACTGCAACAGCCCCTATAGCGCGGGAAATCGCAATCAAAACCTGGCGGATGCCGTGGAACGGAGCTTCACGTAACAGGAGATAAGGGTGTGAAACGGGCGGTGTGCCCGACACGCCGCAAACTCAGGTTGTTCCGGTGCGTTGCCCTAGCCTGGTCGATTGCGCAATCGGCAGGTGGTTGCCGGCTGACCGGTCGGCCGGGCGCGAGCATCCTTTGTCACATCGGCCACTGGCGCCCGCTGCGCGTCCCCGGACGCCGGCGGGCGCCGGGTTCGTTCGAGGCGTGTGGCCCCCTGGCCTCGCATGATGAGGCCTGTGGGCCACAGGCCTCATCAGCCGTCCGCCGGGCAGCCCCGGCGCGGGCATCCACCGCCACAAAGCTCACCAGCGCTCACTTACCGTTCATAAGCCGCCTCAATCACGAGGCGGCGCCGGCACGCGGGCGCCAGCCGTCGGGCTACTGGCGCGTCCCGCTCTATCGTGGTCGAGTGCGCAATCGGCATGTCGACGGCGGCGTGGCGCGCGAACCTGGATCGCGGGCGTAGGTAGGCTCCGTTATGTGGCGCATCAGTTCGACTTCGGTGAGCACAAGGCGGCAGCCTTCGCGCCGGAGATGACGCTCGAGATGTATAAGGCGTTCCCTGAGGACGCGAGCAAGCAGATCGAGGTCGTCGACGGCTGGATGATCAGGTGCGAGTCGGCTGGTCCCAGCCATCAGGGAATCCAGATCAACCTCATCATCGGGCTGCGGGACGCGGGAAAGCTCGCAGACCAGCGCAAGGGGACGTGCCATCGCGTGCTGGGTGACATCGACGTGCTGATCTCCGATAGCCCGAAGCTGCATTTCCGCCGGCCCGACGTGGTGGTCTACCGCTGCGTGGACGCCGACCGCGGGCAGTGGGGCCGCAAACCGTATGCCGCGGACTGCGTGATTGCCGTGGAAATCGTCTCAGCCGACTCCGTGGTCACCGACATCCGCGACAAGCGCGCGGAGTACGCGGCCGCTGGGATCCCTCATTACTGGATAGTCCGCATGACGGACAACGACGGCCCTGCGATCTCCGTGGAGCGGTTCCTGCTGACCGTCGACGGCGACTACGCAAGGGAAGGGCTGGCCGTTCGCGGCCGCGACCTCCATGCTGTCGACACGATCAGCCCCTTCCCGCTGAAGCTCACCTGGGAGCAGCTCGACGACGGCCTGTAAGCCAGGTCAGTCGCCGCCGAGATGCGGTCGGCCGGCGATAAGGTCCTGGAACCAGATCCTGAAACGCGCTACCCGGTGCACGTAGCGTCCTTCCCGCGCGATCGCCCTGGCCAGCTTCCGCGAGCCCTCCCGGTACCGCCAGCGCGCCCACGGCGATCCGGGCCGGGCCAGCCGGATGGCGCCGACCAGGGCGAACAAACTGACATAGATGCCGATGACTCCGCACCACGTCTTCCCCTTCAGAAAGCAGATCACCGTAAAGACGAGGTTGACAGCCAGCACGGAAGCGATACCGAGGAAGGCCTCTACGCGAGTGGGCTCTGCGGAGCTGGGGGTGGCCCCCAGCGGGACCCAGCCGAGCAAGGCCAGCCCGCACAGCGCCGCGGCGATGAAGACGATCTCGACGGACAGCCGCCCCTTATCGCTCCAGTACACGTCCTCCAAGTGCAGGACGAGCGCGAACTCATCGAGCACCAGCGCCATGCCGATCCCCAGCAGCGCGGCGGCTACCGCCGCCCATGCCGAGCGGTTGTCCTGGACGGCGAGGCCGCCGACCCCGCCCACGCACATGAAGAACAGGCCGAATACCGCGTGGTGCACGTGCACCCCGCCCGGCGTCACGTTCCCCGGCCACCACCGCACCTGCGCGCGGATCATCCGGACGCTGAAGCGGATGAACAAGAAGGCCGCGATGAACGCCACGAAGAAGCAGAACAGCCGGAGCCTCCCGGCGTCCACGACCGACTGATCAAACCAGCTACCCATCGCCCGGCAACCCCTTGTACGAGCATGCCATTGAGCCGCCACGATCACTAGGCAGGCACTCGGGGATGGGTGCCGCGCGATCACGCACGGTCAGCGCCTGGCCGCTTTCTCATCCCCGAAGCTGCGGTCCCGCGTTCGAGTTGCGCGCCACCGGCTGACCGTCGTCTGCGGTGAGGTCCGTCACCAGTTCGTCTGAGATGAGCGGCGGGTCTGCCTTGCGGCGTTATCGCCACCAGTCGCGGCCGTCCCGGAGCCCGCGATAACGTGAAAGCTTTCCCGGCCCAGGACGGCTCTGGCGCACATTTCTGGATGATAACGGAGCCCTGACGCCGCCCGCCCACCGTATTTTCCTTATGAACGCGCCAAGCTCGAACTAACGAGAAAGATCCTTCGACCTATAGGCCGTAACATCCTTCACGTTATCGAGAACCGACGAGGAGCAGGACACCGGACGGCCGCTAGCGCACGATCGGACCATTACCTTCCAGTTATATGAGCCAGAGCCCCCAGGACCCGCAGGATCTTTCACGGTAATCCCGGTGCCCGGCTCATCCCCGCCGCAGGCGGCCGCCGGCCGGGAGACCGGCGCGCAAGCGCGGGAAGATCTCCCATCACCGCAGGTCGCGCTAAAGTGCGGCTGCTGGCGACCAAGAGGTCGCCGATGCTGTTAGACAATGACCTGTGCTCTCCCTTAAGCGTAAGCCGTCTCCCGGATCATGAGCATAGCTACTCCGACGCAGCGGGAGCGGTGAACCCGTCCGCGCCGACCGTGACCTCGGCCGTCTGCGCCAGCTCGGTCACCGGCCGCACCGCCCCGTCCAGGTCGAGCACCGGCGAGGCCTCGGAGTACCAGGACGGGATGACCGCGTTGCCCCAGAAGTCGCGCCGCCGCGGGTCGCGCACCGACCAGCGCAGCACCGGATGGTCCGGGTCCCCGGTGTAGTAGTCCGACGTATAGATCTCCAGGCGGTGGCCGTCGGGGTCGCGCAGGTACACGTAGAACGCGTTGGACACGCCGTGCCGGCCCGGGCCCCGCTCGATGCACGCCTGGCGGGACAGCGAGCCGAGGATGTCGCACATCCGCAGCACGCTGTGCGCCTCGTGCGCGAAGAAGCCCAGGTGGTGCAGCCGCGGCCCGGCGCCGCCGGTGAAGGCGACGTCGTGCACGGTCTGCTTGCGGTACATCCAGGCGGCGTACAGCGTCTGCCCGTCCTCGATCGTCTCCGACAGCCCGAACCCGAGCGAGGCGTAATGCCGGTACGCCGACGGCACGTCGGGCACGCAGATGTTGAAGTGGTCCAGCCGCGCGATCTCCGCGCCGCGGCGCAGGTCGTAACGCTGCTGCAGCCGCTCCGGGTGTTCCGACCACGCGAAGAACTCGACGAGGAACCCCAGCGGGTCCTCAACCCGCACGACCTCGCCGACGCCCCGCACCGCGCCGGCCGGCAGCCGCGCGGTCCGGCACCCGAGCGAGGAGTAGAACGCCTCAGCCCGCGCCAGGTCGGCGACCGACCGGACCCGGAACCCGAGCGCCCCGGCCGCCGCGGCCGGCCCGGTCCGCAGGATCAGGTTGTGGTGCGTGAGCTCGTCGTACCCGCGCAGGTACAACGACTCCGCGTCTTCGAAGGTAACGACGAACCCGAGCAGGTCGACCCAGAAGCGCCGCGCCTGCGCCAGTGAGGTCACGACAAGCGACGCGTACGCGGCCCGCACGATATCGAAAGGAGGAGTCTCCATCCTCAGGCCCCGAACCGCGGCACGTGTGTATCCCCGAGCGCCACGTGCACGATCCGGGACGAGGTGTAGAAGTCGATGCTGTGCTGCCCGCCCTCCCGGCCGAGCCCGCTCGCCTTCACCCCGCCGAACGGTGTCCGCAGGTCCCGCACGTTATGCGAGTTCACCCACGTCATGCCCGCCTCGACGCTGGCCGCGACCCGGTGCGCCCGCCGCAGGTCCGACGTCCAGATATAGGCCGCGAGGCCGTACCGCGTGTTGTTCGCCAGCGCGATCGCCTCGGCTTCGGAGTCGAACGGCGTCACGCACACCACCGGCCCGAAGATCTCCTCCTGGAAGATCCGCATGTCCGGGGTCACGTCCGCGAACACGGTCGCCGCGAGGTAGTTGCCGTCCGGCAGGCCGGCCGGGCGGGTGCCGCCCGCGACGAGCCGCGCCCCCTCCCGGACGCCGAGCCGCACGTACGACAGCACCCGCTCGTAGTGCTCGGGGTGCACCAGCGCCCCGATCTCGGTCGAGGGATCCGACGGAGCGCCCACCTTGATCTGCCCCGCCCGGTCAGCCAGGCGGGAGACCAGGGAGTCATACACGGCCCGTTCGGCCAAAATCCTTGACCCCGCCGTGCAGCGCTCGCCGTTGAGGGAGAAGACACCGAACAGGGCGCTGTCGGTCGCCGCGTCCAGATCAGCGTCGGCGAAGATGACGCACGGCGACTTCCCGCCGAGCTCCATCGACAGTCCCTTGAGCTGGGCGGCGGCCGACCGCATGATGATCTCGCCGGTGGTCGTCTCGCCGGTGAACGAGATCAGCGGCACGCCCGGGTGCACGACCAGCGCCGCGCCCGCCTCCTCGCCGATGCCGTGCACGATGTTGAACACCCCGTCCGGCACGCCCGCTTCGGCCGTGATCTCCGGCAGCAGCGAAGCCGACAGCGGCGTCCACTCGGCCGGCTTGAGCACCACCGTGCAGCCGCTGGCCAAGGCGGGCGCGAGCTTCCACGTCTCGAGCATGAACGGGGTGTTCCACGGCGTGATCAGCCCGGCGACTCCTACTGGCCGGCGCAGGACGTACCCCAGCTGGCCGGGGGAGGAAAAAGCGTCCTCATGCTGCGCCACGATCACGTCCGCGAAGAACCGGAAGTTCTCCGCGGCGCGCGCCGCCTGCCCCTTCGCCTGCGTGACCGGCAGCCCGGTGTCGAACATCTCCAGCAGGGCGATTTCTTCCGCGCGCGCCTCGATCGCGTCGGCGATCTTGTTCAGCACGCGTCCGCGCGCCCGTGCCGCCATCCCCGGCCACGGCCCGTCCGTGAACGCCGTCGCCGCCGCCTCGACCGCCCGGTCCACGTCCTCGGTGCCGCCGGCCGCGACTTGCGCGTACACCCGGTTGGTCACCGGGTCCGCCACGCCGAAGGTCACGCCGTCCGCGCTTGGCACGTGCTTCCCGCCGATGTAGTGCAGAAGCTTTTCCGGGATCACGGGGTTGCTCCTTCTTATTCATCCGAACGGAAGGTGGCGCCTGCCACCCGCGCAACCGGCTCCCCGAGCATGGCCGCGCCCTGCCGCAGCAGCTCGAGGACCCGGCGCTGGCCGCCCTCGGTGAGCGGGACAAGCGGCGGCCGGACGAACCCGCTGGAGATCAGGCCGGCTCGCGCGAGCACCCACTTGGCCGCCGCCGGATTGGTCTCGGTGAAGATCACGTCCGTCACCGGATGCAGCCCGAAGTGCAGGTCCCGTGCCGCCTCGAACTCGCCCGCCTGCCAGTGCTCGTACATCCGCGCCACCGCGCCGGGCGCGAGGTTCGCCGTCGCGCTGACGAAGCCGGCGCCGCCGAGGGCGAGCAGCGGCAGGCAGAGCAGCTCGATCCCGGACCAGACCAGGGTGTCGCGCCCGGCCGCGTGCAGCACGCGGGAGAAGTGCTCGAAGTCCTTGGTGGTCTCCTTGACCCCCACGATGTTGTCATGCGCCTTGCGCAGCCGCGCGACGGTCTCCGGCGCGATGTCCACCGCGGTGCGCGACGGCACGTTGTAGGCGATGACCGGCAGGTCCGGGAACTCCCTGGCGATGGCGGAGTACCAGGCGAACAGGCCTTCCTGGGTGGGCCGCGCGTAGTACGGGGTGATGATCAGCACCGCGTCCGCGCCGGCCTCGCGCGCGGCGGCCGTCAGCCGCAGCGTCTCGTCGAGCTTGGCCGAGCCGGTGCCGGGCACGAACGGCACACGGTCGGCTATCTCGCGCGCCGCGACCTCGATCGCGGCCGCCCGTTCCCCGGTCGTCTGCGCGCTGGGCTCGCCGGTCGACCCGCCCAGCGAGATGCCGTGTGAGCCGGACGCCAGCTGCCAGCGGATCAGCGCCCGCAGCCCGTCGTGATCCGGTGCCCCGTCCGCCGTGAACGGGGAGACCACGGGCGCGATCGAGCCGCGGATCGTGGCCGGATCGCCGCGGAACCTCATAGCTGACCCTTTTCTCCCTGGCCCTTTTCCCCTAGCCACGCCTCGTAGGCAGCCTGCCACTTCTTGCCGATCGGGTACAGCCCGTCGACCGACTCGCCCTTGGCCACCTGCCCGGCGATGAACGTCTCCTGCAGCTCCTGCTCGGCGGCGTCCTGCGCGACCTCCCTGGCCAGGTGGCGCGGGATCACGACGACGCCGTCCGCGTCGCCGGCGATGATGTCGCCCGGCATGACGGTGACGCCGGCGCAGGCGATCGTGGTGTTGACCTCCCATGGCACGTGCCGCCTGCCGAGCACCGCGGGATGGGCCGCGGCGTAGTAGACGGGGATGCCCAGGCCCCTGATGGCCTGGCTGTCCCTGATCGCGCCGTCGGTGACGATGCCCTTGGCGCCCCTGACCTGCGCGCGCAGCGCGAGGATGTCGCCGACCGTGCCGGCGGTCGGGTCGCCGCGGGCCTCGATGACGAGGATCTCGCCGCGCCTGAGCTGTTCGACGGCGCGCTTCTGGGCGTTCATCCCGCCGCCGCGTTCGGCGAACAGATCCTCGCGGAACGGCACGTACCGCAGCGTGCGGGCGAAGCCGGTCATCTTCTGGTCTGGCTTGGTGGTGTGCAGGCGGTCGAGCGTCACGGCGTTATAGCCGCGCTTGCGCAGCTGGGCGGCGAGCGTGGCGGTGGACACGGCGCCGACCGCCTGGAGCAGCTCGGCGGGGGAGTCGGCGGGCCCCGGGGCGCCGCGCACGCCGTAGGCCGCCTCGCGCTGCGCGTCGTCGGAGGCGGGCATCGCGCCGGGCGGGCTGAGTTCGTAGTCCGCCTCCTGGACGGGGCTGCGCAGCCGTCCGGTGCTTTCGTCGCCGGCGGTGACCTCTACCTCGACCAGGTCGCCTGGCCTGACGACGGTGGACCCGGTGGGCGTGCCGGTCAGGATCACGTCGCCGGGCTCGAGGGTGGTGAGCCGGGAGATGTCCGCCACGATGTCGGCGAAGGAGAACAGCAGGTCGTCGCCGCTGACCGCGTCCTGCAGGAGCTCGCCGTTCACCCAGGCGCGCAGCCTTACCCGCTCTGGGTCCAGCGCGCGGGCGTCGAGCAGCCGAGGGCCGAGCGGCGTGAAGCCGTCGATGCCCTTGGACCGGACGTTGGATCCCCGGTCGGCGTACCGCAGGTCGTACACCCCGAAGTCATTGGCGGCCGTCACCCACCGGACATGCCGCCACGCGTCGGCGGGGCTGACCCGCGTGGCCGCAGTCCCGATGACGAGGGCGACCTCGCCCTCGAACGCCAGCAGCTCGCACCAGGGGGGCCGCATGACCGGGTCGCCGTCGGCGGCGAGGGTGTTCGGCGGCTTGAGGAAGTACGACGGCCACAGCGGGAGGCTGCCGCGCTCCATCGCCCGGCTGCGGTAGCTCACGTGCACGGCGAGAATCTTGGAGGGATGCTGGACTGCCAGCGGCTGTTCTGCCATCGCAGCAAGATCGTATATGACCATGCCGCGCCCGGACAGAGCCGGACCCAGAGCCGTGGCCAGCCCCTCGCCGGCCTGAGTCACCGCCCACCCCACCCTCGGCGCGGACACCCTCCGTCACGCAGGCCCCATTGGCGAATCTCCCGCTGGGCGAACTGGCCTAAATGTGTCCTTCGGGGCGGATATCGCCCCGAAGGACACAGCTAGCGGTTATCGGCGGGCACGGTCTGCGGCGGCAGGGGGCCGGGCGCCGCACCCGCAGGGGCGCCGGCCCGTGCGCCGGCGCGAGTCTGCCGCGTACTAGATTTCCCCCATGCGCTTTGCCACGATTCGCACGAGCGCCGGGACGACGACCGCGGCGCGGCTCGATGGGGACAGCCTGGTCCCACTGGACGCTCCCGACGTCGGCGCTCTGCTCGCTGTCGGCGGCCCCGCGTCCGTCCCGGATCGCCCCGAGGCCGACCCGGTCCCGGCCGCCGAGGCCGACTTCGCCCCGGTCGTCACCAACCCCTCCAAGATCATCTGCGTCGGCCTGAACTATCGGACGCACATCCTCGAAACCGGTCGTGAGCTGCCGGAGTATCCCACGCTGTTCGCCAAGTTCGCTGAGACGCTCATGGGGCCGAACGACGATCTGGTGCTCCCCGCGGTCAGCGAGAAGGTTGACTGGGAAGTCGAGCTCGCGGTGGTCATCGGCACGCCGGTCTACCGGGCGGGCAAGGACGAGGCGTTCGCCGCGATCGCGGGCTACGCGACGAGCAACGACGTGTCCATGCGGGACTGGCAGCGCCGCACGCTGCAATGGCAGGCGGGCAAGATGTTCCAGCATTCGACGCCGGTCGGCCCGTGCCTGGTCACGCCCGACGAGGTCGGCCACGCCGCCGACCTCGAGATCCGCTGCGAGGTCGACGGCGCCGTGATGCAGCAGGCGCGCACGTCCGACCTGCTGTTCAGCCCCGCGGACATCGTGGCGTACACGAGCCAGACGATTACGCTGCGCCCCGGCGACCTGCTGCTCACCGGCACCACCGGGGGCGTAGGCGACGCGCGCAAGCCGCCGGTTTACCTCAAGCCAGGCCAGGTACTGCGCACCTACATCGAAGGACTCGGCGAGTGCGTGAACCACTGCGTCGCGGAGAAGAGCGCCTAGCATCCCGCCGCGCACCGCGTGTGGCGCTACGCTCGCTGTGTGAATAAACAGGAGCGGACGTATACGATCCTCCGGGACCGGATCCACTCCGGCGCGTTCGCCCCTAAAGCCCGGCTGAACATCGACGCGCTCGCGCGCGAGCTCGGCGTCAGCGCCATTCCCGTCAGGGAGGCGCTGCGGCGGCTCGAGGCCGAGGGCTGGGTCCTGTTCCAGCCCAACGTCGGCGCGATCGTCGCGCCGGTAGACGCGACCACCTGGGAGCAGGAGATGGTGGCGGTGGCGGTCTTGGAAGGCGCCGCCACCGCCGACGCCAGCGCGCACCTGCGCCCGTCGGACCTGGCGAGGCTGCGGAAGATCGCCGCCGAGATGGAGTCGGTAGCCGCCGCGGGTGACCCGATCAGGTTCAGCGGGCTGAACCGGCGGCTGCACGAGACGATCGTGGCCCGCTGCGCCAACGCCTACCTGGTCGAACTGCTCGAGCAGACCTACCAGCGGCTGGACCGCATCCGCTCCACGATGTTCGCCTACCTGCCCGAGCGCTCGGCCGCCGCCCTCGGTGAGCATGCCCGCCTCATCGAACTGCTGGAATCGGGCGACCAGGCGGCGGTGGAACAGTACGCCCGCTGGCACAAGCTGCAAACCGTCGAGGCCTACCGCGCCACCCGGGAATCAGTGAGATCGTGACCCTCAACCCGGCGGGCCATTACGCCGACGACAGGAACTTCCGGGCGCGGCAGCGCCTCTGGCAACTGCAGGCCCCGCGATTCGACACGGTGAGCTGGGTGCTCAGCCTGACCGATTTCGCGCCGGACACGCGGGTGCTCGACGCCGGCTGCGGCAACGGCGTCTACCTGCGCGCCCTGGCCGCGCGCTCGGTGCCCGCCGTCGGATGCGACCTGTCGATGGGGATGCTGCGGGCGGCGGCGCACCCTGTGATGGTCAACGCGGACGTCACGGCGCTGCCCGTGCGGGACGGCGTCTTCGACGTGGTGCTCGCGACGCACATGATCTATCACGTGCCCGACCGGGCGGCGGCCGTGCGTGAGCTGCGCCGCGTGCTGGCGCCGGGCGGCGCCTGCGTCGCGGTGACCAACGGGGCGCGGCATATGCTCGCCCTCCGCGCCCTGGTAGAGCGGTCCGTCCGCATGATGACCCCTGACTGGCGGATGCGCACGGTCACGCACGCGTTCGAGGCGGAGAACGCGGCCGCTCAGCTCGGCCGGGCGTTCGGCTCGGTCACCTGCGCGCGTCCGGCTGAGAACGTGCCTATCCTGGTCCGCGACGCGACGATAACCGCGGACTTCGTCGCCACCTGGGCCGACTTCTACGTCGGCGAGACGAGTAAGCCCTTATCCCAGGTTCCAGCCCGGAACATCTCGCGGAGCACCCAGCCGGGCGCTGATCAGGCGCGCCGTGGCACCCACGTCGGCGGCGGCCGCGGCCACGGCCGAGGGTTCCCGCAGCCGCGACGCTGGCCCGGAGACGCTCACGCTCGCCACCACCGTGGCGTCACGGCCGAACACCGGGGCCGCGACACAGCACAGATGCGGCTCAAGCTCCTCCTGGTCCTCGGCGTAGCCGCGGGCGCGGACCTCCGCGAGACACTTTTCGAGCTCGTCGCGGGTGGTAATGGTGGCTGGGGTGCTCGCGGGGAGCTCGGGATCCGGGTAGCGGGCCAGGAAGTCGGCCGTGGCGAGGCCGGCGAGCAGCGCCTTGCCCATCGAGCTGCAGTGCGCCGGGGAGCGCTTCCCGACCCAGGAGTGCATCCGGACCGTCTGCCAGCCGTCCACGACGGCGACGGTGACGGCTTCGGTCCCTTCGAGGATGCCCAGGTGGCCGGTCTCGCCGAGCCGGGACACCAGGTCGCGCAGCGGCGGCAGCGCGACGCTCGGCAGCTCGTTGCCCGCGGCGGCTATCTCGCCGAGCACGGCGAGCTTCGCGGCCAGCCGGTACCGGCCCTGGCCGGTACCGGCCGGTTCCAGGTATCCCGCCGTCGCCAGCGTGGCGGCCAGCCGGGAGGCCGTGGACCGGTGGACGCCAAGGTGGCGGGCGACTTCGCCGATCCCGATCACCGGCCGGTCCTGGCTGAACATGTCGAGCACGGCGAGCCCGTGCAGCAGCGCGCCTACCGTGCCATCCCGCGGCATCCCCACCGCCCCAGCCTATAGAGCCTCCGCGCTGTCGTGCACCAGGGCCAGGAAGCGGTACACCACGTGCATGAACTTCGTGTACGGCGCGATCGCGAAGCACGCGACGACGGCCGCGAGGTGCACGCCGATCGCCGGCCTGATCGGCGTCGACCCGGACGGGCTCGAGCGGACGGTCGCCCGGTGGAACAAGGCATGCGCCGAAGGCATCGACCCCGACTTCGGGCGCGGCGAAAATCCCTACGACCGGTACGGCGGCGACCCTGGCGCCGTAGGCCACCCCAATCTCGGCCCGCTGTGCGAGCCGCCGCTGTACGCGGTCCGGGTGCTGGCCGGGACGATCGGGACCAAGGGCGGCCCGGTGACCGATGTCAACGGCAGCGTGCTCACAGCGCACGGAGCTCCGATCCCGGGGCTTTACGCCGTCGGCAACGCCGCAGCGTTCTGGACTGGCGACGCCTACCCGGCGCCAGGCGCCACCCTGGGCATCGCCATGACCATGGGCTACCTGGCCGGCCGCCACGCGGCCCGCGCGCTCGCCGGCTGACTCTCGCCGACTCCCGTGCCCGCTCGCCCCGTCTGGGCGCGGCGTCGTGCTGGCGAAGCACTTAGGATCTCAAACCGCCCAATTAGCGTCCGTTTTGTCCCATTTGGGGGGAGGTTTGAGATCCTAAGTGATGACGGGTGTCCGGATGGTGAGACAACACGTCACCGGGTGAGGTGGAGCGCGCGGGTGAAGGCTTGGCGGATGCGGGCGGCGACGCGCGCGGGGTCGCTGAATAGTTCTTTCCATGTGAAGTGGACGACCTCGTAGCCTGCCTCGCGTAGCAGTCGGTCCCGCTTCAGTTCGGCCACCGCGTCAGCACGGCCCTCATATTTCAGCAGCCCGTCCGCCTCCGCGATCGTATCGAATCCTCGCCAGAAGAAATCGACCCGGGCGATGATGCCGCCGCCGCGGCCGATGATGTGGACCTGCAATTCGGGCGGCGGCAGACCCTGGTCGCGGAAGGCGACCCGCGCGCACGACTCAAGCACTGATTCCGCGCCCGGGTCTGCGAAATCCACCACCTCCCTGGCTCGTGTGGCGCCCGGCCACCGTCCGCAGCGGGCCAGCACGCGGCGCAGTTCGGTCTTGGATGTATGCCGTTCACGCAGCGCCGAGTCAGCCGCGACCACGCCTTCCATGAAGGCCGACGTCCGGGCGATGTCGGCCACCGTCCTCGCCGCTGTGGTTACCGGTACGCCGTACAGCTTGGTCACATGATCATCCGGGAGTTCCGCGACGTGGCGGATGACGCCGGCCCGGCCGTACGGGCCCGTGCGCGCCCCCGAAGGCATGGTCAGCGTCACCACTCCGTCCCCCGGTTTCCGCAGGAGATCAACCCCGTGCATCAGTGCCGCTGAATGATGGCTTGCCACACCCTTGCGCGTCGCGGCGGCCGTGACCGCGGCTACCCTCAGCGCGCTGGCGAGACCTGCATCGGCCTCCGCCCTCGCCAGGATGCTGGCGGTCGCGTACACGCCGTGCCGCAGCCTGACGAGTTTCCCGGTCCGGGCAAGCGCAGCCAACCGCTTCCCGGATACGCCGGCCGAGCGCCAGTCGGCTGCTGTTCCTATGATGATCTTGCTGAGCGCATCTGTCCCCATGCGGAATGTCACGGTCCGCGGCGCTATGCGGTTCAGCCGAACGCGGCTCCCGGTGTCCGGCGGCCCGTGACAGAGGTCGGACGGATGCGGATCCAGGCTGGGACATCTTCCGCGGCCCTGGCCCACGGGTCTAGGCCGAGGTCGTTCAGGTGGCGGATCTCGTCATCGGACTCCACCTCCTCGGTGTAGCCGCTGATGACGACGCTCCATCCGGACCGTGTGCGCGCGTCGTAGCTGTCGGCCTCGAACCCGACGAGGTTCTTGTTCCCGATGCTGGACAGCTTCGACCCGGCGCCCGTGCGGAAGATCACGTCCTGCCCGTCTACCACGTGGTTGACCGGCAGGATCACGATCTCCCCGTCCGCGAAGAAGCCGATCCGGCCGACCGGGACCGAATCGAGCAGCCGCAGGCAGTCCCCGAATGACAGGATCTCTAGCCCGGCGTGATCGGTTGGGTATGCCATCATCTCGTCCTCCCGTCATGGTGGACCGGTCACCCCCAGCGTGCGCCGGCGCACCTTCCGTTCCCATGGCCTGAAGTCCCAGCCATCCAGGTACTTGGTCCGCCTGGGGCGTGTAAGCGGTAAACGGTGTTGAGGCGCCACCTTCCGTTGGGGAAAATTAACGTGAATGCCATCGCAGGGGAGTTTTCTGGCGCCCGCAGTCATGTTACTCTTCAGTAACATGAGCGATGAGACGCCGGGATTCTCCCTGGAGCTGAGCACCGACCTACGCGAGATGCGGGACTGGGTACACGAGTTCGCGGCGTCGGTGATCCGGCCCGCGGCCGCCGAGTGGGACGAGCGGGAGCAGGTCCCGTGGCCGATCCTGGAGGAGGCGTCCAAGATCGGGCTGTACTCGCTGGACTTCTACGCGCAGCAGTTCTTCGAGGGCTCTGGCCTCGGCATACCGGTGGCGTTCGAGGAGCTGTTCTGGGGGGACGCTGGGATCGGGCTATCCCTCGTAGGCACCTCGCTCGCCGCTGTGTCGGTGGTCTCCAACGGGACGCCGGAGCAGATCGGGGAGTGGCTGCCGCAGATGTTCGGGGTGCCGGGGGAGGTGAAGCTCGGCGCGTTCTGTTCCTCCGAGCCTGACGCCGGCAGTGACGTGGGCGCGATCCGTACCCGGGCGGTCTATGACGAGAAGTCAGACGAGTGGGTCATTAACGGCGTCAAGACATGGGCCACCAACGGCGGGATCGCGAACGTCCACGTGGTCGTCGCCTCGGTGGATCCGTCGCTCGGCACGCGCGGCCAGGCGAGCTTCATCGTGCCGCCGGGGACGCCGGGCCTGTCGATGGGGCAGAAGTTCCGCAAGCACGGTATCCGGGCATCGCACACGGCGGAAGTGATCCTCGATGACGTGCGGGTTCCCGGCCGGTGCGTCGTTGGCGGCAAGGACAAGCTCGATGAGCGGCTGGCCCGCGTCCGGGAGGGCGGGCGCGGCGGCGAGCAGGCCGCCATGAAGACGTTCGAGGCGTCCCGGCCGTCGGTGGCGGCGATGGCGGTCGGCGTCGCCCGGGCGGCGGTGGAGTTCGCGACTGACTACGCCAGGCAGCGAACCCAGTTCGGCCGGCCAATCGGGCAGAACCAGGGGGTGGCGTTCCAGCTCGCCGACATGTGGGCGGCGGTGGACGCGGCGCGGCTGCTCACCTGGCGGGCGGCGTGGATGGCGCGCCAGGGGCTGCCGTTCACGGCCGCGGAAGGGTCGATGTCGAAGCTGGTCGCGGGGGAGACCGCGGTCCGGGTGACCGACCAGGCCATCCAGATCCTCGGCGGCAACGGCTACACGCGCGAGTACCCGGTCGAGCGCTGGCACCGCGACGCGAAGATCTTCACGATTTTTGAGGGAACGAGCGAAATTCAGAGGATGATCATCGGGCGGGCCGTGACTGGATTGGACGTTAGGTAGCCTGACCTGCGGTTTTATCGAGCGGTCGTGTCGAGAAGGGGCCGTCCTGCGGGGGAGTGGGGCGGCCCCTTCTCGTGTCCCTATTGTCCGAATAGTACCGGTTGTTTCCCGTCGTTTCCGGGCCCCGTGCTGAATCCGTGCCGATACCTGGGGGCTATGGTCTAGACCAATTGTAATATTGGTGTAGGCCAATTGGTATAGTGCGGGCCGGATTCCGGCCGCGCGACGCCGTCCTCCGGGGGTACCGGTGGCCTGCGCCGGCGCGCTGCGGCGGGGCGTGCTCGGCTTGACGTGGCGGGCTGAGTGGAGGGTCCATCCGCCCTGCGTCCGCTACCGCCCGGTGCCCCTCCGGAGCCGGAGCGGGCCAGGGAGGATCGGTGTCCTTGATGTCCGCGGCGGTTCCGGCGGTTCCGGAGAGCGTGACCATCCCGGCCGTGCCCGAGCGGGTGCGGGAGGCCCGCGCGTTCGTGGCTCGGGTGCCCGGGGAGTCCCACGCGCAGGCAGACTTGGCCCTTTTGCTGGCCAGCGAGCTGGTGACCAACAGTGTGCGGCATAGCGGCTCGGCGGTCCCCGGCGGCGTGGTGACGGTGACCGTGGCGGCCGGGGATGAGGTCGTCCGGGTCGAGGTGACCGACCGCTGCGGGGACGGAGTCCCGGTTCTGCCGTCCGCCGCTGAGCTGGCTTACGGCGAGGCGGAGGGGAGCCGGGGGCTGTGGCTGGTGGACGCGCTGTCGGCGCGGTGGGGCTACCAGCGGGGCGGCGGGCTCGCGACGACGTGGTTCGAACTCGCCCTGGGGTGAGTTCGGCCGGACCCTGCGTGTACCTGCCGAGTGCGGCGTCGGCAAGCCTTCCGGCTGGTAAGCCAGACCGTGTAGGGAACCGACTTATTTGAGCACTGTGAGCTGGCGTTTTCGGGGTAGTTGAGCAGCGCCCGGGTGGGGCCGGTTCAGGTAGTTGAGCATTTGGCTGCTGCGGTCGTGGTCACGGTGCGTGGCTGGTGATCTGGTCCGCAAGCCGGTAACGACACGGGAGGGACGTGTCCGGCCTGGCACTGCAGCCGTAGATCGTATGGGCCAACGTCACGCGCGTGGGGCCAGCGAGGCAGACGCCGGCCTGGGCCCGCTACTGCTGCGCGTCGCCAGCGGCTAGGTCGCGCTGGTACCAGGTTCCTTGCTTGCCGCCGAGGTGGGCCGGGTCGGCCGGGCCGACGGGGACGAACCCGGCCTTGGCCAGCACCTTCTGGGATGCGGCGTTCTCGCTGGAGGTGGCCGCCCTGAGCGTGCGCAGCCCGTACCGCGCCGCCGCCAGCCGGCACAGCTCCCGCACGGTCGCGGTCGCCACGCCGCGGCCGGCGGCGTGCTGCGCGACCCGGTAGCCAAGTTCCCCGGTGCCGTCCCCGGCGAAGATCAGGTTGAACCGGCCCAGGACCGAGCCGTCCTCGGCGACGAGCACATGGAAGGCGCTGGCGCCGGCTTCCTGCTCAGCCAGCAAGGCGCTGTGCCGCTCGTTGAACTGGTCGAAGAACTCATCGCCCCGGTCGGAGATGAAGGCAGCGAAGTAGGCGCGGTTCGCCAGCTCGAAGGCCAGGACCGCCGAGGCATGGTCCGCTCGCAGGCGCTGCAACTCGGGCACCTCCCGACCCTATCCCGGTGGTGCGCTGAGGGCACCTGAGTTTCCGGCCCCCTGGCGCGCTAGCTCACCGCGGCTCACTGCGGCCGAATCCGCCCACAGCAAATCCGACTGGCCATGGCCCGTGCAGATCGGCCAGGATAGTGATGCCCCGCAGGCCGACGATGCCCGTGCCGCAACACCGCGTGACCGGGAAGGCGGCAATGCTCAGGTACTCGGCTCGCTGCTCATGCAGTGCTCAACTACGAAGCCGAATGCCCATCTAAATCGGTTCCCTACAGACCGGCCGCCATTCCGCACCATCAGCTTGTCCGCATTCCATCCCGTATACCTGCTGACACCGGAACCCCAGTCCCTGGGGAAAGGAGCAGGTAGCGGGGATAATAAACCTTCCTGTGGATGCCCAGACTGAATACGTGCACAGCTCGTAAAACAATATGGCGGGCGGCGTGCGGGTATCTGGTCGCATGCTTCCCCGGAGCCGGCCGGGGCCGGCATCGCGGGCCGGATCGGCCCCGGCGGCTAGCGGGCAGAGACCGGCTGCTTCGGGACGCTGATCCGGCCTCCGGTCGGCGTGCCAGCATCTGTGGCCAGTCGCGCATGCTCGCGCATAGTGGTAGAGAGCCGTTCGGGTCCTGCCGCGGCCAGATCTGCCAGGACTGATACGCGACGGGCATTCTCGGGGGAAAGGCTGGCGGCGTGCTCCGGCGGGTGAACATCGCGACGGCGAGTCCGAGCGCTGTGAAGGGGGCCGGTTCGAGGTACCGGCTGCCTCCCGTGCCGCATAGATACGTGGTAGCCCCGACGGCACTCGTGAGGTCGGCCAGCCGCTCGGAGCGGCCTGCGCGGGCCGGGATGCCGCTGCTGCGGCAGGTGGCTCCCGGCCAGTTCAGCAGCCGGAGCAGGGTGATCGTGGTGTGCTCGCTGACGTCGGCGAGCCGTCCGGTGCCCGTGATCGCTTCCTCGCTGGTGGATGGCGCACAGCAGTCCTGCCATGGCTGGTTACTCCTTCATGAGGCGGCTGTCGTACCCGGCGGCGATCAGCCGCTGGTAGGCGTCCGTGACGTCGGCGGGGACGTCCTGGGCGATGGCAAACCCCTGTCCGGGGTATTCGATGATGCGCTGGAGGTCGCCGACGAGCATGTCGATGACGAGCTTGTCGTCGCCGATGGACTTCAGGTACTCGTCGAAGGAGATGTCCTCCGACGCGCATACCGGTTCGACCTCGGGCCATGCCTTGCGGATGGTGGCGTAGGCGCGACGCTGCATGTAGGGCTTGGAGATCAACATCACCGAGGTGACCGGTATCCCGGCCCCGGCGAGCGCATCGCGGGAGTAGTCGACGTTCTGCCCGGTGTTGGCGGCGCGCGGCTCGATGATGATGGCGTCGGCGGGGACGCCGAGGGCGATGGCGTGCTCGGCGAAGTGGACGGCCTCGCCGCGCGGGAACCGGGCCGCCGTGGTCGGGCTGTTGCCGCCGGAGAACACCAGCACCGGGAACAGCCCTGCCCGGTACAGGCCGGCGGCGAGCGTCGCGACTCCCAGGTCGTGGCTGCCCAGCCCGATCCCGGCGGAGCAGGGCCGTAGCTGGTGTCCGAGCTGGTGGTAGTCCCAGATCAGCTTCGCGTCGGCGTGGTGCTCGCTAGTGGCGGCATCTGCGGTGCTCATGGATTCCTCTCTGCCAGGGGCATCACCGGGCCTCGGCGAGCGCGTCCGTGCGGATGGACTCGATGGACCGGAGCTGGTGCGACAGCCCGCTGTCCAGCGCGAGCCGGGCGGTCTCGTCGAGCAGGGCCAGTCCCTGGGCGCGGGTGCCGGTGTCGGAGAGCAGGATATGGGCCTGGGCGGTGGACAGGCGGACCTTCTGCATCGGCGTCCCGGCGGTGCCGCTGGTACTGGCGATGGTGATGAGCCGCTGGGCCTCAGTGAGGTTCCCCGCGCCGCGGTAGGCGAGGGCGAGCTTCTGCTGGGCGACCGACCAGTCCTCGGACTCACCGAGATCCTCGAACTCGCGGGCCGCCTCGGTCATCACGCGTGCTGCGTGCCCGTGCTCGCCGCCCTTGCTCAGCGCGGTCCCGATCCACAACCGGGAGCGGGCACGGTCCCGGCCGCTGAGGCGTTCGTCGTCCGCGAGCCGCGCGTAGCCGCGCGCCGCGACCTGCAGCTCGCCGCCCGTCTCGGACACGACGGTCAGGGACAACTCGACCTGCGCGACCCGGCGCGGGATGTCCAGCTCGCCGTAGACCGACAGCGCCCGGCGGTAGGAACTCATAGCGGACTGGGGGCCTTGCAGCCGACCCTGATCGCGGTGCGCGTCGCCGAGCAGGACCAGAGACCGAGCGTGAAGGTACAGGCCCCTGGCATCCAGCTATCCTGCTGGGAACCGGGCCAGCCACCGTCCCGTGAGCAGGGTCGAGGTGGTGAAGTCCTGCCGGGACAGCGCGATGACGGCCCGGTCGAGGTCATCCGCCCACGTCTCGAAGTCCCAGGCCGACGGGACTTTCCTCGCCAGCGACAACGCGGATGGCGCGCCAGCCAGCAGGGCCTGGAACCGGGCCTGCGCCTCCGCGCTCGCCCGCTGCAGTGCGGTATCCAGGATGGCCTGCGTGTCAGGGTAGGGCCGGGTCTCCTCGCCGAGGCGCTCCCACTTCGACACCGTACGCGGGGCGACGCCCAGATATTCGGCGAACGCGCGGACGCTCATCCGCAGCGCCCCGCGCAGGGCGCGGGTCGGTACCACGCCCCCGCCGGGCCGGGAAAGTGCGTCTGGGCCGAGTTCCCCATCCCTAAGGGGATCCCAGCCGACGGCGAATCGCCACAGGAAGGACACCGCTGATGAACGACATGCCCAACGGCACGGAGGCAGGCCGCCCGCGGTCGGCCTCCGGCCACCGGCGACCCGGCCTTGACCCGATCAGGAGGTGACACGGAAAGGGCACTGATTACCGGCGCGGCCGGGTTCATCGGCTCGCATCTCGCGGCCGAGCAGGTGCCGCTTGGCGCGCACGATGTCGATGCGGTCAGGCTGAGCATGCTCAAGCACAGCCTGGGCGAGTTCGGGAAATGACTCTGACACCCTCCATATGGTGCCCGCCGCCGGGTACCCCGGCGGCGGGCCTGTCGCATCGGCGCGATACGGCCCGTCCGGCCCGTGACGCCGCCGTGTCGGCGCGACAGCGGCCAGCCCCGGGGGTTCGGGCATCCCCCGGACGTCCGGCCCGTGTGCGGCCCGTCCGCGCCGCGCACGCGCGGGCGGGTATCGTGGTCGTCGAGATACTGGCAGGTCAGCGCGAGAATGTACCTCAGATGTACCTGCTGCGGAGTAGGCTGCCGATGGCAGCCCCGGAAGCGCACAAGTGCCTTCTCGGCGTGCGTTGGTACCACGCTCGAAAACGGACATGGGCCGGACGGAAACCGGCATTCATCTCGGACGGGGCGTGCTGAATCCGCGCTGATACCACGAGGATCGGCAGGCCGCTGACCTGCGGAAACTGCCACGTAGTCCAGGATCTTCACGATCTTCGAGGGCACCTCCGAGATCCAGCGGATGCTCATCGGCCGCGCCGTCACCGGGCTGGACGTCAGATAGCGTCCCGGAGCCGTCCTAGGAGCGGAGCCCCGTCAGCTCCGTTAGCAGGCTGTCTAGGGTGAGTTCCTCCTCGATGCGAACGTCGCGGCGCGCCATGGCGACGGCGAGGCCCGGATCCCACGGCGCGGCGACCGGCTCGCCTGCCAGCTGGGGCAGCCGCGCGGTTGACCCCGAGGCCGACACCGCCGCTGCCGCGGTTTCATAGGCGTCCCGGTCGTACTGCCAGGGCTGCCACCGCACCTGCCCTTGGTTCATCCGCTCGCGAACGGCGCAGGCGATCCGGATGCCACCCCAGTCGAAATCACCGTGGTAGCGGAACTCCGCCCCGCCCGCCGCAAGCAGGTCAAGCAGCCGCCACCCGGCGGCAGACGGCTGACCGCCGACGCAGACCAGCGGCGGGCAGTGGCTGCCCAGCTCGTCGGCGGCGGCCGCGATCACTACGGGATTTTCGCATATCCAGGCAGGCCCCGCGCGCAGCGGCTCATCGTGGCAGCGCAGCTGCCTGAGAGTGAGCACCGCAGGCTGCCCGGCTTCCTGGTGTAGCGCCAGCACCTTGCCGAGGGCGGTGCGGGTATCTCCAGGGAGGCCCAGGCAGAGCACCAGCGATGACAGGTCGTCAAGGTGAACCCCTAGGGCGGCCCACGCCGCGCGCCGGGAGTCCGCGGTTCCGTCGGCCGCGAACGGCAGGCCCGCCAGCGCGCGAACCGCCGACAGGGCGAGCGTCCCGGCCGGACGCCCGTCATCGAGGGCGTGCGCATCGCCGCAGCATTCGGCGGCGAGCCTGCCAATGGGCAGGCCGGGCGACGGCAGCCGCCGCAGCACTGCCGCGACCTGCTCCAGCAGCACCTGGGCCATATCGGGCGTAGCCGTGAGACGGCGCACGACGCCGGTCACGTCGAGCCACCTCCGCCACGCGGCCAGTTCGGCCCGGCGGGCCACGGCGTCGTCCAGCGGCGCGAACGCGGCCGCCCAGGCGGCCGCCGTGTCCGCCCGGTCGCGGTTGCGGTCCCGGAGCGGACCGGTCAGGATTGCCACGGCCTCGGCCAGCCCGCCTGGCGCGGCCCCGCTCTCCCGCAGAATGCGGTCCACCTCGGGCAGCGACACCGATAGCGACGCACCGGAACCAGCTGGCCTGCCGGTCAGCCGCTCCACCGCCCGCCGCTGCTCGGCGGTCGCATCGGTCAGGGTCACCGGCCCGGTCAGTGAGCGTCCGGCCTCCAGCCGGTCCCGTGCCCGTCGGACCAGCCACGCAGTGCGCTCGCCGCCGAGCAGGCGGTGCAGCCTGGTCTCGGTCTCCGCCGCGTCGGTCACCCCACCCGCCTCCCCTGCCCCCCTCACTGCTCGGCCCTGCGGCGTTCCCGCCCGTCCCACCGCCACGGCGTGACCAGGACCGCGTCGATGCCATCCTGGCGTGCGAGCTGGCAGATGCCAAGCCCAGGTACCTGCGGGTAGCAGCCCCACTCCCGCTCGCTGGTCATGACCACGTCCATGTCGAAGGTGGCGAGCAGGCCCAGGCACTTCGCGCGGGAGTCGTCATCGACCCCGGCGAACGCCTCGTCGAGCGCGATCAGCCTCGGTGCGTATGGGTTGCCGGCCGACTTGTAGTGCGACGAAGCCGCCGCGAATAGGGGAACCGAGGCCACGAGTGCGCGCTCGCCCCCCGAGGCAGGACCGGTAGCCGGCCGCCACTGCCCGTCCTGGTACCGCTGGATCACGAACTCGTGCCAGGCTCGGTAGTCAAGCGCGGAGGTGAGCGCCTCGGCCCAGCCGGCAGCCGGATTGTCCGCGTGCTCCGCGGCGATCCGCTGCTGCAGGAACGCACCCACGAGGCTCCGGTCGTCGGCGGACCACGCATCGATTGTCTGCCGGAGCTTGTGCCTGATCCGGTCAAGCCCCTCGGGGGCATCCCGGGCCTGCTGCCAGATCAGCCGCAGCTTCATGCCGGTCGACGTCGGTCTGGATTCCAGTTCGTCGTTCATCTGCCTGACCTCGACCTCGGCCGCCGCGATCAGCTCGTGTAGCGTCCCCGCCACCTCATTGAGCAGGTGGTTCTCCAGGATCTCCCGCTCTCTCGCCGACAGCAGCCGGGTCCGCTGGTCCACTTCCGACCGCAGCGCCTCAGCCAGCCCGGGCAGGTCATGGCTTCGGCCCTGGAAGACCACGTCGATAACGATCACGCCTTCGCGCAGCGTCAGTCCGGCCGAATGCCCGTGGCTGGTCATCGCGTCCGCGAGCAGCTTGTGCTCCTCGGTCACCCGCTTCTGGATCCGGTCCCACGGCCCGTCCCCATCGTCCACCGAGTTGAGCTCGCCGTTCGCCGCGCGGGCAAGGATCACTGTCGGCGTCGCCGCCCACGGCTGCTCCACGTCGGGGATCTCCAGCGACGGCACCGCAACCCGCAGCAGCCCGGTAGCGGCGAACGCCTGGAACTCGCGCACCGCGTCGTCCCGCTGCCGTGCCGCCTCCTCGACGTCCGTCCGCAGTCGGCCACGTTCCCCGTCGGCTTTACCGCGTGCTTCGAGCGCGTGCCTCTCCCGGTTCATGGCCACGCCCCGGGCTGTCTTGAGTCGGCCGAGCGCGCCGGTCACCTCGGCAAGCCGCCGCTGCAGTTCCTCGACCGCCGTGCCGACGGTGGCCAGCAGCTCTTCGTATGTCATCGTCGCCGCGTCGGCCGCCTCCCGCGCGTCGGCGGCCCGTTCGCTCGCGTCGATCAGCAGCTGACGGCTCTCGGCGAGCTCCGCCTCCGCCTCGGCCGCGGCGCGGATCGCGGCGCGGGCCGCCTCGGCGGCCGGCCACAGCGCGGCGAGTGCCACCCGGTAGGCACCCAGCCCGTCCTGCACCGCGCCGAGCTCGTCTGGGTCCGCGGGCAGTCCGACATCGCCGGCGAATTCTGTCGCCCGAGTCTGCGCGGCCGCGAGTTCCTCCTGCCGCTGGTGGAGTTTCGCGACGGCGTCCGCGTGATCCGCGCGCGCCCGGGCAAGCTGCCTGCGCTGCTCGGCGCCCACCGTGTGCGCCTCGCGGACATCGCCATCCGGTGGCACCGCGCGATGCTCGTCAGCGAGCCGCCCCTGCCGCGCCTCGACGTCCGCGAGGTCCCCGTCGAGCTCACCGATCGCCGCCTGCTCCGCCTCTAGCTCACGCTCAAGCTGCTCGATCCGCGCCCGCCGCGCGGCCTCCCGCGCCCCCTCGCCGATGTAGCCGGCCTGGTCCTTGCGCCAGGCACCGCTCAGCACCCCGTTGGACCACCGCCCGTCCGTGGTCACCCAGGTCCCGCCGGTACCGGTGGTCCCAGGGGCACGTCCAATAGCACTCAGAACGGACGCCACTGACTGTTCCCGCAACGTTCCTGCCTGGGGGTCGTCGGGATCGATCGCGGGCACCAGCAGGCTGGCGCACGATTCCCCCGCCACCGGGGCAAGCCCGGAGACTACGATCACGTCTCCGTCGACAAGATTCCCCTCCGGCGTTACCCACGCGTTGAGAATCCCCGCCGCTTCGAGCGCGGCCTCCAACCCCGCGCGCTCGTCATCGGACAGGCCGGGCGCGAAGTCGGTCACCTTCCATAGCGGCGCCCCCGGACGGCCGTCGCGGACGCCGACGGCCCGCGTATGCGGGACCGGCGGGGCGTCGTGGCCGCCCAGGCGCAGTCGGCCGATCTCCTCCGCGAGCTCGCCTGCCCGCGTTACATGCCGGATCCGCCGGCTACTCAGCTCCCCGGCCAGCCGGCCCAGCTCCGCGCCGGCCGCCCGGGCGGCGTCGTCGATGATCATGGCCGCGGGATTCACGCCCTCCCCGGTCACCCCCCAGCCCTCAAGAGCGGCGATCAGCTCGTCGGAATCGGCCACTCGCAGCTCGGCCAGGCCGTCTAGGTAGGAACGGTAGGCGGCCAGGAGCAGCCGCATCCGTTCCGCTACTGCGAATTCGGCGGTGGCGACTTGGTCCGCCGCGGCCTGAACCTCAGCCGACAGCCTGCCTTCCGCTTCCTGCGCGGCCCGCAGTTGCCTGCGCTGGTCGGCGACCTCGGCCAGCAGCCGGTCGAGCCGCGCGACGGCCTGCGCCTGCCGGCCGGCGATGGCCTGGGCGTCGCGCCTGGCCGTGGCCAGAATGCCGGCCGCCACGGTTTCGGGTGCAGCCAGGTAGGCGGTATCCCGGTCGGCGGCATCGAGCGCCGCGACGGCCGTCTGGTGCTGGTCGGCGCAGCGCGCGCTGGCCGAGGCGGCTGCGGCCTCGCGCAGGGCCTGGGCGAGCTTGTCGCGCCCGGTGCCGGCCTGATGCGCGGCCTGGGTCGCCTTGCCGGTGTACTTCTGAACCTGGCTGGCGTGCCGTTCGCGGTCGGTTTCCCGGTCCCGTGCCGCTTTCTCCTTGCGGTCGGCATCCTGGCGAAGCTGCTCGAGCCGCTCGGCGTCGCGCATCGCGGGATCAGCCTGCAGCGCGTCGCGGCGCGCTTCCAACTCGGTGCGCTGCTCCTCCAGGTGCGTGAGTTCGCGTTGCGCTTCGCCCAGCTCCTGCTGGGCGGCCGTGAAGGCCTCCTCCGCGGCGGCGAGGTCTCTTCCGAGCTGTTCGTAGCGGCTCTGCGTCAGCCTCGGCCCGGCGGCCTTGCGCTTGGCCGCGACCTTCGCGTACCGGCGGTAGTGCCCCAGGAAGTCGGTCGCCGCCTGCTGGGCTTCGGCGAGGGAGCGCAGCGCGTCGCGCTCCTCATCGAGACCGCGGAACGCTTCGGCAACGGTCGTCACCAGACCCGGGCTGAGCGGCGGCAGCGCCTCGGTGAGCGCCTTGGACAGCAGCTTCTCGTTGGGCTTCTTGGACAGCTGCGGCTGGCGCAGCTGGATCAGCAGGTTGACCAGGGCCTCGTAACGGTGCTCGCCGAGGCCGAACAAGTTCTCGTCCACCGCCCGCCGGTAGTCAGCCGCCCGGTCGTAGACGAGCCCGCATGAGCCGAGTTCCTCCCGCAGCTTCTCCCTGGTGAGCGGTACCCGGCTGGCGGGCAGCAGGTGCAGTTCCGTGTCGGCGCGCTGGGTGGTGACGAAGAACCAGTGCCGGGCGATGCCCCGCCCGGCGACGGCCTTCAGCCCGCAGCCGATCGTGCGGAACTCCTCGCTGCCGTCGGCGGCGCGGCGGCCGAACTCCAGCCAGGTGTAGCCGAGGCGCTCGGGGTTCGGGTGCTTGCCGCCGAGCAGCAGGTTCCACTCCATCCGCTTCTGCCGGTCGCCGTCCGGCTCCACCCGGTGCGGCGCGAGCTCGCCGTCGAGCAGGAACGGGAGCGTGAGGGCGAGCACCTTGGACTTGCCGGTTCCGTTGTTTCCGCGCAGCAGCAGTCGGCCGTCGTGGAACCAGAATTCCTCCTGGTCGTAGTAGAACATGTCGACCAGGCCGGCCCGCAGGGGTTTCCACCGCTCAGAAGATGGTGCTGGCAGCATCGGCTGTCGCCTTTCTGGTCTGGCGTCCGGGGGAGCTTCCGGGTTCCCGGACAACCGGGTCGCCGAGAGCGAAGCGGGCGATGGCGGGACGGCTGCGGATCACGGTGCCGGTGCCGTCACGCGTTACCTCGATGTCGATGTCGACGAGGCGCAGGGCGGTGAGCTTCTCCAGCGCGGTATCGAGCAGTTCGATATCCGCGCCGGGATCGGTGACGCCCTTGCGCCAGTAGCTCGCGTGCGCCTTCGCCGCCTGCCGTACGAACGCGAGCAGCTCGGCCCGCGACGCCCGCGCCCTGCCCGCCAGGTACTCGGCGAGCAGCAGCGTGACGTGCCCGTCGGTGCGCTGCTCGGGCATCCGCACGTCGGTGAGCTTGTCGTCCGGATCGACCATGGCGATGCCCTCGGCGCGCAGCTCCGGCAGCAGCCCGGTGGCCTCGCTGATCCGCCGGGTGATCGCGTGCCGCTGGGCGATCAGGTACGCGCGCTCGTCCTCGGCGAGCTCGTCATAGTAGAGGACCGGGTCATCGAGCAGCCGCCGGGTGAGCTGCCTGCGCAGCGCCTGGTTGCGCAGCTCGTCGGTCTCGGCGACCGGCTCGGCAGTCAGCTCCGCGAGCTTCGCCTCGAACCCGCTCGCGGTGATGGTGGATGGCCCCCTGCTGCCGGTCAGCAGTACGCCGAGCACGGGTCGGCGCACATCGTAGAGCACGTCGGTCCCGGCTGACAGGTACGCGTCCTCGTCCCCGGCGACCCGGCTGAGCACTCCCCAGGCAAGGAGCAGCCGGATTACCGCCACTAGGTCCGCGCGGTCCGCCCTGTTGACTAGCGTGAGGGTGAACCCGGTCGCGGCCAGCTCGGGTTCCGCCGCAGCGGTCAGCACGTCGTCGGCGAGGCTGCCGAGCGTGGTCTGTGCGTCGGCGCGAGCGAGCGCCGCCAGGGCCAGGCAGAGGGTGACGTACCGGCGGCGGCTGAACGGTTCCCTGTTGTGCCCGCGAGCGGGATGGGTGGCGTCGGAAAGCAGCGGAGCGGTCTTGAACAGCCGGGCCGTCTCCGCGTCCGCGACCAGCCGCCAGCCGGTCTCCCTGCGCAGCCAGTCGCTGAGCGCCGTCAGGTGCCTCCGCACCAGCATGAGCGCCTCGCCGTCGTCGGCCACGATGAGCAGCGGCTTGGCGAGCAAGGCGCGAAGGGCGGCCTGGCGCTGCGCCTGTTCCTCGGCGGGGATCATGGCACCAGGTCCGTGATCTCGATGACATGCTCGGGGCCGGTGAACATCCCGTCCTCGGTCCTGATCGCGGCCGTGCCGCCGTCAGGGACCAGTTGCAGCCGCACCTCCATCGTGCCGTCGCTTGTCACGGTTTTCACCTCGGTATCGCCGGGCGCGCGCACCGCGAGCGCGTCGCCAAGCAGCGCGAGGAACAGCCGGAACGTCCTCGGGTCGAGTACCTCCAGGTCGGACAGGAGCGTCGGCCCGTTGGTCCGCAGCCGCCGCCTGGCCTCGGCTGTCTGGATCGCCTCCTGCTCCGCCTGGCGGCGCAGCAGCTCCCGGTCCGCGGACCGGTCCCGGACCTGGCTGGGCTTGCCGCGCCGTTCGTAGGTCCCGGTCTTGCGCAGCTGCGGCGAGATGCGGATCGGGGGCGCGTCGCGCCATGCCGTTCCGGCCGGCACATCGCGCCATTCGTCTGCCGTCTCGCCGGTGACGGACAGGTGCCGGGCGGGGGCCAGGCCGAACGCGGCCCGCCACAGCCGGTGGGCCGCCGCGTCGTCCGGTGCCTCGGCGAACCATCGGGCGAGCGCACCGAAATCCGCCGAGCGGTCTGACCGCCCAGACCGCCGCTCGTTGAGCAGGCCGACCGCGTCGATGAGCTGCTTGATCGCGGTCACGGCGGCCTGCCGCAGCAGCCTGGCCTGCGACGGGTGCGCGGTGTCCCGTGAGGTGAACCAGTCGTCAAGGCCGCGCCACCGGTTCCGCCACGCGTTCGAGCGCCTGTTCTTCCGCCCTGGTCAGGGACTCGGCGTCGTCCGCCCCTTCGGGCACGGCGTCGGCCGCCTCGCGCTTGGCGGCGATCCCGAGTAGCCGCTGGTGCCCGGCGGCTTCCAGGCCGGCGAGCAGCAGCGCGATCTGGGCGCCGGAGTTGGCGAGGTCAGCGATAAACCGGTTGATGTAGTCGATCAGCCGTTCTTTATACGCGACGAAACCGTCGACGTCCCCGTCGGAGAAGTCGATCGCGCGCCGCAGCGCGGACATGAAGGCCTGCGCGTTATCGGCCAGGGACGAGAACCGCTCCGCCACCGACAGGAGCAGCAGGTGGACCTTGGCCGGATCGGGATCGCTCTCCGCGACCAGGACAAGCAGTGCCTTAAGCTGGCCGGCGATGTCGGCAAGGGCGACCGACTGGAGCTGGCCGCGCCGCCCGATCGCCTCTTCGTAGAACGCGATCGCCTGCTCGGCCGCCTGACCCGCGCCGGTGAGCTGGTACAGCGACCGCTTACGGTGAAAGTCCTCCACCGTGGTAACGCGGCTGGTATCGATGTCCGCCCGCAGGTTGCCCCACCGGACCAGCTGATCCAGGGCCTCGGTCAGCTGGTCATCGGCATCGATCCGCAGATCCGCGGCGATATCCTCTGGGCGCAGGTGGACGATGAAGCGCTCCTTCGCCAGCGCGAACGTCCGGAGCAAGCGCCGGTACTGATCGGCGTTGGGGACGCCGAGATGCGTGAACGGCCGCGGCTCATCGGAGGTTTCGCCCTGCAGCTTCCCCTGGCCGCGCGCCGACGGAGAGACTTCGCCAGCCACGGCTACATGGTGCCGCATGCCACTGACAAAATAGGCCAGTTGCTGCTTTCGAGTCCGATGACGGTCAGCGGGGCCGGTATGCGTCTGCCCGGGGTGCGGGCGGCGGGCGGTCGCCGGCAGGCCCGTCCGGCGGCGCTGCGGCGTGGCGTATCACCGGGGAACGGGCAGGGCGGCGGCTTCCCGGTAGCGGAGGCGTGATCGGCACTGCCAGGCACGCCGCGTGACAAGGGCAGCGGCAAGGAGATTGCCCGAGTTTACGGGGAGAACGATAACGCGGGGGTCGGTGGCCAGCGTCGATGTATCCGCGGATTAAGAGTCCGCTCCTGTGTTCGCTTATTCTCCTTGAGCTGCTGTCAAACAATGCTAGCACGTGCCGGGAGCTGCCATTCTGTCCGGTTGCCCGCATCCGCGCCCTGCTGTGGATACCGAGTGGTGCCGGGGCGTACCGGGGCATCCGAGCAAACATGGAGCAAACATCGGTGCGCAAAGGTCTAGACCACTGCCTGGACCACTGCTGGTAAAGGTATAGCTGCCCGCCACGTGGTACATGATGGCCGCGCCCCGAGTCCGGCGGAAGCGGCTCGACACGGTTAGTGATCCCTGCGGGCAGCGCCCGGATTGGATCCTGGGGAACAGCTTCGGATTAGCCGGGCACGCCAGCCGAGGGCGGGCGCTCGCGGCTGTTGCGGCGGCTGCCTGGTCACTGGGGCAGGCCGAGCTTGCGGGCGAGCTTGTCCACCGCCTCGTCGTCGTGCGCCATCGCGGGGTCCATGACCATGATGTCCTTGCCGAAGGGCCGGAAGCCGACGGACTTCCAGGTCCGGCGGACCTTCGCCATCTCCTGGTTGAAGGCGGCCTCGTCCTCCTGCTGCTTCTCGTCGAGGGCGATCGGGGACGGCATGAGGGCGACGACCATCGGATCGGGGCAGACCCAGCCCAGCAGCCGCGCGGTCAGCAGCCGGCCGACGCCGTGCCCGCGCCACGCGGGGGCCAGCCAGACGCGGTCCACGAGCACGACCTGGGAGCTGTAGGAGGCAAGTTCTTCCTGCAGTGCTGTGCGACGGGCCGGTTACCTCGGTCCCGACGGCGGAGTGGTCAGACTCGCAGGACGAGGATGTGCAGCGGCGGTTCACGGCGCTGCTGAACTTCACGCTGCGCGCCGCGCATTACGACGAGCTGGTCTGGCATTTGAAGAAGAAGGTCGTCTATTACCAGGCATCTTCGGACCTGTCCAAGCGGAAGGTGCGGGGCCGGTACCGGGGCAGCAAGGGCCGCGCGTTCTTCACTCCTTACCACGGCAAGGACGACGTGACCAGGGTCAGGTTCTGCCGGCATTACGCGGCCGGGCTGTACTTCCGCCGCTGGGCCGGGCAGTGGTTCCTGGAGATTAACCCGACCTATCACTTCACGATCGACGGGCGCCGCGACTCGTATTACGACGCCGAGTACGTCGCGAAGATCAAGCGGATGGAACGCAACAACGCCGTCTACCAGTTGGTGCGCGCCTGGGCGGACTATCTCCACGGCGAGGACACCCTGTTCAAGAGCCGCGACGAGCGGATCCTGTTCGGCAGCTTGCTAACCGTCGACACCGATGCCGCGATCGATGAGAAGGCGTGGCTGCCGCCGCCGGACCCGCCCGTCCCGGCTCCGGCCGACAGCGGGCCTGCTGGCGGGTCTGTGGGACCTGCCGTGAAAGCGCACGTCCTCAGCGAGCCGGAGCTCGAATTCCGGGCCAGGAACCGGCATATCGACCCGCGCTACGGCGTCGCCGTGTACGGCCCGGCCAACGCCGACGCCCCGTCCGCGCCCCGCGACATCCCCGTCGGCCTCGTCGGTCCCTCGTCCGCCGTCGACGGGATGCGAGGCTGGCTGGAACGCTGCCGGACCCGGATCGAGGCTAAGGAGGCCAAGCCAGGCCAGGAGAACCTCCACCAGCCCTTCCCGGGCTTCAGCACGGACACGAACTTCGGTGCCGGGCTGGTCTTCGATGACGCCCTGATCCGCGAGATCCCCGACCGGCGACTCCGCCTGCTCGCCAGGGCCGATGTGAAGGCCGCCATTGCCGAGGGCGCCGCACTGTACGCCGACGCCGCCCGGTCGCTCGCCGAGACCGGCCGCTGCCGCGTCATCTTGTGCGCCCGGCCCGAGGAGATCCGCGAGCACGACAGCGATGCCAGCGGCCCGCCAGACGGCGCCGCCGACAGCGAGGAGGATCACAGTGAAACCGAGATCGGCCGCGACTTCCACGACCTGCTGAAGGCTCAGTCGCTCGGCCTGGCGTGTCCGCTGCAGGTCATGCGCCGGGAAACCTGGGAAGGCACCGTCACGGGCAGCGACGTCCCGCGGCTGCTCCAGGACGGCCACCAGCCCGCCCGCATCGTGCTCCACAAGACCTCGCAGTTCAGCCCCGCCGAGGTCAGCGGGTTCCAGGGTGCGGCCGACGACCGGGAGATCGACTTCCTCGAGCTGATCTGGATCCAGCGGCGCGGCGCCCCGCACCTGTTCCGCACCGGGCAGCTCCCGCCGCTGCGCGGCACCAGCGTCCAGCTCGACCCGCGCACCCTCCTGCTCTACACAAGGGGATCCGTCCCGTACTTCCGGACTTACCCCGGCCTGTACGTCCCGCAGCCGCTCCTGCTGCGCCCTGCCGGGGACGGCACCGATCTGCAGGCTACGGGCACGGAAGTCCTGGCCCTGTCCAAGATGAACTGGAACAACGCCCAGCTCGACGAGCGCGACCCGCTCACCCTCCGCACCGCCCACCGGGTCGGGGGTATCCTCAGGCACGTCCCGCCAGACGCCCAGATCGCCACCCGCTACGCCTATTACATGTAGGCAGACCGTGTCCTGCGCGGGGCCCCGCAGGCCTCGCCGAGGTCACCCGCCGGATCGCGGCAGGACCGCCGGCCTAGGAGGCCATGCAACCATCTCGCGTGCGGCCGCCCTCTTAGGGGACGAGGAGGTGGAGCGTGGGCGTCGAATCAGACGAGGAGTTCCGCGACTTCATGCGTGGCCGGTGGTCCGCCATGGTGCGCTTGGCGTATACGCTCACCGGCGACCAGGGGCACGCCGAGGACATCACGCAGGCCGCGTTCGCCAATGCCTACGCGTCCTGGGGGCGGGTCAGGCAGGCTGGCGACCCGGACGCGTACGTGCGCGCGATCGTGATCCATGAAAACAGCAAGCGGTTCCGGAAGCAGCGTGTCCGCGAGGACCTGCGCGCCGCCGTCCCGGAACGAGGCGCGGACGCTGACGACAGCCTGGCCGAGCGTGCGGCACTGCGCCACGCGCTGGACCGGCTCGGCCCCCGCCAGCGCGCGGTGGTCGTGCTCCGCTTCTGGCTGGACATGTCCGAGGCCGCGACGGCGCAGGCGCTCGGCTGCTCGGTCGGCACTGTCAAGAGCCAGACCTCCCGGGCGCTGGCCACCCTGCGTAAGGACGCCGAGATCACGGAAGGGGAACTGCGATGACCGGACTTCACGAGACCTTCGACGACATGGCCGCCGAGATCACGCCTATCGACCCCCCGGTCGAGCTGACCATGCTCCGGGGCCGGCGGATGAGGAGCAGGCGACGTACGGCGGTCAGCGCCGGAGTCGCCGGCGCCATGGCGCTCGTCGTCGGCGCGGTCGTGGGCATCCCGGCCCTGGCTGGCCGACCGGCCGGCCAGGGCGGCGCGGCCAGCCAGAGCGGCGCGGGGACACCCACCACCGTCAAGCCGCTTGGTGACGCTTTCCAGGTCCGGCCGGTCCTGCTTCGCGCCTCGCCGGACAGCACGACCGAATACGGGGACGCCAGGCTGGTGAACGCCGCCACGATGAGACTGTTCGACAAGCTCACCTGCGAACCGGGGCTTAACGACATTGCCGTCGACGATCACTGGAAGGCGACCGTGGGGTACAGGGCCGCTCAGTGGAACGCGCCGGGCAGCGAGATCGTCTCGTGCGATGCCGTGGGCGACAAGTACGTCCTTGGCCAGGCCGTCTTCGGAGCCAAGGACATCAGCAGCGTCGCCGTCGGCCAGCAGCGCAGCAGCGGCCAGTGGGTCGTGGACCTGGCGCTCAACGGCAAGGCGACCGCGGCGTTCGGCACGCTGACCACGAAGCAGTACAACACCTACTACTCCGGTTACGAGCGTGGCAACGAGGATGACGCGGTGCTGGACTCCATCGCGTTCGTCATCAACGGCGACGTGCAGTCCGCGCCGGAGACCGCTGGCCCAATCACGTTCGGCATGCCGGAGATCACCGGACCTCAGCCAGCCGGCTTCACCGAGGCCCAGGCCAAGGCGCTCGCCGCGCAACTGTAGGCCGCCTAGCACCCCACGCCCGTGAGGCGGTCACCGTCGCCGGGCGACCAGTACCACGGAGTCGACGCGTGGCGGAGGCGTGAACGCGCGGCGCGGCAGTGGCAGGCCAAGCCGCAGTTCCCAGCGGCGGTCCAGCCGGCCCGCGCCGCGCGGATCGCCCCCGCAGAAGCGGCGCGCCGCGGCGTGCTGGAGCACGAGGTCCGCGGCCGTCAGGCGGGAGTCGGGGGCGAGCAGCAGGCGCACCAGACGGGCGGACGGGCGGTGCGGCGCGGATGGAATGTCAGACGCCCGGCGTAAAGTGGCCGTCCGTGACTCGACCGGCCGCCAACACCAGTGCCCCGCCGCTCCTGTCCGCTCCGCGCTTGTGCGTGTGCGGGCATCCGGTCTACGACGATCAAGAACCTCGGTGCCCGTTGTGTGCCTGCCAGGAGCATAAGCCGCGGCTGCCGACCGCCGGTGATCACAGTGCTCCTGCCCCCGCCTCGCCCGGCACCGGCGAGGCATGGAGAGGCCCGCAGTCCGAATTATCCGGGGCCGTCCCGGTGCTGCCGTCTGCAACAGCACGCCGCTGGCCCGGAACCTGTGTCCGCGAACGCTCCTGGCCAGCGTCACCCCGGCAACCCGTTGCCCGCGGTGCCCGGCCGTGGGCCGTCCCGGACGGACACAGCCCCCGTGCGGGCGCGACCGTTCCCGGTGCCGGCAATCCCGTCGTCCCGGGCATCCGGCCCGGCTGTGGCCGCCCTCGCCCCGGCTTGCCGGGCACGGCGATATCCGCCGCATGCTGCCGCCGTCTCCGCGGAGCCCCGTCGCCTTTGCGTGAAGCGCGTGCACCAGGACGCGATCAGCTGACATGCCCAGCCGGCAAGGCGTGATGCACGCGCGTCCTGACGTTCCGGGCACCGTTTCCAGACGGGACTGCCCAGCAGACTTGCCGCTTCGGGGGAGCCGGCTGCAGCGCCGCCGCCAGGGCCCACTGTGCCGCTGCCATGCGCACCTGGACGATAGTGCCGGGCCGGCCGTACATGGCCCCAGCCCGCGATCCATCTCCCAGATGGCATTTCACCAGCAGGTTTCACAGTGCGTGACGGCACCGGAAGGGACACTCAGGACCCAGCCCCAGGGATGACGCCAGAGGTCTAGACCATTGGCCTAGGAGCTTGACCGGACCGCGCCCCGGAATCGGCCCGGATTTGACAAGCCCGCCACGACCGGGTCCCGGCACGCGAGCAAACATGGAGCAAACATGGGAACAAAACGGACACGAAAAAAATGACGTGGGGTGATAAAATCCCAGGTCAGTACGGGTGCGCCGCCAGGGACTTGAATCCCGAACCCGCGGATTAAGAGTCGGCTGTTTTGCATCCGCGTGCTGCCGGATAATGCCCGGCGGTGCCATTTTGTCCGCGACTCCGCCCATTTCGCTACCTGCTCAAGCGGTAGATACGTTCCGTAATAACCCCCGCTAACGTGCCTCTGGTCCAGACGCGTCCGGGCAGCCGTGTTTTGCTCTGAAGATCGCGGCCGATCGCCAGAGCCTGATGCCGGACGTCTGGTGACGCAGGGCTTCCTATGCGTGCGGTAATTGACCTTCCGTAGACCTGCGATGTACTTCGCATGGAACTGCGCGGCCGTCGGCTCCGTGGGCAATGACCCTGCGAATCAGCAACTGTCCATCAGCGAGCGCAAAGCGGGAGGTCAGCCGCTGTCGCATAGTTCTGGCACCTTACGGCGTCACCACGACCGCGACGCCCGATCTTGCGATTGCCAGAATCCATCGGCGACGGGTACTGGGCGGGCTGATCAACGAGTACCAACGTGCGGCATGACCAACAGTAGCCAGCCGCAAAACCGCAGCTCAAAGGCTGCGACGAGGTTATGGAACCCTACACGGCCCCGGTCGGTAATCTCCACGACCTCACCCTTCGCCACCAGGCGCAAACAACTCACTCGCCCGCTGCCGAAGCTCACGGACCCCTACCGATGTCATGTGCTATTTGTAGACCAGAAAGAGAGCGCTGCAAACCCCTGCGCCCGCAGGCCGCATGCCCGCGAGGGCCAGCCATGGAACTGCCCCGATCGGAATTCCCTGTGAACGACGGACCGCAGCTCAGCGCAACCGCGAGGCACGCCTCGGCAAGATAGTCGCCGATGCCCGATAGGGTGGTGGTGTGGTGGGGCACTATGAGAACTTCTTCATCGCAAGCGCGGGCGCGTCCGCTGCCATCTTGGGGTTGCTGGTCGTCGCCGTATCGGTCGTCAACGCGGATGACGCGAACCCCACAACTCGGGAGAACCGAACCGTGTTGGCCGGGAGCGCGTTTGTTGCCCTGGTAGACATCTTCTTCGTCTCGATCGTGGCCTTGACCGGGGGCTCAGTCGTCTTCGGGCTATCAAGCCTCGCAATGGCAACCGTCGGCCTGCTGGCCACCAGACGGCTGATACCGAGGGCAAAGCGGGCTGGAAATTTCTCCCGCGGCTTTCGAACCAGAAAGCTGAATATCGCCTTCGCGTCGATTTCGGCTGGGGGCTACTCAGTGCAGCTCGGCCTCGCCGTAGCGCTCCTGGCGAACACCCAGAGTGCCACGCTGCAACATGCTTTGGTCCTCGTCATTGTGGCTTTGTATTGCAGCGCCCTCGGTCGGGCATGGGAGGTCACCGGGATAACCCGGCGGGGATAAGGAGCCGCCTCGATACCGGCATCGGCGTATCGATGGTCATAGCCGACGCGCGGGCCGACACGGCCCTCGGACAGCTGTACATCGGCGTTCGTCCCCACCCATTCGTGGTCGGCCTTGGTTACTGGATAGTCCCCGACGCGCGGCGTCAGGGGCTCACAACGCGTGCTCTCTGCAGCCGGATTCACCTGGGAAGGAGTACTCAGAGCTTTCCTTGGGGACGCTGCAGGCGGCGCATCCATCCGGTCGCGGCGGTGTGCCGGGTCTCGATGCCCTCCAGCTCGCGCGGCAGCCCCGCCTGCGCCTCGCCGGACGCCGAGCGGCTGTGGGCGGCTGGCTGTGGGCGGCCACGGAGACCGGCGCGGCCCACGACGGCATCGTGCAGGACGCGCTTTCGCGAAGGGCTGCACCTGCTCAGTTCTGCTGGCATCGATGTGCGCCATGAGACTGCCGTGCTGCTTCCCGCGTTGTACATCGCCCTGGTGGCTGGTGAGTTTGAGGAGCTGTCGCAGGCGGGAGAGCGGGTCCTCCGGATCGACCCGGACCAGGCCGAAGCGGTGGAGGCCCAGGTCCGCAGGTTCGAGGAGAAATCCGGCCGCCCGCCCGGACCTGACGATCCGCTGTTCTTCGGCCACGACGCCGACGAGCCGCAGCCGGTGTCGCTGACCAGCCTGGAGACCGAGACCGTCGCCATGCTCGAAGCCGCCGGGATCTGCCCGGCGTGGATCTACGCGGTCGGCGGGCACGGACTCAGCCCTGTTGCGTGATTACCTGCGCGCCTGCACGGACGGTCGGAGGCCGATTCAGCTGATTCGCTGAGCCAGCGTGGAGCTGCCGCTTTGTTGTGACCTGGCGTTTTCTCAGTGGCCGCGGCTGGCTGGGATGGCGGGATGCGCCGTAGGGCGATCGTTTTCTCGGCGGGCTGGCTTGTCTCAGTCTCGTGGCGTCGTGCCGTCCGGCCGGGCCTGTCAGAACTGGGCCTTGAGCTGGCTGATCTCGTGCACCCGGTCCTGGAGCTGGGCGTAGGCCGGGTGCTCGCGGATGCGGCTGACGGCCCAGCGCAGGATCTCGGCGCGGCTGCCCGCGATGCCGGCGGCGATCAGCGTGTCCACGGCCGCCAGGTCGGCGGTCCCGAGCCGCGTCATCACGGGTGTGAGCTGCTCCTGCGGTTCACCCGGGCCGGCCTGTTCAGTGAGGTGGACCTGGCCTTGTTCGCCGCGGGGGCTGAACCTGATGGAGGGCCCGACATCGGGGTGAAAGCCGCCGTGCCTGCCCGGCACGTGGGGGCGGAACTCGATCCACTCGATGAAGGGCAGCTCGCCGGCCAGCCGGACGAGGGACGCCTGGCCGGCATCGCGGACCGTCGTCACGATCTCCTTGTCCGCCTCCCGGCCCTCCGGGCGGCCTGCCCGGCTGAGGAAGACCCGGACCGCGGTCTCCCCGGGACCCACCTCTGGGTCGTCGCCGTGGGCCAGTACCTGGACCCGCTCGATGGCGCCCTCGGGGAAGGCTGACCTTATCCGTTCCTCGACGCGGGCCGCCGGCACGTTCCCCATGTCGCCCTCCATGAAGTTACCCGTCCTGCCGGTATTACAAGTCGATTCGCTGCGCCAGCGCCCGCACCTGCGGCGCGTAGGTCGGCCGCGCCCGCTTAAGAAGCCCCTGGACAAGATCCCGGGCCAGCGTGTTATACCGCATGTCTTCCGGTCCGCCGGCCTCCGCGTTAACCAGGTGCAGAAAGACGCCCGGATCGTCACGCTTCTGCTCGTAGCACCGGGCTACCTCAAGCGCGAAGGTAGTCCGCTCCAGCGACGGCGTACCGGATATATCGACGTCATCGGCGAGCCGGAGGGTGTGGTGCAGGCACGTGGACATCCTTCCAGGTGACCGAGGCCACCTCAGGTCAGGTGTCCGGACTACCGGGGCAAGCCCACACTCGTCGCGACGCCATGCCCAATGCGCGCCCAATGCCTCGCTCTCTGAAAGATTCCCTGCGCCCAATAGGCTCTGGCTCATATAACTGGAAAGTAACGGCCCGATCGTGCGCTAGCGGCCATCCGGTGTCCCGCTTCTCGCCGGTTTTCGATAACGTGAAGGATCTCACGCCCTATGGGGCCGGTTATCTTTCACGTTAGTTCGATCTCGGGGCGTTCATAGGGAAAATACGGCGGGCGGGCGACGTCAGGGCTCCGTTATCATCCAGAGATGTGCGACAGAGCCGCCCAATAGACGCCCGGGTGAGCATTCTTGACTGCTGAGGTCCAGGTCAGGGTGGTGAAGGCGTGTCCCATGGTAAGGAGAATCTCTTCCGAGAAGCTCCGCACCCATCCGGCCGGACTGCCGTAGCGATCTCCGTGATCAACCTCGAAGCAAGGACTCTGGTCTGCGCCAGAAGACTGCCTGTGCGGGAGGATACCCGGAGAATTACGGATCGACGGCGCATCGCTCCTGGTTAGGCTAGGTCTGGCGGATGCCTGTTAGACCGTCGGCTTCCCTGCAAGAGACATTCGGAAGACCTCGACGTGATCTACTGCCGAATCCGGCATTACATGAGATCAAGGCGGCGCCGCTGCGCGGCGCCGCTGGGACGCAGATCAAGATCGCTCATCCGGCGCGCAGACAGGTACCGCGGACAGCCGTCTTCTCATCCCCGGTCGTCCTGCCCTCAGCCGTCGCGAGCGACATCGTTCCGGACGGCCAGCTCGGAGGCCGTTACCGCCCGGCGTCGGCAACCCGCGGACCTGACGCAGCCTCTCCATCTGCGCCGTATCGCAGACCAGGGCCATGGCCAGGGATGTCCACTGGCGCGACGGGTCCGCGCGAAAGACAATCCTGAACTGGTACCACTTGTGAAAGGGGGAACCTCGTGACTTCGTCTCCCACCCAGGCTGCCGGGAATTTGTTGTCGTCCCGGGGTGATCCGGGCCAGTGCCGAAGCGCGCAGCTCACGCAAGCCGCAGATTCCTCCGCGATCGTCCGTGGTCAGCCAATCCAGGAAGGTAGAGACTTATGTCCAACGAAACCGGAATCCGTCCCTTCCGGGTCGACATGCCCGACGAAGCGATCGCCGACCTTCGGCAGCGCATCGCCGCGAGGCGCTGGCCCTCCCGGGAGCTGGTTGCTGATCGGTCGCAAGGCGTGCAGCTGGCGACGTTGCAGGAGCTCGCCCGCTACTGGGCGACTGATTACGACTGGGGCGCGTGCGAGGCGAAACTGAACGCGCTGCCGCAGTTCAAGACCGAGATCGACGGGCTGGACATCCACTTCGTCCACGTGAAATCAGAGCACGCGGACGCGTTGCCGTTGATCATGACGCACGGCTGGCCCGGCTCGGTCATCGAGCTGCTCGACTCCGTCGGCCCGCTCACCAACCCGACCGCGCACGGCGGACGCGCCGAGGACGCGTTCGACCTCGTGCTGCCGTCCCTGCCTGGCTACGGCTTCTCCGCCGAGCCGACCGAGATCGGCTGGAACCCCAGCCGCATCGCGGGTGCCTGGGCGGAGCTGATGCACCGTCTCGGCTACACCCGCTACGTCGCCCAAGGCGGCGACCAAGGCGCCTCGATCACCGACGCGATGGGCCGCCAGGCACCCGAGGGGCTGCTCGGCATCCACATGAACTTGCTCGTGACGGCGCTGGGCGGCGGCGCTATGCCGGCAGAAACCGAGCAGGAACGCGCGGCGCTCGAGCAGACCAAGACATTCAGGACGAGCGGCTTCGGCTACTTCCTGGAGCAGGCCACCCGGCCGCAGACGATCGGCTACGCCCTGCTGGATTCACCCGTCGCCCTGGCGGCCTGGATGCTCGACCACGACACCGACGCCTACTACAAGATCTCCCGCGCCTTCGTCGACGGGCAGCCGTCCGGGGGGCTCACCCGGGACCACATCCTCGACAACATCACGCTGTACTGGCTGACCGGTACCGGGGCCTCGGCGGCCCGGTCCTACTGGGAAAGTGGACGAGCCCAGGCTCTCGCGGCGGCGGCCGGGCAGGCTCGGCCGGAGGTCTCGCTCCCGGTCGGCTTCACCGCGTTCCCCGGCGAGATCTTCCGGGCCCCGCGCAGCTGGGTCGAGAAGTCCTACCCCAACCTCACCTACTTCCACGAGGCCGACAAGGGCGGCCACTTCGCCGCCTGGGAAGAGCCCGAGCTGTTCGCGACCGAGATCCGGGCGGCGTTCCGCCCGCTACGCTAACAACAGCCCGCACCCGGGTTTGACGGTGACCACCTGGCCCATCACCACATAAACCGGAAGGTCCAAGAGTTCTGGCCGGGCTCGGGTCCGGGATGGCCCGCCGGGCGTACGTGTCCGCCCCTCCAGCGTCAAGCGTGACCGTGACCGCAGGGCAACGAGCACAGGTGAAACGTGCCTGGTGAGCGTACACGCCAAGTCGCTTGACACCGGAGACCTCTACGCCCACTCCGGTCAGAAGACAAGGGTCAGCCGGGGGGCCTGCCCGGACCGGACGCGGGCCATCCCCTGGCAACGTGCGGGTCGGCTTGCGGCCGGACGGGAAGCGGTGGGTTGACAGCAACGGTGACAGCAACAACAGCGGCCAACGGCTACTGGCAGCGGCCGGCGACGGCGCACAACGCTCGCACGATCCGCGCCAACTTCGGCGTATACCTGACCTTGGCCGACCTGTTCTATGGCTCTGAACTGCGTAAACGACCCTCACCGACCTCTATGAGGCTAGTTTGCATCCAGAAGGCCAGGGGTTCGAGTCCCCTTAGCTCCACAGGTCAGAGGCCACTTGCGATCTTGAAGGCCGCGCAGCAGAGCCAAAGCAAGAGCCAAGCGAGTGCTACTCTCTGGGCTATGGCGACTTCTGCTCGCCGTGGACACGGCGAAGGTTCGATCTACCGCGACGAGGCGAACGGCACCTGGGTGGGCGCCATCTCGCTCGGCTGGCGACCGGACGGGAAGCGGATCCGGCGCAAAGTCACTGGCCGCACCAAGACCGAGGTCCGAGACAAGCTCAAGAAGCTCCAGGCCGAGGCCGGGGCCGGGCTGCGCACCTCGACCAGCTACACCCTGGCCAAGGCGGTGGATGACTGGGCCGCCGAGGCCCTGGATGGCCTGGCGCCCAAGACCGTCCGGTCACACGTCGACCTGCTCAAGCCGGTCACGATGCTGATCGGCAACATCCCGCTGCGCGATCTCACCGCGCACGACGTGCGACGCGCCCTAGCCAAGCTCGCCGAGGAACGGTCTACCCGCACTATGTCCAGCACACACAACGTGCTCGTACGCGCCATCCGCCATGCCGAAGCGAACGATCACGTCGGCCGGAACGTGGCGACTTTCGTCAACGCGCCACAGGGCAAGACTGGACGCCCGTCCCGGTCGATGAACGCCCGGGAGGCCGCGGCGCTGCTCGCCGCCGCTAAAGACGACCGTCGGCTTGGTGCGTACGTCATCCTCTCCCTGACTACAGGCATTCGGACCGAGGAGGCCCGGGCGCTCACATGGGATCACGTTGACTTGGAGGGCGATCCCGGCGCCGCGCCGCCGGTGCCGCCGCATATCGAGGTCTGGCGATCAGTTCGGGCACATGGTGATACCAAGACTGAGAAATCGCGCAGGACTCTGGCCCTGCCGCAGAGCGCGGTCACAGCGCTGCGGGAGCACCATAAGTGGCAGGCAGAGGCACGGCTGGCCGCCGGGGCACTATGGCACGACGAGGGTCTGGTGTTTGCCACGAGTGTCGGCACGCCCCTGGACGCCTCCCATGTCCGCCGTGACTTCCGGGCGCTTTGCAAGAAGGCCGGCATCAAGGGCGTGTGGGCGCCTCGGGAGCTGCGGCATACGTTCGTGTCGGTCATGTCCGAGTCCGGCGTCGCGGTGGAGGAGATCGCTCGGCTGGCCGGGCACTCCAGCTCCCGCACGACCGAGGTCATTTACCGCCACGAGCTCCGCCCGGTGATCACCACCGGCGCCGACGTGATGGACAAGGTATTTGCCCAGTCTTGAGACATATACCCCGTTATCCTCGAGCGCCGGACTGAAGAGTTGCGGGCGCTCAGGTGGATCTGGGCGCTGGCACCGTAGCGGTGTACCGCGCGGTCGGGCCACCGCAGATACGGGACGCCTAGAGTCGGCGCGTGCAGTCGCTGCTGCGGCTTGCTGTCCAGGCACTTCGTGAGCAGCGTGGCCGCGGCCGCTGGGCGCAGAACCGACTGCTGACCCGGGCGATCTGGCACGATTACGGCCCTGTCTCCGCGCCTACCGTTAGAACGCCGCTTGGACCATCACAACGTGCGCCCTGAGTTCAGGAGGATCACCGGACCTCAGGTCTCGGCACCGACTGGGGACTGCGGGAGATGTACGAGGGCACGGCGCCGACCGAGCCGGTCTACCGGAACGCGATAGTGCCCGAACTGGGCGCGCTTCTGAGGCGATGGACCCCGCTGTCCGGCTGAAACCAGTCGGCCGGACTATTCCCTCTGCAGGATCTCCAGTACGGACGAGAAGCTCTCGACCAATGAGGCGAGCACTGCTTTCCCTTTCTCCGCAGTAGCCACAGATGGCCGACCTATGACTCCGCTTCTCGTGTATTCGCCCATCCCGGTGGTCAGGAGGTGGCGCCTGTCGTCCGCCGCCCAGTCGGCCACCTGATAGCCGTCCCGGACGAGCTCGGGGTTCGTGTGCAGAAGGATGGAAGTCTCGAGCTCACCAGCGTGCATGTCCTCGTGGCTTGACGTAACGAGCCTTGCCGATTGGCGGGCTTCCGCCCAGTCCTGCCCGGACGGGAAAAGGGCCATCCTCTTTCCCTGGAAATTTCCCTCCTGGACAACGTTGGCCAGGAAATAGTTGCCGCCATGGCAATTAAGGATTACCAGAGCAGTCAAGCCAGAATTTGCGATAGAGCAATAAATGTCATTGACCAGGACGTGAAGGGTGCTCGAGGAGATACTCACCGTGCCGTGCCAAGCACTATGCTCATGGGAACACGAGATCGTGACCGGCGGAAGCTGAAGGATAGGATACGCGTTCGCAAGTTCCCGTGATACCGCACACGCGACTACGGTATCGGTAATCAGCGGCAGATAATCACCGTGCTGCTCGAAGCTACCGACGGGAAGGATCGCGCACTTCGCGTCTCGCTCTTTCTCCTCCGATGTTGTCGCCGTCGGCAGGAGCTGATTCATCAGCTCACGTCTTGTTTCGGTATAAACGAATCGACAAGCACCTTCAAACTCCCTCGCAGGCTGGCCACGGCGGGATCTTGCCGCCACCTGCCCAGCCTACGATAAACCACGTCGATCTGGCCAGCCACGCGGCGCGAGCCAAGCCCGTGGGCAAGTGCCATGACCTCTTCCGCGGCCGCACAAGCCTGCTCCCGTTCATCGGCAGCAGCGTAAGCTGCCGCCAGGCGCGACACGCACAACGCATAATCACGCACCTGCGAATTGTCCAGCCACTCCGAGCGGCCCTTCTCCAGGATCGGGATTGCAGACCTGGGATGCCCCAGCATAAGCCAGGACGCTCCAGCTTCCATCGCCGCATAAGTTGGCGTGCAATAAGGTGCCCGGTCCGCCTCGGCCTGCTTTACGCCTGCGACAGCTTCGGCAACAGCCTGCTCGGAATCCTTGGCCGAGGCGATGACTTCCCCCAGAACCGCGTGTGAGTAGGATCGCTGGCGCAGGATAACCGCCCTGAGCCGCGGAGTCAGCGCATCCTTATACTCAAGCGCGGAATTGGCGATACCCAGGCCCTGCGCAGGATTACCTGATTCAGTCGCGATCATCGCCTTACGCATGAGCGTATATGCGGTAATACGGTGATCCCCGAGTTCCAGGGCGTAATCGAGCGCCCTATCCGTCCAGTGCATTGCGCATACCAGATCCCCGGCGTCCTGGAAGAGCCACCCGCCGAACTCCGTGAACTGGCAGGCGAACCGGAGCATCTCAACCCGGTCCGCCCCCCTAGTGACCTCGCATGCCCTCTCGACGACAGGAATCTGCAGTTGGATCGAGCCGGTAATGCACATGGAACCCATCAGCCGGTCCGCTTCGACATAGCTACGATGCATTCCGCGAAGCGCCGACAGTACCGGGACGGCGCTAGACCTCGACAGGTTGCTGAGCAGGGGGCGTACATCTCCCAGGCTGGCGCCATCGATCTCGGCTGGCCGCCCACCGGCTGGATCGAGCGGGCCGGATCCGGCAGCGTCGGAAGTAAGTCCGAGCGCACGACGTGCCGCTGGGGGCATGCCCAGGCCATCAGCGAACGCCTCGAACGTCGAGGTGGCAGTCGGCATCCGCTTGTGCGTCTTGTACTCGCTCAGCCGTCCTTGCGGTATGCCTGTAAGGACAGAGAGTTGGCCTTGCGTAACGCCGTGCGCGCACAGCACCGTAATCACTGCGCCAAGGTCGCGGCGCTTGCATGCGTTCGAGCACTTCCCTGCGCGTGCAGACGCGCTCCACTACCTCCCGGATAGCCGGGATGTCCACTGCCATGGCGTGCTTCCCGTTCCCTTGGTTGCTCGCCTGAGTTGGGTGATGTCAGTCAGCCAATCATTCACCAAACGACACGATGAGTTTCGTCATGAGGTTCAACGCGGTCCGAATGATAAGAAGTAACCTTGATGCGAATTGAGCGCTTCACTGTCGGCCAAAGTAGTTTGCTGTGACCAGATACTGTGCATTTGATTCAGCCGGCCTTACCTAAGGTGCCTCCAGGAGTGACACCATCGTTCTGGTGATGCTAGGTCGACAGCTTGAGGCAATTCACCAAAGGCTATGGCCCCGCGCCGCCCCCGCAATTTATTAGGAAGAAATTACAAGCGGCATCCGCCAGCTGCTTAGCCATGGAAGGACCGACTACGTTAATTCGAGCAAACGACCCGACGCAAAAGACCGGAGATGATGTGAGCAGCCCTCACGATTTCTATAGTGACGCCGACAGGCCTGGGGACCTCTACGGCAGCGGCAGGCCAGCGCCGTACCAGGCCGGGCCATCCCCGTTCGGGCCCTACCCGCCCGGGCCGGGCCCGGGTGGCGCATACCCGCCATCTGTATACGGCGTCGGCCCTTACACGGGCGGTTTTCCTCGCACAGATACGCGTACCTACCTTCAGGGAGGGTCAGTCAGCTTCGGGACCGCGATCCAGGAGGCGTTCCGCCACAAATTCGTCTACCGGGGCCGCGCATCACGATCCGCGTACTGGTGGTACGTGCTGTTCGAATTCTGCTGCCTTTGGTGCATCTGGCCGCTCACCATGGCCGCAGGAATAGTTGCGGCGATATCACGCCCGGCGGCGGGTATAGCCTTTATCATCGATATCGGCATCCAGGTCATCGGCATAATTTACCTGCTGATCGTGCAGCTGGCCTTGTACGTTCGGCGGCTGCACGATACCGGCAAATCAGGATGGTGGTGCCTTCTGGGGCTCCTGCCGTTCGCGGGCGCGGCAGTATTGCTGGTCTTCGCCATGCTGGACCCGGCCCCCGGCCCGAACCGCTACGGATGAACCCGCGCGGCGCGATAACCGGCCCAGGCCGCCCGGCCGCAGCCCCCGAGCGGCTGGGCGGCCCGGCTCGGTGTGAGGAGAGGAGCCAGCCATGCCGGCCGACGAATTCTGCGGGAACCGGAGATCCTGATGGCCGCGGTCGATGGAAGCCAGGCCCGCGGAACCGTGCCCGGGATGCGAAAGGAGTGGGTCAGGTGACCGGCACCTACGGTCGCACACCTTCAGATGTCCGCCGGTGGCCCAGCGACCCGGCCGCGCGGCGGGCGCTGGAGGCGTATTCCGCGGCGCTTGCCGCTGGGGTGTAGGGCGTGGAGTCCCTGCTCGACGGCGGAGAGTGTGATTTCACCGGGGCCGACCTGTCCGGGCTCGAACTGTATGAGGCCGAGTTCAGCGACGCCAACTTGAGCGGGGTTCGGCTGGCAGGCGCGGCCCCCGCAGGTGCCTGGCTGATCGCGGCGGTACTGCGCGGCGCCGACTTGTCGGAGTGCAACCTGCGCAAGGTCCAAGGCCGCGGGTGCGACGCACAAGATGCCGTCTTCCGCGGCGCGGTCCTGGACAGGGCGCAGTTCGAGCACGCCGACTTCCGGCGTGCCGACTTCTCCGAAGCCAGGTTCGGCAGGGCCTGGCTATCTGGCGCCGACCTGCGAGACGCCAGCCTCCGGTCATGCAGATTCGGCAGCGGCCTCCTGTCAACCGGGCTGCACCAGGCCCGGATCGCAGGCTGCCGCGTCGAAGGCGCGACAGGCAGCGTCTTCGGCCCTGCTGATATCGGGACAGACCCTCCCCGTCTCATCGATGGCGCCGAACTTCAGCGCTGGTTCGTCGGCCGCGGCGCGCCGCTAGTCGAGGTGCGGGAGTTACCTGCCGGAGCCATTAGCGACACGTTGGCCACGCCGGAAGTCAGGTCGCACTGCTGGCCCCGCTGGTCAGTCATCCTCGTAGTAGGCACGCCTGGCGGCTTTCAGGGGAGGTACCAGCCGTCCGTTCATGCTGAGGAGCCATTAGTAAGAGCCGGGTTGAGCGGTGACCGGCTGGCCCGGGCCGCTCCCGGCGTGATGGTCGTGGCAGATCGCGGCGAACCGGTCCTCTGCGTTATCGAACTGTCGCGCGATCATGTCCTTCACGTCGGCGTCAAGTGGAGTGTCTGGGCGGAGGATGAGCTCGCGCAGTACCGGCACCAGGGGCCGGTACTTCCTGGCCAGCTTGGAGAGCTTCGGCCCGGTGGTGTGCACCAGACCCATCGCGTTATCCGTAAAATCCGAGACCTTGATCACCCGCGCCCAAGGGCTGGCTTGCAGGCTGACGGCGACGTGCTCGCGGTACTGCTCGTGCTCATCCCGGCCGGGCTGGTAGACCGGGTTGGTGACCGCAGTCACCAGTTCGGCGGTCCGGTTGCCGAACCGCCCTGCCAGCACCGCGAAGGCGGCCTGCCGGGTGCCGCCGGGCGCGATATCGCCGGCGTGGTCTTCGACGGCGTCGTGCAGCAGGGCAGCGCAAATCACGTCCGAGTCGGTAACCCGGTAATGGCTCAGGATCCGGACGCTAACCCTGAGCAGGTGGTTCGCGTATGGTTCGCGCTGCCGCCGGTCCCGCGCGTGCAGCCGCGACGCCAGCGCCAGCGCGTCGCCGGCCCGGGCGCGATCAGCGGCAGGGAAGTGCGCAATCTCCATGAGCAGCCGTTCGCGCAGGCCAGCTTCGCCGTGCACGGAGGTGATCGCGTGCAACGGCATCATGGTCAGTAGCCGCCGTTCCGCCGCGTCCAGCATGATGGCCGCATCGGATGCCAGCTTCGCGGTGCCATCCGTTACCACGATCGCCTCCATCTCATCTTGGTCCCTGAGGATCGGTTGGTCTGGTCACGATCCAACCGCGTGCCTGCCGGGCCAGCAATTACACGGTGAGATATCAGCGTGTAATTGCTGGTGCCGCGGGTGATGGACCGCTGAGCTGAGGAGAAGCGACGCCCTGACCTTCTGCATGCCATGCAGCATGGTTTCGTCTGATGGTGTCGCGCTAGGTCTGGTTACCGCAGTTCAGAGCGGGTGGAGCGTCTGGGGACGTCTCGCTCGGTCTGGCGAAATCTGGGGGCGTTGGTCCTGGGTTTGGTACTGGTTTGCCGGACCTCCCGGTCAAGGGAAGCTCAACCATGGCACTCCGGATCACCCGCGACACGATGACTCTGGAGACCGGCAACCGCGTCGTGGCCACTGCCCGGTTCAGGGAGCACGCCGCGGCCGACGGCAACGGCGCGTGTATCATCTCGACTCACCCTGCTCGGCTGTTCGCCCGCGACCAGGCGATCACGGCTTTGACGCCCGCTGGGCGCCTCGCCATTGGCTACGGCGACGACGACCACCCGTTCGTGATGGCCTGGCGCAAGGAACTGTTCCTTTGAGTGGACCGGCTCATCGGGATCACGACCGCGCTCACTGTGAACGTGGTCGCTGGCGTCGTCACGGTCATCTCCCTGCCAGCACGCCTGCGAACCGATCATCTTGCACGGCGAGACTCGCCTGGCAGCGCACCTGCTCCCGTTCGCGACGGGCAGCCTGATCTGGATGGCGTCCATGGTGCGTTCGGGACTGAGAACCGTTCGGCTAATGTGCGGCGAAGTCTCGGGGACTCATGATGTCGGAGCAGCTCATCGCGTCTATGGGAGCGCTCTGTTAGACCTTCGGCTTCTGAAGAGGGGCATTCAGAAGACACGGACCGGGTCTACTGCCGAATCCGGCCGTATATGAGATCAAGGCGTCGCCGCTGGACGCCGTCAACGCCCGGGCTTTGCCTTGGGAAGCCCACTCGGGCGCACTGCTCGCGGCGCGCGCTCCGAAGCTACGCAAGGTGGTCCGGGACGCGAAGAAAGGCCGGGTACGTCCACGCGATCCTCGACGGCATCCTGATCCCGATCGACCGGATCGCTGCGGATCGGCCGTTCCGCTCCGGCAAGCACCAGAAGCACGGCATGAACCTGCAGGTCATCGCCAGCCCTGGCGGTGACATCCTGTGGGTCTCCGGAACGCTGCCCGGCTCCGTATACGCCAGGCTCGCGAAGCATAAGCAGGATGGAAGAGTTGAGCGATCTGGCATTCGCGCAGGTAGATGCTGCTGTGAGTATCCGTCGGCGCGGCGGGCTTATGATCTGCCGATCGTGGAGTTCGAGTTACGTCGGCTCGCGTACCGTTCTTGTATGGAGGCCCTGGCTGCGAAGTCCACGAGGGAACGAGCCGATGAGCTGGATGGCCAGCCCGAGTTGCGGCCTGTGGTCCGGGACTTCTGGCCCCTCCGCTGAGGCTGCCGCGCGGAAAATATCTGTGGAAATACCTATTTGAGGTACATTGTCACAATAGGCGGTTATTTGACGGATGCTTTTTGGACCGCTCCCGCCGCCCAATGACCTTGCCTCTGCGACATTGGCGACGGTCGATAAAGCAGTGGCCAGGAGCAACATGAATACTCATGGTGACGAATGTCACACGATGATGCGCATGGTGCGCTTAAGGCAACGCCATTGCTCCCGCCGCCCTTGAGCTGCCCCATAAATGCCGATAGTCGAACTCTGTAGGGTCTGCCGACACGCTTTTGGCCGAGCACCAGACGTATTATGTCATCCACCCACTCAGCCTTGTGGTAAACGTTGCTTAGAGGCTAGTCAAGGAGACTCGATGGTTGATCTACGTATCAGCGTGAGCGGAAGAGACACCGATGTTGAATCATTGTGGGACTGGCTCCGCAGTGAGCCCGAGTTCCGAGGGCATCTCCGTCTGGGCCAAGTGCCGGGTCCACAAGGGGCGATGGGCGCTCTCGCGGAAGTCATCGTTGGCGTGGCTTCCTCCGGGGCCGCAACCGCTTTGGCCAAGGCGATACGAGTGTGGTTGGTTCAACGGCGCTCGGACGTGATGCTCAAGATCTCAGGACCGCAGGGCGGAGAGATCGTCTTGGACGCCAAGCGGGTGCAGGACGCTGAGCGCTTGCTGAATAATGTGTTGGGCTGGGCGGACAACGTTCCGCCCGCACCACCGGTGGCAGATGAAGGAAGATAGCAGATAGTGGCCGCACTCCCTGATCCGGATCGCTCGCAGGCGATCTTGATCGGTGCTGGCTTCTATAGGCAGCTTGAGCATCTGCCCGCCGTGCGCAATAACCTCATCGGGTTCCGCGACGTCCTGATCGACCCGACCCTAGGTGGGTGGGTCGCCGATAGGTGCGTGGTCCTCCCGGAACCGTTGAGCGCCCAGGACGTCTACCGGGCCATCCGCAAGTCTGCGGCAGCAGCTACTGACACGCTACTGGTCTATTTCGCCGGCCACGGCATGATCGGTACCCGTAACGAGTTGTACCTGTGTCTGCCCGATACGGAACCTGATGAACTGTGGTTTACCGCCCTCGCCTACGAACAGCTCCGGGAAGCGGTGGCCGACAGCCGTGCCACTAAAAAGGTGGTCATCCTTGACTGCTGTTTCAGCGGGCGCGCCTTGGCTGATCAGGCGGGCAATGATGAATCCATAATCGGTCAGGTCGGCATCCAAGGCACTTACATCCTGACCGCGACCGCGGCGAACGCAGTCGCCCTAGCCCCGGCCGACCATCAGTACACCGCTTTCACGGGAAACCTGCTGCATCTGCTCCGCACTGGAATCCCGGGCGGCCCGGAACTGCTTACCTTCGCAGCTCTCTTTCCTCACCTGAAACACGCCCTTGACATTCGCGGGCTGCCAAATCCTCGTCAGCAAGGCAACGACACGATCGAACATCTGGCGTTGACCCGGAATCTGGCGTACCCACTATCCAGCACCCGTTCCTCGGCCTCTTCTATCTTGCCGGATACCGCGCCGCCCTCGGTTCCTCGGGTAACGGGCGCACTCTCGTGGGGACCAATGGCGATTCGCCGGTTCACTGTCAGGGTCATCCTGCCCGAGCGGCTGGCCGCGCTGTATGACCTGCTGCTGAACCTTCGCTGGTCCTGGCACCCGCCCACGGTCGAGCTGTTCGAGTCGATAGACCCGGCCGGGTGGGCGGCTTCCGGCGGCGACCCGGTGGCGATGCTCAGCTCGATGCGGCCTGGCAAACTCGCCGAGCTGGCCGGCGACGAGGATTTCCTGCGCCGCCTAGACGCGGTCGTCGCCGACTTGCGGGGCTATACAAGCGAGCCGCGCTGGTACCAGTCCGGCGGGGCCGGCGCAGCCGAGGCACTGCCGAAGGCGATCGCTTACTTCTCCCCCGAGTACGGCATCACTGCCGCCCTGCCCCAGTATTCAGGCGGCCTCGGCATCCTGGCCGGCGACCACCTCAAGTCGGCCAGCGACCTAGGCGTCCCGGTGATCGGCGTGGGGCTGCTGTACCGGCACGGGTACTTCACCCAGTCCCTGTCGACGGACGGCTGGCAGGCCGAACGGTACCCGGCCGACGACCCGAACGGCCTGCCGCTGAAGCTACTGCGGGACGCTGAGGGGATTCCGGTGCACGTCTCGGTGGCGCTGGCCGGCGGCAAGCTGCTGACCGCTCAGGTCTGGCTGGCCCAGGTGGGCCGGGTGCCGCTGCTGCTGCTCGACTCCTACGTGGAGGCGAACGAGCCCGCGCTGCACGAGGTGACCGACCGGCTGTACGGCGGCGGCAGCGAGCACAGGCTCCGCCAGGAAATGCTGCTCGGCATCGGTGGCGTCCGCGCGGTGCGCGCGTTCTGCGAGATCACCGGGCACCCGGAGCCCGAGGTATTCCACACCAATGAGGGGCACGCCGGCTTCCTCGGCCTCGAGCGCATCAGGGAGTACGTGGCGGCCGGCCTGGACTTCGACGAGGCCTTGGAGGTATGCCGTGCGGGCACGGTGTTTACCATGCACACGGCGGTCCCCGCGGGCATCGACAGGTTTGACGCCGATCTGGTCCGGCGGCATTTCGCCAACGACCCGCTGCTGCCGACAGATAAAGTGCTCGCGCTCGGCGCAGAGACCTGGCCGGGCGGCAACCAGGACATGTTCAATATGGCCGTGATGGGCATGCGGTTGGCGCAGCGGGTAAACGGCGTCTCCGTGCTGCACGGGCAGGTCAGCCGTGAGATGTTCGCCGACCTGTGGCCCGGGTTCGATGCCCCCGAGGTGCCGATCGGCTCGATCACCAACGGCGTGCACGCGCCCACATGGGTCGCCAGGGAAGTCTCCGACCTGGGCGACTCCGATTCGGCCGCCTCGGCGGACGCAGGACGGCTGTGGGAGATCCGGCGCCAGCTGCGGGCCCGGCTGGTGACCGAGACCAGGCGGCGGCTGCGCGAGTCGTGGCGGCAGCGAGGCGCGCCCTGGACCGAGCGGACATGGATCGACGACGCGCTCGACGAGCATGTGCTCACGATTGGGTTCGCCCGGCCGGTTTCGTCCTATAAGCGGCTCATCCTGATGCTGAACGATCCCGCCCGGCTCACCCAGCTGCTGAACGACCCGGACCAGCCGGTCCAGATCATCGTGGCTGGCAAGGCGCACCCGGCCGACGAGGGCGGCAAGGCGCTGATCCAGCAAATGGTTCAGTTCAGCGATTCGGCGGACGTGCGGCGCCGGATCGTGTTCCTGCCCGACTACGACATGGCCCTGGCGCACTACCTGGTACAGGGCTGCGACGTCTGGCTGAACAACTCGCTACGGCCGCTGGAGGCCTGCGGCACGTCGGGCATGAAGGCCGCGCTGAACGGCGGGCTGAACGTCTCGGTCCGGGACGGCTGGTGGGACGAGTGGTACGACGGCGCGAACGGCTGGGAGATCCCCACCGGCGACGGGGTGGCCAACCCTGCGCGGCGCGACGAACTGGAGGCGTCGGCGCTGTATGAGCTCCTCGCCAAGTCGATCGCGCCGCTGTTCTACGACCTGGGCCCGGACGGGGTCCCGGGAGGCTGGCTCGAGATGATCAGGCATACGCTCCGCAGCCTCGGGCCGAAGGTGCAGGCGGACCGCATGGTCGGCGACTACGTTCGGCACCTGTACATGCCGGCTGCCGTCGCCTTCCGGTCGATGGCTGATGCGTCCGGGTATGGCCCGGCCCGGGAGTTGACCGCCTGGAAGCGGCGGGTGGCGCAAGCCTGGCCCTACATCCGGATCGAGCACGTGGAGTCCGAGGCGGTGGGGCTGTCCTTGGGTTCTGGCCTAACGGTGCGAGTCCTAGTGGAACTCGGCGAGCTGACGCAGGACGATGTGGCCGTAGAGGTACTGTATGGGCAGCCATACGAAAACGACAGGATCGCCGACCCTTACTATGTCACGCTGACGGCTGAGGCGTCCTCGTCTGGGGCTACCTCCGGCCTCCTTCGATTCTCAGGAGAAGTCCCGTTGGACCGGCCCGGACCGTTCGGATACACGGTGCGGGTGCTGCCTCGGCACCCACTGCTGGCCAGCCGCGCCGAACTCGGACTCGTCGCCTACCCCGACGTGATGGCCGGGATGACTGACAGCGACCTTATCTAATGCCTTCGGGTGACGCTCCACCGATAGCTCTCCGTCTATAGACTCCCTGAACATCATTGACGTCTGCCCCGTGCCGCAGGCACTATTGACGACTGACCGTCACGGGTTTCAGGCCTGACCCCCGATACTCCGGTCACCTACGGCGTCGCGCTTTCGCGCGGAGAATGCCCGGAGAAATGCGGATCCATGACGTATCGCTCCTGGTCAGGATTGGTTTGTCGGATATCTGTAAAACCGCTCCCTCAACGGTGCCGGTCATATTCCTTTGGGCAGGCTATCGGCGTTCGAGCGGCCCGTGCGCAGGGCCTGTCCGCCTTGCGCCCGCTGAGGAGCGGTTAGGCTGACCGCTCCCTTTCCTCCATGCGGTCGGCGACGACCGCCCTGCTCCTTACTATGTCCTCGGCCGACTCCATTGCAGCATGTCGCCCGCGCCGACCGTGGCGTTCGTCATCCGTCATCCGGCTGATCCTCGGTCGGCTACATCGCGGCGTGAGCACACTCCGCCCTCCTCGATGCGAACGAGGCTCTTACTGTCGGCCAGTATGGCTCGACGTGGCTAGATACCAGGTCAAGCCCATATCTGGACGCCCGGTGAGGCCTCGCGTTGCCCCCTGTAGGCCGACGATGGCTCCCCACCTGGCTCCCCGCAAGCCCCAAGCCTGATCGGGTGATCTGAGTCACATGATCGGAGGACTGCTCCAGCGTGTCGTGACCGGGGGCTGGCGAGAGAGCACCATGCTGCCCTGATTGTCGCCCTACCCGTCCCCTGGCACGGTGGCGACTACTTTGGTCCAACGGACGAGCGAGCCTGAGGAAAGACGGCAGAACTTGCCGAGACGCGCAAGTAACCGCATGAGCGCCCTCAAGGTCGCCCTGCTCGGCGAAGGTGGAACTCGGCACGCAAGCCAGCCTCCGCCGTGAGATCTCGGTTAGCGACGAGCGCGCTCGAGCGCGTCCCAAAAACCGCGACGCAGCGTGTGCCTGACCTCATCGTGCAGCAAGAAGTCGATCGGCAGCGCCGACCCCTGAAGAAGCCGCTGCTCAAGGTCAGAGGGAAACCGGGGTTTCCTGGCCAGGACCGCCTCAATCCACAGCGCCGGGGCATCACGCGCCACCGATTCGCCGAACGCCTGGCCCTCCTCATGCGCCGACTGCACCACGTCCGCGAGCGAGACGCCGGGTGCGCCGCCCGAGTAGCCGCCTGGCCCGGCGAGGCCGACAGGACCTGAGGGACCGCCCATCTCCTGTGGCGCCCCGGGAACCTGCTGTTCTCCTGGACCCGGCGCAACGGGCGGATTCGGGAGGCCCTGATGCCCGGTGCCGCCGTCGCCAGAGCGGGCGCGATCGGTGTCAGCGTCTTTTGCGGGCAGCGAATCGAGATCCGAGACCTTGGGCAGTCCGGGGTCGTACTCGTGGTAATGACCCCGGCAAATCCACAGCAGGTCGCCGGCCGGTGTTTGGACTCAACGCAGGTCACCGAAGGCCCGGAACCGATCATGTTCGAAAATTACGGCGCGAAGCGCCCGTAGCGCCTCCCCTTGAGCGGCGGTGAGTTGCCCAGAGAATTTGGCGAGGTCTTTCTCGTCGTGCTGGCCGGCGATTGCCGGGAGGTCGTCGATCAGTGTCGTCATGACCTTGAGGTCATCTTGGGTGCTGGTTCTCTGGACCGCTGGTACTGCTGCCGTGGCGACCGCTCCGGCGAGCGGAACGATGAGCTGGAGTGTTTGGCATACCAGTCTGGCGTACGGGGCAATACGCGTGAACCATTCCTTCGGAACGTGGAGCGCATAGGTTGCGGGCTCCCAAGGGTGTTCGTCTCCGGGGTGTTCACACCACAGCGTCAGACGGTAGTGGTCCTCATGAACGCGGGCGCGGGCGGTCACGGGGGACCCGGCCCGGGCTGGGAGCAGTGTAAACAGGCGAGGGCAATCAGTGACCTCGGTACTGACAACACGGTGCACGCGCCGAACCGTGTCAGCAATCTGGGCCGCTTGATCTCGGACGCCGGCCACTCCCGAGGTGATGGCGGCCAGTTGATCGTTCATTCGCTCCAGTTCGGCAGTCAAGGGTACGGACTGCGCCGAGAAGCCAGTTAGCAACGCTGAGATGTCCGGAGCTTCATCGCAGCTCATGCAGGTCACGGTCTCCCTGCCCTTGTCGAGATGCCGTATCAGCCCGTCGATACGGAAGCTGCCGGGGCACCGCGTCCCGGGGGAAGTCCGGCCCGGACAGGGAATGGCAAGCCAGTACTCCAGGCCCGGCCAGCGCTTGGCGATCAGGTCTTCGATGCTGTCGCGAAGCACGTTGAAGTACATGTCCGGAGAAGGGGCACGGACCTGGGCCTCAAGTTCGGTGTCGCTACGGAGCTCCAGCAGCGCTTCTGATTTGTAGGCTTGGGTGCGATGGCGGAGAAACACCCCGTGGCGCCAGTGTGCTCCGGTGGCGTCGCGGTAGTGGCGGATAGTCAGCCACGGGATGAGCCCGGGCGCAGGCTCAGCCAAGTGGCAGACGAGCGTTAGCGACCGGATCCCTGACCGCGGCTGGGGGCGAGAGTCCCACGGCAGTGCCGGGCGCTTGAACGGAACGAGCTGGGCGACTAGGCTCTGGGTCTCTGGTTCCCCGGTCCGGTAAGAGATGTCGAACTTCTCCATGAGCCGCAGAAAGTAGCGGTGGTACCTGGGCGAGAAGCCGTCGTCGCGGTCAGACCAGATTTCCCGCACCCGTTCGTGGTCAAGGAAGCCTCCGCTGTTCCTGGTAGGAACATCTTCCAGGACATAGCTGATGGCCTTGGTAAGCCACTCAGGATTAAGGATGACGATGTCACGCAAACCTTCGTCTTCCGCGTAATAGATGACCTGCCCCAGGTCGTGCATCAGTTTGGCAAGGGCGCTGGCCTCGGACTCTGACACACCATGCCGCCCGCAGATCTCCACGAATAGGTCATATTCAATCTGCGGCTCGGTTTCGCTACGGGCAAGGATATCCTCACGGGCTGCCACCCAGCGAGGGCTGATCAACTGCCCCATCTGCGGCAGGCGTGCTGCCTCCTCGCTGATCGCCTGCCGGAACTCCGGGATCCCTTCTCCAGTCCGGCAGTCGACCTCAAAAAATCCGGCCAGCAGGCCAGGGAACATCCGGTCCAGCTGTGAATAATCGACTTCGGCACGCCGTTCAGCGCAGTGTGTCGCCACGAGCAGGACACGGGCGCCCTGGCCGATCCGCAGCCTGATACGGCGAAGCCAGCCCTCTACCTCGTCTTGTTCCCTTCCTTGACGAGCATGCCAGACGACCGCATACAGCGCGCGGTCAGTGAAGAAGAACTGGTGGCTGACCCGATAGACCTCCTGGCCCCCGAAATCCCACGCCCGCACCGTCATATCCACGTCAAGTGAGGGATGGCGAGCGCTGAGCGCGGAAATCTCGATGCCGTGGGTAGTGGACCGACCCTCAACGAACGGCTCAGATTTCAGCGCTGCAACGAGCGAACTCTTGCCTACGTTGCCCTCCCCGACCAGCAACAGTTTGGCGTCATACTGAGGCTGGCTGTCATAAAGACTGCGGAGGTACGCAGCAAGTGCAGCCTGCCCTTGCTCGACGAGCATAGGGAGCGGATCAGCCAGCGGATTCCCGGCCACTCCTAGATCCAGCCCGTTCTCTACCAGGTCAGCGAGCTGGCAAGGCAGGGTGCTGAGCCGGTTGTCGGCGACATTCAGCTGAGTGAGAGATCCGAGGCTGTCGACCGACTCCGGCAAGGCCGACAGCCGGTTGGCCTTAAGGTGCAATTGGGTGAGAGACCTCAGGCCGCCGATCGACTCGGGCAAGGCAGTAAGCCAGTTGCTGTTCAGATGCAGCTCGGTTAGCGAGGTCAGGCCGCTGAGCCAGTCCGGGACGTCAGCCAGTTCGTTCCCGCTGAGGTTGAGGCAGGTGAGGGCGCGGAGGTTACCGAGGGAATCGGGCAAATCGGCGATCTGGTTGGCGAACAGGTCAAGATGGGTTAGGCCTGTTAGATCGCCGAGCCAGTCAGGCAAGGCAGTGAGGCGGTTGGTCCCCAAGTTCAGATGAGTTAGCTTCGTCATGTCCCGCAGCTGCTCCGGCACCGAGGTCAATCCCATGCCCGCGAGATTCGCGTACGTGCCGCCCCCTGGCACGTTGCCCTGGCGCTTATCTGGCATACCCGGAACGTCCGGCAACTGGATCCCCGCCTCAAAATGAAGGTGCTCTCCAGGATGCTAGTGCTGCGGACGACCGCGCACCGGCCGATTCCTGCGACGGCGAAAGCACCGCGAGTCTGCCTGCACGCGGCGACCCTGGCTGGCAGGAAGCTCGCACTCGGTGGTTATCGATAACTGCTGCACAGCTCACCAGGCGTCGGCATAACCCGCTGTTCCACACCGGGCGCGGTGCAACTGCTTCTGTTGCTCCTTCATTGAGGTTTTCCCAGCAAGGCTGAGTTGGGCAGTCGGCACGTAACCGCCTGATCGGGCAGACACGCGGGCATAACAGGAGATCACGGAGCGGGCGCGGAGCCCTCGGTACAAGAGGTCTCACCACAAGTCCGTCCGTCCGAAGGCTCCGCGTGATCACCTATCGTGTCACTCTTGACGTCCCGCTCCAACTCATGCTCAAGGTTTCGAATCTCCTGAAGAAGCACCGGAAGGAACTCGGCACCAGGAAGGGGACCCGCGCCCTGACCTGCTGGCAGCAGGCGAAGTTCCTCCTCGCCTGGTTCCGCGGCAAGCCGGATCTCCGCCGGCTCGGCCAGGGCTTCGGCATCTCGCAGTCCACCGCCTACCGGTACAAGGACGAGGGCGTCGAGGTCCTCGCGCGGGAGGCCCCGTCTCTGGAGCAGGCCCTTGAGAAGGCCGCTGAGCAGGGACTTCCCTATGTCATCCTGGACGGCACCCTGATCTCTTCCGACCGCTGCTCGGACAAGAAAACCAGCAGGAAAGGGACGGAGATCGACAAATGGTACTCCGGGAAGGCGCACGAGCACGCCGGCCTCGTCCAGGGCATCATCTCCCCGGACGGGATCCCGCTGTGGGCCTCGGGCGTCCTGCCCGGCAGCACCCACGACATCACCGCCGCCCGCGAGCTCGTCCTGCCCGGGCTGCGGCCCTGGCTGACGGCCTTTCCCTGCCTCGCCGATTCCGGGTACGAAGGTGCCGGCGCCGGAGTCCTCGTCCCGGTGAAAAAGCCCCGCGAAGGCGACCTCGACACCGACACGAAATGCCGCAGCATACTGCTGCGCGGCCTCCGCTACCAGGGCGAACGCGGCTTCGCCCTCCTGAAGGAACGCTGGCGCGCCCTCCAGCACGTCACCGTCAGCCCGACCCAGATAGGCGACATCGTGAAAGCCGCACTCGTCCTCACACAAATCGAGCACAAGATGATCAGCTGAAAGTCGCTGGGAAAACCTCATTGGCGATGACGATGGACGTCATCGAGGTGTCGGCTAGCTCCATGTCGGCTTCGGCGTTGGTCGCTTGGGCGAGTTGCTCGGCGAGGCGCTGGTGACGACGGTGATGTTGTCGTTTGCGGTCAGCTCAGTGATCCTCTGATCATCCCGGTGCCAAGGAAACCGCACGTTAGCTGCCGGGGGCGGACATCGTCTCCGTGGCGATCACGAGCGCGGCGGCCCGGCTCCCTGATCGCCGCCGCCGTCGTCCGACGGCTGTGGCGCACGACATGGCTGACTCCCCCGACATCGTCGACCCGTCCCAGTGAAGACCGATTAGGGGCCGAATCTCATCGTGCCCGGGACGGCACCCGGCAAGGGCCACGGTGGCAACAAGAAGGAGCTACGTGCCCTTGGCCGCTTGCTGATGCCGTCATCCCACGCTGCAACCACCCGCTCGCGGGCGCACAGAACGCGGCGCGTCCCCCGGCCGTCGGCGCGCAGCGCACCGGGAATGAGCGGCGGCGCAGCCGCCTCCTTTTTGTTCTTCCCGGCCCGCGCGGGCCTGCCGCGCGCGCCGCCCGAGTGCGGTCGCGTGCGAGATCCGGTGCCGGGGTCAAGACCGGCGAGTCGAGGATTCGAAGCCCCACAGTCTTCATGCCATGCAGCATGGTTTCGTCTGACGGCGTCGCTAGGTCCGGTTACCGCAGATCAGAACGGGTCGGGTGTCTGAGGACGTCTGACTCAGACTGGCGAAATCTGGCTGCGGTGGTCATTGGTTTGGTCCTGGTTTTCCGGACCTCGCGGTCAAGAGGAAGTCCAACCATGGCAATCCGAATCACCGAAGACACGGAGGATTATGCAAAACTCTCCTTGAAGAAGTAAAGTCCGATCGCAGCACGGAATGATGATTTGAAGGTCGCCAGCGGCCGACGATAGTCGGTGAAAAGAATCCGCCATGTTTTCAGGGTGGCGACGGCCCGCTCGACTGGCGCACGATAGGAACTTACCTGATTGTTCCATTCGTGTTCCCATTGCAGTAGCTCGCGACATTTCGGCTTGCGGATCGGAGTGGTGATGTAGTCAGTCCCGATGAATCCCTTGTCGCCAAACACTCCGCCTGCCTTCTTCAGAATCTTCTCGACAGCCGACGCTTTTAGTTTCGCCATGTCATGCTGGTTTCCGGTAACGGGATCGGAAACGAATGTTATGCGGCCCTGAAGATTCGTGACAATCAGGGAGCCGTGTCCCGTGGTCTTGTGTTTTCCGGACCATAGCTTGCCCTTGCCGTCCCAGGACCAGCACGGCCACAGCGTGCCGTCTACCAGTGCGATTGCGCCACGGGTGGCCTCCGCTGCGTCCTCTTCCGCCGGCCGGTCTTCTTCTGTCGCTTTCTCGACAAGTGGCGTGAGGAACGTGATATACCGCGATATCGTTGATTGAGCGACGTCAAAGATGTCGGCCCAGACTTCCTCGATGATATTCTGCCGCATATATCCGCAGGTAACGACTAGCGCCTCTCGCATGGTCAGCTCGCGCGGACGGCCGTTCTCTTTATCCCATGGTTCTTCGAGTTGCCCGGCTACGCGATATTCAAGTTCGCTGAGTTGCTTTTCGTCTAGTCCTGACATACGCTCGAATCGCAACGGCTTCTCCGTCGTTGAGAGGTTTGGTGTGGTAACCTCCTTTCTATCGGCCGAAGGAGCCGTTGCTTGTTATTTCAGACGGCGTGTCGCCAATTCTTTTAAGATTCCGAGAATCGGCGGGATGAGCCGCCATACTCCCGGTTTTGCATAAGCCTCACGATGTTCTGCAGATCGGCGACCGCGTCGTGGACGCCGCCCGGTTCAGTTGGCACGCCGCGCCAACCGCAACGGCACATGGATCGTCTCGACTCGCCGCGCCCGGCTGTTCACCCGAGACCAGGCGATCACGGCGCTAACAGCCATCGAGGTGGGAAAGAGCGGGTATCCGGACACCCGTCCGCTCATGGTCGGACTTCAGAGGAGTTGCGATGACTGACCAACTCATCACAGGTATGCGAATGGCCGGGTTCAGAGTGCCGGCGATGTCGTCTTGCCTGCATTGTTGGCGCCGACCAGGACAACCGCGAACCGTCCCGGGGAGTTGGCACGGCTCCTCACTCTCGGGAGACGCCCGGAATCCCTGAGGTTGCCCTCGTGTTCGCTGTGATCGATCAGCGGCAGATGAGCGCCAGAGAATCCCGCAGCGTCATTCAGCTTGGCTGCCTGCCCACGCGTTGGTCCAATTGTGTTCGCGAAGCCAGTTCTTCCCTCCGCCGGCGACGCCTTGCAGAAGGCGCAGGGTGTTGGTCACGCTGGCCACGTCCAGGTCGGTGTCCCCCGTCTCGGACTCGTTTTCCTCAGCAGGATCCGTGTTCTCATCCTGTTCATCCTGCGGAACAGGTCCCGGGTCGGCTTCCCGCACCCGGACTCTGATCGGCTCGCCAGCTGTCAGGCTGAGCTCGAATGTCCGCACGCCGCCGGATTTTCGCAGCATGCGTACGGCGGCGATAGAGGTGTAGCCATAACTAATGTGTTCCCGCTCTACGAGAGTTCCTGTCAGGAAGTCGAGGCTGGCACGCAGCTGGTGGACTCCATCTTCTGCCAGGAGGAAGATCCAGATCTGGTACTTCTGGTACCGGGGCAGGCCTCCGTTAATCTGTGAGCGTCTGGCGCCCGGGGCGGGTTTTTCGAGGAACCCATGCGCGACCAGACGGCTCCGGGGCAGGTTGAAGTAGTCAAGGGCCATCCCCAGCAGGACCGTCCGATCGCTCTCCAGCCATGCGGCCATCTGGGCGTCCTTGGGCCGGTCCTTCAGCCGGGCGCTCCACGACCTGTGCGCCTTGTCGATGCCCGCCTGCCGACGGTCACGCTCCTGTTTTTCGGCGGCATCGCGCCTGAATTCCAGGCTGACCTTGAACCAGCGGTGCCACGCCCAGACGGCGCTCAGCAGGACGACAGCGAAGCCCAGAAGGTGGGTCCGCGCCGTGAGCACGGCCAGCGCGAAGCCGAGTACCAGCATGGCCAGCCCGACCTGGCGAGCCGCTACCGCATCCCGTCGAGGCTGCAGTAGCGGCGGAGGTAGCCGCAGGGATCCGTCTCGCCAGTGCTGGTTCAGCAGGCAAACCTCGTGGCGGATAAGCCAGGCAACCCGGTCAGCGGAGAATCCGTTGGTGAGGCAGATCCCGATGATCTCGTCGCGGCTTGACTGACGGGCCTCACCGGCGGCGTCCTCCCACAGCTTTCGCCTAGCCTCAACCGGTTCATACTTGTCGAAATATTTCTGGAACAGCTTGTCGATCCGTCTGGTGAGTTCCTTGGCGAACTCCTCATCAGGAGTAACTACGGGCCGGGGCGGCGGGTGCCGTTCCAGCCGGGACCGCAATTCCAGGTCACCCGCGGCAGCAACGATGCCGCCGGTCAGGCCGACCACGTAACCGAGCAGGCCAAGTACGGCGCCATGCGCGAGCAGTTCCAGGCCAACGTACCCGGCCAGCACCGCGAACAAGGCCATGCTGAACCGCATCCATCGCCGGTCGGCGGCGGTGACTCGTCCGGTCCGGGGCTCGGGGAGGACCACCTTGTCCGGGTCCGGGTGGAAGAACATCCAGGCGTGTTCCAGCCGGCCGTTGGAGTGCCGACTGGACGCAGCACGTTCGAGCTCATCCCGCCACATCTCATCCTTGCGGGGGCCGCTGAGAAAGAGATCAAGCGGGAGCAGCAAGTCACGCTGTTCTTTCCCGAGGTCATCGAATTTCCCGATCAGGAAAGACAAGTCGGTCTTCAGTCCGGCCTTGTCTGCCGGGGATCGGAGCACCGAGTCGAGAAGCTGGTAGACGAGCCGGACGCCCTCCGTCCACTCGTCACCCCCAGTCTCGGCATGCCGGGAACGGAAGTGCCGCAGCTGGCCGATCTCTTCTCTGGAGAACTGGCGTACGGTCCGGCCGCTGAGCATCGCGACCAGCCAGTGAAACAAAACCTTGCTGGTCACCGTGCCGTCTGGCATGGTCTCCCAGCCCATCATGGCTTGCCAGATGAGCTCGCGTGCCTGGCCCGGATTGTGGCTTTTCAGGTTCTCTACGCCGGCGTTGTACTTGGCGTCGGGCGATTCGTCTGGGGCCGCCGTTACCTTGACGTCGCCCTCGATGGTGACGTACTGCCCTTGCACCCCGACCTGCGCGTTACCGCTTGCGCTGTTATAGGGCTGGCTGCCCGGGATGGTCATGCGGCGGTCCGGATAGCGGTGATGATCGCTGTTGCCGAAGCGGCCAGGTCTGCTATGTCGCGGAGGAGACGGCGCGATCCGTTCAGGATGATCCTGAGCTTGCCGGGGCGGACCTCAGCGTTGGCCATCCCGGCGGTCGTCCCGCCGTCCTTGCCTGATCCGCCGAGCTGGATGCCGCCGTGGATGGTGACGTGCTGGCCCTGGACTCCGACGCGGGCGTTGCCGGCGGCGTAGTTGAAGGGGCCGACCGACTGAGATCCCGCGGTGCTCGTGGCCGGCGGATTCAATTCCTCCGCGAGGGACGCGGCGAGAGCCGCGGCGAAGGCGGCGGCGCTGGCCACCGCCCGGGGCTGCCAGCCCTCGGCGTCGGTCGCGGGCTTGGTCTCGTCCGCGTAGTCGCTGATGCCCCGGACCATGATGGCGGGCAGGGCGTCGTTCAGGTGGCCGGCCTGGGCCACCCCGGCCGCCTCCATCTCGACCGCGACCGCGTCGTTGTAATGCTCGCGCAGCCACTGACGCGCGTCGGAGGTCGCCGAATAGTGGGCGATCTCCCCGGCGGCGACCGGCCCGAAGTGCACGCGCGGCGCGGGCCCATCGTTAGGGAGCTGACGAGTCCAGTCGACGTCGCGGTCCACATGCGCGGCGATCTGGTGGGCGGGGTGTGAGAGCTCCCAGGTGCGCGGCCGGGCGCTGGTCCCGTCGTCGGTGCTGGTCGCGCCGTGGTACGCGTAGACGTGAGTGGCCACCACCACATCGCCGAGGGCCACGTGCGGCTGCAGCGCGCCCGCGACGCCGACGAAGAGGACGGCGACCGGGCCGTACTGGGCCACCGCGCGTTCGGTGAGGACCGCGGCGGCCTGGTTGCCCTTGCCAACCAAGGCCAGGGCAACCCGGCAGCCTCCGTCTTCGAGGTGCCCGACCTCGAAGCGGGTTCCCATCGGGTGTGTCTGGACGGTGACGTAGGACAGGTGCCCTTTCATCGCGTTGTACTCCAGGTTCATGGCCGTGAGGACGACGATGGTCTTCTCGTTCATGGGCGTGCTTCCTGCTGGCGGGGGTTGATCGGCGGGACGAGTCATGGGCGGGTTGAGCACCGTACCGGGTCCCGCACGGAAGAGCCGGGCGGGACGACCGGTTCCTGTCCGCTTGGCGGCGCCGGCCGGGATGACGAAGTCGCGGGTGCCCTGGATCTTGCGGTAGAAGTTCCGGGGATCGAGGGGGATGCCCCAGACGGCCTCGTAGACCTGCTGGAGTTCGGCGATCGTGAAGACTGGGCCGCAGAAGGCGGTGGCCAGCGCGGAATTCTCCAGCTTGCGGCGGGCGCGTTCCACCCCGTCGGCGATGATGCGCTGGTGGTCGAACGCAACCCTCATGCGCCCGATCAGGACGTCGTCGGCCCGCACCCATCGCGCGTCGGCGGCATCCGTTCCGGCTACCGGGTCCGGAAGCCGTGGCATGATCGCCAGGTAGGCGACGGACACCACCCGCCCTCGCGGGTCGCGCCCCGGGTCGCCGTAGACGCCGAACTCCTCCAGGTGCAGCGTGTCTGCGTCTAGCCCGGCCTCTTCGTACAGCTCACGGCGGGCCGCCGCCGGAAGGGGTTCCGCCTCGTCGCGCAGGAAGCCGCCGGGCAGCGCCATCATCGCCGCATAGGGTCCGACGCCGCGCTCGACCAGCAGCACGTGCAGGCCCGCATCCCGGATGGTCAGGATCACCAGGTCGACGGTTAGGAGCACACGGGGCGCCCGCCATTCCTCCTCGGTCACCCGTCGATTGTGACTTCTTGTCAGTCTGACAGGAAGTATCCCGGAGGATACTTCTGGGTGGCCTCTCGGTTATGGCGCGGTCGCCGGAGCCAAGACAGGGACAGCCAGGTCGCGATGCGGACGTCCATCAGGACCTGACCACCGTTCGGCTATGAAGCCAAGGTGGCCGGGGTGATACTCGGCGATCGCCTCGTTCAGGACGGCCCGGGTGCTGGGCTGAGTGGCTGAGCTGTCACCGCTGTCATCCGACAGCTCAGGCCTGGAGTATGCGTCAGGATAGAAGCCATGCAAACAGGATTCCTACGGAGCAGGTAGCAGCGTGCGACGTAGGCGGTGGCGGGAGAACCGGCGATACCACCGATCGAGGCCAGCGCTTGCCGTTCGGGGTCTAGTTATCGTCCTGAGCGGCGCTATTGCATGGGGTGTCGTTGTCTGGGTCTGGCCGGGCCTGCATCTTGGTAACGGCGCTGGTAGCCGGGGTCTGCAGCCTGCTGTCCTGATAGCGGCGGCGAGTATCCAGGCTGCGGTCCTCGTGTTCGGCCTCGCTGTTGGCGCGATCGTCTTGCAGGTAATGACGAAGTATTCCTGGGCGGTGGTTCGCAGTGTTCTGCCCGGCTGGTTCGTGCCGGTACTGGCGCTCGTCGTGGGTGCTGGCGTTGTCTTCCCTTTGTGGGTGTCCTTTTCCCCGACGCAGCGGCTGAGTACGGCTGCGTTTGCTGCGTTCGGCTGGGCGGTTCTCGTTGTCGGCGCCACGGTATGGGCTACGGCGCAGCGCATGAATCCTCCGTCGCTTTCTGTATGGACTCGCCGGCGCGCGCTGGTTGTGCTGTCGCGTGATCAGCAGGGTGGCAAGGGATTGGAGGACGTGGCCGAGGTGCTCGGTCAGCTGGCCGCCGATGCCGAGCTCCCGTACGACGAGGGCCTGCGGATGGTGGGCAGTTATGCGATGGTCTTGGCTGACCGCGCCCGTCACGACTCCGGGGGTGAGATCGGGGTGGCGGTCCGGTTGCTGGGTGAACGGGCCGCCAGTGCCGAGTCGGCGGCGCTTGCTTCCGGTGTTGTCAGGGCACTGTGGGTTCTTGGACTGGATCAGGCGGAGCATCCGCGCGTGTTTGACGAGGTGCATCGGGCCCTGGCTGCGATCGCGGCGGATGCGCGAAGGCGCGGTCAGCGCGAGGTTGCCCGTGCCGGGCTTGACGCACTGGCCGGCATTACGGCTAAGCGGGTTGGCCGGGCGCTCCCGCCCGTGGGGTTCCGCATTCCGCCGAAGCGCCTGACTCCGCCACCCCGGCGCTCAGAGGCCGGTTTCTTCCCGCCTCCGACGTTCCCCTCGTCCTTGCCGCCGGAGACTGACCGGCAGCCGGTGATCTCGCCTGTGCCACGGGCCGAGCGCCGGGAGATGCTGGATCGTTTCGTCGATGATTTCGCTGCTGAGGATGGCAAGACCGCTGAAGATCTGGCCGTGACATTGTCAGTCGCGCTGCTGCGCCCGGCCGACAGGGAAAACAGCGCCCGGGCATCTCTGCCCGATCCGCCCGCGTGGTGGAATGACTATGAACTGCTGAGCGAGACTGTTGACACCTTGATGTCCCTGTTGCCGTCACCTCAGCCCTCGAGCACTAGCTGGCCTACCAGGTGGCAGGGTCATGGGACCTTCGATGCCGATGTGCTGCGCCTGGCCGGTCTGGCTGACGGCATGTACCGGCAGGGGAAGCACGTTCCGTCCGATCTGGTGGAAGCTGCCCTTGAAGAAATCGGCGTGCGCCTTCGTGCGGAACAGCAGCCCGCTACCGACCTTCCGGCTGCGCGAACCGGCTGGCGTGACCTGCCGACGCCATCCGAAGCGGGCGGTATTGCCGCCTGTACGGCCAAGTGCCTGAGCACGCTGATGAGTTCCGCGTTTGACGCAGGGTTCGACCGGCGGGCGCTGAGTACCGGGCTGAGGATCCTTGCCTCGGCCACCGCCAGTACTAAGCGAGGAGACCGCGACGCGGCCGCGGCATACACGAACGCGCTGATCCGGTTCACGCTTGACACCTCGCTTCACGGGCGGGAGGCGCAGTCCCAGGCTGGCCAGTACCGGATCGAGGTAGTGCTCATCGGCGTGATCTCTGAGTGTGACCAGCTGCTTGACGCGGCCCGCCAGCAGAAAGAACACATCCGTGAAATCTATGAGGCAGCAGAAGAGCTCGCCTTGGCGTTGGCCTGGAACACGCCGCACGGGAACATGTTCGGCCCGGTGATCGCGATGCTACAGGCCCGGCTTGCCGCCGCCGGCTGGCCAGTTGACCTGCCTTCGGGTCAAAGACGCGTGCATGAGCTGGACGAGCCTGTATCGCCGCCTCCCGCGCGACCGCTGACAGGCGAGGTTCTGGGCGAAGCCGAAGAGTTGTTTTCCCGCTGGACCGGTCACGCCGAAGCCCGCCTCCCGGCCGCCGCCCTCACTACGCTCTGGGCTCACGCGGCATGCGCCGTGCGCAAAGGCTCTCCCGAGGAAGCACGGCGCATCGCGACGTTCCTGACCGAGCACCTTCGTGACTACGACGACAGGTATGCGGAGATGCCTTCCCCGCCCGCCGCGCCGGGCGAGGAACAGCGTCCCGGCTATCAGCCCCTTGATCCTCAGTTGCGCCGGCTCATCTTGGCCGCTGCCCGCTGGTGCGCCCGGGCCGATCCCGGCATCACGCCGACCGTTCCTCATGCGGCAGGTCCGCGCACGGTACGTGCCATCGCGCATCGGCTTGTCTCACAGCTAGATACCCGCGACTGGACCTACCGGGGAAAAGATGACGCCGCTGGAACGCATCTGGTCACCGTCGAGCTGCCTGACCACAGCCATCGGGTACTTCGCGACCGAGACGTGCGCACCGGCGACCTGACCTGGGGTTACTACGGCAGCGGGCCGCATGATCTGTCCTCTGTCCTTCTCGAAGACATCCTTGCTGATCAGCGCTGGTGCCGTGATTGCCTCGGAGTCATTCCGCTCGCAGCCGAAATGATTACGTGCTCCTCATGCTCCAACAGCGGCATGCTGCCCGGCAGCATGCCAGCTGAAAGCGAGCTACTCGCCAACGTAATCGGCAAATTGCCAAACGAGTTTGAGCGGACCCGGCTGCAGCTCCTGCAGTCCATCACTTGATCGCAGCTTCCTCAAGCTGACATCCAAGCTGCGATCCGTTGATGTGACCCCGCTCTGCTCAGAGCTAGCCGAGGACCTGGGGTCGGCGACCTGGCTTCCGCAGTTGGCCGGTTGCCTAGTCTGCGTTCCGGGGTGAACGGGCAGGCCAGGCGGCTGGCCGGTACTGTTGCGGTGCAAGGTTCATAGATACATGCACTGACGTAATCAGTCCTGGTGAGAGCCGGTCTGGCAGCGTAATATCTAGTATGTGTATTTGCGGTCGACGCCGCGCCGGAACAAGGACGGCAGCGAGGTCCGGTACCTGCAGCTGGCCCATAACGTGTGGGACCCGGCCGCGAAACGGTCGCGGGTGCAGGTCGTCTACAACTTCGGCCGGGAAGAGCCCGGGACGCGGGAGGCGCTGCAGCGGCTGGTCGCGTCGGTCGCCCGGCACCTGGACCCGGGCAGGGCACGGCCCGCGGAGGGCCTGGAGTTCGCGGAGTCCCGGCCGCTGGGCGGGACGCACGTGCTGGACGCGCTGTGGGAGCGGCTGGGCATCGGCCCGGCGGTGCGGGAGCTGCTGCAGGGCCGATGCCTGGACCCGTCGGCGGAGCGGGTGCTGTTCGCGCTGACCGCGAACCGGGCGCTGGCCCCGTCCTCGAAGCTGGCCGCGGCCCGCTGGGCGAGCGAGGACGTGCTGGTCAGGGACCTTGACGCGACGAGTGACGACGCCTGCTACCGGGCGATGGACTGGCTGCTGCAGATCCGCGGCGCCCTGGAGAAGGAGGTCTTCGGCCGGGTCGCCGAGCTGCCGGGTCTTGAGACCGATCTGCTGTTCTTCGACACGACCAGCACCTACTTCGTCACGGAGGACGCCGACGGCCCCGTTCCCCGCGACGAGCACGGGAACCCGGTCCCGGACGGCACGCAGGGCGGGGAACTGCGGACAGCGGGGTTCCGGACCTGGGGCAAGTCCAAGGACCACCGCGACGACCTGCCGCAGGTCGTCATCGGCATGGCCGTCACCCGCGACGGCATCCCGCTGCGCGTGTGGTGCTGGCCCGGGAACACCGCCGACTCCGCCCTCATCCGCCAGGTCAAAGACGACCTGCGCGGCTGGGCCCTGTCGAAGGTCGTCTGGGTCGCCGACCGCGGCTTCACCTCCGCCGAGAACCGCCGCTACCTGCGCAAGGGCGGGAACCACTACATCATCGGGGAGAAGCTCCGCTCCGGCTCCGCCGAGGCGGACGCCGCCCTGTCCCGGCAGGGCCGCTACCAGGAAGTCGCCGGCAACCTCCGCGTCAAGGAAGTACGCATCGCCGAGGACGAGCGGTTCGTCATCTGCCACAGCCCCGAGGGCGCCGAGCGGGACGCCGCCATTCGCGCCCGCATGATCGCCCAGCTCAAGGAACTGATCGACGGCACCGACGCGCTGGCCAAGGACAAGCGGGCCGAGCTGCGCGGCGTCATCTCCACCAAGCCCGGCCTGAACCGCTACCTGCGCGTCACCCCCGGCGGGCTCCTGCGCATCGACGCGTTCGAAGGCGAAGGCCGAGGAGAACCTCGACGGCAAGTACCTGCTGCGCACCTCCGACCCGAAGATGACCGCCGAGGACATCGCCTTGGGCTACAAGCAGCTGCTGGAAGTCGAGCGCGGCTGGCGCGACATGAAACAGGTCATCGACCTCAGGCCTGTCTACCACCGGAAAGAGGAACGCATCCGGGCCCACGTCATCCTCTGCTGGCTCGCCCTCCTGCTCGCCCGCGTCGCCGAGAACGCCTGCGGCCAGACCTGGCCGGAACTGCGCCGCCATCTCGACCGGATCCAGGTCGGCACCTTCACCGGACCCGCCGGGGTCTTCCGCCAGCGCACCGAGATCAGCCCCGCCCAGCAGGACATCCTCGACCAGCTCGGCATCGACCCGCCCGCGAGGATCTACCAGCTCACCCCAGCCGCAACCGGCTGACCAGCGGAAACAACCCGCCTAGATACACGCCCTCCATCCAGGAACCGGTGCATTACCGCACGTCAAACCGCAAATTCGCCGCCCTGCGCGCTACACAGCTGCGGAACCCAGGGGCGATGGCTGCAGTGTTTCTGGCGTACGCGGTCACCATCTGTGCAGTCCACCTCAACTGCCGGGCGAGCTGGGCACTGGAACAGGCTTGCGCGCGGGTAAGGCGTCCGCGTATCTATCCGCGACCCGCTGGTTAGAAGGCACCGTCAAGCGGTCGCCCTATGTCGCCTGATATCGCTCGGTGAGCCGTTCAACTGCGATGATGGAAGCTGATTGCGGTCTGATGTCGCCTGGAAGCGGTGATTGTTGGCTCCCAGTTTGGCTCCCAGATCTTGTGGGCTCTGCCGGTGTTCGAATGACCGAAAACAGCGTCGATTGCGGCGCCGACGACCACATGCGCTGCGTGGAGAGGCTCTATGTCGCGGCATAAGGCGGGGTGCGGCGTCTTCTCCACGCTGCCAGGCGGCGAAGGCGGCGAAGGCGGCGCAACAGAGTCGCGTGGGCGAGGCTGCGAGCCTGGGTGGTCAGGTTCCGGTCGCTGCCTGATACTTGGCGACGAGATCGATTGTCACGCGCCATGCCCTCGCCTTGAAAGTCGCCGATCTCCCGGAAGATGACCGCAGCCCCTAAGGGCATGCCTTCTGGAAGGGTTCTGCTTGTATGTCGGCTTCCCATTCCTGGCGGTTGAGGCTACCGCCCGCGATGGCGCACACCGCGTTCAGGAGATTGTGAGGGAACGCCACGTCCCAGAGCCGAACCGTGCTGTCGCCGTCCGCGGTAGCCAGCATCGTGCCGTCCGGGCTGAATGCTACCCCGTTCACATCGTTGTAGCCGGGGACGTTGATGGACGGGCCGATCTGGGCGAGGGTGGCAACATCCCAGAGCCGAACCGTGCCGTCGCCGTCCGCGGTGGCCAGCATTGTTCCATCGGGGCTGAATGCCACCCCGAGCGGGCTGCTGCTGCCGGGGACGTTGATGGACGCACCGACCTGCTGCAGGGTGGCCGCGTCCCAGAGCCGAACCGTGCCGTCGCTGCTCGCGGTGGCCAGCATCGTACCGTCCGGGCTGAAAGCAACCCCGAGCACGCCGCTGTTGAGGTGGGTGATCAGCGTGCCGATCCGCTGGTGGGTGTTCACATCCCATAGCAAGACTTGGCGGGGACCGTCGGCCGTGGCCAGGAGCCTGCCATCCGGGCTGAAGGCCACTCCGAGAACGGAGCTGCTTCCGGGGAGGGCGATAGCGTTTCCATCCCCAGGCACGGTTATGGTCGCGCCGATTTGCCGGCGGGTGGCCACGTCCCACAACTTGACTGTCCCGTCGCCGTCCGCAGTGGCCAGCAGCCTGCCATCCGGGCTGAAGGCCACCCCGCGTACTCCTCCGTCAAACGACTTGAGGCTTCCGGGGTCGGCGGTGATGGGCATACCGATTTGCCGATGGGTGGTCACGTCCCACAAGTCGACTGTGCCGTTACCGTCCGCGGTCACCAGCAGCCTGCGGTCCGGGCTGTAAGCCACCCCGTTCACACCGGCAAGCGAGTTGAGGCTTCCAGGAACGGTAATTGGTGCGCCGATCTCGTTGAGCATGCCCACGTCCCACAGCTGAATTGTGTTGCCGTCCATGCTCGCGAGCGTGGTGCCGTCCGGGCTGAAGGCCACTGCGAGATAGTTGTTTGTTTCATCGACGCCGGTGACCATGGGCGCGCCGATCTGGCTGCGAGTGGCCGCATCCCAGAGCCGGACCACGCCGTCACTGTCGGCAGTGGCCAGCATTGCGCCGTCTGGACTGAAGGCTAGCCCGGGAACATTGTCGCCGGGAAGGGCCATGGGCGCGCCGATCTGTTTGTGGGTGGCCACATCCCAGAACCGGACTGCGCCGTCACTGTCGGCAGTGGCCAGTATGCTGCCGCTCGGGCTGAATGCGATGCCGATATAGGTCGGGGGCTCGGGTCCGGCCCAGACGTCAGTTGGGACGGGAGAGGTAAGGGGACCGCCAATCTCTCGGTGGGTGGCCACATCCCACAACCTGAAAGTGCCATAACCTTGTGCGGTGGCCAACCGGGTGCCGTCGGCGCTGAAGGCGAGCGCGAGCACGAGGTTATTTTTCGTCACAATGGCCGCGCCGATCTGTTTGTGGGTGGCTACGTCCCAAAGACGGGTCGTGCCATCGTTGTCCGCTGTGGCCAGCAGCCTGCCGTCCGCGCTGAGGGCCACCACCCAAACCTGGGCGTTGCCAGGGACGGTGATGGGCAGGCCGATCTGTTCGCGGGTAGTGCGGTTCCACAGCTGGACCGTGCTGGCGTCGTTGCCGATGGTCACGGCGACCTTACCGTTAGCGCTGAAGGCTCCGGCGAAGGCATAGGGGCTGCCCAGGTTCAGGGTCTCGCGGTAGGGCTGGGCGTAGGCGTTGAGGAGGCTTTCGCGGGCAAGCGGATTGCCGGGGTCGATGCGCCACGCCGCGGTGGCCAGCAAGGAAGCGGTAACGGGGCCGGTGGTGTCGAATGTTTCGCTTTGCGCGGCGATCTCGCCGGAGATAGCGAGGGCGGTCTGCTGTCTGGCGGCTCGGGCTTTGACGATGGCGATTCCTGCTCCAGCGAGGGATGCGAGGAACAGGACGACAACGACAACGACAACGGCCCGTCGCCATCGGGAGGCTCGGGCGGCGGCGCGGTCAGCTGCATGCAGGAAGTCGCGCTCAGTGCTTGTAATTGCTGGGTAGCGGCCGGGGTCTGCTGACCAACCGTCGGCAGCCCGAGAGACTGCGGCGAACTGGGTTCCCCTGTATAGAAAGGAAGGGTCATCGCCGTGGCCCCGCCACGTGGCGGCGTCCTCAGCGAGCTGGGTGTGGAGCATCCAGCTGGCTCGGTCTTCTTCAAGCCACCCGCGAAGCCTCGGCCAGCCGCGCAGCAGGGCGTCGTGGGCCATCTCGGCCCCGCCGTCGTTGAGAACCAGGAGCCGACGGGCGGCGAACGCGTCAAGGATCTCGTCGATCCGGGCGCATTCGGCGGCCGGGCGCCTGGAGTACAAGCTGGAGCGAGTCACGGCCCGGCTGGTGAGCCGCCCGTCGCTGCCGACGGCGCTCATGCTTGTTAGCACTTCCCTCGCCAAGGCCCGGTGGCTTGCGGGCAGGGCATCATAGACCGCATCGGCGCTGGTCTGGACGGCAAAGCTGATACCGCCTGCCAGACTGTAGCCATGGCTGGTGAGTTCGTCACCGTCGCGGTTTTCCCAGGTCGCCAGCATCGCCTGAGAGAGCAACGGCAAGGCGCCTGCGCCCACTGTCATGCTGGCGGAACGCAAGTCGCTGAGGATCACATCGGTGAGCGCGGCATCGATTCGCAAGCCGGCTGCCTTCGCTGGCCCGGTAATCGCCAATCTCAGCTCGATCTCGGTCATCGGACCCACCACGAGGTGGCTGTCCTGCAGCGCGCCTCCAAGCTCGGGGTAGGCTGCGCACCGATCCCAGTAGTCGCCGCGCACAGCGAGAATCACCAGAGCGGGCGGCTTGCAATGCGGGCCGACCGGGCGGGTGGACGCGGCGTGGAGCGCGGTGATGAAGGCCCGCCGCTCTTGCTCCCAGATCCCGTCGCGGTCCGGGGTGAATACCTCCTCGAACTGATCGACAATCAGGACGAGCCGTGCATTCGTGCCGCCGGCTGCTTGCTCCCGACCATGGCGGGTGGCAGTGATGACCGCCTGCCACGCCGCCAGGTGGGCCTGCTCAGGATTGGAGGAAAGATCCTCCAGGACCGCAGCGGCGCTGGTCCCCCCCAAGGCTGCCAAATGCGCGGCCAGCTCGGCCAGCGGCTGTCGGGACGGGGTCATTACGATCCGCGGCCAGTCCTGCGACCCGGGTACCTGCAGTCCGCGGGCCAAAGCCGGCAGCAATCCGGCTCGCAGTAGTGAGGACTTGCCAGCCCCAGACGCGCCGGTGACGATTATCATCTCAGCGCTCGGCTCGGACAGCCGACCGGCCAGTTCAGCCGTCAGCCGCTCCCTGCCGTAGAACATGTCGGCTTCCGCTTCGGTGAACGGCAGCAGCCCTCGGTATGGGCATCCGCCCGCCCAACGTGCGCCCTGGCCTGGCTCCTTGCCGCTTGCACGCCCTGCGGTGCGCGTCCGCCAAGCCGCCGCCTCCTCCCGGGCCAGCCGAGCTTCGGTTCCTGCCCAGCCGACCTTGTCGATTATCGCTCGCAGCTGCGCGCCTTGCGCGTCCTGGCCCGCCAGGATCTCCGCCGCCGCGCGCTCGACGCTGCCAAGCAGGAAGCGCAATTCATCGAAGTCGGCGCCTAGCTCGCCGAACACGGCTATGACATCTCGCCGAACCTGATCGCTCCCGACCTCGATTGCTGCGCGTAGCGCCGTCCCGCCTGCGTCGATCGCTTCCAGCACTGCGGCGATCTCGGCTCGCAATGTCTTCGCGTCCGCTTGACCTGTGTCTAGGATCTCCTGGATTTGCTCTGCGAGGTGTGCCTCCAGTTCCACCGGTGAAGGGGTGTCCGCCTTCTCGCGTTCCCGCATACGGTCTAGGGCGCCGGCGATCACAGCGCTCAGGACACCGCCGCCGACCGAGGAAATCACCCCGGCGCCCGCCACGGCGGCGGCGCTCGTCACCCCAGCCCCTCCCACCACCACCGGGCCCACCGCGCTCGCGCACACGACCGACAGCAACATATTCGGGGAGGTGGACCGCAGTTTTTTCTCACCATGTGCCGCGGTTCGCCGCACCCAATCCCGCACACCTGCTTGCATCCGCGGGATCTCATCGCGCTCCGGGCGTGCATCAGGCATTCTTGTTATATTATTCCCGGACTTCCGGCCGCCAGCGGCTGGGGTATGTGTTGCTGCCCTTGACTGGCCGTCTGTGAAGGCCTGTCTTGACCCTAGCGCGGGGGATTAGGTGATCACCGGTGATTCGCTGCGTGACAGGAAGTCGTTGATGCGGATGCGCATCGACCGGTCCATCGTGTAGCCGGAGAGCTCGGACGCCGGGACCCAGTGGACCTCGCTTGACTCGCTGCTTGGTGTTGGCTGTCCGCTCAGTGGCCGGGCGGTGAGAGAACTCCTGCCGTACCTCTCGCCGTTGCTGGTACAGAAGATCACGTACCAGGGGTCGGAGTAGATTCCGACCCCCGGTACCGGTGATGTCGCACCGGATCCCGGACTCTTCCAGGGTCTCGCGGCCTGCTGCCTGGGCGACGGACTCGCCGAGATCGACCGCGCCGCCGGGGACAGTCCAGTTGCCGTTGTCGGTGCGACGGCTTCCGTCAACCGAGTCCGACCTGCTCGATGCGAACGAGGCTGCGACTATCGCTCGGGGTAGTCCCATGTTGCTTGGCTGCAACGCCGCCCTCCATCGTGTTGCGGCGTACCTGGTGCAATTGAGCAGGGATGTCCGCTAGCCTTGTTTACCTGACCCACGCGAATGTGCCCCGAACTCGTCGCGCAGGAGGGCTAATGCCCAAGAGCATGGTGGGACTGCTTGCCGCAGTCGGCGCCACTATGTTCGCGATTGCGCCTTTCCCCCGCGGCGTTCTAACCGCGTTGATCATCGCGATGGGTGCTGCCGCAACCGGTCTAGCTGCTTATGGCGCTCTATGTCCCGCCCCTGTTCATTCGCCGTCTCCACAGGTCAGCTTGATCGCAAACAAAAAAAAGTCCTTGATGTCCGTTACCTACCCGGTTCGGACCTTGTTGTCCGGTAGTCCTAAACTTTCCCGGTTAGGACTGTATTGAGCGTTTTTCATCCTGATCCGGTCGGCCTGACCTGAGTGTCACAAGTTGATCATTGCGCGGCGTGTCGCTGCTGAGACGCAAGAAACCCCTGGTAAGTGAGGCAGTCGACCAAGACGGGCTTCACCACCACCAGGGGCTTCCATGCTGTTCTACCGTGCCGCGCTGCCGCTGTCGCGCAAGACCCTCACCTTTGTGGCCGGGATCATCCGCCGGCACCGGATCTCGATCGGGTCGCCCTGGCGGAAGCTGAACTCCGGGCAGCAGGCCCTGCTGGTCCTCGTCTACCTGCGCAAGGGCGAGACGTTCGCCGAGATCGCGGCCGGGTTCGGGGTGGGGACTTCCACGGCCTGGCGGTACGTGAACGAGGCCGTCGCGCTGCTGGCCGCCCGGGCGCCGAAGCTGCGCAAGGCGGTGCGGGACGCGAAGAAGTCCGGGCACGCCTACGTCGTCATCGACGGCACCCTGATCCCGATCGACCGGGTCGCCGCGGAATCACCTCGGCGGCTCAGTTTCGATGGCAGAAACCCGCAGATGGCTCATAAGCGATGGCAGTAGCTCAGATTCGTTGGCACAGGACAAAGGACATTTTACTGAGAACCTACACCACCTGTAGGTTCTCATCCTTCTTGTCGCTCAGTGCTTCGCTGAGCTGGCCTTACGCAGGCTTCTCACCGATCTGTCACCCGGTTTTTCTCAAGCAACCTGTCATTTTCTCATCGGCCGAAGTGCGGGTAGCCGTTCGTCCGCACGCTGGCGAACGCTCAAGCGAGACCACGGTCATCACGCACGGTGATTGCCTATGCAGATGCCCTCGCTCGCCAGGAACCGCAGGCCGGTTCGGAGCGCCCAGGGTTGTGCTGATGGTAGCCCTGTCATGCCCAAATCAGCCGCCATAGGGAATTGTCCGTCAGCCAGGTCTGCGGTGACGCTTCGTGATGGGTTTACGCCTGCGGAGCGCCCCCCGGGCCGCTGCCGTTCTCATCGATATGGCGCAAGCGCCAAGTAGGCGTCATCTCATCTGAGAAAGCGTCATCTCTGATGAGAACCTACACCACCGCCTTCGTTCCTGATCTTGATCGCCCGTTTTGTCACAATTGGCTCATGATCTGTAACCGCATCACACCCATGCACCATCTGACGTTCATGGTCAGTTCCGCTGCCTCCGGCCGACGGCGCTAGAGGCGCGCTTGGCGGTTGTCGCGACCCTGACCAAGGGCTATGACCTTGACTACATCTGGCGGCAGGTCGACCGTGACCTGAGTAAGGACGCGGCCGGGTATTACATCCAGGCCAGCGAGGGCGGCGGTGAGCCGCCCGGCCGCTGGTGGGGCCCGGGCGCCAAAGCCCTCGGACTCGAGCCGGGTCTGGTCGTCGAGCGGGAACCGTATGACCTGCTGTTCGGCGAGCGCAAGGCCCCGGACGGCAGCCCGCTGGGGAGGCCGCCGGGCAGCGGGCGCAAAGCCGCCGACCTCTACGCCCGGCTGCTGGCCGCCGAGCCGCACGCCACTGCCGAGCGCAAGCGCGAGCTGCGCCTCGAGGCGACCCGGCAAGCGCGGCAGAGCCCGCTGTTCTTCGACCTAACCGTGTCGCTGTCGAAGTCGATTTCGGTCTTCCACGCCTCCCTGGGGGAGAATGCCCGCCTGGCCCGCCAGGCCGGGGACGAAGCAGGGGACCGGTACTGGTCGGGCCTGGTTGATGAGATGGACGCGATGATCTGGGACGCCGTCCGGGCAGGCTTCGACTATTTCCAGCGCGAGGCTGGCTACACCCGGACCGGATCACATAACAAGCGCGTGAATGGCCGGGAGACCGGCCAGTGGCATGAGGCGGACCTGGTGGTGGCGCACTGGCTGCAGCACACCTCGCGGGACGGGGACATGCAGTTGCACGTCCACTCCCAGATCGCCCACACCGCGCGGACCGGTACCGACGGGAAGTGGCGGGCCCCGGACTCCCTTGGCTACAACGAGCACATCGGCGCGGTGGCGGCGATCGTCGCCCAGCACCTAGAGGAGGCGCTGACGCGCCGGTTCGGGCTGGAGTGGGTGGCGCGTGATGACGGGCACGGGTTCGAGATCCAGGGCATCTCCGGCCAGATGATGCGCCTGTTCTCCTCGCGCCGGGAGTCCATCACCGCCGAGTTGCGCGTCCGCGCGGCGCGGTTCGAGCAGCGGTATGGCCGCGCGCCGTCGCAGCGGGAGCTGGCGCAGCTCGCGCAGGCGTCGAACTTCGCCACGCGCAAGGCGAAGGACGGCGCGCTGGACTTCGCGCAGCTGCACGCGGACTGGGCGGACAAGCTCGCGCGCACGCTCGGCGTCCCGCTGGCGTCGGTCGCGCCGTCGGTCTGGCACGCCGACGCAGGGCGCGCGAATACGCCGATGTGTGGGCCAGATTCAAGCGGCGCAATCCTGACCCAGCTCGACCTGAGCCGCGCCGCGCAGAAGGCAGTGGCGCTGGCGCAGCGGGAAAAGAGCACCTGGACCCGTGCGGACCTGATCAAATACCTCGGCCGCGTGCTCCCAAGAACCGGCATGGAACCGCATGCGGCCGCCGCGCTGCTGGAAGACCTCGCCGACCGGACGCTGCGGTCGGAGTTCGAGCCGGTGCTGTGCCTGGAAGCGCCCGAGGCCGTCGAGGCGCCGCGCGGCCTGCTGCGCGCGGACGGGCGCAGCGTCTACCAGCGGCACGGCGGAGTACGGTACGCCACCCGCGCGCAGCTGGCCATGGAAGAGCGCATGCTCGCCCAGGCTGGCGCCGAGGGCGCGCCGCGGCTGGCCCGCGCCGACGCCGCGCGGGTGCTCGGCGCGGATCTAGAGCGGCTCGAGCGCGCGCTGGCCGGCGACGCGGACGCCGCGCCAGACGCGCGCGCCGACACCGGGCTGCGCGAAGACCAGGCCGCCGCGGCAATGTCGGTGCTGACCGACGGCAAGCGCGTGTCGGTAATCAACGCGCCCGCCGGGTCCGGCAAAACGCACGTCCTGGCCGAGCTGGCACATGCCTGGGAGTCGGTCGGCTTGGGGCGAGTAGTTGGCATCACGCCGTCGCAGTCCGCCCGCAACACCCTGGCGGCCGGAGTCGCCGAGTCCTACAACACCGCCCAGTTCCTAGGCCACCTGCCCGGCCAGCGCGGCGCCCGCGGCCCGGTCGCGATCGGCCTGGGCGCCCTGCTGTCGGTCGATGAGGCCTCGATGATCAGCGGGCCGGACCTGGCCGACCTGATCAGCCTGGCCGAAGCCACCGACAGCAAGGTCATCCTGGCCGGAGACACCGCCCAGCTGCAGGCGGTGGAAAACGGCGGTGGCATGTCGCTGCTCGCCGCCCAGCTCGGCTACGTCCAGCTCGCCGAGCCGGTCCGGTTCCGCGCCGCCTGGGAACAGAAAGCCAGCCTGCGGCTGCGTGCCGGGGACACCTCGGTGCTGGCCGACTATGACCAGCACGCCCGGATCCGCGGCGGGGAACCCGAGCAGATGCTGGACGCCGCCGCGGCCGCCTACGTCGCGCTCACCCTGGACGGCACCGACACCCTGCTGATGGCCGCCGGCCACGCGCTGCGCCGGGAGCTGTCCCGCCGCATCCGCGACGACCTGATCCGCCTTCGCATCATCCAGCCCGGCCCCGCCGTCCGCATCGCCGACGGAACGGAGGCCAGCCCCGGGGACCTGATCGTTTGCACCCACAACGACCACACCATCGAAGCAGGGGAACCCGGCCGCATCCTGGCCAACGGCGACCTGCTGCGCATCGAGGCCATCACCGGCGACGGCCTGCTCGTCCGCCGGGCCCTGGACGCCGACCCGGAAACCGGGCAGCGCCGCTGGACCGACCGCCACTTCCTGTACGCCAATTACGAAACCGCCGAGCTGGGCTACGCGGTCACCGACCACACCGCCCAGGGCCGCACCGTGCACACCGGGCTGGCCGTGATCACCGGCAGCGAAGACCGCCAGCACGCCTACGTTGCCCTCACCCGCGGCACCCACACCAACACCGCCTACGTCTTCACCCTGACCCCCAAGCTCGCCGACCCGGCACCGGGCCCGCGCCCGGCCCCTGAGCTGGCCCGCTACGACAAGCTCACTGCCACACCGGCCGAACCCGACTCGGCCGCAGAACCCGCCGGAACCCGGGACGCGCTCGGCGTCTTGGCCGACGTGCTGGAACACGACGGCCAGCAGCTGTCGGCGTCCCAGGCCTGGCAGCAGGCCCTGGCCGACGCCGACCACCTGGCCCTCCTGCACGCCATCTGGACCGCCGAAACCACCCCCGCCCGCGAGCAGCACTACAAAGAACTGCTCCTAACGGCCCTGCCACCGGGATACCGGCAAGAACCCGGCCACCAGGCAAAATGGCTGTGGCGCACGCTGCGCGCCGCCGAACTCGCCGGCCTGGACCCCGGCCAGCTCCTCGCCAACGCGATCGCCGAACGGGACCTAGCCGGCACCCGCGACATACCTAGCGTCATCGACGCCCGGCTTCGCCACCGCACCGGCACCCTCGTCCCGCGCCCGGTCGGCCCGTGGGCCGCCCAGCTCTCCGACATCGTCGACCCCGACCGCCAGGAATTCACCGCGCAGATCGCCGCGGCGATGGACGCCCGCAAGGACCGCCTCGGCGACCACGCCGCCGAGCATGCCCTCCCGTGGGCGGTCGGCACCCTCGGCCCGGTCCCCGCCGACCCGGTCGACCGGCTGGCCTGGCAGCAGCGGGCGGCCTCCATCGGCGCCTACCGGGAACTGTCCGGCTACCATCACCCTGCCGACCCGATCGGCCCCGAACCGACCACGGCCGCCCCCGACATCAAGGCTGCCTGGCATGAGGCGCTGGCCGCCCTCGGCCCGGTCGACGGCCCGGACGTCCGCGGCATGACCGACGGCACGCTGCTGCACCTGCGCGACACCTACCCGGTCGAAACCACCTGGGCCCCGCAATGGGCCGGCGACGAGCTCCGCCAGGTCCGTGCCGGGGCCGCCGACGCCCGCTTGGCCGCCATCCGCGCTACCGCTGAGGCCCAGGCCGCCCAGAACCTAGGCCAGGCCGAGGAAGCCGCCCGAAATCAGGTCCTGGCCGCCAGCTATCAGGCCATGCACAACGCCTACGCCGAGCGCGAGGCCGTGTTCGCCACGGTCATGACCGACAGGCGGGACTGGGAGCAGGCCACCCGTCAGCAGCGGCAGCTGGCCGTGGCCGCCGACACCGAACTGCGCCGCCGCCACCCCGATCAGCGGTACCCGCCACTGCGCACCGCCGAAGCCGAGCCCGCCACTCAAGAACAACGCGGCGAGCTCACCTTCACCCCGGGGGAGAAGATCCCGCACCTCGGCCAGTGGATCAAGGACCTGGCCGCGCAGCACCGCGCCTTCGCCGACAGGCTAGCCGAACGACACAGCCTGATGACCCCCGCCGAAGACCCGGATTACGAACATCTCGGCCCGGCCTTCCCCGCCTGGACAAGTCCCGGCAGGGATGCGATCCTGCAGCCGCCCAAGCCGCAGATCCAACCGTCGCCGCGAATACTGGAACGCGTGACCGGCCGCGATGTGGACCTGGAAGCCGCCGAATGACGGCCGCCAAGACCATCATGGAAGCCAGAGGAGGTGACGGCGATGGCAGACACCGGCATCGACGGCGCGAGGCTTAGCGGCGTCCTGCGGCTGACCTGGAACGTCGATCACCTGGCCCACGTCCTGGAATACAGCCAGACCGACGAACCCGCAGGCACCTGGACCGGCCTGGCCTGCCCTGATCACGGGCTGGCGCTCGGCACCGACGTGGATGCCGCGACGCTGCGACGCCTGTGCGCCCAGGGCGACGTTGCCGACCTCGTTCTGGGAAGCTCCCGCCGACCTCGCCGCCGAACACGGCCAGCTGCTCCTGGCCGCCATCCAGGCCTACCAGGCGGGACGGCGTGAGACCGGCGAGCGGCTGTGGCAGCAGGCCAAGGATCTGTGGTCCCGGGCGTGGTCAGCGAACTACGAGGCACTCAAGCTCATGCAGGCCGCGGGCTTGACCCGGTTCGCCCCGGTCAAGCCGCAGCGCTGGGTGATCGCCTCCTTCGAGCATCACTGCGGCCGGCACGGCCTCCCGCATCCCCACGTCCACAACATCGTCGCCACCGGTTTGACCACCGGAACCAGCTGACCGCTCTTCGCCGGAGTCCCTGGCGCGAGTCCGCAACACCGTATTTCGGTCGTGCCGGGAGGTGATGCGGGCGAGGTCGTCCTCGACCCACACCGACCTGGGGGTTGACCTGGCGCGCTCGACGGTAGCGGCGGCCGGCGGGCCCGCCCCGCAGGGCGGCACTGCGAGCAGCGCCTCGGCAAAGGTCCCGTCCGGCCACCTGGCTCCGCGGCGCCCCAGAACACCCACCAGAGGCATCAGCGCCACGGAGCTTGCACGGGATTGTAAATGCTCCAGTTCGTCGTCACCTAGTGATGCGGCCGCCGGCGCAATAAGATGCCCGGGTCGGCCAGGGTCGAAGCCAGGTCGAGGTCGGCTCCGGCCTCATCAGCGGGTGCGGCGCAGCGAGGAGGTAGCTCCCATTCCGGCCATTAACGGGCGCCCGGTGATCAGCCGTGCCGACATGGCAGCGCGCGGGGTCCCGAAGACCACGGTCAATGGCTGGTACCGCGACCGGGCCCGGACCGGCCATCCGGAGAAGGCCGGCCGGATCGGCCGGACGGACTACTGGTATGAGGATGAGTGGACCGCCTGGCACCAGGCGCACCTGAGAAACAAGGTCCAGTCGCTGACCCGGGTCGACCGGACCGGTGACCCGGACGACCTGGTCGACGCCGCCGAGGCCGCCCGCATGCTCCGGTACACCAGCCGGTACGTGATCCATGCCAACCGGCGGCTGGGCTACTTCCCCGAACCCGACGCGTACGGGACCAACTCCGGGCGCCGTGCTCCGCTGTGGAAGCGGTCGACTGTATGGGCCGCCGCAGACAGCCGCCAGGGCATGGGCGGCGGTCACAAACCCGGAACTCCCGGAGCGCCTGCCAAGCCCCATCCGTATGCGGGTGACAAGCGGCTCGCCCAGGTTCTGGCCGAACTACGTTCCGGCATCCGGCCCTCGGCGGCGGACCTGGCAGCCAAGTGGAATGTCAGCCGGCGCACTGCCGAGCGCATCATCCACACGGCGAGAGCTCTTCTCGACACCTGATCATCCTGCCCGCATGCGCTGTCCGTTCCGGTTTAAGACTTCGGCTGGTCTACCCGCTGACCTGCGGCCCGAAAGGTTGAGCCGGAAAGCCTGGCGGCTGGTTGTCCGGGTTAACTCCTAGGAAGTCGTCGGTGCCGACACCGGATCCGTCGGACGGCATGGATACGCCGACCGGTCTGCAGCCACACCGCACACCGGCGACCGGCATTTACGGTCAGGGCGCGGCCGACAGACGAAAAGTAGACCCGGACAGCGAAGCGCGCTACGAAAAGTTCAGCCGGAAACCGAAGAGTTCACTCGGAACGGACACGCGCTGTCCGTTCCGGTTAAGGGCTGCGACTGGGTGAGCTGCCGACCTGCGACTTGCAAGGTTGACCCGGACAGCCCGGCGGCTGGTTGTCCGGATCTACTCTGCGACTTTTCGGATGCAGGGGCCGGGGTGTGTCGACTCACGCTGCGGCAGGCACCAGCGCTGTTATGGCGCCGGCGGCGTGATCGTGCGGGACGTCGGCACCTCGGGAACCGCGCGTCGCCGCCGGCCGTGCGCTCAGCCGACTCGCTCTGCGGTGCCGGTGTAATCGCTCCCGGGCATGGCGCCGGGCCATCCGAAGCGGGGTTGCGGTGTCGCAGGTGACTGCGCATGCTCGGTGGCATGCACGCGGCACTGGCGGGGACGCACACGGTGCCGCCGGGAACCCAGGCGCCGCTGCCGGGCACCGAGGCCGCGCTCATCGGCCTGGCAGCGCTCGCCGTCATGCTGCTTCCCTTCCTGTGGCCGTTCGTGGAGCAGGTCAACGCGATGGCGCACGAAGGAGCGCATGCTGTCGTGGGCACCGTTATGGGCTTCACGCTGGCGGGCGTGACACTGGACATGGAATCCAATGGCATAACCGCCTGGGCCAGCGCGCCCGACACGGGGCTGCGGCGGACGCTGACGAGGTTCGTCGGCTACCTGGGCCCGAGCGGCTTCGGGCTCTGCGCGGCGAAGCTCATCGAGACCGGGCGCGTCGTCACCGTGCTATGGCTCGCGATTTTCCTCCTCGTCCTGCTCATGTTCGCGATCCGCAAGTCCTTCGGCATCGTCTCGGTTCCGGCCGCCATCGCGCTGCTGGCCGTCGTCATGCACTACTCGCGCGACGGACTCGAGAAGGTCATCATCTACGGGCTGACCTGGCTGCTGCTGCTTTCCGGCGTCCGCGTCGCCGCGGCGCACGGCGCCGGTGCCGGGGACGCGGCGAATCTCAGCAGGACCACGCACATTCCCCGCGGGATCTGGGCCCTGCTGTGGCTGGCGGGCACGGTGCTGGCCGTCATCATCGGCGGGAAATGGCTGGTCCTGCGGTCATAGGGGGTCAGCTGACCGGCATCCTCAGGCGCGGCATCTCCGCCACGGCGCGGTCGGCGCTCTTCAGCCACCGGTCCGCCGAACGGTCGGCACGATGGGCGCCGCAGGCGACTGCTCGCCGACATCGCGGACATCGCAGTACAGGTCGCAGAGATGACCCGGAACTCGCAGAGTTCACTCGGAACGGACACGCGCGCGATAGCAGATTGCGACATCTTGAAGTCAGCAACAAGGTGTGAGTAGATTAGATCTCGTCAGAGGGCGGCAACCCTCTCGGCGCCTCCAGAACCCGCCAGATCGAAGGGTGATTCATCGTGATCACTGCACCTCCAGTCCGTCGGCGCCTAGTCGGCGGCGCGCTGCGCCGCTACCGGGTGAACCTGGGCTACACGCTCGACGACGTGGCCCGCATCCTGGAATGCGACCGCTCCAAGATCAGCCGGATAGAAACAGGCCAGCGCGGCATCCGTGCAAAAGAACTGCGCGAGCTGCTCGCCGAATACGGTGTCACCGACGAACAGCGGGCCCTCTTGACCGCCCTGGCCGACCCGCGCGGCGCGTTCGGCTGGCACCGCGACTACGCCGACGTGCTCCCCGGCGCCTGGCAGGACTACCTCATCCTCGAAGCAGGAGCGTCGAAGATCTCGGTTTACGAGGCGCAGCGGATCCCCGCGCTGCTGCAGACCCCGGCCTACGCCCGGGAACTGGCCGAAGCCGACGCGGTCCTAGACGATGGCGACGCCCGTGACCGGGCCGTGGAAGCAACCCTGGCCCGGCAGAAGGCGATCCTCGGCGACCGCAAGCCGCACATCCACATCGTGGTCGGGGAGGCGGCGCTACGCCAGGAGGTCGGCGGCCGCGAAGTGATGGAAGGCCAGCTCGGCCTGCTCGCCGGCATCCGCGGCGACAGCGGCAGCATCACCGTGCAGATCCTGCCGTTCACCAGCGGCGCGCACGCGGCGGCCGGCGTCGCCTCGCTGGCTCTCCTCCAGTTCGCCGAAGCGCCCGGGCTGGGACTTGTCCACGTCGGCGGCATCGGCGGGGGAGTGTGCCTGGAAAGCCAGGCGGACCTCGCCGTCCACGCCCGCGTCTTCGAGCAGCTGCGGGCATTCGCGCTCAGCCCCGCCGAGTCGGCGCTCCACCTCCGCGGCCTGGCGAACGCCTGACACCGCACTTGGCCTGTGCCGCCGCGTGAATCCGCCCGGCGCACAGGCCAATACCCGGCGGCCGTGAGAACTCGCGACATGCATTCTCGCCAGGCAACAGCGGCCCGCCCGGCTCCAGGCTCACCACCACAGCAAGGGATGAACTGTGCGCTCCATTGTCCCGGCGGCCTCGCAACAGGCCCATCCGCCGCTTCCCGGTCAAGTGCTGACCCGCCGCGCCATCACCGCCACGACCGTCGCGGTTGTCGCCTTGAGTTTCGCGTTCAGCGTCGGCAACGTGACCAGGATCTGCCTGGATCTCGGCATCAGCGCGGGCATCGCCTGGCTGGTCGCCCCAGCGGTCGACCTCAGCGTGATCGGGCTGCTGACCGGGATCCGCTTTCTCTCCCTGCACGGCTACGCCGACGCTCAGCTCGCCAGGCCCCGGTACATGCTGCGGTTCTGCGGCCTGCTGACGCTCACCCTGAACACGGCCGGCGCCGCGGGCCACCGGCAGTTCGGCACCGCCCTGGTCGACGCGGTCGGCCCGGCGCTGCTGATCGGCTGGAGCGAGGTCGGCCCGTGGCTGCTGCGCCAGATCTACACCGTCTGCCCGCCCGCCCCCGGACAGCCGCAACCCCGGCCCGCCATCGCGCCGCCCCCGGTGCTCCCCGGCGCCCTGCTCGCCCAGGCGCGGCAACTCGACGCCGACCACCGTGCCGCCACCGGCCGGCCCATCTCCCGCGACACCCTCCGCGAGCAGCTGCGGATCGGCCGCGACCAGGCCAGCGCTCTGGTCGCCGCCGTCCGCGCCGAGGCGGCTGCTGCCGCCAAGGCCACGGCCGGACCGCTGCGAGCGGCCTAGCAGACCGGCCGCCGCCGGTGAGCGGTCCCTCGCCCCATGCGGGACGCGATCCGCCGGCCCTCCTGTGAACGCCCGGCCAGCTGCCGGCGCGCTGGACGAACGGCCGGGCCGCGGTGCGGCTCCGCGACGGCAAGCATGCTGCCCACTGGGGCTTTTGCCGCTAATTTTCCCGCCGAACGGGCGCGTGGTCACCACCGGTCCGGTTCACCAGACTGTGCACGGCCCGATGCCCAGGGCCAGCGCAGGTTCCGCGCTCGCATGGCAACACAGCGCCCCCCGACAGGACGATTGCCCGCAGCGCTCCATCTATCTCTGCTGACGCCCGAGACCCGGAAGGGCTTTCAGGTAGCACCTGGGCCGCGTCATCGGCATGCAAGCAGGCGGCTGATGGCAACGATGCCCCGATCAGCTCACACGCATCCAAGCCCTCATGACATAGGCACTGTCGTCCAGGGTCGTCTATCATAGTAACCAGTCGTCTGATAGAGCTATCACTGAAGCAGTAAGAGGTGCCCGCACGGCCGCGCGGGCACCAGTCCCGGGAAGCTCCCCGGCAGAGTCGTCAGCGCCGTCAGGCGCTCGTTCCCGGCTCTGCCGGGGTTTTTCTTATCTCCTTTTTCCCGGCCAGCCTGCGGTTATCTCACGGTGATATATCACCGTGATATTGGGTGCCCCTTGCCTTGGCGCTTAACGTCACATCACGAGGTTCCCGGATATGGGAAAGGAGTGATCTGATGAGCTTCTGCGCGTGTGTCATCGCAATAGCCGCTTTCCTGTCGGTCATTGCAGCCGTCGTATTCGTCATGCTCGTCATCGGCATCCGCAAAGGTGACCGTGCCGGGCGCCTGTCCGACGCGCCGGACAGTGCCCTGGATGCCCTCACCCGCAGCTTCCTGGGCGCTGGCATCCACCGCAGCGACCACGAAGAGAACTGAACGGCGGCCGGTCTCAGCCCGGCCTATTTCCGCCACGGCGCCATCGCCGCAGATCCCTCACCTATCTGCCTGGAGCAATCCGCCATGCCCGTAACTGCAAAAAGAACCATCACCGCCAAGTGTCCGATAAGGCCGGAGGCCCAGAAATGAAATCATCCATTCAGCCCGCGCCGATTGATGAGGCCATGCCTCCGGCACAAGCTGTGAACGGCGCGGACGAAATCAGCCACTTCGCCCTTCGGTGGACCGGCCCCGGCCGTGACCGGCCAGGGCTCTGGCTGCAGTGCGCCGCCGGCGGGTTGTGCGTGCTGGCCGCCGCCGCGGCCGTAGTGAGTTTCACCGCCCAGTACCGGCTGGTGTACGCGGCCCGGCGGCTTGCGCTCGCCGCCGGCCTGGAGGCGGCGATCCCCGACGCCGCCGCGCTGGTGTTCGCCTGCCTGGGCGTGGCCCTGGCGCTGCACGGCCGGCACGCGGTCCGCGCCCGGGTGCTGAACGTGGCCTCGGCCGGCGCCAGCGTGTTCATGAACGTGATCGCGGCCGCGCCGGGCTGGCGGGATCTCGCGGTGTGGGCGATGCCGCCGGTGGCGTATGCGCTGGCCAGCGACACGCTGATCGGTGTCGTCCGCGCCTGGGTGATCGCCCGCTACCAGGACCTGCACGGCCTGGCCACCGACGATGCCACCCTGCTGGCCATGGCCGGGGGGCTGCTGTTGTGGCTGCTGCGGCTGACCATCGCTCCGGCCTCCACGCTGGCCGGGTTCCGGATCTGGGTGCTGGAGGAATGCCCGGTCGCCCCCGGCCGCCGGGCCGCCCGCCCGACCCTGCCTATCGCGGTCAGCCCCGCGCTGACGGCTACCGGGCCCGGCCCCGCGTCCCAGACGGCTGCCGCGACCCAAGAGAGCGGCCGCCGCGGCGGCACCAAGACGGCCCGGTTCCTGACCCTGGCCGCCGAACAGCACGGCCCACTCGCCGCCATCCCGCTCGGCTCGGTGGCCAAGATCGCCGCCGCCCTCGCCCCACAAGTCGGCCTGAACGCCGGGTCGGCCCGGACGGCGCTGCGCCGCGCCGTGCTGGCCGCCCAGAACGGAGACTCCCAATGATCATCCTCAAGTACGCCCTCGTCCTGGCCGTCCTGCTCCTTCTCACGGTCGCCGCCCGCTGGGCTTATCTGCCCGCCCGGTACCTGCCCGGCAACCGGGTCCGGCACCTGCGAGTCCGGCTCCGGCTGCGGCTGCACCCCGGCCGCGGCTTCGCCACCATCTTTAGCCTGTGGCTGCGCTGGGGCCGGCTCGCCGCGCTGCGCCGCTCCAAGCGGGTCCGCCGGTCCCTGCCGCTGTGGTGGCGGATCCTCGCCCCGGCCGAGCATTCGGTGTTCCTGGGCCGGGCGCACTGGCGGCACGGGCTGCGCGTCCCGCTGGAAGAACACGTCCTGGTGATGGCCCCGCCCCGCACCGGCAAGACCGCGTTCCTGGCCGATGTCATCCTCCGCTACCCCGGCCCGGTCCTCGCCACCACCACCAAGGCCGACCTGCACGGCCTGACCGCCGCGGCCCGCGCCCGCCGCGGCCCGGTGCATGTCTTCAACCCCCAGCACATCGGCGCCGTGCCGTCCACCTTCCGCTGGTCGCCCATCGACGGCTGTGAAGACCCGGCCACCGCGGTCCGCCGGGCGGACGCGTTCGCGTTCGCGGTGTCGCAGAAGGGCGTCGAAGACGGCACGTTCTGGTCGGCCAAGGCCAGCGACTACCTGCGCGGCTACTTCTGCGCCGCCGCCCTGGCCGGCTACGACCTGCGCGCGGTCACCGCCTGGGTCTCCGGCGCCGGGTCACAGCAGCCGGAACGGATCCTGCTCGCGGCCGGGGCGCGGCAGTGGGCGCAGACCCTGGCCGAGCTCCGTTCCGATGCCCAGAAGACCGCCGCGACCGTCCGGATGGTGATGTCGCGGGCGCTGGCGTTCATGGCCGACCCGGCGCTGGCTGACAGCGTCCTCCCAGGGCCGGGCGAGGGATTCGACATCCCCGCGTTCCTCGCTGAGGCCGGGACGCTGCACCTGATCGCCGAAGCCGCCGGCCAGGACGCCCCGGTCGCGCCGCTGTTCGCGGCGATGGCCGCCGAGATCCACCACACCGCCGCGATGGCGGGCCAGGCATCGAGCTCGGGGCGGCTGGACCCGCCGCTGCTGATGGGCCTGGATGAGGTCACCCAGATCTGCCCGGTCCCGCTGCCAGCCTGGCTGTCGGACTCCGGCGGCAAGGGCATCCAGATCATCGCCGTGGTGCACGGCCAGGCGCAGCTGGCGTCCCGGTGGGACGACCACGGCCGCCAGGTCGTGCTGGACACCTCGTCGGTGAAGGTGTTCTTGCCCGGCATCACCGACACCACCACGCTGCAGGCGGCCGGCACGCTGTGCGGCCAGGCGGCCTGGAAGCTGCGCGGCCAGGACCACGCCACCCGCCACGACGTCGCGACGCCGGACATGATCCGGCAGCTGCCGGCCGGGTTCGCCCTGGTGATCCGCGGCGATTGCGCCCCGGTCATCGCCCGGCTGCCGCGCGCCTGGAACAACCCCGCCTACCGCCGCGCCCGCCGTCACGGCCACCTCCCCCAGCCCTTCGCTCCCGAGCTGCAGGCCTTCGCCCCCGACCCCTGGGCCTTCGCCCCCGACCCGGCGCCCGTCGCCGACCCGGAACCGCCCACCATCCCCGACCAGCAGCCGGTCACCTGGCCTAACGGTGACGGCACCGCCCACCCGTGGAGCTGACCATGCCTCCCGACCCGCTCCCCGCCGTCCTGGACCAGCTCGCCGCCCACCGCGAGGACATCAGCCAGCTCGATGTACGCGAAGCGAGCCACTTCGCCGCCGTCAGCGGGCAGCTCACCCAGCTGGCCGGCATGCTCACCACCCTCAGCCGCACCCTGGCCGACGACACCGCCGCCATCGCCCGCCTCGACGCACTCGACCGCCAAGTCAATGACCTAGCCGCCCGGCTCCCCAGCATCCGTCCGGACGGCGACGACGGTTACCAGCCGCGCTCAGCCCCGGCGTGGTGGAAACTCATCCCCGCCGAGCGGCGGGCCCCGCTCGCCGAGCTGCGCGCCTGGGTCGAGCAGGTCTACCGGCCCGGCTACGGCCACCTCGCCGTCCTGGGCTCCTGCTGGGAGGACCACGACCTGTGCCTGTACGGGCTGGACATCCTGTCCCAGCTGTGGTCGGTGCTCTACCTCCAGCCCGACCGCAGCACCAGCCTGCTGTCAGCCCAGGCCGAATACCAGGCCCGCATCCTCCCGGCCCTGGCCGCCCAACTGGCCGCCGAAACCAGCCGGTGCGGCCACGACCCCGCCCCCGGCTACCGGCGGGGCACGCCATGACCAGCCCGGTCCTCCGCCAGGCCCTGGAATACGCCGGACGCGGCTGGCCGGTGTTCCCCTGCCAGCCCGGCCAGAAGACCCCGGCCACCCGGCACGGCCACCTTGATGCCACCACTGATGAGCAGCAGATCACCGCCTGGTTCGGTCAGCGGCCCGACCTGAACCTGGCCGTCGCCACCGGCAGCCCCGGGCCCGATGTCCTCGACGTCGACCAGCACGGCCAGGCGGGCAACGGCTTCGCCGCCTTCGCCCGGCTGCGCGCCGCCGGGCTGCTGGCCGGCGCCAGCGCCTGCATCCGCACCCCCAGCGGCGGCCTGCACCTGTACTTCACCGGCTCCGAACAGCGCAACGGCCACCTGCCCGCCCACCATCTCGACTTCCGGTCCGCGGGCGGCTACGTCCTCACCCCGCCCTCACAGGTCGGCGGACGCCCCTACCAGCGGATCCAGACCCTGGCCGGGCACGGCGAGCTGGACTGGCAGGCAGCCACCAGCCTGCTGAAACCGTCGCGTCAGCGGCGGCCGCGGGCACCGGAGAGCCTGGCCAGGCACGGGATGACCGGCCTGGCCCGCTGGGTCGCCGCCCAGGCCGAGGGCAACCGCAACGCCGGCCTGTTCTGGGCCGCCAACCGCGCCCTGGAAACCGACCCCGCCGCCGACCTCAGCCCCCTAGCCGTCGCCGCCCGCCACGCCGGCCTCACCGATCCGGAGATCACCCGGACCCTGAACTCCGCTCGCCGCACCCGCCAAACCCGCCCCAAGAACCCCGACCGCCAAGCCGAAGGAACCAGCTGACATGACCACCAGCCCGCGCCGCACATCTGCCAGCCAGACCGCAATACCGCCACGTCCGCCCGGAACCGATCCCGGCACGGCCGGCGACCAGATCCGCCGCCTGCGCCACGACGGCGGCACCTACCGCGCCATCGCCGCAGCCGCCGGGCTCGCCCCCGGCACCGTCCACGACCTGGCCACCGGCCGCCGCCAGCCCACCCCCAACACCGAACGAGCCCTGCGCAAGGTCACCAGCAGCAGGCTGCCCCGCGCCCGCATCGACGCCGGCGGCACCTCTGCACGGTCACTCAAGATGACGATGTAGGCGCTGGTTTGCGTCACTGATGTTGCGGATGTGCTGAGGGCAGCCCTGAGGGGTTGTCCTTTTTCGTGTGCGACGGCACGGTGAGCACGTTGGAGACAGGTGCGGCCCTCCCGTTCCTTCGTTTGGCAGCGAGACGGGAGGGCCGCGGGCGGACGCTTGGAGGCGTCGTGCTCACGGTAAACGGTGACCGGGGTGCAGTCGAACGGCAGTTGCTGTCGGGGCAGCTGTGCTGCCCGTCGTGCGGCGGGGTGCTGGGCGGGTGGGGGAACGCGCGGCCGCGGCGGGTCCGGATCCTGGACGGGCCTGACGTGGAGGTTGTCCCGCGCAGGTCGCGGTGCCGGGGCTGCGGGGGGACGCACGTTCTTCTTCCTGCGCGGTTCCTGTCGCGTCGGGCGGACGCGGGGGCGGTGATCGGCCGGGCGCTGGAGGAGAAGGCCGCGGGGAGCGGGCACCGGGTGATCGCGGCCGGGCTGGGACGGCCGGCGTCGACGGTGCGGGGCTGGCTGCGGTCGCTGGCCCGGAGCGCGGAGCGGGTGCGGGAGCGGTTCACGGTGCTGGCGGCGGGCCTGGCGGCCGATCCGCCGCTGCCCGCCCCGGCCGGGTCGCCGCTGGCGGACGCGGTCGCCGCCATCGCGGCGGCCGCCGCTGCGGCGGCGATGGTGCCGGGCGTGGGCAGCGTGCCGCGGTGGCAGCTGGCGGCGGCGCAGACGTGCGGGCTGCTGCTGGCCCCGTCGTGGCCGGCCATGGCCGGCCACGCGAGCTGGCTCTGGGCGGCGGCACGCTGAGCCGGAATCCTCGGTGACGCATGTTTTGCGGCGTTTTCACTGAGGAGGGATGCCCGTGTCAGGGGCTGAGGAGGACCGCAAGAGGGCGCAGCGGGCCGAGCAGGTGGCCTTGTTCCGGTACCAGCTGATCCGGGAGGCCGCCGACCCGGGGCTGACCGTGCGGCAGCGCGGCCGGATGGTCCGCGAGATCGCGGGAACAGAGCATCCGGGGCCGTTCGGCGAGCCGGTCACGGTGTCGCGGGCGACGGTCGACCGGTGGATCCGGGCCTGGCGGTCCGGGGGGTTCGCGGCGCTGGCGCCGCCGGCCCGGCAGGTCACGCTGCGGACCGACCCGGAGGTGCTGGAGCTGGCCGCCGGGCTGAAGCGGGAGAACCCGGAGCGGACCGCGGCGCAGGTGGAGCGGATCCTGCGAAAGTCGTGCGGCTGGTCGCCGTCGGTGCGGACGCTGCTGCGGCACTTCGGCCGGCTGGAGCTGACCGCCCGTCCCGGCGGGCGGGCCCCGGCGGTGTTCGGCCGGTTCGAGGCGCCGGCGCCGAACGACACCTGGACCGGGGACGCGCTGCACGGGCCGCAGGTCGCGGGCCGCAAGGCCTACCTGTTCGCCTTCCTGGACGACCACTCGAGGGCGGTGATGGCGGCCCGCTGGGGCTATTTCGAGGACAGCGTGCGGCTGGCCGCCGCGCTGCGCCCGGCGCTGGCCGCCCGCGGCATCCCGTCCCGGATCTACGTCGATAACGGCTCTGCTTTTGTCAACGCGGCGCTCAAGCGGGCCGCCGCCAGGATGGGGATCAAGATCACCCATAGCGCCCCCGGCCGGCCTGAGGGAAGAGGGAAAATAGAGCGGTTCTTCCGGATTGTCCGGGAGGAGTTCCTGGTCGAGATCGGTGACGGGTCCCGGGTCGCGGACCTGGCGGAGCTGAACCGGCTGTTCACCGCCTGGTGCGAGCGGGTCTACCACGCCCGGCCGCACGGCGAGACCGGCCAGCCGCCCCTGGAGCGGTGGCTGGCCGGCGCCCCGTTCCCCGTCCCGGAGCCGGCCCGGCTCCGGGAGGCGTTCTTGTGGTCCGAGACGCGGCTGGTCCGCAAGGACGCCACGGTCCGCCTGTTCGGCGGCGCCTACGAGACCGACCCGGTGCTGGCCGGGCGGAAGGTCGAGTGCGTCTTCGACCCGTTCGACCTGACCGTCTTGGAGATCTTCTGGAACGGGTCGCCTTACGGGACCGCGGTCCCCCGGGTGATCGGCCGGCACTCCCACCCGAAGGCGAAGCCCGAGGAGCCGGGCACCCCGCCGCCGGCGACCGGCATCGACTACCTCGCCATCATCGCCGCCGAGCACGAGGAAGCCGTCCGCCGGCACCGCATCCGCTACGACGCCCTCGACAGCGACAGCGGGGACGGGGACACGCGGGAGGCCGCGCAGTGAACACGCAGCAGCCGGCCGTGCCGGCCGGCCAGGTCAGCGCCGTGCTGGCCTGGGCCGCCCGCCTCACCGCAGCCGGCCCGGGGCCGGCGCCGCCGAGACCGCCGCCTACCTCACCGCCAAGGCCGCCGTCCTGGAACGCATCGCCGCCGAGCGCGCCGCAGGCGGCTGGACACCCGCGGACATCGCCGCCGCCCGCGACGCCGCCGCCCGCGCCCGCGAGGCGGCCGACGCCGCCGCCCTGCTGGCCGCCGCCGGCATCACCGCCATGAAAGAGGACTGAGATCATGATCGACCTGAAGAGCCACTACGGGTTCACCCGCACCCCGTTCGGCAAGGACCTCGCCCCGTCCATGCTCTGCCGCTACCCCGCCCACGCCGAGGCCGTCGCCCGCATCACCTGGTGCGCCCGCGAGCGCGCCCTCGGCGTGATAACGGGCGAGGTCGGCGCGGGAAAAACGGTGGCCGCCCGCGCGGCGATCGCCGCGCTCGACCAGACCCGCCACACCCTGCTCTACCTCCCGGACCCGACGACCGGCACCCGGGGGATCCACCACCACGTGGTCACCGCGCTCGGCGGACGGCCCGCCCACGGCTCCGCCGAGCTCGCCGCCCAGGCCGCGTCGCTGATCGCCGCCGAGCACGGCGAGCGCGGCCGGCTCCCGCTGCTGGTCATCGACGAGGCGCACCTGCTGACCCACGCCCAGCTGGAGGCCATCAGGATTCTGACAAATTCAGAAATGGATGCCGCCAGCCCGCTCGCCTGCCTGCTCATCGGCCAGCCCACCCTCAGGCGGATGCTGCGCCTGGGCGTGCTCGCGGCCCTGGACCAGCGGATCGGGCTGAGATACGCCATGCCCGCCATGGCCCCCGAGCAGACCGCCTCCTACATCACTCACCACCTGCAGCTCGCGGGACGGTCCGACACCATCTTCAGCGACGACGCCATGGCCCTCGTCCACGACGCGGCCCGCGGCCTGCCCAGGTCCGTCAACAACATCGCCACCCAGGCCCTCGTCGCCGCCATGGCAGGCCGCAAGAACATCGTCGACGAGCAGTCCGCCCGCGCCGCCGTCAACGAGATCACGGCAGACTGACCACCACCACGCCACCACGCACACCAAGGCCCCGCCGGCTAACGCCGGCGGGGCCTTCCTCACACCCGCACATCCTCACCGCCAATGACGCCGCCATCCTCACCTTGAATGACCGTGCACAGCACCCGGCTAAGGCTGCGCGCCCTGCACGTCATGGGCCACGGCTCAGCCCGCATCGCCCGCGCCCTCGGCGTCCGCGAGATCACCATCCGCGCCATCGTCACCGGCGACGCCGCCACCGTCAGCCCGAAACTCCGCGACGCGGTGACCCATCTGTATGACGCGTGGTGGGACAAGCGCGCCCCCGAACGCGATCGCTTCGAACGCGGCGCCGCCACCGCCGCCCGCCGCAAGGCAATCGCCGGGAACTGGTGCGCCGGCGCCGGCCTGGACGACGACGACCTCGACACCCCCGGCTACCGCCCGAAGAGCGGCTGGAAACCCGCCACCGGCACCGGCGTAGCTAACGACATCCGCCCGCCCGCACGACCCCGGAAGGCCAAGCGCCCATGACACTGCGCATCAACGACGACCACATCAGCAGCGACCACACCATGCATACCGCCCGCCTGCTCCCCGGTGACCAGTACGCCTGGGAAGTGTCCTGGCTGCCCGGACGGCCTCTGGATCGCAACTCCGCCATCACCGCGATGGTGCTCGCCGACACGGCCGGGGCAGTCGATCTGCACCGTGGCCACCGGCTGTGGCCATTCGTCCAAGCCTGGGCTGCCGAGCTCAGCCTCAGCGCACCCGACGCCCTCGGCCGAGTCTCACATTCACCCGGGAGCGACATCATCAGGAAGGACGCCGCCGCAGACCGAACTGACCCCGAAGCAGCCGGATCATGAGCAGACGAGCCTCGCGCCCAGCCAGAGACTCCCGCAGCCGACCGCCTGCGGCCGGCACGCTGGCGCCACCGGCTACCGGCAAGCCGCAGTCAGATCCCGCAGCCGAACGGCTGGCCTACTCCGTCGAGGAGGCCGCCCGACTGACCGGCCTGTCCCGCGACCTGCTCTACGACCAGATGCGGTGCGGGAACCTGGCCTACCTCAAGATCGGCCGGCGCCGCCTTATCACCCGCCAGCACCTCGAGCAATTCCTCGGCATCACTCCCAGCACCGGGTGGCCCGGCGGCATCAAGGCGAGCCCACACAGGACGAGCGCCGATGCTCCGTGACATCCGCGCCGGAACCGGGCCAGCACGAGACCTGGGCCTGTACGAGCGGCTGATCGGCGACGGCATCGCGGCGGCCGACAGCCGCGGCGGCGTCATCGACCACGTCACCGCCCGAAGGATGGCCATCTGGCTGCTGGCCCGGCCCCAGCCGCCGGACTTCACCCGCGGCCTGATCCGGTTCGCCCAAAGCGGGGCCATCACCGGCGCGCTGAAAACACAGCTGCGCAACTACGCCCGCTCCGCGGGCTACCCGCACCGGCCGCAGGCCGCCCGGCTCACGGACTACGTGATCGCCCGCGGCGCCGACCTCGGCCCGGTCAGCACCGACTTCGCCGCCATCTGCGACCAGATCGACCACGCCGACGCGATGCTCACCGGGCTGCGCGACCGGGTCCGGGACGGCCGCATGCCCGAACCGTCCTGGCCCGACACCGACGGCCAGCGGCCCATCGCCCTAGCCCGCCGCGACCCGAACGGCCGCACGGTCACCCTCATCCTGGACGCCACCACCGCCAACATCGCGATGCACGCCATCACCGCGCACGCCACTGAACGCGAAGCCCACGTTCGCGAAGTCGAACAATACGGCCGGCAACTGCCCGAAGACTCCTGGGGCAGGCGCAACCGCCAGATCATCGCCGCCCGCGAAACCCGGGTCGCGACCCGGCTGCGAGCCGTAGAACGCGCCTACCGGACGGCGATGGACCCCGCCGCCACGCCCGCACTCGAACCCGCCGAGACCCCGCGTTCCGTCGGTATGGCAGCCGACTACGAACTAGAGCTGGAGTAGACGCTTCAGCCAGCAGGCAACTGATAACGACACAGTTGCCGTGTACGGTCAGAATCGCTCACCGCATCCATCGAGCTCATGCATCGCAGGCCGTAGTCGTTCGCGTAGCAAGTGACGCAACGTGAGCACGCGCCTGATGTGGACCTCAGAAATCCCACGCGGAACGCCGAATATTTGCCCACGCACCCAAGCGCCTGTCCAGCTGCCGCAGCGGCGCAGAACAGCCAACTACTAGAGGACTACGCCCGGCTGGCCCTCGGGCGCGCACCGCGCGGAACTGGCCGGACTCGCCGGCGTCGAAGCCGGGCGGCGTGAACCGCAGCCACCGCGGCTCGGACAGCTGCTCGGCGACCGCAGCTTCGACCAGCCCGGCCCGCGCGCAGAACCGCAGCATCTCGCACACCGCCGTCAGGACCGCGTTGACCGTCGATCCTGACCGCACGCGCCCGCCCCGCGACGGACTGACCTCAAGCCAGTGCTTGAACCTGGCCAGCTCCGCAAGCCTGACCTGCCGCCAGTCCGCGCCCTGATCCTGGCACCAGCTCAGGAACAGCGCGGCCCGCCCGGCATAGGCGCGGATCGTGTGCGGAGAGCGTCCCGCACCGTGCAGCCCTCGCAGGAAGTCGCTGGCCTCGCGGTGCACGACGTACCCGGAATCGAGCACCACCCACAGTTCCGAGCCATCCACGGGCGAAACCGCTCGCTCGGCTCTGAACGAGTCCATCGTGGCAAACGTAACTGCCGTGCCTCGAAATAGCGGATATTGCCATGCCACCGGCGTGTCGCGCCTCCGAACCAACGTCCCTCACAGGGTCGGAGGCAGTACAGATAACGTAGGTGTGGCGGAGCATGTGCGGGTGTGCCCTTGTGATCTGGAGGCCGGCGGCCTGGGCGAGGTGGCGCAGGCGGCGGGTGGCGGCGTGCCGGTCCATCCGGGTGCCGCGGGTGTTCAGCAGGACGGGCCCGCGGTCCCGGGAGCCTACGGCACGGTCGATGGCCCGGCCGACCGCGGGTGGCAGCGGGACCAGGACGATCTTGGTGCCCTTACCGCACACCCGCAGGACCCGGTGGCCGTGTTCTTCGCCGAGGTCGGCGATGTCGGCGCTGGTGGCTTCGAAGATCCGCAGGCCGAGCAGGCCGAGCATGGTAACCAGCGCGAAGTCGCACGGGTTCGCGGACTCCCGGGCGGCGGTGAGCAGGGCCTCGAACTGCAGGCGGGTGAACCCCAGGGTGGGTGATTCGGCGGGTACCGAAGGGCGGCGGACGTGCTCGGCGGGTGAATGCTCCAGCACGCTGTCGAGGGCGCAGGTCCGGTAGAACCCGGCCACGACCGAGAACCGCCGGGAGACGGTGGAGGGCTTGAACCGGCGGATCTCTTGCACCCACCGGATGTAGAGCTCCAGGTGCGGCCGTTGCGCGGCCAGCGGGTCCAGGCCGCGCTCGGCGCACCAGGCAAGGTAGCAGCGCAGGTCGGATTCGGTGTGCTCGCGCGAGCTGCCCTTGAAGCGGGCCAGGTAGGCAGCTACTGCCAGCCGCAGCTGGTCAGTGAAGGGCGCCGGGGGATGAGACGGCACTGAGGCCAGGTCGGTGAAGGTCTGCATGCGCTGACAGTGCGGCAGTTCCTGATCCCCGTGAAGCTTGCGCAGCCGCACCCGGCGCGGGGGTGTGCGCCCTGACGAGATGATCTATGACGGGCGAGTCGGGCGACGGGCAGGAAAGGGTGCAATGCTCTGTATCGCTCACATGCGGGTGATTACCGTGTCCCGGTTGGCCGGTAGTGTTAAACAACTCCAGCGCGCAGGTGGCTGGCATATCGTGATACGGAGGTCGGCTAATCGGATGACTCGCCCCCAGCTTCCCGATTTCGCGGCATTGTTTACTGTTTGCCGCTGCGGGAAAGCGTCCTGCAGCGCTTGCGCTGGATTTCAGCTGACGCCGAGGACGGCGGCGGTCTTGTGGTCAGTGGCTCAGATTCTTGCCGACCACGGTTATGACGACGTCGGGGAACACGGGAGCGATCTTCTGCCGGATCGGACCGGGTGGTACCTGTTCGACCGCTATCCCGGCTGACGTGGAGCCAGGATGCTGCATGGAGGCGCCGCGCAGCCCGCGCCTACGATGACCTGGCCGCCGATCTGGCGGCTGGCGATTGGCCTTTGCCGACGTGCCCGGCGGAGGAGATGGCGCTCCACCTGATCCTGGAGGACGCACCATCTGCCGTCGAGCATGGCTGGACGGGGCTGGATGAGGCGGCCTTCGATTCGCTGCCCGGGCATCGCGATGACCTCGACTGGGACGCGCTGCCCGATGTCTTGTTCCAGGACACCGACATACTTCATCTCTTCGAGCCGGGCCTGGACGGAATCGAAGACCCTCAGGACCCGCTCAATGCCGAGATGGCTATAGGCGACTACAGGCCGTCGGCGTGGTTTGAGAACTTCGCCAACATGCAGCCGCGAGACGAGCGCAGGGGCTTCCGGCGATAGGCAGCGGCCAGGGCAAGCTGTAGGCAGGCTGCGCAGGCCTCGTTACAGCTAGCGCGCCCGGCCATGCCGAGGTCGCGGATGTGCCGCGCCCCGTGCTGCGGGCCACCTCGCCCTCGCGCGCTGCCGCAGGGCGACTGAACGTTACATTACAGCTGCTCAGCGGTTACAACCCAAGCGACGGATGCCTTGCTACCCAAGAGCGCCGAGCACTACCTGTGTCAACTCGCCCTGTCCGCGGCATGATAGTGCACCACGCGCCGGGGTATTGCGCTGAGACGGTTGGCGGTAATTGACGGCAGTTTCTCGAGGGAGATCCCTTGAGGGAGATCCACTGCGCACGCATCGACACCAAAAGCGAGTCAGACGCGCGCCGCGAACGCGTCCGTTAGTATGTGTCTTCATCTGATCGAATTCCGATGGCCATCACGCGAAATCGGTGCTATATGTTCGGGTTCGTTTCTATAGAACCCAGAATGAGTCTAGGAACTCGGATTGCGGATGGCATCGAGCAACTCGACCAAATCTGGCGGCTGCAGGTCTCTCCAATCCACATGGCCAGCATCTGAAGTAGTCATATGAGCATAGATGCGCTCACAAGTGATAAGGGTTCTTTCGACTACGAATAGTAGACCCTCCCATTCCGTCACCTGAAAAAACTCACCATCAGCATGGCCGAGCGGGTAGTAGATGACCGGCCAGCGATTGAACCGAGCGTCCTCAAGGGCTTGCCTCATTTGTGACAATGGCGCTGTAACGCCTATCACTGCGTGTGGTGTTCCTTCAAGAAGCCCAGGGAACCCAGGCGGTCCAGGGTATTGAGCGAAAACTGCAGCTCGCTCAGATTCGGGTAGTTCCCAAATCGCCGTGAACGCTTGCATGAGCCTTGCGATTCTTTCATCAAGGACTTTCGCCCTCGCTGATGAGACCTCAGCTGAAAAATTACGCTCGAATTCCTCCAAGCTTGTCAATGTGACATTCGTATTTGGGTGCGGCTCTTTTGAGGTGAGTTGGTTATGCTGCGAGGACATGGCTCTCGCGGTATTTCGCGTGGTGGATGCGTTCGTGCTCGCGGCGGAGGTGGAAGCGCCAGTAGTCCTCGAAGTCGCCGCTGGCGATCAGGGCGCGGAGTTTCAGGATGGCCTCGGCGCCTTCCAGGCCCCATCTCGCGCCCGTTATGTCCATTCTGTCCTTTACGAGCCAGCGTGCCGCGCCCTCGATGATCCCGGTGGCGACGGGCCAGCCTTTCTGCAGCGCGGCGGCGTAGCCGAGGTAGTCCTTCTTGTTGTCCAGGTAGCGGGCGCACTCGTCGGCGCCTGCGCGCTCGGCCGCGGAGTAGCCGTAGGTGGTGGCGCGGCGCCGGATCCCCGCCGCGACCTGGGCCGCTTTCCCGTGCAGGATCTTGCGTGCCTGGCCAGCGACCCATTCCTCGGATGCCGGCTCGCCTTTATCGAAGAAGGACCAGGCAGCCTTCCACAGGTACTCGAGGACATGGACGAAGTCGATGACGATCGTGACCGTGACGCCGCGGCGGGCGGCCTCCGCGGTGACGGCCTCGATCTGCGTGTTGTTCCCGTCGATCAGGACCGCCCATTCCCGCTTGTGCTGCGGGTCGCGGCGCTCGGCCTCGTCGAAGGCGGCGGCGATGACGGCGGGGATGTCATCGGTCACCGAGGCGGTCAGCCATTTGCCCCTGGCCTGCGGCTCGCGCGGCTTCCCCTTCCCTTTCGGCTTCCTGGCCTGCGTCTTCTTCTTCCTTCTCTTCTGCGCGGGGGTGCTGATGATGTCTTCCGGGGTGCGCGGGACCGGGGCGGCGTCGTAGACGCAGGCCAGCTCGGCCATCCGCTTGCGGCCGTTCTTCTCCCCGGGCGACAGCCGGGTCGCCAGCTTGCCCTCCGCCGCGGCGGCGGCCTTCGCGGTGGCCGGGCGCAGCGCGTCCGGCAGCATCACGATGCCCTTCCCGTCGAAGGTCAGCACCAGCGGCCAGCCATCCGGCGCCGGGCTGATCACCCGGGACAGGTAAAACGCCTCCACGTGCGCGGCAGCGCGGCGGGCCAGCTCCTCAACCTGCCGTTTCCCGATCCGGACCCCGGTCGCGCGGGCGATGGCATCGCCCGCTGCCTGGTGCGAGCCGCGCGCCGCCTCGATCGCCGCCGTCTTGCGCAGCCCGTGGGAGTGCTTCTCCTCCGGCAGGTTCAGTTCCCGGTCCAGCAGGTGCACGTTCGGCCGGCCCGGCGCCCGGTACGCGATCCGTGACACCGTGACCTGCCCGAACCTTGTCATCAGCGGCCGGGCGCGGCCTTTCTCGCCGCGCGGGCGCGGAACCCCGTCTTCCCCGGTCACGTCATGCCGCCGCTCCTCGCGGGCGGCCGTCAGGTCCAGCCGGTCCTGGAACAGCTGCCGCAGCAGCTCCCGGCCCCGCGCGTCCAGCTGTTCTTCCAGCTCACCGTGCTGCAGCCCCGCCGCGTCCTCCGAAGCCAGCCAGTCCTCAAGCTCGCGGAAGCACTTCCCCGATTCCGCGAACGCCCCGTCCGGCCCGGGCGCATACCCTTGCATCGGGCTCCTTCTTTTCCGTTCTGGTCTTGAGACAACCAGGAACGTAACGGGAAGGAGCCCTTTACGCACGCACCGACACGACCAAACCGGACACAGCCGCACCTAGCGCACTAAAACGCTCCACACTGCATCACCCCAGAAGAGCCGCACCCTTCGTATTTTGGGCTGCATTGATCGCTCCCGCCTGAAAGCCGCTCTCAGAGAAGAGAAGACCTCGATCGGCACCAACATCTTCTACGACCCCTCGAAACGTAAGTACCCGCTCCTTCGGGACCCGCCGTTTCCATGACTTGCACTCTATAAGCCAGCACTGATCCACACCTGCAATGCTCATGCGAGCTGTGACATCGATCTTATGCTCGGCCCGTGCGCCTCGGATGGTCTCGTCGACCTTCACGTCGAAACCCATCCCGGACAAGAAATCAGCAACCCTGTCTTGATAATCCTCCCAACCAGGCTTAGTTGACAAGTATCACTCCGTCAACTGTTTCCGATGAAGACTTAAAGACACTGGTAGTCCTGACCGAGTCAGGTCTCTCCTGTCGTCCCATGCTGCAGATCCGCATCGAATCATTATCCGGCAGCTCACAGGTGTCCACAACTCGCCAGCGTCGTCCTACATTGAAGTCCGCGCTTGGTCAAACCTAAGCAGGGCATCGGGTCACGCCATGTCGCGACCCGCCTGAGACCGGAGTCGGGTGCCTAACGGACAAGCGCTCCCGACCGCGACCACGAGTGGCCCCTTGCCCGAGTGTTGACAGCACGCCAGGCCGGTTCGGGGCAGCATTCCAGGCGCTCGGTCGCAGCGTGAGCAGACGTTCTCGCGGAGACGCCGCGCACGGGCGCCGCGCGGTCAGCGGCATGAGAGTAAAACATTGAACCGGTCTCCTGCTGTCCTCTTATCCTGGCTGTGATGAGCAGTGACAAGGGTGACGTGCTGTGGGAGGCTTTCGTGGCCGCTATGCTCGCGATGGGCCCGGCGGTGGAACGGCGCTCTCGTTATGGCGATAAGCCGGCCTTGTGTACCGCCAGCCGGGAAATTGCCCACTTGGAGGCGCCTGGCGTGATCGACCTGCGGATCACTCGGGCCGGGTGGCTGGCGGTGAAGGACCACTTCGGCGCTGATCCCGCCGTCCGGCGGGATCCATCCCGGCGGGACTGGATCGAGCTTCACCCGGATTCGGCAGCGGACCTGGACCGCCTCAACGGGCTGCTGTCGGCCGCGATGGCCGCCAACGCATGAGCTGACGAGGCCCGCCGCTGAGCGCAAGAACATTAAACGCGGCAATTGAGGGCGTTCACCTAAAGCAGGCCGATGCATAACCATACAGATCGGCCTAGCGTGTGTTGTGCCGTGACCGGGCTGCCCGTCGGCCAACGCAGAGCGGGGGACTGGGCTGGTGACAGAGGCGATGAGGCTGCATGAGAGGTCCCGGCTGTCTGCTGTTGCGCTGCCACCCGCGTGTACGCTGGTCACAGCCTCATGGGGAGGGTTGTGAAGCCGCCGACATGCGGAACCTGCAGCGCGTGAGTGAGCCTTGGCAAAACCAGCGACCCCGCACCAACGGCGGATCCAGTGCCTCGGTAAGGATCAGCGGTTCGCACCCCGGTCACGCCGCAGTTGCGGGCGCCGCAGCCGAGCACCGATCCGCGCCCGGCCGTCTTCCAGCCGTCCCGGGTCAGCGAAGAACGCGGACTTGCCTCGTGCTCCCGGCCACGAGCGCGGCTGCATGACCTGGTTGCGGTCGTAGGCGATGTGGCCCGCCGGGACGTCCTGGGTGATCAGCGCGCCCGCGCAGACGTAGGCGCCGGGTCCGATGTTGACCCCGCCTATGACCATGGCCCGCCACCCGACGAACGCCCCATCTCCGATGATCGGCGCGGGCTCGTCATTGCCCGGGTCATCCCAGGGTATCGACGGATCGAGCTGCCGGTGAATGAGGTCTCCCGCGATCCTGCAGCCTGTTCCTACATGGGAGTTGTCGCCGACATGACCCCTGATCACGCAGTTGTCGCCGACCTTAGCCTCGATGCCGATGAAGGAACGGCTCGTCACCAAGACTCCCGTCCCGATGACGGCTCTGGGCTGGACGATAACGAAGTCTTCGAGTACCGAATGGGCGCCGATGGCCGCACCTGACCCGATCGTGGTGTAGTGGCCGACCCATACCTGGTCGCCCATAGCGGGATCACCGTCAGCCTCGAGGTGGCGACCGTCTAGAAGCGGGCGGAACGAGTTTCCCACGATCGCGGTCGGGGCGATATGACTGAGCGACTCGATCGCCCCCGAGTCACCGCTGGTCACTGGTTCACGCACCCGTCCAGGAGGGCTGCGGGCTGGAGTGACTCCAGCCTGATCGTGCGGATGATGATCGCGTCCAAGGCCTTCGGCGATACTGCGATGCCGGGGGGACATTGCAGCAGAGCCGCAGGTGACTCGATGTGGTATGAGTCACCCAGGTCGCTTTCGGTGTCCAAGGCGTGATCCCTTTACTCGGCGTCAGTCTCTGAGGATTATGCAAAACTCTCCTTGAAGAAGTAAAGTCCGATCGCAGCACGGAATGATGATTTGAAGGTCGCCAGCGGCCGACGATAGTCGGTGAAAAGAATCCGCCATGTTTTCAGGGTGGCGACGGCCCGCTCGACTGGCGCACGATAGGAACTTACCTGATTGTTCCATTCGTGTTCCCATTGCAGTAGCTCGCGACATTTCGGCTTGCGGATCGGAGTGGTGATGTAGTCAGTCCCGATGAATCCCTTGTCGCCAAACACCCCGCCTGCCTTCTTCAGGATCTTCTCGACAGCCGACGCCTTTAGTTTCGCCATGTCATGCTGGTTTCCGGTAACGGGATCGGAAACGAATGTTATGCGGCCCTGAAGATTCGTGACAATCAGGGAGCCGTGTCCCGTGGTCTTGTGTTTTCCGGACCACAGCTTGCCCTTGCCGTCCCAGGACCAGCACGGCCACAGCGTGCCGTCTACCAGTGCGATTGCGCCACGGGTGGCCTCCGCTGCGTCCTCTTCCGCCGGCCGGTCTTCTTCTGTCGCTTTCTCGACAAGTGGCGTGAGGAACGTGATATACCGCGATATCGTTGATTGAGCGACGTCAAAGATGTCGGCCCAGACTTCCTCGATGATATTCTGCCGCATATATCCGCAGGTAACGACTAGCGCCTCTCGCATGGTCAGCTCGCGCGGACGGCCGTTCTCTTTATCCCATGGTTCTTCGAGTTGCCCGGCTACGCGATATTCAAGTTCGCTGAGTTGCTTTTCGTCTAGTCCTGACATACGCTCGAATCGCAACGGCTTCTCCGTCGTTGAGAGGTTTGGTGTGGTAACCTCCTTTCTATCGGCCGAAGGAGCCGTTGCTTGTTATTTCAGACGGCGTGTCGCCAATTCTTTTAAGATTCCGAGAATCGGCGGGATGAGCCGCCATACTCCCGGTTTTGCATAAGCCTCTCTGTGTCGGACCATTCGAAGAGACGGTTCTCTTCTTTGGACAAATCGGGCGTCAGGGGGTAGCCGTTAACGACCGGGACGCGCATGACTACACAGTAGGTGGATGCATCCGGAAAGTGCGGTGCGAGATATTGCTCGTTCCGCTCCCGCATCTCTCGGTCGATGAAGCATTGGGCCGCGCCAAGTACGCCTCGGGTGGTAATGCCGCTGCAGATGGTCAGCGTCAACCGTGGCGCCGAAGGATTCTCCCCGCGGGCGAAGAATCCGACATCTTCGACCAGCTCGCCATCGGCCAGGGTATATGAGAATTCCTTTTTCTCGCCGTCAGGATTGCGGACTGCTATCGCGCCGCATTCGCCCGGGTCCTCGCTTTCGATTGGTATGGGAAAAATGCGGGACAACGATTGGGTCACAGCGTTCCAGGTCCTTCCTCCTATGAGCACGAGATGATTCGTGACATGGTGCGGAGTCAAGTCCTGCGCTGGTCTGATATAAACCCGCGACGTGGGATTGTAGGCCTTAATTGCCCCGTAAATCTCGATCAGCGTGTCGAGGTCGGCGAGTTCGGCGAAGCGAGCATAGTTGAGATAGCTGCGATCAGCCTGTGGAGGCCGCAGCTCGGACGGGAGGCGAGAGCAGACTAGCGTGATGGACGAGCCGTCCGGGAAGTGCCACATGGACTCGGCCCGGCCAGAAGCGGTCGCCTCGCCGCGGAACGCCGCCCTGTCCCGCAGGTTCAGAAGCTCTTGCTTGAGCTCCTCCATGCGGCGGAGCTCATCGACGGTCAGTTCCGCGATGCCGAGCATATGCGCGCCACCCTCGAAGGACCGCGGTGTGCAGAAGAGCCGGGAGTAGGCCTCCAGCCGCGCGGCAGGCGGCAAGCGTCCGCTCGCCGGGTTTTCCCACGTCGAGATGGCTGCCGGGCTGACCGAGTTCTTGCCGTCGGCGAGAGCCTTCCCCAGCTCGGCCTGCGTGAGCCTGGTGAACTCGCGTTCCCGCAGCTCCCGCAGGCGCCGGGCGAGCCTGACCGCCTCCGGAGTGGGCTGGGCGCCTGGCATCGCCACCGTGCCTCCATGGATTGCACGCCTCAGTCTTGCGCCAACGATAGTTCCACAATCGCGAACTTCACGAAATTATTACAAGCATGTCTGTGTAACTACATAACGTAAGTCGTCGTAGCCTAAATTTACGTGGCTTATGCGAACTCTACAAGGGATTGCATAAGCGGGCAAAAGGCCGCATAACGGCGTGTCGCCCAAGGTTGGCGGGATCCCGGTCCAGCACTCCCGGAACCGGATGCCGTAGCAGGAGGGGGAGAGGGCCAATGGAAACCACCCCATTGGACGAACCGGACCGGCAGCCGGGACCACTCGCCGCGCCAGCCGGCACCTCGGGTGAGGGCGCGGACATCCCTGACATCGCCGGGCCCGTCCGTGAGTTCAACGCGGCCAACAAGGCCCATGAGGAACTGTGGGCCCGAGTGCATCAAGAGGGCGACGCGGTGCGCCGTCGCCGCAAGGAGGAGAAACGGGCGCGGCGGGAAGCCGGCGAGGAGCATGACGCTCACCTAGCGGTCCAGGCCGAGCACCCGAACCGGCGCGCTCCGCTGGTCCGGCAGGTCGCCATCGCCGCGGCCAGCGTCGGGCTCGACACGGTGGCCTGCTGGTTCGCCGCCTAGGCGGTGGGCAACGACCAGCTTGAGACCGTCTTGTGGGCCGGCCTGTTCCTGGCCACCCTGGCCGGCGGGGAGGTCGCCTTGGACCACTACAGCGAGCGCAGCCGGAGCGCCTGGCGCCTGCTGGCCGGCGGCCTGGCCGCGTTCGTGACCGGCCTGGGCGTGCTGCGGTTCCTGTTCCCGGACACCGTCGGGACCGACGGCGCGATCGCCGCCCTAGTAGGAGCAGTACTGTTCACCGCCGCGACGGCCGGCTTCGTGCTGATCGGCTACCGTGCGCTGCGGGCCGCGGAGACGTTCCGGGCGGCTCAGGCGCGGCTGCGCGCCAGGACGGCCGCCCGGGAGGCCAAGGTGGCCGCCGCCCGGCTGGCCAGCGCTGCGGCGCAACGAGATCGCCTGGTGGACGCGTACCTGAGCCGGATCAGGGTCTCCTTGCTGAAGACCTGCACAATGAGCGAACTGCCCCTGATGGAAGCGGCCATCCGCCTGCACTTGATCGGGCGTGATGCGTGATGAGGTACGCGGCATCGGCGGCCCAGACACGCGCGGCTCTCGGCACGGAAAAAAGCACAAAAAACTTCTTGGCACAGCCCGCTCCTTCAGGGATGACCTCACCAGCCGCTGCGCGCGAGCAGCTTTCCTGTATCCAGGCATCAGCATGTATTTCCTCTATGAGGACCTGGCGAGCAGATCTCGATGCCGGGCAGCATATGGTTCACAGACTCCCGCGATTGGCGACCTGGCAGTGGCAGCCCGGTACCTCAGCCTGCCAGCTATAACAGGCTCGCGAGCTACCATCCCGGCACAGTACGATACTGCTCGTTCTGGCCATCCGAGAACCCAGGCCATCATAAGCCGCAGCCAGCGATCGGAATCACATGGGACTGCTGACCAATATTGCGATCGGTCTTCTCACAACCTTGATTGGATACTCGCTGGGCCGTATATGGCAACGCCTGGCAGACGAGGTACCGCTGCGCCGGGCGAGGAAGCTATGGGGACCCCTGCTCACGGGAGGACTCCAGATCGTCGTAAGCCGCTTCTGGCCCGCTGGATGGCCCGGGCCTACCGGTGTGGTGGGAGGCGGCGATGCCGTAGCACTCCGCGAACTCGGTTCCTATTTCAGCAAGATCGGCACACAATTCGATGCCGTCTACGTCGATGAAGCCGATCTGGACAGGAAAAGGAACCTGATCCTGCTTGGAGGTCCTGACACGAACATCGTGACAAGGGACGCGCTCGCATCGCTCAGTCCGCGCGTAAGGATCTTCGACCCCGGGCCAGGCAAGGCCATGGAGGTACATGACCTGGCGCCCGGACCGGCCACCGGCGAAGCCGTCACAGGCAGGAAGCCGCGCGTAAGGAAGTACCGTTCACAACCAGAAGCGGTTGATTATGGCATAATCATCCGTGCCCGCAACCCATTCAGCCCCGGAAATGCACTGGTGGTAATCGCGGGCGCATATGGATACGGCACCTGGGCAGGTGCTATGCTAGCCACAGAGGACACGTTTCTGGAGAAATGCCAGCGGCTCGGCGAGAGTGATGATAACATTACGCTAAACCGTCGGCATTCCTATATGAAAGTACTGGCTGGGCATGCGAGGGAATTTCTGGGCCGACCCGCAACTCAACCATCATGGCTTCAGTTTGAGTGCATATTTAAAGTGAGCATATACGACCAGCGGCCGCATGCTCCCGAGATCTTGACCCTCCGGCCGCTAGTGCCGTAGCAGATTGAGCAATGAATGAGCGTACGATCTGTAGCATAAGTATGCCGCCACGCAACGCCCTCTATTCGGCAGATCCGGACGTCCGCGGGCAGGCAGACCGTACGACCAGCCGGACGCAGATCGCCCGGTTCGGCGCGACATCAGCCGGTCATCCCACCGACCAGGCTGCCGATCATAAGGCGGTTCCGGCGCGTGACTCTTGCCGCGGTGACTCACTCAGTGTGAGTGTACGGGTGGCCGTGCATTTCTCTTCCGTCAGCGGCTTGGGATGCCGGCATCCAGCGGGCGTCGTGATTGGCGGGACAGGATGGCTGACGCTATGGATACGGCAGCCGAGACGGCTGCCAACCGGGATCTGTGGACCCGGGCGAACCGTGAGTACGGTGATGACCATGCGGATCGGGCGTGGGCCGCCGAGGACATCACGTGGGGCATCTTCAACGTGCCCGAGCAGCAGATCGGTGTGCTCGGCGACGTCCGCGGCCTGGACGTAGTCGAGCTCGGCTGCGGAACGGCGTACTTCTCCGCCTGGCTGGCCCGGCGTGGAGCCCGGCCGACCGGGGTCGACCTCACCCCGGCCCAGCTGGCCTCGGCACGCCGCTGCCAGGATCGGTCCGGCGTTTTCTTCGCGCTCATCGAGGCCGACGCGGGGGATGTCCCGCTGCCGTCTGGCAGCTTCGACCTAGCCGTGTCGGAGTGCGGCGCCAGCTTGTGGTGCGACCCGGCCCGGTGGGTTCCCGAGGCTGCCCGGCTGCTGCGACCAGCAGGTCGGCTGGTGTTCCATACCATCAGCGTCCTGGCCGCCGTGTGCTGCCCGGAGCCGCCCGGGCCTGCCCGCCGGGAGCTGCTGCGCCCGCAGCGGGAGGCACGCCGCCTGGTCACCGCCGGGGGCGGGACACAGTTCCATCCCGGCCACGGGGAATGGATCGCGATCTTGCGGGCCAGCGGATTCACCGTGGACGACCTGCGCGAGATCTACGCCCCGCCGGATGCCACTGATCACCCCTACTACCAGCTGGCGACCGCCGAATGGGCACGCCAGTGGCCCGTCGAGGAAATCTGGGTCGCCCACCTCGCGCAGTAACACAGCGGGGCCAGCGCAGGGCCAAGCCGTCGGCTCGAGATCGCCGGATACGAGCAGTCACGATGACCGGATTGCGGCCCGTGCGCTGGCGCCCTGATCATCTGTATATGAGCGAGACGCCTGCCTCGGCGAGGCTAAGACGTGCTGTCCGGGCGATCATCCTGGCCGATGATGACCGTGTCCTGCTGTGCCGGTTCGGCTTCCCGCATCCGGCTGTGCCAGCGGGCGCAACGGTCGTATGGGCGGCCCCCGGCGGCGGCATCGAGCCTGGCGAATTGCCGCTGGCGGCCCTGCGCCGGGAGTTGCACGAGGAGACGGGGGTCGTCATTGACGCCGACCCGCCTCACGTCTGGCACCAGGAAGTCGCCGCTCCCGGCCATGCGGACGGCTACGACGGGTGGTCAACGACTACTTTCTTGTCCGCACCACGCGCTTTGATCCCCGCGGCGCACTGTCCGATGATGAACTCGCCGTCGAGCACATCACGGGGATGCGATGGTGGCGGCACAGAGACATCGCCGAATACAGCGGAACCGACCTGTTCTCACCGCGTGACATCGCTACACCGCTGGCGGCGCTGATCGCCGGTGACATCCCGGACACGCCAGTGATGCTCGGCCTGTGATCTCCCTCGGCACTTATAGGAAATCAGAAGGACGTCGCGATGAACGCCGAGAATCCGGTTCAGATCGACCTGTTCGGTGTCTCCGCGACAGGCACCAAAGACACGAGGCTGGCCGAGCATATCGGCGGTTATCTCGAGTCCATCTGCCAAAAGTGCTGGTAGAGCGCGGTTTTTACGGCGTAGACATGTCGCCGCGGGAGCGTCTAGCGCTAACTGCGGACCTCGTGCACGGAGATGGGCTTCGCTGCTCTCCGTAGCCAGTTCCGCGTGCTGGAACGGCACTGCTGCCGCGCCGCTTCCGGTGCTCGGGCCGCAGGCGGCCCTGCGCGCCGGGTCGGCTTGCCACCGGCGACCTGGGATCCTACGACTGCGGGCTAAGGTACCCGGCGGAGCTAACGCCGGACCCGGCTACCGTCGCGCCAGCTCCCTCGTCACTTTCCGTGGCCAGGCTTCGAGTGTCCGATGACGTGGGAAGTCCCGATGTCCGCCAGTTCTGCGGCGTAGACAGACTTCAGATAACGTGTCTACGCCGCAGCGAAAACCCTTCGGCGGTTACGGCGAAGACACCCAAATTCGGGCTCGAGATAACGGCGGCTCTTTGCGCGCGGGTGCGCGAAAACTCAGGTTGCTCTCCGTGACAGGCTTCACCGCCCGTCTCCGCCCTCGGCTAGCAAGGTTCCTGGCTGTCGACCGATTACCTGGACGGGGCCACGTCTCGCGCCGGGCCCGCGACGGTTGACCCTGTCTGCGGCAAGAGTGGACGCTCCTGAGCAGTTGCACAGTGGTGACCGCTCACAGACCAGGGCGCCCGGCTACGGCTGGGGAGTGCCCCGGTAGGCGTCCAGTGTGCGAAGCCGGAACCACCGGTCCCATATCTGTACGCGGCGGTTGCTGAGCCACGTCCCCCAGCCGATGGTGAACCTGAGCAGCGGAAAGCGGCGCCGTCGTCGCATGCGGCGGAAGGCCAGCGCCCTGAGCTCCGCGTGCGCCGTCTCGCCGCCCGGCCTGGCGACGTCGGCCCTGGCCCGCCTCACTGTTTCATCGACGGCGCCCTCGTGGTGGCGCATGAGGGAGAAGCGCTGGTCGTCATCGAGGCCGAGCCGGCCGGACAGCCGCCGGACGGCATCGCGCTCCAGATGGATCAGTGCTTCGGTATCCCACCGGCGGTGCAGCCGGCCGGTCGGCAGGTGGTCCTGTCGCCAGCGCAGTACCGCCCAAGCGCGCGGGTCCAGCTCGCCGGCCGGCAGCGCCGGGCGATCCAAGGTGCCCGCGGCGGTCACCGGCTCGAACATGATCGCGGGCTGGCTGGCAGGCAGGCCGAGCGCCACCAGGGCAGCCTGCCTGACGGCGGCCCGGTCCAGGCCCGCCTGGCTGAGCGCGTCCAGGACCTCAGGCGTGCCCTGGTCGAGGAGGGCGACCAGCAGGTGCTCGACCCCGATCTGCTGGCCGCGGGAGGCAGCGAGCGACCGCGCGCCCCCCTGCGCCTGCATGTGCAGGTAACTGGCTGGCGCGCTGGAGGCGTGCGCCATGCCGGCGACGACGGCACGAAGGGAACGGCTGTCCGACGGGGCCAGAGCTGCGGCCGCCGGGCTCTTGCTCTCGGCGATGCCGATCAGGAAGTGCACTGGCCGGCAGCCGCTGCCGGTCTCCGCGGCGAAGATGAACGCCCGCCTGATCGCCTGCAGATACGGGCCGATCGGTTCCTCATGAATCACGGGTACAGGATGGCAGCCGCCGGCCCAGTGCGGCCACCGCGCGGCGGTGGCAGCCTGCCGGCGCCTCCTCCGCTCATCGGCAGATCCGAACGACGCCAGCGTACAGATCGACCTGATCGGAGTGCCCCGGCCGATGACCGGCCAGGCCCCGTCATCCGCTCGGAACGGCGGGTACGCGTACGGGAGGCTGCGGCTGCCAGCCGCGACAACGCGTGATTAACGGTTCGCCTGAAAATATGGCCGCTGATCGGCCGGCTGTGCGCTCATGCGTCCGGGTTGTGTCTGTCATTACCAGGCCGCCGCGGATGCCCGGCGATCGGAGACGCCTGCGGCTGGCGGGTCCGCGCTCTCCCTGGCCGATCACGCCCGCGGCGTCAACCAAGTGGCCTGGCGGCTGTGACCAGAGGGAGGTGATGACCCGGTATGCCGTACCAGGTCCGCCAGTCCAGCTGCCGAACGGCCACACCGGTGCAGCCGGCGTCCCGCAGCACGGCGGCGTAGCGGTCCGCGCCGTCATCGACAACGCACAGCCGACCGCCGGGCCGCAGGACCCGCACCGCCTCGCGCAGCGCCTGTGCCCGCCCGCCGACGCCCCGGATGCTGCTGATCGCCAGGCTGCTGACTACCGCGTCGGACGACGCGGACGCAAACGGGAGGTCACGCGCGTCCGCATCGACCACTTCCACCTGGTCGCGCATGCCCTCGGCCGCCGCGTTGCGTTCTGTGGCGGCCCGGCTGTTGCCATTTTGGTCGCGGCGGCGCCAGATGTCTGCTCCCACCGCCCGGCCGGCGGGCGGCCGCCAGCATCAGCACCGCGCCGCGGCCGCACCCCACGTCCAGGGCGTGCTCGTCGCCGCGCAGGCCCAGCTCGCCAGGCAGGTCCGCCCAGATCGCCCGCTTGCCTGGCCCGGTGGAGTACAGGTAACTCGCCGCCGACCCCGCCACCACTGCGCCTCCCACGGCGGCCAGCGCGGCGACGGCGGGCCTGCGATGGCGCACTGCCCAGGCCACGGTGCCCGCCAGCCCCGCCTCTAGTACGGCAAACACCGCCGGCCCTGCGTATCTGCCGTCGATGCCGTACCTGGCCCGCTGATCGAGAGCGGTCGGCCAAACTTCCGACATCGGTGTCTGAAATAGCCTCGGGCGCGCCGTGCTCCTCGGACGACGCCAGAGGGCTTTTCGAAAGAGCCAAAGAAAGAGCCAACACAGTCAGGCTCAGGGCGACGTCCAGCGACAGCTAGGCCCAATATGTGCAGCTAGAAAGCTGGTTAGGCAACGGTTGGCGACATCGGCAGACGCGAAAAATCTGGTTTGCATCCAGAAGGCCAGGGGTTCGAGTCCCCATTGAAGGCCTCCCCGAGGGGATTCGCGCCTGCGGGGAAGACCCGGGCAGACGAGTGGGACCGGACACGCAGGGGTTGCCACCCGATCGGTACAGGGTGATCGGCGCCGGTACGCTATGCCTGCATTACGGTCGTCACGCGCCGCGCCTGGATGGGAGGCTTACATGCCCGAATTCCTGACAATCGCCCATGTGACTCTTACAGTCAGCGATCTCGACCGCAGTGTCCCGTGGTACGAGCGAGTCTTCGACACCAAGCTGGTACTGGGCGAAGAGCCCGGTCCATTTCGGCGCGCTGTCTGGGTCGTCGGAGGTCAAACCCTCGTCGGACTTCACCAGTTTCCCGACCCGGCCCGACACCCTTTCCTTCAATGAGCGTCGAGTTGGCCTGGACCACCTGGCCTTTGCCTGTAGTAGTCGAAGTGAACTTGAGGCATGGGAGGTCCGGCTGAACGAACTCGGTATATTCAATGGCGGTGTCGTCGATGCTGCCTACGGTTCTGGGCTGTCCTTCCGTGATCCGGACAACATCACGTTGGAATTCTTCGCGCCGCCCTCGTAGGACATTGTTGCCTCGCACTGGCTGGCGAGTTGAGAGCCCGCGACACCCAGCCTCACCGAAGCGGGGGCAGCCTTTACCGGATCGTGACGGCAACCCTGACGGCAACGACCGCAACCACCAGCGCTATGACGGCGCCCACAGGCAGCCAGCTCACAGCTTTCTCACGGCCTCCCTCTCTGTCAAACTCTCGTGAGACATGAGGAAGCTGTAAACCTCTGTAGCGAGTCCCTCTCCGGAGATTGCCGGACTCATGATCCGCTGATAATGGCTCTGAGCCCTTCCGTCACTCTTTAGCTTTCATGTTTCTGGGGTGCTACCTGCCAGATCGGCAATCCTCTGGCGTACGACAGGTCGTGCTGCCATTGGGTGTCGGCGGCGGCCAGCCTGGTGCGGATGTCGAGGCTGGCCTGGTAGTGGCCGCGGTCGGCGGTCAGGTCCCCGGCCGCTTCGGCGACCTCCCCAAGCTTTTCCTGGCTGACGGACAGGTCGCGCTGCCATCGGCTTCTTCGTCGCCTCTACTCTCGGGAGCGGCAGCGCGTACTTCGGCCCGGTCATCGGCTCCATGGTGCTGATGGCGGTCGGGCTCGGCTTGGTTACTGCGCCGTCGACCGGTGCCATCCTCGCGGTCCTCCCGCTGGGCAAGGCGGGGGTCGGCTCGGCGGTCAACGACGTCACCCGCGAGCTCGGCGGAACCTTCGGGGTGGCGGTAGTCGGGGCCGTGTTCTCCTCGGTCTACGGTCCGCGTCTGGCCCAGATCCTGCACGGTACGGGCTTGCCGGCGCCAGCCCTCACCGCCGCACGGCAGTCACCGGCGGCCGCCCTCCAGGTCGCGGGGCGGGCGCCGGCGAGCACCCACGCGGTGATCATCGACGCAGCGGACCGTGCCTTCGTCGCCGGCCTCAGCCGGGGCTCGCTAGTCTGCGCCGGTGTCGTCGCACTCGGAGCCGTCTTGCCTTCCTCGTCCTGCCCCGACGGCTTCCCGGCACCCCGCCGGGCACGCCAGCTGAACCGGGACCCAAGCCCAGCCTGCGGCCAGCGGAAGACCCGCACCCCGGCCTCTAAAAGCGGTGAGCACTCCAAGCAGGCAGACAACCGAAATGACTGTTCATCCGGCCGGTTCAGCGCATCCTCGCCGCTGCCCTGATCGCAACACGCGACAGCCGCGGCGGCAAATAATCGCCCCGACAGGAAAAGCGTTCGACGAAAACTTCGGCACGATCGCCAAGTGGGACGGCGAACTGCTCATCGAAGAGTTCGTCCTCTGGGACTCCGCTCTGCAGGCGCAGCAGATCGGGCCCGCTGCGGATGAGATTCTCGGCACGCACGGCAGGCTTCTGATCAGAACGGCCTGTGGTTCGTCAGCCCGGACCGCATTTCTCGTTCAGCCGTGCCGGGCCGGCCGACGGGGCCGCCGGCGGGGTCTGGGCGTCGTGCCCGCCGGCGGCCCGCCCTTGGCCGTGTTGACCCGTGACGTGCCGGCTCCTCGCATGCTGGTCCGCGGTGTGCTGGTCCGTGGCGTACGGGCGGGAGCGGGCGGGATTGGGGTGCCCGAAGTGGCGAGCTCGCGGACCGCGTGGTGCCCGGGGGCGGCGTCGTGCCGGGCGGCGGTGATTCCGGCTGCGGTGTGCATCCGTTGCAGGTCGCGGACCTGTCCGTGCTCGACCAGTGTGACGACCTGGCCGGAGGCGCCAGCCCGCGCCGTGCGGCCGGAGCGGTGCAGGTAGTCCTTGTGATCCTCCGGCGGATCGAACTGCACGACCATGTCGGCGTCGTCGACGTGGATGCCGCGGGCGGCGACGTCGGTGGCCACGAGCACCCTGGGATGTCCGGCCGCGAACGCGTCGAGTGCGCGCTGGCGCTGGTTCTGGTTGCGGTTGCCGTGGATGGCCACGGCGCCGACACCGGCCCTTGACAGCTGCTTCGCGAGCCGGTCCGCGCCGTGCTTGGTCCGGACGAAGAACAGCGTCCGCCCCGGACGGCTGGCGATCTCCGCCGCGACCGGCACCTTGTCCTCCGCGCTGAGCACCAGGACGCTGTGCTCGGCTGGCGTGGACTCGGTGGCCTGCGGTACCGCGTGCAGCGCGGGGTTGGCGACGTACTTGGTTACCAGCTGGCCGACGCCGCGGTCCAGCGTGGCCGAGAAGAACATCCGCTGGCCGCCAGCCGGGGTCTGGTTGAGGAGCCGGGTGACCGCGGGCAGGAAGCCGAGGTCGGCCATGTGATCGGCTTCGTCCAGCACGGTGATCTCGATGCGCGCCAGCGTGCAGGCGTGCCGCTCGATCAGGTCGGTGAGCCGGCCTGGGGTTGCCACTACGATGTCGGCGTGGCGCACCTGGTCGATCTGCCGGCCGATCGGCACGCCGCCGTAGACTGCCGCGATGCTCACGCCAATGGTCTGGCCCAGGGGTGTCAGCACGTCGGCGACCTGCTGGGCGAGTTCGCGGGTGGGCACTAGGACGAGGGCGCGGGGTGCCTTCTGCTGCCGCGGCGGCAGGCTGGCGGCCAACCTGGTCAGCAACGGGAGGCTGAAGGCCAGGGTTTTGCCGGATCCGGTCTGGGCCCGGCCGAGGACGTCACGACCCGCCAGGGCGTCAGGCATGGCCCGGGACTGGATGGCGAACGGCTCCAGGATGCCACCGGCAGCTAGCGCGGTGACCAGGCGAGGGTGCACGCCCAGCTCGGCGAAGCTGGCCGCAGGTGGCTCAGGGACAGCGGCGGCCGCGGCGAGGGCCACCTCGAGCGCGGAGCTCGGATCGCGACGCTTTTGCGGGCGGCGCTGTTCTTGGCGGCGCTGGGTTGGCGTGTGTCGAGGCCGGGGGCCGTGTGGCATGCGTGAACTCCATCAGTAAGTCCGGGGATCGCGTCATGCATCTCAAGTGCCAGACGACAGCGGCTGCCCAGCCAGATGCCGGATGGCTCACACAAGCGACCGTGCGGGGCTTCTTGCCCGCGAGGCGGCTACTACCAACCGCCAGGAGGTGTAAGGCCCCCGGCAGCCTCGGTATTCCCGTCGATCTCCCCAGTGTTCGCGGTGCTTGACCACATCACCAGGGTCCGCCAGTGGCCGAACGCGGCGTGCGCTCGTCGGTCGTACCTCTCGCGCCGGTCGTGCACGGCGAAAGGCGATAAGGCAGGCTTCGTCCCGACCCTTATCGGCCTTGCCGCGCGACGGGCGTGTCCGCCTTCGTCGGTGACGGATCGAACCGCTGGCCCGCCGTGCACCGGCTGGATGCGGCGCGCCTGTTCCGGCTGGCGGCGTCGCCAAGGTCACTACTTCAACGATTGGACGGCCACCGCGCGCCAGTTGAAGCGAAAGGAGAGCCGGTCGCAGTGGTCACAGTCGCCACCGTCCGTTCGGGAAACTTCTTTTTATCCCGAACGGACGGGGCAGTCTCCCTCAGGCAACCTCGTCCTGATCGTCGCCCGTCGCCCGTCACCAGGGCCTGGTCCGGTCCTGCGTGCGACGGTACCTGCGCGGCCCTGAGGCGGCCCAGGACCCGATGCAGGTGGGGTATGTCGGCCTGCTGAAAGCGATCAGCAACTTCGATCCGGCCGCCCGGCGCCAGCCTGGCCGCCTATGCGCGGCCGCACCTCACAGATGCACGTCTCCCGGCTCCGCGCCCACGCCCTCGGCCACCTCCGCGCCCGGCTACTCGACCTAGAACCACGCAGTCCCAGGGCCGGCATCAGCCCCGACCCGGCCCGGCGAACGGCCCTGGGCCGCCCCCGAACGGCGCGGCGGCACAGGCTGCACGCTGGCCCGGACAGCGCCGCGGCCACCATGGCGGGGCATCGCCCGGCCATGACAACGGCGGGTATCCGGGATAGTGTTCGCAGTGAAACCCGCCGCTGGGTCAAGAACCCGCCTTGCCGCTAAAGCAGGAAGGCGCGTCTATGCCCGGCACGGATCTGAGTACCCGTGACTGCGACGGTCACGTTGTCGTGGTACTGAGCGGGGAACTTGACATAATGGACGCGGCGTCTGTGGCGGCTGGGCTCGCGGCGGTCACGGCCCGCGAGCCGCAGGTCATCGTGGACTTGGCCGGCCTGGAGTTCATCGACTGCAGCGGCGTCGCGGTACTGGCACGCGGACGCAAGCTGGCGCTGCACGCCGGGGGTGAGCTGCGGCTAGCCGCGCCACAGCCCCGCGTCCTGCGGGTCCTCACCCTCACCCGGCTGATTGATGTCATCCCCGTCCATGCCAGCGTGACCGAGGCGGCCGCGATGGCCGCACGCTCCCGGCGGGCCGCCCCGCCACAGGCCGGGCACCCCGTCCACGCCGCCGTGACATGATCGCGGCCAGGCCTGTGGGTGCCGACAACCCCGTCACAGCCGTCGACCTGGTGTCTCCTGCTGGACCAGGGAAGATCAAGTCCGGCATCTGGCTGCGCGAGGCTTGCACGCTCCGGCACTGTCAGTACCCGTGCCACGACCATTCGCCTATTGAGCGGTGCTCCGCGTCTTCGGCTGGCAATCCTGGCCGCGCTGGCCAGGCTGCTGCCCGGTAGTTATCTTCGCCAGCCGCGCCCGATCATCTCACCGCGCACCCTGCCGTGCTGGCACGCCGGCCTGGTCCGGCAGCGCTCGACTTGTCCGCGGGGCACCGCAGCGTACAGGACCGTACAGGCCCCAGATCTCCGGAAGGTCGGCCTGTGACCTGCACTCACCGAGCAGAGTTAGTTTGCATAAAGTGTTAAATTCGTGGTAGGGTGGGTTATGACACCCGCTGCTGCTGCCATCTTGGAAGGCATGCCGGATCCCAGGGACCTGCGGCGCGTCAGCGCCGGGGGCGAGACGCTGGTCTTCGCCGGGTCGCTGCTGCTGTTCCGGTATCCCGACGGCGATGCCGGGGCGCGCAACGTCGCGGTGGCGGTGCTGCGGCAGCTGGGCTATTCCGGGCAGGATGTCGCCGCGGCGATGGGGCTGACGGTGAATTACGTGGCCACGCTGCACCGGCGGTCGCTGCGGGAGGGCACCGGCGGGGTGGTCCGCCCGCGGGGCCGCCCGGGCAAGGCAGGGCAGGGCTCATGGGAGCAGGCGCGGCAGTGGCGGGCGGCCGGGGTGCGCGATGCGGAGATCGCGCGCCGCCTGCAGGTGAACCAGTCCACGGTGCTGCGTCATCTCGGCCCGGCCAGCGTGCAGGGCGAGCTGCAGCAGCCCGCGCAAGAGCCGGGCCTGCCGCCCTCGCCGGAGCCGGCTCCGGGACCAGGGCCGAGCCGGCCCGGGAGCAGGAGCCGGAAGCAGGGCCGGAGCACGAGCCGGTGCCCGGTCCTGCCCGGGAGGGCGGGGCCGGGCATGGCGGGGCCGGAGCCGGGACGGTCAGCGGGCGGCGGCCTGGCGGCGGGAGCGTGTTTTCCCGGTACGCGGGTGCGATGCTGCTGCATGCCTTCGGCGGGCGGGCCGGCGCCGGGGAGATCCTGGCCGCCGCGGCCGGCGGGGAGCCCGGGGACGTGGCGCTGCTGTCGGCCACGAGCATCTGCTTCGCGCTGGGCGCGGCGACGACCGAGCAGTTCAAGCACCTGACCGCGGCCGCGGCCGGGCCGCTGGCCGGGCTGCCGGCGCTGCCGGACCTGCGCACCATCCGGCCGAGGCTGGCCGCGATCGCCGACCGCACCGACCCGGTCGCGCTGCAGCGCCTGTTCGCGTCCGCGATGCTGGCCGCCGACCCGGTGGCCTCGGGCGTGTACTACGTCGATGACCACTTCGTCCCGTACGCGGGCGCGAAACCGGTCGCCAAGGGCTGGGACAACAAGCGCGGCCGGGCCGAGAAGGGCCGCGCCGACACCCATGTCACCGCGCATGACGGGCGGGCGGTGTGCTTCGTGACCGGCGAGCCCTCCGGGCTGACGGTCTCCCTGCCCAGGGCGCTGGCGGAGCTGAAGAAGGCCGCCGGGCCGGGCGCGCAGATCATGCTGGGGTTCGATCGGGGCGGCGCGTACGCGCAGGTGTTCCGGCACTGCCGCGAGCAGGACGTGCACTGGGTCACCTACCGGCGGGCACCGCTGGCCGTCCCGGCCATGCTCCCGGTCATCACCACGATCACCGCCGGCGGCAGGCGGCGGGAGGTCACCTGGGCCGAGGAGACGGCTGACATCAAGGACTACGGCCAGGCCCGGCAGCTCACGCTGTTCGAGCACGGCCAGGTCGCCTTGCAGATCCTGACGTCGGACTTTGATGCGTGCCCGGCGGAGATCCTGGCCTGGCTGAAGTCGCGGTGGCGGGAGGAGAACTTCCTGAAGTACGCCGCGGAGAACTACGGCACCGGCAAGATCTGCGACTACATCGCCGATATCGAGGCGAACACCAAGATCACGGACAACCCCGCCCGCAAGGAAGCAAACGCCGCCGTCCGCGAGGCGGAGAAGATGCTGGCCGCCGCCCAGCGTGACTTCGCCGGGCTGCTCGCCGACCCGGCCATCAGCCCGGCCGTCAAGAACACCCGGCTGATCCCCGCCGCGCAGGAGAAGATCACCGCCGCACGCAAGAAGCTAGACGCCGCGAAGACCGTCCGGGACCAAGTCCCCGCCAACGTCATCGACCCCCACGCCGAAGTCGCTCTGCTGCGCACCCGCCGCCGCGGCCTGCAGATGGTGCTGCGGCTGCTCGCGCACAACGCCGAGCACTGGCTGGCCAGCCACCTCAACGCCTACCTCCGCGACGACGACGAATACCGCGCCATCACCCGCCAGACCATCATCCGCGGCCTGGCCGGCACCATCACCAGCACCCCCGGCGCGATCACCGTCACCCTCCAGCAGCCCGGCGCACCCCGCGTCACCCGCGCCCTGGCCCTGCTCATCGACGAGATCAACAACGACCCGCCCGCCATGCCCGGCGACCCCCGCCCCATCACCTACCAGCTCGCGCCGGACCACACGATTTAAAACCGGGCGCACCGTACCTTCCGGAGATCTGGGCCCCGGGAGTCCCAGGGGAGACAGCGGCGAGTATTGAGCGTAATGTTCATAGAAGTTTGCAAATTTAGCCGCTGGGTCAGGATCCCGCCTTTGCTGCTGTAGCAGGAAGGCGCAGCTATGGCCCTCGTACATGCGGGTATCCGTGAAGACGATGGTCAGGTTGTCATCGTATTGCGCGGGGTGCTTGATGTAGTGGAAGCGGCAAGTGTCGCCGCTGTGCTTGCGGCGGCCGCGGCCCCTGAGCGGGCGATCATCGTAGATTTGGCGGGCTTGGCGTTCATGGATTCCAGCGGCGTGGCGGCGCTGGTGCACGGGCGTAAGCAAGCCCGAGCCGCCGGGGGTGAGCTGCTGCTGGCCGCACCGCAGCCGCAGGTGCTGCGAGTTCTCATCCTTACCCGCCTGATCGATGTCTTTCGTGTTTGTGCCAGCGTGGAGGAGGCTGCTCACAGCGTCAGCCACTCCCCGCGGGTGGCGGTACCGATGGCGCAGCGGTGGCTTGGCAACTTCAGCTGGCCATGGGCCGCTCGGCGGCAGGGAAAGCTGGCCGGGGAAAGGGAAGGGGCGTTGCCTGTGCAGGCGAGCCAGCGGGCAGGAGCGTGACCACCCGCGCAGCCGAAATGGCGGGGCCGGTGCCAGTGAGTGGTACGGGCGCAGACTGGAGCTGGCTGAAGACATGATGCAGGCGGGGTACGCCGGAGGCTGAAGGCGCCAGCCGATTCCGGCCTCGCAAGGCAGCTGGGGGTCAGCGGTGGTGAACTCCGCGAGACCTGGCGAGCGGAGACGGTCTTCCAGCCAGGCTCATTCGATCCCAGTCAGGAAATGATGATGAAATCTTCTGCCAGCCCGCCGCCGCAATCGCGTGAACCTGTCCCCGAGCCATCGGGGGCGTTTGCGCCCGTAGCCCGCGGCGAGGATCCCGGCCAGCGCGGCACCAAGTGGTGGACCCTCGTCGCGGTGTGCCTGGGCACCTTCATGCTGCTGCTGGACAGTACGAGGTGCGTTGCAACATCAGTGAGAACCTAGGTTCACACGACAAGTTTCCGCAGCTCAGCACGCGCGTCACGGGTCCAAGATGACGACCGTATTCTCATCAACGACCACGATCCGGCTCACGTCGCCGTCAAACCCAGTAGAGGGCGAGAGCCCACACGAGCGGATCAACGTCGTCGGGCGGCTCTGCGCTCACGTGGCCGCTCCGTTTCTTCGGAGGGGACCTCCGGACAGGGAGAACCGGGGGCTCAACTCACCTGCCCGGAGGCCACCATTCCCGCCGTAGGAGGTTCCTCGGACTGCGGCGGGGGCTTGCTATCGCGCTGTCATCCTTCGGCTGTCATGTCTAGCGCCACGAGAAAGGCGCTGTGCTCCGTGCCTATCTCCGCGATAGTCGTTGACCCCGGAGTACGGACCTCGATATGCAGCGCCGCACCCGATGTCCGCGCCACGTCGATTTCTGCCGTTGGGAAGCGATCCCTAAGCCATGCTTCCACCCGATCGGCCTCGTCTTGGGTCATCGGCGCGCGGCTCTCGTGCGCTCATCAATCTCATCTACCGCTTTGCGCCACGCTGCTATGTAATCGTCACGGTCGGGATGGTCGCTCGGCAGTGCCACCAGCACAGTACGCCGCCGCTCTGCTTCGGCTACTAGGTCTGAGTCTGACAGTTCGGCTAGCTCATCTCGCGTGGCCATCATCGTTCGCAACCGTCCGCGTGTGTCTTGGGTTTGTTTCAACCAATTTCCCAAGTCGCGGGGGGGTTAGGATAGGTGGCGAGCACGGATGCCACGATCCGCCACGCCCGACCGGAACGGACGCCACCATGACGCCACGTCAGTTCTTGGGTGATGAACTCAAGCGCGCACGGGTAGCCGCTGGCTTCAGTTCTCAGCAGGCGCTAGCGGATCACCTCGGCTTCGATCGGAGCGTGGTAGCCAAGTCCGAGAGCGGGGAGCGGGTCCCCAGTAGCGACGTGCTCACGGCCTGGGCCAAGGCATGCAATATCGATACTGAGCACTATGCGCGCTTGGCCGACCTCGCGCGAACGTCGGACGGTCCAGTGCCCGCATGGTTCGAATACTGGCTGGAGCGTGAGCGGACGGCTCACGTGCTCCGCTACTGGTCACCCATCATCGTGACGCCGCTGTTTGAAACTGCGGATTACCGGCGTGCGGTGGCTGCGTGGCTGGCGGCAACGACTCAGAACGGGCAGACGAGCTTGTTGCGGCGACTCTGGAACGTCAGTCGGTGCTGAACCGTGCCGACCCTCCCGAGGTCGTCGCGGTGCTTCACGAGTCGGTGCTTCACAGGCTCATCGGCTCGCCCGAGATCATGCGCGATCAGTTGACCCATCTCGCAGACCTCGCCGACCGTCCGAACATCAGCGTTCACGTGGTGCCGTCGGGCGCTGGGGCGCACGCGGGGCTGTCCGGTGACATCAGCCTTGCCAGCGGCGACGGCGAGCCTGACGTGCTGCACACCGACGCCGTACCGGAGGGACACACGACCGAAACAAGATCGCTAGTCAGGCGCGCGACGGTAACCTTTGAGCGTGTTCGGAGAGACGCGTTGCCGCGCGCGCACTCTCGTGACCTGATACTCAGAACGGTAGATGAGGTATGGAAGAACTAGATTCCCGCTGGCGGACAGCCAGCTATTCAGACAACGGCGGCAACTGCGTCGAAGTCGGCCAGTCGGCCGACCTCGTGCTAGTCCGCGACACCAAGCGCCGTGACGGTGGCGAGCTACGGTTCAGCCCGAGCGCGTGGCGCGCGTTCGCTGCCGAGGTCAGGCAAACCCGGTAGCCAAGCGCCGCCCCTGATGGGGGCACCCTTCCCTCGGAGGGTGTCCCCTTTTTCGCTGTGTCCGGCACGCACCCGAGCATCGGCCGTAGACGGCTCTGCGCGGTCCCAGAAGCCACGGAGAGCCCCTGCGGGACGCTCCCGTGTGTGATCGGGCTTCGGAGGGGTGGAGGCTCTTAGCGTTGATTCTGGGACGTTTTAGGGTACGCCAAACAGAGTCACCCCGGTGGAATGCCTCGGGAGTGACTGTATCACGCGGTTATGCTGCCGAGATATCCTAATGTGACGAAGGTCACACTAGGTATCTTCGACGGCCAACGTGGTTTTTGCTGCAAACCTCCGTAATTACTATATAGAGACCAAAATTCCAGATACCTCCGGCGAGCAGGCCGGAATAAAAAACGTGGGTTGAGCGGTGCTGCTCCACCGCTCCCCACTCACCCATTTGGGCAGATGATGAATGCAGAAGAAATCATGCGCGAACCGCTAGAACGCTGGGAACGCTCGCCGAAGGCGGAAGCCAACGCGAAAAGCTGCATCTGGGCGTGCGCAATACGGCTCATGAAAGCAGGCGACCCCGACGCCAACGCGCATATCTCGATGGTCGGCCATAGGATCGGCCTAAGCGAATACGAGATCAACAGCGCGATCAGGAACGCCGCTAAGCGTACCGGCTGGAAGCCGGAAGCCTGCGAGGGCATGATCAAATTGCCAATTGACGGTGCCCGGTTGCTGACCATAAGGGAAGCAAGCGAACTTGTGGGAAACCTCATTGAGTCCATCCTGGCCGTTGACCCCCATGGCCTAGACAGCCTAGACATTGGCTGGCTGTACCGGGACAACTAACACAATCTCCGGCGCGGTAGCAAGCCGGATACCGCCCGTCCCTGATCAGGATGGGCGTATAGCGCGGGACCCTCCGGAGTTCTTCCACTAGTCCCGGTCTCTCCGGAGGGTTACCGCCAAAATGACAAGGGACTAGCCAATGACGATCACCGATAAGGAAAATTTCAGATATGAGCGGGCCTGGCGGAAGTACCTTTTCGGTTACCGTGGCCCGCTCCCGAAGGGCATACGGAAGCCAACGCTTCTCATCTGCTGCTTTGCAATGGCCGAGGGCGGCCGGAACGGTATTGACTGTTACAAGAGCGATGCGACGATCGCGGAAGAGATCGGTGTTTACCACCGTCAGGACATAGCCAAATACCGCAAAGCAGCGGTTGAGCTTGGCTGGTTCAGACAGACTCGGATTGAAAACCGAGTATGGCACATGGATATCAACATACCGGAAGTTGGCCCTATGACAGGGCCAACTACAGATGGCAGAGGTTGGCCCTATGACAGTACGGTAGTTGGCCCCGTGACAGGGCCAACAGTTGGCCCTATGACAGGGCCACTACCAAGTAGGTCTATAGACCAAGTGTCAAAAAACGAGGGTGACGGTTGTACGGAAGCTGACTGTTGGTACTTCGGTGATCCCGATCATTGGCATGATGCCAATGACAGTATTCACTGGAAAGACAAGTAAAGACCTGGGCTTCGCTTTGGCAAGCTCGCCCGGTCTTACTCCCGTTAAAGACCAGCATCAGACCGCTCGCTCATAAGCGACCGGAATCATCCGATCATTCGCTCGCTTACCGTCCCGATTATCTTCCGTATCCGCCCGACTTACCGTAAGGATTGATCTACCGATGCAAGCTAAGTACCGCAAAAGGACTTTGAACATGCCGAGGGCGAGGTCAGAGCAAATAGCTCTGGCCGCTTCCGCCGAAGGTATGGACTCCGAAACCTACATTCAGACATCTCCGATGTCTTGAGTTATCGGGGTAAGCGGCATTGCCGGATATGCGAAGGGGACACGGATCACACGATCAACTACGATTACCCGAATCGTACTATCGAAGCTAAATGCTCTGATTGCGCATTCGTGCGCATTCTGCGAATCTTCCGCTAATCACGGGATTGGTTAACGGAAGTGCGGACTAGGCTACGGCGCGAGACGCGCCTAGCCGTCTTTAGCGTCGCGTAGCGGCGCTTAGGTTCGCAACGTCTTGGAGAAGTCACAATGGGATTGGCGAGATCATTCTCTCGTCAGATACTCGCCAATTCCGCGCTAACTCCATTGCCAAAAGACTTACCGCCGACCATGCGGTGAGATGCCAGACATGGCGAACAGATACAACTGTGTAATCTGGAACATGATTCGCAAGCGAATCATTGTTTAATATGCCGTAATGACTCATGATGATGATCGCAAAGTCGTCAAGTCAGAAGTCGGCAAATCGTGGTCATGCTTTGCCGTTTGTCCTTTCATACGGTATTCAGCAAACGGCAAAGAGCATGTCAAGTCATAATGGCATGAACTTCTATAGCGCTGACAGTCCGCCGAATGAATAGACTGTCACACCGACTTAAAACCTAGCGGCTGTATTTCCGTGCCATTTAATGCAGTCGCTAGGTTTGAACCACTCATAATGCTTGGCGCTGAAATTCAGCGCCGCAATATGCTACATCGCCGATATGCTCATACTGCAATATGCTTGCACGCTACTATGCTCGCGTCGCTATTATGCAGCAACACCGCGATATGCGGACGGCCGTAATATGCGGCTACCGCCTAATGCAGCTACCGCTTAGTTCAGATGCCTTATGCTTACCGCTACTCCTATGCAGAATTATCGTCACTGGCTTTACCCGGTTGGCTGCGAGGCGGGGAATGTTGTCAGGGTCGTTCCCCGCCCGGCCATTCCCGCGGCTTTACCGTCATGACTTTATGCGGTGAATGCCCTGTGCATGGTTATGCATCGTGCCCCGGGGCGGGCAATAACTGTGAGAAGTCGCGACTCAAGGACCCGAGTTCTAGCGACGCGCGCGCAAGCTCGCTATATTTGACGTTTTTGACTACGATCGGCAGTAATCGACTACCTTCGGCTACTATCCGCCGATTTTCCTGAATAATTATCGGCCCAATTCTCGGGCCGAAAACAAGCTTCGGCTGATGACACTTGGCGCCCGCACTCAATTATGCATGATTGAGCCGCAATTAGCGCCTAGCCGTCAATTCCGCCGATAAAGCACGGTGAGCCGGTTTAATCCACTCGCCACCGATGCGAATTGAAAAGAACAGACGCAATGTCTAAGAAGATTAATAAGTTGCAGGAGCGTAAGCGCCTGCTGTGGAACACTGTCAAGCCGCTACAGGGAAAGCTCGAAAGGGGCGGTAGTCTCACTACCTCCGAAAACGAGATTTTCAAGAATGTCGATTACGAGATCCGCGGGATTGACACACTCATTACGAATATGCGTGAGCCGAGCTTCGGCGACGTTAACAGTGGCAAGCGCGCACGACTGATCAACGGCAAGAAATACACGCGCAATTCCGACGACGAACGATTTACATCCTTCCTGCGCGGTAAGAGCCCCCAGCCCGAATTCAGGTCTGAACCTGAATTCCGCGCGACGCTTGACGCTAACTCCCTTTCTACTGGTGGCGTTGAACCCGGCATTGCCGGCGGCGGCGGTTATTCCGCCGGTTATATGATCCCCCAAGGCTTTTGGGCGAATCTCCAAATTGCGATCAAGGCATATGGCGGGACCAGCAATGGCTACCGGCAGGTTATAACCGACACGGGCAACCCGATGCCCTGGCCGACCGTTGACCCGACGGGCATTAAGGCGAGCTACATTACCGAGACAAGTCAAGTTGGTTTCGGTGGCGACTCGGCAGGCACGGATTACCAGTTCGGGCAGGGCATGCTTAACGCGTGGACCATTGTTTCCGGCGTCATCCTCGCCAGCCTTCAGCTAGTCGAAGACTCCGCTTTTGACGTTGATTCTTTCGTTGCTGACCGAATCGGTGAGTCACTGGGCCGCAAGATTGCGGCCGAAGCGATAACCGGCACGGGGTCTACCGCTGCGCTTGGAATCATGACCGCTCTTAACGCTAAGGGCGCGGTTACCACGTCTGGCGGTTATTACGGACTGACCGCAGCCAAGACAGTTCCGGTATTCGGGAACTATTCCAGCCCGACACTGACCGAACTTGTGGGCAACGTCCTAGCGCCTGCGTCATTGCTAGGGATGGTCCAGGGCATTGACCCTGCCTATCTCCCGAACGCAATGTGGTACCTGAACCCCGCTTTGGGCTGGAATCTCCGGTCAATCACCGACGCCAACGGCCGTCCTATCGTTGAATTCATGGCAGGCTTCGATGCGGATAACGTGACCAGCCCTGACTACTCGAATAACGCTCCCGTTGCGAAGCTATTCGGCTTCCCCGTGATTCTTGACGCGAACATTCCCGTTCTCACGGCTTCCACGTGTTCCGGCGCCATCTTCGGCGACATGAGCCGAGCTATGGTCATGCGCCAAGTCCGCGGCGACGCTAGGGTTGTCGCCAATACCGGCGCCGGCAACGTCATGCGCCTGACTGAGCGTTATGCGGACTACTTGCAGGTTGGCTATCTCGGATACCTACGGTTCGACTGTAGGTCTAACGATCTGCGCGCGGCAGTGTGTGCCAAGCCTGCCGGTACATAATCTAAACAACTGAATACAAGCGTATCCACCACTACGCTTTAGAAAGAACTTGCCCTGTCGGTGCTGTGGTGGCCCGACAGGGCAATTTTTGTTTGGAGACTGATTAATCGTGAGCACACGCAGGAAGTGTCCCGAGGGTTGCACGTGTGGCCGCCATTTCGACCGTAGCCACAAGTGCCCGCCTGGGTGTGAATGTGGCAGGCACCCTAAGTTCAAAACTCCGCGCTGTGGTGCAGAGGTTTACATGGGGGGCCATCGCGGCAACCTGAAAGGTCGGTTTACTGGCTACTGTGGCCGCCCGGCCGGACACACAGGTAAGCACAACAGCCAAAATTCCAAACGTCTAGACCCTAGCGGCCGTAAGATGCATGGAATGCTCCGCGACGAGCGCGACGCGTTGTTTGCCAAGCACGATGGCTTGTGCTGGCTTTGTCTCAAAAGGCCAGCCACAGTGATTGATCATGATCACGCGTGCTGCCCCGGCCAACAGTCATGCGGCAAATGCGTGCGTGGCGTCCTGTGCCACGGTTGCAACCATGGCATGCATTACTGCGATAGCCCCGAGTGGATGGCCGCCGCCAAGCATTACGCGCTAGCCGCCTAAACACCCTCTGTACGGCTCACACAGCAACGCAGAGACACAAAGAAAGACTCCCGAGGGCCCACCCCGCCCTCGGGAGTCTTTTTTTCGTTCTAGGGGTTGTAGACGAGCGTTGGCGCCGGCTCGAAATCGAGGATGGACCACGAGCCCTCCCAATGCATCGGCGCCACGGGCGCCACGGTCATTTGCCAGTGTCCCTTACCGGCCGACCGTACGGTTAGCCGTACTGTGTCTAGCAAGAACTGGCGACGCTTTGCATTGTCGGTTTCCGCTAGGAAAGCATCGCCGATCGTGCGGCCAGTCTCGCGGGTGATTACCGGTAGCCGCGGCGTGCGCTCTAGGTCTGCTTGTAGTTCGTTGATCTCTGCGACCATGCTCGTAACCGTCGCGAGGTAATCCGGCGACGTCGGCTTAGTCCGCTGAATGTCTGCGGACAACCGGTCAATCCGCTGCTGACGGTTATCTACCGGCCGTTCGGTGACGGGCTCTGGCTTGCTCAGCCCGCCGATTAGCCTTACGGCCATGTCCTCGGCCGTGGCCTTCGGAATCAGGTAACGCTCGCCCTTGGGGCAGCGTCGGCAGTAATAGCCAGTGTTGGTGAGGTACATTTTGTTGCCGCACTTGCCGCAGAGCAGCGTGCCGCTTACCATCCCCGGCGTACCGTGTCCGCCAGTCTTGCGGTTACGTTCGGCCATGCGATCTTGCACCTTTTGCCAGTCGGCAAACGAGATAATCGCGGGCACGTCTTGGTCGGGATGTTCCGCGTTATGCCGAGTGCCGTAAAGCGTCGGGCGGTGGAGGTATTGCGCCATGGTCTTTGTTGTCCACTTGACGCCCGGCTTCATAGCGCCCGTCTTATCTTTGTGAGATTTCGCAGTGATCCCGCGACGTTCGAAGTCATCGCAAAGCTGGGCTAGCGACTCGCCGGCGAGATAGCGCTTGACCATCTCACGCGTGATCTCGGCTTCCGGCTCGTTGATCACGTGATGCTTGTGGTACTTGTCTCCCACCGAATCCCAGCCGAAACGCCGGCCGTCCGATCGTCCCGCCCTCGCTACGCGAACGGTCGTGACCGATGCGCGTACGATCGCGTTTCGTCTCCGACTCAGCATGAGCTGTCTCGCAGTACATGGCGAACGCCATACGTCCCGCCATGGTCGTGAGGTCTATGCTCTGCGTAACGAACTCGACACGCGCGCCAGTCTCCAACAGCATGTTGACCATGGGCACCGCGTGCATGAGGTTTTCGCGGTCCAGCCGGTCAACTTTCCAGATCACCACTACGGAGAACGCGCCATCACTGGCGTCCCGCACGAGCTTTTCCCAGTCTGGGTAGTGCTCGCGCTTGAATGCCGACTTGCCGTGAACCTCGTACTTTCGGGAGATCGTGTAACCGTGGTCAGCGCAGTAGCGCTCAACCTCGGGTACCTGATTTTCTTCATCCTGACCGCCGCTGGACACTCGGTACCAGACTGCGGCCTTTTCTGTCGTCATCGTGGCCACCCCCCTCTTAACGGACGATTCCGCCACGGCCGAGGTAACCGGACTCGATTTCCACTGTCCAGATGCCATCGTCAAACTCGACGGTGGCACCGACGAAACCTTCGATCTTGCCGTTGTCGATCGCTGCGGCGCCATCGGCGCCGGCGGCAGCGACAGTCTCGTTGATGCCGGTCGTGCTGAAACCAGCGCTGGCCAGCCACTTCTCTACTGTGCTCTGTTGCCGACACGTTCTAGTCTGCTTGTGTGCCACGGTGGCCCACCTCCTACTTGCAACACCCATTGTACTCGATATCACGATCGTGAACGTCGCCTTGCCGGATATCCAGCGGGCGCTGAACTCGAGTTTCTCCGACCTGCAGTGGATCGTTGACGCCTATGCGCTGACCCTGGCGGTCTTCCTGCTCACGGCGGGCAGCCTTGCGGACATGTACGGCCGCCGCCTGCTGTACCTCGTCGGTCTGGTGATTTTCACGCTCGCGTCGGTGCTGTGCGGCTTTGCCGTCACTACGCTGATGCTTCAGCTGTCCCGCGCCTTGCAGGGAATCGGCGGGGCGATCATGTTCGCGGTATCGCTGGCGTTGCTGGCGGACTCCTTCCGCGGTAAGGACCGCGGCATCGCGTTCGGAGCCTGGGGAGCGGTGACCGGCTTGGCGGTGGCCATCGGGCCGCTGCTCGGGGGCGTGCTGACCTCCGGTATCTCCTGGCGGTGGATCTTCTTCGTGAACGCGCCGATCGGGATCGCGGCCGTCATTATCACGCTGGCAAAGGTGGCGGAGTCGCGCGCGGCGCAGGCCAGCCGGCCCGACTGGCCAGGCTTCGTTCTCTTCACGTTGGCGCTGTCGAGCCTGATATACGGGCTGATCGAGTCCAGCCAGCGGTCCTTCTCCTACGGCCCGGTGCTTGGCTGCCTCGCCGCCGCGGCAGTACTGCTCGCCGTCTTCGTCATCGTCGAACTGCGCAGTACGCACCCGATGTTCGACATGAAGCTGTTCAGGCTGCCGACCTTCAGCGGCGGCTCGGTCGCGGCATTCGGGCTCAGCGCCTCGATCTTCTCGATGCTGCTCTATCTCGTGCTGTACCTGCAGGACATTCTCGGCTACTCGCCGCTGGCCACCGGCGTGCGGCTGATGGTGATCTCCGGCGGCATCCTGGTCACCTCCACCGTGGCAGGCAGGCTTACCTCGCGAGTGTCGGCCCGGCTGCTTGTGGGACCCGGCCTGATCGTCATCGGCGTGGGGCTGCTGCTCATGCGCGGGCTCGACACGAGCTCGGCCTGGACTCATCTCGTCCCGGGAATGATCGTGGGCGGCGCTGGCATCGGCATCGTCAATCCGCCGCTGGCCTCCACCGCGGTCGGCGTGGTGCCACCGCAGCGGGCTGGCATGGCGTCGGGCATCAACTCCACCTTCCGCCAGGTCGGGATCGCGACGGGCATCGCCTTGCTGGGGACGCTGTTCGCAAGCAGCGTGAAAGACGAGGTGCTCGCCCGGGTGGCCGCGGTGCCCGGACTGTCCCGCAGCGACCCGCGGATCGCCGCGGCGGTGCAGTCCGGCGAGATCGGGAACGTGATCGGCCGGCTGCCCGGGCATGCCAGGCTGGCCGTGGGAATGATCACCCGGGCAGCCTTCACCACGGGCCTGAACCGTATCCTGCTGGTTGCGGCGGTCATCGCGCTACTGTCAGGGGTGATATCCCTGGCCGCTATCCGCGGCAGGGATTTCGCGCAGCAGCAGAGACCCGGCTCACCGGGCTGATTCACCTGAAAGACCGGATAACAAGAGCAGAATGGACGGTCGTATCACCCCTCCGGCTCTTTCCGCCGCCGGAATTCCTCGCTTGACTGGAGTCTGGCACGTCAGACGGCAAGGTATCGCGAAGCCACGGCAGGGCCAGTCCCCTCGGCCGCGATCCGCCGCCAAACCGGCCATCAGCTCATCACGGCACAGGAGTCCGGTTATGGGTTCGTCGCGGTCCCGACCGTGGCCGGACGAGTGCTGGGTACCGGCACCTGCATGGCGCTGATCGCCGGGCGGCGCGATGAGATCACCGCAGTGCCCGTGCCGCTCAGGCACCCGGAGGCAAGTACCGTGATCGTCCTCGGGCTGCTGGTGCTGCTTGCCGTCAGCGGGCTTGCCGTCTTCGGCCGTCCCCGGACCTCGAAGCGATATTCCGGACGTGACGGGTGCCCGCCAAGACCCGCCTGGGCGCGGCTTGGTCAGTGCCCGGGTACCCCAGGGCCTCAGCACGTGCGGCTAACCCGTGTCCTATCCTCGCAAGCCCAGAAGCGCTGCCGGTTGTGCTGTGCAGGAGAGTAAAGAAGCGTAATATAAGGGTATAGCTCCGGACCCTGGTAGCCGCATCCGCATTACACCTGCGGATGCGGCGGCAGGACCGGAGTTCTTTTTTGCCCGTACACGGCACAATGCCGGCCAGACGCCCCAGCTGAAGGATGGTGAGAACCCCGGGAGAATTCTTCTCCCGCCGCGATCTACCCAGCATGACTGACTACCGCGTACGCCACCTCGTCGCTGACTTCAGGAGTCGGTCATGGGCATCATCGCATGGATCGTTCTCGGCCTGGGCGCAGGCCTGCTCGCCAATCTGCTGATCCCCGGCAGAAGGTCACAGGGCCTCATCCTGACCTGCGTGATCGGCGTCGCCGGGGCGCTGGCCGGCGGCTGGGTAGCTACCCGTCTGTTCCACGTCCACACTCTGCACGGGTTCTTCAACCTGTCCACCTGGCTGACCGCCATCGCCGGCGCAGCCGTCCTGCTGCTCATCTTCCACCTGATCAGCGCCCGGTCCGGCGGTTCCCGCCGGTTCGCGCACCGCTGACCAGCGCCATCGCTCGCGCGCCGCACCGGTCCCGTCCGGGATTGGTGCGGCGGAGAGCGCCACAGTCTCCCGGCTCACGTCAATTACTCAGGTTCCCGGAGTACATCATGATCATAGTTATCGGGCTCGTCGTCTTCGTCGCGGCGGTTGTCGTCGGCGTGGCCGGCGTCCTTACCAACAGCGGCAGCGCGCATGCGCTCGCCGACCCGTTCGCGGTGTTCGGCTACCACGTGACCGGCTCCACCGGCACGCTATTCCTGTACGGCATCGTGGTCGGGGCACTGGGCGTGCTCGGACTGAGCCTGCTGCTGGCCGGCGCGCGCCGTACCTCCCGCCGCGGCCACCAGGCCCGCCACAGCCTCATGCAGTCCCGTCGCGAGACCGCCGCCGTCAGCGCCGACCGCGACGACCTGCTCGGCCAGCGCGAGACCGCCCGCACCTACACCGCCAGCACGCTGGGCAACGGTGCGGCCGGCAGCGACCGCGATCCCGGCGCAGACAGCCACCCCGGCGAAGACGACGCCGGCCAGCACGGCAAACGGCACCTGTTCGGGCGCCGGTCCGCCTCCCCGCGGGACACCGCCCCGCCCGCGCCAGCCGCAAGCGGGCAGCCCGCCCCCGGTAAGCCCGCCAGTGATGTCCCCGCCGGCACGTCCGCCGCGGAATGACCAGCGAAGGACTGGCCACCGTGAGCAGCGCCACGACCACCCCGATATCCCCCTGCCCCCGTCCCGGACGGCGGCTGTCTCCCGCTAGGAGCCCCCTGTGATCATTCTCGGCGTCGTTCTCCTCATCATTGGCTTCCTCTCCGGAATCGCCATTCTCTGGACGATCGGCATCATCATCGTCGTGGTCGGCGCGATCCTGGCCCTGCTCGGGATGTCCGGTCACGCGGTCCACGGGCGAAGGCACTACTACTAAACTTGCTGCTCGCCGCCCCGCAGCAGCGGGTGATGCGGTTCTGGCGATCACCCGCCTGGCCGATGGCTTCCCCGTGTATGACAGCACCGAAGAGGCGGCCGGCAGCCCCCGGCACCGCATGCCCGCAGCCGTGCCGGCGCCGGGTACCGGCGTATTGCTCCCGGCTTGCTCCCGGCGCGTCCGCCTTCGGCGGCCGTGGCCGCCCTGTCGACGTCCGTGCTGTCCCGCCGCGTCGGCGTGGCCGGGAAGTGCTCGGACACCGCCGATGACCGCTGCTACCCGGCCCTGTCCGAAGACCACCGCCCGGGTGAGGGGTGCACGGTTCGGGATGAGTGCCTGGAGCTGGCGCTCCGGTACGGGGCCCTGACCGGGGCGTCGCATGGCGTTTGGGGCGGCACCGCCCCCAACGAGCGCAAGGGGATGCTCGCACGGCGCCGCCGCACCGGCCCCGCAAGACGATCACGAGCGCAAACCCTCCGCGGCGCAGCGTCGTAACCCGGAGCAGCAGACCGGATCTGTCGCCCACGTTCCCAGCGCCTAGCCCTCGGCGTGAGCGGTCCCGGCCAGGGCAACTCGTACCGGCCTGGTGGGGTCGGCGTCACGGTACTGGTCGCGGACACAACCGCCACCGGCTGGTGCACCTTGGAGGGGGACAGGCGCTGATGCAAGCTCGCGCCGCCGCAGAGGAGGCCGGGGGCGCAGCTGCGGCTGGCGGCAGATCTCGTCGGCAAAGCCGGGTGCTCCGGCCCTGCCGGGCAGCGTGGCCAGGTCCTGCGGGGTTAGCGGCGGTCGTCCGGTGCGGGCGGCTTGCTCGCGGATGACTTGCAGGACGGTGGGCGGGCTGAGTTCGAGTTGGTCGAGCAGGAAGTCGTCCGGGTGGCGTGCTGATTGCCGGCTGGGTTCACGCTGGCGGCTGGTCCTGGTAGACGCCCCGGTCCCCGGCAGGCGTCGGCTGGCCAGGAGACGGGCGCTGTCGGCTGAGCGGCGGCGCCGCGCGGTCGTCGTCATCAGGGCGGTTACGGCGGCGGCGCGGCCCCCTGGCCAGCAGCGACAGCAGCAGGCCGAGGATGCCGGCCAGGATCAGGACGATGCCCACGACGTGCACGTTCAGGCCGTGCGGGGAACCTGCCGCGAGCGCGAACCGCAAGATCGCCCCGACCGTGATCAGCGTGATGGCGAAGCCGGTGCTCATCACCCGCCGGCCGCCCTCGGGCTGGATCCGCCCGTTCACCGGTGTGCCCAGCCGGGCCGTCGGCTGCGGGTGCGGCCGGTGGTTCTCCGCGAGGTGAGCAGGTGGTAGGCCAGCAGCAGGACCGCTGCCCCGGCGATGGCGGTCAGCCAGGTGGAGAGGTTGAAGAACCCGTGCAAAGTGTGGACATGGAACAGTTTCGTGGCCAGCCAGCCGCCCAGCAGTGCCCCGGCTACCCCGATCACGCAGGTCAGGACAAGGCCCTGTGATCTGCGGCCGGGGATCAGCATATTGGCGAGCAGGCCTGCGCCGAGGCCGAGAACGATCCATGCGATGATGCCCATAACCGACTCCTTGGTCAGTGATGAAATGACGTACGGGTAGCCGGTCCCGCGCGACAGATCGCGGTGGGAGAAAGGAACTCCCGTGGGCTCTTGCCCTTTACTGGGCCACTGCGCCTTGCTGGCGCCGGCCCGAATAAGAAAACTCCGGTCCTGCGCTGTCCCCTGTATTCGGGGTGCAGCTGCCGGGATCCGGAGCAATACTCCCGCTATACCCCCCAAGGCACTGGACCCGTCAACAACTGCGACGGTCATGTTGTCGTGGTGCTGAGCGGGGAACTCGACATGATGGACGCCGCGCTTGTGGCGGCTGGGCTCGCGGCGGTCACGGCCCGCGAGCCGCAGGTCATCGTGGACTTGGCCGGCCTGAAGTTCATCGACTGCAGCGGCGTCGCCGTACTGGCACGCGGACGCAAGCTGGCGCGGCACGCCGCCCCGCCACAGGCCGGGCACCCCGTCCACGCCGCCATGACATGATCCCGGCCAGGTTCTCGGCAACGCCTCCGGTCATACACCTCTTTGGTTCAGGCGACAGCGTCCTGAACTTGAAGACAGGTTCCGTGACCGCTCGCGGTGAGGCCTGATGGGGCCAGCGCGGCCGGGTCGTGCCGCCGCAAGTGCGCGGCGCCGGCGACTGACTCCCGGTGCCTGCCCCCTCACCGCACGCAGGTAATAGAAAACTAGCAATGTATTTCTAGAATTGATGGTAGTCTTTAAGGCATGAGCGGCTGGAGCTTCCCGCACCACGCAGGTCAGCGCCATCGCTCGCGCGCCATCGCTCGCGCGCCATCCGCACTACCGCGATCGGCACCGCCGCCGACACGACACCAACTGAGTCCGGAGGCATCTCCGCATGACGACAATCGCGCGCCCCGAGCTTGAGGGGCTGGAGCGTTACAAGTTCGGCTGGGCCGACTCGGACGTGGCGGGCGAGTCCGCGCGCCGGGGTTTGTCCGAGGAGGTCGTCCGGGACATCTCGGCGCTGAAGGACGAGCCGCAGTGGATGCTGGACCTGCGGCTGAAGGGCCTGAAGCTGTTCCGGCGCAAGCCGATGCCCGGCTGGGGCGCGGATCTGACCGGCATCGATTTCGAGAACATCAAGTACTTCGTCCGGTCGACCGAGAAGCAGGCGGCCAGCTGGGATGACCTGCCCGCGGACATCAAGAGCACCTACGACAAGCTCGGCATCCCGGAGGCGGAGAAGCGGCGGCTCATCGCCGGCGTCGCCGCGCAGTACGAAAGCGAAGTCGTATACCACAAGATCCGCGAGGACCTGGCGGACAAGGGTGTCATCTTCCTGGACACCGACACCGCGCTCAAGGAGCACCCGGACCTTTTCCGGGAGTACTTCGCCACGATCATCCCGGCGGGCGACAACAAGTTCGCCGCGCTGAACACTGCGGTGTGGTCCGGCGGCAGCTTCATCTACGTGCCGAAGGGCGTGCACGTGGACATCCCGCTGCAGGCCTACTTCCGGATCAACACCGAGAACATGGGCCAGTTCGAGCGGACCCTGATCATCGTCGACGAGGGTGGCAGCGTCCACTACGTCGAGGGCTGTACCGCGCCGGTCTACTCTTCCGACTCGCTGCACTCCGCGGTCGTCGAGATCATCGTGAAGAAAGATGCCCACTGCCGGTACACCACGATCCAGAACTGGTCGAACAACGTCTACAACCTGGTCACCAAACGGGCCGTGGCGCAGGCCGGGGCGAGCATGGAGTGGATCGACGGGAACATCGGCTCCAAGGTCACCATGAAGTACCCGGCCGTCTACCTGATGGGCGAGCACGCCAGGGGAGAAACCTTGTCCGTCGCGTTCGCCGGCCCGGGCCAGCACCAGGACGCCGGCGCCAAGATGGTGCACTGCGCGCCGAACACCTCCTCCCAGATCATCTCCAAGTCCGTGGCCAGAGCCGGCGGCCGCACGTCCTACCGGGGCCTGGTCCAGGTGCAGGAGGGCGCGGCACACTCCAAATCCACCGTCAAGTGCGACGCGCTGCTAGCGGACAGGGTCAGCCGGTCCGACACCTATCCCTACATTGACATCCGCGAGGACGACGTGGAGATGGGCCACGAGGCCAGCGTCTCCAAGATCTCCGAGAACCAGCTGTTCTACCTCATGAGCCGCGGCATGACCGAGGACGAGGCCGCGGCCACCATCGTGCGCGGCTTCGTCGAGCCGATCGCGCGCGAACTGCCGATGGAATACGCCCTCGAGCTGAACCGGCTGATCGAGCTTCAGATGCAGGGAGCGGTCGGCTAGGGGATGCCGCCGGTGGCTGAGGGAGTTGGCGTGAGCACAGGGGAGGGCGAGTTCGCGGGAGCGGGGGCCGAGGCCGAGGGTGTCTCGGTAGGGGACGCTGAACTAGCCGGCCTGGTCTCGGTGGCCGGTTTCGGCGTGGTCGTCGGCTTGGCCTGGGCGGTTGGTCTCGGCGTGGTGGTAAACGGTGACGTGGCGGGCAGCGGCGCGGGCGAGACTGAGGACGGTGTCGTCGCTGGGGTGACGCCGACGGTTGCGGCCGGTGGTGGCCTGATTAGCAGGTAGGTCGTCAGGGTGATGAGGAATACCGCGGTCAGGATCCACGTCGAGGTCCGCACGCGCCGCATCAGGCGGCTTCGGTCGGCTCGGCCGTATCCAGGTCGGCCGGAAGGTGGATGCCCTCGCGCCGGAACCTGGCCGTGATCCGGGCCCGCAGGATACGCCCGACCTCGAACTGCTTGCCGGGCAACGTCCTGGCGACCAGGCGGACCTGGAATTGGTCGAGGTCGATACCCTGCACACCCATAACGGCCGGGGGATCCAGCAGCAGCCGCCGTGCGTCCGGTTCCTGGTAGGCCTCATCCCCGATCAGCCGCAGCAGGTCGCTCACCCGGTTGACGTCCACGGCAGCGGGCACCGGCACGTCCACCACGGCACGCGCCCAGTCGCGCGAGAGATTGGTAACCTGGGCGATCTGGCCATTGGGAGTGATGACCACCTCGCCGCTGGCTGTCCGTACCGTGGTCACCCGCAACGTGACGTCTTCGACGGTCCCGATTGCCGGGCTGGGCAGCCCCTGCACCGAAAGGCTGATGAGGTCCCCGAAGCCGTACTGGCGTTCAGTGATGATGAAAAAGCCGGCCAGAATGTCCTGGACGATGCGCTGCGCCCCGAGCCCCAGAGCGACGGCCACCACGGCAGCCGGGGCGGCGAGGCTCGTCACCGGGATGCCCAGGCGCGTCGCGATGAGCACCCCGGCCGCGCAGTAGATGACCGCCAGGGTGGCCCAGGTGATCACCTGGGCCAGCGCGTGCCGGTGCTTTGACGCCTCCGAGCGGACTAGCGTATCCGTCTCCTGTGCGTTGGCATCGATCCGGCCGGTGATCCTCGCGCCCGCCCAGGTCGCCAGACGCGTCAGCAGGATCGTCCCCGTCACGAGCAGCGCGATCTCCAGGCCACTGCCCCGCGCCCACGAAGAGATGCCGGTCAGAGATGTCACATGCGAGAACATGGCGTGCCATCCTTGCTGGATCGGGTGATGGATGCCGGTGCCGCGGGGAAGCGCTCTCACCGCCAGCCGCTGCTTCAATGCAGGGCTGCTAGCGGCGAGGCAGCGCGTGGTCTGGACCGATCCAGGCTCGCTATGTGCTGCCAGGGTCGCACGAACCCGCGGCAGAAGGCAAACCGCCGTGGCGGCCGGCCGCTGTAGGACGGCACGACTTTTCCGGTGGCCGGGCCACTTGGTGTGCAAGGATTCGGCCGGGGCCGGAGGAGGCTGCGCATGTTTCGTGTGGTTCGCTGGGTTACAGCCGTGGTGGCGCTGGCGCTGGCGATTGCCGGATGCTCGACCGTCGGCGGAGGTGTCCCGACGGCAGCAGGCCGGCCGCAGGCGCCGGCCACAGCGATGACTAACGTGGCGGCTATCTCGCCGGCCGCGTCCTCTCTCGCGCAGCGGCTTACCATCACCCGGATCTCGCTGCCCGCGCGGCTGAGCTATCTGCAGCAGGGCTACAACGAGCTGCCGGAATGGACTCGCGTCGATGTCGCGGCCGCACCGGACGGCACAGCGTGGGTGGCGTGGCCCGCGGCGAACGGCATCCACGTGACCCCGCTGACCACGGCTCTGACGCGGAAAGGGGCCGATACCGTCATCGCCGGAGCCAAAGAGGTCAGCGGCCTGGTCGCGTTCGACAACGGGTTCACGGTGCTGACCCGGGTGCCGGACTCGAACAAGTGGCACGAGACCGCCGCTGCCCTGATCAGCTACCGGAACGGCAAGCGTGTCTTCGAATCCCGCCTCACGAGTTCCGCCACCGATGACACGGCGCCGGTGCTCGACGGCGAACTGGCCTGGAACGGGCAGGAGTACGGGGCGTACTTCGTCATCCACGGCGCCGGCGGGCCAGCGGACGGTCACTTCGGCGACAAGCTCGTGTACGTGAGCGCGAGCGGGAAGCTCCTCGCCGGGGGATGGGCCTGGGGATGCAGCCACAACGAGGGAATCGCGCTCTACCCAGGCACCAGCGGCGACTTCCCGTCGCTGTGCCTGGACGACTGGCGGTCCGGGCTGTTCGTGTCCACCGGCATCGGCGCCCCGGACAACGCGCCTGTCCTGCAGCGTGAACAGTGCTGGGCCGGTTACTGCGGCGGGACGTTCCCGGACAACGCGGGCGATCTTGTGAAGCTGAGCGGCGGTCACTACGCGGTGGCCTGGGCCTCGCGCGGTGCGGTCGCCGCGAAGAAGAACCCGGCCGATCCCACTGGCCGTGGCTGGATCGTCACGCCGCGGTGGGCGACCCACCAGGTGGCGGTGCACTTCATGAGCGGCCCCTCCACGCCGAGCGGCAGCACCGTATACCTGACCGGCGATCCGGCCACCGATCACGTCAACGTGCACCTCGCGCCCTACGGACGCGACGAGCTCCTGGTCTCCTGGGAGGCGGTCTCGCATGCGACCTGCGCCGCGGGAACGTGCAGCGGTACGTTTACCGGCACGCACGTCGAAGTGATCAATTACTCGGGCAAGGTCGTATCCCCGGCCGCCGTGATTCCGGCCCACATCTCCGGCGACATCGCCGCACTACCCAACGGCGACCTTACCTGGGCGTACGTCGCGGCCACCCCGGATGACCGCTCGGCGCTCGGCACATCACCCACCACCACGGCCGTGTGGATCGCGACGCTGCGCGAAGCGGGCTGACGCTGCGAAAGGTCAGGACGGGACACGCAGGATGTGCAGCATCGTCGTCCGCAAGACCTCGCGCAGTTCGTCGTCGGACAGGTCGGCCAGTTCCGGCAGGAGCGCGGGGATAAAGGACACGGTGCCGAAAGCGACCCGCTCCGCGGCGGTGGGGTTGTCGCCGAAGATCAGGGCAAGGGCGCGCCGGCGCATCGACAGCGGCTCCTCGTCGAGCTTTTCCCGCTTAGCGGCGGGATCGTTCGACGTCATGATCGCGTACCGGCGGCTCTCGACGAAGAAGTCGACGAAGCCGTTCACCAGGTGCTCGAACGCGGGCTCGCCGCGCGCGTATCGCGGCCGCCTCGTCGAGCAGCGTCCTGAGCCGTTCGATCCCCGGCTGCATGATCTCGTGCCGGATGTCGACCTTGGCGCGGAAGTAGTAGTAGACGGCGGCCTTGGTCAGCCCCATCTCGTCGGCGATCATCTGCAGCGAGGTCGCGTCGTAGCCATGCTCGGTGAACAGCCGCTGCGCGGTCTCGAGAATCTGCTGCCTTGTCCGTTCTGCCTGCACGGCACGGCTGGACATGCCCTTGACGGGCGTCGCCATGGATGACTCCTCCGGTGTGTATCCGTACGAGTGTACAGTCTCGCCGACTGGTGATCCACTGGCCGATCGGCAGGTAAATGACAAGACGATCGGCTAGTGATTCACTTGACGAATGGCTAGTGAATGGCCTAGCGTCGGGGCTGGAGCCCGTATCCGAGCCGTGGAGATCCGTACATGTCAACCTTGCTGTACCGACTTGCCCGTTTCGCCTGCCGGCGACGGCGGCTGGTCCTGGGGGCCTGGGTCGCGGCGGCCATCGCCGCCATCGCCATCGCTACCGCCAGCGGCGGTAAGACCAATGACACCTTCACCATCCCGGGCACCGAGTCGCAGAACGCCGCGAACATCCTCACCGCCCGGCTGCCGGCGTTCAGCGGCGGCCAGTCCACGATCGTCTTCGCCACCGCGGGCGGCCACGGCAAGGTCACCGACCCGGCCAGCAAGGCCGCGATCGAGACGGCCCTCGACAAGCTCAGGTCAGTGCCGCAGGTCGCCGCCGTCACCGATCCCTTCGCCGCGCACCTGATAGCGGACAACGGCGAGGCCGCGCTCGGGCAGGTGCAGTGGTCGGCCACGGCGCCCAACGTGAAGGACTCCAGCCTCACCGCCGTCACGGACGCGATGAAGCCCGTGCAGGCCGACGGCGTGGAGGTCGAGTACAACGGGAGCGTCTACCCGGGCTGGCGCACGGCCATCTCCGAGACGCCCGAGCTGATCGGCGTGATCATCGCGTTCGTCATCCTGATGATCACCTTCGGCGCCTTCGCGGCGGCCGGCATGCCCATCCTGAGCGCGATCATCGGCGTGGTCACCACGCTGATGGGTGTCACCGCCGTCGCGGCGGTGGTGACGATCGCCTCGGCGTCGACCACGGTAGCGCTGATGCTGGGCCTGTCCTGCGGCATCGACTACGGGCTGTTCATCCTGTCGCGGCACCGGGCCAACTTGCTCAATGGCATGACGCCGGAGGAATCGGTGCCGCAGGCCATGGGCACGGCGGGCAGCTCCGTCGTCTTCGCCGCCCTCACAGTGATCATCGCGCTGTGCGGCCTGACCGTCGTGGGCATCCCGTTCCTGACCGTCATGGGCCTGGCCGCGGCGGCGTCCGTCTCGGTCGCGCTGCTGATCGCCCTGACACTGCTCCCCGCGATGCTGGGCTTCGCCGGGACACGGGTCATCAGGTTCACCCGGCTGCCCTGGCTTGGCGCCCGCGCGGAGCGGGCCGGCCGCCGCGCCGCCGCCAACCCGGAAAGCCCGGCCGGCGCGGCGTGGGCGCGGTTCGTCGTGCGCCGCCGGGTACCCGTGCTCCTCGGCGGGATCGCGCTGCTCGGCGTGCTCGCGATCCCGGCGGCGTCCATCCACCTCGGCTTGCCGAGCGGCGCGTCACAGCCCGCGGACAACACCCAGCGCAAGGCCTACGACCTCACCACGGAAGCGTTCGGCGCCGGCTTCAACGGCCCGCTGCTCATCGTCGCCCAGGATGTCCGTAGCGCCGCGGCCACCCGGCAGATCACGGCAGCGCTGACCAAGCTGCCCGACGTGGCGAAGGCGACCCCGGTGGTGGCGGGCAATGGCATCTCCCTGATCAAGGTGATCCCCAAGTCCGGGCCGAGCGACCCGGCCACGGCCACCCTCGTGAACACGATCCGCGGCGACCGGACCGCGATCGAGGGCGGCACGGGCGCGCGCATCCTGGTCGGCGGCACGACGGCGTCCGACATCGACGTCTCGTCCAAGCTGTCGGCCGCCCTGCCGGTCTTCCTCATCGTCGTGGTCGGGCTGGCATTCATCCTGCTGACGTTCGCCTTCCGGACGATTCTCGTGCCGCTCAAGTCCATCCTGGGCTTCCTGCTCTCGATGGGCGCGGCGCTCGGCGCGCAGGTCGCGATGTTCCAGTGGGGCTGGGGCCAGCACATCTTCGGCATCACCCCGGCGGAGACGATCAGCTTCCTGCCGATCATCATGCTGGCGATCATCTTCGGCCTGTCCAGCGACTACGAGGTGTTCGTCGTCTCGCGGATCAAGGAGGAGCACACGAGGAACGGCGACGCCCGCCGCGCCGTGGAACGCGGCACCGGGCACGCGGCCCGCGTGGTCACCGCGGCGGCCCTGATCATGTTCTCCATCTTCGTGGCCTTCATGTTCACCAGCGACCCGACCATCAAGGCGATCGGCTTCAGCTTCGCCGTTGGCGTCTTCCTCGACGCGTTCGTCGTGCGCCTCACCCTGGTGCCGGCCGTCATGGGGGTCATCGGGTCAAGGATCTGGTACCACCCCCGATGGTTCGCCAGGTATGTTCCCGACCCCGACATCGAGGGCCGCCGCCTCGACGAAAGGCTCGCGGAGGAGGCGCTCCCCGTGGCCGCCGCAGCCCGGGATTAATGTCTTACAGTTGCTGCGACCGACAGTTTCATGATCGTGGGTCAAAACTGGCGATATTCGCCGCAAATGACCCACGATCATGATCGCCCCCCTCCGGATGCCCCTCTGGGTATGAAGAGGTGGGGACCTTCGCGCACTGCCGGATTGTGACTTCTTTATATTTTTGGTTCGGAGTCACTACCGTCCGTTCGGGAAAATGATTTAAAGATCCTTTCTTCCGAACGGACGGTGGCGTCTGCGCACAGTCCTGCCCGAACCTGTTCCGCGCGCCGGACGGCATCAGGGGTTGTGACCTGCGCGGCACCGGGGGGGACGGTGCCGCGCAGGCCGGCTAGTGATAACTCTTCGGTCGATGCCTCGGCGGTCGCCCTGGTCCTTATCTCCTCGACCACCGCGGGATCGGCCAGCGTAGTGGTATCGCCAAGCTCACGGTTATTCGCGACATCCCGCAGGAGCCGGCGCATGATCTTTCCCGATCGGGTCTTCGGCAGCTCCGGCGTGAAAACGACGTTGGCCGGCATCGCGATCCGCCCGATCCGGCCGGCCACGTGCTCACGCAGCTCCGTCAGCTTGCCCGGCGAGGCGTCAACGCCGGCCTTCAGCGTGACGTAGCCGACGATGGCCTGGCCCGTCTGCCCATCGGCCCGGCCGACCACCGCGGCCTCGGCCACATCCGGGTGATCCACCAGCGCGCTCTCGATCTCTATGGTGGACAGCCGGTGGCCGGAGACGTTCATCACGTCATCGACCCGGCCGAGCAGCCACAGGTCGCCGTCGGGGTCGACGCGAGCGCCGTCGCCGGTGAAGTAGACGCCCTCGAAGCGGCTCCAGTAGGTCGCGCGGTAGCGCTCGTCATCCTTGTACAGCCCGCGCAGCATCGCCGGCCACGGGCGCTTGAGCACGAGATAGCCGCCGGCACCAGGCGGCACCGGTTCACCGCTCTCGTTGTACACGTCCGGCTGGACACCGGGGAACGGCCGGGTGGCCGAGCCCGGCTTGAGCGTCGTGACGCCCGGCAGCGGCGCGATCATGATCATGCCGGTCTCGGTCTGCCACCAGGTATCGACCACCGGGGTCTGGTCGCCGCCGATGTGCTTGCGATACCAGATCCACGCCTCGGGGTTGATCGGCTCGCCGACGGAGCCGAGCAGCCGGAGCGAGGACAGGTCGTGGCGCTCCGCGTACCGCGGGCCCCACTTCATGTGCGTGCGGATCGCGGTGGGCGCGGTGTACAGGACGGTGACCCGGTACCGCTCGATGATCTCCCACCACCTGTCCCGCTCGGGAAAGTCAGGGACCCCCTCGTACAGGACGCTGGTGGTGCCGTTGGCGAGCGGCCCGAACACGATATAGCTGTGCCCGGTGATCCAGCCGATGTCGGCGGCGCACCAGTAGACCGTGGCAGGCGTGATGTCGAAGACGTAGTGATGCGTGGTGGCCACACCGGTGAGGTAGCCCGCGGTAGTGTGCACGACCCCCTTGGGCTTGCCCGTGGTGCCGGAGGAGTACAGCAGGAACAGCAGGTCCTCGCTGTCCATCGGCTCGCACGGGCAGGCCGCGGGGTCGTCCGGCTGACCGGCCACGACCGATGCCCAGGCGCGGTCGCGGCCCGCGGTCATCGTGGCGCCCTGGCCCGTGCGTTCCAGGACGATCACCGTCGTGATCTTCGGGGCGCGGCTGACCGCTTCGTCGGCGTTGGCCTTGAGCGGTACCGTGCGGCCGCGCCGCCAGCCCTCGTCCTGGGTGATGAGCAGCTCGCATTCCATGTCCGTGAGCCGGCCGGCCAGGGCTTCGGCGGAGAAACCGCCGAACACGACCGTGAACGGCGCCCCGAGGCGCGCGCAGGCCAGCATGGCGATCGCCAGCTCCGGGACCATGCCCATGTAGATCCCGACCGGGGTGCCCTTGCGCACGCCGAGCTGCCTCAGGCCCGCGGCGAACCGGACGACCTCACGCTGGAGATCGGCGAACGTGAGCACCCGCCGGTCGCCTGGCGCCTCGCCTTCCCAGTAGTAGGCGACCTTGTCGCCGTGCCCGGCCGCGACGTGCCGGTCAACGCAGTTGTAGCAGACGTTGAGCGAGCCGCCGAGATACCACTTGGCGTAGGGAAGTTCCCATTCATACAGGGTGTGGAAGTCGCGGAACCAGCTGATCCGCGCCCGGGCCTCACTGGTCCAGAACTCGTCGAAGTCACGGTCATAGATCGCGGCGTCCGCGTTCGCCGCGGCCGCGAATACCTCGTCGGGCGGGAACCGCCGGTCCTCCGCGAGCGCCGTATCGATATCGCGGGAGGACCGGCTGTCGTCAGTCACGGGCATGGTTGTCGCGTCTGGCTATCGGGCGACGACGGCAGGCGCGGGTTCCGCGGTGGGCGCGGCCAGCAGCGGGGACCCGACCGGGAACCGCAGCCGGCCGCCGATGCCGTTGGCCACGCCCGCGGCGGAGGTGTACCAGGCGCACAGCGCGGTGAGGACGCCGAGGTAACCGCCGATGTGCACGGTCGTCGAGTTCACCTGGAAGTTGCCGATAAACAGGACGATCTCGGTGATCTCCAGGGTCAGGAACACGGAGAAGACCGCCATGTTCACCTGCGTGGACATGATCAGCATGTAGGTGTTGAAGATCGCGAACGCGAGCAGGATCCAGCCCAGGTCATGGTCGATCTGCACGGCGGTCAGCTTCGGGTTCGAACGCGACCAGCCGGATGTACAGGAACAGGCCGATCCAGAACCCGCCGTAGGTGGAGAACGCGGTGGCTCCGAAGACGTTCCTGTTCCGGAACTCCCACATGCCCGCCAGCAGCTGGCATAGGCCGCCATAGGCGAACGCGTAGCCGAGCCAGGCGCTGCCGCTCGCGGCCGTCATCCAGTTGGCGTTGGCGGCCGATAGCAGGAAGGTGGTCAGGGCGAAGGCCGCAAGCCCGAGGGGAGCCGGGTCGGCGATAGAGGCGATAGGGGGAGAGACGGTGCGTACTTCCTCGGCCATGGCTTGCTCCGTTGCGTCGTTGCCCGATGTACTAAACCGGCAAGATACGGTGTCGGCCGCACCTGGGTGCCGGCCGTGCGATGAACGACGCGGATGACGCGCGGAACGGGCATGCCGGGGCGAGGAACGGTCGCGTTGCGCCGGCGAGCGGTCAATAGCCACGGCGGCTTTATCGAAGGAATAACGCTGGTATTTCCCGCGGGTATCCCGCGAAAGTGCCGGCTGGTTTATAGTGCGGCGATGGCGGTCCTCATTATCATGTTCGTCTCCGTTGCCGCCGCGCTGGCCTGCGCTGTGCTGTTCTGGAAGCGAACCTCACGCCGCGTGGGCGCACCGCCGCAGCGGGCCACCTACGAGGTGCTGCACACGGCCAGCCAGGCCGTCTCCGTGCTGCGCGGCGGCCTGACGTCCGACACCGCGGTCAAGGCCGCGCCGAGCCTGCGCCATCTCCTCGGCACCCCGACAGTCGCCATCGCGGACCAGACGGGCATGCTCGCCTGCCACGGATCCGACCGGCACGCCGAGGCGCTTGCCCGCCACTTGCGCGGCGTCGTGACCTCCGGCCACTCGCAGTTGCTGTCCGCGTCGGACCTTGGCTGCGGACACGGCGGTGATTGCCTGATGCGGGCCGGCGTCGCCGTGCCGATCGCCGTCGACGGGGCGGTTATCGGGGCGCTCGCGGCGCTGGGCACGTCCGCCGACGCGGCCCTGATGCGGACCGCGGCCGAGGTCGCGAGATTCGTGTCCACGCACCTGGCGCTCGCTGAACTCGACGCGTCCCGTACCCGTACGGTGCAGGCCCAGCTGAACTTCCTCCGGGCCCAGATCAGTCCGCATTTCGTCTACAACGCGCTTACCGCGATCGAGTCGTTCGTCCGGTCTGATCCAGAAAGGGCCAGGGACCTTCTCGTCGGTTTCGCGGAATTCATCCGGTGGGCCTTCAGGGAGCACAGCCAGTACGCTACCCTTGCCGAGGAATTGCGGTTTGTGGATACCTACCTGGAGCTGGAGCGCGCACGTTTCGGCGACCGACTCGCGGTCAGCCTGCGAGTAGCCCCGGAGGTTCTTCCCGTGCGGGTACCGTCACTAGTACTTCAGCCACTGGTGGAAAACGCCGTCCGGCATGGCCTTGAGCGGCTCACCGGAACCGCCCGGCTGCAGATTTCCGCGGAAGACGGCGGCCACGAGGCTATCGTCACGGTCGAGGACCACGGCGTCGGTGTCGATCCCGGGCAGCTCGCGGACGTGCTCGCGGGGCGAACCGGCGGCCAGTCCGTCGGGCTGCGCAACGTCGACGAGCGGCTTCGCGCTACCTTCGGCAACGACCACGGGCTGACAATCGAAACCGGGGTCGGCGCGGGAACGAAGGTCACGATGCGGCTGCCCAAGTTCTGCCCGGCGGTGAGCGTGCAATGACCCGGACACGCACCGCATCCGCCCTGGTCATCGACGATGAGGCGCCGGCCAGGGACGAGCTGAGCTACCTCCTCCGCACGGCATTCTCGATCGCGCCGGTGGACGCGGCGGAGAATTCAAGCGACGCGTTCCGTTACCTTCAGGAGCGTTCTTACGACGTCATTTTCCTGGACGTCAGGATGCCCACACTCAACGGCATCGAGCTGGGCAATGTGCTGCGCAGGTTCGCCACGCCGCCGGCCATCGTCTTCGTTACGGCCTTTGAGGAGTACGCCGTTCGCGCCTTCGACATCGGAGCGTGCGACTACCTGCTCAAACCGGTATCGCGCGCACGCCTGGGCACTGCCCTCGGGCGTGCGCTCGGGCGCTCGCCCGAGCAGCCGGATTCGCCGGACGACGACCCGTCCGCCACGATCCCGGTCGAGATAGCCGGGCGCACGAGACTTATCCCCCGCGAGCAGGTGTGCTGGGCAGAAGCCGAGGGTGATTACGTGCGGCTGCACACGGCCGACGGTAGCGCTTTCCTGGTGCGCATGCCGATTTCTCATTTGGCGGAGCGGTGGTCGGCGTACGGGTTCCTCCGCATACACCGTGGCTATCTTGTGCAGGTCAAGGACATCACCGAATTCTCGGTGACTAATGGCATTCATGCCGTGACGGTCGCCGGCCATTCCCTGCCGGTAAGCCGCCGCCACGTGCGGGATGTCAGGGACCGGATCCTCCGCGCCGGACGGCGGAGCTTACCGTGTCCGCACCCGACCCCGGCGGTCCCGCGGCCGGCAGACAGCGCGTTGTCTGGCGGCCCGATCACGTACTCGTCCAGCACGACATTCCCGGACTCAGCGACCTGCGAGACGACACGAGCTGCGGTCGCCTGCTCGCCAGGTCGTTCGTGCGCGCGCAGCTTGGCCTGTCCCTCATGTGCCTCACGCTCGCGCTCGCGGTGACCGCCTCGTACCCGGTCATCGCGGCCATGGCGCCGGCGGTCACCAGGATCACCGTGGACGGCGTCCCGCTCACCCTGATCGTGCTCGGCTTCGCGTTCTATCCGGTGTTCCTCGCGGTCGGCTGGTTCTACAACCGTCAGGCGCGGCAGCTGGAGGCCCGGTTCACCGATCTTGTCGATCCGGCGAGCCGGCGGCCCGATGTCTGACGCCGCCGTCAGCGCGATCGCGTTCGTCACGCTGCTGACCATCATCGTCGGCGCACGCGGCACCCGGGTCGCCAAGACACCGGACGACTTCATGGTCGCCGCACGCCAGGTTCCGCCCGCGCTCAACGCCGCCGCGATCTCGGGTGAGTATCTGTCGGCCGCGTCTTTCCTCGGTATCGCCGGGCTGGTCGTGTCGCAAGGCCTGGGCGCACTGTGGTACTCGGTCGGCTACACCGCCGGCTATCTGGTCCTGCTACTGCTGGTGGCGGCGCCGCTGCGGCGTTTCGGCGCGTACACGATCCCCGATTTCGCCGTCGGTCGGCTGGGGTCGCGCGGCTTGCGCCAGACGGCGACCGTGCTGGTCCTGGTCATCGGCTGGTTCTACCTGCTGCCGCAGATGAAGGGCGCCGGCATCACGCTGCAGTGGGTGCTCGGCACACCGTACTGGGTCGGCGCGGCAACGCTGGGCGTGGTTGTGAGCTGCAACATCGCGATGGGCGGCATGAAGGGAATCACCTTCGTCCAGTGCTTTCAGTACTGGCTGAAGCTGTGCGCGATCGGCATTCCGGCGCTCGTCTTGCTGATCGCGACCTGGCACAGCTCCACCGCCAACCTGACCCCCGACCGCGCTCCGGCGTTCACCCACGCCACCGTCGTCGACGTGACCCAGGCGACAGGCTTCACCCTTACCCGCCCCGCGGAGGCTACCGTTTCCGGCCTCATCGATCAGCGCGCCTTCAAGGACGAGGCGGTGCGCCTGTGCGCATGCCGCCACGTCGCCGGGGCCGGGACGCGGATCGGCTTCGCCGCGGGTGCTCCCGTCCCGGTCAGCCTGGCCATGGAACCGTCGTCGACGGAGGCCTGGGATTCCCCGTTCCTGACCTCGGGCACAGGCGGCGCGCACCCCCTGGCCGCGACCTATGGCGTCATCATCGCCACGTTCTTCGGCGCGATCGGGCTGCCGCACATCCTGGTGCGCTTCTACACCAACCCGGACGGCGAGGCGGCCAGGCGGACCACATTGATCGTGGTCCTGCTGCTGAGCAGCTTCTACCTGTTCCCGACGGTGCTCGCGGTGCTGACCCGATTGCACGCGCCCCAGCTCTACCTGTCCAGTGACTCGGACGGTATCGTCCTCGCCCTGCCGTCACTGCTGCTGCCCGGGCTGCCGGGCGAACTGCTGGCAGCGCTCGTCGCCGCGGGGGCCTTCGCCGCCTTCCTGTCCACCTCGTCCGGTCTGCTCGTCAGCGTGGCCGGCGCCCTGTCGCACGATTTCCTGAACGGCGGCGTCACCTCTTTCCGCTGGTGCGCGATCACCGCGGGCGCGGTCGCGACCACCGCCGCACTGCTGATCGACCGGTTCTCGCTGGCCCTCCTCGTCGGCTGGGCCTTCGCCATCGCGGCGTCGTCGTTCTGCCCGTTGATGGTGCTCGGGATCTGGTGGCGGCGGCTCACCAGGATCGGCGCCGCGGCCGGCATCGTGATAGGCGGCGGATCCTGCATCGCGGCTATCGCGGCGACGATGCTCGGCGCGGCGGCAAGCGGCTGGGGCGCGGTGCTCCTCGGCCAGCCGGCGCTCTGGACGGTCCCGCTGGCTTTCGGTGTGATGATCGTCGTGTCGTTGCTCACGCAGCGAACCGTCCCCGCCAATGTCGGCCAGGTGATGCTGCGCATGCATCTGCCCGAGGCGCTGAGCAGGCAGACCTACCGCACAGTCAGCCAGGCGTCGCTGCTCGCTCAGGACCGGCGGACGCCCGGACCTTGAGAAGCGGCGGGACGATGAAACAGACGCCACCGTCCGTTCGGAAAATTCAAGATCTTTATCCCGAACGGCAGGGGCTGACTCCCCGGGGCCAGCATTCGGCTAGGCTGAGACTGCGTCCGCTACGCAAGGCTGCGGAGGACGCCCAGCTGCTGCCCGGAAATCCGGCGGGCAGGCGAGGCCTTTCTAGTCAGCCTCGGTGGCGTTTATGTGTATCTCGTCGAGCGGCTCCGCTCCCGGATCGGGACTCTTAAGGCCGTCGGCCAGCCTGCCGTGTGTCAGAGGTCTACGACCTCGCTCTGACCACACGCGGGTCCTGCGATCGGGAGAGATGCGCTGGCACGACGCGGCATGCGCTGCTGCGAGCGCCGACAAGGAGAACCGTTATGCCTAAGGCGTACGCGCTGCTCAGTACCTACCCGCCCACCCAATGCGGGCTCGCCACATTCAGCGCCGCCCTGTTCACGCACCTTCGCGGGCCGGGTGATCACGTGAGCGTAGTGCGCGTCCTCGACGAGCCCGTGCTGGCGGGATCAGCGCCGCGGGCCGCGCCCGAGGTCGTGCAGGACCTCGTGAACGGTTCCGCCCGGAGTGCGGCGGCTGCTGTCGACGTGATCAACGGCTTCGATGTCGCGATCGTGCAGCACGAGTACGGCATCTATGGCGGGCCCGACGGCGGGGACCTCGTTCCGCTGCTCTACGCTTTGCGCGTTCCGGTCATCGTGGTCCTGCATACCGTCCTGGCCCAGCCCACGACGCGACAGCGCACGATCCTTGACGATGTCATCGGTGCCGCCAGTGCGGTCGTCACGATGACGCGAACGGCGCGCTCGCGGTTGCTGGACATCTACGGCACGAGTCCCGCGAAAGCCTTCGTGATACCCCACGGGTCAGCGGACAACCGGGTCGCTGCGGCACCACGCAAGGCGAACCATCCGCCTATGGCCCTGACCTGGGGACTGCTGGGGCCGGGTAAGGGAATTGAGCATGCGATCGAACGCGATCGCACTGCTCAAGGACCGAGGGCTGCACGTCACCTACACGATCGCGGGCCAGACGCATCCTCGCGTGCGGGCACGCGACGGCGAGGCCTACCGGCGTTCGCTCGAGGCGCGGGCGGACGCTCACGGGGTGGCGGATCTCGTGCGCTTCGATGATCGCTTCCTGCCTGCCGGAGCTCTGGGCGATCTCATCGGCGCCGCGGACGTCGTGGTGCTGCCCTACGACTCATTGGAGCAGGTGACCTCCGGGGTCCTGATCGAGGCAGTCACCGCGGGAAAGCCGGTGATCTCGACCACTTTCCCGCATGCCATCGAGGTGCTCAGCGGCGGCGCGGGACTCCTGGTCGAGCGGCGGGACCCGGCGGCCGTCGCCAGCGCGCTGGACCGGGCGTTCACCGAGCCGGGCCTGTCCGCGCGAATGAGCCGCCACGCGGCGGATCTTGCGCCGCAGCTGCTGTGGCCGGCGGTCGCAAGCTCCTACCGGGAGCTCGCGGCCACGTTCACCCGCGTCCGCGACGGAGCCGTGGCATGAACTGCCCGACTCCGCCGTTCCGGCATCTGCTCCGGCTCACCGACCACGTTGGCCTGCTGGAGCACGCCGAGGGCGTCGTGCCACGGCGTGAGCACGGTTACTGCACCGACGACGTTGCCCGCGGCCTGATCGCGGTCTGCCGGGAGCCCTTGCCGCGCGATGAGCTCGTCACACTGGCACGGCGCTATCTCTACTTCCTGGCGCGGGCGCAGGCGCCCGACGGCCGGTTCCGTAACCGTCTGGGTTACGACCGACGCTGGCAAGACCAGCCAAGTGCCCAGGATTGCTGGGGCCGTGCTCTGTGGGGGCTTGGCACCGCTGCTGCCCGGGGTCCCACCGCGGACATCCGTGCGGAGTCGCTCGCCCGGTTCGACTCCAGCGCGCAGGTCCGCTCTGAGTGGCCGCATGCCATGGCGTTCGCTGCTCTCGGTGCCGCCGAGCTTCTCGGTAACGTGCCTGACCATCCCGCCGCGCTCAGCCTCCTCGCCGCCGCCGTCGAAGTCATCGGCGAGCCGTCCCCGAACGCCGCGTGGCCATGGCCGGCGCCGAGGCTCAGCTATGCGAACGCCGCGATTGCCGAGGCCGTCATCATGGCCGGCTGGAAACTTGGCAGTGATCCTGTTCTCCGCAATGGCCTGCGCATGCTGGAATGGCTGCTGGCAGGCGAGACCCGGAACGGCCACCTGTCGGTGGTCCCCACGGGAGGCTGGGGCCCGGGGGAGCAGCGTCCTGGCTTCGACCAGCAGCCGATCGAGGTTGCCGCGCTGGCGGATGCGTGCGTGCACGCGACGGAGGTGACCGGCGACCCGGGCTGGCTGGGCGGTGCCGGCATGTGCGTGGCGTGGTTCCTCGGTGACAACGACGCAATGATCCCCATGTTCGACGACCGGACCGGCGGCGGCTGCGACGGCCTGAGCCGTACCAGCCGTAATCGCAACCAGGGAGCGGAATCGACACTGGCGATGATCTCCGTGATGCAGCAAGGCTGCCGCGTGAGCGCCGCGCTGCGGTGACCGCCGCCGAGCGTCCCATGCTGACCAGGACGCATCACCGGCTGAGGCCCGACGCCTCCCGTACGGTGAGCCGCTTGTTCGTTCCTGGCCAGGAAACCCTGATCCGGGGCGACTCGCGGGCCAAGGCGGTCATCGATCGCGTCCTGGGGATGAGCGAAGACGAGGTGGACCGGACGCTCGCCCGTACGAAGGGCAGATTCGGCGGCCGGTTCCGCGACCTGGACAGCACCCTGGAACGCAACTTCGGGCTAGTCGCGCACCGGCTCGGCGGCGAGATCAGGGTGAGCGCCGCCCGGCGGCGCTTGATCGGCGCGTATTTCACCCAGCAGTACGCGCTGGAGGCCGCGGCGCTCTTCAACCCGTCGATCGTGCCGCATCCTGACCAGGCCGGCTGCGGCTCCGGGGAACTCCGGTTCGTCATGAGCCTGCGTGCAGTCGGCGAAGGCCATCTGTCAAGCATCGAGTTCAGGACCGGCACGATAAGCAGCGAATCCGCGATCAGTATCGATGAGCCAGGATCATTCCCCGGCACCGGGCACTCCCGCCCTGGTGTCTGCGATCGTGGTGTCTTCCAGGGGAAACTTGCCGAGTTCGGCCATGTGGGAGAGGACGCGCAGTTGCTGTGCAGCCTGCTGCCGCGGCGCTTCGGCATGGCCGAGCTCGATGCCGCCATTGGCGAGCTGTCCCGCCAGCAGACGACACGCGGAGACTCCACGGCGCTCGTCGACCGGGTGCGGTGGGCGGCCGCGTCCAGCTACGTGGTCGAGTTCGATGAAGAGCACGCACTCTCCGAGCGGGTTCTGTGGCCCGGGGGGCCGGCCGAAAGCCGCGGTATGGAAGACGCGCGGTTCGTGCGCTTCGCCGATGGCGAAGACCTGACCTACTACGCGACGTACACCGCGTTCGACGGCAGCGGCGTCGCGTCGCACCTGCTAGAAACCACGGATTTCCGGACTTTTACCGTCTCCCAGCTCGCGGGCCCCGCTACCCGGAACAAGGGAATGGCGCTGTTTCCTCGCCGCATCGGCGGCCGGTACGCCGCGCTGTCGCGCTGGGACAGGGAGAGCAACGCGATCGCGTACTCAGGTGACCGCCATCGCTGGGGCCCGGCCGTCACACTTCAGGCGCCCGAGCGCCCGTGGGAGCTGATCCAGCTCGGCAACTGCGGCTCGCCGATCGAGACTCCGGCGGGATGGCTAGTTTTCACCCATGGCGTCGGCCCTATGCGGGAGTACGCCATCGGCGCCATCCTGCTCGACCTGGACGAGCCCGAGCGCCTGATAGCCGCGCTGCCGGAACCGCTCCTCGTGGCCGAGGAGTCCGAGCGCGACGGATACGTCCCGAACGTCGTCTACTCCTGCGGCTCGATGCTGCACGGCGGCACGGTCGTGCTGCCATACGGCTGCAGCGATTCCTCGGTGCGGATCGCGACCGTGGACCTCGCGCAACTGCTAGGTGAGCTGACCAGATGAGGTGGCCGGCAGCGACGCGCCGACAGTGACGGCGCCGGGGGTGCGCCCGTGCTCGCGGCTGGCCGGCGGCCCGTGCTCGGGGTGGCTACCGCGACCCGCGCCTGCGCATGATCAGGTAACCCACGAACACCGCGATGATGAGGATGATGATAAGAGTCATGGCGACTCCTCTGGCTTGACCGTGCGCCCGGCCGCCTCCGGCGGACGTCCTGGCTCTTAGCCTCAAGATATATCGTAATTCTGGCACCAGCAAATTACTTCCGGAACCATCTTGCGGTAGTTCGCCGCTGAGCCGGCTGTGGCTCGCTCTCTCCCGTGGCTCACGAGTCAGGCCCGGACCGTGATCATCGATCGAAATAGTCCTGTGAGCTGATCGTTTGCCGAAGAGCAACTATAGGAATTGAAGATCCGGGGTCTTTGTCTGCTTGATCCTGTTCGACGTGCGCCAGTTCACAGCCGCCCAGCGGCCAGACCGGCCTCATCTTCGGCCGCCAGCCGCCGTCGCCGGCGAGACTCCGGCCTTTCCATCCCGGCAAGCGTCCGGGGTCCTGCACTGACCCGGCCAGTGATGGCAAAGGCTAAGGGTATCAAATCAGGAAATTTCTAGATTTAACGCATAGATTGCCTCAGCCGTACCGTCATGATCGTGAATACTTTTGTCCTGCCGAAGGCTTTTTGTCCTATGATGCGTAAATACCTTCGTGATCATGAACTCGCGATGACCAGATACCCGGCGGGGTATCCATCGCCTTGCTGTAAGCGTGTCTCTCCGTGTCCCGCGGTCCCGCGCGCCAGACGAGGCCTCCCTCGGTCGCGAGCGATCATCCGCCCCACAAGACCCTGCTCTTTCCATTCGTGTAAAAGCGACGGTCCTGAGATGAGCGACGTCGCGCAGGGTGGCGGGTCGGCCCGCCACAAGGTCCTTGATCCAGCCGACGATGCTCTGCACGTCCTCGGTCTTGAGCTTGCCGGCGGGGGTGTCGAGATCCTCGCGTCCGAAGTCGATGCCGACCGCGCCCGACATGTGCGAGAGCTGGGCGTCGGCCATGGTATGCCTCCCCAGCCAATATCTGCCCCCGATGCAATAGCTCGCGTAGCCTGGCCGTCACGCCCGGTCAGACCAAAACGTGAAAATAGGCCTCACCGAAACGTGAAGACCTCTATGCGGGCGCCCGGGGCCGAACGTGATGCTCGCCGGTCCGGCGGGGTCTGCTGGCCTGTGACCGCACGGATGCTGTCCTCGATGTTCGTCAGGCTGACCGGCCTACTGCGGCGCCATCGGCGGGCAGTCGGCGGGGTCGGTGACGACGCGGATCGGTGATCCCGCCAGGTACGCGGCGACGTCCTGCGCCATGCGCTGCCAGGCGGTGCGGAAGAGGTGCTCGGTGACGTAGCCGATGTGCGGGGTGACGACGACGTTGTCGAGCGACCGGAAGGGGTGATCGGCGGGGAGCGGCTCGCGGTCGAAGACGTCGAGGCCGGCGCCGGCGAGGTGGCCGGAGCGGAGCGCCTCGACGAGGGCATTCTCCTCGACGATCGGACCGCGGGAGACGTTCACCAAGATTGCGCCCGCCTTCATCTTCGCCAGGTCGCCGGCGCGCAGCGTGTTACGGGAGCGCTCGGAGAAGACGAGGAAGACCCCGAGGACGTCCGCGGACGAGAGGAGCTCGTCCTTCGTGACCTTGGCCACGCCGAGTTCGGCGCAGCGCTCCTTGGTGAGGTTCTGACTCCACGCGACGACGTCCATGCCGAGCGCCTTCGCGACCGGGACCATCGCGCCGCCGAGGTGGCCCGCGCCGAGGAGGCCGAGCGTCTTTCCGCCGAGCGGGACCGGGAACCCGGTCTGCCAGCCGCCGGCGCGGATGACCCGGTCCTCAATGCCGGTCCGCTTCGCGACAGCGAAGATGAGCGCCCACGCCAGCTCCGCCGGCGCGGGGAGGCCGGGTCGTACCTCGTGGCTGACGGGACGCGCCGTGGCGCCCCGGCTGGTCCCGGCGGTGCCGCAGAGCAGGATTCCCCGCTCGATCCTGGCCTCGTGGTCAACGACGTTGCTCGTCCGGCCGTTGCAGACGAGCAGCCTCAGGTTGGGGAGGCCCGCAAGCACCGTCCGGGGGAACCGCGCCCGCTGCTGGGTGATGACCACGATCTCGTAGCCGGAGAGCTCGTCGACGAGCCGCTCAGGTGGGATCGACTCGCGGTAGACGGTGATCTCGGCATCGTCGGGCAGTGCCGACCAGTCGCCGTACTCCAAGGCGACGCCGATGTAGTCGTCGAGGATCGCTATCTTCGTCACGCCTACCACGTTACGTCCGCGCATTGCCGATCATGCCTGGCGAAATAATCGACAAAGTTGTTCCGTTAGGCAAGGCGGACGAGTAACAGCGCCGCCGCCCGAAACGGAGTTCACCGTGGTCCCCGCAACGCATACCCCGGCAGGCGCCCTGCACCTGGCTGTCGCGCTCGATGGCGCCGGCTGGCACCCCGCGGCATGGCGCGAGCCGGACGCCCAGCCTGACCGCCTCTTCACCGCGGCGTACTGGGTGGACATGGCGCAGCAGGCCGAGCGCGGCCTGCTCAACTTCGTCACCATCGAGGACAGCCTCGACCTGCAGTCCGATGACCACTTCAGTCGTGACGAGCGCACGGACCGAGTCCGCGGTCGCCTGGACGCTGTGCTGATCGCGGCCAGGATCGCCCCGAGGACACGCCACATCGGCTTCGTCCCGACGGCGATCACTACCCACACCGAGCCGTTCCACATTTCCAAGGCGATCGCCACGCTCGACTACGTCAGCACCGGCCGTGCGGGCGTGCGCATGCAGATTGCCGGGCGCGCTGATACGGCGGCGCACTTCGGCCGCCGCGAGATCCCGCCGCTGAGTGTCGAGCGGCTCACCGATCCCGACGCGCAGGCCCTGATCGCGGAGCACTTCGACGAGGCGGCTGACTACGTCGAGGTATCGCGACGGCTGTGGGACAGCTGGGAGGACGACGCGGAGATCCGCGACGTGGCCACCGGGCGGTTCATCGACCGCGGCAAGCTGCACTACATCGACTTCGAAGGCCGCTGGTTCTCGGTGCGGGGCCCGTCGATTACGCCCCGGCCGCCGCAGGGCCAGCCGGTCGTGGCCGCCCTCGGCCACGCCACCGCGGCGTACCGGCTGATCGCCCGGTCGGCCGACGTCGGGTTCGTCACCCCGCGCGACCGGGCTAGCGCGGCCGGGATCGTCGCCGAGATCCGCGCCGAGCAGGCCCTGGCGGGGCGGGAAGAGGAGGCCCTGCACGTGTTCGGCGACCTCGTCGTGTTCCTCGACGACGGCGCCGCTGCCGCCCAGGGCCGCAGGGAGCGGCTGGACGAGCTGGCGCGGGGCGCGTACTCCAGCGACGCCCATATCTTCGCCGGCACGGCGGCCCAGCTGGCTGACCTGCTCCTGGACTGGCGGGAAGCGGGGCTGGCCGGGTTCCGGCTGCGGCCGGCCGCGCTGCCGCATGACCTGGCCCAGATCACCGGCGCCCTCGTGCCCGAACTGCGGCGACGCGGCGCGTTCCGCACGGCCTACCCGGCCACCGGCGGTCCTGGCACGCTGCGGGGGCTGCTCGGCTTGCCCCGGCCGGCTAACCGGTACGCCCCCGTCTGACTTATGAAGCTGCCTGACCAGCGAAGCTGAGGACACCAGCCATGACAAAGCAGATCCACCTGGCCGCGCACTTCCCCGGCGTGAACAACACGACCGTGTGGAGCGACCCGGCCGCTGGCAGCCACATCGAGTTCGACTCGTTCGCCCGCTTCGCCCAGACCGCGGAGCGGGGCAAGTTCGACTTCATGTTCCTCGCCGAGGGCCTGCGCCTTCGCGAGCAGAACGGGCTGATCTACGACCTGGACGTGGTCGGCCGCCCGGACACCTTCACGGTCCTCGCCGCGCTGGCCGCGGTCACCGACTACCTCGGTCTCACCGGCACCATCAACTCGACGTTCAACGAGCCGTACGAGGTGGCCCGCCAGTTCGCCACCCTCGACCACCTCTCCGGCGGCCGGGCCGCCTGGAACGTCGTGACCAGCTGGGACGCCTTCACCGGGGAGAACTTCCGGCGCGGCGGCTACCTGCCGCAGGCTGACCGGTATGAGCGGGCGCGTACCTTCCTGCGGACCGCGACGGAACTGTGGGACTCCTGGCACGGCGACGAGATCATCGCTGACAAGCGCGACGGCGAGTTCCTGGCGACGCCGGTTCCCGGCGCGTTCCGGCACCAGGACGCGTTCTTCGACATCGAGGGGCAGTTCAACGTTCCCCGCAGCCCGCAGGGGCGGCCGGTCATCTTCCAGGCCGGCGACTCCGACGAGGGCCGTGACTTCGCCGCGTCGTCCGCCGACGCGATCTTCACCGGGCACGCCACGCTGGAGGCCGGGCAGGCGTTCTACGCCGACGTGAAGGGCCGTCTGCCGAAGTACGGCCGCACCCGGGACCAACTGCTGATCCTGCCGGCGGCGACGTTCGTGCTCGGCGACACCGACGCCGAGGCGACCGATCTCGCCCGCGAGGTACGCCGGGCGCAGGTCTCGCCGCAGACCGCGCTGCGCTTCATCGAGCAGCTGTGGAACACCGAGCTGCCCGACTTCGATGTCGGCGGGCCGCTGCCAGACTTCGACCCGGTGGTCAGCGATACCCTTATCTCCAAGGGCCGCGCGAGCGTTCGGCAGTTCGCCAAGAACCCGGTCGCGCTGGCCAACGAGTGGCGCGCCCGGGCCGCCGACGGCAAGCTCTCGGCTCGCGAGGTGGTCATCGAGGTCACCGGCCGGCAATCGTTCATCGGCTCGCCCGAGACCGTCGCCGCGGCGATCAACGAGCGCGTGCAGGCCGACGCCGCCGACGGCTACATCCTGGTCCCGCACATCACCCCCGACGGCCTGGCGCCCTTCGCCAACAAGGTCGTGCCGCTGCTCCAGGAGCGCGGCGTCTTCCGGGCCGACTACACCGGCACCACACTGCGCGACCACCTCGGCCTCGCCTCGCTTGGGCGCCCGGATGACCCGCTTGGGCGGCCGGATGACCCGCTTGGGCGGCCGGATGAGACGAGACGGCAGGGCGGGCGGGCGGGCGCGAGGGTCGCCTCATGAGGTTCATCACCATCACGCTGATCGTCCACGCCCCGGACCCGTTCACCGGCGCCCGGAAGTCCACGCGCGAGCGGTTCCGGGAGGTTCTCGACAGCGCCTTGCTCGCTGAGGAGCTCGGCTTCGACGGGTTCGGGGTAGGGGAGCGGCACGAGCGGCCGTTCATCTCCTCGTCGCCGACCGTGGTGCTCAGCCATATCGCCGCCCTGACCAGGCGGATCCGGCTGTTCACCGCCGTGACGACGCTGTCGTTGCTTGACCCGGTGCGCGCGTTCGAGGACTATGCCACCCTCGACCAGCTCTCCGGCGGGCGGCTTGAACTCATCATCGGCAAGGGCAACGGCGCCGCGCAGCGGGAGCTGTTCAACGTCACCTCCGAGGACCAGTGGGACCGCAACGCCGAGTCCTACGAGGTGTTCCGGCGGCTGTGGCAGGACAACAAGATCACCTACGACACGAAGTTCCGCCCGCCGCTGCATGAGGCCGAGGTGTGGCCGCGGCCCCTGCAGCGCCCGGTCCGCATCTGGCACGGGAGCGCCACGAGCAAGGCGTCTGTCGACCTCGCGGCCCGCTACGGTGACCCGCTGTTCTCAGCTAACGTGACGAACCCGATAGACCCGTACGCCGAACTGATCCGCTACTACCGCGAGCGCTGGGCCCACTACGGTCACGACCCGGCGGCCATCACCGTCGGGGCCGGGACCGCCGGGTACTACTCGGCACGCAATTCGCAGGACGCCATCGAGGCCTACCGTCCGGTCTACGCCGGGCACCTGGCGTTCGCCAAGCGCCTCGGCCTCCAGCCGGTCTTCCCCACCCTGGAGGACTTCGTGATGAGGTCCTCGGCGCTGATCGGCAGCCCGGCTCAGGTCATCGAGAAGGTACACCGCTACAACGAGCAGTTCGGCCACAGCGTGCTGCACCTGCACGCCGACGCCGGCGGCCTCACGGACGTGCAGCATCGGGCCAGCCTAGAGCTGTTCCAGTCCGACATCGCCCCAGTGCTGCGCCGCGAGATCCCCGACCCGCCCTGGGGCTGGGGCGGCGGCCCGCTCGGCGACGACACCGTGCCCGCCTCGGCGTCCGCGCCGGAGCCAGTGAACCCGGCGAGCGGCATCCCGGGTGTTTCCCCGGTCGCTACCACCGGTTGACGAGGGAGTACTCACATGACCACCACTCCTTTGACCGTCTTGGACCTCGTCCCGGTCTCCTCGGGATCGACCGCCGGCCAGGCGCTGCGCAACAGCATCGACCTCGCCAAGGAGGCCGAGCGCCTCGGCTATGCCCGCTACTGGTTCGCCGAGCACCACCTCAACCCCGGCGTAGCCGGCACCTCGCCGGCCGTCGTGCTCGCGCTCACCGCAGGGGCCACGTCCACGATCCGCCTGGGCTCGGGCGCGGTGCAGATGGGACACCGCACCGCCCTGGCCACCGTGGAAGAGTTCGGCCTGCTCGACGCGGCCCACCCGGGCCGCTTCGACCTCGGCCTCGGCCGGTCCGGCGGCCGCCCCCGCGAGCCCAAGGCGCCCGCACTGGCCGGCGGGGGCGCCGCGGCCACCGTGGTCAACGGACGCACCCCTAACGGGCTGCTGATCCCGCCGCGGTTTTCCGTCAAGCGGCTGCTGGACTCGCCCCGGTTCGCGCTGCACAAGACCCTGCTGCAACTGCCCCACGCGGAATCGCAGAACTACACCGAGCAGGTCGCCGACGTGCTGGCGCTGATCGCCGGCACCTACCGCTCTCCGGACGGGGAGGAAGCGCACGTGGTGCCCGGTGAAAGCGCTGCGCTGCAGGTCTGGATTCTGGGCAGCAGCGGCGGCGAGAGCGCCGAAGTCGCCGGCGAGCGCGGCCTGCGGTTCGCCGCCAACTACCACGTGAGCCCGGCGACCGTCCTGGAAGCGGTCGACGGGTACCGTGCCGCGTTCAAGCCCTCCACCGAGCTTGAGCGCCCCTACGTCAGCGTGTCGGCCGACGTGGTCGTCGCCGGCGCCGAAGCCGCTGCCCGCGAGCTGGCCGCCGGCTACGGGCTATGGGTGCGTAGCATCCGCACGGCCGAGGGCGCTATCCCGTTCCCGACCCCGGAGCAGGCCCGCCGTCACCAGTGGACCGACGCCGACCGCGACCTGGTTGCCGACCGGATCGATACCCAGTTCGTCGGCACTCCCGGCCAGGTCGCCGACAAGCTCGAACAGCTGCGCGACGCCACCGGGGCCGATGAGCTGATCATCACCACGATCACCCACGACCACGCCGACCGCGTCCGCTCCTACCGCCTGCTCGCCGAGGAATGGGCGAGACGATGACCGGGAGCTTACCCGGCGCCGGTGCTCCGCCGGCGCCGCACGAGCCAGCCGATCACGCCGATGGCCACGAGGCCGGCGACGACCAGGCCGGCGATGGCGCCGGCCGGGAGCCCGCCGCCGGCCGGCGTGGGCTCGCCGGCCGAAGCGCGGGCAGACGCGGTGAAGGCGACCACCTGATCCGCCGAGGCGGCCAGCAGCAGGCCGTCCGCCATGCTCGGAGTCGGGAAATGGTTGGCCGGCGCGCCGATCGATGCCTGCTGCCGCACCTGGCCGGTGGCCGGGCTCAGCCCGTAGAGCACGCCATTCTGGCCGATGGTCCAGACCAGGCCCGCGGCCACGATGGCGGGGCCGCCGCCCGTCCCTGAACTCCACAGCAGGCGAAGCGCCGCCGGGGACTTCACCGCCTGAACCGCGATGATGCCGCTCAGGCAGGGCAGGTAGACCGTCGTGCCCTGCACCGCGACGCCGCCGTCGATGTCGTTGCCGCACGCCGAGCCCAGTGCTGCCTGCTGCCCGCCGATGCCGCCCAGGCGCGCCCCGTTGAGGAGATAGACGATGCGGGACTTCCCGGCGAGGATCACCTGCCCGTCGGACAGCAGCGCCGGCGCCGTCGACATGTCAAGGTCCTTAGAGTTGTCCGTGGCCCAGGTGGCGGGCGCGAAGAACTGCTCAAGCTTGAGAGACGGCGACAGTTCGAGTACCGAATCGCTGTTGTCGTAGGCATGGCTATATGAGTAGACCGAGCCGTTGCCGGTGCTGACCAAGATGTCGCCGGCGGAGTCGACCACAGGGGCCGCTCCGCCCATCCAGATCGCCCCCTGCGACTCGCCGGCCGCGGCGTCGACGGTGAATATCGTCGGTGTCCCGCCACTTTCCGGGACTGCGATCAGCCGGCCTCTGTAGGCAGCGCAGTCTCCGTCATTGCCGCCCATGCCGAACACGACCTGGCCGTCGTCCAGGGTCAGCCCGGTGCGTTGCAGCAGCGCGGCGGTATCCGCCCCGGCGGGATCCACGTCCTGGGTCACCTCGACCTTGCCTGAGGCGGTGGCGAGCCCGGTGAACATGTGCGCCGGCTTGCCGTTCACCAGTTCGTCGGCCACCACGAAGATCTCGCCCCGGGACTGATCGATGACCGGGGTACCCGTGATGCCCGCCGTGGGCGTGATGTCCCCGCAGGGAAGGTCGGCGGACGGCACGGGGCTGCCGAGGTGCACGGTCCAGACGACCGCGCCGGTGGCGGCGGAGAGGTCATAGACGGTGTTGTTCTCTGTAGCCACATAGACCCCCCCTGACGACACGAGAGGCTCACCGTAGATCTCGCCATCGAGCACAGGCGACGTCCAAGCGCGGGTCGCGGTGTTGACCGCCAGCGCCGGCCCGGCCGCCCCGCGGCCGTCGGCGTCGCCGTGATACACCGTCCAGGAACTGGACGCGGCCGACCGCGGCGCGCGGGTGTCCGCGGCGGCGTGCCCGCCGCCGAATACCCAGGTCACTGAGGCCAGAGCCAGCAAGCCAGTCACTGTCGGCCCCCGGCGCGACCAGGCTGTCATTCACATCACGATAGTGGGCAGGCGCTCAGCGCGGGCCGAGAACTGCTGGCCTCACCGAGGGGACGGCCTGGCATGGACCGGCCAGTAGGCCAGCGCTAGCAGGATCAGCAGCGGCCCGGTATTGGGGTCGGTCGCCCCGCCCGCGAGGATGGTGCCGAACGCCTCGCCGACTATCCAGATCGCCGCGGCCACCGCGATGGCCAGGACGAGGACGGCCCGGGCGCCGGGCGCGGGGAGGTAGATGCCCGCCGCTATCAGGATGAGCGCTGCCGCGAGCGCCATGGAGACGGCCAGTCCCCGGCCGGCGACGAGCGCGGCGGCGTGCCTGTCGATGGCCGCGAGCCAGCCCGGCTCGCCGCTTTCGAGGCCGGCGATCGTGTCGTGCGGCGCCTGCGGGGCGAGGTTCGCCGGCAACAGGGCAAGGCAGGCCAGGCCCGTCCACAGCACGTACCACACCGCCCGCGCCGCGTTCGGACCCACGGCTCGCGCGGCGGTGAACGGCGCCGGTTTCCCGTCGCTACAGTCCGCGGGCCACAGCAGGATCGCGAGCAGCGCGTAGAGCGCGGCCGCCCCGGGAGCGCCAGTGACCGGGCTCGCGGTGCCGGTGAGCACGCCGCCGAGCCCTTCCCCGAACCACCACACGCCGAGCGACCAGGCCACCGAGGCGGCAAGGGCGAACCGCACCGTCTGCCGCCGCGCGATCCCGACGGCGAGCAGGAGCTGGATCGTGGCGAAGACGGCGTTCAGCGCTACCGCGTGCCGCTCGACGAGGCCGCGTCCCAGGTGATCGGCGCGGCGATCACGCCCAGGTTGCCGCTGGCGCTCGCCGCCAGCATCTGGCCGAACGACTTCGTGAACAGGACAGGCTGGAACTGCAGGGCCGCGTCGAGCAGCCAGATCCCGGCCAGCGCTAGCTGCAGGACCCGCCGGGCTTCGCTGGGAGCGTCCACGCTGTGGCGCAGCCGCTCGTGCCGCAACGCGCGCCCGGCGGTGCGCCCTCCGGCCGTGGCGATGTCGGTCATCGTGGTGCTCCCCGTGTTCGTCGGCCCATGCTTACCGCGCGCGCACGGTTCGTTCCCCGACCGCGCACGCGCGACTTCCTGATCTCATCCATGAACGCCTGCCATGCCGGGGTGGTTCACCGGGGCTCCGGGGGAATCTCCGGGTGCGCCGCCGGAGAGCCAGCACCAGCAGCCGTGGAACGTGGCGTGCCGGGCCTATGGGGTAAAGCCGTTGAACTTGATCTTGATCACGGCAGCCGCACTTCGGTACGTGAGCTGCCGGGATAGCCGCGGTCAGCGCACCGCCCCGGGCGGCAGGCCCGGCCGCGGCCCAGGCGCCCCGCGGGGCGCCATCCCCGGGCCGAAGCCGCGGCCATCCCGGAGCCCCGGTAACGTGAAAGCTTTCCCGCCCCGGGACGGCTCTGGCTCATATAACTGGAGGGTAACGGTCCGATCGTGCGCTGGCGGCCGTCCGGTGTCCCGCTCCTCGCCGGTTTTCGATAACGTGAAGGATTTCACGCCCTATGAGGCCGGTTATCCTTCACGTTAGTTCGATCTCGGGGCGTTCATAGGGAAATACGGCGGGCGGGCGACGTCAGGGCTCCGTTATCATCCAGAAATGTGCGACAGAGCCCCCGGGACGCGCAGGATCTTTCACGATAATCCCGGCGCCCGGCCCATCCCCGCCGCGGGCAGCCGCGGGCAGCCGCGGGCAGCCGCGGGCAGCCGCCGGCCGGCAGACGGGCGCGCAAGCGCGGGAAGAGCCGCCCATCGCCGCAGGTCGCGCTAAAGTGCGGCTGCCGTGTTGATCAGCCCGGCCCGTTGGAAAGCTGATGGTAAGCGCCGCCATTTACCGTGTCGGGCATGCGGAATCTCTTCCTGCCGAAATCGCGAAAGCGAATGGCCTTCTTGCTGGCAGCTCTCGCCGCCCCGGTGCTTTGCGGCGCCCTGCTGGCCGGGACGGCGACGGGGGCCACCCTGACGGCGCAAAGCCGCCACGCTGCCAGCTCCTCCTGGTTCCAGCTCAAGAGCGCCGATTACCGGGACACCTGCGTAGCGGAAAAGGGGAAAACCAGCGGCGTCGCTGGCGTACCTTGCTCGTCGAGCCACTCCGATTACTGGCGATGGACGTCGAGCGGCGGCCTGGCCAACGAGGCTACCGGTAAGTGCCTGAGCGTCACCGGATCCCAGCCCGGCGTCTATGTCAACACGTGCGGGAGCAACCACGCGCAGCTCTGGGGCGACCAGACGGTGGACGTCTTCGCTGGCGGCAATCTCTACCTGTACGAAGAGTTCGCCAACGTACACACCGGGCTGTCCTTGGGGATAGTCCTCGGAGCCACCGTCGTGCAGGAGTCTTCCGGCAACATCCTGTGGGTCAGGAACTAGCGCGCGGCGCCCGGCTTCCGGTCGCCGGCCAGGATGCTCGCGCGCAGGTCCCGCAGGTCCGCACCTGGCGTGATCGAGAGCTCGGCCCGCATGCGCCGTTCGGTCCGCGCGTAGGCCTCAAGAGCGTCGGCTGTGCGCCCGCACCGGTACAGCGCCCGCATCAGCAGGCCCGTGACCCGGTCGCGGAACGGGTACTCGGCTGACAGCCCGGTCAGCTCGCTGACGAGTTCGTGGTGGCGGCCACAGGCCAGCTCGGCGTTGATCGCCTCCTCGCGGGCCGTCAGCCAGGCCTCGTCCCACGCTGCCCGCAGCCGTAGCCGCACTCCTTCCGTGGCGACATCGGCGAGCAGCGGCCCGCGCCGCAACTCCACCGCCTCCCGCAGGGCCCGCGCGCGCTCGGCCGGATCCGCCAGGACACGTGCCCGCCCGAGCAGGGACCGGAACCGCAGTGCGTCCACCGCAGTGGCCTCGATATCCGCCTGGTAGCCGTCACCGGCCCGGACCAGCCGGAGCCCGTTCCCATCGCCGCCGCCGCGAGCCAGCCCCGAACGCAGCCGCGAGACATAGGTGTGCAGCGCCGCTCGCGGATCGCGCGGTCCCGTCTCATCCCACAGCAGATCAGCCAGCCGTTCGGCGGACACCGCCGTGCCGGCCTCGAGCAGCAGGATCCCGAGCAGGCATCGCTCTAGCCTCCTGCCCACCTGCACCTGACAGCCGTCACGCCGGGCCTCGAACGCGCCGAGAACCCTGAACTCCACGACTACCCACGTCCCTGGTACCGCCCCGATAAGGGCTTGCGGCCGTTCTGAGGCGGTGTGCCAGACACGCGCGGATTCTCCCGTCTTATACCGAGACAAGTGGAGAGCAGCCGATTTCGGGTCTGTCAACTTAACGGTGTAACTTCTGTCTCCGTTGTTACTTGCGTCCCGCGCTGAGGCGGCCGTTGAAGGTGATGTCGAAGGCGTTGAGGGCCGCCTTCCACCGGTTGGTCCACCGCTTGCGTCCCTTGCCGGTCGGGTCCAGGCTCATGACCGCCAGGTACAGGCACTTGAGGGCTGCCTGCTCGGTCGGGAAGTGGCCGCGGCCGGGCCGGGCACCTTCGGCGAACTGGACAGCACCGGCGCCAGGTCGGTGCTGCGCCGGTATTCCGATTCCTGGTTCGCGACCGCGAAGCGGCGCAAGGCCGGGGATGTCTCGGCGCGGTTCCCGCGCCGCAAGCGGGGCCTGGTGCCGGTCCGCTGGTATGCGGGCAGGTTCGCCGTGGACGGGCGGGTGCTGCGGCTGCCGGTGGCGAGGGGCTGCCCGCCGCTGCTGGTGCGGCTGGACCGGGATGTCCCGTACCCGGCGGGCCAGGTCCGGTCGGTGACGCTCGGGTTCGGGGCCGGGCGGCTGTACCTGGACGTGACCGCCGAGGTCCCCGTCGCCGTCTATCCGCAGGGCCGCGGACCGGACCCGGCACGGGTGGCAGGCGTGGACCTGGGCATCATCCACCCGTACGCGGCAGCCGGGCCGGACGGGCAGGGGCTGCTGGTGTCCGGGCGGGCGGTCCGCTCCGAATGCCGCCAGCACCTGCGCGACCGCAAGGGCCGCAGCCGGGCCGCCGCCCGCCGCGCCCCCGGGCCGGGGCACCTGGCCGGCACCGGCCCGCCCCGGCAAGCACCCGCACGCCGGGGAGTCGCTCGCTATCAACGCGAGGAGCCCGCAAACACGCCGGGAACCCACCCCCGGTGAACTTACGGACAGGTGCACTAAGCCGGACGGTGCAGCCAGCCCAGCATGTCCGGCGGGGCCAGCGCGGCCGCCCGCGCGTCATAGCGCGTGAGCTCCTCCTCGGTGAGCAGTTCGCGCCCAGCGCCGGAGGTACCGCGCCGGAAGAAGGCCGAAGCGCTCTTCAGGATCTGGCCGCCGCCGGTGACCTTCTCCGCCGCCGCGCGCATGCTGTCGAAGGTGGCCGCCTCGACCAGGGCCGGCCAGGCCGGCTCGGGCACCGTGATGTCGAGGCGCCGCGCGAGCTGCCGCATCTGGCCGTCAAGGTCAGCGCACAAGTCGGCGTAATGCAGGAGCACGATGTTCGGCTCGGCGTGCCGCGCCCACGCGTCGGAATCATGCCAGAACACGCCACGGATCGAATCCATCTGCTCGTGCGGGCCGGCCTCATTGTCAATCCAGTCGAGCAGCCATTCCCGGGCCGGCTTGCGCGGCTTGTCCGGCCCGGCCGGCGCTGGCTGCCCGGTCAGCTCCGCTGTCAGCTGCCGCTGCCGCGCCCGGTTGATGTTCTCACCCTGGTGGTAAAGCGAGACCGCCGAATCGAGCGGATGCCGTCCGACGACGATGTAGGTGGCGCGCGGGTCGACAGGGATGCCGTCCAGCGGCGTGTGCGTCTTGATGAACCGGCGGTGCCGCTGGCCCTCCAGCCGGGCGAAGATCTCCTCTTTCGGCCGGATCAGCCTGTCCAGCCACGGCGAATACCAGCCGACCGGCGCGTCCAGCTCCGGCGTCTGGAAGATGAGCAGCGCGCAGATCATCTGCACCCAGGTGGTACCGGTCTTGGATCGTGTGCTGATAACGATGTCGCCGTCCCGGAACGGGAAACCCTCCCACCGGGCGCTGTCCTCATCCGGCGACGTATATCTGACCGCTGGGAGAGTCACACGGTGAGCTTAGCCGCGGCTGGCGCCGCGGATCACCGGGCGGGCGGCGACCGGTCCGCGTGCGTGGTCCCCTTCCCGCCCGACGCACGGGAGGTGGCTATCACGCCGAGGAGAGCGGCCAGCGGGGCCGCCAGGGCGATGAAGTCCCCGGCGCCGAGGCTGCCCAGGGCGACCAGTGCCGCGGCGAAGCCGACGACAAGGACCGAGACCGTCGCGAGCGGCCAGTCTTGCAGGAACAGCCGCAGCATAACCGGTGGCGCGGCCGGCTCAGGGGCCGCCACGGCGGTGACGGTCTTCGTCTCGCGCCGCTCGGTGAGGCCCTCGCGCAGCCGCACGGAGACAGTGAGGTCTCCCGGCCGGTCAGCGACCAGCAGCAGGTCATCCGGGTGCGCCGGGTCGGCTGCCTGGGACACGGAGCCGCCGCCGGCCGCCCACGCGACCACCTGCTGGACGCCGGAGCGGCGGACCCGGTAGCGGGCCTGCTCGCCGATGACCACGCTGTCAGGGCCTTCGATCGCGGTCGGCGGCCCTGGGGCGGGAGCGGGCTGCCGCCTGGCCGGCTGCTCGAGGTACCCGAGCGGCTCGTCGGCGTACACGAGCCGCTCGTCGGCGTAGCCGGGCGGCTCGTCGGCGTAGCCGGGCGGCTGGTGGACGCCGTTGCCGTTCGCGGCCCGCGCCGCCGTGCCGCTGCCGTTCGCGCCGTTCGTACCGGTCACGCCGCTGGTACCCGTCGCGCCGTTCGCGCCGTGGCCCATCAGGGCGCTTTTCGCGGGCGGCGCGAGGCGCTCGGCGAGCCGGATCTGGTGCATGTGCACGCTCCAGGCCATGGCGACGATCCCGCCGGCGACCCCCGCGGCCCCCAGGCCGAGCAGGGCCGCGACGACGGACTGGCCGACGTCGGCCGCCGCGAGCGTGGCTGTGAGCATGACGTCCCCCTGGTGACCGCGGACCTCGGAAACTTTGCCACCGACTTCATTGAAACACATGATCGAACGAAATGAAAGTCGCGCGGGCCGGTTCAAAACTCTGAACTCGCTAATGACGGCCCGCCGCGGCTCCTGGCCGAGGACGCGGGACCGCTAGGCTACGTAGTACTCACACCACATTTTCTGGAGCGCGTGGCCCGATGACCGATCAGCCTTCCGGCAGGCCGTTTCCCGGTGACTTCGGCAGCGACGAGGCCAGCCTGGCCGGCATCGACGCCACCGTGGCGCACAACGCGCGGGTGTGGAACTACTGGCTCGGCGGCAAGGACCACTTCGCCGTCGACCGCGAGGCGGGGGACCGGGTTCGCGCCATGCACCCGGGCATCGTCGAGGTCGCCCAGGCCGACCGGGCTTTCCTCGGCCGCGTGGTCCGCTTCCTGGTCGGCGAAGCGGGTATCAGGCAGTTCCTCGACGTCGGAACCGGCCTGCCCACGGCCGAGAACACGCATCAGGTAGCCCAGTCGGCCGCTCCGGAAAGCAGGGTCGTCTACGTGGACAACGATCCCATCGTCTTGTCCCACGCCCGCGCGCTGCTCGTCAGCAACCCGCCCGGGGTCACCAGCTACGTCGACGCCGACGTGCACGACCCGGATTCGATCCTGCGGGCCGCGGCGGACACGCTGAACTTCGGCGAACCGTTCGCGGTCATGATGCTCGGCATCCTCAACTTCGTGCTGGACGACGACGAAGCCCAGGCCATCATGGAACGGTTCGTCGGCGCTGTCCCGCCGGGCAGCTACCTGGTTATGTCGCACCCCACCCTGGAGCTGGGCGGCGAGGGGAACGCCGAAGCCATGCGGTTCTGGAACGAGCACGCGAAGCCGCCCATCCGGGCGCGCAGCGCGGCCGAGATCCGCCTGCTGCTGAGCGGTGTGGAACTGATCGAGCCCGGCCTCGTGTCCGCCTCCCGCTGGCGGCCCGAGCTGGGGGACACCAGCCGGGTCGTTCCGCACTACACGGCCGTCGGCATCAAGCGGTAAGCGCGTCAGCCGATGCTGACGAGCTGGGTGATGTCATCGGCGGGCAGTTCGCCGTCGAGCACGGCCGTCACCTCGGTCTCGAGCAACTCCGCCGCACCGCCGTACGTGGAAAGGAACGCCGTGTCGGCGGCGTCCCGGCCCGCGGCGATCCGGACCAGGCCAGCGCGCGGCGCGAGCAGGGTGGCGTCCACGACCCGCCAGCAGCCGTCTACCAGGGCTTCGGCGACGGCGTGGAAGTCCATCGGGTCGAGGCCGGGCGCGTAGACGGCCGCCAGGCGGGCCGGGACGTCCAGAGCCCGCAGCAGCGCGATAACCAGGTGCGCGTAATCGCGGCACACGCCCTGCCTGAGCAGCAGCGTGTCCACCGCGCCATCGGTCGGGCCGCTGCTGCCCGGCACATAGCTCAGCCGCGTGCCGACCCACGATGACACCGCGGCCAGCAGGTCCGCCGCCGAGCTGATGCCCGCGAACTCGGCCCGCGCCACCGCGGCCAGCCGGTCCGATTCGGCGTAGCGGCTGGGCCTGAGGTAGATCAGGCGGTCGGCTTCGGTCGCCTCCGGACCGGCGCCCCGGCCCGTGACGGTCGCCTCATACGACACGACCACCCGGCCGGCGCGCACCGACAGCACGTGCGAGCGCCCCTCCCCGGGAATCGCCACCTCGGTCGCCCGCAGAGAGTCTCCGTCGCGGGTGACCGTCAGGGACTCCCGCAGCGAGACGCCCGGCATTTCCGACACCGCGAGCTTGAGGATCATCTCGAGCGGCCCATGGACGTCGATCACGAGACGGGCGCCGGCGTGGCGGCGGAAGTCTGTCACGGTCACCAGTATTCCGGTGTCGTCGGCTTGTCGGGGCGGACAGTCGCCACCTTCCGTTCGGTAAAAATCTCCGGCTGACCTCTGCGGCCGACGATGTTGATCGCGCAATCGACCCGCTCTAGCCTCGTCGATCGCGCAATCGACCCAATGGGGAGGCGGCGAGTTGGGGTCGATCGCGCAATCGACCCACCGGAGGGGGGGCGGGGGGCGGAGACGGGCGGGGGAGTTGGTGGCCGGGCGGGCGGCGGCGCCTCAGGACGTGGCTACCGCAGCTGGCGGTCGAGGCAGTACGCGGCGCTGATGAGGGCCAGATGCGTGAACGCCTGCGGGAAGTTGCCGAGTGCCTCGCCGGTCGGGCCGATCTCCTCCGAATACAGCCCCAGGTGGTTGGCGTAGGTCAGCATCTTCTCGAACACCAGCCGGGCCTCGTCCAGCCGGCCGGCGCGGGCCAGCGCCTCCACGTACCAGAACGTGCACATCGAGAACGTTCCCTCGTCACCGGCGAGCCCGTCCGGCGAGGCGCCGACGTTGTACCGGTAGACGAGCGAGTCTGAGACCAGCTCCCTGGAGATGGCGTCGAGGGTGGACAGCCAGCGGCGGTCGTTCGGAGAGATGAACTTCACGAGCGGCATCAGCAGGACGCTCGCGTTGAGTACGTCGGAGTCATAGTGCTGGACGAACGCCGCGCGTTCCGCGTGCCAGCCGCTGCGCATGATCTGGTGGTAGATCTCGTCGCGTACCGACTGCCAGCGCGCGAGGTCGGCCGGCAGGCCACGCCGTATCGCCATCCTGATGGCCCGCTCCACCCCCACCCAGGACATCAGGCGCGAGTAGGTGAAGCGATGGCTGCCGCCCCGCACCTCCCAGATGCCCTCGTCGGCCTGATCCCAGTGGGCCGCGATCCAGTCGATGACCCGGCACAGATCCGACCAGGCGTCGCAGTGGATGGGAGATCCGTATTTGTCGTGGAGGTACACCGAGTCGATCAGCTCGCCGTAGATGTCCAGCTGCAGCTGGTCGGCCGCGCCGTTGCCGATCCGTACCGGGGCGGATCCGCGGTAGCCCTCCAGGTGGGGGAGGATCTGTTCCTTGAGGTCGAACCCGCCGCGGATGTCGTACAGGACCTGCAGCGGGTCGCTGGTCCCCGGCCGCGGTTCCTGGAAGCGGTGCGTCAGCCAGTCCATGAACGCGGCCGCCTCCTCGGTGAACCCGAGCCGCAGCAGGGCGTAGATGGAGAAGGCGGCGTCCCGGATCCAGGTGTAGCGGTAATCCCAGTTCCGTTCCCCGCCGACCCCCTCGGGCAGGCTCGTCGTCGGCGCCGCCACGAGGGCACCCGTCGGCGCGTAGGTCAGGAGCTTCAAGGTCAGCGCGGAGCGGTGCACCATCTCGCGCCAGCGGCCCTGGTAACGCGACTGGGCGAGCCAGCCGCGCCAGTAGTCGACGGTGTTCTCGAACGCTTCCTTCGTCTCGTCTTCCGCGTAGCGGCGGGGAACGTAGGTTTCCGGCACCTGCTCCAGCACGAACGTCGCGCTCTGTCCCGGATCGAGGGCGAACTCGCAGCGCACTCCTGACCCGTCGGCCTCGAGCGCGAGCGGGGTCTGGAAGGCGAGCGACATGCCCGGCGAGCGGAAGACCACGCCGTTCTCGTAGAACAGCGTCGAATGGTCGTCCATCGCGTAGTTGAAGCGCGGCTGGATGTTCAGCCGCATCCGCATCTGGCCGCGGACGCCGAGCACGCGCCTGATCAGCCGGTGGTGGTGCTGACGCCCGCGGACACGCTCGACCGGCATGAAGTCCTGCACTTCCCCAACTCCTTCCGGAGTCAGGTAGCGCGTGATGAGGACGTTGGTGTCGGGGAAGTAGAGCTGCTTGGTGGTCCATTCGCCGGCCGCGGGGGCGATGCGGTAGAAGCCGCCGCGGGAACGGTCGAGGATCGCGCCGAAGACGCTCGGCGAATCGAACGCGGGGCAGCAGTACCAGTCGATGCTGCCGTCGGTGCCCACGAGCGCCACGGTGTGCAGGTCCCCGATGATCCCGTGCTCGGCGATCGGGAGATACCCGGGCAGCCTTGTGCCGTCGCTCATCGTCAGTCACGCTCCGGGTCGACGGTCCGCAGGCGCCGCGCCTCCGTCTGCAGCATGCGGAACATGACCCGCGGATGCGTCAGCAGGAACTCCTCGGCGCGCTGCGGGGGGATGACCAGGCAGCGCAGCGGCTTGCGCACGACGATGTCCGCTGTCACCGGCTCGCCGAGCAGCACGGAGACTTCGCCGAAGAAGCTGCCTGTGGTGAGCGTCGCCCGCTCGTCGTCGTCGATGACCACGCCGACCTCCCCGTCGACGACGATGAAAAGCCCGGTGCCCGTCTCTCCTTGCCGGAGCACCCAGCCGCCCTCGGGGAAAGACCGCTCGTGGAATTCGGCCGCGACGTCGCGCAGCTCAGCCTCGGTCAGGTCGGCGAATATGCCGAGCCGTCCGAGCCGGGCCACGGTGTCGCCGACCATGGCCAGAAGTTATCAGGAACAACAGCCGTCGGCTAGCCGTACATAACGCCGCGAATCGGCCCGATGCCAGATTTGTAGACGGTGAACACGTGCGCTTCGAGGATGACAACGATGACGGCCACGATGACCGCCACCACGACGGCCGCCACGATGATCTGCCTGCGCCGGCTGGGGGCGGAGCGTGCCACCGCCGCCGCGGCCACCGTCTCGGGGGCGGTGCCGGTCACGGCCGTCTCGGCCGCGGGGCGCGCCGCACTCTGACTGCCGACGGCCCCCGGCGCGGCTCCCGAGCGGGCCGGCGCGGCCGGCTGCCCGGCGGCGCTGATGATGGCGCCCGCGTCCATCACGGGAACGGGCTCGGCGAGCAGCCAGCCCGGCCCCCATGCCTGCGCGCCCGCTTCGGCGAGCGCGATCCCGAAGGACTCGGCCGTGTCGTACCGGTCGGCCGGCTCGGTCGCCAGGCCGCGCATCACCACCGCCGCCACCGGTTCGGGCACGCCGGGGGCCGCGTCGAGGAGCGGCACGGGCTTCTCGTAGGCGTGCTGGAACAGCAGCGCCATGTCGTCGCCGTCGCCCGGAAAGGGGAGGACGCCGGCGAGCAGCTCATACAGCATCGTCGCCACGCCGTACACGTCGGTCGCCGACGACAACTGCAGGCCGCGCGCCTGCTCCGGCGCGATGTAGGCGGGCGTCCCGATGACCTCGCCGCGGCGGGTCAGCACGGTGCCCGGGCTGCCCGCGACCTTGGCGATGCCGAAGTCGGTGACCTTGAGCACGCCGGTCGAGGCGAAGAGCATGTTCTCCGGCTTGATGTCGCGGTGCAGGACGCCGCGCCGGTGCGCCGCGGACAGGCCGCTCAGGCAGGCGAGCGAGGCCGCCACCGCGTGCGCGGCGGTGATGCCGCCCGTGTCGGTGACCCTGCTGCGCAGCGTTCCCCCGGGCAGGAGTTCCATGACGAGCAGGCAGAGGCCGTCGTGTTCGACGAAGTCGTACACGGGCACCACATGCGGATGGTCGAGGGAGGCCAGCACCTGGGCCTCCGACATGAACCGGCGCCGGGCGGCCGGATCGGCGGCGAAGGCGGCCGGAAGCTGCTTGATGGCCACATGGCGGCCGAGCTGGCGGTGCTGACCGGAGACCACGACTCCCATGCCCCCCTGGCCCAGCTCGTCGCCGATGTCGTAAGCGGGCAGCGCGTTGCTGAGTAGTTCACGGTCAAGGCTCATGCGGCGGTCCGCCCTTTCTGCAGGGGCAGTCGGGCAGTGAAAACCCGAACAACTCGTAGTTTCGCATGCCGCGTCATGGATTTCCCGGGTTATTTTCGCCCTGCACAGTGTTTACGCGTGCAGTGGTGAATTCTACAATGTCCGCTGGGGGAGGGCTCGACCTATGGATCAGCGCCCGCCGATATAGATGTGCGCTTACCTGTTGAAATTCCTGTTGAAACCGGGGGGAGCCTGATGTCCTTTTTTGACTATCCGAACGAACCGCCTGCGACGGCCAAAGTGGACGTGCTGCTGGCGGGCGCGTCGGACGAGGAATGGGCCCTGCTGCTTGAACATACGCGCTATCGCCGGTTCGCGCCGGGTGACGCTGTGGTGACGGCGGGAGACCAGGACCAGTCGCTGTATCTCGTGCTGGAGGGGCAGTTGGAAGTGCTGGCGCCACGCGGCCGGCGGTACCGGCGCATCGCGTCGGTCGGGGCGGGCAGCGTGATCGGGGAGCTGTCGTTCTTTGACGGCGGCGTTCGCTCGGCCTCGGTCCGCGCGACCACGGAAGCGGTGCTCGCCGAGCTATCGCCCGCCGAGTTCGACTCACTCGCCGTCGCGAACCCGGGCCTGGCGCGACGGCTGCTGCTCGACCTCGGCCGGATCCTGGCACAGCGCCTGCGCATCGCGCAGCAGACCGCCACGAACGCGGGAGTGAACTGATGGCCGGGTCGCCGATCATCGAGATCAGGGAGCCCGGGCGGCAGGTCCGCCGGGTAGTCGTGGATCGCGCGATCGAGGTCGGGCGGGACTGCGACGGCGAGGTGCTGTCGGACGAAGGTGTCTCACGGCGTCACCTGCGGCTCGTGCCCAGCCCGGTCGCGCTGTCCGTCGTCGACCTGGGCAGCCGGAACGGCACGCTGGTCGACGGGGTGCCCATCACCGGCCGGGTCGTTCTCGAGCCGGGTGCCGTCGTGCGCCTGGGCGGCACCGAGATCATGATGGTCGGCCGGACGAGCGAAACCGAGCCCGCGCCGCCCAGGAGAACGATGCTCGGCGGGCAGACGGCCGCGGTGGCCGTGCTCGCGCCTCCGCCGCCGCCGAAGGTCGAAGCGGCGCCGCCGCCGTCGCGGCTGAAGACGCTCGCCGCCCGCGCCCTCGGCACGCAGCCGCGTCCCGGCGAGCCGCTGTTCCCGGCCTACACCGAGATGCGCAGGCGGCTCCCGATCCGGGCGTGGCACGCGATCAGGATCGCCAGCGTGATCGCCTACCTCGCACTGTGCGTGACCTTGTGGTTCCGTCCGGCGGGCGGGCAGTTCTGGTTCTTCAAGGTCATCGTCCCGCTGCTGCCGATCCTGTTCTTCACGGCGCCGGGGCTGTGGCGCAACATCTGCCCGCTGGCCGCCTCCAACCAGGCGCCGCGTGTGCTCGGGTTCAGCCGGGGGCTCACCGCGCCGGACTGGCTGCGCCGGTACGGCGCCCTCATCTCGATCGTGCTGTTCTTCGGCATCACCGCCGCGCGCATCGCCTTCTTCAACAGCAACGGTGCCGGCCTGAGCGTGCTGCTCTCGCTGACCATCATCAACGCCTTCATCGCGGGACAGACATTCAAGGGCAAGAGCGGGTGGTGCACCAGCATCTGCCCGCTGCTCCCGCTGCAGCGCGTCTACGGCCAGACGCCGTTCGCCAAGGTCCCCAACAGCCACTGCCAGCCCTGCGTGGGGTGCACGAAGAACTGCTACGACTTCCGGCCCAGCGTCGCCTACCAGGCGGACCTGCACGATCCCGACCCGAGCTGGTCCGCGCCGCGCAAGCTGTTCGTGTCCGCCCTGCCCGGGTACGTCCTGGGCTTCTTCCTCCTCGTCGACCACCCAGGCATCGCGCTGCCCGAGGTGTACCTGCGGCTCGCCCTGTTCTTCCTGGGCAGCATCGGGCTCTTCTACGCCCTGCAGGCGTTCACCAGCCTGAGCCTGACGCTGATGGTCGCGATCTGGGCCTCGGCCGCGATCAACATCTTCTACTGGTTCAGCGGCGTCACCCTGGCCAGCTCGTTCCACACGATCACCGGCATCGAGGCGCCGTGGCTGCGGTGGCCGATCCGCGCGATCGTGCTCGTGCTTTCTCTGTTCTGGATCGCCAGGACCTACGTCAAGGGGCGCCAGTACGAGGAGGACGCCGCGTCCCGGCCGCCGCTGCCGGTGATCCAGATCAGTCCGCGGGCCAAGAAGGTGGCGGAGAAGGTCGCCGCGGCGAGCGGGCCAGAGGTGAAGTTCACGAGCAGCGACAAGCCCGCGCTCGCCGACATCGGGATGAGCCTGCTGGCCCTGGCCGAACGGGAGAGCCAGCCCATCGAGGCCGGCTGCCGGATGGGCGTGTGCGGCGCCGACCCGGTCGCGGTGCTCGAGGGCGGCGGGTGCCTGACGCCGCCGGACGAGGACGAGCTCAATACGCTCCGGCGGCTCGGGTTCGCCGACAACACCCGGATGGCGTGCGTCGCCCGCGTCCAAGACGGCCCGGTCACCGTGGCCCTGAAGCCCGAACCGGGCAGCCCGAAGCAGGCCGCGGCCACCACATTCGACCGGTCGATCGTGAGCGTGGTCGTGCTCGGCAACGGCATCGCGGGCGTCACCGCGGCCGACTTCGTCCGCCGCGGCCACCCCGAGTGCGAGATCCACGTGGTCGGCAGCGAGTCGCACATGCTGTACAACCGGATGGGAATCTCCCGGCTGGTATACGGGCGCTCGGCCATGCAGGGCCTGTACCTCCTGCCCGAACAGTGGTACGACGACCACCAGATCGTCGCCTGGCTCAACACCAAGGCCAGCCGTATCGACCTGGAGTCCAAGCGGGTGTTCCTCGCCACCGGCGACACGCTGCCGTACGACCGGCTGATCCTGGCCATGGGCAGCAGCAGCGCCCTGCCGCCGGTGACCGGGTTCGGCAGCCCGGGCAGTTTCGTGCTGCGCAGCGCGGCCGACGCCATGCTCATCCGCGCCTACGCCCAGGAACACGGCTGCCGCGACGCCGTGGTGGCCGGCGGCGGCCTGCTGGGGCTTGAGGCCGCGCATTCGCTGCACGAGCTGGGCCTGCGGGTGACCGTGCTGGAACGCGGCGGCCGGCTGCTGTCCAAGCAGATCGACGAGCACTGCAGCGAGCTGGTCGACGGGCACTTCGCGCGCATCGGCATGCAGGTGCTCTACCGGGCCGAATCCGAGGCGCTCACCGGCGAGGACCGCGTCCGCGGCCTGACCCTGAAGGACGGGCGCACGCTGCGCTGCGACATCTTCCTCGCGGCGGTGGGGATCCGGCCCAACGTCGAGCTCGCCAGGCAAGCGGGCGTCGCGGTCAACCGCGGGATCGTCGTCGATGACCGGATGGAGACATCCGTCCCCGGGGTTTTCGCGGCCGGCGACGTGGCCGAGCACGGCGGGATGACACTCGGGCTGTGGCCGATCGCCGCCAAGCAGGGCGAGGTCGCCGCGGTGAACGCGCTGGGCGGCGACGCCTCGCTCACCGCGGAGGTCCCGGCGACGATCCTCAAGGGCGTCGGCCTCGATCTGTTCTCCGTGGGCAGGTTCGCGGCGCAGCCGGGCGACACGGTGATCGTCACCGAGGATCCCGATCCGGCGGCCCCCTCGTACCGCAGGCTGGTGATCTCGGAGGGACGCGCGGCGGGCGCGATCGTCCTGGGCACCGACCCCAACGCGGTCGCGGCGGCCACCGTGGCGGTCAAGAATCGCGCGGAGGTCTCGCCGGCGCAGGTCGCCGCTGCCCGGCGGGGTGACTGGGCCGCGCTGAAGAGCGCGGGGAGAGTCTCAGAGCCGGCCGGCGCCTAGCACCTCGACAGGCTGGGTGCGGCCCTTGACCTGGATGGCCGACAGGGAGGTGAAGGCGAAGCCGTCGGCGATCGAGCGGTGCACGGCCCCGGTGACCAGCACGTCCGGCCGGCCGTCCCGGCCCGCGACCCCGGAAAGGCGGAAGGCCACGTTCGTGGCGTCGCCGAGCACGGTGACCAGCATGCCCGTCATCAGGCTCACCGCCGCCGTCCCGCAGGCGACGCCCCAGCCCATGCGCAGCGGGCCGCCGCCCGGCTCGCGCACGTCCAGCCCGGCCGCCACCCGCGGCACCGTCTCGGCCGCCTCCACCGCGAAGCTCACCGCCGACTGCACGGCGTCGGGGGTCGCGGCGGCTTCCCAGGTGGCGAAGAACGCGTCGCCTACGTAGTTGCTGAGCGTGCCGTGATGGCGGGAGAGGATCTGCCGCAGCTCGGCGTAGAGGTGGTCGATGTTCTCGAGCAGCATGCGGTCATCGGTGCGCTCGGCGATGGTCGAGAAGCTCAGGATGTCGCCGACCACCATGACCATCTCGGCGACGACCACCTCGCGGATCGTCCTCACCTCGCGGGCCGCGTTGAGGCCGCCGGTGTCCGCCGACGGCGCGAACCGGCGGGAACGGAACTGCAGCTCCGCGCCGCCAAGCCGTACCCGGTCGCCCGGCTTGATCCTGACCGGTATCGACCGCTCTATCCGCTGCCCGTTCAGCCGGGTTCCGTTCGTGCTGTGATCGGTGAGCCACGCCTGGTCGAGATCGAGGTCCAGCCGCAGCTCCAGGTGCGTCCGGGAAATGGCAGGGTCAGGGATCAGCAGCCGGTGCCGCTCGTCGACGCCGGCGCACTCACGGCCGACGACCAGCCAGTCGTAGACCGGCGTGGAGCGCTCGTCATCGCGGTCCGGCGCGACGACGAGCAAGGCGGGGATTCCCGCTGCCCAGCCCCCGGAACCGCCGGGCGGGCCGCCCGGGGTTTCCCATGGGGAAACCCCGGTGTCACCGGGCATCGGATGGCCCGGAGGTCTGATACGTGAACACCATGCGGCCGATGCGCAGGCTCCAGCCCGGGGGCAGCGGGGTCGGCGCGGTGCCGATCCGTGTCCATTCCTCGGCTCCGGGGGCGCCGATGTAGGTTCCGTGCGCGGAGGAGGCGTCACGGACCAGCACGGCCCCGTTGTCCACGACGATGTAGGCGTGCACGCGCGAGATCATGTTGTCCGGGTCTTGCAGTACCACCGGAGAGGCGGCGCCGCTTTCCACCGCGGGGTCCTGGTGCGGACCGCGCCCGAGCACGTAAGCGCGGTCCAGGAAGATGACCGGCCCGTTATCCGACCGCAGCGCTCCTAGCGGCGCCTTCGCCGCTATCGTCTCCGCGGCGGGCCGGGCCCGGCCGCCTGGCGCGGTCCGCCGTTCAGGATGTGCTGCCGCTCCCCGCGCGGCCTCGGCCGCGGGAGCCGGCGAGGGCGTCCCGGCTGATGCCCGGTCGGCCCCTTCGGGGGGCGTCCACACCTGTGTGCTCCCGCTCCCGGCGGAGGCCGCCGGGGCAGGCGCCGCGGCAGCGGGAGCGGGCGCCGGCGCATCCGCGGCAGCACCCGAGCCGGCCGGGCCACCCGAAGAGACGCCTGCCGGGGCCGCCGAGGCCGCCGAGGCAGCCACCGGGGCCAGCGCCAGCGCCGGCGCCGCCACCGGCGCCGGCGCGGCGGCCGGCTCCGCCGCCAGCGCGCTCCCGGCCCGGGTCACGACGAAACCCTGCCCCGGCACCACGCCCTCCCGCAGATCCGAGACCGGATCGGGGTGCACCGGGCGCTCGGACATGCCCATCGCCAGCCGGTCGAACGTGCTCGGCACGATCTGGTCGACCCAGGTCAGGGCCCGTTCCCCGGACAGCTGCCTGGTGGCTCCGCCCTCGGTGACCGAACACCACACCGCGCCCCGCAGGAACATCACCACGCCATCGCTGACCGGCGCGACCATCCCGAAGGCCACGGCATCCTCCGACATCCGCCCGATCACCCAGCCCGCCAGCCGCGCCGCCACCATGCTGGCCGACAGCTGGCTGTCCGAGGCGACGGCGGCGACGATCTCCAGCAGTTCCCTGACGGCATCGTCCGCGCCGCCGGCCGGTGCCTGTCCGCGCGGGATCAGGATGACCGTGTCGCCGAACCGGCCGACGAGGCCGCTGCCCGGCTCTATGCCTATGTGGGTTGTCATGTGTTCCATGGCGCTACCTTAGGAGTGCGTGCCTCAGGAGTGCGCTCCGTGGGTGGCGAACAGCCATAGCGCTGACGTCGCCCACAGGGCTATCAGCGATACGAATACCACGCCGCCCAGGACCGGCAGCACCCATTTTGGCATCATGTCGCGCCGCGCGAGGCTGAGCATCTTGGCCACGAACGCGCCGTAGAAGACACAGCCGAGCACACAGTGCGCGTACACGCGCGCCGAGTAGGTCTGGAAACCCAGCGCGTAGATGCAGTGGATGATGACCGGCACCGTGAGCAGGATCGCGATCCGTCCCGACCAGCGGTGGACCGTGGCCATCCAGGCGGGAGCCACCGACTGCCGCGTGAGCCGCCAGCCGGTGGCGAGCTGGACGACCGCGAACCCGGCCGCGAACGTGGTCAGCCACGCCTTGGCGTACAGCGGCGAGGAGAAGCCTCCGACGTCGAGTGCGTATTTAGTCGGATGGTGGAGCCCCGCATACAGCCCCAGCACGAGGGCGACCGCGCAGCCGCCGAGCAGCGCGGTGAGGAGCGGCTTCGCGTACTGGTCCCGGGGCGGCGCGGCGGCCGCTGGCTGAGTCGTCATCGCGCTGGTTCCTCCGCGTCGTGTCGTTCGCGGCCGCTCACGGGCTGACCACTGTGGCGTTGCCGTCGACGGGCTCGGCCGTGAAGCTGGTGCCGTCCAGGACGAAGCTGTTGTCGCCCAGGTCGAGCGCTGGCGCGGGGCTCAAGGTCGTGCCGGAGACCGCCACGCCGAGCTGGGTGCCGTCCGGCAGCACCGCCCAGCCGATCCGGGTGGCGAGCCGGTTGACCGCGATCCGCGCCTGGTAGACCCCGGCCGGCCGCGGGGCGAGCTCGGCCGAGAACGGGAAGCTCAATCCCGCCTTCGGCGTGACCATGCCGAACATCGCCAGCCCGGACATCGTGCCCGTCAGGCCCGCGCCGTTCTTCCCGGTCAGCGTCACCTGGTCGCCCTTCACCGAGCCCTGCAGCCAGGCCTCGATGGTCTTGCCGTTGCAGACGTACCCCGTCGCCTTGCCGCCGTCGGTGTCGACCGCCAGCGCCACCTCGTTGCCGCTGCTACGGCCGGCGTAGACGGCGCGCACGACCTCCGACGCGGCGGAGAACGGGAAGCTCTGCCCGCGGAATCCCGTGATCGTCCCGAACACGTCCGGCCCCGACACCGACCCGGTCAGCCCAGTCCCGTCCGGCGCGGTCAGCGTCAGCTGGCTGCCGTGTACCGAGCCCTGGAGATCCACGCGAAGGCGGCGGTCCGAGGTCACCTCCGCGGCGGCCTTGCCCCCGTTGACCTCGATCACCACGACGGCTTGGTCGCCGGCCCCGCGCCCGGCGTATAGGGCGTGCGCGGCGACCGTGGTCGCGGCCGGGCTGGCCGAACTGGCCGAAGGGGCGGGGGTCGCGGTGCCCGCGGCGGCGCCCGGTTTCGGCACGAGCGTGTTGGCCCACAGAAAAATACCGGCCAATACCGCCACCGCGGCCAGCGTGATAAGGGGCCCGCGCCTAGTCATTCGCATTCACCGAATACAACAAAACCCCCCTTGGTACCCCATTGCGCACTGCGATTAAGCGTCTCGGCGGCCTCGCGGCGCGCTTAGGGCATTTTACACAGCCGGGACGTTCCGCTGTATGCATGGAAACTTTTGAATGTGCTAACACTTCGGAAAGCTCGGTGCGGCAGCGCGCCGCCGCGCGGGCTCGGCTTTCCTGTTATCCGGAACGGTCGCGGCAGCCTCGCCGGCCGTCCACGGTTCTCCGGCCGTGTTCGCATCCCTGAAGGCTCGATGTCATGACGAACGTCCCTTGACAGGCATCGTGCAGCCCCTTGCCGCCGTGCTGTCGTGCTCCTAGGCAGGAACGGTAACCAACTATCTACCTTGGAGTTGTGGCATGAGAATCAGATCAATACTCGCCAGCGGGGCGGTCCTTCTCACGGTAGCCGGCACCAGCGTGGCCACCGCGGGCGGGGCGAGCGCCGCGCCCGCGTATCACCCGAGGCCGTCACCCGTAGCGACGGGCAGCGTGGCGCTGTCCGGGCCGATCCAGTATGTGTCGTTCACCGCGGTCCCCGGACGCGGGCACCAGCACGCCCGCGGCTTCATCGACTACACGAACTTCATATACCCGGCCAGCAACACGAACGTGTGGAACATCAGCGGGACGCACGCGCTGACCTTCACCGTCGGTGCCAGCAGCTACCAGCACACGATGGACGTCACCACGGTCACGCCGCTGTCGACGACCTCGACGTCGTTCTCCGGCACCGGCACGTACAATCCTGATCCCACCACCTACACGTGGACGATCACCGGTACGGTCACCGGGAACGCGGTGTCGTTCATCATCGTGTACACCGGGACCAACGCGGGTTACACGGTCAAGGGCCAAGGCCTCATCTCGGCCGCTGACGGCTCTGTGTCCGGGACCGCGACCGACAGCAGCGGCACCACGCTGGCGTTCACGATGCCGGCCGACTCGGCGTTCCAGGTCCTCCACTACACGGCCCCGGTGACGTCGGCCGTGATCAGGGGACACGACGCCAGCTTCATGTACACGATCCCGATGGGCACGCCACGTAGGCTGGCGGGCCTGCAGGTCATCGTGAAGGCGCATGACGGCGGTCCAGGCTTCAAGTACGACACCTACGCCTACGGCGTCGTCAGGGGCCCGCACCACGGGCGGGTCACCCAGTACCCGATCACGAGCGGCAACATCTTCGTTCGTTCGTGAGCGGTCTCGCCCTAGCGTGCGGCCCTTCCCCGGAAGGGCCGCACGCTTGTCTGGACGCGCGCATGAACCGCCCGATGGCGGGTAGCAGCCGGGGCATGCTAAAGATCAGGCGGTGGGTCACCAGCAAGCGTCGAGTCGTCTGGTCCGAACCAGCGCTCCCTCCGTTCGTCAAGATCAACCCGGCCAGCTCTCCCGATCTCGTCGAGGGCCTGCAGCCGGGCGACATATCGATGGCGCGCGCCGCCGAAGAGTTCCTCGCGGCAGGCGACGACGAGATCGCCTAACCGGCGCGCCACCCCAGTGACACATAACTACGCGAATGCGTGATTGCGCGCGCCGCCGGTCCCGTCGCAGCCTGTACACAGGCAGTAAACCGGGGGGGACGCATGACCATTGTCTACATCCCAGCCCAGCGCGGCGCGGCGCCGGCTACGGCGGACTGGCGCGCTTACGCGGCGTGTAAGCGCACCGATCCCGGGCTCTTCTTTCCGGTCGGGGGCGCCGGCGCCGCACTGCAGCAGGCGGATCTGGCGAAGCGGGTATGCGGCGGCTGCCCGGTGCGCCCGCTGTGCCTTGACTGGGCGCTCACGACGGGGCAGGACGTCGGGGTCTGGGGCGGCACGCTGCCCGAGGAACGGCGCGCGCTGCGCGCCCGGCGCGCCCGCGCCTTAGCCGCGCGGGGAGCGCTCGACCACGAGCCGCGTCAGCTCGACACGCGACGCGATGCCGAGCTTGCGGAAGATCTGGCGCAGGTGGTAATCCACCGTGTGCCGTGACAGGTAAAGCCGGGCCGCCGCCTCACGGTTGGTGGCGCCCTCGGCGATGATCTCCGCGACGCCGCGCTCGGCCGGGGTGAGGCTGTTCCAGCCGTCGTCCTGCCGGGATTCCGCGGGCTGGCCGTCGGCCCCGGCGAAGGACAGCAAGACTCCCGCGCGGATGTCGGCTGGGTCGATCCGGCTGGCGTGGACGGTCACGGTCTGGTCGTCGGACAGGCGCAGCCGGGACGTGGCCTGGTCCACCGCGTGCAGCGCGCCAAGCGCCCACTCCCACAGCTGGCCGCGGTCGCGTTCGGCCACGACAACGGCGGCGGCGGTATTGGTGAGCAGGGCGCGCTCGCTGATAGCCGCCACCGGCCCCTTGGCCTGCCGCCGGGCGCGCAGGAAACGCCCGAGCAAGGCGCGGTCGGTGTCGCCGGCGGTGGCGAGCCGCTGCTCCACGTCGCGCGCCGCGCGCTTGGCGAACGCGATCATAAGCGTGCTCGCGTCCCTGCCCGGGCAGGCGAGCCCGATCGCGCCGAGGACACGCCCGGTTCTGGGATCGGTGACAGGCGCGGCCGCGCAGACCATCGCGGTCAGCGTGTCCGCGTAATGCTCGCCGCCGGCGACCAGGGCCGGGCCCTGCTGGCTCAGCGCGACCGCGATCGCGGTGGTGCCGACGGCATCCTCCCCGTAGCGGAAGCCAGGCGCGAGGCAGAGGCGGTCAAGCCGGGCACGCAGCCCCGAGTCGGGAACCCTCCGGTCGAGAATGCGAGCCTGGTGGTCGGACACGACCAGGCTCACGCTCGTTCCGGCGAGGTCGGCGCCGGCCGCGTCCGCGACCGGACCCGCCGCCGCGACGAGCGGGCCTGCCGGCGCGGCCCCGTCATAGGGGACGCTGAACCGGTCCGGCTGCAGCCCGTGCGCCATCGACCGCTGCCAGGAGGCGGCGATCACCTCCCGCAGCGGGCCGCCCTGGCCGGCGAGAATCTTCTCCCGTGCCCTGAGCAGCCGACGGCCGTTCCGCATGATCTGCGCGGCGTCCGGCGTGACGCGCTCCACGTTAGCTGGCGATCTCTCTGTGCGTAGCGGTTCGTTCCCCTCCTAGTGAACACGCTCTGGCAAATATGCGTCCAATAGCTAGATTGTGTCATTTTCATCACATAGCGCAACGTCGCCCGCTCTATTCGGCCATAACCCCTGGAACCCCATAGACCGCGGCCGCCGCGATCGGTGCGCTCCCTCTCTCCCTCCCTCCCTCCCTCCCTCCTTCTCCCTCACCAGCACCCTCACCCTCTGCGGGCTTCCTCACCCTCACCCTCACCCTCACCCTCTGCGGACCCCCTCACCCTCTGCGGACGGGATCGTGCCAGCGGTTCTGTGCCGTTATCTGCCGCTGCTCACGGCCCTCCGCAGTCCTGCCCGGTCGCATACGCCACAGTCGCCCGCCTCCCCGGAGCCGGCGGCAGTCAGCTGTCTCACATGATCGCGAAATATCTTTATGGCAGGCCCTATCCGTCGGCCGTTATAACCGTCCGTGACTGCCGATCGCGAAGCTAGAGCAACGATCCCGAATACATTTTTTTCCATGTAAATACTTCGCTCTATAACAACGAAAACTCTTCGCGATCATGGTCGGCTGCGCCGGAAGTCCACGGCAGAAGACGTGAAACGGTCACAGTCTGTAGTGCGCTAGCCCTTTATGTCCTTAATGTTCCAATTCGAGTAGTCCGAGCTTGCCGACGGGGAGTCGGCGACCGACGTCGTCGCGGTCCGCCAGCACGGCCTCGCTGATCTCATCCAGTGCCTCGGCGGCGGTCATCTTCTGCGCGGATACCCCGGCGACCAGCGGGCCGCCCCTGTTGGTGCCCGTGATCAGGATTTCCTGCCGACGCCGCCCCACAGGGTCGTGGGGATGGCGCCCTCGGCGGCCGAGTCCGGGCGCCACTCGCTCACCCGGACCACGCCCGGTGCGAGCAGTTCGGTGCCGTCAAAGAACCGCTCCACCGCCGCGCGGGGGCGGGCCATGTGACGTTCTCCAGGGAGGTGCTCGTTGAGGCTCTTCTCGAAGGCCGCTATCTCCGCGGGGAACAGGTCGCTGCCGGCGTGGGAGACCGCCAGGAAGCTGCCGGGGGGGACCGCGCCGAGCAGCCGGGCCACGATCTCACGCGCATCGTCCGCGTCCGGGATGTAGTGCAAGATCGCGATCAGCATGATCGCCACCGGCTGGCCGAAGTCCAGGGTCTCCGCCGCCTGGCTGAGGATCTTGCCGGTGTCGCGCAGGTCTGCGTCGAGGTAGGCGGTGGCACCTTCGGGGCTGCTGGTCAGCAGCGCGCGGGCGTGGGCGAGGACCAGCGGGTCGTTGTCCACGTAGACGATCCGGCTCTCCGGCGCGGCGGCCTGCGCGACCTCGTGGGTGTTGTTCGCGGTGGGCAGCCCCGTGCCGATATCGAGGAACTGGCGGATGCCTTCGGTCTCGGTGAGATACCGCACCGCCCGCGCGAGGAACGCCCGGTTGGCCCGGGCGGACAGCCGGATGCCCGGGTAGACCGCGATCGTGTTGTCTCCGGCGATCCGGTCGGCGGTGAAGTTGTCCTTCCCGCCCAGCCAGTAGTTGTACACCCGGGCCACATGCGCCACGCTGACGTCGAATCGGCTGTCCAAGGCCGAATCCACGTCGCTCGCGGACCCGCGCTGCTGCGCCACTTGTCGTTTCCTTCACGATTCCGCCGCCGAGCGCGGCGTCTAGACCTAGCGTGCCAAAGTGCCGGGGATTGTCAGCGGAATCCCCGGGCTGCCGCGATTATTGACGCATTATTAACGCGCGAGCAAGGCGGCTCCGGCGACCAGCGCGAGGGCCGCGGCGGCGGCCGTCACCGGCCGCCCGTACCGCCACTGGCGGGGCTCGTCGCGCAGGCCCAGGATGAGCTGCCTGACCAGGGTGTAGGCGGCCAGCCCGGCGACGGCCACCGGTCCGGACCGGGCGAGGCCCACGGCCAGCACGGCCGCCAGCGATCCCGCGCCGAGCGCCAGCGCCGTCCAGGCTTCGAGCAGCTGCACGGGCATCCGGCGGCACCCTAGCCGGCGGTCCGACGACCAGATTCCCCACCGGGACGCGGTGGGCCGGCCGGTGCAGCAGCCCGCCCAGAAGCAGCCGTGCCGCCCGATCCCCATGCCGATCAGCAGCGCGGGCGTGGCTGCCGCGAGGAAGGCGCCCGCCGGAACGCCGGGGCCCGCGGCCGCGGCGACCGCGACGACGACCGCGGCTCCAGCGACGAACCCCTGGATGCACCAGCCGTCCCATTTCCGGCCGCGGTGCACCACGGCGTACCAGGTCTTCCCGCCGATCACGCCGGCCGCCACGGCCGCCGCCGACAGCAGCATCGGGCGCGGCAACGGGTAGTGCCCGGCTGCCAGCAGCAGCGCTTCGAGGCCCAGGCCGGTGAGCACGCCGAGAATGACCAGGCACGCGTATGCGTAGCGGATGATCCCTGGCACCTGCGACCGCAGCAGCGTCCTGGTGCGCACTGTCGTGTCCGGACTGGCCGGGATCGCGACCCGCCGCGGCCACGGCACCCGCCCGGCGGCGACCGGCCCTGTCCGCGGCGCGGACGGCACCCGCCCGGCGCCGCGGGCGACCGGCCGCGCCGTGACCGTCCAGGTGCCCGGGTTGACGCCGCGCACCTCGGCGGTGACCGCCACCGGCCCGCTGCCGGGCAGGATCCTCTCGACGGTCTCCTCCTGTGAGAAGACGTCGCCCGGGCGGGACGGCCCGGTCACGTCCGTCCGGTGGCCGGCGAACCGTATCGTGGCCGTGAACGGATCACCGTTCGCGCCGGGGTCGAGCCAGTACGTCACGGTCAGCAACTGTTCCAGCGCTTTGGCCGCCCACTGCGGCACATCGTCCGGTGCCCCAACCGCCGTCGGCGCTGCATCGGCCGCCGGCGCCGTATCCGCGGACGGCGCGGACGGCGCGGACGGCGCGGACGGCGCGGACGGCGCGGACTTGCCGGACACCGGCCCCGTGCCCGGCGCCGCCCGCCGCGCCGACCCGCTCCCAGGCCGCCGGGCAAGCCCAGCCGGGACCTTCGCCGCAGGCGGGGCAAGCCCGAGCGGCATGTCCCGCACAGGCACCAGAGCCCGCGGCGCACCAGGAGCCCGCGCCGTACCCGAACCTCGCGCCGCGCCAGCGTCCGTCGCCGGAACTCCGTCCCGCGCCGCGCCGGCGTCCCGCGCCGCGCCGGCGTCCCGCGCCGCGCCGGCGTCCCGCGTTCCGGCCCGCCGAACCGGCGCGGTGCCCCTGCCCTTGTTCTTCGCCCGCGGCATCGCACACCTTCCCCGGGGTTTGGACTTCCGCGAGATGTCGGGAAGGCCGGCGCGGCAACGCACCCGCCGCCCGACATAGCCGATGATCGCTACGGCGGTCAACCGCGGGCTGGACGCGCCGTAACCCGGAGCTGATCCTTCGGTGAAGAGCGCGTATTTCGCGGACACCCAGTGGCCAAGCGACGATTCGCGTTATATCGTGATTACAAGGAGGTGCTGAGATGCGCGATTTGGCAGCGCTGCTGTTCGGCCGCGCGCCGGACGAGCCGTCTGACCTGTTCGAGCCGGGGCGCGGGCAGCGCGCCCGGGTCAGGGACGCTGAGGAATGGTGCCAGAGCACGCCCGGCCACGAGACGGTCAGCTGGCTCGGCTTCGTGCTCGGCGCCCAGCGTCGGCCTGGCCGGGAGCATGGACCGGGCACCAGGTAAGAGCCAGCAGGTCAATCGCGCGATCGACCCGTTCTTCCGGCTCATATAACTGGAAGGTAACGGTCCGATCGTGCGCTAGCGGCCGTCCGGTGTCCTGCTCCTCGTCGGTTTTCGATAACGTGAAGGATGTTACGGCCTATAGGTCGAAGGATCTTTCTCGTTAGTTCGAGCTTGGCGCGTTCATAAGGAAAATACGGCGGGCAGGCGGCGTCAGGGCTTCGCCATCATCCAGAAATGTGCGACAGGGCCTTCTTCCGGGAACGATTGCGCAATCGGCAGGTTAGCGTCGGCTGCGGGCCCCGTCGCGGACACCCGCCGTCACACAGGCCACAGTGGTCAACCTCCCGCCGGGCGACCTGGCTTAGCTGGGTACTTCGGGGTGGTATCCGCCCCGGAGTACACACCTAGAGGTTATTATTCTTAATGTCTCAACTTCACATTGAGACATTAAAAACAGCGGACACGGTTTGCGGTGGCAGAGGGCCGCGGCGCCGCACCCGCAGACCATCACAGCTCATAGGCCTCTTCGACAGCCGGCGCGGCAGAATCCGGGCGTCAGCCGTTGGGGTACTGGCATGTCCCGCTTCTGGCGGTGTGGTCGATTGCGCAATCGGCCTGCCTTACGGCGAGACGGGCCGGGCAGCACATTGCAGACCGGGATCGCGTCCTCGAACTCGCGCGCGTCCAGCCAGCCCCGCCGTTCGACGCATAGCTGCCGCAGCAGCCTGATGTGGGCGGGCGGTCCGCCGAACCCGATGCACCCGATCCGGCCCCACCCCCGCAGCACCGTCCACAGCGATACCGGCGCGGCGCGGGTGGTGATGTCGACTGCTACCGCCACGATGGCCTGATACGCCAGCGCGACTCGCCGGATTCGAACAGATCGCGATGCTCAGGCCGCGAAAGTTTAACGTCGTATGTCCGTGGTATGAGCGGCATGTTGCGCGGGTAGGCCTGAGGCGGTATTAGACCTGGGACACGCTAAATCCGCCGAAGGAGCCGGCCATGGACGTTGAGGTCGTCATCGAGATCCCCCAGGGCTCGCGGAACAAGTACGAGATGGACCACAAGACCGGACGTATCCGGCTGGACCGCATGCTGTTCACCTCCACGGTGTATCCGCTCGACTACGGGTTTATCGAGGGCACGCTGGCCGAGGACGGCGACCCCCTGGACGCGCTGGTGTGGCTGGACGAGCCGACGTTCCCCGGCTGCCTGGTGACCGTCCGTCCCGTCGCGGTGTTCTGGATGCTCGACGAGCATGGCCCGGACGCCAAAGTGCTGACCGTGCCCGTGGGGGACCCGCGGCGGGTCGGCATCAGAGACCTGGGCGACGTGCCTGCCCACCTGACCGCTGAGGTGGGGCACTTCTTCGACATCTACAAGGAGCTCGAGCCGGGCAAGTCCACCGACGTCCGCGGCTGGATGGACCGGACCGAGGCCGAGCGGGTGATCAAGGAATCCCAGGCGCGCGCCAGTCGATAACAGCAAGAGGCGACGGCAGTTGCCATCCGGGAGAGACGGCAGTTGTCATCCGGGAGAGACGGCAGTTGTCATCCGGGAGAGACGGCAGTTGTCATCCGGGAGAGACGGCAGTTGTCATCCGGGAGAGACGGCAGTTGTCATCCGGGAGAGACGGCAGTTGTCATCGGGGAGAGACGGCAGTTGTCATCCGGGAGAGACGGCAGTTGTCATCGGGGAGAAATGCGGTGTAATGCCCATGACATCGTGTTAAGCCAGACTGTGGGCTTCGACACCTGATTCCCCGGAGCTCGCGCATGGCTGAACTGCTGGACACGATGACCGTCGCGGCCTCTGCCGAGAGGCAGAAACTCCAGCGGCATTTCGGTCGCTTCGACATCCTCTTCTTCCTCATCTGCACGATCGTCGGCGTGGACACGATCGCGACGGTCGCCGAGGGCGGCGGGGAGTCCTTCACCTGGATGGTGGTCTACGCGATCGTGTTCTTCGTGCCGCAGGCGCTGCTGTTCGCCGAGCTCGGCACCGCGTTCCCTCAGGAGGGCGGCCCGTACATGTGGACGCGTCTCGCGTTCGGGCACCTGGCGGGGGCGGTCAACAACCTCCTGTACTGGGTCACCAACCCGGTGTGGATAGGCGGGTCGCTGGCCGTGTCCTGCGTCGGCGCGGTCGAGGTCTTCTTCAATAACGGCAACGTGCTCTCGACCCCTGTGACCTACGTGGTGTCGCTGGTGTTCGTCTGGATCACGATCGTCGCGGCGATCACGTCGTTCCGGGTCGGCAAGTGGCTGCCCACGGCGGGCGCGTTCGCCCGCTTCCTGCTGCTTGGCCTGTTCACCGTCTCGGTCATCATCTACGGCTTCAAGCACGGTGCCCAGGGGCTCAACCATGTGAGCGACTACAAGCCGACGGCGAGCGGCTTCGTCCTCCTGGTGGGCGTGCTGCTGTTCAATTACGTCGGCTTCGAGCTGCCCAACAGCGCCGGCGAGGAGATGATCAACCCCCAGCGTGACGTGCCCTTCGCCATCGCCCGCTCGGCGGTCGCCAGCGTACTGCTGTACTCGCTGCCCGTGCTCGGCATCCTCATCGCCCTGCCGTCGTCGGCCATCAGCAACTTCAGCGGCTTCGTCAGCGCCATCCAGGACGTTTTCACCGTGTACGGCGGGCACGTCGCCGTCGGCGGCGCCGCGACGCTGACCGGAGCGGGGCTCGTCCTCGGCGACGCGTGCGCGATCTTGTTCATCCTCTGCCTCATCACGTCCGGCGCGACCTGGATCATGGGCTCGGACCGCGCGCTGGCCGTGTCGTGTTATGACGGAGCGGGCCCGCGGTCCCTCGGCGTGATCAACGCCAAGCTCGGCACCCCGGTCCGCGTCAACGTCTTCAGCGGGATCGTCGCGACCATCGTGGTGGTCCTGGCCACCGAGATCACCGGCGGCAACGCCGCGAAGTACTTCTCCGCCGTCCTCGGGGTCACGATCTCCACGACGCTGATCAGCTACCTGCTCATCTACCCCGCCCTCTGGAAGCTGCGTGTCAGCCATCCAGAAGTCAACCGTCCGTTCCGGATGCCGCTCTACCGCACCCTCACGATCGTGCTCATGATCCTCGTCGCGATCGCGAGCGTACAGCTCATCGCCCCGGGAGCGGGATACCACTGGTTCAGCAGCGACTTCGCCCCCGCGCAGTGGACCTACGGCGAGCGGTTCAGCTACCTGTGGACCGAGTTGATCCCCGTGCTGGCGTTCATCGTCGTCGGCGTGCTGTTCTGGTGGCTGGGCCGCAAAACCCGCGCCGAGGTCGCCGAGCCTTAACGATATGGTCCCCTTATGCCGCCTCGAGCAGCATCATGCCGGCTGCCGTGTTGGAAATGGGCACGTGGTAGTTGGCCGCGACCTGCCGCACGGCGCCGAGTGCCGCCCGCGCGGCGAGCCAGAGGATCAGCTCGATGCCCTGGCTTCCGGTCTGCTCGATGAGCTCGACTGTGGAGAACTGCGTCGCCCAGGTGGGGTCTTCGATCAAGCTGGCCATGAACTTCTCGTCGAATTCCTTGTTGATGAACCCGGCCCGCTCGCCGTCGAGCTGATGGGAGAGCCCGCCCGTTCCGATGACCAGGACGCGCAGGTCCTGGGGGTAGGAGGCGACGGCGCGGCCGATCGCCTCCCCGAGCTTGTAGCAGCGCGCCGCCGACGGGAACGGGAACTGGACCGTGTTGATCTCCACCGGGACGATGCGGACCGGCCACTGCCCGCCGCCCGGCCACAGCAGCGTCATCGGGTTGCATACCGCGTGGTCGACCACCATCTCCTGGCACGTCGTCAGGTCGAAGTCCTCGGCGGTCACGGAGTTGATGATGTGCCAGGACAGCTCCGGGTCGCCCGTGAACGGCGGCACCGTCGGGATGTTCCAGCCCTCGTCCGCGCTGCGGTACTCGGGCGCGGCGCCGATCGCGAAGGTCGGCAGCTTGTCCAGGAAGAAGTTCAGCCCGTGGTCGTTGTAGACGACGACCGCGACGTCGGGCTTCGCCCGCGCCAGCCAGCGGTGCACCGGCTCGAACCCGTCGAACCACGGCTTCCAGTACGGCTCCTCCTGCAGGCCCTTGGCGATCGCCTTCGCGATCGCGGGCACGTGCGACGTGGTAGCGCAGCCGATGATCTCCGCCATGTCCTATCGTCCTTCCGCGAGCAGCCTGGCCTGGAACTCCGCCTTGGTGACCCCGGTCTGCTGCGCGCCGATGTCCTGCACGTCGAGCCCGAAGATCCCGGCGAACTTCGCCAGGTAATAGACGTTGCCGCCGGCCGCGATCAGCTCAAGGACGTTCCGGTGCCTGACCGCCTCGCGCTGCCGCGCGTTCAGGCCATACCGCGCGCAGTACGCGTCCTCATCGCGCGCGAACTCCGCCCGGTTGGCGGCGTCGTTGAAGGACATGCACATCTTGTTCAGCGCGTAGCCCTTCCGGGCCTGCTCGCCGTCGAAGATCGTCGTTCCGGGAATAGGCTGCTTCGCCGTAGTCATGCCCGTGCCCCATTCCAGAATCCGCAGGGTGGCCTGGCACTCAGGTTTCGTTTTCCGGTGGGCACAGGCAATGGACCCAAGTCCCGCCGACTCAGGTCTTTTGTCCCCCGAACGGGCCGGTGGTTCCTCCGGTCAGCCGTCCGCCGCTGTCATCAGGAGGCGCCCCTGATCAGGTCCGCTGCCTTCTCCGCGATGGCGAGGACGGTGGCGTTCGGGTGGGCGTTGGGGATCAGGGGGAAGACCGAGGCGTCGGCTACCCGCAGGCCCGCTGTCTCGTGCACCCGCAGCTCGGCGTCGACCACCGCGCCGAGCGCGCAGGTGCCGGCCGGGTGGTAGTAGCTGCCCACACCGCGGCGGACGTAGCCGCGCAGGGCAGCGTCCGAGACAACCTCGGGCCCCGGCCACACTTCCGCCGCCCTGACCGCGCCGAACGCCGCGCTCGCCCCTGCCTCGCGCACGATCCGGAGCCCGGCCGCCAGCCGGTCCAGGTCGGCCGCGGCGGTCAGGAACCCGGGGTCGATGAGCGGCGGGGTCTCAGGAGAGGCCGAGGCGAGCCGCACCGTGCCGCGGCTGTCCGGGGCGACGACCGCCGCGGTCAGCGCGTAACCGGAATCCGGCGCCTGGAGCCCGGACGGGGCGAGCGGCAGCAGGATCGGGAACAGGTGCAGGTCGGGGTATTCACCGGCCAGCGGGCTGCGCAGCGCGGCGTAGGCCTCGCCGTTGTTGTAGCGGCTCGCGGGCAGCGGCGCGCACGACGCGTAGCTCGCCAGGATGATGGGGTGGTCCTGCAGCTTCGCGCCGACCCCGGGGAGGTCCGCGACGGGCTCGACGCCTACGGCGCGCAGGGCAGCGGCGGGGCCGATGCCGGACAGCATGAGCAGCTGCGGGGAGCCGATCGCGCCCGCCGACACGATGACCTCGGCGGCGGCGCGCGCCGTGCCCTGGGCGCCATCTCGGACGTACGTGACTCCGTTGCAGCGGCCCTGAGCCAACTGCAGCCGCGTGACCAGGCAGTCCGTCAGGACCGTCAGGTTGGGCCGCTCGAGCGCGGGCCGCAGGTAGGCGTCGGCGGCGCTGACCCGCTCGCCGTCCGCCATGGCTAGGTCCGCCCAGGCCACCCCCTCCGGATCGCCACCGCTCAGGTCGCCGGTGCGCGGGAAACCGGCCGCGGTGAGCGTCGCGACGAACGCGCGCGCGGCCGGGTGCGGATCGCGCACCGTCGTCACCGGCACCGGGCCGTCGGTGCCGCGCAGCGCCGGGTCGCGGCCGCCGGCCCGCTCACTGCGCCGGAAGTACGGCAGCAAATCGGCGGACCGCCAGCCCGCCGGCCACCGGTCGTACAGCGCCGGGTGCCCTCGGATGTGCGCCAGCGCGTTGATCGCGCTTGACCCGCCGAGCGTCTTTCCCCGCGGCATGAGCGCGGGTCCGGCGTCCGCCTGCGGGGTCGTAAGCCCCGCCCAGTCCGCCGCCGAACCGAGGTTCTCCGGCCACGCGCTGGGCACGGTCATCGCACGGGTGCGTTCGGCGCCGCCGGCTTCGAGCAGCAGCACGCGCACGGCGGGATCTTCTGACAGCCTGGCCGCCAGCACACAGCCCGCGGTCCCGGCCCCCACCACGATGTAGTCCGCGTCGGCCTCGGTCACCTGCTTTCCTCCGCGGCCAGCGCGGCGAGCCGGGACACAGACCGGCTGATCACGTCCCGCTGCGCGGCGAGCCGGTGCGCTTCCGCATCGGGGATCTCGACGTGCACGGTGATGTCGGTCGCCGCACCGCCGTCGAGGGGTGCCAGGCGCCACTCGAAGACCAGGTCCGAGACCAGGCAGGAGATCGTCACCCCCGACCCGGTGACGCGGGCCCGCTGCGGCATCGGAAAGTCCGGGTAGCCCTCCGGGTACATCGTGTACGACCCGGCCTGCCCGGGCTCGACCGACCCGACCCCGGCCCACCAGTCGGGAAACCGGCCCGGGTCATACAGCAGCTTCCAGACGTCCTCGGGCGGCGCGTCGCTGCGCGCGTGGTCCTCGAACTCAGGCATCCGAGCCTCCCAGCGTCATGATGTCCGCGTGCAGCGCGGCCAGTTCCGCCGCGGGCCGCACCAGCCCCGCGACCGGCGGGCGGCCGAGGTCGATGAGCGCCGCCACGTACCGCTCGCCGGCGGCGGCGCCGGCCGACGGCTCTCGTCCCGGCGGCCTGTCCTGGCCCGCCGTCAGGCGCCGCCGCCATCCCGCCTCCGCCTCGCGCAGCCGCCGGGCGGCGAGGTCCTTCTCGCCGCGGCACAGCGCGATCAGCCCCTGCGCGTGCGACATCCGCGCCACCAGGGTGTCGGGCCAGTCGGCGGGGGAGACCGGCTCGAGCGCGGCGGCGCGCAGCTCGCGTTCGGCCTCGTCCGGGCGATCCGCCCGGGCCAGCGCGGCGGCGCGCAGCAGCCGTGTCAGGGGGCGGCTGACCGGCGCGCCGAGGTCGAGGGCGAGGCCGAGTTCGGCCGCCGCGGCCTGGTGATCGCCCGCCGCGGCCGCGAGCAGGCCGCGGTCATGGTGCACCAGGCCCTCGAGATCCGCCAGCCCGACCCGCTCAGCCGCCGTGGCGCCCGCGTCGCAGGCGACGCGGGCCTCGCCGAGACGGCCGAGCAGCCGCAGCAGCGCGGTCCGCGCGGAGTGCGTGTAGACGCACAGCCGGAGCAGCCCGCCCCGCGCCACGAGGGGCAGGCAGCGGTCCGCGAAGTCCATCGCCCGCGCCGGGTCACCGGCGCAGGCCGCGGCGCTCGCGGCGTTCGCCAGGCAGCTGTAGGCGAGGTCCGGGCGGCCGGCGCGGCCCGCCGCCGTGCTCGCGGCCTCGAGGGGAGCGTAGCTCTCGGTGAACCGGCCGGCCCGCAACAGCGCGTGCGCGCGGGCCACATCGATGTCATGGCTGAGCCTGCTGAGCCGCGCCCCCGTCGTCTCCCCGGCGTCGCGGAGCAGCCGCCGCGTCTCGGCGAGCAGCCAGTCGGTCTCGCCAGAGTCGCCGGCGACCGCCTGCGCCCAGGCCATCCCCGCCATCGCTTCGGCCCTGACCAGCGGGTCGACGTCGCCGCCGCGGCCGAGGAAGTCCAGCGCCGCGCGGTAGGAGCGCAGCGACTCCCGCGGATGGCAGATCCCGCCGCGCAGCCAGTGCCCGCGCCGCACCCAGGCGGCGGCCAGCGCGCCGTCGTCGTCCGGAGCGATCAGCTCCAGCGCCTGCCCGAACGCCTCGTCCGACTCCGCGAGCATGCCCCGCCACGCCTGGACCTCGGCCAGCTCGATGAGCAGGTCCGGGTCCGGTCCGGCGGCGGCCGGCTGGGGCAGGGACGCGGCCTCCGCGAGGTATGCCGCCGCCTCGGGCAGCGCGGCCACCGCCCGGGCGGCCCCCGCGGCCCGGACCAGTTGGCCGGCTGCCAGGTCGTCCCGGCCGGCCAGCCGGAAGTGGCGGGCTATCTCCGCCGCGCTCCGGGGAGCGCCGCGGGGCGCCCGCTCGCGCAGCCACGTGGCCAGCGTCTCGTGCAGCCGCGCCCGGACCGGATCGGGCAAGTCCTGGTAAACGGCCTCGCGCAGCAGATCATGGCGGAACCCGGTCCGCTCCCCGCGGGAGCACAGCAGGCCGGATCCGAGCGCCTCAGCGGCCGCCCGCGCGGGGCTGGCGAGCAGCGGCAGCGAGGCGACCTCGGCCCGGTCCAGGTCGCGTCCGGCGACGGCGGCGAGCTCGATGAACAGGCGGGCCGCCGGACCGAGACGCCCGATCGCCTGCCGGGCGGCGCCGGCGAGCCCGGCCGCCGGGTCCACGTCGTGTGCCGCGGACCGGGCCGTCTCGATGGCGAGCAGGGGGCTGCCCGCCGCCAGCGCGACGATGCGCTCGCGGCTCGCCGCCGGGACGTCGGCGGCGGACCTGACCAGTTCGCCGAGCGCCGCCGCGGCCAGCGGCCCGAGCTCGAACTCGGCGCCGAGCGTGCCGCGCGCCCGCAGCGCGCCGAGCACGGCGTCCAGTTCGGGGCGGGGCGGCAGCCGCCGCCTGGTCAGCACCAGCAGGACCGGCAGCCGGGCGATCCGGCGCCCGGCGTAGGCCGCGAGCTCCAGGCTGGAGCGGTCCGCGGCGTGCAGGTCCTCCAGGGCCAGTGCGACGGGCCGGTCGCGTGCCGCCCAGGTGAGCAGCGCCACCGTCGCCTCGAAGAAGCGGATCCGGTCCAGGCCCGGTTCGGTCGCAGGCGCGGGGGCCCCGGTGCGGATGGCGGCGAGCATCACCCGCCAGTCGCCGTCCCCGTGCGGCATGGGCTCAGGCAGCGGGCCGGCCTGCGGGAGGAGGTCGTCGAGCAGCTCAGACCACAGCGCGAACGGCGCGGCCGCCCCCGGACCGCCCGCCATCCCGGCCGCGGTCCTGGCGCCGTCCGCCGCCGCGGCCGCTAGCGCCTCCCGGGCGAGCCGGGTCTTGCCCATGCCGCCGTCCCCGGTGATCGCGACGGCCGTCCCGGCGCCGCCGCGGGCCGCCCGCCAGTGCCGCAGCAGGGCGCGCAGCTCGCTGTCCCGGCCGATGAGCCGGCCAGGCCCCGGGCCCGGTCCCGGCCGGGGCGCGGGTTCCGCGCTCTCCGCCAGCCCCGGCGCCAGGGGCGGCCCGGGCAGCGCCGCAGCGATCAGCCGCGTCGTCTCGGCCGCCGGGCTTATCCCGAGCTCGGCGGACAGCCGCGCGGCCAGCCGCTGATAGGCGGCCACAGCGGCGGCCTGGTCGCCGTCCGCCATCAGCAACCGGATAAGGTCCCGCGCCGCGTGCTCATCGAGCGGCCTGCCGGATGCCCGCCGGGACGCCCAGCCTCGTGCCGCCGCCGCATCGCCGTCCGCCTCGGCCGCCGTGGCGAGCGCCGCGTACGCCGCGCACAGCCGCTCTCGGTGCTCGTCCCGCGCGTCGAGCACCCAGTCCGCGTCGAACTCGCTGAGCAGGTCGCCGCGGTGCAGCGCCACCGCCTCCGCCGGGCGCCCGGCGGCGAGCAGCCGGCCGAACTCGCGGACGTCTACCCGCAGCCCGTCGCCTGCCAGCTCCGCGAAGTCCCGTCCGGCCCGCAGGTGCCCGTCGGCGGCCGGCCCAAGCGCGGCGCGCAGCGCCCACAGCGCGCTGCGCAGGCTCGCCCGGGCGCTGGCGTCCAGGACGTCCGGCCACAGCAGGGCGGCGAGCCGCGCCCGGCTGTGCGGGCCCGGCCGCAAGGCGAGCCAGGCCAGCAGGGCGCGGGCGCGGCGGCTGTTCGGCAGCGTGACGGCGGCGCCGTCGAACTCGACGCCGAGCTCGCCGAGCAGGCGGACCTCCAGCACGGCCATGCTCAAGTATCAGCCGGCACGCTCCCGGCCGCCAGCCGGCCGGCGGCCGCCCCGCGATGCACTTATCACCGCTGGCAGGAACCCCTCCATTCGGGCACGGAGATCATCGGGTGTCATTTCGGGCGGATAGGAACCGTCGGCTATTTACCTGGCGTTGCAGACAGAGCGGGCGGGATTGTGCTAGCGGTTCCGCGCCCGTATCCGGTTCCGATCACGGGTCCCTGCAGCCTCCCCAATCGCATAAGCCACAGCCGACCAGCCTCCCGGGCCCGGCAGCAGGCCACCATGCCGCATTATCCGAAAACATTTTTCACGATGTAAGAAATTCATCCTATACGTACGAAAAACATTCGTGATCATGAAACGGCTCGCACGAGCAGTCCCCCTGGCATCTGATGTCACAGCACGCACGCCCACGGGAAAGCACGCCCCGGCGACACACCCGAGATGGCCAGCTAACTAACCGACAGGCCCTATTCGCCGCAAAAGACACCCAATCATGCCAGCGGGCCTCTGCACCGCGCCTTTGACGGTGGATTGACGGTGCCGCGCGAGGCTGACGGTGATCGAGTCGGACACGGAAGGAGCACTCGATGAACACCACAACCAGCGCATTCGACACCGAGGCACTGCGCCGCGGCATTGAGGAGCGCGACGCCGCCACGATGCGCGGCCTATACGCGCCGGACGCCGAGATGACCGTCGTCGACAGGAACGCGCCGCCGAGCCGCCCGCGCGTCCTGCGCGGCCGCACGGCGATCGGGGAGTACCTCGACGAGACGTGCGGCCGCGACATGACCCACCGCCTGGAGCGGGTGGTCGTCTCCGGCGACACCGCGGCCTTCACCCAGGCCTGCGCCTACCCGGACGGGACCCGCGTGCTGTGCGTGGCCATGCTGGACCTGCGCGACGGGCTCATCGTCAGGCAGACCGCCGTCCAGGCCTGGGACGAGTGAGGAGCACCGCCATGGCACAGGACACCAGGCAGCAGACCGAACACCGCGACTTCGCCGCCCCGGACGAAGTTCGCCCCTTCAGCCACGGCAGGCTCGAGATCCTGCGCGTCGGCGGCAGCGAGATCGGACGGCTGATCCTCCAGCCCGGCTGGCGCTGGTCGCAGGACGTCAAGCCGATCGCGGGCACGGAACTCTGCGAGGCGCCGCACTTCCAGTACCACGTATCGGGAACGCTGCGCGTGCGGACCGCGGACGGCGCGGAGTTCGAACGCCACGCCGGGGCAGGTGACCTCGCTGCCGGCCGGGCACGACGCATGGGTCGTAGGGGACGAGGAGGTCGTCGTCGTCGACTGGTGGGGAGCCAGCAACTACGCCAAGTTAGCAACTACGCCACGGCCCGCGCGGCCGCGGGAACCGGGTCGCGCGGGCCGATGACCCGGACGGGTCAGGCGTACTTCTGCACCAGCGTGCCGACGGCAGGCAGCGCCGCCTTCACGTGCTTGACCGCACTGCCGCGCACCGTGTTGTAGGCCTTCACGATCGTCGGCCGGCCCGAGTTCCGCCCCCGCTCGTCGGTGATCGCGAGCAGCGACTCGGACACCTCGTCCTCGTGCTTGGCGAGGTAGTCGCCGAACTGCCCGCCGCCGCTGGCGGTGAAGTCCGCCCAGTACGGCTGGAGCGCGTCCGCCATGCGCGGGAGCAGGGTCTCGATCATGTGGTGGATGTGGTCCGCGGAGAAGGTCCGCACGGTCCTGTACGCGAGCTTGACAGCGGCTCCTGAGATGCCGGACATATCCCGGACCTCGCCATCTATCAGCGCCTCGCAATCGCTGACCACCTGCGGCTGAATTCCTGGTGCGAGCAACATCTCGTGAAGAGTGGCTGCCATGACGGCCTGTTTTCTCCTTATCCCGGTCCCCTCCGGGGCACCCCGCCCCGGCTCCGTGCAACGGCTACCGTAGCGGGATTCCGGCGAGCATGCCGGGATGTAACGATAAGGCGACCGATCCCCTTCCATGAGGGATATCAATGCCCGCGATTCGCGTCCGGCCGCCGCGGATACGGTGATGCCGCGAAAGACGCCACCGCCCGTTCTGTGTAAATGCCCTGACATCCCGATTACGGCGGAATTATCTGGGCCGGTTTCGTGTGGCGGAAGAACTGCGGCCGGGGCCCCAAGGCGGATGAGGCCCTACCGGCTGACCGGCCGGCCCGCAGCGTCAACGGGCTGTACACCGCGCTGGTCGCGGACGCGGACGGCCGCGCGCAGGTGGTCTTCGCTGACAAAGGGACCCGTCCCAGCGGATGGAGGCGTACATCGGCGACTAGCGGAATGATCGCAAGGTCTTGGTGTCCGGTGGGGTCAAGCGGGGAATGCCTGCCTGGGGGTGATGCCCGGCCGGTTAGCTGGCCCGGAACCGGCGGGCACGCGCATGGACTTGCTCGTCCCGGATGTGCCGAGCGTAGACCCGGCTGTGCAGCTGGCGCTGGAGGAAGCCCTGGTCAGGGCGGTGCCTCCGGCACCGCTGCTGCGGATATGGCAGATCGAGGCGGGTGTAGTGCTTGGCCGCGGCCAGCGGCTGGAGCGCGAGGTGAACGTCGCGGCGTGCGCCGCCACGGGAGTCCCGGTGCTCCGGCGGGCGAGCGGCGGCGGCGCCGTCTTCCATGATCTGGGCAATCTCAACATCACCATGGCCGTGCCCGGCCGGGCGCCGGGGCTCACTGGTGACCTCGCGGAGCTTATCGCCGCAGTACTGCGAAGGCTGGGACTGGCGCCGGCGGTGTCCGACCGGGGGGTTTTCGTCGGCCCGGTGAAGCTGTCGGGGCTTGCTGCTCACCTAGCCAGGGGCGCCACGCTGGCGCACGCCACGCTGCTGGTCACCACCCCCGCTTCGCGGGTGCGGGCGTTCCTCACCCTTGCCCCGCCGGACAGCCAGCCACTTGATTCCCGGCGGAGCCCGGTGCGTCCGCTATCCGAAATAGCCCCCGGCGTGTCCGTGCCGACCGCCCGGGACCTGGTGCTGACGGAAGCGGCGGAACGGTACGGCCCGCTGACACGCAGGCCTGCGACCGCCGCCGAGACCTGCTGGCAGGAGCGGCTGCTGGCACAGCGATACCGGAAGGGCGCCTGGCACATGACGGGCCGTGCGCCTAGGGAGAGTACCGAGGAGGCGCAATGGACGACAAGACCCGACTTGACCTGTACCGCGTGATGGTGCTGAGCCGCACCTTCGAGGAGGCGATGCTGCGGGAGTACCACGCGGACAAGAAACCGGCATTCGACATCGGGGCCGGGCTGGTTCCCGGTGAGATGCACCTGTCGGCCGGGCAAGAGCCAGTCGCCGCGGGCGTCTGCGCTCACCTGCGCCGGGATGACGCGGTCACCGCGACGCACCGGCCGCACCACATCGCGATCGCGCACGGCGTGGACATGGACAAGATGACCGCCGAGATCTTCGGCCGGGAGGGCGGCCTCGGGCATGGCCGGGGCGGCCATATGCACCTGTTCGACCCGGCGGTGCACTTCTCCTGCTCAGGGATCGTCGCCGAGGGCCTGCCGCCCGCGCTGGGCCAGGCGTTCGCCTTCAAGCGCCGCGGCGGCGACGCGGTCGCCGTCGCGTTCACCGGCGAGGGCGCGGCTAACCAGGGCGCGTTCCACGAATCACTCAACCTGGCCGCCCTGTGGAAGCTGCCCGTGATCTTCGTGGTGGAGGACAACGACTGGGCGATCTCGGTGCCGCGGGACGCGTCCACGGCGATCGCGTCCAACGCCGACCGGGCGGCCGCCTACGGCATCCCGGGCCAGCGGATCGAGGACAACGACGTGGAAGCCATCTACGCGGCGGCCGGTGACGCGGTGGCGCGGGCCCGGGTCGGCGAGGGACCGACCCTGCTCGAGGTGCACACGCTGCGGCTGTGGGGTCACTTCGAGGGCGACCCGCAGGCCTACCGCCCCGAGTTGGCGGAGGTGCCGGGGCGGGATCCGATCCCGGCGTACGAGGCGCGCCTGACCGAGGCCGGCGTGCTCGACGCCGCGGCCATCAGCGCCATCCGCGCTGAAGCAGCCGCCCGGGTGGAGAGAGCCGTCGAGTTCGCTAAGTCCAGCCCCGTTCCCGCGCCGGAGACGGCGCGCGACTACCTCTTCGCGTGAAGGGAGTCCGAGCAGATGAGCGCCACTGATTCCGCGACCCGCCCGGCCGGCACCCCGACGGCCGAGCGCCGGCTGACCACCGCCCGCGCCATCGCCGAAGGCATCGCACAGGAGATGGAACGAGACGCGAACGTCGTCGTCCTGGGGGAGGACATCGGCAAGTACGGTGGCATCTTCGGTGCCACCGGCGGGCTGCTCGACCAGTTCGGTCCAGAGCGCGTACTTGACACCCCGATCTCGGAGACCGCTTTCATCGGCCTGGGCGTCGGTGCCGCGGTCGAAGGCATGCGGCCGGTCGTCGAGTTGATGTTCGCGGACTTCTTCGGCGTCGCCATGGACCAGATCTACAACCACATGGCCAAGATCCATTACGAGTCCGGTGGGAACGTCCGGGTACCGATGGTGCTGATGATGGCGGCGGGCGGCGGTTACTCCGACGCCGAGCAGCACTCGCAGTGCCTGTGGGGGACATTCGCCCACCTGCCCGGGATGAAGGTCGTCGTGCCGAGCAATCCGGCCGACGCCAAGGGCCTGATGATCTCGGCGATCCGTGACGACAACCCGGTGATCTACGTGTTTCACAAGGGGGTGATGGGGCTGCCGTGGATGGCGAAGAACCCGCGGTCGGTCGGCCCGGTTCCGGAGGAGCCATACGAGACTCCGATCGGCACGGCCGCCGTTGCCAGGGAAGGTCGCGACGCGACGGTCGTCACGGTCTCCCTCTCTGTGCACCACGCCTTGGACGCGGCCGGGCAGATGTCCGCCGACCACGGAGTGGAACTGGAAGTCATCGACCTGCGCAGCCTGGTCCCCCTGGACCGCGCGGCCATTCTCAGCTCCGTGGCCAAGACCGGGCGCCTGCTCATCGTGGATGAGGACTACCAGTCGTTCGGCATGTCGGGCGAGATCGCGGCGACCGTGGCCGAGACCGACCCCGGGCTGCTGCGTGCCCCCGTGCGGCGAGTCGCGGTGCCCGATGTGCCGATCCCGTACGCCAGGTCGCTGGAACGGGCGGTGCTTCCGGGTCCGGACCGCATCCTCAAGGCGGCGAGGGAACTGGCCGGGGTGTGAGCCGTGGCTGATGTGCTCTTCCCGCCGCTGTCGGAGAAAGAGCCCACCGCCGAAGGGGTGCTCGCCACCTGGTTCGTCAGCGACGGCGACCAGGTGGCGAGCGGGCAGCTGCTCGGCGAGGTCATGGTGGAAAAGGTCTCCGGGGACGTGGTCGCGCCGACGTCGGGGCGGGTCCGCCTGCTGGTCAGCGAGGACCAGGCCGTCCGGCAGGGTGACGTGATCGCTGAGGTGTACTAGGGCTCACCTGGGCCCGCGGGTTCGCTGGCGGGGCACGGTCCGGCGGTGCCCAGGCGAAAGACGCCATCGCCCGTTCTGCATAAATGCTCTGATATCCCAATTACGGTGGAATTATCCGGGCCGGCCCGTCAGCGGAGGAAGCGGAGGATAAGCCCAGGGCCGTGATCTCGGCGAGGCCGTCCTGGAGGCAGGCGAGCATGACGTCCGGGTCCGGCACGGCGGCGGTGTCGATGTTGATACCGATATCGCAGGTGCCGGCGTAGGACACGAGGGTGATGTTGAGGGCGGCCCCGATGGTGGGCCCGAACGCGACCACGCCGGTGACCTTGCTGCGGGCGAGGTAGACGGGGGCAGGGGGGCCGGTTACGTTGCTGGCCAGGAAGTCGACGTGCTTGAGTATCCCGCCCACGTAGCCGACGGGCAGCATATTGATCGTCCCGGCGATCGCGCCGGTGACCGGGAGCGAGGGTTCCCTGCGTGCCGTCTCGGTGACGCCGTGCAGTGTGCGCATCCGGGCGTCCGGGTCCGTTTCCCCGACCGGCAGGATCAGCCGCTGCAACGTGATCTTGTTGCCCCAGTCCGTGTCGTCCCGGGCCCGGAGGTTGATCGGGACGACGGCCCGCAAGGACTCGACGGACACGTCGTGGCGCTCGTGATACCTGCGCAATCCCCCGGTAACCGCCGCCAGGAAGGCGTCGTTGACGGTCCCGTCGACACCCTTGGCCGCTGTCTTCAGGGCATCGAGGGAGGCGTTCATCGTGGCGAGATGGCGTATCGTCGCGCGCTCCCGCATGAGCGGCGACATGGCGCCCGAACTCGGCGCCGCTGTCCGGTAGACAGAGCGGGCCATGGCGGCGGCGCCCCTGGCGACGCCGGCCGGGTCGCGCGCGGAGCGGATCAGGGCCGGGACCGCCGCCCCGGCCCCGCGCAGGGCCAGCCGTGTGAGCTGCCCGGTCACCATGCCCGCGGCGTCGGTGACAAGGGAGAGCTGGTCTATCCTCTCGCCGGCCTGCGCCGGCGGCATCTTGCCCAGGGCGGACAGCCGGCGCCGCGGGCCGGTGATGACCCCGAGCATGCGCATCCCGCCCACGCCGTCGGACAGGGAATGGTGCAGCTTGCAGATGAGCGCGGCCTCCCCGTTCCCGAGGCCTTCGACCACGGTGAGCTCCCACAGCGGACGGGCACGGTCGAAGGCGTCCATCGCGGGCCAGTGCGCGAGCTGAAGCACCGCGTCCCTGGTGCGGGGCTCGGGAGCGCCGACGCGGTGCACATGCCAGTTCAGGTCGAAGTCCGGATCGTAGGCCCACCGGGGAGCGACGAGGGGGAGGGGGGAGTCGATGACGCGCTGGCGCAGCGAGGGCATGAGCCGGGATATCTTGTCGACGCGCGCGACGAGCGCGTCCCAGTCAGGCGTCCGGTCGAGCCAGACGACCACGACAATGGACGGCCTGAGCACGGGATCGCGCTCCATGTGCCAGGAGAACGCGTCGCTCGCGCCCATGTAGGGACTGTCAGGCACCGTCATTGCACGAGCGTATGGTCCGCTCTTCCCGCCCCGGCAGGGCCGTTGGTCCCGCCGCGCCCTGGCCGGCCGCCGGAAAAGCTGCGAACATCGCAGCCATGGGCATCAATCAGCGCGCGCAGATCCGGATGAGCGACGATGAGGTGGCGTCGTTCCTCGAGCAGAGCCGGACGGCGACGATCGCCACGATCGGCCCCGGCGGATTCCCGCATCTGGTGGCGATGTGGTACGGCCTGCTCGACGGGAAGGTGTACGTCGAGACCAAGGCCAAGTCGCAGAAGGTGGCCAACCTCCGCCGCGACCCGAAGATCAGCTGCTCCGTCGAGGCGGGCGAGTCCTACGACCAGTTGCGCGGCGTGGCCATCGAGGGAACGGCCGCGATCATCGACGACACGTCCAGCGACGAGTACTGGGCCGCGGCGGAGAGCGTGTTCGAGCGCTACCAGGGGGCGTACACCGAGGAGATGCGGCCGTTCCTCGAGGGCATGATGCACAAGCGGGTCGTCGTCCGGATCGACCCGCTGCGCGTCCGGTCATGGGATCACCGCAAGCTGGGCCTGGCAGCGATGCCCGTCGCCGGATCGACCGCCGCCGCCCGCTGAAATCAAGATCATTATCCCGAACGGGGCCGTGGCGGCTGCCCGCCCTACCCGCTCTCACCTTCGATGAGGCTCGCCGCGATGGCGGCGAGGTGCCTGTCCGGGCTGCCGAACAGGTACCTGCCGCCGTGCGCGCGCTTCAGGTAGCGGTGGGCCTGGTGCTCCCAGGTGACGCCGATGGCCCCGTGCAGCTGGATCATCTCGCTCGCCACCTCGGTCAGCGCGTGCGAGCAGTAGACCCGCGCCGCGGCGGCCCGCAGTCCGAAGCCCGCCTCAGCGGCGGTCGGCGCCACGGCTCTCGACAGTGACCGGGCCGACTCGACCAGGACGTGCAGGCCGGCCGCTCGGTGCTGCAGGGCCTGGAAGCTCCCGATCACCTGGCCGAACTGCACCCTGGTCAGCATGTGCCCGACGGTTATCTCGAGCGCCCGCGCGGCGGCGCCCGCCTGTTCGGCGCTCAGCGCGACGCAGGCCTGGTCCCTGGCGAAGGCGAGCGGTCCGGCCGCGTCCCCGCCGACGCGGCGGCCGCGGGCGCGCGCCAGCCGCACGACGGCCAGGCCGCGGGATTCGTCCATGGTGGCGACGGCCGCGCGGGTGACGCCGTCCGCGTCCGGGCCGACCTCGAACAGCCCGGTGCCGTCCGGCGCGCTGGCGACGGCCAGCAGCACGTCGGCCCTGTCCCCGTCCAGCACGTAGTGCGCCTCGCCGGTCAGCTCCCAGCCGCCGCCGGCCTCGCGCGCGTCATACGCGACCGCGGCGGTGTCCCAGTGCCCGGCCGGGGTGGTCCAGGCGAGGGCCGCGACCGCCGAGCCGTCGGCGAGCGCGGGCAGCAGCCGTTCGCACGCCGCCTCGTCGCCGGAGGCCAGCACGGCCTGGGCGGCGAGGACGGCGGAGCCCAGCATGGGGGCTGGCGTCAGGTTCCGGCCCAGTTCCTCCATCACCACGCAGGTCTCGGCCAGCCCGGCGCCGGCGCCGCCGAACCGCTGCGGGACCAGCAGGCCGGCCACGCCGACCTCATCGCACAGCCTGCGCCATGTTGCCCCGGGGGGCAAAGCCCCCCCAGACCCCCCAATCGGGGGGCTGCCCGCCCCCCGATATCCCCCGGGCCCGGGCTCGGTCTTCTCGATCAGCCCGCGCACCGCGTCGCGCAGGTCTTGCTGCTCGACGGTCAGGCTCACGACACGTCCCCGCGCGCGAGGGCGGCCATGACCCGCTCGCGATGCTCGGCCTGGCTGCCCCACGCCGGAACGAGCGCGCGGACCTTCGTCAGCCAGAGGCTGAGGTCGTGTTCGGCCGTGTACCCGATCGCCCCGTGCGCCTGCAGCGCGGCGCGGGCCGCCAGGTGGGCGGCGTCGCCGCAGGCGACCTTCGCGGCGGAGACATCCCGGGCAGCCGTCGCGGCATCCGCGGCGATCGCCGCGGCGGCGGCCTCCAGCAGCGGACGGGCGAACTCCAGCGCGATCGCGACGTCCGCCAGCTTGTGCTTGACCGCCTGGAACGCCCCCACGGGCCGGCCGAACTGAGTGCGCAGCCTCGCGTGCCGCACGCTGGCCTCAAGCAGCGCCAGGCCCGCGCCGAGCAACTGGGCTGAGCAGGCCAGCGCGCCCATGTCGAGCGCGCGGGCCACCGCCGCGCCCGCGTCGCTGGCCAGCACCCGGTATCCGGCCACCTCGGACAGCGAGCGGGCCGCGTCCACCGACCGGTACCCGGCCACGGGCCTGGCCACTTGGACGACATCCGCCTCGGCGAGCAGCACCAGCCCGGCGGCCTCGGCGTCCGCGGCGAACGGCAGCCGCGGCGGCATGGCAAGCGTCGCGATCAGGTCGCCGGCGGCAAGCGCCGCGAGCCACTCCGCTCTCAGGTCCGCGCCTTCCGGCGCCGCGCCCCATTCCGCCCTCCCGTCCGCGCCTTCCGGCGCCGCGAGCAGCGCGGGCACGGCCGCGAGGGATTCAGCGACCGGCCCCGGCACCGCGTGGTGGCCCAGTTCGACGCAGGCGGCCACGAGGTCGGCCGGGCTGGCGCCGAGCCCGCCCCGTTTCTCCGGCACCGCCAGCGCGGTGACCCCCAGGCCGGCGAGCCGCCGCCACAGCGCCAGCCCCGGAGCCAGGTCGCCGTCGGCCCACCGCCGCGCGATCTGCGGCACGCCGGCCGCGCCGAGCATGTCGTGCAGCGCGGCGGCGAACTCGCTCATCTCGGGAGTCCCAGCAGCCGCTCGGCGATCACCGTGCGCTGGATCTCGTTGGTGCCCGCGTAGATCGGGCCCGCGAGCGCGAACAGGTAGCCCTCCAGCCAGCGGTCACCGCGCACCTCGGCGAGCGGCCCCAGCAGGTCCAGCGCCGTCTCGTGCAGCGCCAGGTCGAGCTCGGACCAGAACACCTTGCCCAGGCTCGACTCGGCCCCGAGCGTGCCGCCGCCGGCGAGCCTGGCCGCGGTGGCCTGGGTATGCAGCTGGTAGGCGCGCGCGCCGATCCACGCGTCGGCGACGCGGTGCCGCATGGCGTTATCGGCCGGGTCGCCGGCCCGCCGCCACAGGTCGACCAGGCGGGCGGCGGCCGCGAGAAACCGGCCCGGGCTGCGCAGCGACAGGCCGCGCTCGTGACCCGCCGTGCTCATCGCGATCCGCCAGCCGTCGCCGGACGCGCCGACGACGTTCGCGTCGGGCACGAACACGTCGTCGAGGAAGATCTCCGCGAACCCGGTCTCGCCGCCGAGCTGGCGGATCGGGCGGACGGTCACCCCGGGGGCACGCAGGCTGAACAGCAGGTAGGTAAGACCGTGGTGCCGCTCCGCCGCCGGATCGGTGCGGAACAGCCCGAACGCGCGGTCGGCGAAGGCCGCGCGCGAGCTCCACGTCTTCGTGCCGGACAGCAGCCAGCCGCCGTCGGTCGCCACGGCGCGAGATCGGATGGCGGCCAGGTCGCTGCCCGCCTCCGGCTCCGACCACGCCTGGGCCCAGATTTCGTCCGCCCGCGCCATCGGCGGCAGCAGCCGGTCACGCTGGGCCGGGGTGCCGTGGGCGAACAGGGTCGGGGCGAGCAGGAACAGGCCGTTCTGGCCGACCCGGACCGGCGCGCCGGCGGCGTAGTACTCCTCTTCGAACGCCAGCCAGTCGGACAGGGAGGCGTCCCGCCCGCCGTACTCCGCGGGCCAGGTGATCACCGACAGCCGGGCCGCCGCGAGCTCCCGTTCCCACTCCCGGTGCCGTTCGAACCCTTCGGCGGTGTCCACCGACGGCAGCGGCCTGGCCGGCACGTGCGCGGCCAGCCAGTCCCGCACCTCGGCGCGGAACTCGGTCATTCCGCGGCCCTCGCGGGGGGTTCCGGGGGGTCGTCCCCCCGGGATAGCAGCCGCATCGAATGCGCGTCCTGGCCGGCCAGCGAGTCGCCGCGTACCTCGGCGTTGTGCGCGTGCGCGAGGTGGTGCAGGCCGAAGACGGACTCCATCCCCGGCCGCATGCCCATCAGGTCCTCGCACTGGTTCACCGCGCGCTTGGCCAGGGCCAGGCCGAACGGCGGCATCGCGGCGACCTCCTCGGCGAGCGCGAACGTCGCGGACTCGAGCTCCGCGCGCGGCACCACCCGGTTCACCATGCCGACCTGGAAGGCGCGCTCGGCGGTGAACCGGCCGCCGGTGAACAGCACTTCCTTGGCGAAGCGGGGGCCGAGCACCCACGGATGCGCGAAGTACTCCACGCCCGGTATCCCCATCCGCACCACCGGGTCGGCGAAGAACGCGTCCTCGGCGGCCACGATCAGGTCGCACACCCAGGCGAGCATGAGGCCGCCCGCGATGCACGCGCCCTGCACCATCGCGATGGCGGGCTTGGGAATCTCCCGCCAGCGGCGGCACATGCCGAGGTAGACCTCCATCTCACGGGCGTACCGGGCGTCCGCGCCCGCCTTGCCGACGTGGTCCCACCACAGCACCGCCTGCCGGTCGAAGGACTTGTCCGCGTCCCGTTCCGGGGTGCCGATGTCGTGCCCGGCGCTGAAGTGGTCGCCCGCGCCGGCCAGCACGATGACCGCGATCTGGTCGTCGCTGGTGGCCCTGGCGAAGGCGGCGTCGAGCGCGTAGGTCATCGCGGAGTTCTGCGCGTTCCGGTACCGGGGCCGGTTGAGCGTGATCAGGGCGATCGCGCCCCGTGTCTCGTATCGGACCTCGTCCGCCATCAGGACTCACCTCGCAGCACACGCTTGAGCACCTTGCCCGACGGGTTGCGCGGCAGGACGTCGCGGAACTCCACCTGCCGGGGCACCTTGTAGTTGGCCAGCCGCGAACGGCAGAAGTCCAGCACCGCGGCCGCGTCGAGGGCCCGTCCGGGGCGGGTGACGATGTACGCCCTGCCCACCTCGCCCAGCCGGCCGTCGGGGACCCCGACGACCGCTGACTCGGCGACGCCGTCGAGCCGGGCGAGCACCTGCTCGACCTCGGCGGGATACACGTTGAAGCCGCCGCAGATGTACATGTCCTTGAGCCGGTCGGTGATCGTCAGGTATCCGGCGGGGTCGAGCGTGCCGATGTCTCCGGTGTGCAGCCAGCCGCCGGGGTCGATGGCCTCGCGGGTCGCCGCGGGGTCGTCCAGGTAGCCGAGCATCATGTTCGGGCCGCGGAGCAGGATCTCGCCGGTGTCGCCGGGGGCGGCCCCGCCGCCGTCCGGGTCGGCCACCCGTACCTCGAACCCGGCGGCGGGCCGGCCGCAGGTGCGGGCCACGGTCCGCGGGTCGTCGCCTGGCTCGCACATGGTCGCCACCACCGCTTCGGTCAGTCCGTAGGCGGTGAGCACCACCTCGAAGCCCAGCTCGCCGCGCATCCGCTCCACGAGGACGGCCGGGACGTTCGCCGCCCCGGTGACCGCGAGCCGCAGGCTGGACAGGTCGAAGCGGCCGCGCTCGGGATGGTCGAGGATCGTCTGGTAGACCGTCGGCGCGCCGGGGAACACGGTGATCCGCTCGGTCTCGATCAGCCGCATCGCGGCGGCGGCGTCGAAGACCGCCATCGGCACCATGGTCGCGCCGCTGACGAGGCACGCCAGGATGCCGGCCTTGAAGCCGAAGCTGTGGAAGAAGGGGTTCACCACCAGGTACCGGTCGCCGGCGGTCAGCCCGCCGCGGCCGGCCCACGCGGCGGCGACCGACAGCGCGGCGCGGTGGCTGCTCATCGCGCCCTTGCTGCGCCCGGTCGTGCCCGAGGTGAACAGGATGTCGCTGACATCGCCCGGGTGGACGCCGGCCGCCCGGGCCTGGGCTGCCGGCGGGGGAGTCGCCACCGACCGTTCGGTAAATTCGGCCCAGTCGCTACCGGTCCGCACCACCAGCGTAAGCCGGGCGAGGCTCCCGCTGGCGCCGGGCGCGGCCGCGGCGGCACGCAGCTGCGCCACCCGGTCGGTGCCGAGGAAATCGTCGGCGGCGAACAGGGCACGCGCGCCGCTTCGGCTGATCACGTCGAGGGCCTCGGGGCCGGTGAACCGCGTGCTGACCGGGACCAGCGCGGCCCCCGCGGTCAGCGCGCCCAGCGCGGCGAGCACCCAGGCGGCGGTGTTGGGGCACCAGATGGCGACCCGGTCGCCGGGGGCGATACCGCTGGCGATGAGCGCCCGGGCGACCTCACCGGCCTGATCGGCGAGCTCCCGGTAGCTGAGCTTGCCGCCGTCCGGCCCGGCGAGCGCGTCGCAGTCGCCGAACTCCCGCGCCGCGCGCGCGACGGCCGCCGGGATCGTCAGCTCCACCGTTCGAGCCTACCAAGCAAGCGCTTGGTATGGTAGTCGCATGCGGTTCACCCCGGAGGACGAGGAGTTCCGCGGCCGGGTCCGCGAGTGGCTGGCCGCGAACGTGCCCGCCGGGCTGCGCGGTGCCGGGGGCCCTGGCCGTGAGCACGAGGCGTTCGGTGAGCGGCTTGCCTGGAACCGGCGGATGGCCGCCGCGGGCTGGACCTGCCTGTCCTGGCCGCGCGTCTACGGCGGGCAGGACGCCACCCTCGCGCGGCAGGTCATCTTCCACGAGGAGTACGCGCGAAGCGGGGCGCCCGCCCGCGTCGCGGTCGTGGGGGAGGAGCTGCTGGGGCCGACGCTGATCGCGTTCGGGACACCGGAGCAGAAGCGGCGGTTCCTCCCGCCGATCGCGGCCGTCGAGGAGCTGTGGTGCCAGGGCTACTCAGAGCCGGGGGCCGGCTCGGACCTGGCGGCCGTGGCCACCACCGCGGTGCCTGACGGCGATCAGTGGGTGATCACCGGCCAGAAGGTGTGGACGTCCCTGGCGCACGTGGCCGACTGGTGCTTCGTGCTGGCCCGGACATTGCCGGGGTCACGCCGCTCCACGGGCCTGGCTTACCTGCTCGTCCCGATGCGCCAGCCGGGGGTCATGGTCCGGCCCATCCGGCAGCTCACCGGCACGTCCGAGTTCAACGAGGTCTTCTTCGACGGGGCGCGCACGGACATCGCCAACGTGGTCGGGGAGCCGGGCGACGGCTGGCGGATCGCGAAGGCGACGCTGGAGTTCGAGCGCGGCGCGGCCATGCTCGGGCAGCAGGTCGGGTTCCGCCGGGAGCTCGGCGATCTGGTGGAGGCGGCGCGGCGGACCGGCGCGGCGGCGGACCCGCTGGTGCGCGACAGGCTCGCCCGGGCCTGGGTCGGCCTGGAGGTCATGCGGGCGTACGCGCTGGACACTCTCGGAGAGCCGCCGGTGACCGGCGCGGAGGCATCGGTGCTGAAAGTGCTGTGGTCCCGCTGGCACCGGGCGCTCGGGGAACTGGCGATGGACGTGCTCGGCGCCGCGTCGATGACCTGTGATGAGGAGTCGGACGTCTGGCAACGGCTCTTCCTGTTCAGCCGGGCCGACACGATCTACGGCGGATCCGACGAGATCCAGCGGAACATCATCGCGACCCGGGCGCTCGGCTTGCCGAGGCAGGCGCGCTCATGACACCGTCGCCTGTGCAGCCGCCGGCCGGGCACGGGCTGCTGGAGGGCAAGGTCGTCGTTGTCACCGCCGCGGCCGGCACCGGCATCGGCTCCGCCGCGGCCCGCCGTTGCCTGGCGGAAGGCGCCGCGGTGGTGATCAGCGACCAGCACGTCAGGCGGCTGGGCGAGGCGCACGACGAGCTCGCGGCGGACTACGGCGACCGGGTCTGGCCGCTCGTCTGCGACGTGACCGACGAAGGCGCGGTCACGGCGCTGATGACGGGCGCGTCCCGCCGGTTCGGGCGGATCGACGTGCTCATCAACAACGCGGGCCTCGGCGGCACCAGTTCGGTCCTGGACATGACCGACGACCAGTGGCTGCGGGTCCTCGACGTCACGCTGAACGGCACCTTCCGTTGCACCAGGGCCGCGCTGCGCCTGATGGTGGCGCAGGGCCGCGGGGGAGCGGTGGTGAACAACGCGTCGGTGCTCGGCTGGCGCGCGCAGCCGGGCCAGGCGCACTACGCGGCCGCGAAGGCCGGGGTGATGGCCTTCACGCGCTGCGCCGCGCTCGACGTCGCCGCCCACGGCATCCGGGTCAACGCCGTCGCGCCGAGCCTGGCGATGCACCCCTTCCTGGCCAAGGTGACCAGCGAGGAACTGCTGGCCGAACTGGTCGGCCGCGAGGCGTTCGGCCGCTCGGCGGAGCCGTGGGAGGTCGCCAACGTCATGGTCTTCCTCGCCAGCGACTACGCCTCGTACCTGACCGGCGAGGTGGTCTCGGTAAGCAGCCAGCACCCGTGATGGTCGTCCGCGTCTGGCTAGGGGTCCTGATTATCGGCCTCGTTTGCGCCGCCCGCAGCCTGGCGGACACTGGCGAGGTTGTCGCGCGAGATCCGGGTATTGGGGTGGTCGGGGCCCAGGACGCACTCGAGGGCGACCAGGGTCTGCTCGTGCAGGGTGATCGCCTCGCCGGTGCGCCCCACCGCCCGGTAGGCGACGGCGAGGTTGTTGCGCGAGGTCAGGGTGCTGGGGTGGTCGGGGCCCAGAACGCGCTCGCGGGTGGCGAGGTTCCGCTCGTGCAGGGTGATCGCCTCGCCGGTGCGGCCCGCGTCCCAGTAGGCGACGGCGAGGTTGTTGCGCGAGGTCAGGGTGCCGGGGTGGTCGGGGCCCAGGACGCGTTCGTGGTCGGCGGCCAGCTGCTCGCCGACCGTAATGGCCTGCGCCGTGCTGTCGCCGAGCTCGGTCAGGAAGAAGAGCGCCCACCTGCGGACCTGGAGCATCGCGGTATCCAGGGCGGTGCTGGGCGAGCAGGCAGCGGCGGATCCGGCCAGCGCGAGGAGCTGCCCGGCCAGGTCCCGGGCCCCGGCCCGGTCGGTATGCCGCCGCTGCCACAGCGAACGAGCCCGGGCCTCCAGCAGCTCGGCGGCCGCCTCGCATACGTCGGCCAGGGCGCCGGCGGCGGCCAGGCTGTCGCGGATGACCCGCGTCACCAGCCGGTGCGCGGTTACCGTGGTGCCGTCCACGCTGAAGGTCAGCAGCGACGCCCCGGCCAGCCGGGCTAGCACCGCATCGGCTGCCTCCGCGGCCAGCGGAGGCAGTGGCCCGTCCCGGCCTGGCAGCCCCGCCGCGGCGGCCGCGTGCACCAGCTCCCGGTCGACCCCGGACGGGGACAGCACCGCGGCCAGCCCCATCACCGCGCCGCAGGACGCGCCGCGGTCCCCGGCCCGCACCGCGTCCAGGGACAGCAGCACCGCGGCCGACGCCCTAGCGGGGTAATCCCCGCCCTCCTCCGCCGGCAGCAGGTCGGTGACAGGCAGGCGGCGCAGCCGGTCTAGGTAGCCGGCATAAGTCAGGTGCTGGGCGGCGATCACCGCCGCGGCCTGGGCCAGCGCCAGCGGCAGGCAGCCTAGCTCGGCGGCGAGTTCGGCCGCCCCGGCCGCATCGGCCTGCCCGGTCCTGGCGGCCAGGTACGTCGCCGCCTCCATCGCGGTGAACACGTCCACTGCCAGCCGGGTGCCCAGGGCGGCGACCGCCTGGTTGCTGCTGGTGATGATCACCTGCGACTGCCCGGCGGCGGGCAGGAACGGGCGCAGCAGCCCGGGGTCGGCGGCGTTGTCGAATACCAGCAGGCACTCTCGGCCGTCGGCTTCCAGCCAGTGCCGCACCGCCTCCCCCGCCGCCATCGCATCGCTGCCCGCCGCTCCAAGGCCAAGGCCCAGCCCGGCCGCGGTCCCGGCCAGCCCGGCCAGCAGCCCGCCCTCGGTTTCGGCGTTCACCCATGCCACCAGCCGCCACCCCTCGGCTACCCGGACCCGGGCGCACGCGGCAGCCAGCTGCGTCTTGCCCACCCCCCGCATCCCGGTCACCACCCGCACCCCCGCCCCCGGCCCTTGCAGTGCCGCGAGAAGGTCCGCGCGCGGCTGGAACCCCGGCGGCTCCTGCGGGATCTCCCCGGTCACCACCACCGCCGGAACCCGCCCTCCCGCTTTGCCGGCCCGGCGCCGGTCTGCCAGGTCCCGCAGCGACCGTTCCACCAGCTTGCCGAGCTGGTCAGGATTGGCAAAGGACTGGGTGACCAGGCCGCTGTCCTGGACCTTGCGGCGGAACGCCTCCTGGCGCGCGCCGTACTCGTGGTCGATCAGCTTCGACGGCGGGATGCCCGCCACTGCCGTCTCGGTGTCCAGCAGGAACACCAGCCGGTCCAGTCCCGCCTGCGTCGCGGCATCGAACTCCAGCTCCGTGTACGACATTTCCGGCTCATCCGGTACCGGTGACCCGTACCGCGTCCCCAAGATCCCCAGATATACGTAACATGACCGCACCCGCTCCCGGCACAGCTGCGCGGGCACCTGATCGGCGGCCGGGAAATCGGCCATGTCCACCCTCAGGTGACCGCAGACCGACACCGCCCGCTCGGCCGCCGCCACATACGTGGCCCCTGCCGGGAACTGGCGCAGCTCCGACGTATGCGACAAGAACACCCGCCACCCGGTACCGTCGCTCCAACCGCCCGCTCCGGTCACCGCCCTGCCACCTCCGCAGCACACGCGCACACGAGCCCGGCACTCACCCCGGCCGCGACCAGCCGCAGCAATCCCGCAGCCGGTCAGTAACTCACGGTAGACCCATGCTCCCGGGCTGGATAGTGCTCGGAGTGCGCCATCGCCGTGAATCCCTAGCCGGATTACCCAGCCGGGCTACGTCCTATTACTACGATTTCCAAATCCGCTAGGCGAGGCTGCCGTGACGGTTCTCGGACCTCCCCATTCGGCAAGGCTGCCCGATCCCGCTCCCGCGCCACCCGTTTCGAAAACAGCGTGCCGCCTGCCTTCGGGCTGCCACGAACCGTGCGATCATGAGCACCTGAAGGCATGAGAAACCGCATTCCCTGAGATCTTGGCTACGGCAAGGCTGTCGTGGGGGCAAAGGTCCGATGAAGAACCGAAGGATCAGATTCGGCGGTCGGTTGTCGCGGGCATGGCGGCAGCGTAGGCTTTTCCGGCTTGCCGCCGGAGCGGTCATCGTGGTGCTGCCGGTCGTGGTGGTGGCGAGCTCGTCCGCGAGCGCTGGGGTCAATCTGATTGTCAACCCGGGCGCGGAGCAGGCGGGACCGGGCAACTTCCCGCTGTGCTGGGGAAAGTACGGTTACGGGAAGAGCACGTACTCGATCGGCACCACGAGGAAGGCGCACTCCGGCAGGACGGCCATCCAGGTGACGATCTCCAAGCGCTCGAACGGCGACCGCATCGTGCAGATGCTGGAGAACCAGTCCTGCGCGCCATGGGTCGCCGCGGGCCACCAGTACGACCTCGGCGTCTGGTACATGTCGAACACGCCGGACGCGGTAATCACCGTGTTCCGGCACGACGTGCGGCAGGGCTGGCGGTTCTGGATGGACCTGAAGGCGCTGCCGGCGACCGGCCGGTACAAGCAGGCGTCAGTACTGACGCCGCAGGTTCCGCCGAACACCGACCAGCTCTCCTGGGGCGTGACCGTCTACGGTAAGGGCACGGTGATCACGGACGACTACTCCATGGTCGACGCCACGGTTGAGGCGAGCCCCACCGCCTGCAGCGCGGGGGCGGCGTGCACCAAGGGCGTGTGGCAGGTTCTGCCGTTCCTGTCACCAGTGCGGGCCATCCATGCCGTGCTCATGTACACCGGCGACGTGCTGCTGGTAGCCGGCTCGGGTAACGACCCGAGCGACTTCGCCGCCGGCACCTTCGAGTCTGCGGTCTATAACCCGGCCAAGGGCACCTTCCAGGTCATCCCGACGCCGGACGACTTCTTCTGCGGTGGCCACGTCCAGCTGCCGAACGGCAAGGTGCTGGTCCTGGGCGGGACCCTCGCGTACCCGGCGGCGAACGGCAGCCACGGGTACGAAGGGCTGAATACCTCGTACATCTTCAACCCGCTTACCAACAGGTACCAGAGTGTCAACAACCTCAACGACGGCCACTGGTATCCGTCGGCCACCGAACTCGGCAACGGCGACGTGATCTCATTCGGCGGCCTGTCGACGACTGGGCGCGGCAGCACGATCACCGAGTACTTCAAGTACGACCCGGACAGTCCCAGCGACGGCGAGTGGCTGCCGCTGAGTGAGATCAACGAGAACTACGACTACTGGGATCTGTACCCGGCCATGATCCTGATGCAGAACGGTGACCTGTTCTACACCGGCAGCCACGTGTTCGGCAGCAACATCGCGTCCAAGTCGGACATCTACAACATCAGCAACATCCTCGATCCCGGTGCCCCCGACCCGGTCACCGAGGTCCCCGGCCTGCAGGACGACCCAGGCGTCCAGGCTGAGGACATGACGAACCAGTCGATGTCTGTCCTGCTCCCGCCCGCGCAGTCGCAGGAGGTTCTGCTGGCGGGCGGCGGGAGCGTCAACGCCATGATCCCGGCTACCCGGGACACCGACCTGATCGATCTCGACTCGGCGGACCCCGGGTACACGCCGGGGCCGCTGCTCCCGAGAGGGAAGCTGTCCAACGGCCAGCCGGAACCCGCCAGCGACGGCAAGATGTACGTCTCCCTGGTGCTCTTGCCGAACGGGATGGTGTTCGAGACCGGCGGCGGCCTGACCAACCGGAACGAGCCGGTGTACGAGGCGTCGATGTACGACCCGGCGACCAGCAGCTTCATCCCGGGCATGGCGACCGACCCGGTGCCGCGCACCTACCACTCGTCGGCGTTCCTGCTGCCGGACGGCCGGGTCATGGCGATCGGCAACAACCCTGCAAGCGGCTCGTTCGACCTGCGCATCTCGGTCTACACACCGCCCTACCTGTTCCACGGGGCCCGGCCGCAGATCACCAGCCTGGCGACCCCGTACTGGACGTATGGCTCGACCCAGCGGATCACGGTGAACCAGAAGATCGTCTCCGCCGAGCTGATCAGCCCGGCCTCGGTCACGCACTCCTCCGACCCCAACCAGCGGTTCGTCGCGCTGCCGCTGACCGTCAATGGCAATCACATCGGGCTGAACGTGACGACCAACCCGGACATCGCGCCACCCGGCTGGTACATGCTGTTCGTCACCAACGCGAACGGTGTCCCGTCGGTCGCCAAGTGGGTCCACGTCAATGACGTCGCCGCTAACCGGTGAGGAAGGGGAGAGCAGATGAAAACGCTGCGGACCAAGGCCACGGCGGCCGTCACGGGAATCAGGCGCCACCCCGGTCGCTCCCTGGCGGCATGCGTCGCGCTCGCGGCGGTCAGCGTATTCACGGGTACGACGGCCGCCGCGGCGCATCCCGCGCCAACCCTCGCCGTGTCGCAAGCGGAACTGCACGCGGCACCCGCGCCGCTCGTGGATAACTTCGACACCAGCCTGACCGGGGCGCGTGTGAAGGCGTACAAGCACGCCTACGCCGTCCCTGTGCCGTGGAACGTGGACGGCTGCGACCACGACTACGGACAGCCCGATCAGTGCGTCCCGTGGAAGATCCCGGCATCAACGCCGCAGGCCGCGTGCGCCTGGCTGAAGTCGAACGGCTTCGGCCCGCTCAAGGTATACGGCAGGAACCGGCAGAACCTCCCCGAGAACGCCCAAGGCTACGTCTGCGCGGGAACAGGTGCCTGGCGGTAGCCGGGCGGGATGGCGGGGGTGAGCAGCGTCCGGTTGGCGGCGGTGGGGGGAGGAACTGGAAGTCGTACTGCTTCCCGCTGGCCGGGTTGTCGGTCCAGTGCAGCTTGACCAGGCGCAGCGGCAGGTCGGTCTGCCCGTCCACCCAGAGCAGTACCGCGTTATCCGGCCGCCTCAGACAGGCCGGGCCAGGTCGAGCAGGTCGTCGAGGATACGACCGATCGCGGTGACCACCATCGTGAGGTGTCCTTCGCCCGGCTCCAGGTGAACACGGGCGCCTGGGATGTGCGCGGCCAGCCACTGACCGTGCGCGAACGGCACCATCAGGTCCTGGTCGCCCTGCCAGACGGCGACCCGGCCGGCCAGCGCGTTCAGGCTGAACCCCCAGTCCGCGGCGAACGCCAGGTCGTCGTCACGCCAGCCGGCCACCCCCTCGCGCAGAGCCGCACGGGTGCTCGCGGCGAGTTCATCGGCGAACTCGCCAGTGATGACGCCCGCGTCCGCACCGGAGATGACGCCGCCAAGCGCCGCCGCGATCTGCTCACCGGTGATCTGGCGAAGCGGCTCGGCTTCCTTTTCCAGGTACGGCGTGAGCGCGCCGGCGCCTTCCAGCGTCAGGGTGAACTCGGTGACGTTCTCCGGTCCCATGCCTGCCAGGAAGTCCAGGCCGTCGGCCGGGTAAGGGGCGATCCCGGCGATGGACGCGGCGGCCAGGCAGCGGCCTGGCAGCAGCGCCGCGCAGGCGAGCGTGTGCGGGCCACCGCCGGACATTCCCAGCGACACGAATTCGCCCGCGCCGAGCGCGTCCAGCACCGCCGCCGCGTCGGCCGCGACGTCGGCGACCCGCCGGCCAGGCCGCGGTGTCGAGTCCTCATATCCGGGCCTGGCGGCAACCACGTACCGCAGTCCGCGCTGCGCCGCCTCGGCCGCCGTGTTCGAGTCGACGACGAGTCCGGCCGGTGTCCCCTCGTGAATCACGAGCGGGAACCCGTCTTCTGGCCCCGTGGTGAGCACGTCGATGTCCCGGCCGTCGGGCATCGGGATGAGCTGCCGCTTTGCCTGCATTGGATCAGCCTAGGGCGTGCGGGCCGCGCACTGTCCAGGCTCGTTTCCTACCATGACATCCCGGTAGCCGGGGTCATCGGCCACCGCCAGGTAACCGACGCTTACCTGGCTCTTCTCGCCCGCTCGTACTCCGCCCGCCTCGCCGCGTTTGACCAAGCGCTCGCCAAGCTGCACGCAGACGTCACCGACCTGTCATCGGCCTGGATGTCGGTGTGCAGGCAACGACGACGCAGGTCGGGGCTGACTTAGCCTCGGTCCGCCGGTCGAATAGGAGTGCTTTCGGGCGTGCTAACGTGAAAGGTGTCCTCTGAGCTGGGAGAATGGGAGCGCGCCGACCGCACCCTGATGGCCAGCTAAGGCAGAGTGACGCATGAGTCCCTCTATCTCAGGGTTCCTGACTATGAACCCGCCTCGCCTTATTCCTTGCTCCAGCTGACGCCGACGTTGCTCCGGCCGACGTGGACGGGGATACGGAAATTCCAGCGCCAGGCCAGCGACCTTGCCTGCACGGTCGAAGACCACTTCCCCGATTGCCCCGCCAACCGCGAAAGCCAGCGGGATATCCACCAAGGTGTAACCACCGAACTGCCGTGCGGACGGGGCATCTATGCGCTCGAAGCTGCCGGCGGAATCCGCCACCGTCGCCCACATGCGGGCAAGGTCCACGTGCCCGCGCAAGCTCGCGTCGAACTCCGCGTCCACCTTCTCCCAGCGGCCCTCGATGAGGTCGCTGAATAGCACGCAGGCCCGGTCCATCGCACCTCTCGGGAAGAGCTGGGTCATTGGCTTTCCCCTGTCCTGATCGGCCGGCCACCCTGATCTAGGCCGCTCAGTCACTAGTCTGCTCGGCCCTTCTGGTAAGCGCCAATCTGTTACCGCACGCGATCGCGGACGGGAGAGCTCGCCAGCCGCCACCTGGGCTGGGTGACGACATCGCCGATCTGATCATTCGCGTGCACATCGCAGCGGTAACTTCACTTTTGCATCGAGGATTCGGCCAAGAGGCCAGACTCGCCGGGCAATGCGTGTCTCGCGCGCCTGGAGGAACGAGTGGTCTAGGAAAGGCGAGCGGAAGGCAGCGGAAAAAATCGGTCGCTCCCGCAGTCCCCCGTCGGGCAACATGTGAAGGTTGGCTGCTCGGAACGGGGGATTGATGACCGCAGCTGAACATGATCGCGGCTCTCCGACCCGGAAACGGTCAGTGCTGCTCGCGCTGCGCTACTACGGCCGCCAAATGGCGCGCCTGCGGCGCTTCACGGTGCCGGGGATGCTGCTGCCCGCGCTGGGAAACACGTGCCTCTTTTACGTCGCGCCGCTGTTCGTCGCCCAGTTGGTCGGCCGCTTTGCCAGCCACGGGCAGGTCGGCGCCGGCGCGGCACTGCCGTACGTACTGGGTTTCGCCGGCGTGCTGCTTTCCGGCGAGATTCTGTGGCGGATCGGCATCCACTGCCTGAACCGCCTAGACGGTCACGGAATCGAGAACCTCTACGTGATCGGAATGGACGAGCTGCTGGCGAAGGACGCGGCGTTCTTCCACGACAACTTCGCCGGCTCGGTGACCAAGCGGGTGCTGAGCTTCGCCGCCCGGTTCGAAGAATTCGCCGACACGCTGATGTTCAACGTGGTCGGCAACCTGGTGCCGCTCGCTTTTGCGTCCGTGGTGCTCTGGCACTACGACCCGCTGCTCGTCGCCGGGCTTATCGGCCTGATCGTGGTCGCCGGAGCCACCCTCGTACCGCTGATCCGGCGTCGGCAGCGGCTCGTCGATGAGCGCGAAGAAGCGAACGCACACGTGTCCGGGCGCGTGGCCGACAGCATCGCGAACATGGAAACGATCCGCGCGTTCGCTGCCGAGGACCGGGAAGCCGCCGAGCACCGGTCGCGCGTCGCCGACCTGTGGCGCAAGTCGCTGCGCTCGTGGGACTACCACAACCTGCGCATCGACGTGCTCGTCTCGCCGCTGTCGGTGCTGGCCAACGCCCTCGGCCTGCTCCTCGCCGTCGCCCTCGGCGGCGGCAGTCACGGGATCGAGGTGATCATCGTGGCCTTCACGTACTACTCCAACGCGACGCGCATCATGTTCGAGTTCAACCAGACCTACCGCCACCTGGAGAGCTCGCTGACGGAGGCCGCGCAGTTCACCGAATTGCTGCTCACACCACCGACCGTGACCAACCCGGTCGCGCCCGAGCCGCTGCGGCCGAAGGCGAGCGACGTCCGCTTCGAGCGGGTGACGTTCGCGCACGCCGGCGGGCTGCCATTGTTCGCCGGCCTCGACCTCGCCGTGCCGAACGGCACCAGGCTCGGCCTCGTCGGCCGGTCGGGCGGCGGCAAGACCACGCTGACGCGCCTGCTGCTACGGATGATGGACATCGACGACGGCAGGATCCTGATCGGCGGGCAGGACATCAGCAAGCTGCGCCAGTCGGACCTGCGCAGCCTGATCGCGTATGTACCGCAGGACCCCGCGATGTTCCACCGGACGCTGCGCGACAACATCGCGTTCGCGCGCCCGGAGGCGACGGATGCGGAGATCCGCCAGGCGGCGGAGGCGGCGCACGTGACGGAGTTCGCCGACGCGTTGCCGGACGGATTCGACACGATGGTCGGCGAACGCGGCGTGAAGCTGTCGGGCGGGCAGCGGCAGCGGGTTGCGCTGGCCCGGGCAATCCTGCGTGACGCGCCGATCCTGCCGCTCGATGAGGCGACAAGCGCGCTGGACTCAGAAAGCGAGATGCTCATCCAGCAGGCGCTGTGGCGGCTCATGGAGGGCCGGACCGCGCTGGTCGTCGCGCACCGGCTGAGCACGGTCGCGCGCATGGACCAGCTGGTCGTCCTCGACCACGGGCGGATCGTCGAGAAGGGCACCCACCAGGAACTGCTCTGTCTCGACGGCACGTACGCCAGACTCTGGCAGCACCAGTCCGGCGGCTTCCTCGATGACACGGAGGAAGCGGTGCCAGCCGGGGCCACGGGTGAGCGGGCAGCCGCCCGGTGAGGAGCACATTGTCGGTTCTAGCGGTGCCGCGCGTCGTTCAGTCAGGGGACCGCTCTTCGAACCTGGTGGCGCGCTCCACGCGCGTACAGGCTCGGATAAGGAGTTCGCATCCCTTCCGGAGGGGCGTCGTGGAACCGCTGGCCGTCGGTGCGGTTGTCTTCCGGGCCGCGTTTCTTGCCCAGCGACCCCAGCACCGCCTGCGCCGCGGCCAGCGGCTCCCGATCCCGGAAAGCCAGTGCTACGTATATATAAACAACGGGGTCCACGGGAGGCAGCTTTGAACTACAGAAAAACTACGTCAGCGCTGGCGGCCGCACTCTGCGCTGCCGCCGTCACCGTCCTGTCGGCATCGGCCACCGTCCTGCCGGCATCGGCGGCCACGGCGGGCGCCCGGCTGGCCGCCCCGCCGCCGACAGCCCACGCGCTGCTCGGCCTCTCTTGCGTGACCGCGAAGAACTGCCTCGCCGTCGGGGAAGACCAGAACGCCTTCCACGGCTCGGGCGGCCCGCTGGCCGAACGATGGAACGGCACGACCTGGCAGACGATCGGCGTGAAGCTGCCCGCGGGTGCGACCGGAGGCGTGCTGCTCGGCGTCTCCTGCGTGTCCGCCACGCACTGCGTCGCGGTCGGCTTTTATGACAAGGGCAGCGGCAACCAGTTCGCGCTCGCCGACACCTGGAACGGCAAGGCGTGGACACCGGCGCAGCCGCCCGCCCCGGGCGGGGTGAATACCGCGCTGGGCGGGGTGTCGTGCAAGTCGGCGGCAAGCTGCGTGGCCGTCGGCTCGTACACGGTGAACACCGCGAGCGGCCCAGGCGCCCCGCTGGCCGAGATCTGGAACGGCAAGACGTGGACCCAGACCAGGCCGCCCGGGCCCGCGAGCGGCAACGTCTTCACCGGCCTCAACGCGGTGTCGTGCGTGTCCCCGGTCCATTGCGTGGCGGCCGGCGCGTCGATCACGAACACCGCGAGCGTGGCGCTGATCGAGTCGTGGAACGGCAGGAGCTGGACGCGGATGAAGCCGGCGGCTGCTCCCGGCGGCCTGACCGACCTGACCCTGGACGGCGTGTCCTGCGCGTCGGCGAGCAGCTGCGCGGCGGTCGGCTTCGCGGCATCCGCCAAAGGGCTCGGCAGCCTCGCCGAGATCTGGAACGGCAAGAGCTGGCGTCTCACCACCGTCCCGTGGACGAAGGGAACGGCCAACCCCGCGCTTTCCGGTGTCTCCTGCGTGACCGCGAACCGCTGCGTCGCGGTCGGGACCATCGACTCGAACCTGACGGGCGTGGGCAACACCGGCCGGGCGGCGGCGGCGACCTGGAGCGGGAAGGCCTGGACGGTGACCGGCGTCCCCGCGCCGGCCAAGGGCAAGGCCAGCCTGTTCAAGGACGCGACCTGCCTGTCCGCGGCGGACTGCGTCGCGATCGGCCAGGTCGGCCCCTTCGGGTCGACGAACGGCACCGGCCTGTCCGGCTTCTGGAACGGCAAGAGCTGGCGCCTGGTCGCCGCTAAATAAAAGCCCATCATCCCAAACGGACGGTGGCGTCTCCGCTGACACAGACGCCACCGTCCGTTCGGAAAAATGACGTTAAAGCCGCTCGATGATCGTGGCGGTGGCCATGGCGCCGCCGGCGCACATGGTGATCAGGGCGGTGCTCGCGTCGCGCCGCTCGAGCTCGTGCAGCGCGGTGGTGATCAGCCGGGCGCCGCTGGCGCCGACCGGGTGGCCCAGGGCGATCGCCCCGCCGTTGACGTTGACCTTGTCCTCATCGGGCTGGAGCACGCGCAGCCAGGACAGCACCACGGCGGCGAACGCCTCGTTGACCTCGAACAGGTCGATGTCCGCGAGCGTCATGCCGCTGGCCGCGAGCACCCGCTCCGTCGCGGCGATCGGGCCGTCCAGGTGGTAGTAGGGCTCCGCGCCGATCAGGCACTGTGCGACGATCCGCGCACGCGGCCGCAGGCCCAGCGACCGTGCCCGGCCTGCGTCGGCCAGCAGAACGGCGGCCGCGCCGTCGGAGATCTGCGAGGACGTGCCCGCCGTGTGCACGCCGCCCTCGAGCACCGGCCTGAGCCGGGCCAGGGCGTCCAGGCTGGTCTCGCGCAGGCCCTCGTCGCGGTCGACCAGCCCGGCGGCCGCTTTGACCGGCGTGATCTCCCGGTCGAAACGTCCCTCCGTCCACGCGGCCCTGGCCAGCGCCTGCGAGCGAAGGCCGAACGCGTCGGTCTCCGCTCGCGAGAAGCCGTGATGCCGGGCTATCCGCTCCGCGGCGACGAACTGGTTCGGCATGTCGATGTCCCAGGTGTCCGGCCGCGGCGACCCGACTCCGGTGCCGACGTTCGAGCGCAGCGGGACCCGCGACATCGCCTCCACCCCGCAGCCGACGCCGACGCTGATCGCGTCGGCCGCGATGAGCCCGGCGATCAGGTGGACGGCGTGCTGCGCCGAACCGCACTGGGCGTCGAGGGTCAGGCAGCCCGCCTGGTACGGCAGGCCCGCGTGCAGCCACGCGGTCCGGGTGACGTTGTTCGACTGCTCGCCCGCCTGTGTCACGCAGCCGCCGGCGACCTGCTCGACCGTCGCGGGGTCGAGGGCGGCGCGCTCCAGCAGCGCCGTCTGCGCGGCGCCGAGAATCTCCGCGGCGTGCAGGCCCGCCAGCGTGCCGCCGCGCCGGCCGACCGGAGTGCGCACGGCCTCGACGATCACCGCGGTTCCCACCGGATCCTCCTGTTGGTAGAACGTGTTCCGCTCGCTCTGGCTCGCCCGGTCTGCCCGATGTACCCTAAACCAATTAGAACATGTTTCAATTTTGCGCGCACCGGAGGCAGCCGTGACCGTACCGGACATCCCGCCGGGTTTCGACTTCACCGATCCGGATCTCTACGCCCGCCGGGTCCCTTCCGAGGAATTCGCCGAGCTGCGCCGCAGCGCGCCGGTCTGGTGGAACGCCCAGCGCCGGGGCTCGGTCGGCTTCGACGACGACGGCTACTGGGTGGTCACCAGGCACGCCGACATCCTGGAGATCTCCAGGCGCAGCGAGCTGTACTCCAGCTGGGAGAACACCGCGCTCATCCGTTTCGAGGAGGGCATCACCAGGGACGCGATCGAGATGCAGCGGGTGATCCTGCTCAACATCGACCCGCCGGAGCACACCAAGGTGCGCGGCATCGTGTCCCGCGGCTTCACGCCCAAGGCCGTCCGCGGCATGCGGGACAACCTGCGGGAGCGCGCCGAGCAGATCGTGGCCACCGCGCTGGCCGAGGGGACCGGTGACTTCGTCACGGATGTCGCGTGCGAGTTGCCGCTGCAGGCGATCGCGGAACTGATCGGCGTCCCGCAGGAGGACAGGAAGAAGATCTTCCAGTGGTCGAACGCGATGATCGGCTACGACGACCCCGATTTCGAGGGCGACGGGACCATCGCGGCGATGGAGATCCTGGCCTATGCCATGGAGATGGCCGAGGACCGGCTGGTCAATCCGCGGGGCAACATCGTCACCAAGCTGGTCAACGCCGAGATCGACGGCGAGCGCCTGTCGTCGGACGAGTTCGGCTACTTCGTGCTCATGCTGGCGGTCGCGGGCAACGAGACCACCCGCAACGCGATCTCGCACGGCATGATGGCCTTCTTCGACAACCCGGACCAGTGGGAGCTGTTCAAGGCGGAGCGGCCGGAGACGGCGGCCGACGAGATCATCCGGTGGGGCACGCCGGTGACGGTGTTCCAGCGCACCGCGATCACCGACACCGAACTCGGCGGCCAGGAGATCAAGAAGGGGCAGCGGCTCGGCCTGTTCTACCGGTCGGGGAACTTCGACGAAGACGTCTTCGACCATCCTGAGCAGTTCGACATCCTCCGCACCCCCAACCCGCACCTCGGCCTCGGCGGTCTCGGCGCGCACTACTGCCTGGGCGCCAGCCTGGCCAAGCTCGAGATCGGGCTGATCTTCAACGCCATCGCCGACGCGATGCCGGACATCCGGAAGGCGGGGGAGGCGGAGCGGCTGCGTTCGGGCTGGCTGAACGGAATCAAGCGGCTGCCGGTGAGCTACACGGGTTCCTTATCCGGTGACCGTGGGCGTCGGTCGGCGTGCGACAATCGGCACATGCCGGAACGACTTGAGGTGCAGCGGGCTATCGCCGCGTCACCGGACGAGATCTTCGCCGTGCTCCGGGATCCCAGTGGACACGTCGCCATAGACAGCTCCGGCATGCTGATGGAGGCCAGCGGGGACATTGTCGCCAAGGCCGGAGATACCTTCGTCGTACACATGGACCGGGAAGCGCTCAACGACCATCCCCTCGGCCTGTACGACGTCACCGTCGAAATCGTCACGTTCGAGCCGGACCGGGAAATCGCCTGGACCGTCCATGGCCGGTTCGACATCGGCCACGTGTATGGCTACCGGCTGGAGCCGATCGAGGAGGGCACGCTCGTGACGTCCTACTACGACTGGTCGGCCGCCGGGCAGAGCTGGAAAGACGCCGCCATCTTCCCGGTGATCCCGGAGAGCGCGCTGCGCGCCACGCTCGGGATCCTGGCCCGTACTGTCGCCCCCGGCAAGCCCCGCCCCGCGCTCTCAGCCGAGTGACCGGCCGCGATTCAGGGAAGATCGGTGACGTTCGGCCCCTGGCGGGCCACCGGACTGGCCGCGAAGCTGGAGGGTGCGTAGGCCTGCTCTGCACCAGAGGCACCAGAGGAGACGCCATGAAAGTCCTCGTCGCGTACGCCACCAGGCACGGCGCCACCGCCGGGATCGCCGAACGGGTCGCGGCCGATCTGACAGCGGCGGGCTTGCCAGCCGACGCCCGGTCGGTCGAGGACGTCGGGGATCTCGAGCCCTACGACGCGGTCGTCCTCGGCGGCGCGGCATACATGTTCCACTGGCTGAAGTCGGCCGTGACGTTCTCCCGGCGGCACAGCAAGGAACTCGCGGCGCGGCCCGTGTGGCTGTTCAGCAGCGGCCCGCTCGGCACCGACCTGGTGGACAAGGACGGCAAGAACGTCCTGGAAACCACCCGGCCGAAGGAGTTCGACGAGCTCACGAAGCTGCTGCACCCGCGGGGTGAGCAGGTCTTCTTCGGCGCCTACGACCCGGACGCGCCGCCCGTCGGGGTCGTCGAGCGGTTCGTCCGGCACATGCCTGCCGGGCAGAACGCCCTGCCAGCCGGCGACTTCCGCGACTGGCCGGCCATCGACGCCTGGGCAGTGCGGATCGCTGCTGAGCTGAGGGCCGGCGAGCCGCGCGGGACATGACGTCAACCGGGGGCGGCGGACCTGCGCGGCGTGCCAGTGTCCCCGTCAGGGAGATGCACGGCTATCTCGCCGCCGAGCCGGAACCCGCCCGATAGCCCGAGGCTGTCCCCGCTCCAGAAACTTCCCGGGTCATACCGGTCCGGACGGCGGCCGCCGGGCAGCAGCCCCATGGCCTGATAGGTCACCGCCAGCAGCTGCGCGCAGTAAGCCGTCTCCAGGCTGGCGCTGCCGCCCTGGTGCCCGGGGGCCGGCACGGCGCCGAGCAGCCATCGCGAGGCGAGCCTGGCCGTGGACGGGAACGGGGTGCCGTCCAGCCGCGCGATCGTCCGCAGCACGGCGTCTTCCATCTCACCGGTCACCACGGGATCCAGCTGGCGCAGCCACGCCCGCTGGCCATACCGGGCTGCCCAGACGATAACCGCCTCGCGCAGGTCATGCAGCTGAACCCCGCGGTGGCGGTCCCCGGTCCACACGTCGGGCAGGGAGCGGCCGAGCTCGGCGTGCCACATCAGCGGCGGCAGGTCGTCGATGGCCACCGACATGCCCACGTGGTTGACCGGGCTGTTGGTCGCCACCTGGATCGCGCGGTCGGCCATCGTGTGCCCGCGGAACAGCCACACATCACCGGTCCGGGCCAGGTCCACGACCTCGTCCAGGCTGACACTCGCGACGGACACGCTATAACCTAAGCAGATGCGCTGGCTGAAGGTGCTGGGACTGGCCGCTTTCGCGGGCGTGGCCGCCACCGGCGTGGTGATCATCCGCGACCAGCGGCGCCGCGGCGCCTACACTCCCGCCGAGGTCCGGGACCGGCTGCACGCCCGGCTGACCCAAACCCCCGAAACCCTCGAGACCCTCCCGCCAGATCCCTGAGCCTGTTCAGCCGCCGGCCGGTGCGCTCGGCGGACCGCTCCTGGCCTGGATGATGACGAGAACGCGCCGGCGCGCCCGGCTGGTCTGGGTGCGGATATCGGTGAACCCGGCAGCCGCTAGCTCGCCGGCGACCTGCTCGGCCCGCGCGGAAGTGAAGCCATGCGCGGCGTGACCGCGGCTGCCGGACCTGACCAGCCTCTCGGCGATCAGCAAGCGGCCGCCTGGCGTTAGCACCCGATGTGCCTCGGCGAACCCCGCGACGCGGTTTGCCCAGTGATGGACAGAGCTCAGCGCCCACACGACCGAGGCGCACTCGCCGGGCAGCGGAAGGTCTTCGGCGCTCGCCTCGAGCCAGGTTACGTTGCGGGCATGGCGCCTGGCACTGATCCAGCGGGCCAGCGCGAGGCTCGTAGCGTCGGGATCGACGCCGGTCGCGGCGGCCGCGTGGCGAGCGGCTTCGCGTACCGCCGTGCCGGGACCGCAGCCCACATCCACCACCCGGTCCTCATGAGTGAGCCCGGCGGCCCGGGCGACGGTCCTGGCGGCGGCACCCCGCCCGAAGACCATGGACACCGCGTTGAGGACCTGAACGGCACCGCTGGCCTCCCGGCAGGTGCCGGGCTGGCCTGTTCTCGTGCTGCTGGCCATGGGACCACCTCACTCCGCTGCCGGTCAGGCACGAGCCCCTCTCCGCGAGGCTGGCCCGCATAATTCGCCTCAGCAGCTAAGTAGCTTTGTTACTAAGCAGTTTAGTGACCGGCTATGCTGAGGTCAAATGGCACCAGAAGCACGCGACCACGTGGCGGGCAGCCTCCACCGGTTCGGCCTTGAACGAAGCCGGATGCTGGCTGCGCTCGCCAGGCAGGCGCGCATCAGCGAAACGGACCTCGCGGCTCTCGAACATCTCGAGTCCGGGGGACCTCTCACCCAGCGTGACCTCGGTACCCGGCTAGCGCTCAGCTCCGGGGCCGTCACCATGCTCGTCGACCGTCTCGAACGCGCTGGATGGGTAAGACGCCGCCCGCACCCGACCGACCGGCGCTTCGTGATCCTAGAGCTGACCGGGCAGGCCGCCGAACAGGCCCCGGCCGCGCTGGCCCGCTACCACGAGGAAATCGAGGCGCTGGCCGCCGCGGTTCCCGCCGAACACCGCGAAGCGCTCGGCGCCTTCCTGGACGCCGCCGCCCAGGCAGCCGCCGACGCCGCCGGTCAGCTCGGCGTCTGACGCGCGAACCGCCAGCGCCCTGGCGGGCGGCATCGCCTCACCTCGTGCTGGACACCACCCACATCGAGAAGTACTGCGACCCGCCGCCGTAGGCGTGCCCGAGCGCGGTGCGCGCCCCCGGCACCTGGTGCGCGCCCGCCTTGCCCATCACCTGCAGCGCTGCCTCAGCGAACCGGAGCAGTCCGGACGCGCCGATCGGGTTGGACGACAGGACGCCGCCAGACGGGTTAACTGGCAGCTTGCCGCCTATCGAAGTCTCGCCTGCCTCCGTCAGCCGCCACCCTGAACCGGGCGCGGCGAAGCCGAGGTTCTCCAGCCACATCGGCTCATACCAGGAGAACGGGACGTAGATCTCCGCCACGTCGATCTCGTCGAGAGGGGACGTGATCCCGGCCTGCCGCCACAACGCCGCGGCCGCCGCGACACCCGCCGCCGGGTTCACCGGGTCCTTGCCGGCGAACATCGTCGGCTCGGTCCGCATGGAGGTAGCCCGTATCCACGCCACCGGCCGCCCGTCGGCCACCGCGGCGGACGCCGCGTCCGAGTCGCCGATGACCACCGCGCACGCGCCGTCCGAGGACGGGCAGGTCTCGTCGTACCTGACGGGATCCCACAGCATGGGGGAGGCCTGCACCGATTCCAGGGTGATGTCCGGCTGCTGCAGGTGGGCGTAGGGGTTCAGCGCGCCGTTGCGCCGGTCCTTGACCGCGACCATCGCCCCGATGTGCGACGGCGCGCCGCTGCGGCGGATGTAGGCGCGGATGTGCGGCGCGAAGTACCCGCCGGCGCCGGCCACGACAGGGATGCTGAACGGCGGCGCGATCGACAGCGCCCACATGGCGTTGGACTCCGACTGCTTCTCGAACGCCACCGCGAGCACCCGGCGGTGGATGCCCGCCTGCACGAGGTTGGCCGTGACGATGCCGGTGGCGCCGCCGACCGACCCGGCGGTGTGCACCCGCAGCAGCGGCTTGCCGACCGCGCCGAGCGCGTCCGCCAGGTACAGCTCGGGCATCATCACGCCCTCGAACAGGTCCGGGGCCTTCCCGACCACGACCGCGTCGATGTCGGCGAAGGTAATCCCGGCGTCGGCCAGCGCGCGGTCCGCCGCCTCCCGGCACAGCCCCGCGATCGACACGTCGGTGCGCTTGGCGCGGTGCCGGGTCTGCCCCACGCCGAGAACAGCAGCTCTCATCGAGATTGACCCTCCATCACGCAGACCAGGTTCTGCTGCAGCGCCGGCCCGGATGTCGCGTGCCCCAGGGCGCGCCCAGCGCGCCCCGACATGATGGCCGCCGCCGCGCTGCCGACCCGGGCCAGCCCCGCGGCGAACATCGGGTTGGCGCACAGCGCGCCACCCGAGGGGTTGACCGCCACATCGCCGCCGAGACCGAGCGCCCGGCGCAGCAGGATCTCCTGGTGGGTAAACGGCGCGTGCAGCTCGGCCACCTCGACCGGCGCGCCGGCCAGCCCGGGCAACGAGACGCTCAGCAGGTCCCGGGAACCGAACGATCCCGACTCGACCCGGTGCCCGAACCCCGTGATCCAGGCCGGCCGCTCACACAACGACCGGGCCCGCGTGCCGGCCGCCAGGATCACGACCGCGGCCCCGTCGCCGACCGGCGCGCAGTCGTGCGCACGCAGCGGGTCGGCTATGTACGGCGCGGCCAGCAGATCCTCAACGGCGACGTCCCCGGACACCTGCGCCGCCGGGTTGGCGACCGCAAACCCGCGGCAGCGCGCCGCGACCTCCGCCATGTCCTTCTCGGTCCACAGCCCGGCCTCGATGCCCAGCCGTGCCTGCAGCGCCGCGACCGACACCGAGTCCGGCCACAGCGGGGCCACCAGGTAGGGATCCAGCTGCAGCGCCAGCACGCGCCGAAGCTCGGCTCCCGAGGACTTGCCGAACCCGTAGGCCAGGGCGATCTCCGCCTCCCCGGACATGATCTTCACCCACGCCTCGTACAGCGCCCAGGCGCCGTCCATCTCCACGTGCGATTCCATGATCGGCGGGTCCGCGCCGATCGCGTCCACCGCCTGCACGAAGGAGAACGCCCGCCCGGCCAGGTAATCCGACGAGCCCGAGCACCAGAACCCGATGTCGCCCCTCGTCAGCCCCGTAGCGCCGAACACCTCCGCGAAGATCGGCACCAGCATCTCCACCCCGCCGGTCGTCGCGTCGTCGCGGACCCGGCAGGGCGACTGCGCGAAACCGACGACGGCCACCTCTGGAATCAAATCAACCTCGCATAAGTCTCATACAAAGCGTCCGGCTCGCCGCTCGGCGCGAAGTGGCTGATGGTCCCGGCGCTCGTGCCCCATTCCGCCCGCGGCCGCCACACCGCCCGAACCCGCATGCCCATCCGCACCTCGCCGGGGTCACAGCCGAGGATGAGGTGCTGGAACGCGATGTCCGCCCCGTCCAGCAGCACCGCCGCCGCCACGTACGGCGGCGTGACTTTCTGGCCCGGATATCCGACGTTCACCACGCAGAAAGTCGTGACGGTCCCGGTATCGGGCAGTTCGACCTCGCTGTCGGTGGGCACCCCGTCGGCCGGGCAGGTCCCCCGGGAGGGGATGTACACCTTCCCGCACGCGGGGCACCGCTGCCCGACCAGCCGGCCTTCGGCCAGGCCGCGCAGGTAGGCGCTCTCCGCCGGCGAGGCGGTGTGCTGGTAGCGCAGCCGCACGGGGGCGACCGTCATCGTGACCGGATCGCCGGCCGCAACCGGCGCCCCCGCGGCAACGCCCGCGGCAATGCCCGCGGCAACGCCCGCGGAAGCTGGCTCGAAGCACGCGATGTCGCGAATGCTGCCCACCCGCTCGTCCGCCCACCGCGGACGGACGCGCATCCCCGTCCGCATCGCGGCGGCCGACCCCGCGTCCACCGCGTGCAGCATCGCGGTGTCCGCGCCGTCCAGCCGGATCAGCGCCCACGCGAAGGGCCGGTCAAGCGGCTGGCCGTCCAGCGGCGAAGACAGCCACGTCCAGCTCACCACCGTCCCGGCCGGCCCCACCTCGACAAGCTCTTCCGGTGCGGCGAACGTCACCGGGTCGTACTCGAACGGCGGCGCGTGCATGCGGCCGTCCGCGCCGCGCGTCCCGAGGATGCGCCGCTCGCGCAGCGCGGTCATGAACTGCCCGAGCACCGGCCCGAGCGATCGGGTGTAGTCGAACGCGATCTCCATCGGCGCCCGCAGCGGGGTGTCAGTCACCCGCTCATTGTAGAACGCGTTCTAGTTTATGGCTTGTCCTGTCTTAGAACGCGTTCTAGATTAGGCCCCGTGACCGACATCGGCTTGTGGACCATCGCGGCGCAGACCCCAGACCGCACGGCGGTGATCGATCCCGACGGCAGCGTCGTCACCTACCAAGAGCTGGCCGCGCGAGCCGACCAGATCGGCCGGGGCCTGCAGGCGCTCGGGCTCACCCCCGGCGACGTCGTGGCCGGGATGCTGCCCAACGGATCCGCGGCGCTCGCGCTGTTCTTCGCCGCGCTGCAGACCGGGCTTTACGTGGTGCCGGTGAACTGGCACCTGGCCGCCGCGGAGGTCGCCTACATCCTCGCCGACAGCGGCGCCGGCGCGTTCGTGGCGGACGAGCGGTTCGCCGGCGTCGCGGCAGCCGCCGCGGATCAGGCCGGCATCAAACCCGGCGCCAGATTCGCGGACGGCGCGATCCCCGGCTTCACCCCCCTGTCCGAACTAGGCAAAGACGGCGACGGCCGCCCGAAGGACCGCACCATGGGCGCCCCCATGGTCTACACGTCGGGCACCTCCGGCCGCCCCAAGGGCGTGCGCCGCGCGCTCACCGGCGAGGACCCCGACAGCCCCCCGCTGGCGAGCACCTGGTTCTTCGGCCTGTTCGGCCTGCAGCCCTTCGACGGCCACGTGCACCTGTGCTGCTCACCGCTCTACCACACCGCGGTGCTGAACTTCGCCACCATCTCCCTCCAGCTCGGCCATCCCGTCGTGGCGATGGCCGGGTTCGACCCGGAAACGATGCTTGAACTGATCGACCGGCACCGCGTCACCCACACCCACATGGTGCCGACGCAATTCCGGCGCCTGCTCGCGCTGCCGGACGAGGTCCGCGAACGGTACGACGTCAGCTCGCTTCGCGCCGCGATCCACGGCGCGGCCCCGTGCCCCCGGGAAGTCAAGCAGCGGATGCTGGACTGGTGGGGGCCGGTGGTGATCGAGTACTACGCGGCGACCGAAGGCGGCGGGACCGGCATCACCGCCCAGGAGTGGCTGGCCAGGCCCGGATCCGTCGGCAAGGCCTGGCCGGGCTCTGAGGTGCGGGTCCTGGACGAGCACGGCGACGACGTGCCGACCGGTGAACCCGGCCTTGTCTACCTGCGGATGGGCACCTCCACCTTCGACTACCACAAGGACAGGGAGAAGACGCTGGCCTCGCGCGCCAGGGGCATGTTCACCGTCGGTGACATCGGCTACCTCGACGCGGATGGCTACCTCTACCTCTGTGACCGCAAGGGCGACATGATCATCTCGGGCGGGGTCAACATCTACCCGGCGGAGATCGAGGCGGAGCTGTCCTGCCACCCGGCTGTCGCCGACGTCGCCGTCTTCGGCATCCCGCACGACGAGTGGGGCGAGGAGATCAAGGCCGTGGTCCAGCCCGCCGACGGAGTCGCGCCCGGCCCGGAGCTGACCGCCGAGCTGCTGACCTTCCTCGGCGGCCGGATCGCCAAGTTCAAGCTGCCCAGGACCATCGACTACGTCGCCGAACTGCCGCGCGATCCCAACGGCAAGCTATACAAGCGGCGGCTCCGCGATCCCTACTGGGCCGCTCGCGACCAGGCGATCTAATTTCATTTTTATCCCGAACGTACCGTGGCGCCTCCGCCGGCACATACGAGCTCGCACGGCGCCTTGACCCGATCAGGCCGGCTTTCCCGCGCCTACGTATGGACTCTCGCGGGTTAGCGCCGCACGGTCGTCAGCACCACACTGTCAAGGCCTGCTCACGCAGCGGATGTATCCAGGCGCGGCGCCAGTCGCTCTGTCCTGTATGACGACAGCCCGGACCCGGCGCCCCTTCTGGCTACGGGTATTGCTAGGCGGCTGCCTCGCCGCGGCGGGATTGGGCTGGACGGCCATCCCGGCGGACGGCGCGGCCGCGCCCGGCACGATGTCGGTCTCGTCCAGCGTCGTCACGGCTGGCGTCCCCGCGACTCTTGTCTTCACCTTTACCGCTACCACGGAGTTCAAGGCGGGGACCGTGAGCCTGACCGTACCGCCGGGGTGGACCGCTCCCGCACAGACTCCCGGCAGTGCGGGATACGTCTCTGCTGTTTGCCCGGCGCCGGCATCGTGCCCGAGTCTGGCCGTCGCCAACATGACCATCACGGTCAGCGAGGTCAACCTCGCCGCTAACGACACGATGCGGATCACGTACTCGTCCGCCACGGCGCCCGGCGGTGCGTCCAGCGGCGGTTTCGATGCCTCAGCGGCTCCTTTCAACGGTGGGCCGCACTCCACCCCCGTGACTATCCCTGTTCCAGCGGTGACTGTCACGTCATGCGCGGACGGCACCGGGACCATGACCGTTTCGCCCGCCACCATCATGGCTTCCGCTACCCGCACCCTGAGTTTCACCTATTCGCCGGCCGGCTGCGGAGTGGAGCCCGGCGGGCTGGTGGGGCTGACCGTGCCGGCGGACTGGACCCAGCCCACCCAGACCCCCGGCACCAGCGGTTACACCATGTCCAGCGCCGGAACGCTACAGGTCTCGGGGTGGATGATCACGGTCAGCTTCACGGACGCCCCGCTCGCGCCCGGGCAGACGTTCAGCATCAGCTACACCATGGCAACGGCTCCCGGGATCTCGGAGACCGAATCCTTCGACGCCGTTCGAGCAGTCAACGAGCACGGGGAATCTCGTTCCGCTGGCAACCGGCTCCCCGACGATCACGGTGACCCGCCTCCTAGCCTCGCCCCCCCAGTCACCTTCTCTGTCTACGACAGTCGCGCAGACGCCTTCTCTGTCTACGACAGTCGCGCAGACGCCTTCTCCGTCTACGGCAACCACCCACGGACCTGCTCCGTCCGCGACGGGTGCGCCGACACCTTCTCCGACTGCGATCCCTCCGACTACGATCCCCGCCGGTAACGGCTGGCCAGAGATTGACCAGGCTGTCCCGGTACCGTCTTGGTCGGTGTTCCGGTTGCCGAAGGTGCTGGAATCGCTGGTCCTGGGCGCGCTGCTGGTCGCGTTGGTGGGCTTCCCGGCCGAACTGTTCAACCGCACTTACGAGGAAAACGAGTCCAGGATCCGGCGCCGTCTGCCGGGACGCCCGGGTAGGCACGCCCGTGAGACAAGCGTCAGCGGCAAGCCTCTCACCGTGGTCTTCTTCTTTGCCGTCGCTGCTGGTTTCACCGCGCTCGTCGATCCGACCTTCGATCTCGGCTGGACCGGGGCGACCGTATTCGCGGGCTTCGCGGCTGCGATCCCCGTGGCCATGGCCGTCTACGCCTACCCGGTCGAGTGGTACCAGCGCCGGGCCTCGAAGGTCGCCGGCAGGTTCCGGGTCATCGCGACGGCCCTGGTTGTCGCGGCCTCGCTGACAGCCATGTCGCGGCTGGTTCACTTCGTCCCTGGCTATGTCTACGGACTTATCGCCGGCTTCGCCGCATCGCGCAGGCTGCCGGAGTCCCTGAAAGCAAAGTCGGTCCTAGCCGGTGCCGCGAGTGTGTTCGGGCTCAGCGTCGTGGCCTGGATCATGTGGGGTGACTACATGGCCGCCCTCGGTCCGCACGCATCCCATGCCGAGGTCATCATCGGCGCCGTCCTGGCGCAATTGACCGCGCTGGGAATTACGTCCTTGGTGTTCGGCTTGATGCCGTTCACGTTCATGGACGGCTACAGCCTGCGTACCTGGAATACGCCCGCATGGATCGGCATATACGCAGTCGCCGCTTCCTGGTTCGCACTTCTCCTCATCCGCAATAACAGTGATTTGCTGCACAAGCACCAAGAACCGGGAACGTTCGCCGAGCCACTCATACTGTTCGCCGTCTTCGGTATCCTCTCCGTCCTCTTCTGGCTCTACTTCCGGCTTCGCCCGTCGCCAGAGAACGCCGGGAAAGACCCGCCCCCCGGCAGCGAAGCCGCCAGGGGGCAGGCCCCGCAGGGGAACGCTCAGCAAACGGAGGCCAGTGCGTCCGGAGAGCAGGTCACGCGTCGCGGAACACCGGGCGCCGCTTCTCGGTGAAGGCGCGCGGGCCCTCCCGTGCGTCGTCGCTGGCGAAGACCGCCGCGCCGATCTTCGCCTCGATCGCGAACGCGTCGTTCTCGGCCATGCCCTCGGTCTCCCGCATCGTGCGCAGGATCGCCCGCACGGCGACCGGGCCGTTCGCCGCGATCACGCCGGCGATCTCGAGCGCCTGCGTCAGCGCCTGCCCGTCCGGCACCACGTGGCCGATAAGCCCGATCGACAGTGCTTCGGCCGCGCTGATGTGCCGCCCGGTCAGCAGCAGGTCGGCGGCCAGCGTGTAGGGGATCTGCCGCGGCAGCCGCACCGCCGAGCCGCCCAGCGGGAACAGGCCCCAGCGCGCCTCGGAGACGCCGAAGCGCGCGCTCTCGCCGGCCACCCGGATATCGCACGCCTGCAGGATCTCGGTACCGCCGGCGACCGCCGGCCCCTCCACGGCGGCGATCAGCGGCTTGGTCAGGCGGCGCCCCTTGAGCAGCGGCTCTATCACCGACAGGTCGACGTCGCCCAGCCGTGAACCAGGATGGTCGCTGGTCATCGCCTTGAGGTCGGCGCCCGCGCAGAACGCGCCGCCCGCCCCGGTCAGCACGCACACCCGGATGCCCGGGTCGGTGTCGACCCGGTCCCAGGCCTGGCGCATCAATGCCATCATCTCCGTGCTGAGCGCGTTGCGCGCCTCCGGCCGGTTCATCGTGACGACGAGAACGTGTTCATGCTGCTCGATAAGCGCGTGGGGCTGTTCGCTCATTTTCCACTTTCCGCCTATGCCTTGCCTCTTGCCCAAAACAGTAACACGTTCTAGTTTCTACCCATGGCACTGAACATGGCCGACCTGTTCGAGCATGCCGTCGATACCTTCCCCGGGCGGGTCGCCCTGATCTGCGGCGACCGCCAGGTCATCTACCGCGAACTCGAAGACGAGGCCAATCGCCTGGCCCACCACCTAGCAGGGCAGGGAGCCGGCCCGGGCGACCATGTCGGCCTCTATGCCCGTAACTCCGTGCAGGCCGTGGAAACGCTGCTCGCCATCATCAAGCTCCGCGCCATAGCCATCAACATCAACTACCGCTACCTGGGCGGCGAACTGGCCTATCACTTGCGGGACGCCGACTTGTGCGCCCTCGTCTACGACCAGGACCTGGCCCCGGTCGTGGACGCCGTGATCCCTCCCGGACTGCCGCGGGTAGCGATCGGCGGGAACTACGACGAGGCCTTGGCCACCGCTTCGGGAGCACGTGACTTCGGCCCGCGCGCCGCCGACGACATCTACATCATCTACACCGGGGGCACCACCGGGCGCCCGAAGGGCGTCATGTGGCGGCACGAGGACATCTGGCGCACGCTCGCCGGCGGTATCGACTTCATCACCGGCGAGCGGCTGGAAGACGAGTGGGCGCAGTCCCGCGCGGGCGCCGGTGACGACGGCATGGTCCGCATGGCCCCCGCGCCGCTCATCCACGGCGCCGCCATGGTGGCGACCCTGGCCTGCCTGTTCGCCGGGGACACGGCCGTGATCTTGCCGAAGTTCGATCCGCACGCGGTCTGGGAAGCGGTGCAGCGGTACCGGGTCAACGTGCTGTCGGTCATCGGCGACGCGATGGCCAGGCCGCTGATGGAGGCGCTGGCTGCCGGGGACTATGACACGTCCTCGCTGGTTTCCCTCAATTCCACGGCCGCGCTGTTCTCGCCCGCGGTCAAGGACGCGTGCGCGAAGGCGCTGCCCAACGTGTTCATCAGCGAGGCGATCGGCTCGACCGAGACCGGCTTCGCCGGCATCACGTTCATCAGCGCGGGCGACGAGCACCGGGGCGGACCCACCGTCACGGCCGGGCCGGACGTCATCGTGATAGACGAAGCCGGCGGGGTGTGCGGCCCCGGGCAGACCGGCAAGCTGGCGCGCGGCGGACACATCCCGCTCGGCTATTACAAGGACCCGGTCAAGACCGCCGAGATGTTCACCGAGGTGAACGGCAAGCGCTACGCGGTGCCCGGGGACTGGGCCCGGGTCGAGGAAGACGGCACGATAACCATGCTCGGCCGCGGCAACACGTGCGTGAACACCGGCGGTGAGAAGGTGTACCCCGAAGAGGTCGAGGGCGCGCTGAAGTCCCATCCCGACGTATTCGACTCCCTCGTCATCGGCGTGCCCGACGATCGCCTCGGCCAGCGTGTGGCCGCGCTGATCCAGCTCCGCCCCGGTGCCGCCGCCGACCTGGCCGCGCTGCAGGCTCACGTGCGCGGCCAGCTCGCCGGCTACAAGGTGCCGCGCACCGTGTGGTTCGTGGAGTCGGTCGGCCGCACCGTCTCCGGCAAGGCTGACTACGGGTGGGCGCGCCGGTACGTCGCCGATCATCCCCCGGCCGCCTCGGCTCCGGCGGAGCGCGCGCAATGACCGTGCGGACGAGTATCTGCGATCTCCTGGGCATCGAGCATCCGATCGTCGGATTCACGCCGTCCGAACACGTCGCCGCCGCGATCAGCCGGGCCGGCGGCCTGGGCGTGCTCGGCTGCGTGCGGTTCAACGATCCCGCCGAGCTGGACGCGGCCTTGGACTGGATGGACGCGAACACTGACGGACGTCCGTACGGCGTGGACGTGGTCATGCCGGCCCGGGTGCCCGCCGAGGGCGCCGTCAGGGACCTGGAAGAGATGATCCCGCAAGCACACCGGGACTTCGTCCAGCGGACGCTGCGCGAGCTCGGCGTGCCGCCGCTGCCGGACGGGACGCCAGGCGGAGACGGCGTGATCGGCTGGCTGCATTCGGTCGCCCGCAAGCACGTCGAGGTCGCGCTGGCCCACCCCGCGCGCCTCATCGCGAACGCGCTCGGCCCGCCGCCCCCGGACGTCATCGCCAGCGCGCACGCGCGCGGCATGCTGGTCGCGGCGCTGGCGGGCAAGGCCGGCGACGCCCGCGCGCAGGCAGCGAGCGGCGTGGACATCGTGGTCGCCCAGGGATACGAGGCCGGCGGGCACACCGGCGAGATCGGGAGCATGGTGCTCATCCCGGAGATAGTCGACGCGGTCGGCCCGCGGGTACCGGTGCTCGCCGCGGGCGGCATCGGCTGCGGCCGCCAGATCGCCGCCGCGCTCGCGCTCGGCGCCGTCGGCGTCTGGATGGGCTCGGCCTGGCTGCTCACGCGGGAATACGCCCTGATGACGTCCGCGCCCGCGGTGCAGCAGGCACTCCTGGCGGCCACGTCGTCCGATACCGTCCGCTCACGGATCTACAGCGGTAAGCCCGCCCGCCTGCTGAAGAACCGGTGGACGGCCGCCTGGGAGCAGCCGGGCGCCCCCGAGCCGCTGCGGATGCCGCTGCAGAACCTGCTGGTGGCGCAGGCGCACCAGCGGCTCATGCGCTCGGGGCAGGCGGACGTGGTGCCGATGCCTGCCGGGCAGATAGTGGGCCGGATCACCGAGGTCCGCCCGGTGGCCGACGTGCTCGCGACGCTCGTGCGCGAAACAGACGAGGCCTTGGACCGGCTGCGGTGAGGACCGCCGTCATGGCCGGCTACTGGGGCGCGGGGCCCCCGGCGGGCGCGGCGGACCTGTTCGACGCCGCCGAGCACCTCGGCATCGACCAGGTTCTGGACGGCGGAAGCCTACGGCAGCGACGCGTGGACGCCGCTGGCCTGGTACGGGTCCCGGACGTCGCGCGTCCAGCTGGGCACGGCGGTCTCGCAGCTGTCGGCCCGCCCGCCGGCGACTCTGGCGATGACGGCGATGACGATGGACCACCTCACCAAGGGACGCGTGCTGCTCGGGATCGGCACCAGCAACCCGCAGGTGGTGGAGGGCTGGTACGGCCAGCCATACCCGCGCCCGCTCCAGCGCACCAGGGAATATGTCGACATTCTCCGCAAGGTCATCGCCCGCGACGAGCCGGTTCGCTACGACGGCGAGCATTATCAGCTGCCCCTGCCGACCGGAACGGGCCTGGGCAAGCCGCTGCGCTCGATCCTGCACCCGTACCGCACCGAGATCCCCGTCTACCTGGGCGCGGAGGGGCCGCGGAACGTGGCGCTCGCGGCCGAGATCGGCGACGGGTGGAACGCCATGTTCTTCTCGCCCGCGATGAACGACTTCTACGCCGCGGCGCTCGCCGAAGGCTTCGCCCGTCCCGGTGCCCGCCACTCCAGGGACACCTTCGACGTGGTAGGCGGCCCGCTCGGCATCATCCCCGACGACGACCTCGAACGAGCGGCCGACCGGCTGCGGCCATCGCTCGCCCTCTACATCGGCGGCATGGGCGCCCGCGGCCTCAACTTCCACTACGAGGTCTTCGCCCGGATGGGTTACGAGACCGAGGCCAGGAAGATCCAGGATGCCTACCTGGCCGGCGACAAGAAAAGCGCCATCGCGGCGGTCCCCACACGGATGGTCGAGGACGTCGCGCTGATCGGCCCCTGGCCCAAGATCGCCGACGAGATCCAGCGCTGGCAGCAGACGGTGATCACCACACTCCTGCTCAGCTGCGACCTGCGCCTGCTAGAGAAGGTCGTCGGCCTAGTCCGCTGAACGCGCTGGGCGGTCCGTCCAATCTGATGGCCCGCAGCGTGTATCTCATCGTCAAGAGCCTCCTCCGTTCAGATGTACAGCATCGCGCCACGGGGAGGCGGGCGATATGTCGTCGCCAGAGGCAAACGGTCATCAGCACACCACAAGGCAGGCACCGCCGATGCCTGTCCCAGCGGATCAGGTAGCGGCGGACGGCCCGGCCGCCGCGGAAACATGGGCGGTCTGCTGCTCGGGGGGCGGCATCCGCTCGGCCGCCTACTGCCTCGGGGCCATGCAAAGCCTGCAGCAGGACGGCGGCCCGCTGGCGAAGGCCAGCTGGATCCTCGGCGTGTCCGGGGGCAGCTATATCGCCGCCTCCCGGGCACTCGTGGCACACGACCTTCCCAGGGCGACGGAGAACCTGGCCGGTTCCCGTCCGGCCGAGCCGGCCTATGCCCCGGGTACTCCCGAAGAGCGCAACCTTCGGCTCGACACCCGGTACATCGCGCCCGACGGGGCGACGGTGCTGGCCGGCGTCCTGTCACTGCTGCTGGGGGCGATCGTCACGTTCGTGCTGGCGCTGGCCCCGGTGTACGCGCTTGCGCATGCGTGGGGCTGGCTGCTGCGGTGGCAGGGGGTGGCTGTCCCTTCGGGTAAGCACACCGTCAGCGCTGACGTGACCCCTCTGTGGTGGTGGCTGCCGTCAGTGATCTTGGCCGGGATCACGCTGGCGCTGTTCGTGTTCTGGTGGGCGACGCTGCATCCATACGGCGGTCGGCACGTGCGCCGGAACGGCCGCGGTCGGGAACCGTGGTGGGCTTTCCTGAAGCCGGACGACCGTGACCGCGGTGCTAACCGGGCCAAGGTACTGAGCTGGGTAACTGTCTTCACCGCTGCCGCGGCCGCGGCCATGCTCGCGGTCCCGCCGCTGATCTCGTGGCTCACGAAGAACAGCGGGCCAGTGGGCGCGCTCGCGCGCGCCATCGGTTTCGGCGCCCGGCCGGCCTGGTCGCTGCCGGCGCTGGCCGGCCTGGTCGCCGCGATAGCGGCGGTAGCTAAGTACGTCCAGGGCGGGCTGGCCAAGTGGAACGCCGCGGCCGGTGCGGGCGGCGCCCAGGGAGCGTCACAGCCAGGGCTGCCCGCGCAGCTGGCCGGCTGGCTCCGCCAGCAGCTGACACCGTGGCTGGCCAGCGCCATCGTCGTGCTCATTGGTCTTGTCCTGGCCCTGCTGTGGGCGACGGACGGAATCCGGGCGGGGTTCACCGCCGGCCAGCTCTGGATCGTGCTCGCCGCCCTGGCGGTGATGCTGTTCACTCGCGTCGGTGTCAACGTCAACCGCCTGTCGATGCATGACTTCTACCGCTGGCGGCTGGCCGACGCCTTCGCCGTCACCCGGCGCGCGGCGCAGGAGCAGGATCCGGTGCGGGCCCGCGTGCTGTTCGACGAAGCCGCCGCGACCTGCCTTTCCGAACTGCGGGACACGGACGGCAAGGCGGACGAACCGGGACTGGTGATCTGCGGCACCGCTAACATCAACGCCGCTCGCGAGGTGCCGCCGGGACAGGACGGGTTCTGCGTCGCGTTTGACGCCGACCACGTGACCCTGCGCAGGGAACGCGGCCTGACGAGGGAGCCCGCGCGGGCCAGGACGTCGGATTACGAAGCTCTCGTGAGTCAGCGCCGGTGCGCCCTGTTCGACGTCTCCGCGATCAGCGGAGCGGCGATCTCGCCGCTGATGGGATCGGCGACACGGCATGCCTATCGCATCCTTTTCACCTTCACCAACATCCGCCTCGGCGTGTGGGTGCCGCACCCGGTGTGCGTTCGCGACGCCCGCGCGGTGCTTGACCGCCTCGATCAACTCCAGAAAGACAAGAAGATCACAGCGGGCACGCTGCGTGCGCAGCTCAGGCAGCTGCCGCGGCTCTCGGAGCCGGACCGGGATAAGGACCAGGATAACGACCGAGGGTGGGCGTACCGGCCGCTGCTCCTGTTGCTGTGGTACCTGTCACCGCACCCGCTCTGGGACCGCCGGCAGGGCAGGAACCGCTGGCGGGAGGCCCGCCTCTGGGCCTATGTGCTGGACCTCAGGCTCCGCGGCCGGCGGGCCGGGGCGCTCTGGTACCGGGTGCTGCAGCCCACGCTGGGCCTGCTGTGGGCCGAGGCGGCCGGGAAACTCAGCTATCGCAGCACCTGGATGTACGTGACGGACGGCGGCCACTACGACAACCTCGGGCTGGTCGAGGCGCTGCGCCGCGGAGCCGACCGGATCGTGGTACTCGACGCGTCAGGCGACAAGGCGGACTCGTGGTTCACGCTCGGCGGCGCCATCGCGCTGGCCAGGACCGACGCTGGTGTCGAGATCACGCTGGACCCGACCACGATGTGGAAGCCCGGCCTGGCGCCTGGTCAGGTCCTCCACCCCTGGGCGCACGGCACCTTCACCCGGCCATGCCCGGACCCGGAGTCGGGCCTGCCCTGGCAGGGGCAGATCTGGGTGTGCAAGCTCGGCTGGTGGGACGGCGCCCCGTGGGATGTCGTGGCATACGCCAAAAGCCATCAGACCTTCCCGTGCGACAGCACGCTGGAGCAGTTGTACGACGCGGCTGAGTTCGAGGCCTACCACGAGCTCGGCGTGGCCGCCGCACTCGATGCCGCGGAGCACTGCGAGCCGCCGCTCAGGCCGGAACCGGCGTCGGCCGGCCCCGGAGCGGGTCAGGACCGGGAGCCTGTCTCGGCCACGCCCGGGGGGCAGGACCGATGAGAACGAGTCCGGCTGCGCATGCCACGCCGGTCCGGGCCGTTCGCGCCGGGCAGGCGGCCCGTTTCGCCCTGGCCGGCATCCGCATCGTCAACGGCGGTATAGCCCTCATCGCGCCAGGCGTCATCATCAGGCGCTTTGATGAGCAGCCGGCGCAGGACAGCGCCGCGATCTACGGCCTGCGGATGTTCGGCATCCGGACCGTCCTGCTGGGCGCCGATCTCGCGGTGCTGTCGGGGGAACCGCTCCGGCGCGCCCTCCGGCAGGCGGTCATCATCCACGGGACCGATACCGCGACCGCTGCCGCGCTCGGTGTCAGCGGGCGTGTGAAGCCGCGCACGGCGATCCCGCTCACGCTGATCTCCATGACGAACACCGCCCTCGCCGTCACGGCATATCTCGCGGCGCGCCGGGATGAGAACTAACGGTCGGAAGCAAGACCCGTGAAAGGTACCCACATGAGCCAGCCATCCGGAACCCAGCGTGGCTATCGGAACACCTTCTGGTGGCGGATATACGACGAAGCCGCGCAAGCGGCCGACCGGGCGTTCGGCTGGGACAAGCTGCCGAAGGTTCTCGGCCTGCTGGTGCTCGTCGGCCTGCGGAACATCCTGAGGCAGCGCAACCTGTACGACACGTCCGCCCTGCCATCCGCCGGTACGCCCAAGGCGCCGGCTCCCGGGCCGGAGACATTCACGATCAGGACGCCGGACGGGTCCTACAACGATCTCGCGCAGCCGGACATGGGCATGGCGGACACACGCTTCGGCCGTAACGTGCCGCTGAAGTGGGGATATCAGGAAGCGCCGGACGAGATCCTGGAACCGAGCCCGCGGGAGATCAGCCGCGAGCTGCTGACCCGGCACGACTTCATCCCGGCGACGAGCCTGAACCTGCTGGCGGCGGCCTGGATTCAGTTCATGGTCAAGGACTGGTTCAGCCACGGTGCCGGTGACCCGCAGCACTATTTCGAGCTGCCTCTCGCCGACGATGATCCCTGGCCGCAGAAGCCGCTGCGAGTGCTCAAGACGCTGCCCGATCCCACCCGGGCACATGATGCCGCCGGACCGCAGACCTTCCGCAATACCGAGACCCCCTGGTGGGATGCGTCGCAGCTGTACGGCGGCGGCACCACCGCCCAGGACAAGCTGCCGCGGCGAAGCGGGGTGGACGGCAAGCTGCTGATCGGTCCTGGCAATCGGCTGGTGCTCCCGGACGACCCTGCCCTGAGCCCGGCGTTCGTCCCCGGCTGGTGGCTCGGGCTCGCCATGATGAGCACGATCTTCGTCCAGGAGCACAACGCCATCGCCGACGCGCTCAAGGCCGCCTACCCGCAGTGGACGGACGAGGACCTGTACCAGCGCGCCCGGCTCGTCACCGCCGCGCTGATCGCGAAGATACATACGGTCGAATGGACGCCCGCCATCATCGCTCACCCCACCACCATCGCCGCCATGAGCGCGAACTGGTGGGGCGTGGCCGGCAAGCGCGTCCGCCAGCTGTTCGGCCGCATCAGCACGAGCGAGGTGATCAGCGGCATTCCCGGCTCGGAGACGGATCATTACGGTGTCCCGTACTCGCTTACCGAAGAATTCTCGATCGTCTACCGGATGCATCCGCTCATCGCGGACAGCTACGCGATCCGCTCTGCCGCCGATGACCAGCTCATCGCCGAGTACAGCTTCCCCGAGATCGCCGGCCCGCACGCTCAGGAGGTGACGGAGCGAATCGACCTGGGTGATTGTCTCTACAGCTTCGCCGTGGCTCATCCAGGGGCACTGGTGCTGAACAACTACCCGCGCTTCCTGCAGCAGTTCCAGCGGCCGGACAACGACCGGCTGATGGACCTGGCGGCCACCGACATCCTGCGCACCCGTGAACTCGGCGTGCCGCGCTACAACCAGTTCCGGCGGCTCCTGCACCTCAAGCCCGCCCGGAGCTTCGAGGACCTGACCGATGACCCCGCTCAGCTGGCCGCGCTCCGCCGGCTGTACCGCGACGTCGATTCGGTTGACACGATCGTCGGCATGCTGGCCGAGAAAAGGCCCGCGGGCTTCGGCTTCAGCGACACCGCGTTCCGGATCTTCATCCTCATGGCGTCACGCCGGCTGAACAGCGACCGCTATTTCACCGAAGACTTCACGCCGGAGATCTACACGCAGACGGGGATGGACTGGGTGCAGCAGACGTCGATGATCGACATCGTGCTGCGCCACTACCCGCAGCTTCGCCCGGCCCTGCGCGGCGTGACCAACGCCTTCCAGCCCTGGCAGCGGGTGGGCGGCCCGGTGAGCTCGCCATGAGAGATTCACGCGAGGGAGGCCGGCCATGCCGTACCAGCTTGGCGTGACTATCCGGGCGCAGGTGGCGGCGGAGCAGGCGGTGCCGCTGCGTGACTGGCTGGCCAAGATGGCCCGCAACGGTGCGGCGGACAGCCTGTTCATGTTCGGGCGCATGCGCGGGCTGCACTTCGCCAAGCTTTTCGTGCTCGATGAGGTGACAGACCTCGACGGCCAGCGCATCCCCGCCAGCCTGGTGCTCATGACCGAGGTGGACGCGCCGCTGCGGCCCCACCTCGCCGAGCTCATCGACGTGGGAGGGGCGGGGATCGACCAGGCGTTCGGGTTCTGCGCGGGTTATCCGGGCGCCGGCACTCGCCGCGCCCGCATCGCCTGGCTGGCCCGGCACCAGGTCCGGGCCAGCGCGGTCTACGTCAATACGGTCGGCCGCGGCCTGCAGCAGATCCGCCAGGAAGCCCGCCTGCACGACGTGCTGGAGGAGTATCTCGACCAGGGCGACTGGGGCGGCCGCGCTCCCGATGACCTGCGGCGCGAACTCCGCGCCTACGTGGCGGGGCGTGCCGACCTGGCCTGGGCGATGAGGCCGCCCGCGCCGCCTTCACTGCGTTTCCGGATGCGCGAGGCGATCCACGAGGTAGCCGTGCCGCTCGCGCTGCTGGCGCTGCTGCCGGCGCTCGCTGCCATCCTGCCGGTCTGGGCCGTCCTGATTCGCATCTCCGAACAAAGCGAACGGCCGGTCACCCAGCAGCCCACGCTGGAGCACCTGGACGAGCTGGCCGACTATGAGGACTTCGTCGCGCAGAACCCCTTCGCGGTCGTGGGCTTCATCCGGCCCGGCCTGCTGCGGCTGGTGACGATCCGCGCGGTGATGTTCGCCATCGACTACGCGGTCCGGCACGTGTACAACCACGACGACCTGGCCGGGATCAAGACCATCCATTTCGCCCGCTGGGTTCCCCTGGACGGCTGGCGGCGGATGACGTTCGCCAGCAACTACGACGGCGCGGTCGAGGCCTACAACGATGACTTCATCGACCAGGTTCTGGTGGGGCCTGAACGCCGCGTTCGGCAACGGTGCCGCCTATCCGCCGACCCGCTGGCTTTTCTGGGGCGGAGCCAAGTACGAGCAGCAGTTCAAGAACACACTGCGCATTCACCAGGTGCCCGTGCCGGTCTGGTACAGCGCCTACCCGGCGCTCAGCGCCGCCAACATCGAGAACAACGCCCGGATCAGGGCCGGCCTGCGAGGTGCCATGACCCCCGCGGACGCCGAGCGCTGGCTCTCGCTCCTGTGAGGTAACTGTGGCTGTCCGACTTGACCTCGACGACATTCAGGGGCTGTTCGCCCGTGGATACAGCAGGCACCGGTACGCGCGGTTTACCCTCTTTACCGCCCGCGAGCCCGCGCCGGGCGGCGCACTGCTTGACTGGCTGATTCCGCACGTCACGACCGCGGCGCCGTGCTCCGCGGACGTCGCCGTCCAGGTCGCGTTCACCGCGTCAGGGCTGCGCTGGCTGGGGCTGCCGGACCAGGTCATGGCCGGGTTCGCCGCCGAGTTCATCGAGGGCATGACCAATGCGAACCGGAGCAGGTTCCTGGGCGACGTGGGCGAATCCGACCCGCGCCACTGGGCATGGGGCGGCCCGGACCGGCCCCGGGTAGACGGCCTCCTGATGGTGTATGCCACCGATCCGGGCCTGCTCGAACGTTGCCAGGAGGAACTGCGGCGGCAGCTCGCGGGCAACGGCATCACCGAAACCGCGGAGCTCCCGACGCGCGAACTCGGCGACACGGAGCCGTTCGGCTTCCACGACGGCATTTCCCAGCCTGTCATCGCCGGGCTGCCGAAGGCCGCCGGGGCTGAGCGGACGGTGGCCGCCGGGGAATTCGTCCTGGGCTACCCGAACGCGCGCGGCCAGCTGACCGGCCGGCCGCTGCTGCCTGCGTCCGACGATCCCATGCGGCTGCTGCTGCCGGATCCGGCCGGCAGCGGCGCGGTTGACCTCGGGCGTAACGGCACCTTCCTGGTCCTCCGTCAGCTCGAACAAGACGTCGAGGGCTTCTGGCGGTTCCTGGAGGATGCCACCCGGCGAGCGGACGGATCCGCGGACCCCGCCGTCAAGACCGCGCTCGCGGCCAAGATGGTGGGCCGCTGGCCCAGCGGCGCCCCGCTGGTCCAAGCGCCCGATCACGACATCCCCTCACTGAGCGACGAAAACGACTTCGCCTACCGCGCTGACCCGCTCGGCCTGGCCTGCCCGATCGGCGCCCACATCCGCCGGGCGAACCCGCGCGACTCGCTGCCCACCGGGCCCGCGGCTTCCCTCCAGACCAGCGACCTGCACCGTCTGCTGCGCCGCGCTCGCAGCTACGGCCCGGACGGGGGCGGCGGCGCGGCCGCGACCGGGCTGTACTTCATCTGCCTGGCAGCCAACCTGGCCAGGCAGTTCGAATTCGTCCAGCACACGTGGCTGAACAACGCCACCTTCAACGGCCTCTACGACGACGCGGACCCGCTCACCGCCAGCCACTGCCCCGGGAGCGGCACCTTCACGGTCCCGGCGCGCCCGGTCCGCCGCCGTCACCGTGGCCTGCCGCAGTTCGTCCGGACCCGGGGCGGGGCCTATTTCTTCCTGCCCGGCATCTCGGCCCTGCGGTACCTGGCCCAGCTGCGCACATCTGACCGACGTACGCGGACGACCGCGTGACGCCAAACTCCGGGAGGAAGACATGCAGGACATCAGCACCGCCGATCCGGGGACCCTGGTTCCCGCGAGGCGGAGCGAACTCGCGAGGCTGTTCGGCTCGGGCCGGGTCGGCGACATCCCCGACGGCCACGGCCGGGGGACAGTTCTCCTTGGCACGGGCGGCATCATCTCCCGCCTGGCCGCCGCCGCGTGCTACGCCATAGCGTGGCGCGGGAAGGTAGTGAACGCACCCGCGGCACGGCTGAAGAACATCCTGACCCCGCTCGATATCCAGGCCATCGAGGCCGCCGTCTACAAGCAGGCGAGCTGGTACGACGGCGATCCGTGCATCGTGCTGGACTACTCGAAGACATCGTTTGTCGCCCGGCAGATCCGCGACGAGATCCGCGAGATCGCCCCGGGCGTTTTCCTCGGCCTCGTCTTCTGGGGACATCGCCATGTCCTTGACTTCGCCCTGGACTTCACGCGGTGAGCGCCAAGGGAGCCCCGCCGCGCATGGTCATCAACCCCGAGGGGCTGTTCACGTTCCTTGTGCTGCGCCCGCTCAGCGACCTGTTTCTCTGGCTGTGGCGGCTGGAACGGCGCGCTGAATTCCTCTACCGGCCGCAATTCGACCGCTGGTGCAGGCCCGCCTTGTTCTCCTGGGCGCAGGCGCTGCAGAATTCCCGCCGGCCTGACGAGCATCTCCCGCTGGTGGCGGAGACGCTATTGCCCGACGAGGAAGAGCTGACCCGCGCGATCATCGACGAACTCGCCAAGTTCACCAGGGAGAACTGGCTCCCGGGGGCGGCGCAGCGGTTCGGCAACACAAAAACCTTCGGCGTGCTGCGCGGCGAGTTCGCCGTGCTGCCGGGGCTGCCGGCCAGCCTGCGGCGCGGCCTGTTCGCCGAGCCTCGCACGTACCCCGCGTGGGTGCGCTTCTCCGGCCCCGGGCCGTACGCTCCGCCCGACATCGAGGACTTCGGCCAGTGTTCCGTCGGCATCAAGGTGATGGGCGTACCGGGCCCCAAGCTGATGGAGGACGAGCGCTTCACCCAGGACCTGATACTGGTCAGCCCCGCGAGCTTCGTCACCCCGAACATCCGCGAGAACGCGAAACTGCAGCGGTGGGTGCGCGGCAAAGCGCCGCTGGCGTACGCGATCAATCCGTTCGATCCGCATCTGCTGCACATGTTCATGCAGCTGCTGTACTCGCCGATGCAGGCCAACCCCCTTGAAGTGCAGTACTACAGCAACGTGCCGTTCTTGCTGGGGGAGGATCAGGCCGTCGAGTACTCGCTGAAGCCGCGCGAACGGGCCACGACCAGGATTCCCGCCCGGCCGGCGGAAAACTACCTGAGGGATGCGATGGTCAGGACGCTCGCGGCCGGGCCGCGGACATTCGACTTCATGGTCCAGGTACAGACCGACTCGCACCTCATGCCGATCGAGGACGCCACGGTCAAGTGGCCGGAGAGCCTGTCCCCCTACATCCCGGTAGCACGGCTGCACCTGCCGGCGCAGCGTTTCACCTCCGACGAGCAGCTGGCCTTCGCTGACGTCCTGCGCTATAACCCCTGGCACAGCCTGCCCGACCACAAGCCGCTGGGGAATTCGAACCGCGCGCGCAGGACGATGTATTACGAGCTCGCGAAGCTGCGCCAGGCCATAAACCAGGTGCGGCACGTCGAGCCGACGGGTGATGAGCAGTTTCCCGCCTGATCATTCCTATTTCACGTAGTCTGTTCACTGCCTGCGACCTCGAGCGCGTCACGGAGCGCGGCCCGCGACGTGACACCCAGTTTGGGGAAGATCTGGTACAGGTGAGCTCCGACGGTCCGGTGCGACAGGAACAGGCGCTGCCCGATCTGCTTATTGGTCAGGCCCGCGGCGGCCAGCTCAGCGATCTCGAGTTCCTGCGGGGTGAGCGAATCGCGGCCTCGCTGGCCGGCGCGGGAGTCGGTCTGCCCGGCCGCGCGCAACTCGGCGGTGGCGCGGGCGGCCCACGGTCCGGCCCGGAGGCGTTCGAAGATTTCGAGCGCCGCGGTGAGCTGGGCGCGCGAGTTGGCTGTGTCCCGGGCACGGCGCAGCCGCTCGCCGCAGCAGAGGCGTACCCGGCCTAGATCGAACGGGAAGCGGTCGGCGCCGGGGATGGCCAGTGCCCGTTCAAACAACCGGGGAGCGACGTCATTCGAGGCGGCGATCGCCTCCGCCGCCGTAGCCAGCAGCGCGAGGCGCGGGGACAAGGCGGCGACGCCGGCGTCGCGAATAGCGGTGACGTGAGCGGCTGCCTCCGCGTGCCGGCCGGTGCGGACGGCGGCTTCAACCAGGTCCATGGCTACCCACAAAGCCAGCGGGACGTGGGAGGCGAGCACGCCGGGTTCGCTGATCGCGCTGGCATGCCGGTAGGCGTCCTCGAAATCGCCTCGTCCCAGCGCCACGAGCACCTGCACATGGCGGGCGTGCGTCTCAGCCAGGCCGACTCCTCTGGGCGCGGCCCACTGGACTATCTCGTCGGCCAGTGCCCGTGCTGTATCCAGGTCGCCGCGCGCGGCCGCGAGGACCCCCTTCCGGTGATTGAATATCCACGCCAGCAGCCACTCGCCGCCGCCTGCGCGGGCGAGCTCGAGCCCTTCGTCCGCCACGTGCTGAGCTTCGTCCCACCTGCCGGCCATGAAGGCATCGAGGGACAAGCCGGTCAGCGCGCTGACTGTCGTCGAGAGGGCGCCTTTCGGCCGGCCGTCGCGGACTACCCGCAGCAAGGCTTCCCGGCAGCCGGCCAGCCGGTCGGTGAAGGCGGCCGCGGCGCTGATCGTCAAGATGCGCACGTGATCAGCCTCGTCGTGCAGGCTGCTGACAGCGGCATCCAGTTCGCCGAGTGCCTGCGCGGCGGTCCGGGCTGGGTCGCCGATGGTCCGGCTGAGCAGCAGCAGGTCCGCCCCCACGTGCGGCCCGAGGCCGGCGATCGCCTTGTCGAAGGCTGGCCACAGCTCGGCGCGTCCGCCGTTGTAGCACACGGCCATGAGCGTCTGCAGGGCCGGGATCATGGTGTCGTCGCTGGCATCGTATGGCCCGGCCTTGGTATCGATCGCTTTGACGAGCAGCCGGTAGGCGGTATCGATATCGCCATCCGCGTTCAGCAGCAGGTGAGCGGCCGTGATCGCGGCGAGCAGCGATCCGGCCAGCTGCGGGTCGGCGCTGCGGGCGGCAGCGAGCACGTTCGAGAGGTTACGGAACTCCCCGGTCATAGTCGCGCCGGCATGGGCGGCCGCGGCCAGCCGCCAGCTCCGGCTAGGGCCATCTGAGCTGAGGTCGGCAGCACGCAGCAACGCCGTCACCGCGCCTGTGGCGTCGCCGCGCCGCGCCAGCCGGTGTGCAGCCTGCTCCAGCAGGCCTGCTACCTCCTCATCGGGCCCGCTCGCCGCGGCTGCCAGGTGCCAGGCCTGCCGTTCGGGCTGGCTTGCCAGCTGCTTTGCCAGCACCCGGTGAGCCCGGCGTCTATCGCCGCTAGCGGACAGCTCGACGATCGTGGACCGGATAAGCGGGTGGCGGAACACCAGGCGGTCGGCTTGGTCATCGACGTGCACCAGTCCGGCTTGCTCGGCGGGAGCGAGGCAATCAATCGCGTCCGGCCCGGCCGCCGCCTGCAGGACGCGTATGTCTTTGGTGCCGTCAAGCGCCGCGAGCAGCAGGAATTGGCGGGTCCGTACGGGAAGTCCGGACACTCTTGACGCGAACAGCGCCTGCAGGCGCCCGGTAAGCGGCAAGACCGCCGGCAACGTCTCGGCCGCCGTACGCTGCCCGCAGCTGAGCGCCGCCGGCAGCTCAAGCAGGGCCAGCGGATTCCCCTGGGCCTCCGCCACGACCCGGTGGCGGACCTGCGGCGCGAGATCGGGGAAGCGGGACGTCACCAGGGCGTTCGCCGCCTGCTCATCCAGCGGGCCAAGCTCGTGCCGGGGCAGCCCGGCGCGCTCGAAGAAGCTCTCCTGCCCCGGCCTGGACGCGGCCAGGAAGCCGACGCGGCTGCCGGCCAGCCGCCGTGCCGCAAACCCCAGGACCCCGGCGGTCGCCCGGTCGAGCCACGGCAGGTCATCGACGATCACCAGCACCGGGCCGGCGACCGCCGCCTGGCGCAGCACCGTGAGCGTCGCAGTCGACACCAGCAGCCGGCCCGGCGCCGGGCCCGCACCGTAGCCCAGGGCGGCGTTCAGCGCATCCCGGTGCACAGCGCTCAGCCGGCCGAAGTCATCCAGCAGCGGAAACAGCACCTGGTGCAGCCCTGAATAGGTCAGGCCGGCCTCGAACTCGGCCCCGGTCGCGCGCAGCACCCGGGTGCCGGCACCGGAGGCCAGCCGGGCCGCCGCGTCCAGCAGGACCGTCTTACCGGCGCCTGCCTCCCCGAACAGCAGCAGCGCCTCTCCGTCGGCCGCGGTCCTTTGTGCAAACGCGCTGATCAGCGCGAGTTCGCCGCTGCGGCCGACCAGAACCTCCGTCATGCCAAACCGCCGCTTGTCCAAGCCGTCAAAGCGGGGCCGGCCTAGCGAATAGACAGACCCTAACCGGCACGATACTCCGGTCGTGCGGACACGCCCAAGATCAGGCCGCCGCCCAGAACGCGCAGTGGTGCTCAGCCGCGTAATCCGTCTCCACCCGCGGGCGGGGCGGGACCAGGGACAGGACTTGCTGGCTCGCGTCGGTGAACAGGGGCCAGCGGGCGGCCGGGGCGCCGGTCTTGGCCAGGTTCGTCCAGTACCGCTTCATGGTCCGGGCGAGCCGCTCCTGTGCCGCGGACAGGACGCCCGGGTAGGGGGTGTTGCTGAGGGCGAACAGGTACTGCAGCTCGGAGGCGTGCGCCGCCCCGTACGGGAAGCCGACGGGGGGCAGGTAGCGTTCCGGCGCGTTCTCGTCGTTGAACTCGTACGCATAGGTCGGGGTGTATTTCGACAGGAACGCTTCGGCGAGCAGCGCGGGGCAGGCGAAGATGGCGTCGGTGCCGACCGCGCCGAGGGCGACAGACGGACTGGAATAGCCGCTCAGCGGATACTCGGCGGCGATCGCCGCGGCCGCGGGCGCGGGCACGCCTAGCGTGGCGGCGATCATGGCCTGGTAGTTCGCCGCGGTCACGGGCGGGCCGCCGGAGACCTGGTCCAGGGCGACGAACAGCCGCCACTCGTCGCGGTTGGTCCCGATGATCACCGGGACGTGGCTGAACTGGCCGCTGGCCAGCGCGGTCTTTATCGTCTCGGGGAGTACCGCGCCGTCGACATTAGGGGTGTAGCCGGAAAAGTCCTCGTTGTCGACGATCGTGGACACCGGCAGGCTGCGCAGGCAGGCGGCGGTATCGGTGGCGCAGCCGACCTTGGCGGCGAACGCCGCGCCGGCGGCTTCGGCGGTGGCCAGCGGCTGCTGGGTCAGGTTGTAGGTGCCGCTTTCTACGATGGCCCGCTGGAACAGCCCGCGGGCACCGGGCGAGACCAGCTGCGCCAGCACGGACAGGCCGCCGGCGGATTCGCCGGCCAGGGTCACGTTGCCGGGGTCGCCGCCGAAGCCGCGGATGTTGCAGTGCACCCAGCGCAACGCGGCCTGCTGGTCCATCAGCCCGTAGTTGCCGGACGGGCCGCCAGGGTGACTGGCAAGCGCCGCGTCGGCCAGGAATCCGAGCGCGCCGAGCCGGTAGTTGATGGTGACCACGATGACCCCGTCCCGCACCAGCGCGGCAGGGTTGTAGTCATCGCTCTCGCCGACCAGCAGCGAACCGCCGTGCACCCACACCACGACCGGAAGGTTGCGGCCCCGCTCGCCGGCCGGCGTGAAGACGTTTAGGTACAGGCAGTTCTCTGAGGTGCTGGCCACGCCGAAGGCTGACGGCGGCTGCGGGCAGTGCGGGGCGAAGCTGGTGGCCTGGCGGACCCCCGGCCACGGCGCGGGGGGCTGCGGCGGCTGCCAGCGCAGCGCCCCGACCGGCGGGGCCGCGTACGGGATGCCGAGGTACTCATCGGTCGTCCCCGCCGTCTTGCCCTGGACCCAGCCGTCAGCCGTCGCCGCGATCGGACCCGGGCCATGATCCGCAGCCGCGCTGGGCAGGGCCATGGCAGCGCCGGCCGTCCCGGTCAGCGCGGCGGCGGCGACCGCAACCGCGGCGGCGATCCGGGCACAGCGGCGTCCGCCTCCTAGTCGTGATGACATCGGCTGCTCCTCTCCGTATAGGTCATATGGTCCGCCGGTCAACCGCGTCTTTCCATCAGTCATCTGACCATGGCTGGGAACGCCCGTGCACAAGCGAGATGAAACATAGTCATTTGACAGATCCGGCGGGTCTGCCTGCCGGGTCATGATCACAACTGGACAGATCCTCAGGGAGGGAGCAGCAATGCCTGACCAGAACCGCTTCCTTCAAGGCCCATTCGCCCCGGTCGAGGAGGAGATCACCGCGTTCGGCCTGCCGGTAACCGGCCGGGTGCCTGCCGCGCTGAACGGATGCTACCTGCGCAACGGCCCGAACCCGCTGGGGCTGGACGACGCCGGTTACCAGTTCTGGGAGGGGCACTGGTTCCTGGGCCCGGGCATGGTGCACGGGGTGCGGCTGCGCGACGGGAAGGCCGAGTGGTACCGCAACCGGTGGGTCCGGTCCAGGCAGCTGGCCGAGGCGATGGACGAGAAATGGTCCGCCGGGCCGGTCCACAGCGACATGGACTTCGCCGCCAACACCTGCATCATCGTCCACGGCGGGCGGTACCTGGCCACCGTGGAGGCCGGGCCGCTGCCCTACGAGCTGTCCGGTGAGCTGGACACCCTCGGTCCGTGCGACTTTTCCGGCACGCTGCCCGGCGGCTTCGCCGCCCACACCAAGCCCGACCGGCGCACCGGCGAACTGCACGCCGTCGCCTACTTCTGGGCCTGGGATCATGTCCAGTACGTGATCATCGGGGCCGACGGCACAGTGCGCCGCATTACCGACATCCCGGTGCCCGACGGCCCGATGATGCACGACTTCGCGCTCACGGCCAGCTACGTGGTCTTGCTTGACCTGCCGGTCACCTTCAGCCTGGACGCGGTTTCGGCCGGGCTCAAGCTGCCCTACGCCTGGAATCCCGCCCACCAGGCCCGGGTTGGCCTGCTGCGCCGTGACGATACCGCGGCCGGCGTCCGCTGGTTCGAGGTGGACCCTTGCTGGGTCTTCCACACCCTCAACGCCTACGACGACGGCGGCCGCGTCGTGCTCAACCTGGTCCGGTACGCGGGCGCCTACGATGTCTCCACACTGTCGGGGCACGGGCCGCTGACCCTGGACCGGTGGATCATCGACCCGGGAACCGGAACCGTCGCCCAGCAGCGCCTGGATGACCGCCCCCAGGAATTCCCGCGCATCGACGAACGGGTGACCGGCCAGCCGAACCGCTACGGCTACAGTGCTGTCATCGCCGCGGTCGGCCATGCCACGATTTCACCCAGCGGGGACTTCGCCGACGAGGCGTTCAGCAACGCACTGCTCAAGCACGATCTCACCGCCGGCACCGTCCAGGCGCACGAATTCGGGAAAGACGCCACCGCCGGCGAGGCGGTCTTCGCCCCCGCCGCGTCCGGCACCGCCGAGGACGACGGCTACGTCATGGCCTACATCCACAATCCTGACCGCGGCGCCGCCGACCTGGTCATCCTCGCGGCCCAGGACTTCACCGCCGAGCCGGTCGCCCGCGTCCACCTGCCCGCGCGCATCCCCCTCGGTTTCCACGGCAGCTGGATCCCCGACCAGCTTGCCTCACCGCGAAGCTAATACAACAGGCACCTACAGGGGGGAACATCATGAGCCTCAGCAGTACCACCGGTGGCCGGTCCCGGACGCTGATCCTGACGGCGATGATCTTCGCGGTCGCGATGACGTTCATCGACCAGACCATCGTCTCGATCGCCGCGCCCACGATCCAGCACAACCTGGGCCTGTCCAGCAGCGGCATGCAATGGGCGATCAACGCCTACCTGCTGACACTGGCGGCCCTGTTCGCCTTCGGCGGTCGGCTGGCCGACATAGCCGGGCACCGCAGGATGGTGGTGCTCGGCGTGATCATCTTCGCGGGCGCGTCAGCGCTGTGCGGCGCCACCCCGCGCGGCGGCGCCGCCGAGGCGTGGCTTGTGGCGTTCCGCGCGCTGCAGGGCGCGGGCGGGGCGATCATGTTCCCGGCCGCGATCGCCATCGTGGTGGTCACCTTCGACTTGCGCTCGCGCGGCCGGGCCCTGGCGCTGTTCTTCGGCATCGCCGGGGCGCTGACCGCGATCGGCCCGATCGCCGGCGGCTACCTGATCGAGTGGACCTGGCGGGCGATCTTCTGGATCAACATCCCGGTCGCCCTGATCGCGCTGGCGCTGATCGCCATCTCCAGGCCGCCCAACGAATGCCGCCCGGCCCCCATGGATTACCGCGGCCTGGCCCTGATCGTCGGCGGGGTTGGGCTGAGCGTGTTCGGTTTCCAGCAGTCCGCCCTCTGGGGCTGGGGCAACCCCGCCATCGAGGTGAGCATCGCCGTCGGCGTACTGCTGCTGATCGTGTTCTTCGCCGTCGAGCGCCGCACCGGATCACCGCTGATCAACGTGCGCATCTTCGCCAACCAGGCGTTCCTGGTCGAGAACATCATCCTCGGCGTCGCCATGATGGCGTTCATCCCGGTGTTCTTCTTCGCCAGCATCTACGGGCAGATCGCCCTGGCGGAGAAGGCCACCACGTCCAGCCTGCTCATCTTGTACTTCTTCCTCGGCTTCGTGGTCTGCGCGCAGATCGGCGGCCGGATGCTGGACCGGGCCGGCGCCAAGCGGCCGGTCGTGCTCGGCTGCGTGCTGGCGGCGGCCGGGTTCGGGCTGTGGGCCGGCAAGGCCACCGACCTGCACGCCGGTGCCCAGGTGTGGTACATCGTGCTGGCCGGGGCCGGCATGGGTCTCATGCTCGGGCAGGCCAACACCGACGCGATCAACCGGGCCTCCCGCTACTCCTACGGAGAGGCCACCGGCATCACCCAGACTGTCCGCAACTACGGCGCGAGCCTCGGCTTCGCCATCTTGGGCACGATCTTGATCACCCGGTTCCGGTCCGCGATCACCTCGTCGCTGACCGCCAGGGGCGTGCCCGGTCCCGCGGCGTCGGCACAGGCGGCCAAGATCGCCCAGCTGCAGGGCGGGAACGGGAACGTCGCCGCCATCCCGCAGTTCATCCGCGCCGCCTTCGCCGGCGCCACCCACGATGTGCTCTACACGATGGCCGGGATCATGGCGGTCGCCGCGCTCGTGGCCCTGCTCGGCCTCCGGCGGGGAGTCCAGCAAGACACGGCAGCGGCCGGATCCGGGATCAGCGAGCAGGAGCCAATCCAAGCCGGCAGTGAGTTACCCCATCGAAGGGGGCACGGCATGCCCACCGTGACAGTGCAAGCACCGGTAACCCTGGAGGAGACCGCCACGGCGCTGCAGGACAGGCTCGGCAGCGGCTACGAGGTAACCACACACGGGAGCGGCGCCAATGAGGCGCTGAAAGTAAAGCAGTCGGCGGCCTCCACCGCCACCGTGCACCTCAACCGGGACGGGAACACCACCACGTTCCGCGTTCACGGCGGCGGCCTGATCATCTCGCGCGTAGTCAACGAGCTCGGCATCGCCAAGAAAGTAGCCGCGACGCTCGCGGAATCCTTCGGAAAGGGATCGTAATACGCCGCCTGCCTCAAGCGACTTAATGATGCCGTTTAGGACGGCGCCCACCTGCTCGCGTGCGGCGGTGGGGTCGGGCGCGCCGGCGATGTACAGCGCCGCCTCCCGGAGCGAGCCGAGCAGGATGCGCGCCAATGGGTCAACTGGCTGCGAGCGGATGCGGTCCAGCTCAATGCCGCGGGTGATGAGCTGCACGACGACGCCCATGTTGTATTCGCTGCTGATGTCTCCCCAGCCTGCTCGCCGAGGACGGCCGGCGCGTCGATGAGCATGATCCGCGCTGCCTCGGGCTCGGTATAGATGTCCAGGAAGGCGGCGGTGCCAAGCCGCATGGCGGCGATCGGGTCGTCCGGACCGGCGGCGGTCACCGCGGCCACGATGCGCGCGCTGGTCATCTCCTCAACGGCTCGGCGCATCCCGTGTTCGAAGTGGAAACCGATCTCCTTACGCGCTCAACGCCACACGGCTGGGCAGTTTGTGGGCCGTGTACACCTGCTCCGCCCACACCCATGCCGAGAATTTGGCAGGCGAGCCGTACCCGGATCGGGTGTGCGCGAATCCGACGATGCAATCATCTTCATCGATAAGCGCTGCACCCGAGTCGCCGGGCACGGTGGCGGGTTCGGTGTAAACTCTGCGCATTTCCTCCGGCCGCGGGTCCATTATGGCGAGATCGATCGCGGTGATGAGGGTCGAGGTGGGTCCTGAAATCGCCCCATCGAAGAAGGCGGGCGCGTTGAGCCTGGGCGTTTTCCGCAGCGGACCTTTCAAGCCGTATCGCAGGCGGTCGTCCATGATAGATTTATTTACTCTGACCAGGCAGCTGTCGCTCGGCTTGTGCCGATGTACTATCTCCGGCGGGCTGCCGCCAATTGTTAGTGTTCGCCAGTGCCTGCCCAGCGCATGGTTGGCGGTCGTGGCAAGGCAGGTGTCATCGGCTGTTGCCTCAACGTCGGTTAGGAAGCTGCCGAGCGTAGCGACCGGGTGGCCGTAGGCTTCGAGTGGAACTGCCGGAGAGAGTGCAGACGTCGGGATTTCGAACGGAGCGTTGATAATGGCCATCCCGAACTCTGCTGAGCTTGCCAGCTCGCGCGCACTACCGAGAAGCGTCTCGGGGCCTAGCAATCCGCCGAGAGCAAAGCGACGGAGCATATCTCCCAAATGTTCCCATAGTGTGGCATGCGAGGCATATCCGAGAGATGTTGAAGCTTTTTCCAGCTGTACAGCACCGAGCCTCCTCCGGCGACGGGGATCGAGAAGCAGAAGATCGAACCTCGTCCCATACCCATGAGATACGACGATGGGTCGTGCGCTTTTAGATGCGCGCAATCGCTTCGCTGCGTCTCTGTAGCCCTCGGACTGAGAAAAGAGCCACCAGAACAGTCCGGCTAGAAATGACTGCCCAGTTTCTGATGATCCCATGGCTTCGGTGACTCTGGCAGATGCTGGCCCGGCCAAGGCAAGCGACCGTCCGATATGGTCGCCAAGCAACTCATCCATGAGGCCGGACAACCCGGGGTTTCCCCCCCTGGCTAGCGACGGCTCATGCGGCCGTTCAGGTTCCCACGGCATCGGAAAGCCCCCTCCGGAGCCTGATCACGCTGTACAGGCGGCCGAATAAAATTCGGCCGATACAAGCCATACGACACCTGCTGCTAGGCATGTGACAGGGACATTAGGCCCTCCCAGAAAGGACATTAGTCAGTGCCAGGGGAGGCTGAAAGGCCGAGGTCTGCTGGCAACAAGCGATCTACCCTAAATTTGTGGTCTACCAGATTACCAATGCCCCTAAGCTGCCTCGCGCAGTCTACAAATACCTGATGTCGACTGAGCGAGTGGTCACGGCTGTACGGATGCACCCGATGGCGGTTATCGGCCCGCTGCTGCTGATCCTCGGCGGCGCAATCCTCGCCGGCCTCCTGACCGTGGCCGGCCACGGCGGCGGAGCCTCGGTCATCTGGCTGCTATGGGGCGTGCTGTTTGTGTGGCAGGGCTGGAAGATCGCCACTTGGTGGCGACGGTACTTCGTCGTCACCGAGAACCGGCTGATGCTGGTTACCAGCCTGGTTTTCACCGACGTCGCGATGATGCCGCTTGCGAAGGTGACCGATATGAGGCTGCGTGAGACAGCCTTGGGCCGCATGCTGGGCTATGGCGAGTTCATTGTCGAGTCCGCCGGGCAGGAGCAGGCGCTCAGCCATGTCAGGTTCGTGCCTTCCCCCGCACAGATGTACCAGGAGATACTCTCTCTGATCTTCCCGAGGAAGTCGGCGGCTGTCGGACATCAAGGGCCACCGGGGCCGCAAAGGCCGTCGGGGCGTGCCGGGGGGAGGCCAAGCGGGCCTTCGTGGCCTGGCAACCCTTCGCGAGGGCCTGACGAGGAGTATCCGGAGCGGCCAGGGGACGACCCCGGGTTCTGAGCCCTGGTGACCGCAAAGGCGGTGCGATAGCGGCCCGCGGCGCAGGCAGCGCACCTTCCTGCCGTTCGACGAGCCAGACCGCGTCGCCAGTGAGATCAGCACTAACCTCGTTCCCGCCTGAACAGGCCACAGGCTCTCCGTCGCGCGTCGCCTACTTGTCCAGGCCGAGGGTGAAGGTCGGCTTGGGGGAGGTTTCGGGCAGCTTGTGCTCGGCGGACAGCCGCCGGACCGCGGTGCCGGTGGCCAGGAACTCGGTCGCGTGCTCACCCCAGACGTGGTTCTTGACTTCCACCGTGACGCCCACGATGCCGGACGACTGTGCCTGGGCCGCCTCGGCCTGCATGCGCGCCAGCGCCCGCTCGCGGGCCTCGTAGACACCCTGGGTGAACTGGATCATTTCCTGGTTCTGGTAGGCCTGGCGCATTGACTGCAGCACGCTGCGGTGCGCGATGTGGTACACGCAGGTGCCGAGGACGAACGCGACCGGCACCGCGCCCGCCGCCAGCAGCCGGTAGAAGTCCTGCGCCGACAGGTCGGAAGTGAACGCCCGGCCATCGGGCGCGCGGTGGGTGCCCTGCCCGGCCAGGTGACGGACCGCGGTACCGGTGGCAACGAACTCCAGGCATGCCTGGCCCCAGGAGTACATCTGCAACCGCAGCTGCACGCCGACGATGCCGTCGGCACCCAGGTGGTCGGCCTCGGCGCGCATCCTGGCCATGGCCGATTCTCTCGCGTTGTACATGGCCTGGGTGAGGACCTGCAGTTCCTGGTTCCGGCCCCACCGGGCGATCTGCAGGCCCACGTGGTAGATCGAGGAGCCGACGACGAAGCCGAGCGGCTCGAATCCGGCCTCGCCGAGCAGCACGTACTCCGATACGGACAGGTCAGAGGTGAAGACGCCGGCCGGGCTGGCGCCGGCCGTCTGCGCGAGCCGGGTCTCGGCGGCCTGCGGCTCCCACGCCGCGGCGCTGGCGTTCTGCTGGCTTGACGATAGCGGCATTGCTGCCTCCTTGAGGATCTTGCCTAGGTGTCAGGTTCACGAGGCCACGGATTCGGCTGTCCGGTACCTGCGCAACTGCTGTATGTGCCGGACCAAGAGCCACGCCGTTCAAGATCACCTGGGCCGCGCGTGACGGCGCCATCATTGTGGCGGGCGCGCCCGTGAGCTGCTCCCGGCGCACCCCGGCGGGCAGGGTCAGGCCCACGGCGTGCGCGTTCTGGTAGATGTTGGTGCGCACGAACCCGGGGAAGACGCGGCTGACCTTCACCCCCAGGTCGGCGCCCTCCAGGCGCAGCGACAGGGACATCCCCACCGCCGCGTCCTTGGCCGTGCGATACGGGGCGTTGCCCGGGGCGGCGGAGAACGCGGCGGCTGATGAGGCCGCCGGTCACGATGGCCACCTTTTCCGTCCGTGGATCCGTCATGGCCTGCTCACCAGACCAGCGGGACCAGGCGCTTGTGCTGCGCGGCGTAGGCGCGGTACCTGTCGCCGAGCGTGGTCAGCAGCGCGTTTTCCTCGGCACGGATACGCCACAGCAAGACCGCCAGCGGCAGCAGCACCATGGCGGCCAGAGCTGCCCAGTTCGCCGCCGCCAGGCCAACCCCGGTGCAGGCCAGCAGGAACCCGGTGTAGCTGGGATGGCGCAGTACGCGGTAGGGCCCGGCCGCTATTACCGGCTGGTCGGAGCTGACCATGACCATGCCGGTGAAGTAGTCGCCGAGCGTCTTGATCGACCATCCGCGCAGTACCAGGCCGCCCAGCAAGATCACCGTCCCGGCGGCGAAGGCGGCGACGGCCGGGCGGATCGCGGCGGCGGGCGCGATGGGCGGCGCCAGGTAGAGCATCACGGTTGCGACGATCATGGCCGGAAGGACAGCGAACCTCCGGCCGCCGCCGCCAACCTTGGTCGCGTCGTCTCGCGTGTTGCTGACATTGGCCAGTTCCATCGCGCCCCAGGCCATCGTGATGATCAGGAGCAGCAGACCGGCGGGGTGGCTGGTTTCGAAGTAGGGTCTCATGTCTCCTCCGGTGATTTCCCGTGGGCGGTGGTTGCGATCTGGAACAGGTCCGCTAGCTCGCGGCCATAGTGGTCGAGGTCGAGATCGGGATCGCGGGCCAGCCGGGCCGGCACCGCGTCGAGGGTGGCGCGGATCGCGAGCGCCATGACCATCGGGTCGAAGTCGGCCCGGAACTCGCCGGTGCCCTGGAAGCGGGCGAGCAGCTCCCGGAGCGCGGCCGCCCCCGCCTCGCGGATGGACATGTCGTACAGCGGGCTGCCGTCGGCGCTGCGGCCGCTCAGCGCGATCTCGACGGTCGCGAGCACGTGGTTGCGGTTCTCGCGGATGAAGGCCAGGTTGGACTCGATGTAGGTGCGGAGCATGCCCATGCCCGTCCGCTCGGCCCCCAGGCGGGGACCCAGATAGGCCCGCCCCTTGGCGGACAGCTCGCTGACCAGTTCCCTGATCAGCTCATCCTTGCCGCCGAAGTGATAGAGGATCACGCCCTTGCTGGTGCCGGCGGTCTCGGCGATGCGAGCCAGGGAGGCCTGCCCGTAACCCAGCTCGGCGATGGTGTCGATGGCGGCCGCCATGATCTGCGCACGCCGCGCGGTCTCGATGAAGGTCCGGCCTTTCTCCTGACCGCCCGCTCCACTTTCTGACCGCATGGTAAAAAAATAATCCGATCGGTAAGGAAGTGTCAATGCCTGGCCGTGAACCTGGACGAGATCGTCAAGCTCGCACCACGCGAATCGGCATATTGAGGACATATCAGGCTGGCGCACTACAGAGTGTGACCGTTTCGCGTGCTGTGCTCCGTACTTCCGGCGCAGCCGACCATGATCCCGAATAATTTTCGTCGCTATGGAATGAATTATTTACACGGAAAAAATGTTTTCGAGATAACTGGTTCTGGCTAATCAATCGACAGTCACGGACGGTTATAGTGGCGACGCGCGAGGGCTAGGGCGTCCCCAGAATGGTGCGTGTGTGAATGCCGGTGCCAGTGATGTGCGCCAGCCACCGCGCCGGTCGCCGCGCCAGCAACCGCGCCGGCCGCCGCGCCAGTTCCCCGTCCGGTTACGGCAGTTCCCCGGCGAGGACGCTGCCGATGCGGAGCAGCTGCGCCGTGGCGCCGCCGAGGGTGAACTCGGCCCCCTTGGCGGCGACGAAGTAGCGGTGCACCGGATACGACGTGTCGATGCCCAGCCCGCCGTGCACGTGGACGGCGGTATGCGCCACCCGGTGGCCCGCGTCGGCGGCCCAGAACTTCGCGGTGGCGACCGCCGCGGCCACCTCGGCGTCACCCGACGCTCGGCCAGCGAGCAGCCAGGCCGCCTGCCACATCGTGAGCTGGACCGCCTCGACGTCGATGTAGGCGTCGGCGAGGCGCTGGGCCACCGCCTGGAACGACCCGATCGGCCGGCCGAACTGCTCCCGGCTGCGCGCGTACTCCGCGGTCAGCTCCAGGGCCCGCGCGACGACGCCGGCCTGCACAGCGCACAGCCCCACGGTGCCCCGCGCCGCGAGCCAGCCCGCGATCTGCGCGCCCTGCCGCGGCTCGCCGAGAACGTGACTGTCCTCGACACAAACGCCGTCCAGTACCAGGCGCCCGGCGTCCGCCTCGTCCGTCAGCGCTTGCGCCTGCACGCTCACCCCGGCATCCGCCGGCGACACGAGGAACACCAGGACCTCATCCGAGGACACCGCCGACGCCGGAACAAGCACGAGATCAGCCCGCGGCAACGCGGGAACGGCCGTCTTCACGCCGGATAGCAGCCATCGCCCGCCAACCCGCTCGGCCCGCACCGACGGCGTGACCGGATCATCACCGTCCTCTTCTGAAAGCGCGACGGTGAGCACCACGGACCCGTCCCCGGCCGGGGCGGCCCACCGCCGCTGCTGGTCCGCGTTCCCGAACGAGCAGATCGCGCCCGCCCCCAGCACGATCGACGAAAGGTAAGGCACCGGCGACACCGCCCGGCCCATCTCGATGAGCACGGAGCACTGCTCGAGCAGGCCAAGCCCCGCGCCGCCAATAAATTCGGGCAGCCCGGCCGCGAGCACGCCGGCCGCGGCGAGCTCGGTCCACTGCCGCGCCGGCGTGTCCCGCTCGGCGAGGATCTTCCGCACCAGACCCGCGAGCTCGCTGCCCGCCTCGCTCAGCGAGAAGTCCATCGAAACCTCCTCCCGAATCAGAATCACCGGCGCGCGGCCGGAAGGCCGAGCGCCGCCGCCGCGATGATGTCGCGCTGCACCTCGTTCGTCCCGCCGCCGAACGTCAGGATGAGGGCCGCGCGGTGCGACCGCTCGATCCGCCCGGCCAGCGCCTCGCCCGGAGACCCCGAACGCACCAGCGCGCGAGCGCCGAGCACCTCCATCAGCAGCCGGTACGCCTCGACGGCGAACTCGGTGCCGTACACCTTCGTCGCCGACGCCGCGGCCGGCCCCAGCGCGCCAGACGACGCGATCCGCCAGTTCATCAGCTTGAGGAACTCCGCCTTGGCGTGCACCCGGGCCAGGTTGAGCCGCACCCACTCGGCGTCGATCAGCCGCCGCCCGTCGGCCAGCTTGGCCGACGCCGCCCACTCCCGCACCGCCGCGAGCGCGGACTGCACCGGCGCCGCCGAGGTGAGCGCCACCCGTTCGTGGTTGAGCTGGTTGGTGATCAGCGGCCACCCCTGGTTCTCCGAGCCGACCAGCGAGGAGGCGGGCACCCGCACCGATGAGTAGTACGTGGCGCTGGTCACCACCCCCGCCACCGTCCGCACCGGCGTCCACGAGAATCCGGGAGAAGAGGTCGGCACGATGATGATCGACAGTCCCTTGTGCCGGGGTGCCGACGGATCGGTCCGGCAGGCGAGCCACACGTAGTCGGCGTACTGGATCAGGCTCGTCCACATCTTCTGGCCATTGATGACGTACTCGTCGCCGTCCCGGACCGCGGTCGTCCGCAGCGACGCCAGGTCGGTGCCGGCCTCCGGCTCCGAGTAGCCGATCGAGAAGTGGATCTGACCCGCCGCTATCCGGGGCAGGTAGAACGCCTTCTGCTCCGGTGTGCCGAACCGCATGATCGTCGGCCCCACCGTGTTGATCGTCAGGAACGGCACGGGCACGTGCGCGATCGCCGCCTCGTCGGTGAAGATGAGCTGGTCCAGCATGGTGCCGCCGCGCCCGCCGTACTCCTGCGGCCAGCCGAGCGCCAGCCAGCCGTCCGCCCCGAGCCGCCGCACCAGCGCGCGGTAGGCGTCCCCGTTCCCGTAGTCGCCCTCCGCCGACTCGGCGATCGCGGCCCGCACCTCGTCCGTCATCAGCCGGCCGAAGTAATCGCGCAGCTCTCGCCGCAGCCGCTCCTGCTCAGGGGTGTAGGCGATGCGCATCCGCTCTCCGCTAAACTAGAACGTGTTCTAAGATCCTAGCACCGGGAGACGGCGATGGCGGAGGCCTACATCATCGATGCGGTGCGCACCCCCGTCGGCCGCCGTGGCGGCGGCCTGGCCGCCGCGCATCCCGCCGACCTCGGCGCGCACGTTATCAGGGCCCTGCTGGCCCGTGCGCGCATCGATCCGGCCGACGTGGACGACGTGGTGTTCGGCTGCGTGGACACGGTCGGCCCGCAGGCCGGCGACATCGCGCGCACCGCCTGGCTCGCGGCCGGCCTGCCCGAAACGGTGCCCGGCGTCACCGTCGACCGCCAGTGCGGCTCGTCGCAGCAGGCGGTCCACTTCGCCGCCCAGGCGGTCCTGTCCGGGACCGCCAACCTGGTCGTCGCGGGCGGCGTGCAGAACATGAGCATGATCCCGATCGCGGCGGCCATGGGCGACCCCTTCGGCAACCCGTTCAGCGGCTCTCGAGGCTGGCAAGAACGATACGGCGCCCAGGAGATCTCCCAGTTCCGCGCCGCCGACATGATCGCCGACAAGTGGGGGATCAGCCGCGCAGAGATGGAGGACTACGCCCTGGCCAGCCACGCCAAGGCGGTCGCCGCTGTTGATAACAGCAACTTCGCGGCGGAGATCGCGCCGTACGGCGGCCTCAAGGACGACGAGTGCCCGCGCCGCGACACGACCCGCGAGAAGATGGCGGCGCTGCGCCCGCTGCGCGAAGGCGGCCGGGTCACCGCGGCGCTGTCCAGCCAGATCGCGGACGGCGCCGCCGCGCTGCTGATCGCCTCCGAGCGCGCGGTCCGCGCCGCCGGGCTGAAACCCCGCGCCCGGATCACCCACGTCTCCGCCCGCGGCGACGACCCGGTGCTGATGCTCACCGCGCCGATCGCGGCGACCGCGCACGCACTGCGCAGGTCCGGGCTGACGCTGGGCGAGATCGACCTGATCGAGATCAACGAGGCGTTCGCCTCGGTCGTGCTGGCCTGGCAGCGCGAGACCGGCGCGGACCTCGCCCGGGTCAACACGAGCGGCGGCGCGATCGCCCTCGGCCATCCGCTCGGCGCGACCGGCGCGCGGCTGCTCACCACGCTGCTGCACGCGCTCATCCGGACCCAAGGCAGGCGCGGCCTGCTCACGATGTGCGAAGGCGGCGGCCAGGCCAACGTGACGATCATCGAGCGGCTGTAGGGCTTCCGAGGTCCGCCAGCCGCGCCTCGGCGTCGGCCATCACGCGGCCGATCAGCTCCGCGCACGAGGGCAGGTCCTCGATCAGGCCCGCCACCTGCCCCGAGGACATCAGCCCCAGGTCAGGCCGCCCGCCGACCATCGCGGCGCGGAGCAGCATCGGCGTGTTCGCGGCCATCAGCACCTGCGCCCACGACAGTTGCCCGCTCTGCCGCATCGCCCGGCCCGCCCGCCACAGCTCAAGCGACGACAGGCCGGAGACGTCCCGGAACCGGATCGCGTTCCGGGCGGACCGCAGCAGCGTCGCCGCGCGGCCGCCGCGCTCGAGCCGGTCCACCAGCGGCGTCCGGAGCACCCGGTGCGGCACGCCGTCGACCCGCCGCGTCACCACCGTGCCGTCGAGCCCCGCCGCCAGGTACACCCGCTTGACCGCGTCCGCCACCGGGCTGTCGCTGGTCAGCAGGAACCTGGTCCCCATCGCGATCCCGGCCGCGCCGTAGGCCAGCGCCGCGACCAGGCCGCGGCCGTCGAAGAACCCGCCCGCCGCGATCACCGGGATGTCCACCGCGTCCACGACCTGCGGGATCAGCAGGCTGGTCGGCACCGCCCCGGTGTGCCCGCCGCCCTCGCCGCCGGTCGCGATCACCGCGTCGACGCCCCACGCCGCCACCTTCTCCGCGTGCCTGCGCGCGCCCACGGACGCGATCGTCATCACCCCGGCGTCCTTGAGCGCCGCGATCAGCTCGCGCTTCGGCGCGAGGGCGAAGGAGGCGACAGGCACGCCCGCGCCGATGACCGCCGCGACCCGCTCTCCCGCATCCAGGGCATCGGCTCTTATATTTACACCGAACGGTCGCGTGGTTCCCGCCTGTGTTTCCTTAATCGCCGCGCTCAGCTCGCCCAGGCTCATGGTGGCTGACGCGATGATGCCGAGCCCGCCCGCCTCGCACACCGCCGTGACCAGCCGCGGCCCCGACACGTAGCCCATGGCGCTGGCCACGATCGGGTACCGGACGCCGAGCAGCTCGGTCAGCGGGGTGCGTATCACGGGACTTCCTTGTCCCTTTTCCCGTCCGGGTCAAGCCGGGCGATGAGTTCCAGCTCGGCCGCCGAAGGCAGCCGGGTCACCGCCACGTCATCCGGCACCGCTAGCTCGAAACCCGTCTCTTTCACCACGTCAGAGACCTCGACCCCGGGGTGCACCGACCGTAGCCGCATCGCATGGCCGGGCGTCTCGAAGTCGAAAACGCCCAGGTTGGTCACGACGAGCCGCAGGTCCACGGCGCTCTGCTGGCTTGCGGGGGACGACCCCCGCACCCCCGATAGACCCCGGTGATAACCGACGCCGCTGACCATGTCGACGTGCTCGACGAAGACGCGTCTGGAATGCCGGGGGATCCAGTAGCTGACCGGGTGGTTGACCGTGTTGCCCGGCGCGCCGCGCACGCCGAGCAGCTGCGCCTTCGGCCGCGCCCAGTCGCCGATGCACGAGATGTTCTGGTTCCCGTACCGGTCGATCTGCGCGGCGCCCATCATCACATGCCGCCGGCCCGCCGCGACCATAGTGAACACCTTGGCGTAGGGGAGCCACCCCGTCACGTTCCCGTCCGTGTCTACCAGGTAGGCCTCGCCATCGGTCAGCAGCAAGTCGGGCGCGAACGTCTGCCTGGCCAGGCGCGCGCCGAGCGCGGGGATCAGCCCCATCGGGCTGGCGAGGATCGCCCCGTCGCCCCGCCACGCCTCGGCGCACGCCACCACGCAGACGTCCGCGCGGGTAGGGGGGCTCATCGCTGCACGGCTTTCTGGTAGGCGGCCTCGTCCCCGTCCAGGTACTCAGCGCGGAACCGCTGCCAGGCTCCCGGATCGGCGGCTGCCGCCGCGTACTGCCGCTGGAACTCCTCGTCCCTCCCGTAGTCGGGCACGCAGCTGGTGAAGTGCGCGCCGTTCGGCGTCTCCGCGACACCGTGCACCATGGCGCGGTTGAGCAGCAGGGTCTGCGGCGGCCCGGTGAGCGCGGGCATGATCCGCTCGCACGACACGTACGCCCGCTCCGCCGCCAGGCAGAACAGGTCGTCGAAGTACGGATCAGGCCCGAGGTACTGCCCGTTGCCCGCCGCGTCCGCCCGGTTCATGTGCACGAGCGCGGCGTCGAGCCGCAGCGCCGGCATCGCCACCAGTTCCTCGTCGTCCGCATAGGGGGAGCGGATCGTCCGCAGCTCCGGGTTGACCCGCAGCACGTCCGAGCCCAGGCCGGCCCGGATCGGCAGGAACGGCAGCCGGTGCGCGGCGGCGAGCAGGCCCCAGTGCAGCATGCCCTCGTCCAGCTCGGTCAGCTCGACGGTCCCGCCCTGGCGGGCGCGCCTGAAGTTCGGTTCGAGAGCGATCGAGTCCAGGGTCGCGAAGCCGGTGACGACGCGCCGCGCCTGCCCGGACGCGACGAGCAGCCCCACGTCGGGGCCCGCGTAGGACACCACCGTGAGGTCCCGCCGCCCCGACCGCAGGATCGCGCGGACCAGCGCCATCGGCTTGCGGCGCGACCCCCAGCCGCCGATCCCGATCGTCATCCCGTCGCGCAGCTCGGCGGCGACCTCGTCCGGGGTCATGCTCTGCTGGCTCGCGGGGGACGACCCCCGCACCCCCGATATGTTCAATGGAGCCCGTCCACGAACGCCTGCCGCGCCCTGTCCCCGGCGCCGGCCAGGTTGAGCTCGTACGTAAAGCCCTGCTCGTAGCGGTAGGAGCGCTTGACGTCGACGGGGTCGATGCCGTTCAGCGACTGCTTCGCCAGCCGGATGACGGCGGGGTCCTTCGCCGCGATCGTGTCCGCCAGTTCCCGCGCTGCCGCGCGCAGCTCGCCGGCGGGCACCACCTCGAGCACCGTGCCGAAGTCGAGCAGCTGCCGCGCGGTGACCGTCCGGCACGTGTAGACCATGGCGCGCATCAGCTGCTGCGGCACCAGCCGGGCCAGGTGCGTGGCCGCGCCGAGCGCGCCGCGGTCGACCTCCGGCAGGCCGAAGGTCGCGTCCTCGGCGGCGATCACCACGTCCGCGTTGCCGGCCAGCCCGATGCCGCCGCCGAGGCAGAACCCCTGCACGGCGGCGATCACCGGCACCGGGCAGTCGTAGACGGCGGCGAACGCGGCGAAGCAGCCCTGGCTGGCGCCGAGGATCCCCGCGTGCCCGGGAAGCCGCTGCATCTCCTTGATGTCGACGCCCGCGCAGAAGCCGCGTCCCTCGGCGGCGAGGATCACGGCGCGGGTCCCGGGGTCCGCGCCGGCGGCGGCGACGGCGGCCGCCAGGTCGTGCCAGCCCTGTGCGGGCAGCGCGTTGACCGGCGGGAAGTCCAGCACCACTTCGGCGATCCCGTCGGCGGTGCGCACCTCGACGCTCATCGCCGCCTCACCCTACCTAGCGCTTGCTTGGCTCGCAGCCTAACATGGCCCCATGGCCGCCGTCGACAACACCCGCGAGCCAGCAGAGCCGGCAGAGCCCGCGGTGCTCGTCACCGGCGGCACGCGCGGCATCGGCGCGGGGATTGCCCGGGGGTTCCTGCGCGCCGGCGCGCGGGTCCTGGTCTGCGGCCGCACCGAGCCCGCCGAGCTGCCGCGCGCGGCGGGCCGCGGCGCGGTCTTCGCCAAGGCGGATATCAGGGATGCTGAACAGGCTGCCGCGACCGTTCGGCATGCTGCTGATCTTTTCCAGGGGTTGGACGTTGTCGTGTGCAACGCGGGCGGGTCGCCGTACGCGGCCGCCGCCACCGCGTCGCCCCGGTTCCACGCCAAGGTCATCGAGCTGAACCTCATCGCGCCGCTGCACGTCGCGCAGGCCGCCAACGCGGTGCTGCGGGAACGGGGCGGCGGGTCGATCATCATGGTGGGCAGCGTGAGCGGCACCCGGCCATCGCCCGGCACGGCCGCCTACGGCGCGGCCAAGGCCGGCCTGCACCACCTGGTCACCAGCCTCGCCATCGAGTGGGGTCCGGCCGTCAGGATCAACTGCGTCGTACCGGGCTTCGTGGCGACCGAGGCGGTCGCCGAGCAGTACGGAGACCCGGACACGGTCGCCGCGGTCGCCGCGACCGTGCCGCTGCGCCGGTTCGCGACCCCGGACGACGTGGCGGAGGCGTGCCTGTTCCTGGCGTCTCCCGGGGCCTCCTACGTCAGCGGGACGTGCCTGACGCTGCACGGCGGCGGCGAGCCTCCCGCGTTTCTCGCTACTGGTGCCGGCTGGTCTGTGCCAACAGGTTAAAGTAAGCTCCACATAAATAGAACGTGTTCTACTTTGAGAGGCTGCCATGGTCGCGTCCATCAAGCCGCACCGCGATGAGCTCGGTCTCGGTGACGGCCGCATGCTGATCGGCGGGGAATGGGTCGCGGCGGCGTCCGGCGCGACCTGGAGCCACACTCATCCCGCGACGGGGGAGCAGGTCGCCTCGTTTCCCGTCGCTGCCGCGGCCGACGTGGACGCGGCCGTGCGCGCCGCCCGCCAGGCGTTCGACGAAGGACCGTGGCCGCGCACCCGGGCCGGCGAGCGGGGCCGGGTGCTGCGGAAGATCGCGGACCTGGTCCGTGCGCACGGCGACGAGCTGCTGAAGCTGCAGGCCCTGGACAACAGCGTCCCGCTGAGCTTCAGCGAGATCTACGTGACGTCCGCGGATTTCGTGGCCGACGTGTTCGAGCACCACGCGGGCTGGGCCGACAAGCTGGCGGGGGAGACGCTGCCCCCGTTCCAGGGCGGCGACCACATGGTCCTCACGCTCCGCGAGCCCGTCGGCGTGGTCGGCGCGGTGATCCCGTGGAACGCGCCGCTGCCGCTGTTCGCCCAGAAGGTCGCGCCGGCGCTGGCGGCCGGCTGCACGATCGTGCTCAAGCCCTCGGAGTACGCGACGTTCGCGGTGCTGCGGCTGGCCGCGCTGATCGCGGCGGAGGCGGGGCTTCCCGAGGGTGTGCTCAACGTGGTCACCGGCCCCGGCGAGCCGACCGGCGACGCGCTGATCAGCCACCCGATGGTGGACAAGCTGTCGTTCACCGGCAGCCGCGCGGTCGGGCAGAAGGTCATGATGGCCGCGGCCGCCGGCTGCAAGCGGGTCAGCCTGGAGCTCGGCGGCAAGAGCCCGGCGGTCGTCTTCGCCGACGCGGACGTGGGCACCGCCGCCGCGGTGACCATGGGCACGGTCACCCTGGGCCTGTCCGGCCAGGTCTGCGCGGCGCAGACCAGGGCGCTCGTGCACCGGGACGCGCTGGAGGAGTTCCTCGCGTCGGCCGAGATGATCGCCGGCATGGTCAGCTACGGCAACCCGTTCGACCCGGAGGTCACATCGTCGCCGCTGATCAACACCCGGCAGCTGGACCGGGTGCTCGGCCTGATCGCGCGCGGGCAGGAGGAGGGCGCCCGGCTGGTGTGCGGCGGCACCCGCGCCGAGGGCGATCTCGCCGCCGGCAACTTCGTCACGCCGACCCTGTTCGCCGACGTCTCCAACGACATGAGCATCGCGCGGGAGGAGATCTTCGGCCCGGTGCTCTCGGTGATCCCGTTCGACGACGAGGACGAGGCGGCGCGCCTGGCCAACGACACCGACTACGGACTCGCCGCCACCGTGTGGACCTCCGACGTGCGCCGGGCGATGCGGATGACCAGGGCGATCCGGGCTGGCACGGTCGGGATCAACGGCTACCAGCTGGAGCCGAACTCCCCGTTCGGCGGCTTCCGGGGCTCCGGCATGGGCCGCGAGGGCGGCCGCGCCGCGATCGAGTCCTACACCGAACTGAAAACCGTCCTCCTCCCGCTAACCGACGAAATGATGTAACCCCCGCCCGGCAACCCCTGCCCCCCGCATCCAGCGTGTCGATTGCGCAATCGACCACACTAGAGCGTGTCGATTGCGCGATCGACCTAGAGCCCCAGGCTGCGGTTCAGGCGCTGGCGTATACCTCGCGGATGTCGACGGTCAGCGGCGTGACGCCGGGCAGGGGCGGGACTGGGTAGGCGACAGCCTCCTCGGCGTGTTCCTTCGTGTCGAAGACGATGACGGACATGCCGATGCCATCGACCGGCTCCAGCCAGTACGCGCTGACGAACCCGGTGCCCGTGGGACTAGGTCCAGCCTCAGCTCCGCCAGCGCCGCCCGAGCCAGGCCGACGTCCTCGATGCGGACGGTGGCCACTACCGCGTGCGTAGACCGCGTGTTACGGCGCCGGTCAGCTGAGTCAACTGAGTTCTACGGACTGCTGGCTGGTCGGCCAATAGGCATCGCGGTGATCTGCCAGACTGGGGGTATGGACGAGACTAGGGCAGCGGCGGTGATGACGGAGTCTGTTGCCGTGCTCAGGAAGGCCGGAGCGCGGTTCGCGTACCTGCACGGCAGCCGGGCCGCGGGCCAGCACCGTCCAGATTCGGATGTCGACATCGCGGCGTACTTCGGCGGCCAGTCTCCGGCCGCGTTCGACATCCTGCTTCCGCCTGGCGTGGACCTGTTGGTACTCGACCATGCTCCGCTGGAACTGGCCGGGAGGGTAGCGGTGCACGGCAAGCTGCTCTTCGATGATGATCCTGTCCAGCGGGTCCGGTGGGAGGCGACCACCAGGAAGATCTATTTCGACGAGCTTCCGCGCACCACCCGGGCGCACCGGGAGTTCGCTGCCAGTGTCATCGGCAGGCACGGTTAGCCCATGGTGGACGAGGCCCGCGTCCTGCGGCTGCTGCGGAGCATCGCTGACGATACCGCCGTACTCCAGAGAGAGGCGGGTGCCAACGGAGTCCTCACAATTGAACTGGCGTCAGGTGGCGGCCTATTGACATGCCAGAAGGCGGCGGATCACTGTCGATGAGATATACCCGGGCGGGATTTAGTCAGGGAACGGGGCAGAAATGTCAGTGGCATCAGTGCCTTCGCGGCGTCGGCTGTGCCTCGTGCTCGTCCTCGCGATGGTCGCCTGGCTGTGCGCGGCAGCCACCCAGGCCCAGCCTTCACTCGCGGCGACAGCGGCGGCGGCGAAGGTCTCGATCACCGATCAGGGCTTCTCGCCCGCGGTAGCTGTCGTCCCGATCGGGACGACGGTGCGGTGGACCAACAACGGGAAGCTCACGCACAGCCTGAGCGGACAGGTTCACTCGCCCGGCATCATTCGGCCGGGAGGCACCTACCAGCGCAAGTTCACGGCGCCGGGCGAGTATCAGTACCACGACGGAACTCACCCCGACAGCACGGGCACGGTAGTAGTCACCGCCGGCGCGGGGAACCTGCCGAGCGCACACGGCAATGCCACGCACTACTACAAGGCGACCATGAATTTTGACGTCAGCGAGAGCTGGACATATTACGATCCAGCCGTCGGCTCGACGACTGGGACGTGTAATCCCGAGGTCGGCTCCGGCTCCCGTGACGAGCACCTGACGGTTAACTACCCCGATGTGACCTACGCTCGCTACCCGAAAGAGCACATCGAGGGCTTCTACGCGGCCAAGTACGCGGCCGCCAGGTTCAGCAGCTTCCGCGTGCAGATCACGATGAAATATGCCGCGGATACCGAGCCGATGATCACGTGCCCCGGCGGCGGGACTGGCTACGCGCCGACCACGCCGGATAACTGCTCACAGAACTACACCGGCAAGAAGGTGCTGCTCAGCCTCATCTGGGGCCCGGAAACAACCGGCGACCGCATCGAGTTCAGTAACTTCGGCCCGGCGATAAAGCTGGGCGACTGCCAGGGCGCTAACCAGATCCTGGGCGCGCTCGTCCTGGTCGGCGTGAAGGGATTTACCCCGCTGCCACTGAACGTGGTCGGGTATCAGGTGAACTATGACGAGGCAACTACTGCCAAGCTGGCACCTGCCGACGTGCAGGCTCTCCGGGCTGGGCGCGCCTTTACCGTCAAGTTCGGCGTCACCCTCCACTTCACCACTCCGTGCTGCGATGGGTTCGACACCCCCGAGGGCCTGCCGGCGGTAATCGGGGCCATCCACGCCTACACGGCCTCGCTGAGCATCCACTTCACGCCCAGAAGCTGAGCTGCCTGAAGTCAGGGCAGCCAGAGGAACCGTGAGCGCAGAGCGGTCGTGTGCACGTTCACCGGCGGCCCGTCCGGCGGACCGGCCGGACCCCGCGCGTACCGCTTGGCGTTTATGTCGGCATAGGGGCACGGCGAGGACCGCGGTGAAGTGTCGTGTTCATCGAGGACGTGACAGCGGGCGCGTGTCCGAGGAGCTGTTGCCGTGGCGGAGGTCACGCTACGTTTCGACGCCCTCCGCAGTGAGGCGCTACCCAAGGCCGCCTCACGAACCCTGATTGAAAGTGTGGCCAAGGCCCGATGGAAGGAAGCAGCGCCCTGAGCTGGCACACGTCAAGCTACTCCGGCCGGCCCCGCCCGGATTCCTGCCGACCAGGCGCCTTGACGTGATAGAGCCCAGCGGGTGATGCTCGGAGCGACCCGCCGAGCGAAACGCCTGGCGGTGTGACAGCGCCGTCGCAGATTCGGAGGGCCTGTGTCCGCCGATCGACACCCTGAGGGGCCACAGCAGAATCAGCGAACTGCCGCTGCCCGGGCGGCTGGCCTGATCGCGGTGGCCGAGGACCTCAGCCGGCGAGTTCTCGCTGCGCCCGCTGCTGGAACGCATTCTGCTGCGCTGCACCGAACTGCTCGGCTGTCACGCCGGTTCGATCTGCAGCGTGGACGAGGCAGCCGGGACATACCGCAAGGAAGCCGACATCGGCGTGGCATGCCAGTCCGGCCGCGTCTTCCCGCTCACCGAGGGGATGACCGGCGTCGTGGTGGCGCGGCGCGCTCCGGTGTGGTTTGAGCGGTACGACCAGGTCCATGGCGGCCACGTGGCACCCGAAGAGCGTGCCACCCTGCGCGGCGTTATCGGCGTGCCACTGGAGTGGCGCGGGCGCGTCATCGGGGCCTGCATCGTGTTCAGCAGGGACCAACGGCGGGTATTCGGGCCGGACGACGCGGAACTGCTCGAGCTGTTCGCCAGGCATGCGGCGATCGCGCTCGCGACCGCCCGCATGCATGAGGCGGCGGAAGAGCGGGCCAGGGCAGAGGCCGCAGCGAACGAGCGCGACCGGCTGCTTGGTGAGGTGCACGACAGCCTCGCGCGGCGCCTCGTCAACATCCGCGTGCGCCTTGACGGCGCCGAAGGGCAGCTGGCCGAGGCAGTTGAGCATGCGGCCGACGCCGCCAATGAGTCTTCTGACACAGCCAGTGGACTCATCGTGGCCGCGGCGGAGCTCCGGCAGGCCAGCGCCGAAGCCCGGGATGCGCTAGCCGAGGCACGGCTCACCCTGCTCGGCCTCGCGTCATCGCCCCTGAACGGCCAGACACTGGACGCCGCGCTCCAGTCGGAAGCCGCCTGGGCCGAGAGCATCGGCGGACTTGAAGTCAGATTGGTCAGGGCCGGGACGCCAGCGACCGCGGACGCGCGACTGTCGCACGAGGTACTGCTGGTAGCCCGCGAGGCGCTCACCAACATCGTCCGGCATGCCCAGGCTCGTTCCGTCCGGCTCGGCCTGCTTTACGAGCCGGAATCCGTGACACTCCTCGTCCAGGACGACGGCCAGGGCTTCGATCCCACGGCCGAATGGCAGGACGATCGTTTCGGGCTGCGCGCCATCAGCGAGCGAGCGCGCCGCCTGGGCGCCACGATCGATGTCGACTCGCTGGCGGGCTGGGGCACGCGGATCCGTGCCCGCTTCCCGTACCGGCGCCGCGACGAGCAGGGCGGGCCAAGGCTGCGGCTGCTCATCGCCGCGGGCCGACCGTTGCTGCGCGCCGGAATCGCTCGGCTGTTGTCCGGGACGGAGCCAGGAATCGAAATAGTCGGCGAGGTGGGCACTACGAAAGAGGCGCTGCAGGCCTGTCCGGAACTCCGGCCTGACGTCGTGCTCGCCGACCTGGGTCTGTCAACCGATGGCATGCCGTCAACCGAAGTCCCGCACGCGGCCAGGACAGGCGCATGCGGCGTGACCGACGTGTTGCTTAGCCACGTCCCAGGCCTGGCCGTGGTGGGGCTGTGCGAGCTCGGCGACGAAAAGCTGGTCGCCAGCGCCATGCGGGCCGGTGCGTACGGATGCGTGGATATGGGGGCCGACGGCCCGGAACTCGCCCGCGCTGTCGTCGCAGCTGGCCGCGGCCAGGCGATCTTGTCCGGACTGGTGCTCCGGCAACTCCATCTCGGCCTGCAGGAGGACGAGCAAGAGCCGACCCTGACCGAACGGGAACGTCAGGTTCGCGGCCTGATGGAGCAGGGACTGCCGGACAAGCTGATCGCCGAGCAGCTAGTCCTTTCGATCAAGACCGTCGAAAAGCATGCCGGAGCAGTCTTGCGGAAGACCGGCGCCCGCAACCGCACCGAACTCGCCGCCCAAGCGAACCGCGCGCGGACGAAGAGAGCAGTCAGGTAGGGAAAGTCCTCCCTTGAAGATGAGGGTTTCCACCGATCCGCCGCGGCCGTTCGCTGCGTAAGTTGGGGGCTATTCTCGCACGGAGGTCTTCTCAGTTGCCTGTTGTTCCATTGAAGGAAATCGTCGACCGGGCGTTCAGCGAACGGTACGGTGTCGCGGCGATCAACGTAGTCAACGACCTCACCCTGGAAGCCGTACTCGCGGCCGCCGTAGAGCAGCGCTCACCGGTTATTGTCCAGACGTCCGTCAAGACGGTCCGGGCAATCGGCGTCAGCCTGCTGTTCGCCATGTGGCGCGAGATGACCGCGGGAATCGAGGTTCCGGTTAGCCTACACTTGGACCACTGCCCGGACCGCGGGTTCATCAGCACCTGTCTCCGCCAGGGATGGAACTCGGTGCTGTTCGACGGATCCAGGCTGCCGGTGGAGGAGAACCTCCGGCAGACGGTCGATGTCGTTGCCGAGGCCCGCTCCCACGGCGCGCACGTCGAAGGCGAGATCGAGGCCATTACCGGCGTCGAGGACGACATCGGCTCCGACGAGGAAGCGAAACGGCAGTCGCTTCCCATCGCGCTCGACTTCATCAGGAAGACCGGTATCGACGTCTTCGCGCCCGCGATCGGTAATGCACACGGCGTCTACCGCTCCGAGCCGCACCTGGACGCGCAGCGAGTTTCCGACATCGTTGCCGCAGAGCCCATCCCCATTGCCTTGCATGGCGGCACGGGAATGACTGACGCCCAGTTCACCGACCTGATCAAGCGCGGTTGCGCGAAGGTGAACATCTCCACCGCGCTGAAGATCGCCTACATGAAGTCCAACCTGGCCTTCCTGCGCGGTGCCGAGGAACGCGATACCTGGGATCCGCCCTCCCTTTTCACGTCGGTACGAGCAGCGGTGAAAGATCTGGCGGCCGACCACATGCGCCGCTTCGGCAGCGTCGGCAAAGCGTGGTGAGCGCGTGACGAACGCCCTCATCCTCGACTGCGACGGCGTGCTGGCCGACACCGAGCGCTACGGCCACCTTGTCGCCTTCAACCGGACCTTCGAGGAATTCGGGCTCCCGGTCCGCTGGACTGTCGCGGACTACCAGGAAAAGCTCCGCATCGGAGGCGGCAAAGAACGCATGGCCAGCCTGCTCACGCATGAGTTCGTGACGAAGACCGGCTTGCCCGCCGATGCCGCCGGCCAGCAGGCCGCCGTCGCTGCATGGCACCGCCGCAAGACCGAGATTTACCTGGAACTGGTCGCCTCAGGTGCTGTCCCACCCCGGCCGGGCGTGGCCCGGGTCGTCGCCGAGGCGCTCGCCGCCGGGTGGCTGGTGGCCGTCGCCTCGACGTCAGCGGAATCCTCCGTCCGGGCGACCCTGGAACGGGCCGTCGGAACGGAGAACGCTGGGGCCGTCAGGGTGTTCGCGGGTGACATCGTCCCGCGTAAGAAGCCGGCGCCTGACATCTACCTGCTAGCCCTCGAGTCGCTGGGTGTCCCCGCCGGTCAGGCGGTCGTCGTCGAGGATTCCAGGAACGGCCTGCTCGCCGCCATTGGCACGGGAGTCACCTGCATGATCACCGTCAACGACTTCACCCGGGGCGAGGATTTCAGCGAGGCCGCACTGGTCGTCTCCTCTCTTGGCGACCCCGGCGGAGAGAACACCATAGTCCTCGCCAACCGGAGCCAGACCACGCCGGGTTCCTGGATCATGCTGGCAGACCTCACCAGCCTGGTATCCGGCGGCAGCATGCGCCAGGGCCGGGTCGCCGAATCCACAGGGGGAGCAGTTATGCCTACCGCAGGGCTAGCCGACGTCGAGACAGTTGTCCGGACGATCGCCACAGTCGCGGTGGACAACGAGAAGTACTTCGGCGAACTGGACGCGGTCGTGGGCGACGGCGACTTCGGCTACTCAATGGCGCGCGGCTTCGAGCTGGTGCTCGAGGGCTGGGACAGCTTTGATCGCACCGACATCGGCACCTTCCTGAAGAAGATCGCCGTCGTCATCACCAGCCGCATCGGAGGCACCTCGGGCCCGATCTGGGGTACGGCCTTCCTGCGCGCGGGAGTGACCGCCGGGACCGCGGACCGGCTAGAACCTGACCAGATAGTCGCGATGCTGCGGGCAGCGATCGCGGGAATCAAGGCACGCGGCAAGTCAGATGTAGGCGACAAGACACTTCTTGACGCGCTGGTTCCCGCGGTCGACACCATCGAAGAGCAGATCACGGAAGGGCAGCCTGCTGCCGAGACGCTGCGCGCGGCCGCTGCCACGGCACGGAAGCAGGCAGAGGCGACGCGGGCGATGCTAGCGAAGCGCGGACGTGCGGCCTATACCGGCGAGCGCAGCATCGGGACCCTGGACGCGGGCGCCGTCGCTGTTGCCGTCATGTTCGAGGCGCTCGCCGACCTGTGGGCGAAGCGCTTGACGCAACCCTGACCAATGGAGGCAGTGTCGTGAAGAAATTCGTCAATGACCCGCGACAGTTCGTGCCCGAGATGCTCAAGGGCATCGCGCTGGCCAACCCGCAGACGCTCAGGTACGTGCCTGAGTACAACCTCATCATGCGGACCGACGCCCCCCGTGACGACAAAGTCTCGATTGTCCAGGGTTCCGGGTCCGGCCACGAACCCGCGCACGTCATGATCGTCGGCAAGGGAATGCTCGACGCGGCTTGCCCAGGCGACGTCTTCTCCGCGCCGCCGATGGACTACGTACTTGAGACGACCAAGCTGCTTGCGTCTCCCAAGGGCGTGCTGCACATCGTCAACAACTACACGGGCGACCGCATGGCCTTTGAGATGGGCCAGGAAATGGCCGAAGCCGACGGGATCACGGTCGGCACGCTAATCGTCGACGACGACGTCGCGGTGAAGGACTCGACGTACACGGTTGGACGGCGCGGCGTGGCAGGGAACTTCTTCGTCATCAAGGCCGTGGGTGCCGCGTCCGAGCAGGGTGCCGACCTGGACGAGTTGCTGCGGATCGGCAACAAGGTCAACTCAGTCACCCGGACGATGGGCATGGCGCTCACCTCCTGCACGCCGCCGGCCAAGGGCTCGCCGCTGTTCGAACTCGGGGACGACGAGATGGAGATGGGCGTCGGCATCCACGGAGAACCCGGCCGCCGCCGCGAGAAGCTGGCCAGCGCGAATGAGATCGTCGACGAGCTGCTCGAGGCCGTTGTGAGCGACCTGCCGTTCAGCCAGGGCGACGACGTTGCGGTCATGGTCAACGGGCTCGGCGGGACCCCGATGAGTGAGCTGTACCTGCTGTATGGCTATGCCCACGAGCAGCTGACTAAGCGCGGCATCAACGTCCGCCGGAACTATGTTGGCAACTACTGCACGTCGCTAGACATGGCGGGCACGTCCATCACGCTGAGCCGCCTCGACGACGAGATCGCGGACCTGCTCGCCGCTCCCGCGGAGATCGCGATCCGGACATTCTGATACCCGGACGGGCGTGGGCGGTTCCCGCTTGGCAGCGAGTACCTGCCCACGTCCTATGGTCTGCGTACCAGAGGGCCTGACTGCGATCGTGGGGGAAGATGTAATTGTCGGTCCGGAAGCTGCGGTCCTGAGGTCAGGGCGTGCCTTCCAGCGGGTTTTCATCGGCCTCATCGGTGAAGGACGCGGTGACCTCCATCTCCGGGCGGCGGACTTCCCTCTGCGCGAGCCGCATGTAAACGAGCCGGTCGGCCTTGGTGAGCGGTGGCTGGGTCACCGAACGGGGCCACAGGCGATAGCGGAGGACGACGTTTATCTCAGCCGCCCACAAGGTGAGCTGCGAACCGAGGTAGATCCATGACAGCAAGGTGATGACGACAGCGAAGACGCCGTAGGTCGGGCTGGCCTTCTGCAGCCCGCGGGTCACATACCAGGTCCCGATGAGCTGCAGGGTCTCCCAGAACACCGTGGCGAGAATCGCGCCGAGTGCTACGTCGCGGACTCGCAGCGGCTCAGCGGTGAGCACCATGAACGCGAGCAGGAAAAGCCCGAGGTTGACTAGGGCTGAAGCGGCGGCGAAGAGAACTGTGGAGCCGGCGCCGCGAGCGACCGCGGTGGCGATCGTGGCCAGCGCGGTGGAAGAGAGCACCGCCAGCCCGAGCAGGCCGATGACGCCGAAGGTACGCAGGTATCGTTTCCACCAGCTGGGCCAGTGGACGAACGGGATGTTCCAGACCGTGTTCATCGCGTTCTGCGACGCGAAGCCGATACCGAAGGAGCCATACAGGGTTCCCGCGATGCCGATGACCAGTGCTATCGTGTTCCCCTCAAGCGGATGCACCTCGGAGCGCAGCTGATCCCCGACGACCGGGAAGTTCCCCAGCGCCGAATCGATCAGCTGGTCGCGCAGCGCCGCGTTGCCTGACAGCGCGAAACCCAGGACGGTCGCCAGCAGCAGGAGCAACGGGAACAGCGCGAACAGGCCGTAGTAGGCCATCAGCGCGGCCTTGCTCCCCGCCTGGTCGTTGCCGAATTTCTGCATGACGGCCCAGGGAAACGCGATCACGGCGTGCCGCTGCTGGAAACTGTCGGCGCGGCGGACCAGCCGCTCCATCCGGCCGATCTGCCGCATCCGCGCACCCTCCATGACAAGGCCGGCAAGCGCCGGGGCTCGCAAGCCGCGCCGTAGGACGCATGTTCGCCGAATCGCATGCCCGCGTCGTCACCTGCGGCGGGTGATCAGATAAGTCGAAGCCGATCGTCTCGCTTGCCAGGGCCATCGTCTCCGTGCAGGAGAAGCCGGGGGAGTCCGGCGAGTTGCCGGCGAACTCGCCTGCCAGGGCGTCGCGGACGGCATCTAGCGTCCACATGCCGTCCGGCGTGGCCGCGCGGAAGACCGCGCGGATGGTCGGCGGGTGCAGCACCGCGGCGACGCCGCCGTGGACGACGAAGATCTCGCCGTTGATCTGTTCGGCCGCGGGGCTCGCGAGGTAGGTCACCAGCGGCGTCACGTGCTCGGGGGCGAGCGGGTCCGGGCCGTCGTCGGGCGGCGGGCTCACCAGGCCGGCGAGCATGGCGGTGCGGGCGCGCGGGCAGATGGCGTTGGCGCGGACGCCGTACCGGGCGCAGCCCCGCGCGGTGGACACGGTGAGGGCGGCGATGCCGGCCTTGGCGGCGGCGTAGTTGGGCTGGCCCGGCCCGCCGAGCAGGAACGCCTCCGACGACGTGTTCACGATCCGCGCGTAGACGGGGCCGCCCGCCCGCTTGCTCGCCTCCCGCCAGTGCGCGGTGGCCAGGCGGGTGGTCACGAAGTGGCCGCGCAGGTGCACGCGGATGACCAGGTCCCATTCTTCGGCCGACATCGTGAAGATCATCCGGTCCCTGAGCACCCCGGCGTTGTTGACGACGATATCCAGCCGCCCGTACTCCTGCAGCGCTGCGCGCACCAGCCGCTCGCCGGTCGCCCACTCGCCGATGTCGCCGTCGGCGACCACCGCCTGGCCGCCGTCCGCGCGGATCCGCTCGGCTGTCTCCGCTACCGCGTCACCGGGCAGGTCGTTGACCACGAGCAGCGCCCCGGCGCGTGCCAGCGCGAGCGCCTCCGCGCGCCCGAGCCCGTTGCCCGCCCCGGTCACGATGGCCACCCTGCCGGTGAGGCTCAGCGCGTCCGCCATGGTCAGTACCCTGGTCCGCACAGCAGGCCGCCGTCGGCGACGAACTCGCTGCCCGTGGAGTAGGACGACTCGTCCGAGGCCAGGTATGCCACGAGGCGGGAGATCTCGGCCGGCTCGGCGAACCGGGCGAGCGGCAAGTTCCCGAGGAAACGCTCGCCGTCGCGGCCCGTATCCGCCTGGTCCAGGACCATCCGGGTGAGCACGCCGCCGGGATGGACGGAGTTGACCCGGATGCCGAACTGGCCTAGTTCCTGCGCGGCGGCCTTGGTCATGCCGCGGATCGCGAACTTGCTGGCGCTGTAGGCGGACAGCCCGGCCGCGCCCGTGAACCCCTCGATCGAGGAGATGTTGACGATGGAGCCGCCGCCCGCCTTGGTCATCGGGTCGATCACCGCCTTCATGCCGAGCCAGCAGCCCACCGCGTTCACCTCCAGGACGCGCCGGAAGTCCGCCAGCGGCATCCGCGCGATCGGGGCGAACGTCAGGATGCCGGCGTTGTTCACCAGCACGTCCAGCGTGCCGAACGCCTCCGTCGCCAGCGCGACCGCGGCGGCCCAGTCCGCCTCGCTGGTGACGTCGTGGTGGATGTACCGGCAGGAACCCTCGCCGAGCTTGGCGGCCACGTACGTGCCCTTGTCGTCGAGCACGTCGCCGAAGACCACGCGCGCTCCCTCGGCGACGAAGTGCCGCACGTGGGACTTGCCCATGCCCCGGGCGCCGCCGGTGATCAGCGCGACCTTGCCGTCGAGCCGGCCCATGGCCCCTCCGGTTCTTGACCAAACGCTTGCTTGGGGAGAGCGTAACACCATCGTCCGCGGCCGGGGCACGACGGCGGGGCGGCCGTGTACGGGGGGGAGGCGCCACCTTCCGTTCGGAATCATGAATTAGAACGTGTTCTTGTTTTGGATGCGGCCCCGGCGTAGAGTCCCGAGCGTGGGACAGAGCGCGGATTACGTCGTGGCGGGCGCGGGCAGCGCCGGATGCGTGCTGGCCAGGCGCCTGGCCGAGTCTGGCGCCAGCGTCGTCTTGCTCGAGGCCGGCGGGCCGGACCGCACGCGGCTGGTGCGCAAGCCCGGGATGATCGCCATCTTCCACAACGTGCCGGCGCTGAAGAAGCGCCTGGACTGGGGTTTCTACACCGCGCCGCAGGCCGCCGCGCTCGGCCGCCGGATCCCGCAGCCGCGCGGGCGGGTGCTGGGCGGCTCGGGCTCGATCAACGGCATGGTGTTCGTCCGGGGCAACCGCAAGAACTTCGACGACTGGGCCGCGGCCGGGTGCAAGGGCTGGTCCTTCCAGGACGTGCTGCCCAGCTTCAAGCGGATGGAGGACTGGGAAGGCGGCGCCAGCGAGCTGCGCGGCGGGGGCGGACCGATAAAAGTCACCTGGCAACAGGACCTGACCCCCGCGTCGGAGAAGTTCATCGGGGCGCTCGCCGATACCGCAAAAGTCGCGCGGATAGACGACTACAACGGCGAGTCACAGGAAGGCGTCGGAGTCCTGCAGCAGAACGCCCGCGGCGGTCTCCGCTACAGCTCCTCGATCGGCTACCTGGACGGCCACGGCTCGCCGGGCCTGACGATCCGCACGCGCGTGCACGTCGCGCGGGTCGTCATCGAGGGCAGCCGCGCCGCCGGCGTTCGAGATCATCACGCCGGCGGGGCGGGAAACGATCCGGGCCAACCGGGAAGTGATCGTGTCCGCCGGCGTCTACGGCTCCCCGCAGCTCCTCATGCTGTCCGGCATCGGCCCGGCGGCGCACCTGCGGGAACACGGCATCGACGTCGTCGCCGACCTGCCTGTCGGCGACAACCTGCACGACCATATGTTCGTCCCGATGACCTACGTGATGAAGACGGCCCGCAACCGCGGCACCACGCCGTATTTCGCCGCCGGGGTCGTCAAGGAGGCGATCCGCGGGGAGACGTGGATGGGCCGCAGCGTCTTCGAGGTGATCGGCTTCGTGCGCAGCGTCCAGTCGGGCCCGGTCCCCGACATCCAGATCCACGCGCTGCCCTGGTCGTACCCGTTCCCCAACCAGGACGCGCCCACCAGGCACAAGGTCGACAAGCGCGCCGCGCTGACCATCTTCTCGACCCTGATCTACCCGAAGAGCCGCGGCACTCTCCGGCTCGCCTCCGCCGACCCGGCCGCGGCGCCGGTCATCGACCCGGGCTACCTGACCGAGCCGGACGACGGCCGGGTCCTGCTGGACGGGATGGAGCTCATCCGCGAGGCCATGGGCAGCAAGCTGATCGCCGGCGACGTCGACCTCGAACTGTCACCGGGCCGGGACTACGCCGACCGCGCGGCGCTGGCGAAGGAGCTGCCGAACCGCGCCACCTCGGTGTACCACGCGGTCGGCACGTGCCGGATGGGCATGGACGAGCGGGCGGTCGTCGACCCGGCGCTGCGCGTGCTCGGCGTTCGACGGACTCCGCGTCGCGGACGCGTTGATCATGCCGGCCATCACCGGCGGGAACACGAACGCCCCGGCCATGATGATCGGCGAGCACTGCGCGAGCCTCATGCTGCGCGGCTGAGTCATGCCGTGCGGCTGAGTCATGCCGTGCGGCTGAGTATTCCGTCGAAGACCAGCTGGAGGATGGCGTCCGCCACCTGCTCGGTGGTGTAGCCGCCGGCGGCCGCCCCCCACTGCGAGGGAATCCACAGCACGTCGCGCAGCAGGCGGTAGGTGAGCCTGGCGTCGAGGTCGGCGCGGAACACGCCGTCTTCCTTCCCGCGCTCGAACTGGGTGATCCACGTCCGCTCGATCTCGGCCAGCGCCTTGCGCAGGTAGCCGAAGCGGTCTTGCGTGCTGAAATAGCTCCAGTCGTTCTGCAGCATGGCGAGGGCGGCGCGGTGCCGGGACAGCGTTCTGGCTGGTCGAGCGGACGATCTGCTCGATCACGTCGCGCGCGGACCCGCCGGAGGACGCCGCGGCCCGGTAGTCGGCCAGCACGTCGTTGATGAAGCTCGACAGGATCTCCTCGCCGATCGACTCCTTGGAGTCGAAGTGGTGGTACAGGCTGCCGGACAAGATCCCCGCCGCGTCCGCGATCTCGCGCACGGTCGTCGCGCGGAAGCCTTTCTGCGCGAACAGTTCGGCGGCGATCTGGACGACATCGGCGCGGCGTTCGGATCGTCCGGGACCGCTGGCGCCTTCGCTGTCGGGACGCGAGGGACGCGAGGGACCCGGGGGTCGCGAGGGACGGGGGGTGGCGGGGCGAGGCCCTTTGCTAGCCTGGCGTGTCGAGTTCACGCAACGCATTATCGCAGTTCGAGCCCGACCAACCTAACGCTTGCTCGGCTAGCTATCCGGTCCGGTGCAGCCGCACGCGGGGCGGCAGGCGCAACGGCCACGCGGCTGCTCGCACAGGTGCAGGCAGGCCTGGCCGGGATGCAGCACCGGGCCGACGCCGGGCAGTGCCTGGGCGCGCGCCAGCCGGAGCAGGGAGTCCGCGGCCGCACGGGAGCTCTCACCGGTCCCGGACATCCGGGCCGCGATCAGGCCCGCGACGACGGGCGTCGAGAACGAGGTTCCGCTCCAGGAAGCCATGCCATGGAAGTCCGCCGTCGCGCTGGTGCTCGGCACCTGATAGGTATACGTGCCGCGGCCGAAGGCGTGCACGAGATCCTGGCCGGGCGCGTAAACCTTGACCCAGTCGCCGTAGTCGGAGAACGAGGCGCGCACGTCCCCGGCGCCCAGCGCCCCCACGCCGATCACGGGTTCCATTTCCGCGGGGGAGAACTTCCAGTCGGCGCCGTCGTTGCCGGCCGCGGCCACGAGAACGGTCCCTGGACGCTCGCGCAGCGGCCCGTCGACGAAAACGTGGAAACTGAGCAGGCCGGTGCTGTTCCAGGTGTGCGTTCCGGCGGAGAGGCTGATCACGTCGGGGGCCCAGTCCAGGACAGGCAAAAGCTCGGCGACGACGTCGGACTCGAAGGCCGCTCCCGCCGCTTTGAGCACGCGGGCGACCCGCACATCGGCCCTGGGCGCCATGGCCCGGATGACGCTGGCGATGAACGTTCCGTGTCCGCCGTACGGGTCAATGGGACCTCCTTCGGGCGCCAGCTTGTCCGGCTCGCCGGTAACCCCGTGCATCCAGGAGTGCGTGAAGGGCGCATCCGGGACAAGTCCTCCGTCTACTACGGCGACGAGCGTGCCGCGGCCATCGCAGCGGGACCTGGATATCCCCGGCTGGGGCGGGGCGCCAGCAGGCGGCGGAACGGGTTCGGTGGCCGGGCACCAGCCCACCACGTCAGGACCGTTCGTCACGGAAAGCAGATGGTCCGGTGCCACCGTGCCCGCGCCGAGCCGCTGCTCGATAGCCTCCAGCGCGCTGAACATGATCTGCGCTGGCGCTAGCTGGTAACGCTGAGGATCTTTCTGTTCGAACACCAACTCGATGCGCGCGAGTCCCGGTATCGGAGGATGTTCCACCGGTACGGCATCTATCAGGATCGTGTCATCACGCCGCAGAGTGGGAGCCAGCTCACGCAGGAGGTTCAGGACGTCCCGCTGATCTCGTTCCCGGGTCAGCACGGAACCGGCGCGGTAGAAGAACTCCGACGGAGTCGTGCCGCCGGGCGTGCTCCCCGGCGGGTAAATGACGGCGGTTTCGCCGAACGCCTGCGGCGATTGGATATAGCCCGCCTGTATTGCCGAGATCTGGCTAGTCGGCATCGCTGCCCCCCTGGTTTCCGGACCTGTCGGAAGACGGCTGTCTCCGCCATCATTGTCCTATGCCAGAGAATGGCGCCGATGCTTCAGATACATCGGAGGCCAGTTATCTTCTCCAGCTCGCGCTTTCCCGGGCTACCGAGGCGCTAGCCCGGGCGCGGGAGCTGCTATCGCGTCGTCCGCCAGTCAGCGCCGCCGAGGCCTCCATCGCCCATCAGGCAGCCGGCGTCGCGCTGCGGGATCTCGGCAACCCGCGCGACGGGCTCGCCGAAATGCGGCGCGCGCTCCGCGCGGCCCAGGCTAGCGGCCAGCCGCAACGCGAAGCGGACGTACGGGCCAGCATCGGCACGACGATGATCCTGGCGGGCGCTACCGCCCGCGGCATGGTCCATCTCGACAGCGCGGTGCGGGCAGCCCGCGGGGTGAACGCCGGGCGGGTGCTCATGCGCCGGGCGGGCATCCTGGCCGTGCTCGGCCGGCGAGACGAAGCGCTGCGCGACCTGAACCAAGTGGTGACGATCCTGCACCGGCACGGCGACTTCGTCTCGGGAGGCCCGGGCACGGGGTCACCGCGGCATGCTCCTGCTCGAAATGGGGCACACCCGGCTGGCGGATGCCGACTTCGCCGCCGCGGAACAGCGATTCAAGCTGGCCGGGCAGGAATGGGAATACGCCGGGGTGCGGCACAACCGAGGGCTGGTGGCGGCCGCCTCCGGCCGGGTGCCGGAAGCACTGGCCCTGCTGACCGAGTTCGCCGGCGTTTCGCGCTACTGGGCACGCCGGTGCTGGACGTGGCCATCGACCGGTGCGCGATCCTGCTCTCGGCCGGGCTCGCGGCGGACGCGTGGGCCGAGACGGACACCGCTTTCCGAGGTCTTGGTCCCGATATCGGCAAGTCGGCGAAGTTCGCCGAGCTGCTGTATTCCTCGGCGACCGCGGCGCTGGCCGCCGGCGATCCGGCGGCGGCCGCCGACCGGGCCGGGCAGGCTATGCGGCTGTTCCGCCGCCAGCACCGGGAACGCTGGTCCGCCCGGGCCCGGCTAGTGCTGGTGCAGGCGCGGCACGCCGCGGGGGACACCAGCCTGAGTACCTACCGCTTGGTCTGTTCCGTCGCCCGTGACCTGGACGCCGCCGGCGCGGAGGAGTCGGCGGAGGCACACCTGCTGGCCGGGCGGCTGGCCCAGGTACGAGGTAACCCGGCTCGCGCCGAGGATCACCTGGCCGTCGCGGCCCGGCGCCTCCGGGGCGGCACGGTCATCGCCCGGAGCCGCGCCTGGCTGGCGCGGGCGCTGCTCTGGCAGCTGCGCGGGCAACAGACCGCGATGCTCTCCGCCTGCCGCCGTGGACTGGCGATCGTCGCCGAATACCAGCAGATGCTGGGGGCCACTGAACTGCGGGCCGCGGTCACCGCGCACGGCCGGGAACTGGCCGCCATCGGTCAGCGAGCGGCGGTGCGGCACGGCAGCGGACGGCAACTGCTCGCCTGGAGCGAGCGCTGGCGGGCCACCGCCCAGGCCGCGGCGCCGACCAGGCTGGCCAGCAATGGGGAGCTGGCCCGGGAGATGGCCGCGCTCCGGGAGGTCAGCAGGCGGCTGGACCTAGAGCTGGCCACGGCCGCCCAGGCGCCGCTGCTGCGGCGGGAGCGCAAGCGGCTGGAAGACGCCGTGCGCGCCCGGATCCTCCAGACGCCGGGCCAGGCAGCGTCGCGGGCTCAGCCGCTCGCCCTATCGGACCTGCTCGATGAGCTAGGCAACGCCGTGCTCGTGGAGCTCGTCGAACTGGACGGCGTGCTGCGCGCGGTGACCGTCCGCCGAACGGGCTTTCGGCTGCATACCGTAGGCGACGCCGAGGCCGCCGCCCGCGAAGTGGACTTCGCCCGCTTCCTGCTGCGGCGCCTGGCGGATGGGCGCCCGGTATCCGACCCGGCCCGGGCTCTGGCCGATGCGGGCCGATTGCTGGAGAAAACGCTGCTCGCCGGTGCCGCCGACGATCTCGGTTCCGGCGCGGTGGTGATCGTCCCGCCAGGCAGGCTGCATGCCGTCCCCTGGGGGATGCTGCCGGCCCTGCGGGCGCGTCCGGTCAGCGTCAGCCCGTCGGCCGCCGCCTGGCTTCGCGCCCGGAAGGCGCCCGGGCCAGGTCACCGCGCGGTCGTCCTGGTCGGCGGTCCGGATCTGCCCGCGGCCGACGCCGAGATAAAACACCTTGCCGAGTTGTATCCTCAGGCCCACGTGCTGGCCAGCGGCACGGCCACCGCCGGAAGCGTGCTCGCCGCGCTCGATGGTCGCTGGCTGGCGCATGTGGCGGCACACGGGACGTTCCGCGCCGACAACCCGCTCTTTTCCTCGCTCCGGCTCGATGACGGCCCGCTGACCGTCTACGACATCGAGGGCATCGCCCGCGCGCCGCACCGCCTGGTACTGTCCGGCTGCGAGTCGGGCCGCGCGGCACCTGCCGGAGCAGACGAGCTGCTGGGCCTGGCCAGCAGCCTGATGCCGATGGGCACGGCGGGCATCGTGGCCGCCGTCGTCCCGGTCAACGATCAGGTCACTCCCTCAGTCATGGCCGCGTTGCACAGGTCCGTGGCCGCCGGAGCGGGGTTCCCGCACGCGCTGGCCGCCGTCCGGGCCGATGCCGCCCTGGCCGACGATCCGCTCGCCATGGCCACTGCCTGCTCTTTCATCGCGCTGGGGGTCTGACACGATGTCTGCCGATAACGCCGATAACACTGCCGAAGGCGATGAGAACGTTCCGGATGGCCTGGTTCCTGCCCTGGTTCGCGCCGCGGCGAGCGGTGACGCCCAAGCCTGGAACCAGCTGGTGGACCGCTTCGACGGCCTGGTGTGGTCCATCTGCAGGCGGTATCGGCTGACCGACGAGGACGCGGCCGACGCGGTGCAGCTGACCTGGCTGCGCTTGCTCGAGCACCTGGACCGGATCCGCGATCCGCACCGGCTGGCCGGCTGGCTCGCTACTACCTGCCGCCGCGAGTGCCTGAGCCTGCTGCGGAGGTCACGATCGTCGGTGAGCGTCGAACAGGAGGACTTGGATCGCCTGGCCGGCGGCGGCTCCGCGGCTGACGAGCCGGTCCTCACCGCCGAAGAGCACGCGGCCCTGTGGCAGGCGTTCCAGCTGCTCAGCGACTGGTGCCAGCGAGTGCTCCGCGAACTCGTCGTCGACGCGGAGGACGGCCCGCCGTCTTACCGGCTGGCGGCCGCTCGCCTGCAGGTGCCGGCGGGCAGCCTCGGCCCGACCCGGGCGCGCTGCCTCAAGCAGCTCAGAAAACTACTTGACAGAGGTGGTATCTAGTGCGCTGCCGGCCGCTCATTCAAGGCAGGACCCCGCGATACCATGACCGCGGCCCTGCCCAACCGTACCGATGGCGAAGTGACCGATGAGCGCGAATGGCCCGACAGCAGGCGAAGGCGACCAGCCGGGACCCGCGCGGGCCGGGCCGGATCGGCTGAGCGAGCTCGATGACGAGCAGCTCCTGGCGGCACTCGGCGAGGTGCTTCGCACGTCGCGGCCGCGACCGGGCTGGTCCGCGGAACTGGCCAAGGCCAGCTATGACCTGCCGACGGCCGATGCCGAGCTGGCCCTGCTGACCTCGGATTCCAGCCTGCCTGCCGCCCAGTCCGCGCTGCGCTCCGCCGCGGCGCCCCGGCTGACGGTCTTCGACGCCCAGGACCTCACCGTGGAGATCCAGGTCGAGCCCGGCGCCGGCGCCGGCTCATGGCGGCTGATCGGGCAGCTGACCCCGGCCGCGCCCGCGCGCATCCAGGTCCGGCAGCCGCCAGTCGGGTCGTTCTGGGTCGACGCTGATGACCTGGGCCGTTTCGCCGTTGACCAGGTCCGGGACGGGCCGCTGAGCCTGCTCTGCACGCGGACCGGCCTGCGCCCCGCCGTCACCCAGTGGATAGTGATCGGCTAGCGCGCCGCTCACCGGGCGATGTATCTGGCAGTACCATGCCGCCTCTGTCCGGGCAGAAGCCATCCGCCTAGCTGGACTCGGCGGACCAGGACGGGAGGAGTTCCCGATGGGACGTTATGAATTCAAGTTCGTCGTCACCGACACCGAACTGTCAGAGGAACACCAGCGGAAAGTAGGCCAAGCCGTGGCTGAAGCCGGCGCGCTCGCCCTCGGGGAACTGGTGCCAGCGGACGCGGTCACGGTGCGATGGGGTCCCAATCAATGGTGGCGCGGCATACCGCCGGTCACGATTTACCAGGCTCTGGAGGAAGTCGCGGCTCAGAAAGCCGGCGAGGAGGCCCCCGGTGACGCCGGCTGACAGCGGCCCGGGCCAGCGTCAGGAAAGAACCGCCAAGGCCTGCCCTAGCGCATTGTGCCAGGAAAACGCGCTGCTGCTAGGGGTGGTCGGGCCGGATGGCGTGCTCGCCTATATCCAGCCGCCGACCCGGATCGGCACGGAATTCGTCAGCCGCGCGCGCGAACTCGGCCACCCGGAACGCCGGTTCCGGTTCTCCGATACGTGCGTGGAAGGTGCCTGTCCGCAATGGACCGGCAGTGGCTGCGGGGTTATCGATATCGCGATCGGGCCCGCACCAGACAAGCCGGAGACCGGGGATGCCGCGCAGCCGGGGAAGAGCCTGCCGGCCTGCGTAATCCGCCATTCCTGCCGCTGGTACGCGCAGCGCGGAGCCGCTGCCTGCCGGGTCTGCCCGGCAATCGTCGCCGACACCGGCGGGACGGACACCTACAGGTCTGTGCTGAGCGACAACCCAGCCTCCGCTTAAGGGCGCGTGTAGCCCGCGCGTGCAGCCGGCGCGCGGAGCCATCTGCGGCGCGCGACGGCGGTACCGCGCCGTCCGGGACCGCGCCGTCCGGGACCGTCACGGCATCGGGGTGTCGAAGGACCCGTGCCGCCCCGCGCCTGCCGCGAACCGGGCCGCGCCGGCTCCGGCCTCGCTCGCCAGCGCCGCGCGCCCGTGTTCGAACTCCGAGGCCAGGGCCGCCGTCTCAGCAAGGCCCTCGGCGGCCAGCACCGACGCGCGATCGCTGCGCAGGCAAGCTTGCGGGAACGCGGCAAGCTCAGCGGCCAGTTCCTGGGCGGCGGCGAGGGCCCGACCGGCCGGCACGACGCGGTTGGCGAGCCCGATCGCCGCCGCCTCGGCAGCGTCAACGGGGCGGCCCGTGAGGATCATGTCCATCGCCCGGCTCGCGCCGATCAGCCGCGGCAGGCGCACCGTGCCGCCGTCGATCAGCGGGACGCCCCAGCGCCGGCAGAAGACGCCGAACACGGCGGTTTCATCCGCGACCCGCAGGTCGCACCACAAGGCCAGCTCCAGTCCGCCGGCCACCGCGTACCCCGCTACCGCGGCGATGACCGGCTTCGACAACCGCAGCCGGCTGACGCCCATCGGCCCGTCGCCGTCGGCAGCCGCCCGGTTGCCGCGCTCGGTGCCTATCGCGGTGAGGTCGGCGCCGGAGCAGAAGACGCCGCCTTCACCGTGCAGCACGGCGACGGCGGCGTCCGGATCGGCGTCGAACCCGCGGAAGGCCGCGGCAAGCTGGGCGGCGGTGGGACCGTCGACGGCGTTACGCCGGGCGGGGCGGTGCAGGAAGACGGTGGTGACCGGCCCCGACCGCTCAACCCGGACTGCCTGATCAATCATTTCCGTTCTCCTTCGAGCGCGTACCGGTGGGGGGATTCGCCGTGTCGGTCGGCGCGAATCCCGACACGAGCACAAACACTACGGCCCATATGATGCCGACACCGATGCTGTAGACCGTATAAGGGACGATGGCCATGATCATGGGTCATAAACGGCGCTATTCGCCGCAAATGACCCATGATCATGAAACCGCTAGCCGAGCCCGCCGTCACCCAAAGGTGAGATATAGGGCAAACTGGGGTATATCTCGCCGCATACCCGGCCATTTGCGTCGAAGACCTCGGCCCTTCAAATTCCCGTAAGTTGATCTTGATCATCTGCGCAGGCACCGGCGCTCCGCACCGTCTGCCTGTTACGGGAGTTATTCCTGCCGACTTACGAGGCATTTCAGCCCGGTACCTGCCCCGGATGTTCTGGGGCTGTGGGCCACAGCCCCAGGCCTTCGGCCCCGCAAGCCCGGGATCGCGAATTCATTGGCCTGACCTCTCCTGGCAGCAGCGGCTTCGACACGCGCCACCGTGATGGTGGCGCCAGATCCGGCCGGGCTCCTGAATTTTTCCGAACGAAAGGTGGCGTCTGTTACCCCTCGACAGCCGCACCGAACCGCTCGTCGACCTCCTCGCCGGTCAGGCCGAAGTCGTCCAGCGTGTACCGGTGCGCCGATTCGCTGCCCGCCCGCGCCCCGGTGGCCAGCGACCGGATGGCGTCGGCCGCCGCGCCGGTGAGCGGCAGGCCGAAGTGTCCGTAGACCGCCTCCACCGTGCTCGCCGGGTCCGCCACCAGGTCCTCGTAGCGCACGTCGTAGAACCGCGCCGGGTCGTGCCGGGCGCGCTCGGCGGTGAACAGGGACAGGCCGCGGGCCCACAGGTCGAGCTGCGAGCGCCCGATCACCGTGCCGGTGAAGACCGTGGACCACCCCGCGGACGCGTGTGCCGCCAGGCTGCAGGCGGACGCGATCGCCGTCCGCGGCGAGCGGTGCGTCTGGATCACGAGCGCGTCCGGGTAGACCGCGAGCAGCGCGCCGAGCGCGAACAGGTGGCTCGGGTTCTTGAGCACCCAGCGCCGGCCGGTGTCGTGCAGGCCGATCATCTGCAGGTTGCGCCGGTGCCGCAGGTACGCGCCGGTCCAGTCCTGCTCGCGCAGCCACGCCGAATAGCCGGGCACGTGCGCCAGGGTCTCGAACGATATCGAGCGCATGGACTGCTGCAGGAGCTGCCAGCACTCCTCGACCTGTTCGGCGGCCATGTAGTGCAGCCCCATGAACTCGGGATGCTCTTCATGGTGCTGGGAGAAGCCCGCCTGGATGAGCTGGAAGACGGGGTTGTCCGGCCAGGTGTGCCGTGGCGGGCGGGGCTGCGGCACCTGCGCGAGCCACATCTCCAGGCCCTGGCTGGCCGGGTCCGCGGTGAGCAGCCGCTGCAGCGCCGTGGTGCCGGTCCGGGGCAGCCCGGTGACGAACACCGGCTTCTCGATCGGGATGTCTTTGTATCGCGGATGCGCTTGCCAGGCCGCTTGGCTGAACAGCCGCGCGGTCAGCGCCCCGCGCAAGAACGCCCGGAGTGCCTTCGTGCCGAGCGGTGTGAGCCCGGCCTCGCTGTCGTAGGAGTCCAGCAGCACCGCCAGGCCGTCGGTGTAGTCGTCGGCGCCGAAGTCGGTCAGCCCGGTCCGCCGCGACGCGGACGCGTGCAGGTCCTCGATAGTCCCGACCGTGCTCAATGGTGGTACTCGCCGCAGTTGACGTCCAGGCACTGGCCGGTGATCGCCCGTGCCATCTCGGATGCCAGGAACACCACCGCGTCCGCGATCTCGTCGGGTTCGGGCAGCCTGCCGAGGTCGATGGGGGCCGCGGTCTCTTTGTAGATTTCCTCTGCCGTCACGCCGCGCTTCTTCGCGAGGTAGCCGAAGTACCACTTCAGCGAGTCGCCCCAGATATGCCCGGGCGCCACGGAGTTCACCCGGATGCCCTGCGGGCCGAGCTCGGTAGCCAGGCTCTGCGCCATCGCGAGCAGGGCCGCCTTGGCGAGCTTGTAAGGCCCCATCGTCCGCTGCGAGAACCGCACCACCATCGAGTTGATCATCACCACGGAGCCCTTGCTCTCCGCGAGGACGGGGACGAACAGCCTGGTCAGCCGCAGCGCGGCGACCACGTTGGCGTCAAAGCTCGCGCTGATCGCGTCCAGGGGTACCACGCCGAGGTCCTTGATGGGCGGCATCGCGAGCGCGTTGTATACCAGCGCGTCCACCCGCCCGAACGCGTCTTGGGCCGCCTCCGCTAGCCGTTCCACCGCCTCGGCGTCCGCCAGGTCCGTGGGGACGGCGAGGCCGCGCCGCCCCAGCGCGGTGACTTCCTTGGCCACGTCGTCGAGCCGGGACGCCGTGCGCGCGGCCAGCACCACGTCCGCCCCTTCGCGCGCGCTGGCCAGCGCGATGGAACGGCCGAGGCCAGGGCCGACGCCGGCCACCACGACTACCTTGTCCCGCAGCAGCATTAGCCGAGCATCCTTTCCGCGATCGCGTCCTGGCGCGCGGCGATGCGCGCGCGCCACTCTTCTGGCGGCACCCGCGCGCCGTCGTAGAACGGCAGCCGTGCCGGGATTTCCGTGAACGGGACGATGTCGACCTCGGGTCCGTCTGCCGGGCCGAGGTCGCGGGTCAGCCGCTGCCAGCGGATCTGTACGTAGCCGCGGCTGTGCCCGGTCCGCTCCAGCCAGTTGGCGACCCCGGGGTCCCGCTCGCTGACCACGAAGCGCATCCGGCCGTCCGGGTCGGTCCTCGCCTGGTCGGCGGTGAGGCTGGTCTGGTGGTTGATGTAGTCCAGCGAGATGTACCACATGCTGCCGAGCTGGATGCCCTGGTACGGCGCGGTCTCCTTGGCCGCCGCGGGGACGGTCACGATCATCGCCTCGTCGTCGGCGAGATCGAAGTGGCCCGCCGACGAGAACTGGGTGGCGAGCCCGCCGGGCGTGGCGCGCGGCGGCGTCAGTGTGTTGACGGGCTCGTTCAGGTAGAACCACTCCGGGAAGGCGAGGAACGTCCGGAGCCTGGACAGCAGGAGCTTGCCGGCCACGTCGTAGCGTTTCGCCGCGGTCGCGGTGTCCGTCGCCGGGGGCGGCGCTTCGCCTTCGTGGCCGGCGCGGTGGATGCGGATGGTGCCGCGGCGTTCGGCGGACCAGTCGGAGTAGACCTCGCGGACGATGAGCATGGCCGATCCCGGGCCGAGCGTGAAGTAGCCGGGTTTTGCCTTGCCGGGGCCGAGGCGGAACTCGAAGTCGCCGTTGGCCGCTATCTCGATCGCCCGGTCGTCGAACGCGCTCAGGCTGTCCGGTACCTCGGCGGGGGTGTAGTCGCCCTTGAGCACCTGGAAGCTCAGGTCGGCGGTCGTGCCGCGGGTGCCGGTGACCACGTACTCAGCGTCGTCGCGCAGGTAGGCGTGGAAGTACAGGGTGTCGGGATTGTCCAGCCCCATCTTCGTGTACGGGCCGGTGGACTGGACGAAGTACGGGAAGTCGCGCTGGTAGGCCCAGGCCAGCCGCAGCGACGCCTGGATGCTGCCCGAGAGGTAGTCATACCCTTCGGCGAGGTCGCGCTCGGACGTGACGTGCGGCGCGGCGGCGATGATCTTCTCGGCCTCGGCCAGCGCCTCAGCGAACCGTTGCGTCAGCAACGCTCGCGCCATTGTCAGCGGCAGCGGGGCTCCCCGCGTGGTTCGATGCGAGGTTCGATGCGTGCGACGGTCCGGCGGTGAGCCGGAAGCTCGGCAGGTCCTCCAGCGACAGCATCGCCTCGTAGGTGCGCACGTACCCGGTGTGGGCGATCCGCCACGCGCCGTCCGCGCTGCGTTCGTACCGGTCCTCATAGAAGGCGGCGCCGGTGACGACGATGCGATGCTCTGTCGCGATCACGGTGTCCTCGAACCGCCAGGTCCCGGTGGCTCTGTCGCCGTCCACGGTGATCTCCGGCTGGCCGGCGGAGTGCACCGTGATGACGTCCGGCCCCAGCTTGGCGCGGAAGAACGCGATGATCTCGTCCCGGCCGGTGATCTTCAGCGGCTGCCCGTAGACGCGCGTACCGTAGTCGACGGTGGCGTCCGCGGTGAACACGTCCGCCATCTCGTCCCACAGCTTGCGGTCGACGCAGCGCAGGTAGCGGTACTTCACTTGGCGGATCTCTTCGAGCGTGACAAGGTCCATAGGCACAAGCTTGGTGCATCCGCTTGAACGAAACAAGAACCTGTTCTACTTTTGACGAGGGTTCCAGGGGGGCATTTCCCCCTGGGCTAGCAGGGCTGGCGACCGAAGCGGCGGCCGTGATGGCGGGAGGCGCGATGCGATTCAGCTACGCCGAGTCGATGACCGACCCGTCGTTCTACGCGCCGCTGGCGCGCGCCGCCGAGGAGGCCGGCTATCACTCGATGGTGATACCGGACAGCATCTGTTATCCGCTGCAGGCCGACAGCAGGTACCCGTACAACCCTGACGGCAGCCGTGAGTTCCTCGAGGACAAGCCGTTCCTCGAGCCGTTCTCCCTGATCCCCGCCCTGGGCGCGGTCACGAGCCGGATCCGGTTCACCACGTTCGTCGTGAAGGTGCCGATCCGCAACCCGGTGCTGCTGGCAAAGCAGGCGACCTCCACGGCGGTGCTCACCGGGGGCCGGCTGGTCCTCGGTGTGGGAACCAGCCCGTGGCGGGAGGACTACGACATCATCGGCGCGGACTGGGCCGGCCGCGGTAAGCGGCTGGACGACTCGATCGTCATCCTGCGCGGGCTGGCCGCCGGAGGCTACTTCGAGTATCACGGCAAGAGCTTCGACCTGCCGCCGGTCAAGATCGCGCCGGTGCCCGCCGAACCGATCCCGGTGCTCATCGGCGGTCATTCGGACGCCGCGCTCCGCCGTGCCGCCCTGCTGGGAGACGGCTGGATGCACGGCGGGGGAGACCCGGCGGACCTCCCCAGCCTGCTCGGCCGCCTCGCCTCGTTGCGGAACGCGGCGGGGACTTCGGCGCGTCCCTTCGAGGTGCATGTGATCTCGGCGGACGCTTACACCGTGGACGGCGTGCGCCGCCTGGAAGACCACGGCGTGACCGACGTGATCATCGGCTTCCGCTGGCCGTATGTGACCGGCCCGGACACCGAGCCGCTCGGCCCGAAGATCGACAACCTCCGCAGGTTCGCCGACGACGTCATCGCGAAGCTGTAGAACGTGGCGACCGGGGAATGTTCGCGGCGCTCACGCTGAGGGCGCACCCGCGCCGCGCCGACGCGCCCGCCTCCGGCTCCAGGCGCCGCGCCGCGGCGGCCGGCTTCTGGCGCCGGGCGGCGGCGCCCCTGCTCGGCCTTTGCCTCGGCCTGCTGGCACTCGGCCCCGGTCTGCGGCGCGGGTTCCTGCTCAGCTACGACATGGTGTTCGTACCCCGCGAGCCGCTGCCCGCGGCGCTGCCGGGACTGGCGCCGCCGCGGGCGGTGCCGAGCGACCTCGCGGTCGTCCTCGCCTCGCGGATGCTTCCGGCGGACATCGTCCAGAAGCTCGTGCTGCTCGCTGTCTTCGTCCTGGCCTGCGCAGGCGTGGCGGCGCTCCTGGACGCGGAGCCCATGCTCGCCCGGCTGGCGGCCGGGACGTTCTACGCGTGGAATCCGTACGTCGCCGAGCGGCTGATCATCGGGCAGTGGGCCCTCCTGCTCGGCTACGCCGGCCTTCCGTGGGTGCTGCGGGCGGTCCTGGCCGCCGGCCCGCACCGAGCCAGGCGCCTGTGCCTTGCCGTGCTGCCCGCCGTCATCGGCGGGTTCGCCGCGATGACCGTCACGGCGCTCCTCGCCATCCCCGTCGCGCTGCTGACGCGCAGCGTCAGGACCGTATCGCTCACCGCGGCCGTGCTCGCCGCGGGCAGCCTGCCCTGGCTGGTGCCGTCTCTGCTGCATCCGGTGTACGCCGACCCCGCGGGTGTCGCCGCGTTCGCCGCGCGGCCCGACACGCCGTTCGGCACCATCGGAAGCTTGATCATGCTGGGCGGGATATGGAACGCCCAGACCGTGCCCACGGCCTATGGCGGCCTGTGGTCGGCGCCATGGCTCGTGATCACGCTCGCCGCCGTCACCGGGTACGTCACGTTCGCGTGGCGCCGCGGCCGGAGCCGGTGGCCGGGCCTGGGCGTCGCCGCCGCGGTCAGCCTGGTGATCGCGGGCGCGGGCGTGACCGCGGCGGGCCGCTCGGCGCTGCGTACCGCGACCGCCGTGTGGCCGGGGATCGCGGTGTTCCGCGACGGCCAGCAGTTCATCGCGCCGCTGGTGCTCGCCGAGGCGGTCGGCTTCGGTCTCATCGTGGCCTGGGCGCAACGCCCCAAGTCCAAGGCGGCCACCCCGGCGGGCAGCGTCGGCCCGGCGGCCTACGGTGAGTCGGCTGGCTCCGCGGGGGCCCCCGCGGAGCCAGCGGCCCCCGCGGAGTCGGCGGGCCGGGCCATCGGGGTGATCGCGCTCGTCGCGCCGGTCCTGCTGCTCCCCGGCCTGGCGTGGGGAGCGGCCGGCCGTTTGCACCCGGCCTGGTACCCGGCCAGCTGGCTGACCGCGGCGCGCGCCATCGACGCCGCCCGCGGCCCTGGCGACGTCCTGCTGCTGCCGTGGGCCGCCGACCGCAGCCCGCCGTGGAACGGCGGCGAGGTCATGCTCGAACGCGTGGCCGCGCCTCCTGTCACGCCCGGTGATCTGGAACGACGGCACGCGGGTGGGGAACGTGCGGCTCGCGCCCGACGATCCGAACGCTCAGCGGCTAAACGCTCTCTTGAACGATGACAGCGGGCCGCTGACCGCCGCGCTGCGCGCTGCGGGAGTGCGTTTCGTCCTCGTGGACGCCGGCCCAGGGCTCGCCGCCCGCCTGCCCGGGGCCACGACGATCATCGACCAGCCAAGCCTCGTCGTCTATGAGCTGCCGGGTGGTTGACCCCTTGGCGCGTGGGCGAGGGAGCCTATTTCCGAAATGCTTGGAGTTTCGGTCGTTATGGCAGCAAACAGCGGATATTCAAACGTCCATCCGATTCGAAGGCTAACCATCGAGGCAACAGTAGAGCTCTGACTTGCGATGCTGCAAGCAGTCGCGGTCTGCACTGCTCCGAACCTAACTCCGGCACTACAGACTCGGACCTAGCGGTTTTCAAGACCGCCGCCACAAACCGGCTGAGCTGGGCCGATTCGCCGGATCGGGCGGGTTTGGGCACGTATTCGAGGGTGGCCCGGATCGTGGTTAATACTGCTTGCCGACAGCGGAGGCATCGGCCCGTTTCCCGGGCTGAGCAGACCCGATTTCCTCGCCGGGCGTTGACACGTGCAACTGGCTCTGTGCTCCCGGTTACCAGACGTTCTATCCGGGGCATGGACAGCTTGTCGCCTTTGGTGACAATGAAGGTGATCGGCGCGGGCGGAACTAATGGAACGCTTAGGGGGTGCGCTCGTGAGCGCTACAGCGAATCCGGCCAGCGGGGCCGCTGAGTCTAGGGACGACGCCACCGGAACGCACAGGCTATGGCGCCCGATCGCGGCCGGATCGCCCGAGGATAGTCCGCTGATATCAGTCGGCTTGATGGTGCGGCGTCTGCTCGCGCGGATGCGGCGAATCCTCGGGTTCGGCGTGATGCGCGCGTCAGCCCCGTTAAGGAATCGGAGTGGGGAACCGATCCGTGCGCGTGCGTGGCTGGAGAGCGCACGAATCGAGGAACGGTATGGATACAGCCAGGAGATCTCGCTCAACGCGGACGTTCACGAAGTGGAAGAACCGGCCGGGCTAATCAAGCTCGTCCTGCCATACGACGGAGACAAGTACTTCACCCGGCAGGCATACCGCGATGTGGTCGGCGCGCGACACGACGGCGCCAGTCCCGCCGACGAGGCGATTGTCGGTTTCCTCGCGCTGACCGACTATGAGAAGACCGATCTCGAGGGCCCGCTTGGCCTCCAGGCCAATTACGGCTCCGTCCCGGTCCGGGTACATCTTCCTCCCCCGGCCAGCTCAGGCGAGATCGAGCAGCTCCTGGCGGATGATAGCGCCTGTAAGGTGTCCCAGGAGTACCGGCCTGAAGCACCCAAGATCGTTCCGGTACACATCGATATCGAACTGGACGATCCCGATACAGCCGAATCCACTGACGCGGGACCGCGCGGGCGCTCTGGGACAGACGGGATCGCGGACGTAGACGCGCGCCGAGTGGCCCGGGCGAAGGTGATTGAGGGGTCTCCCGAACGGCAGCTCGATTTCAAGCCGGATCTGTGGCTTCATATGACCGTACGCCTCCACCTGTCGCGGGTGCATGAAGATGGACTAGATGCCAAGGTCAGCAAGGTCTCAGATCTCCGGCGATGGCTGTGCGTCTGGGGTTAAATGCCGGGTCGCGGGGTGAGCTGGTAGGTGATGGGGCGGGTGTCGCCTGGCATGGCGGGCGGGGTGGCGTTGATCTCGTCGATGAGCAGGGTCAGGGCGCGGGCGATGCGGGGGGCGCCGGGTTGTTCGAGCCGGACGGTGATGGCGTCGGGGGTCCAGGTGATGGTGCCGGCCAGGCCGCGGATGATGGTTTCGCGGGTGATGGCGCGGTATTCGTCGTCGTCGCGCAGGTAGGCGTTGAGGTGGGCTGATAGCGCCAGTGCTCGGCGTTGTGGGCGAGCAGCCGCAGGACCATCTGCAGGCCGCGCCGCCCGGCGCGCAGCAGCGCGGTCTTCGCCTCGGGGTCGATGGCGTTGGCCGGGAGTTTCGCGGGGACCTTGTCGCGGGCCGCGGCGGCGGCAGCCAGTTTCTTGCGCGCCGCGCTGATTTTCTTCTGCGCGGCGGGGATCAGCCTGGTGTTCTTGGCGGCGGGGGCGATGGCCGGGTCGGCCAGCAGTACGGCCAGGTCGCGCTCCGCGGCGGCCAGTGCCTTCTCCGCCTCGCGGACGGCCGCGTTCGCCTGCTTGCGGGCCGGGTTGCCGGTGATCTTGGTATTCGCCTCGATGCCGGCGAGGTAGTCGCAGATCTTGCCGATCCCGTAGTTCTCGCTGGCGTACTTGAGGAAGTTCTCCTCCCGCCACCTCGACTTCAGCCAGGCCAGGATCTCCGCCGGGCACGCATCGAAGTCAGAGGTGAGGATCTGCAGCGCCACCTTGCCGTGCTCGAAGAGGGTGATCTGCCGGGCCTCGCCGTAGTCCTTGATCTGGACGGTCTCCTCCGCCCAGGCGATCTGCCGGGCGCGGCCGGCGTAGCTGACCGTGGTGATCACCGGCAGCATCGCCGGGACCGCCAGCGGGGCGCGCCGGTAGGTGACCCAGTGCACGTCCTGCTCGCGGCAGTGCCGGAACACCTGCGCATACGCGCCGCCGCGGTCGAATCCGAGCATGATCTTCGCGCCCGGCCCGGCGGCCTTCTTCAGTTCCGCCAGCGCCTTCGGCAAGGTGACCGTCAGCCCGGACGGCTCGCCGGTCACGAAGCACACCGCCCGCCCGTCGTGCGCGGTGACGTGCGTGTCCGCGCGGCCCTTCTCTGCCCGCCCCCGCTTGTTGTTCCAGCCCTTGCCGACCGGCTTGGCGCCGGCATAGGGGACGAAATGGTCATCGACGTAGTACACCCCGGAGGTCACCGGGTCCGCCGCCAGCATCGCGGACGCGAACATCGACTGCAGCCGCAGCGGGTCGGTGCGGTCGGCGATCGCGGCCAGCTGAGGCCGCAGCGCCCGCAGCCCCGGCAGCACCGCGAGCCCGGCCAGCGGCCCTGCCTCCGCCGCGGCCAGGTGCTTGAACTGCTCAGTCGTCGCCGCCCCCAGCGCGAAGCACATGCTGACCGCCGACAGCAGCGCCGCATCCCCGGGCCGCCCGTCCTCCCCGCCCGCCGCAGCCGCCAGGATCTCCCCGGCGCCGGCCCGCCCGCCGAAGGCATGCAGCAGCATCGCCCCCGCATACCGCGACCTGAACACGCCCCCCGCGGGCAGCGGCCACGCCCGCAGCCCCCCGGCAGGAGGCAGGCCAGCACCAGCACCAGGCCCGGGTTCCGGCTCGGGCTCAGGCTCCGGCCCGGGGCCGGCGAACAGGGGTTCCGCCGGCGCCCAGCCGGGCTCGCGTTCCCGGGCCGGCGCCTGCTCGCGCGGTCCCGGGGCGCGGCCGATCGTGGTGTGCGCCACCTGCAGCCGCCGCCCGATCTCCGCGTCACTGGCGCCCTGCGCCCGCCACGCCCGGGCCTGCGCCCACTGCTCCCCGGTCACCTTCCCCGGCGTGCCGCGCCGGTCCTGCATGACCAGCGCCGCCGACCCGTCCCGCAGGGCCGCGTTGTGCAGCGTCGCGACGTAGTTCTCCGTCAGCCCCAGCACCGCGGCGACTGCCCGGCCCTTGAACCCCAGCTGCCGCAGCACCGCCAGCGCGATGTTCCGCATCACCACATCGCCGGCGGCATACTCGAACAGCACCACCCGCCCGGCCGTGATCACGCACCGGCCATCGTGCTCGTGCATGCGAAGGTCGCGGGGCTCAGATCTCCGGCGTTAAGTTATCCACAGGACCGTGACGTGCGGTTCCGTTTCGCCCGCAATGTGCGTAATTGTTAAAACTCTGGTAGGATCGGTGGCGTGTCAGCGGCCGTTGCGGCGATCCTGGAGGGCATGCCAGAGCCCCGCGATCTCCGCATGCACGAGCACGGCGGCCGGTGCGTGATCATGGCCGGCTCGACGGTGCTGTTCGACTAGGCCGCAGGGGACGCGGTGATGCGGAACATCGCGCTGTGCTCGCTGCGGCAGCTGGGGTTCCGCGGCCGGACGGTCGCCGCGGCGCTGGGCTTGTCAGAGGCGTACGTGGCAACGCTGTACAACGCGGCGCAGCGGGACGGGTCGGCGGCGCTGGTCAAGCAGGACCGGCGCGGCACGCCGGGGAAGATCACCGCGGAGCAGTGGGAGCAGGCCCGGCAGTGGCGGGCCGGCGGCGTCAGCGACGCCGAGATCGGGCGGCGGCTGGACGTGGCGCACACGACCGTCAGCCGCGGCCTGGGACCGCGCGGGCAGGCCCCCGCAGCCGGCGGCGAACCCGGCCGGGCGCCGGCGGAATCCCTGTTCACCGAGACGGAGGCCGAGACGGAGGCCGGGGCCGGGGCCGTGGCGGCGGCTGAGCCGGCAGCGGAACCCGCGCCGGAGGCTGAGGCTGGTGCCGGGCTGCCGGCGGGCGGGCCGCCGCCGCGGCCGCAAGCGCCCCGCGGCGTGCTCACGTCCCGGTATGCCGGGTCGATGCTGCTGCACGCGTTCTTCGCGCGGGCAGCAGCCGGGACGGTGCTCGCGGACGCCGCCGCGGGACCGGCAGACGTCCGGCTGCTGACGGCCGTCAGCATGTGCTTCGCGCTGGGGGCCGCGACGACGGAGCAGTTCAAGCACCTGGCCGCCGCCGAGGCCGGGCCGCTGGCCGGGCTCGGTACGCTGCCGGGGCTGCGGGCGCTGCGCCCGGAGCTAGCCCGGATCGCCGACGCCGCCGACCCGCTGCGGCTGCAGACGCTGTTCGCGGCGGCGATGCTCGCCGCGGACCCGGTGACCTCCGGCGTCTACTACGTCGATGACCACTTCGTGCCGTACACCGGCGCGAAGCCGGTGGCAAAGGGCTGGAACAACAAGCGGGGCCGCGCCGAGCGCGGCCGGGCGGACACCCACGTCACCGCGCATGACGGGCGGGCGGTGTGCTTCGTGTCCGGGGAGCCGTCCGGGCTGACCGTCACGCTGCCGCTGGCGCTGGCCGAGCTGAAGAAAGCCGCCGGCCCCGGCGCGAAGATCATGGTGGGCTTCGACCGCGGCGGCGCCTACCCGCAGGTATTCGCGCACTGCCGCGAGCAGGGCGTGCACTGGGTCACCTACCGGCGCGCCCCCCTCGCCGTCCCCGCGATGCTGCCCGTCCTCACGACGGTCACCTACGGCGGCCGGGTCCGGCAGATCGCCTGGGCCGAGGAGACAGTGACCCTGAAGGATTACGGCGAGGCACGGCAGGTCACCTTGTTCGAGCACGGGCGGGTCGCCCTGCAGATCCTGACGTCGGACTTCGAAGCATGCCCGGCGGAGATCCTGTCCTGGCTGAAATCACGGTGGCGCGAGGAGAACTTCCTCAAGTACGCATCGGAGAACTACGGCATCGACAAGATCTGCGACTACCTCGCCGAGATCACCGAGAACACCAAGCTGACCCGCAACCCCGCCCGCGACAAGGCCAACGCCGCCGTCCGCGGCGCGGAGAAAGCCCTCGCCAGCGCCGAACGCGACTTCGCCGCCCTGCTCGCCAGCCCGGACCTCACCCCCGCGGCCAAGAACGACCGCATCCCCGGCCTGCAGGCGAAGATCACCCGCGCCCGCAAGGACCGGGCCGCCGCCGTCACCGCCCGCGGCCCGGTCCCCGCGAAACTGCCCGCCAACGTCATCGACCCGGACGCGCAGACCGCGGTGCTGCGCGCCGGGCGGCGCGGCCTGCAGATGATCCTGCGGCTGCTGGCGCACAACGCCGAGCACTGGCTATCGGACCACCTCAACGCCTACCTCGGTGACGACGACGAATACCGGGCCATCACCCGCGAAACCATCATCCGCGGCCTGGCCGGCACCATCACCAGCACCCCCGATGCGATCACCGTCACCCTCGCGCGGCCCGCCTCACGGCGCATCGCCCGCGCCCTGGACCTGCTCATCGACGAGATCAACGCGACCCCGCCCGTCATGCCCGGCGACACCCGCCCCATCACCTACCAGATCACCGCGAACCCCGGCATTTAACACACGGCGCACAACCATCGCCGGAGATCTGGGGCTCTGGCATGCCCTCCAGGATCGCCGCAACCGCCGCTGACATGCCACTATCCTATCAGAGCTTTAAAAAATACGCACAGGAAAGCCCGGACAAAACAGCATGTCACAGACCTATGGCTGTCCTATCGCCGGAGATCTGGGTCTTCATGAGCTGGCCCACGCACACGTCGCTGACGTCGCTCGCGCTGCACGCCGATGGCCACGCCCAGCTCCGGTATAACCCCGAGCGGGAACATGACGGCCGCAAGGGCGGCCTGGAATGGTCAGGCGTCCCGATGGCTCTCGTCGGCGTGCAGCGTGTCGCGGAAAGTACTCAGAGCCTGGATGATTCCGAGGACGAATCGGAGGACGGCGAAGCCACGGACGAATCCGAGGACGAGATTGTCACCCTGAGCAGCGGGGAAATGACGCTATCGATATCGAACCCTGGCGAGCTCTACAAACAGGAGAAGCTCAGCGGCCAGATCGAAGTGACCGTTAACCGCTTGCTGTCCGGCATGGACGCCCGCCTCTACGATGCGACGGGAAAACAGTGCCAATCCCGGCGGTCCGGCCTGAAGCTGAAAAGCATCGTCACGACCGAGTTCTCGCTGCCGCTCTATGATGCCTTCGCCCGGCGCACGATGTCGCCTTATCAGTGGCTGTACTTCGACGAGGTGATTCCCAGCGCGATGCGGATCGACGACATCGAGATGGCGCTCAGGAACCGGGGATTCGAGGTGATGGAGTCACGCCCTGTCAATCCGGAGAGCTGCTTGATTCTGGCGCATCGCACGCACGGGCCCGATCAGCTACGGCTCGCCGTATATGTCAGGGGCGGCCGGTACAAAGCTTGGCGCGAACGAAGAGTTCCTGGCGGCATGACGTACCGGACCTCGGTTGACAGCGGCGAACTGCGGCTCTACGTATACGGCTCCCTGCGCGCGGAGAGCAAGCCGCTGGTCCGCGAGATCAACGCGCTGCGACGGGCGCTGCGCGAGCGATTCGACCGTCTCCCGGCCGGGCGTTGACTCAGGGGGCGAACATGTGGGAGAAGACAGTCGAGCCGCGGGCACCCGTGGTCCGCTGCTACAAGTGCGGCTCGTCGCAGGTGTCCGCGCTATGCCACCATTGCTGGCGGCCGGGTTGCGCGAAACACGTCCTGCCGTCCCCGCGGTGGGCGGAGAAGTTGTTTGGCCGTGAAGGCGGCGGTCCGGGCCTGGAGCACACCGGGGCTCGTCATTGCGGCGACTGCACACACGTCCGGGCCGGAACCGCCGGGACCGGCAGCCGTTGGCTCGCCGTCGGCGTGGCTGGTGCCGGGCTGGTGGCGATCGGCCTCATCGGTGTCTGGCTTAGCCTGCTCGTGGGGCTGATCTTCCTGCTGGTCGGCGGGATAACCGCCGCCTGGGCCTATCTGCGCGTCCGCGGTATCGCGGCCAGCGCACGAGCGGCCATGCCGGTGCTGCTTAACCCCAAGGTGGCCGACGTGGAGCTGATCGAGCGGCTGCGAGGACAAATCACTCTCGGGGCGCATGGCGAGGAGTATGAGACCGTCCTGGAACCGGTCGAGGGCACGATCAGCATGGTCCTCACGTTCGGCCAGCCGGACCGCGACCGGGTATCGCGTCGGCGCAGGCACATGCACGGACAGAACGCCGAGGTGTCCTACTGCGCCGGGCGCCTCGTGCTGCAGGGCCAGTTCGGCATCAAGGTGGGAGAACAGATCCCCGGTCCGGTCCTGGCGCTCGACGGCGTCGCCGGAGATCATCCGGTGTTCGATGCCGAGGACCCACCGTCATCCAGCCCGTGGAAGTTCGCCCGGAGTTACGAGCTCCGCGCTGAGCCTGACATCAGCTCGGGGCCGGTCTGGATCACCCCTTCCATTGTCCCCGAGTCGGACCACCATGGTCTTGAGCTGGACGTCCAGTGGGTGGAGTTCGGTCCTGACGAGGACAAGCCGCTCAGCCTGGACATGATAGAACTGCTGCGGCTCGAGTTCCCGGTGGGCTGGGGAGAGATTCACAGCTGGGGAATTCGTCAGAATGTCAGCGCCCGGCCACGGGCGGTGCAAGGACTCATGCCGGAAGGCCGCCGATCGCTCGAGCTGAAACGATTGATCCCGGATAAGCCGGAAAAAGGAGATGATGAACCCAGGACTACCCGGCTGACGCTTTCGATCCAGTTCAGAGGCCAGGTCAATCCCGAGGATGAAATATCCGGACGGCTTACGGCCACCATGCGGGGAACGCTCTCCGGTGTGACCGGAGTGGGGCTGTTCAACCCGCTCGGTGAACGCCGGAGGTACGCGGGAGCGGCCAGCATCAAGACGCGCATAGACGCGAACTTCAGGCTCAGCCTGGCGAGTATCCGCTACCAGGCTCTCCGGGTCGTTCCGGACCGTGCGGCCGAGGACAGCGACCGTGATAGCTACGCCGACGAGTTCGCCGTGATCCCGGGCGACGAGACGGTGATCGCGCTGACGAATGCGATGAGCGAGGAAGGATATTACGTCAAACATGTGATCGAAAATCCGCCTCGTAGCGGAAAGCGGGCCGATCGGGTGCAGCGCTACTGGGATATCGCGGGCAGACGGTATGAGGGCGTCTATCCCATCGATTTCCATGTAACCCTGACCGGCGAGGAAGTTTACAGCGGTGGCACCCGCCCGGAGAGCGGCACCACCCGGGTCCGGATCGTGGTCAAGGGCGCCTACACCGATGACGAGATGGACACCCGGATTAACGATGAGTGGAAGCGGCTGCGCGATCTGACGGGAGAGACCCTGAACGGACCGGATTCCGCGGCCAGCAAGCCTGGCTGAGGCGTGCGGGGAGGCGGTTATGAGCTGGGAATGCGCCGAGTGCAGCGTCCAGGACCGGAAAAGGCGGATCGCCGGGGTCTGCCACCATTGCGGCAAACCGCTGTGCCGCGATGACCAGGTGCTGATCCCCGATGACGCGTTCGCCGCCATGTCGGGCGAAGCTGGCCAGGTAGCCGTGCACTGCCGGGCGTGTCGGCGACAGCATCATCCGACGGCGGTCACGCTGGGGAGGGAAAGCGGATGATCGAGGTCGCGGTGTCGCCCGCGAGGATTCCCGCTGGCGTCGCCGACCTGGAGATCCGCCTGACGAACAGCGGGCCAGGCGTGTGCCTGAACGTCATCTTCACGATCAGGCTGCCGGTCGGAATCATGCGGCTTCGCGGCCAGGACACGATCAGGGAGAGCAGGCTCCTGCCGGGCGAGTCGGTGACATCGCCGCTCCGTGTCCGGGCGGACAGCGCCGGGCGCTACCAACTGACCAGCCCGAACTTCTCCTATCAGGACCACACCGGTCAATCCCGCCGCGAAACCGGCTTCACCACCGAGATCGTCGTGGACCCGGAACCAGGCCCATCACCTGAGCCGAAGGTCATCGTCGACTTGGAGACCGCTGAGCTGCCACTTGGTGAATGGAGCATCGTGCGCGGTCGCGTCAGCAACGTCGGTGACGTTGACGTTTCCGCACTGGAGATCACCCTCTCCGGGCAGGTCTCCACCGAGATTCGCAGCCGAAGCGTCGCGCTGGAGCGGTTGCGGGCCGGCGACTCCGCGGATGTGTCTTTTTTCGCGCGGGCCCAGGAAGCAGGTGCCGGGGTACCGATCTATTTCGATCTCGCATACAGCGGGCCGCGCCGACGGCACAACAGCACCCTGACGAGGACTGTACGGGTGAGCGGCAACCCGGCGGGGCCGGTGTCCGCGCACAAGCCCCGCCCGGTCGTGAAGATCCTCTTTCTCGGAGCCAATCCTCAGGACACACCCGCGCTGCGAGTCGACGAGGAGATACGCGAGATCCAGCAGACCATCAACCAGGGCAGGGAGCGGGACAACATCTCGGTCTACACCGCGTGGGCGGTACGACCGCGCGACATCACCCAGGCCCTCATCGACGTCCAGCCGGAGTTCGTCCACTTCGCCGGGCACGGTGGCGGTGCGGAGGAAAGCTTCGCCGCGGAAGATGATGTCGGGCTCGCGCACATCATCCCGGTAGCTGGGCTGGTGGAGGCATTCAAGGCGGTCGGCCAGGGTGTCCAGTGCGTTATCGTCAACGCCTGCCGCACGGAACGGCTCGCCCGGGCGCTGGCGGCGATAGTTCCGTACGTCATCGGCATGCGGCAGCCCGTGGGTGACCGCTCGTCGATTCGGTTCAGCATTGGCTTCTACCAGGCCCTGGCCGCCGGCCAGCCAGTCGAGACGGCGTTTGCCGTCGGCAAAGCGCAGATGATGATGACGCCTCGAGGCGAGGATGCCCTGGCCCCCTTGCTGCTTCATGGGCTTGAGGGCACAAGTTAATGCCGCTGAAGTGCCCGTGAGGTTCCGCTCTGACCGCCGAATCGCACGGCGACAGGCAGGCGCACTGGTGCAGGTGGGCGCATCATCGCAAATTGTGATCGCTGCCGGACGACCAACTGCCCCGCTGCCTTATACCTGACTTAGGACGAGATTCGGGGGTCGCTGCCAGCGCGGCGCCGTGACCTGCTGGTTTGCTGCACAGGCGTCCGATCGGCTCGTCACTGGGCTCGGCGGTGACGTGTACTTCTTCGCCGCTGGCCACCAGCAGCTGCGCCAAGTGCTCCACGATGGTCGATTTGCCAGCGCCGCTCGGGCCATCGACGGAGACGAACAGCCGCGCTGGTGCTCAGAAAAGGGACAGCGCATCACCATCGGCCCCTTCTGGCGGCTTGCCACGCAGTTCCTCCAGCGTTGCCGCACGGGTGGCAAGCAGCACGAACAGCCGCGCCGAACCCACGGTCGCACCTTTCTCCAGCAGCATCGCCTAGCACCGCGGATGAGCAGGCACCGCAGCACCGTGCGGTAAGCACGCGATCCAGGACCGCGCCCGGGCTGGGCTCCCGCGGCAGAATAGTGCGTAAGAGGGACAGGCGTGATTGCATACCGCTGTGGTCACCAGAATCGCTAATTTCTCCACCCATCCCAGAGGATTAGGGAACTCATGGACTTCCAGCATTCCGGTGAGATCTGGCGTGACTTCCCAGAGCTAGTTCCTGGGATCGTGTTCGCCGACGGGATCACGCACGATGTCGCAGTCGGCGATCAAGTCGACAGATTCACCGCCGTCGCGAGGTCCCGGTTGGCCGAGGTGACGGAAAGCGAGCTGCCCGAAATCCGGGCGTGGCGAAATGCCTTCACCAGGATGGGGCTCAAGCCGACTCAGTACCGTTGCGCTTCGGAGGCGCTGCTGCGGCGCTTGCGGAAGGACGGGATCCTTCCGCGGTTGCACCCGCTCGTCGACGTATGCAACGCCGCCTCTGCCGCTTTCGCGATCCCGGTGGCCGCCTTCGACGTTTCCAAGATCACCGGGCGCCTGGAGGTACGGTACGCAGCTGGCGACGAGGATTACCTGACGTTCTCCGGCCAGACTGAGCATCCCGGCCCTCATGAGGTGATCTTCGCGGACCAGGCGGGACAGGTGCACGCCCGGCGATGGACGAACCGGCAAAGTGGCCTGTCGGCCGTCCAGGACTCGACGACCACTGCGCTTATCGTGGCCGAAGCCATGCACGGCTCAGCGCCATCCGATGTGCCCAAGCTCATCGCCGCTGTCGCTGAGGAACTTAACGCCATCTGGTCCTTCACACCGATGGCCGCCATACTCAGCCAGTCCGCACCGCGGTTCATCTTCCGGGACTTGCCGTAAGACGCCAGGAGTTCTGACGGGCCAGCGCGACGCAGATTACCGGAGGTCACCAGATGGGACGGGCGCAAAAGCGGCGATCCAGGAGTCCGGGACGTCGGCCGGCCCATGAAACCGCCGCCGATCAGGCTGATCCGATCTGGGCCGATGTTTGCGGCCGTCGCATGTTCGTCGTCGGCTGGACATCGGGCGGGGCCCAGATCTCCGGAAGGTGTGTGCCAGCACCCGTTCTGACCTGGGATGATCCGCCTGGCTTGCCTTGTTTAAAGTGTTAAATACTGATATGATCAGCGTATGCCGTCAGCCGCCGCGTCTGCCATCCTGGAGGGCATGCCGGAAGCTGCTGACCTGCGGGTGCTGCGCTCGGACGGGGTGACGTGGATCTTCGCCGGGAAGACCGCGCTGTTCCGGTTCGCCGACGGCGACACCGTCATGCGGAACATCGCGGTGGCGGCGCTGCGGCAGATCGGGTTCGGCGGCAGGCAGGTCGCGGCGGCGCTGGGGCTGACGGAGAACTACGTGGCGACGCTGCACCAGCGGGCGCAGCGGGACGGGCTCGCCGGGCTGGTCCGGCCGCGAGGCCGGCCCCGCACGCTGGCGGAGAAGGACTGGGAGCAGGCCCGGGCATGGCGCGCGGCCGGGGTGCGGGACGCGGAGATCGCCCGGCGGCTGGGCGTGCAGCAGTCCACAGTGCTGCGGCGGCTTGGCCCGGCCCAGGTGCAAGGCGAACTGGAGGAAGCCGCTGATCCCGGCCCGGCTGCGACGGCGAGCCGGGAGGACCAGCCGCCGCAGCCGGAACCGGAAGCCGTGCCGGAGCATGCCGGGCAGGAGCCTGAGCAGCCGGAGCGCACACTGCGGCCGGAACCGGGTGTCGTGCCGCCGGCGTTCACGGGGACGGCGCGGGCTGCGGAAAGCAGCCGGGTGTTCTCCCGGTATGCGGGGGCGATGCTGCTGCACGCCTATCCCGGGCAGGCCGGGGAGATCCTGCCGGATGCGGCCGGCGGCGACGCCCGGGAGGCGGCGCTGCTGTCGGCGGTGAGCGCGTGCTTCGCGCTGGGGGCGGCGACGGCTGAGCAGTTCAAGCATCTCGCCCCGGCCGAGGCCGGGCCGCTGGCCGGGCTGGCCGCCCTCCCGTCGCTGCGCACGCTGCGGCCCCGGCTGGCCGCGATCGCCGATGCCACTGACCCGCTGGAGCTGCAGGCGGCGTTCGCGCAGGCGATGCCCGCGGCGGACCCGGAGACCTCCGGGGTGTACTACGCAGACGATCACTTCGTCCCCTACACCGGGGCGAAACCGGCCGGGAAGGGGTGGAACAACAAGCGGGGCCGAGCGGAGAAGGGCCGCGCGGACACGCACGTGACCACGCATGACGGGCGGGCGGTGTGCTTCGTGACCGGCGAGCCGTCCGGGCTGTCCGTCACGCTGCCGAAGGCCCTGGCCGAGCTGAAGAAGACCGTCCCGGAGGGGACGGAGATCATGCTCGGGTCCGGCCGCGGCGGCGCCTGCCCGGCCGTGTTCGCGCACTGCCGGGAGAACAACGCGCACTGGGTGACCTACCGGCGCGCCCCGCTGGCCGTCCCGCAGATGCTGCCGGTCCTGTCCGTCATCACCGTGAACGGCACGACCCGCGCCGTCGCCTGGACAGACGAGGAAGTCCAGCTCAAGGACTACGGCGCCGCCCGGCAGCTCACCCTGTTCGAGCACGGGCGGCCCGTCCTGCAGATCTTGACGTCAGACTTCGAGGCGTGCCCGGCCGCGCTGCTGGGCTGGCTGAAGTCCCGGTGGCGGGAGGAGAACTACCTCAAGTACGCCGCCGCCAACTACGGCATCGACGCGATCTGCGACTACGCCGCGGATATCGAGGCGAACACCAAGATCGTGGACAACCCGGCCCGCAAGAAAGCAAACGCCGCCGTCCGCGAGGCCGACAAGAACCTCGCCGCCGCTGAGCGCGCCCTCGCCGTCCTGCTCGCCGACCCGTCCATCGCCCCCGCGGCCAAGAACGCCAAGCTGATCCCCGCCGCCGAACGCGAGATCGCCGCCGCCCGCCGCCAGCTCGCCGCGGCCAAGAAGGCGCGGGACGCGATCCCGGCGAAACTTCCCGCAAACCAGATCGACCCGCAAGCCCGCGTGGCGGTGCTGCACACCGGGCGCCGCGGCCTGCAGATGGTCCTGCGGCTCCTCGCGCACAACGCCGAGCACTGGCTATCGGGCCAGCTCAACGCCTACCTGCGCGACGATGACGAATACCGCGCCATCACCCGCGAGACCATCATCCGCGGCACCGTCGGCACCATCACCTTCACCCCCGAGGCCATCACCGTCACCCTCCAGCAGCCCGCCGAGCCCCGCATCGCCCGCGCCCTGGCCCTGCTCGCCGACCAGATCAACGCCACCCCGCCGCAGATGCCGGGCGACACCAGGCCCATCACCTACCAGCTCACCGCGAACCTGACGATTTAACACCGCGCTGAACGTGCCTTCCGGAGATCTGGGGCCCCTTACGGCGTTTATGAGGACGAGATGGATGCCGACGTGACCGATATTGACGCGAGTGAGCGCCACCAGCCGTACTGACCTCCCGCGGTGAACGCGAGATTGACCCGGCTAGGCTGGCGTTTATGACGACTCCGCCGGGCTTGGCCACCCGCGCGCTGTGCGCGGCGGCCGACGAGGCACTCACCGAGGCGTCGTTCTGCACCGCGGACTTCGCGGAAGCAGAACGGCTGTTCACCGAAGCGCGGGACCTGGCCGCGAGGGACGGCGACCGCGAGGGTGAAGCGCTCGCGATCACCGGCCTGGGAATGACCCGGCATGGCCGCAACATCACGCAGCTGGTCGGCGGCACGGCGCTGTCCGATGCCGACGTGGCCGACGAAGAGGAGCTCATGCGCCGCGCGCTGGCCGCCTGGCAGGAAACCGGGGACGCGGCGGGCACCGCGCGGGCGCTGTTCGGCGTGAGCCTGGTTTTCCAGGTCCTGCGCCGCGACTGGGACGCGGGGATGCCGTACCTGTGGCAGGCGTTCGGCCTGGCCGAGGCGGTCGAGGAAAGCGGCGACCTGTACGGGGCCTCCGAGATCCGCCGGCACCTCGGGTTCTACTACATGTACAAGGATGTCCGCCCCCGGGAGGCTGTCCGGCAGCTCGGGCATTCGCTCGCGCTGCGGGAACGGCTGGGCGACCTGCGCCGGGTGCCCAGCGCGCTGGTCGCGCTCGGCCAAGCGGAGCTGGCCGCAGGCGACCCGCGGCGCGCCGCCGGGTTGCTGTACCGGGCGGCAGAGCTGGCTCGCGCCGCTGGCCTGCTGCCCTGGCGGATTCAGGACGCCGAGCAAACCCTCGCCGAGGCCGAAGCAGCCGTCCGCGCGGCAGACTGACGCTGTAGCTCTCATCGTCACGTCGCCCGATCCCATAGTGGCGGGTGCTGCTCCTGCCCTCACTGCGCTCTTGAACGTTGCCTTGGCCGCAACATACGGTCACCTCCTGCAACGGGATCAGATGACGCATCCGGGCACCTGATGTAACCGGCTGTTGACATCCCAAGTCACGGGTGCTGCGCCGCGCTCCGTTGCGCCGAAATCGTCGCAGGGCCGTACGCTGCGCCGCAGGCAACGCGTGTTCACACAAATCGCTGAATGATGCGCTGGATGCAACGTTGCTCATTTTCCGCAGCGGTGATGAAGGCGTGCCGCAGCGTGTGCGGGGTGACGTGCTTGCTGATGTCGGCGCGCCGGGTGGCCCTGGCGACAATCCGCCCCGCTCTGTGCCCGTCCGGCCGCCGCCCGCCGGCGTCGAGGAAGACCGGGCCGCCGGTCCGCTCGCCGGTCGCCAGGCCGATGGCCCTGGCGGTGCGCGGCGCAAGCGGGATAGCCACCACCTTGCGGATCTGGCACGACCGGGCCGTCTTCCACTTCCTTATCAGCCCCGCCGACCGAGCCGCCTGTCCCCGGCGAGAGCCGCTAGCTGACGTTTGCCATCGCTCGCGCATGCCAGCCGATGCCGCCGGATGGCCTCCGGCCGTGATCACCTTCCGGGCGGTCCGGTCTCGGCCGTGACGTCTATGCCCAGCAGGCCAGCGCGCCGCTTGCGTTCGCCAAGGACCCAGAACACCAGGCCGAGCGCGATGACAGCGGCCAGCGAGCTCAGCGTCACCGACTCGAAGTAGACCCGCGAGACGCTCCAGGCCGCCCTGATCGAGTAGGACTGGCCGAAGAGCGCGTTGATCGCCCCTGGCCACACCAGGGTGATCACGGTGACGATGACGAACGCCTCGCTGATGATCACCGCGAGCCACGCTCCCGCCGTCCCGCCGGGCACCCGGTACGGCCGGTTAACGTCCGGGAACTTGCGGCGCAGGATGAGCAGCGAGGGGAAGACAAAGACGTAGGTGAGCACCGTGGTGGAGATCGTGAGCGCCAGCATGACCGCGAAGAAACCGGCCAGGCTGCTCGCCGTGGCGAAGACGAGGATGCACATCATGGAGCCGATGACTCCGGAGGCGAGGTTCACCGCGATCGGCGTGCCGAAGCTGGCGAACTTGCCCATCCAGGCTGGCGCGGCACCGTCTAGAGCCGCGATGGCCTGGGTGCGGTCCGCGCCCTCCAGCCAGACCGAGCCGCTGCCGACCAGCGTCAAGATGACCAGGACCGCGAAGACCGCGTCCAGCGGCCGGGAGTGCAGCACCGTGGCGACGGACTTGTAGGCGTCGGTGAAGCCGGTGACCGTCGATAGCCCGCTCTTCGGGATTACCAGCACGATGCCCAAGATGGCCAGGCCGTACAGCACCGCGCCGATGACCCCGGAGCCCGCGATCATGGCAGGTACGTCCCGCCGGGGATGGTGCATCTCCTCAGACGCGCCACTGGACAGCTCGAAGCCCACCCAGAGGAACACCAGGATCCCGATCGCGGTGAGGAATCCCGCCACTGACGGTCTCAGGTCCGCGGCGCCGGACGCCCCCGCAGGCCGGCCGTGCCGGGCGAGGAAGATGATGAACAGCACGGTGAACAGCCCCACCACCGCGATCTTCACGAACGTGCCGATGTTGGGACCCCACTTGCCGATCCGGAACGCCACGATCGCGACCCCGACCGTCACCCAGATGAAGACCAGGCCCACCGCGATCTCCCAGCCCGTACCGAGCGGCCTGGTCAGGACAAAACTGTTCAGCGCGGCGATCGTGGTCGCGGTCAGCGTGCCGCCGATCCACAGCGGGTTCGACAGCCAGTACAGGACCGATGCCACAGCCCCGACGGGACGTCCGAAGGACATGCGCACCCATTCATAGGGCCCGCCCTCCACCGGGAAGGCGGAGCCGAGCTCGGCGACCAGCATCCCGTACGGGACCAGGAAGAGCACCAGCGAGATGGCCAGCCAGGTAATGGCCTGCGCGCCCGCTTGCGCCGCGGCGGCGACGCTGTCCAGGCCGACGATGGCGCACGCGGTGAACAGCACGAGGTCGAACCGGCGCAACACCTTACGGAGCTTTGACTTCTCCCCGGCCACCAGCTTTCCCTCGGCCGGATAACCGGCCGGGTGGGCGGCGTCTGCAGCTGCCATCCCGCGCCTCCTTCACTCCAGCGCGGCCGACATCACTCTTTTAGCATTCAGCCCGCGCTAGCTCGCAGCCAGGGGCCGAAGGTCCCGCGCTGGCTGAGGTCCGCGGGCAGCCAGCCCGGTCCGGCCGATCCCCTCAGTCATCCCGAACGGACGGTGGCCAAGCCCCCGCCGCAAAGTTCCAGCCAAGGCGGCCATCCGAGCACGCCTGGAGCGCGCTGCCATCGGGGCAGCGCCGCGAAGCTGGCGGGGCGTCGCCCCGGGCGGCCCCGGTTCCAGGACGGTATCCCCGGCATCAGCCGGCCGGGCTGCAGTGGGGCGGCCGTGTCACGGTGGCGCAGCAGGCACAGGGCGTTGACCACGATAGCCTGGCCGCAGACACCGAGGTTGAGCTGCTTGCCGAAGGCTCGTGGCGTGCGTTCGCTGATGAGGCCGGTGCCGCGCTCGCCGGTAGCCAACTGGCGGACCGTGGCCAGGCGCAGGCCCCCGGGAAGGACCTCCGGCCTTGCGGCCCGGCTGCGGCGCGGGATGGGCTGAGGGTGGAGGACACAAGATGGCCCGGCGGGACGCGATGCCACGGCCGCGGGACAGCCAGGACGGCGCGGCTGCCCGGCCCGCGCGCCGGTGGCTGAAGGCTGCCCTGATCGCCGTCGTGTCCGCCGTGCTGGCGGCGGCCGGGGCTGTCTGGCTGTACCGCGAGTCCGCCGCGCCGCTGGCGCCGCGCAGCATCGGGAAGGCCCAGATGCTGCCCGCGGCGGTGCGGAAGATCGCCGTGGCCAGCCCGGCGCTGGGCGGCTACCTGGACACCTGCTACGTGGTGCTGCCGCCCGGGTATGCGAGCCATCCCTGGCGCCGCTACCCGGTGCTGTACCTGCTGCACGGCTTCACCGGCAAGCCCGCCGACTTCCTGGACATCCTGCATGTCCAGGATGCGGAGACGGCGCTGGTGGCAGCGGGGAAGATGCAGCCGCTGATCCTGGTCATGCCGACCGGGACGCGCTCGTTCTTCACCGACACCGAGTGGGCCGACGGCATCGGCCCCGGCAACGGCTGGGAGACGTTCGTCGCCCGCGACCTGGTGCACGCGATCAACGCGCGCTACCGCACCATCAGCAGCGGCGCCGGCCGCGGGATCGCCGGGCTGTCAGAAGGAGGCTACGGCGCGCTGAACATCGGCCTGCATCATCCCGGCGAGTTCACGCTGCTGGAAAGCTGGTCCGGGTACATGCGCGCGGACGATTTCCCCGCCATCTTCGGCCACAGCGCCGGGCTGCTGCGGTACAACAGCCCCGCGGACTGGGTCCGGTCGGTGGCCGCGCAGCTGCGGGCAGAGCGGGCCTTCATCTGGTTCTACTGCGGACGCTCCGACTTCATGCGGGCGGGAAACCGTGCCTTCAACGCCGGACTGACCGCGCTGGCAGTGCCGCACCGCTACTTCGAGCCCGCCGGTGTGCACACCTTCGCCATGTGGCGCAACCTGCTGCCCCGGGCACTCATCACCGCATCGGAGCACCTGGGCCCCGGGTGAGCGCCCGCGTCACGCGGCAACCGCCGCGACCCGGACAGCCGCCCTGGTACTGGCCATCACCCTGTGTACCTCGATCGCGGCCGGCTGTGCCCACGGCCTGGCCGCCATGGCTGGCAAGGCCCGTGACCTGCTGCCAGTTAGCGACCGAAGGATGGGTGCGTCCGGCCGGCCCGGCGCCGGACACGCTGAGGATGTTGCCCGTGATCCGCTGCACCTCAGCGGCAGCACAGATCCGGCCGGCCACGCGGGCTGTCCGTAAGCCGCGTCGAACTTGTCCACGTCCAAAGCCACGATTCCAGGGATCACTGTTCTTCCATGAACCGGACTAGCGGGTATTCCAGCTGGAAGAACGATCCGGCCCCGTCCCCGGTCGCGTACGGCCGGTCGCAGGAGACGACCCGGGCCCTTGAGCACAGCGGGTACACGTCCGCGGGGCAGCTGCCCTGGCCTGTGTAGTAGTCGTAGCCGCCGAAGTAGTTCCAGGCCTGCCAGGTGAATACGTCGTTCTTGACCACGTACGCCGCCGTGCTGGCCGGATCCCAGACAGTCAGCGGCACATAACTCTGCCGGCCTCCGGGCCCGGCGAGCAGGAACCCGGCGGTGAGCGGGAGCATGCAGATGCCCGCCCACAGCGGGGTCCGGCCGAAGCTGTATCCGTGCCTGGGCAGGCGGCAGAGTCGGAAGTCCCGGCCGCTGGCCGCCCGTGGTCACCTGACACGCCGGGAATCAAGAATCCGGCCGAGGTCAGGTCCGCGGTCGGCCTCACCCGCCAGCCGGGCCCGGGCGGCGGGATGATGGGATTATGCGACCTGACCCCGACGACAAGCCGGCGCTGCCGTGCTGGATGTGCTCGCGCCGCTGCGGATGGCGGATCTCGGGGTCACGGCCCTGGTTATCGCGGGGACGTTCCTGGCGTCGGCCGGGGTGGAGGCGGTATTGTCACCGGTCGCGGGGCGGCCGGCCGGCCGCGGAGTGCCATCGTGCCGATCAGGTCATGCCCCTGCGGTCGGTGATAAATGCCTACCACCCGGGCGACACGGCCAGCCTGCACTGGGCCGGCCAGGCCGCCAGGCGCACACGGCCACGATCGTCTTTGCTGCCGGGCCCTCCGGCTCAGCCCGGCCGCATGTGCGGTGAAGGGCGGCGGGATCGATGCTGGCCGGCTGCGGCCCGCGCCGGCGTGACCCCGTACGGGGGTTGCGGACAGGTGGTCCCGGCTGAAGGTGACGTCCGGCCCTGTCCAGGTTGCCCCTCGTGGCAGCCAGCCTGGAACCGGCTTGCCGGTCGTGGCCGGGTCACCATGGGCAAGGCGCGGAGGAGGGCTGTCGTGGCCAGCACGAAAACGCCGTCCCGCGAACCCGCTGCCAGTGGTCCGGGCTCTGCCGCGGGTGCGGCGGTTGAGGTCGCGTTCTTGTCCAAACGGTACGGGACGGTGCAGGCGGTCAAGGACGTGTCGTTCTCGATCGGGCGGGGCGAGGTGTTCGCGTTCCCGGGGCCGAACGGGGCGGAGAAGACGACCACGGTCAGGATGTTGTGCACGCTGACCCGGCCGGGCGGCGGGTGCGCCCCGGTGAGGAGCGGCTGGTGGTGTTCGCCGAGGACGGCGAGGCCCTGGTGCCCCGGCTCATCGAGGCCGCCGGGGTCAGGGTCCGTACGGTGCACGTGCACCGGCCCGCCCTCGATGATGTGTTCCTGCACTACACCGGGCACCAGATCCGCGACGAGCATGCCGAGCCCGTCCTGCCCGCCCGGGCCCGCGCGCGCATGGCCGGCGTTAGGAGGCAGCCATGACAGCCGGTGCCCTGGACCTGCCCGGCCGGCCGCTGGCCGATGAGCGGGAGCCTGGCCGAGGAGCTGTGCACGGTCGGCATGGTGTGGGAGCGGGAGGCGATCCGGTTCTTCCGCACCCGTGCCCGTGTCCTGTCCAGCTTCATCCAGCCGGTCTTGTTCCTGTTCGTCCTCGGCTGGGGGATGAGCTCGCTGGTTGGCGCGACCGCCGGGTTCGACTTCAAGAAGTTCCTGTTCCCCGGGATCGTGGCCATGACCGTCATGTCGACCGCCATCTCCTCGGCGATCTCGATCGTGTGGGACCGGGAGTTCGGGTTCCTGCGTGAGATGCTGGTGGCCCCGGTCAGCCGCACCGCGCTGGTATCCGGCAAGACCCTCGGCGAGCCAGCATCGCCACCGTCCAGGGCACCATCATGCTCGCCCTGGCGCCGCTCATCGGCGTTCGCCTGACCCCGCTGGTGGTGGAGGTGATCGGCCTCGAGCTGCTCATGGCGGTCACGATGACCGCGTTCGGGGTGTTCGTAGCCAGCCACATCCAGCGGATGGAGGGTTTCTCGATCGTCAACCCCCTCACCTACACCGTCGCCGCGCTGCGCTCGGCCGTCTTCGCCGCCCAGCACATGCCACCAGCGGCCGCGGCGAAGTTCTCCAGCACCCTCACCTGTTCGGCCACATACTGCCCAACGCCGCATGCATCGGCATCACCTGCGCTTCGCCGCGGTGTCCCTCACCTTGGCCGTCACCGGCTTCGGTCAGCCCGACTAACCGGAAGGACGCGGGCATGGCCAGGCGCCGGGCAACGAGGAGCAGCCCGACGGCTCTTGCTAGGCGGCCGCGCGGCCCGCCTTATCCGGCCGAGCTGCACACCGACGGGGCCTTACCGCCGTTCTCCAGGGCCAGCAGCGCGCAGAAGCTGGCATCGCCGACCTTCCAGGTCCCGTTCTGGTACACGGCCAGGCCGGACTGATTGGTCAGCGCGGGCGTGGTTCCCAGCAGGATGTTGTAAGCCACCGTCGCCTGCGTCGTCGAGGTCACGGTCACCTTGGTGACCTTCGCCGAGGCCGAGCCGGCCATGCTCGATCCGGACTGGGCGTTGATGATGGCGGCGAACGCCTGCCCGTTCTGCAGCAGCGTGATCTTCTTCGCGGCTGAGGTCGTGCCGCTGAAGAACGCCTCCCAGTTCGCCGTGATCAGGGCCGTTGCGCTGGGCGAGGAATGAGTGGACGGAGGCGGGCTTACCGAGGACGTGCCGGAACTGCCGCAGGCGGCAAGGGCCGCGAGCAGGGCCAGGCCAAGCGCCGGAGCGGATATGATCCGGCGGGCCAGCGGATGGGATCGCATGACGCGCCTCCTTAATCTCGGTCAAATGGGCTGAGGGCGGTCATCTCGAGGCCGGGCCCAGCGTCCGCAGGGCGTGCTAGTGAGCAGCGCGCTCGCCGGCCGGGGGCTCCCGGCCGGGCAGGCACCTAGCGTCTCAGCTGCTTGCCGGTCTCATCCCGGTCGCCGGGCTACTCGCCTGCGCCATCCGCGGGTTGTTTCGTTATCTTCAGCCTGGACTTGGGGCATCAGCGGGCGCTGCGGCGCTACGTCCCGCCTGGGCGGACCGTTCGGCCCTAGACGACATCCGCAAAGCCCCGACCAGGCTCGCTGCCGCACCCGCCCGGGTCCTCGGCCAGAACAGCTACGCCGATACCCGCGCAGACCGTTCATTCAGGCGCAGCCAAGACCACCCAGCAGACAACCAGGCAGACGCACCGAACGGCGGATCCGGCGCGCCCGCTCGCAAGGCCTTCGTCACGTTCCGTGGCAAGGTTGACCGTCGCCGTGCAGCTGCAGCGGGGCAGATCCCGGTGTCTGCCGTGAAAGGATCGCCCGGCTGGGGCTCCTTGGCAGCCAGAGGCTTGGTGGATCGTCCGATCGGCGGCAGGCTCAGCGATGGGCAGCGGCGAGCCGCGGGCAGTTTTTGCTCACCCTCCAGGCAGACACGTCGTGATCGGCGTGGCCGCCTGACACGCTGGCATGCATGCGGATGCCCCGCTCGGCGCGCGCGATGGCGGCGGCGCCAGGTGCCTGTCCGCCTCAGGGGGCGGCGTGTTCAAGTACGCGCTCAAGGCCCGGCAGGTCACAGTCGCCCGCCTGCCACGCGGGGACCGGCGCCAGCCCGGACATCGCCAGCCGGCCACCGTGCAGGCGCGCTTCCCCGGTAGCGGCGGCCAGCACCTGCTGCGCCTCCGGCGACCAGGACAGCAGCCCGGTGAAGTCCACCAGGACGTCCGGTCGCGGGCCGGACACCAGCCAGGACAGCCCGGCCCGGAACTGCGCGATCGTGCTCCAGTCGATGATCCCTGTCACAACCAGCAGCGCTGTTGACGATCCGACGCGGCCGCTTTCCAAATTCAGGCGCATAGCCTGACCTCAAGACTGCCGGCCTACCAGGACCAGCGCACAAGCCGCAACGAGCAGCTACCAGCACTGTAACACTCACCCCCGCGCCGACGTCACCGCGGCGATCCGACCCCAAACGGTGGGCCAGCGCGCGGGATCCGGGCGGCATCGCGGCGGCTGCCACCTGCAACCCGCAGCGGCGAGCACCCTGGCTGCCAAGATCTTTACGAAGATCACCCGCGTATCATGCCCGACAGAACGTTCCCTCTGCGCCCGGCTGGCTGCTAGCACCGACAACCCGCGGGGGCGTGCAGGTGGATACCGCATGTCGCCGACTCGCCGAGCTGTCACGGTTGGCAACGGAGCGCAAGCGCCCGGTCTGGCAAGCAAGTGCCCGGCGGGGTCAGTCCCGGCTACTCTAGCGTGACCCTCGCGACGCCCAGCAGCGCTACGACGACGTCATCAACGCCGCCCGGCGCTCGTACTCGCGCTCATTTGCGGCCGGTGACCCGTTCGTTAACGGCGCCCCTATACGGACACCCATTTCATAAAGTTAGTTCCTTTGTCCGTTTATAGGCGATATATGCCGGTAAGGTCAGGGGCATCCCCGGCCACCTGCGCCGCGCCGTCATCCTCCGCGACCAGCACTGCCAATGGCCCGGCGGCTGCGACAAGCCCGCCGCCGACTGTCAGGTGCACCATATTGTTTACCGCTCCCGCGGCGGCAAGACCCGCCTCAAAGGCCTGATCTTGCTGCGCTCGTTCCATCACCAGGTGTGCATCCACCGGCTCGGCTGGACCCTGATCCTGCACCCCGACGGCACCACCGAAGCCCGCAGCCCCGACGGCCAGATCCTCCGCCGCGGACCGCCCACCACCCGAGCGGGCTAACCCCCGCGCCGAGTACTTCTGGACCGCCCAGGAAGGCGGGCCGCGGTGTTGGCGCACCCCGGCGGCGCCAGGCCACGCCATTCACCAACCGGACGGAGTAACTATGGACCTAGTCTTCCCTTATCCCGGGCGCACCGCGCCCTATCCCTCTCGGCCTCGTCTCCCGTCAGTACTGCCCTGGCGAGCCTCTTCCCGCGCCCTCATCGAGAGACCGGATCGCCCGGCTCACCGCCCTCACCCCGGAGGACGTCGCGGCGGGCCTTCTATGGCTGGCGATGAACTTCCCCGCCGTCACCGACGCCATGCTCGGCAAACTCCGTTTCGACGCCATCGGCGACGAAGATCTCAGCCTCGAAACCGAACCATTCTGCGTAACCTGAGGCGCCAACCTCGGACACGACCCCGTGGTCGCCTGGCGTCTGACCCGCATCCCCGCCACACAATAAACCGCACACGCCTTGCCCGGCGGCCATCAACCACCGGCCGGCGGGCACCCGGCACAGCAGCGGGGCGGGCCGTCGGGCGGCTATTCCGTTCGTAGCACGGCGGCGGGACGGAGCCGGGCGGCGGTCCGGCCGGGTCAGGCCGCGATGACGTTGGCGAGCAGCAGCGTGGCCGGGATCGCGAGCAGCGCGAGCGGGACCTCCACAGTAGCCTGGCTGGCGACTCCCGCCGCGTCGGCGAAGACGGCCCAGGCCAGGCGGCCGGCGATGACGCCGAGCGGGATCCCGGCGAGCAGCGCGGCGGCGGCGAGCGCGCTGGCCTCCCAGGCGACGATGCCGTGGATCTGGGACCTGGTGCAGCCGAGGGTCTTGAGCACCGCCAGGTCGCGGCGGCGGCGCCGCACGCCGGTGAGCAGCACGTGCGCGAGGGTGCCGACGGCGAGCAGCGCCAGGACCGCGGCCAGGACGAGCGGCGTGTCCCTGATCGCGGCGTAGTTCTTGATGTCGCCGGGCCGCTTGTCGGCGGTGACGGTACAGGAGCTGGCCGGGCAGCCGGCCTTGGCCGTGGCGGCGAGTAGCCGCGCCGTCACCGCGCTGGCGTCGGTGCCCGGCCGGTAGCGGAGCAGGAAGAAGTTGTAGCAGGTGGCACCGTGCACGCAGCCGGTCTGCGGCATAGTCTCCGACAGTAGCGGCGTCGCGACCAGGGCGCCGTTGCCCAGGTCTGTGTCGCTGAGCCCGGGGAGGCCGAAGTCGGGGAAGACGGCGGTGCCGACGATACGCATCGTGCGCGTTGTGGCCGGGCCTCCTGTTTCGGTCGCGAAGTTGACGGCAACCTGCACCGTCTGCCCGAGCCGTCGGCCGACGGCGCGCAGCGTCTGCGCGCCGAGCACGATCTGGTTCACGGACGTCGGCGCGTGCCCGGACAGGAGCGTCAGATAGCCGCTGCCGTGCAACTGGTCGACCCCGATCGCTGGCACGCTGGTGCCATCGACGGTGACCTGACCGGTGTTGCCCGCCGCGTACTGCGTGATCGCCGGCGCGGCGGACAGCAGCTTCGCCGCGTAGGGACCGGAGACGCCAGCGAAACCGAGGTTCAGCTGGGCGTCCCAGTTGTCCCCGTACCGGTGCGGCGTGCCGACGAGCCCGGCGAGGCTGGCGCCGAAGACGGCGGCGGCCGCCAGGGCGGCGAGCGCGATCACGCTGCCTGCCAGGGCGCTGCGCACCGGCACCGCGGTCCGGCCGCGCCCCGGCTCGAACGCCATCCGCACGCCGACGCCGCTCGTCACGGGCCCGGAAGACGTCAGCGCCGCCGCCAGCAGCGACGGCCGGGTCCGGCCCCCAGCCGGCTCGGCCACGCCGAGCGGCCCGAGCGCCCGGCTCACCGCCCGCCAGGTCGGCCCCGCGAGCACCGCCAGCGGCGCCGCCGCGATAACCGCGAAGCCAGCGGCGAGCAAGGCCACGTTGACCTCGACACCCGGGTCCGGTTCGGCGATCCGGGCCGACCCGATCGGCATCAGCGGGGAAGCGGCGACCGCGAGCGCCACGGCGACGAGCGCCCCGGCGACGGTGACCACGGCCAGCCGGGCCATGGCCAGCACGAGCAGGCTGCGCCTGGTCATGCCGATGGCGCGCAGGATCGGGAACTCGGCCGAGTCGAGTGCGAGCTGCCTGGCTAGCAGCTGGCCGAGCACCGCGAGCGCGATCAGCCCGGCCAGCCCGGCGAATACCGCGAGCGCCACGGCCTCCGGCCTGATGGCCCGCTCCGTGGCGGCGACCTCGTCGGTCAGGTTGACGACGACGGTGTAGGCAGCCTGAGCCTGCGGATACCGCGCCTCCAGCGCGCGTGCCCGCGCGGTGAACGACGCGAGGTCTGTGCCCGGACGCAACCGCAGCCCCGCCTCGGGCATGTAGACGATCGAGTTCGCCGCCTTGGTCCGGCTGAACGCCGGGGTGAGCAAGACCCGTGGCTGCTCGTTGGTCACCGTCGTGGGCACCACCTGATCGTCGAAGACGGCGATGCCTGTCACCGTGAAGGTCAGCGGGAACGCATGTTTGAGGTCCGGGCCGGCGCCCTCGTTCTGCGGAAGGTATGGGATCCCCACCAGCCGCAGGGTGCCGCCGGGCCGCAGGTGCTCCACGGCGGCGAGCTGCGGGTCGATCACGGCCTCGCCCGCCGCGCCGGGGCTGAACATCGCTCCCTCGGTGATCTTGACCCGGTCCACGGATACGCCCAGCGTGTCGTCGGGGCTGGCCAGGGCCTTCAGCTGCGTGTCCGGGGGCTGATCGCCGGGAGCGGGGAGCCCCACGTTGTACTGGATCGCCGACGACATCGCCGTGACCTGCGGAAGCCGGGCCAGCGCGGCGAAGTACGGCGGGTCGGGGTTGCCGGGCAGCACGTCGAGCTGTGCGGCGTTCGCCCAGCGCAGCAGCCGGGGGTAGGCGGTGTCAGTGCGCCGCGCGCCCGCCGCCGCGGTCAGCACCACGCCGCCGGTGATCCCCAAGATCAGGGTCAGGCTCAGCAGCGCGCGCCACCGGCGGCGCACGTCGGCGCGCAGCGCGAGCCAGACCGTTGCCATAGCGAGCATTCCACCGGCGGCGCTCGCGCCGGTCAATGGGGGAGGTATCCCGGAGCCGGTGGTGCTGTCCGCACCCCCGCCGCCATCCTCCGCGCCGAATAAGGAGGGCGAGGGGCAGGACCCTTCAACGGTTACGCCGCCGCTTGGAAAGTCTGTGTGCGGGACGTGGCGGAGGCACGGGACCGTTACGGATAAATGCCTTTCGCGGCGCGACCTCAGCGGAAACAGCGGGGCAGGTCAGACTGGGCCAGCGCGTCGGCCGCGTACCGGTAGCCGGTCTCGGCCGGCGCCGCGCCGGCCTTGAAGTCGAGGACGCCGATGGCGGGGACCGGCGGGCGGGTTCAGGCGGCGCGCGAGCACGCTAGGCGCGCTTGCGGACCAGGTCCTTGACCTCGTCGGGCAGCGCCTCGGCGGCGGGCAGCCTGGGGAGCAGCTCAGGCTCGATGGTCAGCGCCCTGAAGGCCACGGCTACGGTTACGTCATGATCGGGCCGGTGCTCGACCACGACCGGGTCGCCGGCGCTGATCTGCCCCGGCTCGATGACCCGCAGATACGTCCCTGGCCTGGCGGCTTCGGTGAACCGCTTGATCCAGCCGGCCTGCGCCAGCCAGCCCTGGAAGGTGCCGCACGGGATACGGGGGCAGCAGACCTCCAGGAGCAGGTCCTGCCCGGCACGCCAGCGTTCGCCGATCAGCGCGCCGGTGATGTCGATGCCGTCGGTGGTGAGGTTCTCGCCGAAGACGCCGTCCCGCAGTGGGGTGCCCAGCTCGGCTTCCCACACATTGAGATCTTCGCGGGCGTATGCGTACACAGCCTGGTCAGGGCCGCCGTGGTGCTCGACGTCGTAGACCCGGTCGCCGGCCAGTCCGACGGCGCCGGTGCCTTTGGGGCCGGGGGCCGTAACCATGACCGGCCCGCTGACGGGCTGCTTGTCGATGCCCGTGAGCTTGACCGGCTTCCATGGATTAGGCCGCGGCTTGCCAATATTAACCGAACGCACTTTCATAAGCCCCATAGGCCAACGATATGTACCGGCCCGGGGCTCAGGACCGACAGCCCGGGCACTTCCACGGCAGGGCCCCAGGTCCCCTTGATCGGTGATGTCGAAGCCGCTGCCCCGGTAAGCCCGGTAAGAGCCCCTACGGCGAGGAACATCGACAAGGCGGCTTCGATGCGACCCATCCCACCCGTCACCCGACAACTATGTCACGCCGGCGATAAGTCCGGTTGTTCCAGAGCGGTCTGCATTGGCCGGAACTTTACCTGTGCCTCCGCCAGTTCGGCCGCCGGGTCGGAGCCCGCGACGATCCCGCATCCGGCGAACAGCCGGGCCCGCTCCCCGGCGAGCTGGGCGCAGCGCAGGGCGATGCCCCACTCGCCGTTCCCGTCGGCGTCGACCCAGCCGACCGGCCCGGCATAGCGTTCCCGGTCCATGTTCTCGAGTTCCCTGATGAGCTCGACGGCCGTCTGGGTCGGGGTGCCGCCGACCGCGGCGGTCGGGTGCAGCGCCGCCGCCAGGGCCAGCGCGGAGCGGTCGGCCGCCAGCGTGCCGTGCACGCGGGTGGCGAGGTGCTGGAGGTTAGCGAACTTGATGAGCTCGGGACGCGGGGCGATGTGCAGGGTCTCGCATAGCGGCGCGATCGCCTCGTGCAGCGACGCGGCGGCGTAGCTGTGCTCTTCGTTGTCTTTCGCGGAGCCGAGCAGGGCAGCCGCCAGCCGCGCGTCTTCCTCGTCCGTGACGCCGCGGGGCGTGGTGCCCGCCAGCACGAGCGAACTAACCTTGCAGCCATCCCTGCGGATGAGCAGCTCGGGGGTGGCGCCGACCAGCCCGGCGCAGGCGAACGTGAAGCAGTCCGGGTAGCGTGCGGACAGCCTGCGCAGCAGCACCCGCGCGTCGATCGGCGCGTCGGCGGACGCGTACAGGTCCCTGGCGAGCACCACCTTGCGCAGGTCGCCGAGCGCGATCCGGCGCACGGCGGCGGCGACCGCCTGCTCCCATTCGGGGGCGGACAGCGACCCGTCGTGCCACCGGATTCCCGCCGGGACGGTAAGCGGCCGGTACGGCGCCGCGTGCCGCGGCGACTCGCCTTTGACCGAAATAGTCGTCAGCCAGGCGTTGCCTTCGCCGTCCCGCCCGAGCACCGCGCGGGGCACAATCAGCACCGACCCCTCGGAGCAGTCGTCGAAGGTGAAGCTGCCGAACGCCACCAGGCCCGATCCCCGGCGCCCGGCCTCGTCCTCGACGTCCGCCCCTTCGGCGACCTCCCGCAGCCACTTCTCGGCGGAGGTGAACCTGTCGTCCCCCGCGGGCAGCGTCACCCGCGCCGCTTCCCCCCAGCCGACCAGCCCCGCCCCGTGCCGTATCCAGGCGAGCGCCTCGGGTTCCGGGAGCCGGCTAACCAGGTCGCCGGGATCGGGGACCGGCGCTGTCCGCACCACCAGGCGCTCGCCGCCGTAGTCCCCGTCCGGCTGTCCGTCCGTGTCGCGATGGTTCCCGTACGGCTCTGCCATGAATGGCAATTGTAATGGTCAGGCATGGTCGGCCAGTCACATGGCCGGCCAGGCCCAGGTACCTGGCCGTCTAGTCGTCCGGCGCGAGCATCCGGGCCATCGCCGGCAGTACGCCCGGCGCGACCCGGCAGTACACCCAGGTGCCGCGGCGCTCGGAGATGATCAGGCCTGCCTCCCTCAGCTTCTTCAGGTGATGGCTGACCGTGGGCTGCGACACACCCACGTTCTGTATATCGCAAACAGATGCTTCGCCACTGTGGTGCGCGGCGACCCGGGAAAAGAGCCGGAGCCGCACTGGATCGGCCAGCGCCTTGAACATGCCGGCCATACGCTCGGCCTCCGCGGCCGAAAGCTCCGCCGCGCCGAGCGGCGGGCAGGGAAACTCAATGGCGGGCTCACCGATGAGTTCCGTCGGATTCGTCATGGGCTAATACTCACCTGCCACAGCGGTGCCTAGCCACCGATCCGGCGATAACGTGACATCACCTATATCTAAGGCGCCACGCATGCCAGGACGCTATTCACCGCGCATTCTTATCAGCGTCCTCGCCTTTGCCCGCACCCGGGCGCGGAATCCGCCGCCTGACCAGGTCTCCGGGAACGGATTCCGCACTGCCGGCCAGCCCTGGCCGTCATCTTCCGTGTTGCCGGACGACCTGGCGGCCGGCCGGCGCTTCCGCCGCCCTTCTCGCGCCGCCGCCCGCATCTCCGTCCGGTCCGTCCGGTCTTGGCCGGCGGGCCGCGTCCGGCGGTGCCGCGCGTGCCCCGGTATCGCCTTCTGGCCTCCGCTTTACCGCCCGAAATGTCCGGAACATCGACATGTAAATGCGGTGCCCGCACAATTCTGATGCATCCTAGGCGATGCGGCCGCGCCGGGGGGCGGGAACCAGAGGGTTCAACGCGGTCGTCGGCATGCCATGACGGCAAACGTTTGCGGCTTGGTCCATGCCATACCGGATTAGGCAAGAAACCTGCGAAAGCAAAAATGACTACCCGGCGGTAACGGCTAAAGGCCGTCTAACGCCTTTCGTATATGGTCCGGCCGGCCATTTGTTGAATTATGATCGATGTTGATCTATATGAACCTATTCGCGGCCCCAGCCCTTGGACTTGCCGAGCCGCACGGCGGGTCGATTACGCAATCGACCCGCTCTAGTGTGGTCGATTACGCAATCGACCCGCGCCGAGCGCGGCGCCAGCGCCGAGTGCCCGCGCCGGGCGTGGCCCCAAACGGCGCCAGAGGGGCGCTAGAGGAGCGTGAGCTGCTCGGGCCGCGCGGGCGCGGCGGGGCTGGCCGCGGGAGCCGGGTTCACCGGCGGTTCGCGGAGCGCCCGGGCCTGGCGCGGGGTGCCGCGGCCCACGCCGTAGCGCTCGGCTAGCTCGCGGACCTGGCGGGCGATCTCTTGCTGGTATTCCCTGGGCGCGTAGGCGCCCCGGCGGTACAGCCCCGCGTACCGGCCGGTGAGTTCCGGGTGCGCGGTGCGCAGCCAGCCGAGGAACCACTCGCGGGTGCCCGGGCGCAGGTGGAGCACGATGGGGGAGACGTGCGTCGCGCCCGCCGCGGCGATCTGCCGGACGGCGGCCTCGAGCTGGGCGGGGGAGTCGGACAGATACGGCACGATCGGGCCCATGAGGACCCCGCAGGGCAGGCCGTTGTCGTTGAGGGTCGCGCAGGCCTCGAGCCGCCGCTCCGGCGCCGGGGTGCCGGGCTCGATGGCCCGCCACAGGTCACGGTCGACGAAGGCGGCCGACACGTTCAGCCCGACGTCGGTCACCTCGGCCGCCTGCAGGAGCAGGTCCAGGTCGCGCAGGATCAGCGTGCCCTTGGTCAGGATGGAGAACGGGTTGGCCGCGTCCCGCAGCGCGGCGATGATCCCGCGCATGAGCTGGTACTTGCCTTCGGCCCGCTGGTAGCAGTCGACGTTGGTGCCCATCGCGATGTGCTCCCGCGGCCATCCCGGCGAGGCGAGCTTCCTGCGCAGCAGCTCAGGCGCGTTGACCTTGACGACCACCTTCGAGTCGAAGTCGTGCCCGGCGTCCAGGTCCAGATAGGTATGCGAGTTCCGCGCGAAGCAGTTATGGCTGACCACGCCGTTCGCGATGAAGTCACCGGTGCCGGTTGTGATGTCGTACATCGGCAGCTCGATGCCTAGGGGCTCGATTGACGCCACCCGGAGCTTGGCATCGCTCTTGATCGCCACGCCCTCGATAGACCGCTTCCGCGTGATCGCCGGATCGGTGGTGTGAAAGAACCGCATCACCTCCTTAAGGCCGCCCCGCATTCGCACAACGACGAGCCCGTTCGGTCGCCGTGACGGCTCGAGGACATAGTCGAAGCCAAGCGCGGCGAGTGCCTTGGTGGTCCACGCGATGATCTCTTGATCGATGTTCGGCATCCGCCAAGCGCCGTTGTAGCTGCCCTCCGCGTCGAAGATTCCCGCGAGGAAGCCCTTGTACCATTCCTCCGCTGGTTCGCGTGGCCAGCCGATCAGCCACTCGATGGCTCGCACTCGCCCGGGTGAGGAGCAACGGATGGCGGCCATTTCCCTGCGCCGGTCTGTCGCGGCCGCGAAGATGAAGTCCTTGACGCCGATCCCTACCCTCGCGAGGTAGTCGCGGGTTCGTGTGAGCGCCTCCGGATCTGCCAGCGCGAGCCTGAACTGGTTGCTTTCGTAACTGGCCCCGTGGCGGCTCTGGTAGGTGCCGCTCCTGAGGTTGGCGTCGCCGCGGACCATGCCGCATAGATAGCCTCGGCGGTAGTCGGCGTCGTGCTTTGGCGGCTCAGCGAAGCCACCGAAACCCATGAGCTTGTTGTTTGTGGTGAGGAACGGGCGCTGCTCCGGACCCTGCTCGGCTCCCGTGACGTGCTTCCAGCCGCGCTCGGTCAGGAACCTGTGGTCGCCGCTCGCCACGAGCTGGGTGCCATCCTCGAGCATGATGCGGTAGGCGGGCTTGACCGTCGACCAGTGCGCCAGCACTTCGGTAATCGAGTAGCGACGGTAGTACCCGTCGCGCACCGTGCCGTAGATCTTGTCGCCCACACGCACGTCGGCGATCCGCCTAGTGCTCCCATCTCCCATGAGTACAGGCGTTTCACTCCATGCACAGTAGACACACGAATGCTGGCATCCCCGGTAGGGGTTGATGGTCCAGCGGAAGGGGACCTTGGAGGTCTCGGGGACGCGGCTGACGATGGACTTGGCCTGGATCTCGTAGAACGTCATGCCGCGGAAGCCCGGCGTATCGAACGTGCGGACGACGGCACCGCGTTCGAACATCGGGACCTGACCGGGGCCCGGGTCGCCGCCAGAGTCGAGTCGCAGGTTGTCCCAGCGCATGATCCCCAGCTTAGAACGGCTATTCGAGCATGGCAAACACCTGTTCGGCGAGGGGCCGTCGGCGCGATGTTAGTTACTCTAAGCCAGCAATAAGAACACGATGCGTAGCCAGTGCTTACGGCTCGCAAAAAGAGTGAGGAACGAAGTCAGAACGATTGGATAAACCTCCCTCCGTGGGGGATAGTTAGAGAGTTCCCACCAGCGCGCGGAACGCGGAGGTAAGGCGCTATGGCGCTGTCAATGGACGAGCAGCGCATGCTCGCTGAAATAGAGCGGCGGCTTGCCGCGGAGGACCCTGGCCTGGCGGCCAGGCTGTCCTCGTTCCGGCGGCCCGGACCGGCCGTCAAGCTCCGGACCACCCGGGGCAGGATCGTCGGATCGTTGTTCACGGTCGCCCTGCTGGCCGTCGTATCGCTGATGGTGTACGCCATGGTCCCCTTCCGTGCGCATAGTGGTAAGCCGGCACTTACTCCGCAGGCGTCCAACCGCGCGTCGGTCAGCGCGCCGGCGAGGCTGGAGCCGCCCGCCGGCGCCGCGAGCACCGCCCCGAAGACGAGCACCGCCCCGAAGACCAGCGCGCCCGCCAAGGCCAGTACGCCCGCGAAGAGCACGTCGGCCAAGACGACGACGGCGTCGAAGACCACGGTCGGCAAGGCGGCGGACAAGACCGCCGCGGCCAAGGCGGCCCACAGCTCGTTATCGCGAGCCAGCAGGTAAGCAGCTCGTAACGAGTCGCGCCAGAGCTGGACCAGGTAGCGCTCCACGCCCTCCAGCTTGCGCTTCTCGCGCTGGAACTCGTCGCTCAGCGGGTCCTTGTGCTGCGTGAACAGCTCGGCGTACATCTGCACGACCGCCTCGCGATAGCGCGCGTACACGCGCACCTCGTAGTTGCCGACGCCGCCGGACAGGCGCAGCCGGGAGACGGCGGTGCCCGCCGAGCCCATGTCGATGGACAGCTGCCCGCGCAGGTAGAGCCGGGCCTTGCCCTCCTCGTCCCACGCGTCGGGCAGCAGCGGCTGGCCGTCCCATTCCTCGAGGACGAGGCGGACGTCGACGTCTTGCTGGAGGCTGCCCACCCACAGCTGCTCACGGTTGGCGGACATCAGCACGCCGATTGGCGGCAGCGGACCGCCCGGCGCGTCCGGGTGGACCTCGGGGTCGTGGATGCGGAACATGCGACGGTCCGGGAAGACAGGCATCACAAGCTGCAATAGCCTGCGGCTCGCGTATCCCCCCTCGGGCACGTCGCCACCTCGCTAATCACGCACATCACATGTCCCGCAGCCGGTAAGTCGGCACCCTGCACAAATGTAGACCGTGACACCACCCCGTGCGGGCAGAACGCGTACGGAGAATTATCCCTGCACAAATCCGTAATCTATTGACTACGCGGCGCATCCATGTAGTGTCATATCCGTATATAACAGTCGCTGATCCCCCCGGACGGTGCGCAACATGCGATCGGTATCGGCTGCTCACGTTCAGCTACAGAAAGTCGCCAACGGGTCACCGTACGCAGCATCAAGCCCTGCTACTCCGATAACGCCCGCTACCCAGAGAACGACCGTAGTGGCCTCTACGGTTCAAGTGCCCGCGGCCGCGATCGGCGGCAGCCGGCGCGCCATCGTCCTGGCGGTCTGCTGTAGCGCGCTGTTCATGGTCGGCCTGGACAACACGATCGTGAACGTTGGCCTGCCGGACATCGGGAAGTCGCTGCACACCGCGGTGTCCGGCCTGCAGTGGACGGTCGCCGGGTACACGATCGTGCTGGCCAGCCTGCTCTTGTTTTCCGGGGCGGCGGCCGACCGGATCGGCCGCCGCACGATCTTCCAGGTCGGCCTGTCGCTGTTCACGCTGGGATCCTGGCTGTGCAGCCTGGCGCCGAGCCTGGCCTGGCTGATCACGTTCCGGATCCTGCAGGGGGTCGGCGGCTCCATGCTGGCCCCGTCCGCGCTCGGCATCATCACCAACACGTTCAGCAGGCCGGCCGAGCGCGCCAAGGCGATCGGCGTGTGGGACGGGGTGTCCGGGCTGTCGATGGCGTGCGGGCCGGTGCTCGGCGGCATCCTCCTTGGCCTGGGAAGCTGGCGATCGATCTTCTGGGCCAACATCCCGGTCGGCCTGGCCGCCATCTCGCTGACCGCGCTGCTCGTGCCGGACTCCCGCGCGGAACGTGCCAGGAAGGCGGACCCGGTCGGGCAGGTCCTGGTCATCGTCATGCTCGGCTCGCTGGCCTACGCGATCATCCAGGGCCCGGGCTACGGCTGGATGTCGCCGAAGATCGTCGGGTTCTTCCTGCTGTCCCTGCTGGCGCTCACCGCGCTGCTCAAATACGAGCCCAGGCGGCAGGACCCGCTGATCGACTTCCGGTTCTTCCGCAGCGTCCCGTTCAGCGCCGCGAACCTGACCGCGATCTGCGCGATCGCCACCAGCGCCGGGTTCTTGTTCCTGACCACGCTGTACCTGCAGGACGTGCGGGGCTACTCCCCGCTCCAGGCCGGGCTCACGCTCCTGCCGATGCCGATCATGATGGCGCTGTCCTCGCCGATCTCGGGCCGCATCCTGGCCCGCGGCGGGCCGCGGGTCCCGTTCGTCATCGCCGGCGCCGCGCTCACCCTCTCAACGGCAGCGCTCTCCCAGCTCAGCTACTCGTCGGGGCCGGTGTTCCTGATCATCACCTACGGCCTGTTCGGCGTCGGGGCCGGAATGGTGAACGTGCCGATCTCCAACGGCGTCATGTCGGGCGTGCCCAAGGCCCAGGCGGGTGTCGCCTCGGGGATGAACTCCTCGAGCCGCCAGCTCGGCCAGTCGCTCGGGGTGGCGATCGTCGGCTCGGTGCTCGCCGCGTCGCTGCACGGCTCCATGGAGGCGGGCTTCCTGCACGCCGCGCACGCGGGCTGGTGGATCATGGCAGGCTGCGGCTACGCGGTTCTGGTGCTCGGGGTCGTCTCGACGACGAACTGGGCGAAGGCCACCGTCGCGCGAGCTGGCGCTGACTCCTAGGGAGTCAGGCGCTTCCGTTCGGGATAACTGAAAGACAGAGACTCAGCCGCCGCAGCCGCATGCGCCGCCGCAGCAGCCCCCGCCACCGCCCGCCGGCGCCGGACCGCGGCCGCTCCGCCCGCCGACGGCCACCGTCGACAGCAGCTTGACCGTGTCGTCATGCCCCTGCGGGCAGGCGCACGGCGCCGACGATTCGCTCATCGGCCGGGTCAGCTCGAACGTGTCGCCGCACGCACGGCAGCGGTATTCATAACGGGGCACGACAGCGATTCTACTCAGCGGGCGCTGTTTCGGCATTAGCCGGAACGTACGCGGCATCCTCAGCAGCGGAAACCGGCTTTCCCCGGAGCCAGGAGACGGTCGCCCCGGCGACGGACATGACGGCCGCCGCGGTGAAGACGATCATCAGCCCGTGGTGGAACGGCCCGGAGATCAGGTTCGGGAAGAACTGCCGCCCGGTCAGCACGGCGACGTTGTGCGCGGGCAGGGTGTGCAGCAGGCCGGTCGGCGCCAGCAGGTTCTGCACCGGGTTGTAGCCGAGCATGGCCGCGAACACGGTGGACACCGGCGGCAGGTGCGCGATGCGGGAAGCAGTCGCGAGCGGCACGCCCTGGCCGGTCAGGCCGCTGGTGAGCGTGTGCGGCAGGGTGCTCGCCAGGCCCGCGATCAGCAGCGAGAAGAAGATGCCGATCGACAGCGACATGCCCGAGTTCTGGAAGGTCGAGCGCATGCCCGAGGCCGCGCCGCGGTGGTGGGCGGGGACGCTGGACATGATCGCCGAGGTGTTCGGCGAGGCGAACAGGCCGGAGCCGACCCCGTTGCCGAAGATGAGCAGCGCGAAGATCCAGTAGGGGAAGTCGATCGGCAGCAGCATCAGGCCCATGAAGCAGGCGGCCGCGACCAGCAGGCCGGCCGTGGCGAACGGGCGGGAGCCGTACTTGTCCGACAGCGTGCCGGACAGCGGGCCGGCGATGAGGAACCCGGCGGTCAGCGGCAGCATGTAGATGCCCGCCCACAGCGGGGTGACGGTGAAGTCGTAGCCGTGCAGCGGCAGCCAGATGCCGGCCAGCCAGATGACCAGCATGAACTGCAGGCCGCCGCGCGCGATCGCGCCGAGCAGGCTGGCGATGTTGCCGGACGCGAACGCCCGGATGCGGAACAGGCTCAGCCGGAACATGGGATCGGCGACCACGCGCTCGATCAGGCAGAACAGCGCGAGCAGCGCCGCGCCGCCGGCCAGCCCGCCGATTACCTCCGGGTTCCCCCAGCCGGTGGCCGACGTGCCGTAGGGGCGGATGCCGAAGGTGATCGCTATGAGCAGCAGGCCTGCACCGGCCGCGAAGGTGACGTTGCCCGCCCAGTCGATGCGCGCCTTGCGGGTGGCGGCGATCTCCCTGAGGCTCTTGTAGGCCCAGATCGTGCCGAACACGCCGAACGGCACGTTGATCCAGAAGACCGCCCGCCAGTCCCAGGCGGCGAGCAGGCCGCCGAGCAGCAGGCCGACGAACTGGCCGGAGATGCCGGCGATCTGGTTGACGCCGAGCGCCATGCCGCGCTGGCCGGGCGGGAACGCGTCGGTGAGGATCGCCGCCGAGTTGGCCATCAGCATCGCGCCGCCGAACGCCTGGACGCACCGGAAGCCGATCAGCCACAGCGCGCCGCTTTGGCCCTGCATGGGGTCGAGCGACAGCGCGACGCTGGCGAGGGTGAAGACGATGAAGCCGAGGTTGTAGATCTTGACCCGGCCGAAGATGTCGCCGAGCCTGCCCAGCGTGACCACGAGCACCGACTGCACGAGCAGGTACCCCATGATCATCCACAGCAGGTAGGTGACGTTGCCGGGGGTAAGGGGGTTCAGGTTGATGCCGCGGAAGATCGCCGGCATCGCGATGATGACGATCGTGGCGTCGATGGTCGCCATCGTCATCGCCAGCGTCGTGTTGGAGAGGGCGATCCACTTATAGGCCCGGCCCCGCCCGCCGGTTACGCTCCGGTTACCCGCTGCCTGTTCACTCGCCGTCGTAGCCACGTTTATCCAGCATAGCCGATAGTTGCTCTATGGCAACTATTATTCATGCTAACGATTCTGCGGGTGAGCGTCAGGCTTGCTGAGCCTCTGTCACGCGGGCAGGAAGACCGACTTCGTGGTCAGGTAGGCGTCCATGCCCTCGGGGCCGTAGGCGGAGCCCTGGCCGCTGGCGCCGCGGCCGCCCCACGGCGCCCCGATGTCCGGCTCGTACAGGTTGATGCCGAACGTGCCGACCCGCGCCTGCCTGGCGATATCGAGCCCGCGCTGCGGGTCCCCGGTCCACACGGACGCGGCCAGCCCGAACCCCTCGTTGGCGAACGCCACCGCCTCGGCCTCGTCCTGGTACCTGATGACGGTCGCGACCGGGCCGCAGATCTCCTCCTGCGCGATCGACATCGCCGTGGTCACGTCGGCGAGGACGGTGGGCTCGTAGAAGTACCCGCGCACCGGGGACGCCGGCCGCCGTCCGCCGGCCGCCACCCGGGCGCCGGACGAGACGCCTTCGCGGACCCGTGCCTCCACGTCGGCGCGGCGCCGCGAGGACGCGAGCGGCCCCATCGCGGTCGACTCCGCGAGCGGGTCGCCGATGACCAGCGACGCCGCCCGTGCGGTCAGGGCGTCGATCGCCTCCTCGTACCGCTGGTCGGGGACCAGCACGCGTGACATGGCGAAGCACGTCTGCCCGCAGTTGCCGAAGACCAGCAGGCCGAGGGAGGCGGCGGTCTGCTCCAGGTCGGCGTCGTCGAGGACGATCGCGGCGGACTGGCCGCCGAGCTCGAGGCTGGCCGGCTTCAGTTCCGCGCCGCAGATCGAGGCGATCCACCGGCCCTGCTTGGCGGGCCCGGAGAACGCCACCGAGTCCACGCCGGGATGCCTGGCCAGCAGGCCGGCCGTCTGGTGGGTGCCGGTGACGAGGTTGAACACGCCCGGCGGGAAGTCCGCCGCCTCGAACGCCTCGGCCAGGATGTAGGCGGACAGCGACGTGGCCGCGGCCGGCTTCAGCACGATCGTGCAGCCGGCGGCCAGTGCCGGCGCGAGCTGGCTGAACGCGAGCATGATGGGGTAGTTCCAGCTGGCGATCACCGCGGCCACGCCCGCGGGCTCGCGGCGGACCACGGTCCGCCCCGGGAAGCTCACCGCGGTCCGGGTCTCCTCGACGTCCATCGTCCGCGCCAGGTCGGCGTAGTAGCGCAAGATCGCGCACGGCGCCGCGGCGTTGTGCCGCCGCGAGTCGGTGATCGGCATCCCCATCTCGGCCGTGACGAGGCGCGCCGCCTCCTCGGTCCGCGCCTCGAGCGCGGCGGCGAGCCGGTCGAGCGCGTCCGCGCGGTCGGCGGGCGAGCAGGTCGCCCACTTGCCGTCGTCGAAGGCGCGCCGCGCCGAGCGCACGGCCTTGTCCACGTCTACGCCGACAGCCGCCGGGACGGCGCCGACGACCTCTTCTGAGGCTGGATTGACGATGGTGATCACGTCAGGGGATGCTGAACCTACCAGGCGACCTCCCGCGTAGATATCGCGGTACTCAAGCAACGCCGGAGCCCCTTCCGTATGAAAGTGCCTGATTATTTGCGCCGTCGACAAGCGTACGTCAAGTCCTCGTAACATGACAGTCCGCGATACGAGCGCCGCCAGGGTTGTCACGCCAAACAATCGCGGCCGCGACTGTGGGCGGCCACAGTCGGACCGGTGTCTTTCCGGCGACTTCCTTGTGTAGGGTTTCCACAGGCCGCGAGGAGTGGTAGAGACTCCTTTGTGGGCTCCCACAAAGGAGTAGAAGACACAGTGACCATGTTGGACGTGGTAGCGAACCCCCGGGACGTGGACAGAGAGAACGCTGTCCTGCGCGAACTGGTGACCGTTTACCGGCACCTGTCGGGTCTCGCCATGCAAGACGCCGATCTCGCGGGTGTAGTTCAGCTTATTTCGGAACGGGCGTCGGCGACTGTGGCGGTCGTCAGCCAGCTCATGGACGTGCAGACCGCCGCCTCGCCCGGTCTCCCTCCGGAGAAGGCGGCCGCCCTGGTGCGCGACCACGTGGTGCACCCGCGGCTCGGCCAGGTGCTGCGCGCCTCCCGGCTCTCGCAGCGCGCGCTGCGGCTGCCCAACGTCGGCGGGGTGCCCGCCATCATCGTCGCGCCCATCCTGGTCGGCGACGAGGTGCCGTCGTACCTGATCACGTTCGACCCGGCGGAGGAGTCGTTCGGCGAGGACATGTCGCTGCTCGTCACCGAGCACGCCGCCACGATCTGCGGCGTCATCCTCGGCCGCGAGCGGGTGGTCGCCGCGGCCGCCCGCCGGGTCCGCGACGACCTCGTCGAGGGGCTGCTGCTCGGCCGCGGCCGGGACGCGGGCGACGCCGCCCGCTGGGCGGGGCACCTGGGCTACGACGCCACCCGCCAGCACAACGTCGCGGCGATCGCCTTCGAGATGCCGCCGTCGCGGGCCGCGGACGCCGAGGCGCTGCGGCAGCGCATCAGGGAGAGCATCGAGCACTTCATGACCACCAGGGCGCCGGAGGCGATCGTCTCCGCGCGCGAGGCCGAGGTGGTCGTGGTGACCGCGGCCGTGCCCGACCCGCGCAAGCTCGGCTCGGCGTGCCTGGCCAGGCTCGCCGAGCTCTTCCCCGGGGCGAAGGTGGTCATCGGGATCGGCGGCGTCTGCCGTGACCCGGAGGAGATCGCCCGGTCCTACGACCAGGCGCACCGCACCACGCAGACGCTGTGGCGGCTCGGCCGGACCGGCGCGGTCGCCGCGTTCGAGGACCTCGGCATCCACCGGCTGCTGCTCCAGGTGCCAGACCTGGGCGAGCTGCGGTCGTTCGCCGCCGAGGTCCTGGGTAAACTGAGCGAGCACGAGCACGAGCACAAATCGGAGTATCTGTCGACGCTCGCCTGCTACTTCCGGGAGAATAACAGCCCGCAACGCGCGTCGCGGCTGTTGCACGTCCATCCGAACACGGTGGCCTACCGGATCAAGCGGATCGAGGAGATCACCGGCCTGCACCTGGACAACTACCGGGACCGGCTGATCGCGCAGGTGGCGCTCGAAATCCTGGACGCGTTGCCGGAGGCACAATGAACGGGGAACCTCGTGGGTCTGTACCGGGGGGTGCGGGGGGTCGTCCCCCCGCGGGCAAGCAGAGCACGCAGGCAAGGCAGCTGCTGTCCGGCGAGCGGGTGCTCGTCTGCGACGGCGCCATGGGCACCATGCTGCACGCGGCGGGCGCCGCGCTCGACCGGTCGCTGCCCGAGCTGAACCTGTCCGACCCGGGCCTGGTGGAGACCATCCACGACAGCTACCTGTCCGCGGGCGCGGACATCATCCAGGCCAACACGTTCGGCGCCAACCGGCTCTGGCTCGGCGACCACGGGTTCCCGGACAAGGTGGACGAGATCAACCGGGCCGGCATCCGGCTCGCCCGGGCCGCCGCCGGCCGGGCCGGCCGCCCCGTCCTGGTCGCGGGCTCGGTCTCACCCGCCGTGACCGCGCTGCAGCGGCGCCGGGTGGGCTCCGCCGAACGGATGGAAGTGCTGCGCGAGCAGATCCTCGCGCTGGTCGCCGACGGCGAGGTCGACCTGCTGATCCTGGAGACGTTCGGTTACCTGGACGAGCTGGTCGAGGCGGTGTCGGTCGCCGCGTCGGTGACCTCCTCTTCCGGCGCCCCGCCCTTGCCGCTGATCGCGCAGGCTACGTTCGCCGACGACGCGCACACCCTGGGCGGCGAGACGCCGCGCGAGGTCGCCTCCGTGCTTTCCGCGATGCCGGTCGCCGTGCTCGGCACCAACTGCACGGTGGGACCGCAGCGGATGCTCGTCGTCGCCGAGGACCTCGTCCGGTACTCGTCGGTGCCGGTCAGCGCGCAGCCGAACGCCGGGCAGCCGCGCCGGGTCGGCCCGCGCTCGTTCGAGTTCAGCATCGACGGCGGTTACTTCGCCCGCTACCTCGGCCGGTTCGCCGACGCCGGGGTGACGATCGTGGGCGGCTGCTGCGGTACCACGCCGACGCACATCCGGGCCGCGGCCGAGGCCGTGCGGCCCCGGCGGTCGCAGTCGGCCCGGGCCGGCGCCGCGGTCGCGCCCGCCCTGCCAGACAGCCTGGCCCGCCCGGCGGCGGGCACCCTGGCCGAGCAGCTGGCCGCGCGGGAGTTCGTGGTCGCGGCCGCGGTCGCGCCCCCGGCGGGCGGCTGGGCGGGCGACGCCGAGCAGGCGGCGGCTCAGCTCCAGTCGCAGGGCATCGGGCTCATCGTCGTGCAGCCGCGGGAAAACGCGCGCACCCACATGGACTCGCTCAACATGGCCCTGCAGCTGCAGCAGCGGGTCGGCGTCGAGACGATCGCGACGGTCACCGCGTGGGACAAGACGATCATGTCGCTGCAGGCCGATCTGCTCGGCGCGCACGCGCTGGGCATCCGTTCGGTGGTGTCCACGACGGGGAGCCCGCCGGTGCTCGGCGACTACCCGGCGGTGGACGGCACCTGGGAGGTGGACTCGGTCGGGCTGACCGCGCTGCTCGCGGGGCTCAACGCCGGGCGCGACTCCAACGGGCTCGCGCTGACCGCCCGGACCTCGTTCTGCATCGGGGCGCGGGTCAACCCCGGCGCCCGGGACGCCGCGGCGGAGATCGCGCGTGCCCACGCCAAGATCCGCGCCGGGGCGCAGTTCCTCATCAGCCGCCCGGTGTATGAGCTGGAGTCGCTGAAGCGGCTCGTCGAGGCGCTGGACGGGACCGGGGTGCCGCTGCTGCTTTCCGTCACGCCGCTGCGCTCGTTCGAGGACGCGGACTACCTGGCGCACGAGGTCCCCGGGGTGACCATCCCCGCCGCGACGCTCGAGGCACTGGAGAAGGCGGGCCGCGGCGCGGCGCGCGCGGCCGGGATCGAGCTGGCGACCGGCCTGCTGGCCCAGGCTCGCCCGCTGGTCAGCGGCGTCCTGCTCGCCGCCCCCGACGACGACGTGGCCGCCCTGGCCCCCCTGCTAGACGCCCTCTCCTAACCCGCCCGCCCGCCCGCTTCTACCCGCCCGGCGCCCGCACCCCCTTTGGGTCGATTGCGCAATCGGCACATTGGCATCCTGGCTGCGAGCCTCGGCGCAGACACCCGCCGTCACACAGGCCACAGTGGCGGACCTCCCGCCGGGCGACCTGTTCCGGGACCGGGGCGGGCTACGTGGCCGGCGGGTCGTCCTGGCGGAGGACGTTCGCCGCGCTGGCCTTGTAGCCGTCCGAGTTCATGAGCTCGAGCAGCGCGGATCCGGCCGCGTCCAGGTTGATCATGCCGGCGAGCACCTGGGTCGGGACGGCGGCGCGATCGCGGATCATCGCCAGGAAAAGGTGCTCGACTCCGACGTAGGAGTGCCCCATGGCGCGTGCCACGTCGAAAGAGGCGCCGACAACGCTGAGATACCGAGGAGTGGGGACCGGACCCGGTAGGTTGCTCATGTTTCCACGCTAGAGCAAGCCGCGACCGTTCGGGATGATTGGTCTTTTACTGCAAATTCTGGGAGTTGCCTACCGGGTCGCCGGCGTATTCGCGGATCGCGGCCAGGTTGTCGTGGGCGGGATACTTGGCGGCGGCCGGGCCGTCGGCGAAGGCGCGCAGGACGTTCGTCGTCACCTGGCGGACGAAATCGGGGGTCTTGCCGGTGATGCCGTGCGGCTGGTCGCCGTAGATCGCCTCCACCCAGCGCATCGTCCCGCTGTTGAAGACGCCGGCGCCGCCGGAATGCGTGTAGTAGGCGGAGTCACCGTAGCTGCTCGCGCCCTGGCAGGTCAGCGGCGAATGGGACAGCACCTCGATCGGGCGCTGCAGCGGGTAGGCGGGGTCGACCCGGTCGTACTCGATGCCGACCAGGTGCGGGAAGCTGGCACCGTCAGGGACGCCGGTGCCCTTGAACACCCAGCTCTTCGCGCTCGATACCACGAGCGGCGCGTCCACCGGGTACCCCTCGTAGATCGTGCCGATCAGCGAGGACTCCGGGTCCGCGTCCGGCGGCTCGCGCCAGTCGCTCGTCACCAGCGCGTCGTCCTTGCCGTACATCGGATCCTGCGTGTAGTCGGTCTTGTAGCAGACGACCTGCCGGGCGGAGCCGAGCGAGCTCGACTGCAGCCGGGTGCGGCGGAAGACGGCGTTAGCGCCCAGGAACGCCAGGTTCACTCCCTTATTCCGGGCGGCCGTGACGTTGGCGCGCTCTTCCGGGGTCCAGTACTCGTCGTGGCCCATGGAGATCAGCGCGCTCGCCCCGTCCAGCAGATGCGGGTCCGCCGCGATGTCCATGCTGGTCACGTACGCCAGAGGCAAGCCCATGTGCTCGGCGAGCTTGACGACGTTGCGCTCGTAGGTGAGGAAGTAATCGGCGCCGTTGTCGTCGTACGGCCGGTCCAGGCTGACCACCAGCGACCGGTTGGCGTACGCGCCCGCCGCGTCCTTGTACAGGTCGTAGCCGCCCCACATGTTGTAGGCCTGCCAGGTCTGCACGCAGCTCTTCAGCACGACCTTGCCGGCCGTGCTCGCCGACCGGACGGTGACGGGCACGTACCGCTGCGCGCCTGAGTCGGCGTCGAGCCGGAGCAGGTACGCCCCGGCGGGCCAGTCGTCGGCAGGGACCTCGACGACCGGATCCCAGTCCGTGTAGATCGTGTTGGTCGCGGCGGTGAGCGCCGGGCTCTTCTGGGCGCCGCCGCGCAGGCTCTTTGACTGCCAGACCTTGCGCGCGCCGTCGCCCTGGTACCAGCCGAGCCTGAAGGCGGTCACCCGGAACCCCGATGACTGAGTGGAGACGAACAGCGGGAAGGATTCGCCGGTCAGCACGCTGGCCTTGCCCGCGTACCCCTCGATCTCGTGCTCGCCGCCCAGATGACGGATCTCCCAGTGCGGGTCGCCGGGCAGCGAGTTCTCCGGAACCGGGCGGCGCCACGTCCGGGTGGCGTTCAGCGCGGCCGGATGCCGCGAGTCCGCCGCGGCGGGCCCGAAGATCTTCGCCGCGCCGGCCGCCACCCCGGCGGCCACGCCTGCCGTGGCCAAACCGAGGAAGGCCCTGCGGCTCGTCTTTCCTTCCACGCCGGTAAGCATGCCACGGAACGGGGCGTCCATGCACAGCCGCCGCGGGATCCATAACCAACACCTAAGATCGGGGTCCGCCTGGGCGTGTTCGCGGTGCCGGTCGGCGCGGCCCGGCCGGCGCTCTGGTGCCCCTCGTGGTCGACGTACAGGTCCGCGCGGAAGCGCTCTTCCAGCTTGTAGTACGTGGCCTGCACGTGTTCCCGGCTGACCGTGTTCGTCGTGGTGAACAAGGCTTCCATCACGGGGGCCCACCAGGTCATATTGCGCCGGTCCCCCAGGTGGCAGCTAATCGGTACGCGCAGCGGGGCGTCGGCGTCAACGGACGCGTACATGTCGAAGAGCGCTTCGGTGAATTCACGGTAGGCGTCGAATAGCGCGTCCGAGAATAGTACGCGGTTGGCGTACATAGTCTCGTCCAGCTTTCGCTTCAGGTTGGTCGCGTGCGCGGGCTGGGTCTCTTTCCAGCCGCCGACGAAGGTAGCGAAGCAGAACAGCTGGTTCAACCAGGGCGCGACCTGGGCGAAGATCTCCAGGCGGCGGGTGACGACGGTCTGGTTCGCCCATTGGACCTCTTCGATGCGACGGCTGGTCCTGGCCACGAAGTATCCGACGCCGGCGACGACCAGCGGGGTCAGCGCCTGGACGCCGAGGGTCGCGACCTGCAGACTGTTCCACGGCGACGCCATCGTTGCTACCCCCCTGCCCACCGCGCCCGTCCCGCGGGCGGCATGTGAGATCTGTCGCGAAAAGAAGAGAAAGCCGCCGCGATTATATTTAAGGTTACTGTCGCGATCGCGCGGAATGCCGTAATGATGGAGGCGAGCCAGGTGTCTGGAATAAAGGACAGATCACGACAGGCGCTCGAGGACATCCGCGACGGGCGGCACCGAGAGGCGTACGCGCTATTCCTCGTCGGCGTCGTGCTCGTGGCCCTCGGGCTCGCGGGGGTCGTGAACGGCCAGATCATGCTGAGCGCGATTCTCCTCGCGTTGACGTTCCTGGTCTTCCACACCGCCACGGAGCTCGGCGACCGCAAGCAGCAGTCCCTCGACGAGGTGCTCCGCGGCCGGGATAGCTTCGGCGCGTTCAGCCAGCTGCTGCCCGGGGTGCGCGACCTGCGGATGTACGGGCCCACCGCCGTCGGCGTACTCGTGCATGCCGCCGATATCCGCCGCTTCGTGCTGCATACGGGCGGCAAGGTCCGTGTCATCGTGCAGTCCGACAGCCGGGAGGCCCTGGACCTGGCCGCGATCCAGCTCGATGACAACCTGGACCTCGAGCACGCGCTGCGCAACTCGCTGGCCACCCTGGCCAAGCTCACGGGCGAGCCGGGGTTCAGCTTCCGCCAGCTGCCGCTCAATCCGGGCTTCAGCCTGGTCATCGTCAACGCCAACGATCCCGGGGGCTACGTGATCTTCGAATCGCACGGGTTCAAGGACGAGAACATCGCCGACCGGATGCACATTATGATCCGGAAGGCCGACTCGCCGCGCTGGTTCGGCTACTGGGTCGCCCGTTTCGAGGCGATGTGGGACACAGCGTCCGCTCCCATTTAGCAAAAGAAGACCTGCCGCACGGCGTCGGCCGACCGAGGCTGGGCGAGGAACTCGCGAGACCGGGCGAGGATGAGCTCGCAGCCGATCGCGCCCGCTTTGCCGGCAGCCGTGGCGGCATGTGAGGGTGTCTCGCCGCGGCTGGCCTGGATGAGCGCCAGGCCGAGGTGACCTAGGGCGGACTGCAAGGGATAGCGGGAGGCAGCCGTACGCTCGTATACGGTCCACGAACCGTCGAGGTCTGCCCGGCTGCAGCGGAGGAACTCCGCATAGTCGTTGTCGATGGACTCGGCGGTGAAGGCGTTGCGCCGGGTGTAGTACCGCTGGCCGCGGGCGCCGCCGCGGCTGAGCCTGATCACCTCCTCCAGCTCACGGGTGTAGGCGGCGGCGTCATCGCGGAGCCGGTGGGCGGCCAGCCGGGCGGTCTTGACGCTGACCACCCCATCCAGCAGGGCCTCGGCCCTGAACCTGGTCTCGGCGTCGTGATAGCTCTTGATCGCGTCGCCGGCATCGCCGTCGTGGACGGCCAGGCCGCCGTCGATGAAGCCGGTCCAGGCGACCCAGCGGTTGGCGGCCAGCGGCGCGTACTGCCGGAGGTGTTCATCCAGGCACGTACGGAGTTCCGCGCGGCGATCTGCCCACAGCAAAGCCATGCACTGCTGGAAGGCGGCATGGGCGGTGCGCACCGGATGCCCTTCGTCTTCCGCCTGCTCACGCGCGGCACGGGCCATCTCCGCGGCGTCGGTCAAAGAGCCGGTCATCCGCAGCGCCTGAGAACGCAGGATCAGGTAGGTGGAGACGGTGTCAGGCGGCAGCGCCTCGGTGGCGCTCAGCAGAGCGCCGTAGCGTCCGGTGTGCGACAAGGCGGTCAGCCGTTTGCGCTGCGCACCTTCGCGGACTCCGGCAAGGCGCCCGCTGGCAGGCAGTCGCGTGGCCGGGGCGAGCAGCGCCGCCATCGCGTCGCCGCCGTGATTGATGAACGACGTCGCGAGCGCGGTGGCCGCTCGCCGCTGATAGCCAGGTCGGAAGGCCGCCCGCAGGTAACTGACGCGGGCGCCTTTATAGTCGCCGAGCAATCCCTGAACGGCTGGCCTTGCCCACACGGTGCCGCCCGGCAGTGGCGGATAGTTCACCGGGTGCCGCTGTTCGAAAAGCTGCCGGACCAGATCCGGAGGTATATCGACCAGGCCGCGGTCCTGGCACCAGGAGACGAAGTCCCATGACGGGTTGGGCTCCGCGCCGGGCGGCGCGCCCGGCGGGAGCGGCGCGGGCGGCGCCAGCGTCAGCCTGCCGCTCTCCTCGGCCCGGCGCAGCAGCAGGCGCTTGTGACCCGCCTCGGCCATCTCACCGTCAGACCATCTGTCGAACCACACCGCCTCTGGCGCGTCGCCGAGGACCTTGTCCCAGACAGGCTGGAAGTCCAGGTCACGGCCCCGGTAGCCGGCGAACACCACCGTCCGGCCGTCGGTATCCTCGCGCAGCCGCTCCAGCCACTTGTCATCGAGACCGGCGAGCACCTGCTCGGCGGTCACGATCAGCTTGCCGCCCGCCGACCCGTGGGGCTTCATCAGCTCCGCGCCCGGCGCCGGGTCAGCCGGCCACGCCAGGGTTGTCAGCGCCTGCCCCGGCGCGTCCTCGATCAGGGAGTCGAAGTTGACCGTCCACACCCGGGCGCCGTTGGCGGCCAGCTGCGCGAGCGCGTGGTGTGCCGCGTTCGGGCGCCCCGCCGACAGCACCGTGCCCAGCCATGACTCCACATTGATGCCGGACCGGGATAGCTCCAGCATGAACGGCTCGGGCACCAGGCCAGCGGCCACATCCCGCCACTCCTCGCTGGCCCCAGGGTTACCGTCCTGACCGGGGATATACCGGCCGAGCTTAAGTTGGCGCAGAATCTCATCGCGGAGCGAGTCGAATATCGGCAAGCCAGCCGGCATGGATAGCGAAATTCCCGCCCCCGCGAAAACGAACAGCTTATCCGCCGTGACCGACATCGGCTCTCCCCGCTTCCCAGTCAGCGCCAGGACCGACAGCTTAGCCAATAAACTCGGAGCGGCATGAGCATCACGGACCCGCTGGCACCTCCGGCGTGGCGGGCGGAGCGGCTCGGCGATGTGCTGTCCGCCGCCGCCCGCTGGCTGGCCAGTCCAGCTCTGGCTGACCTCTCGAGTGCTCTCGGCGGCCCCGACATCCGGGCGACCCCCGACGACCTGGCGGCAATCGCACGGTGGTCCCAGCGGGTGCTGGACACTCGCGGCGGCGCCGAGCGCCACGAGGTGGCGATGGCGACGCTGCCCGAGGACGCGGTCCCGCTTCTCATTGACGCGGGCCGCGCCCTCGGACTGCTTGCTACTCGCGGCCCGGAACTACGCGGCTATGACCTGACCGTAATCCTCGGCGGGACAGCCGTCGGCAACCGGCTGCGGGTCGCTCTCGCAGGTGACCTCGACCGGCGCGGCGTCGACCTCGGCACCATAGCCGGGCTGGCCGCACACCGTCCGCTCACGGCCAGCGAGCGGGTTACCGGTCAGCGGCCAGCGGCTGGGAACAGTGAGTGGCAGAACCTCCTGGACGAGATCGGCAGGGTATTCGGCTGTGACGCGGCAGGCCGCTATGCGCTTGATGACCAGCCCGGTGAATTCCAGACGGCCTTGGACCATGAATTCACGAGCCCGGCCGGTCGGCCGGTCCGGATCCTCGTCGCCCCATCCCGCAGCGCACTACGACGGGCCGACACGAGGGATTCAGTGGATTACCTCATCCGCCGCGTGCCGCCAGGTCATAGGCGACGGGCCCTTGTCGTCACCAGCGCGGTCTACGCTCCTTACCAGTTCTTCGTCGTGGCTCCGCGACTGCTCGCGGGCGGAACTCAGCACGCGGAACTGGTCGGCACCGCCACCGAGACGGCGGGCGACAGACCCCTACTCGCACGCCGGATCGCCCAGGAGATCCACTCAGCGATCACCGCGGCGCGTGAGCTGTGATCCGCGCTCCCATCTAACGGGCCGATTGCCGAATCTGTCAAGCTGTTCGGCCTGTCGGCCGGGGCGTGTCGTAATAGTGCTTAAAAGCACGTCAGACGGTTGATTCGAACGTCTCCACATGTCTTAATGCATGTCCGGTTAAGGCCTGTTATATACCCTTAAGTCCGATTCTGTCCTGCACGGTTTCCTGACTTTGTCCTGACTCCTGCTGACTGCCGTAGCTGCTCTGACCTGCGCTTCTGCTCTGGCTTTAGGGCTGGCCGCGCGGTTGCCCGTGCCTGGCCGGCGTGGCCGGCGGGGCAGGCTTGGTCTCCGGGGTCCGGGGTCCGGGGTCCGGGGTCCGGGGCGCGCGGAGCACGCGCGGCGTCCTGCTCCCGGCCGCCGCGTCGCCAGGGGTCGGCGCCTGCGGGAAAGACGGACAGGACTGGGAACCCTCTGATGGTCCGCCGAGCACCCGAGGAACCGCGGGCCGTGGGAGTCCCAGGCGGAATGACACCACCAGCTGGCGAACGCTGTCGAGTACGGGTTGATCAGGTCCCGCACTCGCCTGTCGGCTCGGTTCCTCTCAGGCCTCCAGGCTCGGTCCCGTCACTGGCCGTGCTGACCTCCAGCCGCAAGCGCCTCCTCTGCTGAGAAACCCACCAGCACCGGCCTTGTCATCGACTTACGGCCCTTACGTCCCGATGCCCACCACCGGCTGGCTGAGCCTCATGGAACCTCCGGGACGAGTGCTGAGCTGCGGGGCGGCTGGGAGCCGCCCCGCAGCCCGACTAGATGGAGCGGTTAATCCCCGTTGCCGAGGCCGGGCAGGACTTGCGTGCCCTCTCGCTGGACGGCCTGAAGCGAGCTCGGACAGAGTCCTAGCAGCTTCAAGATCGTCGGAGCGACCTGGGTCGTTTCCACCGGGTGGCTTGACTGGCGAGGCTGGACGGTGCCCGGCGCATAGACGACGAGCGGAACGTCCCGATCGCCCGGGTTGTCGCCGCCGTGCTCGGCGATCTTCGTGCCGGTCGTATAGATCGTGCCGACCTGCGCGATCCCGAACACGTCCGGGTGGTGCGGGTCGGAGTACGGTACGCCGAAGAAGTGCGCGGCCTGGTGGCCGGCGAAGATCTCCCGCAGGCCGGAGTGCTGGACGGTGATCGTCTGGCCGGCGTAGTTGACCGCCGGGGCGGTATGCGTCCACAGGTAGTTCTTGACGAAGTCAGCCGCCGCCTGCGGGCGGTCTGACAGCCACCACAGCAGCCCGTCGTCGTCGGCCTCTTGGACGACCAGCGTCGGGCTGCTCGGATGCTGTGCGGCCCAGGCGGCGTTGACGCCGGCAATGATCGGGCCGTCGTCGATCCGCTGCAGCTGGTTGTTGTTCAGCGGCGACTGGCCGTGCTTGGCCGTCAGGATGATCGCCGTCGAGTCGGCCTCGCCGTCGGCCCGGATCGTGTCGGCCATCCGCTGCAGGGCGTCGTTGACGTAGTCGAGCGCGCTCTGGAGCAGCGGGCCCGGCACCTGTTGGCCGTCCACGGTCACGTACCCGCCGCGCAGCGACGGTCCGTCGGTGTAGTTGCCCTGCGCGTTCGGGCCAATCAGCACCGCCGGGGAGCTCTTCAGCTTCTCGGCGGTCGAGACTGTCTGGAAGTTCATCCCGTAGATCGCCGGCGTGCCGACCTTCGGCCCGGTGCCGGAGTGGTCGTAGCCGTTGATCCAATTGATGACCGCCTGGACCTTGTAGGAATCGTACTGCTTGGTCGCGGCGTTGTCGGCCGTCCACGCGCCGTCGACCGGGTACGGCACGCCGTTCGGCTCGACCGCCTGCGAGTCGATCTCCGGCCCGAAGAAGTCGTCGATGCTCATGCCGTTCGAGCCCGGGCCGTTGAACGACGTGTAGATCGCGTGCTTGTCAGACCAGGCCGTTCGCATGCCGGCGTTGTGGATCACCTGGAAGATCGTGTTGACCCCCAGGTAGTCCCACGGCTGAATCGGCTTGCAGGTCTTCGGATTGACCGGGTACGTCGCCGGGTTCAGACCCGACTGCGGGTGCGGACTCAGGTTCATGATCAAGCCCGGGTTGGTGTCAATGCCGCCCGGGTAGATCGAGCCGCCCTCATCGAACGAGGGAAAGGTGTTGCCGCTCCCGTTATGCAGCAGGTCCGGCACGGCCGGAAGCTTGTCGTCCGGCGAGTCGTAGATCACGTCGCCGCCCGGGACCGGCCCGGAGCAGTTCGTCGTCCCCGGCGGGAAGACGCCGTGGCTGTACTCGTCGTCGTAGTAGATGCCGGTGACCTTCGGGTCGCCGCCGGTCATCAGCGCCGTGCCGCCCGGATCGGAGTCCGACGGGTCGGCGGTCTGCGCGTCGGTGTATTCAGCGCCGCCGGTGGCCAGCCGCGCGAGCTCCGAGTTGGGATGATGGGCGACGTACCAGTCCAGATCGGACTGGTGCATGCCGTCGACCGATATCAGCAGCACGTGCTTGATCTGAGCGTGGCCGGCAGCCACGGCGCTGGAGGGAGACCCCACCAACGGCGTCGCGATCGCCAACGCAGCGACTCCCGCTATCGCGAATTTCGTTCCCGAGTTCAAATGTTCGTTCCCTTCGCCAGAATCGATCCCTGGAACGTATGGGCCGCGTTCAAACGGTTCCCTACCATGCGATGACCCGCATATGTCGAATATGTGAATTCAGTGGACGATGCGACTGTATTAACAGTGTAATCAGCGAGAAATCCACTGCGCTCGTGACCAGTGCTCCCGCAACGTTGGAGGACGAAATGGGGGGCTATGACCTGGCCGTTTGTGCGTGATCCGTCACATGCTGTCCGGGCTTGTCACCCCAGTGCACGTTGCTACGGATCAGATGTTTGCGCCCCTGAGCGGTCCACGCCCAGTTCGGCCCGCGCAGCGGCCTGAAACCTACGCAGAGCTTGCGGCATATCCTCATTCAATTTGCCCCACGGGACGCCGGTCATGTCCGCCTCAGAGGCATGAAGGACTCCGGAGGTGTTACCCATGGTTCGCATCAACGAGCCGCACGCTTCCCGATTTTCGCGTACTGGCCGGACAGCAGCCCTGAGATGATCCGGGTCACCCGCGCGGCCGGCTTGGGCGTCAGCTCCACCTCGACCGCCCAGGCCTGCCCGTCATACGGGCTGCCCGCGACGGAGGGCCACAGCACCTCGGCATCGGGCAGGTGCCCGGTGCCGGTGCCGGGGGCGGCGGCCCGGATGGTCCGCTCGCAGCTCCACCAGGCCTGCCCGCCAGACCATTCCGGCATGGCCGACAGCCACATCCGGGCGGCCAGCACCGCGCGGATGCGGGCCAGGCGGGCGAGTGCGGGCGGGCGGGCCTGCCACGGGCTGGCCGGTGCCGCTGGTCTACGCGGAAAGGCCGGCGTCAACGGGAATCACCGCTCCGGTGAGGGCGCCGGAAGCGGGTGAGCAGAGCCAGGCGATCGCCGCCGCCACCTCGCCAGGCTCCAGGAGGCGGCGCAGCAGCGCCTGGCCGGCGAAGGTGTCCTGGGACGGCAGGTCGTAGACGGCCGCGCTGGCCTCGAGCATCACGCCGCGGGTCGAGCCCGGGCAGACGATGTTCGCGGTCACGCCGGTGCCGGCGAGGTCGGCGGCCATCGCCCGCGTATACGCGAGGGCGGCCGCCTTCGCGGCCGAGTACGCGGCGAGCCGCGGCATCGCGCGCAGCGCCGCGGCGGAGGAGACCGCGACGAACTTGCCGGATCCGGCGGCCACCATCGGCGGCACGCACGCCTCGGCCAGGTGCCTGACGCCGGACAGGTTCACCCGCAGCATCAGGTCGAACACGTCGTCCGGGACGTCCCACGCGAGATCGCCGGCGATGACGCCGGCCACCGCGACGGCCGCGTCCGGCGTCCGGCCGCCGAGCAGGTCGCGGATCTTCCCGCGGACCGCGCCGTCGCTAACGTCGGCGACGAGCGTGCCGACGACAGGCGCCCCTGCCGCCCGGCACGAGTTCGCCACGGCGTCCAGGTCCGCCGGCGACGGCATCGGGTAGTCCAGCGGGGGCTGCGGGGCGCACGCGTCGACGAGCGCCAGCGACCAGCCGTCCGCCGCGAGCCGCCGCGCGACCGCCGCGCCCATGCCCCGCGCCGCCCCCGTCACGACGGCGAGCCGCTCAGTCATTCGTCCCTCCGGCGAGCAGCCTATCCAGCGTCTCGCTCAAGTCCGCGACGAGCAGCCCGAGCAGCGCCGCTCCTTCCGCCGCCGAGGCGCCCGAAGGGTCGCCGAGGACGCCGTTCGCGCTGACCGCGCGGACGCCGTCGGCCCGCAAGGCCGGCATGATCTCGGCCAGCGGCCGGGTCTCGCCTGGCGCGGCGGCCGCCGTCAGCACGTCGTCGGGGGCGAGCGCCAGCATGACCGACGTCTCCATCCGCCCGGCGTGCGCGTCGGCGACGTCCGGAAGGCCCGCGGCGGCCGCCGCGCCAGGCCGCAGCCCCGCATGCCACACATGACACTCGCGTCCTTCGCTCCGCAGCAGACCCGCCGCGTCCCGGATCGCCGGCGCGTTCCCGCCGTGCCCGTTGACCAGCAGCATCGCCGGCCAGTGCAGGCTCGCGTGCCGCCCGAGCTCGACCAGCAAGCTCGTCAGCGCGACAGTGCCGACCGACAGCGTGCCGGGGAAGTCCGCGTGCTCGCCGCTCGCCCCGATCGCGACCGGCGGCGCGAGCCCGACGCCGGCCCGCGGCGCGCACGCCCGCGACGCCACGGCACAGGCGATCCGCGTGTCGGTGTCCAGCGGCAGGTGCGGCCCGTGCTGCTCCAGGGAGCCGAGCGGCACGACGAGGAGCCGCCGCGGCCCGTCTTCGATCTCGGGCCAGCGGGCGCGCGCGAGCAGCGCGCCTATCGCAGGCTCCCGGTGAAGGCCGCGTCCAGCTGGCGCATCCCGTCGTCGAGCAGCGTGCCGAGGTCCGCGGCCGGGTCGTCGAGCCACTGCTCGTACGCGGCGACGGCGACCCCGAGAACGGCGTGGGCGATGACCTGCGGTGCCAGCTCGTCGGCCCGGCGGCCGGAGCGCTGCGCGACGAACTCGGCGACGACCTGCCGCCAGGCGGTGAAGCGCAGCGTGGAGTGGGCCAGCAGCGCGGGCACCCGCAAGATCAGCTCCATCCGCCGCCGGTGCAGCGGCACCTGGGCGGGGGAGACCTGGTTGAAGTCGATGAGCGCCATCCTGATGGCGTCCATCAGCGGAACCTCCGGCGGGCAGGCCTTCAGCCGGACCTGCATCCGCTCGAGCTCCGCTTCGAAAGCTCCCCACGGGATGTCGTTCTTCGACGGGAAGTAGCGGAAGAACGTGCGCCGCCCGATCCCCGCCGCCGCCGCGATCTCGTCCACCGTCGTGGCGTCGAACCCGCGGGCCGCGAACAGGGCGAACGCCGTTTGCTCGAGCTCCGCGCGCGATGTCACCCGCTTGCGTCCGGGGTGGCCGGCCCGGGCCTCTGCCGGCACTGGTATCACCGTCCCGTGGACATGCTGCTGCTGCTGCTGCTGCTGCCGATTTTACGGCACCACAACCCGGCATGTCCGATAACTGTGTGTCGGTGACATTGATTTCGGCACCTGGTGCCTTTAGGCTCGTCCCAGGTTCCAGTCCTGGCACTTGGTGCCACTAATCTCCGGAGGTGCGCATGGCCGAGCAGGCGGAGCAGGCGGAAGAGACGCTTCATGGCGACGAGCTCCTGGTCGAGGAGGTCTCGATCGACGGCATGTGCGGTGTCTACTGACGGGTTCGACATCGACCGCCCCTGGCAGGTCGATCCGCGCGTGTCGATGCGCCCCGAGCCGTTCGGCGCGCTGCTGTATCACTTCGGCACCCGGCGGCTGTCCTTCCTGAAGAACCAGCGGGTGCTGGCGGTGGTCCGGTCGCTGGCCGACCATCCCAGCGCCCGGGCCGCCTGCGCGGCGGCCGGCGTGACGGAGGCGGAACTCCCCGTCTACACCAAGGCGCTCGCCGCCCTCGCTGACTCGCACATGATTACCGAACGGACGCGTGTATGACGCTCACCCAAGAAGCCGCTGTGCAGGCTGGTATCTCCGCCGCGGCACCGGGGCGGCTGGTGGACCTGTTCCAGCTCGGCCTGGACGCGCCGATCTGCCTGACGTGGGAGCTCACCTACGCCTGCAACCTGTCGTGCGTGCACTGCCTGTCGTCGTCCGGGCGCCGTGACCCGCGCGAGCTGACGACGGACGAGTGCAAGCGGGTCATCGACACGCTGGAGCGGATGCAGGTCTTCTACGTCAACATCGGCGGCGGCGAGCCGACCGTCCGGCCGGACTTCTGGGAGCTCGTGGACTACGCGACCGCGCACCGCGTGGGCGTGAAGTTCTCCACCAACGGCGTGAAGATCACCCCGGAGGTGGCCGCGCGGCTGGCCGCGAGCGACTACGTAGACGTGCAGATCTCGCTGGACGGCGCGACCGCCGAGGTGAACGACGCGGTGCGCGGCCCCGGATCGCATGCCATCGCGATGCGGGCGATGGAGAACCTTAGTGACGGCGGGTTCCGTAACTTCAAGCTCTCCGTGGTCATAACCAGGCAGAACATCCCTCAATTGAACGCGTTCAAGACAATCGCGGACCGGTTCGGCGCCCAGCTCCGGCTGACCCGGCTGCGTCCGTCGGGGCGGGGCGCCGACGTATGGCACGAGCTGCACCCGACCGCGGAGCAGCAGCGGGAACTTTACGACTGGCTCGTCGCGCACGGCGAGCGGGTACTGACCGGCGACTCGTTCTTCCACCTGTCCGCCTACGGCTCCGCGCTGCCCGGGCTGAACCTGTGCGGCGCCGGCCGGGTCGTCTGCCTGATCGACCCGGTGGGCGACGTGTACGCCTGCCCGTTCGCGATCCACTCGCAGTTCCTGGCGGGGAACGTGCGGGAACCGGGCGGGTTCGAGTCGGTGTGGCGGACGTCGGATCTGTTCCAGTCCCTGCGCGCCCCGGACACCGGGGGAGCGTGCCGCTCGTGCGGGCACTACGACTCGTGCCGCGGCGGCTGCATGGCGGCGAAGTTCTTCACCGGCCTGCCGCTCGACGGGCCGGATCCGGAGTGCGTGCAAGGGTACGGCTCAGCCGCGCTCGCTTCCGTTTCGGGTGATACTCCCAAGCCTTCGGTTGATCACTCCCACCGCACGGTGCCTGTGACGATCGGCCGGCGCCCGCCTCGTCGGGATTGCGACGAGAACCCTCTCACGGGTTTCTAGCAGTTTCATGATCGTGGGTCATTCGCGGCGCTATTCGCCACCTATGACCCACGATCATGGTCGCCGTCCCTTCTCTGAAACGGTTCCCCCTGGGTTCCGGGTATGCGCGGATCCGGGCACGCGGCTTGCGGCGGGCGGGTCAGTCCTCGTGGGGGGCTCGCCCGTCCGCGTGCTGCGGCTGACTCCCGCGGGGGCAGGCCAGGTCGCTGGCTGGTTCTCTGGCACACCCGTCTCCGAGAGCGTGGCGGCCCGGAGGCTCGCGCGGCGGTTGCTCGACGCCGGGATCGCTCACCCCGACCTCGGCAGTACGCACATCCCCACCCACGCTGACCTCCCCACCCCTGCCCACGTCACTGTGGTCATTCCTGTGCGGGATCGCCACGCCGAGCTCAGGCGTTGCCTGGCGGGCCTGACCGATGTCCCCACGGTCGTTGTCGTGGATGACTGTTCGGCCGAGCCGGAGGTGATCGCCGCGATCGCGGGGGAGCACGGGGCGCGGGTGGTGCGGCGGCCGGTGAACGGGGGGCCGGGGGCCGCGCGGAACAGCGGGCTCGCGGTGGCGCGGACCGAGCTGGTGGCGTTTCTCGACTCTGACTGCGTGCCTCGTCCGGGGTGGCTGGAGCGGCTGCTGCCGCATTTCGCCGATCCGGCTGTCGGTGCCGTCGCGCCGCGGATCGTGCCGCACGAGTGGGGGACTAGCTGGCTGGCGCGCTATGAGGGCGCGAGCTCGACGCTCGACATGGGGGCGCGTCCGAGCATCGTCCGGCCTGGCGCGCGGGTCTCCTACGTTCCCGGCGCGGCGCTGGTCGTGCGCAGGGCGGCGGCCGGGGCGGGGTTCGCCGAGGGCATGTTCGTGGGGGAGGACGTCGACTTCGTATGGCGGATGTCCGCCGCGGGCTGGCGGGTGCGTTACGAGCCGGCGGCGGTCATGGGCCACGATCACCGGGTCCGCTTCCGTGCCTGGTTCTACCGCCGCGCGGATTACGGCATGTCAGCGGCCGCGCTCGAGCAACTTCACCCCGGCGCCGTCCGGCCCCTGTACGCCTCGTGGTGGACCGTCGGCGCCTGGACCGCCGCGCTCACCCGGCGGCCGGCCACGGCGGCGGTGCTCACCGGCACCGCGACCGCGCTGCTAGCGAGGCGCCTGTCCCGCATCACGACCCCCACCGTCCCTGATAGCATCACAGCTCCCACCGTCCCTGATGGCGCCACAGCTCCCACCCTCCCTGATGGCGCCACAGCTCCCACCCTCCCTGATGGCGCCACAGCTCCCACCCTCCCTGATAACAGCAAGAGGCGGGGGACCGCGGCGTGGCTGCTCGCAGTGCGGCTCGCGGGGGGCGGGACCTTGGCCGCCGGGCGGCCGCTGGGCAGCGCCCTGTCGCGGACCTGGTGGCCGCTGGCCATCCCGGCCGCCGTCGTCGTGCCCCGCCTGCGCCTGCCGGTCGCCGCGCTGATCCTTGTCCCGCCGCTGCTCGACTGGGCGGACCGGAGGCCGCCGCTCGACCCCGCGCGCTACGTCGCCGCCCGGCTCCTCGACGACGCTGCTTACAGCATCGGCGTCTGGAAGGGGTGCTGGGAGCGCCGGACGATCCGCCCGCTGTTGCCGGCCATCGGGTCAGGCCCCGGGCGCGTCGGCCGTCGCTGACGCGCATTACGTGTTGCAGTCCTACTCAACGCGACATATCTTGACTCGTAGCCGAATGTTATGAAGGGTGTGCGAGATGGCTGGTGGGTACACGGCCCGGACGATCCGCTGGTCGACGAAGGCGGTGATCGCCGCTGGGCTGCTCGCCGTGCTGCTCGTGGCGGCGGTGCCAGTGGCGCTGTTCGTCGGCCTGGTCATGATGCTGCTTGGACACGTTGTTGGCGGGCTCGCGCTGTTCGGCGCCTCGATCCTGGCGGCCGCCGCGGCCGTCGTGATCGCAGGCCTGAGCGGCGTACGGCACCTGCGCAGGCTGGTCACTCAGCGAGGCTACCGGGTCGTTCAGCTGGGCCGGGGTGAGTACTACTACGACTCCATGAACACGCCTCCGGCCCAGGATCCGACAATTCAGTCCCTGTAACCGCCGATCATTAGCGGCCTCGGGCACTGCGCCGGCCCGGACCTGTGGCAGGTCGATTGCGCGATCGACCACACTAGAGCGGGTCGATTGCGCAGTCGACCCGCCGGCCGACGGGAATTTGTCTCAGATTGCGAGACAGAGTCCGCATCGTGAGACAATCCCGGCGGTTCGCGCGGAATCCCTCTCCGCGGAGGCTTTTTCCGCCCGCACGGATCGGCCCGCGGAGGCGGGCCGAGGCCAGAGCAGGGTTCATCGTGACGTATGCGGCTCCTGCTACGGCGGTATAACCGCACGTCAAGGGTCAATTGGCGGCGGCCGTGCTAAGCCGGGCCGTTATCTGCGGCATAAGGGCGCTCGGGCCAATAGGGCCATTCCTCAAACCAGGTGCACAGGCCGTCATCGCCGAGTCGGATGACCCATAGATCGCGGTATTCCTGGCGGGGCGGTTCACCGTAGCGGACTTCGGCCCGGACCACCGCCACCGGACCGTCGACCGCGAGGATGTCGGTGACCAGGGTGAAGATTTCGCCCGGGCCCTGTCGCTCGGCCTCCCACATTCGCCGGATCGCGTCCAGTCCGGTCACGGGCTGCTCGTAGGGAGACTGCAGATAGCTGGCATCGCCGGTGAACAGGCCAGCGAGGCCCTCGGTGCCCGGCGCCCGCCAGGCGGCCTCATATCCCGCCAGCCACTGTCTCACCATCGCACGGTCGGTCACGTGCCTCATGATGCCTGGCACCTCGGCCCTTTCAGAATCACCCGCCACGGACGGTTCCGGTTTAACCGTCTAAACCAGCCAGCAGGGTCTTCCCGATGGCCGACCGGGCGGCCAGCGTCGCATGCGCGTCCGCCGCCCGTTCCAGCGGGAACACCTGGCCGATGACGGGCCGCAGGCGGCCGGCGGCTGCTTCGGCGAGCACGTCCCCGATGAGTTCCTCGTGCCGGCCGGGCGGGTACTGCACCTGCTCGATGCCCCGCACGGTAACGCCGCGTTCCGCTGCTTCCCGCGCGGAAACCGGGGCGAACCCGCCCCCCGGCGCGCCGTGCGCGGAGAACCGCCCGCCGTCGGCCACGATCCCGAACGCGGCCTCGCCGAGCGAGCCGCCCACTCCGTCGAAGACCACGTTCCGGGGCGGCGCCGCCGGAAGCCTCGACCACGCGCCCGGTCCAGTCCGGCGAGCCATAGTCCACCACCGCCTCGGCGCCGACGTGGCGGATCACGTCCAGTTTCTCCGCGCGCCGCGGCGCGCCGGCCAGCCGCGCGGCGCCGATCACCCGCGCGCCTGCGGCGCGGGCCAGCTGCGCGAGCAGCAGGGCCATGCCGCCCGCCGCGCCGACCACGAGCACCGTTTCGCCGGGCTTGACAGGGGTCCCCGCGAGCAGCCCGAGGGCGGTAGCACCGTCGTGCATCAGGGCCGCCGCTGCGCGCGGGTCCACCTCTTCCGGGACAGCCACGAGATGGCTGGCAGGAACGAGGGTACGTTCAGAATAACCGCCTGAACCCCCGTGCGGTCCGGTCCGCGCGACGACCAGCCGGCCGGTCCATGCGGGGTCGGCGCCGTCACCGACCGCGGCCACGCGGCCCGCGACACCGTTGCCGGGGATGTAGGGCGGGCGCTGCGGGAACGCGCCGCGGGCGAGGCCTGAGCGGATCATCGTGTCGAGGAACAGGACGTCCGCGGCGGACACGGCGATGACGGCCTCGCCCGGGCCGGGCACGGGGGCCGGAAGCGAGACCGGCGTCAGCACCTCCGGGCCGCCGAACTCCCGCGCCTCGATCGCCATCATGCTCATTCCGGCCACCGCGCGCTGTAGACGACGTCTCCCCCGACGTCGCGGGCCTGCAGCCCGGGGCGGTCCGGGTCGACGTTGAAGGCGAGGACACGCCGCGGGTGGATCCGGATGATCTCCGGCGCCAAGTGGCCGTCGGTCCAGGGCTGGCCGGTGCCGGGCGGCGCCGTGACGGTCTCGGCGGCGCCGCGGATCTCAAGGAACCGGACGCCGGCCGCCCCGTGCTCCGGCGCGGGCACATCGTCAGCCACGAAGGCCACGTTCGGGTTGGACTGGACGTTCTTGTATTTGGCGCTCCGCGCCATGTTCATCCCGGCGATGTCGATGGTGCCGAGCTCGTGGTTGTAGCTGAAGCCGACGGGCTTGACCTGGGGGGTGCCGTCGGGGGCTATGGTGGCCAGCCGCCCGTGCCGCTGCGCGGCGAGGAAACGCTGTTCTGCCTCGGTGAATGTCATACCTGCGACGGTAGAACCTCAAGTATGGTTGAGGTCAATGGCAGCCAGTCAGAGCCCCGCCCCGCCCCACGCCAGTGAGCTGACCGTGGGGCAGCTGGCCGCGCGCAGCGGCGTCGCGGTCTCGGCGCTGCGCTTCTACGAGGAGCAAGGCCTGATCTCGGCGCGGCGCACCGCGGGGAACCAGCGACGTTACCCGCGCGCGACGCTGCGCCGGGTGGCGTTCATCCGCGCTTCGCAGCGGGTCGGCATCCCGCTGAGCCGGATCGCCGACGCCCTCGCCGGGCTGCCGGCGAACCGGACGCCCACCGTCGACGACTGGGCGCGCCTGTCCGCGCAGTGGCGTGCTGATCTCGACGAGCGGATCAGCCAGCTCCAGCGGCTGCGCGATCGCCTCACCGGCTGCATCGGCTGCGGCTGCCTGTCGCTGCGCGTCTGCCGGCTCGTGAACCCGGACGACGCCCTGGGCGCCGACGGGCCAGGCGCCCGCAATCTCTGATCACCTGATCGGGCCGGATAAGGCGGCCCAGCGCTGACCCCGGCCGGTCAATCGAAGACACGGGCCGAACAGCCGGGATTGTCCCAGGCCGATCGCGCAATCGACCTGCTCTAGTGTGGTCGATTGCGCAATCGACCCGCCGCAGGTCCGGGTCGGAGTAGTGCCCGAACCCTCCAGGAGTCGGGTCCGCTAAACGGCATTGGGGTCGGCGCCGCTACGGGGACGGGAGATGGTGAAGCCGAACGCAAGTATCGCCCGGATCGACCCGATGACCATTGTGCGATCGTAATCCCGTTCCCGCTCCGAAAGCTGCGCATATGGCACGAGGCATGGATGCTCACGCTTGGTATCGTCTCTGGCTGGTCCGAATGTCCAACCGTCCCGCAGACGTTCTGAAGCCCAGATGTCGTGAGCGTTCTGGGCAAGCAGTTCCACCAACTCGAGGATCTCGCCGCTGAGCGCGATATGCTCTGTGGGTATCGGCTCCGGCCTGTAGTCACTCACCATAGTAGTGTGCCTGTACCCTGCCCGCCCATTTCTGAAAGACCGAGTCAAGCTCGTCGCGCGCCCGCGCTGACATCGTGCTCGTTGGTATCTGGTGGATAAAGACCTCATGGCTGCCAGCGTCGAAGACACCTCCTTGGATGTTTGGTTCCCTGAAGATCATCATAGGCAATCCGGCGCTGAACAGGATCCCTGCCTCGAGTTGGTTCCATGGGGTCGGGGAAGACACGTTGGCCGCTGGTCTGGCATTCGGGCTGCCAATCCGGAACTCGCCGGCCGGCGCCATGAACTGTTCGAAACCGAGGATTATGCCGCCGGAGCAGTGCCGCACCATTCGCAGAACCTCTTTCAGCGGCATGTCATTCGGGTAGTCGCTTCGCCCGAGCGCGCGCCATTCGAGCCTATAGCGCTGAACCAAATTGTATATGATTTTAGCGCTGGCCTCTTGGCTTGCGTTTTAACCTGATTTTCCCGATGGGGCGGATACAGGATGTTCGGCGGCGTGGGTCCTGTGCCGGGCGTTGCTGGCGTGATGGGCGCATAATGGCTGATGACAGCGCGTAAACGGCCGCTGCATATTCGGGTTAGGAATGTTACCCGGAGAGAGGACAGCGGCCGTGTGTACCAGTGTCAGTATGACGCCGCTGCGCGGGCCGCGCCAGGAGGGCCTGGCGGGAGGGGACGCGCTGGCGGGATTCCGGAAGGATGTGTACGCGTGCCTGTGGCGGTGCCCGGACGCGCTGGCGGAGCTAGGGGACTCGGTGCTGACAGCGCCCGGGCCGGTGGCGTCGCTGCCGTACCTGAGCCTGGAGCCGGCCTTCCGCCGCGGGCACGGCATGATCTACCAGGCGCTGGCCAGGGGGCGGATCGATGAGGAGGCGCTGCGGGACCTGCTGGTCGCGGCGCGGCCGCGGGACTGGCCGGCGGTGTTCGCCGTCGATGCCTCGACGTTCCCGCGGCCGACGGCGGTGACCAGCCCGGACAGGGAATGGCACCATCATTCCTGTCCGGGGCGCCACGCCCGGCACCACCGTGACGGTGGCGGGGACGCGGTAGTGGCTGGGTGGGCGTTCCAGTGGCTGTCCCAGCTGTCCTTCGCGCCGGATTCCTGGACCGCGCCGCAGGACCAGGCCCGGGTCCGGGCCGGGCGCGGCTGCGCGACCCGCGAGGCCGCGCAGCAGGTGATCGCGCACGCCGCGCGGCTGCGGGCGGACGGGGAGGCGCGGATCCCGCTGTATGCATTCGACGGCGGGTACGACGAGGCCCCGCTGACCTGGGACCTGCGCGAGCACCTGGAGGAGGTGCAGGTCCTGGTCCGCGTCCGCGATGACCGGGTCCTGTACCGCGACCCGCCGCCCCGCATCCCGGGCAGTACCGGCCGGCCCCGCATCCACGGCGCCCGCGAGAACGGCCGGTTCGAGTGCGCGCACCCGGCCACCTGGGGACCCCCGGACCAGGAGCTCGGGCTGGACGATGACAGGTACGGCCGCGTCAGCGTGAGGTCGTGGGCAGGACTGCACCCGAAGCTGTTCTGCCGCGGCCGGTTCGCCGGCTTTGCGAAGCCGCCCGTCATCCGCTGCCACCTCATCCGGGTCACCGTCACCCGGCTTCCGAACGGCCGGAGGGTCCCGGGCCCGCTGTGGCTGTGGTGGGCCGGCCCTGGCCTCCCGGACCTTGACCTGATCTGGCGGGCCTACATCCACCGGTTTCGACATCGAGCACACCTGGCGGTTCGCCAAGACCCAGCTCGGCTGGGACAAGGCCCGCCTGCGCCACCCGGAGCAGGCCTCCCGCTGGACCTGGCTGATCCTCTGCGCCATCACCCAGCTCCGCCTCGCCCGCCCTATCGCCGAAGACCACCGCCAGCGCTGGGAACGCCGCCGCCCGCAGGGAAAGCTCAGCCCCGGCCGGGTCCGCAGGGATTTCAGCCGCCTGGCCGCGCTTGCCGGCACGCCCGCCAGGCCACCAAAACCCTCCAGGCCAGGCCCCGGACGGCCCAAAGGCCGCAAGAGCACCCCCGCAACCAGGTACCCCGTCCTCAAGAAAGCCGCCTGAAGCCACGCGAAAGGTTAAAACGCAAGTCTTGGGACGGGTTCAGGTTGTCGGGCTCGGCGACGAAACAAACACAGGGATGCGCATCGGGGGGATCTGCATATATTTGGAGCCTCTCTCGTGCTGACTGGCCGCCCTGGTCAGTCAATGCCCGACGCGATCGCCGCCGTGAACTCGGATAGCACATCGCTGTCGCCTGACTGATCGATCGCTCCAGTTGGCGGACGGTGCCAAAGCCAGCAGTCGAGATCGGCGGCGGTGCCGCTGATGAACGCCGATGCGGGCGCCCCGGAATCGCCATCGGCAACGCTGAAGTCCGGCTCGTCGTAAGAGGTGCCCTCCGGGTCCGTCCCGGTGAACCGGCCCAGCGTGATCAGCCAGCTGTCGCCGGTATCGGCGGCCCGGAGCCGCAGCACCTTCGATTCATCGCTGGCAAAGCTTCCCCAGTCCGGGACTCCGCTGTACATCACGCGAAGCACCTCATCTACCCCGTCGGCACTCAGCCAGGGGTCCATCGGGGTGCGGTCGCCCGCGGTCACCTCGGCGTCGATCCGGTGAATCAGCGCCTCGTGAGCCTGCTTGCGCCGGATGAAGCCGACGGTGTGGTCATCAGAACCATGTCCATGCCGGGGCATCCGCGCTCATGGCACCCAGGACCTGCTGCAAGTCCCGGCTCGCCCGCTGGTAGAACTCCAGCAATCCGGGCCGGCCGGCCGGACGTTCCGGCATGAGCAGCCTCGCATCAGGACCTGTCAGGTCATCGCGTACGATTGTAGCCCACCACCGCTGCACCCATCCGAGATGCCACAGCAGGTCATCTGCCGTCCACCCCGGGCAAGGCGGTACCGGAGCCGCAGGCGGAGCGGCCGCGATCGCCTCAGCGAAGCGAGCCGACTCACGGCTTAGGCAGGGCGATTCCAAGATCGCTAACAGAAGCCGCATGGTTACGATGAGCAACCGCTTGGCCCGGGGAGCCTGATGTGCGGCGGCACGCACCGTTCTATGAATTAATTCCCGTCACGCTTTCAAAATTACAAGAAGATGGCCTTCTCTTTTCCGGAATGATGGTTGTTACCACGCAAACACCACTCCCGAGAGAAGGCCATCCTGTGTCATCCTGTCATTCCGCCTGCGGCCCGTCAAGTCCTGATGCCTGCGCTGCCGGGAATGAGAGCGCTGAAGACGCGGATATCTCGAGCCTGCTCGGCATGCTGGCATCTGTCACGGACCCGCGCAGCCCGCAGGGGATACAGCACGCGCTGGAATTCGTACTGGCGGTCTGCGTGGTGGCGATGCTGGCCGGCGCGAAGAATTACCGGGAAATCGCCTGCCACGCGGCAGACATTCCCCAGCACCTGCTGAAGAAGATGGGTGCTGAATGGAACTGGTTCAGGCTCCGCTACAAGAACCCCAGCGAGTCGACAATACGGAACGTGCCACGGCCCCGGCGAGTTTGAGGTTTATGCCGTCGTGATGCCATGAGGCGTTGTTCGGGCTAGTGCGCCCAGTCCTGCACTTGGTGCCCGGTTTGACATGCGGGCACGGTTTCCCAGGATCGAAGGTGCCAACCAAGTCGATCCTTCCCGGAAAGTACCGTGCCCGCGTCGCTATCTTCCCTGATCACCGCCCCTGCCCGTGCCCTTTCGGCTGTTCTCTCCGGCGGCGCGGAGTCCCGCCGCTGCCTGCGGGAATGGCTGATGCTCGTCCCGGACCCGCGCAAGCGGGCCGGGCGCTGGCATCCGCTGGAGTTCGTGCTGGCCCTGGCCGTCTGCGCGTTCACCGCGGCCGGGCACGACTCCGCGTCGGCGGTCGCGGAATGGGCGGCCGGCTGCCCGCAAGACGCCCTGCTGATCCTCGGCGGCCGGCCGGACCCGCTCACCGGGAGGGTCTGGCCGCCGTCCGCCCGGACCTTCGGGCGCGTGCTCGGCAGGATCGACGCGGACGCGTTCAACCAGGCGCTTTACGGCTACCTGGAGATCATGCCGCCTGCCGCCGCCGATGAACTGCCGGAGGTGACCCGGCGCGAGCGGGAGCAGCGCCGCGCCGCCGCAGCCGCGCGGGGGCCCGCCGTTCCCGGGCTGCTGCCGCAGGCCGCGGCCGACGGCAAGACCGCCCGCGGCGCCGTCCGCCCTGACGGCAGCCAGGTGCATCTCCTGTCCGCATTCCACGTCACCGAGGGCCGCACCATGGCCCAGCGGGAAGTGGACGCGAAGACGAACGAGATCCCGGAACTCGGCCCCATGCTGGAAGAACTAGACCTTCAGGACATGGTGATCACGGCCGATGCCCTGCACGGCCAGCGGGAGACCGCCCGGAAGATCCGCGAGGACCTGCACGCGCACTACCTGCTGTTCACCAAGAGGGCGACAGACTACGACGTTTCCGTGCCCGGCTGCCGTGCCAGGTGGTGGTCACGGCGGTTACGCATCCGCTGTATGGGTGTCGGCTGCGGGCGTATGCAGTGCGGCATGTGGACGGGGTGCCGCATCTGAAGGTGGAGCTGCCGGACGGGATGCCGGGCTTGGTGGCTGCGGAGGCGACCGATGCGCTCGGCGCGGAGCCGGGTGGTACGGGTGCTGGCCTGGTCCTGGATGGCGATGGCCTGCGCCGTCTGCGTGCCGTGGTGATGCGGCTGCAGGAGGGGGATGCATCTGGTCCTGGCCGGTAACGGGCCGGGGCGGGATTTCCTGCTTGGTCTGCCGGGGCGGCTCCGGCCAGTTCCCGGGCATGTCACCTGCGCTGGATGCGATCGGCGTGCCGGATCCCGCGCAGTGGGCGCCGCCGGCGTTTCCCGGCGCGGTTATCTGCTGTCCTGCCGGGACGCTGGATGACAGATGCCCGCGTGGCCTGCTGCGTCACGATCGTCCTGCTCGCGGTCCTCCCTTTCCGCTCATTTTCCGGGAGAAGAAATGAGCTGATGGGAAAGGAAAGGAAGCTTCATGACGGATGTGACGGGCGTGGTCACGGAGTCCGTGCTGCCCTCTGGCGGTACTGTCCCGGGCGGGGAGCCTGGCCAGCGTCGTTGCAGGCGGCCTGGCTGCGGGAACCTGGTTCCGGTGTCCGGGCGTGGCCGGGCCCGCGTGTTCTGCGGTGACGCGTGCTCGCGTCGTTTCCACAACGCCGCGCGGGCAGCGGGCGGTGACGGGGGCGCGGTGTCATCGGGGCAGGCCGCGGATCCGCTCGGCGCGCTGGAGGCGCTGATCAGGCAGGCAGGGTCGCTGGTCACGCTGGCGCGCGGGCAGGTCGCGGCGCTGGATGCTGAAGTGGTGGCCGCGCAGCTGGCGGAGGCCGAAGCGGCCCGGCGCCGCGCCGAGGCGCGGGCGGTCACCGCCGAGGCGCGTGCCGCCGAGGCCGAAGAGGACATGCTCGCGGCGCTGGAAGCAGCGGAGGCCGCTCATCGCGGCCGGGAAGCCGCCGAAGCTGAGGCCCGCCGCGCTCGTGAGGAAACCGCCCAGGCCCGCCGCGAGCTGGCTGAGGAGGGCACCCGTGCCCGCGCTGATGCGGAGGCCGCCGCGGCCCGCGCTGACCGGCTGGCCGCCGAGGCCGCCGGGATCGTCGAGGCCGCACGGACGGAACGCGATCAGGCTGGTGAGCGGGCCGCGGCGGCGGTTCGTGCTGCCGAGGCTGAGCTGGCCCGGGCCCGGCAGGGTGAAGCCGGCGCCCGGGAGCAGGCCCGGCAGGCCCGCGATGACGCGGCCCGGGAGCGGGAGGCGCTAGCCGGGCAGTACCAGGCCCGGCTGCAGGCGGCGGAGCAGCTCACCGCAGCCGAGCGTGACCGGGCCCTGCGGGCCGAGCAGCGCCTGGACGCCGAGCGCGAGCGCCATGACGGCCTGCTCGCAGTCCTCACCGGAGCCGGCGGCGAAGATGGCCGGCCCGCTGGGCCGGCGGCCCGGCGGGCCCGTGCCCGCGGCACGGCCGGGAACACGTCATGAGCACCGGGAAGAATGCACGCGGGCCGGTGCGGGGAAAGCGGTATCGCCGTGCCGTCCGGTGCGGCCGGCCAGCTCGTCACCGCCGCCGCTGCGCCGCTTTGATACCAGGACGGGGAAATCTCCCGGCCGGCGGCTGGCACGCACGTAAGTTCGCCTCGTCCCAGGTCACGCTGATGATCAGGAAAGAGGGAACCTACGTGCGTGCCATGAGAATAATGCCTGCCCGCCAGCTGACGCTGGATATCCCCTGGCCAGGACGCGGCGAAGGCCGCGACCGGGTATGGGACCAGATGCCCGACGCGGCCCGGGCCCGGGTGCTGCGCCTGCTCGCGGCCATGATCGCCGCCGGCGTGCTGGCCGGTGACGACGCAGGCCAGGACGCCGGGGCGGTGCGGGGCGATGGCTGAGCCGGCCGCTGCCCACCTGCGGCGGGACGCTTATATCTACGTCCGCCAGTCGACGCTGGCCCAGACGGTCCGCAACACCGAGAGCCTGCTCCGGCAATACGACCTGGCCGGGCGAGCCAGGCAGCTGGGCTGGGCAGAGCACCAGATCGTGGTAGTCGATGACGACCTGGGCCGTTCCGGTGCCTCCGCCCAGGGCCGCAAGGGGTTTTCCGACCTGGTTGCCGATGTCGGGCTGGGCAAGGCCGGGATCGTGCTGTCGCTGGAATCCTCACGGCTGGCCCGCAACAACGCCGACTGGTACCGGCTCCTGGATTTGTGCGCGCTGACCGACACGCTGATCGCCGACGCCGACGGCGTTTACCATCCCGCCGGCTATAACGACCGCCTCGTGCTGGGCCTCAAGGGGACCCTCTCGGAGGCAGAACTGCACCTGCTGCGGTCACGGATGACCGAGGGACTGCGCGCCAAGGCCGCCCGCGGCGAGCTGCGGCTGACGCTGCCCGCCGGGCTGGACTACGACGACGATGACCGCGTGATCATCACCCCCGATGAGGCGGTACGCGAAGCGGTCATGTGCGTGTTCCGCCGCTTTGACCAGCTCGGCTCGGCCCGGCAGGTGGTGGTCAGCCTCCGCGCCGACGGCCTGCGGCTGCCCCGGCGCGACATCCGCACCGGGAAGATCACCTGGGCGCAGGCCAACTACCCGGCCGTGCACGACATCTTGATCCACCCCGGCTATGCCGGGGCCTTCGCCTACGGGCGCAGCAAGACCGAAAAGCACCTGGACGCCAGCGGGAACGTGACCACCCGGCAGCGCCGGCTGCCCCGCGACCAGTGGGCCGTGATGATCCCCGGCCACCATCCCGGCTACATCTCCGCAGAAACCTGGGACGCCAACATCGCCAGGCTGGCCGCCAACGCACCGCCCCAGGCGGGGCAGGCCGGCGGGGCCGCGCGGGAAGGCGGGGCCTGGCTGCAGGGCCTGCTGCGCTGCGGCCGGTGCGGGCGGCTGATGCAGGTCGCCTACCACTCCGGCGGCAGCCCCGCCTACCGGTGCGGCCGGGCGAACCAGATGTACGGCGCCAGATCCTGCCAGCGGGCCGGCGGCCGGCGGCTGCACGAAACGGTGCTGGACGAACTGCTGGCCGCGCTCGCCCCCGCCTGCCTGGCCGCCACCGTCCAGGCCATGGCCGACACCGAAGCCCGGCACCGGCAGAACCTGGCCGTGTTCGAACGCGCCGCCGAACGCGCCCGTTACGAAGCCGGCCGGGCGCTGCGCCAGTACAACAACGTCGAGCCGGAAAACCGGCTGGTCGCACGGACCCTCGAGGCCGTCCTCGAAGACAGGCTCACGGCCGTGCGCACCGCGGAAAACCAGCTCGCCGCCCAGCAGGCCCGCAGGCCCGTCACCCTCACCGAGGAGGAAACCGCCTGGATCACCACCGCCGGCGCCGACCTGCGAGCCATCTTCAACGCCCCCGCCACCACCCACACCCAGCGCAAGGAACTCATCCGCGCCGTCATCACCGAGATCGTCATCACCCCAGGGAACGCCGACGACGGCAAGGACAGCGGGCGGACCTGCCAGATCCGCATCATCTGGCAAGGCGGCGCCAGCACCGACGTGCAGATGCCGCTGCCCGCCAGCGGCAAGCACGGCCGGACCACCAGCGAAGACACCATCGGCCTGATCCGCCGCCTGGCACCCCGCTACGACGACACCACCATCGCCCAGATCCTCGGCCAGCAGAACCGCCGCACCGCCACCGGGCTCCCCTTCAGGAAAGCCCACGTCAGAGCCCTACGCGCCTACCACGGCATCCCCGGATACCAGCCACCCCCCGAAAATGTCACACCCCGCTGCGAAGATGCAGCCGTGGTCAGCATCGCAGAAGCCGCACGCCAGCTCGGCGTCGCCAGCGCCACCATCTACCGGTGGCTGCGCGACGGCTTCGTCACCGGCGAGCAGCTCACCCCCGGAGCACCCTGGCAGATCCGCGTCGACCAGCAGCTCCGCGACAAGGTCCGGCCCCAGGCACCCGACGGCTGGCTGCCCCTCAGCCAGGCCGCCGCCCGCCTCGGCATCGCCCGCCAGACCGTGTTGAACAAGGTCCAACGCGGCGAACTCAACGCCGTCTACCTCACCCGGGGACGCCGCAAAGGCCTCCGCATCCAGGTCGGATACGGCCAGGCTGGACTGTTTGACACACCATGACCAACAACAGGAGC
>CAVYVO010000031.1:0-44160 GCA_963771985.1 uncultured Actinomycetota bacterium | reverse complement strand
CTGGATGGCCAGGACCCAGCAGCCGCTCGAGGTCCGCGGTCAGCGGCTCACCGACGGCGATTGCCTGCGAGGTATCGCCCAGCTCAATCAGGTGATAAAGCACGATGAACCGGAGCCGCAGCAGAAGTTCGGCTAGCTCCTCGTCGGCCTCCCCCGCGAGCTCGGCCGTGTGATCCAGCAGCGCCGTTACCTGCTGGGGGATGCCCCTGACGGCCGTACGATCCTGCGACCCCGCAACCGCGATAGCGTGCGCTTCCAGCACAGATGCGGCGACCCAGCACACCGCCCCCAACCGCCGTCGGCGGACCAGCCCGTCACGGACTACCTGCGCCACCAGGCGGTGCACTATGACGGTCTGGCCGTCCAGGCTGAACGTCAGCAGCGACCGGTCGCCCAGCCACTCCAGCACCCGGTCCACCAGGGCCGCCTCTACCCGATGCCCGCCGCTGGCCAGCACGCCCGCCCGCCCGACGACGTGCAGTAGCTCGCGGCGGACCCCAGCCGCCGACAGCACCGCCATGATCTCGATTATCCGGGTGGACATGCCCGTCTTGTCGGCCGCCCGGATCGCCGCCAATGACAGCGGCACTGCCCGCGCGACGCCGCGCGGGTACGGCTGGCCGTCGTCTCCGGTCAGGAATACCTCGGTCGGGATCGTTTGCAGCCGGTCTAGGTACCTCGCATACCCGTGGCGTTGCCCTCTGATCACCGGCGCAGCCAGCGCCAGCGCCAGGGGCAGATGCCCCAGCACGGCAGCAACCGCAGCCGCCCCCGCCTCATCGTCCAGGCCGGTCCGCCCGGTCAGAAACGACAGCGCCTCATCGGCACTGAACACGTCCACCGGGACGGCGGTCGCCAGACTCGCTGTTGGTGGCCGGGTGCTGGTGATCAGAACCTGGGCCGTACCGTCGGCCGGAACAAACGGCCGCAGCACCTCAGGGTCTGGCACACCATCGAAAACCAGCAGGCAACGGTCCCCGTCGGTCTCCAGCAGGTGCCGCACCGCCTGGCCCGCATCGCCGATATCCCGCTCGGAACCGCCATCGGTCAGTCCTGTGGCCTCAGCCACCGCAGCCAGTCCCGCCTGCAGGCTACCGGTCTCCGCAGCGTTGACCCAGGCCACCAGCCGCCAGCCGTCCGCCAGCTTCGCCCGCGCGTATGCGGCTGCCAGTTGCGTAGTGCCGGAGCCCAGCAACCCGGTCGCCGGGTAAATCACCAATACTCGGGCCTCAGTCCGGTCCAGCTTGGCCAGAAAGTCGGCCCGGGACCGGAAACCAGGCGGCTCTAGCGGGATTTCACCCACGACGCCCTGGTAGCTCGCCGCCTCAGCTGGCAGCGGCTCCTGGGCCTTCGACCCAGCGCCGGACGTGTGCTGATGGTGGACCATGGGCACACGGGTGGTGGCATCTACATCCCGCTCGGTGTGCGTGTCCTGCTTGACGTCGCCATCAACGGTCTGGTCCACTACCCGCTCCCGCGCGCCAAAAGGATTACCAGAGGCTGGTCAGGCAACCGCCCTGATACTGCGGTTACGTATGTCAACATACCCGCCCTGTCCGCCCTTACGACCGCAGCTTGGCTACCCGCCGCACCCACGCGAGGACGGCCCTCAGATCACCGTCGTCGAGGAAGTACGCGACGACGGTGAACGCGATGATCGCGCAGCAGGCCGCGGGCACCGCCAAGGCGACGGCCACCAACTTGTGATGCAGGGGTACCGCCAGGCTGACGGCCACGCCCACCGCGGCGCCTGCCGTGCAGGCGACCAGGCCGGCCAGCGCCGCGTGGCGGGCACCCTGCAGGGCAGCCGGGCCGCAGATCCTCCGGGTGACGAAGACCAGCGGGATGGCCACGACAGTCTGGCCGATGGTGATGCCCAAGGCCAGCGCCGCGGGTACCAGGCGCGCCGGAACCAGCTGGACCAGCACCACATCGGCCACGATCGCCACCAGCCAGCTTCCGGCCAGCGCCACGGCGGCGACCTTGAGCCGCCCGATGACGAGCATCACCCGCGACAGGTTCGCGATCACCGCGGTACCAACGATGCCAGGAGCAAACAGGACGAAGGCTCCAATCAGCTGTGATACCTGATCCGGCTGCTTAGCCAGCACGTGCGCGGCGGGAACGGCGATCGCCGCGATCACGGCCGTACCGAGCCACGACATGAGCAGGACCGCTCGCGTCGACCCGGCACTGGTCCGCTCGAATTCCGGCCCCTCCCGCGCAGACAGCACGGGGAACGCGCTGACCACGATGGACAGCGCCAGGATCGCGGCTATCGAGTTGAACACCTGCGAGGCGTAGTTGAACAAGACGATCGCGCCGGTCATCCCGTGCCCGTTGGCCAGGGCGATGATCACCACGTTGGCCACGTCGATGGCGATGAGCTCGCTGATGCCGACCAGCGCCAGGCCACCCGCCCGGCGCGCCACCCCAGGCGGGAACCGCAACATCGGCCGGAACCGCAGGTGCAGCCGCCAGGTCGGCGGCAGCGCCACCACTACCAGGGCAGCAATGCCCAGGGTGGTCCCCACCGACAGGACAAGCTCGGCCGTGACGGGGAGCTGGGCCAGCGGACGACCCTTGTTCAAGGGCACGAAGGCCAGGTAGCAGGCCATGAGCACTAGGCTCGAGATGCCCGGACCGATGGACGGCGCGGCGAACCGACGGTAGGACTGCAGCAGCCCGTAAAGGACGACCGAGAGCCCGTACAGGAGGGCCTGGGGAGCAAATACCCGGAGCATGTCGCCGGTAACGGCGACCACGTTGGCGTGGACGCAGTGCGCGTTCGGGTTGCTGGGGTTCAGCAGCGAGGCGATCGGCCCGGCGGCCGCTACGATGACCAGGACCAGCGGCACCGTGATGACAACGGTCCAGGTCAGCAGCGCCGAAGTGATTTGGCTGACTCGCGCCTTCTCTGCTGGGTCGCTGACCGCGCGCTCGGCTGAGCGGGCCAGCACCGGGACCATCGCGCTGGCTAGCGCACCACCTAGGATCAGTTGGTACAGGAGATCGGGTATCTGATTCGCGGTGACGTACGCCGTGCCCAGGCAGCTCGCGCCGACGGCCTGCGAGAACACCAGCGTGCGGACCAAGCCCAGAATCCGGGACAGTATCGTGAGGCCGGCGACGACGGCGGCGCCGCGGGCGATGCCCTCGGCCAGCCGCAAGGTTGGCCCCGTCGGCTTGGCCAGGTCAGTACTTTTGCCTTCCTCGGTCTGCACATGCAACTCCCGATCCCTTTGCATGCGAGGCCTCCGTCCAATCACGCCATCGTCGGCAGGCAGAATCCGCATTCAGCTGGGGCAGGATCCTACATAGGTAGAAGCGGTCCCGATCATAGGAGTAGGTGGCTGTCAGATAAATACGTGTTCCCGACAGCGCTTGCCGGAATGCCAGGTGACGGTGCGACGGTAAGTGGCCGCGCACAGCACACGGCAACCTATGAGGGTCCCCTCGAAGTGGTACGTGCCGTGGGCGTAGAACTCCGATGCGGCCGCGTCGATCGCCAGCGCGACGTCCTGGCCGGGAGTGAATCCGGCCTTGCCGATCGCCTCGACGATGAGGTCGAGCGCGGCCCGGTTGTGCTCGAGGTCGGGGGCGAAGCCGCCCTCGTCGCCGATGCCGGTAGAGAGCCCGCGCTGCCTGATCACCGACTTCAGCGCGTGGTAGACCTCGGCCCCCCAGCGCAGCGCCTCGGAGAAGGTCGCCGCGCCGAGCGGGGTGATCATGAACTCCTGGATGTCGACGTTGTTGTCCGCGTGCGTGCCGCCGTTCAGGATGTTCATCATCGGGACGGGCAGCACGTGCGCGTTCGGCCCGCCCAGGTAACGGAACAGCGGAAGACCGCTGGATTCCGCGGCGGCCCTGGCCACGGCCATGCTGACGCCCACGATGGCGTTCGCGCCGAGCCTCGACTTGTCCGGCGTCCGGTCCAGGTCGATAAGCGCCTGGTCCACCAGGCGCTGGTCGTCGGCCTCCTGGCCGAGCAGTTCCGGCTGGATCTCGTCGATGACCCCCTGAACCGCCCGGGTCACGCCCTTGCCGCCGAACTCCGAGCCGCCGTCCCTGAGCTCGACCGCCTCGAACGCGCCCGTGGAGGCACCGCTCGGCACGCCCGCCGTGGCGACGGTCCCGTCGTCGAGCCCTACCTCGACCTCGAGGGTCGGGTTGCCGCGGGAATCTAGGCCCGGTCTTCGCACACGGGGTTAGATGCGGGTTGGGAGGTGATGGGCTGGTTGCTGGGTTGTTTACTACCTTGAACGCTGTATGGGGAATAAGTTGCCTGGTTGCCGGTTGATGTCTGGTATGGGTGGGATGTCAAGGACGGGGCGAAGGGGTGGGCGGGCGCGGGCGGAGATCGCGGTGGTCCGGGTGCTGGAAAAGCGGCTGGGGGCGCTGCCCGTGGTGGCGGAGTTCGGGCGGCGGCTGCAGATCGCGGAGATCGTTGACGGGCTGTGCCCGGTCCGGCCGGTGGCCTGGATCACCTACCCTGGCAACCCTCGAACGCTGGTGCCTCATCCGCAGCTACCTCACCTCCGCCGACGGCCACGGGATCACTGCCCTCGACGCCATCCGCACCGCCATCCAGGGAAAACCCTGGCTACCCCCCACTCCCAGCCGCCTGAACTAAATCACCAGCTCACGGACACCCGTGATGAATGGACACACCAGGTCGGCTGCGTGCTGTTCGCACCCGTCGATGCCATCGAACGCCGTCGGTTACCGGCCTTCCACATCCCCGGCCAGTTGGGCACGACCGACTTGGCACGGCTGGGCAGCACGCGTTCACGAACCCTTAGTCAAGCCTGGACGGCTTCTCCTTGAATGGCATGTCGACCATTTCGTGACGCCGGTGCCGGTCGCCGATGCGCCGCCTTCGGTAGACCAGAATCTGCTGCACCACCGGAAGCCGGAGCTTGACAAGTGGCCAGAGCAGGCGGCTTTTGAGGCCATTCCCGAGGGTGTAGGACCCCTGCATCGAATGAAACTGGTTGGCGCCCGAAACCGTCGATGGCACGACGCATCGCACCCGGTCGAGGAGGCCCTTGTGGTAGAAGTACCCCCATTCGTCCGAGCACGCCCGCACCGGCACCAGGGACTTGATCATGCGCTCGCACGCCTCGCGGGTGATCACATAGGCACCCCCGCTGACGAGTTGCCAGGGATCGATAGGCAGTGCGAGCGTTCGGCCATGGGGCAGTTGGACGGCACCTTCCCTGGCCATCTTCATCGGCTCCGGGTTGGTGAAGCTAAGCAGTGCTACCTCCGAACCCGTCAGGTGCGCGGCCACCGCGTCCGTCAGGGCGTTTACGTCCGCGGGCAGCAGGACATCATCCTCCAGCACCAGAGCCGTGTCACGCCCCTGCGCGATCATTCGCTCATAGCAGCGGATGTGGCTCAGGGCGGTTGCCCCATGGTTGGCCGGGAATGGCGACTTGGCGAACAATTCTGGCGTGACCACGCTCGGGTCGTTCAGGTCCAGGTCACGCCCATCACAGGCAGACACGAACTCATAGTCCAAGCCAGTCTTCTTAAGCTCAGCGATCATGTGCGCACGCCGGTCGGGAGACCGATCCAGATTGATCACGTAGGCATACATAAAGTATTGCTACCCTAACCTTCCGCATGCGAGGACGTCACGCCATGACTGACCTTAAGATCCGTCACGGCATCGCCCTGATACGGACGGCGGACCTCCAGAAGCGATTACCGGCTCCCAGCCGAAGCACCGCGACCGGTTACCTGGTCGACATGGAACCTCACTGCTACCTACGGTAGTCGTTGGATCAAGGCTGGTCAGGTAGCCTGGAAGTAGGTTTCCTGGCGTGTATGTGAGCCAGTGGTGGGAAATGACCAGGCCGATAGCGTGTCCGCTGGCCAGCCCCTTGCCGAAGACGGACAGGTCCGGCTCTATGCCGTACACGAACTGGGCACCGCGCACATGCCACCGGAACCCCGTGATCGTCTCGTCCAGGATGAGCAGGACCTCATGGGCGTCGCACAGCTCGCGCAGCCCGGCGAAGTAACCCGGCTCCGGTGGCTGGCCGGTCTCCGGCTCCAGGATCACCGGCGCGATCCGTGCGGGGTGCATGCGCGGCGAGGACGCGCGCGAGGTCATCGAGATGGTTATAGGAAAACCCGACGGTGAGCCGCCTGATCTCGTCCGGGATCCCGGCCGCCATGGCGATGGTGCCGGTGCACCAGTCGTCGGTGGAAAAGAACGGATGGTCCCGGCAGATGGCGACCGTGTTGCGGCCCGTGTAGGCGCGCGCCAGCCGTACCGCCGCGGTCGTCGCGTCCGACGCGTTGATCCCGAACTTCACCATCTCCGCGCTCGGGATCAGGTCGATGAGCCGCTCCGCCGCCTCCCGCTCGATCCGGTGTGGCCGGACGAAGCCGAGGCCCAGCCCCATGGCCTCCCGCGCCGCGCGGAGTGTCGGCTCATACCCGTGGCCGAGGAGGTTGGCGCGCGGCCCGCTACCGAATTCAACGTACTCGTTGCCGTGTACTCGTTGCCGTCGATGTCCCAGACCTGGCAGCCCAAGCCCCGCTCGATGAAGGGCGCCATCCCGGCCGGGTACTGGTCGGCCCCCTTGGCATAGGTGTGCGCCACCAGGGATCAACTCGTGCACGGCCGACAGGTGAGCGGCCGAGGCCGCGAAGCTCCTCACCGGGACACGACCTCCATTGTGTCGTCGGCTAGCTGGCCGGGTCGTCGAGCAGCAGCCGGGAGAGGATGGCGAACTGCCGCACCAGGTCCTCGGCGCAGGTCGCGTTGTGCCTCATCAGTTCCGCCGCGATGGCCTCCCGGCGGCCCTGGATGTCCTCGAACTGCTTGATGAGCAGGTCGATGTCGAACGCGCTGGCGGGCTGCGTGCACTCCGCCAGCCCCACGGCTTCCATCAGGGCCACGAACTTGTGCGAGTAGCCGATGGCGATGGTGGGCTTGCCGAGCTTGAGCGCCCCGAGCACGTTGTGGTAGCGGGTGCGACCACGGTGCCGACATGGCTGAGTTCGGCCAGCAGGTCCGCGTAGGACGCGAACGGCTCGGCCACCACCCGGCCCGCCACGTCGGCCTCCGGGAGGCGCTCCCTGGCGTGGTTAGTGATCTCGGCGGCGATGTCGTAGTCCCACAGGTCATCGCCGCCGAAGAAGCGGACGCGGTAACCCCCTGTCCAGCAACCAGCAGACGAAGGTGGTCATCTTCTCGACATACGCCGCGTGCAGCTCGGCCGCCCCTGGCCCGGTCGTCGTTACCGCCGTTGTAGTCCATCACCCCGACGACGACCTGGAATGGGTCGCCCGGGTCATGGGCCGGCACCGGCAGGGCGAAGTCCAGGTCGGGGAAGACCTCGTCCCGCGAGGTATCGACGCCGGCCCGGCGCATCGCCTCCCGTGAGTAGGCGTCGCGGTAGGACCGGTAGGCGGCCATGCGGGCGCAGCCCGCGAACAGCAGGCGGGTCGTCCGCCTCCGCACGACGCTGGCGCCGACGCTGACCAGCGCCACCTTGACGCGGCAGGCCCGCCCGGCGGCGGCGAGCAGGAACATGGACAGCGGAAACCCGTACGCCCGCACCGGCGTGCTGTCCTCAAGGACCCCATGCCGGGGACGATGACCACGTCATGCCGGCGCACCCAGCGGAACAGGCGCAGCGGGTCGACGGCCTTCCCGACTACCCTGGCGACAGCCCTGGCCGACCCGCGCGCCTGATCGTGGTACTCATGCCACGTCAGCGGGGTGGCTGGTATCCCGAACTTGCTGGGCACCTGCCGGAACCCGCCGGACATCGCGTCGATGACGGCCTCCCGGGTGGCGGTCACGCAGGTAGCCGAGCAGGACCTCCAGCGACGCCTCATTCCCGGAGTTCCCGCCCCCGAATAGGCCTAACACGCCAATTCGGGGGGTATCACCCAGCCGTCGGCTCATGTCCCGGCTGCCTCGTGCGGGGGTCGCGACTGCCTGCCAGGGATGATGGACTGGAGGTGGATCTCAATGTCCACCGCCGCGGGCAACTCACCGTGACCTCGGCCGTGCCGGACCCGGTCAAGCATCCACTCTGCCAGGTGCCGGTAGCAGGCCAGCCGGTCGGCGGTGGTCAGCGGCGCGGTCCGGATCCCCTGGACATACGCCTAGAGGTATTCCAGGTACAGCCTGACCAGCGGATGCGGGAAGCGGTTTCGCCCGGCGCGGGTCCAGGTTGGTGCACCAGGAGCGCACGTCCCTGAACTTCCACTCGGCCCGGTCCGCGTGATCGCGCCGGAAGAACAGCCACTGCGGCACGTGGTAGAAGCGGCCATGCAGCACCAGTTCCCCCATGGGAGTCCGGTCCGCGCGGTAGTAACTGCCATGCGGGGGCGATGCTTCGAGCCACGGACGTCCGGACCACGCCGTTGTCATCATCGCCGCCGTTGTCGGACAGGACGCTGCGGAAGCGCTCCGGTGCCGACGGGAGGCCGTGGCGAGTGCGCACTCCTCCGCCTTGATGACTTGGCCGCGGGAATCGATTCGGGCCGTCCACGCGCTCGCGTGCGTGCGGACGACATGCCTAACACGATGTCCGTACACCGACCTGTGGGGAAGGACCGTTACCTGGCAGCCCGCGCGCGGCGCGCGATCGACCTGGTGAGCGGCACCGGAAGCGTGTGAGTGCCGGCGATGAACCGGGAGGACGGCCCGATGAACAAGACGGTCGGCGCGCCCGCGAAGTACAGGCCAGGCACGGAGGTCTGCCCATCGCGGCTCACCACGGGATGCCCGTGGAGGCTCTTGATCGCCGACCTGAGCGACTCCGGGAGGAAGGACAGCCGAGCCAGGTCGACACGGAACCCGGTGCCGGCGATCACGTGGTCGGCCGTGACGTCCGACCGAGTCGGACCGTCGAGCAGCAGCTTCACGCCGCTGCCGTCCGCGACCGCTTCCCGGACCCGGTGGCCGGGCAGCGCGTCCACGACGCCGTCGAACCGGTCCCGGAGCCACCAGGCACCGCTGGGACCGAGCACGGTCTTCGCCTTCCGGACCCGGTAGTCCTCGGGCAGCGCCCGGAAGGCCGACGGCGTGTTCCAGAAGTAGCACCGCCAGCCCTCGCAGAGCTGCGTCACCGGGCGCTTGAGCTTGCCGAGCGCGCTCGGGTGCGCCGGGTTGGGCTGATTCCAGCTCAGCACCGGTGTGCGGGCGATGACCTGGACCTCGACCCCGGCCTCGTGGAGCAGCGCGGCCGTCTCCAGGGCCGACTGGCCCGCGCCCACCACCACGACCCGACGGCCCTGGAAGACCCCCAGGTCATGGTGGTCGGCGGTGTGCGTGACCAGCTCGGACGGCAGCCCGGCCAGTTCAGCGGGCAGATGGCGGTGCGGGAGCACGCCCGTCGCGACGACCACCTGTCGCGCGGTGACCGGCTTGGCCGCCGCGAACGACAGGCAGAAGCCGCCATCCACCCGGGCGACCTCGGTCACGGTGTCGTCCAGGATGTCGGGCACGAGCTGCTTGGTGTACCAGTCGGCGTAGTCGAGGAATCGCTCGCGGGTCAGCGGTCCTACTCGCTCCATGTAGTCCAGGCCGCTCGACTTGCAGGAGGCCTCCACGTCGTATCGGCCATCCGGGGAGGCGATCGCCGAGGCATACGGCTCCGACTTCATGAGCATGCCGTCGGGCATGTGCGCACGCCAGGTGTCCATGGGACGGCCCGCGACGCGGTGATCCACGCCCAGCGCGCTCAGGTAGGCGGAGATGGACAGGCCGAACGGGCCGGCCCCGATGACGAATGCTTCGGTATCGAACACGAATCGCTCCCTACTGCGCCAAGGACACCATTGCCTTGGTCTGCCTTAAGATCGTCCGAACTTTCCCAGAACGTACAGCGTGTAACGGAGCTCCGCGAGGAAGGGCCGCACGTCGCGATGGTCGAAGTAGTCGTAGTGCACCCCCTTGCCGAACTCCGCGAGGAAGACGCCGATGCTGCGGAGGCGGGGCACGCTGTCGGGCCGGCCGGGGCGTTTCCAGTTCTGCATGAGCCACCGCAGGTCACCGTGCAGCCAGCGGGTTCGCACGCCAGCCCGGTGCGCCACGACCAGCTCATTATCCTGGTCCGTCGCCCAGCGCCAGATCATCAGCGGCAAATCAACGCCGGACTGGACGGCGTTCTGGATGGTCCCCGCGAGCCGCGCGTTGATCTCCATCAGCAGTGCGCGGCCGGCGGCATCGCGACGGAACTCCACCTCGCAGGGTCCCTGCAGCCCAATGGCCTTGGCTAGGCGCACTGCGGCGTCCAGCGTATCGGTCGGCGGCGTGATGCTCTCCCGGACCACCGAGGCACCCCCCAGCGGGGGACTCGTGCGGTGCGCGATGTGCCCGCAGGCGGCGATGACCTCGTCCCTTGCGACGAACAGCGACACCCCTTCGCGGCGGCCCGGCACCCACTCCTGCGCCAGCAGACCGGAGCCGGCGCCCAGGATGCGCGTCATGAACTCGGCGGCCTCGCCCCTGCTGGTAACGTCCACCGGCACGAGACGCTCCTCGCTGCGGCCGTCCCAGCAGGGGTTTGCCAAAGTCGGTGTGACGGTCAGTGACTGACGGGGTGGGTTCGGCCGTGCCGGTGGGGCCGGGAACCGGGGCCGTGACCGTACGCCTGACGGTTACCTTCCGTAGCGATTTCCGGGGGGGCGTGCGCGACACGCGGATGCCGTGAGGCGGATGCGCTTGCCATGGGGGCGCGGCCCGTGGTGACGATTCGGGTGCTAACCGTCTGAAACGTCACCGTGAAAGGCCGCGCCCGTGGATTCATCTTCGCTGATCGAGGCTGTCCGCCGCCACCTGGGTGGCGGGGAGGCGCCGGAGCCGGGGGTGCTGCGGCGGGCGCTGGCGGCGCGGCTGACGGACCGGCGCGGGCGGCGGGGGATCCGCCATGAGCTGGCGCCGGTGGTATCGGTGCTGGTCGCGGGCACGGCGTGCGGGTACCGGGGGCCGCTGGCGATCGCGGAGGCGGCGGCAGGCTGGGACCAGGAGCTGCTGGCAGCCCACGGCTGCCGTATCAGTCCCCGGACGGGGCTGCGGGTGGCGCCGTCGGCGCGGACGCTGTACCGGGTCCCGGAGGGGCTGGACGCGGATGAGCTCGAGGCTGCCCTGACTGCGGCGCTGGCGGACGCGGCGCTGGACCCGCAGGTCACGGCCGCGGCTGCCGCGAGGCGGCGGTGCGAGCTGGGAAAGAAGGAGAAGAAGCGGAAGCGGAAGCCGCCGGCCGCGGGGAAGCTGCGCGAGGAGCGCCGGGACGGCTGGTTCCGGGCGCACCCGCAGCATCCCTGGCTGGACCCCGCAGTGACCGGCGATCCCGGGCATGTCCCCGCCCGGCACGCGGCCGGCGTGGACGGCAAGGAGCGCAAGGGCGCCAAGGCTGGCGGGAAGAAGAAGGTGCACCTGCTCGCTGCGGTCACCCACGTCCCCGGCATCGTGATCGCCCAGGACAGGGTAGCCAAATCCGGCAAGGCGAACGAGGTCACCCATTTCCGGCCGCTGCTGGAGCCGCTGCCGCTGGACGGCGTCCTGATCACCTCCGACGCCATGCAGGCGACCAGGGACAACGCCTTCTGGCTGCGGAAAGCGAAGAACGCGCACTACCTGTGGCCCATCCTGGGAAACCAGCCGGGACTGAACGCCGCGCTGAACGCCCTGCCCTGGGAAACCGCCCCCGTCACCGCTGCCACCTGCGAGATCAGTCGCGGCCGGATCGAGACCCGCACAATCCGCGTCCTCCCCGCCCCCGGGGAAACCGGCTTCGAGGACGCACGGCAGGCCATCCTCATCGAGCGCTACGCCACCTTCAAGAAGAAGGGACAGTGGCGGACCCGCTGCGAGGCGGTCCTCTACATCACCAGCCTCGCCCCGGACGAGACCACGCCGGAAGACCTGCTCGCCCACGTCCGCGGCCACTGGCGGATCGAGCACGCCCACTGGCTACGCGACGTGATCTGGAATGAGGACAAATCGCTCATCCGTACCGGAAACGCCCCTCAGGTCATATCCGCCATCACCAACCTCGTCATCAGCCTCTTCCGCATACACGGAGTAACCAGCTACACAGCCGAGACCCGCCGCTGCGCCCAGGACCCCCGCCGCGCACTCCAGATCCTCGACCTCGCAGCACCCTCACCTGGCTAAACGCCAAGCCCGACTTTGGCAAACCCCTGGCCGTCCCAGGAGATCGTGGGCTTGAGCACGAAGGGGTAGCCGAATTCGGCGGCGGCCAAGTCGATGTCGGCGACATCAGTAATGTTCACCGACCGCGGGTAGAGGATGCCGAGTTCCCGCGCCATGGCCAGCGTCCGGTCCTTGTCATTGGCAATCTCGAGCGCCTGCTCTGGGGCAAGCGCGAGGAAGCAGCCGAGGGCGGCCAACTGCTGGCGATAGGGGCGCAGCACGCCGATGGTGATATCCCCGGCAGGCATGACGGCGCGCGGTGAATTCTCGCGGACAAACTCGATCACCGCGGAGACGAACGCAGACGTGTTAGTGACGAGGTCCGGGAGCGTGACGCTGCGCTGGCAATAGCGGGACCGGAAGGCTGGCAGCCGGACCGCGGGATCGAACTGGGCGACGCTGTCGCCAGCGGCGACGCGCAACCCGGCCCGGCCAAGGCTGCGGACGCCCGCGAGACTTTGCTTTAGCGAGGCATCCAGAATCAGGACATCGTAGCCGCCCGGTATGACCTGCTCCGCTCCTGCGACCGCCGACTTGCTCACCACAAGATCCCAGTCCTCCGCACTATCTAGCGCCGATTTTCACTAAGAGCCTGTTGATAAAGGACTGCGAGGCCTGGGTGAACCGGGCGTAACCGTATCGATCTGGTCACTGCGCGGCGTGGCACCGCAGATAACAAAGGGACCCCTGGTAGCGGAGAGGTATCCAGCCATTTCCTGCCAGGGGTCTTGATGCCTGTTTACCCTGCCGCGGCCCGGAATGCGAGCACCAGCTGCGCGTCGCCGGGCTGCTGGTGCCGTGACCGGGTGCCGCGGTACCCGTCGGACCTGACCGATAACCAGTGGGCTGTCCTGGAGCCGCGGGCGCGGGAGGTGATGAGGGAGCTGACGACCGCGGTGGGCCGCCCGATGACCCATGACCTGCGGGCGATGTGCGACGCGGTCGGCTACGTGGTCAGGAACGGGATCGAATGGCGTGCCCTCCCGGTGGACTTCCCGCCGTGGGAGGCGGTGTACGCCTTCCATGAGCGGTGGCACAACCGGGGCCTGCCGCTGGAGCTGGTGCACCGGCTCCGTGCCCTGCTGCGCGCGCATCAGGGCCGCGCGAAGGAGCCGACCGCGTGCATCGCCGATTCCCAGATGGTTAAGGCCGCCGACACCGTCGCCAGGTCCACCAGCGGGTACCACGGAGGGAAGAAGGTCACCGGCCGGGGCCGTCACCTGGTCACCGACACCGAGGGCTGGCTGCTGGCCCTGGTCGTCACCGCCGCCTCCGTCAGCGACAAAGCCGGCGCGAAACTCCTGCTCATCCGCCTGGCAGCCATGTTCGCCGCGCTGAAGCTCATGTGGGCCGACAGCAGCTACTCCGGCAAGAACCTCGCGGACTGTGCCCGGTCGTTCGCCGGCATCACCATCGAGGTCGTCAAGCGCAGCGACCCGCACCGCTTCCAGCTGGTCAAGCGGCGGTGGGTCGTGGAGCGGACCTTCGGCTGGCTGATGCGCTACCGGCGGCTGGCCAGGGACTACGAGCGCACCATCGCCCATCACGAGGCCATGGTGTACTGGGCCACCGTCATGATCATGACCCGCCGCCTGGCCCGCTACGAAACCGGCGAGCCCCTGCCGCGCCGCTGGGGCGGAGACCGCAAACCCAGCCTGCCAGCTCCCGTAACCCCTTTATCAACAGGCTCTAAGCGAATCGACCCCCAAGTCTGAGGTCAGACGTCCTGGTAGCGAAGGATGTGGCAGCCCCACCAGGCGCGATGATCGTTGACTCGTCAGGTCCGTATCAATGATCACTATCGTACCGTTATTTAGTCACTTCACCACGAACCACATGGATGCGAGCCACTCAGCCGTACCGGCGACGTGCAGGGTCAAGGCGGTGTCATCTACAACAAGGACGAGCAGTCAGCGTGACATCCCCCACTACCCGGGCATCTGCAGTGAGGCTCGACGCAAAACGCCTGCTTAGCGACGCCGGGCGATGATCCTCGGCGGAGTGCCGTTCAGTCAGTCAGGGGTCGACTCCCGGGCGCGAAAATCGGCAGGGCGTACGTAAGTACGATGCGCTGGCGCGGCTCACGATACCGACATAAGGAAAGAAATTTCCGGACATGCCGGGCAGGCATACCGGTTATGACGTGCGCGGACTAGGGATCCCTCAACGCTTTGCGACGTCCTCATAGATCCGGGTCGCGGCCTCCGCTTTCGCTGCCCAGGTGTTGCCCGCCGCCCAGCGCACGCCCTCCGCGCTGCGGTCTTCCCAGTCTTCTCCGGTCAACAGCGTGTGCAGGGCCTTGCCGATCTGCGATGGCATCTCTTCGGGCCGCGGTTCGACCGGGACCTTGACCGCGGCGATGCCGGTCTCCGTATCACCGACGCCGTGCATGGCGAGCGCCACCGCCGGCAGGCCTCGTCCGAGCGCCTCGAGGAACTGGGAGCCAGAAGAATCCCGCAGGGAGCAGAACAGGAAGGCGCTGGCCTCGTCGTACATGCCGACGAGATCGTTCCACTCAACCCGTCCGGGCAGGTCAACGCTGTCAGCGATGCCGAGTTGCTCGACGAGCTCGCGCACTTGCCCGAAGAGTGGGCCGTCACCCGCCATGACCAGGCGCGCCGGGATCATGCGGCGCAGTTCGGCGAACGCGCGCACCGCGAGCGCTGGCGCCTTCCGCGGAAGCATCCGGCCAACCCAGAGCACGGTCGGCACGTCGGCAGGCTTTCGCCGTGGGCGCGCTATCCAGTCGGCGGGCAGGCCCTCGGCGAGGGAGTACCGGACATCACGCCCCCCCAGGCTCTTGCAGATCGCCGCGGTGTCGTGATTGGTGGCCAGGGTCACCGCGGCCTTCCGCACCGTCTGGCGGCTCAGCGGATTCAATCCGAGCAGCGAATTGGTCGCCACATTCCGGACCGCTTCCTGCGGCCAGTCGCGGCCAAAGTAACGCCAGTAGCTGGCCGGCGCGGTCTGCCCGCCGCCGACAGGGCCGAACACCAAGGGCGCGGGGAGCCGCCAGAGCTGGCTGCCGAGGTGCACCGATCCCCATCCCGTATGGTGGATTACGTCGAATTTCAGCCCGGTCGCCGCCATGCGCCGGTACGCGGCCACCTGCCAGCGCCGGTAAATATCGGCCTTGCGCAGCGCGCCCGGGTATCTCACCGGGGTCCCCGGCAGGTCAACGAATTCGAACCTGATCTGCGGCCAGTTATCCGCCTCGGTCACAACGTACGAACGCCAGAAAGAGTCGGTGACCACCGTCACCTCGTGCCCGACACTTGCCAGAGCGGTCGGCCAGTACCAGCCGTTCCCAGGCTCGCTACCGAAACCAGGCGCGCACTGGAAAGCAGAGATGAGAACCCTCATGAAGACACCATCCCCGTTGGGATATGCGGCAGGATAGAAAAGGAAGGCGGGATTAGAGCTATCATAGCGGGAAAAGCCTTAGGAGCTAAAAGCATTAGGATCCAAAAGCGGCCGTGGCGAGGTATTCCGTGGTCGTCGCCCCGAGGCTCTCGTCGGCCTTGTCGACCTCCATCACCACGACGGAGGCCAGCCGCGCCCCGGCCAGCCGGATCATTTCCCCCACCGTGTGGATCCGCGTCGCGGTCGACCGGCCGGTGGTCACCATCGCGACCACGTCGGTCGCCCACGTCGCCAGGTGGTCCCCGCCGCGGGCGGGATCCAGGCTGACCAGCGAGAGGACGAGGTCGGCCTGGGCACACGCCGATGCCAGTGCCGCATCCGGCTCCGCGTTCCGGTCCGGGACCCGCAGCGGGCCAATCGGCGCGACGTCATCGGCGGTCGGCATCATGACCATCATGTGCGCGCCATCGTGATTCACCCTGGCGACGCCGGGGTCCCTGACCCCCAGCAGGCGGGCCGCGGGCGCGCCAGCGGACAGGTCAGCGACGACGACCTGCTTGCCCCTGGCGACGGAGGCGGCCAGCGCGACAACCGCCTCGGCCGCAGTCGCCGTGTCATCGACGGGGACCACCGCGAGGCTGACCGGCGCCCGGCCACCACCCGGGATGACCTGTCGCAGGTGATCGACTATCCGGTCCATGTCGCGTCGCCGGGTGGCGGCGGACCTCCCGGACAGGGCCGGAACCCGGCCCGCCCGGAGCCGGCCCACGCTGAGCCGGACCGGCGCGCCGATGGCGTACGCGATGTCATCCCTGCGCCGCAGCTTGTCTGACGTGATCGCGGCGATCACGACGATGCCAATGCCCAGGGCGAGGCCGATGAGAAGTCCGCCTGCGGCGTATTCCACGATGCCCTTCTTCCGCGAGACCTTCACCGGCTCGGCGGCGTTGAGCACCACACTGCCCTTGATCATGTCCTGCAGGTTCGTCTCGGCGGTCTCCAGCGTGGGGGTCACGTACGCATGCACCGCCCCCAGGTTGTTCGTCGCAACCGTCTTCTCCGCCTCCGTGCTGGCCGCGCTGACCTGCTGCTGAGCCGCGGCGAGCTGCTGGTCGAGCTGGGTCTTCAGCAGGTTGTACTGGGTCTGCTGGTAGGAGGCGCGGAAGGCGAGGAACTGCTGGGCGATCGCCTGCGCGATCTGGACCGCCTTGTCGCTCGTCGCCCCGCTCGCGGTGATCGTAAGGACAGGACTCAGCGTGCTCGTCGGGGCGACGGTGTAGGAGCCGAGGAAGCTCTCCGGAGTCTGCGGCAGCCCGAGTTGCCGGACGACGGCCGTGGCCACCGGAAGGCTCTGCGCTAGGGCGAGGTCGGTCTGCGCCTCGCTGACCGAGTTCTGGCTGGAGTCGTACGCCAGCAGGAGGGAGGTCGTCGCCTTGTACACCGGCGGGCTCTTCACGTAGTACCCGGCACCGATGATCAGGCCGAGGACCGCCAGGGTGCACCACAGCCGCACCGTGCGTCCCAGCGCCGCCCAGAGGAACCCCAGGCTCACCAGGCCCGTGGCTGGCCCGGCGCCACGGTCGTCAAGGTCGGCGGGATCCTCGTAGGCGGCGAGGCGTTCTCCCAGGTTCCCGTCGAGTGCCGCGTCCCACGTTATCTGGTCTGGATCGCTCACCGTCTGATCTCCGTCGGTTTGATCTCTGTCGGTACAACGTGGACCCGCGTCGGCAGCGGACGACGCAGCGGCAATGCCAGGCGCGGAACCCGCCCGCTGGTCTGGTCATCCGGGTCCGGGTTGGCTACAAGGATTCCGACGATCTCTCGTCCGTCCGCGGCGGCCGCGGTGGCCACCCTGGCCAGGTCCGGCGCGGTCGCGCCGCCGGCCGAAACCCCGAGCACCGCCGTGGTGGTGTGGTCCATGTCCGGAATGCGCGGGTCCTTGCCATCGACGACCATGACCACGACGACGAACGCGGCGTTCACCTGGCCGACGCGGCCGTCCTCGGCGGCGATCAGCCGCAGCGGCTTGCGCCGTCCCGAGCCGGCCTGCGGCGCGGCGCACGCGGTGCGCAGCGCGGCCGCGGTGTTCGCGTCCTGCTGCGGTCCGACGACCAGGGCCGTAGGTATCCCGAGCGTGGCGGCGAAGGCCGCCAACTGCGGGCCGAGGGCAAGCGCGCCCATGTCGCCGGAAAGGGAGAAGACGGTCAGCGAGAAGGTCCGGCCATCGCTATTCCCGTTAGCCCGGATTCCGGCGACCCCAAACCGCTGGAGCAGCTTGTTGATCCCCCACGCGTCCACGGCCTCCGGCTCATATTCCTCCAGCAGCCTCGCCCAACGCGCGGCGTCGGAGGGACGCTCCGCAGGAATGGACGCGAGCACCGGTGCGGCGATCGAATTCGCGATCGCGGCGCGCTCAACGAGTCGCCGGTCATTGCGGCCGATCACGAGCGCGACGAAGAAGGCGATGAGCGCGCCCACGGCCGCGCCGAGCGCGCCGTACGTGGCGATCTGCTCGGGCACCTTGCTCGCCGAGGCGGTGCTGGCCAGCTGGAGAACCTTCGCCTCCACGTGGCCAACCGGACTGGACGGCGAACCAACGTAGGCCACATAGGCATTGGCGACTGCGTTCGCGATGCTCTCCGCCTGCGCCGCGGTTTTCCCCTCGCCGTTGAACGACAGGATGCTGACGGCCGGACTCGATACCGAGATCCTGCCCTTCAGCGTGGTCAGCGACAGCGCCGGGCTGATGTTCGGCAGCGCGCCCTGAAGTACTGCGGTGCTGGTCGCGACAACCTCCTCCGGCGCGATGAAGGGGTCCGAACCCGACGTCCCGGCCTGCGCTTCCTGGGCCGCCGTTTCCGGGACGACCACGAGCGCCGAGCTCGAAACCATCGGCGGCGTGATCAGCGCGCAAGCGACACCAATGAGGAGGCCCAGAAGTGTAATGGCCCCGAATATCTTCTTGTGTCGCCGCAGAATCTGGATGGACCCTCGCAGGTCGAGTGCCTGCTGGCTCATCAGGCCTCCGCTTGGATTTCACTCGCCCCAGCCGGGCTTGCGTGGGATTTCCCCCAGTGTACGGTGTGGCCAGAAGCGCTAAAGCCGGATGATTGTCCAGTTCCGGTAAACTGTAGGCGCGTCGTGAGCGGAGCGTCACGCGTGCACTGCCCGCTGCCAAGAAGCGTGAAGGCGGGCACGCGCTGGCCGAGGCCCGGCGAATACCATCCGAGGATGGGCCCGGTCTCGCCCCGGTGCAGGCTCCAGGAGAACTCGCGGGGCAGGTTCAGCCACCCCGATTCGGTCCCAGATCCGGCGGGCCAGGTCAGCGTCACCCGGTCGCCAGCCAGTTCCGCCGTGACCTCCGGGCCCAGGTGGAAGGCGAGTCGCACCTCATGCCCGGCACCGTCGATCACGTCGGTGATCTCGATGCCGCGTCCCGCCTGATCCAGGCGCACGGTTCGCCGGTGGCTGGCCGGGGGGCGCAGCGCGGCGACGTAGCCGTCGTGCTCCGCGGTCCACGCCGTCTGCGGTTCGGAGGACTCGATCTGTCTGGTCCGCGCCTGCCTGGCCCACATGAACGGGCCGCTCTGCTGGGACTGGTCGCGACCGCCGATCTCCACGGTGTTGTGCCCGATCGTGGAGCGGAAGTAGGCCCGCCATTCCGGCTCACCGTGGTAGCAGTAGGTGCCGGGGTCGGCGAGGATGTCCACCCCGTCATGGCGGACCTCGACGGACAGCGCGTCGGCGTGCGCGTGCGCCGCGATGGACAGGAATCCGTGCGGCCCGCCGTCGCAGCGGCACCATATCTCGGGAGAGTCGGGCGAAGTCGTTCGGAGAATGGTGAGGCCGGCGTCCGGGAACCGGAAGGGGCGCCGCGAAGGCCGGCCAGCCGCCTCCCGAACGCCACCGGGCAGGAGGGCGCCCGCGAGGGCGCCGCCGGCGTCGGCCGGTACCGCCGGCCACCAGTCCAGCGGCCGGAACAGCGCGCCGGCCAGCGACAGCAGCGCCGGCCAGCGGTTGTGCGCGGGGGCGTCCAGCAGCACCACGCGGCCCTCGTCGGAGTCGCCCTGCCGGGGCGGCTGAACCCGGGCATCGACCAGGGCGGCCATCGCGTCGGCCATCGAGCACAGCAGCCGCCAGCAGTCGCCGCTCACCGGCACCCCGGCGCGGGCCGCCTCAAGCGCCGCGAAGATCCCCAGCTCGAAGACGAAGCCGTGGTAGTCGGTCGCCAGCTCGCGGTTGATCCCGGAGTCAAAGGTGTTCGACCGCAGCGACCGCTCCAGCAGCCCGCCGGCCCGGGAACGCCACCGGGCGCTCTCGCCGAACCACGGGAACGCGCAGCTACCCGCGAGCAGCCCCGCCGCCTCGGCGATCAGGTGGTTGTTGGCCGACGACCCGCGGCTCTCGAACGTCGCCAGGTACTGCTGGTGCCACCGGATCTGCCGCAGCGCGAGGTCGTTGTGCTCGAACAGGTCCGCCACGCCGACCCAGCCGTCGAGCAGCCGCCGGATCCAGGCGAAGTTGATCAGCCGGACGCCGAGCTCTATGCCGCTGGTCCAGTTCACCCCGGACAGCAACGGGTTGGCGGCCCACCAGGAGCGGAGCTGCCCGTCGACCCGCTCCGCGTAGGCGTCCTCGCCGGTCAGGTACCAGGCGGCCGCCAGCAGCGTCAGGTGCTGCAGCCGGTTGACCTCCCAGACCTGCTTGATGTTGCCAACCTCCGCCTCGGAGCGGTGATCCACGCGGAACGCGTAGACCTGCGGCGAAGACCGGCGGCCCGCCGCCGGGTCGAGGAACCAGTCCGGGTTCTTCATGTCCGTGCGGAGGACGCCGAACATCTCCCACTCGCCGTCCAGCAGCCGGCCCGCGTCGGCGAGGATCGCCTCCCGAGCCGCCGCGGGCACCAGGGCGCCAACGCCCGGCGGCAGCACGGACGTGAACCGGCGCTCCTGGATCGGCAGCGCCGTCGTCAGCGGTGGCAGCCCGGGAACCTGCTCCGGGCGCACCTGCCGACGCGCCCACGCCCTGCGCAGGGCCTGCTCCCGGACACGCAACGCCACCTCGGCGGGCGACATCCGGGCGAGCCTGCGCGCGTACCAGCCGAGCTTCGCGGAATTCACGCAGTGTCCCCCGCTCGCTCCAGGCCACCCGGGGAGGCGGTGCAGGGGGGTCCGGGGGGGCACCCCCTGGGCAAGCACAGCCTCACTACGCTCCCTCGTCCCTCGGTAGCTCCGCTCAGTCCAGGCACCACCGCGCCCTTCCGATCGCTCACACCAACTCCGGCTTGCCGCTGGCCATGCTCTCGGCCACCGCGATCGTGGCGCGCGTGGTGGCGAGCAGCGAGTCCAGGGCGATCGGCATCGGGCCGCCGACCGCGACGGCCGCGATGAACTGCTCCATCTCGGCCTTCTGGCCCTTGTCCTGGCCGCCGCGCGCCTTGGCGGCGGACTTCCCGCGCCCGCTCCACACCGCGGCCTCGCGGAAGTTGTCCAGCCGGGCGCTGCGCCCGCCCCCGGTGACGTCGAGGGTCTCCTTCGGGAACCGGGCGTTCCCGCCGGTGAGGTAGCTGATGGTGCCGGTCGCCCCGCAGGCGAACCGGAAGGTGGCCTGCACGTCGCCCTTGTCGGCCCCTCTGATCGCGTAGACCTCCTCGGGCAGGCTGTCGGCCCACCAGCCCAGCGTGTCGATGAAGTGGCCGCCCTCGCCGGTGAACCGGGTGCCCTCGGCCGCCTCGTTGAGGTACCAGCTATCCTTCGCCAGCGGCCCGGCGTTGACCAGGTACCGGGTGTTGGAGGTGGCCGCGGCCCCGCCGAAGTCGGCGCGCATCTTCGCCAGAAGCGGCGCGAACCGGCGGTTGAAGCCGACCATCAGCCGGTCGTTGCCGGTCTTGGTGATCGCCTCGGCGATCGCGTCGGTCTCCTCGCGGGTGAGCGCCAGCGGCTTCTCGACGAAGACCGCCTTGCCGGTCTCCAGCGCGCGGCACACCAGCCTGGCGTGCGTCGCGTGCCGGGTCACGATGAAAATCGCGTCCAGGCTCTCGTCGTTGAAGATCGCGTCCGTATCGGTGGACGCGGTCTCGAACCCGAACTTCTTCTGCGCGTTGACCGCCGACAGCGACTTGGTGGTGGCCACGTGCGCCAGGACCGCGGTGCCGTTGCTCGCCAGGTGCGGCAGCAGCATGGACGAGGCGTAGTTTCCCGCGCCTACGAAGCCACACCGCACCTCGGACTTGCTCTTTCCCCTATTCCGAACGGCTGGCGGCTTCGTGTCTCCAAGGTGCTTACTCGTGGCCGGCCTCGGAGCGCCTTCGGCCGACTGCTCGTATTCCAGCAGCACCCCGACGGCCTTGAGCGACCCTTCCTTCAGGTCCCCGTACACCTTCGCGGCGTCGGCGAATGGGAAGACCCCGTCGATGAGGGTCGCCACCTCGAGGGAGCCGCGGGCCAGCAGTTCCAGGAACGACTCCAGGTTCCGCTTCTCGGTCCACCGCACGTAGCCCGCCGGGTAGTCGATGCCCTCCAGTTCGTACCGGTCGTCGTAGCGGCCCGGGCCATAGGAGCGGGAGAACCGGACGTCCAGTTCCTTCTCGTAGTAGGCGTTCCACGGCAGGTCGAGCTTCATCTTGCCGATGTCGATGACCCGCGCGCGGTCCCGCGCGAGCTTCACGGCCGTCTCGACCGGGCCGTTGGTGTGGCCGCCCGCGGCCAGGAAGATGTGGTCGGCACCGCGCCGGCCGGTGATCGCGGCGAGCCCGCTGGCCACGGTGTCCAGGTCGTCGGGGGAGCCCGCCATGGCCGCGCCCGCCTTCTCCGCCAGCCGGCACCGCGCCTCGACCAGGTCGATGCCCACCACCTGAACGCCGGCCGCGACCAGCAGCCGGACCACGAGCTGGCCGATGAGGCCCAGGCCGATCACCACCGAGGTCTCGCCGAGCTGGACCTCGCCGCGCCGCACGCCCTGCATGGCGATCGCCGCGACGGTCGCGAACGCGGCGTGCTCCGGCGCGACCCCGTCCGGGACCGCCGCGCACAGGTTGACCGGCACGAAGTTGTACTCGGCGTGCAGCGCCTGCTCGTTGCCGGCGCACGCGACGAGCTGGCCGACCTTAAACTCCTCGGCGCCCTTCCCCACCTCGGTGACCACGCCGCATAGCGAGTACCCGAGCGGCGTATAGGAGTCAAGCTTGTTCGTCACCTTCTTGTAGGTGGTGACCACGCCCTGCTGCTGCACCTGGTCAAGAACCTTCCTCACCTGGTCCGGCCGGGCGCGGGCCATCCCGACCATCGACATGCTGGCCTCGGACACCTTCATCATCTCGGTGCCCGTCGAGATCAGGGAGAACAGCGACCGCACGAGGACGCCGCCGGGACGGCAGGTCGGCGCGGGCACGTCGAGCACCGCCAGCTCCCCGGACTTGTAGTTCTGCGCAATCTGCTTCATCGGTTTCCTTAGCTCTTTGTGTTACAGCGTGTGTTACGCCGTCGCCACCCCGGCGGCGCGCACCTGGCGGTACCACAGCTCCATGGACAGCAGCTGCCAGATCTGCTTGGCGTAGTCCTGTCGGCCGGACCGCTCGTCGGCGATAAGCCTTTGCACCAGGCCCTTGCGGAGCATGCCGAGCTGGACCAGCTCGCCGCCGACGAGCACGTCGTTGATCAGCTCGCGCAGGTCGCCCCGGACCCAGGCGCGCAGCGGGGCGCCGAACGAGGCCTTCGGCCGGTGCACGATCTCGTGCGGCAGCCAGCTGGCGGCGGCGTCCTTGAGCGCCGCCTTCGTCGTCCTGCCGCGGAGCTTGTCGCCACCCCGGATCGAGAACGCGGCCCGCGCCACGATCAGGTCCACGAAGGGCGTGCGCACCTCCACGGACGCCCCCATGCTGGCGCGGTCGGTGTAGGTCAGGTTGAGGCCCGCCATGAACAGCCGCGTGTCGGCTAGGCACATCCGGTTGACCTCGTCATCGAGCTCGTTGTCGTTGTAGATGGCGGCGTGCTCGGCGATGACGGCGCTGACGCTGGTCGCGAGCTGCGGCCCGACAAGGGCGGTGAGGTCTTCCGGGTCATACAGCGTGTAGCTCTGCCGGAACCGGGCCTCCTCACCGAGCTCGGCGAACGTCATGAACCGCTTGGCCCACCGGGGGTAGCGCAGTCCCCGGTCCCCGATGGAAACCGGCATGGCGTGGACGGCCGCCCGCGCCGGGGCCTTCACCAGCCCGGGCAGGTTGTTAAACCGGCTGGCAAGCTGGCAGGCCAGGTGCTTGCGGTACCCGCCGAAGAGCTCGTCCGCGCCCATCCCGGAGAGGATCACCTTGACGCCGCGCTCGCGCGCCGCCTGGCACATCAGGAAGGTGTTGATCGCCGCCGGGTCCCCGATGGGCTCATCTAGCATGTCGACCATCTTGGGCAGCATGTCGACGATGTCCGGGGAGATCTCGATCTCGTGCAGCTCGATGCCGAACTGGTGGGCGACCTTCCGCGCATAGATCGCGTCGTCCGGCATCGCCTCCAGCTTCTGGTCCTCCGGCCGGAAGGTGATCGTGTAGGCGTCGACGCTGGCGGCCCGCTGGTGGGCGAGCACCGTGACGATGCTGGAGTCCAGCCCGCCGGACAGGAAGCTTGACACCGGCACGTCGGCGATCAGGTGCGCGGTGACGCTCTCCTCCATGACGGTTTTGAGGTCGGCGGCCGGCTCCCGGGCGGCGTCGCGGGCGACATCCTGCACCCGCCAGTACGCGTGCTCCTCGTGCGTGCCATCGGGCCGGAAGCGCGCCCAACTGCCCGCCGGGAGCTTACGCACGCCCTGGATCGAGCACCGCTGCTCGGGCACCCAGTAATAGAGCATCGACGCGACCATCGCGCCCGGCTCGATCCGCAGCTCCGGGCCGAGGGCGGCGACCAGTGCCTTGAGCTCGGAGGCGAACACGATGCCCTTGCCGCGGCGCAGGTACAGCAGCGGCTTGATGCCGAGCGGGTCGCGGGCGAGCACGAGCTCGCCGGTCCGCCTGTCCGCGATGGCGAACGCGAACATGCCGCGGAACCGCTCCAGGGCGGCCGCCCCCCAGTGCCGCCACGCCTCCAGCACGACCTCGGTGTCGGAGCTGGTGAGGAAGGAAGCGCCCTGCTTCTCTAGTTCCTTGCGGAGCTCACGGTAGTTGTAGAGCTCACCGTTATAGACGAGCGTCAGGTCGCCCTTGACCAGCGGCTGGTTGGCCGACGTGGACAGGTCGATGATCGACAGCCGCCGGTGGCCGAGGTGGATGGAGACGCGCTCGTCCTCGTGGCTCCACAGCGCGCCCGCGTCCGGACCCCGATGCGCGATCCGCTCGGTCATGACGTCGGTCAGCTTGTGCCCGTCGGCCTGCTGGTAGCACCCGGCGATACCGCACATGCGCGTTAGCTCCCTGCCTGTAGTGCCGCTGGTGCCTTGCGTGCCAGCGGCGCTACCTTCGCGTATACGCTGAGGTAGGCCTGTCTCTGGTGCGGCCAGGCGAGCTCCTGCTCGACCCGCGCCCGGCCGAGCTTGCCCATCCGCGCCCGCTCGTCGGGGTTGTCGATGAGGTCGATGATCGCCTGGGCGTAGTCCCGCACATCCTGCTCGGGACTCCCCGTCGGCTTGACGTAGACGGCGGCGTCGGCGGCCGAGACCCGGGTCTCGCGCAGGTCGAAGGCCACCACCGGGAGCTCGAACGACATGTACTCCATCGTCTTGTTCATCGTGGACACGTCGTTGAGCGGGTTCATCGGGTCCGGGGACAGCCCGATGTCGGCGGTGGACATGACCTTCTTGACCAGTTCGTCGGGGGCCCGGCCGGTGAACTCGACGTGGCTGTTCAGCTTGAGCTCATCCCGCAGCGCCACCAGCTCGTCGAAGCAGTCGCCCTTGCCGATGAGGGTGAACGCGATGTCCGCGCGCCCTAGGTCGTGGACGATGACGTCGGCGGCCCGGACCACGATATCCACGCCGTCCTGGGGACCCATGACGCCGATGTAGGCGGCCAGGTGCCTTCGCCCGCGCTTCTGGCCCTCATCCGGTGTCCCGCGCTGGAGCTTGTCCGGGTCCGGCCCGGTGCGGACCACCGTGACGTCGGCCGGGTCCTTGCCGCTGCGCGTGATGGCGATGTCCTGGTAGGACTCGTTGGTGGAGATCACGTGGTCCGCCGTGCGGTGCGTGCGCCGCTCCAGGAACCGCAGCCCCTTGTAGGGCAGCGACCGGCGACCGAACCGCGACTCGAACAGCTCGGGACACAGGTCGTGGTGGTCAAACACGAACCTGGTCCGTTCGGCCGCCTTGAACGCCATCGCCAGCGGCCAGAAGATGTCCGGCGGGTTGCAGGCCTGGATCACCGCGAACCGGCCGCGCCGCCGCGCGAGCAGCGTCTTCCACGCGGTGGCCGCGAACGAGTACGCGTACTCGGTGACGAAGCTCAGCCTGCTGCCGCCGGGCGCGTACGGCTCGTACTTGTACAGCTCCACGCCGTCGATGACCTGGTAGCCCGGGTCCCCCTTGCCCTTAGGGCACACGACGGCGACCTGGTAGCCGACCTCGGTCAGGGCCTGGCACTCCAGCCACACCCGCCGGTCAAAGGGCACCGGAAGGTTCTGGACAATGATCAGGATGCGCCGCGTCACTCACATGAGAGCACCGATGTCCCGCCCCTGATACCTACGAGGTGGTGGTGCTGAACCTAGGTGACGCTCGCAACGCCCCCATAACCCCTTTTTGATGCGGCGGTGGTGCCGGGAGCTAGCTGCAGATGACCCACGACCGCGCCCCGGCCACAACCAGCTCGGTACCGGGACAGTGCTCGACTCCTGCAGCGCATGCCTCAACTGCCACCAAGTTACCAGCGCGGCGAGCCACGATGCGGCTGCGTACCAACGCATCGTGCCGAGCGTGCCTCCGGTTACGGCTCCCACGAGGCCACACGCTACAAGGAGCACCGAGTTGAGGATCGCGGCGCGCAGGTTGCGACGCGCGGCACCCAGGGCGGTCAGGCCCAAGAACGCGCCAGTAGCGGCACACGAGCTCGCGACGGCAAGTGTCGCCGGCACCACTAGTGGATAGGTCGGCCGCCATAGGCTTCCCAGCATCAGGTGCCCGAGTCCCCGGGGCAATGCCACCACCAGCACCGCTCCCCATGTCAGCGCTAGCAGCGTGAGCCCGGCGCTGACGCCTGCGCAGAAAAGAGGCAGCTGCCGTGGCGAGCGGCGCAGCAGCCGGACAGCCTCCGGCACCATGACTAGGCTAAGTCCGAATAGAACGATGTTAAAGGGACCCATAAGCGTGGCGGCAGCCTGGATATAGCCAACAGCGGCGAGACCCAAAATGAAAGTGAGAGTATAGCTTCGCAACGAGTTAGAGGCGTTGCTCGCAGTGTTTGCCGCAAGGTAGCGGGGCCCGAGATCACGGTGCCGCCAGAGCCATTTCACCGCGCCCGCCAGATCGGGCACAACTCTGGCCTGCAGTATTCCGATGGCAGCCCCGACGGCGGCCGCCACGCCCCACGCGAGGACGAGCCAGAACACGTTCGCATGGCCACTGATCTTCAGGAATACCAGCAAGGGAATCAGGACCACTGCCCAGATCGTGTCGTTGATGAAGGCATGGTAGCCGCGTCCCAGCGCGAAAAACGAGTGCCGCCAGCTATCCTGCAGCATCAGTCCCGGTAGCGTCAGACCGAGAGCCACAAAGGCCCGCCCGGTAGTACCACCAAACAGTGACCCTGCCGCAAGTGCGCAGGCTCCGGTGACCAGGCCCACGAGTAGCGCGGTTCCAGTGCAGCCCGCGACGGCGCGCCGCCAGGTCGGCAGGTACGTGCCGCTGAACCTGATCAGGAGAGGGTCGACAGCAAGACCTCGCGACGCATTGAGCACCAACCCGTACGTCACGAAAGCCACGCTGAAGGCGCCGAATTGCGTGGCGCCTAGCGTGCGGGCGATGAATATGCTCAGGAGGAAGTTCGTCAGGGCGCCCATTGCCTGATCCGCCATGCCCCAGGTGAGACGGCGGCCCGCCTGTCGGACCACGTGCCAAGACAGTGTCGCTGGGATCCTCCGAGCCGCTGCAACCACTAGCTAGTCCCTTGCGCCGTCTTGAGTCTCATCTTTACCAGTCCGGGGTTCAGCTACACGTCGCCACGACAATCCCGTGTTTCAAAAGATCCGCAGCGACGCGAGCATGATACGACGCAGCGGCCCTTGCGGCACGGCCGACGGGAGGAACGTGCGACGGCACGGACCACGGTAAGGCCGATGCGTGTCCGTAGCAGCCGGCAACGGATGCTCCCTGTAGTGTACGGGCAGCGAAAACCGCCGGAGAAGGCTATCCTGCTCTGGTCGTCACGGCTACTCTACGTGACGGAGATATCAGGCTGCGGTCAGGGCGGACGGTATAGCGGACCGTCTTGCGTCCGCAGCAGTCGGCTCCAGCGGGGCGACCACAGCGGGTTTCCGGCGCTTTCTCCCGCTCGGCCTAGGCCGTCATCGGCAACGCATCCGGAACGGACGGCTGCATGGCGGCGAGGTAGCCGTGACCGGGACTGATGACCCGGATGACGGCTCGACGGTCTTGGTTCAGGCGTCATCGCCCGGCACTCCGCGGCTGTGGTTTCAGTTTGTCTCCGAGTCCAAAGTCGTCAAGAACCGCGTTCATCTAGACCTTACCTGCGCCGACGTCGACGCCGAGGTAGAAGGCCTGGCCAGGCTGGGCGCGCATGTGCTAGCTGAACGGGAGAGCTTGGTGACGATGGCTGATCCAGAAGGCAACGAATTCGACGTCATGCAGGGCGTCGCGGTAGGGACCGCCCTAATAAGAACTACCGGGTCCGCATCGGGCAGACTCGGTACCTGGTGGCCGCCGGCAGGTGAGCACTGGACCGCCCAGGACTTTGAGTCCTTCCGCAAGAGCGTGCCCCTGCCGGTGACCCGGGAGAGTTGATCGCTGCTGGGATGTCGTGCCCGCCTGCCTGGCGCGGGGCGTGAGCACTGTTTTATTAGGGCGCGATGGTTCTCCCGCAGGCTGCTGACGAGATTGGGCATCGAGGACGGGAGATCGTATGCGGCTGTTCGTGGGGGATGACTGGGCTGAGGACCATCACGACGTGGAGGTGATGGATGCGGCGGGCCGGGTGCTGGCCCGCAGGCGGCTGCCGGAGGGGGTGGCCGGGATGGCCCGGCTGCATGAGCTGACCGGGCAGCAGCTGGGCGAGGCCGGCGAGGATGCGGAGGTGGTGATCGGGATCGAGACCGACCGCGGCCCGTGGGTGGCGGCGCTGGTGGCGGCCGGGTATGTGGTGTATGCGGTGAACCCGCTGCAGGCGTCGCGGTTCCGGGAGCGGCTGGGCGTCTCCGGCGCCAAGAGCGATCCCGGGGACTCGCACATGCTGGCCGACATGGTGCGCACCGATTCCCATCAGCTGCGCGCCGTGGCCGCCGGCAGCGCGGAGGCCGGCGGCATCAAGGTGGTCGCGCGCACCCACAAGACGCTGATCTGGGAACGGACCCGGCAGGTGCAGCGGCTGCGGCACCAGCTGCGGGAGTACTTCCCGGCCGCGCTGGAGGCGTTTGAGGATCTGGCCGCGCCCGACGCGCTGGAGCTGCTGGGCAAGGCACCGGACCCGGCGCGGGCGGCGAGGCTGACCCGCGCGCAGGCTCGTGCCGCTCCCGCCGTCCCCGCTGCCGGACAAGCTGTATGCCGCTATCGACGGCACCGGCGTGCCGGTCACCGCGAAGGAGACGGCGGGGCGGGACGGCAAGGGAGAAGACGGCCGGGCCCGCACCCGCGAGGTCAAGCTCGGCGTGTTCTTCACCCAGGACGAGGTCGATGACAAGGGATACCCCGTCCGCGACCGGGACTCCTCCAGCTACGTGGCAACGTTCGAGCCGGCGAGCGTGTTCGCCGGCCTCGTGGAGGCAGAAGGCATCCGCCGCGGCGCCGGCCACGTCCGGCAGCTCACCATCCTCGGCGACGGTGCCGCCTGGATCTGCTATCCCGACGTCGGGATAGCAGATCTTATTCCGGTGCCGCGGTTATCCCGGTGACGCATCTGGTCACGCTGCGCACAATGCCTGATCGCGCCAAGCATGGCGGGATAGTTTCAGCTGTCACGGCCCTGTGAGCCGACCTTCCGTGAGGCGATCCTGACGATGACCAATCACGGAAGGCAGGCAGATATGCACAGTAAGTCGCGAGTTCGGTGGTCCGGGCCGCTGGAGCCGTTTGCGGCCGGGCTCGACGCGGAACTGGCCCGGCTGGGCTATACCCCGGCGGGGACCAGGCGCAAGCTCGAGGCTGTCGCGCACCTGAGCTGCTGGCTCGCCGAACACGGCATGACCACGGACGACATCAGGGACGAGACGATCACCGAGTTCGCGGCGGCACGGCGGGCAGGCGGATACTCCAGCCAGATGACCGGGCAGTCGCTGGCCTGGATGCTCGGCTACCTGCGCGAGCTCGGCGCCGTCCGCCCGGCACCGGTCCCAGGGCCGGCGGCGGGCACAGGGCACCTGCTCGACCGGTTCGGGACATTCCTGGCGGACGAGCGCGGGCTGGCGGGCAAGACGCGCCGCGCTCACCTGGACTCGGCGCGCCGGTTCCTGGCGGCAGCCGTGCCGGACAGCGAGCGCGGCCCGCTGCTGAGCGCCCTCACGGCCTCGGACGTCACCGCCTTCCTGGCCGGCATGGCCCGCGTCCAGGCCCCGGGTACCACGCAGAACACCGCGAGCATGCTGCGGACGTTCCTGACCTGGCTGTATTCCGACGGGCTGACCGCGGCCCCGCTCGCCGGGACGGTTCCGGGAGCGTACCGCAGGAGGCGGATCCGGATGCCCGCGCTCGTGACCGGAGCGGATGCTACCGCGCTGCTGGCCGCCTGCGACCGCGCGACCGCCCAGGGGCTGCGCGACTACGCGATCGTGCTGATCCTGACGCGGATGGGGCTGCGGGCCCGCGAGATCGCCGCGCTGACGCTCGAGGACGTGGACTGGCGCTCGGGGATCGTGGAGATCAGCGGGAAAGGCGGCCGCCGCGACCAGCTTCCCCTTCCCCGCGACGTCGCCGGGGCGGTCATCGCCTACCTGCGGGACGGGCGGACGGCAGCCGCGCTTGACCGTGCGCTGTTCGTCCGCAGCGTCGCGCCGCACTGCGGCCTGACCGGTTACGCTGTCGGGCACTCGGTCGCCAGGGCCGCCCGCCGCGCCGGGCTGGACCGGGTGCGGCCCCATCAGCTCCGCTATTTCGCCGCGACGGCGATGCAGGCAGCCGGCGCGCCGCTGGCCGAGATCGGCCAGGTCCTGCGGCACGAGGACGAGCGCACCACGTCGCTGTATGCCAAGGTCGATGTCGCCGCCCTGCGGCCGCTGGCCCCTCCCTGGCCCGCCGCGCCGTCCGCGGCCCGGCTTCGGGCTGGCGCGCCGTGAACCCGCCGGCCCGTACGCTCGCCGGCCGCCTCGATGACTACCTGACCCTGCGCCGCGCGCTCGGCTGCAAGCTCATCAGGGTCGAGCGGTACCTGCGGCAGTTCCTGGACTACCTCGGCGACCGGCAGCAGGGCACGCTCACCATCGAGGCGGCAGCGGACTGGGTGCGCCGGTCCCGGCACGGGGCAGTGGCTCCGGGGCTGGGCATGGAAGCGGTCCGCGGCTTCGCCGTCTTCCTGCACGCGCACGACCCGGCCCACGAGGTCCCGCCCCCGGGCTTGTTCCCCCGCCGGCGGCTGCGGGCGGTTCCCTACCTTTACTCGCCCGCCGACATCGCCACGCTGCAAGCCGCGGCCGGACGGCTGCGGGGCCCGCTGCGCGCCGAGACTTACACGACCCTGATCGCGCTCCTGGCAGTCACCGGGCTGAGGATCGGCGAGGCGCTCGCGCTCGACGACGGCGACATCGACACCGGGGAGGGCATGCTGATCGTCCGCCAGGACAAGGCGCAGAGCTTCCGCCTGGTCCCGCTCCACCCGACAGCCCTCGCCGCGGTCGCCGACTACCGGCGCCGCCGCGACCAGGCGTTCCCCGGGCGAGCCGCGACCGCGGTACTGGCCTCCCGCACCGGGGACCGCCTCACCTACAACGCCGTCCACAAGACCTTCACCCGCCTGGCCGCCGCGGCCGGGCTCGGGCCCAGGACCGGGCGGTGCCGCCCGACCATCCACGGGCTAAGGCATTCCTTCGCGGTGAGCAGAGGAAACAGGCTGGTACCGCGACGGCGCCGACGTGCCCGCACGGCTGCCATGGCTGTCCACCGTCATGGGGCATTCCGGGCCGGCCTCGACCTACTGGTACGTGTCATCGTCCCCGGAGCTGATGGCGCTGGCAGCGCAGCGGCTGCAGGACCACGTCGACCGGGCCGGCGGCGCCTCCCGGGCGGGGCAGTCATGACGCTGCTCGCGCCTTCCCTGCAGGCGTTCTTCACCGACCGGCTGATGCGGCAGCTCCAGGCCAGCGGTCACACCATCCGCTCCTACCGCGCCACCTGGCGGCTCCTGCTGCTGTTCGCCGCCGCCCAGAGGAGCAAGGCGCCCTCGGAACTCGACTTCGCCGACCTCGGTGCGCCGCTGATCACCGGTTTCCTCGACCACCTTGAGCACCAGCGGGGCAACACCGTCCGGACCCGGAACCTGCGGCTCGCCGCAATCCACTCGATGTTCGCCTACGCCGCGCCGCAGCACCCCGAGCACGCCGACGACATCGCCCGCGTCCTGGCCGTCCCCGGCAAGCGGTTCCGGACCACCATCGTCACCCACCTGACCGAAGAGGAAATCACCGCTCTCCTCCAGGCACCCGATCCCGGTACCTGGACAGGCCGCCGCGACCACGCCCTGCTGCTGGCCGCCGTCACTACCGGCCTGCGCGCCGGCGAACTGGCCGGCCTCACCCGCGCCGACACCCACCTGGGCGACGGCCCCCACCTGGAATGCCACGGCAAGGGCAGGAAAGACCGGGTGACACCGCTGCTCCGCGACACCGTCGCCGTCCTGGCCGCATGGCTCGGCGAAAACCCCGGCGGGCCGGGCAGCCCCCTGTTCCCCACCCGGCGCGGCACGCCCATGAGCCAGGACGCCATCGAGGACTGCGTCAAGCGCCACGCCGCCACCGCCGCGGCCACCTGCCCCTCCCTGACCAGCAAGAACGTCACTCCCCATGTCCTGAGGCACTCCTGCGCGGTGAGGATGCTCCGCTCAGGCATCGACATCGCCGTCATCGCCTTGTGGATGGGACACGAATCAACCCGGACCACGATGATCTACCTCAAAGCCGACCTCGAACTCAAGCAGCGCGCCCTCGACCGCACCGTCCCTGTCGACGGCCAGCCAGGCCGCTACCGCCCGCCCGACGACATCATCGACTTCCTCGACCGCCTCTGATTATCCCGGCCCGGACCACGGAAACCGCCCTGCAGTGGGCCGGACCGAAGCACCGCCGGGATAACCGCGGCACCGGAATAAGATCTGCTATCCCGACGTCGGGATAGCAGATCCAGGCGGCGCCGTCGCCGAGGATGGTGAGCTGGCGGACGTGGTGCGCGCCGCCGCCCTATCTCGGCGGCCTTCTCCTGCGCGATCGCCGCACAGAGCCCCCCTTTTCGCCCTCCGGCCCGCAGGGCGCATCCGTTCCGGCCGCGGGCCTGGCCTCGCAGATCTTCTCGTTCACCTCCGCGATCCGCTCGCTGATCGCCGCGAACTCCGCATGCCGCGCGACCTCGCGGCGCACCTTGGCCACCTCGCCGGCGGCCAGCTGCCGGCCGACAGTGCCGCGTCCCCGGGCGGTACGGGTCCACAAGAACCTCGGCCCGTGCCGGAATGACCGGGCTGCAGCGCACGCGCAGCCCGGCTTGCCGCACCTGCGGCAGTTCTCGCTGACCGACCCGCGCCGGAAGTCACCGACCGCGCTGAGCTGCGCGTACAGCCGGTCCCGCTCGGCCTCCAGCTCCGGGAGCAGCGGCTGGTCATAGGAACCCCTGGTTGCGTGGCGTTACCTGGATTTGTCACTGGGTGGTGCTTTGATGGCAGCATCCAGGAAACGTCCTCCGGGAGCGCCGCGCGTGGTGCTCCGCACCGCGCGGTGTGGGTTGCGTGCCACCGCCGGGCAGCGGCGGCGGCTGTTCGGGCTGCTGCGGTCCGCAGGAGACGTGTGGTGCTGCGTACTGGAACTGAACGGCTGGCGGCGCCGCCGCCAGGACCCGCCGCTGGCTGGCTACCAGGAGCTGTGCCGGGAGCTGAGCAGGTCTGGCCCAGGCACGTTCGGGGAACTGGACACCAAGGGCGCCCGGTCGGTGCTGCGCCGGTATTCCGATGCCTGGTTCGCAGCGGCCAAACGCCGCAAGGCGGGGGATACCACGGCGCGGTTCCCGCGGCGCCGCCGGGCCCTGGTTCCGGTGCGCTGGTCCTGCGGGCACGTTCACGCTGGAGGGCCGGGTGCTGCGGCTTCCGGTAGCACGGGGCTGCCCGCCGCTGGTGGTCCGGCTGGACCGGAATCCGCCCTACCCAGCAGAGCAGGTCCGGTCGGTGACGCTGCTGTGCGAGGCGGGCCGACTGCACGTGGATGTGACCGCGGAGGTCCCGGTCACGATCTACCCGGCAGGCGAGGGACCGGATCCAGGCCGGGTGGCAGGGGTCGACCTGGGGATCATCCATCCCTACGCCGCCGCCGGGCCAGACGGGCAACTGCTGGTGTCCGGGCGGGCGATCCGCGCCGAGTGCCGCCAACATTTGCGTGACGTCAGGGCCCGCCGCCGCGCGACCGCCCGGCGTGTGCCGAAGCCGGGGCGACGCGGTTCGCGGCGATGGCGGAATCACCAGCGCCGCGAGCGGGCGGCCGAAGCCCGGCACCAGCGGCGGGTACGGCAGGCCCAGCACGAGGCGGCCAAGGCGGTAGTCGACTGGGCCATCGAGCACCGGGTAGGGACGCTGGCCGTCGGCGACCCGCGCGGCGTGCTGGGCCTGGACGCCCGGCGACGGCACAACCAGAGGGTCCGAGCCTGGCGCGTCGGGCACCTGATCCGTGCCGTGTCGGATAAGGCCGAGGCGGCGGGAATCGCCGTGATGCTGGTGGATGAGCGGGGCACGTCGTCGACCTGTCCCGCGTGTGCCAGGCGGATACCCAAACCCGCCGGACGGGTCTTCTCCTGCCCGCATTGCGGACAGGGCGGGCGCCGCAACTTGGTCGCGGCGGCCAACATCGCCGCCCGCGCGGGCGGCGGCCCCATCCCTGCCGTTACGGCGGCGAGGATCACGCATCGCCGGGCTGGGGCGCACCTGCCAGGTGTGCACCCGGCACGACGTGACCCGAGGCGGCGCCCTCATCGCGGCCCGCCACACGGTCCCCTGGCCGGCACCGGCCCGCCCCGCCCGCCGCGCACACGGCTGACGGGGAGTCGCTCGCCTCACCGCGAGGAGCCCGGAATACGTCAGAGTATTTACAGGCACGTGCACTAAGGTGCGGTCATGGAGACGGCATTTTCCGCGAGCCTGCGCGCGCGGTGCGATCGCATCTGGGCCGGCTTGCACGCGCACCCGTTCCTGGGCGAGCTGGCCCGGGGCACCTTGCCGCTCGACCGGTTCCGCTTCTTCATCGAGCAGGACCTGCTGTTCCTGCCCGCCTTCGCCCGCTGCCTGGCCATGGGCGCGGCGAAGTCGGCGAGCGAGGCGGACCTGGAGTTCTTCAGCAGACAGCTGGACGGGATCATCCGGCTGGAGATCCCGAGCAACCGGCGCCTGCTCGACCAGGTGATCAAGCTGGGCGCGGAAGACCGGGGCGGCTCGCGGGGGATGGCTCCGGCCAACGTGGCGTACACCAGTTTCCTGCTGGCGACCGCGGCCGCAGGCGGCCCGCTGGAGATCACCGCCGCCATCCTCCCGTGCTCGTGGAGCTACATCGAAATCGCCGCGAGCCTGAAGGACGAGATCGCCGATCATCCCGTGTACTCGGACTGGGTGGCGTTCTACCTCCAGCAGGAGGAAGCCGATCTGGTCACGAACATGCGCGAGACGTTCGACGAACGGACCGGGACGGTCAGCGACGAGAAGCGGTGCCAGCTCGGCGAGATCTTCATGATGAGCTCGCGGCTCGAGGGAATGTTCTGGGAAATGGCCTACACCCTCGACCAGTGGCCCGATCTCGGCTAGGTCTCGGGAACGAGCGCCCGACCTCGGTCAGACTCGTCTTCGCTGGCCCGGGACCCGCCTCTCCGGCGGGCGCGGCCCAGCCCTGGCGGGCCGCGGGGCCAGAGCGCTTCGGCGCGCCGGGTGGCGTGCCCGGGACGGCGCGAGGGCTCTGGGTAGCGGGCGACGGGCGGCTGGGCAGCCCCGGCGCCGCCGGGCCGGGCGCCGCAGCCAGGCCAGCCGGACCGGGCGCCGCAGCCAGGCCAGCCGGACCGAGCGCGCAGCCAGGCCAGCCGAACCGGGCGCCGCAGCCAGGCCAGCCGGACCGGGCGCCGCGGCCAGGCCAGCCGGACCGGGCGCCGCAGCCAGGCCAGCCGGACCGGGCGCCGCAGCCAGGCCAGCCGGACCGGGCGCCGCAGCCGGGCCCGCCGCCAGGCTGCTTCGCGCCCGCCCCTGGACCAGCGCGACTCGACCTCGTCGAAGATGGGCAGCCCGGGCGTTCTCGTCTGGCTCTCGGCCTGCGGCAAGACCACGGCGACGTCCCCGCTGGGCATGTCGGGGCGCGCGGAGCCGGAGAGCCGGACGGCCGCGGTCGTCCCGACCGGTACCGTGGCCTGCGCGCTACGGGCCGAAAAGGCCAGATCGGCCTGGGCTGCGGGTGCTTCCTGGGTCCGCGCCGGCGCGTAGGCCGCCGGGCCGACCGCGGCTCCCCTCTGCTCGGCGGCGCGGCCGGGACCAGCGGCGGCGCTGTAGTGAGTGAGGATTTCGTCCGGGAGCCAGACGAGCGCCGTGAGCCCGCCGGACTCGGCCTGGTTCAGCCGGACCCTGATCCCGTGCCGGACGGCGAGCCGGGCGACCACCAGCAAGCCCATCCACTTCGGGACATCGACATCCGGTGGCGGAGGATTATCCAGCTGCTGGTTCGCGTAGGCCATCTCTTTCGCGGACATTCCGATGCCCCGGTCGGTGATGTCGACCAAAGCGCCGCCGCTGGTCAGAATGCGCCCCGTGACATGGACCGGCATTTCTGCCGCCGAGAACGCCGTGGCGTTGTCGATCAGCTCGACCAGCAGGTGCACGGCGTCATAGACGGCGGGCCCGCGCACCGCGATGTCGGGCTGCACCTCGAATGAGACGCGTTCGTAATCCTCGACCTCCGCGAGCGCGGCCTCGACCAGATGGGCCAGCGTCACCGGCTGGTTCCAGCCGGTGGCTGGCTCCTGGCCGGCCAGGACGAGCAGGTTCTGCGAGTTGCGGTGTATACGCATGGCGATGCGGTTCAGCTTGGCCAGGCTGGCGAGGCGCTGCTGGTCCTGTTCGCCGTGCTCGAGGCTCTCGATGATGCGCAGCTCACGTTCCACCAGGGCCTGGCTGCGACGGGACAGGTTCACGTACATGGCGTTGAACTTGCCGCGGAGGGCGGCCTCGCTGGCCGCCGGCTGCGACATTTCCCGGCGCGGCTGGACGAAGGCGCGCTCCGCCCCGTTTGGCCGGTTGAAGGAATCCGTCTCGACGGGACCAGCCCCGAGCCGTACGCCCGCTGCCGCGGCGCGCGGCAGCGGGTTTCTCCCGCACGGCGGGTTCCCGGGAGAACGCGTGGACCCCGGCACCGCCGCGCGCGCCAGCAGGGTCATGCCCGTGGCGATCGGCCTGCCCGGCCGGGGCCTCGGTCGGTGTCCGCGATACGTCCACCGTGATGAGCACCGCGACCGCGAGGACCAGGACCAGGAAGAGGATTCCGGCCAGCATGCTGCTCACATCCCGCCGCTTGTCGGCGTGGTGTGCGCAGACGGATCGCAGCTCTCAGCGTCAATGGCCAGCGAGAATCGGCCCAGCGGAACCAGCATGGCCCTCCCTCTTCCGGCCCGCCTATTCTGCACGGAGGCAGAACGTGGTCGACATAACTGTAATCGCTAAACGACTGGCGCACGTCCCATACGTGAGGGAAGCCGGTAATGTCCCGGGTGCGAAGTTCAGCGAGCGGACTTCTCGTTCGCCGGTTATTACCGGGGGGTGCAGCCGGAGGCGGGCCGCGTCGTGCGCGGCCCAGAGGTCGTCCCAGAGCTTGGCGCGGGCCTCGTCGGGCTTGGCGGCCAGGCCAGCGGCCGGGAATGCGCCGTCCGGCCAGCCGCCCCCGGCGGCCAGCGCCGCGATCAGCGCAGCACCCCGGGCGGAGTGGTCGGTGTCATCGTCGCGCGGCATCGAGACCGGCCGCCTGGTGGCGTCGGCCAGGTCGGTCCGGAAGGACGGGGCGGCGGCGCTGCCGCCGGCCACCTCGACGGCGTGGCCGAACCCGCAGGTCTCGTCCAGCACGGCCAGGCAGCGGCGGCTCTCCAGGACGATGCCGTTGACCAGCGCACGGGCCAGATGCTCCCGGCCATGGCCGAGGTCAAGGCCGACGATGGCGCCGTGGAGCAGGGGGTCCCACAGCGCGCCCTGCTCGCCGGGCGTCAGGTAGGGCAGCAGGACGGGAGCCCGCGCGGGATCGGCCCCCGCCGCGAGCTCGACCAGCCCGGCCGCGTCCAGGTCTCCCCCGAGCAGGCCGGCCAGCCAGGCGATCGCGCTGCCGGTGGCGAGCAGGTCCATCTCCAGGCCCCAGCGCCCGGGCACCGCCAGCGGCGTGACCAGGAACCGGTGATCCGGGTCGAGGACCAGCCGGTCGGCGATGCCGAGGATAACGGTGCTGGTGCCGGCGATGTAGGCCACCTGGCCGGGCTCGCGGACCCCCATCCCGAGCGCGCCGAGTACCGAGTCGGCCGCGCCCAGGACGACCGGGACCGGCGGGCAGCCCAGCCGGGCCGCCGCTTCGGATCGTAGCGGGCGGCTGGTCGCCGACGGCAGCACGGCCGGCAGCCGCGGTCCCCCGCCCAGGGTCAGGGTCGCGGCGTCCCACCGGCCGGCTTCCAGCTCGTAGCAGCCGTAGCCGGAGGCCGTGCTCGGGTCGGTGGCCAGCTCGCCGGTCAGCCAGGCGAACAGGTAGTCCTTGGCCGAGGCGATCGTCGTGGTGGCGGCCGCCCGGGCCGGATCCGCCTGGGCGATCCGGCCGAACATCGGCAGCAGGTAGCGGCCGTCCACCCACTGGCCGGTCAGCCGGTACAGCTCGGCGGCACCGCGGCGTTCGCGGAGCTCCTCGCCCAGATCGTCGGCTCGGCCGTCCTGCCAGGTGATGGCGGGCCCGGTCGGCCGGCCGTCCGGGCCCAGGGTGACGAGCGTGGGAATCATGCCGGACAGGCCGATGGCCCGCCAGCGGCGGGCCGGGATCGCCTCGCCGAGCCTCGATGTGGCCTGCTCCACCGCGCGCAGCCAGTCGCCGGGGTCCTGCTCGTAGGCCCCGGCGGCGGGCCGGTGCGTGGGGTAGGCGGCGTTGGCCCGGGCCAGGATCGCGCCGGATGCGCCCAGCGCCACCGCCTTGAGGCCGGACGTGCCGAGGTCCAGCCCGATGTAGACCTCCCCGGTCGCGTCCGCGTTCAGGAAGGCTCCGTGTTCGTTGGCTCCGTGGTCCGTGCTCCGGCTGTGCTCCGTGCTCGCCGTGGTCTCCGTGCCTCGCCGTTGGCTCCGTGGTGCTGATTGGCTCCGTGCTCGTCGGCTCCGTGCTCGTCGGCTCCGTGCTCGATGCCTGCGTGCTCGACAGCCGGGGCCCGGCGAGTTCCTCCTCGACCTGGTCGCCGTAGCTGGTCGTCGGGTCGGAGAAGTAGCGCGACTTACCGACGTACTGGGACACGAACGAGAGCACCAGGCCGATCGCCGCGAGCCCGAACCCGAAGCCGAGCTGGACCCCGTTGAGCAGGCCCTTGGCCAGCGTGTAGATGATGACGAAGAGCATGAACGCCGCGCCCAGGGCGGGCAGGAAACCGCCGAGGAAGAAGTTGGACGCGCTGCTCATGATGGTCCGGCGGTAGTACCAGACCGCCGCGCTCGCGGTGAGCAGGTAGAAGATCGCCGCGATCAGGCCGAGCGTGCTGACGATATCGGCCAGGGCCTTGCCGATGGAGCCGATCAGCGTCGTGCCCCACAGGAACACGATGTTGAGCAGGCCGAACAGGATCGTGGCGTTCCACGGGGTGCGGTACCTGGGGTTCACCTGCGCGAACCAGCGCGGGAAGGTGCGGTCGCGGCCCATGGCGAAGGAGATCCGCACCGCGCTCACGATGGCGGCCAGGAGCGAGGCCAGCGTGCCGCCGAGCACGGCGACGATCATGACGTTTCCCCAGCCGGTGCCGCCGATCAGGTCGCCCACGTAGGCCAGGATGTTGGCCGCGTTTTTCTGCATCGTCGCTGTTGGGCGCGACGCCCTGCAGGCAGAAGATCACGCCGGCGTAGATGAAGAACAGGATCACCACGCTGGTCACCCCGGCCCGGCCGGCCTGCTTGCCCTTGGCCTCTTCGCTGACGTAGGCGGCGGTATCCCAGCCGGAGTACAGGAAGATGGCCAGCAGCAGGCCGGAAACCAGCGGCGCTGAACCCGCCGGCGCCGCTGATGGTGAACCACGAGCTGGACACGTGCACCGTGTGGTGCAGGCTGTGGCCGTAGATGCCGACCAGGGCGGCGATGGAGAAGCCGACCAGCAGGCCGTACTCGAAGATGGCCCAGCCCCACGAGAACCGGGCCGACAGCTTGATCCCAAGCGCCGCGATGACCAGGACGAGGAGGTCGAACCCGGTGCCGACCGCGGCCACCGCGTGGAGTGTTGTTGGGCAGCGTGGTGCTGAAGAAGCTCAGCATGTAGGTACCGAGCGGGACGGTCAGGCTGGTCGTGCCGACGCAGTAGTACATCAGCATGATCCAGCCGCCGAAGAACCCGGCGTGCGGGTCGAGGGCCCGGCCGACCCAGGAGTAGGTCGCGCCCGCGCTGCGCTGCCAGGCGTTGAGCCGCTGGTAGCCGATGGCGATGCCGAGCATCGGGATGAGGCAGATCAGGATGGGCAGGAAGCTGGCGTAGCCGACGGTGGCCAGCAGGACGGCCAGCGTGACCGCGATGCTCTGCGTCGGGCCGGAGCTGGCCATCGAGATGACCACGACGTCGCCGATGCGTAGGGCAGCATCCTTCAGGCCGCGGCCCGCGTGGTCAGGGGACTGTTCCCCCGCCGCGGCGGCACTGGTGGCAGGCGATGACATGGCGCATCTCCGTCTCGGTCTTGGGTTGCTCCGCGCGGGCGGGCATCGGCTGGCGGGTCGCGTGGAAGACGGACCGTTTTGCCAGTTATGCCGCAGACCCTAGAGGAACAACGGGCTGTGACGCAATAAGCCTGCCGAGATACGGTCAGTCACAAAAAGTCGCTGATTCATCACGTTCCGCGGTCGACGGACCGCCTGCGCCCGATGACGGCGAACGCTTCCTGCGCGGCGCCGAGCATGTCGGCCACGTCCTCGGCGGTGTGCACGAGCGACACGAACAGGTTCTCGTACTGGCTCGGGTGGAACAACACGCCTCGCAGCAGCATCTCCTGCCACCACTGGGTGAACATCTCCTCGTCCGCGTAGCGCTCCGCGTCCCGCCAGTTCCTGATCGGCCGCTCGCTGAACCAGATCTGGAAGACGGTGCCCAGCCCCTCGACGATGACCTCCAGGCCCGCCTCGGCGGCCAGCTTGCGCAGCCCGCTCATCAGCGTCTCGCCCAGCTCGCGCTGCCGCTCGAACAGGCCCGGCTCGGCCAGCACGTCCATGGTGGCGCTGACCGCGGCGCACGCGACGGTGTTGGCGTTGTAGGTGCCCGAGTGCGAGTAGCGGCCCTCGGCGATCATCGACATCGCCTCGCGGGAGCCGCCGATGGCGGCCACCGGGAAGCCACCGCCCAGCCCCTTGGCCATGGTGGTGAGGTCCGGCGTGACCCCGAAGTACTCCTGCGCGCCGCCGCGCGCGAACCGGAACCCGGTGATGACCTCGTTGAAGATGAGCAGCGCGCCGTGCCGGCGGGTCTGCTCGCGCAGCAGCTCCAGGTAGCCGGGCTCGGGCAGGATGCAGCCGGTGTTGAACACCGCGGGCTCGGTGATCACCGCGGCCACCTGATCGCCGCGCTCCTCCATCACGGCTATGAAGCTGTCGGGATCATTCCAGGTCAGGACGATGAGCGTGGCCTCCAGCTCGGCCGGGACGCCGGGGCCGGACGGTACCGGCCGGGGCCTGCCTGGCCGGGCCGGCCAGCTCGGGGTCCACGTGGTTGCTCCAGTAGACCGTGTTCCTGCCAGCCGTGGTAGTGCCCTTCGAAGCGGATGACCAGCGGGCGGCCGGTGTGCGCGCGGGCCAGCCGGACGGCCGTACCGACAACCTCGCTGCCCGAGTTGGAGAACCGGACCAGTTCCACCCCCGGCACCGCCTCGGTGACCTTGCGGGCGGCCTCGATCTCCAGCTCGTAGGGCAGGCCGAAGCAGGTGCCCAGCTCGCTGACGGCGTTCGTGACGGCCCGGGTCACGGCCGGGTGCCGGTGGCCCAGGATCATCGGGCCCAGGCCCAGCAGGTAGTCGACGTACGAGTGCCCGTCCACGTCGCGCAGCCGCGACCCGGAGCCCTCGGCCATGAACGGGGGATACGGCTTCCAGCCGAACTTCACCGTGCGCGCGCTGCTGCCCGCGCCGCCGGGAATGTAGCGGCTGGCCTCGGCGAACAGCTCACCGGACCGTCGCGCCCACTGCCGGTACCGCTCGTCGAAAGCTCGCTCGTCCAAGCGACGACTCCCATCTCCTGTGCTCCCGGGGGCTTATGGGTCGCGGTGGCCAGCGGATGTCGCGTTTTGGCGACAGCTTCAGTACCGCTATGTCACAATACGCGAGTGAGCCGCGGGGGGCTGTGAGCCTGGTGATGAGCGGCCCGGCACGATCAGGAGCATAGATGACGGATCAACCGCTGACCGCGATCCCGCGGCCGACCCAGGTCCCTGCCATCCCGGCCCGGCTCGAGCCGGACGCGATCGGGGTCGCGCAGGACACGATCATCGGGCTGGCCTCGTCCGCGCCCGCGGCCACCATGGCGGTGACGCTGGCCGCGCTGGCGGCGACGGCCGCCTACGGCGGCGGGCCCGTCATCATCCTGTGCGGGATCCCGATGCTGATCCTGGCCAACACCTACCGCCGGCTGAACCTGTGGAACGCCAACTGCGGCGCCTCCTTCGAGTGGGTCGGCCGCGCGATCAACCCCTACCTCGGCTTCATCGTCGGCTGGATGATGCTCGCGGGCTGCCTGACCGGGACGATCTCCGTGGTGGTGGTGCTGTCGCCCGCGGTCCTGGCCGTCTTCGGCGCCAGCTCCTCGCCACCTGGCCGAACATCCTGCTCAGCACGGCGGTCATCGTGGTCATGGCCACGATCGCGGTGATCGGCATCCGCCTCACCGCGCGCACGCAGGTCGGCATGGCGGTGATCGAGTACGCGATCCTCATCGGCTTCTCCGTCTGGGCGCTGCTCCACGTGCTCGGTCACCACCCCGGCACGTTCCCGATCACCAGGGGCTGGCTGAGCCTGAGCGGGATCAACGGGAAGGGCAATCTCGCCGCGGGACTCCTGATCGCGGTCTTCATGTACACCGGCTGGGACGCCACCGTCTACGTCAACGAGGAAGTGAAGCACCGGCGCGTCAACCCGGGCCGGGCCGCCGTCTTCGCGGTCGCGCTGCTCGTGATCATGTACGCGCTCCCGCAGGTCGGCATGCAGGGCGTGGTGTCGCCGGCGCTGCTGCAGAAGAACTCCTCCTCGGCGCTGGTCTTCATCGCCCAGGTCCTGGGCGGCGGCGGGTGGGCCAAGGTGATGGCCTTCGCGCTGGCCCTGTCGGTGATCGCGTCCACCAGCACCGGTATCGTGATCACCTCCCGGATCGCCTACGGGATGGCCAGCCACCGGGTGCTGCCGCCGATCCTGGGCAACGTGAGCCGCCGTTACTCCACCCCCGCGATCGGCACCGTCATCATCGCCGGCATCCTCATCGCGGCCACCTGGGCGTACCTGCTGTCCAGCTCGATCGCGACCGTGTTCACCGACGTGGTGAGCGTGACCGGCCTGCTGTTCGCCGGCTTCTACACGTTCACCGCGCTGGCCGCGGTCATGTACTACCGGCGACGCATCTTCAGCAACACCTGGGACGCGCTGCTCGTCGGCGTCCTGCCCCTCGCCTCCGCCGTGTTCCTGGCCTGGGTGGTGGTCAAGTCGCTGCAGACCGCGCCCGGGTCGGAGAAGTGGTCGCTAGTCGGCATCATCGGCGCCGGGCTGCTGCTGATGCTCGTCGCCCGGTTCATCCTGCGCTCGGCGTTCTTCCGGATCCCGCTGGAAAGCGCCCCCCGGGAACGCTGAACCGCGGTCAGCGCTCCCCGATGTTGGCCAGGCTCTGCCGGACGACCTCGGTCAGCGGGTGCCCGGACGGCAGGGTCCGCTCGCAGCGCACGGCGGTCTCGCGCAGGAGCGCCTCCGCGTCTCCGACCCGCCCCACCGCGTAGTACAGGTGAGCCAGGTTGGCCAGGCGGGCCAGGGTGTCCGCGTGGTCGGGACCGAGGACCCGCTGCGAATCCGCGCAGCACCGCTCGGCGTA
>CAVYVO010000030.1:0-19842 GCA_963771985.1 uncultured Actinomycetota bacterium | reverse complement strand
ACGGCTGGCTGCCCCTCAGCCAGGCCGCCGCCCGCCTCGGCATCGCCCGCCAGACCGTGTTGAACAAGGTCCAACGCGGCGAACTCAACGCCGTCTACCTCACCCGGGGACGCCGCAAAGGCCTCCGCATCCAGGTCGGATACGGCCAGGCTGGACTGTTTGACACACCATGACCAACAACAGGAGCAGTGTGAAGCATGCTCGATGAACAGCAGGTAGTGCGCGTGCAGGTCCTCGCGGATCTTCCGGGCGGTCTCCCGCTGGCCGTGCAGGGCATCGGCCGTGATCACCATGTCCTGAAGGTCTAGTTCTTCCAGCATGGGGCCGAGTTCCGGGATCTCGTTCGTCTTCGCGTCCACTTCCCGCTGGGCCATGGTGCGGCCCTCGGTGACGTGGAATGCGGACAGGAGATGCACCTGGCTGCCGTCAGGGCGGACGGCGCCGCGGGCGGTCTTGCCGTCGGCCGCGGCCTGCGGCAGCAGCCCGGGAACGGCGGGCCCCCGCGCGGCTGCGGCGGCGCGGCGCTGCTCCCGCTCGCGCCGGGTCACCTCCGGCAGTTCATCGGCGGCGGCAGGCGGCATGATCTCCAGGTAGCCGTAAAGCGCCTGGTTGAACGCGTCCGCGTCGATCCTGCCGAGCACGCGCCCGAAGGTCCGGGCGGACGGCGGCCAGACCCTCCCGGTGAGCGGGTCCGGCCGGCCGCCGAGGATCAGCAGGGCGTCTTGCGGGCAGCCGGCCGCCCATTCCGCGACCGCCGACGCGGAGTCGTGCCCGGCCGCGGTGAACGCGCAGACGGCCAGGGCCAGCACGAACTCCAGCGGATGCCAGCGCCCGGCCCGCTTGCGCGGGTCCGGGACGAGCATCAGCCATTCCCGCAGGCAGCGGCGGGACTCCGCGCCGCCGGAGAGAACAGCCGAAAGGGCACGGGCAGGGGCGGTGATCAGGGAAGATAGCGACGCGGGCACGGTACTTTCCGGGAAGGATCGACTTGGTTGGCACCTTCGATCCTGGGAAACCGTGCCCGCATGTCAAACCGGGCACCAAGTGCAGGACTGGGCGCACTAGCCCGAACAACGCCTCATGGCATCACGACGGCATAAACCTCAAACTCGCCGGGGCCGTGCTTTCCACGGCCAGACGGTCGTGTTGTACTCAAGGGCTTCAGACCCGGCGCATTGACCCTGCTGATCGGCAACGATGTGCTGCGCCCGCCGATGCCGCGAGCTCCCGCGTCTGAATGCCGCGTCTACTGCCCGGCCGGCTCGCCGCCGCTGGAGCGAGGTGCCGGCGCGGACCCGCTGAGCTCGGCGGATGGTTCCTCCTAATAAGTCCTTATGGTCCTTAACGGCTGCCGCGTAACGTCGGCTGGCGCCACCTCTGCGGGGTGTGGGCGTATGGCCTGGCCGCCGGAACGCTCCTTCACGGAGTTGGCGTACATAGCGGCGGCGGCCGACGGCCCGCCCGGGCACACGGCAGCCCAGCCCGCGGGCGCGAAGTGATACCCCTTCTGGGTGAGGACCTTCGGCGGGTGCGCCGGGACCTTGGTTCGTGGCGGTGCGATCGCGCACCTGGTGAAGTCCTGGCAAACACATCACGGGAGGCAGCGCGATGATGTCGGCGACCTACCAGGTCACCGGGATGACCTGCGAGCACTGCGTGCACGCGGTCACCGAGGAGCTGACGAGCCTCGGCGGGGTCACCGGCGTAACCGTCGACCTCATCCCGGGCGGCAAGTCCGCGGTGACGGTCACCAGCGAGACGCCGCTACCTGAACACGCCGTCGCAGCCGCCCTGGACGAGGCCGGCGACTACCAGCTCGGCAGAAGCTGAGCATGTCGGCCGGGGCGGTTCCCGCCGGGGCAGCAAAGCGGGCGGTCTGGAGTGTGCTACCACTGCCCATTCGGCTAAATTCACTGATTTCCCGAACGGACCGTGTGCACGGGAAGCGGATGCGCGGGTGAGCACCGTCGCCGGCGAGAGCCCGGCCAGAGCCACCGGCGCCACGACACGCGGCATGGAACTGGCGGTCGGCGGGATGACCTGCGCCTCGTGCGCGGCCAGGATCGAGAAGAAGCTGAACAAGCTGGACGGGGTGACCGCGACGGTCAACTTCGCCACCGAGACCGCGCAGGTGGCCTTCCCGGCCACGCTCACCACCGCCGACCTGATCGACGTGATCGAGCAGGCAGGCTACACCGCTGCCCTGCCCGATCCGCGGGAGCACGCCTTGGCTCGGGTAGCGAGCGAGGAGGACGGTGCCGGGCAGGCGGACACGCTGCTGCGGCGGCTGCTGGTCTCGCTGACGCTGGCGATCCCGGTCGTGGTGCTGGCGATGGTCCCGGCCTGGCAGTTCCGGTACTGGCAGTGGGTGTCGCTGGCGCTTGCCTCTCCGGTCGCGACGTGGGGGGCATGGCCATTCCACCGCGCCGCTGCGGTCAATGCCCGGCATGGTGCGGCCACCATGGACACGCTCATCTCGGTCGGGGTGGCCGCCGCGTACCTGTGGTCGCTGTGGGCGCTGTTGTTCGGCGCCGCGGGCCGGACGGGGATGGGGATGAGCTTTGCCTGGCTTGGGCATGGCAACGGGGCAGACGCCACCTACCTGGAGGTCGCCTTCGGGGTGACGGCGCTGATCCTGCTCGGCCGCTATCTCGAGGCCAGCGCCAGGCGGCGGTCGGGCGCGGCGCTGCGAGCGCTGCTGTCGCTTGGCGCCAAGGACGTCGCGGTGCTGCGCGACGGCGCCGAGGTGCGGGTCCTGGTGGGGCAGCTGGCGGTGGGCGAGCAGTTCGTGGTCCGGCCGGGGGAGAAGATCGCGGCCGACGGGGTGGTCGCTTCTGGCCGCTCGGCGGTGGACACCTCGATGCTCACCGGCGAGCCGGTTCCCGCCGAGGTGGGTCCCGGCGATCCGGTGATCGGCGGCTGCGTGAACGCCAGCGGCCGGCTGGTGGTGCGCGCCACCCGGGTCGGTGCCGATACCCAGCTGGCCCAGATGGCCCGTCTGGTAGGGGAGGCGCAAGCCGGGAAGGCGCCGGTGCAGCGGCTGGCGGACCGGATTTCTGCGGTGTTCGTGCCCGCCGTCATCGGCGTCGCGGTGGTGACCCTGCTCGCGTGGCTGGGCGTCGGGAAGCCCGCCGGGGCGGCGTTCATGGCCGCGGTCGCCGTGCTGATCACCGCCTGCCCGTGCGCGATGGGCCTGGCCACGCCCACCGCGATCCTGGTCGGCACCGGCCGCGGCGCTCAGCTCGGCATCGTGATCAAGGGGCCAGAAGTGCTGGAGTTCACCCGGGTCGTCAACACTATCGTGCTGGACAAGACCGGCACCGTCACCACCGGCCGGATGAGCCTGGCCGGGGCGGCTGTCGTACCCGGCGAGGACATCGATGAGCTGTTGCGGTTGGCCGGGGCGGTCGAGGATGCCTCCGAGCACCCGGTCGCCGCCGCCATCGCAGCCGGCGCGCGGGACAGGCTCGGCGGCGACCTGCCCTCCGTGCAGGAGTTTGCGAGCACTCAGGGGCTCGGCGTCTCTGGCATCGTGGACGGGCGCGCCGTGGCGGTCGGCCGGGCAGGGTGGCTGCAATCCGAGTGGGCGCGGCAGATCCCGGCAGAGCTCACCGCCCGCGCCGCAGGAGCGGAGGCGGCTGGGCACACCGCCGTGTTCGCTGGCTGGGACGGGCAGGTCCGAGGGATCCTGGTAGTTGCCGATATGATCAAACCCACTTCGGCCGAGGCGGTCAGGCGGCTGCGCGACATGGGACTGCGGCCGGTCCTGCTCACCGGCGACAACGACCGCGCCGCCCGTTTCGTGGCCGATGCGGTCGGCATCGGTGAGGTGATCGCCGGAGTGCTTCCGGCCAGCAAGGCCGCCGCGGTCAAAAAGCTGCAAGACGCGGGATGGGTGGTGGCGATGGTCGGCGATGGGGTCAACGACGCCGCCGCGCTGGTCCAGGCGGACCTGGGCCTGGCCATGGGCACCGGCACCGACGCCGCGATCGAGGCCGGCGACCTGACCCTGGTGCGCGGCGACCTGCTGGCCGTCCCGGACGCGATCTTGCTGTCGCGGCGGACGCTGGCCACGATCAAGGGCAACCTGTTCTGGGCGTTCGGCTACAACACTGCCGCCGTCCCGCTTGCCGCCCTGGGATTCCTTAGTCCGCTGATCGCCGGGGCCGCAATGGCCTTCAGCTCCGTGTTCGTCGTCTCTAATAGCCTGCGGCTATGCCGCTTCCAGCCTGGCGGGCGGCTCCGGACGCCCGGCCGCCATCTGGCCAAGCCGGGAGGCAACTGCGCCGCCAGCGGGAACACGCCGTGGCCCAGGGCGATGAGCGCGTCATGCGCACGGGTGACTCCTGATCTCGAGCAGCTCGATCAGGGCTCCGGCATCGAGGGGCGTGAGGGCGCCGCATGATGGGCAGATGACGAGGTGGCCGGCCACGTCGTCGGCAGACACTGCCCAGGCCGTTCCGCACTGCGCGCACTCGCGGCGGTCGGCAAGCTCCTCGACGAGCAGGCGTGATCCGCTGAGCGGTGTGTCTTCGGTCAGCATCTGGTAGGCCTGCCGCAGCGCCTCCGGCGAGAACACCGGGCTCGCCCGCACGCGGACCTCGGCGATGCCTTGCGCGAGGCTGGGATCGCGGGCAAGGCGCGCTACGAGCACGCCGACCGCGTAGTAGTCATGCACGGTGTTCCTCCTGGTCCCCTGGGCACGGTGTCCTCCGGCCCGCGCCCGGCGTCCTCCGCCAGCCCGCGCCCGGCGTCCTCCGCCAGCCCGCGCCCGGCGTCCTCCGATGCCCAGCGCTTGACCTGCTCCAGGACGCGCCGGCCGAGCGGGGCTATCGCCGCGGCCACGGGCTCGCTCAGCAGCGCGCCGAACATCAGCGGGCCTGCGACCTCGACGGCGAGCACGCGTGTCCGGTCGGGGAAGCCCATGCCGAGCCGCCTGGCGACCGCGGCAAGCTCGGGTATGCCGGCCTGGTGCAGGCTGGGTGCTATGGCCACGCCCAGCTCAGCGAGCCCGGCCTCGAGGATCGTGCCCGCGGGGCTGCGGCCAGTACGGATCGAGTCGACGACCATCGCGCGGTCATAGCCAGCGAAGACCTCGAGCAGCGCCAGGCCCGAGGCGGCGCTCTCCACCACGTCGGCATCCCCGGCCAGCGCACCGCGCAGCGCCCGCACTGCGAGCACGCCGACGGCGTCGTCTCCCGCGTATTCGTTGCCCAGGCCGAGCACGAGCGTTCGCACGGTCAGTCCCGGCGTAGCTCTTGCACGAGCGCGCCGCCCGCATCCCTGACCTCGACGATCAGCGCCATCTGGCCAGGTAGGCTGTGCGTGGAGCAGCCGAAGCACGGATCGTAGGCGCGGAACGACATCTCGACCTGGTTCAGCAGCCCTTCGTCGACCTGGCCGTTCCTGATCAGCGCGCGCGCTGCCTTGTCGACGGACAGCGCGATCCTGGCGGCGTTGTTCTGAGTGGCGACGATCAGGTTCGCGGCCGTGATGAGCCCGCGCTCGTCCGTCCGGTAGTGGTGGAAGAGGGTGCCCCGCGGCGCTTCCACGACGCCGACGCCCTCGCGCGGGACGGCGGCCGGCAGCGTGCGCACCCGCGGGTCGGTGATCTGCGGGTCGGCGGCAAGTTCGGCCATCCGCTCCGCCGCGTACACGAGCTCGATGATCCTGGCCCAGTGGTTGGCGAGCGTGTGGTGGACGGGCTTGGTGCCCAGGGTCGTGACGAATTCCTCGTAGGCCTCCTGCGCGCGAGGGGTCGCCATGCCGTCGGCGACGTTCAGCCGGGCCAGCGGCGCGACGCTGTAGACGCCGCTGGCGGCGCCGTCGGCGAACCCGTGCCAGCCGATGTCCTTCAGGAAGCAGAACTTCATGTACGTCCACGGCTCGACGTGCTCGGCGACATGATCGAGGTAGTCCTTCCCGGTGAACGTGAGCAGTTCCTTGCCGTCCGGGCCGACGATCCTGAGCGTGCCGTCGTAGAAGGTGACCTTGTTCGCTTCGTCGACGAGGCCCATGTAGTAGGTGCGGTGCGTGTAGGCCTCGGAGGTGATGAACTCGACGTAGCCGGGGTTGCCGAGCACGGTCTTGCGGAACGCGCCGAGGGCGAACTGGCTGAACTCGATGGCGCGGGCCGCCGCGGCGGCTGCCTGCTGCTGGAGCTCGCCGCTCAGGGAGCGCGACACGCCGCCCGGGAGCCCGAAGACGGGATGGATCGCCTTGCCCGCTACCTCGGCGACCAGGTCACGGAGCTGCTTGCGGACGCCGATCACCTCCTTGCCGATCTCGAGCCCCACGGTGTCGATGACGCCGAGGATGTTCCGCTTCTGCCGCGGCGCATCCGGGCCGACGATGAAATCGGGCCCGCCCAGGAAGAAGAAGTGCAGCGCGTGGTCTTCGACCATGAAGGCGCTGTAGAGGAGCTCGCGGATCTTCCGGCCGGCGGGCGGCGGGTCCACCTGGTACAGGTCATCGAGGGCCTTCGTCGCGGCCATGTGGTGGGCCATGGGGCAGACGCCGCAGATGCGCGAGGTGATCTGCGGCATGTCCTCGGCGCGCCGCCCCTGGACGAACTTCTCGAAGCCGCGCAGCTCCGGTATCTGGAGGTAGGCCCGGTCGACACCGCCGTCGGCATCGAGGAAGATGTGTATCCTCCCGTGCCCCTCGAGCCGTGTCACGGGGTCGATGAGGATCTCACGGCTCATGGCGGCACCTCTTCCTTTTCTTCCCTCGCCGCCGGCCGCACGCGACGGTGCAGCAGCGAAGCCGGCAGGCTGTAGCGGTAGAAGGTACCGACCGGGTTGGCGATCTCGGCGACGCGAGCGGCGATCTCGTCCTCATCGTCCGCGTTGAGGACCGATGCGACGGCGGACAGCGCCTTCGCTCCGAAGTCGACGACATTGCTCGTGGGCCCCATGCAGCCGGTGCAGGGCATGTTCCCGCCAGGGCAGGCGGCCGCGCAGCCCGCACGGGTAGCGGGGCCTAGGCAGACCAGGCCCTGCGCGAGCAGGCAGAGCTCCGGATCGATGAGCGCCTGGTGCGGCCGCCGGAACGCCTGCACCAGGAGCTTGTCCGGCTTCGTCGCGGCACGCGGGCACTCGGAGCAGAGCGCCACGTCCGGCGCGAGCACGGCTCCCCTGGCGGGCAGCTTCCCTCCGACGAGCGCGGTCACCGCCGACTTGATCAGGCCCACGGGCGGCGGGCAGCCGGGCAGGTAATAGTCGACGTCGATGACCTGGTCCAGCGTGCGCACGGAGGCGCTGAACGCGGGCAAGGTCAGCTCCCCCTCGGGGACGCTGCTCTGCTCCGCGGGCAGCGTCCCGTCGCCGTTCTGGACGCTCGGCGCCTCGCGGTAGACGGCGTTGAGAATGTCCCGGCTCTCATACAGATTGGCGAGGCCGGGGATACCGCCGAACATCGCGCAACTGCCGAACGCGATCACCGCGGCGGACTTGCGCCGCAGCAGCCGGGCCATCTCCTCCTGTTCCGACGTACGCACGGCGCCGTTGATGAACGCCGCCGCCAGCTCGCCGTCCTCCAGCGCCTCGACGTCCTCGCGCTTGAAGTCCAGCGCGACGGGCCAGAAGGCGACCTCCACCAGCTCGACGACGGCCAGCAGGCCCTCGCCGAGGTCGACGACGGCCTCCTCGCAGCCGCCGCAGGAAGCGCACCAGTAGAAAGCGATCTTCGGCTTGGTCATCGTGCTGGTCATCGTGCCTCCCCGGCGGGCTCCGCGGGCTGCCGCTGGGGCAGCCGCAGGCGCAGCGGCCCGAGTCCGCGCAACTCCTCGGTCATCTCGTTGCAGACCCGCTGCACCTTCTCGCCCTCGGATGCCGAGATCCACTCGATGCGCAGCCGCTGGTCCTCGACGCCCAGGTCGCGGAGCACGGCGCGCAGCAGCTCCATCCGGCGGCAGGCCTTGTAGTTGCCCTCCCGGTAATGGCAGTCACCCGGGTGGCAGCCGCCGATCAGCACCCCGTCCGCGCCGTGGCGGAAGGCCGCGAGCACGAACTGCGGATCGACCCTGCCCGAGCACATCAGGCGTATCACCCGGACGTTCGGCGCGTACGCCATCCGGGAGATGCCGGTCAGGTCGGCCGCCGTGTACGTGCACCAAGTGCAGAAGAAGGCGACGATCTTCGGCTCGAAGCGATTCTCAGCCACTCTTGATCACCCCCTCGAGCTCGGCGAGGACCTGCTCGTCGGTGAACAGGTGCTGCTGCAGCGCGGCCGACGGGCAGGCGGCGACGCAGACGCCGCACCCCTTGCAGAGCACCTCGTTGGCCACCGCGACCCCCGACTCCGCGTTCGAAGGACAGCGCCCCGAACGGGCACAGGCCGATGCAGATGCGGCAGCCGGAGCACTTCGCCGCGTCGACGAAGGCGGTGCTCGGCTCGAGTTCCATGGAGCCGCGGTCGATCATCACCAGGGCCTCCGCCGCGGCCGCGCCGGCCTGGGCCACCGTGTCCGGGATGTCCTTGGGCCCCTGGCAGGCACCGGCGAGGAAGACGCCGTTGGTGAACGTGGACACGGGGGCGAGCTTGGGGTGCCGTTCGGTGAAGAAGCCCTCCGAGCCGCAGCTGATGTTCAGGGTCCTGCGGAGATGCTCGGCGTCGGCCTGCGGCTCCAGGGCCACCGCGAGCACTACCATGTCCACCGGGATCTGTCGCACGCAGCCGGCCAGCGTATCTTCCGCGCGGAGGACGAGCTTCCCCTCCGCCCCGGGCGAGTCCGCCTCGTCGCTCACCTCGGCGACACGGCCGCGGATGAGGTGCACCCCTTCCTTCATCACCTTCTCGTAGAACTCCTCAGAGCCCTTGCCCGCAGTCCGCATGTCGATGTAGAAGCTGTATACCTCCGCCCCGGTGCGCTCCTTGATCAGGTGGGCCAGCTTCAGCGAGTACATGCAGCACACGCGGGAGCAGTAGGGGTTGTACCTGACGTCGCGCGAGCCGACGCAGTGGATGATGCCGACCGTCCGCGGCCGCTGTCCGTCGCGCAGCACGATCTCGCCCTGAGTCGGGCCGGAGGCGTTGAGGAGGCGCTCCACCTCGGGAGCGGTGTATACGTTCGGGTACTTACCGTAACCGTACTCGGGGATCCGCCTGGCGTTGAAGGGCTTGTACCCGGTGGCCGCGATGATCGCCCCGACATCGAGCTCGACCTCGGTGTCCCGCATCGCCAGGTCGATCGCGTCGGCCTCGCAGACCGCGATGCACTGCCCGCATTCGGAGCAGACACCGCAGTCGAGGCACCGTGCGGCGTCGTACCGCGCCTCCGCCTCGGTCAGCGGCGGTTCGAGTTCCGCGAAATCGGCCGGCGCGGCGGCGAAACGGGTGGCCCGCGCCCGCGGGTCCAGGTGGCCGCGTGCCGGATGCGGCTTCGCCAGCACGTCGGCCTGGTCGACGACCGGCAGCTTGGTGTCGAAGCTCGCTGGATCCAGCTCCGCACCCTGCAGCCAGCGGTCAATCATGAATGCCGCCCGCTGCCCGCGCCCGACCGCGTGCGCGATGTCCAGCGCGCCTGACACGACATCGCCGGCGGCGAAGACATACGGGGTGTCGGTCTGCAGCGTTCCCGGGTCGGCCTGGATCGTCCCGTTCGCGGCCGTCACCAGCCGCGGATCGAGGGCCGTCGCTTCAGGCCTCAGCCCGATCGCGGCGATCACCACCTCGCAGGGGATCACGAACTCGCTCCCGGGGACCGGCTCCGGACGCCGGCGGCCGGAGGCGTCAGGCGCGCCGAGCCCGGTCCGGACGCAGCGCAGCCCGCTCACCCGCCCGTGCTCGTCGCTGAGAACCTCGACGGGCGCGACCTGGAAACTGAACGTGGTCCCTTCCTGCTCGGCGGCGCCCACTTCCTCCGGGTAGGCCGGCATCTCGCCGCGGCCACGCCGGTACGCCACGGTCACTCCTGGCGCGCCAAGCCGCCAAGCGGTCCGCGCGGCGTCCGTCACCACGATCTCCTCCGGCTCGCTCGGCTCCGGCTCGCTAGGCTCCGCTGGCGCGCCGAGCCGCCGGGCGGTCCGCGCGGCATCCATCGCCACGTTCCCGCCGCCCACGATGACGACCCGCTTTCCCTCCAGGCCGGCCGCCTCGCCGCGCTTGGCCGCCTCGAGGAACTCCAGGCCGGAGATCACGCCGTCCAGGTCCTCGCCTGGCACGCCGAGGCGGGTAGAGACCGGCGCGCCGGTGGCCACCAGGACCGCGTTGTATCCCTCGCGCCGCAGTTCTTCGAGGTTCCCGACGCGCGTGCTGGTAGCGATCTGGACGCCCAGCGCGGTCACGTTCTCGATGTCCCGCTCGACCACCGACGCCGACAGCCGGTAACCCGGGATGGCCAGCCGGAGCATCCCGCCGGGCTCGGGCGCGGCCTCGAATATCTTGACGCGGTAGCCCTTACGCGCGAGCTGCCAGGCGGCGGTCAGGCCGGCCGGTCCCGAGCCGACCACCGCCACCTGCTTGCCGTTCGGCGGAGCCGCCTTGATCGCGGCGGGTGCTCCCCCGTCATAGTGGGCGTCAGCAATGAAGCGCTTCAGCCGCCGGATCGGCAGCGGGCCCTCCAGGCTCGCCCTGGTGCACTCGGCCTCGCACTGGGCGTAGCAGGCCCGGCCCAGGCTACCCACCAGGGGCGTCGCATCGAGCACGAGGTTGAACGCCTCCTCGTACTCGCCCTTCCTGACAAGTGACACATAGCCGTGGGCCTTGACTCCGGCCGGGCAGCTGAAGGTGCACCGCGAGGTGCCCGCGCGGTCGATGACCGGGCAAGCCGGCACGGCCTGCGGGAACGACTTGTAGGCGACGGAGCGGGTGCCGAGGCCGTGGTCGAACTCTGACAGGATCCCGTCCCAGGTGCAGTTCTCGACGCAGAGATTGCAGCCGGTGCAGGCATCCTCGTTGATGTAACGGGCCTTCCTGCGCACCTTGACCCTGAAGTTGCCCACATAGCCCGAGACCTCTTCCACCTCGCTGAAGGAGAGCAGGTCGATGTTCGGGTGCTGGCTGACCTGCACCATCTTCGGGGTGAGGATGCAGGCCGCGCAGTCGAGCGTCGGAAAGGTCTTGTCGAACTTGGCCATCTGGCCGCCGATGCATGGCTCACGCTCCACCAGGTAGACGTGCTTGCCGGCGTCGGCGAGGGTGAGCGCCGCATGGATCCCCCCGATCCCGCCGCCGATGACCAGCACGTCCGGATGCACCGGCGCGCGGCGCCGGTCCAGCCGCTCGTGCGCGGCGACGCGGCGCACCGCGCCAGCGATGAGCGCATTCGCCTTCTGTGTCGCGTCCGCGCTATCGGCGGTTACCCAGCTCACGTGCTCGCGGATGCTCGCCATCTGGGAGTAAAAGGGACTGATCCCGCCAGCCTCCGTGGCCCGCCGGAACGTCGCCCCGTGCATGAGCGGCGAGCACGAGGCGACGACGACCCGGTTCACCAGGCCGTCACGGATGTCCTGCTGGATCAGTTCCTGGCCCGGGTCCGAGCACATGAACTTGTAGTCGCGCGCGACCGACACGCCAGGCAGTGAGGCGGCGAACGCGACGACGCGCTCGACATCCACCTTGGCGGCGATGTTATGGCCGCAGTGACAGACGTACACGCCGACTTTCGCGGGCAGCGCCGGCTGCGAGCGGTTTTCGTCAGGCCCGGACATGGGCACCTCCCTCCGCCCCAGCTGGCTCCGGCAGCTGCCAGCGCAGCATCCGGTGGACGCCGAGAGCCCGGTCGTCGAGCCCGAGCGCGGTCCCCAGCAATTGCGTGAAGAAACCGACCGTGAGGTCGATAGGCTCGCCGAACTTGCGGGCCATCTGGCCCTGGAACGCCTCGAGGTTGAACTGGCACAGCGGGCAGACCGTGGCGATCGCGTCCGCGCCACGCCGCTTCGCGTCCTTCAGCAGCCGGTAGCTGAGCTTGAGGGTCGCCTCGGGGAGCGCGCCGATGAGCGGCCCGCCGCAATAGCAAGAGCCGCCGCAGCAGCGCGTCCGCAGCGGCCAGTCGACGGGCTCAGCGCCGGCCGCCTGGAGCAGTCGCTCCATCGACGTCGGCGCGCGCCGGTCGTCGAATGTCGCATACGGGCGCACGAGCAGGCAGCCGTAGTAGCAGGCCACCCGCAATCCCCTGAGCGGCCGGACGGCGCCCTGCGCGATCCGGTCGAGCCCGATGTCATTCACGAGCACGTCCAGCGGGTGCCGTACCCGGGCACGCCCCTCGTACCGCAGCCCGGCCGCGCTCAGCGCCCCGCCGACGCGAGCGGCCACCGCCCCGCCGTCGGCGAGCGTGCGCTCGGTCTTCAGCATCGCGCGGTAGCAGCCCGCGCACGGGGCGATGACGTCGACCGGGCCCGGGCCGGGCCGCGCATCCTCGGCCAGCGCGAGATTGCGGGCGGATAGGGCGGCCGCCTTGGCAGCATCGACGGCGGGGTACCCTGAGGCGCCGCAGCAGTTCCAGTCCTCGATTTCATCCAGGCCGGCGCCGAGCGCCGCGAACACGGCATGCAGCGACTCCTCATACGCGCGGCCGGTCCCCTTCGCCGAGCATCCGGGGTAGTAGGCGTAACTCATGCGTCCTCCCCAGTCGTCACCTCGAGCGCAGCAAGGATCCGCCGTAGCTGTGCCGGTTTGCGCACCGACTCGGGCCGCAGCGGCAGCCTGCCCCGCCGCATCAGGCGCAGCGCCACCGGCGCGTATCTCAGCAGCTGAATGGGGCGGGTCCGCAGGTACAGGGACAGCGATATCCACGCCTCGCTGCTGCGCCCGCGCTTGCTGATGAGGCGGACGAACTGGCGCGCCAGGACGGGAGTGACGAACCGCCGCGGATAGACGCCGGCGCGCATCGACGCCCGCTTCAGCGCGTAGATCGACTCGGTCACCGGGAGCTGCTTCGGGCATTCAACCGTGCACGCGTAGCAACCCGTGCAGGTCCAGATGGCGCGGCTACGCAGGACATCGTCATAGCGTCCGGCCGTCAGCATCGCATTGAGGATCCGCGGAGAATACTCCATGTATTCGGTCATCGGGCAGACAACACTGCACGTGCCGCACTGGATACAAAATTGCGGCAACACCTCGTCAGCTACACCAAGTGCCCGGCCTGGTGCGAACTCCGACTGCGACAAGCTCATGGAGCGCCTCCCTTCTCTGGGGCGCCCACTTCTCTGGCACATGACCAGTGCTTGCCATTGGAGATGTCGCTTGCCGGTTCTGACAGAGCACAAGGGCTCTTGCCGATGAGCCCAAAGTCACCTCGCCCTGAGGTACAGGCGATGCCCTACGGCCCTGGCCATTGACCTGCCACGACTTCAGAGGACACGGGCCGGGCCCTCACCGGGGCGAACAGGACACGCTCCTTCTGATACAAGGCATCGGCTTCGATCTCGGCGTCGGCTGGGCATCGACGCCTTCGGCCGACTTGGCCTGTCCCCGGTGCCAGCAGACCGATCCCAGCGTCTGGGCCACTCGCCCGGTCGTGCCATGGGACCGGCACACGGCCATCGTGAGGGCCGCCCGGGCCGCTGCCGTGCCCAGCGACGGTACCGCCAACGCCGCCTGGGGGAACAGCTATGACTGCGGCTGCACTGCCGACGGCTATCCCCGCCAGGCCGCCGCTGCGCGAATAGCCAGGCATCGCGCGTCCCGGCCCGCCAGGATTGTCTCGATGCTGCGCCAGACGGTCGACGATGAATAGGCGGTGACCCGGCCGCCGACGACTTGCACCTGAGGCCCAGGAAACGCTGGCACTCCTGCGATCGGGGGCGCTACTCGGGCCGTGACTCGCCGATCACGGTCGGAGCGGCCATCTCGGCCAGCGCGTGCACCTCATAGCTCGCAATGTTGTACACCGGGGCCTGGGCGAGCAGGTGGTCGAGTTCCTCGTTGGACTCCACGTTGTAGATCCACGCGCCGCCGTGTCCGCCCACCAAGTGGTAGCGGGCCTCCAGCTTTCCCTCCGCGAGCAGCCGGGCGCCGTAGTCCTGCTGCCGCAGCACGGCCTGGACCATCCCGGTGGTCGCCCGGCTAAGCTCCAGCTTCCACAGGACCAGGAATTTGCCAGCCACGATATCCTCCTCAGGGAAACCCGGCGGTAGCGATCAAGGGGGACCGGCCACCTCGCAGCCTGACCTCCGCGGACAGCACATTAGCCTCACCCACCGGCGGCGCGGTAGATGGCTTCGATGCGGGAGGGCGCTGCCGGGTACGCGGGAAGGACTGAGTCCACCTCCGTTTCCTGGACAGTCTCCCGGTCGGACAACAGGACCGTCGAGCTCACTACCCTCGCCTGAGCCCGCAGACCACCCGGCGTGCGACTTTCGCCGCACCGGGCTTTCCGCGTGCCTTGCCCGCTGTGCTTAGCTGGCGGCTGTCACCGGCTGGGGTGTCCACGGAGTGCGTAACGGTTGAGTGCCTGAGCGTGTGCGGCGTGACGTTCTTACCGCCGATGGACGGGCAGGTGGCCGCGGCAGCGGTGGCGTGCTTCATGGCGGCCCGTTCCTCGTCGGTGAACCTCGCTGACGCCTTGTCGATCGCGGTGGTGCTCTTGGCGGACTTCGGCGTGTCATTCATTGCGGCCTCCTACTCTCTACTCTGCGGGTATCGCCGAGACCACCATCATGCTAGGGAACCGCTGCCGCGGCGATTCTCACGCGGCGGGCGACTGTTCGATGCGCACCAGATTGCCGGACGGGTCACGCACGGCGAAGTCCCGCGGACCCCACGGCTGCTCGGTCGGCTCCTGCACGATCTCGGCGCCCGAGGCGCGCACCTTCTCGAAGGCGGCATCGAGGTCGGCGGAGCGGAAGTGGGTACCGTACAGGGCGCCCTTGGCGATGAGGGCGGCGACCGTGTTGAGGTCGGCGGGGCTGCCGTTCACGTAGTTCGTGAGGACGATCGCGACGTCAGGCTGGGAGGCCGCGCCGACGGTGATCCAGCGGAAGCTGTCGCGGGCGACGTCGTTGCGCAGTTCGAGGCCGAGCGTGTCGCGGTAGAAAGTCAGTGCGAGATCTGGGTCTTGGACTAGGACGAAGCATGCGGAAAGATTGAGATCCATGCTCGCAACACTAGCGAGCCAGCGCCCCGCGCGCTTCTCCGATCCTGCTCGGTATGCGGCGCGGGCGGGTGAGATCCCTGGCGACGCAGCCCGGCACGCTCGCGAGCGCGCCGTGGTCACGGGCACGGTAGGCCGTCGGTGTCTCGCCCACCACCTCGGTGAAGCGCGCGCTGAACGAGCCGAGCGACGTACACCCGACCGCCATGCAGACCTCGGTGACCGACAGGTCGCCACGGCGCAGCAGCGCCTTCGCCCGCTCGATCCGCCGCGTCATCAGGTAGGCGTAGGGCGTCTCCCCGTACGCCGCGCGGAACTGCCGCGAGAAGTGAGCGGTCGACATCAGCGCGGCGCGGGCGAGCGCGGCGACGTCGAGCGGGCGCGCGTACTCGCGGTCCATCAGATCGCGGGCGCGGCGTAGGCGCGCCAGCTCGGCGAGCTTCTCCGGCGTCACCGTGCCAGCCTAGCCGCGTGCCAGGTGGATCGGGTGACACGGCAGCTCCGCGGGTGGAGAGCAGAATGGACGGTGGCAAGCCGCCACCGTCCGTTCTGGATAATCTCTGCCGGTTTACCGCTGGGCTTTGACGGACGCCGTCGCGGTCGCGGAAGCGTAGTAGCGGTCGCCGGAGAAGACCACGCTGAACGTCGTGTTCTTGGTGACCTTGTAGGTGATGGCGAGGATGCCCTTGGAGTTCGCCTTGCCGGCCTTGATCAGCTTCTTGGCGCCGCCCTTGACCTGCGGGTAGATAGATACGGTCCGATTGGTGTGCGTCGCACCCAGGTGCGCGGTCACCGTCACCGTTCTCCCGGCCTTCACTGTCGCGGCCGAGGTCGTCAGCTTCAGCGTCGTGTGCAGCGCGGTGCCGGTCACCAGGGATGTGTGCCAGGCGGGTTCGTAGGTCCCGTTGGTGGCGTAATAAGCCGTGTAGTAGTAGCTGCCGTACGCTGGCGGAACGTCCGTCAGGCTGGAAGGTGCCGCCGGCCACGGTCGTGGCCGTGAGGGTCGTGGTGGCGGTGCTTCCCTTGGCCTGGCGGAAGACCTTTACCGCGGTCCCGGCGGGCGTCGGAGTGCCGCCGAGGGCAAGCGTTCCCTTCAGGTGCACCTTGCCGCCGACCGGGAAGGTGCCGGTGCTGCCTAGGTCGATCGCGGTGGCCTTGTACTGCGGGTACTGAAGAACGTCCAGGTAGTAGTTCGCGCCGCCCTTGAGCACCGCGAACAGCTTGGTGGCGTCGGCGGACCAGACCAGGCCGTGTGGGGCGATGGTCAGACCGTCCGCGGCGAGCGGCACAGTGGTCACCGTGGCGTCGTCGGCCTTGAACACCGACAGCGTCGCTGTGGCGGTGTCATCCGTGCCGGTCGCGGTGCCGCTGTTGTCCGGCGCGATCGCTGCAGCGTCCGGGCTCGCGCCGCTGGCGTAGCTCGCGGCGGGGACCGGGGGAAGGGTTGCCGTAGCGTAAGCGGGGTCGGTCGTTCCGCCAGTGCAGGCGAGAATCACCCGGCTACCGCCCGGGGTCACCGCGAAGTCGGAGAGCCCGGTGCAGCTGGTGAGCGCGTCGTTCTCCGCGACCGGCGTGAGCTTGGGCGTGGCACCGGAGACGTTGAAGGTTACGATCTTGGCCGGGGACGTCCCGTTGTCGATGGCGACCAGGGTGCCTTCGGTTGTCGGGTTCGGATCGGCGGCCAGGTGAACCGAGGTCGACCAGGGCTCGCTGGCGGACAGCGCGTTCTCGTCGGCGAGGTTGGGATCGCCGACGTCGAAGTAGCCGATCCTGTTCACGGCAGAGCTACCGGGGAGGGCGGTACCGCCCCAGAGTGCCCAGATCTTCCCGGCCTCGTAGGCGATGCTGTAAAGGTTGTTGCCGGGCGGGATCTCGTACGTTGTCTCGTATTTGAGCGTCGTTGCGGAGAACGAGGTCACGCCATCGCCGAGCGCCACGAATACGGTGTTGCCGTCGGTTGCCATGTTGTGCGCCCCGGCGGGCACTTCCGTGGCGACCAGCTTGCCGGTCAGGCTGGTCACCACCACCTCGCCGTTGGCATCCAGGAACAGGTGGTTGCCGGCCTCGAGGATCTGCGTGAAGCCGGTGATCGGTAGCCGCGGTAGCGTAGCGGCGCTCGCCGCCCCGCTGGGAACCGTGAGCAGCACGGCCCCGCAGAGCATGGCCAAACCGCCGATCCTGCCCAAGTATCGCACTGACTTTCTCCAGGTAGTTGAGGGCGACAAACCAATGGGGACTGACGGGATCCGGGCAGACCCTAATGGCGGGCGAACGGCGGATTCAACATATCTGTGATAGATGAGTCTCTAATTTGATCGGAATACTCTGGATATTTGATGAGAATCGTGTAACCCGTGCGAAGGCAGGTCGCGTCGTGGTAGGCGGCGCAGCGGACGGGTTCCGGGGGCGAATGATCGATCGAGGTCATGGGGCGCCGGGCACGGGTGGTGCACGAGGTATGGGAAGAGCTTCGAGCCCTTTTCGCTATACATACCCCACACGGGTATCTGGACGCTGAAATTCCATGATCCCGAAAACATTAGTGCCTATGACGACTGAAAGCCTTCGTCAGGAAAAATGTTTTCGCGATCTTGAAGATACTGATGGGGTTATTGAAAAGTCAAATCATGAAATTTCCTGATTTGATACCCCCGCCAGTCGGCCGTGACCGGGGTTGAGGCGGTGCAGAACGCTCTGTCGGTAGGCCGTGGCGGGGGCGAGCCGGTCCAGAAACTCCGGGTCGGCCGTGACGGGGTCATGAGCCGTCGGTCATCCCGGCCACCACGCTGCGCCTGCCGGCCCGATGGCACATCACCCGCGCAGGACGATGCGCAGCCACGCGCGGCGATACTAGAGAGGCCAACGTGGACCTTAATCAGGGGCTCAACGACCTGGTGGCCGTGGCGCTGGTGGCGGCTCTCGCTCCGCTCGTGGTCGCCGTGCTGCCGGGGCCGCGCATTCCGCAGGTCGTCATCCTCCTGTTCGGCGGCGTCCTGATCGGCCCGCATGTGCTCGGTGTGGCTGAGTCGTCCAACATCAAGCTGCTGGCCAACATCGGGCTCGGTTTCTTGTTCCTGCTGGCCGGTTACGAGCTTGATCCGCGGCTCCTGCGGCAACGGCCAGGCAAGCTGGCGATCGTCGGCTGGCTCATCTCCGCCGCGATCGCCATCGGGGTGGCCGCCGGGCTGACGTCGGCCGGCGACATCAAGGACTATGTACCCGTCGGGCTGGCCCTGACCACTACGGCGCTGGGCACGCTGCTGCCCATCCTGCGGGACAACAACATGGTCTCCGGCGAATTCGGCCGGTATGTGTTCGCCGCGGGTGCCGTCGGGGAGCTCTTTCCCATCCTGATCATCGCGATCTTCCTCACCAACCGGGGTCATTTCGTCGCGCTTGCCTCGGTGGCCCTGGTCGGCGTGCTCGCCATCATCTTGTCCGCGGTGCCGTGGCTCGCCAGGAGCAGCAGGATGCAGCAGATCATCAGGGAGGGCCAGGACGCGACCGGGCAGACCACGCTGCGGTGGGCCGTGGTCCTGCTCTTCCTGCTGCTGGCCGTCGCCAGCCGATTCGGCCTGGACGTGGTGCTCGGCGCCATGCTCGCCGGGATCGTGCTGCGCGCCTGGACCCGCCGGTTCAACATGGACACCGCCGGCCTTGAGCGCAAATTCGACGCGGTTGGCTACGGGATATTCATCCCGATCTTCTTCGTCTCGTCCGGCATGACCCTGGACCTGAAGGCGATCAGCCAGGACCCGCTGCGCCTGCTCATCTTGTTCCTGCTGCTGCTGATCGTCCGCGGACTGCCTTCGCTGCTGGTGTACCGGCATGCCCTCGCGTCCCGGCAGCGGGTGGAGATGACGTTCATCACCGCGACCTCGCTGCCGCTGCTGATCGCCCTGGCCGAGATCGGCGAACAAACGGGGTCATGCTGCCCGCCACCGCCGCCGCCCTCGTCGGGCGCGGGCGTCCTCTCGGTCCTGGTTTACCCCATGATCGCGGTCATGCTGCACCGGTCGGCGCCGCTTACGCCAGCCGACGTCGGGCATCCCGCGGCGCCATCCGGCGCCCCGGCCAACGTGGCGCCGCAAGATCCCGAGCAAGACGCGCGCGCTGACTGAGAACGCCGCAACCTGGAGCGGGTCGATTGCGCAGTCGACCACACTAGAGCGGGTCGATTGCGCAATCGACCCACTGTGGCGCGGGGATTTAGGAGTCGATTGCGCAGTTACGACCCACCGGGGATCGGAAACCGTCTCACGACGTAGACGCGGCACCGGGCGGTTAACGCGGCACCGGGCGGTTAACGCGGCACCGGGCGGTTAGCGCGGCACCGGGTGGTTAGGGTGAGTGAGTGACTGACGAGCGCCGCCAGATCTTCGCCTTCTCAGGCATCCTCAAACCAGCTCCCGAAGGTCCCAAGTCGTCCGCGTTGCTCGACTACGCGCTGAGCCTCGCCCCGGCGGACAGCCCCGCCCGCCGCATCTGCTACATCCCGACCGCGATCGGCGACCTGCCCGCGGCCGTCGACTACCACACGCAGGCTTTCGCCGAGAAGCCCGGCGTCGAGTTCACTGCCCTGCGCCTCTTTCCCCAGCCAAGCGTTTTTCCCCAGCCGAGCGTTCCCGACGTCCGCGCGCACCTGCTGAGCCAGGACGTGATCGTGGTGGAGGGCGGCAGCGTCGTCAACCTCGTGGCCGTCTGGAAGGCGCACGGCCTGCCGCGGATCTTGCGGGAATGCTGGGAAGCCGGCGTGGTGCTGACCGGTACCAGTGCGGGGAGCATGTGCTGGCACACCGGCGGGC
>CAVYVO010000029.1:0-24979 GCA_963771985.1 uncultured Actinomycetota bacterium | reverse complement strand
AGGCGCAGCGCCACCGGCGCGTATCTCAGCAGCTGAATGGGGCGGGTCCGCAGGTACAGGGACAGCGATATCCACGCCTCGCTGCTGCGCCCGCGCTTGCTGATGAGGCGGACGAACTGGCGCGCCAGGACGGGAGTGACGAACCGCCGCGGATAGACGCGGCACGCATGAACGCCCGCTTCAGCGCGTAGATCAACTCGGTCACCGGGAGCTGCTCGGGCATTCAACCGTGCACGCGTAGCAACCCGTGCAGGTCCAGCGGTCGGCGCGGCTACGCAACATGGTTGATAGCTCCGGCCGTCAGCATCGCATTGAGGATCCGCGGAGAATACTCCATGTATTCGGTCATCGGGCAGACAACACTGCACGTGCCGCACTGGATACAAATTCGCGGCAACACCTCGTCAGCTACACCAAGTGCCCGGCCTGGTGCGAACTCCGACTGCGACAAGCTCATGGAGCGCCTCCCTTCTCTGGGGCGCCCACTTCTGGCACATGACCAGTGCTTGCCATTGGAGATGTCGCTTGCCGGTTCTGACAGAGCACAAGGGCTCTTGCCGATGAGCCCAAAGTCACCTCGCCCTGAGGTACAGGCGATGCCCTACGGCCCTGGCCATTGACCTGCCACGACTTCAGAGGACACGGGCCGGGCCCTCACCGGGGCGAACAGGACACGCTCCTTCTGATACAAGGCATCGGCTTCGATCTCGGCGTCGGCTGGGCATCGACGCCTTCGGCCGACTTGGCCTGTCCCCGGTGCCAGCAGACCGATCCCAGCGTCTGGGCCACTCGCCCGGTCGTGCCATGGGACCGGCACACGGCCATCGTGAGGGCCGCCCGGGCCGCTGCCGTGCCCAGCGACGGTACCGCCAACGCCGCCTGGGGGAACAGCTATGACTGCGGCTGCACTGCCGACGGCTATCCCCGCCAGGCCGCCGCTGCGCGAATAGCCAGGCATCGCGCGTCCCGGCCCGCCAGGATTGTCTCGATGCTGCGCCAGACGGTCGACGATGAATAGGCGGTGACCCGGCCGCCGACGACTTGCACCTGAGGCCCAGGAAACGCTGGCACTCCTGCGATCGGGGGCGCTACTCGGGCCGTGACTCGCCGATCACGGTCGGAGCGGCCATCTCGGCCAGCGCGTGCACCTCATAGCTCGCAATGTTGTACACCGGGGCCTGGGCGAGCAGGTGGTCGAGTTCCTCGTTGGACTCCACGTTGTAGATCCACGCGCCGCCGTGTCCGCCCACCAAGTGGTAGCGGGCCTCCAGCTTTCCCTCCGCGAGCAGCCGGGCGCCGTAGTCCTGCTGCCGCAGCACGGCCTGGACCATCCCGGTGGTCGCCCGGCTAAGCTCCAGCTTCCACAGGACCAGGAATTTGCCAGCCACGATATCCTCCTCAGGGAAACCCGGCGGTAGCGATCAAGGGGGACCGGCCACCTCGCAGCCTGACCTCCGCGGACAGCACATTAGCCTCACCCACCGGCGGCGCGGTAGATGGCTTCGATGCGGGAGGGCGCTGCCGGGTACGCGGGAAGGACTGAGTCCACCTCCGTTTCCTGGACAGTCTCCCGGTCGGACAACAGGACCGTCGAGCTCACTACCCTCGCCTGAGCCCGCAGACCACCCGGCGTGCGACTTTCGCCGCACCGGGCTTTCCGCGTGCCTTGCCCGCTGTGCTTAGCTGGCGGCTGTCACCGGCTGGGGTGTCCACGGAGTGCGTAACGGTTGAGTGCCTGAGCGTGTGCGGCGTGACGTTCTTACCGCCGATGGACGGGCAGGTGGCCGCGGCAGCGGTGGCGTGCTTCATGGCGGCCCGTTCCTCGTCGGTGAACCTCGCTGACGCCTTGTCGATCGCGGTGGTGCTCTTGGCGGACTTCGGCGTGTCATTCATTGCGGCCTCCTACTCTCTACTCTGCGGGTATCGCCGAGACCACCATCATGCTAGGGAACCGCTGCCGCGGCGATTCTCACGCGGCGGGCGACTGTTCGATGCGCACCAGATTGCCGGACGGGTCACGCACGGCGAAGTCCCGCGGACCCCACGGCTGCTCGGTCGGCTCCTGCACGATCTCGGCGCCCGAGGCGCGCACCTTCTCGAAGGCGGCATCGAGGTCGGCGGAGCGGAAGTGGGTACCGTACAGGGCGCCCTTGGCGATGAGGGCGGCGACCGTGTCGAGGTCGGCGGGGCTGCCGTTCACGTAGTTCGTGAGGACGATCGCGACGTCAGGCTGGGAGGCCGCGCCGACGGTGATCCAGCGGAAGCTGTCGCGGGCGACGTCGTTGCGCAGTTCGAGGCCGAGCGTGTCGCGGTAGAAAGTCAGTGCGAGATCTGGGTCTTGGACTAGGACGAAGCATGCGGAAAGATTGAGATCCATGCTCGCAACACTAGCGAGCCAGCGCCCCGCGCGCTTCTCCGATCCTGCTCGGTATGCGGCGCGGGCGGGTGAGATCCCTGGCGACGCAGCCCGGCACGCTCGCGAGCGCGCCGTGGTCACGGGCACGGTAGGCCGTCGGTGTCTCGCCCACCACCTCGGTGAAGCGCGCGCTGAACGAGCCGAGCGACGTACACCCGACCGCCATGCAGACCTCGGTGACCGACAGGTCGCCACGGCGCAGCAGCGCCTTCGCCCGCTCGATCCGCCGCGTCATCAGGTAGGCGTAGGGCGTCTCCCCGTACGCCGCGCGGAACTGCCGCGAGAAGTGAGCGGTCGACATCAGCGCGGCGCGGGCGAGCGCGGCGACGTCGAGCGGGCGCGCGTACTCGCGGTCCATCAGATCGCGGGCGCGGCGTAGGCGCGCCAGCTCGGCGAGCTTCTCCGGCGTCACCGTGCCAGCCTAGCCGCGTGCCAGGTGGATCGGGTGACACGGCAGCTCCGCGGGTGGAGAGCAGAATGGACGGTGGCAAGCCGCCACCGTCCGTTCTGGATAATCTCTGCCGGTTTACCGCTGGGCTTTGACGGACGCCGTCGCGGTCGCGGAAGCGTAGTAGCGGTCGCCGGAGAAGACCACGCTGAACGTCGTGTTCTTGGTGACCTTGTAGGTGATGGCGAGGATGCCCTTGGAGTTCGCCTTGCCGGCCTTGATCAGCTTCTTGGCGCCGCCCTTGACCTGCGGGTAGATAGATACGGTCCGATTGGTGTGCGTCGCACCCAGGTGCGCGGTCACCGTCACCGTTCTCCCGGCCTTCACTGTCGCGGCCGAGGTCGTCAGCTTCAGCGTCGTGTGCAGCGCGGTGCCGGTCACCAGGGATGTGTGCCAGGCGGGTTCGTAGGTCCCGTTGGTGGCGTAATAAGCCGTGTAGTAGTAGCTGCCGTACGCTGGCGGAACGTCCGTCAGGCTGAAGGTGCCGCCGGCCACGGTCGTGGCCGTGAGGGTCGTGGTGGCGGTGCTTCCCTTGGCCTGGCGGAAGACCTTTACCGCGGTCCCGGCGGGCGTCGGAGTGCCGCCGAGGGCAAGCGTTCCCTTCAGGTGCACCTTGCCGCCGACCGGGAAGGTGCCGGTGCTGCCTAGGTCGATCGCGGTGGCCTTGTACTGCGGGTACTGAAGAACGTCCAGGTAGTAGTTCGCGCCGCCCTTGAGCACCGCGAACAGCTTGGTGGCGTCGGCGGACCAGACCAGGCCGTGTGGGGCGATGGTCAGACCGTCCGCGGCGAGCGGCACAGTGGTCACCGTGGCGTCGTCGGCCTTGAACACCGACAGCGTCGCTGTGGCGGTGTCATCCGTGCCGGTCGCGGTGCCGCTGTTGTCCGGCGCGATCGCTGCAGCGTCCGGGCTCGCGCCGCTGGCGTAGCTCGCGGCGGGGACCGGGGGAAGGGTTGCCGTAGCGTAAGCGGGGTCGGTCGTTCCGCCAGTGCAGGCGAGAATCACCCGGCTACCGCCCGGGGTCACCGCGAAGTCGGAGAGCCCGGTGCAGCTGGTGAGCGCGTCGTTCTCCGCGACCGGCGTGAGCTTGGGCGTGGCACCGGAGACGTTGAAGGTTACGATCTTGGCCGGGGACGTCCCGTTGTCGATGGCGACCAGGGTGCCTTCGGTTGTCGGGTTCGGATCGGCGGCCAGGTGAACCGAGGTCGACCAGGGCTCGCTGGCGGACAGCGCGTTCTCGTCGGCGAGGTTGGGATCGCCGACGTCGAAGTAGCCGATCCTGTTCACGGCAGAGCTACCGGGGAGGGCGGTACCGCCCCAGAGTGCCCAGATCTTCCCGGCCTCGTAGGCGATGCTGTAAAGGTTGTTGCCGGGCGGGATCTCGTACGTTGTCTCGTATTTGAGCGTCGTTGCGGAGAACGAGGTCACGCCATCGCCGAGCGCCACGAATACGGTGTTGCCGTCGGTTGCCATGTTGTGCGCCCCGGCGGGCACTTCCGTGGCGACCAGCTTGCCGGTCAGGCTGGTCACCACCACCTCGCCGTTGGCATCCAGGAACAGGTGGTTGCCGGCCTCGAGGATCTGCGTGAAGCCGGTGATCGGTAGCCGCGGTAGCGTAGCGGCGCTCGCCGCCCCGCTGGGAACCGTGAGCAGCACGGCCCCGCAGAGCATGGCCAAACCGCCGATCCTGCCCAAGTATCGCACTGACTTTCTCCAGGTAGTTGAGGGCGACAAACCAATGGGGACTGACGGGATCCGGGCAGACCCTAATGGCGGGCGAACGGCGGATTCAACATATCTGTGATAGATGAGTCTCTAATTTGATCGGAATACTCTGGATATTTGATGAGAATCGTGTAACCCGTGCGAAGGCAGGTCGCGTCGTGGTAGGCGGCGCAGCGGACGGGGTCCCGGGGGCGAATGATCGATCGAGGTCATGGGGCGCCGGGCACGGGTGGTGCACGAGGTATGGGAAGAGCTTCGAGCCCTTTTCGCTATACATACCCCACACGGGTATCTGGACGCTGAAATTCCATGATCCCGAAAACATTAGTGCCTATGACGACTGAAAGCCTTCGTCAGGAAAAATGTTTTCGCGATCTTGAAGATACTGATGGGGTTATTGAAAAGTCAAATCATGAAATTTCCTGATTTGATACCCCCGCCAGTCGGCCGTGACCGGGGTTGAGGCGGTGCAGAACGCTCTGTCGGTAGGCCGTGGCGGGGGCGAGCCGGTCCAGAAACTCCGGGTCGGCCGTGACGGGGTCATGAGCCGTCGGTCATCCCGGCCACCACGCTGCGCCTGCCGGCCCGATGGCACATCACCCGCGCAGGACGATGCGCAGCCACGCGCGGCGATACTAGAGAGGCCAACGTGGACCTTAATCAGGGGCTCAACGACCTGGTGGCCGTGGCGCTGGTGGCGGCTCTCGCTCCGCTCGTGGTCGCCGTGCTGCCGGGGCCGCGCATTCCGCAGGTCGTCATCCTCCTGTTCGGCGGCGTCCTGATCGGCCCGCATGTGCTCGGTGTGGCTGAGTCGTCCAACATCAAGCTGCTGGCCAACATCGGGCTCGGTTTCTTGTTCCTGCTGGCCGGTTACGAGCTTGATCCGCGGCTCCTGCGGCAACGGCCAGGCAAGCTGGCGATCGTCGGCTGGCTCATCTCCGCCGCGATCGCCATCGGGGTGGCCGCCGGGCTGACGTCGGCCGGCTACATCAAGGACTATGTACCCGTCGGGCTGGCCCTGACCACTACGGCGCTGGGCACGCTGCTGCCCATCCTGCGGGACAACAACATGGTCTCCGGCGAATTCGGCCGGTATGTGTTCGCCGCGGGTGCCGTCGGGGAGCTCTTTCCCATCCTGATCATCGCGATCTTCCTCACCAACCGGGGTCATTTCGTCGCGCTTGCCTCGGTGGCCCTGGTCGGCGTGCTCGCCATCATCTTGTCCGCGGTGCCGTGGCTCGCCAGGAGCAGCAGGATGCAGCAGATCATCAGGGAGGGCCAGGACGCGACCGGGCAGACCACGCTGCGGTGGGCCGTGGTCCTGCTCTTCCTGCTGCTGGCCGTCGCCAGCCGATTCGGCCTGGACGTGGTGCTCGGCGCCATGCTCGCCGGGATCGTGCTGCGCGCCTGGACCCGCCGGTTCAACATGGACACCGCCGGCCTCGAGCGCAAATTCGACGCGGTCGGCTACGGGATATTCATCCCGATCTTCTTCGTCTCGTCCGGCATGACCCTGGACCTGAAGGCGATCAGCCAGGACCCGCTGCGCCTGCTCATCTTGTTCCTGCTGCTGCTGATCGTCCGCGGACTGCCTTCGCTGCTGGTGTACCGGCATGCCCTCGCGTCCCGGCAGCGGGTGGAGATGACGTTCATCACCGCGACCTCGCTGCCGCTGCTGATCGCCCTGGCCGAGATCGGCGAACAAGAACGGGGTCATGCTGCCCGCCACCGCCGCCGCCCTCGTCGGCGCGGGCGTCCTCTCGGTCCTGGTTTACCCCATGATCGCGGTCATGCTGCACCGGTCGGCGCCGCTTACGCCAGCCGACGTCGGGATCCCCGCGGCGCCATCCGGCGCCCCGGCCAACGTGGCGCCGCAAGATCCCGAGCAAGACGCGCGCGCTGACTGAGAACGCCGCAACCTGGAGCGGGTCGATTGCGCAGTCGACCACACTAGAGCGGGTCGATTGCGCAATCGACCCACTGCGGCGCGGGGATTTAGGAGTCGATTGCGCAGTCGACCCACCGGGGATCGGAAACCGTCTCAAGACGTGAGACGCGGCACCGGGCGGTTAACGCGGCACCGGGCGGTTAACGCGGCACCGGGCGGTTAGCGCGGCACCGGGTGGTTAGGGTGAGTGAGTGACTGACGAGCGCCGCCAGATCTTCGCCTTCTCAGGCATCCTCAAACCAGCTCCCGAAGGTCCCAAGTCGTCCGCGTTGCTCGACTACGCGCTGAGCCTCGCCCCGGCGGACAGCCCCGCCCGCCGCATCTGCTACATCCCGACCGCGATCGGCGACCTGCCCGCGGCCGTCGACTACTACACGCAGGCTTTCGCCGAGAAGCCCGGCGTCGAGTTCACTGCCCTGCGCCTCTTTCCCCAGCCAAGCGTTTTTCCCCAGCCGAGCGTTCCCGACGTCCGCGCGCACCTGCTGAGCCAGGACGTGATCGTGGTGGAGGGCGGCAGCGTCGTCAACCTCGTGGCCGTCTGGAAGGCGCACGGCCTGCCGCGGATCTTGCGGGAATGCTGGGAAGCCGGCGTGGTGCTGACCGGTACCAGTGCGGGGAGCATGTGCTGGCACACCGGCGGGCCGACCGACTCGTTCCGCGATGCCCTGGACCCGTTCACCGACGGCCTCGGTTTTCTCCCTTACAGCAACGGCGTGCATGACGATCTCGACGACCAGCCGCGCAGAAGCGCCTACCGGGAGCTGGTCGCCAGTGGCCGCCTGTCCGCCGGATACGCGACCGAAGACGGCGTAGGGCTGCACTATGTCGGCACCGGCCTGCTCGAAGCGGTCAGCGTGCTGCCCGGCAAGCGCGCCTGGCACGTGACGCCCGACGGGAACGGCGGCTTCACCGAGCGGGAGATCACACCGCGCCTGGCCGCCACTGGCGCGGGCTGAGGCCCGGGTAACGGACGGCGAGATCGTCCAGGGTCTGCGGCGTCCAGTAGGGATGGCCGGGCGGCGGGAAGCCGAAGAGCAGGAGCTGCCGCATCGAGGCCTGCTCGACGAACGGGTTCCAGTCCGGGTGGAAGGAGCGGTCGCCCCACGAATGGCGGCCGGTCCACTGGTTGTCCGCGTGCTTGTAACTGACGTGGGCGCTGAACCTGGCCGATCGCGGCGCGGTGATCTCGGTGCCCCGGTGGAACGTGTCGGTGCTGTAGGCCACGACCGTGCCGGCCGGCCCCGCCCCGGACCGTTCGCGTTCGTACCAGGACGGCCGCTCGGAGCGCAGGTAGCCGTGTGGCATGGCGGGCGCGCCGGCGGTGACCGGCAGGGGCACGATGTGGGTCGGTCCGTGGTCTTCGGTCACGTCGCTGAGCCAGATGAACATCTCCAGCCCGCGCCAGCGCGGGTCGGCCGCGGCCGGGACGAGCGGCGTGTGGTTGAGGTAGTCGCGGTGATGTTCCTGCTCGTAGCCGGCGGCCCCGCTGTACTTGGCCCATAGTTCGGCTGCGTAGACGCGGATGTCCGCCGTCTGGAACACGGCCTCGGCGAGGGCGACGAGCTTGTCGTGCACCACGAGGCGGCACAGCGCGACCGTGGGGAAAGGGAAGGCGATGATCCCGCCGAACTCGTCGCCGGTGTAGGCCCGGTTGCGGCCCTCCCCAGGAGCGGCGTGGTACTCCTCGGCGGTGGGGTAGACGGCGAGCAGGTCCCGCCGGGCCGCACGCAGCTCCGGGCCGTCAAGGTAGCCGGGCAGCACCACGAAGCCGTCCCAGCGCCAGGCGGCCGCGGCGTCAGCCAGATCCATGCGCCCACACTCCCGCATCCCGCCGCGGCACGCGAACTTTTTTCGCCGGATCCGGGTTGGCGCACGTGAATTTATGTTCATTTATGGCTCTTGTCAAGGCAATTCTGTATCAGCTCAGAATCGTCTTGTTCACCATCTATTTGTTGACTAAATGCCGTCTGTCTGTAAATCTAGTCACATGGCGAAAAGGTCTATATTTCAGACGTTATGCTGAATATTCACTGGCCATCGGGTGAATTCCGAGAAAACCGGCGAATACCTTTCTCCTTCTTGCTAATGCTCGTGGTCCTCGCCGTCCTCGTCGCGCCGGCTCCCCCCGCGTCGGCCGGAACGCCCGGGCCAACCGGAACGATGGGTCCCGACACCGGCCCGGTCCACCGCCCCAAGGGCACAGGCTGGTACACCTGCCAGCACGACGTGCACGCCAACCTCACGAACAACGTCATCGCCCGCAACAACGGCGAACAGCCGATGTGCATCGGCTCTTACTCGTGGGCCGACAGATTCACCGTCTACCACTCCAGCGTGACGCAGGACTGGGCAGATTTTCCGAACATCTATGTCGGCTGTGAGATGGACGGGTCGCTTCCGCAGCTGTGCACCCAAGGGCATGAGACGCCGGTCCGCGTGTCCTCGATCAGGCGCGACGTCTCATCCGTCTCGTATTACTATCCGCAGACGGACTTCGCGGGGAACGCGGCCTACGACATCTGGTTCGACCGCACCAGGCGGCGTCCGCAGGGCCGGGACGACGGCGCGGAGATCATGATCTGGCTCGGCTCCAACGACATCGGCGGCCCCGACTACACCCGTGCTGTAGAGATCGACGGCATCTGGTGGGGCTACATCACCTGGGGAGCGTTCCACAGCGGCCACGGCTGGAACTACATCCGGTACTGGCGGCTGAGCGGCGGCCCCACGGCGGTCACGCTCAACCTGGTGCCGTTCTTCAAGGACGCCGAGCTGGCAGGGCGGCTGTCGTCCCGCTGGTACCTGACCGGGACCGAATTCGGCTTCGAGACCTGCTTCGGCGGCAAGGGGGTGTCGGTGCGGAGGTTCACCGACCAGCTGGTGACACGCTAACGTCATCGGCGTGACCGATGGTGCGACACAGCTCAAGCGGCGGCTGGCCTGGGTCCAGGACGGCACCGCCCGCTTCCAGGCAGGCCTGGCGAGCCTGGATGACAAGGCGCTGAACGACCCGTCCCTACTCCCCGGCTGGACGAGACGCCACCTGCTGGCGCACGTCGCCGCCAACGCGGACGCGCTGTGCCGCCTCGCGTACTGGGCACGGACCGGGGAGGAGCGCCGCATGTACGCCTCGCCCGCGCAGCGTGAGGCCGATATCGAGGCGGGGGCGGCGCGCCCGGCCGGCGAACTGCGGCACTGGATGGCCGACTCCGCCGCCCAGCTGGCCGACGACCTGGCCAGACTCCCCGACTCCGGCTGGCGAGCCCAGGTGCTCACCGCCCAGGGCCGGACGGTCCCGGCCAGTGAGATCCCATGGCTGCGTGCCCGCGAGGTATACGTGCACGCCGTCGACCTCGGCGCCGGCGCGAGCTTCGATGACTTCCCGGCCGATTTCCTCGCCGCGCTGCTCGGCGACGTGGCGGCCCGCCGTTCGGCCCAGGGGACGGGACCAGCGCTTACCCTGACGGCCACGGACACCGGCACCGTGTGGGAAGTCACTGGTAACAGTGGCGCTTACCGGGTGGAGGCGCCACTGTCCGTTCTGACCGCGTGGCTGACCGGCCGTCCTGCGGACGGATTGCGCGGCGCGGACGGAACCGTCCCCGACCTGCCGCCGTGGCTGTAGCGCGCTACTGTACGACCTCGAAGTAGCGCCAGCCGCTGTGATTGCCGAGGTTGGCGGTGTCCGTGGCACTGCGGACGTACTCGGCCTGGATGCGGTACCGGTAGCCGGCCGCCTTGCTCAGGCTGAACGTGCCGTAGGCCCTGCTCGACTTGTTCAGGTAGCCGCAGCCGGCGGAGACGTCGGAGTACCACGCGCCCTGGTAGTAGATCTGGACCTGCGCCTGCACGCATTCGCCCGCCTTGTCCGGGCTTACCGAGATGGCGAGCCGCAGCGTGGCGGTGTGATGGAACACCCGGTACAGGGTGCCGCCGATGTCGGTGCTCGCGTAGTAGCCGCTGACCGACGCCGACACGACGGCCCGGACGTAGACGTCGCGGGTGACCGTCTCCGGCGCGTACCTGGCGTCCCCGGCGAACACCGCGCTGAACGCGGTGCTGTGGTACGGCGTGTAGCTGACCGACAGCTCGCCGCGGGCATCCACCCTGCCCGTCTTGAGCAGCACTCTCGCCGAATGGCCGCCGAACGACTGCGCGTAGATCGACACCGTCCGCGCCGTGTACGTCCTGCCGAGGTGCGCCGTCACCGTGACCCTGCCCGGGTAGTCGACGGTGCTCGCGCTGGCGCCGAGCGTCAGCGCGACGGGGAACCTCGTGATCGTCACCGTGCGGGCCGCTGTGGCGGGCTGCGACGAGGCGCCTCCGGCGTACCGCGCGGTGTAGGTGTAGCTGCCCAGCGCCGTCGGCCTGTCCGTCAGCGTGAACGTGCCGCCCGCCGCCACGGGCACCGTGAACTGCCTGCCGGCCGCGCCGTCGGCCGCGGTGCGGGTGATCGTGACCGTGGTGCCGGCCGGCGGCGTCCCGACGCTCAGCGCGAGCTCGCCGACGAGCGTCACGCTCTTGCCCAGGACCGCGGTCGAGGTGCCGCCGAGGCTCAGTGTGGACGCGGTGACCGCCGGGTCGCTGAACGCGTGAACCGTGTAGATGTAAGGCGTGGCGGCGCTGCTGCGGACCGCCGCGACGAGCCTGGAGCCGTCGGCCGACCAGGCCAGGCCCCGGGCGGCGAGCTCGTTATCGGTGCCGCCCAGCCGGTAGGCGTTCACCGGGGTCGTGCCGCCGGGCTTGTACACGAGCACGTCCGTCGTCCCTTGCCCGGTACCTTCGGCGACGGCGCCGTCCGGGGCGACGGTCACGGCGTTCGGCGCGGCACCGCTGGCGTAAACGCTGCTCACCAGGGCAAGCGTGGCCGTGCTGTACTCACGCAGCCCCGTCTCCTCGTTGCACGCCATCAGGAACCGCGTGCCGCCGGGCAAGACGGCGATGTCGTTCTCGTATCCGCAGCTCGGGACCCCCGTCGGCGCGCTGTAGACGGTGGGTGGCGCGGTGGCCACGTCGTAGCTGCCCACGGAGTCGGTGGACAGGCCGCTGTCGGCGGCCACGAGCGTGCCCCCGCCGAGCGGGTCGACGGCGATCTGCGGCGCCGAATACCAGCTGCCGGGCAGTGCCTCGGGAGTAAACGTGCTAGTGGCGGGGTCGATCTCGCCGATGTAGCCGCCCGGCCCATGTGAGCCGCTCACGTCGTAGTAGCTCACCCAGAGCTTGCCGTTCGCCACCGCCAGGCCGGCCGGGTTCTCCCCTGCGGCCAGCGGGTACGTGGCGCCACGCGTGAGCGACGCGGTGCTGAACGCGCTGACCGCGTGCGATCCGGCGAGCGCGACGTACAGGGTGCTTCCGTCAGGCGACAGCGCCATGCCCGACGCGCTGTCCTGCCCGCCGATCGCCGCCACCTCGGTGCCGGCCATGTTCGTGACGACGACCGCGTCGCCGCCGGAGCCAGGGCTCACGAACACGTGGCCATGGGCGACATCGGTCACGGCCTGGTAGAAGCCGCCGAGGGGAAGCGCCGCAGCGGACGCGCCGCCCGCCGGCGGCAGCAGCAATCCGAGCGTCCCGGTCAGGGCGCACGCGAACGCAGTCATGAGGGGACGCATAAGGACTCCTGAGGCCGGATTCGCGAACACCCTAGTACCGGGATGTGCGGTATCCGGGCGAAAAGATCGAAAAGCAATCATCCCGAACGGAAGCGGCGGACTCTCAGGAGAAGCATGTGCGCTGTGCGAGGCGCCACCTGCCGTTCCGGATGATGCTCTTAAATCCCGTCCTTCGGATCCGCGCCTGACCATGCGGCGCGGAGCAGGCGGCGCAGGTCGCCGGCCGTCACCGGGCGCGGGTTGTCCGGCGGGACGGCGGGCAGGATCGCGTCGGCCGCCTCGGGGATGTCGTCCTCGCCGAACCCGAAGTCCCGCAGCGCCCGGGGCGCGTCCAGCTCGCCCCGCAGCTCCTGCAGGCCGTCGATCGCCTGGCCGGCCCCGAACCCCGCGGCGATCCGCCGCTCGGCCGCCGGAGCGTACGGCGCGTTGAAGGCCAGCACGTACGGCAGCACGACCGCGTGGGTCTGCGCGTGCGGCAGGTTGTACTTGCCGCCCAGCACATGGCAGATCTTGTGGTGCAGCCCGGAACCCGCCGAGGCGAACGACACCGCGGACAGGTAGGCCGCGTACAGCGCGTCCTCGCGGCCGTCGAGATCGAACGGGTCGGCGACCACCCTCGGCAGGCCGGCCCGCAGCGCGCGGATGCCCTCGGCGGCGAACGCGGCGTTGATCGGGTCCGCCTTCGGGGCCCACATCGCGTCGACGCAGTGCGCGAGGGCGTTCAGCCCCGACGCCACGCTCATCGGGACGGGCAGGGTCACGGTGAGCGCCGCGTCGTAGACGATGACCTTCGGCAGCACGCGCGGGTCGGTGCCCGTCGTCTTGCGCGCGCCCTCGGTCAGCCCCCACACCGGGGTCGCCTCCGAGCCGGCGTACGTGGTGGGGACGGCGACGATCGGCAGGCCGGTTGTCAGGGCGATCGCCTTGGCGAGCCCGGTGGTGGAGCCACCGCCCACGCTGACCAGGGCATCCGCGCTGACCGCCGCGGCGGCGTCACGGGCCCGTTCGGCGACCTCGACCGGGACGTGCATGACCACGTCGTCGTACCGGAGCGCGACGGGCAGTTCCTTGGTGACCGCCTCGGCGATGTCCCGCTCGCTCTCGGCGGCGATCACCATCACCCGGGACGCCTTGCGGTTCTCGATCTCGGTGCCGAGGTAGGCGGCCGCCTCCCCGGAGCCGAAGCAGACGCGCTGCGGCAGGTTGTCGTGGACGAAACGCATGTCCTCTATCTTCCGCTACCGGGGCTGGTGCTAACAGAAACGGGCGGCCCCGGCGCTGTGCCGGAGCCGCCCGCGTTCGCTTTCTGGCCGCTAACCCTTGACGGTGCGGGTGGCCGTCACCGGGGCGTAGCGCGCGTCGCCCGCGAAGACCGCGGTGAACGTCGTGTTCTTCGTGACCGTGTAGCTGATCGTAAGGTAGCCCTGGGAGCTGACCTTGGCGCTCTCGACGAGCTTCTTGGCGCCGCCGGAGGGCTGCGCGTAGACGGCCACGACCCGGCTGTTGTAGGTCTTGCCGAGGTGGGCGGTCACGTGCACCGTCGTTCCGCTGTTCACTGAACCGGGTGCGGCCAGGCTCAGCGTGGTGTGCAGCGGGTTGACGACCACCAGGCAGGAGTGCCAGTTCGGCGCGTAGGTCCCGTTGGTCGGGTAGTAGGCGATGTAGTAGTAGTGGGCGTACTTCGGCGGGACGTCGGTCAGGGTGTAGTCGCCGCCGGCCACGGTGTGCGTGGTGAGGGTGGTCTGGGCGGTCGTGCCCGCGACCTCGCGGAAGATCTTCACGGTGGTCCCGGCGGGCGCCGCGGCGCCGCCGAGCTCGAGCTTGCCGCGCAGGACCACCTTGGCGCCCGCCTGCCAGTAGAAGTTGGTGCTCGTCAGGTCGAGCGTGCTGGCCTTGTACTGCGCGTACTCGATAACGTCGAGGACGTAGTTACCGCCGGCCTTGAGCACCGCGACCAGCTTGGTGGCGTCCGAGGTCCAGGACAGGCCGTCCGGGGCGACGGTGTAGCCGTCCGCGGTCAGCGCGTAGGTGTTCGCCACGGTGCCGTTGGCCTTGAACGTCGCCAGCTTCGCCGTGGCCGCGTCGTCGTTCCCGGTGGCGATCCCCGAGTTGTCCGGGGTGATCGCCACGGCGTCCGTCCCGGCGCCGCTCGCGTAGTCCGCGGTCGGGACCGCGGCGAGGGCCGTCGACTTGAAACCGAGTTCGGTGGCCGAGCCGGTGCAGGCGAGGTCGAACGTCGCGCCGCCGGCCGCCACCGCGAGGTCGGAGAGCCCGGTGCAGGCCGCGAACGCGTCGTTCTCCTTGACCGGCGCCACGCCGGCGTTGACGTTATACGTCGCGATCATGGCCGGGTCAGCCTCGTCGTCGACGGCGACGAGGGTGCCGTCGGGGTCCAGGTCGGCGGCCAGCAGCGGCGCGGTCGGCCAGACCCCCGCGGTCGTCAGCGCGCCGGGCGTGAAGGTGGCCGAGCCGACCTTGAAGGAGCCGATGGCCCCGGCCGCGGCAGTGGTGTAGCTCACCCAGATCTTGCCGGCCTGGTAGGCGATGTCGCCGATCGCGTCCGCGGCCGGGAGCTTGTAAACCATTCCCGCGCCGAGCGTCTTGGCGCTGAACGTGGCGACCTCGTCCGCGCCGGGGAGCGCCGCGTACAGCGTGTTGCCGTCCTGTGAAAGGACGATGTGGCTCACGCTGTCGCCCGCGTCCAGGGTGGTGACGTGGCCGCCTGTCATGTTCATCACGACGATGCCGTCGGTGGTGGCCAGGTACACGTGGTTGTGCACACCGTCGGCGACGACCTGCTTGAGGTCGCCGATCGGCAGGGTCGGCAGCTTAGGAGCGGCGGTGGCGGCGCTGGCCGCACCCCCGGACATCGCGAGGAGCGCGGCCGCACCGGCCAGCGCTGAGCCTGCCACCCTTTTCATGTATCGCACAGGTTTCTCCAAGGTGTTACTTAGGTAAATCGCTGGGCCAATAGACGCGATTGGATGACCTTAGTGCGACAGGAAGACTTGTGCAAGGCTGTCGATTTGCGATAAGAACTTCGCACAATCGCTACCAAAACGTGTAAACGCACAGCGCCCGTCGGCCGTCCCCTGAAGGGAGCGCGCTGGACGGCGAGATACGCCCCGATTACTTCCGGTCGCTGATTCTTAATTTCTGCTAAGCAGGCTCGTCAAGGCGTCCCTGAGGGCTCGCTGGGGGTCTTCGGGCATGGTCATCGAACGCCAGCCGATGTGCTTGTCGGGCCGGACGAGCAGCACACCGTCTTCCTCGACTTCGCGGATCCGCGCCCAGTCGTAGTAGATGTCGGTCACCTCGCGGCCGGGGCCGATGATCACGGCCTGCAGCGGGATGCCGAGGTCCTGGCTTACTTTGGCGGCGGCGTCCGCCCAGGCTTGTCCGGCGATGCCGGTGATGAGCGTGAACCGGTCGTAGGGCGCGAGGTCCAGGGTGGAGACCTTGCGGGTGGCGTCGCCGACCCAGACGTGCGGCAGGCGGGCGCCGGGAACGGTGGACGCCTGGTAGTACAGCTCGGGGTCGCGGCAGGCTCGGGCCGGGTCGAGCCGTCGCCGACGATCGAGGTGGACTGGTAGAACTGGCCGAGTTCGACGCCGTGCGCGTTGAACTCGTAGTTCTTCAGCTCCATCGCCTTGACGAGGGCCTCGCGCTTGGCCCTGCCTCGCGGTGCTCCTCGATAAAGGTGCGGGCTGCGGCGCGGTGGGCGGCCGCAGAGGCAGCGGCCCGGCCCTCGGCCAGGACCGTGACCGGGGCCAGGATCGTGCCTTCGTCGGCTGGCAGGCGATGCCCGGTTCGCGTTGCCCGGCCGGCGACCGTCGCGAGGGCGCGCGCGTACTGGTGGCGGTCGCCGAAGGTCGCCACGACAGGCTTCGGGAGACGCGGCGCGCCGGGAAGCGCCGCGGGCGGCACCTTGATCACTAGCTCCTCGAGCCCGCGGGTGAACCCGCGCGCGAACTCCTGGTCCGTCTCGCAGATCAAGGCGTTCCCAGGGCGCAGCACCCGCGTGTCGTCCGCCTGCCGGAACCAGGCCTCTCCTCGCAAGGTCAGGTAGACCGCGACCGCGTCCGCTGGGCTGCGGTCAATCACCTGCGCGGAGCGCTCGACGACATGCGCGGTCCCGCTGACCCGGGCCAGGTGCGCCTGGGGGAGCTGGACGTTGAGCTCGGTAGCCTCGAGCGCTTCGGTCGCACGCACGTCCAGGCCGATAAGCGCGTTGATGTTGTGCGCTTCCCAGAGTTCCACCCGGCGCGCGGCCGGCAGCCCGACAGTCGAGAAGACCGTGGGAGCCAGATCCGCGGACCGCATCTGAATAGCGTACAAGCCCGCCCACAGACCGGAATCTGATGATTGTGTGACCTGACTTGCGACACCCTCGGCGGTCTGGAGCGTGTGCGGGTCGCCGACCCGGGAGTTTGCCGTTTTTTCGTAGCGGATCTGCGCACTACAGCTTGAAACGCCAGGGTTCCGCACCGTCTCGGCCCCGGTCGCGGCCGAGGAGACCGGGGGGTATCAAATCAGGAAATTTCTGATTTAACACATAAACAACCCCATCAGTATCGCCGTGATCACGAAGACGTTTTTCCTGGCGAAGGATTTTTATCGCTATAAAGTGCTGATCTTTCGTGATCATGAAATCCTGATGATCTGATACCCCCGTGGGTATCTGAATGAAAAGGACACGAAATGCTTCCCGCACCCTGCGTCCCATCCATGCCCCGCTGACCCCGCGACCCTGATGAGTAAGCTGCCGCGGAGACCCTGGACCTTCAATTCCTGTAATACGGGCTCGAAGTAGGGCCCCCGGCCGCGCGGCCTAAGGTCCGGCGGCTCAGCGCCCTAGGATCCCTCGGTCGGCCTCAGCGGCCGGCCCGGCGTCGGCATTCTGCTGTGACCTGGCCAGGATTCGCTGAAGGGCCACCACGTGCTGCTCGAATGCCTGGCGGCCGGCTTTGCTGAGGCTGGCTGAGGTGCGCGGGCGCTTGCCCACGAATCCTTTGCGGATCTCGACGTAGCCGGCCGATTCAAGGATGGACAGCTGTTTGGATAGCGCCGAGTCGGACAGGCCGAGTTCGTCGCGGATGTACTTGAAGTCGGCCCATTGCGCCGCCGCGAGCAGCGAGACGATCGCCAGCCGCGTCGGCGCGTGAATCAGCTCATCGAAACGAGCCGTGCTCATGGAGTGCCTCCGGCCTCCGGCGCGTCGTTCATTTGCTGCCGGGCCTGGCTCAGCATGAGTCGGCTCAGGTACCGGTTCACCAGCGGCCCGGCGATCACGATCACGGCAGCTCCGGCGGCGGTGCCGATGGTGCCGGGATAAGGGAAGCCGGCCGCGTGCAGGCCGGCCGCGGTGCCCACGATCGCCCCGTCGACCAGCAATATCAGGCCGAATATCGCGGCGGCGGCGCGGGCGCCGGGCTGCGTGGCACTGTGTACCTGGACGCGGCGGCGCACAGCAGGGATCATCGCGCCGGTCAGCACTGCCATGACGAGCGCGGCTAGCGGGATCGTGATGGCCTGCACGACCAGATCCCCGGTGTCCCTGGCGGCGCCGATAGCGACCATCCCGGCCGCCATCGCCCACCAGTACCAGACTGGTACGAGCACGGCCTTGATGACCTGTTCCCGCCGCCGCTGGATCTCGGCCAGCGCGGCTGCCGCCTCGGCGCCGGTCGCCCCGGTTCCGGCCGGCTGGGGTTGCTGCGCGCCACCCATGGTCGTCTCCTATCGGGAAACTACTTTCCTATCTGGAAAGTATCATTAACTTTCCAGATAGGCAAGTACTTTCCAACGCCCGTCAGCCGCCCAGCCGCCGGGTAAAGCCAGGCGGGATAACCAGGTCCTCGGGCGACAGCTCGGCGATCGAGGCGTGCCCCAGTCCGAGCAGGCACGCGTCGATGCCGCTGCGCATCAGGTCGAGCACGTTCTCCACCCCGGCCTGCCCGTTGGCGGCCAGCCCCCACAGGTACGCCCGCCCGATCATCACCGCCCGCGCCCCCAGGGCAAGCGCCTTCACCACATCGCCGCCGCGGCGCACGCCCCCATCGAGAAGCACCTCGACCTGATCCCCCACCGTCCGCGCGATATCCGGCAGCAGCCGGATGGTGGCCGGCGTCCCGTCCAGGTTGTTGCCGCCGTGGTTAGACACCGAGATCGCGGTGACGCCGGCGTCGACGGCCCGTTTCGCGTCGTCGGTCCGGGTGACGCCCTTGAGCATGAACGGCCCGTCCCACTGCGAGCGCAGCCACGCCACGTCGTCCCACGACGGCGGGGTGGTCGCCATCCACTGCCCGTAGGCGCCGAAGAACGTCGGCGCCGGCTCCCCGTCGGCGGGCAGGTTCGGCACGGTCAGGCCCGGGATCTGCCCGGTCCGCAGCCATTCATACAGCCACAAGGGCCGGGACACCGCCTGCGGTGCCTGCCCGATCATCTCCCGCAGCGACATCTTCTCCGGGATATGCGGGCTCCCCCAGTCCCGCCCGAACGAAAATGACCAGTCCAGCGTCGCTATCAGCCCGACTGCCCCCGCCGCCCGCGCCCGTTCCATCCGGGCGGCCATCTCATCGCGCGTGCCGACCCAGTACACCTGGAAGAACGTCCGCGGGTTCGCCGCGACGACCTCCTCAACAGGCTTGCTCGCGAACGACGACAGGCTCATCACGGTGCCGCGGGCGGCGGCGGCCCGGGCGACCGCCACCTCCCCCTCGGGGTGCACGGCCTGCACGCCGGTCGGCGAGATGAGCACCGGCAGCGAGATCTGCTGCCCCATCACGCTCGTGGCCATCTCGCGCGCCGGCGGCAGCCCGGCCACGTGCGGCGCGAAGCCGAGCTCGGAGAACGCTGCGACGTTGTCGCGCATGGTGACGCCCGCTTCGGCGCCGGCCACCAGCGCGCCGTACACCGACTTGGGCAGCCGCCGCTTCGCCCGGCGCTGCGCCACAGCCACCGTCTCGAACCACTTGTTGGCCATTATGTGCTCACTACCTTTTGGTTAGTTAGAGTGCGCCTTTAGTTGGCAGCCCCGCCGGGTGCGGGGTGAGGACCTGCACGTCCAGGGGAGCGCTGAGCTTGCCCTCGAGGGCCTTCCGCAGTCCGGCGAGCCCGCCGCCCGCACCGTGCGCGGTTACGGCGTCCTGCGACGCGTACTTCTCGATCATGACCAGGCGGCCGGGCCCCTCGTGCAGCGCGTAGAGCTCGCAGCCTGGTTCTTCGTCGTGCACCTGGGCGATCGCCGCCTCGAAGGCCGCGATCACCTCGGCCCGGTGCTCGGGGGCGGGAAACGCGGTGGCCACGATGATGACAGCGCTCATAACATGAATCCCTTTCTTAGCTCGCGAAAAACTCGCTGAGGGCGGGTGCTACATCCCGGTGCGCGCGGACCAGCCGGAGCCGGCCGCGGCCGAGGCGGGCGAGGTCACGGGCCAGGTCAGGGTCCTGCTCACCGCTCGTGTCGAGCAGGATCTCGAGCCTGGGGAGCCGCGCCGCGAACGGTCGCGGGTCAGGACCGGCGTTGTGCACACAGTCTGACAGCAGCAGTACCCGGGCGTCCCGCGCGGGAACCCGGGCAAGTTCGCGCCGCGCCACCTGCAGTGGGAACGCCAGGTTCGTCAGCCCGCGCGCTGGTATCGCCACCATTGACTCCACCAGCGCCTGCGGTGCTACCCGCTGTCCGAGGCGCGCGAGCACCGCCGCGTCCGACCAGAACGCGATCACCGCCAGGTCGTCCCGCGCCAGTTCCGCCGCGAGCGCGCCTACCGTGGCCGCCGCTGTCCGCACGCGCTCGCCCCGCATCGACCCGGAGACATCGACGAGCAGTACGACCGAACGCCTCGTCCTTACTCTCTCCCGCACCACGATGTCCTCGTCCTCGGGCACCGGGTGCTCGGCGAGCTGTTCCACGGTCCGGTCCATGTCGATGTCGTCGGAGCCGCCCCGGTAGGGCACGGACGCGATCTCGCCGGCGCCCCGGCGGGCGGTCATGTCGCGCCTGGGCCGCGGCACTGCGAGCCGGGCGGCGATCTCCCTGGCCCGCCGCAGTGTCTCCGGGTCCGGGGTAACTGCGGAGTCAGAAGCCGAGGTCAGCGTCCCCTGCTCGTCCGTTGTCGCAGGGCCGTCGCTGCCGGTTCTCTTTGATCCGGCCGCCGAACGGTCGCGTGGTCCCCCGCCAGGCGTCACCGTTCCTGCGGCGCCGTTCGAGACGTCAAGGAGCGCCGGCTCCTCGGTGAGTTCCTTCGGCTTACGACGCAGCGGCCGCAACCCCCGCGCGTGATCGCGTTGTCGGGACGGGTTCCCCGGCCGGCGCACCGGCGAATCCGCCTCGACCGCCCTTCAACCGGGCGCCGCCGCGGCCGGACCAAGGACGCTCTGCTTCAAAAAGAAGTGGTCTTCCCAGATCTGCCGGAGCACCTGCTCCGGCGTTGATGCCACGGTCTCGTCGAGGAAGATCCGCCCCGAGAGAGCGACGACCATGGCGTCGTACACGACCTCCCGGTAGCGCGTTTCGTCCGGGGGAGACGCCGGCGACCGTTCGGAAGATGAAGATAGAGAAAGGAGCTGCCCCGCGACGAGAGTCAGGTCTATCGCGCCGCGGACGCTGCTGCCCTGGCGGACGTCCTCGTGCACGCGGGTGGCGCGGGTGACGGCTACCGCGTCGGCGGCCAGCTGCTCGTAGAGCGCTGGCTTCAGGTCGGGGAGCGGGGCGCGGAGCGCGACGATGCCGCGTTCGGCCGTGTCGTCCTGGTAGGTGATCGCGAGGCGGCAGAGCCGGTCGTGCACGGACGTGGACAGCCGGGTGGTGCCGATGTTGTCGTAGGGGTTCATCGAGGCGATGACGCGGAAGGTGTCCCTGGCGGCTATCTCGCCGGCGCGGGGGACGGTGATGCGGCGTTCGGCCATGGCGGTGAGGAGGGTGTTGAGGGTGTCTTCGGGGGCGCGGTTGAATTCCTCGATGTAGAGGAAGCCGCCGTTTCGCATGGCCTCGACCAGCGGGCCGTCGACGAAGTTGTCGGCGCTGTAGTCCTCGCGCAGGACGCGGGCGGGGTTGTGGTGGCCGACGAGCTTGGCGGGGGTGAGGTCGGCGTTGCCCTCGACGAAGACCAGCGGGATGCCCCATTCGGCGGTGATGGCGCGCAGCAGGGTGGACTTGCTGGTTCCGGGCGGGCCCTCGAGGAGGATGTCGCGGCCGGCCGCGACGGCGGCGAGCACTAGGTCGAGTTCCCGTTCCCGCCCGACGACGCGGGTCCGGATCCGGTCCCTGACCTCAGCCAGCGTGCTCAGCGTGCCGGGTGTGCCCGGGCCGTCGCGGCACTCGCTCATATGTCTGTCGTACTCCTTATTTCTTGTTGGTGAGGTCGGCGACGACCGGTAGGGCCCTGGTCTTCGGCGTATTAAGTCAGTAGGTGACGTTAATGATCTGATGTTAGTGTCAGTGGGTGACGTAAACAAGGGGTCAACCACGGTCGACTAGCAGGCGCGAACTGCCAGTGATCGCGCTACGGCTGCTCGGGGAGCGGGGTTCGAGAACACGACGATCGAGCAGATCGGCGTGTTGGTGGCGGCGACGCTCGCGGTATGCCGGGCGGTCTACGACCGGTGGTCGGCGCGGACGGACAACGACCTGACCGTGTACCTGGACGCGGCGCTGACCACAGATTCCATACGCGACAACCGTTCACGGCGAGGTGCCTAGAGGATCGCCACGGGCCCGGCCGTCAGGGCGTTGATGAACCAATGAGCCAATTCCATCCTGCTTGTGATGGGTTCGTCACGGTCTGATCGCGTGGCGGCGCGCCTCCACTGAGAACCATATTTAACAACCCCAGAGTTCCCTGGGGTCTCAGTAACTTCTATAGCTCCTGGACCTGGGCCTTCTCCCCTTCAGCGGGGCCGGTCTCACTGTTGAGGAAGTTTCGGGGAACATGAAGGATCATCGCCTGAACTGAGTGTCTTGCAGTCCTGGTGAACTGTGCAGGCGCCCGCCCGGAGCCGGCGGCATCAGGCCCGTTTTCCTCCCTGACCCCGATAGCTGCCAGCCCTGCGAGCGGACGGGCAGGTCAGGGGTCGCGCAGCGATCGCGGAGCGACGCCCGCAGGGCGCCCTTGACCTGCCCGTCCGGGAGCGGATCATCGGGCGGCGGGGGCAGGGAGAACCCCGGCGGGACCCCGGTCCCGCGGAAGCACGGCCGCAGCTGCCCGGCTGTCCGCGCGAACCCGGGGGCCGGATCCGCCTGTACGGCATGAACACCCCGCAGCTCCCTGTCACGGACCCTTGGGTTCGCCGGAACTCTGGGCAAAGGGAAGCCCCTGGTAAATGAGGCAGTCGACCAAGATCCACTCCCACCACCAGGGGCTACCATGCTGTTCTACCGTGCCGCGCTGCCGTTGTCTCGCCAGACCCTCACCTTCGTGTCCGGGATGATCCGGCGGCACCGGAAGGCGATCGGGTCGCGGTGGCGGAAGCTGGACCCCGGGCAACAGGCCATGCTGGTGCTCGCCTACCTGCGCAAAGGGGAGACGTTCGCCGAGCTCGCGGCCGGATCCGGGGTCGGCGTGGCCACGGCCTGGCGGTACGTGGAGGAGACCGTCGCGCTGCTCGCGGCCCGGGCGCCGGAGCTTCGCAGGGCGGTCCGGGACGCGAGGAAGGCCGGGCACGCGTACGTGGTCTTGGACGGGACCCTGATCCCCATTGACCGGGTCGCCGCGGACAAGCCGTTCTACTCCGGCAAGCACAAAAGGCACGGCATGAACCTGCAGGTCATCGCCAGCCCGGACGGAGACCTCCTGTGGGTGTCCGGGCCGCTGCCCGGCTCCGTGCACGACAAGAAGGCCGAGTGGATATGGGGCGTCCTGGACGAGCTGGAGTCCGCCGGCCTGGTCACCCTGGCCGATAAGGGCTACCAGGGCAGCGCGTACGCGAAGATCCCGTACAAGGGGAAGAACAAGCCCGAATCCCAGAAAGAGGCCAATAAGGCGCACGCGAAACTCCGCTCACCCGGGGAAAGGGCGAACGCGCAGCTCAAGACCTGGCGTATCCTCCGCAAGCTACGTTGCTGCCCCTGGCGCGCCGGGCAGCTCGCCAAGGCCATCCACGTATTGCAGACCCACGAAGCAAAAGCAGGATGAAAAGGTTCACCGGTGTCGTCTTTGCACACTTTCCGACCATTTCCCTGTCCGGAATGTAACGGCATGTCGGGGCGGGAAGTGTGTAAAGTGCGGGAAGGGTGCATTAGTTGCGTTCTCGGACGGGGGCGCGCGGGGTGGACGTGACATCAGAGGCTGTGGGTCACTCGGTGCCGGTGATGCTAACCCGCGACCGTTCGCCCGGACGCGACAACGCGACCCGGTATCGCGCCGCACCCCGTTGACGGAATGGCCGTGATCGGGTTATTTCAGGTCATGCGACGGTATGCCTGGATTGCCCTCACCGCGTCAGTACTCGCCATCCTCCTGGCCGTGGCCGCTCCTGCGGGGGTCACGCCCTGGCGCAGGTGCACCGACGGCTGTACCTGACAGAACGCGTATCCCGCGGTTGGTGCCCGCCTTCGAGGGCGGACTGGGCGGCGTTGCCGCCATCTCCGCGAGTAACGCGTGGGCGGTCGGGGGCGACGCCAACAATTCCCTGATCCTGCACTGGAACGGCCGGACGTGGCAGAAGGTAGCCGCCGCCAACCCGTCGCCCGGCAGCGACGACCTCGACGGGGTTGCCGCGCTTTCCGCCCGGGACGCCTGGGCGGTCGGTGCCCGCGGCGCCAACGCCCTCGTACTGCACTGGAACGGAACAGCGTGGAAGTCGGTCCCCAACCCCACGCTGAAGGGGGGTTCGCTGCTGACCAGCGTGGCGATCACCTCGGCGGCAAACGCGTGGGCGGTCGGCGGAACAGGGAATCGAAGCAGGCCGCTGATCGAGCACTGGAACGGCAGGGCCTGGCAAACGGTGCCCAGCGCGTACACCGGTCCGGCGGACCTGTCGGCGGTCGCGGCGAGTTCGGCAACGAACGCCTGGGCGGTCGGCGAGTACTACTTCGGCAGCAACGGCGCGGGCGTCCTGGTCGAGCACTGGAACGGCAAGGCGTGGCGGCGGGTACTAGCGCCCAACCCGCTGGGGTCCGAACTGCTCGGTGTGGCGGTCACGTCCGCCACGAACGCCTGGGCAGTCGGCGATTACACGAACAACACCATCACCGAGTACACGCTGGTCGAGCACTGGAACGGCAGGGTGTGGAGCCGGGTAGCCGGTCCCAGTCCCCGCCAGGGCGCCGTGCTGCTCGGCGTGGCCGCCAGGTCGCCGTCCCTCGCGTTCGCAGTCGGCACTACCGAGACGTTTCTGTACAACCTCGGAAACACGTTCCTTGAAGAGTGGAATGGCCACGTGTGGCACGAGGTGACCAAACCGATGCCGTTTGCCGGTCAGCTCGCCGCCGTGACATTTGGCTCCGCGAAGAGCGCTTTCGCGGTCGGGTCGAACGACTCGCTGTCCTACAACCCGAACGGGTGGACGTTGATCGAGCACTGGAACGGCGTCGCTTGGGAATGAACCACGCTGGACGAGCGGCGCGCGGACGGGCAGGCTGCCGGGATCGTTCCGGATAATGGGTTTGAGTTAAAGAACAAGCCGGAATCACAGCAACAGGCCAACCGCGCCCACGCGAAACTCCGATCACCCGGCGAACGCGCCGACGCCCAGCTCAAGACCCAATGCCACTTAGCCTACGTTGATCATGGCTTCCGGGGGCGCTCCCTGGGACGCGTCCGCCGCCACTATAACCGTCCGTGACTGCCGATTGCGGAGCTAGCGCAATGATCCCGAAAACATTTTTC
>CAVYVO010000028.1:0-658981 GCA_963771985.1 uncultured Actinomycetota bacterium | reverse complement strand
AGCGTGTGCGGGTCGCCGACCCGGGAGTTTGCCGTTTTTTCGTAGCGGATCTGCGCACTACAGCTTGAAAGTGCCAGGGTTCCGCACCGTCTCGGCCCCGGTCGCGGCCGAGGAGACCGGGGGGTATCAAATCCAGGAAATTTCTGATTTAACACATAAACAACCCCATCAGTATCGCCGTGATCACGAAGACGTTTTTCCTGGCGAAGGATTTTTATCGCTATAAAGTGCTGATCTTTCGTGATCATGAAATCCTGATGATCTGATACCGCCCGTGGGTATCTGAATGAAAAGGACACGAAATGCTCCCGCACCCTGCGTCCCATCCATGCCCCGCTGACCCCGCGACCCTGATGAGTAAGCTGCCGCGGAGACCCTGGACCTTCAATTCCTGTAATACGGGCTCGAAGTAGGGCCCCCGGCCGCGCGGCCTAAGGTCCGGCGGCTCAGCGCCCTAGGATCCCTCGGTCGGCCTCAGCGGCCGGCCCGGCGTCGGCATTCTGCTGTGACCTGGCCAGGATTCGCTGAAGGGCCACCACGTGCTGCTCGAATGCCTGGCGGCCGGCTTTGCTGAGGCTGGCTGAGGTGCGCGGGCGCTTGCCCACGAATCCTTTGCGGATCTCGACGTCGCGGGCCGATTCAAGGATGGACAGCTGTTTGGATAGCGCCGAGTCGGACAGGCCGAGTTCGTCGCGGATGTACTTGAAGTCGGCCCATTGCGCCGCCGCGAGCAGCGAGACGATCGCCAGCCGCGTCGGCGCGTCAATCAGCTCATCGAAACGAGCCGTGCTCATGGAGTGCCTCCGGCCTCCGGCGCGTCGTTCATTTGCTGCCGGGCCTGGCTCAGCATGAGTCGGCTCAGGTACCGGTTCACCAGCGGCCCGGCGATCACGATCACGGCAGCTCCGGCGGCGGTGCCGATGGTGCCGGGATAGGGCAAGCAGGCCGCGTGCAGGCCGGCCGCGGTGCCCACGATCGCCCCGTCGACCAGCAATATCAGGCCGAATATCGCGGCGGCGGCGCGGGCGCCGGGCTGCGTGGCACTGTGTACCTGGACGCGGCGGCGCACAGCAGGGATCATCGCGCCGGTCAGCACTGCCATGACGAGCGCGGCTAGCGGGATCGTGATGGCCTGCACGACCAGATCCCCGGTGTCCCTGGCGGCGCCGATAGCGACCATCCCGGCCGCCATCGCCCACCAGTACCAGACTGGTACGAGCACGGCCTTGATGACCTGTTCCCGCCGCCGCTGGATCTCGGCCAGCGCGGCTGCCGCCTCGGCGCCGGTCGCCCCGGTTCCGGCCGGCTGGGGTTGCTGCGCGCCACCCATGGTCGTCTCCTATCGGGAAACTACTTTCCTATCTGGAAAGTATCGGTGCAGCTTCCAGATAGGCAAGTACTTTCCAACGCCCGTCAGCCGCCCAGCCGCCGGGTAAAGCCAGGCGGGATAACCAGGTCCTCGGGCGACAGCTCGGCGATCGAGGCGTGCCCCAGTCCGAGCAGGCACGCGTCGATGCCGCTGCGCATCAGGTCGAGCACGTTCTCCACCCCGGCCTGCCCGTTGGCGGCCAGCCCCCACAGGTACGCCCGCCCGATCATCACCGCCCGCGCCCCCAGGGCAAGCGCCTTCACCACATCGCCGCCGCGGCGCACGCCCCCATCGAGAAGCACCTCGACCTGATCCCCCACCGTCCGCGCGATATCCGGCAGCAGCCGGATGGTGGCCAGCGTCCCGTCCAGGTTGTTGCCGCCGTGGTTAGACACCGAGATCGCGGTGACGCCGGCGTCGACGGCCCGTTTCGCGTCGTCGGTCCGGGTGACGCCCTTGAGCATGAACGGCCCGTCCCACTGCGAGCGCAGCCACGCCACGTCGTCCCACGACGGCGGGGTGGTCGCCATCCACTGCCCGTAGGCGCCGAAGAACGTCAGCGCCACTCCCCGTCGGCGGGCAGGTTCGGCACGGTCAGGCCCGGGATCTGCCCGGTCCGCAGCCATTCATACAGCCACAAGGGCCGGGACACCGCCTGCGGTGCCTGCCCGATCATCTCCCGCAGCGACATCTTCTCCGGGATATGCGGGCTCCCCCAGTCCCCCGCCCGAACGAAAATGACCAGTCCAGCGTCGCTATCAGCCCGACTGCCCCCGCCGCCCGCGCCCGTTCCATCCGGGCGGCCATCTCATCGCGCGTGCCGACCCAGTACACCTGGAAGAACGTCCGCGGGTTCGCCGCGACGACCTCCTCAACAGGCTTGCTCGCGAACACGACAGGCTCATCACGGTGCCGCGGGCGGCGGCGGCCCGGGCGACCGCCACCTCCCCCTCGGGGTGCACGGCCTGCACGCCGGTCGGCGAGATGAGCACCGGCAGCGAGATCTGCTGCCCCATCACGCTCGTGGCCATCTCGCGCGCCGGCGGCAGCCCGGCCACGTGCGGCGCGAAGCCGAGCTCGGAGAACGCTGCGAACGTTGTCGCGCATGGTGACGCCCGCTTCGGCGCAGGCCACCAGCGCGCCGTACACCGACTTGGGCAGCCGCCGCTTCGCCCGGCGCTGCGCCACAGCCACCGTCTCGAACCACTTGTTGGCCATTATGTGCTCACTACCTTTTGGTTAGTTAGAGTGCGCCTTTAGTTGGCAGCCCCGCCGGGTGCGGGGTGAGGACCTGCACGTCCAGGGGAGCGCTGAGCTTGCCCTCGAGGGCCTTCCGCAGTCCGGCGAGCCCGCCGCCCGCACCGTGCGCGGTTACGGCGTCCTGCGACGCGTACTTCTCGATCATGACCAGGCGGCCGGGCCCCTCGTGCAGCGCGTAGAGCTCGCAGCCTGGTTCTTCGTCGTGCACCTGGGCGATCGCCGCCTCGAAGGCCGCGATCACCTCGGCCCGGTGCTCGGGGGCGGGAAACGCGGTGGCCACGATGATGACAGCGCTCATAACATGAATCCCTTTCTTAGCTCGCGAAAAACTCGCTGAGGGCGGGTGCTACATCCCGGTGCGCGCGGACCAGCCGCGCCGGCCGCGGCCGAGGCGGGCGAGGTCACGGGCCAGGTCAGGGTCCTGCTCACCGCTCGTGTCGAGCAGGATCTCGAGCCTGGGGAGCCGCGCCGCGAACGGTCGCGGGTCAGGACCGGCGTTGTGCACACAGTCTGACAGCAGCAGTACCCGGGCGTCCCGCGCGGGAACCCGGGCAAGTTCGCGCCGCGCCACCTGCAGTGGGAACGCCAGGTTCGTCAGCCCGCGCGCTGGTATCGCCACCATTGACTCCACCAGCGCCTGCGGTGCTACCCGCTGTCCGAGGCGCGCGAGCACCGCCGCGTCCGACCAGAACGCGATCACCGCCAGGTCGTCCCGCGCCAGTTCCGCCGCGAGCGCGCCTACCGTGGCCGCCGCTGTCCGCACGCGCTCGCCCCGCATCGACCCGGAGACATCGACGAGCAGTACGACCGAACGCCTCGTCCTTACTCTCTCCCGCACCACGATGTCCTCGTCCTCGGGCACCGGGTGCTCGGCGAGCTGTTCCACGGTCCGGTCCATGTCGATGTCGTCGGAGCCGCCCCGGTAGGGCACGGACGCGATCTCGCCGGCGCCCCGGCGGGCGGTCATGTCGCGCCTGGGCCGCGGCACTGCGAGCCGGGCGGCGATCTCCCTGGCCCGCCGCAGTGTCTCCGGGTCCGGGGTAACTGCGGAGTCAGAAGCCGAGGTCAGCGTCCCCTGCTCGTCCGTTGTCGCAGGGCCGTCGCTGCCGGTTCTCTTTCGATCCGGCCGCCGAACGGTCGCGTGGTCCCCCGCCAGGCGTCACCGTTCCTGCGGCGCCGTTCGAGACGTCAAGGAGCGCCCGGCTCCTCGGTGAGTTCCTTCGGCTTACGACGCAGCGGCCGCAACCCCCGCGCGTGATCGCGTTGTCGGGACGGGTTCCCGGCCGGCGCACCGGCGAATCCGCCTCGACCGCCCTTCAACCGGGCGCCGCCGCGGCCGGACCAAGGACGCTCTGCTTCAAAAAGAAGTGGTCTTCCCAGATCTGCCGGAGCACCTGCTCCGGCGTCGATGCCACGGTCTCGTCGAGGAAGATCCGCCCCGAGAGAGCGACGACCATGGCGTCGTACACGACCTCCCGGTAGCGCGTTTCGTCCGGGGGAGACGCCGGCGACCGTTCGGAAGATGAAGATAGAGAAAGGAGCTGCCCCGCGACGAGAGTCAGGTCTATCGCGCCGCGGACGCTGCTGCCCTGGCGGACGTCCTCGTGCACGCGGGTGGCGCGGGTGACGGCTACCGCGTCGGCGGCCAGCTGCTCGTAGAGCGCTGGCTTCAGGTCGGGGAGCGGGGCGCGGAGCGCGACGATGCCGCGTTCGGCCGTGTCGTCCTGGTAGGTGATCGCGAGGCGGCAGAGCCGGTCGTGCACGGACGTGGACAGCCGGGTGGTGCCGATGTTGTCGTAGGGGTTCATCGAGGCGATGACGCGGAAGGTGTCCCTGGCGGCTATCTCGCCGGCGCGGGGGACGGTGATGCGGCGTTCGGCCATGGCGGTGAGGAGGGTGTTGAGGGTGTCTTCGGGGGCGCGGTTGAATTCCTCGATGTAGAGGAAGCCGCCGTTTCGCATGGCCTCGACCAGCGGGCCGTCGACGAAGTTGTCGGCGCTGTAGTCCTCGCGCAGGACGCGGGCGGGGTTGTGGTGGCCGACGAGCTTGGCGGGGGTGAGGTCGGCGTTGCCCTCGACGAAGACCAGCGGGATGCCCCATTCGGCGGTGATGGCGCGCAGCAGGGTGGACTTGCTGGTTCCGGGCGGGCCCTCGAGGAGGATGTCGCGGCCGGCCGCGACGGCGGCGAGCACTAGGTCGAGTTCCCGTTCCCGCCCGACGACGCGGGTCCGGATCCGGTCCCTGACCTCAGCCAGCGTGCTCAGCGTGCCGGGTGTGCCCGGGCCGTCGCGGCACTCGCTCATATGTCTGTCGTACTCCTTATTTCTTGTTGGTGAGGTCGGCGACGACCGGTAGGGCCCTGGTCTTCGGCGTATTAAGTCAGTAGGTGACGTTAATGATCTGATGTTAGTGTCAGTGGGTGACGTAAACAAGGGGTCAACCACGGTCGACTAGCAGGCGCGAACTGCCAGTGATCGCGCTACGGCTGCTCGGGGAGCGGGGTTCGAGAACACGACGATCGAGCAGATCGGCGTGTTGGTGGCGGCGACGCTCGCGGTATGCCGGGCGGTCTACGACCGGTGGTCGGCGCGGACGGACAACGACCTGACCGTGTACCTGGACGCGGCGCTGACCACAGATTCCATACGCGACAACCGTTCACGGCGAGGTGCCTAGAGGATCGCCACGGGCCCGGCCGTCAGGGCGTTGATGAACCAATGAGCCAATTCCATCCTGCTTGTGATGGGTTCGTCACGGTCTGATCGCGTGGCGGCGCGCCTCCACTGAGAACCATATTTAACAACCCCAGAGTTCCCTGGGGTCTCAGTAACTTCTATAGCTCCTGGACCTGGGCCTTCTCCCCTTCAGCGGGGCCGGTCTCACTGTTGAGGAAGTTTCGGGGAACATGAAGGATCATCGCCTGAACTGAGTGTCTTGCAGTCCTGGTGAACTGTGCAGGCGCCCGCCCGGAGCCGGCGGCATCAGGCCCGTTTTCCTCCCTGACCCCGATAGCTGCCAGCCCTGCGAGCGGACGGGCAGGTCAGGGGTCGCGCAGCGATCGCGGAGCGACGCCCGCAGGGCGCCCTTGACCTGCCCGTCCGGGAGCGGATCATCGGGCGGCGGGGGCAGGGAGAACCCCGGCGGGACCCCGGTCCCGCGGAAGCACGGCCGCAGCTGCCCGGCTGTCCGCGCGAACCCGGGGGCCGGATCCGCCTGTACGGCATGAACACCCCGCAGCTCCCTGTCACGGACCCTTGGGTTCGCCGGAACTCTGGGCAAAGGGAAGCCCCTGGTAAATGAGGCAGTCGACCAAGATCCACTCCCACCACCAGGGGCTACCATGCTGTTCTACCGTGCCGCGCTGCCGTTGTCTCGCCAGACCCTCACCTTCGTGTCCGGGATGATCCGGCGGCACCGGAAGGCGATCGGGTCGCGGTGGCGGAAGCTGGACCCCGGGCAACAGGCCATGCTGGTGCTCGCCTACCTGCGCAAAGGGGAGACGTTCGCCGAGCTCGCGGCCGGATCCGGGGTCGGCGTGGCCACGGCCTGGCGGTACGTGGAGGAGACCGTCGCGCTGCTCGCGGCCCGGGCGCCGGAGCTTCGCAGGGCGGTCCGGGACGCGAGGAAGGCCGGGCACGCGTACGTGGTCTTGGACGGGACCCTGATCCCCATTGACCGGGTCGCCGCGGACAAGCCGTTCTACTCCGGCAAGCACAAAAGGCACGGCATGAACCTGCAGGTCATCGCCAGCCCGGACGGAGACCTCCTGTGGGTGTCCGGGCCGCTGCCCGGCTCCGTGCACGACAAGAAGGCCGAGTGGATATGGGGCGTCCTGGACGAGCTGGAGTCCGCCGGCCTGGTCACCCTGGCCGATAAGGGCTACCAGGGCAGCGCGTACGCGAAGATCCCGTACAAGGGGAAGAACAAGCCCGAATCCCAGAAAGAGGCCAATAAGGCGCACGCGAAACTCCGCTCACCCGGGGAAAGGGCGAACGCGCAGCTCAAGACCTGGCGTATCCTCCGCAAGCTACGTTGCTGCCCCTGGCGCGCCGGGCAGCTCGCCAAGGCCATCCACGTATTGCAGACCCACGAAGCAAAAGCAGGATGAAAAGGTTCACCGGTGTCGTCTTTGCACACTTTCCGACCATTTCCCTGTCCGGAATGTAACGGCATGTCGGGGCGGGAAGTGTGTAAAGTGCGGGAAGGGTGCATTAGTTGCGTTCTCGGACGGGGGCGCGCGGGGTGGACGTGACATCAGAGGCTGTGGGTCACTCGGTGCCGGCGACGCTAACCCGCGACCGTTCGCCCGGACGCGACAACGCGACCCGGTATCGCGCCGCACCCCGTTGACGGAATGGCCGTGATCGGGTTATTTCAGGTCATGCGACGGTATGCCTGGATTGCCCTCACCGCGTCAGTACTCGCCATCCTCCTGGCCGTGGCCGCTCCTGCGGGTCACGCCGGCGCAGGTGCACCGACGGCTGTACCTGACAGAACGCGTATCCCGCGGTTGGTGCCCGCCTTCGAGGGCGGACTGGGCGGCGTTGCCGCCATCTCCGCGAGTAACGCGTGGGCGGTCGGGGGCGACGCCAACAATTCCCTGATCCTGCACTGGAACGGCCGGACGTGGCAGAAGGTAGCCGCCGCCAACCCGTCGCCCGGCAGCGACGACCTCGACGGGGTTGCCGCGCTTTCCGCCCGGGACGCCTGGGCGGTCGGTGCCCGCGGCGCCAACGCCCTCGTACTGCACTGGAACGGAACAGCGTGGAAGTCGGTCCCCAACCCCACGCTGAAGGGGGGTTCGCTGCTGACCAGCGTGGCGATCACCTCGGCGGCAAACGCGTGGGCGGTCGGCGGAACAGGGAATCCAAGCAGGCCGCTGATCGAGCACTGGAACGGCAGGGCCTGGCAAACGGTGCCCAGCGCGTACACCGGTCCGGCGGACCTGTCGGCGGTCGCGGCGAGTTCGGCAACGAACGCCTGGGCGGTCGGCGAGTACTACTTCGGCAGCAACGGCGCGGGCGTCCTGGTCGAGCACTGGAACGGCAAGGCGTGGCGGCGGGTACTAGCGCCCAACCCGCTGGGGTCCGAACTGCTCGGTGTGGCGGTCACGTCCGCCACGAACGCCTGGGCAGTCGGCGATTACACGAACAACACCATCACCGAGTACACGCTGGTCGAGCACTGGAACGGCAGGGTGTGGAGCCGGGTAGCCGGTCCCAGTCCCCGCCAGGGCGCCGTGCTGCTCGGCGTGGCCGCCAGGTCGCCGTCCCTCGCGTTCGCAGTCGGCACTACCGAGACGTTTCTGTACAACCTCGGAAACACGTTCCTTGAAGAGTGGAATGGCCACGTGTGGCACGAGGTGACCAAACCGATGCCGTTTGCCGGTCAGCTCGCCGCCGTGACATTTGGCTCCGCGAAGAGCGCTTTCGCGGTCGGGTCGAACGACTCGCTGTCCTACAACCCGAACGGGTGGACGTTGATCGAGCACTGGAACGGCGTCGCTTGGGAATGAACCACGCTGGACGAGCGGCGCGCGGACGGGCAGGCTGCCGGGATCGTTCCGGATAATGGGTTTGAGTTAAAGAACAAGCCGGAATCACAGCAACAGGCCAACCGCGCCCACGCGAAACTCCGATCACCCGGCGAACGCGCCAACGCCCAGCTCAAGACCCAATGCCACTTAGCCTACGTTGATCATGGCTTCCGGGGGCGCTCCCTGGGACGCGTCCGCCGCCACTATAACCGTCCGTGACTGCCGATTGCGGAGCTAGCGCAATGATCCCGAAAACATTTTTCTTAGAGGCTTATGCAAAACCGGGGGTATTGCGGCTCACCCCGCCGATTCTCGGAATCTTAAAAGAATTGGCGACACGCCGTCTGAAATAACAAGCAACGGCTCCTCCGGCCGATAGAAAGGAGGTTACCACACTAAACCTCTCAACGACGGAGAAGCCGTTGCGGTTCGAGCGTATGTCAGGACTAGACGAAAAGCAACTCAGCGAACTTGAATATCGCGTAGACGGGCAACTCGAAGAACCATGGGATAAAGAGAACGGCCGTCCGCGCGAGCTGACCTTGCGAGAGGCGCTAGTCGTTACCTGCGGATATATGCGGCAGAACATCATCGAGGAAGTTTGGGCCGACATCTTTGACGTCGCGCAATCAACGATATCGCGGTATATCACGTTCCTCACGCCACTTGTCGAGAAAGCGACAGAAGAAGAACGGCCGGCGGAAGAGGACGCAGCGGAGGCCACCCGTGGCGCAATCGCACTGGTAGACGGCACGCTGTGGCCGTGCTGGTCCTGGCACGGCGAGAGCAAGCTGTGGTCCGGAAAACACAAGACCACAGGACACGGCTCCCTGATTGTCACGAATCTTCAGGGCCGCATAACATTCGTTTCCGATCCCGTTACCGGAAACCAGCATGACATGGCGAAACTAAAGGCGTCGGCTGTCGAGAAGATCCTGAAGAAGGCAGGCGGGGTGTTCGGCGACAAGGGATTCATCGGGACTGACTACATCACCACTCCGATCCGCAAGCCAAAATGTCGCGAGCTACTGCAATGGGAACACGAATGGAACAATCAGGTAAGTTCCTACCGTGCGCCAGTCGAGCGGGCCGTCGCCACCCTGAAAACATGGCGGATTCTCTTCACCGACTATCGCCGGCCGCTGGCGACCTTCAAATCATCATTCCGTGCTGCGATCGGACTTTACTTCTTCAAGGAGAGTTTTGCATAATCCTCTTAACGTAAGTAAATCATTCTATAACGACGAAAGCTCTTCCCCGTCATGGCCGGCCGCGCCGGGAGTCCGCAGCGGGCGCACGAAACGATCACACTCTGTAGCGTACTAGCCCGTTATGTCTTTAATGTCCTGATTCGCGCAGCGCAGGCTTACCGCCAAGTATTACAGTTGCTGTTTCACGGTGAGTGCCCGAGTGGTCGTTCTTCCGTGATGTCCAGGATGGCGGTTTCGGTAACGGTGAGTGATGTCCGGGGCTGGTGCTGCGGTTGACGGCCGTGCGGCGGGCGTGAAACGCGAGGCGGCCGTGGCTCGTTCCTGGATTTTGTGGAAATACAAGTCGTGGCCACGACCGCAGTGGCCAGCATAGAGGACGTCGCTGAGTGCGGCGAGAGGGCAGATGAGCTGGTCAGCGGGCTGCTGGCCCGGGTGATGCGGCAGAAGAGGACCGTCGCGGCGGCGATGGGCTACGTCCGGGCGCTGTCGCGGGATGTCAGGGCGAACGCGTGGGACCTGTCGGAGAGGGCCGGGCACGAGGGGCCGCACCGGATCCAGGGCCTCCTGAGCAGGCGGAAGTGGCGGTGGGAGGCGGTGCGGGCGGTGCTGCCGTGCCTGGCGCAGGATGTCCTGCGGGATGACCCCGGTGACGAGATCGGCCCGGGCCTGGCGTTCGACGAGACCGCTGACCTGCGGAAAGGTCATTCCACCGCATGCGTGGCGCCGCAGCACGCGGGCGTCACCGGCAAGGTGGAGAATTGTGTGACCTGGGTGTTCGCTGCCCTGGTCACCGTCTTCGGGCAGGTCTGGGTCGACTTCGACGTGTACATGCCGGACTGCTGGGCAGGCGACCCGGCACGCAGGAAGAAGGCGGGGATCCCGGAGGGCCTGGCGTTCGCGACGAAGCCGGAACTGGCGGCCGCGCAGGTAAAGCGCCTGGTGAAGGGCGGTCTCCGGGTGCTGTGGGCGGCAGCGGACGAAGTGTACGGCCGGTCCTCGGACTTCCGGGACGTGCTGCGCGGCCTCGGCCTGGCCTACGTCGTCATCATCCCCTGCGACTACAAGGTCACCTTCGCGAGGAACAAGGTCACCCGCGCTGACCAGGCAGTTTCCGAGGCCGTGTTCGAGCGGCGGTCCTGCGGCAACGGGACGAAGGGCCCCCGCTACGCCGGCTGGGCGCTGCTGGGCACGACGGACCCGCGGGAGTTCCTGCTGATCCGGCGGCTGCCGGACCGCGGGAAGAACCAGTACACGTACTACCTCTGCCACGCCCCCGAGGGCCAGGCCCGCGACCCTGACCTATTTCATCACCATCGCAGGCCGCAGATGGCCGGTTGAAGAGTGCTTCCAGCAGGGAAAGGGCCAGGCCGGCCTGGACCAGCACCAGGTCCGGACCTGGCACTCCTTCCACCGCCACACCGTGCTGTCCATGTGCGCCCAGGCACTGCTGGCCATCGCCGCCGCGCGGCCGGCCCCGCCCGGCCCGGAAGCCGCCGCGTCGGCCGACGGCACCGCCGGCCAGCCCGCAGCCTGGCGCGACACCGGGAAATTCCCCGCCACCGCCGATGACCAGCCGCCCGGAGACGAGCCCGGCCTGGTCAAGGTCAGCGTCCCCGAAGCCCGCCGCCTGGCCCGCCTGGCCACCGCGCCCATGACCGGCGCCGCCCGCCAGCTCGGCTACGCCTGGTCACGATGGCGCCGCCGCCACCAGGCACGCGCCCGATGGCACCACTACCACGCCCAGCTCACAGCCGCCCAGGTCACCTGAACCCAGCCGGCCGAAAGGACGCCCGCGATGTAACAAACCGGGACTGTAGTACCAGCCGCGACCAAAGCGGGCCGCGTCGCCCACCACGACCTTCCGGACATACCCACCTCCCTCCCGCGGGATGACACGCTATCGCCATCAGTCGCGCAGCCACAAAAGAATGCAACTTTCCGTGCGCGCCGGTCCTTGAACAAGCACCAGCCCTCTGACAGCGACAATCGACACCAGCGCAACCGACCGCCTGCCCGGCACCCAGGCGCGGCAGAAGTTGCGTTCTCACGAGTCAGACAACTCCGGCTTCGTCAGCTCTACGCCGTTTCTTCGCCCTGGCCGTCAGATGCTGGCAGGTCATCGATTCCGCCACCGTCTTCTCGCCGATCCTCTATCCCCCCGCCCGCGACTGCGCATGAATGTGCGGCGCCCTATACGCGCCGCCAGAGTCCTTTGAACTCTGCGGCGCAGTACAACAGTTTCAGGATTTGCAGCCGGGTGTTTCGGCGGGAGATCACCGGCGGCGGTGTCATGCCGACCCGAGTACTTGTAAGCGGCAGGTCACAGTGCTGGAACCGAGCGAACCCCGACACGGTGATAAAAGTCAGGGCCGACGCGGCGACGACAGCGGCGGCCCAGGCGTTCTTTAATGGATCCTTGATCCGGACGACTGAAGACTACAAACTGCGCGAGGAACGGCGCTACAGGCAGCTTCTAGATCCAATGCCGCTTAGCCTAGGTTGATCATGGCTTCCGGGGGCGCTCCCTGGGACGCGTCCGCCGCCACTATAACCGTCCGTGACTGCCGATTGCGAAGCTAGCGCCATGATCCCGAAAACATTTTTCTCAACGTAAGTAAATCATTCTATGACGCCGAAAACTCTTCGCCGTCATGGCCGGCCGCGCCGGGAGTCCGCGGCGGGGCGCGCGAAACGGCTACACTCTGTAGCGCACTAGCCCGTTATGCCTTTAATGTCCGAATTCGCGCAGCGCAGGCTTACGACAGAGGGATCCGGCGACCAACCAAGATCAACCGTTGCTAAGCGGCATTGCTTCTAGATCACGCGACAGTGTCCTGGATAAATAACAGCAGTACACCCGGGGCACTGGTAAGTGACTTCATCTCCGCAGTCATGAAATGAGCGGCTGGCGCCCGGGTGCGGCCGGGCCGCTCCTGTCTTATCCCGCGTGCCCGGCCGCCGGCCGGTGCCGGCCAGCTGGGTAAGCGGCGACGAATACGGTCGCCTCGGGGGCGTCGCGCGGCCATCGGTAAGCACGGCACCGCGCACCGGCGGGCAGGACAAGCACTTCCCCCGCGCTCAGCACACGGTCGGGATGGCCGGGCGATCCGAACTCGAATTTCAGGTGTCCCTGCACCACGAGGATCAGGTCAACCTCACCAGAGGAGAACCAGCTCTCGTCGATGGGCTCGGCCAGCTTGCTCACCCAGACCATCTCGATGCCCTCCCCGGAGAACACCGTCCCGACGTCGCCGAACGGCGTGGACCGGACCTGGCCAGCCTCCCCGCGCAGGATATTGAACACTTGCAGTCCGAGTTCACCAGCATCATCCATCGCCACGGGATCATGAGCGTAATGCCGCCGACGGAGCCGCGGCAGGCACGCCGCGTTTCCGCGGGAACGCACTCTCATGCCGCATCTGCGCCGCGAGGCGCCCTGTTATATCCCCGGCTCAGCCGGGAGGGACTCGAAGGGAGGTTCCTGGGTCTGATGGCTTACCTGGAAGGGAAACCGGAAGGGAACAATAGCATGCCAGGAAAGTAACGGCCGCGCCCAGGCGTATGGGACGGCGCGTTACGGGACCCGCGTGATATGGCTAAAAGCTGGATTGCCTGAACCCTAATCTCCAGCAGGTGAAAATGAGCACCCGCCGGAAAGACGCCTGTAACCGGCGCCGCATCCTGCGCTGGCATCTTCGCGGGGCCAGCGCAGCCTCCGGGATGCGGGGCGACGCCCAGTGAGGGTGTTTAAGGAGATGAGTGGGGAGCCTACGTCACGCTGTCACGTATTGCAGGGACGAACGCGGGATCACCTACGGGGCGCGAGCCCTACGGTGACACAGGCCCCGTAGTAGCCGGTGCGCCATGAGGCGTGCTGTTATATAGCCCGCTCAGCGGGCAGAGATGAGAGGAATAATCTCTGGATCTAATGGCTAACCGGAGCGCGAAAGCGCAATAAAGGGAAAATAGCATGCCAGGAAACCGGCAGACATGCCCAGGCGTATGGGGTGACGTGCCGGGAGATCCGCACGATAAGGTGAAAGTCGGATTACCTGAAGCCCAGTCTCCAGAAGGCGAAATATGGCGCCTGCCGGAAAGACGCCTGAAACCGGCACCGGCCCCTGCGGCGGGATTGCGATTAGCCCGCTGCAATCCTCCGGGGTGCAGGAGCGATGCCCTGTCAGGGCATTAAAGGAGACGGACGGGACGCCTAAGTCGTGCTACCACGTATAGCAGTGTGAACATGGGATCGCCTAAGGGACGCGAGTCCTACGGCGACGGAGTGCCCGTATGTAGTCGGCGGGGTAACGTCCGCACAATCTGGAGACCGCTAATAACGGACCACAGGGCGAAGGGGCACAGGCGATGAACGTCATGACCATGAAGGATGCGCAATGCAGACGGCTGAAGTGGTGCTGAGCGTTCTCCGCGAGCGAGGCAGGAAGGGCCTGCCGTGCACGCAGTTGTACAGGCAGATGTTCAATGCGGATCTGTATTTGGCGGCGTACGGGAACATCTACTCCAACAAGGGCGCGATGACGCCCGGGGCCACCGAGGAAACCGCTGACGGCATGTCCGGGGAAAAGATCGAACAGATCATAGGGCTGATGCGGAATGAACGGTACCGGTTCTCGCCGGTCCGCCGCGTCTACATACCGAAGAAAAACGGTAAACTTCGCCCTCTCGGCATGCCGACATGGTCCGATAAACTGGTCGGCGAAGTCGTCCGCCTGCTGCTGGAGGCAATTTACGATCCGCAGTTCTCGGACAGCTCGCACGGGTTCCGGAAATACCGGGGATGTCACACCGCGCTGCGGGAGATAAACAACACCTGGACCGGGACCGCCTGGTTTATCGAAGGAGATATCAGCGATTGTTTCGGCAGTCTCGATCACGAGATCTTGCTAGGAATACTCGCGGAGAAAATCCAGGACAACCGGTTTCTCCGGCTGATACGGAACATGCTTAAAGCCGGGTACCTCGAAGACTGGGACTATCGTGACACGCTCAGCGGCGTTCCGCAAGGCGGCACGGTCACGCCCCCAACGCAAAAGGCAACTTCTGCTTCGAGGCTACGCTGGGTTACCGGCGGCTGGAGCGCGGCCGGTGAGCGCCGGGGTGCCGGCCGGGCCGCTGGAGTCGGATCCGGGTGGGTTCCTGCCCGGGGAGGAGCGGTCTGCGATCCTGGCGGGTGTCCTGGACGGCGTCGAACTGGGTGCCTGGGACCTTCGGATCGTCGGCTGGCTGTGCGGGCTGGACATGTCGACGGCGCTGACGATCGCGTCGCTGATCGCGCGGGCGCGGGAGACGGGGCCGGGCCGGTGGGCATGATCATGGGGCAGGCTGGGGGCTTCCGCCCGCCACTGGACATTATCTGTAGTATTTTCATGTCATGCCTGGGGATCGCCGCGCGGGTGCCGCGGAGCACGCGGCGCACGTCAACGAGGCCGCCGTCCTGTTGGAGGCCGGGACTCCGGCGGCTGAGGCGGCCCGCGTGCTGGCCGGGCGGCTGGGCTGCTCGCAGCGCCAGGCGCGCCGCTACGTCAGCCAGGCCGCTGCGGGCGGCCGGGTCCCGGTCCCCGAGGAGGGCACGGTGTTCACGGTCCGGCTTCCGGTCCGGCTGGCCGCTGCGGTCCGGGAGCACGCCCGCGCGTCCGGCCGCACGGTCTCGGCGGTCGCCGCGCAGGCCCTGGAGGAGTTCCTCGCCCGTGCTCACGGGGACCGTCCGTCCAGGTGAGAAAGCTGGCGGTGGAGACGGAGCTCGTCTTCTCCCGCCATGCCGCCGCCGGAATGTCAGTGGCCTACGCGATATTGGTGCCGCAGCGGCGGGCCAGGACCGCCGCCCCGGCGGCGGAAGGAGGAGACGATGACGGCAGCGGCGATCTACGCCCGGGTGTCCAGCGCCCGGCAGGCGAAGGACGAGACGATCGGCTCCCAGCTCGCCGCCCTGCGCGACCACGCCGTGACCAGCCGGCTTGAGGTTCCGGAAGAGTGGGTGTTCGCCGACGAGGGCCACTCGGGGGCGACGCTGGCGCGTCCGGCGCTGGAGGCGCTGCGGGACCTGTGCGCCCAGGGCTGCCTGGACATCGTGCTGGTCTACTCGCCGGACCGGCTGGCCCGCAAGTTCGCCTACCAGGCTCTCCTGATCGAGGAGCTCGCCCGCTGCGGCACGAGAGTGGAGTTCGTGAAGGGCCCCAGGGGCGACAGTCCCGAGGACCAGCTGCTCATCCAGTTCCAGGGCATGTTCGCCGAGTACGAGAAGGCCCAGCTCGCCGAGCGGTACCGGCGCGGCAAGGCCTGGCGGGCGAAGACCGGCAGCGTCAACGTGCTCGGCGGTGCCCCGTTCGGCTACCGCTACGTCCGCAAGACCCCCGAGTGCGGGGCCCGCTACGAAGTCGTCCCCCACGAGGCCGTGCTGGTCGCCGAGATGTTCCGCCGCTACGCCGACGGCGGCGCCTCGATCGCGGACCTGCGCCGCTGGCTGACGGACGAGGGGGTGCCCACCCGCACCGGGAAGGAACGCTGGGACCGCAGCGTGATCTGGGGCATGCTCCGCAATCCCGCCTACGCCGGCACCGCGGTCTTCGGCAAGACCAAGATCGTCCACGAGCAGCCCGGCCTGAACCGCACCGCCCGGCTCGCCGGGCGCACGGTCCCGCGGCCGGTGAAGACAGTGGACCGGCCGCGGGAGGAATGGACCGGCATCCCGGTCCCCGCCCTCATCGACGAGGAGACGTTCGACCGGGCCCGGCAGCGGCTGGAGGACAACAAGCGGTTCGCCTCCCGCAACAGCAAGGTCCCGTCCCTGCTGCAGGGCCTGGCCGCCTGCGCGTCCTGCGGCTACGGCTACTACCGCACCTCCACCACCACGACCTCCGGGAAGAAGATCTACTACTACCGCTGCCTCGGCTCCGACGACTACCGCTACCAGGGCGGGCGCGTCTGCGCCAACAAGCCCGTCCGCGCCGACTACGCCAACGCGGTCGTCTGGGACCACGTCACCGCCCTGCTCGCCGACCCCGCCCTCATCCGCGCCGAGATCGGCAAGAGGCTGGAAAGGGCACGGACGTCGGACCCGGTCACCAAGAAGCGCGGCCAGCTCGAGCAGGCCCTCGCCAAGACCACGACATCGATCAGCTCGATGGTCACCGCGTTCTCCGAGCAGCTCGTCACCATCGACGAGCTCCGCGCCCGCATGCCCGCCCTCCGCGCCCGCGAAACCGGGCTCCAAGACCAGATCGCCGCCCTCGACGCCCAGGCCGCCGACCGCGACGCCTACCTCAGGCTCGCCGGCGACCTCGAGGGCTTCCTCGCCGGGCTCCGGCAGAACTCGGCCACCGCCACCACCGAGGACCGCCAGCGCGTCCTGCGCGCCCTCGTCCAGAACATCCTCATCGGACCAGAGAAACTCACCATCCGCCACCGCATCCCGGTCCGCGAGCACGCCAGCGGCGGCAGCCACGACACCACAACCGACACGGAGGGTGACATGCGCGAAAGTTCGCTGTTGCGTTGGGGGCGTGGCGTCCCCGATCCTCAGCAACATCTACCTGCACAAGCTCGACGAATTCATCGAGCAGGAACTGATCCCGCAGTACACACGAGGGGCAGTGCGGGCCGCCAACCCCGCCTACCGGCAGGTTGATGCCCTGCTCAGGAGGGCAAAACGGCGCGGGGACCGGGCAGAAGCCCGGCACCTCGCACTGGAAATGCGCACGCTCCCCTCAACCGACCCGATGGACCCCGGATACCGCCGCCTGAAATACGCAAGGTACGCGGACGATGAATTGCTGGGATTCACCGGGCCGAAGGCCGAAGCCGAGGAGATCAAGGCGAAGCTGGCGCGGTTCCTCCGGGAGACCCTCAGGCTGGAACTGAACCAGGAAAAGACCCTTATCACGCACGCCCGCAGCCAGCGGGCGCGTTTCCTCGGCTATGACATCAGCGTCCAGCACTCCGGCACCAAGATCAGCAACGGCCGCAGGTCGGCCAACGGCAAGATCTCGCTGACTGTGCCCCCGGACGTGATAAAGGCCCAGTGCGCCCGCTACCGGCAGCACGGAAAACCGTGGCACCGGCCCCGGCTCCAGAACCAGGACGACTACGACATAATCCGGGTTTACGGAGCCGAGTACCGAGGCGTCGTGAATTACTACCTGCTTGCCAGGGACGTATGGCGGCTGCGCGTGCTGCGCTGGTACGCCGAAACGTCAATGCTGAAGACGCTGGCCGCCAAGCACCAGTCCACCGTCTCCAAGATGGCAAATCGCTACAAAGCGAAGGCTATTACCGGAGACGGGCCCAGGATCTGCTTTGAGGCCAGGCGGAAGCGCAGGGGCAAGCCGGATTCGGTGGCACGATTCGGCGGGATCAACCTGCGGCAAGACCGGCGGGCGGTCATCATTGACCCTGTCCCGCCCCGGGTCCGCGTCCCCCGCAAGGAACTGCTAGCGCGGCTCCATAAACGGGAATGCGAACTCTGCGAAACAGGCACCACTGTGGCAGTTCACCAGGTCGCCGGTCTCAAGGAACTCGGGAAAACGGGCAGCAGCCAGCCCGCGTGGGCCGCCCTCATGGCAAGAATGCGGCGCAAGACACTTATCGTCTGCGCGCAGTGCCATGACTGGATTCACGCGAACCCGGTCGCGCACGCGGCATAAATCGCTGGAAAGCCGGATGCCCGGAAAGCGGGCATGTCCGGTTTGGAGGGAGGCCGGGCCGGAAAAGGACCAGCACCACTGGCACCTCGCCGCCCGGCCCACCCTACCAGGAGTAACGACCTGCCAGGGAGGCGGTAACACCGTCCGCAGGGCGAAGGGGGCCAGGCGATGGATATTCAAATAGCAGGGAGGTACGCGCAATGCGGAACGCCGGAACTGTGCTGAATGTCCTCCGTGAAGGTCGTTCGGCGGTATTTCCGCCGCGATCTCCACGGCGTAATCGCTGGAGAGCCTCGTGCTGGGAAACTAGCCCGCGGGGTTCGGACCGGGGGTCGCTGGAAAAGGACCCGCCTCTGGCGGGCACCTCGCCAGCGGCCTACCGGTGTATCGCGCGTCAGTCCACCATGTCCAACGGGGCTGGATCGAAGGTCGGCCTCCCTCTCGAGGTGATGCTGATCGCCAGTGCGACGCTGAGTGACGGGCACGGTCCGGGAGAGCGCGCGCCGACCCCGCCGTAGTCTTAAGTCCGCCTTGGGGTGTCTCCCATGTAGCTTTACGAGGCCTCCAGGCTGCGCGTGGACACGTTATCTTAAGTGGTGTCTCCGACGTAGCGGATGCGAGGCGCCCTACCTTGACCTGCGACTGTCCTCCTCTCGATGCCGCTTTTGGTTCTCGCTTCCCGCCCAGAACCTCACGTGGGAGACATGTCTCCCACGCAAAAAACCCTCATGACCAGGGCTTCTTCCAAACCGACTTAAGATAACCGCCGTTAGGCGTGGCTCGCGGCTCATGCAGCATGATCGAGAACGCCGCGCAGAACAGGCGATTCTGCAGGACAAGAGTGCTTGATTATGCCCGATAGGCGCCCAGAGCTGCGCGTTGCGCTGCGTCGTGCCTGTTCAGGGCAGGGCCGATCGGTCGCCTGCTTGTGAACCATTCGCCCTACCGGCCCCTTGCTTGGTGAGAATTTTCTCTAACGGCTTTTCAAGGGCGCGCGGAGCGCGCCGCGCGGGCTGGCTGCGCGTACGCAGAAGCGCCGCGGGATCGGCACCTGGCCCGGCGCCGCGCATCGACCGCCCATAGGCGGCTGAGGTACCTTCGGGTCCCTGAGGCGCGGCGGGCGTCGGCCCTGCCGCTCTGGGCCCTGGACGGGCCACGGTGGCGGCCGCCGCGCATCAGACCCTCAGTCATCGCCGCACGGATGCAGCGCCACAACGCCAGCGCTAGGCGCAGTAGCTGCAAACGCGGCCATCCCTCCGGAGCCCCGATCCTGAATGCCCTGCGAGCTCGCCATCAAGGACGCTCCCTCCGGTCGCGTCCTGCGGATCGCGCAAGCGCCACCCTTGAGCGGCGCCCTCGACAGGGATTCAGTGGCACCTATCGGAGGGATGGCCAGAACCGATTGCTGTCCCCAGAGAAACGCGGTGCACGCCTTGTGATTTTGACCGTCAGTATAGACACGGATCCCAGTAATTTGGCCTATGTATACAGCAGTTCAATAAGGCAAGGTATTGGTCGAGCAAGTCGGGGCGTCTGCTGGCGGCTCCTGAATGAGGCGTTGAGGCGACAGGTCCCAGCGCCATTCCAAATACTCCGGGTATAGATGCCCGCAAAGGAGTGGTGCCGTCGTGAAGACCGGTCCGGATACGGGAATGTTCGTTTGTTGCCCGTTCATCTCGACGTCAACAACAAGTCTCCACCGAACCGTTTCCGTCCCGAAGATGAAACCCGTGACCGCCAGGTCGAATGGCTCACCTTTCGTTAGGGTTATGACATGGTCTGCGAAGTAGGGTGCGCCGAGACGCTGGGCCAGGCTGCGAACATCGTCCGGTGGCAGGGTCGTGCGTGATGCTGGTCCTACCTCTAGGGCGACTGGCGCATCTTGCCGAAGATCCATAGCAACGCTCGGTGTGGCAACCAGACCAGCACTGGGGCACTGGACCAGGGCGGTTGGGCTTGATGAGCGCCGCGAAAGAATCTGCGCGTGCACGCCACTGACCGTGACGGTTCCATTCGCGGTGCCCACGAGATGAAGTCTGATGTGACTTTCTGAAGTGTCAGCCGCGCCGGTTGCCTCCAGCCACTGCCTCATCGCATCACAGCTGTTGATGTTAGCGGGCAAAATTGACGGCCGCAGTCCGCTCATAGATGATATTAGCCACGAGCTAGTAAGGCTTGTGTCATATGCAGCGTACGCTGAGATTGGTGCGCCGAGGGTCTCGGTTATACGAGTTGCGGCTACATTGTAGATGCCGAGTGCCGCCGCTGTGATGAGGGGGGCAGCAATTGCGATTAGCCAAGGGCTCCGTGCCAGCCGGTTGCGAACAGTCCGCTTTCCCTCGCCAGGGCTTGGGTTCGCCGCCCTCACCGAGGGCTTCGACGCGTCGCTCCGGTTCCGGGAAGAGTTCGAGCCCGGCTTCTGGCGGGCTGGCTTCTTCGGGCTTCTTGACACCGCTAACCTCCGATTAACGGTTGAGCCGCTTGAGACGCAGGCTGCATTACGGCCCTTAGGCAGCAGTAAGCCTTATATTGACTGCCGTAGCCAATCGCGACAGCAAAGCTCCCGATTGAATATATGCCCCATCCTCCCGACACGCCAGGCAGAGCGATCACGCTCTCCTCGACGGGGTGCGGGGCAAGAGAATACACAAACAAGTTCTCAGGCCCGGTGGTCATTAGCTCGTTTGATGGCGGCCGGGCCAGAACTGCCAGAGATCTGCCGTTATTAAGGAATGTCGCGCCGCTAATATTTCCCATGTTGCGGCTATCCCTAAACCTCGCCGATTCTGCTCTCTTAGTAACATTCCAGATTAGCACGGACTTGCCGGTATCGGTCGGGCTATCAGGCCCTCCGGTCGCGCATGCGTACAGGTCACCTATGTCATTGACAATCGATACCTGTGAGTCTCTGTGGCAGGGAACGTGTATAATCACCGGTCTGGTTGATGGCTTCCAGATTGCATAACCTCCGCTGATTGTCAAGAACCATTCAGCTCGACTCGCAACGTAGCTGACAGATTGCTCATACTCTGCATTCTGATACGTAGCGACCAGCGCGTATCCACTCGGCGAGTGTGCAAACATATACCACGGTCGGCCTGGCGTCATGGGCACGAAACAAAGGACAAGCCCGTTCGGCGCCAGCCCGACATCCCCAAGCTGAGCCCAGGGCGAAGATGGGGTGGGCCCATGATTGATAAGAGGCTGATGACTCGATACATCCCAGATCTGAAATGAGATTATTACCATTGGGTTGCTGGTGCCAGAATCATACACAGCGCGGCCCACCAGATGGCCGTCGGGAGACAACCAAACTCCTATAGTGCCTATGGACGATGTGTCGGCGATGCCTGGTTCGTCGAAAAGAAGCCGCCGTTCGGTAACATCCCATACCTTTATCTCACCGGACAAACTAACCAGTGCGAGAATTTTTCCATCAGGCGTTGTTGCGAAGTCATAAGGGCAGAAAGCGTGTGCGGGTTGAAGACTGCAGGGCTCTCCCGCAAGAACGCCGCTCATCCATCTTGGTGAATTAATGCCAAATAGCTTTGCTAGCCACACGGTCATTTGGCTCGCGCTGAAAGCTGAGGCAGTGGGTCGTGAGGTAGCACTGGATAGTGAGCTAGAGGTTCCGCAACCGGTTGGACAGAGCATGACGACCAGCGCCAATGCGATCAAGAAGTATCGACGGCGAGCGCTGAGGGGGTTAACCCGCTGCGGCGTGGGCGACATGTGTGAGCGCTCGTAAGTTATCTTTCCCCGCGGGGATTTCACCGGTCGAGTCAACTTGGGTTGCGTGTTACGACTGGCGCGGGTGTGACTGGGTTTTGGTTACTCCTCGTGTCTGGATGCCGAGTGAGGCCTGTGCGGCGAGGTCGGCGACGGCTTGCGTGTAGGCGCGGTCGGCCTGGCGGAGCGGGCTGCCGGGCGGCGGGCTGGCGGTGTTGATCTCGGTGAGTGCGGGGATGATGACGCGCCTGATCAGCCGGGTGAAGAACAGGGCAGTGGACAGCCCGCCGGCGGTGAGCTGGTAGCTGCGGCTGTGCGGGATGCGCTCGATGATCTGGTGGGCGCGGAGCCGGCGCAGGTCGTAGCTGATCTGGCCGCCGGACATGTCCCCGGGGTTTCTTCCCAGCTGGGGGGCGAGGAGGTGCCGCAGGTCGCGGCTGGTGAAGCCGGCGGGCCGGAGCGCGAGCGCGCAGCAGGCCCCGAGGAGCGCCTGGACGCGTGGATCGGGGAAGCGCATCCCGGGCACGCGGGTGCAGGTGCTGCTGATCACGGGGCTAGTCAGTGTCTCGAGGGCGGCGGTCCCGGCGGCGGGGTCGTGGCTGATCCGTTCGGCGTCCAGGAGGCGCCGGTTGGCGGCGTAGCCTGCCTTCGCCATGGCGGCGAGGTTAGTCAGCTCTTTGCCGATGCCGAGGTCGCGGGGCTGGTTCAGGGTCGTCTCTGTGCGGATCGCCCTCCCCTCTTTCAGGTACTGCTTGACCTGGGTCTTCTTGTAAAAGAGATAGAGGTAGGGGCAGGTGCCGTTCGTGATGACCTGGGTCCGGAACGTCCCCGGAGTCTGGAACTTGCCCCTCGTGCGGATCGTCCGGCCGAAGACGAGGTTCACCTTGTCCGGGCGGCCGATGTCCAGGTTGTCGCGGATGAGCTGCTCGAAGAAGATGCGGCCGTTCAGGGGGCGGTCCAAGGCCATGGTGGTGGAGAACTCGATCTGCTGGACCGACAGCTGCCAGCGGTAATCGGCCTGCTCGTCCTCGCGGGTGAACGGCTGCGGCAGCCGGGCCAGCCACTTGCCGGCGAACCGGTAGATCTTCTGATCGGTCAGCCCGTCGCAGATCCGCTGGACCGCTTCGGCGTCGCCGGCCGAGCCGAACGCGTTGTCCAGGGCCGTGAACGCGATGCCTTCCTTGAGGCACTGCTGCTTGGCGTACTCGTGGCCGTTGAAGTAGATCTGCCCGGTGTACGGGAAATAGCCGCAGAACTTTATGTAAAAGGGACCGAAGCCGGCGTTGAAGCCATAGAAATACCAGTGGTTCACCATCGCCTGGTCCTGGTACAGCCACGGGTAGCGCTTGCCGGTCACCGGATCCCGGCGCTGGGAAGTCCGCCAGATCCGGGCCTTCTCCTGCGCGACGCCCGCGAAAAGGATCTGGTCGCCACCGGACTTCCCCGCCAGGTACTCCCTGGCGACCTGGTCCTTGCTCTGCCCCTTCGCGAACCGGACCAGGTCCAGCCGGCGCGTGTCGATGTAATGGCGGATGTCGGCGGCAAAGTGCTCGGTCATCGGCATCATCAGCGCCGAGGAGGCGAACTGGTTGCCGCGGTGATGGCAGAAGAACCCGTGGATCCCCTGTCCGTACTGCAGCCGCGGCTGCCGGAACGTCAGCAGCACCCGGTCGGTGCAGCGGACCTCCAGCGTCACGTGACCGGACAGGACCTCGGCGACAGTACGCGGTAGCGTCATGATAGGGCTCCGGCTGGAGGCTCGGCCGGCAACGGCCACCGACCGCTGCAAGCGGCAAATGAACAGTCACATTGTGAACTGCCCTGGGCCCCGGCCGGAGCCCCCACCTACAGCCCGCCCATGCGCAGACATTAGCCCCCAGCGCATGCCTCGTCGGGGTGGGGCGAAGCCCCGATATACATGTGCTTGGTGTTCCATAGCCCGCCTATCGGCTGTATGACGGCTGTCGCGGATCCCCGCACCTGCGTCATCGAAAGAAGCTTCGAGCACAGTCACGGCACAACACTCCGTTTTGCCCGAGATCGTACCGATGCCGATCGACTGACTGGAGGACCCTTAGTAGGACAGAGCGCCAGTGCGCTGCGGTGATACGTCAGAGCTACTATCTTCGTACTTCGCGTAGGTGTACCCGATCCTGAAGTGGTTGCAAGCTCGCCGTCAAGTCCGCCTGTGGCCGCAGACGCGGACGGTACAAGTGCCCGGCGCGCCTACACGCGAAGACGGGCTTGACGGCCCTTGACAAGGAGTCAGGAGGCACCGCTCGGAGGGATGGCCAGGGCGCGGGCACCGCCTGGTCTGTAGCTGCCGCATGTAGCAACCATCCCGGTCAATCCCGATCGCCAGCGGGTCAGCAGGCAGATAAATCCCACGTCAGACACTATGCCGCACACATTGTCCGGATCTTCTAAGCAACGTGTGGGTGCCGAAAACCTATGCCACCCGGCGATACTCATGAATCACGCCGCCGACGCGGTCACGTCGCTGAACCCGGAACCGGTCAAGGTCGGTGACGTCGTCGGGGAGCCGACGCAGCGGCGCGGCCTGCTTCAGGGCGCGGTGAGGCCGGTGGGTGTTGTAGAAGTCTTCGTATTCTCGCAGCACGGTCATAAGGTGGCGCTGGTTCCATACCAGGGTCCGGTCGAGCAGTTCGCGGCGGCAGCTGCCGATCCACCGTTCCATGACCGAGTTCATTCGGGGCGCCTGGACGGCGGAGCGGACGATCCTGGTGCCCGCAGCGCGGAAGACCTCATCGAACGCGGTGGTGAAGCCGACGTCCCGGTCATGAATCATGAACTTGACCCGCGTCCCGGCGTCCGCCAGGTCCATGAGCAGGTCCCGGGCCTGCTGCACGACCCACGCCTGGACGGGATGCTCCGTGGCGCCCAGGATCCGGACCCGGCGGGTGCCGTGCTCGATCACGGCAAGGACGTGCACGCTGGCGCCGTTGAGAAGGTCGGCGGTGAAGAAGTCCAGGGCCAAGATCCCCTGCGCCTGCGATCGCAGGAACCCGGCCCACCCCGGACCGTCGCGGCGCGGCGCCGGGCCGACCCCGGCGTTCTTGAGGATCTGCCAGACCGTGGACGGCGCCACCGTGATGCCCAGCCCCGCGAGCTCGCCGTGGATCCGCCGGTAGCCCCAGGACCCGTTCTCCCGGGCGAGCCGCAGCACTGCCGACCGCACCTTGCGGTGCGCGGCCGGCCGCCCGGACCGGCCACGCCGCGGCAGGCGCCCCCGCCGGCGGCGGACGATGTCGCGATGCCAGCGCGAGATAGTGCCCGGAGTGACGAGCAGCCGCATCCCGGCCAGCCTCCCGGCCGGCACCGTCCCGGCGGGCAGCGCCAGCCACGCCCGGTCCGGCCACGTCAACCGGGCGCGCGCCTTCGGCCGCTCACGCCCGGCGACAGCGAGCTGATGGCGCAGCATCAAGATCTCGGCGTCCTTCCACCACGACCCCGGTGCGACAGCCTGAGCAGCGACATGACACCGGACACGACCAGGAAGACCAGCTTCAAGCCCACAAGCCGACGATCATCCCACCCCCGGCCGGGCCAAGACCGGCCCGGCCGACGCCGAGCGCTTGACCGAACCGCCCGCGTTCCGTGGGACATCCGCCCAGGTGGCACAGATTTTCGGCACCCACACGTGCTCAAGATGTTCGTGCGCCGCTACCAGCAGGAGGAGGTAGGCAACTGACCCTCATCGAGCCCGGTCCTGACTTCGCCCGGCTCTTCCAGTCCTTCAAGCACACAGCCTTCAGACTGGAAACACGCGACCGGTATAACTCGCCGCGCGAGGTTGAGTCGTTCAGCAAGTTCCTGGCCGGCGAGCCGGACGTGACGTATCACCAGAACTGGCTGAACATGGTCCGCGCAGCGACCGCCGAAGGGCGCTTGTTTTCCCGCGTGCGGGTGGTCAGCTTCCCCTTGACCGGCTACACGCGGTTCGCCATGTGGGTGGCGCGCCACACCCGCGAGGCGGGCGACGACATCCGTTACCTTGCTCGTGACCGAGCTGATGCGGCCGGGCTGCCAGGGCACGACTTCTGGCTATTTGACTCGCGCAAGCTGGTCATGATGATCTTCGGTGAGGATGATCGCTTCGTCGGGGCGGAAGTCATCGAGGACCCCTCGGTCATCGTGGAGCACAACTACTGGCGTGATGCGGCGCGTCATCATGCCCTGGCCTCAGAAGAGTTTGTCGCCAACTATGAGCAACGGGACATCCAGCGTCGATGAGGCGAGGAGTGCTCTCGGCAAGCGGCTCCGTGAGCTACGCCAGCAAGCTGGCCTGTCTGGCAAGGAACTCGCGGAGTCGTTGTCGTGGGTGGGGTCCAAAGTTTCAAAAATCGAGAACGGGAAGCAGACCCCTACTGACCAAGATATTCGCGCGTGGACTGGCGCGACGGACTCCGCAGACCAAACCGAAGGTCTTCTTGCCGCACTTCATACCCTTGAACTGCAACATGCCGAATGGCAACGCCTGCTGAAAGCGGGAATGAAGTCACATCAGCTCTCGATTTCCCAGCAAGACGAGAAGACCAAGCTATTTCGCGGTTTTGAAAACACCGTGGTGCCAGGGCTGGTGCAGACGCCCGAATATGCCCGTGCACGCTTCGCTCAAGTTGTGCTCGTGCACAAGGTTCCGAACGATATCAACGAGGCCGTCAAGCAGCGGATGCAGCGCCAGGAGATGCTGTACCGGCCAGATAAGCGCTTCCATATTGTAATCACCGAATCCGTGCTTCGCTACCGGCTTGTCTCCCTGGACATCATGCTCGGGCAGCTTGACCGCCTTATGGCGATCTCTTCCATGCGTAACATCAGACTCGGCATTATCGGCTTCAAGACGCGATACGTCACTGACCCGCGTCATGGGTTCTGGCTGCTGGACAACGAACTGGTGCGCGTCGAGACCTATTCGGCTGAGCTGAACCTGCGCCAGCCTCAGGAGATCGAGCTGTACAGCCGGATTTTCGAGCAGCATGCTGCTGTCGCCAGCTACGGCCCGCCCGCCAGAGCGATCATCGGGCGCGCCATGCAGGAACTGGCCGCTGGGGTCGACGAGGCTGACTCCTAATTTCTCCGATGGGCTCATCTGCAAGTTTTTCGAGCAACCCATCGCCTCCGGTGTCATCCCGGCCCGGCCGCCGCGGCGGCCGGGCCGCGGCCAGCGCGCTGCCGGATCGCCGTGCCGGCCGTCGCGGGCGTGCAGTACTGGGTCACGTCGTTGGTGGTCACCGGCTCGCCGTCCACACTGCCATCGACATCCCACGTGTAGCTGCCGGAGTCCGGGCACGCGAACGTGGTGACGGAACCGCCGGAGCCGAGGCTATCGGTGGTGGCCGAGTCTTGAAGGGTGTCCTCGATGTACAGGTCGATCTCGGAGTCCGGATCGAAGCCGTTGCCGCCCCAGTTCAGGGTGATTGTCCCGTCGGCAGCCTCGGACGGGAACGCGCAGCCGTTGGAGTCCAGCGTGATGGAGGACTCCGCCACCGACCCGGCACTGCCCGTGGCGTCCACCGCGAAGGGCTCATTGAGCACGCTTGGCACCTCCCCGACGGACTCGGTGACGCTGAACGTGCCGTCGGGCGCGGCTGTGACCGTGCCGGGGTAGGTCTCCCACCCGGTGGCGATGGTGACCTTCTCCCCTGGCTGGAAGCCGGTTCCCGATACGGTGAACGTGTCTGACCCGTTCGTCGGCTCATTGCCCCCGCAGACCGCGGGGTTATACGGCCAGGCCTCCGTGGGAGACACCGATATCGCCGGCGACCCCGTGTCGCCTGGCGGGGTGCTGCCCCAGGTGGCGAGCGTCACGTGGAAGAACTCGCCGTGCGCGATCGTCACAGTGGGCGCGCCCTTCCAGAAGTCCGCCAGTGTGGCCTGAAGCTCGTAGTCCGAGGCCGCGTTCGAGCTCCGCCACCGGCGACTGCAGCGGGTGGTAGCCGAGGTGCAGCGAGTCGTCGATGCTGCCCTTGATCCCGGGCAGGTCGTCAAGGGCCGCGTCGACCTCGATGCCGCCCGTCAGCGTGGCGTCCAGGCCGTTGGCCGAGCTCAGCTTGAGCGGCTGGTGGCTGGCGGTGCAGTAGTCGGTGCGGGTCGACGTGCCCTCGTCCCACTCGTAGCCGGCGTAGCAGTCCAGCGTGACCGACGTGTCGACCGCGATCCCCCCGGTGACGGTGAGGGTCACAGACGGCGAGTATGTGACGAGGACCACGCCGAGGGGCCCAGCGGGCACCGGGTCGTGGATCTCCGGCAGGTCCAGCGTGCACGTCGCCTTGCCCGAGATGCTCGCGCCGAGGTCGACGGTGACCGTGCCGGTCAGCCCGACCTGGAAGATCTTGAGTCCGCCGTAGCCGGCGTAGACGCCCTTGCCGCCGAAGAGGTTATGCTTCCAGTCCAGCCCGATCGAGGTCTTGAGGGCGGGCTGGACGGTGAGCCCGTGCACCTCGGCCGTGACGCTGGCGTCGCACTTCAGCGTGGTCCCCTCCGCCCGCCGGGAGGCGGCTCTCTTGTCCGGGGTGAGGGCGGCGACCCGCTGGGGGATGACGGCCGCGGCGGACGGCACGCTGGCTGCCGGGACGATCGTCTGGACGACCCCCTGGTAGTAGGCGGCCGCCGGGTTCGCGTAAGTGACCGCGATGGTCTCCTGCGCCGGGTTGCCGACCGTCGAGACGGAGTCGGCGGCCACGATGAGCCCGGACGGGATGGCGCTCATGGGCGGCAGCACGAGGATGTCGCCGACGGCGACCGTGATGCCGCTCAGCACGACCGTGGTGACCTTTCCGGTGCTCGGCGACCTGGTGACCGAGACCACGTCCGTGGCGGGCACCTGAACGGTGTGCGTGTCGCGGCTGAGCTGCGCGCAGCTCTCGGCGACGCACGCGGCCGGCAGCGACGTGGGCACCGCCAGCCGGACCTTGCCTGTCACCGAGGTGCCCCGCGCGTCGCGTACCCGCAGCGTCACGGTGCTCGTCCCGGTCGCGCGCGGATACCCGGAGATCACTCCGGCACGGGACAGCGAAAGGCCGGGCGGCAGGCCAGAGCCCGTCCACACATAGGGAGCCACCCCGCCGGACGCGGACAGCGCGACGATGTAGAACAGCCCTCGCGTGCCAGCGGGCAGCGTCCGGGTGCCGAGCTTGAGCGGCAGCGGCTTGGTCACGACTAGGAGGGTCGCGCGCTTGGCGTAGTCGCCGGACGTGTTCCTGGCGAATGCCGCGAACGCGTAGCTGGTGTACGGGGCCAGGTGGCTGACCACGAGCGTGTGCGCCGGGCGGGTCACCGTACCGGCGGCAGTCCCGGCCGTGGCGCTGGCCGGCGCGGCGGAACCCTTGGCCATCCGGATGACGACCTGGGTTACCGACGTGGCGGACGGCCACTGCCAGGACAGCTTGACCGAGGCGTCGGTCACCGAGGGCGCCGTCAGGTGAGTCACGGGCGGCACGGTGGCCGCGGCAGCGACGCCGGATCCTGACGGCGCGCCGGGCGTGGCCGCGATGGCCCGGCCCGCGCCTGCCGCTGTCAAGAATCCGACCAGGCACACAAACGCCGCCAGCCCAATCAAACCGCGCCGATTCACCCTTGCCCCCCCGCGAAGCACCCGTCCCCTACGACGCCTTTGGCAAAGTATGCTCCGGTGGTCGCTTCGCCGGTAGGGTCTGCGGGATTTTGCTCGCGCAGCATGGCGGCGACAGGGAATTGATCTCTTTAATCAGTAACAGGGCTTTCTGCGGCAACCTTGCTGAGGAAACCGGCGCGATCAGCGGCTTTTCACACGACGGTTACCCGATGTCCCCTCACAAGGGGAAACTCTGAACCAGCGCCCAGCCGGCGGGCGAGTTCAGGTCCTTGCAAGCGACGTGAAGAGAGCTTGCAGGAGCTTGCGGGTCAATTAGCCCAGCGCGTCCATCGCAGCACTGACCAGCGCCCGCGCCTCGTCCCCGTGAACAGCCAGAGCTGCCAGCTTCCCGAAGGCACAGACGTGCAGCGTGATCTCGCTCGGCACGGTAACCGTGACCTGCGCCGACAGCAGTTCAACGAGCACCCGCTCGTCGTCGTAGATCGTGAACGACTCCAGCGGCCACACCGGCCGCCCGGGCGCCGAGAAGGGGATCACGCCAAACGAGACCGCGGGCAGCCCCATGGCCTCAAGCAGACAGCCGAGCTGGGCACCCAGAACGCCCGCGCTGCCGATCCGGTACCTCAGCACGGCCTCCCCGGCCAGCAGGACCAGCCGGCGATTGCCCGAGCGCACGATCCGGTTGCGGTTCATCCGGGCCCGCACGGCTCCTTCAACGTCGTCAGGCGTTTCACGGAACGCGGTTATCGCCGACATCAAAGCCCCGGCATAGGCGGGGGTCTGCAGGTATTCCGCCACAACCGTCCCGCAATAGGACTTAAACAGCCGCGTCCGCTCATACAGCGGCCGCCTGACCTCCTGCAGCCTGCGCATCCCCACCTGAGATGCCCCGCGGGGCGGCAAAAGACAAGACCCTTTCCTCATAACGAACCGTGGCGCCTGCCCGGCCCGCCAGCACCATCCAGCACACCGGCCCAGCCAGCCGGCAGCGGCAAGCGCACCTCAGCTCCCGGCCGACACCTGCGCGATAGCCACGAAATTCTGGCTCATCCCGGTCAGCGACGGCTCAGCCTCCGCCAGCCGCAGCACCGACAGCACATAATCACGGCCGTCCGGGACATCCAGCAGTCGGGACAAGCCTGCGAACGACTTGACACACCCCGCTGCGAAACCGTCCCCGGCCGCGCCCAGATCCCGCGCGTCCCCGGCCGCCGGTTCCCGAAGGCCAGCAGCCCTGCAGCACAGGGGCTGTCATTCCAGTCTCCCTGCCGATTACGAGCGGCTGGCGGGCAGGTGAATCGCCGCGTCGCGGCTAGGTTCAGATCATCTATTCCGGGACTAGTGAGTAGCTCCCAGCCGGGCGAGGAGAGCGTAGCTGGCTTCAGCGAATACGGGTAGGTAAGCAGCGCCGTGGGCCGGCTGCCAGTGCTGGATGTCAATATCTGCGGCCTCAAGATCACGGGTGAGGCGTTTCATGAGGCTGCGGGCCTGGCTGGCGATCAGGTACTCGGACTCTGCGGTACCTGCCTTTTCATCCAGCCACATGATGATCTCTAGTGCCGCGGGCAGCAGGTGGACCCATGACACGAAGGACGGCATGTCCGCGGGCCCGGCGAGGCCAAGGAGCAGCGCCCATCTCTCCCGGTACGCGGTGAAGTGGCGTTCGTTGCCTGCCCAGGCGGCCCTGATGACCCCGGAAGCCGCGAGGGATGTCAGAACGTCGCTGATGTTCCTTTTGGCGAATCCTGCTTCGTCGGCGATCCGGGCGGCGTCGAGTGGTCCGTCTGGGTACGTGAGCAGCACTCGCATCGTCTCGGAGCGGCCGCCTGGCCCGAATAGATGGCGGAGCCGGAAGGACAGGTTCACCGGCAGGGCCGGGTTCGGCTCTTGCGACTTGCCGGTTCTTGCGGCGGGGGGACGGATGAAACCATGCTGGGCGAAGGTCGGATCCGGCTGCGAGACGAATGCCAGGACGTCGGGGCTGAAGACTGGCTCCCTATCCCGGACACGGTCGGCCTGGTCGCTGACGAGCAAATTCACGGGCGCCGTCTGCCGGGTCCACGCGGTAACGGCAGCGACCAGACCGGAAGGCAATGGAAACCTGCCCGTCAGGTTCCGCAGTCGCTGCGTGGACAGGAGTTCGTGATTGAACGCCATCCAGTCGAGCATCTCATCGAACAGTCGCGGATCGCGGCGGGCGATCCCGATCGTGAAGAGAATGAGAGCCTCAGGATCGACCGCCCATCGATCGGCTCCTTCGACGGTCGCTGAGACGCCGATCTGTGCCCACTGACGCCAGGCGAAGTCGAGAAGTCCCTGGCTGACCTTGTCCCTAATCTCCGGGATCCGCATCGTCTACCCCCAAGGCGCGCAGAGCATCCACCAGAACCGATCTATATCCGGGCGACGGATCTTGCGTTATTGACCAGCGTGCCGCCGCAGTGAGTTCACCCTGAGTCGGGTTCAGCGCCCGGAGATCGGCCTCATGACGCCCTCCACCCTGGTCAACCATGGCAAAGAGCTTGAAGTGAATCTGATCGAACCCGGCTGGCGAAGTGGACGACAAGGGCCGCTCCGTAGAACCTGGTCACCACCCGGCTCATGAAAGCCTCAGGCAGTCCCCATTTGAGCAGATCCGTTGGCCCCGCGTTCAGCCAGTTCTCGGCCAACCCGAAGTCTGCTGCGACGGCCGCCCGTGCGGCCAGGAGGGCCTGTGGCAGCGGTTCGGCGAGGCGCAGTTCGCCATTTTCGGCTATCGCGAGGAGATCTACGTCTCTGGTCGTGCGCCTGACGAGGCCGAGGGCGGTCAGCGCGGAACCACCGATGACCACGATCTCAACGTGACCGCCGAGCGCCTGCAACTGATCGGCCAGCGCGCCGAGCAGCAGGTTGATCGTCTCATCAGTGATCCTCATGTACCGGATTGTAACATAATGAGATGCTGAAGGTCTTGAAACAAGGTGTTCAACAGCTTCATTCGAGATGCTGAACACCCAGACTCATGGTTCGCCGACGGCTCGAATGCCGCAGCGAGGCGGCGGAGCAGGGCGATGGTCGGTTCGGTGCCGCCTTCTTCGATGCACTCGATCTCGTCACTGGTCATGTCGGCGCGCTGGGCGAGTCCGGCGACGGTGAGGCCGAGGGCGGTGCGGATGTCATACAGGGCCTTGCCGAAGGCCAGCGCCTCGCGGATGGCGATCCGCCCGGGATCCTCGGCCGGTTCTTCGGGGCGTACCCAGCGGGTGTGGTAACCGGTCATCATCACACCTCCTCTTGCAGGTCTCCACGGCCGGGCCGTGGTGGTCGCGCTCGCATGTCCTCTGAGCCCGGACTGCCCAGTCGATCTGCCTCTGGTCATGCTGCCGGACCTCGTCGACGCGCTTGTAATCGCTTTCGCTGAGGCTGTCCAGCCAGTCGCGGGACTTCGGGCTCGACCTCAAAGCCGTACAGTTCCGGTGTCCTGCTGCTGACGGCCAGTGAGGCTACCCGCCGGAGTACCCGCGCGCAGGCGAGGACCCCGAACGGCCGGTGCTGCGCGTCAGTTCCGTTTCTGAGCGCCCTGAAAACGATCGCACAGCCATGTATTGAGTTGGTCATACAAATCGGCGATAGTCCGAGACCTGCGAACACGCCGCATGCCGTCATGCGGCTCAGCCACTACGGCACCCGGCAAGTCCCGCGGGCACCATCAGCCCGCCAAAGCCGCCTCCGGGAAGTGTGGATAACGCAATGTGATCATCCGGCCGGGAAAGGCGCAGGTGTTATGCGCCGCTGCTGCCGCCTGCCAGGACGGCGGATGAACGGGGGAAGGCCGCGGTCGAATCCAGTACCCCGTTCACCTCCTCCAGGAGTTTAGGAATGTCCCGTTCCAGCGACCGCAGGCCCAGGACGCTGAAACCCGCCATCGCGGCCGCGGGGACCCAGAACAGCAGCGCCGGCAGCAACCCGCTCATGCGCCCGGAAGCCAGCTGGACAACTCCGGCTGCCAGTATGCCCAGGCTGATCAGGCATGCGATTGCACTAGACACCGGCAACAGCTGCTGCACATCCCGGTGCAGCCCGATCCGCCCCGTCAGCGTCGCACATTTCTGGATGATAACAGAGCCCTCACGTCGCCCGTACGCCGTATTTTCCTTATGAACGCCCCGAGATCGAACTAACGTGAAAGATAACCGGCCTCATAGGGCGTGAAATCATTCACGTTATCGAAGATCGAACCTCGGTACGAGCCAACTGCTGAACCGCAGTTCCCATGGTTCCCGGGGCGAACCCGCAGGCAAGTGCCGTCAGCGCCGCGTCCAGGTAGACAGTCAGGTCGTTGTCCGCCCGGGCCGACCACCTGTCGTAGGCCGCCCGGCAGACGGCGAGCGTCGCGCGCCCTACCGCCAGCGGGTACAGCGAATCAGCTGGCTGGCCCAGCCGCCGCCCGGCGAATTCCCTGATGGCCTGCTCCCACGCCTCGTAGTGCTCGGCCGCGCTGAACGACAGCGCCGGGACCGTCGCGATCAGGTTCATCCGCTGTCGCATCTCCGGGACGTCCTCCGCGTGGTAGTGGTTCGCCGCCACCACTGCGCCGCGGATCGCGTCCATCATCGGCACCTCGTCCGGCACCGCCGCCAGCGCCGCCCGGATCGTTTCCACCTCGGTCTCGAACTCGCTCCACAGCACGCTGGCCTTGGTCGTGAAGTAGCGGAAGAACGTGCGCTCGCTGACGCCCGCCTCGGTGGCGATCTGCTCGATCGTCGTGTTCTCGAAGCCGCGCTTGGCGAACAGGCGCAGCGCGATCAGCTGCAGTTCATGGCGGCTGGTGGACGGGGGCCGCCCCCGCCGGGCGGCGGCCGGCTCAGCCGCGCGAACGTCAGTCACTTCTGCACCGCCTCAAACAGAAGGCTCAGCAAACTCTGAGCCGCCAGAACCTTGTTTGCGTCACCCACTGACATTAACATCGGATCTATTACGTCACCCACTGACTTAATATCCCCGAAGGGAAGTCAGGCTCATGGGAAAGCTCGAAGGCAAAGTCGCCTTCATCACCGGCGCCGCACGCGGCCAGGGCCGCAGCCACGCGATCCGCCTCGCACAGGAGGGCGCGGACATCATCGCCATCGACATCTGCCGCCAGATCGACAGCGTCACCTACCCGATGTCCACTCCCGACGACCTGGCCGAAACAGCCAAGCAAGTCGAGGCCCCCGACCGCCGCATCTTCACCGCGCAGGCCGACGTCCGCGACGAAGCGCAGCTCAAGCAGGCCTTCGAGCAGGGCACCGCGGAACTCGGCCCGGCCGGCATCGTGCTGGCGAACGCGAGCATCGCGCCGATGGCCCTCCCCGGGCAAGAGCCCCGCCAGGCCTGGCAGGACGTCATCGACGTCAACCTGACCGGCGTGTTCAACACCGTCGAGACCGCCATCCCGTCGATGATCGAGCGCGGCCAGGGCGGCGCGATCGTACTCACCAGCTCCACCGCCGGCATCAACGGCATCGGCGGCCCGACCCGCGGCGGCCTCGGCTACACCGCCTCCAAGCACGGCGTCGTCGGGCTGATGCGCTCCTACGCCAACACCCTCACCCGGCACCGCATCCGGGTCAACAGCGTGCACCCCACCGGCGTGAACACGCCCATGATCGTCAACGAGCAGATGCAGGAGTTCCTCGCCCAGGACCCCCAGATGTCCAACGCAATGGCCAACGCGCTTCCCGTCGACATGGTCGAGCCGACGGACATCTCCAACGCCATCGCCTGGCTGGTCTCCGACAACGCCCGCTACGTCACCGGCGTCAACCTGCCGGTCGAACGCCGGCTTCACCAACAAGAAGTAGGAGGGGACATCGTGGCAGGACGCGTAGCGGGCAAGGTTGCCTTCATCACCGGAGCGGCGCGCGGCCAGGGGCGCAGCCACGCCATCCGGCTCGCCGAAGAAGGGGCCGATATCATCGCCGTTGACGTGTGCGAGGATGTCGCGACCGTTCCGTATGGCGGTGCGACTGAGGCCGATCTGGCCGAGACCGTCAAGCAGGTCGAGGCGCTCGACCGGCGCATCGTCGCGCGCAAGGCCGACGTCCGTGACTACGCCGGGCTGAAGGCGGCGCTGGACAACGGGGTCGCTCAGCTGGGCAGGCTCAACATCGTCAGCGCGAACGCGGGCATCTTCTCCAGCGCGACCGCCGCCGAGATGACCGAAGAGCAGTGGGGGCAGATGATCGACATCAACCTCAGCGGCGTCTGGCGCACCTGCAAGGCGGCGATCCCGCACCTGGTCGCCGACCACGGCGGGTCGATCATCATCACCAGCTCGACCGCGGGGCTTAAGGGCGGTCCGAACTTCGCGCACTACGTATCGGCCAAACACGGCGTGGTCGGGCTCATGCGCACGCTCGCGCTCGAGCTGGCGCCGCACTCGATCCGGGTCAACTCGATCCACCCCACCATGGTGGACACCCCCATGGTCCAGAACGACGCGCTGTACGAGCTGTTCCTGCCCGCGGAAGAGCACCCGACCAAGGACCAGTTCGCCGCCATCTCGCAGACCATGCAGGCGCTGCCGATCCCCTGGGTGGATCCCGTGGACATCAGCAACGCGCTGCTGTTCCTCGCCTCGGACGAAGCCAGGTACATCACCGGCGTAATGCTGCCGGTCGACGCCGGGCAGACCCAGAAGTAATAAGGAGAACAACGACCACCATGGCAGGACGAGTAGCGGGCGAGGTCGCCTTCATCACCGGCGCGGCGCGGGGCCAGGGCCGCAGCCACGCCATCCGGCTCGCCGAAGAAGGCGCGGACATCATCGCCATCGACATCTGCGCGGACTACGAGACGGTCGGCTACCCCATGGCGACGCCGGAGGACCTCGCCCAGACCGTGAAGGACGTCGAGGCCCTCGACCGGCGCATCATCGCCACCCAGGCCGACGTCCGCGACTTCCACGCCCTCAAGAAGGCCGTCGACGACGGCGTAGCCCAGCTCGGCAAGCTCGACATCGTGGTCGCGAACGCCGGGATCTGCACCGTGCAGAGCTGGGATGAGGTCACCCCGGCCGTCTGGCAGGACACCATCAACACCAACCCGACCGGCGTCTGGAACACGATGGTCGCCACCGCGCCGCATCTGATCGCGAACGGCGGCGGGTCGATCATCGCCACCAGCTCCACCGCCGGCATCAAGGGGCTGCCGTTCCTCGCGCCGTACGTCGCGGCCAAGCACGGCGTCGCCGGCATCGCCAAGACGATGGCCAACGAACTCGCCAGGCACAGCATCCGGGTCAACACCGTGCACCCGACCGGCGTGGACACCCCGATGGGCAGCGGCCTCGGCGGGATGCAACCGCTGACCGGCAAGGACCCGGACCTCGGCCCGACCTTCATGAACACGCTGCCCGTGGAGACCACCGAGCCGCGGGATATCAGTAACGCAGTGCTCTCCCTCGCCTCCGACGAGGCGCGGTACGTGCGTCGTTGCCGAGTGATTCGGGGTCGGCGAGCAGTACTTCGACGGCTAGCAGCTTGGCTCGCGTGGCGTCGTCCATTGGTCTCCTAGCTGGCCTGGGTCCATGCCCTGCGGGCACGCTCGACTAGCTCGTCGAGGCTGGCGTCATACCGCGCGGACAGCGTGGCGTGGTCGGCGGAGAATGGCGGCAGCCGTTCCAGTTCGGCGCGCATCTGCGCCCGTACTCTGATCAGCTCCGAGTCGTTCAGCGTGGTGAAGTCGGCAGATTGCCTGCTGGTGGTCATGGTCTGCCCCGGTGATGCGTGGGTTCGGTTCCGGCGTCCTAGCCGGCAACGGGGTGGGAGGCCGACCGGGAGCGCATGACAACGATGGAACGAGAGGCGTAGCGTTGGGAACCTCACGGCGCGTCACCGCAACGTGACACATGTCGTCGCAACACCCGCAACTACGGGAGGTTTGGATGCCGCGTGAGCGTGAGCTGGACGCTACTTTAAGCCCGCTGGCGTTCATTGGCGCCGAGGTCCGCCGGGCGCGGACGGCCGCGGGCATGTCGCTGGCCGACCTGGGTCGGCTAGTGCCATGCGACAAGTCGACCGTGTTGCGGGTGGAGTCCGGGCTGCTGGCCCCGGATGAGGCGTTCGCGCGGGCCTGTGATCAGGCGTTCCCGGCGGCGGGCGGGTGGTTCGCGAGGTTTTATGAAGCGCATGCCAAGTGGGATACCGCGATGCCGCCCGCGTTCAGATCGTTCGTCACCGATGAGGCTAGGGCGACGGCGCTGTACGTGTTCGAGCACAGCCTGATTCCGGGGCTGCTGGCGACCGAGGACTACAGCCGTGCTGTGCTGTCCCGGCATCCGGGTGTGTCTGCCGAGCAGGTAACCGCGCGGGTGGCGGCGCGGCTCGCCAGGCAGGCGGTCTTGGACCGGGAAGACCCGCCGCTGGTGTGGGTCGTCATCGACGATGCCGCGCTGAACCGCTGCGTGGGATCGCCGGACATCACTCGCGGCGCGCTGGCTCATATGGCGGACATGGCACGACGGCCGAACATCACCGTGCAGGTGCTTGCGGACGCAGGCGCGCATATCGGCCTCACCAGTGCGTTCACGATCGCGGAAATTGCCGGTGCCACGGGTAGCGTGAACGTGGATGATGTGGCAGACGGCCGGGTTTGCGACGATGCCGCGACGGTGAGCCTGGTCTCGGTACGGTTCCGGTGGCTGCAGGCTGAGCCTCGATCCACCGGTCAATTCGGGGTAGCTCGTTTCCGACTTGATTGCTGTACGAGGAGTTTCGCGAGGTGATTCCGGGCGCGGGCGTCCTGCCGCTCGCCTGCTGTGCGGCTTGTCCAGGGTTCCTGGCTCGGGGCTGGGTCGGGGTGGCCGCGGGGGGCCGTCGGGGGTGCGGACCTGTTCGGCGCGGGTCAGGCCGCTGCGGCGGGCGGGCCGCAGGCGGCGTCCCAGAGGTTGCGCCATTCCTGCTCGCGGTGCCAGCCCTCGGGCAGGTGGAGGGTGAGGTGGCCCCTGCCGTGCCGGGCGGTGCGGGCGGCGACCGCGATCAGGTCACGGCGGATCGTCGCCCCGCGCGCTTTCGCGAAGGGCCGGCTGGCCAGGGCGCCGGCCGCGCGGAGCAGGTTGTGCGCCATGGCGGCGATCGACAGCCAGGCCGCGTTCGCGGCGAAGACCCCGGAGGTTATCTCTAGCCGCTCTCCGCTTGTCTTTGACGTGCGCGACGGGACTGCTGTCCGCCGTGTCGCTTGTGGAGGACGTGGTTATCTTGCCCCGTCCATCACGCAGATGACAGGGGGATTCGGTGCGCGTGCAGCGTGTGGTGATGCCGTGGGATGCGGTGTCATGGACGGTTCTGGGAGACGACGGGAGCCCGGTCGGGGCCGTGGACCGGTTCCTGGGGTTCCTGAGCTCGTCGGAGAAGTCGCCGAACACGGTGAAGTCGTATGCCCATGACCTGAAGGACTGGTTCAGCTACCTGTCCGGCCGTGGCCTGGCCTGGGACGAGGTGGCGCTGGAGGACGTCGCGGCGTTCGTCGCGTGGCTGCGGCTGCCGCCGCGAGGCCGGGACGGGACGGTCGCCGTGCTGGGCGAGCAGGCTCATCACTGTGGTGCATCGACTGTGAACCGCAAGCTCGCGGCGGTGGCGTCGTTCTACCGGTTCCACGCCCGCCACGGGGCGAAGGCGGGCGAGGTGCTGCGGGTCATCCAGGCCCCGGGCCGCGGCTATGCGGGCACGGCGTTCCGCCCGTTCCTGCATCACGTGACCGGGCGCAGCCCCCAGCAGCGGCTGGGGGTGAAGGTGAAGGCTCCCCGGCCGCTGCCGCGGGTGCTGACCGCGGTGGAGGCCCAGGCGATCCTGGACGCCTGCGATCACCTGCGGGACCGCCTGCTGCTGGCAGTGCTGCTCGAGGCCGGCCTGCGGATCGGCGAGGCCCTGGGCATGCGGCATGAGGACATCGACATCGGCGGCTGCCTGGTGCACGTGGTCCCGAGGGACAACGCGAACGGCATGCGCGCCAAGGGCGGCCGGGGCCGGACGGTCCCGGTGCGAGCGCCGCTGATGCGGGTGTATGCCGATTACCTGAACCGCGAGTACGGGGCCGTCGACTCGGACTACGTCTTCGTCAACCTGTGGGCCGCTCCCGTCGGCCGCCCGATGACCTACCCGGCAGCCTATGACCTGGTGACGCGGCTGCGTGCCGTGACCGGGATCGCGTTCTCGCCGCACTGGTGCCGGCACACCTACGCGACCTGGCTGCTGCGCAGGGGCGCCGGGATGGAAACCGTCAAGGAGCTCATGGGCCATGCATCGGTCGCGACGACGATCAACGCATATGGGCACCTGACTGTCGAGGACGCCCGTCACGTGCTGGAGGAAGCGGGCTGGTTCACCGGGCAGGAGGTACGGCTGTGACCCATGTCACCCCCCAGGCCGACCGCGCGTCCTGGCAGCGGCAGGCGGCCGCCGAGCTGGCCCGGATCCTGGAGGGCCACCCGGAGCTGCCCTGCATCACCTGGACCGTCGGCCCGGCCAGCTCCGTAGTCATCGGCCAGGTCAGCGGTCTCGCGCCCGCCCCGCAGGTCCGGCAGGTATTCGCGGCCTGGCGGCAGGCGCTGGGACTGGGCGAGTGCCGCGAGCAGCCCGGCGGCGGCGGGACATCCCGGCTGCACGCGGCCGACCGCAGCGGCGGGGTCACCGTCCGCCTGACCGCGACCGTCTTCGAGCAGGAGGAAGCCTGATGACCGCGCCAGCGCAGCAGCCCGCGCCCTGCCGGGCCGGGCTGCTGGAAAGGCTCCTTGCCGCCGTCCGCGTCGAGTTCCGTGCGGACATCCTGGTCCCCGGCCCGGACAACCCGGTCCTGGGCCGGCAGGCATGCCCGGCCGCCGGCTGCGACCGGCCCCGCGCCCAGAACGGCCTTTGCACCACGCACGGGAAACGGTGGAACGACCGCGGCCGCCCGGACATGACGGCGTTCCTCGCCGACCCGGGGCCGCCGCTGAACGGACGCCGTCCGCTGGCGTCCTGCTCGGTGCCCGGCTGCCGTTACGGCAGCAGCGGCCACGGCCTGTGCATGCGGCACCGCTCGGCGTGGGAGCATGCAGGATGCCCTGACCCGGCTGCGTGGGCGGCCGGGGCCCGGCCGCCCGCGGCTGCGCTGCGGACGGAGTGCCTGCTGCCGTTCTGCACGCTGTGGACCGAGAACGAGGCCCGCCAGTTCTGCAAGGCCCACGAGACCCGGCGGCAGCAGCTGGGCTTCCCCGATCCTGGCGAGTTCATCGAGCACTGCATGCTGCGCGGCCGGGCCCGGATCGACTTCCGTGGCCTCCCGGCCCAGCTCAGGCTCGAGATGCAGTACGCGGTCCAGCGCCGGGCGGACCAGGCGACCATCACCCTGCCGCACCAGGTTGCCCGCTGGGCCGTCCGCAAGGCCCGCGACGCCGGCGTGGACTCGCTGCTGGACCTGTCCGAGGACGAGTGGCGGCAGCAGGCGGGAAGCGGCAAGAGCCCGACCTACCCGGCGTTCCTGCTGTTCGCCCGCGACGCGGTCGAGGAGCTGGCCGAGGGCACCGGATGGGAAGCCGAGTACCCCCGTGACGTCTGGCGGCTGCACCGGATCCCGGGCCTGGTCGTGAACCCGGGCAAGCCGGCTAACCCGCGGATCCGGCTCCGTTTCGACCGCCTGGCCCAGCCCTGGCTCCGGGACCTGTCCAAACGGTGGGCCCGGCTGCGGCTGAGCTCAGGGCTCAGCGTCGGCACCGTGCAGTCCGACGTCGTCGCCCTCACCCGGTTCAGCGAGTTCCTCTCCGCTGCCGGCGCCGCGGCCCTCGGCGAGATCGACCGGCCGCTGCTGGAACGCTACCTGGCCTGGCTCGCCAGCCACGCGATCGGCCTCGGTGCCCGCACGGACGCCATTACCTCCGTCGGCGCGTTCCTGCAGGCGATCCGCCAGCACGGCTGGGACGCCACGCTGCCGGTCACCGCAGCGTTCTTCCCCGGCGATATCCCGGCCCGGCCGCCGCAGCTGACCCGGCACCTGGCCGAGCACATCATGACCCAGGTCGAATCGACGGCGAACCTCGACCGCTGGGCCAGCCCGGAATGCCGCCTGATCACGCTCATCCTCATCCGCTGCGGGCTGCGCGCCACCGACGCCTGCACCCTGGCGTTCGACTGCCTGCTCCGCGACGGGCAGGGCGCCCCCTACCTGCGCTACCTCAACCACAAGATGCGCCGCGAGGCCGCCGTCCCCGTCGACGAGGAGCTCGAAGCCGCCATCCGCGCCCAGCAGCAGCGCGTCGCGGACCGCTGGCCCGGCCGGCACCCGCACCTGTTCCCGGCGATCAAGGCCAACGCCGGCGGCCAGCACCCGATCACCTACTACAGCTACCGCGGCCTGCTCAACAAGTGGCTGGACACCTGCGACGTCCGTGACGAGCACGGCGGCCCGGTGCACCTGACACCCCACCAGTGGCGGCACACCTTCGCCTGCCGGCTCATCAACCGCGACGTCCCGCAGGAAATCGTCCGGGTCCTGCTCGACCATTCCTCGACCCAGATGACCGCCCACTACGCGAAAATCACCGACCAGACCGTCCGGCGGCGCTGGGAACAGGCCACCAGGGTGAACATCAGCGGCGAACGGGTCACCATCGACCCGGACGGGCCCCTCGGCCAGGCCCAGTGGGCGAAGACCAGGTACGGCATCGCCACCCAGACGCTGCCCAACGGCTACTGCGGCCTGCCGGTCCAGCGGCAGTGCCCGCACGCTAACTCATGCCTGACCTGCCCGGTCTTCATCACCGGCCCCGAGTTCCTGCCCGAGCTGCGCGAGCAGCAGCAGCGCACCCTCACCCTGATCACCACCGCCAGGGACAACGGCCACGCCCGGGTCACCGAGATGAACGAGCAGGTCGCCGCGAACCTCGACCGCATGATCACCGAGCTTGAGGCCCTCGCCCCGGATGAGCCAGAGGACGCCGCCGATGCGAGCTGACAACTCCGCTCACGTCATCGCCGCTGCCCGCCGCCGCTCAGACGACGCCCGGCGCAGGGCCGTGACCGCGCTGCGCAGCCTGGACGCAGGCGGACAGCCGGTCACCTTCAGCACCGTCGCTGCCGCCGCCGGGGTCTCCCGTTCCTGGCTCTATGCCCAAGACGACCTGCGAGACCAGGTCGAACGACTCCGCGCCCGGCAGCAGCAGGCACCGGCATCACCGCCGGTCCCGGACCGGCAGCGCGCAACGCCAGCCTCGCTGCTGCGCCGGCTGGAAGCAGCCACCTCCCGCATCCGCCTCCTGGAATCAGAGAACCGCCAGCTGCGCGATGCACTCGAGCGCGCGCTCGGCGAGCAGCGGGCAGCGGCGATCCGCTCACCAGCCGCGACACGCCCGGGAAACGGAGAGCAGAAAGATCCTGGCCGACCTCCGGAGAAACCGCGGGAAGTCCCGTGAACAACACTGTCCACGACACAAACCCGCAGGTCAGGCGACCTCAAGATCGCCGGGCTAAAGATAATCGACGGCAGGTGAGCGAGCGGGCCGCTGGTGACGTCGGCGAAGACCTGCTCCACGACGGCGTGGTCGCGGTGCTGCCCCTCGGCCTGGACCAGCCCGAACGGCGAGTCGGTGAACACGGCGTGGTAACGCCAGGCGGGGAACAGCTCGTCCATCCCCTCGGCGGCCTTCTTGTTCTGGTCGCGGACCCGGCGGACGATCAGCCGGGCGGTGACGGCCTGGCCTTTCTTCGACGCGAACGCCGTGTATTCCGTCTCGGCGACCTCGGCGTCGGAGACCCAGCAGTCCAGCTGGTCGTCCCAGACCGCCTGCGGGTAACGGATCGGCGTCCAGCTCTCTTCGCCGATGGCGGCGATCGCGGCGCGGATGCTGGAGTTCATGGGAACGGTGACGGAGAACCGCGCGCCGCCGCGGCGGACCGCGCCGGTCACCGCGGCGTTGCAGGACGCCGAGTCCATCCGGGCAATGATGGTCCCGGCGCAGCCGCAGTCCCGCGCGGCGCCGATCGCCTGGGCGGCCATGCTGGCCGCCCCGCGCGCGGAGGCGGCGTTCCCGCCGCGCAGCCTCGTGCAGGCGATCACCGGCGCCGCGATCGGCGTGCTGATCACCGCGGCCAGCGAGTTCAGGCCCCGTACCAGCAACGACTTCCCCTGGATCTTGGTGTGGCCGAACTTCGCGCCCTGCTTCTGGTGGCCGTAGACCCGCTTCTGCATCGAGTCGATATCGAGGAACGCGAGGGTTTCCGCGCCGGGCAGCAGCGGCGCCTGCCGGGCCAGCTCCGCGAGGAACTCCCGGCCCGCCTTCTCCAGCTGGCTGACGTTGCCCCAGGTATAAGAGCGCAGGTGCGAGCCCAGCGTGGACGGGGCGCGGACCCCGCCGAACAGGGCGTCCATCGCGGTCTTCCGGCCATGGTGCACCGCCCGTACGTTGTGTCACGACCGGCCCCAGATCTCCGGAAGCCGGGCGGCGGGATGCCTGCTGACCTGCGGTCCGTGATACGGAATGGTTTCCATAAAGTGTTAAATCCGCGGTAGGATTGTGGCATGTCGCCCGCCGCGGCTGCCATCTTGGAGGGCATGCCGGACCCCAGGGACCTGCGCCGCGTCAGCGCGGACGGGGAGACGCTTATCTTCGCCGGGTCGCGGCTGCTGTTCCGCTACCGCGACGGCGATGCCGGGGCGCGGAACGTGGCGGTGGCGGTGCTGCGGCAGCTGGGCTTTGGCGGTCAGGCGGTGGCCCGGCTGATGGGCCTGACGGTGAACTACGTGGCGACGCTGCATAACCGGGCGCTGCGCGAGGGCACCGGCGGGGTGGTCCGGCCGCGGGGCCGCCCGGGCAAGCTGGATCCGGCCGCGTGGGAGCGGGCGCGGGCATGGCGGGCGGCCGGGGTGCGGGATGCGGAGATCGCCCGCCGGCTGGGGGCAGCTCAGTCCACGGTGCTGCGGCGGCTCGGCCCCGCCGGCGCGCAGGACCAGCTGCTGCTGGGGGAGCCCGCGCCTGAGCCGGGACCTGCACCGGGGCCGTCACCGGAACCCGGGCCGGCGCCGCCGGAACCGGAGTCTGAGCAGGGCAGGTCAGGGGGCCGGGAGCCGCGGCCGGCCGCGGCGGAGCCCGGGCCGGCCGCCGGTGCCGGGCGGGACGGCGCCGCCGGCGGCGGGGCCGGTGAGGGCGCGGCGGTGTCCGGGCCGGGCATCTGCGGCGAGGTCGCCTCCCGGTATGCGGGCGCGATGCTGCTGCACGCCTTCGGCGGCCGGGCCGGCGCCGGGGGGATCCTGGCCGCCGCGGCGGGCGGGGACGGGCGGCCCGGTGACGTGGCGCTGCTGTCGGCGGTCAGCATCTGCTTCGCGCTGGGCGCGGCGACGGTGGAGCAGTTCAAGCACCTGACCGCCGCCGCGGCCGGGCCGCTGGCCGGGCTGGCGGCGCTGCCGGACCTGCGGACCATCCGGCCGAGGCTGGCCGCGATCGCCGGCCGCACCGACCAATGGCCTTGCCTTAAGTGATCATGTGCGGGCTGAGCAGGTGAAACTCGATTTTCCGGGTGACGTTGGTGACGCTGGGCTGGCCGGGCTTGCGGGCGGGGAAGTCGCCGGATTTCTTGGTCTTGCGGGGGCTGGCCCGGTCCGGCCGGTCGCGGACGAAGGTGGCGGGGGCGAGGATCTTCAGCAGGAACGTGGCGAGCGCGAGATCGGCCTGCTCAGGGGGAAAAAGCCGCGACGGTGTTGGTCGCGGCGGCCAGGGCGTGCGGGAAGCTGATCGTGTCCGGGGGCACGCCCGCGGCCGCCGCCCCGATCCCGATGATCTTGCATGTCGCCTGGTAGACGGCAAAAAGTGCCCACATTTCCTGCTCGACGCCGGCGGGGTCCTTGCTGCGAAGGACCGGCTGCCCGTCACCCATGTCCGTCTTGTGGTGGCCGATGACGGTCTCGCAGCCCCAGCGCAAGGGGTAAGCACAGGCTAGGTCCAGCGCCGGGTATTCCCCGGGATCCAGCAGGTTGGTGACAAGGCAGAACACCTCCGAGGGCTCTTCCTTGCCGTCTTCGGGGATGGTGTGCACGGTGTACTCGATGACCCGGACGGTCAGCGGCGGGCCGTCTTTCTTGCGGGGCGGCGTCAGTTCCGCCAGATAGGTGCCGTCGGCCAGGACTTTCACCGGCTTGAGGGTGAAAGACGCCGAGGCGCGCCACAGGATGTGCGCCCCGGTGGCCAGGAACTCCCGGGCCAGCGCCCAGGACAGGAACTTGCGGTCCGCCAGCACCAGCATCCCCGGGCCGAAGCAGCCCTGCTCCAGCAGGTCGCGGGCCAGGGCCTGCTCGCTGTCCCGGTACGGGCCCAGGGATGCGCCCAGCAGGCTCCCGGTCCCGGACTCGGCCGCCGCCAGCCACCGCACCTGCGCGAACGCCCCGTCACGGGTCTGGTTGGACGGACGGCCGAAGTGCTCATCGTTCGGCGGGCTGTCCGGCACGTCCGACGTTGACCCGTCCATGGAGACGACCCGCAGCCCGCAGCAGAACACCCCCGGCGTCCCCTCGTCCCCGATCGGCCCCGCGACCTGCTCGAACAGGAACCGGACCGGTGCCGGGCCGAGCTTGCCGCGGCCCCGCGACAGCGAGGAGATGTTCGGCTGCCGCCACCGCCGCCCGTCCCCGGCACCGACCCAGCCGCCCGGGTCCAGCTGCTGCCCGGCCAGCAGGTCAGCAGCGCGCCGCTGGTGGTACAGCCCGTCCGCCAGCTTGGTCATCACCTGCCCGTATCCGCAGTTCCGGCCGCGGAACAGCCACAGCGCCAGCACGAAATACACCATCAGCCGCGCCGGCAGCAGCCGGCGCCGCTGCTCCCGCGCCCCGGCATCCTCCACTGCGGCGTCCACCAGCTCCGGTGTGAAGACCCTGGTCAGTACCCCGACCGAGATCCGGTCCGGCAGCCAGCCGTCCGGGGAGATCCCCTCAGAACCATCATGTGCCACGAAACGGTAACGATACCAGACAAAGTCTTAACGCAAGGCCATTGGCCGCACCGACCCGGTCGCGCTGCAGCGCCTGTTCGCGCAGGCGATGCTGGCCGCCGACCCGGTGGTCTCGGGGGTGTATTACGTCGATGACCATTTCGTCCCCTACGCCGGCGCCAGGCCGGTGGCCAAGGGCTGGAACAACAAGCGGGGCCGGGCGGAGAAGGGCCGCGCCGACACCCACGTGACCGCCCATGACGGGCGGGCGGTGTGCTTCGTGACCGGGGAACCGTCCGGGCTGACGGTCACCTTGCCCAAGGCGCTGGCGGAGCTGAAGAAGGCCGCCGGACCCGGCGCGGGGATCATGCTCGGGTTCGACCGCGGCGGGGCGTACGCGCAGGTGTTCCGGCACTGCCGCGAGCAGGACGTGCACTGGGTGACCTACCGGCGGGCGCCGCTGGCCGTCCCGGCGGCCCTGCCGGTCATCACCGCCATCACGGCCGGCGGGCGGCGCCGCGAGATCGCCTGGGCCGGGGAGAGCGCTGACATCAAGGACTACGGCCAGGCCCGGCAGCTCACCTTGTTCGAGCACGGCAAGGTGGCGCTGCAGATCCTGACGTCGGACTTTGATGCCTGCCCGGCGGACGTCCTGGCCTGGCTGAAGTCCCGGTGGCGGGAGTGTTGCGCGTTCTTGGCGGGTCGTCTTTCTGTGGCATGACGTTGCGCCAGACGCTCGACCGATGGCTTTTGCAACACGCCTCGGCTGGTGTGGTGCTCGTTGTCGCTGCTGATCAGAGGCTTAGCCCGTGGGAACCTGCCACGTGTGCAACACCTTTCGCGGCGGCGGCGAGTTATTGATCATGGCTCTACCAGGACGATTCGCGAAGACGTCCCATTTGTGCCGTCTTGACCCCGAGAGAATGCGCGACATTCACGATGAGCATGGCGGCGTCATTCACGATGAGCGTCCGGAAACGGGCATTTCGGGCGCGCAGGAGTGCGGTGATGCTCACGGTGTCGCCGGGATGTTCATGGTGGCGGTGCTGTGCGGGGTGGATGCCGCCGGGTGCCCATGATGAGTGTCGCGGGCCGGTTCCGGGCACGAGGATGCCCGGGACGGGGCTGCGGGATCAGCTTCCGGGCGCTGGCGCGAGGGCGGCGGCAAGGCCGAACCGGCCGATCAGCGCGTCCATGTCCGAGTCCGCCCGGCCGTGCCAGGTGACCGCGGCGAGCGCGCACGCGATGACGAGGGCCAGCGCGTCGCCCAGCGGCGATCCTGCCGGGCCCGGCGGGGAGGGATCACGGCCCTCCGGGGTCTCGATGACGGCGACGAGACGGCCGAATTCAGCCGTCGCTTCGGCCAGCATCTGGCCGGCCCGCGCCCGGAGGCGGCGCAGCCAGCCCCGCACGGTCGCGGCCGGGACGCCCAGTTCCGCGCCGAGCCGGACAGCGCCCGTGCCGTGCAGCGCCGATGCGGCGGCCGCACGCGCGATCACGCCCACGGCGTCCGCGCGCCCGGGCGCCGCCCACGACGGGAGCAGGATGTGCGTCGCCTCGCATGAGCGGCACCGGCCGCGCCGTGGCCGCAGCCGGCGGCACCCGCCGCCCTGCACCCGGATCGCCCGCTCCCGCCCGTAGCCCCATGGGCGGAGCCGCCCGGTCCCGCACGAGGGGCAGGCGAGCACGCCAGACGCCAGGTCCGCGGACACGGCACCCGCATCGGCGCACAGCAGCATCGAGGCAGTCCTTCCCGGTCACGGATCTACGGTCCCCGGCGGGCGGCGCCCGCCGCCAGGGGCAGCTCGTGTTGCAGGCTGCCAGGCTGGCCGCCGCCCTGCAACCCGAACCGGCCACCGGCAGGGGAAACGACACGATGAGCATCCCGCGGGCACCGCCGCAGCGCCGTGACCGGCAGCGGGCCGCCCGGTGCTCACGGTGTCGTCGCGCACGGAAACGGGAATCCGCCGCCAGCCGAGGCCGGCACGCTCACGCTGAACGACGCCAACCCGCGCTTACATGCTCAGAAAGAATGGCGCCTAACAGGGAGGAGAACTTCCTCAAGTACGCCAGCGAGAACTACGGGATAGACAAGATCTGCGACTACATCGCCGGCATCGAGGCAAACACCAAGATCGCGGACAACCCGGCCCGCAAGGAGGCGAACGCCGCCGTCCGGCAGGCGGAGACGGCGCTGGCTGCAGCGGAGCGGGGCCTGGCCGCCCTCCTCGCTGACCCGGCCATCACGCCCGCCGTCAAGAACACCAGGCTGATCCCCGCCGCGCAGGAGAAGATCACCGCCGCGCGCAAGAAGCTGGACGCCGCCGCCTCCGCCCGGGACAAGATCCCCGCCAAGCTGCCCGCCAATGTCATCGGCCCTGAAGCCAAAGTCGCGCTGCTGCGGACCCGCCGCCGCGGCCTGCAGATGGTGCTGCGGCTGCTCGCGCACAACGCCGAGCACTGGCTGGCCAGCCACCTCAACGCCTACCTGCGCGACGACGACGAATACCGCGCCATCACCCGCCAGACCATCATCCGCGGCCTGGCCGGCACCATCACCAGCACCCCCGGCGCGATCACCGTCACCCTCCAGCAGCCCGGCACGCCCCGCATCACCCGCGCCCTCGCGATGCTCATCGAGGAGATCAACGACAACCCGCCCGCCATGCCCGGCGACCAGCGGCCCATCACCTACCAGCTCGCCAGCCGGCCAGCATTACTTAAAACCCGGCCTACGGCACGTTCCGGAGATCTGGGCCCTCGGTGACTTAGCTGAGCGACTAGGTCGACAGCAGCGTCCGAAGTCGTGGCGATTCTTGCCTAAAGCCATATGGTGGACAGAAGTGCATGACCCTCCTTGCAGGTCGCAAGCGGTTATGCCGCCCAGTTCCGCCTTTTATGGCCTGTCCTCCCTGGCGGGGGAAGCTTGTCTTCAGGCCTTCAGCGGCTACGACGTCGTGGGTCTCCGTACTTAACCGGGGTGCCATCGATCCGGCCCTTGCGCGCGGTCCGTCCTGAACCCGCCTGCCGTCCGCTACGGCGCCCTGGCCGCCACCCGGCTCCTGGTCACCTTCCGTGACCGGCCGCGGCACGGTTCCTTCCTGGCGGCGCGGGTGGTGGCCATCCGGACGCGGCGGGCCTGGTTCTGCGGGTTGGCGAATCCCCGGGCGTTCCTGGCGACGAGTTTAGCGGTGCGGTTATGCGCCTCGGCTTTCGCGTTCGAATAGCCCGCCAGCACGGCGTCGATGACTGGCTGCTGCCATTTGCTTATGGTCTTGGCGAGGGTCTTTATCTCCGGGACGCCGTCATTATCGGCACACCAGATGTAGAAGCTGGCAAGCTTGTCGCGGACCGCGCTCGGGGCGGGGGTGACGCGGGTGCGGGTGGCGCGCAGGGCGAGCAGGTCACGCAGGTGCTCCTTGGCGATCCAGACGGCGGCGATCTGCTGGCCGTCGGCGTCGGCGTCCAGCACGCCGATGATGGTGGCCAGGTGCTCGGGCGCGAGGTTCTCGATGTTGTAGCGGAGCATGTAGTGCAGCGGCCTGGGGAGCCCGAGTTCCTCATGCGGGTGCTCGGTGCGGTAGCCGAGCCGGCGGAACGCGTCGTCTATCTTCCGGTTTGCGAGTTTTACCAGGTGAAAGGCGTCGGCTACCAGGGTCACCCCGGCGGGGGCGCCGGAGCGGTAGGTAGCGGACAGGTCCATCGCCAGGTACCGCAGGGTGGCGGCGTGGCCGGCGAGCAGGTCTTGCTCGGCGGCGGCGGTGCGCCCTTCGGCCAGGCCCAGGGTGCCGCCGGTTCCCAGGTCGGCCAGGTGGGTGAGCCATTCGGAGCGGGTCCGGGTGACTTCGCCGGTCTCGGGGTCCGCATGCTCGGCGGGGGCGCCCCGGCGGAACTCATCGACACCCGCGGCCTCGACCGGTCCCTGCTGTTCGCCCAGGTCAGCGAGCTGCTCGTCGGCGTAGGCGGTGAAAGCGCGGGCGGCGGTGCGGTCCGAGACGCCATAGCGGCGCGCCGCGGCGGCGGCCGGCATCAGGTCATCCCCGACGGCCTCGCCCAGCCGGGTCCGCAGCCGGGAGGTCAGCCGGGCCCGGTGCCTGACGGCGGGCAGCCACTCAGTGAAGCTTCCCTGCTCACAGCCCGGGGTCTGGCAGCGCCACCGGGTCTTGCGCCAGGCCAGCAGCACCTGCCGGTCGCCGATGAACATGTCGCGGGGCGCCGTCCGGGGATGCTCCTTGATCCCCGTGGCCGCTTTGCCGCACCGGGGGCAGCAGCGCGGCGCTTCCGCCGCGGGGTCGGTGATCACCTCGACCAGGGTCTGTCCGTCCTGGGTCTGCGTCACCGCCGTGACCAGCAGCCCGGGGATCCCCAGCAGGACCGTCGCCGCGGCGCAGCCCGGCGCGCAGGCCGGCGCGGGTTGCGCGGGCACGGCGGAGCCGGTAGCGTCCAACGGCGGCGGTTCCTTTTGCGGATTTCTGTTTCTTGGTCGAAACGAGAATCCCTGGGGAACCGCCTTTTGTCTTCCAGTTCGCGTAATTCACAGGCGAATCCGTGGATATGTGGACGGATCGCGCGCAATTCACCGGCCACAGTCGCGCGGGAATGGGAAACCGGGTAAAAACCGGGCGGCGCATCCGCCGCGAAACAAGCAGCAGGGCGGCGGTTAAGGGAAGCGGGCGCCCGGAGCGGCATTCAGCGAAGGGCCGCGTGGCGGTCCTTGGCACCCCGGAAGGCAGGAAGGAACCGTGCCGCGGCCGGTCACGGAAGGTGACCAGGAGCCGGGTGGCGGCCAGGGCGCCGTAGCGGACGGCAGGCGGGTTCAGGACGGACCGCGCGCAAGGGCCGGATCGATGGCACCCCGGTTAAGTACGGAGACCCGACGTCGTGCAAGATAGCGCTGTCTTTCGGGCCAAAGCTAAATATAACGAAGGATTCGGAAAATCAGCAAGAGACCTACCTGCATCTGCTCGTCTTCAATACCCTGCTCGAGGCGTCCCTCGATGCTGCCGCGTCAAGGGACCTGATTATTCAGATCGCCGAGAGCCATTGGCGCGGCTCGCCATGACGACTCTCTGCTGCGACGTTGCTCCAGTGCGCAGCGTGGTCAGGATGCGGTCCGTAATCCAACACGCATCTCTAGCTCGAGGAGTTAGTATGAATGACCTTCTCCGCACCCGGGAGACGATAAGACCAGCCACCGCTTCGTCTTGGACCAAGAGCTCATTGAGCCATGCAAATGGAAATTGCGTCGAGGTGGCTGATCTGCCGGGCGGCCAAGTCGGTATGCGCGACAGCAAGGACGTCAACGGGCCAATACTATGATTTCCGTCAGAAGAATGGCGAGCGTTTCTAAATGGAGTGCGGAATGGCGAATTTGATATTTTCTCAACATAGCAGTGCCAATGGCAACCAACCGGGCTGACCATCGCCTCGATCATCTCGCAGGCGCAAGCGTCCCGGTTCGGCAATCAGCGCCGCCTGCTTGGTCGGGTGATCGAAGCTCGGCCAAGCTCCGCCCTGACCACCTCTTACAAACTGCTTACCCGGCAGGTACACAGTGGTGCGAAAGCTCATGTCGACGCCACTCGCGCGCGGCAGATGCGACCAGGGGCACATCCGCCGGGGCCTGCGGGCGCTTTAAGGGGCGCGCCAATTCCCGGGCATGTATTGAACCCTTTTCATCCTGCTTTTGATTCGCGGACCTGCAATACGTGGATGGCCTTGGCAAGCTGGCCGGCGCGCCAGGGGCCAACACCACGGACTTTAGGTGTTTCAGGATTCCTGGGGTTTTGAGGTATTTGTGTTCTGTGTGTGCACGAAAGTCCGTTTCCCGGTTATATGCGCGCATGCCCCGGACCCGCGTGTCGCGGCGGGGTGGCGCGCGGTTCCACGGTCCGCGGTCCCGCGTGCGCGGGCTGTTTCCTCCTTCCTGACGGTCCTGGTCCTGGCAGGGGCTAGCAGAAGCCGGGTGCGAATACGGTGACCTGGGGTTTCCCGGTGACGGTCGTCTTGGTCGCGGAGGCGTGCGGGAATTTCGGGCGTGCTTTCTGCGCGCGTCTGGAGTGCCGCTGCCGTCCGGGGATGTTCAGGGTGTGCAGCACGGCGCGGGCGGCGGTCGTCGGCTGCGGCGGCGATCGCGTCCAGCGACGACGTGGCCGTGACCTGGGTAGTTGTCATCGAGCGGATCATGTGATGGCGAGCGGCGGTGAAGGATTCCTCGTCCGCGGTCACCGGGGCGGCGTCTTTCCTGCGCAGGGCGCGGGCCGGCGCGGCCTCGCCGCGGAGCGCGGCGGCCTCGCCGGCGCGGGTCAGCTGGGTGGCGGTCAGCCAGGCCCAGGCTTCCTGGATGACCAGGCGCGGGCGACCCGGATCGCAGGACCGGGCCGCTGGTGCGGTTCCCGGCGCCGGTGATCGTCGTCTTGTCCTCGCCGAACCAGCGTATGAGGAACGTTGTCAAGTTGCCTGCGGGATTTCTGTGCCCTGGTGGTGCCTGAGGGGTGACGTGGCATTTTGCCGTGTCAGGGGTTGCGATACCGGACGGCGTGGCGCGTGCGGGCATGCTGGCGGCCCGCGTGGCGCAGTGCCGCCGCGGGCAGGGAAGGCTGACCGTTATGCCCGGCATCTTCCCGCCCCTGCGTAGCTCAAGCGGGCTCGGCCTCAGGTTCCTGGCCTGCCCCGACAGCGTGTATCCGGGTTTCGCGGGAAGGACCGGGGACCGAGGAGGGCTGCCCAGGGTTCGGAACGGGGTCAGTGCCGCCGACGTGGTTGCGGGCTCGCCCTCCCCTGTCCGCGGGGGAGGATGGTCTTAAAGGCGCCAGTTATCCGGCTGTATCCGTGAAACTCCTGTCAGGCTGCCTGCAAGGAGTCCCGCGGGTCCGGCTGTCCGCCAGAGGCGGCCACTGGATCCCAGGCAGCGTCGTGCACGGTCATGAAGTAGATCCAGCGCAGCAGTGCCGCGGCGCAGGCGACGCGGGCCTTGGCGCGGGCGGCCCGGACGGCCCGGCCGGCCTGAGCGGCCCGCGCTGAGCCGGGTTTCGCGGCGGCCGCCGCCGCTGCCGCGGACTGTTCCGCCGCGGCGACCATGGCCTGGTACTTTGCGGCCATGACGGGGTTATGGTGCAGCAGCGGGGTGATGGCACGCCAGGCCGCGGACCGCAGCGCCGGCCGGCCCCGCCGGGAGATATGCGAATCGCCTTCGGAGGCGCCCGACGACGTGTCAGCCGGGGACAGCCCGGCGTGCTTGACCATTGACTTCGAGGTCTCGTAGCGGTGTGGGTCGCCGGTCTCGGCCAGGATCGCGGCCGCGCCTGCCAGGGTCAGCCCGGGGATATCCCCGAGCCGGGCCAGGCCCAGTTCACCCTCCAGGACGGCAGTCATGGACGCCTCGGCCTCGAGCAGCCGGGCACGGTTGTGCCGCAGGTCAGCGAGCTCGTCACGGGTCCGGCGGAACAGGCCCCGCCGTGACCAGCCCACCGCGTCCGGGTCATCGAGCACGGCAAGTACATTCCGGGCGATCCGCCGGACGGGCCGCTTCAGCCCCCAGCCGCGGCCCGCTTCCGTGACCGCGGCCAGGAACTCATCCTCCGTCATCCGGGCCAGCCTGGCCGGGTCCGGCCCGCACCGGGCGGTGACCGCCTCCACCGCCGCCAGCCAGGTCAGCGAGTCGAACGGGCCCGCCGCAGCCGTGATCGCCGACGGCCACGCGACCGACAGGAAGTCCCGGATCCGCAGTACCGACGCGGCCACCGCCGTCGCCAGCTGCGCCCGCCGTCGTCCCAGGCCCCGCAGGTACGCCCACGTCTCGTCCAGTTCCTCGGGAATATAGCAGTGCAGCTCGCACGCCAGCCGTGCGATCAGCACCGCGTCCGGCTCGTCCCGCTTGTGCGTCGTGTAATCCTGCTGCTCCCGCGCGATATGGCTCATCAGCGGCTGGATGCACACCAGGGGCAGGCCCCGCTCGCGGCACAGCCGCTGCACCTGCATCCAGCGTGACCCGGTCGGCTCGCACGCCACCGTCACCGCCTCGATCCCCGCCGCCCGCGCAGCCTCCGCCGCCGCGCCGATCGCGTCCCCGAGCCGGTGCGCCTTCACCCGCGCCGTCTTCCGCCATAGCACCCGCTCGTCGTGATCGATCAGCGCCAGCGCCTGCTTATCCTCACCCAGGTCGATCCCCAGCACCGCGCCGCCCCGCGGCACCATCCCCCGCAGCCGTTCCTTCCGCGCGTTCCGCCGCCGGTCCGTACGCGAGATACCGCTACCCTTGCTCACCAGGACGTCCTCTCTGGATGCGTTTGGGACACCAAGCCCGTACTACCGCACCAGGAGGACGTCCCCTTCACAAGCTGAACCCCGTAATCAGGAGCCTCCCGGGCTACGTCCTATTACTACGTGGTTTCCGATGCGCTCCACCGGGTCAGGTACGTCTCCCGCACCTGGTCCGCGGGCGCGGCATGGTGATCGAGGAGGGTAGTAATGACGGTGCAGGTCTCGGAGATCTCTTCGGTCCCGTCGCCGGAGGGCATGATCGCGTTGTGCTCGGTCACCCGGACCGGGAGACGGTCTTCTTTCCTCCCGGACGGGGCGTTCAGCCAGCTCATGCGGGATCCGTCGGGCAGCCAGCCGCGGTCCGGGCCGTCCCCGGAGCCCAGGCTGATGCCCTCTTTCATGCGGGCGATGACGTGCCCGCCCGCATCCAGGATCGCCATGATCAGGTCATAGCCGGGGAAATTCCTGTCGAAGCAGGTGACGCGGCCGGCGAACAGGTCCGGGCGGCGTTTCACCAGCCGCTTCAGCAGGGTCTGCTCCCCGGCGCTGCTGCCGCCCAGGATCGCTCCCAGCATCGCGCGGCCCGCGCGGGCGGTCAGCGCGACCACCCTCAGCTGCGGGAACGGGGCGGAATCGTCCGCGGTCCCGGTGGAGCCGAACATGGCCCGGTTCGCCGGCGTGTCCGCCAGGTTCACCAGCATCCCGTCGGCGGCGAGCACCATCATCCCGGCCAGCATGACTGCCGACGGCTCGTCATCGCCGATCAGCGGCCCGGCCGCCTGCCAGAAGATGCTTTCCATCACCTCCGCCGGGATCAGCAGCCGCCATCCGGTGATGACTTTCCCCGTCGGGATGTGCCATTCCAGGGCGAACGGGACGTCCGCCAGCAGCCCGGCCAGGCGTGCGAGCGCCTCGCAGCACGACGCGTCCGGCATCAGCGTCATCGCGAGCATCAGCCGGATGACCAGCGGGTACGACATCAGCCGGCGCCGCTCCCGCCGCCTCAGCCGCCCTTTCCCCAGCTCCGCGTCCACGATGGCCTCGATCACGCCGTCGCCGAGGTGGCGCTCCATCTCGCCCAGCCGCACCAGGTCCGGGAGCCACGCGTCCGCCAGCATCCTGCCGTCCCGGCACGCCAGCACCGGGGCCGTCACCACCGGACGGCAGAACACCGCCAGCTCCCCGGCCCGCGGCACCGCATCCCCCGCCGCCGTGACAGTCCCGCCGCGAACCCGCAGGCCAGCGGCCCGCACCACGACCATCCCCGCCGGCGTCCCGGCCACCGCAGACCACTCAGGCCGGATTGCATCAACGACGGAAGACAGGCAAGATTGCACGAGGGACTCCTGTGACAGACGTGGATTAGACACCCAAACGCCTACCAGGAGTCCCTCTCCGTCTCCAAACCAGCGCAAAATCCCAGGTCACAGCACCACGCGAACTGGCACGACTTAAGTCTGTGGTGTTGGCGCCAGGGGCAGCAGCGGAGCTTGCTGAGGGTTCTCCAGGTCTTGAGCCAATGCCGCTTAGCAACGGTTGATCTTGGTCGGTCGCCGGCTCCCCTTGTATTACAGTTGCTGTTTTCCGGTCTGTGACCGCGTTGCAGCTCAGCGTGGCTCGTGGTTATGGCTTGCGGTTACATGCTGTCACCTCCTTTCGTCCGTTATCGTCAGGCTGCGAGTGCGGCGAGGCGGGTGCTGTAGTGGTGCCAGCGGGCGCGGGCCTGATGGCGGCGGCGCCAGGCTGACCAGCGGAGATGGAAGGCGAGGCGGGTGCGGCTGAGGCGGCCCGCTGTCCATTCGCGGGCGAGGTGCTCAAGGCGGCCGGTCTCGGCGCGGGACAGGCCGATCGGGGGGATGCCGGCCGGGCATGGCCGGCCGCCGGTGGCGGGCAGCGGCGCGTCTCCGGTATATATCTGCAGGTCAGCGATGTCTGTGGCGGCTTTTTTCGTGACGGGCGGGGCATCGGGGACGAGAGCCGTCGCTGCGGGGAGCACGCCGGCGCCGGCGAGGGCGGACTGGACGGCGGCGGCCCGCAGCTGGGCGAGAGCGGTCAGGGCGGTGTGCCTGTTGATCGCGTTCCAGGTGCGGGCCTGGGACTGGTCCCAGCCGAACGCGTCCTTCCCGGTCCTGAAAGTGGTTTCAGTCAGCCACCGCTGATGCCTATCAAGAAGAAATGGTCTCTAGTGCTTCGGGCACATCAGGGGCGATACTGAGCGTGGGAGCACTGTTGCAGGCGGCAGCGGCTGTTGGTCGTCTGCTGGCTGCGGCAGGTGATCCTGATGCGACCGGGCACCGGAACGACAGCGACTCCGGGCCTGCTGGTCTGGGCGGCGGTGCCGCCGGGACGGCGGGCGCCGGCGGTGGCGCTGCTGGCGATGCTCGCAGCGCGGGCCGCGGCCGCGACGGGAGGCGGTCACGGTGAACGCGGTGCTGCATCCGGAGGGCCTGCCGCAACTGAAGATCCGGCCGGAGCACCTGGCCCTGGCGGCGATCGTCTATGTCCGGCAGTCCACCAGGAACCAGGTCCTTGAGCACACGGAGTCAACACGGCTGCAGTACGCGCTCGTGGAGCGGGCGGTCGCGCTGGGCTGGGCCCGGTCGCAGGTCATCGTGATCGACGACGACCTAGGCGTGTCAGCGGCGGCCCCGGATTCCCGGAAGGGCTTTGCCCGGCTCGTTACCGAGGTCACCATGGGAAGGGCGGGAATCGTCCTGGGAATCGAGATGTCGCGGCTGGCCCGGACCGGGAAGGACTGGCACCATCTGCTGGAGCTGTGCTCGCTGTCGGGGACTCTTCTCGCCGATCCGGACGCGGTTTACGATCCGGGGTATTACAACGACCGCCTGCTGCTGGGACTGAAGGGGACGATGAGCGAGGCCGAGATCTTCCTGATCCGGCAGCGGATGCTGTCCGCGAAGCGGGCCAAGGCCGAGCGCGGCGAACTGGTCCTCGCGCTCCCGGTCGGCTACATCCGCCGCCCGTCAGGGGAGGCCGCTTTCGACCCTGATGAGCAGGCGCAGCACGTCGTCCGCCTGATCTTCAGCACGTTCAGCCGGCTCGGGACCCTCAACGCGGTACTGCGCTATCTCGTGGAGCATGAGATCCAGCTTCCGGTCCGGGCACGCTCGGGTCCCGCGAAGGGCGACCTGGAGTGGCGGCGCCCGACCAGGGAAACGCTGCAGAACATGCTGCGCAACCCCGCCTACGCGGGCTATTACGCCTTCGGGCGCCGTCAGGTCGATCCCCGGAGGAAGATTCCCGGCCGCCCGGACACCGGGCGAGTGGTCAAGAGCAGCGACAAGTGGCTGGTGCTCCTTCCGGGGCGGCTTCCGGCCTACATTAACGAGGAGGAGTACGAGGCGAACCTTGCGCGGCTGGCGGCCAACCGGCAGACGGCAGAGTCTCCGGGCGCGCCGAGGAACGGGGAGGCGCTGCTGTCCGGGCTGCTGCGCTGCGGCCTGTGCGGAGGGCACCGCATGGCGGTCCGCTACCACGACCCGTCCGCCCGCGCCGCCCACGGGTACACATGCGCGTTCTACCCGTCGAACTACGGGACCGGCCGCCCCTGCCAGCACATCGCCGGCCCCGCGCTCGACGCCTACGTCGCCGCCCGCGTCCTCGACGCGGTTGCTCCCGCGGCCCTGGAGATCTCGATGGCCGCTGCCGCGCAGGCCGAGAACGAGCGCGCCGCCCTGGACAAGCACTGGCGGCAGCGTGTCGAACGCGCCCGCTACGCCGCAGACCGGGCCCGCCGCCAGTACCAGCTCGCCGACCCCGAGAACAGGCTCGTCACCCGGCAGCTCGAGGCAGACTGGGAAGCCGCGCTCGCCGAGGCCGGGCGGCTGGAAGCCGAGTACCAGCGGTTCGCCGAGCAGGTACCCGCCGTGCTGGCCCCCGCCGAGCGGGACGCGATCAGGTCCCTCGCCGCTGACCTCCCGCGGGTCTGGGACGCCCCGACGACCACGCGCGCTGACCGCAAGGAGCTGCTGCGCATCCTTATTGATGACGTCACCGTGGCGGTCGAGGGCGACAGCGAGATCGTGAACGTGGACATTACCTGGGCCGGCGGGCACCGCACCAGCGGGAAAGCGGTCCGGCCCGTCGGCCGCCTGGACCAGCTGTCGTACTTCCCCGCGCTTCTGGCCCGCGTCACCGGGCTCGCCGGCGAGGGGCGTAACAGCAGGCAGATCGCCGAGACGCTGAACGCCGAGGGATACCGCCCGCCCAAGCGCACCGCCGTCTTCACCGATCAGCAGGTCCGCAACATCATCAACAAGCACGCCATCTGCGACCGGGCCAAGGGACGGCCCGCCGTCCTCACGGACCTGAACCCGGGCGAGTGGTCCGTCCCGGGGCTGTCCGCCGAGCTCAGCATGCCCACCGCCAGCATCTACAACTGGATCTACCGCAGCTGGATCACCGCCCGCCGCAGCCCCGGCAGCAGGAACTGGATCATCACAGCAGACGACCAGCAGCTCCGCGAACTCCGCGAGCGCAGGAACCGCCCGCCCGGCTACTACACCCGCGCCCGATGGGCGCCGCCGCCCCAGCCCGGAACCGGGAAAATGCAGAAAGAAGGACAAGGAGGACAGCCGTGAAAACCGAATCCAGCTTGACCGGTAGCAGCGGTGGCCGATTTCAACCGGCCATCTCCGCCCTGCGGTCCAGATCAGGACGGGCAGGGACACCGGCCGGCCCTGCGGGGCATGGCAGTAGAAGAACGCCAGGTCAGACGGGTCGGACAGGCTGCGGCGGATCAGCACCCAGTGCCGCGGCGAGGCGGTGCCGGCCCAGGCCCACTCGTAGTCGCGGTGACCCTTGCAGCCGCGCCCGCACGAGCGGGTCTCCCACGCCGTGTCCGGCACCATCGCGGCCACCGCGGCGGCGGTCGTCTTGCGCCCGGACGGCAGGGTGACGGCGAAGTTCACCGGGACCGCCAGCACGTACCCCTTGCCGGCCTTCTCGCATGCTTCGCGCAGCCTCGAGCTGCGGCCGTACACCTAATGGGGCGGCCACCCACGCGAACGGGACGCCGGCGCCGGCCGCCCCGGCGATCATCTGCGCGCCCAGGTCAGGCTTGGTGGTGAAGGCGGTGTCCTCCGGGACGTGCGCCTTGTCCCGCCGTTCCTGGTCAGCGCACCAGGCTTTCGGCAGGTAGAGCCGGAAGTCCAGCAGGGCGTGCGAGCGGGCGGCGACGTAGGCGGCGAACACCACCGTCTGGCAGTTCTCCACCTGGCCGGTGATCCCGGCATGCTGGCGGGCGACGCCGGCCGTGGCGGTGCCCTTCTTCAGCTCCGCGGTCTCGTCCAGCGCCAGGATCGCCCCGTCATCGCCCAGGTGAGCGACGATGAACCGCTGCAGCGCGGCCAGCCCGGCCTTCCAGTCCCACGCGTATTCGGTCAGCAGCGCCTGCATCCGCCGCGGCGTGGCGTGCCCGGCCTCTTCCGCCAGCTGCCAGCACGACTTGCGGTCCCCCCGCTCAGACAGCAGCGCGCCGATGTACGAAAACGCCGTCAGCCGCGACCTGGCCTGCGCGAACACCGGCGCCAGCACGCCGCGCAGCTCACCGTCCAGTCTCTCCAGCCAGGCCCTGTCCTCTACGATGACCCCGGCGGCCATCCCAATGTTCGGTCTTGTCACGAAGCACGAGCATGGGGTGGCCGTCACCCGTATCAAGGCGACACGCCGGATGCATCAGGATCACCTGGCCGTCAGGTAACAAACCCGGACTGTAGTACTGGGTTGGCGTTACTGGCAGGGATTCCGGCCATCTTGGCGGCGGCGAAGGCCAGGAATCCGTGGGTGCTGGGCGGGGCGGATGGCGTGGCGGCTGTGATTGTCGTGTTCGGCGCGACCTGGCAGGAACGGTACTGCCGACGGGTGCAGCGTCGTGATGAGCAGGAGTTCCGCCTTCAGGACGGGTGCCTGGTGCTCGCTGACGGGCGGCTGCCTGCCGTCCGCGAGATAACCAACCCGGTGGTGCTCGGCGTGCATTAGGCCGCGGCTGTGCCCGCAACCGCGGGGCCAGGTGGTGCGGGCGGCGGGGCGGGGGTACCGGCGTATATTCCGCGTGATGTGGATGAGCAGGTGCGGGAGCGGCTGGCGGCAGGCGGTTTCGTACTGCTGGTGGGGGATTCTGCGGCGGGCAAGAGCCGGACGGCGTTCGAGGCGGTCAGCACGCTGCCCGGGCACGTGCTGATCTGCCCGGCGAACCGGGACGCTCTGGGTGTCGCGGTGGACCGGGCCGCTGCTGAGCGCGGCTGTGTGCTGTGGCTGGATGACCTGGAACGCTTCCTCGGGGCTGGCGAGCTTACGCCGGTGCAGCTCGGGCGGCTGCTGACCGGGTCCGGCCATCACCGGGTGGTGATGGCGACGATCCGCGCCGCCGAGCAGGCCCGCATCACCGCCGGCCCCCCGGGCAATGATGCCGGGCGGCAGACCGCCCGTGATATCCGCCTGGTGATCGGCCAGGCCCACAGCATCCGGGTGTTAGGCGCCATTCTTTCTGAGCATGTAAGCGCGGGTTGGCGTCGTTCAGCGTGAGCGTGCCGGCCTCGGGCCGGCGGCGGATTCCCGTTTCCGTGCGCGACGACACCGTGAGCACCGGGCGGCCCGCTGCCGGTCACGGCGCTGCGGCGGTGCCCGCGGGATGCTCATCGTGTCGTTTCCCCTGCCGGTGGCCGGTTCGGGTTGCAGGGCGGCGGCCAGCCTGGCAGCCTGCAACACGAGCTGCCCCTGGCGGCGGGCGCCGCCCGCCGGGGACCGTAGATCCGTGACCGGGAAGGACTGCCTCGATGCTGCTGTGCGCCGATGCGGGTGCCGTGTCCGCGGACCTGGCGTCTGGCGTGCTCGCCTGCCCCTCGTGCGGGACCGGGCGGCTCCGCCCATGGGGCTACGGGCGGGAGCGGGCGATCCGGGTGCAGGGCGGCGGGTGCCGCCGGCTGCGGCCACGGCGCGGCCGGTGCCGCTCATGCGAGGCGACGCACATCCTGCTCCCGTCGTGGGCGGCGCCCGGGCGCGCGGACGCCGTGGGCGTGATCGCGCGTGCGGCCGCCGCATCGGCGCTGCACGGCACGGGCGCTGTCCGGCTCGGCGCGGAACTGGGCGTCCCGGCCGCGACCGTGCGGGGCTGGCTGCGCCGCCTCCGGGCGCGGGCCGGCCAGATGCTGGCCGAAGCGACGGCTGAATTCGGCCGTCTCGTCGCCGTCATCGAGACCCCGGAGGGCCGTGATCCCTCCCCGCCGGGCCCGGCAGGATCGCCGCTGGGCGACGCGCTGGCCCTCGTCATCGCGTGCGCGCTCGCCGCGGTCACCCGGCACGGCCGGGCGGACTCGGACATGGACGCGCTGATCGGCCGGTTCGGCCTTGCCGCCGCCCTCGCGCCAGCGCCCGGAAGCTGATCCCGCAGCCCCGTCCCGGGCATCCTCGTGCCCGGAACCGGCCCGCGACACTCATCATGGGCACCCGGCGGCATCCACCCCGCACAGCACCGCCACCATGAACATCCCGGCGACACCGTGAGCATCACCGCACTCCTGCGCGCCCGAAATGCCCGTTTCCGGACGCTCATCGTGAATGACGCCGCCATGCTCATCGTGAATGTCGCCTATTCTCTGGGGGTACAAAACGGACATAACGCCTGTCTTGCCGGTTTTCGCAGGTGAGATGGCTGCGATGCCCGGCTGTCAGTGCAACAGGTGTCGTGCTTGGCCCGTGCTGGTCATCTGGGGCGTGCCGTCGCGTTGAGCTGGGCCATGAGCTCGCGGTTGGCGGTGCGGGCGGCAGCGAGGTCCTGATCGCGCTCTTCGAGCTGGAGGCGCAGGTCGACGATGTGCTGTTCGAGGGTGAGGTTCTGCTGCTTGAGCGTGTCGATGTCGGCGGGAGCGCCGAGCCCGGATTCCCGCCAGGCGCGCTCGCCGAGTAGGTCGGAGAGCCGGTGTTCGAGCTGCTGGACGCGGCCGGCGAGGCGGGCGGCCCGCTGCTGGGCGTTGAGCAGGTCGGCCTGCAATGAGGCGTGGCTGACAGCGGGTCCCGCGGCGGACGGCGCCTGGGCCTGGGCGGCGTGGATCTGCTCGATCAGGTCGCGGTGCCGGTAAAGGAACGTCCGGTCGACCCTGGCGGCGCGGGCGATGCTGCTGGCGCTGATCTCCTGGCCGGCGGTGGCTGCGGTGCTGATGGCGTTGATGACGCGGTCGCGCCGCCGGGCGGAATCGGCCTGGCGTCCTCGCAGTGCGGCTGCGGTCCGGGCGGGTTCGGCGCCGGTCATGCCGGGCGCTCCGGGCGGATGCCGGGTAGTGCCCGGCGCAGGCGCGGCATGCCGAGGGTGACGGTGCGGTGGCGGCGGATGATGGCGACGGCCTGGCCGATCTGCTCGCGTTCTGCGGCGGTCAGATCGGCCAGCCCGTTCTCGATCCGGCCGATGAGCCGCCGGATCCGGGAGATCTCCTCCTGGGACGGGGCCGCTTCGGCGCGCGCCCACTGGTCGATCCCGGCCGCTGCGAGCACTCGCTCCCGGTTGCGCAGCAGATCGTCGAGGTAGGCGTGCAGGTCGGGCAGGTAGGAGACGTCGGTGCGGAAGTGGTCGCAGCCCGCGCAGCGGAACCGATAGGGGCAGGCGTTGCCTCCCGCTTGCACATTCGACGGCTCGGAGCAGGTGCCGAACGGCACGGCGACCTCGCCGATGGCGCGGCGGGCATGCTCGGAATCCAGCAGCGCCCTGGCGTCTCGCCAGATGCGGTTGCCGTGCCGGTCGAACTGCAGCGCGGTGACCTTATCGACGGCTTCCCTCCGCCGGGATTCCCCGACGGTGTAGTAGCCGCGGGTGGTGTCGAGGCTGAGGTGGTCCATCAAGGCGGCGAGCACGCTCGACCGGGACCCCGGCATCGGCGTGCCGCTGCGCATAGGTGTGCCGGTAGGCGTAGGGAATGACGCGCGCCTTGTCGAACTCGGTGCCATCGCCGCGCAGCAGCGGCGGCAGGGCCTCGATCCACGCGCGATGCCGCGCGCCGAAGTGGCTTTCGGTGATCGCCCGCCGTCCGTGCGGGTTGGCGTAGGCGGCAGGGAGGAGCTTCAGCTGGCCCAGCGAGGTGCCGGGGAACCGCTCGCGCACCCGGGTCTTCTGGGCGATGATCAGGCCGGCGGTGGCGTGGGCGACGGGGAGCCGCCGTCCCTGGCGGGCGGCCTTGTGGTTGAAGTAGACCAGAACCGGAAGGTGGCCGGGCTCGTCGTATTCCAGGCAGTCCCAGGGCAGCACGCAGATTTCATCCGGCCGGCGGCCGGTGTCGATGATCAGCTCGGCGGCGACCCGGATCTCCCGGCACGACACGTCCTCCAGGGCGGGCAGATGCTGGCACAGCTGCCGCATGATCTCCGGCGGCAGGTCACGGCCGCCCTCGGGCTCGTCTTTGTGCTGGGTGCGGCCATCGGCGTCCAGGTCCGCCAGGCAGGACGCCCTGGTGCCGCGGAGTTCGGAGGCGATCTGCCGCAGCCGCCCCAGGTCGGTGGCCGCCCCGGTGCGGGTGCGCTGCTGCAGCCCGTAGAGCATTTCCACGACCGCCCGCGCGGCAACGCCATGCAGGCTGACCTGGCTGGGTCCCTCGACAGGGAGCCTGATCGCCTCCTCGGCCGCCTGCCAGGCCTTCTCGTTGAATGACAGGTCGGCCCGGCGAAGCTTCAGGACGCGTTCGTAGTGGACGCGGCAGTACCGCCGGTTTCCCCGCTCCCGCTCGCATGCCCGCACCTGGCACAGCTCGCCAGCGGCCACCGGGACGGACCGGGCTTCACCGCGACGCTCCTCTGACCGCTGGCCGTGCCTGGTGGGCGGCTCGCTGACGTCGGCACGCCTGCAGGAGCCGCATTCGCGGGCGTTACCATACAGCGGGTTGCCGCATCCGGGCGCCGGGCATGCCCGCCAGCCCAGCAGCGGATGCTCATGCGGCAGCGACAGCACCCGCGTCCGGGGATCCCATCCGGCCTCGGCCAGGAAGGAAGGGTCGATCAGGCAGGCCAGCCGGGCCGTGGCCGCATCGACGCGCTGCCACGAGCCAAGCACGCGGGCGGCACCCTGCGCGTCCGGCCGCACCGCCAGCGCCGCGCGCATCACGCCTCCCCGGCGGCCAGCCGCGGGCTGGGCACGCGATCCACCGCCGCCCGCAGCCGCGCCGGATCAGGATGCAGGTAGACCTGCGTTGACTCCAGCGAAGCATGACCCATCAGATCCTGGATCTCATCAGGCGTGCCTCCCGCGTCAGCGACATTGCTTCCGAAGGCGTGCCGGAGCTGGTGCGGGGTCACCAGGCGGGCCAGCCCGGCGCGACGGCCGGCGGCGGCGACCAGGGCGTTGACCGCATCCGGCGGCATCGGCGCGCCGACCGGCTCCCGGAACAAGTTGACCAGCACGAAGTCCGAGGCGGCCGCTCCCGGCACCGCGAGCCGTTCGAACTCGTAGGCGTTGAAAGCCTGCACCGTCATGAAGTCCAGCGGCACCGCACGCTGCCGCCGTGACTTGGCCCACGCCCCGTTGGGATTGGCGCGCCGGACCACGTGCAGGTGCGCGCGGGCCGTCTCACATCCCAGCGCCCGCGAGTCGGGCAGCAGATGAACGTCGCAGCGGCGCAACCCGCACACCTCGCCCCGGCGCAGCCCGGCCCGGGCCATCAGCAGCACGATCAGCCCGTCCCGGGCCGACCGGCACGCCTGAAGCAGCGCGATGATCTCCTCGTCGCTGGCCCGGTCCACCGGCCGCTCGTCCTCCCGCAGCCGGTGCCGGGCCCGCAGCCGCCAGGCCATCCGGCCGTCTTCCCCGCGAGCCTGACCGGGAAGATCCCGGTCATCGGCGACCTCATACAGCATCGGCACCAGATGCGCCGGTGCCTGCCCGGCCGCAACCGCATGCGCAACCATCCCGCGCACCGCAGCCAGCACCGCGTTGACGCGCCGCGCGCCCCGCGCCGGATCGGCGCCAGGACCAGTCAGCACCTGACCCGTCCCGCCGTCCACGTCCACCCCACTGACCTGCGGTCCGGCGTGCCGGAGCCAGGTCATGAACAACCCCAGATGCTCCACCCCCGCCTGCCAGGTCCGGCCCGTCCGCCCGCACCAGCGCAAGAACAACGCGATCGAATACGCGTAGCTCTTCGTCGTCGCCTCCGCGCCGTCACGTCCGAACCGGACCTGCCGCAGAAAGCTATCCGCGACGGCGACGACGGCCAGATCATCATCCAGCACCGTCCAGTACCTGTCCCCGGACGGCAGCCTCACAGGAAACGCCCGCATCCCCCGACCCCCCGATCGCACAACTGGGCTTCCTGAACGACAACTACCAGCAACGAGCACCACACTCACGGAGACACGCCGCAAAACCCCGCCGAGGACCGGTTAATACAACGTCACGCGACGGGCTGAGGTCACCGGGAGAACGCGCAACACCGGGTCGCCCGCATGTTCACCCCCCAGCGAGTTGGAGCGGGCCAGCGCCAGGGACTGGGATCCTCGCATCGCTGACGCCGTGGCCCACGCCGAGTCCTATGGCATCGCCGAATACCTCGCGGCAGGCCCGGAACTTCTGCGTGCGTGGGAAGATGCCCGTGCCTCATGCCAGGGCCCCCACGCGCGGGGAGCGGCCCTGGTGGCAGCGGCGATCGACATCCGCCGTGCCGGGTACCTGTCTCCCCTGCCCCGGACCCTGCTTGACCAGGTCCACGGCCACTATCTTGCCGGCCCTGAGCACGCTCGCATTCCCCGCGAACCAGCCGCGGATGCGTGGGCGTGGGCAACCCGCCCGTGCCAGGCCACGACTGCGCTGCTCCGTCCGGCTGGGTCCGGCCAGGTCGAGGTGTTCGACTACCTCGTCGACGCCATCCAGCGGTGTGCCGGGCCCTTGGGAAGGGTCCCCGAACCGGTCCTGGCTGAGGCCCTCGCGTACGCGAGCCCGGAAGATGCCGATTCACTGGCCCAGACCGCTCATGCTCAGGGCCGCTACCGGACCGCCGAGCACGCCTACCGGCAGGCATACCAAGCGCGGGCAGCCAATCCGGCCATCGGCCCCGGCCACCCCGGCGCCCTGGCCGCCCGGAACAACCTCAGCCGCGTCTTGTTCGACCTGGGGAGGGCGGGTGAAGCTGAGGCCGAGATCCGTGGTGTCCTGGACACGATGACCCTCATGCTCGGCCCGGAGCACCCCGACACCTTGACCAGCCGTGACACGCTCGCGCTCCTCCTGCATTGCCGGGGGCGGCTGGAAGAAGCCGAAGCTGAGATCTTTGGTGTCCTGAAAACGATGACCCGGGTGCTCGGCGCGGAACACCCCGACACCTTGACCAGTCACGTTAACTTCGCAGTCATCCTGCGCGACCGGGGGCGCCTAGCCGAAGCTGAGGCCGAGATCCGCGCTGTCCTGGATATCAGAACCCAGGAACTCGGCCCCGATCACGCCGACACCCTGCTCAGCCGCGGCATCCTAGCCACCGTCTTGCGGGAGCGCGGGCAGCTGGATGTGGCCGAGGCCGAGATCCGCGCTGCCGTGGACGCGATGACCCAGGTGCTGGGTCCCGATCATCCCTTCACCCTGATCAACCGGGGCCATATCGCGCTCCTCCTGCGCGACCTGGGGCGGCTGAAAGAAGCCGGGGCTGAGATCCGCGCTGTCGTGGACACCAGGAACCGGGTAATAGGCCCCGGTCACCCCGACACCGCCACCCTCGCCAATGCCCTGCGCGACCTGACACAACCAGGGCAGCCAGCATAAGGCGTACAGCCCGCCCCCGCGTCGCGCTGATCTAGCAAAGACCGTCAAGGACCGGGGCCGCTAGGCGTACGGGTTACAACGGTGCAGCCAGTGCCGCAAGTGGCTAAAAGCATGATGGGACTTGTGCGGATGACGGGCGGACATATTGATCACTTCCTCGCCAGATGCATCCCTATGTCATATCTCCAGATGTCATATCTCCAGGGTGCTCCGCGCAAGAGGCGAATGTCCCGCCGGGCGGTAACGAAGGTCCGGCTATGTCAGGCATCGAGTATCACGCCCTCGCGCACCAGTTGCCCGTTGGCCCGCCCGATGATGTCCCGCCCACCAGCGTTCTGGCCAAGCTGCCGGAAAGCTCAGACCTCCGGCGGGCTGACCCTATGGGATGTTCCAAAGGTAGAGTTGCGAGATTTTTCCGCCGCCTGACCATTCGTCAGCCAGCAACTCGTGGCCGCTTGGGCCGAGCGCCAAACACGCCCCCGACCCATGTGGGGTTCCAAAACGGGGCATACGTTGCTGACCTGCGAGTATGGCTGCGGCAATGGTCCTAAGGCTGGCAGGATCGCTGGCTTGTGATGGTACGGATGCTGTATCTGATGTTCGTCAGGCTGGCCGGGTGGATGGCGCTGCTGGCACGTTCCTCGGCGTCGAAGGACGCCGAACTGTTGGTGCTGCGCCATGAGGTCGCGGTGCTCCGCGCCAGACCCCCAGGCCGAGGCTGGACTGGGCCGACCGGGCGATACTCGCCGCCCTGGCCCGGCTGCTGCCACGGCCGCTGCGGATGAGCCGTCTGCTGACGCCAGATACGCTGCTGAGCTGGCACCGGCGGCTGGTCCGCTGGCGGTGGACCTATCCCGGCGCTCTCGGTGACAGCAGCGTATAGCAGGTCGATCTGGCGCAGCGGGACCGCTGCCGCTCGGCACGGCGGGAGGCTCACTCGTGCCGGTCTGAGCGTGCTGACTGTCACAGCACGGCGGGTGGCCCGGTCTTAAAGGGCAGTTATCAAGAAGAAAGGGGACATGATGAGCGCTGCCCTCGCGCCGCTGAAGGACGTGAAGACGATTCTCCTTACCACCTATAAACGCGACGGAACGGCGGTGGGCACGCCGGTGAGTATCGCCTTCGATGGCGACCGGGCCTTCTTCCGCTCCTATGACAAGGCATGGAAGACCAGGCGCCTGCGGCATAACTCTCGCGTGCTAGCTGCCCCGTCGACCCTTCGCGGCCAGCCCACGGGCCCGGCCATCGCCGCTCGAGCGACCCTGCTTGAGGGCGGCCAGGCACGCGTCGCCGCAAGGGCCCTGTCGCGACGCCACCGCGTCCTGCAAGGGGTCCTCGTCCCCGCGGCTCACCGCCTCCTGCGCTACCGCACCATGCACTACGAGCTCCGGCCGGACGCCGCGTAAGGCTCCAGACCGCGGAGCACGGATCGCTTTCAGCGGCCCAGGGGGCATGAAGGACAGTCGCCCGCACCCGCTCGATCGGGCAGTTGCACCTGGCGCTGCTCGCGGAGCGTGGTCGACTGGCTGGTAAAGCCACGCAGGTAACCGCCTATCTCGCAGGCTGCTCGGTGCGGGTTGCTCAGCCGCATGAACGCGGGCCAGCCCCGTTGAGCCCGCCTCTTACCGCTAATAAGGTCATACGGTGACAACGCCAACGCCTGCCAGCCAGGCTGAGCACAACCGCCAGACCCGGGATGCCTATGACCGGCTCGCAGCGGTCTGGGCGGCCACTACCGACGATGGGCCGTTCAACGGCCTGCTGGAGCGGCCCGCGCTGCGATCCCTCGTGCCCGTGAGCCTGGCCGGCGCGGTCGTGCTCGAACGCCGGCTGTGGCTCAGGGGCGCAAGCCCAGTGGCTGCTCGATCAGGGCGCTGAGGTGATCGGAGCCGACCTGAGCCCTCGGATGATCGAGGAGGCGAAGCGCCGCTGTCAGGGCCGGGGACGGTTTCTCGTGGCGGACCTGGCAGAGCCGCTGCCCATCGAGCCGGAGTCGCTCGATGGCATAACCAGCTCTCTCGCGCTGCATTACGTTCAGGACTGGACTGTCCCTCTCCGGTCATTCGCGTCGGCACTGCGGCCAGGCGGGTGGGCTGTCATCTCACTTGATCACCCCTTTGGCCCGCGCCTGCCAAGTCAGCAAGGCGGGTACTTCGACACCGAACTGGTTACCGACACCTGGCGCAAGGCCGACGTCGAGGTATCCCAGAGGTTCTGGCGGCGCCCGCTGTCGGCAGTCGCCGGCGCCTTCGCTGACGCGGGATTCGTCATCGACCGGATCGCTGAGCCGCAGCCGTCGCAGGAAACGCTCGAGCGCTATCCATCCGAGCTGGCAGGCATCGCCGGCATTCCGACCTTCATTGTCTACCGGCTCAGGCTAGCGAGCTAAGCGCCGCGCGCAGAACCGGACAATCGTGCGCTGGAGATCGAGCCAACGCTCTAAATTGAGCACTGCAAAATAATCGGCCGCATGGCCGCCAAGCTCAATGTCACTTTCTGTGATTAGTCCAGCTCCTGGCTCGCGCGCGCCGACCCGCTGCTAGGCGCGGCCCACGGCTCGTGCCAGATGACCGCGAACATCACGCAGAACAAACAGTCTGCAGCACAAGAGGCGCTGAACATGCGCAATCGATGCCCAGAGCTGCACGTTGCGCCGTGTTTTGCCTGTTCAGGGCACGGGTGATCGGTCGTCTGCTCGTGGTCGGCCTGCTCCTGTTGGCCGTCTGCCGGGGAACTGATGCGGTGCGGCCGCTCAACCGCATCCTCCTTCACGGGGCTCTGGGCGCTGGACTCGGGGGATCCTTGCTGATGAACGTGGGTATGGGCGGGTGCCGCTTCGTGCTGCCCGGCCGTGGAGGCCCGGGATCCCGGCCTTGGGCTTTCTCGCGCGGAAGCCGCCGCTTTCCTTTGCTGGAAGGTATTTGCGGGGCCGCGGTTCTTGCCCGCCGCTCGGTTTCGTGGGTTTTAATGAGAGCTATCGGGTCGGTCTGCTGAGGAGTGTCACGTGACGGAGGACGCCGCCGGAACGGGAATCGACATCACCGTTCCGCATTCAGCCCGAATCTGGAACTACTGGCTCGGCGGCAACGACCACTATGCGGTCGACCGGGAGGCCGGCGACCAGTTCAGCGCCATCTACCCGGGGATCGTGGACATAGCCGTGGCCGACCGGGCCTTCCTGGGGCGTGTCGTGCGCTACCTGGCCGGCGAGGCCGGGGTCCGGCAGTTCCTGGATGTCGGGTCAGGGCTGCCGACGGCGGACAACACCTATGAGGTCGCGCAGCGCGTCGCGCCCGAGTCCCGGATCGTGTACGTCGACAACGACCCGCTGGTGCTGACGCACGCGCGGGCGCTGCTGGCCAGCGCGCCTGAGGGCGCGACGCACTACGTGGACGCCGATATGAGCGACACCGCGGCGGTGCTCGGCGAGGCCGGCCGGTGGCTGGACCTGGCCCAGCCGGTCGCCCTGACCTTCATGGGCGTTCTCGGGCACGTGACTGACCACGCGGCTGCCAGGCGCATCGTCGCCGGGCTGCTCGACGGCCTGCCGGCCGGCGGCTACCTGGCGATCAACGACAGCATCAACACCAGCCCGGAACTGGAGGAGGCCCTGAGGGTGTATGAGGCCTCCGGCGCCGTCCCGTACCGCACCCGCAGCCTGGAGCAGTTCACCGGCTACTTCGACGGCTTGGACCTGGTGGAACCGGGCGTGGTCCTGGTCGACGACTGGCACCCCGACCCCGGCGTCCCGCGCGGACCCGAGATCCCTCAGGTCGGCGCCGTCGGCCGGAAGAAGTAACCACGCCGCCAGCCGCAGCCCGCGGCCGGCAGGACCAGCCCGGGCCCCCCGGGCGAAGCGAAAACGACGGCCGGCACCGGCACGCCGCAGCTCAGGACGATCTGTCCCGGCAGGATCGTAATCGTCCCCCCGTCCCGGCGCGCCAGCACCAGGCCAATTATCCATTACCGGCGGCGGCAAAACGGCTATCGCTACGCCTTCAGGCGTTAGTGCCATAGATGACGACCGACGGGCGCCGGACCCCTCCGATAGGCTCCAAACGCTTGATCATGCCCGACACGCGAGCCGAGTCGAGCCGTGTTTCTGCCGTTCCTGCGCCGGTCGTCAGATCCGGTGATTATCAACGGCAGCACCGGTCGGCAGGCCGTTACCAGGGCATCGGCGCCATCGTCACCCTTGCAGCTGAAGGTCCGGGACCCGGTCCGAGAGGTTTCGCTGATCGCAGCGGCGAAATCGGAGGCGCGGCGCGGCGGCCCTTGACCACTCCCTCCACCTAACGGAAGGAATGACCATGGGACACAATCTCACCCGGCCAGCGCGCGCTGCGCGCGGAATCACCGCCGAGGACGGCATGGAAATCCTCGGCCAGCTCACCCCCCGGCAGCAGACCGACGCGCTGCTGTGGCTGGCGGGGTATGCCCCGGACGTCTTCGACGCGGTCGCCGACGCCGTCCAGCCCTGCTGCGGCGACGGCAGCGACGACCCGGCGCCGTTCTGCGCGACCTGCGGATATCGGCGTGTTCCTCAAGCTCGGCCTGGACTGGCGGCATTACCGGGCCGCCTCCCTGGACGATATTGAGCTGTTCGACCCGGGCCACGCGCCGGTCCTGGCCTGGCGTATCCACGCGCCCGCGGCCATCTGACCCGCCTCAGATTATGCCGAACGGCCCGGGGGATGCTCCGGGCCGTTCCGCGTTCCCGCACGCTCGCCCGGGCACCGGGGGGCCCATTCCGGCGGCCCCGGCCGACGCATGCCGGTACCACGGCTTACGGCAGCAGGCGATGGCCATGGAGCACAGCTATGGCGCGCGAGATCCGCCTGATGGACAGCCTGCGGTTCATAGAGCCTGATCGCGAACGCTAAGGAGAACAATTATTCGACATAACCGGCATGCCGACGGACTCTGCTGGCCGACAGCGCTCTTGACGCGGAGATCCGCGCCCCCTTGATGTGCCCGATAGGCGCCCAGATCGGCGCAGGCCGGACCCGACCCAGCTTGCCTGCCGCTATTTGGCTAGTGACTCCCTGGCGCGCGCCATGACCGCCGCGACTTCATCAGGGTTGCCGATGTCCACCGGGGAGCCGTCTGGGGTCCACACGTTGCGTGCTGTGTAATTTTCATAGACCTGGGTGTGCACCTCGAAAAGCAGGCGGCCCCACTGCTCTCGGCGCCGGTCGGTAGTCTCCACCACCCCGTAAAGTCTATGACGCGCCGTTGCGGTCCTCAGTGAGCAGCAACACCCGATCCAGAAGCTCCGGCCCGGCTCAGGGGCGGAATCCCGGACTTGGACCGGCCTGACGCAGCGGTTTAGCGGCAGATGAATACGCCCATGTGGGTGGTGGCCCGGAAACTGCCCTTGGCCTGGATGACCTGTTCGACCTTCGTGGCGATGTCGTCGAGCACCGCGTCGAAGTCGAGTGGCTCGCCGATCCAGGCGAAGGTGGGTTCGCGGATGCTGGCGACGTAGGTGATGACCGGCTGCGTGGTGGGGATCGACAGCGACAGGTCAAGGGTGCGCAGGGTGACGCTGGAGAATTCCCGGCTCAGGATGGCCGTACCGGTCTGCGTGGTGAAGCTGTCGGCAGGCATCGCCTGGACTGGGCGGTCGAGCTGGCTGGAGACCGCCCCGACCAGCAGCTCATGGATCTCAGCCAGGTGGACGGAGCTGTTCGTAGACGCCAGCACGGTTCCGTCCCGTTTGGTGATCCGGCGCAGTTCCCGGATCGCGGCCGGCATATCGGGCACGTGATAGAGCATGTGCATGGCCATGGCCACATCAACGCTCCCGTCGGGCAGCGGGAGACGTTGTGCGTCGGCCTGGACCAGCGACAGGCGGCCGGACTGGCGCAGGTCCTCCAGTGAGCGCAGCATCCCGGCGGACAGGTCAAGGCCGATGGCGTGACGGCACCGGCCTTGCGGCACGATCTGGCGCAGATCGAACCCGTTGCCGCATCCCACATCAGCCACGATCTGCGTCCCGTCCCACGGGATCGCCGAGGTGCGCCACCGCGGGTCGGGGGCTGTCTCGGCATACGCATAGATGGCCATGCGGGAACGGAGGTGCCGGTCGTCGGCGTACGCGGAACCGGTCAGCATCCGCCGTCCGGTCACAGGGTCATCGTCAGACACGGCAACCAGCCAACCACACCAGGCTTCGGGACGAGGCGGCCTGCTCAGGGCGTGGTAGGTCGGTCCCCTGAAAAGCGAATGATCGACCAACCAGAGCATGGTCCGGTTGAGGCGACGCCCCCGTCTGGTTACGTGAGGCGACAGCGGACTGGCTAATCTGCGCTCCGCGAGCTGGCATTCGTACACCGAGCAGCCCCACATGGCCGGCGATCCGGAATGGGCGGGATGGATGGCATGTGCCTCGCGTCCGCTGTGGGTAGCGATGGCGGACGGCCGGGCACTCGTCTTGCGCGCTTCCTCGGCGACCTGCGCGCGGCTGGCCAGGATCGGGACTTCCGCGACGACCTGTGGAACAGGTTGCAGGATGAGGCGATCCTTTGACAGGGCGGATCCGGCGGAAAGTCTGTCGCAAATGAATGCGGGCAATGTGCGTCCCGCTCTTACTTTCGACGAGAAGCGCGAAGAATGCCGTAATCGCCGGTAATCTGTACTGGTGGCAACAAGCGCGCTGATAACGGAACGAGTCGCACAGCAGGTTGGTCAACTGCGCAAGAAGGAGCGGCGCTCATATAACCGTCCGTGAGTGCCGATTGCGAAGCTAGCGCAATGATCCCGAAAACATTTTTCTCAACGTAAGTAAATCATTCTATAACGCAGAAAACTCTTCGCCGTCATGGCCGGCCGCACCGGGAGTCCGCAGCGAGACGCGCGAAACGGTTACACTCGGTAGCACACTAGCCCGTTATGCCTTTAATGTCCGAATTCGCGCGGCGCAGGCTTACCGATAGGGGGAGTCGGCGACCGGCCAAGATCAACCGTTGCTAAGCGGCATTGTCCCCTGACCTCACCAGGGATTCGTCAAAGTCGCGAGTGCTGTCTAGCCAGGTGAGGGGCATGTAATGCCCAGGAACCGGAGGGCGCGGCGGGAATCCTGGGCGCAGCGGCGGGTTTCCTCGGCGAATCTGGTGACTCCGTGTATGCGGAACAGGGTGATGACGAGGTTGGCGAGGGCGGACCAGATCTGCGGTCCGTTTCCGCTCCTTATAAGCGATTTATCCTCTTTCCAGATCACGTCGCGTAGCCAGTGGGCGTGCTCCACCCGCCAGTGCCCGCGGACGTGGGCGAGCAGGTCTTCCGGCGTGGTCTCGCCGGTGCCCAGGCTGGTGAGGTAGAGGACGGCCTCGGCGCGGGTGCGCCACTGGCCGTTCTTCCTGTACGTGGTGTACCGCTCGATCAGGAGGGCCTGGCATGCGTCCTCGAACCCGGTGCCGGCGGGGGCGGGCAGGACGCGGATGGTGCGGGTCTCGATGCGGCCGCGGCTGATCTCGCTGGTTGCGGCGGCGACGGGCGTGCTTTCCCAGGGCAGGGCGCTCAGCTGCGCGTTCAGGTTCGGCTGGTTGCCCAGGACGGGCCATAGATAGTGCGCTTCCTTCGCTTTCCGCAGCCACAGGGCGTTGTCCCGGGTCGCCTACATGGCATCGGACGTGACCAGGACGTCGTCTAGCGGCAGCGGCGCCAGCAGCGGGACGAAGTGCGTGACCTCGTTCGCCTTCCCGGCCTTCGCGACCCGGTCCTGAGCGATGACCAGGCCGGGAACGTGGGTGACCGCCGCCAGCAGGTGCACTTTCTTCTTCCCGCCGGCCTTCGCGAGCTTGCGCTCCTTCCCGTCCACGGCGACCGCGCGGCGCGCGGGGACGTGCCCGGGATCGCCGCACGCGGCAGGATCCAGCCACGGGTGCGCCGGGTGCGGCCGGAACCAGCCGTCGCCGCGTTCCTCCCGCAAGCCGGCCGCGGCCGGCGGCTTCCGCTTCCTCTTCTTCTCCTTCTCGCACTGCTGCTCCGCGCGGTGCGCGGCATAGGCGGCCGGGACCCCGGGATCCAGCGCGATCGCGGCCACCGCGGCCGACAGCGCGGCCTCCAGCTCGTCCGGGTCCAGCAGCTTCCCCAGCCTGTCCAGCATGGACGCCGACGGCGCGGCCCGCAGCCCGGTCCGCGGGCAGACCCAGCAGCCGTGCGCGGCCAGCACGTCCTGATCCCAGCCCGCCGCCGCCTGCGCGACCGCCAGCGGCCCCGGGCACGCCGCCGCCACGCCCGCGACCAGCACCGATACCAGCGACGTCAGCCCATGCCGCTTCCCCTGCGGCTTACGCGTATCGGTCAGCCGCCCCTCCAGCGATTCCCGCAGCGGCACCGGATCAGGCGTCATTCCCGCAGGCAGGTGGCGGCGGATGCAGTCGATAAGCAATGATGATGAACCGGGCGTGGCCAAGGCAGTCCTCGTGACGGTTTATGCGTGTGAGAACCTGAATCATCACCCGGGGCAGCCTGGCCGCGCCTTACTTCCGCCACATCCGCCCCGCGCCACCGTCTTCCCGCCGCCAGCACCATCGCAGGATGATCACGCGCAGTAGCAACTGCGGCAGGCGCGGAACCCCCGGGACGCCACGGGACGCCAGCCCTGAACCCGCCCCATCAGTCACACAATGTCACGCAGACTTTGACGAGTCCCTGCTGACCTCACAAGATGAGGCTTGTGGGCCACCGACCTCAAACCCTGCCGCAGCGGCAGGGCGCGGTAAACCACATGGCGCTGGCCGGAAACCGGACATCAATAACTCAATTCCCAACGACCTATGTGCTGTATTGTCTTCGTCGCCAGTGGCCAACGACTGCGCGCAGATCATGTCGTTCTGGCGCTGCGGCTGGAATCGAAAGGTCAAGCTGTGTCGGTGATCAAGTAATTCACCGGAAGGCGATCATGGGCTTTGCGCCTGGGCCAGAATTTGATTTTCGTTGACATGAGCCGGAATGAGAGCGATTGTGCGGAGCCTGAGCGCGGACCGAAAGATGGTCGGCCAAGGACATATGCCCAGCACATGGCCCTGCACGGCCCCGGCCAGCCGGAACCGCCCGGAGAAGAGCGCATCCTCAGACATTGATGAGCGAGCTAAGGGCCTGATCGCTTTTGACGAAGCGACAGCAAATGACCTAGTCGCCAGGCCTTGCTGTCGGGAGCAGCGAAAACCATGATATGGGCGTATGGTGGACTTGGCTGGCTGAGTTCGTACGCCGCTGCAGATGTGTAGCGAGAACGCCTGCCACGCGATCTTCAGATGATCACGAAAATCCAGTCAGGAGAGTCAGTGGCATGACCGAGGAACGTTCACTCTCCCAGCAAATTGCGGACCTGTCACCCGACCAGGCTCAGCAGGCGGTGCTTAATCTCTACGAGCTGCTGCCGGATGAGCTGTGGATCGATAGCACTAAATGGCCGCTGGAGGACATGGAGATCCGTGCCGAACTTCTTCAGGACAGCTCTCCGGAGAGTGCGCAGCCGCTGCTCAGCGGACTCATCGAACCCGGGAACGAGCAGCTGAAAGCGGAGATGTCGAAAGCTCTCCTGCTGGAGCTCGCAAGCGTGGAGGTCGCGGTCACTTATGTCCGCTCCGCGGTCGAGGCAGCGCAAGAGCCGCACATGTTCGTCATCCCGCTCCTGGTAGGCGCGGTGATCGTCTTCCTCGCTCTCGTTCCGACTAAGATCAAAACAAAGAACTTCACATTGGAACTCAATAATATGGAGCAGGTCGCCAAGATTTTCGATAGCCTGGCCACGATCGCCGGGAAATCCGAGCTTTCTAAGTTCATCAGATGAGCGACGAGCCGTTCCCGGAGCATCTTGGGCAGGTATCCGAGCGCATCAATGAGCTGCAGGGCCAGATCTTGTCGGCCATGCAGAACGTGGCCAGGCAACCGGACGCTGCCTACGCGAGCTTCCATGAGCTGGACCAGACAATAGGCGACCTCGAGCGCCAGCACAGCAACTGGTCAAGTGTTTACTTCCTCTTCCGGCTCACTTCCGGCCCGGGCGGCGACACCATACAGCAGTATCGGCTGCTGTCCGATAAGATCGGCCGGAATCTGGCCCAGATGCATATCTGGGTTCTGATGGGTGCCGGGGAATCAGCGGGGTTCCTGGGGCGCTGGGACGAGGCACAGCAGTCGGCCGCCGACGGCGCGGAGCTGTGCCGCACCCGGGCGGATCTGGTCGCGGAACGGGCCCAGTTCCTGTTCCAGCTGGCAAGTATTTCCTATCGGAAGAACGAGCTGGCTGCGGCCAGGGATGCCGCCCTGAGTGCGCATGAAGCGGCACTATCGGGCGCTCTGTGGGTGAACGCAGCGCAGGCTCTCCTCGTTGCGGCACTGTGCGCGCTGCTGCTGGATGACCGGCAGTCCTTTACCCGCTGTTGTGCCGATGCCGCGCAGCTGGCGGGGGCGCACGGCGCAGACCCTCAGATGATGCGGCTGAGGGCAACGCTCCAGGGTTTCCAGGTCTCGGCCCAGAGCGCCCTGGACAAGACTGGCCGCTCGGAAGCGGAACGTAAGCAGCTCGCCGAGAGCACCATGCGAAGCGTGATGGAACAGATTCAGCAGCAGGCTCAGTAGCGTGGTCGAATTTCGCGAGTCGAGCGAAGAGCTTTTCCTGGCGCTGCCTCTGATCTACAAGCTTGCCCCGAAGAAGGCGGAAACCGTCCTGACGGAGCTGCGCAGGCGAGCAGCGGGAGACCCGTTGGATGAGCTCACCGAGCTCTGGGCGGAAGCTACCTTTCGCGAAGCGACCGGAGCGTGGCCGGAGGCCATCGCACTTTCGGAGCAGGCCATGGCCAAGTGCCAGGACCTGCACTTCTCGCCCTATGAGCTACGAGCCCAGCTAGTCAACCTGGTCAAGCGCCGGCTGAATGTAACCGATCCAGAGCAGCGGTTGCGGGCGGATCAGGAAATAGAGCAACTAGCCGAGGGCGGCTCCGACGCCCCCCTCGCGGACGTGCTTTTCCTGCGGGCAACGACCCGGCTGTCCGAAGCCAACGTCCTCGACAATGATCCGGCCGAACTCGATAGCGACCAGCGCGCGACAGCGATCAAGGCCATGGCCGACATCGAGCGGGCCGCCGGATGTGACGTGGATCCCTACCAGCGCGGCAGCATCATGCTGGCCCGGGCGGCCATATGCCGGGTCCTCGGCCGCGACGAGGAAGGCATGCGGGTGACCGGGGAGGCGATCACATTTTTCCGTGACCGGTTCCCGGCGACCAGCCTGCCGACGGCTCAGTGGTCCGACCGGGTGGTCTCCCTGCAAGGGGTCTACAGCTACCGTACGGAGCTGCTCAGCCGGGCGGATCCGCCCCGCGTGCGGGAGATATTCGAGTGCGCGGACGATGGCCGGTCCCAACTGCTCCGCCATCAGATCGCCTGGGCACAGGCGGGATCGGACAGCGAGCGCCTTCTCGGCCGTCCTTCCTATCAGGAACTGCGTGCGCTTCTCCGCGCCGAGCATGCCGCGATGGTGCAGTTCGAGGTCGGCTCGCAGCACACGTCCGTTCTGGTCGTCGATCCGCAGGAGGCTGAGCCTGAATACCGGCAGGTCGACCTCAAGCGCCGCGAGCTGACCGCCGTCCTGCCGCCGGACCTGAGATCGGGGCTGGCCCGGTCCAAGTTGTTCGCGGCGCTGCCCTTCCTGTCCGAGAAGCTCGTGCCGCCGCTGGGCCGTGTTCTCGGCCGCTACCCGGTGATCTACCTGGTGCCGGGTTCCGAGCTGTACGGCGTGCCGTTTGCCGCGCTCACCCTGGCCAGCGGCGACTATCTGATCGAGCACTGTGCCCTCGCCCACGTACCCTCCGCCTCCCTGCTGAAGTGGTGTGCCCAGCATAGAAGGCAGCCAGCCGAACGCTCGTTCCTGGCGCTAGGAGCTGACGGCGTAGACGGTCCCGGCGGCGAGTGGATCTCCTTCGCCGCGCAAGCACAAGCGGTGACGGCTGCACTCGGCAAATTCCCCGGCGTCCGCGCCAGGCTCCTGCCCGAGACCACGCCCGGGGCCGAGTTCCTGGATCAGGCTGAGAGCGCCGGCATCGTTCACCTGGAATGCCACGGCTCCATGCAGGCGACGGCAAACGCCTTGGCCGAGTCTTACCTGAAGCTGGCCGATGACCTCACGGCTCAACAGGTCGCGCAGCGGCAAAACCGGTTCTCCGCAGAACTGGTGTTCCTGAACTCTTGCCTTTCAGGGGTATTCGGCCGCACCGTGCCGAACGAGCCGGGCGGATTCTGGCAGGCGTTCCTCCTGGCCGGAGCGACCTCTCTGGTAGCCACGCTGGCCATGGTCGAACCGAGACGAGCGTCGGAACTGGTGACCGGCTTCTATGACGAATGGCTCGGCCGCGGCGCGGGCAAGGCCGTCGCACTCCAGTTGGCGCAGCAGAAAATGCTCCGCAACGGGGTCAGGCCGGAGTACTGGGCGACCCACATCCTCGTGGGCGACCATCGGTGAGCTTGTGTACCTGCACAGGCTGTCCTCGGGTGACGTCGTGCCCGCGCTGGGCCAGGTCCCCGGCTCGGCGAAGGGCCTGTCGCCGACGTGGAAAGCTGAAGAGCGCGCGTTCGCCGAGCGTGATCTGTCCGATGTGGACTTCGTCTACCTGTGGGTCGATGGCATCCGCGTCAACACTCGCCTCGCCGGACACAAGCTGTGCCTGTTGCGCTCGCCGAGGGCCCGGAGCAGGGGAACGAGTATGGCAAGGAGAGCCGCCTGGCCACCACGTCCTTGCCGCTGCCGCAGATCGGGCCGGGGCGCCGAACGGCCGGCCGGGTCCGGGGGGAGCTGGAAACCGCTGCGGGACCATGCGTTCCTCGGATTCGTGGGGGTCAACGTCGGCATGGCAGTGTCCGCCCCGGGCGTGATGTCCGCGATCGTCACCGAGTCAGCGGCCCCCGGGTCCCTGGGCCGCTACATATCGGCCTACCAGGTGACCTTCAGCATCGGTGACATCATCGTCCCGGCTATCGTGACCGCGGCGCTGCATGCCGGCGCACCCGTGCTCCGCCGGAGTCCGCGAGCCCGGCGGAGCGCCTTCTTGAGGCCGACGGGACCTGATCTGATGAGCCAGAACTTCGTGGCCATCGCGCAGGCGCCGGCCGGGAGCTGACGTGCGCCCGCCGCTGCCGGATGACCCGCTGTGCTGGAGGGGAGCTGGAGGGCCGGGCAGGCGCCACGGTCCGTTATGGGAAAAGGGTTTGGTCTTTACCGCCGCGAGGGGATGGCGGGCAGCCGTGGCGTCCCCGCTGACGGCTTGACGGGCCGGGCAGCGCAGGGAAGTTCAGGGGCTGTATGCCTTAGCCTGCGCGGCAGATCCCGGTGACGCCGCCTCTCGCTGCCTTGATCTGTTCCGGGGGCGGGGCCAGAATCAGGCTGATGCCAACTGCCAGGCTGCCGCTGGTGGGCCGCCGCGACGAGATGACCGCGCTGGAAGACGAGTTCGCCCGGGCCGCGGCGGGGGAGTTCCGCGTCGTTCTGCTGTCGGGCGAGGCCGGGGTGGGCAAGAGCCGGCTGGGCCGCGAACTGCTCGCGCGTCACCCGGAGGCGGCTGGCATGTTCGCGCGCGCACCCGCTCGGGGTGACCGCCGCCTTCGGGGTGTGGGCCGAGGCCATCGACCTGCTGCTGCGGGGCCGGTCGGATCCGCAGGTGACGGCCATCTGCGGCGGGCTGCTCGACGACCTGGCCAGCCTCTTCCACCGCGTGGCCGTCATCCGCGGATCGCTGCCCGACCGGGAGCCGCCGCTGCCGCGGCTGCTGCAGGGGCTGGCCGCGATGCTCAGGAATCTCGCCCGCCAGGCGCCCGTGATCGCGGTCCTGGACGACGTGCACTTCGCCGACGCCTCCTCATGGGAGGCACTGCGGTACTTCGCCAGGCACCTTGACGACACGCGGCTGCTGGTCGTGGCTACCGGCCGGTCCGGCGACCTGGCCGGGCAGGATGTCGCGGCGCGGGCGCTGTTCGAGCTCGACGAGGACGGGTTCCTGCGGCGCCTCGAGGTGATCCCGCTGGACCGGCACACGACGCGGGAGCTGCTCGAGGAGCACGCGGATCTGTCCGCCCCTAGCCTTCACCGACTGCCCGAGAGCCTGACCGAACGGATGGCCGCACGGACCCGCGGCACCGACGCGATCTCGCGGGCCGTCCTGGACATGCTGGCCGTGACCGGCCGTCCGCTGCCGCTGGCAGACGTTCCTCATCGCACCTGACCTCGGCTCGGTCAGCTGTTCTGCGGGATCTCAGCCGGCAGTGGCGGATCCGAGGGATTCCCTGATCGCCGCGGTGACGGTCCGTGCGATGCCGAACTCGTTGACGAGCCGCCCGACTATCAGGCCGCCGCCGTGCACGTGGAAGGTGGTGGCGTTCTCGTTCCGGGCCAGGTGCACGGTGGCGAACGCCACGCCCCCGTGACTGACTGTCAGCTTGTCCCGGGAGCTGCCTGAATGAGGGGTTACCTTATAGCCGCTGCCGAGCTGCTGCCGGAGCGCTTCAGCCGTCTCCTGCGGAGTTATGGGTCTGGGTATGGTGGCGCTGGGCATTGCGCCCCTCCTTTGATCGTGGAATCTAATCGCGGATTACCCGCCTGAGGTCATGAATCTGCCGGGCGCGTGGCTGCCGGTGTCCTGGCATGTCGTGCTCCCGGTGGCTTTAGCTGCCGCGCGGGAGCCAGTTGAACCGGCGGATGGCGATGATCAGTCCGGCCACCCCCCAGGCGGCCAGGATGGCCAGGTATCCCCAGTTCAGCCCCGATCCGGTGGTGTGCGGGTTATAGGCGGTCAGCAGGGCGGCGGCGAGGGGATGGACGGGGAAGACGTAGCCGATGTCGGCCAGCCACCGGGGCAGCACGGAGGCGGCGACGAAGATGCCGGAGATGAAGCTGAGCGGCAGCACGGTGGCCCAGATGACGGGCTGGACCGCGTCGACGTTGCGGATGAGGCTGGCCGCGGCGAAGCCGAGGCAGCAGAACACGGCCGCGGCGACGATGACGTCCAGGACGAAGGCGGGCGCGGTGCGGCCGGGGATGGAGGCCCCGTAGGCGGCCCAGCCGATGACCAGCATGACCACGGCGATCGCCAGGGCGGTGAGCACGGCGATCGCGGCGCGGGAGGCGATGACGACGCTCGCGGGCATCGGGGTGGCCCGGCGGCGCTTGTAGATGCCGGATTCGCGGTTGCGCACGACACTGAGGGCCAGGTTGGAGAACGCGGCGGCGATCAGGCCGTAGGCGATCAGGCCCGGCACGTAGTACACCGATTCCTTGATGCTGCCGCCGGGCACTTTGACGGTGGCGTTGCGGAAGATTGAGGCCAGGATCACCAGGAACAGCACCGGCATGAGGACGGTGAAGAACACGCTTTGGATGTTGCGCCTGTAGCAGAGCAGGTCGGCATGGAACTGGTGGCCGATCGGGTACGGAAGCTCACGCCGGGTTCCGGCGGCGCGGCCGGGGTGGGTGATCACGGCGCTCATCGTGGCTCCCTGGTCAGTTGCAGGTAGACGTCCTCCAGCGTGGGCCGGTGCACGTCGAGGTCGGGAAGATCGATGCCGCGGGCCTGCGCCCAGCCGGCCAGGGCGCCGGCCAGCCGCAGCGGGCTCCTGGTAGCCGCTTCTACCTGCCCGTTGGCTGACCGGGTAACGGAGGCAGCCACGAGGGACGGCAGGTCGGCGGCGGGCACGCCTGGCGGCAGGGTGAAGCTGACGATGGACGCCTCGGTGTCCCGCCCGCCCAGGGTGGCCGCACTGCCCTCGGCGACGATCCGCCCCGCGGCCAGGACCGCGATCCGGTCGGCCAGGCGTTCGGCTTCCTCCATGTAGTGAGTGGTCAGGAAGATCGTCTTGCCCAGGTCCCGCAGCCCGGCGATGACATCCCAGGCTGATTTGCGGGCCGCGGGGTCGAACCCGGTGGTCGGCTCGTCGAGGAAGATCAGCTCCGGGTCGCCGATCAGGGCCAGGGCCACGTCCAGCCGTCGGCGCTGGCCGCCCGACATCCGGCCGCACCGGGCGGTGCGGTGATCGGTCAGGCCCACCAGGTCCAGTGTCTCGGCGACCGGGCGAGGATCCGGGTAGTACCCGGCGTACAGCGACAGGCACTCCTCGGCGGTGAGCTCGTCCTCCGGCTGGGACTCCTGCAAGACCACGCCGATGCGGGCCCGCCAGTCCCGGCCCGCCTGGGCCGGGTCGACACCCAGGACGCAGACGTCCCCGGCATTGCGGCACCGGTACCCCTCCAGGATCTCGACCGTGGTGGTCTTGCCGGCCCGTTCGGCCCCAGGAAGGCGAATATCTCGCCCGCGCGGACCTCCAGATCGATACCGGCCACCGCCTCGACACCGTCGTAGGACTTCCGCAATCCGCGGACCTCGATCACTGCGGGACGGGACACCTGCCCGGTCCCCTCCAGCCCCCGGGCAGCGGGTTCACGGCCGACCGCTGCTGCGACTTTGGCTGCCTGCCCGTCCGGCCGAGGGGCGACTGCGGCTGTCGCTCGCCTGCGGCGCCGGTACCCTGCGATGCTCTTGGAGATGATGATGGCCATGGCGGCCTCCGGAAAGACCGGGAGTCCCCCAGGGGATCTCCCCCGACGGGGATCTCCCTCTGCTCTTGGCAACAGCATGCTCCCGTGGCAGGCCGTCGGTAGGGGCCTAGGTCCTGTACGAGCAAAGCGACAGACCACGGCCCGGTGCGGTGGCGCCGGGACTGGCGCCGTCCTGCTGTACGCCGGGTGGCCGGTGCGCGTGCCCGCAGCGAACGCAGGCCAGCCCGGCCGCGGCGGAACCGCAGGTACCGCGACGCCACCGTCCGTGACGCGAGCCGGGGTAGCCATGCGCCGACTGGAGCCGCCACGGTGAGCATCCCAGCGCCAGCTTGAGCACGGCGGAGACGCCCTAGCCACCCAACGGACATGCCAGCAATCGACGCCTGCCGCGAGTGTCGTCAGGTGCTCATGGAGAACGCGCGTAACACTGGAGGGCCGGGCAGGCGCCACGGTCCGTTATGGGGAAAGGGTTTGGTCTTTTACCGCCGCGGGGGGATGGCGGGCAGCCGTCACGTGACACAGCGGCTGTCCCGCTGCCGGGGGACGCATGGCAGTCCGGCCGGCCTCCGGTGCGTCCGGCAGGTCACGAGACGATGGCCGTCCCGTCGGTCTTGGCACCGGGTCCGGTGATGCGGGCAGATGACGGTTCAGGGCCAGGCCGGTCTGGCGGGACGCATACCATTCCGTCGCTGAAGCCCGCTGAGCCGATCCCGAACGCGGCATTGAAGCGGTCGATGTTCACCAGCGCCAGCAGGGCGGTGATCTCCACCAGTTGCCGCTGGTCGAAGTACGACCGCACTCGCGCGAACAGCTCGTCTGTGACCTCGACTGGCGTGCGCATCACTGCGACCGTGTAGTCCAGCGCCGCCTTCTCGCGGTCGGTGAACAGGCCACTGGACCGGTAACGCGGCAGGGCGAGGAGTTCCTCGTCGGAGAAACCGGAGTTGCGGCATATCTGCGAGCCGAGGTCGACGCAGAACTCGCACCCGATCATCTGCGCGCCCTTCAGCTCGACCAGGTTCTTGATCCGCTCATCGACGGCCTTGCCCGTGCGGACTGCCTGGTTGAACATGCCCATGCCCATCATCATCTTCGGCTGGTACGCCCAGATCTGGAACGGCTCGATCCCGTTGCCAGCCTGCGGATCGCGGCCAGTCAGCTTCTTCACCGCCCTGGGCCCGAATCTGTAGACGAGCTTGACGACTAGGCCGGCCTGGGACTTCGGTACGCCTTCGATGCGTGCCATCGGGCACCCTCCTGTCACATCGGCTGGGTAACGGGCCTCATACGTATGACGCCGGGCCGCCGGGAAATGTGACATGCGTAGTGATCATTCGGATCCCTTGACATGGCTCCGCTCCCTCAGGGTTGACAGATCTGGAATCTGGGACAAACTACTGTTTGTGTCTATGACCCGAAGTGTAGAACGACCCGGTAGCGGCGTAAGTACCGGCCGGCCTCTCTAGGCAACTCCTCATGGTCCTCATGGCCCGATCTCGAAAGGAATGTCATGTTCGCTCAAGTCAACTCCGTGCAAACGGCAGCCGACAAACTTGCCGGACTCGTCAAGTGGGTCGAGGAGCAGCTCCCGGCCGCCCGTGAAATTCCCGGGTTCAAGGGCTTCTACCTGCTTGCTGACCGTCAGAGCGGCAAGGTCGTGAGCATCTCCTTGTGGGACAGCGACGACGACCTGCGGCAACACGAAGCCCTAGGCGCCCGGGCACGTGAGGGGGCGCGTTCGGAGCTGGGCATTGCCCCTGCTCCTGTCGACATCTATGAGGTAGTGCTCCAGGCATGACCTGCCGCCGGGCCGTCGCCGGCCAGCCGACCGCCGCGCCGGCCTGTGAGCAAAGATCAACCCAATGAGCGCACCGACTAATCCGCCCCCCGGTCTCCGGGAACGCAAGAAGATCAAGCTGCGCCGCGCGATCCAAACCGCGGCGCTGCGCCTCTTCGAGACCCAGGGCTACGAGCACACCACCGTCGAGCAGATCGCCGAGGCCGCCGAGACCTCCACCACCACCTTCTACCGCTACTTCCCCACCAAGGAAGACGTCGTGCTCGACAATGACGCCTCCCCCCTCTTCGAAGCCACCGTCGCCACGCGACCCGCCGACGAGCCCCTGACCGCGACCATCCGCGCCGCCATGGCCGCGGTCGTGGCGGCGGCCGAAGTCGACCGTGACCTAACCCTCGCCCGTATGCGGCTCGTCGCGACTGTCCCGGCCCTCGAAGCTCGTTACGCCGGCGAGGAGCGCAGGACCATCGACCTCCTGACCCGCCTGCTCGCCAACCGCACCGGCCGCCCCGCCGACGATTACCAACTCGAACTCATCGCCTTCGTGCTCGCCGCCGTCCTGTTCACCGCCTCCCGCCGATGGGTAGCCGAACAAGGCGCTACCCCGCTCGCCATCCTGGTCGACCAAGCCCTCACCACCATCGAACCCCTCCTAGCCGCGCTCGAACACCCCACCCGGACACTGCCATGACCTTCCGAGGAGTCGCGGGCACGCGAGTTGTGACATGCGTGCGCAAAGGCGCGCTGGCGCCGGCAAGAATTCGCTGGCGTCCGGGCAAGCCCAGGCATACCTGCTCCGCGAGGCCATCGACGGCTCGGCCGGCATGTGAGCCGGGCTGTGCTGGAGGCGCGCTGGGGGGCCGGGCAGGCGCCACGGTCCGTTATGGGAAAAGGGTTTGGTCTTTTGCGGCAGGTCCGGATGCGGCCGGCATCCGGTGGCTGGGGCGGGTTCTCTAGCCTCGCACGTAGAAGCCTCGCACGCCGGTGATTGTGACGCGCAGGGCGATCGGGTAGCTCTCGCTGAACTTCGCGATGCTACCGAAGACGCGTTCCACGGCAGCGCCGTACTTCTCGATAAAAGGCGGCCAGTCCTGGATGGCCGGATGGTCGTCGTCGACCACGACCCGGCCGTGCAGCACGACGATGTCCTGGCCCTGACCGTCGCTGTCGAAGTGGAACGAAACCTTGTCCGGCCGTTCACGGAGGTGCTCGAGCCGGCGGGCGTCGGGTCGGCTGTAGATCACGAACTCGGTGCTGTCCGCGTCGCCGTCCCGGCAGAACCCCACCGGGTTCGGCTGCGGCCGGCCGTCCGCGCCGACCGTGACGATCCAGATCACCGTGTCGTTCTGCAGCCGCGTGCGTACCCGCTGTCCGAAAGGGGTTGCCGCGTCGGGAAGAACATCCGCCGTCATAGCGGTCAGCCTAAAGTTGGGAGTAGCAGGCCTGGTGCTGGGAGGCATCCCTCGCCTGAGGCCAAAGGGCCATCCCGGCCGTTTCTTGGACCGCGGAGACGGGGGAGAGCCTTCAGACTGCGTAGCTATCGGCACCCAGCCGCTGGCCCAGCCACTCCGCGTAGGACGCGGATTTATCCGGGCCGGGTTCGGCGCTGCCGGGTATGGCCTGGGCGAACACGAGCGCCGCGGTGGCCTGGAGTTCGCGGCTGAGCAGACCGGCGGGGCCGGTCGCCTCGAATCCTAGGGTCCACCAGTCCTGGCCGCTCATGCGGATCTCGGTGAGTTCTACCTTGCACCGCGGCTTCTGGCCCAGCCCTGGAGCGTGGCCCGCGACCGGCCCGCCGACCAGTGAGAACCGGCTGATTCGCAGCCTCTTGCGTACCGGCCTCCAGCCGGCCAGGTCACCGCTGTCCTGGCAGAGCGGGCCGAAGGGAAAGGACCACTTCTGCCAGGACTCCATGCGTCCGCAGGCGCGTCCCGTCAGATCGAGGATCCCCGGGCTGCCGCGATAGGCCTTCACCTCCAGTGTCGAGCCCCCGCGGACCTTTACCGACAGCCCGCGCAGCCGCGGATCCAGGAGGTAGGTGTCCTCGCGTGTCTGTGTCTCGGCCGGGAAGCGCCCGAACCATTCGGCCGCCGCAGTATCCAACTGGCCCGGGAGGAACCAGCGCACCTCAAGGCTGCGGACTCCTGCGGTGACTGGGCTCTCACGCGCTGCGGCCGTCATCGTCCCTGACCCAGGCCCAGGCGCGCAGGTCGCCGATCATGTAGTGGGCGTTGGCGACAAAGACGTGCGAGTTGGCGATCGCGGCGATGCCGTAGATCATGTTGAAGAAGCCGACGACGAGCAGCAGGATGGCCGCGAAGAAGACCAGGCCGTAGCCGCGGCCTTCCGCGTGTCGGCCGCCCGTGCTGCCGGCTGGCCTGATGGTTGCCGATGTCATTTGTGAGCTCCCAGGTCAGAATCGCCAGGACCCTGCCGCCTGCGCTTAACCCCCTCCCTGCTCCGCCCCGGTCGGGCGGCCGCAGCGCAAACACCGACGTGGTCACATGGCCTTCCTTCACCGTCACCCGGAGGCGAAGCGTGTACTTAGGGCCGTAAGGCCTGACATTGGAGAGCCGGTCGGCAGGGCGATGGGTGCCGGGCTATCAAGGTCGTGCCCGCAGTAGGTCGACCGTTACCTTCGAGTTGGCCTGAAGTGTTATCTCACGGCCATTAACAATGATCATCTCGCGACAGCTTTCCGGGCCCGATAGCACGAATGTCGCGGAGGTGTGATCCGCGGACACCGACACGGTGTTGCCGTGCCACTTGAGCCGGAAATCCACGGCGTTCCAGTCAGGCGGGAGCCATGGCTTGAAGGTCATCTGGCCGTTCCGCACACGGAATCCGCCGAATCCGCAGACCATCATTTGCCAGGTTCCGCCCGCGGACGCTATGTGGATGCCCTCCTGGGTATTCCCTTGGAGGTCGGCGAGATCGACGAATGCCGCCCGGCGGAAGTACTGAACGGCGCGGCTGGGGTCGCCGACCTCAATGCCCATGATGGAGTGGATCGCAGTGCTCAGCGAGGACTTGTGCAGCGTCAACGGCTCATAGTAGTTGTAGTTGGCGCGCTTAACGTCATCCGGAAACTCGTCCGGAAGCACGTAGGTCAGCATCACCACATCGGCCTGCTTGAGCAGCCTGGTTGCCGCCAGGTTGAAATGGTGATAACCCGGCGGGTACTTCGGCATGTCGTTGTCGTCGTGGGCTACCGGGATGCTCTCCAGCCCGAAATATCCGTCGAACTGCTCGATCACTCCGTCGTCGTTTTGGGCGGACAGGCGAATCTGCTCTGCCCTCGTGAGCCACTCTTCGACCTCATCCGGTCTGAGCCCGATGCGTTCGGACAGGTTGGCCAGTTCCCCAGGGTGAGTGACCGCGAGACTGGCGTAGACGTGCGCGGCTTGCTGCAGGTGCCACCGCACCAGGTAGTTGGTGTAGGCGCTGTTGTCGACATGCTCGTGGAACTCGTCGGGGCCGACCACCCTGCTGAGCGCATACCGCCCGTCCGGCATCGCCTCCAGGCGGTCGGCCCAGAAGCGGCTCGTCTCGAAGAGGATCTCCGCACCGCAGTCCGTCATCAACGCGCTGTCGCCTGTCGCGGCGACGTAGGCCATCAGGCCGTACGCGATCGCCGAGGTGACGTGGATCTCCTCCTCTCCCATCCATAGCCGGTGGGCACCGTCCACCGTCCACTTCGGTGTGGTTTCCACCCCGCTGTCGGCGGATTCCCACGCGTAGCGTGCGCCACGAAATCCTCCGTCGCGCGCGTTCTGCCTGGCGCCGTCGAGGGTGTGGTAGCGGTACAGCAGCAGGGCGCGGGCCGTCCCGGGCTGCGTGTAAATGAAGAACGGGAGCATGAATACCTCGGTGTCCCAGAACGTGTGCCCCCGATAACGCTCACCCGACAGGCTGTTTGCCCCGATGTTGACGCGCGGATCCGACTCGTTCGCCGCGATCAGGAGGTGGTAGATGTTGAAGCGTACGGCGCGGGTCGCGTCCGGATTTCCGTCGATCGTGACGTCGGAGTCGGCCCACTTTGCCTGCCATGCCGCACGGTTCCGCTTGCGGCAGGTCACAAATCCGGCCGCGGTATGGCGGCGGAGCTCGTTCAGGCACGTCGGGCGGACGGAGGCCGGTGCGACGTCGCGGGACGTGTAGACCGCGACTAGTTTCTCCACGGTGAGCGTGTCGCCTGCGGCCACCTGCGCACGGGATACCTGCTCGATGTATTTGTACCGCTGGTTGACGTCGGACTCGGTGGCCGACGACACCGTCGTAAGTGCCGCGTACCCGATGGTGATGCCGGTGTCGATGGTACGGGTGCCTAGATAGATACCCTCGGGGAGTTGCTCGCGGGCTACCTCGTCGAAGTGCTTAGATTTGGCCCACTTGTGCCACTTCATCTGCGGATCGTCCGGCGGCGGCTCCGTGTATATCGGCCGCCGGTCCAGGTTGTACCCTGTGCCGTCGATGCCACTGTGGACGATTATCGTTGCCGAGTGGTTCTCCGGGGTGATCCGCGCCTGCAGGCAGCATAGATGCTGGTCGGCACTGCTGGCGAAGTGGACGGTCTCGAACCGGGTCCGGCGGCCTTCGGAGTCCTCGAACACGGTGTCGCGGAACACCGCGCCCTCCCGCATGTCGAGTATCCGCCGATGGTGGACGACTGATACCGACGTCACATCCAGTCTGATGCCGTTGACCACGACGGCCAGCATCAGCCAATCGGGTGCCTTGACAAGGTCGGTGACCGCGGAGTCGTGGTGATCGAAGACACCGCGCAGGAAGGTCCCCGGCAGTGCACCCTCGTGGCCCTCCTCCAGGGACCCCCTCGTGCCAAGGTATCCGTTGCCGGTGGTGAAGAGCGTCTCGTAGGTGTTGGCCAGCGCCGTGGTGAAGCCGTCCTCCACGATCAGCCAACGGGAATCCTCACCGCCGGGATCGGCGTTCATGGAACTCCTCCTCCTCCTACGATCGAGGGCCGTACGTTGCGAGGATCTGCCGCTCCGTTTCCTCTCGTGACAGGTAGACGTTCAGTTCCGCGCCGGTGCAGCGCTGAGCGCCCATCGCATTCCCGTATTGGCAGGCCACCACGTAATCCCGATACGCGAGGTAGCCGTAGGCCAATCCCGCGGCGAACGAGTCGCCAGCACCGGTCGTGTCCACGACGTGCTCCACCTCGACGCGATCGACGAGCTCGGCGGCGACCCCGCCGGAGCCGTCCCGGTAGAAGGCCACGCAGCCACGCTCGTCCAGGGTCACGCATACCGCCCCGACACCGCGGTCCAGACAGTGATGCGCCAGTTCACGCAGTTCCTCAGTGCTCAGTCTCGGCGGGTCAGCCGTCACCTCCGCCGACTCACCGAGCCATGTCGAGCTCGCTTCCTCAAGGTTCATCTTCAGGATGTCGATATACGGAAGCCATACGTCTCGGTCAGCCCACACCCTTGGATGGCGCTCGCCGCTGCGGGTCAGCGTCATCGTAGGGCCATGGGCATCCAGCACCACGGTTGCACCGCTGTGCTCCTTGATGTGCCGCAGCGTCGGCTGCCCCACCTCATAGTCCGTGATCGGGACACAGACAAACACGTCGGCATCGAGCACCTTGCCCACGTCGGCCGGCAGGATCGGGTTCATGAAGCTCGTCTGCCGCTCGACGCGACGGTTGGGCTCGATATAACGCAACTCGATGACGTCCCCCCGGTCGGCCGACGACGTTATACCGGAGGTGTCGATATTCGGGAAGGACCCGAGGATCTCCTTGATCGGACCCTCGTCCTGTCGGCGGACGTGTGATATCGGAACGATCGTGTCGCCGTCATCCAGGAGAGCCGAGAGGGCAACCGCCGTATACAGTGCGCATCCGTACTTCTCGAACCGTTCACCAGTATGGGTCACGATCTGGTCGCGAGGGATCGGGCCCAGCACGGCAACCTTGCGACTCGCCGGGCTTTTCATGTCATTCATCATGAACACCTCCAGCGCTTGCCGCTGCGGGGGCGCCCGCATTGCGTCTTCAGCCAACCACCGCTCAGTTCATGGCGCCAGCCGAGCTAGAGACCTGTCACGATCTCCGGGCCTAGCACGGCCAGGCCCGGCTGGCCCATCGCCACCAAGTTCCATTCGACATGGACTGGTCGCAGGTCGACGGATTATTCACCTCGCGCGGCGGTGCGGACGGAGTGGACTGGGTACACCTTCGACGCGGGCGGCCTCCGACCCGTGGCCCGGGAGACGCCAGCGTTGGCGAGGAGGCCCGGCAGCCGGCCCGCTGGCCTGCGGGTACGGAATGAAGGTGTTCCCCGGGGCTGGCGCATTGTGCTGGGGAAGTCCGTTGATACGCCCGGGCGTGAGGCTGCGGCGTGCCGAGGTGGCGAGGAGGTGCCGTGGACGGTTTCTTGCTCACGTATGACGGCTTTGAGCCTGGGTCCGAGGGGCTTCGGGAAGCGCTGACCTCGACGGGCAACGGCTACCTGTGCACGCGTGGCGCGGCGGAGTGGGAAGAAGCCGACGGTGTGCATTATCCCGGCACCTACGTACACGGCGGTTACAACCGCGAGACGACGATCCTGAGCAGCGTGCCCGTGCTCAACGAGGATCTTGTTAACATGCCGAACTGGCTGGTCCTCCAGCTGCGCATCGAGGGCGGGGAGGCGATCAGGCTCGCCGACGTGGATCTGCTCGGTTACCGCCACGAACTGGACATCCGGTACGCGACTGTCGTCCGCCACATTCGTTTCCGTGATCTCAGCGGCCGGGAGACGACGCTGCACAGCCGCCGGTTCGTCAGCATGGGCGACCCGCACCATGCGGGGATCGAGTGGACGCTGGTTCCGGAGAACTGGTCGGGGCGCGTCGAGGTGGTCGCGGCGATCGACGGCCGGGTGAGCAATGGCGGTGTCGCCCGCTACCGGCAACTGGAGGGCCGCCACCTGAACCCCGTTTCCCCGCGGACGTTCGGGCCCGAGGTCGTCGCGCTGAAGGCCGAGACCAGGCAGTCGAATCTGTACATCAGCCACGCGGCCCGCACGCGCGTGTTCGCCGCTGATCAATGCCTCCAGGTCGAGCGGAGGCTTTACCAGGTGGAGGACTATATCCAGCAGGTCCTCGCCTTCGACGTGCAACAGGGTACAGCGACGCGGGTCGAGAAGATGGTGGCGTTCTACACGTCGCGGGATCCGGCAGTCAGCGACACGCTGGTGAGGGCGGCCAGGTCGGCGGCCCGCCACGCCGACTTCACCGCCGCATTCGAGCGCCACACCGCGGCATGGGACGAACTGTGGCAGGTATGCGACATGCGGGTGTCAGGAGACGAGAGCGTGCAACAGCTGCTGCGGCTGCACATCGCGCACGTGCTCCAGGTCTGTTCCCGTCACACCGCCGACCTCGACGCTGGGATGCCCGCCCGCGGACTTAACGGGGAGGCTTATCGCGGGCACGTGTTCTGGGATGAGATCTATGCGTTCCCGTTCTTCAACGTCCGGCTGCCCGAGGTCACGCGCGGGCTGCTGATGTACCGCTACCGCCGGATGGGCGAGGCCAGGGCGGCTGCCCATGAGGCAGGATTCCGTGGTGCGATGTTCCCGTGGCAGAGCGGGAGCGAGGGAATCGAGGAGACCCAGCTGGTCCACCTCAACCCGGTCTCGGGCCTCTGGGAGCCCGACCTCAGCCGCAACCAGCGGCACGTGAACGCGGCGATCTTTTACAACATCTGGCACTACTTCCAGACCACCCATGACCAGGCGTTCCTGCGCGACTACGGCGCGGAGATGATGCTGGAGATCACGCGCTTCTGGGCGTCGATCGCCCACTTCAATCCCGAACGCGAGCGCTACGAGATCCACGGGGTGATGGGCCCGGACGAGTTCCACGACAAGTATCCGGGTGCGCTGCAGGGCGGGTTGCGCAACAACGCCTACACCAACGTCCTGGTGGCGTGGCTGTGCGGCATCGCCGGCCAGCTGCTGCCGCTGCTCCCCGCCAGCCGCGCGGAGGCGCTGCGCGTGCGGCTGGGCATCGGCGATGATGAGCTGGCGGTGTGGCAGGACATGAGCCGTCGGATGTTCGTCCCGTTCTTCGGCGACGGGATCATCAGCCAGTTCGAGGGATACGAGGACCTTGAGGAGCTGGACTGGGACGCATACCGGGCGAAGTACGGCAACATCCAGCGGCTCGATCGGATCCTGCGCGCAGAGGGCAAGGACCCTAATCGCTATAAGGTCACCAAACAGGCCGACACGGTGATGCTGTTCTTCCTGTTCAGGCAGGACGAGCTACGCGAGATCTTCGGACGGCTCGGGTATGACTACCGTGCCGACACGGTGACGCGGAACGTCGAATACTACGACCGGCGGACTTCTCACGGCTCGACGTTGAGCTTTGTCACTCATGCCGGGGTACTCGCCACCATCGACCCCGAGAGCTCGTGGGACCGGTTCCTGGTCGCGCTGCACAGCGATGCCGATGACATCCAGGGCGGGACCACGAAGGAAGGCATCCACATGGGTGTCATGTCCGGGACGCTCGACCTTGTACAGCGGAATTACGCCGGCGCCCATGTCTACGACGATGTCCTGCACTTCAATCCCCAGCTCCCGAGCAGGCTCGACAGCCTGTCGTTCTCTATGCAGTTCCGGGAGACTTCGATCCAGGTGACACTCACCGGCGATCACCTGACGCTGGCCGTCCACCCCGAGGGGGCGAGCCGACCCGTCAGGGTCGCAGTCCGCGACGATGTCCGTCAGCTGTGCCCGGGCGACCAGACCGTGTTCGAGCTCAGCCGGAACCCGGCGACCACTGGGCCCTCCGCCCGAGACTGAAAAGAAGACCGCATGCCGAAGTTCCAGGGATCGATTTTCGACGTCGACGGGGTGCTGGTCGACTCTCCGCACGAGAAGGCGTGGCGCGAATCGCTGCGCGAGCTGATGGAATCCAGCTGGCGCGGCATCCGCGACCACACGACGTGGTCGCCGGACGCCTTCACCTCCCACGTTTACCAGCAGTACGTATCCGGCAAGCCGCGCATGAGCGGCGCCCGCGCCGCCCTCGACTACTTCCACGTACCCGACGCCGAAAATCGCGTCGCCGAGTACGCACGGCTCAAGCAGGAGATGGTCGTGCGCCTCATCCAGGCCGGTGACTTCACCGCCTATCCCGACGCGCTGCGGTTCGTCATCGCCACCAAGGACGCTGGGATGCTCATCGCGGACGCGTCGTCGTCGAAGAACGCGGGATTGTTCCTGCGCCAGATCCGGCTCGACACTTTCGCGCAGGAGCAGGGGATCTCCTCGCCGACGCTTCGGCCCGGCCTGACGCTGCTGGACTACTTCGACGCCGACGTCTCCGGACGCGATTTCGCCCACGGCAAACCCGACCCCGAGATCTTCCTGACCGCCGCGCACGAGCTCGGCGTCGAGCCGCGCCACGCAATGGTGATCGAGGATGCGTCCGCCGGGGTCCAAGCCGCCAAGGCCGGCGACATGGCCGCGATCGGCATCGCCCGAGCCGACGACGCCGACCTGCTGGCCGCGGCCGGCGCGGATCTGGTGGTCACCACACTCGATGACGTCGATACCACTGCCCTCGCCGGCGGACGGCTGGCGACGCGGAAGGCGTCGCGCGGACGCTGATCACAAAGCGTGGTCAATCACCCGGTAGGCCGTGCTTACGTGATCTTCGATTGCGGTTTTGGGGTGCTGACCTGGAGTGTTGTCGTGCTTAGGCTGCTGCGGGGCGACTTCGGTCGCGACTACGGCGGTTACGTTCCGTCGAGGCTGAGCGGGATGGGCTTGCCGAGGAACTCGAAGACGCGGCGCTGTTCGGGGGTCGGCGTTGTCAGCTTTTCGAGGCGTTTCCCGGCGAAACTGACGGTGTTCCTGGTGAGTGTGGCCATCGTGGCGGGCACGGCATGACCAGCTTCGGCTGAACACGCACCGGATGTCCTCTCATCAGCCTGGCGCGCGCATTCCCCGCCGGTACGGGCCGTTTCCCGCTCGCGATGACTATGTCGCCCACCTTGAGCAGTGAGCAGTCCGCGGCCAGGATGCGGATCCGGTTCGGCACGGCCGCGGGCCGGATCGGCTGGGCAGGTCCGGGGTGGAAGCTAGGCCCTCGGCGGCGGCAGTATCAGCACGGCGCACGTGGCGGTCGCCACCGGCCCGGACGCCGAGCCGGTCATGCCAGCCCGGGATCGCCAGCTTCCCCGGGACACTCATCCATGCCGGGCAGTTCCGCGGCACCGGCGGGATGGCCGGCCGGGACGTCCTTGTCGTCTGCAGGTTCGGGATGCGTGATGAATGAATCTGCGCACTAAGGCCGGGCTTCTGGTCCAGCGGGTGGTCAAAGGACTCTGCCGGTACCTACCTTCTCCTCTATCGCGCGCCTGCCGCGGCTAGGAAGAAAAGAGGGGCAGGCGACCGCGGAGATGACGACGGCGCGCTCGCGGCCGGGCACGAATGACACGCAGGAATGACGCGCAGGCAAGACGGAGCCTGCCTGGCTGGCAGTGCCGGGCCCGGCGCGCCAAGGAGGAGCGATGGCCCGCAGATTCCGGAGGACGGTTACTGCGCTGGCCGCGGCGGCTGCGGTGGTGACCCTCGCGGGCGGTGCCATGTACGCCGCCCGGCCGGCCACCGCGCACACGGGAACCGCGACACCGGCCTGGCGCGGTGGATGCGCGGTGAACAGCGCCGCGCGCGGCACTGTCTATGTCGTCAACTCGATGGGCGGAGTGACACCGATCCCGGTATGCACCAACACGCCGGGGAAACTGATCCCGGTCGGGAACAGCCTCGTGGCGATCGCGATCACGCCGGACGGCAAGACCGCTTACGTCGTCAACGAGAACTCAGGCACAGTCACGCCGATTGACACGCGTACGAACAAGGCCGAGGCCCCGATCAAGGTATACGGGCCGCTCCCGAGGACTATCGAGATCACGCCGGACGGCAGGACCGCCTACGTCCTGAGCGATACTGGCATCACGCCTATCAACACGCGTACCAACATGGCCGGGACCCCGATCAAGGTGGCGGGGAACGAGATCGTCTTCACGCCTGACAGCAGGACCGCTTACGTCATCACCGCTCACGGCACGGTCACGCCGATCAGTACCCGCACCGGCAAGGCGGGGCCGGCGATCCGGGTCGGAACATACCCCTGGCACCTCGCGATCACGCCGAACGGCAGGACCGTCTACGTCGTCAACAGGTCCCCTAACATGAACAGCGGTCCCGGCACGGTAACGCCGATCAGCACCCGCACCAACAGGGCGGGCGCGCCTATCCCGGTGGGGACCATCCCGTGGTACGGCGAGGGCTACATCGCAATCACGCCGAATGGCGGGACGGCCTACGTGACGACCGCTTCAGGTGTCACTCCGATCAACCTTCGCACCAATAAGGCAGAAAACCCGATACCAATCGCGGGAGGCGGCACCGAGCTCGTGATCGCGCCCGACGGCAGGACCGTCTATGTGACTAACCCCTGGCGCGTCACGCCGGTCAGCACCCGGACCAACACAGCAGGAAGCCCTATCAATGCCGGGCTCGATCCGTTTAACATCGCGATCACAAAGGACGGCGCGACCCTCTACGCGGTCAACTTCAACCGCGGTAACAACACGCCCCTGGGCGGCGTGACGCCGATCAGCACCGCCACCAACCGGCCGGGCAAGCAGATCCCGGTCGGCGTGAACCCGGGTCCGATCGTGATCACACCGCCGCGCTGCCGCCGGTAACCAGCACCCGCCGCTACCGCACCGGAGCACGCACGATCACCTTCGCTGACCCTCTGTCCGACGACCTCCGCGGAAACCTCGACCTCATCCCCGGTCCTCGGCGACAGTGACGGCGAAGAACTCTTCGGCGACCCGACGCCATGACCGGCAAGACCAGCCCCCCCGCATCCTTCACTTGACAAGATCACCCGTATAACGAATACGAGCGGCATCGCAACTGTGTTGGCGGGGCGTATGTCCACGTGCGGATTGTCCCGTTCTGCGCGTGTCGCTGGACGGATGACTCTCATCGCGGCGGATAAGCGCGTTGACGCCGGGTATCAGCCGGGCGTTGAGGTTGTTGAGGCCTGCGGTCTTGACCGCCCGGTGACCGGTGCCGACGCGGCAAGTCTGACGCCCTGGACGGCGGGAACTCCGCCCGGGTCGCGCTGGCCGGACAGCGCACGCATGCGTCCCGGTTCATGGCAGGGCGCGGTCGGGGCGCTGCGCGCCGCCGGCGGCTTCGGCAGTCAGATCACGCAGCGCCGCCCTTGCTGATGCTGCGCAACCTGATGACCGGAGTACCTGCCGGGCTCCGCGGCCGGGTCCACTCCGATCGGCTGCTGCGCACCTGCGGCGCATAGCGCCCCGGGAGGGCGCACAAGTACGGTCGGCTGCACAACGTTTCGGCGTCCCGGGTGCGTTTTCTGACCGGAGATCCCCACGATGGAGGCGCGATGACATTCGAGGAGTTCGCGGCCACCCGGCTGCCCGGTGTGCTGCGCTTCGCGGGCGTGCTGACCGCAGACCGCGCCCTCGCCGAGGACGTGGTCCAGGAGGTGCTGATCCGGGCGCACGCTCGCTGGAACCGGATAGGCGCCATGGACCGCCCGGAGTTGTATGTCCGGAAGATGATTGTCAACGAGTTCCTGTCCTGGCGCCGAAGGTCCTGGCGGCTGGTGCCCGCGGGCCGGGGCCCGGACGTCGGTGACCGCCTTTCCCAAGACCACGCCTTCGCTCACGCAGAGCGTGCCGCCCTCCTGGCCGAGCTCGGGAAGCTGCCCCGGCGGCAGCGCGCCGTGCTGGTGCTCCGCTACTACGAAGGGCTCTCCGATACCGAGATCGCGGAGGTGCTTGGCTGCACGCCAGGCACCGTCCGCGGTTACGCGTCCAGGGCGCTGGCCGCGTTGCGCGTCCAGATAACGCAGCAAGCGCCCGGGTTCCTTCAGGAGGGATACCGCAGATGAGGACAGAAGATGACCTGCGTGCCGCGTTCATGGCGCTCGAGCGGCACGCGCCGGACGCCGCGCGGGTGCTGCCAGGCGCCAGGAGGGGGCGGCGCGCGAGGAGAAGCCGGCCGGCGTGGCACCTGCTGACGGCTGCCGCCACTGCGGCCGCGGCGGAAGAGCTTTCATCAGAACGACGTTCGGAATCACTTCCCCGCAACCGGTTCCGCCGACTCCGGCCGGCGTGGCGCCTGGCCATCGCCGTGCCGCTGGCGCTCGGCTTGGCGGCCGGCGTCACGGTGGCGGTACTGCCGTCCGGCCCGTCGGCGCTTACTGTCCAGCTGCTCGCCGACCGTGCCGCCGCGGCGGCGCTGGCCAGCCCGGCCGTGTCAGCCGGGCAGTGGGTCTACGAGGTGACCGAGAATGCTAGCCCGGGCCGGCACCCGGCTGGTGTGCCGTACCCCTTTGTGCAGGCCGGCTGGATGACCGCCGACGGCACCATCAACTACGGCGCCGGCAGCATCGGCGACCCCATCTTTCCGTATGACAAGCTCGGCTCGCTGCCGCGCGATCCGGCCAAGCTCGACGCGTACTTCGTGAGCCAGGACCCAGTCAAGACCGACAACAAGAGCGTCGTGGCGTTCAGCCAGATCGAGCAGATGCTGTTCGGGATGGTGCTGCCGCCTTCGCAGGAGGCGGAGATGTTCCACGCGCTCGCCCTCATCCCAATGGTCCAGGTTAAAGATCACGTCAAGGACATCGCCGGCCGGGCCGGGGTCGCCTTCGTGCTGCCGCCGACCGGGCAGAGCGAAAAGCTGGAAATCATCCTGGACGCGTCGAACTACCGCCTGCTCGCCCAGGGGTCCTGGGACAATCCGAGCCTGCCCGCACCAGACAGCGAGACAGCGATCCTGAAGGAGTACCTCGTCGCCGAGCTGGGCAGCACCCAGCCCTCCACGGCGCCGCCGAGCGCGGCCGAGCTGGCCGCCGAGCGGATCGACTTCTTCCAGGAGCACCTTTACAATCCGCCCAAGATCAGCAACGTCGCGCCTGGCCAGTGGCTGTACCGGGACCTGCGCACGGACGGCAAGGACCGCCAGATCTGGGCAACCGCCGACGACTCGGCGCAGGCAGAGTACGTAAACGGCACCCTGCACGTGTGCAAGCGGGCCGATCCCTGCGCGGCGTCGGAGCAGTGGCTGATGCCGGCCGGGCCGGGCTACAGCCTGATCCACCCGCAGTACCCGCGCCCGGCCAAGGCCGAGATCAAGCAGTACCTGCAGGATCTGAAGCATCACGCCAAGGCGACCAGCCCGTTCAAGCCGGTCAAGCCGCTGCCGACGCTGCCCGAATACCCCCGGCCGCTGCTGGACAAGCTCAACACCTACAGTACCGGCTGTGCCGATGTCGCGGACGACTGCAACGCGGTCAACGTGGCCGCGAACGTGCTCACCGGATACGGGAACTACCCGTCCCTGAACGCGACCTGGTTCTACGCGCTCGCTGACGTGCCCGGCGTCTCGGTCCAGCACGTTACCGACGCGGCCGGGCAGAAGGACATTGCGTTCACATTCCCGTCCCAAGACGGCGTCACGGCCATCTTGGTCAACGCCCGCCTGCTCAACGTCGGCGCGATCCAGTATGAGGGATATGTACGAGACGGCCAGCAGACGCTCGTTCTCAATCAAGCGCTTGTCCCGGGTCCCGGAGTACGGCCGTAAGGGATCACGCGCGGGAAGCTGCCAAGTAGTAACGGGAGGAGGGACACACGCGCTCCGTTAGCACAGGAGGGCCGCGTGAGCACCTACGATCGCTGCACCATTCCGGTCCAGCGGTAGAACTGGGAAGTACCCGCCACCAGGTGCGGCGCGGTCCTCCTGGCAGTACCACGAAAGTCGGCAGCGCCTGCCCGGCCTGTATCAGCGTGGCAAGCAAAAGCAGGGGATGCCACCAAGCAGATCCACCGGAACCTGCCGGCCGACCCGGCCAGGATGATAGAGACCGGGGACGAGCTCAACCTCCACCCGGCGGCCCCGACTGTTCAGCCAGTACCCGCACGGCGAGCAGGGCGCGCTGACGGGGCCGGCGACCCTCACCCTCCCCACGCACTGATCCTTCGGCGGTGCGGCAGCCATCCGATTCGAGCGCGCGCTCCGCCGGAGCCCCGCAGCGCTTACCTCGGGCAGGAGATGCGCACGGCAGCCCGATGCGCTGCCGTGCGCATCTGGGTCGCCGCCACGGTGGTTGACTTGGCTGCATGGTGGCTGCTTCAGAGGCCCGGCGCAGGACTTCACCGCGCGCCCGCTGACCTCCGCGACCTGGACGGACCTGGAGGCGCTGTTCGGTCTGCCGACGGCTCGATCGTGCGCGACCTGGTCAGCGCCGGGGTCATCCCCGGCCTGGTCGGCTACCTTGACGGCACGCCCGCTGGCTGGATCAGCCTCGGCCCGCGCCCGGAGTACCTGCGGCTGCGCCGGTCACCGATCATGAAACCGGTCGACGACACCGATGTCTGGTCGGTGGTGTGCAGCTACGTGCCCCGGGCCTACCGCGGACGGGGGCTGCAGCGCCGGCTGCTGGCGGCCGCGATCGGATTTGCCCGGCGCAGCGGGGCCGCCGTGCTCGAGGCCTACCCGGTCGATAAGCCCGAGCGCGGCCACGACGACTTCATGTTCTTCGGGTCGCGCTCACTGTATGAGCGGGCCGGGTTCACCGAGGTCGCGCGGCGGTCCCGGACCCGGGTGGCAATGTGCCTGGCGCTCTGACCGCACACGGCAGGGTTGCCCCGCATACCGGCCAAGCCGACGCAGCCGCGGACGTGAGTATCGACGCCGTCTTGACCATCCCAATCGGCGGGACTGCGCGCTGATCCTTGTATCAGGATTGATCGCGCATCGTAGTCGTATGCCGCCACAGGCAGGTGCGCGCCTCCCTGCCGAATCGGCGCTCACGGACTGTCAAGTCCGAGCGTCACGTACGGCGCCCATATCAGCCATTGCGGTGCACAGCCCGTGCCCTGGCCCTGAAATGGTCTGACTAGCCCGGTGGACCAGCGGTTGCTGGCGAGGCAGAGGCGACGGTTTCACAGACCGCGACCGGTGACCCTCGTATTCTCGGGTCCCCGGGGCAGCAACGGCCACGGCGGCTCCTCCATGCTCGGACGACGCCGGCCTGCCTCTGCGCGCTCGAAAAGAAAGTCGCCGGATACCGGGGCCGCCGGCTGATCTGACTGCCTTCCAGCTCCCTGTCGGGATCTGTGAGCCGCGCAGGCGGAATGCCCGGCGCAGGAGTAGCCTCAAGCCTGGGAAGCGCACGAGACAGCGGGCCGGCGCGGGGAGCGTGAGGGTCTTGGCCGGCGGACACGGGACAGGCGAGCCCGAGGCGCAGGACTTTCCGGCCGCTGGGTCCTGATCTCTGTTTGCTGACCGGGCCTGCTGCGGCAGCCAGGCTGGCCGGGCACAGGCGCAAAGAGCAGACGCTGCAGCACTGCGCCCCGCCAGGGACATTCTGCGGGCCGCGGGCCTGCCGTTGCCGGGCCCGGAGGACCGGGGGTCTGCGCCGACCTCGGAAAGGTCAGGCCCGGTGCGAAACTGTCCCCCGTGCTACTGGTTCAGGGGACCCCGTCGCGGGTCGCTGACGGCTGCCGCCGGTCTGCGCGGGCTGCCGCCGTAATGGGAAGACTCCGGTGCCGTGCCGGATGGCCGCCCGCACCCTCAAGGGCTGGCCGGCTGGCCGGCGGAACACAGAAAGCCGCTCCGGACGCGGCCGGGCCGGCTGGCCGCCGAACCGGCGGATGTTCATGATCCGCCTCCGGATCCGGCGATTGTCATCCCGGAAGATCGTCATGACCGGCGCGCAGCGGTCAGGACCGGATGATGATGCCGGCCGTCTGGGACGCCCGGATGCCCGCGCTGCCCGTCACGGTGATCGTGACGGGCAGGTGCCCGCGGTCGTCGCGGTACCCGGGATCCCGGGCTCCTGCGAAGGACCGGGGGCTACCGGCAGACCCGGCCGAAGCCCGTCCCCGGCATCCGCGGGTGCGCCGCGGCCAGGGGGGCACCCATACCCGGGTGACAGCAGCGTCCCGCGGGGCGGCGAAGGCGGAGCTGCCCGCCTGCCAGCGGGCAGGCGGGCAATGGGGCCGGGTCGTCGGGCCCGTGGCCGCGCGGGCCGGCCGTAACGGGATGGCCCCGCCCGGCGACGTCCGGCTCCGGGTTCTTCCCGGGTCCTTATTGCCGGCGGCGGGCGCTACGGGGCGCAGGTGCAGTGCACACTGAGCCTGGCGGCCCGGTGCGGGCCCGCCCGTGATCAGCGGAGGGTGAGTCATGGAAGATACGCCGGCGGTTTTCGGTGCCTGGCCTGGTGACGCCGAGGTGGCTGTCGCCCTGACCTTCGACGTTGACGGGGAGGCAGCCTGGCTTGCCGAGGGCCCGGAGTACGGCAGGCGGCTGACGCTGCTGTCGCAGGCCCGCTTCGGCCCAGGACGCGGGCTGGGCCGGATCCTGGACCTGCTTGCGGAACTTGACATCCGGGGCACCTTCTACGTGCCCGGCCATACCGCTGATCATCACCCCGAAGCGGTAGCCGCGATCGCGGCAGCCGGGCACGAGGTCGGCCACCACGGATACCTGCACCGCGGCACCGACGGCCTTGATGCCGGCCGCCAGCGCGCAGAGCTCGAGGAAGGGCTGGCCGCGCTGGGCCGGCACGGGATCCGCCCGGCCGGCTACCGGTCACCGGGCTGGGAGCTGTCGCCTGAGACCCTGGCGATGCTGGCCGGGCTGGGATTTTCTCATGACAGCAGCCTGATGGCCGATGACCGGCCGTACTGGCAGGCCAGCGGGACGGCACCGCTGCTGGAACTGCCCGGGCACTGGAGCCTGTGCGACTGGCCCTACTTCGGGTGGACGCCCTACCACGGCGGGCTGCTGGCCGACCCGGCCGCGGTCGGGCGCATCTGGCTGGAGGAATACGAATCGGCACGCCACGATCGCCGGGCCATTACCTACACACTGCATCCCGAAGCCATCGGCCGCGGCTACCTGCTGCGGATGCTGCGGCGAGTGATCACCGGGATGCTCAGCAGCGGGCGTCCGTGGTTCGCCACCCACGCCCAGATCGCCGCCCTGGCGAACCCGCCGGCCACCCCGGCCGCAAGCCCCGCAGCCACCAGCGCCTGAGTGAATACCCGGTCATCTACGGCACTGCCCCAATCACCGGGACCACAGCGCAGACTATCCGGATATCAACCTTGCAGGCAGCCCCTCGACACGACTGGAACCCGCGCCAGAACGGCGGTTCCGGCGTACTTCGGCGCGCATTATTGGCCGGGCGTGGCGGTGTTCAGGCGGTGTGGGTTTCGAACCAGACGGAGCCGAGGTCGTGCCCGGCGGTGAGGTGGACCTCGGCGTTGAGGGCGGCGGCGAGGCGGCGCAGAAGGGGGATAGTGGGCTCGGTGCCGCCTTCCTCGATGCACTCGATGTCGTCATCGGTCAGCGAGGCCGGCATGGCCAACTCGGCGACGGACAGGCCGAGGCGGCGCGGATGTCGTACAGGGCCTTGCCGAAGGCCAGGGCCTCGCGGATCGCGGTCCGCTCGGGATCCTCAGCGAGTCCTTCCGGGCGCGCCCAGCGGGTGTGATAGCCGGTCATCTCACACCTGCCTTTTCGTAGGTGTCCGTCGCGGGGCCGTGGTGGTCGCGCTCGCAGGCCTTCTGCGCGCGGACGCCGGTTCAAGGGGTCGTGGCGGTCATCAGGGCACCTCCAGGGACAGCCGGGACCTGGGGTGCTGGCCCCGCAGGTCACGGCGATGATTGATGCCCGCACCGTAAGGCGCTCGCCGAAGATGAGCTACGTCACGGTCCGTAGTTCATGCACTGTCTCCGCCACCACCAGAACGTGCTCCATACCGATTCTTTCCGCTGTCTGCGGCCGGGGCGCATGGCGCGCTTGTAGCTACAGATCGCCTCGTTATGTGATGGGTCGTGCCGTTAGGAAACGCGCGGGTGGCCCGTGGTTTTCTGCGCCTTTGTTAGCCGAAGTGTACGGTCTCCGGGTTGGCGGCCTTGCCGAGGCGGGGCGCGGTCTGGAAGCTGGCGCCTGGCTCCTCGGCGGCAGTGACCGTGTAGGAGTGTGACTTGCCCTTCTCGATCCCGTGCGGATCTGGAATCGTGCAAGCGAATTCTTTGATGGAGGAGTTCCAGGAGCAGTAGACGGTGGTCGCCTTGATTCCGGGCCCGGCAAGGGTGGCGCGGACTTCCTTAGCAGCGCCGATGGCGGCGGCGATGGATGCGGGGATGACAGTGCCGGATGAGGCGAGCTTGAAGTGGACGGTGACGTCCTTGGCGGAGACTCTGACCGTGCTGCCCGGCTTGGGCGTGATGAACCCGGCGAAGCGGAAGGTCCGTGCGCTCGCGCAACTGCCGCTGTGAGTGCTCGCGCTGGACCCGTCCGGGCAGGTCGCGTCCGTCCATGTGACGCTGTCCAGGTAGGCGCCGAACAGGTCCGCCCCTGCCAGGTCGGCCTTCGTGAAGTCGGCGGGCATGAAGAACGCGCCCGCGAGATCGGCACCGGACAGGTTGGTGCCGGTGAAGGTGCTAGAGCTGATGCTGGCCCCGGCCATGTCCGTTCCGCAGAGATTGACGCCGTGGAGGTTTTCATCATCCAGGAACACGTCCGGCCCGATCAGCCATCCGGATCGCAGCACCCAGTCCGCTGGGAGGGACGCCGGGGTGCCAGTGATGCCGCCGCCGGACCGGATGACGTAGAGCGAGGCACCGGCCAGGGCGGTTCCGGTGATTCTGGCACCCGCGATCTGGGCTCCGGCCAGGTCCGCGCCGGTTGCGTTGGTGCCGGACAGGTTAGCGCCGGTCAGGTCGCTGCTTTCCAGGAAAGCGCCGGCTAGGTCCAATCCGGATAGGTCCAGCCCAGACAGGTCTGCGTCGTAGAGCCACGCGTCCGGGCCGAAGAGGTACCCGCCGCGAAGCGTCCAGTGCGGTGGCAGTGCCTCCGGTGTCCCGGTGATCGACCCGCTGTTCACCTTCGCCAGGTCCGCGCCGGTCAGGCTGGTGCCTGTCAGAGTCGCGGAGTACAGCCCCGCGTTGTCCAGGTTCGCGCTGGTTAGGTTGGCGTCCGTCAGATTGGCCTCGTCCAGATCGACTGATTGCAAGTCCGCGCCCGCCAGGTCCACGCCGGTCAGGTCCGCCCCGGTGACCACCGCGTCGGGCCCGATGAGGTAGCCGTCTTTTAGCAGCCAGTCCGGCGGCAACTCGGCCGGGGTACCAGTGATCCCGCCGCTGCTCGCGCCCGCCAAGTACGCACCCGCCAGGTCGGCGCCGTCGAGGTCCGCGCCGGCCAGGTTGCCGTCGACCGAAGCGTTGCTCAGGTTCGCGTGGACTAGGTCAGCGTCCACGAAGGACGCGGCCTGGAAGGAGATCCGTGACAGGTTGGCGGAGGCGAGATCGGCGCCGTGCAGGTCCACGTCCGGCCCGACGAGGTAACCATTGATCAGGTAGACTTGGTCGAGTTCTGTATCGGGCAAGCTGGCCGGTGTGCCGGTGATGCCCCCGGACGTGATGCCGAGCACGGTGATTATGCCGCCCAGGTTGGCGCCGGTGAATTCCGCGCCATCGATGTCCGCGCCTTGCACGTTAGCGTCGCCCAGGTTCGCGCCCTGTAGGTTGGCGGAGGTGAGGTGCGCCCCGGCGAGATCCGCTCCGGCGAGGTCGCACCGGCTCCAGTCCACGCTAGGCGTCGGCGCCGGGGTAACAGTCCCGGTGTCGGGAGCGACGGTCGGGCACGTTACCGCGCTCGCCGCTGCCGCCGACAGCACGACTGTCCCCGCGGCCACGACTGTCGTGGCAGCGATACCAAGCGCACGCATCCGGAGGGAATATCGATGTCGCTCCCCGTCAGAAGTCCTAGCGGGGAACATATCGCAAAGCCCCGCAAACCAACGACATTAAGCGCAATCCTCCGCCAAAAATCTAACCCGCCTTCCCGAACGTCAGCGGACTCCCCCTGCCGCCCGCTTAACCTGGGCTGAGGGACCGCGTTGCCACCCGGCACCCATAGATTCCCTGCCGAGTCCGGCCGGCGCTGCCGCGCGGCAGCGGCATGAGCGGTCGCCCGTGCCACACCTGCCCGAACACGGCGCGGTAGATCAGCCCGTTATGCACGCTCTGACCGGCGATCACCGAGCAGTCGCCAGGCTCGCATAGCGGCGGGTTGGCGCGCGCGAGCCAGGAGCTGTACTAATCACAGAAAGTGACATTGAGCTTGGCGGCCATGCGGCCGGATCGCCGATTACGATCGGGCGCTACTGACAGGACCGCGCACTGTGCCTGAGCACGGATCGTCCGTTACGGCGCCTCTGACGACGGATTACGGGTCCAGTCCGGGGCCGTACCCGTGGGCATGCTCTTACCCGCGGAAGGTCTGATATGCCATTCTGAGAATGACCTGCTTGATCGCGTATTCGCCACGCGAGACCGTCGGGCGGCCGAGGCATCCAGCCAGGGAATGGTTTTACAGCCCGTCGCTCCTCCCCGAGGTGGACCCCGCTGGCCAGCGTGTACGCGCTTCGGGGCGCGTTTCTGGGCCGCCGCTGTCCGCTGTGCGTTCATGTGCGCTGCCGCGCCGACCGAAACCGAAGTGGCCGCCGGGCCCGTGCCGGATCACGGGCCTGACGCCACATCCTTATTCCCCGGGACCGCGTCTGGAGCTGGTCAGGTGAAGTAGTGGCCCTGTTCGATGTCCTCGATGAGGCCGGGGTGGGTGGGCTGCCAGCCCAGGAGTTCCTGCGTGATGGTGCTGGAGGCGGGCATGTCGGTGCTGAGCAGGGGCACGAGCATGCCGCCGTATTCTTCGGCGGGCAGGGATTTGGCCGGCAGGTTCAGGTTCCGGCCGATGGCTTCGGCGATCTCGCGGACGGGTACGCCTTCGTCGCCGACGGCGTTGAGCACGGCGCCGGCGGGAGCCTGCTCGACGGCCAGCCGGTAGAGGCGTGCGGCGTCTTTCACGTGGACGGCGGGCCAGCGGCTGGCCCCGTCGCCGATGTAGCCGGAGACGCCCTTGGCCCGGGCCATGGCAATGAGCTGGGGGACGAAGCCGTGGCGTTCTCCCTGGCCGTGCACCGAGCGGGGCAGCATGACCAGGCAGGCCCGGACGTCCCGCTCTGCGGCCGCTTGGGCGGCCTGCATGTTGGCGATGCGGGCGGCGACGGGCCCCTGGGCGATGAGCTCGTCGCGTTCGGTCGCGGGGCGGCCGGGCGTGACAATCGTTGCGCCGGAGATCAGCATGGGCTTGCCGGAGCCGGCGAGGCTGGCGGCGAACGTCTCGATGGCCGTGGCATCGGCCTGCGCCGCAGCCTCGAAGCCGGGTCTGCCGGGGATGAAGGCCAGGTGGATGACGCCGTCGCTGCCGAGGGCGCCGTCGCGCAAGGCGCCGGCGTCGGTCAGGTCACCGCGCAGGACGCCGGCGCCCATGTCGGCGACTGCCCTGGCGGAGGCGTCCGAGCGGGCTAGCCCGAGGACCTGGTGGCCGGCGCTGATGAGTTCGGGGACGACGGCCGAGCCGATCCAGCCGGAGGCGCCGGTGACGAAGATGCGCATGGAAGGTCTCCTTGGTCGTGCTGCCGGTGACGAGGATGTGCGGCGCAGGCGCCGCGGCCGGAACAGTGATGCGATCCAGTCGCATTGAATCTACCACGTCGATGCGACTGGGTCGCATCGACTTCTCAGGTGATGCGATCCGATCGCGTCGCTTAGGATGTGACAGTGAGCAGATGGGCACCGAATGCGCGCGAGCGCCTGGAAAACGCCGCACTGGACCTGTTCGCGGAGAACGGCTACGAGGAGACGACCGTCGCGCAGATCGCAGACCGCGCGGGAATGAACCGCGCTACGTTCTTCCGGCACTTCGCGGATAAGCGCGAGGTCCTCTTCGGCGGGGAAGACGTGCTGGCCGGGCTGTTCGCCGGCGCCATCCGGGCTGCGCCCCCAGGGGCGACGCTCACCGAATGCCTGCAGGCGGCGCTCGCGGCGGCCGGGGTCGCGATGACCCCGCGGCTGCGGGCCGCAGCCGCCCGGCGCAGACTGGTGGTCGCGGCGAACAGCGAGCTGCAGGAGCGGGGACTACTCAAGCACGCCCGGGTCACCCAGTCGGTCACCGCTGTCCTGCGCGAGCGAGGCACAGACGAACTTACCGCGCGGCTGGGGGCGGAGATGGGCATGCTCGCTTTCAGCGTCGCGTTCGACCGCTGGATGAAGGCGAACGACGACGAACCGTTCCCGCCCTTCGCCGATGCGGCCCTGAGTGACCTGCAGGCGCGTGCCGCCGAGCTCGTCCTCCCGTCCCGCCTTTCCGCCTGACGCGGACTCCGAGGAGCAGGGAAGCCTAGCTCAGGGTCGTACCGGTAAACGAATCTGCCCGCGAGACGCGGCGGGACAAGCGGAGACTGGCAAGATTCCAAGGACACCTACCGGTACGTGCCACCCGAACGCCGTGAGCCACCCGCAGCGCGGGAGGCCGCGGGAAGATCACGATCAGCCGGCTGCGCCGCAAGCCCGGCGACCCGCCCGTCATCGAGACCATCGCCCAGGCCGGCTACCGGATGCTACGGGTCCCCGGTTCGCCTCGCCGGCCGTTACGCAGCGGCGGCCGGCCGGTCACCTCGGCATACACGATCCGCCCGTTGACGACGTCGAGGCTGAGCATGTCCTTCGCAGGAAGAAGAGGGACGCACCGGTGGCCGGGGCCGTAGGGACCCCGGGGGCGGGCTTCGGTATAGAAGCTCTGGCAGAAGTCGTCACCGCAACCGCAGCCGGCGACAAGGCGAAGGCCGCGCGCGCATATGGCAAGCTCCCGCTCTCCGTCCTCCTCCAGCAAGGCCACCAGTTTGGCGGCTAGCTCCGGGAACACCCCGCGCACAAAAGGATGCCCGGCTTCCACACGAAGACCACAGCCGGGCTGCGGCAGGCCGGCACCCGCATCATGGGCCGGGTTACCTACGAGGGCATGGCTGAGTTCTGGCCCAAGTCTGATAATCCGGTCGCGGGGGCGATGAACGACATTCCCAAGGTTGTCTTCTCCAGAACGTTGCGGTCCGCCAGCTGGCCCGGGTCTCGAATCGCCAGCGGTGACACGGCTGAGGAGATCGCCCGGCTCAAGGCGGAGCCAGGCGGTGAGATCGTCGCCCATGGCGGGGTCCAGTTCGCGCGGTCGCTGATCCGGCTCGGCTTGGTGGACGAGTATCGCTTGGCGGTGCTGCCCGCCGCTGCAGGCCAGGGCGAGCGCTTGTTCACCGGCCTTGACCACGCGCTGACCCTGCGCCTGGCTACATGCCGGGCGTTTTCATCCGGCCTTCTGGAGCTGGTCTACTCGCCCAGCTGAATCCACCGGCAGGCCACCGGCGGGGACGGCGAAGGCCAAACGCTGGACAACCGCGGCATGGCCCAGGGGAAGTGCAGCGGTTTCGAACGTGACCAGCCCACTGCGAGCCGGAGACGCGCCACCGCTGGAATGGACCCGCGCTCGCGCAGATCGACCTGTTCGGTCAAGTCGGCATTGTCCAATCATGGCTGACCTACGGAGCCAGATCGGCGGCTGTGCGCGCGGTGGCGCAGGGACGGCTAATTCCGGAGCGTGGTCGCACTGCGCCGATCGGGGCGTGTCGAGCGCGCCGGCTCTGGCGCTTGGCCCGCCTTGCAGGGCAGCACTGCCGGCGTGGCCTGTCAGGGACCCGCTGTCCGCGTGACGTTCCAGGCATGGTCCCGCCTGTTCCTGCACGCGGCGGCAAGCGCGCCAGTCCGGTTCGGGGCGTTCTCCGCCTCGGACCTCCGGGGACGGTCAGCCGGGGACATGACCCGTTTCGCGGCGGGAGCGCGGCCCAGCCCTGGCAGTGCGCAGGGCAGGCGCACGGCTCGTTCGGGGGTTACCGGCCGGCGCGGCCGCCGGTCCGCTCGCGCAGCAGGCCGGCGTGGCCGAGGTGGCGGGCGTACTCCTCGACCATGTGGAGTATCACCTCGCGCAGCGCGACGGTGGTGCCGTCTTGCACGGGGCTGCGGATGGCGAGGCCGGGCGAGCCGGCGGCGAACTGCTCCGCGAAGGCGGCCTCCTCACGCCAGGCCCGCCAGGCGCCGGCCGCCACCGCCGGATCAGCCGCCGCCCCCGCCCGGTCAGCGTCCTCGGCATCATCAGACCAGTACAGCGGCGGCGCGTCGGCCCGGGCCATCACCCGCCGGAACCAGTTGCGTTCCACGTCAGCCATATGGCGGACCAGCCCGGGCAGGGACATGGCCGAGGGCGGCACCGAGCGCCGGGCCAGCTGCTCCGCGTCGAGGCCGGCGCACGTCAGTTCCAGCGCCAGCCGGCAGGCGCGCAGGTAGTCCAGCAGCGTCGCCCGCTCGCCTTCCAGCTCCGCGCCTGCCGCGGATCTCGGGTCCTGCGCCGGATCCATCCACATGCTGGACTCCGGGCCAGCCGCGTTCCGGCGTTCGGGTACCACGTCCCCGGTGCTCTGCTCCGTCACGGCGGCCAGCCTGCCATCCCGTGCCCGGCGTGGCCAGCAGAATGACCCCGCAAGACGAACCCCGGGTTCCGGGGCTGGCCCGCGTGCCGTGACCGGGGAGACTGTCCTCCGAGTCCGGGCAGCTAAGTTAGCTTCTAGGCCGACGGCAGCCGACTCGGAGCGGCTCGCGGTGCCCTGCAGTTGGCAGGGTGTAAGGCGCAGATCCGCCAGTTCGGGGCTGGCTATGCGCGTACCCGGGCGGCGTTCGGGGTGAGCTGTCATTGGAGTGGCCGGGGCCGGCTGCCGGGCCAGTCGGGCCGCCGCCGGACATGTGGTAGGCGGCGGGCGTTGTGCGCAGCGGCGCGCCGGGCTCGTGAACGCTGGGCCGGCCACGTGCGGGCTGAGCTTGACGACCGAGTCGGTGTACAGGTCCGGGCCGGGTCGGCTGGTTCCCCACGGGTAGCCCTTGGGCCAGCCGGGCTGGCCGATCGGGCCGGGGTTGGCGATGCCGAGGTAGATGTTGCCCTGGCTGTCGAACGACGGCGGGTCTCACAGGCCGCCGCCGGAGTTGACGGCCGGGTTCCCCCACAGGTTCTGCACCTCGTCCCAGGACCATTCCGGCGCGCCGGTGGCGGCGTTCAGCGCCCACAGCGTCCCCTTGCCGCCACCGAGGTACTCGCCGACCGTCGGGTTGTCGGGCACGGTCGACACGTACACGGTCCCGTCGTTGTAACCGGGGGCCATGTCGATGCCCTCGTGGTCGTTGCCGATAAGCACCCTGCTCCACAGCTGCCTGCCCGTTGCCGCCGACAGGGCGACCGCGGCTTCGTTGGTCGCCGCGTACACCACGCCGCCAGCCACGTTGACGCCGTCCGTGCCGCCGTTGAGCGAGTTGTAGTCGTGCCTCCACAAGACCTTGCCGGTGGCGAGCTTGATCGCCATCACATTCGACTCAAGATCCTGCAGGTACACCATGCCGTTCACCACGATCGCCGTGGTGGCGTAGCCGTCCCCGAGGCCGGCGGTACCGCGCAGGCCGGTGGACTGGACCGGCACGCACCACGCCACGCCCAGCGTCGGGACATTCGAGCTGGTGATCGCGCTGGCGACGTCCCGCGTGTTCGCCAGGTTGCCGCCCGGCAGCGTCCAGCCCGCCGCCACCGCTGGATCCGGCGAGCCGCCCGGCGCGCTACTTGGCTGGCCTGCCGCCGCATGCTGAGGCGAACAGCCCGCCGCACTCGGCTTGGCGCTGCTGCTCGCGCAGCCGCCGGCAGCCAGCCCCGCAGCGACTACCGCGATCACAGTGCCGACTGCGGGCCGGCTAACGCGAACCCGCATCTGACTCATCTCCTGCATTGCCGGAAGCCGGCTGGTCAGACGGTGACGCGGCGCATGGTGGCATAGCCGCCGGCCAGCAGCACGACCGCGAGGGCGGCGAGCAGGCCGGTCAGCCCGGCCGCGCTGAGAGTGATGAAGAAGTGGCTGACGGCCCGCCAGGCGTGCGCGTTGCTGGCCATCACCACAATGACGAGCAGCACGGTGACCTGGGCGGCGATGAAGGCGAGCAGGCCGGGCAGGTTCCAGCGCCGGTAGACCAGCCCGAACCACGTGCCGTAGGTAAACAGCAGGGTCAGCAACACGAACGATGTCAGCCAGGTGAGGTACCACGGCCCGTCGAAGATGTAGGCCACCCGGAAGAAGTGCAACGTCATGCCCCAGCCGCCGGTGGCCCGCTCGATGACCTGCAGCACGGCCAGCGCTAGCCCGTACATGGCGGCGAGGCTGACCGCAAGGAGCGCGGTCCCTGCATAGTAGGAGCGCCGGCTCGCACCCAGGACCAGCCCGAACGGCAGCGACCGGAAGGTGTTCAGCATCCCCAGGACAAAGAAGTAGACGTAGATGGAGAACAGGGCGCCGGATGGGGACTGCGGGTGACTGGCGGCCCCCGCCGAGGCGAGCAGGGCCAGGGTCACCAGGAAGCCGAACGCCAGGAGGGCCCATGGCAGTGCCAGGTAGTTGACCCGGTCGACCAGGTGGTAGCGGGCGACCTTGATCCAGGTAGTCATGCGTTCGTCCTTTCTCGCGCGGCCGTTCCGGGCCTGTCGGCGGCGTGGGCCACGACCTGTTGCAGCGTCAGCGGTTCCAGGCTCAGGTGCCGCGCCCGGGCCCGGGCGCGGTCGATGTCGTCCATTGCACCGGCCATCACCGCCGACTCCCGCGATGCGATCCGCCGCCGGTTCCAGACCGTCCGCCCGGCGGTGAACTCCGCCATCGCGATGGCGGGGCCGCTCACGCTGGTCGCGCTGCCGCGCAGATCGTCGGCGGCCGCCTTCAGCACGATGCGGCCGCGGTCGAGCACCACCACCTGTTCCAGCAGGCCGGCGGCCTCGTCGATCAGGTGGGTGGACAGCAGCACCGTGCGGGGGCAGGCGGCGTAGCCGGCGAGCAGATGATCGTAGAACATCTGGCGGGCCACGGCGTCCAGGCCCGCATAGGGCTCGTCGAACAGTGTCACCTCGGCCCGGGCGGCCAGGCCGATCACGATGCCCAGCGCTGAGCGCATCCCGCGGGAGAGCTTCCTGATCCTTCGGCCGGCCGGCAGGGCGAAGTCAGCGAGCAGCCCTCGGCCAGCCCGGCGTCCCAGTTCGGGTAGAACCAGGACGCCACCCGCAGCGCGTGCCTGACCTTGAAGTCGGGGTAGAACTGGTCCTCGCGGATGAACACCATCCGGCGCAGCACCTGGTCGCTCTTGACCGGGCTGGCGCCCAGGACGGTGACCCGGCCGGCCGAGGCGAACTCGTGGCCGGCGACGATGCGCATGAACGTGGTCTTGCCCGCGCCGTTGCGGCCGAGCAGCCCGGTGATCGACCCGCCCTCGACGTCCAAGGTAACGTCGTCCAGGGCGAGCTGGCCGCGGTAGCGGCGGGACAGCCCCGCCACCGATATCGCTGGTGTCATCTTCTGGTACCTCCCTGCGCGTGGCTGGATTCGCGGATCAGCGCGACCAGCTCATCGGCATCGATCCCGAGCCGGGCGGCCTCGGCGGCCAGCGGCTCCACATAACGCTCGGCGAACCGCTTGCGGCGCTCGGCCAGCAGCCGCACGCGTGCGCCGGCTACGACGAACATCCCGATGCCGCGGCGCTTTTCCACCAGCCCGTCGTCGGTCAGCATGCTGATCCCCTTTGCCGCGGTGGCCGGATTGATCCGGTAGAAGGCGGCCAGCTCGTTGGTCGAGGGCACCCGCTCGCCCTCGGCCAGGGTCCCGTCCGCGATCTCGTCAGCGAGCCGCTCTGCGATCTGGACGAACAGGGGAACGCCCTCATCGAGGCCGGCCATCTCCCGCAACCACCCGATCCCTTCACTAGTTCTATGGTTCATTACTTGAGTAATATGCCACAGAACAAACATGCCAGCGTCAAGCGGCGGCGGCCGCCCAGCCGGCCCCGAGGTCTGCACGGGAACAGGCAAGGCCGGCGACCGCGGCGGCGATCACGAACGCGATCGTCCGGCTGGGAGAATTACGCTGCTCTGCCGGGCGCGATCGACGTGCTCAGTCTGTCGCCGGCCGCAGACCGCGACGCGTCAGACCGACCCAATATGCGCGCCTCCGCTGACGAACGCCGAAGGGACACTGGCCGTACAGAACGGCGGCTCGGGCGCGTCAAGCACGCCGAGGCGCTCCTTACGGAGTGTGATGGCTCGGCTGTAGCCGCGCCACCTGCCGTTTCAGGCTTATCGATTGTCGTGCCGCCATGCGGGCCGTCGCGCGCACATGTGCAGTCTAAGCAGGTGCCTGGGCCCGGGCACACTTGCTTTCCGGCCACGCTTTTCCGGTGGCCTGGCCGGGTGGCGGCCGAGTGGAGCGTGCCCTAGGCTGGCCGTTTACCGGGAGTCTCTGCCATCGGCAAGATATGCCTCACCACAGCGTGTCAGCCTCTTCATCGGTACCGGCAAGGCGGTAACCGCATCGTCGGCTGGGGAACTGGGCCGGGATCCGGGGCGGCTACAGCGCATGACCACGCCTGGATACCTGCAGACACGGTCACGGTCGGGACCTAGGTCCCACCGATTGCCGACCATCGCCTCTGGCTGGTCCGCCTGTCCCCTGACTGATGGTGATGGTGAGGTGACATCGATGGCTGGCTCCGGCATCTCGGTCATCAGAGGGCACCTCGGTCACCAGAGGAGAAGCAGGAAGTGATGCGAGGTGAGACACGGGGAAAGAACCGCATCTGATACGTTGCCGGATGCCCGGGAAGGCCGGGTGCAGATCGCTGATCGCGCAATTACCCAACGTTATCTATGCGGGCACCTGCATGAGTCCCGAGATGAGGCCGAGCGGTGCGCCGAAAATCTGGCTGCCCGGCTCAGCTCAAAGCCCATGCCGTCTGATTACTACCTGGGCTGATCCGGGTAATGCCCGGTATCTGGATGGCCGTTTTCTATTGGCATCGGATCCGGCGCCTGCGCGAAGTCTCAATCAGGCGGATCCGGCGCTCGTCGAAGCCGGTCACCGACCATCGGTGACGCTATCGTCATGCCCGCGGCACGTCCGCCAGGGCACCAGCCGACTCGCTTTAGCCCAGCCCGCCGTCAGCATCGCGAGCACGAATCGACCCTGCCTACGGCGGTCGGTCACGCCATGATCGCCGCTGCGCGGGTTCAGAGTCGCTGCCCCCGAGGCTCAGGAACCGGCGGGAGGGATTTGAGGGTCGGCCTCCGTGTCCTGGGTTACGGGCACGGGCTCGGCGTGCCAGATGTCGCGACAGTAGTCACGGACTGTCCGGTCGGAGGAGAAGAAACCCGAGCGCGCAGTGTTCAGGATGGACATCCGGGTCCACCGGTCCTGATCGGCCCAGGCAGGCCCGGCCCGGTCGTGGCAGTCGACGTAGGACCGGTAGTCGGCGAAGACCATGTACTCGTCCCAGTTGAGCAGTGCAGCGATATCCGGCTCGAATGCTTCGCGGTCCCCGCCGGAAAAGGCACCGGAGGCGATAGCGTCAACGGCTGCCTTGAGTTCAGCGTCGTTGTCGTAATAGGCGCGGGGGGAGTAGCCCGCTTGCCGGAGGGTGGTGGCCTCGTCGGCGGTGAGGCCGAAGAGGAAGAAGTTGCCGGCGCCGACCCGGTCGCGGATCTCGATGTTGGCGCCGTCGAGTGTGCCGACGGTGACGGCCCCGTTGAGGGCCAGTTTCATGTTGCCGGTGCCGGAGGCCTCCTTACCGGCGAGGGAGATCTGCTCAGAGATATTGCCGGCGGCTACTACGACCTCGGCCACCGTGACGTTGTAGTCGGGGAGGAACACGACCTTGATCCGGCCGGCGACAGCGGGGTCGGCGTTGACCACGGCCGCGACCGAGTTGATCAGCTTGATGACGCGCTTGGCCTGCTGGTAGCTGGGCGCCGCCTTGGCGCCGAAGATGACCGTGCATGGCGTGATGGCGGCGGCGGGATCGGCCTTGATCCGGTTGTACAAGGTGACGACATGCAGCAGCTTGAGGAGCTGGCGCTTGTATTCGTGCAGCCGCTTGACCATCACGTCGAACAGTGCACCGGGGTCGATGGTGACCCCGGTGGCGGCCAGGGCATGGGCGGCCAGATCGAGCTTGTTCAGCCGCTTCACCTCGCGCCATTGCGCGCCGAAATCTTCGTCACCGGCGAAAGCCTCCAGCTCCCGCAGCCGTTCCAGGTCGGTCAGCCATCGACTGCTGCCCAGCCGGGCGGTGATCAGGGCCGACAGGCGGGGGTTGGCAAGGGCCAGGAACCGGCGCGGGCTCACGCCGTTCGTCTCGTTCAGGAACTTCCCGGGCCACAGGTCCGCGAAGTCCCGCAGCGTCGTCTGGGCCAGCAGCCGGGACTGCAGCTCGGCCACGCCGTTGACGGCGAAGCTGCCGAGAGCCGCCAGGTTGGCCATCCGCACCCGTCGCTCGGGTCCCTCCTGGATCAGCGACACCCGGGCGATGCGCTCGCCGTCGCCCGGGTACCGGGCGCGCACGTCATCGAGGAAGGACTGATTCAGCGCGTAGATGATCTCCAGGTGACGCGGGAGCAGCCGCCCGAACATCGGCGCCGGCCATGTCTCGAGGGCCTCGGGCAGCAGAGTGTGGCAGGTGTAGGCGAAGGTACGGCGGGTGATCGACCATGCCTGCTGCCAGCCGACCCCGTTCTCGTCGACCAGCAGCCGCATGAGCTCGGGTATTGCCAGCACCGGGTGGGTGTCGTTGAGCTGGATGACGACCTTGTCCGGGAACCTGTCCCAGTCGCTGTTGCGGAACCTGAACCGGCGGATGATGTCCCGCAGCGAGCAGGAGACCAGGAAGTACTGCTGCTTGAGCCGCAGTTCCTGGCCGGCTGACGTACTGTCACTCGGGTACAGCACCTTGGTGAGGTGCTCCGAGCGCATCCGAGCCTCGACGGCCTCCGCGTAGTGGCCGGCATTGAACAGGGCCAGGTCGAACGATTCCCGGCCGGCCCGGGCTTGCCACAGCCGGATGATGTTAACCGTCTCGGTGCCATAGCCCGGGACCAGCATGTGGCTCGGTTCGCCGCGCACCGTCTCGGCCGGCACCCAGCGGGCCCGCAGCCCGTCCTGATCGTCGTCCACCGGCTCGGTATGGCCGTAGAACCCGACCACCTGGCGGTCGTCGGGGGCAGGGAACTCCCACGGGTTGCCGTAGTAGGTCCAGTCATCGGGGTGCTCGACCTGATAGCCATCCTCGAAGACCTGCTTGAAGATCCCGAATTCATACCGGATGCCATAGCCCACCGCCGGGATGTCCAGAGTAGCCAGCGAGTCGAGCAGGCAGGCTGCCAGCCGGCCCAGGCCCCCGTTCCCCAGCCCCGGTTCCACGTCCAGAGCCTCAAGGGCATCGGCCGAGACACCGACGCTGGCAAGAGCCTGGCGGGCGAGGTCGGCGGTGCCGGTGTACAGGGCGTTCTGGCGGAGCTGGCGCCCCAGCATGTACTCCGCCGACAGGTAATAGACGAACTTGGGGTTGGTCACGTAGTGCGCCTCCGCCGTCCTGGCCCGGCGCTCGGCAAGGCGGTCACGGATTGTGATGGCCAGTGTCCAGTAGGCGTCAAGGGCGCTAGCCGACTCGACCGTCGTTCCCCTCTCGTAATACAAGTTGTCGGCGAGGTCGCGCTCGAAGTCGGCCACTGTGCGGCCCAGTCGCCGGGCCTGCGGTCTCGGGCCTATGGGGCTCATCAGCCGAATGTAACTCAGCGCCAGGGAAACAGCCCGAACTCCAGCCCTCAGAACGGCCCGCCCAGCGACGTTGGCGGACGGTGCGTTGCCGGTCGGCGCGAGCAGCTGCAGGTAAAGTGCCAGGCAGCTGACCTGCCTCACGATCCGCACCTCATCCGGAACCCAGCGCCCCGCGGCGTGTTCGCTCATCTCGCGCTAGCAGGCCCAGCCCCAGGCGGTCGCCTGCATCCCTGAGAGTCAATCCAGGCATCTGGCCGGGCGATCCCGATCCGGCCAGATCATCTCGTTACGCGCGACCATGACCGCAGAAAGGCCGCACGCGAGATCCGCCCCGAACGGCGGTTATTGATCGTGCTTGGTCAGAGGATGTCGATCATGGAACATTGTGAGGGTGCACGCACGGGGGAGCCCACGCAAGAGCGGCGATGACCTTCTCCTGAGCGCTGGTGCAGCGCCGCCGGATCATGCCGCCGAGTTCGGCCGACGCGATGTCGGTGCCGCGTGGCGCCACGACGAGGACACACGCCTGTATCGACACCCCGAAGCCACCCACGCCAAAGCTCTGGGCCGCCTGCAGGACCGCCGCCGCAGGGCCCGCAGTTCCGAGAACATAAAGCCCGAGCATTGAGGCGACCAGGATTCCGGCCGGGACAACCAGCGCCCCCCGAGGATGACGGCTCAAGAGCAAGCCGGAACACCCGAGCCCAGCCAGCGAGGCAAGGCCACCCAATAGCAGCACCGGTGGGACATCTCCGGCGGGAAGTCCACCGACCTTGGTAAGGAATGCGCTGACGTAGGTATACGCGGTGAACGTACCAGCGACAGCCAGGAGCGTTGCGCCCACCAGCAATCCGTACCCAAGCGCATCGGGGTGAGTACCCGCCGCGGCGTGATTGGCCGACGGCCTGCGTGCGGGGATAAGCACGACCAGCGCGGCGGCCACCGCCAAGCCAACGCCGGAAACAGCGACGAATGACACGCGCCAGCCAGCATGCTGCCCTATCCACGTGCCCGCCGGCACTCCCAGGAGAAAGGCCAGCCGGCCACCCGACAGCACCCCGGCGACGGCCCGGCCGCGGTCGTCGGCCGGGAACAGGCCCGCTGCCGCCACCGCCACTATCGACCAGAACACGGCCCGGGACAGGGCCGTCACCACCCGCGCGGCCACCAGCCACCCGTAGCCCCGAGCAGCGGCGGCAGCCAAAGTCCCGGCAACGAAGACCCCCAGCAGGCCCGACAGCAGGAAGCGGTGCGAAACACGGCGGGTCAGATGCGTCAGCGGCGCCGACGCCACAAGACCACCAAGGCGTAGATCGTCACCAGCAGGCCGGTAGCCGACAGCGAGGAACGCAGGCTCGCGGACATGACCGGCAGCAGTCCAACGGGCAGGCTCTCGCCTGTGACATAGCAGAACGCTGCGGCTCCGAGCGCCCCGGCCGCGGCAAGACGCCGCCGGGGCGGCAACACCCCCGTGACGCCATCTGGTCCGCGAGTTTCAGGGCGGCCGGCAGGCACGGCAGGTCCTGAGCCCATCCGTGAGCTTCGCATTGAACAGCAGTCGACAAGAGGGACCGCACCAGGAGCAGTACGGCAATGTGCCCTACTCATCATCTCATCGAATACCGCGGACAGGCCATCACCGAGGGCCTCGGGATCCTGGTGCCCGTGAGGCCGCGCCTGGGGCCCTTCCCTAGTGGAGTTCGCGGGCTTCACCTGCCCACTCACGCTGCTGGAGAACGACTTGCGCAGGCATGCCGGGGGAGCGCGGGTACCGCGACGGATTTATCGACCACTACCTGGTCAAGGTAATTTATCGGCCAGGACTCACCGCGGGGATGCAAATCGGGCTGGGGCTGTTGGTTCTGCTCACGGCCATCATCGGATACCCGGGCTTTCTGCGCCGGCACCCGCGGGGCCACGGCGTAGCAGAAACGCTCGCCGACGAACACTTGGCAGGAGCACAGAGCCAGCCGTGGACACCAGCCGGCCGTGCGGTCGTAGCCGGTGAGACACGGCGCACCCAGATCTCCCAGCTCGGCGCGAACCGCAGGCAGTGGTGCCATTCACCAGCCACTGCGCATAGCGATTCTTCAATAAGGCGATATTTGCGCGCAGCCCGTGTCCAGGGCTGACCACGAACCGTGAGTGGGAACAGTTGGGCAATGCCACACTCTCCCTGCCGAATATTTGTTGGTCGTCATGCCCCGGTCTTCGGCATCATTGAGAACGCAGAACGGCCCGTTATGCCTCGTCTTTCCGGGCCCGCAGCCAGGTGGTGAAGCGGTTCCCGGCCTGGCCGCAAGCACTACTTACCTGGCGAAGACCGAGATCAGCGCGTGCACGGCGGCGATCATGGTGCCACCACTTGTCCCTTGCTGACCACGGTGACGCCGCCGGCGGACACTGCCAATCCGCGGGCCCGGTCGTGCTCCTTGTCCACCCCGACCGTGGCGCCCTCCAAGACGGTCACGTTCTTGTCCAGGATGGCGTTCTCCACGACGGCGCGGCGGTGGACGCGGGAATTGTGCAAGATCACCGCGCGGTCCACCCGGGACCAGCTGTCTACGCGGACTCCCGGCGACAGGACCGAGTTGCGTACCAGCCCCCCGGATACGATCACGCCGTTGCTGACCACGCTGTTGACTGCCCGTCCCACCCGGTCGCCGTCGTCATGGACGAACTTCGCCGGCGGCTGGCAGGACACCCGGGTCCAGATCGGCCAGCGGTCGTTGTACAGGCTGAACACCGGATCCACCGCGCACAGGTCCATGTGCGCGGCGAAGTAGGAATCGATCGTCCCCAGGTCCCGCCAGTAGCACCGGTCGCGTGCGCCGGCCCCGGGAACCTTGTTCTGCCGGAAGTCGTAGACATGTGCGGTCCGTTCGCGCACCAGCCTGGGGATGATATCGCCGCCTATGCTGTGCCGGCTGCCATCGTCGGCGGCGTCCTTCCGCAGCGCCTCGACCAGCACGTCAGGGTCGAACACGTAGCTGCCCATGGACGCGAACGCCTCGTCCGGCCGGCCAGGGCGGCCCGGCGGATCGGCGGGCTTTTCCCGGAACACCTCAATGCAGTGGCCGTCGGCGGCGGTCTGCACCACGCCGAAGTCCGCCGCCTCCGTCCGCGGCACAGGGATCGCCGCGACCGTGACCCCCGCTCCCCACGCCAGGTGCCGGTCGATCATCTGCGCCGGGTCCATGCGGTAGACGTGATCGGCTCCGCAGACCGCGACGAGGTTGGGCCGGTATTTATCGAGCAAGCTCAGCGACTGGTAGATCGCATCCGCCGAGCCGGCCTGCCAGTGCGGTCCCAGCCACTGCTGCGCCGGCACCGGGGTCACATAGTCGCCGAGCAGGCTGCTCAGCCCCCAGGCGGTGGCCAGATGCCGGTTCAGGCTGTGGCTCTTGTACTGGGTGAGCACACAGATCCGGCGGATCCCGCCGTTGACCAGGTTGGACAACGCGAAATCCACCAGACGGTACAGGCCGCCGAAGGGAACGGCCGCCTTGGCCCGCTCGGCAGTCAGCGGCATGAGCCGCTTCCCGGCCCCGCCCGCCAAGACAATGCCCAGAACCCGCTTGCCAGTCATCTTCCGCACCCCCTGCCGCGTCCGATCGCGGCTCGTGAACGACGCGCGACGCACAGCCGTAAAGCCACATCATCAGCAAGCGCCGCGAGCTAAGTTAAATGCAGGGCCGAACGTCCCAACCCACACCGGCGAGCGCAGAACGATCTCTCATACACGTTCGCAGCAGCTGACAGCCGTTGACATCTTGAGAGCCGGCGATACCGGCGATAATGATCACCAGGCCGGGTACCACTGCCGGCGGCATCGCGTGAGGTCAGCACGGGGCGACCCGGTGGCCCTCGCGCCGACGCAACCTTGACCGGACCTAGCCGGTGAGATATCCGCAGGTAGGCCACCACGCCTGAGGCGGCGAGCAGGGGCGACGGTGAGCGCCGTGCCGGCAAGTCGGCGCGGCCGCCGCCGTCGCGGGGCCGGCTGCGGCAGCCCGGTCCGCCAGACCTGCCCGGCTGTCGGCACCGCCTGGCTCACGCCTCCGGGAGCGGATGGCGGCCCGGGGCGGGTACCCCAGGGCCATGCCTGATGACCCCATCCCCGTAGCCGCTCCCAGCACCGCGGGTGCCGTCGTCGTTCCCGGCACCCCAGCCAGGAAGACGGCCCCCGTCGGCGGACGGGGTAACGGTGTGCGTCCTCTCTCGGTCATCCTGCCAGGTGACGTCGGGCCGCGGCTGTGCTGTGCTCGGCCGGTTTGCTTGCGTCGGCTCGTACAACGGCGTTGGCGTGCTCTGCCGAGGAGCCGATGGTGCTGCCGGATCCGCGCGTGTCGGGTCAGCGGCTGCCGGGCCGGTGTCGGCGATGACAGTGTCGTCCGGACCTGGGGCGCCCGGGTCCGGCCGTGCCGGGTCGCCGGGTGAGCTTGCCATCAGACCCCCACATCGCGTATACGCAGCTTTGTCAATGTCGCGAATGCGTGGGCGGCCGCGTCGGTCGGGAGGCACTTCTCCGCACCACTGGCCCCAATGCACGCTTAGCCTAACTTAAGTTGATCATGGCTTCCGGGGCGCTCCCTGGGACGCGTCCGCCGCCACTATAACCGTCCGTGACTGTCGATTGTAAAGCTAGCGCCATGATGCCGAAAACATTTTCCTTAATGTAAGTAAATCATACATAGCGCCGAAAACTCTTCGCCATCATGGCCGACCGCACCGGGAGTCCGCAGCGAGACGCGCGAAATGGCTACGCTCTGTAGCGTACTAGCCCGTTATGCCTTTAATGTCCGAATTTGCGCAGCGTAGGCTTACCGACAAGGGGAGCCGGCGACCGACCAAGATCAACCGTCTAAGCGGCATTGCCGCTGGTCCTGGCCAAGCGCCGTGCAGTTCATGATTTGATCACGAATACTTTGCGCGCGGTTGGCATGCTTTTCCTGCGCCCTGAAAAAGCCTTTGTGATCATGACAGACATGGTGCCGAGAAATGTCTACTCTAACGTACCCCCGCGATTGAAGATCGTTTAGCGCGGCCGGTCGCGGCCGTTACTGTCAGGCGCTGCCGGTCGCCTGGAGCCTGTCGAGGATGGCCGATTCCGCCGCGCACTCCTCATCCCCGAGGGAATTGCCGTACGCCTGCCGCTCGTGGGTGTAAACGGCGAGCCCGCCGATTATCCGGTAGCTGACCAAGCAGCGCAGCCCGTCGCCGCCAGCCACCTGAGCCGCTCGGGCCAGCAGGCGGTCTGCGGCGGCGCTGTCGCCGCGCTCCTCGCAGTCCACGGCGAGGGCGACCAGGTCCAGCGCGCGGCTGCCCAGCCCGAACTCATCCCAGTCCACCACCCCGGTGATCCGCGCCCCGTCGGTCAGGACGTTCGACAGATTCAGGTCGTTGTGGGCGTAATCGGCTGGCGGCAGCCGCAGCCCCCAGACCGGCTGCAGCCAGCGCCGCAGCCGCGCGCACAGCGGACCAGCCGCCGCGCACGCCCGCGGCGCATCGGCCCACACCTGGTCCCAGTCGTCGAACAGCACGTTCGCCACGTAGCCGGTGAAATCGCGGTCCCCGGCCGGGATCCCGGCGTCGGCCTGCAGCTCGACCAGGCGCAGCAGCGCGTCAAGCATCGGCCCGTCCAGCGCACCGTCCAGCGCGTGAAGGGGACGGCCGGGGAGCCGCTTCTGGACGGTCACGTGCCACTGAGCGCTGATCATGCCGTGCCACAGGATCGCCGGAACCGGATACCCGCGCGCTCCGAGCGCGGGAAGATGCGCCGCGCACCATTGCGTCTTCTGCTCCGCGCGGTCACCGTGCCTGACCTTGACAATGATCGCGCCCGTTCGCTGCGCGCGGGCAGCCCACGTCATCCCCGACTGTCGCGCAGGAACGAGCGGCCGGCCATCGGACACCGGCTCACCCAGTTCCCGGGCGACCAGCAGGCGAACCTCACGCCAGGCGGGCATCTCGGCCACCACGCTCAGATCGTAGGCGCCACCTGCGACAGCGAAGAAATAGTTTTCCGGAGTGCTGAACGTCCTTGATACCTGCGGTAACTTACCTGCGTGGGTGAGTCAGCGTGGGGGCATGCGACCGTCACGGTCACGCGGGACGGAACTCCGCTCAGCTTTTACTTCCCCGCTCCGCGGCTCGGCGCACCCGGCACCGCCGATCGCGCGGACTTGGCCGTTCCCGGTGAGCAGGACGATCCGGTTCGCGCTGTGCGGATCGCCCGCCGGCTGTGCGTGGACGCTGACCTGGACCAGCCGCCGGCCGACAGCGCTGATGCCTACCTGCGGCTACACCTGCTGTCCCACCGCCTGGTGCGCCCTAACTCGGTGAACCTGGACGGGATCTTCAAGGTCCTGCCCAACGTATGCTGGACCTCACTCGGGCCGGTGGCCGTCGGCGAGATCGGCGCCGCCCGGCAGCGGGCGCTTGCCCGCGGCATCCACCTTGATGTCCGCTCCGTTGACAAGTTCCCGCCGATGCTGGACTACGTCGTCCCCAGCGGCGTGCGGGTGGCCGACGCCGCCCGGGTCCGGCTGGGCGCCCACCTGGCGGAGGGGACGACCGTGATGCACGAGGGGTTCGTCAACTTCAACGCCGGCACGCTCGGGCCCGCGATGGTGGAAGGCCGCATCAGCCAGGGCGTGGTCGTCGGCGCCGGGACCGACATCGGCGGCGGGGCGTCCATCATGGGCACCTTGTCCGGCGGCGGCACCCAGGTCATCTCGGTAGGGCAGCGGTGCCTGCTGGGCGCGAACTCGGGCCTGGGGATCTCCCTCGGCGATGATTGCGTCATCGAAGCCGGGCTCTACCTGACCGCCGGGACGATCGTCACGCTCCCCGACGGCCAGCAGGCCAAGGCACGGGACCTGAGCGGGCAATCCGGGCTGTTGTTCCGCCGCAACAGCATCACCGGGTCCGTCGAGGCCATCACCCGGCCGGGCACGTGGGGCAGCCTCGGCACCGATCTCCACGCCGGCCAGTAAAGGCTCTGGGCGTGGCGTTTGTTATCCCTGCGGCTTGCGGCGGACCAGGGTCTTGGCGTTGATGAAGATGGTGACGGGGGACTGCGGTGACGAGCAGGATGGCCGTGCCCCAGATCATAGCGACCGTGAAGCCGTGGACGGCTGCCGCGGCGGGTCCCGCCGCGGCGTGCGCGGCGAGGTAACCGGTGGCCGCCGAGGCGGCGATCGCGTTGAGCAGCGCGGCGCCGATGGACGAGCCTAGCTGGCTGGCGGCGCTTGTCCCGGCCCCGGGCGGCGCCCGTGTCGGCGGGCAGCACGCCGCGCAGCGCGAGGCCGAGCGTGACGGGGCCGGCGACACCGGTACTGATCCCCTCGATGATCGTGGCGGTGAGGACCAGCAGCAGGTAGCCGCTGTGCGGGGTAAGCCAGATGAGGGGCACCAGGCGCCGGGTAGCGCATGGCGGACTGGAACTGGTAGGTGAGGATCAACATCATGCCGAACGTGCTGAGCGAGTTCACGACCAGCGCGGCGATCCCCGAGCCGCGGACCGGCCGAGGGCAACGACGGCCTCCGTGAGTGAGCCGATGATCTGACCGGACCTCCAGCCGTAGGAGGAGGCCTCGCCTAGTCCGTAGACGAGGGCTACCATGCCCGCGCACCCGAGGACGACGCTGGCCATGTCGATCGTGACCTCCGGGCGCTTCGGCAGCCGCGGAAGCACGCGCGGCGCGCCGGAAAGCGCCGCCGCCGACAGCAGCACGTTCACGTACAGGCAGAACCGCCAGTTGAGGAGGCTGGTGAGCACGAGGCCGGCAGCGAGGCCGGCGGTGAGGCCGGCGGTGAGCGTGGCGGTGAAGACGCCCATCACCCGCGCCCGCTCGTCGCTGTCGGTGTAGACGGTGATCAGCAGCGACTTCGTGGATGAGACAAGCAGGGCGCCGCACCCCCCTTGGACGGCCCGCGCCGCGATCAGCATGACGCCATCCACGGACGCACCGCCGGCCGCGGAGGCGATAGCGAAGCCCGCCACGCCGGCGATCAGCGTCCGGCGCGCCCCGAACCGGTCAGCGAGCCGCCCGCCGAGCAGCAGCAGCAGCGCAGCCGTCCTGAGCTGGTGATCGCCGCGATGCGCCGGCACCGCCCCATGCTCTCCGGCGAGATCCCCGATACCGGCACCCTCCGCGGCGACGTCCTCGCGGTCCTGCACCGCATGTCCGCCCGGCTAGCCGAAACCGGCCCGGAAACTGTCTACGGCCTTCTCGGCGAGTACCTCAGCAGCACGGACGGCTTCGGCCACCTCCGGGATCAGGTGCTGCACATCAGCGCCGACGTCATGACCACGATCCTGAAGCGCGCCGCCGACCGCGGCGAGGCCCGCCCCGACGTCCCGCTGCGGGTGCCCCTCGTCAGGCCATGAGGTCTGCACGTCCGACCGCCGCCAGCCGTGGACGACGTACGAGTTCTGCGCGCGCGAGCGCGGCTGGGAAATCCCGTGGCCAGGTAGGTCGCGGGCGTTTATCGTGCTCGGCATGGTGGATGCGGAGATCATCGCTTATTACGAGCATGGCCTGGAGCGTGATCGGCTGGCCTCCGGGAACCGGAGGATCGAGTTCCTGCGGATCTGGGATCTGCTGGAGCGGTGCCTGCCGGCGGCGCCTGCGAGGGTGCTGGATGTCGGCGGTGGTGCGGGGGTCTACGCGGTACCGCTGGCCGCGGCGGGTTATGCGGTGTGCCTGATCGATCCGGTGCCGTTGCACCTCGAGCAGGCGGCAGCGGCGTCCCGGGATGCCGGCGCCGCGCTGGCGGGCATCTGGGCCGGTGATGCGCGGGATCTGGGCGCGGCCGGGGACGGCTTCGATGCCGTCTTGCTGCTCGGCCCGCTGTACCACCTGACGGGCAGGCAGGACCGGGTCACCGCGTTGCGGGAGGCGCGCCGGGTGCTGCGGCCGGGCGGGATCGTGGTCGCGAAGGCGCTGTCGCGGTTCTACCCGGTCTTCGGGGAGCTGGCCGGCGCCGGGCCGGCCGAGGCCAGGCCCGGCCGCACGGCCCGGTTCCTGGCGGACGGGCAGTACCGCAATCCGGGCGGTGACCCGGCGTGCTTCACGACGTCCTACTTCCACTGCCCGGAGGAACTGGCCGGCGAGATCACGGACGCCGGCCTGGACCTGCGGCAGCTTGTCGCGGGCAGCGGGTGCGTCAAGCTCTTCCCGGGCCTGTCCCGGCTGCTGGATGTCCCGGAAGGCCGTGAGCACGTGCTGTCGGTGCTGCGGCTGGTGGAGGCCGAGCCGTCGCTGCTCGGCGTGAGCCAGAACTTCGTGGCCATCGCGCAGGCGCCAGCCGGGAGCTGACGTCCGCCCGCCGCTGCCGGCTGGCGCGCTGTGCTGGAGGGGGCTGGAGGGCCGGGCAGGCGCCACGGTCCGTTATGGGAAAAGGGTCTGGTCTTTTACCGCCGCGAGGGGATCGCGGGCAGCCGTCACGCGAAACAGCGGCTACCCGGGCGAGCTGGCGGATTGCGACACGCAGAACTCGTTGCCCTCGGGGTTGGCGAGCGTGACCCAGGTGTGGGGACCCTGCTGGCCGGTGTGCAGGACCGTCGCCCCGCGCGCGGTCAGGCCCGCTACCGCGCGCTCGACGTCGTCGGCGCCGATGCGCACGTCCAGGTGCAGCCGGTTCTTGACCGCCTTGGCCTCGGGGACCAGCTGGAACAGCACTCTCGGCGCGCGCTGCGTGCCGTCGGGGTGGCAGATGGCCGCCCCGTCCTTCCAGACGAGCGTCCCGTTGTGCAGCTTGGTGTCGCCGTCGGCGGCGTACCCGGCGCTGATCATCCGCCGGATGAACGCCTCGTCCTGCGGCTGGACCTGCCAGCCCAGCGTCTCGGCCCACCAGTCCGCCAGCGCGTGCGGGTCCGCGCAGTCCACCGTCACCTGGAACTCGTACGCCATCGCAGCCGTCCCTCCCCGGGGTGTCCCTTCGCGGGCAACGCTAACGGCAATCGCGGACATTCTCCGTCCTCAACCGGGATAAGCCGCGCACTACTGGCACGCGAACCAGCACCACGCCCATGGTCCTCCGTGCTCGCATATACGGCTGATCTGATAGAGGGTCACCTGCGGCCACGCACGATACGCACGTCGCTCGGCGCGTTGGTCAGGAGATGCGGTCAGGCGGCGGTGCGTTCACTCACGGGTCGGCGGCGCAAACTCGAATTCTGGAGGGCCGGGGGCAGGTAGGCCTGGTCGAGCGTGCCGACGTCGGTGCCGGGGGGCACGATCTCGTCGATCCGGTCGAGGATCTCGTCGGTAAGCGTGACATCGGCGCTGGCGAGCAGGTCGTCGAGCTGCTCCATCGTGTGCGGCCCGATGATCGCGCTGGTCACGCCGGGATGGGCGATCGCGAACGCTATCGCGAGGTGCGTCATCGGCAGGCCTGCCTTTTCGGCGAGCGGGATGAGCTGCTCGACGGCGTCGATCCGGCGCTCGTCGTTGAGGTGGCTGAAAATGTGCGCTCGGCGCAGGTCGGTCTGCTGGCCCTTGCGGACGCGGCCGGTGAGCATTCCCTGCCCCAGCGGACCCCACACGAGGATGCCCATCCCGTAGCGTTGCGCGACCGGCAGCACCTCGCGTTCGATGCCACGGCTGAGGATCGAGTAGGGCGGCTGATCGGCGCGGAACCGCTCCAGGCCGCGCCGCTCGGCGACCCACTGGGCTTCGATGATGTCGGACGCGGGCATCGCCGACGCCCCGACCGCACGGACTTTCCCGCTGTGGATCAGGTCGGAGAGCGCCGACAGCGTTTCCTCGATGTCGGTGGCGGGGTCCGGCCGGTGGACCTGGTAGAGGTCGATGTAGTCGGTCTGCAGGCGGCGCAGTGAGTTCTCGACCGCGGTCATGATCCAGCGCCGCGAGGCTCCCTGGTGGTTGGGGTCGTCGCCTATCGGGCGGCTGAACTTGGTCGCGAGGACGACGCGGTCGCGGCGCCCTTTGAGGGCTTTCCCCACGACCACTTCGGACTCGCCGTACGCGTCGGCGGTGTCGATGAAGTTGATCCCCGCGTCCAGCGCTTTGTGGATGATACGGACCGAGTCGTCGTGGTCGGGGTTGCCGATGGACGTGCCGAGCGCCAGTGCGCCTAGCGCGTAGGGACTGACCTTGATGCCGGTCCGGCCGAGGGTGCGGTATCGCATGCGAACTCCTGGGGTTCCGGCCGAGATGTACGGGGGCGCGCTCCCTCGATGCCGTATCCTCGGCATAAGCGGAACGCTCTTCCGGAACTATACGGAATGGCTTTCCGGAAATCAAGCGAGGGGGTGTGCAGACGGAGAACACGACGACGACCGGAATCAGCCCGGCCGGACCGGCAGGTCCTGGCGCACCCGAACGCGCGCCCCGCCGGCAGCGCGCCGACGCACAGCGCAACACCGCCTCCCTGCTGGAGGCGGCGAAGGCCGTCTTCGCCGCATCAGGCGTAGACGCGCCCGCCAAGGAGATCGCCGATCTGGCCGGCGTCGGGGTCGGGACGCTGTACCGGCACTTTCCGCAGCGCTCGGACCTCGTCAAGGCCGTGCTTGAGCACGAGATAGACGCCTGCGCCACTGCGGCCCCGGCGCTGGCCGCAGCCCACGAGCCAGGAGCAGCACTCGAGAAGTGGCTCCACCGGTACACCGAATTCCTCGCGACCAAACGAGGACTCGCTGCGGCCCTTCACTCGGGCGATCCAGCGTTCGAACGCCCTGCCCGGCTACTTCTTTGAGCGAGTCGCACCCGCCCTCGGATCGCTGCTCGAAGCCGCAGCTGCGACAGGTGAAATCCGTGCCGACATCAGCGCCGGGGACCTCCTGCACGCCATCGCCCTTCTGTGCCTGCCCGTACCCGGCCAGGGACTCGCCTACAGCCAGCGCATGGTCGCCGTCCTCATCGACGGACTGCGCTACGGCACCGATACGAGCCAGTCTCGCCCATGAGTCCCGCGCGGCATAGTCGCTGGTCAGCAGCACACGCTGCCTATTGGTGCACTGCCTGAAGAAATGGACAGACCGATGGGCAATATGCGCTCGGCGCGCAAGGTTCTTTTGCGTCCGCTCACGCTAAGTGATTAATCCTGATCCAGGGCTGGGCGCGCAGTCCCGCAGTCCGGCGCGTCCGGTCAAGTCCTTGCCCGTGGGCGTCATGGCGCGCCAGAGTGAATAATCTGCATGCCCGTGCGACCGCCGGAAGAACCACTTGATGGCCGGTCAGGACGCAATGCGCTTAGCCCTGATCATGGCTTCCGGGGGCGCTCCCTGGGACGCGTCCGCCGCAACTATAACCGTCCGTGACTGCCGATTGCGAAGCTAGCGCAATGATCCCGAAAACATTTTTCTCAACGTAAGTAAATCATTCTATAACGCCGAAAACTCTTCGTCATCATGACCGGCCGCGCCGGGAGTCCGCTGCGGGGCGCGCGAAACGGTCACACTCTGTAGCGCACTAGCCCGCTATGTCTTTAATATCCGAATTTGCGCAGCGCAGGCTTACCGACAGGGGGAGTCGGCGACCGACCAAGATCAACCGTTGCTAAGCGGCACTCGGTCAGGACGGCCCGCAGAGGTTCCGGCTGGTCGTCTTGTGACGCGTGGCTACCGGGCCAGGGCGCCCATCGGGTCCCAGGCCGGCAGCACGATCGGCTCGGCATCCAGAGCGCTCTGGAGGTCGGCGGGAAGCGCGTTCTTGCGGGCGGCGATCTCGAAGACGTACTGGCCGAACCAGGAGTCGTTCATCGTGTAGAAGCCGTCCTTGCCGCGGTCGGAGCCCCAGCTGTTCTCCACGCGCCAGCGCCGGGTCACCCCGTCCAGCACATCGACCCCGGTGAAGAGCATCGCGTGCGTCATCGCGCTCTCGTGGTATGCCAGGCGGGCGGCCTTATCAAGGTCGAACGCGGTGTCGTAGACCGACGGCAGGTCGTAGAGACCGGCGTCCCAGAACGCGTAATCGTTGCTCATCATCTTGCCGACGTCGCAGCCGAACCAGACCGGCTCGCCGCCCTGGATCGTAGCTGCGGCGACGTTCTTGATGACCTCCATGTCGACGTTGAGATAGATGACCGGCGGGCCGTCGATGACGTTGCCGAGGTACTCGACGGTGAAGGTCCGGCCGATCGGGCTGGACGGCCGGGGGTCGTTGACTAGGCAGACGTACTCGCTGACCGGCAGGTCTACGTACTTGGCGGCGAACTCCTGCGGGGTGAGAACGCCGTCCCGGTGAAACTTCTTGTCCTTGTCCGTCCACTGCCAGTCGAAGCGCTCCGGCGGCGTACCCAGGTGGATGCACAAGATCCGGTAGGCGACCTGCATGACCTCCGCCTTGGCCGCGCGGGCGGCATCAAGACCTTCGGCCGTAGCTGCGCGGACAGTCCGCGCGCCCCGGCGAAGCTGATAGCGGAGGATCGAGTTCATCCGGGCCGTGTCCGACGAGCTCTGCGTCTCCGGCATGTAGCCCTTGGGGACCAGGCCGTGCTTGGCCACCAGAGCGGCGAACATGTTCCACTGGCCGCCGTCGCTGGCCGCCGACTCCAGCAGGCAGGCGACCGTGCGGTCGTCTAGGTCGCGGTCCGCGGTCTCGATGACCGCCTCGAGGAAGTAATTGGCGCGCTCGAGTTTGTCCCAGAACATCGCGTAGTTCTGCGAGAACTCGAAGTCCTTGAGCCCGGTCTCGCGCATGACGCCGACGCGCAGGAGGTTCAGCCCGGCAAACAGCCAGCAGCGGCCGCTCCGCTCCTGGTTCGTGACCTTCCAGTCGTCCAGCGTCGTCGACAGTGAGTGGTCGATGCTGCTGATGATCTCCCGGTTGATGGCGACGTCGTCGACGGTCACCCGGGTCACGGCATTCTGGGCGAGCCGGTAGACCGGGTTGGCCGAGAAATCCTTGCGCAGTCGTTCCAGATCAGCAGCAGCGAGCGTTCGGTCCACTAAAGCATCCTCTCGCGTCATCGTTTCGGCCTGCTTCCAGGTTAGATGCCGACGCTGAGTTGTCCTGGCCTCGCCTCGACGCGGACGCCAGCAGCCAAGCCGGCCCGCAGGCTGATATTCGGGTGCGTGCCATCAGAGATAGCGCACAGCCTCCGGCGGTTGCCAGGCGGGACTTCATCCAGCGCCCTGGTCTGGGTCCTTCCGGTTGCCCAGGCTGGAGGGCTGTTGTCGCCGGCGACCGGCGGAAGTGCTGCCTGGCGTGCGGCGTTCTGCGGCGATCCGTGCCGTGACGTCCCCCAGGAGCGTGTGGCCGTGGATGCGGATCACGTTGTGGCGTTGCTCCCCGGGCACGACTGGCACGGCGTTGCGCAGCTCACCCCGCAGGACGCCGCCGGACATCCCGATCCCCTGGTCCGCCGCGACGTGATCCACGCCCTCACGGACAGCACGCCCGCGCCCCGGGTCCCGGCTGTGATCCAGGCCCTCGAGTCCCGCCGCAACGACCCGGACGAGCGGATCCGCCGGCGGGTCCGCAAGACCCTCGCCCACTACCGCCGGACCGGGAAGGTAACCGACGCTGCTCGCTAGCCGCTGGGCGGCAGCGCCCGCCTGTATGGGCCGCCATCGGGTGCCGGCGCTTCGCCGCCTGACCGGGGAGCCGCTCACCGTTGCGAGGGTAGAGGTGCTCGCCCGACCGGCGGGCGGTAGCCGTGGGATCCCGGCTTGGGCGGCAGTACTGGCATCGCGGCCCTCGGCAGGGTCTACGCCGCAACCGGGTTCCACGACACGATCGTCGTCCTCGCGGGGCTGGCCGCCCTCAGGCTCACCATGATCCCGTCTCTCCCATCTGGTTCTTGTCTGGGGTGAGGTTCATGTTTTGCCAATTCTGGCCCTACCCTGGCTGGCCGACGGTGTTGTCCCGGGGCGAGCGACCACCGAGCGCGCTGCGCGTGCTGAAGATTGCCGCGATTGTGGTGTGATCCACCGTGATGAGCAGTCCCGCCTGCCTTGAGGGCGCCGATCAGCCACTGTTCGGTGGTCTGGGCGGCCGTGTCGCATCGCCGCGGCCGTTAGCCGGCGTGCAGGACGAAGAACAGGAAGCTCGGGTTGTCCGCGAGAGCGCGGAATTCATCCGGGAACAGCTTGCGGGCGGCCGGCACGGGCTGTGGTTCGCTGATGACGGAGATCCGGAACCCGGCCGCGGGAAAGCATCGGTCATCGCGTGCAGCGGCCGGTGCCAGAAGCTCATCGGGGCGGTATGGCCGCCCATGGTCCATTCCTCGGTCCAGTTGTGGGTCGCGAGATAGCTGGTCTTGCGCCCGGCCAGGAGGTGGATGGCCGTGATCGCAAAGGGATGGTCGACGGCCACGATGAGCCGGCCGCCGGGCGTCAGCACGCGCCGCAGCTCGGTTAGCGCCGGCCCCCAGTCTTCCAGGTCGTGCAGCACCAGGGACGCTATGACGTCGTCGAACGCGCCGTCGGGGAACGGCAGCGGGCTGCCCAGGTCGGCCACCTGCCGGTCCGCGCTGTCACCTAGCCGCCGCCGGGCAAGCTCCAGCATTCCGGTGCTCGTGTCGATGCCGGTCACGATGGCACCCCGGTCGCGCAGGGCCGCGAACAGAGGGCCGGAACCGCAGCCGGCGTCCAGGATCCGCCGGCCGGTCACGTCCCCGGCAAGGGCCAAGATCGCAGGTCGCTCATAGTAGGCGTTCTGGATGTCGGCATCGCTTTCGGCTGTGTACGCCTCGGCGAAGCTGTCATAGTCGTTGACCCTCGGCGGATCTGTAGACACAGCGGACGGCAAGGTGAGCCTGGTGGAGATCCCCGCGCGGGGATTGTCGTGGTCGGGAGGCATGCGATCGATGATGCCGTGCCCGCGGTCAAACTGTGCACCCTGGAGCGTGTGCAGATGGCTGCTCATGACGGCCGTAGCGCGCCTAGGTTGCTGTACTTCATTGCTGTACGACTGTCCGCTAGCCGTTGCGCTGACCTGCCGCTTACAAGGAGGCTTCGCAGGTCCATACGGGTCCACTACAGCTTGCCTGAGCAGGCCATGCGCCGTGATGGATGCTTGCGATGCTTGCGGCGTCCGCGTTCGTTTCCACGCCTGGCCCGGCGGTCACGTGATCCCTTCCGTGCAAAGCCCGGCCAAGGTGCCTGCCGCGCACGCTCGGACAGCGCTACCTTCAGTGCGCGGATGGTTCAGTCAGCTGGCGGCAAGTCCTCCACCTGCTTTTTGGTGATATTGAGCCGGATTCCGTACTCGAGCCCGGCAATGGCGCTGACCGGGATGGCGACTTCCTTGCGTCCCCACAGGTGCCCTTCTTTCAGCAGCACGTGGGTTACCCGGTGGCTGCCCGGGTCGACGCGGAAGCCCTGCACCTGCCCGATCTCACCATCGACAGCGTGGACGTGTTCACCAGGCCGCACCTCTGTTCCGCCGAGTGGCACAACGTCTTCGACAACGGTCCGCGCCGCGTGCGGGACGCCCATCGGGGTCTGCATACCGCCAAGCCCCATCCCGCCGAGACCGTCACCTTCCACCAGCTCGGTCTCCTCCGCCGCTTCGAGGTTGCCGAACTCGGCCAGAGTGCAGCGGAGCCTGACCTCGCCGCTGGTGCTATCGACCAGATCAATCGGCACAAGCCGCCCCTGTTCCCGCCGATGCTCCGGCTCGATGACAAGGTGTGTGACCCTAGCGGTGCCCGGATCGATGATCATGCGGCTCACCTCGCCGCACAAACCATCCGAGCAGCTTGCCTGGGTCCCGACCGTGAACTCCGTCTCCTCGGCCATAGCTGCCTTCCCCTCTCGGTCCTTGCGCGCCGCACACCTCGTCACAACAACGAGCATGAAGCCCCACGCGCGTGGGGTAGGTGGCGGCCAAACCGCACCTGCTGCCGCGCACTCCGAGCGTAACCTCGCCGCCTGCCGATCTGGGAAGGCTGAGCTGACAGCTTTACAGCCGTACTCATCGGGGATGGTCGCGTTCGCGTGAAATTTTCGGCATGTGCGGGTGGGCTGCTGGCGGGGGTTACCCCCGTCTGTGGTGCGGCGTTTGGGGTCCGTGCGGGCCTGCGGGCGGGGTTGGATGGTGGCGGGCTGCCCGTGACGCCGGCAGGTTTGTGGGATCTGAGCCCGTTTTACAGCCTGGCCGCTGGGACCTGACCCTGAGGGTCGCTTTCTGCTGCCGTGAGCGCGCTGGTCAGACTTCGGCTTGCGTGAGCCTGCTGACCTGGGTCCCCGGGCAGCCCGCCTTGTATTGCCCGAGGTCAAGGATAGGAGGCGCGGTGGCCGCGCGGAAGCAGAAGCAGAGGCGGATGAGCGCGCAGGTGGTGGAGGACGAGGACTACCAGCTGCGCTATGAGGTCGTCGCGGGGACCGGCGTGGCGAAGGAGTCCGCGGTGGTGTGCGTGCGGATGCCCCCGGCGGAGGGGAGGAAGCACCGGACGTCGCACCTGCAGGCGGTGCCGGCGACGGTCCCGGCGATCGGGGAGCTCGCGGCGGAGCTGAAGGCGGCGGGGGTGCAGATGGTACCGGTGGAGGCTACCTCGGACTACTGGCGCGTCTGGTTCGCGGTGCTGGAGGAGGCCGGGCTGGCGGTGCAGCTGGTGAGCTCCTCCCAGGCCCGCAACCTGCCGGGCCTGCCGAAGACCGGCAAGGAGGACGCGCGGTGGATCGCGCGGCTGACCGAGATGGGGATGCTGCGGTCCTCGTTCGTGCCGCCGCCGGAGATCCGGGCGCTGCGGGTCTACACCCGGCACATCTTCGGCCTGACCGCGGACCGCACGCGGTACTGGCAGCGGCTGGAGAAGCTGCTGGAGGACGCCTTGTGCAAGCTGTCGGCCGTCGTGCCGGAGCTGGCCGGGCACCAGACCGCCCGGGCGGTCATCGAGGCGATGATCGAAGGGGAGCGCGACCCGCGGGCCCTGGCCGCCCTGGGCCAGGGGAGGATGCGGAACGAGAAGCTCCCCGCGCTCGCCGAGGCGCTGACCGGCATGCGGTTCGGTCCTCAGCACGCGCACGCCGCCGCGTCCTTGCTGCGCGCCACCGGCCTCCTGGAAGCCGAGCTCAGGGACCTGCAAGAGCGGGTCACCGCGCACCTGGCCGCGATCCCCGCGTCCTGGGGCGCAGCCGCGGACGGCGTTACCGGGCCGGAGGCCGGGCGGGCCGGCGATGCTGCCGTGCTCCCGGCCGTCGACCGGCTGGATGAGATCCCCGGCCTGGGCCGGGAGTCCGCCGCCGCGCTGATCGCGGAGATAGGCCTGGACATGAGCCGCTTCCCGACCCCGCAGGCGCTGGTGTCCTGGGCCGGGCTCACCCCGACCGCGCGGCAGTCCGGGCCGCGCAAGGGCCGCGGGAAGAAGGGCCGCGGCAACACCTACGCCAAGCGGATCGCCGTCCTGGCCGCCTACGCCGCCGCGAACACCGGCACCTTCCTGGGCGAGCGCTTCGGCCGGCTGGCCTCCCGCCCCGGCGGCGGCGGGCGGAAGAAGGCCGGCTGCGCCGTGGGCCGGTCCATCCTCGTCATCGTCTGGCATCTCCTCAACGACCCCGCCGCCCGCTACCGCGACCTCGGCCCCGGCTGGCACGCCAGGCACACCGACCGCAGCCGCAAGGCCCGCAACGCCCGGCGCCAGCTCGAGGCCCTCGGCTACGACGTCATCATCACCCTCCGCGAGGACGCCGCCTGACCATCCAGCGCCGCTAACCGCATACAGCCGCCAGGCCCCGGGACCACGACCCGCCACGGGGCCATCCCGTCGTCTGCCAGAACAGTGGTCACGCCAGACGGCTGAGGTGGTTATTTCTTGGTCAGACGATCACCGGTCGAGTTCCTCTGCGCTCTGCGACCTGGCGTTACGGGGTCCCAATCCGACCGGAGTCCTCGGTTCATCCCCGCGTATGTCCCACACGACAGAGCTGTGGTGCCCAACTACAAGCCGAGCTGACTCAGCTGCAGTTGGTGAACTGGACCTAGCGGTCCTGCCAACTGCTGTTTTTCGAAGCCCCAGCCCGAACGGTCCCTTCCAGAACCAGGAATAACCAGCCACTGCAACCGCCACCGCTGAGATCGGAACCGGATCCCGAGCCCCTTGACAAACATAAGAGCATCGATATAGAGCGCGCCCTCCCCTGGGTAAAGGGCGTGCCCTATCTGCGGATCGTGGCGTAGCTCATCCTCAGGGGCGGCGCACGTTGCGGGCATCGTTCATCGCTGGGACCTGTGGCGGCCCAGCCTCCCGGGTCCCGGCTGTCCCAGGAGGTGCCCCGATGCCTGCCACGACCCCCTCGTCTTCTCTGGCCCCTGTCCAGCCGGTGTTCACTGATTCGGAGCGGCTCGCGCTCGCCGGGTTCCTGGCCGGGTACCGCGGCCTGACCCGCGAGGCCCTACACCCTGGGCCCGCCTCCGGTGAGCCCGGCCGTGACCTTGGCCTGGGGGGTGAGGTGGACTTGGAACTTCCTGGCGCTCGCGGTGACCGGTGCCGTGGTCTAGGCGGTATCGCTGGCCAGCGTGGCCACGGATGTGGAACAGTGCAAGAGGTAAGCCTCGGTCTAGGGGCCGTATTGCCGGGCCAGCGCCAGTTACTACGAAACGTAGTAACATAGCGTGCGTGACCGGAGCCGTCCCCACGACGATCATCGTCGCCGGTCTTGCGCTGGCCGGATACGCGCTGCTTATGACCGCTCTAAACCACCGGATGAATGTCCCTCTGCTCGCCGCAGTCGGCGTCCTTGAGATCCTGCTTCTTGTCCAGGTCGGCATCATCGTGGCCAGGCTCGCCGGCGGGGAACGCCCGGCCGGGATGGCTACGCTCATCGGATACCTGATCGCGACGCCGCTCGTCCCGGTGGCCGCCGCGTTCTGGGGCCTGATGGAGCGATCGCGGTGGGGCCCCGCGGTCATCGCCGTAGCTGGGCTCGTCGCGGCCGTGCTGATGGTCCGGCTGCATCAGATCTGGCCGGTCATCCATGTCTGAGCCCACGGCGTCGCGGCCGGACTCGACCAGGACAGGCCCGGGCCGGCTGCTGGTCGCCATCTACGCGCTCTTTGCGCTCTCCGCCTCCGCACGGGCCGGGGTGCAGATCGCGACGAAGTTCGGTCACGCCCCGGTCGCCTACTTGCTGTCGGCCTTCGCCGCCGTGGTCTACATCCTCGCCACGGTCACCCTCGCCGTCGGCAGTCCGACAGCACGCCGGATCGCCGTCGTGTCCTGCTCGGTGGAACTCGTCGGCGTGCTGGCGGTCGGTACCTGGAGCCTCGCCGACCCGGCCACCTTCCCCGATGCCACGGTGTGGTCTGGCTATGGCAGCGGCTACGGCTTCGTCCCGCTCGTCCTTCCCGTTTTCGGCCTGCTCTGGCTACGCCGCTGGACTGGGCGGCCTAGAACCCAGCGGACGACCGTGACGTCGGCGGAAGATGCAGGCGAAGTGGCAGGTAGCGGCGTAGCCCATGGTGAGAGCGGCCGTCCTGGACGCCAATCTGGGTGCTGAGGGGTGTCATGTGGCGGCCAGCTGGGCGGCGTCCTGGGCATCGATGACGGCGATCGCGGCGATGTTCGCGATGTCGGTGACGTCGGCGCCGCGGCTCAGCACGTGCACCGGCTTGGCCATGCCGACCAGGATCGGCCCGATTGCCACGGCTCCGCCGAGGTGCTGCAGCAGCTTGTACGCCACGTTCGCCGCTTCGAGGCTCGGGAAGACCATCACGTTAGCCTCGCCCGCGAGGTCGGAGAACGAGTAGTCGTCGTCGCGCAGCGCGGGGGACAGCGCGACGTCCGCCATCATTTCGCCGTCGGCCATCAGGCCGGGGCACCGTGATTTGACCAGCTGCGCGGCTGCGGCCATCTTCGCCGAACGAGGGTGGCTGGTGGAGCCGAAGTTGGAGAAGGACAGCAGCGCCACCCGTGGCTCGAGCCCGAAGCTGCGTGCCCGCTCCGCCGCCATGATGGCGATGTCGGCCAGTTCCTCAGCGGTGGGATCGAAGTTCACTGTCGGGTCGGTGAGGACGACGGCACGCCCGTCGCCGGTGATCATCACGTACAGCCCGGCCACTCGCGAGACGTCGGGCGCGGGCCCGATCACTTGCAGGGCGGGCCGGATGACATCAGGGTAGTGGTAGGTCAGGCCGGCGACGAAGGCGTCGGCGTCGCCCGCCTGCACCATCATGACGCCGAAGTAGTTCGGCTGGCCTAGCAGCGCAGATGCCTCCCGCAGGGTGATTCCCTTCCGCTGCCGTCTTTCGTGCAGTGCGGCGGCGTAGGTGCCGGCCCGCTCGGACGTCGCGGGGTCGACGATCTCGATGGGGACGGTGACCCGCAGCTCTTTCATCGTCGCCTGGATCACGTCTTCGCGCCCGAGCAGGATCGGCAGCCCGATGTGTTCCTGCTGGATCCTGGCCGCTGCGAGGATGATCTTGCGCTCCTCGCCCTCGGAGAAGACCACGCGCTTGGGCGCCGTCTGCGCTTTGTGGGTCACATGGCTCATCACCTCGCGGCCCCGGATCAGCCGGTTCGCGAGCTGCTCAGCGTAGGTGTCCAGGTCGAGAGGGTGGCGGGCGACGCCCGAGGCCATGGCCGCCGCGGCTACCGCCGGGGCGACGCGAAGCGGCACTCGGGGGTCGAGCGGTTTGGGAATCAGGTACTCCGGGCCGAATTCGAGGCGGTCGACGCCGTAGGCCCGCAGCACCGAGTCCGGCACGTCTTCCTTCGCCAGGTCGGCGAGAGCCTGCGCGGCGGCGACCATCATCCCGTGGTCGATCGCCCGTGCTCGCACGTCGAGCGCCCCGCGGAAGATGAACGGGAAGCCGAGCACGTTGTTGACCTGGTTCGGGTAGTCCGACCGTCCGGTCGCCATCACCACGTCGCTGCGGGCAGCCCGGGCGGCGGGGTAGCTGATCTCAGGATCGGGGTTGGCCAGCGCGAAAATGATCGGCGCATCGGCCATCGACAGAACCATCTGCTCCGTCACCGTGTCGGCAACCGACACCCCGAGAAAGACGTCGGCTCCGTCGATGGCCTCCGCGAGGGTGCGAGCCGGGCGGTCGGTGGCGAACTGGGCCTTGTAGGCGTTCATCCCTTCGGCGCGGCCGCGGTAGATAACCCCCTTGGTGTCGGCGAGCACGATGTTCTCACGCCGCATACCCAGGTTGACGAAGAACTCGCAGCAGGCGATCGCCGCCGCCCCGGCGCCGCTGACCGCCATCTGGACCTCGGCGATGTCCTTGCCGGTGAGCTCGAGCGCGTTGAGCAGCGCGGCGCCGCTGATGATCGCGGTCCCGTGCTGGTCGTCGTGGAAGACCGGGATGTCCATCGCGGCGGACAGCCGCTGTTCGATCTCGAAGCATTGCGGCGCGCTGATGTCTTCGAGGTTGATGCCGCCGAAGGTCGGTTCCAGTGCCTTGACGATCCGCACCACGTCGTCCGGGTCGGTGGCGTCGAGCTCGATGTCGAACACGTCGACGTCGGCAAACCGCTTGAACAGCAGTGCCTTGCCCTCCATCACCGGCTTGCCGGCGAGCGGCCCGACGTTGCCCAGGCCGAGGACGGCGGTGCCATTGGTGACGACGGCCACCAGGTTCGCGCGGGCGGTGTAGCGGAACGCCTCCAGTGGGTCCTGCTGAATTTCCCGCACCGGAACGGCCACGCCGGGGGTATAGGCCAGGGCGAGGTCGTGCTGGGTGGCGCAGGGCTTGGTGATCGCGATCGCGATCTTTCCAGGGCGGCCGGAGGCGTGGTACTCGCGGGCTTCCTCTTGCAGCATGGCCATCGTCCAATCATCGATGTGCATCCGCCGGACGGCGGCGCGTTGTTTCTGTAAGGGCCGTGAGCCCATTCTGGCTGGAGTCCAACGGCCGGACCCGGCAGCAGTCGATGCAGCAGTCCGGCCGCAGCCGCGAGGCCATGCGACGTCGAAGGTCGCGCCCGGGTCGGAGCGCTGCCACGATGCCCGGCAGGACGCCGTCACCGCCGGAATCCGCCGGGACGAACTATCCGAGGTCCCGCCGCAGGCCAGCGGCTGACCCGGCGCACCCGGCCGCCGGCCGCCGGCCGCTCGCGTCCTGCAGCAGCCCGCTGAACCCCGCCGCCCCTGTCAGGCCTCCCGCAGGACGGGACGCATGGCGTCGAGGGCGGCGACGTCATCGATGGTGGAGGGCACGGGCTCACTGGCGTTGCCGTTGGCGATGCCGCGCATGGTCTTGCGCAGTATCTTGCCCGAGCGGGTCTTGGGCAGCGCGGCGACCACGTCGACCCTGCGCAGGGCGGCGATGGCGCCGATCTGCGCGCGGACCAGGCTGACAAGCTCGGCGCTCACCTGGCTGGGGTCGGTATCGATGCCCGCCTTGAGCACCACGAACCCGCGCGGGACCTCGCCCTTGAGCGGGTCATGGACGCCGATGACCGCGCACTCGGCGACAGCGGCGTGGCTGGCCAGTATTTCCTCCATCTCCCCGGTGGACAGCCGGTGCCCCGCGACGTTGATGACGTCGTCGGTCCGGCCCATCACGTAGACGTAGCCGTCCTCGTCGCGGAAGCCCCCGTCTCCGGTGATGTAACTGTCAGGCTTGTAGTGCGAAAGGTAGGAGTCGATGAACCGCTGGTCGTCACCCCACAGGGTGGGCAGGCAGCCCGGCGGCAGCGGCAGCCGCAGCACCAGCTGTCCGGAGGCGCCCGGCGGGACGTCTTCGCCCGTGGCCGGGTCGACGACGTGCAGGTCGTAGCCGGGTACCGGCATGGTCGTCGAGCCGGGCCTGGTGGGCATCGGCTCCAGGCCCATCAGGTCGGCGGTGATCGGCCAGCCGGTCTCGGTCTGCCACCAGTGATCTATCACCGGGATCCCGAGCAGGCCGCGCGCCCACCGGTAGGTTTCCGGATCGAGCCGCTCGCCGGCCAGGAACAGGTACCGGAAGCCCGACAGGTCGTACTTCCTGGTGAACTCGCCCGCTGGGTCTTCCTTCTTGATCGCGCGGAACGCGGTAGGGGCGGTGAACAGCGTCTTGACCCGGTGCTCGGCGATCACCCGCCAGAACGCCCCGGCGTCCGGCGTGCCGACCGGCTTGCCCTCATACAGCACGCTGGTGCAGCCCGCCAGCAGCGGGGCATAGACGATGTACGAGTGCCCGACCACCCAGCCGATGTCGGAGGCGGCCCAGTACACCTCGCCGGGCCGGGTGTCATAGATGTTGTCCATGCTCCAGCGCAGCGCGACCGCGTGGCCGCCGTTGTCGCAGACTACGCCCTTCGGCTTCGCGGTGGTGCCCGAGGTGTACAGGATGTACAGCGGGTCGGTGGCCGCGACCGGGACGCAGTCCGCCGGCTCGGCGGCGGCCATCGCCTCGGCCCAGTCCACGTCCCGGCCCTCGGTCAGCGCGGCCGCCGCCTGCGGCCGCTGCAGGATCACGCACCGCTCCGGCTTGCGCGACGTCAGCTCGATCGCCGTGTCCAGGATCGGCTTGTACTCGAGCACCCGGGCGGTCTCGATGCCGCAGGACGCGGACACGATGACCTTGGGCGCCGCGTCGTCGATGCGGGCGGCCAGCTCGGGCGCGGCAAACCCGCCGAAGACCACCGAGTGCACCGCGCCGAGGCGCGCGCAGGCGAGCATGCCGATGATCGCCTCCGGGATCATCGGCATGTAGATCACCACGCGGTCGCCGGCGCCGGTCCCGAGACCGCGCAGCACGCCGGCGAACCGCGCGACGTCGGCCAGCAGCTGCCGGTAGCTGAAGGTGCGGCAGGTACCGGTCACTGGGCTGTCGTAGATCAGCGCCGCCTGGTCACCGCGCCCGTCACGGACGTGCCGGTCCAGCGCGTTGAAGCAGGTGTTCAGTACGCCGTCGGGGAACCAGCGGTAGAACGGCGGGCTGGAGCTGTCCAGCGCGACCGTGGGCTTGCGGTACCAGTCGATCCCCTCGGCAGCCTTGCCCCAGAAGGCATCCGGGTCCTCGATGCTCTGCCGGAACGCTTCCGCGTATCTGCCCATGGATACACCCCCTTGCTGCCTGTCCGGGCCGCTTACCCTTCGCCGAGCGACTCGCGCTCCGGCTTGGCGAGATGGCCGACCGGAAGGATCTCGCGGCCGTAGGTGGCCTCGCACACCTCGGCGAGGGCCAGGTAGAAGCCGAGTGCCGCGACCGCCAGGGCGATCCACCCGCCGGTCTTGAGGAGCCCGGAGGACGCCACCCCCGCGATGACTCCCAGCGACGCCGTGTACAGGGCGGCGCCGATCACGAACAGCGCGACGGTCAGGGCCGCGAGGGCCGTGACGACGACCATGCTGGTGCGGAAGGACGCGAGGAGCATGACGGCGGCGAAGATGCCGAACGCGTACAGGAACAGGCCTTGAGCGTGGCCGGCCTGTGCCACCGGCACGTCCTTGATGAAGAACTGGGCGATGGCGAACAGGGACAGCCAGAAGGCGCCGAATCCGCAGAACAGCATGCCGCCGAAGGTGTTGCCCATGCGCAGCTGGATGACCCCGCCGACGAACTGGGCCAGCCCGCCGAACATGAGGGCCACGCCGAAGACTACCGGCAGCGTGGCCGCCGGGACCGCGGTGATGTAGACCAGGCTGAGCATGAACGTGGTGGTCGAGAAGGCCGCCAGTGCGAGCGGCGCAGAGTTCCCCCACGCCACACCGGTCGCCGTGGCAGCCGCGATGGGCGCTGGCCTGGCTGGCGGTGCCTCCGGTGACAACCTGGGCTGTGGTGGCGTAGGTGCCACTGGTGTGGTGTTTTGGTCGGTAGACATTTCGTCCCCTCTCCGATACGAACTGTTGTAGCGGAACGGCCAGCATGTGCCGCCGCCAAGATCGCGACGAGGGCCAAAGGTCCTAATCGGAGCCGGCCGAACGGGGCCCGGCTTCTCCGGGGAATCCGCTTACGGCGCGCCGGTCCGCAGCCGGTCAGAGTACGAAAAATGGATAATTGGGTAAATGGGAACAAATAAGCTAGATTAAGAGATCTTGGATATCTACATGCAATGCGATGGTCAATATTCAAGATCTTGGAATCGACCGGCTTCGGGGCAGCTCGACTGGATGTCCGGCACGCTCGCGGCGCCTCAGTGAGCGGTGCCGTGCTCGACGTGTTCGGTGCCCAGGGCGGATTATCCGGCTCGGGCGGGATCTACTGCTCGGTTTCCGGGACAGATTGCACGGTACCGGCCGGACGGACCGGATGCAGCGCCTGGAGGCGGCGTATGCCGTCATCGTGGTGACTGCTTATTTGAGTGCCTGGCAACGGCTCCGCTGCTGCGGAGGCGGGGGCAGCCCCCCTCTCCGGCACCGGAGCCGGGCTGCGGTGCCGCGTCATGCGGTGGCGGGTGGTCAGCGAACCAGGCGGCCCAGCAGAAGCTGAACGCGCAGTTGACCAGCACCTGGTGGCGGCGGATCGCGGTGTCGGAGCGGACCTGGAAGTCGGCCGAGCCCAGTTCGTCTTTGACCTGCTTGTAGCTTTGCCCGGTCCAGTTCCGGATGCCGTAGATCCGCGCGATCTGGGCCAGGTGTTCGGCGACTTTCTTTCTGAGCGTGCAGAAGCGGGTTGGCACCGTTCAGGGTGAGCGTGCCGGTCCCGGGCGGGCGGCTGGAATCCGGTTCCGGGCGGTCCGGGTTGCGCGGCGGCGGAGGCCCTGGCACCCTGCAACACGGACTGCCCCTGGCGGCGCGTGCGCCCTGCCGGGATCGTGGCAGCGTGATCTGGGAGGCCTGCTGCCGTGCTGCTGTGCGCCGATGCGGATGCCGCGTCTGCGGACCTGGCGTCCGGCGCCCGCGTGACCCGGCGCCGCCGGAGCCGTCCGGATCGCCGCTGCGTGATCGGATCCTTTATGGGAGAGTGGCGCCCCTGCATCGGTCACGCATGCGCTGGCGGCCGCCTGGGAGCGTCCGCGGCGGTGCCCATCAGTCCTTCTCCTCGCCGGGCAAGATGCCGGGCGGCACCACATCAGTGTCCGGGCGCGCGGCCGCACGACGGCCGCTGGCCTTTTGCCAGTAGGTCTCCTTGCCCAGCAGCGACTCACCGAACCGGTCGAATTCGGCAACGACCTTCTGCGTCGCCGCGGTAATGGCCTCGCCGGTCCGTTCGCCCAGCTCTTCCAGCTGCCGGGACACCTCCAGCCGGATCTGAGCGGCCACCTCGTCCCTGGCCAGGCCACGCAACTCCTGCCTGGCCTCACGCACCGCGGCCCGCAGATCCTTCGTCGCGGCATGGGCCTCACGGATCATCTCCCGGCATTCGCTCACCGCCACTTCCAGCCGGTCCAGTTCGCTCACGGCACCCTCCTCGCTCGCCGACCGAGCCAGGGCCGCTCCGATCCCGGTTGGCAATGCAGTTGCACGCACCGCGATGACGCCGTTCCGGTGACCAGCATCCCAACCATGCCTTGTTCTGCGCGCCCACGAGGAGCAGAGCGGCACCTCGTCAGGCTACCAACCGGCCCGATGCTGGCTGACTGGCGCCCACATCGACCTAGCGCCGGCACGTGGCAGCAGGTGCAGCAACTCCCAGCAGCGGCTATATAGCACCTAGAAAGATCGTTGTGACGGCTAGCCAGGTCGGTCATGTGGCGGAGGGAAACTAGTGAGGGCTACAGGTTCTCCGTAGCTGTTTGGTTTCGAGACGGCCGGGGTGTGCGTGAGGATCTGATTCGCGGCGCGCGAACGCAGCAATCTTCGAGGAGCGGTTCGTGGTCAGCCGCACCACGACGAACGTCCCTGACCGCGCGTCGCCGGGCTCACCGCCGTCGGTTCATGGCCGGGGTGGCATTTTACTGCGCCGCCAGCGCCATCTCCGGCGGCGCTGCCTTTTCTCGGTCGGATGCATCACGCGGATTGTGCCCATGTCGCAGGTGGCGCTGAGCCGCACGACGGGAAAGCCCGGGATTGGCGGCTCGATGGCGGTATTGACCGCGCCGCTCCTGCCCACTGGCCGGACCTCGAGGCCGCGGGGAACGATGACGGTGATTGCCCCCATGTGGGTATGGACGACAATCTCGACGTCCCAGTCATCGAACTCGGCTTGGCTCAAATCAATCGTCACGGAACCCATACCTGTGTCGATCTTGGTGAGACGGCTCACCTGCCAGCGGCCCTCAAGGCGAACCTCGCCCATCGAGGTAGAGATCTCGAGCGGCTCTTGACGCCGCCGCGCGGGCGGAGTGAAGTCGACGGGAGGCGGCAGGCTGCGGACCACCGAGGCGAAGTCAGCCTGGGTATGGGCCCCGAGCAGTGCATCGAGGGCTTTTTGAAAGCGGTCGAGATCCACCTTGCCGCTGACCAAGAGTCCCTGCAGGAAGTCGATCCCGCGTTGCTGGAGGTCCTCAGGGATCGGGGGTTCGGTCTCGGCTGGGAGCCCGTCGTCGTTCACGCCAGCAGACTATCGCCGGATGCTCGTACTGACATAAGAGCAGGGCCCGCGCCCGGTCCCGAGGCCGGGCACTGCCTGCCGCCACGGTGTGGCCAAAATAGCGAACGCGGCCGATCGCGTAAGACTCAGAGAATGGCCAGAACTGGCCATTCTGCGCCACTGGGTCGCGACGACCTCACGATCGACAATTAGCGCATAGCCGCTTCATCCACGTCTTTCCGTGCTCGGCCTGGTTCAGGGCTTGCGCCGGGCCAGCAAGTATGCACGGTGCGTCTGGACCTCCCCGGATGTTCCGCGTTCCGTCAGTGGCGGCGGGACTTCGACTTACCTCGGCGCGTCCTGCAGGGCTGGCTCTCTACCAGGCGGCGGCTGCTAGGCCTGCGATCCCGGGCAACGGCGTGAACTTCTCGCCGTTGATCACGCCGACGCGGATTCCGCTAGGCGTCAGGATTCCCCCGATTAGGGTCTTCCCCGTCGAGTTGGTCCAGAACAGAGAGATATCGCCCCCCGCCTGGCCCCGGAACCGGAATACGCCGAAGACGAGCGCCGGCTTCCCCGTCCTGGTCGAGTACCGGATAAATCCCGTTGTCGTGTTGACGGCATCCACGCCATACCCCGTTGTCGCGTTGACGGCATCCACGCCATACCCTGTGGTCGTCGCGTAACCGCAGACGATCGCGGAGCCGTCCAGTGACATGATCGAATCCGTCACGCACTGGGAGATGTAATCCGGTGGGCCGGAGGAGATGCGTGCCCGGCCCGCGCCCTGGGACGTAAAGTTGGCCTCGATGACGGCGAGTCGGCTGTCCGCGATCAGGTCGTCTCCGCTGGCTGCGGTGTCGAGCAGGCGCACGCCGATGTAGGACTGGTCCCTCCAGTCGAACGCGAGCGTCCTGGAATCCGCCGCCCACGAGATGGTCGCGGAACCGTCCACGCCCGACCCGGTAAACCCGCCCGGGTCCTCCGGGTCGGTCGACCCGTTCGTGAACCAGGTGCGGAACGCGCCGTTGGCCAGTGTGTAGACCCTGATCTCCAGCAGTCCCGGCTGGAAATTTCTTTCCGAGTCCACTTCGACGGCGAGCTTGCTGCCGTCGGGGGACAACGCGAGGCCCGTCACCGCGGTGCCCTTCGGCAGCGCCGGGAGCGCGAGCCGGGTGAAGGACTTTTCAGCGCCGGACGCGCTCATCTGTAGCAGGTAGAACGCCGGCTGTCCCGGCCACTGCACCGTGGGCCCCATTTCCTGGCGTTGCGCGTCAAGGACGAACGTCCGGTCGTCGGCGGCCCCGGTAACGCCGACGAATGGCGTGCGTGTCGTGATCCTGGCGAGCGTGGCCCCGGTCGCGGTGGCTCGTACGACCGCCAGCGACGGGTTTTCGATCGCCACGTAATACGCTGGGACACCGGTGTAAGAGTCGGCCGGGGCTCCCTGCCTGGGGGCAGCGGGATTGCCGGACTGGCCGTTTCCGGGCCTGGCAAGCCAGGAGCCGGCGACCACACTGCCCACGGCGACGATGACGACCGCCGCGGCGGCGGCCAGTGGCGCGACCCAGGTCGGCCGGGTCCGGCGCGCAAGCCCGTGGCCGCCGGGCGACTCGTCCAGCCGAAGCGGCGGCACCTTGTCCGGCGTGATCACGGCAGCAGCGATGCGGGTCGCGGCGCGGACCTGGTCCGCTGAAACGTTCATGAGTACTCCTGCATGCGTTGTCCGAGCGCCGCGAGTGCGCGGGACGTGGCGGACTTGACGGTGCCCCGCCTGATGCCCATCGACCGGGCAGTCTCCTCCTCGCTCAAGTCGAGGTAATAGCGGAGCACCAGCGTTTCGCGCTGCCGGGGCGGCAGCGACCGGATGGCCTGGAGCAGATGCCGGTGTTCCTCGCCAACGAGCGCGGTCGCCTCGGCGGATTCCCAGGGCAATTCACCGGCGGTACCGTCGTCACGGCGGGTGCGGGACCGCAGTACCATCCGGCAGCCGTTCAGGACGCTTGCCCGTAGATAACCAGGGGCACTGGCGGTGTCACGCAACTGGTTCCACCGCTTGTGCAGCCCGAGGAACGCTTCCTGGACGACATCCTCAGCCGCCGGGCGGTCGCCGAGCATGACGTAGGCAAGCCGGGTAAGGCTCAGCGCGTGTGCCTCATACAGCGCGGTCACTTCCCGGCCGCGTACCTGCGCGGCATCCGCGGACGTCACCGTGCCCGTACCGGGGAAACGGATCTCAGACACGCGGGGGGATTCGGCTTCCACATGAATAGAGATGCACGCGACGGCCAGAGGTTGCCTGTCATCCAGGAGATCTTGACGTTCCGGATCGCGGCCTGAGGCGCTACCCGAGGATCAGCGGGGCCTGGTTTCGTCCTGGCCGGATGACCGTCACGGCCGGGCGACTGGCACCGGGGTGCCAGGATGCTAGCTGCATTTTGGTCGTGAAGCTGAACTCGGCGACCAGGCTGTCGCCGCCGGCCGGCCAGCCGAACCCAACGAAGGCGTCGCTGCTGACCCAAGTTCCTGGCACGGCCGTCAGCCGACCGCTGGTCACGGGCGCGACCTCGAGTTGCATGGCCAGATCGCCGCCGTCTCCAGTGTTGCCGAAGCTCACCTGGAGGGCGAGGAAACCCCCGTCGGGACTGAACGCGCCGCTAGTGGCCGAACTCCCCGCGGGCAGTGCGACTACGGTGCGCCTGCCTGTCGCCAGGTCAAGCGCCTGGACGCTGCACTTAGGGGCGCACCGCGATGTCCAGGCGATCTCGCTTGGACTCGCCGCCAGCACTTGGTCAAACGCCTGGCTGGCAGACGGAGCAGACGGATCCCACAGCTTGGCGACTGCCGCTCCCGGTTGCTGGCTAACCGGTGCCAGCAGCAGGCCGCGATCGGTTCCCTGGGCAATCACATATCCGGACGGAAGCCTGACCGGCCGCGTCAGCGCGCCTGTGGCATCGGCCTCCCGTGCCGTCCCGGCCGCGGTGGTCATGTTGACGCCCAGCGCATAGCTGGTCAGCCATACAGCGCCAGCGGTGGCGGCCGGCGCGACCAGGTTGGCGGTGCCGGCCCGGGTCACTGACTGCGCGCCGTCGGCAAGGAGCCAGACAGGCGCCGGCGGCCCGGCGCAACTGCCGCATCCGGCCGGCAAGGCAGGACTGGCCTGCACCGCCCAGCCACCGATGACGCGGATGAACTGGTAACCGGACCGGTCAGTCGGCAGGCCGCCGATCGGCTCGGAGCGGCCCGAGGCCGGGGAGAACCAGACGGGATGCGATCCCGCGACCGGCAGCCGGAGGTTGCGGTCCCATGCCAGGGTCTGCCCGGCGATCCCATCAGGAGCGGGAGACAGGCTGGGCGCGGCCGAGCCTGCCGGCACCGGTGCTGGGCTCGCGGTGACGGGTGTCCGCTTAGTAGCCACGGGAGCATGCTGGTGGCGTGGGAGGCTGAGGTAGACGGCACCCCCGACGACCACCACGATGAGCGCGGCGATCATCGCCAGCCTGCGCGGTCACGAACTGGGCTCGCGGTCCCCGCCCTGGCTGAGGATGTCACCCATCGCCCGCACCCCCAAGAGCACGCTGATCTGCAGGCACCACAATGCGTCGACCGCCCGGCCGACATCCTGGCGCGGGACACGGACTACGTGAGGCCGGGGCTAGAGTGCGGCCATGGAGCCGGTGCTTGCTGATGAGGAGGCCGTGGCGGCCTTCGCCCAAGACGGCGTCGTATGCGTCCGGCAGGTCCTCAGCACAGAGGAGGTCGCGGCCGCGGCCACCGCGATCGACGCGGTGCTGGCCAGGCCCGGCCCGCTGGCCCAGGTCGCTAACGGCGCCGATGACCCTGGCGCCTTCACCGAGGACTTCTGCCGGTGGCGGGAGATACCGCAGATCGAGCGGCTGGCCCGGCATTCGCGGGTGCCCGCGGTGGCCGCGGCGCTGATGGCCACCCCGCAGCTGCGCTTCTACCACGATCACATCCTGGTGAAGGAGGCCGGGACCGCGCAGCGCACGCCGTGGCACCAGGATCAGCCGTACTACAACGTGGACGGCCACGGCGTCAGCGCCTGGATCGCGGTGGACCCGGTGCCCGAAGGCGGCAGCCTGGAGCTGGCGGCTGGCTCGCACCGCGGCCCGTGGCTGATGCCCCGGACGTTCCTGACCCAGGAGGCGCGCTGGTTCCCCGAGGGCAGCCTGGCCGAGCTGCCCGGCATCGACGCCGGCCCCGGCGCGTTCGATATCCGACGGTTCGCCCTGCAGCCGGGCGACGCGATCTTCTTCGACTTCCTGACCGTGCACGGCGCGCCCGGGTTCCCCTACCGGTCCCGGCGGCGTGTCCTGTCGCTGCGGTACCTGGCCGCCGATGCCCGGCATGCGCCGCGCCCTTGGCGCACCTCGCCGCCCTCCGGCGGCCTGCAGGCCGAGCTGCCCGCCGGGGCCGTCATGGACCATCCGCTGTTCCCCGTGGTCTGGCCAGCATGACCCGCGCAGTGAGGCGAGGTGCCCGGGCCGGGCCTTGGGCCTCACTCGGCGGGGAGTGAGGCCTCAAGGACACCAGGATTGCGTTCGGCGTTATTCGAGCGGCTGGCGGGCGATGCCTGCTGGGTCGCGGCCGGCCAGCAGCCAGCCGAGGACTGTCGCGGCGAGCGGCGTGCCCACCAGGATCACCAGCAGGTTGGTCACCGGGATGCTGCTCAGCGACGACAGACCGTCGAGCGAATTGCTCCGGAAGAAGCCGATCGCCGCGAGGTAGCCGCCGATGATCCCGACCACGGCGCCGGTGAACCCGAGCGCGCCCGCGGTCGTCGCCGTGATCGTGCGGCGCGTGGTACCGCTCGCCCCGGTCGCGGCCAGCGTGCGCAGGTCCCGGGCCGCCTCGCTGCGGACCAGGCCGACGCTCATGCCGAGGATGCCGATCGCGAGCGCGATTCCGAACAGCGTGGCCGCGTCGATGATCTGCGCCAGCGACGGGATGCTGTTGCGGGTCTCGACGCCCAGGCCGGCCGCCGCGGCGGTCCGCTGGGCGTTGGTGACCTGGGTGGCGGTGAGGCCGTTCGGCACCTGGATGAGCCAGCCGACGGTGCCGATCGAATTTTGCAGGCGCAGTGTGGTGATCGCGTGCTCGGTGACCACTGTGTTCGGCGCGGACGTGCCGGACGGGAGCTGGCTAATCTCCTGGATCGGCGGGTTGGCGATGCAGGAGCCCGCCGGGCAGGGCCACTGGTTGTTGCTGTTGGGACCGCCGCCGGGCCCGTTGCCGCCGGGCCCGCCGCCGTTGTTGCCGTAGGTGAGCTGCATCAGGCTCATCGTCGACAACCCCGGACGCATCGTGAGGATGTCGGCGTCGGGGTTGATCTGTGACTGCTTGATGCCGAAGGCGTTCAGCAACTGCGGCGTCGCCACGTAGATCGAACCGGACCAGGAGCGCCCGGACGCGGCGTGGATCAGGCCTGCGCTGGACGACTCGAGAGTGATCATGCTGGTCGTGCCGAGCTCGGCGGCGATGTCCTGCGCGACCTTGGGCGCGGCCGCTATCTGGGCCGCGGTCGGATTGTTGTCAGGAATGGGCGAGCGGCCGTTGCCGTTGCCCGGCCCGTACACGATGAGCTGATTGGAGCTGAGGTTCGGGCCGGCGTAGTCGAGGACGTCGCCGAACCTGGCGGCGCTGGCCACGCAGATGATGACCGCGATCAGCGTGCTGAGGCTGATCGCCGCCAGCGCCGGGCCGGATCGTGCCCGGTACCGTGCCAGGTCCCGCAGCGCGAGCCTTATCGCGACCGGGGTCCGCTTGCCGGCGGCGGCGACCACCGAGAGGCAGGCCGGGGCCAGCAGCACGATAGCAACGGCTAGCGCGACAAAGCCGACGACGAGTTCCAGCACCCCGTTGTTCTGGCCTCCGCCGCTGCCAGGTGTGGCCCCGGCGGCGCCGAGCAGGAGGAACGCGCCGACCAGGAAGCAGAGACCGACCGGGATCGCCAGGTGGCGGATCTTCTTCGGGGCGGGCGGGCGGCCGGCGAGCGCGGCCACGACCGGAATTTTCGCGATCGTCTTCGCCGGCCGGGAGGCGGCGAAGTAGGTCGCGATGATCGCGAGGACCATGGAGATGCCGATGACCGCCCACGGCAGCTGGAACACGCCCATGACGTGCTGCGCGCTGTTCTCGGCCTGAGGGCGGTAGGCGAGCCAGGCGAGGAAGCCGAGCACGAAACCGGCCACCGCGCCCACGATGCCGGTGGCGGCGCCGTTGGCCCTGACGACGAGGCGGATGTGCCGTTGCGTCGCACCCTGGGCGGCGAGCATGCCGATCGCCCGCAGCCTGCGCTGCGCCAGGACCGTGAAGCCGCCGATGCCGACGAGCGCGATGAGCAGCATGCCGAGCACGGCCGCGGCGATCGAGATCGTCTGGGGGTTGACCTCATTGGTGTTCGCCACCGTCTGCACGGTCGTCACGTTCATGCGGTTGGTGTTAAGGCTTGACGCGCTTACCCCTGGCGCGTCGAACAGCACTGTGACGTTGTCCGGATGCGCGACCTGGCCGGGGATGACCAGGGCGAACTCATCCATCAGGCTCTGCGGGTTCTGGACGATGCCCGTTACTTTCCGGGTGGTGCCGTCTACGGTCCAGCTGCTGCCGATTTTCAGGTTGAAGTCGGTCGCGACCCCGCTGGTCACGGCAATCTGGCTCGCCGTGGTGGGGTACTGGCCGCTGACCAGGCTCAGCAACGGCCCACCGTACGGGCCGTGCGGATCCTGCGCCCGCAGGTCGAAGGTGTCCAAGGTGCCGGGGATCTGGGCGCTCTGGTTCTCGATCACGTCGACCGTGCCCCAGCGGTTCTCCAGGTCCTTGATCTGGGCGTTGATGCTCGCCGGGGAGCCGGAGAGCGAGGCGGCGTCCTGCGCGGTGCCGAGCACCCCCGCTATCGGGGCCGGCGTGTCGGTCGCGACCGTCGAGGCCACGACGGTCGCGCCGACCGCGACGGTGATCAGCGCGAGGATCAGCAGCTGCTGCCGCCATTCGCGGCGCAGCAGCCGTATCGCCCACCGGATGACCGCACGGCGGGCGGGCACGCCGCCGTTTGGCGGTCTGTGCGCGGGCCGTTCCGTTACCGCTGCGGCGCTCATTGGTTTCGTTCCGGGGTGAGGAGGGACTCCGGACCCGGTGCCGGCGTGGTCTGGTCGGTCACCCGGCCGTCCCGCAGGAACACCACCCGGTCCGCCCAGGACGCGAGCTGAGCGTCATGGGTCACCACCACCGCGGTCATCCCGCCGTTCTTGCACGCGTCGTGCAGCAGGCGCATCACCGCCTGCGCGTTCGCTGTGTCCAGCGCGCCCGAGGGCTCGTCGGCGAGCAGCAGCCTCCGGTCGCCCACCATCGCGCGCGCGATCGCGACCCGCTGCCGTTCCCCGCCGGAAAGCTGGTCGGGGTAGTGCGCGCCCCGCTCGCCCAGACCGAGCCGCTCCAGCCCTCGCAGGCCGGGGACGCGCGCCTTGCGGGCGGACAGGCCGTCCAGCTCAAGCGGCAGCGAGACGTTCTCCGCCGCGGTCAGCCCGGGCAACAGGTTGAAGTCCTGGAATACGTAGCCGATCACGCGCCGCCGCAGCCGCGCCTTGGCGTTGCGGGACAGCTTGCTGACCGGCTGGCCGGCGATCAGCACCTCGCCGGAAGTCGGTTCCTCCAGGGTTCCGGCGATGGTCAGCAGCGTGCTCTTGCCCGAGCCGCTGGGTCCCATCACCGCGACCATCTCGCCTTCGGCTGCCGTCAGGCTGACCTCGCGCAGCGCATGCACCTCCGCGCTGCCTTGCCCATAGGACTTGGATACCGCGCGCAGCTCCAACATGCTCATCGCCGTACTCTCCCTTCCCGCCGGTGCCGTGGCAGCGGCGCTCGTGTCTGGTTCCGCGGGCTCGCCTGGTCCGCCCAGGTCATCGTCCCGTCGGCTGCCGCGCGATTGACGCAGGCTTCGGCGGCGTCCAGCCACCTGACCACCGCGTCGAGCCGGAACAGCTCGGCGTCGACCGCCAGCAACATGCTCAGGTCTCCTCCGGCGTCGTCTTCCCTGATCCGGGTCCACTGCTGCATCAGCTCCACCAGGTAGCGCCGGTGCGCCTGGATCACCGCGTGCACGTCGGCGCTTGGCACACGCAACGCCACCAGCACCTTCATCACGAGTTCGTCGCGCGGCGGCGAGCTCAGGTCCGGCGGCGTGCGCAGCCACCTGGCTAGCTCCTGCTCGCCTTCGGCGGTGATCCGGAAGCCCTTCTGCGGTCCCTCGTCGGTGGTCCCGTCGGACTCCACGAGCCCGTCGCGCTCCAGCCGCTGCAGCGTCGTGTACACCTGACCTACGTTCAGCGGCCAGACCTCGCCGGTGCGGGCCTCGAACTCCTCGCGAAGCTGCAGGCCATACTTGGGACCCTCGCTCAGCAGCGCGAGCATCGCGTAGCGGACACTCATGACCTGTTCCTACTCAACATCATGCTGGGTAGCATACGGAGTACTGTGCTGGATCACAGTGGTGCTAAGTACCCAGTCGCAGGATGATGCCACCCGCCCCAGAGTGGACCTAGCTGCACCCCCCGTTGCTCCCACGGCACTCGCCCCGAGTCCCCGCTTCCCATGCCGCCGAATGATCAGCCGTCAGCGTGCCTTGATCGTCCGCTTCGCGCCGTCCGGCCGGAAAGCAGGCCGGGACGGCGCCCGGTTGCCAGCCCGGCGGGTCAGGTCACGGCAGCGGGGCCCGGCGGGTCAGGCCTCGGTGACGGGCTCTGCAGCGGGCAGCTTCGCGTACCCGCGGACGTCCGCCCAGTCCGAGACGAAGTGGTCGCGCAGGATCTCGGTGCTGAACTGGCGTCCCGCCCCGGACTGACGCAACGTGCCGACAGTCGGCCGCTGACAGCGGTACACGGAAGTGCGGAACACGAGAGTGAAGCCTTCTATCGAAATCAGTTGTCACATGCTCGCCCTGAGCGTTCGCCGTCTATCGTGAGCACGGCTTCGGCGAGGCTGTCCCGCCCGCTAGCGATAGGGATCGAAAGCGCCGGCTTGGCAAGAAACCGCTGCCGGCTCCGCGCCAAAGGCCAGGGGAATACGGTCTCGGCGGCTGCGGGCTGCACGAGTGAACTCCCGACGCTGACTTGGTGAACATTCGCCCCCGGCCGCGTGAGCCTGGTGGCTGCCCCGCGCGTCGTCAGGAGATACAGGTCATGGAAACGACGGAATGAGTTCCGGGAGGCGGCGGGTGGCTGGTCACACCGGCAGGAAGGTCAGGGCAGACGCGGAGGAGCAGCGAATCGCGGCCGACTTCGGGCTGGGCAGGCACGTCAAGGTGTGGTGGCGCGGGTCGAAGGTGACGGAGCGGGTCTTGCTCTTCGGGTTCCTGATCGGCCTGCCGGTCATCGCGGCCCTGCTCCCGCTGGCGGCACACGAGCAGTTCGCATCGTTCCAGGTGCCGTACTTCGCGGCGATGGGGACGGTCATGTCGCTGCCGGCGGTGATCGGGTTGTGATCACGCTGCCAAAGTAGCGGCTCTTCACTCCAACCCGAAAACCGCGAAAGTCGAGATTAATGACGACCATACGCGTATAGAAGCGCCTGTACTTTGAAAGGCTGCAGGTGCGCGGAAGCTGTGATTCATAATCGCCGATCTGCGTGTGATGTGCGCTTAGTCCACGCAGCGTTGCGGGAGGGCGGCCTTGCTGGCACCTCGGCCCGGAATTCTGGATCGTACGTGGAGTCGTTCGATGACGAGAGTCCATCCCGGTTGGCGAGACGACGGTGAGTATTGCATTCGTGCAGCGTGTGGCGCCGGGAGGCCCGAGCGGGCACGCGGGGAAGATTGCGTAGATATCGCCTGCCGAATCAGGCGAGCCGTAAATGCCATCTTTAGGATCAGGTGAACCGAGGGCGACGAAACGCACTTCTTCTGCCGCATGTGCCGACGGTGCAGCAAGCGACGGGTCGTTCTTGACCGGAACTTTAACTGGTGGGCCGCGGAGGACGGCGAAATATGGCACGAGAGTTCAGGTGTGTTCGTCCGCAACCCGGACGGCAGGTTCCTGTTCTTCCGGCGGACGATCTACCCGGCCGGCACCCTGACGGTGCTCAGCGGGCATGTGGACACGGGGGAAACGCCGCAAGAGGCAGCGGTCCGGGAACTGGGCGAGGAAGTCACGGGTCTCCCGGATATTCCCCCGGACACGGTCGTGCACGTTGCCACCGAAGACATCACCGGCGACTCTTGCCGCCGCGGTTCAGACGCGCACCGATGGCATGCGTTCCTGGCCGTCCTTAACTCGCCAATCGAGCTAGAAAATGTCAGAGTGCGGGGTGAAGGCAAGGATCCGGTGCTGGTGTCCTTGGCGGACGCCGGGACTCAGGCACTTACCTACCCCGTGCGGTATGTCATCGACCGGCACACTGTCGGGCTGGAAGGCTGAGTCGGTCTCGGCGCGCGGGCCCTCAGGTCCTGCCCGATTACCCGGTCGAAGAGGCCGCTGGCTTAGCCGAGAATATTCTGCGACCAAGGGCAGCGACTCTAGCCGGGGTGATCGATGTTCACGGGGGGCAGGTTCTCCACCTGCTGCTTGGTGATGCTGAGCCGGATTCCGTCCCGGACTCCGGTCACGGCACCGATCGGGATGGCGACTTCCTTGCGCCCCCAAAGATGCCCCTCCTGGAGAAGCACATGGGTCAACCGGCCATCGCCTGGATCGGCGAGGAAACCCCGTACCCGTCCGATCTCGCCATCGACGGCGTGGACACGGTCACCGGGCTTCACCTGAATCTCGCCTTGCGGAACAACGTCTTCGATGATCACCCTCCGATGCACCGGCTGGGGGCCGACGTCCATGAAGTGGCCAGGGCCGGCGGGCGCGTATGCCTCGCTGCCGCCGTATACCAAGGCGCCGCTGGCGAAGCCAGGGCTGCCGGGGCCTTCCACCACGTCGCTTTCCTCGGCACGGTCAAGTTCGTCGAACTCCGCGCGCGTGCAGCGCAGCCTGATCTCGCCTTCCGTAGTCTCGACCAGGTTCTAGGGGAACAAGCCGACCGGCCTCCCGCCGGTGCCCCGGTTGGATGACAAGGTGGGTGACCGTATCAGCGGCGGGGTCGATGACCAAACGGCGCACCTCGCCGCACAAACCATCCGAGCAGCTTGCCCTCATCCCAATCGTGAACTGTGTCTCCTCTGCCACTGCTGCCTTCCCCTTTCCGGGCTGCGCGGTCGCTGGCTTCCTCAGGCCGGGCACGGCGCAGTCGGACTCGCGGGTACCTTGCGATCAGCTGTCGCCTGCTCATGCGTGCCCCGAGTGTAATCTCGCCCTCTGCCGACCGCCACGGGCCAGCACCGCCGCAGTGGTCGACGTCCGCCACTGTGGATCTCGAGCAGGCCGGAGTTGCCATCGATGCTGATCCGTTGGCCGTCACGCCCCCGGCTCGTGGCGTCGCCCAAGGCGACCACGGCGGGAATGCCGTACTCGCGGGAGCCGGGCGCGTGTTCAGCTGTCCGCACCGCGGGCAGACCGGGCACCGCGACTTGGTTGCGGCGGCCAGCATCGCCGCCATCACGGCCTGCCGACCCCCGGCTAGCTTACGGACACGTGCACTAGTCTCAGGCTGATGATGGCAACGATGCCCGCCACCTCGGCCGGCCAGGATGTGGCCCGGCAGCTGATGGACGACGGCTACGTGGTCGTGACCGGCATGCTGACGCCACCCAGAGCGCAGGCCGCCCGCGCTGACCTGGACCGGGTGCTGCGAACCACCCGAACCGGGCGGAACTCCTTCGAGGGCTTCGACACCAAGCGGATCTATGCCCTGTTCGCCAAGACCCGTGCGTTCGACGCGCTCGCCACCGACCCGCTGCTGCTCGGCGTTCTAGACCAGATACTCGGCCAGTACCAGCTCAGCGCCCCGGCCGGCATCTGCATCGGGCCAGGCGAGAAGGCGCAGGTCCTGCACCGGGACGACGCCATCTACCCGGTGCCCGAGCCGCATCCGCCGCTGGTGGTCAACACCATGTGGCCGCTCGATGAGTTCACCTCGGAGAATGGCGCCACCAGGTTCATCCCCGGCAGCCACCAGTGGGAGCCGGGCCGGCAACCAGGCCCGGACGACCCGGTGGAGACGGCAGTGATGTCACCCGGATCGGCCCTGTTCTACCTGGGCAGCCTGTGGCACGGAGGCGGCGCGAACCAGACCGCCCGGCCGCGGCTCGGCGTGATCCTGGAGTACGCGGCCGGCTGGCTGCGGCAGCAGGAGAACCACTGCCTGGCCGTGCCCCGTGACATCGCCCGTGAGCTACCGGAACGGCTGCAGGAACTGCTCGGCTATAACATCTACCCGCCGTTCGTGGGGTACGTTGACGGCCGTCACCCGCGCGTAGTGCTGTCGGCAGGTTCCTAGTGTCCTGTCAGGTTGGAGCGCTCGCTATTTGTTGAGACAGTAGGAGTCTGCCAGCCACGCCAGCAAGCGGCCCTGCGACCAGCAGCGGCCAATGGCCTCGGCGCGCAGAGCCGACCGGTCGAATACCGCCAGGCCGATGATGCTGTGGCCAGAGGCGCGGCGATCGCCAAGCGTCGGTATCGCCGGCGCGACTGCGACCCCCTCCGCTGACACCCACGCCACCGCCCGGTCGGCCGCCGCCTCATCGAGGCGGTGCAGGAAGCGCAGGCGGCTCTCGAGCGGGAAGTGCGACAGCGCCCACGCCGTGGTGACGACAGGCAGGGCGTCCGCGGGCACACGGGCGAAGGCGTCGGGCACTACCTCGACGGCGTCACCTTGCAGCAGCAGCGGAGGGGCCGTCGCCGCCAGCGCCATCTCCGCTTCGAGCCTCGCGGCTCGCTCTGGCTGATCCGGCCACAGGCAGGCGCGCAGCCATCGGGCGTCATCCGCGTCGGTCACGTCGACCGGATCGAGGTCGACGCCGACCCGGGCGACGACCTCGGGCATCGCCCGCGCCGGGATGGGCCGGTCTCCCACGATCGAAGACGACAGCTGCACGGGAGATGACGGGTCGCCCAGCGATTGTCCGTTGCTGTACGTGATGCCAACGCGATCGACATTGAGATTGAGCCCAGCCGAACAGCCCACGTCGATCAGCCCGACCGCATTCGCGCCTACCCGGCGCGCCGCCTCGGCAATGGCCGGATACAGCACGGCGCAGCGTCCGGTCTCGCTGGTCCGCGTCCGCCGGCGCACGGCGATGGTCACGACCGAGTCGGTCATTCGCAGCAGCGTGTCGATCGCCGCGCCAGCGGCGGCGTCGCCGTCCGCAGCGGCATAGGCCGCGGCAAGCGCCGGAGCGCGTCCGGCGAGGGCGAGGTCGTGCAGCGCGGCGAGGATCACCGTGGGGTGCCGCTTGCGCGCCGGCGCCGCCTCGATGGCGCGCAGCGCCTCGCCGGACTCACTCAGGGCGACGGCGACGCGCTCGTACAGCGGCGATGTTCCGGCGGCGTTGACCTCACCGAAGTGCCGGTACACCTGAGCGAGTGTGCGGGCCCTGCCCGCGGGTACGGCGCTTCCTGCGGTCGGCCCTGGCATCCCGGCGATTCTAGCCATTGGAACGACAACCCCCGAACCTTCACCTGGCACAAGAGCGCCGAGGTGCCGATCCGGCCGTTCCCGCCGGCCGGGACTCACTGGTCCCAGTGCGGCGGGCGTTCTAGGCGCAGGCGCTCGTCATCGTCCGGCTCGGGAACCTCACTCCAGCCGATGCCGGTTTCTTCGTCGCTCTGCGCCGGCAGCACCGGCTTGTCATCTGGGTCAGGTCGCATAACCCCATCATCCCGCCCTCGCCGTCCGGGACCAGGTTCCGGGCAGGCCTCGGCGGCCCGCGTCCCGGCCGGCAGGGTCACGATCCGGCCCACATCGGCGTGGCATCCGGCGGCAGCGGCACGGCGAACGCGTTCAGCAGGAAGCAGACCAGCGTGTAGTACCCGCACAGCGACACCAGCTCCACCATCCCGGCGTCGCCGAGGAAGCGGTGCGCGGCATCGTAGGTCTCCTGGTCCAGGCGGCCAGAGTGACTGAGCTGGCGGGCCACATCGTAGACGGCCCGTTCGTCGTCCGCCTCGAACAGCGGATCCTCGCCGCGCCCGATCGCGTCCGCCACCGCGCCGGCGACGCCGTGCTCGCGCGCCATCGGCGCGTGCGCCCACCACTCGAACTCCGCCTGCCACCGCGCGCCGACCGTGATGATGGCGATCTCCGACAGCCGCCGCCCGATCGACGTGCCGAACCGCAGGACCGCGCCGAGCGAGGACAGCCGCCGCCCGGCGCCAGGCGCCGTGACGAACGCGTTGAACGGCCCGGCCAGCCCGCCGCCCGCGGTCACCACCACCTCGCCCCGGCCGTTGACGATGCTGTCCCACAGCTGCTGGCCCTCGGGCCCCAGCTCCTCGCGCCGCACATAGGGAATCCGGGTCATAGCCCGAACAATAACCATGACCGATAACGGTCTGCGATCCCTCGTCCCAAGACCTCTCCTGGGACCGCTTGACCTGATGCGATGCAGCTGGGGAAGCTGCACACATGAGGGCGGCCGCTGTGCTGGAGGGGGGCTGGAGGGGCGGGGAGGCGCCACGGTCCGTTATGGGAAAAGGGTCTTGTTCTTTTACTGCCGCGTTCGGCGCGTTCGCGGTCGGCCGAACAACGAATCATCCGCTCAGGTTGCCGCCGTCATGGTTGTCGAGGCAACCTGAGTGAGCCTGGAACGCTATGGAAACACTCCTGCCGGAGAAGGGCTTCGCCGATGAAACTGCCTCCCGTTGACTACGAGGCTCCTGAAACCGTCTCCGAGGCTGTGGAATTGCTGGCTGAGCATCTGGACGAGGCGAGCGTGCTCGCCGGCGGCCAGAGTCTGATCCCGCTGCTGGCGCTGCGGCTGGCCCACCCGGTGGTGCTCGTTGACATCAACGGGGTAGACGGGCTGTCCGGGGTGTCGGCGACCGACGGCTGGGTGGCGATCGGCGCCATGACGCGGGAGTACGTCGCCGAGGAATCCGAGACCGTCGCCGGTGCCGTGCCGTTGCTCGCGGCTGCTCTGCCCCTGATCGGCCATGAGGCAATCCGCAGCCGCGGCACGATCGGGGGCAGCCTGGCGCATGCCGACCCGGCGGCGGAGCTGCCGGCCGTCGCCCTGGCGCTTGATGCCGAGTTCGTGGTGCGCAGCCAGTCGGGCGAACGGGTTATCCCGGCGTCGGACTGGTTCGAGGGTTACCTCACGACGTCGCGGCGTCCCGACGAACTCCTTGTGGAGGTGCGCTTCCCGGCCGCGGGACGGGGCACGGGGATCAGCTTTCAGGAGGTCGCCAGACGCCACGGCGACTTCGCCGTTGTCGGCCTGGCGGCATCACTGACGCTTTCCGACGGCGTGATCAGCGATGCCCGGCTGGCGTTTTCCGGCGTCTCCGATGTGCCGGTCCGGGCCGCCGGCGCGGAGGATCTCCTGGTCGGCGAGAGGCCGTCGGCCGAGCTCTTCGATGAGGCAGCCCGCCGGGCGACCGAGGATATCGACCCGCCAGCCGACCTGCACGGGTCGTCGGACTACCGGAAGAAGGTCGCGGCCGCCTTGGTGCGGCGCGGCCTGCGAGCCGCCGCGGACAACGCTGGCGAGAGGCAGTGACTGAAGGTGGACATTACCCTGCGGATCAACGGCGAGACATGCACGGGCTCGCCGGAGGCGCGCAAGACGCTGGCGGACTTCCTGCGGGACGACCTCAACCTCACCGGCACCCACGCCGGCTGCGAGCACGGGGTCTGCGGCGCGTGCACGGTCATCGTCGACGGCCGGGCGGTGCGCTCGTGCCTGATGCTGGCGGTCCAGGCCGCCGGCAGCGAGGTAACGACGATCGAGGGGCTAGCACCGGACGGCGAGCTTGGCACACTGCAGCAGGCGATGTGGGACTCGCATAGCTTCCAGTGCGGGTTCTGCACGCCCGGGTTCGTCATGCAGGCTACGGCGTTCCTCCGCGCCCATCCCGACGCCGGCGAGCAGCAGATTCGCGAGGCGCTGTCCGGCAACATCTGCCGGTGCACCGGCTACCAGAGCATCATCGACGGCGTCCTGCTGGCCGCCGAGCGGGCCCGGCAAAGCTGAGCGAGGGAGCGATCATGGCAGGAATTTTGGCCGAGCGTTACACCGGCGCCAGCATCAAGCGTTCGGAGGACCCGCGCATCCTTACCGGCAAAGGCAGGTACGTCGACGACATCAAGCTGCCGGGGATGCTGCACGCCGCGTTCGTGCGCTCCCCGCTGGCGCACGCCCGTGTGCTTTCGGTCGATGTCTCGGCCGCGCGGGTGCTGCCCGGAGTCGTCGCGGCGTTCACGGGAGAGCAACTGGAAGCGATGACCATCCCCGGGCCGGACGCGCTCATGGCTCTGATGGGCGCCGGAGGGCCCACCCCGGAGTTCACCCTGCTCGCCACCGACAAGGTGCGCTTCGCGGGCGACCCCGTGGCGATCGTCATCGCCGAGAGCCGTTACGTCGCCGAGGACGGCTGCGAGCTTGTGGAGGTGGAGTATGACGACCTGCCTCCGGTCACGAACGCGTCCTTCGCGCTCGAGCCGAGCAGCCCGCCGCTGTTCGCCAACCTGGGTGACAACATCGTCCGCCCGCACTCGCGTAAAGAGTTCGGCGACGTCGCCGCCACTTTCGCTGATGCTGACCGGGTTTTCGACTTCCGCATCGACGTGCATCGCCACCAGAACGTGCCCATGGAGGGACGCGGCTGCGTCGCGAGCTACGACGCCGATCTCGGTGTCATGACGGTCTACGCCGCAACGCAAAGCGTTCACGTTAGCAGGATCGCCGTCGCCATGCGCCTCGGTATCGAGCAGGACAAAGTGCGCGTCCTGGCCGGGGATATCGGCGGGTCGTTCGGCCTGAAGATCGGCGCGTCACGGGAAGAGCTCGCGGCCGCGGCAGCCTCGCGCGCTATCGGCCAGCCGGTCAAGTGGGTGGAGGACCGCGGCGAAAACCTCACGGCGTCGGGACAGGCACGCGAGGAGAGCTTCGACGTCCGGGCTGCCGTCAGCAACGACGGAGACCTGCTCGGGCTGGACGTGAAGATGGTCATCGACACCGGCGCGTACCCGGGCATGGGCACGATGGTTCCGGACATCATGGAGGCGATGCTGCCGGGCCCGTACAAGCTCGCGGCTCTTGGTTTCGAGTCGACCGCGGTCACGACGAACAAGGCATCGTACGTCGCCTATCGCGGCCCGTGGGCATCGGAGACGTTCGTGCGGGAACGCGTCCTCGACATCATCGCCAAGGATCTTGGCCTCGATCCGCTCGAGATCCGGCTGCGTAACGTCGCCCCCCGCACCGATCCCCCGGCGGTCATGATCACGGGACGGCCGCTGGTCGGAGTCACGACGGGGGAGTCACTGGAGCGGCTCGCCCAGCTCGTGGACTTTCCCGCGTTCCGGCGCCGGCAGGCCGAAGCCCGGGCCCGGGGTCGTTACCTCGGCATCGGTGTGGCGACGTTCATCGAGGCCGCTCCTGGCCCGCGCTCGCCGGAGGGGCCCAGCGGCCCGATGGGCATGGAGTCCATGCGCCTTCGGCTCGAGGAAGACGGCATAGTCGCGCTGTTCACCGGCCAGATGCCGCACGGCCAGAGCCACCAGACGACCCTTGCCCAGATCGCCGCCGACGAATTCGGCGTGCCGTTCGAGCAGGTCCGCGTCGTGGTCGGCGACAGCGACGTCGTCCCGTTCGGGCTGACCGGCGGCAGCCGGTCGGCCACCATGACCGGGGGAGTGGCCCTGCACGGCGCCCGGCAGCTCAAGGCCAAGGTGCTCGATTTCGCGTCGCATCTCATGGAAGCCAGCGCCCAGGATCTCCAGATCACCGATGGCCACGTCTGGGTGCGCGGTGACCCAGACAGTGCCATCGCGGTGGGCGAGGTCGCGCGGCGTGCGGCATCGGACCAGTTCGGTGCGGACGTGGACGCTAACCTTGAAGTCGAGGCCGCGTTCGACGGCGGCGAAGGAGGATGGTCCGGCGGCAGTCACTGCGCCATCGTCGAGGTCGATGTCGAGACCGGCATTGTGACGGTGGAGCGGTACGTCGTCGCTGAGGATTGCGGCGCGCTCATCAACCCCGCCATCGTCGATGGTCAGATCCGGGGCGGCGTCGCGCAGGGCATCGGCGCGGTACTGCTCGAACGATCGGCGTATGACGAGGACGGCAACTGCCAGTCAGCCACGTTCATGGACTACCTGGTGCCGACCGCCTGTGATGTTCCGCGCATCGAGATAGAGCACCTGCAGACCGTGCCCCTCGATGCCGACGTCAACTTCCGCGGCGTGGGCGAGGGCGGCATGATCGTCGCGCCGCCCACGGTAGTGAACGCGATTGAGGACGCGCTCTCGCCCTTCGGCGTGCGGATCTACGAGCAGCACCTGCCTCCGGCTCGGATCCTGGAGCTCATTGCCGCGGTGGACTCGGGTCAAGCCTGACCAAGCGTACTGACATGCAGCGCACCCGAAGTGATGGCCTGGCTAGTATCAGGCCATCTGGTGATGCGTGGGCCCGCGTTCGGCGCGAGATGAGTGACGTGGCCGGGAAGACATCCGGGCAGATTCAGCGGTGGTGGCTGAGCCGCGCGGCTGCCCTGCTGCGCTACCACGCTCGCCAGGGCCTCAACTCCGCCTACCGTGAGCTGATCCAGGACGCGGGCATCGATCCGGCGGGTGCCATCCAGACAGGTGCCGCGTGGGACCGGGTACCCATTATCGACAAGCAGTGGCTGGCCAGAGCCTGTTACGAGCGGCAGCCTGCATGCCCTGGTCCTGTCCTGGTCGTGGCCACCAGCGGAAGCACCGCCACGCAGGTTCTGGTGCCCGTGACGGCGGAGTGCGCCAACCGCGGGCTTGGCGACAACTTCCTGCGCGCCCTGGCGATGAGCGGTGTCGGCCCCGCTCAGCGGCACTGGGGAATCGAGCACCGGCCGGACGGTCAGGGGCAAGGCCAGACCGGCTCCTCAGTCTCGATGACCTGGCTGGCCCGCCACTGCGGGGACAATGCCCTGGTCACCGCGGCAACCGAGCCGCTGGACGACCAGCTGCGGCGTGCAGCCGCCTTCGGGCCGGACACGATTTCAGGATCGCCGGGGTTCCTGCAGGAGATCGCGCGGGCCGAAGCCGCCCTGCGTCCGATGCTCCTGGTGTACGGCGGCGCGGCGCTGGCCGATGCGGACGCCGACCGGCTTCGGGCTCGCCTTCCCGGAGCCCGGCTCACCGCCTTCTACCCCACGACCGACGCGGGAGCCCTGGGTGCCGCGCCTGCCGGCGACGGCGTCTACCGTACGTTCACCGAGACGCACCTCATCGAGGTGCTCGACGACGATGGCCGTCCCGTTGACGCCGGTGCACGCGGTGATGTCGTCGTCACCCAGTTCGATGCCCGGGCAGCGCCGATCATTCGTTACCGGGTGGGCGACCGCGCGATTTACCGGGGCTGGGAACAGGGCCGTCTCCTTCTTTCCGACATCGAGCGGGCAACCGAAGCCGCAATCGGATCCACGCTTGTCCCATACAGCGATCTTCGGACCTGGGCGCCTCGCCTGGCGGCACGCGACCCGTCCGTCCTGGCGGTCCAGCTCGTACGCGGGTACTCGCCCGGCCAGCAGCGCGAGCAGCCCATAGTGCGCGTCATCGGCCGGGCAGACGACGCCGGGCTGGCCGCCGCCGCGCGCTCCCTGCTGGACGACTTCCCGCAGATCACGGCCGAGATCGCGAGCGGCGAGCTAGCTCCGGCCCTGGTTGAGTTCCGGGATCCCCCGGCGACTCTGGCCGGCCACTGGAAGATCCCGCTCTATGCCGACGAGCGCACCAGGCCGGACGGTTCGCAATGCCCGAGCGAGTGACCCTGGCCAGGCACGCTCACGGGCCGGGTCAGGCTGTCTGGCTGGCCCAGTTCGGTAACGCCCAGGTGCGCGACGTCTACGCCAGCCAGGTCGCGGAGCTGGCCGAGGTACGCCTGCCGGGAGGGCCGCGTCAGGCGCGCGCGGCGTTCATCGCAGAATATGAAGCGCGGGAGCCCGGGATCTGGTCCTATTACCCGTGGCTGGACGCCGCCCTGCGCACCCTGGAGCCCGAGGCGCTCTTCGAGCTCCGCACGAACCGGAACCGGAATCTCGTGACTACGGCAGAGCAGGCTGTGCTGCGGAGGGCACACGTAGCGATCGCCGGGCTGTCGGTAGGCAGCAATGTGTTGTCTGCGCTCGTGCGCCACGGAATCGGCAGCACGTTCTCGCTCGCCGATCACGACGACCTGGCTACCAGCAACCTGAATCGCATGCAAGGCAGCCTGCTTGACGTGGGCGTGCCGAAGTGCCAGCTCGCCGCCCGCGCAGTGTGGGAGCTCGATCCGTTCGCCACGTGCATCTTGTATACGCAAGGTCTCGACGACGACACGGTGGGCGCCTTCGTGGCAGCCAGCGATGTGGTGGTCGACGAAGTCGACGAATTCCGGGTGAAGGTCCAGCTTCGCCTCATGGCGCAGATGCACCGCAAGCCGCTGCTCATGGCCACGAATCTCGGCGACACAGTGCTGATCGACGTCGAACGCTGGGATCGGCCGAATGATGGCCTGCAGCCCTTCAACGGCCAGCTCGACGGGGTATCGCTGCAGGATCTGATGCGGACCGGCCTTGCCCCCGAGGACGTGTCCCGCTTCGCAGCCCAGGTCATCGGCGTCGGCAACGTCCCGCTGCGCGCCCTGGCCTCGCTCCCGCTTATCAACCGAGAGCTCGTCGGGCGCCCGCAGGTCGCGAGCACCGCGAGCACGGCAGCCGGGCTGGCCGCGATGGCGGCGCGCTCAGTGCTGCTCGACGCGCCGCTGCGCAGCGGCCGGTACCGCTTCAGCCTCACCGAGGCATTCAGCCTGCCAGACGACCGAGGCACCGCAGACGAGCGCGCAGCGGTCACGGCCCGGCTCCGGCCCGTACCCGTCGTCGCCGGCCGGCTACCGGAGCTGCGCGATCCCCGGACGCTGGCCGGCGACGGCGACGGCGACGGCGCCCTCATCAGGCTCGCGGCCTACGCCACGCTAGCCCCATCGCCGCACAACACGCAGCCGTGGCAGTTCCGCGTAGCCGGCGGGTCGCTGACGATCGGCCCCGACCCCGCCCGCGCACTGGCTGTCGCCGATCCGCGGCGGCGAGCCCTGGCGATCAGCCTGGGCTGCAGCGCCGCGAGCGTTCTGGTGGCAGCCGCGGCATCTGGCCTGGGCATGACACTGCAGATCGCCCCTGACGGACGTGTGCGGCTTGGTCTCGCCGGCACCGAGGCCGATCACGCGCTGGCGCGGCTGTTCCCGGCCCTGACCTCGCGTGTCACCGACAAGCGCAGCTACCCGCCAGATGAGGTCGAGCCGCCGCAACTGGCCTGGCCGCCGGGTATCAGCGTCCACTATGCCGGTGACTCTAAGGCCCGCGAACACATAGCGGACCTCCACCGGCAGGCCGTCGGCGACCTTAGCCGGGCAGGCTCTTTCGCCAAGGAGCTGGCAGGCTGGCTGAGGGCCGACCCAGCAGATCCCCGGCGCGACGGCATGACCTTGCCCCTGCCACCGGACGCCGCGGACGCTCTCATCACCGCGCTGCGCACTTCAGGCGAGCCGCTCAAGCAAATGGGAGAGCGTGACGCCCAAGCTCTCGCAGCCGGGCCGCTGATCGGCTTCCTGACATCAGCAGAGGAAACCATGGCAGCCTGGATCCGCGCCGGGCTGGCATGGCAGCACCTCGCCCTGGCTGCCCACACGTGCGGCCTGGCCGTCGCCCCGCTCACAGCCATCGTGGAGAATCCCGCGACCCGCCAGGCAGCCTCCGCCCACGTCCCGGCCGGCCAGTACCTTCAGATGCTCTTTCGTCTCGGCAAGTCACCCGGTCCGCTTCCCCCCACCCCACGGCGCGACCCTACCTGGGCAAAGCCTGACAACGCTGGACAGGAACCCGCCGCCAGCCCTCGGCCGGCACGCTCACCCTGAACGACGCCAGCCCGCGCTTTCAAGCTCAGAAAAATGGCGTCTAACAACTGCGTGTGCCGACGCGCCCAGCCCGAGGCGGGCTAGGTGTGTCGCCCGGGGTGATATCCGCCCCGGCCGACACCGCCCGCTCGGTCTCGGCCGTTGTCGCTATGGCGTGATCGCGATGGCGAGCGGGTAGCTGCCGACTGTGATGGCCTTGCCGGGCTTGTTGGCGGCCGTGCTGAACGGCGTCACGATCCCTAGGCCGTTCGACCCCGGAGGCCCGCCCCCGCTGAGGACGTAGGCGGTGGGCGCGCGCGCCAGCCTTCCCGCAGAAGCGGGCACGGCGGCCGCGGCCGCTTGTCATCACGATCGTGAACGCCGACGGCTTCGCCGGCCTGGACCCGGGCGGCCAGGCTGGCCTCGGCGCCGATGTCCGCGCCGAGTTCGCCGTCCCGGTGACCGGCGTGGCAAAGTGAGCCTTCCGCACCGCCGACCACGCCGTCCGGTGCTTCGCGGAGCCTCGGCCCGCTCGCTGTATGTCACGGCCGGTAGTGCCGGCCAGCGTTTGCCTCGAGAAGCATGGGTGGTTGATCGCGGTATGCGCGGTCGGCGATGCTGGGGATCGGGGCTGCGTTACCGCGCTGACGTGGCGCGGGCCGGCCGCGTGCTGACTTCGGGAGGATGCGATGTCGATCGGCTCGTTTGAGCGGTATCCGCTGCTGTTTGGCCCGTCGCCGGTGCATCCGCTGGAACGGCTGTCCGCCCATCTGGGCGGCGCGCCGGTGTGGGCCAAGCGCGAGGACTGCAACTCGGGGATCGCCTATGGCGGTAACAAGACCCGCAAGCTGGAGTACCTGGTCGCCGATGCCCTGGCCAAGGGCTGCGACACGCTGGTGTCGATCGGCGGCGTGCAATCCAACCACACCCGCCAGGTCGCGGGGGTCGCGGCCCGGGTCGGCCTGAACTGCGTGCTCATCCAGGAGAGCTGGGTGAACTGGCCCGATTCGGTGTATGACAAGGTCGGCAACATCTTGATCAGCCGGCTAGCCGGGGCGGACGTGCGGCTGGTGCCCTCCGAGTTCGGCATCGGCTTCAAGAAGAGCTGGGAGCAGGCGCTGCGGGAGATCGAGGAATCGGGCGGCCGGCCGTATGCCATCCCGGCCGGCGCCTCCGATCATCCTCTCGGCGGCCTGGGGTTCGCTGGCTGGGCGTTCGAGGTCGCCGAGCAGGAACGCCAGCTCGGCGTGTTCTTCGACACCATCGTGGTCTGCTCTGTGACCGGCAGCACCCAAGCCGGCATGGTCGCCGGCTTCGCCGCGCCGGCCGCCGCCGGCGGCCGGCCGCGCCGTGTCATCGGCATCGATGCCTCAGCCAAGCCGGCTGAAACCCGCGGCCAGGTCACCCGGATCGCACGGCATACCGCCCGGCTCATCGGCGTCGAGCGCGAGCTGGACGACGGGGAGATCGAGCTGAACGAGAACTACCATGCGGGCACCTACGGCATCCCCGACGACGCCACCCTCGATGCGATGCGTCTCGCCGCCCGCACCGAAGGCATGATCACCGACCCGGTCTACGAGGGCAAGTCCATGGCCGGGCTGATCGACCTGATCAGCCGCCGCGAAATCGACCCCGCCTCCACGGTGCTCTACGCCCACCTCGGCGGCCAGCCCGCGCTCAACGCCTACAGCGCATTGTTGTCCTGAAGCCTGCATCCGCGACGCGCTCATATCGCCCGAGCCGGGATCGACAGCCATCTCAGCTCTGGCCTTCCCGCACAGATCACTCTCGCCCTCCAGTCCCGCACGCCCTGGAACACCCTAATCCCGGCAAGCGCCCGGGGTCCCGCGCTGACCCGGCCGGTGACAGTGGGGGCTGGGGTATCAGATCAGGAAATTTCCGGATTTAACACGCAGATAGCCTCAGCCGTACCGTCGTGATCGCGAAAACTTTTATCCTGCCGGAGACTTTTTGTCCTATAATGCGTAGACATTTTCGTGATCATGAACTCGCGAGGATCAGATACCCGGCAGGGTATTCATTGCCTGGCTGCAGGCGTGTCTCGCCGTGTCCCGCGCGCCAGACGGGTCGGCCGCCCGTGGCCGTGAGCGATCATCCGCCCTGCTGACCCCGCTCTTAATTCGTGTAAGAGAACGCGTCCGCCACGCAGCCCAGCAACCTCGTAAAGCTACATGGGAGACACCTCAAGGCGGACTCAAGATAACGCCGGGTTGGACCGCAGTGACAGCGGCCATCGGAATTCCCGGTACGCGGACATGCCCTCCTGGCTGGCGGCCAGCTCGATTCCCGGTATGCGGACGGCTTGTCGCTTAGGGTATCCGCGGGCTGAGGCGAGAGTTGCTGCCGCGCCGGCTGCGGTGCTCGGGCCGTGGGCGGCCATGCGCTCCGCAGCCGGCTTGCCACCGGATGAACGGCGGTTCCGCGGTCGCGGGCTGAGGTGCCCGGCTGAGGCGGTCACGGAGCCTGCGGGTTCGCGCCTCTTCCCCCGTCGCTTCCCGTAACCATGGGGTTCATGGCCGCCGGCCTGGAATTTCTCGTGACCGCTAACACCGCAGGCCGGGCTCGCGGTTGAGGTGGACAAGCCGGAACACGCATATTCGGCACGGCGAGTGCCTGTTACGCGGCTTCCGACCGTCACGCGACGCCCGGCAAGCTGGCGGCTGCTTCGAGTCGGCAGGCGCCATCTGCAACGCGGGCGCGGGTAAGGCTGACGGTTCCCGGGCCAGCCGCCTGCCTGCGGCGATAGAAGAGGCCTGCAGTATCAGGAGAGCCGGCCGGTCTCAGGACATGCGCGGCGTGCCCGGGAACATGGTCCCGTTGCCGTGGCAAGCTGTCTATATGACAGATGACAAGCCGGAGCCCAGCGCCGTGGGAAAGGTGACAGCGGCGATGGATGAGTTCATGGCAACAGTGCTGCGCCATCTGCGCACCGGTCAGGGCAGTCCCCTGGAGGAGCTGGGACTGGAGAAGTCAAGGGAGGAATTGCAGTATTGGCGGCCGGATATCCCAGGTGCAGAAGCGGGACCCGGACAAACGTAACAGAGCTCAGAACGTCCGGGCCGGGCTTACGGGCCTACCACGGTTACGCACCTTACAGGTGAATTTGTTCGAGCACACTCACGTGCCGCGATGAGAGCGTGCAGCCCGGCGATATCGAGGCGTGCGGAACCGGTCGTTCTGTAAGCGGCTGTCCATGCGGTCGAATCAGCGCTGGACCGCACAAAACCGGCGCTGGGCGCGGCCGAATTGTCTCTGGGCTCGTACGTTTCGCGCGAGCGCGGGGAGCTTTGGTGCGGGTGCGCGCTTGGTACGGGTGACCGGCAGGGTTCACTTATCAGTGGCATCGTGGTCCGGCCGGCGTCAGGCGGCGCTCAAGCCTCTCGGCGATCCAGACCTTGATGGACTGGCGTGTCACGCCCAGCCGCCGGGCTTCCCTGTCAAGCGATTCGATCATCCATACCGGGAAATCGACGTTCACCCGGCGCTGCTCCAGCCCGGGACGGCGGATCGCGGCAAGGTCCAGCTCGCCGGTCATGTCTTCGCTGGTGAACGCGGCTGTTTCTTCCGGGTCGGCATCGCCGGGCGGCTCGGTCTGCGTCCCCTCGAACAGATTCGTGGCCGCCAGGATCACCGTCCTGGTGTCCACCTCACGAGGTGAAGAACTCCACCAGGACCGGGGCGAGCGCGTCCGGGTTCACCTCATGCGTCTGGCCCCTCAGCATCCGCAGCTGGCCCAGCGCGATCGCCTGGCTCAGCGCCCGCGCCGCGCCGGGCATGAACGGAAGGCTCGCGTCGCCCGCCATCACGAGGGCGGGTACCGAGACGCGCGCGGCCAGCCCGGTCGGCACCGACCAGGGCTCGCCCAGGATGGCGGCGTGGTCGTAGGCCAGCGTCGGCGCGACGGCTTCCATGCCCGGCCAGAACGGCGCGCGGCGCATGCCGTCGATCTGCTCGGCGGGCATGCCGACAAACCGCATGAACAGGGCTACCGCGTCGCCCGGGCGGCCTTCGGCCAGAGCCTGTCTTAGCTGCCTGAGATACTGGCTCCAGGACTCCTGCGCACCGGGATCGTCGTTGTAGGGGGGTTCGTACATGGCGATCTTGCTGACCTTGCCGCCGAGCCTTATGGCCGCCCGCATGGCCAGGGGACCGCCGGAGGAGTGGCCGTAAAGGAACGCCGAGCCGCCGGCGCGGTCGACTAGCGCCTCGATGTCGTCGATCTCCCGGTCGAGCGCGTAGGGCAGCGTGTTCCCGCTCCGGCCGCGGCCGCGGCGATCGAAGCCGTAGACCGTGAAGTGCGGCGCGAGCAGCTTGGCCAGGTCCGACCCGGAGCCGGACGAATGGACGGTCAGCGCGCCGTCGACCAGGATCAGGGCCGGTCCCTCGCCCTGCTGGTCGTAAGCGATCGTCGTGCCGTCGGGTGAGCTGAGTGTGGTCATAGTCGTCTCCTCCGATCGGATCAGCGGCGTGCTCATGCCTGCCATCGTAAAAAACGCCGGTGGGAGCTTCGGGCCTGGGTGAGGCCGCACTCTGGCCGGGTTGTCCGCGCGGTGACAGCATCACCGCCGTCTATGACACGCCGGGGCATCTCCATGGCGATATGAGTGACCGCGCGCGGGAATTGAGGATAATTGGCCTGGTCAGGCTAGTCGAGCAGGGAACGAGGAAAGCAGTTGATCAAGATAGCCAAGCCCGGGCGTGACGGCACTGTCCGCGTTACCTTCACATTGCCGGCCGATGAGCCTCGCACGGCGGTGTCGGTGGTGGGTGATTTCAACGACTGGAATCCCTTCGCCCATCCGCTGCGGCGGCGGGCAAACGGCACCCGCAGCGCCGTGGTGACCGTCGAGGCCGGCCGCAGGCTGCGCTTCCGTTACCTCGCTGAGGGCGGGGTATGGTTCGATGACGTCGCCGCCCGCGCATGGGATGGCCAGGACGCCAGCATCGCGGTCTGATTCCGGGCCGGGCATACTGTTGCCCGCCGGCGCTCCGATTGCGAAAGGCTGGCCCGCGCATGGCCGTACCGACCTGGCTGAGCGATGCCGTCCTGTACCAGATCTATCCGCAGAGCTTCGCCGACTCTGACGGTGACGGGATCGGCGACTTGCGCGGCATCGCGGAGCACCTGGACTACCTGGCCTGGCTCGGGGTCACGGCGGTGTGGCTCAACCCTTGCTTTGTCTCCCCGATGCGCGACGCCGGTTACGACATCGCCGACTACTTCTCGATCGACCCGCGCTACGGAGACAACGACGACCTGGCCACACTCGCCGATCAGGCCCGCGTGCGCGGTATCAGGCTCCTGCTGGACCTGGTGCCGGGACACACGGCCGACACCCACCCGTGGTTCGTGGCGTCCGCGCACGACGCGGACGATCAGCGCTACATCTGGGCCGGCCCCGACGGAGGTCGGCTGCCGGAGAGGTTTGTCCGCTCTCCTGGCACCCGCCCGGGAGGCTACCTGGCGAACTTCTTCGACTCTCAGCCCGCGCTGAACTACGGTTACGCCCGCCAGAAGGCGGATGAGCCCTGGCGGCAGAGCGTGGCGGCCGAGGGTCCGCGCGCCAACCGCGCGGCGCTGCGCACGATCATGGACCACTGGCTCAAGCTGGGGGTGTCCGGGTTCCGGGCCGACATGGCCTACTCGCTGGTGAAAGACGATCCGGGCTTTGCCGAGACCGCCCGGCTGTGGCGTGCGGTGCGCGGCTGGCTCGACCGGGCACACCCGGACGCGGCCCTGCTGTCCGAATGGGGTGACCCGGCACTGGCCGTGCCCGCGGGGTTCCACGCCGACTTCTTCCTCCAGTTCGGCGGCCCGGCCCGCGGCAGGCCGCTGCGCTCGCTGTGGAGCAACGGCACCGCCACCCAGCGCCCCGAGTGGGCCGCGGACGACCCGTGCTACTTCGACGCCGACGGCCGGGGCCATGCCGGCCCGTTCCTGGCCGCCTACCATGACGCGCTCGTGACGATCGGCGAGCCCGGGCACATCGCGCTGCCCACCGCCAACCACGACTTCGCCCGGCTGCACGCCGGACCGCGTACGCCCGGGCAGTTGCCGCCCGCCTTCGCGTTCCACCTCACCTTCCCGACCCTGCCGGCCATCTACTACGGCGACGAGATCGGCATGCGCCATGTGCCCGGCCTTCCGGACACCGAAGGCAGCGTCATGGCGAACGGCTACAACCGGGCCGGGTCACGCACCCCCATGCAATGGGATTCAAGCCCCAGCGCGGGATTTTCCGCCGCCCCGGCCGCAAGCCTCTACCTGCCGGTCGATCCGGACCCGCGGCGCCCCACCGCCGCCGGGCAGCGCGCCGACCAGAACTCGCTCCTGCACACCGTCAGGGACCTGATCGCGCTCCGGCGCGCTCACCCCGAACTCGGGCCCGGCGGCGGCCTGGAGATCCTGCACGACGCATATCCCCTCGCCTATCTTCGCGGCGGCCGGTTCCTGGTGATCATCAACCCCGGCGGCCGCGCTCACATCCTGCCGCACGACCGCCCCGGACTGGCCAGCGCGACCGCGGTAAGGCACACCGGCGTCACTGTGGACCAGGCAACGATCACCGCAGGACCGTTCTCCTTCGGAATCTTCCACCTGTAAGGCCAGTTGAGCCTGCCACGCTCGGTGACGAATCACGGGCCTGAACTCACTAGGGTGATCGTGTGAAGCCGTTCCTGCTGCTGGGCATCCGCGCTGAGGATGCCGCAGCGGATAACGAGTATGAGTCGTTTCTGGCCTGCACCGGGCTAGCCGAGCCTGACCTGCGCCGGCACCGGCTCGAGCAACGGGCGCTTGGCAGCCTCGACCTGCGGGACTGGTCGGGGATCTTCCTTGGCGGCGGGCCGTTCAACTTCAGCGACCGCGAGGAGCTGAAGTCGCCGGTGCAGCGGCGGGTCGAGGCAGACCTGCGCGAGGTGCTTGACAAGGTAACCGGCGCGGATTTCCCGTTCCTGGGGGCCTGCTACGGCATCGGCGCGCTCGGCAGCCACCAGGGGGCGGCGGTCGGCCGGCGATACGCCGAACCGGTCGGGGCCATCCCGGTCACGCTTACCGGCGAAGGCCGGCAAGACCCGCTGCTGGGCGGGCTGCCCGCGACCTTCGACGCGTTCACCGGCCACAAAGAAGCCATCAGCGTGCTGCCGCGCCACGCCGTCCTGCTCGCCAGGTCCCCGGCTTGCCCGGTGCAGGCGCTCCGGATCGGCTCCCATGTATACGCCACCCAGTTCCATCCCGAACTGGACGCGGCCGGCCTGTGCACCCGGATCGACGTCTACAAGCACGCCGGCTACTTCGAACCCGGACAAGCCGCCGAACTCAAGGCGCAGGCCTACCGCAGCAATGTCACCTGCCCGCCCGTCATCTTGCATCGGTTTGTCCAGCGCTACGCCACGGCAGGCATGCCCGGGGGACGCACGTAACGCCGGCAGAACCGCGGACCTTACGGCCGCGTGCGGAGGGTGCCAGCCGGTAGCGCTGACGCTGCTCGGCATCCTGCACTTCATCGACGCACTTCCGTGACACCAGCGCATCGCATCCTGGAGCTGGTCGATCTCGGCCTGGTGCCGCTGCCCGAGTGGCGGCCCAGTCCCGGCGCCACGCGCTACCAGTACGCCGGCTACCACACGTGGGTCGGCGGAGTGGCCCGGAAGCGAACCAGTCATCCCTGATGGCACTCACCGTGCCGCGCTACAGGGGGTGCCCGGTGGCGTGCCAGACCGCTAGTACCAGGGCGCCGGCCAGCAGCGGGAAGATGATCCAGGTCTCACACATCTTGGCGGTGGTGATCTGCAGCGGGCGGGGGAGGAGGTGGAACTCGTGCATGCTGAACGGCCAGAAGATGGGGCAGCCGCCGTGGGTGAGTTCGTCGCCGGCGATGTGCGCGGCAGCGCCCAGGCCGGTGCACAGGGCCAGCATCGGGACGTGCCAGTGGGCGACGGGGATGAGCGTCAGGTCCCAGCGTGTGTAGCAGGTGACGATCGCGCCGCCGATGCCGAGCAGGTCGCCGTGGTGGCCGCCGATATGCAGGGCGCGGAGCGCGGATGAGTACAGCAGCGCCATATACAGGGCGGCGGGGACCATGTGCCAGGAGAAGGCGGTATGGCCGATGAGCTTGCCGGATAGCTGGTACCAGCCGGCGGCTACCGCGCCGGCGGTGAACACGGTGATGCCGGCGAGGCTGTGGGTGCCGTGCCGGTGGCCGCCGGAGATCCGCGCCACCAGCCAGGCGAACGCCTCGGTCAGGAAGCCGAACGATCTAGCGATCGTGCTGTCGGGGTGGTCGATGTCCGGCAGCACCCCGGCGCCGGCGGTGAGCACCACTCCGGCGGCCAGGTGTGACCCAGTCACGTGCAGCGATGGGCCGAGCGCCGCGAACACGAGCGCGCCGCTCAGCGCGTGATCCCTGCCAAGCATTCGGAACCTTTCGGACGCACCCAGGACGACTACGGGCGATAAGCCTGACATACGGCCGGCCCGCTTCGATGGAGGCGCGCTGGCGGGCGGACAGGCGCCACCTTCCGTTACGGATAAGAAGCGTCGAGTTCCCCCGGTAAGAGGGGATGTTGGGTAACCGTCAGGTGAAACGGCGCTGATCGCGTTCGGTTCCTCAGTATGGTGGCCGCGGAAAGCGCTTAATTACCGACATAAGGAGATCACTTTTCTCATGGCTGCCACGCTGCAGGAGATGCTGCTCACCCCCCAGGTCAAGCCGCAGGTAGTCGCCGACGTCCAGGCGATGGTGGAGCAGGAGCTTGCCAGCAAGTCCGGGATTTCCGCGACCGCGATCAAGCTCGCTTATAAGGCGGTGACCGCGTTCGCGCCCGGCTACTACCAGGACACAATCGAGTCCATGCTTCCCGACATGGCGGATAAGCTGCAGCCGTTCTGGGCGGACTTCAACGCGTCTGGCGGCGCGGAGTTCGGCGACTACCTCTCCAAGCGGCCTGAAGAGGTGTCGGAGGCCCTGCTCACGGTGACCGACAACATGGCGTCCATCTCTCAGCGGCCGGCGATCATCAAGGCCTACAAGGCGGTGCGCGGCGGGGCGGGCAAGCACATCGAGGCCGCGCTGCCGAACCTTGGCGCCCTGGTGCAGAAGTACGCCTGACCCACATCTGCGGATCACTAGCGAGCGCCCGCGGAAGCCTTAGCACGACGGAATGGCTACCGCGGGCGTTGCGCTGGTCGGCGGGCGCCCGTAATGCTTGCCGGCGAGAACAACCGTGACCGCTGCGCATAGCCTGAACTGGTGACCTCACCCGCGCTTCAGCAGCCGCAGTGGCCCGACCGTGATCGTCTGGAGGCGGTGGCGCGTGGCCTGGCGGGCCTGCCGCCGCTGGTGCTGGCCGCGGAGTGCGACCAGCTGAAGGAGCGGCTGGCCGCGGTGGCGCTCGGTGAGGCTTTCCTGCTGCAAGGCGGTGATTGCGCGGAGACGTTCGCGGGCACGACCGCCGACAGCATCCGGGGCAAGTTCCAGACGCTGCTGCAGATGGCCGTCGTGCTCACCTACGCGGCCAGCGTGCCGGTGGTGAAGGTCGGCCGGATGGCGGGCCAGTTCGGCAAGCCGCGGTCGGCGGCCAGCGAGGTCAGGGACGGCGTGGAACTTCCGGTCTACCGGGGCGATGCGGTCAACGGCATCGAGTTCACCGCCGCGGCCAGGATGCCTGACCCTGGCCGGCTGCTCGAGGCGTATCACTGCTCGTCGGCAACGCTGAACCTGTGCCGGTCGCTCGCCAGCGGCGGGTACGCCGATCTGCGCCAGGTGCACGCCTGGAACCGGGACTTCGTGGCCGGCAGTCCGGCCGGGCAGCGCTATGAGCAGCTGGCGGACGAGATCGACCGGGCGATCGCGTTCATGCGCGCGTGCGGGGCTGACCCCCAAGAGTTCCGCGCGGTGGAGTTCTACGCCAGCCACGAGGCCCTGCTGCTGGACTATGAGCGGCCCCTGACCCGGACCGATGTGCGCAGCGGGCATACTTACGATCTGTCGGCTCACCTGCTGTGGATCGGGGAGCGCACCCGTGATCCCGGTGGCGCGCACATCGAGTTCGCGCGCCAGATCCGCAATCCCATCGCTGTCAAGATCGGCCCGGCGGCCGCCGCATCGGACGTGCTCACGCTGATCGAAGCCCTCGACCCGGACCAAGAGCCCGGCCGGCTCACCCTGATCACCCGGATGGGCGCGGGCCGGATCCGTCAGGCGCTGCCCCCGCTGGTCGAGAAGGTGGCGGCCAGCGGGGCCGCCGTGGTCTGGGTGTGCGACCCGATGCACGGCAACACAGTCGAGGCGGCCAGTGGCCAGAAGACCAGGTACTTCGACGACGTGCTGGACGAGGTCGCCGGCTTCTTCGAAGTGCACCGCGCACTCGGTACTCATCCCGGCGGCATTCACATCGAATTCTCCGGCGACGACGTCACCGAGTGCATCGGCGGCGGACACCACATTGCCGAGAGCGATCTCAGCCACCGCTACGAGACGACGTGCGATCCCCGGCTCAACCGTAGCCAGTCCCTAGACCTGGCCTTCCGTGTCGCCGGGCTGTACCGCCACCACTTCGGTTCATTAGTACACTACGTAGCCGACTTGGATCTTGCCGGCGTCCTGGCGGATCACCGAGATCACCCCGGTCTTGGACGGGTCGGGGAATGGGACGATCTTCAGCCCCTTCGTCCCGTCCACCGGCACTTCGTTGTCCACGTGCCACCCGGTGTCGTAGATAGCGACCCGGAGCCTGGCCGGCGGCTGTCCCTGGACTCCGTTGTCGCAGCCGAACGCGATGTGGTGCGCGGTTCCCGGGGCCACGCTGATCACCGTCAGCGCGTTCTTGCCGAGGTTCAGCTGTCCTGACTGCAATTCCGCCTCCGTGATGACGGTCGGGTCCGTGGTGAAGAAGTTCTCTAGCAGCAGCGACTGATCCAAGTCGCGGCCGAGCGCGTCGCTCGTCCACTGCGTGCCGTCCGCCTCGATCGGCATCGCGCCGCAGCTGCTGGGCCCGCAGATATGCTCGCCGACTCCGTAGTGGGCACTCCACAGCCGCACCTCAGACCGGCTGATCTTCGCCTGGTCGATTACCGGCAGGATGTCGCTGGTCATCGTCGACGCGCTCGCGTAGACGCACGGCCGCTGAATTCCCCGCTGTTTCTGCCTCGCGTACCAGCCGGGCACGTCACCGGGGGCGGACGCCCCCGGCTCGACATCGAGCGTGTCCGCGTTGTCGCTGGCGAAAAGCGCGATGCTCAGGTGATACGCCTTCGGGAACGTCTGGACGATGTAGGCGTAGTTGGGCTGGTTGCCAATGGACCCGTCGACATACCCCGCGTAGGCCTGGCCACCGGACGGAAACTGATTGTTCGTCACGGTGTCGTACATCGTTATCCCGGCCACCCCAAGACGTTAGCCCCTGCGACGCCGTGGGACGTACCGGTTTCAGGATCAGCAGGAGTTTCCGGCGGGCGCGACGACCTCGTCCGGCCAGTTCTTGCCGCGTGTGGTCGATCGCGCAATCGACCAGATTAGAGCGGGTCGATTGCGCAATCAGCCTGCGGGACGCCGGGCCGCGCCTTTCACGCGGGCATCTTCCGGATCGCCTGCCCCTCGGCTCTCCCCGCACTAACCGAGTCGGCCCGCGTGCGTCTTGTTCTCGTGACAAAAGACCATATACCGGACGGCGTGCGCCCCTAGTGGAACCGGACGGAACCGGTGACCCTTTGTCTGTGGCAAAGGAGGCGTCTGTGGGCAAGGGAGGCGCGCCATGTCCGCATCCAGGTTCCGTGCAGCGTGTGCTGTGGTCGCGCTCGGTGTCGCCGGGGCACTCGCCGTGGCTGTCCCCGCGTCCGGGCAGGTGTCTGGCCAGGCTCCCGGAAGCGAGGGCCCGGTCGGGCCCGCGGCGCGGCTGCCAGACGGGCGCGTCGCCTCGCCGCCGGCGGCCAGTTCCCAGATCGTCTCGGCCGGGTGCGCGGCCGCCCCTTACGGGCCGAACTTCTACGCGCCGGCTTTCGGCGGCGGGAAAACGGTCGCGCTCACCTTCGACGACGGTCCGGGCCCGAGCACGCCAGGCATCATCGCGGTGCTGCGCGCCTATGGCGTACCAGCCACCTTCTTCAACATCGGGCAGAACGCGGCGGCCTACCCGGCCCTGGTCCGCACCGAGGCGGCCGATGACTACCTGGTCGGGAACCACACGTGGAACCATCCCGATATGCCCACGCTGTCCGCGCCGGCGCAGGCAGCCGAGCTTGACGAGGCGACGGCCGAGCAGGAGAGCCTGATCGGGTGGGGGCCATGCGCGTTCCGGCCGCCGTACGGGGACTACGACGCCACCACGCTGACGCTCGCGCAGCAGCGGGGTATGAAGGTCTGGCTCTGGTCCGTGGACACCGAGGACTGGAAGGCCGAGGGATCGTCCTCGCCCTACTGGGTCAACCGCATCATCAGCCTGGCCGAATCCGAGGGCGGCAGCCAGCGGCACCCGGTGGTCCTCATGCACAACGCGCCATCCGGGGACCCCGCGACGGTGCTGGCGCTGCCGACGATCATCAGCTACTTCCGCGGCCACGGCTATACGTTCGTGAACCTGGCGGGCAGCACCGGGCGCGGCTACCAGATCCTCACCTCCGGCGGCACCGTGCACAGCTTCGGCACGGCCGGCTACGGTCAGGCGGCTGGCGCCGCGGCGGTCGGCCTGGCCGTTGACCCAGATACCGGCGGCTACTGGGTCCTGAAGTCAAACGGCGGTGTGGCGAACCTCCACGCGCCGTGGTACGGGTCACTGGCCGGCCAGCTCCGCGGCGGCACCGCGGTGACCGCGATCGCCGCCAGCCGCGGCGGCTACCTGGTGCTCACGTCCGATGGCGGCGTGCATGCCTTCGGCGCGCCGTGGCACGGGTCGGCGGCCGGCAGGCTTGGCAACGCCAAGGCTGCCGGCTTGGCCGTCGACGCGGCCACCGGCGGCTACTGGATCCTGAAATCCGACGGCGGCGTCGCAAACTACGGCGTGCCGTGGTACGGCTCGCTGGCCGGCCAGCTCCGCGGCGGCACCGCGGTGACCGCGATCGCCGCCAGTCCCCGTGGCGGCTACCTGGTGCTGACGTCAGCGGGCACGGTGTACGGCTTCCACGCCGACGTGTACGGCTCCGTCACGGGAACCCTGGGGCGCGGTGTCACCGCGGTGGGGCTGACCGTAGCGCCCGCGACCGGCGGCTACTGGATCCTGAAGTCCGACGGGGGTGTGCTGAACTACCACGCCCCCTGGCAGGGTTCGCTGGCGGGCAAGGTGCCGGCCCGCCAGACCGTCATCGCGATCGCGGGCGGCTGATCCCGCGGCCGGCTCAGCCGCCCGTGGGGGTGCCGCAGTTGGCGCAGAACTTGGCCGCCGACGGCAGCTCGGTCCCGCAGTTGGTGCAGTGCCTGACGGCTGGTGCCATTGCCTGGCCGCAGCCCATGCAGAACTTCGCCCCGGCCGGGTTGCCCGTCTCGCACGAAGCGCACACCGGCCCGGCCGCCGCCGCCACCGCGGTGGCGGGCGGGGGAGCAGGCGCCGGAGCCGGCGCCGGCGCGGGAGCCGGAGCAGGCGGCGGCGCGGGAGCCGGAGCAGGCGGCGGTGGCGCCTGCTGTTGGCCGAACCCGCCGAGCGCGCCGCCGAGCCCTAGGCCGGCGGCGAGGAACGCGCCTTGGTTCGCGCCGCCGCCCTGCGCCATGCCCTGCCCGGCGCCGAGCGCCATCTCCCCGGCCGCGTACTGCTGGAACCCGCCCGCGAGGTGGGAGTACGACGTGTCCTTGGCCAGCCGCTTGAGCTCCGCCGCGTCCTCGGGCGCCAGGTTGATGTCGAAGTTGCCCATCCGGGTCAGCGCGAGCCCGTAGGCCTCGAGCTGGCCGTTGGCCGAGGTGATCGTGGCCTGCTCGATCTCCGGCGAGTGCACGGACAGGCCGAGGATCGGCCACCCGTTGGCGACGATCTGCGTGGTGACGTTGGTGCGCAGCACCTTGAGCAGCTGGTCGCTGACCCAGCCGGCGATCCGCTCATTGTCGGTCACGTCCACTGTCGCGGTCAGATTCGTGACCAGCCGGGCGGGGTCGATCACGCGCAGCGCGTAGTCCCCGAACACCCGCAGCGTCACGACCAGCCCGCTGCGCGGGTCCTGCACGTCGTCGACCCGCCCGCCGAACCGGAACCCGGTGTACTCGCGGGTGCCGACGAAATACAGCTCGGCACGATAGGCGTTGCCGCCGGTCGCGAAGTCGATGATCGCGCCGAGGCCGGGCAGTTCATCGGCATTTATCTCATGCCGTCCCGGTCCCATGGTCTGCACGACCTGGCCGGTGTTGACGAACATCGCTACTTCGTCAGCGTTCACGATCGCGTGCGTGAAACGGCGGATCGTGAGGTCGGGCCACTTGAAGACGATCTGGCCCTTACGATCGTCAGGTACCGCGATGAATTCCCGCGAGAACAGTGCCATGGGCGCAAGCGTACCGGGTACGGACTTCGCCTGACATATCCAGCGATGACCGTGCTTGAACTGCTATGTTCCTCGCGTGGAAGCGATCCAGTGTGGGTGGTGTCACGCGCAGAATCAGCCCGGGACCACCAGTTGCATGACATGCGGTGCGCCGCTCGACGTCCGGGACAAGGTGAGCGATTCCGGCTGGCGCGAGGCGCCTCGGCTGCGCGATATGACCGAGTTCCGCTTTTCGGCTAGCACGTGCCAGGTAGAGGGCGAATTGGTCCCGGTCGCGGAGATCAGCCTCAACCCGCAGGACGCCGTTTACTTCGAGCACCACGTGCTGCTGTGGAAGGACGAGTCGGTCCCGCTTTCTTCGCTGAAGACGGCCGGCGGCATGAAGCGGACGCTCGGCGGCATGCCGCACATCGTGACGGTGGCGCAGGGACCCGGCCGGGTCGCGTTCTCCCGCGACGCTCCCGGCGAGCTGGTTGTCCTGCCGCTGCACCCCGGCATGGAGCTGGACGTCCGCGAGCACGCCTTCCTCCTGGCCTCGCACAGCATCCAGTACTCGTTCGTCCGCATCAAGGGACTGGCCAACGTGCTGCACGGCGGCAGCGGCATGTTCATGGACCGGTTCGTCACCGCGCAGTACCCGGGCCTGCTGATGCTGCACGGCAACGGGAACGTCCTCGAGCGCACCCTCCGCCCGGGCGAGAAGATCCTCGTCGAGCCCGGCGGGTTCCTCTACAAGGACTCCACCGTCCAGATGCAGTCCGTGCAGATGCCGCTGAAGACCGGGTTCATGGGCCACCACAACATGTACCTGGCCGAGATGACCGGTCCCGGACGGATCGGCATCCAGTCCATGTACGTCCACCACCACGCCTCGGAATAGCCGGCGATGAACCAGTACATCTGCCGTTACTGCCGGCAGCCCAGCGACCCGAACTCGCCGACCTGCCCGCTGTGCGGGGCACCGGTCGACATCAAATCGGTGGTCAGCGACTCAGGCTGGGTCGAGCAGCCGCCGGTCAGGGACATGGCCAAGCTCCAGTTCGGGCAGTCGCACTGCCAGATCGAGGGCACCGTGGTCCCGGTCGCCGACTTCACCCTGGCCGCGCAGGACATGGTCTATTTCTCCCACCACACCCTGCTGTGGACGGACCCGGCCACCCGGCTGGGCACCATGTCGATGCGCGGGGGCTGGAAGCGCGTGATGGCGGGCATGCCGCTGATCATGCTCGAGGCCTACGGCCCCGGGCACCTCGCGCTGTCGGACAACCACGCGGGCGAGGTCATCGCGCTGCCGCTGCAGCACGGCCAGCGGATGTGGGTCCGCGAGCACCGGTTCCTGTGCGCGACCGGGAACATCCGCTACGACTGGGACCAGAACCACATCTGGTACACCACCGGCACCGGGGACGACCAGGAATACCACTACCCGATGGGCCAGTACGGCGACATCTTCACCGCCACCGAACGGCCCGGCCTGCTGCTCCTGCACTCCCCGGGCAACACGTTCATCCGCGACCTGCGCCAGGGCGAGTCGCTGCTCGTGCAGCCGAGCTCGCTGCTTTACCGGGACATCTCCGTCCAGGTGCACCTGCACCTGGAGTACCCGCGGAACATGGGCATGGCCTTCTGGCACCCCCGCTGGAGCTACCGGAACATCTGGGTCAGGCTCAGCGGCCCCGGCCGGGTCGCCGTCCAGTCGGTCTACGAGCCGCCCGAGGACACCGAGATCATCCAGAACTCCTCGTACGCGACGCACCAGCGCTGGTAGCACCGGTACAACCGGGCCATAAGCGGGTACCCCCGAGGCGTGGACCGGCTCGCGGAGTACCGCAGCAAGCGCGACGCGGCGCGTACGCCTGAGCCTGTCCCGGAGACCGCACCGGAAACCGGGACAGGGCCGGCCCGGTGGCGGCGGGCATCTTCGTCGTGCAGGAACACCACGCCCGCCGGCTGCACTGGGATTTCCGGCTGGAACGCGACGGGGTGCTGGTCTCCTGGGCGCTGCCCAAAGGCGTTCCCGACGACCCCGCGGTGAACCACCTGGCCGTGCACACCGAGGATCACCCCCTGGAGTACGCGACCTTCCGGGGACAGATCCCGCGGGGTGAGTACGGCGCGGGCAGCGTCAGCATCTGGGATCACGGCACGTACGAGGCGCAGAAGTGGAACGACCGCGAGGTCAAGGTCACCTTGCGCGGCCAGCGGGTCTCTGGCGGCTACGTCCTGTTCGCGACCGGCGGCAAGAACTGGATGATCCACCGCGAACGGCTGCCGCTGCCCGCGTCCATCAAGCCCATGCTCGCCACCCTGGGCCAGCCGCCGGCCCACCGCCGCGAGGACTGGGCGGTGGAGATGAAGTGGGACGGCGTCCGCGCTCTCGCGCTCATCGAGAACGGCACGCTCCGGCTGATCTCCCGGACCGGCAAGGACATCACCGCCACGTACCCGGAACTGTCCGGGCTGGCGCACGCGGTCGCGCACAAGCAGGTGCTGCTCGACGGCGAGATCGTCGCCTTCAGCGAGGGCCGGCCGGACTTCGAGGCGCTCCAGTCCCGGATGCACGTCTCGTCGCCCGCGCAGGCCGCCCGCCTCGCGCAGACCGTCCCGGTCACATACCTCGCCTTCGACATCATTCAACTGGACGGTCGCCCGCTGGCCGCCCTGCCCTACGCTGAGCGCCGCGACATCCTCGCTCCCATCATCCCGAACGGAAGCGCCTGGCTGTCCCCGCCCAGCTTCTCCGGACAAGATCTCGACGCCGTCCTCGCGGCCTCCGCGGCCAACGGGCTCGAAGGCGTGGTCGCCAAGCGGACGGATTCGCGATACGAGCCCGGCGTCCGTTCCGCCGCCTGGATCAAGATCAAGAACCTGCTCCGCCAGGAAGTGATCGTGGCGGGCTGGAAGCCGGGCAAAGGCAACCGGCTCGGCCGGATCGGTTCGCTGCTCGTCGGCGTGCACGGCCCCGGCGGCCTGCTGTACTGCGGGCACGTCGGCACCGGGTTCTCCGTCGCGACGCTGGGCATGCTGGGCGACAAGCTCCGGCCGCTGCGCCGGCCGGACAGCCCGTTCGACGGGCCGGTGCCCGCCGAGCATGCCAGGGGAGCGGTCTGGGTAGAGCCACGCCTGATGATCGAGGTGGCGTTCGACCGGTGGACGCGGGCCGGGCGCATGCGCGCACCCGTCTATCAGGGGCTGCGCGACGACAAGGACCCCAACGATGTCGTCAGGGAGACATGATGGACAAGATACCGGTCCAGGTAGAGGGCCGCGCGCTGACGCTGACCAACCTGACGAAGGTGCTCTACCCGGCGGACGGCTTCACCAAGGCGGAGGTGCTCGACTTCTACCAGCGGATCTCCGCGGTGCTGCTGCCGCACATCGCCGGCCGCCCGATGACGCTCAAGCGCTATCCCGAAGGCGCCGACGGCGAGTCGTTCTTCCAGAAGCACGCTCCCGCCCACCGGCCCGACTGGATCCGTACCGAGAACGTGGTGTCGCACAGCTCGCGAGCGCGCGAATCCGGCGCCACGATCACCTACCTGGTCATCGATGACCTGCCCGCGCTGATCTGGGCGGCCAACCTCGCCGCCCTCGAGCTGCACGTGCCGCAGTGGCGCTTCCCGCGCGGCGCGGAGCCGGAGCCCGACCTGCTCGTCTTCGACCTCGACCCGGGCGCGCCCGCCACGATCGTGGAGTGCTGCCGGGTCGCCGAGGCGCTCCGCCCGCTCCTGGAAGCCCAGGGCCTGCGGCCGCTGGCCAAGACCTCCGGCGGCAAGGGCCTCCAGCTCTACGCCGCGATCAGCGGCCGCACCGCACAGCAGGCCGAAGACCAGGCGAAATCATTCGCGCAGGAGATGGAGCGGCAACACCCCGGCCTCGCCGTGTCCCGGATGACCAAGACGCTCCGCGAAGGCAAGATCCTCATCGACTGGAGCCAGAACAACGGCTCCAAGACCACGATCGCCCCCTACTCCCTCCGCGCCCGTACCCGCCCCACCGTCTCCACGCCGGTCAGCTGGGATGAGGTAGCCGCCTGCCGCCACGCGGACGACCTGTTCTTCACCGCGCCCGACGTTCTAGACCGCGTATCCGAATACGGCGACCTGTTCGCCCCGCTGCTCCCCAACCCCGCCCGCACCCCTTAGCCGAGCATGCTGCGATAGACCGCGATGAGCGCCGCCTTCTGCTCTTCACTGAGGCGCTGGTCGGCGTGGATGGCGTCTTCGGTGCTTGGGGCCGCCGACCCCGGGCCGGCCCGCTTGCCGTCCGGGTTGCCTGCGATCGCGTCGATCAGGCCGGCCTCGGCTAGCAGGGTCTCGGCCGACAGGTTAAGGGCGTCGGAGATCGCCTTGAGCACGCGGACCGACGGCTCGTGCAGGCCTCGCTCCACCTGGCTGAGGTAGGGGTTGGACAGGTGCGTCAGCTCCGCGAGCTGGCGCAGCGACAGGCCAGCCCGCTGGCGCTGCTGGCGGATGAAGGCGCCCAGCCCTACCCGTTGCGACTGCCACCGGTCCGGCATGATCCCCCTCCTTCAACTCCTTCAACCAACTCCTTCAACCGCGGGCGGCAGCCCCGGACCGGTGCCCGGCGCTGCCGCGAACGCGTGTTCTCGCGTACCTTACCCAGCGGCCTTGACTGACTTGACTGGCTTGGCGTGCTCGACTGCCTTGACGGGCGCCAGCGGGGACACGACGTCGATGACCTCGTCGGCGAACTTCCGCTGGTTGGCGAGCAGCCGCTCGGCGAACTCGTAGCCGTCGGCCACGACGTCGTGCGCCCTCGGCAGCCGGTCGGCCAGCGGCACGCGAACGGCTGGCATCGCGGGGGCGACGAACTGAATGGTCTCGACCAGGGTCTTCAGCGCATCCAGCGTGATGTCTTGGCCCTTGCGGAGGGTGGACAGGAACTCGTCCTGCAGCTCCTCGCGAACGGTGGTACCCATGATTTGCCTCCTCTGTTCCTTCCGCTGCTAACTATATCAATCTCCGCTTGGTATATCAAGCAGCATGCCCGGCGCGAACCGTCACGGGATGACGAGGTCGCCGCGGCGTTCGGCGAGCAGCAGCAGGGCGTAGGCGGCGAGGGTGGAGTCATCGGTAATCCTGCCGTCGCGCACCATTTTCTCGAATTCCCTGCGCGGCACCCATGCGTGGCGGATGCCCAGTTCCTCCGGCTCGGGATCCGGCGGCCCGGCGACCAGGTCCGTAGCCAGGAAATAGTCGCAGCACTGCGTCGACATGCCGTGCGCGGCGGTCAGCGAGCCCAGGCGGGTCAGCCGGCCGGTGCGCAGCCCTGTTTCCTGAGCGAGTTCCATCCTGGCGAGTTCTTCGGGCGTCCCTGTTTCCCCGTGCGGGAAGCCGCCCTGCGGGAACGACCAGCTGCGCCGGCCGACCGGGTAGCGGTATTCCTCGACGAGGTGGAAGCCGCCGTTTTCGGCGGGGACGACCAGGGCGAAGTCGCCGCGTTCTACGACCGCGTAGGTTCCCCGGGAGCCATCGCGGCGTTCGATGTCGTCTTTGCGGAGACGGATCCAGTTGTCGGTGTAGACGACGCTGCTGGCGATCGTCCGGATTTCCGGGCCGGCCTGGTCAGTGTGCACCGGATCATTGTGCCTTGCCCGGCTGACCAGCGGGTTACGGCGAGCCGAATGAGCGCGGCGGCACCGAGCGCGCCCGCGAGCGGCAGCGTGACCAGGGCCGGCAGCTGGTAGCGCCAGGAGAACTCGTAGAGATCGGCGCCGAGCAGCGCGGTCACGGCCAGCCCGGTGGCGAGGAGGCAGCCGAGTGCCAGAGCACGGTGGCGGGTGCGGGCGAAGACACCGACCGTTCCGAGGAAAAGAAAGACGAGCAGCAACGGGCCTGGAGTAAAGCCGCCGTGCAGCTGGTACGCCCGTAGTGCGTCCGCCAGCGGGCGGACGACGCGCGGTCCCGTCACCCCGAGCGCCGCGTAGTCTACGCCGTAGTATACCGGGTAGCTTGGCTGGAACTGCCACCGGGAGACCGGCGGGTCGCCCGCCGAGCCGTCTTTGGTCAGGGCGAATACCTTGATCGCGTCGCTGGCGACGGCACCCGCCACCCGCAGCGGCTGCTGCGTGATGACGGCTTCCTCGAACCGGCGCGCGGCCGTGCCGCGGCTGATCCCCGGCGGCGGGACGTAGCGGAAGACCGCGGACGCCGGGTTGGTGGCCAGGCCGTCGACGCCGAGCGCCGCCGCGGCCGCGGGCGGCGGGCACAGCGGCCGGGCATACCCGGGGACGCGCAGCGTGGCGCAGTCAGCGGCGTGCGCGAGCCTGCCGTACAGGTACGCGTCGTCCATGTTCGAGAGCCGGAACCCGTTGCCCAGCGCGGTCGCGGAGAAGGCCATGTAGGCCGCCACCGGCAGGGCGAACGCCGCGAGCGCGGCCGTCGGCCAGGCGACGCGCCGCCGCCAGCCCGGCGCCGTCGCCAGCACGCAGGCGAGCAGCGGCAGGATCAGCAGCTCGCCGACCTGGCGCACCGTAGCGGACACGCCGAGCAGCGCGGCACCGCAGGCCAGCCGGGCCAGGCCGGGGTCCGGGCGGCACAGCAGCAGCGCCATCGCGGCGACGATCAGCGCCTCGAACAGCACGTCGGGCATGATCATCTGCTCGGCCTGCACCTGGTAGGCGTTGAGCAGGACCGGCGCCGCGGCGAGGGCGGCGAGCCACCGTCCCGCGCCGAGCCTGAGCGCCAGCGCGTACAGGCAGGCCGCCACGGCGAGCCCGAGCACGTGCTGGACCGCGGCGACGCCGGCCAGCCCGCCGCCGGCCGCGAGCACCGGGCGCAGCAGGAGGTAGCTGTACCCGAGCGGGTCGAGCCCGTGCTTGTCGTCCCCCAGGTACCGCGCGGTGTCGATGTAGACCAGGGCCGGGCGGTAGGCGATCGCGGCGCCGGCCCGCAGCGCGAGTCCGGCTGCCAGCAGGACGCCGAACGGCCAGTGCCGGTGGCGTGGGGTCACGACGGCATCGTAATGTCGGTGGGCCTGCTTAGCATCAGGGCATGTTCTGCCGGACCTGCCGGGGGCCGGTGCGTGCCGGCTTCGCCCGCTGCTACCAGTGCGACGCAGCCGCCGGGGAGTTCGGCGGTCTGCTCGCCGACGTCGTCGCGCCCGTCGGGTACGCGGTCAAGGGCGGGCAGTTCGCCGATGACCTGTGGCGGTACAAGTCGGAGCAGCCGGGCGCCGCGGACGCCGGGCTGCGGCTGCGGTCGCGGCTGTCTGGGTTCTTGCGCGATCACGGGAGCCGCGTGTGGCGCGCCGCCGGTATGGCCGGCGGTCCCGCGCTGGTCGCCGTGGTCCCGAGCGGGCAAGGCAGGCCGGGTGCTCATCCGTTGTCCGGCATCGTCCGCTCGTGCACGAGCCTGCCCATGACGAGGCTGTCGGTCCGGCCGGCGGGGGCGGCCCGCGGCCGCGGCGTGAGCACCGGCTGGCTGCGTGCGGACGAGCCGGTCGCCGGAGCCGACGTGCTGCTCGTGGACGACACGTGGGTGTCGGGCGGCAGCGCCCAGTCGGCCGCGGCCGCGCTGAAGCTCGCCGGCGCGCGGCGGGTCGCTCTGGTCGTCCTCGGCCGCCATGTGGACCCGGCGGACCCGCGGTCAGCCACGCTATTGCGCGCGATAAACAATAAATACGGGCAAGCTACTGATCGTGCAGGATGACGCCGCGGATGTTCTTCCCCTCGTCCAGGTCCTGGTAGCCCTGGTTGATCTCGTCGAGTGAGTACCGCCGGGTGATGAGCTCGTCGAGCTTCAGCTGGCCCGCCCGGTACAGCCGCAGCAGCCGGGGGATGTCGTACAGCGGGTTGCACATCCCGAACACATGGCCCTGGACGCGGCGCTGCCACCCGACCACCGTGCCGTTGGCGGCCAGGTGTATCTGCTTCTCCGAGCTGCGCCCGACCGAGGTAACCGTGATCTGGCAGCCCTTGCCGACGATCGCCGCCGCCTGGTCGACCACCTCGGCGCTCAGCACGCCGACGGTGCAGATGGCGTGGTCGGCGAGCTGGCCGCGGGTCATCTCCACCACCGCCTGCTGCGCCTCGTCGGCGGCGGCGAACACGTGCGTGGCGCCGAACTCCAGGGCCTTGGACCGCTTGAACTCGACCGGATCGACCACGATGACGTTCGCCGCGCCGGCGTAGCGCGCGCCCTGGACGGCGTTGCTGCCCACGCCGCCCGCGCCGAAGATCACCACGGTGTCCCCGGGCTTCACGCCGGCCGCGTAGACCGCGGTACCCCAGCCGGTCGGCACGCCGCAGCCGGCCAGCGCCGCGACCTCGAACGGGATGTCCCGCTCGATCGGGACGCAGGAGTTCTGCGAGATCACCGCGCGCTGGGAGAACGTGCCGAGCATGCAGAACCCGCCGAGGTCCGCGCCGTCATCGTCATGGAACCGGAACGTTCCGTCGGCGAGCATCCCGGTCATCATCTGCGCCCCCCAGTCGCACAGGTTCTGCCGGCCGGTGGAGCAGTACCGGCAGACCCCGCAGGCGGGGATAAAGGAGCAGACCACGTGGTCTCCAACCTTGACCCTTGTCACGTTGGACCCGACTGCCTCAATGACCCCGGCGCCTTCGTGCCCGCCGACCATCGGCAGCCGCCCGGTGCTGTCCCCGCTCTGCAGGTGCTCGTCGGAGTGGCACATGCCGGATGCCCGGAAGGCGATCCGGACCTCGCCTTCCCTGGGCTCGTCAAGCTCGAGTTCGGTGATCTCCCACGGTTTGCCCGGTTCCCGGATAATGGCTGCCCTGGTACGCATGATCTTGTGCTACACCTTCGGCTTGACCGCTACAAGCCGCTCAACCCACCCGAATCTGGCCCGCACACTGTGGCTGACCACGAACCCCGAGGCCACGACCAGCGGCAACGGGCGCCGGGTCTGGTAGTCTCCGTTCGTGCGGCGGGTCACCTGCTCCAGCAGTTTCTGCAGGGTCAGCACCCACCAGCGGTCGCTGGCGACGTGGTCCAGCAGGACCAGGCGGCCGCCGGGCCGCAGTACCCGGTACATCTCGCTGATCGCCGCCTGGTAGTCGGGGACGTTGCACAGCGAGATCGTGCACACGACCGTGTCGAACTCCCCGTCGCTGAACTCAAGCGCCTCGGCGTTCCCGATCCTGATGCCGGCGGTTATGCCGAGCTCGTTCGCCCGGTCCCGGGCGATGGCGACCATGCCGGGGCTGAGGTCGATCGCGGTCAGGCTCTTGACGTCTGAGCCGTAGTACCGCAGGTTGCGCCCGGTGCCGACGGCCACCTCGAGCACGTCGCCCTGGGCTTGCGCGCACGCCCATTCCCGCCCGCCGGGAAACAGCACCCGCTCGGTCCGGTCCATCCGCGAGTCGTAGTGCGCGGCATACCGGTCCCAAAGCCTCCGAGTGCGCTCCAGTTCGTCGTTGGTTCTGGCCACCGCCACCTCCCAAGCGTCGCTCCACGCTACGGTGGTGCTGAGCTTCGTGCGACCCCCTGGCACCTTCCCGGCGCACACGGCAACTTCGGCTTTCTAGTCGGCCATCTCGGGCGTCGCAGGCCGGAATCACGTCGGCTGATCGACCGTAAAACGGGCAATTACTGACAAATCTCTCTATCGATCATGTCAACGAGAAGATCATGGATCGGTAACCACATCCGGCTGTAGTTTCTGATCCATGATCTTTTTCTGGCACCCTCGCGGGCGCCGGCCGGAGGGGCAGTGGCGGAGTGCTGGCGTGACCATCTCGAGATCGAGCGCCGATCGGGAACCAAGCGCGACTGACGCGACCGTAACCTAAATCGCATGGCGGTCAAGACGAGAAAGCCCGAGACGCACACCGCGCTTGTGCGCCGGGCGCGGAAGATCAACCGAGTGCTGGCGGAGGCTTACCCGGACGCGCACACCGAGCTGGATTTCCAGAACCCGTTCCAGCTGCTGGTCGCCACCGTGATGTCGGCGCAGACGACGGACAAGCGGGTGAACCTGACCACGCCCGCGCTGTTCGCCAAGTACCCCACGCCCGAGGACCTGGCCGCCGCCAACCCGGAGGACGTCGAGGAGATCCTCAAGCCCACCGGGTTCTTCCGGGCCAAGACCAAGTCGGTGATGGGGCTGTCCGCGGCACTGTGCGACCGGTTCGGCGGCCAGGTGCCGCGGAAGCTCGAGGAGATGGTCACGCTGCCCGGCGTCGGGCGGAAGACCGCGAACGTGGTGCTCGGCAACGCGTACGGCATCCCGGGAATCACGGTGGATACCCACTTCGGGCGGCTGTCCCGCCGGTTTGGCTGGACGTCGAGCGACAACCCCGTCAAGGTCGAGGCCGAAGTCGGCGCGCTCTTCCCCAAGTCGGAGTGGGTGATGCTGTCGCACCGGCTGATCTGGCACGGCCGCCGGATCTGCCACGCCCGCAAGCCGGCCTGCGGGGCGTGCCCGGTGGCCGACTGGTGCCCGTCGTTCGGGCTCGGCCCCACGGACGCGGCGACCGCCGCGAAGCTTGTCAAGTCCGGCCCGTTCTCGTGAGGTCCGCACCGCCGTGGCTGCGTGATCTCGCGGCGTCCGCGGCCATGATGGATGTGCCGCGCGTCCTGCGGCCGCCCGCGTCCGGCGGACGGCGGTCCGCTGTGCTCATCCTGTTCGGTGAGGGGCCTGACGGGCCTGACTTGCTGTTCATCCAGCGCAGCGAGGGACTGCGCCGGCACCCTGGGCAGCCTGCCTTTCCCGGCGGCGCGATCGACGACGGCGATGACGGGCCGGTCGGGGCCGCGCTGCGCGAGGCAGTGGAGGAAACCGGCCTGGACCCTGCCGGTGTCGAGGTGCTCTGCACGCTGCCCGAGTTGTTCATCCCGTACAGCGGGTTCCGGGTCGTGCCGGTGCTCGCCTGGTGGCGGCGGCCGAGTACGGTGCGGCCAGTGGACCCCGGGGAAGTAGCCGCGGTCGAGCGGATCCCGGTCGCCGACCTCGCCGACCCCCGGCGCCGTGTCATGCTGCGGAGCCCGAGCGGGCGCACCGGCCCGGCGTTCCGCGTCGGCTCCATGATGATCTGGGGATTCACCGCGGGCCTGGTCGACCGCCTGCTCGCCCTCGGCGGCTGGGAGCGCCCCTGGGACGCCACCCCGATCCAGGAACTCCCCGAGGGCGCCGCGTAACTCCGTTATCGGATGATCTTGGATCACCAACAACAACGGGCTGTTATGAGTGATCCAAGATCAGCGGGTTTTACCACCAAAGAAGGGGTTATCCACGGGTTTGAGATTCGGCCTGGCGCGACCAGTGCGGATCAGTCACCCTAAGTGCATGGACAGTAACGCATATCGTGATTGGGTTATGCTGCGCGACTCGCAATGCGGCATCGTCGATCGATCCCAGGCACGGCAGGCAGGCTTCTCCGTCCGCCAGATTGAACACCGGGTGAACTCTGGAAAGTGGCGGCGCGTCTATCCGGGGGTCTACGCGACCTTCACCGGTCCGCTGCCGCGGGAAGCAAGGTTGTGGGCGGCGCTCCGGCGGGCCGGGGAAGGAGCGATGCTGAGCCATGAGACCGCGGCTGAGTTGCACGGCCTAATTGACAAGCCCGTCTCGAACGTCCACATCACGGTTCCGAGCCGCCGCCGTCCTGCGCAGCGAAAGGCCCTGCGAGGAGTGGCGATCCACCGATCAGATCAGAGTCGGCCGCAGCTGCCAATCACGTGGAAGTTGCCCCGTACCCGGGTGGAAGACACCGTCCTGGACTTGATCGACGCTGCTCCGACCTTCGACGATGCCTATACCTGGATCTCCCGCGCGCTGTCTCGCCGGTGCACTACCGCCGATATGCTTCGCTCTGCCCTGGCCGCAAGAAACCGGATCCGCTGGCGAAACGAGCTCTCGGCAGCACTCGACGACGCTGATGAGGGAATCTACTTCGTGCTGGAGCGGCGTTACGCGCGTGATGTAGAGCGCGCGCATGGGCTGCCGAAAGCGCAGCGCCAGGCGCGCCGCCAGTTGGACGGCAAGACGCACTACAAGGACAACTGGTACGCCGAATATCGCGTATGCGTCGAACTCGACGGAACGACCTACCACCAGAACGAACAGATACAGAAGGACAAGCGCCGCGACAATCTGAACCTCTTCAGGGACGGCGCCCAGACCTACAGGTTCGGGCCTCCTGACGTCACCGAACTCGCCTGCCAGAGCGCCGCCATGGTCGCCAGCACACTGCGCCGTTCCGGCTGGGACGGTAAGCCACATCCCTGCCGCCGACCCGGTTGCGCGCTGGCGGACCAAGACAATGGATCGCTGACAACACTCGGCGGGGGTACGTGATCCAAGATCATTAGCTTCGGCGCGGGCGCCCCTGCTGAACCTGAGCCACTAGGGCAGCACTAGGGCAGGAGGAGGTGGACGTCGCCGAACTCGTGCCACAGGTAGCCCCGGGACAGGGCCGCGTCGTAGCACTCGCGCAGCAGGTCCCCGTCATGGAAGGCCGCCAGCATCCGCAGGTGCGACGAACGCGGCTCGTGCAGCCCGGTCAGCAGGCCGTCCACCGTCCGCAGGCCCGTCGAAGGAGTCACCACATGCGACGTCCAGCCCGTCCGCGCCGCCAGGCCAGGCACGCCGGGCGCGAGAGCGGCGGTCTCCAGGGCGCGCACGACCGTGGTGCCGACCGCGATGACCCGGCCGCCGGACTGCCTCGTGAGGTTCACCAGGCGCGCGGTGGCCGGCGGGACGTCGTACTGCTCGGGGTACGGGTCCTCGCCCGCCTCCAGCGAGGAGACCCCGCAGTGCAAGGTGACCGGCGCGATCACCACGCCCCGGGTGACCAGGTCCGTCACGACGGACAGGCTGAACGGCCGGGCGGCGCTCGGCATCTCGGCGCTGCCGGGCACGCGGCCGAACACCGTCTGGTACGCCCGCAGCGGCCACGGCTTCCCCGCGTACGAGTAACGGATCGGCGTACCGTGCCGCAGCAGGTACGGCACCACCGCCACCGACAGCCTAGCGCGCCAGAGCCGGGCGCTCGCGCGCTCGAGCAGGGTCAGCGCAGCGCCGCCGGGCAGCGCGATGACCCGGGGAGACGCCACGGTCTCGTTCGGAATGCTGGATTTTCCAGCGGGAGTCCGCAGCTCGACGAGCCAGCTGCCGTCCGGGAGGCTGGTCGAGAAGTGGATCGCGAGGTCCGGGTCGGCGAGGACGGCGGCGGGCAGCGTCCGGGACGTGTTGACCACGAGCAGGTCGCCGGGCAGCAGGAGCCGGGGCAGGCCGGTGAACCGGTGATGGGTGACCGTCCCGGGACCGGCGTGGCTGACCAGCATGCGCACGCCGTCCCTGGACAGGCCGCGCGCCTCCGGCGGGCCGGGTGCCTCGAGCTCGGCTGGCAGCGTGAACTCGATGCTCGCGGTCATGCCGGCACCAGCTCGGCCGCCCGGTACCGCCCGCTGGGCGGCCGCTCCGTGACCAGCCGGACGAAGGCGGGCACCACGGACGCGGGCAGCGGCCGGTCGGAGATGTCCTCGCCGGGGAAGGCCGCCTGGTGCATGTCCGTGCGCAGGTCGCCCGGGTCGACCCACCAGATCCTGACGGCGTTCTCCTCGGCGGCGAGCACGTTCGAGGCCTGCTCGAGCGCCGCTTTGGCCGCGCCGTACCCGCCCCAGCCCGCGTACGGCTCTACGCCTGCGTCGGACGTCACGTTCAGCACCGCCCCGCCGCGCTCGCGCAGCACCGGAAGGAACAGCTGGATCAGCGCGATGGGGGCGATCACGTTCGCCTCGAAGGCGGCCCGCAGCTCGCCGACCGGATAATCGGCGAGTGCCGGCAGCGGGGCCGCGCCGAGCGTGCCGGCGTTGTTCACGAGCAGATCGATCTCGCCGGCCGCTTCGCGCAGCGCGGCCCGGTGCGCTGGGTCGGTGATGTCCCCGGCCAGCGCGGTGACCTCGGCGCCGGGCGCGCTGGCACGGATGCCGGACGCCGCGCGGGCCAGCGCCTGACCGTCCCGGGCGTCGATGACGAGGGCGTAGCCCGCCGCGGCCAAGCCGGCCGACAGTGCCCGGCCTAGCCCGCGAGAAGCCCCGGTGACTAGTGCTTTCTTCATGGTTTCGACGCTATGCACGCGCCGGGCGGGCCGCATCGGCCGTGCGGCGGGGCCGGCGTTGTCCCATGGTCCTAAGACCAGCGGCCGATCCGGTGGCCCCGCCGCCGGGATACCGTCGTAAAGGTGGAAAGCTACGTCGCCGAGCTGCGTCTGGTCAGCCAGGCGGTGCTGGCGGTCAGCAGGCAGCTGTCGACGCGTGACGCGCTCGCGGTTATCGTGCGGTCGGCGCGTACGCTGGTCGGCGCCCGCTACGCGGCGCTCGGCGTCCCGGACGACCGGGGTTCCTTCGCCGAGTTCGTGGTCGCCGGGATGACCCAGGCCGAGCAGCGCGCGATAGGTCCGCTGCCGCGGCAGCACGGGATGCTGGCCGCGCTGCTGAAATCGGGCACGCCGGAGCGCCTGGCGGACATCAGGAACGACCCGCGATTCGAGGGCTGGCCGCCCGCTCATCCCGCGCTGACCGGCTTCCTCGGCGTTCCGGTGAAGAACGGCGCGGACATGCTCGGCATCATCTTCGTGGCGAACAAGCGGTCCGGGTCGTTCACCGCCCGCGACGAGGAGCTGCTGACGTTGTTCGCCGCGCACGCCGCGATCGCCCTCACCAACGCCCGGCTGTACGAGCGGAGCCGGGAAGCGTCCGTGCTCGAGGAACGGGCGAGGCTGGCGCGGGAACTCCACGACGCGGTATCCCAGCGGCTGTTCTCCATCCGCGCGCACGCCCGGGCCGCCCAGGCGCTGGTCTCGAAGGATCCCGCGGGCACGGCGGGGGAACTGGCCGCGATCGCCGAACTGGGCGCGCAGGCACATGGCGAGCTGCGCGCGGTCATCGACGGGCTCGCGCCGCCGGAGCTGGACGGGCTGGCCGAGTCGCTGCGCCGGTACGCGCTGCTCGCCGGGCGGGCGCACGGCATCCCGGTACGGGTGACCGCCGCCGACATGCCAGAGCTCGCGGCGCGGGTGCAGGCGGCGGCGTTCCGGGTCGCGCAGGAGGCGTTGCACAACGCCCTGCGGCACTCGGGCGCCAGCGAGGTCGCGGTGACGCTATCGCGGACGCGGCACCGGGTGGTGCTCGAGGTCTCGGACGACGGGACGGGCTTCGACCCCGGGCTTGTCCCCGGCGGGCTCGGGCTTGCCTCGATGCGGGAGCGGGCGGCCGCCGTCGGCGGGGTACTGCGCGTCACCTCGGCGCCGGGCTCGGGGACCCGGGTCAGGCTGGCGGTGCCGGCATGACAGGCGATGCCGATGTCATCAGCGTGCTGATAGTCGACGATCATCCGGTGGTACGGCAGGGGCTGCGGGCGCTGCTCGGCGTGCAGGACGGCATCGTGGTGGCCGGCGAGGCGGGGGACGGCCCGACCGCGGTCTCCCTCGCCGCGTCGCTGCGGCCGGATATCGTGCTGCTCGATCTGAAGCTGCCGGGCATGGACGGGTTCGCGGTGCTCGAGCCGCTGCTGGCGTCCGGTCTGCGCGTGCTCGTGCTCACCAGCGCGACGGAACCGTCCGTGGCGGCGCAGGCGGTGCGGGCCGGCGCCGCCGGCGTGCTGTACAAGGACATCGACCCGGACGCCCTGGTGCGGGCGATCCGTTCGGTGCGGGACGGTAACGTGCTGCTCGCCGCGGAGGCCATCGGGTCGCTGGTGCGCGGGTCCCGCGTCGACACGCTCACCCCGCGCGAGCGCGAGGTTCTCGCCGGGATCGCCGAGGGCAGGTCCAACCGGGAGATCGCCCGCACGCTCGGGCTGTCGGAGAAGACGGTCAAAGCGCACGTGAGCTCGGTCCTGGCCAAACTGGGGGTCCAGGACAGGACACAGGCGGCGGTGTACGCGGTGCGGAACGGCGGCGGCCGGCTGACCGCTGACGGCGGCCGGCTGACGGCTGAACCGTAACGGTATTCTCACGCCGGACGCACGCCCGGCGATGGCGCCTCGGCAGCGGGCAACACCGGATACCGTGGACTTCGTGCGCGGTGATCTGCTTGACCTAGCCCTGATCGTGGTTGCCGCCGCGTTCGCGGTGTCCGGCTACCGGCAGGGCTTCATCGTCGGCTCGCTCAGCTTCATCGGGTTCGTCGGCGGCGCGGTGCTGGGTGCCCAGTTCGGTCCGGCCATCTCGCGCGCCATCGTCGGCGGCCAGACCCAGCAAGACGTGGTCGCGGTCATCCTGCTGGTCAGCGGGGCCATCATCGGGCAGTTCGTGGCCTCCTCCATCGGCACGGCGATGCGGAACACGATGACCGGCCGCTCGTCGACAGCTATCGACTCCGTAGGCGGTTCGGCGGTCAGCGTGCTGTCGATGCTGCTCATCGCCTGGGCGATCGGCTCGGTGCTCACCGCCTCGCCGTTCCCGGTCGTCGTCCAGCAGGTGGACAACTCGGCGGTGCTCAGCACGATGGACAAGATCATGCCGACGCCCGCCAAGACGATGTTCTCCGACTTCCGGCGGATGCTGGCCAGCGGCCCGTTCCCGCAGGTGTTCAGCGGCATCGGCGCGGCGCACTTGTTCAGCGTGATGGCGCCGGACCCCGCCGTGCTGAACAGTCCCGGCTTCCTCGCCGCCAGGGACCGGGTCGTCAAGGTGCAGGGCACGGCGCTGAGCTGTGATCGCAGCATCGAAGGCTCGGGCTTCGTCTACGCGCCCGACCACGTGCTGACGAACGCGCACGTCGTGGCCGGCGTGAATCAGGGACCGACCGTGACCACGGTGGGGGATAGCACGTACCCCGCGAAGGTTGTGTTCTACGACCCGCAGGTCGACATCGCGGTGCTCTACGTGCCGGGCCTGAACCTGACGCCGCTGCAGTTCGCCGGGCAGGCGCAAGACGGCGCGGACGCGGTGGTGGCCGGCTACCCGCTCGACCATTCGTTTACCGCGGTGGCCGCCCGGATCGGCGGCGTCCAGCCGATCGTGGGCCCGGACATCTACCAGACCGGCACGGTCGACCGGCAGATCTACGAGATCAGGGCCGTGGTCGAGCCGGGCAACTCCGGCGGCCCGCTGCTGAGTCCTTCGGGCACCGTCTACGGCGTGGTATTCGCCGCCGACGTCGACCAGTCCGACACCGGGTTCGCGCTCACCTCGGCCGAGGTGATCAGCGACGCGAACGCCGGCGCCAGCACGACCGTCCCCGTGTCGACCCAGGGCTGCGACTAGAACCCCTTTCTTTTTGACGTTCCTGGCTTGTTGACTGCGCGGCTAGGGCAAAAAGAAAGGAGTTCTAAGCCGGGCGGCGCAGCGCGAGCCGCAGGTCGGCCGGCGGCACGGCCGGCAGGCCGTCGCGCTCTATCCGCAGCGCGATGTCGTCCGCGCTCGCGGCCACGAACCCGGGGTCGACACCGTACTGCCCTGTGTAGCCGCCTATCCGCCGCGCGCCGCGGCGGAGCAGCGCCACCGCGCCGCGGGCGTTGCCGCGGCGGGCGTGCGTGAGGCCGACGGCGATCTGGGCCAGGCCCCGCCACAGCTCGCGCTCGGGCTCCGGCGCCGACTTCCAGGCCGCCTCGAAGACCTCGTGGGCGTGGAACGGCCGGTCTTCGGCCAGCAGGCTGCCGCCGAGGGCCGCCGCCTCGGCCGGCGTGACCGTCAGGTCGTCGGGGAGCCGCGGCGCGGCGGCCGCCGCGGTCCGGCCCAGCGGCCTGCCGAGTTCATCGCGGGGCCGCGCGTTCCGCGGCCGCCCGGCGGCGTCCCTGTCCCGGGAGGCCGCGCTCACCGGTCCGGCTCTGGGTCGGTCAGCCAGCCGAGCAGTTCGGCGTCGAAGAGCCCGGGCCGCTCCTCGTGCGGGTAGTGGCCCGCGCCCTCGATGACCTTCCAGCGGTACGGTGCCTCGACGTAGCGCCCCGCGCCCCGCGCGGTCTGCGGCGGCACGCACGAGTCGACGGCGCCGTGCAGGTGCAGGGTCGGGACCGCGATGGGCAACCGCATCTGGCGTGCGTACCGCACGCCGTCGGGACGCATGATGCTGCGCGCGAACCACCGGTGGTATTCAAGCGCCGAGTGCGCGACCGACGGAACCCGTATCGCGCGCCGGTAGACCCGCTCGGTGTCCGGATCAGGCCAGCCGGGCGCCGACCACCCGGACAGGATCGACCCCACCAGGGCGGCGCTGTCCCGCACCAGCTGGCGCTCGGGGAAGAGCGGCATCTGGAAGGCGAGCGGGTAGCCGCGCCGCGACGACAGCCCGACCGACCGGGAAATCCGCAGCGGGCTGGCCAGGAGCGCCGCCCGCATCTGCAGCGGGTGCGCCATCGACACGACCGCGAGCCGCCGGACCGCCTTCGGGAAATAGGAAGCGAGCGACCACGCCGTCAGCGCGCCCCAGTCATGGCCGATGACGATCGCGTTCGCCTCGCCCAGCGCGCGGATCAGCCCGGCGGCGTCCGCGGCGGCGGTGACCAGGTCATAGCCCCTGGGCGGCTTGTCGCTGCCGCCGTACCCGCGCAGGTCGGCCGCGACCGCCCGGTAGCCGGCCGCGGCCAGCGAGGTCAGCTGGTGCCGCCACGTCCACCAGAACTCGGGGAAGCCATGCAGCAGCAGGACGAGCGGCCCGTCGCCGCTGCTCGCCACGTGGAAACGGGTTCCGTTCGCGCTTACCGAACGATGCGCCCACGGCCCGCTGATCTGGATGGCGGGTTCGGATTGCATGGCCGGTCACCCCCCTGGTAACTGGCGGGCGGGTATCTCGGCGCGCGTGCCCGTGCCGACGCTGCCCGTGCCGGTGCTGCCCGTGCCGACGCTGCCCGTGCCGGTGCTGCCCGTGCCGGTGCTGCCCGTGCCGACGCTGCCCGCGCTGGCGCTCGGGTTGGCGATAGCGGGCCCGGACCCGTCCGGGCCGCTCTCGCCGCGGCGCAGCATGCCTAGGTCGTCGCTGACGGTCTTCCTGGTCATCCGCATGCCGGTGATCCGCTTCGCGACCAGGTAGGCGATGAGGGCGGCGACCGCGAGCAGCACGACGAGCGTCAGCGCCACGAACAGGAACGCGCCCCACAGCCCCCCGGGACACCCGGCCGCTTCCAGCCCGTACGCGTAGGCGAAGCACAGCACGAACATGATCAGGGCGATCATGACCGCGGCGACCGCGGCGAACGCCCCTGACACGCCGGCGCGCCGGACGTCCATGCGCAACTCGCTCTTGGCGAGGCTGATCTCGTAGCGCAAGAGCTGCGAGAGGTCTTTGAGCGCAAGTGATACAAGGTCGCCCAGTGACTGCTCATCGCCAGCGCCATCCGGCGTTCCGCTGCGGACCATGGCGTCCTCTCCCATCCATGCGGCTGCCAAGTGGTCCAAGGCTATCGCCAGTGCTGTTCAATACGTGCGAACGGCGCCCCGCGCGGGGGCGCCGTCGCCGTAAGCACGTCAGTCCGGCTACCATGCGTGCACCTAATCAATTGTCAGTCAGGCATCCTGACCTGGCCTGACACGCCTCCCGCGGCTGGTCGCGCGTGGGTACCTGGCTGCCGTGCCCGGACGTTCCACCAGTCCGTAGCACCTTTCTACGACGAAAGGGCGCCACGCGAAAGACCTCCGCGTGATCAATTCGTGATCTCGATCAGTGGCCTCGTTCACATGCCGTTAACGAGTGCTAGGGCCGCTGCCCTCCCGCGACCGGGCCGACGGGCACCGACGGCCCGCCCTGTTCGCCCGACATGTGCCAGATGCCCGGAAAAATATCCATGCGGCCCAAACAATCCGCTGGAACATCTGTTCACGATCAGCTCGTATATGTTGTAATTCTGCTTGCACGGGTTCCTTGATGCTGTCCGCTGGTTATGCAGAGCCGCGAATGGCGATAAGCTTTCCCGTAGAGCGGCGCCGGCCTACCCCCCCAGGGCCGGACCGTGCGGCGGCCCCTGCTCTCCCCCCCGGCAGGGGCCGCTCTATATCGCTTTCGCGAGCAGCGTGCCCAGCAGCGTGATAGCGCCATCCTTGGACAGCGGTGAGTTGCCATTCCCGCATTTCGGGGACTGTACGCACGCCGGGCACCCCGTTTCGCACAGGCACGAGCCGATCGCGTCCCTGGTGGCGCCCAGCCAGTCCGCCGCCACGCCGAAGCCGCGCTCGGCGAATCCGGCCCCGCCCTCATGACCGTCGTAGACGAACACGGTCAGCTGTCCGGTCGCCGGGTGCAGTTCGGTGGACAAGCCGCCCACGTCCCACCGGTCGCAGGTCGCGAACAGCGGCAACAGGCCGATGGACGCGTGTTCCGCCGCGTGCGCCGCCCCGCCGAGATCCGTGCCGTCGAGGGGAACCAACGGTCCGTTCGGAATAGTCCACCAGATCGCCGTTGTGGCGAGGGTCCGTCGCGGCAGGCTGAGCGCCGTTTCCGGTCCTCTTTTCTTTGCTTCCGAACGGAAGGTGGTGTAACCGACCACCTGCCGTGTTACTCGCACGTCGCCGAAGACCACGTCGGCATCTCCCCAGCGCACGCGCTTGCGCTCCGAGATGACGTCGACCTCGGTGACGGTGCGGGCCCGCGTGGTGAACCCGGGGTCCCGGCAGTCCACCAGCGCCACCCGGTCGTCCAGGTCCAGCTTGCTGACCAGGTAGCTGTCGCCCTGGTGCAGGTAGACGGCCCCGTCGTGGACGAAGCGGTGCGCGGACGGCTCGTCCATCGTGCCCACCAGCCGCCCGGTCGTCTCCTCGACCACGCGCACCGGCCGCCCGTGGTCGCCGCGCAGGCTGACCTGGCGGGCCAGGTACCCGCGGCGGCCCGGCCGGTCCTGGCGCGTCCAGCGGTTCCGCAGAGCGGGGTGCCAGCCGGACTGCCGCTGCCGCAGGTCGCCGGCGGCGGTCAGCGCGGTGACCGTGGCCGGCGCCGCCGGGCCGAATAGGTCTAGGTCGGCACCTGTCAGCGGGAGTTCGGCGGCGGCGGCCGCCAGGTGCGGCGACAGAACGTACGGGTTTCCCGGGTCGAGGATGGCGGGTTCGAGCGGGTGGTGCAGCAGAACGTCCGGATGGTGCAGGAGGTAGTTATCGAGCGGGTCGTCCCGGGCGATGAACACCGCCACGGCATGGCGCCCGGCCCGGCCGGCCCGTCCCGCCTGCTGCCACAGCGACGCCCACGTTCCCGGCCACCCGGCGATCAGCACCGCGTCCAGGCCGGGGATGTTCACCCCGAGCTCGAGCGCGGTGGTGGCGGCCATGCCGGTGATGCGCCCGTCGCGCAGCCCCGCCTCGAGTTCCCTGCGGTCATCGGCCAGGTAGCCGGAACGGTACGCGGCGACGGCGTCTCCCCGTCCGTCGCCGACCGCGTTGCGGGCGGTGAGCGCGACCGTTTCCGCGCCGCGCCGGGACCGGATGAACGCGAGCGCGGGGACGTCCGCCCGGACCATCGCGGCCAGCAAGTCGGCGGCCTCCGCGGTGGCGGGCCGGCGCGCGCCCCATAGCGCGAACGTGAGGGGGGCACGCGGCGCGCCGTCCGCGGTGACCTCGACGGCGTCCAGACCGGTCAGCAGCCGGGCGCAGGCGGCGGGCTCGGCGATCGTGGCCGAGGCGAGCACGAAAACGGGACGGCCGCCATGGTGCGCGGCGACTCGGCGCAGCCGTCGCAGGACCTGCGCGACGTGCGAGCCGAACACCCCGCGGTAGCCGTGGCACTCGTCCACGATGACGACACGCAGCCGCTTGAAGAAACCGCGCCAGCGGCTGTGGCCCGGCAGCATGCCGCTGTGCAGCATGTCCGGATTCGTCAGCAGGTAGTTAGCATGCGCCTGCGCCCACGCCCGGTCCGTGGCCGGGGAATCGCCGTCGTAGGAGATGGCCCGCACGCCCGGGACGCCGAGCCCCTGGACCGACTGGAGCTGATCCGCGGCCAGCGCCTTGGTGGGAGCGACGTACAGCACCGTCCCGCCGTCGAGTATCTCCGACAGCGCCGCCGCCAGATAGCCGGCGGACTTGCCCGAGGCGGCCCGCGTGGCGAGGATCACGTTGCGGCCGTCCCTGGCCTGGGCCGCCGCCGCGGCCTGGTGGGTCCACGGGGCGGTGATGCCCGCCGCGGCCAGCGCGGCGATGACCTCGGGGCGGATTGATTCCGGCCAGGATGTGGTTTGTCCCTCCTGGCCGGGTATGTGCTCAAGGTGCAACAGTTCCCCGGCATGCTGCGCGTCCCGCAGGACGGCGAGTGCCGCGGTGTCCGTGCGGGTTTCGGCGTCGGCGGCCGCGGGGACCGAGGTGAGGATGGCCACGGTTTAAAGTGTGTCATCCGCTAGGTGTGGATGCTGGACCCCATGATTTCGTATAGACATGACACCGGAGCGTGGTTGAATGCCGAGCAGAGGTCTCGAGCAGAGGTCTGGCGGGCAGGGGTCTAGAGAGTAACGCCTTCGTGGCGCTGGAGGATTCGTGGATCTGAAGCTGGGGCACTACAACAAGGACGGCATCGAGGTCGTCGACGTCGAAGGTGAGATCGACGTCTACACCGCGCCGCGCCTTCGCGAGCTGCTCATCGATCTCGTGAACAAGAAGAACTACCAGCTGGTAGTGAACATGGAGAAGGTCGAGTTCCTCGACTCCACGGGCCTCGGGGTCTTGGTCGGCGGGCTCAAGCGGGTACGCGCGCACGATGGGTCGCTCGACCTCGTCTGCACGCAGGAGCGGATCTTGAAGATCTTCCGCATCACCGGCCTCACCAAGGTCTTCGGAATTCACGACTCGGTGGACGAGGCCATCACCGCCCGGAAGGCCGAGAAGTAACCAAGCGCTCTGAAATGGCCACCGTCGAAGTCACCTTCACGCCGCTGCCCGCGCACGTGCGGACCGCCAGGCTCGTCGCCACCGCAGTCGCGCGCCGGAGCGGCGTAGACGAATCGCTGCTGGACGAAGTGCGCCTCGCGGTAGGCGAGGCGTGCTCTCGCGCGGTCGAAGCGCATCAGAAGCACTGCCCTAGGCAGCCCATCCGGGTCGCGCTCTCCGACGACGGGGAGCGTTTCGAGGTAGTCGTGACCGATGCGGCGCCCGCGGACGCCGACGGTATACCCGCGATCGCGGCTCCGGCGGGCGGCAACGGAACCGCCCCCGGCGCCGCGCTCGTCCTCGGCGACGAGGAGGACGCCGGCGGGATCTTGCAGCTTCCCGCCGGAGTTGGCCTCGCGGTCATCACCGGACTCGCCGACGACGTGCGCATATCGCCCGCCGATGACGGCACCAGCGTGGTGATGAGCTGGAAACGGCGCTCGGCGTCCGCCTGAGGGCGGTCGCGTTCTCGTTGTTCCCGCCGGGGTGATTCGCGCCACATTTCTTCATCGGCGTGTCGCGCGGCTAGGCGCGTCCTGCACTAGGGGACGTGTCATCCGGCACAACTGGAGCTGATCGCAAGTGACGCAGTTGCCTAGTTGTGACTGGTGGGGCTTTTGGGATCAGTTTCCCGTCGGTAAAGTAGCGGTTTGGTCGCGGGAACGTTAGGAACTTGCTTCTCTTTAAGATCCCGGCCGAGCGGCGTAGACTCCCGCCCACGCCTGTTTTCAGGCTTGCGTAGCATGCGCAAATGAGCGTTATTGGCCAACCGACTGCCTTAGCAGCGCACGCCAGACGTCCAAGGAGATCGAATGTCTGAGCTCAACCCCGTCCTCGCGGCGGGTGGACCGGGTGTTCCGGTCAGTGTTAGCGGCGGCAACCTTACCTGGGTTGTGATTGTCGCGGTCGTCGCCCTGGCTGCCCTCGCCGTCGCGGGCTTGCTGGTTCGTGAGGTCCTGGCCGCTTCCCAGGGGACCGCGAAGATGCAGGAGATTGCCAAGGCGGTGCAGGAGGGTGCCGCTGCGTACCTGCGACGGCAGTTCAAGACGCTGGGCGTCTTCGTCTTCATTATCTTCTGGATATTGCTTCTGCTGCCGGCCGATACGGCTGGCGTCCGCTGGGGACGGAGCGCCTTCTTCCTGGTCGGCGCGCTGTTCTCCGGGCTGACCGGGTTCACGGGCATGTCGCTGTGCGTCCGGGGCAACGTCCGGGTCGCGGCGGCCGCCCGGGACGGCGGCGAGCAGCGGGCGATGAAGATCGCCTTCCGGACCGGCGGTGTGGCGGGCATGTTCACGGTAGGCCTCGGCCTGTTCGGCGCCGCCATGGTCGTGCTGATCTACAAGGGGAACGCGCCCGACGTCCTGGAGGGCTTCGGCTTCGGCGCGGCCCTGCTCGCGATGTTCATGCGTGTCGGCGGCGGCATCTACACCAAGGCCGCGGACGTGGGCGCGGACCTGGTGGGCAAGGTCGAGCAGGGCATCCCGGAGGACGACCCGCGCAACGCCGCGACGATCGCCGACAACGTGGGCGACAACGTGGGCGACTGCGCCGGCATGGCGGCCGACCTGTTCGAGTCGTACTCGGTCATGCTGGTCGCCGCGCTGATCCTGGGCAAGGCGGCATTCGGCAACTACGGGCTGATCTTCCCGCTGATCGTCCCGATGATCGGCGTGATTACCGCCGTGATCGGCATCTTCGTCGTCAGGCCGCGGGCGAAGGACCGCAGCGGGATGACCGCGATCAACCGCGGGTTCTTCATCTCCGCCGTGATCTCCGCGATCCTGGTGGCGGTCGCCTGCTTCACCTACCTGCCCAAGCACTTCAGCCAGCTCACCGGCGCCACGGACACCAGCGTCCTCAGCCACAGCGGCAGCCCGCAGTGGCTGGCGATCGGAGCGGTGCTGATCGGCCTGGTGCTGGCCAGCGCTATCCAGCTGCTCACCGGGTACTTCACCGAGACCACCCGGCGGCCGGTGAAGGACATCGCGGAGAGCTCGCGGACCGGTGCCGCCACCGTGATCCTGTCCGGCATCGCGTACGGCATGGAATCCGCCGTGTACGCGGCGCTGCTGATCGGCGCGGCGGTGTACGGCGCGTTCCTGCTCGGCACCGGCAACGCGACGCTCGCGCTGTTCGCGGTGGCACTGGCCGGCACCGGGCTGCTGACCACGGTCGGCGTGATCGTGTCGATGGACTCCTTCGGCCCGGTCACCGACAACGCGCAGGGCATCGCGGAGATGTCCGGCGACGTGGAGGGCGAGGGCGCGCTGGCGCTGACCCACCTGGACGCGATCGGCAACACCACCAAGGCGATCACCAAGGGCATCGCGATCGCGACCGCGGTGCTGGCGGCGACCGCGCTGTTCGGCTCGTTCCGCACGACGGTCGTGCAGCAGCTCGGCAGGGCCGGCGGGACTTTCAGCCTGTCGATTGACCACCCGAACGTGCTGGTCGGCCTCGTCGTCGGCGGCTCGGTCGTGTTCATGTTCGCCAGCCTGCTGATCTCGGCGGTCGGCCGGGCCGCCCAGCGCGTGGTCATCGAGGTACGCAACCAGTTCCGTACCCACCCCGGGATCATGGACTACACCGAGAAGCCGGAGTACGGCCGGGTGGTGGACATCTGCACTCAAGACTCGCTGCGTGAGCTCATCACCCCCGGCCTGCTGGCGGTGCTAACCCCGATCGCGGTCGGCTTCGCGTTCAGCTATGGCCCGCTCGGCGCGTACCTGGCCGGCACCATCACGGTCGGCGTGCTGATGGCGGTCTTCCTCGCCAACTCGGGCGGGGCCTGGGACAACGCCAAGAAGTACGTCGAGGACGGCCACTACGGCGGCAAGGGGTCGGCGGCCCACGAGGCGACCATCATCGGCGACACCGTGGGCGACCCGTTCAAGGACACCGCCGGACCCGCGATCAACCCGCTGATCAAGGTCATGAACCTGGTGTCGCTGCTGATCGCCACCTCCGTGGTCAAGTACGCCTCGAACACCGGGCTGCGCACCGGCGTGGCACTCGGCGCGGTCATCATCGTGGTCGCGGCGGTCGTCGTCTCCAAGCGGCGCTCGCACGGCGACCTCGGCGGCGAGGAGCCCGCGAGCACCGAAAGCGAGGGGGCGACCGTGCAGGCCGCCGCACCTGAGCCGGATGTCGAGTCTGGCGCCTCCGCACCGGCCGTGACCTCCGGTCAGCCGGGCACGGACGGCTCGGTCAACGGTCAGATCGCCAGCGGCTCGCCGGCAGGCTCGGCGTCGTCAGGCGACCGCGCCGACCCGGCCGAGTAGCTCGCTGGTTTCGCATCCCATGCGGCCGGTCCGTCCCCCAGCGGGGCGGCCCGGCCGCACGGCTATCCGGGGCCGATACCTAAGGCTGTGCCGATTGCTACCTAGGACTGTGCCGATCGCGCAATCGACCACACTAGGGCAACGTTCCGGAGCAAGGTGATTGTTCGGCGTGTCCCTGGGCCGTGATGCGGTTTACCTGCCCTTCGCGGCCAGCCGCCGTGCAGCGATGTCCGGGATGCGGCTTCCGCGCGCAGGGCGCGGCACCTCCGGCCAGTTCCCCGCGCGGCGCAGCGCCCGCCCGGGGACACCGGGGGCAGACCGGGCGGTGGCTGTCTGTTCGCCATCATGGTGGATCGAAGGGCACCCCAGAGGGTGCCTTTCGATCCACCATGATGCGTGAGCCTGCCCGGAGGGCCGTTCATGGTCCGCGCGTGCCGTCTGCTGAGCGTGCCGCGGGGGCATGGCGCGGGGAGCGGGGACTTCCCGTAACGGGAGATAAGGGGGTGGAGAGGGCAGCCTCGCGCGACACGCCGCAAATTCAGCTTGTTCCGGTGTGTTGCCCTAGGGCGCTCGATTGCGCAATCGGCCCAATGGCGCTGGCGGCGGACGCCGCAGTCGGACGCCTTAGTGGTCTGGTTCGTAAGTTCGTCGGGGGTAGTGGTCATGCTGCCAGGGCGTGAGTCTCGGTCTTGGCGTGGATGTCGATGCGGCGCAGCAGGTCGCTGAGGTCGGTCCGGGTGAATTTCCAGTCAAACGGCCGGGCGATGGCGTTGTAGCGGGTCTCGAACGCAGCGAGGCGGTCGCGGATCTGGTCCAGATCGGTGAAGTCGCTGGGGGTCAGGACTTTGCGCTGGACGACAGAGAAATAGATTTCCGCCTGGTCCAGCCAGGAGGCGTGCGCGGGCAGGTGGATCAGCTGCGCGTTCGGCCAGGCGGCGGCCATCCGCTCGGCCGCGGCGGCGCCGCGGTGGGAGGACCCGTTATCGACGATCCAGAACACCCGGTCCGCGCTGGCGTACGGCTCGGTGGTCATCACCTGCTCTGCCAGCCGGGCGAACGGCGCGATCCCGGTGGTGTCCTCACACCGTCCGGCGACCCGGCCGCGGCGGACATCCCAGGCGGCCAGGTAAGCCAGCGCGCCGCGCCGCTCGTAGTCGTGCTCCACCCGCATCGCGCGGGCTTTCCCCGGCGGCAGGGTGGGGTGGCAGCGGCACCGGGCCTGGATGGAGGTCTTCTCATCGGCGCAGATCACATAGTCATCCGGGCCCAGCGGCCGGCCGTCCCAGATCCCGGCGTACAGGTCCAGCACCCGGGCGGCCTTTTCTGCGAACTGCGGGTCGCGGACGGAGATCCAGGACCGGTGCTGCCAGGGCTTGAGGGCGTCGCCGGCCAGCCACCGGCGAACCGTGGATGCCGAGGCCGCGATGCCGCGGCGGGCGGCCAGCTCGCGGGCCAGGTCCGGGCCGCTCCACTTGGACAGCGGCACCCCCGACTCGGCCGGCAGCGCGCACGCCAGCGCGACGGCCTCGGCCCGGTCGGTGGCGGTGAAGGCCGGCGGGCGGCCGCTGCGCGGGGCATCGGCCAGCCCGGCCAGCCGGCCCTTCCGCGAACCGGCGGCGCCACTTGCGGACCGTGTTCGTGCATATCCCCAGCTCGGCGGCGATCGCCGCGTTGGCCTGCCCGGCCGCAGCGGCCAGCACGATCACGGCCCGCAGCCGGTCCCGGTAGGACCCGCGCACCGACCGTGCCCGAGCCGCCAGCACCGCCTGTTCCTGGCCGGACAGGGCAATCTGGTATGGGCTTGACATAGGCATGCGTTCTGATACGTGAATGACCCCCGCTTTATGCCGTACCCGCGCCAGTGCCCGGCGCGCCAGTGATCGCCAAAGGTCCTCGGGAGGAGGCCGCCGTGGCCAGGTACCCGGACTCCACCAAGACCTCGCTGGAGCAGCGGCTGCGCGCCCGGGCCCGGGAGCGCTGGCCGCAGATCGCCAGCCTGCAGATCCGCCACCGCGGGAACTTCAGCTGCGTTGACGCGACGCTGACCGACGGCACCACCCTCAAGCTGTGCCGCCTGCGCTATGCCGGCTCCGCCAGCCAGTGGCAGTTCGCGATCTACCGCGCCAGCCACGACGACTACGACGAATCGGTCTTCCCTACCGGCCTGCCCGTCGGCACCTGCCAAGACGCCCTCGACACCGCCTGCGGCCTCTACCTCAACGACCCCACCGCCTGGATCCAACCCCCGACGAACTTACGGGCGAGACCACTTAGTCGGGCGCCTGGTCGGCGGCCTCTACCGCGTCACGGGAGATGCCGAGCAGGTACAGGATCGTGTCCAGGTAAGGGACGTTGAGGGCCGTATCGGCGGCGTCCTGGACCACGGGCTTGGCGTTGAACGCGACGCCGAGGCCGGCCGCGCCGATCATGCCGAGGTCGTTGGCGCCGTCGCCGACGGCGACGGTCTGCGACAGCGGGACGCCCGCCGCCCGGGCGAACCTGCGCAGCGCCTCGGTCTTGCCCTCCCTGTCGATGATCGGCTCCAGCACCCGTCCGGTCAGCTTTCCGTCGGCGATGTCGAGCGTGTTCGCGGCCACGTAGTCGATGCCGAGGGACGTGGCGAGCGGCTCGATCACCGCGGTGAACCCGCCGCTGACGATCCCGCACTTATAGCCGAGGCGCTTGAGGGTCCGGATCAGCGTGCGCGCCCCGGGTGTCAGCCTGAGGCTGGCGCGAACGGCCTCGAGGACGGACGCGTCGAGCCCGGCGAGCAGGGCGGTGCGCTCGCGCAGTGACGCGGCGAAGTCCAGTTCGCCCCGCATCGCGGACTCGGTGACCTTCGCGACCTCGGCCGCGCATCCGGCGCGCGCCGCCAGCAGGTCGATGACCTCGTCCTGGATCAGGGTCGAGTCGACGTCCATCACGATCAGCCGCATCGCCCGCCGGTACAGGCCGCCGCGCTGTACCGCCACGTCGACACCGCGGTCGGCGGCCACCTGGGCCAGCGCGTTTCGCAGCGGCGCCGGCTCGGCGCCAGAGACATCCAGTTCGATGCAGGTCACCGGGTCGCTGGCGAGCCGGGTGATCCGGTCGATGTTCGCGCCGCTGGCCGCGATCCGGCCGGCCACGGCGGCGATGGCGTCCGGCTGGAGGGGACTGCCGAGCAGGGTGACGTGCAGCTGGCCGCGGTGCGAGGCGCCGCCGGCGCCCGGGCCAGGCTCCGCCGAGCCGGCGGTGATCTCCGCGTCGAGGCCTAGATCCGCCGCCAGACCCGTGACGGCGCGGTGGATCGCGGTCAGGTCCGGCGGCTCGTCACACGAGGTCAGCACGCCGAGCACGAGCTTGCCCCTGATGACTACCTGCTCGATGTCGAGCACGCTCAGCGGGAACCGCGCGAGGGCGCCGAACAGGCGCGAAGTTACCCCAGGCCGGTCGCGGCCGGTCAGGGTGATTAGCAGCGTGGTCCGTGGTTGAATCATCGCGAGCCCACGGTACCGTCTGCCGGGCGGCCGGTGTGACGAACCCCTTGCGGCCCATCTGGCCGCCCGGTATACCGAACGGCCCCTGGTGGCATAGGTTCGGTCTCGGCGGCCGATTGTCGGCGGAGGAGGGGCAGGCAGTGTCTGACGAAGTGCTCAAGCTGCGCGGCGTGTCGGTACGGCGCGAAACTTCGCTGCTGTTGCGGAACGTCGACTGGACCGCGCACGAGGATGAGCGCTGGATCGTGATCGGCCCGAACGGGGCGGGCAAGACCACCCTGCTGCAGGTCGCGGCGACGCTGCTGTTCCCCACCGATGGCACCGTGGAGGTGCTCGGCGAGCGCCTGGGGGAAGTGGACGTTTTCGACCTCCGGCCCCGGATCGGGCTGACCAGCGCGGCGCTGGCCGAGCGGGTACCGTCCGGGGAAAAGGTCATCGACCTCGTGCTGACCGCTTCGTACGCCATTCTCGGCCGCTGGAAGGAGGAGTACGAGTCCTCGGACGTGACCAGGGCGGTGGAACTGCTCGACGCGCTCGGGTGCGCGCACCTGATCAGGCGCCGGTTCGCCACGCTCTCTGAGGGAGAACGCAAGCGCGTGCAGATAGCCCGCGCGCTCATGCCCGACCCGGAGATGCTACTGCTCGACGAGCCCGCGGCCGGGCTCGACCTCGGCGGGCGCGAGGACCTGCTGCGGCGGCTATCGCAGCTGGCGCGTGATCCCAAGGCGCCGATGATGGTGCTTGTCACGCATCACGTCGAAGAGGTTCCCGACGGTTTTACCCACGCTATGCTGCTGCGCCGCGGCAGTGTTCTCGCGGCCGGGCCTATTTCCGATGTATTCACGGCCCGCAATTTGTCCCGGTGTTTCGGTGTGCCATTGGAAATCGAGTACCGCCAGTCACGCTGGACTGCCTGGGCCGCACGCTGAGCGACCACGGACCGCGATCTCTCTGGTACTTAACGCCGCTCGGTTGTACCGTGGCAATGTAAGCATGCCCGAGCGGAGATGACGGTAATGAGCACCGTAGTGGCAATTGTGCTTCTCGTTCTAATCGTCGGTCTAGCCATATTCACCGTGGTCCGGTCGGTACGTATCGTGCCGCAGGCGCGCGCGGGCATCGTAGAGCGCTTTGGCCGCTATCACCGGACGCTGAATGCGGGACTGAACCTGGTGGTGCCGTTCATCGACCGGCTGCGCCCGCTTATCGACCTGCGCGAGCAGGTGGTCAGCTTCCCGCCCCAGCCGGTCATCACCAAGGACAACCTCGTCGTCGGCATCGACACGGTGATCTACTTCCAGGTCACCGACCCCAAGGCGGCCACGTACGAGATCGCCAGCTACGTCGCCGCCGTCGAGCAGCTCACGGTCACCACCCTGCGGAACGTCGTGGGCGGCATGGACCTGGATACCACGCTGACCTCGCGGGACAAGATCAACGGCGAGCTGCGCCGCGAGCTTGACGACGCGACTGGCAAGTGGGGACTGCGGGTCAGCCGGGTGGAGCTGAAGGCGATCGAGCCCCCGTCGTCCATCCAGGATTCCATGGAGAAGCAGATGCGCGCCGACCGGGACAAGCGCGCGGCCATCCTGTCCGCGGAGGGCTCCAAGCAGGCGGCCATCCTGACCGCCGAGGGCGAGAAGCAGGCCGCGGTGCTCCGCGCCCGGGGCGAGGCCGAGGCCGCCGTCGTGCGCGCGGAGGCGGACGCCACGGCCCAGGCCACCCGGGCCCGCGGCCAGGCGCAGGCCATCTCCACGGTCTTCCGCGCCATCCACGAGGGCAACCCAGACCAGCGGCTGCTGGCCTACCAGTACCTGCAGATGCTGCCGCAGATCGCTAAGGGCGACGCGAACAAGCTGTGGATCGTGCCGAGCGAGATGGGCAAGGCCCTCGAGGGCATCGGCGGGTTCTTCGGCAACGCGGCCGGCGACCGCAAGCCGGAGCGGGCGGACGACAGCGAACCGCCGCTCACCGGCCCGGACGGCGCCGGCAGCATTACCCGGCTGCCCTTGTAGCTCGCGGCCGCACCTGCACCAGGCCCGAGTCGCTGATCCGAGTCTCGAACGCGGGCTGCCTGGCGGTGGCGGGTCCGTGCATCACCGCGCCGTCGCTGACCCGGAACGTCGAACCGTGCCACGGGCAGGTCACGCAGGTGTCGCCTCGCACGGTGACCAGCCTGCCCTGATGCAGCGGGCCGCCAAGGTGCGCGCAGTGATCGGAAAGGACATAGACCGTCTCGCCCTGGCGCAGGGCGACCAGGCTCAGGTAGCCGAGCTGGCGGCGGGTGAGCCGTCCGTCAGGAAGGTCGTTCACCGGGCACAGGTCATGCCAGCCGAGGGCGGCGAGGTGGTCGATCGGCTCGGCGTGACTGGCGCCGGCGCCGAGCCGCAGGGCCAGATGGCCGCCCAGGTAAGCGCCGACGGTGGCGACCGCGAGGCCGCCGGCGGACAGCAGCTTGCCGTTGCCGTGCCGCCCGGTCGCGCGCGCCAGCAGCGAGGCGCCGAACAGCGTGGTCGCGCCCGCCTGCGAGATCGCGTGTACCAGCCCGACCCGCTGCTGATGGCGGTGCAGTGCCGACCAGTCCGCCAGGCCGGTGGCGGCCGACGGCAGCGCGGCGGCCAGGCCCACGGCGACGAGAGTGCCCGAGGCCCGCTCGGTTCCCCGGAAGAGGTCGAGCAGGACGGCCGAGGTCCAGCAGCCGAGCGGCATCCGGATGACGGCCGGGTGCGCGGGCTGGCCGAACGGGACGCCGTGCAGCGCGTCTGTTCCCGGCCCCGGCGGCAGCGCGCGGACCACGGTGTCAGACAGTGCCCGGACCGGACGGTCAAGCGCGGGCGCGCGTTCGATGCGTTCGGCGAGAGCAGCGGGCCTGGCCACGGACAGGGCGGAAAGCGTCCGGCGGGCCGGCTCGCCATGGGTCGCTGGTTCGGCCGGGCCGTCGCGCCGACCGTCCCGGCGCAAGAGCTTGCCGAGGGATTGCCTCACACTATGTCCGTACCCAGGCCTGCGGCCCGGCTACCCCGTTGGGGTGCGCGCGGTGGTGGAATGGGTCGATTGCGCAATCGGCCTTGCTCTAGGCAACACACCGGAACAACCTGAGTTTGCGGCGTGTCGGGCACACCGCCCGTTTCACACCCTTATCTCCCGTTACGTGAAGCTCCGTTCCACGGCATCCGCCAGGCTTTGATTGCAGATTCCCGCGCCATGGCACCGGAAATCGCAATCAGAGCGCCAGGCTGCACGCACAAAAGCCGCATTCCGGGCACCCCCTGGCCGGGAACCGGCCGCGGAGGGCCAGTGAACCACATCACGAGCACACGACACGCCGGAGAATCACCTTGTTTCGGAACGTTGCCTAGCGGGTCGATTGCGCAATCGGCCTTGCTGGGTTATGCGGAGGTGCCGCCACGGAGCTCGATGAGGCGGGCGCGCATGATCTGTTCGAGCTGTTCCTGGAAGCCGAGGATCAGCCTGAGCTCGTCGTCGGTGTACCGCGCGGCCGCCGCGCGCCAGGCCGCGATGACCGGGGCGAAGACGGGTGCCACCTCGCGCAGGCCGCGGGCCGCGTCCAGGCGGACGATCACCCGGCGCCGGTCGTGGGGATCCCGCTCCCGGCGCACGAACCCGGCGTCCTCAAGGCGGTCTAGGACGCCGGTGATCGACGCGGTAGTCAGCCCGGTCTCCCTGGCCAGCTCGCCCGCGGTCATGCGACCGTTGACAGCAAGGATGTTCAGGCAGTTCAGGTCCGTGACGTTGATGCCGATCCGCTCGGCGGAGGCGGCGCCGAGCAGTTGTATGACGAAGCCGGCCCGGCGCATGGCGAGCAGGAACTCACTCTCGATGCGCCTGCGGGCGGCTCCAGGCGAGGCGCCCGCGTCGGCATCGCAGCCGCTCGCTTCGCCGCCCTCGGCCCTAGTCCCTGCTCCGGCCTCGCCCATGATCGTTCGTCTCCTTATTATCTAGGAAGTCTAGACATTAAGATTCCTAGAGGATAGCGTTCCTAGTGTTCAGGCTTCAGGTCTAGCACATGCGAAGGAACAAGACGATGACTGAAACGCAAACCGAAGCTGGCTCGCTCGTCCCGCCCGGACTGGCGATCGGGCAGGCGGTCGGCCAGGCCGAGCGGGTCCTGACCAGGCTGCTGAGCGGTGTTCTCGCCGAGACCGGTACCACGCGCGAGACGTACCTGGCCTTGCAGCGGCTGTCCGTACACGGCGACCGCGCCGTGCGGGATGACTATGTCCGCGACCTCAGCGACTGGCTCGGCCTGGACCTGTGGGCCGCCGGGGAACTGGCCGACGGCATGGTGGATGCCGGGCTCCTGGCGCTGTCCGACGGGACCATCAGGCTGGCGGACGGGGGCGCGGAGTTGCGCGAGGGTATCCGCCAGTCGATAGGAACCATCACCGGGCCGCTGTACGCGCCGCTCGATCCCGCGGACATCGAGACGACGGTACGGACCCTGCGTGGTATCACGTCGCGGGCGCGGGAACTGCGATGAGCACCGCGGCTCAGCCGCCGGTTCCGGAGGTGATCGCCGCGTCGACCTCCTGCCTGCGGGCGGCTAGTTCCGCGGCGTGCTCGCGCTCCAGCCGGTCGGCGGTGTCCTCGTCGGCGCTCATCAGCGCGTCGAGGTCACTGTCGGCCGCGGCGATGACCCCGAGGTCGACGTAGGCCTGCCGGACCTTCGGGCCCCACAGGCCGATGTCCTTCACGCAGGGCACGATCCGGCTGAACAGCAGCTGCCGGAAGGCCTGCTGCAAGGGGGAGCGCTCGGTGAACTCCACGCACTCGGCCACGTCGAAGCCGAGCCGCTCCCACACCTCCCGGGCGATGAACCGGTTGCGCATCAGGTAGCAGCCTTCGACCACGAATTCCTCGCGGTCGGCGAGTTCGGCCGACGTCAGCTGCGTGTAATAGTCGCGCAGCGCCAGCCGCCCGAACGCCACGTGCCGCGCCTCGTCCTGCATGACGTACGCGAGCAGCTGCTTGACCAGCGGGTTGCCGGCGATGTCCCGGTGCACGCCGAACGCGGCGAGCGCCAGGCCTTCGATGAGCACCTGCATGCCCAGGTAGGGCATGTCCCAGCGGGAGTCGGTCAGGGCGTCGCGCAGCAGCTTGGCCAGATCGCGGTTGACCGGGTAGAACAGGCCGACCTTGTCCTTCAGGAAGCGGGAGAACAGCTCCACGTGGCGTGCCTCGTCCATCACCTGGGTCGCGGCGTAGAACTTCGAGTCCATGTCCGGTACGGATTCCACGATCCGCGCGGCCACCGTCAGCGCGCCCTGCTCGCCATGCAGGAACTGGCTGAACAGCCACGCGGACAAGTGGTGGCTTACCTCGTCCCGTTCGGCCTCGGTCAGCTTCTCCCACTGCCGCGATCCGTAGATCGGGTTGATCGCGTCCTCCGCCTGCATGACGTTGAACGGATCGACCGGCTGATCCCAGTCGATCCGCTTGGCGGCGTCCCACTGCTTGTCCTTGCCGCGCTGGTACAGGTCGAGCAGCCGCTGCCTGCCGTCGTCGTACTCCCAGGAGAACCGGGCCGCTCCCGCGGCGGGCACATCCCACGTGCCAGGCGGGACCGGGGTGGTGTACAGGTCGTAGGTGCTCACGCCTCATTACTAACTAGTAATGAGGCGGAGTGCAACACCGCGGCAATCGGAGGTTCCGGTCACTCCCCGCGGATCTCGTGCATGGCGGCTTGCTCGGCGGGCTCGTCCTCCTCCGCCGGCTCGTCGTCTAGCTCGATCGACTCCGGCTCCTCGTCGTGGTCCACCGCGTGCGGGTGACGGGCCGCCCAGTCCGTCGCTTCCTCGGCGTCGTCATCGTCGTCTTCGGAGATGACCAGATCGTCCGGCGGGTCCTCCAGGTAGTACTCGTACCCGGCGACTTCGGTTTCCTGCTCGTCGTCGCCCATGTCGTCCGGTTCGTGACCGGTGTGCCTTGGATCACTGCTCATGGCGACAGATTATGCCCGGAAGCGGTATCCCATCCCCGGGTCGGTCAGCAGGTACCTCGGCCGTGACGGCTCCGGCTCGAGCTTGCGGCGGAGCTGCGCGACAAAGACCCGCAGATAGTTGCTCTCCGACTCGTAGGCGGGCCCCCACACCTCCTGGAGCAGCTGCCGCTGAGTCACCAGGCGGCCTCGGTTGCGGACCAGGATCTCGAGCAGCTGCCATTCCGTCGGGGTGAGCCGGATATCCCCGTCGCCGTTCCTGGATACCCGCTTGGCCGCCAGGTCGACAGTGAAATCGGGCGTGGCCACGACCGGTTCGTCCGGCGCGGGGGCGGACCGGCGGACCGCCGCGCGCAGGCGGGCTAGCAGCTCATCCATGCCGAACGGCTTGGTGACGTAGTCGTCTGCCCCGGCGTTCGAGCGCGGCGACCTTCTGCTGCTCTTGATCCCACACCGACAGCACGATGATGGGCGTGGAACTCCAGCCCCGGACTCCGTGGATCACGTCCGTGCCGTCCATGTCGGGGAGACCCAGGTCGAGGATAAGCACGTCGGGCCGCTCCCTGGATACCGCCGCGAGCCCCGAGGCGCCGTCGGTGGCGGTGCTGACCTCGTAGTTGCGCGCGGTGAGGTTGATACGCAGTGCCCGCAGGATCGACGGCTCGTCGTCGATGACGAGGACCCGGGTCACCGCTCCGCCTCGCGGTTCACTGCCCGGCTCCCAGCACGGCGCGCGCCCCGCTGGCGACCGCGGGCAGCGTCACGCGGACGGTGAGGCCGCCCCGCGGTGTGTCGAGCGCGACGATCGTGCCGCCCATCGCCTCGGCGAATCCCTTGGCGACGGCCAGCCCGAGCCCCACCCCGGACGACCGGTCGTCCAGCCGCAGGAACGGCTCGAAGATCCGTTCCTTGAGCTCGCCCGGCACGCCGTTGCCGTGGTCCACCACCTCGAGCACGACCCGGTCCCCGTCCTCGCGGGCGAGCAAGGCCGGTCCCAGATCGGGCGGGGAGTGCCGCAGCGCGTTCGAGAACAGGTTGGCGAGTACGCGCTCCAGCAGGCCGGGATCGGCCCGCACCAGCGGCAGGTCGTCAGGCACCACGATCCGCAGCTGGTCCGCGTCGTCGAGTCCGCGCAGCGCCACGGGCGCCACCTCGTCTACCGCGATGGCCCGCAGGAACGGCGCCAGCGAGCCGGTTTGCAGGCGGCTCATGTCCAGCAGGTTGCCGACCAGCGCGTCGAGGCGGTCGGCGTTCTCCTCGATGTTCGCGAGCAGCTCCGCCTCGTCCTCCGGCGACCATCGCACGTCCGTCTGCCGGAGGCTGCTCACGCTGGCCTTGATGGACGCCAGCGGTGTTCGCAGGTCATGGCTCACCGCGGCGAGCAGTGCCGTGCGCATGCGGTTGCCTTCGGCGAGCGCCTCCGCCTGGGCGGCCTGCGTGCGCAGCCGCGCGCGGTCCAGCGCCGCGACCGCCTGGGCCGTGTAGCCGGCGAGCAAAGCCGTAGTGGCCGTTCCTGCCTGGCCGCTGACCTCCAGCGCCAGGTCGGGCCGTACCTCGAACCTGATGACGGCCGCGGCCGGGTCCGCCGTGCCGCTCGCCGCCACCTTGATCCAGCGGCCGCTGACTCGTTCGAGCAGCTCGGCACGGCCGCCGTGGGTGCTGGTCAGGTGGTCGAGCACGTCCGCCGGGGTGTCGGCGCCGCCGAGCACCGTCTGCGCGAGGCCGAGCAGCGACGCCGTTTCCTTCGCGTTGCGGGCCGCGTCCGACTCGCGCCGGGCGGCCAGGTGGACCACGCTGCTCACGGCGACGGCCACCGTGACGAACAGCACGAGCGCGAGCAGGTTCTTGGGTTCGGCGATCGTGAAGGTATGCAGCGGCTCGGTGAAGTACCAGTTGAGCAGAAGGCTGGCGGCGACGGCGGCGAACACGGCGGGCCAGAAGCCGCCGACCACCGTCACGGCCACCACGGCGACGAGGTAGATCAGCAGGTCGTCGGACAGGTTCAGGTGCGGGCGCTGGGTGACGAGCAGCACCGTGAGCAACGGCAGCCCGGCCACGGCCAGCGCCGCGCCGGCCAGCTGCCTGCGGACATTGATGCCGCTCTCGTTGCGCCGGTCCACGCTCTCTAGTGTGACCCGCGCCGGCCAGTACCGGAACAGCGAGCTCGCGACGGCGCCGCCGAGCGCGCACGCCGCCATCGTGACCGCGGCCTCCGCGGCCGTGGCTCCGGTGGGCCGCAGGTCGGCGTACGGCGGCCGCGAGAACCCGATGACGGTCAGCCAGCCGATGACGCCGAGCGGCACCGCCGCCGTCGCCGTCGAAAGTCCGGACACGGTCGTCACGATCACCGCGCTGCAGATCAGGACACCGATAGCGGCCAGCCGTCCGTTCAGCGCCGCGGCGACCGTGCCCACGGCGAACAGCGCCGCGAAGCCGACCGGCAGCGCGTACGGGGCCGGCAGTCCCTGCCGGTGCGGCAGGCGTCGCGCTGCGTGACGGCGCCAGCGCAGCCCTATGTCGTCCTGTTCACCAGTCATCGTGCTTGCCATTTCAGCGCCTATCCAGCCCGAAGCCGCCGATCTTGACGGATCCTTAACGGCCAGTTCAAGACGCTTAACGCGCCGCTAGCGGTCATCTAACGAGCTAGCACCTAGCCTGAAGCCCGCGATGAGAAATCAACTACCGCGCCACGCGCCGCGCCACTGCGGGAAGGCCTTTTTCCGACTGACCTTGGTCCCTGCCGGTTACCGAGCGTCAGCGGCACACTGGCGGTCATATGGCACTACCAGGGACGCCGGCTGGTCTGTGCCAACAGGAAAGAGAGGCGGAGTCTAGTGGCGGCATCGCAGGACGCCCGGCTGGCCGACGGAGGCATGCCCGACGACCTGCAGAGCGCCGCGCTGGCCGACGGCAGGCTGCCGGAGACGTTCGGGTACACGCTCAAGCGCAAACTGCTCGGGCCGCCCTTGGTCAACGAGCAGATGTCCGAGCAGCGGCTGTCCCGGCCGCTGGCGCTCGGCGTGCTGTCCTCCGACGGCATCTCGTCCGCCGCGTACGGCACCGAGGAGATGCTGATCGAGCTCGTGCCCATCGTCGGCCTGGCGGCGTTCACGCTGATCCTGCCGGTGACGCTGGTCATCCTGGCCGGCGTCGCGCTCGTCGTGCTGTCCTACCGCGAGGTCGTCACGGTCTACACGCGGGCGGGCGGCTCCTACGTGGTGGCCCGGGAGAACTTCGGGCCTAGAGTGGCCCAGGTCGCGGCGGTGGCGCTGCTCATCGACTACACCGTGACGGTCGCGGTGCAGGTCGCGGCCGGGAGCGCGGCGATCGTGTCCGCGTTCCCGCAAATGGCGAACACCCCGGTGATCGGCCCTTACATCCTCGTGGTCATCTCGGTGATCGCCGTCATCATCATGTGCTATGGCAACCTGCGCGGCATCCGCGAGGCGGGGCGCGCGTTCGCAATGCCCACCTATCTGTTCTCCGTCTCGGTTGGGCTGATGATCATCATCGGCATCGCCCGCGCAGTGTTCGGCAGCGGCTTGCCGCACGTCACCGCGCAGGCTGGGGCGTACCCGATCGGGCACAGCACCGCGGGGCTGCTCAGCATCGGGATGATCTACATGCTGGCGAGGTCCTTCGCCAACGGCGGATCCTCGCTGACCGGTATCGAGGCTGTCTCCAACGCGGTCAGCGCGCTGCGGCCGCCGGAGGGGCGCAACGCCAGGCAGATCCTCGTCACTCAGGGCTCCATCGTCGCCTTCCTGATCGCCGGGATCTCCTGGCTGTCGCATGCCACCCACGCGATCCCGTACCTGGCGGGCTACCCGACGGTGCTCGCGCAGGAAGCGAACGCGGTCTTCGGCAGCTCCGGCCACTTCATGTACTTCGTGGTGCAGGCGGCGACCGCGATGATCCTGTTCACCGGCGGGAACACCAGCTTCAGCGGGTTCCCGTTCCTGGCCAGCTTCGTGGCGGGCGACTCGTTCCTGCCCCGCTGGCTGACCAAGCGCGGCCACCGGCTGGCGCTCTCCAACGGCATCATCGTGCTCACCGCCGTCTCGCTGATCCTGCTGGTCGTAACGCGAGCCGAGGTCAACGGGCTGGTCCCGTTCTACGCGATCGGCGTGTTCACCGGGTTCTCGATGGCCGGGTTCGGCATGGCGAAGTACCACAAGCGGGTCAAGGAGGCGGGCTGGCGGCGGCGCCTGATAATCAACCGCACCGGGGCCATCTACACCGCGATCGTGGTAGTGATCTTCGCGATCGTGAAGTTCACCGAGGGCGCCTGGGTGATCGTCATCGTCTTCCCGACCCTTGTGTTCCTGCTCATCCGGCTCAACCGGGAGTACCGGATGGAAGCCGAGGTCCTCGAGAACATCGGGGACCGGCAGGTGGCTGGCATCGCGCCGCGGCAGCCGAACTACAGCCGCCGCGTGGTGCTGATCTTCGTAGACGGCGTTCGACCTCGCGACGTTCGCCGCCATTCGCTACGCACGCGGCCTGCGGCCGACCACGATGCGGGCCGTGCACTTCCTCATCGACAGCGCGCAGGCCGAGACGCTGCGCGAGAACTGGGTGCGGTTCGGGCAGGGTATCCCGCTTGAGATGATCGACACCCCCGACCGCCGGCTGCTCCGGGCCGCCGCGGAACTGGTCACCCACGAGGCGGAGCAGAAGGGCACCCATGTCACGGTGGTATTGCCCCGGCGCAGCTACTCGCCGCTGATGGGGCGGCTGCTCCACGACCGGACGGCGGACAAGATCGCCGCGGTGGTCAGCCGGGTGCCCAACTCCGCGGCCACGATCATCCCGTTCGACGTCGAGAGCCGGGTCCAGGTGCTGCATGCCCGGCACGCCGCTCACGCGGCGGCGTCCGGCATCGGGGATGGACAGGCGCCACCGACCGTTCGGGCCGAGGAAAAGAAGCCGCCCGCGACGGCGCCCGCGGGCAAGCTAAGCGGCGCCGAAGTGCGGACCGCCGCGCCGCCGGACGGAGTCACGCCCATCGGCACGCTGAGCGGGCCGGGCAAGGTGACCGTCGAGGGGAAGGTCCGGACGGTCGAGATCCGGCCGGTGGAGCAGAACTGCGTGTTCGAGTGCACGGTGGCCGACGGGACCGGGACGCTGACCGCGATGTTCTACGGCCGCACCAACATTCCCGGCGTGGAGCCCGGCACCCGGATCCGGCTGCGAGGCAAGGTGTCCATGCGCGCAGGCGGCCCCGCGATGATCAACCCGGCGTACCAGCTGCTGGCGAAGGGTTCCGCCGAGTGAGCGTTATGCCTCCCCGGGGGCGACCAGTTCGTAAGCGGGGTTGATCATCACCGGCTGGCCGCCGCGGATACCCACCGACCCGTGGAGCCGGACGCGGGCGCCGCAGACCAGGCCCGGGATGTGGGACCTGCCGTAGAACATCGCGGTGAGGTTGCCGGTGGAGTCGTTGATCTCCACGGCCAGCACGGAGTTCCGCTCGACCGGGCGGATCTCGACCACCCGGACCTTCCCCTCGACGGTCACCTTGCCCGGCGCGCCGAGGGAGCCGATAGCGGCGGCGCCTGGCGCCGCGGCGGAGCCGCCCGGTCGCCGGACGCGCCGCTGGCCAGCCGTACGGGGCTGTGCGGCCATCTGGCCGTCGCCCCGGGTGTGCCGCATGGCGACGTCGGCCTCGAGGGCGAGCTCCTGCGCGGTGGCCGCTTGCTCGGCGGCCGTTTCGGTCGTTTCCGCCGCCGGTGCCTGCTCGCCGGTGTTCCCGGTCCGCACGGGCTTGCCGGCTTTCGCCGCCTGGCGGGCTTGCAGCACCGCCACGCGGCTCGGCACGTCGTATGGCACGATGGTGGCCGCTGACCGCGGTATGCGGCTGATCGCGGCGGCCATCTTGTCGGCCGTGCGGTCGTGCAGCAGGCGGCCGAGCAGCGGAGAGTAGCTGCGGCGCGGCAAGATCACGGTGACGTGCGTGCCCAGGTCCTCGGCCTCGCGCTCCACGAGCTCGGTCGCGGCCTTCGTCAGCCGCCGGTCGGGACAGTCGATGAAGTCGAGTGCGACGCCGCGGTCCGCCCTGGTCCACTTCTCGCGCAGCCGTTCGGCTCGCAGGCTGTCGATCACGAAGTGCACCGCCCGGATCGAGGTCGGGCGCAGGCTCCGCGCGTACCGGAGCGCGGCGAGCGTGGCGAGGTCGAAGCCGTCCACGAAGACGAAGACCACGCGCCGGGAGTAGTGCGGGGCGGGTTTCGGCTGCTCTTCGCTGACCGTCTCGAGCACCTCGGACTCCGCCTGGTACTCGGAGTTCAGCCGGATCAGCGCCGGGACGAGCACGGCAAAGAGCACTAGGACCACCCAGGCGCCCTCGGTGAACTTCACCACCGCGAAGATGACCACGACGATGGCGGTCAGCATGCCGGCCGAGAAGTTGATAGCGAATTTGGACCGCCAGCCGGGCTCCCGGTGCGTGTGGTGGTACTTGGCCATGCCGAAGCCGGCCATCGTGAACGCGGTGAACACGCCGATCGCGTACAACGGCACCAGGCTGTTGACGTCCGCGTCCTTAATGATGAGCAGCGCCAGCGAGACGACGGTCAGCAAGATGATCGCGTTGGAGAACACTAGGCGGTGGCCGCGCTTGAGCAGCCACCGGGGAAGGAACGAGTCGCCCGCGACGTAGCTGGTCAGGAACGGGAACCCATTGAAGCTGGTGTTGCCGCCGGTGTAGAGGATCAGCATGGTCGCGGCCTGCACCAGCAGGAACAGCGACTGCCCGATGAACGTGTGCCCGAAGACGATCGTGGCTTCCTGCGCCAGTACGGTCGGGTAGCCGACCAGGTAAGGCGTGGCGTGCGTGGCGTGTGCGAGCCAGGAGATACCGGCCACCAGCGTGCCGAGGATCAGGCCCTCGGTGATCAGCACGCGGCGGGCGTTGATCCCCTCCGGCGGGTGGAACGCGCCGACCGCGTCGCTTACCGCCTCGATGCCGGTGAGCGAGGCGCCGCCGTTGGCGAACGCGCGGAGCAGGGTGAAGATCATGACGCCGCTGAGGAGTCCCGCGGTCCCCGGGCCGAGCGTGTAGGTCCCGTGCATGGTGTGCGGGTCCTGCGGGTGGAGGGTGCCGAGGGCTTCGCGGATCAGGCCGACCACAATCATCAAGATGACCGAGCCCGCGAACAGGTAGGTGGGCACCGCGAAGGCCCGGCCCGCTTCCTTGAGTCCGCGTAGGTTGCCGTAGCACATGATGAGCACCACGCCGACGCAGATCTCCAGCTTGTACGGGCCGACGGCCGGGATCGCGGACGCGACGGCGGCCGTGCCCGCCGCGATCTGCACGGCGACGGTGACCACGTAGTCGATCAGCAGCGCCACCGCGCAGATCTGCGCGATCCGCGGCCCGAAGTTCTCCCGCGCCACGACGTAGGAGCCGCCGGGCCTGATGTAGACCATGACGACCTCGCGGTAGGAGAGCACCACGAGGGTCATCACCAGCAGGATGACCAGGGTCATCGGAAGGATGAGGGTAAACGCCGCCAGGCCGGCCAGCGGCAGCAGCGCGATCAGGATCTCCTCGGTGCCGTAGGCGGAGGACGAGATCCCGTCCGGTGAAAGGACGCCGAGTGCCAGCGGCTTGGACAGCCGCTGCTCGCCGAGCTGTTCGTTGACGAGAGGCGGGCCGAGCAGCCGTTGTTTCGCCGTATACCAGAGGCCCTCTGGTTGGCCGCCGCGCCTCTCGAGCAGCCCCCCAGTCTTAGGCATGGCCACTATCTGCGCCCTTCGTCCAGAAAATCCGCCGGTGACTTCTTACCACCGGTTAAGGACCAGCAAAGCACGGCATGCAGGAAGAACGATCCGGGAAGGGATACCCAGTCAACCTGCTGTTCACCCACACATGGCATGGTGATCAACATGACCAGTACTTCGCCTGCGTCACCGCCGCCGACGGCGGCACGCGGGCAGACGCTGCGCCTTTCCGACCTGCTTAAGAGACCCGTCGCGGACAGCGGCGGCGAATCGCTCGGGCGGCTTTCCGACGTGATCGTGCGGCTTCGCGGCGCCGACTACCCGCTAGTCACCGGGATCGTCGTCACTATCGGGGGCGGCCGGGAGGTCTTCGTCCCGCTCGAGCAGGTGAGCGGGTTCGACGGAGAGGTGATCAAGCTCACCACCGCGAAGCTGGACCTGCGGCACTTCGAGCGGCGCGAGGGCGAGGTGCTGCTGCGGGCCGACGTGCTCGGCCACCGGCTTATCGACGTGGAGAACGCGCGCCTGGTCCGCGCCGCGGACCTGCAGCTGTACCGGGACGGCAATGACTGGGTGCTGTCCGGGGTGGACACCAGGCGGCGGCCGCGACGGTGGTTCGGGCTGCTCGGGCCTGAGCACGCCGATGCCGGCGACGATACGTCGGCCTTCCGCGACTGGCACGACTTCGAGTGGCTGATCGGGCACGTGGGCAGCGAACTGCAGCGCGGGCCGTTCGCCCGGGTGCGGCGGCTGAAGCCGGCCCAGATCGCCGACCTGCTCGAGGAGGCGTCGAAGAGCGAGGAGACCGAGATCCTCGACCGGGTGCACGCCGACCCGGAACTTGAGGCGGACGTCTTCGAGGAACTCGACGAGGACCTCGCGACCCGGCTGCTCGGCGCCCGCACGGACGCGGAGATCGCCGCCGTGCTGGGGCGGATGCGGGCCGACGACGCCGCGGACGCCGTGGCTGAGCTGCCGCAGGCGCGGCGCCAGCCGGTGCTCGACCTGCTGCCGCCGGGGCAGCGGACCAAGGTGCTCACGCTGCTCGGGTTCAACCAGACCAGCGCGGGCGGCTTGATGGGGGTGGACTACGTGGCCGTGCCGATCATGTCGAAGGTAAGCGACGCGCTGGACGCGCTCCGCGCGTCGACCACGCTGCAGCCGGAGGCGCTGACCAGCGTGCACGCCGTCGATTCCGACAGCAGCCTGCGCGGCGTGGCCCGGCTGGTCACGCTCGTGCAGTCGGATCCCGAGCGGCCCTTGATCGACGTTTGCGACACCGACCCGGTCCGGGTAGGCGCGGACACCGACGTGATGGACGTGGCCGTACTCATGACCGACTACAACCTGATCACCATCCCCGTGGTGGACGACGAGCGCCGCATGCTCGGTGTCATCACGGTCGACGATGTTCTCGAGGTCACGTTGCCGGACGACTGGCGGCGGCGGGAGGCGGCGGAGCCGCCGGACGCTCGCCACGGTGACGCGAGGTGACGACCCGGGGCGATCCCGCGCAGTCGCCGCCCCCCGAGACGCCCCGGCCGGCGTCATCGGGCAACGGGCCGGCGCCCGCGCAGCCCCCGTCGTCCGCGCCGCCCTCGTCCGCGCCGCCTGACCGGGCGGACCCCGCCGCGGCGCGCCGGGTTGGCGCCGACCCGGCGCACACCGTGAAAACGGCCGCGCCGGCACCGGCGTCGGCGCCGACGCTGGCCAAGCCAGCCACCGCCGTGCTCGACCAGGCCCATCTGGGCGACATCGAGGGCGCCTTCGGCCGGATCCGGATGGATGACGACAGCCGGTCAGGTTTCCGGCGCCGCCTGATCACCTTCCTGGCGATCATCGGTCCAGGCATCATCGTGATGGTCGGCGACAACGACGCGGGCGGTGTCGCCACCTACGCGCAGGCCGGCCAGGACTACGGCTACACCTTGCTGTGGACCCTGCTGCTGCTGATCCCGGTCCTGATCGTCAACCAGGAGATGGTGGTCCGGCTTGGCGCCGTCACCGGCGTCGGGCACGCGCGGCTGATCAACGAGCGGTTCGGCCGGTTCTGGGGCTGGTTCAGCGTCGGCGACCTGTTCATACTGAACTTCCTGACGATCGTCACCGAGTTCATCGGTGTATCGCTCGCGCTGCAGTACTTCGGCGTGAGCCCGTACATCTCGGTCCCTGTGACCGCTCTGGTGCTGGTCGCCATCACCGCGAGCGGCAGCTTCGCGCGCTGGGAGCGGGCCATGTTCGTGTTCATCGCGGTGAGCCTGATACTGGTCCCGCTCGTCTTTACCTCCCACCCGCACTGGGGGTCGGTCGGCTACCACTTCGTCGTGCCGGGCGTGCAGGGCGGCGTCACGTCCACCGCGGTGCTCCTGATCATCGCGATCGTCGGCACGACCGTCGCCCCGTGGCAGCTGTTCTTCCAGCAGTCCAACGTGATCGACAAGCGGATCACCCCGCGGTTCATCCCTTACGAGCGGGCAGACACCACGCTCGGCGCGTTCGTCGTGGTCATCGGGGCCGCGGGAATCGTCATCGTCGGCGTGTTCGCGGCAACTGTGCCCGGCGCCGCCGGGCACTTCACCGACGCGCTCGGTACGGCGATGGCCCTGAAGACGCTTGGGCAGTGGTACGGCGCCGCGTTCTCGATCGTGCTGCTCGTCGCCAGCATCATCGGCGCATCGGCTGTCACGCTGTCCACCAGCTACGCGTTCGGCGACGTGTTCGGGATCAAGCACTCGCTGCACCGCTCGTTCAAGGATGCCAAGCCGTTCTATGCCAGCTACAGCGCGATGATCGCGGTGGCGGCGGGCATCGTGCTGATCCCCGGCGCGCCCCTCGGGCTCCTTACTACGTCGGTGCAGGCCCTGGCAGGCATCCTGCTGCCCAGCGCGTCCTGCTTCCTGCTGCTGCTCTGCAACGACCGGGAGGTGCTCGGCCCGTGGGTCAACCCGCGCTGGCTGAACATCCTCGCCGCGATCATCGTCGGGGTGCTGGTCGCCCTGTCCGGCACGCTGGTCATCACGACGCTGTTCTCGGGTTGGAACGCGTCCAAGGTCGCCTTGTGGATCAGCGCCGGCCTGGTCGCCGGCGCGGCCGTCTACATGGGCTGGCTGTATGCCACCAGATCCCGCAGGCCGGCGCGGGAGCCGCATCTCAAGACCACCATGTCGAAGACGGAGCGGGAAAACTGGCGGATGCCGCCGCTGGCCCTGCTCAAGCCGGTGCAGTGGTCGTCGGGCACCAAGCTCGGCATGGGTATGCTGCGCGGCTACCTGGTGGTGTCGGTGGTCCTGCTGATCGTCAAGGCCATCCAGCTCGGCACCGGCAAGGGCTGAGCGGTCGCGGCGGGCGGGCCCTCCCGGGGAGTCGATTGCGCAATCAGTGGGCCTGGTCCCGGGTCGGCCTCCAAGGGGTCGATTGCGCAATCGACCAGACTAGAGCGGGTCGATTGCGCAATCGGCATGCCGGGCTACGGCTAGCTCGTCACCTTGAGTGACCGCGCCGGGGAGTAGCCGTACTGTATGTATCCGGCTAGGTCAGCGATGACTGCCCGGTACTCATGCGTCCCGGCCGAGGAGCCCTTGATCGTGAAGCTGAACTTCCCGGCGCTGTTCTCGTGCGTGGTCGCGACGGTGTACCACAGCCCGGCCCGCTCCACCTGAAGTTCGACCTCGCGGCCCTTCCCGGCCGGGCTGCCGCTGCCGCTGCCGGTCGTGGTGCGCCCCTTTTTGATCGTCGAGGACTTGAAGCTGAACGAGGCGCTCTGCGTGGCCAGCACGGGGTATCCCCAGGCCGGCGCGTCGGATCCGGTGCCGACGACGAGCCCGCTACCCGAGGAGTCGAGCGCGATGCCGAAGGTGTTGCTCGGGTCCGCGTCTCCGAGGTCTACGGGACTGCTCCAGGACCCGCCAGTCGATGTCGACACCTCGTACAAGTCATACGAGACGGGGGAGAAGGCCCGCTCGCTGAACACATGCACCCGCCCGCTGGGATCCTGGTCGACGGCGAACCATTCCGGGCCGCCGCCCGAGGTTCCCGGCACCACGTGCGGCGCGCCGAAGCTCTTGCCGTTGAAGAGCCTCAGCACCACGGCCTCGTTGCCCGTGGTCCGGATCGTCAGCAGCGCGTCGCCGGACATCGCGATCAGCTGCTCATGGGGGAAGCTTCCGACGTTGTGGTAGGCGGCGGACGCGTCGAAGTTCGCACCAGATGGCGCGTAGGCGACGTATGTCGTGTAATCCGTGCCGTCGTAGTCGGACGCGATCAGCGCACCACCCCGGTAGCTGCCCACGCCGACGTCGAACGCCTCCGCCGCGGTGGCGACCGCGGTCGTGCTGGGCGGGCCGCTGGCGCCAACCGGGACGCTCTCGACCTCGGCCCCGTCGGTTCCGCCGGCGGTGAAGACGACGTTGCCGCCGATCAGCCCGGCGGCGGACACGCCGAGCGTGCCTACGCGCACCGGCGCGGCGAACGTCTTGCCGCCATTAGCCGAGGAGAAGAGCAGGTCCGATCCAGCCGGGTTGGAATCGCAGCAGGCGCCCATGAGGACGACGACGCGGTTGGCCGACGGAATGAACACCTCCGGCACGCCGAACAGGTCGTCGCCGCCGAGTGGGCTCAGGGTGGCCGTACTCGAGCACTTGCTGGCACCGCGATCGAGGACGCAGACAACGATCTTGCCGTTGCCGCTGGTGCTGCCGCGTGCGACCACCAAGGCGCCGTCTGGCTCCATGGCGACGGTCCCGCCCGCGTAGTTCGACGTGCCAATCTTGAAGGGCTTTAGCTCCGGCTGCGGATCGCCCTTGACGCCGCCGGCGGCGCTCGCGGCTGAGGCAGCGCCGCCCAGCGCGGTGAACAGGGACAACAAGCTAACAACGCTGATAGTCAGGGCCGATCGGCGCATGTGCACCATCCATATCCCGCCTTCTGAAGGTAAGCAGAGGTAGACCACAGCTGATGCTAGAGGCGGACGGGCAAACATGAAGGTTCTGTGACGAAATGGTGCACATGAGCAAGCGCGGTTGGGCGGAGGACGCGGGATTCGAACCCGCGAGGGGTTGCCCCCAACACGCTTTCCAAGCGTGCGCCCTAGGCCACTAGGCGAGTCCTCCGCCGGGTAGCCTACCGTAGCCCGGCAGCGAAAAGAGCCGTCGCTCCCTTGTTGGCACGAGCGGTCTCCGAGCTGACTAGACTTACCGAACGACCCCCCGTGCGGCGTTTACCTCGCCAACCCCCCCAGGGCCGGAAGGCAGCAAGGGTACGCGGGCTCTGACGGGTGCGCGGGGGGTCCTATCCCGTTCCCGTGGAGGACGGCGGGGTTCGCCTGCGAGGATGAAGGTCATGGCGGAAGACTCCGAAGCAACCCGGACCACGCAGCGCCTGGCTCTGTACCGCAAGTACCGCCCCGCCACGTTCGCCGAAGTCCGCGGCCAGGACCATGTGACGCAGCCGCTCCGCCAGGCACTGCGCAGCGGCCGGATCAACCACGCCTATCTGTTCAGCGGCCCGCGCGGCTGCGGTAAGACGTCCAGCGCGCGCATCCTGGCGCGCTCCCTGAACTGTGTGAACGGGCCGACCCCTGACCCCTGCGGCGTATGCGATTCCTGCGTCGCGCTCGCCCCGTCCGGGCCGGGCAGCATCGACGTCATCGAGATCGACGCCGCCTCGCACGGCGGTGTCGATGACGCCCGGGACCTGCGGGAGCGGGCCTTTTACTCGCCGGTCTCAGGGCGATTCAAGATCTACATCATCGACGAGGCCCACATGGTCACCCAGCAGGGCTTCAACGCCCTGCTCAAGCTCGTCGAGGAGCCGCCGCCGCACCTGAAGTTCATCTTCGCGACGACCGAGCCGGACAAGGTCATCGCGACGATCAGGTCCCGCACGCACCACTATCCGTTCCGGCTGATGCCACCGTCGGTGATGCGCGAGCTCATCGAGGAGATCCTGAACTCCGAGGGCGTCCCGTTCGACCCGGCCGTTATTCCGCTGGTGGTGCGCGCCGGCGGCGGTTCGGCCCGCGACTCGCTGTCCATCCTTGACCAGTTGCTCGCCGGCTCGGACGAGAGCGGCATCCGTTACGACCGGGCGGTCGCCCTGCTCGGCTACACCGACGCCAGCATGCTCGACGAGATCGTGGATGCCTTCGCCGGGCGCGACGGAGCGGCCGTCTTCCGCGCGGTGAACCGGGTGATCGAGGGCGGCCACGAGCCGCGCCGGTTCGCGACCGACATGCTGGACCGGTTCCGCGACCTGATCGTGCTCGCCTCGGTGCCCGACGCCATCGCCACCGGCCTGCTCGACGTGCCGCCGGACCGCGCGGAGATCCTGACCGAGCAGGCAGGCCGGTCGGGCCTGGCGACGCTGACCCGCGCCGCGGAGATCATCAGCAACGGCCTCGATCAGATGCGCGGTGCCACATCGCCCCGCTTGCTGCTCGAGCTGATGTGCGCGCAAGTGCTGCTTCCGGCGGCATCGGCCGACGAGTCCTCGCTCCTCGCCCGGCTCGAACGGCTCGAAGCGGGAGCGGCCAACATCGTCTATGCGGAACGGCTGCCGCTGCCTCCCCATACTCCACCCGCTCGCGACGCGGGGCGGCCCGCGGGAGAGCCCTCCCGGGCCGCAGTCACGGACCAGCCAGCCGACCCGGCCCCGGCAGCCTCTATGCCTGCGGCGCCTGCTGCCCCGGCGGCGCCAGCTCCCTCTGCAGTCTCGTCATCGGCACCTCCAGCTCCGTCAGCCCCTGTCGCCGCCGCGGCCCCGGCAGCCCCCGGCGGCGTGCTCACAGGTGATGCGCTGCGGCAGGCATGGGCCGGAGTGCTCGACATCCTCAAGGCGAAGTACAAGGTCACCTGGGTGCTGCTGAACGAGTCGAGTGTGCTCTCGCTCGAGGAGAACGTGCTGACGCTCCGGTTCCCGCGGCCGGGCAACGTGAAAGGCTTCGCCAGCAGCCGTCACGAGGAAATACTCAAGCAGGTGCTGCAGGCGAGGTTCGGGGTGACCGTGGTGATCCGCGCGATCTCCGGCGGGGATCCCCCGCCCGGGGAACGTCGGCGGCCGGGTCCCGAGCCGGTCCCGCCGCCACCGGTCCCGCCGCCCGCCCACACGCAGCCTGCCCAGCCGCCGGCGGCTCAGCCTCCGGCACAGCAATCGCGTCCGGTCGCGGCCGAGCCGCCGCCGGCCCCGCCCGCCGGAAGACCGGAAGCCGAGGGGGGAACCACGCGTTCGTTCGGGGGAGATGATGTGCCTTTTCCCTCCGACGACGACTTCGATCCTGACGACGAAGACATGACCGCGTCTACGACGGCCGAGCTGACCGGCATGGCCCTGGTCCAGCGCGAGCTGGGCGGCCAGATCATCGGCGAATTCGAGGACTAGTCCGCGAGCGGGGAAGCGGAGCGAGGGGGCAAGCAGAGCCCGCGCGGAAGTAGGCTCTCGGTATGGAACCTGGCGGCTTTGACATGCAGCAGATTTTCCAGGCTGCGCAGCAGATGCAGGCGCAGCTGATGAACGCACAGCAGGCGCTGGCCGACACCGAGGTGACCGGGACGGCGGGGAGCGGCGCCGTCAGGGCGGTCGTCAGCGGTGCCGGCGAACTGCTTGACCTGACCATCGATCCCAGCGTGATCGACACGGCGGATCCGGCGGAGACCGCCGCGACCGTCGCGGACCTCGTTCTCGCGGCGGTGCGTGACGCCGGCCGCGCCGCCGCCGACCTGCAGCAGCAGCAGCTCGGCGCGCTCAGCGGCGGTGTGCCCGGGATGGACTTGTCCGGGCTCGGCCTCCCCGGCCTCGGCGCTGGCCTCGGCTATGCGGAGGAAGACGAGTTCGAAGACGAATTCGAAGATGAAGAAGACGACGAGCTGGAAGACGAAGACGAAGACGATGAGGAAGGCTGACGGCCTGGCATGTACGAGGGCGTCATCCAGCACCTTATCGACGAGCTCGGCCGGCTGCCCGGCGTCGGGCCCAAGGGCGCGCAGCGGATCGCTTTCCACCTGCTCGCCGCCGACGCCGATGACGTCCGCCGGCTCGCGGCGGCGCTGATCGAGGTGACCGAGCGGGTGCGGTTCTGCAAGACCTGCGGGAACGTCGCGGAGGCCGAGGAGTGCCGGATCTGCCTCGACACGAGGCGGGATCCCTCGGTCATCTGCGTCGTCGAAGAGCCGAAGGATGTGGCGGCCGTGGAGAAGATCCGGGAATTCCGCGGCCGGTACCACGTGCTGGGCGGGGCGATCAGCCCGATCGACGGGGTCGGCCCGGACGACCTGCGAATCCGTGAGCTGATGGCGAGGCTGGCCGATGGAACCGTCACCGAGCTGATCCTGGCTACCGATCCGAACCTGGAAGGGGAGGCCACCGCGACCTTCGTCGCCCGGCTGGTCAAGCCAATGGGGATCCGGGTGACCCGGCCGGCGAGCGGGCTGCCGGTGGGCGGCGACCTGGAGTACGCGGACGAGGTGACGCTCGGGCGCGCCTTCGAGGGCCGTCGGCTGCTTGACGTGTGACTCTGGTCGCGCTGGCCGATAAAAATTGGGTGTCCCGGCAGGGCGCGGATACACTCAAGCGTCTTCCGCCATCTGATTACCGGGAGGAGCGGCGCGTCCGGTGGCCCTTGTCGTACAGAAATACGGTGGTTCCTCGGTAGCCGACGCGGAGGGCATCAAGCGCGTAGCGCAGCGCATCGTAGCCACGCGGAAAGCCGGCGACCAGGTCGTGGTGGTCGTGTCCGCGATGGGCGACACGACCGACGAACTGATCGACCTGGCCAACCAGGTCAGCCCGCTGCCGCCCGGCCGTGAACTCGACATGCTCCTGACCGCGGGCGAGCGCATCGCGATGGCGCTGCTCGCGATGGCGATCGCCAGCCTGGGCATGGAGGCGCGCTCGTTCACCGGGTCGCAGGCCGGCGTGATCACCGACGCCGTGCACGGCCGGGCCAGGATCATCGACGTTACCCCGGGCCGGATCGCCACCGCGCTCACGGAGGGCGCGATCCCCATCGTGGCCGGCTTTCAGGGCGTCTCACAGACCACCAAGGACATCACCACGCTCGGCCGCGGCGGCTCTGACACCACGGCGGTCGCGCTCGCCGCCGCGCTGCACGCGGACGTGTGCGAGATCTACACCGACGTGGACGGGGTGTTCACCGAGGACCCGCGGCTCGTGCCCGGCGCGCGCCGGATACCGCGGATCAGCTATGAGGAAATGCTGGAGATGGCGGCGTGCGGCGCGAAGGTGCTGATGCCCCGCTGCGTGGAGTACGCGCGGCGCTACGGGCTGCCGATCCATGTCCGGTCCTCGTTCAGCGAAAAGATAGGTACCTGGGTCAGCGGGAACGCTGACGACGAGTCACAGGAAGCCGGTATGGAACAGGCTATTATCTCAGGGGTCGCGCACGACCGGAGCGAGGCGAAGATCACCATCGTCGGCGTGCCGGACAAGGTGGGCGAGGCCGCGCGGATCTTCGGGATCATCGCCGAGGCCGGCATCAACATCGACATGATCGTGCAGAACGTGTCGGCGATCGCCACCGGCCGCACCGACATCTCCTTCACGCTGCCGGGCACCGACGGGCAGAAGGCGCTCGAGCTGCTGCGCGCGGCCCAGGACAAAGTCGGCTTTCAGGAACTCCTCTACGACGACCGCATCGGGAAGGTCTCACTGATCGGCGCCGGCATGCGCTCCCACCCTGGAGTGAGCGCCAAGTTCTTCGCCGCGCTCGCCGAGGCCGGCGTCAACATCGGGATGATCTCTACCTCAGAGATCCGCATCTCCGTGGTGGTCAGCCAGAGCGATGTGGACCTCGCCGTGAACGCGACGCACAAGGCCTTTGACCTGGAAGCGGACGAGGTGGAGGCCGTCGTGTACGGGGGGAGCGGCCGATGAGCGGTCGTCCAGCCGGCCCGACCCTCGCCGTGGTCGGGGCCACCGGCGCGGTCGGCGGCGTCATGCTCGACCTGCTTACCACCCGGGAGAACATCTGGGGAGAGATCCGGCTGGTCGCCTCGCCGCGATCGGCCGGGCGGCGCCTGTCCGTCCGTGGCGGGGAGAGCGAGGTGCTCGCGCTGTCGGAGGATGTCTTCGACGGCGTGGACGTGGCCATGTTCGACGTGCCCGACGAGGTGTCGGCGGCCTGGGTGCCGGTCGCCGCCGCGCATGGCGCGGTCGCGGTGGACAACTCCGGGGCGTTCCGGATGGATCCAGCGGTGCCGCTCGTCGTGCCCGAGGTCAACCCCCGAGACGCGGCCAACCGCCCGAAGGGCGTCATCGCCAACCCGAACTGCACCACCCTGTCCCTGATCGTCGCGGTAGGGGCCCTGCACCGGGAGTTCGGCCTCGAGGAGCTGGTCGTGGCTTCCTACCAGGCGGCGTCCGGTGCCGGACAGGCCGGCATCGACACGCTCTACGCGCAGCTGGACAAGGTCTCGGGTACCAGGTCGCTTGGCCAGCGGGCAGGCGACCTGCGCGGTGTGGCCGGCGACCTCGGGCCGTTCCCGGCGCCGCTCGCGCTGAACGTGGTGCCGTGGGCAGGTTCCCTGAAGGACGAGGGCTGGTCCTCGGAAGAGCTCAAGATCCGCAACGAGTCCCGGAAGATCCTTGGCCTGCCGCAGCTGCGCGTCTCCGCTACCTGCGTCCGGGTGCCGGTCGTGACCACCCACTCGGTCGCGGTCCACGCCCGCTTCTCTCGGCATGTCGGCAGGCGGGCCGCGTGGGAGACGCTGCGCGCCGCGCCGGGAGTGGTGCTGTGCGACGAGCCGGAGCGCGGTGACTTCCCGACCCCGGCGGACGTGGTGGGCACCGACCCGACCTGGGTCGGCCGGGTCCGGGAGTCCCTCGACGACCCGAACGCGATCGACTTCTTCGTGTGCGGCGACAACCTGCGCAAGGGCGCCGCGCTCAACACCGCCCAGATCGCCGAACTGGTCGCGGCCGAGCTCGCCTGACGCCATCGTGGCCGGCCACAGGGAGTTATCGGCCCGTTTCATGAAACATGTCCGGTTTTCCAGTTCGTAAGCTTTGTCGTTGATAATTCGACAGGTATCGCACTGGCTGTCGCGGTATAAAGGGTTTGTGGCCGCGCGGGGGACCTGCGCCAGGTGTGCGATTAGTCACGCCTCGAAAATGGCCGTATCCAGTAACACAAGCCACATATACCAATTCGTGTCCGAAAGGTTATCGGCGCTGATATAGTCGGACAGCCTGAGAGGCGGATAGCCGACGCGGAGGCGGGCACGCGCCGGAGTTACGCACTACCAGACTTGCTTACAGCACTGTCGAGGAGGTAACCCCGTGGCAACGACTCGCAGCCGTCCCCGCGGCCGTGAGAGTGCTCGCCCGTCAACTGGCGGGGTGGCCGCTGAGCACGCGACGAAGATCTACGGCGTCGCGGGCGGCTCCATCGTCGTGATCGTGGCGTTCCTGGCGCTGACCAGCATCGGGCACGTTATCGATGCGGCCACCCAGCACTTCATGCTCTTCTACGCGGGCGTCTTCGCGCTCATCGCGCTGTGCGCTTCGGTGGGGCTCGGGCTGGTCGCGACCGATCGCATGCTCCTGGGCCCCGGGCAACGGGTCTTCATACAGTCGGCGCACCGCGCCGCCTCCTTCGGAGCCCTGGCGTTCCTCATCATCCACATCGTCACCGAGATCCTCGCGCAGCGCTCCCACGTAATCGACGCGTTCGTGCCGTTCCTCTCACCGTTCAAGACCTTCTACATCGGGCTAGGGACGATCTCTTCCGACCTCATCCTGCTACTCGTTATAACGGGCATCCTGCGGAAGCGGTTCACCTCGAACTCCAAAGTGTGGCGCTGGCGGGCTATTCACTACACGTCCTACGTCGCGTTCGTCTTCGGCGTGTGGCACGGACTGCTGGGCGGCCGTGCGGGCAAGCCCTACGTGGACTGGAGTTACGGGTTCGTCGTCGCCTTTGTCGCCCTCGGGCTCGCGATCCGGATCCTGGCGAACTCCTTGCGCCCCAAGGAGAACCTGAGCGGCCCACCGGTCGCGGAGTCGGCGGGTTCCGGTTCCGCCCCGATGCGCGCCGCGTCCATGTTCGCCCAGCTCGGCGTGGTCCGCGCCGCCGCGTCGGCGTCGTCGGCGGTAGCCGCGCCCGCCGTGCCGCAGGGGATGCTGTCCGCCCCTGTCGGCGGGTGGGAGACGGGCCCCGCGACAGGGCCGCTCCCCGCCATGGCCGCGCTCCCCGTCGGGGACGCATCCTATGGGGACGCATCCTACGGGGACGCATCCTACGCGGACGCGTCCTACGGGGACGCCGACGGGCGCCAGCCCCTCTACGAACCCGGGTATGTCGGGCCGCCGCGGTACGTGGGCGCGCCGCGAAACGCGGACAGCGGTCCCATGCCACGAGCGAACAGCGGGCCACTGCCGCGCTTGTCCACCGGGCCGCAGCCACGCGCTGCCACGGGCCCGCAGCCACGGGTGTCTGCTCCCGCGCTGCCACGGGCGGCCACCGGGCCGCTTCCGCAGGCCAGCGGCGGCACCGGACGCGGGCGCGGGACCGGGCCGTTGCCTCGCGTGCCCACCGGACCGCAACCGCGGGCCGCCACCGGGCCGATGCCGCGGGCCGGCACGGGGCCCCTGCCTCCGGCCGGGACTGGATCGATGCCACGCGCCGCTACGGGGCCGATGCCAGCGGCCAGGACGGGTCCCCGGCCGGCGATCGGTCCGGCGTACGATGCCGGACCCGGTAACGGTTCCGCACCGCGTAACGGGACCGGCCCCATGCCGCGGGCCGCCACCGGACCGATGCCGCGGGCCGCCACCGGACCGATGCCGCGCGTCGGCAGCGGTCCCCAGCCGCGTGGCGCCACGGGACCGATGCCCAGGCCGGCGACCGGGCCCATGCCGGCGGCTGGGAGCCGCCCCGCGCCGCGTAACGGGACCGGCCCCATGCCGCGCGCCGCCACGGGACAGGCGCCCAGGACGGGAACAGGCCCGCAACCACGGCAGGGCGCGCCAGCCCAGCCGGGCGGCCGCGGTGGCGCCCAGCCGGGCGGCCGCGGTGGCGCCCAGCCGGGCGGTGGCCGGGGCGGTGCCCAGCCGGGCGGTGGCCGGGGCGGTGCCCAGCCGGGCGGTGGCCGGGGCGGTGCCCAGCCGGGCGGTGGCCGGGGCGGTGCCCGCAATGCCCGCGGGCCCGCGCGGCCGGGTCCGGCCTGGAACGGCCAGGCCGACCCGGCGGGCGGCGCTGTCACCTGGAACTACGGCATGCCGCCTTGGGACGGTGGCGCGCCAGAACCGGATCCAAGCTTCAGGTACCGCGAGCCGGGACCTGGCATGCCTGGCTACCGGGGCTCCCGTGACCCATACCGTGGTGGTGACGACCTCCGATGAACCCGAGTTCCCCAGCCGAACTCGATGTGCCGACGATCATGCGGATCGGCGCTGCCCGGATGACGGCGGGCCTGGATCGGATGACGCGCCTTGACCTGGAGGCGCACACCGAGATCTTCGGGCCGTTGCCGCGGATGTCGGCCGACGAACTGGTCGCGATGGCATCGCAGGTTGACCTGCGGGGCCAGGGCGGTGCCGCCTTCCCGTTCGCGCGCAAGCTGAAGGCTGTCATCGACACGGCGAAGAAGACCGACCAGCCGACGATCGTCGTCGTCAACGCCACCGAAGGCGAGCCCGGCTCGTTCAAGGACAAGATGCTCATGATCAGGTCGCCGTACCTGATCCTGAGCGGCGCCGCGCTGGTCGCGGAGGCGATCGAAGCCGAGGAGATCATCGTCGGCGTGACGAGCAACGAACTCGCCAACCGGTCCATCGAGGCGGCGATCGCCGCCGAGCCAGGCCTGCGCAAGATGGTCCGGGTCGTCCAGCAGCCGGAGCGCTTCATCTCCGGAGAGTCCGGTGCGCTCGTCCGCGGCATCAACGGCAAGAAGCCGGTTCCCCCGGGCCGTAAGACGCTGGCCGCCGAGCGAGGCGTCGACGATCTGCCGACCTTGCTCTCCAACGCCTCGACGTTCGCGCAGATATCGGTTCTCGCACTGCTCGGGCCGGCCAGGTTCGCCTCGGTCGGTTTGCCCGAAGAGCCGGGCACGGTGCTGCTCAGCGTCAGCGGCTCCGCCAAGCATCCGGCGGTCGTCGAGTGTCCTACCGGCGTTCCGCTCGGCGCGGTCCTGGACATCTGCCAGGCGCCCGCCGGAGACGGCGTCCTTGTCGGCGGTTACCACGGCATGTGGCTTGACGCCGAGGCCGCCTATCAGGTTCCGGTCGGCAGGGAAGGGCTGGCCGCCGCGGGCGGCACCTTCGGTTCGGGCATCGTCCTGCCGCTCGGCGACGGGACCTGCCCGCTTGGCGAGGTCTCCCGGATCGCGAACTACCTTGCGGGCGAATCGGCCGGCCAGTGCGGTCCGTGCAAGCTCGGCCTGCCCTCCATCGCCCGCGCGCTGGCGGCGATCGTCGACGGGTCGGGCGGGATCGAAGCGCTCGACGTGGCACGCCGCGCGGCCGCCACGGTGAACGGGCGCGGCGCCTGCTCCCACCCGGACGGCACCACGCGGTTCGTGCTTTCCGCGCTCGAGGTCTTTACCGAGGACCTCGCGGCGCACGTCTTCCACTCCTCCTGCGGCCGCCCGGTCCGCGGCATCCTGCCGCTGCCCGACGGCCCGGAGACGGCGGAGGCCAAGCAGCTCATGGTGGACTGGGTGCGGTGCGAGGGACATGGCCTGTGCGCGCACCTAGTGCCTGAGCTCGTCCACCTCGACAAGACCGGCTACCCGGTCATCATGCCGATCCCGGTGCCGCCGTGGCTGGAAAAGGACGCGCAGCAGGCCGTGGAGATGTGCCCGGCACTGGCGCTGCGGCTCGCGGCCGACCCGAAGAAGCGCGGCGCCAAGGGCGGACCGACGCCAACGCCGATGCCGGTGCCGGCGCCTACGCTCCGCACCGGTCTCCTGGGCGGCCGAAGCAGCGGACGGAAGTCGATTACTGCCGGCTAGACCTGGTGAGAGCCAGGGGTGGTGCCGGGAGTCACCGAGGTACGTTCCGGATAATCGGGGGCGGGGAACAGGGCGGCCACCGTCCAGCCCACCGCCCGCCACCGCGCGGGCCGCACTGCCTGACACGCGTCGATGAGGAGCCTGTTGCGCACGGGCAGAGTGGCCGCGGCCGGGTCGATCGCCGCGAACTCGGGCCAGGCGGTGACTACGAGCACCGCGTCCGCCTGGTGCGCGGAAGCGGACGCGCTGTCGGCGTAACCGAGGTGCGGGAACGCGACCAGGGCGTTGCCCGTCGCCTGCGGGTCATACACCATGACCTCGGCGCCCAGCCGGGAGAGCCGGTCGGCCACGTCCAGGCCCGGCGAGTCGCGTACGTCGTCGGTGCCTGGCTTGAACGCGGCGCCCCACAGGGCGATCCGCGTCCCGGCCACCTGCCCGAGCAGGCGCTGCGCCAGGTCGACCACCTGCTGGCGGCGGTCTGAGTTGATCTCGTCGACCACCGAGAGCAGGCTGGCGGCGGCGCGGGCACCCGCCGCGGCCGCGAACGCCGCCAGCCCGCGGACGTCCTTCGGCAGGCATCCGCCGCCGTAGCCGAGACCGGCGGTGAGGAACGCGCGCCCGATCCGCCGGTCCATGCCCACCGCGTCGGCGAGCACCGCGACGTCGCCGCCGGTCCAGGCGCAGACGTCGGCCATGGCGTTGATAAAGGAGATCTTCGTGGCGAGGAACGCGTTGGCCGCGCCTTTCACCAGTTCCGCTGTCACCGCGTCGGTGATCACCAGCGGGACCCCGGCTTCTGTCATCGGCCGGTAGACCTCGCGGACGGTGGCTTCGGCCGCCATGCTCGGCGCGCCCGCCACGATCCGGTCGGGACTGAGCGTGTCGGCGACCGCGTGCCCCTCGCGGAGGAACTCGGGGTTCCACGCGACCTCGACCGCGCCGCCCGCGGGGGCGCTTTCTTCGAGCAGGTCGCTCAGCCGGCTTGTGGTGCCCGGCGGAACCGTGGACTTGCCGATGATCAGCGCGGGCCCGGTCAGGTGCGGCGCGAGCGCGGCGACCGACCCGAAAACCTGTGAAAGGTCGTAGCCCTCGCTGTCGGGCAGACCGGGAGTGCCCACGCCGAGGAAATGGACGGTGCCGAACGCGGCGGCTTCCTCGACGCTAGTGGTGAACCGGAGCCTGCCATTCCGGGTGTGACGGGCCAGCAGCTCGTCAAGGCCCGGCTCGAGAAACCAGGCGCGGCCCGTGTTCAGCAGGTCGACCTTGTCCTCGTCGATGTCGACGCCGAGCACGTCGTGGCCGATCTCGGCCATGCAGGCGGCGTGGGTCGCGCCCAGGTGCCCGCAGCCGATCACGGTCAGCCTCATGGCTAGGTCCTCCGGTTCCTGGCCGCTCCTCGGGGGAGTTGCCGGGTGTTCAAGCGCGTGAACGCGCCCCTTCGGACAGTACCCTCGCCGGGTGGCCGGGCGGTTGCCCCTCGTTGAACGACACCCGGCGGATGTGTTTACACGATTCCTGGCAGCGGCGGTTCCGCGGGTCCCGGTGCCGAGTCGTGGCTGGCGGCGCTCTTGTCCTGCATGATCAAGGCGAGCTCGCGGTCGAACTCGGCGAACGCGGTACGCAGCGCGGATTCCAGCCACGGATCCGGGCGCGCGCGGAGGCGACCGGTGATGGTGAGGATCGCCCTGGACGAAAGATCCCTGATGCTATGGCCCGCGAGCAGGAGCCATAGAGTGAAGAGGGCGATGCCGAACATCACTGAGACGCTGGTGTAGTGGATGCTAAGCGAATGCCCCAACACCGTGCCCACCTCCTCTCCGTATCCCTTGGCCGATGCGCGGGTGTGGTAGCGGTGCCGGCGTGCCCAGCGCTCCGGAGGTCACGATGGCGGTCCATGGTCCCGGCGGACACATCATTCCCTCCTTATGTGGACGCATGATCGCTTACGCAGGAGTACGACCTTAACTACTTCTTTACCGCTGCCCGTGTTGCCTTACGGTATGGATGTAAACAGTGTTGCACATGTGGCGTTTCAGCGGGATTTCGGGCGCTGTTGTTATCGTTTCGCGGTAGAGACGCTCTCAGGGTGCGGTGTGCGCGCGGCGCCGGCGGCCGGGGTGGCCGGATCACCGCGTCAGGTCGGCCAGCGTGGTGAAATGGTGCGCAATTGACCAAGTATCCAGGGCAGCGACGCCAGGCCATGTGCCCGGCGCGGGATGGTGACAGCCAGGGAGGCAGCGGCATGTCCAGCGGGCAGTTGTATGACACCATCGGAGCCACTTACACCGTGACGCGGCGCACCGAGCCGCGGATCGCCGCGAGGGTCTGGGCCGCGCTCGGCGATGCGCGGACGGTCTTGAATGTCGGGGCTGGCGCCGGCTCCTACGAGCCCCCCGGCCGTGACGTGACCGCGGTGGAACCGTCGGCGCTCATGCGGGCGCAGCGCCCCGCAGGCGCGGCGCCGTGCGTGGCTGCTGCCGCGGAGAGCCTTCCGTTCGAGGACCAGTCCTTCGACGCCGCGATGGCTGTTAGCACCGTCCATCACTGGCAGGACCCGATCGCGGGCCTGCGCGAGATGCGGCGCGTGGCTCGCCGCGTGGTGGTGTTCACGCACGACACCAGTGACACCGGATGGCATCGTCGGTTCTGGCTTACTCGCGACTACCTGCCTGAGGTCGCTGACCTTCTCGCCGGCTGGCCGTCGCTGACCGAGCAGGCCCGCGCGATCGGGGCCCGCACGGAGCCGGTGCTCATTCCGTGGGACTGCGCTGACGGCTTCTTCGAGGCCTACTGGCGCCGACCCGGGGCATACCTGGACGATCGTGTACGCCGCGGAGTATCGGTGTGGGCCAGAGTCGGGCCGGAGGCCGAGCAGCGGGCAGTGCGCAGCCTCCGCGATGACCTTGTCTCAGGCCGGTGGGCCGAACGCAACCGCGACCTCCTCGCTCTCGACGCAGCGGAGCTTGGCCTTCGCCTGCTCATAACCTGAACCCTCGGCTGCCGGGATTGTCACTCAGTTGGTCAGCCCTCGCCTGGAGTTGCCAGCTCGACGCCTTCGGCACGCTGTCGCCGCCCGAAGGCGAAGTATGACAGCGGCCCGACCCCGGCGGAGTTGACGAGTACCGCCGCTACGATCCACATCCACTTCGAGCCGCGGATCTGGCTCGCCGGACGGCGCCTGATGTCGATGAGTACCGCCGTCTTGAGGGTGGCTTCGGCAATTGCTGCGGCAATGATCAGCTTGCGGTTGCGGTCGCTGAGGTCGCTCCACCGTCTAGCCATGACATCCTCCGCGTCCTTGCGCCATCCCTGATGGCCTTTACCTTACATCGGGAGGAGATAGGCCGCCGCGCGGCGGCGCTGGCCCCGCGCTCGGAGTGCCGAAGAGGCCATACCCGAGAGCCGGATATGGCCTGTGACCTGGGTCGGGGTGGCCGGATTTGAACCGGCGGCCTCTTCGTCCCGAACGAAGCGCGCTGCCAAGCTGCGCTACACCCCGTCGCCGTCGTACTGCCCGGCGAACCTCCGTTAGTCTAGCGGATAACCGGACCGCGATGCGCCCTAGCGCGACGGTCCGGTTCGGCGCTCAGGACAGGGCGGGCACCAGCGTCAGGAGCGTCGCCTCCGGGCGGCAGGCGAACCTGGCCGGTGCCCACGGTGAGGTACCGAGGCCGCTGGAGACATGCAGCCACGCGGTCTTCCCGTCAACCGGGGCCACTTGCGGGTGCATGCTCAGCCCGCGTACGCGTCCCCGGTCGATGCCGCAGTTCGTCACCAGCGCGCCGAACCCGGGCACGCACAGCTGGCCGCCATGGGTGTGGCCGGCGAGCACCAGGTCGTAGCCGTCGGCCGCGAACTGGTCGAGGACCCGCGGCTCGGGTGCGTGCAAGACGCCCAGGCGCAGGCCCGTCGCCGGGTCAGCCTGCCCCGCGATGAGGTCGTACCGATCCCTGGCGCTGTGCGGGTCGTGGACGCCGCCGAACGCGATGTCGAGTCCGTTGACGACAAGCCGCCCGCGCCGGTTGTTCAGGTCCAGCCAGCCCGCCGCCGCCATCTCCCCGCCCAGCTTCTCCCAGGGCAGGTCGGGCTCGTCGCGGTCGTGCTCGCCCGCGCTGGTCCGCCAGAGGTAGCGGGCCGGGTTCTTCGGCTTGGGCGAGTAGAGGTCATTCGAGCCGTAGACGAAGACTCCGGGCAGGTCGAGCAGCGGCCCGAGCGAATCGAGCAGGGGCCGGATGGCCTCTGGCGAGGCTATGGAGTCGCCTGTGTTCACCACCAGGTCGGGCTCGAGCGAGGCCAGCGACCTGACGAACGCCATGAGCCGGTGCTGTCTCGGCGTCAGGTGCAGGTCGGAGACGTGTAGCAGTCGCAGGCTGGCGGCGCCCCGCGGCAAGACCGGCACGGTCTGCTCGCGTAGCGCGAACCAGTTTCGCTCGATGACCGTGGCATAGCCGAGCGCCGCGACGCCCGCGGCGGCCGCGATGGACGTGAAGGTTCGTGCTCGCACCCCTCTATGGTGCCATGCGGCGCGCGGCGCGTGGTCACTGTCACGTATCTGACGGGTGGGGCAAGACTGCACCAATGCGACAGAATTGTAGACGAGGGGAATTTTAAATCTGTAAAAGTGACATATTCTTATGACGAGGAATTTAACCTCATCGCACAAATGCCACATTCTGTAATCCCGCTGCAGATATGGGGTCAAACGGACACTTAACGAATCCGAGCCGGGCTCCGACAGCCCGGCGGTGCCGAGGTGGGCTGATGCGACTCGTCATCTGCGATAGCAATCGAATTCTGGGCGAAGCGCTTGGTGTGGTACTGCGGGACCGCGACCGCGAAGTGGTCGCTGTGACCGCCGGCGCTGACGATTGTGTGGCCGCCGTCATCGGCGACAAGCCCGACATCTGTCTGCTGGACATCAGCATCTCGAGGCCGGACGACATACTGCGGGCGATCCGTGAGATCCGCAGCCAGTGCCCGGGGACCGCGGTTGTGGTGCTGTCAGATCTCAGCGACCGCAGGGCCTGCGCGCAGGCCAGCAAGCTGGGAATCGCCGGTCTCGTGAGCAAGGACCGGGACGTCAACCAGATCATCGCCGCACTGGACGCGGTCATGGACGGCGAGGCGGTCTTCGACCAGGGACCAGGGCGGAAACCGCTCAGTCCCGCGGCACCTGTCGACCTCACGCCGCGGGAGGCGGAAGTGCTGCACCGGATGATCGACGGCCAGGACACGCGACGAATGGCGAGCGAGATGAACGTGACGGTGAGCACTCTGCGGACCTACGTCAAGAACGTCCTCGCCAAGCTGGGGGTGCACAGCCGGCTGGAGGCGGTCGCGCTAGCCAGCCGAGCGGATCCGGCCTATCTTGTGCTTCCCGCCCAGCGGTTGCCGCCTGGCAGGGAGAGGACTCCTCCATCCGACGTAGCGCAACCACGGCAAGCTGGGGTTCCGCGGTAACAGCCGCGGTATCAGGCTTCAGACATGGTGGTTAAGGTTCTCGTCATCGTCCAAGGCCACATCTTCGCCGATGCCCTGGCGACCTGGCTTGATGCCGAGAACGACATCGAAGTCGTAGCGGCACCGCACGACCGGGTGCCATCGGCGCACGTGCTCGCGGCAAGTTCGGCCGACGTGGTGCTGCTCGATGCGGACCTTTCCGAAAACGCGGCCTTCCGGGTATGCGAGGAGCGTTCCGAGTACGGTGCGGGCCCGAAGATCATCATGCTCAGCCACTCGTCGGACCCACGGCACATCGTTCGCGCGATGAGGTCAGGCACCGTGGGCTGGGTGCGCAAGGACGAATCGCTTGAGCGCCTGAGCGACGTCATCCACGCGGTAGCCAGCGGCGAGACATGCCTGCCCCCTGAGCAGACGGGAGAGGTGCTGCGACTGCTTCTGCACGGCGCTAACCGGCACGAGAACGACAGCGACTGTGCGTTCGCCGCGCTTACCCGGCGGGAACGGGAAGTCCTGATGTGCCTTACGGAAGGCACGGGTCGCCGCGACATGGCTGAGCATCTGCAGATGTCGCCCAATACGGTCCGGACTCATCTGCAGAATCTGATGAGCAAGCTAGGCGTTCATTCGGCACTCGAGGCGGTAGCGCTGACGCGTTCACAGGTGGGTGATCAGCCGCTCGCCAGCCGCTGGTAAGCGTCGGCGCCCACGGAGGCAGGGTCGGGTCCGGACGCGTACGCGGTGTCGACAAGCGCTATCCCAGATGGTGACCATTACATTCTCACGGCACGAAGATCTTCATCACCAATGCGTCGGCTGCGGGTCGTTTCTGGGCGCCAATAGACAGTATCCGGGCCGCGGCTGCGTCGCCTTGCCATCCCAACTGTGACGAGCCGCGCTACGACAGCTAAGGGCTGTGCCGGATTCAGCGGGCTGCCTATATTCATACGGGCATCTGAACTTGGCTTCACCCGGTGACGGCTCGGGGTCGTCCGTGCGGAGGGAACTCATTGGATGCGAGTTGCGCTAGCCGGATGCGGCTACTGGGGGGCGAAGCATCTCAGAGTATTGCATGCCACCGAGGAGGTGGATGAGCTAGTCCTCGTTGATAGCCGGGAAGATCGCCTGCAGGCCCTTACTCGCAGCTACAAGATTGCCAGCTGTCATTCGGCGCTAGGGACGGCGCTCGAACACGTCGACGCCGTTGTGATAGCTACCCCGCCCAGCACGCATGTGCCGCTTGCCATGGCTGCGATCGAGGCCGGCAAGCATGTCATGGTCGAGAAGCCGCTGTCCCTCACCGCTGACAGCGCGCGGAAAGTGGTCACCGCCGCGGCCGAGGCCGGAGTGATCCTTATGGTGGGGCACACCTTCGAGTACAACCCGGCGGTACGGAAGCTCGCTGAACTGGTGCGTGCGGAGGAACTCGGCGAACTGTATTACCTCGACAGCGCCAGGCTCAATCTGGGGCTATACCAGAGCGACGTCAACGTCATCCTCGATCTCGCGCCGCATGACGTCTCTATCGCCAACTTCGTGCTCGGCCGTAAGCCTGTCGCGGTCCAGGCATGGGCATCCCGGCATGCCCACCGGCGGCTGGAGGACGTAGCGTACCTGCGTTTGTATTACGACGACTGCTTCGACGACGCAGGGCTGACCGCGAACATCCACGTCAGCTGGCTCGATCCGTGCAAAGTGCGCAGGGTGACCGCCGTCGGGAGCAAGAAGATGGCTGTCTACGACGACCTTGCCGTCGAGGAACGAATCCGCGTGCTGGACAAAGGCGTCGATCTTCCGCTGGAAAGCGATGACTTTACTCAGCCGCCTATGTCGTACCGGTACGGCGATATTGTCGTTCCCTTCATCTCGCCTGACGAACCGCTCGCCGTGCAAGACCGGCACTTCATCGACTGCGTGGTGACCGGCGCCCATCCGTTGAGTGACGGCGAAGACGGGATATCGGTGGTCGAAGCGCTGGAAGCGGCAGAAGTCTCCCGCAAGCTCGGCCGCCCGGTGCTGCTCGCGGAGATTAGATCCGGCAAGCGCTTTGACGGAGCGCTGCCATGGGACAGCGGTCACCTGCCAGCTCCCAGGTCCGCGCCGCAGCCACCTGCGCACCAGGATGGCTCCGGACCGCTGCTGGCCAATCGGTGACCCGGAGGCAGCATGAGCACGCCAGGCGGTCACGGTCGCGGCGACGGATTGCCTGGCGCCGGCGAAGACGCCGTCGGCGTGCTGCCGGCCGGCGCCGAATTCGTCCAGGAAGAAGTGATAATGGACGCGGGGGGTGCGGAGGTCCCCTTCCAGAGCCGCAAGACGGCAGACGCGTCCGGAGCGGTATCAGCCGCTGGTGACTCCCTGACGGTGGCAGCGGGGACCATGGTGAGCCGTATCACCGGTCTGGCGAGGTTTGCCGTGGTCGGCGCGGTGCTCGGCCCCACCTTCACCGGGAGTACGTATCAGTTCACGAACTCGATGCCGAACCTGATCTATTACGGTTTTCTCGGCGGGGCGCTATTTTCCTCACTGCTTGTCCCGTCGCTGGTCCGTCACCTCGACGCCGGTGACTGGCGAGCCATGGAACGGGTAGCGGGCGGGTTTCTCGGGCTAACGCTCATCGCGATGGCGGCTATCACGCCACTGGCCCTCGTGCTGGGACCGCTCGCGCTCAAGACCGCGGCTCTGGGCGGATCACCCGCGGCAGCGGCCGCGGAAGTCCGCGTGGGGCGCCTGCTGATCTTGATGTTTATCCCGCAGATGTTCCTGTACGGCATAGTCGGCACCTCGACCGCCGTGATGAACTCCCGGCGCCGCTTCGCGCTCGCCGCCACCGCACCGGCGGTGGAGAATCTCGGCACGATCACCGTTCTCCTGATGACGGCGGCGATCTACGGTACTGGCCGGAGCATCACCGACCTGCCGATGGGTGAAATCTTGCTGCTCGGGCTTGGCTCCACCGGCGCGGTCGCGTTGCACGCTGCCATCCAGTGGTGGGGCGCGCGACGAGCCGGGGTCGTACTTTTGCCCCGGCTTGGCTGGCGCGACACCGAAGTTCTGGCTGTGGGACGGCGGGCGGTCCCTGCGCTGACCCAAACCGGGCTGGAGGCCTTCCAACTGCTGGTCTTGCTGATCGCGGCAAACCGTCTGCCCGGCGGGATCGTGGCTTTCCAGATCGCCCTTAGCTTCTATTTCCTCTCCAACGCCCTGGGCATAGCGCCGGTCGCGCTGTCGCTGTTGCCCCGGCTGTCTCGCATGCACCTGGACGGTGCCACGACGGCTTTCCGGGACACGCTCGTACGAGGCTTGGCTCTGGGATTTTTCGTCACGATCCCCGCGGGTGTGGGCTATCTTGTCCTCGCTGTGCCCCTGGCCAGGGCGGTTTCGTTCGGCCAGATGGATTCAAGCACGGGCGTCGCCATGGTGGCCGGAACCCTCGCGGCGCTATCGGTGGCGGTCGTCGCCCAGACCGCCTTCATGATTGCGACTTATGCGTCCTACGCGCGGAAGGACACCCGCTCACCGCTGCGTTCGATGATCGTACAGACCGTCACGTGCCTGGCTCTGGCGAGCTTGAGCTTGCTCGTCCATGGGACGGCCATTCTCGTCGTGCTCGGGCTAGCCGTGTCCGGGGCGGCCGCCGCGGCCGCCTGTCATCTGATGGCCCGGATTTGGCGGACCCTTAACGGTCGCGGCACACAGCGGCTCGCGCCGTCATTGGCGAGGTTCATGGCGGGTGCCGTCATCATGGCCGTACCAGCATGGCTCTGGGCCAATGCGGTGTCCCGCTGGATCGGGCCCAAGGTAGGAATGATCGCGGCTGTCCTGGTCGGGGTGGCGGTGTATGTAGCCGTCGAGGTGCTATTGCGGGCCCCGGAGGTGGGCTGGCTCAGCGGAGGCCTGGATCAGGTGCTCGTCAAGGCCAAGCGCACGCTTGCCCACTACGGCATGGCTGGCGTGACGTCGCACGCGGGCTCGCCGCCGACTCTCGCCAAACGGTCTCAGGGCGCGTTCTGGGAGGAATACCCGCCACGCCGTCCCACGGGCCGATGGCTGATCGCCCTGGTACTCTTCGGAGCCGCGGTCGCGGGAGCGCTGACGACGTTCGGCCCGCTGAAGGCGCTCGGCGCGCTGCTGGTGCTGACGGTCATGGTGTGCATCTGGCGCTGGCCGGCCCTGGCGGCATATCTCGCCATCGGGCTGACGCCTCTTACCGCGGGACTCAGCGTCGGCCACCTCCCGCTCATCAGACCGAACGAGGCGATCGACCTGCTCGCGGGGGCTACGCTCGCGCTCCGCGGGCTCGTCAAGGCGCGCACCGGCCTGCTGCCGAGAATCCGGGTGACCCGCATCGAACTGGCCATCGTCCTCATGGCGGTCTGCAACTCGGTCATGCTGCCGCTGTGGATGGTGGTCCGGCGGGAAGCGATATCGCAGGACGACATCCTGTACGCCCTCGTGATATGGAAGCTCCTGGCCATCTACATCATCGTCCGGGCCGCGGTAAGCACCGACAGGCAGGTGCGCAACTGCCTGTGGCTCTTTGTGAGCGTCGTCTCCGTCGTGGCGCTGGTGGCTATCGTGCAGTCGGCTGGTGTGTTCGGCGTGCCGGCGTTCCTGGCGAAGAACTTCGAGGCCGCGTCGCAGTCCGGGCCTGGCGGCGGCCGGGGCAGCGCAACGCTGGGGCTGCCGGGGGCAACCGCGGACCTCATGATCTTCGGCCTGGCAACCGTGACCGGCCTGTGGACGCGTTACCGGCGCCGCCGGCTGGCGCTAGCGGCCGCCGCGGCATTGATGATCTCGGGAGCGCTGGCCGCGGGCGAATTCTCCGGAGCCATCGGTCTGGTCGTCGGCTTCGTCTGTATCGTCATCGTGACCGGCTCACCGAGACTGATCGCCTACTTCTCCGGGGCCGCCGTGATCGGGGCATTTGTCGCGGCACCGATAATCAGCAAGCGCCTCAGCGGCTTCGGCTCGACGTCAGGCCTGCCGCTAAGCTGGGTTGTCCGCCTGCAGAACCTGGAGACCTACTTCTGGCCCAGGCTGTTTTCTGACTGGAATTTCATCCTGGGCGTCCGCCCGGCGGCTCGCGTAGTCGTGCCGGGGGGTTATGTCTGGATAGAGAGCGGCTACACATGGCTGCTATGGGGCGGCGGCATACCACTGCTCGTGAGCTTCCTCTACTTCGTTTGCGTGACGGCCAAAGCGGCCTGGCAGTCGGCGCACCGTGACGACAGTGCACGGGGCGTGGCCGGCGGGACGGTCTTCGTGGCGGTCATCGTCATCGCCGTTCTCATGCTCTTCGACCCGCACCTGACATACCGCGGTTCCGCGGACGAATTCTTCTTCATGATCGCGCTGATGACGCCTCGCGGCCGGCATGATGGCCAGCCACGCGCCAGTCAGCTCTTGGCCGCTGAGCGGGCTACGACGGAGGTCACATGTCAACCGATAACACCAGCCGTACCGGAAACGGGTACAGCGCGAGAATCCCGCAGTCGCTCTCCTCAATCCAGCAGTCTCTCTCCTCTTGGCGGCCAGCGCAGTGGTCCCTGAGGTGGTATGACACCGACGACCAGGCGGCGCAGCTAGCAAGGCTGACGACACGGGAAGCCCGCAAGGCGCCCGGTGTCCCGGCTCGATGGTCACGGTTCCTGGTAGCACACGTGCGCTGGATCCTGGCGGTGACGCTCGTGGCGGTCGCCGCGGCTGCCGTGCTGACGCTGGCCCAGACGCCCCAGTACAAGTCCACGGCACTTGTGGTGGTCGAACCCGCGGCCGTGGCGGCCAACGGCACGGGACCCAACATGGCGACCGAAGAGGGTGTCGTAACCTCGTGGACTGTTCTCGCGAAGGCCGCAAGCGTTCTGGACGTAACCCTCACGTCCCTTCAGCATGGGCTGTCCGTGAGCGTGCCCGGGAGCACATCGCTACTGCAGATCACGTTCACCGATCCGACACCGGGCGGCGCACGGGAGCGAGCGCAGGCTATCGCGCAGGCTTACGTCTCCTACCGGACTCCACCACGGGGCACAAGCTCAACGGCACCGAGTGCCACGCTAGTCTCGCCGGCCTCGGTGCCCACGAGCCCGTCCAGCCCGAACTACGCGATCAACCTCGGCGCGGCACTGATCGTGGGACTCGCCCTGGGCATCGGCAGCGCAGCGCTTCGCGACTACCTCGATGACCGCGTGCGCGGCCCGCTGGATGTCGAGGCGCAGGCCGACGCGCCGGTCCTCGCGGTGATCCCCGCATTCCGGCTCGGGTGGCGAGGTCGTCGTGGCGGGGTGGTTATGGTGACGCACCCGGACTCGGTCGTCGCGGAGGCCTACCGCAGCCTGCGGACGCGGGTGGTGCAGGCGGCGGCCGCCAGGGGCGCCAAGACACTGCTCGTGACCAGCCCTGCCTGGGAGGACAAGAGCACGGTCGTGGCCAACCTGTCAGCCGCGCTCGCGCAGCGGGGCAGCGACGTGGTACTGCAGTGCGGCGACGAGCGCTGGGCGCACGCACACGAGCTCTTCGCTCCGGAGAACGAGTCCGGCCCAGACGCGGCCCCCGCGGCACTTGCGAGCCAGAACAAAGCGCTCCAGCCGACCGGAGTCCCTGGACTATCGCTGCTGCCGCCGGGTGCGATCCCGGTTGACCCGGCCGAGCAACCGCAGGACACGGCGTGGCGCGCCGCGCAAAGCGTGCTTAAGCGTGACACCGATTTTGTCGTCATCGAGGCTCCCCCCATGCTGGCTGGCCCGGCGCTTGGCCCGTACACGGACATTGCCGACATGATCATCATCGTGACCGACGCACGGCGGTCTACCCGGACGCAGCTGAGGCTCGCGATGCGCGAAGTAGAACACGTCCGCGACAAGCTAGTCGGCTGTGTGCTCGGCAACGCGGGTAAAACCCGCCATCTCCGGCCGCGCGCCACGGGAGAGCTGACGGGCGATCTGACGGCTCAGAACAGCTGATCAGGTGATCTCGATGGATCTCCGTGGGCGCAGTCTGCTAAGAGAGACCGACCTCACCTGCGACGAATTCCTGTACCTAGTGGACATGGCCGGCCGCCTCCGCCAGCAGAAGCGGTCCGGCGTGCGGCACAGTCGGCTCGCGGGGAAAAACATCGCCCTTGTGTTTGAGAAGTCATCCACTCGCACACGCTCGGCGTTCGAAGTTGCCGCGCACGACGAGGGCGGGCACGTCACCTACCTGGGCCCGGGGGACGCTCATCTCGGCCGCAAGGAATCGGTCAAGGACACGGCGCGCGTCCTTGGCCGCATGTTCGACGGGATCGAGTACCGCGGACCTTCCCAGGACGCCGTGGAACTCCTGGGCGCTTATGCGGGAGTGCCGGTATGGAACGGCCTTACCGATGCCTGGCATCCGACGCAGATGCTCGCCGATGTCCTGACTATGCGCGACCACTCCGCGAAGCCGCTCACCACGGTGTCCTGCTGTTACCTCGGAGACGGCTCCGCCGCTGGCTCACTGCTCGTGACAGCAGCGTTGCTCGGGCTTGACCTGCGGATCTGTGCTCCAGACACGCTGCCGCCGTCACAAGAGGTCCAGGCCATAGCGCACGCTCTCGCAGCCAGATCCGGGGCCAGGCTGACCGTGACCACTGAAGTCGCCGTCGGCGCGGCTGGTGCCGACTTCATCTACACCGACATCTGGCTGAGAACGACCGCCCCGCCGACGGTATGGGAATACCGAATTAGCCAGCTGCTTCCATACCAGGTGAATGCAAAAGTTATGGAAGCCGCCGGGAACCCAGACGTCAAGTTTATGCACCCGCTGCCATCGTTGCACGACACCCAAACCAGTGTTGGCCGTGAAGTCTACGATAGATTCGGTGTAGCGGCCCTCGAAGTGACCGAAGAGGTATTTGAGTCACCGGCCTCCGTAGTGTTCGATCAAGCGGAAAACAGAATGCACACAATCAAGGCACTCATGATCGCAACTCTCGGCTCAGGAGACACGAATTCGGTGCCACAGTCATGAGGCTGACCTGCGGTGCTGCTTACCCCACTATGCCGATCATCGCTACGTCAGATGAGGGCTGCGCCGGATCGGCGCCCGTTCTATGTTCAGTAGCGCGGGGTCTGTTACGAAACCGTATGGCCATTATGCCGCTGGCGTACGGTCGATCGTCAGCCACCTAGATAGCCGCGGGTAGATGAGAAATAGCAGGACGGAACTTTCGGGCAGCCGTCGCTTGCCGCAGCACCATCAACGATGGCCGCCGCACAAGCTTGGATACGAATTGGCAAAGCGCGCGCTGGACGTCATCATTTCGCTGGCCGCTATTGCGACCTTGACGCCATTGCTTGCCACGCTGTGCGTGCTGACGAAGTGGACCTCACCTGGCCCTGCCCTGTTTCGCCAGGAACGACTCGGCCGTGACAAGCGACCATTCACCATGCTGAAGCTGCGCACGATGTACTGCGACGCCAGCGACCAAGTGCATCGTGACTACGTCGCCAGCCTTGCCGCGGGTGACCCGATACCCGCGACAGGGCCGCGCGGGCTCCTCAAACTGGAGGCGGATCCCCGGGTCACGCCGCCCGGCGCGTGGCTCCGCCGGACGAGCCTGGACGAACTGCCCCAGTTGTTCAACGTTCTCAAAGGGGAGATGTCACTGGTCGGACCTAGACCTGTACTGCCGTGGGAGGCGGAGCTATGGCCTCTCACGTACCCGGCCTATACCCGCCGGTTCGAGGTTAAGCCCGGCATGACGGGCCTATGGCAGGTTAGCGGCCGCGGCAGGCTGTCGGTCGGAGAGTCAATTGACCTCGACGCTGAGTACGTTCAGCGGCGCAGCCTCGGTTTGGACCTGCGGATCCTGATGCGTACCCTGTCGGCCGTCCTGCGTGGCGGCGCCGCGTAGAAACGTACTGCTTGTCCTGAGGGGCCTCCATGTTGCCTATGAGACTGCGGCGAAGCTGGAAAGGCCAGGCTCTGCCGACGGGCGCGGACGGGCGGCGCCGCGCGTGCATTCTCCGCCAGACCGACATCTACGAATCCACGGTGCGGCGTGAGGCCGAGGCGCTATCCGGCGCTGGCTTCGACGTTGAGGTGATCCTCATGGAGGGGGACGGCCGTCCGCGTCACGCGGTCGTGAACGGTGTGACGGTCATCAGCCTGCCGTCGAGTCGGCGCAGGGGCGGCAGCAAGGCTCGCTACGCCGTCGACTATGGCCGCTTCTTCATGCTCGCGGCCCTGATCCTCGCGGCCCGGCACATTCGCCGGCCGTACCACGTGATTCAGGCAAGTTCGATGCCAGACTTCCTGGTATTCGCGGCGCTAGTGCCGAAACTGCTGGGCAGCCGGACCGTGGCGTATCTGCGCGAGCCCACGCCCGAGCTGGCCGAAACACTGTTCGGGCCGGGCTGGATTACCGATCTGCTGGTCCGTCTCGAACAGTGGTCGATCCGGTTCGCTGACCACACGATCACGGTGACAGATCAGCTTAAGCAACGGTATGTCGAGCGGGGCGCCGAGCCAGATCGCATCACAGTAGTGCTGAATGGCGCGGATCCCAGGACGATGCTCGCGGACTGGTCGCCTGGCCCGGCAGCGGTGAAATCCGAGTTCACCGCTGTCTGCCATGGCACGATCGAAGACCGGTACGGGCACGATACGATCATCGAGGCCGCGCGCCTGCTGCGCGACGAGATGCCGGACCTGCGAGTTGTCATCACCGGTCGCGGGTCGCTGAGCGGCCGGGTGCCCAAGATGGTCGCTGACAACGGGGCGGAAGACGTGGTTCGGTTCGAAGGATGGGTGAGCCCCTCATGTCTCAACGACATCCTTCATTCGGCAGATGCCGGGATCGTCGCACAGAAGTCATCCCCGTACTCCAATCTCGTTCATACCAACAAGATGGTCGACTACTGGATGTTCGGACTCCCCGTGATCGCCAGCCGGCTCCGGGCGACCGCGGAGACTTACGACGATGACGTGATGGAGTATTTCGAGCCCGGTGATGCGCGTCAGTTGGCGGCTGCCATCCGGCGGCTGCGTTCTGATCCCGAGCGCAGGGCGAAGCTCGCGGCCAACGGGAGACTCGCCCTCCTCAGGAATGGCTGGGACACTCAGCGCCCGGTTTACCTCAGCGCCTTCGCCGCCGCCCTCGGGGACAGCACGCTAATCAAGTGCCGTTGAAGTCCTGCTTTGTCCAGACCTGCTCGCGCAAGTATGCCCTGACTCGAGCGATGTACTGGTTGGCTTCTGGTGTATACCAGCTCCCCGAGGACCAGCGGCCTATGCAGCCCCACACATCGCCGGCGTGGTACTGCTCCCCGCGGGGCTGATCGTTCAGCCACACCTCGTAACCGTCGTAGCATGACCGCCAGATGGCGTAGGTGACATCCACGTTCATCGCCGTCGAAGCTCTGATGGCTGGCCAGGCCAGCTTCTCGTATATGTACTTGGTCTGAAGGATTCCGTAGCTCGCGGGGCATAGCCCGGACCTGCCGTCCGCCGATAGCCCGTGGCCAGGGGCGCAAAACCCGGCCGCACTCCGCCAGTCGCCGAGCTGGGTCTGATTCCACCAGCTCTCCACCGCGGCCTGGGCGAAAACGATGTCCTGGTCGATGCCCCACTTGCAGGCGGCCCAGCGAAGGATGTCCTCGGTGGTGCCGGTGAAGTCGCCGTCGACCCGGTATGCGAGCGTATGGACTTGGGGGCTGTCGCCAGCGGGGAACAGCCCCGGGCCCACTTCCTGCCCGACGGTGGCGTTGAACGGCTCGTTGGCTGGCCGGTTCTCGGGGCTCGGCGATGCCTGCACCATGCGGGCGCACGATGCTCCTGAGGGCAGTGTGGCGCCGGGCGGGAGGGTGTGGAAATAAACGGGGTCGCTCACCGGCGGGTTGCTCGCTGCTCGCGGCGCCAGAGAGTACCCGATCACACCACCGGCCATGGCACTGATCAGCAGGAGGGCCGCCAGCACGACGCAGCCGGCGCTGGCCTGCAGCTGCCAGCCTCATGACGGTCCTTGGGATGTCGGTCAACTGGTTTGCTTCCGGCGAGCATCACGGACGCTGTTCCCTAGTGCCCAAGGCGGCGGGCTAGTTCCCGGCGGCCAGAACGCGAAGTTGTTGAGGTAGCCGGCTGGCATCGCGTACGGGACAAGCTGTTCCTTCACAAAGCGAAGCTGATCGCGGCCGAGGTCGAATTCTGCCAGCGGATGCAGCCCGTCCTCGGCCATGAACCATGCGCTGTAACCTGAGTGAACAAAAAATTCAAATGTGATATCTATGCAGTCCTCGCGATGTCGCTGTTCTATCTCAGCCAGGACAATGGGCTGGTCGCGCTCGATGACCTCTGCCGCGCCCAGGAAGACCCGCTGTTCATGTCCTTCTACGTCGCACTTGAGGAATGACACCCGACGCTCGCCCTTGAGGAGGTCATCGAGGGTGCGGACCGGCACCACGTAGTTTTCCTGAGTCCATGGCCGGTTCGGCTCGAGGGTGGCCAGTTCGTCGATGGGGTGACCATCGTGAACGGGGACCCGGAGCATCTCCTCGCCCGGCCGGTCCGACACGGCGACCGGATGTACGACGATGTTGCCGCGCCAGCGTGCTACGGCCCGCAGCCGGCCGCCGTTACCCGGAAACGGCTCGACGGCGTGGACTCGTCCGTCGCGGCCGACCGTCACCGACATAAGGTACGTATAAACTCCGCGATTGGCTCCGACGTCGACGGTGACATCGCCGGCCTGGACCGTGCTCTGGATCAGCCGCCTGGCGAGGTCGTTCCGCCACCGCATCTTCAGGGCGCGGAGCAGGACGCTCAACCGCGGGTCGAGCTCGTCCACCGCTCGCTCGATCCTGTTCATGGCCTGACCGTCCTGGACTCCGGCATGTCTTCTCGGAGCTCCTCGCGTGTTCCGTGGCGGGCCGGGAACGTGGTCTGGCCGAAACCCCTGAGGGCTGCGACCGACTGGCCACAGCCAGAGTCTGGCCCACGTGGTTCGCGCGCGTAATCCCTCAATGGCGAGGGCCAGCTACGTTATCTGAGGTAGACCGCGCCGTCAGTTGCCGTCTGCGCCTCGCTGACCGCCTCGCAGACGCGGGTCACCTGATCCGCGCTCATGTGCGGGAACATCGGCAGGGAGAGGACCTCGCCGGCGCTTTCCTCGGCAACCGGAAGCGGGTCTCGCGCGAAGCGCCGGTACGGGGGCTGCCAGTGACAGGGAACCGGGTAGTGGATCTGCGTCTCGATTCCCGCCTCCGCGAGTTCCCGCTTTACCCGCGCCCGGTCCGGTATCCGGGCGACGGCGAGGTGGTAGGCGCCCTGGGATCCGGGCTCGTCGGCGATCAAGCGTCCGGCCACGCCGTCGAGAGCGGCACGGTAGCGAGCCACGATCGATCGTCGTGCCTCGGTCCAGGCGTCGAGCCAGGGAAGCTTGGCACTCAGCACCGCCGCCTGCATGCCGTCGAGGCGACTGTTGATGCCGACGAGTTCGTGATCATAGTGGGAGCCCCGGCTGCGGCCGTGGTCGCGCAGGCTCCAGATCCGGTGCGACAGCGCGGTGTCCGCGGTCACGACGGCGCCGCCATCGCCGAACGCGCCGAGGTTCTTCGCCGGGTAGAAGCTGAAGCAGCCCACTCGCCCTATCGACCCGGCCGGCCGCCCGCGCCACCGCGCGCCATGCGCTTGCGCCGCGTCCTCGATCATGACGATACCCGCCTGGCTCGTGCTGCGGGTCAGCGTGTCCATGTCGGGGAGCTGGCCGTAAAGATGAACGACTATCACCGCCGCTGTCCGTGGGGTGATAGCCGCTTCGAGCTGTGCGGGGGTAAGCAGCAGAGTATCGGGGCTCACATCCGCGAACACTGGCGTCGCCCCGGCGAGGACCACGGCTTCGACAGACGCGACGAACGTGTTGGCGGGCACTATGACCTCGTCGCCCGCGCCGATGTCCAATGCCATAAGGGCCAGGAGGAGGGCATCGGTTCCGCTGCCGACGCCGACAGCGTGCGGCACGCCGCAGTAGGACGCCCAGCTCCGCTCGAACTCCTCGACCGCTTCACCCCCCACGAACCTGCTCGAATCGAGCAGGTTCGCCCATGCCCGCTCGACGGCGGCGCGGACGTCGCGTGTCATCGCCGCCAGGTCGGTAAACGGAACAGTCTCGTTCAGCACGCAGTCCGCCACCCGTTAGCTCCCTGCACCGCTTCGTAACACAACTGCGACGGTCTCCGCGACCGCGCTGATGTATTCTTAAAATCTTCTGGCCGAGCCCTCCAAGCCCGCTCTTATGTAGCGCATGCTCGGCTTAATGTGAACATAGTTCGCAGCTGCTAATAAGTGCATCCCCTATCTGCCGTAGTCGGTATCAGTCGCGTTGGGGTTGGCGTTGACGCAGTTCAGAGCCCATTATGTATATGGAAATAGCTGAATTGCGGACGCTGGAATCGTGCTTCCGGGCGTCTCGGACGCCAGTTATGTAAAATGTTGGAAAAGAATATTGAATCGTCTGTTAGCGGGAATTCAGCGCGGCGGGCGAAGAAATGCGGAGGCGCCGCTCGGCGGACGTCCGGTAACGGAGGTGACGATGACGTCCGTGACGAGTCCGCCGGCCGGCGACCGCGACGCCACGACACCGCTGGCTGTCCAGAGTTTTACGGCGGCACAGGCGGCGGACTGGGACGCCCTCGTCCGCCGGTCGTGCAATGGCACATTTCTGCACACACGCCGGTTCCTGGCCTACCATGGCGACCGCTTCGCCGACCGGTCGCTTGGCCTGTACGACCGGAGGGGCAGGCTTACGGGGGTGTTCCCGGCGGCGGTGAGCCCCGCGGACCCGGAAACGATCGTCAGTCATCCCGGTCTCACCTATGGCGGACTCGTCCACGACGGCTCGGTCCGCGGCGCGTCGATGATCGCGGCATTCCGGGAGATCGCGGAGCACTACCGTCGGCTCGGCTACCGTCGGCTGCGATACAAGGCCGTCCCGGCCATCTACCACTCGATACCGGCGAATGACGACCTGTACGCCTTGTTCCGGCTGGGGGCCCGCCACGATCGAAGCGACCTCTCCGCGACGATAGGCCTGTCCGTCCGGGGCCGGGTCAGCCAGCAGCGGATCCGGTCGCGCAAGGTGGCCGCGGCGAAGGGCGTGTCAACGGACGAGAACTGGGATGACGTCGAAGAGTTCTGGGGCATCCTTGCGGCCAACCTCGCTCAGCGGCACAGCACGTCACCGGTGCACTCGGCTAGCGAGATCCAGCTGCTGCACGACCGGTTCCCTGATGAGATCATCCTGATTACCGCCAGAGTCGGCCGGGAGCTGGCAGGCGGCACCGTGCTGTTCGCCGCCGGCCCGGTCCTCCATATGCAGTACACGGCGACGACGGACCAGGGCCGGGCGGCCTGCGTCACCGATCCGGTAATGGAACGCGGCATAGAGCTGGCTCGCCGTGGCGGCTACCGGTACTTCGACTTCGGGATCTCCACGCACAGCGAGGGGTGGTTCCTCGATGAGGGCCTGTACCACTTCAAGATCTCGTTCGGAGCCGGCGGCGCCACCTACGATCACTATGAGCTCGATCTTAAGGGTCCGTTATCCTCAGCATGGTGAGCGAACTCAAGGAACGGCTTCGCACCGACCTCAACGCCGCGATGCGCGCACGGGACCAAGTCCGGCTCCGGACGTTGCGGATGGCGCTCACCTCGATCACGAACGAGGAGGTGTCCGGCGACACCGCACGGGAACTGTCGGACGAGGAGATCCTCAAAGTGCTGATCCGCGAGGCGAAGAAGCGGCGCGAGGCGGCCGAGGCGTTCGAGTCGGCCGGCCGGGCCGACCAGGCGGCCGCCGAACGGGCCGAGGGTGACGTGCTGGCCGGCTACCTTCCGGCGCAGCTGACAGACGAGGAGCTGGCCGGCATCGTGTCGGCGGCCATCGCCGAGACCGGTGCCGCCGGGATGCCGGGGATGGGGAAGGTCATGAAGGCCGTGACCCCGCAGGTGGCCGGCCGTGCCGACGGCGCGCGCGTAGCCGCCGAAGTCCGCCGCCAGCTCACCGGCGCGAACTGACACGGACTGACGCGAACTGACCCGGGTGTCAAGACCCGCTCAGCCGGGGAGGACCAGTAACAGGCCCGCCACGGGGGCGTGGCCCGAAGTTGGGGGACGGATGAGCGGTAAGTTCGTGCTGAAAAAGGGCGAAGCCGGCAAGTATCACTTCAACCTGCTGGCGGGCAACGGCCAGGTTATCGCGACCAGCCAGCACTACGAGAGCAAGGAATCGGCCCTGCACGGCATCAAGTCGGTGCAGACGAACGCGCCGGACGCGACCGTGGTGGACGAGACCGGGGACTGACGGGACGCGACACGAGGCGCGCATGAGGCGCGCGCATGAGAGCGGGCAGCCGTCAGGAGACGGCCTGCCCGCTCGCCGCGTCAGCCGTGCGGGCCGCCGTGACCGCCGCCACCGCCGCCGGTCCCGCCGCCGGTGCCGCCGCCACCGGTCCCGCCGGTGCCGGTCCCGCCGCCGGTGCCGCCGCCACCCTTCTTCGGCTGGGGCGGCTGCTTGACGTACATGCCGTTGCCCTGGCTCCATAGCACGCTGGTCGGCGAGACCTGCCCGAAGTCGTACGAGCCGCCGAGGTTGGCGTGGTCGAACGTCATGTGCCAGGTGCTCGCCGGCGCGTTAGCGCCGAACATCTCGCCCGGGCACTCGAGGCCCCCGTACTCCAGCTGGTAGCAGGCGCTGTAGCCGGTCATCGTGTCGACCGTCGGAGAGACCGGGTTGAACACCGAGACGTAGCTGGCCAGGTTCGTGGTGTAGCCCGCGAACGCGGCGAAAGGCGTGCCGTTGCCGCTGGCCACGTTCGAGGTGCCCGTCTTGCCGGCCGTCTGGTAGCCGGAGATACCGCCGATGTTCGCGGCCGTTCCCGACGTGAGCACGCCCTGGAGGATGTAGTTCACCCCGTTAGCGACGTCGCTGGACAGCACCCGGTGGCAGCCCGCCGACGGCACCGGCAGCGACCCGCCGGCCGAGTCGATGACCTTGCTGATCGCCGTCGGCTTGCAGTAGATGCCGCCCGAGGCCACGGTGGCGTACGCGGCGGCCATGGACATCGGGGAGACGTTCACCACGCCGAGGGTGAAGGCGGGCAGGTCGTCGGCCGGCGGCTGGCTGCTCCCGTCCCAGGACAGCAGCGACTTGCCGTCCGCGCGTGTCATGCCGAGCTGGACCGCGGTGTGCACGACATTGCACAAGCCGACCTTCTGCTCCAGCTTGGCGAAGAACACGTTGATCGAGTTGGTCGTCCCCGTGTAGAGCGAGTCGGTGCTCGTGCCCGGCCCCTCGGCGTTCGTCACGTTGAACACGCCGGACTGGCCGTTGTAGTAGCCAGCCGGCTGGCCGGCGCAGTTGTAGTAGCCGCTGACCGTCGTCGAACCAGGGACTGTCATCTGGAAGCCGAACGGCACGCCCTGCTCGAGCGCGGTTATCAGCGTGAACAGCTTGGACGAAGAACCGGTCTGCACACCGTCGGCGCCGCCGTACTGCGAGTTCACCGCGTAGTCGATCTCGGTCTGGTTCTTGCCGGTGCCGTAGGGCCGGTCCTCGGCGATGGCGAGGACCTTGCCGGTCCCCGGCTGCATCAGCACCTCGGTGTCGGCGTTGCGGGCCGGGTTGTAGTAGTTGTCGTGCGACGGCAGCACGAAGTTGACCGCCCTGGTCGCGGCGCTCTGGTCCTGCGGGCTGACCGTGGTGTAGATCTGCAGGCCGCCGGTGGCGAGCAGCTTGGCGCGATCCTCGGTGGTCTCGCCGAACGTCTTGTCCAGCAGGATCGAGTGGATCACGTAGTCGCAGAAGAAGGCGTCGTTGCCGACCGTGTTCGCGTTGCAGCCGCTCTGCACCGCGCCCGGGTTCAGGCCCAGCTTCTGGTTCATCGCCGCTGCCACGGCCGCGGCCGAGAGCATCTTGGTGTCCCGCATGCGGCCGAGGACGGTGTTGCGCCGCTGAAGCGCCTGCGTGGGGTCCAGCAGCGGGTCATACCGAGTGGGGTCCTCGACGATCCCGGCCAGCGTGGCGGCCTGGGCGAGGGTCAGCTTCGCCGCAGTCGTGCCGAAGTAGGTCTCCGCCGCCGCCTCGATGCCCCATGCGCTGCTCCCGTAGAAGGCGTCGTTGAGGTACCCGGCCAGGATCTGCTGCTTCGACATCGTGTGCGCGACCTGGACGGCCATCCGCAGCTGGTCGAGCTTGCGGTTCAGCGTGTCCGCTGTGGCCGCCTGCTCGGCCGCGGGGCTGCCGAGCCCCTGCAGGACGAGGACGCCCTTCACGTACTGCTGCTCGATCGTGGAACCGCCCTGGATGGGCTTGTGCTGCAGGTCGTTGACCAGCGCGCGGAACGTCCCCTTGATGTCGAGCGCGCCGCGCTGCCAGAACCTGTCGTCCTCGATCGCCACGATCGCGTTGAGCATGTTCGGCGAGATCTGGCTGTAGCTCACCGGCTGCCGGTCGAGACCGGTGTACGTCATCCCGGGACCCAGGTCCACGCCGTACACGTACGTGATCAGGTTCCCCTGGCGGTCGAAGATCTCCGACCGCTGCGGGAGGCTGGAGGTGTTGATCGCCAGGGTGGTGAACTTGTCGGAGGTGTTCCTGACCAGGATGCCGGTCGCCGCCACCACGGGCAGCACCATGGCCGCCGCGAGCACGCCGCCGAGCGCCGACATCAACAGGAGGCGTCCGACAGCGCTTGTCTTGCTGGCTGTCCAGTCCAAGAGCTGCACGGCTCATAGCGTACGCGGCATGGACGGTACTACTGCAATTTTCGGGGGCACGGGGGTCGTCCTCCGCAGACTAGTACTATGCCGAGGGCTGTATATAGCCCATCAGGACTATCTGTGAAATGGCCATGGCGGGGTCTTGGCAGGTATGGCCAAACTTCCGTAAGTTGCATTGTCACGAAGCTATAACCGTGCCCGGGTGGCCGCACACCCACACGGCAGGCAATCCGTCAACGCAGACCGTCCGGGTACACGCGTGCCCGGCGATCAAGAGGAGTTGGGCACATGTGGATCACCGACTGGACCACACGCGCCGCTTGCAAGGGAACCGACCCTGACGAGCTGTTTGTCCAGGGTGCAGCCCAGAACCGCGCCAAGCTCATCTGCCGGGGGTGCCCGGTGAGGACCGAGTGCCTTGCGGACGCGCTCGACAACGGCATCGAGTTCGGCGTCTGGGGCGGAATGACCGAACGCGAGCGGCGCGCGCTTCTTCGCCGCAGGCCCGACGTAACGTCGTGGCGGGAACTGCTCGAGCGGGCCCGTGACCGCTACGAGCGCCAGGGCATCGACGAGCTGGTCGCCAGCTGAGCCCTGCCGGCAGCGAAGCCGGGCTGGCAATGAGGCCAGCTACTACTCCTGATCCGCGAGCGCCTCGCCGATGCGGCGCAGCCCGGCGAGGTCGTGCACATCCACCGGCAGAGCGGGCACTTCTACGACGGGAACGGCCGGATAAGCCGACGTGAACGCGCCGGATACCCGGCGTTCTCGCACCGCTAGGCTCATGTGCTCGGCATGCAGCCGCAGGGCCGCCGCCGTCACGGAGTAACCGTTCCCCTCGGCGGGAACCGCGCTTCCGTTCGGAATACTGCTATGCCCGGGGGGACGACCCCCCGAACCCCCCGTCAGCAGGGTGTCCAGTGTTTCAGCGGCGGCCAGCGATCGCGCGGCGCTCAGCGTGGTGGCGGGCGAGGAGTGCACCCGGTTGAGTATCAGTCCGGCCAGCGGCATGCGCTCCTCGTCCAGCCGCTCCACGAAGTAGGACGCCTCCCGCAGCGCGTCCGGCTCCGGAGCGGCGATGACCAGGAACGACGTGCCTGGTGCCTGCAGCAGCCGGTAAGTGGCATCGGCTCGCTCGCGGAACCCGCCGAACATCGTGTCGAACGCCGTGATGAACGTCTGCGCGTCGCGCAGCACCTGGGCGCCGAGCAGCTTGGTCAGCGCGCCGGTCATCATCGAGAACCCGGCGTTCAGCATCTTCGTGAACGGGCGGCCCGCCCTGACCGGGCTGGTCAGCACCCGGATCAGGCGGCCGTCCAGGAACCGGCCGAGGCGTTCGGGGGCGTCGAGGAAGTCGAGCGCTGACCGGCTCGGCGGGGTGTCCACCACGATCAGGTCCCACTCGTCGGAGCGCCGCAGCTGGCCGAGCTTCTCCATCGCCATGTACTCCTGCGTGCCGGCGAAGCTGGACGACAGCGACTGGTAGAACGGGTTGGCCAGGATCTGCGCCGCCCGCGCGGGGTCGGCGTGCGCCTCGACGATCTCGTCGAAGGTGCGCTTCATGTCGAGCATCATCGCGTGCAGGCTGCCGCCGTTTTCCTCCGCGACACCCTCGACCAGGCGCGGCGTGTTGTCCAGCGAGGTAAGCCCCATCGACTGGGCCAGCCGCCGGGCGGGGTCGACGGTGAGCACGCAGACCTGCCTGCCGCGTTCGGCGGCGCGGAGGCCGATCGACGCCGCGGCGGTGGTCTTGCCGACCCCCCCGGAGCCGCAGCAGACGATGATCCTGGTGCGGCGGTCGTCGATGATCCGGTCCATCTCCAGCCGGGGGTTCATGAAATTACGCAGCTCCTTGGTCACGTAGCTCGACGGCTAGCCGGTACAGGGCTGCCATGTCGATACCATCGGCGATCATCGGCAGCTCGTAAATGGGCTGGCCCGCCGATTCGAGCTCGTTGCGCTCGCGGTCCTGCAGCTCGACCTGCGCCGCGTGCTCGGCGAGCTCGTCCGCCAGCGCCGCGGCGAGCGCGTCGGTGTGGTGCAGGCCGGCGGCGGCCAGCGCCGTCGCCATGGCGCCCACATCCGGCGCGGTCTTCAGCTCCTCACGGCTCAGTATCGCGGGCCTGGCCATGTTGATCACGATGCCGCCGATCTGCATGCCCGGGATCCCGCGGAGCTCCGCGATGCCGTCGAGCGTCTCCTGTACCGGCATTTCCTCCAGCGTGGAGACGAAGTGCACGGCCGTCTGCGGCGACTTGATCACGTTCGCCACGGTGTCGGCGTGCGTCCTGATCGGGCCGATCTTGGCCAGGCCGGACACCTCCGCCGTGACGTTGAGGAACCTGCCGATCCGGCCCGTGGGCGGCGCGTCGAGGACTACGCAGTCGTACACGAAGCCGCCGCCGTGCTGCTTGCGCCGCGCCGCCTCGGTCGCCTTCCCGGTGACCAGCACGTCGTCTAGGCCCGGCGCGATCGTCGTCGCGAAGTCGACCATGCCGAGCTTGGTCAGCGCGATCCCCGCGCTGCGCATGTTGTAGAACATGTGCAGGTAGTCAAGGAGCGCGCCCTCCGGATCGATCGCGAGCGCGTAGACGTCGCCGCCGGGATCGCGTCCGTCGTCGGCCTCACCCGGGCCGATGGCGATCTTGCGCTCCGCGTACGGGAGCGGCGGCCGGTCGAAGAGCCGCGCGATGCCCTGCCGGCCCTCGGCCTCGATCAGCAGGACCTTCCGGCCGCCGTGCGCCAAGGCGAGCGCCAAGGCGGCGGCGGCGGTCGTCTTGCCGGTGCCCCCCTTGCCCGTCACGACGTGCAGCCGTACGCCGTCCCAGTCGGTGTCCCTCGCCGTCATGCCCTGTGCCCTTGGTCCGTCTGCTCTGTGCCACGCCATCAACGGCGCTCTAAGCGAGGCTATCGCCGCCCGGTGACCGGAACGTGCCGGTCCGCGCTGGTCGCAGCCATTCTCCGTCGCGTGGTGCTTGAACGCATTCGCTTCCGAACGGAAGGTGGCGACTCTTACGTTCGTTAGCGATGGCTGTATGCGGGCATTAGTGCGGACTAGTCTGAAAGCAAGCCCTTGCGCTTACGGAAGAGAGGCGATTCAGATGGCGGCTATCGTCACTGTCATCGTGATCCTGGTCATAGCCGGACTGATCGCCGTGGGGCGGTCGATCCGGGTCGTTCAGCAGTACGAAAAAGGCATCGTCTACCGGTTCGGGAAGGTGCTGCCTGAAGTGCGCGGCCCGGGCCTCGCCCTGCTGCGGCCGGTCGGCGACCGCATGCAGAAGGTCAACATGCAGATCGTCGCGATCGCCGTGCCCGCCCAGGAGGGCATCACCAGGGATAACGTGACGGTCCGGGTGGACGCCGTCGTCTACTACCGGGTCGTCGACCCGATCAAGGCCACGATCAACGTCCAGGATTACCAGTACGCCATCCTGCAGCAGGCGCAGACCTCGCTGCGGTCGATCATCGGCCAGTCCGAGATGGACCAGCTGCTCGCCGAGCGGGAGACGGTGAACAGGGAACTGCGGCGCATCATCGACGAGCCGACCGAGGAACCCTGGGGGGTCCGGGTCGAGCGCGTGGAGCTCAAGGACGTCTCGCTGCCCGAGGGCATGAAGCGCTCCATGTCGCGGCAGGCCGAGGCGGAGCGGGAACGCCGCGCCCGGATCATCACCGCGGACGGCGAGTACCAGGCGTCCAAGCGTCTCGGCGCCGCGGCGGCGGTGATGGCGAAGGATCCGGCGGCCCTGCAGCTGCGGCTGCTGCAGACCGTCGTCGAGGTCGCGGCGGAGAAGAACAGCACGCTCGTCATGCCGATCCCCGTCGAGCTGCTGCGGTTCTTCGACAGGGTGCACGCCGGGCCGAGCTCGTCGGGTTCCGACGCGGCGGAGGAGACGACGCCGGAAGACCTGGGCGACGCCGAGGTGGCGGCCGCCGAGGCGGCGATCTCGCACACGGAAGTGCCCGAGCTCGGCGACACCACGGTCCCGCCGGTTCCCGAGGTTGAGGCCGCGCCCGGCGGCGTGCCCGAGCTCGCGTCCGGCAACGGCGCGTCCGGCGACGCCGTCGCTGGCGACGGCGCCACCAGCGAGGAGGTTCCGGTCGCGGAGCGCTAGGGTTTTGCCCATGCAAAAATGGGAGTACGTCACCGTGCCGCTGCTGGTGCACGCGACCAAGCAGATCCTGGACAACTGGGGCGACGAAGGATGGGAGCTGGTCGTCGTGGTGCCCGGGCCGAACAGTGAGCAGCTCATCGCCTACATGAAGCGGGAGAAGTCATGAGCACCCCGGCCGAGCGGCTGGCCGCGCTCGGGCTCTCGCTCCCGCCGGTGACCGCTCCGGTGGCCGCCTATGTGCCGGCGGTCCGCACCGGGAATTACGTGTATACGTCCGGCCAGCTGCCCATGGTGGACGGGAAGCTGCAGGCGACCGGCAAGGTCGGCGACACGGTCAGCCCCGAAGAGGCGGCCGCGCTGGCGCGGGTCTGCGCGCTCAACGCGCTCGCCGCGGCGGCGGGGGCCGCCGGCGGCGTCGACGCGATCGCCCGCGTGGTCAAGGTGACGGGCTTCGTCGCCAGCGCGCCGGGGTTCACCGGCCAGGCTCAGGTCGTCAACGGCGCGAGCGAGTTCCTTATCGAGGTGCTCGGCGACGCCGGCCGGCACGCGCGGAGCGCGGTCGGGATGGCCGTCCTGCCGCTGGACTCCCCGGTGGAGGTCGAGATGATCGTCGAGATCGCGTGAGGGTACAGCTCGGCTGGTTCGGCGAACGCCTGTCCGATCGGATAACCGAGATCGCGGCCGGGCGGCTGGCTCCGGCAGTGCCGAGGGACGCGGCGACCGTCATGGTCCTGCGGCCGGCGCCGGAGCGGCCCGCCGACGCGGTCGAGGTGCTGATGCTGCGGCGGCCCGCGGCGATGGCGTTCGCGCCCGGCGCCTACGTGTTTCCCGGCGGGTCTGTGGACGCGGCCGACGGGGACCCGGGGATCGGCTGGTCAGGGCCCGGCCCCGCCGAGTTCGGCGAGCAGCTCGGGTGCTCGGCGGCCGACGCCCGCGCGCTGGTCTGCGCGGCGGTGCGGGAGACGTTCGAGGAGTCGGGAGTGCTGCTGGCGGGCGGGCCGGACGGCACGCCCGCGGTGCCCGACCCGTCGCTGGCGGCGGATCGTGCCGCCCTCGCCGCCGGTTCCGTCACGTTCGCCGAGGTGCTCGCCCGGCGCGGGCTGGTGCTGCTGGCCGGGCTGCTGACGCCGTGGGCGCGGTGGATCACCCCGGAGGCCGAGCCGCGGCGGTTCGACGCGCGGTTCTTCGCCGCTCAGCTGCCGCCGGGGCAAGAGGCTGTCGGTCATCTGGCCGAGGCGGACCGGACCGAGTGGGTGCGGCCCGCGGCCGCGGTCGAGGCCGCGCGGACCGGATCGATGATGCTGCTGCCGCCGACCGCGACGACCCTGAACGAGTTCGCCGCCCTGGGCGGCGCCGCGAAGATCCTGGGCAGGCGGCGGACGATCACGCCGATCATGCCGCGGCTGGTGGCCGAGGATGGCCAAGCCTGGATGCTGATCCCCGACGAAGCCGGCTATCCGCTGTAACGGAGTACCGACATGCGCGACGGCACCGACGGAACTGATGTCATCGAGGGCATCGAGGGCATCGAGGGCATCGATGGCTCGGGGACGACGCGGGCCCGCTGCGTGCTCGCGCCGAACCCCTCGCCGCTGACGCTTGACGGCACCAACACGTGGATCATCGCCGAGCCGGGCGGGGCCGCCGTCGTGGTGGTCGACCCGGGGCCCGAGGACGAAGGCCACCTGACCCGTGTGCTGGACATGGCCCGCGCCGGAGACCGCCGGGTGGCGCTGATCGTGCTGACGCACGGGCACCCCGACCACGCCGCGGGCGCCGCCCGGTTCGCGCGGATGGCGGGCGCCCCGGTCGCGGCCCTCGATCCCGCGCACCGGCTGGGCGACGAGGGCCTGGCGGCGGGGGACGTGCTCACCGCCGCGGGGTGTGAGCTGCGAGTGGTGGCGACGCCGGGGCATTCGGCGGACTCGGTGAGCCTGCTGCTCACCGCGGACAGCGCGCTGGTCACCGGGGACACCGTGCTGGGCCGCGGTACCACGGTGATCGCCCAGGACGGCGGCCTCGGGGACTACCTGCGGACGCTGGACGAGCTCAGATCGCTCGCCGGGCGTGCCGGGCTGCGTGTCCTGCTGCCCGGCCACGGGCCGCTGCTCCCTGATCCGGCAGGGGTCCTCGACCACTACATCGCGCATCGTCAGGAGCGGCTTGACCAGATACGGTCGGCACTGGCCGCCGGTGCCCGCACTCCGGCCGAGATCGTCGACATGGTGTACGCGGACACGGATCCGGCGGTGCGGGGTGCCGCCGAATGGTCCGTCCGCGCCCAGCTCGACTATCTCTGCTTGCCCTAGGGGGGACGACCCCCCTTCACCCCCCCGTTAGCTCTGCTTGCCCTAGGGGGGACGACCCCCCTTCAACCCCCCGTTAGCTTAAACAGCCGTTAACGGGCGCGCTTGCGGAGGCGCTCGGCGTCGAGGATCAGCACCGAACGCGCGGAGATCTGCAGCCAGCCGCGGGCGGCGAAGTCCGCCAGCGCCTTGTTGACGGTCTCCCGGGACGCGCCGACCAGCTGAGCCAGCTCCTCCTGGGTGAGATCGTGGTGCACGTGCAGACCGTCGGCCTCTTGGCGGCCGAAGCGGTCGGCGAGGTCGAGCAGGTTCTTGGCGACCCGCCCCGGGACGTCGGTGAACACCAGGTCGGCCGTCACGTCGTTGGCCCGGCGCAGCCGCTGGGCCAGCGCGCGGAGCATGTGCAGGGAGACTTCCGGCCGTTCCCGCAGCCAGGGGATCAGCGCCTCGTGCTTGAGCGAGGCGAGCAGCGCGTCGGTGACCGCGCTGGCCGAGGAGGTACGGGGGCGCGGATCGAACAGGGACAGCTCGCCGAACATCTCGCCGGGGCCGATCACGCTCAGCAGGTTCTCCCGGCCGTCGGCCGCCGCGCGGGTGAGCTTCATCTTGCCGTCCAGCACCACGTACAGGGCGTCACCGTCGTCACCTTCCATGAACAGGTGCTCGCCACGGTGCAGTTTTACCTCCCCCATCTGGCGCCGGAGCGCGCGCGCGTCCTCCTCGTCGAGTGCGTCGAACAGGGGTGCCCGTCTCAGCACTCCTTCGGTGTTGTCCACCGGTCCTCCTCGCTGCGTGCCTTGCCATACCAAGTGTGGATCATTGGATGGCATGCTCCGTGCCCGGCACCCAAAGTATTCCCGTCCGCTGAGCTTAGGCTCGCGAATGGGCACGGTTTTTCGCAGTTATACCCTCGATCGGTCCGCCGTCAAGCAGGCTCGCGGCCCCGCGGTCCGTCGGGCGGTCGTAGGCAGCTGGCTACCGACTGTTCCGCCAGTGTTCGATCGCCGCGCCTGTCCCGCCGCGATGTTACGCGTAACATGAGGCGATGGCGGAGACTAGGGCGTGCGAGCGCTGCGGAACGGCGTTCGAGCCGAAGCGCGAGCATGCCAGGTTCTGCTCGGCGCGCTGCCGGGTGGCGTGGAACCGGGAAAGCCTGCAGCCGGCTGCACCTGACCCAGCAGAAATGGGGCAGCGAGAACTGGGAGCAGGAGGACAGCGACCATGCGACGCTGGCCAGCCCGCTTGGCTGGGCCATCATCGCCATGCGGGACACCACCGAGCGTCTCGGCAAGATCAGGGCCAGAGATCGCCCGCAGGCTTTCGCGGTGATCGGCGAGGCCGTGTGGTGGGTCACCATCGTCGACGCCACGCTCGTCAGGTACTACCCCGACGCGTACGACCAGGCCCTCGCCGGGCTGTCCGGCGCGCAGCGTCGGCAGACCGAGGGAACTTTCGGCGGCCTGCGGTTCGTGCGCAACCGGATGGGCTACTACGCCGATCACGCCGACTTCATCCAGCCCCTGAGCAGCGAGGACGGGCACCGGGACGCGCCGATTAGCGACTGGACGTGGAAGTCGCTCCCGGAGCCGCCCGTGGAGTCGCTGCCGCCACGCGGGCAAGAGTGGGAGATGAGCCGGTACCAGGCGTATCAGGACCACCTGGCCGGCCGGACCATCGGCGAGACCTTCGACCGGGCGGCGGCGTTCCTCGTCGTGGCGTCGCGGGAAGCGGAAGCGGACGAGGAGGTCGGCGCCCCCGGCCAGTGACAGAAGCGTCGGCTACTTGTCTGACGGTGCGGAGCGGAGCGGGCGGGATTGCGTTAGCGGTTCAGTGCCTGTATCCGGTGGTGATCACGGGCCCCTGTGGCGCGCGCCCGGCGGCACGCCCGGGATGGCCAGCTAGATAACCGACAAGCCCCTACTGTGGTCGATTGCGTAATCGACCTGCTGGGCTCCGCTCAGCTGGCGTCCGCAGTTAGCTGGCGCTGCAGCAGGAGCGTGTCGATCCACCGTCCGTGCTTGAATCCGACGCCGACCAGTCGGCCCGCGTCAGTGAACCCGCAGGCACGGTGCAGCGCGGTCGACGGGCCCGCGGTCGCGCTGTCGGCGATGACCGCGATCATCTGCCGCGCGCCTGCCCGCGCGCACCCGGCCACCAGCTCGGTCAGCAGCAGCCTGCCGAGTCCTCGCCCCGTCCATTCGGGTGCCAGGTAGACGGAATCCTCGACCGTGTGCCGGTAGGCGGGCTTGGGGCGCCAGGGCCCCGCGTAGGCGTATGCGACAACCCCAGCTCCCGCCTCGGCCACCAGGAAGGGCAGTGTCCGCGTGCGCAAGTCAGCGAGCTTCCCAGCCCACTCGGTTGCGGTGGGCGGTGTTTCCTCGAACGTCGCCACGCTGCTGCTCACGTAGTGGGCGAAGATCCCGGTGACCGCGCCGAGGTCATCTTCCTCCGCTGCCCTGACCCGTACCTGTCCGGCGGCTCGTGACACATCCCGAGAATATGACCGGATCGCAGACTGCCCGGGCTGGCCGGAGCCGAGGACGAAGACCGGCATCTGGACGCGACAAAACATGATATTTCGGAAATCCTGCGCTCAACTAGTTTCGCACCGTGTATTGCCTGCTACACGGTGTTATGCGACGATCTTTGTAGGGGCCGGTAGGCGCGGTTACCGTTGAGAGGTTCCCGGCATATGTTCATGGCCCGGTACAGGCCGCAAGAGCGCAGGGTGTCAGACCGTGAGGCGCTGCGGCTCGGCACGCTGGAGCGGCGCTACGACTTTCACTTCGGTGAGGCGATCCGCGCCGGCCTGCAAGGTAGCCATGACAAGGCGGCGACGCACTCGGGCACCGCGCTGTCGATCGGCCGAGAGCTTTACGGGGGCGCGTCCAACCCAGGCCGGCACCAGGCGGACCTGGCCGCGGCGCTGAGCAACCACGCTCGCTACGGCGGCATCCTGCACGCTCTCACCCTGCTGACCGAGTCCGCCGGGCACTACGCGGAGCTCGCCGCGGCCGATCCGCCCCGCTACGAGGTGTCCCGGATCGATGTGCTCACCCAGGTCGCGCTCGCGGCGGACTCGGCGGGCAACACTGCCAGCGCGGTCAGGCTGCTGCGCGAGGTCATCCGCATGTATCTGAGCGCGCCCGCGGCCGACCTCGCCGAGCGCGACCTCGGCCAGGCTCGTGCGCGCTTCCACCTGGGCCGCGGCCTGCTGAAGGCCGGAGCGGCGGCCGACGGGCTGGCGGAGACCGACGCCGGCCTCGCGCTGGCCGCGGCGGCCGTCGCGCGCCTGAGGGTCCGGCTGAGCGGCCCCGACTGGGTCAACACGGTGCCGCGCTACCTGCAGCTCGCCGCGCCGGACTGGGTGGGGGCAGCGGTCCGCGCGATGACGCTGCACGCGGCGGCCGGCCGATGGGAGAGCGCGGCGGCGGCCGCCAGCGCGGCCGTCGCGGTCTCCGGCGGCCTCGCCGACCTCGGCGGCGACACCCTGCGCGAGGCCCGCGATGACATCCGCGCCCGCGCCGATGCCATCTGGGCGCATATCGAGCCCCAGCGGACGGCCGCCGGATAGCCGGACGGACGGTAGGCAGGCGCCACCTTCCGTTCGGGAAAATTCAGGGAATTCGCACCGAAACTCAATGCCGTTTAGCGAACCCGGTTCCTGAAGGGCTCGGGCACTAGGCGGCCCGGACCTGCGGCGGGTCGATTGCGCAATCGACCACACTAGAGCAGGTCGATTGCGCAATCGCCCCGCTGGTCGATGAGATTTCGTCTCAGAATGTGAGACAGAGTCCGTATCGTGAGACAATCCCGGCCGTTCGCGCGAAATCCCTCCCTGTGGGAGGCTTTTTCCACCCCGCACGGATCGGCCCGCGGAGGCGGACCGAGTCCAGAGTGGGGTCCGACGTGACGCACGCGGCTCCTGCGTCGTCAGTGAACCATGATCACAGTGTGCTAAAGGGGATTCGCACCGAAACTACAGTTTCTGCGCGTCGATGAAACGCTTTCTCGAGCGTTCGATCTCCACTTCCGCGGACGCGCGATCAGACCAGCGTGAACCTTCAACCGACTTGCCGGGCTCAAGATCTTTGTAAACCTCGAAGAAGTGCTGGATCTCCAGCCGGTCAAACTCCGGTACATGATGGATGTCACGCAGGTGCTCGGCGCGCGGATCGTGCGCGGGCACGCAAAGGATCTTGTCGTCAGGACCCTTTTCGTCGGTCATCTGGAACATGCCGATGACGCGCGCGGTGACCAGGCAGCCGGGAAAGGTTGGCTCTTCAAGCAGCACCAGGGCGTCAAGCGGGTCACCATCTCCGCCAAGCGTCTCCTCGATGAACCCGTAGTCAGCCGGGTACCTCGTCGAGGTAAACAACATGCGATCAAGCCGGATCCGGCCGGTGTGGTGATCGATCTCGTACTTGTTCCGCTGGCCCTTGGGGATCTCGATGACTACTTCGACGTCCATGCTTTCTCCAACGCGATAGTTGCTGATTTGCTCCATTGTCGCCGGTCGCCGCGGTGTCTACGGCGGCCGGGCCCGTCATAGGGAATGACGGCTCTAAGCTATGCACACCCCGACCCGGATGAGGTGAGTACGTGCGCGGCACGCGGATCACGGCGCTGGCCACGCTCGCGATGCTGAACGTCTGCACGCTCGCGGCCGGGCTGATCGTGGCGCACATGCTGCCGCCCAGGCTCGCGGCGCTGCGCATCCCGGTCGCCGCCGCGCGGCCCGTCGTGCCGGCGGGGACAGTGCTGTCGCCGTTGTCGGCGGCGGGCGGCGATCCGTCCGCGCAGCCGACCGCGGATGGCCTCGGCGCGCTGGTCGCCGCCACGCTGCCGGGCGCTGAGGTCGGCCCGCAGCTCGGCGTCGAGATCGCGGACGCGCGGACCGGGCAGGTGCTGTACTCCGACAACGGCGGAGCCCTCGCCACTCCCGCGTCTACGACCAAGGTGGCGACCGCGGTCGCCTCGCTCACGGTGCTCGGGCCGGATGCCCGGTTCAGCACGAGCGTGCGCCAGATTCCCGGCGGCATCGTGCTCGCAGGCGGCGGTGACCCCACCCTCGCCGTGAATGACTACCCCTCCTCCGATTACCCGCGTCCCGCCACGCTCGCCGCGCTGGCGGCCGGCACCGCCCGGGTCCTCGCGGCCGAGGGACGCAGGTCCGTGCGGCTAGGCTATGACACCTCGCTCTACAGCGGGCCAGGTATGGCGCCAGGGTGGTCCGACAGTGACATTTACACCGGTAACGTCACGCCTATTGTCGCGCTCGAGGCCGATCAGGGCCGGCTGACGCCGGGTGGCGCGCTCCAGGACTCCGACGACCCGGGCAACTTCACCCCCCGTACGACGGATCCGGTGGGCCTTACCGTGTCCGCGTTCGCCGGCCTCCTGCGGCGGGACGGCATCACGGTGACCGGCGAGCCGTTCCCGGCCACGGCGCCGACCGGCGCGCCGGCGATCGCGAGCGTCAGCTCGCCCCCGCTGTCGGCGATGATCGAGCAGATGCTGCAGGAAAGCAACAACGTGATCGCCGAGAACGTGGCGAGGCATCTCGCGATCGCCATGGGACTGCCCGCGACGTTCGGCGGCGCGGCGGACGCGGTGATGACCGAACTGCGGCGGCTCGGCGTGACGACGCCGATCAGCCTGGTCGACGGCAGCGGTCTTTCGCCTCAGGACGGGATCGCGCCTGAGACCCTGGTGCGCGTGCTCGAGGTCGCGGCCGCCTCGCCCCGCGCCATGGCCGCGATCAGCGGGCTGCCGGTCGCGGGGTTCAGCGGGACGCTTTCGGCGGGGGGCAGCGCGTTCGGCGGGATCGGCGGCGCGGCACGCGGTGTGGTGCGCGCCAAAACGGGCAACCTGGCGACCGTGGCCGCGCTGGCCGGGCTGGCATACGACCGCAGCGGCGGGCTTCTCGTGTTCGCGATCATGGCGCCGCAGGTCCCCGGCGCGGCCATGCTGCAGACCGCGGCCGGTGCCATCGACGCGGCCGCCGCCGGGCTGGCGAACTGCGGGTGCCGCTGAGTTGCTGCCAGCTCTGCCGCTACCCCCTGGCACCACGTACGGTAGGACTGTGAGCAGCGCACAGATGATCGACTGGGACCTGGCAATCTCGACCGGCGTCCGGTTCGCCAGGCAGGGGCCGCAGGTCAGCCTCGCCGACGCACGCGCCGTGGTGGCCGAACTGCGCGGCCTGACCGCCGTCGTCCAGCAGCCCGTCCGCGAGGTGACCGGACTGACCAGCCAGGGCGCGGCCGGACCGGTCGCGGTCGTGGACCGGCCTGGGTGGATCCGGGCGAACGTGGGCGGGTTCCGCGTCGTCCTCGAGCCGCTGGCGGAAAAGCTCTCCGAGCGGAGCAGCGCGGTGCCCGCGGCGGGTTCCGTGATCGGCTCGGTCGGGTCGCGGGTCACCGGCGTGCAGGCGGGCCTCATCCTCGCTTACCTGTCCTCCCGCGTGCTCGGCCAGTACGAGCTGTTCCTGCCGCCGGGTGAGGGCGGCCCGGCGGCGAACGGCTCGTCGCCGAACGGAGCCGGCCACGACACGGCCGTCGCGCCGAGCGTCGGGCGCCTCACGCTCGTCGCGCCGAACATCGTCATGGTCGAGCGTGAGCTCGGCGTCAACCCCCATGACTTCCGCCGCTGGGTGTGCCTGCACGAGGAGACGCACCGCGTGCAGTTCACCTCCGTGCCCTGGCTGCGCGAGTACGTGCAGGGCATGATGACGGAGTTCCTGCTGGCCTCGGACCTCGACCCCGGCGCGATCGTGGAGCGGCTGCGGGCCGCGGCGGGCGCGGTGGCCGGCGCGGTGCGCGGCGGCGACGGCGAGTCGCTCATGGAGGCAATGCAGTCCCCCGTTCAGCGGGCGCTTCTCGACAAGCTCACCGCCGTGATGACCCTCGTCGAGGGGCACGGCGACTACGTGATGGACGCGGTGGGCCCGCAGGTGGTGCCGTCGGTGGAGCAGATCAGGGAGCGGTTCAACTCCCGGCGCGGTTCGGCGGGCCGGATGGAGCAGATCCTGCGGCGGATCCTCGGCATCGACCTGAAGATGAAGCAGTACGCCGAGGGGTCGAAGTTCGTCCGGACCGTCGTGGATGAAGCCGGGATGGCCGAGTTCAACAAGGTGTGGACATCGCCGGAGACGCTGCCCACGCGCGCTGAGCTGTCCCGCCCGGCCGACTGGCTCGCCCGGGTCGGCTGACGTGGGCCCAGCCCCACCCGTCGCTGCTGTTCGTAACGCGGTACGCGCGTGCGTTCGCGACCTGCCGCCTGGCGCCCTGGTGCTCGCCGCCTGCTCGGGCGGTCCTGACTCGCTGGCCCTGGCCGCCGCGCTGGCGTTCGCCGCGCCGCGCGCCGGGCTGCGCGCCGGCGGCGTGACGGTCGACCACGGGCTGCAGGACGGCTCGGGTTCGCGCGCGGCGGCCGTGGCGTCGGTGCTCACCGGGCTCGGCCTGGAGCCGGTCCGGTCCGTGTCGGTGACGGTGGGGACGGACGGCGGCCCGGAGGCGGCGGCCCGCGCGGCGCGTTACGACGCGCTGGCGGCGGTGGCGGCCGAGCTCGGCGCGGCCGCGGTGCTGCTCGGGCACACCCTGGATGACCAGGCGGAGACCGTACTGCTCGGGCTCGCGAGGGGCTCTGGCGCGAGGTCGCTGGCGGGCATGCCGTCACGGCGCGGCGTGTTCCGGCGGCCGCTGCTCGGGCTGCGCCGCTCGGTCACGAAAGCGGCGTGCGCGGCGGCAGGCCTCGCGCCGTGGGACGACCCGCATAACGCCGATCGCCGGTTCGCCCGGGTGCGGGTGCGGCTGGACGCGCTGCCCGCGCTCGAAGCCGCGCTTGGTCCAGGGGTCGCCGAGGCGCTGGCCCGCACCGCGGATCAGCTGCGCGCCGACGCGGAGGTTCTTGAGAACATTTCTTCCGAACGGACCGGTGGTGACTCCCCGCTGTCCGCGTCCGCCCTCGCCGGGATGCCAGACGCGGTGCGCAGCCGCGTCCTGCGGTCGGCCGCCGTCGCGGCCGGCTGCCCGGCGGGCGCGCTGACCGCTGGTCACGTAGCGCGTCTGGAGGAACTGGTCACCGGCTGGCGCGGGCAGCGCTGGATCGACCTGCCAGGCGGCGTACGGGCTTCTCGCCGGTCCGGCCAGGTGTCTTTTGAGAACTGAAATGGGAGGGTGCATTGGACGCTGCGGACATGGGGCCGGCGCTGAAAGAGGTGCTCATCACGTCCGAACAGCTCAGCAAGCGGACCGCGGAGCTAGCGGCGCGGATCGACGCTGATTACGCCGGCCGCGAACTTTTGCTGGTGGGGGTGCTGAAGGGGGCGGTCATGGTGATGGCGGACCTCGCCCGCGCCATGCACCTGCCGGTGGAGATGGACTGGATGGCGGTTTCCTCGTACGGTTCTGGCACCAAGTCGTCCGGCGTAGTGCGCATCCTGAAAGACCTCGACACCGACATCAGCGGCCGTCACGTGCTGATCGTCGAGGACATCATCGACTCCGGGCTGACGCTATCCTGGCTGGTCGGCAACCTGCGGTCGCGTGATCCCGCGTCGGTGGCGGTGTGCGCGATGCTGCGCAAACCGTCGTCCGCGCAAATGGAGGTGGAGGTCGCCTACACCGGATTCGACGTCCCAGATGAGTTCGTGGTGGGGTACGGCCTCGACTACGCGGAGCGCTACCGCAACCTCCCGTTCATCGGCACGCTCGCGGCCGACGTGTACGGGGGGAACACATCTCGCGCCGGGTAGCGTTGATGTACCGTCAGGTATTCCTTAAGTTTGCGTTGTGCGCGGCCGGCGCAGCTGGCCGCCGGTGCGGAGCAGGCATGGCAGTGCCGCCGGTGGTCGGCGGGACGTGAGGCTGGTCAGGAGGGAACGGCCCCGGGCCGAGGGGGTCGCTCGCAATGGAATTGAAGCGTTATTTCCGCGGACCGCTACTGCTGGTGCTGCTTGCGGTGCTGGTCATCACGATCACGCTTGGCTGGGCGAACTCGGGCAGCACCTACCAGCAGAAAGACACCTCGCAGGTAGTGCAGCTGATTCAGCAGGGCGACGTGAAGTCCGCTGTGCTGACTGACAAGAACCAGACGATCCAGATCACCACGAAGGGCGGCCAGCAGTACGAGGCCGACTTCATCGAGGGCCAGGGCGTTCAGCTGCAGCAGCTGCTGCAGCAGCAGTTCGACGCGGGCAAGCTGCCGGCCGGCTACGACGTGCAGATCCCCAAGTCGAGCGCGCTGCTCAGCCTGCTCGAGACGTTCATCCCGTACCTGATCATCGCGCTGTTCTTCTTCTTCCTGCTGACCCAGATGCAGGGCGGCGGCTCGCGGGTGATGAATTTCGGCAAGTCGCGCGCCAAGCTGATCACGAAGGACACGCCGAAGACCACCTTCGCCGACGTGGCCGGGGCCGACGAGGCGATCGAGGAGCTGCAGGAGATCAAGGAGTTCCTGCAGAACCCGGCGAAGTTCCAGGCCATCGGCGCCAAGATCCCCAAAGGCGTGCTGCTGTACGGGCCGCCCGGCACGGGCAAGACGCTCCTCGCCCGCGCGGTGGCCGGCGAGGCCGGCGTGCCGTTCTACTCGATCTCCGGCTCGGACTTCGTGGAGATGTTCGTCGGTGTCGGCGCCTCCCGGGTGCGCGACCTGTTCGAGCAGGCCAAGGCGAACGCTCCGGCGATCGTGTTCGTGGACGAGATCGACGCGGTCGGACGGCACCGCGGCGCGGGCCTCGGCGGCGGGCACGACGAGCGCGAGCAGACGCTGAACCAGATGCTGGTCGAGCTCGACGGCTTTGACACCAAGGGCGGCGTGATCGTGATCGCCGCCACCAACCGCCCGGACATCCTGGACCCGGCGCTGCTGCGCCCGGGCCGCTTCGACCGGCAGATCGTCGTAGCGCAGCCGGACCTCACGGGCCGCAAGGGCATCCTGAAGGTGCACGCCCGCGGCAAGCCGATCGCATCGGACGCCGACCTCGACATCATCGCGCGGCGGACCCCCGGCTTCACCGGCGCGGACCTGGCCAACGTGATCAACGAGGCGGCGCTGCTGACCGCGCGGAACAACGGCAAGCAGATCTCGATGGCGTCGCTCGAGGAGGCCATCGACCGCGTGATGGCCGGGCCGGAGCGCAAGAGCGTGCTGCTGTCGGAGTCGGAGCGGAAGCTGATCGCCTACCACGAGGGGGGGCACGCCCTCGTGGGGCACGCGATGGCGCACGCCGACCCGGTGCACAAGGTCACGATCATTCCCCGCGGCCGGGCGCTCGGCTACACACAGGCGCTGCCGACGGAGGACAAGTTCCTTACCACCCGCGCCGAGATGCAGGACCAGCTGGCTATGCTGCTCGGCGGCCGTACGGCCGAGGAGCTGATTTTCCACGAGCCGACCAGCGGCGCGGCCAACGACATCGACAAGGCCACCCAGATCGCGCGCGCCATGGTCACCGAGTACGGCATGAGCGAGCGGCTTGGCGCGCGGAAGTTCGGCAGCGGTGACGCGGAGCCGTTCCTCGGCATGGATAGGTCGCACAGCAGGGACTACTCCGAGGAGATCGCGTCCGCGATCGACGAGGAGATCAAGCGGATGATCGAGGCCGCGCACGACGAGGCGTGGGAAGTACTGGTGGAGTACCGCGACGTGCTCGACAACCTGGTGCTCCGGCTGCTCGACAAGGAGACCGTAGCACGTAAAGAGGTCCTCGAGGTCTTCGCGTCCGTGCAGAAGCGCCCGGCCCGCGGCACCTACACCGGGTACGGCAAGCGGCTGCCGTCTGACCGTCCGCCGGTGCTGTCGCCGAAGGAGCTCGCGCTGGCGGCAAGTTCCGGTTCCGGGCTCGGCGGCGACGGCTCGCTGCCGGCCAACGGGCAGGCGCTCGGGTTCGGGCTCGACAACGGTACGTTGGCAGGCGATGGCAACGACTGAGGACGCGGCGACAAGCGAACGGCCGGAGGCCGACCTGCCGGTAGACCAGGAGCGGATCCAGAAAGCCGTCCGCGAGATACTGCTCGCCATCGGCGAGGACCCGGATCGGGACGGCCTGGCCGACACCCCGGCTCGTGTCGCCCGCATGTACGCCGAGCAGTTCGCCGGCCTGCGCCAGCGGCCCGAGGACGTGCTCACCACCGTCTTCGACGCCGAGCACGACGAGATCGTGCTGGTGCGGGACATCGAGATGTACAGCATGTGCGAGCACCACCTGATCCCGTTCTTCGGCAAGGCGCATATCGGCTACATCCCGAACGTGAAGGGCGAGATCACCGGGCTGTCCAAGCTCGCGCGGGTGGTCGACGTCTACGCCAGGCGCCCGCAGGTGCAGGAGCGGATGACCTGCCAGGTGGCGGACGCGCTGATGCGGATCCTCGAGCCCAGGGGCGTCATCGTCGTGCTAGAGGCCGAGCACCTGTGCATGTCCATGCGCGGGGTGCGCAAGCCGGGCGCCAAGACCGTCACGTCGGCCGTGCGCGGCGTCTTCCGTGACCAGACCCGGACCCGTGCCGAGGCCATGAGCCTGCTGTTCGGCCACCGCTGACGCTACCCTCGGGGGTGCGGGGGTCGTCCCCCGCAAGTCAACCAGCGCTTAACCGCCGCTGAACCGGCCGCTCCTAGAGTACGTATCCATGGTGGGTGGGCGCGGAGATATGTGCCAGTTTCAAGCTCTTTTGCGCGGGTAGCGGAAATCGACGGAATTTCCCTAAACGAAAACGGTCTCGCGCACGTCTAACTAAATGGTCGGCTTGTCTTAACCACTTCGATAGGCCGGTCTCTGGCGGTTGGAGGTACCGTGTCTAGGGGACGTACGGTGGCGGCGGCAGCCGCCCGACGAGGTTCCCGCGAAGGTTGCCGCGGGGGTAAGGAAATCTTCAGCAGTTCACGGACGCAGCACACCGCGGTCTCGTCATGAGCGCGCTGCTGCTCCGTGATCCGGGGCCTGACAAGAGATTCGAGATGAGCGAGAGCAACTCAGCTGATCGACCCGACCGCGAGGACAAGGGCGGTCCGGCTGCGGGCAAGCTCGGGAAGCGCCGGGCCTGGATTCCTGGGATCGCCGCGCTGCTGACCCTGTTCATCGGTCTTTCCGACGTGCTTGCCATCTTCAAGCCGGCCTGGCACGCCAAGCTGCAGCACCACCTCACGTTCGTGCCCGGCACGCTCACCAACGTCACCCGAAGCGCCGACGTGATCATCGGCCTGATGCTGCTGCTGCTGGCCCACGGGCTGCGGCGGCGGAAGCGGCGCGCCTGGCAGGCGGTGCTCGCCCTGCTGGTGTTCGACATCGTCATCCACTTCATGCACGCGCCGGCCCCTTACACGCCACGCCTCTACTCCGCCGCCGTCGCGATCATCCTGCTGGCGACGCTGCTGTACTTCCACGAGGACTTCTACGCGGTCGGCGACCCCCGGACCCGGTGGAACGCGCTGCACGTCTTCGCCGCCCTCGTCGCCGCGGACCTGGCGATCGGGCTCGGCTATATCGCCATGGGCGGGCTGGCCGCCAACTACCCGATCGCGGTCCGGGTGCAGGACGTGGTGGACGAGCTCGTGGGAATCTACGGGCCGGTGCAGTGGATCTCCGAGGGGCGGTCTGACTTCTACCATCTGCTGACCAGCGCGCTCGGCCTGTTCACGCTCTTCGTCACCGTGTACCTCTTCCTGCGCCCGGCGCAGCCCCGGGCCCGCCTCGGCACGGCCGACGCGGCTAGGATCCGCGAGCTGCTGGCCCGGCACGGCGACCGGGACTCGCTTGGCTACTTCGCGCTGCGCAACGACAAGAGCGTGCTGTGGTCTCCCTCGGGCAAGGCCTGCGTATGCTACCGCGTCGTCTCCGGCGTGATGCTCGCCGCGGGCGACCCGATCGGCGATCCGGAGGCATGGCCGGGTGCCATCGCCGAGTTCCTTGACGTCGCAGCGAAGCACGCGTGGCGGCCCGCGGTCATGGGGTGCAGCGAGCTCGGCGCCGAGGTGTGGTGCCGCGAGGGCGACCTGACCGCGCTTGAGCTTGGTGACGAGGCGATCGTCAACGTCGCGGACTTCAGCCTGTCCGGCCGGGCGATGCGCAACGTGCGGCAGATGGTGAACCGGGTGGCCAAGAACGGGTACGTCGCGGAAGTCCGCCGGGTAGGAGACATTCCGCTCCCGGAACTCGAACGGCTCATCAAGGTCTCGGATTCGTGGCGCGGCAGCCATACCGAGCGCGGCTTCTCTATGGCCCTGGGCCGCCTCGGCGCCATCGGCGACGACGACTGCGTCATGGTGACGGCCAAGGAGAACGGAGTGCTCCGCGCCGTGCTGCACTTCGTGCCCTGGGGCACCGACGGGCTGTCGCTCGACCTCATGCGACGCGACCGCACCGCGCAGCCCGGCCTCAACGACTTCCTGATCGTGGAGGCCATCAAGGCCGCGCCTGGCCTGGGCATCAAGCGGATCTCGCTGAACTTCGCGATGTTCCGCGCGGCGCTCGAGCGCGGCGAGCGGATCGGCGCCGGCCCGGTCCTGCGGGCCTGGCGTTCGCTGCTGCTGTTCGCCTCGCGCTGGTTCCAGATCGAGTCCCTGTACAAGTTCAACGCGAAGTTCTGCCCGGTCTGGGAGCCGCGGTTCTTCGTGTACCCCGGCACCAGGGACACGCCGCGTATCGCGCTGGCGGCGCTCGAGGCGGAGGCGTTCCTGGTCTGGCCAAGGCTCGAGCTACGGCGGTACGCCAGGCGGATCGGGCGCGCGCTCGGGCTGGGCAAGCCCCGCCGGTTCCCCTCGTCGCCGATACCCGGATCTCCGGTCCAGACGGCGGGGATCTCCTCTGGCACGCGGGAGAACGACGGTACAACCGACACATGATCGGCTCCTCGCCACCCGGCTTGCCCGTCGCGGACCGCTGCCTGGTCATGGGCGTGGTGAACGTGACGCCCGACTCGTTCTCCGACGGGGGACAGTGGTACGGCGCCATCGCCGCGATCGAGCACGGACTTGAGCTTGTCACCCAGGGCGCCGACATCGTCGACGTCGGCGGCGAGTCGACCCGGCCCGGAGCCCAGCGGGTATCGGCGGAGGAGGAGCTGCGCCGGGTCAAGCCGGTCATCACCGAGCTGGTCAAGGCCGGAGTGGTGGTAAGCGTCGACACGATGCGCGCCCAGGTGGCGGAATGGGCGCTGGAGGCGGGCGTCAGCCTGGTCAACGACGTGAGCGGCGGTCTCGCCGATCCGTACATGCCCCGCCTGGTGGCGAAGGCGGGCGTCCCCTACGTGGTCATGCACTGGCGCGGGCACAGCCACGACATGCAGTCCCGCGCTGTCTACCAGGACGTGGTCCGGGAAGTGCACGACGAACTGGCACGGCGGGTCGACGCGGTGGTGGCCGAGGGGGTTGACCCGTCGATGATCGTGCTCGACCCTGGGCTCGGCTTCAGCAAGCTTCCCGGCTGGCAAGCGCCCGATGCTCACAACTGGGAGCTGCTGACCAGGCTGCCGGAGGTGGCGCACATCGGCGGGCGTGATTTCCCGGTGCTCGTCGGCGCGTCGCGCAAGCGGCACCTCGGCAGGCTGCTCGCCGCCCCGGACGGGACCCCGCGGCCGTTCACCGAGACCGACGACGCCACCGTCGCGGTGACCGCGCTCGTCGCCGTGGCGGGCGCCTGGTGTGTGCGCGTGCACCGGGTGCCGGCCAACGCGGACGCCGTGCGGGTGGCCGCCGCCTGGCGCGCCGCGGCGGACGCCGCGCCGCACTCATGACGCCGACGGCCAGGGCTGTGGTACTCGCCCTGGGAAGTAACCTCGGAGACAGTCGAGACATCCTGCAAGGCTGTGTGGATGCCATCGCCCGGGTCCCGGAGGTGCAGGTTATGGCGGTGTCGCCGGTTTACGAAACGGTGCCCGTCGGAGGGCCGCCGCAGCCGGATTACCTGAACGCGGTCCTGCTGGCGCGCACTACGCTCCCGTCCCGCGCGCTGCTGGACCGCCTGCACGAGGTCGAGGCCGCGTTCGACCGGGTGCGTGAGGTGCGGTGGGGACCGCGCACGCTCGACATCGACATCATCAGCGTGGCCGGCGAGGAGAGCACCGGCCCGGAGCTGACGCTGCCGCATCCGCGCGCGCATGAGCGCGCGTTCGTGCTCGCTCCCTGGCACGACGTTGACCCGGACGCGGTACTTCCCGGCCACGGCCCCGTCGCGATCCTGCTCGACGGCGTGGACGGCTCCGGCATCCGCCGCTCGCCAGCGTCGCTCCTGTTTGCCCCCGGGGGAAGACCCCCCGGTGACCCCCCGCATGGGGGGCTTGCGCAGCCCCCCATACCCCCTGCGGAGCCGGCATGAAACCGACACGGCCACGGACGCTGCTACTGGTTGTCATCCTTGCCGGCGCGGTGACCTGGGCGCTGCTCACCGCCGTCTACAACGACCTGCCCCCGCTGACCTGGACTGGTGTGCCCGCCTTGCTGATCGCGGCGGGCGCCGAGGCCTGGATCGGCCGGGACCTGCGCGCTCGGATCGTGGGCCGGACTGGCACCAAGCCCGCGCCGCCGCTATTCGTCGCCCGGATGGTGGCGCTTGCCAAGGCGAGCGCGTACGCGGGCGCGCTGCTCGCCGGGGTGGCCGCCGGCTTCATGGTCTATCTCTCCGGAATGCTGAACGCGACTACTCCGCGCAACGATTTGATCACGGCGAGCGTCTCATTCGGATCGTCGCTCGTGCTCCTCGCCGCCGCCCTGTTCCTCGAGTACTGCTGCCGGGTGCCGAAGAACCCGAACGAGGACCGCGACGACGAGCCCGCCCCGCCCCGCCCGTCCCCCTTCGATCACTGATCCGCTTCCGCCCCACGGGCAAGCGCGTCATCGGCCTGCTTTAACATGATCACGAAATTTTTTCGTACGTATAGGATGATTTATTTTCATTGGGGAAAAAGTTTTCGTAATCATGGTTTCACCGGTCATTTCGCAGCTTTCAGGCGGGTTGGTGTGGTTCCCGTTTCTCAAGAGGCCGCTGAGGAGTGCTTCGGCCGGGACGGGACAACGGGACAAGTGGGTGGTTATGCCACACTCCGGGAATCGGATTACCGGCGGGGTGGCTATTCTTGTCACCGCGTTGTCAGCGAAGGGGGGCTGTCCGGTACCGGTGGAGACTGGAGTAAGCGAGCATCCTGCCAGGCTCAGAGTCGGCGTGATCGGCCCGGGGCGGGCGGGCACCGCGCTCGCCAGGGCCCTGGCGGCGGCGGGCCATCAGGTGGTGGCCGCCGCGGCCGTCTCCGAGGCGTCCAAGGCGCGTGTCCGCGAGAACTTTCCGCGCGCCCGGCTCACCGATCCCGCGAGCGTCATCGAGGACGCGGACCTCGTCTTGCTGACCGTGCCTGACGACGTGCTTCCCGGCCTCGTCCAGGGTCTCGCCAAGACCGGGGCGCCCTACCCGGGCCGGCTGCTCGCGCACGCCAGCGGCGCCCACGGCATCCGGGTCCTCGATCCCGCCACGCGGGCGGGCGCGCTGCCGCTGGCGCTGCACCCCGTGATGACGTTCACCGGCCGCCAGGACGACGTAGACCGGATCAAGGGGGTCTGCTTCGGCGTGACCGCGCCGCCGCCGCTGCGGGCGGCAGCCGAGGCCCTGGTCATCGAGATGGGCGGTGAACCGGTGTTCATCCCCGAGGAGAGCCGGCACCTCTACCACGCGGCGCTGGCCTTCGCGGCGAACCACCTCGTCACGCTCGTCGCCGAGGCGGCCGACATGCTCAGGAAAGCCGGCGCCGACCACCCGAACAGGATGCTCGGGCCGCTCCTGTCGGCCGCCCTGGACAACGCGCTGCGGTTCGGCGACGCCGGGCTCACCGGGCCCGTCGCCCGCGGCGACGACGGCACCGTCGCCGCGCACGTGGCCGCGATCAAGGCGGACGAACCGGGCGCGCTCAACGCCTACCTCGCCCTGGCGCGGCTGACCGCGGACCGGGCGCTCGCCGCCGGGCTGCTCAGTCCGAACGACGCGGAACGCCTCCTCGGCGTGCTAGGGGACCGGTGAACGTCGCGGCCACCCGGGCAGAGCTGAGAGCCGCCAGGGACAAGATGCCCGGCCCGGTGGTGCTGGTGCCCACGATGGGCGCGCTGCACGACGGCCACCGCGCGCTTCTCGCACGGGCCCGGGAACTAGCCGGCCAATCCGGTACGGTCGTGGTCTCCATCTTCGTGAACCCGCTGCAGTTCGGCCCGAACGAGGACCTGGACCGGTATCCCCGCACGCTGGCGGCTGACCTGGAGGTCTGCGAGGCAGCGCACGTCGACCTCGTGTTCGCGCCGGGTGCGCACGAGATGTATCCGGCGCCGCAGCTGCTGACGGTCGACCCCGGGCCGACGGGCGACATCCTGGAAGGCGAGTTCCGCCCAGGGTTCTTCCGGGGCGTGCTGACGGTGGTGCTGAAGCTCTTCAGCCTGGTCCGTCCGGATACCGCCGTGTTCGGCCAGAAGGACGCGCAGCAGCTCGCCCTCGTCCGCCAGATGGTCGCGGACTTCGCGCTCGGGATAGCGATCGAGGCGGTGCCGACGGCGCGCGATGCCGATGGGCTCGCGTTGTCGAGCAGAAATAAATATCTTTCGCCTTCCGAACGGAAGGTGGCGCCTGCCCTGCACCAAGCGCTTGCCGCGGGCGCGGCAGCCGCGGCGCGTGGTTCCCCCGCGGTGCTCGATGCCGCCAGCCAGTTCATTGCCGACGTTCCGGCGCTGATCGACGTGGATTACATAGCGCTTGTCGACGCAGAAACTTACCGGCCCGTTCGGAATGATGATTTTTCAGGCGCCGCCGTGCTAGCCATCGCTGCCCGGCTGGGCGGCACGCGCCTCATCGACAACGTAATAGTCCAGGTCGGGATGGCCGAACATGCTGCTGACGATTGACATCGGGAACACCAACACGGTGCTCGGCGTGTTCGACGGGGAGGCGATCGTCGAGCACTGGCGGATCGCCACCGTGCCCGACCGGACCGCCGACGAGATCGCCGTCGTCTTGCACGGCCTGCTGGCCCAGTCTGGCGCCTTCAAAGAGTCGGACCTGCACGGGATATCGCTGTGTTCCACGGTCCCCTCCGTGCTGCACGAGATGCGGGAGATGTGCCGCCGCTACTTCGCGGACGTCCCCGCGGTCATCGTGGAGCCGGGCGTGAAAACCGGGGTGCCGATCCGGATGGACAACCCGAAGGAGGTCGGCAGCGACCGGATCATGAACTCGCTCGCCGCCGTCCACCTGTACGGCGGGCCGGCGATCGTGGTCGACTTCGGCACGTCGACGAACTTCGACGCGGTCAGCGCGCGCGGCGAGTTCGTCGGCGGGGCGCTCGCGCCGGGGATCGAGATCTCGGTGGACGCGCTGTCGCGGCGCGCCGCGCAGCTGCTCAAGGTGGAGCTGACCAGGCCGCCCCGCGTGGTCGGCAAGAACACCGTGGAGGCCCTGCAGTCCGGGATCGTGTACGGCTTCGCCGGGCAGGTGGAGGGGATCGCGCGCCGGATGGCCCGCGAGCTGTCCCCCGATGATCCGGGGGCGGTCACGGTGATCGCGACCGGCGGCCTGGCGCCGCTGGTGATCGACGAGGTGCCGATCATCGACTCGCACGAGCCGTGGCTCACGCTGATCGGGCTGCGCCTGGTGTGGGAACGCAACACCGGTCCGGCCGCCCAGCAGGGCGCTCGTCCGGAAACCAATGTGCCCCCGGAGGCCGATCGCCGGTAACCTTCGGGCGTGACTGACAACGTCCCGGAGCAGGCACGCGTCCGGTTCGAAAAGCGCGACCGGATGCTCGCGTCCGGCGCCGACCCCTATCCCGTGGGCTACCCGCGCACCACGACGGTCGCGGCGCTGCGGGAGAAATACGGCGACCTGCCCGCGGACACGGCGACCGGCGAGGTCGTCGGCGTCGCGGGGCGGGTCATCCTGTCCCGGATCGGCGGCAAGCTGTGCTTCGCGACGCTGCGCGACGGCACCGGGGACATCCAGGCGATGGTCTCGCTGGCCAGGGTGGGCGAAGAGGCGCTCGCGGCGTGGAAGCGGGACGTGGATCTCGGTGATCACGTCGGAGTGACCGGCGAGGTGATCACGTCGCGGTCCGGTGAGCTGTCGGTGCTGGCGGACTCGTTCGCGATCACCGCCAAGGCGCTGCGGCCGCTGCCTGACAAGCACTACGGGCTGACCGACCCGGAGGCACGGGTGCGGCAGCGGTACCTGGACCTGATCGTGAACCCGTCGTCGCGCCGGCTGGCCGAGGTGCGCTCGGCCGTCACCCAGTCGGTGCGATCGTCGCTGCTGGCGCGGGGCTTCACGGAGGTCGAGACGCCGATCCTGACCCCGCTGCACGGCGGGGCGAACGCGCGACCGTTCACCACGCATTACAACGCCTACAACGTTGAGGTGTACCTGCGGATCGCGCTCGAGCTGTACCTGAAGCGGCTTGTCGTCGGCGGGATCGAGAAGGTCTTCGAGATCGGCCGGAACTTCCGGAACGAGGGCGTGGACACCACCCACAACCCGGAGTTCACCATGCTCGAGGCCTACGAGGCATACGGGGACTACAACACGATCGGGGAGCTGACCCAGTCGCTGGCGCAGGGCGCCGCGGTGGCGGCGTTCGGGTCGACGGTGATCAGGCGGGCAGACGGGAACGAATACGACATCGGCGGCCAATGGCGGTCGCTGACCGTCCACGAGGCGATCTCGCTGGCCCTCGGGGAAGAAGTGACCCCGGACACGCCGCTGCCGGCTTTGCTGGAGCTGTCCGCGAAAGCGGACGTGCCGCTGCAACCGTCCTGGAATCGCGGCCAGGTCATCTTGGAGATGTACGAGCGGCTCGTGGAGAAGCAGACGGTGGAGCCGACGTTCTACCGGGACTTCCCGGTCGAGGTGTCCCCGCTGACGCGCCAGCACCGCGCTGACCCGCGGCTGGCCGAACGGTGGGACCTGGTGGCGTTCGGCGCGGAGCTGGGGACGGGATACTCCGAGCTCGTCGACCCCGTGGTGCAGCGGGAGCGGCTGACCGCGCAGTCCCTGCTCGCCGCAGGCGGCGACCCGGAGGCGATGCAGCTCGACGAGGACTTCCTGCTCGCGCTCGAGTACGCGATGCCGCCGACGGGCGGGATGGGAATGGGCATAGACCGCCTGATGATCATGCTGACCGGCGAGAACATCAGAGAGACGATCCTGTTCCCGTTCGTCCGCCCCGGCCAGGGGGGGTGAAAGGGGGGACGGGTAGTCCCCCCTTTGCCGGGGGGTCCCCGGGGGGTTGGCCCCCGGGAGGAAATAGAGCTCAGGCGATGCGGACGGCGCCTACGAAGTAGTTCCACCAGATCGGCTGGACCTGGACGACCTGGCCGCTGCTCGGCGCGTCCAGCATGAGCCCGTCGCCCAGGTAGAAGGCCACGTGGCTGATGTCCTGGTAAAAGAACAGCAGGTCGCCGGGCTCCAGGTCGGCCCGCGAGATGTGCATGCCTGAATTCCACAGCGATCCGGTGTAGTGCGGCAGGGAGATCCCCTCCTGGGCGAACGCCCAGACCACCAAGCCGGAGCAGTCGAACTCATCGGGCCCCGCCATGCCCCAGACGTAGGGGTCGCCGCGCCGCGTGAGAGCGGCGCGCAGCGCCACGAGGCCGACCGTGGTGGCCTCGGGAAGCACGACGTTAGGGTAGGAACCCGTCTGCTGGAAGATCGCCATCGCCTGAGACATCGCCGCGCTGTTCAGGATGTCGAGCTTGGCGTGGATGGCGGAGACCTTGCTGTTGATCTCGGCCTGCAGCTGGTCGACCGCGACGATCTCTTCCTTGGCGGTGGCCTGCGCCCGTGCGGAGGCGAGCTTCTCCTGCTGCAGCGTGGTGAGCCGCTCTCCGGCCTGGTTGTCGAGTTCCTGGACGGTGGACACCTGGTTCAGGAACTGTTCCGGGTTGCCGCTGGTGAGCATCTGCAGCGTCGGGTCGAGCCCCTGGTTCATGTAGCCCATGGCCGCGAGCTGTGCGACGGCCTGCCGGCTGCCGGCCAGCGCCTTGGCCGCCCGGCTGGCGGCCAGCTTGGCCAGCCGCTCCTCCGTCTTCGCGTGCGCCACCTGGATCTGCAGGCCGTCGTACTGCTGGCCGAGCGAGTCGACCTCTTGCGAGAGCTGCCTGGCCTCCGCGACCAATGTGTTCAGCGACGGCTGAACCCGGACCGTAGACGCGTCGCTGGCGCCTCCCTGGAGGAGGACGGCTGCGGTGGCCGCGGTCGCCGCCAGCGACACAAGTGCCCTTATCTTACGCACATCGATGCACGATATTGGATCGGCCCGCCGCTGCCAACCGACTCGCTCGAAGTTTTGCCTTTCTGACGCTCACTCCGTTCGGGTGATGCCGATTCACGTGATGTGGTATGCGTTTGCGGCCCTGACGGCGGATCGTGATGGGCCGATCGCATGGCGAAGTGCGCTGTCTCTAGTTGCGCGGCAAGTGCGTGGCCGTGCCATTGAAAATATGACGCTACAGTGGTCCGGCGATGGGGTACATAGTCAGGCAAGCGCGCACCAGGGACGTGCCGGTAATCCGTGCCCTGATCGACCAGAACGTCGGATCCGGGCGGTTGCTAGACAAGCACACGGTGAATCTATACGAGGACATCCAGGAGTTCTGCGTCGCTGAGAGTTCCGTTGACAGTGCGGTTGTCGGATGCGGAGCGCTGCACGTTATGTGGGAGGATCTCGCCGAGATCCGCACCGTCGCGGTCGGCGAGCGCATGCGCGGTACGGGCATCGGCCACCTGATCGTCGACGAGTTGCTCGGCCGTGCCAGGCAGCTCGGCGTGGCACGAGTATTCGTGCTGACCTTCGCCGTGTCCTTCTTCGCCAGCCATGGATTCACCGAAATCAGCGGAACTCCAGTGGCGCCTGAGGTTTACGCCGAGCTGCTCCGTTCTTACGACGACGGAGTGGCCGAGTTCCTCGATCTCGACCGGGTGAAGCCGAACACCCTTGGCAACACGCGGATGCTGCTCCGCCTGTGAGGCGAGGGAATTCAGTGATCTGAAGTGGTACTTCTCGGTCGGTGACGTCGCCTGCCGTGGTGCTCTTCATCGCACGGTAGAGTGCCAAGTGCGGGCGGTGCACCAGTTGCGTTAGCTCGCCCGCATGGTGTCCGCGGGAACCGCGGCCGGCCACGGGTGGAGGTGACCTTCATGACGCAAGATCTTGCCGCACTTGCGCCGTCAGCAATTGTCTGCGTAGCTTTCCTAATCGGCGCGTGGATGCTGTTGCGCCGCGAGTTGGCGCCGAAGCGCAGGGCCCGATCCAGCGACGATGCCGGCCCAGGCGATGGCCGCGCGCCGGTGCCGGGCGATCGCAGCGAAACCTGATATTTCGTGCTACAGCGTGATTATCTGGTCTTACGCATGCGAGTATGCGCCATCCCAGAGATGGCGCGCTGGCGCGAGTTTGCGTACTGGACCAAGACGCGGCGGGCGTAATGCTAACTGTGCACCTAATGCCTGATTACTTAGAGTTACCGAAACCTGTTGCCGCAAGATGTTCGTCAAGAAAGTGCACTACCCCGAATTGTGTGTGGCATGAGGTGGGTATATCTTTAGCATCCGAAATAGTTGCTCCGCAGAAGGGCTGAATCCATGGCACAGAAGGTGCAAGTGCTTCTCGTCGACGATCTCGATGGGAGCGAGGCGACTGAGACCGTGACCTTTGGTCTCGACGGTGCTTCCTATGAGATCGATCTAAGTTCCGGCAACGCCGGCAAGCTACGTAAAGAGCTTGCCCCGTATGTGGAACACGCTCGCAAAGCCAACGCGCCAGCCCGGCGTCGCCGCGCGCGCACCGGTGCCGGCCGTGAGCAGAGTGCGCGAATCCGCGAGTGGGCCAAGTCGCGTGGTTTCAAGGTCAATGAGCGTGGTCGCATTCCAGCCAACATCGTCGCTGAGTACGAGGCCGCCCACTAGTTAGTCAGCTGGCCCTCGCCTGGGCAGGGCCGCGCGGCTTCCGGGTTCCGCCGATGTCCGCCGCGCAGGAATATGCCTGGGATCCCCGCCGTCGAGCCAGCCGCCCGGCTGATAACGAACGCCGGGCGGCTCTGTTATCTCCGCTCTCCCCCGGGCTCCTCTTCCCCGTTGCCTCCCCCGTTCTTCGAGTGGGTCGATTGCGCGATCGACCCGCTCTAGTGTGGTCGATTGCGCAATCGACACAGAGCCGTGGGCGGGCCGGAGCGCCGCCGGGCCCCGCCGGGCTGGGCAAGTGGTCCCAGCAGGCGCGGCTGCCCCGCGAGCCCCACGAGTACCCGCTTTGGGCTAGCGGTCTTCTGGTAGCGCTCCCGGGCCAGCCCCCAGCGTGGTCGCCGCAGCCACCGCAGTCACTGCCGTCGCCGCGGTCACAGCCAGCCGCCGGGGCGCTTGCCGCAACTCGCTCGACCCGCTCTAGTGTGGTCGACTGCGCAATCAACAGGCCCACTGGCCGGCGGTCGGCGGGCGGCGGCGTGGTCTTTCTCTGGTTCGGGGAGGTTACGGACCGCGTTCGCTGGTGGCGTATTTGGAACATCGTTGCCAGTTCGCGCTGTTGGATGGGGTGAAGGCAGCGTGTCCGGGGAACTTCTTCTGTAGTTGGCGCATAATCGCGTTAAGTACAGGGTCGGGCACGCGGCTACCATGCGGAGCAGGCAGGCACGCCGGAGCCTGCCGGATCCCCGCTGTGAGGAGAGCGACGACATGTTCGAGAGGTTTACCGACCGGGCGCGGCGGGTTGTTGTCCTGGCGCAAGAAGAAGCCAGGATGCTCAATCACAACTACATTGGCACGGAGCACATCCTGCTGGGCCTCATTCACGAGGGCGAGGGTGTGGCGGCCAAGGCGCTTGAGTCGCTTGGCATCAGCCTGGAGGCGGTCCGCCAGCAGGTCGAGGAGATCATCGGCCAGGGCCAGCAGGCACCCTCGGGGCACATTCCGTTCACCCCGCGTGCCAAGAAGGTGCTTGAGCTATCGCTGCGTGAGGCGCTGCAGCTCGGTCATAACTACATCGGTACCGAGCACATCCTGCTTGGCCTGATCCGTGAGGGCGACGGCGTGGCCGCCCAGGTCCTCGTGAAGCTCGGAGCTGACCTGAACCGGGTCCGCCAGCAGGTCATCCAGTTGCTGCACGGCTACCAGGGCAAGGAGCCAGCGTCAGCCGCCAGCGGCAGCACCGAGGCCGCGCCGTCTACCTCTCTGGTGCTCGACCAGTTCGGCCGCAACCTCACCCAAGGCGCCCGTGAGGGCAAGCTCGACCCGGTGATCGGCCGCGAGAAGGAAATCGAGCGGGTCATGCAGGTGCTGTCGCGGCGCACCAAGAACAACCCGGTCCTGGTCGGCGCCCCCGGCGTCGGTAAGACCGCCGTGGTGGAGGGCCTGGCGCAGAAGATCGTCAAGGGCGAGGTGCCGGAGACGATCAAGGACAAGCAGCTCTACACCCTCGACCTCGGCGCGCTGGTGGCGGGCTCACGCTACCGCGGTGACTTCGAAGAGCGGCTGAAGAAGGTCCTCAAGGAGATCCGCACCCGGGGCGACATCATCCTGTTCATCGACGAGATCCACACGCTTGTCGGCGCCGGGGCAGCCGAAGGCGCGATCGACGCCGCGTTCGATCCTCAAGCCCATGCTGGCCCGTGGCGAGCTGCAGACGATCGGCGCGACCACCCTCGACGAGTACCGCAAGTACCTGGAGAAGGACGCCGCCCTCGAGCGCCGCTTCCAGCCCATCCAGGTCGCGGAGCCGACGATCTCGCACACCATTGAGATCCTCAAGGGACTGCGGGACCGTTACGAGGCGCACCACCGGGTGTCCATCACCGACGGCGCGCTGGTGGCGTCGGCGCAGCTCGCGGACCGCTACATCAGCGACAGGTTCCTGCCGGACAAGGCGATCGACCTGATCGACGAGGCCGGGTCGCGGATGCGCATCCGCCGGATGACCGCGCCGCCGGACCTGCGCGAGTACGACGAGAAGATCGCCCAGGTGCGCAAGGAGAAGGAGTCGGCAATCGACTCCCAGGACTTCGAGAAGGCCGCGGCGCTGCGGGACACCGAGAAGCAGCTGCTGGCGAAGAAGGCCGCCAGGGAGAAGGAGTGGAAGGCCGGCGACATGGACGTCGTCGCCGAGGTCAACGAGGAGCTCATCGCCGAGGTCCTCGCCACCGCGACCGGCATCCCCGTCTTCAAGCTCACCGAAGAGGAGTCGCAGCGCCTGCTGCGCATGGAGGACGAGCTGCACAAGCGCGTGATCGGTCAGAACGACGCGATCAGGGCGCTGTCGCAGGCTATCCGCCGTACCCGGGCCGGCCTGAAGGACCCGAAGCGGCCCGGTGGGTCGTTCATCTTCGCGGGACCGTCCGGCGTCGGCAAGACCGAGCTGTCCAAGACGCTCGCGGAGTTCCTGTTCGGTGACGAGGACTCGCTGATCCAGCTCGACATGTCCGAGTACATGGAGAAGCACACCGTGTCCCGGCTGTTCGGCTCGCCGCCCGGATATGTGGGCTACGAGGAGGGCGGCCAGCTCACCGAGAAGGTGCGCCGCAGGCCGTTCTCGGTGGTCCTGTTCGACGAGATCGAGAAGGCTCACCCGGACATCTTCAACTCGCTGCTCCAGATCCTGGAGGACGGGCGCCTCACCGACGCTCAGGGTCGCATGGTGGACTTCAAGAACACCGTGATCATCATGACCACGAACCTGGGCACGAAGGACATCTCCAAGGGCGTGTCGGTCGGGTTCGCCCGGCAGGGCGAGACCCGCGGCTCGTACGACCGGATGAAGGCGAAGGTCGGCGAGGAGCTGAAGCAGCACTTCCGGCCCGAGTTCCTCAACCGTGTCGACGACATCATCGTGTTCCACCAGCTGGAGCGGGAAGAGATCTTCAGCATCGTGGACCTGATGATCGCCAAGGTGGACGACCGGCTCAAGGACCGCGACATGGGCATAGAGATCCGGCCGTCCGCCAAGGACCTGCTCGCCCTGCGCGGCTACGACCCGGTGCTCGGGGCGCGACCGCTGCGCCGCACGATCCAGCGGGAGATCGAGGACAGCCTGTCCGAGAAGATCCTGTTCGGTGAGCTGCGGCCGGGCCAGATCGTGATCGTCGACACCGATCGCGACGGCACCGGCGAGGAAGTGAAGTTCACGTTCACCGGCGTCCCGAAGCCGGAGTCGGTGGCGGACGCGGCGGCCGTGGCGGTGGTGGCGGCTAGCGAGTCGGCCACCGGGCCTGCCACCGGCGGTGGTACGACCGCCAGCGAGGGGCCTGGGACTGCGCAGGCGCTCGGCTAAGAGTCGGCTAACGCCGAAAGAAGGCGGGGGCGGGTGGTGGCCCTGCGCGCGAGTCGGTGCTCATAGGACGAGCACCGAACACGCGCCGGGACACCACTTCGCCCCCGCCTTTCGCTATCGCTGAGGGATAACGCTGGCAGGGCGAATCTGCCGTCCGGGAGCGGGTCTACCAGGCCGTCGGCTACCAGGCCGTCTAGGGCGCGGGCGCGCTGGGGGGTGGACGGCCAGACCGCGTCGAACTGCGCTAGCGCCAGCGGGTCTGCCGACTCGCGGAGGAGGCCTAGGAGGCGGCCTCGGCACTGGCGGTCGGTGCCTTCGTAGCGTTGGACCGCTCGCTTCGCTTCGCTCGCGGGGCGGCCTGCCGCGAGCCAGGTACAGTGCGTCGCTACTGGGCAGTCCGTGCAGCGTGGTCTTGCTGCGGTGCAGGTCAGGGCACCTAGTTCCATGACCGCTACTGACCAGCGAGCGGCGATCTCCGGGTCGGCTGGGAGGAGTGATTCCGCTAGGCGGTACTCGGCCACCGACGGCTGGGGGCCTGGGAATTCCTGGCCTGAGGCGAGTCTGGCCAGGACGCGGCGGACGTTGGTGTCGAGGACCGCGTGGCGGCCGCCGAACGCGAAGACGGCGACGGCCGCGGCCGTGTACGCCCCTATTCCCGGCAACGCCAGCAGTTCCTCCCGCGAGGACGGTATCTGGCCGCCGTGCCGGCGGGTCACGATGCTGGCGGTCTCGTGCATCCGCAGCGCGCGCCGCGGGTAGCCGAGCTTGCCCCATTGTCGCACCGCCTCACCAGGAGAATCCGCCGCGAGCGCGGCGGGGGTCGGCCACCGGTCGAGCCAGGCCTGGTGGGCGGACAGCACCCTGCTCACCGGGGTCTGCTGCAGCATGATCTCGCTGACCAGGACCGACCACGGCGTGGCGCCGGGGGCCCGCCACGGCAAGTCACGCGCACGCGCCGAATACCACGCCAGCACCGGCTCAAGGTAGGGCGATGTCATGAGGAGCATTATCTACGGCGCGTCTACCGGGCGATTCGCATATCGAGTCGCATACTTTTCGCATGCGATCGAACGGCAATGGTGATTCCGGGCAGCCGGCCGATCCGAACGCGTACTGGCGGCGCCGGTTCTTCATCCTCGGCGGCGGGCTCGTCCTGCTCGCAGTGCTCGCCTGGTTCTTCACCGGCGGCCAGGGGCCATCGGCGGTAACATCCGCGGCCGCCAGTGCGTCCATGGCGGCCCTGCAGGGGCACGACGCGCTGCCGTCCGCGGCCTACGGCAGCGCCTGGCCGGGCCCGTCGGCCAAACCGTCCGTGACGGCCAGGCCGCACCCGACCGTCAAGGCCGGTCCCAAGCCGACGGGGTCCGCCAAGGCGAAGGACCGCAGCGGCGCGGGCAAGCGCTCCCGGGCCGCGTCCACCGCGGCGGGGGGATCCGAGTGCCCGCCCGCTGATATCGTGCTCAGCCTGCTCACGAGCCAGGCCAGCTACAGCCAGGGCGAGCAGCCCCGGTTCGAGGTGTTCGCGGTCTCCACCGCCTCCGGCGATTGCGAGCTGGCATACGGCCCCGGTTCGGTGCGGGTAGTCGTGACCTATCTGGGTCAGGTGAAGTGGGACTCGGCGGCCTGCGCCCCGGCGGCCGCGAAACCGGTGCTCTTCAAGCGCGGTGTCCCGCAGGTGCTGACCATCTCGTGGAACCGCGCGGCGACGACGCCGGCCGGCTGCGCGGGGGCCCTGCCAGCTGGCGCGTGGGGCACCTTCCAGGCGGTCGCGACGACCGCGGGACAGTCCAGCCCGGCCCGCACCTTCAAGCTGCTCCCCTGAGGCGGTGAACGGGTTAATCGCGCAGCGCCGCCCTGATGGCGTGCCGGACGTCTTCCACCTCCACGACCTCCATCGGCGTGGCTCCCGAGGGTGCGCTGCCTGATCCCGCCGGTACGATCGCCCGGCGAAAGCCCATCCGCTCGGCCTCCGCGATCCGCCGCGGCACGCCTGCCACGTTCCGCACCTCGCCGGCCAGGCCAACCTCGCCGACCGCGATCACGCCCTGCGGGACGGAGAGGTTCCCAACCGAACTCGCGAGCGCCAGCGCCACCGCGAGGTCGACCGACGGCTCGGTCAGCCGCACGCCGCCCACGGTCGCCGCGTAGACGTCCGCCTTGCCGAGCTTTACGTCAGCGCGGCGCTGCAGCACCGCGAGCACCATGCCCACACGGGAGGAGTCCAGCCCGGACGTCACCCGGCGCGGCACCTCGAGCACCGACTGTCCTACCAGCGCCTGCACCTCGGCGAGCAGTGGCCGCCGTCCCTCCAGGGTGACGGTGACGCATGTCCCGGGGACCGGTTCGCGGTGCCGGGAGAGGAACAGGCCGCTCGGATCGGCGAGCCCGATAAGGCCGTACTCGCCAAGGTCGAAGCAGCCGACCTCGTCCGTCGGGCCGTACCGGTTCTTGACCGCCCGGACCATCCGCAGCCGTGAGTGCCTGTCGCCTTCGAAATGCAGCACCACGTCGACTAGATGCTCAAGCGTGCGGGGACCGGCCACCGCGCCGTCCTTGGTGACGTGACCCACCAGGATGGTCGCCATCGCCCGGTCCTTGGCCACCGCGGTCAGCGCCGCGGCGACCTCCCGGACCTGGGTGACACCGCCGGGGACGCCGTCCACATCGGCTGCCGCGATCGTCTGCACCGAGTCGATGATCAGCAGCCGTGGCTGCACGGACCCGACATGCGACACGACCGCACCCAGATCGGTCTCCGCGGCGAGGTAGAGGTTCTCGTGTATCGCGCCGATCCGGTCCGCGCGCATCCGTACCTGAGCGGCCGACTCCTCGCCGGTGACATAAAGCACCGGCCCCTCCGCCGCGGCCAGGGCGCCGGCCTCCAGGAGGAGGGTGGACTTGCCGACGCCGGGCTCACCGGCCAGCAGCAGGACCGCGCCGGGCACGAGGCCGCCGCCAAGCACCCGGTCCAGTTCGTCCATGCCAGTCGGCCGCGCGGACGCCTGCGCCGCGTCAACCTTCCCGATCGGCATCGCCGCCGTGCTCACCGGGCCGCCACCGAGCCGCCCGGCACCGCCCGTTCCGCCAGAACCGCCGTATCCCGCGGCGCGGATGCCGGCGCGGACCAGCCGTGGCACCGCCATCTCCTCGACAGTGCCCCAGGCCTGGCACTCGCCGCACCGGCCGGTCCACTTCGGCGCCTGCCAGCCGCATTCAGTGCAGCGGTAGCCCGCCGTCGACTTCGCCATAGTCGAACCATAACGATGGGGTCTGACATTCGTACCACGCCGCGCGCATAAGCTGGTTTCCGGCATCTGGCACGATGGAGGGAGGCGCGTTGACCGGGCAACTCGCGATACCCGTCGCGCTGTCAACCTCGTCCGTCTATCCCGAGCGCACCCCCGACGCCTTCGAGATCGCCGCCCGGCTCGGCTACGACGGGCTGGAGGTGATGGTCTACACCGACCCGGTAAGCCAGTCGGGCGACGCGCTGGCGAGGCTGGTCGACTACCACCAGCTTCCGGTACTGGCGGTGCACACGCCTAGCCTGCTGCTCACTCAGCTCGTGTGGGGCCGGGAACCATGGGGCAAGCTGCTCCGCGCCAAAGAACTCGCCGAGCGGCTCGGCGCGAAGGTAGTCGTACTGCATCCGCCATTTCGCTGGCAGCGTGACTACGTCCGCGGGTTCGAGCAGGGCCTGGCCAAGATCTCGGAAGAGACCGACGTGATCTTCGCCGTGGAGAACATGTTCCCGCTCCGGGCAGGCACCGCCGAGGTCTCCGGGTACGCGCCGCACTGGGACCCGACGGGGCTTGACGTCCCCAGCGTCACCCTGGACCTGTCACACACCGCCGCGTCCGCGTCGGACGCGATCGTCATGGCCAACGAGCTCGGGCCGCGGCTGGCGCACGTGCACCTGGCCGACGGCACCGGGATCGCGACGGGCACGGTGCCCGACGAGCACCTGGTGCCAGGTCATGGCAGGCAGCCCTGTGCCGAGCTGCTGCGCGGCATCACCGCGACCGGCTATCGGGGGATGGTGGTCGCCGAGGTCAACACCCGCCGAGCGCAGACCAGGGACGATCGCCTCGCGGACCTAGCCGAGACGCTGGCCTTCGCCAGGAACCACCTGTCACCGGTGGCAGCGGCATGACCTCCCCGCGCAACGGAGCACGGGCGGCAGTAACAGGAGGCGGACTCATGACTGGCGTGCTGATTACCGTGGCGGCGACCGGCGCCGAGGCGGACAAGGCGGACGCCCCTGCCTTGCCGGTCACCCTCGAGGAGCTGACGGAGACGGCCGTGCGGTGCCAGCACGCGGGCGCCGCGGTCATCCATGTGCACATCAGGGACGAGCGGGCGAAGCCCACGCTGGACGTCGGCAGGCTCAAGGACACGGTCGCGGCGCTGCGCGACCAGACCGACCTGATCGTCCAGCTGTCTACGGGCGGCGCGGTCACCGACGGATTCGACGCCCGGCTGGCCGTCCTCGACGCTCAGCCCGATGCCTGCTCGCTGACCTGCGGGACCGTCAATTTCGGCGACGACGTGTTCGCCAATCCCTGGGGCTTCATCAAGGACCTGTACCAGCTCACCAAGGAGCGCGGGGTGGTGCCCGAGTTCGAGTTGTTCGACCTCGGGCACATCGGGACGCTGCACCGGCTGCTCCGCGAGTTCGGCCCGCCATCCGGCGGGCGCGTGCACTGCGACCTGGTGATGGGCGTGCCCGGCGGCATGCCGGGTGACGTGGCCACGCTGGCCGCCGCGGTACAGGCCCTGCCCGCGGGTGCCACCTGGTCGGCGACAGGGATCGGCCGGACGACGCTGCCGGTGATGTTCGGCGCGCTGGCGGCGGGCGGCCACCTGCGGGTGGGCATGGAGGACACCCTCACCTTCGCCAAGGGACGCCCCGTCACCGGCAACGCCGAACTCGTCCAGCGCGCCGCGGACGCGGCGAACCTCGCGCAGCGCCCCCCGATGACCCCCGCCCAGGCCCGCGAGTTCCTCGGCATTGGGACTTAGGATCTCAAACCTCCTCTTTCGGGTCCTATATGCCCTATTTGTCCGGAGGATTGAGATCCTAAGTGCCGTGGACGCGCAACGCGGCTCCGTAGCGGTCGCGTGCGTGCCGGGAAATCCGCAAGGGTAGCGGCGTGGGCGGAGAGCGGAGTGGCGGATGTGACTGGAGCATCGGGTGATGAAAAGGTGGTCCGGCGGGGACGGGGGAGGTCCGGTGGGGGCGGGACGGAGCGGGGTGCTTGCTCGGAGCTTGCAATTGCAAGCAGGCGAGGTAGCATAGCGGTATGAACACCATCGGTGATTACATCAAGCAGCAGCGGGAGCAGGCGAAGATCTCGCTGCGCCAGCTGGCCCAGGCGGCCGGGGTCTCCAACCCGTACCTCAGCCAGATCGAGCGGGGGCTGCGTAAGCCCAGCGCGGAAATCCTCCAGCAGATCGCCAAGGGGCTGCGGATCTCCGCGGAAGCGCTGTACGTGCAGGCCGGCATCCTGGAGGACCGGCCCGGCGACTCCGGCGTCCGCTCGGCGCTGCTTACCGACCCGCAGCTCACCGAGCGCCAGAAGCAGGTCCTGATCGAGATCTACGAGTCCTTCCGCAAGGAGAGCCAGCCGACGCCGCCGACCGCCGAGGTCATATCGGTGACGCGCGGGTCGTCCAAGTCCGCCGATCCATGGGCCCAGACCGCCGACTCGCCGACCGAGTCGGGCGAGTCGGGCGAGACCGCTGAACCGGCCGATTCGGCTGAGACCGCCGAGGCGACCACGGCGGCCGAGGCGACCGCGCCCGCTGACCCGTCCGAGGGCCGCTGAACAAGGTAGCGTGATGGTGTGGCCACACTATTCGGCAATGGGGTGTACACCCCGCTTACTTACCTCTTCGTGGCGCTCGCCCTGGCGGCGTTCGTGGTGGAGGCCTGGGCCTTCATCGACGCCATCATCAGGCCCGCCCCGGCGTTCACCGCGGCCGGCAAGCAGACCAAGCAGCTCTGGCTGATCATCCTCGGCGTCGCCTTCGTGCTCGGGCTCGCCGCCGCGGCCGGCTACGGCATCGGCGTCACCAACTTCCTCGCGGTGGCCGCTTTCGTGGCCGCGGCGATCTACCTGGCCGACGTGCGGCCAAAGGTGAAGGATTTCCGCCGGGGGAGCAAGACTAGCTCAGGCCCGTACGGCCCCTGGTAACGGAACACCTCGATATCCCGGACGGATGGCGGAGTCACCACCTTCCGTTCGGGATATTGCTTTAAGAAGGGATTACCAGCAGCAGCAGCGGCGCGGCCACGAGCGAGGCGGCCGCCACGATGACCATCGCCTGAAGCGGGCGGGACAGTGGCGGCGGCGGCGTGAGCAGCCGGTTGACCCGCGCCGTAAGCTCGCCTTCGGCCGCCGCCAGCGCTCCGGCGGGGGTGCACTCGGTTCCGGCCGTGCCGAACCGGAGCAGCGCGGTAGCCAGTTCCCTGGCCAGCAGCCCGCGGACGCGCAGGGCGCGGTCGTCGGCCATCATCTCCACCAGCAGCGCCACCGTCCGGTAGGCCTGGGCGACCACCCGGGACCGGGGGAGGGCGCGGCGCAGCGAGGTGAACGGGATCAGCACTAGGTCGTGCCTGGCGCGGAGATGGGCGCGCTCGTGGGCGAGGACCGCGGCGAGTTCGGCGGGGGCGAGCAGGTCGAGCGTGCCGACGCTGACGACGATCTGCGAACGGATGCCGGGCAGGCAGTAGGCCGCCGCGGCCGGGTAGTCCACGACGAGGGCGCCCGGTGCCTTGGGATCGCCGTGCGCGAGCAGCGCGAGCAGCTCACGCTGTCGTCGCCGCGCGCCGATCGCGGCGGCGAACGCCATCACCAGCATCCACCAGAGCACCGCGAGCAGGGTGAACCCGGCGGTCAGCATGATCACTCGGATGACAGTGACCAGCGGCGGCTGATGCGGGGTGACGAACTGACCGGAGGTCAGCCGGATCGCGAGCGTGCTGAGGCCGCTGAGCACTCCCGTGGACGGGGAACCCGGCGCGTCGACTCCTATGGCGAGGAACGCGCCGACCGCGGCCAGGCCGCCGGCCAGGCCAACAGCCTGCCACAGCAGAATCGCGGCCGCCGGGGACCTACGCGGCCAAGAGGCGCGCAGCAGCGCGTTCGCGTATCGCACGCTCCCTACGGCGACCGCGGTGAGGAGTGCCGCGTCGGCCAGTCCCCCCATAATCCGTTCCCGTTATCTCCTTCGGTCTGCTGCTGGTCGCGCTCTCGCTCGAGCTGCGCCAGCGCCTGGCGCAGCACCACCGCCTCGGCGCCGGAGACGCTCTGCGCGAACCTGGCGAGCGCGGCATCCCGGTCGCCGGTCTGCTCCAGCGCGGTCAGCATCAGTTCCGCCACGTATGCCTCGCGGGTCGCGGCGGGCCGGTACCGCCAGGCGCGGCCGTCCCGTTCCCTGCGCGCGAACCCCTTCTTCGCTAGCCGGTCTAGCACGGTCATCACAGTGGTGTGAGCCAGGTTTCGCTGGGTGAGCCCGATGCTAACCTGTCTGACGGTCAGCGACGAGTCCGTCTCCCAGAGGACTTCCATGATGGCCCGCTCTAGATCGCCCAGCCTATTCACGTGATCACTGTACCGTCGAGGCAGTTTCTGAAACCAGTGGCGAGTTTTCCGAAGCCAAGGGGGATTTCGTGATCTGCACGCAGCCGAAGATGATCGCCGCGAGCGCCACGATCTCCGGCAGCAGCCACCAGCCGATGCGCAGGCTCTCGCTGAACAGCGTGACGCCGTAGCTGATGCTGATCAGCGCGTCACCGACGGTGAGCATCGGCTGCGAGGCCACCAGGCTCCCGGCCTGCAGCGCGTTCTGCAGCAGGAACAGCGCCCCGACGCCCGCGACGGCGGTCGCGTAGACATGCCAGCTCGTGAAGAACTTGACCGGTCCGGCGTTGAGGTCGGCCATCGCGTTCTTCATCAGCGCGGCGGTGAGGGCGTACCCGCAGGCGGCCGCCAGGCCGAGCAGCGCGGCCCGCGGTTCGCCGTGCGCGCCGAGCGCCGCGGTGATCAGCACCGCCTCGAAGCCGGCGGTAGCGATCAGGGCGATGATCCAGCTGGTGTCCGGCGCGGAGTCGGTGGCGCCGCTCGGCTCGGCCATCGCCAGCCCGGCGCCCAGGGCGACCGTGGTGATGATGATGGCCGCCCACGGCAACTGGTGGAGCGCTTGCCGGTTGCGCATAGCCAGCGTGGCAAGCACCAGCGTGACCGGCAGCTCGATGATGAAGATCGGCTGGACCAGGGCGATCGGCCCGGTCGCGAGGGCGGTCGCCTGGCACACCGCGGCCACGATGACCAGGCTGATGCCCGCCAGCCACACCCGGCGCCGCATCAAGTCGGCGATCAGGGAGGCGTGCATGGAGCGTTCCGCGGGCACCTGGGCGGCCGCCTTGCGCTGCAGGACCGCGGCGCTGGCGTTGCTGGCCGCGGTGAGCAGCGCGAAGATGACGCATATGAGCAGGTGCACGGTGACGTGCACATGGACATGAACGGGGTGCCCGATCACGGCGGATCCGACCCCGAGGCCGCGACGAAATCGGCGAAGGCGCGCAGGTTGGCCAGGCTTTCGCCGCGTTTGCTCCGCCATGCCCACTCGCGCCGGATGGCGGAGCCGAAACCGATCTTGAGCGCTTCGTTGAACGTCTCGTCGGAATAGGCGAGCACGCAGCCGAGCAGCCGGTCGATTTCCTCCTCGCTGACCGCGGCCAGCGGCAGCCGGGCGGTGAGGTAGGCGTCTCCGGTCCGGTCGAGCGCGAAGTGCACGCCGTACATCCGGCCGTTCCACTCGAGCAGGAACCGGTAGAAGGCGGCGTGGTTCTCGTCGGGCTGGCGGCAGAAGAACGCCTCTACCTGGAGGCTGTGCTGGCCGGCGATCAGCCAGGTCATCGTGGCGAGCTTGTGCTGCCCCTCGAGGCGGAGCAGGTAGGCCCCGGGCTCCGGGTTCTCATAGTCCAGCCCGAGGCTGTCGAGGGCGGCTCCGATCGCGTCCGCCGGTTCCGCGGCCTCCGCCACCATGCCCGTTATGCCCCGACCCGTGCTGCTGCCTCGTCCATGGCACCGGTATACACCGTGGCCAGCCGGTCCACTGTCGCGGACCAGCCGAACGCGGACGCATGTCGCAGCGCGCCCGCGGACAGCGCCTGCAAGCGGCGCGGTGCGGCCAGCAGCCGCCCGAGCACGCGCGCCCAGTCCGCCGGGTCGTGGCTCTCGACCAGGACGCCCGAGTACCCGTCCTTGACGACGGTGCGCAGCCCGCCCACGCTCGCCGCGACCACCGGCGTCCCGCAGGCCTGCGCCTCGAGTGCGACAAGCCCGAACGACTCCGAATGCGACGGAGTGAGCACGACGGTCGCCGCCCGGTACCACTCGGCGAGTTCGGCCTGCGGGCACGGTGGCTCAAACCGCACGATGTCGCTGATGGCGAGCTTCGCCGCGAGTTCGCGCATCCGGTCCGGGTCGGCGCGCTCGGCCCGCCCGCTCGGCCCGCCGACCACCACGACCTGGAGCCGCTTCGCCAGCTCCGGGTTCGCCTCGATCAGCCGGGCCGCGGCCTTGAGCACGATGTCCGGTCCCTTGAGGGGCTGCACCCGGCCGGCGAACATCAAGACGACCGCGTCCGGCGCGATGCCCAGTTTCTCCCGTGCCCGGCGCCTGGCGTCCGACGCGGCCGACGTGTGCGGCGCGTCCGGCGCCTGCGGCCGGAATACGCTGAGGTCCGCGCCCGGGTTCACGGTCCTGACCTTGGCCGGATCGGCCCCGTAGAGCTCCGTGAGCTGACGCGCCTCCTCGGCGGTGTTAGCGATGAGCCGGTCGGCCGCCGCCACTACCTCGTGCTCGCCCCGGATCCGGTCGTCGGGCTCGGCGGAGTCGTCGTCGGCCAGGGCGGCGTTCTTCACCTTCGCCAGCGTGTGCATGGACTGCACCAGCGGGACGCCCCAGCGCTCCTTGGCGACCGCCCCCACCTTGCCGGACAGCCAGTAATGCGCGTGCAGCAGGTCATACCTGCCCGGCTCGGCCTCGGCCTCGGCGCGGAGCACTTCCAGGGTGAACTGGCAGACCTGGGCGGGCAGTTCCGTCTTGTCGAGTTCTTCGAACGGGCCCGCCACCACGCTGCGCACCAGGACCCCGGGCGCGAGCTCGGCCAGCGGCGGGGTATCACGGCAGACCGCCCTGGTGAAGATCTCCACCTCGGTGCCGCGGGCCGCGAGCCGCTTGGCCACCTCGACCACGTAAACGTTCAGGCCGCCGGCGTCACCGGTGCCGGGCTGGTCGAGCGGTGACGTATGAACGCTGAGAATGGCGATCCGCCGCGGGACGCGCTTGGGGACCCTAGACACAGTTGTAACCAACTCCGCCTGCCCAATTCATGTTCCCGCGCGGCCCTTCCAGACAAGTAACTCTGTCCGCCGCGCCGGTGTTCCCTGGTGGTCTAGACACGACCTAAGCCCCGCTGTCGGGCGCGCCGGCGGACAGCTAGGCTGGCCGACATGGGAACCCTCGTGCTGTTGCGCCATGGTGAGAGTGAGTGGAACTCCAAGGGGCTGTTCACCGGCTGGGTGGACGTCGGCCTCGCGGCGAAGGGCGTGCAGGAGGCGTCGGCCGCCGGGCGGATGCTTCTCGAAGCCGGGCTGCGTCCAGACGTCGTGCACACCTCGGTGCTCACCCGCGCCATCCAGACCGCGAACGTGGCACTCGAGGCGGCCGGGCTGAGCTGGCTGCCGGTCCATCGCTCGTGGCGCCTCAACGAGCGCCACTACGGCGCCTTGCAAGGCAAGGACAAGGCGCAGACCCGCGAGGAGTTCGGCGACGAGCAGTTCATGATCTGGCGGCGCTCATACGACGTGCCGCCGCCGCCGATCGCCGACGACGACCCGCTTTCCCAGGCCGGCGACCCGAGGTACGCGACGCTGCCGCCGGAGATCAGGCCGCGCACCGAGTGCCTGCGAGACGTGCTGATCCGGATGCTCCCGTACTGGTACGACGCCATCGTGCCCGACCTCGCGGCGGGGCGGATGGTGCTGGTGGTGGCCCACGGGAACTCGCTTCGGGCACTGGTCAAGCACCTGGACGGAATCAGCGACGAGGCGATCCCCGGGCTCAACATCCCCACGGGCATCCCGTTGCTGTACGAGCTCGACGAGGCGTTCCGGCCGGTGCCACCGGGCGGCCGCTACCTCGACCCGGAGGCCGCGGTAGCGGCCGCCGAGGCCGTCAAGAACCAGGGCCGCTGAGTGCCCTCCCGGGCTACGCAGTCTCCATGCACGCGCCCAGCACGGCGGCGAGGCGACCTCTCTATGGACGAAGTCCGGCTAGGAATAGTCCGCCAAGTGAACATCCGGAAAAGAGTGAATTTTCCCGCAACCTCCCGATTGTGGACGCCTGGGCTGGTCCGCATACCATCAGATATGTGAGTATGGACTGGTCACACCGGTGTGCGTCGGCGTTGCCGTCCACATCATCGCTGGTCCGGGTCGTGGCGTGGCGATAAGGACACGGACCGGCACCGGGGTGCGGCAGCCGCGCAGCGCGCGGCTGCGGGCCGCGCAGCAGCCGGCGAAACTTCCGCCGGGAATCGCGTCGGTCCTTTCGGTGCTTTCCTCGTCCGCCGTTGTGGTGGACAGCGAAGACCGGGTACTGCGAGCCAGTGCCGCGGCTCGCGCCTTCGGGATCGTCAAAGGCGACCGGCTGATGGTGAGCGAGTTGCTCGCTCTCGCGCGGCAGGTCCGGCGGGATGGCGAGATCCGCGAGGGCGAATTCGAGGTCCCGGTGCCGAGGTTCGGCGGCCGGACCACCAGCTTCGCGGTCCGGGTGGCGCCGTTGTCGGGAACCGTCGGCGGCGGCGGCCTGGTCCTGGTGCTCGCCGAGGACCAGACCGAGAGCCGGCGGGTGGAAGAGGTCCGCAGGGATTTCGTGGCCAACGTCAGCCACGAGCTCAAGACCCCGGTCGGCGCGCTCGCCCTGCTCGCGGAGACGATCGAGGACGCGGCGGAGGACGCGGACGCGGTCCGCAGGTTCGCCGGCCGGATGCGGCAGGAAGCGGCGAGGCTCACGTTCTTGGTCCAGGACCTGATCACGCTGTCCCGGATCCAGGCGGCGGAGCCCATCCCCGATCCGCGCCCGGTGGAGGTGGACGCGGTTGTCGCGGAGGCCCTCGACCGTTGCCGGATGAAGGCGAACGCGCGCGGGATCACACTCGCCTCCATCGGCGTCCGCGGGCTAAGCGTCCTGGGCGAGGAAGACTTGCTGGTGACCGCGGTGCGCAACCTGCTCGAGAACGCCGTGGTGTACAGCCCCGAGCGCACCCGCGTCGTGGTGTGCGTCAAGAAGCCGGGCGATGGCGGCGTCGAGATCAGCGTGACCGACCAGGGCATCGGCATCCCAGAGCGTGACCTGGAGCGGATTTTCGAGCGTTTCTACCGCGTCGACCCGGCCCGTTCGCGGGCCACCGGCGGCACCGGGCTCGGGCTCGCCATCGTGAAGCACGTGACGGCCGCGCACGGCGGCCGGGTGACGGTGCGGAGCGTGGAGGGCGCGGGCTCTACCTTCACCCTGTGGCTACCACTGCGGAGTGAGCATGACGGCACGAGCGCCTTTCCGGTGCGCGCCTAGAACTTCCGCCCGATCCCGTCAGGAGGGACCTCTGTGACACGCGTGCTCGTGGTCGAGGACGAGGAGTCGTTCAGCGACGCGATCTCGTACATGCTCCGCAAGGAGGGGTTCGAGGTGGCCGTCTGCGCGACCGGCCCGGATGCGCTCGAGACGTTCGATCGCACCGGAGCCGACCTCGTGCTGCTCGACCTCATGCTGCCCGGTCTGCCCGGCAGCGAAGTATGCCGGTCGCTCCGCGAGCGGTCCAGCGTGCCGGTCATCATGCTGACCGCCAAGGACAGCGAGATCGACAAGGTGGTCGGCCTCGAACTCGGCGCGGACGACTACGTCACCAAGCCCTTCTCGTCGCGTGAGCTCGTGGCGCGGATGCGTGCCGTGCTGCGGCGCCGCGGCGACGTCGAGGAGGTGGCCGAGGCGACGCTGGAGGCGGGCCCGGTGCGGATGGACGTTGAGCGCCACGTCGTCAGCGTCCGCGGTGAGCCGGTGCAGCTTCCGTTGAAGGAGTTCGAGCTGCTCCAGGTACTGTTGCGCAACGCTGACCGGGTGCTGACCAGGATGCAGCTCATCGACCGGGTGTGGGGCGCGGACTACGTGGGCGACACGAAGACCCTTGATGTGCACATCAAGCGGCTCCGGGCCAAGATCGAGACCGATCCCGCCAAGCCGCGGCACATCGTTACCGTCCGCGGACTCGGCTATAAGTTCGAGTCTGTAGGCTGACCGTTCGGAATTGAACCAGATTATCCCGAACGGTCGGTTGCGTCTGCCTGCAGGTCACCCGTGAGCGCTGTCCGCTGGTTTACGAAGTGGGCGTGGCGCTCGCCGTCGCGGTGGCCTTCTTGGTGGCCGTCTTGGCGGCCTTGGGCGTGGCTGTCGCGGTAGCGCTCGGCGCCGGGCTCGGCGGCGCGGAGTACGTCGAGAAGTAGAACGACTGCGGCTCCACCGGAACGTCGAGCGTTACCGAGCCGGCGTGCGCGAAGTCCAGCGTCACGGGAATGGCCTGGCCGCCTTCGATCGGCTTCGTCAGGTCGCTGAGGACGACCGACGGCTCGGGACCTGACAGGTCGACGAGCGAGTACGCGGGGAGGCTGACCGTGCCGCCGGACAGCTTCACGCTCGTCGCCCAGCCCGTCGCGGTGGCACTCACCAGGTGGTCGTCGCCCCCTCCGGTGTTGAAGAGCGACAGGAACATGCTGGCGGATGAGCCGGACGGCACCGACGACCCGTCCGGCGCGCCGAGCACGAACGCGTCGGAGATCTCGATTCCGTTGACGTCTGTGGTGGCGCCGGCGGACGCCGGGTGGAACTCGAGCGTCGGGGCGTTGCTCCCGGCTTCGCACCCGGCGATGGCCGGGAGCAGCAGGGCCAGGGCACCGATCAGCGTGCGGCGAGCAACGGTTCGCCCGGAGCTGCTGCGGATCACGGCTGATGCCTCCTCGGTATGGTGACGGGAGGGGCGAAAGTCACTCCCATGGCAAGCGACAAGCAAGTGGCCTGGCGGTCCACTACAAGCCGTAGAAATGGTATCGGTACCCTGCTCGCCCGGTACGCCGGGGTAAGCCCGTGGCCAGCCGGCCGGGCAGACTAAGCTTGCTCAGCACGGCGCCGAGCTGGAAGCCCGGCTGGAGGTCGCGGCGGATCCGGGCGGTGGCGTCGCTGTAGACCAAGAGCACGGTGACGCCGGCCGGGCGATACGCGGTGCCTAGCACGTTACCGGTGTCGTAGACGGCCTCGGCGGCTCCGCCGCCGTAGTCCGCGGTCAGGGCGGGCAGCTGGGGAATGGCCGCGCCGGACCCGACGAAATAGAGGCCGACGCGCGCGGCGGCCGCCTCGGTGGCCAGACGCCGCAGCGTCGGCCCGCAGCCGCAGTCCGCGGGCACGAGCGCGAGCGCCGAACTCACCAGGCTCCGCACCGGCACCGTCCGGCCGTCTAGCTGGACCGTGCCGGCGGGCAGGCTCGTCAGATCAGCGGACTGCGCGGACGAAATAGCCGAGGGCGCCGGCCCGCTCAGCGTCGGCGCCGAGGCCGGGCTGATGGTCATCACCGACAGCATGGCGCCTGCCAGCAACGACAGTGCCGCGCAGGTCGCGATCAGCGGCAGGATGGCGGCGTGGCCGCCGAACTCCCGCCGCCCGAACGGGCCGAGAAGCCGCGTGAGCCGCTGACGCCGGCGGCGGGCGCGCAGTTCGCGGTGGTACGCGAGCACGTCGCGATCGAGTTCCCTGGCGTCATCCGGGATCACGACGTTGACCGGGGGCAGGCCGCCGTCGTCCCGCCCCGGCTCGCTGGCGAAGCTCACGGGTACCTCTTCCTACGGGCTCTCCCTTCAAGTATGAGCCAGCGGCGGCCCTCGCGCGGACTCACAGGACGCGATTCCCAGAGCAGGGGGAGATCCTCGGGTAGACTGGGCATCTATCGTCAGCGGCGACGTTCGAGACCGTGGTACCGGCAGCCACCAGATGGTCGGCCATGCGCGGTGACCGCTGAGCACCGTGCCGGCCGGCGAACATGCCCGTCGAGCAAACTGGCGTATGCTCGAAATTTGCGTATTGACCTGCATATTCACCAGCAGGGGCATTTTATCGGTGGCCCGGACCGTGGTAGGATAGCCTTCAGCGGAAGGGGTACTTGCCAGATGTCTTTTAAGGTCGGCGATACCGTTGTATACCCCCACCATGGGGCTGCTCGCATCGAAGCCGTCGAGAGTCGCACGATAAAGGGCGAGGAGAAAACCTATCTAGTCCTGAAGGTCGACAAGGGTGACCTGACCGTACGGGTGCCCGCGGACAACGCGGAACTTGTCGGTGTGCGGGACGTGGTGGGCCAGGAAGGGCTCGAGCGGGTGTTTGAGGTGCTCCGGGCACCGCACACCGAGGAGCCCACGAACTGGTCGCGGCGGTACAAGGCCAACCTGGAAAAGCTCGCCTCCGGCGATGTGAACAAGGTTGCCGAAGTTGTCAGGGATCTCTGGCGCAGGGACAAGGAGCGCGGGCTCTCCGCCGGCGAGAAGCGGATGCTTGCCAAGGCCAGGCAGATCCTGGTGAGTGAGCTGGCGTTGGCCGAGAAGACCAACGAGGACAAGGCCGAGGCCCTGCTCGACGAGGTGCTGACCAACTAATCGCCGCCCCGGTAGGCTGCGGCGGTGGAGAATGTGCCGCGGGTCGGGCTTGGCGTGGACGTGCACCCGTTCGAAGCGGGACGCACGCTGTACCTGGCGGGCTTGGAATGGCCCGGAGAAACTGGTCTAGCTGGACATTCTGACGGTGATGCGGCGGCTCACGCTGCATGTGACGCCTTGCTGTCAGCCGCCGGGCTGGGTGATCTCGGCGCGCAGTTCGGCACATCACGCCCGGAGTGGGCGGGTGCGTCCGGAGTGGCGTTGCTGCGGGAAACCGCCCGGTTGATCGCGTCGGCTGGGTTCGTCATCGGGAACGTCGCCGTCTACGTCATCGGCAACAGGCCGAAGATCGGGCCGCGCCGCGCCGAGGCGGTCGCCGCACTCAGCGCGGCGCTGTCCGGCGCGCCGGTAAGCCTGTCGGCGACCACCACCGACGGGCTAGGCCTGACAGGTCGCGGCGAGGGCATCGCGGCGATGGCCACCGCCCTGGTCTGCCACGCGTCCTAGCCCACCGCCGGCCGCGCCCTGGCGGCTATCGTCCGCGCGCACTCGAGGGCCTCCGTACGGGTCGTGTCAACCTGCAAGTCGTAGGCCACACCTCGGTGAACAAGTTCGGCCTGGGACATGGCCATCCCGGCCACCCGGTCGCTCCGTGCGACCTCGCGGGCCGCGGCGACCGCGCCGTCACACCGGACACCGACCCACAGCACCCGCAGCGTGCCCAGCGCGTTCAGCCACCGCTGCTGTGACGCCGCGCCGCCGAGGAAGACCTCATCGACGATGATCGGGGCACCGGCACGCGCTATCGCGGCGATCCCTTCGATCCATGCCGCTTCCAGTTCGCGGAACTCCGGCCCGACGATAACCGCACCGTCCGAAGCGAACTCGATCCCCTCGGCCGACGTCCGCAAGGCCGCGGGCATCGCCTCGACCAGCGTGTCGGTGCCGAAGACAAGCCACGGCTCGGCCAGGACCGCCTGCAGGCACCGGGCAATCGCGGACTTCCCCGAGCTGGAGCCACCGTTGAGCACGATCACCTGAACCGTCACCGGCCCACAGTACAGTGGCGCCTTGCCTGCGAAGGGCTTGCAGGGATTGAACGTCTGGGTCTGCGCCTATTGCGCCCGGTCGCGGCCGAGGCGGCAGGGGTATCAAATACGGACATATCATGATTTGTCTTGCAAAGAGCCTCACCAGCAACCTCATGATCGCGAAGACATTTTTCCTGGCGAAGACCCTTTATCGCTATAGCGTGCGAAATCCTCGTGATCATGGAATCCGACCTGTCGAATACCCTGGTGGGTATTCGCGCGCAGCGTGGATGCCGGGCTGTTCCAACAACCCGTACCTCGTCCGTACCCCGCGCCCCATAACCGCGATCAATCTCCAGCCCCGTAGACCGCGCCCGTTGAATCTCTTTAGTCCGATCACGGCACTGGTGTAACACACCCCATCCGCCAGCACCTGCGGCATCCAACTTCGCAGCTTGGCTACAACTTCGTGCCCGGAATGTCCGGAATGTGCGTGCGTCAGCTAAGCAATGTCAAATTTGCCTGAATGTTGAATTCAGGCAAATTGGCCAAATGGTGCGGGATGGCGGGTCAGGCCAAGCGGTAGTGACGCTTCGCGGCGCGGTTAGGCCTCGTCGTCTTCGGGCGGGACTGGGGTGGCGCGGACCCGGTTGAGCCGCGGGACGGTCGCGAAGGGGGCCGTGGCGAACGGCGGCGCGTCCTGATCGATCTCCGGTATCGGGGGCACGGGATCCCGGTCGGCGGCGTTGGGTTCCGCGCTGGCGCGCCAGTAGTCGTGCGACCATTCGGGGGACTCGCTCGCGGCTCTGGGCCGCTCTGGCGCGGCTTCCGCTACCGCCACCTCCGGTTCGGCTGGCTCCGGTTCGGCTTCCGCTACCGCCACCTCCGGTTCGGCTGGCTCCGGTTCGGCTTCGGCGGCAGCTTCCTGCGGGGCTTCGGCAGTCGCTTCCTGCGGGACCTCGGCGGTTGCCTCGCGCGAGGCCTCTTCTGCGGTCTCCGGCGCGGGTTCGCCGGGCGCATCCGGCGCGGGTTCGGCGGCGTCCGCGAGGTCACCGCCGGATTCGTCCGGTGTGCCCTCGGCGTCGGCATCGGCCCGGGTTTCCGGCGAAGCTTCGCCTAGGATCACGGGGTCCGCGCGCGTCGGGGCCGGTTCCCCGAGCACGGGTTCCGCGAGTGTCGGGACGGGCTGTGGCGCCAGGGCTTCCTCCGGCGTGGCTTCCTCCGGAAGGTTTTCCTCCTCGGCAGCGGTCGTCTCTGCCACTGGAACCGCCTCCGCTAGCGGGGCTTCCGGCACCAGAACCGCCTCCGCGACGGGAACGGCCTCGGTCGCCGAGGCGTCCGGCGCGGAGGCTGGCGCTGGCGGCGGGAGGGCGGGCGCCGCTGGAGGTAGGGCGGCTGTCGGGAGGGCGGCTGTCGGGAGGGCGGTCCTGCGGTCCTGGGCGGGTACGGCGGGGGGCGGCGCGCTGGCATGCTGCGCGCGGGATTGGCGCAGCATGGTCAGCATCAGGCTGAAGCCCAGCAGGACGAGGACCCAGGGAACGGCGGCGACCACGCCCTCGGTCTTGCGGTGCGGCAATGCCACGTTCATGGCGTGCACGGCGTCGGCCGCGCCGACGGCGGCCACCACCACGATGATGACAAGCCATGCGTACGCCCGCGCCCACCACCGCCCGTCCCGCAGCATGACGGCGGCCACGCAGGCGATGACGAGCACCGCGTCGAACAGCCCCGGATACAGCCGGGCGAGCCGCTCGGACACACCCGCCTGCAGGGCGATCGCGTGGACTCCGCTGTACGAAAGCGCGAACGTCGCGGCGGCCAGCGCGAGGACCACGACCGCGACCGCCAGGTTCGCGAGCCTGCTGGGCCACTTGCTGCGCGGCGCCGGGAGATGGACATTCATCGGGACGTCGATCCAGACTTGCCAGAAGGGACACTACCGGTAGTAAACGGGATGGTCTGCGCCAAACGATGCTCACGCTATCGGGCTTAGGCCTGCTATGGAACGATTTCGAGCGTTAGCCGGGTGTGTCGCAACCCGGGCGGCCGGGCGACCCCATACCGTACGCTGTTCAAGATGACGCTCCGCCTCCATGACACAGCGGCCCGGGCTGTGCGTGATTTCCAGCCGATCGTGCCCGGGCGGGCGGCCATCTACCTGTGCGGCCCGACCGTCCAGGCGGTCCCGCACATCGGCCATCTGCGTTCGGAGGTGTGTTTCGACATCCTGATCCGCTGGCTCGAGGCGTCCGGCTACCAGGTGACCTACTGCCGGAACGTCACCGACATCGACGACAAGATCCTCGGCGCGGCGGACGCCGAAGGCATGCCGTGGTGGGCCCTCGCGGAGCGCAATCAGCGGGCCTTCACGAAGAGCTATGACGCGCTCGGCTGCCGGCCGCCGGACGTTGAGCCGCGGGCGACCGGGCACATACCCGAGATGATCGCTCTGATCAGGAGGCTGATTGAGGGCGGTCACGCCTACCCCGCGGCCGGTGACGTCTATTTCGACGTGCATACCGCCGTCGGCTACGGCGCGTTGTCCGGGCAGCACCTGGCGGACATGCGGCCGGCCGAGGACGCCGGGATACTCGCCCACAAGCGCGATCCGAGGGATTTCGCGCTGTGGAAGGGCGCGAAGCCGGGGGAACCCAGCTGGGAGACGCCGTGGGGACCTGGCCGCCCGGGCTGGCACCTGGAGTGCTCGGCGATGTCCACGAAGTACCTCGGGCCCACGTTCGACATCCACGGCGGCGGGCTCGACCTGCTCTTCCCGCACCACGAGAACGAGCGCGCCCAGTCGCTCGCGGCCGGCGACCCCTTCGCCCGGTACTGGATGCACAACGGGCTCGTCGGGCTGGCCGGCGAGAAGATGAGCAAGTCCCTGGGGAACGTCCTCCTCCTCACCGAGGTTCTCAGCAAGGTCAGGCCGCAGGAACTGCGGTACTACCTCGCACAGGCGCACTACCGGTCGCCGATCGAGTACTCGGAGGAAGCGCTGGAGGAAGCCGCTGCCGCCTACCAGCGAATCGAGCGGTTCGTCACCCGCGCGCAGCGTGCGCTGGCAGGCACGGTGCCCGCCGGCGCGGCGGCGGGATTCCCCATCTCTTTCGCCGCCGCGATGGACGACGACCTCCGCGTCCCGGCCGCGCTCGCCGCCGTGCACGCGGCAGTGCGGGATGGCAATTACGCTCTTACCTCAGGGGACACCGACGACATCGGCGGCTGCCTGGCCCAGGTCCGCGCCATGATCGGGGTCCTCGGCCTCGACCCGCTTGACGGGCAATGGGAAACCGGCGACTCCGCCGACCGGCTGTACACGGCGGTCGACGCGCTCGTCGGCTTGGCGCTGCGCCAGCGGGAAGCGGCACGGGCCCGCGGCGACTATGCTTCGGCGGACTCCATCAGGAACACCCTGGAGAACATCGGGGTGGCGGTCGCGGACACACCAGAAGGCCCGCGATGGGAACTGAGACGATGAACGGGCGGAATGAGCGATGAGCGGGCGGAAGAAGAGCGGCGCCGACGGCCGGGCGCCAGGCGGCGGCGGCTACGCGAAATCCGGCAAGCCGCGTCCTGGCACGGGCGGGAATCGCAGGGACCGCCTGGAGGGCAAGGGACCCACGCCGCCCGCGTACATGCGCACCGGCCATCCCGCGCAGCGGGCAGCCGCGGCTCGCGCCGCCGCCGCGGGCCGGCCGGACCGTCAGAGCGGAACGGGGCGCGGGGGAGCCAGCCGCGACCGTTCGGACAATGCGCATGAGAACCCGGCGCCACGGGGCAGCGGCGACGGGCCAGAAGTGATCGCGGGCCGGAATTCGGTCGTGGAGTCACTGCGGGCGCAGGTGCCGGCGATGGCGTTGTACATCGCCGGGCGCGCGCAGCAAGACGAGCGGGTCGCCGAGGCAGTGCAGCTCGCCGCCGACGCGGGCATCGCGGTGCTGGAATCCGGCGCGACAGAGCTTGACCGGCTTACCGGCGGCGCCGTGCACCAGGGCGTGGCGCTCCGGGTGCGGCCGTATGAGTACGCGCACCCGGAGGACTTCGCCGACGGTGCCGCGCCGGTCCCGCCGCTGGTCGTCGCCCTGGACGGCGTGACCGACCCGCGGAACCTGGGGGCGGTGGTGCGGTCGGCGGCGGCGTTCGGCGCTACCGGGATCGTGGTTCCCGCGCGGCGCAGCGCCGGCGTGACCGCGGGCGCGTGGAAGGCCTCAGCCGGGGCGCTGGCGAGGCTGCCGGTCGCGCGGGCGGTGAACCTGACGAGGACGCTCGAGGCGTACAAGTCACACGGGTTCTTCGTGGCCGGGCTGGACGCGGCCGGGCAGACCGACGTGCACGACATGCCGGTCGCGGACGGGCCGCTCGTCCTGGTGGTGGGCTCGGAGGGGCGGGGGCTGTCCCGGGTGGTCGCCGGGGCGTGCGATCTCCTCGCCCGGATCCCGATGGCTTCGGGCACGGAGTCGCTGAACGCCGGCGTGGCCGCGTCGATCGCCCTCTATGAGATCGCCACGGCGCGGTCTCGGCTACGATAACGGGAGCCGTCCGGTAGAGCGGCCACCCAGCCGGTGTAGCTCAGCAGGCAGAGCGTCCGCCTTGTAAGCGGCAGGTCAGCGGTTCGAATCCGCTCACCGGCTCCACGTCAAGCTGCCACCGTCAGCCCTCCTGCCTGCGGAAACGCAGGAAGAGAGGGAACTCGCATGACGCAGGCATCGGCCGCGATTTTCAAGATCCCCACAAAATCCCCACAACCGGCCCGCGGCAAGCCCGCCCGCACCGGCGGGCGGGCGAAGGCCGCCCGCCTGGCACCCGGCCGGGTCCTCGCGAACGGGACCGGCCGCGCCGCCACCCGTGGCGGCGGCGCGGTCATCGAGCTGGACTACGGCATCAGCGTGTACCCGGCCCGCGAGGAGCCCGGCCGCTGGCGCGCGGTCTGGTACGAGGACGGCAAGCGGCAGCAGTGCGAGGCGGCCAGCGAGGAGAAACTGGCCGCCAGGCTGGAGAAGGTCACCGAGCGGCTGGCGGCCGGCGCGCCGAACATGAAGCGGCCCGGTGCAGCCCTGATCGCGCATTACCTGGACCCTGACCGGCTCCCGGTCGGAGAGCGGTGGTCCCGCAAGCACGCGCACACCCAGCGGCGGCTGTGCGAGCGGTTCGCGGCCCCGGTCATCGACGCGGTGACCTGCCAGGACATCATGACCGGCCACATGCAGAAGATCGTCAACGCAGCCCCCACGCCGGGGGAAGGCGACCGGGTCCACCGGATGATCTCCGCCCTGGTCAGCGCCGGCCTGGAGGCCGGGTACCTGGCCAACCCCCGGCTGGCGAAGGTGCACTGGCAGGCCGGGGACCGCCCGCTGCCCGCGGCCCAGGTCAGCACAGCCGGAGAATCCACGCAGTGGGTCGACCCCGCCGAGATCCCGGCCGACGGCGACATCGGCAAGCTCGGCCGGGCACTGGCGGGCGGGCGGCACGGGGAGCGGGATGAGCTGATGGCCGCCACCGCCGCCTACAGCGGGCTGCGGTGGGGTGAGCTGGCCGCGCTCACCATCGCGCAGGTCGACCAGGCAGACCGGGTAATCACGGTGGACCGCAAGGTGGTCGAGGTCGCCGGGCACCTGTATGTAGAGGCGCCGAAGAATCGCAAGTTCCGCCGGACGATCTACCCCCGCTGCACGCCTGCCGGCTACCCGCTCGCCGAGCGGCTCGCGGCCCGCATCGAGGCCGCCCGCGCCGAGCAGGAAGCCGGAACCAACCCGCTCGGGCTGATCTTCCCCTCCCCCACGGGAAAGCACTGGCGGTCCTCCAACTTCCAGCGCAACGTCCTCAAGCGCGCCTACCTGGCGGCCGGGTGGCGTAACGGCGACGGCAGCGGCCGGTGGACCTGGCACAGCCTGCGGCACGTGTTCTGCACCACCGCCCTGTTCACCTGGAAGCTGGACCCCACCGACGTGTCCCGCATGGCCGGTCACGCCAGCTACCGGATCACGCTCGACATGTACGTCGGCTCCACCGCCGGCGTCCTCGACCGCGCCCGCCAGGCCACCGACTAGACCATGCCCGTCCGCGATGAGGGACCGGGCACGCGAACGCGGGGCGTGCGCTGCCCGGTCCCTCCGCGCCGTCACGGAGGAACAGCATGACTGACACGGATTTCCTTCGGCCTGATCTCGGCCTGTTGCGAGCCGCGGCCGAGGCCGCCGAACTCGCGCAAACGGTCGCCGGGCTGGTCAGCATCGACCGGAGCCGCCTGGCGGACAATGACTCGCTGGCGCCGCTCGCCCGCCGCATCACCCGGTCGATGACCGAGGCGGGCCTGCCCGAGCACCCCCCGCACAACCTGCTCTTGCTGGACCGGGACCGGTACGGCACCTCCGCCGGCACCCAGCAGGCCATGACTGCCGCGCTCGGCGGGGTGCTGCGCGCCTTTGCTTACCTGGTCACGCCGTTCGGGCCCGGCGGTGCCCGGCTCGTCACCGGCCGCCGCGACGATGACCCGGGAGCGGGCCGGTGACCGCGCTCGCCGCCCCGGCCATCACGAGCCGTTACCTGCCCGCCGTAAACGGCGGCGTGGACCGCGCGATCCGCGTCTCCACGGCGGCCGTCGTGCTCGCCGTGGCGGGCATCGCGGCGTACATCTCCTACTGGCACGCCTACGCCGTCGTCCGCGAGTACGGCGAGACCGGCGTCACCGCCCGGCTGGAACCCGCCACGATCGACGGCCTGGTGTACGCGTCCAGCATGGTCGTCCTGTACGCGTCCCGGCACCGCGTCCCGGTCCCTAAGCTGGCCCGCTGGATGCTCGCGCTCGGCATCCTCGCCTCGCTCGCCGTGAACGTGGCCCAGGGCTGGTCCCACGGCCTCGTCGGCGCGGTCGTCGCGGCCTGGCCCGCCGTCAGCCTCGTCGGGTCGTATGAGCTTTCTCCGGGGGTCTTCAGAGTGTCGTATGACGTTTACCAGACGGCCCAGGGAGAGCCTCTGCAACATTTCTCTGCGCTTGCGTTTTAACCTGATTTTCCCGATGGGGCGGATACAGGATGTTCGGCGGCGTGGGTCCTGTGCCGGGCGTTGCTGGCGTGATGGGCGCATAATGGCTGATGACAGCGCGTAAACGGCCGCTGCATATTCGGGTTAGGAATGTTACCCGGAGAGAGGACAGCGGCCGTGTGTACCAGTGTCAGTATGACGCCGCTGCGCGGGCCGCGCCAGGAGGGCCTGGCGGGAGGGGACGCGCTGGCGGGATTCCGGAAGGATGTGTACGCGTGCCTGTGGCGGTGCCCGGACGCGCTGGCGGAGCTAGGGGACTCGGTGCTGACAGCGCCCGGGCCGGTGGCGTCGCTGCCGTACCTGAGCCTGGAGCCGGCCTTTCCGCCGCGGGCACGGCATGATCTACCAGGCGCTGGCCAGGGGGCGGATCGATGAGGAGGCGCTGCGGGACCTGCTGGTCGCGGCGCGGCCGCGGGACTGGCCGGCGGTGTTCGCCGTCGATGCCTCGACGTTCCCGCGGCCGACGGCGGTGACCAGCCCGGACAGGGAATGGCACCATCATTCCTGTCCGGGGCGCCACGCCCGGCACCACCGTGACGGTGGCGGGGACGCGGTAGTGGCTGGGTGGGCGTTCCAGTGGCTGTCCCAGCTGTCCTTCGCGCCGGATTCCTGGATCGCGCCGCAGGACCAGGCCCGGGTCCGGGCCGGGCGCGGCTGCGCGACCCGCGAGGCCGCGCAGCAGGTGATCGCGCACGCCGCGCGGCTGCGGGCGGACGGGGAGGCGCGGATCCCGCTGTATGCATTCGACGGCGGGTACGACGAGGCCCCGCTGACCTGGGACCTGCGCGAGCACCTGGAGGAGGTGCAGGTCCTGGTCCGCGTCCGCGATGACCGGGTCCTGTACCGCGACCCGCCGCCCCGCATCCCGGGCAGTACCGGCCGGCCCCGCATCCACGGCGCCCGCGAGAACGGCCGGTTCGAGTGCGCGCACCCGGCCACCTGGGGACCCCCGGACCAGGAGCTCGGGCTGGACGATGACAGGTACGGCCGCGTCAGCGTGAGGTCGTGGGCAGGACTGCACCCGAAGCTGTTCTGCCGCGGCCGGTTCGCCGGCTTTGCGAAGCCGCCCGTCATCCGCTGCCACCTCATCCGGGTCACCGTCACCCGGCTTCCGAACGGCCGGAGGGTCCCGGGCCCGCTGTGGCTGTGGTGGGCCGGCCCTGGCCTCCCGGACCTTGACCTGATCTGGCGGGCCTACATCCACCGGTTTCGACATCGAGCACACCTGGCGGTTCGCCAAGACCCAGCTCGGCTGGGACAAGGCCCGCCTGCGCCACCCGGAGCAGGCCTCCCGCTGGACCTGGCTGATCCTCTGCGCCATCACCCAGCTCCGCCTCGCCCGCCCTATCGCCGAAGACCACCGCCAGCGCTGGGAACGCCGCCGCCCGCAGGGAAAGCTCAGCCCCGGCCGGGTCCGCAGGGATTTCAGCCGCCTGGCCGCGCTTGCCGGCACGCCCGCCAGGCCACCAAAACCCTCCAGGCCAGGCCCCGGACGGCCCAAAGGCCGCAAGAGCACCCCCGCAACCAGGTACCCCGTCCTCAAGAAAGCCGCCTGAAGCCACGCGAAAGGTTAAAACGCAAGTCTGCGGGTGTGGTGCTCGTCGTCGCTGCCGCTCTAACCCCGGCAGTCCATGTGACCGCTGTTTCGCGCAACAGCTGTTGCGCAACTTCCCGGTCTTCGGGGGGTGCTGACCTGAACGTTCCGTCTAGATGTCCAATTTAGCCCGTTATGTACCCCCAGAGAATGAGCTGCTCGCGTGGATCATCCGGACCGCGGCAACCGGCGGGCCGGACCACGTACCAGCGGCGGACCACTACCGCCCGATGGCGGACCATGCCGGCACCGGCCCGTGGACCGCGCCCGGCCCGGCGGCTGATGCCGGACCAGTGAACCGGTACGGGCAGTTCAGCGGACTACCGCCCGCCACCGGAGGCAACTCCGAGTTCTCGGTTGTCGCAGCGGTCGCCGACCCGCGAACCGGCGCGGGCCTGGGTGTACCGGGCCACCCGGATCATCTGGTCCCGGGAGCGGACCATCCGGATCGCGTGGACCAGGCGGGGGACCACGCGGACCAGGTTCCCGGCTCGCTGCGTACGACTGGTGCCAGCAGCGGCGAGAGCGACACCGAGGCCGCTGCGGTGGCCGCCTACCGCGCCAGCGTTCAGGATGGCCAGCCGATCTCCGAGCGCAAGCTCGCGGAGATGTTCGGCAAGACCTCCCGGCGCTGGGCGCGCAACCGCATGGCCGAAGCCCGGCAGAGCCTGGTACCGGTCTGAGGCGGCCGGCATCGCAACTGGGATACGACGCCCCCGCCTGGCCAGGCCTCCGCGGGGGCGTCGCTTTGCCGCATGCTCCACCGGATGACGCCTGTCGGCTGCGGTGGTACGTCACGCGTCTCCCAGGTGAGCGGCGCGGGCGCTCCGGACGAGGCAGGAATACGTGGACGGGGGTTCAACGACGAACTGAAGATTTTGATGGACGAGGTCGCCAGCCGGGTGGACCGGTGGACCGCGCAGCCGACCTGAACCTGGGAGCCGGGTTCGCCGGCCTCAGCGGAGACAGCGAACACGGAAGTACGGCAGGACGGCACGCCCTGGGGGACCGCCCGGTCCGCACGGCGTACCAGTACGCGCAGATGGCGGCCAAGATGGCGGTGGAGATGTCCCGGTGCACCGCGCTGCTCATCGGTGTCACTGGCATGATTACTTGGTCAGGGACCAAAGGTCAATGACGACGCTAATTTGTGACGGGCAGCCAGGAGCTGCTTCCAGGCGCAGGCCAGCTCGTCGCGGAAAGTGACCGGCTCGGTCGGCTCGTCAGCGGCGGATCCGAGCAGATCGCCGAATACGTTCTTAATCGTGATGGTCGACACGGCGAGGCACGGCGATGCAGAACATCCAGATATGGACGGTGCGGCGGACTGTCATTTGTCCGTGGCGTGAATGCGCTCTTCCGGAAGGCGAGCGCGGCGTCTGTAGCGCAGGGCTGTCAGGCTGATGCCGTGCGGCGGGTCCCTGCGGCCATGATCGGGAGGCTGCCTCGGATCATCGTTTCGGAAGACATCTTCTTCCTGAAGAGGCCACCGGTGCTTACCGCTCTTGCGGGCGGTCCGGGAACGGTCATCGACTGTTCTGCGGCGTCTGTTACGTTAGCCAGGTGAACGTGCTGCGGAGCATGGTTTCACTGGCGCCGGGACCATGGGCCCTGGCGGTGCGGCCCGGGTCGGCCTGGCCTTGGCCCAGGCCAGGCGGTATGCATCTGCTCTGGGGAGACGGCATGCAGAAGGCGCTTCTCGTACGGCTGGGCCGGATCGGGGTACGGGTGCCAGACGTATTGTGGCACCGGATCCTGGCTGGGGAGGCACGCCGGTCCGGTCGCGGTATCGGCTGGATGACGCCGCAGCATCACCAGGTCCGCGATTTCGCCGTGACCGAAATCGTCCGTACCGGGAAGGCGCTGCCACCCTCGCAGATCGCCGCGGGCACCGGCTTGGGCGCAGACCGGGTTGCCGGGCTCGTGGCTGAACTCGAGCAGGGAAAGACATTCCTCTACCGCAGCGACGGAACAAACGTGGACTGGGCCTATCCCGCTACCGCTGCTGCGACACCCCATCGCGTGAGATTCGTCTCCGGAGAGACCTTGTACGCCGCTTGAGGCATTGACGCGATTGCGTTGCCCTTCGTGCAAGAGCAGTTGACAGGCCGGGTGCTGACGGCGGTCATCGACACGGCGTGTGCGCACTGCTCCCGGCCGATGCGGGTTGAGGTCTCCAGCTCACTCCGGTACCGGGTCACCACCCAGGACGCTGATCCGGTGATCTCGCTGCCGCTGGTAAACCTCAAGCGCCTCGAGGATCCGAGCATCATCCATGCTTTTTGACAGCGCAGCCTCTTCTTCTGGTCAGAAGAACATGTCATGGGCCACCAGCTCGGCGGCCGGGTAGCCTATCCGGCTCTCGCTCAGGCCAGCGCGCTGACGGGCCCGGCGCAGTCGGCTATTTTCGGCTTCCCGCGGGTACCGGGGGCCTGACGGGCTCGGGGTTACGGCCTGATTCTGGGACTTCCGGCCCGTGGGTTCTCGCTGCCGCCGGGGTCCTGCCGGGACCAGAGCCAGAGCGTGTCGCCTTGGCGACCTTCAGCGTGAGGAGGCGGACGCTGGCCCCAGGACCTCGCGGTCTGCACCGGCCTGACGCTGGCGGAGAATCTCCGCTGCGCCGGCACCGCGCTCAGCCTGCCGCGGTGTCCGTGGCCATGAGAAAGTAACTTGGCCGTTGACACTCGCCTGGCGGAGACGATTCAACAGGCCGTGGCTGGACCCGGCATCAGTGGTTCGGAAGACCGGCTGGCTGGCGTGAGGTGCCGCTGATCCGCGCGCGCGGCCGGCGGGTGAGCCGGGCAGATCAAGCCGGATCCGCCTGCGTCACGATGCGCGGGCGGCCAGGCGCAGTCACGCGGCCCCGCCGGGGGCGGGATGAGAGCTGTGTTCCCGGTGCCGCAGCTCCGCGGGAAGGTCGGCGAGCCATTGCAGGACGGCCTGTTCGTGGCGGATGCCGAAGCTGAGCGTGGCTCGCGTGTACGGGCCGGCGTCAGACGCGGCAAGGTCGGCGTCGAGGGCGCGGTAGCAGGCGAGGCGTTCGCGGTGGCGGCGCTCGTGATCGTCCAGGATCTCGGCGAGGCGCCCCGGCGGCAGGTCCGCTCCGAACAGCACGGTCAGCAGCAGCGGCATCCGTGGCTGGGCGTCACCGGGGCTGGCCTGCAACCACGTCAGGAACGCGGTTTCGCCGGCCGGCGTCAGGCTGTAGCGCCGGGTGCGGCGCGGGCCTGGCGGGCCAGCGGACAGGAACTGGTCGCCGGTAAGGGTGGTCAGCTCCCGGTAGATCTGGCTGCGGGTGAGCGGCCAGTAGTCGCCGATGACGGTCTCGGCGGTCCGTACGAGGTCCCCGCCGGTCATCGGCCCGTGCCGGCGCAGGAGGCCGAGCAGCGCGGCGGCCGTCGAGTTCAGCCCGCGTTGACTGTCCATAGTGGACATAGTAGCATTGTCCACAGTGGACAAAGATGTCCGGGCCGATTGGAGGCCATCATGATCACATTGCCGAGGACGGCGCGCACGGCCAGCGATACCGGCCTGGCGGTTGAAGTGCGCGCGCTGGCGAAGTCATACGGGCAGGTCCGTGCCGTGCGGGGCATCGACCTGGGGATCCGCCGCGGCGAGATCTTCGCCCTGCTCGGCCCGAACGGGGCGGGCAAGACCACCACCGTCGAGATCCTGGAGGGGTACCGGGCACGCGACAGCGGCGCGGTCAGCGTGCTGGGCTACGACCCGAGCCGGCAGCGGCGGCCGCTGAAAAGCCGGATCGGGATCGTCCTGCAGTCCACGGGCGTCGACCCTTACCTCACGGTCGCCGAGACGATCACTATGTATGCGGGCTACTACCCCCATCCGCGCCCGGTCGCCGAGGTGATGGCGCTTGTCGGCCTGGAGGGCAAGCGGAACACGAGGGTGGTGAAGCTTTCCGGCGGCCAGCAGCGCCGCCTCGACGTCGCGATCGCACTGGCGGGTGACCCTGAGCTGCTGTTCCTCGATGAGCCGACCACCGGCTTCGACCCGTCTGCCCGCCATGAGGCGTGGGAGGTGGTCAAGAACCTCGCCGCCCTCGGCAAGACCGTGGTGCTCACCACGCACTACATGGACGAGGCCCAGTACCTGGCGGACCGGGTCGCGGTCATCGCAGCGGGCCGCATCGTCGCCCAGGGCACGCCCGCGACGCTGGCTGGCCGCGACATGGCCAGGGCGGCGATCCGCTGCCGCATGCCCGAGGGCGCCGCGCCACCTGACGAGCTGTCCGGCCAGGCCGGCGGGCGGCGGATTCACCGAGTTCGTCCCGGACGACCTGACCCGGGACCTGCACCGGCTGACCGGCTGGGCCATCGACCACGGTGTCGCCTTGGACGGGCTGCAGATCCTGCGGCCGTCCCTGGAAGATGTCTACCTGCAGCTCACCGACGTGCCGCCGGATCAAGGGCCCGGCAGCCCGCAGCCACCGCGCCGAGGCGCCCGGCGGCAGGGAGAGGAGGAAGATGATGGCGATGAGTTACCCGGCACTGGCAATCTCGCAGGTCCGGTACGTTAACAAGGCGTTCTGGCGCAACCCGGCGTCGGCCTTCTTCACCTTCGCGTTCCCGCTGATGTTCCTGGTGATCTTCACCGAACTGCTCGGCCACGGCACCGTGCACCTCGGCGGACGGACCGTACAGCAGTCCACCTACTACGTCGGCGCGATGGCGGCCTTCGCGGTGATCACCGCCTGCTTCAACAACATCGCGATCGCCGTGACCGCCCAGCGCGACGCTGGAATCCTGAAGCGGACCAACGGCACTCCGCTGCCCAGCGGCGTGTACCTCGGTGCGCGGATCCTGCACGCCACGCTCATCGCGGTCCTCCTAGTCGCGATCACGGTCATCTTCGGCCGGGCGTTCTACGGCGCGGACGTTCCCGCCGGAATGACGCTGCTGCGGTTCATTGTCATGCTCGTCGTGGGCTCGGCGAGTTTCTGCGCGCTCGGGCTCGCGATCACCGCGGCCATCCCCAACGCCGACGCCTCAGCCGCGATCGTCAACGCCACCATCCTGCCGCTGCTGTTCCTGTCCGGGATCTTCATCCCGCTCGGCGACAACGCGCCCGCGTGGATCTTGTGGATCGCCCGGATCTTCCCCGTAAAGCACTTCGCCGACGCCATGCAGGCCGGCTTCCTGGGTGCCGCCTTCCACTGGACCGACGTCATCGTCGTCGCCGCCTGGGGACTGGGCGGCATGATCGCCGCAATACGGTACTTCAGCTGGGAACCGCAGCACCGCTGACGCCTTGCTCACCGAATCGATAGCCCACCCCGTGACCGGGTGCGGCGCCGTCATCGTGTCCGGCCCGCCCGGCGCGGGAATGCCGGCGCTGGTACCGGCATCGGGGCTAAGGCCCCTTTCCCTCCGGGATGCCCGGCGCCAGGATGCTTGGATGAAGCAGTTCTTCGTGGAGTCTGCCGGCGCTGTCCTGGCGGTACGGCAGAGCCGTGACGACGGCGAACCGCTGCTCCTACTGCATGGCGGCCCCGGCGTGCCGGACTACATGCAGACCGCAACGGCCCCGATCCTGCCCGGGTTCCGGTGCATCAGCTTCGACCAGCGCGGAGCCGGTGCATCCGCGTGCCGTGACGGGCGGTATGACCTAGCCGCCTACCTGGACGACATCGAAGCCATCCGGACCCGCACGGGCGTCGCAGCCTGGCACGTGCTGGGGCATTCCTGGGGCGGCCTGCTCGCTCAGGGATACGTCTCTGCCTGCCCGCACAGGGTCAGCAGCCTCGTCCTGGTCAGCTCCTCGCTCGGCGTCGGCGGCCAGTGGAAGCGAACCAAGCGTGAATCCTTCCGTATCGAACATGCCCGCGCGGGCATCCGGGGCACCCTGCGCTTCTACGCCTACGGGTCGGGCCTGGTGATCCCCGGCCCGGTCCGGGCGTGGTCGATGCGTCACGTGATGACCGAGACGTGGCACAACTACTTTCCCGATCCCGGGTCTGCACCCGATCCTGACCCGGCGTGGCTGGCTGGCTGTTCTCCGGCAGCCATGATCAAGACCGACCGGGCGATTACCCGGGAACGCCCGGACGCGCTCAAGGAAGCACCGGGCTACGAAGGGCCCGCACTGGTCCTGTACGGCGCCTCCGATATTTTCGGAGCCGGCACCCAGATCGTCAGAAGCCGGTTTCCGCATGCCACCCAGGTGACGCTGCAGGATTCTGGTCACGTCCACTGGCTTCAGAACCCGTCAGGCTACGCCGGCGCGCTCGGCGAATTCTACGAACACGTACTCGGCTCTCCATAGCCGCCGACTCTGGCGGCCGTCGGCCTTCCGCACAGATTAAGCCGATATGTGCGGGAGCAGGGATCAATCGATCGCCTGCTGTGACCGTACAGACGGCGGTTACACGCGCTAGCCCTTCCAGAATTCGGCTACGCTGCGTCATCCGCTACCGATTTCCGGGCTCGTCCCAGTGGCAGGCTTGCCTGGGGGCCGGCCGGCGTCGCCGCCGGCAGCCGCGGGGTCAGTGCGGAGTCTCCGCGGCCGGCTCCCGGGATGCCAGGCCGAGTGCTTCAGGATGGTCGCGGCGGTAGTGCCCGGTCAGGACCTCGGTGAGGCTGCCGGGCCGGTACGCGACGGTGCGCTGGCAGATCTGGCAGCGGGTGACCGGCAGATGGGTGACGGTCACCGGGAAGCGGCGGGAAGGTGACTTGCTCATTTGCCTCTATGATGTCAGGCCCGCCGGACTGATCTTGCACGGTGCTCACACCGCACGCACGCCTCGCGGCAGATCCGGACGTTCACCCCGAGGACGGCGCTGCATAAAAATACAAGGTCGGGCCGATCGCGCTGGGCTGCAACCGGCGGCCAATGACCCGAGGCCGGCTGGATAACCGCGCGCTGACCCGCCGATCTGGCGCATGACCTAGACGCGGTGCCGACGGGACGGCGGTGTGCCTATCTGGTAGATCTGCGCCGCGCAGGCGGATACGCGCGGTGAGCCCGTTGCGGTGTTTCATTGGTCTGCCGGGCTGGCTGGCAGGGCGCGCCTGCCAGCGGGGGTAGCTTCGCCGGCAAGGCGGGCCTGCACGGCGCGGCGGCCCCGGCTGAGGTAGCCCGGATCGGCGTACAGGTGGAAGTACCAGTTGGCCATCAGCAAGGCGCCCTCCAGCTCGAAGGCCAGCTGCCGCGGGTCGCTGCCGGCAGGCAGCTGTTCTTGTGCCCGGGCGTCCTGCGCGGCCCGCTCCAAGGTGTTCATCCACTCGCGCTGGCACTCGGCGATGCGGTCGCGGACCGGCCCTGGCGGCTTGCCGTCGAACTCAGCCATGGCGGAGGCGAAGAAGCATCCCCCGGGGAACACTCCGCGCTCGATATAAGACAGGAAAGCCTCGCACAGCGCGTACAGGCGGGTGATTCCGGAGCCGGCGGCCAGGGCGGGCGCGATCACCTGCTGGACGTAGCGCTGCCGGGCCTCCTCGATCGCCGCCAGCTGCAGGTCTTCCTTGGAGCCGAAGTGGGCGAACAGCCCGCTCTTGCTCATGGCCAGCTCGCTGGCCAGCCGCCCGATGCTGAGCCCGTCCAGTCCCTCGACCGAGGCGAGGTCGGCGGCGGCCCGCACGATGGCGCCGCGCGTCTGGGCGCCGTGGCTGTAGGGGTGTCTCGGCACGAGTTTATTGTATAGCACGAACGGTCGTGCTATTTTGCGTTCACGGTCACACTGGCCGACTCACAAGGGAGGGAGATAGGACATGCCGTTCGTCAACGTCAAGGTCATCGAGGGGGTCTTCTCCCCCGAGCAGAAGCAGGACATGGTGCGCCGGCTGACCGACACCATGGTGGAGATCGAAGGCGAGAACATGCGCCCGGTCACCTGGGTGGTCGTCGAGGAAGTGAAAAGCGGCGACTGGGGCATCGCCGGCAACCCGCTGAACACCGCGGACGTCAAGGCCCTGGCCGCCGGCCAGCCCGTCGGCTAGCGCCGGAAGTCCCCGGCAGGCCAACGGGCCGGTGTATGACGTCGTCGTGGTGGGCGCCCGGTGCGGCGGGGCGCCGCTGGCCATGCTGCTGGCCCGGGCCGGACACCGGGTCGCTCTCGTTGACCGGGCGTCGTTTCCCAGCGACACCATGTCCACCCATTTCCTCTGGCAGAGGGGCACAGCCCGGCTGCAGGCCTGGGGACTGCTCGGCCGGCTGCGCGCCCGTGGCTGCGCCCCCATCCGCCAGATCACCTTCGACCCCGGCCCGGTGCAGATATCCGGCATCGGGCCGGCGGTGGCAGGCGCGGCCGACACTTACTGCCCGCGGCGGACCGTCCTTGACGCGCTCCTGGTTGAGGCGGCCGCCGAGTCCGGCGCTGAGCTGATCGAGCGCTTCGTCGTGCGTGACGTGCTGTGGTCCGACGGCAAAGCCGCGGGCGTGCTGGGCCAGCATCCAGGGTCCGCCGGATCCTCGCTGCGGGCCGCGATCGTCGTGGGTGCGGACGGCGCGCATTCGGGCATCGCCAGGAGGGTCGGCGCCCGCGCCTACCGGGGACACCCCCCGCTGACGGCCGTTTACTACTCCTACTGGAGCGGGATCCGCGGCCTGGGCGCATCGTTTCACGCCCGCCCCGGCCAGCTGATCCTGGTCTGGCCCACCAACGACAACCTGACCTGCATCTACGTCGCCTGGCCGCGGCAGGACTTCCACCAGGTGCGCCGCGACATACAAGGCCGCTTCCATTCCGCCCTGGAACTCGTCCCGGGACTGCGTGAGGCGGCCGCATCCGGGCACCGGGAAGCACGTTTCACCGGCACCGGTGACCTGCCGAACTACTACCGGGCCTCGGCCGGGGCCGGGTGGGCGCTGGCCGGCGACGCCGGACACCACAAAGATCCCTGCACCGGAATGGGCATGTCCGACGCCTTCCTCGCCGCCGACCTGCTCGCCGACGCCATCCACCAGGCCCTGGCCGGGCACCAGCCGATGGACCAGGCACTCGCCAGCTACCAGCAGCAACGAGACACCCAGACCGCCAACGGGTTCGAACTCACCCTCAGCACGGCCCGGCTCGCCCCCCTCTCAGCCCGGCTCGAGGCCCTGTACCGGACCGCCGCCAACCAGCCCGAAATCGCCCGCCACGTCTTCGGCGTACTCGGCGGCTCCATCCCCCTGACAGACCTCCGCACACAGGCGCGCCTCTTACCAGCACCCCTCACCGCACGCAGGCGGCCCGCACCGGGCCCCGCCGACCCGTCCCTTCCAGACAGCCAAGGAACTGGATGTTCTGGAACATGTCCTGCTACGCGAAAGCAGCGGGAGTCCTGCGCGCGTATTCGGCGATCTGCGCGTGCACGGCTCGACAGCGAACTACGCGCGGTGACCGATATGACCGATGCTGGCCCACGCCCGAGGAGTTAGTATCCGCCCAATGCGTGTATCCGGAGTCAGCCGTTGGGGTCGCGGACAGCGCGCGGAAGTGACTGTGCTGGTGCGGCCATCCAGGTCGTGGGCAGGAAGCGCGCGTTGTTTCATCCTGACGCGGCGACGTTCGCGCTGATCCCGTTACCGTCCCCATCGCGAAAGCGACTAGCTCTCGCGGGCTTGCGGTTCTGTGTGACAGCGGCGCATGAGGCACCGGCAATCTCGCAACATCGAATGCATTGCCGGTTTAAGCCGCCGCGCGGGCCGCGGTTATCCGGTGGTGCCCTGAGGCGGGCGCCGGTAGCCTCACCCAGGTGAGCCGGATCTCAGTCGTGGGCGTGCCGAGCAGCGCGGCCAGCTATGCGGCCGGCCAGGACCTGGCGCCCGCGGCATTGCGCTCGGCCGGCCTGCTCGGCCAGCTCACCGCCGCCGGGCTCGAGGTGCATGACGACGGAGACCTGCCGCACCAGGCATGGAGCCCGGACCGGGATCACCCGCTGGCCCAGAACGCCGGCCAGGCGACGACGTTGGTGCAGCAACTGGCGGACCGGCTCGGCCCGCTGCTGGCGCGCGGCGACATTGCCCTGGTGCTCGGCGGGAACTGCACCATCGCGCTCGGGGTAGTGGCGGCGCTGCAGCGCCTGGGCGACGGGGCACCGGGACTGCTCTACCTCGACCGCCATTACGACCTCAACACCCCGGAAAGCACCACCGACGGGGCGCTGGACTGGATGGGGCTAGCGCACGCGCTTGCCCTGCCGGACTGCCTGGACACCCTGACCGGCGCGTTCGGGCGGCCGCCGCTGCTCGAGCCGGGCCAAGTGGCCTGGCTCGGGGTCGAGCCGCGGATGGCCACGCAGTGGGAGCGCGAGCTGGCCGGCCAGCTCGGCTTGCACGTCACCACCAGCCAGGCGCTGGTCGCCGACCCGGCCGCCACCGCACTGGCCGCGCTCAGCCAGCTTCCTGCAGGGCCGCTCGCCCTCCACCTCGACGTCGACGTCCTGGACTTCATCGATGCCCCGCTGGCGGAGAATACCGACTGCCGCAACACGGGACCTACCCTCGACCAAGTCGCCGAGGCGCTCACGGCGGCGGCCCGAGATCAGCGAATGCGAGCACTGTCGATCGGAGAACTCAACCCGACCCGCTCCGCCGGGGACCATGACGCGCTTCCCCGCTTCGTCACCAGCATCGCCCGCATACTCGCAGCCACGACTCACTGATCATCAAAGCCGCGACGGCAATGACTGACCTGGAACCGGGAGCGGCAGGCACACTGACGTCAGCTCACGATGCGTAATTGAACGGCTTCCCGGCACGGCGCACATCGCCGCCGATATGGTCGTCAGCTCAATTGGCGGTGCGTCTTCATGTATCACGCCCGAACTGGGATATCTGAGCGGCGGTTCAGGCCTGGCGGGCCTCATCCTCCGCCCCCGCCCGGGGCCTTCTCCAGTGGAGCGGTCGGCTCGAACGCTATCGCGGTGAGAGCCGAGAAGCCCGCCGAGCGGCTCGTTGGCCAGCTGCACCGCGCCTGCGCCGAACTCGGCGCGTGGCGCGCCCTCGACATCGTGACCGCACTTGGCCGACATGGCCGCCCACAATGGCGGAGCGCTGCTTTCCTGCCCTGGCTTAAATCCGCCGGTTTCCGGCCTAGCTTTAATCCGCCGTGCCGGGGAGTATTTAGGTCATGACCCAGGATTACCTGGCCGGATTGCCTGCTGCCCAGCAACGGGATTTGGGTCATGTGAATGCCGCGGGCCTGGCGGCGCTGCGCGGGTACCTGGCCTCGGGCCAAGCGGTCGCGTTCTTGGGGGCGGGAGTGTCGGCTCCGCTGTATCCCCTGTGGGAAGGGCTGATCGGGGAACTGGTTGAGGCGGCGGCGGACCGGCTGGGTAAGCAGGAGGTAGCCACGCTCCGGGCACTGGCCAGCCAGAGCCCCGAAGAGGTCGTGGAGATCGTGCGCCAGACCCTGGGCACGGACGGGTACCGGGAGGTGCTGCGGGCAGTGCTGCGGGTCCGGACCGACCCGGTGTCGGGGCGATCCTGGACCCCGGTGCAGGAGCTGGTGTGCCGGTGCGCATTCAAGGCCGCGGTGACCACGAACTATGACCCGGGCATCGTGGACGCACGGCTGCGGGTCCGGCCAGGGGCTGCGGCGACCGGTTTTACCACCTGGCAGGACGAGCTGGACTTGGACCGGTGGCGGACCGGGGACGTGTTCGGCGAGGCGGAGTTGCCGGTGCTGTTCGCCCACGGCCAGTACAACCGGCCCGACAGCGTCGTGCTGGCCACCACAGAGTACCGGCGCGCGTACGCGGGCAAGCTGCCGCAGGTGCTGGCCCGGCTGATCGATGGGCACCTGGCGTGGATCGGGTTCAGCTTCGCCGACCAGCGGATCGCCGCAATCTTGCGGGAGATCGCCGACCGGACCGGCACCCGGGCCGACCCGGGCGGGCCGCCGCGTCATGTCGCCCTCATGGCGTGGGATCCGGCGGGTAAGGACAATGACCCGGGGATCCTGGCCCACCGGGCGAAGATCGGCTACGGGGCGCAGGCGGTGCTCTACCCCGCTCCCCGCAGCGATCATTCCGCGCTGCGAGTGCTGCTCTCGACGCTGACCGACGCCCGTTTCGCGCCCGCCGCAGATCTGGCCGCCCGCACCGACCAGCCGGCGACCGCATCGGGTGCCAAGACTGGTGCGGATGCACCGGGCGTTCGGCTGACCTGGGTGCACGGAGCCGAGCGGACAGCCTTTTTCACTGGGCGGGCCGAGGAGCTGGCCCGGCTGGACCGGTGGGCCGCTGACCCGCAGGTTGCCCTGGTCGGGGTGACAGCATGGGGCGGTGCCGGGAAGACCGCGCTGGTCACTCACTGGATGCAGGAGGCCGGCGGGGTGGCCAGGCGGCCCGGTATGCGCGGGATGTTCGGGTGGAGCTTCTACGCCGACCCGTCCGCTGAGCGGTGGGCCCAGGCGCTGCTTGACTGGGCGCAGCAACAGCTCGGCGTTGAGGTGACCGGCGGCGCACAGCCGGCCGCGGCGGTGCTGGGACTGCTGCGCATGGTGCCATTGCTGCTGGTGCTGGATGGCATGGAGGTGGTGCAGGAGGGCCCGGCGGGGGGCGGGTTCGGGCGGCTGCTGGATGGCACGCTGCGGGAGGTACTGGCCGGTGCCTGCCAAATACGGCACGGCGGCCTTGTGGTGCTGACCAGCCGGTTCCCGTTCGCTGACCTGGAGACCTTCGACGGTGACCGGGCCCGGATGCTGGAGGTGCCGCCGTTTACCCCGGCGGAGGGCTCGGCGCTGCTGGCCGCGGCCGGCAGTGACTGGCTCCCCGACGCTGAGCGGCGGGCCCTGGTCCAGGCGGTGGACGGCCACGCCCTGGCGGTCGGAGTGCTCGCCGGACTGCTGGCCGCCCGCCCGCCCGCCAGCGACCTCGCCGCGCTGCGCGGCGAGCTGGCCGCGGCAGTGCACACGGATGCGCGGGTCGGCCGGATGCTGACGTTCTACGCCGACCGGCTGAGCGAGCCGGACCGTTACCTGCTCGCCGCGGTGTCTCTGTTCACCCGGCCGGTCCAGGTTGAAGCGGTGCTGGCGGTCACCGGGCATCGAGCGTTCCGCCGCCGGCTGGCCGGGTGGACGTCGGCCCGGGTACAGGCCGCGGTCCGGGACCGGCTGGGCGGGTTGGCCACCTGGCACCCGGACGGGACCATTTCCGCACACCCGCTGGTCCGGGACACGTTCCGGCCGCTGGTCCTGGACGCCGCACCGGTTGCGGCGCAAGCTGGCCTGGCCGACATTCCGGGAGGAAGGGTGACCACCCGGGAGGCCGCGCTGCGGGTCGTGGAAGCCGTCGAGCTGCTGCTGGACGCGGGCCAGTGGAGGCCCGCGCACGACCTGCACATGGCCCGGAGTGAGGGGGGGAGCGTCTGGAAGAACCTTCCCGCAGCCCGGCTCGGGCAGCGCGCGGCCACCGCGTTCGTGGGCACGCCTGCCCGCCGCAACGCCTGCGCGGCCAAACTCGGCGCCCCCGAGCTGACCATCTACTTGAATCTCGTCGGCTTCTACGCGCTGGCCGCAGGAGACTTCGACACGGCACGGCAGTTCGTGCCCATGGTGGTCAGCCGGTTGCGGGACGCCGACGATAAGACCGGCCTCGCTGCCGGGCTGCAAAACCTGGCCGACTGCCTCGGCGCTACTGGGGAGATCGAGCCGGCCCGGGCCGCTGCGGCCGAATCGCTCAGCCTTGCCCAGCAGGCTGGCAACTGGTGGAAGGCCAAGTACATGCAGGCGTGCCTGGGGTGGCTGGCCGGGCTGTCCGGCGACACCGCCGAGGCCGGGAAGCGGTTCACCGAGGCCGACCAGCTCGTCTTCGCCAACGACCGAGACGGTGATCACCTCTATTCACAGGACGGGATCAGGTGGGCGGAATGGCTGGCCCGTACCGGGCGCTCGCGCGTGGCCTGGGCGCTGACCAGCCGCAACAGGGAGATCTGCCTGAGGAGCGAGTACTACGAAGATGTGGCGCGGTGTGACCAGTTGCTCGGCCGCCTGGCCATCACCGCCGGGGACATGGCGACGGCTGGCCAGCACCTCGCGGCGGCCGCCCGGTGCTTCCGGGATAGCGACTACCTCACCGAGCTCGCCACCACCCTGACCGACCTGGCCGACTACGCTCGGGCCGCGGGAGATCCGGCCGCGGCCGACCGGCACGCCACCGACGCGATCACGATCGCTGCCCCCCGCGGGCTGGTGCCCGCCCAGTCGGCCGCGCTGGCCGCCCGGGCCCGGATCCGGGCCGACCAGGCAACCACAGCCAGGAGCCCCGACCTGCTCGTACAGGGCCGCGATGCCGCAGATGCCGCGCTGCGGCTCGCCACTCGCCACCAGCTCGCCTGGCATGAACTCGACGCCCTGCGCGCCCACGCCGCGCTGGACCAGGCCGCGGACGCCGACAACGGGTGGGCCGCAAGGGCTGCCATCGGCTACGCCCGGCTGGTTCCCGACGGTCTGGACCCCGACCCGCTCGGCACCGTCGAACGGCTCGTCGCCCGCAAGAGAGGCTGGTGAGCGTCAGCCACCCGCCGGGGCCTTGAAAAGCACCTTGTCCTTCCAGACATGGGTGATGTTCGCCGGTTCGGCGACGATCGAGCGATCGGCGAACCGATCCGCGGCGAGGGCGATCAGCCACCAGCTGACTGCCCTGACCGTTACTTGACCTGCCCCCTAGCCGCCGCCCAGATCCGGTCGATATGTGCGCCATCCCGATCTCAGCCCTCAGCATGATGCGGCGCGCAGAGTCGGCGTGCTCCCCGCTGGACCAAAGGCTGGATTGACCGATCACTGCGGCCGCCGACAGCATCCAGGACAGCGCATAGATATGCGAGGACGCAACGCCCGCTCATCGGCATGTGAGTAAGACGTGGGGCGGTGCGCCTCGGGCTGAAATTGCTGGCGGGCGCGCTGGCGCACGGCGATCTCTGGCCGCAGCTCGGCGAGGCGGTACCGGGCTCCTGAGTTGGCTCATTTAGTGCGCAACGTACGCCGGACTACGCGGCCGGGGCTCATGAAGGGGTTCGTAGGCAGGTGCCGCGTGGTTTCCCGGTGTTCTCTTGCCGCGGTGGCCGCTGCGGGCCTGCTGTTACCGGGAGGGGTTCAGCCGATGCTGCCCGCAGCCGGGCTACCGCTCCGGCTGCGACCAGGGCTGAGCCGGCGGCGATCCTCGGCCTGCGCCGCTGCACGGCCCGGGGCACCCGCAGGACAGAGACCCAGGTGGTCAGGGCTTCGCTGGCGATCGCGGGCACCGTCAGCCGCCGCGGGTTGCGCAGGCCCGACCGCACGCCGAGGACCATCCCCGCGACCTGGAAAGCAAGGCCGTACAGGGGAGCGTGCCGCGATAGCCGGCGGGCCGTGGGTGTTTGCGTCCCGGCGGTAGCCGGCACCTCTATGCCACGCTCGCGCAACAGGTCCTTTTGCTGTTCGATGTTCTTTTTCGCCTCGGCCCGGGTCGGCGCTTCGGTGCCAAGGCCCCACGCCACCAGCCCGAGGCCGGCAGCGCTTGCCCACGCGGCCAGGGCCCGCTGCCGGCGGCCGGCGGCCCAGTGCCCGGCCCCGACGGCGGCCTGGGTAACAACGGGGATGACCGGGGACACCCATTCGAGCGTCCCCGAGGGCCTGGTCCCGTCCAGAACGGACATCAAGGCCACCCGCCGCAACTGGGCCCTGCCGTCATCACGAGCCATCCCGTCATTGTCGCCCAGGCGGCACGGGTGTGCCAAGCTCCCGGGCTGCCGCCACCCGGACGCTGCCGCCCGGCGCGGGGCCAGGGCGACGCCGATGCTCAGGTCCGGCCGCATCCGCGCTAGCACCCCGCCGCTCATCTGCTCAACCGGGATCTCCTGGCAGGGCAGCTGCGGGGCCCGTGTCACCTCCTGCCCCCCGTGCGGAACTATCCGCACCGGGGACTCAAGCTCAAACCCTGGTGATCCCATCCACTAGGAGTTCAACCTGGTTAGTGCGCAGATTTCATCAACTTGAGAAGTAAGTCCGCAGGTCAGCGTATTAAGCGGGTCGAAAGTCCATGATCGTGAGCCAAGTCGGGTCTCTGGCCGCGGCCCGGCGAGGCGGTCCCGGGCTGGCGCCTCCGTTTACCCGGTTATGGCTTGTGTCACGGCCGGTCGGTCATGATGCGGTCGTAGGTGCGGCGGGCGCGGGCGCTGCGGGCGCTGGCGCCGTAGCGGCGCAGCATCTGCGGGGAGGACCAGCCGTTCAGCTCCATCAGGTCGCCCTCGGCGCCGCCGCGGTCCAGCCAGGTGTGGCTGAAGTGGTGCCGGAACCGGTGCGTCCAGGCATCCACCCCGGCCTGCCGGCCGCGGCGGGCGATCATCTGGTAGATCCCGTTCGCGGTCATCGGCCCGCGGTTGTTCACCCCCAGCCACAGCTGCGGCCGGTGCGCCTGCGCATGCCGGGACCGGATCCGCAGGTACCGGTCCAGGGCACGGGCAGCCTCGTGGCCGATCCGGACCACCCGCGCCCGGCCGCCCTTGCCGCGCACCGTGATCTCCCGCCGCCACAAGTCGGCGTCGCTGCGCCTCGGGTCGCGCGCGTCATACCGAATCCCGGCCAGCTCCCCCGCCCGGATCCCGGTCGCGGTGAGCACGGCGATGATCGCGGCGTCGCGGCGCTGGGCGAACGCCCGGCCCTGGCAGGTCTTCTCCAGCGCCGATAGTTCTTCGCTGGTGAAGACCGGCACCAGCTTGTCGGTCACCTCGGGGGCGCGCAGCCGGGTCATCGGGTCCGGGAGCTGTTCCTCCTCGGCGAGCCAGCGGAAGAACTGCTGCAGGGCCCGGAACTGGTTGCTGGCGTAGGCGTCGCTGTAGCGGGTCAGCAGGTGGACCAGCCACCGCTGCACGTCGTGGCCGCTGACCTGGTCCCACCTGATGCAGCTGGTGCGGGGGATCAGGTGGGCGGCGGCGAACCAGGCCACGGCCTCGGTGTAGGTCCGCACCGTCTTGGCGGCCTTGCCCTCGGCCGCCAGGTGCAGCCGGAACGACCCGATCTCGGGGGCGAACGGCCCGGCGTCCAGCGGCTTGCGCCGCCGGGGACGGGGTTGCGGGACGGTCATCGTTTTTCTCTCTTCCTGCGGTTCCGCTGGAGCGCACGCATCCGCGCGTGAGCGTTTCCGCAGGTCAGAGAACTTAACGATGAGCGCTGACAGCGCCATGGGAATCCCTCTCATCGAGCGCGTCCAGATCCACCAATTCTGTGCATCGTTATCGCGGTTGCTCCAGCGGATCCGATCTGACCGTAGCGGAGAGCGCGCCGCAAACCGGAAACCGGGCGATTGCCGCCGATGTCGAGGACCAGGTCGCAGCACTCACCCTGCTCGGCAGTGTCCCGGCGGGGATAGCCGATGACGCGGGAGCGCCGATGGAGGCGGCCAGGTCCGTCTTGGCGGCGGCGCAGACCGGCGGCCTTTGCGCAGAACGCCCTGGCCAGTTGAACGGCGAAGGTCCCGGCGTCGCCCGACGGGTCCAGGGTCAGCCTGAGGATCAAGAGCTTCTGCCCGGGCTGAACCCGCCCTCGGTCCCGCGGCCCGGGCCAAGCCGGTGATAAGGTGCCAGAGATCCCGGTCAGGCAGGCGGCGTGATCTCATGATCGTCCCGCCGGCTCGCCTCCTTCCACAGGGGTGGACGCCGTGACCGTCGGACTGCCGGCGCCGGACCCGGCGCCCGCGTCGCTGCCCCGGCTGACCGGCGCGCCCCCGGCCGCCGGGGAGCCGAATCCCCGGACGAGCAGCCAGATCGCCAGCACCATCTCGTTCACGGCGATGGGAACATTCAAGGCAACCTGGGGCGCCGACATGTAACCGGTCACGCGGAACAGAACCAGCAGCCCGGCCAAGGCCCCCAGCGCGGTTCCCGCCAGCCCCCAGCCCGATAGCCACCGAGGGATCAGCCGGGCCCGGTAGAACACGTAGTAGTACATCGAGGCACCCAGGTAGAACGCCAGAACCCCGGCCAGGCCGGCCTGGTCTCGAAGGGTCAGCAAGAGCGCGCCGGAGGTCCGAAGATATGACGGAACCGGGGATCCGGCCGTGGCGTCCTGGCCCACCTGCAGCAACAGGAACGTGCCGATGGCCGCGACGAGATACAGCGCGCCCTCAAGGAGCCGGAAGCCGACCGACCCGAGCGCCAGAGACTCGCCGTGTCGTCTTACGACCGGATAGAGCGACACGGCGATCCCCGCGCTGGCAAAGGCCGCAATGATCTCGAAGAACCCGCCCGCGACGATCCGGTCCTGATGTGCGGAGATCTTGACGAGATAGTCAGAACCGCTGAAGACGGGGTTCAGCAGTCCCGTGCTGACCAAGCTGGCGACGGTCGCAGCGATGAAGAGCGCTCCGGCCACTCGCGCGGTCAGGGTGTCCGGTCTCGCCGCCCTGCGCCTCGCCGCAGCCCGCAGCCCGGCATCCCCCGGGGCCAGCCATGCGCTCATCGCCTTCACCTCCAAGAGGGGACGATGGCCGATGACAGCTACGTTGCGCCCCCTTCGGCTGGTGCCGCCAGAGGCCAAAGACCCTACCGGCGGGCGACACGGCTGGTGCACATGACCGTGCACTAAAGGTGCGCCGACGACCTGGTGCCCGGCTTCATCTGCGGCCGCCCGCCGAGGCCATGTCCGCCGTCCCGGGCCGCGGCGGCCTGCACCAGGACCGCGCCGGCATCACCTACGTCCAGACCGGCGCGCTGGCCGGGCCGGCCCGGAGCAGCGGTGTCCGACGCGCTGCTGCGCAGCCGCCGCGTCCAGATCTCCGGCAGCGGAGCCGGCTCGCTGACTTCGTCCTCGCTCAGCTGCCGGCCCTCATGCGGCCGATCGCTGACGGCCCGGTCCAGGCACGACCCGCACCTTCCCGCCATCGCAGATCGCCCAGGCCCGGACCGCCGCCCGCGACAGCGGTCCCCGTGTCGTGGCCGTGCCAGGCCGGCCGCTCCCGCCTGCTGCCAGCCGCACTGGTTACCGCGGGCCGCCAGCTCCCGCATAAGCCGGGCGGCCGGCCCCGTGCGCGACTGCCGCAGCCGGAGCCGGAGCCGGCTGCGCGGCGGCCGGCGCAGCGACGGCTGCCGCCGCGATCTCGGCGTGCTTTGCCCTGAGCTCGGCGTCCCAGCGGGTGAGCGCATGCCACAGCGGGATCCCCGCCCAGCAGCAAAGGAACAACACCATCAGCGGGATGTTCAGCCAGAACCAGCTCATCATCGTCCCCCCTCAGCCGCCACCGCGGCGACTCTGGAGACGAGCATGCCAGCGCGGCCCTCCTTCGCGGTTAAGGCATGATTGAGGCCGCCATGACCGCTGCGCGGCGTATGCACCCAGGCCAGAGGGCCACGTGCGCCGCCGGCGACCGCACGCAGGAAGGCGCCCATATCAATCATCCGGATGCGGCACGGCCCGCCATGCCAATCGGCCGAGTCTGGCGCCCGATCGGCGGCTCTGGCGTGCCCTGCTGCCGGTGAGCCATTACGCTGCGCGGCCGCCCGTCGGCCAGGGCCGGCGCGTGTCCTGCACGCGGTGGGCAGATTGAGCAAGCTCGACATTCATGACCTGGGCTCTCGCGATGCCCTGTCCCGCTCGCCAGCGAGGGATAGCCGCCGCCCGTCGGTCATGTGGCCGTCCAGTGCCGCCGCGGACGGGAACCCCAGCGACTGGGCCTGCAGCGGCTGCCAGTGCGCGGCGGCGCCCGCGAGCCCGCCCCGGTCCAGGGCTCGCGTCGCTGGCCGGGGTGCGGATGCGGAAGCCCGAAGCCTCGATTCAGTCGATGGCCTCCTTGAATGCCGTGGGCCCAGGGACCTTCGCCGGGCCCTTGGCCCCAGACCGCGGCGGCAGCCGCAGGCGGAGGATGGACGTCATCGAGAGCAGGACGGGGGTTGGGACGATGGACGAGGCAGCGTTCGCGGACCGGCCAGTGCCGCAGGTGCCGGCCGCGAGGGTATTTCCGGGCAGGTACCTCAGCATCACCAGCTACAAGCGCGACGGAACGGGCGTGGCCACGCCGGTGTGGTTCGTCCAGCAGAATGGCAGGCTGCTGGTGGAAACCGACGCGGCATCGGGAAAGGTGAAGCGCATCAGGCGCAACCCAGCGGTGCAAGTCGCGGCCTGCACGGCGAGTGGCCGGCTTCGCGGCGAGCAGGCCGATGCCGTGGCAGAGCTACTGCCCAGCTCCGAGGTCAGCAGCGCCGAGCGGCTCATCGCGCGTAAGTACCGGATCGACGTGATGTTCATCAAGCCGCTGCGGATCGTGCAGTCCGCATTGCACCTGGGACGTCCGCGCACCACGCCCGTGATCCTCGCGATCACGCCCCGGTGGGCACCCGCAAGCCCAGCGGCCAGCGGGCGGCAGGGCAGGCCGACCGGCGCTTAAGGGTGCCCCGCTCCGCCCGGAGTCCTCGCGACGATGACCTGCGGCCTTCCGCCAGCCCTGGAACATGCCCGGTTCGTTCCGGCCGGAGGCCCAGCGGAACCCCGGCTTCCCAGCGCCCGGGCGTGCCCAGCGGGAAGGTGCGGCCGCAACGGGCAGCGCTGACGGCCGACCACAATGAGGGCTGATGACGGAACGTGATGGCACCCGCGAGGCTCGGGTGACGCCTCCCTGCCGAGTATGAGCGGTCGGCTGCGGGGCGGCGGCAATTCCCGCCGCGCATATTGCCCGTTTATGAGTGACTCGTGTTTCTGAGTCAGGCGGCGATGGCCTCGCAGGTCATGTCTCGGTCGTCTATTTGGCCGGGTTGCCCCTGGCCTGGCAGGTTGACAGAAATTCGGGCGTCGTGGAGGTCGCGGCGGAGGCGGGCGGCCATGTCGCCGGCGGACGGGGCGGTCTTGGTGAGGTACCAGGGGCAGTCGCGGCGGCGGCGCTCGATGTCGGCGGGATCGCAGGCGGAGCGGGCGTACCAGGTGATGAGCAGGGTCTGGATGAGGAACCCGAACGGGACGGTCCGCTCGACGGCCTTCAGGGTCCGGTTGCAGGCGTCGCCGACGCCGAGGACCTGCTTGCCGGCGGCGTTGGATGGCTCGATGGGCCACCGCCAGGAGTAGCGCTCGATGGCCCGGGCCGGGGCCAGGGTGGTGTCGAGGGTGAAGATTCCCAGGTCGTAGGGTTTTTTCGAGTCCGGTTCGCGCATCAGGATGAGCTGGCCGGGCGCGGACTTGAAGCTGCCGTACCACAGGGCGGGGCAGGAGGCGAGCTGTGCCTTCTGGTCCTTGCCGTAGACGTGGATGACCGTGTCTTCCCAGGTCAGGGTGCTAGCGGCGTCCTTGCACTTGCCGATCCGGTCTCCTTTGGCCCGGGGCCGGCCCCGTTTCCCGGTCGGCGGCGGCTTGGGGCCGTGCAGGACGGCGCCGGCGGGAAGCCGGGTCGTCCACGTCGTGCCCTTGACCGCAAGCGCCCCGCCGTGGAACGCAGCGTCGCCGGTGCCGTGGACCGCCCGGCCCGGGAACGCCTTCGCGAGGAGTTCCAGCAGCTCAGCGGCGAGCCGGACCTGGGAGGCGGTGCCCTTGCCGCGCCAGAGCCGGAACAGGACCGGCAGCGCCACGGGCGAGGGGCAGAAGGACAGCTTTACCACGAGGGCCGCGACCACCCAGGTGTTCCCGAACGCGATCTTCTTCCCGCCCTGCGCGGAACCGTCATAAGCCCACCGCGCCTGCGCCACATGCCGGCCCCACCTGCGGAAGAAGGTCCCGTCGACCGCCACCACGATCGGATCACCGTCGCTGAGCAGGTACTTCACCACCAGCCGGGCCACGGCCAGGCCCAGGGCGTCCAGGTCCCATGCCGCCGAGGCGAAGAACCAGCACGCCCGCCGCCAGTCCTGCCCGATCCCCGCCGCGGCGGCCATCGCGACCACCGTGGACCGGTCGGCCAGGATCATCCCGCAGGCCAGCGCCGTGAACAGCCGGAACGTCGACCGCCGGGCGAACACCGGCGCGAGCTCGTCCAGCAGCCCGCGCCATTCCCGCGGCATGGGCACGGGTAGGCTCTGGTCAGGCAGCATCGGCGGACACTCCCGGTCATCGGCGGTGTGCTAAGCACCGCCGATGCTGCCGTATCACGCCGTTACCGGCAAATAACCCACGTCGCAGCCGTCACAGCTGTTGTGCCAGCGCGCCGTCACGCACGCCAGCGAGAACGCTCACTTACCGCGAAACTCGGAAAGACGAGTGAGTGAGCTGCATTCGAATCGGGCGCGACCCCGTAACCGTCCAGATCGGCGGATCTTTCGCGCGTGGTCTCCGCTGGCGCTACACATGCCGTGATGGACGATCCTGTCGTTTCCGGACGCCCGCTCGCCGATGGACATGAGCGGCGTGCCGGTCGGCTGTCCGGTGGGTGAGGCTGGCCAGGCACGCCTGCGTCCGCCGCGCCCGCCTGTCGGACAAATCAATAAGTGCACTTCGCGCGTCTCGCCCTGCCGGCTGTCACCGAAGGTGACCACCCGCGGGTGAGTTCTGGGCGGAGGCCCTCCATTCGGTCGTGACGTTGGCCGCATGATGGCAACGCTCACCGTCAGCTGGACGACCGAGGTCCTGGGACGGTGGATCACAGACCGTTACTGGTCATGGCTATGATCCGGCTATGACCCGGATTCCCTATGTGCGGCGCGAGGAGCTGGGGCCCGAGGGCCAGCAGCTGTGGGACAGCATCGTCAACGGCCGGGGCGAGGTGGTGGTGACCGCGGGCGGCGGCCTGGCCGGGCCGTTCAACGCGTTCGTCACGGCGCCTGGCGCCGGGCGGCGGCTGTCCGCACTCGGCGCGGTCCTGCGGTTCGGCACGTCGATCGGGCGGCGGCTGTCGGAGATCGCCATCATCACGGTCGGCGCGCGGTGGCAGGCGGAGTTCGAGTGGTGGGCGCACGCGCCGATGGCGCGCGAGCACGGCGTCGCCGGCGCGGTGGCGGACGCGATCGGGCGCGGCGAGGATCCGCTGTTCGAGGCGGACGACGAACGGGCCGTCTACGATGTGGCCCGCCAGCTCAGTCACTCTGGCCGCCTGGACCAGGAGACCTACGATGCCGCGCACCGCTTCCTCGGCGACGCCGGGATGGTGGAGCTGGTGTCGCTGTGCGGGTACTACACGCTGGTCTGCTTCCTGCTGAATGCGTTCGCCGTGCCGCTGCCGCCGGATGCGCTGCCGATGTGGGCCGAATCATGACGCTGCCGACGGAGACTGCGAGTTCGGTGCCCGTACGCGGTCGGCGGACAGGGCGCTGGGGGCCGATGGCCGGCGCGGGACGCGGTCAACGGCGGAACCGGACCCCCGGTACTGTGCGCGTCAGCCGGGGGCAGACGACACGACACTCATCGCGGGTCATGTGAGCGCGTTCGCGGCCCGATGGGCAACCGCATGGTCCGGATGCCGTTGCCGGGCGGATCTTACGCGGGTCGCTCCGACTTGGGTACGTAATCGAAGAACCGGTAAGTGGTACCGCCCGCGGTCCATTCAGCACGCAGCCGCGTGCGTTTCTCGGCGCGCCGCAGCGCCGATAGCAGCCGGCGATTCACGTCGCGGGCATCACTGCCTTCCATCGCGCCCTCCACGTGCAGCCCCGCCGGGGTTGCAGTGACCTGGCCGCCGGTGAGCTGCGTGAGCAGTGTCTGGATTGCGCTCAGGTTCTCCGAACTTACCTCGCCGTTGAGGCGGAACAAGACCACCTGGCCAGTCTGCCACGCCATCCGGCGAGCAGCAGTCCCGTTCACCCGCGCCGGGTAGCAAGCGGCTCCGTCCATGCGACCTCAGCAACCACCACGCGGACAGCGGCAGTTGAGGACATTCACCACAAGCGCGGCAATGCATAAATATGCGGTCTGTCCTCTGGCTGTTCCGCTCTAGCAAGGACTGCCGGTGTCCGGTGCCAAATAAGTCGGCCCGTTGCCAGCGAGTGCGGCCGGCTCACAGGTTTTGCCATCGAAGTCGGCCCGGCTCGCCAACGACAGGGGTTGTCACTAGGTGGCTGACCAGCATCAACCGCACTGTGACGTGCTCTGCGCCGCAAGGCTCACCGGACCGACTTAACTGGCATGAAGGAGAAGGTCGACTATGGTCGTGGGTATGATCATGCGGTCCTGTCGGCCAAGATCGTTTGCCAATTAGACAGGCCCGCGCAGGTCAAGGGCACCATGCCCGGCCGACTTATTTGGCACGGGACAGCCGGACGCCGGACGACGCGGACAGCTCTTGATAACCGCGCGCTGACCCGACGTTCGGAGCGGCCTAGAACACTCGGCATTCTCCAGTTGGGGCGTCCAGAATAGGTTGTTCTGTCCGTTCGCTAAGAATGCCGCCCGCCGGGCCGTCGGCGCGGCCGTATAGCGCAAAGTGACCCGTCGGGCTGATCCGCCGCTGAGCCACGCGGTAAGCGGCTCCCACCCGGCGATGATCAGCTTTCGGTGCGGAGCACAGAGCCCGCAGTTGGCCACGCAGAACAGACCGGTCCATCCGCCAGGTCACAGAACCGTTGCAGAAACCACGCTGGCCGGCCGGGCGTGGGCCCGGCCGGCCAGCGGCTGGTTCGTGCAGCAGCGGGGCCCGGGATCCGGAGCCGAGCCCCGGCCCGGCGCCGGGCGCTGGTCCCGGGTCAGAAAAGCGCTGGGGTGTTCCGCAAGCTGGTCACCCGGGTCGCGGCGTAGTTGCACTCGGCGACGATAGCGGCGACCCGCCGGCCGATGCGGGCCAGTGGGCCCCCGACGCCCTGGGTCACGTTGTGGTTCATCATTCCTCCTCGATCACGGCACCAAATCTAGCCGTGCCGCGAGCCCGGGCAACGCCTGCTAACAAGACCATAACGATGATTCTTCGAAAACATGCGGGATTCATTCATCCTTCTCGCACGGCCCGTTGCTGACCCGTTCCCCGCAACGTCGGGTCACCTATCACGGTCCTGCGGCGCCGCGGCCGCGATGTGAAAGCCGGCCCGGATCCGCCTTCGTCAGGCGGGTCGGCCGAGAACCACCACGCCGGTTCCGGACGGAGATTGCTGAGCCCGAACCGGGCCGGATCCTTGCCTGGTCCGACCGGCTTGAGCGCTGTTGCCGCCTTCACCGGTCCCTCGACGGGGCGCACTTCGCGCGGGCAGATTTCCATCACCTGGGACGGCGCAGGCAGGATCGGCCGCCTGTTCGAGTGGGCGTTCGCGCCGAGGGTGATGTGCCATCCACGCCGGTGAACTCAAGCGGCTCGGCGCCTACGCCCGCGAACACCGCTCCGGATCGGCCGACCCAGACCTGTCGGCGGCAAATGAGGACGTCCGGCGGCGCGGCCGGTGTTGACGGACGGCCGCAAACTGTGATCGCGCATGGTCAAGATAGGCGGCCGGATACATTCGGTACACAGCCGGGGAGGCCTTGATGAATGACATGACGGAGCGGCAGCCCTCAGCGGGCCCGCTGGGGAATGATGTCGCGGTCACGCACATCCTGGTAGTCGCCGACCCGTCGCGGGCGCGTGATTTCTGGGTGGATGTGCTGGGCGCGGAGCTGTACCGCGAGTACGGCGGAACGAGCGTGGTGCTGCGCCTTGCCGGCGCCTGGCTCCTACTGGTGAGCGGGGGCGGCCCGACTGCTGACAAGCCCACCGTGGTCTTCGCGCCGCCCCCTGACGCTGATCGGGTCAGTCACGCCATGACACTGCGGGTTGCCGACTGCCGGGCGGTCTATGAGGCACTGCGGTCGCGGGGCGCGACCTTCCTTACCCCGCCGCATGACTGGGGCACGGAGATCCGTTGCTTCCTACGGGACCCAGACGGTCACATGGTGGAGATCAGCCAGTCAACAAGCACCTGACAGCGGCATTATGTGGGTGACCTTCGGTCACCTGCGCCCTTCGGGCTACATAATGCCCGATCATGCAGGTGATCGATGGAGCCGCAGCCGCATGAAGCGAAGTGCTGTAGGATTCCGGGCGCTGGTGTACCGAGTACATTCATCGCTCGCGCAGCTTGTCGGGGAGGCAAGTATGAGCTGGCATCTCAATGATCTCACCCTGGCCACAGGTGCTCCTGCGGGTGGATCGAGGCCGAGCGGATACGTGTTCGAGGCGCAGGGCACCCAGCATGTGACTTACGTCGGTGCCGACTTTCACATACACGAACTATTGTGGGATAGCAATGGGTGGCATTACAACGACTTGACGAGTGCCGCCGGCGCTCCCAACGCGGTCAACACCGAAGGCGGGTACATATTTCGCTGCACCCAGCACGTACCCTACATGGGCGAAGCATTTGGGATCCTGGAACTTTGGCGGGATGATCACGGCTGGCATTACACGAACATGTCGCAGGCGGCCGGCACCGGCGGTACATATACAGGCGGTGCTACCGGGTACGCATTTCCGGCGCAGGGTACTCAGCATGTGAATTTCCCAGACGAATATGGGCACATACAGGAACTATGGTGGGATAGCAATGGCTGGCATCACAGCGACTTGACGGACGCCACCGGCGCTCCGCTATCCTCGGCTAATCCAAGCGGCTATGTGTTTCCCGCGCAAGGCACTCAGCACGTCACCTACGTAGGCATGGATGCCCACGTCTACGAGCTCCGGTGGGACAGCACCGGGTGGCACCACAATGACTTGACCGCCGCCACGGGCGCTCCGCTTGCGCAAGGAAATCGGGACGCATCTGGTTACGTACTCGCGTCCGAGGCTACCCAGCACGTGAACTACGTGGGCCTCGACAATCATGTACATGAGCTGTGGTGGAATAGTAGCGGCTGGCATCACAATGACCTGACGGCTGTTACGGGCAGTCCGGAATCCAATTCGGCACCCGTGGGTTACGTGTTCTCCGGCACTCAGCACGTTAACTACTTGGGTGCCGATAACCACATCCATGAACTGTGGCGGGATGGCGTTGGCTGGCATCATAGCGATTTGACAAGCATTGCCGGTGGTTCCCCGGCCGTCTATGCTGAACCGCGAGGGTACGCCTTTGAAACGCAAGGCACGCAACATGTTATCTATAGAGATGATAACAGCCATGTCGCGGAACTGCATTGGATGCCTTAAATTTTATCACGCAACGCATCCGTCCCGGATCATCCAGATCCGGGTGCATGACGGCGACATCATCATGCTCCAGTCGGCCACCCACATCGAAGGCAGATATTGCTCGGCCGGGCCGTTTGCCGGCGCGTCTCACCGGGCTCCCATATCCGGCCAGCAGCCGATGGCAGGGGATGGCCAGCCAGCCGGGTCGGCACGGCCGCCATCCCGAGCGACCTGCGCCAGCATCGCATCCGCGGCAACGTCGTCCTCACCATCCCGGGGCAGGAACGAAGACCACCATCACTGCTACTGGGCCGAGCTGATCCAGTCGCGTCATCTCTGCCTCCGCTAAAGCACAGCCCGAGTCAACCAGATGGGCAAATAAGCATGCCGTGCGATGCATAGATACTCGAATGGGAGACACCCTCAATTCGGCAATGCTGGACGTCTCCCGTAGCTCATGTCACGGGAGACGCTGCGGCGTCAGGTGCCGGAGGCCAGGTAGGCGGCGAGAATGCAGCCGGGGCCCGGTCAAGACCCTTACGGGGCCCGGTCATAGCGCATGCTGACGCGGGGTGGGCGTACCGGGCGACGACCTGGACATCGCGCAGGTCCATTCCGGCATCCAACTGGTGGTGACGAAGGCGTGCCTGAGCATGTGGGGACGCGGCCGGATGATCGGCACGCCCCCGTGTCGGCGAAGGTGCCGCAGGCGGCGCGGGTGCCGCGGCTGTTGAGCAGGATCGGTCTCGGCTGCCGGCATGCCCTTACCGTCGGCCCGGCGATGCCGGCTGGCCCAGGGCGCAGCAATTATCGGAGGTGGCCCCGGTGAGCCGGCAGCGCAAGCGGCGATCCGGTCGCCCAGCACGCGGGCGGTCCGTGAAACTACCGCTGATCAGGCTGATCCGATCTGGGCCGGTGTTGGCGGCCGTCGCATGTTTGTCGTCGGCTGGACATCGGGCGGAGCTCCTTACGGCGTCTTTGAGGACGAGATGGACGAGACGGATGCCCGGATGAACGTCCTTGATGCGGACCGGTGCGACGAGCCGTACTGACTTTCCCTGAACGGGGCATGACCGATGCAGTGGGAACGCCAAGACTTCCAGTGGTTCAGGACCCTCGACCGGCTTGGACAGCCCGCCTTGGACGATCCGCACGCTCTGCGGCATGTGAGGACGCGCAGGCACCTGCGCCGTACAGCCTGTTCTGCGTGCGGCCGATGGCCACAGGTCCAAGTCCCGGAACCCCCGGCAATTACAGCGTAGACACCCGAATACGGACTCCAGATAACCAGCGTAAGAAGTGGTGTGTCAAGTGGTTCCGGAGAGTCTCTGGTGGTCTTGGTGAATGAGTTCTGATCTGGGGTTTTACTACGCTGGCCCCTGTTGGGGCGGGCGTTCGCCGGGTGCGGGCATGGGGAATTCCGCGCCGGGCCGGTGGCCGTTCTGCGGCGCGGTTGCGGTGCCCGTCACCCGGGTCTTCTCGCCCTACGTAGTGCAAGCGGGCTGGGCCCGCCCGCGGGTGCGGGCGGGCCTGCTCCTACAGCGTTCAACCGGGCTGGTGAGAAGGTCCGGGCGACCAGGGGAGAGCTGCCCAGGGTTATCTGCGAGGTGATCCTCGGGGCGGATGCGGGCTCGCTCTCCCCTCATCGGGGAGAAGGTCTAGGGCACCGGTTCGGGGTGCGGGCCGTGAAGCGTGTCGCGCATTCTCTCCAGGTGCAAAACGGACATGCAACGCGTCCTCGCGAAAGGTGCAGGTAGGAGGGTCGGACAATCTTCGCCGACTGCGCTGAGAGTGTTGCATATGTTGCAGGTCTATCGATGGTAGCGCTCTCAGCATCGACGACAACATGCACCACACGCGGCTGAGGTGTTGCAGAACCTTTCCGTGAATCGTTCTAACGCCACGTCATGCGACAGCCCGGCGACCTGGAGAGAATGCGCGACATTCACGATGAGCATGGCGGCGTCATTCACGATGAGCGTCCGGAAACGGGCATTTCGGGCGCGCAGGAGTGCGGTGATGCTCACGGTGTCGCCGGGATGTTCATGGTGGCGGTGCTGTGCGGGGTGGATGCCGCCGGGTGCCCATGATGAGTGTCGCGGGCCGGTTCCGGGCACGAGGATGCCCGGGACGGGGCTGCGGGATCAGCTTCCGGGCGCTGGCGCGAGGGCGGCGGCAAGGCCGAACCGGCCGATCAGCGCGTCCATGTCCGAGTCCGCCCGGCCGTGCCAGGTGACCGCGGCGAGCGCGCACGCGATGACGAGGGCCAGCGCGTCGCCCAGCGGCGATCCTGCCGGGCCCGGCGGGGAGGGATCACGGCCCTCCGGGGTCTCGATGACGGCGACGAGACGGCCGAATTCAGCCGTCGCTTCGGCCAGCATCTGGCCGGCCCGCGCCCGGAGGCGGCGCAGCCAGCCCCGCACGGTCGCGGCCGGGACGCCCAGTTCCGCGCCGAGCCGGACAGCGCCCGTGCCGTGCAGCGCCGATGCGGCGGCCGCACGCGCGATCACGCCCACGGCGTCCGCGCGCCCGGGCGCCGCCCACGACGGGAGCAGGATGTGCGTCGCCTCGCATGAGCGGCACCGGCCGCGCCGTGGCCGCAGCCGGCGGCACCCGCCGCCCTGCACCCGGATCGCCCGCTCCCGCCCGTAGCCCCATGGGCGGAGCCGCCCGGTCCCGCACGAGGGGCAGGCGAGCACGCCAGACGCCAGGTCCGCGGACACGGCACCCGCATCGGCGCACAGCAGCATCGAGGCAGTCCTTCCCGGTCACGGATCTACGGTCCCCGGCGGGCGGCGCCCGCCGCCAGGGGCAGCTCGTGTTGCAGGCTGCCAGGCTGCCCGCGGCCCTGCAACCCGAACCGGCCACCGGCAGGGGAAACGACACGATGAGCATCCCGCGGGCACCGCCGCAGCGCCGTGACCGGCAGCGGGCCGCCCGGTGCTCACGGTGTCGTCGCGCACGGAAACGGGAATCCGCCGCCGGCCCGAGGCCGGCACGCTCACGCTGAACGACGCCAACCCGCGCTTACATGCTCAGAAAGAATGGCGCCTAACAGAAGCGCTGCTCAGGCGGCCTCCGCCTGGTGCCGGGGGGCGTGCTGGCAGCTGGCGGCGCCGGAGGCGACGTCAGGATCCCAGCCGGTGTCGTGGACGACCATGGAGTAGATCCAGCGCAGCAGCGAGGCGGCGCACGCGACCCGGGCCTTCGCGCGCCGCGCCCGGGCCGCGGCCGCCGAGCTGGCCTGCCGTGATCCCGTCCCGGACGGTGCCTGCGCGGCAGCTGCGGCATCGGCGGCCTGGGTCATCGCCTGGTACTTGGCGGCCATCACCGGGTTGTGGATGAGCAGCGGCCAGATCGCGCGCCACACGGTCAGCCGCAGGCCGGGCCGGCCGCGGCGGGAGATGTGCGCCTGGCCCTCAAAAGCGCCGGAGGCGTTACCGGACGGGGACAGCCCGGCATGCCTGGCCAGCGATGACCCGGCATGCTTGACCAGCGATGATGAGCTGTCATACCGGCGGGGATCACCGGTCTCGGCCAAGATCGCCGCCGCGCCGACAGCGGTCAGCCCGGGGATGTCCGCCAGCCGGGACAGGCCGAGCTCGCCCAGCACGGCGGCCATGTCGGCCTCCACGGCCCGCAGCCGGGCGCGGGTCCGCTGCAGGTCACCCAGCTCATCGGCGCACCGCCGCAGCAGCGCCCGCCGGTGGGATGCCACCACCCCCTCGGTGCTGGCCAGCGCGGCGAACACGGCCCGGCATACCAGGCTGGCGGGCCGCTGGCCGCCCCACCCGGCCACGGCCTGGCGGACCAGGGCGGTGAATTCCGCCAGCCCGATGGCGGCCAGCTTTTCCGGCTGCCCGCCGCACCGCGACGTCACTGCCTGCACCGCCGCCAGCCAGGTCACCGACTCAAACGGGTGAGCGCACGCCTCAGGCGCCACCGGCCAGGCCACCGACAGGAAATCCCGGACCCGCTGCACCAACGCGGTCGCCGACGTGATCAGCTGGGCGCGCCGCCGGCCCAGGTGCCGCAGCTGCGCCCACGCCTCATCCAGCTCCTCCGGGATATAGCAGTGCAGCTCGATAGCCAGCCGGGCGATCATCACGCAGTCCGACTCATCACTCTTATGCGTCGTGTAATCCTGCTGCTCCCGGGCGATATGGCTGACCAGCGGCTGGATGCACACCAGCGGCAGCCCCCGCTCCGCGCACAGCCGCTGCACTTGCAACCACCGCGCCCCGGTCGGCTCGCACGCCACCGCCACCTGCCCGAACCCCTTCGCCCGCGCCTGCGCCACCGCCCAGTCCAGCGCCTCACCCAGCCGGAACGCCTTCACCCGCACCGTCTTGCGAGCCAGCACCCGCACATCATGATCAACGACCGCGATCGCCTGCTTCTCATCCCCCAGATCGATGCCGATCACCGCGCCATCACGCGGCAGCATCCCCCGCAGCCGCTCCCGCCGCGCATTCCGCCGCCGGTCACCCCGCGTCATGCCGCTACCCTTGCTCACAGGACGTCCTCCTTCTGCGATTGGGACACCAAGCCCGGACTATCGCACCAGGAGGACGTCCCCGCATCAACCACATCCCCGCAGGACAAACGCCCCTAGCGCGTTGTCCTATTACTACGGCGGGACTGTGCGCGTTCTCTTCGACCTCGACAGTCACTAAGCGTGATGCCGAACCGCCCAACCTTCGGAATGCACCTTGCATGAGCAGTTTGGCTGACGGTTGTCAGTAGGGGTCGACTACCAGGCCGCCAGTCGAGCGATGCCGCGACGCGAGACGACGCACGACCTGACGCGCGCCATGCGGCAGAAGAGTGGGACAGGCGTCGCTCGGCACAGGCCTGGTGAACGCGAGACCATAGGTTCGGTCGCCACCCGCGCGCTGACCGAGGACTCGGTCAGCGATGGAGTTCCTGACCGACGACCCGGTGGCGCAGGCCGTCACCTGCCAGCGAGTGACGTTCGGCGAGCGGGCACCGCGCTGCGGCCGCTACGTCTGCGCTACTGCTGGGCGAGTGAACTGGATCTGATGGTCCGGCTGGCCCGGCCTGCGGCTGCGGGAGCGCTACCAGGACTGGGACCGCGGCCCGTTCACCGGGGAGAGCCAGGACCACATCTCGGTCTACGAGGTCACCGCAGCGCCTGCCGGATGAACGTGGCCACGGCGACCGGCTTCGCGATGAACGCGGTGTGCGAGCCGTCAATGGTGTCGGTCGTGGCGCCCATCCGCTGCGCCATGAACCGTTCCGCGTCCGGCGAGATCGCGTTGTCGTGCTCGGAGACCAGGAACCAGGACGGCTTGCTCTTCCAGCCCGCCGCGGTGGCGTTCTCGTTGAGCGCCGCGACCGCGAGCGGGCGCTGGGTCACGAACATGACATCGGCCATGTCCACCGGCACGTCGGCGCAGAACGTCTCCCGGAACCCGTCCTTCTGGACGTACAGGTCGGGACCGCCCGCGGCGCCGGGCGCGTCGTAGGGGGTCGGGGCGGCCGTCTTGGCGAGCAGCGGCGGCGGGAACGGCTGCTGCACGCTCGCGCAGCTCTCGCCCACCTCCAGCCCGAACGCCGCGAGAAAGACCAGGCCGGTCACGTTCTCCAGGCCGGCGGACGCCTGGGTGATCACGGCGCCTCCGTAGGAATGCCCGACCAGCACGACCGGGCCGTCGATGGCCTTGACCACGTCGCTGACGACGCTGGCGTCGAAGGCGACCCCTCGCAACGGGTTCGGCGGGGCGAGCGCCGTGTGGCCGGCGCTCTCGAGCTCGCGGATCACTCCCGCGAACCCGGATGCGTCGGCGAAGGCGCCGTGGACGAGGACGACGGTGGGACCAGGCATGGGGTTCTCCTCGGGGTTGAAGAGGTGGCCCCAACGACGTTACGTCACCGGGCCCGAGCGAGTCGGCCCAGGGGTGCGCCGCCCGGCACGTAACCGGTTGTTCTGTGCCGCTCAACCGCCATGCGACCACCACCTGCAAGCGGTACCGAGTCGGCAGGGAGGCCGCCTCAGAATTGGGTCAAGCGCCTGGCCCGCCACCTCCGACGAGATTGCCGATAGCGAATGTGCATGCTGATCGGCGCATAAGCATGTGCAAGAACAACGTCCTCTATTCGCATGTGCGGGCGTCTCGCCACGAAGACAGGCGCGTCGCCGGATGCAGATCATTCGGTTCGGCGTGGCGTTGGACGGCCATCTCGGCAACTTGGTTGCCGAGCAATAAGGCGGATCTCGCGTGCTGGCCGCAACAGCGATCGTGACACCGTGTTAGAGCCGCTCGAGAGTACGAGCGGCCCTGCCGATTAGGCCGCGCATGCTTTTGTGCGTCTTGCGGTTTGGTGCATCACGCAGTATCACCTGATCTGCGTGGCGAGCCGGACTTCACCCGGGTAGCAGCCGCGGCCCGGGCGTGTACGCCGGGCAGGTGACGATGCCCTGCTTCCAGCCACGGAGGGTAGAGTCACCGCCGGTGAGCACTTCAGAATCCCAGGCGGCCGCGGAGCCCGGCGATCTGGCGGTGACCGCGGAACGATGCGCGGCACAACTGCTCGGCGGCGACCCAGCGGACAGTGCCGAGGAGGTTGCCGGGCGGCTGCTGGCGATCCAGGCGCAAGACCTGCGTGGCGCGCGGCTAACGATCCGGGCGCGGTCAGCGGGATTGTCTGCCTCGGACGTCGACGCTGCCCTCTCCCAGCGGCGTTCGCTGATCGTCACCTGGCTGAACCGCGGCACCCTGCACCTGGTCTGCGCCGGGGACTACTGGTGGCTGCATCCGCTCACCACCCCGCAGCTGCGCACCGGGAACTCGCGCCGGCTGGCACAAGAGGGCGTGCCGCCGCAGGATGCGGAGCGGGCGGTGGCCACCGTGCAGGCCGCGCTGGCCGCCGACGGCCCGCTGACCCGCTCTCAGCTGCGCGAGCGAGTCGCCGCTGCCGGGGTGCGGACCGAAGGTCAGGCGATGGTGCACATCCTGGCGCTGGCCAGCATCCGGGGCCTGATCGTGCGCGGCCCGGTGGCCGGACGGGACCAGGCATTCGTGCTGGCCCGGGACTGGCTGGGCACACCGCCGCCGGGGATGAGCCGCGAGGCGGCGCTTGGTGAACTGGCCCGGCGATATCTTGCCGGGCATGCCCCGGCATCTGACCGTGACCTCGCCCAGTGGTCGGGCATCGGGCTTCGGGATGCCCGGCTCGGCCTGGCCCGGTGCGGCGCGATCCAGCGAGCGGACGGCCTGGCCGAGCTGCCAGCCAACCCGCGGCGAGCGGCTGCCGCGCTGCCGCCGCCACTGCTGCTGGGCGCGTTCGAGCCGCTGCTACTCGGCTGGGCTTCCCGGGACCCTATCGTCGGCCCGCACCGGCGGATCGTCACGGTCAACGGACTGTTCCGGCCGTTCGCGCTGGCCGGCGGCCGGGCCGTGGCGACCTGGAACATCACGGGCGGCCAAGTCGTGCTCGCACCGTTCATGCCGCTGGACACCCAGACCCAAGCGGCGCTGGGCGCCGACGCCGCCGCCGTGATGCGGTTCCTCGGCCGATAGGACCTCCTGGTCGGCTACCACGCTCGCCGGGGCAGTCCCGGACACGCTGACAGCGTCGCGCGGCAAGCCGACGCCGTCCGGCTGCGCTCACGCACGGCTGCTGGCCCCGTCATCGGCCGGGCCCGCGGTGCTCGCCGTGCCTGGTTGCGCAGGCTACTGGCCAGAAAAGAAGGCCGCTGCCCTGCGGGCCATTTCCCCGGCCGGCACATCCTCGATGTGCTGGCTCATCATCCACTGCTGGCCGAACGGATCGCGCAGCCGCCCGCCACGCTCCCCGTAGAACTGGTCCGCAAGCGGGTACATCACCTCGGCGCCAGCCGCAACCGCCCGCTCCCACGCCGCATCCACATCCGCCCAGTACAAGGACAGGACGCAGGTGACCTTCCCGCCCAGCCGCTCCGGGGAGCTAACGGGGCCATCGACCGCATCTTCGGTAACCATCACCACCGAGTCGCCGATCCGGACCTCGGCGTGGATCAGCCCGCCGTCTGGGCCGGTGAACCGGTCCCCGACCTGCTCAGCGCCAAACGCCCGGGCATAGAAGGCGATCGCGGCCGCGCCATCGGAGACCACCAGCCGAGGCGTCACAGTACGTAGATGTTCCGGCACCGGGCTCACCGCACCGGAGTCCGACGCGCTCATAAGACCTCCCGGCGCTCGGCTGGAGCTGCGCAGAACTACCAGATTCGTATCGTTGCAGCATCACGTCGCCAGGTTCAACCAGCCGCGCATAGCGGCGGGTCCGTTTGCGAGTACCCGCGCCTGGCGGGCGTCAGCCGGGTGGCCGGGTGGCTGCGACCAAGGGGATGTGATGACCCGGCAGGCCGTACCAGGTCCGCCGGTCAAGCTGTCGCACGGCCACGCCGGTGCAGCCGGCCTCCCGCAGCACGGCGGCATAGCGGTCCGCGCCCTGGTCGACGATGCGCAGCCGTCCGCCTGGCCGCAGCACCCGTACCACCTCGCGCAGCGCCTGTGCCCGCCCGTCGGCGCCCCGGATGTTGCTGATCGCCAGGCTGCTGACCACCACGTCGAACGACGCCGATCCAAACGGAAGGTCACGCGCGTCGGCATCGGCAAGCTCTACCTGGTCGCGCACGCCCTCGGCCGCCGCGTTGCGCTCAGCGGCAGCACGGCTGTTGCCGCTCTGGTCACGGCGGCGCCACACGTCCACCCCCACCGCCCGGCCCGCGGGCACCCGGCGGGCCGCCAGCATCAGCACCGCGCCGCGGCCGCACCCCACGTCCAAGACGTGCTCGTCGCCCCGCAGGCCCAGGTCGTCCAGCAGCTGCCCCCAGATCGCGCGCTTGCCCGGCCCGGTGGAATACAGGTAGCTCGCCGCCGACCCCGCTACCGCCGCGCCGCCCGCGGCGGCCAGCGCCGCGACGGCAGGCCTGCGACGGCGCGCCGCCCAGGTCACCGCGCCTGCCAGCCCCGCCTCGATCAAGCCGGACACCGCCACCCCGGCGTATCCGCCGTCGAACGCCGTATCTACCTCGCTGGCCGGCGCGACCACCGCGACCGGCGGCCGTGACCCCCGCGACTGGCTCCACGCCGACAGTCTGCCAGTCGCTGACCGTGATCGGAGCGCTGGCCGGCCGAGTTCCCTATCGCCGAGTATGGACGGTCGGTGATCGGGAGGGTGTAGCAGCGCGGCTGAGCACAGATCATCCATTCCGGCTTTTGAGATGGTGACGGGATGACCAGGCGCCTGCCCGCCCCCAGGCGCGCATCTGTCGCATCTGCCGCGTACGATCGTCCATCCCCGCGCCCGAGGTCGCTGGCGGAGGCGTCCAGATTCTTTCGGCTTTCTGGATGCAGTCCGGGAGACCGCCTTGGCCGTTAAATCGCAGGTCAGACCGCTCAGGCACACTAGGGGTATGACATTTACGACTCGGATGCTCACGCCGGAGACCTGGGACGACTTCGCTGCGCTCGTCGAGGCTAACAACGGCGTCTGGGGTGGTTGCTGGTGCATTGGATTCCACCTGGAGGGAGTCGGCCACGGGCGCGAAGGAAACCGGGAGCTGAAGCGTCGGCATGTGACGTGCGGGACGGTCCACCAGGTGCTCGTCTACGACGGTGACCGCTGCGTCGGTTGGTGCCAGTTCGGACCACCGGCCGAGGTGGCTACCATCAAGAACCCCAAGGTCTACGAAAAGGGCCTAGCCGAGTTGCCAGACTGGCGGATCGGCTGCATCTTCACCAACGCGAAGGACCGCGGCAAGGGCGTCGCCGCCGCTGCGGTCGCAGCGGCACTCGACGAGATCAAGCGGGCCGGCGGCGGCGTTGTAGAGGCCTATCCGGAGCAGACCGAAGAGCGGCCTCCGCAGCGTGGTGCCTATCTGCACACAGGCCCGGAGGAGTTGTATGCGCGGTACGGCTTCACGCGGGATCGGAAGATCGCCAAGTGGCGGTGGGTCATGCGCACCAAGGTCTGACCTCCCGCCGCGACGGGATGCTGGCCCCGCCGCTGGCCCACCGCGGCGGCTGCGGGCGCCGATGTCCTGTCCCGTCGGCGGATGCCACCCGATCTTGATTGTTGTTTTCTGGGGTCACGACGGCAGCCAGCACCTGCCCCTCCCCGGGCGACGATCTCCGCGCCGTCCCGGAGACGCTGATCCGCTTGTCCGCCGGGATCGGGCCCGCAGCTGACCTGCTCCAGATCTGGCGCAGGCGCTGCCAGCCACCTTGACGCCGGACATCCCGATCTGCGCGCCGGATAGGCGACGGATTTGCCGCTCACCAAGCAGCGCCGAACAGCAGGGAGGATCATCCTCGATGGTACGTCCGGTTGCCATTTCTGCCGGGCCAGATGCGCCGCGAGCCGGTCAGGCGGACGGGGGAAGGCGTTTCCGTGGTGCTCCCGCGACATAGGCGGTCACGACGTAGGTCGCGTGGCGGTCCAGGGAGGCGCGGGCCCGGTCATACCGCATTGTGGTGCGCGGATCGGCGTGGGAAGCGGCGTCTTACAAACGCAGCAGTTGACCGCAACAGGCGAAACAACCTTCTAGCTAGTCCCAGACGCGCGCGAGCCGCTGGAAGACGTCGGGGTCGCTGTGCAACGGGATGACGCACAGGAGGTGACCGCCCGGCGCCCGGAGGATCCGGCAGTCGAGCCATCGCCGGACCTCGACGGCCCCCAGGGCCACGAGCCGGGCCGTCTCGGCCACCACGTCGTCAGTCTCAATGTCGAGGTGGTATCGAGGCTCGTCGTCCACTGCCTGGATCGCGGTAACCAGCCCCGGAAATGCGCCGGGCAGCGAAATGAACTGCTCCTCGCCGGGCACGGGACTCGCCGGCACGCCGAGCGCCGCCGACCAGAATGCGGCGGCGTCGGACGCCCGGTCGCTGGAAACGTCGATGAGCAGGGTAGAGAGCCGACTCCGATGCATAACCATCAGTCTGCCCGAATAAGCAGGCCTTGGCTGCGATGAGCACCAGGCCATCGCGAGGACCTTGACGCTGTCCGCGCTGGGCGCGGGCAAAGGGCAGTGAGTGACTTGGTGGCGGCGATTGCGCATCCGGTCTCGCGGTCTATCACGGAACGTCAGCAGGTCGTGCTTGATCGCCGGTTATCGGACCCGAGCCGATCGCCGATTTAGCGCGGCTCATACTCCGCTCCGTCCACGTCGATGACTCAAGCAGACGCTCCAGTTCTGCGCGCTGAAGTCCGATGGGCATATTTCTCATCGCGGCATTCTCTGAACAATCAATGGGAACTCTAGGGTTCGGACATTGCCACAGGTCAGTACGTTCTCGTCACGCTCAAGGTGGGTCGGGCCGGTGTATCAAAAGCAGCAGCGAGGAGAGTGAGTGACCTGTTCGGCACCATATGCCCGCTTTCTATAATGCCGAGCCGAAGGTCGGAGCTGCTTCGACTCGGCGATGAGGACATTTCGCTCAGCGCCGCGGCATCGGCCGTGCGGGCATTCAGCTCGCTGAGCTGCGGCAACGTCTCAGTTGTTCATTTAACAGGCAGATGCGGACGTTCACCTCCAAGCGCGCGATGCATAAATATACGGCGTAGACCGCCCAATTCAGCTGCCACGACGCCTGTTGCTGTCAAGGATTTGGCCGCCAGGATTGATGCCTTTATCTACGCTTGAACCGAGGATTCCAGCCTTGTGCGGGGCCAAATCTGCCGAATATGCACCAAAAGTTGTACGATCCGCCACAACTTGCTCTGGGACTCGACGCTGCTGGTCCACCCCGGTGGTGCCAGGGTCCAGCGCGAGGCCGAAGGCGCCGAGCAGGTAGCGGCCCGCACCGCAACGGCGGCCGCTGGCACGTTAGGCGGAGACGCGGTGACGTCTGGAGCGGCGGGTACGGAAACAACCGGGACTAGTTCGGCCGCCCCGTAAGGGGATCCGTCACGATGCCCGGTCCAGACGCCGCTTTCGGCGGGACTGTCTCTTCAGGCTCATATGGCGGCTCGCCTGTCCCTCCTCGCCCGTCCAGCCCGGAGAATACCCCGCTTCTACGGCACCGTCCGCCTAGACCGGAGCGCTTCGGACGCGGCCTCAACCGCCTCCACCAGGAAGTCATCCACCGCCTCGCCGCCACCGAAGGGGTGGACCTGAAGATCATCCGTGAGATCAATGCTTCCAGGTCTGTGGATGGCTAGTCAGCCTGGGCATGAGCTGACTTGGGTGAGCGTAGCTCCAGCTATGGAGACGACCTGGCCCGTCTGCAATCGCAGGCTGAGCCTGCCATTCGAGTTCAGCAGTTCGCCGCAGTAGGCACCCTCGGGACTGACGACAGTGGCGTCGGGATGGTTCGCAGCGATTACTCCGGCGATCAGGAGGTAGCCGGAGCCGGCGATTGCCACCAATCCAGCTATGCCGGCGAACGCCATGGCCAGCCGGAGCTGGCGGCTTGCCGTAACGGCGCGGTCCGTGATTATCGTCCGGTAATCTGTGTCGGTAACAAGCGTACGAAGCTTGACCTCTGGTATTCCCTGGCTCGCAAGGTTCGCCAGGATGATCGCGATAATGCCGAGGGCACCCGCGAGCGCGTATCCTGCGAGGAGGATGATTTCGGCGCTTCCGTGTACTGGCAGAGCCGCGAGCTTATCCGGGCTAAGAACGAAGCCGACAGTGGCGTATACGCCGAGAAAGGCCGCGAGTGCTGCCTGCCATTTCCCTGCGGACGACTGAACGATGTCAAGCTTATTATGGCTCGCATCGACTCGCTTGGTCGACCAGAAACGATGTTCATCGGCCACGCTTGGCACAGGCAGTCCTCAGGAGTCCAGAGTGACTGAGACCATCCCCCAGCGTCCGCATCCCGACGCATTGGCCGGCCGGCCATGGTGATCTTCGCCACATGTGCATTCGACGAACTGCTTAGACGTACTGGTCTGTCGGTTGGCTCTTCTCCACCCTGCGAGATCGAGCGGCAGGAAAACATCGATGCCGTCGCTGTGCGTGCAACGGGGGCACGACGCCTTAAGCGTAAGGCCGTTAAGGTCAGTGTCCTCTTTCCATTTGCCGCCCAGTTGCGTCGCAAAATCAGCGTACTCTTCCTGATGGTACGAGATCTTGGTCGGGTCTGAGTCTCAGATCTCCGGAAGCCGGGCGGCGGGATGCCTGCTGACCTGCGGTCCGTGATACGGAATGGTTTCCATAAAGTGTTAAATCCGCGGTAGGATTGTGGCATGTCGCCCGCCGCGGCTGCCATCTTGGAGGGCATGCCGGACCCCAGGGACCTGCGCCGCGTCAGCGCGGACGGGGAGACGCTTATCTTCGCCGGGTCGCGGCTGCTGTTCCGCTACCGCGACGGCGATGCCGGGGCGCGGAACGTGGCGGTGGCGGTGCTGCGGCAGCTGGGCTTTGGCGGTCAGGCGGTGGCCCGGCTGATGGGCCTGACGGTGAACTACGTGGCGACGCTGCATAACCGGGCGCTGCGCGAGGGCACCGGCGGGGTGGTCCGGCCGCGGGGCCGCCCGGGCAAGCTGGATCCGGCCGCGTGGGAGCGGGCGCGGGCATGGCGGGCGGCCGGGGTGCGGGATGCGGAGATCGCCCGCCGGCTGGGGGCAGCTCAGTCCACGGTGCTGCGGCGGCTCGGCCCCGCCGGCGCGCAGGACCAGCTGCTGCTGGGGGAGCCCGCGCCTGAGCCGGGACCCGCACCGGGGCCGTCACCGGAACCCGGGCCGGCGCCGCCGGAACCGGAGTCTGAGCAGGGCAGGTCAGGGGGCCGGGAGCCGCGGCCGGCCGCGGCGGAGCCCGGGCCGGCCGCCGGTGCCGGGCGGGACGGCGCCGCCGGCGGCGGGGCCGGTGAGGGCGCGGCGGTGTCCGGGCCGGGCATCTGCGGCGAGGTCGCCTCCCGGTATGCGGGCGCGATGCTGCTGCACGCCTTCGGCGGCCGGGCCGGCGCCGGGGGGATCCTGGCCGCCGCGGCGGGCGGGGACGGGCGGCCCGGTGACGTGGCGCTGCTGTCGGCGGTCAGCATCTGCTTCGCGCTGGGCGCGGCGACGGTGGAGCAGTTCAAGCACCTGACCGCCGCCGCGGCCGGGCCGCTGGCCGGGCTGGCGGCGCTGCCGGACCTGCGGACCATCCGGCCGAGGCTGGCCGCGATCGCCGGCCGCACCGACCCGGTCGCGCTGCAGCGCCTGTTCGCCTCCGCGATGCTGGCCGCCGACCCGGTGGTCTCGGGGGTGTATTACGTCGATGACCATTTCGTCCCCTACGCCGGCGCCAGGCCGGTGGCCAAGGGCTGGAACAACAAGCGGGGCCGGGCGGAGAAGGGCCGCGCCGACACCCACGTGACCGCCCATGACGGGCGGGCGGTGTGCTTCGTGACCGGCGAACCGTCCGGCCTGGCGGTCACCTTGCCCAAGGCGCTGGCGGAGCTGAAGAAGGCCGCCGGACCCGGCGCGGGGATCATGCTCGGGTTCGACCGCGGCGGGGCGTACGCGCAGGTGTTCCGGCACTGCCGCGAGCAGGACGTGCACTGGGTGACCTACCGGCGGGCGCCGCTGGCCGTCCCGGCGGCCCTGCCGGTCATCACCGCCATCACGGCCGGCGGGCGGCGCCGCGAGATCGCCTGGGCCGGGGAGAGCGCTGACATCAAGGACTACGGCCAGGCCCGGCAGCTCACCTTGTTCGAGCACGGCAAGGTGGCGCTGCAGATCCTGACGTCGGACTTTGATGCCTGCCCGGCGGACGTCCTGGCCTGGCTGAAGTCCCGGTGGCGGGAGGAGAACTTCCTCAAGTACGCCAGCGAGAACTACGGGATCGACAAGATCTGCGACTACATCGCCGGCATCGAGGCAAACACCAAGATCGCGGACAACCCGGCCCGCAAGGAGGCGAACGCCGCCGTCCGGCAGGCGGAGACGGCGCTGGCTGCAGCGGAGCGGGGCCTGGCCGCCCTCCTCGCTGACCCGGCCATCACGCCCGCCGTCAAGAACACCAGGCTGATCCCCGCCGCGCAGGAGAAGATCACCGCCGCGCGCAAGAAGCTGGACGCCGCCGCCTCCGCCCGGGACAAGATCCCCGCCAAGCTGCCCGCCAATGTCATCGGCCCTGAAGCCAAAGTCGCGCTGCTGCGGACCCGCCGCCGCGGCCTGCAGATGGTGCTGCGGCTGCTCGCGCACAACGCCGAGCACTGGCTGGCCAGCCACCTCAACGCCTACCTGCGCGACGACGACGAATACCGCGCCATCACCCGCCAGACCATCATCCGCGGCCTGGCCGGCACCATCACCAGCACCCCCGGCGCGATCACCGTCACCCTCCAGCAGCCCGGCACGCCCCGCATCACCCGCGCCCTCGCGATGCTCATCGAGGAGATCAACGACAACCCGCCCGCCATGCCCGGCGACCAGCGGCCCATCACCTACCAGCTCGCCAGCCGGCCAGCATTACTTAAAACCCGGCCTACGGCACGTTCCGGAGATCTGAGTCTGCGTCTGGTGGGGTCGTCGGGTTTGGCTCTGGTGGGGTCATTGCCTTTTCCTATCTCATGCAAATCTAGAAGATCCCAGTGTAAGGACGATGACCAGATCGGGTGGAGCGGCATTCCCGCCTGCAGGATGGCGGTCACTTGCGGGCTCGCGCGTTTCCAGATCTGATCGAGTGTCTGGGCCGGAACCCGCATGCCCTCGATGTCGGCATCTGCTGCGGCAGGGTCTGGGTGAAGCTGCCGGTAGAGTTTTTCGAGTGCCTCGGTACGCTGGGAAAACGGCGGGTGGCTCGCGGTGCCCTGATCCTTCGAATGAACGCTTGCGCTGACCGCATTGAATATCTGATCAAAGATCTCATGCGTCTTCATGGCCAGTTCCGCTCCCTCCAGGGCCATATTGGCGGGCAGGAGGTCGAGCATTTTGCCGCTCTCGGCAACAGCCATCGCGCCGAACGTGTCGGCCGCGAACTCCTTGTCCCAGGCCGACTCAGCCGCTGGCGGCATGGGTGCATCCGAGTGCAGGACATTGAGCTCATGCATGAGTACATGCCCGTATTCATGGGCCATGACGAACCGTTCGGCGCCATTGATGAGCATTGTGACGGGTGTCTGATGGTAGGTTATCTTTCCCCGCGGGGATTTCACCGGTCGAGTCAACTTGGGTTGCGTGTTACGACTGGCGCGGGTGTGACTGGGTCTTGGTTACTCCTCGTGTCTGGATGCCGAGTGAGGCCTGTGCGGCGAGGTCGGCGACGGCTTGCGTGTAGGCGCGGTCGGCCTGGCGGAGCGGGCTGCCGGGCGGCGGGCTGGCGGTGTTGATCTCGGTGAGTGCGGGGATGATGACGCGCCTGATCAGCCGGGTGAAGAACAGGGCAGTGGACAGCCCGCCGGCGGTGAGCTGGTAGCTGCGGCTGTGCGGGATGCGCTCGATGATCTGGTGGGCGCGGAGCCGGCGCAGGTCGTAGCTGATCTGGCCGCCGGACATGTCCCCGGGGTTTCTTCCCAGCTGGGGGGCGAGGAGGTGCCGCAGGTCGCGGCTGGTGAAGCCGGCGGGCCGGAGCGCGAGCGCGCAGCAGGCCCCGAGGAGCGCCTGGACGCGTGGATCGGGGAAGCGCATCCCGGGCACGCGGGTGCAGGTGCTGCTGATCACGGGGCTAGTCAGTGTCTCGAGGGCGGCGGTCCCGGCGGCGGGGTCGTGGCTGATCCGTTCGGCGTCCAGGAGGCGCCGGTTGGCGGCGTAGCCTGCCTTCGCCATGGCGGCGAGGTTAGTCAGCTCTTTGCCGATGCCGAGGTCGCGGGGCTGGTTCAGGGTCGTCTCTGTGCGGATCGCCCTCCCCTCTTTCAGGTACTGCTTGACCTGGGTCTTCTTGTAAAAGAGATAGAGGTAGGGGCAGGTGCCGTTCGTGATGACCTGGGTCCGGAACGTCCCCGGAGTCTGGAACTTGCCCCTCGTGCGGATCGTCCGGCCGAAGACGAGGTTCACCTTGTCCGGGCGGCCGATGTCCAGGTTGTCGCGGATGAGCTGCTCGAAGAAGATGCGGCCGTTCAGGGGGCGGTCCAAGGCCATGGTGGTGGAGAACTCGATCTGCTGGACCGACAGCTGCCAGCGGTAATCGGCCTGCTCGTCCTCGCGGGTGAACGGCTGCGGCAGCCGGGCCAGCCACTTGCCGGCGAACCGGTAGATCTTCTGATCGGTCAGCCCGTCGCAGATCCGCTGGACCGCTTCGGCGTCGCCGGCCGAGCCGAACGCGTTGTCCAGGGCCGTGAACGCGATGCCTTCCTTGAGGCACTGCTGCTTGGCGTACTCGTGGCCGTTGAAGTAGATCTGCCCGGTGTACGGGAAATAGCCGCAGAACTTTATGTAAAAGGGACCGAAGCCGGCGTCGAAGCCATAGAAATACCAGTGGTTCACCATCGCCTGGTCCTGGTACAGCCACGGGTAGCGCTTGCCGGTCACCGGATCCCGGCGCTGGGAAGTCCGCCAGATCCGGGCCTTCTCCTGCGCGACGCCCGCGAAAAGGATCTGGTCGCCACCGGACTTCCCCGCCAGGTACTCCCTGGCAACCTGGTCCTTGCTCTGCCCCTTCGCGAACCGGACCAGGTCCAGCCAGGCGCGTGTCGATGTAATGGCGGATGTCGGCGGCAAAGTGCTCGGTCATCGGCATCATCAGCGCCGAGGAGGCGAACTGGTTGCCGCGGTGATGGCAGAAGAACCCGTGGATCCCCTGTCCGTACTGCAGCCGCGGCTGCCGGAACGTCAGCAGCACCCGGTCGGTGCAGCGGACCTCCAGCGTCACGTGACCGGACAGGACCTCGGCGACAGTACGCGGTAGCGTCATGATAGGGCTCCGGCTGGAGGCTCGGCCGGCAACGGCCACCGACCGCTGCAAGCGGCAAATGAACAGTCACATTGTGAACTGCCCTGGGCCCCGGCCGGAGCCCCCACCTACAGCCCGCCCATGCGCAGACATTAGCCCCCAGCGCATGCCTCGTCGGGGTGGGGCGAAGCCCCGATATCTATTCAGCCTGGGTGGCTGGGGGTGCGTGATGCGCGGACGGGGGCTGGCAGTGTCCGCGGGGAGAGGCATGGTTTCTGGCCTTTTGTCAGCCGGCACGGTGTGTCGCCTTGATCACGGATCGCCGGCTCTGATGGAGTGCGGCTTGTGTCCGATATGCCGCCTGCGCCCCCGTCTGACCCGGCCGGGTGGCTGCGCGCGCGGGTAGCGGAGCTGGAGGCGCAGAACGCGCGGCTGCGGCAGGCTGCGGCAGATCGCGATGAGCTGGCCGCGGCGCAGCTGGCGTCCGAGCGGGCGCGGGCGGATTCGCTGGCCGCGCAGGTAGCCGCGCTGGCGGCGCGGGTGGAGGAACTTCAGCGCTTGCTGGGCAAGGACTCCTCCACGTCATCGAAGCCGCCGTCTTCTGACAGCCCGTATAAGAAGAAGCCGAAGGACCGGTCGCTGCGCGGCAGGTCAGGCCGCAAGCCCGGCAGGCAGCCGGGCGCGCAGTCATCCACGCTGAAGCAGTCCGGTGACCCCGGTGAGACGGTGGAATGCGGGCCTGCCGCGTGCGGCTGCTGCGGGTACGGCCTGGCGGGCGCCGGTGCCATATGGTTGCAGAAACGGCAGGTGTTCGAGGCCGCGCCGCCTCCGCCGCCGGTGGTGACCGAATACCAGGTGCTGGCCCGGCAGTGCCCGGGGTGCGGGGAGATCTCGGTGGGGCTCGCGCGGGCCGGGGTGACCGGCCGGGTGCAGTACGGGCCGCGGGTCCATGCCAGCGCGGCGCTGGCGGTCTGCGCGAACCACCTGCCGGTCGCCCGTGCCGCCAGGCTGGTCGCCGCCCTGACCGGGGTAAGCGTCTCGGCCGGGTTCGTGGCCGGCGTCCGCGGCAAGGCCGCCGCCCTGCTCGGCCCGTTCATCGGACCGGGTCCGGGAGCTGCTGCCCGCCGCCGGGGTGCTGTACGCCGACGAGACGCCGGCCCGCGCCGCGGGGAAACTGCACTACATCCACGTGGCGTGCACCGAGTTCCTCACCGCCATGCACACCGGGGACCGGACGAAGGAAGCCATCAACGCCGGCGGTGTCCTGCCCGGCTACACGGGCACCATCGTCCGCGACGGCTACAAGGGATACGAGCACCTCACCGATGCCCTGCACGCCTGGTGCGGCGCCCACGGACTGAGGGACCTGGCCGGCCTGTACCGCTTCGACCCGGACGGGCAGGTCTGGGCCCGCGCCATGGCTGACCTGCTGATCAACGCCAACGCCGCCGCGACCGCGGCCCGCAGCAGCGGGCAGGCCCGCCTCGATGAGGCGCAGCTGGCCGCGATCAGGGCCCGCTACCGCGGCGCCGTCGCCAAGGGCCTCGCCGATAACCAGCGCAAGCGCACTGAGATCGGCAAGGACGGGCTGCGGCTGGCCCGCAGGTTCCGCGATCACGAGGACATGATCCTGCGGTTCACCACCGACCTGACCGTCGGTGCCGGAGCAGAACAGCCGGGGCACGTCCTGGCCCGCCATCATCACCCGGAACGTCGCGCGCTCCACCTCGGCTAGGTGGCGCACCAGCCCCAGGAGCGACATCGTCGACGGCTCGACCGAACGCCGCGCCATGGCCTCCGCGTTAAGGCCTGAGCACTTCATCTCCAGGGTGAGGCGCACGCAGCGCAGGGCTTGAGCCAGCGTGACGCGCTTGTCGCCCAGCCTTGGCCCGTTCTCGCGCAGGTCGTCGTCAGACGGCTTGCCGTCCGCGGTGAACATGTCGGCTCGCCGGGTCGTGGCCATGGCCGCAATCATCCGCGCTGCGCATGGCGGCCGGCAAAGGATTAACGGCACATGCGCTCATGGTCGGCGGGTTCGGGTGTGCCCTGCCCGTGGCCGCTCAGGGTGACCGCCACCTTGCGCGGAAAGCCTCACTGCCGTCCGGCTCGCCTAAGCGAGGGGTCACTGGTTCGAACCCAGTTGCGCACCGAGTTTCCGCAGATAGAAGAGTTCTTCGGAGAGCCGGGTCAAAGAGCCAGCGTTCCGGCAAGAGCCAACACGGGTGGTGCGATCGGGTGCTTCCGGCTGGTTCGATGACGAGCGGCTGCTTCCTCTGATAATGGCTAACGGGCTGATGCTAGACCCGCCTCGGTACTGCGCCCGTCAGGGTGAACACGAAGCGCATGGCCTTGTGGCCGGGGTCTGCGGTGGGGTCGAACATGCACGGGCAGCCGCCCGTGATCACCGTGATGCCGTGCTGACGGCCGTAGTCCGCAGCCGGCTCAGACACGCTTCCGCCGCCGGGCCCCCGGTGCATCCACACGTGCCGGATTCCGAGCTCGGCGCATTCGCGCATGGTGGATTCGGCGGTCTCTGGCCGGGTGCCGATGACTACCCAGTCCACGCCGCCCGGTATCGACCGCAGGTCGTGATAGCAGTGATCGCCTTGGACCTCGTCCGCGTTCGGATTCACCGCGAACACCTGGTAGCCGCGATCCCGCAGACGCTGATACACCGCGTTGCTGCCGTGGCTCCCCGGATTCCGCGATACACCCGTCACCGCGACGCGCTTGCCGGCCAGGAACTCGGCAGCCGCCTGTTTCATCTTCTGCATGGTCACCTCCTCGGCAATCCCACGCTGGTCATGACGAGCGGGCTGACCTAGAGGCGGAAGTCCCTCACCGGATCAACTGCCGCCGGTTGCTGCCTTGCCATCGCACTCATCGTGGTCCGGCGCAGCCGCCCGGGCAAAGCGGCACCGGCGCGCCGCAGGAAGCCCGCTCTCCGGCCGCAATCGCTCCTCTAGGGCATTCTCCACTTGCTGCGCAGGCCGGAGAATCGCCTGTTGCAGGCGCCGCAGAGCCAGGCCTCCCGATTGAGCCAGGCTTACGGGTGCCCGCCCTGCGGTCGACACGGTTCGTGTCATCAGCCGCATGGTCCCGTCGATCACCGGGTGCGGCCGCTCGGCGCTTAGGCGGTCAAGGGCCGCCTGCAGAATCCCCGTAATCTCGTCGTAGCAGGCCGCGACCACCTTCTCGTCACGCTCGGCACCTGGCCCGTAGGCGCTCCAGTCAAGCGCGGGCAAGAACTCCACCGTGACCTGAGCCGGCATGGGAAGCGGCGGGGTAAGGACCGACGCCAATCCGAAAGGCAACCCCGCAAGGAAAGGAAAGACCTTGATCCGGATGCCGTGCAGGCCGGCCGCGCGGGCCAGGCGGTCGCCGCGCGTCACCACCACCACGGCGTGGTGGCCGCCGTGGGCCACGACAGGAACCACGGGAACCCCGCAGCGGAGAGCGAGCCGGACAAAGCCCTTGCGGCCGCCGAAGTCGACCTGATTCCGCTGCGCCCACGGCCGGGCCGCCTCCCAGTCTCCGCCGGGGTACACGACGACACAGGCCCCGTGTCCCAGTGCCGACTCCGCCTCCCTAGCGCCCGCCGGGACGGCGCCAAGGCGGCGTATGACCGACTCCACGCCCGGAATGGCGAAGAGGAGGTCGTAGCCAAGCGCGTAAAGCGACGCTTCGACTCCGCGGCGCTCCATGATCGCACATGCGCTGACCCATACCTCGGGCATGTAGAAAAGGCACGAGTGGTTACCGACCACCAGGGCCGGGCCAGTCACCGGCAGCCTGTCGAGCCCCCGGACCTCTGGTGAGAAGTAGCCCGTGTACCAGCCGATAGCCGGCAACATGCGGCCGATAAACGCCGGATCACGCCGGGACGCCGGATCTTGTCGCGCGTTCGCCATCCTGTTGGCAAGCAAGGCTAGCGGTCCTGGCGCGGACAATGCCGCACGGGCTACCGCAGGTTCCGCCTGCTGCGGGGCAGGGCCAGCGTGCACTCCTTCGCCCCCTTGCTCCTGCATCTAGCGTGCCCACGCCATTTCCGGCGCGACAGTGCCAAAGGTCCGCTGAGCGGAGCTGTGAGGGGCATCACGCCGGCACCAGCTCCGTGCGGCTAACGCACCTGGCTGACGATCGCTCAAGGTCCCACGCCGGCCGCGACGGGAGTACCAGCCTGTTACCTGGGTAAGGACACGCCCCGTGACCGGACGACGGCGGCGCCGAGTTCGGCCATGCGGAGGTCGCCGATCGGCGTGCCTGAGCCGCGGTTGCATACCATTGCCAGCGCCAGGTCACGCCGTGGGTCGGCCCACCCGCCCGAACCGCCGAAGCCGAAATGGCCGAACGCGCCAGGCACCGTGCCTAGTGTGGTGAAGGCGTTGTGGTAGCCGAGCCGCCAGCCCATCGGCAGGACCAGGACAAGATCGGGCCCGCGGGAATGCACCACCGCGATTTGCTGCACGGTCTGCGGCGATAGGAGCCGTACGCCGCCGACTTGGCCGCCGTGGGCCAGCAGCGCGTACAGCTTCGCCAGCGACCGGGCGGTGAAGAACCCGTTCGCCGCCGGGATCTCGGCGTCCATTACCTCCGGGCCCCACAGCACGTCCTCGATCCCGCGCGGCAACAGCGCGTTGACGAACCGGCGCGGGCTAACCGGCAGTCCCAGCAGTGCCGGGATCCGGCCGATCGGCCCGCCCATCACAGCACCCGGTCGCAGGCCCAGCCTGCGGCCCAGCGGGGCAGCCATGGGGGCCAGCGGCGCGACCCGGCCGCGCTGCTCGGGCGGGCATCCCACATACAGCCCGTCCAGGCCGAGCGGGCGGGCGAGCTCCTCTTGGACGAATAGCGCGATCGGCTGACCCGACACCCGGCGGACCAGCTCTCCGGCCAGCCACCCATAGGTCAGCGCGTGGTAACCGTGCCGGGTGCCCGGCTCGTACGCAGGCTCGGCGCGCTCGAGTGCCGCCACCATGTAGTCCCAGTCCAGCATCCGCTGCGCGTTGTCTACCAGCGTCCGCATCCGGTGCAGTCCAGCGGAGTGTGTGAGCACGTGGCGCACCGTGACTTTCTCCTTGCCGCCTTGGGCGAACTGCGGCCAGTACGCCGCAACCGGCGCGTCGTACTCGATCTGCCCTCGCTCGGCCAGCAGGTGCAACGCCGCTGAGGTGACCCCCTTGGTCGTGCTGAAGCACATTGCCAGCGTGTCACGCCGCCACGGCCGGCCCTCGGCACGCCACCCACCCCACAGGTCGAGGGCCAGTTCCCCGCGGTAATACACCGCAACCGCGGCACCGCCCGTCGTACGCCGCAGCTGCCTCCGGAACACGCGTGCCACATCCTCGAAGCCGGCGCCCATCCATCCATCCATGCGACCCACCCTGCCATCGCGCGCCGGGCGCTTCCACGGGCCCACGGGCCACAGCAGCGGACTAAGGGCCCAGACAGTCAGGCTCGACAAAGGCGCTAGCTGACCCGGGAACCATTTGCGCTCGCCCGCGACACTAGCCGCCGGGTTACAACTTTGTAGCCAGGCCACGCTGGACTGCCGGATCCGGGGAGCCAGAAGGGGAGCCAACAGAGGCAGGCACCGAGCGACGCAAGCCGACCTAGGCCGACGATTGACGCAGCTAGACGGCGCATCAGGCTACGGCTAGCGACATCTCGCGATCGCTCAAATGCGCCTTGTAAGCGGCAGGTCAGCGGTTCGAATCCGCTCACCGGCTCCCGGTCTCTGTGAGTTTCCAGCCTCCTCACCTGCGACAACGCAGGAAGAGAGGTAGCTCCGATGGTGCACGCAGCGCTGACCCGGACCAAGATCAACACAGAAGTAACACAACCGTCCCGCAGCCGGGGGCCGCGGCCCCCGGCGGCATCGCGGAAGCCGGGCCGCCCGCCGAAAGGGCCCCGCGTGAGCGGGGACGCGCGGGTTCGACTTCCGGACCGACTATGACGCGCTGCGCCGGCCGGTACGCAGCTACGTCGCGGGTCCTGGCCTCCGCGGCCAGGTGCTGCAGGTGCGGACCGAGTACGGCGAGAGCCTGCCCGACGGCGAAGCCAGGAACCTGCGCGCCCGGGTCGCACGGCAATACGACGGTGCCGGGGTCACCACCAACGAACGGTACGACTTCAAGGGAAACCCACTCGATGCGCAGCGGCAGCTCGCCGACGAGTATCGGGACGTCCTCGACTGGTCATCGGACGTCCCGCTGGAGCACCGGGAGTACCGCAACCAGATCACCTATGACGCGCTCAACCGAGTTACCAGCACAACTACCCCGGATGGCAGCATCATGCTGCCGTCCTACAACGAATCAAGCCAGCTCGAACGGCTCGACGGCCGACTCCGCGGCGCTGACCTGGTCACCGTCTTCGTGGCCCACGTGGATTACAACGCGCGGGGCCAGCGGACCCGGATCACGTACGGCAACGACAGCTCGTCGCGGTACACCTACGACCAGCTCACGTTCCGGCTCGCTGCCCTGACAACCCTCCGCGGCCGGCGGCGACTGCAAGACCTTCGCTACACCTACGATCCTGTCGGCAACCCGGTGCTGGTCCGCGACCGCGCTGAGCAGCTGGTCTTCTTCCGCAACCGGGTGGTCGACCCATCGGCTTCCTACCGCTACGACGCGCTGTACCAGCTGATCAGGGCGACGGGCCGGAAGCATCTGGGACAGGCCGAGGGCGGACGCATGCGTTCGGTCCCAACAAGCGCCACCGACGCACCGCGGCTCGGCCTGCCCCAGCCGGGCGACGGGGCCGCGATGGCCCGGTACGTGGAGCGGTACACGTACGACGCGGCGGGCAACCAGCTGCGCGTGGCGCACCGCTCCGCCGACCCGGCCGACGGAGGCTGGACCCGTGAGTACCGTTACCGCGAGCCCAGCCTCCTCGAGCCCGGGCGGCACAGCAACCGCCTGACGGGTACCAGCCCGGCCCGGGCGACCGGCGAGCCGCGGCGGTTCAGGTATGACGAGCAAGGCAACATCACCGCCATGCCAGCGATCCCGATGCTGGCCTGGGACCAGAATGACCGGCTGCATGCCACCGCTCGTCAGGCCGCACCCGACGGTGGGGCGCCCGAGACGTCGTACCACGTCTACGACGCGTCGGGACAGCGGGTCCGCAAGGTAACCGACCGCGCGGGACGCGACGGGCCGGGTGCCCGCAAGTCCGAGCGGATCTACATCGGCGCGCTCGAGGTCTACCGCGAATATCAGGCAGACGGGGCCATCTCCCTGGAGCGGGGAACGCTGCACGTCTTGGACGACAAACGCCGCGTGGCCCTGGTCGAGACCCGTACCGCGGGCCAGGATCGCGGCCCGCGAGAGCTAATCCGCTATCAGCTCGTCAACCACCTCGACTCGTCCGTGCTCGAACTCGACCAGGGCGGGCAGGTCATCACGTACGAGGAGTACTATCCTTACGGCGATACCTCCTACCAGGCAATACGGGCCCGCACCGAGGCACCCAAACGCTACCGGTTCACCGGCAAGGAACGCGACACCGAAACCGGGCTCTACTATCACGGGGCCCGTTATTACGCGCCATGGCTGGGCCGCTGGATCAGCTGTGATCCCGAAGGAGTAGCTGACGGTCCCAACCTGTACAGTTACGCGCGAAATAACCCGGTTACCTACCTAGATCGTTGATCGGGGAATGCGGGCAGGTTACACGTGGTCGTAGGCGACCAGGGACCGCTTGACCGGGGCGCCGATGAGCCAGTTGTGCCAGATGCAGGCGTTCAGGGCGAGCAGCCGCTGGATGATCCTGGCCCACAGGCCGGCGGGCAGGCGGCCGCCGTGGCGTTCGAGGCCGAGCTGGTTCTTCAGCGTCCAGATGACGGCCTCGACCCGCTGGCGGAGCCAGTTCGGGAACGGCCTGGGCTGCTTCTCGTCCTTGCGGGCGGGGCGGATCAGGGTCAGGCCGAGGTCCCCGCCGGCGAGGAACTCCTCGGTTTCCTGCCCGGACAGGCCCTTGTCGGTGACGACCGCGGTGCCGGGCACGGGCCTGTTCGCCGGCTGGCGTTCCAGCGTCTGGCGGGCCTGGTCCCGCTCGCCGTGCAGCTTCGGGTTCGCCAGGCTGAACCCGGTCACGGTGCCGTCGCAGGTGCAGATCAGCAGCAGCTTGCACCCCCAGTACCAGCGGGAATGGCTCGGGCAGAAGCCGTATCCGGCGTATCCGTACAGGTCAGAACGCCTGGCCGTGACGGCGGAGGTCCCGCACGGGACCGGTGTCGCGTCCATCAGCCGCAGCATCTCCGCAGTGGCGGGCGTGGCGTCCGCGAGCCAGCGCAGCGCTGCCTCCATCAGCGGCGCGAGCTGCCGCAGCCGGGTGTTGTACTCGCTCTGGGCCAGCAGCCGGGGAACAGGTGCCCGATCAGCTTCGGCGCGATCCGCAGCCAGTGCCGCTCGTCATCACAGCGCAGCAGCACCTGCGCCACCGCGATGCACGCCAGCTCGGCGTCGGTCACCTCCGGCCGGCCGCCCGGCCCGCGGCGGGTGAATCCGCGCACGGGGATGATGCGGTCGGTCAGCTCCACGTAAAGTGCGGTCAGGAGAGTGTCCAGGTCTCCCTGCCGATTCTGGACACTCTTCACTTCCAAGTCACGGAACCCGCGCGGCGTGCCGCGGTGCGAACCCCCCACCAGTCACAAAACCCCGATCAACGATCTAGATGTCACCGGACGCTGGTCGACCGCGTGGGCGGTCGTGGCGGTCGTGGCGGTCGTCGTCGTCGTGGCCGCCGTCACCGTGGTGACTGCGGGGGCCGGAGCAGGCCCCGCTGCTGCCGTCGGAGCCGGCATCCTGGAAGCGGGGGCCGAAACCGCTGTCGCCGCGACCGCGGCCGAAACCGCCGCCACCGCGGCGGTCGCCACCGAAACCGCCGCAACGGCCGCCGCCGCGGCCGCCACCGAAACCGCAGCAGCCGAAACCGCCGCCACTACCGCAGCAGCTACCACGGAAACCGCGGCAACAGCCGCGACGGCGACGGCCGCCACCGAAACCGCCGCCAGCACCGCGGCAGCCGAAACCGCGGCCACGGCGACGGCCGCCACGGAAACCGCCGTCGGCAGTGCGGCAGCCGAAACGGCCAGCACCACGGCCGCGGCGGCGACGGGCCCTACCGCGGCGGCAGCCGCCGGTACCGCCGCCAGCGGGTCGGGTCTGACCGCCTCTCAGGTCACCGGGCTCACCACCGCGGCGACTGCGGTCGGCGCGGCCGCGCAGACACCAGCCGGCCAGGAGCTCATCCAGAACGTCTCAGAAGAACTGCCGGCCATCGAGGGCGAGGTCGCCGCCGGGGCGGAAAGCGGATGGCCGCGATCAAGCAGCTTGGTATCCAGGGTGAGAAGCTGGCTGGTAGTACAGTCGCGGTTTCGCGGTGAGCGCCGTTCTGGGCACGCTGGGTAGCGATCTGGTCAAGATGTGTTGTCACACTGGGTGACGAGTGTCGGTTACTTAGCCCGATCACGCGGCTGTAATCCTGAACGGCCGTGTCGCGTTGCCTGAAGTGTGGCAACAGACAGTGACGACACGGCCGCACAGGCCAGCATAGGTGATGTCAGGGACCGCGCGTCGGCTGTGGACGCGCAGGTCAGCGCGGTGCTCGGGCGGGTGATGGCGCAGCGCCGCACCGTCGCGACGGCGACGGACTACGTGCGGGGGCTGTCGGCGGGAGTGAAGGCGAACTGCTGGCAGCTTGCCGAGGCTGCCGGGCACGACAGCCCTTACCGGATGCAGGCCCTGCTGCGCACCTGCCGGTGGCGCTGGGAGGACCTGCGGTCCGAGCTGCCCGCGCTTGCGCTGGCCTGGCTGCCGCACGATGCGGACGACCTGATCGGGCCGGGAATCGCGTTCGACGAGACCGCCCAGCTCAAGGACGGTGACGCGACCGCGTGCGTCGCGCCGCAGCACGCCGGGTGCACAGGGCACGTGGAGAACTGCGTCACCACCGTGTACGCCGTCTGGGTGACCACGGCCGGGCAGGCCTGGGCCGATTTCGACGTGTTCATGCCGGAGCGCTGGGAGAAGGACCGGCGGCGGTGCCGCGCGGCAGGCATCCCCGGCAGCCTGCGGCACAAGACCAAACCGCAGCTGGCCCGCGAGCAGCTGGAGAGGCTGCTGGACGTGCGGATGCCTGCCCGGTGGATCGCCTTCGACGAGGTCTATACCCGCAGCAGCAGGCTCCGCGAGGCATGCGAGGAACACGGCCTGCCGTACGTCGGGATCGCCCCCCGCGACTTCCGGATCACCCTGCCCTCGGGGAAGGTGATCAAGGCAGAGGAGGCCCTGCCGGATGCGGTCTTCGAGCGCCGTTCGTGCGGAAACGGATCCAAGGGGCCCCGGTACTCCGACTGGGCGCTGATAGCCACCGCCAGCCCCCGGCACTTCCTGGTGATCCGCCGCTCGGTCTCCCGCCCGGACCACGTCACCTTCTACATCTGCTGGGCCCCGCAGGAGGTGCCGGCGACGATGACGCTGTTCGTCTCCATAGCCGGGCGCAGGTGGCCCTGCGAGGAAACGTTCAAGGCCGGCAAGGACGTCCACGGATGGGACCAGTGCCAGGCCCGCGCCTTCGAGGCGATCTGCCGCCACAGCACCCTCACCGCCCTCGCGCAGCTCCGCCACGCCGCGATCCGCAACGCCCTGTGCGGCGACATCACCGTGACGGCCAGCAGCCAGGAGGAGGAGAAGAAGAAGGGGGAGGAGGAGGCAGAGCTGGAGCAGGAGGGCACCGCTGACCTGGGCATCCCCCTCGGCGACGCGCCCGTCCCATCCCGGCCCGGCCAGCCCTGCCCGTCCGGCATCGCCGCGATCAAGCTCACCATCGCCGAGACCGCCCGCCTGGCACGCCTGGCCCGGCAGCACGCCGCCAGCCTCATCAGCGACGCGCGCCTCGCTTACCATCTGCGCTGGTCCCGCTGGCGCAGGCGGCACCAGGCCCGCGCCCGGTGGCACCACTACTCTGCCCGCCTCGCCGCAGCCGCCACGTGACGAACGGCGACCGGAAGGAGGTGACCCATTGTAACCAGAAAGCCGGAACGATCACGTCACAAACGCGGCACGAAGATCTCTCTCCGTGAAACCGCGACTGTACTACTGGTATCGATCAGACGGCAAAGGTACAAATCCCGTCGCTGACGGGCACGGCGAATTACCGTATACCGGATGAGCTGACCGGCACGGTGCTCAGGGAGGTGAAGAACGTGGCGAGACTGAGCTTCACCAGACAGCTGCAGGACTTCTACCAGTATGCCCAGTTGACGGGACGAACGTTCAATCTGGTCGTCCGCGGAAACACGGTGCTGAGCGGGCCGCTGCAGCAGCTCAAGGCTTCCGGCCAGATCAGTGTTACTCCATCTCTCCCGCCGGTGCCATGACGGGGACTCCCGCCGGGCTGGTCCGCGACCTGCGGGATGCTGGGGTGCCGGTAACCGATCTGTGGGAACTCGTCAATGCCAAGGCCCAGTACAGGTCGGCCATCCCGGTGCTGATCGACTGGCTGCAGAACGTGGACACCCGGGTGCCCGCCCCAGACCGGCCGAAGGTCCAGGAAGGGCTGGTCCGGGCGCTGTCCGTTCCCGCAGCCAGGCCCGCGGCCGCGCGTGTGCTGATCGATGAGTTCCGGAGGGCGGCTGATCCTACCGGCTTCGGCCTGCGCTGGGTCATCGGTAACGCATTGTCGGTCGTGGCCGACGACTCGGTGTTCGACGAGATCGCGGCGCTGGCGCAGGACCGTCGCTACGGCAAGGCCCGCCAGATGGTCGTCCTGGGCCTAGCCAGGTCGAAGGATCCGCGGGCGGTGCCCTTGCTGGCTGGCCTGCTGACTGACGAGGACGTCGCGGCGCAAGCAGTGACGGCGCTGGGGAAGCTCAGGCCCCCCGGGGTACGTCCAGCCGTTGAGCGAATGCTGGATCACCCACAGGCCCTGGTACGCAAGGAGGCCAAGAAGGCGCTGGCGCGGCTGCCCTCGTGAACGGGCCGCGACTCGGATACGGCGCCCTGCCCGGTTAGTTGTGGGCCCATATGCGCCGATCGGTGTCGCTTGCCCGGATTGGGCCGTATTCGATGTCTCCGTGCCTGGCATAGGGCAGCAGAACCCGCAGCGCCTGGCCTTCGGCGTGCTCGAGGGAGACCTCGATGGCGTCCTGGTCGAGATCGGGCAGATGCACGTCGACGACGATGGCGGCGGCACGTATCTCAGCCTGCCGGTTGGACAGGACCGATAGGCAGGCAGCCAGCACGTGTGCCGATGACGGGCGGCGGTCGGCATCGGCGCGAAGGCCGGGGATCATTTCCGTCTCGCCGTCGGTGCGGATGGCTATCGCGTAGGGGTAGAACTCGCCGTGGCTGGCGAGCTGCCGCTGGGCGAATCCGAGCGCCGCGCCCAGCAGATCGTCGAGGTCCTGCTGCGCCTGAACAGACGCAGTGTCCCGCCATGAGGGCATGACGTTGGCTCCCTTATGCGGCCAGGCGCCGTCGGCGACAACCAGTGAGTCGGCGCTGAAGTGTAGCCCCATCGTGCGCAGCCTTCCCCGTGAGCAGCGGGTGTAGATCCTGTCTGGATCCGACGAGCGGTGAGAGGCGGCGTTCACGGACCCGGCGCGGGACACCACGGATCGTTCGGACAAATTAAAGATCTTTCGGCCGAACGGACCGTCGTGGCACCTTCCGCAGCAGGGTTACCGTGTGCCGCTCGAATAATCGATTGAGTGGCTGACCTGCGCTGTCGCCGGCGTGCTCGACGCCGTCATGGTTGGCTGGCCGGGTGCCGCTCAAGATCGTGTACCTGCTAGTTCGCCGGGTCCTCGGCCTAGCCGTCCTGGTGTTCCGCACGGACCTTGTCCCGCTCGAAAATAGGATGTACCGCTCCAAAACTAATCGCATGCCATTTGAGCTGGGTGCATGCCAATATCTATTATCTATGCTGCGCGGTACTACTCGTTGATCACGCCGCCGAGAACCTTGCGCCTCTGGACCGGCAGGTCCAGGGGCGGGCTGGCCTGGCCGTCGTGGTCGGGCGGCCGTTGCTGGCGGGACTGGTGCGGCCTGTGCCGGTTGTAATGGTCGGCGTACTCGCCCAGGACCGATCGCAGGTGCCGTTCGCCGTAGATGAGGATCCGGTCGGTGCACTCGGCTCGTGCGGTGCGCACCCATCTCTCGGCGTAACAGTTGGACACCATCGTCAACTACACCCGGTCCAGATGATCGGTATCGACGTGTGCGGGTGACGCACCGGTTCCATCCGCTGTTCGGTCGGGACTTCGAGTTCGTCGCGCACCGCCAGAACTGGGGTGAGGACCGGGTCCACCTGCACGACGAGAACGGGCATCTGTTCTCGCTGCCAGCAGGATGGACCGATGCGGTGGCACCGGACCCGTTCGTGGTGGTCGCGGCCGGCCGCTGCCCGTTCACGGCCGGTGGCCTGCTGGCCGTCGCTGACCTGGCGGACCGGCTCCGCGCGCAGCGGGACGGCACCGAAGCCGTAAAGAAGATTATGCCGTGAATGTCAAGGTGATTATGCCGTCCTTCTTGGCGGCACTGATCGCGCTCCCGGTCATGGCCGGAGCTGAATGCCATGATTTCCTGCGGAATTTCGCGACACGCTGGCGGCAGTGCGTGATTCAGCTGGCAAGATTCGGCAAAGTCATCCTGACAGTGATCAGGATGAGGAGGCGGCATGGCCAGGCAGCAGGGCAGGCAAGACCCCAAAGAGGCGGCGCTGGCCGCCACGCGGTGCCTGAACCCGCACCCCGAGCAGGTGACGGACGCGGAGTTCCTGGGCAGCGACTTCTTCGACGCCCGGGACGCGGTGCAGGTCAAGTACGAGATGGTGCGCAAGGTCAGGGCGGGGGGCGCCCCGGTCACCGAGGCCGCGGCGGCGTTCGGGTACTCCCGCCCGGCGTACTATGCCGCAGCCGCCGCGCTGGAGTCCTCAGGACTGGAGGGGCTGGTGCCCGCCCGGCCCGGGCCGCGCGGCGCCAGCAAGCTGACGGAGGAGATCCTCGCCTGGGCCGAGGAGCAGCTGGCCGCCGACCCCGCGCTGCGCCCGGCGCAGCTCCCGGGCCGGATCGAAGAGGCCTTCGGCGTGCGCGTGCACCCCCGCTCGGTCGAGCGAGCGCTGGCCCGCCGCCGGGAGCGGCACTCCAAAAGCCGCTGACCTGTCCGCCCGCGAGGAAGGAAAGGAGGAGCACCCGTCCCTGTCCCTGCTCCCATCACCTGGCCACGCGGCTGCTGAACCGGGCGCCCGCCCGGATGCCGGCCAGGCCACCGCCCCCGGCGGCGGGCTGGACGCCCGATACGAGCAACTGCGCCATGCCGCCCTGCACGCGCGCGGCGATGCGTTCCCGCTCGGCCTCGGCGTGCTGGCCGGCAAGGGCGTCACCGCCTGGCAGCGCGCCCTGGCCAGCCTGGCCGTCCCGCAGGCGCCGTCCGGGCGCCCGCCCGGCACCGCCCCGGCCCGCCTGCCCGCGCTCCCGGCCCCGGTGGCCGCCGAGCTGATCAGCGCCCTGGCCGCCGTCGCGCTCGCCGGAACCGTCACCGGCCCGCCCCCGTAACCGCTCATGCTGAAGGAGACCCGATGCTCCCCGATACCGCGGCGTCGAAGGTGACCGCCGCCCACCTGTCCAGAACGGCGCTTTTGTACGTCCGCCAGTCCAGCCTCAAGCAGGTCATCCACAACACCGAGTCCGCGATCCGCCAGTACGACCTGCGCGGCAAGGCGGTCAGCCTCGGCTGGACGGCGGACCAGATCACCGTGACCGGCACCGGCCAGGGCCAGTCCGGCGCCAGCGCCGCCGACCGGGAAGGATTCCAGCACCTGGTCGCCGAGGTGTCGCCGGGCCGGGCCGGGATCGTGCTCGGCCTGGAATGCTCCCGGCTGGCCCGCAACTCCGCCGACTGGCACCAGCTCCTCGAACTGTGCGGCATGACCGGCACCCTGATCTGCGACGAAGACGGCCTCTACGACCCGCGCAACTTCAACGACAGGCTCCTGCTGGGCCTCAAGGGCGCCCTCTCGGAGGCAGAGCTCCATTTCATCCGGGCCCGGCTGCGCGGCGGGATCATCTCCAAGGCCCGCCGCGGCGAGCTGATCACCCCGCTGCCGGCCGGCCTGGCCTACGACGCCGCCGGGCACGTCATCCTCGACCCCGACACCGCCGTCCGCGGTGCCGTCACGCACCTGTTCGCCACCTTCGAGGCAACCGGGTCGGCCACCGCCTGCGTGAAGGCGTTCAACGCCGCGGGCCTGTCCTTCCCCTGGCGGCACCGGATGGGACCCCGTAAGGGCGAGCTCGACTGGAAGCCGCTGGCCCACCACGTCGTGCTGCGGATCCTGCACAACCCCCGCTACGCCGGCGCGTTCACCTTCGGCCGCCACCGCGACACCAGGCTCCCCGGCGGGAAGCTGTCTCGCACCATCCTGCCCCGCGAGGAATGGATCTCCTTCATCCCCGGCGCCCACCCCGGATACATCACCCTGGAGCAGTACGACGCGAACCGCGCCCGCCTGGCCGGCAACGCCGCCGCGCACGGCCGGGACCGCGCCGCCGGGCCGCCCCGCGAAGGACCCGCGCTGCTGCAGGGCATCATCATCTGCGGGACCTGCGGGCAGCGCATGACCGTCCGCTACCACCAGCGCGGCGACCAGCAGGTCCCCACCTACGTGTGCCAGCGCGACGGCATCGAGCACGCCCGCCGGATCTGCCAGGCCGTCCCCGGCGCCGGCCTGGACCAGCAGACCGGGCGGCTGCTCATCGCCACCCTCACCCCGCTGGCCGTCGAGGCCGCCCTCACCGTCACCGCCGAGCTGGAACACCGCGCCGCCGAGGCCGACGCCCTGCGCGCCGCCCACGTCGAGCGCGCCCGCTACCACGCCGACCTGGCCCGCCGCCGCTACCTCGCCGCCGGCCCCGCCAACCGGCTCGTCGCCGACACCCTCGAAGCCGACTGGAACACCGCCCTGCGCGCCCTCAGCCAGGCCCAGGACGCCTATGAACAAGCCCGCAAGCACGACACCGGGCAGCTCACCGACACCCAGAAAACCCGGATCCGCCAGCTGGCCACCGACCTGCCCGCGATCTGGGACGACCCCGCCACCCCGGCCCGCGAACGCAAGCGCATCACCCGGCTGCTGCTCACCGACGTCACCGTCACCCGCACCCGCACCACCATCACCGCGCACGTCCGGTTCCCCGCCGGCCAGGCCCGCACCCTCACCCTGCCCATCCCGCCCACCGCCGCCCAGCTCCGCAAGACCCCCGCCGAGGCCGTCACCGCCATCGACGCGCTCCTCGACCGCCACACCCACGCCGAGATCGCCGGCATCCTCAACGACCGCGGCCTGACCAGCGGCGAAGGCCGCCCCTTCCACCGGCTCATCATCCGTAACATCCGCGACGAATACGGACTGCGCAGCCGCGAGCAGCGGCTCCGCGACGCCGGCATGCTCACCCTGGCCGAGACCGCCGCACTGCTCGGCGTGCCCGCCAAAACCGTCAAGATCTGGCACCACGCCGGGCTCATCACCGGGCACCCCTACAACGACAAGGGCCAGTGCCTCTACCCGCCGCCCGGCCCCAACCCGCCAGCCCGGGCACAAGGACGCAAACTCAGCGAACGGCGCATCGCCCGCCACACCGCTCCCGCAGACGACGCATGACCCGCCGGAAATGTCAGACCCCACCGCTACCGTCTCCACCAGGACAACAAACAGAACACTCCTCATCGACCCGAAGAGGTGCAGTATGCAACCCGAGGTTTCGCGCGCGGGCTCCGCGGCGGGATCTTGACCGCCGTCACGCCCTCAGCAGCGAAGATCGCGTCGAAGACGCCGGTGAACTTGACGTCGCGGTCCCGGACCAGGAATCGGAAGGAGCCGGTCCGGCCGGCGAGGTCCATGAGCAGGTTACGGGCCTGCTGCGCGGTCCACGCGCCGTCGGGGTGGGCGGTCACGCCGAGGATATGGACCCGCCGGGTCTTCACCTCCATGGCAAACAGCACGCACAGGCGCCTGAGGAAGATCGTGCCGACGTGGAAGAAATCACACGACAGCAGGCCATCGGCTTGGGTGCGCAGGAACGCCCGCCAGGAGGTGTCCACGTTTCGCGGGGCCGGCCTGCGCCGCCGGGCGCGCAGGATCCGCCGCACCGTCGCCTCGCTGATCTGGTGTCCGAGTCGGCATAGCTCGCCGTGGACCCTGCGGTAACCCCAGGCAGGGTTGTCCCAGGCCAGCCGCAGCACCAGGTCGCGGATCTCCGGGCTGGTGCGCGGGCGGCCCGGCCGGTTCGGGTACGTCCATTTCCGCGTGATCAGCTGGCGATGCCAGGCCAGCAGCGTGCCCGGCGTGACAAGTCGGCGGCTGCGCAGCACGGCTGGCAGCAGCCGGGCCAGCGACGCCAGGATCGCGCGATCGGCCCAGTCCGGCTTGGGCCGGGTGACCTGGCGCCGCAGTACCGCGACCTCGTGACGGAGCACCATGATTTCCGCGTCCTTGGACGCCTGGCTGCGGCTGAGCAGCACCAGCCAGCCGAAGACCCGGATCATGATCAGGTAGAGCAGCCAAACGCACATGGACCGTGATCTTGCCGCATCCGGCTAATCGGGCCAAACCGCAGGTCACAGTACCTATGCCAGTTTTGAAGCGGTACAGGGCTCTAACCGAGTTACGGTCGTAAGCGGCGGAAGCGTCTGGCGCAGCAATGACAGCGCCATCGAACAGCTCCTGCGGACCAGCGATCCTGGAGGAGGACCTGGCCGGGACCAGTGTGCTACCGGATCGTGATTGTGTCGTTACCTTATTCCGGTCTCGCGTTTGTTAGTCCGGCACTACTGGCGACATCGGGAGTTCGGTAGGGCATATGACGAGCTGGCCGGCCGGGAAGGCAACTGCGGTCGTGGCGACCTTGATGTTGTCGCTGCTCCTGCTCGGGGCGTGCGGTCACGCCCCCAAACCTGCTTCTCCGCCGGTGACGCTGGGCTATTGCGGTAGCAATCCTCAGGTGAAGCCGGACGTAGTGCTGGTGGTCTGCAATACCAATGACATTACCGCGCAAAACCTGACCTGGTCGGATTGGGGAATGCCGGCCGCAAGCGCCAAGGGTTCGGCGGTTGTTGATTTGTGCTCCTATGAGGAGTGCGCCAGTGGCAGCTATGTCACCGTGCCGATCGAGGTGATCGTATCCAAGATCGTGTACTGCGCCAAGAATGCGCGAGCGTATTCAACGCTACGGTATGTGTTCCCGGATGGTTCACCATTCAAGGGCGTGCCCACCGTTATTAATTCCACCGGCGACCTGGGGCAGCACCTGCCCGTTCCGCCCAGGCGGCAGACGGTGAGCCTCACTTGCTGACCGAGCCCCGCCGTTTCACACCGAGGAGATCAGGGAAGTGGGTGTATGCCCGTTCCCGGTGGCCGCCGGGAAACGGGCTCTCGCGATCATTAAGCGGGTTGGACCGGACGCGATCCCGCACCGACACCACACCAGAACAACCAGGTCTGTACGTGACCGCCTGCCTTGGCGAAGATGCTCCCGTACAGAACGGCGGGTCGGCGCGCGGTTACTAGACGTCGGGCTACCTGGCCGTCCCGGTTATAGCCCAGCGCCAGTTGGCCAGGCCGTATTCTTCTATATCGCCATGCTCGGGTGAATGTCCGCTTCTGCCGCTAGTCGCGCGTGGCCGACATGGTCACAGGGCCACTGCCCTTAAGTTTCCGGAGCTATGACTCCTGGTGTCCGGTTTTTGGCCAGGGGTAACGAACTGGCCGCATGTTGATAGCGGCGGCGTGATGGATCTCGGCAGTCCCTGAAATGAAACAAAGCTCCTGGTAGGAACGAGGTTGCTGAGACCAACGTCCACCGGGAGCCTTGTTGCCTGGCCAGTCTGCCATGCCTTCTGACCTGCCGTCCATCGATTCCGCGTCCCCTGGACCGGACCCTGGCCAGGGGGACCTGGCTGCCCGTATCGCGTCCGGCCCCGGGTTCTGGACGGAATGGCTCGCGGAACTCGACCGCCAGGGCCTGCTGGAAGACCTGCTCGCGGACGGCGTGATCGGGCGGGCGCTGCGGGAGGCGCCGACCGGCCACCGGTATGACCGGGTGCTGACCGCGAAGATGACGGTGATCTGCGTGCTGGTGGCCTGCCTGTTCCCCGGCGACGGCTACGACGCCGTGCTCGCGAGGGCGTTCGGCCTGCCCGGCCTGCGGCTCAAGCCGGGCGCGGAGATCCCGGCCGGGAGCGCGTTCTCCCAGGCCAGGAGGCTGCTGGGCGAGCACGCCATGCGCAGGATCTTCGAGCTGGACGCAGAGCGCAGCGACGCGGAGCTGGGGATCACGGCCCTGTGGAAGGGCCTGGAGGTCACCGCGATCGACGGCACCACGATGGAACTGTTCCGCAACGACGCGCTGGCCTGCGAGTTCGGCACGCCCGCGGACGGAGCCCGGCCGCTGCTGCGGATCACCGCGCACGTCCGCACGGCGAGCAGGCGCTGGATCGGTGCCGAGATCGGGAGCTACCACGACGGCGAGAACGCCCTGGCCGACAAGCTGGAATGGTCCTTCAAGCCGGGCATGCTGAACCTCGCCGACCGCGGCTTCTTCTCCATGGACCGCTTCCTCCGGTTCTCCGCCCGCGGCGCCCACCTGGCCTGGCGCGTCAAGAACGGCCCGAAATGCGTCCCCTTCAAGACCATCCGGGAACTACCGGACGGCTCTGAGCTCGTCATGCTGCACGAATCCGACAGCATGCGCACCCGCCGTCGCCGCGAGACCGGGAACCCGCACGCGGAACGGCTGCCCGACACCACCGCCCGGCTCGTCACCTTCACCATCGCCGCGCAGACCCGCAGCGGCCGCACGAAGACCACGCAGATCCGGGTGCTGACCACCCTCTTGGACCACGAGGCATACCCCGCCCGCGAGATCGCCATCCTCTATGCCGAGAGATGGCAAATCGAAATCTCGTTCCTTCACCTGAAGAAGACCGTCCGCGGCCCCCGCCGCCCGCTGCGCGGCCAGTCCCCGGAACTCGCCCGCCAGGAAGCATGGGCGCTCCTGCTCATTCACAACATCGTCGCGACCGCGGCCGCCCGCGCCGCCGCCGAGGCTGGCACCGACCCGAGGCTCATCCCGTTCACCGCCGTCCTCGGCCTCGTCCGCGCCTACGTTGCCGCCGACGCCCGCTGCCGGCACTGCGGGCACCGCCCGGCCGGCCCCGATACGCCCCTCGGCGTCCTGACCAGCGCCATCATCGCCCTGCCCCGCCACCGGCCAGGACGCCAGCGCACATCAGGCAGAACCGCAGCCGAACGCCGGACCAGGCGAACCGAGGAAGTCACCTACACCGTAGACGTCACAAAGTCGAATCTCCCAAAATGGGGACATACTTCCGGAAACTTAAGGGCAGTGGTCACAGGGCTGGCCGATGCTGCTCACCATCATCTGCCGGGAACTTGGATTGCCGGGTTACGCGTCGGCGACCGCTGCAGCCGGTCAATGGCTGCCTGTCATGCGACGGCCCGATCGGCGATCCGGGTCCGCCGGGGGTGTGCGAGATCACGGCTCACAATGATCTTCGGACTGGCCCCTGAGGAGTTCGCTGAGTTCCGCGCGGCGGACCTTCGCTCCTTTCCTCGCGGCGGACCGGGTGCGCCGGGGCACGATCTTAGGACTGATCTTCTTGCTGGGCGGCGGTCTTCCCGGCCGCAGCGTTCTGGCTGTAGTCGCCGCGTCGTGCCAGGACTTTGATACTGATGTTGGTGCCGTGCGCCGGCAGTTCGCTCAGTACCAGGCTGATTTCCTTCCGGCCGAAATACCGGGCCGCATCCTGGAGTGAGTCGAAGGTGAACTCGACAACGCGATGCGGCGTTGCCGAGAACACGTTGTCGTACGACGCCAGCTGGTTCAGCTCACCGGGAGCCTGGAGAGCATCCGCGATTGACCGGACCCACTCCAGGTACTTGCGCTTCTCGCCAACGGGGTAATCGATCTCGTACACGTACTTGATCACGGGACGAGCCTCCTTCCATCTCCGCTGCCACCCCCTGCAGCTCACGGTGGCATGCGGTCATGGTCCGTCCCGCTGCGGGCATCCGGCAAGGCCGGCCCGGACCCGTTGGCGGCGGCAGCCCCGAAGATGTCCGCCCGGCCGCGGCGATGCTCGCTCATGCCGCTGTCTGCTTTCATGGACCCCCTGTTGCCCTCGATCGCAGGCGTCCGGGCGGTAGCGTGGCGGCATGTTAATGCGCCAGGCCGCGGCGGCCGCGGCGAGTACCGGGCTGCTCGCCATGGCTGGGCTGCATGCGGCCTGGGGAGCGGGCTCGGCGTGGCCTTTCCCGGACCGGGCCGCGCTGGCTGACGCAGTGACCGGAGCCGCCGAAGTGCCTGCGCCGCGGGCCTGTTTTGCGGTGAGCGGGGCGCCGGGCGCCGCGGGTGCGCTGACCGCCGGATGGCCTGCCAGGTATCCGGGCCTGCGCCGGGCTGGCACCGGCGTCGCAGCGGCCGTGCTTGCGGGCCGGGGAGTCCTGGGACTGGCCGGCCAGACCCGGCTGGTGTCGCCGGTGCCGGTATCAGAGAGGTTCACCCGCCTCGACCGCCGGGTGTACTCCCCGCTGTGCTTGACCCTGGCAGCCATGTCAGCCCTGTCCGTCCGGCCAGCGAAGGGAAGCAGGCCGGATTCGTGAGGCAGGCACCGCGGACATCCTCATCTGCCGAATAGGTTGTCGAGTTCGCTTACCCGGGCCGTACCAGACTGGATGATCGGGGTTGCCTGTACGGTCTAATCCGCGGTCACGTGGGTAGCGGGTGACCATTGCCGCGAGCTCGGCCAGTGTGGTCTGCGGATGGTCGGCTTAGACCGGGTGGTCCCGGGCCAGGACGGCAGCGATCGCGGCGTCATCGCCTGGGCGGACGGTGGCGAACCAGCGCCGTGACACTGCCAGCAGCCCCGCCTCCCAGCAGGCGATCTCCTCCGGCGGCCGCGTGTTCACCTCGCCGGTCAGCTCCACAGCCACCCGGTAGCTAGGTCCCCAGATCACCTGCGTCAGGTAACGCACGCGCGCCGCATGCCAGCCGGATGTCACCACGATGACGCGGTGCCCTCCTGGTTCACCCAGCAGCGGCTTGGTGAACCAGATGTTGCCGATCGTGTCACGCGACCGGGTCTCGGCAGTGATGGCGCTCGGGGGCACGCCCGCCGCGACGGCGATCTCCGCCATGGCGGTGGCCTCCGCACGCGGCGGGGGCGGGTCGTACATGCCATACGCACCCGACATCACGATCCGCTGCGCCCGCCCCGAGCGGTACAGCGCGGCCGCCCGGCGAGCACGCGCCACGGTCGCTGGCCGCGGTTCGCCGTCGGCGGTGATGCCGCCTCCGAGGGCCACGACGACATCGGCGCTCACCGGGGACACAGGCCCGATGCTGCCGGAGAATCCCCCTCCGGCGCAACCGCGGGATCACGCGCCCGTCAGCGCAGCGCTATCACGGCGGGTGACAAGTTCCGGTTTCTCCGCGCACGTGGACCGCCGCCCCCAACGGCAGTCTGATCATTGGCCAAGTCACCGGCGCCTGCGCCCGCGCTGGAACGGGAACCTGTGCAGGCGTGTGACACAGTTGGGGCGGGCTGGGGAATTAAGCCGAAGTTACGGCTGGTTTGGTAGGCGGTTTAGGTCCTGACCTGGTCTTTCCCCGGTCTGGCCGGGTTTTGTTCTGGCTACTTCAAGGTGAGCGGTATCGGGACGCCGATGAGGTCGAAGGCTTCCCGCTGGGTGCTGGCCGGCTGGGCGAGCATCGGCACGGTGACACTGGTTCCGGCGAACCGGACCTGGTTGCGGGTCAGGGTGGCCAGGTGCTCGAGCAGGCCGCGGAAGCTGCGGTAGGGGCGGCCGGCGCCGTCGTGCTGGCAGGAGGCCTTGGCCTGGGCGTGCGCGGAGCGGCGGGCGGGGGTGACCGGGTTGTCCTGTTCCGGGGGTACCTGGTCGGTGAAGGTGAGCGGTGCCCAGGTGCGGCGCAGGTGCCAGGTGAGGTAGCAGGCGAGCATGCAGATCAGCACGTGGGCTTTGACGCGTTCTTCGAGCCGGTGGAAGACGGGCCGCAGGTCCAGGTCGTCGGATTTGATGTGCCGGAAGTCCCGCCCGGCATATTTGAGGTTCTTGCAGGCGGTGACGACGCCGGGCGCGTCGAGCTCGTCTGCGGGGATGGGGGTGCGGAGCACGTAGAACCCGTCCAGGGCGGCTTCGGCGTTGATCTGGTCCTGCCGGCGCTCGACGGCCAGGGTGGTGTCCGTGATCGTGATCTCGAAGTGCTTGCCGGTCTTGTACTTGCTGATCACCTTGCCCACCTCGACGCCGATCGGCCCGGCGCCGGCGAGTCTCCCGGCCTGGACGCGGGCGGCGACGGGGGCGAGCAGCTTCTCGGTGGCGGCCAGCAGTTCCTCCCGGGTGCGGGCGCGGTCGGCGGCCAGGTGCGGGTTGCGGCAGGCGACCAGCCGCTCGCCGGGGAAGTCTTCGGAGGTGATCTCCGCGAGATCTTGCTGACCGGAGAGGCTGAGCTGGAGCGGGCCGTCGTCGGCCATCAGCTTCTTGATCGCGGGGGCGCGCAGTGCGGTGATCCAGCCGTAGGGGTCCGGCCGCTGCGTCCCGTCTTCCAGCTGGTTCAGGGCCCGGATCCGGGCGCTGGTGATCATCCCCCGGTCGCCGGCCATGACCATCTGCGCCAGCCCGGACTTGTCCCGCACCACGTCTGCGATGGCGGTGAACGCGGCGGGGTCGCCGGTGTTGCCGGGGAACACCCGGACCGCGGCCGGGCGGCCCTCAGGGTCGGTGAGCAGCCCGTACTCGATCTGCAGTTTGCCCTTCTTGGCGTCCCGGGAGTACCCGCGGGCGGCCAGCGGGCAGTGCGTGCCTTCCAGCCAGGAGGATGACAGGTCGAATAGCGCCATCTTCGCCGGGTTCGGCTCCGGGGCCAGGTGGCGGCGGGCCAGCTCCGCCTCGATGGCGTCCTGCTGGTCTTCCAGCCGGTCCATCGCGGCGTAGATGTCGTCGGCGGGCGCGCCGGCCACGCCGAGGTCGGCGCCGAGGGTGGTGTCGGCCCACCAGGTCAGGGTGGACAGCTTGGAGCCCGGCTTGACGACCCGGGAGATGATCAGCGCCAGGGCCAGGTCCCGCCGGGGGCCCGCCGGGCCGAGCAGGGCGGGCAGCCCCAGCTTCTTGGCCATGGCGTGCACGGCGGCGACGTGGCCGTGCGGCAGCGAGCTGGTGATGGTGACCGCCTCGCCGGCGGGGACCAGATGCTGGCCCTTCAGGCCGGCGTCGATCCAGTCGATGACGTGGTCCGGCAGCGCGGACAAGTTGGCCACGGTCTCGTTCTTGACCGTGCCGGCCTCCCGGTAGGTGCGGCGCAGGTAGGCCGAGGAGTAGTCCTTGCGGCGGCCCTGCTTGTCGACGTAGCCGGTCTTGCTGACTCTGACTACGTGGACTTTCCCGCTGTTCCGCGCCATAGCCAGATCATAAAGGTATGCCTGGACGGATCCCGGTAACGACACGCCGAATTTTCTGACTACGCTCTGTGGCCGGATCTCACCGAAACGGCAGTTCAGGACACAATACCTACAGAGAGTTACGGCAACTTCGGATTAAGAGGGCCCTGTGTCCGGGTGACAGAGAGCAGGTCGTCGGCGACCTGGGAAACGATCTGGTCCCGATGCTGGCACTCAGCAGTGTCCGGAATGCGTCATGCGCCGTCTAGTAGAATGACGAGCCCGCTAGGGGTGGAGCGGAAGTGAGGCGTTGCATGGACTACCAGCTCACCATTAAGACCGACGAGCGCGGCCAGCCGAGGATCGACGGGTACACGGGTCAGCTGCCGCCGGCCGCTACCTTCACGATCACGGGGAGCGAGGCCGAGGACGCGGACCCATGGGCCGGGCTTATCATCCTCAACGACGTGATCATCGACACCGGCGCCGTCACCGGGGTGAGGGTTGGCGGCAGCACCGCGACGTCCGAGTGCCCCTGGCGGACGAGAACCTAGAGCCGCCGGTATATCTTCCGCCCGATATCGGCTGGCAGCCGTCAAGCGTCGGCGGTCGCGGGCGCCAGTATCCGCACGCCCGGTGCCGGTGAGATGATGAGCCCGGGCGCTGCGGACCGGGGCGTTCGCCGGTGCCGCTGCACCTGCCTCGAAGGCTCCTCACGATAGCGTTCGCGCTCGCGTTGGTCCTGCCGGACCCGCAGGACGTCTGAAAGAGGCCAGATGCGCGGCGGCATCCATCCAGCGCGGCTGACCAGCTCACGGCGAGCGTACCTGCTCGCCGTCGCGCTGCTCCTGAGCGGGGTCTCGGTGGCAGGATGCACGGGAAGCTCAGGCGCAACGGCGCGTGGCGCGGCTACCCCGGCGTCGAGTCCTGCGAGCGCGGGCCCCGCGGCCACCTCCGGGTCCGCCGCGGCAGCCGGCCCGGCCACGACCGACCCGGCCGCGACCGGCCCGGCCACGACCGTGCCGGCCGGCTCGCCCGCAGCCGCGGTTTCCGGCTGCCCGGTGATAGACATCGACCAGAGCCCCTGCTATTCCCCGCACCAGTTGCGGGTCGCGTATGGCATCCAGCCCTTGCTGGACAGTGGAATTGACGGGCGCGGCGAGACGGTGACGGTCATTGCCACTGCCCCGTCCTCCAGCGTCCCGGGCGGTGCCGGCACCGACATCCGCCAGGACCTGGAGGCATTCAACAAGATGTTCGGGCTGCCCGCCGCCCGGATCCAGATCGTGACCGCCCTCGCCGGGGCAGCCGCGCCATGGCAGGCAGGCAACGAGGAGGTCGGGGACACCGAGATCGTGCACGCAATCGCCCCCGCCGCCGCCCTCCGCGTGGTCCTGTGGCCCGCCAACCTCCTGGCGAGCGTGGCGCGCGCGACCGCGGGCATGATCGCCAGGCTGCGGCTCGCCGTCTCCCGCACTGACGTGGTTTCGATGAGCGCGAGTCTGGGGGAACACTACTTCACCAAGGCTCAGGTGGCCGAGATGCACTCCATACTGCTGGGGGCGACCGCTCACCACGTCACGGTGATCGCCAGCTCCGGCGACAGCGGCGCGCTCAGCGACACTCACTTCGGCAAGCCGGTCAAGGAGGTCAGCCTTCCGGCTTCCGACCCGCTTGTGCTGGGCGTCGGCGGCACCACGCTCACCGCGAAGCCCTCGGGCGCCTACGTGAGCGAGACCGCCTACAACACAGGCGGCGGCTTCAGCCACCTGTACGCCCGTCCCGCCTATCAGGATGGCGTCCCCGGGATCTCAGCGATGAGGGGCGTACCCGACGTGGCCGCTGACGCTGATCAGCCGGGCCCGCCGACCGTCTTCGCCGACGGCAGCATCGTCACGAACGTCGGCACTAGCAACTCCGCGCCGCTGTGGGGCGGACTCATCGCGCTGGCCGACCAGTACGCCCGTCACGACCTTGGCTTCGTTAACCCCGCCATCTACCGCATCGGCCGCAGCTCCAGCTACCGCAAGGCGTTCCACGATGTTATTACCGGTAGCAACTATGTGATGACCGCAGGCTCCGTCCCGATCACCGCTTACCCGGCCGGTCCCGGATGGGACCCGGTAACGGGCTGGGGAAGCCCCAACGCGCAGGCGCTCATCCCCCTGCTGGCCCGCGGCTAGCTATAGCAGGATCATGCAGCGGCACGCCGGAGGCTCGAATCCGCTCACCGGCTCCACTTTTGCGGCACCGGGAAAGTTACGTTTTGTGTGATCCTGCTCAGCCGGCCAGGACAACGGGTCTATCGTCATGCTGTCCTGGAAGAAGGGAAATCGCATGAAGCGTCTGCTTGCAAGGTCTGCAACAGCTCTGCTCGCGGCCCCGTTGATCCTCCTCGCGGTGCAGGGTTCGCCGGGGAGCGTCAGCGTGAGCGCCAAGGCGCCCAGCGCCTCGGTTGTCGCTCAGGCACGGGCCAACTTCACCAAGGTCATGTCGGCCCATGCTCCCGCGGTGGGCCACGGGGGCTGGATTTCCCCGGGTGTCCAGCACCGGAGTGCCCTGGGCGCGGCCAACGGGACCCTGACAGCCGTCCAGAGCGCGAACTGGTCCGGCTACGGGGACGCCGAGAGCGCGTCCAGCAAGGTCTCGGACGTGAGCGGCGACTGGACCATGCCGGGCGTGACCTGTCCGCCGGCGCCGTATCAGAACCAGGACGCGTTCCTCGCCAGCTGGGTCGGTATCGACGGGCTCACCAACGGGACCGTCGAGCAGCTCGGGACGGCTGCCCAGTGCTTCGAAGGCGTCACGTACTACTACGTGTGGTACGAGATGTTCCCCGCGGGCACGGTAGAGGAAGGCACCACCGCCTGCATCAACAACAACGTCGATTGCCCCGAGCCCGGTGACCGGATCAGCGCCTCGGTGTCGGTGACGCCTGGTAGCTCGGGCGAAAACAACTACACGCTCAAGCTCACTGACCACACGAGGCCGGAAGAGAGCTTCTCCGTCACGCAGCAGTGCGCCACCACTACCTGCGCGGACGCGAACGCGGAGTGGATCCAGGAACGCCCCGCCACCCCCTCGCCGTTCGGCTTCCAGATCCTGCCGCTCGCGGACTTCGGCAGGGCGTTCTTCAGCCGCGCGGACGTGGTCTCCGGCGGACGGCTCTCGAACATCCAGGGATTCCAGGACGGCCCTGTCTACGACATCGGGATGACCGACGACACCAATTCCTACTACCTGGCCTGCGTAGGCCAGCCATCTCCGCCCGGGACGCTGCTGTCGGCGAGCCAGACGAACGCCTGTCCAGCGGCTTCGCCCTCGCCTAGCGGCGGCTTCGAGGACAGCTGGGACTCCAGCTTCTGACTTGGTGCCGATTGCGCAATCGACCACGCTAGAGCGGGTCGATTGCGCAATCGGCCCGCGGGGTTGGCCCGCGAGGGTTGGGGTGCGGGGGTTGGGGTGCCGCGCGGCTGGGAAGTTCTGCCCTTGTGGGCAGTGCGCTTCCGCCTGGTGAGCCGGGCACCGGTCCGGGCACATCCACCCCTCCAGAGACGGAGGCGGCGGCCGAAGGGGAAGGGCCAGGCGCGGGGGAGAGACGGCGGCGACCCCGCGCCCAGGGGCCACGGGCCGCCCGGCGGCGGCGCCGAAGGCGGCGGATCCTGGCCTGGGGCTCGGCGAGCCTGGCGCTGCTGCTTGCCGCGGTCGTCGTGGCCGGCTACTCGCTGCTGCGGCACTTTAACGCGAACATCGAGCAGGACAACCTCACCGGCCTGCTCGGCGCCCAGCCTGTGAACCTTCATCCACAGGCGGAGAACATCCTGGTCATCGGGTCGGACTCGCGCCAGGGCCTGAGCAAGGCGTATGGCAGCGACCTGGTCACCGACCAGTCCGACACGCTGATGATCATCCACATCCCGGCGGACCGGCAGTGGGCCGAGGTCATGTCGATCCCGCGCGACTCGTGGGTGAACATCCCGGCCTGCAAGATGGGCAACGGCCAGATGTCCGCGCCGACTCAGTTCAAGATCAACGAGGCGTTCGCGATCGGGAACCTGTACGGGAACCACACCGCGCTCGGCATCGCGTGCACGATCAAGACCGTCGAGCAGAACACCGGCATCTACGTCAACCACTTCGTGGCGGTCAACTTCACCGGGTTCAAGGACATGGTGGCGGCGCTGAACGGCGTGCCGGAGTGCAACCCGACGCCGATCAACGACCCGCTGTCCAACCTGCACCTGTCGGCCGGTTACCACATGCTCACCCCGACCGAGGCGCTCGGCTACGTGCGAGCCAGGTACACCCTCGGCGACGGCAGCGACCTGGAGCGGATCGGCCGCCAGCAGGCGTTCATGTCGTCCCTGATCGGCCGCGTGAAGAACGAACTGCTCAACCCGCTCGCGATCTACCGGTTCCTCGACGCGGCCACCCGCTCGCTGACCATCGACAGCCAGCTCGGCGGCATCACCGGGCTGTACAACCTCGGGGAATCCCTCCGCGGTCTCCCGTCGGACAAGATCGCGTTCTTCACGCTGCCGAACTTCCCGCGCGGCGAGGTCGTCCCCGGCGACGTCGCGAACGTCCTGTGGACGCAGCCGGAGGACAGTCAGATCTTCGCCTCCTTCCGCGACGACGTGCCCGCGAGCAGCTCCCTGTTCGGCACCCAGCCGGCCCAGCACGCCGCCGTGGCGGCGGGGCTGAGCGGCGGCTCGGCGGACAAGGCCCTCACCCATCGCGCGGCCCCGGCCGCGACGCCAGCCGCGAGCCAGGGCGGGACCTCGGCCAAGCTCCAGGCGCGGACCGCCAACCAGAACATCTGCGCCGGCTGACCTCCGCGGCGGATACCGTTGACCGCGTGAAGCGGGCATCGCGACCGGCATGGCGGGCAGCCGCCTTCGCCGCGCTGTGCGCCGCGCTGGCGCCCGCGGTCCTCGCAGTCCTCGCCGCGCACGCGCCGCCCGCCCACGCGGCCCCCCACGCGCCCGCCCACGCGGCCGCGCACGCGCCCACGCCGGCGGCCGCGCACGTCGTGGTCGTCGGCATATCCGGCCTCCGCTGGACCTACGCCACCCCGGACACCACTCCCACGCTGTGGCGGCTCGCGCGGGCCGGCTCGGTGGGCGCGCTCGTCGACTACGCCGAACAGCCGCTCGCCTGCCCCGACGACGGCTGGCTGACGCTCAACAGCGGCGCTCGCGCCCTGGGACCGCGCCCCTGCGCGACGCTCCCAGCGGTGCTCCAGCGCGGCGCGGGCGCCCAGGTCCCCGCCATGCGCGCGATCGTCGCCTACAACCAGCAGTTCCACGAGAGCCCCGTCTGGGGCCTGCTCGCCAGCCTGGCCAGCTGCACGACGGCCGTCGGCCCGGGCGCCGCGCTTGCCGTCGCCACCCCCTCGGGAGCTGTCTCTTCCTACCTGGCGTCTGCCTCGGGGATCACTCCGGCGGTGCTGTCCCGCTGCCCGCTGACCGTCGTGGACCTCGGCGCCCTCACTTATCCGGAACGAACGTCGGCGTCTGTCGCGGACGCATCGCTCGCCCGCATCGTGGCCGACCTCCCGCCGGACACCCTCCTGCTGGTCACCGCGCCCGGCGCCGCGCTGGGCGGCAGCCCGCACCTGCGCTCCGTGGTGGTCAGCGGGCCCGGCTTCGCCGACGGGCTGCTGCTCGCCACGTCGACCCGGCGGCCGGGGATCGTGACGCTCACCGACCTCACCCCGACGATCGCCGGGTGGCTCGGCCGCGCGGTGCCGGCCGGCGTCACCGGAGCGCGGCTGACCCGCGGCGACCGGGGGAACCTCGCCTCGGCGGTCCGCGTCCTCATCGGCCGGGATACCGCCGAACAAGTGTGGATAACCACGCACGGCTGGTTCTTCACCGTGTACGCGCTGGCGGACGCGGTTCTGCTCGGCCTGCCCGCCCTGATCTTCTGGGGCAGCGACCCGGCACGCAGGCGGCGCCGGGCCCGGTGCTGGCGGGCGGCCGGGGCATTCGCAGCGGCGGTTCCCATCGGCACGTTCCTGGCGAACCTGGTCCCGTGGTGGCTGCACGTCCACCCGGCGGTGTGGCTCTACGGCATGGCCACCGCCTGGGCCCTGGCGGTCGGCACGGCCGCGCTCGCGGGGCCGTGGCGCCGGGACGCCCTCGGCCCGTTCGGCGCGATCTGCCTGTTCACCGTCGCGGTCCTCGGCGCGGACGTGATGACCGGGTCCCGGCTGCAGCTGGAGACACCGTTCGGGCTCTCGCTGCTCGAGGGCGGCCGCTTCTACGGGATCGGCAACGAGGCGCTCGGCGCCTACTGCGTCGCCACGCTAGTCGCCGCCGCGTGGCTAGCGCGGTGGCATGGGCGGCGCGTAGCCCCCCACGCGGGGGGCCAGGGGGGCATGGGGGGACGGGCAGTCCCCCCATTGGGGGGTCACCGGGGGGGCTTTGCCCCCCGGGGGCAAGCACCATCCCCCCGGGGGCTAGCACTGGCGTCCGCTGTCGGGGTCTTCGCGGTGGTGGCGTCCGGCTGGCCGGGGTTCGGCGCCAAGGTCGGGGGGACGATCGCGCTCGTGCCGTGCCTCCTGCTGCTGATCCTCCACCTGGCCGGAGTCCGGGTCGGCTGGCGGCGGGCGGTGCCGATCGCGCTGAGCGGACTCGCGCTGTTCGCCGTGTTCGCGCTTGTCAGCTACTTCTTCCCGGCGGCCGGCGTCTCCGACATGGGCACGTTCGCCGGGAACCTGCTGCACGGCCAGGGCGGCGACCTGCTCGAGCGGAAGGTCAGCTCCAACGTGAACACGCTCACGGTGAGCGTGTTCAGCTGGCTGATCCCGGTCACCGCGGTGGCGGCGGCCGCCGCGCTGTGGCGGCCCGGGGCGCTGCGGCTGCGGACACTGGCGCGAGCGTTCGACGCGGATCCGCTGTTGCGCACGCTTGCCTGGCTGATCTGGCTCGTCCTCGTGATCGGCTGGTTCGCCGACGACTCAGGGGTCATCGTGCCCGCCGCGGCGCTGCCGTTCGCGCTGCCGCTGGTGATCTCCATGGCCGCGTCCGTTTCCGGCGCGGCCAGTGGGGCACGTTATCTTGGTACCGCCTTCGCCGGGTCTTCCGTCGCAGGCCCGACCCCGAGGTAAGGCAGAGGACGCCCGAGTGCAATACCAGCTTTCGCGTGTCGTCATAGGCCCCAGATCTCCGGCGTTAGGTTATCCACAACCCTTATGACATGGGGTTATTCCTGCCCGCCCTTGTGCGTCATTCTTAAAACTATGGTAGGGTGGTGGCATGTCGGCGGCGGTTGCGGCGATCCTGGATGGCATGCCAGAGCCCAGTGATCTCCGCATGCACCGCGCGGGTGGCCGGTGCGTGATCACCGCCGGCCCGGTGGTCCTGTTCGACTATGACGAGGCTGATATCGGGATGCGGAACCTGGCGCTGGTGTCGCTGCGGTCGCTGGGGTTCAAGGGCCGTGCCGTGGCCGGGGTGCTGGGCCTGTCCGAGGCGTACGTGGCCACGTTGTGGAATACGGCGAAGCGGGACGGCTCGGCCGGGGTGCTGTCGGGCCTGGGACGCCGCGGCAAGCCGGGGACGGTGACCCGGGCGCAGTGGGATCAGGCCCGGCAGTGGCGGGCTGGCGGGGTCAGTGACGCGGAGATCGGCCGGCGGCTCGGCGTGGCGCACACCACGATCGGCCGGGGCCTGGGGAAACGGCAGGATACGGATGCCGCGGGCTCGTGGGCTGCTGACCGGCTGCCGGACCCGGGACCGGCCGCGGATGCCGGTGCCGCCGGGTCGGCGGCACCGCAGGCACCAGGAGCACGGGAGGCAGCAGCAGAAGAGGAAGAGGAAGGCGTCCCGGTGCCGGGGCCGGTGCCTGCCGGGCTGCGCCGGCCCGGCAGCGGCGAGGTGGCGTCCCGGTATGCGGGGGCGATGCTGCTGCACGCATTCTACGCGCGCACGGGTGCGGGCGGGCTGCTGCCGGGCGCGGGCGGGCCGGATGCGGCGCTGCTGACCGCGGTGTCGATGTGCTTCGCGCTCGGGGCGCACACCGTCGAGCAGTTCAAGCACCTGGCGCCCGCGGAGGCGGGGCCGCTGGCCGGGCTGGCGGCGCTGCCGGGGCTGCGCAGCCTGCGTCCGGCGCTGGCCGCGATCGCGGACGGCCTGGACCCGCTGGAGCTGCAGCGGGCGTTCGCCGCGGCGATGCTCACCGCCGACCCGGTCACCTCCGGCGTGTACTACGTGGATGATCACTTCGTCCCGTACACGGGTGCCAAGCCGGCCGGGCAAGGGCTGGAACAACAAGCGGGGGCGGGCGGAGAAGGGCCGCGCGGACACCCATGTGACCGCCCATGACGGGCGGGCGGTGTGCTTCGTGACCGGCGAGCCGTCCGGGCTGTCCGTCACGTTGCCGAAGGCGCTGGCCGAGCTGAAGCAGGCCGTCCCGCCCGGCACGCGGCTGATGATCGGGTTCGACCGCGGCGGCTCGTACGCCAGCGTGTTCGCGCACTGCCGTGACCAGGGCGTGCACTGGGTCAGCTACCGGCGCGCGCCGCTGGCCGTCCCGGCCATGCTCCCCGTGCTCACCACGGTCACCGTGAACGGCGCCACCCGGCGGATCGCCTGGTCCGAGGAAACCGTCACCATCAAGGACTACGGCCAGGCACGCCAGCTCACCCTCTTCGAGGACGGACGGCCGGCCCTGCAGGTGCTGGCTGATGACGGGGAAGCCTGCCCTGCTGAGCTGCTGGGCTGGCTGAAGTCCCGGTGGCGGGAAGAGAACTTCCTCAAATACGCGGCCGAGAACTACGGGATCGATAAGATCTGCGACTATTTCGCTGACATCGAGGTCAACGAGAAGGTCATCGCCAACCCGGCCCGCAAGAAAGCGAATACGGCGGTCCGCCAGGCACATAAAGCGCTGGCCGATGCCGGGCGGGACCTGGCCGTCCTGCTCACCGACCCTGGAATCAGCGTGCACGACAAGAACACCACCCTGATCCCCGCCGCCCAGGCCGCGATCACCACGGCACGCACGAACCTGCAGGCCGCCGAGGCAGCCAGGGACAAGATCCCGGCCAGAGCAGCCGCGAACGACATCAACCCCGATGCGCAGGCCGCGGTGCTGCGCGCCGGGCGCCGCGGCCTGCAGATGGTGCTGCGGCTGCTCGCGCACAACGCCGAGCACTGGCTATCCGGGCAGCTCAACGCCTACCTGCGCGACGACGACGAATACCGCGCCATCACCCGCGAAACCATCATCCGCGGCCTGGCCGGCACCATCAGCTGGACCCCGGCCGCGATCACCGTCACCCTGCAGCCGCCAGCCGCATCCCGCGTCGGGCAGGCACTGGCGATGCTGATCGGCCAGATCAACCAGGACCCGCCCGCCATGCCCGGCGACCACCGGCCCATCACCTACCAGATCACCGCGAACCAGAGCGTTTAACTACAAACGCACACCTAACGCCGGAGATCTGGGCCCGGTACTCCACGCGATCGGACGGCCGAAGGTGGCCGGCAAAGAGCACGTCCCCGCGTCGGGACCAGCGATCCTCGCGTCCAACCACCTGTCGTTCATCGACTCCATGTACCTGCCGCTGGTGATCGACCGGCCGGTCGTGTTCCCCGCGAAGGCCGAGTACTTCACCGCCAAGGGGCCGCTGGGCCGGCTCTGGGCCGCCTACCTGCGGTCCACCAATCAGCTTGAGATGGACCGGGACGGGGCGCGGTCCGCGCAGGCCACGCTGGAGGCGGCGCTGGGGATACTGCGCGCGGGCGAGCTGTTCGGGTTCTACCCGGAGGGGACCAGGTCCCCGGACGGGCGGCTCTACCGCGGCAGGTCGGGGATCGGCTGGCTCGCGCTGAATTCCGGCGCTCCGGTCATCCCGGTGGCCATGATGGGCACCAGGAAGATGCTGCCGCCAGGCGCGCCGGTGCCGCGGCCGACGAGGATCGAGATCCGGATCGGCAAGCGGCTCGAGTTCGGCCATCTGGCGGGCGAGCCGCCGGCCCGGGCGCGCCGCGCCGTCGCCGACGAGGTGATGCAGGCGATCAGGGAACTGTCCGGCCAGGAGTACGTGCACGAGTACGCGTCCGACGTGAAGGCCAGGCTCGCCGGGAGAGACGGCGTGGACTAGCGGGAGGCGCCACCTTCCGTTCGGAAAATTACTGGTTTTCTTCCCCGGCGGCGGGATCGCTTGACGCGGCGGGCAGCGGGCCGGTCGTGGCCGGGTTCCAAACGTACATCGGGCCGGTGGTCGACGGAGACCAGTCCGGGAAGTCCGAGGCGAGCGGCGTCGCGGCGAACTCGGCCGGGGCCAGCTCCCATGGCGGTGCCTGCTCGTCCGGGGCGGTCCGCGGCTGGCCGCCTGCCGTCGGCAGCGCCGGCCGGGTGCCCGGCAGGGCCGCCAGCGGGACGGCGGGCATCGCGATCGGCGGCCGGCGGGCGGGCTCCCACGGCGGCCTATCGGCCGTCTGGCGCCTGCGGGCGCGGGACGCGCGCGGGATGCGCGCGGCCGGCATCGGGATGACCTGCGGCTCGCCGGTATCGGCACCCTGGGTCTTCGCGGCCGGCAGCGCGGCGACTGCTCCCCGGTGCCGCTGGGCGTGGCTGCCGCCGCCAGCCGGCAGCGCGGCGATGGCTGTCCCGGGCGGCCGGGCGTGGCTGCCGCCTTGTCCTGTCCGCGGCGGCTGCGACGTCCGGGCGGCGGCGAACGCGCGGCGGCGGCGCACGGCGCTCACCGCGAGCGCGCCTGCCAGCGCCGCGATCAGCGCGCAGGCGGCGATCACCGCGTCGCGCAGCACCGAACCGGCCAGGTCTCCGGCGCCCGCGGGACGCCGCGCGGCCGGCGGGCGGGCGGGCGCGCGGCGCGGGGCGGGCTTCGCCGCCGCGCTCGGCGCGGGAGCAGGGTGGGCGGCCGCGATGGCGGCCGCGGCGGTCACCGCGGCCGCGGCGTCTAGGGCGCCATGGCCGGTTCCCGGGGCCGCGCGCGCTCCCGGCTTCGCCGCGGTGCCCTCTTCCAGCGCCCGCGCCACCTCGGCGGCGGTGAGCCGCGGGAAGCGGGACCTGATAAGCGCGGCCACCCCGGCGGTCAGCGCCGACGACATGTCCGTGCTCGCGAGGCTGTCGTAGCCGCCGCCTGGCGCCGCCGTGGTGAGTCCGGATCCCGGCGCGGTCAGCGCCACATACGAGCGCGTGCTGGTGAACGGCGTCAGCGCGCCGTTCCTGCCGGTGGCGCCCACCGCGATGACGCCGGGGTACGCCGCCGGGTAGTTGACGGTTCCGGTGCTGGCGCCGTTATCACCGGCGGGCGCGACGAGCACCACGTCGCGGCCGAGCGCGTAGCTGACCGCAGCGCGCTCCGCCGCGCTGCCGCCCGCGGCCACGGGGTCGCCGGAGGCGGTCGGCCCGAGCGTGCCCGGGTCAAGGGGGAGGGCGATCACGCCGGCGCCGTGGGCGACCGCGTACCTGATCCCGGCCGCGATGGCGGCGGGCAGCCGACGGGTGATCGCGGCGTCCGAGTTCAGCGGGTCGTTGTACTCGAGCGTCACCCGCACCGACAGGATCCGCGCACCCGGGGCGATCCCGGCGATCCCGGTGATGCCGTCGGCGCCTCCGGCGCCGTGCCCGTGCCCGGCGATCAGGGCGGCCACCGCCGTTCCCTCGAAGCCCCAGAACGGGCCGCCGGCGGCGCGTCCGGAAACGCTGTAATCGGGCCCGGTCGTCACCGCCCCGGACAGGTCCCGATGGGCCGCGTCGACTCCGGTGGAGAGCACCGCGACGGTGACACCCTTGCCCTCCCCGGGCACGGCCCGCCAGGCGCGGGGGACGTGCAGGGCCGTCAGCCACCATTGCGCGGCGCGCGCCGGATGCGGCGGGGGCGCCAGCCGGGCGCCGCTCGCGGGCAGGGCGAAAGCCGTCGCGACAGGCAGCGCCACCAGGAGCGGCAGCGTGCCGCGCAGCAGACGGGACACGTCGGTCACGCATCCCTTCCTGGCTGGGCACGGGGCGGGAATCCAGTCCCCTATGGTGTCACGCGTCTGGCCGAAACGGAACTCGCGACGCGTTAACTGTTACTGGAGGGTCAGCGTCACCCGCGTCCCTGGGCGCAGTTCCAGCCGCCGCGCCGCGCTGCCCCCGTTGACCGCGACCGAGACGAACCCGGCGCTGTCGGTGTAGGCGACAACCTCGCCGGAGGCGACGTCGCCGAACGTGGTGCCGAACGGCACGACGATCTCCCGGCCGTCCCAGGCGAGCGTGACCCGCGCGCCAGGGACGACGCCGCTCCGCGCCGCGTCCGCCCCGGTGACCGAGAGCTGCGCGTTGCCGAACCTGTCGGCCGTGACGACCTCACCGGCGACGCCGCCGTCGAAGGCACGGCGCTCCGGTTCGGGCAGCCTGACGAGGCTGGCCACGTCCAGTCCGGCGCCGGCCCCGGCGAGCGGCGTCCCCGCCGCCAGGTGCGCCGCCACCGGCATGAAGATGTCCCGCCCGTGGAAGGTGGCCGACGCGCGATCCCGCCAGAGGGCCTTGTTGGTGAGCGACACCGCGCCGCTGGCGCCGCCGGCCGCCTCGACCGCCCAGGACAGCAGCCCGTTGTCCGGGCCGACGAAGACGGAGCCGCCGGCGGCGATGGCTACCGCGCGCCGCGCGGTGCCCACGCCGGGGTCGACGACGGCGACGTGCACCGCCGGCGGGAAGTAGGGGACGGCCTGCGCCAGGACGGCGGCGCCACGCCTGATATCGCCAGGGGGCACCAGATGTGTAATGTCGATGATGCGAGCCTGTGGCGCGATCTGGAGGCAGACGCCGTGGCAGGCAGCGACGAACCCGTCTTCCAGGCCATAGTCGGTCAGGAACGTGAGACAGTGAAACGAAGCCACGCCCCGCGAGCATACTGAAGGGAGCGGCGGATGCCCGCGTTGTCTGAGCGCGACATGCGCGTACTCGCCTTCGAGCGGGGAACCTGGCGTACCGCCGCGGCCAAGGAGCAGGCCATCGGCGAGGTGCTCGGCATCTCCGCGACCAGGTACTACCAGCTCCTCAACGAGCTGATCGACAGCCCGGAGGCCCTGAAGTTCGACCCGGTGCTCGTCAAACGGCTGCGCGCGCAGCGGACACGGCGCCAGCGCATGCGGTCGCCGCAGTCGGGTAGCAAGTAGCGGTGACGTCGCTCAGGGCCGGGACGGCCGAGGGCCAGGCCGGGCTCGTCGCCGTCGTGGCCGACCTGGCGAACGCCTTGATCGCTACGGACTACGACGGCACGCTGGCCCCGATCGTCGACGACCCCGCCGCCGCGACCGCGGCGCCCGGCGCGGCGGACGCGCTGGCCAGGCTGGGCACGCGCGTCGGCACGGTGGCGATCATCACGGGCCGGCCCGCGGCCGAGGCGGTCGCGCTCGGCGGCTTCGCCGAGGTTCCTGGCCTGATCGTCCTCGGGCACTATGGCGCGGAGCGCTGGCAGGACGGCTCCGTGACCGCGGCCCCGGTGCCGGAGGGCGTAGCGGCGGCGCGGCGGGCGCTGCCCGGTCTGCTCACCGAGGCGGGGGCGGACGACGGCACCCGGCTCGAGGACAAGGGCAACGCCATGGCCGTGCACACGAGGCGGGCCGCCGACCCCGAGGCGGAGCTGGCCCGGCTGCGCGAACCGCTCGCCACGCTGGCCGCGGCGGTCGGCCTGACCGTGGAGCCGGGCCGCTACGTGCTCGAGCTGCGCCCGCCGGGCATCGACAAGGGCGCCGCGCTGCGGGCGCTCGTCAGGGAGCGCGCGGCGCGCGCGGTGGTCTTCTGCGGCGACGATCTGGGCGATCTCACGGCCTTCGCCGCGATCCGCGACCTGCGCGCCGATGGCGTTCCCGGCTGCGCGGTCGGCAGCCGCAGCGAGGAGTCACCGCAGGTGGCGGCCGCCGCCGACCTCGTCGTCGACGGCCCGCCCGGCGTCGTGCGGCTGCTGGCTGAGCTGGCATCCGCTGGCGGCGGAAACACGTCGGCCCGGCTCCCGCTACCGTGGGAACCGGGCCGACCACACCGGCATTAACCCGGCAATATCCAGGACTTCGCGTGGGCGAAGCCGAGCACTTCAGGAGACGACGACGACCTTCTCGGCCTGCTGTCCCCGGTCGCTCTGCGTGATCTCGAACTCGACCCGCTGGCCCTCTTCGAGGGTGCGGTACCCGTCCGACTGGATCGCTGAGAAGTGGACGAACACGTCCTTGCCACCGTCGACGGCGATAAAGCCGTAGCCCTTGTCCGGGTTGAACCACTTGACGGTGCCCTGAGCCATTCCAAACAACTCCCTAACTGCTGCTCGGGCTTCGAGCCCCGCCCTTGCAACCGCGGAACCCGTCGATCGCGACCCGACGAGCCGTACCAGCGCACGCTCTCGCGCTCGCACTTGCCTTGCCGGCGGCGACCGGAAACGACCTTACCCTGTGCGCGGCGTTCATGGCGCCAGATAGCCGCCAATCACGCCAACGCGCACCGCATTGATCACCCGTGGTATCGCAGGCTGAGATTCCGGGGCCGCAGACGCGCGTCAACCGCCCGGACGGAGACGCTCACGGGACGTCCGCCCCGTCGAACCCGGCCGCCTGGAAGGCCGCGAGCGTCGGCTTGATGGCCGCCGGGACCTTGACCGCCGGCGCCACCGCGTCCAGCGTCTTCAGGCCGTCGCCGGAGTTGATGATCACCGTCTCCGCCGCCGGGTCGAGCTGGCCGGAGGCGAGCAGCTTGCGCAGCACGCCGACGGTGACGCCGCCGGCGGTCTCCCCGAAGATGCCCTGGGTGCGGGCCAGCAGCTTGATCGAGTCCACGACCTCCGGGTCGGAGACGTCGGCGACCGCGCCGCCGGTCCGGCGGACCACGTCGAGCACGTACGGCCCGTCGGCCGGATTCCCGATCGCCAGGGACTTCGCGATCGTGGCGGGCTTCACCGGCCGCACCACGTCCCAGCCCTTGGCGAACGCTTCCGATACGGGGGAGCACCCGGTCGCCTGGGCGCCGAACACCCGCCAGGGCTTCTCCTCGACCAGCCCGAGCGTCGTGAGTTCGGTGAACCCCTTGTCGATCTTCACCAGCTGCGCGCCGGAGGCGATCGGCACGACCACCTGTTCGGGCAGCCGCCAGCCGAGCTGCTCGGCGATCTCGAAGCCGAGCGTCTTCGAGCCCTCCGCGTAGTACGGGCGCACGTTCACGTTCACGAACGCCCAGTCGTCGTGTTCCCCGGCCAGCTCCGAGGCCAGCCGGTTCACGTCGTCGTAGGTGCCGTCCACCATGACGAACGTGCCCCCGTACACCGCCGTGGTGAGGATCTTCTGTCCTTCGAGGTTGGCCGGCACCATGACCACCGAGCGGATGCCCGCCCGCGCGGCGGCCGCGGCCACCGCGTTGGCCAGGTTGCCGGTCGAGGGACAGGCGAGCACCTTGAAGCCCATCTCCGTGGCGGCGGCAAGCGCGACCGCGACTACCCGGTCCTTGAACGAATGTGTCGGGTTGCCGCTGTCGTCCTTGATCCACAGCCGCCGCATGCCGAGTTCGGCCGCTAGGCCGTCGGCGCGGATCAGCCTGGTGAAGCCGGGCTCGGTGGTCGGGCGGCTCGCGATGTCCGGCGGCACCGGCAGCAGCGGCGCGTAGCGCCAGATGTTATGCGGGCCCGCCTGGATGTCGGCCCTGGTCAGCCGGGGGAGGTCGTAGCGGACCTCCAGCGGCCCGAAACACTCGTCGCACGCGTAGTACGGCCCGAGTTCGCTGGTCTTGCCGCACTCACGGCAGGAAAGACCGACCGCGTTGCCGAGGCGGAGGGCGACGGGCACGCGCGTGCCGTCAGTCTCTGGAGTCATAGGGCGAGGCCTCTCTCTCCCATCTTTCCCAGCGGTCACCTTGACCGCGGGCCGGACTTGGCACCTGTCGCGCGCTCGCCTCGCCTTACTGAGGTGCGTGTCCGCGATGGTTGCCGGGGCTTCACAGGGCCGATCCCTCCACCCCTCTGGATGAGGTATTCAGTTGTCACGCTGTTGTTCCTGCCCGGAGACTGACTGGTAACAACGGCAGCAAACACTGTATCCGATGCGTCGGCGCCCCCAGCAAGCCGGTAAATGATCGTTTCAACTATTCTTGATGTATATGACTAACGACCCGCGGCGGCTGCTCCTTGTCGCCTCGAATCGGGGTCCCGTGTCGTTCGGCTTCGCCGAAGACGGGTCGCTGACCGCCAGGCGCGGCGGCGGCGGGATGGTGTCCGGGTTGACCTCTGGGCTGGCAGCGGTATCCGCGGATGGCGGGGTGCTGTGGCTGTGCGCGGCGCTGACCGGCGCCGACAGGGAAGCCGCCCGACGGGGGGAACGGGCGTACGGCGACCCGGGTGAACCGCTGGTGCGGATGCTGGACATCCCGGACGAGACGTTCAGCGCCGCTTACAACGGCATCGCCAACTCGATCCTGTGGTTCGTCCACCACCTGCTGTTCGACACCCCTAATCAGCCGCTTTTCGACGCTGAGTTCCACCGCGACTGGGCAGCGTACGTGGCTTACAACGAGATCTTCGCCGGCGCGCTGGCGGACGAGTACGCGACCGGGACCCGGGTCCTCATCCAGGACTACCACCTGGCGCTGGCGCCGCGGCTGCTGCGGGACCGGCACCCTGACGCGCGGATCGCGCACTTCGAGCACACGCCTTGGGCGCCGCCCGACTACTACCGGCTGCTGCCCGACGACGTTGCCGCGGCGATCCTGGACGGGATGCTCGGCGCGGACCACGCGGGCTTCCTGGCCGAGCGCTGGGCTGCCGCGTTCCTGGACTGCTGTGAGGCCGTGCTCGGCGCCAAGGTCAGCCGGGTCGCCGCCGGGACGGGTCAGGTCAGCTACCGTGGCCGGGTCACCGACGTCGCGGTGCACCCGCTCGGCGTCGACGGGGAGGAACTGCGTGCCCGCGGCCAGGAGGCCGACGTGCGGGCGGCGGCCGACGTGATAGCCGGAATGGCGAAGGGACGGCAGCTGATCGTCCGGGTCGACCGCACCGAGCCGTCCAAGAACATCGTGCGCGGCCTGGCCGCCTATCGGGAACTGCTGACGTCCCGGCCGCAGTGGCACGGCCGCGTCGTGCACCTGGCGTTCGCCTATCCGTCCAGGTCCGGACTGGCCGAGTACCGTGACTACACGGCGCGCGTACATGTACTCGCCGCGGAGATCAACGCCGAGTTCGGGACGCCGGACTGGGACCCGCTGATCCTCGATGTCAAGGACGACTATCCCCGTTCGCTCGCCGCGTGCCGGCTGGCCGACGTGCTCCTGGTGAACCCGCTCAGGGACGGCATGAACCTGGTAGCCGAGGAGGGACCGATCCTGAGCGACCGCGGCTGCGCGCTCGTGCTGTCCAGGGAGGCGGGTGCCGCCGCGCTGATCGGCGACGAGGCGCTGCTCATCAACCCGTTTGACGTGAGCGCGACCGCCGGCGCGCTGCACGAGGCGCTCAGCATGACCGCCGGCGAGCGGCGGCGGCGGGCGACCGCGATGGCGGCGGCCGCGTCGGCCCGCGCGCCGCGGTACTGGCTAGCCGAGCAGCTCGGCGCGCTCCGCTAAGGCCGCCCCCGCTGCCAGCAGGTGACCGGGCGCGCCCGGTGAAAGCCCTGCACGCGGCCTTGGCGTTTGCACTCTCACCCTGAGAGTGCTAAACATGGCGTTGGCACTCTCCCTGTGAGAGTGACAACCAAACGGCGGGATCGGGCGATGAGGCATTGCCTGGCGGCAGGGAAGGGCCTGCTGCCCGGCGTGCCGTCCGTCGCGGGCGTCGGCCGGTCTCACGCGTTCGCCACGGAGGACTGGAACTTATGGCAGCGAAGATGATCGCGTTTGACGAGGACGCCAGGCGCGGCCTCGAGCGCGGCATGAATCAGCTCGCCGACGCCGTGAAGGTAACCCTCGGCCCGAAGGGCCGGAACGTGGTACTCGAGAAGAAGTGGGGCGCACCCACGATCACCAACGATGGCGTGTCCATCGCCAAGGAGATCGAGCTCGAGGACCCGTGGGAGAAGATCGGTGCCGAGCTGGTCAAGGAAGTAGCGAAGAAGACCGACGACGTTGCCGGGGACGGCACGACGACGGCGACAGTGCTCGCCCAGGCGCTGGTGCGCGAGGGCCTGCGGAACGTCGCCGCCGGCGCCAACCCGATGTCGCTTAAGCGCGGCATCGAGGCGGCCGTCGAGCGGGTCAGCGAGGAACTGTCCAAGCTGGCCAAGGAGGTGGAGACCAAGGAGCAGATCGCTGCCACCGCCTCCATCTCGGCCGGCGACCCGGCGATCGGCGAGATGATCGCCGAGGCCATGGACAAGGTTGGCAAGGAAGGCGTCATCACCGTCGAGGAGTCCAACACCTTCGGCCTCGAGCTCGAGCTCACCGAGGGCATGCGCTTCGACAAGGGCTACATCGCGCCGTACTTCGTCACCGACCCGGAGCGTCTTGAGGCCGTTCTTGAGGACCCGTACATTCTCGTGGTCAACTCCAAGATCTCGGCCAACAAGGACATGCTGCCCCTGCTCGACAAGGTGGTGCAGTCCGGTAAGCCGCTGGTGATCATCGCCGAGGACGTCGATGGCGAGGCGCTGGCCACCCTGGTCGTCAACAAGATGCGCGGGCTGTTCAAGTCCGTCGCGGTGAAGGCGCCCGGCTTCGGTGACCGTCGCAAGGCCATGCTCGGCGACATCGCCATCCTGACCGGTGGCCAGGTCATCAGCGAAGAGGTCGGCCTCAAGCTGGACAGCGTCGACCTGGACGTGCTCGGCCGGGCGCGCAAGGTCGTCGTGACCAAGGACGAGACCACGATCGTCGACGGTGCGGGTGACGCGGACCAGATCGCTGGTCGGGTCAACCAGATCCGCACCGAGATCGACAACACCGACTCCGACTACGACCGCGAGAAGCTGCAGGAGCGGCTGGCCAAGCTGGCCGGCGGCGTGGCCGTCATCAAGGCGGGCGCGGCGACCGAGGTCGAGCTGAAGGAGCGCAAGCACCGCATCGAGGACGCGGTGCGCAACGCCAAGGCCGCGGTCGAGGAGGGTGTCGTGCCCGGCGGCGGCGTCGCGCTGATCCAGGCCGCGAAGAACGCCTTCGACAAGCTCGAGCTGTCCGGCGACGAGGCGACCGGTGCGTCGATCGTGCGCCGTGCTGTCGAGGAGCCGCTCAAGCAGATCGCGGTCAACGCGGGTCTCGAGGGCGGCGTGGTGGTCGAGAAGGTCAAGACCCTGCCTGCCGGCGAGGGCCTGAACGCCGCCACCGGCGAGTACACCGACATGTTCAAGGCCGGGATCATCGACCCGGCGAAGGTCACCCGCTCTGCCCTGCAGAACGCGGCGTCCATCGCGGGCCTCTTCCTCACCACCGAGGCAGTGATCGCGGAGAAGCCGGAGAAGGAGAAGGCGCCCGCCGCCCCCGGCGGCGGCGACATGGACTTCTAAGTCCAGCCGCCTGCTTCCAGCGAAAAAGAACGGCCCCGGGGTGCACCCCGGGGCCGTTCTCGCTTTAATCCTTTCCCTCTGCTGCTGGACCCGGGCCCCGCTCCGCTCCGGCGCCTAGCCTCGCCCGACCCTGGCCCGCTCCGGCCGCGGCGACGACTCAGGGTTGGCCATGGCCGCCGCGGCCCTCGAGGTGTTCTCGCCACCGATCCACCCTCGTCCCCTCCACCCTCGTCCCCTCCACCCTCGTCCCCCAGGATGTTTTTGTGCATAACCGCTGGGTATAGGCCTAGTGCGATCTTGAAACGGGGGGAAGAGGATCCGCCGGTAGACTCACGGCCTCGCACGCGATCCCGTCCCAGCACCATCCGAACGTGTGAGGCCGTGACTGACGTGGCCCCTGCTGCTACCCTGCGGCAGCAAGGGCCGCGTCCCCCCGAGGGCGCAATAACCCTGCTGCCATTACTGGTGTGGTACCGATAGCCTAGAAAGCGCCCATAAACATCCAGTCGGAGATCATGACCGGCAGGGTGATCAGTTCCTAACGACGTGAGGTCGTGCTCGTGCCTACCGGCAAGGTTAAGTGGTATGACGCCGAAAAGGGGTTCGGCTTCCTCGCCCGCGATGACGGGGGCGAGGTCTTCGTGCATTCTTCAGCGCTGCCACCGGGAACAACCACGCTCGGGAAGGGCCAGCGAGTCGAGTTCGGCATCGTAGAGGGACGCAAGGGCGCGCAGGCGCTCCAGGTGCGGCTCCTCGAGCCGCCGCCGGCCGTCGCCGCCGCTAAGCATCCCCGCAAGAAGCCCGACGAGATGATCCCGATCATCGAGGACCTCATGAAGCTGCTTGACGGCATCTCCGACGCCTATCGCCGCGGCAAGCATCCGGATCCCAAGGAAGCGAAGCAGATCGCCGCGCTCCTGCGCGCCGTCGCGGGCGACATCGAGCCCTGACCGCGCCCGGCTGGCGCGGCTGGCGTGTGACTGTGGGTGCCGCCCTGGCTGGTGGGGCTGCCTGGATCCAATGCCGCTTGGCGAAGGTTGATCTTGGCCGGTCGTCGGCTCCCCTTGCGGCAAGCTCGCGCCACGCGAATTCCGACATTAAAGACATAACGGGCTAGCGCACTACAGAGAGTGACCGTTTCGCGGACCCCGCTGCGGACTTCCGGTGCGGCCGACCATGATCGCGAAGAGTTTTCGATACTATAGAATGAATTATTTACATTAGGAAAAATGTTTTCGGGATCATTGCGCTAGCTTCGCAATCGGCAGTCACGGATGGTTATAGTGGCGGCGGACGCGTCCCTTTATGGCTCGCGGGGCTCGCGTATGGCTCGCGGGGCTCGCGGCTCGCGGCTCGCGAGGTTACCGGCGAGGGTAGCGCGGACGAGCGTACGTGAACCCTCGCGAGCGCGGCGTTACCGGGACTAGGCGGACTGGGGGGCCTGCTGCCAGGTGGCCCGGATCCGCTGCCTGCGCCTGCCGATGAGCACCACCAGCGCGATCGTGAGGCCCGCCGCTCCGATGGCCAGGCCTACCTGGCCGTTGTCCAGCATCGATACCAGGACGCCCACCAGTCCGCCGGCCACGTTGGCCACCTGGTTAAGCGTCTCGGATACCGCGAACGTCGATGACCGGATCTCATCACCGATTTCGCGCTGGACGATCGAGTCCTGCCCGAGCTTGGCCAGGCTGGCGCAGAAGATCGCGGTGAACTCCACCGCCACGGCCGCCCACAGGCCGAACGACCAGGCGCACACCACGGTTACCACCGGTGCGATGGCCAGGACGCTGAACATGATCAGGTGCGGCGACCTGCCGCGGAAGAAGGAGCCGACCACCATCGAGGCGAGGCTGCCCAGCGACAGGCCGGCGGCCAGCGCACCGAGGGCCAGGTTGTGCGACACGGAGTGGTGCGGGGTGCCCAAGTTCACGCTGCGCAACAGGAACGCCAAGAGGAACAGGATGTAGCCCGAGAAGGCCCGCAGCACCGCGTTGACGGACATCGCCTCGGCGACCACGGGGCCGACGTTGGCGAGTGTGCGCCAGCGCCCCCGGTGGCCGTTAGCGCGGCCGTTGGCGCTGCTGGCGGGCGGCAGCGCGGCGGGTTCCAGCGGCAGCGTCCGAGACTGCCATTCGCCGTGACCCGGGTCCGCGGGCGGTGCCGGGTACGGGCCGGGCTGCTGGCCCGGGTGCTGGCCAGGGGGCGGTGCCGGTGACGGGTGCGGCACTGGAGCCGGCACCGCGGGCGGCACGTCGACCTGCTCGGGCAGTCGCAGCGCGAGGACCATCGCGGCCAGGTAGATCAGGGTGCCGACCCGCAAGGTCCACGCGGCGCCCCCCGTGAACTGGATGCCGGCGGCGAGGCCCGCGGCCGCCGTGGAGGCGGCGAGGGAGATCAGGCCTGATCGCGCGTTGGCGGTCACCAGCGTGATCTCGGCGGGCAGCAGCCGCGGGGTGACCGATGCCTTAACCACGCCGCCCGCCTTCTGCAGCACCAGGATGCCGAACGCCGCGGGCAGCAGCGTCACCGAGTTGGCCACATTCGCCGACATGGCGTAGCAGAGCAGGCCGCGGGCCAGCATCGTGCCGGCGAGCACGAACCGGCGCCCCTGCTGTATGCGGTCGAGCGCGGGCCCGATGAACGGCGCGAGCACCGCGAACGGCGCCATCGTGATGACCAGGAAGAGTACGACGCGGCCGCGCGCCTGGTCCACGGACGTGCTGAAGAAGATCGTCCCCGCCAGCGCCACCGTGACGAAGGCGTCGGCGGCGCCGCTTGTGGCGCTCATCTCGATCAGCGTGGCCAGGCCGGTCCTGGCCGCCCCCTGCGCCCCCGTGATCCGATGCACGAAGCGCCCGGTCCGGCGGGTCGCCCGGCCGCCGACCTGGGTCCCGGATCTGAACGCGCGGCCGGTGGCACGGGCCGCGCCTCCAGTTCGCCGCAGCGCATCGGACATCCCCATACACACAGTATTCTTGGTCAGCGGCACTGCCACGAGCCCCAGGGTGGGATGACCTGTCGGGCCGGGCTCGCGGTGGACCGCCGGAGGAGCGAGAATTGGCAGTCGTGAGCACGATCCGAAGCCGCGCGAAGGAACCTGACCAAATCTGCGCGGAAGCCGTCGATGAGGCCAAACAGGCCCTGATCGACCAGGCCGGAGTGAGCCCTGACCTGGTCGGCGCGCACCTTGGCGTCGAGGCCACCGGCGATCGGGTGGTAACTCAACTGTTCGAGTCCCTGGACCCGGCGTACGCCGGGTGGCGGTGGGCCGTCACGCTGACCCGCGCGCCCCGCTCCAAGGGCGTCACGGTAGACGAGAGCGTGCTGCTGCCCGGCCCCGACGCGCTGCTCGCCCCGCCGTGGGTGCCGTGGCAGGACCGGCTGCGCCCTGGTGACGTCGGGATCGGAGACCTGCTGCCGGCCGGCGCGGACGACGAGCGCCTGGTCCCGCTGATGGTTCTTGAGGGCGATGACGCCGTAACAGACTGGTTCACCCCCCGGACCGACGCGGAGAACGCCGACGCCGGACCGCGGGAACCGTCTGAGCTGCCCTCTCCCGGGCGGTCCCGGGTGCTCTCCGCCTACGGGCGCGATGAGACGGCGCAGCGATGGTACGAGACCGACCACGGGCCGCGGACACCGCTATCCCACGCCGCGCCCGCGCAGTGCATCAGCTGCGGTTTCTTTGTGCCGCTCAGCGGCGGGCTCGGCCACCTGTTCGGCGCCTGCGGCAACGCTTTCGCACCGGACGACGGCCGGGTAGTGTCCGCGGACCATGGCTGCGGCGCGCACTCCGAGGCGGTCCTCACCGGGTCCGCGGCCCAGGCGACCGCCCCGGTGATCGACGAGTTCGGCTATGACCTCGTGGAGCTGCCGGGCGTGTCGGTCGAGGAGACGGTGTTCGAGCCGCTCTCCCGGGACACGTACCCGGAGGCCGGCCCGGAAAGCTGAGCGCGCCTGGCGGCCGCCCGCGCCCGGCCGCGCTTGAGGATCGGCACGTACCAGAGCGCGAACAGCCCCATGGCCAGCCCCGTGGCACAGGCCCATATCCACCACCGCGATCCGGCGGGCAGCGTGTCCCGGACGATGAGCAGGACCACGAGCGCCACCGCCCAGCCGGCGGTGATGACCCCGGTCACGGTGCGGTCGTCTGCCTCCCGCGGCGGGGGTGGCGGTGGAGGTTCTGCTCCGGGAGTGCGGCTCACGACTCAAGGCTAACGGGGGGTTGAAGGGGGGTCGTCCCCCCGAGGGCAAGCAGAGGCTAACCGGCGCTCTTATGCCGGCAGGCCGTCCATGATGTACTTGGTGGATGCCTCAGGCAGGTACGCGATCGGACGCGGGGCTGGCGACCGCGATGCGGATTTCGATAAGCAGGCTCGCACGGCGTCTCCGGGTGGAGCGCCTCGGGCTCGGCGGGACCGAAACGGTCCTTTCCGACATCCAGCTCGCCGCGCTCGCGGCGCTGGAACGCCACCAGGCGATGACCCCCGGCGAACTCGCCGACCACGAGAAGGTCCAGCCGCCCTCAATGACCCGGGTGATCGCCGTGCTTGAGGAGCGCAACCTGGTTCAGCGAGCGCCGCATCCTACCGATCGCAGGCAGGTGATCCTCACCGTGACCCCCGAAGGCCGCGCGCTGGTGAACCGGGTGCGCCGTCGCCGCGAGGCGTGGCTCGCGCAGCGCCTGCAGGAACTCACCGCCGAGGAACGGGCGATCCTGCGGGCGGCCGTCCCGATCCTGGAGAAGCTAAGTCAGTCCTTAGCCTGGAGAGTCTCCACCAGCACAATGTCGCCGAAGGCAGCCGGGGGGTCCGGGGGGTCGTCCCCCCGGGCTAGCAGAGCTTCCACGTGCCCAGCACCTCGTACCGGGGCTGCTCGCCGGGCCGGCTGCGGATGAGGTAGATCTCTTCGGTCGTCCATGGCGGGCCCTGGTAGTCCTCGAGGCTCGCCACGATAGAGCGCACGTCGGCCGGCGCGCGGCACCGGGCGAGCGTCAGATGCGGCCGGTACCGGCGGGCGGAATCGGGCGGGGCGGCGCCGGCCCGGCGAGCGGCCGCGGTGACGGAGGCCGCCAGCTCCCCGAGCTCCCGCCGGTCGCCTGACAGGCCGCTCCACAGCACGTTCGCCCGCGCCGGCTTGGGGAACGCGCCAGCCCCGGCGATGGTCAGGCTGAACGAGGAATGCCGCCGCGCGGCGCGCTCGAGGCGGGGCAGCAGCCGGGTGAGGCTTAGGTCCGCCACCTCGCCGAGGAAGGCGAGCGTGATGTGCCATGCCTCACGGCTGGTCCACCGCAGGTCGTCACGCAGCGGACGGAACGGGGCGCACGCGGCGTCGAGGTCGTCGAGGACCGCCGGCGGGGGGGCGAGGCCTACGAAGAGCCTCATACGCTTACTCCATGAACAGAGTTCCACGCTGGCTGCTGCCCATGGTGCTCGGGCTGCTGGTGCTCGTGGTCGTGGTCGGGGCCGCCACGCACTAAGGCGAGGCGCTCGGCGATGTAGTCCACGCACGCGGTGAGGGCGGCCACGTCATCGGGGTCCACCGCCGGGAACATGCCGATCCGCAACTGGTTGCGGCCGAGCTTGCGGTACGACTCCGTGTCCACGATCCCGTTCTCGCGCAGCACCGCCGCCAGCGCGTCGGCGCTCACCTCGGCGGCGAAGTCGATGGTGCCCACCACCGGGGACCGCATCGCGGGGTCGGCGACGAACGGAGTCGCGAAAGCTGACCGTCCCGCCCACTCGTAGAGAATTTCCGCCGAACGGGCCGTCCGTTGCTCGCACCAGGACAGGCCGCCTCTGGCCAGCATCCAGTCCACCTGTTCCGCGATCAGGATCAGGGTAGCCACCGCGGGTGTGTTGTAGGTCTGGTCCTTGACGGAGTTTTCCACCGCGACCCGCAAGGACAGGAACTCGGGGATGTACCGGCCGCTGGCGGCGATCTCGTCGATCCGCTCCAGGGCGGCCGGGGACAGCAGCGCCAGCCATAGGCCGCCGTCGGCGCCGAAGACCTTCTGCGGCGCGAAGTAGTACGCGTCGAACTCCGCGGGGTCGGCAGGCAGCGCTCCTGCGCCGCTGGTCGCGTCCACGAGGACCAGGGCGCCGTCGTCGGCGCCCGCCGGACGGCGGACCGGCATGCGGACACCGGTGGATGTCTCATTGTGGGTGAGCGCGTACGCGTCCACCCCCGCCTCGGCCCGCGGCAGCGGGTGGCTGCCCGGCTCGGACGAGATGACCGTCGGCGCCTTCAGCCAGGGCGCGCGCGTCGTGACCGCGGCGAACTTCGCCGAGAACTCGCCGAACGACAAGTGCTGCGACTGCTCCAGGATCAGCCCGAACGCCGCGGCGTCCCAGAACGCGGTCGTGCCTCCGTTGCCGAGAGCCACCACGTACCCGTTCGGAAGACCGAAAAGCTCAGCCAGCCCGGTACGGATCCGCCGCACGACAGCCCGCACCGGGGGCTGCCGGTGCGAAGTCCCAAGCTCACGGGCGGCGGCGAGCGCGGCGACCTGCTCAGGCCGCACCTTGGTCGGTCCGCTGCCGAACCGGCCGTCGCGCGGCTTGAGCTGCTCCGGGATGATGATGCTGGTCACTCCACCAGCCTAGCGTTAGACCTGCTTGTCGAGCACCTCGGCGGCGCCGGGGACGTCCCGGACGGGGCGGGCGCCCGGGCCGGTGTAGCGCGCGGACGGGCGGACGAGGCGGCCGGTCAGCTTCTGCTCGAGGATGTGCGCCGACCAGCCCGCGGTGCGCGCGCAGGTGAACATCGACGGGGTTATCTCCGCCGGGATCTGGGCGAAGTCCAGCACGATCGCCGCCCAGAACTCGACGTTGGTCTCGAGCACCCGGTCCGGCCGGCGGGCACGCAACTCGGCCAGCGCGGCGTTCTCCAGCGCCAGGGCTACCTCGTAGCGCGGCGCGCCGAGTTCCTTAGCGGTGCGGCGCAGCACCCGGGCGCGCGGGTCCTCGGCCCGGTACACCCGGTGACCGAAGCCCATGAGGCGGTCGCCGCGGTCGAGCGCGGACCTGACGTAGCCTTCGGCGTCGCCGGTGCGCTCGACTTCCTCGATCATGTGCAGCACGCGGGCCGGGGCGCCGCCATGCAGCGGGCCGGACAGGGCGCCGACCGCGCCGGATACCGCCGCGGCGACGTCGGCGCCGGTGGAGGCGATCACCCGGGCGGTGAACGTCGAGGCGTTCATGCCGTGTTCGGCGGCGGAGGTCCAGTAGGCGTCCACCGCCTTGACGTGCCGCGGGTCAGGCTCGCCGCGCCAGCGGATCATGAAGGCCTCGGCGGCGGTCGTCGCCTCGTCCACGCGGTGCTGCGGAACCGCGGGGAGACCGGTGCCCCGGGCCGACTGGGCGACGAACGACAGCGTCTGCACCGAAACCCGGGCGAGGTCGTCGCGCGCCTGCTCGGCGCTGATGTCGAGCAGCGGGCGCAGTCCCCAGGCGGCGGCGAGCGTCGCGACCGCGCTCTGCACGTCCACGCGGACATCTCCGGTGCGCGCGGGCAGCTGATAAGGCTCGGCCGACGGCAGCCCCGGGGTGAACGTGTTGTCGACGAGCAGTCCCCAGACGTGACCATAGGACACGTGGCCGGCTAGCTCCTCGATGTCCACGCCCCGGTAACGGAGGGATCCGCCCTCCTTGTCGGGCTCAGCGATCTCGGTCTCGAACGCCACGACGCCTTCGAGGCCCGGCTTGAAGTCGGACATCAGCCTTTTTCTCCTCCCGGTAGGGACTCTGGCGGGCCAAGTCGGCACATTGGTATGTACCTTTTCGCGGCCAGCGCTTCATTGAACCGCCGTGGCCGCGGTTGCGGTAGCCCGGCGGCGTGTAAAGATCGTCACTTATGAACGCGATGCTAACTCCGGAGATGCTTGACGCCTGTCCGATGACGCAGTTCACGCGGTGGCTGGAAGACGCCGTTTCCGCGGGGCTGCCGGAGCCGACCGCGATGGTGCTCGTCACCGCGGGAGACCGCCCGCACGCGAGGACTGTCCTGCTCAAGGCCCATGACAACAACGGCTTCACCTTCTATACGAACCGTACCTCCCGCAAGGGCGCCGACCTCGCGGCGGATCCTCGCTGCTGCGCCCTCTTCCCCTGGTACGGCCTGGGGCGGCAGGTGACCGTGGAAGGCAGCGCGCAGCCACTTTCCATAGCGGAAAGCGAGCCGTATTTCCACTCCCGGCCGCGCCGGTCGCAGATCGGCGCCTGGGCGTCGCGGCAATCGCGGGTGCTGGCGTCGCGGGCGGAGCTGGATGACCGGGTCGCCGAGCTGTCGGCCCGGTGGCCTGAGGGGACCGAGGTGCCGATGCCGGACTTCTGGGGCGGATACCTCATCGTGCCCGACACGATCGAGTTCTGGCAGTCCCGGCCCAGCCGGCTGCATGACCGGCTTCGCTACCGGCGTACGGCGGACGGGGCTGGCTGGAGCATCGAACGGTTGTCGCCTTAGGTTTACCTAAGGGTGGTCGCGTAACCGCGTAGCATCGGTGTCAGGAGGCCGGCTGGTTTGTGCCAACAGGAAAGTAAGGTTCAGTGACTGCCCAGGGGCTTATCGACACGACGGAGATGTACCTCCGTACGGTCTTCGAATTGGAGGAGGAGGGAATCGTTCCGCTGCGCGCGCGGATCGCGGAACGGCTCTCCCAGTCCGGCCCGACAGTCAGCCAGACGGTGGCCCGCATGGAACGGGACGGCTTGCTCCACGTGGCGGGCGACCGGCAGCTGGCGCTCAGCGAGACGGGCCGCACGCTGGCGACCCGGGTGATGCGCAAGCACCGGCTGGCCGAGTGCCTGCTTGTCAGCGTCATCAAGCTGCCGTGGGAAGAAGTGCACATCGAGGCCTGCCGGTGGGAGCACGTGATCTCCGAGAGCGTCGAGCGGCGCCTCTTCGAACTGCTCGGCCGCCCCGACCGCTGTCCGCACGGCAACGTCATCCCCGGGCTTGACGAGCTGATCGCGGGAGAAGAGCGTCCGGCCCACGGCGAGGCCAAGCCAGACGAGCCGATGACGGATGTGATTCGCGACGCTGCTGGGACTGTGCGGGCCACTGTCACCCGGATTACTGAGCACGTTCAAAGTGATCTTGTTCTGATGCTTAAATTGAAGCGGGCCGGGATACAACCCGGACGCGAGGTATTGCTCGGGGCGGTTCAAGGTGGTGTCCGGGTGTGCGGTGAGGACGGTGCCGGCGCGGTGGCGCCAGCCGATCTCCCAGTTGAGGTCGCCTCACATGTATTTGTATCCAGGGAGTAATCACGGATTTCGTTCAGTGACCGGAGCGTGACAATGACGCGCTGGAACGAGGGCGTCTTCGACCCGTATCTGCCGGCCGACCTCGTGCTGCGCCAGGCTGAAATCGGGGTTATCGTCACGGACCGGCAGAGCAACGTGCTGTTCGTGAACGAATACGTCGCGAAACTGCTGCGGCTGCCCGCCGACGCGTCCAGGCTCGCCGGCCAGCCGCTGCACACGCTCGGGTTCATCCCCGACGGCGACCTGACGAAAGCCGCCGACCTCTCCCGCCAGGTGCTGAGCGGGATGTCCTGGGAAGGCACGTTCACCGGCACTCGCACCGACGGCAGCCTCGTCTTCGTCAAGGTGCTCGCCGTGCCGTTGCGCCACCCGTCGGGGGACATCGACGGCATGGTGGTGCTGATCACCGAGGCGGGCCGCCGGGACGCCCAGCGCGAGCAGGACCGCCTCAGGCTGCTCGAGCGCATCGGCGAGCGGCTGGCCGGGTCGCTGGAACTCGACGTCACGCTCCGCCAGGTCGCGCAGATCCTCGTCCCGCAGTTCGCCGACCACTGCTTCATCGACCTGTTCAGCGGCGACAAGCTCATCCGCCGGGTGCAGACGCACGCCGGCGGCTGGGAACCAGCCCCAGGCACCTGGGCAGCGGTGGGGGAGCCCATCAACTACCCGCCCGGCCACTTCATGCAGCAGGCCATCGCGCGGCTCGAGACGATCGTCATCCCCGACCTGCACGCCGGCTACTACCCGGCGCCGAGCGAGGAGTCCATGTCCGCGGCCGATCAGGCGGGCCTCACCTCGGTCCTGGCGTCGCCGCTGTACGCGCGCGGCGAACTGCTCGGCGTCATGTCGCTGGCCTTGTCCAGGATCACCGACCGCCCGGACCCGCACTACGACCTGTCCGACGGCGACCTGATCGGCGCGATCGCCAGCCGGGTCGCGGTCGCCATCGACAACGCCATGCTGTTCGAGGCCGAGCGGCGGACAGCGCTGGCCTTCCAGCAGAGCCTGCTGCCACAAGAATCCCCTGAGCTCGACGGCCTTGATGTGGCGTTCCGCTACGTGCCCGCCAAGCCGCTCGAGACGCAGGGGCAGGGCATCCAGACGCAGGTCGGCGGGGACTGGTACGACATCATCCCGCTGGCGGCCGGCCGGGTCGGGATGGTCATCGGCGACGTCGAAGGGCGCGGCGCGCGGGCCGCGGCCACCATGGGACAGCTCCGCGCCGTGCTGCGGGCCTATGCCCAGGACGAGCAGTCGCCGGCCGACATCATGCGCAAGCTGGACGAGTGGGTGCGCTCCACGGCTCCGGTCGGGGCCGGCGGTGATCCGCCCACGGTCAGCTGCATCTACCTGATCTACGACGCGTGGTCCCGGGAGCTGACCTTCGCGAACGCCGGACACGCGGCGCCGCTGATGGCCGCGGGCGGGGTCGTCAGGCCGCTGGAAATACGGCACAAGGGCGTGCTGCTCGGCGTCCGCGGCCGGGGCATCCGAGGCCTGCCCACCTACAAGGAACAGACCGTGAAGCTCCCGCCGGGCGCCGCGCTCGTGCTGTACACGGACGGCCTGACCGACCGGCGGACGCGGGTGGACGGCTCCGGGCACTACACCGAGGCGGAAGCGGTCGCCATGCTGCGCGACTCCATACTCGCCGCGGCCAGCAGCGGCGCGGCCGACACCAGCAGCGCTGGCACCGGCGTCGCGCAGGCGCTCGCCCTAGCCGCCGAGAACGCCGTGCCCGGAGACATCGACGACGACATGGCGATCCTGGTGCTCCGCTCCTCGCCCGATGACCTCGCCTCGGCCGAGCGCACTTTTCCGGCGGAACCGATCATGGTCTCGGAAGCACGCCGCCTCGCGGTCACCACGTTCGCCTTGTGGGACATGGATCCGGACCAGGCGGATCTCGCCTGCCTGCTGGTGTCCGAGGTGGTGACCAACGCGGTGCTGCACGCCTCGGTGACGCCAAGCCCGTCCGGGCGCAGGTTCGACCTCGATCTGGACCCGCCGGCGGCCATCTCCGCGCCGGGGTCCGTCGCGATGTCGGGCGCCTGGCCCGCCACCGCGGCGGCCGTCACCGCGCAGGCGTGGGATAACCCGATCGCGCACCCGGTGCCAGCGCACCGTCCGCGCGAGTTCGTGCTTCGCCTCCGCCGCGGTGCCGAAGCGATATGGGTCGAGGTCTTCGACCCGGATCTGCGGCTGCCCAGGTTGCGGACCGCCAAGGCGACCGACGAAGGCGGCCGCGGTCTGTACCTGGTCGAGCAGCTCGCCACCCGGTGGGGTTCGCGCCCCACTCCGGAGGGCAAGACGGTCTGGTTCGAGATACCGCTGAACAGCAAGCGGCGTTAGCCGTCCGTTAGCCGTCTCAGTGCGAACTGTGGCTGGCTCCGTAGAACAGGACCAGAAGCACCACGACGACGACGATGATTGCGCCCCAGTGCTTGCCGTTGACCGGCAGGCTCAGGCGCTTGCGCCCGCGGGTCCACAGCCAGGCGATACCTACGGCGATGAGCACCGCTAGGATGAGTCCGCTCACCTGTCCTACTCCCGTGTCGACGGCCGGCGCTGCCGGTCCGCGTCCGTTGTCATCTTCGAGCCTACGACAACATGGCGCGTTCGTCGCGGTGCAACTCGGATCCGCCCCCTTCGGCGGGCCGGAGCAGGTAGCCGACGCCGCGCCGGGTGTGAATGAGCCGCGGACCGAGCGTGTCGAGCTTGCGGCGCAGGTAGCTGACGTAGGTCTCGACGATCTGGGACTGGCCGCTCCGGCTCCAGCCCCACACGTTCTCTAGCAGCTGAGCCCGGGTGAGTACCTGCCCCTGGTTGCGCATCAGGTAGGCGAGCAACCGGAACTCGGTGGGCGACAGGTCCACCTGCCGCCCCGCCCGGTGGACGGTCCACCGGGCCTCGTCGAGCACGAGGTCTCCCGCCCGCAGCGGGTGCTGCTTGCCTGGATAGCTGAGGTCTGCCATAGGGGTCCCGTGCCTTCGTGCTTGCGATGAATACCAGCGATCTCTTGAGGCGGTCTCTTGACGCGGGCCGCGGTGCCTCAACGGGCAGTGCCCGCGGGCGGCACTGGGCCGCCCGCGGGCTGGTGAGAACCGGAGATCGTCAGCTTGACTTGCCGGTGAACGTTGGCGTCGAGCTCGCGGTGACGCTCGGCGTCGGGGTCACGGTCGGGGTGACGGTCACCGACGGGGTTGGGGTCGGCGTCACGCCGGTGGTCGGCGGCGCGAACAGCACCAGCTTCGCGATGAGGAAGCCGTGGACGCGCTCGCCGGCGACGAACACCAGGTCACCGCGCTGCACGCCCTTCGTGGCCGTCCAGTTCCACTGCCTCGTCTGGGTGGGCGTGGTCGTCATGGGGACCACGCTTGACGTAGTAGTGGCCGTCATCGGTGCGGTGACCGTAGCGGTCGTGGTGGAGATCGTGACGGTGACGACCACCGATCCGGTGTTGACCGTGACGGTGGTCGGCTTCGCGACCGGAGCGGCGAGCTGGCTCACCGCGGTGGTGGTGCCCGCCATGGTGGTCGTGGCCGGGGTGAGGTTGTTCGCCGCCATGGCCGCGCTAGCCGCCGTGGTGCTTCCGGTCATCGCTGCCCAGCCCGTTTGCGAGTTGGACACGTTGAAGACCTTCGTGCCGCCGGTCAGCCACCACAGGTGCAGCGCACCGTTCTTGGACTTGACGAGTAGGAACTTCTTGGTCGCCAGGACCACGACGCCGCGCTGCGCGGCGAACTCCGTGCGGTGCTGCCACGCCTGGCTGAACGTGGGCATTGACTGCATCCTGGTCAGCGTGGTGAGCGACTTCTGCTGCGATGCGCCCCAGGTGCTGAGCGCCGAGCTGAGCGCCGTCTGCTCGCTGATCGCGTGGTGGAAGTTGAGCTCGAACCCAGCGGACTGAGCCTTGGTCGGTGCGGAGCCGTGACTGGCAGCTGCGACCGCTGCCACGCCTACCGCGCTACCGCCGACCAGCACCGCGGTTGCGATACCGATACGTGCCTTCATGCTGGCCTGGCGGTTGCCGCGCCTGTTGCGGCCAATCATCGATGCCTCCTTCACTGGACGCCGCGCCCGCCCCGAGCGCCCGTTCGGTTCCGTGGCTTCGAGACTGCCGTGACAGCGGTAGACCCGGTACGGGTTCGGCGGTCACGTAAGCACTACGTTCGCGGCTTCACATGGTGGAAGGAAAAGCGGAGTCATCCCGAACGGGCCGGTGGCGCCTGCGTCCGCCGCACGTCATTCCTTGCTCAGGGTGATGACGGTGCGGTTACGTCCGTTTGGGACGGCTGGCTACATCCGGTCGGGGACGGGCACGCCGAGCAGGCCGAGGCCGGCGGTCAGCACCCGCAAGGTGGCGGCGCACAGCGCGAGGCGGGACTGCCGGGTCTCATCGTCGTCGGCCTTCAGCACCGGGCACTGCTCGTAGAACGCGGTGAACAGGCTCGCTACCTCGAAGAGGTACGCGCACAGCCGGTGCGGCTCGGCGGTGTCGGCGACCTGGGTGACGACGGCACCGAACCCGAGCAGCTTCAGCGCCAGTTCACGCTCGGCTGGCTCGGTGACCTGGATCGGGCCGGGGGCCTCGGACTCGGTCATGCCCGCCCTGCGGAAGATGGAGCGGATCCGGGTCGTCGCGTACTGCAGGTAGGGGCCGGTGTTCCCGCGGAAGGAGATCATCCGGTCCCAGTCGAAGATGTACGGGCTGTCATGCGCGGTGGACAGGTCGGCATACTTGATCGCGCCGATGCCGACGTCCTCGGCGATCTCGTCCCTCGCGGCGGCGTCGAGTCCCTCGATCTCGTTCAGGATCGCGCCGGCCCGCTCGATCCCCTCGGCCAGCAGGTCGCTCAGCTTGACGTTGTCGCCCGCTCTGGTCCGCAGCCTGCGTCCGTCCGTGCCCTGCACCATGCCGATCTGCGTGTGCTCGAAGTCGGCGGTTTCCGGCAGCCAGCCGGCCAGCCTGGCCACCGCGAAGACCATGGCGAAGTGCAGCGTCTGGTCGGACCCCACGACATAGATCGCGCGATCCGCGTTCGAGCTTGTCGATCCGGTACCTGATGGTGGCCAGGTCGGTCGTGGAGTAGTTGTAGCCGCCGTCCCGCTTGCGGATGATGACCGGCAGCTGGCTGCCGTCCCGGTTGGTAAACCCGGGCGGGAACACGCAGAGCGCGCCGTCGCTGATCGTCGCGAGCCTCATGTCTTCCAGGTCGGTGGCGACATCGGCCAGCATGTCGTTGTAGAAGCTCTCGCCCCGGATGTCGTCGTCGGTCAGGGTCACCCGCAGCATCCGGTAGACGTCGGCCAGGTACATCCTGCCCAGCTCCATGAACTCGTCCCAGAGCCGCTGTGTCGCGGGGTCGTCCCCGGACTGGAGCCTGGCCACCCGTTCCCTGGCCCGGTCCGCGAAGTCCGGGTCCGAGTCGAATTTGACGCGCGCCGACTGGTAGAAGGTGTTCGGGTCGGTGCGGAGCAGCTGGGCCTCCGCGGAGTCCTCGCCGACATCAAACAGGTACTCGATCAGCATGCCGAACTGGGTTCCCCAGTCCCCCACGTGGTTATCCCTGATGACCTGGTGGCCGGCGAACTCGAGGATCCGGACGATCGCGTCGCCCACGATCGTCGTGCGCAAGTGCCCGACGTGCATCTCCTTCGCGATGTTCGGCGAGGAGTAGTCGACGACGACCGTGCGCGGGCTGGCTGCCAGCGGCGTGCCGAGCCTGGGGTCTCGCAGCAGGTCCGTGGTGGCCACGGCGATCCATTCCGGGCGCAGCGTGAAGTTGACGAACCCCGGCCCGCTGACGGCGGGCGGATCGCTGATGTCGCTGACGTCCAGGAGGCTGACGATCTCGCCGGCGACCTCGCGGGGCGACTTGCCGAGCCGCTTGGCGAGCGGCAGCGCCGCGTTGGACTGGAAGTCCGCGAACGAGGACGACCGGATCAGCGGGTCCGCGCTCGCGTAGTCAGCACCGAACGCGGCGCCGAGGGCGCTCCGTACCCGGTCGGCGAGGACCTGCTGGGGATCTGTCATGGTGACAGCTTATTGAGCTGGCGAACCCGAGATGACGAATTATCCGCCGGGCTTATTCATCGGTCGCGGCGCAGGAAGTGCGTGCCCCGCCGCTCGCCTCCTGAGCCGAGCCGCTCCCTGATCTTCTCGGTGATGTCCCCGCGGGCCAGGTTTCCCGCGAGCGCGCAGGCGGCGGTGACGGCGCGAAGTTCGGCCTCCGCGAACCGCATCGATCCTTCGAGGGTCTTGAGCGCCACGTTGCCGGTGAACCCGTCGGTGACGATCACATCCACCGCGCCCGCCATCAGGTCACCGCCTTCCACGTTCCCGGCGAAGTTGAGCGGCAGGGCGCCCCCCTGGGGCTCGGCGGCGAGCAGTTCGTGCGCCCGGCGGGTCAGTATGTTCCCCTTGCCCGGCTCCGCGCCTATGGTGAGCAGTCCGACCTTCGGCGCCGCGATACCGAGCGCGATCTGCGCATAAGCCACGCCAAGCTGCCCGAACTGGACGAGCATCTCCGGTTTCGGGTCGGCGGTGGCGCCCGCGTCGATGAGCACGGTGGGGTTCGGATGCGTGGGCAGGACAACGGCGAGCCCTGGCCGTTGGACGCCCGGCAGCGGCAGCAGCCGGTGCCGGGCGCTCGCCACGATCGCGCCGGTCGACCCGGCGGAGACGACCGCGGTGGCCTGACCACGCCTGACCAGCTGACAGGCGACCGCAATGCTCGACCGGGGCCGCCGGAAGTCGGCCAGCGCGCCCTCATCCATCCCGACGATGTCCTCCGCGGGCACCACTCGCAGCTCGCCGCCGGGCTCGCCGCCGCCGAGCTTGGCGATCACCGGGCGCAGCCGGGCGGGCGGCCCGGTGAGCAGGATGGTGACACCGTGCTCCCGTTGCGCGGCGAGCGCGCCCGCGACGATCTCGTCCGGCGCGTAGTCCCCGCCCATGGCGTCCACCGCGATCACCGGCTGCGCGGCGGGCCTGGTGACCAGCTGGCTCGCCGCCGCCGTGCGGTCGCTGGCCGCGATCTTCGACGGCGAACTCGCCGGCGCGTTCGCCGCGGGCCTTGGCGCTGGACCCGCCGCGGCCCTCGACGGCGAGTTCGGGGCGTCACCGCGGCCCGGTGGCACATGGCTCACGTCTTCCCCGGGCCTTCCCTGTCCCTGGCCCCTGCTGCGGCCACGCGTGAAACGCTTGCGCTGTCATTATCCCAGGTGGCCCGCTCTCAGATCCCGCGATCGTAACGGCAGGTCTCAGCGGACCCGCTCAGCGCGCCGCCGCCGGCCCCAGAAACCGGTCATTCCAGGCATATGCTCCCGTGTTCTCCGTGTTCTCCGCGCTCCCGGTCGCGCTCCCGGTCGCGGGCCCGAGGTGTCGATTGCGCAATCGACCACAGTGGGGCAACGTTCCGAAACGAGGTGATTCTCCGGCGTATCGGGTGCCCGTGATGTGGTTCACTGGCCCTCCGCGGCCGGTTCCCGGCCAGGGGTGACCGGAATGCGGCTTTTGCGCATACGGCCTGCCGCTCTGATTGCGATTTCCGGTGCCATGGGGGCTGTTGCACATTTTGGTTTGCCGGATTTCGGGTGTTATTGCTGGCAGAATTGATTTATGGCACACCAGTTCAAGCCGGTTGACCGTGACGCCGAGATGCTTTTGCCCCATAACATGCTCGACTGGGTGCCTGAGGGCCACGCTGTCCGGGTCGTTATCGGCACGGTCGAGCGGCTCATGACACGGGACCTGACCGCCCGGCTGGTGCCGCCGACGGAGAAGGGCTCGGCGGCCGGCCCGGCCCGGTATGACCCGGTGATGCTGCTGACCGTGTGGATGTACGGCTACCTGCGCGGGGTGCTGTCCACCCGGGCGGTGGAGGACCGGTGCCGCTACGATGCGACGTTCCGGGTCGCGTGCGGCCGGCTGATCCCCGACCACACGACGTTCTCCCGGTTCCGCCGGCACCTGTTCGCGCAGGACGGGCTGGCGGAGGACCTGTTCTACCAGGTTCTTCACGTGTGCGCGTGCACGGGGCTGGGCCGGCTTGCCGTGGTGGCCGGCGACGGGGTGAAGATCGCCGCGAGCGCGCCGGAGGAGGCCAGCCGGACCGAGGCCGGGCTGCGGAAGCTGGCCGGGCAGGTGGCGGCGGACGCGCGGAAGGCCGCCGCCGCCGACGAGGCGGAAAAGCCGGTGCTGCCCGGGACGGACCTGCTGCTGGGCGCGGACACGGTGCCGCCGGGCCCGGATCCGCGGTCGCGGGCCGGGCGGGTGCTGGCCTGCCTGCAGGACCTGGAGGCAGAGCGGGAGGCCGCTGAAGCCGCCGCCCGGGAGCAGGGGCGGGCCTACCTGGAGGCGCTGGCGGCCGGCGCCGCGGCTGGCCGGCCCCCGGCCGCGGTCGCCCTGGCCGCCGCGCAGCTGCGGCTGGAGGAGGCCATCGCCGCGGAGGAGGCCACGCTCGCGGACTGGCAGGCGCGCCGCGCCGCCGGGCAGCGGGTCACCCGCCCGCCGCCCGGCCCGGCACCGGCAACAAGGCCCGCAAGGCCCGCGCCCGCCTGGAAGCACTGCAGGCCGGGGCCGCCGCGGAAGCCGGGCAGGCAGCAGATGCCGGGAACGAGAAGAAAGCCGCGAAGGCGCCGCGGCGCAACGTCACCGACCCGGACTCCCGGCTGCTGCCGGTGCGCGGCGGCGGGTTCATCCAGGGCTATAACTGCCAGGACGCCGCGGCCGATGACCGGCTCATGCCCGGCGGCTACGCCTGCCAGGACACCGGCGACGTGCTGCAGGCGCAGCAGCTCGCCCGGGTGGCGGAAAAGGGCGCCGCGGTCGTCGCGGCCGGCCACGCTGCCCACGCCGCCGACCCCGCCATGCCCGTGAAATGCCACGGCCGGCTGTGCACCCTGCCGGAGGAGGAGAAAAACAGTCCCGGCCACGACGCCGCCGCCTGCCATGCCGCCATGACCAGCGGCATCGGCGTCCTGGTCGAGGACGCCGGCTACCACAGCGAGGCGAACCTGACGGCGCCCGGCCCGGGCCGGCTCATCGCCGATGGCAAGACCCGCGACCTCGCCCGCCGCGAGCCAGCCGACGGCCCCCCGCCGGGCGATGCCACCGCCGTGGAGGCGAACGCGCACCGGCTGGCCACCCCCGAGGGCCGCGCGCTCTACAAGCGCCGCGCCCCCGACGTCGAGGGCCTGCACGCCAGCCTCAAGGACAACGGCGGCCTGCGCCGCTTCAGCCTCCGCGGCCTGCCCAACGCCACCAGCGAGTTCCTCTTCGCCGGCCTCGCCCACAACCTCCGCCTTCTGGTCGCCGTCAGCTGAACCAGCAACCCCGTGGCCCGGCCGCGCACCGCGCGGTCGGCCACCGCATACCCGCAAGCAGCAGGCAGCCACACCAGAGCACCGCAAACCCGGCATACCGGCCTGAGATGCGAAACCGCGCGCACGCCCCAAACCCGCCCGGGATCGTTCCTGCCACGGCCACGTCACCCGAACCCGGCTAGCCCCAGAAAACTGCAACAGCCCCCATGGCACCGGAATCTGCACTCAAAGCCTGGCGGATGCCGTGGAGCGGAGCTTCACGTAACGGGAGATAAGGGTGCGAAACGGGCGGTGTGCCCGACACGCCGCAAACTCAGGTTGTTCCGGTGTGTTGCCTAGAGCGGGTCGATTGCGCAATCGGCCTGTTCGAGGATTTAGCGCGCGGACGCCGGGGGCTTGTGATTGCTGTGAATTTTGATGTTTGAGTTTCCAGATGTATAAATCGGGAACTCGACCCGGCTCTGAAACGTCGACGTAACAGGGACCGGTTCCGCATTACCTCAGGGACTCGCAATGTGACGTAACGGAAATTCTGGGCAGCAGGGAGCGGTATAGCCCGGGCAAGTTCCGCGTGTCGGCCAGCCGGCGCGGACGGAGGGAGAAACGGTTGACTGACATCCAGCAGGTGGTGCCGGCGCCGCGGGGAGCCGCGAGCAGATTCCGGGCCTACGGTGCGCGGCACCTGGACATGCTCACGCGGCGGGCCAGGCTCGGCGAGGCGGACCGGCTCGCGATCCGCGCGGTGGCCACGGTTCTGCCGTTCCGGACGAACTCCTACGTGGTCGATGAGCTCATCGACTGGGACGTCGCTCCCGACGACCCGATCTACCGCCTCGTGTTTCCGCAGCCGGACATGCTGCCGGCCGCGGACGTCGCACGCATGGCAGACCTGCTCAGCGAGCACGCTCCGGACCCTGAGGTGCGCGCGGCCGCGCACGAGATCCGGATGCGGCTGAACCCGCATCCGGCGGGCCAGCTGCTGCTCAACGGCCCCAGCCTTGGCGGTCGGCCACTGCCCGGGCTGCAGCACAAGTACCCCGAGACCGTCCTGTTCTTCCCGAAGCAGGGGCAGACCTGCCACGCGTACTGCGCCTACTGCTTCCGGTGGGCGCAGTTCGTCGACGAGCCCGAGCTGAAGATGGCCACCGACCATGTCGACACGCTCGTGTCGTATCTGCGCGAGCACCGCGAGGTCACCAGCGTCCTCATCACGGGCGGGGATCCGATGATCATGAGCGCCGAGGTCCTGCGGCGCTACATCGAGCCGCTGCTCGACCCCGGCCTGGATCACGTGGAGACCATCAGGATCGGAACCAAGTCCCTGGCGTACTGGCCGCAGCGTTACGTCACTGACCCGGACGCGGACGCCACCCTCCGGCTGTTCGAAGAGGTGGTCGGTTCCGGCCGCTCGCTGGCGCTGATGGCGCACTGTTCGCACCCCCGTGAACTGGAGCCGCCGATCGTGGCTGAGGCGATCCGGCGCGTCAGGGACGCCGGCGCGGTGATCCGTACCCAGGCGCCGCTCATCCGCTCGGTCAATGACGACGCGGCTACCTGGCGCGCCATGTGGCGGACTCAGGTCCGGGCGGGCATGATCCCTTACTACATGTTCGTCGAGCGGGACACGGGGCCGCAGGACTACTTCGCGGTGCCCCTGGCGCGTGCGCACGAGATCTTCCGTGAGGCGTACGCCGGCGTATCGGGGCTATGCCGCTCGGTCCGCGGGCCGTCCATGTCCGCCACGCCGGGCAAGGTCTGCGTCGACGGCACCGCCGAGGTGGCCGGCCTGCGCGTGTTCGTGCTGCGGATGCTGCAGGCCCGCGACCCGGGACTGGTCGGACGCCCGTTCTTCGCGCGCTTCGACCCGCGCGCGACCTGGCTCACCGACCTCGAACCAGCGTTCGCCGACCGCTTCCCCTTCGAACCCGCCCCATACACCCCCGACCCCGCCGACCTCCCCGACCCCGCCGACCTCCCCGGCTCCTGGCCAGACGAGCTAGCCATCCAAGCAAGCTGACCCGCGACCCGGAGGATCGCATACCCGCGAGCCAAAGGGCCGCCGCGCCGTCTGGACTGAGGAGCGAGGAGCGCTAGCGACGAGCGACGAGGGAAGACGGCGCGGCAAAGCGGCCCGGAGGCGAGCGGGGGAAGCAGAGCCTCGGAGGCGAGCGAGGCAACAGAGTATGCTCCGGGCCATGGAGCTGAACGGAACTTCTTCGATCGTTACCGGTGCCGCGAGTGGTCTAGGCGAGGCCACCGCCAGGGCACTCGCCCAAGCCGGGGCGTACGTCGTCATCGCCGATGTCAATGAGGACCGGGGCAAGGAGGTCGCCGCTGAGATCGGCGGGCACTTCGCCAGGACGGACGTGACGGACGAGGATTCGGTGCGGGCGGCGGTTTCCGCGGCCGCGACGGCGGGGCGGCCGCTGCGGGCGGCGGTGAGCTGCGCGGGAATCGGGTGGGCCGAGCGTACGGTGAACCGGGAAGGCGCGCCGCACGGCCTGGTCAGCTTCCAGAAGGTCATCGCCGTCAACCTGACCGGTACCTTCAACCTGATGCGGCTGGCGGCGGCCGCGATGGCCGAAACCGAACCCGCGGACCCGGACGGGCAGCGCGGTGTGATCATCAACACCTCGTCGATCGCGGGGATCGAAGGCCAGACGGGTCAGCTGGCCTACTCCGCCTCGAAGGGCGGAATCATCGGCATGACGCTGCCCGCCGCGCGCGATCTGTCGGTCATCGGGGTTCGGGTGAATACGATCTGCCCCGGTGTGATCCACACGCCTATCTACAAGAGCGTCGCCGGTAGCGGCCGGGACGCTGATGAGTTCCTCGCCAGGCTGGCGGCGCCTGTGGTGTTCCCGAAGAGGCTGGGACGGCCGGAAGAGTTCGGGCACCTGGTGCGCATGCTGATCGAGAACGATTACATGAACGCGGAGGTCGTGCGATTCGACGGCGGTATCCGCTTCCAGCCCAAGTGAGTCGGCTGTCGTAGGGGGCGTATGTCGGCGATCGCGGGATGCCTCGTACTGGCGGAGGGGACCAGGCTCGACGCGGACTGGGCCGTCCGCGCCGCGAGGCGAATGGCGCACAGGGGGCCGGACGACGAAGGGGTGTTCTCGGACGGCTCCATCGCGCTTGCCGCCAGGCGCCTGGCGGTCATCGATACCTCGGCTGGCGGCCACCAGCCCATGCGGTCGGCCGACGGCCGCTTCTGGATGGTCTACAACGGCGAGATATACAACTACGCCGAGCTGGCCCAGCGGCTGCGAGCGCGCGGGATCCAGTTGCGCGGCGGGTCGGACTCCGAGGTGCTTCTCGAGACCTACGCCGTGGAGGGCAAGGACGCGCTCCGTCGGCTGCGCGGTATGTACGCCCTCGCCATCTGGGATAGCCAGAACAGGGAGCTGTTCTGCGCGCGCGACCCGTTCGGGATCAAGCCGCTGTACTACACCCTGGCCGAGGGCGGCAGGCAGTTCAGGTTCGCCTCCGAGCGCAAGGCCCTAGCGGGCCCGGGCGAGGTCTCGGTCATCGATCCGGACGCACTGCGCAGGTATCTGTCCTTCCAGTACGTGCCGGCTCCGGCGACGATGACACCACCGGTAAGGTCGCTCCCGCCTGGGCATTTTCTGACCACCAGGCCCGGCGAACCGGTTGACGTGTTCCGTTACTGGCGGCCGGTACTGCGCCCGTCGAAATCCCCCTCCCCGGATACCCCCGAACGGATACTCGCCGCGCTGCGCGATTCGGTCACCGCCCATATGCGCAGTGATGCGCCGGTAGGAGCCTTCCTGTCCGGCGGCGTGGACTCCGCGGCGATCTGCGCGCTCGCCGCGGAGACCCGGCCCGGCATGCTGACGTTCACCGCCGGTTTCGCGCGCACGGGGTACAGCGAGATCGAGCAGGCGCAGGAGACCGCGGCCGCGCTCGGGCTGAAGTCCATGCCGTACGTGGTCACGGCGCCGGAGTTCGCTGCCCGGCTGCCGCAGATCATCTGGCACCTGGATGACCCGATGGCGGACGCCGCCGCGGTCCCGCTGTGGTTCATCGCCCGGGAAGCGCGCCGCCACGTCAAGGTGGTGCTGTCCGGGGAAGGAGCCGATGAACTGTTCGGCGGGTACGGGGTGTACTACCAGCCGAGTGTGGTGCGGGCCGCGACCAGGCTGCCGCACTGGGGCCGGTCGTCGGCCGGCGCGATGGCCGCGCGGATACCGCCGGGCCAGCGCGGCAGGGGACTGCTGAACCGGATCGCGGTACCGCTGCGGAGCCGCTACATCGGCAACGCCAACGTCTTCGATGCCGACGAAGTGGAACTGCTCGCGCGGTACGGCGGTGGCACCGCCTACGAGATAACCGACCCGCTCTTCGACCAGGCCGCCGAGGCCGGGCTGGACGACGTAGCCACCATGCAGTTCGTCGACATAAACACGTGGCTGCCGGGCGACATCCTGGTCAAGGCGGATCGCGCCGCGATGGCGCATGGTCTCGAACTCCGGACTCCGTTCCTTGACCGGGCGGTGATGACGGCGGCCAGCCGGCTGGCGCGGGCGGAGAAAACCGCCGCGGGCACGACGAAATTCGCGCTCCGGGAGGCGATGGGCGGGCTGCTGCCGCAGGTTGCCGCCGAACGCAGGAAACTGGGATTCCCCGTGCCGATCGGGCACTGGTTCCGCGGCGAGCTGGCCGGTTACGTCGAGCAGGTGATTCGCGAGGCCAGGACCGAGGAGTGGCTCGACAAACGCGCGGTGTTCGGCGTCATGCGCAGATACCAGGCCGGAGATCCCCAGGTGCCGTGGCGGCAGCTCTGGGCACTCGTGGTGTTCTCGCTCTGGCACCAGATCTATGTCGAGCGCGTTTACGACCCGGTAGCCCTCGGCTGGCAGTCCTGACTACGGCGTCTCAGCGGCCGTCGGCGGCAGGGTGCCGCCGGCGACCAGCTGCTCGCGGATCTTGCGGCGCCCCCGGTGCAGCCGGGACATGACTGTCCCTACCGGGGTGCCCATGATCTCGGCGATCTCCCGGTACGGGTATCCCTCGATGTCGGCTAGATAGACCGCGGTGCGGAACTCGTTCGGCAGCCCGCGCAGCGCGCGCAGCAGGTCCGAGTCGGTGGTGTGGTCGAGCGCCTCGGCCTCCGCCGAGGGAACCGGCGGGGCGAGCCGGTCGGCGGACATCTGCCACTCCTGCAGGTCGCCGCCGAGCGCCTGCTGCGGTTCCCGGCGCCGCTTCCGGTAGACGTTGATGAACGTCGTGGTGAGGATCCGGTTCAGCCAGGCCCGTAGGTTGGTGCCCGGCCGGAACTGGTGGAACGCGGCGTACGCCTTGACGGACGTCTCCTGGACCAGATCCTCGGCGTCAGTCGGGTTGCGCGTCATTCGCAGCGCGGCCGGGTACAGCTGGCTCAACTGCGGCACGACGTCGCGCTCGAACCGGGCGCGGCTCTCGGCGGCCGACGTAGCGTAACCACCCTCCGCGGCGGCGTACCCAGGCGTCGGTTCGGCGTAGTCATCCGCCGGCTCCGGCGCGCTGTCTGTGACGCTGCCGTCGAGATCTTCGTTCGGGCTCATAGCTGGCTCCGGGTTGGTCAGTCCTACTCATATAGACGCACGGAATCGCTCGGACAGTCCACTCTGTGATCTAAATCACTTTAAGATATGTCGCGACGATGGGAGCAAGCTGAAAACCCGCTATCAGGCCGCTCTGGGACCGGGGCGCTTCATCGCGGCGGGCTAGATCCAGCCGTGGTACCACATGTGGGATAGCCACGAGGAGTATGGAATGATCTTCCCCGCGAGGATCGGGTAAAAATACCAGAACAGAACGAGGACGGCAAGCACGTAGGTGCCAACCAGTGCCGATCCGACCGCGCGGCGTAGCAGGCTCGCCGTGGCCGGGCCGATGATCAGCCCGAGGCAAAGCACGATGCACAAGATCATGAACGGCTCGAACTCGAGCGCGTAGTAGTAGAACTTGGTCCGCGAGAGGAACGGGAACCAGGTGAGCCATCCGGCGGCGACGCCGAGCACGGCCGCGCCTGCCCGCCAGTCCCTGCGGGTGAGCCACCAGCCGAGGCAGAAGATCATCGCCGGGATGGCCGCCCACCAGATGGCGGGATTCCCGATCGCGAGCACTTCCTGAGACCATTCCGGGCCGGTGTACCCGGACGGGCACACGTGGTAGTTCGACGGGCCGGTGTAGCACTGGTAGAAGAACGCCACCGGCCTGCTGATCACCATCCAGCCCCATGGCTGGGACATGTACGGATGGGTCTTGCTCAGCCCCACGCCGAACTGCAGCATCTCCTTGTGGTACTCGAACAGCGAGTACAGCGCGGAGATCACGGGGGTGGTGACCCCGTGCTGCTGGGCGTAGTCGCGGTCGTAGCCGGTGCTCGTGAGCAGCCAGCCGGTCCACGTGGCGACGTACGTGACGATCGGAATCAAGCCGAGCGTGAGCGGCAGCCACTTCCCGTCGCGCACCAGCGCCCCGCGCACATAGTCCCTCAGGCCGGCGGCCCGGCGGGCGCCGATGTCCCACGCGATGGCCAGGCCGGCGAACGCCAGCACGTACCAGAACGCGTACTGCTTGCTCGCGCACGCCAGGCCGATGAGCACGCCCGCCGCGACCCGCCACTTCCTGATCCCTAGCCCCGGCCCGGCCTCGTCGCTCCGCTGCAAGACCAGGGCCTCGGCCAGCCTGGCCCTGGATGCGTCGCGGTCGACGACCAGGCACCCGAACGCCGCGAGCACGAAGAACATCAGGAAGATGTCCAGGATGCCGGTCCGGCTCAGCACGAACTCGAGGCCGTCCAGCGACAGCAGCAGCCCGGCTATGCAGCCAAGGAGCGTCAACCTGGTCATACGCCGCGCGACCCGGCACATGATGAGGATCGCCAGCGAGCCGAACAACGCGGGCGCTACCCGCCACCCCACCGAGTTCAGCCCGTAGAGCCACTCGCCGACCGCGATCAGCAGCTTGCCCACCGGCGGCTGCACCACGAACTCCCCGCAGCCGGTGCCCGAGCAGGCCTGGAAGATATTGGTGTGCCCGGCGATGATCAGCTGGTTCGCGTTCGACAGGTCGTTCCATTCCACCCCGTGCTGCAGGATGGACCAGGCGTCCTTGGCGTAGTAGGTCTCGTCGAAGATCAGGGCGCGCGGGATGACTAGCCTGTTGAACCGGAGGAACGCGGCGAACGCGGTGACAAGGAGCGGGCCGATCCAGCCCCATAGCCTGTCGTCGGGCATCGGCGACATCAGCTGGGCGCGGAGCGCGGCTATCCGCTCCGCTGTGCTGGGGCTGCCGGGCACGGCCGTACCGGCACCGGCCGGTCGGCCGGTGCCGACGCTCGGGGTGCCGGCACCAGCGCCGCCGGGGCCGCTGTCTTCGGGGTCCATGGCCGGCGGGCAGGCCTGAGTCGCGGTCATCGTACGTCATGCTATGTGGAGGGAGCCCTCGGTGGGGAGCAGAAGCGCTGCCGAACGTGATCACGCGCGCGAGCGCGCCGGCGACGTGACCGCCGGCGTTCTGACGCTCGCCGGTGTGCCCATTGGCCGCCCCGAGGACGCCCCGGCACGGCTGGCCGGGGAACTGGGCAGCGCCGACGTGATAGCGGCCGAGGATACCCGCCGGGTACGCCGGCTGGCCGCCGCGCTGGGTGTCCAGCTGACCGGCCGCGTCGTCTCGTACTACGACGTGGTGGAGGTGCGGCGGGCGGCCGAGCTGGTGGCCGAGCTGCGGGCGGGAAGAAACGTGCTCGTCGTCACCGATGCCGGGATGCCAGGCATCAGCGACCCCGGCTATCGGCTCGTCGCGGCGGCCGCGGCGGCGGGGATCAGGGTCACCGCGGTGCCAGGGCCCTCCGCGGTGACCACCGCGCTCGCCGTCTCCGGGCTGCCAAGCGACAGGTTCTGCTTCGAGGGTTTCCCGCCGCGTAAGGCAGGCGAGCGAGAGCGCCGGTTCGCGGACCTCGCCACCGACACACGCACTCAGGTGTTCTTCGAATCGCCGCGCAGGCTCGACCAGACTCTCGAGGAACTGCGCCGCTCGCACGGAGACGACCGGCCCGCGGTCGTCTGCCGGGAGCTGACCAAGGTCCACGAGGAAATCAGGCGCGGCACGCTAGCCGAACTGGCGGCATGGGCGGACCCGGACAATCCGGTGCACCCGCCCGGTTCAGGAGGCGTCCGGGGCGAAATCACGCTGGTCGTGGCTGGCGTCGGCCGAGCCGCCGCGAAGGCCGCCGCCCGCGACGCCGCCCGCGAGGCCCGCCGCGCCGCCCGCTTCAGCGCCCGCGCGTCCGCGGCGAGCGAGCCGGCGACCGGCGAGCCGCCGGGCTAGCCGCCCTCCGGTGGTATCCCGCCCGAACGCCAGCGCCACCGCCAGGCAGCCGAACGGCACCGCGGTCGTCACGTACCGGTAATCGAACTCCGCTGTCGCCGCCGGGACCACGATCAGCGCGAGCGAACACGCCCACGGCAGCAGCGCCTCGCCCCCCGCCCGGCGCCAGGCGAGCACGATACCCGCGAGCCCGGCAAGAAGAATGAGCCCGTAGCCGGTCCCGGGCAGCCAGATGTACCGCTGGTAGACGCGGATCGCCGCGGCGAACGGGTTGACCACCGCGGTCAGCGGGTTGCCGCCCGCCAGGTAGGCGGCGGCCGACGAGCGATAGCCGTCGGCCGGGTGACTGCTGCTGATCGGCACCGAATGGTACCCGAACAGGTAGTCGTCGTAGGTCGACCCGTTGGGGAAGACCGTGCGGGACCAGTCGAACGAGCGCCACGTGTCGTCGAAGACCACCCGCACGTAGTCCAGCGGCTGCGCTTCGATGGCCTTGATCGCGAACTGCTCGGCGAGGCTGTTGGGCAGCGAAGAGAACTTGGGCGCCGGGAACCGGTCAAGGGGGCTGACGGACGTCCAGATGTAGGCTTGCGCGACCGGCCGCTCGGCGGGCGGCACCGTCGTGCACAGCGGCAGCAGATCGGGCGCCAGGTGCATCCGGGAGCAGTCGGCGAAGGTCATGACCCGCGAATACAGGAAGACACCGGTCGATTCGCTGGTGTTGAACGTGCCGTGCTGGAGGTCGTACCAGCCGGCGTAGCCGGCCACCGGCGCCACCGCCGCCACCGCGAAGACGGCGACGCTGGCCACGGACATTCGCCAGCCGGGCCGGCTTAGCGCGAAGCAGAGCACCAGGTACGCCGCGAAGAGCGGGATCAGCGGCAGGCCGGTGGACCGCACGATGGCCGACGCGCCGAGCAGCACCCCCGCGACCGCACAGCGCAACCAGGCCGAACGCCACCACGGCGAGGTCCGGCCGCGCAGCGGCGACCACAGCAGCACGACGAGCGCCAGCATGGCCAGGAACAGGAACAGCGTGTCGGACATGATCAGGTGCTCGAGCTGGATCTCGAAACCGTCGTAAAGCACCGGCAGCGTCATGGCCACGGCCAGCCACGACGGCGTCCCGAACCGGTGCTTGGCCAGCGCGTAGATCATTACCGCGACGGCCAGCCCCATCAGGTGCTGGGAAACTGTGACGAGCGCGAAGCTGTGGAAGGGCTTGAGCAGCCACAGGTACAGCGAGTAGCCCGAGGGCCGGGTCGGGTCCAGGTTCAGCGTGACGGCTGTGTCGACGTAGTTCCAGGAGTCGTTGAACCAGGACTGCCAGCGATAGCCAAGCTCGGCGTCCACGCGCAGCAGCAAGGCCGGCAACAGCACTATGACCAAGAGTTTGTTGTCGGCCAGGGCTCGTCGTGCGACCCCAGGTACTACCCTCAAGCCCGTATCCTCCTTGTGCCGGGCGGGCGCTATCCAGGCACGCGCCTGCCCTACAAGGTAGCGGGTAATCCGTTGCGCCTAACCGCGGTAGCTATAGGCGACTGGTAAAGAAATAACGAAGACAGCATGGAGTCCACGTGGAGCTGACCGTCGTGATGCCCTGCCTCAATGAGGCGGAGACCGTGGCCGTCTGCGTGCGCAAGGCCGTGAAGTTCATCGCTGACAGCGGGATCAGCGGCGAGGTCGTGGTCGCGGACAACGGCAGCACCGACGGCAGCCAGCAACTCGCCGAGGACGCCGGCGCCCGCGTCGTCAACGTCAGCGATAAGGGCTACGGCAACGCGCTCATGGGCGGCATCCTGGCGGCCCGCGGCGAGTACGTGATCATGGGCGACGCGGACGACAGCTATGACTTCAGCAACCTGATGCCGTTCGTGACCGAACTGCGGGGCGGCGCCGACCTGGTGATGGGCAACCGGTTCAAGGGCGGTATCGCGCCGGGCGCGATGCCGAAACTCCACCGGTACCTGGGCAACCCGGTGCTGTCTTTCGCCGGCCGCCTGTTCTTCCGCAGCAAGATCGGCGACTTCCACTGCGGCCTGCGGGGCTTCCGGCGCGACAGCGCCATCAAGCTGAACCTCCAGGCGACTGGCATGGAGTTCGCCAGCGAGATGGTGGTGAAGGCAACCCTCGCGAACCAGAAGGTCACCGAGGTCCCCACCACCCTCGCCAAGGACGGGCGCAGCCGCCCGCCGCACCTGCGCAGCTGGCGCGACGGATGGCGGCACCTGCGGTTCCTGCTGCTCTTCAGCCCGCGGTGGCTGTTCTTCGTCCCAGGCCTTGTGCTCCTCGTCGCCGGCCTCGTGATCGGCGCCGTCGTCGCGGCTGGCCCGCTGCGGATCGGCGGCGTGACGTTCGACGTGGACACACTGGTCGCGGCTAGCGCGATGGTCGTGATCGGCTTCCAGGCGATGCTGTTCTGGCTGTTCACCCAGGTCTACGCGGGCGCCGAGGGCTTCCTCCCCGAGGAGCCCAAAGTGCAGCGCCTGCTCGCCAAGCTGTCCCTTGAGCGCGGCCTCGTCCTGGGCGCCGCGGTTGGCGTCGCCGGCCTGGTCGGCTTGATCTTCTCGCTGACCTACTGGCAGGCGAACAAGTTCGGCCATCTCAACTACGAGCACGCGCTGCGGCTGATTGTCCCGTCGGTGACCGCGCTCGTCGTGAGCTGCCAGCTCGTGCTCGGGACGTTCTTCCTGTCCATCCTGGGCATCAAACAGACCAGGCACACGCCGATCGGGGCCGAGGCGAAGATTAACGTGAGCGACCACGCCACAGCCCGTAGGCTTTAGGCATGCCATCCGCCAACCCAAAGCACATCCTCGCCGCGCCGGCCTGGCCTTACGCCAACGGCCCGCGGCACATCGGGCACGTCTCCGGCTTCGCGCTTCCCTGCGACATGTTCAGCCGGTACCAGCGGATGGCGGGCAACAAGGTGCTGATGGTCTCCGGCACCGACGAGCACGGCACACCGATCCAGGTCCAGGCCGACAGCGAAGGCGTCACCGCCCGCGAGCTCGCCGACCGCTACAACGGCATCATCGCGGGCGACCTGGCGAACCTCGGCATGACGTACGACCTGTTCACCAGGACCACGACCCGCAACCACTACGCGGTCGTCCAGGAGATGTTCGCCACGCTGCTGCGCAACGGGTACATCTTCCCGAAGACCACGCTCGGCGCGATCTCGCCGTCCACCGGCCGCACGCTGCCGGACCGGTACATCGAGGGCACCTGTCCGATCTGCGGCTACCCGCACGCCCGCGGCGACCAGTGCGACAACTGCGGCAACCAGCTCGACCCGACCGACCTGATCAACCCGAGGTCGCGGATCAACGGGGAGACCCCGCTGTTCGTCGAGCAGGAGCACTACTTCCTCGACCTGCCCGCGTTCACCGAGGCGCTCGGCTCCTGGCTGCAGTCCAAGTCCGGCCAGTGGCGGCCGAACGTGCTGAAGTTCTCCCTCAACCTCCTCGACGACCTGCAGCCGCGGGCGATCACCAGGGACCTTGACTGGGGCGTGCCGGTGCCGCTCGACGGCTGGCGGGATCGCCCGGACAAGCGCATCTACGTCTGGTTCGACGCGGTGATCGGCTACCTGTCGGCGTCGATCGAATGGGCCCGCCGGTCTGGCGATCCCGACGCCTGGCGCGCCTGGTGGAACGACGAGACCGCCGAGTCCTACTACTTCATGGGCAAGGACAACATCGTCTTCCACGCGGAGATCTGGCCGGCGATGCTGCTGGGCTACGCCGGCAAGGGCGCCAAGGGCGGCAGCCCGGGTCCGCTGGGCGTGCTGAACCTGCCATCCGAGGTGGTAAGCAGCGAGTACCTGACGATGGAGGGCCGCAAGTTCTCGTCCTCCCGCCAGGTGGTGATCTACGTCCGGGACTTCCTCGCCCGGTACGACGTCGACGCGCTGCGCTACTACGTGGCGATCGCCGGGCCGGAGAACCAGGACACCGACTTCACCTGGAGCGAGTTCGTCAGGCGCAACAACGACGAGCTGGTCGCCACCTGGGGAAACCTGGTCAACCGCGCGGTTTCGTTCGCCGCGCGCAACATCGGGTCGATCCCGGAACCGGGCACGCTGACCGCCGCCGACCATGCGCTCCTCGAGACGTCCCGGCAGGCGTTCGCCGCCGTGGGCGAGCACCTGTCCCACTCGCGCTTCAAGTTCGCGATCACCGAGGCGATGCGGACCGTGGCGGAGGCGAACAAGTACTTCTCCGAGCAGGCACCGTGGAAGCTGCGCGAGTCCGATCCGGCGCGGATGCGGACGATCCTGCACGTCGCGCTGCAGGCCGTGGACGACGCGAAGACACTGCTCACGCCCTTCCTGCCGCGCTCCTCGCAGGCCGTGCACGAGATGCTGGGCGGCCCCGGCGAGTGGTCGGGCATGCCGCGCATCGAGACGGTGGATGAGGAAGGTGCCCCGTCGTACCCGGTGATCACCGGCTCGTACGACACGACGCCGCGCTGGGCGTCGCGCCCCATCGCGGCCGGGACCCCGCTCTCCGTCCCCGCACCGCTGTTCACCAAGCTGGACGCCTCAGTGGTTGACGAGGAAATTGCCCGGCTTGACGCCAATGATTAGTCCGAACGGAAGCCGGTGACTCCCCCGACCGCACCTAGCTCGGGGGAGGAGCCGCTCCCGGCGCCGGGCGCGTTCGACGCCCATACCCATATGGACATCATGGGGCTGCCGGTCGACGGCGTGCTCGCCGCGGCGCGCGCCGTAGGCATCGGCCGGGTAGTCAACGCCGGGTGCGACCTGCCGTCCTCCGTCTGGTCGGTGGAGTGCGCCGCCGAGTACGAGGATGTCTACGCGACGGTAGCGATCCACCCGAACGAGACTGCGGCGGTGCATGGCCGGCGCGAGGGGGTGCTCGCCGAGATCGAGTCGCTGGCGTCCTCGCCGAAGGTCGTGGCCATCGGCGAGACCGGGCTCGACTACTACCGGGACTGGTCGCCGCGCGAGGTGCAGCGGGAGTGGTTCCGCGCGCATATCGCGATCGCCAGGCGGACCGGCAAGGCGCTGATGATCCACGACCGGGAGGCGCACGAGGACATCCTGGCGATCCTCGAGGATGAGGGGCCATGGCCGCCTTACAGCGTGATCTTCCACTGCTTCTCCGGAGACGCGCGGATGGCGGCGCGGTGCGCGGCAGCCGGATACGTGATGAGCTTCGCGGGCAACATCACGTTCAAGAACGCCGGGCCGCTGCGCGAGGCGGCGCAGGCCGCGCCGCCGGAGCTCATCCTCGCCGAGACCGACGCGCCCTACCTCACCCCGGTACCGCACCGCGGCAAGCCGAACTCCCCGGCGATGACCGCGCACACGATCCGCGCGCTCGCCGCGCTGAAGGACATGGACGTGGCCGACCTCTGCACCCACATCCAGTCCACCGGCTCCCGCGTCTTCCACTGGTAACAGCCGCCTCCATGGCATCCCCCTCCTGTCCTCGGCGGGCCTCCTGTCCTCGGCGGGTCGACTGCGCAATTGACCACACTAGAGCGGGTCGACTGCGCAATCGAGCCGCCGTGAAGCGCAAGAGTCATGCTGCTCGAGGCTCGTCGACTATCGTCCAGGCGGGGTGCCAGTGAGCCACGTGCGGCTGCTGGGGGCGGCTGATGTGCGGGAGATCGCGGGGCGACTCGGGGTCAGGCCGACCAAACGGCTCGGGCAGAACTTCGTCGTCGAGCAAGGGACCGTGCGGCGGATCGCCGCGCTGGCGGCGCCGCGCCGCGGCGACGTGATCCTCGAAGTGGGACCGGGCCTCGGCTCGCTGACGCTCGCCCTGCTCGAGGCTGTCGCGGCGACCGATGCCATTGAGGCCGGCGGCGGCTCCGGTGCTGAGGTTGCTGCCGGTGGTGCGCCTGGCTCGGGTGGTGGTGCCGCGGTGCCGGCACGGCTGGTCGCGGTGGAGATCGACCCGGTGCTGGCGGCCGAACTGCCGCGGACGATCACGGAACGCGCGCCGGCGCTCGCAGGCCGGGTGGACGTGGTGGCCGCGGACGCGCTCGCGCTCGCGCTTAGCGCGCGTCTGCCGGGCGGTGGCCGACACGGGGCGGCGGGTGTCGCGCTGCCCGGAGCACCGCCAACCGTGCTGGCGGCTAACTTGCCGTACAACGTGGCGGTACCGGTGGTGCTGCACCTCCTTGCCGGGTTCCCGTCGCTGGCGCGCGGAGTGGTGATGGTGCAGGCGGAGGTGGCGGACCGGATGTGCGCGGGCCCGGGGAGCCGCGTGTACGGCGCGCCGTCGGCGAAGCTGGCGTGGTTCGCGGCCGCGCGTACCGCCGGAACCGTGCCGCGAAGCGTGTTCTGGCCGGTGCCCAACGTGGATTCCCGGCTGGTGGCGTTCACCCGCCGGGATCCGCCGGCGACCACGGCGAGCCGGGACGAGGTGTTCAGGGTCATCGACGCGGCGTTCGGGCAGCGGCGCAAGACCCTGCGGGGCGCGCTGGCCGGCTGGGCCGGGTCGCCGGCCGAAGCGGAGCGGGTGCTGCGCGCCGCCCGGGTGGATCCGGGTGCGCGCGGCGAGCAGCTCACGGTCGGCGAGTTCGCGCGCATCGCGGAGGCAGGGAGCGCGCACAGGCCGGCTGGTTTCTGCCAACAGGAAAGAAAGTAAGCTTTCTAGATCGTGACGACAGTGACCGTGCGGGTCCCCGCCAAGATCAACCTCCAGCTCGCGGTGGGTCCGCTGCGCCCGGACGGCTACCACGACCTCGTGACGGTCTTCCACGCGATCTCGCTGTTCAACGAGGTCAGCGTCTCGCGCGCGGACACGGACAGCGTGACCGTCCGCGGTGACGGTGCCGCGCAGGTGCCCGCCGGCGCGGACAACCTCGCGCTGCGCGCCGTGTCGGCCCTGCGCGAGACGACCGGCCTGCCTGACAGCGGGCCCAGCGGGGCCGCGGTCACGATCAGCAAGCGCATCCCGGTGGCCGCCGGGCTCGCCGGCGGCAGCGCGGACGCGGCGGCGGCGCTCGTAGCCTGCAACGAGCTGTGGCGCGGCGGGCTGTCCCAGCAGGAACTCCGCGAGGTCGCCGCCGATGTCGGCAGCGACGTCGCGTTCGCGGTGATCGGCGGAACCGCGGTGGGCCGCGGCCGTGGCGAGCGGCTCACGCCCGCGCTGGTGTCGTCCGCGCAGTATCACTGGGTACTCGCGCTGGCCGACGGCGCCCTGTCCACCCCTGAGGTGTACCGCGCGCTTGACCGGCTGCGGGCGGCTGCCGCGGACGCTGAACGCGCCCAGCAGGCCGGGCCCAGGCCCGAGCTGAGCACGGACGTGATGGCGGCGCTGCGCGCCGGCGACCCGGACAGGCTCGGGCGGTCGCTGACCAACGACCTGCAGGCTCCGGCGATGTCCATGTTCCCGGCGCTGCGCAAGACGCTGGCCGCGGGGCGAGAGTTCGGCGCGCTCGGCGCGCTGGTCTCCGGGTCCGGGCCGACGTGCTTTTTCCTCGCCCGTGGCGCGAGTCACGCCACCGACCTGGCGGTCGCGCTGTCCGGTGCGGGCGTTTGCCGGTCGGTGGCACGGGCGACCGGGCCGGCCGCCGGGGCCACCGTGATCGACCCGCGCGCGTCATGAACCTGATCAGCTTCGAGAAGACCGTCAAGGCCTACGGTCCGCGCGTGCTCCTCGACGGCGTTTCGCTCGGCGTCGACGAGGGGATCCGGATCGGCATCGTCGGGCGCAACGGCGCCGGCAAGTCGACGCTGCTCGCGCTGCTCGCCGGGGCGGCCGAACCGGACACCGGGCGGATCGCCCGGATGTCCGGCCTGCGCGTCGGTTATCTGCCGCAGAGCGACGCGCTTTCGGGTACGGCCGGCGAGATCGCGTTCGGCGACCTGGCGGCCGACGGGGCGTGGGAGCGAGATCCGCGCTCCCGTTCGGTTGGCGCGGAGCTGCTGTCGGGCATCAGCCTGGATGCCGGCGTGGCGACCCTGTCCGGCGGCGAGCGCAGGCGCGTCGCCCTGGCCGCCCTGCTCGCCGCCGACCGCGACATCCTCCTCCTCGACGAGCCCACCAACCACCTGGACATCGAGGCCATCGACTGGCTGGGCCGGCACCTGCGGGACCGCGGCTGCGCGGTGGTCGTGGTCAGCCACGACCGCTGGCTGCTCGACACCGTGTGCGATCAGATGTGGGAGTTGGCCGACGGGCAGGTCTACCAGACCGAGGGCGGCTATTCGGCATACGTGCTGTCGCAGGCGGAGCGGCAAGCCGTCGCCGAAGCCGAGCAGCAGCGGCGGCGCAACCTGGCCCGCAAAGAGCTGGCGTGGCTGCGCCGCGGACCCCAGGCACGGAGCACCAAGCCGAAGTTCCGCGTGCAGGCGGCCAGCGCGCTGATCGCCGCCGAGCCGCCCGCCCGGGACGGCACCGAACTCGCCCGGATGGCGACCGCCCGGCTCGGCAAGACCGTTCTCGAGCTCGAGGATGTCACGCTCACAGTGTCCCGCGGGGGGTCCCCGGGGCCGGGGGGTGATTGGGGGGCGGGTAGCCCCCCAATGCGAGAGGGGAGCCCCCCGGGAGATGACAGAGCCGAGCGCACGCTGCTCGACGGCGTGACGTGGCGGCTGGGCCCGGGCAACCGGGTCGGGATCGTCGGCGTCAACGGAGCGGGCAAGACCTCCCTGCTGCGGTTGCTTTCCGGCGAAATCGCCGATCCCGGCATAACGGTGACCGGGCACGTGACACGCGGCAAGACCGTGCGGATCGCCCACCTCTCGCAGGACCTCGCCGAGCTCGACGAAGCGAAACGGGTTCGTGAGACGGTCGAGGAGATCCGGCTGCAGATCCAGGTCGGCAAGCGCGAGCTGTCCGCCGGCCAGCTGCTCGAACGGCTTGGCTTCTACGGCGAGCGGCAGTGGACACCGGTCGGTGACCTGTCCGGCGGCGAGCGCCGGCGCCTGCAGATGCTCCGGCTGCTGATGACCGAGCCGAACGTGCTGCTGCTCGACGAGCCGACCAACGATCTCGACATCGAGATGCTCACCGAGTTCGAAGACCTTCTCGACGGCTGGCCCGGCACCCTGGTCGTGGTCAGCCACGACCGGTACTTCCTCGAGCGGGTCACCGACCAGGTGGACGCCCTGCTCGGCGACGGCAAGATCTCCTTCCTGCCCGGCGGCGTAGACGACTACCTGGAACGCGCCCGGGTGCGACGGGCGGCCGCGGCCGCTCCCGTCGCCAGCCCGGGCGGCGGGAGCGCTGCCCGGGGCGGGGCCGGCAGCGCGGTCTCCGCGTCGGCCGCCGACCGTGCCGCGCGCAAGGAGCTGCAGCGCCTGGAGCGGCAGATCGACCGGGCCGCGGCCCGCGAGACCGCGCTGAACGAGGACCTGGCCGCGAACGCGACGGACTATGAAAAGCTCACCGAACTCGGCGCCGAGCTGCGCATCCTCCAGGCCGAAAAGGCCGGCCTTGAGGAGCGGTGGCTAGAGGTGGCAGCCTCCCTGGAGGCTTCCTAACCTCGCGTGGTTCGCGGACCTTGGGGCCGGCGCCCTCCCGCGGGGGTTTGGGGGAAGCAGGGCGTTTGGGGGAAGCGGACGTTCGGGGGGCGGAGCCCTCCCGCGGGGGTCATGGGGAAAGCGGGGGGTTTGGGGAAGCGGACGTTCGGGGGGCGGAGCCCTCCCGCGGGGGTCCAAGGGGGGCGCGTAGCCCCCCTTGTGGGGGGTTTGGGGGGGCTTGGCCCCCCGGGCTAGCAGAGTCGAACGGGGCCAGCAGCGTGCGCAGCAGGTCCGCCAGCTGCTGCCGCTGGCCGTCCGGCAGGCCGGCGAGGAGCTCGTGCTCGCGGTCGAGCAGATCGGTGAACGCGGCGTCCACCACGGTCCTGCCCCGGTCGGTGAGGGTCACGAGGACGCCGCGCCGGTCGCGCGGGTCCGGCCCGCGCCGGACTAGCCCCGCCGCGGTGAGCCGGTCGATCCGGTTGGTCATCGTGCCCGACGTGACCAAGGTGGCGCGCAGGAGCGCCCCCGGGGTCAGCTGGAACGGCGGCCCGGCGCGGCGCAGCGCGGACAGCACGTCGAACTCCCAGGCCTCGAGGCCGTGGCTGGCGAACGCGCCGCGCCGGGCGATGTCCAGGTGCCTGGCGAGCCGGGAAACGCGGCTGAGCACCTGCAGCGGCTCGACGTCCAGGTCCGGCCGCTGGGTCCGCCACGCCGTCACGAGCTCGTCAACCTCGTCGGAAAGCTGCCCCATGAGAACAGGATATCTCTTGACGTCAAGATGCTTGATCGGGTAAGTATGGTCTCGGCATAAGAGAGGAGGTGTCCATTATGTGGGACGCCGGACAGTACCTCCGGTTCGGTGACGAGCGCTCGCGGCCGTTCTTCGACCTGCTCGCCCGGGTCGGCGCGACGGCCCCGCGGTACGTGGCAGACCTTGGCTGCGGTCCCGGCAACCTGACCGCGGTGCTCGCCCAGCGATGGCCGGCCGCCGAGGTAGTCGGCGTGGACAGCTCCGCGGAAATGATCACGGCCGCCGCGCGGTCCGCACTGGACGGCGGCCGCCCCGCGTTCGTGGTCGGTGACGTGCGCGAATGGCAGCCGGAACGTCCGCCGGACGTCCTGGTCTGCAACGCCGTCCTGCAGTGGGTGCCCGACCATCACGACCTGCTGGTCCGCTGGGCTGACCTGCTCGCTCCCGGCGGCTGGCTCGCCTTCCAGCTGCCCGGCAACTTCGATCAGCCCAGCCACGCCATCGTCCGGGAGATGGCCGCGTCGCCGCGGTGGCGGAGCCTGCTGGCGGACGCGGAGCTCAACCGCCAGGCGGGCGACCCGGGGGAGTACGCTGAACTGCTCGCCCGGGCCGGCTACGAGGTGGACGCCTGGGAAACCAGCTATCTGCACATCCTGCCTGGTGAGAACCCGGTGCTCGAGTGGACCAAGGGCACCACGCTGCGGCCGGTGCTCGCCGCCCTGGACGCGGAGCAGGCCGGCGCGTTCCTCCGCGAGTACGGTGAACGTTTGCGGCGGGTGTATAACCACCGTCCGTTCGGGACAATGTTCCCGTTCCGCCGGGTGTTCACCGTGGTGCACCGCGCGGGCGACATCAGCCAAAGTCAATCCTACTATTCCAATTGAATTAATAGAGAAACTGTGCCATGATCATCTCGTGCACCGAAGGATCGTCTCTGAGCAGCGGATTCTCAATTCCCGGCAACTGGCCGACGAAGTGCAGCGGCTGACCGCCGCCCCGGCAGAATGGGTAGCACGGGTCCGGCTGGACCCGGAGGGGCGGTGGTACGAGCGGATGGTCGCCGGCGACGGCTTCGAGGTGTGGCTGATCAGCTGGCTGCCCGGGCAGTCGACCGGGCTCCACGACCACGGGGGCTCGGCGGGCGCCTTCGGCGTGGTGTGGGGTGCGCTCGACGAGTGCGTGGTGCCGCGCAGCGGCACGCGGGCCCTGGTGACCCACGTGAACGCGGGCGAGGTACGCGCCTTCGGCCCGCGCTACATACACGATGTGCAGAACCCCGTCAGAGGGTCGGTCGCGGTGAGCGTGCACGCCTATTCGCCGCCGCTGTCCACGATGACCAGGTACGATCTCACGCCAGGCGGCCTCACGGTCGCCGGAACCGAGGGAGCGGGCGATTGGTGACCAGCAGACCGCCCGGCGCGCGGTCGATCGACGAGATTCTCGCGGCGGCCCGCGCCCAGCTGATCCGGGTGACGCCGGCCGAAGCGTTCGCGGAGTTCTGCGCGGGCGCCACGCTGATCGACATCCGCCCGGCCGCGCAGCGGGCCGCCGACGGTGAGATCCCGGGCTCGGTGGTAGTCGAACGCAACCACCTGGAGTGGCGGTTCGATCCGGCGAGCGACGCGCGCCTGCCCTGGGTGGACGGGTACGACCTGCGGCTGCTCGTGATCTGCAACGAGGGGTACACCTCGAGCCTGGCCGCCGTGGCCCTGCGTGAACTGGGCCTGCACCGGTCCACCGACGTGATCGGCGGCTACCGGGCCTGGGCGGCCGCGGGGCTGCCTACGGCGCGGGCCGAGGAGTGCGCGGCTGTGATCGCGCCCGGCGCTTCTCAGGCCTGGGCGTTCGAGCTGGGAAAGGCCGTTCCAGGCGAGATCGATCATGTTCGCGGCCACCTGCTCGAGCTTCGGCTTACGGGCGTCCAGCCACCACTGGCCGGTGAAGGCGACCATGCCGACCATCATCTGGGAGTACATCGGCGCCAGCTTCGGGTCCCGGCCGCGGGACCTGAGGAAGTCGGCCATGATGTACTCCACCTGCCCGGCGATGTCGCTGAGCAGGGTGCCGTAGGTGCCCCGCGACCCCGGCTGCGAATCGCGCACCAGGATGCGGAAGCCGTCGGCGTTGTCCTCGATGTATCGCAGCAGGGCCACGGCGGCCGCCTCGAACTTGGGCCGGGAGTGATCACCCTCGAACAGCATCGTGGTCGTCGTCGTCAGCCGTTCCACCTCGCGGTCGACGACGACAGCGTACAGCCCTTCCTTGCCGCCGAAGTGCTCGTAGACCACAGGCTTGGAAACCCCCGCCTGGGCGGCGATCTCCTCGATCGAGGTGCCTTCGAATCCCCGTTCCGCGAACAGCCGACGGCCGATGTCCAGCAGCTGCTGCCGCCGCTCCTGCCCGGTCATCCGCCGTCGGCTGGTTTTCGGGGATTGTTCGGTCACCGGAACATCATGGCCGCTATGCTGCCGCTCTGTCAGCCGGCTTCGCCGCTTTTTCGCTGCGCTTCGTCATTCCGCCGAGGCTGCGCGTCGCCGTCGCGGGACGCTTGGCGGCCAGCCGGGCCTCGTCCGGCCAGCGGACGTCGTACGCCCAGCCGAGCTTCTCGAAGGCCCAGATCACCCGGGCGCTCTGGTCGATCTGGCCCTTGAGCACGCCGTGCCTGGCGCAGGTCGGGTCGGCGTGGTGCAGGTTGTGCCAGGATTCGCCGAAGGACGCGATGGCGAGCCACGAGACGTTCCGCGAGCGGTCGCGGGCCTCGAACTCCTTGTCACCGAACGTGTGACAGATCGAGTTGATCGACCAGGTGACGTGGTGCAGCAGCGTGATCCGGACCAGGCTCGCCCAGAAGAACGCGGTGATCGCGGCGTACAAGGACATGCCCCACAGGCCGCCGATCAGCGCCGGGAGCAGCAGCGTCACCGCCACTATCGGGCCGAACGCCCTGTCCACCCTCTTGATCCTGGAGTCCGCGAGCAGGTCCGGGGAGAACTTCTGCTGCGAGGTCTGGTTGGGGTCGAACAGCCAGCCCATGTGCGCGTACAGCAGGCCCTTGGTGAGAGCCCTGGTGTCGTCGCCGTAGCGCCAGGGCGAGTGCGGGTCGCCTTCCTTGTCGCTGTACTTGTGGTGCCGCCGGTGGTCGGACACCCAGGTGATGACCGGGCCCTCCATCGCCAGGCTGCCCGCGATCGCCAGCGCGACCCGCAGGCCGCTCTTCGCCTTGAACGAGCCGTGGGTGAAGTACCGGTGGTACCCGACGGTGATGCCGAAACCGGAGACCCAGTAGAAGACCGCGGCGATCACCACGTCGTGCCAGCCAAGACCCCAGCCCCAGGCGAACGGGATCGCTGCGGCCAGCGCCAGCATGGGGACGCCGACGAACACGCCGACCAGGATGCGCTGGAACAGGCTGCTCTGCTCGTCTTCGAAGTCCGGCCGCGCGGCGCGGACAGTGGTGACCGTGTTGAGGGTTGCCGTGCCGGCGGTGCCGCTGGTAACGCGTGCGTCCGGGGTTGGTGACATGCTGCTCCCTGAGGTAAGGCGCCTGCGGGGCGAGGTCTGTACGCTTACGTAACCGTAGCCTACGGGACCGTAGGTTATGCAAGAGATGAAGATGAATTCTTACGAATCCCCGCATGAATGCCGTATGTGCCGCCGCGGGTCGTCTCAGATTCTGAGACACCTCTCAGCGTCCGCTCAGCTTTGGCTATCTAGTTGCGAGCCGGGTTCTCCCGGCCCGCCTACCGCTGCCCAGCCCGCCGCGAACTATGCGCTCGAGCGGACCTTGGCCTGGCCCGCACTTCCGGCTTGATCTCGCCGCGCAGGCGCGCCTAACCGCGGGCTGATTCCCGGTAAAGTTGTGCCGGTCAGCAGTCCCGGGTCGTCCAATCGGCAGGACAAGCGGTTTTGGTCCGCTCAACGAGGGTTCGAATCCTTCCCCGGGAGCACTTTTTTACGACGTAAAGACTTGCGCGCTATGGCGGCTCTGGCTCATATAACTGGAGGTAATGGCCCGATCGTGCGCTAGCGGCCGTTCGGTGTCCTGCTCCTGGCGGGCTTTCGATAACGTGAAGGATGTTACGGCCTATAGGCCGAACGATCTTTCTCGTTAGTTCGATCTTGGTGCGCTCGTAAGGAAAATACGGCGTACGGGCGACGTGATCATGGGGAGCTCGGCTTACGGCGGTCCGGCGTTGTGGCTGGTGTTAGCGCTGGTGGCGTGGGGGGTCTCGGCGCGGGGTGCGGGTCATCGAGACCATGATCTGGCCGTAGCCGGTGTCGTCGTCATCATCGTCATCGAGCAGGTTCGCCACCGACTCGAGGTTGACGTCGCCCACCACGTGGGTGTGGCCCCCGCGTGAGTCCCGGGAGAGGGCCGCGACCCGGGCAGCTTCCCGCTCGGCGGCGGCGCGTTCCGCGGCTGCCTGGCGCACGGCGGCCCGCTCGGCCGCTGCTTCCTCGGCGGCGGCCTGGCGGGCGCCGGCTAGCAGGTGCGGCCTGATCCACATGAAGTAGCTGATCCATGCCGAGCCGGTCAACGCGGACCACTCGCTCCCGCTGAGGTAATGCACCGTCTGGATCAGCGCGTGCGCGACGTTCCCGTACTGAGCGTCGGGAAAGCCCTCGTACCAGTTCTGCGCGCCCACCCGGCGCAGGGTATCGACGATCACGTGCGGCGGCTGGTCGGTTAGCGCCGCCCAGAGCAGCAGCTGCACCATCCGGTCGCAGAACAGCCACATGTCGAAGGACCGGGGCATGGCCGAGTCCGGGATGAGCCTCGTGACGTCGTAGCGCAACTGCCGGACGAACGCGTCCTCGTCTCGGGCCAGCCGGTCGGCTGACTGGCGGATAGCCGACAGGGCGCCGGGGTCGAGTGCCTGCGGCTGTGGTGTGGCCGTCCTCGCGCTGTAGCTCAGGTCACTCGCCATATCGGACTTCTACCCCCTTCAGGTCTCACCGTAAGCGCCCCGCGCTGCGAATCATCCGTCAGGAACGGCCGCCCCGTTCCGCGCCCACCCCGGTAAGCGCTCGTACCTGCATCCGGGCGAACCGCGCCGAGTCGGCGGGCTGCTTGTCGGTCACCGTGCCCAGCCAGCCGAGGAAGAACGCCAGCGGGATGGACACAAGCGCGGGATTGGTCAGCGGGAAGAACGCGAAGTTGATGTGCGGATCGCTGATCAGCGACGATGTGGCGCCGCCCGCCGGGCCGGGGTGGCCAGACACCACCGGCGAGAAGATGATCAGGCCGACCGCGCTGATCAGCCCGCCGTAGATGCTCCACAGCGCGCCCCGCGCGGTGAACCGCGGCCAGAAGAGTGAGTACAGGATCGACGGCAGGTTCGCCGATGCCGCGATCGCGAACGCCAGTCCTACCAGGAACGCGACGTCTATGCCTTTCGCGTAGATTCCCCCGATCACCGCCACGGCCCCGATCACCACCGCGGTGATCCGGGCAACCCGGACCTCCTCGCCAGGATCGGCATCCCCGCGGCGCAGCACGTTGGCGTACACATCGTGCGCGAAGCAGGCGCTGGCGGTGATGGTAAGTCCCGCCACCACGGCGAGGATGGTCGCGAAGGCGACGGCCGCCACGACGGCGAGCAGCAGCGTCCCGCCCAGCTTGAAGGCCAGCAGGGGTACGGCGGAGTCTCCTCCGCCGGGCGCAGCGAGAATCTGCTTGCCGCCCACCAGCCACATCGCGCCGAACCCGAGTACCAGCGTGCAGAGGTAGAACAGCCCGACCAGCCAGATCGTCCAGACGACGCTTCGGCGCGCCTCCCGGGCGTCCGGCACGGTGTACAGCCGCATCAGCACGTGCGGCAGGCCCGCGGTGCCGAGCACCAAGGCCAGCGCCAGCGAGATGAAGTCGAACTTGGAGACCGTGTTCGCGCCATATTCGAGGCCGGGCCCGAGCACCGCGGCGCCGGCCGGACTGGACGCGGCGGCATGGTGCAGCAGCGTGGACAGGTTGAACCCGGCCCTGGACAGCACCCAGATCGTGGTCACCGCGGCGCCGGCCGCCAGGATGCTGGCCTTGACGATCTGCACCCAGGTAGTGCCCTTCATCCCGCCGACCAGCACGTAGAAGATCATCAGCAGGCCTACGACGGCGACGATGACGTCCTGGCCCGCCCCGCCGCTCACCCCGAGCAGCAGGCTGACGAGCGCGCCTGCCCCGGCCATCTGGGCGAGCAGGTAGAACAGGCTGACGGTCAGGGTGGACGCCGCGGCGGCCGCGCGCACCGGGACAGCCTTCAGCCGCAGGTCGAGGACGTCGGCCATCGTGTAGCGGCCGGTGTTCCGCAGCGGCTCCGAGATCAGCAGCAGGACGAGGAGCCAGCCCACCAGGAAGCCGATGGAGTAGAGGAAGCCGTCATATCCGGCCAGGGCGATGATGCCCGCGATGCCGAGGAACGAGGCGGCTGACAGGTAGTCGCCGCCGATCGCGATGCCGTTCTGCCAGCCGGTAAAGTCCCGGCCGCCGGCGTAGTAGTCGGTGGTCGACCTGTTCTTCCCGCCCGCGCTGATCGCGATGATCAGGGTGACGACAACGAAGAAGGCGAAGATGACGAAATTGACCAAGGGCGTGCCGACGGTGACGGCGGCCAAGGGCTCTGTCGCGGCGGGACCGGTCACTGCTGCTTGCGTCCCCCTTCTAGCCGCTGCCGCATCCTGCCGGACAGCGGGTCGAGTCTGCGCTGTGCCCAGCGGCGGTAGCTGACGGCGATCGCGAACGTCGAGACGAACTGCGCGGCGCCGAAGCACAGGCCCACGTTCACGTCGCCGAACACGCTGATCCGCATGAACCCCGGCGCGAACACGGCGATGATCACGAACAGGAAGTACCAGGTGATGAACAGCACGCAGGCCGGGACGACGAAGGACCCGAAGCGCCGCCGGAGCGTCCAGAAATCCCGGCTAGCCCGGACGGCCTCGTAGCCGCTGGGGTTCCCGCGGCCAGGTGGTGGTGGTGCGGCCGTCCGGCTGGCACTCCCGCGACTGGGTTGGAATAGGGCCATGCCGGGTTCCTTTCTGGCGGGAGACACGTTATATCAGGCTCCATAGGTGCATATGAGTCTTTTGCAGAAATGAATAGATGTGGTGAGGCTCACGATGTTCGTTGATGTTTGATCGTTCGAACGCCAGCTCGATCGCCTGGCGGTCAGGGGCGGGCGCCGGAGCGGACGCCGTCCCTGGTGAGTTATGGTTAGTTGAAGTCAAGCAAGTTTTCTGCAGGGATTCTCACGAGCTTGGGGGCTTATCCGCCTATGACGGTTAATTCCGAGGCGGCGGGCGCGCCCGCGAGGCCTGGTCACACGCCCGGCCCGCACTACAAGTGGATCGCGCTGTCCAACACGACGCTGGGCGTGCTGATGGCGACGATCAACCAGTCGATCGTGTTGATCGCGCTGCCTGACGTATTCCGCGGCATCGGGCTGAACCCGCTCAGCCCCGGCAACACCAGCTACCTGCTGTGGATGTTCATGGGGTTCCTCGTGGTGTCCGCGGTCCTGGTGGTGTCGTTCGGCCGCCTGGGTGACATGTTCGGCCGGGTCCGGATGTACAACATGGGCTTCGCGGTGTTCACCGTGGCCTCGATCTTCTTGACCGTGACCTGGATGCACGGCACCGCCGGCGCGCTGTGGCTGATCGGCTGGCGGGTGGTGCAGGGCATCGGCGGCGCGTTCCTGTTCGCCAACTCGACCGCGATCCTCACCGACGCGTTCCCGGCCAATCAGCGCGGCACCGCGCTCGGCCTGAACTCGATCGCCGCCATCGCCGGGTCGTTCCTCGGGCTGATCCTCGGCGGCGTGCTGGCGCCGATCAACTGGCACCTGATCTTCCTGGTCTCGGCGCCGATCGGCGTGTTCGGCACCGTCTGGGCCTACTTCATGCTGCACGACGTCGGGGTGCGCAAGCACTCCCGGATGGACTGGTGGGGCAACATCCTGTTCGCGGCCGGCCTGATCGCGGTCCTAGTCGGCATCACCTACGGCCTGCTGCCCTACGGCGGGCACCCGATGGGCTGGACCAACCCGTGGGTGCTCACCGCGATGATCGGCGGCGTGATCTTGCTGGCCGTCTTCGTCTGGGTCGAGACCAGGGTCGCCGAACCGCTCTTCAGGATCTCGCTGTTCCGGATCCGGCCGTTCGCGATGGGCAACATCGCGAACCTGGCGATGGCGATGAGCCGCGGCGGCATGCAGTTCATGCTGATCATCTGGCTGCAGGGCATCTGGCTGCCGCTGCACGGCTACAGCTTCAGCCAGACCCCGCTGTGGGCCGGCATCTACCTGGTGCCGCTGACGGTCGGCTTCCTGCTGTCCGCGCCGCTGTCCGGCATCCTGTCGGACCGGTTCGGCGCCAAGGCGTTCACCGTGGGCGGGGCGCTGCTGGCGGCGGTGAGCTTCCTGGCCCTGGCGTTCCTGCCGGTGAACTTCGGCTACTGGCTGTTCGCGCTGCTCATCTTCATCAACGGCTTCGGGACTGGCCTGTTCGCCTCGCCTAACCGGGCGGAGATGATGAACGCGGTGCCGGCCAACCAGCGCGGCGCCGCGGGCGGGATGATCGCCACGTTCATGAACTCGGCGGCGGTCCTCTCCATCGGCATCTTCTTCTCGCTGATGGTGGTGGGGCTGTCCAGCGCGCTTCCGACTACGCTGTTCAGCGGCCTGACCGCGCAGGGCGTCCCGGCGTCCGCGGCCGCGCCGATCTCGCACCTGCCGCCGATCGGCGTGCTGTTCGCGGCGTTCCTCGGCTACAACCCGATGCAGCAGCTGCTCGGCCCGCTGCTGTCGCACCTGTCGCCGGCGCACGCGGCGTACGTGATCGGCCGGGAGTTCTTCCCGCACCTGATCACCGCGCCGTTCCACGACGGTCTCGGCGTGGCCTTCGGCTTCGCGATCGCGGCCTGCGTGATCGGCGCCGTGGCGTCGGCGCTGACCGGCCGCCGGAAGACGGCGGACGGGGTACACGAATCGGTCGGCTCCGAACTGGCCGCCGTGGCCTCCGAGAGCAGCGGAATCGAGCCCAGCGAACTGGTCGTCCCTGACATGGCGCAGGACCCCCAAGAGCATCCAGCCGGCTAATCCCCCGCTCGCGGGGGAGTAGAGCGACGAGCGGGGGAAGACGCGATATCCTGCGGATGAGGAGCGGGTAAACAAGTCGTTCGTCGCTCCGTTCGGTGGGGTTCCCAGGGATGATTGGCCCTGGAAATTATTCGGCGCGATACCCGAGGAGACCGTTGCGCGTGAGCGAAAGTCACCCGGCAGCAGTCATGATCCTTGCTGCAGGCGAGGGCAAGCGCATGAAGTCCCGCACCCCCAAGGTCCTCCATCAGCTCTGCGGACGCACCATGCTCGGGCACGCGCTCGCGGTGGCCGCTGAGCTGTCACCGCAGCAGCTCATGGTCGTCGTCGGCCAGGGCCGCGACCAGGTGAGCGCGGAGGTCGCCAGCCAGGCGCCCGAGGCGCAGGTCGTCGTGCAGGAACAGCAGCTCGGCACGGGCCATGCTGTGCGGATGGTTACCGAGACGCTAGGTGCTCTGCACGGCACCGTCGTCGTGACCTATGGCGACATGCCGCTGCTGCGGGGCGAGACGCTCCGCGCGCTCCTCGCCAGCCACCACGAGGCCGGCAACGCCGTCACGGTGCTGACCGCCCAGGGCGATGCGGCCGGCTACGGCCGGATCGTGCGAGACGCCGACGGCGCCTTCCGCCGGATCGTCGAGGAACGCGACGCGACCCCGGCCGAACTCGCCATCGACGAATACAACTCCGGCTGCTACGCCTTCGACGGCCCGCTGCTCGCGGACGCCATCAAGCGCGTGACAACCGACAACAAACAGAACCAGGAATACCTCACGGACGTCGTGGAAATCCTCTGCGACGACGGGCACCGGATCGGCACCGTGCTGGCCGCCGACGCGGCGGAGATCCTGGGCATCAACGACCGCCTCCAACTGGCCGCGGCCCGCCGCGCGCTCAACGACCGGATCCTCCGGCACTGGATGCGCGCCGGGGTCACGATCACCGACCCCGCCACCACCTGGGTTGACGTCACGGTCACGATCGGCCAGGACGCCGAGATCGGTCCGCAGACCCACCTGGAAGGCCGGACCGTCATCGCCGAAGGCGCGAAGGTCGGCCCTGGCTGCCTGCTCGAGGACACCACGGTCGGCGCGGACGCCGCCGTGCTGCACGCGGTCTGCCGCCAGGCCGAGATCGGCCCGCAGGCGAGTGTCGGACCGTTCGCGTACCTGCGCCCGGGCACATCCGTCGGCCACGGCGCCCATATCGGAACCTACGTCGAGCTGAAGAAGGCCGTCGTCGGCCCCGGGGCCAAGGTCCCGCACCTGACCTACGTCGGTGACGCCGACATCGGCACGGGCGCCAACATCGGCGCGGGCACGATCTTCGCCAACTATGACGGCGTACACAAGAACCACACCACCGTCGGGGAGCATGCCTTCGTCGGCAGCAACACAGTGCTCGTGGCGCCGGTCACGATTGGCGACGGCGCCTACACCGCGGCGGGCTCCGCGATCACCGAGGAAGTCCCGCCGGGCGACCTCGGCATCGCACGGGGGCGGCAGCACAACGCACAGGAATGGGTGGAACGAAACCGGGCAGAGACACGTTCCGCGCAGGCAGCCAGCCGGGCCCGTTCGGAAAAAAAAGAACGGTAACACGGCGCGAAGGAGAGTAGTTCCAGGTGAGCGGCATGACGGCGCCCAGCCACAAGAAGATGATGTTGTTCGGCGGGCGGGCTTACCCCGAGCTTACCGCCGAGGTCGCCGACTGCCTTGGAATCGAGCCGACACCGGCCAGCCTGTATGACTTCGCCAACGGCGAGATCATGGTCCGCTTCCTCGAGTCGGTCCGCGGCTCCGACGCCTTCGTCCTGCAGAGCCACACCTCGCCGATCAACCAGTGGATCATGGAACAGCTGATCATGGTCGATGCGCTCAAGCGGGCCTCGGCGAAGCGGATCACGGTGGTGATGCCGTTCTTCGGGTACGCGCGACAGGACAAGAAGAGCCGCGGGCGGGAGCCGATCTCGGCGCGGCTGGTCGCCGACTTGTTCGCCACCGCGGGTGCGGACCGGCTGATGGCCGTCGACCTGCACACCGCCCAGATCCAGGGCTTCTTCGACGGCCCGGTGGACCACCTGTTCGCGCTGCCTATCCTGGCCGGCTACCTGGACGGCAAGCTGAACGTCCGGAACGTGACCGTGGTCGCCCCGGACGCTGGGCGGGTCCGGGTGTGTGAGCGGTGGACCGACCGGCTCGGCTGCCCGCTCGCCATCATCCACAAGCGGCGCGATCCGGACGTCGCCAACCAGGTCAAGGTCTTCGAGGTCGTCGGACAGGTCGCCGGGCGCACCTGCATCCTGGTCGACGACATGATCGACACCGGCGGGACGATCGCGAAGGCGGCGGACGCGCTGTTCGAGCAGGGGGCGGAGCGGGTCATCGTCGCCGCCACGCACGGCGTGCTCTCCGGGCCCGCGATCGACATCCTGAAGAACTCCCGGATCAGTGAAGTGGTCATCACCAACACACTTCCGGTGCCTCAGGAGAAGAAGTTCGACAAGCTGACCGTGCTGTCTATCGCGCCCCTGCTGGCGCGGGCCATCAACGAGGTCTTCAGCGACGGCTCGGTAACCAGCCTCTTCGACGGGCAAAGTTAACGGCCGCTGGTCCAGGAGTGGCCCACACCCTGGACCAGCGGCCGCAGGCCCCGCCCCGCCATTCCCCGGTTCGGCGGGACGGGGGTAGTGCGACGTGCCGGGACCGTCCACCACGATCCCCGCCGTCAGCTGTTAAGCCCCGGCTGTGCCCCGTGACGTGCCGGACGGTGCCCCTGTAAACCGTCCGCCACGACACGGGGCACAAACCCGGCCCCCGCTGCACTGTGGCACTGATATGAGGGTGGCAGGCAGCGCTTGCGTGCCCATTAAGCTGCACTCCGCCGCCGGAAGCCCGCCGCTTAATCGCCATCAGCGCTCTCACCTCGCCCTCTGCAGTTCGCGCCTGCCGTTGTGTAACTTGGTCACATCCTGACGGCCCCGATTTACGGCGTGCTTTAGTCGTGATTAAGTGGGTCATACGCAGCCCGCGGATGTCACCCCGCAGCCCAGATACCCGGCGGGACGCTTCCGCTTTGCCGGAAACTGCCGGTTAGCTGAAGGGGAGGAGATCGTGAGTTCGGACGGTCCGGCCTTATGCGCTTTCGCATCCTGGGCCCGCTTGAAGTGTGGTCCGAGGGACGATGGACGGCCGTCAGCGCCTCTAAGTGGCGGTCGCTGCTAGCGTGCCTGCTGCTGCAGCCAGGGCACCTCTTTTCGACAGAGAACCTGATCCTGGAGCTGTGGGGCGACAGCCCGCCCGCTAAGGCCAACAACATCGTCAGCATCTACGTGCACAGGCTGCGGCGGCTGATCGGCGACCCCGAAGGCCGCGTGCTGGTCTCCAGGGCGCCCGGCTACCTGCTGCGCATCGATCCCGGCGACCTGGACTTGAAAGTTTTCGAGTCGCTCGTCATAGAAGGCAGGAACGCACTGGCGGACGGCGACCCGGAAAGAGCCGCCGCCCTGCTGAAACAGGCGCTGGGACTATGGCGGGGGCCGCTGCTCGCCGACGTCGCGCCGACCATGCTCATCACGACGCAGGCCGCGGGGGCGGTCGAGCTTCAGGTAGACGCCGCGGAACTGTGCTTGGAGGCGGACCTGGCGTGCGGCAGGGCCGCCCGGGCCATACCCGAGCTGCGCAGGCTCGTCGCGGAGAACCCGCTCCGCGAACGGCTGTGGCTGCTACTGATGCGCGCACTGGACGAGTCGGGCCGGCATGCGGAGGCACTGGATACCTACACCCAGGCCAGGCAGGCGATCTCCGATGAACTCGGGGTGGATCCCGGGGCCGAGTTGCAGCGGCTGTACGCGCGGCTGCTCGCCGCGGACGCGGCAGCCGGCAAGGGCCGCGCGGGCGATGACAGAGACGACGCCACAGGCGAGCAGCCGGACGGTGACACGCCGCTTAGCGAGATACCGCCCGGCACGATCTCTATCGGCACGTTCGCCGAGGTTCCCGCCGGAGCCGCGGCGGCGCCTGCCGCGGCACCAGTCGGCCCGCCGATACCGAGCCCGGCACAGCTCCCCGCGGACATCGGGGATTTCACCGGCCGCGAGACCCACGTAAAGCATCTGTCCGACATGCTGCTCCACGGGGACTCCGCCAGCAGCCCGGGCGCGGTGCGGATTGCCGTGGTGGCCGGCGCGGCCGGCCTGGGCAAAACGACGCTCGCGGTGCACGCGGCGCACGAGGTCCGCTCGCAGTTCCCGGACGGTCAGCTGTACGTGGACCTGTCCGGGGCTACCGCGCAGCCGGCGGCACCAGGCGAGGTGCTGGCACGGTTCCTGCGCGACCTTGGCGTGGACGGCGACAAGGTCCCGGTCGGCGATGACGAGCGGGCGGCGCTGTACCGGACGCGGCTGACCGGCCGCCGGGTGCTCATCGTGCTCGACAACGCGAAAGACGCGGCCCAGGTCAGGCCGCTCCTGCCGGGCAGCGCGTCCTGCGCCGTCCTGGTGACGACCCGCAACCGGACACCCGACCTGGCCAGCACCCGGTTCGTCGACCTGAACGTGCTCGAAAAGCCCGAGGCGATGGCGCTGTTCTCCCGGATTGTCGGAGACGAGCGGCCGGCCGAGGAGCCGGAGGCCACCGCTGAGGTGCTGTTCGCGTGCGCCGGGCTGCCGCTGGCCATCAGGATCTGCGCCGCGCGGCTGGCCGCGCGCAAGCACTGGAAGATCGCCACGATGGCCAAGCGCCTGCGTGACGAACGGCGACGGCTGGACGAGATGAGGACCGGCGACCTCGCCGTCCGGGCCAGCTTCCAGGTCAGCTACGACAGCCTGCAGACGGCTGACTTCGGCCCTGACCCCGCGCGCGTGTTCCGGCTCCTCGGCCTCTGGGAGGGTTCGTCGATCAGCCTGTCCGCCGCCGCGGCGCTGCTCGGCGAGCCGGAAGACGACATCGCGGAAGCCCTGGAGACACTCGTCGACGCCAACCTGCTGGAGTCCCCGGCCGCGGACTGGTACCGCTTCCATGACCTGCTGCGGTTCTACGCCACCGAGCGTGCCCAGGCGGAAGAGCCCGCGGCGGATCGCGCTGACGCGATCGCCCGGCTCTTGGGCTGGTACCTGGTCACGGCTGACAGCGGCGCGACGACAGTGTCGCGGCACCGGTACCGGGTCCCGCTCGCGGTCGAGCCCGACCTGACGCCGTTGCCGCTCAACTCGGTAGAGGACGCCCTCGGCTGGTACGACTCGGAGCGGGATAACGTGCTCGCCGCGATCCGTCAGGCGGCGGGCACCGGCCTGCACGACGTGGCATGGGGGCTGGCCGCGACATTGTTCCCGGTCTTCAACCGGCGGGATAACTGGGCGGATTGCATCATCGCGAACCGGATCGCGGCGGACAGCGCCCGCATCGCCGGTCACCGTGGGGGAGAGGCATGGGCGCTGCAGAACCTCGGGCAGGCGCTGGTGCGGTTGCGGGACGAAGAGGCTCTTTCCGTCCTCGAGCAGGCGGTGACCGTCTGCCATGAGATCGGGGACCGGGCTGGCGAGGCGCGGGCCGGGATCTCGCTCGCGGATGCCTATCACAAGCTGCGCGGGCCCGAAGCCGCGCTTGAGCATTCGCTTCGCTCTCTGGAAGTGCTGCGCGAGGTCGGCAATCCCTCTCTCCTCGGGACCGGCCTGAACAACCATGGCGAGTTTTGCCTGGAACTCGGCCGGCTCTCTGAAGCGGCTGAGTGCTTCCGTGAAGCTCGCGACATATGGGAAAGAATTGGGGGATATGGCACGGGGTACGCGCTGCACAACCTTGGCCGCGTTCACCTGGAGTCCGGACGGCCAGCGGACGCGATCGCCAGCCTCACCGAGGCGCACCGTGCCCACCAGGCATCCGGAGACCTTGTGGGCCAGGCGACGACGCTGAAGTATCTCGGCCAGGCACGCGCGGCCACCGGCGACAAGAACCAGGCGCGCACGGCGTGGTCCGCGGCGCTGGCCATCTACGAGAGCCTCAAGGCCGACTCGGAGATCGCCGATATCCGCTCCGCCCTCGCGTCGCTGTCGAACGGGCGGGGGAAGCGCGGAACTTCGGCCTTAAGCAAACGTTTGGTGGCGGCTGCCGATATAAGCCGAATTCCCGGCTGAGCCGTGACTAGACTCCCAATCGGAGGCTAATGCCGAGGCGCCCCCGCGCCCGAAAATCGGGGTCTTTTATTTCGGGCGTATGGGGCAGAAAGGACGGGACATGAGCAACGAATCACCAGAGACCGCGACTCCGGAGACGATGGCGCCCGACACGATGGCACCGGACACGATGGCACCGGACACGATGGCGCCCGACACGATGGCGCCCGACACGATGGCACCCGACACGATGGCACCCGACACGATGGCACCCGACACGATGGCACCCGACACGATGGCGCCCGACACGATGGCGCCCGACACCATGGCGCCCGACACCATGGCACCCGACACCATGGCTCCGGACACCATGGCGCCGGATGACGAGTCCTGAAAAGAGACCGGCTTAGCCCGGCGCTCGGCCGTGCGTGCGGATGCGGAACGCTCGCATCCGCACGCACGCTGTTTCTCGGCTAGACTGCGTTGGCGCATCGCACATATCCGTATGAGGAGTGACTGACCGTGCCTGAGGTCCGTATCGAAGCCGAACTGCGTACCGAGTTCGGCAAAGGGGCAGCCCGCCGTACCCGCCGGGCGGGTCGCGTGCCCGCTGTCATCTACGGGCACGGCGCGGAAGCCCGTCACCTGTCGCTGCCCGAGCACGACCTCATGCTCGCGCTGAAGACGCCGAACGCGCTGCTCCGGATCGAAGGACTGCCCGGCCGGGCCGGCCTCGCGCTGCCGAAGGCCGTGCAGCGGCACCCGATCAAGGGCGTGATCGAGCACGTCGACCTGATCGAGGTCCGGCACGGCGAGAAGGTCACCGTCGAGATCCCCGTGCGGGTCACCGGCGAGGTGTTCTCCGGCGGCCTGCTCGACCAGCAGATGGTGCAGATCGCCGTCGAGGCCGAGGCCACGAACCTCCCGGACGGCATTGACGTGAATGTCGAGGGCATGCAGATAGGCACGGCGGTGCATGCCAGCGACCTCTCCCTCCCCGAGGGCGCCACCCTGCAGACTGACCCCGAGGCCCTTGTGCTGCACGTGCTCGCCGCGCCGACCGCGGAGCAGATCGAGGCCGACCTCGGCGAGGTCGCGCCGGAGGCCGCCGAGGCCCCGGAGGTCCCAGAGGCGCCGGCCCCTGCCGCGCCCGCGTCCGAGGAGTAGCCCGGCAGCTTGCGGGACAGTACTTCCGAGCGGTGGATCATCGCTGGCCTCGGCAACCCGGGGCCAGCGTACGCGGGCACCCGGCACAACGTCGGCCACATGGTCATCGCCCTGCTCGCAGAGCGGATGGGTGCCCGCTTCAAGGCGCACCGCACACGCAACGACATCGCCGAAGGGCGCCTCGCCGGCCAGCCGGTCACGCTCGCCAGGCCACAGTCCTATATGAACCTCTCGGGTGGCCCGGTAGCCGCCCTCGCCGCGTTCTACAAGCTGCCGCCCGAACGCATCGTGGTAATTCACGACGAGCTCGACATCCCGTTCGGCGCTGTCCGCCTCAAACTCGGCGGCGGCGACAACGGCCATAACGGCCTGCGCTCGATCACAGCCTCGCTCGGTACCCGCGACTACTATCGCGTCCGCTTCGGCATCGGCCGGCCGCCAGGCCGGATGGACCCGGCGGCTTTCGTGCTACGTGACTTCACGCCGGCCGAGCGCAAGGAACTTCCGTTCGCGATCGACCGCTGCGCCGACGCGACGGAGACGCTGATCACCAAGGGCCTCGTCGAAGCCCAGAACACCTACCACACCGACCCCGCCTGAAGCGAAACTACAGGAATTGAAGATCCGGGGTCTTTGGCTGCTTGATCACGTTCGCCGTGCGCCAGTTCACAGCGGCCCGGCGGCCAGGCCGGCCTCGCCTTCGGCCGCCAGCCACCGTGGTCGGCGAGACCCCGGCCGTTCGATCCCGGCAAGCGCCCGGAGTCCCGCGCTGGCCCGGCCGGTGACGGCGGGGGGCTGGGGTATCAAATCAAGAAATTTCCGGATTTAACACGCAGATAGCCTCAGCCGTGCCGCCATGATCGCGAATATTTTTATCCTGCCGAAGACTTACCTGTGTCGGCCCGGCGTGACAAGGGGTGGTTTTCCCTGGTGGGAGGGCGGTTCTGGCGGGGTGAGGGCGTGCGGCAGTGTGCTCCCTGTCTCCGATAGGCGGCGGTTCCTTCGGCCGGGCGGGCGGGTCAAGGGTCGCGAAGCGATCGCTTGCGACGCCGGAGGCGCCCTTGAGGCGTCCGGCTGGCCGTTGGATGGTCGGGGCCGGCGGGACGGGGGGCTGGCGGCGGGGGTGTGCGGGCTGTGTGCGGGGAGTCTCCTTCCGGCCGGGGCGGGCGGCCCGTGACAGGGGGCGCGGTGCGGGGGCAGCCAGACTTACCCTGGCCCGCGGGCACTGACGTGCGGGTGCCCGGTGACGTGATGATTGACTGGGTGCCCCCCGCCTGCGGGGGTGCGGCCGCTCGGTCTTTTCCGGCCCGTCCCCTGGTCCCGGGCGCGGGGCAGGGGAGGTGACAGTCTTCTGGCTGGAGCCGGCCGCGGTTTCCCCATCGGGTTGAGCGCGGCGCCCGCCGCGCCGTGCCCGGTGTGTCAGGGCCCGGTCAGCAGGGCGCGAGCGCGGCGTCGCCGGGTTCGGCCAGGATGTGCACGGCCCGGCGGATGATCTTGCGGGCCTCGGACAGGGCGGCGCGCTTGCCGTCGATGCGGTCCTTGACCTGGGTGTAGCAGGCGTGGCCGGGGGCGGCGGCGCGGGCATGGACCTTGCCGGCCTCATACGCGCACCAGCGCAGCACCGCCGGCCCCTGCCGGGACAGGTGGCCGGGGGCGCGCTTGCCGGCGCTGGAGTAGACGGTGACGTCCAGCCCGGCGAACCGGACCGCCTTGCGCGAGGAGGAGAACCGGCCGGCCCCGCCCAGCCAGCAGGCCAGCGCCAGCGCGGTGGCCGGCCCGACGCCGTAGATGCGCTCCTGCAGCGCGCGGGCGCCGGTCAGGTGCCGGGCTGCTTCGGTCACCTGGCGGCGCGTCCGGTCCAGCCGCTGTTCGCAGGCCGCGGTCATCGCCAGCGCGTTCGCGATCTGCGCCTGCCCGGCCGGGGACAGCCCGGCGGCCAGCTCAGCCAGCCGGGCCGCGCCCCCGGCGGCGGTCAGACTGCCCGGGTGCGGCGCGCCCTGGTGGAACAGCACCGCCTGGATCCGCTGCAGCCACGCGGTGTGCTCCGCGCGCAGGTCGTGGCAGGCCTCCAGCAGCGCCCGGTACTCCAGGATGTGCGGCGGCGGTATCCAGCACTCCGGCAGCCGCCCGGCCTGCAGCTGCTCACGGGCGAACCGGGCATCAGCCCGGCCGGTCTTGGCATGCCGCCTGCGGCCGCGCAGCGCGGCCAGCTCGGCCGGGTCGGCGACATGCGGCCGCAGCCCGGCCGCGGCCACCTCCCCGGCGACATAACGCCACCCGGTGCACCCCTCCATCGCGAAATCGCCGTCCTGCCCGGCGAACCGCGCCAGCCATGCCCGCAGGTGCTCCCGGCCGGCCGGGCGGACCTGCCCGCACCGCACCTCCCCTGTCTGCGTGCCGAGATAGTCGAAGGTGATCTGCGACCGGTGAATATCCAGCCCGCCTACGATGGACATCGGGACCTCCTCAAGCTCCCGCAGGCGCTCCTTGCGCGCCTGGCACCCGACTGCATCCATCGTGATGCCTGAGCTGGGGAGGCCCCAGATCTCCGGAAGCCGGGCGGCGGGATGCCTGCTGACCTGCGGTCCGTGATACGGAATGGTTTCCATAAAGTGTTAAATCCGCGGTAGGATTGTGGCATGTCGCCCGCTGCGGCTGCCATCTTGGAGGGCATGCCGGACCCCAGGGACCTGCGCCGCGTCAGCGCGGACGGGGAGACGCTTATCTTCGCCGGGTCGCGGCTGCTGTTCCGCTACCGCGACGGCGATGCCGGGGCGCGGAACGTGGCGGTGGCGGTGCTGCGGCAGCTGGGCTTTGGCGGTCAGGCGGTGGCCCGGCTGATGGGCCTGACGGTGAACTACGTGGCGACGCTGCATAACCGGGCGCTGCGCGAGGGCACCGGCGGGGTGGTCCGGCCGCGGGGCCGCCCGGGCAAGCTGGATCCGGCCGCGTGGGAGCGGGCGCGGGCATGGCGGGCGGCCGGGGTGCGGGATGCGGAGATCGCCCGCCGGCTGGGGGCAGCTCAGTCCACGGTGCTGCGGCGGCTCGGCCCCGCCGGCGCGCAGGACCAGCTGCTGCTGGGGGAGCCCGCGCCTGAGCCGGGACCCGCACCGGGGCCGTCACCGGAACCCGGGCCGGCGCCGCCGGAACCGGAGTCTGAGCAGGGCAGGTCAGGGGGCCGGGAGCCGCGGCCGGCCGCGGCGGAGCCCGGGCCGGCCGCCGGTGCCGGGCGGGACGGCGCCGCCGGCGGCGGGGCCGGTGAGGGCGCGGCGGTGTCCGGGCCGGGCATCTGCGGCGAGGTCGCCTCCCGGTATGCGGGCGCGATGCTGCTGCACGCCTTCGGCGGCCGGGCCGGCGCCGGGGGGATCCTGGCCGCCGCGGCGGGCGGGGACGGGCGGCCCGGTGACGTGGCGCTGCTGTCGGCGGTCAGCATCTGCTTCGCGCTGGGCGCGGCGACGGTGGAGCAGTTCAAGCACCTGACCGCCGCCGCGGCCGGGCCGCTGGCCGGGCTGGCGGCGCTGCCGGACCTGCGGACCATCCGGCCGAGGCTGGCCGCGATCGCCGGCCGCACCGACCCGGTCGCGCTGCAGCGCCTGTTCGCCTCCGCGATGCTGGCCGCCGACCCGGTGGTCTCGGGGGTGTATTACGTCGATGACCATTTCGTCCCCTACGCCGGCGCCAGGCCGGTGGCCAAGGGCTGGAACAACAAGCGGGGCCGGGCGGAGAAGGGCCGCGCCGACACCCACGTGACCGCCCATGACGGGCGGGCGGTGTGCTTCGTGACCGGGGAACCGTCCGGGCTGACGGTCACCTTGCCCAAGGCGCTGGCGGAGCTGAAGAAGGCCGCCGGACCCGGCGCGGGGATCATGCTCGGGTTCGACCGCGGCGGGGCGTACGCGCAGGTGTTCCGGCACTGCCGCGAGCAGGACGTGCACTGGGTGACCTACCGGCGGGCGCCGCTGGCCGTCCCGGCGGCCCTGCCGGTCATCACCGCCATCACGGCCGGCGGGCGGCGCCGCGAGATCGCCTGGGCCGGGGAGAGCGCTGACATCAAGGACTACGGCCAGGCCCGGCAGCTCACCTTGTTCGAGCACGGCAAGGTGGCGCTGCAGATCCTGACGTCGGACTTTGATGCCTGCCCGGCGGACGTCCTGGCCTGGCTGAAGTCCCGGTGGCGGGAGGAGAACTTCCTCAAGTACGCCAGCGAGAACTACGGGATCGACAAGATCTGCGACTACATCGCCGGCATCGAGGCAAACACCAAGATCGCGGACAACCCGGCCCGCAAGGAGGCGAACGCCGCCGTCCGGCAGGCGGAGACGGCGCTGGCTGCAGCGGAGCGGGGCCTGGCCGCCCTCCTCGCTGACCCGGCCATCACGCCCGCCGTCAAGAACACCAGGCTGATCCCCGCCGCGCAGGAGAAGATCACCGCCGCGCGCAAGAAGCTGGACGCCGCCGCCTCCGCCCGGGACAAGATCCCCGCCAAGCTGCCCGCCAATGTCATCGGCCCTGAAGCCAAAGTCGCGCTGCTGCGGACCCGCCGCCGCGGCCTGCAGATGGTGCTGCGGCTGCTCGCGCACAACGCCGAGCACTGGCTGGCCAGCCACCTCAACGCCTACCTGCGCGACGACGACGAATACCGCGCCATCACCCGCCAGACCATCATCCGCGGCCTGGCCGGCACCATCACCAGCACCCCCGGCGCGATCACCGTCACCCTCCAGCAGCCCGGCACGCCCCGCATCACCCGCGCCCTCGCGATGCTCATCGAGGAGATCAACGACAACCCGCCCGCCATGCCCGGCGACCAGCGGCCCATCACCTACCAGCTCGCCAGCCGGCCAGCATTACTTAAAACCCGGCCTACGGCACGTTCCGGAGATCTGGGCCCCACCCCGGCACGAACGCAGCCGACGCATGTCATCTTTTTGTCCTATGATGCGCAAATATCTTCATGATCATGAACTCGCCAGGATCAGATACCCCGGCGGGGTATCCATTGCCTGACTGTAAGCGCGTCTCTCCGTGTCCCGCCCGCGGTCGTGGGCAGTCATCCGCCCCCAAAGACCCGCTCTTTCAATTCGTGTAACTACCGCTCGGCTCCGGCAGATCATGGAGACGGCGAATTGGCGAGAAGAAAAGAATGGTGCTAGCGAATGTCAGTATTCCGGCCATGATCCACAGTGCCTCCCTGACGCCCGCTAGCGTGCCTAGCATGCCGCCGAATAGAGCCCCCAATGCCATGCATGAGTACGTCAGCGTGTAATAACTCGCGCTGATCCTGCCACGCATGTGAGAAGGACAGCGAGCTTGGCGGAATGCTGCCGAGATTACTTCGTGAAAGAGGCAATGGCTGCTCGACTTCCGGAGTTATGCTAGGAAGTTGTGCCGAGGAATCGTCCCGGACCGGCGTGCCTCAGCCGTGAGCTCCTGGACGTTTAGGTCAAAGTTTTCACGCAGCGCGAGAGCGGCCCAGTGATCGGCAAGGAGAAACTATTTTCGCGAAGCCGATTGCGGAGAGCAGCATCTGACACAGGGCGTCGGCTAAGGCCGTGACTCGAGATCGCCGAAGCACGGCACCGGGGTCTCCGCCTGTCCGTGTCCTCGAACGGGTGCGAGGGTCCGCTCCAAGGCTGAGCGCGATGCGCATCGTGCGCCAGCTTTGAGGTATCGCCACCCACGCCAGATGGCTTGCGCACTGCCTTGGCCCAACTCGGGGTTACAGACGGTAGTGGAGGCTGGAAAGCGCCGCCTCGTGCGGTGAACGCAAAGGGGTGGGGGAATCTGTCATGGTTGCCGGCAACGGGCGCGGGAAGTGTCTCGCGCCGTTTTCGGGGCGGATACCCGGCGGGGCACTCTGGCTGGCGGGGTTTTCATTATCTTGAGGGCGCCCGGATAAACCCGCATGGTGGAGAAGGAAGAGCTCTAAGTCGAAGGGCTAGCGGCCCGAGACGGCTTCGGGTCATGCCTGGCGTCCTGTGGGGCCAATGGCCTTGCCTTAAGTGATCATGTGCGGGCTGAGCAGGTGAAACTCGATTTTCCGGGTGACGTTGGTGACGCTGGGCTGGCCGGGCTTGCGGGCGGGGAAGTCGCCGGATTTCTTGGTCTTGCGGGGGCTGGCCCGGTCCGGCCGGTCGCGGACGAAGGTGGCGGGGGCGAGGATCTTCAGCAGGAACGTGGCGAGCGCGAGATCGGCCTGCTCAGGGGGAAAAAGCCGCGACGGTGTCGGTCGCGGCGGCCAGGGCGTGCGGGAAGCTGATCGTGTCCGGGGGCACGCCCGCGGCCGCCGCCCCGATCCCGATGATCTTGCATGTCGCCTGGTAGACGGCAAAAAGTGCCCACATTTCCTGCTCAACGCCGGCGGGGTCCTTGCTGCGAAGGACCGGCTGCCCGTCACCCATGTCCGTCTTGTGGTGGCCGATGACGGTCTCGCAGCCCCAGCGCAAGGGGTAAGCACAGGCTAGGTCCAGCGCCGGGTATTCCCCGGGATCCAGCAGGTTGGTGACAAGGCAGAACACCTCCGAGGGCTCTTCCTTGCCGTCTTCGGGGATGGTGTGCACGGTGTACTCGATGACCCGGACGGTCAGCGGCGGGCCGTCTTTCTTGCGGGGCGGCGTCAGTTCCGCCAGATAGGTGCCGTCGGCCAGGACTTTCACCGGCTTGAGGGTGAAAGACGCCGAGGCGCGCCACAGGATGTGCGCCCCGGTGGCCAGGAACTCCCGGGCCAGCGCCCAGGACAGGAACTTGCGGTCCGCCAGCACCAGCATCCCCGGGCCGAAGCAGCCCTGCTCCAGCAGGTCGCGGGCCAGGGCCTGCTCGCTGTCCCGGTACGGGCCCAGGGATGCGCCCAGCAGGCTCCCGGTCCCGGACTCGGCCGCCGCCAGCCACCGCACCTGCGCGAACGCCCCGTCACGGGTCTGGTTGGACGGACGGCCGAAGTGCTCATCGTTCGGCGGGCTGTCCGGCACGTCCGACGTTGACCCGTCCATGGAGACGACCCGCAGCCCGCAGCAGAACACCCCCGGCGTCCCCTCGTCCCCGATCGGCCCCGCGACCTGCTCGAACAGGAACCGGACCGGTGCCGGGCCGAGCTTGCCGCGGCCCCGCGACAGCGAGGAGATGTTCGGCTGCCGCCACCGCCGCCCGTCCCCGGCACCGACCCAGCCGCCCGGGTCCAGCTGCTGCCCGGCCAGCAGGTCAGCAGCGCGCCGCTGGTGGTACAGCCCGTCCGCCAGCTTGGTCATCACCTGCCCGTATCCGCAGTTCCGGCCGCGGAACAGCCACAGCGCCAGCACGAAATACACCATCAGCCGCGCCGGCAGCAGCCGGCGCCGCTGCTCCCGCGCCCCGGCATCCTCCACTGCGGCGTCCACCAGCTCCGGTGTGAAGACCCTGGTCAGTACCCCGACCGAGATCCGGTCCGGCAGCCAGCCGTCCGGGGAGATCCCCTCAGAACCATCATGTGCCACGAAACGGTAACGATACCAGACAAAGTCTTAACGCAAGGCCATTGTCCTGTGGGGCGTGGCGAAGAGTTGGCGGGGGTAAGTGCAGGCATGGTTATTGAGCCGCGAGATTTAAGGCTCTGGCTCATATACCTGGAAGGTAACGGTCCGATCGTGCGCTAGCGGCCGTCCGGTGTCCTGCTCCTCGTCGGTTTTCGATAACGTGAAGGATGTTACGGCCTATAGGTCGAAGGATCTTTCTCGTTAGTTCGAGCTTGGGGCGTTCATAAGGAAAATACGGCGGGCGGGCGGCGTCAGGGCTCCGCTATCATCCAGAAATGTGCGACAGAGCCAGATTTAAGTGCCCGATCTTTCGTGCTCCTCTGCCGGCGCACCAGCCTGATGATCACGCGACTGTGGTCGGGGCAGTGGCGTCTATGGCAAATGTCCGGCATAACGTGCAGTACCTTGCGCGGGTTTCGGCGCAGGACACATTCATGTGACTTGTTTGGGGCCTCGCCCGGTCCTGGGTAGCCTCAGCGGGATGAGGTGCGGGAGATACCGCGCCGCCGGTGAGGAGGAGCCAGCTTGATGACGGCTGACGACCACGTGCTCGCGCGAGATCTGGCGGAAGAGGCCGGGCGGTTGCTGCTTGACCTGCGAACTCGCGGCGGTGACCCGGATGTGCTGCGGAAGGCCGGTGACCGGCTCTCACACGAGTACCTGGCCGCGGAACTCGCGGCTCGCCGGCCCGGTGACGCTGTGCTCTCGGAGGAGGGCATCGACGACAAGGCGCGGCTGGCCGCGGACCGCGTGTGGATCGTCGACCCACTGGACGGGACACGGGAGTTCGGCGACGAGGGCAGGACAGACTGGGCCGTGCACGTGGCGCTCTGGGAGCGCGGAGCCGGGAAAGCGGGCCGGCTTACCGTCGGCGCGGTAGCCCTGCCCGCCCAAGGGCGCGTGCTGTCGACTCTCGAGCCGCCGCGGCTGCCCCCAGCCGGGAACACGCCGCCGCGGATCGTGGTCAGCCGCAGCCGGGCGCCGCAACTCGTCCGCGACGTCGCCGGCCGCGTCGGCGCCGAGCTCGTCACCTGCGGGTCCGCGGGAGCCAAGGTGGCTACCGTGCTCGACGGGGAGACCGACGCCTACCTGCACGCGGGCGGTTTCTACGAATGGGACACCGCCGCGCCGGTCGCGGTAGCGACGGCGGCCGGCTGTCACGCGTCCCGCATCGACGGAGCTGCCCTTGCATACAACAGGGAGAACCCGCTGATGCCAGATATCCTCAGTTTCCGGCCCGCGATCGCGGGTCTGCTGCTGGAAGCGATACGGGAAGCGACGCATGCGATCTGATTACCTGTTGTCCCAGCTAGACGTGCTCGAGGCTGAGTCGATCCACATCATGCGCGAGGTCGCCGCGGAGTTCGAGCGGCCCGTGCTGCTGTTCTCCGGCGGCAAGGACTCCATCGTCATGCTCGCGCTGGCCGAGAAGGCGTTCCGCCCCGCGAACATCCCGTTCCCGGTCATGCACGTGGACACCGGGCACAACTTCCAGGAGGTGCTCGACTTCCGGGACCGCCGTGCCACCGAGCTGGGAGTCCGGCTGGTCGTCGCGTCCGTGCAGGAATCCATCGACCAAGGTCGCGTGGTCGAAGAGACCGGACGCTGGGCCAGCAGGAACCGGCTGCAGACGGTGACGCTGCTCGAACGCCATCGAAGAGCATCGGTTCAACGCGCTGTTCGGCGGCGCGCGGCGAGACGAGGAGAAGGCGCGGGCCAAGGAGCGGGTTTTCTCCTTCCGCGACGAGTTCGGCCAGTGGGATCCCAAGAATCAGCGTCCTGAGCTGTGGAACCTCTACAACACGCGGATCAGGCGCGGCGAGCACATCCGGGTGTTCCCGCTGTCCAACTGGACCGAGCTTGACGTCTGGGCGTACATCGAACGGGAAAACCTGGAGATCCCGGAGATCTACTACTCGCACGAGCGGCGGGTGTTCGAGCGCGACGGCATCCTGCTGGCGGATAACCAGCACGTCATGCGCGGCGACGATGAGCCGCTGTTCACCGCCAGCGTCCGGTACCGGACGGTCGGCGACATGACCTGCACCGGGGCGGTCGAGTCGAGCGCGAAGACGGTCGCCGAGGTGATCGCCGAGGTGGCCGCGACCCGGATCACCGAACGCGGCCAGACCCGCGCCGACGATCGGGCCAGCGAGGCCGCGATGGAAGACCGCAAGCGGGAAGGCTATTTCTAGACATGGACATCCTGCGGTTCGCTACCGCCGGCTCGGTCGACGATGGCAAGTCCACGCTGATCGGCCGTCTGCTGTTCGACTCCAAGGCCATCTTCGAGGACCAGCTCGCCGCGGTGGAGCGAACCTCGAGGGACCGCGGCGAAGAGGGAACGAACCTGGCGCTGCTGACCGACGGCCTGCGTGCCGAGCGGGAACAGGGCATCACGATCGATGTCGCCTACCGTTACTTCGCGACGCCCCGGCGGAAGTTCATCATCGCCGACACCCCCGGGCACATCCAGTACACCCGGAACATGGTGACCGGCGCCTCCACCGCGGACCTGGCCATTGTCCTGGTGGACGCCCGGAACGGGCTCACCGAGCAGTCTCGCCGGCATGCCTTCCTCGCCACCCTGCTCCGCGTGCCGCACCTCGTGCTCGCGGTGAACAAGATGGACCTGGTCGGCTACGACCAGAGCGTCTTCGAGCAGATCTGCGCCGAGTTCTCCGCGTTCGCGACCAAGCTGGAGATCCAGGACCTGACGTTCATCCCGATCTCCGCGCTGCACGGCGACAACGTGGTGGAACGGTCGGCGAGCACGCCCTGGTACGACGGGCCGTCGCTGCTGCACCACCTGGAGCACCTGCACATCGCGTCCGACCGCAACCTCATCGACGTGCGCTTCCCGGTGCAGTACGTGATCCGCCCGCACGCGTCCAGCGACCCGGAGCTGCACGACTACCGCGGCTACGCCGGCCAGGTGGCGGGCGGCGTGCTCAAGCCGGGCGACGAGGTGCTGCACCTGCCGTCTGGCTTCACCACCAGGATCAAGAGCATCGAGATGTCCGGCACCGAGGTGGCCGAGGCCTTCCCGCCGATGTCGGTGACGCTGCTGCTCGACCACGACGTGGACATCTCACGCGGCGACCTCATCTGCCGCCCGAACAACCGGCCCTCGGCCGCCCAGGACATCGAGGCCATGGTGTGCTGGATGACCGCCGACCGGCCGCTCGCCCCGCGCACCCGGCTGGTCGTGAAGCACACCACCCGCACCGTCAAGGGGATCGTCACCGACCTGCACTACCGGATCGACGTCAACACCCTGCACCGTGACGAGTCGGCGACCCAGCTCGGGCTCAACGAGATCGGCCGGGTACGGATGCGGCTGACCCAGCCGGTGTTCGCCGACCCGTACGCCCGCAACCGGCTGACGGGCGGGATGATCCTGATCGACGAGGCGACCAACACCACCGTCGGCACCGTCATGATCACCGAGGCGCGCTGACCCGAGCCTGCTTGGAGTCCGGTGTGACGACTACGCCCTTCCATGACCTGAGCGACTACATGGCCATTCCGCGAGTGACCGCGCTCAGGCGCTCGCCCGATGGCAGCTGGCTGGCGGCGAGTGTGCAAACGCTGAGCGCGGACCGGAAGAAGTACGTCACCAGCATCTGGCGCGTTGACGCGGAAGGCGGTCGGCCGCGCCGCCTGACCCGCTCCGCGGAAGGCGAGGCCAGTCCCCGGTTTCTCCCCGACGGGTCGCTGCTGTTCACCTCGAAGCGGCCCGTTCCCGACGGAGCCGGAGCCGACGCGGATAGCGCGGATGGCGTGGGAGGCGCGGCGCTGTGGCTGCTGTCGGCGTCCGGCGGCGAAGCGCGGGTCGTGGCGTCGCTGCCCGGCGGCATCGCGGGGGTCGAGACGGCGGAGACCGCCGCGGCCATCGCGGTCGTCTCGCCGGTTTACGAGGACGATGAGCGGCTGCGCAGGGAACGGAAGGAAGCCGGTGTCACCGCGATCCTGCACGAGTCGGTTCCTGTTCGCTTCTGGGACCACGACCTGGGCCCGGCCGAGCCGCGGCTATTCGCGGTAGAGCCGCCCGCGGCCGACGCGGACGAGGCCGACGCGGCCGGCCCGGACGCGGCCGCCACGGCGGAGACAGCCGAGGCGCGCGACCTGACCCCGGACGCGGGCCGTGCGCTGTTCGAGCCGTCGTTCGCGCTGAGCCCGGACGGCGCGTTCGCCGCGACTACCTGGTGGCGCTGGCGGGACGGCGTGCAGGCGCACAAGGAGCTGGCGCTGATCGATCTCGCGACGGGCAAGCGAACGGTCCTGCTCGCAGACCCTGAGCTGAACTACGCCAGCCCCGCCTTCTCGCCTGACGGCCGGTCCCTGGCCTGCGTGCGCGGGACTCACCTGACCCCGGAAAAGCCACACGACTATACCCTCGTCCTACTGCGGCTCGACGAACAAGGCGAGGCCCGTGAGCTGACCGCCGGCTTCGACCGGTGGCCGGCGAGCCCGGTGTGGGACCATGCCGGCCGCCACGTGTTCTTCACCGCTGACGACGGCGGCCGGCACCCCGTGTTCCGCGTGGCTGTCGAGACCGGAGCGATCACCCAGGTCACCGCCGACCACGGCCACTACAGCGACCTGAGCCCGTCGCCCGACGGGGCCGCCCTGTTCGCGCTGCGGGCCGCGGTGGATGCCCCGCCGGCGCCCGTCAGGATCGACCTGGCCACTGGTCAGGCCGATCCGCTGCCGAGCCCGGCCGGGCAACTCGCGCTGCCCGGGCGTCTTACCGAGATCACCGCGAGCGCCGACGACGGCCACCCGGTCCGCGGCTGGCTGGTGCTGCCGGAGACCGCGGCCCCGGAGCACCGGGCGCCGCTGCTGCTGTGGGTGCACGGCGGCCCGATGATGAGCTGGAACTCCTGGTCGTGGCGATGGAATCCGTGGCTGATGGCCGCCCAGGGGTACGCGGTGCTGCTCCCGGATCCCGCGCTGTCCACCGGCTACGGCCAGGCCTTTATCACCCGGGGCTACCGCCAGTGGGGCCCGCGGCCGTTCAAGGACGTGATGGCTGTCACCGACGCCGCCGTCCAGCGCGCGGACATCGACCCGTCACGGACGGGGATGATGGGCGGCTCGTACGGCGGCTACATGGCGAACTGGATCGCGGGTCACACAGACCGGTTCAAGGCAATCGTCAGCCACGCCGGGCTGTGGGCGCTCGACCAGATGTTCGCCACGACGGACGTGCCGCACGAGTTCCATCCGCAGTGGGGGGACCCGCGCAACTCGCCGCTGATGTACGAAGAGAACTCACCGCACCTGCACATCGGGAAGATCACGACCCCGATGCTGGTGATCCACGGCAACCGGGACTACCGGGTACCGCTGTCCGAGGCGTTCCGGCTGTGGTGGGACCTGAACCGGTATCAGGTGCCGGCGAAATTCCTTTACTTCCCGGACGAGAACCACTGGATCCTGACGCCCGGCAACGCCACGGTCTGGTATGCGACGGTGTTCGCGTTCCTGGCTGAGCACGTGCTAGGCGAACCCTGGCGGCGCCCCGGCCTGCTGTAGGTGGGAGGCTGTCAGGCATGACGCGCGCTGATCTTGACAGGCGGCCCGCAGAAGTGGCGGCGATGTTCGACGCCCTGGCGGGCCGGTACGACATGATGAACGACATCCTGTCGATGGGCCAGGTCCGACTCTGGCGCAAGCATGTGCAGCGCATCCTCCAAGCGCGCCCGGGCGACCGGGTGCTTGACCTGGCGGCGGGCACCGGAACCTCGACAGTCACCTTCGCCGAAACCGGGGCGGACTGCGTAGCCTGCGATTTTTCCTTCGGCATGCTGCGCGCCGGGCGCGCCAGGCTGGCGACCAGGGATCCGCAGCAGAACAAGACGCGCGGCCGGGTGGCCTTCGCGGCCGGAGACGCGCTGCGCCTGCCGTTCCGGGACGGGGCCTTCGACGCGGTGACGATCTCGTTCGGGCTGCGGAACGTGCACGGGGCACGCGACGCGCTCGCCGAGATGCGGCGGGTGACCAGGCCAGGCGGCAGGCTCGTGGTGTGTGAGTTCAGCCGGATTACCGTGGCGCCCCTCGATATGCTTTACCGGCGTTACCTGACCGGCGTCCTGCCAGCGATCGCCCGGCGCGCGGCGCGCAACCCCGAAGCGTATGAGTACCTGGCCGAGTCGATCACCGACTGGCCGGCGCAGCGGGAGCTAGCTGACGTGATCCAGGCCGCGGGCTGGTCGGCGGTCCGGTGGCGCGACCTCACCCTCGGCGTGGTGGCGATCCACGTCGCCCGGAACCTCTAGGCAGGATCCCCGTCCGATATGGCGGGGGCGGCGAGAAGTTCCAAACGCGGCGAGGATTAAACTAATGGCAAAGAATTTGTGAAGCGGTTCACAAGAAACCCAGGATCGAAGGCACGTGACCGAGCACGTTTCCGTTGCAACCAGCCCGGCCAGCCCAGGCGGTAGCGCGGCCGCCCCGCGGGACGACGACGCTGACGTCATCGTCGTCGGCGCCGGCCCGTCCGGCGCGACTACCGCGTACTACCTGGCGCAAGCCGGCCTCGATGTGCTGCTGATCGAGAAGGCGCGGTTCCCCAGGGAAAAGGTGTGCGGTGACGGGCTGACCCCGCGTGCGGTCAAGTCGCTGATCGCGATGGGAAACGACGTGGGCCCGGACTCCGGGTGGCTGCGGAACAAGGGCTTGCGGGTGATCGGCGCGGGCATGCGGCTCGAGATGCCGTGGCCGGAACTGGACAGTTACCCCGGTTACGGCCTGGTCCGGCCCCGGGCGGCGCTGGACGAGACGCTGGCCCGCCGCGCGCAGGCCGCGGGCGCCAGGCTGCTCGAAGGCGTCACGGTGACCGGCCCGCTCCTCGACGACGCGGGGCGGATAGCCGGGGTCACCGCGCGCGCTGAGGAAGGCGGCGGTGCGGCTTCCCAGGTTGCCGAACGGAAGGTGGATGCTCAGCAGGCCTTCCGGTCTCGTGTCGTCGTGGCGGCCGACGGCAATTCCTCTCGCCTTTCGGTGGCGATGGGCCTGCGCAGGCGGGACGACCGTCCGCTCGGGGTCGCCGTTCGCACCTATTACATGTCGCCCCGGCACGACGACGACTACCTGGAGTCGTGGCTGGACCTGTGGGACGGCGACCGGCTGCTGCCCGGGTACGGCTGGATCTTCGGGATGGGCGACGGAACGTCCAATGTCGGGCTCGGCCTGCTCAACACCTCCGAAGCGTTCGGCAACACCGACTACCGGGCGCTGCTGAAGCGGTGGCTGCGCTCGATGCCGGAGGAGTGGGGCTACACCGAGGAGAACCGCACCGAACCGGTACGCGGCGCCGCGCTGCCGATGGGGTTCAACCGGACCCCGCATTACTACCGGGGGCTCTTGCTGGCCGGCGACGCGGCCGGCATGGTGAACCCCTTCAACGGCGAGGGCATCGCGTACGCGATGGAGTCCGGCGAGATCCTAGCGCGCACGATCGCCCAGGCGCTGGCCCGGCCGACGCGTGCCGAGACCGACCGCGTGCTGCGCGGCTACCCGCAGGCACTGGCCGACGCGTATGGGGGCTACTATGCCCTCGGCCGAATGTTCGTCCAGCTTATCGGGCGCCCGCAGCTGATGCGTTTCGCGACGCGGCATGGCATGTCGCGTCCCGCGCTGATGCGGTTCGCCTTGAAACTGCTGGCCAACCTCACCGACCCGCGGGGCGGCGACGCTGCGGACCGGCTGATCAACGGCATGACCCGACTCGCACCTAACCCCAGGTGAGCGGTGCCTAGGATGAAGAACCACAGAGAGGGGGCGGAATCGCGGTGAGACTGTACATACCGATCCTCGTGCTCGCCATTCTCGCCTTGGGCTTCGCCGTGTTCTCAGTCGCAGTGGGAACCTTTGTGGCGGGCCCTAAGCGCTGGAACAAGGCCAAGCTGGAAACCTACGAGTGCGGTAACGAGCCAACCCCGATACCCCTGGGCGGCGGCAAGATCCCGGTCAAGTACTACCTGACCGCGATGCTGTTCATCGTCTTCGACATCGAGATCGTCTTCCTTTATCCGTGGGCGGTGACCTTCGACAAGCTCGGGCCGTTCGGGCTCGTGGAGATGTTCACTTTCGTCATCACCGTGCTTATCGCGTACGCCTACGTCTGGCGGCGCGGCGGCCTGGATTGGGACTAGCGATGGGCATAGAAGAGAAGCTGCCGAGCGGCGTCCTGCTCACCTCGGTGGAGAAGGTAGCCGGATGGGCGCGCGCCCGCTCGGTGTGGCCGGCCACGTTCGGCCTCGCCTGCTGCGCGATCGAGCTGATGATGACCGGCGGTCCGCGGCACGACCTGGCCCGGTTCGGCATGGAGAAGACCGGCTCTACCCCCCGCGAGGCCGACCTGATGATCGTCGCGGGCCGGGTCAGCCAGAAGATGGCCCCGGTGCTGCGGCAGATCTACGACCAGATGCCCGAGCCCAAGTGGGTGATCTCGATGGGCGTCTGCGCCTCAAGCGGCGGCATGTTCAACAACTACGCGATCGTCCAGGGCGTCGACCACATCGTCCCGGTCGATATCTACCTGCCCGGCTGCCCGCCGCGCCCGGAGATGCTGATGGACGCGATCCTCAAGCTGCACGACAAGATCATGAACATGAAGCTCGGGCCGGACCGCCAGAAGCAGATCACCGAGCTCGAGGAGGCCCGGCTGAGCATGCTCCCGCTGCACGTCCCCGCCGGCATCAATGACGCCGGGGGCGAGCTGTGACCCAGACCCCCGGCGGGGAACCGCCTGCCGTGGAGAACGGCGGCCTGCCCGCCAAGCTCGGCGAGGAGCGGCTAGCCGCGGCGGTGGTGCGGCGCGGCATGTTCGGCGCGGAGACCACCGGAGACACCTCCGGCTACGGGCGCCTCCAGGTGCGCAAGCAGCCGCCGATCTCGTCCGAGCCGCCGTACGGCGGCTACTTCGACGCGGTCGCGCAGGCCCTGGGCGGCGCGCTGCAGGGGGCGGGGATCGAGTTCTCCGATGCCATCGAGCGGGTAGTCGTCGACCGCGGGGAGATCACCTTCCACGTCCGCCGCGAGCGGCTCGTCGAGGTGGCGGACAAGCTGCTGCACGACCCGGCGCTGCGGTTCGAGATCTGCACCGGCGTGTCCGGCGTCCATTACCCCGAGGACTCAGGGCGCGAGCTGCACGCGGTCTATCACCTGCTGTCGATCACGCACAACCGCCGGCTCCGGCTCGAGGTAAGCGTGCCCGACGCCGATCCGCATATCCCTTCGCTGACCGGCGTGTACCCGGCGAATAACTGGCACGAGCGGGAGACCTGGGACTTCTTCGGGATCATCTTCGACGGTCATCCGGCGCTGACCAGGATCGAGATGCCGGACGACTGGCTGGGCCATCCGCAGCGCAAGGACTACCCGCTCGGTGGGATCCCGGTCGAGTACCGCGGCACGAAGGTGCCGCCGCCTGACGAGAGGAGGTCGTACCAGTGACCACTCGCGTAACCCAAGGTGCTTCCGACGCCGACGAGGAGGCCGCCGAGGGCCGGGTCTACAACGTGGCCGGCCAGGACTGGGACGAGGTCGTGGCCGCCGGGGATACCGCCGAGGCCGAGAACGAGCTCATCGTCGTCAACATGGGCCCGCAGCACCCGTCGACGCACGGCGTGCTGCGGCTGATCCTCACGCTTGAGGGCGAGACCGTCAAAGAGGTCAGGGCGTTCGATCGGCTATCTGCACACCGGCATCGAAAAGAACCTGGAGTACCGCACCTGGACGCAGGGCACCACGTTCGTCACCCGGGCGGACTACCTGATGCCGATGTACAACGAGGCGTCGTACTGCCTGGCCGTGGAACGGCTGCTCGGCGTTGAGGACAAGATCCCGGAGCGGGCCGCTATTATCCGGGTGCTCATGCTGGAGCTGAACCGCATCTCGTCCCATCTCGGCGGGATCGGCCCGTTCGGCCTCGAACTAGGCGCGACCACGATCTTCCTGCAGGGCGTGCGGATGCGGGAGAACGTCCTCGACCTGTTCGAGCTGATCACCGGTCTGCGCATGAACCACGCGTTCATCCGGCCCGGCGGCGTGGCGCAGGACATGCCCTCCGGCGGCCTGGAGGCGATCCGCGACTTCCTGCGCAAGGCCCCGAAATGGGTGCACGACCTGCGCGCGCTGATCGACGCGAACCCGGTGTTCATCGCCCGCACCAAGGGCATCGCGTACCTCGATCTGCAGGCCTGCATGGCGCTCGGTGTGACCGGTCCCATGCTGCGCGCGACCGGGCTGCCCTGGGACCTGCGCAAGTCCCAGCCGTACCTGGGATACGAGACCTACGAGTTCGACGTCCCGACCACGGACACCTGCGATGCCTACGGCCGCTACCAGGTCCGGATGAGCGAGATCGAGCAGTCGCTGCGGATCGTCCAGCAGTGCGTCGACCGGCTCGCTGACCGGAACGTGCCGGACGACCCGGTGATGATCCAGGACGCGAAGATCGGCTGGCCAGCCCGGCTGTCGCTCGGCCCGGACGGGATGGGGCCGTCCCCCGAGCACATCGCGCACATCATGGGCCAGTCCATGGAAGCCCTCATCCACCACTTCAAGCTGGTGACCGAGGGGTTCCGGGTGCCTGCCGGGCAGGTCTACGTGGCGCTCGAATCCCCGAAGGGCGAGCTGGGCTGCCACGTGGTCAGCGACGGCGGCACCCGGCCCTACCGCGCGCACCTGCGGGACCCCTCGTTCCACCACATGCAGTCGGTCGCCGCGATGTGCGAGGGCGGGCTGCTCGCGGACGTGATCCCGGCGATCGCGTCGATTGACCCGGTGATAGGAGGCGTGGACAGGTAATGCCGTTCAGTGACGAGGCACTGGCCCGGCTGCGGGCGGACGCCGCCGACATCATCGGCCGGTACCCGCGGGCGAGGTCCGCGCTGCTGCCGCTGCTGCACCTGGTGCAGTCCGAGGAGGGATACGTCTCCGACGACGGCATCAAGTTCTGCGCCGAGATTCTCGGGATAACCGAGACCGAGGTCACCGGCGTGGTGTCCTTCTACACGATGTACAAGCGCCGCCCGGTCGGGGAGTACCAGGTGGGCGTCTGCACGAACACGCTGTGCGCCATCATGGGCGGCGACCAGATCTACGCCGAGCTGGCCCGGCACCTCGGGGCCGGCCTCGAGGGCCATGACGACGAGCACCACGACATCGTCTCCGCGGACGGCAGGGTCGGGCTTGAGCGCGTCGAGTGCAACGCGGCCTGCGACTACGCGCCGGTGATCATGGTCAACTGGGAGTTCTTCGACAACATGACTCCAGATTCGGCCAGGCAGCTGGTCGACGACCTGCGGGCGGGCGACGACGTCAGGCCGACCCGCGGGCCGAGCCGGCTGTGCACCTGGAAGGAAGCCTCGCACATCCTCGCCGGCTTCGGCGACGGCCAGGCCACCGACGGGCCCTCGGCGGGACCCGCCAGCCTGGTCGGCCTGGAGCTTGCCAAGGAGCGCGGATGGAAGGCGCCCGAGCCCGCCGCGCCCTCATCGGGGGCTAGCACAGGAGGTAGTGAGTGACCGACACCCTCACCCCGGTGCTGACGGCGCACTGGGACGAACCCGGCTCGTTCACGCTGGCCGGCTACCGCAGGGTCGGCGGCTACCAGGCGCTGCGGAAGGCGCTCGCGATGAGCCCGGACGACGTGATCGCCACGGTCAAGAACTCTATGCTACGCGGCCGTGGTGGCGCCGGATTCCCCACCGGGGTGAAGTGGTCCTTCATCCCGCAAGGCGGCACCAAACCCCACTACCTCACCGTCAACGCGGACGAGTCCGAGCCGGGGACCTGCAAAGACGTACCGCTGATGATGGCCACCCCGCACACGCTGATCGAAGGCGCCATCATCACCTGCTACGCGATCCGAGCCGGGCACGCCTTCATCTACGTGCGCGGCGAGGTATTGCAGGTGGTCCGGCGGCTTCAGCTCGCGGTCGCCGAAGCGTATGAGGCGGGCTACCTCGGCAAGGACATCCTCGGCACGGGTTTTGATCTGGACGTCATAGTGCACGCCGGCGCCGGCGCCTACATCTGCGGCGAGGAGTCCGCGCTGCTGACCTCGCTGGAGGGGTACCGGGGCCTTCCGCGGAACCGGCCGCCGTTCCCTGCCGTAGAGGGCCTGTATGCCTGCCCCACCGTCATCAACAACGTCGAGTCGATCGCCAGCGTGCCGTCGATCATCAACGACGGCGCGGACTGGTTCGCCGGCCTCGGCACCGAGAAGTCCAAGGGCTTCGGCATCTTCTCGCTGTCCGGGCATGTCACCCGTCCCGGACAGTACGAGGCGCCGCTCGGCATCACGCTGCGCGAACTGCTCGACCTGGCCGGCGGCATCAGGGCCGGGCACCGGCTGAAGTTCTGGACCCCTGGCGGGTCGTCCACGCCGATCCTGACCGACGAGCACCTGGACGTGCCGCTGGACTTCGAGTCGGTGGCCGCCGCCGGGTCGATGCTCGGCACCCGGGCGCTGCAGATCTTCGACGAGACCACGTGCCCGCTGCGCGCCGCGCTCCGCTGGACGGAGTTCTACCAGCATGAGTCCTGCGGCAAGTGCACGCCATGCCGGGAGGGCACCTACTGGATGGTCCGGACCATCCAGCGGCTCGAGGACGGCAAGGGCACCGACGAGGACCTGGACAAGATGCTCGACCTCGCCGACAACATCGTCGGCCGCGCGTTCTGCGCGCTCGGCGACGCGGCGCCCGCGCCGATTACCTCGGTCATCAAGTACTTCCGGGACGAGATCATGCAGCACCAGAAGGACGGCGGCTGCCCGTTCGACCCGGCCGCCTCGACACTGTGGGCAGATAGGTAACCCATGACTGTGCAGACGACGACGGATACCGTCAACGTCACCATCGACGGGTTCGAGATCACCGTGCCCAAGGGCACGCTGGTGATCCGGGCCGCCGAGATGATCGGCATCGCCATCCCCAGGTTCTGCGATCACCCGCTGCTCGACCCGATCGGCGCCTGCCGCCAGTGCCTGGTGGAGATCGAGGGCCAGCGCAAGCCGCTCGCCTCGTGCACCACCGTGTGCACCGACGGCATGGTCGTCAAGACGCAGCTCACCTCCGCCGTCGCCGACAAGGCGCAGCAGGGCGTGATGGAACTGCTGCTGATCAACCACCCGCTCGACTGCCCGATGTGCGACAAGGGCGGCGAGTGCCCGCTGCAGAACCAGGCAATGTCGAACGGCCGCGGCGAGACCCGGTTCACGGAGCCGAAGCGCGAGTTCGATAAGCCGGTGGCGATCTCCACCGAGGTGCTGCTTGACCGGGAGCGGTGCATTTCTTGCACCCGGTGCGTCCGCGCGTCGGAAGAGATCGCGGGGGACGACTTCATCGAGTTCATCGAGCGCGGCCCGCAGCAATACATCGGCACAGCGAACGGCAAACCGTTCAACTCCTACTTCTCCGGTAACACGGTCCAGGTGTGCCCGGTGGGAGCACTGACCGGGGCGGCCTATCGGTTCAAGTCCCGGCCGTTCGACCTGGTGTCCACCCCCAGCGTGTGCGAGCACTGCGCGTCCGGGTGCCGGCAGCGCACCGACCACCGGCGCGGCCGGGTGATGCGGCGGCTGGCCGGCGCCGACCTCCTGGTCAACGAGGAGTGGAACTGCGACAAGGGCCGCTGGGCCTTCACCTACGCGATCGAGCCGGACCGGCTGACGACCCCGCTGGTAAGGGACGCCGAGGGGGTGCTCCGCCCGGCCTCCTGGGCTACCGCGTTCGAGGCCGCGGCGCGCGGTCTCGCGGCGGCGCGCGACGCGACCGAGGGGCCGAGCGGCGCCGGGGTGCTGACCGGCGGCAGGCTCACGCTGGAAGACGCCTACGCCTACGCCAAGTTCACCCGGCTCGCGCTGGAGACCAACGACATCGACATGCGCGTCCGGCCGCACTCGCTGGAGGAGGAGCAGTTCCTCGCCGCCAAGGTGGCCGGCCGCGACATCGAGGTCAGCTACGCCGACCTCGAGACGGCGCCGGCGGTGCTGCTCGCCGGATTCGAGCCCGAGGACGAGTCCCCGATCGTGTTCCTGCGGCTGCGCAAGGCGGCCCGCAAGAACAAGCTGGCGGTGTTCTCGATCGCGGCGCTCGCCTCGCCCGGGCTGGCCAAGATGTCCGGGACGCTGCTGCCCACGGTGCCCGGCGCAGAGCCGGCCGCACTGACCACGCTCGCCGCGGGCGTCTCCGGCAACGCTGACTTCAAGCGGGCCGCTGAGCTGCTCGCCGCTCCCGGCGCGGTGATCCTGGTCGGCGAGCGGCTCGCCGGGGTACCAGGCGCGCTCGCCGCCGCCGTCCGGCTCGCCGACGCCAGCGGCGCCCGGCTCGCCTGGATACCGCGGCGAGCAGGGGAACGCGGCGCCATCGAGGCGGGCGCGCTGCCCGGGCTGCTGCCGGTCGGCCGGTGGGTCGGCGACCCCAAGGCGCGCGCGGAGGTCGCGCGGGTGTGGCGGAAGGCCGCGCTGCCCACGGCACCGGGGCGCAACACGGCCGCGATGCTGGCCGCCGCCGAGCGCGGTGAGCTCGGCGCGCTGGTCGTCGCCGGCGTCGACCCGGCCGATCTCCCCGACCCCGCCGCTGGGCTGCGCGCGCTGGAGACGGTCCCGTTCATCGTCAGCCTGGAACTGCGGGCGAGCGCGGTCACCGACCGGGCCGACGTGGTCTTCCCGGTCGCCGTGGTCGCGGAGAAGCCGGGCACGTTCGTCAACTGGGAAGGCCGGGGCGGCACGTTCGGCACGGCGCTCAGCGTCCCCGGCGTCCGGACCGACCTTTACGTGCTCGGGATGATCGCGGACCAGATGGACGTGCACCTCGGCCTGCCGGACGCGGCGGCCGCCCGGGCCGAGCTCGCCGTCCTCGGCACCTGGCACGGCGCCCGCCCGGTACCCCCCGCGGTGCTGCCGCCCCAGTCAGGCGAGGGTTTCGGAGTCTCCGCCGGCACAATGTCGCGCGGCAGCGCAGCCGCGGGTTTCGGAGTCTCCGCCGGCACAATGTCGCGCGGCAGCGCAGCCGCGGGTTTCGGAGTCTCCGCCGGCACAATGTCGCGCGGCAGCGCAGCCGGGGGGTCCGGGGGGTCGTCCCCCCGGGCAAGCACAGTACGGCTAGCGACCTGGCACCTGATGCTCGACGCCGGGCGGATGCAGGACGGCGAACCGTACCTGGCGGGTACCGCCCGGGCGACCGTGGCGCGGGTGTCCGCCGCCACCGCGGCCGCGGCCGGGATTGGCGACGGGGATAAGGTGACGGTCGCCACCTCCGCCGGGTCGATCACGGTCCCGGTAGAGATAGTTCCGATGGCGGACGAGGTGGTGTGGCTGCCGACTAACTCGCCAGGCTCCGCGGTCCGGGCCAGCCTCGGCGCCGGCCACGGGAGCAGGGTGACCCTGAGGAGGGCGGAATGAAGGTGCTCGCGGCGGACCCGACGCTGAGCGACTTCAACCAGCTCATCTGGTGGCTGGTGCTGCTGAAGGTCGCGATCGTCTTCGCGTTCCTGCTGCTTACCACCATCTTCATGATCTGGTTCGAACGCCGCGTGATCGGCCGCATGCAGAACCGGCCGGGACCTAACCGGGCCGGGCCCTATGGGCTCCTGCAGCCGATCGCGGACGCGCTCAAGCTGCCGCTCAAGGAGGACATCGTCCCCACCGGAGTGGACAAGATGGTGTTCTTCGTCGCGCCGATCATCGCGTCCGCGCCGGCGTTCGTCGGCTTCGCGGTCATCCCGTGGGGCCCGGTCGTGTCGATCTTCCACCACCAGACGCCGCTGCAGGTCGCCGACATCCCGGTCGCCGTGCTGCTGGTGCTGGCCATGAGCTCGATCGGCGTCTACGGCATCGTGCTGGCTGGCTGGGCCTCCCGCGGACCTTATTCGATCCTCGGCGCGCTGCGCTCTACCGCGCAGGTGATCAGCTACGAGATCGCGATGGCCCTGTCGTTCGTCGCGGTCTTCCTCTACGCGGGATCGCTGAACACCGACGATATAGTCACTGCCCAGGAGCACTTCTGGTACGCATGGCTGCTGCCCGTGTCGTTCGTCATCTACCTGGTCACGATGGTCGGCGAGACCAACAGGATCCCGTTCGACCTCCCCGAGGGCGAGGGCGAGATCGTGGCCGGCCACATGACCGAGTACTCGTCGATGAAGTTCGCCATGTTCTTCCTGGCCGAGTACATCAACATGACCACGGTCGCCGGGGTGGCCGTCACGCTCTTCCTCGGCGGCTGGCGCGCCCCGTGGCCGCTCTCGCTTTGGTCGGGCGCCAACAGCGGCTGGTGGCCGGTGCTGTGGTTCCTGATCAAGGTCTTCATCTTGCTGTTCTGCTACGTCTGGCTGCGGGGCACGCTGCCGCGGACGCGCTACGACCAGCTGATGGCGCTGGGCTGGAAGATCCTCATCCCGCTGTCCATTGTCTGGATCCTGCTGATCGCGACGATCAGGGCCTGGCGCAACGACAGCCACTCGCCCGTCGTGTACGCGGTGGGCGGCCTGGTGCTCGTGCTCATCCTCTTGATGGTCACGTTCTGGGACACGGCGGCCCAGCGGCGCGCCGCGGAACTCGCGCCTGATCAGCCGCCCGCGGCCGACGAGGAGGAAGGCGGCGTCGCGCAGGGCTTCCCGGTGCCGCCGCTCGACCTGCCGCACTACCACGGCCTCGAGCTTGGCGACCTGGCGCTGGGCAGCGCGGCCGTCGGCGACTCGACCAAGGAGGTCACCGGTGCTTGACTTCCTCAACCCCGTTAAGGGGTTCGGGGTCACCTTCCGCGAGATGTTCCGGAAGGTGGACACCGTGATGTACCCGGAGGACAAGCGGCCCACCGCGCCCAGGTTCCACGGCCATCACCAGCTCAACCGGTGGCCCGACGGGCTGGAGAAGTGCATCGGCTGCGAGCTGTGCGCCTGGGCCTGTCCCGCCGACGCGATCTACGTCGAAGGCAGGGACAACACGCCGGACGAGCGGTACTCGCCGGGCGAGCGGTACGGGCACGTCTACCAGATCAACTACCTGCGCTGCATTCTGTGCGGGCTGTGCATCGAGGCCTGCCCGACCCGGGCGCTGACGATGACCAACGAGTACGAGATCGCCGACGACAACAGGGAAAGCCTCATCTGGACCAAGGAGCAGCTGCTCGTGCCGCTGCTGCCCAACATGGAGGCCCCGCCGCACCCGATGCGGCTCGGCAAGGAGGAGAAGGACTACTACCGGCTCGGCGGCGCCGGCATCGCGGCCACGTCCCGCGCGCCTGGCGAGGCCGGCCCGGCGGCCCGACGGGCCCGGCCATGACCGCCACGGCCACTAGTGAGCCGGTGGCCGGCGAAGACGAGGTCCAACCGGGCGCCGAACAGGTCGTCGCGGGTGGCAGTGAGGTGGCACAGTGATACACGCTCTGGCCGCCGGCGGTGGCGGCACCAACCTCGATCCGCTCTACGACGAGGCCTCCTTCTGGATCCTCGCAGTGCTGTCGGTAGGAGCCGGCATCACCATGATCTGCGTACGTCAGGCGGTGCACTGCGCGATGATGCTCGCGGTCGTGATGCTCTCGCTCGCGGCCATGTACGCGATGCAGGGCGCGCCGTTCCTGGCTTTCGTGCAGATCATCGTCTACACCGGCGCGGTGCTGATGCTGTTCCTGTTCGTGGTGATGCTGATCGGCATCAGTTCCGCCGACTCGCTCGTGGAAACCATCAAGGGGCAGCGCCTGTGGGCGGGCATCGGCGGGATCGCGCTCGCGGTGCTGCTCATCGTCGGCATCGGGCACGCGGCGATCGGCGCCGCGGCCCCGCAGACCGCCGCGAACAGCGCGGCCAACCTGACCGACCTGGCGAAGCTCATCTTCACCACGTACGTGTTCCCGTTTGAAGCCACCAGCGCCCTGCTGATCACCGCCGCGCTCGGCGCCATGGTGCTGGCCCACCGCGAACGGACCGCGCCCAAGCCCACGCAGCGGGAACTGGCCCGCCGCAAGGTGGCCAGCGGTCAGGTCGCGCCCGAGCCGCCGCCCGGGGTCTACGCCCTGCACAACGCCGTCGATTTGCCCGCGCGGCTGCCGGACGGCAGCACCACCGACCGTTCCGTATCGACGGCAGTGGCCCAGCGGGACATCGACCTCGGCCGCGACCCCAAGCGGACGGTGGCAGCCGACCTCGCCGCCGAAGACAAGATCGAAGCCGAGCGGCAGATCGAGGCCGCCGCGCGGGGGAGGGATGAGCAGTGAGCCCGGCGCACTACGTCTTCCTGGCTGCCATCCTCTTCGTCATCGGCGGGGTCGGGGTGCTCGTGCGGCGCAACGCGATCGTGATCTTCATGTGCGTCGAGCTCATGCTGAACGCGTGCAACCTGGCGTTCGTCGCGTTCGCGCGGCTGCACGGGAACCTGGACGGGCAGGTCATCGCCTTCTTCGTGATGGTCATCGCCGCGGCGGAAGTCGTGGTCGGTCTCGCGATCCTGATGGCCATCTACCGCGCCCGTAAGTCCGCGTCGGTCGACGACGCGAACCTGCTCAAGTACTGAGGGGATTGACACGATGACGACGCTTGCCGCGACCGGTGTGCTCCGCGCCTCGTGGCTGCTGCTCGCCTTCCCGATCTTCGGCGCGGCGGTCCTGTTGCTCGGAGGACGGCGCACCAACCGGTGGGGGCACCTGCTCGGCTGTGCGATGCCTCTCGCGTCGTTTGTCTACGGCGTGATCGCGTTCTTCACCTTGCTGGGCTACCCCGCCGCCGAGCGCAGCCGCGACCTGCACCTTTACTCCTGGATCCCGGTGGCTGGGTTCCAGGCGAACATCGGGATACTGATTGACCCGCTGTCGATTTGCTTCATCTTGCTGATCACCGGTGTCGGCTCGCTGATCCATATCTATTCGATCGGCTACATGTCGCACGACACCGACCGGCGGCGGTTCTTCGGCTACATGAACCTGTTCATCGCGGCGATGCTGCTGCTGGTCGTGTCCGACAACTACCTCGGCCTGTACGTCGGCTGGGAGGGCGTCGGCCTCGCCTCCTACCTGCTGATCGGGTTCTGGCAGTTCAAGCCGTCGGCGGCGGTCGCGGCGAAGAAGGCGTTCATCGTGAACCGGGTCGGCGACGCCGGCCTGTCCCTGGCGATCATGCTGATGTTCGCCGAGTTCGGGACGTTCAACTTCACCGGGGTGTTCTCCTCGGCTAAGTCTGGCGGCAGCGGCGTCGCGTTGGCGCTCGGGTTGCTGCTGCTGCTCGGCGCGTGCGGCAAGTCCGCGCAGTTGCCGCTGCAGTCGTGGCTGCTTGACGCGATGGAGGGCCCGACGCCGGTCTCGGCGCTCATCCACGCCGCCACCATGGTCACCGCCGGGGTCTATCTGATGGTGCGGTCCAACCCCATCCTCGCCGACTCCGCGGACGCGCGGATGGCGGTCGCGATCGTGGGCGCGGTCACGCTGCTGTTCGGCGGGATCATCGCGTGCGCCAAGGACGACATCAAGAAGTCCCTGGCCGGGTCCACCATGTCGCAGATCGGCTACATGATGCTCGGCGCGGGCCTCGGCCCGGCCGGGTACGCGTTCGCCATCGGGCAACTGCTCGCGCACGGGTTCTTCAAGGCCGGGCTGTTCCTCGGCGCGGGCTCGGTGATGCACGGCATGGATGACGAGGTGGACATGCGGCGGTACGGCGCCCTGGCGCGCGTCATGCCGATCACTTCCGTTACCTTCGGCCTCGCCTACCTGGCGATCATCGGCATCCCGCCCTTCTCCGGGTTCTTCACCAAGGATCCCATCATCGACGCGGCGTGGCAGTCGGGCGGCACCTCGGGCTGGCTGCTCGGCGGCGCGGCGATCATCGGCGCGGGCATTACCGCGTTCTACATGACCCGGATGATGCTCATGACCTGGTTCGGCGCCAAGCGCTGGAACTCCCGCGCGCACCCGCACGAGTCGCCCGCCGTGATGACGTGGCCGATGATCATCCTCGCCATCGGATCGGTCGGCGCGGGCGCCTTCCTGATCATCAACGACCGGCTCGTGGACTTCCTGGCTCCGGTGGTCGGATTCCCGCCGGTCTCGCACGGGATATTCACCGGGCCGGGTCTGATAGCGCTGGCCCTGGTGCTCGTCGCGGTCGCGGGCGCGTGGGCCATGTACGGGCGGGTGCCGGTGCCGGCCGTCGCGCCGCGCGGCTCGGTTGTCACCGTCGCCGCCCGCAAGGACCTCTACGGCGACGCGTTCAACGAATCAGTGCTGATGCGGCCAGGCCAGTGGCTGACGAGGCTCTCGGTCTATTTCGACAGCCGCGGCGTGGACGGCCTCGTCAACACCCTGGCGGCCACGATCGGCGGGTCCTCCGGGCGCCTGCGCAGGATCCAGACCGGTTTCGTGCGCTCTTACGCGCTGTCCATGCTCATCGGCGCCGTGCTGCTGGTAGCCGGCCTTCTAGTGGTGAGGCTGTAGATGAACGGCTTTCCCTGGCTGACCGTGGCGGGCGCTATCCCGCTGGCGGGTGCGATCGCCCTTGTGCTCGTCCCGTCGCTGCCGCGGGACAGCGCGCCCGCCGATGTCGAGGCGAGGACCCGGCTGGTCAAGCTGCTGGCGCTGGCGTTCAGCGCGATCACGCTGGTCTGGGTGATCGTGATGGCCACCCGCTTCAACACGTCGGGGCCGACCTTCCAGCTGACCGAGCAGTACTCCTGGATCCCGCAGTTCGGCGTGCACTACGCGGTCGGGGTGGACGGCATCGCGCTCGTGCTCATCGGCATGACCGTGGTGCTGATGCCGTTCGTGATCCTCGCGTCCTGGCACGACGCGGACAACGCGAAGCGGTCGGCTAAGACGTACTTCGCGCTGATGCTCGTCCTCGAGACGATGATGATCGGGGTCTTCGCGGCCACCGACGTATTCCTGTTCTACGTCTTCTTCGAGGCCATGCTGATCCCGATGTACTTCATGATCGGGTCGTTCGGCGTCGGGCCGCGGCAGTACGCGGCGGTGAAGTTCCTCCTCTACAGCCTGCTCGGCGGCCTGCTCATGCTGGTCGCGGTCATCGCGCTTTACGTCTACGCGGGCCAGTCCGCCGCCACCGGGCACCACGGGACCTTCCTGTTCTCGACGCTGGTCCATGTGACTCTCTCGTCCACCGTGCAGAAGTGGCTGTTCCTCGGGTTCTTCATCGCGTTCGCGATCAAGGCGCCGCTGTGGCCGTTCCACACCTGGCTGCCCGACGCGTCGTTCTCCGCCCAGCCCGGGGCCGCGGTGCTGATGCTCGGCGTGATGGACAAGGTGGGCACGTTCGGCATGCTCCGGTACTGCCTGGAGCTGTTCCCGACCGCCGCGCACTACTTCACGCCGCTGATCCTCACGCTGGCGGTGATCAGCATCCTGTACGGGGCGATCGTGGCGATCGGCCAGACCTCGATGAAGCGGCTGATCGGGTACACGTCGGTCTCCCACTTCGGGTTCATCGTGCTCGGCATCTTCGCGTTCACCACGCAGGGCCAGTCCGGCGCGACGCTGTACATGGTCAACCACGGGTTCGCGACCGGCGCGATATTCCTGCTCGTCGGCTTCCTGATCGTCCGGCGCGGATCGGACCGGATCGCCGACTACGGCGGCGTGCAGAAGGTCGCGCCGGTCCTCGCCGGGCTGTTCCTGCTGTCCGGTCTCGCCCTCCTCTCGCTGCCCGGGCTCAACACGTTCGTCAGCGAGTTCCTGGTCCTGGCCGGAACGTTCACGCGGTACAAGGTGGCCGCCACCTTCGCCACCGCCGGCATCATTCTGGCCGCGATCTACGTCCTGTGGATGTATCAGCGCACGATGACCGGGCCGGTGGCCGAATCCGTCTCCGGGATGCCCGACCTGAAGGCGCGGGAGCTGTTGGCCGTGGTCCCGCTTGCCGCCTTGATCATCGCGCTCGGCGTCTATCCCAAGCCGGTGCTCGACGTGATCAACCCCGCGGTCCAGTCCACGATGTCCCAGGTCCATTCGACTGATCCGGTACCCGCTCACCCCGCAGCTGCCCAGAATGGAAGCCAGCCGTGACCGCTGTCCTTGCCGCCCCGCTTGCCGCCGTCCCCGGGGCGATTCCGGCGCCCAGCATCGAGTACGGTCAGCTCGCGCCCATGCTGGTCGTGTTCGGCGCGGCCATCGTCGGGGTGATCGTCGAAGCGTTCGTGCCCAGGGACCTGCGCCGCAGCGTCCACCTGGTGCTCACGTTCGGCAGCCTCGCCGCCGCCTTCGTCTGGACCTGCGTGATCGCCGGATCCTCGACGATCTTCGCGCACGGCAGCGCCGGCCACGTGGCGGCGATGGGCGCGGTCGCCGTGGACCGGCCGACCCTGTTCATCCAGGGCACGATCCTCGTGCTGGCCATCGTCAGCGTGCTGCTGATCGCCGACTCCTCGCACGACGTGTCGGAGTTCGCCGGCCAGGCCGCCGCGGCGCCCGGCTCGCCGGAGGAGCGCGAGGGGCTGCTGGCCGGTTTCGTGCACACGGAGATCTACCCGCTGACCCTGTTCGCCGTCGGCGGCATGCTGCTGTTCCCCGCCTCAAACGACCTGCTGACGATGTTCGTGGCGCTTGAGGTGCTGTCGCTGCCGCTGTACCTGCTGTGCGGGCTCGCCCGGCGCCGGCGCCTGCTGTCGCACGAGGCGGCGATGAAGTACTTCCTGCTCGGGGCGTTCTCCTCGACGTTCTTCCTGTTCGGCATCGCCATGCTGTACGGGTACTCCGGCTCCGTGTCGCTGGCCGCGATCGCGTCCACCGCGTCCGGCAGCACCGGCAGCGACACGCTGCTGTACGCCGGGATCGCGCTCACCGGGGTCGGCCTGCTGTTCAAGATCGGCGCCGTGCCCTTTCAGAGCTGGAAGCCGGACGTCTACCAGGGCGCGCCGACGCCGATCACCGCGCTGATGGCCTCCTGTGTCGTGGTCTCCGCCTTCGGCGCGCTGCTGCGGGTCTTCTATGTGGCGTTCGGCAACCTCACCTGGGACTGGCGGCCCGCGCTGTGGGTCGTCACGATCCTCACGATGGTCGTGGGTGCGGTGATCGCGATCACGCAGACCGACGTCAAGCGGCTGCTTGCCTACTCCTCGATCGCGCACGCGGGGTTCATCCTCACCGCGGTGATCGCTGCGTCGGTGGCGGGGCTGTCCGGCTCGCTGTTCTACCTGGCCGCCTACGGACTGACCACGGTCGGGGCGTTCGCCGTCATCACGCTGGTCCGCGACCCGGGCGGCGAGGCCGACCACCTGTCGCGCTGGGCCGGGCTCGGCAAGCGGTCGCCGCTGGTGGCCGGCCTGTTCGCGCTGTTCCTGCTCGCCTTCGCGGGTATCCCGCTGACCAGTGGGTTCATCGGAAAGTTCGCCGTCTTCCAGGCGGCCATCGCGGGTGGCGCCATCCCGCTGGTGATCGTCGGTGTCGTGGCGTCCGCGGTAGCCGCGTTCTTCTACGTCCGCGTGATCGTGCTCATGTTCTTCAGCGACCCGGTGCCGGAGGGCCCGGAGGTCGTCGTGCCCGGACTGTTCACCGGCACCGCGGTGGCGGTCGGCGCGGTGGCCACGATCGTCCTGGGGATCGTGCCCGAGCCGGTGCTGAGCCTGGCCAACCACGCGGCGACCCAGTTGTTCGTGCGGTGAAGTCCCGTACCCTGGTGTGCAGCTCGTCGCTCCCGGTTCCGTATGCTGGTGAGTTCGTACGCTGGGGTTAGGCGCGCCGAGGACATGGAGTTCGAGTGACCATCGCAGTTCCCGTCGAGTTCGCTGACGAGGGCCTCACCGCCGAGATAGCCGACGACCTGGTACTAGTGGAGACCGCGCTTCGCGAGACCTCGTTCGGCGGGGACGAAATGTTCGCCGAAGTATCCCGGCACATGATGGAGGCGGGCGGGAAGCGGTTCCGGGCGATGCTCGTGCTGCTGGCCGCCCGGTTCGGTGACAGCCGGGACAAGCGGATCGTGCCCGCCGCGGTCGCGATCGAGCTCACTCACCTGGCGACCTTGTTTCACGACGACGTGATGGACGAGGCCGTCATCCGGCGCGGGCATCCGTCGGCGAACTCGATGTTCGGCAACTCGGTGGCCATCCTGGCGGGCGACTACCTATTCGCCCGTGCCTCCCGGATCCTCGCCGACCTAGGGCCGGACGCGATCAGGATCCAGGCGGAGACGTTCAGCCGCCTCGTGGACGGGCAACTGGCCGAGACCGTGGGCGTGCGCCCTGGCCAGGACCCGCTGGACCACTACATGCACGTGATCACGGAGAAAACCGGGTCGCTGATCGCCACCTCGGGCCGGTTCGGCGCGATGTTCTCTGGCGCGCCCGACGAGGTGGCCGAACTCATCGCCGACGCCTGCCTGCGCATCGGGGTCGCCTGGCAGCTGTCCGACGACGTGCTCGACGTGGCGTCGACCTCGCTCCAGTCCGGCAAGGAGCCCGGGACCGACCTGCGGCAGGGTGTCCGGACGCTGCCGGTCCTCTACGCGCTCCGCTCCGCGGATGCCTCCGGCGGATCCGGCGCCTCCGCTGCCTCTGGCGGCTCTGCTGCCTCTGGCGGCTCTGCTGCCTCTGGCGCCTCTGCTGCCTCTGGCGGCTCCGCTGCATCCCAGAAGGCCGCTCGCCTGCGGTCCCTGCTGTCGGACGCGGACCTCACCGACCCGGCGCTGCACGCCGAGGCCCTGACCCTGCTGCGCACCTCCCCGGCGCTGGAGGAGGCCAGGGACACGGTGCGGACGTGGATCTCCGATGCCCGCGCGCTGGTAACGCGTCTTCCCGAGGTCCCGGCCCGCGCGGCCTTCGAGTCCCTCTGTGACTTCGTCATCACCCGCACCGGCTGACACCCGCCGTCGGTATGAGGTCAGTGGGCCACAGACCTCATCTTGTGAGGCTTGTGGGCCACCGACCTCTAACAGCGCGCCACAGGGGAGCCCGGAGCGCGGAACACCGCGACCCTTACAGTGGTTGTGCTCCGCGGAAAACATCCGAAGGAGGCACGATGAGCATTTTCGGGTTTCGTAAGTCGCAGATGGTCAGCCCGGAGAAGGCGCTCCCGGGCCAGAGCACGCCGATGCCCGTGCCGGAGCGGCACGAGGTGCTCGGCACGCCGCTGGAGCCGCCATACCCGAAGGGCAGCGAGATCGCGGAGTTCGCGCTTGGCTGCTTCTGGGGTGAGGAGCAGACGTTCTGGCAGGTGCCGGGCGTGATCACCACTGCCGTGGGCTACGAGGGCGGCTACACGCCCAACCCGACGTACGAAGAGGTCTGCACCGGCCTGACCGGCCACGCGGAGACGGTGCGGGTGGTCTTCGACCCGAGCAAGGTCTCCTACGAGCAGCTGCTCAAGGTGTTCTGGGAGTCGCACGACCCGACGCAGGGCATGCGCCAGGGCAACGACGCCGGCACCCAGTACCGGTCGGTCATCTTCTACCAGAATGAGGCGCAGCGCGCGGCCGCGGAGCGGTCGGCGGCCGAGTTCGGCAAGAAGCTCGCCGAGCACGGCTACGGCGAGATCACGACCGAGATCGTCCCGGCGAGCGAGTTCTACTTCGCCGAGGACTACCACCAGCAGTACCTGTACAAGGTGCCGAACGGCTACTGCCCCAACCACAGCACGGGCGTGAGCTGCCCGGTCGGCATCCTTCCGGCCTAGCTGACACCACGGGCACCTGATGGCGGATTGCCCGATGGCGGATTGCCGGACGGCGGCACTTGCCTGCTCCGGTAGGTTCTACCTGGTGCAGGCAGGTGCCGCCTGGCGGATCTCAGCCGCCGGCCCCGCAGACCGGCCAGGCGCCGATGCCCTGGCCGGCCAGCACCCGCTGGGCCACGGCGATCTGCTGAGACTCACTGGCCAGGTTCGCCGAGGAAGCGTACTGGCCGCCGCCGTAGGCGAGCCAGGTCTGCTCGGTGAACTGCAGGCCGCCATAGAAGCCGTTGCCGGTGTTGGTGCTCCAGTTTCCGCCGGACTCACACGCTGCGATGGCGGACCAGTCCGCCCCGCCCGAGGACGCGGGGGCCGCGGTAGAGACCGGAGTGGCGGCGGGCGGATCCGCCTGCGGGACGCTCACCGTCTGGGCTTGCGCCGGCGCCGGCGCCGGGATGGCGGCCTGCGCGGCGCGGGCTATCCACGCCGGCACATGACCGCTGGGCGGCAGCCACAGCCGCTGGCCCGCGGCGATTGTGTTCGGGTTAGGCACCTGGTGGCGATTGGCCCACCATATGGCGGGCCAGTCGGCCGCGCTTCCGTAGGCCTGGGTCGCGATCGCCGAAAGCGTATCGCCTTGGCGGACGGTGTAGCTGGCGGGGGCGTGGTGCGCTCCTGGGTGCAGCGAAATCGTGACCACCATCAGGGCTTTGGCCATGCCGGCGACAGGGATAATGGACATGTCGGGGTTTCCTCCTAGGGTGTCCGACAAAAGGTCCCGGCCGCGTGCTGCGAACACCTGGCCGGGACCGCCTTGGCTAGCGGGTGAGACCCGTAAAGGTCACCCCCTGCCTACACTGGGTGAGTGTGCACCTGGGTCTCATCAAGCTCTCTCCTCTGGCTGTAAATCAGCTGGCTACTCAGTGAGGATAAGCACACTCAGGTTCCATCCTCAACGTGGCCAGGCCAAGTTCGGCCAATTAACGCAAAAATCCACTACCGAGCGTACCGGTACGGTTATAAAGCGCATACAGAGCACCGCCTTGACTCTTCCGGAACCCTTCGAGATCGGAATTGCCTCGCTGACCCTGTGAGGTCTTCATGTGAATGTGGCATCGAGCCGGTTGAGCATTTTGCCGAGGTCTTCGCGGCCCGATGAGTTTTCTGCCGAACCGCGGTCTAACTACCACAGGGGTAGCGGCATGCGCGGAAGGGAAGCACATCGATGAGCGACTGGCAGAAGAACATCGGCGCCATCACACTGTTCGTCGAGGACACCGGCCGGTCCAGCTCGTTCTACCAGCAGGTCTTCGAGCTACAGCCCATGTTCGAGGACGCGACCGACGTCGGGTTCCACCTTGGCAACACCATGCTCTTCCTGACGAAGTCGTCCGAGGCGGGCAGGCTGATCTCGCCCGCGGTCGTGGGCAAGCCAGGAAACGGGCCGCGGCATGTGTTCGCGATCATCGTTGATGACGTCGACGCGGTATGCGCGGAGCTCGCGAAGAAGGAGGTCACCTTGCTGAACGGCCCGGAGGATCGTGCCTGGGGCATGCGCACCGCCAACTTCCAGGACCCGGACGGCTACGTCTGGGAGATCGCCACGGAACTACCCGCCCCGGAGAGCTGACGCGCGCGGAGCCTGCAGGTCGATTGCGCAATCGACCACAGTAGGGGAACGTTCCGAAACAAGGTGATTCTCCGGCGTGTCGGGTGCCTGTGATGTGGTTCACTGGCCCTCTGCGGCCGGTTCCCGGCCAGGGGTGCCCGGAATGCGGCTGTTGTGCATGCGGCCTGCCGCTCTGATTGCGATTTCCGGTGCCATGGCACCGGAATCTGCACTCAAAGCCCGGCGGATGCCGCGGAACGGAGCTTCACGTAACGGGAGATAAGGGTGTGAAACGGGCGGTGTGCCCGACACGCCGCAAACTCAGGCTGTTCCGGTGTGCTGCCTAGAGCGGGTCGATTGCGCAATCGACACACGCCGGATGCCAGCCGGGGAAGAGCGAGGCCGGGCGGAGAGGGGTCAGGGGTCGATGACGTGGCGGAGGTAGGCGTTCGGGTCGCTGAGGTAGCGGCGCCAGTGGTCGACGATGTCCAGACGGTCCCACGTAACCCGGCGGATCCCGAAGGAACCGATCTCGACGATGTCCGCTCCCGGCGTCGCCGCGAGGAGCGGCGAGTGGGTGGCGCAGATGACCTGGGCGCCGCTGCCGCCTAGCTCGTGCATGAGCGCGACCAGCCGCAGGCAGGAGCTGAACGACAGCGCCGCCTCCGGCTCGTCCATCAGGTAGAGCCCGGGCTCGCGGAACATATCCCTGAAGACCACCAGGAACCCCTCCCCGTGGCTTTTCACGGAGATGACCTCTGCCCAGTAGCCGGGCAGGCCCGAGACCGCTTCGGCGAACCCGAACAGCGTCTCGGCGCGCAGGAAGTAGCCCCTGCGCTTGGTGCGCGGCCCGGTGCGCATCCGGGTGCCCTGGTGCGTGAGACCCAGTCGCATCACCTGACCCAGCCGTGTCTTCTCCCGCTGGTTCCCGTACTTGCGCCCGGCGCGCCCGCCGCGCGCGTCCAGTCCGGCCGCCTCGGCGATGGCTTCCACCAGCGTGGACTTTCCCGACCCGTTCTCTCCGACGAGAAACGTGACCGGGCGGCGCAGGTCCAGGCCGTCACGGGCGAGCGCGGCCACGCAGGGCACGTCGAACGGCCACTGATCCCATTCGCCGGCGCCGATCAGTTCCCGCTCGACCGACAGGCTTTCGACGAACACCGGCCTAACCGATCAGGCGACTTCCCAGGTGTCGTTGCCGGCCAGCAGGGCGGCGAGGTCGCCCTCGCCACCGGAACGAGCCGTGGCGATCTGGTCGGCCATCAGCTCGTCGTACGAGGGCCGGGGGACCGAGCGGAAGACGCCGATCGCAGTGTGCGAGAAGTCGCCGGGGTCCAGGCGGGACAGCGCGAACGCGTAGGAGGGGTCGGTCCGCGTCACGTCGTGTACGACCAGTTCAGACTCCGGCACCGAGGAAACCTCCACCGCGATCAAAGCACCGTACGGCCCGTAGGTGAGTCCCATCGACCCGTCCGGCCCGAAGCGAACCGGTTCACCGTGCGACAGCCGGATCAGGCCCGGGGCCTTCGGCTCCTTGATGGGCGCGAAGGCGTCGTCGTTGAAGATCGGGCAGTTTTGGAAGATCTCGATGAACCCGGCACCCTGGTGGTCTGCGGCCGCGCGCAGCACCGACTGCAGGTGCTTACGGTCCGAGTCCACCGACCGGGCCACGAACGAGGCCTCCGCCCCCAAAGCGAGAGACACTGGGCTGAAGGGGTAATCCAGCGACCCGTACGGGGTCGACTTCGTCACCTTGCCCTGCTCGGACGTCGGCGAGTACTGGCCCTTGGTCAGCCCGTAGATCCGGTTGTTGAACAGCAGGATCTTGATGTTCACGTTGCGGCGCAGCGCGTGGATCAGATGGTTGCCGCCGATGGACAGGGCGTCGCCGTCGCCGGTGATCACCCAGACCGACAGGTCGGGCCGTGACGTCGCCAGGCCGGTCGCGATCGCGGGCGCCCGCCCGTGGATCGAGTGCATGCCGAAGCTGTTGACGTAGTACGGAAGTCGTGAGGAGCAGCCGATGCCCGAGATGACCACCACGTTCTCCCGCGGCACCTCGAGCTCGGGCAGGAACGACTGGAAGGCCGCGAGGATCGCGTAGTCGCCGCAGCCGGGGCACCAGCGGACTTCCTGGTCGGACTTGAAGTCCTTGGCGGCCAGCCCCGTCGCCTTCGGTACGAGCTGCAGGGAGGCGAGGCGCCCGCTTCCGTTCGGGATACCGTGCATTTCCTCATGCATGTGCGATCACTTCCTCAATCGCCTCAGCCAGCTCAGCGGCACGGAACGGCAGCCCCCGCACTCGGTTGTACGAGATGACGTCGACCAGGAATCGGCCGCGCAGCAGCAGCGCGAGCTGGCCGAGGTTGATCTCGGGTACCAGCACCTTGTCGTAGCGGCGCAGCACCTCGCCGAGGTTGGCCGGGAACGGGTTCAGGTGCCGCAGGTGTGCCTGTGCGACCGCGTGGCCCGCGCGGCGCACCCGCCGGACCCCGGCGCCGATGGAGCCGTAGGTAGAGCCCCAGCCGAGGACCAGGACCTTCGCGTCGCCGGTCGGGTCGTCGACCTCCAGCGGCGGGATGGACGACGCGATGCCGTCGACCTTGGCCTGCCGGGTGCGCACCATGAGGTCGTGGTTGTCCGGGTCGTAGGAGATCGTCCCGCTGCCGTCGGCCTTCTCGATGCCGCCGATGCGGTGCTCGAGGCCCGGCGTGCCAGGGACGGCCCACGGCCTGGCCAGCGTCACCGGGTCGCGCCGGAACGGCTGGAACTCCCCGCCGCCTGCGTCAGCCGCGGCGAACGAGAACTCAATGCTGAGGTCCGGCAGCGTGGCGACGTCCGGGATGAGCCACGGCTCGGAGCCGTTGGCCAGGTAGCCGTCGGACAGCAGGATGACCGGCGTCCGGTAGGTGACCGCGATCCGCGCCGCCTCGATCGCCGCGAAAAAGCAGTCCGACGGGCTGGCGGCGGCCACTACCGGCACCGGCGACTCGCCGTTGCGGCCGAAGAGCGCCATCAGCAGGTCCGCCTGCTCGGTCTTGGTCGGCATGCCGGTGGACGGCCCCGCGCGCTGCACGTCGACGACGATGAGCGGGAGCTCGACGGACACGGCCAGGCCCACGGTCTCCGCCTTGAGCGCCATGCCCGGGCCGGAGGTCGTCGTCACCGCCAGCGCGCCGCCGAACGCCGCCCCCAGCGCCGAACCGACGCTCGCGATCTCGTCCTCGGCCTGGAACGTCCGGACGCCGAACTTCTTGTGCTTGGCGAGCTCGTGCAGGATGTCGGAGGCCGGCGTGATCGGGTAGGAGCCGAGGAACAGCGGCAGCTTGGCCAGCTGGCCCGCGGCGATCAGGCCGTACGCCAGGGCGGTGTTGCCCGTGATGTTCCGGTACTTGCCGGGCTTGAGCGCGGCCGGCCTGACCTCGTAGCGGACCGAGAAGTCCTCGGTGGTCTCGCCGTAATTCCAGCCCGCGTTGAAGGCGGTCACGTTCGCCTTCAAGATCTCCGGCCGGCGGCCGAACTTGGCCTGCAGGAACGCCAGCGTGTTTTCCGCGGGACGCCCGTACAGCCAGGACAACAGGCCGAGGGCGAACATGTTCTTGGCGCGCTCGGCGTCCTTGCGGGTGATGTCGAGCTGTTCGAGGGCCTTGACGGTCAGCGAGGTCAGCGGCACCGGGTGCACGCTGTACTGGTCGAGGGACCCGTCTTCGAGCGGGTTCTTGTCGAACCCGACCTTCGCCAGGTTGCGCTTGGTGAACTCGTCGGTGTTGACGATCAGGTCCTTGCCCCGCGGCAAGTCCTTGAGGTTCGCCTTCAGCGCCGCCGGGTTCATGGCGACCAGCACGTCCGGCGCGTCGCCGGGCGTGAGGATGTCGTGGTCCGCGAAGTGCAGCTGGAAGCTGCTCACGCCGGGGAGCGTTCCGGCGGGCGCGCGGATCTCGGCCGGGAAGTTCGGCAGCGTCGACAGGTCATTCCCGAAGACGGCGGTTTCCTGGGTGAACCTGTCACCGGTGAGCTGCATGCCGTCACCGGAGTCCCCGGCGAACCGGATGATTACGTGGTCAAGCTCCTGGACCTGCTTGGTCACAGCGTAAAGCCTCCTCCGCACGCCAGGCCGGGCGCCCCTATGCAGCACCACCCCTACGGCCGGGGGCGTGAGTGCAGGACAGGGTTTAATTCTACGAGGTTTCGGGTACTGAGGAGAACTTCTCGTCGGCTGAGTCGCGTGTGGTTAATCCCACGTTGCGCACGAGTGTCGTTTCGCCGCATACGTCGGATCCTCCCGTTTCCGGGAACCCGGCGGTCGCGTGCGGCCGTTGAACCATACGAGCTGCGGCTTTACGCTGAGGGTGGCCAACTGGCCGCAGCGGTCGTCAAGGGAGGGGAAACGGCCGTGCACTGCTACGGGCTGCGCGCGGCGATACTGGCCGTCGCGGTGAGCGGTATTGCCCTGCTGACGAGCGCGGTGTGGTTCGGCATGGCCGGGCTCGCTGTCGCCAGTGCCCTCATTTTCGCGCTCGGCTGGATCGTTTATTTTCATTCCGAACGGAAGGTGCTGACTGCCCTCCGCGCACGCCCTGTCAGCGAGGTGGAGCGGCCCGAGCTTTACGAGCTGGTGCGGGAGCTGTGCTACTCCGCCAAGCTGCCGGTGCCCCGGCTGTTCGTGTCTCCCGCGATGCAGCCCAACATCCTCACGGTCGGGTGCAGCACGCGGTCGGCCGCGATCTGCTGCACCGAAGGACTGCTCCGGGTGCTTTCGGCGGAAGAGCTGCGCGCCGTCGTCGCGCACGAGCTGGCCCACGTGCAGCGGCGGGACATCGTCGTGTCGTCGTGGTCGGCCGGGCTGGCGTCGCTGGTCGCGTTCTGCCCGCTGTCATCGCTGCTGCTGCTGCAGCTCACCGCGTCCACCGGCCGGGAATACCACGCGGACGCCGAGGGGGCCCTGCTGACCGGGGACCCGATGGCGCTGGCCAGCGCGCTGCGGCGGATCGACATGCAGGCCGCGGCGCTGCCGCTGCGCCCGCGCGGGTGCCTGGCCGCGGCGAGCCACCTGATGATCGCCCACCCGTTCCCGTACGGGGGATTCGGCAGGCTGTTCCTGACCCACCCGCCGACCGGCGAACGGGTCCGCCGCCTCGAAGCCCTGGCCGGCTACCCCCGCTGACGCGGCTGCTCCGCGACCCACCCTCAACCTGCCCCGCGGCCTCCCCTCGACGGGGTCGATTGCGCAATCGACCTGCTCCGCGGCCCCGTCTCGGTGGGTCGACTGCGCAATCGACCTGCTCTAGTGTGGTCGATTGCGCAATCGGCCTATGGCGGGGGCGGCGGCTTAGCGGTAGTTGGTGAACTGGAGTGCGAAGTCGAAGTCCTTGGACTTGAGCAGGCTGATCACGGCTTGCAGATCGTCCTTCTTCTTCGACGAGACCCGGAGCTCCTCGCCCTGCACCTGGGCGCGGACCCCGCTCGGGCCCTCGTCCCTGATGATCTTGGAGACCTTCTTCGCGTTCTCCTGGGAGATGCCCTCCTTCAGAGTGATCGAGATGCGGTACTCCTTGCCGGACACCCGCGGCTCGGCGGCGTCCAGGTGCTTGAGGGAGACCCCGCGCTTGACCAGTTTCTCCTTGAAGACGTCGAGGACGGCGTTGGCCCGCTCCTCGCTGTTCGCGCGGATCTCCACCCCGTGCTCGCCCGACCAGGCGATGGACGCGCCTACGCCGCGGAAGTCGAACCGCGTGCTGATCTCCTTGGCCGCCTGGTTAAGCGCGTTGTCGGCTTCCTGGCGGTCGATCTTGCTGACGATGTCAAAGCTGGACTCGCTGGGCATGATCCACAGGTTAGACGGGTACGGTGGTGATCGTCACACGGACGTGTCACGGATGTGTCAGCGAGTTGCCCGGCGGTCGGCGTCGCAACCACTCGTCTTGTCCGCTATTCTTCTCTCTGCTGTCCTCACGCGGCGGCACTTGGCAGGTTGCCCGAGTGGCCAAAGGGAGCGGTCTGTAAAACCGTCGGCTAAGCCTACGTTGGTTCGAACCCAACACCTGCCACACCACCCAAAACAAGCCCCTGATCAGCGCGTATACGGCCAGGGGCTTGTTGCGTCCCATGCGGGTGTGCGCAGCGCTCGGCAATGGCCCTCTCGGGGTCGGCTTGGTGGTGTCGAGGATTCTGCGGCGCGGGGCGGCGGCGTTCAGCCGCTGAGCCCTGGGGTCGCGGGGCCGGCCTGCTTGAACCTGCCGATGATGGGCGAGGTCTCCAGGGACCTGATGCCAGACAGCCCGGTCAGCCGGGCGGTGATGTAGTGGTACATGTGCCGTGTGCCGCGGAACCGGGCGCTGACGACCAGGTTCGTGTGACCCGTGGTGGCGGCGGCGAACGGGACCTCGGGGTGGCGGGCTATCGCCCGGCCCGTCTCGTCGAGATGCGCGGGCTCCACCGTGAGCCAGAGGAGCGCAGCCAAGCGCGCGTTTCGGAAGTCCTCGCGGACGTCGACGTCGAAGTACAGCGCCTGCTGCTGCTGAAGCTCCTCGATCCGGCGGCGCACGGTCGACTCGTGCCAGTGCAGGGCCGCGGCGAGCGCGGCGTGCGCCGCCCGCCCGTCCCTGGCGAGCTCGGCCAGGAGCAGGTGGTCGTCGGGGTGCAGGGACACCGGCTCGACTTCCGCGTCCTGCGCGGGCAGGGGGTCGCGTAGCACGTTCTCCGGGTACCCGCCGCTGGCCCGCAGCGCGGCGACCTGGCCGGGCGACAGCGTGCTGGTGATGCCGGCCCACTCCAGCCGGCTGTACTGGCACAGGAGCGACTGGGCGGTGATCTGGGTGACCCGGCGGCTGCCCGGCAGGCCGCGCAGGAAGAGATCGTCACGCTGCTCAGCGGTGCGCACCTGCAGCACGCAGGTGATCTCGGTGCCGCCGGAGGCCAGGGTGATCCACCGGGTGTCCGGCCGTCGCGCCAGGGCCTGCGCGATGCCATCGGCGTGGCCCGGCATGACCTGCAGCCGGATACACCAGTCGGTCCAGCCGAGGCGCTCGCTGTTGAGGACCCCGGTGACGCGCAGCCCGAAGGCCGAGACGAGCTTCCGGTAGCGCCGCGCGATGGTCCGGTCGGAGACTCCGGTCACGTCGGCGAACAGCTTGAACGGCGCCCGGGGCGCGATCACGAGGGCATGGACGAGCTGCCGGTCCACCTCGTCGAGGCCGTCAGTTTCCACGCCTCGCTCCCTTCAGATGTCAGGATCCGGCATAACCGCGTCGAAAGTTGGAGTCTGGTGCCCCTGCCAGGCACGATAGCTGAGGAAGGCACGCGAGGAGAATCAAGGCAATGGACAAGAAGTGGTGGACCCTGATCGCGGTCCTGCTGGGCACCTTCATGCTGCTGCTCGACGTCACCATCGTGGTGGTGGCCCAGCCGGCCATCCAGGCCGGGCTGCATGCGTCTTTCAGTGACGTGCAGTGGACCCTGGACGCGTACGCGCTGACGCTTGCATCGCTGCTGCTCACCTCGGGGGCGCTGGCCGACCGGTACGGGCGCAAGCGGCTGTTCGCGATCGGGCTGACGATCTTCACCCTCGGGTCGCTGCTGTGCGGCCTGGCGGCGAACCCGCTGATGATGATCCTATCCCGGTGCGGCCAGGGCATCGGCGGGGCAATCGTCTTCGCCACCTCGCTGGCGCTGCTCGGCCACAGCTTCCGCGGCAAGGACCGTGGCACAGCGTTCGGCATCTGGGGCGCGGTCACCGGCATCGCCACCGCGGCCGGGCCGGTGCTCGGCGGCCTGATCACGACGGGCTGGGACTGGCGCGGGATCTTCCTCGTCAACATCCCGATCGGCATATTCGCGCTGGTCGTGACCATCTGGCGGGTCGAGGAATCCCGCGCGCCTCAGCCCACCAGGCCCGACTGGACCGGGTTCGGGCTGCTCACGACCGGGCTGGTCAGCCTCATCTACGGTCTCATCCGGGCCAGCGAGACCTCATGGACGGACACCGGGGTCCTCACCTGCCTCGCGGTTGGCATCGTGCTGCTCGCCGCGTTCGTGGTGGCCGAGACCAGGGTCGCGAACCCGATGTTCGACGTCCGGCTGCTGCGGGTCCCGACGTTCGCGGGCGGCTCCATCTCGGCGTTCGCGATGAACGGGTCACTGTACGCGGTGCTGCTGTACCTGGTGATCTACCTGCAGGACATCCTCGGGTACTCGGCCCTGGGAGCAGGCCTGCGGGTGTCGGTCATCACGCTGGCCACGCTGGTCACCGCGACCGCGGCGGGGCGGCTGAGCGAGCACATGCCGGTCCGCTGGCTCATCGGGCCGGGCCTGCTGCTGGTCGGCATCGGGCTGATCGTGATGGCCGGGCTGACCGGCACCAGCTCCTGGACGCACCTGGTCCCCGGGTTCATCATCGCCGGACTCGGCTCCGGCATGGTCAACCCGCCGCTGGCCTCCACCGCCATCGGCGTCGTGCCGCCGCACCAGGCGGGCATGGCATCCGGGACCAACGCGACGTTCCGCCAGATCGGCATCGCCACCGGCATCGCCGCGCTCGGCTCGATCTTCGTCTCGGCAATGCAGTCACACCTGGCGTCAATGCTGCCCCCGTCGCTGGCGGGCTCGGCCGGGACGATCGCGGCAGCTGTCCGGCAAGGATCGGTCGGGCACGTGCTGGCGTCCGTTCCCGCCGCTGACCGCGGGGCCACAGCGCTCGCGCTACGGTCCAGCTTCGCCTCCGGCCTCAACGACCTGCTGTACATCACGGCGACCCTGGCGCTGGTGGGCGGGGTCTGCGCGCTGCTGCTGATCCGGAGCAAGGACTTCGTCATGCGGGAGGGCGCCGCGCCCAGGACCGCTAATGCGCCGGATTCCCAGGCACCGGCCACTGCTCGGACCTGAGCGGCCCGCCAGGTACCTCAGCGCAGAGCGAACTTGCGGCAAGGTATCCGTCACGCCGGGGCGTTCCGGGCGGGCCGGGGTGGCGGCGGCGGGCGGGCCTTGCGCGCCCACGGGATACAGGTCGGCTGGCCGGCGGCGCGTGACTAGGCTGACAGGCCGGCCTGGCTGAGCTGTGCCAGCGCCGCGGTCAGCTCCCGGCGCGAGCTGACCCCGATGTCGTGGGCGGTGCGCAGCCGCGCGCGGGCGGCGGCGCGGCGGTTCTCCCGGCGCAGCCATTCGCCGTAGAGCGATGGACGCGAGCGAGCTCCGGACGGAGCTTGGTGCGACCGAGCCGGTCGATCGCCTCGCGGTACAAGTCCTCGGCAGCCTGGCCCTGACTCAAGAGTGCGCGTGAGCGCGCCTCGATGCCCAGTCCGAAGTCGGTGTCCCCGGCCTGGGTCGTTTCCGTCAGCCGCTCGAGCGCATCGGCGGCGAGGTGGAGATGCCCGCTGCGCGCGGCGGCCTCGATCAGCTCGGACAACGCCCACATGGAGACATAGAGCTCAGGGGTATCCTCGCTGGCCTGCCGGGCCGCCTCCCGTGCATCGCGGTGATGATGGCCTCGATCAGCGGGGTGACCTCGGCTTCCCGGCCCTGGAGAGAGCCAAGGAGCATGGAGGCAAAGGGTGCGATGCGGGTCCCGGTCGCTTCGGAGATCGCATCACCCTCCGCTATCACGGACGCGGCCGCCTCGAAGTCACCACTCCACACGGCGGCCGTGCCCATGGCGGCCAGGCAGATGGGCAGCCGGTCGAGCGAGCCTACGTTCCGGATGATCTCCAGGTGCCGGGCGAGGACCGCACGCCAGCCGTCGTCGTCCCACAGGGCGTTGGTGACCGCCATCGCCATCCAGCCCCACCGCAGTCCCTCGCCCACGGAGATGTCGGCGCCGACGAAGACACTGACCGTTTGCCGCAACGGCGGTGCCGCGGCGGCCGGGCCGTCGGTGATCAGCAGCGCCAGTCCGTCGAGCAGCAGTTCCACCGGCCCGGGGTGCAGTGGCCGCGGCAGGGCCCGGGCGTCGAGGTAGGTCTCCGGCCACCTCCGACAGCAGGCTCAGCACGGCCAGCCCGACCAGGAACCGGTCCGGCGGCGGGCCAGAGCTGATCCCGAACGCGGTCCGCAGCGCCTTGCGCTGCGGGGCAGGCACGAGATCGAGGTGATCCAGCATCGGCGCGCACAGCTGATGCAGCCCGGCGAATGCCAGCTCCATCTCCGATTGCACCCCGGTGGCGCGCGCTACCCGGAACCCCCGTGCCCGCCCGCGGATTTGTGGCCATCTGCCCGTCCAGGCAAGTCTTGAGTCCACGGCAAACGGCCCGGTCGCACCGCCAGAACTCTGCCGTTGCCCTGCTGGAAAGCCTAGCCTGGCGGGTTGGCCGGGTAAACCCGGCCATGACGCGCCCGCCGCTGCGCTCGTCAGCAGGCTGGGGAGGCTCTGGCAGGCCTGGTAGACCGCGGATAGAGCCAGATGGACCCCGGCGGGGGGGGGGGGGCCTCCTTTCGGTGCTGGGGCGGTTCAGCTACGGATGAAGTCGAGCAGCGCGGTGTTGACCTGAGCGGCGTGGGTCCAGGCGATGGCGTGCGGGCCGCCGTCGATGACGACCAGCTGCACGTCCTTGATCAGGCCGGGCAGCCGCCGACCGGTCTTGTCCAGCGGCAGGACCCGGTCCGCGTCGCCCTGCACGACCAGCATGGGCACGTCGATCTCGGGCAGGTCGTTGCGGAAGTCGGTCTCCCAGGTGCCGATGCAGGCCACGGTGGCGGTGGCCGACGCGGTGACGGCGACGTTCCAGCTGGCCTGGTAGGCCTGGTCGCTGACCAGGGTGCCGCGCAGGGTGTCGATGTTGTAGAAGTTGTCCAGGAACCCCTTCATCCACGCCGGGCCATCGGCCTGGGCGGCCTGGACGAAGCCGTCGAACAGTGCTTGCGGCAACCCCTCGGGGTTGTCGCCGGCCTGCAGCAAGAACGGCGGGATCGGAGAGAGCAGTACGCCCTTGGCCACCCGCGCCGAGCCGTAGCGGCCCAGGTAGCGGGTGACCTCCCCGGTGCCCATCGAGTGCCCGGCCAGGACGGCGTCGCGCAGGTCCAGGTGCTCCAGGAGCGTGTTCAGGTCGGCGGCAAAGGTGTCGTAGTCGTAGCCGATCACGGGCTGGCTGGACTGGCCGAACCCGCGCCGGTCATAGGTGATGACCCGGTAGCCGGCCTCCAGCAGCACCGGGAGCTGCCTGTCCCAGGCCCGGCCGCTGAGCGGATATCCGTGGATCAGCACCACCGGCTGGCCGGCGCCGTGATCCTCGTAGTAGATCTCGATGTCCGTGTTGTTTTCCTGGCCGACGGTGACCTTCGGCATGGCGCATCCTTCCGGTAGCGGCGACCGTCGGGTCCAGGCAGGCCTGGGTCCCGGCGGTTTCGCCTGCTGGCTGGTACCGGGACCACGGTCTCGCTCCGGGCGGCGCGTCGCCCCAGTGGAGACCCTGGCCGGTACCCTGGTCCGCGGCCGGACGCCCCAGTGCTCAGTGCGGGTCCCCCTGGGCCCCGGTAAATGTGACGGGTGCTCGCCGGGTCGAAGCGCGGCCGGCTACTGCCATGCGAGGTTCTCGTTGCGATGGACGGTGTAGTCGACCATGGCTGAGTCGAGGTAAGCCCGCGCCTCCACGATCATCTCGCCGTCGAAGCGGCACACCCAGCAGTAGTTGTTGGCGAACGTCGCGCCCTCGTTAGTTTTCGAGGAGGACCGCAGCTCGGCGATCGTCGTGTCGCCGTCCACGTAGAGGTGCCGGACCTTCAGCGCCGCCCCTCCGACCAGCACGCCCTGAAGGCGGTCGAAGGTGGCGGCGATGAAGTCTGCCTTCGAGCGGTACCGGCCGCACAGGGCGTGTGTGCCCTCGACGGTCCAGCCGACGTCATCGGCGACTTGATCCCAGAACCTAGGCTGCGTCTCGGCGCTCTCGAGGTTGGCGAACAAGGCTGCTCGGTCGTCATGGATGTTACCCACCGGATTCCTCCTGCTCTGATCGCCAGGGCACGGCAGCGATGATCAGGCGCGGCCCGGCCGGGCGCACCCATGGCGCAAGTGGAAATCCCTAGCCGGTACCCTGGCCCGAAATCCGCCCCTCCGCGTGCTCGGGTGCGCAGTCAAGCGGCTTGGCGCCTGGCAGCGTCCGAGCCGCCCCCCGGTTCGGCGTAGTGTGTGGGGGACGAGGCAGCCGCTCTGATTTTGTGTCATGTCGCCTTCCGGCAGCTGGCAGACAGCGCGGGTTCAGCAGTATGTCCCGCCTCGTTGTTCTGGATCTCAGGGAGAGGATGCCCGTGTCGCGATCCAGCCCGGTCAGCGAGGCGTCGAGCCCGGCGCGGCGGGCTGCGGTCCGGCGATCGCGACGGCAGGCGCAGCTGCTCCTGGGCTGGCCCATAAGCAAGGACTCGCGGCCGGCGGCGATGGTATCGGCGCTGCCATGGGCTTGAACGACTCGGCGGACCCAGGCGGGAATAGCAATGCCGTTGAGGTCGGCGGGCCGCTGCCCGCCGCTCCGGTCGAAATGGCGCACTCAGGCTCGGCCCAAGACGAGCCCTGTGCTCCGCGGGAGGCGGCAGGCGAGGAGAGCCAGGACGAGCCGTCGGTTTCCGGCGGGGACGACGAGGACCTTCCGGCCGCCCGGGCGGCAGCCGCCAGCGCTACTGCCGACCCGGTCAAGGACTACCTCAAGCAGATCGGCAGGGTGCCGCTGCTCAACGCCGGGCAGGAGGTCGAGCTGGCCAAGCGGATCGAGGCGGGCCTGTTCGCCGCTCAGAAGCTCGCCGAAGGCAGCCGGAATCTTTCCACCGAAGCGCGGATCGACCTTGAGCAGGTCGCCGAAGACGGCAGGAGGGCCAAGAACCACCTGGTGGAGGCCAACCTGCGTCTAGTCGTGTCGCTGGCCAGACGGTACACCGGGCGCGGAATGCTGTTCCTGGACCTGATTCAGGAGGGGAACCTCGGCATGATCCGCGGCGTGGAGAAGTTCGACTACACCAGGGGCTACAAGTTCTCCACCTATGCCACCTGGTGGATCCGGCAGGCGATCACCCGGGCGATGGCCGACCAGTCCCGCACCATCCGCCTCCCGGTGCACATGGCCGAGGCCATCAGCAAGCTGGCCCGGGCGCAGCGGCAGCTGCTCCAGGACCTGGGCCGCGAGCCCACCCCCCAGGAGCTCGCGGCCGAGCTGGACATGACCCCGGAAAAGGTCATCGAGGTGCAGAAGTACAGCCGCGAGCCGATCTCGCTGCACACTCCGCTCGGCGAGGACGGCGACAGCGAGTTCGGCGACCTGATCGAGGACTCCGAGGCCATCGAGCCCGGCGAGGCGGTCGGCTTCACCCTGCTGCAGGAGCAGCTGCATTCGGTCCTCAGCACGCTCTCCGACCGCGAGGCCGGCGTGGTGGCCCTGCGGTTCGGGCTGACCGACGGGCAGCCCAAGACGCTGGACGAGATCGGCAAGGTCTACGGGGTCACCCGGGAACGGATCCGGCAGATCGAGTCCAAGACCATGTCCAAGCTGCGCCACCCGTCCCGATCCAAGTTCCTCCGGGACTACCTCGACTGATCTGACCGGCGGCCGTCGTCTTGCCGGCTGAGGATAAACGGGTGCGCTTGCGTCTGGTGGAGCGGAAGAACCCGACCACTTCTCGAGGCCAACGGCCGCACTCACACGAGTAGAAAGAGCAGGGTCTTGTGGGGCGGATGACTGCTCGCGACCGCGGGAGGCCGGCCTGTCTGGCGCGCGGGACACGGAGAGACACGCTTACGGCCCAGGCAATGGATACCCCGCTGGGTATCTGATCATCGCGAGTTCATGATCATGAAGATATTTACGCATTATAGGATAAAAACTCTTCGGCAGGACAAAAGTATTCATGATCATGACGGTACAACTGAGGCAATCTATGCGTTAAATACGGAAATTTCCTGATTTGATACCCCCCCTTAGCCTTTGGCCATCACCGGCCGGGTCAGTGCAGGACCCCGGACACTTACCGGGATAGACGGGATGGACGGGATGGAAAGGCCGGGGTATCGCTGGCTACGGCGGCTGGCGGCCGAAGATGAGGCCGGCCCGACCGCTGGGCCGCTGTGAACTGGCGCACGTCGAACAGGACCAAGCGGACAAAGACGGCTGACTCTCGCGGGCAATCGCTATTAGCCGAGCGACGGCGAGGCGGCGGAGTCGGCCGGCGTCCGGTCGCGTCATGGCAGGTCAGAGGCAAGCGCCGAGCGGCGGGAATGAACTGGGCGCCGGATCGGCTGTAAGCGTTGGCGTTGTTGTCTTGTGCGTTCGTGTCATCCGTACACGGGCGTCCCTTCAGGGAACTGGAGAAGTCGCGCCGAGAAGCCGAGAACAGGCCACGCCTGCTCAGGCATAACAGTTAGCCATGGACCGACGCCGACGCACCCCGCTGGCGCCGGCCCACAGCGTGTCCGTGGATAAGCCGCCCGGCCGGCCGCGCTGTCGTAACGTGGCGGAGGGCAAAAGCCCGTGTGAAGGAAGTCAAAAGGTGCCTGGGGACCGAGGTGGTCGTTCATGATCGAGAATAACGGCGGGGGTGCGAGCGGCTTCGCCGACCTGACGCTGGCCCCGGAACTGTGCCACGCGCTCTCCGGCCTCGGTTATGAGGAGCCGACGCCGATACAGCGGGCCGCCATCCCGCCACTGCTTGCGGGCCGTGATCTGGTCGGGCAGGCCGCGACCGGGACGGGGAAGACGGCCGCCTTCGCGCTTCCCGTACTCCAGCGGGTCCTCGCCGAAGGCGGGCGGTCCGCGCCGCTCGCCCTGGTGCTCGTGCCGACACGCGAGCTCGCGATGCAGGTCTCCGAGGCGATGCATCGCTACGGGCATGACATAGGCGCGCGTGTGCTGCCGATCTACGGCGGCCAGCCGATCGGCCGGCAACTGCGGGCGCTTGATCGTGGCGCCGACGTCGTGGTGGCGACGCCCGGGCGTGCGCTCGACCACATCACCCGGGGAACGCTGAACTTGAAAGGCCTTGAGATCGTCGTACTCGACGAAGCGGACGAGATGCTCGACATGGGCTTCGCCGAGGACATCGAGGCGATCCTCGGCAACACCCCGCAGAACCGGCAGACCGCGCTGTTTTCGGCGACCATGCCGCCGCGGATCAACGGCATGGTGCGCCGTCACCTGCGCGACCCGGTGCGGGCCGAGCTCGGCCGCCAGGCGCCGGCGTCAGCCGATGGCCTGCTGGTACGACAGAGTGCCTACGTGGTGCCGCGCGGGCACAAGCCCGCCGCTCTCGGACGAGTGCTCGACCTGGAGGCGCCGGCGGCCACGGTCGTCTTCTGTCGTACCAGGGACGAGGTGGACCAGCTTACCGAGACCCTGAACGGCCGCGGCTATCGCGCCGAGGCGCTGCACGGCGGAATGGACCAGCAACAGCGCAACCGGGTCATGGGCCGGCTGCGCGGCGGGAGCCTCGATCTTCTCGTGGCCACCGACGTGGCCGCACGCGGCCTCGACATCGAGCAGCTCACGCACGTGGTGAACTACGACGTGCCCAGCGCGCCGGAGTTGTATGTGCACCGCATCGGGCGCGTTGGCCGGGCCGGCCGCGAAGGCACCGCCATCACCCTGGTCGAGCCGCGCGAGCACAGGATGCTCAAGACCATCGAGCGGGCGACGGGGCAGCCGATCGCGGTCGAGAAGCTGCCGACCGTCGCGGACCTGCGCACCAGGCGCCTGGAGCTGACGCGTGCCGCTCTCCGGGAGAGCCTGCTTGAGGACGACCTTGAGACGTTCCGGGCCGTTGTGGAGCCGCTCTGCGAGGAGTTCGACCTCTTCGAGGTGGCGCTCGCCGCGGTCAAGCTGGCGCATGAGACGAGCGGAACCGTCGGCGAGGAAGAAGAGCTCCCGCAGGTCGAATTGGACGCGACGGACGACCGCCGCGGCCGTCGCAAGGCCGCCGGACGCGACCAGCGGCGCGGCCGTCCCGCAACTGAGGGCACGACACGCCTGTTCGTGGGGACCGGCCGTTCCTCCGGAGTCCGGCCACAGGACCTTGTCGGCGCCATCACCGGCGAGTCGTACCTCTCCGGCAGGGACATCGGGGCGATCGAGATCGCCGATCGATTCTCCCTCGTCGAGGTCCCCGAGTCAGCCGCCGACGACGTGGTCGCGGCGCTCCGGCAGACCAGCATCAAGGGCCGGAAGACAACCGTTCGCCGCGAACGCTACCCGGCGCGGTAGTCCGTCCGCCGCCTGCCGCTGGCCCCCCGGCCCATACGGCAGTAGCCTGGTATGAAACCGGCCGATGCCCCAGAGCGTGCTCACGCACGCTGCTGGGCGTGTCCCCTGTGGCACGTCCAACGAATGGACAGCGGTGACTGAATTGTTCCCGTGTTGGCATGGGACCATTGAAAGGCGCACACTGGTCATAATGAGAAGTGCCAGCGCCGGAAACCGGCGTTACCTGCCGTCAAGTCCCTTCAAGCCTCCGCCCGAGGCACCTCCTGTCGAGCAGTTCGAACTGCATGATCAGGTGACCCACGAGAAGTACGGCCTCGGCCGTGTCATCCTCGTCGAGGGCGATACCGCCGTGGTCGTCGACTTCGCTCCCAGGAAAGTCCGGATCATGGCGCCGTTCGCCAGGATGATCAAGCTCTGACCGTGCGGGATGACTGAGGCGGGTGCCTAGGCGGTAGCCTGATACCTGACGAATCATATTGAGGCGCAGCCGTCACGGCGCGCCGGTCGTACGCTGCTGACGAGCGAGCTGGTTTCCACGGACGTGGTGGCCTTCCAAATACGGCCACCCTAGTCCGGAGGTTTTTCTTGTCTGCTCTGCCCACCGAACGTCCGTCAACCTCGCGCGGCAAGCGCCGCCGCACCAAGCCCATGGCGGCCGCGCGCGGTGCCTCGCCCACCGCCCCGCGCGCCGTCTCCTTCGCCGCCGCTGGCGTCCCGGCACCGCTCGTGGCGGCGCTCGCGGCGGCGGGTATCACCACGCCGTTCCCCATTCAGGCGGCCACGCTGCCCGACGCCCTGGCCGGCCGCGACATCCTCGGGCGGGGGCAGACCGGATCGGGCAAGACGCTCGGCTTCTGCATCCCGCTGGCCGCTGGACTGGCCGACGGCTACACGAGCGCCTGCCGGCCGCGCGGCCTGGTGCTCGTGCCGACCAGGGAACTCGCCAGCCAGGTCCACGCCGTCCTCGAGCCGCTGGCCGAATCGGTGGGGCTGAGCGTGGCGACGATCTACGGCGGGGTCCCCCAGAAACCTCAGGTGGCCAGGCTGCATGACCGCGCCGACATCGTCGTCGCGTGCCCCGGCAGGCTGGCCGATCTCATCGAGCAGGGCCACTGCCACCTCGGCGACGTGGAAATAAGCGTGGTCGACGAGGCGGACCATATGGCCGACCTCGGATTCCTTCCTGTCGTGCGGCGGCTGCTTGACATGACCCCGCCAGGGGGCCAGCGGATGCTGTTCTCCGCGACGCTCGACACCGCCGTCGACATCCTGGCGCGGCGCTTCATGAACGACCCGGTACACCATGACGTCGGCCCCATCAAGGCGCCGGCCACGATGGTCCACCACCTGCTCACCGTCGCTCCCGCCGACCGGGTCGGCGTGGTCGCCGCTCTCGCGGGCGGCAGCGGCCGGTCGCTCGTCTTCACCCGGACCAAGCATGCCGCCCACCGGCTCGCACGCCAGCTGGCCGCGAGCGGCATCCCGGCAGCTGAGCTGCACGGAGACCTGTCGCAGGGGACGCGGGAACGGAATCTCGCCTCCTTCGCGGACGGCGCGGTGCGGGTCATCGTCGCGACTGACATCGCTGCCCGTGGTATCCACGTGGACGGCATCGACCTGGTCATCCATGCCGATTCGCCGACCGAGCACAAGGCCTACCTGCACCGGTCAGGGCGGACCGCCCGGGCCGGGGCGACCGGGACCGTGATCACACTCCAGACTCCCGCCCAGGCCGGTGCCGTTCGCGACCTGATGCGGAAGGCGGGTGTCGTCCCGCTGACCGCTACCGTCACTCCCGGGTCGGCGCTGCTGCGCTCGATCGCCGGCGAGCCCGTTCCCCTGGTCACGCTGCCCGCGCCCCGCGCAGAGACCATCGCGGCCGCTCCGGCGACCGGTCGCGGCGCGGCAGCGTTGTCGGCCGGCTTCCGTGGCCGCCGCGGTCGCTGACCCCGCGTGGTCACTGGAGGAGCGGACGCGGGTCGAAGGTCACCCGGATCCGTGTGATGAGGCCATCTTCCACGTGGCTCCAGTTGACGACGGGCAGCGGCCCGCTGGTGGCGGTGCGCAGCTCGAACCAGGTGAGGACATCCGGCCCGTCGGCCCAGCGCTTGATCACCGTGACCTGCCGGGTCAGGGAGAACATGCCTGCCAGGCCCTTGAGCGTCTCCTCCGCGCCGCGGGTGGTGCCGAGGGCTCCGGCGAAGTCGACGTCTGGATGAAGCAGTGGCCGCACCTGATCGATGTCGCCGTTTACCCAGGCCCGGAAGTAGGCCGCCGCCACTTCCGCGGGTGCGGTGATCCTTGCCGGCTCTGCCATGCTTCGCTCCTCGATGCTCCCTGCCAGGTCGCTGTTACAAGAACTGACGCTATATCGGAAGCGGCCCGAAGATAAGATCCGCTCTTATGAGTAAAACATGGGCCATTTCTGGAGTGGACCTGCACCTGGAACTGGCCGGGCACCGGGTGCGGGCCGGACTGGAGGCGGCGCTGCGCGAGGCGGTGCAGGCCGGGCGGCTGGCGCCCGGGACACGGCTGCCGTCATCCCGGTCGCTGGCCGCCGACCTGGGGATCGCCCGCAACACGGTCGCCGAGGCGTACGGCCAGCTCATCGCGGAGGGCTGGCTGACCGCCCGGCAGGGCTCGGGCACGCGGGTCGCCGGCACCGCGGTGGTCTCCCCGGCACCGGCGGCGGCTACCCGGTCGTCGCCAGGCACCCGGCAGGCCCGTTACGACCTGCGGGCGGGGTCCCCCGACCTGTCGGCGTTCCCCCGGGCCGGGTGGCTGTCCGCGGCGCGCAAGGCGCTGTCCGCCGCGCCCAGCCAGGCCCTGGGCTACGGCGACCCCCGCGGCCAGCCGGAGCTGCGCACCGTGCTGGCGGCTTACCTCGCCCGCGTCCGCGGGGTGCGGGCAGACCCGGACCGGATCGTCGTCTGCACCGGGTTCACCCAGGGGCTGGCGCTGCTGTGCCAGGTGCTGCCCGCCTGCGGCGTCACCAAGATCGCGATCGAGGAATACGGCCGGCCCGGCCCCGTCGAGGCCCTCGCCAGCTTCGGACTCGGCCCCGCCATGCTCGGGGTCGATGACAGCGGCGCGGTCCTGGACCCGGCATCTGACGCCGGGGCGATGCTGCTAACTCCGGCGCACCAGTTCCCTCTTGGCTCGGTGCTGTCACCGCGGCGCCGTGCGGACGCTGCCCGCTGGGCCATCGACAGCGCGGGGCTGATCATCGAAGACGACTACGACGGCGAGTTCCGCTACGACCGCCAGCCAGTCGGCGCGCTGCAAGCGATGGCCTCCGAACACGTCATCTACGCCGGCACCGCCAGCAAGACCCTGGCCCCGGGGCTGCGGCTGGGCTGGCTGGTGCTCCCCAGCCGCCTGGTCGGCGCCGTAGCCGACGCCAAGGCCCGGACGGACGCACAGACCAGCGGTTTCGAGCAGCTCACGCTCGCCGAGTTCATCACCTCCGGGGCCTATGACCGGCACGTCCGCCGGGCCAGGCTCGCCTACCGGCGCCGCCGCGACCGGCTCATCGCCGCGCTCGCCCGGCACGCCCCCGGTGTCCGCGTCACCGGGATCGCGGCCGGGCTGCACGCGGTCGCCGAACTGCCCCCCGGCCAGCCCGAAGATCAGGTCGTCGCCCGCGCCGCCGCCCGGGGCGTGGCCATCCAGGGGCTCGGCGAATACGCCCTGCGCGGCCACACTCGCGGACCCGCGCTGGTCATCGGCTACGCCACCCCGCCCGACCATGCCTACACCACCGCCCTCGCCCGGCTCACCGCGGCGATCCAAGGCCAGTAACCGAGCTCACGACCGGGAATGGCCCATGTTTTCTTCACTAAAGTGGTTCTTACTCGTGGGCCGCTCTGCGTCTAGCGTCTGTCTCATGACAGCGACTGAGAACAGCACTCGTTCGGCCGGCACGCCGCAGGTCCCGGTCCGGCTCGACTTCGACGCGCACGCCGCCGGGTTCGCCCGCGCCATGGCCCACCTGGACCAGGCCGCGACCAGGGAACTGGACCGGGCCGGCATCGATCCGCTGCTGCGGGAACTGGTCCGCGTCCGCGCATCCCAGCTCAACGGGTGCGCCTACTGCATCGACATGCACACCAAGGATGCCCGCGCGGCCGGGGAAACGGAGCAGCGGCTGTACGCGCTGCCCGCCTGGCGGGAGACCCCCTTCTTCACCGAGCGGGAACGGGCGGCGCTTGCCTTCACCGAGGACGTGACCCTGCTGGCCGGCGAGCATGTGTCGGCCGCGGCCTACGACAGGGCGGCCGGGCAGTTCGCACCCGGCGAGATCGCCGCCCTCCTCGCCCTCCTCGTCGCCATCAACGCCTGGAACGCGATCGGCGTCACGACCCGCGCCTGGGTCCCGGGCTCCTACCAGCCCTGAGCCGCGCATCCGCCGGGCTCACCGCGATCGCGGAGCACGCGGACCGGGAAGAGGCGCCGGCGTCCGTTCGGGATAAATGGCACAACAGGAGCGGGGGCGGGCGGGCAGCGCGGCGGACGTGCCGGCCCGGGGCGGCCGCGGGACCACGGCGGGCCGGGGGCGGCAGGTCAGGACAGCACGCGGCGGCGGAAGTTGCGCAGGCCGATGGCCAGGAACAGCGCGCCGAATCCGATGACCACCGGGTAGATGACGTACAGGTGCATGTGCGGCGCGTTGGTGAACGCGGCCCGCATGCCCTCGTTCACGTAGATCAGCGGGTTGATCAGCACGATCGTCTGCAGCCAGTGCCAGCCGTCCAGCGTGACCGGGGCGAGCTTGGTCCACGAGTAGTAGGTGCCACCCAGGAACGTGATCGGCAAGATGATGAAGCCGAACATCAGGCCGATGTTCCGCGGCTCGAAGCTGGTGCCCAGGACGAGGCCCAGCCCGGCCATCGCGACGCAGGCCAGCGGGACGAACGTCACGATCACCCACCAGTGCAGGTTCAGGTGGGCCTCCACCCCGGGCGCGTGCACGACCGAGGCGATCGGCAGCACGATGATCGCGGACAGCACCCCCTGGGCCGCGCCGGAGATGACTTTGGCGATGGCCACCAGCCAGATCGGGCAGGGCGCCTGCACCCGGTCCTCGATCTCCCTGGTGAACCCGAACTCCTGGGCCATGGCCAGCGCGATCGACTGCACGCCCTGGAACATGACGGAGATCCCGACGACCCCCGGCACCAGGATGGTGGCGAACGCCGATTCCGCCGCCGAGCCGCTGCCGCCGCCGATGCCCTGGCCGATCTTCGGGAACACGTAAAGGAAGACGAAGCAGAGCAGGAACGGCTGGACGAGCGTGCGCAGCACGAACTCCCAGATGTGCTTGCGCAGCACTACCAGGTCTCGCAGCAGCAGGGCGGCCAGCGCGGTCCGGCTGGCCGCGGCCACCGAGCGGGTGGGGCCGCCGCCAATCCGCCGGTCCGGCGCCTGGGTAGTTGTCGCGGCGGTCATTCCTCCCGCAGCTCCCTTCCGGTCAGGTTGATGAACACGGTTTCCAGGCTGGGCTCGGCGACCGACACGTCGACGAGCTCGAAGCCGCCGTGCGCGGCCGCCAGCACGATGCGCGGGACGAGCCCGTCGCCCCCTTGCATGTGCAGTTCGAGCCTGCCGTCCGCCACCCGTGTCCGCGTGACACCCGCCACTTCCTTGGCCAGCACCTCCGCGAGCCGGTTCGCGTCGCCGGTGGTCCGCACCGTGACGATGGTGTCGGCGCCGACCGTCTGCTTCAGCGCGGCCGGCGTGTCCAGGGCGAGGATCCGGCCGTGGTCCATGATGGCGACCCGCTCGCAGAGCCGCTCGGCCTCTTCCATGTAATGGGTGGTGAGCACGATGGTCTGGCCCTCGCGGTGCAACTCGCCGAGCAGGTCCCACAGCGCGAGCCTGCTCTGCGGGTCAAGACCCGCGGTGGGTTCGTCGAGGAACAGCACCGAAGGCCGGTGGAAGATGGCGCGCGCCACCATGAGCCGCTGCGCCATCCCGCCGGACAGCGCGTACACCGACGCCTTCGCCCATCGGGACAGCTGGAACTGTGCGAGCAGGTCGTCGGCGATCTTCCTGGACTCCTTCGCCTTGATGCCGAACAGGCGGCCGTGAAAGTACAGGTTCTCCCAGACCGTGAGCTGACGGTCCAGGGTGTTCTGCTGCGACACGATCCCGCTGAGCTGCTTGGCCAGCGCGGGGTGCGCCTTGATGTCCACCCCGGCCAGGAAGGCCCGGCCCGACGTGGGGACCACACGGGTGGTCAGCATGCCGGCGGTCGTCGTCTTGCCCGCTCCGTTCGGCCCGAGCAGGCCGAAGATCTCTCCCGCGCGGACGTCCAGGTTGAGCTTGTCCACGGCCGCGAAGTCCGTTCCCGGGTAGACCTTGGTCAGGTCTTCGGTGTGGATGACCGCCGACGGCTCGCCGCCGGACACCCCGGACGGCCGCTGCGAGGACGCTACGGTACTCATAGAACACCCAGCTTAAACGTAGGCGCGGCGGGGGCGGCGGCTGCGTGCGGCTGGTGCTAACGGTCGCCCGGATTTCACCGGGCGCACACGGCCCAGACGATCTTCCCTTCCTGATCATCTGGCGCGAAGCAGCCCCATCGCGCGCTGAGCGACTCGATGAGCAGCAGTCCTCGTCCAGCCTCCGCGTCCTGCCCCGCGTGCCGGGTGACAGGATGCCGATGATCGTCGTCCCACACCTGGATCAGGACGTTGTGCCGGTCCGAGATGAGCCAGAACCGCATCCACGGCACGGGCGGCGCCTGCCCGCTCTCATGCTGCTGACGTTGCTGCTGACGTGCCGTGTCGGCTGATGCGCGGACCGCGTTGGTGATGATCTCGGAGACGAGCAATTCCACGGTCTCAGAGAGGTCGTCCAAGCGCCACTCGGACAGCACGCTCCTGGCATGCTGCCGGGCGGAGCGCACGGATGTGGGCACCGCTCGCAGCTCGAGGTAGCTGCGCAGCGGCCACTCCTGCATGCGCACGAGATCGCCCACGGGGCCACGTGGTCTGGCCGCGCCGCGAGAGTAGGCAGCTGAAGGCTTACGGAGCGCATCAGTTCCGGGGACGGTCATCGCTGTACGGCCCCCCTCCGATCCGCTGACGGGACGAAGCCGCGGCAGCCTGCGATCTCACCATTTGAGCTGGAATCACACTGTTGAGGTGTAATGTGCCAGCTAGGGCTCACGAACCGCCGTCAGGACGAGAGCCGTGGCTCACCGATGGCTCACCGCGCCAGGCTGCCGCGGTCGTGTCCGCGGTGACACCGCGGTCCGCCGATGGCGCGACCACAGCGTGCGGATCCTTGCCGGAAGAGGTGCTGGGCGTGGAGTTCGGGCTGCTCGGGCCGCTGCTCGTCCGTGACGGAACCCGGCACGTGTCCGTGTCGGCGCCACGGCAACGCGTGCTGCTCGCGGCGCTGCTGCTCAGCGCGGGCCGGGTGGTCAGCGTGGACGCCCTCGCCGAAACGCTGTGGGAAGGCCACCCCCCGGCCGGGGCGCGAGGCGCGCTGCATACCGCCGTCCAGCGGCTGCGCTCGACGCTGGGACCGGGCGGCGCCGGCCTGATCGAGACGCGACCGCCCGGCTACCTGATCGCTGTCGGAGACGACGAGTTCGACGTCCGCCGGTTCGGCGCGCTCGCCGCGCGCGGTCATGCGGCCGCGGCGGCCGGAAACTGGGCGGCGGCCGCTGGCTTGCTGCGGGAGGCGCTGGTGCTGTGGCGAGGCGAGCCGCTCGCCGACGTGCCCTCGCAGCGGTTGCGGGACCGCGTGGTCGCGCCGATCGTCGACCAGCGGCTCCAGGCGCTGGTCGAGCGGATCGACGCCGACCTGCACCTGGGCGGGCACGGTGAGGTCGTGGCGGAGCTGCGCCAGCTGGTCGCGCTCTATCCGCTGCAGGAGCAATTCCACGCGCAGCTGATGCTGAGTTTGTACCGTGGCGGCCGGCAGGCCGACGCCCTCGCCGCTTACCAGGATGTCCGGCGAGTCCTCGCCGACGAACTCGGCATCGACCCCGGTCCAGAGCTCCAGCTCCTGCATCAGCGCATTCTCGGCGGCGACAAGGACCTCCTGATCCCGGCGGGACTCTCGGCGGGAGGTGAGCCGGCTGGCCGTGATCCGGCGGCCGCGCGGGAGACCACGATACCCAGGCAACTGCCCGCCGCGACCCGGCATTTCGTCGGCCGGGCCGGGGCGCTCAAGGCGCTCACCGGGCTTGTCCCCGAGGCGGCCGGGGCGGCCGGCGCGGGCCACGGGACGGTGATCGCGGTCATCGACGGAACCGCCGGGATCGGTAAAACCACGCTTGCCCTGCATTTCGCGCACCGCGTGGCCGGGCAATTCCCGGACGGGCAGCTGCATGTGAACCTGCGCGGTTTCGACCCGGCCGGGCCGCCGATGACCCCGGTCGAGGCCATCAGGTTCTTCCTGGACGCCCTGGCCGTGCCAACGGCACGGATTCCCGCCGGCCTGGAGGCACAGGCGGGCTTGTATCGCAGCCTCCTGGCCGACAAGCGGATGCTGGTGGTGCTGGATAACGCGCGAGACGTCGATCAAGTCCGCCCGCTGCTGCCGGCCAGCCCGGGCTGCCTGGTGATCGTGACCAGCCGTAGCCAGCTGACCAGCCTGGTCGCGGCCGAAGGCGCCTTCCCGCTCCCCCTGGACGTGCTCACCGATGCCGAGGCATGGGAGTTGCTGACCCGCCACCTTGGCCAGGAGCGGGTCGCCGCCGGCGCCTCCGCCGCCGATGAGCTGATCCGGTTGTGCGCGCGGCTGCCCTTGGCGCTCAGCATCGCCGCGGCCCGGGCCGCCGGCCAGCCAGGGCTGTCGCTCGCGGCGCTGACGGCCGAGCTTCGCGACGCCAGCGGGCGGCTGGACGCCCTGGACGCCGGGCACGCGGCCGTGAACGTCCGCGCGGTCCTCTCCTGGTCATATCAGCAGCTCGACGCGACCACCGCGCGGCTATTCCGCCTGCTCGGGCTCCACGTCGGTCCTGAGAGCAGCGCCGCCGCGGCGGCCAGCATGGCGGACCTGCCGGTTGAGGAAGCGCGCCGCCGGCTCGGCGAGCTGACCAGGGCACACCTGCTGGCCGAGCACGCTCCCGGCCGGTTCTCCTGCCACGACCTGCTCCGTGCCTACGCCGCCGAGCTGACTCAGTTGGCCGACAGCGAAGCTGAGCGGCGCGCGGCTACCGGCCGGATGCTCGATCATTACCTGCACTCGGCCTACGCGGCCGCACTGCGGCTGCATCCCACCCGCAGGCCGATCACGCTGGCCGCTCCTCAGCCGGGTATCACCCCGGAGCACTTCGGTGCCACCGGGGAGGCCCTGGCATGGTTCGAGGCCGAGCACCTCGTGCTGATGGCGGCCGTCGGGCGGGCATTCGAGGCTGGCTTCGACACCCACGCGTGGCAGATCGCCTGGGCGCTGTCGCGTTTCCTTGACGTGGGAGGCCGCTGGCATGACTGGGCCGCCATCGAACTGATCGCCCTGGCTGCCGCGGAGCGCCTCGGCGACCGCGCCGCCGAGGCTTTCGCGCACCAGCGATTCGGCTTCGCGAGCGCCAGGCTCGGCAACTACGACGAGGCTTACGCCCATCTTGAACTCGCGCTGAGCATCCACACCGAGCGCGGCGACCATGCCGGACGGGCCAACGTCCACAACTCCCTGGCCATCACGCTGAACTACCAAGGCCGGTACCGCGAGGCCCTCGGCCAGGCGCAGCAGGCCCTCGAGGCGTGGACGGCGGCGGGCGAGCCGGCCGGGCAGGCGGTCGGTCTCAACTCGGTCGGCTGGTTCCACGTGGTCCTCGGGCATTACCAGGAGGCGCTGAGCTACTGCCAGCGGGCCGTGGACATGTTCCTCGACCTCGGCAGCCAGGAAGGGGTAGCCAACGCGCTGGACAGCCTCGGCTATGCCTACCAGCAGCTCGGCGACCTCGCCGAGGCAACCGCGTGCTACCAGCGCGCGCTCGGGCTGCATCGCGAGCTCGGCGGCCGCTGGGGGGCAGCGGAGACCCTCGGCCACCTCGGCGACACCCAGGACGCGGCCGGGAATCCAGTGGCAGCCCGGATCGCCTGGGAGGAAGCGCTCGCGATCCTGGATGACCTGCGGCATCCGGATGCCGGCCTGATTCGCGGCAAGCTTGCGAAGCTTGGCCCGGCGCGTACGTGACCTGCGCGCACGCATGGCATGCCCAGTCGTGGGTAGCCGCGCCAGCATGATCGTCGTGCCAGCTCCTGTCGTCGCCTGATTCCGGCGGCCAGCCATCCGACGCATGGGAGGGCAGCCGATGGGTAGAAGAAAAAGGCGTTACGAACGTTATAAAGGGCATTGCCGCAGTGGCGGATGGGGCAAGGGGACGTCACGATGAGCGCGCCGCGTGACTGGGTGGGACGATGGCCGGCCTACCGGCAGCTCACCGGCAAGGACCGGCTTGGACTCGGGGCGGCGACACGCAGCGCCAAGACCGGCAACCTCAGCCCGCGCACGAAGACGGCGGACAAGGTCGTCAAGTCCGTCTGCCCGTACTGCGCGGTCGGCTGCGGCCAGAACGTGTTCGTCAAGGACCAGAAGGTCGTCCAGATCGAGGGCGACCCCGACTCGCTGGTGAGCCGGGGGCGGCTCTGCCCCATGGGCTCGGCCAGCCTGCAGCTCACCACCGGGGGGCGCCCGCCAGTATCAGGTGCTCTACCGGCGCCCGTACGCGGCCGACTGGGAACGCCTGGACCTCGGCACCGCCATGGACATGATCGCGGACCGGGTGATCGAGGCGCGCCGTCATGGCTGGCAGTGGGAACAGGACGGCCGCCGCACGCGGCGGACGATGGGGTTCGCCAGCCTGGGCGGGGCGACGCTGGACAACGGGAGAACTACCTGATCAAGAAGCTGTATACCGCGCTGGGCGCGGTACAGATCGAGAATCAGGCGAGGATTTGACACTCCTCCACCGTCGGGCTGAGCGCCGACACCTAGCGTCACGTCGCGTTCATCGAGCAGATCGGCCGACCGGGCGAGGCCAGCCGTCCCGGGGATCCCGGACAGGGCCGCTGGCTCATGTCCAGCGACGTGTGCAAGCACTGCACCGAGGCGGCCTGCCTGGACGTCTGCCCGACCGGGGCGCTGATGCGCACCGAGTTCGGCACCGTCGTGGTGCAGGACGACTTCTGCAACGGCTGCGGGTACTGCGTGCCCGCCTGCCCGTTCGGCGTTATCGCCCGGCGGGAGGCCGACGGCGGCGCGCACAAGTGCACGCTCTGCTACGACCGGCTCACCGATGGCCAGACGCCGGCCTGCGCCAAGGGGTGCCCGACCCAGTCCGTCCAGTTCGGACCGGTCGACGAACTGCGCGAACGCGCCAGTCAGCGGGTCAGCGAACTCCACGACCGGGGCAATGCCGCTGCCCGCCTCTACCTTGAGAACTCAGCGGGCGGGATCGGCGGCGCGGGCGCCTTCTTCTTGCTGCTCGACGAGCCCGAGGTGTACGGGCTGCCGCCGGACCCGGTGGTCACCACCCGCGATCTGCCGAAAATGTGGCGGCATGTGGCGACCGCCGGCGCCGCACTCGCCGCGGGCGCGCTGGTGGCCTGCCTGGGCTGGAAGGGACGCAACGGATGAACCACGCCGACGGCGAGAACCCGGCGCGCACCGACGGATACTACGGGCGGCCGGTGATCAAGGAACCAGTGTGGCGCAGCCCGGAGGTGCCCGGTTACCTTTTCCTCGGCGGCCTTGCGAGCGCATCGTCCTTGCTGGCCGCTTTCGCCCAGGCCCGCGGCAACGCCGAGCTGGCCCGCGCGTCGAAGGTGGGGACGGCCGCGGCCATCGGCCTCTCCGGCGTGGCTCTGGTCATGGACCTCGGCCGTCCCGCGCGGTTCCTCAACATGCTGCGCGTGTTCAAAGTGACGTCGCCGATGAGCGTCGGCTCGTGGCTTATCGCGGGCTACGGGCCGCTCGCGGCTGCCGCGGCCGCGAGCGCGGTGACCGGCAAGCTGCCGAAGGCGGGCGCGGCGGCCGCGCTTGGCGCCGGGGTCGGCACCTACACGGCCGCGCTGATCTGCGATACCGCCGTCCCGGCCTGGCGCGACGCCTACTGCGAGATGCCCTACGTGTTCGCCGGGTCCGCGGCCACCGCCGCCGGCGGTCTCGGCATGCTGGCGGTCGGCCCGAGCGCCGCGGGTCCCGCGGTCAGGTTCGCGGTGCTCGGCGCGGCGACCGAACTCACGGCGAAGAGCATGCTGGTGCAGCGTCTGGGCGAGGGCGCGAAACCGTACCAGTCGGGCCGCGCCGGAAGGCTGATGGAGGCCGGCGAGGTGCTGACAGCCGCAGGCCTGTCCGGCGCCGTGCTCGCCGGCCGCAGCCGCACGGCCGCCGCCCTGTCGGGTCTGGCGCTGATGGCCGCCTCCGCTTGCACCCGCTTCGGTGTCTTCGAGGCCGGCCGGGTGTCGGCCCGGGACCCGGCCGCCACCATCCGCCCGCAGCGCCAGCGGCTCCGCAAGGCGGCGCGTCAGCAAAACCATTATCCCGAACGGACGCGGCTGACTCCTCAGCCGTTACGGGCACTCGCGAAGCGCCGCCACGGTATGCCGGCAGCGAACGCCGATTTCGCCATCGGCCGCCGCTGTCTACAGTGATGCTATGCCCGAGGCCCGGATCTATCCCCTGACACGGAAGCAGCCTGAGCCGCTGTGGCGCGAGGTGCTCGGCAGCCGCCTGCGGGCCTTGCGTGCGGAGCGGGCGGAAACCCTCGCGGAGACCGCGGGGCGGGCCGGGATCTCGCCGCAGTATCTTTCCGAGATCGAGCGCGGGCGCAAGGAGCCGTCCAGCGAGATGATCGCCGCCCTGGCAGGCGCACTGGACACAACCCTGGCCGATCTGACCACTCAGGTCACCGAGGACCTGCGCCGCTCGCAGAGCACTAGCGCAACCCGCGCCGCACAGGCCTCTGCCGCCCCGACCGTCCTCGCTCTGGCGGCCTGACGGCGTGTCGCGTGAGGCTGCCCGTTCCACCTTCTTATCTCCCGTTACGGGAAGTCCCCGCTCCCCGCCGCCATGCCCCCGCGGCACGCTCAGCAGACGGCACGCGCGTGCCATGAACGGCCCTCCGGGCAGGCTCACGCATCATGGCGGATCGAAAGGCACCCTCTGGGGTGCCTTTCGATCCGCCATGATGGCGGACGGACAGCCACTGCCCGGTCTGCCCCCGGTGTCCCCGGGCGGGCGCTGCGCCGCGCGCAGGGAACTGGCCGGCCGTGCCGCGCCCTGCGCGGAAGCCGCATCCCGGACATCGCCGCACGGCGGCTGGCCGCGAAGGGCGAGTAAACCGCATCACGGCCCAGGGACACGCCGAACAATCACCTTGTTCCGGAACGTTGCCCTACTGTGGTCGATTGCGCGATCGGCCCGCGGGTTCAGGACCGGTCGATGAGCACCTGGTCGACTAGGCCGTAGGCCAGGGCGGCCTCGGCGGTGAAAACGCGGTCCCTGTCGGTGTCGGCGCGCAGCGTCCGCACGGACTGGCCGGTGTGCAGCGACAGCACCGCCTCCATCTCGGCGCGCAGCCGCACCACCTCGTCGGCCTGCAAGATCAGGTCCGGGATGGCGCCCTGGCCGCGCGCCGCGGGCTGGTGCAGCACGACCCGGGCGTGCGGCAGCATGGCCCGCCGTCCGGGCGCCCCGGCGGCGAGCAGGACGGCGCCCGCCGCGATCGCCTGGCCGACGCACGTCGTGTAGACCGGCGTCTGGATGTACCTGATCGTGTCGTATACGGCGAGCATCGAGGTCATATCGCCGCCTTCGCAGTTGATGTACAGGTTGATCTCCTGCTCGGGGCTGCGTGCCTCCAGGCAGAAGAGCTGGGCGATGAGCGCGTTGGCCACCCCGGGGTCGATCGCGGTGCCGAGGTAGACGATCCGCTCGGTGAGCAGGTGCGAGTAGACGTCCATGATCCGGTCGCCGCGGGGATTCTCGGTGATGACGCTGGGAATCGGATAGCTCATGCGCTCTGCGCCCCCGATAGGTTTGACCGCAATCCGAACGGCCGCTTCTTCGACGGCATCACCTGGCCGAACGATTCGGCGATCGCGTCGACGAACCCGTAATCGCGGGCCTCGACCGCGCTATACCAGTGGTCGTGCCGGGAGTCCTCGAAGATCCGGTCCACCGGCTGCCCCGTGTCTTCGGCGATCAGGCCAAGCACCGTGTCGCGGGTTTGCCGCAGGTCGTTGGCCTGCAGTTCGACCTCCACGGCCGAGCCGCCGATGCCAGCCGAGCCCTGGTGCATCAGGATGCGGGAGTGCTGCAGCGCGAAGCGCTTGCCCCTCGTTCCCGCGGACAGCAGGAACTGCCCGGCGCTGCACGCGATCCCCAGTGCCAGGGTGGCCACATCACACGGGATGAGCCGCATGATGTCGCGGATCGCGAGCATCGACGGGACGGAACCGCCTGGCGAGTTGATCCACAGCGCGATGTCCGCGTCAGGCTCCTCATCGGCGAGCGTGAGGAATTGGGTCGCCAGCAGGGTCCCGTTATCGTCGTCGAGCACTCCGTCGAGCACGAGGACGCGGTGCTGCAGCAGAGAAAGCCGGGTTCGTTCGGTGAAGACCGGGATTTTTTCTTCCTGTGCCATGGCACCAGCGTGCGTCATGAGCGGGGGGATCCGCGCGCCGCGCTGCCGTGAGCGGATCTGCCCACGGCAGATCCGCTCACGGCAGCGAGCGCCGGTCAGCTGTGGGTCGGGTGCTCGATCACCGCGTCCGGACCGGGAAACAGCAGGCGGGTGTGGCCATCGTCGAACCGCACCAGGTACGGCGGCTCGCCCTTGTCGCCGTGCACCTCGACGATCTCACCGTGCTGGTCCGCGTGCCCGACGACGTTGCCGTGGATACAGATCCTGTCGCCGACAACCGCTTCCATGCCGGGCCTCCCTCCGCGTTGAGGTGTCTACCTAGCCCAGCCTCGCACGTCGCGTACGCCGTGACCACCAGCTGATACCGGGACAATCCGGGCGCCCGTTGTTCGCAGCTACGATTTGCGGCCGACCGCCGCGTACATGGGGAGAACCTCGGTGGGGGGTGACTCCGGGCGCCATTGCGGCAGCGGGACCAGGCCGGGCTCCACGAAGTCCAGGCCGTCGAAGAAACGGATGTACTCCGCACGCGTCCGCGGCGTGAACGTGGCCGAACCCAGCCGGGCGTTGTACTTCGCGGCGCCGGTCGTCATCGTCCGCGAGTCGATGTCCCGGGTCGTATCCGACATGGCCAGGTAGCTGCCGGGCGCAACCGCGTTCATCAGCGCGGCGACGATCCCGTGCGGGTCGTCGGCGTCGGGAATGTACTGCATGGTGCACAGGATCATGACCGCGATCGGCTCGCCGAAGTCGAGCGTCGCGGCCGCCTCCCGCAGCACCAAGTCGGTGTCCCGGACATCCGCGTCGACGTACGCGCACGCGCCCTCCGCCGTGCTCGTCAGCAGTGCCCTGGCGTGGGTGAGCACGATCGGGTCGTTGTCCACATAGACGATCCGCGCCTGCGGCGCGATCTGCTGGGCGACCTGATGGGTGTTCTCGGCGGTGGGCAGCCCGGTGCCGATGTCGAGGAACTGCCGGATGCCAGCTTCGCCCGCGAGGTACCTGACGACGCGGCGCAGGAAGGCCCGGTTGGCACGGACGGAGGCCAGCACGTTCGGGCTGATCGCGACGATCTCCTCGGCTGCTTCCCGGTCCGCGGCGAAGTGGTCCTTTCCCCCGAGCAGGTAGTCGTAGACCCGCGCGGGGTGGGCCGTGGAGATGTCAAATGCTGGCGGCGTTGTCATCGACGCGTCCTTAGGCCTGGGCAGTCAACGGGTGAAGCTTAGTCTGCCCCCGCGGGTACCGGCTTGGTGCCGGTGAGAAGTATGCGGTTCATCACCCGGCGCTGGCCCTGGTAGTCGTTGACCGCGAAGTGCCACACCTGGCGGTTGTCCCAGAACGCGATCGATCCCGGCGCCCATGTGAACCGCGTCACGAACTCCGGGCGCACGCCGTGATCGAACAGGAAGCGCAGCAGCGGCAGGCTCTCGCGCCGGGTCCAGCCCTCGAAACGGGTCGTGAACTCCGGGTTCACGTACAGCACGCGCCGCCCCGTCTCGGGAATGAGCCGGACGACCGGGTGCAACGGCCCCTCGGCCGCGTCGTACTCCGCGATCGAGGGCTCGGGCGGGTCGGTCTGCTCGTAGCTCAGGCCCAGCTTGCGGACGTTCGCGTGCACTGCGCGCAGGCCGAGGAGGGTGCCGCGCAGCCCGGCCGACAGGGCTTCGAAGGCGGGGCCCATGCCGGCCCACAGCGTGTCGCCGCCCCAGGGCGGGACCTCCTGCGCGAACAGGATGGTGGCCACCGGCGGTTCGTCGAAGCAGGTCATGTCCGTGTGCCAGCCCTCGCCGATGGCCCGCGTCTGCTCCGGCTCCTTGCGCACTTCCTGCCTGACCCGTATCTCGCCGAACCGCCGCGCGAAGCTCTCCCGCTGCCCGGCGGTCAGGTGCTGGTCGCGGAAGAAGATGACGCCGTGCTCGGCCCACGCCCGGCGCACGGCCTCGTAGGTTTCGTCCGGGTACTCCCTGGTGAGGTCGAGCCCGCGGATCTCCGCGCCGATCAGCCCGCCCGTCTGGTGTACCTGCGGCAACGTCACCGTCTCCATGACGTCATCATCGGGCCGGAACAGCGCCCGGGTAATCGGGCAACGGCACAGGAGACAACCGGCTAAACGCTCGGATGGGCACAAACGGGCTGGATTCGCTCACTGACTCGCTGGGTACAGTGAGGGCTGACCGCCCAGGGGGGATCAACTATTACGAAGATTCTGCTACACACCCGGACAGCAGCCTTCTACGTACTTACCTTCCTTGTCGTCACGGCTGGAGCGATCTGGCTCGCGTTGCGGGTAACTCCGCTGCAGACGGTCTCCGCTGCCGGGCAGACGGCGCAAGTCGGCGCGACACTGCCGAACGCCAGCATCAAGGGGCCAGGTGAACTAGACCTGTTCGGCCAGGTGATGGCCACCAAGCCGCAGTTCACCGGACCTATCCGGCCTAGGCTGGCGCTCGAGCACATCACGATCGACCCGCAAGTGGTGCAGATGCTCCGCGCGGACGGCTCGCAGAAAGTGGAGCTCACGCTCAGCCAGCAGCTCGCCGCCGGCTGGGAGCGGTATTTCCTGTGGGAGACGCTGATCGCCGTCGGGTTCGCCGCCATACCGCTGGTCGCGGTGGCCGCGGTGCGCAAGCGGCCGGCGATCTGGAAGATGGTCGTGGCCGGGGTCGCGTGCGTCTGCGTGGTGAACCTGGGCGGCATCCTCCTGACCGCGTCCGGCACGCCCAAGGTGCTGCGCAGCGTCAAGACGCTTGACGACCTGGTGGGCGCGGACCCGGCCACCGAGCCGGCGCCCGTTGGCAAGCCGCAGCCAGGCGTGCAGGCCGTGGTGATCGGCGACTCGACGGCGGCGGGCTGGGGCCTGCCCTGGGGGGCGAACCCAAGCGACCTGGACAAGGCATGCGGCCGCTCGCCGGACTCCTACGCGAGCGACCTGGCGACCGCCAACAACTGGAACGTGCTGAACCTGGCCTGCGGCAGCGCGACGATCCTGAACGGCCTGCTCGGCCCGGAGGTGCTGTACGACGGCGAGATCGCCGCGCCGCAGCTGCCGGTGGCCGAGGCGGCTACCCGCGCGAAGCTGATCATCGTCAGCGTCGGGGCGGACGACCTGTCCTGGTCGGTCATGACACGCCTGTGCGCGGCCACCACGGTGTGCAATGACAAGGTGTCCTCCGCGTACTTCAGCCAGTTGCTCGACTCGTTCACGCGCAACTATTACGAGCTGCTCAGCGACCTGGACAAGCTGCCCGGGCACCCGGCGGTGCTCATCAACGAGTACTACTCGCCGTTCGGGTCGTCGATCGGCTGCCTGCGGCAGTACGAGATGACACCGGCCAAGGAGAAGGTGCTGCTGTCCCGGCTCGGGCAGCTGAACACAGTGCTGGCGCAGGGCGCCGGGCTGTTCGGGTTCGGGGTGGCGCAGCCTCAGTTCACCGGCCACGAGCTGTGCACTACCGACCCGTATGTGCAGGGCCCCGGCGACCCCGCGCCGCTGCACCCCAACGCGGCCGGCGAGCTGGCGATCGCCCTCGCCGACGAGCAGGCGCTGCCCACGCTGTCGCCGACCCCGCTAGTACTCCCCACACCGTCCCCGTCGCAGACTTCCCCGCCGGCTTTGGGATTAACGGCGACTATTCCGAACGGTCGCGCCTGACCCGCCAGCCTGCTCTTGCTTCGCCCGGGTTCGCGGCACCAGCCAGGCCAGCGTCGCGAGGCAGGCGACGGCGAGCAGCAGGTACGGGACCAAGTCCGAGGTGGCTTCGGCGAGCGCGCCGCTTCCGGATGCGGCGATGGCCTGCCCGGCTGCCCAGGTGAGGTTGGACAGGGAGAACGCGATCCCCTGGTTGAGGCCTAGTTCTTGTGCGCCCGCGCTGAGCAGGGCGGAGGCCGGAGTGAAAAGCGAGCCGTAGAAGGGCGTGCCGACGATGAGCAGCACGATCAGCCATGGCGTCGCCGTCGCGAGCGGTATGAGGACAGCGCACGCGGCGCCGGCGGTCAGGGAAATCGTCAGCGGCCGCGCCGCGCCCAGCCGGTCGGACATCCGCCCCGCGACCGGTGAGAGCATCGACTCAACCAGGGCAGCGCACAGGAACGTAGCCGCGATGATCGTTCCGGACGCGCCCAGCCGGGCAAGCCGGAGCGGCGCAAGCACATCCACTACTCCGAAAGCCATGCCGGCCAGCGCCATCAGCCATACCCCCATGGCGACCCGGCGGTCACGCAACGCGGGCCACGCGGCCTTAAGCCGTTGCGGATCGGGCTTGCGCGGTGATGGCACCGTGAAGGCGGCTACCATCAGGACGGCTCCGCCGAACGAGGCGGCGGAGAAAGCGGGACCGGTGCCTACCTGGTTCGCGATCCATCCGACGACAGGCCCGAAGAGCGCGCCAACGACGGCGGACCCGAACGCCATCCCCAGGAGTTCACCACGTCGTTCGTCGGGGGCGGCGGTCGCCAGCCAGGCCAGGCCAGCCGCCCAGGTACACGCCCCGCCGATGCCCTGCACGAACCGGGCCGCGTCGAGCACTCCGGCCGTCGTCGTCCAGCCGAAGACCAGCGTGGCCGCGCTCATCAGCGCCAGGCCAAGCAGCGCCACCCGCCGGTCACCCAGCCTCGCGACCAGCACGCCGGCGGGCAGTGCGCCGACAAGCGTCCCGGCCGGGTAGGCCGCGACAAGGACACCCGCCCCTGCCTTGGAGAGGTCGGCGACCCGCGCGTAATGGGGCAGCAGCGGCACCAGTGCCGAGAAGAAGATCGTGTCGACGAGGACGAGCGCGCACACGAAGGCGAGCAGGCGGAGCATCGGGGGATCCAGTCGCAACCGGACCCACGACATGCATGCTCCGTCCCGCCGACCACATGTAACGCTCGGCCGCCCCGGTGCGACAGCACTAGGCGGCTCTCACAGCCCCGCGTTACATCGACACGAGCCTATGCGTTGACGGCCGATGAGCATAGAGGAGCCGGCCTCTCGCGGCGCAAATGCGTCAGCCTAGAGCAGGCACTCACTGCGTTACCAGCACACGATCTTCGCTGATCATGTCGCTATCTGCAGGTTGACGGCACGACTCGCCTGCAGCCGCAGATACCTCGCCGTCCTCAGCCACCGTCGATTGGACGGCGTAGTCTCGTGGCATGGCATCGTTCACCGCGGAGGCGAGGCCCAGTCTGTCCAGAGCATCGGAGGTCGACCTCACGCGTGGGATCTCCTTCAGTGTCATCTCCCACTGTCTTAGGTCCCGCCGCCAGAGCTGGACATACTGCACACACATCCGCGGCTGGATTTCTTTCAGACACTTGCGTGCTATTTCGACCGAGTGCTTCATCTTCTCCCGCATATGACGTGGTGCCTGGTCTGAGCGGGCGATGATGTCATTCAGAATATGCTGTCTGTCTGCCAGGAATTGCTCCCAGCGCGCTTCGGTGGCGTGCTCGACGCTCAAATCCTCGTCAAGAAGCGCGTAAAGCGCTTCGGCGATGACGTCGCCGAATTCCTCGCTCTCCGCTCGCACCGGGTTCGCGAACGGGTCATACCGAAGCTGGGTTGCCCTCCGCGTGGAGCTGCCCAGTCGGCCCTCGGCGGCGTCGCGGTAGAAAAATAGCCAGTCTTCATTATAGATATCAGGGAAGAAAGCAAAAGGGACCGTGCAGTCCACCGCAAGGGCTGAGCCGCTGACGAAGACATCCTGAAATTCTCCAATGGCCCTGCGAGCGTGGCAGACCACGGAGTTATCGGGGAAGTAGGAAGCCGCGATTCCGGCCGAACAGTACCGCTGCCCTAGGGAATTGGGCTTATCTAGCAGCGCCACAGTTTCTAGCAGCGCAGCGGCATCGAGATCTCTGATGTCGTCATCCAGAAAAAAGATGCGTTTCCAGCCCAGCATGCGCGCGAGAACTAGTCCCACGTTGCGCTTTAGGCTCAGATCGCTGTCGCGGACGGGACACTGTTCCTTTATCCAGTCCGTAGTCGCGAAAGCGAAGAAATCATGCCTATAGGTGAGCGGCATGTCGATGACGGTGGCGTCCGAGAACGACCGTGCGTCCAGGACTGTATGCACGTCGGCGGCGTGCGCGTCACGGCTGCACAGGATTACTAGCTGACACTGCACGGCCCGTGCCAGCGTGATCGCTTGCTCGAGGTTCTGGGCCGTGCGTGATGCGGGAACGATGATGGCGTCGGGCGCGGAGGGATCCGCCTGTTTGACGAGATCCGGCGCGCCATGTCCGATGAGATTCGCGTGGGTGGCGTGCTGGCGGATGCCGCCTCTGTGATTGGGCATCACCGTCCGGCCTTAAAGTCAGTAGCGCCGGATACATTAGTGGACCACTGATAAAGCACGGTCCCGGTGGTGTTGAAATCGGGTGTCATCGTGTGTCCCTCTATGACCTGTATTCGCATTAGGATACCGAATTGTTGGCTATCCGAGAAATTTCGGGCTATGTATCGTTCGTTGGATTCGCGCAGGCGCTTATCGGTAAGGCTGCGCACCACACCCAGCACCCCCCGGCTGTGGATGCCGTTGCACATCGTAAGTGTGCGATTTGAATTCAGCGGATTGGGCATCCTGACCAGCAGGCCGATATCTTCGACCAATTTTTGCCGATCGGTCTCTGACCAGCTAGGCAGATATCTCCGCTCTTTGCCATCTATCTCCGCGACGAAGATTTCCCCGGATTCGAGACTCGGCTCATCCTGCTGCGTCACAGGCAGCTGGATCAGGTCTAGAATGCGCCGCGTTACTTCATTCCAGCCGATGCCGCCGATAATCACCACATGGCCGGACAGGTCATCAGCAACCACCTTTGCGGCCGATTTGAAGTATACGTCCATGGCAGGGTTCTCCGCCCGTACGTGGCCATGCAGCTCTACCATGGCATCTAGATCGGCCAAGGACAACAGCTCGGTGTAATTCGGGTTGCCGGGATCCGCTAGCGAGACGGCCTTATCTTTGGGCAATTGCGCGCAGACAAGCGTCAGCGGACCAGCGTCAGTGAAGTGCCAGGACCTTCCGGCGACTATCAGTTCGGGTGGTGTCCCGCGCGCGGCGTCATGCAACGCGAGCAGTTCATCACGGAGTGCCCCGTAAGTGGCCCGCTCCTCGTCCGTGAAGCTGTCGACAGGCACTAGCTGGGGTTCCTCCGCAACGGACCTGGGCGTGGCGAAGAACTGTGCGTAAGCGAGTATCCGTTCCCGCTGGGGGAGCTTCGGCGCGGATTTGTTCTCCCATGAGGCGATGGTGGCCACTGACAGCGGCTGATCTGCGCCGAGCCCCTTCCCAAGTTCACCTTGGGTCAGCCTAGTCTCTGGCCACTGCTCCAGACGCAGCTGTCGCAGGCGGACGGCCAGTTGAAGTAGCGCCGGAGAGGGCGGCATGAGTGGTCACCTCCATGAGCCCCAGTGCGAGGCAAGTTACACAAGGTGCAGACCGGGATTCACTGTGCCCTCAGCAGACCTGAAGAGTGGCAAGTTGCGGGCTGACAGCGTTTAGTGGACCAAGTTCGGGAAACAGAATAATCAACTGTACTCTACCGACATCATCTAAATTCCACTGAAATTCAGTGAAGTCCAGTAAAGAAATAAATCTAAGCCATCAGTATAGGGGGTGGCAGGCAGATGTGGTGGATGCAACGGCGAAAGGATTGTGGCGCTCTGATAACGACGCCGCCGCCGCGAGGACCGCCTGTAAGCGGCCGCATGTGCCCAGATGGGGTCAGACATGCGGCTGGGCCGACGTGAGGCATCGGCCCAGCGATTCACGGATCAGGTAGCAAATGATCGTGACTACATGATGCTACAACCCTGTGCGAGGGCCGCATAGTACCACTTGGCGGTCTGACCAGGGGCGTACAGGGTTGTAGCCGTCGCCGGTCGCGAGTCTGCTCCTTCGGCGCCCGGTCACAAGCCGAGGACGCCGCTCATCGCTCATTCGCCCGACCGGGGAACGGGACATGCTCGCAGTCGCAGCGGCCGCACATGGCCAAGATCACACTCAGATTCTGCTCATCCTCGCCGTAATCGCGCTGGCGATGTTCTGGAAGGCCGCGATCAAGATCGGGCTCGCCTTGATCGTCGTCGTCTTCGTCATGGTGCTCGTCAAGGGCGACACGACGCTCATCCATGGCCTGCTCACGCTGATTCCGTAAGCAGGCCGACGGGCAGTGACTCCGGCCAGAAGCCGGAGTCACTGCCCGTCTAGCGAAGCTGGTACGTCAGCCGGTTTTGCCCTCCAGGGCCCGGCGGGTGAGGACGCGGGCCAGGTGCCTGCGGTAGTCCGAGTCGGCGTGGAAGTCGTACCCGGGGGAGGTGCCCTCGGCGGCGAGGGCGGCCGCCTCGGCGACGGACGCGCCCGAGCGCAGGGCTTCCTCGGTCGCGAGCGCGCGTAGCGGGGTGCCGCCCATGCTGGCCAGCGCGACCCGGCCGTCATAGGCCGCGACGCCGACGATCGCCCAGTCGTTCGCCCGGCGGACGAACTTCTGGTATCCCCAGGGCACGTCACCGCCACGCGGTACCCGGACGGCGGTGAGGATCTCGTCGGGCGAGAGCACCGACTCGAACGGCCCGACGAAGAAGTCGTCGGCACCGACCACGCGGACGCCCGACGGCCCGGTGATCTCGACCGAGCCGCCGAGGGCGAGGAGCGTCATCGGAAGGTCGGCCGACGGGTCGGCGTGCGCGAGCGACCCGCCGATCGTGCCGCGGTGCCGGATCTGCGGGTCACCGACCTGGGCCGCGGCGTACGCCAGGATCGGCGCCTCGGCCTTGACCAGCTCAGAGCCCGCGACGTCCGCGTGCCGTGTGGTCGCCCCGATGACGAGTTCGCCGCCATCGGCCCGGATCCCGGACAGCTCGGTGATCCGGGCTATGTCGATCAGCACTGCGGGCTGGGCCAGCCGGACCTTCATCATCGGCAGCAGCGAGTGACCGCCTGCCAGCAGCTTCGCGTCTTCGCCGTGCTCAGCGAGCAGCGCGAGGGCGTGCCCGGCGGACTCGGCGACCTCGTAGTCGAACGAGGCGGGGATCATGCGGTCACCTCAGTGGTCTGGGAGTCCGGCAGCTTCTCGGCGGCGGCGAGCACGGCGCGGACGATGTTGTGATAGCCGGTGCAGCGGCAGAAGTTGCCTTCGAGCCCCTCGCGGACCTCCTGCTCGGTCGGGTGCGGGTTCTCGGCGAGCAGGCTGGTCGCCGCCATCACCATGCCCGGCGTGCAGAAACCGCACTGCAGGCCGTGCTGCTCGCGGAAGGCCTGCTGCACGGCGGACATCGTGCCGTCCGGCGCGACCAGGCCCTCGGTGGTCGTCACGCTGCGCCCGCTTGCCTGCACGGCCAGCACCGTGCATGACTTGACCGACTCGCCGTCAAGCAGGACGGTGCACGCGCCGCAGGACGTGGTGTCGCAGCCGACGTTCGCGGCGCGGAGGCCGCAGACCTCCCGCAGGTAGTGGACGAGCAGCAGCCGCGGCTCGACCTCGTCGCTGCGCGAGACGCCGTTGACGGTGAGCTTGAGCTCCATTCAGGCCTCCTTCGATCCGTTGACGGCGTTGATCGCCCGCCATACCCGCTGCGGCGACGTCGGCATGTCAATGTGCCGGACGCCGAGGTGCGAGACCGCGTCGATCACAGCGTTCTGCACGGCGGGGGTGGCGCCGATCGAGCCCGCCTCCCCGATGCCCTTGGCGCCGAGCGGGTTGTAGCTGGTCGGTGTTTCCATCTCCGCGAGCTCGAAGCTGGGCACCTCGGTGGCGGACAGGAACGGGTAGTCGGCGAGCGTCGCCGTCAGCGGGTTGCCGTCTTCGTCGTAGACGACTTCCTCCAGGAAGGCCTGGGCCGCGCCCTGGGCGATGCCGCCGTGCCGCTGGCCCTCGGCCAGCAGCGGGTTGATCACGGTCCCCGCGTCGTCGACCGTCACCATCCGGCGCAGGAACACCTTGCCGGTCTCGGTGTCCACCTCGACTACTGCCACGTGAGTACCGAATGGGAACGTCGCGCCCGGCTGGGTGAACACGCTGTTCACGAACAAGCGCTCGGACTCGGCGAGTCGCGCCAGCGGCACGCTGACGTCCGGATCGCCCTTGACGGCGAACGCGCTCGCGGCTACGTCGAAGACCAGGTCGGCGGCGCTGGCCTCGAGCGCGGCCGCGGCGCGCTCGCGTGCCACGTCGAGCAGTTCGATGGACGCCTGGCGGACCGCGGCGCCGCCGAGCTGCAGGCTGCGCGAACCGCCGGTACCGCCGCCTTTGGGCACCAGGTCGGTGTCGCCCCACTTGACGGTGATCTTCTCGATCGGGATGCCCAGCTCCTCGCTGGCGAGCATCGCCCACACGGTCGAGTGGCCCTGGCCGTGCGGGGAGGTACCGGTGAGAATCGTGGCGGTGCCGTCCGGGTGGACCTCGACCGTGCCGTTCTCGTTCGGCCCGCCGGCCTTGGCGCCGGCGCCGGTGATCTCCACGTAGCTGGACAGCCCGATGCCGAGCTGCAGGGTGTCGCCGGCCGCCCGGCGCCGCGCTTGCTCGGCACGCAGCCCCTCGTAGTCGGCCGCGGCCAGCGCCTTCTCCAGTGCGGCCACGTAGTCCCCGGAGTCGTACAGCGCGCCGAACGCGGTCTTGTGCGGCTCGGTGAACTTCGGCAGCAGGTTCTTCCGCCGGACCTCGGCCGGATCCACCCCGGCCGCCGCCGCGAACAGGTCGATGGCCCGGTCGATCGCCGCGCTTGCCTCGGGGCGGCCAGCGCCCCGGTAGGCGCCGACCGGCGTGGTGGTCGTGACGACCGCCGTCGCGATCGCCTCGGCCCGCGGGATCGCGTACGGACCCGGAGTCATCAGGATCGTCAGCGACGGCAGGAACGCGCCGATCTTCGGGTAGGCGCCGCAGTCCTGCAGGATCTCCAGCCGGTAGGCGAGCAGGGTGCCGTCCTTGGTCCCGCCGATCGTGACCTTCTGCTGCTGGGCCCGGCCGTGCGTCATCGCGAGCAGGTTCTCGATGCGGGTCTCCGACCACCGCACCGGGCGGCCGAGCTGCCGGGCGATCCAGCAGGTGACCGCGTGCTCAGGGTCGGCGCCGAACTTCGCGCCGAACGCCCCGCCCACATCCGGGGTGATGATCCGGACCTCGTCCGGCTTGACGCCGAGCAGCCCCGCGATGGCCATTCTCGTGCCCTGGGCGCCCTGGTTGGGGATCCACGCGGTGAGCCGGCCGTCCTCGCCCCACACCGCCGCGGTGGCCCGCGTTTCCATCGGCGCCGGCGCGACCCGCTGGTTCAGGATGGTCTCGCTGACGACCACCTCGCAGCCGTCGAACAGGTCCGCGCTCAGGTTCGCCTCGTCGCCGAACGTGACCGCGACGTTCGTGCCGGCCTCGGGGAAGAGCAGCGTTTCGCTGGTCGTAGCGGCGGCGGGGCCGACCACCGCGGGCAGCGGCTCGTAGTCGATGTCGACCAGTTCGATCGCGTCCTCGCCCTGGTACGCCTCCTCGGTCACCACCACCGCGACCGGCTCGCCGACGAACCGGACCACGTCGGCCGCGACCAGCGGCTGCAGCATCTGCTGGTTCATGGTCGGCATCATCGGGCGCGCCGGGCCCAGGCCGGCCTCGGCGAGTTCCTTCCCGGTGAATACGGCGACGACCCCGTCCGCGTCCTTCGCCGCGCCGGTGTCGATGCCGTTGATCTTCGCGTGCGCGACCGTCGAGCGCACGAAATGCACGTAGCAAGCACCGGCCAGCCGCTCATCCTGGACGTCGTCGGTATAGACGGCTCCCGTGGTGAGAAAGCCAGGATCTTCGGTCCGCAGGACCCGGGTGCCTAGTATGCTCACGCCGTCTTAGCTCCTCTTGCAGCCTTCATGGCCTCGTTTGATCTTCAAACACGATCTTTTCCCGGCCGACGTACCAGGGTCAAACCGGAGAACCACCCCCTATCTAACACTAAACGGAGGGTGGCTCTGGTTTGTGGTGTGCCCCAAACGCGGGCGCTAGCTGGCGCGTCGGCGGGCCTGGAAGGCGGTTATCTCGGCGGTGATCAGTTGCTCGCCGCGCTGTGGGGTGAGGCCGAGTGCGGTGAAGGCATCCGTTACCGTCCCGCCCATGAAGAGAATGCCGAGGAGCAGGTGCTCGGTGCCGATGTAGTTGTGGCCTAGCCGCAGCGCGGCTTTGAGCGCGCCTTTCAGTGCCGCCTTCGCGCTCTGGTCGAAGGTCAGCTCGAGCAGGGCCGCCGAATCCACGTTCGGGCCCTGCGGGGCGGGGCCGGTGCCGACTGCGGCGTAGACCTGCTCGGCGTCCAGGCCAGCTGCCGCGATGGCCTTCGCGGCGAGTCCCTCCGGCTCCGAAAGCAGCGCCGCCGTCAAGTGCGCCGTGCCGAACGGCGGAGCTTCGGCCTGATCGGACTCCGCGGCATCGGACTCTGTGGTGGCGGCCTGCGCGCCGATTTCCTGGCCTGCTAGCCGGCCTGCGGCAACCAGTACGCGGGCAGCCCGCTCGGTGAACCGCGAGAACGGTTGCCCGTCCGCTGGCAGAAGGTCGGCGGCCTTGGACGGCACGAAGCGCTTCTGCGCCGCTTGCTTGGAGACGCCCATCGCGGCCCCGATCTGGCTCCAGGGCGCGCCCGACCTGCGGGCCTGGTCGACGAAGTAGCCGATCAGCGCGTCGGACTGCTCGTCAAGGCGGGCGGAGACGGCGAACGCGTCGGTCACGTTGTCCAGCGGTCCGCCATCGGGGTGCAGGGCCTTGACATAGGCGATCAGGTTGTCCAGGGGAACGGGGAATTCAGCCATAGGGTCAACCTTAAGTTGACGCCCATCCCGCAGTCAACCTTCGGTTGACGGTCGATGGCATATCGCCAGAGGAACCCCTGAAGCGGGATGTCGATTGCGCAATCGACCACACTAGAGCGGGTCGATTGCGCAATCGACACGCTGGACGTGGCTTGGGGAAAGGTCGATTGCGTAATCGACACCATGGGCGCGGCCTGCCGGTCGCCGGTCGCCGGTCGCCGGGGACGGGGACGCCGGGGTTACGCGAACAGGGCGCGGATGTCGTCTACGTTGAGTGCGGAGCTGAACGCTCCGTCGCTGTCGATCACGCTGGAGAACAGCTCGGCCTTGCGAGCCTTGAGCGCCATGACCTTCTCCTCGATGGTGCCCGAAGCGATCAGCCGGTACACCATCACGTTGCGGGTCTGGCCGATGCGGTGCGTCCGGTCTACCGCCTGCGCCTCCGTCGCCGGGTTCCACCATGGGTCGAGCAGGAAGCAGTAGTCCGCCTCGGTGAGGTTCAGGCCGAACCCGCCGGCCTTCAGGCTGATCAGGAACACCGGCGCCGCGCCGCCCTTGAACGCCGAGATCACCGCGGCGCGGTTCGTGGTGCCACCGTCCAGGTAGCAGCACGGGATCCCGGCCGCCTCGAGGCGGCCGCGCACCATGCGCAGGAACCGGGTGAACTGGCTGAACACCAGCGCCCGGTGGCCGCCTCCCACGACGTCGGCGATGTGCTCGAGCAGCGCGTCGATCTTGGCGGACGGGATGTCTTCCTGCGAATCGTCGATCAGCCCGGCGTGCAGCGAGAGCTGCCGCAGCAGCGTCAGCGACCGCAGGATCGTGAACCGGTTGCGATTGACGTCGCCGAGCAAGCCCAGCACCTTCTGCCGTTCCCGCTGCAGGTGCGTCTGATACAGCCTGCGGTGCCGCGGGTGCAGCTCGACCTCGAGGAGCTGCTCTTGCTTCTCCGGCAGGTCGGCGGCCACCTGCTCCTTGGTCCGGCGCATGATGAGCGGCCTGATGCGGCGGCGCAGCTGGGCGAGCAGCTCCGCGTTGCCGTGCTTCTCGATGGGGCGGGCGTAGTACTCGCGGAAGCGCTCCGGGTTCGGGAAGAGCCCGGGCGCGGTGATCGACAGCAGCGACCACAGCTCCATGAGGTTGTTCTCCATCGGCGTGCCGGTGATCGCGACCTTGAACGGGGCCTCGATCCGGCGCGCGCACTGGTGCGCCTTCGACTGGTGGTTCTTCACGTACTGTGCTTCGTCGAGGACAAGCCCCGCCCACGGCACGGCGCCGTAGGAGTCGAAGTCCAGCCGCAGCAGCGTGTAGGAGATCACCACCGCGTCGGCGCCCGCGATCACGTCCGCAAGCGAAGCGCCGCGCCGCGCGAGCGTGTCGCCGATCATGACCACATTCAGGTCGGGGGTGAACCGGTCCGCTTCGGCTGTCCAGTTGGTCAGCACGCTTGTCGGGGCGACGATGAGAAAAGGCCGGTCATCCGTAACGGTAGCGGGTGACTCCCCGCCCTCCACCGTTCTCGCGTGCCGCAGCAGGGCCAGTGTCTGCAGCGTCTTGCCCAGCCCCATGTCATCGGCCAGGATGCCGCCGAGCCCGTGCTCCCACAAGAACGCGAGCCACTGGAAACCGGAGAGCTGATACGGCCGCAGCAGCCCGCGCAATGCCGGCGGCGGCTCGGTCTGGGCGATGCTGGCGACCGACAGGAGCCCCTGCACCTGCCGCTGCCAGACGGCCGCCTGGTGCCTGACCACGCCGAGACCGGCCAGCTCTTCCCACAGGCCGGCCTGGAACCTGCTGATGCGCAGCGGGCCGTCTGGCCGGTCCTGCAGCGCGCGTGCCTCCTCGATCAGCCGGGCGAGCGCGGCGAGTTCGGGCTTGTCGAGGGAGAAGTACGCCCCGTCCGGCAGCAGCAGGTGCGACTGGCCGCTCGCGAGCGCGACGAAGAGCTCGGCGAAGGGCACCTCGCGGCCCTCGACCGTCACGGTGATGCCGAGGTCGAACCAGTCCTGCTCGCCGTCGAGTTCGCCCGCGGAAACGCCGATCCGCAGGGAGTCGCCCGCCTCCCGGTAGTCCGGTCGGCGCCCGGACACCTCGACCCGGACCCCGTCTCGCGCGGACAGCAGCGGCAGCACCTCGGTGCTGAACACCATCGTGTCGAGTCCGTGCAGAGTCCGGGGGGTCTCGCGAGGGGTGGTCGGCAAGTCGAGCGTCGCCAGCACCCGCGCCTCGGCCGCCAGGTCGCGGAACTCGGCCGCGTCGGGGCGCAGCGGCGCCCGCAGCTCGCCGTCCCCCACCTGATAGGCCCATTCCCAGCGGACCTCGACGTCGTGGGCGCCTGAATAGGCCGCGCGAAGCACCAGCCGCGGGTCGGAGATCCGCGGCGGCGTGAACGAGCCGTCCGACGAGATCACCGTGGCCATCCGGCGCAGCCGCGGATAGTACCGCGACAGGAACGCCGGCTGCTCCGCCGCGGGGATCACGAGCTGTTCGCCCGCGAGGGCCAGGTGCTGCAACTGCGCCGGAACGGGGGCGCTGAGCCTGGCCAGCAGGAACCGGGCATGTTCCGCCTGGCTGGCCTGCGCGCGGTCGGCGAACACCACGCCATGGCCGTCGGAGCCGATGAACCGCAGCGGAACCGCGTCCGCGCCCTCGGCAGTCCGGATCACCGGGGCGATCAGCAGCGCGTTCGCGGCATCGCGCGTGACGTCAAGGCAGAGCTCCGCGCTGCCGGGCGGCGGCACACGGCCCCGCTTGCCCGGGTAGACCACGGGGAGGCCCACGTCGTGGGCTTGCTCGAGAACCGGCCAGAGCTGGCGGGACTCGCAGGCGGACAGGTCGAGGTGCTTGTGGTCGTCATACCCGTAGTAGGAGAGCGGCTGGGCGGCGGCGCTCGCCCGGTAGAGGGCGTAGAGCTCTTGCAGCAGGCGGACGTGCGCCGTCGGGTACTCTCCGCGCAGCAGCAGGTAGTCGAGCCTGGACCAGGTCAGGTTGCCGGCGATCCAGCTGCCGCTGCGGCCGCGCTGCACGACGCGGGCCTGCAGCCGCAGCCGGCGGATGCTGTCGTCAGCCCGCTGGCGGGCATGGTAGCCGCGGTAACGGCCGGGATCTGACGTGTTCGGCACCAGCGACAGTTCGATGCCGAGCGGTGTGCCCTCATCGGAGCCGCCCGCGTTGGTGAGCCGTGGCGCGGCGAGCAGCGAATCCAGCGATTGCTCCCAGGGCAGCGCGGACCGGCGGGCCGTGGCCGCGGGAAGGGGCAGCGCGCTCTCGTCGGTCGCGGCGATGACGAGCGCGGCGACGTGCGCGCAGTTGATCCCGGCGGCGCAGCTGCAATGGCCGGCCCGGAACCGCAGCGGGAATCCGACAGAGGCGCGAAACGAGGCGGAGACGGTCCTGATGTCGCCGCCCCCGTCGCGGACGGTGCCGGTGAGCAGCTGCTGCGAGGCCTCCCAGGCCATCTGGACGACCGCGCCGCGGCGGACGCACTCGATGCCCTCGGCGCACGCGGCGGCGCCAACCGCGTCCTGAAAGGAGGCACGATCGACATCCCGCAACACGACGCGCTGCACTCGTTGAGAGTAGCCGCTCCGGGGCGATGCCGTGCGCTGGACATGCCGGACATAAACTTCTGGCGTGTCCCACGGCGAGTCCGAGCACGACGAGCATGCCGAGCCCCGGTCCAAGTGGCTCGGGCAAGGAGAGTTCGAGCTGGGCACCGACGGTCCGTCGGTGATCCTGGTAGGAGTAGACGACACGGTGACCGCCAACCGGGCGGGGTTTTACGCCGCCGGGCTGGCCCGCAGGCAGGGCGCCAGGCTCGTCGCGGTCTACGTGGCACCGATACCGACCGCGCTAGGCGCGACCGGAGCGTCGGTGATGGCCGCGGAGATGCAGGCGCAGGACGAGCTCGCCGGGCAGCTGCGGGCCCGGACCGAGGAAGGGGCGCGGGAGCTGGGCATCTCGCTCACCTTCATCGCCGTGCGCGGCGACGCCTACACCGAGATCACCCGCATCGCGGACGAGGCCAAGGCCGACGCCATCGTCGTCGGCGCCTCGGCGAAGGCTGGCCACCGGCTGATCGGGTCGCTCGCCGTTCGCCTGGTGCGCGCGGGAAAGTGGCCGGTTACCGTTGTTCCGTGACGGACACCGAACCAACCCGGCGGCTGGTGCTACTCCGGCACGCCAAATCGGACTGGCCGGACGTCGCCGACCACGAGCGCCCGCTCGCCAAGCGCGGCCGCCGCGACGCCCCGGCCGTGGGCCGCTGGCTCGGCAGGTCCGGGTATGTGCCGGACGCGGTGGTGTGCTCGACGGCGCGCCGGGCGCGGGAGACCTGGGAGCTGGCGGCCGCGGGCCTGGCGGACGCCGTTCCCGGCACCGCCCCGCCAGTGCGATACGAGCCGCGCGTGTACGAGGCCACGGTGCTCGGGCTGCTGCTGCTGGTCCGCGAGCTTCCCGACGATCAGCGCACCGTGCTGATCGTCGGACATAACCCCGGCCTGGCGGAACTCGCGGTCGGGCTGGCGGCGCCCCCGCCGGAGCCGCTGTCGGCGTTCCCCACCGCCGCGGTCGCGGTGCTCGGCGTGGCCACCGGCTGGGCGGCGACAGGGCCGGGGGAAGCGCGGCTGCTCGCTTTCGCCGTCCCAGCCGACATGCGTTTATCCCCCCAGTACCGACCGGACCTCGGCGGCTATCTGCTTGTCCTCGCGCGCGGCGATCCGGAAGGCGCGCACTGGCGCGCCGTCCGGGCTGATCTCCCAGTCGTCGCCTATCGGGGGTGCGGGGGTCGTCCCCCGCGAGCCGGCAGAGCCGGAGTTGCGCTCCTCGTCGATCCGCACACCGAGGAAGCCGAGCCCGTCGCCGGCGCGGGATCGGATCTCGGCGGAGTTCTCGCCGACGCCGCCGGTGAACACGAGGACGTCGAGCCCGTCCATCGCCGCCGCCATCGCCGCGATGAACGCGCGTAGCCGGTGCAGGTAGACGTCGCGGCCGAGCACGGCCCGCGCGTCGCCGGCGGCGGCGCGGGCGAGCACTTCCCGCATGTCGCCCGTGCCGGCCAGGCCGGTCAGGCCGGACCGGTACTCGAGGGTCTGCGCGAGTTCACCGGGCGGCGTGTGCGCGTGCTCCTCCAGCCAGAGCACCAGGCCGGGGTCCACCGATCCCAACCGGGTCGCCATGACGAGCCCGTCCAGCGGCGTGAAGCCCATGGTGGTGTCCACCGACCGGCCGGAGCGGACGGCCGCGAGCGACGAGCCCGCGCCTAGGTGGCAGGTGACGACCCGGAGGCCGTCCGCACTCGCCGCGCCGGTGAGCTCGGCGGCCCGCCGCGAGGCGTACGCGTGTGACAGGCCGTGAAACCCGTAGCGCCGCAGCGCCCAGCGGGTACGCCATTCGGCGGGCAGCGCGAACGTCAACGCGGCGGCGCCGATGGTGGCGTGGAAGGCGGTGTCGAAGCAGGCCACGGCGGGCGTGTCCGGGAGCACGGCCTGCACCGCGTCCATCGCGGCGAGCGACTTGGGCTGGTGCAGCGGCGCGAGGTCGGTGAGCGACTCAAGGCGCCGCCGCACCTCGCCGGTGACCAGCACCGGCGAGGTATACAGCGTCCCGCCGTGGACCACCCGGTGGCCGACCGCGTCCACCGGGCCGAAGGACTCGATGGCTGCCTTGATCTCGGCGCTGTCCGCGGTGCCGCGCGGCGCGTCCAGGTCGGCGCCTGCGACTGCGTCGTCGCCGTCCAGGACGCGGAGCTTGAGGCTGCTTGATCCGGCGTTGACGACCAGCACGCGGGCGGGGGCGGCGGCCATGACTACTGCTGGCTTCCGGGCTGGTTGCCGCCAGCTGCCCATCTCCAGTCCGTGATCTCCGGCGCGTCCTCGCCGAATTCCCTGGTGTACGCCCGGCACGCGATCCGCTTATCCGCCATCAGCTGCCGCAGGCGCCCGGCCGTGTTGGCCAGCCCGTCCACCCGGTCGATCACGTCCATCACCAGGTGGAACCGGTCGAGGTCGTTCATCATCACCATGTCGAACGGCGTGGTGGTGGTCCCTTCCTCCTTGTACCCGCGCACGTGGAAGTTCCTGTGTCCGTGCCGCCGGTAGGTCAGCCGGTGGATCAGCCACGGGTACCCGTGATAGGCGAAGATGACCGGCCGGTCGGTCGTGAACAGCGCGTCGAACTCGGCGTCCGACATCCCGTGCGGGTGCTCCGACTCAGGCTCCAGCCGCATCAGGTCGACCACGTTCACCACCCGGACCCGCAGCGACGGCAGGTGCTCGCGCAGCAGGGACGCCGCCGCCAGGGTCTCCAGGGTGGGTGTGTCGCCGCAGCATGCCAGCACCACGTCCGGCGGGGTGCTGGGATCGTTGTCGGACGATGCCCAGTCCCAGATGCCGGCGCCGCGCGTGCAGTGGATGATGGCGTCGTTCATGGACAGCCACTGCGGCTGCGGCTGCTTGCCGGCCACGATCACGTTCACGTACTGCCGTGAGCGCAGGCAGTGGTCCGCCACCGACAGCAGCGTGTTCGCGTCCGGCGGCAGGTAGACGCGGATGACCTCCGCTTTCTTGTTGACCACGTGGTCGATGAACCCCGGGTCCTGGTGCGTGAAGCCGTTGTGGTCCTGCCGCCACACCAGCGAGGACAGCAGGTAGTTCAGCGAGGCGACCGGGCGCCGCCACGGGATCCCCCGGGTGACCTTCAGCCACTTGGCGTGCTGGTTGAACATCGAGTCGACGATGTGGATGAACGCCTCGTAGCAGTTGAACAGCCCGTGCCGCCCGGTGAGCAGGTATCCCTCGAGCCAGCCCTGGCACAGGTGCTCCGACAGCACCTCCATCACCCGGCCGTCGCGTGTCAGGTCGTTGTCCCCGGGGATGATCTCGCCCTCGAACGCCCGCCCGGTCACCTCGAACACGGCGTCCAGCCGGTTGGAGGCCGTCTCGTCCGGCCCGAACAGCCGGAACGTCTCCTGGTTGCGGCTGATGATGTCCCGCAGGAAGGTGCCGAGCACCCGGGTGCTCTCCGCGTCCGCGCTGCCGGGCGACTCCACCGCGACGGCGTAGTCCCGGAAGTCGGGCATGTCCAGGTCGCGCAGCAGGAGCCCGCCGTTCGCGTGCGGGTTGTCGCTCATCCGCCGGTAGGACTGCGGCGCCAGCCGGGCGAGCTCGGGGATCAGGCGGCCGGACGGGTCGAACAGCTCTTCCGGGCGGTAGGAGCGCATCCACTCCTCGAGCTGGCGCCGGTGATCGGCGTTGCCCCGCGCGTTCGCGATCGGCACCTGGTGCGCCCGCCAGGTGCCCTCCACCGGCAGGCCGTCCACGAACTTGGGCCCGGTCCAGCCCTTGGGGGTCTGCAGCACCAGCGCCGGCCACCGCGGCCGCTCGGTAGCGTCCTCTTCGCGCGCGCGGCGCTGGATGTCGTGGATCTCGGTGACGATCGAGTCGAAGGTGGCGGCCAGCTGCTCGTGCACGAGCTTGGGGTCGTCGCCTGACACCCTGTAGACGTGGTACCCGTACCCGGTGAGCAGGTCGGCGAGCTCCTCGGGCGGGATGCGGGCGGGCACCGTCGGGTTGGCGATCTTGTAGCCGTTGAGGTGCAGGATCGGCAGTACCGCGCCGTCCGTCACCGGATTGAGGAACTTGTTGGCGTGCCAGCTGCCCGCCAGCGGGCCCGTCTCCGACTCGCCGTCGCCGATGACGCAGGCGACGAGCAGGTCCGGGTTGTCGAACGCGGCGCCGTAGGCGTGCGTGAGCGAGTACCCGAGCTCGCCGCCCTCGTGGATGGAGCCCGGCGTCTCCGGCGCGACGTGCGACGGGATCCCGCCGGGGAAGGAGAACTGCCTGAAAAGCCGGCGCATCCCGGCCTCGTCCTGCGTGATCGACGGGTACCGCTCGCTGTAGGTGCCCTCGAGGTACGTGTTCGCGACGACACCAGGGCCGCCGTGGCCCGGGCCGGCGATGTAAATGGCGTTGAGGTCCCAGTTCTTGATCACGCGGTTCAGGTGCGCGTAGATCAGGTTCAGCCCCGGGGTGGTGCCCCAGTGCCCGAGCAGCCGCGGCTTCACGTGTTCCGGCCGCAGTTCCTCGGTGAGCAGCGGGTTGTCCATCAGGTAGATCTGCCCGACGGACAGGTAGTTGGCCGCGCGCCACCAGGCGTCGATAAGGTCGAGCTCGCTGGCCGTCAGCGGGCCAGTCTCGGTCGCTGTCATGCAGGTCCTTCCTTATATCCCGAACGGGACGGTGGCGCCTCGCAAGCGAACACCACTATTCCTACCGGCGCGCGGTAACGGTCTAACGCGCTGCTCGGTGAACGGAGTGTGTCTTCACCGTAGCCGCCGGAGGAACGGGTCCTGCAGCACGTGCGGCGTCACCTTGATCCGCGCGTCGACCGCGACCACGCCGTCCGGGCGGGCGATGACAGGGTTGAGGTCGAGTTCGGTGATCTCGGGCAGGTCGTCGGCCAGCCGGGAAACGCGCATCAGCACGTCGCGCAGCGCCGCCATGTCCGTCGCGGGGGAGTTCCGGTGACCGTGCAGCAAAGGAGCGGAGCGGATCGAGTTGATCAGCTCGTCCGCGCCGGTCTCGGTCAGCGGCGCCAGCCGCGCGCTGTGGTCGGCCAGCACCTCGGTGGCGACCCCGCCGAGCCCGAACACCACCAGCGGCCCGAACATCTGGTCATCCTGCACCCCGATGATCACTTCTGTTCCTCCGGTAACCATCGGCTGGACGAGGACCCCGGCCAGCCTGGCGCCGAACCGCTCCGCCAGCCGGCGGTAGGCGGCGCGCACGTCGTCCTCGGCGCGGAGGTCGAGCAGCACGGCGCCGGCGTCGGTCTTGTGCACGAGGCCAGGGACGTCCGCCTTCAGCACGACCGGATAGCCGACCGCGTCCGCGGCGGCCGCCGCGTCGTCCTCGGTGCGCGCGGCCACCGTCGTCACCAGCGGTATCCCGTACAGGCGCAGCAGCGTGCCCGCGTCGGCGGGCGGCAGCCAGCCGCCCCTGCCCGCACGCGCCAGGAAGCCGCGCACCAGGGCACGGGCCTGGGTGACATCCACGTCGCCGAAGTGGGGTACCAGGGAGTGCGGCGCCGACCGCCACTGCCCGTACTTCGCGGCCCGGGCGAGCGCGCCGGCCGCGGCCTCTGGGTAGCCGTAGGCCGGGATCTTTCCGTTCTTCGCGTCCAGCAGCCGCACCGTTTCCGGCTGGTTGAGCACGACAGCGGCGAGCGGCACCGGCACGTCAGCTTCCTGGACGGCCGCCACGAGGTCCCCGGTGGCGCCGGTCGGCAGCACGATCGCGATCATCGCGTCCACGTCATCGTCGGTGGCGAGCAGCTCGACTACCTCCCGGAAGTCCGCGCCGGAGACGGTCGCCGTGGTATCCACCGGCCCGCCCACCGCGCCGCCGGCGGGCACCAGCGTGTGCAGTCGCCGCTTGATCTGGCCGCGCGGACGGTGCACGGTGAGGCCGAGGTCGGCGCAGGCGTCAGCCGCGAGCACCCCCGCGCCGCCGACGTTGGACACGATCGCGACGGTGCGCCCGGCGGGCGGCGGCTGCGTGGCCAGCAGTGCGGTGGTCTCGACGAGCTCGCCGAAGCCCGGCGTTGCGATGATCCCGGCCTGCTCGAACAGCGCCTCGCGGCTGACCAGCGGCGTGGCGATCGCGGCCGTGTGCGACGCGGCGGCCTGCTGGCCCGCCTCGCTGCGCCCCGCGTGCACGGTGAGCACCGGCATCTGCGCGCCGACCCGGCGCGCGGTGCGCGCGAACTTGCGCGGGTTGCCGAACGACTCGATGTACAGCACGGCGAGCTTGGTCACCTCGTCCTGTTCCCACCACATCAGCATGTCGTTGCTGGACACGTCGAGCTTGTTGCCGACCGAGGCGAACGACGAGATCCCGACGCCGAGCCGGCTCAGCTGGTCCACCATCGCGAAGCCGAGGCCCCCGGACTGCATGACCAGGCCCGCCACGCCCGGGGCGGGGTGGGTCGCGGCGAACGTGGCGTCGAGCCCGATGCCCGGGACGGCGACGCCGAAGCAGTTCGGCCCGATCAGCCGCATGCCGTGCCTGCGGCAGATGGCGAGCAGGTCGGCGCAGGCCGCGGTGTCCAGCCCGGCGGTGAAGACGACCAGTCCGCGCACGCCGCGGACGCCGCAGGCCTCCGCGGTGTCCGGCACCGCGCGCGGCGGTACCGCGACAAGCGCGAGGTCAGGCGTTTCCGGCAGGCTGGCCACGTCAGGTACGCACGGGATGCCGCTGACCTGCCGGGCGTTCGGGTTGACCGCGTAGAGGCGGCCTTGGTATCCGCAGGTCCTGATGTTGTCCAGGACAGACCGGCCAACGGTGCCCTTGCGCCGGCTCGCCCCGATCACGGCGACGGACCGCGGGGCGAACACTGGCTGGAGGCTGGCGACGTTGGCGGAGCGCTCGCGGAGCGCCACGGTGTCGAGGTACTCCTCCAGTTGCTTGCCGGTGTCGTCGGGCGGCAGCGGGATGGTAATGGTGACCACGCCGTCCTCCCGGGCGCTGTGGGTGGGCAGTCCGGCGTCGGAGAAGACCTGCAGCATGCTGATGTTCTCGCTCAGCGTCTCCGCGGTGAACGACTCGATCCCCGCGGCGCGGGCCATGGAGACGAGGTACTCGAGCAGCAGGGTCGCGATGCCCCGGTGATGCATGGTGTCCGCGACCGCGAACGCGACCTCGGCCACCTTGCCGCCGCTGCTTCTGACGACCTCATAGCTGGCGACGCCGACGACTTCGGAGCCGTACAGGGCGAGCAGGGCGGCGTGGCCGGGCTCGGGGGCACGGGTGATCCGCCGTGCCTCCTGCTCCGCGGCCGTCCTGCTCAGGCTGAAGAACCGCAGGTAGGCGTTGCCCGGCGTCATGGCATCGTGCATCGCCTTGACCGCCTCGTAGTCCGCCGCGACGGCCGGCCTGATCTCAACCGTGGTGCCGTCAGCCAGCAGGGCGTACACGCCGGCGGTTTGCGCTAGCGGCTGGCTCATCCACTCCTCCTCGGCCTGGGTTAGCCTCATCAGGCTTGTCCGGCTTGCGGTCGGCGAGGAACACGAGGCCGATACACACGGCCAGCGCACCTGCCATGACGAAGCCGATGACCATCAATGTCAGCGCCGACAGCGCTGAGTTGGGGTATGCCGATGCGAGGTACATGACGGCCCCTCAGAACGTCGCGCCGGGGCCGGGGACCGGCCGCTCGTCCGGATAGCTGAGCCGGTCGCGTACCGCGACGACGCCCTCGACGTGACGTGTCTCCTCGATCATGTCATGTCCGACGCTGGCGGTCTCCGGCATGCCTTCGATGGTCACGATGCCGTCCTTGACAGTGACCGTGAAGCGGCTGGGGTCGCAGAGCAGCATGCTGAGGATGATGTTGTCGACGATCTCGCGCCGGATGTCGTCATCCGGCCGGCTGTACACGCTCAGCACGTCAGCCCTCGAGATGATCCCGATCAGATGGCCCTCGTCGTCCACCACGGGGAGCCGCTTCACCTTGCGCGCGTACATCAGCCGGGCCGCGTGCGAGACGAATTCGTTCGGTCCGATCGTCACCGGCGGCTTGGACATCAGGTCGCCCGCCGTGGTCGCGGACGCCTTGGCCTGCTCCTTATGGTGCAGCATGCCACTGACGAGGCTTGAGCCGCCGAACTCCAGGGCCTCCTTGGCCAGCAGGTCGGCCTCGGACACCACGCCGATGACCTTGTTGTCCTCATCAAGCACCGGGAACGCGCTCACCCGGTGTTCCCGCAATCTCGTGGCCATGTCCTTAAATGACGCATTCTTCCGGACGGCGACTACATGAGTCGACATGACGTCCTTCACAGTGGCGTTCATCGCAACCGCCCTTTCTTAGGCGCACCGTTTTCTTAGGCGCACCGTTACGGGACCCAGTCCACTCCTCGCGGGGTCTGCCGCCCACCGTCGAACGACCCGCACCCCGTAGGACCAAAGCCCCGATCCGGGCATTCATGTCGATTGCGCAATCGACCACACTAGAGCGGGTCGACTGCGCGATCGGCACCCTGGGCGGTGCGCATGGAAGACGGGAGGGGCTCGACCTCCGCTTCTCGCGGATTCCGATTGCGCGGTGCGTGAGCCGGGCCGTTGCCCCCGACTCCCTTCTCCGCGTCTTAACGGGTCCCTCCCGCCACTGCCTAGACAACTGCCCAGGCAACTACACCGCAATGGGCCGAAAGTCCCGACTTCGCGGAGCGGGACCGTCAGAGCTTGTATCCGATGGCGCGCAGCAGCGCATGGCGGTCGGCCACGTCAGAGTCCTGCTCGATCCCAGCGGGCGGTGAGCCGTCGACGACGCCGACGACACCCCGCCCTTGCCCGATCACGGCGACCACGATCTCGACCGGGTTCGCCGTCGCGCAGAAGATCGTGCAAACCTCAGGCACCGACTTGAGCGGGTTGAGCACGTTCACCGGGTAACCCTCACGGAGCAGCACCACGAACGAGTGCCCGGCGCCGATCGCGAGGGCGTTCGCGGCCGCCAGCCCGGTCAGTTCGGCGTCGTTTCCCGACCGGCGCACCAGACGGGCGGCCGAGGCCTCGCAGAACCCGAGCCCGAACCGCAGGTGCGGGCTCACTCCGGCCAGCGCCTCGTGCAGGTCCTCGACGGTCTTGATGAAATGCGCCTGGCCGACGATGACGTTCACGTCGTCCGGCTTCTCGATGGCCACCACTTCGAAGGAAACCTGCCCAGCCATCACGCCACCTTATCCCTGCCGGGGTTCCCAGCTGAAGAACCGCATCGCGATCAGCAGGCCGCCAACGCCCCACGCCGCGACGACCAGCACGTCCGTCCAGCTGAACGCGGTACCCAGGAAGCCCGCCTGCATGCTGAGGGCGAAGTGGCGCACCGGGAAGATCCGCGCGACCCACAGGATCCAGTCCGGCGTACCGTTGCCGAACGCGATGAAGATGCCGGACAGGAACTCCACCGGCAGGATGACCGCGTTGACGATGGGGGCCGCCGCGTCGCCGTTCGGGATGACGGCCGTAATCGCCATCCCAAGCGCGCAGAACGCGGCCGAGGCGACGAGCACCGCGATGGCGAACCGGAGCAAGGACATCCCGGCCGGGACCGATGCGTGATAGAGCGCGTGCCCGAACGCCGCTGTGATCACCACGAGCAGCGCCGAGACGAATACCGCGTGCAGGATCCTGGCGCCGATGAACGAGGCGGACGGCAGCGGCGTGCCGTCGATTCGCTTGAGGATGCCCTGGTCCCGCTGGAAGCTCATCCCGATCGCGATGTTGTTGAAACACGCGGTGATCACGGCGAAGCACGCCATGGCCGCCACGTAGTAGGTGGACGTGTCGACCGTCCTGGTGCCGAGCCGGACGGTGTAATGGCCGAGCAGGGCGGTGAAGATCACCAGGAACATGAGCGGGAACGCGAACGTGAAGAACGCCGAGGCCGGGTTCCGCCAGAATGCCTTGTTGACGTAGCGGAACTGGATCCCGGTCAGCCGCAGCGTGTTCATGGCCTGCCCCCCGCCCGCGCGGTGCCCGCGGTCTCGTTGGTGAGCCGCAGGTAGACGTCCTCGAGCGAGGGCCTGGTCACCTCCAGTCCGTCGAGCCCCACCCGGTTCGCGAGCGCCCAGCTGGTCAGCCGGTTCAGGTCAGCGACGACATCCGTGCTCGCGACATGGACGAACCCGTTCCCGTCCGGCGTGCCGGCCAGCCCGTCGGGCGGGGTCGCGCCGTCCGGCGGCCGGTACCTGATCCGGGCCGCGGCGTGGTCCCGGTCGCCGAGCGTGGCGGGCGGTCCCTCGGCGACGATCCGCCCGGCGGCGATGACGGCTACCCGGTCCGCCAGGTACTGGGCCTCGTCCATGTAGTGCGTGGTCAGCAGCACCGTCTTGCCGAGCGAGGCCAGGTTCTTGACGACATCCCAGGCCTCGTGCCGCGCGGACGGGTCGAAGCCCGTGGTGGGCTCGTCGAGGAACAGCAGTTCAGGGTCGCCGGCCAGGGCGATCGCCATGTCGAGGCGGCGGAGCTGACCGCCGGACAGCGTTGTAACCCGGCTGTCGTGCTTGGCGCCTAGGCCCACGAGATCGATGACCTTGTTCTGGCGGGCGCGGCCTGGGATAGTAGCTGGCGTACATCCGGACGGTCTCGGCCACGGTGAGGTACCGGTCCACGCCGGTGCTCTGCAGCACGATCCCGATCCGCGGCTTGATCCTGGCGCGGTCGCGGGCAGGGTCGCAGCCGAGCACCGACACCGTACCGCCGTCCCGGTGCCGGTAGCCCTCGAGGATCTCTACCGTGGTGGTCTTGCCCGCGCCGTTCGGCCCGAGCAGGGCCAAGATCTCGCCCGATCGGATGTCCAGGTCGATGCCGCGCACCGCCGGCACCGAGCCGTAGGACTTGATCAGGCCCCGCACGCGCACCGCGGGCGACTCCCCAGACACGACACCAGTGCAGCGCATCCGCGGGGTGCCGGCAATAGGTACTTGGCCACCTTCAACGTGACTGGAGACCGGCGCAGGGCTCGCGGTAACCGGTGACCATCACGCCCTGCCGCGCGTCCGCGTACGCGAGCAGGCGGGGAAGGAAGATCCCGTCCGGCAGGCCGGAGACGCCGATCGCGACCAGCGGGACAGGGAGCTTAACGTGAAAGATCCTGCGGGTCATAGACCACAGGATCTTTCACGTTAATCTATATAGTCCACGAGGTGGGACACCAGGGGCTCGTGTGGCGGGAAACTGGCGCGGCGAGGTACGCGCAAGCTTCGGATACGGGCTGTCGGTCGGAGAGTCAGCCGGATCCGTTCGGGACCATAGGCGAGAGAAGCGGCAGCCGGCGGCCACCGGGGTGCGGTGGCGCGCCGGCTGCGGCCTGTTCCTTTACTCGGAGCCGAAGGACTCGATCTCGGCGAGTTCGGCCTCGCTGAGCTCGCGCGGGACCTCGCCCTTGGCGACCTTGGCGCTCTGCACCTGGTGCCGGATCTTCTCCACGACCTCGGGGTTGGCGAGCGTGGTGATGTCGCCGGTGTCGGTGAAGTTCGAGGTGGCGGCGATCACGCGGCGCATGATCTTGCCCAACCGGGTCTTCGGCATGTCGGGGACGATCCAGATGTTCCGCGGCCGGGCGATCTTGCCGATGTCGGTGACGATCGCCTCCTTGATCTTCTCCTCGACCAGCGGGCTTGCCGCGATGCCGGGCTTGAGCGCGATGTACATCTCGACCACGCGGCCGCGGATGTCGTCGATGACGGGGACCGCGGCCGCCTCCGCGACCTCGTCCACGGTCAGCGCCGCCGACTCGAGCTCCTTGGTGCCAAGCCGGTGGCCCGCCACGTTGATCACGTCGTCGACCCGGCCGAGGATACGGAAGTAACCGTCGGCCGCCTCGACCGCGCCGTCGCCGGCGAAGTACGGCCAGTCGTGCCAGTCCTTGCTGTCCGGGTCCTTGTTGTACTTGGCGTAATACGTGGAAACGAAGCGCTCGGGCTGGCCCCAGATCGTCTCGAAGATGCCCGGCCACGGGTTGCGGATGCAGATGTTGCCGGCCTTCCCGCTGCCCTTGGGCACCTCGTTGCCGTCCTCGTCGTAGATCACCGGGTAGACACCCAGCACTCCTGGTCCGCAGCTGCCCGGCTTCATCGGCTGCAGCGCAGGCAGCGTGCTGCCGAGGAAGCCCCCGTTCTCCGTCTGCCACCAGGTGTCCACGATGACCGCGTCGCCCTTGCCGACCTTCTCGTAGTACCAGCGCCAGACCTCCGGCTCGATCGGCTCGCCGACCGTGGTCATGTGCTTGAAGTGGTAGTCGTACTTGGCTGGCTCGTCCGGGCCGACCTTCCGGAGCATCCGGATCGAGGTGGGCGAGGTGTGGAAGATTTTTACCCCGAGCCGCTGCGCGATCCGCCATGGCCGTCCGGCGTCCGGATAGTTCGGGGTGCCCTCGTAGACCACGCTCGTGGTGCCGACAGAGAGCGGGCCGTAGACGATGTAGGAGTGGCCGGTGATCCAGCCGATGTCCGCCATACACCAATAGGTGTCGTCGGGGTGGATGTCCTGGTAGAACTTGGACGTCCCGGTCACGTATGCCAGGTAGCCGCCGGTGGAGTGCTGGCAGCCCTTCGGGCGGCCGGTGGTGCCGCTGGTGTACATCAGGAACAGCGGCGCCTCGGCGGGCATGGGAACGGGTTCGACGATCTTGCCCTGGTATTCCTTGAGCAGCTCGTCGATGAAGAAGTCGCGGCCTTCGACCATCGGAGTCTTGGAGGAGTACTGGCCGGGGTGGCGGCGCCAGACCAGGACGTTGTGGACCGCGGTGCCTTCCCTGGCGGCCGCCGCGACCGCCTCGTCGGCCTTGGCCTTGTGGTCCACGAGCTCGCCGCTGCGGTAGTAGCCGTCCATCGTGATCAGCACGTGGCTGCCGGAGTCGGCGATCCGGTGCCCGCAAGCGGCGCCGGAGAAGCCGCCGAATACCTGGGAGTGGATGACGCCGAGCCGGGCGCAGGCGAGCATCGCGACCGGAAGCTCGGGCACCATCGGCATGTGGAACGTCACCCGGTCGCCGGCCTTGAGGCCGCAGAAGTCTCGGAGCAGCGCGGCGAACTCGTTGACCCGCGCGTACAGCTCGCGGTAGGTGATCGCGACGTGGGCCTCGTCCTCCGGCTCGGGGACCCAGATCAGCGCGGCCTTGTTGGGCCGGTCGGCGAGGTGCCGGTCCACGCAGTTGTAGCTGGCGTTCAGCTCGCCGCCGACGAACCATTTCCAGAACGGCGCGTTGGAGGTGTCCAGCGTAGTGTGCCAGGGCTTGTACCAGTCCAGCAGGTCGGCGTAGGCCCGGAAGCACTCGGGGAACTTGTCCTCGCTGAACTGCTCGAAGATGGCCGGGTCGGACGCGTTCGCCTGCTCTACGAACGTGGCGGGCGGCTGATAGTAGCTCTCTTCCCGCCAGTGCACCGCGATGAGTGCCTCGGAGGATTCGCTGGTCTCATCGTTCGCGTCGTGCAGATCGTCAGCCATAGTCTGTCCTCGCATCCCTTCGCCTGGCGGCGTTGCCACTTTGTCCTGCTGGGCGCTATCCAAATTTAACGCGCACGCCCCTCCGCCACCATGGGGCGCGCTCGGGACTTCGGGTCCGTGACTTAGGTCCCGAACCAGGCAGACGGCGGGCCCTTCCGCCCGCCGGCCGTCTGACCGATGCTTGAAGCGCATACATGGCGTGGGAGGTGGGCCAGATGCGCAGACCGATTGTCGTGGCCGTGGACGGTTCCGAGACGTCGCTGCGGGCGGCCGAATGGGCCGCGCTCGAGGCCGCGCGCCGGATGGCGCCGCTGCGGATCGTCTCGGCGCCGGGGCCGGCGCCCCGGACGCGGGCGTTCCAGGCTTCGCCGGCCGCCGTGACGAACGCGCTGCGCGGCATCGCCGCGCGGAGCCTGGCCGCCGCCGTCGAGCGGGTCACCGAGGTGGCGCCGGCGGTCGTGATCGACACGGACCTGCTGGACGGCCCGCCCGCGGTCGCGGTGTCGGACAGCGGCGCGGGCGCGCAGCTGCTTGTCGTCGGTGCCCGTGGCACGAGCGGCCTCGCGGCGCTCTTGCTCGGCTCGGTCAGCAAGCACGTGACGGCGTGCGCGCCGTGCCCCGTGGTTGTGGTGCGCGAGGAGACGGTGGCCGTGCACCGCGAGATCGTGGTCGGCGTGCGGGATCCGGACGACGCGGAGGACGCGCTCGGGTTCGCGTTCGAGGAGGCGTCGTTGCGCGGGGCGAACCTTACCGCCGTGCACGCTACGTCCTGGGTGACCGGTGCGCCGGAGCCCGGTGCGCCGGAGGCCGGGGCTGAACGGCGTCTCGAAGCCGCACTGCACGCCTGGCGGCAGAAATACCCAGAGGTCAGCGTGACTCAGGAAGTCGTGCGCAGCCATCCGGCCCGCGTCCTGGCGAGCCTGTCCGCACGATCCGATCTGGTGATCATCGGCCGGCATGGCACCCCGGGCGGCCCGGACGGCAGCTCTATCCAGCATGCCGTGCTCGGTCACGCCCACGGCCCCGTCGCCATCGTGCCGGCCGGATCCTCCTGAAAGCGTCGTACCGGAAGCTCAGCCCGGACTGGAAGCTCAGCCCGGGCTGACGGCTGCCTGGCGCGGCCAGGCGATCAGCGTCAGTGCCGGGTTCCGGACCTCGGGGAAGGCCTCGTCCATCCCGGTGATGCGCATGATCCGCAGCAATGACGGACGCGCCGCGGTCAGCTTGAGCGACCGGCCGGAGCGCCTGGCGTATCCCGCGACCCGGGCCAGCACCCCGAGGCCGGCCGCGTCGCAGAAGGTCAGCTCCGCGAGGTTCATCGTGACCGGCCCGGCCTGGCTGTCCACGACATCGCGGAGATACGCGTACGCCTGGTCGGCGGTGGCGATGTCGAGTTCCCCCCGGACCCGCACCGTCGCCTTGCCGTCGGTCACCTGATACGCAAGCTCGAGTTGCATAGTTTGCGTGAGGTCGAGTGTCGCCCCCATGCCCCGATAACTCCCCCGGTCAGGCGCAGTCCGGTCCCCCTGGACACGGCTCGCGCGAATCATCAAACGTCCCCTCTCCGATGGTAGTTAACGCTAGCGCCCCTGAACACCGACCTCGTTCTCATTTCGTTGCCGTTCTGTTGGCATATGTCCAGTGAAAGGTGGGAAGCTTACAGGACTTCCCACCGATCACTGGGTAAAACGTCCGAGCGGTCGAGATGGTTCTCAAGTTTTCGCCGCAATTCCCCTAGTGAACCGCTGAACACACTGGGTTAACCGCGGCTCGGCTTCCTCAGCTGGTCACGCTGGGCTCAGCGGGGTGCTCCTCGGGCGCCGGGGCGCCGGGACCCGCTGCCCGCCCGCCGCCCTGGGACCGCCAGATCAGCCGGTGTATCGGGATCCACCGCGGGATGTCCCGCAGCCCGGGGATGAACGGGATGAGCAGCAGCAGGAACGTCCCCAGCCCGGTCATGTAGATGGCGATCAGGTCGGCGTTGGTGGAGTTCCGCCAGCCGGGCACGTGATACCAGAGCTGGTAGAGCCACAGCCACGGCTGTCCGGGGTAGCTGCCGGTCTCGTTCATGACGCCCCACTGGTCGCCGGTGAGGTTCATGTTCGAGGCCAGGTTGGCGTAGTACTGGCCGTCCTCGAGGAACAGCAGCGGCTTAGTGTAGTCGGTGCCGTAGAACGGCCGCTGAGCGATCAGGGCGCCGTCGATCCCGCCGCTGCGCGCCATGGTCAGCAGGCTGCTCATCATGAAGGGCACCGGCCCGTCGCTGGCCGGCGGCACCACTGGGCTGTTGTTGACGAACCTCACCTTGGTGACGGCGTTCCCGTAGTTGGTCGCCCATTTCTGCTGCTGTGCGGGGCTGGCGGCGTTGTACACGGCCAGCGCGGCCGCAAGCGGCCGGTCCGTGGGGGCGATCGTCGACAGCGGCGAGAGCACGAAGGTCTGCGCCGTGTCGATCGGCTGCGTCACGCCGAACCAGTTCGCGGGGGCGAACAGCAGGCGCTGCGGCTGGCCGTTGGTGTTGTACGGCGGCCCGTAGGTCGCCGTGAGGCTGGTGCCGTTAAGCTCGGTCGCCGCGGTGCCGAGGAAGTCGGCGGGCGCCACCTGCGCCCAGCTCTGGACGGTGACTGGCGGGACGTCGGGCGAGGACAGCAGGCCGGCCAGGCCGAACGTGAGCACCGCGACCACCACGGCGGCGATCGTGCCTTCTTTGAGAATGTCGTAGCGCCTCATGGGGCCGCGCCACGGTGCCGCGTCGGCCGCGCGCGCCGCGCGCCGTTCGCTGGCGGTGCCGAGCCACGTGTGGGGCTTGGTCAGCTCGAACCGCGGCCTGTCCGATTCCAGCGGGTGGCTCACGCCCCGGACCCGCACCATCAGGACGTGCGCGCCGACCAGCGCGACAAGCACGATCGGGATCAGCACCACGTGCCACAGCAGCATCTGGCCGAAATTCATCAGGTTGAAGAAGGCGCCGACGCCGACCGCGTTGAACGCGTCCTTGCCGTTGGTGGCGATCCACTGAGAGTCGAAGTTCTGCTGCGACAGGTAGCCCGTGAAGCACTCCACGACAGCGGCGACAAAGGCGACCATGCCGGTGATCCAGGTGAGCGCCCTGCGGCCGCGCCAGGCGGCCATCCAGAACTTGCCCCACAGGTGGATGACGATGAAGGCCATGAACAGCTCGACGCTCCACAGGTGCAGGCTGTTGAAGAAATGGCCCACCGGGTTCGTGTGCCACCAGTCGACGCCGCCGAGCGCGATGGCGAACCCGCTCACGATCGCCATGGCGAACGCGGCCAGGGACGCGACGCCGAACACGTAGACCCACGAGGCGACGTAGGCGGGCTGGCGGTCAGGGAGCAGTTTGTCGGGGGGCATGACGGCGACTGCGCGGCGGCGGACGATGGCTGTCCACATCCGGCTGTCCGGGCCCTCGGTATAAATGCTGGCGGCCGCCGCGCCTGAGCCTGCGGCCGCAGCTTGCCCCGTGGCCTCAGCCTCGCTCGCGGCCGGATCCGCGGCGGCATCGGCGCCGGAGCCGGCCGCCGCGGCGCCGTGACGGCGGCCGGGGAACGGCAGCAGCAGCGCCGCGCCGAAGATGACCACCATCACGGCGATCAGCACGAGGTTTGCCACGGAGATGGTGAAGATCGACCAGTGCACATAGCTGCCTGGGGAATTCAGATCGATGGCTAGGGGGCCGTGGCCCCCTAGCGTGCGGGTTTCCATCGTCACTCTCCTGGTCTTCCCTTGGTCCGAGTCCGAAATGAGCGAATATTGACCGCTCAACCATGCGGCCGGGCGGGGGACGGTCTGCAGGGAGAACGGTCCCTCATGGCTAGGGACCTTGGTCCCTAGCCGGCCCCGCTCCCCGGGACCTGCGCCCCGCCAGACCGGGACCTCAGTGCCGTCCGGGCAGGCCATGCGCCGTGCTTGCCTTGATGGCGAACAGGCGGTGAGTGTTATGGCTAGACAGATCGGACCAGGGATCGCGGACCCTCAGGTGATGCTGCTCGAGCATCGGTTGAACGCGCTCGGCGCGCGAGTGAGCGCACTGGAAATCCAGCGGGCGCTCGTGCCCGTACAGCGGCCCGCGGACGCGGCGCAGGCAGGGCCCCGTGGTACAACGGGCGGTATGGAGCCGAATGTGGAAGAGCTAACGGATGCCGAGTCGCTGCGGCTCATCGAGCAGGCGGAGATCGGCCGGATCGGGTTCACCGGCAGGTTCGGCCCGGTGATACTGCCGGTGAACTTCAAGGTGCTCGACGGGTCGGTCGTCTTCCGCACCGCGGCGGGCAGCCCGCTCGGCGAGGACCTCCGCACCGGGATCGTAGACGCGGAGTACAAGGTCGCCTTCGAGATCGACGAGATCGACAAGGCCGAGCGGACCGGCTGGTCCGTGCTGATCCAGGGTGGCGCGCATCTCGTCGACGACGAGGACGAGCGTGCCGTCGTGGCGAAGGTGTGCGTTCGAGCCCTGGGCCGGCGGCGAGCGGGAGCTGTACATACGGATCAGGCCCACCGTCATCTCGGGCAGGCGGATCCGCCGCGGTTAACTCCTGCGAAACCAGGGAAGTGCATCTGCTTGCCAGGTGGCCTCTCGGCCATACTGTTGTACCTGCACAACTAGTACGCGGGGCAGCGGGACGGGACAAGAGGTGAGCTACGATGCGCATCCGGGGTAGCGTGGCGATCGACCTGGGCACGGTCAATACGCTCGTCTGGGTCGCGGGGCGCGGGCTGGTGCTCGAAGAGCCGTCCGCGATCGCAATCGACTCCACGACCGGTGCGATCGCGGCTATCGGCGCCGCGGCTGATGTCCTGGCGGACAAGGAGCCCCGGGACATCAGGGTTATCCACCCGCTGCGCGACGGTGTGATCGCCGACTTGGACGCGACCGCGGCGATGCTGCACGGCTTCTTGCGCAAGGCAGGGCCGCGCGGCTGGCCGCTGCGGCCCCGCGCGCTGGTGTGCGTGCCGAGCGGCGCCACCTGGGTGGAGCGCCGGTCCGTCGCCGCCGCGCTCGGGACGCGCCGCCCCCGGTACTCCGTCCAGCTGATCGACGAGCCGGTCGCGGCCGCCGCCGGGGCGGGCTTTGACCTTAACGGCGGATCGGGCGGGTTCATCGTGGACGTGGGCGGCGGGACCACGGAGGTCGCCGCCGTCGCCGGCTGGCGGGTCGTCCGCGCGCAGAGCCTCCGGATGGCGGGCAACGCGATGGACGACGCGATCGTGAGCGCCGCGCGCGGCAAGCTCGGCCTGATCCTCAGCCCGCGGGCCGCGCGGCAGCTGAAGATGACGCTCGGGCTGACCGGCGGGCCGGACGGCTGGGCGGAGGCGGTGGGGATCGACGCCGCGCGGCGCACGCCCCGCGTGGAACGCGTTCGAGGGAGACCTCGTGGCGGCGGCGCTCGAGCCGGTGGTCGCCGCCATCGCCAGGTCGGTACAGGAGGTGCTGTCGGACATTCCGTCCGGTCTCGCCGAGGACGTGGTGCGCGGGAAGGTCAGGGTGGCGGGCGGCGGCGCGCTCCTGCCGGGTCTGGCGGGCCGCATCGAGGCGATCGCGGAGATCGGCGCGGTGGTGGCCGAGGACCCGCTGCGCTGCGTGGTCCGCGGCGCGGCGGCCATGCTGGACATGGACGGCAACCCCGGCTTCCCGGGGCCGCGCGAGTAAGCCGGCACCGCCTCCTTATTTCCCGAACGGACGGGTCCTTCGACTCTGCCGTCCGGGGACTGCCGCGGGTGGGCTGAGAAGTATGACGATCCACATCCATAAGGTTCCGGCGGCGGCCCCGTGGCGGCCGGCCGCTCCGCGGACCAGGTGGCTCGCGCTCGCGGTGCTGTGCGTGACGCTGCTGATGGTCACACTGGACGTAACGGTGCTTAATGTCGCGCTGCCCACCATCGTGCGCGACCTGAGCGCGACGACCACCGAAATGCAGTGGATCGTCGATGCCTACATCATCGTCTTCGCCGGGCTCTTGCTGACCGTCGGCAGCCTCGCGGACCGGATCGGCCGGAAGAAGGCGTTCCTGATCGGCCTGACGGTGTTCGCCGCCGGATCGGCCTGGGCGGCGTTCTCCGGGTCGGTAGGCCTGCTGATCGCGGCGCGGGCCGCCATGGGCGTTGGCGGGGCGTTCATGATGCCGTCCACGCTGGCGCTCATCACGAGCATCTTCACCGACGCGACCGAGCGGCAGCGGGCCATCGGCCTGTGGGCCGCCACGACTGGCGTCGGGATCGCGCTCGGCCCGATCGTCGGCGGCCTGCTGCTCGCGCGTTTCTGGTGGGGCTCGGTGTTCCTGATCAACCTGCCGATAGCCGCGGTCGGCTTCGTCTGCGCGATCCCGCTGATCCCCGACTCCAGGAACCCGCACGCGAAGGCGCCCGATCTGGCCGGGGCCGCGCTTTCGATCGCGGGCATGGGCCTGATCCTGTGGTCGCTGATCGAGGCGCCGGTCCGCGGCTGGACCTCGGTCCGGGTGCTCGCCGCCGGCGTCGGCGGCCTCGTCGTGCTCGCGTTGTTCGTGCTCTGGGAGCAGCGGTCCGCGCACCCCATGCTGGACCTCCGCTTCTTCAGGAAGCGGGAATTCTCGGGTGCCGTCTCGTCGGTGGGCCTGGCCACGTTCGGCATGTACGGCACGCTGTTCGTGCTCACCCAGTGGCTCCAGTTCAGCCTGGGCTACTCGGCCCTGCGGGCCGGCCTGTGCATACTGCCGGCTGCCGGCGCGATCGCGGTGGTCGCGCCGCTGTCCACGCTGAGCCTGCGGCTGGTTGGCGTCAGGTACACCATCGCCACCGGGCTGCTGCTGATCGCCGGCTCGTTCTGGCAGATCTCCAGCGCGACCGTCGCCTCCGGTTACAGCGACATCGTGCTGGGCGTCGTCCTGCTCGGCATCGGCGCCGGGCTGGTCATCCCGGCCGCGACCGAATCGGTGATGGGCTCACTGCCGAGCGGGCAAACGGGCGTCGGCTCCGCAACGAACGGTACGTTCCTGCAGGTTGGGGGCGCCCTCGGCGTGGCGGTGATCGGCAGCCTGCTGAACACGCGGTATCAGAACGACATCAACGCCTCGCTGGCTCCCTATCACGTGCCCGCCGCGGTCATGGATACGGTGCGCGGTTCTCTCGGCGGCGCCCTCGAGGTCGCCGCGCGGGTGGGGGGCACACTGGGGGCCGGGCTGGCGCAGCTGGCCAGAGAGGCGTTCGTCAGCGGCATGGACCTGGGGCTGACTGTCGGCGCCTTCGTGGCGCTCGGCGGCTGCCTGATCGCGCTCATCGTGCTGCCCCGCCACCATCGCTGAGGCGGAGCCGGGAAGCGCCTGACCGGAACCTCTGAGCAAGGTCAGTACCGGAAGACAGGACATCCCCGCCGCGTTGAACTAGACATGGCCTGGCGCAGAATAAGGCGAGCGGTGGACAACGACGGACACCGCGCCTGGGGTTCCGGCCCGGCGGAAAGGGTGCGTCCGATGAGCAAGCAAGCTACGCCACCGCCACCTGGCGATAAGCCAGGGCCAGGCAACGCGCCGCCACCGCCGCCGCGCTGGCGGCACTGGCTGCTGCCCATCGGCATCATCGTCGCGCTGTTCCTCTGGATCTACCTGCCGGCTGTCCACCAGACGTCGCAGACTAGCCTGACTTACTCTCAGTTCCTGTCCGACGTGTCCGCGCACAAGGTCAAGACGGTGACGATCGCGCAGCCCGGCGGCACGAGCAGTGGCGAGCTAACCGACGGGACGGACTACACCGTGGTCATCCCGCCGCAGGCGGGCCAGACGATGCTCAACGACCTCCAGTCGAATGGCGTGCAGATCACCGGGTCCACGACATCGCCCAGCTTCGGCGCCGAGCTGCTGGACTGGCTCCTCATCCTGGCGCCGATCCTGCTCTTCGGCTGGTTCTTCCTACGGCTGTCCCGGGGCGCGACGGGCCAGCTGCAGGGCGTACTGGGCGCGGGCCGCTCCCGGGCCAAGGTGTTCGACGAGGAGCGCCCGTCCACCACGTTCGCCGACGTGGCCGGCTACGAGGGTGCGAAGTCCGAGATCAGCGAGGTCGTCGACTTCCTGCGCAACCCGGAGCGCTACCAGCGGGCCGGCGCGGTCGTGCCGCGCGGCGTGCTCATGATCGGCCCGCCCGGAACCGGCAAGACGCTGCTCGCCCGGGCCGTCGCCGGCGAGGCGCGCGTGCCGTTCTTCTCGGTGACCGGGTCCAGCTTCGTCGAGATGTTCGTCGGCGTCGGTGCCGCCCGGGTCCGTGACCTGTTCGCCGAGGCGCGCAAGCGCGCCCCCGCGATCATCTTCATCGACGAGATAGACGCGATCGGCCAGCGCCGGGCGGGCTCGGGCGCGGTCGTCGCCAACGACGAGCGGGAGCAGACGCTGAACCAGTTGCTCGCCGAGATGGACGGCTTCGACCCGGCGATGGGCATCGTCGTGCTGGGCGCGACCAACCGCCCGGAGGTCCTCGACCCGGCGCTGCTGCGGCCCGGGCGGTTCGACCGGCAGGTCACCATCCCGCTGCCGAACGTCTTCGAGCGGGCCGCGATCCTCGCCGTGCACTGCCGCGGCAAGAAGCTGGCTTCCGACGTCGACCTCAACGCGGTCGCGCGGGGAACGCCGGGCTTTTCCGGCGCGGACCTGGCCAACCTGACGAACGAGGCGGCCATCTTCGCGGTGCGCGACAACAGGGACGTGATCACGGCCGCCGACTTCAGCGCCGCGCGGGACCGGATCATCCTCGGCCGCCGGGAGGGGTCCAACGTGCTGCTGCCGGAGGAGAAGCACTCGGTCGCCGTGCACGAGTCCGGGCACGCCATGGTCGCGGCGCTGTCCGAGCACGCGGACCCGGTGGCAAAGGTGACGATCCTGCCGGCCGGGCAGACGCTGGGCGTCACCGAGCAGCTTCCGCTGGTCGAACGGCACATGTACACCGAGGACTACCTGCTCGACTCCCTGGCCGTCCGGCTCGGGGGGCGCGCCGCGGAGGTCGTCGTCCTCGGCCAGGGGTCCACGGGCGCGGGCAATGACCTGGCCGGCGCCACCGACCTGGCCACCAAGATGGTCCGCGAGTTCGGCATGTCCAAGGTGCTCGGCCCCGTGGGATACCCCGAAGGCGGTTCGGTCTTCCTCGGCGGCGGAGCCGGCGTGTCCAGCCGGCCGTACGCCGAGGCCACCCAGGCCGCCATCGACGGGGAGGTGTCCCGGCTGCTGCGCCAGGCGGAGGAGCGCGCGGTCGAACTGCTGAAGGCCCACCGGCCGGAACTTGACTCGCTGGTGGACCTGCTCCTGGTACGTGAGACCGTGGACGGCTCTGACGTCTACCGGCTGGCCGGGCGGCCGGACCGCTCGGCCGACCCGTCGGCACCGCCGATGATGGTCTCGCCCCACTCGGCGGGAGCGGCGGACACTACCAGCTCTGGTGGTTCCACGCCTGCGCCGTGACCGCCCAGTCAGCGTCCCACGCCGCCATGCGACGGCGGTTCATCACGTAGCGGACGAGCGCCGTCTCGGACAGGAAGAGCGCCGCTATGCCGACGATGGCGCCGAGCGCCGCTACCTGGCCCTGCCCGGCGACCTGGGAGAGCTGCAGCGGCGGGCTCGTCACGTCGCCCCGGGCATCGGTCCAGATGGTGACTTCGCTGCCCTTCGCGCTGCCTGCCAGCGCCAGGATCTCACCGGTCCGCTTCACCCCGGCGGCGGACGTCCACGAGGCCCGCACGGGCACCTCGGTGCTCAGCGTGTAGGCGCTGGCGGTGCTGCCGGCGGCCTGGGTGAGCACGGCCCGCACCTCGTGCCTGGTGGCCACCTGTGTCTGTTCGGTCCGCAGCGCCGCGCCGTAGGCGGTGTCGCTCGCCGCATGGACGGCGAACGGAGCGCCGGCGGCCGTCGCCACGAACAAGCCCACGAGCAGGGAGGTCTCCACCCGGTCTGACGTACGCCGCAGCGGGTTCCGGTCGGGGCACAGCCCGCGCACCGTCCTGCGGAGCCAACGTCCTTCTTTGTTTGCAGCTCGCACGGACCGTCCAAGTCTCATCGCCAGTCACCTTCAGCCAAGGCCGTCCCACAGCGGGAACCTGACGTTCCGGCTCCCAATAGCTACGATGCGGTCTCCGCGAGTAGCAAGGGTAGGGCCAATGTCCTTGCTGGAGCCGGGACTTTAGGCCGTGATGACCCGTGGCGTTACGCTATCCCCATGGCTAGTGGCGAAGATGGCTTGCTCCCCCAGCTGCGGCTGGACGACCTGCTCGCGGAGCTGCAGTCCCGGCTCGAGGTCGTGCTCGCCACCAGGGACCGGATGCACGGGCTGCTCGAGGCCGTCGTCGCGATCGGTTCCGGCCTGGAACTCGAGGCGATGCTGCGCCGTATCGTCGAGGCGGCGGTGGACCTAGCCGATGCCCGGTACGGCGCGCTCGGCGTGATCGGCGAGGACCGGCAGCTGACCGAGTTCATCCCGGTCGGCCTGGACGCCGACGAGATCGGCGAGATCCACCACTGGCCGGAAGGGCTCGGGCTGCTCGGCCTGCTGATCAAGGATCCGCACCCACTGCGGCTGGCCGACATCGCCGAGCACCCGGAGTCCTCGGGTTTCCCCGACGGACACCCCCCGATGCGGTCGTTTCTCGGCGTGCCGGTCCGCGTCCGGGACCGCGTGTTCGGCAACCTGTACCTGACCGAGAAGCGAAGCGGCGGCGAGTTCACCGAGGACGACGAGGCCGTGGTCACCGCGCTCGGGGCCGCCGCGGGCGTCGCGGTGGAGAACGCCCGGCTGTACGAGGAGGCCAAGCGCCAGCAGCGCTGGCTGCGGGCCAGCAGCGAGCTGACCATCGCCCTGCTGTCCGGGGCCAGCCCGGCCACGGTGCTCGGCGACCTGACCAGGCAGGCGCTCGAGCTTTCCAGCGCCGACCTGGTGGCGCTCGCGCTGCCCGACGAGGAGGGCCGGCGGCTCACGATCGAGTACGCGGAAGGCGACGGCGCCGCCGAGGCCCGCGGCCTGGTGCTGCCGGCGGGCAAGTCGCTGTCCGGCCAGGTGCTCGAGACCGGTGAGCCGATTACGGTCGATAACTTCGCCGCGGACGAGCGGACCGCGGACGTCACCCGGCAGCACATGGGGCACCTCGGGCCGACGGTGCTCTTCCCGCTCGGCACGCCCGGCGACGTGCGCGGCGTGCTGACCGTGGGGCTCCGGCAGGGCCGCCCGCCGCTGCCGCCCGCCGCCACCAGCGTCGTGGCCGCGTTCGCGGCGCAGGCTGCGGTCGCGCTCGAGCTGGCGGCGCGCCGGGCCGACGCCGAGCAGCTTTCGGTACTCGAAGACAGGGACCGGATCGCCCGGGACCTGCACGACCTGGTAATCCAGCGGCTCTACGCCACCGGCATGTCGCTGGAGGGCGCCGTGCCGATGACGCACCGGCCCGAGGTGGCGGACCGCATCAGGAACGCCGTAGACGCGATGGACGACACCATCAAGGACATCCGGGCCACGATCTTCGCCCTCCAGGCCCGCGGCCGCGCCGGCGAACCACGGCTGCGGGCCGACATCGTCGCGCTCGTCGACGAGATGACCGAGGCCCTCGGGTTCGCTCCCGCGCTGCGGCTCGGCAGCGGGCTCGACTCACGGGCCACCGCGGAGCTGTCCGAGCAGCTGCTCGCGGTCTTGCGCGAGGCCCTGTCCAACGCGGCCCGCCATTCCGGGGCGACGCGGGTCGACGTTACCGTGGACACCGACTCCGCTGGGATGCTGACGATCGTGGTCAGGGACAACGGCTCGGGGATCTCGGCGGGAACCCGGCGCAGCGGCCTGGCCAACATGGCGGACCGGGCCGAGAAACTCGGCGGCACGCTGCGGCTTTCGCCCGCCGACGGTGGCGGGACCGAGCTGGTGTGGCAGGTCCCCGTGCCGCCGGAGCCGGCCGACCTGGACGACGGCCTGCGGCCGTCACCCCAGGGAAGGTACCCGCTTCGCTAGCGGTAGTGGCCGGTGCCGGTCTCGTCGCCGTGCTCACCTGGGTGCTCGCCGAACACGCGGGCGGCGTACGCGGCCGCCTGGGTGCGCCGCTCCATGCCGAGCTTGGCGAACAGTGCCGAGATGTAGTTCTTGACCGTCTTCTCGGCGAGGAACATCTTCTCCCCGATCTGCCGGTTGGTGAGTCCCTCGCCGATCAGCTCAAGGATCCTCCGTTCCTGCGGGGTGAGCCCGGCCAGCGGGTCATGTTTCGCCGACTGGCCGCGCAGCCTGGCCATCAGCTGGCTGGCCGCCCGCGGGTCCAGCATGGACTGTCCGGTGGCGACCGTCCGCACCGCGCCGACCAGGTCGCTGCCGCGGATCTGCTTCAGTACGTACCCTGCCGCCCCGGCCATGACCGCGTCCATGAGCGCGTCGTCATCGGCAAACGAGGTCAGCATCAGGCACGCCACCTCAGGCATCCGGGACCGGATCTCACGGCAGACGGTGACGCCGTCGCCGTCCGGCAGCCGCACGTCCAGGACCGCCACGTCCGGCCGCAGCGCCGGAATCCTCGCGAGCGCGGAGGACGCGGTCCCCGCCTCACCGACGACCCTGATGTCGCCTTCGGCTTCCAGCATGTCGCGCACACCCCGCCGGACGACTTCGTGGTCGTCGAGCAGGAACACCGCGATCGGCTGCTTGGTGCCGTTCTCGCTGGCTGGGGTTTCCACGTTGGTCTCCTGTGTTTCGGGCTTACGTGTATAAAGCTAGGCACTGGATACCCTCTTCGCCAAGGACTAACGTCCCCGGATCATCCAGCCGCGGGGTCGGGATCCGCTCGCCTGACAGTGAGTGCTTGTGAGCGTACGCATGTTTGGCTCCCTGGGACGCGTCCGCCGCCACTATAACCGTCCGTGACTGCCGATTGCGAAGCCAGCGCCATAATCCCGAAAACATTTTTCTCAACGTAAGTAAATCATTCTATAACGCCGAAAACTCTTCGCGATCATGGTCGGCCGCGCCGGGAGTCCGCAGCGGGGCGCGCGAAACGGCTACACTCTGTAGCGCACTAGCCCGTTATGCCTTTAATGTCCCAATTTGGGCAGCGTAGGCTTACCGGCAAGGGGAGCCGGCGACCGGCCAAGATCAGCCGACAGGCTGGGAAACAACCCCGAGACGGGGTGCTGGTGGGTGACTCACTATGACTCAGTCACTGGGCAACGGTAGTCTCGGCTGCATGGTGCACGTCACCGGCGCCCTGCCGCAGTACATCCCCAGCCCGCCGATCAACAGCTTCCACATCGGCCCGCTGGATATCCACTTCTACGCGCTCGGCTACATTATCGGGATCACGCTGGCGATCCTGATTACCCGGCGGCGCTGGCGCGCCCTCGGGGGCGACCCGGACGTGGTCAACGACATCGCGCTGTGGGTCGTGCCGGCGGGCATCATCGGCGGCCGGATCTATTTCGACATCACCACGCCGGACGACATCCCGCATGTGTGGTACGGGCCGCTGGCGGTCTGGACGGGAGGCCTGGGCATCTGGGGCGGGGTGGCGCTGGCCGCGGTCGTCGGCGTCTGGCGGCTGCACCGGCTGGGCATCACCGCCGGCCCGTTCGCGAACGCGGTCGCCCCGGCGCTGCTGGTCGCCCAGGCGGTCGGGCGGGTCGGGAACTATTTCAACAAGGAGCTGTTCGGCAGGCCGACCACGCTGCCCTGGGGGCTGGAGATCCCCTACCAGTACCGGGTGAGCGGCGGGATCCCGGCGCAGGACCTGCACTTCGCGACCTTCCAGCCGACGTTCCTGTACGAGCTGATCTGGGACCTGGCGCTCGCTGCTTTCCTCGTCTGGCTGGGCCACCACGCCAAGATCAGGCCATGGAGCCTGTTCGCCCTCTACGTGGCGGGCTATTCCGCGTTCCGGATCTTCGAGGAGTCGGTGCGGATCGACTCCTCGGAGTACTTCTTCGGGCTGCGGCTCAACATGTACATCGCGATCATCATGACCGTGGCCGGGCTCGTCTGGTTCGTCCTCGCCCAGCGCCGGCCCGACCGGCCGGTCGTCATCCGCCCGGCCACGGCCGAGGCGGCCGAGGCGGACGGGGCAGCGGGTGAAGCCGAGGGAGTAACCACCGTCCGTTCGGAAGAATAAGAATCAGGAGCGCTCGGGACGGGAAAGCCCAATCCAGCCCAGCACGCCGAGCGGGTAGGCGTAGTAACCCCAGCGGGTCGCCGGGGCAAGCGTGAACAGGGCGGCCAGGGCGACAGCCAGCCGGACCGCCGCGGCCCGCGTGGTGCGCGGCGGCCGCGCCGCCAGCCACCAGGCGAACGCCAGCGCCGCGGCGGCGAGCAGCGCGACGGCGGCCCATTTCCCCGCTGGCCCCGCGGCGGCGAGCAGGTGCCCGGGCAGCGGGCTAGCCGCCGGGGTGCGGTGACGGGCGAGGCCGAGCGGGAACAGGACGGTGTTGTCGACCGCGGCGCCCGGATCGGCCAGCGCCGCGGGCGCGGCCGCGAGCATCGCGGCCACGGCGGTCAGTGCCGCGCGCCCGGCGAACCGCCAGCCGTCTTTCGCGCCGCGGCTGGCGGCGAGCAGCACTGCGATGACGGGGACGGCGAGCCAGGCGGCCGTCTTGAGCGCGCACGCGATGCCGGCCGCCACGGCCGCCTTCCCCGGTGACCGCGCGGCCAGCGCGAGGGCCGCGCACAGCAGCGCGAGCACGGGGAGGTCGGTTTCGCCGGCCGCCACCTGGAGCGACATCACGGGCGAGGCCATCGCGAACGCCGTGGCGACCATCGCCTGGCGTGGCCGCGCGCCGGGGATCCGGAACGCGAGGTAGCTGCCCGCCGTCCCGGCGAGGGTCAGCCACAGCCGCGGGTTACCCGCCCAGCCGGCCAGGCCGGCGGCGCCCGGGATGCCGAACGCCGCCATCAGCGGCTCGTAGGGGTCGTAGGCGAGCACGTGCGACAGCCGGGCGGCGGGCAGGTACGGGGTCACGGAGTCGCTATCGCCGCCACCTTCGCCCCGGCCGCCCTGATCAGGTCTGCAGGGGCGAGTTCGATCTCCAGCCCGCGCCGGCCGCGCTGCAGAATATCGTGCCGAGTGAGAGGGCGGACTCGTCGACTAACACGGGCAACCGCCGCTTCTGGCCGACGGGGGAGATGCCCCCGGCCACATAGCCCGTGGCGCGCTCAGCGGCCGCGACCTCCGCCATGACCGCCCGCTTGCCGCCGGCGGCCGCGGCCAGCGCCTTCATGTCCAGCTGCCGGTGTACCGGGACGACCCCCACGGCGAGCGATCCGTCGACGGCCGCGACCAGGGTCTTGAACACTCGTTCCGGTGGCACGCCGAGCGCTTCGCTGGCTTCCAGGCCGTAGGACTCGCGCCGCGGGTCGTGCTCGTACTCGTGCAGCGTGAACGGGATCTTCGCCCGCTGCAGGGCGATCGTCGCCGTGGTGCCTCGTCCAGCCACGAACGGCACACTAGCGCGAGCGGTGTGACTCGGCCTCTTCCCGGGGGGGTTTGGGGGGGTCGTCCCCCCGGGCTAGCACCGAAAACCGTTAGGCCGGCGGGCCGCGTGGTGCGCATAGTGGGGGCATGCGCGTCACGTTTCCGCGTCTTCCCGATCATGAGATCGCGTACGCGGTGGTGGAACGGGACGACGGCGTGGTCTACCGCCTGCAGGGCGGCCGCGCCGGAACGGCGCTCCCGCACGACATCAGGCACCTGATCGTCGAGCGTGAGCTCGGCATCACCGACGGGATCTGGGGCGGCATCGCCGCGGGCGCGGTGTTCACCAGCATGCGGCACCTGCGGGGACGGCGCCCGCCGCACGCCGGGGAACGCTCGGCGGAGCTGAAGCGGCGGTACCGGGAGCGTGTGCTGCGGTCCGAATTGCTCGCGGACCTCGCGGAGACCGTCGCCGCGCTCGACGATCCGTCGCTTGACGAGATCCGGCGGATCACCGGGACGAAGCTGGCCGTGTTGCGGGGCACCGCACCGCGGCCCGAGGCCATCGCCGTGGCCGCGCGGGCGCTGCAAGTGGAGGCCGCGCGGTGGGCCCGGCTGCGGCCCGGCGAGGAACTGCGGTACGAATGGCTGCTGGAGGTCCCGCCGCGGATACCGCGGCCCCGGGAGCCCGGGGACCGCCGCGATCCGCGGCGCCGGATCGGCGGGCAGTAAGCCCGTATTCGGGTTGTGCGGGCCATGGTGGCCGCGACAAGCTGGGTGGATGCGACACGATACCGAGCCGTCCCGGCCGCCCGAAGTCATCGACGCCGGGCCGGCCATCCTGCGCCGCTGGCGGATGGCCGATCTCGAGGCCGCATGCGAGGCGGTGCTCACGTCCCTGGAGCACCTGCGCCCGTGGATGCCCTGGGCGGAGGACTTCAGCCGCGCCGCGCAGGCCGAATTCCTCGCCGGCAGTGAGCGTGACTGGACAGCGGGCACGGCGTTCAACTACGCCATGCTCGTCGACGGGACGATCGCCGGGTCGATCGGGCTGATGGCGCGGATCGGACCGGGCGGCCTCGAGATCGGGTACTGGGTGCGCCAGGCCTGCGCACGACGGGGGCTGGCCACCGCGGGAGCGGCGGTCCTGGTCGAGCAGGCGTTCGCCCTGCCCGGCATCGAGCGGGTGCAGATCGTGCACGACGAGCTCAACGTCGCCAGCGGGGGCATCCCGCGCAAACTCGGTTTCACGGAGATCGAGCGCCGGCCGCTCGACCATGTGCCGGCCGGCGGCACCGGCATCGGCGTGGTCTGGGAGCTGACCCGCGCCGAATGGCAGGGCGCCGCCCCCCGGTAACGTATGCGGTCATGGGTGGTGATGACCTGCGGGTCGACAGGGAACTTATGGCGCTCGCCCTCGGCCAGGCGCGGACGAGCCTCGAGGCCGGCGGCGTGCCGGTCGGCGCGGTGCTGGCGGCGGGCCGCGAGGTGATCGCCGCCGGGCACAACGAGCGCGTGCAGCGCGGCGACCCGGTGGCGCACGGCGAGATAGCCTGCCTGCGCAACGCGGGCCGGCGTCCTTCGTACGCGGACACCACGCTGTACACGACGCTGTCCCCGTGCCAGATGTGCACCGGGGCGATCCTGCTCTTCCAGATCCCGCGCGTCGTGGTGGGCGAGGCCCGCACGTTCGCGGGCGACCTCGATTTCCTCCGCGCTCGCGGCGTGGAGATCGTCCTGCTCGACGACCCCGCCTGCGTCGCGGCGATGGAGGAGTTCCAGGCCCGCTACCCGGAGGTCTGGAGCGAGGACATCGGCGGCCGCTAGCACCCGTTTGTTGTCCGGGTTGTCGCGATGCGTTCACAGCTGACCCCGGCAGATACACTCGCAGCTTGTGAGCAGCGTAGTTTCCGCCGAGCTCGGCGAGCGGTTCCCTGACGTAGCGGCCTTGTCCGCCGCGCTCGACAAGACCGGCTACCTGGCCGGGGACCAGCTGGCGGCGGCGCTGTTCCTCGCGGTGCGGATGGGACAGCCGATCTTGCTGGAGGGCGAGCCTGGTGTCGGCAAGACCGAGGCGGCCAAGGCGCTCGCGACGGCGCTGGACACCGTGCTCGTGCGGCTGCAGTGCTACGAGGGCATCGCGGCGGCCGAGGCGCTGTACGAGTGGAACTACCCGCGGCAGCTGCTCGCCATCCGGCTAGCCGAGGCCACCCACGAGCAGTTGCGCGAAACCGACCTGTTCCGCGAGGAGTTCCTGCTGGCCAGGCCGCTGCTGACCGCGCTCGACCACCCGGGCCCGCGGCCCGCCGTACTGCTCATCGACGAGGTCGACAGGGCCGACGACGAGTTCGAGGCGTTTCTGTTCGAGATGCTCGCCGAGTCTTCGGTGACGATCCCCGAGCTCGGGACGCGCCGCGCGGTGGTGCCGCCGGTGACGATCCTCACTTCCAACCGCACCCGTGACCTGCACGACGCGCTCAAGCGGCGCTGCCTCTACCACTGGATCGGATACCCGGACGCGGCGCGGGTCGCGCAGATCATCCGGCGGCGCGTGCCTGGCGCCAGCTCGGAACTCGCCGGTGAGATCGCGACCGCGGTGAACAGGCTGCGCTCGCTCGACCTGACCAAGCCGCCGGGCATTTCGGAGGCGATCACCTGGGCGGGGGCGGTGACGGTGTTCGGCGCCGCGTCGCTGTCTCCCGAGATGGCCGGGCAGACGATGAGCGTCGTGGTCAAGTACCCGGAGGACGAGCAGACCGTGCGCGAGGTCGGCCTGGCTTCCGTCGTGGGGCATGACTGACGGCATCCGGTTCGGTGACGGCGCCGGCCGCGGTGACGGCGCCGGCCGCCGGCGGCCGACGTCGCCGTGCTGGCTTCGGCGCTGGGCGTGGCGCTGCGGTCCGCCGGGCTGCCGGCCGGGCCGGATCGCTGTGAGCGCCTGGCCCGCGCGGTCACCGTGATGGGCGCCGCCACGATCGCGGAACTGCACGCCTGCGCGCTGGCCACGATGGTCTCGGATCCCAGCCAGGTTGATACGTTCGAGCGGGTTTTCGCTGAGATGTTCGGCGTCGGCGTGCCGGGCCGGCCGACGGTGGGGGCGCCGCAGCAGAACATGACCGTCGAGCCCGCGGAAACGCCGTCCGGGCCAGACTCGCCCGTCGCCGCGGGCACCGGGGAACTGCCTCCGGCGCTGCGGCAGGTGGACGCGTCCTCGTCGCGGTCCTCGGACGAGCCTGGGGACGACATGCCGGAGGTGCCGGCCGTCAGGCGGGTGGCCTCCGATACCGAGCGGCTGATCGGGCGCGACTTCGCGCAGCTGACACCGGACGAGCTCAGGCGGCTTTCTGTGCTCATGCGCGAGCTCACGATCGCGGTGCCGCCGCGGCGGACCCGCCGCTACCGGCCGCGCAAGGACGGTGTGCGGCTGGACATGCGGCGCACGCTGCGGCAGGCCAGGAGAACCGGCGGGGAACCGGTGCAGATCGCGAGGCGGGCCGTCCGCGCCCGGCCCCGGCGGCTCATCGTGCTCTGCGACATCTCCGGGTCCATGGAGCCGTACGCACGGGCGCTGCTGCAGCTGATGTACGTGGCCAGCCGCACGTCCGGCGGTTTCTCCGGTTCCCCGCGAGATGCCACGCGGCCGCGGACCGAGGTGTTCACGTTCGCGACCCGGCTGACCCGGCTGACGCCGTTCCTGGCGTCGGCCAGCCCGGAGACGATGCTCGCCAAGGCCGGCGAGGCGGCGCCCGACTGGGCGGGCGGCACCCGGATCGGCGCGGCGCTGCGGGAGTTCAACGACCGGTACGGGTCCCGCGGCATGGCGCGCGGCGCGGTCGTGCTGATCATCTCCGACGGCTGGGAGACCGGAGACCCGGCCGTCCTGGGCGCGCAGATGGCCCGGCTGCACCGGATCGCCTACCGGATCGTGTGGGCGAACCCGCGGACGCAGAGCGCGCGCTACCGGCCGGAGGTGGGCGGCATGGCGGCCGCCTGGCCGTACTGCGACGCCGTGGTCAGCGCCCATAACTTCGAGGCGCTCGACGACCTGCTCGCCGCGCTGCGCTCTCCCGCGCTGCGGCGGCCGCCGGCCGGGTCAGCCACGTCAGCCACGTCAGCCGCGTCGGCCGCACTCACCGCGCCGGAGTCCGCTACGGCGGAGTCCGGCGCGGCGGACGGCGGGACCGCGGCCGACTCCGGTGTGGCCGCTCAGCCGGCGACGTTCTCGCTGCCGCTGACCAACTCGCTCGGCAGGCGCTGGTCGCCTGGGCGGTGATCCCGCTCAAAATTCAGAGCTTCTACATACGTGTCGTAGCTATAGTTCGGGCGTGACGCCTGACATGGCCGCCGCCGCACTCCCGTCCGCGCTCAACGCGCTGCCGACCGCAGCCGCGGTCGCCGTGCTCTGCGTAGCCGTGATCGCGGAGATCATCGTGGTTCCAGGAGTCCTCCTCCCAGGCGGGGCCATGACGTTGCTCGCGGGCGCGCTGATCGGTGCGGGACGCCCGGCGCTCGCGGTGGCGGTCCCGGTTGTCGTGGCGGTCATCGCGGGCGATCAGCTCGCCTATTTCAGCGGCGCCGCCATCATCGGCTGGTGGCGGCGCCGCCGCCCGGAACAGGCGGCCGGGGTCCGGCGGGTGCGGCGCGGGCAGGCCGCGACCTGGCTCATGGCGACGATGCCGTCGCTCGCCGGCGCCTCCGGAATGCGCTACCGGCTGTTTGCCGCCCGGGTGTTCGTCATGCGGGTACCCTGGCTGGCCGCGGCGCTCAGCGCCGGGACGCTGGCCGCGCACTCACTGGCGCGGTTCGGTCACGTTACCGGGATCGCGGGCGTGGTGGCCAGCATCGTCGTGGTGGCGGGCCTGCTGGTTGCCCGTCACCGGCCCGGGGCGATCCAGGCTCTCGCCCGGCGCACCGCGGCCATGCGGCGAAGATTATCTTCTACAATGTTGTAGATGAAAGCGGGTCGCCACTGACTCAACGCGCCTGAATAGCACCTGCTGACAGACTGGGAAGGAACGCCTGTGCAGCACTTCATCACCAGCTACGGATACCTGGCGGTATTCGTGCTGATGCTGGCCGAGTCCGCCTGTATCCCGATTCCGTCCGAGGTCATCATGTTGTTCGGCGGCGCGCTCGCCGGCGGCGCGGTTACCGGGGCACACCCCTCCCTCGGCGGGATCGTCCTCGCCGGGGTGCTGGGTAACGTCGCCGGCAGCTACCTGGCCTGGGCGGCGGGGTGGTACGCGGGGCTCCCGGCGGTCCGCCGCTGGGGCGGCCGGGTCGGTATCCGCGCCCACGACATCGACCGCGCGACACGGTGGTTCGGGAAGTACGGTCCGATCGCGGTGCTGGTCGGCCGCGTGGTGCCGGTGATCCGCACGTTCATCTCGCTGCCCGCCGGGTTCGCCAAGATGCCGGCGGTGCGCTTCGGGCTGTACACGACGATCGGCTGCATTCCGTGGACGGCCGCGCTCGGCATCGCCGGGTACGCGCTCGGCGCCAACTGGCAGCATGTCGCCAACGACTTCCACGGTCCTACCTACGTCATCGCCGGGGTGATCATCATCGCGCTCGCGGTCGCCGTGGTCCTGCACTTCCGTCACCGCCGCCGCGCTGAAGCGGAACCGCCCGCGTCCGCCGGGCGGCCAGCGGGCTCCCGGGCGCCTGGCTACCAGTGGGCACCGTCGGAAGAGCGCCAGTACCGTTAAGCGGGTCAGGGCAGCCAGCGGAGCCAGGTTCCGTGCCCGTCGGTGAGGGCGGCCGGGACGCCGTCCCGCGCGAGCACGAAGTCGCCGCCGTCATGCCGCGGGACGTTGACGCCGGGCGTGACGCCGGGTCCCTCGTTGGAGATCCAGACAGCGTTGAGCGCCCGGACGAGTTCGGCGAACCCGGCGCGCTGCCGCTCGCTGACATAGGCCAGGACCGCCGAGTGGTAGACGACGAGGGTCGCGCCGTGCGGCGCCTCGCTGACCAGGGCCGGCACGTCGGTCAGCAGGTCGCCGCGGTGCACCCGCGGCGGATCGCGCCGCGCCGTTTCGACGGCCGCGGCCAGCCGCTCACGCCTGCCGGACTCGCCAGGCCATAGCAGGCACTCCAGCCAGCGGACGTCGTCATCATCGGTCACGTCGAGCGGGTTGAGGTCCAGGCCCGCGCGCCACGCGACCTCGGGGACCCGGACCGGGAGCGGGACCTGGCCGCGCGGCCTGCAGGCCAGGACGGGCGCCAGCGGGTCGGTGCCCTGGACGAGGTGCCCGTCGTAGTCGTAGGAATACCGGTCCACCAGCAGCGTGAGCCCGGCACTGGCGCCCACTTCCACCAGCGCCAGCGGCTCGGGCAGCTGCGCCAGGGCCGGCAGCAGCGTCGCGCACCGGGCTGGCTCGTTGGTCTGCGTGCGCCGGGCGAGCATGGTCCTGGCGAGTTCGTCGCGGCGGCCGCTGACCAGCCGGCGCAGCGCGGCGAGATCGGCGTGCTCCCCGAGCAGGTAGCATGCGGCGGCGAAGAGCAGGTTCGGCTGCCTTTTCTGGACCGGCAGCGTGCCGAGGAACGCGAGGACGAGCCGGTCGCCGGCCACCGCGGTGGCGAGTTCGGCATAGAGCGCCGACCTGCCGCGCGCTTCGGCCGCGAACGCCCGGTAGTTCTCGGCCGTGCTGGCCCGGAGGTCGTGCCCGGACATCGACATGGCTCCGAGGCTAACGCCTGCCCCGCATGGCCCCAGCCCCCACCGGCCGCGGGCTTCGGCACGGACACCCACAGTGGCGGACTTCCCGCCGGGCGGCCTGGCTTAGCTGTGTACTTCGGGGCGTTATTCGCCCCCGGACGACACACCTAGAGGCCGCTGTCCCTAATATCTCAACTTCGCATTGAGACATTAGGGACAGCGAGCACGGTCCGCGGTGGCAGAGGGGTCGGCCGGTGCCGCATCGGCAGGCGGTCACAGCTCATAGGTTGCTTCGATTCTCAGCCGGCACGGCAGAATCCGGCCGCCAGTGTGTTGATTGCGCAATCGGCACGCTCTTGGCAACGTTTAGAAATAACGTGCGTTTGCGGCGTGTCGGGCACACCGCCCGTTTCACACCCTTATCTCCCGTTACGTGAAGCTCCGTTCACATGCACCCGCGGCAGGCCGCATGCACAAAAGCCGCATTCCGGGCACCCCTGGCCGGGAACCGGCCGCGGAGGGCCAGTGAACCACATCACGGGCACCCGACACGCTGGAGAATCACCTTGTTCGGGCACGCTCTTCCGGGGCCGATTGCGCAGTCGACCCGCTCTAGCGTGGTCGACTGCGCAATCGGCCTCCCGGGACTCGCCCGCGGGAGGCTCAGGCTACGGTGACGTGGATGGTGTGGTAGCCGGTCGCGCCGTTCGGCTCGGGCCTGTGGTAGGTCGCCGTCTGGGTGTAGCCGGTCTTGTCCGTGGCGCGCACCTGGAGCGTATGGTTGCCCGCCGTCGCCTGCCACGGGTAGTACCACTGCCGCCAGGTGTCGATCGTGTCCTGGGCGGCGAGCGTCGCCTGATGCCAGGTGCCGTCGATGCCGACCTCGACCGCCTCGATGCCGCGGTGCTGCGCCCAGGCCACGCCGGCGATCATCACCTTCCCGCCGGGGACGCTGCCCGCCTTGGGCGTGTCGATCCGGGACTCGGTCTTGATCGGCGCCTGGTCCGACCAGCCGCGCTGAGTCCAGTACGCGTCGAACGCGGTGAACGTGGTGAGTTCCATGTCCACCACCCACTTGCACGCCGACACGTACCCGTACAGCCCGGGCACGACCACGCGGACCGGAAAGCCGTGCTCTTGCGGCAGCGGCTGCCCGTTCATCCCGACGGCGAGCAGCGACGCCCGCCCGTCCATCACGGGATCGGTGGCGACGCCCAGGTTCATCCCGTTGACGTCGCGCATGACGATCTGGTCGGCGCCCTTCTGGATGCCCGCCTCCTTGAGCACGTCGGCGAGCAGCGCCCCCTGCCAGCGGGCGTTGCCTAGGAGGCCGCCGCCGACGCTCTCGGAAACGCACGTCAGGGTGACGTCGTGGTCGATCATCGGCCGCTTCATCAGGTCCGCGAACGTGAGCGTCATCGGCTTGTCCACCATGCCGTGGATCCTCAGCTGCCAGGACTGCGGAGACACCTGCGGAACGACCAGTGCCGTGTCCACCCGGTAAAACTGGCTGTTCGGTGTGTAGAACGCGGTCAGGCCCGGGATGTCGTTGATCTGCGCGTCATTCGGCAGCGTCGGCGCCTTCACGGCGGGGGCCCCGAGCTTCACCGACGAGGTATTCACGCTGAACCGCTTGTCCTGCAGGTACTGGCCGCCGAAGCCGGTCACGGCGGCGACGGCCGCGACCCCGCCGCCCGCGGCGATGAACTTACGCCGGTCCACTACGACCCGCCTCCTGTCCAGCCGGCGCGGTAGCGGGTTCTCGGCATCCCCGTCCGGACGAGCCAGACCAGGGCCACCATTCCTGCGATGCCGCCGATAATCGACGGGATCACGTCTGTCGGGTGGCTTTCCGGCCGCGTGATGGCGACGAAGGCCCCGAACAGGCCGAACAGCCCGATGCCCGCCACCCCGATCGACACGCGCCGCCAGGCGAGCATCCCGATCGCGATCGCGAGGAGCGCGATCGTGACGTACATGCCGAGCAGCAGCATGTTCTTGTCGTTCTCGCCGAACTTCTCGACCGCGAAGTTCTTGAGAGCCGGGGGAGTGCGGTCGATGAACGCCTCGCCGACAGCGATGATGGGCGACGCCTGCGGCCGCACGAAGGCGGCCACGAAGTTCGCCACGCCGAGAGCGACGGCGGCGGCCAGGAAGCCCACGATGGCGCCGGGCAGCAGCCCGCGGCCACGCCGTGCTTCGCGGCCGGCGGCATGCCCGGCGCGGCCGGGGACGTCGTCGCCGGCCGCCTGGAACGCGCCAGACGTCCGGCGCGGCAGTTCCCAGTCGCGCTGCTGCGCCGGAGTGTCCCAGCTGGTCGCCTCCGCCGGGGTCGCCCAGCCGGCCGTCTGCGCCGGACCGTCCCACGCTGCCTGCTGCGCGCCGCTGTTCCGGAGGGCGCGCTGCGCGGCGGTGTCCCATATCGACCCCTGCGCGCCGCCGTCCCCGACAGGGCGCTGCGCGCCGGTGTTCCGCGGCGAGCGCTGCGCCCCGGTGCTCCCGGCGAAGCCCTGGGAAACGGGACCCTGAGAAGCGGGGCCCTCGGAAACGGGACCCCGGGGCATGGGCCCCCACGCGTACTCCTGCCGTGGGTCATCCCAGGGGGCTCGCTGCTCCGGAGCCGGGGCCGTCGGGGCGCCCGCCAGCCCCGTGAACCCTTGGTAGCCGTCCTGGTAACCGTTCCCGCTGCTGTAGTCGATGTCCTGATAGGACGAATAGCCGTCCTCGTAGTCGGTGAGCGCCGGATAGCGCGACAGGCGCTGGCGGCGCGGCGGGTCCTGGAAGCTCATACCCCTATTGACGGGTGCCCGCCGCCGCCGCGTTCGGATATCTCACGCCCGGTAAGCATGCGGTAAGAACCGCCCTAGCTGGGCCGCGCCAGCGCGACGTCCGCGGGCGGGTCTGCAGTACATTTCAACTTCAAGTTGAGACATCTCCGACTTTGCGGCGCCGGTGCGCCCACATTTCGGACATATCAGGCGTCAAGGTTGTCACCAGCGCTGCGAAGTTCACCAGCACTGCAAAGTTGGTGCGCCGACCTGCCCGGACCAGCGCACTGGAGTGACTGACGTGACGGCGGAGGCAGCACCCCGGGATGTGCGACGAAGAATTGTTCGTTTTGTGTGCCATGCCCGTGCAGCATGAGGTCTGTGGCCCACCGCCCTCAGCTACCGAGGCCGGTGGGCCACAGACCCCGGACCTGCCGCCGCCGCCGTACGGGAAGCGGCAGGAATTACGCCGGGAAACGGGCATCGCTCAGTTGGCTGTCGGCGAGGCACTGGCGGGCTCCTCGACGTGCGCCGTCCCGAACGCGGGCGAGCCGTCTGCCCCGATGGTGACGGAGACGGCGGACCTGGCGTACACCGCCGTCGGCTCGATCACAGCCGCGGGCGCTTCCATGCTCGCCGAGGCGGCGTCGGCGGCGGCCACGCCCTCGGCTGAGACCGTGACCGCGACCCCGGTCCCCGCGACGGCCTCAGCCGGTGCCTCGACCGCGCGGGCACGTCGCTCGAGGAAGTACCGGACCAGGGCGCAGCCGCAGGCGATGGCGGTGCCGGCGCCCAGCCGGCCAGCCGGGAGTCGTGCACGACGAACCCGTCCACGCGCAGGTTCGGGTTGTTCGCCAGGTAGCCGCCCGCGGCGATCGCCAGCCATTCCGGGCGGCCGTCGAGCGCGACGAGCATGACAAGCAGGATGGAGTACCACTGGAAGTGCGGCGTGCAGACCGCCAGCGCGGCGGAGGTCATCAGGACGCCGCCGCGCCACGGCTCGTCCGGGTTGCCGAAGCGGATGATGGCCAGCGCGATCGCGCCCAGGATCAGCACGGCTGCCAGCGTCGCGAGCTTCCCGTGCACGACGACGCCGATGATGCTGAAGCCGTTCCCCGAGGAGTAACCCTCCTGGTTGAGGTATCCGGGGAAGAAACCGATGATCTTGCTGCCGACGGCGAGCACGTGCGGCGCGTACACCAGGGAGATGGCCGCCATGGCGGCGGCCGAGATCAGCAGCCAGCCGCGACGCAGCACCGCGGGCATCACGAGGACCGGCGTTACCTTCGTGGCGATCGCCAGGCCGAGCAGCACGCCGCCGAGGATCGTGCGGCCCTCGGTCTTGGCCCTGGCGAGCAGCAGCAGCGCCACCAAGGTGAACGCGACCGCCACGACGTCCACGTGCCCGTTCTGCCCGGCCTCGAGGGCGACCGTCGGGCACCAGGCCCAGAGAGCGGCGAGCCGCGGATCCTTGCCCAGCCTGGGCAGCCCGAACACCAGGATCAGCGTGATGAGCACGGCGCACGCCGCCGCTGCCGCCTGGATCGGGGTGGTCGAGTTATCGGCCGGCGCGGCCAGTTGCAGGGCGAGGAAGTAGGCCTCGGCGACCGGCGGGTACACGGTGGGCACCTTCGGGCGGTTCAGCTTGGTGCAGCCCGCCACCAGGCTGTCCGCGCGATCGCCGGGGTCCTTGAGATTGTGCACGCAGTCCCCGTAGTTGCCTGGTCCGGTGCCCGACCACAGGAAGTCGTTGCGGAGCTTGGCGACCCCGGCGTCCGCCGGCGCGTACAGGTAGGGGTCGATGCCCGCCGCCTGTACCCGCCCGTCCCAGATGTACCGGTAGAGGTCACTGCTGTTCTGCGGCGGCCCCGCGAGCGCGACCGCCTGGACGGCGATCCCGCCGACCAGGATCAGCCCGACCGCCAGCCGCACCGTCACCTTGCGCAGCAGCCACGCGGCGCAGCCGAACGCCAGCCACGCGCCTGCGACGAGCGCGAGCGGCAGGATCCGCGACGGGTCGAGGCTTGGCCGTGCGACCAGCAAGATCAGGCCGGTGAATGCGGCGAGGAACAGGGCGATCCCGGCTACCCGGAGTTTTGCGCTCATGGGCCGAGGGTGCCATCAGTCCCCGCGCCCGGGCCCCCGCCGAGCCCGACCGTAATCAATCTTTTAGTTCTCGCACCGCTGGTTACCTGGTGCTACACGCCGTCAGCAGCCTCGGAACCGGGCTCCGTGATACTGGTCCCGCTGATCTTGGACTTCAGCCGGTTCGCGACCTCTTGCGCGTACCGGTCCCCGGCGCCCGGCAGCACGTGGCTGTAGACGCCCAGCGTGATCGCCGGGTTAGCGTGCCCGAGCCTGGCGCTCAGGACGTGGATGGGCATGCCGTTCTGGAAACTAACTAACCAACTGGTAGAGCGTCGCGTGCCTGTGCCTGAGCCCGTGCAGCCGGATCTCCGGCAGCGCGTCCTCACCGAGCGCGTGGCGGGCGCGGCACACGGCGCTCCGGAAGTACACGGTCGCCTCCGGCGGCCGACGAGCTTCCCCTCCGCGTCACCGAAGACGTACGCGCCTGGCCTCACGAGGGCGAGGTTCAGCGCGCCCCGCGTGACCTTCCGGCGGTGGAGCACGGCGAGCGTGTCCGCGTCGAGCGTCACCCGGCGCGGCCTGCGCTTCTTGCCGCCCTTGGTGACCCGGAGCGTGACGTCGTCGTCGATATCACGCCACCGCACGTGCATCAGCTCCATGCGCTGCGCGCCCGACCACGCGGTCACGTGCCAGAGGTCGTACCACCGCTGGTCGTTCTCTCGTGCCCAGCCGAGGAACGCCGCTAGCTGCTCCTCATCCCACGCCTTCAGGTCGGCGTCATCGTCCTCGTCTCGCTGTCATGCGGCGCGGGCCGCTCGGGGAGCACAGCCTTGGCGCACGGGTTGCGCTGAAGCAAGCTCAGCGATGCAGCCAAGCGCCAGTGGAGCAACCGGAACACGAAGACCGCCGGGGCTCTCGCCGGTCCCGGCGGGCGGCGCGCTCTTACTGTCCCGGCTTCCCGCCGTCTCCCTGGTCAAACTTGGCCTCTAGGTAGTCCATCAGCCAGCGCAGCTGGTCGTGCCTGGCTTCCCCGACCACCGGGTCCGCCGAGGGATCGGCGGCCGGGATGACCCACGACGCGATGTGCTCGCGCGTGCCGTTCTGCCTCGGGCTGGTGATCGACACCTCGGGGTGCCGCTGGACGAACGCCTGCGCTCGCTTCACCTGGTCGGTGCCGAGCGGTGCCGGCTCGCCGTCCCTGGCGGACACTGGCCCTAGAGGTCCCATGCTTGCCTCCGTTCCGGACTGGTAGTAGCCCATGGTAGCCCATGGGATGACATGGACGAGTGCCCGTGATGATCATGGGGAACTATTGGCCCATGGTGGACCATGGGAGCCCAGTCGCGCCGTACCTGCAGGTGGCGGCGCTGCTGCGCGATGAGATCCAGGGGGGCCAGCGCCCGCCGGGCTCTCGGATGCCGTCCATCATCGACCTGACGCAGATGTACGGGATCGCGCGCGGCACGGCGCACAAGACCCTGAAGCTGCTGGCAGACGAGGGGCTCATCGAGGTCGGCGTGGGCATGGGTTACTTCGTGAGACGACAGGAGCCACCGTCCGCGCGGGGCGACGGCTCCTGACCAGCTGCGGCTCTGGCTCATATAACTGGAAGGTAACGGTCCGATCGTGTGCTAGCGGCCGTCCAGTGTCCTGCTCCTCGCCGGTTTTCGATAACGTGAAGGATTCCATACCCTATGAGGTCGATTATCTTCCACGTTAGTTCGATCTCCGGGCGTTCACAAGGAAAATACGGTGGGAGGGCGACGTCAGGGCTCCGTTATCATCCAGAAATGTGCGACAGAGCTCCAGCTGCGTGCGCGTTCCTTCACGGTGCCTCGCCTGGGCTCGCGCTGAGGACGGCACCCCACACCCGGACGCGCGGGCGCGGCGGCGTGACCTCCTCAGGCGGCAGCCAGCCGATGGCCTCGATGATCGTCGCCTGGCCGCTGACCGTGATGTGCCCGCCCGCGACGCCCGCGACCGCACCGCACAGGTGCTCCAGCTCCTCGCGCGGGGTGCCGGTCTCGGCCATCCCATCCAGGTGGCCATCTCCGCCGTACGAGGATCGCGCGGTGAAAGTCAAGCCAGCTCTCGAGCATGGTACGCTCGCCGGCGTTTTAAGCGCGTCGCAGCGAGGTGAACCAGCGGCCGTCGGCCGACCATGTTCTCGGTCGCGGACAGGCCTGCGCCGCGGGCTGTCTCCGCGATCTGGTCCACGCCGACGTATGCCCAGGGGAACCAGGCGCTGATCTGCCCGCCGTGCCTGAGCCTCACCTGTTCGCGGCGCAGCCCCGTGCCCGGCGGCTGGACTTCGACGAGCGCCTGGCCGAGCGGCGTGAGCAGCTCGTTCACCCGGCGCAGCAACGCGACGGGGTCGCCGCCGATGCCGATGTTCCCGTCGGCGAGCAGCACGGTCATCCAGCGTCCCGCGCCGGGCACGCGGCCGAAGACGTCGCGCAGCAGGGTGAGCGCGCCGGCCGCCCGGGCGATGTGCACGGCGTACGGAGTGACGTCGATGCCGAGGGCGGGGATGCCGCGCTCGGCCAGCGCGACGGTCAGCCGTCCGGGCCCCGATCCGACGTCCAGTGTCGGGCCGTTGCAGCGGTCGACGAGCGACGCGTCGCCCGGGCGGACGTGCAGCCAGTTCTCCACCTGCAACGGCGTCGTACTGCCGTCGGTGTGCTCGATCTCCGGCCGCGCGTGCCCGGCGAGGGCGGTTTCGTAGAGTTCGCCGATCACGCTGGGTCTCCTCCCAAGTAGGCGGCCGGAACGCTGATAAGTGTTCACCCGGCGGACGCGTGTTTCAGAGCTGATCGGCGCCGTCCTAACTGAATCGTCACCGACCTTACGATCCTGTGACGCTTCCGGCTTTCGCCCCGCTTTTAAACCCCGCATACCGAACGGAAGGTGGCGCCTGCCCGGCACCGCCCGCCGCGCTCCGGTTCAGTGCCAGAACTTACGGAGTCGTGACGGATTCGTCCCATTTGCTAGTCGTGCGGTTGCGTAGCGATTTACCTTGTAACAGTGAGCTATACCCGAATCGGCGTACCGGCCGTTACCTGGCGAGGGCCCCGTGGCTAATAATCCTGACCCGCCAGGCCGGATCGTCGTCGTAGACGACGATCCCACGGTCGCGGATGTCGTCGGACGCTATCTCGTCCGCGACGGACACACGGTGGAGTGTGTCCACGATGGTTACGAGGCGCTGCGGCGTGTCGCCGAACAGCCGCCCGACTTGGTCGTACTCGACCTGATGCTGCCCGGCATCGACGGCCTGGAGGTCTGCAGGCGGATGCGTGAGCGGTGGCCGATCCCGGTGGTGATGCTGACCGCGCTCGGTGACGAGACCGACCGGCTGGTCGGCTTCGAAACCGGCGCCGACGACTACGTCACCAAGCCGTTCAGCCCGCGCGAGCTCGCTATGCGCGTACGCTCGGTGCTGCGGCGCGCCCGGGGCAGCGGCCTGCCGGACAGGCCGGACCAGGGCGTCATGTCCGACCGTGAGCTGACGGTGGACCTGGCCGCGCACGAGGTCCGGGTCCGCGGCAAGCTCATCCAGCTGACCTCCCGCGAGTACGACCTCCTTGTGTTCCTGATGCGCAACCCGCGGAAGGCCTTCACCAGGGAGCAACTGCTCAACGAGGTCTGGAGCTGGACGTTCGGTGACACGTCGACGGTCACCGTGCACGTGCGGCGGCTGCGCGAGAAGCTGGAGGGTGATCCAACGATGCCCAAGCGCATCGTCACGGTCTGGGGCGTCGGGTACCGGTACGAGCCGGAGTCGGCATGATCGCAGCCATGGGCGACATCATGCCGGACGTCGCGCCGTCCGACCTGGTGCACGTCACCTCGTCGGTGGGGGCCATCGCCGTGGTCACCACGATCATCGGGGTGGTGCTGCTGAAGCTGATGGCCGACCGGTCCATCGGGGTGATGCTCACCCTCGTGGCGCTGGTCACCGTCATCACGTCGCTGGCCGGGGTCGGGGCCATCACGATCTTGATGGTCAGCACGCCCAGCGATCGCACCGTCATGCTCGAACTGCTCGGCATCGCCGGGCTGGCCGGGCTCGCCGTCGCGGTGGTCATCGGCCGCACGCTCACCAAGGCCACCAGGAAGCTGCTTGGCGCGGTTCGGGAGGTCGGCGACAGCGGCATCTACACGCCGCCGGACATACGGCTGCCCGCCGAGCTGGCCGGGCTGTCGGAAGGGCTGGCCGAGGCGCACGACCGGCTCGGCCAGGCGCGGGCGCGCGAGCAGGCCCTGGAGGCGAGCCGGCGCGAGCTCGTCGCCTGGGTCAGCCATGACCTGCGGACCCCGCTCGCGGGGCTGCGGGCCATGGCCGAGGCGCTCGAGGATCAGGTGGTGACCGATCCGCGCGAGGTCAGCCACTACCACACCCAGATCCGGCGGGAAACCGACCGGCTGTCCGCGATGATCGACGACCTCTTCGAGCTGTCCAAGATCCATGCCGGGCACGCTCCGCCTGTCGCCCCGTCTCGTCGGCCTCGAGGACCTGATCGCCGACGTGGTCGCGAGCGCCGAGCCGGTCGCCAGGGCCAAGGGCATCCGCCTCGCCGGGTCCGCCGTCCGTGGCATGCCCGTCTTCATCGACACGGCGGAGATGGGCCGGGCGGTCAGGAACCTGGTGACCAACGCCATACGGCACACGCCGTACGACGGGACGATCGAAGTGCTCGCCGAGATCCAGGCCGGGATGGCCTGCGTGAGCGTGGCCGACGAGTGCGGCGGCATCCCACCGGGCGACCTCCCGCGGGTGTTCGACGTGGCGTTCCGCGGCGAGAGCGCGCGCACGCCCGACCCGTCCGGCGGCGCCGGACTCGGGCTGTCGATCGCCCGCGGGATCGTCGAGGCGCACTCCGGCCAGATCAGCGTCCGGAACACCGGCCCGGGCTGCCAGTTCCTCATCAAGCTGCCGCTCGCCCGCCCCGCGGCGCCGGCCGTGTCCCGGCCCGCCCCGGTGACCCGCGCGGTACACGCCACGCGCTAAGCGCCCCGATCGCATTGTGCCGATTGCGCAGTCGACCACGCTAGAGCGGGTCGACTGCGCAATCGGCACGTTGGGGGCTGGGGGCGGGCGGGGGATTAGGGGCGGGTTGCGGCGGCGGGGGCGCGGAGCGGGGCGTGGGCGAATTCCGCCACGCCTTCCGCGAAGGCGACTCGCGCGCGGAAGGCGAGTTCGGCGGCGGCCGCCTCAGGCGACGCGACGATGTGGCGTACGTCGCCGAGGCGGTACTCGCCGGTGACCTTGGGCTCCACCGTTCCCCCGCCGAACGAGACGGCCAGCTCCGACGCCATCTCGCCGACCGTATGCGGCGTCCCGCTGGCCACGTTGTACGCCCGGAGCGTTCCGGCGGGGATCGCGCCGGAGCCGGTCGCGCCGAGCGCGAGCACGTTGCAGTCTGCCACGTCGCGGACGTGCACGAAGTCGCGGCGCTGGCCGCCGTCTTCGAACACGCGCGGCGGGACGCCGTTCTCCAGGCACGAGCGGAAGATCGCGGCCACTCCCGAGTACGGGGTGTCCCGCGGCATCCGCGGGCCGTACACGTTGTGGTAGCGCAGCCCCACGGCGACGCCGCCGGTCAGGCGTGCCCAGTTCGCGGCCAGGTGCTCTTGCGCCACCTTGCTGGTCGCGTAGGCGTTGCGCGGGTCCAGGCTGGCGTCCTCGCGCACCGTTGACCAGGACAGCGCCGAATCGCAGACGGGACAGCGCGGCTCGAACGCGCCTGCTTCGAGGTCGGCGGTGGCCCGGGGAAGCGGCCGCACGCTGCCGTCACGCGGGCACTCGTAGGCGCCCTCGCCGTAGACCACCATGGACGAGGACAGCACGAGACGGGACACGCCACGGCGGCCCATGGCGTTGAGCAGCACGGCGGTGCCGGTCACGTTGACGTCCGCGTATAGCGGGAGGTCGGCCAGTGACACGCCCAGTCCCACCATCGCGGCCAGATGGCACACGGCGTCCACGCCGTCGAGGGCGTCGTCCACCGCGGCGGAGTCTCGGACGTCCGCCACGCGAAGGTCGCTTCCGTTCGGGATATAAGAAGGGATGCCGTCGTGGACAGCGGGGCTCAGCGAATCGAGGCCGCGGACCTCGTGCCCCGCCGCCGTCATGGCCTCCATCACATGGGATCCGATGAATCCCGCCGCTCCGGTCACTAGTACTCGCATAGCTGCGAGCCAAGCACGCGGCGACCAGCGCGGCGACCGTCCGCAGTCAGGCGTCACAGATCCGTAAGGGCCGTTCCGCCGCAAAACGGGCGGCGCGCGGTTAGCGTCGGCGCCATGGAAACCATCGACGTCGTGCTGCCCTGCCTCAACGAGGCAGGCGCGCTGCCCTGGCTGCTCACCAGGATGCCCGTTGGATACCGGCCGATCGTGGCCGACAACGGTTCGACGGACGGTTCGGCGCGGATCGCCGCCGACCACGGCGCACGCGTAGTCAACGTGCCGCAGCGCGGCTTCGGCGCGGCCTGCAACGCGGGTCTGCTGGCCGCCTCCAGCGACATCGTCTGCGTGATGGACGCGGACGGCTCGTTCGACCCCCTGGACCTGGAGATCGTCACCGGTCCGGTCAGGGACGGCAGCGTCGACCTCATGCTGGGCCGCCGCGCGCCGAAGGCGCAGGGCGCCTGGCCCGCGCACGCGCGGCTCGGCAACATGGTGCTGTCCGCGGAGCTGCGGCGGCGGGCCGGGGTGCCGCTGCACGACCTCGGTCCCATGCGGGCCGCCCGCACCGATGCCCTGCTGGCCCTGAACCTGCAGGACAGGCGGTTCGGCTACCCGCTCGAGATGGTGATGCGCGCGGCCGCGGCCGGCTGGCGGATCAGCGAGGCGCCGGTGCCCTACTACCCTCGCACGGGCAAGTCGAAGGTAACCGGCACGGTGGGCGGCACGGTGAAGGCGGTACGCGACATGCGCCGCGTCCTGGCTTCGTACGCGGCATAAGCGCGGCGGAGGCGCACATGAGCTGGTTTGACAAGCCCGCCGCACGGGCCGCGAGCGGGACCGCGCTCGCGGCCCAGGTCCTGGTCATCGCCAAGGAACCCGTTCCCGGCCGGGTCAAGACGAGGCTGACGCCGCCGCTGCGCCCGGCAGCCGCCGCGGCGCTGGCGGAGGCGGCGCTGGCCGACACGCTGGCCGCGGTCGCGGCCACGCCGGTGACCCGCGCGGTGCTGGCGCTGGAGGGGACTCCGGGGGACTGGCTCCCGCCGGGGTTCCGTGTCGTCCCGCAGCGCGGCGCGGGACTCGACGAACGGCTGGCGGCCGCGTTCGCGGACGCGCACGCGACGCTGCCGGTGCCCATGGTCCTGATCGGCATGGACACCCCGCAGGTCACTCCCGGCCTGCTCGCGGACGCGGCCGGAACGCTGATCTCCGGCGAGGCGGACGCCGTGTTCGGCCCCGCGGCGGACGGCGGGTTCTGGCTGCTCGGCCTGCGCCGGCCGGATCGCTCACTGCTGGCCGGCGTGCCCATGTCCCGGCCGGACACCGGCCGTCACCAGCTTGACAGGCTCACGTCGGCCGGCTTGCGGGTGGCCATTGTTCCCGAACTGACCGACGTGGACACCTTCAGGGAAGCCGAGCTGATCGCGGGCGCGACTCCCGGTTCCCGGTTCGCCGCCGCGTTCCGGCTGGCGATGGCCGCCGCTTAGGCGGCCATCACCGGATCCGGGTATGCGGCGGGAGGTTCCTGATCCAGCTTGATTCAGGCGACCGGGCCCTGGACGGTTACGAGCGTGCCGTAGGTCATGTACGGCCAGATGTACTGTGCCGTGGTCGGCGGCAGCTCGACGCAGCCGAGGCTCTGGTACCAGCCGTAGCTGTAGCGGTAGAAGCCGTGCACCGCGTCGCCGCCGTTGAAATAGGAGATCCAGCTCACAGGGTCGTCGTAGTGCGAGCCGTCCGGGTTGGTGCCCTGCATCATCTGGAACTGGAGGCGCTCGTAGACGGGGTATGTGCCGTCGGCGGTCGGCGAGGCGGGGATCCCGGTGTTAGCCGGGGAATTCAGGATCCGCTTGCCGTCGTGCCAGACCTGCAGGCTCTCGTTGGATGAGCCCTGAGTCGCGAGCGCGTAGCTGTAGCCGTTGGGGTTGGTCTGGTGTCTGGCGATCGCGGTGAACAGGTCCGCCCAGACCGCTGAGCCGGCCACGCCGTCCATGGTGAGCCCCTCGTTGTTCTCGAAGGCCCTGATCGCGCCGGTGTCCAGCATGTTCGTCTTGCCGGCCTGCCACTGGCTGGTCAGCTCCGTGGGGTAGCCGCCCTTGAAGGTGAAGCTGCCCGCCGGCGGGTCGTAGGCGGCGGCCAGCTGGGCGTTCGCGTCGCCGTCCGGGACAGCCGCGGCGGCGGGGTTGGCCGGCGTCCAGGTCATCGGCAGGTAGCCCAGCTCGGTCAGTAGCTCCTGCAGTCGCAGGGTGGAGAAGGAGCCGGTGGTGAAGCGGACGGTCCTAGGCTGCTTGAGCATCCCGGCGGACTTGGCCGCGCCGGTGACGCCGTCCTGGCCGCCGGGGATCTTCAAGGTGACGGTCGTCCCCGGCTGGTAGCCGAGCGACGGGGTGAAGGTCGCGGTGGCGCCGGAAACCTGCCAGCTGCCGGCGATCTTCGGGGTAAGCGAGGGCAGCGGAGTCGTCGGCGCCAGCGCTGAGGAGAACGTCACCTTGATCGGCGCGCCGCCGTTGACGTCGCGCGACTGCCCCGGGCTGACGGAGACGACGCGCAGCGGGGGCGCGGGCTTGGTATGGGCCGCCAGTCTAGTGTCGCTGACGCTGGTGATCGCTTCATCACTGCGCCGTTGGTGCGCGACCGCCGCGAAGGTACCGCCGGCGATGACAACCAGGGCGGCCGCCCCCGCGGTCGCTGTGATCCCCCGGTGCCGGAACAGGGCAGCACTCTGCCGCCCCACACTCCCCAAGAACGACACTGTGCGGTCTCCTCGATATTCGTCAGATCGATGGTGCCGGTGCCAAGACGCGCATGACGCGATGGATCACATAGACAGGGATCACATCGCCGAAGTTCACGATGCGCGCTAGCGAGTCTACGGCCAATAGCTATCAAAACGGGAAACCGGCGATCACGGCTCCTCTACACTTCGGCCGGCCCGTGGGCCGGCCCGTCCCGCGGCGCGAGCGCCCGGCTGTGTAACCCCCTCGCAACAACTGCGCGACCGTGCGCTACGCGACCTCACCGACGGTGAGAAATTCTTACGTCGCACGTCATGAACCGGGTACGGGGCAACCTATAACAGGCGTATCTCGATGGTCTGTATGTGCGCCATCAGGCACGTTATAAGTTGGCAATATTTCTCTCAGGAAATGGCCTGAAACAAGGTCCCGGAAAATATTCCGCATTTGCTCCTACGGCTTGCCTACCTGGTCTAACGTAATCCCCCGGGAGCGTAACAACGGACACGGAGGTGGATTGAATGCTCACCGGGCAACGGTCCGTAAGGCGCCGTCGCACACAAAGAAGTAAGGCGGCGCGTATTGCGGTCCCCCTCGCCATCCCGGTGGCGTTGGGCATTACTCTCGGGGTCGTCATCGCGGTTTCGCATGGCTCGAACCCCACGGCGCTCCAGCAGTCGGCGTTCGGCTCGCGGCACCACTTCGGCGGCGGGACCCCATCGGCTAGCGCCAGCCCCACGGCCTCGGCGTCGGCGAGCGCCGCCGCGAGTGCCACAGCGAGCCCGTCGGCGAGCGCCGCGGCGGCGGTGGCGCCCGCGAACTCGTTCGCCAACGGCCCAGTCACCACGAGGCAGCTGGGTGACGTGGCGACGGCTCCGGTCAGCGGCGCCGCGGGTGCCACGCCGATCAACCTGAACCAGACGGCCGCGGAGGCCGCCAACTCGATGAACTGCACGATCTCGGTTCCGGCCAACCCGCTCAGCGCGCAGGGCCTCGCCACGCCGTGGCAGCTCGGCGACGGCTGCTCGATGGCCAACGCCGCTACCGAGGGCGCCTTCGTCGAGGCGACGATCCTGGCGCCGAACGGCTCGCTGTCGGTCTACAACCCGCTGGTGATCACCGCGGGCACCACGCCCGCCGCGACTCCGGCGGCGCCGACGATCGCGCCGGGCTCCGCCGTCATCATCGACGTCGGCTTCAACGGCACCAACCTGGCGCTCACCGGCCCCGGCGCGCGGCAGGGCAACTGCGTGGACGCGCTTGGCCAGTCGCTCATCGGCCAGGTGTCGGCCTGCAACGCGGTGAACTTCTACAACGCCGCGAACGCGGACATCGCCAACGGGACGCTGAAGGTCCCGCCGGCGGGCACCTCCCTCGACGGTCAGACGTGTGAGACCACGCGTGACTTCTCCCTGATCGACCAGGACCAGAGCGACAACGTGGTCAGCAAGTACCTGATCAACGGCAACGGCCAGACCGCGCAGGACACCGCGGCGAACGCGGCGGCGAACCCCAACGACACGGTGCTCGTCAACGGCAGCGACGACGCGCTGCTGAGCGAGTTCGTCGACCCGGCGAACGGCTGCACGCCGTTCACCGCGACCGACACGACCAACTCGAACGGCGCCGCGCCGTCCCAGGCGCTGAACGAGCTCAGCGCGCGGGTCAACCAGCAGGGCACGATCGCGGTCGTCCCGCCGAACGACGAGATGGTCCTAGTCAACGGCAACATGAGCATCGCCAAGACCAACGTCTACCGGTCGCTGGTGGACCAGCCGCTGCTCGCGGGCAACACCGACCCGACCACGGTCGCGGCGGACTACTGCCAGAACATGGTCAACATCGCTCCGGCCAGGAACAACCTGGACCTGACGAGGGACACCAACTTCGGCACCCCGGTCGCGGCGGTCGGCGACAACCTGGCCACGTTCCTCGGCAACCGGCTGTCGATGTCGTTCGTCAACCTGGGCTGCGCGACCTTCGGCCTGACGAACCCGGTCAACGTCACGCTGAACGGGAACGGCGTCGCGACCGCTGTCACCTACACCCTGACGCAGCAGAAGGCGACCGGGGCGACGGCGGCCTCGACGGCGATGAACGCCACGGCCGGGCAGACGACCGGCACGCAGGCGCAGGGTCAGCGCCGCGGCTTCGTGCAGAATCCGGCGGGCATGTGACCGGAATCGCATGACAGGTACCGGCTCGCCACACGGCTAGCCATCGCACGGCGCGGCGCCCCCGGGAAATCCGGGGGCGCCGCGCCGTGTCTTATGGTTGGGGGAAACGAGCGTTCCGCGGAGAGGTAGGTCAGCGTGAGCCCGGTGTTCGTAGTGGATGCCTGCCGGACGCCTATCGGCAAAGTGAAGGGATCGCTTGCCGAGGTCCGGCCCGACCACCTGGCCGCCGACGTCCTCAAGGCCCTCATCAAGCGCAACGCCTTCCTCGACCCGAACACCATCGACGACGTCTACTGGGGCGCGGCCAACCAGGCCGGCGAGGACAACAGGAACGTCGCGCGGATGGCCGTCCTGCTGGCCGGACTGCCCGTGGCGATCCCCGGCGCCACGGTCAACCGGCTGTGCGGCTCCGGGATGGAGGCGATCAGCGACGCGGCGCGGGCGATCGCGGCCGGCGACGCCGACATCTGCGTCGCGGGCGGCACCGAGTCGATGACGCGCGCGCCGTTCGTGGTCGCGCGGACCGCCGACCCGTACCCGCGGAGCCTTGACCTGGCCGACACGCGTCTTGGCTGGCGCCTGGTATCCCCGCGGATGCAGGAGATGTACCCGCCGGTCACCCTCGGCGAGACCGCCGAGAACGTGGCGGACAAGTACGGCGTGACCCGCGGGCGGCAGGACGAGTGGGCGCTGCGGAGCCACCAGCTCGCGGCCGCGGCCCGCGACGCCGGCCGCTTCGATGCCGAGATCGTGCCGGTGACCACCGCCAAGGGCGAGGTGACGACGGACGAGGGCATCAACCCGGGGATCACGCTCGAGCAGCTCGCCGCGAAGAAACCGGCGTTCCGCAAGGGCGGCACCGTGACCGGCGGCAACTCCTCGCCGCTGAACGACGGGGGCGCCGCCCTGCTGCTCATGTCCGAGGAGGCGGTCGACCGCGCGGGCGTGACGCCGATCGCCCGCTACGCCGGCTCCGCCGCGGCCGGCGTGCACCCGGACTACATGGGAATCGGCCCGGTTCCGGCGATGAACCGCGCGCTGGCCCGCGTCGGCTGGCGCATCGAGGACGTTGAGCTGATCGAGGTGAACGAGGCGTTCGCCGCGCAGTCGGTCGCGGTCGTCGACGAGCTCAAGCTCGACCCGGAGAAGGTGAACGTGAACGGCGGCGCGATCGCGATCGGCCACCCCCTCGGCTGCTCCGGCGCCCGGATCGTCACCACGCTGCTGCACGAGATGCGCCGTCGCAGCGCCGTGCGGGCCGCCGCCACCATGTGCATCGGCGTCGGGCAGGGCATCGCTACTTTGTGGGAAGCGCCCTGACCGTCCGTGACGGCCTTGATAACTTTCGCTAAACGCTCGATAACTGTTCCATAACGGCGTTAGTCTGGCTGCTCAGAGACCCTCAACGAGGCGGAGGTGGACCGGCGTGACGCTGATCGAGGGCGGCTTCGGCGACAGGACGGACAGCGCACGGCGGCGCGCGCGTCAGCGGCGGACGGCGCGCGCCGCCGCGCCGCTGCTCATCCCGCTGGCGCTGGCGCTTACCCTCGGCGTCATCCTCGCGGTGTCTTCCGGAACGCCTGCCGCGCACGTCAACCAGCAGACGTCGGGCACCACGAGCAGCACGGCCAAGCCTTAAGAGGCGCCACCTTTCGTTCGGACATAAAAGGGTTTAACCGGGGGGTGCGGGGGGTCGTCCGCCGCAAGCTAGCAGAGCTTTACTCGGAACGGACGGTGCCTTCGCGTCAGGCGGCCAGGTAATTTCCCGCCGCCGAGGTGCCGAGCGGGGCGGCCGCGGTGTCCGCGGGCAGCGACGACGGGCTCACGAACCTGCTGCCGTCCGGGCCCGCCTCGACCGCCATGTGCGTGGCGCTTCCCTGCAGGTACTGCGACCAGTCGAGGAACCATTCCGTCCAGCCGTCGTCCCAGTTGCCCCCCTTGGGACTGCTGGTGATCGTGATCGGGTCACCGGGGATGGCCATCTGGTAGTAGATCTCGGCGTCCTCGGGCGCCAGGTTCACGCAGCCGTGACTCACGTTGGTCGTGCCCTGGTCGACGACCGACCACGGCGCGGAGTGGTAGTAGTCGCCGCTGTAGGTGAACCGGACCGCCCAGCTGACCAGCTCGTTGTAGTAGCCGGCGGTGCCCTTGGTGCCGCCGATCATCCGGACCGGGTTGCCTTTCTCCACGGTCAGGTACGTGCCGTCGGGGGTGGGCATTGTCGCGCGGCCGGTGCTGATCGGCCAGTTGTACTTGAGCTGCCCGCCGACGTAGATCAGCGTGCGGTGGACGGCGGTGCTGGCTACCGCGATCACCGACTCCCCGATGTTGAACGTCTGCGTGAGGTCGTGGGTGCCGTACATCCCGGCGGCGCCCTCCACGCCGTTCAGGTGGCCGTCGAAGCTGACCGTCGTGTCGGCGGGCCAGTAGTCGCGCGGCCGGAAGTCCAGCTGCTGGCTGCCGTCCCAGGCCCAGGCGCCGGTGACCGGCTTGGAGGTGGTGATCTGCAGCGCTCGCTCGACGGCGGCCTTGTTCGTGATCGGCTGGTCGAACGTGAGCATGATCGGCATGCCCACGCCATAGGTGGCGTCCTGGCCTTCGTAGATCTCGGTCTGGAACGTGCGGGCCGGTGTCAGCGTGCGGAACGTGCTGGTCGCGGTGACCGGATGGCCCTGGCTGTCGGTGCCCGACGCGGTCACGGTGTAGGACTGGCCGGTGCCAAGCGCCCATGTGCTGTGCCAGGTCGTGCCGTCGCCGCTCAGCGAGCCGGCGACCGCGTCCCCGCTGCTGCGCACCGTGACGTTGGTGACCTTGCCGCCGCCGCGCGCGCTTACCGTGATGCCGCCTGACGGGCTGGCGTCCTTCGTGCCGGGAGCCGGGGTGATCGTCAGGTACTTCGCGGTCGCCTGCGCGGTCATGCCGGCGACCGCCTGCGCGTTCAATTGCGTCGCGACCGGGGCGCTGGCCGCACACGCCGCGGCGAGCAGGCTCGTCGCCGCCGCGAGGGCAGCGGCCGCGAAACGCCGTGTTCGGTGGGTCGGTCCGTGCACGCGGGATCGATCCTCTCCTCGGGGGCTCTCCTCGGGGAGCTGAGTTTATCGGCCCTATGCCGGTCCGGCCGGCTTGTTCGCGTATCGTGAGCGAATCGAGGCCGCGGCGGCGATGGCCAGGGCGGCCAGGGTGAGCGCGACGATGACGTACTCCGGCCAGGGGCCTGCCCGGTCGGCCAGAGTGGTGTAGGTGATCAGCGGCACCCGGGCCGTCAGCTCCGCCTGCTGCCAGATGCCGCTGCTCGTGATCAGCCGCCCGTCGGGCGCGATGATCGCGCTGTACCCGGTGGTGCTCGCGACCACCACGGCGCGGTCGTGCTCGACGGCGCGGATCCGGGCCATGTCCAGCTGCTGGCCCGTCTCCGCGCTGATCTCGCCTTCGCGCTCGAACGTGGCGTCATTGGTCTGCATGGTCAGCAGGTTGGCGCCGGCGGTGACCTCCGAGCGAACGAGGCTGTCGAAGCCGATCTCGTAGCAGATGACGTCGCCGAGCCGGATCTGGCCGACATGGAACACGTAGGTGGAGTGGCCCGGGGTGAAGTTGACCGGCAGAAGCTGGGTCAGCGAGGTGATCTTGCTGATGAGTCCCCGGAAGGGAAGGTACTCGCCGAACGGCACAAGCTGCCGCTTGACGTACATGGCGCCCGGTTCCGGCCCCGTGCCGGGCAGCCAGAGCAGGCCCGCGTTGCGCAGCGGATTCTGCAGCACGGCGCCGACCAGGATCGGGTGGCCGATCGCCGCGGCCGCGCTGGCGATCTCCTGGTAGACCGGCGGGTACAGGGTGGGGTCGATGTCGGTGGAGTTCTCCGGCCAGATCACCAGGTCCGGCGCGGGCTCTTGGCCGGCCTTCACCCGCTGGGCGAGCTTGTCCGTGGCGGCCACGTGGTTCAGGGTGACCATCCAGTCGTTCAGCTGGGTGGCCAGCGTCCTGGCTCGCGGCACGTCGCCCTGGATGGCGGCGACCTCCGCGGTCTTGCTGCCGGGCGGCACCGGGTCGAGCGGGAGCGCGGCGGGCAGGACGGCGAGGCCGACGGTCGCCGCGAACGCCAGGACCCGCCAGGCCGGGCGCCAGCGCCCGGCGGCTTGTGTCGGCTGGGCGGCTTGTGCTGGCCCGGCGGCTTGTGCTGGCCGGGCGGCCGCCGGGATACCCGGCAGCGCGAGCAGCAGCCAGGCGAGCGTGCCGCCGACGAGGGCGACGACGAAGGTCAGCAGCGGCGTACCGCCGATCGCGGCCCAGCCTTGCGCCGGCGTTCCCGCCTGGCTCATCGCGAGCCTGCCCCACGGGAAACCGCCGAACGGCCACCTGTCCCGCAGTGCCTCGGCGGCGACCCACCAGCCGGCTACCGCCAGCGGCCAGGCGGGCAGCCGCAGCAGCAGTCGCTGCCCGACCGCGAGCACGGCGAAGATGACCGCCGAGGCCGCGGCGAGGGCGACCCAGGCATACCAGGCCAGGTTGACCACCCACGAGACCAACGGGAAGAAGAAGGCCGCGCCGAAGACCAGCCCCACGCAGAACGAGGCGCGCATGCCGCGGCCGGACAGCGCGATCACGAGCAGCGCCGGACCTATCGCGGCGAGCGGCCAGATGCCCGCCGGCGGGAACGCCGCGGCGAGCGCGAACCCGCCGAGCAGCGCGGTTCCCAGCGCCCAGCGCAGCCGCAGCGGCGGCGCCTGCTGCTGCCTGCCCGGCACCTCGGTGTCGGCATGTGCCTGCGCGGGGATCACCCACGCAGCGTAGCCGGGACTCGGCCACGGCGCGAAGGGGACCAGCTTGGCTATTTACCGTGACCACGCCAATTCCCTGCGTTATATTTTGGTGCTGCATATGCCTCAGTGGGGCCATGCATACCTGTTATCCATGTGCGAGGTTTGCTTATGCACGCATGCGAACGGATTGAGCCGTGATCCGCATTCGCTACCGCACCGGTCCGTGCCGGTTCATGATCACGAAAGATGTGTCGGCGGATTCGGTTGATCATGGTTTCCTGGGGCGCTCCCCAAGACGCGTTCGCCGCCACTATAACCGTCCGTGACTGCCGATTGCCAAGCTAGCACCATGATCCCGAAAACATTTTTCCTAATGTGAATAATTCATTCTATAGCATCGAAAACTTTTCGCCACAATGGTCGACCGCGCCGGAAGCCCCCGGCGAGGCCCGCGAGGCGGTCACAGTCTGTAGTGCACTAGCCCGTTATGTCTTTAATGTCGGGATTCGCTTAGCGCGAGCCTGTCGGTAAGGGAGCCGCCGACCGGCCAAGCCAGGAACTTGCACGAGTTGGATAACCGAGTTTCCGGTCTTCCATATACCTGATGGGGTATCGGAAAGAGGCCGTATATCCTAGCCGTATCTCCTGGCACCGACGGCAGGTGGCGATTGAGCAGGCGTGGCGCGGTCTTGTTCGCGGCGATGGGTGTCATCTGGGGCATTCCGTACCTGCTGATCAAGGTTGCCGACGGCGGCGTGTCCGTGCCCGTGCTGGTCTGGGCGAGAGTCGTCGTCGGCGCCCTCATCCTGGTGCCGGTGGCGCTCGCGCAAGGCGCCTGGCGGCCCGGACAGCGCGCGCTCTTGCTCCGGCACTGGCGGTGGCTCCTGGCCTACTCCGCCGTCGAGATCATCGGGCCATGGGCACTGCTGTCGACCGCCGAACGCGGTCTGTCAAGCTCGACGAGCGGCCTGCTCATCGCGTCGGTGCCGGCCATCGGGGCGCTGCTCGCCTGGCTGTCCGCCAGGCGCGGCGGCGCCCCGGCCGGGAACGAGCGGCTGACCGCGGTCCGGGTGGCGGGGCTCGCCCTGGGGTTCGCCGGAGTCGCGCTGCTCGCCGGGCCGGGCGCCGGCCGGGGCGACCTGCTGTCCGACGCGCTGGTCCTGCTGACCGCCGTGGGATACGCCGCCGGGCCGATGATCGCCAACCGCACGCTGACCGACGTGCCCGGCATACCGGCCAACGCGGCCTGCCTGCTCATCGCCGCGGTCGCCTACACGCCCGCCGCGGTCCTCACCTGGCCGCACGCCGTGCCCTCCGCCCGCGTCCTCGCGGCGCTGGCGGCGCTGGGCGCGGTCTGCACCGCGGCCGGCCTGGTCTGCTACTTCTGGCTCATCGCGGAGATCGGCGCGGCGCGAGCGACGGTCGTCACGTACATCAACCCGGCGGTGGCGGTCGCGCTCGGCGCGGGCATCCTCGGTGAGCGGCTGACGCCCGCCACCGGAGTCTCCTTCCTGCTCATCCTGGCGGGATCGGTGCTGGCGACGCGCGCTCCCGGCGAGATCAGCTCGTCTTCCGGCCGGCGTAGTCGAACACGGCCCAGCGGCCCGGCCCGCGAGACTTCGCCCGGTACAGGGCTGCGTCCGCGTCGGTGATCATGGTGGCGGCCGCGGGCGAGCCCGCGGCGCAGTCGGCGATGCCGGCGCACGCGGATACCCGGACGCGGCCGATGCGCAAGGGGACGGGCTGGCTCACCTCGACGAGGATGGCGGCGGCGAGCGCGATCATGCCCCGGACGCCGGGCGAGGACTCGGCGAGCACGACGAACTCGTCGCCGCCGATCCGCGCGGCGAGCGCCTGGCGTTCGCGTGCTACCCGGCCGATGCGCTCTGCCACCCGGACGAGCAGTTCGTCGCCCGCGTCGTGGCCGTATCGGTCGTTGATTCCCTTGAAGCCGTCGAGGTCCAGATAGCAAAGGCCGATCCGGGCGCCGCCGCCGTCGGCAAGCGCCGCGGACAGCCTGCCGAACGCGGCCGCGCGGTTCGGCAGACCGGTGAGCGGATCGTGCGTCGCCTGGTGCCGGAGCTCCTCGCTGATGATCCGCTGTGCGTCCAGTTCGGCACGCCTGATGGACTCCTGCTCCGCCAGGGTCCGGTCGCGCAGGGCGCGGACGTATCCGTTGGCGAGCGCTTCGGTGACCGCCGCGACGCGCTGCTCCAGGTCATCCGGCGCGATCCCGGCTCGCACGCCGGTGCTGAGCAGTGCCGGAAGCCGCAGCATCAGCACCCGCAAGCTCCGCCCGAGCACGTCGGCGCCGACAAAATCCGCCTTTACCAGCGCATGCCCCACCGCCGCCGCTTGCCGCGGGCGGAACGGCGAGCCGAGCAGTATGGAAACGAGCGCGGCCGACTGAGCGGTGAGGAAGCGCCGGGCGCCCGGCAGGTCCATCGGGATGTCCTCCGGTTCCCCGGCCGTGCTCGCTCCGCCGGGCCCGTTCACGGCCAAGGCGGCTAGCCACACGCGGGACAGCTCCGCCGTCGGAGCGTCGGCGGCGGACGGTGAGACGGCGGACGGTGAGACGACGGACGGTGAGACGACGGACGGTGAGACGGCGGACGGTGAGACGAAAGCAGGCGGCGCGAAGACGACGGGCGCCATGGTGAGCTCCTGTTCGGAACCGGCGGGGACCAGCGTGCGGATGATCTCGAGCGTCACTATAGGCGATCTCGCCAATACAAGTAGTGCTTATTCGAATAATCTGTGATCGCGTGATCGCTGTGCGCGCTCGTGCCATTTTGATAGGCGGACCGGGGTCAAGAATCGCCGCTACGGGTAGGTGCCTGATATGACCAGTTCAGAACGCGGTCAAGTCATCGACGAGGATGCCGCCGCACGGCAGGCAGCCGAAGTAGCCGTCGAATTGTCGGAGGCCGATCAGCCGCAGGACCGGCGGCGGCTGATCAGCGCCCTGAACGGAGTGGCGCGCTCGGCGGCGCGGGTGTTCGGCCGCGGCGCGGAGGCGGCCCGGCGCGGCGCCGACAGCGCGCGCCGGGGTGCCGGGACAGCCGGGCGCGGCGCGACCTCGTCCATCAACTGGCTCTCCGCCCAGGTGGTCGCCATGGGGCCGCGGCTGCGGATCAGGGACCGGGCGACGCTGCGCGCCCAGTTTCCCGGCCACTCCGACGACGAGATCGCCGACCTGCTCGTCGACCGCGCCGCGCACGCGGCCGCGGCGGTCGGCGCCGCCACCGGCGCCTGGGCCGCCCTGCCGGTGCTGCCGGCCTTCCCGGCCGAGGTAGCCGCGGAGACGCTGGCGGTCGTCGGTATCGAGATCAAGCTCGTCGCCGAGCTGCACGAGGTGTACGGCGTGCCCGCCGTCGGCAACGCCACCGACCGGGCGCGTGCCTACATCGGGGCGTGGGCGCACCGGCGGGGCATCTTCATGATTCCGGGCGGAGTGATCGCGGTCGCGGGATCGCCGCTCGCCAGGCAGTTGCGGCGGCGGCTGCTGGCGCGCGTGCGCCGGTCCACGTTCTCCCTGAGCCCGCTGTTCACCGGCGCGCTGGCCGGCGCGGTGCTGAACAGCAGGGAGACCAAGAGGCTGGGCCGCGACATCCGGCGGGATCTGCACCACCGCCCGGTTATCAGCGCCGAGCGCATCAGCGGCCCGCCGGTGTCGGATCCCCGCGACTGAGCACGCCGGTGTAAAGACGGGGTAAACATGGGTGATGAGCGTTACCGGCACCACCCCCGGCCTGCGTTACGCGAGCGGCACAGGGCGCTGGGTGCTGGCGGCAACAGTGCTCGGGTCCGGCATCGCCGCGCTGGACGCCACCGTCGTGGGCATCGCGCTGCCCGCGATCGCCCGGGATTTCCACGCCAAGGTGGCCAGCATGCAGTGGGTGGTGGACGGCTACACGCTGACGCTGGCCGGCTTGCTGCTGCTTGGCGGCGCGCTCGGCGATTCCTACGGTCGCCGCAAGGTCTACATCATCGGCACGGTCTGGTTCGCGCTCGCCTCGCTCGCCTGCGGTCTGGCGCCGGGAGCCGGGTTCCTGATCGCGGCCCGCGCGCTGCAGGGCGCCGGGGCCGCGCTGCTGACCCCCGGCAGCCTGGCGATCCTGCAGGCCTCGTTCACCCAGGATGACCGCCCGAAAGCCATCGGCGCCTGGTCCGGGCTCGGCGGCGTCGCCACGGCGGTCGGGCCGTTTCTGGGCGGCTGGCTGATCAGCGCCGTGTCCTGGCGGCTCGTGTTCTTCATCAACCTGCCCGTGGCGGTCGCCGTCGTGGCCATCTCGGCACGTCACGTGCCCGAGACGCGTGCCCCTGGCCCGCGGCCGCCCATCGACGTGGCGGGCGCGGTCACGATCAGCCTGGCGCTCGCCGGGATCACCTACGGCCTGATCGCCGCGTCGGACAGCGGGTGGGTGTCGGCGCCTGTGCTGGTCAGTCTGGCCGCCGGCGTGCTCCTGTTCGCGGCGTTCATCGTCGCGGAGGCGCGTAACCCCCATCCCATGCTCCCCTTGTCGGTGTTCCGGAGCCGCCAGTTCTCCGCGGCGAACGCCGTCACCTTCGTGGTCTACGGCGCGCTCGGCGGTGCCCTTTTCCTAGTGCCGGTCGTGCTCCAGGAGGTCTGCGGCTACAGCCCGCTGGAGGCCGGGATAGCGCTGCTGCCGGTGACGCTCATCATGCTCACCTTGTCGGCGCGCTCGGCCGCGCTGGCGGCCAGAATCGGCCCGCGGCTGCAGATGACCACGGGGCCGCTGGTGATCGCCGCCGGGATGGCGCTGTTCACCCGGGTGCAGGGCAGCGGGGACTACCTGACCCAGGTGCTGCCGGCGGTCCTCGTGTTCGGCTTCGGGCTGGCGATCAACGTGGCGCCGCTGACCTCCACCGCGCTGTCGGCGGCGCCCGCCGAGCACGCCGGCATCGCGTCGGCGGTGAACAACGACGTCGCCAGGGCCGCGAGCCTGATCGCGGTGGCCGTGCTCCCGGTCGCCGCGGGCATCACGGGCGATGTGTACCTGCATCCGGCCGCGCTCCTGCACGGCTTCCATACCGCGGTGCTGATCGCCGCCGCGGTCGCGGCGGCCGGCGGGCTGCTCGCGGCCGCGACGATCCGTAACCCCGCGCCTTCCGCACCCGCTGTCCTGCCTGACGAGGAGCTCAGCTGCCTGCACTGCGCGCTCGACGCCCCGCCGCTGCGTACCGGCGCTAAGTAATGCCAAGTAAACGGGTACGCTCGGCAGTTGTCGGCGCCGAGGGCAGCGCCGCGCCGGAGGGATGGATCAGATGACCGCGAAGGACACGGCAGCTACCGAGGCCGTGCGAGTTGCCGCCCGCGCGGCCCGGGCGACCGTCACCGGGCTCGCGAACTCCGGCGACGGCGCGATCCGCGCCGCCCTGACCGCGATGGCCCAGGGCCTTGACGCCGCCGCGCCCGCCGTTCTCGCGGCCAATGAGGAGGACATGCGGGCCGCGGTCGGCCAGGGCCTGCCGGACGGGGTACGCGACCGGCTCAGGCTCGACTCCCGTCGCCTCCAGGCGATGGCCGCGCAGCTGGAGATCCTGGCCGGGGTCGCCCCCGAACCCGCCAGCAGGAAGGTCCGCGATCTGCCCGGCGGCCTCGTGGTCACTGAACGCCGCCGCCCGGTCGGCGTGATCGGCGCGAACTTCGAAGCCCGGCCGAACGTCGTCGTCGATATCGCCTCGCAGTTCATCAAGTCTCGCAACGCGGGCGTGCTGCGCACGGGAAGCGCGGCGCTCCGGTCGGCGATCGCGCTGGCGGACGAGGTGATCGCCCCCGCGCTCGGCAAGGCGGGCCTGGACCCGGCGGCCATCCAGCTCGTCCGGCTGCCCGGCCAGGCGGCCGCGCACGCGCTGGTCCGCGAGCCCCGGCTGATCCCGCTGGTGATCCTGCGCGGCAGCGGCGCGAGCACCCGCGCGCTGGCGGCCGAGGGGGCGGCGCACGGCGTGCGGACGCTAGCCCATGCTGACGGCGGCGGAGTGCTTTACATTCATTCTTCTTCCGAACGGAAGGTGGCGTCTGCCCTGATCGCAGACAGTCTCGACCGGCTCGGGGTGTGCAACAGGCTCAACTTGCTGCTGCTCGACCGGCGGCTGTGGGACGCGTGGCTGCCGGAGATCACGGCGCAGCTCACGGCGCTCGGCATCGCGGCCTCGCTGCCGCCCCACGACCACCCGCTCGGCTATGAGTGGGCGCTGGACGCCGAGCGCGAGGCGACGGTCACGATCGCCCCGGCGCAGAGCCCGGCGGAGGCGGCCGCGATCGCCAACGACGAGACCTCCGGCCTGGCGGCGGGGATCGCCGCCAGCGACGCGGACGCGGCACGTGAGTTCCTCGCCGCGTACGCGGGAACGGGGGCCTTCTGGAACGCCACGACCAGGCTGCTCGACGGCTTCAAGCTGCTCGAGGTGCCGGAGACCGGCATCAACATCGACGCGGTCCCTGGACCGCGCGGCCCGGTGACGTTCCGGGACCTGTCCCTGCGCCAGTTCGTCGTCACCCCGTGTTAGCCCGGGGGGACGACCCCCCGGAGACCCCCCGGAATGGGGGGCTTGCGCAGCCCCCCATGCCCCCTGCGGCGATCTTGATCCGATTCGGCTGCGCGGAGGCCATTTATGGCCCAATACTCTGCATGTGGTGGGCGAGGACTTCGCGGCCCTGCTGGCGGCCGCCCAGGGCGGCAGCGACGAAGCGTTCGCGGCCCTATGGCGAGACGCCAACCCCGCGTTGCTCCGCTATCTGCGTGTGCTGGCCCAGGAGCACGCCGAGGACGTGGCGTCCGAGACCTGGGTCCAGGTAGTCAGGGGGCTTCCCCGGTTCACTGGTGATGAGGCGGCCTGGCGGGCGTGGCTGTTCACGACGGCGCGCCGTCGTCTGCTCGACCAGGCCAGGCTCAAGAGGCGGCATCCCACCGAGCCGCTGGACGAGGTCGGCGCCGCGGAGATCCCTCGGACAGCGGACGCCGAGCAGCTCGCCATGGACAACATCGCCACCGAAGCGGCGGTGACGCTGCTGTCCCGCTTGCCGCAGCAGCAGGCGGAAGTCATCTTGCTGCGAGTCGTCGCCGGGCTCGATACCGAGGTGGTCGCGGAGATGCTCGGGCGCTCCCCGGGCGCGATCCGGGTGGCGGCGCACCGCGGCCTGAAGAAGCTGGCGACGCTGCTGTCGGGGGCAGGTGTAACGCTTTGACCGGATACGGCGTTCCAGACGATGACATGCCAGACAGCCTGCTGCCGCCAAGCTGGGGTCCCGTGCCGTTCGACGAGCGGGATCTCGACGCTGTGCTGTCCGGTGAGACGGCGGACATTCCCGATGTCCTCCGCCCGGTCGCGGAAACCCTGACCGCGCTCCGGGCGGCCCCGGCGGCCGCCGAACTCCGCGGCGAGCCGGCTGCCATGGCCGAGTTCCGCGCGCTCGGGTTGGGCCGGGCCGGCCGAGCGGACACCCTGGAGTTTCCCGCGCTGCTGGCAGGCGGTTCGCCGCGGCGGGCGGCGCGGCACCGCGCTCGCCGGCGGCCGGGCCGGGCGGTGAGCCGGCGCGCGGGAGTGCTGATGAGTGCCGCGGCGGTGGTCTTGATCGCGGTCATCGTGGCGTTCAGCGGCAACCTGCCCGCTCCGATCGAGCGACTCGCGCGCTTCGTGCACCCGGCCGCCACGTCGTCGTCGGCGGTGCATCACGCCGGACACGGTCGCACTTCGGCTAAGCATCGAGGGACCGGGCCTGCCACTCCCGTCGCCCCTTCTGTCACTTCGCGTGCCACGCCTTCCGTCCGTCCCGTCACGCCGGGGCCGTCGCCGTCGTCGTCGGCCGCGCGGGGCCGGCTCTGCCAGGACGCGTACCGCAGCCTGCTCCAGCCTCCGCGATCCCGGTCAAGCTGGGCAGCGGACATCTCTCTCTGGCAGCAGCTCACCAAGATGGCCGGCGGTCCCACGCACGTGTTCCGCTACTGCAGCCCGTACTTGAAGGCTCCGTTCCCCGGCGGGTTCCCCCACGGCGCCCCCGGAGTCGGCTCGCCCTCGTCCGCGAAGGTCCCGGCGAATACCGGCCAGGGCAACCAGAGTCCGCGGAACGCTTCCGCGCGGCCGGGGCAGGGCGCTACGGGCTCGCCGACCGCGAGCGCCGGGCCCGTGCAGGGGAACCAGGGCGGCGGGCCCGCTCCGACCCCGACCCCCTAGCGCGGCGTGCTCAGTCGGCCTGCTCCGTGAGCGCGTCGACGATAGCCGCGCACGCCCGCTCGAACGCGGCGCGCTGATCTTCGGTCAGCCGGTCGAAGATCAGCGTGCGGACTGCCGCGACGTGCCCGGGAGCCGCGGAGCCGATCGCGGCAGCCCCGGCCGCCGTGAGGACGACGAAAGCGCCCCTCCCGTCGGCCTCGCACTCTTCCCTGGCGACGAGCCCCCGGCGCTGCATGCGGCTGAGCTGATGGGACAGGCGGCTTTGCTCCCAGGTCAACGCCCCGCAGATCTGGAACGGGCGGAGCCGCCGCTCCGGCGCCTCGCTGAGCTGCACGAGCACCTCGTATTCCGGCAGGGTGAGCCCCGAATCGTGCTGCAACTGCCGGTTGAGCTGGGCGGGCAGCAGCGAGCTCATCCGCAGGTACGTGCGCCAGACCCGCTGTTCGTCCACGCTGAGCCACATGCCGGTCATGCCTTCAGCATAGCGCGCTAATGAATGACGATTCATTTATGCCGCCCCTGGCCTCGCCGCCCCGCCCCCGCCCCCGGCACCCGCCCCCGGCCTCGCCCGCGGCCCCGGCCCCCGGCCCCGCCCCCGGCCTCGCCCGCCGCCCGGCCCGCCGCCCGGCGCCCGGCGGTGATCACGCGCCCCTGCGGCCTGTCCGGCCGCATGAGTTACAGCGGACAGCCTCCCCGGACCCGGCGGCAGGCCGCTACCCCGCATGATCACGAAAACTTTTTCATGACGTAAAGAAATGCGCGCTATGGCACGTAAATAAATTCGTGATCATGGAACGGACCCCACGGGCAAATCCCATGGGCAACTCACGCACCACCGTGCGCAGGCACGGGACGGTGCGCCCGGAGACAGGCCCGGGACGGACGGCCAGCCGGATAGCTGGCAAGGCCCCAGAGTGGGTCGATCGCGCAATCGACCAGGCTAGAGCAACGTTTAAAAATAACGTGCGTTTGCGGCGTATCGGGCACACCGCCCGTTTCACACCCTTATCTCCCGTTACGTGAAGCTCCGTTCCACGGCATCCGCCCCGCATGCACAAAAGCCGCATTCCGGGCATCTCTGCCCGGGAACCGGCCGCGGAGGGCCAGTGAACCACATCACGGGCACTCGACACGCCGGAAAATCACCTTATTCCGGAACGTTGCCTAGAGCGGGTCGATTGCGCAATCGGCCCGCTCACGTTTTGGCTGGAGGCTGGTGGCCGGCCGGGGGCTGGTGGCCGGCCGGGGGCTGGCGGCCGGTTGGCGGCCGGTACGGGGGGATCGGTGGCGTCGGGCGGTGGCGCGGACCCGACCATAGGGCCGGGACCGCGTCCAACACCTCGGCGATCCGGTAGGCCGCGTATTCGTAGTTGACCCGCCAGCCTACGAACTCGGGCCAGGCCTGGGCCGGATCGCGGCTGATCGGGAAGCCGACCTCGTGCATCCGGCTCACCGCGTCGAGGAACTCCTCGTAGGTGAGGGCAATCCCGGCGTCCGGGTCGGCCTCCTCGGCCACCTCGATGCCCATCGCTCGCGCGATGCGGCGGAAGCACTGGGACCCGCCGCGCAGGCACAGCCTGGCGGGGACGGTCGGCGCGATCTCCGGGGCGAGCGTGAGGATAAGCGCCGCGGAGTCGAGCACCGCGAGCAGCGACGTCACCCAGGACGACAAGCTGAGCGGCGAGCGGAACCGGACCAGCGGCAGGTATGTCGTGTGGCTCTCCGCGACGTCCGCTGCCCACCGTTCCCATCGCCCGTACAAATCCGGCAGCGTGTCGACCGCTGACACGCCCGAGCCGAGTGCGTAGTAGGTGCGCGCGAGCAGTTCCGGGCCCCACGAGGGGAAGCCGGACCGCGCGTTGAGGAGCGCGACCTCGGTCTCGCGCCGGTTGAAGGCGGCATAGAGCGTCGGCAGGTACCCGATCTGCAGTGCCACGAGGACCAGGCCGGTGGCCGCGCCCAGGAAGATCAGCACGGCGGGTCCCGCGCCTTGCGGCTCCGAGAAGCCGAGCGTGAAGATCGACGAGCCCGCGTCGGTGAACGCCGCGGTGATGCCACTGGTCGCGAACGGCCATAGCAGGAGCGTGAAAGCGATGAACGCGCTGACGAGCCAGACGACGAGCTGCGTCAGGAGGATGGCCGCCGCTTTCGTCGCGAAGATCCGGTCCCGCCTGCGGTAGTCGTCGATCCCTCGCGTCCCGAAACGGTAAGCGGCGATGACGAGCCGGTCCACCAGGCGGGTCAGCAGCGAGCCGACTGGCCGTGGCACGATCAGCGTGCCGACCACGCTGCTCCAGTCGACGAGCAGCAGCAGCGCGCCGAACGCCGCCGCGACGCACCGGGCGGCGAGCGGTACGGCCATGTCTTCTCCTGCGGTGCGCTACGGGCAGTCCTGGTGAGTTGGCTGGTACCCGGCCGCAGGCGGCCCGATCAGGTAGCCGCTGCCCTGCGGCTCCAGGTAGAGGGTGATCGTCCACGCCGTGCACGAGCTGTCGTTGATGCTATCGGCGGGGCTCTGGTGGCTGGTGAACGACACCGTCGCGGCGAGGTCTCCGCCGCCGGTTCCGCTGATGCCGGTAAGCGTCTCGGCCGAGTCGTGCGTCGTGGCGTAGCCGGAGGCGAACGTGGACGCCGAGTTCTGCTGCCGCATCCGCGCGTCGAGCAGGCTGCTGTAGGCGGCGTAGTCGTGGGCGTTGATCGCCGCGAAGTAGCGCTCGAGCAGCGCCTGGACCTGCGGGGCCGTGGGATCGCCCGCGGCCGCGGGCGCCACGGTCACGGCGGTGTCGCCTGGGCTGGCGGTGGCGGACGTAGCCGCCGTGGGAGTCGCCGACGCGGGGGTCGTACTCGCGCCGGCCGACGGCGTGGCCGGCGACCCGGACGTCGGCTGACCTGATGGCTGCGCCGTGGTCTTATGCCCGGTCACAGCGGAGACAAGCGCGAAGGCGCCGCCCCCGACGGCGAGCACCAGCACGACCACCAGCGCGATCAGCAGCCCCGACCCGCCGCGGCGCGGGGACGGTGGCGGCGGACCGAAGCCGGATCCCCCCTGGCCCGGCGGCACCACTGTGGGCGGCAGCGGGCCCAGCGCCGGGTTCGCGGGCGGCCCGGCGGACGGGGCCGCTCCGCCTGGGAGGTTCACGCGCGTGTCCCACCGGGTTTCGGCGGATCCGGATTCCGGTGTCTCGGGCACGTCGGGGAACCGCGTACCGCACCCCGCGCAGAAGGAGGCTGTCCCGGTGCGTGGGCGACCGCACGTCGCGCAAGAACTCATGCCTGCCCGTCTCTTCCCGTTAGCGGATAGCTGATTCGCCGATCGTACGGTCCTGCCGCTAAGCCGGCGATGTCTTTGCCGGGCCGGCATCAGGGGATAAGCTCCGCATAGACACCGAAAGCCGCGAGGAGCTGAGGATGCCCGGGCAACCGCGCACGCGCTGACCGCTTCCCTGTCGACGCGTGCTGTCTTGACCACAGCACCTTTTCCGAGGACTCCTCACCGTGTCTGTGTTCTTGCTGTCCTGTCTTACCTATCTTGGCGTCGCGCTGCCCGGCTCTACCCTGGGCATGCTGTGGCCGTCGATGCGGCTCAGCATCCACGAGCCGATCGGCGCACTCGGGGTCGTGCTCTTCGCGGGAGTAGCCACCTCTGCCGCGTCAAGCACCATCACCGGGCGGATCCTGCCGCGCTTTCCGATCGGCTGGTTCGTGGCCTGCGGCGCGGCGCTGGTCGGCATCGCGCTCGCTGTCGAGGCCGGGGCACCCGCGCTGTGGCTGATCGCGGCGGGCAGCGCCGTGTTCAGCACCGGTTTCGGAATGATCGACGCCGCGCTCAACGCCAACGCCGCCGCGCGGTTCGGCCCGCGGGATATCAACTGGATGCACGCCAGCTACGGGCTCGGCGCGACGCTCGGGCCACTGCTCGTCACCGCCGCGCTGGCCGTCGCGCTGTCCTGGCGGTTCGCCTTCGCCTCGATGGCGGCCGTCATGGCGGTTATCGCGCTGGTCCTGGCGGCCACGCGGCGCGGCTGGGAACCGCTGCCCGCGGGCAACACGGGCGTCAGCGCTGCCGTGAGCGGCGCGGATCGCGGAAAGCGGGAAAACCGGCGCCCGCGGCGGCGCGGCGTGCTCGCCGGAGTCGCGTTCACGGCCGTGGAAACCGGGGTCGAGTCGGCCGCGGGCATCTGGGGCTACGTGTTCCTGACGTCCGGGCGCGGCCTGCCGGACACGGTCGCCGGCGTGGCGGTGTCGGCCTACTGGGTGATGATGTTCGCCGGGCGTGCCGTGCTCGGGCCAGTGGCCGAGCGAGCCGGGGCACGGCGGGTACTGGCGGCCGCAGTCGCCGGGATCCCGGCGGGCGCCGTGCTCATGACGGTGCCCGCGCCCGCGTTCGTCGCGGTCGCCGGGATGCTGTTGCTCGGCCTGGCGGCCGCCCCCGTATTCCCGCTGGTCACGCTGACCACAGCAGACCGGGTGACCGCGAGGGATGCCACCGCGGCCGTCGGCCTGCAGGTCGCGGCGTCGGCCGTCGGAAGCGCGGCACTGCCGTCCGGCATCGGGCTGGCCATCGGCGCGCTCAGCGCGCGAGCGCTCGGCCCCGCGCTGCTCATCCTCGGCCTCGCGATGTGCGCCGTGTACTGGACGGCGCTCCGGCCGGCGCGCTAGCCGCGCTCGGCCGGAGCCGTCCGGCCATCCAGCCATCCGGAGCTGACTGCCTCAACGGTCGTGGCGGGCATGCGAGGAGCGGGAGATGAACACGATGGCCACGACGACGACCGCGACCCAGAACCAGGGGAGGAAGAAGGCGGCGACGGTGTGGCCCAGGGCGATCGCGAGTGCGATGACAAGGACCACCATGAGGACCGGGCGGGCAGGGGCGCCGCGGCGACGGCGCACCCGGAACGGGGCCGACGGGTCGCCCGGGCCGCCCGTCCCCGCGGGCGCGGGGTCCGGCAGGTCGTCGAATAGGCCCTCGAGGTCGCCGCGAGTCTTGGCGGCCATCGCACGGGAGACCCGCTCGTCGAACTCGGCCTGGTCGAGTCGGCCGTCGCTGTAGTGCTCGGCGAGGCGTTCGGTGACCGCGTTACGCTCCGCGTCGGAGACCCGGATGTGCTGGTCGGAGTAGCGGATGCGGCGGGCCCACTGCTGGCTGGATGTGGGTGACATGGCTGGCCTCCTACCGGGAGCCGTGCTGAAAGGAGTCGAGCAGCGAGCTCGCGATGGACTCTTCGGTGCCCTCTTCGGGGATGAGGAGCAGGCAGGCCAGGTAGGCCGGGATGCCGGCGCCGCCGAGGAAGGTGAACACGACGAAGGCGATGCGGATGAGGGTGACGTCGACGTTGAGGTAGTCGGCGATGCCGGCGGCGACGCCGGCGAGCATGCGCCCGTGGTAGGCGCGGCGAAGTGGCGGGCGGCCGGTCCGGGTCATCGGCTCCGGCTCCTGTTGCGTGGTGTCCGTGAAGGTTTCCATGGCTCAAGCGTGCATCCGCGCGCGTTCAAAGGGTATGGGGAAGGGCCCTGGTCTGACCCTGACCCGGGAACCGCTGGCCTGGGGGCCTATCAGGGTAAGTCCCGATGGCCTGTACAGGGTATGTCGGGCGATGATGGTTGTGTGCAGGAACCGAGCGAACCGACGTGGCCGCCGTTCGGTTTCCATGACCGGCATGGCCGGCGTGGTGACCGCGACTGGCAGACCCATCCTGACTGGCCGGGCCCCGCCTGGCCGGGGCGGGCGCGCGGGCGGCGGCACCGCGGCAACGGCGAACCGCTGCGGCGGGACCCGGAGGACCGGCTCGCCGGCGGGGTCGCGGCCGGCATAGCCGCCTGGCGCGGCTTCAGCCCGACCACCGTTCGGATCGTGTTCGTGGTCGCGGCGCTGATTTCCCAGGGCTGGGTAATCCCGTTCTACCTCGGCGCCTGGCTGCTGATTCCGGCCAAGGGCGCGGAGGCCAGCATCGGCAGCAGGGCGCGGCACGATGCCCGGGGCATCGCACTGGCCGTCGGACTGGCCTCGCTGCTGTGCGTGCTCTTGGGCGTGGCCAGCGTGCTCAACCCGGGGCTGATCAATACCTACGGCTGGCAGCAGGTCGCCAGCGCGGCTTTCCTGGCGCTCATCTGGCGGAACGCGCCAGACAGCGAGCAGACCGCGATGCGGCGCCTGGTCGAACCGCTGGAAAGCCTGGGGCCGGGCGGGGCCAGGGCGAGGCGCGGCACCGCGATCCGCCTGTCCGCGGCGATCGTGCTGCTCGGCGTCGGCGTGGGCTCGCTCCTCGCGTCGCATGAGAGCATCGCCCTGCTCCGCCCGCTCGTCGGCCTGATCCTGGTGACCGCCGGGATCGTGCTGCTGCTCGGGCCTTGGTGGCTGCGCATCGCCCGCGACCTGGTGCTGGAACGCCAGGCCAGGGCCAGGGCCGAGGAGCGGGCCGACATCTCCGCCCGCGTGCACGACTCGGTGCTGCAGACGCTCGCGCTCATCCAGCGGCGCGCCGATGACCCGCAGCAGGTCGTCCAGCTCGCCCGGGCGCAGGAACGCGAGCTGCGCGCCTGGCTGTTCGAGGGACGCACCCTCGGCGACGGGGACGCGGCCACGTTCGCCGAGGGCATCAGGCAGATCCAGCGGGACGTCGAGGCCAGGCACGGCGTTCCGGTCGAGGTGGTCACCGTCGGCGACTGCCCGCTCGACGACGACCTGAACGCGCTGCTCGCGGCCGCCAGGGAGGCGACTGTCAACGCGGCGAAGTGGTCCGGCGCCGGTGTGATCTCGCTGTTCGGCGAGGTCGAGCCGGAGCAGGTGGAAGTGGCTGTGCGGGACCGCGGCAAGGGCTTCGACCCGGACGCCGTGCCCGGCGACCGCAAGGGCCTGGCGGAGTCGATCCACGGCCGGATGAGCCGCCATGGCGGCGCGGCGACCGTGCACTCCGCCGTCGGCGAGGGGACGAAGGTGACCTTGACGATGCCCCGGTCCGCCGCGGCCGCCGAGGCCACGGAAGGGAGCCGGCGATGAGCACGGCCGCGAGGACGCCGCCGCGCGTTGTGCTGGTCGATGACCACGGTCTGTTCCGCTCAGGGGTGCGGGCCGAACTCGGCCGCCAGGTGGAAGTGGTGGGCGAGGCGGACGACGTGGGCCCGGCGATCGAGGTGATCGGCCGGCTCATCCCCGACGTAGTCCTGCTCGACGTGCACTTGCCGGGCGGCGGCGGCCAGTCCGTCATCGCCGCGGTCAAGCAGGAGCATCCCGAGGTCCGGTTCCTCGCCCTGTCGGCCTCGGACGCGCCCGAGGACGTGATAGCGGTCATCAGGGCGGGCGCCCGCGGCTACGTGACGAAGACGATCAGCACCGCCGACCTGGCGGACGCCATCCAGCGGGTCGCCGACGGCGACGCGGTGTTCTCGCACCGGCTGGCCGGGTTCGTGCTGGACGCGTTCGCCGCGGCGCCGGCGGCGCAGGACGTGAAACCCTCCTTCGACCCCGAGCTCGACCAGCTGACCACCCGCGAGCGCGAGGTCCTCCGGCTGATCGCCCAGGGCTACACGTACAAAGAGATCGCCCGTGAGCTCTACATCTCGGTCAAGACCGTGGAGAGCCACGTCTCCTCGGTGCTGCACAAGCTCCAGCTCTCCTCCCGGCACCAGCTCACCCGCTGGGCAACCGAACGGAGATTGGCATAACAGGTGATCGGTACAATCTTTTCGTGGCTGGAAGCGAAATTCCCGCCGGGGGGTTCGATCCGTCTCGCCCGCACGTGGCCCGGGTCTACGATTACCTGCTCGGCGGCAAGGACAACTTCGCCGCTGACCGCGAGCTAGGCGACCAGATCATCGCCACGCTCCCGGAAGTCCAGGTCGGCGTGCGAGCGCAGCGTGCCGTGCTCGGCCGCGTGGTGCGCTACCTCGTCGGCGAAGCCGGGATCACGCAGCTGCTCGACATCGGTTCCGGCTTGCCGACGGCGGATAACGTGCACGAGATCGCGCAGCGGGTCAACCCCGCGGCGCGGGTCGTGTACCTGGACAACGATCCCGTCGTGCTTTCGCACGCCAGGGCGCTGCTTGCCGACGACGCCGCCACGTTCGTCGCCCGGGGCGACCTGCTCGAGCCCGCGGGCATCATCAGCGATCCCGTCGTCCGCGCCGCGCTGGACTGGGACAAGCCGATCGGGTTGCTGCTGTGCGGCATCGTGCACTACATCCTGGACTCCGAGGGCCCGGCCGAACTCGTCGCGACCCTCGTCGACGCGCTCCCGTCCGGGAGCTACGTGTTCATCCACCACCTGCTCGACACCGGTGACCCGGCCGCGGCCGCGATGCAGGCCCACATGCTCAAGGGCCTCGGCCGGGCGCAATTCCGCACGCTGGCGCAGGTGCGGCGGCTCTTCGGCGACCTGGAGCTCGTCGACCCCGGCTTGGTGACCGTGCCCGAATGGCGGCCCGACCCCGGGACGCCGATCAAGGCTGACTACGGCGAAGTCCTGTCGATGGCCTGCGTCGGGGTGGCGCGCAAGCCGTTATAGCGCCCGGACCTGCTCCCGGCCCCAGATGCGATCGTGCTCGGGGAGCCCGGCCAGCTGCCGGGCGATCCGGCGGCGGTGCGAGTCGTCGTGCCTGCGGATCTGCTCGATCAGCGCCGTAGTGTGCGTGCGGACGCGGGCGCGCCACGCGCTGGTCTGCGCGGCCGTGGCGGACACCGGCGGCGGCTCGATCGCCAGTATCCGCGTGGCGTACCGTTCCAGCAGCGTGCCCACTGGGCCGCGGGAACCGCGGACGCGGAGCGCCGCGATCTTCTGCAGGTCGAGGAGCCGCTCCGTTTCCGGTGACGCGATCACGCGGCGCTGCAGTTCCCACGCCGAACTGGTGAGCCACCGTGGGTTGGCCGAGCCGTCCGGGTTCAGGGCCGGGACGACGTAGGCGCGGGCGCCCGGGGCACGCCGCCAGGCGCGCTGTTCGTCCCGCCGCAGCGGGGCGAACGCCCGGCTGTCCAGCTGCAGCTGGCGCTTGGCCCACAGGTACTCCTCGAGGAAGCCGGCGTTCTGCGGCCAGCCGAGCTCGTCGAGGGCCTGCAGGACGACCTCGCGGATCGGCGGGCTGGGGGTGGTCGCTCGCATACCCGCGCTCGCGGTGCGGCGGAGCTGGCTGATGAGCTCCTCGCGCCGTTGGTCCAGCCGGCCGAGCATGGTGGACTGCGCGACAAGGTCCGCGACGGGCACGCCGTCGTCGCGGACGTCTTCCGTGAGCTGTTGCATCAGCCGGAGCGTCTGCTCCAGCGTGGCGACCAGCTCATCGCGAACGACCGGCATGTTCACAGCGTGCACTGTACCCATGATCCATGACCGCAATGCATGGACCGCCATGCGGTTGACGCATGGAGAACCGGGGTACCCACCTAACCAGGTGCAGGTCGTGAAGGAGGTGCTTGCGGTGCCAGTGACGGCTAGGGTCGGGACGGCCAGGGTGGCGAGGGCCAGGCGACTGCGGCAGTCGGCGGTCGTGCGCCGCCGGTTTCCCCAGCGCACACTGCACGTCGTCGACATCGAGAACCTCGCAGGCGCCCCGATCCCCAGCCTCGGCCAGGTCAGCGAGGTTCAGGGACGCTATGTGGCGAGCCTTGGCTTCGGCGCCGACGACCAGGTGGTGATGGCCGCGAGCCATCTCGGCCTGCTGAACGCGGCGCTCGGCTGGCCGCACGCTCGGTACCGGGTCCGGTCCGGCCCGGACGGCGCGGACCTGGAACTGCTCGACGTGCTGCTGCACGAGGATGTCGCCGGACGGTTCACGCATGTGGCGATCGGGTCGGGCGACGGGGTGTTCGGCCAGGCCGCGGGGCTGCTCGCCAACCGCGGCGTCTGGGTCACCGTGGTGAGCCGCCGGGACAGCCTGTCGCCGGGCCTGGCGCGGCTCGCCCACGACGTCGTCTACCTGGACGCGCCGCGGGCCGCGGCGGCGTGATACGCGAAGGCGGGAGACGGGAACCCCGCCTCCGGTCCTGGCCAGCGTCGTTGCCCGCGGCGGCCGCTAGCTCCGGTTATAAGGACGGTCGCCGAGCAGCTCGGCCAGCACAGCCGCGGTGTCCGCGCCGAGCACGGGCGCCGGGGCGACCGCGCCCCGAGTGCCCGGTTGCGCCAGCGGGAGCCCGGTCGCGAGCACCTCGCCTACGCCGGGCTGCTCTATCAGCCGGACGAGCGGATTGTCCAGCAGCTCCGGGTCGGCGGCTACCTCGGCGAACGTCCGGTAGCGCGCCCAGAGCACCGTGGTGCCGGCGAACGCGGCGGCGATGTCGCCGACGGTGTGCCGCGCGAACCACGACGCCAGCAGCGCGGCGATCACCTCGCGGTGCGCGTAGCGGTCGCCGTCCATGCCGAAGTCGGCGCCGAGCAGCCGCTGGAGCTCGGTGAACGTCTCGGTGAGCCCGGTCACCTCGGCCAGGTCCCGGAAGTGCCGCGCGGTGAGAGTCACGATCATGACCGAGTCACCGCCTTCCGTTCGGAAATCCCTGGCGAAACTCCCGTACAGATGGTTGCCGATCCGAGGGCGGCCGGCGCCGGTCAGCCGGGCCTCGGCGAGGAAGCCGAGGTGCCCGGTGACGGCCAGGGCCACGTCCGCCAGCGGCAGGATGATCGCGCGGCCCTGCCCGGTGCGCCGCCGGTGCCGCTCGGCGGCGAGCAGGCCGACCGCCGCGTACAGTCCGCAGGCCACGTCCCAGGCGGGGAGGACGTGGTTCACCGGGCTTCGATGGTCTTGCGGGCCGGTCGCCAGCGGGAAGCCGGTAGCGGCGTTGACCGTGTAGTCGACGGCGGGGCCGCCGTCGTGGCGGCCGGTGATCCGCAGGTGGATCAGGTCCGGGCGGCTCTTGCCGAGCTCTTCGTAGGACAGCCACGGAAACGAGGCGTTGGTGAGCACGATGCCGCCGTCCGGCCCGGAGCTCGCGACGAGTTTCTTCAGGGTCTCGCGGCCCTCTTCGGCGCGGAAGTCGAGGGTGACGGAGCGCTTGCCTTTGTTCAGGCCGGCCCAGTACAGGCTGGCGCCCGACGGGGTCAGCGGCCACCGGGTGACGTCCGCGGCGCCGCCGATGGGGTCGACGCGGATGACCTCGGCGCCGAGCTGGGCGAGCGTCATGCCGCCGAGCGGCGCCGCCACGAAGGAGGAGACCTCCAGGATTCGCAGGCCGGCCAGCGGCGCGTCTTCGTCGGGCATGTACCGTATGCTGCCATGCCGGGCCGGAGGCGTTCGTGCCCGCGACCGGCGCGGCTCGCCGTTACGGACGGACGGCTCCGTCGAAGGTGGCGGCGTACCAGTCGGTGTCCATCGGGATCCGTTCGACGGTAAGTCCCGTCCGCGGCGCGTCGATGATGTAGCCGTCGCCGACGTACATGGCGACGTGGCCCTCGCCGTCGTAGTACAGCAGGTCGCCGGGCTCTATGGACGAGACGGCGATGTGCGGCAGCGCGTACCACTGGTCGTAGGTGACCCGCGGGATGGACACCCCGGCCGCCGCCCAGGCAGCCTGGACCAGCCCCGAGCAGTCGTAGGCATACGGGCCCGTGGCGCCCCACTCATACGGCTTGCCGAGCTGGGCGTAGGCGAAGGCGACCGCCTTTTCCGCCTGCGTGCTGGTCGGGCCGGTGTAGGTCGTCTGCGCGCCCGTGGTCCCGGCGGCCGTCTGCGTGCCCGTGGTCCCGGCGGCCGTCTGCGTGCCCGTGGTCCCGGCGGTCCCGGTGGCCCCGACGGTGGTCGCGGCCACCTGGGCCTGCTGCGCCGCGGTCAGGCTGTCGAGCGTGGCCTGCGTGCTGGCCAGCAGCTTGGTGAGCGAGGACTTCCGTGCGGCCAGCTGCGCCCGGATGCCGGCGATACCCTCTTCGGCGCGCTGCCGCTCCAAGCGCACGGAGGCCAGCTGCTGGGCGTCGCCGAGGAACTTGTTCGCCTGCTCGTTGTGCATGCCGGCTATCTGCTGGACCAGCGATGCCTGCCCCAGCACGGTGCTGGGGTCGCCGGAGGTGAGCACGCCGAGGATCGACGTCTGGCCAGAGTTCTCGTAGGCGGCCACCGCGACTTGCGCGAGCTGGACGCGGGCCGCGTCGTACCGCGTCTCCGCCGTGCCGGCTTCCCGGTCCACCTGGGCCAGCCGGCCTCGCGCGGCTGCCAGCTGCTGGCTAGCCTCGTCGTACTGCTGGCCGACCATGTCAACCTTCGCCTGCAGGCTGTTCACCTGCGCCTGCACCTCAGCGATGGTGGGTTGCGGTGCCGCGCCGGCCGACTGACTGTAGGCCGCGAACCCGCCGCCGGCCGTTAGCAGGACCGCGAGGGTGACCCCGCTCCGTACCCGGGATGTCCTGGCAAGGCGAAATCCCACCGTGCTCGTCACGCTCCGCTCTCCCGCTCCGCCAACGGTCGTCACCCGGTGGTGACGGGAGACCGGCATGGCCAGAGCAGCCCCAACGGTAGTGACGTCCGTCGAATGATCTCAACCGGTTCGCGAAATTATCACGAAGCCATTACGGATGATCTAGCGCGCCGCCGTGTCTCACCCGGCTGAGGTGATGCTGGCCGGCGGCCGCGATGCGATGCTCAGTGCCGCGGCCGGGACGGGCAACAGAGGGGGCCAGGGTGACGTGATCTTCGATCTGGTCCTGATCGGTCTGGCCATAACGCTGGACCCGCTGCCGTTGGTGGCCTTCATCATCGTGCTGCCCTCCGACCGCGGCCTCATAAAAGGCGCGGCCTTCGTGTTCGGATGGCTGGTGTCTCTCGCCATCGTGGTCGCCCTCACCGTGGTCGCCACGGGCAATAACCCCCCTGAGCCGAACACGGCGGAGTCCCTGGCGGCCCTGGCGGTGAAGATCGCCCTCGGCGTCTTCCTTATCGCGATCGCGGTCCGGCACATCCGGCGAAGAGGAAAGCCGAAGCCGCCGAAGAAGCCGCCGAAGTGGCAGCAGCAGGTGGACAGCATGTCCCCGTGGTTCGCGCTAGGCCTGGCCCCCGCGCTGCAGCCCTGGGGCCTGATCGCCGTCGGCGCCGCCACGGTGGTGGAAGCCAAGCTGTCCAGCTGGGAGAACTATCTCATGCTGGTCTTCTATTGCGTCCTGGCCTCGGCCTCGTACATTGCCCTGGAAATCTACGCCCTGGTAAGGCCGGCCGAGAGCCGGGAGTTCCTGGCCCGGTTGCAGACATGGATAGACTCCCACACCGACCAGGTGATCATCGCGGGAAGCCTGATTCTGGGCCTCTGGCTGGTGGCGCAAAGCACCTACCTGATCGTCGTGGCCTGAGACGTGCCCTGCCGGAAGCGTCAGGGGGCGACCAGGGCGTCGGTGAGCGGGTCGATGCCGGCCAGCTTCGCGGCCAGGTCGGCGCTGAGGTGGTGCCTGCTGGCCAGCGTGGCCGGCGCGTAGTAGGACACCTTGGTCTGGCCGCCGTCGTCCCACACCAGGACCTTGAGCGGCAGGTCGACCGCCGCCAGCGGCGCGGCCGCCATGACCAGCGTCCCGCCCGCGGGGTTGCCGAAGATCACCAGCGTGGTCGCCCGCAGCTCAAGGCCGGCCCCGCGCGCCTCCGCGGCCTGGTCGATCACCGCGAAGACCTTCATCTGCTTCGCGGCCAGCAAACCTGTGAGGCGCTCCACGGTCGCGGGCACGGTGCGCGGGCTGAGCTTGGTGACAATGCCGGCCTCGTCCGGGGCTGCTGCGTCGGCCATGGCTTTCCTCCGTGGAGTACCGGGCGGGCATCTGAGGCAAGCGTATCGGGCGGAGTTCCGGTGTGAGCGGTGGAGCCGCCACCGTCCGTTCGCAATAATTGAATTCCCCGACACCCGTCCTGGAGCGCACGCTGGGGACGACAGGAGCGAGATGAGGGCGGCGGGAGTGCGCCGGTTCGGCGGCGCGATCGAGACGCTTGACCTGCCGGTCCGCGGGCGCCGCGGTCAGACGAGGTGCTCATCGCGGTGCGCGCGGCCGGGGTGGGCGCGGCGCGCACGGCGCGGCCGTTGTCGTCTATCCGGACTAACGGGGATAGAGGTCGGCGAGCAGCTCGTAGGCGCGCCCGAACACCGCTGGGGTGAGGATGTCCGGCGCGATGTGCTGGTAGATCTGCAGTCCGATGAGCAGCGCGTGGCCGATGGCCCAGACTTCGACGGGGCTAGTCCCGGGGAGAGGCTGGTCGTCGTCCGCCGCGGCCAGCTCCGACAGGCGTCGCTCGAGGTCGGCGCTGTAACGCCGCAGGGCGCCGGGGCTGCGCAGCAGGGCCGCGACGAACTCAAGCTCCACCGCGAGCACGGCCTTGTCCCTGAATTCCTCGTCGACGGCCATGGCGCGGCTGAACTCCGCAAGCCGCTCGCGCACCGGCAGGGACCGGTCGTTCAGTGCGGTCGCCCAGGCCGGTGTCGGTTCCGCTTCGATGGCGCTGAGCAGCAGGTCCTCCTTGCTGGAGAAGTGCCCGTAGATGGCGCCCTTGGTCACGTCGGCCGCCTCGGCGATCTGCTCGAGCGAGGTCGCGGCGTAGCCGCGCTCCCGGAAGAGCCGCTGGGCCTCGCTGAGCAGGCGCTCGCGCGTCATCGCCTTCGAGGTCTCTCTCGTCATCCTGGCCACGGGGCCAATGCTCCCACAAGGCGCCGCCTCATTGATATTCCATCGGTTTCTAGATACCGTCAGTATACGAATACGAGGCTAGATCGAGGAGGTCGCGGATGAGTCTCGGAGAACGCGTGATGCGCCGCGTCGTGGAGCCCGCGGTGTTCCGCTACTACCAGTGGCGCGGCGATCCTGTCGCCCGGTGGATGCGGCCGGAGACAAAGGCCGACCCCTACCCGCTGTACGCCGATATGCGCCGGCGCGGCCTCACGCGCAGCGCGCTCGGGCCCTGGGTGACGGCGAATCACGCGACGGCGGAGAGCATCCTGCGGGACCGGCGGTTCAGCTCCTCCCCCGTGCACCAGCGCGGCTACCGGCCGCCCGCTTACCCGGCCGACGATCCCCGCGCCGGGCTTCCCGCCGCCGATCTGCTCACGATGGACCCGCCCGACCACACCCGCATCCGGCGCCTCGTGTCCGGTGCGTTCACCCCGAAGGCGATCGCCGGCCTGGAGCCGCGGATCCGTGATGTCACCGGCCAGCTCCTCGCCCGCGCCGATGCCGAGGCGGGCTTCGACCTCATCGACGCGCTGGCCTTCCCGCTGCCTATCGCGGTGATCTGCCACCTGCTCGGCGTTCCGGCGCAGGACCAGGCCAGCTTCCGGGCCTGGGGCCACGACGTCGCCGCCACCCTCGAACCCCAGACCTCGCGGGCCGCCGAAAGCCAGACGCGCTCGTCGGAGCTCGCGCTGACCGCGTACCTGCGAGACCTGGTGGCCAAGCGCCGCGCCGACCCCGACGACAGCCTCCTTTCCGCCCTCGTAGTGGCCGAGGAGGAGGGTGACCGGCTCAGTTCCGCCGAACTCGTCAGCACGGCGCTGCTCCTTCTCATCGCCGGCTTCGAGACGACCGTGAACCTCATCGGGAACGGCACCATCGCCCTGCTCGGCGAGCGGGAGCAGTGGGACCGGCTACGGGAGGACCCGGCGCTGGTCCCCGCCGCCGTCGAGGAACTGCTCCGCTACGACAGCCCGGTCCAGATGACCTCGCGGACCGCCACCGAGGACGTGGACGTCGACGGCGCGGCGATCCCGAGGGGGACAACGGTCATCGTGGCCATCGGCGGCGCCAACCGTGATCCCGGCGTGTTCGACCAGCCCGACCGCCTCAGGATCGACCGGCCGAACGCCGCGCGGCACCTGTCGTTCTCGCTCGGAATCCACCATTGCCTCGGCGCCGCGCTCGCCCGCCTCGAGGGCCGCATCGCTGTCGAGGAGCTCACCCGCCGGTACCCGGCGCTCGAGATGGCGGGGCCGCCTATCCGGCGACCGCTTCTCGTGCTGCGCGGCTTCGAGAGCGTCCCCGTCCGCGCCGGCCTGCCCCCTGCTCATCGCCGAAAGGGCGGGGCGCCAGGCGCCGTGCGGTTACCCGCCTGATCGGCGGGTACGCGGACGTCCCTATAGCCTCTGCGCGAATGTTGCCGCTGACCTGCTATTTCCGGGTGGAGCTGAGGGGATTTGAACCCCTGACCCCCTCGATGCGAACGAGGTGCGCTACCGGACTGCGCTACAGCCCCGGGAACCTGAGTTAGCGTAGCAAACTCTGCGGCCTGCTCGCGCCACGGACGCGCTCTTCTTGGTGGTGCGATGCCGACAGTAGAGCCTGCTGGCGGGCAGCCGGAGCGGTCACTTGCGGGACTCGCGGGGCATCTGCGCCTCCCGGGAGCAACCGCGCAGCCGATAGGGGCCGGGGCCGCCCGCGCCTTTGTGTCGATTGCGCAACCGACCACAATAGAGCGGGTCGGTTGCGCAATCGACCCGCGCGAAGTCCAGCCGGGAGCGGCGAGCCAAGCCCCTTAGTCGCCCACCGCGCGGAGCTTGTTCTGCTCGTACTCGTCGTGGGCGGCCCGTTCGGAGATGTTGATCACGTCGGCGTTCGACGTGGTGTACTTCCCGGCCAGGCCCGGCGCGAAGTCGCGGCCGGGTCCCGTGTCTTCGTCCCCGCTCGAAGCACCGGGCGGGGCAGCGGCTGGAGCACCGGCAGGGGCAGCGGCCGCGGCAGCCGCGGCGCGGGCACGCGTCCGCTCCTGTGCACGGGCACGCGCATAGGCCCTGGCCCGCGCCGCCTCCGCCTCCCGCGCGCGCTCCGCGCACTCCGCCCGGTCCGCGTCGGCGCGGGCCGCCTCGCGGAGCAGCAGCAGGTACCCGGCGAACATGACCGAAGGCGGGATGACGACCCACAGCGCGGCCAGGCCGAGCACCGCGAGCGCTATCGCGGCGGCCTCCAGCACGAGCAGCATGCCTAGCAGGCGGCGGCGTGCTGTCAGCATCCGCTGCCGCGACTCCTCGGGCGTCAAGGGCGGCGGCGCGTCGTCCGCCGGCGCCTCGGCGGCGGTCTCCTCGCGGCGCTCGCCCGCGTCGGCGGCGCGCTCGAAAGCCGTCTCGGCCCGCGCCGTCTCGGCCCGTACCGCCTCTGCTCGTACCGCGTCCCGTTCGCGGACCGCGTCGCCTGCGCGGACCGCGTCGCGTTCGGGGAGCGCTCCGCCTGAGCGAGAGCCGCCACGGCCCATCGCGCCGCCGTCGGCTGCCTCAGCGCCCCCGACGGCCGTCTCGGCACTCTCGACGGCCGTCTCGGCGCTCTCGTCGTCAGGAGTCGCGTCGCCCGCGTTCGTCTCCGGCGCGGCACTGGCCGCGCCGCGCGCGGAGTCGCGCCGCAGCCACCGGGGGATCAGCACGCACGCCCAGATGACGACTATCGCCACGTAGAGGATGGCGCTGCTCACCGGGCCTGTGCCTCCCCTCGGTCGTCGCGGCGGCGGGTGCTCCCGTTGAGCACGCGATCATGTGACGCAGCGTAAAGGCCCTGGCCGCCGATAACGAGCATCCGGGCGGCGTGTCGCGAAGATCCCAGGAAAGCCCTAGGCGCCGGACCGCGACGACGACAGCGAACTGCGCCAGCGCGCCAGCATCCCGGTCGGCACTTCCTCGGCGGTGATCGCGTAACAGATGTGGTCCCGCCAGGCGCCGTTGATGTGCAGCTGCCGTACCCGGACGCCTTCGTCGCGGAACCCGAGCTTCTCCACGACCCGCCGCGACGCCACGTTCTCCGGCCTGATGGACGCCTCGAGCCGGTGCAGGCCGACCACGCGGAAGCAGTGGTCGACGGCCAAGGCCAGCGCGGTCGGGATGACCCCGCGCCCGGCGAACGACTCGTCGATCCAGTAGCCGATCTGCCCCGAGCGTGACGACCCCCAGACGATCGACCCGACGGTGAGCTGGCCGGCGAACTGCCCGCCGTGGGTGACGACCCAGGGCAGCGCCTGGCCCCCACGGGCCTCCCGGCGCATCGTCCGCACCATCGCCACGTACGGGCCGAGCGACGAACGATGCAGCGGCGTCTCCGGGTTCGAGGGTTCCCACGGGCGGAGCCATGACGCGTTCCGGACACGGATCTCGCGCCAGGTGCGCGCGTCGGAGACGCGGACGGGGCGCAGCGCGACAGGCGCGTCAAGGAGGTCCGGCTCGGTTAGGGTGGCCGGCCACCCGCGGATACGTCCCACGGCTGTCAATCATTCCCCTGAGCGGCGGTTTATGCCATGTGATCTAGCGTAGACGCTGACACTACGCGATCTCAGCGGGACGGTCCGCATTCCCGCTCGATCCGCCGCCCGGCGTGCCGGCGTCGTTGCGCACGTGGTCGCCGCCGCGGATCTGGTCGACCGCGTGCACCAGGATCGGCCGCAGAACGCTCATGCCGTCCCGGACGCCGCCGGACGAGCCGGGCAGGTTGACGATCAGCGTCCGTGACGCGATGCCGGCCAGCCCGCGGGACAAGATCGCCGAGGGCACCCCCGCCGCCGCTCCCGCCGACCGCAGCGCCTCCGCGATGCCCGGGATCTCCCGGTCGAGGACCCGCCGGGTCATTTCCGGCGTCTGGTCGGTCGGCGTCAGCCCGGTCCCTCCGGTGGTGACCGCGACGTCGTACCCGGCGGTGACCGAGTCCCGCAGCACCTGCTCCACGGCATCGCCGTCGGGGATGACGAGCGGCCCGTCCACGATGTCGCATCCTGCCACGCGCAGCAGTTCCACCAGCACCGGCCCGGAACGATCCTCATACACTCCGGCCGCCGCCCGGTTGGACACCGTGATCGCCAGCGCCCGGATCATGAGCGCCGCCAGGATCCGGACTTGCCGCCGTCCTTGGACTCCAGCCGGACGTCGGTGATCACCGCGCCCTTGTCCACGGATTTGATCATGTCGATCAGCGTGAGCGCGGCGACGCTCACCGAGGTCAGGGCCTCCATCTCCACCCCGGTCCGGTCGGCGGTCCGTACTTCGGCTTCGATGCGGACGCCGGAGTCCTCGACGGCCAGGTCGACGGTGACGCCGTGCAGCCCGAGCGGATGGCAGAGCGGGATGAGGTCGGGGGTGCGCTTCGCCCCCTGGATCCCGGCGATCCGCGCGACCGCGAGCGCGTCGCCCTTGGGCACCCGGCCGTCGCGCAGGGCCGCCACGGCAGCGGCGGACAGCAGCACCCGCCCGGACGCCCGCGCCGTCCTTACCGTTATGTCTTTGGCAGAAACATCAACCATGCGCGCCTGTCCCGCCTCGTCCAGGTGGGTCAGCCGCATCGCGGGAGCAGCATCGCTCATGGCAGAAGCCTACGCGCGGCACAAGCTGCTCGGGTCCGTGGGTTAAAGAGACGATTATCCCGAACGGAAGCGGCCGACTCCGGTGCCCGTCACGGGAGGACGAGGACGTCTGCCGTCTCCCCCGGTGGGAGCTGGGTGGTCTCTTCCGGGACGACGATCAGCGCGTTGGCCCTGCCGAGCGCCGCGATCTGGTGGGAGCCCTGGCCGGACAGGGGCGCGACCTGGCCGTCGGCCAGCACGCCGCGCAGGTAGGAACGCCGGCCCTGGGGGGAGCGAACAGCACCGGTCAGCGTGGCCCGCACCGCGGGCAGCCGCAGGTCGTCGGTGTCCTGCAGCGCGGCGAGCGCGGGCCGGACGAACAGCTGGAACGACACGTAAGCGCTGACCGGGTTGCCAGGCAGCGTGAAGAGGGGCACCCGCCGCTCGCCGATCGTGCCGAACCCCTGCGGCATCCCCGGCTGCATCGCCACCTTGCGGAAGGTGACCGTCCCGAGCTCGCGCAGCGCCGCCTTCACCACGTCGTGCTCGCCGCCCATGCTGACCCCGCCGGTGGTGACCAGCAGGTCGGCGTGGCTCAGCTGCTCTTCCAGAGCGGGCAGCACCCCGGCGGGGTCGTCAGGGACGACCGCGCGCCGATAGGTGACCGCGCCGGCCTCGCGGGCGGCTGCCGCGATCATGTAGCTGTTGGAGTCCCAGATCCGGCCGGGGACCAGCGGGGTGCCCGGCTCCGCCAGCTCGTTGCCCGTTGACAGCACCACGACCCGGGGCCTGGGCCGGACCTTGATCATCTTCCGGCCAGCGGACGCGGCCACCGCGATCTGCATCGGTCGCATGCGGACGCCCTTTTCCAGCAACGTCTCGCCCGCGGCCGCGTCGCCGCCGACGTAGCGCACCGCGTGGCCCGCCGCGACGGGGCGGTAGAACACCGCCCGCTCGGCGCCGCCGTCCGTCCATTCCACGGGCACGACGGCGTCCGCGCCCGCCGGCAGCCGCGCACCGGTCATGATGCGCATGGCGGTGCCGGGCGTCAGCTCGTAGTCGGCGGTGTCACCGGCCGCGATCTCGCCTGTGACGGGGAGAGTCACGGGCTTCCGTTCGGAAGAATGGCTTGTATCAGCCGCCTGGACCGCGTAGCCGTCCATGCTCGAGTTGTCGAACGAGGGCAGCGACACGGCCGCCGTGACATCCTCGGCGAGCACGCACCCCTCGGCGTCCGCGAGCTCCAGGCTGGCCGGCGGCAGGGATGAGATAGCCGCGAGGATCACCGCCTGGTAGTCCTCGACCCTGGTGAGCGACCCGTCCGCGATTCCGGTGTCCGACGCGGGCCCTGCCGTCACGGCAGCCCTTCGAGGTACTTGCGCAGCCAGGGGATGAACTCGCTGGCCAGGTCAGGCCGCTCGGACGCGAACATAACCATCGTGCGGAGATAGTCCAGCTTGTTCCCGGTGTCGTAGCGGCGGCCGTGGAACAGCACCCCGCGCAGCTCGCCCTTGCCCGCGAGCACCTTGAGCGCGTCGGTGAGCTGGATCTCGCCGCCACGCCCGGGGGGAGTCTCACGTAGCACGTCGAACACCACCGGGTCGCACACATACCGGCCGATCACGATCCACCGGCTCGGCGCCGACCCCGGCACCGGTTTTTCCACTAGGTCCGTGATCATGACCACATCGTCTTCGGCGGTGTGCGAGACGGCGGCGCAGCCGTAGAGCGAGACCTCCTCGGGGTCGACCTCCATCAGCGCCACGACGCTCCCGCCGAAGCGGTTGCGCACGTCGATCATGCGGGTGAGCAGCGGGTCGCGCGGGTCGATCAGGTCGTCGCCGAGCAGGACGGCGAAGGGCTCGTCCCCGACGTGCTGCGCCGCGCACAAGACCGCGTGCCCCAGTCCCCTCGGGTCCCCCTGCCGGACGTAGTGCATGGTGGCGAGCTCGCTCGACTCCCGGACCAGGGCGAGCTTGTCCCAGTCCTCCTTGGCGGCGAGCGCCTCCTCAAGTTCGTACGCCCGGTCGAAATGATCCTCGATGGAGCGCTTGCTCCGTCCCGTGATAAGCAAGACATCGTTGAGGCCTGCCGAGACGGCTTCCTCGACGACATACTGAATCGCGGGCTTATCGACGACAGGCAGCATTTCCTTGGGCGTCGCTTTTGTCGCTGGCAGGAATCGAGTTCCCAGCCCGGCGGCGGGCACCACGGCTTTGGTGACTGCTGGCGTCCTGGCATTGCCGGTATCGACCATGCGTAAAGCCTAGTGACTTCTTAGGAGCAACGTGCACGACATGCCCTCGTCTGACGGGTTCATCGGCCCAGGTGAGCCACCTCACGCAGCGGCGGGGATCGATAAGGCGAGCCTGCGCAGGCGTCTGGTCGCCGCCCGCGGGTTGATATCAGATTCGACTCGGCACGAGGCGGGACGGCTCATCAGGGATCATGTGCTCGGAATGCCGGAAGTGGCCGCGGCGGGGACGATCGCGGCCTACTACTCGGTCGGCACCGAGCCGGATACCCGCGGGCTGGTCTTCGCGCTCTGGAAGCGCGGCGGCTACGTGATCCTGCCGGTGCTGCTTCCCGACGGCGACCTCGACTGGGCGTCGTATGAGGGGCCCGATTCGCTGGCCCCGGGACCGCGCGGGCTCCTGCAGCCGGCCGAACCTGTGCGCGGGACGGGGACGGTCGCCCGAGCGGACGTCGTGCTGGTGCCCGCGCTGGCCGTAGACGTGGCCGGGAACAGGCTCGGGCGCGGGGGCGGGTCCTACGACCGCGCGCTCGCCCGGGTCGGCGCGCAGGTGCCCGTTATCGCGCTGCTCTACGACGCGGAGTTGCTGCCCTCGGTGCCCGTCATGCCGCATGATCAGCGGGTCCGCGCGGTGGCCCGGCCGGGGCACGGGATCACCTGGCTGCCGGCCGCGGAATCAGCGGCCTCACCGCATCGTTATGCTTAGCAGTCCGCTAGCCAGAGTGCTAACCTAGCGACCGAGTTTAGGTTCCGCATGGGAGGAATCCGTGCCCACTTACCAGTACGTTTGCACCGAATGCGGTGGTCAGATCGAGGCGGTGCAGAAGTTCACCGATGACCCGCTGACCGTGCACGAGGTCTGCGGCGGCCGGCTGCGCAAGGTCTTCTCGCCGGTGGGCATCGTATTCAAGGGCTCCGGCTTCTACCGGACCGACAGCCGCAACGGTTCTTCGTCCTCTTCTTCTGGCGGGGACAAGTCTCCTTCCGGCGCTCCTTCCGGCGGGGACAAGTCTTCTTCTGGCGGGGACAAGTCCTCGACGGGGGAGAAGAGCTCGTCCGGGGACACGGGCTCGTCCGGCGGGGACAAGTCGTCCTCGTCGTCCTCCTCCTCCTCGTCCTCCTCCGGCTCCAAGAGCGAGAAGGTCGCCTGACGGCCATGGCTGCGGTCGCGGACATCGGGGTCATCGGGGGTTCCGGTTTCTACGAGTTCCTCGCCGACGGCGAAGAGGTGAAGGTCGACACGCCGTTCGGCGAGCCGAGCGAGGCCGTCCTCGTCGGAGAGGTGGACGGCCGTCGCGTGGCCTTCCTGCCGCGGCACGGACGGGACCACCGGTTCCCGCCGCACAAGATCCCGTACCAGGCGAACATGTGGGCCCTGCGTGCGCTGGGAGTGCGCCGGATCCTCGCGCCGAGCGCGGTCGGCTCCCTCACCGCCTCTTACGGGCCGGGCACGCTGGTCATCCCCGACCAGCTGGTGGACCGGACGAAGGGCCGCGCGCAGACGTACTACGACGAGCACGCGGTGCACGCGCCGTTCGCGGACCCCTACTGCCCGTCGGTGCGAGCCTGCGCGATCGCTGTAGCGCGGGAGTTCGGCTGGGTGCCGGCGGGTTCTGGGACGCTCGTGGTCATCGACGGGCCGCGGTTCTCCACCCGCGCGGAGTCGCAGTGGTACGCCGCGCAGGGCTGGACCCTGATCGGGATGACCGGCCACCCGGAGGCGGTGCTGGCCCGCGAGCTCGCCCTGTGCTACACGACCCTGGCGCTGGTCACCGACTTCAACGCCGGTGTCGAAGAGGGCGACGGGGTGACCCAGGCCGAGGTGTTCGAGGTGTTCGGCGCGAACATGTCGCGGCTGCGTGAGCTGGTGGCCAAGATCATCGCGTCGCTTCCGGCGGAGCGCGAAGACGACCTCTGCGCGCACGCCCTCGATGGCATCAACCTGCCTATCGAGCTTCCGTAGCGTTCCTTCTGTCACCTCTGGGGCTTGTGGGACGGTAGTGTCAGCGGCGTGACTGCATACGAGATCCCTGCCACCGGTTCAGCCGAAGTGCATGTGCTCCACGACGGGTACGTGGGACTCGACGGTGACGATGAGCGCGTGAGCGGAACGGTGACTTTGATCGTCGACTCCGGCGCGGTAATCGTCGTCGACCCCGGGATGGTCGCCTCGCGTGCGGCGCTGCTCGCCGCCCTCGCATCGCGCGGGCCCGCGCCGGCGGACGTGACCGACGTGGTGTTCAGCCACCATCACCCCGATCACACGGTGAACGCCGCCCTGTTCCCCGCCGCGCGGATCCATGACCACTGGGCTATCTACGACCAGGACCGCTGGATAGACCGGGACGCGGACGGCTTCCTGCTCAGCCCGTCGGTGCGCCTGCTGCGCACACCCGGGCACACCAATGAGGACATCTCGACGGTGGCGTCGACCCCGGACGGGATTTATGCGTGCACGCACGCCTGGTGGAGCGCGGCGGGGCCGGAGGACGACCCGCTTGCCGTGAACGACGCGGCCCTGCGGGCGAGCCGCGAACTCCTGCTGTCGTTCGCGGCGGTGCTCATCCCCGGTCATGGCGCGCCGTTCCGGCCGGGGGAGCTTGGTTAACCGCGAGCAACGGCTGACGCGAGTTGGTGTGTAACGACTGAGCGGCCCACGGCGTTCCCCAGATGAGGCGCTTTCCTCGCATGCAGTCCCGGCCTGGCCCCGCGGGCCGGGACTTGCGCCGTCTACGGCGCGATATGCCCCCTGCCGGGAGTACTGTTTCAAGTCGTGCCCTTAATCCCCTGTCTGGCTGGGGCTGCCCGCGGGCATGGACCCTCGCCGGATCACTCGTCGCGATGAGCCGCCCGTGCCTGACTGGCCGCTAATCTCAGATCTTGGCCCGCTGGGTGCCCTGCCGACCGCTCCCCGGCTCACTCGCGGTTTCGCCTCCGTCGTGCTGACCGGATGGGGACTGGCGGACCGAGTCGACGTGGCCGAGTTGCTGGTCACCGAGCTCGCCACCAACGTCGTGCGGGCCTCGACCGCCTCGGACGGGCACCTGCGCTACGACGAGGACGGCAAGATCCCGCTGCTCTGGGTGCGCCTGCTGTCCGACCGTGCGCGGCTCTTGATCGAGGTATGGGACAACCTCGCGCAGGCGTACGGCGCGCCGGTCGTCCGGCACCCGGGCGATGACGAGGAATCGGGCCGTGGCCTGGAGATGGTCGAGGCGCTGTCGCAGGACTGGGGCTGGGAGAGTGTTCCCGGCTGGCTCGGCAAGCGGGTCTGGGTCCTGCTCGGCCCGGATGTCGCTGAGCTGTAGGCGGGTGCCCGTGCGGTCGCCGGCGAGGTTTCGGCGGCCGCACGGGGCCCTTTTAGCCCGGCCGATGTGCCGTACCGTTATGACTTAGATTGTTAACGTGAATAATATCGCGTGTCAATACTTTGGCGGCGTCTCGTTGCCGACTGTCTGTAATCGACCTTTGGGCCTGGCGTAACCACAAGAAGCGCGTTTCGCGAGACGGATCGATCCATGGCCCAGGCGGTATTCTTGGCCAGGTAATCTGTTAGCGCTCACAACTAACACGCTTGACGACACCGCCCCGATCCCAGGTCGGCAGCGTTCGGCGTTACCCGGCCTGCTCGTCGCCAAGAGTAGAGTGTTCAGGCAGTGTTCAGGCAGCGAGATGCACCGACTCAACAGACCAAGTGGGGATATACGTGGTCAGACCCGCCCGCGAGCCGGCGATGACCGATGTCGCCAAACTGGCCGGCGTCTCGCATCAGACTGTCTCGCGGGTCCTCAACGATCACCCTAATGTCCGGGAACAGACCCGCATGCGGGTGCAAGCGGCGATCAACGAGCTCGGGTACCGCCCGAACCGGGCCGCGCGTGTCCTCGTCACCGGCACATCCCAGGTCATCGGCGTAGTCTCCCGTTCCTCGACCCTGTACGGGCCGGCCGCCACGCTCAGCGCGCTGGCCGAGGCCGCCGTGCGCCGCGGGTTCACCGTGAACGTCGAGAGCGTCCGCACGCTTGACCGTCAGCCGATCGCCGACGCGATCAGCCGCCACCTCGACCAGCGTGTCGCCGGGCTGGTCATCATCGCGCCGGTCGAGTCGGCCAACGACGCGCTCGACGATCTGCCCGACGACATCCCGCTGGTCAGCATCGACGGCGACCCCGAGCGCCCCGAAGAACTCGTGACGGTGGACCAGGAAGCGGGCGCGTACGCCGCGACGCGGCACCTGCTCGAGGCCGGGCACGGCACCGTCTGGCACGTTTCCGGCCCCGACGACTGGTTCGACAGCCGGGGCCGCATAGCGGGCTGGCGGCGGGCACTGACCGAGGCGGGCGCCGAGGTCCCGCCGCTCATGTCGGCGGACTGGTTCGCCGCCTCGGGTTACCGCAACGGCCAGATCCTGGCCCGGATGGCCGAGGTCACCGCGGTTTTCGCCGCCAACGACCACCTCGCGCTGGGCATCCTGCGCGCGCTGCACGAACGCGGCCGCCGCGTGCCAGAGGACGTCAGCGTGGTCGGCTTCGACGATGTGCCCGAGGCCGCCTACTACATCCCGCCGCTCACCACCGTCAGGCCTGACTTCGACGCGGTCGCCGCGGCGAGCATCGACCTGCTGCTGGCGCAGATCACCAGCGGGCACCGCCTCGGCGGACGGCGGGTGCTCACGCCGGCGCTGGTCTGCCGCGACAGCGTAGCCCCGCCCCGCTCCTAGCCCGCTCCCGCTCCGCCCCTGGCCCCGCCGCGCTCCTGCTCGGCCCGCGGCCGGCCGACCGCGGGCATGGCCGCGTCGGCGTCTCATATAGCGAGATTTTACTTCGCGGCCCGGCGGGTCGATTGCGCAATCGACCCAGCCTAGTGTGGTCGATTGCGCAATCGGCCTACTTCGAATGCGTCAGTTCGTCTCGCATTGTGAGATGAACGTCACCACGGAAGGGGGTGACCGTCGCGGAAGAAGCCGCCAGTGGGGCCCGAGTCCGGCAGCGTCGCGGCCCACACCACGCTGGCGGCCCCGTCCGCGACCGGACGGCCGCCCGGCCCTCCCATGTCGGTGGCCACCCATCCCGGGCAGACCGCGTTGACCAGGATCCGGTCCGACTTGAGCTCAGCCGCCAGCATCCGGGTGAGCGCGTTGAGGGCCGTCTTCAACGCGGTATAGGCGGGCGTCCCGCCCCCCATGCTCGCGAGCGAGGCAGCCTCGCTGGACACGTTGACGATCCGCGGATGGCCGCTGCGCCTCAGCAGCGGCAGAAACCGCTGCACCATCAGCCACGGACCGTACAGGTTGGTCTCCGCCGCCTCCCGGACGACGGCTAGGTCGGCGCTGGCGGCCCGCTGCCAGGTGTCGTACGTGATGGCGGCGTTATTGACCAGGACGTCCAGTCTCCCGTGGCGGTCTTCCACCCAGCGGGCGGCGTCGGCGACGCTGACGGGATCGGTCACATCAAGCCGCAGCGGTTCGGCGCTGACCGCTTGGGCAGCGGCCGCCGCGGCGGTGGCGGACCGGGCGGTCAGCACGACGGAGTGCCCCAGCGCGGCGAGCTGCCGGCACACCTCGCGCCCGATCCCGCGGTTGCCGCCGGTCACCAGCGAGACAGCAGCGGTTTCAGGCATGCCGGATCGCATCATCCCTCCATAGCCCACGGCGGGTAAGCCGCACCAGGCTGATCGTAACGGCCCGATGCCTGGCCAGCGGACCCCGCGGGCGGGCAGCGGCCGCGCCGCATCCCAGGTAAGCTAAGGGTTCCGTAAGCCCCGATAGCTCAGTGGATAGAGCGACCGCCTCCTAAGCGGTAGGTCCCGCGTTCGAGTCGCGGTCGGGGCGCCCTGTCCCTAGGAAGTTCCCAGCCCTCTCACCTGCGAGAACGCAGGAAGAGAGGGATCTGTCATGACGCAGGCGGCAGCCGCGCGGACCAAGATCAACACAAAAGTAACACAACCGGCTCCCGGGCAGCCGACACGGCGCCCGGCCCGGCCGGGCAAGCCGGGCCGGGCGGCGAAAGGCCCCCGGGTGAGCGGGGACGCCCGCGAGTCTGTCCGGCAGCCCGACCGTCCGGTGATTGAGCTGGAGTTCGGGATCCTGGTGTACCCGCCGGAGACCGACGGGGAGCCGTGGCGGGCGACCTTCACCGAGAACGGGCAGCGGAAGTTCCGGCAGGGCACGACCGAGGCGAAGCTGGCCGCCAAGCTGGAGAAGGTCAGGGAGCGGCTTCAGGCCGGCGTGGCGAACATGGAACGGACGGGCGCGGACCTGATCAGGCACTACCTGGACCCCGACCGGCTGCCGGTCCAGGACCGGTGGTCCCGCAAGCACGCCCACACCCAGCGGCGGCTGTGCGAGCGGTTCGCCGCCCCGGTCATCGCCTCGGTCACCTGCCAGGACATCAAGGCCTGGCACACTCAGCAGATCGTGAACGCCGCGCCCACCGCCGGGGAAGGCGGCCGGGTGCACAGGATGATCTCCGCGCTTATCGCGGCGGGGATCGAGGGCGGGTACCTGACTAACCCGCGGCTGGCCATGGTGCACTGGCAGGCCGGGGACCGCCCGCTGCCCGCCCAGCAGGTGACCGTCTCGGGGGAGTCGGCGCAGTGGGTCGACCCCGCCGAGATCCCGTCCGACAGCGACATCGGCAAGCTCGGCCTGGCGCTGGCCGGTGGCCGGCACGGGGAGCGGGATGAGCTGATGGCCAACACCGCCGCCTACAGCGGGCTGCGGTGGGGCGAGCTGACCGCCCTGACCGTCTGGCAGGTCGACCAGGCCGGGCGCGTCATCACCGTGGACCGCCAGGTGATCGAGGTTGCCGGGCACCTGTACATCGAGGCACCCAAGTGCCGGAAGTACCGCAAGACGATCTACCCCCGCCGCACGCCCGGCGGCTACCCGCTCGCCGAGAAGCTGGCGGCCCGCATTGAGGCCGCCCGTGCCGAGCAGGAGGCCGGCACCAACCCGCTGGGGCTGATCTTCCCCTCGCCGAAGGGCAAGCACTGGCGGTCTTCCAACTTCAACCGCAACGTCCTCAAGCGTGCCTACCTGGCCATCGGCTGGCGCGACGCTGACGGCCACGGCGAGTGGACCTGGCACAGCCTGCGGCACGTGTTCTGCACAACCGCCCTGTTCACCTGGAAGCTCGAACGCCGGCGGCACGAGCGGACGGCCGGAGGCGTCCAGCTCTGCGCTCGCCCCGTCCCCGCTGAGATCTACCGTCTGTTCCTTGCGGACACGGGAACGCCGGAACCGGACGCGCCCCCGGCGGAGTCAGGGATCGCTGTCGGCATGCGCGGCGACGACGCGGGCGCGTTCGTCCGGTGGGCCACCGCCCTCGCTGGCGGGCAGCAGAACTATCGTCTGCCGCTGGCCGCCGAACTCACTGTAATCGCCGTCCAGCAGGGCATCCCGGACCTGCCGTCCGGCCAGTCTCCGTGCGTCTGGACCCAGGCAGAGAAGGCGGCACCGGACCTCCCCCTGCTGTGGCTTCCCTCAGGTGGCCCTGACCCGTACGAATTCGACAACGTCCAACTGGCCAACGCCGTCGCCGGTGACCTGGCCCGCGCCCCATAATGCTGAGCGGGCTACTGCTGCTGCGGTCACGTATCCTGACCAGCGTCCTCGACCGCGCTATCGACCGGGACGTCGTCTTCGGCCCCGACCTCTACAGCGACCGCGCCATCGACTTCAACTTCGTCCAAAACCGCGCCCTCGACCTCAACCGCGCTATCGACCGCGCCCGCGATCTCAGCCGCGCCCTCGACCTCGACCGCGCCCTCGACTGCGCCCTCGACCTCAACCTCACCCTCGACCGCGCCATCGACTACGCCGTCGACCTCGACGTCGACCGAGCCTGGGGCCTCCACCGCGTCGGCGACATCAGCCTCACCCTGGACCGCGTCCGCGACATCAACCGCGCCGTCGACCTCGACTCCGACCCCGTCCGCCGCGCCATCGACCTCACCGGCGAGATCGACGTGGCCGTTGAGCGCTACTTGCGGTCGATTTCCCGCTATGACCGCATTCAGCCGATAGTCGCCAACGCCTGTCGTTTGGCGCTGGGGCGAGCGTTCTCAATGGCAATCGGGAAAGCCCTTGGGTCTAGCAGGCAACCAGATAGCTGGAACGCCCTATTGAAATTTACTCAGGCATTTACCGACGTCACGGGCCTTAACACCGTGGGGCGCCAAACGGCGGAACCGGCAACCCTAGAGGTGACCCTGCAGGAGTCGCTAACAGAGCAGGGAGATGTCCCGGATGAGGGGCCAGCCGGACTGTCCCTGCGGGTCCCTGTCGCAGCCGAGCGCCTCAGGCAGAGGGCTGGGCCGGTCTTCGCCCGAGCCGAACGGCCGACGCCGGAGAGCGCTACCATCATCAGGATCACGGCGCTCCGCCTGGCCGCCGAAGCCGACGACCTGCAACGCAAGGACATCGGCGACATGTTCCGGCAAGTGGCGGCGGGGATCACCCTGCTGGAACGCCGAGCGACAGGGGAACTGCAGGCCCCTGAGGTGATCATGCTCGCTTTCGACCAACCCGTCTCCGAGGTGCCTGAGGCCGCGCGTCACAGGCACGGCTCGGGGAGGTAGCCGCTGCGCGACCAGCCGGATGCGCGACGACCCGCCGGACAGGTACACCCCGGCCATGTCCCCGCGTCGCGTCCTGCAGCGGAGATCATCCGCTGCATCTCCGTCACTGCGCCGTGCAGGCCGGAGATCAGCGCGGTGAACTCCTGCCACGTCACGCGGAATCCCTCCGCGAACCCAACCCAGGCACCGCGATGTCAATCCGAATCACCTGGCGAATACGTGGCGAAGATAAGGCACTCACCGCATGGTCGCAGGTGAGCGAGTATATGGCGGCGGTAAAACCGCCGTCCAGCGGTCGCGGACTGGGATGGATGTATATCGGGGCTTCGCCCCACCCCGACGAGGCATGCGCTGGGGGCTAATGTCTGCGCATGGGCGGGCTGTAGGTGGGGGCTCCGGCCGGGGCCCAGGGCAGTTCACAATGTGACTGTTCATTTGCCGCTTGCAGCGGTCGGTGGCCGTTGCCGGCCGAGCCTCCAGCCGGAGCCCTATCATGACGCTACCGCGTACTGTCGCCGAGGTCCTGTCCGGTCACGTGACGCTGGAGGTCCGCTGCACCGACCGGGTGCTGCTGACGTTCCGGCAGCCGCGGCTGCAGTACGGACAGGGGATCCACGGGTTCTTCTGCCATCACCGCGGCAACCAGTTCGCCTCCTCGGCGCTGATGATGCCGATGACCGAGCACTTTGCCGCCGACATCCGCCATTACATCGACACGCGCCGGCTGGACCTGGTCCGGTTCGCGAAGGGGCAGAGCAAGGACCAGGTCGCCAGGGAGTACCTGGCGGGGAAGTCCGGTGGCGACCAGATCCTTTTCGCGGGCGTCGCGCAGGAGAAGGCCCGGATCTGGCGGACTTCCCAGCGCCGGGATCCGGTGACCGGCAAGCGCTACCCGTGGCTGTACCAGGACCAGGCGATGGTGAACCACTGGTATTTCTATGGCTTCAACGCCGGCTTCGGTCCCTTTTACATAAAGTTCTGCGGCTATTTCCCGTACACCGGGCAGATCTACTTCAACGGCCACGAGTACGCCAAGCAGCAGTGCCTCAAGGAAGGCATCGCGTTCACGGCCCTGGACAACGCGTTCGGCTCGGCCGGCGACGCCGAAGCGGTCCAGCGGATCTGCGACGGGCTGACCGATCAGAAGATCTACCGGTTCGCCGGCAAGTGGCTGGCCCGGCTGCCGCAGCCGTTCACCCGCGAGGACGAGCAGGCCGATTACCGCTGGCAGCTGTCGGTCCAGCAGATCGAGTTCTCCACCACCATGGCCTTGGACCGCCCCCTGAACGGCCGCATCTTCTTCGAGCAGCTCATCCGCGACAACCTGGACATCGGCCGCCCGGACAAGGTGAACCTCGTCTTCGGCCGGACGATCCGCACGAGGGGCAAGTTCCAGACTCCGGGGACGTTCCGGACCCAGGTCATCACGAACGGCACCTGCCCCTACCTCTATCTCTTTTACAAGAAGACCCAGGTCAAGCAGTACCTGAAAGAGGGGAGGGCGATCCGCACAGAGACGACCCTGAACCAGCCCCGCGACCTCGGCATCGGCAAAGAGCTGACTAACCTCGCCGCCATGGCGAAGGCAGGCTACGCCGCCAACCGGCGCCTCCTGGACGCCGAACGGATCAGCCACGACCCCGCCGCCGGGACCGCCGCCCTCGAGACACTGACTAGCCCCGTGATCAGCAGCACCTGCACCCGCGTGCCCGGGATGCGCTTCCCCGATCCACGCGTCCAGGCGCTCCTCGGGGCCTGCTGCGCGCTCGCGCTCCGGCCCGCCGGCTTCACCAGCCGCGACCTGCGGCACCTCCTCGCCCCCCAGCTGGGAAGAAACCCCGGGGACATGTCCGGCGGCCAGATCAGCTACGACCTGCGCCGGCTCCGCGCCCACCAGATCATCGAGCGCATCCCGCACAGCCGCAGCTACCAGCTCACCGCCGGCGGGCTGTCCACTGCCCTGTTCTTCACCCGGCTGATCAGGCGCGTCATCATCCCCGCACTCACCGAGATCAACACCGCCAGCCCGCCGCCCGGCAGCCCGCTCCGCCAGGCCGACCGCGCCTACACGCAAGCCGTCGCCGACCTCGCCGCACAGGCCTCACTCGGCATCCAGACACGAGGAGTAACCAAAACCCAGTCACACCCGCGCCAGTCGTAACACGCAACCCAAGTTGACTCGACCGGTGAAATCCCCGCGGGGAAAGATAACTTACGGTGACCGCCGTGCTTCGGTGATCCTGGCGCGTGCCCAGCGGCGGGAGGTGCGTCCGAACATCCGGGCAAGCTCGCGTTCCGACAGCGGATTCCCGGCCTGCACGCTGAGCCGGTAGGCGGCTACCGCCGCGTCATCAGCGGCATCAGCTCCGGGAACTCCGCCGTCCCGCTGCTGGCTGGCTGCGGCTGCAGCCGATACGGGCAGCGATCGCGCCTGTACCCCGGTCTTCTTTCCGGCGCCACGGTAATAGTGCAGCATGCGGTGCTGGCGGCCGGCTCCGGGGAATATCCCCTTCATGGTGGACTGGCTCGCTTCTGGCTTTGTCCGTCCGCTGTCGGCCGGGAGGGCCGAACATGGGGGTGTGGGCGATCACCCAGAGCGCCGCCGCTCCCCGTTTACCCAGGTCGAGATGCGCAGGATGTGGACGTACAGCGATGGCGCCCTCACGGCCAAGGGGTACCGGCTGCCGGGTGGCACCGCCAGGGCCGGGAGCTGGGCATTGGTCGACCTGGCGACCGGCAGCATCCGGGGCGTGGTTCCGCCGGGGGAATTCTCACGCCGGTTCCGGCCGGTGGACGTGTTCGCCGACGTGCCCGGTCTTCCCGCCTATCTGGGGACGGTTACCGCGCCTGACGGTACCCCGCTGGCAGATCTGGTTCTCGATCGCAACCCTTTCATGCTGGCTAACGGGGCCCGCCGGGTGGCCAGGCCCCATGCGCTCATGGTGCCCCGCAGCCATCGCGACGGATGGTCGTCGGCCACGGCTTCCGAACTGGCGGCCCGTCATACGGCGATGATCCTGGTCGCCGCGTGGTACCGCAGCCTGGACGGCGGACACGTCGTGTTTTGCGCCAATGACAGCCCGCCCAACCTCGACTACCTGCGTGACGTGGAAGCCGCGGACGGGACCCTCGCCGGCAGCGGCGCCGGCGCGGCGATCGCCAAGAATCCGCGGCAGGACGTGCAGCGCGCCCACTTGCACGCCTTCTATGTGGAACGCGGCGGGACCGAGAACCACGAGTCGTCGGCGCTTGAGGGGTTTCCCGTCATTGCAGAAGGTCACCGGGCGTTCAGTGCCGCGCTCGGCAGCGACGCCGTCAGGGTGGAACCGGACAGCACGAGGCTCGCCGCCGGCGTTCGCCTGGCCGCCCAGCCCTGGGGCGGCAGTTACTGCTCCTGCCAACTGGGTGCGGACGGCCCGTTGTGGGTGATGCCTGCGCTGGGGCCATCCCAGGACGAGGTCAACCGGCGCGTCGCCCGCGCCGATGGCCTCGAGGCGGAGCCCGACCCGAAGCTGGCCGGGGCCATCAACCTGGTGCGGCCCACCCTGGCCGATGCGGGGCGGCTCCATGCGGCGCAGCGTGCCACAACTGAACAGCGGGCGAGTTTCGAGACCTTCGTGGCCCAGCGCGGACTGAACGCGCGGTCGCTGCCCGTGGGTCTCGCACGCCGGGCGCCGGGCGCTCTGTAGAGCCTGGAGCACTCGCGGGTGGCCGCGGTGCGGACAATGCCCGGAGAAGTCCCGGCTTCTAAGGCATCATGCCTCGTCAGCGCGCACTTGGCAGATGTCTGTCAAACCGCCGTGCAGCGGCCGCGCACTTGGGTTGTGTCCTGTCTCAGCGAATCTGGTCCGAGTCTCACTGAAGTTGGCTCCAAACGGTACTGCGGGGCCAGTTTCGATGAGACGAGCCGGGATCCTGACCGCTGGCGTCTCATTGAATCTGGTCTGTGACGACGGAATGTCTCGTTGAATCTGGTCCCAGGAAGCGGGATGTCTCACTGAATCTGGCCTGTCCGGCGTGTCGTGCCCGCGCGGTCCTTCTGACTCGCCGTATCGTCCGTGCTATGGCGTTGTCAGAATCTGTGTTCGATAAGATCACCTCATTTGAGATAGAGTTCGCCGAGAGTATCGGTGGAACCCGCCGGGGACCGCTTGCCCAGCTGTGGAGTGTCCCGTTTGAGCAGGTGAGGCCGGTAAGGACGTTCCCGTCGTTCCGCGGACAGAGGAGCTTTCCTGGGCTGTACTACGCGGCGACCATGGACGCCCACGTCGGCTTCGAATCGTGGGCTGAACGCAACGTCGCGATGATGCTGGACTTCGATCCCGAAGTCGTCGGCTTCTCATCTCAGCCCTTCTGGCTGACCTGGCACCAGGGTGGCGAGGAACGTCGCCACGCGCCGGACTATTTCGCCAGGCTCGCCGACGGCACCGGCGTCGTGATCGACGTCCGCGCCGATGACCGGATCGAACCACGGGACGCCGAAGCGTTCGCTGCCACGGATCGCGCCTGCGGTGAGACCGGCTGGGCATTCCGGCGCACGGGCGGGCCTGATCTCACGCTCGCGGCCAACGTGCGGTGGCTCGCTGGGTACCGGCACTCGCGCTGCTGCTGCAACGACATCGCCGCGGCCCTGCTTGAGGTCTTCACGGACGGGAAGCCGCTGATGAGCGGCGCACGCGACACGGGTGACCCGGTCGCTGTCCTGCCCGTGCTCTACCACCTGATGTGGGAGCACAAGCTGGTCGCCGAGTTCCAGGAAGGGCTTCTCGGTCCCGGCAGCATGGTCATGACCAGCCAGGAAGGAGCAGTCAGGTGACCAGGAAGAGGCCAGGGGTTCTCAAGGTAGGCGACCGGGTCCGCTTCGACGGCGGCGTCCAGACAGTGGTCGGGCTGACAGGCACTCTCGTACGGCTCGCGGAGCAGGACGGCCAGGCCACCGTCGTGCAGCTCGCTCACCTCCTGGCCAGCGAGGGCTTCGAGATCGTCGGCGGTTCAGGACAGAAGAGGCCGCCAATGTCCGGGTCGGCGCTGGCCGGCCTTCGCAAGGACGCCGCCGAGGATGCGCTGCGGTGGGAACGGCACATCGTGGAGGTACTCACCGGTGCCGATCCGGACGCCGAGCCGGGGAGTGAGCCACGTCCGCAGTACGACCCGGCGGTCTACTCGCTGGCGCAGCGGGAGGAGGCCAAGGCTGCCGAACTGGCCGCTGCGGACGAGCAGGTCACCGCACGAACCGTGAAGCGCAAGCGGCAGCGGTACGAGACCCAGGGCCTCGCGGGGCTTGTCGACTGGCGGGCGGACCGTGCCATGTCGGCCCGGGGCCGCATCGACGAGCGCGTCGCAGACGCGCTCCAGAAGGCGATCACCGAGCACGCCGCCTCATCGACCCACACGGCCAGCTTCTACCTGTGGCGGACCGGGGAGATCCTGGCCAGCCAGTACGGGCCAAACGAGGTCCCCATGCCGGCCAGAGCGACGTTCTACAGGCTGTTCGAGCGTCTCACCGCTGGTCAGCACACGACCGGCTCGGCCCGGACCCGACAGTCCCTGGCCAGCCGCCCCGATCGATCGTTCGGGCAGGTGACGGCCGGGCGGCCGGGCGAGATCGTGGAGATTGACTCCACACCGCTGGATGTCATGGTCCTGCTCGATGACGGGGTGCCGGGTCGGGTTGAGCTGACCGGCATGGTCGACCTGGCGACCCGGACGGTAACAGCGGCCGTGCTGCGCCCGACGACGAAGTCGGTGGACGCGTCCCTGCTGCTGGCCCGAACCGTGACACCGGAGCCGATGAGGCCCGGCTGGACGGACGCCCTGAGCATGGCCCGGTCAGTGCTCCCCCACAAGCGCCTTCTCAAGCTGGACCAGCGACTGCAGCACGCTGCCGCCCGCCCGGTCATCGTGCCGGAGACGATCGTGTGCGACCACGGGAAGGTGTTCATCTCGCAGAACTTCCGGTCGTCGTGCCGCATGCTGGGCATCACCTTCCAGCCGGCCCACCCGCGCACCCCGACCGACAAACCTCAGGCTGCATACTGCACCTCTTCGGGATAGTTCGCGAGGAGTTAGCGTGTGGGCTGTTCAGGGGCCCTGGGCAGGCGGCCGATCTTGGGGCGGTTGGGCGGGTTGTCGGGGTCGGGCGGGTAGTAGAGGTGTTCTCCTTTGTCGTTATACCGCTGGGCACTGACAATTCCGGCTCGTCGCCAGGCCTTGATGGTGTGCGGGTGGACGTGGTGGGCGGCGGCGGTCTCGGCGAGGGTGAGCAGGCCCTGGCTGCGGAGGCGGTGGCGGCGGGTGGGGATGCGGTAGGCGCGGATGATGTGGTCGATGATGAGCCTGTGGAAGGGCTCGCCGGTGCCGCTGGCCATGCCGCGCTGGTTGAGGATGTCGGCGATCTCGCCGGTGGTGTGCTGGTCGAGCAGTTCGTCGATGGCGGCGGTGACTTCGGCGGGGGTCCGGCGCTGGTCGCCGATGGGCAGGGGGGCCGGGATGGCGAGGGTGCGGTGCTGTCCGCCGGCCAGGCGGACGTGCGCGGTGATGGTGTCGCCGTCGCGGGTGGCGGTGACGTCGGTGAGCAGCAGCCGGGCGATGCGCTTGCGCTCGCGGGCGGGGGTGGCGGGGTCGTTCCAGATTCCGGGCAGGTCGGTGACGAGCTGGGCGATGCGGGCCTGCTGGGCGCTGGTGAGCTGCCCGGCGTGCTGCTCGCGGGCCTTGTCGTAGGCTTCCTGCGCGTCGTTGAGCGCGCGCAGGGCGGTGTTCCAGTCGGCTTCGAGGGTGCCGGCGACGAGCCGGTTGGCGGGGTCGACGGCGAGGTAGCGGCGGCGGGCCAGGTCGGCGTGGTAGCGGGCGCGCTCGACGTGGGCGGCGCGCAGCGCGTCGGCCTCGGCGGCCCGGTGCTCGAGCTCGGCGGAGACCTGGAGGGCGGCCTCGACGGCGAGCGGGGTGAGGGTGGTGATGAGCAGGCCGCCGATGGCGTGGTCGAGGTCGCCGCCGGGGATGGCCGCGCAGGCCGGGCGGCCGTTCTCGATGCCGTCGCGCTGGCACATGTAGGTGGGGACCTGCTGGTCGCGGCGGTGGTGGTAGCGGATGGTCATCCGGTTGCCGCAGCGGCCGCAGATGATGATGCCCTGCAGCAGCGCGGTGCCCTCGCGGGGCGGCCCGGCGGTCCGGTCGCGGCCGTGGGCTGTGGCGTTGCCGGCCAGGCGGGCGAGGTTGGCGTCGTACTGCTCCAGGGTGATGTATCCGGGGTGGGCGCCGGGGATGAAGGAGATCCATTCCTCGCGGGGCAGCTTCAGCCGGCGGGCGTGGCTGCTGCCCTGCTGCCCGCCGGGAAGGGCCTGGTAGCGGTGCCGGCCGTAGGTGAAGCAGCCTGCGTAGCGGGGGTTGTGCAGCACGCGCAGGACGGTGTGGTGGCCCAGTGGCTGCCAGTCGGTCTCGCCCTTACGGGGGCCTTTGAGGTGGCGCCAGGGGAAGGTCAGCCCGGCGGCGCGGAACGCCTTCACGACGGCAGTGGCCGATCCGGTGGCCTCGAACGTCGAGAACAGGCGGGCGACGGCGCCGCGGACGGCGGCGTCGGGGTCGAGGACGACGTGCCCGGCGGCGTCGTAGGCCAGCCCGACTGGCAGTGGCGTGATGAGCTCGCCGCGGCGGGCCTTGGACAGCTGCCCGCCGCGCAGCCGGGCCTTGATGAAATGGAGCTCAGCTTCGCTGAGCTGGCCTTTCATGCCCAGCAGGAGGCGGTCGTTGAAGTTCCTCGGATCGTAGAGGCCGTCTTCGTCGCAGATCAGCGTGCCGGTCACGCCGCATAGCTCGAGTAGCTGATGCCAGTCGGCGGAGTTGCGGGCCAGCCGGGAGCATTCCAGGCCGAGCACGATCCCGGCGTGGCCGAGGGACACCTCGGCGACCAGGTGCTGGAACCCTTCCCGGTCGGCAGCCGACGCGCCGGAGTGGCCCTGGTCGATGTCGATCACGGTGATCTGATCGGCGGCCCAGCCGAGGCTGACCGCCTTGCCGCGCAGGTCGTACTGGCGGATGGCGGACTCGGTGTTGTGGATGACCTGCTTGAGGCTGGACTGGCGGACATACAAAAGGGCCGTCCTGGACAGGTGGGCGGCGGTCACTTTCGAGGCCGCGGTATCGGGGAGCATCGGGTCTCCTTCTGCGGGGGCAGTAGTTAAGGGTCCGGGGCCGTCCCGGCGAGCACGGCGGCGGCCAGGACGCTGATGAGCTCAGCGGCCAGCCCGGCGGGCAGCGGGCCCGGCCTGCCGGCGGGTGCCGCGGGGGCGGCCGGGACGAGGCTGGCCAGGGTGCGCTGCCAGGCGGTGACGCCCTTGGCGGCCAGCACGCCCAGGCCGAGCGGGAACGCCGCGCCGCGCGCGTGCAGGGCGGCATGGCGGAGCTGCTCGTAGCGGGCATCCAGCCCGCCGCCGGGGGCACTGTCCTGGCCGGCATCCGGGCGGGCGCCCGGTTCAGCAGCCGCGTGGCCAGGTGATGGGAGCAGGGACGGGGACGGGTCATCCTCCTTCGGTGTCTTGAGGGCGGTCAGTTCCGCGGCTTTTGGAGTGGCGCTCCCGGCGGCGGGCCAGCGCTTTCTCGACCGAGCGGGGGTGCACGCGCACGCCGAAGGCGTCCTCGATCAGGCCCGGCAGCTGCGCCGGGCGCAGCGCCGGGCTGGCGGCCAGCTGCTCCTCGGCCCAGGCCAGGACCTCCTCCGTCAGCTTGTGCCCGCCGCGCGGTCCCGGCCGGGCCGGCACCAGCCCTTCCAGCCCTGAGGACTCCAGCGCGGCGGCCGCGGCGTAGTACGCGGGCCGGGAATACCCGAACGCCGCGGCGGCCTCGGTGACCGGGGCGCCGCCCGCCTTGACCTTGCGTACCATTTCGTACTTGACCTGGACCGCGTCCCGGGCGTCGAAGAAGTTGCTGGCCAGGAACTCCGGGTCGGTCACCTGCTCGGGGTGCGGGTTCAGGCACCGCGCCGCCGCCAGCGCTGCCTCCTTGGGGTCCTGACCGCCCTGCTGCCTGGTCATGCTGCCTCCTGACCTTGATGCCTGTCAGGATGATTCTGCCGCAGCATGCCAGCTGAATCACACACTGTGGCCAGCGTGTCGCGACATCTTGCAGGAAAATAAGGCATCCTGCTTCGGTAACGGCCGGGAGGGCGATCAGTAGCGCCAGGAAGACCGGCATAATTTCACTGACACTCACGGCATAATCTTCTTTACGGCCCCGGTGCCGTCCTGCTGCCCGCGGAGCCGGTCCACCAGGTCAGCCAGTGCCAGCAGGCCAGCCGTGCTGAACGGCGCCCTGCCCGCCGCGACCACCACGAACGGGTCCTCCGATACCGCGTCGGTCCACGCTGCAGGCAGCGAGAACAGCTGCCCGTCCTCGTCGTGCAGGTGGACCCGGTCCTCGCCCCAGTTCTGGCGGTAGACGACGAACTCGAAATCCCGGCCGGATAGCGGGTGGAACGGGTGCGTCACCCGGACGCGCTGATACCGATCGTGCGGATCAGGTGTAGTTGACGATGCGGGGCAAGCCGCACATTGAGCGGACCCTCGGGTCTGTCGCCTCGCTGTTCGCCCAGTTCGTCTCTGGCTACCTGGGGCGCTCGGTGGAGTACCGGGGCCGCCGGGCCGGCAAGGAGCCGCTTTGGTCACTCATGGAGCTTCAGGGCCTCCTGGACGAGTGGATCGTCGCCTCGTGGCAGAACCGGCCCCACGACGGGTTGCGCGACCCGTCCGCTCCGGGCCGGGCGTTCACGCCGAACGAGAAGTACGCGGCGCTCGTCGAGGCCGCAGGGTACGTCCCGGTCGCCCTGTCGGCCGAGGACTATATCGAGCTGCTTCCCGCGACCTGGCGGGCGATCAACGCCTATGGCGTCAAGCTCAGTCACCGCGTCTACGACAGTGACGAGCTGTCCCCGCTCCGCGGGCAGCGCTCGGGCGTGAAGGCGAAGCACGACCTGTGGGAGATCCACCGGGACCCGTACGACGTGTCCCGGGTCTGGGTCCGCAACCACTGGGACGGCGGCTGGATCACGGTGTTCTGGAAGCAACTGTCCTCGGCTCCCGCGCCGTTCGGCGAGCTGGCCTGGGACCACGCGCGCCGGCAGCTGGCTACCGAGGGCAAGGACCCTGCCGAGCAGGAGATCGCCGAGGCTGCCGGCGCCTTGCTGCAGCGGGCACACCAGGGACCCGAGGAGAAGCACTCCGGCCGCCGGAGCCACAAGCCAAGCGCCCGCGACCGCAGGGTCACCGCCCGGACCAGGGCCACCGCCCAGCCCGCCTGGCCCCGGCCTGACACTCCGGCCGCTCCCGCAGGGGGCGGTGAGCCTGCGGCTATCCTGGGCGAACTACCCGGGCAGCCCGGGGACAAGCTCCCGGACGTCGTGCCGCTGGCGGTCTTCGACGCCCGGGAGGAGGCCAAGAGGTGGTGGTAGACGGCAACGGCGGACAGGCCGGCGGCCAGTGCCGCGAGCCGACCACTACCCTGGCCGGATGGCGGCAGTTCGTGGACGCGGCGCCCGCCGCGTTCGACCTGCTGCCCGATGCCGCCTGGGCCGGCCTGGCGGCCGGGAGCAGGGCAGCCTACGACGAGGCCAGGATCAGCTACCACTCCGAACTGGTGGTGGTGGCGGCCTCCGCGCTGCGGGAGGTCACCCGGCAGGGCCGCCTGCTGACCCTGCTGAACCGGCGGGAGATCAGCGCCCGCCGTGGGCTGATCGTGTCCGGGCCGTGGGCCACGGGCAAGAGCACCGCGCTTAAGCAGCTTGGCCGGGCCCACGAGCTGATGGTGCGGGAACGCCACGGCGGAGCGGATCGGATCCCGGTGGTCTACGTGACCACCCCGCCCAAGGGATCCCCGCGGAAGCTGGCGATGGAATTTGCCCGGTTCCTGGGCCTGCCGCCGATCCGGACCGGGTGGAACACCACCGACATCGCCGATGCAGTCTGCCAGGTCCTGATCGAGGCCCGCTGCGACCTGGTGCTGGTGGACTTTACCGACCGCGGTCACAGCTGTTCTTGATGTCCGTCCGGCTTGCGTTCCGGGACGTTCCGTGATCATTTACCGACTTAGGCCGGGACGTCCGCCCTGTTCGCAGGTATCAGTTCGGAGGGCATGTGGCTCGGCAAGTGGTGATCGGCCAGCTCAGGGTGCAGAAGCTGACGAGGGGGAACGGGCTGCGGTCGTGGACGATCGTCTGGCCGGAGGGGACGGTGCACGGCGAGGCGGACCGGTTCCTGCGGGGGCACGACGGGTCGGGGACCCAGCGGACCTACGCCTACCTGCTGGTCGATCACCTGCGGTGGCTGGACCGCGAGTGCCTCGGCCTCGATGCGGTGACGCTGCGGGACCTCGAGCGGTATATGGGCATCGTCGGTGCGGAGGTGGCGATGCCGCTGGGCGAGCCGTGGCGGGCCGGCAAGCGTCCCTACGGCCGGGACGCGCTCTCGGTGGCGGCGGCCTGCCTGAAGGGCTTCTACCTGCACCAGGCATCCCTTGGGGTGAACGGCGGCCTCGGCGGGACGCTGAGCCGGACCAGGCTGCCGACCCGGGCCGATCGGGCGCGCTCGTTCCTCGGGCATGTCAAGACGGCGATGCCGGCGAACCCGCTGGCCCCGCGGGGGCCGCATCGCCGGCACCCGAAGATGCTCCCGGACGGGGCCAGGGCCAGGCTGCTGGCCGGGGTGGGCAGCGCCCGCGACCGGCTCGTGGTGACCTGGCTGGCCGACGGGGGCCTGCGGATCGGCGAGCTGTGCGGGCTGCACCTGGCGGACCTGCACCTGCGGGACGGGGCTGCGTGCGGGCAGTGCCGCACCCCGCACGTCCACGTCTGCCACCGGCCCGGCAACCCGAACGGCGCTGAGGCCAAGACCAAGCTCCCGTGGCGGGTCGAGGACGGGACGGTGACCGGCGGGCTGATCAAGCGGGTCAGCCCGGCGATGGTGCACGCCTACTTCGACTACATGACCACCGAGTATCCCCGCAGCCAGGCAGGGCACGGGATGCTGCTGGTCCAGTTGCACGGCAGGAACCACGGCCAGCCGTGGGCGACGGTCGGCGCACGCCGGATGCTCGGCCGGGCCGGGGAACGCGCCGGCCTGGGAAGAGTGAAGCCCCATGCCTTCCGGCACTCGTTCACCAACGCCGTCCTTGACGCCTCCGGCGGGAACCTGCTCATCGCCCGTGACGCCGGCGGCTGGGCCTCCACCGCCGTGGTCGATGAGATCTACGCCCACGTCGACGTGCACGACGCGGCCTTCGACGCGGCACTGCGCAAGACGTGGGGTGAAGGGCAGTGAGGCGGGAGAACTACCTGCTGCCGCTGTTCACCGGACGGCCCGGCCGGGCCGGCCGGGATCGGCTGGAGATCCTGACCGCGTTGATCGGCGGCCCGTCCTTCGATCCGGCCTACCGGCCCGATGTCATCAAGATCCCGCATGGTCACTCGGTCTACCGGTGGGAGTGCGTCGTTGATCGCTGTGAGCGCAGCCGGACGGGCGGGTCGGACCTGTGCTCGGTGCACCAGCGGCAGTGGGCCGGCGAGAGCGAGCGCGGGGTGGGCAAGGCCGCGTTCGTGACCGCGGCCCAGGCCCTGGACCGGCGCGTGGGAGCGCAAGAGGTCATCTGCCAGATTTGCCCAGGACGGCCCGCAGCCCGCAACGACCTGCGCCTTTGCCAGCGGCATCTGAGCCGGTGGACCGTCTGCAAGAGCGCGGAAGGCGAAGGCGAGGCCTTCGCCGCATGGGTCAGCGAGGAACAGCCTTACCCTGGCTACGGGCACTGCGGCGTGGTCGTCTGCCCGGGGCTTGCTGAGTCGCCGCTGGGATTGTGCGCGGGCCACGGCAGCCGCTATCGCCGTGACGGAGAGCCCGGCCGTGCCGCGTTGCCGGAGAGCTGGTGGCAGCGATATGAGCAGTACGGGAAGCCGGTCCCGGTCATCTACGGCGATGAGCCGGCGTTCCGCGGCTGGTGCGTCGCCGTTCCCGCGCAGCCGTGGCCAGGGCAGATCAACCTGCGCGGGCTGCGGCCCCTGGTGCGGGCAGAGATCCAGTGGGGGCTGTTCGTCCACACCCGGCGGGCCCGGCCGACCCGGTGGGATCTGGGCTGGATCCGGTCCCTGGTGACCACCTGCCGGACGCTGGAGGTGAACTCGCTGGTCGATTTCGAGTTCGGCGCCGGCGGCTCTGCGGCGTTCACCGGAGCGATCGCCAAGGAGATCCTGCACGAGTTGCGGCTGGTCTACTTCACCCGTGAGCAGGCCAAGGAGGCGGGGTTCCTGGAGACCGAGCACTTCGGGGTGCTGTTCCCGCACCGCATGAGCCATATCGACCTGACCGGTGTCCCACAGCGCTGGCTACGCGATCTGACCTGGGACTACATTGCTGATCTGCTTCGGTCCACGCGCTGCCCGCGCTCGGCGAGTCCCATCGATGGCTTCCGGCGGGCGGCCGTCGAGCTGGGGGTCTTCCTGGAGATCGAGGCTCCCGGCGGCGGCCATGACCCGGCGGTGCTGCGGCGGGAGCACATGCAGCGGTTCGTTGCCGATCAGCGGCATCGTGAACGCGAGGCCCTGCCGTCGCTGGCGGTCAAACGGGCCGGCGGGGTCGCGAGCATTGTCACCACCACCACCCGGTCGATTCTGTTCAACGCCGCTCGCAAGCTGCTGCGTGATGCCCTGGAGAACGGCGCCGCGCAGAAGCTGGGGCTGGATCGGGAGTTCATCATCGAGATCCCGAACGCGGGCGCCACCATGGGCAGGACCGCGAGACGGCCGTTCCCCGACGAAGTCGCACGCGCCCTGGCCGACGAGGCGAACCTGGCCGAGCTTGCCAGCAGCTACGACGCCAGCGACTGCGGCGTCCGTGACATCTGGGAGGCCACCGTCCTGGCCGGGCGCCGGATCGGCGAGGTGATCAAGGTGCGGTGGGACTGCATCGGCCGCTACGGCGGGCTGGCGATGTTCTGGCACGACCAGACCAAGGTCGGCAACTACGATGCCGCGATCCGCATCCCCGAACGGCTCTATGAGATCCTCGCCGAACGGCAGCGCAAGACCCTGGATCGGTTCACCGCCCGCTACGGCTACCGGCCGGCCGGCGAGCAGCGCGCCAGGCTGGCCCTGTTCCCCACGACCTACCGCAGCAACGACGGGACGGTGCCGCTGACCCATCAGTGGTTCTACAGCAGGTTCCGTCCCTGGGTGGACGCCATGGACCTCGGCCATTACGTCCCCCACCAGGCAAGGCACACACTGGCCACCAACCTGCTCCGCCACGGCGCGACCCTGACCCACATCCGCAGGTATCTGGGACAGGTCAGCGACCGGATGGCCGAGCATTACGTTCACCTGTCCCACTCCGACCTGGAGAACGTCCTGCAGCACGTGTGGGTCACCGGACCCGGCACGGCAAGCCCCGGCGAACTCCTCGCCGGAACAGCCGTCCCGCTCAGCCGCGCCCAGGCCCAGGCCCTCGCGGTGGATCTGTCTCGCCGAAGCACACCCTCCGAGGGCGGGTTCTGCACCTTCCAGCCCGTCGTCGACGGCGGCGCCTGCCCCTGGAACCTGGACTGCCACAACTGCGACAAGTTCGTCCTGTCCGGCGCTGACCTGCTGTATTGGCGGCGCAAACGCGAACAGTGGCGGCTGCTGGCCGAAGGAGCTCCCGACGACGCCACCGCCACCTACCTGCACAACCACTTCGAACCCACCGCTCGCGCCATCGACGGGCTGGAGAAAGCCCTGGCCGGGCTCGGCCTCCTCGACGATGCCCTCGCCCTGGACCTGCGCAAGCCCCAGGACTACTTCCACCGCGTCTGGAACACCGCGTTCCTGGCCACCGACCTCGCCAAGACCGGCAGCGAAGGCGACCAGGACGACGACGAGGACGAAACTGAGTACGCCGATCCCGCCCCGGCGCTGCAATGAGCGCCGGAACCGCGAGCCAGGACGAGCCGAAGACCGCAGCCGCTCTCGCGGCGCGCCGCAGCAGCGCCCAGGCCGCACTCGGACGTGTTCACGACGCGCTCACCCGGATGCGCCGTGAGAAGACACAGGTCACCGTCGCCGCAATCAGCCGGCGGGCGGGCGTCTCCCGCACCTTTCTCTACAGCAACCCCGAAGCCAGAACCGCGGTGGCCGCCGCCACCGAGGCCAGCGTCCTCCGGCAAGCCGACGATCGGGCCACTCAGGACACCGGGCAGGAGGCGACCTGGAGGGAACGCGCCCTCAACGCCGAAGACGCACTGAAAGCCGCCCACACCGAGATCGTCCAGCAACGCACCCGGATCGGCGAACTCCTCGGCCAAGTCCGGGACCTGGAAGCGGAATGGACGAAGGAGTCCATCCAGCGCATCACCACCGAGAACACCACCCTCAAACAGCGAGTACGGCAGCTCACCACCGACAACCGGACCCTGGACGAGCGGCTCACAGCCGCACGGTCGAACCTGCGGTTCCAGGACCGGCGCCTCGCCGACCTCGAAGCACAGCTGCTCGACCCGCCAGGAAAATAGCCCAGCAAGATCACGAGCTGACGGGCCCAGGCACCACCCGGTGACCGGGCCCGTCCGCTTTCCATAGCCCGAATCGGGCGATCTTTCCGAACCGCATCGATCTTCCGTCGCGAACATGTAAGCTACGTATCACCGCAGGTCGAAGGCCATGAATGGACTCCCGCGGTCGGTAAAATCGACGAGATCCACAACATGCAGCTGGCCACCAGCGCCGGGGAGGACATGTCCGACCATCTGAAGTACTTCACCGAGCACCTGCCGGCCACGTTCGTCTATGCGGGGATCCACGTGGAACGCTCCGGGCTGTTCACCGGAGTGCGCGGCAAGCAGATCGCCGGCCGGTGCGTCCTGGCCGCCACCGGCCCGTTTCCCTGCCAGGAAGAGTGGAAAGGCCTGGTAGCCACCATGGAAGCCGCGCTGCGGCTGCACCGCCACCAGCTCGGCGCGCTGCCCGGCCTGGACCGGTACCTGCACCAGCGCACCGGCGGGATGATCGGCAGCCTGTCTCATCTGATCAGGGCCGGTGCCATCACCGCCATCCTCGACGGCAGCGAGGCCATCACCCGCGACCTGCTCGACACCATCCCCGTCGATCACGCGGCACAGTCCAGCCGGGAGGGCGCTGCGTGACATCATGACTCGCGTCGCGTCGCTGTTGCCTGGTTCGCTCCCCAGGCCGGTGAAGCCATTCCCCGGGGAGATCTTCGCCTCTTACCTTGCCAGGCTTGCTTACGCCAACCGGCTGGAGCCAGGGGCGCTCCGCCGCTACATAACCGGCGGTGGCGGGCGCTGGCCGGTACCGATCGAAAGGCTCAGTGTCGTGACCGGCCTCCCGGACACGATCCTCCGGCACGCCATCCCCGACCTTGATACCGGTCCAGTTCAGCCCACCGCTTACTGGAACGGCGTTCCCGTGCTGCGCAGGGCTGAAGGCACGCCGTGCCGCGCCTGCCTGCTCGCGCGCGGGATCACCTTGCCAGTGCGGTGCCGGAAGCCGCCGGAGAAAGTGATCTGCCTGCGCCACCGCCGCTGGATCGGCCCCGCGGCATCGGCTGAGCAGCCTGACCTGACTGGCCAGCCGGAGATCCTCCAAGCACACAAAAGACACCTCCGCCTCGTCCGCCGGTTCGGGCGCAGCGACGTGGCGGTAGCCCTCGGCGTCGCCGACCATATCTGCCGCCGCTGGATCGAGCAGCGCCAGTACGACGAGGGTTTCTGCGAGCGCATGCGGATCTTCCGCGGCCCGCACTGGAAGGCACCGTCCGCCGACCCGGCCGTCGCGGCCGCGATCTACCCGCAAGCCGTGGCGCTCGCCAGGCTCCTGGTCTCGCCATACTGGCTATCGCTGGCCCACCTCAAGGACAAGGGAAAAGAGCGCTTCCTCCGTGAAGTGCGCACCACTGTCGCCCCCGGCTACCCGAGGCGATGGCCTCAGCGCTATCCCTCGGCAGATCCACTCCGCCTGTGGCTATTGAAGGGCCGCCTTGCGCCTGGCCCTCCAGGCGCCTATCCGTTCCAAGACCGGCCCGGCGCCGCGGAGGGGAGCTCCCCCCGGGATTCGACGCTGACGGACCAGATCCACTGAGACAAGCTGCAAATCCGACCGTGACGGACCAGATTCGGTGAGACGTCAGTCTTGAAGCCGTCTCGTTGAATCTGGTCGCCGCAGCTCAGCCCGTCGCCTCCGGACCAGATTCAGTGAGACGGGACAGGTTGGATGTTCACGATGGCTGCCGTGCTTGGCTGATCCTGGCGCGTGCCCAGCGGCGGGAGGTGCGTCCGAACATCCGGGCGAGCTTACGCTCGGACAGCGGATTCCCGGCGTGCACGCTGAGCCGGTACGCGGCTACTGCCGCGTCATCAGCGACACCGGCATCGGAATCGCTGCTAGCACGCTGCTGGCTGTCTGCGGCTGCGGCCGGGGAGGAATGTGCCCCCGTACGGCCCGCCGTGGTGTCACAGCGTTCTGCCGGCGGCTCGGGTTCTGGCGGTCCGGACGTGGCGATGAGCCAGACCAGCAGTTCGTAGGAGTCGGCGAGGCTGGCCGCCGGCCAGGCGGCGATCACCGCTCCGGTGGGGCCGTGGGACCAGCCCTGGGCCATGTTCGCGGTGAGGGTGGCGGTGATGCCCAGCCGGAGCAGCCCGCGGGCCAGGGCGGGGACGGGTATCTGGTGGCGTGCCGCGTGCAGGATGACCATGCTGGAGGCGTAGACCAGGCCGTCGATGGTGGCCGGCTCGAGCCGGGCGGTGATCCCGTTCTCGCCGTAGGCGCGGACGACTGCGTAGGCGTGCCAGTAGGAGACGTAGGCCGCGATGCCCGCCACGGCGGGCACGGCGGCCGCCGTGGACAGGCGGATGGCGCGGTCGGCGGTGCCCGCCGCGGCCGGACGGTAGCTGCCGGGGGCCGCGGTGAGCGCGGTCATCGTCCTGCCTCCGCCCGCTGGCCGCGATGACCGGCCACCAGGGATGCGCCTGCGGTGGCGGGCTGGCGGTTCAGGGACCCGGGCTGGTGCCGGGGCTGCCGGGTGCCGGCTTCGCCTCCGCCGGAATCGCCCCGCTGTGTGCGCCGGCGGACTCTGTTCGCTGGTCGGTCTGCTGGGCGGCGGCGC
>CAVYVO010000027.1:0-8227 GCA_963771985.1 uncultured Actinomycetota bacterium | reverse complement strand
AACCTGGTCCGCCAGGTCGCCGCCTCGATCCCGACCACGGCGCCAAGGCGCTGCTGCTGGATGACATCACCCGGCTGCGCGTGCACCGCGCCAATGACCAGGACGTGCTGGACCTGATCCGCGCGTCCATGAGCATGCACGTCACCCTCGTGCTCATCGGCGTGGACGTCCCGCTCGGCTGCTGCGCGAGGGCCGCCCCGGCCCTGGCACCGGCCAGTGGCTCTTCCCGCCGTCCCGGCAGCAGGCGTCCATCGGCTGGAGGCCACCAAGACCGAGCGGCGCTTCGACCTGGTCGAGCTCGGACCGTTCCGCTACGACACCACGGCCCAGATCGCCGCCTGGACCCGGCACCTGCGCCGGCGTCGAGCGCAGCTGCGGCTGATGGACGCCGCCCCCGGCATGCTCACCGGCGGCACCATGCCCGAATACCTGTACCGCCGCACCAGCGGCGTCGTCGGCCTGCTGGAGCGGCTGATCGAAGACGGCTGCCGCGAGGCCATCGACACCGGACCGAGCGCCTCGGCCAGGCCCTCCTGGACAACGTCGCGCTCAGCCTCCCCGACGCCTGCGGTCGCGACGCCGGGGCTGGCGAGATTCCCGCCATCCCGCCCGGCCCGGCCTCGTCCGGCGGCAGCGGAGCCGGGAAATGCAAGCGCGGGCGCAGCACCGTCTTCGATGACCGCGGCCCGGCGACCGGGACCAGGGCCGGATCATGACCCGGGAGGACGGCCGGTGGGCAAGCTGAGCCCGCTTCCCCGCAGCCTGGACCCGCTGCCGGATGAGGCCCTGCCCGGCTACCTGCTCCGGCTCGCGCACCGGCTCGGGCTCACCCCGGCCCGCATCATGCAGCTCACCGGCCTCACCGCCGGCCGCGACAGCCGCCAGCCGGCCCGCCGGAGCCTGATGCTGCACCTAGACGAAGCGCCGGCCGGGACCTTCGCCCGCATCACCAGGCTCACCGCAACCGAAACCGCGGAACTATGCATGAGCAGCTTGTCCGGCCGGTATCCGTGGACGGCACCGCGGGTCACCGCCGACCAGTGGGGTCCCCGGTCGCTCGCCAGCCCGTGGGTGTTCACCTCCGCGACCCGGTACTGCCCGCAGTGCCTGGCCGGAGACAGCAGCCGCATCCAGCAGCAGCACGGCGGTGCCTGGCAGAAGGCATGGCGGCTGCCGGTCGTGTTCACCTGCCCGGCGCACCGGCGGCTGCTGCAACACCTATGCCCTTCCTGCCGGCAGCCAGCCATGTCCGCAGCCCCCGGAGCGCCCGCCTGGCTGATCCCGCGCGCCCGCGACCGCGGCCTGCACCCCGCCGAGTGCCGGGCGGCCCTGCAGCCACAGGCCGCCGGCCGGGCACGCCCGCCCCTGCCGGGCCAGGCTCGACGCTCCCGCCCGGGCCGGAGAAGATTCCCCGGCCACTGATGACCTGCTCGCCCTGCAGGACCGGCTGCTCCAGCTACTGCGCCCCGAAGGGCCAGCCGCCGTCATGAGCGTCGGCCAGCCGGCCGCGCCCGCCGAGTACTTCGCTGACCTCCGGCTGGTCTGCAGCCTGCTCAACGGAGCCTGGCCGCACAGCCGGCACCTGATCACCGGCCCCGGCATGGCCGGGTGCCTCGACCAGTACATCGCCAGCACGGGCGGCACCGCGCCCCGGCGGCACACGCTCTGCGACACCCCGCCGCTGGACGCGCGCCCGGGCGCCGCCCTCATCACCGCCGCCGTCCGCATCCTCGACGGCGGCGACCTGCGAGTCCTCGGCGAGCTTCTGGCCCCTGCCCGGGACGGCGCCAGCCGGAAAAGCCCCCGAGGCCGGTGGATCCGCCGCTACCAACGCGCCGGACACGACTGCTCTGACGGATTCCGCGACGCGCTCGAACCCCTGGTGAACAGCTTCCAGCGCGCCGACCAGCGCTCACGCGGACGCCGGGCACCCGCCCCCCAGGTCACTTTCGCTCCCGAGCACATCCCCGAGCACCTGCAAGACAACTGGTACAACGAGCACTTCCGCCACATCGGCGGGAACACCCGGCTGCTCCGCCGCGCCGCCGCCCTCCGCCTGGTCCAGATATCCGCAGGCGGCTCGCTCGCCGAGGCCGCCGCCTTCCTCGGCATCGACCACCGCTACCTCAAAGCATCCCCCGGCTCAGCAGCGCTCGCCGCCGACCCGGCACAGTTCCGCCTCGCGGTGCACGCCCTCGCCCGGCAGCTCAGCACCACCCCCGGCCTGATCAACTACAAGCACCGCAGGGACGCCCTCCAGGACTGGTGCATCGACCCCGTGGCATGGCAGGACATCATCGGCCAGCTTCCCCCGACAAAAGGACCATTCCAGCCAGAACTCAGCAACTGCAAGCGCCAGTTCGCATCCGAGGCCGTCTGGGCACGCATCACCCGGGGCGAGCACCTCCTCGCACCCCGGATCATCGAGAACCAGCTGTCAGCAGGAGACCCCACCTGGCACCAGCGCCGCGACAACATGTGGCACTTCTACAACGCCAGCCCGGCAAAACCGCACTACGCCGCCCTCAGGGAAATCCTCAACGCGCACGCCAGTCACCTTGCCGCAGCCATCGACCGCCGCACTGCTGAGGTTACGGCCCGCCAATAACGGAACAGCCTGTGTTGCCGTATCGTGCGATCATGCCGGCGCGCGCACCCCTGGCCTGGCTGTAACGGCAGAATCGCCAAGTGGCTACGTTGTTCCTCATGGTCGGTCTTCCCGGGGCCGGGAAGACCACGCGGGCAAGGGAACTAGCCGCAAAGCACCGGGCGCTGCGGCTGAGCCCCGACGCGTGGATGATCCCGCTGTTCGGCGAGTCGGAGGCGGACGGCAAGCGCGACGTGCTGGAGGGGCGGCTCATCTGGGTCGCCCTGCAGGCGCTGCGCCTGGGAACCAGCGTCGTGCTGGACTTCGGGTTCTGGGCCCGGGATGAACGGTCAGCACTGCGCTGGCTGGCGAGGTCAGCCGGAGCATCGTGCCAGGTCGTCTACCTGCCCGTGGACAGAGACGCCCAGCTTGCGCGGATCTCGCATCGCCAGGCGTCCGCGCCGCACCAGACGTTCCCGATGACCGAAACCGAGGCCGACAGATGGCGGGACATGTTCCAGGCGCCTGATACAGCCGAGCTGGACGGCACTGAAATCGCCGGCCCGCCCGCGGAATGGCCCGGCTGGCCGGAATGGGCTGCGGATCGCTGGCCGTCGCTGGCAGACGGCTAAGACACGGCAGTAACGCGCACTGCGAGCCGTCAAGGCAACCACGCCAGCTATACCTGGGAAACGCCATTTATCGCTGGTAGTCACAACCGAAGTGGCGCAGGCGCCAGATAGGCGTCAGATCATCTGAGAAAGCGCCATTCACGATGAGAACCTACAGCTCGTGTAGGTTCTCACCACGGATGTCGCTTCAGGTGCTGCTGAGCTGCGGATCTGCCGGGTTCTCATTGGTCTGTCGTCGGCTTTCTTCTCACGTACTTGTCGTTTTCCTCGGCGACGAGGCGCTCAGACAGCTACCGGAGATGCGCTGCGGATACCATCAGCTAGGCTCATGATTGTCACAGAGAGTGATCCGTGGCGGCCGCTTCAGGCAGTGAGGCAGCCCGCTGCCGAATCGGGCGCAAGCCGCCGGCGACCACCGGGCGAAGGCGGTCCGAGCGGTATTACGCGTGGTGAGACGTTCAAGTGCTAACTGTCGCAAGCGGCAGGTCGGCGGACCGAAGCCGGGCGACTGCCATGGGCCGGAGGCCAGGCGGCGGCCGTTGGCCGTGCCGGGCTGGCCGACGAGGCCTGCCAGGGGCGCGTCCTCGCCGGCGCGACAAGGCGTAACGGATAGCCCCCCGGCATTGAGAATCTTTGCAGACCACCCATCTGAGACTGCGCAGGTCATGGACGCAGGGCAGCTGACCTGCGCCGGCGCGGCGGGGGAGCCCAAGCTGGCTCCGCTCCGCCGGGCGTCTGTTTGGCTTTCGTTGTTCGGACAGATTCTCAGGAGGATCTGACCAAGCGGTAACCGTCGGCCGCGTGAAGCTCGATGGAGTCAAGTCCGGGTACGTCGCCGGTCACGTGTACCGCGTCGGAGCCTTTCCCGCTCGCGTTGATGCCGCCGCGGACTTCGAGTCGGTTCAGTAGTCCTTCGATCTCCACGGTGTTGACGCCGTCGCCGGTGCTGGCGATCTGGCCGCCGACGGCGATGCTGCCGACCTCACCTCCGGGCTTGATGCTCAGGCCGACCGCCTTGAGCACGACTTGGACGCCCTTGACCAGGCTGAGTCCCTCACCGCCGCTGGTCGTCACGTCACCCGATACGGTGAGGGTTCCCAGTGGCTTGCTGATCTGGATTCCCACCGACCCGTCGCCGCGGGTGGCCACGCTCGCAAAGCGCGCCTGGCGCAGGGACCCATCGTAGAGGTTGAACCCGCGGGCGCCCTTGCCGTTGGTTTGGATCGGTGCCTGCACGTCGAGGCGCTCGATGGTGCCGAAGTTGACGAACCCGATGCCGCTCGGGCCGTCGGAGGTGACCGGTGCTGTGGCGGTCCAGGTTGATACGTCGCCCCAGTTGTCCAGCACCATGTCGTTTTGCCCGTACGTCGTGACGGGGCCGGCGTTGGTGACCTGCTCGACCACCGCGCCGGAGATCACGAAGACGCCTCCGGAGATCAGGTCCGGGGTGGCTTCCGGGATGCCACCGTCGGTGTGGATTTCGCCGGTGCGCAGGTGCGATACGCGCAGCACGCCGCCGTCGCCCTTACCGGCCCAGTCCCCGTGACCCCCGACGAAGACCCCGCTGCCCCGCACCGGCGTCGCCGCCGACCCGGCACCCACGTCGAGCAGCTCAGCGGTAATGATCACCGCGGGATCGGGCTGCAGGTTCCAGACAGTCAGCGCACCCTGAAGCGCCTCGACCCCGAAACCGTGCGGTCGCCGCGACCGGCCGCGTACGTCGGCACGGTCGATCTGCAGCCCCTCGACATGCACGTGGCCGGAGCGGACGGCGTCCTCTGCCAGGAGCAGCACCTGCCCGGCGGCGCGCACATTGCGGAGCGTGAGTGTTCCCATATCGGCGACGCTGGTGTCGTTGAGACGAGGTGACCGTAGCCGCTCTGGAATGGTTCGTTCGTCTTGTTGGATGATGCCTGCCGCGACGAGACGCTCGCCACTGCCGAACGGGCCAGGCAGATCCCCGGCGGGTGACTGCGGACAGCTCACGAATTTCGGCCTGGTACTCGTGTCATTGCTCGTCCGGACTGGCAAGGGCAGGATTACGCCGGTCACCGGCCCTTTGACTGCTGGGCCGCGCGGCCGTGCCTTTGCGGCTTCATGCCTTGACCGGCCTCATCCGAGCGGGTGTGGTTCCAGAGGCCCGGATGTAGACCGTCCGGAGCGTCGCCACAGGCCGGTCAGGTCGGCTCGCCCGTCCGGGTCGGAATCGTAGCCGAAGGTGAGCGGGATCAGCGACGGGTCGAGGACCCGGATAACGTGGATAGGCATTCCGGCCGCAGGGTAAGAGTAGGTGGCTGCCTGGGGTGGAAGATGGATCCGCCGCATCGCGGGGAAGGCGGTGATATCGACAACGGTTCCCCGAAGCATCCAGTCCAGACGCTGTTGCCACGCCGGGTCCGAGTACAGAGCGGCATGATCGGCTGGCGTCCTGACCTGGCGGGGCTCGATGATCGCAGGTTCGTATCCGGTCTGCGCCAGAGCTTCGATCAGGGCACGGCGCACCGCCGTCATTGGATCGGAGGCTGCGGCCGAACCAAATGCCAGTCCGCCCCCGTGACCGTCGGCGCGGACCAGGACGACAGGAAGACCCGTGGGGCTGTCCAGCCGTAGTATCGTCACGCTGGCGCGCTCGCATAGCGCAGAGTGAATGGCCTGCTCGGTCGGCGACAGGCAGGATGGGTCGACCCTCGGCGGCGGATCGGCACGAGCCAGGGCCCGGCAGCGCTGGAACGCGTCTCGCTCGACGAGTTCGAGCCATGCGCTGGCAGCCGCCAGTTCGGCCTGTGGGTGGGCGGCCACTCCGTTGGACGACAGCGATGAGTGATGCCACCACGAGGGCCATGGTTTCGGTGGGACCGTCAGTAGGGCGACTGGCAGCCAGACCGGCCGGCCCGCTCGCCGCCCGGGCAGCCACCACTGTGGTTCGTGCGGGTCAAAAGCTGAGACTCCCAGTCGCTCGCGATGCGCCGGCTGGTAGCTGATCATCGAATCGGGGGACATCCATGCACCGTGCAGTTCCCGGGCCGGAGTGTGGATGGCATCTGCCGGCAGCGGACCCGAGGAGGCCAGGTATTCCGCTGCCTCGGCCAGGCAGTGTGCTCTTGCGGTATCGGCGTCCAAGTCTCCGCCCATGACCCATGTCGGTGCGGGAGGCAGGTCCGCGAACGCCTCGCACGCCACCATCGGCTCGGCTGCCGCAGCCGTAACCAGGATCACGTCACCGGACGTGGTGGCGATCCTCTCGGTGCGCACGGCTCCGGCCACTGCCAGCCTGCCGGCGGCCGTGTGCAACACGTGACCGGCGTCCGGCAGGCACCCAGTAATGGTGCACCCTGGCAATGCGAAGGCCAGCGGCGAGCGCTCACGCCGAGCTCGGGCGAGCAGCTCCGCTATGCCTTCCGGAGCTGGCAGGTCACCGAACACCAATGCCGGTTCCGGGCCGTCCGCTGCCCGGTACATCTGGGCGCGGGCGCTGCCTGGCAACCGCGCCACGAACATCGTGAGAGCGGTCATCGCCAGGTCGGGTTCGTAACCTGTCCACAACGCCTCGGTCGAGGTCACTGCGAGCAGGTGGTCGACTGGCTCGCGGCTCCGCACCCTGCGCTGCGCCTCGGCTAGGGGGACCACGCCGGCCGGCAGGTATGTTTCCTCGAGGGCGGCCCGGCCGCTGTGCGGTGGATCCAGAGGCTGGCTCGGTCGAGCGCCTTATGCAGATCGCCAGCGTCGTCGGCCCTAAGGTGCCCCGCCAGCGCTCGGACGGTCAGCGGCCCGGGCGCGGGCACCGCCGCCAGCGTGCAGGCGGTGTCGAGAGCGATATCGACGCGGAAGGCGGGTCCGATCAGGACGGCGGTCCGGTCGCGTATCCCGATCAGCACCGAACGCGTCAACCGCTGATCGGCCGGCACTATGCCGCGTGCCGGATCGCCTTCGGTCAGCCTTGCCGGGTCAGGCGGCAGCATGAAGCTGGGCTAGTGCCCGCAAGAAACGGCCGCTGCGCGTCGTGCTGGCGGCACTACTCAATCGGTGGAAGTCGGCGTGCCCGAAGAGGGATCCTTGGAGGGTGAGATGGGATCCTTGGGGAGCGGGGCCGTGCGGCAAAGGCGAGGGGTGAAAACGTCGGGCTCGTCAGGGGCGCTGATGGTGGATACTACGATTCTCACGACCACTCCTCTGCGGCACATCGTACGCACTGCATCTGTCCGCCGTGACACCATGGTCCCCTACGGGCCTGATCATGTCTAGGTATCGCCGTCGGCCCGACATTGAGCCGCCATGCCCGGGGACCCAGCAGAAACGCATCGGGCCCACATAACTGTCGTACACCCGCGACGCAGCGACGCACAGCGATTATCGAGAATGTCAGTGCCATAAGCCAGAATGAGGTAGGTGGGCGCGACGCTGATCGCGAGCCCGTTCGCACCCGGCCCATTACACCGTCGGGCAGTGCCTGAAGGACTAGCTGGAAACCCTGAACACGCAGGCAGAAAGGACGCTAACTGGCTACCGGATCATGGTCAGGCACCTGACCGCGCTGATCGGCAACGTCAAGCTCGTAGAGCTTAAGGTGCGGGACGTGGATTTCGCGCTGGGCACGCTGGCTAAGCGTCTGTCGACCAGGAGCGTTAGGCTGGCCGGGATGATCCTGATCCAGGCCATCCGGAACGCGATGGTCAATGACCTCGTGGTGCGGAATGTCGCGGACCTGGCCAGCGTGCCGACAGGAAAACCGGGACGGCCGTCTAGGTCACTCGACCTGGAGCAGGCTCTTGCCGTGCTGGATGCAGCCAAGGGAGAGCGCCTGTGGCCGTATGTCGCCGTGAGCATGCTCGGCGGCATCCGCACCGAGGAAGCCCGCGCCCTGCGCTGGTCCGAAGTGGACCTTGAGGCCGGCACCGTGGCCGTCTACCGACCGCTGAAGACCAACGGAGGCAGAGCTGACCGTTAGGTAACCAAGATCTTAATTGACCAGATACCAAGGCTTATGAACAGCGGAAACAGTGGAGATTAA
>CAVYVO010000026.1:0-3986 GCA_963771985.1 uncultured Actinomycetota bacterium | reverse complement strand
TGGGGCTCAGCCTCACGAGCTGACGCCGCTCCCCGGGTTTTCTCAGCGGTTGGCCGGCCGGGTTCTTCTCACCGATCTGTCATTGTCTTGAGGGTCCCGAAACCTCTCCTGCCGGAGCAGCCGGGTCCGGTGGCGCGGGACATCGCTTCGAAGTTCGGGGACGAGCAAGACCTGGCCTCCTCCGGCCAGGATCGCCTGGGTGGGGACTACCGGCTCCGGGGCAACCGCGGGTAGCGGTCCACGAAGACGAAGACGGCGGCCCCGATCGCCAGACCGATCACAGCGACCAGCCACAGCGGCACGGCCTTGGCCAGGATGCCGCCGACCACGAAGGCGGCGAACAAGGCGACCGCGATCGCGTAGGGAGTCATGGCCACCGGCCGCCGCTCGCCCGGCGCGGCAGGCATCTGATCCGGCGCGGCAGGCACCTGATTCCGCGCGGCAGGCTTCCGGTTCCGCGCGGCAGGCTTCTGATCCGGCCCGGGGTCCGTCACCACAATCGGCACCTCCTGCCACAATGCTTGCCGTCTCACCTGGCACTGTCCAGCCAAGCACATACCCGCCGCGACGGAAACAGCCGGGCACCGAAGTCGCCATCAGCCAGACCGATCAGCCAGCCTCAACGCCCCGGCCGATCTCCTCGTCCAACCTGTACCGCTCGAATACTCGATTGGGAGGGTTACCTGCACTGTTGCCGGCACGGGGGGCGCAGTGGTGGTTGGCTTGCTGGATGCTGCTCAAGATCGTTTACCTGCTGACGTGCCGGGTGCTCGGCCTGGTCGTCCTGGGGTTCCGCTGCGACCGGGCGAAGGATGCCGAACTGCTCGTGCTCCGGCACGAGAACGCGGTGCTGCGCCGGAATGCCGGACGGGTACGGTACGAGCCGGGCGACCGGGTGTGGTTCGCCGCGCTGGCACGGCTCCTGCCGCGCAGGCGCTGGACCGGGATCTTCCCCGTGACGCCAGCGACGCTTCTGGCCTGGCATCGCAAGCTGGCCTGCGGCAAGTACGACACGAGCAAGCGGCGCAAGCCCGGCCGCCCGCCGACGGCCCCGGCCCTCGCTCGCATAGTCGTCCGCCTGGCAAGGGAGAATCCGCTCTGGGGCACCTCAACCGCCGGATCCATGGGGAGCTGGCGAAGCTCGGCGTGACGGTCGCGCCGTCCACCGTGCGGGAGATTCTGCGCGCTGCGGGCATCGATCCGGCGCCTCGTCGGTCCGGCCCGACGTGGCGGCAGTTCCTGGCTGCCCAGGCTGCCGGGATCCTTGCGGTCGATTTCTTGCACGTGGACACCGTGCTGCTGAAGCGGATGTACGTGCTGGTGTTCATCGAGCATGGTAGTCGCCGGATGCATCTAGGCGGCGTCACCGCGCATCCCACTGGCGACTGGACAGTGCAGCAGGCCCGCAACCTCGCCCTCACCCTCGGGAAGCGGTTCGAGAACATTAAGTTTCTGGTCCGTGATCGCGGATCGAACTTCACTGCCTCGTTCAACGCCGTCTTCCAGGCCGCCGGCACCAGGATCGTGCGCTCGGCTGTCCAGGCTCCGCGGATGAACGCGATCTGCGAGCGCCTCGTCGGCACCCTGCGCCGAGAATTCCTCGATCGCATGCTGATCCTCGGGGAGCGCCATCTGCGCTCCGTCCTAGCCGAATACCAGGTGCACTACAACACGGCCAGGCCGCACCAGGGCATCGCCCAGCGCGTCCCCGACGGTGAACATCTCATCGTTGCCGACCTCGACCGTGAACGGATCATCCGGAAACCTGTCCTGGGCGGCCTGATCAACGAATACTCGCGCGCCGCCTGATATCCCGAAGAACCGCAGGTCACGAGGCGGATCCTATTTTCGATTAGGCCAGGACCCGGCCAGACGCGGACCTCCCGCACCCCGGGGCTGCGCTCGGCACCGATTCCGTGACCCGTTTCGGCCGGGTTGTCGCAGATGCCCCATCCCTGTAACTGGCTTGCGTCCCTATAGCTGCAGGGATTGTTATCGGGATGGCGCCGGACATCAGTGCCGTGGCGGCGCCCGGACAGCGCCGCTACCAGGGACATCGCGTGGCGCGCTCGGAGGGATCCGAACCCCCGGCCTTCAGATCCATACAGATCTACGCGCGATCGTCCGACCGCGCCGAACACGTCTGGACCTGCGGATAGGCGCTTCAACCGCGGGCAGCCATACGCAGTGCTACGCACCGTCGCGCGGCCAGATCCGCCAGCGCGGACCGGCCGCGATTGCTTCCCTTATCAGGTAAACCGGGGCCGGCTGCGATCATCCTGCACCCCGCTACTGACCTGCTCTGACCGTCGGTTTGCGTCCGGCGGTGTATTGATGCAGGCGCCTTTGTCGTCACGCAGTTTGTCTCGCAACCCGGCCGCGAGGCGTCAGCTAGGCGCTGTCCGAATCGGTGTGGCTCACCGCCTCGACGGCCCGGAGGATGAGCTGGGTTGCGGCCTCGGGCTGGGACACGAAGGAGACGTGAGAGGCCGGCACCTCCACGATCGTTGCGCTGGCGCGCTCGGCCATGAAGTGCTGGAGCGCCGGCGGGATCGCCTTGTCCTCGGTGCCGAGCAGGTACCAGCACGGCAGCGTCTTCCACGCCGGCGGGCCCGACGGTGTGCCTGCGAACGCGGCTGCGGCGTACGGCCGCTGCGCTGCGGCCATTACCGCGGCTGTCTGCGGGTCGACATCGGCGGCGAAGGTCTCGCGGAACGCTGCCGGGTCGAGGTAGAGGTCAGCGCCCTCGGTCCCGTCCGGCCCGGTGTATGGCACGGGCCTGATCGAGGGCCCCACGAGGCTGCCTTCGAACCTCTCCAGGAGCTGCTGCTGGCTCTCGCCCTCGTCGCACATCCAGCCGTTGAGGTAGACGAGCGCTTTGACCTGGTCGTTGCCTGTCGCGGCCATCGAGATGACGTTGCCGCCGTAGGAGTGGCCGACGAGCACGACCGGGCCAGTCAGGGTCCGCAGGAATTCGGCGAGGTACGTCGCGTCGCCCGCAAGATCGCGAAGCGGGTTGGCGAACCCGATGACGGTAAACCCGCGGTCGCGCAGGGCGCGGATCTCGGGGTCGAAGCCGGTCGCGTCGGCCCATGCACCGTGAACGAGGACAATCGTCGGGGTCTCACTGGCCATGGTCATCACCGCTTCCTCTTGGGACGGTTCCGCCGACTCCGCCAGAGTACGCGCCTGCTGGCGTGCGCATGCGACCCGAGGGGTGGCAGGAACCCGGACCCCCGGCCTCACAGATCCGTAGGTCCCGCCCGGCATCGCAGGCTTCCTGATGCCCTGCGCTGGCTACCCGCGTGTCGCGTGGCCCGGCCCTCGCCGCCCGGATTTTCAGGCTTCTCATGGGCAGATCCAGTGGCAGCTTGCGGGCTTACGCAGTGACGTGCCTGGGACGAACAGCTTGCTCAGCCGCGTGAACGGGTAGCGGGTCCGGCCACGCACAGTGACGTACTGTGCTTGGCGTTCCACGCGATATCCGCCTCGTTCTGCTCGGCCGCGCCATTTGTGATCTCGCCTGATGGCTGCCTACAGATCAGGCCGATCTGCTCCTGGTGGGCGTGGGAGGTGAAAATGCCGGCGTGATCGGCGGCCTCGAGGTTCGTCACGGCTGTCTTCCCTTCTCAAGTGGTCTGGCGTTCAGTTGCGCAGGACCGGCCATCCGCTGACCGGCGATCCCTGGCTCGGCCGGGCGAAAAGGCGCGGGCGGTTACGGGGACCGATCATGTGCTGATCGGCCTGCGCCGCCTGCGCGGCGCCGGTAAGCCGGGCTGAGAGGTCCCACAGCCGGCGGGCCATCTGGGGGTTCTGTGCACGCTTGGACGGCTGGTGGATCTCGGGGTAGCCGCGAAGGTGACCCAGGCCATCCGGCCCGATGTAGGACCCTCCCGGTACGTCCTGGGTGGCCGCGTACAGCGTCGGCAAGGCACCGTGCCCGGCGTCGTTGAACAACCACCCGGGATACCGGTAAATCGCCCTGG
>CAVYVO010000025.1:0-16904 GCA_963771985.1 uncultured Actinomycetota bacterium | reverse complement strand
CCGGCGGGCCGCCAGGTCCTCCAGGCTGACGTGCGGGTACCGTTCCGGCTGGTCGCCGTAAACGTTGTCGAGGCCGAGCCGAGCGGCGACGTCGCCGGCGAAGGTGGCCGATCCCACTACCATCCAGGGATCGCGCCATACCGGGATCACCGCGCGGACAGGCGGCCCGGGCTCTGGTTCCCGCCACGCGTCGCGGGCCTGGCCGAGCCATGCGGGCTCGGGCCAGCCGAGCGCCTCGGCGAACACCCGGCCAAGCGACGCGAACGCCTCGTCGAGGGTCCTGATCACCGTCACCCAGACGGGGATCCCGGCCGCGCGCAGCCGTTCTACGTCGACCCGCCGGTTCTCCTCCTGGTTCGCCAGCACCACGTCCGGCTTGAGGGCCGCGATCGCGCGCAGGTCGGGGTTCTTCGTCCCGCGGACGCGTGGCACGTTCAGGCCGGGCGGGTGGCTGCACCAGATCGTCGCGCCGGCCAGCGTCTCTGGGCGGGTCGCCGCCACCGACTCGGTAAGCGACGGCACCAGGGACACCACCCGCCGCGCCGGAGCCGCCAACCGGAACGGATGCCCGAAGTCATCCCGCGTTCCCGAGCCAGTCATCGTCCGCACCTCCCCTGGCTCATCGTGCCCGATCGGTCAGCTGCTCAGCACGCTGATCCGCGCCGCGGGCAGCACCCGGGCGATGCGCCACAGCCCGAGCCAGCTGTTCGGGAAGACGCTCTCGTCGAGCAGCGCGGCGTTTGCGCGGGTCCGGGTCAGCGCAGGCGTCGGCGCAGACGGTGACCTGGTACCCGGTGTCAACCGCCCACCGGGTGGTGGACAGCACGGTCCCCGAGGTCGCCACGCCGGCGATGATGAGCTGCCCGACACCCGATTGCCTTAGCATCTCGTCCAGGTTGGTGGTGGCGAAGGCGCTCAAGGACGTCTTGCCAAGCACCGGCTCGCCCGCCCGACGCCGGCTGCGCCGCTTCTCCCAGGCCCGGCTCGACATCACCGGCTGGCGCCGTCAGCGCTACTTCCTCACCCGCCCCGCGACCTGGGCAGAGCGCCGCCACCTCGACCACGCCGACCTGCCCGCCGCTGCCCCGGTCCAGGAGCAGTTCGCCCGTCTCCGCCTGATCGAGCTGCTCACCGGCACTCATCCCCGCTATCTGACCAGGCCGCTGCAGCTTCCCGAACGCCGCAGGCAGGACTACGCGGAGTTCGTCTTCACCCTGCCGGAGCCGATGGCCCGCTGCCTGCACCAGCAGGCCCGCTCGCTGCTTGCCCACGCCAGCATCGACGAGATGCTTCTTGGGACGACTCGGCCAGCACTGCCAGGAGTTGTTCACCGAATGCTGGTGTGCCGTGGGTGGATAGGTAGGCGACTATGTCGGAGGCGGTCATCGGCGGGCCGGATCTCCCGGTACGGCCGGCGATGGTGCGAACGGCGGTGACGACCTGGACGGGATGGAGGTCGAAGATGTCGAGCAGGAAATCGTCGAGCGACTGCCTGGCGATCGATGCCGGCAGGGAGGCGGGCGGGAAGTCGGCGAGGTTGTCGATGACGATTATGTCGGCGCGGCCGGCCCGAGCGGCGGCGACTACGTGTCGGTCACCGGGATCGGGCAGCTGGATCGTCGGCACGAGTTCCTCCCATTCGGTTACAAGGGCGTCGGGGAACGTGATCCTCATCTGCCGGATGAGGCGGGTCAGGTAGGCGTCTGTCTCCTCTGGCTGCGCGCCTCGCTTGCCGAGGAGGAGCCGGAGGGTGCGGTCGAGCTCGGCGAGGATCTCCGAGCTCCACAGTGGCCGGTATGCGCCGGCACTGGCGATCTCGAGCAGCACGTCGCGCGCCCTGCTCGGGACGAGGACGCAGGTGTCGAGGAGCACGGTTGTCCGGGGTTACCCCTCGGGCTTCTTCCGTGCGGCCTTCAGGGCGGCTTTCACGTCCTCGGGGTCGGTGTCGTAAAGGCCGAGCCGTTCGGTGTCGGCGATCATGTCCGCGAGCGCGAGCTCGGCCGCGCTGCGCTGCCGCCTGCGGTATTCGAGCAGGTCGTCGAGGCGGACCTTGCGGTGGCGGCTCGGCTTCTCGAAGGGGATCGCGCCGGTTTCCAGCAGCCGAACGAGCGTGGTACGGGAGATGCGCAGCAGGTCGGCCGCCTCCTGGGTGGACAGCAGCAGGTGGTGCGGGGCCACGGTGACGGCGAGGCCAGCCTTCATCGCGGCGGCGACCTGAAGGATGACCTCGAACATCGGCTCGGGCAGCTCGACACTCCGACCGTCCGGCCCCGTCAGCCGCGGCCGCAGGTCGGCAGTCTGCCGGCCGCGCTCCCGCAGGGCGCTGAGGAAATCGATGATCTCGGCGGCATCCTCGTCAGGCAGGTAGGTCTCGTCCTGCAGCGGTTCGTTCCGTGCTGGCGATGCCATGTCGGTTCCTTTTTGATCGATACGATCATGTCGATCGTTTTAATCGATTCTAGCCTGCCGCTGCCTCCAGGGCAACCGGGGGCCGCACTGCGGCCGTATGACATCCTGTCGCACCATCCGCCCAGAAGGTGCGCAACACGACTGAACGCAGACACCCCCCGGAATCCCCGGGCGGGTATCAGCACCGATTCAGCACGGGGTCCGGAAACGACGGGAGCTAACCAGTATCAATCGGGACACGAGAACGGGTCGCCCGGCTCGCCAGCCGTACAGCCTGTCCGCAACGAGCAAGACCTGAGAAGCCGCAGGTCAGCGCCCCAATATCAGCCCTTGAGCAGCTGCCGCGCCATCACCACGCGCTGAACCTGGTTCGTCCCCTCGTAGATCTGGGTGATCGTAGACCAGCGGGCAGTTTTCGCAGTTAGATGTCACGTGGGGCGGTAGCGTGTCAGCACGGATTCAGCACCGTCACGCGGGGCTCACCGATAGCGCCTGCCGCTGTCATGGGATGTCGGTGAGCAAGAGGCGGCTGGGATCGCCGGGCCGCCAGTCCGGGCCGAGGACGGCGAGGGCGTGCTGGCGGGCGGCGTTGCCGAGGAAGGCGGCGGACGCGCCGAGGAGCAGGCACGGGCCATCGCTTGTCCACCGCACGGGGACCAGGCGCGTCGTGCCAGGCCGCGGGCCGGGCCGGTCGCCGATCAGGGGGATCATGGGGAGCACTGGCAGGGGCCGGCCGGCCAGGCCTGCGAGCAGAGGGGCGAGGGTGGTCCAGGCGGCGGTGAACGCGGCGAACGGATTGCCGGGCAGGCCAGCGAGCCACGGCCCGCGGGTCCCGCCGGCGAGCAGTTGGGGGTGGCCGGGGCGGCACCGGACGTCCTGGAAGACAACACCGGCCGACCGGGCGAGCGCGGGCAGCCGGTCGGTCATGCCACGTGAGGTCGACCCGGTGGTCACCACGACGTCGGCGACATGCAGTGCCCGCTCCCAGTGCGCGAGCAGTCCGCTGTCGTCGGTCCGCGCGACGCCGGCAACCTCGCCGCCGAGCCGGCCGATGAGCGGGACGAGCAGCGGGGTGAGTGCGTCCCTGACGGCCGCGTCGGCGCCCGGCCCGTGCCCGGTCAGTTCGCGGCCGGTGACGATGACGTAGACCCGTGGCCGGGGCCGGATGAGCAGGTCGTCATGCCCGGCGGCGGCCGCGAGACCGAGCGCGGCGGGGGTGAGCGCCGAGCCCGCGGGGAGCACCTCCTGCCCCGCACGGACGTCGCTGCCCTCAGCCCGGACGTGCCCGGCCCGACCGGGGTCCCCGGTGACCAGCCCGTCGATGACCGCAGCGTCCTCGTAGCGCAGCACGCCGTCCGCGCCGACGGGCAGCGGCGCGCCGGTGGCGATCTCGACGGCCGTGCCCGCCGTGAGCGGCGCGGGCCATACCTGGCCGGCCTCCAGCCGTCCGACGCGCCGCCACGGCGGGAGGCCAGCGACGGCGTATCCGTCCATCGCGGACGCGTCGAAACCGGGATAGGACCGCAGCGCGGGCAGCCGCCCGGCCAGGGTGGCCCCGGCCGCTTCGGCCAGCGGGACCCGGCGCGGCGGCAGCGGCGCGGCGGCGTGCGCCAGCTCGCGTGCCGTGTCCCAGGTGACGTCACGCCGGCCGGGCGAGCGCGCTGTCAGCGCGGTGTGCGCGTGCGCGTCTATGCGCGGCTGGTCCAGCCATGGACCGTCCAAAGTTGCCGTCATGCCGTCATGATGCGCCCGCCCGGCCGCGGCGACGCGGCGCGTAGCGCCCGATACCCGGCATCGCGCGCCAGGGAGTGCTCCGTGGCTGGCGCGTTACGGCGTTGCCGCAGGACGGGCAAGATGCCGTAATACCGCTCCTTTACCCTTGTAACGGATGGGCCGTGAAGGAGGCGATTTACTATGCTGCCACGGTTCTCCGACCCCAAATCGGCAGGGAGGACAAGGGTGCCTGGCGCGACCTGCTGCGCGAGCATTTCGTCAGCCTCGACGTGACCCGGGCCGACGGCGACTTGTCCGGCGCGGTCAACAGCCAGCTTCTCGGGCACCTGCAGATGTCGACCGTCGCGTCGGCGACCCAGGATGTCCGGCGCAGCCCGACACTGATCCGCCGTGACTCGCAGTCCCTCATGCAGATCGGCCTGGTCCGGTCCGGCCGGGCTGTGGTGGACCAGGACGGCAGGCAGGCCGAGCTCTGGCCCGGGGACTTCGTACTATACGAGACGTCGCGGCCGTTCGAGTGGTCGCTGCGGGCGCCGTCCAGCGCGCCGCGGTGGGAGCTGGCGGTATTCACCTGGCCCCGGGCGTCATTCATCCTGAGCGAGTCCCGCAGCCGGGAGCTGACCGCCCGCGCGTATCAGGGCGGCAGCGGGATGCCGCGGGTGATCAGCGAGCTGCTGTGCGGCCTGCTCACCGAGGGTCCAACGGTGGGCGCGGGCACCGCGACCGCGTTCGTGGACCAGCTTGTCGAACTGCTCACCGTCGCGCTGCTCGACGGTGCCGTGCCTGCCGCGCCAGGCGCGCTGGCGGGGGCGGACCGACTGCTCAGGCAGGCCGACGACTACATCGACCACAGCCTCGCCGACCCGGACCTGAACCCGGAGGCGGTCGCGCTGGCGGTCAGCGTGTCCACCCGCCAGCTGCACCGGATGTTCGCGGGCCGCGAGATGACGGTGATGCAGACGATCCGGTTGCGCCGTCTGGAAGGCGCCCGCCGGGAGATCCTGTCCAGCCTGACCCGGGATCGGTCGCTGCGGGAGATCGCCAGGAACTGGGGGTTCCTCGACGTCGATGTGTTCAGCCGGGCGTTCCGGCAGGCGTACGGGATCAGCCCGCGCGAGTACCGCGCTCAGCAGCGCACCCGCTCCGGCGACCCGCTGGCAGTGACACTGCCTAGGCGCTAGTCAGAGCCGTGTCACCCCCGAAACGTCGAAGAGCACCGCCGCGCGGTCAGGCTTCCGGTGCGGCGGCGAGCCCGACTTCGACCAGCGTGTCGGAGAAGGTCGGCGCGTTGCCGAGGTCGGCGAACGCGGTCGGGTTGAGCACCGCCAGCGTGGCCAGCCCGAGGCTATGCGCGCGCCAGTGGCCGACGTAGCAGACGGTTACGCCCTCGCGGGTCGCCGCGTCGACCGACGCCAGCAACTCGACGCTGCCCCGGTCGTTGAATACGCGGACCCGCGCCCCGTCGGTGATGCCGCGCTGCCGCGCGTCCACCGGGTTGATCATGAGCGCGGCGGGTTTTTGCACCTTCTGGTGGAACTCTACGTTCGCGAAGCTGGAGTTGAGGAAGGCGTGGGACTTGGGAGAGATCAGGCTCAGCGGGTACTTAGCGGCCAGTTCGGCGTTGTGCTGGTCGTTCTCGCGGGGCGGAATGTAGGTGGGCAGTGGGTCGACCGGCTGACCCGGCTGGTAATCATTCGACCCCTGCCGGAACAGCGGGACGACGAAGTTTCCGCCCGCAGCGGCCGAGGAGCAGAACTCGGTCTTGCCCGACGGGGTGCGGAAGTTCCCCTCGGCGTGCGGGGCGTACTCGTCGGGTCCTGGCAGGTTCAGCCGGGCGAACCCAGTGGCCTTCAGCGACTCGACGGTGATGCCGTTCATCGCCGGGGCGGACCAGTCGAACGCCTCGGCGATCATCTGCTCGTCGGCCCGACGGAACACGGCGTCGTCGAACCCCATCGCCGCGGCGAGCCGGCGGAACAGCTCGGTGTTGGGGATCGACTCTCCGGCCGGCTCGATCGCCTTGTTGTTGTAGGTGACGTACAGGTGGCCCCAGGAGAACATGATGTCCTCCTGCTCCAGCTGGGTCGTGGCGGGCAGCACGATGTCGGCATACTGCGCGGTGTCGGTCATGAAATGGTCGCTGACCACGAGGAACAGGTCCTCGCGCAGCAGCCCCTCGATCAGCTTACCCTGGTCGGGGCAGACGACGACCGGGTTGGAGTTGTACACCATCAGCGCCTTGATCGGCGGGTCGAGGTCGAGTCCACCGGCCAGCGCCTGGCCGAGCAGGTACTGGTTGACGACCCGCGTACCGGGGGTCTGCAGCTCGGGGTGCATGAGCGCCGGCCAGTTGACCGGGAACGCCCACAGAGGCAGCTGCAGGATGCCGCCTCCGGGCTTGCGCCATGCGCCGACCAGGGCGGGCAGGCAGGACAGGGTGCGCACTGTCTGGCCGCCGCCCGCGTGCCGCTCGACCGCGACGCCGATCCTGATCACCGACGGCTGCTTTGTGGCGTACTCGCGGGCGAGGGTGCGGATGTCCGCAGCGGGCACGCCGGTCTCCGCCGCCGCCCACTCCGGCGTATATTGCAGCACCCGCTCGGCAAGCTGCTCGAAGCCGACGGTGTAGTTGGCGATGTAGTCGTCGTCAGTCAGGCCCTCATCGATGATGACGTGCATCATCGCCAGGGCGAGCGCTCCGTCGGTGCCGGGCCTGATCGGGATGTGCCAGTCGGCGGCGCGGGCGGTACGAGTCCCGACCGGGTCGATGACGACCACCTTCGCGCCGCGCCGCTGCGCCTCGGCGATGTAGGGCCACAGGTGCAGGTTCGTGCTCATCACGTTCGCGGCCCAGATGAGGATGAACTTCGAGTGCACGAACGACTCGGGGTCCACCCCGGCGGTGTCGCCGATCGTCATCGCGTAGGCGGTGCAGGATCCGGAGTCGCAGTAGGTGCGCTCGGTGACGGTGGCGCCGAGCTTGTTGAAGAACGGGTCGCCGACGTTAAGGCCCTGGAGAATGCCCTGGGTACCGAGATAGCTGACCGGCATGATCGCGGTCGGCCCGTATTCATCGATAACGGAACGAAAGCGGTTTGATATCTCACCCACCGCCTCCTCCCAGCTGATGCGGGCGTACTGACCACTGCCTTTCGGGCCGGTCCGCCGCATCGGGTACAGCAGCCGGTCGGGGTGGTGGACCTTGTCCAGGTACCTGTTCACCTTCACGCACAGCCCGCCGTCGGTGAACGGCATGTCCTTGTTCCCCGCGACACGGGTCGCGACCCCGTCTTCGACGGTGACGACCATTGAGCATGTGTCGGGGCAGTCCTGCGGGCAGGCCGCCAGCACCGTCAGCGCCTTCGTCCCGGCCGGCGCGGCCGTTTCGTTCACGGCAGTCATCTGTCAGCTCCTCGCGATCTCATCCTCCTAAGGCTGCCGACCGGCCCCCTCCCGCGTCGGGCCCCGCGTGCCAGGTTTCCGGCATTCCGCGCCACGCTGGTGCTCGCCGCGCAGCGGCTCAGTCGAGCGCCAGGTCGGCCAGTTCGCCCCGGGACGCCGCGCCGAGCTTCGGGTATGCCTTGCAGAGGTGGTGGCCGACGGTCTGCGGGCTGAGGAAGAGTTGCGCCGCGAGCCCGACCAGGAAGCGGACCGGCGGCACTGCCTTGGCCAGGCCGAGAGCGCCGCGCAGCGCCGTTCCGGTGGCGATGAGGCCGACTGCGGAACAGGTCATCAAGCTGACGGACAAGGTGTGCGCTGACCTGCTTTGGCGGGCGGCCGGATCGTTCATCAGGGCGTCCTGCGTCAGGTGCCCCTTGTCGGCCGCGACAGGGTGGCCGGTCCTGTCGTGAGATTGACCTGGAGTCCAGCGTCTGTGATGGCCAGGGAGCGTGGGGTGAGGTTCAGGGGCAGGCCGGAGAGCGTGCGGCGGATGGTGAGGTGGCTGGTGATCGTATCCCGGAGTCGCGCGGGCACTGGCTGCCCGCGGAGCGACATGCCGGCGGGGCTGAGCTGGATGGTGCCGCCATGGAGCTGGAGCCCCCCGGGCTGGAACCCGGGGGGCTCCAGCCCGATGCCGATCCGCAGGATCCCGGCGGAGGGGTCGGCGGTCACGGTCGCTGTTCCGTAGCTGCTGGGCAGCAGGCTGGCGAGGGCCTGGGTGGTGACCAGCATGTCGGCTGTGACCCCTCCCACGGCCAGCTGGCCGTGGGAGCGGTGGACGTCGGTGAGCGTGGCTTCGGCATTGACGCCGTGGAGATTGCATACAGTGGTGGATGACGCGTGGATGATGACCGCGGAGATATGCCCGGTGACGGCATCGGCCAGGGCGGGTGTCGCGCCGATGCCGACGCTGATCGGGCCTGTCAGTCGCTTGCCTGCGGCGGCGCTGATCCCGTCCCTGATGACGTGGCCCGCGTCGATGTTGGCGGCCCCGGCCAGCACCACGCACGTGGCCAGGCCGATGGCCAGCAGGAGATAGAGACGGCGGCGCGATCGCCGCCGGTGAGGATGCTGACCGTCGGCCACATCGATCAGGAGCCGGTGGTGAATGGCTGGGCCGCCAAGGGCTAGCATCAGCGCCAGCCACGCCGCCAGGTAGAGGTCAAGGTGGGCGACGCGGCTGCCGAGCAGCGCGGTTACCGCGATCGCGACGACGACCAGCCCCGCCTTGATAGCTACCAGCCGGCCGCTCGAGATCGTCTCGGTCCTCTCCTTACCGCGGTGCCGGGCGACCGCGGCGTTCAGCCGATTCGCGAGGGCCGGGACGATGAGGACGATCGCCAGCATGCGGAGCGCGTGCAGCCACATCGGGTCGCCGCTGCCCCAGAGCCAGAGGCCGCCCGCGATCAGGCCGAGCATCGCATAGCGTATTCGCACGGCCGGGCTGGACTCTGGCTTGCCTGCCTGGTCATTCATGGCGGGCCGGCATCTCGTTGAGGTGCGGCCGCAGCTCTTTCGCGAAGCGGCCGGGGTCGAGGATGTAGGGGAAGTGGTTCCCGGAGATCGTCGCGGACCGCGCCCCGATAAGGCTGGCGAGCGCGGGTCCTGTCCGGGCGTTGTAGCTGTCGCGGCTGGCCCGGCCGGACAGGGTCGCGGTCGGCACCGCGGCGTGCCGCAGCGCCTGGATGTCGGGCCGGTAGGTGGAGATCGGCACGTGCTCGTGGGCCAGGAAGAACTCCAGGTCCGGTCGTTCGCCGCCGCGCTGGGCGAGGATCATGCTGACCGGGTTGATGCCCTTGGCCGGCCTGGCGAACCGGATCATCGCGCGCCTGGTGCCCTTGCGCAGGTAGAGGTCATGTATCTCGCGGGTGTGCGCCAGCCAGCGGTCGGCGTCGGGCAGGACCGAGACGATCGCCGGCTCGTGGACGATCAGCCCGGTCACGAGCTGCGGCTGGTCCTCGGTGAACTTGACGGCGATGCATCCGCCGCCGCTGCTGCCGAAGACGTACGCGCTGTCGGCGCCGACGTCGCGGATGATCGCCGCGGCGTCACGGGCCTGCTGGCCAAGGTCCAGGTCCTGGTCGCGGTTGCCGGTGCTCGCTCCCCGGCAGCGGCGATCGTAGGTGATGACCGTGTACTGATCGGCCAGCCAGGCCGCTGCCCGGTAGGCGCTGCCGAGGCCGCCGGCCCCGGCGATCATGATCAGCAGCGGACCGGAGCCGACCTTCTCGTAGGCCAGGGCCGCGCCCTCGGTGCTGACCGTGCGGCTGGTCATGACATCTCCTGTCCGGCCAGGCGAGCGACGGGGTGCCGGGCGGCAGGCGGACCGGCACGCTCATGAGGTCTTCGGCCACGATCACGTGCCCGTCGTAGTCCCTGCTGATCCGCTCGGCCCATGTCTGTGGAGCGGCGGCTCGCGAGGCGGGGACGAAGTGGTTAAGCACGAGGACCGGCACGCCGACCGCGGCGGCGATCCGGCCGACGTCCGACACCTCCGTGTGCACGCTCTTGAACACGTCGCTCAGTTCCTCGGGGAAGCCCTCGGCGATCATCGCGCCGATGTCCATTACCTCGTGCACTAGCCCGAGTTTCCGGGCTAGGGTGACCTCGGCTGGAGTTTCCGCAGGCTGGGGGCTGTTTTGCAGACTGGCGGGCCTATGACCTAACTGCGGGGTGCCCAGCGGTTGAGGCCGAAGATCTCGTAGAGCGCGGGCTGGTGGCCTGTGAACTCGGTGGTCATCCTCCGGGCTTTGGGCCGGCCGCCGGTGGAGGGGTAGATCAGGACGGTCTCGCCGATGCCGGCCAGCTGGGACAGCAGTTCGCGGACGGACAAGTGCAGGCCGTGCTGGCGGGCGCGGCGGCGCATGAGGTGGGCGATCTGCAGGGCGAGCACGCAGGTGAAGACGTGGACGCGGATGTTGTGCTCGGTCCGGTGGTACATCGGCGAGAACGAGACGACGTGCGGGTCTTTCATCTGCCGGAACGAGAATTCGGCTTCGGACTGGGACCGGTACCCGGCGATGACCTCGGCGGCGGGCCAGTCGTCGTGGCTGGTGATCAGGACGTGCTTGCCGAAGATCTCTTCCTCCAGTTCCGCGCGGGCATCGGGATCGATCCGCCAGGTCAGGCGCAGGTCCCTGGGCTGGCCGCCGGAAAGCTCCCAGCGGATGACCCGCCGCACCCACGGCTTCTTGGTGATGTCCTCGATCGCGGCCTGGACCTTTTCCCTGGGCAGGCGGGTCTTGCCGCGGGCCAAGGCGGCGGCCAGCTCGTCGAGTTTCCTCCCGGCTTTGGCGAGGGTGGTGGCGTCGAACCCGCGGGCCTGGGACTCGCGCAGCTCTGGTGAGTGCGTGAGGATGGCGCGGCGTTCCGCGCCGTAGACGACCCGGCAGGTGTCATAGGCGGTCAGCCCGCCGAAACGGTCCTTGTCCACGAGGACCCGCTTCGATGCGGGCAAGGCGGTCAGGTCCGGGCAGTCGCTGGCGGGCACCGATCCGATCCAGTGCAGCCCGGTGGCGGCGAGGTGCGCGAAGTTCGCCTCGGAGTTCTGCCCGGCGTCGAAGACCACGGTCATGTCCGCGGTCTGCGCGGCGGGCATGCCCGCCGCCGCGCAGACCTGCTCGTACCGGGTCTCGAGCTGGCTGATCATGTCCGGGAACTGGGTAACGTCGGGCCGGTCGCCGGGGTAGGCGTGCCAGGTCAGCGGGATCCCCCCGTCCCGGGTGACCACCAGGCCCAGGCCGACGAGCCGCAGGTCACTTCGTTTCTGCTTGGCCTTGCCGCGCTGCGCGACCGGTGCCTTGCCGTTCGCGGTGGCGATGAAGGCGGCGAAGTTCGTCATGTCCAGCGCCACGCTGGACACATCCACCCCGGACACCTGCACGATCGCCGCCGCGATCTTCTCCGAGGCCTGCTCCAGCTGCTCCAGGGTGACCGCGTGCATCGCGTCCCAGAACCGGCGGTGGTCCAGCACGCCGACGGGGATCTTGGTGAACCGGTCCGCGGCGGTGGTCTTCCACCAGTCCGCAAATGCTAGCTTCGAGCACGGCGCGACCAGCCGGCTCAGCGCCGCCAGCGCCAGGTAGGTGCCCGCGCTGGCGCCCGCGTCCGCGCGGCGGGCCCCGGCCGCCTCGTCGATGATCGCGGCGACCCCCAGCTCCTGCAGCATCCCCCAGGCAGCGGCGACGTCCCCGAACGCCAGGTGCCGGGTGCGTTCCGGCATGGCCGCGGCCTCCCGGGCGTCCAGCAGCGCCTCGATCTCCGCCGCGGTGCCCAGGTACCGCTCGGAGACCATCTTGGGCTTGCCGTCCACCCAGCCCATCTCGCGCAGGTACCAGTACGGCTTCCCGCTGATCACCTTCTTGTACAGGCTCGCCATGTCTTTAGGTCATAGGTGATCCGCCTAGCAGATGCAAGCCGACACGCCGTATCACCGCAGATCAGGCACAGTCCGCTGAAACCAGCGGTGAGTCAGGACGAGCTAGCCCGGAAACTCGGGCTAGGATGTCGGCGCCGCGGGCCAGGCTGGCAACGGCGTCGCACGGGCCTGTATCGCCGGAGAAGACGGCCGATCCCGCGGCGCTGTCGATCCGGTAGGCGTACGACGCGGGCAAGTGCGGCACGACGACGGCGCGGACCGTCACCTCGCCGTTGTCGAGGACGGTGAAGGGCTCGCTGCCGCGGTCCCCGATCTCGTGCAGGTCGATCAGGTCGCGGAGGTTTCACTGGCCCATCGCCCAGGCGGTCAGCGTCGCCGCCTGGCCCGCGTAGCTGTGCTCGAGCAGTCCGCCGATGCCGGCGAACGGCGGCGGCCCGTACGGCTCGAAGCCGCCGCGCGAGCCGCTCGTCGGACCCGGGCCGATCACCGTCACCGGGTCCCCGATGCCGGGACGGGACCCGTGCACGGCCGTGGCGCCGAACATGAACAGGTTGAACAGGTCGCACACGTGGTCGCCGTGCATGTGCGTGAGCAGCACCGCCCGCAGGCGGTCCAGGCGCAGCCTTGCGTCCACGTACTGGTTGGCCACGCCGAGCCCGGCGTCGACCAGGTACACGTCCTCGCCGAGGACGAACGCCGTCGCGATGCCGTGCCGGCGCTCTGCCAGCGTCGGTCCGCCGGCCGTACCGAGGAACACGATCCGTGCCTGGCTGTCTGCGCCGCTCACGCCGTCACCCGCTGTCCGGAGAACGGCGCGGACATCGGCAGCCCGCCAGCCTTCGCCGTGCCGGTCATGGTGTCGCCATCGACGCTCGCCGAGCACCGCAGCGTAATCTTGAACGGCTGGGTGAGCTGCGCCGAGAAGGTGAGCTTGCCGACCTGCCAGGCGCCGTCCTGGATAGCGGTGCCGTTCATCGTCCCGGTGACCGTGGCACCGTCCTGCGCCAGCTGCAGCGTGGCCGTCCGGTCGCCGCGGGGCGTGCCGAGTACGACGTTCCATGTGCCGTCGATCCGTGTTTGCGTGGTCATGATCCTGATCCGTTCCGTTGATTTGCCCGCCAGTTCACTTTACGATCGTTAAGTAAAATCGGACAAGAGGCCGGACGCGAATGTGACGCACTTAACAGTCGTAAAGTGAAGGGCGGGTGGGGAACAATGGGCGGAGTGGGCACTTCACCGGCTGAGGCCGCCCCGTCGTCGCGCGCGGAGCAGGCGCGGCGTACCCGCGCGCGGATTCTCGAGGTCGCGCTGCGCCTGTTCAACGACAAGGGGTACGACGCCACGTCGCTGCAGGACATCGCCGACGAGATGGGCCTGACCAAGCCGGCCGTGTACTACCACTACAAGGGCAAGGGCCAGATGCTGCGCGACCTCGCGCAGCCCGCCAGGCAGGCCATGGCCGAGCTGATGGCGCGCGTGCGGGCGGCGCGGACGGCGGACGAGCGCGTCGACACGATGGTCGCCGGACTGGTCGAACTCCTGATCGCCCGCCGGGACGTGATGCGGATCGTGGCGCAGCAGCCGGCACTGCGCGATGACATGCACGTCGCCCTCGGCATCGACCGGCTCGTCGAGGCCACGATCGAGGGCTTCTTCGGCCCGGAGCCTCCGACCCTCGACCAGCGCTTCGCCGTCTACTCCAGCGCCGCCCTGGCCCGGGGCGTCTGGGCACTCGGCGACGTGCCCGAGGACGTCCTGCGAGGCGTGGTCGAACGAGCCCTACGCCGCATCGCGTCGGTCCGCTGACTGAGCCGCCGGGGCCGGTTGCCACCAGCGAGCGGCCCCTGCGGGCCAGCGACCTCGACGGTGCCTGATTGTAGAGCCCAGCAGGCTGGCCACCTTCACCGCCCGGCTGCGCGAGCACGGCATCCTGGAACAGGTGACAGCCGCGATCTGCCAGCTCGCCCGCAAGCTGGAGGAAAGCGGCTCTCCGGTCGACTACGCCCGCCGCCGTCGGCTGCGCCGCCTCTCCCAGGCCCGGCTCGACGTCACCGCCTGGCGCCGCCAGCGGTACATCCTCAACCACCCCGCCGCCTGGGCGCACCGCCATCGCCTCGACCACGCCAGCCTGCCCGCCGCCCCAGTGCAGGAGCACCTCGCCCGCCTCCGCCTGATCGAGCTGCTCACCGGCATCCACTCCCGCTACCTGCCCGAGCCGCTGCGGCTGCCCAGGTGCCGCAGCCGCGACTACGCCGACCTCATCCTCACCATGCCCGAGCAGATGGCCTTCTGCCTGCACCAGCATGGAGCCGCCCGTCCATCAGCGGGGCCGGTCAGCCGCCGCGCGGCCTGCTGGCGGCGCCAGCCCTCCAGCATCGCGTCGAACAGCGCAGGCTCGGGCCGCAGCGGAACCGCGCCTTCCACCAGCACCAAGGCAGCCGCCCCCGCAGCCTTCCCCGTCCCGGGCACAGCAGCGCGCGGGCGCGGGTGGGCTTCGGGACCGGCACCATGCCGTCGCCGTGCTCGGCGCCCGCCGGGCGGCGATCTCGGCGAGGATGCAGGTCCCGGGTGGGCTTGCTGGCCTCGGTGTGCCCGGCCAGCACCCGCCGGGCCATGTCCAGCCAGCGGGCATCCGCCCCGCCCAGCGGGTCGCTGCGGCGCTGCCTGCGGCGGTCGGTCAGCCCTTCGGGACCGTCGGCCTCGAACCGCCAGATCATCCGGCGCACGGTCATCACCGAGACGCCCAGCTCGGCGGCCTTGGCCTGGCATCGCTGCAGCTTCGCCGTCCCGGGAGCGTACTGCGGCCGCGGTTCCCCGGGCAGTGCGAGGGCCTCGCCGCCGCGCTGGTAGCCGGTCAGCACCTCTAGCACGTAGCCGGCCAGCCTCCGCATTTCTTCCGTCATTGACTATTGTTTTACGAGCTGTGCGCGTATATAAGTCTGGGAGTCCACCGGCAGGTTTATTTCTGTCAGGTCCTGCATCTTCCCCGTCATCAAGTTATTCCGGCCTAAGCGGAATACGGAATAGAGTACGGATTAGCTGGCGGTGCGGAATGGTGACCGGTTCGGTTCGCGCTCCGTCCGTGATTGGCCACTGAGGCTGAGTAAGGTCAACCGGGCACGCGGCTGAGGGTGTGGTCGGTAGGCTCGCACCGGGCGGCCGTGACCGCTGCGGTTCGTGAGATATGTCCCTCGTGTTGGATTCCGGTAAAGGACAGCGATGCAGGCTCTGGTTACGCATGTGCTTGGCGCCCGGCCGAACTTCATGAAGGCCGCACCGGTCATCCGTGCGCTCGGCGAGGTCGGCGTCGAGCAGATGCTCGTCCACACGGGCCAGCATTACGACGCGCGGATGTCCGACGTGTTCTTCGCCGACCTCGGCCTGCCGCAGCCGGACGTGAACCTGCACGTCGGCTCGGGCGCGCACGGCGAGCAGACGGCCGCGGTAATCGCTGGCGTGGAGCGGGAGCTGATGGCCCGCCGTGCCGCCCTGCTGGTCGTGTACGGGGATGTGAACTCCACACTCGGGGCCGCGCTCGCGGCGGCCAAGCTGCACGTGCCGGTCGCGCACGTCGAGGCGGGGCTGCGGAGCTTCGACAACACGATGCCGGAGGAGATCAACCGCAGGCTTACCGACCAGCTCTGCGAGCTGCTGTTCGTTACCTCGCCGGAGGCGATCGGCTACCTGGCGAACGAGGGGATCGCCTCGCACGGAGTGCACTTCGTCGGCAACACGATGATCGACACCCTGGTGGCCTGTTTGGACAAGCTGGACGCCGAGGCAGCGCGGGCCGCGCACGGCCTTCCAGAACGGTACGTGGTCGCGACCTTGCACCGGCCGTTCAACGTTGACAGCCCGGAGGCGGCAGCGCTGCTGGTTAAGGCGATGCACGAGGTGGCGGACATGACGCCGGTGATCATGCCAGTCCACCCGCGCGGCCGGGCGGTGTTCGAGGCGGCTGGGCTGGCGGAGCACCCGGGGATCCGGATGTGCGAGCCGCTGGGCTACCTGGACTTCATGTCCCTGGTGCGGGGCGCTGCGGCGGCGATCACTGACTCGGCCGGGGTGCAGGAGGAGACGACGTTCCTGCGGGTGCCGTGCCTGACTGTACGACCGGCTGGGCGACCTGAAAGCAACTACCGCCAATTCACTTACATTACGATGGGCATGGGACCGGATGCGGATTTCGAGCGCCAGGCTCGCGAGGAAGCCGCGCAGCGCGGATGGGAATTCGAGAAACTCAGCGGAGACCTCGGGATGTTTCAGAGACTGGTGGATGGAGTCTGGGACGAAAAGGAATTTCTGGTGGTGCCGCCGGGAAAACAGGTGGCGGCGGATTACGGCGGAGGGCTTATCACCATTAAGACGTAGGGGCGGTTCGCGAACCGCCCCTACGTGTCACGGGGAGAACGTATGAACGGTCGTGAGCGCGTGCTTGCTATGCTGGAAGGCCGGCCGGTGGATACTCTTCCTGCCATGCCCATTACGATGATGTTCGCCGCGGACCAGATCGGGGCGAAGTACTACGACTATGCTACGAATTATCGCGTCCTGGCCGACGCTCAAGTCAGGGTGGCGGAGCGATTCGATTTTGATTACGTCAGCGTGATTTCGGATCCCGGGTGTGAGGCTTCGGCCCTGGGCGCTGCGCTGAGTTTTTCCTATCAACCTCCCGCGGTCGATGAGGAAACGCTCTGCTCAAGGACAAGGCCAGGCTGGCCGGCCTCCAGGCGCCGGATCCCGAGCAGGCGGAACGAACCCGCAACCGGGCGCTGGCCGTGAAGCTGATGAAGGAACGAGTCGGGAATGATAAAGTAGTTGAGGGCTGGATCGAGGGTCCCTGCGCAGAAGGCGCCGATTTACGCGGGATCAACACCTTGATGCTGGACTTCTACGATGACCCGGCTTTCGTGCGCGATCTGTTCGAGTTTATTGTCGAGTT
>CAVYVO010000024.1:0-397086 GCA_963771985.1 uncultured Actinomycetota bacterium | reverse complement strand
GATCACTGTGCAGGTGACGTCGCTGGCCGGCCAGGTCGCCGCCTGCCCGTCCCAGACGGTGCCCGGCCTGCAGCCATGGTCCAAGGCCGGGATCATCATCAAGCAGAACACGTCGCAGGGCTCGGCCTACGCGGCGATGATGATCACCGGGTCCCACGGCGTGCGGATGCAATGGGACTACGTCAACGACACGCCCGGCCTGACGGGAAGCGTGTCCGCGGCCTCGCCGCGCTGGCTGCGGCTGGTCCGCGACGGCGACACGATCACCGGGTATGACTCCGCCGAGGGCACGCACTGGACGCTGGCCGGCACCGCGGCCCTCCCCGGGCTGACCTCCACCGTGCAAGCCGGGCTCTTCGCCGCCGCCCCGAGCAACGGCAACACCGCCACGGCCACGGGCGTCTTCCGCCACATCAGGCTCTCCTGGCCCGCGACCCGATGGACGGGCAGCAACGTGGGCGGCTCCGGCCCGAACGGCGTGCCACAGCCCGGCACGCTCCGCCAGAGCGCCGGCACGCTCACCGTGACCGGTTCCGGCGACATCACTCCCCTCGCGGGGGACGGGAGTGTTCTCTCTCTCCAAAGGGCGCTAGCCGGCACGCCCATCGGGCTGATCCCGTTGATCGTGGTGGGCGCAATGTTCATCACCGCCGAATACCGGCGCGGGCTGATCCGCGTCTCGCTGACCGCCTCACCCCGCCGCGGCCGGCTGCTGGCAGCCAAGGCCGTGATGATCGCAACGGTCAGTTTCGTCACCGGGCTGATCGCCGCCACCCTCGCGGTCGCCGTCGGCACCCGCACTCTCGCCAGGACCGGCGTCCCGCTATGGCCGGTTCCGGCGCTCACCCTGGCCAGGATGCTCGTCGGTACCGCGGCGCTGCTCGCCGTGGCCGCGGTGCTCGCGCTCGCCATCGGCACCGCCGCGCGGCGCAGCGCCGCGGCGGTCGCAGCCGCCATCGTGGTGATCTTCGTCCCGTACCTGCTCGCCCTCGTCCCGCCCGTAGTCGGAGGGGGCGTGCTCGCCCGGGGCGGGTTTGCCGGGGGCGGGCTCTCCCTGGTCGCGCGAGAGTGGCTGCTGCGGATCACCCCGGCCGCCGGCTTCTCCGTCCAGCAGGTGGTTCCCCGGTTTTCGCAGGTCACCGGCGCCTTCTACAGCCCGAATTGGGGGTACTACCCGCTCGCACCGTGGACCGGGTTCGCGGTGGAGTGCGCGTGGGCGGCCGCCGGGCTGGCGCTGGCCTTTTACCTGCTGCGCAGGAGGGACGCGTGAGCCTCGCGGCCCGGGTCTCGCCGCTTCATCCGGCGGTCCAGGCCCTGCACGCTGAGTGGACCAAGCTCCGCACCGCGGCCGGCCCGGCCTGGCTGCTGACCGGAGCCGCCGCGCTGACCGTCGCCGTGGGGACGGCGGCGGCCGGCGCGGCCCAGTGCCAGTCAGCCACGTGCGGGATCGACCCCGCGAAGGTCAGCTTCACCGGGATCTACCTGGGCCAGGCGGCGGCCGCCGTCGCCGGGGTGCTGGCCATCGGCAACGAATACAGCACCGGCATGATCACGCTGTCACTCACCGCGATGCCCCGGCGGCTCACGTGGTTCCTCGCCAAGGCCGGGGTGCTCACCGCCCCGGTGCTCACCGCCTCAGCGCTGGCGGTGGCCGGTTCCGCGCTCGCCGGGCGGCTGATCCTGCCCGGCCACGGCTTCACTCCCGCGCACGGGTACGCGTCCCTCACCGCGGGCGCCGACCTCCGGGCCGCCGCCGGCGCGGTCGTGTACCTGACGCTCATCGCCCTGCTCAGCCTCGGCGTCGCCACTGCGGTACGCGACTCCGCGGCGGCCATCGGCCTTGTGCTCGGCCTGCTGTACCTGTTCCCGATCATCGCGTCCCTCGTCTCCGACGCGACCCTCGCCCGGCGCCTGCAGCAGATCGGCCCCCTGTCCGCCGACCTGGACGTCCAGGCCACGACCGGGGTGAAGACCCTGCCGCTCACCCCGTGGCAGGGCCTCGGCGTCGTCGCCCTCTGGACCGCCGGCGCCCTCCTCCTCGGCGCACTTGCCTTGAAATCCCGCGATGCATGACGCCTTATACGAACCTGACCTGCGATTCACCGAGCAGGCAAGGGACAACTGAGACCAGAGCGCCACAGAATAGGTTGATCGGTTTTACCCACCTAGTACGGCAGCCGCACTTGAGGGTCTGACCTGCGGGGTTGCAGGGCGGGCATAAAGGGGCAGCCGCCTGTCGATCATGTGTTTGTGCTGACAACAGAATCGAAGGCGGCTGCTGCCGTCAGGATAGGCGCCGCGCTGGCGATTCAGAAACGGGGCGAGCTGTCGGGGCTGCTGCGGCCGTGCTTTGCGCGGACGCAGGTGTGGCTGCAGGCGGGCAAGTACGTGGCTGCGCTGATGAGCGACCTGCCGGAGCGCAACGGGTGGAGCATCGCCCGGCATTGCGGGGACCGGACGCCGGATAAGACGCAGCGGCTGCTGAATCATGCCAGCTGGGACACGCTGGCGGCGATGAGCGCGGTGCGCCGGTTCGCGGCGGCGGGCCTGGACGGGGCCGCGCGGCGGAACCGCCGGGCGGGCGGGATGCGGGTCGGGGCGCTGGACGAGACGGGCCAGGAAAAGCAGGGCAGTGCCACGGCCGGCGTCAAGCGCCAGTACCTGGGGTGCGCGGGCCGGGTCGCCAACGGCATCAACACCGTCCACCTGTCCTACGTGCGGCAGGATGCCGGCTGGGCGAACAGCAGGACAAGCAGTCCTGCGGCCCGGATGCGGACCGGGCCGGTGCTGTCAGTGAGCGCGCGGCGGACCAGGGCGAGGCGTCGTTCCTGGCTGAGGGGCTGGGTGCGCGCATCGGCCGCCGGGTGGGCGGGCAGCTTCAGCCGGGGCAGGAATCCCTCGTTCATGGCGAAGCCGAAGAAGCCAGAGGTCATCTTGGCGGTGGTGCGGCTGGCGGCAGCGTGCCAGCGGTCCAGGCCGGCCTGGGTGAGGCTGCCCGGGCTGATCCCGGCTGCCCGGAGCCAGTCGCAGAACGCCTGGCCGCAGGTGAACGCGCGGGCGGCATACCGGGCCGAGCCGGTGACCAGGGTTCCCTCGGGTGCGGCGCGCAGCCGCGGAAGCAGGGCAAACGTTGCATACCGGCGCAGCACGCCCAGGTGGGGGTGCCCGGTCAGCGACTCCAGCCGGTGATGCAGCCACGACTCGAAGACGGCAAGGTGAGGATCACGGCCGGGCAGGATCCCGGTGCTGGTGAGCAGGTCCCGCAGGTGACCGCCGGCCTGCCGGTTCGGCCAGGCCGCCAGCGCCTCATGGGTGAGCTCGAGGGTCCCGGTCGCCAGCGCGGTGAGCAGATCGAGTGCGGGACGGTTGCGCAGCCAGGCCAGGCCGGCGCGGGGCCTGGGCATGTCCAGCAGCGCCTGGCGCAGCGGCAGCAGGGCAGGGGCGATGCGGCCGGCGCCGTCGTCGAGGACAGTGCCGAGCCGTTCGGCCAGCGCGCACCGTTCGCAGATCTTCCCGCTGGTCAGCAGCCCTTCGATGCCGCACCGGCAGCAGGTGAAGTCGCGGGTGATGCCGGCGCAGTCCCGGCAGATGGCCGTGCCGCCGGCCAGGCCGGGCAGCAGGCGGGCTGCGCCGCAGCGCGGGCAGCGGCCCCGGATGCGGGACGCCCGTGCGATGCAGGTGCGGCAGATCTTGCCGTCAGGCCAGGTCGCGGCGGCGGCCACGGCCCGCTGGCAGCGGACGCAGCCAGCCGGCGTCACGGCTCCAGGGTGACCCGCCTGGGCCGTGGCGGGGCCAGGCCGGAGGCAGGTTTGCCGGGGCCGGTGCCGGCGACCGCAGCAGCTGCGGCATCGGCGGCGCCGACGGTGATCAGGTCGGCGGGACTGACCTGCAGGATGTCGCACAGGGCAGCCAGGACGGCCAGGTTCAGCCGCTCGGGCGTGCCGGTGACCAGCCGGTGGACCTGGGATGCCGACAAGGTGATGCCCCGCTCGGCCAGCGGCCCGATCAGGGCGGTGCTGGTGAACATGTCGGCTTCGGCCATCGCCTTGCGCAGCCGCCACCGGTAGCTGACCTGCCGGCTCATCTCATCACCCCTCATGTCCCTGCCCGGTCTCCAGCGCCGCGCTTACTGTCTCGTCCAGCACGCGGCGCAGCGTCCGGGTCCGGAAGTCCGACGATACGCACGTGTACAGCGACGTGGTCGAGGCATGGGCGTGGCCGGCCTGCTGCTGCACGAACAGCGGGTCCCAGCCGGCCTCGATCAGGTGAGTGATGTGCGAGCGGCGCAGCGAGTGGAACTCCAGCGCCGCGTCCAGGCCCAGCACGCCGCGCTCGGCCGCGAACCGCCGGTCGATCGCCGACAGGCCGATCCGGCCGCCGCGCTCCGACGGCCACAGCGCCGCCGTGCCATCGCGGGCCAGCGCCGGCCGGACCTCGGTGACCCACTGCTCCAGGATCTCCGGCAGCCACCCCCAGACCGTCAGGACGCTGCGCCGCTTCGGCGCCGACCCGGCACCCGCCTTGCCATAGCGGACCCGGCAGACCCCGTACCTGCCGAACTCCGGCGCCCGCGGATTGGCGGTCAGGTCGGCCAGGTCGAGCATCGAGACCTCGCGGCGGCGCAGCCCGAACGCGTACGCGGTCTTGACCAGCACCGCATCCCGGAACGCCGGCAGCCAGCCCTTGCGCCCCGACCCGTGGACCGCCGCCACCCGGTCATCAAGATGGTCGAAGAACACCTGCAGCTCGGTGACGGTGAACGCGCGGCGCTCAGGTCCTGACTCGCCGTCCTGGACGTGGCGGGGAGTGTTCCACCGGGTGCAGACCTGCACCGGATGCGTGCCGAAATACCCCCAGCACACCTCCGCCCAGGCATAGACCGGGTCGGTCAGGTACTCGCAGAACAACCGGACCGCCCCGGCCTGCCCGCGCAGCGTCGAGGCCGCCACATGATGAACCGAGCGCAGGTCAGCGCACCACTCCTCGAACAGCTGCGGCGTCCACAGCCACGGCGGGCACCCCGCGTGATCAGCGAAGGACCGTATCCGCCCCTGCCGGCCGCTGATCGTCTCGCCGCCCAGGCCGCGGGCAGCCTGCTGGCCGGCCCAGCCTGCCAGCATCGCCTCCAGCACCTGCTCCTCGGGGCGCAGCAGCGCCACCCCCGGAACCAGGACCGCATGGCCCGTGCCCGGCACCGGGCCGCCGCCGGTCACCCTGGCCCGGAACCGGGCAGGAACAGCCCCCGCGTAGCAGCGCGCGGGATCCCCGCGATCATCCTCATCAGGCTCCTCTTCGCCGGCCGCCCGGGACAACGACCCGCCATCGCATCAGGATGGAGATCCTCGCATCAAACGCGATCTCCCGGCGGAGAACGCGGATATCGGTACCGCAATGCCGCGCCACCCGGCCCGCGCACCCGCCTGGCGCTCACCGCCGGTAGCCGAACCGGCGGCCGGCAGGACGCGAGATTCCCGCATCAGGCGCGAACACGAGAGTCCGCCCACGTCAGCAGCCTGCTCAGCTGACCCCCCGGCACCGCCCGGAACACCCCGGCCCCGCCCCTGCCGGCAGGCGAAGCACCGTGAAAGGCCAGCTAACAGGCCTTCCAGCGAGAACCGCAGACAAGCAGTCCACCACCGGCGCGTATTCACCATCCGCTGCGATCCGCAACAGAATCCAAAAGCGCAAACGCTTTTCCCATGATGTCCAGCGCAGCACGGGTCTGCTCGAGTTTCACCTCCGCCTTCGCCAGCCGCTTCCGCAGCCGCTCATTCTCCGCCTCTCCGGCCGGGCGGCCTTTAGGCGCCACCGCCGGGACAGCATCCGCGGGAACGGCGGCGGCTGACGATTTCAGCGCTCCGGAACTCCGTGCCTTGCGCCAGTAGCTGATATGCGAGTCATACAGGCCCTCGCCGCGCAGCAGCGCGCCTTTCGCGCCCGGTTCGGTTGCCGCGTCGTATTTCCCGATCATCGCCAGTTTGTACGCGGCGGTGAAGGTGCGCCGCTTCGGCTGGGCCGACCGCGGGCCGGCCGCCCCGGCCGCCCGGCGCCCGGCCGGGGTGTCCTGCATGTCTGAGCTAGTCATGGTCACTGTCTGTCGATCCCGTCTAGCCCTCAAGTTCCACCAGTAACGGTTGCCCCTGGTGTCTCACCTGATCCTGACACAGAGGGGTCGGCTACGACGACGGAACAGTACGGACCTGGTCCGCAGACGGCGCCGCACGCGTCACCCTGGCTACCGACGGCAGAAACGCCAGGAGCTACAGAAAGTCGGTAAATGCTGTGGCGATCGCGCCGGATGGCGCCTGGCTAGCAATCGGCGTCACTGGCGAGCCGGTGCGGACGTGGTCTGCGGATGGAACCCTCTGCTCCGCCACTTATAGCAGCGCAGACGAGGTATGCGCCCTATCGATTACGCCGGATGGCATCTGGCTGGCTGTCGGCGCCCTCCATTCAGCAGGTGTTCTCCGTTCCGAGTACGGCAAGGTGACCGCAGCGGCGATTGCACCGGACGGCACTTGGCTGGCCACCGGCACCGACGACGGGACGGTACGTCTGTGGTCTGCAGATGCTACCTTCCGGGCTGCTATCTCTGGCAACCACAGCGCGCATGCAGATACCCCCGATCACACCTGGTTGGCAGCCGGGAGCTGCGATGGGACGGAGCGGCTGAATACTGCGGCTCGCTTTCACGATAACACTGACAATCAGGTCAATTCAGTGGCGATTGCGCCGGATGGCACCTGGCTGGCCACCATTAGCGACGAAGGGTCAGTGCGACTGTGGTCTGCGGACGGCACTCTCCGAACCACGCTGCCTCGCCGCCTTGGCAAGATGAGCGTTGCGGCGATCGCGCCGGATGGCACCTGGCTGGTCACCGGCTCCGTCGACGGGGCTGTGCGGCTGTGGTCTGCGGACGGCACTCTCCGAACCACGCTGCCTCAGCAAGTCGACTGGGGGCGGGTGACGGCGATTGCGCGCGATGCTACCTGGCTGGTCACCGGCTCCGTCGGCTCAGGGGCGGTGCGGCTGTGGTCTGCGGACGGTAACCTTCGCGCCACTCTCGCCAGTTACCACGGTCCGGTCCGTGCGGTGTCGATTGCGCCGGATGGCACCTGGTTGGCCACCGTCAACGACAAAGGATCGGTGCGGCTGTGGTCTGCGGACGGCGCCCCCTGCTTCGCCCTCGCCGGCTACCCCGACAAGGTGAACGCGGCGGCGATTGCACCGGACGGCACCTTGCTAGCCACCGGAAGCGATGATGGGACTGTGCGGATCTGGGCCGTGAGCAGCAAACCCCGACGAAGCGCCACCGCCATACGGGTAGAAGGCAGCGTCCGCGCATGCGCCTGGTTCCCCGGGAGCACCGAACTATTCGTCGCCGGCCAGCGCGGCCTGTATGTGTTTGAACTCGAGCAAGCGATCCCGAAATCTGGGACCTGATCGCTTCAGCCGTATTTAAGAGCAACTGAAGCAGCATCGGCGAGTAGGAAGAACTTGTCCTCAGTCCGGGCGGCAGGGTCAGGTTCGGGGTGTCGCACACGGCTGACAAGGCTTACCCGTTCGTGATCCTGGACGGCAACCTGATCCGGGCCGACCGTACTACCGTTGACCGGCCCATGGACGCAGTACGGTTTCAGCGGTTCCAACCTGCTGTCGTGCGGATCTCGCCCTCACGCCACCGATTGGGCCGTGCTGCTCGCCAACAAGTTCTATCATTGCGACGATTTGGCATGCCAGAGTTATTTCCCCAGTCGCGAGCTCAGCGGTGATCGATGCCGTAATGGACATTATGTGCGTGTCGCATCGCCGCCACCGCCGGCCAGCCCCAGCCCCCCGCCGTTGGACACCGCGGCCGCCCGCGGAACCGCCCATCGGGGCCAGCGCGACCGGATGCCGTATCCCGGACAAGTCCGTGAACGCCGTGGGCAACGCCATAACCCATCATCAGCACCTTGCCTGGGGACCGTCCAGCCATAGAGGCTGTCGGGCGACTCTTCCCGTGATCCCGTCAAGCGGGTTCCGGTAAGTCGATTATGCCGGGATAATCATTGTCTCTATGCGTTTCGGCCACTTTATGGCGTTTTATGTAAGATAATGTTTTCCATGGGGCGTAAGTTCAGGGACGGGAGCGGGCCGGACCAGATGATGCTGATGCCGGCGGACCCGCGGGAGTGGCTGCCGGACGGCCACCTGGCGTGGAAGGTGCTGGACCTGGCCGGGGAGATGGACCTGTCGCGGTTCGGTGCGCGGTACCGGCCCGACGGGCAGGGCGGGCGGCCGTATCACCCGCAGATGATGGCGACGCTGCTGCTGTACTGCTACTGCCGGGGCCGGAAATCGTCGCGGGAGATCGAGATGGCCACGTTCGACGACGTGGGCGCGCGGGTCATCTGCGGGGGCCTGCACCCCGATCATTCCACGGTCGCGGAGTTCGTCCGCCGGAACACGGGCGCGGTGCTGGCGCTGCTGCCGGAGTCGGTGAAGGCCTGCGCCCGGGAGGGGCTGGTGTCCCTGGAGCTGGTCGCCGGGGACGGCACGAAGCTGAAGGCGAACGCCGCGATGGCCGCCAACCTCACCGGAGAGCAGCTGGACGCCCAGATCAGCGAGCTGGGAGCCTGGATCGAACGCGGAGTTCCGCCGCTGGGTCCAGGACATGCTGGACGGCGAGGGCACGGCCCCGGCCGGCGCGGGCGCCGCTTCCCGCGACGGCGGCGACGGTCCCGGTGACGGCGGCGGGAAGGGGAAATGGAAGAAGAAGCCGGGCCGGGCCGCGCAGATGCTGGAGCGCCGCCTGGCCGCCCGCGCCGCGCTGGACGCCCTGCAGGACAAAGACCAGGGGAAACTCGACGCCCGGATCGCGGAGCTGGCCGCCCGGATCGAAAGGAAGGAAGCCGCCGTCCGCAAATGGGAGACCGCGGCCGCCGGCCGGCTCGAGGCCCGCGCCCGCAAGACCGCCGCCGGGCAGCGCATCGGCGGCGCCCGCCCCATCGCCTCCATCGGCGAGGACCGCGATGTCAAGCGCGCCCGGCAGGCCCTGGACAAGACCCTTGCGGACTACGAGGCCGCCTGCCGGGAAGCCGCCGCCCCCGCCGCAGACCCGACGGCCAAGGTCAACCCCACCGACCCGTCCAGCCTCGTCATGCCGCTGAAGAAAGGCGGCTTCGGCCAGCTGTTCAACGTCCAGGCCCTGGCCACCGCCAGAACCCAGGTCATCCTCGCCATCATGCGCCATCCCAGCCCCGCCGACGTCCAGGCCCTGCTGCCCCTGCTGGAGGAAGCCCGCCGGGTCCTGCTCGCCGCCGGCATCACGGACGAGATCATCAGCGCCCTGTCCGGCGCCGGGTACGCCAGCGACGCCAACTTCACCGCCGGCATCCCCGAAAAGCTCTACGTCGCCGTCACCCGCGAGGCCCGCCAGACCGGGCGCTCCCAGGACGGCCGCGCACCCCAGGCCATGCTCCCCAGCTGGGAAGAAATGACCGAACGCCTCCAGGCCGGCGAAGGCAGGGAACTCTACCGGCAGCGCGCCGCCACCATCGAGCCCGTCTTCGCCCAGCTCACCGCCCGCCTCGGCCGCGCCCTGCACTACCGCGGCAGCGCAGCCGACGCCGAACTCGCCCTCTGGGCCGCCAGCCACAACATCCTCAAGGCCATCACCGCCCGCGGCAAGCGCCCCGCCCGCCCGGCCCGCACCGCAACGGCACGAGTCCCCGCCCCCGCCGTCTGACCCCGCCGCAAGAACCCGCCGCCCTATCCACAGCCCGGCCGCCAGAACTAACCCGCAGACAGCCAGGCCGCCACCATGCACGAAAACCCGGCACCAGCCCCGCTGCCACGCCAACCCCGCGGAAACACCCCCAGAAAACGGCCGCCACCCGCACCCGCTCATCGTCAAGCCGAAGCTGCCCGCCCATCACATGCCAACTTGCCCGCCGGCCCGGGCGTTCTCGTGACGGCGGGCCGGCCTTCGTGTCTACACGGCCTGACCAGCGGAAACTGCCCCTGATGGTAGCGGAACCCGCTCCTGGTTTTAATGGCCGCTAAGAACCTGGCTGTTGCAACGTTTCTCCAGCTCAGCGGGCGATTCCGTCGCCGAGGGAGCGTAACTTCGGGTTAAGGCAACCCGTCCAGAGTCACCCGACAGCCTCCATACGGCCGCCGTTCAACCGGAATCGCGCACGGATACTCATTGGCCAGCACCGCATCCGGTCAGCGAGAATCGGGCCATGGAGCATTTGTCACGCCAGCGCCTGGAATCGGGGCTCGGCAAGATCCGTGAATCACCCGCCGGTAACGGCCAGGTGATCCTGGTGGTCCGGCGCCCGGCCGCCGGCGTGCGGGAACTTGCTGATGAGGCAATGCTCGACACGGTGACGGGGCTCGAAGGGGACAACTGGCTCACCCGCGGCAGCAGCAGCCGGACGGACGGGTCGGCGGACCCGGAACGGCAGGTGACAGTGATGAACGCCCGGGCAGCCGAACTGGTCGCGGGCGGGACGGACCGGATGCCGCTGGCCGGCGACCAGATCTACGTCGACCTCGACCTCAGCGTCGGCAATCTCCCGGCAGGCAGCCTGCTCGCGGTCGGCCAGGCTGTGCTCCGGGTCAGCGACGCCCCGCATCTCGGCTGCGCGAAATTCGTCGGACGCTTCGGCGCCGAGGCCATGCGCTTCGTCAACTCACGGGAAGGCCGGCAGCTTCGGCTGCGCGGGATGAACACGCAGGTGGTGCAGTCAGGTCTCGTCCGCCCCGGTGACGCCGTTACCCGACGCCAGATCGCCGCACCCGAACCGTGAGAACTCCCCCATCCCGCACGCCACCGGCCAGGTCAGCGCGGACCTGCTTCAAGGACCTCGCGCACCTCGGCCAGGGTCTCGTGCACGTTCCGCCCGGCGATGACACGAACAGCCAGATTCGGCGCAGCACACGTCTCATCTGCCGCTCTTCGCACGATCCTGGTGTGTTACGTGAGAACACGGGAGCGACACCGATCACACGTGTATTACTGTGCGGGATGCAAACGCGGCTGGGCCTTCGGCCGGGCTGCCTGGCTATCCACACCCGGCAGGCCCGCTCCGCCGGTATTCACGGGAACCGGCCCGGCGTGTCGGGGCAGCGCTTGGAATTCGCCCGCGGGAGTCACCTTCCGTGACAGCAGCCAGAGCGGGACGTGCGCGAGATCCGCCGATCTGGCGTCGGTGCCGGCTCATCGTCGGGGCTGCACCCGCCGTACCGAATCGGATGATCTGCCGCCGAGATCGGGACTCTGACAAGTCATACTCCGCGATAGCGTCTCAGCCCAATTTCAGGTGGAAGAAAGTCAAGCCGTCGCTGGCGATGACGATTGCCTCTCCTCCACGGATGACCGCTATCGCACGTATCGCGCCGTCGTGGCGGCCCAGGACCCGGCCGGGGTCACCGGCGACGTCGGGGTCCCACAGCCGCACTACCCCGTCTTCGCTGCTGGAGATGACTTTGCCCTGCGTGGTGCCCGCCACCGCCATCACCCACCCATCGTGGCGGCCCAGGACGCGGCCCGGGCCGCCGAAGTTGGCAGGATCCCAGAGCCGTACCGTACCGTCGCGGCTCGCGGAGACAACCTGGCCCCGCCCCGTTGTCGCTATCGCATCGACTTCGTCATCGTGGCGGCCCAGGACCCGGCCGGGGTCACCGGCGACGTCGGGGTCCCACAGTTGGACCGCGCCGTCGCGGCTGCCGGAGACGGCTTGGCCCTGCCCGGTCGCTGCCACAACGCGTATAGCGGCGTCGCGGCGACCGAGGTCCAGACCGGGATGGTCGGCGATGTCGGGGTCCCAGACCGCAGTACACCGTGGATGTCGCCGGAGACGACCTGGCCCTCCCCGATCGCTGCCAACGCCCGTATACCGCCGTCGTGGCGACCTAGGACCCGGACGGCGGCGACGTCTGGATCCCACAGCCACACTGTCCCGTCCTCGCCGCCGGAGACGATCTTGCCTTGCCCCGTGATCGCCAATGCCTCCAACCTTTTATGGCGTCCCAGGACCGGGCCGGGGCCGTCGGCGATGCCAGGGTCCCACAGCCGCATCGCCCCGTCATCACCGCCGGACATGGCACCCCGCCCGATGACCGCCACCGCCCGTATACCGCCCTTGTGTCGGCCCAGGACGCGGCCGGGATCGCCGGGGACGTCGGGATCCCACAGCCGCACTGTCCCGTCCTGGTCGGCGGATATGACCTTGTCCTGGCTGGTCACTGCCACTGCCCGTATCGCGCTATCGTGGCGGCCCAGGACGCGGCCGGGATCGCCGGGGACCTCAGGGTCCCAGAGCCGCAGCAGCCCGCGGATGTCGGCGGAGATGACTTTGCCCTGCCCGGTGACCGCCACTGCCATGACCCAATCGTCATGGCGGCCCAGGACGCGCGGTCGTCGGCGACTCTGGGGTCCCACAGCCGCACAGTCCTGTCTTCGCCGCCGGAGACGACCTCACCCTGCCCGGTGACCGCCATCGCCCAAATACCGTCGTCGTGGGATCTAACGATACGGATCAGGTTGTGACTTGTGAGCTCAGTTGTCCATCCCGGGATCAGTTGCGGTGGCGGGCACCAACGCAGTCGGTCGGATGCGGCGCGGGCCACGTCAGGAAGGCCTGTTTGGATGGCTTCCCAGGCAAGCTGGACGGCTGTCTGGCCGGGTCGGTCCGCAGGGTGCACAGGATTAAGGTGATGAGCCTGGAGTTGCAGCAGGCGCAGCATCGATTCAAGGTCGATATCGGCCGGGGCGAGCTGGGATGCCGTACGCAGTGCGGCGAGCACCTGTCCGACTCCGATCCGCGAGACGGCAGAATCCAGCCACGCGACATCGCTAACCAGGCCGACGAGCCGGTGCGCGCTCGCTCGATCTCCCCCGCCACTGGCCAGTACCGCCGGGAACGAGTCGAGCAGATAGAGGGGTGTATCCGTGCTCGCCTCGTCCGAGGCGGGCCATCTCCTCGTTCTCCATACCTCGGCCCAGACATTCAGCCGCTCCCAGTATTGGCGGTCGCCGCCGACATCGGGGTGCCCTCGGCAGAAATCGAGCAGAGTCTGGTGAGCGAAACGATAGCGAGGGCGGTCGTGGGGGCCGACTGGCTCGAGGCTGCGTGCCGCCCGGTCGTTGACGAAGGCACGGATGACGCGGGCCTTGGTGCCGGGCATCATCATTGCGAGATCGACAACGGAGAGGGGCCCGGCGGCGGCGGTAAGCAGCCCCAGAATCTCGAACGCAAGATCGGATGCGACCTCGGGATCCCGCGGTAGCAGCCTAGTGATCTCCTCCTCGGCGAGAAGTCTCAGCTCGACGGCGCTGGGGCTTTCCGTGAGCTGCACCGGCTCGATAGACCGTAGCGGATGGCTGGGGTCGACATCGGCGGGAAGGCCTGGGGAGGAGCGGCTCGCCACCAGCACGCGGGCGTGCCGACCGAGTTGTTCCGTCGGCAAAGCGGCGGCCACGCTGGAGCCTCCCGGACGCATGTCCTCGTCCAGCCCGTCCACCACCAGCAGCAACTGCCGGCCGACCGTCTCAGCACGGGCCGCCGCGCGCGCCCACAAGTCCCGGAATAGCGCCAGGTCATGTGTCGGAGGATCATCCTGGTCGAGTAGCCGCGTCAGCTGGGGCACGACAGCATTGAGAAACCCTTCCCGGGACGCGTCCGTGTCACGGGCGAGGAGGAAGTACGCGACCACATCGACTTGGTCTGGGGCATCGTGGACCGCTTCGGCTAGCAGGGCCGTCTTGCCCGCCCATGCCTTCCCCGTCACCCATACGTACCCCGAGGACTCACCGCTTGGACCGAACGCATCGCCGGACCCGGCGGCGAATGCCGCGATCCGCGCCAGCTCGGCGTCCCGCCCCAGCAGCACAGGGGTGCGCTGGCGGATCACCCGCAGCATGGCACGGTAGTGCGGGTCAGGTCGCGACGGGACATCCGGAAGCGGCCGGAGGTTATCGGGGTTGTCCACGCCGAGCCGAGACCACCACTCGGCGGCGTCCGTTAGGGTCTGCTCGGGGTCGGCCAAGCGGGCCAGCGGCGTCACCGTGATATCGGACGGACCACGCTGCGTCGAGTGCTCGGTGACCACGCCGAGCAACAGGTCCCCGGCGAATACGGCCGCACCTGACATGCCTGACCACTCGGACGCGTCCAGCTTCCCTGCCGCGGGAAGAGGCTTCGGCGAGGCAGTGACATGGAGGGACAGCAGGCGTTCGTTCAAGCCGCTCAGCGGAGCGATTTCCCCATTGACCTGGGCTGTATCCTTCAGCCACCGCCCTGCATCATCGCGCTTGACTTCCTGGAACGCGGGATACCCCACCGCCCAGCAGCGCTCGATGAGCTCGCCGCCGGTCACCTCCCAGTTGACTAGCGCGACGGGCACCGACGCGAGGTCCTCCGCCTCGGGTACATCAAGGACGGCCAAGTCGAGGCGATCCGGGTCGCCTATCAGCGCCCGCGACAGATCCGCCGTCCATGCCGCGCCATGCGGGCGCCTGACCGTGATCACTGCCGCGCCCGACACGACGGCGATGGCCTGGCGGTTGCGCCGACCGCATGAGCCCTCGGGCAGGCTGCGGCCGGACCGCTCGAGCTCGCGGACGTGGGCCTCCCGCTCATCGGCATGAGCGGCGATGGCGAACATGGCGATATTGGCGGTGGTGGCGTCAAGGACGAGGCCAACGGCCTGGGTTTGGTGCCCCGGTAGAGGCAGTACTTCAGCAGTCGGGCGGCCTGCGGCTGGTCCGGGTAAGCGACCGAACGGGCGTGTTTGCGCACCTGGGCCTTGCGGTCGGGGCGGATCGCTGCGGTTTCGACGAAGCCGCCCAGGCCGCGGGCAAAGTCCGGTGCTTGGGGCCGAGCGGCCAGCCATATGGCTGGCCGTCGGGCGGTCAGGTGGTCGACGATGCTGCCGCGGCTGTCAGCCGCCACGATGCCGTCGGTCATACGGTGTTTCTGGACGGTCCGGGGAACTGCGCGAGCTGCCGGTTGGTGATGCGGCAAGTCCTGCTGGTCTCGGTACTGTGTCTGGCTGTTCAATCGGCTGCCTCGTGGTCCGGCTGTTGGCTGGCTGATTCTTGCTGAGGGTTGGCGCCGCTGGGCGGCTGGGAGGCCTTGGCGATCGCTTCGGGTGCGGTCAGGCCGAGTTCTCCGGCCCAGCTCTGGATGTGGGGCCAGAGCAGGTGACTGTCGTGGAGGTCACCCTCGGCGGCGGTGTCGGCCAGGGTCATCGCGGTGACCGCGGTGTTGCGGTCCAGGATCTGGCCGGGCAGCCAGGACACTTCCCAGCCGTTTCGATCGGGTGCGTGCCGGGCGGTGTGTGCACTCCGATCGCTGGTCATCGTGGTGTCGTTGATGGTCAAGGTCATGGCGGTCACTCCGGGTTGCGGTCATGGTTCGGCTTCTAGGTCGGGTTCGGGGTCGCGGTGCCGGTCTTTGCCGGTGTGCAGGGCGTCCCAGAGGTTGGCCCCGGCGGCCGGGAAGTGCTCCTTGACCCAGTCACTGGCGGCGACGACGATCACGTAGTCAGGGGGCGTGCTGCCAGGAGCGTGGCTGGGTGCGCTGTCTTCGTGCTGGTTCATGACGCCACCCGCCGTGTCCGGCTGATGCCCGGGCGGTCCGGCCCTGGCCTTGTCCACTGCTGGCCGAAAGCGATGATGCCGCCCGCGCCGCTTTTACCCTCGGGAAAGGGCGTGGCCTGATCAGGCGGCGCGGATGGAATGGGTGGTTTCATTGCAGGGTTCTTTTCCGGGATTACGGGCATGGTTAATCACTCCGGGTCGGAGAATCGGCTGGGAACTGGCGGCGGTTTCTATTCGCAGTCGTTCCGGTCCGCGGGGCGGCCGGCACGGGTGCCGACGCCGAGCACGCTGCGGGTCAGGGCATCCAAGGCCGTGTCCGGCGCGTCCGACAGGTGCCGCGCACGGTCGCCCTTGTGGATGCCGATAACGAGCGCGACGAATACCACGGCCGCAGCGGCCGACAGGAAAACGGCTGTCGCGATAATGCACGTGAAGAACGTCATCGGGTCACTCCCTTCCCGTAGCGGGAACCTCGTGAAGTGACGTTAAGACGAGAGGAAGGGGAACCCAATATCACGGTGATATATCACCGTGACATATCCGCGAAGAGCGCCGGCGAAAGGAGCTCACATGAAAAACCCGGGCAGAGCCTGGGAATGAGTGCCTGGCGGCGCTGCGACTCTGCCGGGGGGTTTGACGGACGACTATCGTCTATCATAGACGACAGTATGTGACCTTGCATGACTGCTTAGGTCGCAGGCCGGGTGGAGAATGCCGCCGGAAGGCGGGGCATGAGGTGTCGCGGAGGTGGGGAGTCTGGTGGGCGGGGCGGTGGCAACCACCGGCCCGTTCGGTGGCAAATTTGCAGCTAAAAGCCGAGTGGGCAGCATGCTGACGTCGTAGAGCCACGCGAGGGCTGGGCGTTCTTTAAGCCTCTCGCAATGATCCGGGGCTGGCCTCGGCTGCGGCGGCCGCTTCGGCGCGGACGACGGTGACCAGGGCACTGGCGCGGTCCCGGCCGATCCGCAGCTTTTCGCGGAGGGTGTCCCGGGAGATGGGCCTGCCGGTTGCCGCGCGGTGCTCGGCGTTGAGATCCCGGGCCCGCGCGAGCAGGCCAGCAGGGAGGACCGGGGACAGCCGAAGTTCCGGCTGTGCTGGCGCCGTGGGCGCGCAGACGGCGTAGATCTGGCGCAGCAGCCACGGGCCTGCCTCGCCCCAGCCGATTCAGGAGGGCGGGGCCGACGGCATCGACCAGGGTTGTTCCGAACTGCCGGTGGCAGAGGGCGCCGGAGGTGTTGAGGGCGAGCGTCAGGACGCCGCAGAACCGCAGCATCCGCCGGGGCTTGGCGAGCTGGGCGTCGGTGTAGCAGTGCAGGGACAGGAATCGGATCCCGGTGAGCAGGCCGACGACACTCAGGTCGACGGCCGGGGCGACCAGCCAGGCGATCCAGGCGATGATGCCCAGGTCCAGAGAACTGGTCACGTTGCCGAGGCTGAACGCGAACGTCATGACGACGATCGCGGCAGTTATGACGGTGACGGCGCGGCGGGTCAGCACCTCACCGGGAAGCGGGAGACCGGCCTCTCCGGAGGCCGCGGGGACAAAGGTGCGCACAGTTCATCCCTTTGCTCTGGCGGGAAGCCTGGAGCGGGAAGCCGGGAGCTGCCGTTGTGCGGACAAGCGGCAGCTCGGTGGTGTCGCGGCCCACCGCTGCTGGCCTGTGCCGCCGCCCGGGTTCACGCCGCGGCACAGGCGACGTGCGGTTTCAGGCGCCAGCCAGGCCGCGGAGATGGAGCGCGGACTGCGCGGGGCTGAGCGCGAAGGCGCGCAGCTGCTCGAACACGCGGGCGCTGCGGGGCCAGGCGGCCGGACGGGACCTTTGCCGAGGCACTGCTCGCAGTGCCGCCCTTCGGGGCGGACCCGACGGCCGCCGCTACCGGCCAGAAGTGGACAGGTCGTCCTCGAGCCGACCTGAGTCGAGGACGACCTCGGCCGCAACCGGTCCAGGTCGTCTTCTCCGGGGCTCGACTGAACGTGGCCTTCCGGAAATCGTGCGGGCCAGATTGCGATGGAGAGCTCTTGCGGCTGCGCACCTAAGCGATGCCCGGCGGAGGTCTTGTTCGCGCGCGGCGCGGCGTGGCCTTGTCGCGATATCATGAGATATCACTGGGAGGCCGCAATGACAGACATGCTTATCCGCGACGTGCCCGATGACGTCATCGCGGCACTGGAGGCCCACGCCCGCCGACTGGGACTCTCGCGCAGCGAGTACGTGCGCCGCAGGCTCGCCCAGGATGCGGCGGTGCCCGACTCCCCCGTCGGTGTTTCGGACCTGGCGCGGTTTGCCCGCACCTTCAGCGACCTGGCCGACCCGGACGTGATGTCGCAGGCCTGGCAGTGACCGCGTGGCTGATCGATAAGTCCGCTCTAGTACGGCTCGCCGACAGTCCGGACGCCGCCGACTGGGCCAGCCGGATCGAGCGCGGGCTGGTCCGGATCACTACCGTCACCCGGCTCGAAGTCGGCTACTCGGCCCGGTCAGGGCAGGATCTGCGGGCTGGGCTGCGGCAGCCGCCTGTTTCGGCGATGCCGGTGGAGTGCCTTACTCCGGCGATCGAGGACCGGGCCGTGGAAGTGCTTACACTGCTCGCCGACCGGGGGCAGCACCGCGCGCCGTCGGTGCCTGACCTGATCATTGCCGCTACGGCTGAGCTTGCCGGACTGGCCGTTCTGCATTTTGATAAGGACTTCGAACTGATCGCTAGCATCACCGGTCAGCCCGTCGAATGGCTAAATGCCTCTTGATCGAGCGCGGTTGCATTGAGCATGGTGCCTAGAAACGCATAAGACCTTCGCTTCTCAGGCGCATGTGGACGGTCGCTGGATGTCGTCAACCGTGGCCTGATGTGCCGTCTAGCTGAGTTAATCGTCGGCTAGGATCGGCTTACGTCGCTCGACGACTGCCTCCGTTGGCTCCCCTTTTGGCTCCCTGATCCGGCGGGTCTAGCTTTGTCTGGTTACAAAGTTGTAGCCCGGCGGCTAGTGTCACCGGCCGGCACTCACGCAGTGGTCATCCTCGAACCCTGGCCGCCAGTCTGACCGATGCAATGAACATCAGGAATACCAGTGCTTATTTTGCTTCGGCTGGGATGACGATGGGTGCACGTGGGCAGGATGAATGCGGCGACCGGTAATAAACGACAGGTAATCGGGCCGGCGGTTTCCGGGATTCGCGTCGGAATCCGCCGGGCATACCCGGCTGTCAGGGCGTCGCCGCGAAGTGTTCTGCGAGCAGCGCCGCCACCTGGCCGGCGGCTTGTTCGGGCAGCCAGTGCGAGGCGCCGTCGAGTTCGGTGAAGCGATAGGGCCCGGTGACGTAGCGCCCGCACAGCTCGGCCGCGGCGCGCGAGACGAACCGGTCGCGGTTACCCCAGGCGAACATCGTCGGCACCCGGACCGGCCCGGCCGGCTCGCGCAGGCTGAACGGCATGGCCCGGTACCAGTTGAGCGGACCGCGCAGCGCAGCCGGGTCCCGGGCCCGGGCGGCGTAGCGGTCCGCGCTGGCCGGATCGAGCCCGGTGCGCATCAGGGTGTCGCGGAAGGCCTGGCCGCCACGGCGGCCGAGCAGGCGCTCGGGCAGCCAGGGCAGCTGCCAGGCGGCCATGTACCACGAGCGGGCCGCCTGGCTGCCGGTGATCAGGGCCCGGGCGAACGCCTGCGGGTGCGGGACGGACAGCGCGGCCAGCGAGGTCACCCGCCCCGGATGGCGGCCGGCCACGTACCAGGCCAGGGCGGCGCCCCAGTCGTGCCCGGCCAGGTGGAACCGTTCCGCTCCGGCCGCGTCGGCCAGGGCGAGCACGTCCGCCGCCAGCTGGGAGTTCCGGTACGCGGACCGGCCGGCCGGGCCCCGGGGGAGTAGCCGCGCAGGTCGGGCGCCAGGACCCGGTAACCGCCCCCGGCCAGCGCGGGCGTCACCCGGTCCCAGCAGCGGCGGTCCTGCGGAAAGCCGTGCAGGAGGATGGCGGCGCCTTGCGGGCCGTCCTGCCCGGCCGCGGCGGTGTCGGTGACCTCGAAACTGAACGCCGCGCTGGTGAAGCGCTCCATGCCGCCATCTTCCTCCCCGGGGCGCGCTGTCCGGTGCCCGGACCTGGATTCAGCAGCGCCGCACGGTGCCGTGCCCCGGCGCGTTCGGCTTCGCCAGGGTGGCGGCGGCCCCTACGGCCCGGGGCCATCGCGGACGCGATTGACCTGACCGGCCTCGGCTAGCTGTGCCCGCTCGGATAATCTTCAGGACCGGGAGGTGGCATGCGGATCGGTGTGGTGTTCCCGCAGACCGAACTGGGCGGCGACGCCGGCGCGGTGCGCGCCTACGCCCAGCGGGCCGAGGAGCTCGGGTTTACCCACGTGCTGGCCTACGACCACGTGGCGGGCGCGGACCCCGCAGTGCACGCCGGCTGGGACGGCCCCTATGACGTGCGCACCACGTTTCACGAGCCGATGGTCCTGTACGGCTACCTGGCCGCGGTGACCTCCATGGAGCTGGTCACCGGGGTCATCATCCTGCCGCAGCGGCAGACCGTGCTGGCCGCCAAGCAGGCGGCCGAGGTGGACCTGCTCACCGGCGGGAGGTTCCGGCTGGGCGTGGGCATCGGCTGGAACCGCGTTCGAGTACGAGGCCCTCGGCCAGGACTTCAGCACGCGCGGCAAGCGCCTGGAGGAGCAGATCACGCTGCTGCGCCGGCTCTGGACCGAGCAGACCGTGACGTTCAGCGGGACCTTCGACCAGATCACCGGGGCGGGCCTGGCACCGATGCCGGTGCAGCGGCCGATCCCGGTGTGGGCCGGCGCTCAGTCGCCGCGCGCCTACCGCCGCGCCGGGCGGCTTGCCGACGGCTGGTTCCCGCAGATGGCTCCGGGCCCGCAGCTTGAGGAGGCCCGCCGGATCGTGGCGGAGGCGGCCGCGGAGGCCGGACGCGACCCGGCCAGCATGGGCATGGAAGGGCGCGTCCGCTGGCAGGCGGACCGGGACAAACTGGCGGCGGCGATGCGGCAGTGGCAGGACGCGGACGCCACGCACCTGTCGGTCAACACCATGGGCGCCGGGCTGAAGACCGTCGATGACCACCTGGCCGCCCTGGCCACGGCGGCCGAGGCAGCCAAGACGATCAGCGGCTGAGGGCACCCGGCGGTTCCCGCAGCCGGGACCTCGTACCCCACGCAACACCCGGGTTCCGGAACGCCGGCTCCCGACCGCATGCGCGGACGATTTCCGCTACGCGCGTGTGACGGCATCGCCCGGCCGGCGGCAGATGAGGACGCTACCTTTGTACCTGCGGAAAGGACCGGACCGCGCGGAGCGACTGTAAAGTCGCGCCGTGACGGTGTCCCGCTTTGTGGTGCAGCTCCACGACGCGACAACGCTGCATTTCGATCTCCGGATCCAGGTCGGCGACGTCCTGCGGTCGTGGGCGGTTCCCAAAGGGCCGTCGCTGGATCCCAATGTCCGGCGGCTGGCCGTGCCGACCGGGGACCACTCGCTCGCTGCCGGGGACTATGAGGGGGTCCGGGCCGGGCAGAAACGCGGTACCGGCGCGGTGATCATCTGGGATGAGGGCGACGCTGAGGTCATCCGGGATGATCCTGGCCATCTGTCCGTCGTTCTGCGCGGCAGCAAGCTCGCCGGAGGCTTCGCCTTGACCCGCACTGGCGAACGCCGCTGGATTTTGGTCAAGACCCGTGATGACCACGCGCGACCCGGTTCGGACATCGTGGCCGAGCAGCCAAGGAGCGTGCGCAGCGGCAGGACGTGGGAAGACCTGGCGAACGAGTAACCCTGGTCGCGGCGCCAATCACACATGGTGCGCTCCTCGCGGCATGAGCGGACGTCTCCTGGAAGGGCACTCCTGGACTTTGCCAACGAGGGTCGCTTCCGCCTCGACGCGGTCCAGATCAACCACTGGGCGGAGCGCGCCCTGCGGCAGAAGCGCTCGGCTACAACCTCAGGTTGCCTTCCGGAAATCGGGGTCTGCAGCGGGCGGGCGTTGGCCACCGCGCTCTGAGGGCATTGGCCAGGCTCATCCGTGCATCTCGATCAACGTGGTGACCGAGACTAAAGGAATCCGGCGCAGTCGCCCCAAGACCGTCTCATGGTCGGATCGCTCACGACCGGCCTGCCAGAAGTCCTTGAAAGAAATCCGGGAGGCAGTGTCGGATCGAGGCAGAGGTGTTCGTAGCAGGGGTGAGAAGCCGCCCGCGAGGGGCGCCCCGGACCACAGGAGATGATCCGAGATGCAGTACCTGGTTTCCGTGATCGACGACACGGCCGCCCTCGCCACCCCGGACGAGATGGCGGCCATCGACGCGTTCAACGACCGGCTCAAGGCGGAGGGCCACTGGGTCTTCGCCGGCGGCCTCGCGGCGCCCAGCTCGGCCACCGTCATCGACAACCGGGGCGAGGAGGCGATGTTCACCGACGGGCCCTTCCTGGAGTCGAAGGAGTATCTCGCCGGCTTCTGGATCATCGAGACCCCCGACCTCGACGTGGCGCTCAAGCTCGCCGCCGAGGGGTCGAAGCACTGCAACCGGAAGATCGAGGTGCGGCCGTTCCTGTGAGCGTGGCCGACGTCCGGGAGGCGGTCACCCAGGCACACCACGAGGAGTGGGCGCGGGTGGTCGCCTCCCTGACCAGGCGGTTCGGTGATCTCGACATCGCCGAGGAGGCGGCGGCCGAGGCGTTCGCGACCGCCGTCGAGCGGTGGCCGGCCGACGGCGTACCCCCCAACCCCGGTGCCTGGCTGACCACCACCGCCAACCGCAAGGCCATCGACCGGATCCGGCGCGAGAACAAGCGCGGCGACAAGCAGAAGGAGGCTCAGCTGTTGTACGACGACGACCCGCCCGAGCCTCCCGGCGCCATCGACGACGAGCGGCTCCGGCTGATCTTCACCTGCTGTCACCCGGCGCTCGCGATGCAGGCCCGCGTGGCGCTGACGCTGCGCATGGTCGCCGGCCTGACCGTGCCCGAGATCGCGCGTGCCTTCCTGGTCCAGGAGACCGCCATGGGGCAGCGGATCACCCGCGCGAAGGCCAAGATCAAGGCGGCTCGCATCCCGTACCGGGTGCCGTCCGCGGAGGATCTTCCGGCACGGGTCTCCGGCGTACTCGCCGTCCTGTTCCTCGTCTTCAACGAGGGCTACCTGGCGACCGGCCCCGGCACCGATCCCGTACGTCACGACCTGACCGCCGAGGCGATCCGGCTCACTCGCCTGATCCGTGCCCTCATGCCGGACGACGGTGAGGTGGCCGGGCTGCTGGCGCTGATGCTCCTCACCGAGGCCCGCCGCACCGCCCGGGTTTCGGCGAGCGGCGAACTGGTCACGCTCGTCGAGCAGGACCGCGGGACCTGGGACGCCGCGCTGATCGCCGAGGGTCACCGGCTGGTGCGCGAGCGCCTAGCCGCCCGGGTGGCTCCGGGTCGCTACCAGATCCTCGCAGCGATCAACGCCGTGCACACCTCCGCCCGCGACGTACGCGACACCGACTGGTCGCAGGTCGTCGCCCTCTACGACCAGCTCGTCCGCCTCGACCCCTCGCCGATCATCGCCCTCAACCGGGCCATCGCGGTCGCCGAGCTTGACGGCCCGGAGGTAGCACTGGCGGCCGTCGACCGTCTTGAGGACAAGCTGGCCGGCTATCACGCCTACCATGCGACCCGCGCCGACCTGCTGCGCCGGCTCGGCCGCAGCCAGAAGTCGCGCGCGGCGTACGACAAAGCCATCGAGCTGGCAGGCAACACCGCCGAGACCGCCTACCTGACACGCCGCCGCGACCAATTGGGGTAGTGCCCGTGCGAAACCCCGCGCAAAGCGGCGCCTGGCCACGATGGAGTACGCCGCACGTGGCAGACGGCAGGGTGGTGGGTCGAGCCTGCCAGCGCCGGCCCTCCCCATTCCGGTCCAAGATCAGCTGGCGGCTGTCCGCGGCAGATGCGGGCGTTTCAACGGCTGGCTAAGCGGCAAGCCCGGCGTGATTGGCATTAAGGTCATGCCGGGTACTCGACCGCCCGATGCCCAAGGCCGCGCATTGCGGCATCAGAGTGCGGTTGGACTACTCGCAGCCGGTGGCAGCGGCGATGATCTCCGCGAACAGGGGGCCACATGACGCCTGCGGGGCCGAACGGCGGAAGTCCCGTGAGAATTTCTTCTGGCAGAGTGTCGGATCCAGAACGAGTCGTTCGTAGATGAGGTGAGAGGCGGCCGGAGGGGCCGCCGGGACAAGGAGCCATGGGATGACGCGGTACCTGATCTCGTTCGATGACGGCGCGATGACCTTCCCCGAGGAGGATCTTCCCGACGTGGCCAAGGCCGGGCTCAAGGTGGTCCAGGAGGCCCAGGACGCCGGCGTGTGGGTTTTCGGCGCCGGACTGGAAAGCCAGAGAGCGAGCGTCGTGGCCACCGACGGGACGGTCACCGACGGCCCGTACCCGGAGACCAAGGAGGTCATCGGCGGGTTCGCGGTCGTCGACGTGCCCTCACGCGAGGAGGCGCTCGAGTGGGCTGCCAAGATCGCCGTCGCGTGCCGCTGTGCGCAAGAGGTACGCGAGCTCCTGCCCGACCCGACCGTCTGATCGAAGGAGACCCGACACGCTAGAGCAAGATATGCCTCGGCCGGGGCCTGACCACGCGGGTCTGCGCATCGACCTGAACCGGGGACGCGGGGCAGTGACCCTGGGACCGGGCGTGGGGCGAAGCCCGGTCCTCGTGCCTGACCGGATCCCCCCAACCACTGATCGCCCAGTGGAGCGACTGCCAGGCCATCGCGGCGAGTGTGCCCGCTCATCGGCACAAGAGGAAGTCTCAGGAACTCCCGGTGTGCAGAGATGACAGCACCAATCAGCCCGTCCTGGTCACCTAACCGATCGTCGCAAAGGCTATGGCGCACGCGCTGGTCGGCGGGTCCTTGCGCCTGCCTCGATCTATTGCACGGCCGGGCTCCTGCACCGCGCTCCATGAGGCTCTGAAAGCAATCTCAGGAAGCGGAGGCAGCCGGGGCAGGCTGTGCCGCTTACCACGAGCACGACCGGGACTTCGGGTGCCTGTTCCCGGCACTCCGGGCGGGCAGCAGCAGTATGCTCGCGGCCTGAAGGCTGCCCGCAGGCCGTCGGAAAGCGTTTTGCACTGCTGTTACCTCGAACTCAGTGGGCCGGAACCGTCCGGGCGCGCTCGCCGCGCCCGGGCACCGCATGCGGGAGTAGTCGTGACCATTTCTTCAGCAAGAGCGCAAAGCACACCTGGCGCCCGGCGCCGGGCTGGTCGGCGGGCCTGGGCGGCTCCGCTAGCCACGGCGGCCACGGTAGCGGCCATCGTCGCAGGCGGGTCCGCGCCCGCGCTCGGTATTGCCCTGGCGGCAGATCCCGCGGTGACCGCGCCTGCCGGCGTGCGGGGCGTCCCCGCCTACTATGTGGCGCTGGCCTCAGACGGGAACCCCAATTTCGTTCCGTCCCATGCGGTGGTGCGGTCCACGGCCAGCGGGCGCGTGCTCGCGACAATCCAGCCGCCCGCGCACGGCACCTTCGTCGCCGTGACGGCGGCGGCCAGCGACCGGACGTTCGTCCTCGGCGAGCAGCCATGGGCAACGGGCGGCGCTGACCAGACCTTCGAACCGGAGACGTTCTACCTGCTCACCCTCGGCAAGTCGGGCACGGTGCAGGCGATCAGGCGGCTGCCTGGCGTCCCGGTTCAGCCGCAGGGATCCATGGTGACCGGCCTGGCACTGTCCGCCAGCGGGCGCGAGCTGGCGGTGGCCTTCCAGCCGGCCCATCTGACCCAGGAGAAGATGGGCATCCGGATCTACTCACTGCCCAGCGGGGCGGCGCGCACCTGGTTCGCCGACAGCACGATCGGCATGAGCGAGGACGACTCGGACGCGATCTCATGGACGGCCGACGGGCGGACGCTGGCCTTCGACTGGGCGGACAACACCGAGGTGGCCGTGCGGCTGCTCAACACGTCGGCCCGCGGCGGCAGCCTGATCGCGGACAGCCGTGTCGCCGTGGTGGTCCGGACGCTGACGCCGCCAAGTCCCTCCCCCGCCCGCCAGCCGCTGAGCTGCCAGACCGACCAGATCATCTCTCCGGATGGTTCGGTGATCGTCTGCGGCGCGTCGGCAATCGTGTCGGTCGCCAGGGTCGGCCATTCGCTGAAGGTCACGGTGAAAGAGGCGTTCCTCGAGTACTCGGCGGCGACTGGGAAGCTGCTCAGGACCATGGACGAGCACACGATGAAGGGGCCGGCTGCCATCGGCCTCTACTGGTCGGGACCGTCAGGGAAGGTCTTGATCGTCGCGACCCCGGCGGGCAGCGGAAGCCGGGCAGGCGTGCTGCGCGGGGCGAGGTTCACTCCGCTGCCCGGGGCCGCGAACCTGGGCGCGGCGGCCTGGTGACCGGTCCGGCAACGCGTCAGGTGCGTGTCTTCGACATGATTGCCTTAACCGTCGTTGCCCCGAACGGGCGGTGGCGTCTCCCCGCCGCAGCCGGCGCCGCCCATTCGAGGGCACCATGACCACTTTCATGGTCTGCCAGCGAGCCAGCGGGAATCCCGGCAAGGTGGTGTACGGCCATGCAGGCAACTGGATCCGGGGACCCGACGTGAACGTGAGAAGGACGGCGTCAGCGCTGGCGGCCGCGGCCTGCGCCACCGTCGCGGCTGCCGGGCCGGCGTCGGCAGCGCCCGCGCCGGCACCCGCCCGTGAGCTTTTCAGCGTGTCCTGCGTGACGGCGAAGAACTGCCTCGCCGTCGGCATCACCTGGGGCACGCGCACGAAACCGAGCAGCCCGCTGGCCGAGACCTGGAACGGCAAGACGTGGCGGACGGTCGGCGTCACGCTGCCGCGGGGGGCGACCGGAGGCGGCCTGAGCGGCGTGTCCTGCGTGACCGCCGGGCGCTGCGTCGCGGTCGGCGGCTACGGCACGGGCGGCAGCAGCAGCGAGTACGCGCTCGCCGACGTCTGGAACGGCAGGGCCTGGACACCGGCGCGGCTGCCCGCGGCCGGCGGCGCGAGCACCTCGCTGGACGCGGTGTCGTGCAGGTCGGCGGCCAGCTGCGTGGCGGCCGGCGAGTCCTATGGGGGCCCGCCGGCGGCGGTGATCGAGTCGTGGAACGGCACGGCCTGGTCGGCGCAGAAAGTGGCCCTGCCCGGGGACATCGGCGCCGGGCCGACCGGCGTGTCCTGCCCGTCGGCGGGCAGCTGCGTGGCGGTCGGCTCCGGGATGTATGCCACGGCGACCGCGAGCTTCAGCGGGATCTGGAACGGCACCAGCTGGCGGGACGCCGCCGTGCCGTTGCCGGGCGGAGGACCCGCCGGCTCGCACCTGTCGGGTGTGTCCTGCACGTCCGCGAGCCGCTGTGTCGCGGTCGGCGATATCGACTCGTACTTGGACGCGGCGACCCCCGAACGGGCGGCCGCGGTGACCTGGAACGGCAGGGCCTGGACGGTGACCGGCGTCCCCGGGCCGGGCAAGGGCAGGGCCAGCCTGTTCAACGCCGTGACCTGCCTGTCCGCGAAGAGCTGCGTCGCGGTCGGCCAGGCGGGCCCCGCCGGGTCGGTGACCGGCACGCCCCCGGCCGGCTTCTGGAACGGCAAGAGCTGGCGCCTGGTCACCGCGGGATAAGACCAGGAGCATCCGAACGGAAGGTGGCGTCTCCCAGCGGGAATCAGCTTCTGACGCGGGTGCCGGACAGCCAGCCCGGTTCCGCAGCGGGGCCGCTGGTGATCCCGCCGTGTATCGCCCTGATCTGACGCACGACATGCGGCATTATGCAGGTCATCGAGGCGCAGCGCGCCTCAGCCGGTCTCGGTGCCCAGGCCGCACCCGATGTCGAGGGCTCGCCCGGCCGACGGCAGCCAGCGGTGCGCGGGCCGGCATGGCGGGCAGCATAGCGGCCCGGACATAGTGAGCGGCCGGATTCAGCCGCGGCCCGGCGATCCGGGCCGCGGCCGCCGCGGCTTATGCTGCACGGCAGGTGCGGAGTGCGGTGTCCTGACCGGGGGCGGGACATTGTGCTGGCTGTGAACTGGCCCCTTCGGGCGCGCCGGTGACCGTCGCGCGGGCCCAGCGCATCCGCACGACCGCGGTCTCCGGGTGCTCGCCGTAGGCCTGCGCGACCCGTGCCGCGCAGCCGCGGGCACCGAACGTGCGGACAGCCGCCGCGATGGCCTGATCGACTTGCGCGGCGCTGGGTTCATCGGAGCGCTGCAGGGCCGATGCGAACAGTGCGTCGGCCCGGACGGTGCTGCTGCTGAGGTCGTATGCAGCTGACCGCATCTTGGGCCTCCTTCTGGGCTGATGCCTGTATAGAGCACGTGCACCATGGGCCTGATACACCAAGGACCTGACATTCCCACCCCGCTGGCCCGGGGCTTGCGGGACGGCGGGGATATCAGCATGCTGCAGGACAGACTCCGCGGGGCGGGTGAACTCATCGACGGCCGCCGATACACGCCCTGCTGCCGCCCGCCGGAAATTCACTGCTCACCGCGGCTCGTTAACTGGCCTGCCGGTTGTGTATTTGCTCCACACGCGGGCGACCTGGACTCCGCCAGAGTAGTGCGTGACGGTGGGGAGTCAGCTGGGTCCGTTCGGGAAAAAGGAAACAGGAGCGGGGCGGCGGATCAGCTATTTCCGCTGCATCCGCGCGGGTGCCAATCTTCCGCGGGTTATTCGGGGGCAGCGGGGCCGGTACTGGGACCACGGCAGATGATGGGTGAGGCTAAGTGGTCTCGCCCGTAAGTTCGTCGGGGGTTGGATCCAGGCGGTGGGGTCGTTGAGGTAGAGGCCGCAGGCGGTGTCGAGGGCGTCTTGGCAGGTGCCGACGGGCAGGCCGGTAGGGAAGACCGATTCGTCGTAGTCGTCGTGGCTGGCGCGGTAGATCGCGAACTGCCACTGGCTGGCGGAGCCGGCATAGCGCAGGCGGCACAGCTTGAGGGTGGTGCCGTCGGTCAGCGTCGCGTTGACGCAGCTGAAGTTCCCGCGGTGGCGGATCTGCAGGCTGGCGATCTGCGGCCAGCGCTCCCGGGCCCGGGCGCGCAGCCGCTGCTCCAGCGAGGTCTTGGTGGAGTCCGGGTACCTGGCCACGGCGGCCTCCTCCCGAGGACCTTTGGCGATCACTGGCGCGCCGGGCACTGGCGCGGGTACGGCATAAAGCGGGGGTCATTCACGTATCAGAACGCATGCCTATGTCAAGCCCATACCAGATTGCCCTGTCCGGCCAGGAACAGGCGGTGCTGGCGGCTCGGGCACGGTCGGTGCGCGGGTCCTACCGGGACCGGCTGCGGGCCGTGATCGTGCTGGCCGCTGCGGCCGGGCAGGCCAACGCGGCGATCGCCGCCGAGCTGGGGATATGCACCGAACACGGTCCGCAAGTGGCGCCGCCGGTTCGCGGAGGGCCGGCTGGCCGGGCTGGCCGATGCCCCGCGCAGCGGCCGCCCGCCGGCCTTCACCGCCACCGACCGGGCCGAGGCCGTCGCGCTGGCGTGCGCGCTGCCGGCCGAGTCGGGGGTGCCGCTGTCCAAGTGGAGCGGCCCGGACCTGGCCCGCGAGCTGGCCGCCCGCCGCGGCATCGCGGCCTCGGCATCCACGGTTCGCCGGTGGCTGGCCGGCGACGCCCTCAAGCCCTGGCAGCACCGGTCCTGGATCTCCGTCCGCGACCCGCAGTTCGCAGAAAAGGCCGCCCGGGTGCTGGACCTGTACGCCGGGATCTGGGACCGCCGGCCGCTGGGCCCGGATGACTATGTGATCTGCGCCGATGAGAAGACCTCCATCCAGGCCCGGTGCCGCTGCCACCCCACCCTGCCGCCGGGGAAAGCCCGCGCGATGCGGGTGGAGCACGACTACGAGCGGCGCGGCGCGCTGGCTTACCTGGCCGCCTGGGATGTCCGCCGCGGCCGGGTCGCCGGACGGTGTGAGGACACCACCGGGATCGCGCCGTTCGCCCGGCTGGCAGAGCAGGTGATGACCACCGAGCCGTACGCCAGCGCGGACCGGGTGTTCTGGATCGTCGATAACGGGTCCTCCCACCGCGGCGCCGCCGCGGCCGAGCGGATGGCCGCCGCCTGGCCGAACGCGCAGCTGATCCACCTGCCCGCGCACGCCTCCTGGCTGGACCAGGCGGAAATCTATTTCTCTGTCGTCCAGCGCAAAGTCCTGACCCCCAGCGACTTCACCGATCTGGACCAGATCCGCGACCGCCTCGCTGCGTTCGAGACCCGCTACAACGCCATCGCCCGGCCGTTTGACTGGAAATTCACCCGGACCGACCTCAGCGACCTGCTGCGCCGCATCGACATCCACGCCAAGACCGAGACTCACGCCCTGGCAGCATGACCACTACCCCCGACGAACTTACGAACCAGACCACTAAGTCTCTCCGAAGTGAAGTCACCAGAGAATTCCGCGGTCATGGTGCGGAAGTGCAGCGCTCACAGTGTGGCGGCCTGATCGCACCGCTGCAGGCTGGTGACCCCGGCGGCGTAAGAGCCTGTGACCGCGGTCGGTAAGAGTCGATCACAGGTAGTCGAAGAACCGGATGAACCAGGTCGGCGGGTCCTGGGGTGAGTAGAAGGCGGCCAGGTCGCTGCGGCCGTTGTAACGCTGGACGAGGAGGTCTTCCGGGACAATCAGGTACCCGAGCCCGGTAAGGGTACCTTCCACGCGGTTCCGGTCTGCTTCAGGCAGCGCGTTGAGCTTTTCCGCGTCGGTGTGGGAACCGAGCCGTTCCGGCGAGTAGACAGCCAGGCCGCCGAAGTTGCTGATGCGGATCCAGATCTGCTGGCCGCTTGCGGTGCGTTCGGCGGGGACCACTATGTCGCCGTGGAAGCTGGCATCCTGCACGTTCTGGTCGACCTGGCACTGGCACTGGAAACGCTGCTCGAGTCCCCGGATGAGCCGCTCAAACCGTGCGCCTGCCTCTAGTTGGTCGTAATCCTCGGGATATTCAAGGTGGGTGGCGTGGTCCAGCTCGCGCAGCCGCTGCCACCAGTCTGCGGTCATCGCGGCTCTGCCTTGCTTATCGTTCATTGCCGTTGGCCAGGCCGATGATGACCGCGGTGGCTACCACCCTTGGCCCCTCCATCACCAGCAGTACGGCGCCGGGGTGAAGGAACGGCCCTGGCGAGGTCGGCGGCCAGGAAACCGACCTTGCAGATCCATGCGCCCCGGGAAGTACCTCGGCCTTCTGCAGCAGGATGCTCAGCTGATCAGCAGATGTAGGCCAGCCGGGCAGCACCTCGGCGTCCGCGCCGTGCACGAAAACGCATGTTGCCTGATATACCGGCGCCGTCGGCGGCCCTGAACTGCGCCCGCCCGCATCGGCGGACACCCACGTGACCGCAGCGCGGGCGGCAGGGTCGAGGATATCGTCCAGTGCGGCTCCGGTATTGCCGCAGGGGTAGAAATCTTCCCTCGTGAAAACGCGTCCGGTGGGGGCGAGATCGGCGGCCGCGATCATGTATGTGCTATCCGCGACAAAGACAGCGTAGATATCCCCTCGCGAGCCGCTCGACACGCCTCCGACAACCCCGGTCTCCCCCACCAGCCCGAGATCCTTCGTCGCGGCGGATTCGAGGACGCGGACTTCCGCGTAGTACTCCAGGCGTGCTATCGGCGGTGAGCTTCCCCCTCCCGGGTCATGGCCTAGCGCCGCGCAGTCGCGTGCGCAGAATGCGGGTCTTCCTGCATCGCCCCGATGCCGTGTCTCGGGTGATATCTCACTGTGCATCACAAGCAGACGGCAGACGTGCTGGAGATCCTCCGGAAGGCTCAGGATCACCCGCGCCCGCCTGCCCGGCCCCATGGCTTCTAAGCACGATCTGGTCGGGCTGGCCGGATTCGAACCGGCGACCTCCGCGACCCAAACGCGGCGCGCTAGCCAAACTGCGCTACAGCCCGTGCCTTCGAGAGTCTAGCGTTCCGGGATACCGCATGGCGCATCACGGACAGCCGACTCCCTCAGTTTAGGCAACATCTCCAAGTATCGCCGACATGACGTCCGCGGCCTTGGGGTCTTCTTCGTCGAGGATTTTGACGTACCGCGTGGTCGCCTGAAGGTCGCCGTGGCCGAGCCGGTACTGCACCCGGGCGAGGTCGACACCCTGGTCGATGAGCCACGACGCGTGCGTGTGGCGTACCTGGTATGGCGTGTAGCGGAACGGAAGTCCCGCGTCGTCAACGGCCGTGTTCCAGATCCGCCGCCACACGTCCGCGCCCAGGTACTCGGTCGGGTCGTTCCGCCACGCGGGCGACCACTCCCGTGCCGACCGGCCGGTCTTGCGACGCTTGCGGTCGCGCGCGTAGTCCGCGCTCCACTGCGCGCATCCTGGGCACCAGCACTTGGCGGTCACGTACCCGCCGAGAGTGCCGTGCTTGTACCGACGGCCGTTCGGCAGCTCATCGGTGAAACCCAGCGCGCCGATCACCTTGTCGGCCGGGCTCGTCTCAGCAAGCCGCAGGTGCGCGTGCCGCTCGGCAGCCTCGGCCACCTCCAGGGCACGCTCCTCGGTGTCGAACGTTCCCGCGCTCTTGTACGACCCGTCAGCGGCCTTGTAGACCCCGGTGAAGCGCTCCGCACCGTTCTTCCCAGAGCGTTTGTGACGTACGCCAAGTCGTCTCCATCGTTAGATTCTGGGTTAGCCAGAAGGCACTGCACTCTCCTCCACTACACTGCACTCACTAACAGAAAATGCCCTCTGAACTGCTATTTTACCGCAATGGCGGTTGCCCGATTCGGACCCAGATCCAATTTTGGGTGCACGAGGCCGCGGGTTCGAGTCCCGCCAGCCCGACGTCAGACGTGGGACGTCATGTATCGGTGCCGTACCTTGAGACGAGGATCAGCGCAGCGACGAAGACCCCGATCATGGCGATCAGCAGGGCGAGTTCGGAGGTGCTCGCCGACTGCTCGCTGCTGAGCACGAACAGGATCTTCCTGATGACCGCCACCAGGCCGACCGCGAGCAGCGGCTGGCTGACCAGGTGGTGGGCGCGCAGCGATAGCACGACGGTGTGCATGATCTCGACGAGGATCAGCACGAGCAGCACGCGGTTGAGCAGGTTGACCACGGCGGTCTCCACCGGCCCGGACATCACCTCGCGGAAGAAGTCCACGACGCCGAGCACCAGGACGACCGCGGCCAGGGCGACGAGGAGCACGCCGACGACCACCGACACGAGGTCCTGGGCGTGTTCGAGCATCCAGATGGTGCCGGCCACACCGGGTGGGTGTTCCTTCTTGCCGGCTGGTTTCTCGGCTGGTTTCTCAGCTACCTCGGGTACCTCGGACACCCGCTGATTATCTAGCCGCCAGCCCTAGCCGCCAACCGCCTCTTTGGCGGGCGCGCCGTGCTCGCCCCAGGCCCCGGCGTTGGCCACGACTTGCGGGTTGCGCAGTCTGACCGCCCAGTACCAGAGGAGCCCGATCGCGGTCCAGGCCAGGAACACGTACGGCAGTGTCCAGTAGGGCCAGGTCAGCCCCGGGAAGATGTCGTTCGTGATCGCCTGCGGGATCCAGTTGACGTAGAAGACGAACAGCATCGTGACGGCGCCGAGGACGCCGAAGACCCAGGCGAGTGGCTTCGGTGTGCCGATCTTGCGCAGGAAGATCGGCGCGGCGAGCGCGACCAGGGCGTAGGCCAGCATGAAGCCGTAGGTCGCCAGCGTGCCCATCTCCCCGGTGAGCGTCGTGTCGGTGCTGCCCGCGGCGATGTAGGCGATGGGCACCAGCGTCATCGGGACCGCCACCGTCCAGATCGCCACGCTCGGCGCGTGCGTGTGCCGTGAGGTGTGCGTGAAGAACCTGGGCAGCAGCCCGTCGTGGCCGAGGCTCAGCAGCATCCGCGAGCCCGCGGTGAGGCAGGCGAGCGTGCAAGCGAACATGCTGCACGTGATGCCGAAGGCGATGAAGTGGCCGAGCCAGCCGAGGTCCACCGCGCTGGCCAGCTGCGGGAGCGGGGCGGTCGCCTTGCCGAACGCGGCCGCGCCGAAGCCGTAGACCTGCGCGTAGGACACGATGAGGTAGAACAGGCCGACGATGCCGCAGCTCCACAGGATCGCGCGGGGCACGCTGCGCCCCGGGTTCTTGGCCTCCTGGCCGAGCGCGCCGGCCGACTCGAACCCGACGAAGGCGAAGATCGCGAGGACCATGCCGACGACGATCCCGCCCGCTCCGGCTCCCTTCAAAGACAGCTGGTGGCTGTCGAAGACCCCGCCGTTGTGCACGTAGACGGCGATGCAGAGGATCAGGATGATCGTCACCGAGACGGACTCCAGGATGAACGCCACCCGCTGCGAGATCTTGATGTCCGACACCGCCATCAGGGCGGGGGCCAGTCCGGCCACGATGTAGAGGATGGCCCGGACGAGATGGTTGCCCGGCGAGAGCCCGAAGCCGACGAGCAGGTTGTCACCGTAGATCTCGAAGCCGAGCACGCACGCCACGCCGGTGAACAGGTAGCCGAGCACCAGGCCCCAGCCCGCGGCGCTGCCGGCGCCCGGGCCGAGGCTCCGGGTCACCCAGACGTGGAACGAGCCCGCCGAGTTGATGCGGGTGGCGAACTGGGCGGCGCAGAAGCCGACGATCAGCAGCACGACCAGGCTGAAGGCGAACGACAGCCACGTCCCGTTGCCCGCGGACAGGAAGACGAGGAACGGGAGCAGGGCCATCGCTGCGCTGGGCGCCATGTTGGCCACCGACTGGGCGAGCATCTCGGGGGTGGAGAGAACTCGCTTCTTTAGGGTGATGCCGGAATCGGTAGCTACTTCTGGGGAGGCAGTCGCCATCGTTCGTTCCTTGTTACTGGTGGTGGCAGTGGTCGGCTGCGGGGGCGGGGTTGTCCAAGGCGGGGTTGCCGACGAAGAAACCGGCGGGCAACAGCCGGAAGCCGATCGGGTGGACGGGCATCACCGGCCAGTCCTCCGGGCGGACGACGTGGTTGGTGCCGAAGGTGAACCACAGCACCACGTCGGTGTCGACGAGGTTGCGGCCGCCTGTGACGTAGGCGGGGAGGCCGCCGCCGTCTTCGGACTGGTTGGGGTAGCTGCCGGTGGCGAACAGCTCGTCCCTGTCGTACGCGGTGACCCAGAGGGGATTGCTGATGAAGCCCGCCCGCTTGGCCACCGCCGATCCCGGGTGCGCGAACGGGCGCATCGTGTGCTCGGGCACCAGCTTGTAGGCGACGGGCTGGCCGAGGTCGTTGGTCACGTTCTCGTTGACGATCTTCCAGTACCGTCCGGCTTGCGGGTCGGCGTCCCGCTTCGCCTGGGTCTCGTCCTCGATGAGGACTTCCTCCGTGCGCCAGGCGTTGCCGACCGGGTTGCCGGGCCCTTCGGGCAGCGCCGTCGGGGTGACCTCGTAGACGCGGTTGGCGGTGCCGTCGACGGCCATGTCCAGGCGGACGTTGAAGAAGTGCTGGTGGTGCGGGCCGTAGACGCCGGGCGCGACGATCGTGCCGTGCTCGGGCCGCTGCCCGGGCTGGAGCGCGCCGTTGGAGATGACGCCGCTGAGCTTGACTTGTGTTGCTTTTACCCACCCGTTGGGCGGTCGCGAGCCGGGGAGTCTGGACGTGGCGCGGGTCGCAGCGGGTCGATCGCGCAATCGACCCGCTCTAGTGGTCAGCAGGGCGTACCAGCCGTCTGCGGCGGCTTCAGCGTCGATGGCATCCTGGTCGAAGTGCCAGGCCAGCACGGGTTCGCCGGCTGGGCAGGCGGTGATAGCGGTGCGCAGGTACGCCTTGACGCGGCGTTTGGCGGCGATCGCCTGGACCCGGGCGGCCACGGCCTCTTCGGTGGGGTGGAACCGGGTCCCGGCGGTGCGCACCAGCTTGTCCAGCTCGGTGGCGGCCTTGGCCAGCTTCAGCGCCCTGGCCTTGGCCTGCGCAGGCGGCGTTCGCCGAGGAGTACACCAGGATCCGGCGCAGGTGCACCACCGGATCGCTCTTGCGGGGCCCGCGGATGTCCATCCCGTAGTCCTCGGCCACGCGGTAGGTGCCCCGGGCGGCCGCGGGCTTGCCCGCGTCCCGCGCGGCGACATAGTCCACCTCGGTGCCCGTCCCGGCCGGCAGCGCGGCGAACAGCCCCGCTGGCACCCGCGAGGCGGCCAGCGGCGCGATGAAGGCGACCTGCCCGGCGGCCATCGCCGCCGCGTTGGCCCAGGAGATCAGCTTGGAGTCGCCCACCAGCAGGAACGTGCGCGGCCCGGCGATCTTCTTCAGCGCGGTCATCGCCCCGGTGACCTGGGCCACCTCCCCGGCCCCGCCGTCGTAGGCGTGATGGAAGACCGGGATCCCGCCGTCAGCGGCCACGGCCAGCCCGGCCTGGACCTGCTTCAGATCCGGGCGGCGGTCCTTCGGATGCCCCCACCGCGGCGCCGGGTACTCCTCGTCCGGCTCCGGGTAGGCGCCGTACAGCGAAATCGAGGTCATGTCCCAGTGCAGCCGGGCCACGTCCACCCCGAACTCGCTGATCGCCGCCGCCCCGACCGAGCCGATGACCTCATCCAGATGCGGAGCGATCGCGTCCAGGGCACGGCCGAGCCGGTCATCGTTGAGCAGACGCGGCTCGATGCCATACACCTCGTCCACCGCCATCGCCGCTGCCCACGCCTCCACCTGCACCAGCGGGGCCGGCGCCGTCAGCCGGTTCGCCACCAGCGCCTCAATCACCTCCCCGTGCGAGACCGGCGCCACCTGCCGGACCGGGCACAGCTCATCGACCACCTCCGCGATCCGCAGCCGCCGCCCGAACTGCGCCACCACCGGCAGTGCACCCAGCCGCTTCTCCAGCACCCGGACCACCGCGATCTCCGCCCGTGCCCGGCCCCGCCCGCGGCCAGTCCTCGACATCCCGCCCATGCCCGACGTCAACCACCTGATCGGGTTGTCTCTTCCCCACCTCAGATCACATCGGAACCGATCTGTCACACACGGCCAACGACCGGCCCGCGTCCACAATCGAGTCATCCCGCCAGCACAGACCTCAGCACCTCAACTACACAACACCATGTGCGAAGGACGGGTCTAGTGTGGGCTCGCGGGGCGGGGACTTACGGGGCTGAGATTGGTAGCGTGGCGCCGTCGCGCAGGAACAGGGGGATCTGGCTCAGCGGCGCGGCGGCGGTCACCTCGGTGCCGCCGCGGATCGGCTCGGCGGTCCACGCGCTGGTCCACCGGCTTCCGCCGGGCAGGTAGACCGGGCGCTGGCGCGCGCCGTAGCCGGTGACCGGGGCGACGAGCAGGTCGGGGCCGAACATGTAGGCGTCATCGACCTGCCAGGCCCGCGGATCGGCGGGGAAATCGACGAACAGCGGGCGCATCGGCGGGGTCCCCGCCTCGTGCGCGGTCCGCATCTGGGTCATGATGTACGGGCGCAGCCGTTCCCGCAGGAATATGACCGCGGCGATGTGCTCGTAGGCGTCGCGGCCGAAGGACCACGCCTCGTTCGGCCCGCCGGTCTGCTGGAGGCCGAACGGCATCGTCGGCTCACGGTGCCCGTGCAACCGGAACAGCGGGCAGAACGCGCCGAACTGAAACCACCGGACCATCAGCTCGCGGTATTCGGGGTCGTCGGGGTCGCCGCCGTGGAACCCGCCGATATCGGTGGTCCACCACGGGATGCCGCTGACCGCCACGTTCAGCCCGGCCCGGAGCTGCGCCCGCAGGCTGGCGAACGTGGCGGGGATGTCGCCGGACCACAGCGCCGCGCCGTACCGCTGACTGCCCGCCCATGCCGAACGGACCAGGCTGACTGTCTCCGGCTGCCCTTCCGCCGCCATGCCCTCGTAGAACGCGCGGGCGTTCTCCCGCGGGTACATGTTCCCCACCTCGAGCCCGGGCCCGGCGTCGTACCGCAGGTTCCCCTGGAACCCCGGCCGCAGCTCCGGCTCGCACGCGTCAAGCCACCACACGTCGATGCCGTAGGGGCGCAGGTAGTTGTCCCGGACGCGGCTCCACACGAAGTCCCGCGCGCGCGGGTTCGTGGCATCGTAGAAGCAGACGTCCACCGGGACGCTGATGCCCTTGTCCGGCCAGGTGGCCTGGGCGAGCGGCCCGAACTCGGTCCCGATGAGCAGCCCCGCCTCCCGCATCCGCTGGAAGTTCTCGCTCGCCGGGGAGACCGACGGCCACACCGAGACCATGAGCTTGACGCCCATGTCGCGCAGTTCGGCGGTCAGCGCGCCCGGGTCGGGCCACTCAGCCGGATCGAACTTCCAGTCGCCGAGGTGCGTCCAGTGGAAGTAGTCGACCACGATGACCGACAGCGGCAGGCCGCGCTTGGCGTACGCACGGGCCACCTCGAGCAGTTCGTCCTGCGTGCGATAGCGAAGCTTGGACTGCCAGAACCCGCTGGCCCACTCCGGCAGCATCGGGACATGCCCGGTGACGTCCGCGTACCGCCGCAGGATCTGCGCGGGCGTGCCGGCGGTGACCCAGTAGTCGATCTGGCGCGCGCTGTCGGCCACCCAGCGGGTGCCGTTGGCGGCCAGCTCCACCCGGCCGATCGCCGGGCTGTTCCAGAGCAGGCCGTACCCCCGGCTCGACAGCAGGAAGGGGATGGTGACCTCGCCGTTGCGCTGGACCAGGTCCAGCACCGCGCCCTTCTGGTCGAGCAGGCCGTGCCCGTGCTGGCCGAGCCCGTACAGCCGTTCCGCGTCGTAGCCGCGGAACGACTGCTCCAGCCGGTGGTAGCCGTTCCCGGCCGGGGTGAACAGCCGCGGGCCCGGCCACCACCAGTGGATCGGCTGCTCGGCGAGCAGCTCTCCGCCCGTGGCGGTGCTGGCGAACCGGAGCATCGCCTGTCCGTGTGCCTCGCCGGTCAGGGTCAGCTCCGCGGTGATCCGCCCGTTGACGAGCCGGGCCGTCGTGCCGTCGATCGTCACCGTCGCCTCGCCGGCCGGGGGCTGGCCGGCCGGGGGCTGGCCGGCCAGGGCGCCGGGCAGGCCGTCGAGAACCGGACCGAGGCAGGCCCGGACCCGGACGCCGTCCGGCCCCCACGGCTCGACGCGGAGGGTTTCCTGGGCCGACGACCACTCGAAACCTGAGGCGACCTCGACGACGCTACTCACCAGTGCTCCTCCTTGTGGCTGCGCTGCTGCCGCGGACTGTCAGGGACGGCGGGATGAGCTGCACCTCGCCTGGCTCGCCGGCGGTCATCCGCCGCATCAGGAGTTCGACCGCCTGGGTGCCGAGCTCGGTCGCGGGAATGGTGACCGAGGTCAGCCGGGGCGCTGTCTGCTCGGCGATGCGGTCCGGGCACAGCGCGACGATCGACATGTCCTCGGGGACGGCACGCCCGCCCGCGCGCAGCAGCGACATCAGCGGCGAGATGATGACCTCGTTCTGCACGATGAGCCCGGTGGTGTGCGGCCGTTCTTCCAGGATCCGCCAGAGCGCGCCCGCCGCCGCCTCGTAGCTGCCCTCGCACGGGCGGTGCACCAGGTCCACTCCCTGGGCCGCGGCGGCCTCTCTGATGCCGCGCAGGGTGCGCTCCGCGAAACCGATGTGCCGCCGGTAGACGCCCTCCGCCTCGCCGATGAACGCGACCGCGCGATGGCCGAGCTGGGCGAGGTGATCCACGCAGCGCCGGCCGGCCTGCTCGAAGTCGAGGTCTACGCAGTCGAGCCCGGCCGGGTCCGCCGGCACCCCGATCAGCACGGCGTCGACCCCGGTTTGCCTGATGATCGCGATGCGGTCATCCGTCATGCCGATATCGGTGAGGATGACGGCGTTGGCCCGGGAACTCGACGCGACGCGCCGGATCCCCTCAGATCCCTCATCGTTGGTCATCAGCAGCACGTCATAGCCGTAAGCGCGCGCTTTCGTGACGACGGCGATGGCGATCTCCATCATCACCGGCACGTACGTGTCGCTGCGCAACGGCACGATGAGCGCGAGCACGTTCGACCGGCTGCTCGCCAGCGCGCGGGCACCGGCGTGCGGGTGATAGTTGAGTACCTCGATCGACCGCTGAACCCGCTCCCGGGTCTCCTCCGATATCGACCGCTTGCCGCTGAGCACGTAAGAGACCGTGCTCGCGGCGACGCCGGCATGACGGGCCACGTCAGCGAGTGTCGCCATCCCCCACCCTTTCCATAAGCTTCCATAAGCGCACAGCCCACAGTCCGGTTCATCGTATGTCGAAGCGCTTCAACCATCACCGCTGACCTGCGTGAACCCGAACGGGCTGCCCGGCCGGCAACGTGACCCGGCCGACCGGGGCCTGCCAGAACCCGACGTCGACCTGCTGCCGGGCGGATGAGATCAGCACCGCCTCGGCGGCGCCGCCGGCGGCGTCCCACCGCAGGTCCGCGACCAGGACACCGGCCAGCGTCCGGGCGCCGCGCAGCCGCCCGGCGGGCAGGTAATCCGGGACGGCCGGCAGCAGCTCGATCCGGCCGGGGGCGGCGGCCGTCCCCGGCGTCCCCGGCGCGCCCAGCTTCGCCGGGACAGAATCCACCAGCATCTCGATCAGCACGCCCGGCAGAGCGCATGCGGCATCGGAGTTGTAAACCTTCCGTTCGGGATAATGACTGCTCAGCAACGACCGGTAGAAGAAGCCATGGCCGGTGAGCGCAGCCAGCAGCCGCCCCGCCAGCCCCGCGTCGCGCAGCCGCGCCGCCGCGAGCGCCCGGTGCAGGTAGCCGTGGGCGGAGTCGTCTTGCGCGCCGCGCGCGCGCAGCGCCCGGCTGGCCGCCGCCGCGAGTTCCGGGGTCCCGGTGACCGTGATGTCATGCAGCGGCCACACCGGGTACAGGTGGCTGACGTGCCGGTGCTCGTCGTTGCCGGGCAGCGGCGGCAGGCCGGATCCGGCCGGCGGCCAGGCCCATTCGGCGAGCGCTCCGCTGGGATCGACACGGTAGGGCGGCAGCCGCGCCGCCAGCTCTCGCCACCGGCGCGCGGAATCGTCGTCCGGGTCCGCGGCCGCGTTCGCCGCGGCGGTCAGGACGTGCCGGGCCGCCGCGATGTCCATGCTGGCGTTGACGGCGGCCGGGGACCAGCCGCCCGGCCGGTTCTCCGGGGAATAGGATGGCACGAAGATCACGTGCCCGTCCTCGTCTGCCCGCGTCAGGAAGTCCTCGTAGAACGACGCCAGTTCCCGGAGCGCCTGCTCGACCCGGTTGGCGAAGAACGCCGTGTCGCCCCAGGCGTGGGCCGCGTCCAGGAGCGTGACGAGCAGCCAGTCCGCGGCTGCGGTCCACATCTGCAGGGGGTATTCGGTCTCGAAGTGGGTGCACAGCCCGCTGCGGCCGTCGCTGTGGGCCGGCGCGACGAAGCCCCCGGTGCCGAAGATCCGCCGCGCGTTCACGCGCCAGTCCCCCAGCCGGTCCCGCACCAGGTCCGCGACGGCGGTCACCGCCGCCGGCACGTGCGCGGTGACCGCGCCGGCCAGCTGCAGGCCGAGGTTGGCGTCGCCCGTGATCGCGCCGGACCACGCCGGGTGCCAGTCGCCCTGCCACAGCCCGGTGAGCCGGGGCGGCAGCAGCCCGCTGGCGGACAGCAGCAGGTAGCGCCCCGAGTCGAACAGCTTCTCCAGCAAGGCCGGCAGCGGCCGGTCCGGCAGCGCGGCCTGCCGGGCGAGCAGCTCGCCGACGCTTCGGGCGCGGTCCGCGGCCTGCCCGGCCAGGTCCAGGCGGACGTCGCCGAAGGCGGCGGCGTGCTCCCTCGCGTGCTCGGCGAGCAGCAGTCCGCGCTGGTATACCGGCGCGCCGGTCACGGCCGCCATCGCCCTGCACCGTGCCGCGCCGAGTTCCGCGGTGTCACGGAAAACCTCCACCCGGGTCAGCACCGTCAGCTTCCGGCAGCGGGCCGCCCGGACGCCGCGGCCGCCGATGGCGGTGACGCCGTCCCCCGGGTCCGCCACTACCCGGGTGGCGCCCACGTAGCCGTCGGCCGCGAGCCCCGGGTACTCCACCGTCGTCACGATGAGCGCGTCGCCGGCCGCCCGCTCGCACACGTGGCCGGTGACCCGCAGCCCCGGCGGGGCGCCGGGCAGCCGCGCGTCCACTTCGACGTTCAGGTCCCGCGGCGTTCCGCTCAGGTGCTGGACCACGATGTCCCGGGTGCGGGACACGAAACAGGTGTGCCGGTGGCCTGGCCAGGCGGCGACGGCGACTCCGGTGCGGTAGTTCAGCGACCGGCGGTAGCCGTCCGGGACCGCGGCGGGCGTCCCGTCAGCGGGCGTCCCGTCAGCGGGCGTCCCGTCAGCGGGCGTCCCGTCAGCGGGCGCCTCGCCGTCGCCGAGCCTGACCGCGAACGCGGGGTGGAACGGACGGGGACGGTAGCGCGGCCAGTCGCCCGTGAACAGCTCGAGCGCGCGCCAGGACTCGCCGGCCAGCAGCAGGTCCCTGACCTCCTCCAGGCGGCCGGCCAGGTCGGGCGGGCCAGGCGGGGCGGCCGCGTCCGGCCACGCCAGGTGGTGATGCGTGACGATGACGCTCGCCGCCCCCTGCTGGGCGGAGACCAGTGCGCCGTGCCGGCCGTTGCCCACCGGGAAGGCGTCTTCCCAGCGGTCCGCGGGGGCGGTGTCCGTGATGCCGCCCGCCGCGCTATCCCTTGACGGCACCGAGCAGCACGCCCTTGGTGAAGTGCTTCTGCACGAACGGGTACACGGCGAGGATGGGGACGACCGTGAGCACCACGACGGCCATCTGCAGCGACAACGGGGCGATCTGCTGTCTGCCGAGGTTCGCGCCGACGTTGGTCACGCCGCTGCCGGCGAACGACATGCCCTCGGTGACGTAGTTGTACATGACCATCTGCAGCGGCCACTTGGTGCTGTCGGCCGGCATGAACAGCAGGATGTTGAACCATGAGTTCCAGTAGCCGACCGCGTAGAACAGCGCGATCACCGCGGTGACCGCCTTCGAGGCGGGCAGCACGATCCGCCACAGGATCATCCAGTCGCTGGCGCCGTCGATCCGGGCGCTTTCGATCAGCTCGGCGGCGACGTTGGCGAAGAACGCCCGCATCACGAGGATGTTGAACACGCTTACCGCGCTCGGCAGGATCAGCGCCCAGTACTGGTCGTAGCCGCCGAGCGCGGAGACCACGAGGAACAGCGGGATCACGCCGCCGTTGAAGAACATCGTGATCATCATGGTCAGCAAGATCGCCCGGTGCCCGAACGACCCGGCCCGCGACAGCCCGTAGGCGGCCAGGATCGTGACCAGCATGGAGAACCCGGTGCCCACCACCGTGACCGCGAGGCTGATGAGCAGCGCGCGGCCGACCACCCCGCCGGTGAAGATGAGCGTGTAGGCATTCAGCGTCAGGCCGTGCGGCCAGAGCACCAGGCCGCCGGCGATGTTGATCGAGCCTTGCGTAGAGAAGCTGGTCAGCGTCACCGCGTACAGCGGCACCAGGACCAGCGCGAGGATCACGACGATGCCGCCGCTCTTGGCCGCCTGGGTGGGCGGCTTCGGCCGCTCCTGCCAGACGGGGCGCGGGGCGGTGCCGAGGGCCGCGCGGACCGCGCGCGCGGGGGCGCTGCGCGCGGGGGCGCGCCGCGTGGGGATGGTCGTCATCGCCGGTACAGCCCGTCCTCTCCGAACGCGTGCGCCACCTTGTTGGCGGCGAGGATGAGAACCAGCGAGGTGACGCCGAGGAACAGGCCCGCGGCCGCGCCGTAGCTGTAGTTCCCGTTGACGATCCCGAAGACGTAGGAGAACGTGGTCAGCACCTCCGCGCTGCCCGGGCCGATCGCCCCGCGCTGTATGAGCATCTGCTCGAAGCCGAAGGTCAGCGCGTAGCCCAGGTTGAGGATGAGGAGCAAGATCGTGATGCCCTTCAGCCCGGGCAGCGTGATGTGCCTGGTGCGGCGCCACCAGCCCGCCCCGTCCACGGCCGCCGCCTCGTACAGGGACGGGCTGATCGCGGCGAGCGCGGCGAGGAAGACGATCGCGTTCCAGCCGGCCTCCTTCCAGATCAGCTGGGCGGCGACCAGGAACTTGAACGTGCTCCCGTCCGTCATCAGGTCGACCGGGTTGGCCACCCCGTGCTGGCGCAGGAACTGCGGGATCAGCCCGGCGCCGCCGATCATCTTCTGGAAGATCGTGATGACCAGCACCCAGGAGAAGAAGTGCGGCAGCGCGGTGACGCTCTGCACGAACGCCTTCAGCCTGCGGCTGAGCAGCCCGTCGAGCAGGATGGCCAGCGCGATCGGCACCGGGAAGAACAGCACGAGCTGCACCGAGAACAGCAGCAGCGTGTTCCAGAACGCGTGCCAGAACGCCGGGTCGCCGAACAGCTGCTGGAAGTTGGCGAGCCCCACCCACGGGCTGTACAGCAGGCCGTTGTAGACGTTGTACTGCTGGAACGCCATCACCAGGCCGAGCATCGGGGCATAGCCGAAGACCAGCAGCAAGATGACCGCCGGCAAGGTCATGACGATGAGCGCCTTGTCCCGCCGCAGCCGCACCCGCCAGGACGGCCCGCCGCGCGGGCCGCCGCGCGAGCCGCGCCGTGCACCGGCGCCGCGCCGGGCCCCGTCGGCTGGTCGCGTGTCCGCGTCCGCGGCCGTCCCGGAGCCGGGACGCCGCGACACCCCGGTGGTCATCAGGCCGTGCCGTACTTCGACCTGATGCCGTCGTAGAACCTGCGCAGCGCGTTGCCGCCGTTGCTTTGCCAGCTCTTCACCGCGGCCTGGTAGTCGGCGATGGTGCTCTTGCCGCGGACTACCTCCTGGATGATGTTGCCGCTGCCGTTGGTGAACGTCGCGGCGTTCCAGGCGTCGGCCAGGCTGGCCGGAACCGAGATGTTCATGTTCCAGAACAGCGGCTTGACCGCGTACTTGCCGGCGACCTGCTGCCAGGCGGCGTTCGCCTTGACCACGCCGGTGAACCCTTGCTGGACGTTCTGCACGTTGAGCGGGGTCGCCAGGAACGAGAACGTGTTCGTGACGTTCTTCAGCCCGGCGGCGCTGAGCACCGGGCCGCTCGCCGAACGGCGTCCAGTCGGTTGTCCGCACGCCGTAGTTGACCAGCGTGTACTCATAGGAGCCGAACGGCGCGGCCAGGTAGTTCGCGATCCGCAGGGCTTCTTCGATCTGGCTCTTCGGCAGGCTCGCGCTCAGGTAGCTGAACATGTTGCAGCTGTTGTTCAGGTAGTACACCGGGGTTCCGCTGCCGCTCGCGGTGAACGGCGGCAGCGACATCCGCAGGTATCCCTTGTTGGCCGCCAGGCCGGATACCGCGTCGTCGCCCACCCAGGCGCCGTTGCCGTCGCCTTCGATGACCACCGCGCCGCTCCAGAAGCGCTGCTTGGCGTTCGAGGTCTGCAGCGCGAGCGCGTCCGGGTGCACCATCCCGGCCCGGACCGTGCTGGCCTGCCAGTTCATCGCCTCGATGATCTCCGGGCTTTCCCAGCAGGCGACCAGGTCGCCGCCCGCGCCCGTGGTCCACATCAGCGGCGGGCCGGGCAGGAAGGCGAACGGCTGGTACAGCGCCGTCCAGATATCGTCGAACGCCCAGCGGCCGCGCTTGGGGTCGTTGACCTCCTTGCCCAGGTCGAACAGGTCCTGCGCGGACGTCACGGACGGCGTGCCGAGGCCGAGCTTGTCCAGGATGTCGGCGCGGTAGAAGATCTGCTCGGCGTAGATGTGGGTGCCCGGATAGACCGGGATGCCGTAGATTTTGTTGTTCCAGACGGCGGCCTGCCAGGCGCCGCTCGGCAGCGCCGCGAGGTTCGGGTACTTCCGGACGCTGGCGCCGGACAGGTACGGGGTCAGGTCCGCGAAGCTCGCCTGCACCTCGTTGCCGAAGTTCGCGACGTTCACCTCGTTCCAGCCCGGGACCTGAATCCAGTCCGGCAGCTTGCTCCCGGCGAACAGCGTCGGCAGGGTCTGCCCGTACGTATTGCCGTTCGACGGGTTGATCTGCAGCGTCGCGCCGAGCGCCTGGTTCACCGCCTGGTAGTACTGGTTGTTCGCCGGCGGGATGGACCCCCACAGCGGGGTGATGGTCGAGTACGTGCCGCCTGCCCCCGGCACCTCGGCGACCGTGTGGACGAGGTCGGCGGGATAGCTGATGAAGCCGGGGTCTGATCCGTTCACGCTCGGGATGTCAGGCTTGACGCCGCTGCCCGGAACGTAGTCGGGCAGGATCTTGCTCAGCTCGGACGTGCTCGTCGTGCCGGAGGTGCCGCTGCCCGCGTGGCCGCAGGCGGCGAGCAGGGGCTGCGCGGCAACCGCCCCGGCGGCACCCGCCGCGGCGGTAAGGAACCCGCGCCTGCTCATATTCAGTGGATTCAGCGCTGCGTGGTATGACGCTCCGCGATGCATGTGCGGTACCGCCTTCGTCCTCGAGGGGGGCTGTTTCACGTGTGGCCGGGTCACTCGCCGCCCGGCGTTCGTCGAAGCGCTTCAATGAGTTGGATGGAGGGTAGCTCGCGTCTTGACTTCCGCGCAATAGCCTGGGAACACTTGGTTTGTGACCGGATCACCGATGAGATCGGCCGATCTGCGCTAATGATGTAATCACCAGTCATGATTGGCAACGATCCGGTCATCACAGGTTTGTCGAAGCGTTTCACAAGGAGGGCTGCCAGTGCTCCCCGGGTTCCGTGATCCGGCCTTGCCGATGCGCGAGCGAGCCGGCGACCTCCTCGGCCGCCTCACCGGCGAGGAGAAGATCGCGATGCTGCACCAGCGCTCCCCCGCGGTCCCGCGGCTGGGCGTCGCCGAGTTCCACACCGGGACCGAGGGCGTGCACGGCGCGTCGTGGCGGGATCACCAGGGCACCGGCAAGACGCTGCCCGCGACGGTGTTCCCGCAGCCAGTAGGGCTCGCCGCCAGCTGGGATCCGGAGCTCGCCCGGCAGGTCGGCCGCGCCACCGCGCGGGAGGTCCGGGCCCTGCACGAGCAGCACCCGCCGATCAGCCTGAACGTGTGGGCGCCTGTGGTGAACCTGCTGCGCGACCCGCGCTGGGGCCGGAACGAAGAAGGCTACTCCGAGGACCCCCTGCTCACCGCCCAGCTGGCCACGGCGTTCTGCCAGGGGCTATCCGGGGACAGCGGCGCGGGCTACCTGCTGACCGCCCCCACGCTCAAGCACTTCCTCGGCTACAACAACGAGGACGACCGCGACCTGACCTCGTCCGCCCTGCGCCCGCGGGTGCTGCGTGAATACGACCTGCCACCGTTCCGCGAGCCGATCGAGGCGGGCGCGGCGACCGGCGTGATGCCCTCGTATAACCTCGTCAACGGCCGCCCCGCGCACGTCAGCCCGCTGCTGGGAATGATCCGCACCTGGACCGACGATGAGCTGCTGACCTGCAGCGACGCGTGGGCGCCGTCCAACCTGGTGCGGACCGAGCACTATTTCGACGACCACCCGCAGGCGCACGCCGCCGCGCTGCGCGCCGGCCTGGACAGCTTCACCGACCAAGACGCCGACGGCGCGTTCACCGCCGCCGCAATCACCGAGGCGCTGCGCCGGGGGCTGATCACGATGGCCGACGTGGACCGCGCGGTCCGCCGCAAGCTGCTGATCAGGCTCCGCCTCGGCGAGTTCGACCCCGACGCCGGCCCGTACGCCGCCGCGGCCGCGATGGACACCGCCGCGCACCGCGAGCTCGCCCGCGCCGCGGCGCGCCGCGCGGCGGTCCTGCTGCGCGACGACGGCCTGCTCCCGCTGGCCGGGCACAAGCGGATCGCGGTCGTCGGCCCGCTCGCGGACACCCTCTACGAGGACTGGTACAGCCCCGCGCTGCCGTATGCGGTCACGATCGCCGACGGCATGGCCGCGGCCGGCGCCGCGGTGACCGTCCACGAGGCAGCCGAACGAGTCCGCACCGACCTCGGCGACTTCGAGGTCTTCGACTGGGGAGACGACGTCGTCACCCTCCGCCAGGGCGACAAGTACCTGACGGTGACCGCCGACGGCGAGCTCCGGGTGGACGCGGACCGGCCGGACGGCTGGGTCGTCCGCGAGACGTTCCGCCGCGTCCCGCTGCCCGGCGGCGACATGCTGCTGCGGTCGACCGCCACCGGGCAGGCGGTACGGCTGCGCTGGGACGTCCGCGGCGACGGCGTCGCCGAGGCGGTCGCCGCGGCCCGCGCGGCGGACGCCGCGGTGGTGGTCGTCGGCAACGACCCGATGATCGGCGGCCGGGAGGCCCGCGACCGGACGACGCTGGCGCTGCCGCCGTCGATGGACCGGCTGATCCGGGAGGTCACCGCCGCCAGCCCGCGCACGGTCGTGGTGATCATGTCCAGCTACCCCTACGTCACGCCGGACGCTCCCGCGATCTTGTGGACCTGCCACGCAGGCCAGGAGACCGGGCACGCGGTGGCGGACCTGCTGACCGGGCGGCACGCCCCGGAAGGACGGCTGCCGCAGACGTGGTACGCCGCCGACGCGGACCTGCCCGCCGCGTCGGACTACGACATCATCAAGGCCGGCTGGACCTACCAGTACACGACCGCCCGGCCGCGCTTCCCGTTCGGCCACGGCCTGACCTACACGGCGTTCGGCTACGGCCCGGTCCAGCTGGCGTCCGGTCCGGACGAGGTGACCGCGAGCCTGGACGTCACGAACACTGGCGACCGCCCCGGCACCGAGGTCGTCCAGCTCTACGCGAGCTACCCGGCGCCGGACCAGCCGCGGCGCCGGCTGTGCGGCTTCGCCCGTGTCGCGCTCGCGCCCGGTGAGACGACGACGGTGCGGATCGGCGTGCCGTTCGCGCGGCTGGCGCTGTGGGACGTGGCCGCGCACCGGATGGCCGTGCCGCCCGGGCGGATCGAGATCGGCGCCGGCGCGTCCAGCGCCGACATCAGGCAGACCGCGGCGCTCACCGTCCCCGGTGCTCCGTCCCGCCGCGCCGGCCAGGTCAACGCGGCCGACTTCGACGACCACGAGAACATCACTCTCGTCGACCGCACCCGCGTGGACGGCACCGCGGTCACCCTCGCGAATCCCGCGGGTCGCGGCTGGCTGATGTTTAAATCCGTTTATTCGGAACGTACCGTGGCGGCTGTCTTCCGGACAGCCTGCTCCGCACCCGATGGCGGGCGGATCGAGGTCTGGACCGCGGTCCCCGGCAGCGGCGCCCCGCTCGCCAGCGTCACGGTCCCCGGCACCGGCAGCCGCTACGCGTGGACCGAAGTCACGGTCCCGGTGCGCCTCCCCGACGGCGTTCTCGATCTGTACCTGGCGCTGCACGGCGCCGTACGCCTGGACTGGTTCCGGCTGGAGCGGGAGTAACCGGCCGGCCGGGCATCTGCTTCGGCGGGGGTCGATTGCGCAATCGACCCCCGTGCCCCACCCACGCGGCAGGCCGATTGCGCAACCGACCACCGTGCCCAGCGGCCTCTAGGTGTGTCCTCCGGGGCGTTATCCGCCCCGAAGGACACAGCTAAGCCGGGTCGCCCCGGTGGGAGGTTCGCCACGGTGGCCTGCGTGACGGAGGTGTCCGCGCCGAGGCCCACAGCCGGATGCCAATGTGCCGATTGCGCAATCGACCAGGCTAGAGGGCAACACACCGGAACAACCTGAGTTTGCGGCGTGTCGGGCACACCGCCCGTTTCACACCCTCATCTCCCGTTACGTGAAGCTCCGTTCCACGGCATCCGCCAGGCTTTGATTGCGATTTCCGGTGCCATGGCACCGGAAATCGCAATCAGAGCGGCAGGCCGCACGCGCAAAAGCCGCATTCCGGGCACCCCTGGCCGGGAACCCGCCGCGGAGGGCCAGTGAACCACATCACGGGCACCCGACACGCCGGAAAATCACCTTGTTTCGAAACGTTGCCCTAGCGGGCCCGATTGCGTAACCGGCCTGCCGGGGGCGGAGGCGGGGCGGGGACGGAGTGGGTTGTGCGGGGCGGGTGGTGCGGGGTGGGTGGTGCGCCTGACCGCGGAGCGGTAACCTCGGCTATGACTTCGGCGATCACCGTCGGGCGGGGGGACCGGGTCGTCGTCACCGGCGCCTCGGGATTCATCGGGTCCGCCGTCACCAGGGCGGTGCGGGCCAGGGGCGCGCACGTTGTCGCCCTGGTCGAACCGGGGGCCGACTGCCGCGGTCTTGAGGTGGCCGATACCGAGCGGGTCGTGGCGGACATCCGGGACTCCGCCGCCGTCCGGGCCGCCTGCGCCGGCGCCCGCTTCGTGTTCCACCTGGCGGCGATCTACCGGTTCTGGGCGCGCGACCCGCGGGTCTTTTACGAGGTGAACGTCGGCGGGACGCTCAACGTGCTCAGCGCGGTCCTGGCGGCGGGATGCGAGCGGCTGGTGTTCACCTCCACGGTCGGCGTCCTTGGGCTAGGCCAGACACGGGACGGGACGCCGAGCGACGAGACGTGCTACGCCGACATCGCCCACCTGTTCGGGCCTTACAAGAGATCCAAGTTCGTCGCCGAGCACGAGGTGCTCAGGGCCTGCGCCGAAGGGCTAGACGTCTGCATCGTCCTGCCGACCTTTCCGCTCGGGCCCGGTGACGCCGGCCCCACGCCGACAGGCAAGGTGGTGCTCGACTTCCTCAACGGCAGGATGCCCGCGTTCACCGATACCGCCGTGAACGTCGTCCACGTCGATGACCTGGCCGCGGGCCACATCGCGGCCCTCGAACGCGGCGGCCGGGGCCGGAGCTACATCCTGGGCGGGGAGAACATGCCGATGCGGGCGATCCTCCAGACGCTGGCCGACTACTCCGGCCTGCCGATGCCCCGCCTGCGCGTCCCGCGACGGCTGGTCCTGGCGGCCGGCGCCGCCTCCACCGCGGTCCAGGGCCGCCTGCTGCGGCAGGAACCTCGCGTCCCGCTCGAAGCCGCGCGCATGGCCGCGACCACGATGATCTTCAGCGACGAGCGGGCCCGCGCGGAGATCGGCCACACCTCGCGCCCGGCAGGCGAGGCGATCAGGGAATCCGCCCGCTGGTTCACCGACAACGGCTACGTAACAACCCGCCGCCGCGCCGCCATCAAGTGGCGCGATTAGTGGGTCGATTGCGCAATCGACCTGCCGGGGGCGGGGCCGAGCGGAGCGGGGGCGGGGTTAGGTGGTGCGGAGGCGGGACCAGGCGTCGCTGCCTACGGCGATGAGCAGGATGCCGCCTAGGGTGATCTGTTCGTAGAGCGGGTTGAGGGCCAGCAGGACGAAGCCGTTGCCGATCAGGGCGATGAACAGCGTGCCGACGACCGTGCGCCAGACCGCGCCCTCGCCGCCGAGGATGCTGGTGCCGCCGACCACGATGCCGGCCAGCACGGTAAAGGTGAGCGCGGCGCCGCCGTTCGAGGCCTGGGCGCTGAGCACCCGGGACGCGTCGATGATTCCGCCGAGCGCGGCGGCGCCGCCGCTGATCGTGAACGTGAGGAGCCGGATCCACTGCACCCGGACGCCGGCCAGCCGGGCGGCCTCGGCGTTGCTGCCGGCGGCGTAGATGTAGCGGCCGAAGATCGTCCGCGACAGCACGATCCCGAGCACGATGACCACGCCGATCATCGTCCAGGCGGCGGAGGTCACGTCGAGGAAGGAAGCTCTGGCCAGTCTGGCGTACCCCAGCGCGCTGTAGGCGATGATCAGGTTCCCGCTGGTGACCAGGCCGGCCAGCCCGGCGACCACGAACGACATCCCCAGCGTGGCGATGAGGGAGTTGATCCGGATGAACGTCGTGATCACGCCGTTTGCCAGGCCGACCACGAGGCCCACCGCGATGCCGGCGCCGATCGCGAGCACCGGGTTGACCGACAGCGCGAGCTTGGTAGCAACCACGCTGGCCAGCGCGTACGTCGCGCCGACCGACAGGTCGATGCCGCCGGCGACCAGCACCATCGTGCCCGCCGCGGCGATGATCAGCGTCGACGACTGCTGGTCCAGGATGTCCAGCAGGTTCGTCCTCCCGTAGAAGGTCGCCCCCTTCCAGACGGACAGCACGAGGAACAAGATGATGAACGGATAGATGATGCCGCCCTCGCGCGCGCGGCCGAGCAGTTCGGCACGCGGGATGCCGGGAAGGGCGCGCTTCTTGTCAGCCTTCTCAGCGGCTGGCGGCGCGGCCTGCGGCTGACTCATCATGCACCTCTTTCGCCTGAGCCGAACGCCGCGCCGAGGATCGCCGCCTCGGTCGCTTCATCGCCGGTGAACTCCGCGGTAATCCGGCCGGCGCGCATCACGAGCACGCGGTGCGCCAGGCCGAGTATTTCTTCGACATCGGAAGAGATCAGCAGCACGCCGAGCCCGCCGTCGGTCAGCGAGGTCAGCAGGTCATAGATCGCCCGCTTGGCGCCGACGTCCACGCCCCTGGTCGGCTCATCGGCGATCAGCACCCGCGGGTCGCGAAGCAGCGACCTGGCGAACAACAGCTTCTGCTGGTTGCCGCCGGACAGCGCGCTGGCCGGCTGGGCGGGCCCGCCGCCGCGGACGTCCACCCGGTCCATCGCCTCGCGCACGGTCCGCCGCTCCGCGCGCGGCCTGACCAGGCCGGCCCGGCTGACCTGAGCCAGGCTGGACAGGCTGACGTTCTCCAGGACCGACCGCCCGAGCAGCAGGCCCTGCTCCTTGCGAGATTCGGGGATCATCGCCACGCCCGCCCGCAGGGCGGTGCGCGGGGTGCCGGTCACGGCGGCCGGCTCGCTCCCCCGGCCACGCTGACCGTGCCGGCGCTGACCCGGTTCGCCCGGTAGATGGCCCGCGCGGTCTCCGAACGGCCCGCGCCGACCAGGCCGGCCAGGCCGAGGATCTCCCCGGCGCGCAGGTCGAACGAGACGTCGCTGACCCCCGGCGCGGACAGGCCGCGGACCGACAGGACCACCGGGGCGCCCGCCGGAGCGGGCCGCTTCGGCGGGAACGTCGCGTCCAGCGACCTGCCGAGCATCGCCGACAACAGTGAATCCTCGGTCTGCCCGGCGGCGGGAACGGTCCGCACCAGGCGCCCGTCGCGCAGGATCGTCACCTCGTCGGCCAGCTCGAGTACCTCGCCGAGGAAGTGCGAGACCAGCACGACGGTGGTGCCGGAGCGGGCGAGCTGGCGGATGACCGTGTGGAGGGCCTCGACATCCGGGCGCGAGAGCGCCGCCGTCGGCTCGTCCATCACGATGAGCTGAGCGTTGCGGCACAGGGCGCGCAGGATCTCCACCTTCTGCTGGTCGGCCGGCCGCAGGCCGCCCGCGCTGGAGTCGCCATCCAGCTCGAACCCCACGGACGCGGCGAGCTCGGTGTAGCGGCGGCGCAGTTCGCGGCGGTTCTGGAAGCCGGCCTGCCGGGGTTCGACGCCGAGGAACACGTTCTCCGCGACGGTCAGCGACGGCACGATCGCCAGCTCCTGCGCGATCAGGATGACGCCACGGGAGATCGCGTCCCGCGGCGAGTGGAACCGCACCGGCTCGCTGGCCAGCAGCAGCTGGCCGCTGTCCGGGACGTGCGCCCCCGCGATGATCTTCCCGAGAGTGGACTTGCCGGCGCCGTTTTCGCCGATAAGCGCGTGGATCGACCCGCGGCCGACGGTGAGGCTGACCGCCTCCAGGGCGCGTGTCCCGCCGAAGGATTTGGAGATGTCCCGCAGCTCGACATGCACGCCCTGGAGGTTTTCGCCATCCGGCACGGTTAGCCCGGCCACTCGGCCGTGAACTGGCCCGCGTCGGCCTTGGTGACAACGCCGCCGTCGGGGAAGCCGGCCACCGGGTCGATGGCGCCGCTGTTCTGCCCGGTCTGCAGCGCCTTCACCAGCGCCGCGACGGCCAGCCGGCCCTCGCTGGCGGGCGCCTGGGCGACATCGGAGTACCACGCGCCGGACTTGACGCCGGCCACCGCCGCGGCGCTCGCGCCGTAGCCGACGAGGAGAACCTTGCCGGTCTGGTGCGCCGTGGCGAGGGCCTGCGAGCCGCCCTCGATGCCCTGGTCGGACCCGACGATCAGGTTCAGGCTCGGCTGCGCCTGCAGCATGGTCTGCACCGCGGTCTCGCCGAGGGTCGGGGTGAAGTAGGACTGACCGGTCGTGACGATCTGCACCGGGTGGCCCTTGATCGCCGCGCTGAACGCACCGTAGATCGCCTCGTCAAGCGAGGACGCCTTGATGTCGTACAGGTAGCCGATCTTGCACGGGTTCAGGTTCTTGGACGCGCACGCCGCGACCACCTGCTGGCCGAGCTTGGTCCCGATCTCGGCGGGCACGAACGTCACGTTGGCGGAGAGGCCGGTCACCTGCGGCTGGTCGGTGCTCAGGTTGGGCCCGAGGATCTGGTCCATGTTCACGACCTTGATCCCCTTGGCGATCGCGTCCTTGACGAGGCTGATCAGTCCGGTGCCGAAGATCGGCTGGACGATGATGCCGTTGTACTGCCCGGAGTTGATGACCGTCTGCAGCTGGTTGTACTGCGTCTGCGGGCTGTTGTTCGCGTCGAACACCTTCAGCGTCGCCCCGTCGGTCTGCGCCACCGCCTGCGCGGCGGCCAGCATCGGGGCATCGTAGCTGTTCTCCACGGCGAACGACAGGTAGGCGATGTTCATCGGCTTCTTGGCCGCCGAGGCGGTCGCCGCGGCGGAGGCCGAGGTGGAGCTGGAGGTGCTGCTACTGCTACTGCTACTGCTGCCGCTGCTGCAAGCAGCGAGGGCGAGCGCCGCGACGGTCACGGCCGCTACAGCGGCTGCGCGCGTTGCCGGGATAGATAGCACGGCTAAACTCCTTTGTGCTCGCTCACTGGGAGGTGGGTTAGCGGATAGGCCGGTGAGCCGGGTGCCAGCCCGGCTCACCGGTTTTTGCGTTGCGAAGAGTGTCGGTGTGCAGCGGACTAATGTCCGCAACACGGTCACGTGAGCTTGATCGGAAGCGTGTCTGTTTCTGCCGCGAGTGTCAAGAGCAATCGTTGGCCGTACGCACAAATGAGACTCGACGGTGATGTCCGCCATGCGGACAAAGCAGCCAGGTGCCGCTGCAGGGGGCCAGCTCAGTATCGTTCGGCGGCCAGCGGGGGGCATGCCGGACTGGCTGCGCGGGCTGACGGAGCGACATAGCGGACTGATGTCCGATAGACGGACAGTTATGGGCTGAGCCACCTACTGGAGCGGGGTGGAGCCTCGGGAGGATGCGAGAGGCGTTCGGGATAAAAAGGATAAAAAGAAGGAGGCGAGCCGGACTCCGTCTCAAACTGGGATGGTTCGTTGTCTTGAAGCATTCGTGTTAATGGCGATAGGTTGCTGCCATGACCGCGCCTCAGACCCCGACAGCCGCCGATGAGCTGCGCGGCGCCGGCCTGCGGGTGACGGCCGCCCGCGTCGCGCTCCTCCAAACCGTCCGGAACGGCGACCACCTCGACGTCGAGGCGATCGCCTCCGGGGTACGCGATCGGCTAGGCCACATCTCCTTGCAAGCCGTGTACGAGGCCCTCCACGCGCTCACCGCGGCGGGACTCATACGCCGCATCGAGCCGGCCGGCAGCCCGGCCCGGTTCGAGGGACGCGTCGGGGACAACCATCACCACCTCGTGTGCCGGACGTGCGGTGTCGTCGCCGACGTCGACTGCGCGGTCGGCGAGGCGCCCTGTCTGACCGCGGCCGATGACCAGGGATTCGCGATCGACGAAGCCCAGGTCATCTACTGGGGCCTGTGCCCCGCCTGTTCCACCGCCCGTAGTTCATGAGCACAGTGATCCGCCTAGTCCGGAAGGATTCCCATGCCTGAGAACGACAACCACGATCCTCTAGTCATCGAAGAAGAGACCCCGGAGGCCGCGGCGGAGAACGCGGGGGTGTGCCCGGTCGCGCACGGCCTCGTTGACCCCACCAAGGGTGATCCGAACAGCCAGTGGTGGCCGAACCGGCTCAACCTCAAGATCCTCGCCAAGAACCCCGCCGTGATCAACCCGCTGGGAGAGGAGTTCGACTACGCCGCCGCGTTCAAGACCCTCGACCTCGCGGCGGTGAAGGCCGACATCGCGGCCGTGCTGACGAACTCCCAGGACTGGTGGCCGGCGGACTTCGGCAACTACGGCCCGCTCATGATCCGGATGGCCTGGCACAGCGCGGGCACGTACCGGATCAACGACGGCCGCGGCGGGGCCGGCGCTGGCCAGCAGCGCTTCGCGCCGCTGAACAGCTGGCCGGACAACGTCAGCCTGGACAAGGCCCGGCGGCTGCTGTGGCCGGTCAAGAAGAAGTACGGCAAGAAGATTTCCTGGGCCGACCTGCTGGTCCTCACCGGCAACGTCGCGCTCGAGACGATGGGCTTCAAGACCTTCGGCTTCGGCGGCGGCCGCGTGGACACCTGGGAGCCGGAAGAGGACGTCTACTGGGGCTCGGAGACTGAGTGGCTCGGCGACGAGCGCTACAGCGGTGACCGCGAGCTCCAGGACCCGCTCGGCGCCGTGCAGATGGGCCTCATCTACGTCAACCCGGAGGGCCCGAACGGCAACCCGGACCCGCTCGCCGCGGCCCGCGACATCCGCGAGACGTTCCGCCGGATGGCCATGAACGACGAGGAGACGGTCGCGCTGATCGCCGGCGGTCACACGTTCGGCAAGACTCACGGCGCCGGCCCGGCGGAGTCGGTCGGGCCCGACCCAGAGGCGGCCCCGCTCGAGCAGCAGGGCCTTGGCTGGAAGTCGTCCTACGGCACCGGCGTCGGCAAGGACGCGATCACCAGCGGCATCGAGGTCACCTGGACCCCCCACCCGATCCGCTGGGACAACGAGTTCTTCGACGTGCTGTTCGGCTACGAGTGGGAGCTGTCCAAGTCCCCGGCGGGCGCGAACCAGTGGCGGCCCAAGGGCGGCGCGGGCGCTGGCACGGTGCCCGAGGCAGACGCCAGCGGCACGCGCGAGCCGCGGATGCTGACCACCGACCTCTCGCTCCGCTTCGACCCGGTCTACGAGCCGATCTCCCGCCGGTTCCACGCCGACCCCGCGGCGTTCGCCGACGCGTTCGCCCGTGCCTGGTTCAAGCTGACCCACCGCGACATGGGACCGATCGTCCGCTACCTTGGCCCCGAGGTCCCGTCCGAGGTGCTGATCTGGCAGGACCCCGTGCCGGCCGTGGACCACGAGCTCGTTGACGCCGTTGACGTCGCTGCCCTCAAGTCCCAGATCGCCGCCTCCGGCCTGTCGGTGTCCCAGCTAGTCTCCACCGCGTGGGCGGCCGCCTCGTCGTTCCGCGGCAGCGACAAGCGGGGCGGCGCGAACGGCGCGCGGATCCGCCTCGAGCCGCAGAACGGCTGGGAGGTCAACAACCCCGACGAACTGGCCACGGTGCTGCGCACGCTGAAGGGGATCCAGTCGGCGTTCAACGCCGGCGCGGCAGGCGGCAAGAAGATCTCGCTCGCCGACCTGATCGTGCTCGCCGGCGGGGTTGGCGTCGAGAAGGCGGCGGCCGACGCCGGGTTCTCAGTGCCGGTCCCGTTCACGCCGGGGCGGACTGACGCATCGCAAGAGCAGACCGACGTCGAGTCGATCGCCTACCTCGAGCCGAAGGCGGACGGGTTCCGCAACTACGTCGGCAAGGGCACCCGGCTGCAGGCCGAGTACCTGCTGCTCGACAAGGCGAACCTGCTCACGCTCAGCGCACCCCAGATGACGGTCCTCGTCGGCGGCCTCCGCGTCCTCGGCGCGAACTACGACGGGTCCAAGCTCGGCGTGTTCACCGCTACCCCGGGCTCGCTGACGAACGACTTCTTCGTCAACCTGCTCGACTACGACACGACGTGGCAGCCGGTGTCGGAGGACGCGACCACGTTCGAGGGCCGCGACGCCACGGGCGAGGTCAAGTGGACCGGCAGCCGGGCCGACCTGATCTTCGGGGCCAACTCCGAGCTGCGGGCGCTCGCGGAGGTCTACGCGAGCGACGACGCCAAGGAGAAGTTCGTGTCCGACTTCGTCAAGGCGTGGGTCAAGGTGATGAACCTCGACCGGTTCGACCTGGCCTGATTGGTTAGTTCGCGATAACGTCCAGGCCGGTCCCGTCGCGGGGCCGGCCTGGACGTTTCTCGTCTGGGGGTGCTTGTCTGGGGGGTGCTTGTCTGGGGGTGCTAGCGGGAGACCTCCGAGCGGTCCTCCGCCCACAGCGTGTGGAACGTGCCCGCACGGTCTGTGCGGTGGTAGGTGTGCGCCCCGAAGTAGTCACGCAGCCCCTGGATCAGCGCGGCGGGCAGCCGGCGAGCGCGCAGCGCGTCGTAGTAGGCCAGCGCCGCCGAGAACCCGGGCACCGGGACGCCAAGCCGCACCGCGGTGGCGACCACGTCCCGCCAGGCGTCCTGGGCGCCGGCGATCTCCTTGGCGAAGTCAGGGTCGGCGAGCAGGGTCGGCAGCGTGGGACTGGCCTCGTAGGCGGCACGGATCCGGTCGAGGAACTTGGCGCGGATGATGCAGCCGCCGCGCCAGATCGTGGCCATGGCCGCGAGGTCGATGCCCCAGTCGAACTCCTTGCCGCCCGCGGCGATCATGTTCCAGCCCTGGGCGTAGGAGACCACCTTGGAGGCGTACAGCGCCTGCTCTACCTTGTCGGCGAACTCGCCGACGTCTTGAACGGCGCTGTGGACCGGGCCGGGGAGGCCGCGGGCGGCGGCGCGCAGGTCCGCGTGGCCGGACAGCGACCTGGCGAACACGGCCTCGGCGATGCCGCTGACCGGCACGCCCAGGTCGAGAGCGTCCTGGACGGTCCAGCGGCCGGTACCTTTTTGTTCGGCCTGGTCGAGGACGATGTTGACGAAGGGCTGGTTGGTAGTTTTATCGGTGTGGGCGAGGACCTCGGCGGTGATCTGGATCAGGTAGGAGTCGAGACGGCCTTCGTTCCACTTGTGGAAGATCTGGGCGATCTGCTGCGGCTGGTAGCCCGCCGCGTTCCTGAGCAGGTCGTAGGCCTCGGCGATGAGCTGCATGTCGGCGTACTCGATGCCGTTGTGGACCATCTTCACGAAATGCCCGGCGCCGTCGGCGCCGACGTGGGTGCAGCACGGGGTGTTGTCGACGCTCGCCGCGATGGCCTCCAGCATCGGGCCGAGGTCCTTGTACGACTGGGCGGAGCCGCCGGGCATGATCGACGGGCCGTTGAGCGCGCCCTCCTCGCCGCCGGAGACGCCCATGCCGACGAAGTGGACGTGCTGCTCCCTGAGTTTGGCCTCGCGGCGGCGGGTGTCCTTGAAGTGCGCGTTGCCGCCGTCGATGAGCATGTCGCCGGGTTCGAGCAGCGGGGCGAACTCGTCGATCACCGCGTCGGTGGCCGGGCCGGCGTTCACCATGATGACGATCCTGCGGGGGCGCTGGAGTGAGGCGACGAATTCTTCGGCGCTGCGGCTGGGGACGAAGGTGCCCTCGTCTCCGAAGTTGCTGATGACCTCATCGACGCGCGCGGTCGTCCGGTTGTGCAGGGCCGTCGCGAAGCCATGACGGGCGAAGTTGCGCGCGAGGTTACGGCCCATCACGCCGAGTCCGGTGACGCCGATCTCCGCTGAAGGTGTCGCGGCCATGCTTTGTGTCTCCCTTTTGCGTTGTGTAGTGCCTGGTGTGGTGTTCGCTCCCCGGGGTGACCGCCTGGGTCGTGGGAGCGATTGTCCCACCTGCCCATTCGATCACGAGCGGGAAATGGCGAGCGCCCGCGGGCTGGCCTCGGCGCTATGGGACGCTATGGGACGCTATGAGAAGCTATGGGGGACGCGCGGGCGGGCGGGGTGCGGGCGCACGGGGGGAGCGCGGGGGGGGGCGCGGCGCGCGGGGGGGCGCGCACGTGTCGATTGCGCAATCGACCCCCAAAACCCACGATCGCAGCGTGTCGATTGCGCAATCGACCACACTAGAGCAGGTCGCGCCAAGTGCCCAACAGGTAGCGTCCCTACAACTACGCGTCGCCTGAAGATTGAAGCGACCTACGAACTCTAACCGTTTTGGGGTGCGGTGCCGCGTATTGCCGCACCCCGAACGCGTGTAGCAGATCCAGACGCCGACCTAGCCCACCATCCCGCCCCGCGCACAAACCGCGCGGCCACCCCACCGGGCCCCTCCCTCCCACCGACCGACGAGGAAGGCCCTGCGGCTGAGCGAGGCGACCCGCCCGCCCACCCCCGCCCCGGCGCCGGCCTGCCTCCCCGCCAAGCTGACGTGCCGTCACGGGTCGGCGCCGGGGCAAAAGTCAAGAGCGGAACCACCAAGGCGCGCTGCGCGGACTCACCGCCAGGCCGCGCACACCCCGCGCGGCAGCGGGGGACACCCGGCGCTACAGACCGAAACCACCGCGCGCATCTCCCAGCACCCGAGGAAGAAGCGATACCTGCCGCCGCCACGGCTTTGAGTGCTCGACATATGTAGGCGATATATGTAGGCTAGAAACGTGAAGCTCACCGCCCCGCTGGAACGAGTCCTCAGGGTCTTCCTCACCGACACCACCGCGCGCCACTACGGCTACGACCTCATGAAAGCGGCCAAGCTCCCCAGCGGCACTCTGTACCCCATGCTCGCCCGCCTTGAAGACGAAGGGCTTGTCACCTCCCAGTGGGAACCGCAGCAGCCCGACGCCGGCGGACGCCCGCCCCGCAAGTACTACCAGCTCACCGGTGAAGGCGTCCGGGTCGCCCGCCTCGAACTCGCCCACGCATCCCTCGCCGCCCCCCCTGCCGCTCACGGCACCACCCGCCCCGCCCCCGGGAGCGCCCGGTGACCTTCCCCGACCGCGTCCAACGCCTCGCCGAGTATCTGATCCGCCGCGCATGCCGCCACCTCCCCGACGACACCCGCGACGAGCGCTACCAGGAATGGACAGCCGAACTCCCCGCCATCCTCACCGACCCAGACGTCCGATGGCAGGCGGCCCGCGCCGCCCGCGCCCTCCGCTACGCCGCCGACCACACACGCGGCACACGCCACCCGCGCGCCGCCAGCAGTCCAAGAACCGCCGACAAACCCGGAGCGGTCGGCGCAGCGGCGAGCACGTCGGCTTTGTTGCGTGTCATTATCCTGGAGATTTGCACAGCACCGCCGCTCGGGGCTGCGTATCTGTCGGTGACGCATCATCTTTACAATTGGATTTTCTACCCGTCCATCGGAATTTCGGTCCTACTTGTGCTCGTCATCACCAGGCTCATCGTCATGGCAGGTCTTTCGTGGCTCCAACGCTCACGGATGAAGCTGCCATGATCCGCCATGCGATGCGGCACGCTGCAATAGGCTCACCACTCACCACGCTGGCCCTGCACGGAATCCCCTGGTGGGGTGCCCTCATCGCCGTTTCGCTCGGCCCGATAGCCTACATATGTAGGAACTATCTCCTCTACCGGCTCGCCAGCAAAGCACTCGACAAAGCCCCCGCCAGCCAGGCCGCAGCAGTCATCACAGCAATCACGGGCCAGCCGCCGCCCCCAGCCAGCCCCGCACCAGCAAGAACCCGGCGCTGACAGCAGCCAGCCACGACAGCGACCACAACACCGCCGCCCCAGCCATAACCCCCACCGGTCAAGAGCCATCTACACGGCAGAGATGTCGCCACCAGAATGTCAGTGCTCCTCACTAACCTCATGACCGTGGACCAGTACCTCTACCGATACTTCGGGGCAGACGGCACCCTGCTCTACACAGGCGTGTCCGACGACTGGACCCGGCGCCTGCGACAGCACTGGCTGGGCAAGCAATGGGCAGCCGACATCCTCAGCGTCACCCTGGAGACCTACCCCAACCGCCCGGCCGTCCTCACCGCCGAACGCAAGGCCATCAAAGCCGAAAAACCCCTCTACAACATCCAGCACAACCACCACGGCCCGGCCCCCGAAGACGCCGCCAGCACCCTCACCGCCGCCGACATCATCCTCATCGCCGCTCTCGCCGTCGCCGCCGGCATCATCATCTACCAGATGTCCCAGGCAGCCATCGAGAAATACCGGGCATGGAAAGCCGACCGCGACGAATTCCGCGAATGGCAGAACGCCCGCCGGGCCGAGAAGAACGAACCCGGCCACGACGACAGCAGCCCCAGCGACCAGGTCGTCTCGCCGACCGCTGTCCTCCGGCCGGCCGCCGCACCGCCAGGCGGCCTAACCGGCGCGGCCTTCACGGGCGCCATGGCCTTCTACGCCAACATGCCCCGCCCCGCCGACCGCAGCCGCAGCAGCGCCCCGCCGCCGCAAGACGAGACCACGCCCGCATGACCTCCGGCGGCTGGGCTGCCGTCACGGCCGGCGCCGCCGTGCTCCTCTCCCTGGCAGCCCTCATCTTCACAATCAGATCCGCCGTCGCCTCCGAACGGGCAGCCAAGGCGGCCGAGCGTGCCGCCGCCGCTGCCGAAGCCCAGACTGAAATCCAGCGGCAAATCCAAATTGCTGCCGCCCAGCCGTACATCTGGGCCGATATCCGCGAGGACGACAGCCAAGGCGTGCTTCTGGACCTGCTCATCGGAAACAGCGGACCAACAGTCGCAACCAACGTACGCGCGCGGATCGACCCGCCGCTCCCGACCCACCGCCAGCTGGAGGAAGGCGCGAAAGCCCAGCAGCAGCTAGCAGGACAGGGCATCAGCGCCCTCCCGCCCGGCGCCGTCATCAGGTGGCACCTAGCCCGAGTTTCCGGGATGAGCAGTTCTTGATGGGCTGAGCCGGCGGGTGGCGGCGGGCTGGGCTGCGTGAATGGCTTGCGCCTGGGCGGCTGGTGGTGTATTACCCATATATGGCGTCGGTCGTCGGGAAGAAGCGCGGCGGGGCGACTTACTACTACCTGGTGGAGTCCGCCCGCGTGCAGGGCAGGCCGAGGATCGTGTCGCAGGAGTACCTGGGCACCGCCGAGGAGCTGGCTGCCGCGATGCGGGGCGGGGGCCTGGGGCTGCCCGACCGGGTGCAGCACAAGGACTTCGGCGCGGTCGCTGCGGGCTGGGGGCTGCTGGAGGACCTTGGCGTGGCCGGGATCATCGACGAGGTGACCGGGGCGCGCCCGGCTGGCCAGCCGCTGTCTACCGGGACGTACCTGGTGCTGGCGGCGCTGAACCGGCTGGTCGCGCCGTGCTCGAAGCTGGCGTTCGCGGACTGGTGGCGCACCACGGCGGCGCCCCGGTTCGCCAAGATCCCGGCCACCGTGTGCGATCACCGGCGGTTCTGGGACGCGATGCACGCCGTCACCGCAGATCACCTGGCCGAGGTCAGCCGCCGCGTCGCGCTACGGGCGGTAGAGGTGTTCGGGCTGGACTGCTCGAGCGTGGCGCTGGACATGACCAACTTCGCCACCTTCATCGCTACCGGCAACGGCAAGGCGCCGATCGCGCAGCGCGGCAAGGCCAAGCAGAAACGCTCTGACCTGCGGCTGGTCGGGCTGGGCCTGGTGGTGACCCGGGACGGGGGGATCCCGCTGACCTGGCACGCCTACCCCGGCGACCGCCCGGACGTCACCCAGTTCCCGGACATGATCAGCCAGCTCAAGGGCCAGTACGAGGCGGTCTGCGCCGCCGCCGGGGTCCCGGCCGGGGCGGCGGGGATGACTGTGGTCTTCGATGCCGGGCAGAACTCCGAGGCCAACTTCGCGCACCTGGCCTCCGCCGGCCTGCACCACATCGGGTCAGTGCCCGCCAGCGACTGCCCGGACCTGACCGCGCTGCCCGCCTCCGTGCGAATCCTGGTGGACAAGGACCGGTTCGGCGGCCTGACCGCCTACGACACACGCCGGACGGTCTACGGCGGCGAGCGGCGGGCGATCTTGACCCACTCCCCGGAACTGCGCGATGCCCAGGCCGCCGGGTTCGACGGCACGACCCTGGCCAAGGCCGGCAAGAAACTCGACGAGCTGGCCGCCACCCTTGCCCGCGGCAAGACCCGCCGCGGCAAAGACAAGGTGGAGGCCGAGATCGCCGCGATCACCAAGAAGCCCTGGGTCCGCCGCGTCATCGCCTGGCACCTTGACGGCGAGCAGTCCAAAGACCTGCGCCTTTCCTGGCGGATCGACCCCGCCGCCCGCGCGGAGCTGGAAGAGGAGATCTTCGGCAAGCACGTGCTGATCACCAGCCACGACGACTGGCCCGCCGCCGAGGTCGTCGCCGGCTACCGTTCCCAGTCCGAGGCCGAGTTCTCCTTCCGCCAGATGAAAGACACCCGCGTGGTCTCGTTCTCCCCGATGTTCCACTGGACCGAGCACAACATCCACGTCCACGTCTTCACCTGCGTGCTCGCCCTCCAGGCCGCCCACCTGATGCGGCTGAAGGCCCGCCGGGCCGGGCTGGACCTGTCCGTCCGCGCGCTGCTGGGCGAGCTCGGCGGCATCAGCGAGACCGTGCTGCTCTACCACCAGGGCGGGAAAGGACGGCCCCGCGCCCACCGCATGCTCACCGAGACCACCCCCGTCCAGGACAAGCTCAGCAGCATCTTCGCCCTGGCCCGCTACGCCCCCAGACGCTGACGTGGGTAATACGCCGGACTAACCCCCGGTGACGCCACTGACCAGCGGAAACCCTTACCAAGGACCATGATCGTCGGAAACTCGGGCTAGGACCAGGATTCGACCTCATCCAGCCAGACAGCCAGCAGCGCCACGAGATCACCATCACGGCAGACGGACCCTTCGGCCCCCTGCCACAACTGACCTACGCAGTCGACCTAGCCAACCTGCGCGGGCAACCCGTCCGCCCCCAAGGCAACCTGCACCTACTAACAAAAGCAGTCGAGCAGCTCACAAACAAGATCAAATAGAATAATCTCCTGGCAGCTGCGACCTGCTCAACGCAATATATAAGATCTGACTTACGGCCACAGCGCCTACAACATCAAGTTTGCCGTGCCAGGTAAATCAGCCGCGCCCCCTGATCTGCCACTCTACCGGCGGCTTATTTGTGACTGGTACAGCCCGGGGCTTTCGACGTTGGGTCATAATCATTACCGCCGAACCGCTGGCAAAGGTGCGCTCCACGAGCTGTTCTTTACAAACGGCATGCCATCGGACAGGGCCACTTCGACCCGGCAGTCGATACGGCAGCTCAGGTCCCTGCCACACGACCTCCTCGTGAGTTTCTGTATCGTTCCGCGGCTTATCGTCCCAAGCAGACACATTATAAACCTCGCCAAGATTAACGGTTATTCCTGCTGCGCCAAAGTTTTGCATCTGGACACGTACAATATCATTGCCATTTTCGTCATGTCCCTCTGCCCAAACATAAAACTTCAGCCGTGGGACAATAAACCAAATGCCAGCGATAAAGACAAGGACTGCTACTACCGGGCCAGCCCAGGCGAGAAAGGTTGTCACGAGTCAATATAACCATAGCGAGACCCATCGGACTGCTGGATCAAGGGTAGTTACGGCACCGATACCGAAGACCGAGAGTCAGTGGGAACTTGATTCTCAACCACTGAACTCCTCGGCATATAGCAGGCTCCTGCTCCGCGGGGCACCTCAACGGCGTGCGGAGGTTCGGGTGCGTGCTGATCGTGTTGTCCGGGATGGCTGTATGGTTCGTGGCGAACTTCAGGTGATCTCACCGGATCACACCGTGGAGCCACCACCAGGCCGCGCCGACGATCGCGAGGACGACCAGGAGGATACAGACGCGGGCTAGTTTCGACCAGCTTTCGCTCGCGGTGTTGACGAGTTGGGAGACGACCCCGGCCCACGTGTCTTTGACGGCGGTGGGTGGTCTGTCCAGGTCGTTGTCCATGGCGTCCATCTTTCGCCGGTGCTGCTGTCGCATAGCTCGCGAACCTTAGGGCAACCTTAGGGAGAGCAGCTGAGAGGCTGATGAAAGCTTACTGGACGGTATCTCACTGAAAGTGGGGGGCGAGGACCAGCACGCTACAGGGGTAAGCCTCTAACACTTCCCTTAAAGCCCCTGTTTGATGGCCTGCCTTGAGTATTCGCGCTGGTGTTAGGCATCCGGCTGACCTCGCCCGTTCCCTCGACACCGCGCTCGGCACGAGATTCCACCACAAAGTGCCGCGCGTGGCCCCGCATCAGCTCGGAGAGCAGCTAGCGTGGGCACCTCCGGAGGCGCCGGTATGCCCAGGACAGCGATGCCTGACAGCACCGCCGGGTGAGACGCTAGACGGCCGGGGCTCCGCCCGGCACCCCGCTGTCCGCACGGTGGCTGAGTGCACCGCGCGGACAGCAGTTCTCAGACAAGAGCATCGTGCGGGGCCGAGGCTGCCGCCCCGGCCCCGCACTCTGGCCACGTACTGGCCACACACCCGCACGACAGCAAGACGCGCGACCGTGCGGGGGCTGTCCGCCCCCGCACCTCCAGGAACGTTCCCGCTAGCAGCGGGAACGCGCGGCTCCGCTCCGTCTCCGGTGTTCCCGACCTCACCCCCTCAAAGAGCAAGGAGGCGAGGTCGGGAACCCCTCCGACTGCACTACGCCGCAAAATCAAAACCCAAGATCAAAACCAGAAGTCAAAACCAAGATCAAAAACCGAAGATCAAGATCAAAACCGCGGGGGGGGGGAACGATGTTCCCCCCGCACCGCTGGCGCTCACAGCGCGCCAGCATGAAAAGCACGGGCATGCCGCTCACGCGCGGCATGCCGTCCGTGACCGCGCATAGTCTCCCGCGTCCCACGCGGGAGACTATGCGCTTAGCGGCTCTCGCCCGGTGCGCCGGCCTTGACGGCCGCCGCGAACGCCCGCCATGCGGCGGGGGCGAAGACCAGAACGGGGTCCGTCCGGGTCTTTGCTGTCGCGGACGGCGACTGCCGCCGGCGCGGCAGCCGCTTCTATGCAGTTGCCGTTGGTGCCGCTGTAGGAGGACCGCCGCCACCGGGCACGGGACAGGCCGGAGATCTCCATCCCGCACCTCCTTCCCCTTATATCTCCTTGCAGATCGCGCTGAGCAGCGCCGCCGTCGCGTCCAGCCCTGACGCGGCGGCGCGGAGATGTTCGAACATCAGGATATAGCGGCTGATCTCTGCGGCCTGTTCGAGGAACAGGCCGCCGGCGGCGCTTTCGATGTAGACGATGCGCTGCTCCTCGCCGTCGGGGAAGCCCAGGATGACGAACGAGCCGTCCATGCCCGGGTGCGCGCCGATGCCGAACGGCAGGACCTGGATCGTCACGTTCGGCAGCGACCGGGCCTCCAGCAGCCGGGCGGCCTGCTCGCGTATCACGCCGGGTCCGCCGACGAGGCGGCGCAGCGCCGCCTCGTCCATGATCGCCCACAGCGCCGGCGCGCCGTCCTTGACAAGGACGGGCTGGCGTTCCATCCGCGCGGCGACCCGGTTCTCGATGTCCGCCTCAGTCGCGGCGGGCCAGGTGCCGCGCAGCTGGGCCCGCGCGTACGCCTCGGTCTGCAGCAGGCCCGGGATGAACAGCGACTCGTAGTTCCAGATGGAGTGTGCCTCGTCCTCGAAGGCGATGTAGTCCGAGTACGCCTCGGGCAGCTCGGACCGGAACGGCCGCATCCAGCCGCGCTGCCCGGCCTCTTTCAGCACGGTCAGCAGTTCGCCGCGCCGGGGGTCGGTGACCTGGTACAGGTCGAGGAGCTGGATCAGCGTGGAGCGCTGGGGACGCTGCTGGGCGTTCTCCAGCCGGTAGAGGGTGGAGCGGTCCTTGCCGGTCCGCTCGGAGACCTCCTCCTGCGTGAGGCCTGCGGCCTCACGCAGGTCGCGCAGTTGCGCCGCCAGGCGGCGCAGCCGCACCGACGGCGAAGATCGCCTAGGCATGCCGGGAGTCTAGCGCAGGGAATGCACCCGCTGATGATGTGAATGCATCTGTTGCGTTTTCATCATCGGCGGGTGCATCATGGACACAGTACCGGGCCGCCCCGCGCCCACCGACTCCCGCCCCCGGAGCAGCCGCCGTGACAGCCACCGCCGCCCCCGCCGCCAGCACGCTGGCGGCACTGGCCGATGAATTCCCCGGCTGGCGCTTCTGGACCTCCCGCCCGCGCGGCCTGCTGTGGGCCACCCGGCGCGGCAACACCCACTACGACGACGACCCCCGCCGCCCGGCCGGATGGGCGCTCACCATCGGCCCCGCCCCCACCCCCGGTAACCTGCGCGCGCTGCTCGCCGGGCAGCGCGCGCTCGACACCGGACCCGGACCGCCGCCGGCCGCAGCCCTGTTAAGGCCGGCGGCGTTAGGGCACCCGGCGCGCACGCGCGCCGGCCCGCCGCCCCCGCGCAGCGCCGGGTGCCCGCCCGCACAGCGACCAGCGTCACCAGCCCCGCACGCCAGACGAAGGGACACCGCACCGTCATGCCCGGCGACCTCCAACAGCTCATCGACGAAGCGCTCAGCGCCGGGTGGGCGTGGTCAGTGTTCGGGCCGCTGTCCTCCGCCGGCCCCCTCGCCACCGGAGTCGAAGACTCCGAAGGCGCCGCCGTCAAACACGTCTGCACGGTCACTCAAGATGACGATGTAGGCGCTGGTTTGCGTCACTGATGTTGCGGATGTGCTGAGGGCAGCCCTGAGGGGTTGTCCTTTTTCGTGTGCGACGGCACGGTGAGCACGTTGGAGACAGGTGCGGCCCTCCCGTTCCTTCGTTTGGCAGCGAGACGGGAGGGCCGCGGGCGGACGCTTGGAGGCGTCGTGCTCACGGTAAACGGTGACCGGGGTGCAGTCGAACGGCAGTTGCTGTCGGGGCAGCTGTGCTGCCCGTCGTGCGGCGGGGTGCTGGGCGGGTGGGGGAACGCGCGGCCGCGGCGGGTCCGGATCCTGGACGGGCCTGACGTGGAGGTTGTCCCGCGCAGGTCGCGGTGCCGGGGCTGCGGGGGGACGCACGTTCTTCTTCCTGCGCGGTTCCTGTCGCGTCGGGCGGACGCGGGGGCGGTGATCGGCCGGGCGCTGGAGGAGAAGGCCGCGGGGAGCGGGCACCGGGTGATCGCGGCCGGGCTGGGACGGCCGGCGTTGACGGTGCGGGGCTGGCTGCGGTCGCTGGCCCGGAGCGCGGAGCGGGTGCGGGAGCGGTTCACGGTGCTGGCGGCGGGCCTGGCGGCCGATCCGCCGCTGCCCGCCCCGGCCGGGTCGCCGCTGGCGGACGCGGTTGCCGCCATCGCGGCGGCCGCCGCTGCGGCGGCGATGGTGCCGGGCGTGGGCAGCGTGCCGCGGTGGCAGCTGGCGGCGGCGCAGACGTGCGGGCTGCTGCTGGCCCCGTCGTGGCCGGCCATGGCCGGCCACGCGAGCTGGCTCTGGGCGGCGGCACGCTGAGCCGGAATCCTCGGTGACGCATGTTTTGCGGCGTTTTCACTGAGGAGGGATGCCCGTGTCAGGGGCTGAGGAGGACCGCAAGAGGGCGCAGCGGGCCGAGCAGGTGGCCTTGTTCCGGTACCAGCTGATCCGGGAGGCCGCCGACCCGGGGCTGACCGTGCGGCAGCGCGGCCGGATGGTCCGCGAGATCGCGGGAACAGAGCATCCGGGGCCGTTCGGCGAGCCGGTCACGGTGTCGCGGGCGACGGTCGACCGGTGGATCCGGGCCTGGCGGTCCGGGGGGTTCGCGGCGCTGGCGCCGCCGGCCCGGCAGGTCACGCTGCGGACCGACCCGGAGGTGCTGGAGCTGGCCGCCGGGCTGAAGCGGGAGAACCCGGAGCGGACCGCGGCGCAGGTGGAGCGGATCCTGCGAAAGTCGTGCGGCTGGTCGCCGTCGGTGCGGACGCTGCTGCGGCACTTCGGCCGGCTGGAGCTGACCGCCCGTCCCGGCGGGCGGGCCCCGGCGGTGTTCGGCCGGTTCGAGGCGCCGGCGCCGAACGACACCTGGACCGGGGACGCGCTGCACGGGCCGCAGGTCGCGGGCCGCAAGGCCTACCTGTTCGCCTTCCTGGACGACCACTCGAGGGCGGTGATGGCGGCCCGCTGGGGCTATTTCGAGGACAGCGTGCGGCTGGCCGCCGCGCTGCGCCCGGCGCTGGCCGCCCGCGGCATCCCGTCCCGGATCTACGTCGATAACGGCTCTGCTTTTGTCGACGCGGCGCTCAAGCGGGCCGCCGCCAGGATGGGGATCAAGATCACCCATAGCGCCCCCGGCCGGCCTGAGGGAAGAGGGAAAATAGAGCGGTTCTTCCGGATTGTCCGGGAGGAGTTCCTGGTCGAGATCGGTGACGGGTCCCGGGTCGCGGACCTGGCGGAGCTGAACCGGCTGTTCACCGCCTGGTGCGAGCGGGTCTACCACGCCCGGCCGCACGGCGAGACCGGCCAGCCGCCCCTGGAGCGGTGGCTGGCCGGCGCCCCGTTCCCCGTCCCGGAGCCGGCCCGGCTCCGGGAGGCGTTCTTGTGGTCCGAGACGCGGCTGGTCCGCAAGGACGCCACGGTCCGCCTGTTCGGCGGCGCCTACGAGACCGACCCGGTGCTGGCCGGGCGGAAGGTCGAGTGCGTCTTCGACCCGTTCGACCTGACCGTCTTGGAGATCTTCTGGAACGGGTCGCCTTACGGGACCGCGGTCCCCCGGGTGATCGGCCGGCACTCCCACCCGAAGGCGAAGCCCGAGGAGCCGGGCACCCCGCCGCCGGCGACCGGCATCGACTACCTCGCCATCATCGCCGCCGAGCACGAGGAAGCCGTCCGCCGGCACCGCATCCGCTACGACGCCCTCGACAGCGACAGCGGGGACGGGGACACGCGGGAGGCCGCGCAGTGAACACGCAGCAGCCGGGCCGTGCCGGCCGGCCAGGTCAGCGCCGTGCTGGCCTGGGCCGCCCGCCTCACCGCAGCCGGCCCCGGGCCGGCGCCGCCGAGACCGCCGCCTACCTCACCGCCAAGGCCGCCGTCCTGGAACGCATCGCCGCCGAGCGCGCCGCAGGCGGCTGGACACCCGCGGACATCGCCGCCGCCCGCGACGCCGCCGCCCGCGCCCGCGAGGCGGCCGACGCCGCCGCCCTGCTGGCCGCCGCCGGCATCACCGCCATGAAAGAGGACTGAGATCATGATCGACCTGAAGAGCCACTACGGGTTCACCCGCACCCCGTTCGGCAAGGACCTCGCCCCGTCCATGCTCTGCCGCTACCCCGCCCACGCCGAGGCCGTCGCCCGCATCACCTGGTGCGCCCGCGAGCGCGCCCTCGGCGTGATAACGGGCGAGGTCGGCGCGGGAAAAACGGTGGCCGCCCGCGCGGCGATCGCCGCGCTCGACCAGACCCGCCACACCCTGCTCTACCTCCCGGACCCGACGACCGGCACCCGGGGGATCCACCACCACGTGGTCACCGCGCTCGGCGGACGGCCCGCCCACGGCTCCGCCGAGCTCGCCGCCCAGGCCGCGTCGCTGATCGCCGCCGAGCACGGCGAGCGCGGCCGGCTCCCGCTGCTGGTCATCGACGAGGCGCACCTGCTGACCCACGCCCAGCTGGAGGCCATCAGGATTCTGACAAATTCAGAAATGGATGCCGCCAGCCCGCTCGCCTGCCTGCTCATCGGCCAGCCCACCCTCAGGCGGATGCTGCGCCTGGGCGTGCTCGCGGCCCTGGACCAGCGGATCGGGCTGAGATACGCCATGCCCGCCATGGCCCCCGAGCAGACCGCCTCCTACATCACTCACCACCTGCAGCTCGCGGGACGGTCCGACACCATCTTCAGCGACGACGCCATGGCCCTCGTCCACGACGCGGCCCGCGGCCTGCCCAGGTCCGTCAACAACATCGCCACCCAGGCCCTCGTCGCCGCCATGGCAGGCCGCAAGAACATCGTCGACGAGCAGTCCGCCCGCGCCGCCGTCAACGAGATCACGGCAGACTGACCACCACCACGCCACCACGCACACCAAGGCCCCGCCGGCTGACGCCGGCGGGGCCTTCCTCACACCCGCACATCCTCACCGCCAATGACGCCGCCATCCTCACCTTGAATGACCGTGCACAACACGTCGAGGACACACTCGCCAGCAGGCCCGATGCCGCCTTCGGCGGCATCACCAGTCCCACCGCCGACAGCAGGGTATGCCGCCGCACCGCCAGCGGCGGATACCGCTGGTGGCCAGTGTCCCCCTGACCGGTAAGGCCCCGCACGGCCATCCGATCTCCCCCGGGCCGTGCGGGCACCCCCGGGGAACCCGCACGGGTTCCCCGGGGCCGGCGGGCTCCCGCCGTGACCGTCTGCACGGACAGGAGCCCGCCACCCTCACCTGCCGCCACCAGTCCCAGCCGCCTGAATACGCCCCGGAACAGGACAGGAGTCCGTCTCCCGCCCCGCCGGCAGAGCCGGCATGCCACCATGACCGCGCCCGCTTCTCATGGCGGGCGCGGCCGTACCCGTCTGCGGCGGGGGAGGAAACCAGATGCCTCCGGCGGGGCTTCGGGCTCAAGGATGGACCCGGACAAGCAGAACCCCAGGTCACTTGTGGCTGGTGTCGTCAGGGTTCATCCTCGCGCCGTCAGCCAGGCAGCGCCTAGCAGACCGGCCCCGGGGCATCAACACACCCCGTTGACACCCCGGCCCCGGCCCGCTCCCCGAAGGGTGGCTGACGGCGAGAGGATGAACCCACCCCCCGGAATGCGCGCGTCCGCGCCAATCGAGAAAACCCGCCCGCTGGTTCCGGTAGCTCCCGCTGGTTTCGCAAGGTGTATTCAGAAAGACAGGCACGGAAGGGAAAATAGCCGATGGGAAATAATCCGCACGCGCCTGACCAGGTAAAACAGGAAGATCAACGAGACGGGATAATGGACGGTCCGCGCATTATCAGTTACAATTTGAGTGAAGACAAAAGGCCGGGCGAGATGAAAGTCCGGTACAAGATAAGAATTGTGACCGGGCCGCGCGCCGCAGAAATCGACGCCCGCCAGGCACAAGTGATCAGGGAGGTCCTTGAATGGTCACGCCAGCACCGGCAGCACCCCCGGCAGCCGCCTCCCCGGCCGAGCCGGTCCCCGTCGCCGTCCTCGCCCGCACATCCACGCTGCTGCTCCAGGACCCGGTCGCATCCGTCCGCCGGCAGATCCGCGCCTGCGAGCAGTGGCTCCCCGCCGGGTGGTTCATCGCCGCCGTCTACTCCGACGTCGAATCAGGCAGCACCGACCTGGAAGCCCGCGGCCGCACCGACTCCTGGCGGATCCTCACCGACGCCGGGCTCCCGCGCGACGGCGGCATGGCCGACCTGCTCACCGAGGCCGCCAGCCCCACCCCCCGGTTCGCCGCCGTCGTCTGCGAGGACATCGAACGGTCCGCCCGCGACACGTTCAACGCCCTGAAGCTGGAACGGGAACTGTCCCAGCAGGGGATACCGCTGTTCGCCACCGACGAGCCCGCCGACATCACCGGCATGAACCACACCACCGTCCTGGTCCGCCGCGTCAAGCAGGGCGTCGCCGAGTGGTACCGGCTCCAGCTCAAAGACAAAGTCTGGAAAGGCCTCGTCGAGCACTCCATCGACGGGTGGAACACCGGCCCCGTGGCCTACGGCTACACGGGGCAGAAGCACCCGCACCCCAACCCGATCAAGGCCAGCCAGGGCCGCACCAAAACCCGCCTCATCCCCGACCCGGCCACCGCCCCCACCGTGGAAGTCATCTTCACGTGGCGCACGGCCGGCAAGCTGGGATTGCCGGCCATCGCCAGCCGGCTGAACGCCGACCCGGCGCTCTACCCGCCGCCGCCCGGGGCCGGGGCATGGACGCCCGGCACCGTCAACGCCATCTTGCGGAACCCGAAATACACCGGCCACATGGTGTTCGGCCGCCGCCGCAACCGAGGCGGCCACCGCGTCAAAGTCGCCCCCGCGGAGTGGCTGTGGTCGCCCGAACCGACCCACCCGGCCATCGTGAACCGCGCCACCTGGCAAGACGCGCAAGGCATCGGAGCCGAGCACTCCACCAGCCGCGACCACGACCCTGGCGGCCCGGTCGCGCCGCCGCCGAACGCGCCGTTCTACCCCTACCGCTCCCGCATCCGCTGCCGGGACTGCCAGCGGCGGATGACCGCCACCGCCAACGGCCGCGACCGGCAGTACGTCTACTACCGGTGCCCGCACGACCCGGCCAACCCCCGGCATGTCGCTACCGCCCCCGGCCACCCGCGCAGCGTGCAGGCCCCCGAACACCGGCTAGACCAGATCGTTGGAGAGTTCTTCCGCGACCGGATCTTCAGCCCGCAGCGCACCGCGCATCTCGCCGCCCAGCTCCCGGCCACCGACACCGACGCCGCCGCCCGCCGCGACGCCCAGGCCGCCGCCCTCACCGCCCGCATCCGCAAACTCGACACCGCCCAGAACGCGCAGATCACCGCGCTGGAGCAGATCCCCGACGGGCAGGCCGCCGCCGCCATGCGCGCCCGCATCATGGACCGGTTCACCCAGCTTCACGGCGAGCGCACCGCAGCCGAGACCCAGCTCGCCGCCCTCACCGCCACCGCGCCCAAGGCAGCCGACCCGGCCATCCTAGAGGAGATCCCCTACGCCGGCGACATCCTCCCGCAGCTCCCGCCCGCCCTCAAGGCCCGGCTGTTCGCCGCCTTCGACCTGGCCATCGTGTGGAACAAGCCCGGCGGGCAGGTCACCGTGCACGCCGAGATCACCGACGAAACCCTCCGCGCGCTGCCCGCCCTCCTCAACCCCGGCCAGGACGGGTACCATGATACCCACGACCCGGACATTCCCCCAGGTATAGGGCATTTGACACAACCCAGGAGATCAGGTCGATTGCGCAATCGGCCTGCGGCCCGGCCATCGGCATGCCTCGGCATTAGATTGCCTCTCATCACGGTGGCCACGGGTGTCACTGCTCTTGCGTACGTCAAAGGCCAGCGCTGAGATCATGGGTCGAAAGTGGCGCTATTCGCCGCGGATGACCCATGGTCACGAGCCGCGCACTCAGCCGACGCTGGAAGCGAGCCCGCGCCGCCGACGGTCGGCCCGCAGCAGCGTGGCATTGGAGGCATAGGAACCGGGATGCTCGTCGAGCCGCATCAGGCTGACGGCTTGGGCGCGATGGTGCGGGAAGCGGTCTGGAGCCGGTACGCTACCGGTGACGAACTGCCCGTGCGCCGATGGCGCCAGGCGGATCACGCGGGCGTAGCTCAATGGCAGAGCCCCAGCCTTCCAAGCTGGTCATGCGGGTTCGATTCCCGTCGCCCGCTCTCTCGCTTCTTGGCTGGTCAGAGACATTTTTCGGTGTTCGATTGCGCCCGCTGTGCGGCGTGTTCAGGCCCGGCGTGCCACACACGTGCCACACGCTCTTGCGGATCATGCGCCCTGCTCTCCGCGTTCCGGCGCTTCGGTTGAGTCTTCCTCGACGCCCCGCGCGTCGCGGACGAACGTGCCGAGAGCCTTGGCGATCGCTTGATCCCGGTCGCGGGTGGCGTGCTGGTAGATCATCGCCGCCCGGACGCTGGAGTGCCCGAGGCGGGCCATCAGCTCTTTGAGCGTCGCGCCCGTGGCGGCCGAGAGGGTGCCGCCGGTATGGCGCAAGTCATGAAAATGAAGGGTCGGCAGGCCCACCGTTTGGCGTGCCTTGCTCCAGATCGACCTGTGGAAGTTCGAGCGGCGCAGTTGGCCGCCCTTTGGCCCGGTGAAGACGAAGCCCCGCTCCCCCGGTTCGGCGAACCGTTCCAGATGCCAGCGGATTTCCGGCGCGATCTCGGCGGGGAACGCCACCGTGCGCCTACCGGCTCGCGACTTCGGCGTCTCCGACCGTAGGCCGCCCTTGTCAAGCTGGGCAAGCGTTTCCGCGACCCGGATCTCGCAGGCGTCCAGGTCGATATTCTCGCGCCGCAGTCCCGCCAGCTCGCCCCAGCGCATGTCCGCGAAAGTGGCGAGCAGCACCAGGGCGCGGTAACGCACGGGGACAGCTTCGGCGATCTTGAAGACAACAGGTAGCGGAACGATCTGCCGTTCGTCGGACTCCTCCTTGCCCGCTCCGTCGATCCGGCACGGGTTGCGGAGGATGATGCGGTCCTCTTCGGCCGCTGTCTCGAAGATGGCGTGCAGCAGGCGATACGCCTTGGCCACCGTCACCGGCCCGAACGAGCGCTCTTCCTTCGGGCCAGCCTCTAGACGTTCCTTGCGCCAGCGCCGGACGGTTACCTCGTCTATGTCGCCCATGCCGAGCTCGCCGAGCATCGGCACCAGGTGGTTGCGCAGGAGTCCGCTGTAAAGCTCAGCCGTCCGGGCCTTGAGCACGCGATCACGCATCCATTGGCCGGCGTACTCGCGGAACTTCTGCTCTCCCAGCTCCGGGGCGAGCCACTCCCCCTTCGAGATCTCGGCTTCCCTGAGGCTCAGCCATCGAGCGGCGTCGCTCTTGCGCTCGAAAGTGCGGGGGGCCGAGCGGAGCTTGCCGTCCGGCCCCCGGTACCGCGCTTGATACCGCCCCGATGGAAGCTTGCGGATGTTGCCGAACTGTCTGCTCTTTCTCTTTGCCTCTGGCATCAGGCCACCTCTCCTCGTGAGTAGTTGCGCGTCGTCATCGGCTTGACTACGCCGGATTGGATGAAGTCATTCAGCACTGATTCGCGGATTCGCACGTGACGGCCGACCTTGACGAACTCGATGCGCCGCTGGGCGATCAACCGCCTGATGAACCGCGGGGACGTGCTCAGCCACGCGGCCGCGGCTTCCACCGTCAGCAGCTCGTTTGGATTGCTCATGCCGCCGCCCTCCCGGTTGCCGAAATGTCGTCGGGTGGCTTGCCTTCTGCTCGTCTTCGCGCCTCGTCGAGCGCCTGTTGCCAGCGGATGCGGTCGGCGACGACGTGGAGCATGCGTTGCGCGGTGGGCATGTGGTCGCGGTCGCCGGGGGAGACGGGTTCCCAGGCGTATCGGGCGGGATCAGTTGCCGAAAGTCCGAGCGTCTCGACTAGCCAGTTCTTGCGGTCGGCGCGGTGGTCGGCGAGGGTCTTGCCCGACCATTTGCGGGAGACCAGGACGCGGCGGCCGGCGTAGCCGAGGTACTCGCGGCGGTGCGCTTTGCCCTTGCATGCGCCGGGCCGCTGGTTTGGCTTGGCGTTCTTGGGCTGGATGCCGTACCGGAGCCAGTTCGCGCACGTCGGCGAGCACGGTTCGTAGCGGAGCGCGTCGGCGAGCCGGTCGACGTGGCGCACCTGGGCGTCGGTGGCCGCCTGGTGGCAGTCGGCGACGTGCTTGGTCAGGTACTTGGTGAGGTAGCCGATGCACCGGCTGGCATCTTTCGAGCCTGCGAGGACGCCTTGGGCGTCGAAGCGGTCGCCGAACCGGGCCACGTGCAGCGGCTCGTCATCGGCGCCAATCGCGTCGAGCGCCTCGTCCCAGGTTGGCAGCCGCTCACCGGTCTCGGGATCGAGGTAGGTCTCGGCGTTCTCGTCCCAGACGGGCAGGTGGCCGCCGTCGAAGCGGACCACATCTATGGACGGCCACCACACCTGGTGGTAGGTGGCCGCGATGACCTCTCGCAGTTCGGCCCGTGAGATGGTGCCGCGGATAGCGATGTGGACATGCGGGGCGAGCCGCCGTTGCGGTTCGACAGCGGCGAAGTATTGCACGTCGTAGCCGACCAGGCGGCGAAGGTTCTGGATGAACCGGTCGAACAGCGCGGCGAAGTGCAGCGCATCCCGCGCGGCCCGCACGTAGTCGTAGCCGTCCGGATTGACGGGTGTCCCTTCATTGGTCACCCGGCCGTAGGACGGGCAGGTGAGGGTGAGGAACAGCGATGGGCGGAAGGTCTTGCCGTCCGGCGCGGTGTAGGTCTTGCCGACCGTACGCGGGTCGATGCTGCGCTTGGGCAGCGGTGGGGCGTCTTGCCGCCGCCTGGTGGACCGGTGGCGGCGTTCAGGCCGGGCGGGGAGCACGTTGCCGCGCATGCCCGCGTTGTTGATTTCGTCGTCCAGTTCGGCGAGCAGCTCGTCCAGGTCGCCCGTGTCGTCGCCGCTCCAGTCCGTATGGTCGCGCATCACCTGGGCATCGGCACGCTTTTCGATCCACCACAGTTGCTCGTCGGTCGGGTCGTCGGGCTCGATGACCGGTTCCCGGTCGAGGTGCCAGCCCTCCCGGCACTGCGCGGCGCGCAGGTTCTTGGCCCGTTCAGCACACGACGGGCACACCGACGCCAGGGTGTGCCCGCATGGGACGAGCACCGGCTCAGTCTGGCCCGTGGCCAGGTCGGTGCGGCGGAGCTGCACCGGGCGGATGCAGGCCCCATGGTCGATGGCCAGGTCTTTAACCACGTCACGGGCCAGCGGCATCGACAGCCGCTCGGCCCTTGTCCCCTTGCGCCTTTCGGCGTTGGTCACCGGGCATCACCTCCGTCCGGTTCGATGTCGAGTTCCCAGCGTTCGGACCAGCCGCACAGTCGGCATTCGGCCACCTGCACCGGCTGGCCGTGGCCGATCAGGAACAGCCCGGCCAGGCAGACCGGGCACGGTTCGTCGGTGCGCCATACGGTGTCCGGCTGCATCACAGGTCACCGCCCGCAGGGACCGGGGCAGCCGTCACGGCGGCCGCCATGGCGCGGATATCGTCGTCGGCAGGGTAGGCGGCGCGTGCCCGTACCGGGTCCGGGGAGCCCTCTAGCCGCACATAGCTGACACCTGCGCCGGTTTGCGGTAGCGGGGAGATCAGGTCGGCCAGCGCGCCGCGGTCCCGTGCGCCGTCGCCGAGCACCATGTCCACCTGGTCGGATTCATCCAGCCGCAGCGCGACCCTAGTGGGGAACAGGTTCCGCAGGTTGATCACGTCCTTGCGCGGGTCTTGGAGCGCGCCGACGACGCAGATGCCGACCGACCGGCCCTGAGAGGTGAGGGTGGCGATCGCCGCCTCCGCCCGCTTTCTCAGGTCGCGGTTGGGTTGGTAGGCGGTGATGAAGGCCAGCTCGTCCACCAGGACCACCAGGAAGGGGAACCGGATTGACGGGGTGAAGGTCCGGGTTTTGCCGCCGAACCGCGTCGCGCGCTCTTGCATCTTGGCCACGGCAGCTTCGAGGAGCTCGACCATGGCTGTGGCCTCGTCGGCGTACCGGGCGAAGATGGGACGGCCGAAGGACAGTTCCATGCGCTTGGGGTCCAGTGCCCACACCTGGACCCAGCCGCCGATGATCGCCGGGAGCATCGCGCGGATGGCCGACCAGATCACCGACCCCTTGCCCGAGCCTGTCGCCCCCGCGATCAGGACGTGGGTGCCGAGCAGCCGCAGCAGCCACGGCCCGCCGTTCTCCATCCGCCCGACCGGCAGGCCGCCCAGGTCCACCGACGCGGGGACGGGAAGCGGGGGGATGGGGTCGGCGAGGGTGTCGGCCCGCACCAGCTCGAGCGTGACCATGCCGGGGGCCAGTTCACGGACCCGGCACAGTTCCGCGCCGAAGGCATGGGCGAGGTTCTGCGCCCGGTCGGCGAAGTCATCGGGAGCCTGCCCGGTCACTAGGCCGACCGTCACCAGGTCCACCGGACCCAGCGCCCGGACAGGCCCGAGCACCGGCATCAGGACCCGGCCCCGGTAGGCCGGCGACAGACCGGCCAGGGTCATGGCCGCCTGCCAGCGGCGCCGGTAGGACCACCACCGCCACTTGTCGCGGGCAGGACCGGCGACGAACCGGGAGAACCAGTCCGGCCGCAGCAGCCGCAGCGTGACGAGCAGCGCGACGACGACGACCGCCAGGACCACGACGCCAGGCCAGCCGAGCTTCAGCCAGTCGAAGACCACCAGGGCCACGACCGCATCGAGCACCGGGTGCGTGCCGATGAACCAGAGCACCCGCCAGATCAGGCGGACGAGCTGGACGAGGAGGATCACGCCTTCCGGCGTCCGGTATACCGGGGACCGCCACACCGGAGGGGCGAATGGATCGGGGTTGCTCACCTGGGCGAGCTGCTCGCCCGCCACGGTGTGCCTGGGACGCATTATGATCAAGTCCTCTCGCTGGGGTTGCTGCCTTGGGGAGAGAAACCGGGGGCGGCTGGAGGTTCCAGCTCCAGCCGCCCCGCCTGCACACGCTCAGGCCGCCTTGCCGTCGTCGGCCTTGTCTTTGCTGTCATCGCCGGAGTCCCCGGCGTCGTCCTGCTCGGCATACAGCCGTTCGACCTCGGCGGCGAACACCTGCGCCTCGCGGACTAGTGACCTTGCGAACAGCAGCGCGGCATCATCGGCGCACCGACCCATGATCGAGAAGGAGACCGCGGCCGATCCTGCGTCCACGTTCAGAATCGGCGTGTAATCGCTGTGGACGTGGCAGTCCACCCGCCAGTCGGCACCGATGTGCACGCTGACGTGCGAGAACGACCCGCCCTCACTCTTCACGCCGCCGTCTCCTTCCCGGCCTCGCCCGGACGCGGCGCAGGACGGCCCGGCACCTTGACCCCAGCCGCCTTCAGCGAGTAGGCCAGCCGTCCCGCCTGTGTCACGTACGGAGTCACCGTCATCCCGGTGAACTCCACCGGCACGAACGGCAGCCCGCCAGCCGGGTACGACGGGAGCACCGGCTGCACCTGCGCCGCCACCTTGACCTTGACCGTCCGGGCACGCGCCCGCGGGTCAGGGTCGATGACCTCCACCTGCCACAGCGGAACCCCGCTGCCCTTGTCCGCCGACTGCACGAACCGCTCCCCGGTCGAGGCATCGAAGTCCCGCACCGGCTCGAAGCCACCCGCGGCGAACGCCCCATCCGGGAAGACGAGCCCGAACTCGACGGGAATTGGACCCTGTAGAGCCACTTGGCATCACTACTTTCTCAGTCGAACCTGACTTGACTTATCAGGTACGGTTACACGGTAAGCATATACCACCTGACTTGTCAAGTCAGATGGCAAGCAGTTGCCGGGAAAGGCAGGATGTGCCGTCAGGTGAACGGGTAGGCGTCGTGGATCTCGTGTCGGTCGCCGGGCAGCACTAGGTCAGTGACCAGAAGTGGTTTCGCCGTAGCGTCGTAGGCGGTGACGATGACGTTCAGCACCGGGGAATCAGCGCTCACGCGCAGCAGGCCCGCCTCTTCCCCGGTTGGCTGACGGGCCGAGATCCGCTCTACCGCGTGATCCAGCCGCACCCGCTTTTTCGCCTGAAGATGCTGTCGGATGCTTTCGCTCAAAAGCTCCGGGGACGCTAGCGCCGTTCCCGATGCCAGGTCAAGGGACAGCCACACCGAGGCCAGTTCGACCGGTTCGCCGTCATCGCTCAGGAGCCGCTGCCGCAAGAATGCCCTGGACCCTGGCTCCAGGCCCAGCAGGGTCGTCACGTAGGCCGGGGCTAGCTTGACTCCCGCCTGCACCAGCTCGCCAGACAGCGCCGACTCCGGAAGATCAAGCGTGCTCTCGGCAGGCCGGGTACGCTGGGCGCCCGCCAGCGCCGGACGGCCCCGGACGAAGCTGCCCCTCCCCTGCTGGGTATCGATCCACCCGTCCTGACGTAGCGCCGACAGCGCCTTGACGATCGTCGGCCGCGACACCCCGAACTCGGCGACTAGCTGATGCTCAGACGGCAGCAGGCTACCGGCCGGGTAGTCGCCCTTCTCGATCCGTCTCTGAATTTCGGCGACCACTTGCGCATACTTGGGTGGCGCGTAGTCGAATCCCATTGATAACCGTCCGACCTGCGAACTGGACTGTTGACTTGTCAGGCCAGCGTATACGTGTGACCAGGAAATGTCACGTTCGGGTTTTGTGCGCCCGCTGTGCGCGCTTACGTTTGCGGCGGTGACGGGGGTGGCTGGGTCCGGAAGGGAGGGCACGGGTAGGGAGCCGCGTCGAGCAACTCGCGACGCGCGATGCGTAGTGCCATGAACGTTCTCTGAGCGGCTCTGGCTCTGGCCCGGAGCGGAAGGCTTTCCCACGGAGTGGGGTCCGCGGGGAGGCGGCGCAGGGCATCGGCTACCCGCTGGAGGGTTTCCAGACTATGTGGTGGGCGCGGTGGGGAGCGGCGCTCGATGGCACGGGGCGTGCGGTGTGGCAGGGGCGGGGGCGTGTCGTCGGGCACGGTCGCGTCCTTCTAATGCCCGGGTGACTTGGTGCTGGTTGATGGCGGGTACCTAGGGCACGAGGGTGATCAGCGCGCGCCCCAGGCACCCCATCGCCACCAGCTCCACCGGAGGTTGAGGGGCTTTCCTCGGCTGATGGCGTGCTTATTTAAGCCGCCGGGTTTCCTCCCCACGGCGGCAAGGAAACGTATTCTCGTCGGCTTCTCGGCGATGTCAGGACGCCACTCTGAGACATTCACCAGGCCCGGCTCAACGAGATCCAGCCCGGTAAAAAACTTTCCGATATCGGCCGCAGTACGAGGAACCGCAGGAGCGGTTGCATTCTGGTAGACATCTGCAATCTCTGAGAGAACGCCCGCGTCAGCGCCGTCAATGGCCGCGTGAGAAATGACTAGGAAGCTTCCCGGCGCCATGCGCCAGCGGAACGAAGCCACAATCTCTCTGGGGTTTTCCTCGTCCCGGATGAAATGCAAGGACGCCACGAACAGGATGCCCACCGGTGCGGAAAAATCGATGAGATCCGTCAATTTCTCATCAGCAAGTATTTCCTGCGGAGATCGGATATCACGCTCAACCATGGCCACGCCATCGTCGTGGTAGTGCAGCCCCATGACATGGCTGGCCACCACCGGGTCGTTATCCACGTACACAACCCGGGCGTCAGGCCGCACTTGCCGGGCTATCTCATGGGCGGTCGGCGACGTCGGAAGCCCGCTCCCCAGGTCTATGTACTGGTCGATACCGTGCTCTGCGAGGTACCAGACCGCACGAGTAACGAAACGCCGATTGGCGCGTGCTAGCGTTCGTGTTTCCGGGTAAGCCGCAATCACCTTCTCGGCGGCTTCCCGGTCCGGGGCAAGACTGTCTTTACCGCCGAGGTAGTAGTCATACATGCGCGCCGGGCTTGGCACCCGCCAGTCCGGCATACGCGTTGAATCGCCGTTCATTTCCATCCCATCTCGTACCAGACGACACGGCCGCGGGGTCCGCCGAAATGCCCCCAGCTCGCCGCCATCTTGTTCACTAGGGCTAGGCCACACCCGGATTCACGCAGGCTTTCGCAGGGTTGCGCAACGGGGATCTTCGCCGAGCCTGCGTCGCCTACTTCAACCCGCACACGAGCGTCCGTCTGTTGGACGGCGACGGTAAACGTCCCACCGTTACCCGATGCGGTGTGAACAATGGCATTCGTAGCCAGCTCACTGGCCAGGAGCACAATGTCGTCGGCCGCTGGATACTCGGCCACGAGATGCCCCACAAAATCCCGAACCTGCCGAACCTGAGAGAGTGAACCCGAAAAGACACGCGTTTCCGGCCGCGTTGCCACTGCCTTGGTCATGTGCCTGTTGCCTGTCCGGTACCTGAGCAGTCAAGGCACAGCGACCGGGCACGCCGAAGCAATTCACGCTCATCGGCTCCCCCGGCCTGCATTGGAGATCGCCGCAACATCAAGAACTTCCAGCCATGCCCGCGGCATGATTGGCACGAATCCTGACTGCTGACCGTCATCCGCGCTCCTATGCGTTGATTCATCCGGCCCTACGGAAACCCCACCGATAGGTCTCGGCGGTTGGGGTTGCCGCTGGATGATCACGCTAGGCAATACACGGCGTAATGACCCGAACTCTCAGTTCGGGTGAACTTCAGGACCGGCTAACGATCTTTAAAGGCGGAGGTTACAGGTCTGGCGACGGCTTGCGCGCTGCGGTTAGCTAACCGGCACGCGGCGGGCGGCTGCAGGCGAGTTCCATCGACCTGCGAGTGGTGGGATCTGGCCGGTTGTTCGGACCGCGCCGAGGTCAAGACCGTCAGCATGTGTTGACGCGAAGACGGGTGTCAGCATATGCTGACGTGCATGGAACCTGCACTCGATATCGCCCGGAGCGCCGCCAGCACCGATCCTGATGTCGGGCTCCGCGCCGTGGCGTCCCTGCGAGCGCTCACCGAGCGGCTGGAAATCCTCCAGGTCGAGAACGCGCGGAAGCTCGGGTGGTCCTGGCAGGACATCGCCGGGCGGCTCGGCGTCACCAAGCAGACCGTGCACCGCAAGCACGGCAAGCGGATCGGGAACCGGTAGGTAATGCCCGGGCACCTGGTCCGGGACACCCGCGCCTCTCTCGCCCGCGCCCTGGGGCACGCAGGCAGGCTCACCCGCCGCTACGGTGGCGGCAAGCATCTCATGACCGTCCTGGTCTCCGCCGTTTACGCAGGACGCGACCCTCGGTCGGCGCGCGCCGTCCTGCACGAGTACGGTGCCACGATCGAAGACGTCGCGGAGGAGATCGCCCGTCGTGCCGGACCGGGAGCGGTCCTGTTCGGCGGCCTGGACCAGGACGCGCTGGCCGCTATCGGGATCGATCTGGACGCCGTGCGCGCCAGGATCGAGTCGTCTTTCGGGCCGGAAGCCCTCACGCAGGTCGTCCGCCGGGAGCCTCGCCCGTCCGGGCTGAAAGGCGGCGCGAGCGCGCTGGTGCTGCTCCGGCGCGCTCACCCCGCCATCTTCGATGATGCGCTACGGGCAGTGATCAACCGGGCGAAGCAGCGGAACGCCGCCGAGGCCGACGACCAGAGGCCGTAACCTCAGCCCTTAAAGATCGTTAGGTCAGGTCAACAGGTCGATTCGCTGCGCCAGCGCCCGGACCTGCGGCGCGTAAGTGGGACGCGCCCGCTTGAGAAGCCCTTGCACCAGGTCCCGGGCCAGCGAGTTGTACCGCATGTCTTCCGGCCCGCTGGCCTCCGCGTTGACTAGGTGCAGGAAGACGCCCGGATCGTCGCGCTTCTGCTCGTAACACCGAGCCACCTCAAGCGCGAAGGTAGTTTTCCGCTCTAGTGATGGCGTGCTGGATATGTCCACGTCGTCGGCGAGCCGAAGCGCCTCGCCCGCCTCGCCCATCTCCATCTCGACGCTTACCGCGTGCAACCCGACATTCGTCGGCCCGAAGACAGTCCACATGACGTTCGTATCCCCGGTCACGCGAGCAGCGGGCATTGCCTTCTCCCGCAACCTATCCCTAGCTGTCCAGGGGTCGTTATTCCGGACAGCCGCCACGACTGACACTAGCCACAAGGCCCCGGCCATGCCGATCGCATCCGGATCATCGTCTGACAGTTGGCCCTGGAGATCCTCGATCGCGGTCATGACGACCTCTTCCGCGCCGTCCGCTTCCCCTTGTGCAAGAAGGATGTGTCCAAGGTTCCACTTTGCCGCCGCTATCCGAACCGGATCGTCAGCGGCCTCAGCAGCCAGGACGCCACGGTCAGCGACTAGCAACGACAGATCAGTCCGCCCGATCCGTTTCGTAAAGGTACGCAGGAGGAAATACAGGTCAGCGCTAATCCGGTGCCCCTCCCGCTGCTCGTCCGCCAACGAGCTACGACCCAGCCCGCGCTGTGCCGCCTGCACATCGATGATCAACCCTGGAAGCACCTCAGACACTTCGGTGTACCGGTGCGGTGACCCTTGCCAGATCGACCACGCCGTGTTCACCCGGCCGCGCAGACTCACCAGGTCCGGCTCATCTGCCTCCCTCCATAGGACATGAGAGCACGCTGTACCGCGTAGCCGACCGGATGAACCCTCTCGTCGTGTTCGGTCGCCGACTCGCCCAGCAGTTCAGAGACCCGGACGCCGAGAATTTTGGAGAACCGGTGGACCAGCGGGAGTGTCGGAGTCTTCAGTCCCCGTTCGATCTGGGATAGGTAATCCTCGGTTACACCCGCCAGCCCGGCCACCACAGCCTGGGTCTTGCCCTTGGCCTGACGGTAGAACCTCAGCCGTTCGCCGATCCGTACTTCAGGTTGGGGGGCCACCAGTCCTCCAGCTGAGTCGTGGGCTCATCACCTGACAGGGTAGGACAGAAGGTAGCGTAATGCGAAGAAAAGAACACGGAACGGAGCAGCCGGTATGCCGACCATCCTCGTCCTGTGGGACATCGATCACACGCTGATCGAGACACGCGGCGTTGGTGGTGAAATCTACGCCGAAGCCTTCCGGGCTGTCACCGGCCGCCCCCTCGTGACGATGCCCGCGCTGTCCGGGCGCACCGAACCCGTGATCTTCCGCGGGGCACTCAAAGCGAACGGCGTCACGGACGAACCCGCCGACCTGTACGAGCGTTTCGCAGTCGAGCAGGCCCGTGGCTACGCCAGGCACGCGGACGAACTGCGTCGCCGAGGGCGCGCATTGCCAGGCGCGGAAGACACGCTTTCCTCGCTGGCCAAGCGCGCCGACGTGATCCAGTCAGTGCTTACCGGCAACACCAAGCCAGCCGCAGAGATCAAGCTGCAAGTCTTCGAACTGGATAGTTACATCGACTTCGACAGCGGAGCCTACGGCACGGACGACGACAACCGCGCGAACCTCGTCAAGATCGCCCGCCAGCGCGCCGAGGCAGTCCACGGCCAACACTTCAGTGCCGAGACAACCGTCCTGATCGGAGACACCCCCAACGACGTGGCCGCCGCCCGCGACGGGGGAGCCAGAGTCATCGCCATCGCGTCAGGCAGCAACAGCAGTGCCGAGCTGGCCGAGGCTGGAGCCGATAGAGTGTTTGAAGATCTCACGCATACGGACGAATTGCTGAGTGCGATCTACGGAGGCCAGCCCGGAAGTGACTAGCTACCGGACGCGATGCAACAGCGCTCCACCCCGAGAGGCATGTGAATGAGTCCCGAACGCGCACCGTTCGCCGCTCTTGACGACATCCTCGACAAGACTCGGCACCTGCTGATCGACTTTGACGGCCCGATTTGCGCGCTCTTCGCGGGTACCCCTACAGCGCCCGTCGCCGACCGCCTCCGAGGAGTGATCACGAGCGCGGACGTACCGGTTCCGCCGGCCATAGAGAGCACGACCGATTGGTTTGTGATCCTCGCCTACGCGGCCGAGGTCAGCCCGGATCTGGCCGCCTCCGTCGAGGCTGAGCTAAGCGCAGTGGAGTACACCGCGGTTACCACCGCCGAGCCGACACCGTACGTTCGCGACGTCCTGACCGCTTGCCATGAATCGGGGCGGTCAGTCGCGGTCATCAGCAACAACTCGGTGGCCGCTGTCCGCGCCTATCTCGGTGCCCACAGCCTCGACCACCAGGTCGAGGCTGTGGCCGCACGCACTACGCCCGACGTCACGGTACTCAAGCCGAGCTCATATCTGATCTATCAGGCAGCCGAGACACTTGGGTCAGCTCCGGTCGCTTGCGCGGTGGTCGGCGATTTGCCGAGCGACATCGGGGCCGCGCATTCGGCAGGAGCCCGCAGCATCGGCTACGCGAAGACGCCACATGACGCCGACCGTCTTGTGGATGCCAATGCAGGCGCGATTATCACAAGTATGGCCAACCTCGCGCTCAGACTCCGAGCGCGCAAGCTACCCGAGCGGCCCGATCCCGCGTTGTGACGACTCTCTCTACGGTTTCAAGGGCGCTCGCCTACGGCTCCCGCCAGGCACGGGCCGAGCCCGCGCAGAGATCGAGAGCTGAAGACGCAAGGTGCCGGAGACGGAAGCGTGAGGGAGAGCGAGCATGACCACCAGGGCCAGGCCTCAGCGGGGAATAGGCGGGGGTCTGTCCGCGCCCGGGGCGTCGGCTGTGCCTCGCCCTCTCGCGCGGGGGCGCTGCCGGGCGCGGCGGCCGACGCCGGGCGGCTGTCCCCGCTTCCCGTGGGCCGGTGGTTGCTCGCCGTTACGCGGGTCTCCAGCACCGCGCTTAGCCGGTCAGTGCGGGTGACCCGTCCAACGGTGCCGACGATTCTTTCGCCGTGAAAGCACGCCGTCTAGGGCGCTCCTGTTGGTCACGTCTGCGATGGCGCACAAACCGCGCCACCCTAGACTGCGCGCTCCCACGGCAAACCCATTGGCACCTATCAGGTTGGACGGGGCAGTCTCGCGGCCGGGCGGGTTGCATTCGTCAAGATCGGCTTGACAGTGAATCGCCAGGCAAACTGCGAGCTGTCAGCACGAGGTACAACCGGAGCGCGTTCAGATACATACCTCACTGGCTTTCAACTCGCCTGGGAACTCTCAGTTAGACTCCTGGGGCGCAGTATGTCGCTTGGGAGAGTCAAGCCTTGGCGCGCCTGCTCTGCGGCGCCAAGATCAGAGGACAAGCGGTGGCGAAGAGCGCTGCCCTTCTCCCTTACTCTGGGAATATCGCCGTCACGCATATGGTCCTCATCGCGGGCTAGATTCCTCGCCGCTTCCTGAAGCTCGAACTGGAGTTCGCCGTAAGCCGTACGGGCATTTTGAGAAAGGAACAATCCACCCGCTCCCTCTCCGAAATACCAGTCATGGAACCGCTCCCTGAGCACCAGCACTTCTCTCCTGGTCAGGTCGCTAGATGGCCACCACTCGCGCGGAATCGCTCCGGTTAGGTGAAATAGCTCTTGGTAGTGGGGCAGGCGCATATCACGCAGAGCGACGTCATAGTCGCGTTCGGCTTGGATTCGAAGTTGCGCGCGGCTTGTCATATATGTGATGCCCCCTCCAACGAGGAGCCCGATGACTGCGGAGAAGGTTGGGAACCACGTCGTCATGTTCTCTCCCAGTTGTTGTGCTCTTTCAGAAACGACACACAGGCGTGTCTCAGCAGAATTATCCTTCCGCGGCCGCTTGTTGTGTCCGCAGCCGTGCGTCCAGCACCCTGATACTCGAACGTTGCGCCGTACAGCAATGAGTACAGCAACGCGGACGCACAACCACTCGCATGCACGACCGCACACACCACTAGCTACCTGCCGGGGTCGTCCCGTCCTGGCACGCGCCGGTAGTTCTGCACGGTCACTCAAGATGACGATGTAGGCGCTGGTTTGCGTCACTGATGTTGCGGATGTGCTGAGGGCAGCCCTGAGGGGTTGTCCTTTTTCGTGTGCGACGGCACGGTGAGCACGTTGGAGACAGGTGCGGCCCTCCCGTTCCTTCGTTTGGCAGCGAGACGGGAGGGCCGCGGGCGGACGCTTGGAGGCGTCGTGCTCACGGTAAACGGTGACCGGGGTGCAGTCGAACGGCAGTTGCTGTCGGGGCAGCTGTGCTGCCCGTCGTGCGGCGGGGTGCTGGGCGGGTGGGGGAACGCGCGGCCGCGGCGGGTCCGGATCCTGGACGGGCCTGACGTGGAGGTTGTCCCGCGCAGGTCGCGGTGCCGGGGCTGCGGGGGGACGCACGTTCTTCTTCCTGCGCGGTTCCTGTCGCGTCGGGCGGACGCGGGGGCGGTGATCGGCCGGGCGCTGGAGGAGAAGGCCGCGGGGAGCGGGCACCGGGTGATCGCGGCCGGGCTGGGACGGCCGGCGTTGACGGTGCGGGGCTGGCTGCGGTCGCTGGCCCGGAGCGCGGAGCGGGTGCGGGAGCGGTTCACGGTGCTGGCGGCGGGCCTGGCGGCCGATCCGCCGCTGCCCGCCCCGGCCGGGTCGCCGCTGGCGGACGCGGTCGCCGCCATCGCGGCGGCCGCCGCTGCGGCGGCGATGGTGCCGGGCGTGGGCAGCGTGCCGCGGTGGCAGCTGGCGGCGGCGCAGACGTGCGGGCTGCTGCTGGCCCCGTCGTGGCCGGCCATGGCCGGCCACGCGAGCTGGCTCTGGGCGGCGGCACGCTGAGCCGGAATCCTCGGTGACGCATGTTTTGCGGCGTTTTCACTGAGGAGGGATGCCCGTGTCAGGGGCTGAGGAGGACCGCAAGAGGGCGCAGCGGGCCGAGCAGGTGGCCTTGTTCCGGTACCAGCTGATCCGGGAGGCCGCCGACCCGGGGCTGACCGTGCGGCAGCGCGGCCGGATGGTCCGCGAGATCGCGGGAACAGAGCATCCGGGGCCGTTCGGCGAGCCGGTCACGGTGTCGCGGGCGACGGTCGACCGGTGGATCCGGGCCTGGCGGTCCGGGGGGTTCGCGGCGCTGGCGCCGCCGGCCCGGCAGGTCACGCTGCGGACCGACCCGGAGGTGCTGGAGCTGGCCGCCGGGCTGAAGCGGGAGAACCCGGAGCGGACCGCGGCGCAGGTGGAGCGGATCCTGCGAAAGTCGTGCGGCTGGTCGCCGTCGGTGCGGACGCTGCTGCGGCACTTCGGCCGGCTGGAGCTGACCGCCCGTCCCGGCGGGCGGGCCCCGGCGGTGTTCGGCCGGTTCGAGGCGCCGGCGCCGAACGACACCTGGACCGGGGACGCGCTGCACGGGCCGCAGGTCGCGGGCCGCAAGGCCTACCTGTTCGCCTTCCTGGACGACCACTCGAGGGCGGTGATGGCGGCCCGCTGGGGCTATTTCGAGGACAGCGTGCGGCTGGCCGCCGCGCTGCGCCCGGCGCTGGCCGCCCGCGGCATCCCGTCCCGGATCTACGTCGATAACGGCTCTGCTTTTGTCGACGCGGCGCTCAAGCGGGCCGCCGCCAGGATGGGGATCAAGATCACCCATAGCGCCCCCGGCCGGCCTGAGGGAAGAGGGAAAATAGAGCGGTTCTTCCGGATTGTCCGGGAGGAGTTCCTGGTCGAGATCGGTGACGGGTCCCGGGTCGCGGACCTGGCGGAGCTGAACCGGCTGTTCACCGCCTGGTGCGAGCGGGTCTACCACGCCCGGCCGCACGGCGAGACCGGCCAGCCGCCCCTGGAGCGGTGGCTGGCCGGGCGCCCCGTTCCCCGTCCCGGAGCCGGCCCGGCTCCGGGAGGCGTTCTTGTGGTCCGAGACGCGGCTGGTCCGCAAGGACGCCACGGTCCGCCTGTTCGGCGGCGCCTACGAGACCGACCCGGTGCTGGCCGGGCGGAAGGTCGAGTGCGTCTTCGACCCGTTCGACCTGACCGTCTTGGAGATCTTCTGGAACGGGTCGCCTTACGGGACCGCGGTCCCCCGGGTGATCGGCCGGCACTCCCACCCGAAGGCGAAGCCCGAGGAGCCGGGCACCCCGCCGCCGGCGACCGGCATCGACTACCTCGCCATCATCGCCGCCGAGCACGAGGAAGCCGTCCGCCGGCACCGCATCCGCTACGACGCCCTCGACAGCGACAGCGGGGACGGGGACACGCGGGAGGCCGCGCAGTGAACACGCAGCAGCCGGCCGTGCCGGCCGGCCAGGTCAGCGCCGTGCTGGCCTGGGCCGCCCGCCTCACCGCAGCCGGCCCGGGGCCGGCGCCGCCGAGACCGCCGCCTACCTCACCGCCAAGGCCGCCGTCCTGGAACGCATCGCCGCCGAGCGCGCCGCAGGCGGCTGGACACCCGCGGACATCGCCGCCGCCCGCGACGCCGCCGCCCGCGCCCGCGAGGCGGCCGACGCCGCCGCCCTGCTGGCCGCCGCCGGCATCACCGCCATGAAAGAGGACTGAGATCATGATCGACCTGAAGAGCCACTACGGGTTCACCCGCACCCCGTTCGGCAAGGACCTCGCCCCGTCCATGCTCTGCCGCTACCCCGCCCACGCCGAGGCCGTCGCCCGCATCACCTGGTGCGCCCGCGAGCGCGCCCTCGGCGTGATAACGGGCGAGGTCGGCGCGGGAAAAACGGTGGCCGCCCGCGCGGCGATCGCCGCGCTCGACCAGACCCGCCACACCCTGCTCTACCTCCCGGACCCGACGACCGGCACCCGGGGGATCCACCACCACGTGGTCACCGCGCTCGGCGGACGGCCCGCCCACGGCTCCGCCGAGCTCGCCGCCCAGGCCGCGTCGCTGATCGCCGCCGAGCACGGCGAGCGCGGCCGGCTCCCGCTGCTGGTCATCGACGAGGCGCACCTGCTGACCCACGCCCAGCTGGAGGCCATCAGGATTCTGACAAATTCAGAAATGGATGCCGCCAGCCCGCTCGCCTGCCTGCTCATCGGCCAGCCCACCCTCAGGCGGATGCTGCGCCTGGGCGTGCTCGCGGCCCTGGACCAGCGGATCGGGCTGAGATACGCCATGCCCGCCATGGCCCCCGAGCAGACCGCCTCCTACATCACTCACCACCTGCAGCTCGCGGGACGGTCCGACACCATCTTCAGCGACGACGCCATGGCCCTCGTCCACGACGCGGCCCGCGGCCTGCCCAGGTCCGTCAACAACATCGCCACCCAGGCCCTCGTCGCCGCCATGGCAGGCCGCAAGAACATCGTCGACGAGCAGTCCGCCCGCGCCGCCGTCAACGAGATCACGGCAGACTGACCACCACCACGCCACCACGCACACCAAGGCCCCGCCGGCTGACGCCGGCGGGGCCTTCCTCACACCCGCACATCCTCACCGCCAATGACGCCGCCATCCTCACCTTGAATGACCGTGCACAGTAGTTTGCATCCAGCGGACGTGCCCGTGCCAGCCGCGTGCCAGAACGAGGCAGAAACCAGAGACATTGAGCTGTAGCCAGATGATGAGCAACCCGGCTCTCACCAGGGAAACAGCAGGTTTACCCCCTGCGTGAAACGACCTTGTAAGCGGAAGGTCGAACTAGCTCGTCATCCGCTGCCGAATTGAGCCGTACTGGATCAAGGCGGCGGCGCAAGCGCCGCCGCGCCCGGACACGCCCGCGCCGGGCGTGCGGCCTGGCGGCCGGTCCCGCCGCGACGCGCCGGGCATGCTGATGTGCCTCTACTTGCCACTGCTCCGCCTCGACTTACCCGTCAGCGCGGCCAAATTCTCACGCACCACTTTCGTGCTCGCGTGGTCGGCGCCCAACACCCGCTCAAAGTCGGCGAGCGTCCGCTCGTACAGCGGGATCGCCTCGGCCGTCCGCCCCGCAGCCGAGTAGGCCGCCGCGAGGTTGTTCCGCGATTGCAGGGTGTCCGGGTGGTCGGCGCCCAGCACCCGCTCGCGGTCGGCGAGCGTCCGCTCGAGGAGCGGGATCGCCTCGGCCGTCCGCCCCGCATCCCGGTAGGCCGTGGCGAGGTTGTTCCGCGATGTCAGGGTGTTCGGGTGGTCGGCGCCCAGCACTCGCTCGCGGTCGGCGAGCGTCCGCTCGAGGAGCGGGATCGCCTCGGCCGTCCGCCCCGCAGCCGAGTAGGCCGCCGCGAGGTTGTTCCGCGATTGCAGGGTGTGGGGGTGGTCGGCGCCCAGCACTCGCTCGCGGTCGGCGAGCGTCCGCTCGAGGAGCGGGATCGCCTCGGCCGTCCGCCCCGCAGCCTGGTAGACCGCCGCGAGGTTGTTCCGCGATGTCAGGGTGTTCGGGTGGTCGGCGCCCAGCACTCGCTCGCGGTCGGCGAGCGTCCGCTCGTACAGCGCGATCACTTCGGCCGTCCGCCCCGCAGCCCGGTAGGCACCCGCGAGGTTGTTCCGCGATGACAAGGTGTCCGGGTGGTCGGCGCCCAGCACTCGCTCCGAATCGGCGAGCGTCCGCTCGTACAGCGCGATCGCCTCGCCCGTTCGCCCCGCAGCCCGGTAGGCGTAGGCCAGGTTAACCCAGGCAGCCAGCGTGTCCGGGTGGTCGGCGCCCAGCACCCGCTCGCAGTCGGCGGTCAGCGGTTCCGCGGCCAGGATCGCCAGCCCCGTGCTGTCGCCGAGCATGTTCAGCAGGTAAAGCGACCGCACCCGCAGCCCCAGCAGGCCCGCGGGCATCTCCCCGGCAAAAACATCCGGGTGGCCGGACAGGCAGGCAACGACGGCGCTCACCTGCCCGGCAAGGTCGCGGACCCCGGCACGGTCACGCCACGCCTCGCCGATCCCGTCAGCTACGCCCGCCAGCACCTCCACCGCGCCGTCCAGCACGGCGGCTAGGGCGCCGTCGGCGGCCAGCCGCTCCCGCGCCACCCGCATCACCAGCCGGTGCGCCACCACCGACTCATCATCGACCGTGAATCCCAGCAGCGACGCGTCCGCTAGCTCTCCTACGCCCCCATCCACCTCCGTGGCCCCGATCCGGCCATCCCCCAGAGCCTCGGTACTGGCTGCCAGGTGCAGCAGACGGCGCGGCACCCCGCTCTCCGCCAGCACGGCCACCAGGCTCATCAGCCGCCCGCACACCCCCGATGGGTCACGGTTCTCCACCGCGCGCAGCGACAGCATGATCGCCTCCGCCAGCCGGTACGGGTAGGCATCCCCCTCCGCCCGCCGCAGGTAGCCCGCCACCGGCAGCGACCGCAGCCGCTCCAGGTACGTGCCATACGAAAGGTGCTCCCGCGCGATCAGCGCCGCCGCCTGCCCCAGCCCCAGCGGCAAGAACCCCAGCTCCCCCGCCAGCTCCCGCGCACCCGCGCCGTCATCCAGCCCGGTCCGCTCCGCCAGGAACGCCAGCGCCTCACCCTCGGAGAACACGTCCACCGGCACCGGGACGCCCAGGGTTCCCGCCGAGCGGCGGCTGCTCGTGACTATCACCTGCCCGGCCCCGCCAACTGGCACGAACGGCCGCAGTACGTCCAGATCGCCGGCATTATCGAAGACCAGCAGCCGCTGCTCCCCGTCCGCCTCCAGCCAGTGCCGCACCCGATCCGCCAGCACCCGCGCATCCTCCCCCACAGGCCCCACCCCCGCAGCCGCCGCCACCAGGGCCAGCCCCGCCAGCAGCGACGCCTCATCACTGGCATCCACCCACGCCACCAGCCGCCAGCCCTCAGCGATCCGCCGCCGCGCGTACGCCGCCGCCACCTGCGTCTTGCCAACACCCCGGATGCCCGTCACCGCGAACACCACCGACACCCGGCCCCCCGGCCCTAGGGCCTCCATAAACTCCGGACGCGGCTGGAACGCCGCAGGCTCTTGCGGAACGTCCCCCACCACCAGGACGCGGCCAGGACCGCCGTCCTTCTCTCTTAACGGCTCCCCGCCGTGGTCTTCCGCACCGCCCAGGTGCACAACTGAGCCAGGGCCGATCACGATGCCCCCGCTCACCTGCCCGGCCACCTGTGCCTGAGGAGATCCCTCAGCGCGTGCGCTGGCATGCTCCCGGGGCCCGGCTGCGTCCTTCTTCTTCTCCCGCGCCCGCTCGGCCCACGCCCCCAGCACGGTCAGCACCACCACCAGCGGCACCGACGCAACCCCCACCTGCGAGCCCGTATCCAGCACCCGCTCCGCAGCCAGCCCCGCCCAGCAGCCCCCGAAACACGCCAGCGCGGCCGCCACCGCCACCAGCCACCGCGAGCCAGCACCCACGGCGCCCTCCCCTCTTCGCGTCGGCCCGTCATTACCCGCAAGGCCACGGATTCAGCTTGCCTCACCACGCCCGCATCCCGGCGGCAAGACGGCCAATTCGCCGCCTCCGGCGGGGACCTCGGGCTCCAGGATGGACGCCGCCGCATGGTCGAGGTTGTGAGGTGGCTGAGGCGGAAGCCTGGTCATCCCGTCACCATCGGCCCAGGGCAAGCCGAGCAGACCGAGCCCCACGCGTCCAGGTCGTTCATCCGGTGGGGTGCTCCACCTGGACCCGTGGGGCTTGGCCCGCTCCCCGGAGGGTGGGCCGACGGTGACGGGATGACCAGCCGGGCCAGGTCTGCGCGGAGCGCGCGTAACACCCAGATCAAGAGGTAAACGTTCAGGTCCTCGGGCTTGCTGCTGCGGTGCGTGATGGACGGTCACGTTTTGGCGGCGGGCGTGGTGTTGCCGTGGTGGCTGAGCGTGGTTTCGGGGATGATCCGGGGCTGTGACCGATGTGCCGCCGGAAGATCAGCGTGACGCGCTGATCCGGGAGCAGGCGCAGCTGATCGAGACGCAGGCGGAGCGGATCGCGGCGCTGGAGGCGGTGGTCGCTGACCTGCGGGAGCAGCTGGCCGCGGCGGAGCGGTCGGGGTCGCGGAACAGCGGGAACTCCTCGATGCCGCCGTCATCGGATGACCTGCCGGGGCGGAGGCCGCCCAGGAAGCAGCGGCGGGCCGCTGAGCGGGCGGAGAAGAAGAAGCGGGGAAAGCAGCCGGGCAGCCCGGGCGCGTCCATGACGTGGGAGGTCCCGGACCGGACCGAGGACCATTATCCCGAGGGCGCGTGCTCGTGCGGCGCGGACCTGGCGGATGCCGCTGACCTGGGGGTTGCCCGGTCGTTTCAGCAGGAGGAGATCCCGGTCGCGGCGGCGGAGCGGGTGCAGCACGACCTGCACAGCGTGAAATGCGCCTGCGGGAAGCCGCACGTCGCGCCGCGCCCGGCGGGCGTGCCGGATTCTGCGCTGTCGGTCGGCCCCAGGCTCCGGGCACTGGCCGTGTACCTGGTTGTCTTCCAGCATGTCCCGGTGGAGCGGTGCCGGCAGCTGATCGCCGACGTGGCCGGCGCTGCGGTGTCGGAGGGGTTCATCCACTCGTGCCTGGCGAGGGCCGCGTCGCTGGCCGCGGAGGTGGTGGCGCTGATCCGCGCCCTGATCACCGCCGCCCCGGTGGCGGGGTTCGACGAGACGACGCTGCGGTCCGGGCCGGCCGGGGAGAAGAAGTACGTCCACGGCGCGTTCACCGAGCGGTACTCCGCCTTCTGGCTGGGTGCCCGGAGCCTGGACTCGATGCAGGACGCCGGGATCCTGCCGGGCTTCGCCGGGATCGTGGTCTCCGACCGGTACCAGAATTACTTCCACCCCCGGTGGGAGCACATCGCCGGGAACCAGGCATGCCTGTCTCACCTGCTGCGGGACTATGAGGACTGCGCCGAGAGCTACCCGGGCGCGGTCTGGCCCGTGCAGGCGCAGCGGGCGCTGCGCGGCCTCATCCATGCCTGGCACGCCGCCCGCGAGCAGGGCCTGGACGTCATCCCCGCCGACATCCGGGACCCGCTGGGGCACGAGTTCCGGCACGCCGTCCTCGCGGGCCTGGCGAGCGTGCCCCGCGTCCCCGGCCCGAAGAACAGCACGAAGCAGAAGCCAGGCCGCGAGCTGCTGGAATTCTGCCGCGACCGCCGCAGCGACGTGCTGCTGTTCACCGAGGACACCGGCGTCTGGCCGACGAACAACATCAGCGAGCGCGGCGTCCGGCCCCTGAAAACCCAGCAGAAGATCTCCGGCCGCCTGGCCAGCGACGACGTCACCCAGGACCGGCTCGACATCCGCAGTTACATCGACACCGCCCGCAAGCACGGCAAGAATGCCATGGACGTCCTGCACGACCTCATGCTCGGCAGGCCCTGGCGACCGCCCGCGCCGGCATTCTCCCCGTAACCGGCAATCGCAACCGCGCTACCCATCACCACGCGTGCATGGGCTGATTGTTTACATCAAGAGCGCGCCGAGTGGCCCTAGGGTTGGCCCTAGAATGGCCCTAGGACGGGCAGGACAGCACGGGTAAATCCGGGGGAATCGCTAGGGTCGCTGTCCGCCGATCCGCAGGTCACAAGCCAAATAGCGCTACCGAAACGGTCAGATCGACACCCTGATAAGGAAGAGGTCCGTGGTTCAATCCACGTACCCGCCTAGTTTTGTCACTTGTCCTCCAATCTGGCGCGGCAGGGCGCTGCTGACCTGCACCGCGCCACTTACGTCCGCCGCGCTGAAGCCCTAATCCTTCTCAGCCAATGTGGCGGATTTCTGGTGCGGCGTCCTGCCTCGGCCGCCGCATCTGGCGCCGCGCCAGATCAAATGCGAAGACGCCACATGTCGCGCCACTTCACCCGCGGAGGCGCCAGATCAACTGCGGTGGTCCAAGACTCGCCGAAACCGTTCCCGCCGTTTGAGAGCGGGGCCACGGGGCTACGCGTCACCCAAACGGAGCCATCGCAGTGATCGAATAGGCAGGGCTGCCGGGTTAACGGGTCGGATGGTCAAGCAGACTTGGCATATGCATCGCCTGTTCACTGCACCAGCTGAGGAGGTCACCACCGAGCTGTTGCGGGATTTTCTCGATCAAGGGATACACGAAGGCCACGTCGTGGAGTACAAGCGGCTGGTCAAGGCGGAGGTCGTCGAGGTCATTGCCTCCTACGCCAACACCTACGGCGGATTGATCTTCGTGGGTGTCGCCACCCGGCAGCCGCCGGAACAAGATCTGCCCGGCGACGTCCCAGGAGTACCACCCGGCGCCAAGGAAGACCTCGTCAACAAGATCAACAACCTCCTGGAGCCGCCCTGGTGGTGTCCGGAAGTGCTCCAAGTGCCGTACGGCACGGATGGCAAGGTCGTCCTGGTGGTCCGCGTCGATGCAGCCGCCGCGCCCCGTCCGGTGATGTACGAGGGCTACGTGCCGGTCCGGATGGACGGCCGGAAGGCCAGGGCCGACCGTCGGCTGATCAAGCTGCTGCTGGAGGAGCCACAGCCGGTCCCGCTTGAGCCGCCCGAGACGCCTGTGAGACCGCCGACGCATCATCTCAGCCCGTTCTACGGCGACGGCATCCCCGCCGGAACAGCCCCCGACCTGGCCCTCAGGCTCGCGACTGCTCTCCCGTTGTGGCCAGTCGCGCGAAGCCGCGTTCTCAAGAAGGAGGCGATCGACGCTGTCAGACTCGCGCTGGGCCAGTCGTCGCTCCACCGATCGGTGGACTTCAACCGATTCGAGGCCGCCGTCCAGCGCGATCTATTCGAGGGCGCCGTCCAGGACGGGCCGCAGGCGCCGAGCTGGGACATTGACCGCAGGCGTGCCACCTCTGTCCATCAGTGCCTCACATTCGGTCCCGGCACGCCGGATCTGCCGGCACGGCCGGGCATTCGCGTCAACTGCACGCTTATCCACCAGGGGCGGCAGATCGAGGTCCTGCTGGATGTCCTCTTCTGGCTCTATCAGCCGCCGGGACAGCAAAGACCTGGCGAGCCTTCTCCGTCGCTTGCCGGTGATCCGCGGCCCGATCCGCTGCTCATCGTGGATATGCTCGACGGCGCGATCGCGGCAACGTACAAGGGGATCCTGCCAGCCCTCGCGCGGCACTTCATCGGCCAGGACGCGGGATGGCCGCTGCCGCCCGTGGAGTACCACCTTTGCGCCGGAACAACAGCCACAGACGCCAACCCGTTCAGTCCGCTGACACTTGACCAGGTGATTGACTTTGGTTCGCTCGGCGAGCGCACCGGCCTGCAGGAGATCCACCAGTGCTATAGCGGGTTCCTCGAGGTCCAGAAGTTCGTGGCCGCGATGGCACTCGAGGTCATGGAGAAGATTGCCATGGACTGCGGATACCTCATCCCCCGGCCGCTAGAGATGCCGCAACTGCCAGAACTCGGCGGCATCGAGATGCTCTTCTAGAACGCTAGGTTCGCTACATCTTCCCCCCGAGACAGGACTGAAATTCTTGTCCAGCTGCGGTGTGTGAGCCGGACGGCCGCGCGTACCTGGCCCTGGCGGAGGTGGCCGCGCTCGCATGTCCGTCCTCGACCCTGCCGTGCGCCGCTGCGTCCAGGTGCATAGCGCCACAGTGCCAGCGCAGACGCCCCGGGATGCCGACACTACTACGCCAGATCAAATGAGAAACCGCCACGTGCGCCGCCACTTCGAGTGCGAAGGCGCCAGATCAACTGCGAACTGACAAGTTTGATCTGGCCTTGTGGCTGTAGCAGCGACAGTCGTGAACATCATTTCATATCCTTGCGATATTTCATTTCATCAACATTGCGTTATCGCAATGAAATGAAATAGAATAGGGGTATGGCAGCAACTACCACCCCCCAGCACTGCGCCTATCCTGGCTGCGACCAGCCCCCCGCCGTGCCCGGCAGTGACCGCGGCGCCAAGCCCAAGTACTGCGACGACCCGACCCACAACCCGCTGTCGGCCCACCGCGAGCGCCGCAGGAGGGAGGCCGAGAACAGCGGCCAGCGCGTCGAGGAAACCGGCGGACAGCCCGTCACGCTCGGCCTGACCCGCGCCGCTGAACTCGTCCATACCCTGGAAAAGCTCACCGCCCAGCACGCCGACACTCTCGCTCGCGCCATCACCGAACTGCGGGCAGCAGGCGACATCGAATCGGCCGAAGCCGAGGTGTACGCCGCCCGCACCAGCGCCGACCAGCGTGTTGCCACCGCCGAGGCTCGCCTTGCCGAGGAGATGCAGCGCCGCCGGGACGCCGAGGCCGAGCGGGACGCCGCGCACGCCGACCGGGAGCAGGCCGACGCAGCCGCCACCCAGGCCATCACTCGCATGGACGACCTCGAACGCGAACTCTCCGAGCTGCGCGCCTCCACCGCAGAAGAAATACGCCAGATCCGCGCTAGCGCCGTTGCCGAAATCCAGCAGGTCCGCGACAGCGCAGCCCATGACATCAGCGCCGCCCGCGACGACGCAGCCCGCCAGGTCGCCGACGCCACCGCACGAGCGGAGCAAGCCGAGCAGGACACAGCCCGAGCCCGCCAGGCCGAGGCCGCCGCCATCGTACGCGCCGACCACGCCCAAGCCGCCGCAGCCGACGAGATCGCCCGTGTCCGCGCCGACCACGAGCGCGCACTCGACCAGCTCACCACCGCCACCAACGCCTGCATCACCGCGTTGGAGGAGACCTGCGACGCACTGCGCATCCGCGCCGAACGGGCAGAAACCGACCTCGACGCCGCGCGCACCGAAAACCAGCGACTCGCCGAACAACTCGCGCAGGCAGCCAGCACCGAGGCAGACCCGGCCCCAACCGGGACCCCATCCCCGCGGCCCCGTACGCCAAGCCGCGCCAAGAAGACATCGGCCACGCGGACACCCCATCCCGAGGCGTAGATGTAGACAGCCCAGAGCACCCCGGCGCGTGCCACACACGTGCCACACGCCAGGGTGCCCAGGGGTCAGCCACGGTCACTCACGGACACTCGCCCGCCGCTGACCAGGACCGGCGTTCGCGCAGGTCAGCCGCCAGGCCGGGCGACCGAACTTCCAAGCTGGTCATGCGGGTTCGATTCCCGTCGCCCGCTCTCAGAGATTGTTCGGTCGGGCTTGGATGCCGACTACCTCGACGAAGCTCTCAGCGCCTTTGAAGTCATCCAGGTTGGCCGTGTAGAGCGGGAGTTGGTTGCTTGCCGCTGTCGCCGCGATCATCAGATCTGAGGCCCGCTTACGCGGCTCCCGCCCAGCCGCGCGAACCGCAGCGCAGATCTGACCATAGAGCCTGGCGGCTCCCTGATCGTACGGAAGCGGGTCGAAGGTCGACTCCACATGCTGCAACACAGCCACTCGACCGGCCCGCTTAACTGGATCATCGGTCGCGTGTGGGCCGAAAGACAACTCGCCCAGCGTCACCGCCGTAATCAAGATAGTGTCGGGTAGCTCGGACGGGTCGTAGAGCTTGAGCGCGGCGATGATGCTGGTGTCTACGACAGCGGCGTCATGCGCCATCACAGGCCAGTCCCTTCATACGGGTCGTGAAGATCCTGGCTAACAGCCTCATCCAGGTCGGCACGCAGTTCGTCCGCGTCGACCACTGGTGCCGTAGCGAAGATAGCGAGAACTTCTTCTTTCGGCACCGCTCGGCGCCGACGGATCGGAATCATCTTCGCCAGCGGCTCACCGTTGAGAGTCAGCGTGTACGTGCGCCCTTGCCGCAGACCGCGGGTGACCGCCCCGGAGTCTGCCACGAACTGGCGAACACTGACATCTATGGCCTGCTCGCTTGGAAGTGTCATGCTTCAATCATAACCTCCCCGTACCACGGCGTACCACAGCTGCATAGCTCTCTTTGCACATACGCTCCGGTGGCATTAGCGGGCCATTAACCCCGGTAAACAGCGGTCAACCACGGTCACCAGGGAACAACGAACTGCCCAGCTCAGCCGCGCTGACGGCCCACGGCCCCGGCAAGTTCGTGTTATGTGAAGTTGCGTGCCTGGTGCCGGGTTTCAGATGTAGCCGTACAGGGCGAGGATGCGCTGGTCGTCGCGCCCGTAGTGGCGGCGGGCTGCGGCAATGTTGGCGTGCCCTTTCTTCCGGAACGCGCCGATGACGAGGTTGCGGATGCCGGCATGCGCGTTCGGCTGGCTGCCGGTGCGGGTTTTCTGGGCGTCTTCCCGGAATGTGACGTCGCGGACGTAGTGCTCCCTGTTTTCGATTGCCCAGTGATTTCGTGCGTAGATGGCGAGGTGCCGGGGGCCGGCGAGGCTGGCGGGGAGGCTGGTGATCCCGTAGGCGATCTCCTTGCTGTCCCAGGGGCCGTGCGTGGGCCCGGTGTCGCGGCGGATGCGCAGGACCTGGGCGGCTCCGGGCCAGCCGGTGCCGTCGGCGGGGGCGGTGCGGATCGTGCGCTTCTCCCGGCGGCCGTGGCCTTTCCCCTGCTCAGTCCATGTCGTGTCCGCGAACTGCTCGTCAGTGCCGGTCAGCGCGTCCGTGATCGCGGCCAGCAGCGACGGCTGGTTCGCCTTGATGAACAGCAGGTAGTGCGCGTGCAGGTCCTCGCGGATCTTCCGGGCGGTCTCCCGCTGGCCGTGCAGGGCATCGGCCGTGATCACCATGTCCTGAAGGTCTAGTTCTTCCAGCATGGGGCCGAGTTCCGGGATCTCGTTCGTCTTCGCGTCCACTTCCCGCTGGGCCATGGTGCGGCCCTCGGTGACGTGGAATGCGGACAGGAGATGCACCTGGCTGCCGTCAGGGCGGACGGCGCCGCGGGCGGTCTTGCCGTCGGCCGCGGCCTGCGGCAGCAGCCCGGGAACGGCGGGCCCCCGCGCGGCTGCGGCGGCGCGGCGCTGCTCCCGCTCGCGCCGGGTCACCTCCGGCAGTTCATCGGCGGCGGCAGGCGGCATGATCTCCAGGTAGCCGTAAAGCGCCTGGTTGAACGCGTCCGCGTTGATCCTGCCGAGCACGCGCCCGAAGGTCCGGGCGGACGGCGGCCAGACCCTCCCGGTGAGCGGGTCCGGCCGGCCGCCGAGGATCAGCAGGGCGTCTTGCGGGCAGCCGGCCGCCCATTCCGCGACCGCCGACGCGGAGTCGTGCCCGGCCGCGGTGAACGCGCAGACGGCCAGGGCCAGCACGAACTCCAGCGGATGCCAGCGCCCGGCCCGCTTGCGCGGGTCCGGGACGAGCATCAGCCATTCCCGCAGGCAGCGGCGGGACTCCGCGCCGCCGGAGAGAACAGCCGAAAGGGCACGGGCAGGGGCGGTGATCAGGGAAGATAGCGACGCGGGCACGGTACTTTCCGGGAAGGATCGACTTGGTTGGCACCTTCGATCCTGGGAAACCGTGCCCGCATGTCAAACCGGGCACCAAGTGCAGGACTGGGCGCACTAGCCCGAACAACGCCTCATGGCATCACGACGGCATAAACCTCAAACTCGCCGGGGCCGTGGCTGACGGCCGGACGACATACACCTTCCAAGCTGGTCATGCGGGTTCGATTCCCGTCGCCCGCTCCGTTCGTTCCGTTGCTCGTCAGGTATCCAGGCGCACGTGCTGGATGCTGACGATCTCTTGGCCCTCGTACGGTGTCACGGTGTACCAGATAGTCATACTGTCCGAAGGCAGTGAAGTTCGTAAGCGCCCGGCAGCGGATCATCGTTGGGGAAAGGGTCGGCGAGGGTCGGGACCGGTTCGTCTAGCAGGTGGAATATCGCGCGTTGGACCGTCCATCGCAACGGCTGCGGCAGCGCCTCGATCTCCTGCCAGGACGCCCCAGGGAAGCGGACCAGGCGATCACTCACCGATTCCCCACGTCTCGGCAAGTTGCTCGCGGGTGAACGTAGGCGCGTCATCGCCGGGACCTGGATCGGCTTTGATGCGCACCCGGGCCACACCGCGTCCGACCTCACGACGCAGCCGCCTCACTTCGGCCTTGAGTGAATCCAGTTCAGCGCGGGGAATGGTGACCATCTCGGACGAGTCGAGGCCCACGCGCGGCTCCTTCGGTTCGGCACTCTCATGTCGAGTTTAGACGGACGATTACCGTCGACGCGGGAGGCACTAGCCAGAGGCTGAGCACCGGTTCCGCAGTCCAGAGCACCCCGGCGCGTGCCACACACGTGCCATACGCCAGGGTGCCCAAGGGTCAGCCACGGTCACTCACGGACACTCGCCCGCCGATGACCAGGACCGGCATTCGCGCAGGTCACCAGCCAGGCCTGGCGACCGAACTTCCAAGCTGGTCATGCGGGTTCGATTCCCGTCGCCCGCTCCGTTCATCTCGCCCAGTTCAGGGCCATGATTCGCTGATGTTTCCAAGCCGTCATGATTCGCGTTTTCCTCGGCGTGCCCGTTGCGTGCCCGATCGGTCCTTCGTAGCGTCCTTGAACAGCCTGCCCATGCCCGCCGCGATTTTCCTGTCTCGGTCTCGGGTGGCGTGCAGGTAGATAAGCGCAGCGCGCGGGCCCACACAGCCGGGCTCCCGCTCCGCTCCCACCCGGCTGGCCTCTGACGCCGGTCGGCTGGCGCGAAGACGTTCAACGGGGCCGCGCTAGATCCGAAGGAAGATCTCGTCGTGGGGCCGCAGCGGACTTGATACGGGCACCCCTCGCGGCGGCTCGATCGGGCTGATACGGGCGGCCTGAGAGGCGGTCCGATCGCGGGCAAGCGTACAGCCGCCGCCCCGTGTCAAGTCCACTGCTCCGCCGGTGTGGAACTGACCCTGCGCTGTGGTGACCGAGACGGAATGAGCCAGACGCTGTCGTCAAGTCCGCGTTGACAGTAGTGGGCGAGTTCCCACGAGAGCTAGGGTCGAGTTGCGGTGAGGCGTTGCAGGGCTGCGTCTGCTGGCGGTCCCCACGTGGCTTTTCCACCCGGGCGGCCGTGGACTCCGGCATCGCCAATGAGTACGCAGACGAGTGCCTTACTTAGCGCCCAGCCGCGAGCGCGGCGCAGGGTCGCCGCGTCAGCAGCCGACGAGTAGCTGTGATGGAAACGGTCGATGACCCCATCGGGCAGAAGTATCCAGCAGGCAGCCAGGTCACAGGCCGGGTCCCCCGCGCACATGTCGCCAAAGTCGACCACGCCGCAGAAATTGCCGTCTCTTGTCAGAAGATTAGCCGGGTGCAAGTCCCCGTGCAGCCACAGAGCCGGACCTGTCCAGTCAGGCGCAGCTAGCGCATCATCCCAGACCTCGCGTACGGCGTCCGGGTCGGAAATCAGCCCACGATCGGTTGTCTCCTTCAGGAGATGTGCGAAGCCTTCGCCGGTATCGGCCAGCGGACCGCCTCGGTTGTTCCGGCCAGCAGGTGCGTCGTCAGACGCGGGCTGATGCAGGGCTGCTAGGAAAGCCGCCAAGGTATCGGCTGCCTCGGCACCGCGAGTCGCGGGGGCGCGGTCAGCAGGTTCACCGGCGACCCAGGTAGTGACAATCCAAGGGCGCGGGAACCGCTCGGAAGGCTGGCCTAGACGCTGCGGAACAGGTATCTGCAATGGGAGGCGCGGCGCTATAGCAGGCAGCAAGGTGTGCTCCTTGAGGAGCAGCTCGTCTGCGTCCTGAGTGGCCCAGGGCAGCCGGACCGCAAGGTCGTCGCCGAGCCGCCACAACTGATTGTCCCAGCCACGAGCACCAAACGTCAGCGGCAAGTCGGCCAGGTCGGGGTGCTGTTCGCGGAGCAACTCTGCAATCAGATCCGCGGTGATCTCATTTTCAGTGTCCGTCACCGAAGCAACGGTAGCGCTAGCATCGAGAACCGGCCCTTAGTCAGGCCGATAGGGGTGTGGCAAGCGCGCCCAACATCACGGTGAAAGCGGGTGGCCTGTATGGGCCCGCCAGGGAGGTCATCGGCCACGTCTCCGACCGCGAGTTCGCCGTGACGTCGATCCGCAGCCCAACGCCCTGTTCCGTCTCTGTTCTGTCAGATACCGATCAGCAGCGATAAACGACGCAAACCAATGAGCGGTAAAATCCCAGGTCAGACGGCATAACGGCACGTCGGGCAACCATCGTCGCAAGTTCGAGCTGTACTCGGAATCTGGTGGCGGCTGATCCGCCATCATCGGCCAGGACCTGCCTGCCACGTGCCGTAGGGACAGGGAATCCCGGTGAGTCGCGACCACGAGCGCAAGCGTGCTGAGCTGGAAAAACGCTGCTCAGCACGCTTGCACTCGAAGCCTTCTAAGCAGTCAGTCACGGCCAGCTTGACCACAACGTGACCACAGGCTGGCGAGCTGACCCACTGCCGAGTTGAGCCGTATTGGATCAAGGCGACGGCGCTCCGCGCCGCCGCTGCCCCGCCGCACTCGCACCGGGCGTGCGGCCCTGGAGGGCCGACCCGGCGCGGCGCGGCGGGCACTACGGGAAGCGTGCTTGCTTACTGCCCTGTTCGGCCGTCGATGCGCTCTCGCAACAGGTCCACATGCCCGTTGTGCCGGGCATACTCCTCGGTCATGTGACCCAGCACCCAGCGCAACGTCCACGTCTCACCGAAAAACTCCGCGCCAACATCGAGAGATACGGCCGCATCCGTCGGCTTGCGCGAAGTCTCACATGCGGCATGCCATGCCGCGAAGGCATCCGCCGCCGAGGCGGTTTCGACTTCCCGGAAAGCGAGCAGGCCGGGCAGCGTGCCCGTTGCGTGCCCGAGCGGACGGTGAACCGGGATGATTCACGGTCACTCACGGACAAGCGGGCACGCCGCCGACCTGCGTAAGCGCTGATCAGCGCCACCGTACCCGGAGCCTTCCAAGCTGGTCAGGCGGGTTCGATTCCCGTCGCCCGCTCTCACAGTCAGACGCGGTTTTTCGAACGCTGCCATATGACGGGAACCGGCTGGCGGGCCATTGACGGGCAGATCATGAGCCGTTCCTGGCCTTATCCGCGAGCGCCCCGAGAGCATCGGCAATCGCTTTGTCGCGGCCGCGGGTGGCGTGCTGGTAGATCATTGCCGCGTGAGTGCTGGAGTGGCCGAGCCGGGTCATGAGTTCCCTGGTGGTCGCGCCGGTGGTCGAACTGGCGAGCGTGCCGCCCGTGTGGCAGAGATCGTGAAAGTGAGCGCCGGGGACTCCGACAGCGGCGCACGCGGCGAACCTCCATCGATTACCGACCGCAGGCTCAGGCTCGGGCAGATGCGGAACGAGCGATAGCCAGGTCCCAGGCGGCCCACGCGAAGCTTCCCGCCGCCGCCGCCAGGAACAGCATCGCCCACCCGACAGCCTCCGTTGTGAAGGAACCCCCCACGAGCGTAACGGCGCCAAGGCCGACCAAGACGGTACCAGCGGCAATGCGCACGCGCGCGACCCCACGGAGGTGGCGGTACTCCCATGGCGCGATTATGCGTTGCATGCCGGATCGCGGGGGAGATGCCCACCACCCGCGCAGACCTTTCGGACCGGTGTTGTCATTCGGCTCGTCCATCGGGATACCTCCCGTCAGCTGCGGTGTCGGCCACCCGACCACCTATCAATATGATATCATTTTGATAGATGAATCGCAAGAGCGACGCAGCCGGTCGTCCGGCTCGGCTATCGGGGGACTGACCACCAAGGCTGACCACAACGACATACGGCACTCGACGATTGAGCCAGTGACACGGGAAGTCGAACTCCCAGGTGAGCGACGGTGACCGACAGATTGGCAGTGCCTTACAAGCGAGCGGTCAGGCCCGAGTGCGGGCCACGCACGGGCCAGATGCCCCGATGATTCAAGAGCACTCACGGTCAACAGCGGATCATCGGACGCTCGTGACCAGTACATATGTATCAGCACGTCAAGACGGACGGACCCATACCGATCTTCCAAGCTGGCCATGCGGGTTCGATGCGGCGTGACGGCGGCCGCCGGCAGCGCCTGCCCGGCGTCGCGCCATCGCGATCACAGGCATGCCGACCTACAGCAACGGGTCCGGGATCTTCGTGACACGCCTCATCCGGCCAGATGCCCCCGGCTCCGGCCAAGACCCGGTGCCCGGTGTACCGAGGGGCCGGCGGCGAAACCGCATGCTCGCGCCATGCTCATTCCCCGGTAACGGGCAATCTGACCGGCACAGGCCCGCAGACAGCAGAAGATCATGACCACCGCGCGCCCGGGCACCTGCCGCAGCGACGGGCCAGCCCGGCCAGGTGGTCCTGATCAGCGCGGCGGCCGTGCCGGGCGGGTTCTTGCCCGGCTTGGTGGCACGGATCGTCACGAGAGCTGGCCGGACCGCTCCCGGCCGGCGGGCCAGGGTAGCGGCCAGGGACTTACACGGGCGCGACGGCCCGGCCCCGGGCGTGACCCTGAGACCAGGGCCGGCCCGCCGATCACCGGCAGGGCCCGGCCGCGATCACTTCCGGGCGGGAAACGAAACAGTACCCGGACGGCCCCGTGGCCGTGGACCGGCTCAACCCGAACGCGCCCGGCGGGAAGCCCGCCAGGCCGGCCGTGGCACGGCCGGGAGAACCGGCACGCCCATAGAGGGAGAAAAGGCCATGAGTAACATCGACCAGGCGGCGGCCATGAGCGGGTCAGCCGGGCCTCCGCGGGGCAGCCGGGAGGCCGGGCAGGTCCTCCCCGACGCGGGATTCGTGTTCGACAGGCCCCGGGCGGCGCTGGCCGTGATCGGCCCCCGGAACGACTTCCTGAGCCCCGGCGGTGCCGGATGGCCGGTCTTCGGTCAAAAGCGTCACCGAGAACAACACGGTCGCGAACCTCGCCAGGCTGTTCGAGGCGGCCGGGTCCAGCGGCATGACCGTCGCTGTCTCGCCGCCCTGCGAGTACCCGGCTGACGGGCAATGGCGATTCGGGGGCCCGGGCGAGCAGCTCATCCGGGCACTTCCCATGTTCGAACGCCCGGGGCCGCTGACTGCTGCGGGCCTGCCCGGGTCCGGTGCCGGCTTCCCCGGGCAGCTCAGGCAGTTCATCCCCGGCGGGCCGGCAATCATCGCCTCGCCGCACAAGATACGGGCCCGCAGGCCAACGACCTGGCGCTGCAGCTGCGAAAGCGCGGCGTCTCGCAGATCGTCCTCGCCGGGATGGCCGCGAACCCCTGCGTGGAATCCCACCTGCGTCATCTTCCGGAGGAGGGCTTCGAGGTCGCAGCCGTCCGCGATGCGACGGCCGCGCCGCGCCTCGCCGCCGGCGACGCCTGCCTTGCGGCCCTGACGACCTACCGCTTCCTCGCCCGCGCCGTCTGGATGACCGAACAGGCCGTCTCGCATATTCGCGGAGGCGCCTGACGCCCGGCCGGGCCAAAGATACCCCGGGAGGCGGCCGGCCTGCCGCTTTGCACAAGACCCCGGGCCGCCAGCTTCCCGACGGGAACGGAAGCAGCCGGATCAGGCACCGGCCCGGGGGCGAGACCGGCCGGGCGCAGAGCCAGCGCCGCCGCGGCGGCAGGCGGTCCCGGTGTGGAGCCGCAGCAGCAGCGTGTGCAGCTCTGGGTCATCGCTCCTGGCCGCGGCCGTCTCGTTGATCTCCGCCAGCCGGGTGTCCGGCACGGCCCGCCGGGCGGACGGCAGGCGGCGCGGCTTGGCCACCTTCCGCGCCGGGTCGTCCGCCTCCGCCCCACTGGCCGACGACCCGGTTCCAGTACGAGCCGTGTGCCGTCGCTCATCGCCGCTGACACCACCGGGACGTACTCGGCGAAGGTTGGCACCGGCTTGCGGGCCTGCGGGACGCCGGTCAGGTCCGCTGGGGACAGGCCCATCCGCTCCAGCAGCACCAGCGCCGCCTCCACGACAGCCTGCCGGGAGGCGCCCGGGTTTGGCCGGTTCGCGACCAACGCGAGAGCAACGTAGGTCCGGAGGTAGTGGAAGATCAACATCTCAATAACACGGACAAGACGGCTAGTCGGTACACGGCGCCATGGCCGCTGCGACGACCGTGCAAGCCGAATGATCAAGCAGAATCCGGGGTCAGCTGGGCTGAGTCATCTGACTGGCGGACGGAAGGGCCGGTTGACCGACGACCTGCTGCAAGCCGCACGCCTCTGACGTCCTCGAAGGACCGTGCTCCGCCGGTGACGAAGGACAGAGGCCCGGCGAACGATGTGCATATACGAAACGCCTCAGGGAATTCCTGCAGAATACGGGCGGCTCGGCCAATGGCTGAGCGCCGGGCCTGTCGGCGTTAAGTTGATCATGGCTTCCGGGGGCGGGCGCTCCCTGGGACGCGTCCGCCGCCACTATAACCGTCCGTGACTACCGATTGCAAAGATGGCGCAATGATCTCGAAAATATTTTTCCCAACGTAAGTAAATCATTCTATAACGTCGAAAACTCTTCGCCATCATGGCCAGCCGCGCCGGGAGTCCGCGGCGGGGCGCGCGAAACGGTCACATTCTGTAGCACACTAGCCCGTTATGCCTTTAATGTCCGAATTCGCGCAGCGCAGGCTTACCGGCAGGGGGAGCCGGCGACCGGCCAAGATCAACCGTTGCCACGCGGCATTGGGTCTTGGGAGGCGGGGTGAGCAGATCGGCGTTCCTGTTCTCCTCGCGAGCGAGCCATTCGCGGAGGACATCGCTGGCGGGTTCCTGCCGGCTGCGCCGTCCACCAGACCGCGCTCGCCGCGGCGTGCCGGGGTGCCGGGGTGCCGGGGTGCCGGGGTGCCGGGGTGCTGTGGTTCGGTGGGCGGCCCAAGCCGTCTTAAAGAAGACCGCACGGCGCTGCGGGTCGAAGATGAACAGCAGGCGCATCTCGGTCCCGCCAGACGAACCGGGACGCAACTCCTTCAGGTTCGCTAGCTTCAACCGCTGATCGTGTCCACCAATGGCCCAGCCCGGGCCTTTCCTCGGCAAGCGTCGTTATCGCCTGGCTGATCTGGACGAGCGTATCGCGATCGGCTCCGAGCGAAGGGCAACGCGGCGCAGGCTACGAACTGACGGAAGAAACGCTGTTGACTCTGCCCCTGGGGCAACCTTGATTGTTGAGTCCATGGACACAGAATCGGATCAAGCTCCCGCTGGGGGCTATCGTGCGGCAGGCAGTGAGACGGGGCGCCAGGGCGGCGGCATGAGTTCAGCTGACAGTGCGGAACTCGACCGTCTCCTCGATGAGCAACTCGCCTACTACCGGGCCCTGGCTGCGGACTATCTGGACCAGGGCCTGGATCTTCCCGGCGGCGGCGAAGTGGCCGAAGCGCTCGAGGCATTTCAGCCAAGGGGCAGCGTGCTTGAGCTTGCCTGCGGTCCCGGCATGTGGACCGGCCGGCTACTCCGCTACGCGACCGACGTCACCGCTGTCGACGCGTCCCCGGAGATGCTCGCCATCGCGGCAGCCCGCGTCGGCAGCGAGCGGGTGCGCTTCATTCAGGCCGATCTCTTCACCTGGAAGCCCGACCGCCGCTACGACGCAGTCTTCATCGGCTTCTGGCTCTCGCACGTCCCAGCCGAACGCTTCGAATCCTTCTGGTCACTCGTAGCTGACTGCCTCAAACCAGAGGGCCGCGTGTTCATCGCCGACGACGCACACCGCACCCCGGACGAACTCATTGAAGGCCCCTCCTCCTCGACCATCCGCCGGCGGATCCCTGACGGAACCGCCTTCCGGCTCGTGAAAGTCCCCCACCAGCCAGCAGACCTCGAAAGACAGCTCCGCCAACTCGGCTGGCACATCAAGGTCACTTCAACAGCAGGACCCTTCTACTGGGGAACAGGAAGCCGGGCCAGGCTCCAGACATGAGCGTCCGGCCCGGTACCCGCCGATCCCGGTTAGGGTGAGTTGAAGTAGGCCGCTAAAGCCCAACCCCTGGGAGCTGGCGTGGAGAGCGTTGAGCGGTTTGTTGTTGAGCAGCTTGTGCTCGCCTTGCGCGGCGAGCGCACGCTCACCGTCGCCGCGCCCGGCAGCCTCATCGCGCAACCTCTCGGGATCTTCTTCCCGAAGGAAGCAAGCTAACGGCTGTCAGGGATGCTTGGGGGAGTCCATGACCGTGCGTCGTCGAAGGCCAGCTGACGACACGGGCCTTACGAGATTTGCCGCGGCGACCCGGGGTCGTGTGACAACCGCCCAGCGGTGGCTCGCAAAGTACCAAGGCATCCCCGTTGTCGATGTCGTCGTCGGCACCTTCAGAAGGGATCGGCGGGCGGCGGGATCGGTGATGAGCAGCGCGCTCGCGTTCCGGCTCTTCCTTTTCTTCCTCCCCTTGCTGCTCCTCACGATCGGAGTGGCCGGCGTCGCCTCCGAAGTTGTCGACGCGCGTTCCGTGGACCGGGAGGCCGGGATCTCGGGAGGCCTGGCGAAGCAGGTCACCACGGCATTTCAGCAGCCCGGGCTCACCCGGTGGGTCGCGGTGCTGCTCGGCCTGTGGGGCGTCTTGGTTGCCGGACGGTCACTGAGCAGGGTGCTGTACGCGGCAAGTGCGGCCGCATGGGGGCTGCCGACGGGCACTCACGCGCGGCTCCGCGCGGTGGGCGCTGTCGCGGGCCTTGTCTGCACCATAGGCGTGATCGCGATTCTCATCAGCAGGATCCGGGAGTCCTTCGGCCTTGGTCCCGCGACCGCCTCTTTTCTCCCGGCGCTTGTGATCTACGCGATCGCCTGGCTGGGCGTCTCGATGTTCCTCCCCCGGGCTACCGAGGATCCCGGTGCGTTGCTGCCAGGCTGTGTGCTCGTCGCGCTCACCCTCACCGTGATGCACGCCGTTAGCGAGCTCTACCTCCCCGATCGCATAGATCACGCCAGCCGGCTCTACGGAGCCTTCGGCGCGACGGTCGTGACGCTCGGCTGGTTCTTCATCCTGGGGCGGGCGGTCATCATCTCGATGGAGCTGAACGCTGCCATCTACGACCGCTACGGGAGCCTCTCGCAGGTCGCGTTCTCCTTGCCCGTGCTCCGGATCCTGGCTCGACGCTCGCCCCGGATACGCCGGTTCTTCGCCCTTACGGACGCATCCGACTGAAGCACGCATCCCCGCCCGGCGCACGGAGCGATCTGCCCCGGGGCGAAGCAACGGTCCGTTCGGAAAAATCAAAAGCATTCAGCTGAACGGACCGTGGCTTCTCCCGCGAGCGCACCGGACGAAGACCCTCCTCAGGCCGATCCTGAGGCGGTTAGCGCGGATTTCCGCGCCGGTTCCTTGACCCCTTGGACAAGGTGATCGCGGAGGCTAGGTAGCGTTCGGCCTGGCAACTTCCGGGTCAGCCGTGGGGTCGGTACAGCGGTCGTATGGCTGTTCTGCCAATGGGCCATCCCGATGCGACCGTGCCCGGTTGATCCCTTCTTGTGCCTGTTCATACTTATCTGAGGTGATTCAGACTGGGCGTTCTCGCGCACTCGACGAGGTGTCACCCGGACGGACAATGGTGAGCAAGGCGTCCGCCGCCTCTGTACTGGCCCTCGAAGACAGCCCGACATAGGTCCCGGCGCTTGCAAAACAGCAGGTCAGGACTTTAGCTGATCGCTCACGGCTGGGGTGGGAGTGACGGTACGGAAATCGGCGTTAGGGGGTGACGATCGCGAAGTCGGGGTCGGGGTTGTCGATGAGCGACATCAGCCGCCCCAGGACGGCGGGGTCGCCGGACATCTCGATCCCGTCGGGCTTGGCGGTGGCCAGGAGCTGCACCAGCTGGGGTTTGGTCAGGGTTACCGTCAGGTCCGCTGCCTGGTTGCCGGTGGTCGGGTAGTGGATGAGGGCGCCGTTACTGAGTTCCATCCGGTAGTTCTCGTGGACGTCGGTGAAGTGCCAGCCGACCGACAGCCGCTCGCTCCAGGCCTTCGGCCCGTCGATCCGGATGGCGATGGAGTCGAAGAGCTGGGTGATGGTCAGTGCCGGGGCCAGGCCCGCGCTGCTGACCTCGGTGTGCTCGATGTTGCCGGTCCGCAGTTCCTTCGCGCCGGTGAGGTAGCTGTTGCGCCAGGTCGCGTTCTCCGCGCCGTAGCCCAGCCGTTCCAGGATCGTGGCGAGCAGCTCTCTCGCGGCCTGGTCGCCTGGGTCGGCGAACACGGCGTGGCTGGCCAGCTCGGCGGCGAACCGCGGATCGCCTTGCTCGAAGAATTCCCTTGCCTTGGCCACCGTCGCGTCCACGCCGCCGAAGGCTTGCACGTACCGTGTCCCGGCAGCCTCCGGCGGGTGCTGCCACAGGTGGGCCGGGTTCGCGTTGAACCAGCCGATGTAACGCTGGTAGATGGCCTTGACGTTGTGATTGGCCGATCCGTAGTAGCCGTGGGTGTGCCACTCCCGGTCCAGTTCGGGCGGCAGCTCGATCATTTCGGCGATCTCGCTGTGGATGTAGCCCTGGTTGATCAGCCGAAGCGTCTGGTCGTGCAGGTAGGCGTACAGGTCCCGCTGCTGGCTCAGGTAGGCGACGATCTCATCGGTGCCCCAGGTGGGCCAGTGGTGCGAAGCGAACGCCACCTCGCAGTCGCGGGCGAACAGCTCGATCGCCTCGTTCAGGTACCGGGACCAGATCCGCGGGTCGCGCACCTGCGCGCCGCGCAGGGTGAGCAGGTTGTGCAGGTTGTGGGTGGCGTTCTCGGCCATGCACAGCGCCCGCTTGTCTGGGAAGTAGAAGTTCATCTCGGCCGGACATTCGGTGCCGGGCGTGAGCTGGAAGACGATGGGGACCCCGTCCAGGAACTCCTGCTGGCCGGTGCGGGTGATGTAGTGGGTCGGCGCGATCAGGCCGGCCGTGCCGGTCGACCCGCCCGCGCCCAGCCCGATCCCCAGGGTGCCGGTCGCGCTCTTGGGCAGGCCGATAGCGGCGTAGTAGTAGCTGCGGCGCAGCATCGCCACCCCGGCGTAGACGTTCTCCGACACCGCGTGCTCCAGGAAGTGCTCGGGCGCGAGGATCGGGACGTTGGTGCCGGCATCGACAACGCCCAGGACCCCGCCGAAGTGATCCAGGTGCGCGTGGGTGTAGATCACTGCCACAACCGCACGGTCGCCCCGGTGAGCCCGGTACAGGGCGATCGCCGCGGCCGCGACCTCCGCCGAGATCAGCGGGTCGATCACGATGACGCCATGGTCGCTTTCGACCAGCGTCATGTTGGACATCTCGAACCCGCGGACCTGGTAGATGCCATCGGTCACCTCATACAGGCCGTGCTTGGCGGTCAGCTGAGCCTGCCGCCACAGGCTGGGATTGACAGTGTCCGGGCAGTCGCCGTCCAGGAAGCCCCAGGAGTCCATATCCCACACCACGCGGCCGTCCGCGGTCTTGATGACCATCGGGTCCAGCGTTGCGATGAAGCCACGGTCGGAATTGGTGAAATCACTACGGTTACTGAAATCACCAGCAGCCGGCCCGGTCGTCGCGCTCTGCTCAGACATCTCTCTCCTCCCGAGACAGAAGAGGCGAGGCAGCGAATCAGCTGCTCACACCTTTAATGAGATTCCCCGAACCGGTCCGGCGCACCCAAGGGACCAACGTCCCGCCGATGAGGTGCCAAAGGACCTGGGGACCGCGACCACCTTCTGGGCACATCCGCTGCCCACCCCTGACAACCAGGGTGGCGGTACTCGACAATGACCCTGATCAAGCCCAGCTGGGCCCCGATCTCCGGCACCGCAGGAGGAACGATGTCCGTGACCGGCCTGACCCAAGTCGATATCACGCGGATGCGGGACCAGCTCTTCTTCGACGGCCCCGAACGCAACCGCCGCCTGAGCCGCTTCTGGCTGCTGCTCCCGCTCTCGGCGGTGATCGCGTCCGCCGGGGTGGTCAGCGACTCGACGGCCACCGTGATCGGGGCCATGATCGTCGCCCCCCTGATGACCCCGATCCTGGGAATTGTCCTGGCGGTGGTACTGGGCGACGGAGCCAACCTGCGCCGGTGCCTGCTGCTGGTCATCGCCGGCGTCGCCGCCGTGGTGGCGGTGGGCTGGCTGCTGGGCCTGTTCGTGCCCTACCCGGTGGTCGCGGCCACCAACGCCCAGGTGGCCGCCCGGGTCACCCTCCAGCTCGCCGACCTGGTGGCCGCCCTGGCCACCGGAGCGGTGGGCTCGGTTGCCCTGGTCCGGTCCGACATCTCCGACACCTTGCCCGGCGTGGCCATCGCCATCTCCCTGGTGCCGCCGCTGGCCGTGGTCGGCCTGACCCTGGAATCCGGCGCCCCCCGCCAGTCCCTGGCCGCGCTCTTGCTGTTCATCACGAACGTCGCGGCCATCCTGGCCAGCGGCATCGTCGTCATGGCCCTGTACCGGGTCCGCCGGGCCTTCGGCCAGGCGGCCGCTCCGGCCTTGCATTACCGCGGCGCCGTCGCCATCATCGCCGCCCTCCTGCTGGCGGTGATCGTCCCCGTGTGGATCAGCTCGGACCGGATCTACACGACCGCCATCCGGCAAACGGACGTGCAGGCGGTAGCCGGGCGCTGGGCCAGCGACGCAGGCTGGTCGGTGACCGGCGTCAACGCCACCGGCGACCAGGTGCTGGTCGAGGCTACCGGACCGAGCCCCGCCCCCAGCCTCGCCGTGCTCCGCAGCGACCTCAACGCCGCGGGCCTGAACGGCCTGGACGTGCGGGTCAGCCTGGTCCCAGCCAGCTACCAGCCCCTGCCAGGATAGACCGCAGCGGCGCTGGTGGAGTTCCGCACGACCTGTGGCTTTGCCCGCGAGTGGGTATTAATACAGTGTGAGTTCATCGAAGAGCGGGGAACCTACGGCCCGCCCCGTCCGGCGCAGGCTCGCTCCGGACGACCGGCGCCAGGCACTGATCAATTCGGCGCTGAAGCTGTTCAACACCTACCCCTACGCCCGGGGTGTAGGCGGTGAGTGACCAGAACCGCTTGGCCTGCGGGATCTCGCCGGCGGGGAACGTCAGCCGGTAGCTGTGCAGGGCGCCGTTCCGCGCGCGGCCACGGCAGAAGCCGGGCCTCATCCTGCGGCAGCGATCATGATGGCAGCCTTTTCTCCTGCCATCACCGTCGGAGCGTGGGTGTTGCCGTGGGGGATGACAGGGAACACCGACGCGTCGGCAACCCGCAGCTGCTGCACGCCGTGCACCCGCAGTTGGGGATCTACCACTCCGCTGGACTCGGTGCCGATCCGGGCGGTGCAGGCCGGGTGGTAGGTGTGTTCGACCTCGCGCCGGATGATCTTGTCGAGGGCCTCGCGGGATGACGTGTCGCCGCCCGGGTGGATTTCCCTGCCGACTAGGCCGCGAAGCGGGGCGGACGCGAAGATCTCCCGGGCTCGCTCGACGGCGCTGATCATCGCCTGCATGTCCTCGGGCTCTTTGAGGTAGTTGGCGGTGATGGCCGCCTTTTCCTTCGGGTCGCTGTTACGCAACCGGACGTGGCCCGTACTTCGCGCTCCGACCAGCGAGCAGCCGATCCCCAGCGCGGGGGTCGCGTACGTGCGGAACCCATGGTCGTAGAAGTATCCGGGCGCGCAGAGGTACTGCATGTCCGGGGCCGCGTCACCGGAACGGGTGTGGAAGAACGCGCCTGCCTCGCCGATGTTCGAGGTCAGCAGCCCGGTCCTGCGCGTCAGGTAGGTCAGCAGCCACTTGGGCGACTCGGCCTCGTGCAATGTCCCCTTGGCCGTCGTTTCCACGTTGATCAGGACCATCGGATGGTCCATGTAATGGTCGCCCACGTTGGGGTTGTCCACGATCGCGGTGATGCCGTGCTCGGCCAGGTGATCGGCGGGACCGATACCGGAGAGCATCAGCAGCTGGGGGGTGTTGATCGCCCCTGCCGACAAGATGACCTCCTTGGTGGCCCGGATGAACCCGGGTTTGCCGTCGCGTTCGGCTTCGACGCCGACCGCGACGCCGTTCTCGATCCGCACCCGGAGCGCGAGGGTGTTGGTCAGGACGCTGAAGTTGCTCCGCTTACGGGCCGGGTTGATATAGCCGTCGGCGGTCGTCCACCGCCTCCCTCTGCGCTGGGTCACCTGGTAAAGGCCCGTGCCGAGCTGGTCGGCACCATTGAAGTCATCGTTTCGGTCCAGGCCGGTGGCGGTGATCGCCTCGACGAGCTTGCGGCTCATCTCATTCGGGGACCGCAGGTCCTGGACGTAGAGCGGACCACTGTCGCCGTGGTAGTCGTCGGCGCCGCGGGAGTTGTTCTCGGACTTGCGGAACAACGGGAGCACGTCCGCATACGACCATCCGGCGGCTCCTTCTTTGGCCCAGGTGTCATAGTCGGCCTTGTTGCCGCGAATGTAGATCATGGCGTTCATCGAAGAGCAGCCGCCGAGCATCTTGGCTCTTGGCATGAAGATCCTGCGCCCGCCCAGGTACTGCTCAGGTTCAGAGAAATAGGCCCAGTCCAGCTTGGTCTTGAACTGCTTGGAGAACGCTGCGGGCACCTGCACGTTCAGGTGCTTGTGGCTGCCGCCAGCCTCGATGAGCAGCACCCTGTTGCCGGCTGACTCCGCCAGCCGGGCGGCCACGACGGCGCCAGCCGAGCCCGCGCCTACCACGATGTAGTCGAACGAAGTCATGGGTCATCCTCGCAATGCTGAGCTGAACAGGGCCGGCAGCTTCGCTGCCGATGGCGCCGCGGCGAACTCGGTGAGCTTGCGGGCGGTGGATTCGGCGGTCTTGTTGGTCAAGAACCACGGCGGCTTGGGGAACAGGGTGTTCTCGCCGTGCCGGATCGAGCGGGGGAACGGGCGGAACGGCGCGGACACGACGGTCTTGAGCGGCTTGTCGAACATCAGCGCGTTGTGCACGACCCCGATGCCCGACTGCACATCGGTGTAGCTGTGACCCGGGTAGGCTCCCCAGGCGGCCCGGGGGACCAGAAACGCAGCAGCCGACCACGTGTTGATCCCGATGCCTCCGTACCGCAGGGCTGCGATGGCCCGGTCGAAGTCCGCGCCGAGCCGACGTCGCGTCGCCGGGTGCACGATGAGGTTCACCGACAGCGTGCCGTACAGCCTGTCGTTGCAGAAGCCGACCGCACGCTGCAGGAACTGCCCCGCCTCTCCCGGCAACGACGTCGTCACCATGGCCGGGGCGAAGAACTCGGTGCCGAACCCGTAGTGGTCCGCGGCCGGATCCACGCCGGCCACGAACAACCGTTCCGTATCGCCGCCCAGGACCTCGGTGGCGGGCTCTGCCTGCTGCAGCGCGCTCAGGCGCTCCTCAGTGCCGGGATAATAAGCCACTCTTGGCTCCGACACCTCCAGGCCCCGCCGGACCTCACGCAGCATTCTTGAGCTGCCATCCCAGTCCGCAGGCACGATGAGGACCTGGCTGGCGACGCAGTTATGCCCGGCGTTGTGCAGCTTCTGCGTGACCACGTGCTCGGCCTGGTACCGGAAGTCGGCCTCGGTCCAGGGACCCGGCAGCACGATCGTCGCGCCGACACCACCGAGTTCGGAGCTGACCGGTTTGTCGACGACCCGGTCGTCGGCCGCCTTGCGCCGCTGGCCTTCCTCCCCCGGGCCGTACACGATCAGGTCGAATGTGCGCGCGCTGCCGGTGAGATGGATGGCCTGCACCGCGTCATGACGGGTCAGGTACTCACCGACATCACCGCCGCCGTAGACGAAGGCCAGGTACCCGTCCCGTATCAGCGGGCCGAAGATGTCCTCGAAGATCGGCCCGAGGTACTCATTGACCGGATTCATCTTGCAGATCACGACCTCACCGCAGTTGATCATGCGGTCCAGGATGTCCAGCGGCACGATCGCCGAGACGTTGCCCGCGCCCAGCACCAGGGCCAGTTCCCCATCGGGATCCTCGTGCCGGTAAAAGCCGGCCATGTTCTCGCGCAGGTTCTGCTCGGTCACGCCGTCGCGCATCCACACGTCCGCGGTGACGCCGTGGAACAGCAGCCCCTCGTAGATGTCGTGCGGAAGCACCCGGGCGACCAGCTTGCCGTCTACGCTGCGGCGCAGCTTGACATGCGCCAGCAGGTCCCCGCCGGTATCGAGAGCGGTGAGGGTCTGGATCGACGCCGACAGCCAGGCCACCACGGCATACGGGCCGCCGAGCCACGCCTCGGCGCCGACCAGAGGCGATCCGATGCGCAACTGCTTGGCCTTGGTTTCGGCATCAGCCCAGCGCTGCGCGTTGGCCACGGTCGCCTGCCGGACTTCGATCAGATACTGAATCTTGTCCTTGATCGGCAACCGTGCCCACACCGTCTTGTGGTCGTCGACCTTCAGCAAAACCTGATCTAGCTGTTGAGTTTCCACGGTAGCCTCCTTGACTCGCCCAGCAGGGGTCGTATGTGGCTGTCATCCGCGCGTAACGGCGCGAAGGTCAGGCCGGCGCCGAAGATCACGCGGCGGCCGTCGTCTCGCCGTCGCGCGTTCGCCGGGCGGCGGGTGGCAGCTTCTTCAGGGTGATGCGTGCTCCGCGAGCGGGGACGATCGTGACGTTGCGCCGGCCGATTCGTTCTGAGCGCTCCCGGGTGGGGAGGAGCTCCGCGTGGCGCAGCAACGTTCGCAAGACGATGCGGGCTTCGATCAGTGCGAAGGTGGCACCGATGCAGCGTCGGGGCCCGCCGCCGAAGGGGATCCAGGTGAAGACGCCGGCGCGGGTATCGAGGAAGCGCTCGGGGCGGAAGGTGAGCGGGTCGGGGTAGATGTCGGCGCGGCGGTGCACAAGCGCGATGTAGGGCATGACCATGGTATCGGCGGGGATCGTCAGTCCGGGTAGCTCGAACGGTTCGGCGGCGAGGCGGGTGGTCATCGGGAACACGGGGCGCAGGCACATCCCCTCGTGGATGACACCGTCGATGTAGTCGTCGTCGCCGTCGAGGGCCGCGCTGTTCAGGCGGGCCACGACGCCGGGGTGGCGCACGGCGCGCTCGAGGATCCACGCTAGCGTGGAGGCGGTCGTCTCGTGGCCCCCGATCAGCAGCGTCCGCATCGCGTCGCAGAGCTCGTTGTCAGGCATCGGGCTGCCGTGATCGTCAGGGGTGCGCAGGAACATCCCGAGCACGTCGTCCCGCTCGAGCTCGCCGGCGCGCTTACGCTCGCTGGCCTCTTCGAGGACGACCGCGTCGACTGCCGCCACTGCGCGGCGAATCCGCGGGAACGGTCCGTCCCAGCCATCCCGACGGAGGTCGCGATGATCGTCTGCAGCAAGAACCGCCGCGAGCTGGCCTCGCGCATCAGCGCGAGCGTCGCGGTCCGCAGCCGCTTGACGCGAGCGGGCTCGGTCATGCCGAAAACCGCGGCGATGATGATCTCCTGCGTGAAATCGTGAGCACGGGCCGGCCGGTCGAACACCAAGCCGGCGAGCGTCTCTTCGGTCTTGCGCTGCATCACCTCCTCATAGCCAGCCACCACCTTGCGTTGAAACGCGGGCAACTGCATCCGGCGCTTGCGCATGTGTTCCGGACCGTCAGCAGTGGTAAGCCCGGTCGGGCCGAGCAGGAGCTGGTGCGGCGCGGTCTTGACGAGTGCGGCGCCGAAGCGCAGGACGTTCGTATCGGCCGTGAAGACGCCCTTGATGTCGTCGGGATCGGTCAGGCACAGCCACGGGCCGGTGGCGGGCATCGGGACGACGAACCGGTCACCGAGGCGTCCGCAGCGTCGCGTGAACCGCTCAGGCGCGATCCAGTACTCCGCAGCGTTGACAGCGGCCGGACGTCGCAGACGCGGCAGGGTCTCGAGCGCTTCATGCATCAGCCCCTCCCGCCGTGTGACTATGGGACTGTCTTGGTAACATAGCACGATGATTGTCGTGTTGCATCAGCTCGAACGCCGGCCCTGCCCCTGGCGACGACGCCGTTGCCGACCGGGTTGCCACAGCAGCGCTGGAGCAGTTCGCCGAGTTCGGCATCCGGCGATCGACGATGGACGACATCGCCCGCCGCGCCGGGGTGTCCAAGATGACCGTCTTCCGGCGCTTCACGAACAAGCAGCGGCTGGTCGAGGCCGTGATCGCGCGAGAGCTGCGCCGCGCCGTAGCGGAGATCGACCGCCGGTGGGGCGCGGCTTCGACGATCGAGGAGCGGCTCGTGGAAGGGTTCGGGTTCGCCGTCAGCTTCGTGCGCGGGCACCCGCTGTTCGACAAGCTCCTGCGTGCCGAGCCCGAAATGCTGCTCCCGCTGCTGACTACCGGCGGGGCGCCGGTACTAGCGCTGTACAAGACGCTGATCGCCGAGCGACTCCAGGCCGAGATCGACGCGGGCCATGCCGCCCCCGCAGACGTCGATCAGGCGTCCGAGGTCATCGCCCGCCTCGGCATCTCACTCGTCCTCACCCGGGAGGGCTCGATCACGCTAGATGACCGATCGACGATCGAGGCACTCGTCCGCGACACGCTCCTCCCGATGCTCCGGCTGCCAGACACGACAGCCACAACCCAGGCCCGCCGCACCCGCCCCTAAAAGGCGGTGTTGCGGAGGGCGGACGACCGCGGGCTCGGAAGAGGCGATTACCTGCCACCGGCCGTCATCGGTACATTCGGCCACCGCGATGTCCGCAGCCGCGAGATCGCGAATACGCCAAAGCACTCAGGCACGTCACCGAACTCGGTGATGTCCCGCCACCCATCGCCGACGAGGCACGCGACGCGCTTGCCACCCTCACGGGCCGGCCCTCGGTTACCGTTTTTGATTCGGTCACCCGTGGCCGCGTTCTTCCAGCGCGCGCAGGGCCTCGGCGAACGGCCGCTCCAGCCAGGCGAGGTGGCTGGCCTCGCCGTGATGGTGCGTCGTGAGCTGGTCGGACCTGCGGACCGCAGTGTGCCGTACGTATTCGCGGGCACCCTCGATGAGGGTGCGGATATAGCGGATGCCTTCGGGGTCGGTCATCGTCCAGTCGCCGCCGCAGGCGACGTAGACCGGCGAGGTGTGCGCGAAAACCCGGCGACCCCATTCATCGAGGTGGTAACCGGCGCCGAACGCTCTGCAGGCTATCCACGAGTTCCCGTCGATCCGCAATTCCTCGCTGATTTCGGCCTGCCGACCGCCGTTGGCTTCCGCCCGCGCAACGACCTCGCCGTTACGCACGACTTCGAGGCAGCGGAGCGGGAAAATGCTGCGCACCGCGGCATGGACACTGACCGTTCCCGGCCCGGAAAGCCCGACGGTACCGCCCGGCTCGTACCCGTCGACCGAGAGCGTCACGAGCGGCCCCCCGGAAAGGAACGTACGGCCCGACCGCACCGCCCGGCACCAGGCCTCATAGCTGAACTCCTCGTCCAGCCGCGCGTACGTGCGGTACAGGCCGACCGGCACGGCGCTTGACATCTTGTCCGTGCCGCCGACGAGCGGCAGCCGGTAGCCGCTGTTCAGGTACCGGTAATATTCGAGCATCGCGTCGTCGGAATGGGCCAGCATCTCGACGGCGTTGGCCCGGCCGGTCACGACGAGAACGGCCGGCTCGCCGTTCGGATTCGGGAAATGCGCGGCGACGACGGTGCCGCCCTGGGCGTGCGTCCGGTCGGCCCAGTCGCTCAGCGTCGCGTCCAGCGCGCCGCCGAGCTCGGCCTCGTCGGGACCGTCGCTGCACCACGGCATGACCGGTTCTTTCAGGCCCCACAGAACCATGTGGCCGAGCATGTGCTGCCGGTTTTCCTGGCCGGCATACGTTATGTAGCCGCCGCCATCGACGACACTGGGCTGGCCGGAAAAATCCTCGGTGTTGGTGAACAGCGCGCCCCACTGCGTCTGCAGCAAATTGACGACACGCAGATCCTCGCCCCTTTGCTCGAGCTGAGCGCCCGGGGTGGACAGGAAGTGCACGTGCGAGTCGCCAGACCACCATCCTTCCGAGGCCATGTCAGCGACGCGCCTGATCCGCAGCGTCAGGTCCCGCTGACCCGGCTCGATCCGCACGGTCTGCCGGAGCGGTTCGTATTCGAACCCGCGCGCGACGTCCACGACGACGTCGCCTCGTGGCAGCCATCCCTGGCAGGTGCCGTCGATATACGCGTAGCTGCGCTGGCCAAGACGGGTGTCACCGCCAACGTCGTAGTGCCAGCTGCCGAGATTCTGCGTGACGTGATTGTGGTGGCCGTGCGGCTGGTAGGGAATCCCCTCGGCCGAACGGAAATGGACCCGGCACGGCACCGGCCGCCCGGTCGCGTCGTCGACGACGCTGACATGCACCCAGTTGCGGCCGCCTTCCACCAGCTCGAGCGAGACCTGGCCGGCGTCTGCCCGCCCGTCACGTTCCACGTCCCCCCAGCGCACCCGGCCGAGCTCGTCGCCGCCCCGCCGGACCGCGACGGTGGCCGACGGCAGCGCGGCGATCGACGCGTACGCGGACGTTCCCTCGGTCGCTCCCCAGCCGGCCCGGTCGTCCTCGCCGGGCAGCGGCTGCGGATAGGTCGCGACACCCCGGTCCACGTCGATACCGAAGACGCCGTTCCGCCCGTCCTTCGCCACCAGCCGCACCGGGCGCGCCGGCGCGCGGACGAACGGGTGCTCGTCAACGTCGCTGGTCGTGATGCCGGCAACGATGAACCGGGTGCCGCGCGGGATGAACTCGATCCGTTCGACCGCTCGTTCCGGATGCGGATTTTCCCAGCACCATAGGAAGTATCCGGCGGGCCATCCCATTTCGTGCTCCACCAGACGTTCCCCGGCTTGGCCCCATTTGCCCTCGAAACGCGGCAGATTGTAGTCGAGGGTGTCGGTGACGGCGAGGAACGGCAGACGGCCCCACCCCGGCGGCACCACCTGGATTTCGAACCGCTCCCGGATGGGCGCGGTGACGACCTCGCCGCCGGCCAGGTGGAAAACATACTCCGCGACGGTCCGCCCGACGGCGTGACCGGCTGGCGCGCCCGGCTCGAGCAGCCGGTGCGCGACGATCACCCGCCGCGCCAGCCGGCCGATCCCGACCGGCGCCGGGGCGCCGGGCAGCAGGAAGCACCGCTCCGCGGACGCCGACTCCGACCCGATGAGGAACGGCAGGCCGCGCAGGTCCACCCTCCCGAGCGGAACATCGCCCGGCTCATCGCCAAGAACGTCCACACCGGCGTTGCACGCAGCGGACAGGTCTACTGGCTCATAGCTCGGCATGCGTCCGATCGTAAGGCGCGCGGCCGGTCTGACCCCAGTCGTTTTCGGCCTGCCCCGTGCTGATAACTCCGGCGTCCACTAGCCTTGATCCGGCCTCAGGCAGCGGCCTGGCGGACGCCGCGCCGCCATACGGCCCTGATGGACAGGGTGTCGGAGATGGTGGCGGTTGGGTCGCCGTCGACGAGCAGCAGGTCGGCGAGCACGCCCGGGACGATGCGGCCGCGGTCGGTGAGCCCGAACCGGCGCGCGGGAGTGGAGGTGGCCGCGCGCAGGGCGTCTCCGGGCCGCAGTCCCGCCGCGACCAGCAGTCGCAGCTCGTGATGCAGGCTGGCGCCGTGCGCGAGCCCCCCGAGGATGGGGATGGGTTCCGACACGTCGGAGCCCGCCAGGATGTCCGCGCCCGCGTCGCGCAGGGCCCTGATACTGGCGTACGCGTCGTCCAGGTTTCCCTGCGGGTAGACGTTCATGCTGCGCGACAGCGAGTCGAGCCACCTGCTGTCCAGCCTGGAGCGCACCCGCTCGTCGGCGGCCAGCGCGGCTGCGTTGTTGCCGAAAGCCGTCGAGAGCGTCACCAGGGTAGGTATGACGAAGACGCCGGCTGAGGCTATGGTGCCGATGAGCTCCTGGGCGGGTGAATCGAGAAACAGGTGCCCGAGGCCGTCAACTCCGGCATCGACGGCCCGGCGGGCGCCTTCAGCCGTCGTGATGTGCGCGATGGCGAGCTTGTCGTGGCGGTGCGCTTCCTGCACCGCGGCGGCGAGCGTGGCGTCATCGAGGACAGGAAGTCCCGGGAAGCCGATGCGGCTGCCGTCCTCGATGAAGACCTTGATGTAGTCGGCGCCCCTGGACACCTGCCTGGACACGAACCGGGCCGCCTCGCCGGGAGTCGAGACGGACGGGAACCGGTAGAAGTACCGGATGAACAGGTTGCTGCTCGAACTCATGTACTCGGTGGGGTGCCCCCCTTTCGGGGTGACGCCCATTCCCGGGGAACGCAGGTCTGCGACGTCGTTCCTTTCGGCTATTTCCCTGCGCTGCCTGGCTGACCAGCGCCCCATCATCTCGAGTTCCGTGGTGACACCGAATTTCAGCGCGTCGCGCAGGCCACCCATGTCGGTGTGGACATGGGAGTCGATCAGGCCGGGCAGCAGGGTCCCCCCGGCGGCGTCCATGATGGCGGCGCCGGGCGGCACCGGCCCTCCGACCGCGGCGATGCCCGCGCCGTCGATCACGACCGTGCGCGCCTCGATGACCTGGTCTCCGTCGAAGACCCGTGCGCCAGTGATGGCGGTGATCATAATCCTGGCCTCTTCTGCCTGCCGCGGCCTGGCCCCCGGGGCAGCACCGCCGGCCGCCCGCGAGCGACCCGAAGCGCTTAACAGCGTTAAATCCTTAACGCTGTTCATTTCTTCGCTGGTCAGGTGTCCAGGCGTACGTGCTGGATGCTGACGATCTCTTGGCCCTCGTACGGCATCACGGTGTACCAGATAGTCACGCCGTCTGAAGGCAAGTGATGTTCGTACGCGCCGGGCAGCGGATCTTCGCTGGGGAAAGGGCCGGCGAGGGCCGGGACCGGTTCGTCTAGCAGGGCGCACCGGTCCGCCGGTCAGCTAGCAGCGCTCAACGGATGGATCTCATCGAGGGCGTCGCCCAGCCGGTCCTTCTCGATCTCCAGGTCGTAGCGGATCTGCAGATTCATCCAGAACCGCTCAGATGTCCCGAAATAGCGCGCCAGACGAAGCGCGGTGTCGGCGCTGATCCGCCGCTGGCCGTGCACGATCTCGTTGACCCGCCGGGCCGGCACGCTAATCTCCTTCGCGAGCTGGTACTGGCTCACCTCAAGTGGCTTGAGGAACTCCTCTAGCAAGATCTCGCCCGGATGCACCGGTGGCATGACCGTTTTGGTCTCCACGCCTACTCCTCCTTTCAGTGGTAGTCGACGATCTCGACGTCCTCCGGCCCCGCATCGGACCACCGGAAGCAGATCCGCCACTGCTGGTTGATCCGGATGCTGTACTGCCCGCCACGGTCGCCCGTCAGCTTCTCCGGGCGGTTACCCGGCGGGACCAGCAGATCCGTTAACGTCTGCGCAGCATCGAGCATCGCCAGCTTGCGCCAGGCGACGCGTTGCACCGGCCCGTCCAGCCGCCGTGATCGCTGGCGATGCCAGATGGCTTCGGTGTCTTTGTCACGGAAGGATCGCAGCACGGGATCAATGATAACGCGAAACGTTATTAACGCAACGCGTTATCAGGGTCGTCCTACATCTGCGGCGTGCCACACACGTGCCACACGCCAGGGTGCCCAGCGGTCAGTCACGGTCACTCACGGGCGCTCCCCCGCCGATGGCCTGCGGCGTCGTTCGCGCAGGGCGCCGGCCGGTTCGTGCTACCGATTTTCCAGGCTGGTCATGCGGGTTTGATTCCCGTCGCCCGCTCTGCTGTTTCCGCCCGGGTCAGGGGCGATTCGGCCTAGTGTCGGCCTTTCCGGCACCGGGCGGCACCGCCACTCGGCCAGTCCATCCCGCGCGGTGCGGCGTACGCCCGCGAGGTCCTCGGCCAGACGAGCCACGTCGTCGATCTCCACCTATGCTGGCTTCCCGCATTCGTTTGGTCGTATGCGCGCTCCCCCTGAGGATCCCGTCGGAGAACGTACCTTGGATCGATTGCCTGAATTTGCGGAACAAGTCCTGGGCTCTTGCAGGCTGCTCGCGGACTGCAGCTGGGGACAGGGCGCGCTATCGCGCTGAGCTGGCCGCGTATCGCAAGTGGGTTCCCGCGCTGCGAGACGCGGCTCCACGACTGCCTTGCCGTCACGACTACACGCCCCGCAACTGGCTGGTCAAGAACGGGGCGCTATACGTCATTGACTTCGAATGGTCCGGCCTGGACGCACGAGTCGCAGATCTCGCTCGTCTGCACCTCTCTCACGGGAGTCTGGCTGCTGGTCAAGGCGCACGAAACACGCCAACCCTCGTTCGAGGACGCAAGCCGAATGTCTCTGCTTCGCATCATTGAACAGGCCCCGTAGGCGCCCTACACCTTCCAAGCTGCCTGATCACCTTCCGCCCGGAGAGGCAGCCGGGTCCGTTCTGTGCCCTGGGTGTTTTCTCAGTTGTCGCGCGTCGTAGGCGGTCCGGCTGCGTTCGATCTCCGGGTTGTGCTGCACGGCCCACTCCGCCAGCGTCACGGTGGCCTGGATCAGGGTCTGACCCATCGCCGTTAGCTCGTATTCCACCCGCGGGGGAACCTCGGGGTAGACGGTCCGGGTGATCAGGCCGTCACGCTCCAGGTGCCGCAGCGTAAGCGTGAGCATCCGCTGGGAGATGCCCGGAATGTCCTCCTGAAGCTGGGTGAACCGCATCCCGTGGTTGTAAAGTGCCGTGACCACGACCAGCGCCCACTTGTCGCTCATACGGGCGAGGATCCCTCGGATGGCGCGACCGCCGTCACCACGGATGAGACAGGTCTTCTCGTGCCGGGACACGGCCGCTCCTTGTCGGTAACGCACACGCATGTTCCTTTTGTGGCGATCGGGCAGGTCATCCATCATGGAGCTGCCTAACCGCAACCATAAGGAGTCGTCATGCGAATCGGGTACTGGATCGTCGCCGGCCTGCTGGGCTTGTTCTACCTGTACGCGGGCGGAAAGAAGGTGACGCAGGGCAAGGAGCAACTGGCGCCGATGATGGGATGGGTCGACACCGTCCCGATGTGGCTGGTCCGGTGCATCGGGGCAGTAGAGATCCTCGGAGTTGCCGGGCTTATCCTCCCTCCTCTTACGGGAATCGCGACCGGCCTGGCGATAGCCGCCGCGATCGGGTTCGTCGTCCTGCAGGTGCTCGCATTCGGCCTCCACCTGTCGCGGGGCGAGGTCAAGGAGAGCGGCCTTAACGTCGCGCTGATCGTCATCGCGAGTGTCGCGGTATGGCTCGCGACCACATGGTGACTCTTGACCCCGTACAGAAGCCCCTGCCGTTACGAGCTTGGATGCCCGGTCAGGAACGATTCGACCAGGGAAGCGAAGGGCGTTCCGTCCTGGAACAGGAACCCGTGCCCGGCGTCGGGGTAGAGCACCAGCCTGCCCCGGGGATGAGACGGGCGAGGATGTGGTCATTGGCGACCGGGTCGAGCTGGTCGTAGGTGCCGTCGGCGATCAGCGTGGGCACCGAGATCCTGGCGATCTCGCGTCCGGCTGCGTCGATGCCCGCCCACCAATCACCCATGGCGGCCGCCTGAGTCCCTTTGGCGGCGGCCGGCGCAGCGGGAGCGGCTGAGTATTCCGAGATCGCCGCCTTGAACGCGTTATAGGCATTGACCTGGTTAGCAGGAAAATCGCTGCCGCCACTCCTTACCGTCTCCGGCGGCACCACGGCCGCGCCGGTCCCGGGGAACGTGGCGCACAGCACCAGGCGGCGGACCTGGGCTGGGTGGAGGACCGCCAGGGCCTGGGCGACCATACCGCCCATCGACCAGCCCAGTACGTCCGGCCTGCCCAGGCCGAGGGTGCTGATGAGCGCGCTGGTCTGGTCGGCCATGGCATCGATGGTGAACGGCGGGGCCAACGCCAGCCGCGGGCGCATGTCCGTCACTTCCTTCAGCCGAAGGAACGACTACCCGCGGTCCGGACCCGAAACCTGTCGCGGATAAATGCCAGTGCCGCAAGTGAGGGCCACCCGGATGATGGCGGCTGCTAGCGAGTGCAGAGTCAAACACTAGAACGCTCCACGAGACAGCAAGTCTCACGAAACGCTCCGTATCCACGACTTTTGTTGGTATTTTCTCCAATAACCTGTTCATATACGTGTAACTTGCAAAGATGATGACAAGTGGGCAAGCGCAACGGGGCGCTGCGGATCATCGCCCAGCGGGATCGTCACCAGCAGCGGATCACTAAGGGGTGAGCATTGCTATTCGGAGCTGCCAACATTGACCTGTGGGATTACGTGCCGTCAGCGAACGCGTACCGGCAGCATCTCTATCAGATGGTCGACGGGAAAATAGTATGGCCGTCGGTCAACGGCCCAATCCCGGCGACCTGGCCCGCGCTGCCCGCGGGCAAGGTCGGTTTTTACACCATCTACCCCAACCCGGACCAGTTGCTCGCCGGTCAGTTGGATGGCGAGCTGCGGGCTTTCATCGACAGCGCCCCCGCGCAGGGCGGCGTGCTCACCGCCTACGCCGAGGCCGACGCCAGCCCGGGCGAGGGCGGTCAGTTCGCCCCGCTCGGCCTCACCCAGGCCAAGCTGCACCAGGTACACGCGTACCTGCAGGCCTTGTGTCATGGCAGCCAGGTGAAGTACGGCGCGGTGTTCTGCGGAGTGACCCCGGCGAGCGTCGCGTTCGCCGTCCCCGGCCTGGACTTCTACGCGCTGGACTGGTACGACACCTGGGAACCGCCGCTGTTCGAGGCGCTCAACGAGTGGCGGCGCAGCGTCAGCGCCATCCAGCCGTCCCCCGTGCTGGCCATCGCCGAGACCAACTCCAACGTCCCGGCGCGCCGGCCCTACTGGTTCTCAGCCGTGTTCGGCTGGCTGAAGGGCTACCAGCTGGAGAACGGCGGCCGGGCCCTCGGCTACTGGAGCTACTGGAACCCGGGCGGCCCGCTGTCCGGGCCCTGGCTGCCGACCGATATCGCGACCATCGCCGCGCTGAATTCCATCGGAGAAGATGCGCCGACATGACCGGTCATCCCGATCCAGTCCCGCGCTGACCGTGAGCTTCACCCGAGCAGAGTGAGGGTTCGCCCAGGCCAGCGTCACCTCCACTTCGGTCCCCAGCAGCCGCCCGGAACCGATGGCCGCTGGATCCAGACCGTCCCCGGGCGCGGCTGGTTCTGCCACTTCCGCATGTACGGACCGCAGTCACCCGCATTCGATAGCACGTGGCGGCCGGGAGACTTACCGCCCAGGCATGACGGCATGGATTGTCCAGGGCCAGCCGCGCCGCGGCGAATGGATCGGGTAAGCATGCAGGGCGAAGCTAAACGGGCCGTTTCGCTTCGAAGCGTTGCCGTGCGGCGTCGATGCCCGTCCCTAGCGCGTCGGCGATCTGCTGCCAGTCGGTGCCCAGTTCCCGCAGCCGATTGACCTGGCGGGTCAGGTCGGCTTCGACCCGGGAAGCGCTGCGAGCCACACCGGGAAGCATGTCCAGGATCTCTTCGTCTGAACGGTCGACGAACTGTGCCCGCAGTCTCGCCGATTCCTCCGGCGTTGTGTGCGCCATATCGGCGACGATGGCGGCCGAGAGTTCGACGCACTCATTGCAGATGAAGACACCAGGCCCGGCGACGAGGGTCTTCACCGCGGTATTGGGCTTGTCGCAGAACGAGCATGACGCGATGGGGTTGTCGGTAGATCTGGGAGTAGATGACATGCGGTCCTCCGGCCGATGTTGGCGGATACTCCGCAGGGCGGCGGCGTAGGACTCTCCGGTCGCAGCGGCACGGCTTCTGACCAGACGCTTGAAGTGCTTCCGTTTCGTCATCCGGTCCCGCTCACTCCGATCGGTGTCCCAGCTACACCCTTCGGAATGGGTGACGGACAACGATCCGAGGACCTGATCCCCTTTACCCCCAAAGGGTCGGCCGACTGGGAAGCCGACGGAGGGTGGCGCGGAACTCGCCCCTGCCATATTGGGCGATCCGCCAAGCCAAGTCAAGCAACGGCCGGCGTTGTCGGGTAGGGACTGGTGCCCGCGTTCAGGTGGCAGTAGCTGTGCCGCGCTGACGGGTCCCCAGGGCCGCGGCTGCGACCGGGCGCTCAAGGTGGGAGGAAAATGCCGCGACATCACCGCATTGTGATCATGGTTCACTGACGGCACAGGAGCCGCGTACGTCACGGTGAACCCTGCTCTGCACTCGGTCTGCCTCCGCGGGCCGGCCGGTGCGGGCGGAAAAGCCTCCGCGGAGGAGGATTCCACCCGAACGGCCGGAATTGTCTCACAATACGGACTCTGTCTCACAATCTGAGCAGAAATCCCGCCGGCCGACGTAGTGCCCGAACCTTCCAGGAGCCGGGTCCGCTAAACGGCATTGGGCCAGGATGGCATGGGCTAAGGTCTGCCCTCGTGGTTTACCGGCATGCCCGCCAGCCGCCACCCCGGGCGAAGCGGTTACTTCTTGCCCGCGTCCTTAACCTTCTCGCCGGCCTGCTTCAGGTCGCCTTTCGCCTGCTTGGCCTTGCCCTTGCCCTCCAGCACTGGGTCGCCGAGAGCCTTGCCAGCGCCCTTCTTGACCTTGCCCTTGGCCGCCTCGGCCTTACCTTTTGCCTTGTTCGCAGCGCTCATAGCCGTTCCTTTCTCTCGGAGAACGTCGGCCGACGCTTCAACTGCCCGCGCGCAACCGGTTCAACCGGGTTCGTGACCATTCGCGGCGGGCGGCTGGCGGAACACGATCAGCCGGTTTCCCCAGCGGCGCCGCAGCCGACGGACCGGGTCCTGGCCGAGGGCGCGAGCCAGCCACGCGCTCTTCTGCTTGCCGATCGCGAGGACGATCTCGTCGTAGTCGTGGCCGCGCGTTTCGGCGCGCACCGCTTTCAGCAGGGGCTCGTCACTGATGATCCCGGTCGCCTGGCAGCCGATCGTCTTCAGGTGACATACCGCCAGGTCCATGCGATGCTCCGCGGCAGCGCTGATGTCATGATCCGGACGAGGCGCCGTCGGGAACTTGCCTATCCGGGCGCCGAGAGCCAGTTCCAGGCCTGACAGGTGCGCCTGGCTCGTGTCTACCAGGGACAGCACTGTCACCTCACACGGCTCGTGGTCCCGGCGCGCTACGAGATGGTTGATCGGGGCCAAATCGAACTGGTCATCCACGGCGAGGAGGTCCATGTCCAGCACGAGCAGAATCCGCTGCATGCCCATCACTTCCTCAGGACCGGCGGCAGGCAATCAATCATCTACCTCGAGGCCGGCAGCCAACCACGCGCCGACCGCCTCCCGCTCTACCGGCTGGCCCAGCGGGCGGCCTCGGCCCACGCGTCGTACTCGTAGATCCACCGTCGGCCGGTCAGCTGACTGCCGGAGCTGTCATAGCCGGCGCCGTTGCGCCGAGAGCCGAGTTGGACGCGCGCGGTACGGTCCCGCCGCAGGTCCTCGTACGCGGTCAGCGCCCCCGGCACGTCCGCCGGGCTCGCGCAGGTCCCGAGCAGCACGGCCACCGCGACGGCGTCCTCGAGGGCCTGGTTAACGCCCTGGCCCAGATGCGGCAGCATCGGGTGCGCGGCGTCACCGAGCAGCGTCACGCGCCCGCTGCTCCACCGGGGAAGCGGCGCGCGGTCATACATCCCCCACTGGAAGCCGCTGCCGCCAGGGCCGCTGATCGCGGCGATGACGCGCCCGATAACGGGATCCCAGTCCGCGAACTGCGCGGCCAGGGCCACCGGATCGCCGGGCGCCGACCACGACTCCCGGACCGAGGTGCCCGAGGGGACGAACCCGACGTAGTTCAGCAGTTGCCCGGCCCGGACCGGGAACACCAGGAAGTGCTTGCTCTCGCCGACCCACATCCGCATCGTGTCGGGCGGGTACTCGTCCAGGCGGGGCACCAGGCCGCGATAGGCCACGACCCCGGAGAAGACGGGCTCCGTCGGCGCTACCACGAACCTCTGAACCGCGGAGTGGATGCCGTCCGCCCCGATCACCACGTCCGCCGCGGCCGTGGCGCCGTCGGCGAAAGCGGCGGTGGCGCGGTCGGCGTCCTGGCTGATCCCGGTGCACCGGTGCCCGGTGCGCACCGTGCCCGGTGGCAGCTGCCCGGCGAGCAGGGCGAGCAGGTCGGCGCGGTGGATGCCCACGTTCCGTCCCGCCCGGGCGAACTGGTCCGGCTCATGCCGCGCCGGCCGCCCGTCGGCGAGCCTCAGCTGCGTCGACGCGTGCCGCGCACCCAGCCGCGCGATACCGTCGCCGACCCCGAGCCTGTCCAGCATCCGCAGCCCGTTCGGCGCCAGCGACACACCCGCTCCGACCTCGGTCAGCTCCCGCGCCTGCTCGTATACCTGGACACCGATCCCGGCCCGGGACAGCGCGACGGCGGCCGCCAGGCCGCCGATCCCGCCGCCGATCACCACCGCGTCCAGCCTGTCCACTCGAACATGCTAAAGGCGGGCGAGGAGCCGGTCGGCCGTTGCCTTCCAGTGAGCTCTGGTGAGCTTGCTGCTGGTCAGGCAGCCCGTGCCTTGCGGCGCGGGCGCTGGCCGCCCCGGATGGAGGGGGCGGTCTTCCCGTGGCGGTACCCGGTGCCCGCGGGGCGGGTCTTGCCTGGGTTTCCAGCGGGCTCGTTTACCGTCGCCCCGCGACTCGGGGAGGACGCGCCGCCGGCCAGGGCGGCGAGGTTGCGGGCAGCGTTCAGGTCCCGGTCGATGACCAGGCCGCACGGCCCGCAGCGGTAGGTGCGCTCGGACAGGGCCAGTTTGGCTTTCACCGCGCCGCAGCCCGAGCAGGTTTTGGGGGAGGGGTAGAACCGGTCGGCGGCGGCAAGCCGCCCGCCGTGCCAGGCCGTCTTGTAGGCCAGCTGGCGGCGGAGCAGGCCGAACCCGGCATCGGCGACGCGCCGGGCCAGCCGCCGGTTTTTCAGCATGCCCGCTACGTGGAGGTCTTCGACCACGACGGTGCCGTAAGTAGTAGCTAGCCGGGTGGTGAGCTGGTGCAGGCCGTCCTCGCGGAGGTTGGCCGCGCGGGCGTGTACCCGGGTGATCCCGGCCTGGGTCTTGCGCCAGCGGGCCGAGGGCTGCTGCCCGGTCCGCCGGTCCGGCCCGGCGCGGCGGGCCGCCTGCCGTTGCAGCCGCCGCAGCCGGCCCAGCGCCTGGTCCAGCGGCCGGGGGTTGGAAACCATCTCGCCGGTGGACAGCACCGCCAGGTGCGTGATGCCAACGTCCACGCCGACGGTATCCGCAGTCCGGGCCGGGGCACGCTCGGCCCGGTCGGCTTCGACGGAGAACGAGGCCTGCCAGCGGCCCCGCCGGCAGGACACGGTCACCGACCGGATCCGCGCCGTCCCGGCTTGGATCCGGCGGGCGAGCGTGCGGGTGGACTCATGCGTGCGGACCAGCCCGATCCGGGGCAGCCGCACGTGCCGCCGATCCTGCTCGGCCAGCCCGAACGACCCGGTGGAGAACCGGACACTGAGCGCCGCCCGCTTGCCCTTGAACACCGGGAACCGCATCGCCGCCCCCCGCCGCGTGCCGTCCCGGCTGGCCTTCCAGTTCCCCAGCGCGCCGGCCAGGTTCGCCAGCCCCGAAGCGTAGGCTTCCTTGGAGTTCTCCGCCCACCACGGCGCCACCCGGTCCTTGACGGCGTTGAACTCTTTGCGCAGCGCCCACGCCGACCAGCTCGCCGCCGGAGTCAGCTGCTGCTCGGGGATCCCGTAGCTGCGCTCAGCCTCCCGCTGCGCCAGGTTCTCCTTAACCCGGGCCAGGCCCCAGTTATAGGCGAACCGCTGCGCGCCGCAGTGCGACCGCAGCGCCCGCTCCTGCGCCGGAGTCGGGTCGAGCGCGAATCGGTACGCCTGGATCACCCGCACCGCCCCATCCCCTTCGCTAGGCCCGCTTCACCTAGGAACATTATATCGTATTACTTACTTCTATAAAGATAGAGACAAACTCTTGTTCGGTTCGCCGGAAACCGTTCGGCCCGGGGTACGCGGGCTTTGGACCGCTTGCTAGTGCTTACCGGAGCGCAGTAAAGCGTGCTACACAGGTAACAGCTCATAACCCCCTGGTTGGCAGAGTAACGCGGTCGACCGCGATTCCGACTGCTCGCCCTCCGGCCTGTCAGCGTCCTGGTCACGGTTGCGGACGAGCGCCGTGACCTCTCGCCTGATCCCGATCGACGGGCCGCCGATCAGCTCCCATGACCGCGCCACCCCGACGAAGAAGCAGACCGTCACCAGGACCGCGATCGTGTCCACCGACCCGGCGGCACCCGGGCTGGCGATCACCTCCGCCCCCTCGATCACCTGGAGGACCCACGTGACCAGGAGCACGACCAGGAACAGGCCGTCCCGGGCGATGTGCCAGCCGATCTCGTGCAAGCGGACCAGTGACAGCAGGGAGGCCACCACGAACAGGATCCCCAGGGCCCCGACGATCACCGACGTCCAGCCGATCTTCTCCCCGGGGATCAGCGCGAACAGCGACACCGCGAGCGCGTTGGTGAACGCCGTCAGCGCCGCGGACGCGCGTATCCGGTGCAGCTGCGTCCCCGTCGCCTCGCGGGCGAGGCGCTCCACGGAAACCGAGATGGCGACGAACAGCAGGCCGATCAGCGCGCCGGCCACTCCGGCGGTGGCCGTAAAGAAGTCGTGAATGTTCTCGGGTACCACCCGATGATCCTCCCAGCCGGAGGTCGCCGGCTCGGCACCGGGCACGCCCGGCAAGCCGGCGCGACCGCGCTAGCCGCGATCGGTGTCGTGGCGCCGGGTGAGTCTGATCCAGCGGAAGGTCCCGGCCCGCGGCTCGGCGAGCGCCACCGCGGCTCCCGGCAAAGTGGGCTTCGGGCGCCGCGGCTCGCGGACGCCCTCTTCCTCAGGCGGATGACCGCGCCAGCGCTTCACACGGTCGGTGACAGAGCGCGTCAGGCTCGTGAGCGCGCTCCACGCTCGATGGCTACGCGACATATCTTCATTATGCGCCACGGGGAAAGACAATCGGATAACCGCGGCTCTATCCTCGTCTCATGGCTCGCAAGACCCGCGTTCTGTCCATCATCGTGTGCGGCGCGGGCCCGGCCACGGCGATCGGCACGCTCGTCAAGCAGGCACTCGACCGGGGCTGGACGGTACAGGTCATCGCCACCCCGTCCGCGCTCGAATTCTTCGACGCCGGGGAAATCGAGGCGGAGACAGGCAGCCCGGTCCGCAGTCAGTACAGCAAGCCGGGTGCCCCGCGGTCCCGCATTCCCGACGCCATCATCGTCGCGCCGGCCACCTTCAACACCATCAACCAGTGGGCGCTCGGCATCGCCGGCACCTACGCGCTTGGCGTGCTCGCCGAGCAGACCGGCCTCGGCATCCCGATCGTCGTCCTGCCGTTCGTGAGCGACGCTCTCGCCGGCCGCCCGCAGTTCGCTCGCAGCGTCAAGGCGCTGCGCGCCGAGGGCGTCAGCATCCTGCTCGGCCCGGGCGGCGTCCCGCCGCACCCGGCACACGGCGAAACGGGCGTCCTGGACGGCTTCCCCTGGCAGGTGGCGCTGGATGAGGCAGCCGAAATGACTGGCTTCGGCGCTTGAACTCGCCGTTTAACCTCTGGCTATTCACGGTGCGTGGCAGCAAGTCGCTGACCACGCCGTCGAGGTGCCTGGCGTGACCTCGGTTACGGGCGGGGTTTGCCCGCGCGGGCCGTTTCATGATCCCGAATCTTTTTCGTACGTATAGGATGAATTATTTACGTCGTAAAAAATATTTTCAAGATCATGCGTCATGCGGGCTGCCGCCAGGTTCCAGCGGGGCTGTCGGCTGTGGCGCATGCGGCCGGAGGGGCCGCGGGGGTGTGATCAGCGTCGCCTATCCCGAACGGACGCGTGGTTCCCCCGTCGGCCCACGCGACTCTAAGTCGCGGCTACAGTCAGCTGGCATGGCCAAGTCAAGTAAGAAGAAGGCTCAGCGCCGTCAGGGGATCGGCGAGTCGCGGGACGACCTCGTGCGGCGGCGCAGCCTCATGCGCGTGGTGGCGGCCCTCGAGCGAATGGGCGACATGCAGGCCGCCGAGCAGGCCAAGAAAGAAGAGGCCGCGCGGGCCTGGTGCGGCGGGTCGCGGCCGGCGCCCACCGCGGTGCCGCAATGGGCCAAGGGGTCGGCGGGCGAACGGTTCTTCGCCGCGGGAATCATCAGCGAGGCGGCCAAGGCGCCGTCGCTGGCAACGGCCATCCTGCCCGCGCCGGATGTCATGGCGGATGATCCGGCGCACTGGCATGTAGCCGCCGACGCCTTGATCAGGGCCGTCGTCTTCGACGGCCTGCCGGTCAGCGACCCCCGCGTCAGCGCGGTCACCGAACTCCTCGCTCCGGCCGCCGCGACCGAGTTCGAGTACTTGTCGGAGGAGCCGCCGACCATGGAATTCCCGGAGCTGAGTGCCCCGCTGTTCCTGATCGGCGACTCCGCGCTGTTCGACGCGACCCTGGCGGTAGTCGGCGAGGACGAGCCGCTCGCGGCGGTGTTCGCCGTGCTCGAGAGCCGTCTGGACGCCGCCCTGGCACCGCTAGGGCTCGGCGCGGACCTGACCGGCGCCCGCGTCGCGGCCGCGCTGATCTGCGCGCTGACCCATGACTACACGTTCGAGCCCGCCGACCAGGAACTGCTTACGCGGCTGAACTCCGAATCATCGGCGCGCAACGCGCTGGAAGGCCTGGTGTGCGAGGGCGTCGTCACACCCGAAGACGCGATCAGGGTCGGCCTCGCCGCGCTCGCGGACCTCGCGGATCTGTGCCGGACCGACGCGCCCTCGGTCCTGGCTGCCCAGACGCTGTGAGCGGCGCCGGGGACAGGGAACGGCTCAGGCAGACCTTCGACACCGTCGCCTCCCGGTACCACGACGCGCGGCCCGACTACCCGGAGGAGCTGTACGCGCAGCTCATCGACCTGACGGGTATCACGCCCGAGGCCGACGAGATCCTGGAGATCGGCTCAGGCACCGGGAAGGCGACGCTGCCGCTCGCGCGGCGCGGGTTCCGGATCACCGGCGTGGAACTCGGCGCGGCACTCGCCGACAAGGCGCGGCGCAACCTCGCCGCGTTCTCGCACGTCACCGTGGTCAACGCCGGTATCGAGACTTGGCGGCCGCCGGCGCCGGCGATGTTCGGCCTCGTCTTCGCGGCCACGGCCTGGCACTGGATCGACCCCGCCGTCCGGTACCGGAAGGCGTGGGAATGCCTCAAGCCGGGCGGCCACCTGGCGTTCTGGGAAGCATTGCACGTAGTCCCCGAGGGCGGCGACCCGTTCTTCCGCGAGATCCAGGACGTGTACGACGAGATCGGCGAGGGGCAGCCGGCGGGCAGCGTTTTCATCGGCGAGGGCGAACCAGCGGGCAGCGTTTTCCCGACGCCGGACACGCTGGCCACCCGGAGCGCCGAGATCGCGGCGACCGGCCTGTTCACCGACATCGTGGTCAGGCGGTTCGACTGGGAGATCAGGTACACCGCCGACGGCTACCTCCGCCTGCTCGACACGTTCTCCGGTCACATCGCCATGGCGCCATGGCAGCGGGACCGGCTCTACGGCGAGATCCGGCGCCGCCTCGCGCGCCGCCCGGACGGGCTGGTCCGCCGGCACTGGGGCGCGGTGCTGCACGTGGCCCGCAGCAGGACTTCGGTCCGTGGCGTGCCCGGTGCGCCGGAGTAGCCTGGCATCATGGCATCGTCGAAACGCAAGCGCACGCTTGCTATCACCGCGGGCGTCATCGCCGCCTACGCGGTGGGAACGTTGATCGCCCGGAGTCAGGGGTACTCGTTCGGACGAAATGTTGTAGTGCGCTGCCGTCAGGGGCACCTTTTCACGACGGTGTGGATCCCCGGCGCCTCGGTCAAGGCCCTCCGCCTGGGCCTGTGGCGACTGCAGTGGTGCCCGGTCGGCCGGCACGTGACGATCGTGATCCCGGTGAAGGACGCGGACCTCACCGAGATCGAGCGCGAGTTCGCCGCCGGGCACCACGACGTGCGCGTGCCTTGACACCGCAGGCGCGCAAGCTCGGCCTCAAGCCCGGGCAGCGGGTCGCGCTCGACGAGCCGCCGGACGGCTGGAGCCTGCGGGAGCCGCCGGACGGCCTGCTCCCTCCCGGCGCGGGCGGTGCCGTGGACCTGATCGTCGCGTTCTTCCGCGCCGAAGTCGAGTTGCCCGACAGGCTGCCCGCGCTGGCCCGGCGCGTCTTCCCGGCCGGCGCGCTGTGGGCCGCGTGGCCGCGCCGGGCGGGCGGGCGGGCACGACAGTGACATCACCGACAACGTCGTGCGGCGGCACGCGCTCGGCATCGGCCTGGTGGACGTCAAGGTGGCCGCCATCGACGACGACTGGTCCGGCCTGCGCCTGGTCTGGCGCACCGAGCGCCGGGCCTCGGCGCGTGTGTCGGATCCGGCTGGTGCCCGTTCGTGGGATGGGTAAAGGGATGCCGCCGCGGCGGCACCGCCGCGAGGAAAGGGAGACGCGCGTGAAGTATGTGATGCTGATCATGGACACCCCGAACGAGCCGGCCCCGGGAAGCCCCGAGTTCAACGCCTGGTACGCCGAGGTCAGCGCCTGGTACGAGAAGTGGGGCGCGACCGGCAAGCTCGACGGCGGTCACCAGCTCCAGGGCCCGCAGACGGCCAAGACCGTGCGGGCGACCGGAGTGACCGACGGGCCGTTCATCGAGACCAAGGAGGTGCTCGGCGGCTACTCGGTGCTCGAGGCCGACTCGATCGACGAGGCGGCCGAGATCTCGAAGACCTGGCCGGGGGTCGACCGCGGGTGGATCACGATCGAGCTCCGTCCGGTCATGGAGATGGGCTGATCCCCCTGTGACAGGGACAGTCTCCCTGTTACAGGGACAGGCCGCGGGTGAGCAGCTCGCGCTCGGCCGGGTTGCTGGCCAGCGCGAGCGCTCGCTCGCTGGCCTCGCTAGCCTCGGCGTCACGGCCGAGGGTGGTGAGCAGGCCGGCGCGGAGGGCGTGGAAGAGGTGGTAGCCGTCGAGTTCGGCGGCCAGGGGCTCGGTCTCGGCGAGCGCCGTCTCGGCGCCTATCGCGTAACGGGTGGCGACCGCGCGGTTCAACAGCACCACCGGGGATGGCGCGAGGTCCTGCAGCCGGTTGTAGAGCAGCCGGATCTGCCGCCAGTCGGTCTGCTCGTAGCACGGGGCTTCAGCGTGCAGCGCGGCGATCGCCGCCTGCACCTGATACGGGCCCGGTCCGCGCAGCGCCATCGCGCGGTCGAGCAGGGCCGCCGCCTCTTTCGCCAGGTTGTGATTCCAGCGGCAGCGGTCCTGGTCTTTGAGGCGGATCAGGCGGCCCCAGCCGTCGAACCGAGCCGGGGCGCGGGACTCGTGCAGCAAGAGCAGCGCGAGCAGGCCGAGGACTTCCGGCTCGCGCGGCATGAGCCGGTGCAGCGTCCTGGTGAGCGCGATCGCCTGGGCGGCCAGGTCGCGCCGCGCGGGCTCACGGCCGGAGCTGGCCAGATAGCCCTCGTTGAAGACGAGGTACACGACGGCGAGCACGCCGGCCAGCCGATCGGCGAGCTCATCAGGATCTGGCACGCGCACCTCGGCCTTGGCCTGGCGCAGCGTCTTGCGGGCACGGAGCAGGCGCTGGCTCATCGTCGGCTCGCTGACGAGGAAAGCCGACGCGATCTGATCGGTGGTGAGGCCGCAGACCACGCGGAGCGTAAGCGCGACCTGCGCTTGCTCGGGCAGCGCCGGATGGCAGCAGGCGAACACGAGGCTCAGCAGTTCCTCGTCCGCCCCCTGGTCCGCGGTGGTCGCGGGGTCCGCGGCGCCGGCGGAGTCCGCTGGATCCGGGCCGGCGGCAAGCAGGGCGAGCTTTTCCGCGCCGGTCCGGTCCCGGCGCAGCCGGTCGAGCGCTTTGCGGCGGGCGGTGGTGGCCAGCCAGCCGCCCGGGTTAGGCGGCACGCCGTCGCGCGGCCAGTGCTCGATCGCCTCGACGAACGCCTCCTGCACCGCGTCCTCGGCGAGCCCGACGTCGCCGGTGCGCGCCGCGAGCGCGGCCCTGATCCGTGTCGCCTCCTCCCGGTAAGCGCGCTCGAGGGACTGGCCAGCGTCCATGACAGCAAGTCTTCCACGCGAAATCTATGATCGGGCCATGACCGCTTCCCGGCCCACTTTCCGGCTCGCCGACCGCATGAGCCAGCTCGGCACCGAGTCCGCGTTCGAGGTGCTCGCCCGCGCCAAGGCACTGGAGGCGGTCGGCACCCCTGTCATCCACCTGGAGATCGGCGAGCCGGACTTCCCGACGGCCGGCCACATCGTCGAGGCCGCTGTCGAGGCGCTGCGGGCCGGTCACACGCACTACGTGCCAGCGCCGGGCATCCCCGCGCTGCGGGAGGAGGTCGCGGCGTTCCTCGAGCGGACCGGGCGGATGCGCGTGTCCCCGGACCGGGTGGTGGTGACGCCGGGCGCCAAGCCGATCATGTTCTTCACCATCCTCGCGCTGGCCGGCCCCGGGGACGAGGTGCTCTATCCGGACCCCGGCTTCCCGATGTACGAGTCGATCACCTCGTTCGCCGGCGCCGTGCCCGTGCCGGTGCCGCTGCGGGAGAGCAACGGATTCCGCATCGACGTCGCCGAACTCGAACGCCTGATCACTCCCCGCTCCAGGCTGCTCATCATCAACTCGCCGCACAACCCGTGCGGCAGCGCGCTGACCCGTGCGGACTGCGCGGCGATCGCGGAGCTGGCGGAGCGCCACGACCTGGTGGTGCTCTCCGACGAGGTGTACTGGGCGATCAGGTACACGCCTAACCGGGGGGTTGAAGGGGGATCGTCCCCCCTAGGGCAAGCAGAGGCCCAACACGTTAGCGTGCTCGACTTCGACGGCATGGCGGACCGTACCATCTTGCTCGACGGGTGGTCGAAGACGTACGCGATGACCGGCTGGCGGCTCGGGTTCGGCGTCTTCCCTCCGGCTCTCGTGGAGCCGGTGACCCGGCTGGCGATCAACTCGGTGTCCTGCACCTCGGCGTTCAGCCAGTACGCGGCGATCGCGGCGCTCGCCGGACCGCAGGACGGGGTACGGGCGATGGTCACCGAGTTCCGCCGCCGCAGGGACGTCATCGTCGCCGGTCTGAACGAGATCCCGGGGGTCAGCTGCGTCGAGCCGCAGGGCGCGTTCTACGCCTTCCCGAACATCACCGGCACCGGCCTTTCCGCCGCGACACTGCAGGCCAGGCTCCTGGACGAGGCCGGTGTGGCCGCGCTGTCCGGGACCGCGTTCGGGACCTGGGGCGAGGGGTTCCTCCGCCTTTCCTACGCGAACTCCGTGGCGAACATCCAGGCCGCCCTCGAGGCGGTCAAGTTCCTGCTGGCCTAGCTCGTCCGGCCCGATATTAAGGACATATCGGGCAGTCATGCTACAGAATGTGACCATTTCGCGTGCCCTGCCACGGACTTCCGGCGCAGCCGACCATGATCGCGAATAGTTTTCGTTGCTATAGGATGAATTATTTACATGGGGAAAAATGTTTTCGGAATCATCGTTCTAGCTTGACGGATGACACTCACGGACAGTTAAAGTGGCGACGCGCACGGCCCGGGCGGCACCCCTAGTAGACCGTGTCAAGCTAAGCAGCATTGCCCCATAATCACACTAGTCTCTGCTGGTCTCTTCGTTGTCTTTTGCTGCGACAACAAGACATTCGGACGATGGATCGCAAATTGGTGATTTAGGCGCATCTGAATGTGTGGAACGTTACACTGTCCAGCTAGTCACATATGCGTACCGGACGGGGAGGTCTGGTGTGCCTCGCCCGTCTCATGTCGCCATTTACGCGCGTCGAAACAGATATGGACATGCGAGGGCAGAACGATGAGTAGCCCTGACGTGCCGGTCAGCCCGCGACCCGCGAGTCACGCCGCCGCTGCCCTGCCAGCGCGGTTCCGCCTGAGTCCGCCCAGGCTACCGGCGTTGTCCCTGAGCAACTGGCCGGTGTCACGGCGGCTTGTCGTGCTCATCGCGATGGCCCTCGTCATGGGCGTGGTCTTCGGCGGCCTGCGCGTCGCCTCCGCCGCCGAGTCGGCGACCGACTTCGCCCGGACGACGCAGCTCGCCGTCCTCGGGGAGCAGGTCACCGCGCTCGCGCAGGCGATAGAGAACGAGCGTGACCTCACCGCAGCGCTCTGCGCCGCCAGCCCCCACGGGAATTGCCCCAGCCCCGGTGAAAAGCTCGACACGACCGCCCGGTCACTGCAGGCCCAGGTGCAGAGCGCGCAGGCTGTCACGAACGCCGCCGCCGGGCCGGTGCAGACCCTGGCAGCGCAGATCGGCAGCCCGTTCCCGGCCAGCACGCAGACCCAGGCCGCGGAGGTGATCGCCATGATCGGCCACCTCGGCGGCAAGGGCACCCCTGGCATACGCACGCTGCTGATGACCCAGTCCGCGGACTCGGTGATCGAGTCCTACACGGACGCCATCGCCGACCTGTTCAACCTGAACGACGAGATCACCGGCAGCAGCGGAGACGCCCTCCTCGCCAGTGAAGTGCGCACGCTCGGCTCGCTGTCCAGGGCGAAGGACCAGGCCTCCCAGGAACGCGCGATCCTCTACATCGCGCTGCTGCAGGGCTCGTTCGGCGGCGCCCTGCAGTCGCTGACCACCGCGCAGGGGCTCGAGAACGCCTACCTGAGCGCCTTCCAGACATCGGCCACGCCGACCGAGGAGAACGCCTATCTCAACGCGGTGAACGGCGAGACGGTCGACGCGACGCAGCTGCTGAACAACTTCCTCACCACGGCCGACAACACGCAGCTCGCCCCTGCCCAGGCGTTCCAAGAGGCGCTGAGCAATATCCGCATCGGCGGGGTGAACGTCTCCCTGACAAAGGCACCGGGCCTGTGGTTTTCCACCATGAGCGACACGATCAACCGGGAGCGAAGCGTCGAACAGCAGCTGGCCGCGGGGATCGTCGGCCGGAGCCGGGCACTCGAGCAGGGCGCACGGCAGTCGGCTGAGCTCACCGCCGCGGTGACCGCCGTCGTGCTGCTCCTCGTGCTGGTCTTGACCTTCGTCGTCGCCCGGTCCCTGGTCGATCCGCTGCGCAGGCTGCAAGGGGATGCCCTCGAGATCGCGACGAACCGGCTGCCGTCCCGCGTCGCCGAGCTCAGCGAGGCCACGGACCCGAGCGCGAGCCTGGAAGTCGAGCCGATCAGCGTGCACTCCACTGACGAGATCGGCCGGGTGGCCCGCGCGTTCGACCAGGTGCACCGCGAGGCCGTCCGGCTGGCGGGCAACGAGGCGCTGTTGCGCGGCAGCCTCAGCGCGATGTTCATCAGCCTGTCCCGCCGCAGCGTGCCGCTGATCGAGCGGCTGACACGCATGATCGACTCCCTGGAGCAGACCGAGGACGACCCGAACCGGCTGTCCAACCTATTCGCGATGGACCACCTGGTCACCCGCATGCGCCGCAACTCCGAGAACCTTCTCGTGCTCGCCGGCGAGGAACCGGTGCGCAAGTGGAGCGAACCGGTGCCGCTCACCGACGTGGCCCGCGCCGCGACCTCGGAGATCGAGCAGTACGGCAGGGTGGTGCTCAACATCGAGCCCGGGATCGTGGTCTCCGGGCAAGCGGCCTCCGACATCGTGCACCTGCTCGCGGAGATCATCGAGAACGCCACCATGTTCTCGCCCCGGGATACTTCGGTGCACGTCTCGGGCCAGGAGATCACCAGCGGCGGCGTGCTCCTCGAGGTCCGCGACAACGGGGTCGGCGTCTCCCCCACCAGGCTTGACGAGATGAACTGGCGGCTGGACAATCCGCCGCTGGTCGACGTGTCGGTCTCCAGGCACATGGGGCTGTTCGCCGTGTCGCGGCTGGCGGCGCGGCACGGGGTCCGGGTCCGGCTGCGCGCCGCGTCACCGCAGGGGCTGTCCGCCCTGGTCTGGCTGCCGGGCACGCTCACCGGCCGGGAAGCCGTCCGGTACGCGGACCCGCGGCCGCGGCAGACGGTCGACCAGGCCACGATCGGTCAGCTCAGGGTGGGCGGGCGGCGGGCCGGCGGCCGGCACAGTCTCGTGCTGCGCGCCGCCGACGGCCAGCAGGACGACGACTACGCCGACAGCGCCCTGGGGACGCCGGCCGCGGCCGCGCCGGCCGCCGCGAAGTCGGAGTGGTTCCGCGCCAAGCGGCCCTCAAGCGCGCGGGACGCGGCCGCAGCCGCAACCGCGGGCACAGCCAGGGGCACGGGCACGCTCGTCAGCGCGGGCATGGCTGACACCGACGACAGCGCGGCCGCGGACGCCGGGCACCGGAACGGCAGCGGCGGCTGGGCCGACGACGCCAGGGCCGGGGCCGGGGCCGGCTGGGCCGGAAACGCTGGCGGCGGCTGGGCCGGAAACGCCGGCGGCGGCTGGGCCGGGAACGCCGGCGGCGGCTGGGCCGGGAACGCCGGCGGCGGCTGGGCCGGAAACGCTGGCGGCGGCTGGGCCGGAGGCGCTGAAGGCTGGGGCCAGGACGCGGGAGACGCCGGCGATGGCTGGCGGACCGCCGAGACGGCCAGCGAGCCGGTGCTCGGCAGCCGGACGTCGGCGGGCCTGCCGACCCGGATACCGGGAGCGAACCTCTTCCACGGCGCGGCGAGCGGACGCTCGGCGACAGACGCGGGCACGGGAGACCAGAGCATGGGAGAGATGCCGACGGCCGGCGCGCGGACGCTCGGCTATGAGATGGACCAGGCGGCGCCCGCGCGGCCGACGTTGCCGCGGCGCTCGCCCGCGATGGCGCGCAGCCGCCTGTCCGGGTTCCAGCTCGGCAGCCGCCAGGCCGAAGGCTGGACATCAAGCGCAGGAGATGGGAGCTAGGCGTTGAGCGGAGCCTACCGGCAGGACCTGAACTGGCTGGTCACCGACTTCACCACGCGGGTGGAAGACGTCGCGCACGCGATCGTGGTCTCCGCGGACGGAGTGCCGCTGGCGCTGTCCGCGGGCATCCCGGGCAGGGCGGTCGAGCAGCTCGCGGCCATCACGTCCGGGCTGACCAGCCTCATGCAGGGCGCGGCGCGGATCTTCGAGGGCGGCGCGGCCACGCAGGCGCTGGTCGAGATGGACGCCGGCCTGATGTTCGTCAAGGCGATCAGCGACGGGTCGAGCCTGGCCGTCCTCACCGCGCCCGAATGCGATACCCGCCAGGTCTCGTATGAGATGACGCGCCTAGTCGGAGCGGTCGGCGAGCTGCTTACCCCGGCCATGCGCGCCGAGCTGTAGTAACTGTCCGGGGTCTGGGAGTCACCCATGGTCCGTTCGGGCTAATGACCGTTCGTGATGATTGTCACGGGAGCAACTGGCGGACCAGCAGCCATATGAAACCCGTCACGAAGGCGACATACGGCTAAACTCCCAGGCAGAAGCAAGCGTCGTGCGGGCCAACAGCCGGCCGCCCGGTAACGTCCGCCGGTTACATGGCGGGCATCCTTCGGGCGAGGTAAAGTCACGGCGCAGGATTCGCTGCTAATGCGATGGGAGTCGGAATGCGCGTCCTCGTACTCGGCGGTGATGGTTTCTGCGGCTGGCCGACAGCGCTGTATTTGTCGGACCGCGGTCATGACATCACCATCTTGGACAACCTCAGCCGCCGGAAGATCGACATCGACCTGGAGGTCGACTCGCTGACTCCGATCGTGCCGATTGGTGACCGGACCGCCGCGTGGCGCGAGGTTTCCGGGCGCGAGATCGGGTTCGTGAACGTCGACCTGGCCACCGAATACGACCGGCTGGCCACGGTGCTGCTCGAGCTGCGGCCGGACGCGGTCGTGCACTTCGCCGAGCAGCGCGCGGCACCTTACTCGATGCGCTCGGAGAAGACCAAGCGGTACACGGTCGACAACAACGTGCGCGCCACCCACAACCTGCTCACCGCGCTCGTGGACACGGGCGTGGAGGCGGCGGTGGTGCACCTGGGCACCATGGGCGTCTACGGCTACGGCTGGTCGGGGTCCGCGCCGATCCCCGAGGGGTACCTGACCGTCAAGGTGCCCACCCCGGACGGGGACCTGGAGCGGGAGATCCTGCACCCGGCCAACCCCGGCTCGGTGTACCACATGACCAAGACCCTGGACCAGCTGCTGTTCGCGTTCTACGCCAAGAACGACGGGCTGCGGATCACCGACCTGCACCAGGGCATCGTCTGGGGCACCCAGACCAATCAGACCGTGCGGGACGAGCGGCTGATCAACCGGTTCGACTACGACGGCGACTACGGCACCGTGCTGAACCGGTTCCTCATGCAGGCCGCGATCGGCCACCCGCTGACCGTGCACGGCACCGGCGGGCAGACCCGCGCGTTCATCCACATCAAGGACACCGTGCGGTGCATCGAGATCGCGCTGTCCAACCCGCCGCAGGCCGGGGAGAAGCCGCTCGTGCTCAACCAGATGACCGAGACCCACCGGGTGCTCGACCTGGCCAAGCTGATCTCCGACATCACCGGCGCGGACATCGCCTACCTGCCCAACCCCCGCAGGGAAGCCGAGGAGAACGAGCTGATCGTCCGCAACGACCAGTTCCTCGCGCTCGGCCTGGAGCCCACCACCCTGTCCGAGGGCCTGCTCGGCGAGGTCACCGACATCGCGCGCCGGTACGCCGGGCGCGCCGACCTGCGCAAGATCGTCGCCCGGTCGGTCTGGAAATCGGGCATGGAAACCGCCGACGACCTCATGACCGAGCTGCCCGTCAACGAATCTGACGGAGTGTAATCACGCCGTCACGCAAAACATGCGCGGCGCAGGCCGAGATACTATCGTGGCCACACTCCGAACCAACGTGAGGTAACGATGACATCCGCTGCCCCGCCGAGCGACCTTGACGCCCGGCGTGGCGGCGGGTGCCTGCTGCCCGCGGAGGTCACCGGTTTCGTCGGGCGCGAGAACGAGCTCGCGTGGCTGGGCACCCTGCTCGGCAGCGCCCGGCTCGTCACCGTGGTCGGCCCGGGCGGGGTCGGCAAGACCCGCGTCGCGCTGCGCGCCGCGGCCCGCGCGGCCGGCCAGCACCCGGACGGGATCCGGCTCGCCGAGCTGTCCGGCCTGCGCGACCCCGAGCTGCTGCCCAACGCCGTCGCGAGCTGCCTGGGCCTGCAGGAGCAGGACGACCGCCCGCGGCTCGCCGCGGTGCTCGACCACCTGCGCACCCGCCGGCTGCTGCTGATCCTCGACACCTGCGAGCACCTGGTCGACGCCTGCGCGCTGCTGGCGGAGTCGGTCCTCCGGCAGACCGCGGGCGTCACCCTGCTGACCACCAGCAGGCAGCCGCTCGACGTGCCCGGCGAGCACACCTTCCGGCTGCAGCCGCTGCCGGTGCCCAGCCCGGAGGAGGCCGCGGCAGCGGCGGCGGAGTCCGGCGACGCGGTCGAGCTCTTCGCCCAGCGCGCGACCGCCGCGGTCCCCGGGTTCGCCGTCACCGCGGCCAACCGGACGGACGTCATCAGGCTCTGCCGTCGCCTCGACGGCATGCCGCTGGCGATCGAGCTCGCCGCCGTCAGGCTGCGCGCGCTGCCGCTTCCGGAACTAGCCGACCGGCTGGAGAGGCAGTTCCACGTGCTGACCGGCGGCCGGCGCGGCACGGTCTCGCGCCACCAGACGCTGCGCACCGCCATCGAGTGGAGCTACAGCCTGTGCACGCCAGCCGAGCGGGCGCTGTGGGACCGGCTGTCGGTCTTCGCCGGGAGCTTTGACGTGACCGCGGCCGAGGACGTGGGGGCCTGCGAGACGGTGCCGCGCGAGCGGGTGCTGCAGGTGCTGATCAGCCTGGTGGACAAGTCCGTGGTGCTGCGGGACGGGCCGGGCGGCGCCGCGTCCACCCGGTACCGGCTGCTGGACTCCCTGCGCGAGTTCGCCGCGGAGCGGCTCGCACGGTCCGGGCAGGCGGCGGACTGCCGTGCCCGGCACATCGCCCGCTACCTCGCGATGGCACGCTGCTTCGGCCGCCGCTTCGCCGACGACGACCAGCTGGCGCGGCTGCGCCAGCTGCGCGCCGAGCACGACAACATCCGGGCGGCGCTGGAATACGCCTTCGCCGGGCCCGGGCAGGACCGGGACGCCGCCGGGCTCGCCTGCGTGCTCTACGCGTACTGGCACATGTCGGGGTCGCTGCGCGAGGGCGCCTACTGGCTGGACAAGGTCCTCGACAGGTTCCCCGGGCCCGCGCCGTCGCCGGAGCGGGCCTGCGCCCTCATCGACCGCGGCCTCATCGGCGCGGTCCAGGGCTACCCGGAGGCGGTGGCGCGGGCGCGGGAGGGCACCGAGATGGCGGCCGAGCTGGGCGACGACCGGCTGCGCGCGCGCGGATACCTCGCCCTGAACCTCGCGCTGACGTTCGCCGGGCACCACGACGAGGCCGTCGACGCGGGGGCGCAGGCCCGGCGACGGCTCGCCGCCGCCGGTTCCCGCGCCGGGCTGCTCTGCCTCGACGCCCAGATGGCGCTGCTGTACCAGCTGTCGGGGAATTTCGATCAGTCCGTCGCGTCCTGCCAGCACGGGCTGGGCGGGCTCGGCGCGGGCGAGCGCTGGCTGCGCAGCTACCTGCACGTGATCTCCGCGCTGGCCCTGTATCAGCAGCCGGGCAAGGAGGCCGAGTGCGCGGCCGCCCTCCGGCAGGGGCTGGCGGCCAAGCACGAGCTCGGCGACTTCGTGGGCGGCGCCTTCGCGCTTGAGGTGCTCGCCTGGCTGGCGGCCGACGCCGGGCGCTGCGCGCGGGCCGCGTGGCTGCTCGGCGCGGCGGACTCCCTATGGGAGCGCGCGGGCAGCCGGCTGAGCAACAACGCCATCATGGAGGAGTTCCACCAGCGGGCCCTGGCGAAGGCCGTGGGCGCGCTGGGCACCGCGCGCTACGACGCGCTGCACAGGGCGGGGGCGGCGCAGCCGCTTGACGGGATCGTCCAGCTCGCGATCGGGGACGCGGACGAGCCGCCCGGCTGTTCCGGCTCCTCCGGCGCCCGCGCGGGGCAGGCCGGCGGGCTGACCAAGCGAGAGCAGCAGATCGCCGCGCTGGTCGCGAGCGGGCTGTCCAACCGGGAGATCGCCGAGAAGCTCGCCATCTCCAAGCGCACCGTGGACGCGCACGTGGACCACATCTTCGCCAAGCTCAAGATCTCGTCCCGCGTGCAGCTGACCGTCTGGCTGCGGGATCAGGTACCGCGGCAGCTGTCCGCGACTCCGTGACCCCGGGGGCGCTTACAAGTTCCCGCGCTGTTCTTGTTCCCGCTCGATCGCCTCGAACAGCGCCTGGAAGTTCCCCTTGCCGAAGCCCAGCGACCCGTGCCGCTCGATGAGCTCGAAGAATACCGTGGGCCGGTCGCCGATCGGCTTGGTGAAGATCTGCAGCAAGTAGCCGTCCTCGTCACGGTCGACCAGGATGCCGCGCTTTCGCAGCTCTGCTACGGGGACGTGCACTTCGCCGATCCGCTCTCGCAGGACCGGGTCCGTGTAGTAGGAGTCCGGTGTGGCGAGGAACCGCACTCCCCTGGCGGTTAGCTGGTCGACCGTGGCGCAGATGTCCGGGGTGGCCAGCGCCAGGTGCTGCACGCCGGGACCGCCGTAGAACTCCAGGTACTCGTCGATCTGCGACTTCTTCTTGCCGGCGGCGGGCTCGTTCAGCGGGAACTTCACCCGGTGGTTTCCGTTGGCGACCACCTTGCTCATCAGCGCCGAATACTCCGTGGCGATGTCGTCGCCGATGAACTCCGCCATGTTCGTGAAGCCCATGACCCGGTGGTAGAACTCCACCCACTCGTCCATCCGGCCGAGCTCCACGTTGCCGACCACGTGGTCCAGCGCCGTGAAAGCAGGCTCGCTTCCGGCGATGGCGCCGTCGCGGCGCACGTAGCCCGGCAGGTACACGCCCCGGTACCGGGACCTGTCCACCAGGGTGTGCACCGTGTCGCCATAGGCGCCTAGCACCGCGACCCGGACGGTGCCGTCATCGTCGGTGAGGTCGCGCGGCTCCTCGATGATCCGCGCGCCCTGTGTCCTAGCGTGCGCCACGCATTTGTCCACGTCGGGCACCTCGAGCGCCACGTCGGTCACGCCGTCGCCGTGGCGGCGGTGGTGGTCCGCGAGCGGGCTTTCCGGGGTCGCCGCGCCCTTGAGCACGAACCGGACCGCGCCGCTGCGCAGCACGTAGGCGTGATGGTCCCGGTTCCCCGTCTCCGGGCCCGAGTACGCCTCGAGCCGCATGCCGAACGCGAGCTGGAAGTACAGCGCGGACTGCGTGGCGTTGCCCACCGCCCACACCACCGCGTCCCAGCCGGTCACCGGGAACGGGTCACGGCTCGTGTCATGGTCGACCAGCCCGACGAGCGCGTCCGGGCTCAGCAGGTCAGCAGTGGCTGCCATCGGTGCCTCCTGTCATTTTCGTCTATCAGAACGGACCGTGGCGCCTCTATGCAACTTCACCATTTCTCACTGATCAGATGAGGCATTCTGCGGAGGAAATGCGGCAATAATCTATGCAGATTGACTAGATCGGGGAGGACCCGGATGGCGGAACTGGACGCGCTCGACCTCGCGCTGCTCGGCGCGCTGCGCGACAACCCCCGGGCGGGCGTGCTGCAGCTGTCCCGGATCACCCGGGTCGCCCGCGCCACCGTGCAGTCCCGGCTCGACCGGATGGAGCGGGACGGCGTGATCACCGGGTACGGGCCGGACATCGACGTGGCGGCCGCCGGGTTCGGCGTACTCGCGTTCGTCACGCTGGAGATCACCCAGGGCGCGCTGGACCGGGTCCAGGAGGACCTGGCCGCGATCCCCGGAGTCCTCGAGGCGTACGCGATCACCGGATCCGGCGACGTGCTCTGCCAGGTGGCCGCCACCTCGCACGCGGACCTGCAGCGGACGCTGCTGCGCATCGACAGTTCCCCGTCGGTGGCCCGCTCCACGTCCACGATCGCGCTGTCGACGGTGATCAAGCGCCGGGACCTTCCGTTGCTGAACGCGCGCCCGGCGGCCCGGGCGAGCCGCTCCCCCGCTTTCCGGTAACCGGGCTTGACGGAGGGCGGCGTCGTGGCCTTGCATGGCAGTGACCGGCGGCAGCCGAACCAGGACAAGGCGGATACGGTGTTCAGCGAGCCAGGGACCGAGCGTGATCATGAGAGCGGGCAGGCGCTTGATACCTGGTGGCTCGCGCGCGGTGAGGATCAGCTGCCCGCCGCGGCCGACTGGCTCAGCGAGGCCGAACGGGGCCGGGCTGACATGCTCCGGTACACCAAGCGGCGAACTGACTTCCTGCTGGGCCGATGGACGCTCAAGCTCGCGGTGGCGAAGGTGCTCGGCTGGCCGGACGACCCCCCCGTGCTCGCGCGAATCGAGGGCCGGACCGCGCCGAGCGGCGCGCCCCGGCTGCACATCGACGGCCAGCCAGCGAGTCACGGGGTGTCGCTCACCGATCGAGCGGGGTGTGCTGTCTGCCTGGTAGCGAGCGACGGCTCCGCGGTCGGCTGCGATGTCGAGATCGTCGAGCCGCGCAGCGAGGCATTCGTCCGCGACTACCTCACGCAGGCGGAGCAGCGGCTGGTCGGCACCGCCGGTTCGGCCAGGGACATGGCGGCCAACCTCATCTGGTCCGCCAAGGAAAGCGCGCTCAAGGTGCTGACCACCGGGCTGCGCCGGGACACCCGCTCGGTCGAGGTGGCCGTGACCGACTTGAATCCGCCGGAGCGCACCTGGTCCGCGCTGCGGGTCCGCACCGCCGAGGGTGAGGTCTTCCCCGGCTGGTGGCGGCGGAGCGGGACGTTCCTGGTAACCGCCTGCTGGCCCGGCGACGGACCGCCGCCCGCCGCGCTCGAGGAGCGGTCTCCGGTCGACACCATGCTCCCGTCGCACCGCTGGATGGACCGGCCGGTCAGCTAGCCGCGGCTCAGCCGGCGTTCCAGGGCGCTGATGACGTACGGCCGCAGTTCCTCGGGTGCGATGATGTGATCGACAGACCCGACCCGCATCGCCCGCCTGATGTCGTGGATGTTGTCGAACTCGTCGGCGATCTGCTTCAGCTTCTCGGCCCGTACGGCCTGGGCAACCTCGGTGAGCTCGTGGTGCAGGTCCGCGAGCGCCTTGCCGGTCGCGGTCGTGGTCTGCGCCCGCAGGCTCACGACCCGGGGATCCTCATCCGTCCTGGCCGCCACCTGACGGGAAAGAACCACGGCGGCGGCGGGCGCGCCGCCGATCACCGAGGCGTAGGAACCGGTCACCGCGGCTGTTTCCATGTCATCGTGCAGCCGCTTGGAGAAGACCACGAACGCGCCGCCGTGATAGCGCGACACCACCACGAAGACGAAGGGCCCGCGGAAGTTGGTCACCGCACGGCCGATCTCTGCACCGTACTCCAGCTGCCACTTGCGCATGCTCTCCGGTGAGCCGTCGAAGCCGGTGAGATTGGCCAGCACGACGACCGGGCGGTTGCCGCTCGCCGCGTTGATGGCGCGGGCGACCTTGCGCGACGATTGCGGGAAGAGCGTCCCCGACGTCCAGAGCGAGGGGCCGTCGGCGGGCACGAACCCGGCTCTGGCCACGTTGCGCGACTCAAGGCCGATCAGGCACACCGGGAACCCCCCGACCCGCGCCTCCCACACGATCGCGCCCTCGGCGTCGACCCACCGGGCCCACCGCTCGAATGGCGGGTGGTCGGCGTCGGTGACGGCCCGCATCACCGACCGCATATCGAACGGCTTCTTGCGCTCGGCGTTCAGTTCGGCGGAGAAGACGTCGCCGACCGTGGCGAACTCCGAACCGTCGACCTGCTTGTGCGGGAAGGCGCGCACGTCGCGGTCGGACGGGTCGCTCGTCGGCGCTCGCCGGGGATGCCGCTCGCCGGGGACGACGTAGGTGTGCGCGTAGTGCCGCAGCAACAGCGCGCATGCCGCGGCCAGGGTGGGCGCCCAGTACTGCGCCTCCCCGTTCGGGCCCATGATCCGATCGAATCCGCCGATGCCGAAGTTGTCCTCGGCCGACACGCCGCCGGAGTAGTCCAGTGATTTCTTGCCGGTCAGCACCATGGCGCTGGCCGGCGTCATGATGAGGATGCCGCGCGTGTGCATGAGCATGGTCGCCTCGGCGTCCCAGTATGGCTGGGCTCCGACGTTGATCCCGGTCACGACGATGTTGACCTCGCCGCCGGACTGGGTGAAGTTGACCAGGGCGCGCAGCACGGCGGCGATCCAGTCCATGTTCTCCACCCCGCTGTCCCATGCGATCTTGGCACCGGACGACACCGCGAACCACTCGATGGGCACCCGCATCCGCCGCGCGAGGTCCAGCGCGGCGAGAATACGGCGGCACTCCGGCTCCGCCAGGCTGCCGAGCCCCTCGGTCGGGTCGCCGAGAACCGCCACCCGGCGGATCCCCTCAGGCACCAGCGGCGTATAGCTGGTGATGACGCCGGTGACGATCCCGGCCGTGTTGCGGCCGTACGGCCGGTGCACTGGCGCGAGCTCGCCGCCGCCGTCATCGTCTAGGTCGTATTCGGTGAAGTCACCGGCCGGGAAATCCGAGGGTGCGCCCCGTGGCGGTGTGAGCATGCGGATGATCTCGTACGGATAAGGCAACCCGAGCCGCTTGGCCCGCAAGGCCCGCTGCTGGTACTCGGTAAGCGGCTGGATGGGCCGGTTCGACGGCGGGCGGACGCGCACCGTGACGGCCCTGTCCGCCACGTTCTCCACATCGATGATCGCTTCCCGCGGTTCGCCTGTGGCCTCGTCCGGTATCCGGATCCGTGCCACGACCTTCTCCAGTCCTAGGTCGGCGGCCTGCGGCGCCAGCTGGTGCGCGAGGCTTCGCCAGGTGGCGGTCGGGATGTCCGATACTGGGCGTACGCAGAGCATGACCCTGTTCCGAAGCGGGCGCTGTCGCTGCGGCTGGCCGTGGAGCGCGCCGCGGATGTCGGCGAAAGCCTGGGCCAGGATGCCTTCCAGCAGCGGATAGCCGATGATGTCGCCAGCCGAGTCATGGGCAGCGGTGAGGTCGCGTACCTCAGCAAGGGCGATCAGCCGCTCGTCCTTCGGATTCGCGCGCGCGACGGCGTGGAACAGGTAAACGTCCTCCGCGCTGGGCAGCCTGCGCAGCGCGAAGTTCGACAGCCGCCACAGGTCCAGGCGCTCAGCGATCATCGGGTGCATGTTCCGGAACAGGGAGTCCTCGGCGAATCCGGTGGCAGCTCGCGAGTAGGTGAATGCCTGAGTCCGCAGATGCTCCTCGGCGTGCTCGGTGTCACGGGCGGCGCTGGTCACGGTGATGATGAGGCGGCGCGGGTCGCGGCCGAAGTCCGTCCGCGCGAGCAGCCCGGCGAGTTCGCCGGCCATGTCCTCGTCCGGGAGAAGAGGCTCGTCGCGCCACGACTCAATGTCGACGACGACGGGCCGGTCCGCGGGCAGATCGCTCAGGTGCCGGGCAACCGCCTGCGCGAACGAGGGCAGCTCCGCGATCGGCACGTAGGCGGTGACCAGGTGCACGGGCGGACCGCTCTGCCCGGGCTCCGGGTAGTCGGCGAGGCAGGTCAGGCGGCCGCCGAACGTCTCGCACCGCAGCCGCGTCAGGTCGCGTATCCGGTAGTACCGGCGGGTGCGGACCTCCAGCAGCCGTGCTCTGGCCGTCTCGTCCGCGTCGCGGTACCGGTCCCGGAGCCTGGCGCGCATCGGCAGCGGGAACCAGACGACCTGGTCGGCGAGGTCGCGCTGCCGGTCGGGCGCCGGCTGCGCGCACAGCTCGTCCAGGCTGGCCTCGATCTCCGCGTACGCCTTCGCCCGGGTGCGGTTGAGGACTGGCGCGTCGACGTAGGCGAACCGCACGCCCTTAGCCAGGTCACAGACATCGGGATAGTGCCCTTCCGTGGCGCCGATCAGCCGGGCGAGGACGCCGAGCCGGTCGTCGGTCATCGCGCTCGCCAGCACGTCGCAGCCGCGACGCCACCGGTCCAGGATGGCGATCGCGATCGGGGCGGCGGCCGGCATCCTGCCCACCGACCGGAACAGCCGCAGCAGCGCCCGTTCAAGCTCCGGCGCGCGAGTCAGCGACTGAATGTCGTAGCGGGCCAGAGCCGCTCGCAGCTGCCCCACGAAATGGCTTGGTATCCCGCTGCGCTCCCGATCGAGGAACGACAGATAGGTAAGCAGATGCTCGTGTGAGCTCCGGGGGTGCTCTTCTTCCTCCCCCTCGCTATCACGGGTCCGCTGGGAAAGCGCCGCCGCGTCCGCGAAGATCTCCAGGAGTTCCTGGTCCGTGCGTAGCACGTCTTCGTCGTCTGGCGAAACGCCGGCCAGCCACTTGCCCCGTTCCCGGCTGAGCTCACGGGCCTCGCCATCCTCGATGTCGTAGCCCAGCAAGTACGCCCGGAGCATGCGGCCGATATCGGCCTCGCTGCGGAGGCCGCCCGGCTCTGCCAGGTCAGCGAACTCGGCTGCCTCGCCGCCTGATCCGCTAGCACCGGTTTGCTGGTCCGGTTCTTGCAGCGCGACCAACGGAGCCCCGGCCTCCACTTGCGTGTTCACCTGGACGAACACCGAGCTGACCACGCCATCCTGGGGCGCGGTGACGGCCGTTTCCATCTTCATGCTCTCGACCACGGCCAGCGGGTCACCGGCTCGCACGATGTCGCCTTGTTCGACCAGCACGGCTACGACGAACGCCGGGGACGGGCAGCGGACCTTCCCGCCGTCGTCGCGGTTGATGACGTGCGGGACGCCATCGACCTCGATGAGCAGCCGGGACCCCTGGGCGGCGGCGACAATCCTGTACCGCCTGCCACCGCAGGTGATGGCCCGCTCGTAGCGGCCGAGACGCTGGACGCTGACGTCCACCACGGCAATTCCGGCGGAGGTGCCGTCCGGCGAGGCGGCGCCAGCCGGGGATGGCCCGTCCGCGGCCGGGCCGACCGCGACGCGGTACTGGCCCTGGCCGAGGCAGTACACGTGCGTCTGGTACGCGCCGCCGCGAGCCCGCAGCCGCAGCCGGTGCCCGACCTCGGCCGGGAGTTCGGGACGACCCCGTGCGGCCGCGGCCAGGAAGTTGGCCTGCACCGCGGCCTGGTCCTCGTCGGCGGCCTCGACCGCTGCCGCCAGCAGCGAGATCGGGTCATCCGCGGGCAGATGGCCGCCCGCCTCGGTCAGCCGGTCGAGCCAGCGGTTGTCGTAACTGCCCGCCCGGACATCCGGGTGTCCTGCCAGGGACAGCAGGAACGCCTTGTTGGTCGTCCCGCCCTCGATCACCACCAGAGACTGCGCGAGCGCGCGCTTCAGCCGGTTCAGTGCCTCCGCCCGGTCGTGTCCGTACGCGATGATCTTGGCGATCATCGAGTCGAACTCAGGGGCGACGTTGTCGCCCTCAGTTACTCCGGTATCGACCCGGATTCCGGGTCCCGTGGGCAGCCGCAGCGCGGACACCAGGCCCGGCGTGGGCGCGAAGTCGCGCTCCGGGTCCTCGGCGCAGAGCCTGGCCTCGACCGCGTAGCCGGCGACGGGGGGCGGCGACGGGGTCAGTTTTCCGCCCCGCGCGATGTGCAGCTGCAGTTTTACCAGGTCAACGCCGGTTGTCAGCTCAGTAACCGGATGCTCGACCTGCAGCCTGGCGTTGATCTCCATCAGCATGAACTGCTGCGTCACCGGGTCAACGAGGAATTCGACGGTGCCCGCGCTGCGGTACCCGGCGGCAGCACAGAGCCGCACCGCGGCGTCGCGCAGCTCGGCCTCGGTAGCCGGGCCGACCTTGGTGGAACCTGACTCCTCGATGACCTTCTGGTTCCGCCGCTGGATGCTGCAATCGCGGATGCCGACCGCCCATACGGTGCCCTGCCCGTCCGCGATCACCTGCACTTCGACGTGCCGCGCGACGTCGAGTTTGCGTTCGATGAACACGGTGGGATCGCCGAACGCCGCTTCCGCCTCACGCTGTGCGGAAGCGAACGCCGCCGGCATCGCGCTCTCCGACTCCACCAGCCGGATCCCTCGGCCGCCCCCTCCTCCGGCCGCCTTCACGAGCACCGGGTATCCCAGGATCCCCGCCGCGAGCTGCGCGCTCTGCGCGTCATGCACCGGGCCGCCGCTCCACGGCACGACTGGTACCCCGATACGCTCGGCAAGCTGCTTGGCTCGCACCTTGTCGCCGGCCAGCCTGATGACATCGCTCGGCGGCCCGATGAACGTGATCCCCGCCGCTTCGCACCGCGCGGCGAAGTCGGCGGACTCGGCGACAAAGCCCCAGCCCACCCGAACAGAGTCGGCGCGAGCACGGGCTAGCGCGGTCATCACCGTGTCGATGTCCACGTAGGCGCTGTGACGGCCGCCGCCGGGATCGGTGATCAGAGCCGGGCCGAGCGGGACGGCCTCGTCGGCCTGCCGGACGAACAGGGACGTCGCGTCGGGGTCGGTATACAGGGCGATCGTGGTTATCGGCTCGCCGAAGTCCTCGTCGAGCTCGGCCACGGCGGCCAGGCACCGCATGGCCGGCTCGCCTCGGTTGACGATGGCAAGTCGCCGGACACCAGACATCTCGCCGCCCCCGCTCAGGCGCTCATCGCGTCACGGATCGGCTGCTGGAGATCGGCTGGCAGCGGGCTGTCCAGGCCGATAGTCCGGTAGCCGTTGACGCGGAGTACCACGTCGCCTTCGCCATCGAGCACCTGGCAGTCGAAACTGCCGTTGTCGGCGGGATGGGCGATGGCGAACAGTTCCGCCTCGGGCACGGGCCGGCGCGGCATGCTCACAAGATCCACATGAGCCGGCAGCGCCATGTGCCCGGCATGGCCGATCTCCCAGAGGCCCGCGGTCTGGAAGCACGCCTCCGCCAGCCGCGGCTCGGTAGTCGTATGGCCGTTTTCCGGCGCGTGGCCGGCGGGCATGTGCTGGGCGAGGCGGGCGACAGCGTCGGACCCGCGGTGCCAGGCCTCGTGGACCACCTGGTAGGCCGGGCCATGGAAGAACACGTGGTAGATATCGTCGTGGGTGACCGCTGATGTCGCGCGGTCGCCGGGTGCCTCGGCTCGCTCTTGCTCGGCGGCGGCCGCGGTGAGCCTGACACGGCCGGTGAAGTGCGACGTGACACGCGGAGTCTGCTCTCCGGCGAGCGTCCGGCTGGCGCTCAGCGTGCAGTCCGCGATCAGGTCGGCTCCGTCGGGCCGGGTCACCGCTGTCACCGTGATCGTGCGCGGCTCGTCCCGGTAGAACTTCAGCGGTGCGATGAAGTCCACCTGCTCGACGTCGGTCACCCGCATGCCGGGAACGGCGAGGCTGGCCAGGGCCGCGAATGCCTCGATGCCCATCACTCCCGGCAGCACCGGTGTACCGTCGATCCGGTGGTCGTTCAGGAACGGCTGCGCCGCTGGATCGAGCGTGGTCTCCGCGCTGAGCCCGGAGTAGACCCCCATCCCGGTGATCGCGCCGATCATCGGGCCGGCGGAGCTGGTGTCGATCGCGCCGGGGTCGATCCCGCCGGTGCTGTCGGGCTCGCTGGCGAGCACGCCAAGCTGCCCGCCGACGACCACCTCACCGCGGAACGGCCCGGCGGTCAGTTCCTGCCCGATCCACGCGATGCCCGCCTCGGGCGGCAGCATCTCGATGCCCGCCATGGCCATCACCTTCGGGATCGAACCCCTGGTCGCCATGCCGATGCCGCCCCACGCCGTCCAGTCGATGGCTATCCCTCTCGTGCCTGGCCGCGTGGTACGGAAGCTGGACATGATCTTGCACTGCAGATCGTTGGCGGCGCTGTAGTCGGTCTGCCCGGCGTTGCCGAACCGTCCGGCCACCGAGCTGAACGCCACCACCGCGCCTACCGGCAGGTCACCGGCCGCGTGCAGCAGGTTGAACAGGCCGTCGCTCTTGACATCGAACACCAGGTCATACTCGCGGGGCTCTTTGTCGGCGATGGCGCGGCTGATCTCCAGCCCGGCGGCGTGCAGGAGCACGTCTACCCGCCCGTGCCGGTCGCGGACGTCCGCCATGACGCTGGCGACCGCGTCGGGATCGGTCAGGTCGACCGCGTGGTAGTAAGCCTGGCCGCCCGCGGCACGCACCGCCTGGATGGCGATCAAGGCCGACTGCAGCCGTTCGTAGCGGGCCAGTTCCCGCTCGATCAGCACCGGTGTCGGCCGGGTGCCGCTGGCCGCGAGACGTTCGGCGATCGTCTTCTTGAGTCCGTCCCGGTCGGCCGCGAACTGGATGAGGTCCGGATCGGCCGGATCGGGCTCGGGCACCAGGTCGATCAGGTGGAAGATGCCGCCGCTGGCCTTCGCGAGGTCCGCCACGATGGCCGAGACGATAGCCCCGGCCGCTCCGGTCACGGCGAATACTGTCTGGCTGCCGAGTGTCATGCCGCCGCTGCCGTCACCGAACGGAACTTCCCGCAGGCCCACGGTCCAGCGGAGCCCGTCGGCCCGGCCGATCTCGACGGCTCCCGGATCGCACAGGGTCTCCTCGATCAGCGCGTCGGCCAGCGCCGCGGTCTTCCTCGTGTCCGCGAAGTCGACCGCCTTGATCAGCACGTCCGGCCGCTCGCGCCCGTACGCCTTGACAAAGCCGGTCACCGCGCCGCCGAGCGGCGCCGTCGCTCCGTCGTCGTTATAGCCGTGGTAGCCGCCCATCCGGGTGCCGGTGACCGCGAACGTGCCGGCCGGCCGAAGCTGGCCGGCGCGGTCGAGCCGCCGGACCACGGCGTACAGGTTCTTGACCCTGCGGCGCAGCGCCTCATGCCAGCCGTCCACGTCGAGTTCGCCGAGCGCGGGCTCGGTATCGAGGGCGGCCAGCCAGTACAGGCCGTGTACCGGGCCCTCGGCCAGCCAGCCGGCCAGCAGCGGGTCGAGGTCGTCGGCCGGGTAGCCCGGCTCGATGACCAGGGCGCTGACGCCGAGCGAGTCAAGCCGCCTGACGAGCACCTTGGCGACCCCTCCCTCGTCGGCCATCACGATGACCCGGCTCCCCTCACCGAGCGTCACGGAGGTGGGCTTGCACCACTGCACGGGCGGCCGCAGCACTGGCACGGGTATGCGCCGCGGCAGTCGCTGCGCCGCTGCCACGTCGCCGGTGAAGGCCGGCTCCGCCTGGACCGGCGACGTTGCCGCTTGGGTTTCCGGCACGGCGGGCTGGCTTGGCGCGGCGGGCTGGCTTGACGCGGCGGGCGCGGACTGGGCTGGCACGGCGTGGTCGCGGACAAAGCCGATCACGTGCGTGAGCGTGGGGAAGTCACGCAGCCTGAGGTTCTCCTGCCGCGGGATGGCGAACCGCTCCCTGACCGCGGCGAACACCTCCGCCTGCTTGACCGTGTCCACCCCCAGGTCGGCTTCCAGGTCCAGGTCCAGGTCGAGCAGCTCACGCGGGTAGCCGGTAAGCCCCTCCACCACATCGAGCACCGCCGCGATGATCGGGTCCTCGACCGGCTGCGCCGGCCCGGCCGTGGTGACCGCGGGCCCGGCCGCCGGGGCCGCGGCAGCCGCGGGCGGCTGAGCGGCCGCAGGCGGTGCCTGCTCCGTGTTGTCGCGGACGAAGCCGATCACGTGCGTGAGCGTGGGGAAGTCACGCAGCCTGAGGTTCTCCTGCCGCGGGATGCCGAACCGCTCCCTGACCGCGGCGAACACCTCCGCCTGCTTGACCGTGTCCACCCCCAGGTCGGCTTCCAGGTCCAGGTCCAGGTCGAGCAGCTCACGCGGGTAGCCGGTAAGCCCCTCCACCACATCGAGCACCGCCGCGATGATCGGGTCCTCGACCGGCTGCGCCGGCCCGGCCGTGGTGACCGCGGGCCCGGCCGCCGGGGCCGCGGCAGCCGCGGGCGGCTGAGCGGCCGCAGGCGGTGCCTGCTCCGTGTTGTCGCGGACGAAGCCGATCACGTGCGTGAGCGTGGGGAAGTCACGCAGCCTGAGGTTCTCCTGCCGCGGGATGCCGAACCGCTCCCTGACCGCGGCGAACACCTCCGCCTGCTTGACCGTGTCCACCCCCAGGTCGGCTTCCAGGTCAAGATCGAGGTCGAGCAGCTCACGCGGGTAGCCGGTAAGCCCCTCCACCACATCGAGCACCGCCGCGATGATCGGATCAGGCGCCTGGGGTTCCGCTGCAATGGTCTGCACCGGTGCCGTCTGCGGCGCCGCTGCCGTTGCGGCCATCGGTGCCGCGGCTGGCGCCGCCATCGTGGCCATCGGTGCCGCGGCTGGCGCCGCCATCGTGGCCATCGGTGCCGCGGCTGGCGCCGCCGGCTGCTGGGGGACCGGCTGTGCCACTGGTGCGGCGTGCGCGGCCGGGACGGTCGCCGGCGACTGCCTGGTGGTGTCGTCGACCACACGGAGCCTGCGCTGCACGACCTCGAGCTGGGCGTTGTCGTGGCCGACCGCCTTGGCTAGCCATGCGCGCCATGCCGGCTCATCCGCGACGCGGTAGGCGAAGCCGAGCTCGTTCGGGGCGCGGTGCGCGCCATCGGGCGACGCTATCCAATGCAGCAGCGTCATCGAGATCTGCGAGCCGAATCCGGCGGCGAGGCGAAGCGCGTACTTGATCGGGTACGCCCCGCCGCGGGACAGGTTCAGCAGGCCAAGCTCTGGATCGGGTTCGCGGAAGTTCGGCACCGGCGGGACGATCCCCGTTTCCAGTGCCTTGACGGCGACGACCTCTTCTATGCCGGCGCCCATGGCATGCCCGGTGAAGCCCTTCGTGTTCGCGATGACGATCGAGTCGGCGGCCGGTCCGAACGCCGTCCGGAGCGCGCTGATCTCGGCCGACGCGCTGCCCCCGCGGGCCGGCGTGTAGGTCTCGTGCGACACGAACATCGTCTGGCCCGCGATCTGCCTGCGGTCGACTCCCCGCCGCTCGGCCTGGCGGATAAGCTGCTCCATCACCTGCGAGATGTGCTGGACGTCGAGACGGGTGCCGTGGAAGGCGCTGTTGGCGGTGACCGCCGCCAGGATTTCGCAGATCGGCCGGATGCCGCGCTCGCGCGCGGAATCGGCGGACTCCACCACGAGGGCAGCCGCCCCGGCGCCGAGGATCATCCCGTGCCTGCGCTTGTCAAACGGCAGGGCGGCGTCCTCGACCACCGCGTCTGTGGCCGCCGCCCCGCTGGCGAGGAATCCCGATCCGGTCCAGGGCAGCAGGGTGTCCGAAGTGACGTCGTCCGCCGAAATCACGATGACGCGCCTGCATCGCCCCGACCTGATCCAGTCCTCGGCCACGCACAGCCCCTGCGCGGTGCTCGCGCAGGCGGAGTTCACCTGCGTGTTCGGGCCGCGGGCGCCGATGAGCTCGGCGAACTGCGAGTGTCCCATGGCCAGGGTACGGAACAGGAAGCGGCGATCGAAGGTAAACGGCTCGGCCTGCAGCTGGTGCCGCAATTCGGCGATGCGCCTGTCCACCTCGGCCGCGGCCAGGTCTTGCGCGCTCATCCGCGCGCGGATGTCCTCGAGCACGCTGAGCTCATGCCTGCGAGCGCGATCCTCGTGGTAGTGGTTGAGGTCCGACGCGAAGGAGTCGTAACCAGGGAACGCGGATGCGAAGATCACTCCGGTGTCGTCGTGCATGTCGGCGGGCAGCAGCCAGTGGTCCGGCAGCTTGGTGCCGAGCGTCGTGGTGTGGTAGTGCAGCACCAGCGGGATGCCGGCATCGCGCAGTGCGTCCAGGCCGGCGCCGATGGCCAGCCGGGTGCACTGGTCGAGCGCGGCGTTCCGGTCAGCGTCGACTCCGAACTCCTCGGTGACGTCGAAGGTCCCGTACCGGCCGGCCAGCTTGATGACGTCGCCCTCGGTCTCGATCGTCTCGAAGACCGCCTCGCCGGTCTCGCTTTTCACCAGCCGGGTGATGTGCTTGTCGACCATCTCGCGCCGTACCTGGCGCGGGATCATATCGATGAACTGCTGGCCGGAAAGGATGCGCGCGACGTTCTCGTCGTCAAAAACCCGCTCAGTGCCGGGCAGGCCGAGCGCGGCGCCGGTGATGACCACCGGCTCGGATAGCGGCGGCGGCGCGCCGTCCGGCGCGGGGGACGGTGCCGGGGCCGGCCGGGTGGCGGAAACGTCCCCGTGCTGCGCGGCACTGGTAAGGATGTCGCGGCCGCGGTCGATGAGATCGGCGACCAGGCGGCCGAGTTCGGAGTAACGGTCTTCCGGCATGGCTATTCCCGGTGCGGTAGATGAGGTAATCGGAGCGGCCACCGGTTCAGGTGGCACTCGCAAGGTCGCCGGCTCATGGGCTGGCGCGGGCTGAGCCGAGAAGCCGAGGCCCGCGGCGTACATGCCGCAGAGCGCGGCGTTGAACGACGGTATGTCGCCGTACTTCGGGTGGTTCGTGAACAGGGCGAGAACGTCGTCGTGATCCGAGCCGAGCACGTCTTCGGCGAACCCGGCTAGCGCCCGCTTGGGCCCGACCTCGACGAATACGCGGGCGCCGGCCTCGTACAGCGTTCCAAGGCCCTTGACGAACTGGACGGGCGAGGCGACCTGGCGGCCCAGGATGTCTAGCATCCGTTCCCGCACACCGGGACCTTCCACAGGGTAGAACTCGCCGTCGACGTTGGCCACGATCGGCAGCTCCGGAGGGCGCAGGTCAAGCCTGGACAGGGCCCGCCGGAGCGGCTCGCTCGCCGGCGCGACGATCGCCGTGTGGAACGCGTGGCTGACCGGGATGCGGCCCGCCGTGTATCCGGCCGCGGTGAAGGCCTCGATGGCCCGCTCGACCGCCTCGGTCGCGCCGCCGATCACGGCCTGGTGCATGCTGTTGATGTTGGCGATGACCACGTAGCCGTCGGCGGACGCGACGATCCGCTCGATCTCGTCCAGCGGGGCCATCACGGCCGCCATCGCCCCCCTGTCGGACACGTTGAGGCTCGCCATTCCCCGGCCGCGTGCGCTGACGGCCTCGAGCGCGTCCGCGAACGGCAGGGCTCCCGCGGCGACAAGCGCCCCGTATTCACCGAGGCTGTGCCCCATCACCAGGTCGGGCTTGATGCCGTACGCCGCCAGCATGCGGGTGAGAGCCAGGTCGGCGGCGAGCACGGCCGGCTGGGTGATCTCGGTCTCCAGCAGCTGCCCTTCCGCTCGCGCCACCGCCGCCGGGTCGCCCTCGTCGACGTAGATGTAGGAAGTCAGCGGCTGGCCCAGCATCGGAGTCATGATCTCGTCCGCCTCGGCGAACGTTTCCGCCACGATGGGCTCGGTGTCCCGGAGCTCGCGGAGCATGTTGACGTACTGCGAGCCCTGCCCCGTGTACAGGAACGCGGTCTTGGGGGCCGGGCCGTGGCCGATGAACACGCCGCGCGAGCGCAGCATCTTGCGCAGCTCCGGCACACCATTCGTCAGGGCCTGGACGGCTTTGGCCGCCTTGTCGGCCAGCTCGGCGGGGTCGCCGTAGTCGATGGCTACCCGTACCCGGGCTGCCGCCAGGGCCGGGTCGGGAGGCACCGGAGCCGGCGCCTGGCCGGCCGCCGCCTGGTCCCGTATCCGGGCGAGCTGGGCGGCTGCCTCGGCTTCGCTGCCGCCGCCGACCACCAGGGCGCCGCGCAGCGGCTGCTTGACAGGCATGGACTGGCCGCGGGGTTGAGCAGCCGCCGGCTCCCCGGCGGGGGCGGAAGGGACCGCGGCGGGGCGGCCCGGCACTGTCTCCGCCTTGGTTTCTGGGACGGCGAACGTCCGCCGGTCCGCGCCGTCGTATCTGCCCGGAATGTACTCCTCGAGCACGGCGTGGAAGTTGGTGCCGCCGAAGCCGAAGGCGCTGACGCCGCCCCGCCGCACGCCGCCGGACGGTTCCGGCCAGTCCCTCAGCTCGCTGTTCACCCGGAACGGAGAGGTGGCCCAGTCGACGTTCGGGTTCGGCTCGCGGAAGTTCAGGCTCGGCGGTAGTACCTTGTCATGCAAGGCCATGACCTGCTTGAACAGGCCGGCGGTACCCGCCGCGCCCTTCAGGTGGCCGATGTTCGACTTCACCGAGCCCAGTGCGATCGAGCCCGGCGCCAGCTCGCCGGGCCGGAACACGTAGCTGAGACTCTCCAGTTCAGAGGCGTCACCGACCCGGGTTGACGTGCCGTGCGCCTCGATGCAGGAGACGGTGGCCGGGTCGGCGCCCGCGTTGCGCCAGGCACGCGCGATGGCCAGCCGCTGCCCGGCCGGGTTCGGTGCGGTGATCCCCTTGCCCTTGCCGTCGCTGGCCCCGCCGATGCCCAGCAGCACCGCGTAGATCCGGTCGCCATCTCGCTCGGCGTCAGCCAGCCGCTTGAGCACGAAGACGGTCGCTCCCTCGCCCATGACGAAACCGTCGGCGCCGGCGTCGAACGGCCGCGTCCCGGTAGCGGAGAGCGCCCCGATCTTGCAGAACTTGACGAAAACACCCACCCCCATGTTCCGGTCCACCCCGCCGGTGAGGACCGCGTCGTACTGTCCGTCTGCCAGGCCCTCGGTGGCCGCGCTGAGCGCGGCGAGCCCGGACGCGCAGGCGGCGTCGGTGGTGAAGCTCATGCCGCGGAAGTTGAACAGGTTCGCTATCCGCCCGGCGATGATGTTCGACAGCTCGCCCGGCATGGTGTCCTCGGTGATGTCCGGGAACAGGCTCAGGAACGACTGGCTCGTCTCGGCGATGACCGCGTCACGGGTGCTGGCCGGCAGCGACGCGAACGCGGCGGACCGGGCAAGCTCGCGGGTGAACTCGGGCAGCTGTATCCGCATGGTCGTCGCGTAGTGCTGCGAGCCGCCCAGCGCGCTGCCGAGCACCACGGCCACGCGCTCGGGATCGACGTTCCAGCCGGGCCACCCGGCATCGATAAGGGCCTCGCGCGCCGCGGACACCGCCCACTTCTGGCTCTCATCCATCTGGTCACTGACCCTGGGCGGCAACGGCAGGCGCCAGCCGATCGGGTCCCAGGGGAACTCATGGACCCACCCCCCGATCCGGGAGTAGGTTTTGTCGGGAGCGCGGGGGTCCGGGTCGTAGTACAGGCTGGGGTCCCAGCGATCCTTCGGGACGTCGGTGATGCAGTAGCGCCCGCCGGTTATGTTGGCCCAGAAAGCCGGCGCCGTCGGGGCATCTGGCATGATCGCGCCCATGCCCACGATGGCGATGGGCTGCCGCCCTGACCTGCCCGGCTGGGTGGAGTCTTGCGGATTCGTGGTCATCTCACTAAGTCCTTCTCATCTACGTCGTGCTAGAGCGCCCGTACAGGACATCGGCGACGCGGTCCATATCGGCTATCAGCCCTTCTTGCGCCGCGCACGCGGCGTCGAGCCAGCGGCTGCCGCCGGCGGCCGGCGCGCCTCCGGCTCCGGTCACCAAGCGCAGGCCATCGCAGGCCACCTGCTGCGCGGCGTTACGGGCGTACACCCGGCTCATCGCGGCGAGCGCCATGCCGTCGAATCGGTGGTCAGCCTTCTCCGGCAACTCGCCGTCGAGCGCCGCCGCGGCACGGCCGGCGAAGCAGCCGGCGCCTTCGGCGGCGGCGATCAGCTCGCCGAGGCGGAGCAGCACATGCTGGTTGCGGGTGAGACGGCCGGCACGGCAGGCTTCCAGCACGCCCGCTAGCGCTTCGCAGGCAACGGCGGCGATGCCCGCGCCGACATCGGGGTGACGGGCATCAAGCGCGCGCAGTTCCGCCGCGCTGTCCAGGTAATAACGGCCGGCGGTCTTCAGGTTCCGCTGCCACCGGTCGCGGGCGATGGTCATCTCCATGATCTCGGATGTGCCTTCGTAGATCGTGGTGATGCGGACGTCCCGTTTGATCTTCTCCACCAGGTATTCGCGGGTGTACCCGTACCCGCCGTGGGCCTGGATCGCGGCGTCGGCGGCCAGGTTCCCCGCCTCGCTCGCCAGGTATTTCGCGATCGCGCCCTCGGTGTTGAGCGCCCCGTCCACGCCCTCGCCCGCGTCGATGCGCGTGGCGACGGACTCGATGAACGCCCGGGCGGCTTCCAGCCTGACGGCGTGCGGGACGATGAGCTTGTGGGTGTAGCCCTGCTTCTCCGACAGCGGCGCGCCACCCTGGATCCGGGTGGTGGAATACTGGATCGCACGGTCCAGCGCGGCCCATCCCGCACCGAGACCGAAGGTCGCCACCATCACCCTCGTGTAGCCGAATACTTTCTGGGCCTGGATGAGGCCCTGGCCCTCAACGTCACCGACGAGGTTGCCGACGGGCACGAACACGTTATCGAGGAACAGGGCGGCGGTATTGGACAGCCGGATACCGTGCTTGTCCTCGGGCTTGTTCTGGGCGAATCCTTCGGTACCGCGATCCAGCACGAACCAGGACGGTCCGTCTGGGGCGCTAGCCAGGATGGTGTACTTGTCGGCGATGCCGCCGTTACTGATCCACTGCTTGCGGCCGTTCAGGCGGTATCCGCTGACGCGTCCGTCGGTCAGCACCGGAGTCGCGGTCGTCTTGAGCGCGCCCAGGTCGCTGCCCGCTTCCGGCTCCGTTGCCCCGTAGGCGTACAGCACGCCGCTTTCGGCCATCTCGGTCAGCCACTGGCTTTTCTGCTTCGGCGTAGCGCCGAAAAATATCGGGTCGCTCCCGAGGAAGGTGGCGAGCACGCTGGTGGCAATCCCCAGGTCGAGGCCGGCCATCTCCTGGCAGACCCGGTAGACGTCCATCGTGGCGCCGCCCAGGCCGCCGTATTCCTCCGGAATGAACAGCAGCTGGATACCTAGCTGGTCGCTGCACATGCCCCGGACCACCTCAACGGGGCACTCATCGTCATGATCGAGCTCGAGCAGGCGATCGTCGGGAATCGCGTCGTGAACGTAATCCCTGATGGTTTCGAGCATCATGTTGAGCGTCTCGGCGTCGAGGCCGGCAAGCGCCTCAACCGCACCTTGGCTGGTTCCCGGCATAATAGGACTACTTTCTTCGCTCTCTGTCATGGAGAGTTTGCCGACGGTTCACTTACTGAGGGTTCGACGTCGAGTCAGTGCCTGGCAGGGCCAGAGGTCCCTCGAAACCGGGCCGTTGTTTTGCTACTGGCCGGTAACAAACAGCTGGCCATGCGGAGAATCCCTGTGCCCGCGCATTCGCGGGTGCATTTCGGCTGGTTCTGCGCCATCGGGCTGCCGCAGAACCAGCCGAGTTTCCCGCATCGCGAGACGGGCCCTCCGTCCGCCCCGGACCGGGCCCGGCCCGCGGATTGGCGCCGCCTACCGGGACAGATATCCCGATAAAAGGGTATTAAGGCCAAAAGCGCGCAGGTTAGCCCGTTATGGTCAATGCCGTTTAGCGGACCCGGCTCCTGAAGTGCTCGGGCACCACGCCGACCCGGACCTGCGGCGGGTCGATTGCGCAATCGACCACACTAGAGCAGGTCGATTGCGCAATCGGCCCGCTGGTCGACGGGATTTCGTCTCAGATTGTGAGACAGAGTCCGCATCGTGAGACAATCCCGGCCGTCAGCGCGGAATCCTTGCCCGTGGAGCCTTTTCCCGCCCGCACGGACCGGCCCGCGGAGGCGAATCGGGTCCAGAGCAGGGCTCATCGTGACGTACGCGGCTCCTGTGTCGTCAGTGAACCATGATCAAAATAAGCTGAGCGGCATTGCGTTATGGTCACCCGGGAGCCTGCCGAGCCGCACCCGCCGCGACTGTAACCACCGGTAACCGCCAATGGCCGCGGCCACGCCAATAATCGCGAAAACAATTTTCCGCGTAAGTAATCCGCGTAAGTAATTTGTGCTATACAAACAAAACCTATTCACGATCATGGCCGACGGCGCCGGAAGGCCGCGGCGGTGCCCGCGAAGCGGTAGCACTCCGCAACATCGCCGGCCTGGAATGTCCTTGATGTCCGGATTTTGTTAGTGCGCGCCCGGCGGGGCAAGGCGGACTGGCCGCGCGAGACGGGACCAAGGGCCATTGCCGGGCCGCACGGGCGGACGGACGCTTTACAGATTCGGGCGGAGTACCACTGACGGCACGCTCACCCGCGGGGCGCCGGCCGGCGCCCCGCGCACAATCGTCAGATGGGGAAGAACGATGACGAATCTCGCCACGATACTCGCGAACAGCGCAGCCAGCTATCCAGACCGGACCGCGGTCCGCTTGGACGAACGCGCGCTGAGCTACCGCGACCTGGACGAACTGAGTGCCCGCGTTGCCTCCTTGCTGGCCGGGCGCGGGATCACTCCCGGCGACCGCGTCGGCTTGATGGCACCGAACACCCTGGAGTTCGTCGAGCTCTACTACGGCATCCTGCGGGCCGGCGCCGTCGTCGTCCCGATGAATCCGCTGTTCAAGTCGCGCGAGGTGAGCTACCACCTGTCCGACTCGGGCGCCGCGCTCGTGTTCGCGTGGCATGGCGTGGCGGACCAGGCGACGGCGGGCGCCGCCAGCGCGGGAACGGACCTGGTCATCATCGAGCCTTCGGAACTCGCCGATACGCTCGGCCGCTGCGATCCCGCCCCGGCGGTCGCGGATCGCGGGCCCTCCGACACCGCCGTGATCCTGTACACGTCGGGCACCACCGGGCAGCCGAAGGGTGCCGAGCTGACCCACGCCAACCTGCTCAGCAACGTCGAGGTCACCAGGACCACGCTGCTGAATCTGCGGCCAGCGGACGTGGTGATGGGAACGCTGCCGCTCTTCCACTCCTTCGGTCAGACGGTCGGGATGGGGTGCGCCATCGCCACCGGCGCGTGCCTGACCCTGCTGTCGAGGTTCGACCCCGCTCGCGCGCTGGAGATCATCAAGCGGGACGAGGTGACCGTCCTGCCCGGAGTCCCGACGATGTACGCCGCGATCTTGCACAGCGCCGGCGGCAGCGCGGGAGATGTGGCTAGCCTGCGGCTGTGCGTGTCCGGCGGCGCGGCGATGCCGGTTGAGCTGATGCGCGCGTTCGAGAAGCACTTCGGCTGCATGATCCTCGAGGGCTATGGGCTCTCGGAAACCTCCCCGGTGGCGTCCTTCAACCACCCGGACCGGCCGCGCAAGCCGGGCACGATCGGACAGGCCATCGCCGGTGTCGAGATGCGAGTGCAGAGCGACGAGGGCGACCCGCTGCCGCCCGGTGAGATCGGGGAGATCGCGATCCGCGGCGACAACGTCATGAAGGGGTACTGGCGGCGGCCGCAGGACACCGCGGAGGCGATGGCGGGCGGCTGGTTCCGTACCGGCGACCTCGGCCGCGTGGATCCGGAAGGCTACTTCTCGATCGTGGACCGCAAGAAAGACATGATCATCCGGGGCGGGCTCAACGTCTACCCGCGCGAGGTCGAGGAGGTGCTCTACGAGCACCCGGCGGTCGCGGAGGCCGCGGTCGTCGGCATGCCCGACGAGATGCTCGGCGAGGAAGTCGTGGCGGTGGTGACGCTCAAGCCGGGCGCGTCCGCGGATCCCGCCCAGCTGCGTGACTACGTCAAGGGGCAGCTCGCCGCCTACAAGTACCCGCGCCACGTGTGGATCGTGGACGAGCTGCCGTACGGCGGCAGCGGGAAGATCCTCAAGCGGGCCATCGTGGTCCCGCCGCGGCCCTTACCAGGCGGCGCCGGACTCCGCCGGATCACCGAACCGGAACTCGGCCCGCGTTCCCGGGGCGACCTCGCGGATCTGGTCCCCGACGATGATCCGGATCGGCGAGGGATCGCCGCGCCGCGAGCTGACTCGCAGGCAGCCCTTGGTGAGTGAGACGGCCAGCCGGTGCCCCCTGAAGTGCACGCTGAAGCCGAGCTTCGCGACCTGCGGCGGGAGCACCGGGTCGAACCTGAGCCCGTCGTACTCGGCTCGCATCCCGGTGATGCAGCGGAGCACGACGTCGACCGTTCCCGCCATGGCGCCCAGGTGGATGCCCTCGGCGGTCGTCCCGCCCTGGGCGTCGCTCACATCGCCCTCGAGCGCGCGCAGCAGCCCGTCCCACCCGCCTTCGGGATCCATCCTGGCCAGCACCCAGGCGGTCACCACGCTGCTGAGGCTGGAACCGTCCGCGGTTCGCGCCAGGTGGTAGTCGACGGTCCGCACTAGCTGCTCCCGCGTGACCTGGTATCCCAGGCCGGCCAGCAAGGCGCGCAGCTCGTCGCCGGAGAGCAGGTACATCAGCATCAGCACGTCGGGCTGTTTGGCGACCTTGTACCGGTTGGTGGTGTCGCCCTCGGCTTCGAGCAAGCGGTCCAGGCGCTGGATATTGCCGTAGCGGGCGCGGTAGCCCGCCCAGTCGAACTCGCGCAGCCGGTCGTAGCCGTCGAACTGGGCCAGCACGCCGTCTTCGTGGAACACCACCTTCATCTTGTCCGCCACGTCCCGCCAGTGGCCGAGTTCGGCCGGGCCGAGCCCAAGCTCGTCGGTGACCTCGCGGCGGTAGTGCGGTGGCAGCTCGTCGAGTGCCTGAGCCGCCCGGCGCAGCACCCACACGGCCATGACGTTGGTGTAGGTGTTGTTGTCCAGCCCTGGCCGGCCGGCATCCGGGTACCTGTCGTGATACTCGTCCGGGCCCATCACGCCGAGGATCTCGTAGCGGTCCAGCGCGCGGTTGTAGGTCGCGATGCTGGCCCAGAACCTGGCGATCTCGATCAGCGTCTCGGCGCCGGTGAAGCGCAGGAAACGGACATCCCTGGTGACCAGGTAATGCTGCCAGACGTTGTAGGCCACCGCGATATTGACATGCCGCTGCAGGTAGGAGTAGTCGGGCAGCCAGCGGCCCGAGTGCGGGTTCAGGTGCAGCCGCTGGGATTCCTCGCGGCCGTCGCTGCCGCTCTGCCAGGGGAACATCGCGCCGGAGTAGCCGGCCGCCTTCGCGGCGGCGCGGGCCGCCCCGAGCCGCTCGTGGCGGTAGCCCAGGAGCGCGGCTGCCAGCGTCGGGAACTGGAAGTTCAGGATCGGGAAGATGAAGAGTTCGTCCCAGAAGACGTGGCCGCGGTACGCCTCCCCGTGCCAGCCGCGCGCCGGGACCCCTGTGTCCAGCAGGATCGAGTTCTGGGAGATCGTCTGCAGCAAGTGGAACATGTGCAGGTGAAGCACGGTCTCCGTCCACTCGTTGGCGCCGTCTAGCCTGATGTCGAACCGGCTCCACAGCCACTCCCAGGCGGCCGCGTGGCGGGCCTCGAGATCGGCGAATCCCGGCGCGCCGAGCACCGCTTGCCGCGCCGCCAGCAGGCACTCCGAGATCGCCCGGTCCCGGGAGGTGTACAGCGCCGCGATCTTCTCGACCGTCGCCGGGTGTCCTTGCTCGAGGTCGAGCGCCAGGGCCTGCAGCACCGCCCCCGCTTCGGTCACCAGGCGACGGCCGGAACCGTCGGCGTCAGGGCCTCTGGTACGGGCCGCGACGGCGATCCGGATCTGCGACTGGGTGGTCTCCGCCTGCAGTTCCACGGTCTGGGCGCCGGCCTCGGCGGCGTCCAGCAACCTGAGATGCTGGTGGCTGAGGCCCAGGTAGCGCTTGACGCCGCTGTTCGTGATCCCGCCGTCCACGCCTGACCAGACCTCCAGCCGTCCCGACCAGTTCTCCGCGGTGAACGTCGTCTCAAGGCCGGCCAGGTGCGCGTCCTTCATGCTGACGAACCTGCGCTGGACCATGGACGTGATGCGTCCGTCCGGCTCCTGCCAGCGCAGCCGCCTGGTCAGCGTCCCTCGCCGCAGGTCCAGCTCCAGGCGGTGCTCGAGCACCTCGGCGGCCCGTATGTCGAACCACGTGCCTCCGGCGAGCCGGAATCGCAGCGGCAGCCAGTTCGGCAGGTTGACCAGGTCCTCGTTTTCGAGTGGCCGGTCGTCGATGACGGTCGTGAGCCTGTTGTACAGCCCGGCTACATAGGTTCCCGGGTAGTTGACTCCGTCGGCACGCGCTTCGGGATGCGCCCCGCGGGTTACGAAGAACCCGTTGCCTAGCGCGCACAACGCCTCACGCAGCCCCTGTTCTGCTGGGTCGAAGCCGTCGTAGCAGATCAGCCACTCGCTCGGCGAGTCATCATCGGCTGCGGCTTCCATAGAATCCTGCCTGGACTGGTAGCTGACCACGAACCTTCCCTCCCATCAGGCGGCTACGCATGCCTGCGGCCGGCTGACTCCGGGCGGCCGGCCAGGCCCGCCCAGGGCGGGGCGGCGCCCGCGGGTGCGCCGGCGTTGGCCGCGAGACGGCCGAGGAGGGTGCTGAGCGCGGCCAGGTCGGCGTCGGCCAGACCGTCGCGGAGCCTGGCGTCGAAGGCGATCGCCGCCTCCCGCAGGCGCAGGAAGGCCGCCTCACCCGCGTCGGTCAGCGTGACCACCTGGACGCGCCGGTTGGCCGCGTCCCGGGTGCGGGTGATCAGGCCGCGGGCGTCCATCGCGTTCAGGTGATGCGTCAGCGTCGCCTCGCGGACCCCGACGGCGTCCGCGAGTTCCCGCTGGGTGCCCGGCCTGCGGATCTTCAGGTTGAGCAGGACCAGCCAGACCGGCAGCGTCCCGCCCGCTTCGGCGAGGGCCCCGTCGAAGGCACGCTCGACGGCGCGGGCCGCCTGGTTCAGGCGCAGCCCGATCGGGACGGGAAACGGCTCAGGCACACCGTCAGCCTACCACCATTTATCGATATCTAAGAGTTTGACATCTAACTCTTAGATATCTAACCTGGGGCCATGAGCGATCTTGCCAGGGAGAAAACATGAACGCGCTTGACGGCCGTATCGCGCTCGTGACCGGCAGCTCGCGCGGGATCGGGGCGGCCATCGCCGCCGAGTTCGCGCGGCAAGGCGCCGCGGTCGCGGTGCACGGGCGCGTCCAGGCCGCCGCGGCCGACGTGGCGGCCGCCATCGCCGCCGACGGCGGCAAGGCCGTCGCGGTGACCGGCGACGTCACCGACTTCGCCAGATAACGGAAGGAGACTGACCATGACTGTGAACGAAGCCGCGATGCGGCGCCGCGCCCGGATCATGCGCGCGGTCAACGTGCCCATGCGGGCGGCGCTCAGCCTGCCGTTCCCGACCCCGCTCAGCGGCAACCTGATGCTCATCTCCTACACCGGCCGCAAGACCGGGAAGGCGTACCGGCAGCCGGTGAGCTACGCGCGCGACGGCCAGACGCTCCTCACGCCCGGCGGCGGCCGGTGGACGCTCAACCTGGGCGGCGGCAGGCCGACCAGGATCCGGCTGCGCGGCCGCGACGTGCCCGCCCGCGCCGAGCTCGTCACAGTCCCGGCCGAGGTGGAGCAACTGCTCGGGGTCATCACCAGGGAGAACCCGCGGGCCGCCCGGTTCATCCCGATCCCCCGCCGGCCTGACGGCCGGCTCGAACCCGAGGCGCTCGACGCGGCGCTGCGGCACGGCTTCAGCATCGTGCGCTGGTACCTCCAGCCGGAAGGGTAACGGCAGGGACGTGGGGGTAGCGTGGCGGGTATGAGCGAACCGGAGTTCCATCGCGAGCGCCGCGAGCACGGCGGTGCTTCGCCGCACCTGGATGACGACAAGCTGGCCGAGATCACCGAGGACGAGCGAGTCGAGGCGGGGCTTGACGCCTTCAACCCCGACGAGGTGCCGCCGGCCACCGATCCCCTGCCGCCAGGCGTGCCGGAGCGCGCGAACGTCCGGCAGGCCCCTGAGTATCAGGAGGAACGGGCCGAGGTCCGGCGCGAGGAGGAGGCGGGGGAGCTTCGCGGCCTCACCCCGGACGACCCGTTCCCGCCGACGCGTTACGACAGCGACTAGGGTTCTGCCGGGAAACGGCGAAGGGTGTGCGCGGGAACAGGCGCCACCGACCGTTCCGGATAATGAGAAGTGTGAGCATGCTGACAGGTGAGCTTGCCTTCGCCCGCTGACCCGCCGACACTGTACGTGTGAGTCCGGCCGTCGAACTGGTCCTCGTCCTGGCGCTGATGCCGGTCACGGGGTACGCCCTCATCGGCGCGTGGCGTGCCGCGCACTGGATCGGCGAGGTGCGGGCGCGGCGCAAGGCGCTGCCCGCGCCGCCGCTCGACCGGCTGGCCGCGGACCTGCGCCGGCTGCGCGCCGAGCTCGACGACACCGAGACCAGGGACGGCCTGACCGCCAAGCACCACCGCGTCCAGGCGCTGCGCGGCGCCTATATCGATGCGCTGTCGGCGGCCTGCCGACAGCTTGACGTCGCGCCGCCGTCGTCCGGCGACAGCGCGCCCCAGGCGGAGATCTACCGCGTCGAGGCGGCGCTGCGGCAGCGTGGCCTCGACGTCAGGGAAACGGCCGCGCGCTGAATGGCGCGAGCCGCCGCCGCACCGCCGGACCCGCCGCGCACGGTCCGGGTGCTCGCGGTCTCCGACGAGGTCGACGAGGCGCTCGCGGCCGACCCGGGGGCCGCACGCTCGGCCGAGCTGATCCTGGCCTGCGGCGACCTGCCGTTCGACTACCTGGACACGCTGATGAACGTCCTCGATATCCCGCTGGTCTTCGTGCCCGGCAACCATGACCCCGACCTGTCCGGCTACCGGTCCTCCCGGGCCGGCCTGACGCTGCGGGACGGGCTGCCGGCCAGGCCGCCGTGGCCGGACGGCTCGGTCAGCGCCGACGGCCGGATCGTCGACGCGGCCGGGCTGCGGGTGGCGGGCCTCGGCGGCTGCCGTCGCTACAGCCAGGGGCCGAACCAGTACAGCGACGCGCGGTTCGCGCGCCGCGCCGCGCGGCTGCGGGCCGCGGCGCGGTGGCGCGCGCTGCGCGACGGGCGGCGGGTCGACGTGCTGATCACCCACGCCCCGCCGCGCGGCGTCGGCGACGACGAGGACCCGGCGCACCGCGGGTTCAAGGCGCTGCACGGGCTGGTGGCGGCCCTGCGGCCTCCGGTGCTGTTGCACGGGCACACGCACCCGTCCTGCGCGCGCGGCCAGGCCGAGCGGCTCGGCGGCACGCTGGTGCGCAACGTGACCGGCTGGCACCTGCTGGATATCACGCCCGGGACCGGCCTGACGGCCCCCATGGCCGTCCCCTCATCCGCTCCCTCGGACGTTCCCCCGGCCGTTCCCCCGGACGGGCCGCGGACGAGGAGCCGCCGCGATGCCCGCTGAAACGGGGTTTCCACGCGCCGACGTGGAGAACGACTTCCTGCGCATGCGGCGCCGCCAGGTGCTCGCGCGGCTGGCGCAGCGGCTGCGCCGTGCCCCGGACGACATCAACGTCATCCTGCCGCTGGACGAGGTCGTCGCCGCCCTCGGGTGGCGCGGCGAGCGGGAGCTCGGCCTGCAGGCGGTCAAACTGGACACGATCGTCGGCACGGTCGACTCCAGCCGCGACTTCGACCGCCGGTTCCGGCCGACCAGCAGCCGGGTCAGGGAGCGCTGGGAGCGGCTGGCGCTCGCGCAGCGGCGCGGCGAGGCGATCCCGCCGGTCGACCTGTACCGCGTCGGCGACCTGCACTTCGTGCAGGACGGCCACCACCGGGTGTCGATCGCGATCGCGACCGGCGCCAAGACGATCGAACGCGAACGTGACCGAGGTGCTCACCCAGGTGCCGGCGACCGGCATCCGGGGCCGCAGGGACCTGCTGTTCAAGAGCTACGAGCGGATATTCCGCGCCCGGGTGCCGCTGCCGCCTGCCGCCATGGCCAAGATCACCGTGACCGACCCGTGGTCGTACGCCGAGCTCGGCGAGGCCGTCGAGGCCTGGGGGTTCCGGTGGATGCAGGACAAGGGCGAGTTCCGCGACCGCGCCGAGATAGCCCGGCACTGGTACACCGAGGAGTACCTGCCGGTGGTGCGCATGCTGCGCGCCGCCGACCTGATCGGCGGCGACCGGACGGAGGCCGAGGCCTACATGCGGGTCGCCGCCGAGCGGTACCGGCTGATCATGACCCACGAGTGGAACGACGAGATCGTCGAACGGCTCAGGGGAAAGAAGATCAGGTAACCGAGGCAGTGCCCGACGTGGTGCCGGGCGCGGACCCCGCCGGGCCCGTCGTCTCGGTCGCGGTTCCCGGTTTGGGCGCGGTCTCGGGAGCCGTACCGCGGCCGTCGCCGTCGCCGTCGCCGAGCGATACGTTGTGGCCGCTGGCCGGGTCGAACACGTGGATCGCCCGGGAGTCCACCCACAGTTCGGCTTCGCTGCCCTCGCGCACGCGGGTCGCGGCGTCCAGCCGGGCGACGATCGTGTCGCCGCTGCCACCGGTGTCCGCGCGCCCGGAGTCCTTGGCGAGTTCTTCGAGCTCGGCCGCGTTCACCCCGGCCTCGCGCCCCTGGGTGAAGTAGACGAACACGTCGGAGCCCATGGACTCGAGGACGTCGATGGTGGTGCGGAACGTGATCCCGTAAGGCCGGCTGTCGGCACCGACCAGCGCCGCGTCCTCGAAGTTCTCCGGCCGGACGCCCACGATGACCTGGCGGCCGACGTTGGCGCTCGACAGCGCGCGGCGCAGCTGGTCGGTGAGCGTGAAGTCCCCGAGGCTGGTGCGCAGCCTGCCGTCTTCGAGGGTTCCCGACAGGAAGTTCATCGCCGGGGAGCCGATGAAGCCGGCTACGAACAGGTTGTTCGGCCGGTCGTAGAGCTCCTTGGGGCTGCCCACCTGCTGCAGGAGGCCGCTGCGCATGACCGCCACGCGGTCGCCGAGCGTCATCGCCTCGGTCTGGTCGTGGGTCACGTACACCGTGGTGGTGCCCAGCCGCCGCTGGATCCGGGATACCTCGGTGCGCATCTGCACGCGCAGTTTGGCGTCGAGGTTGGACAGCGGCTCGTCCATCAGGAACACGGCCGGGTCGCGGACGATCGCCCGGCCCATCGCCACCCGCTGCCGCTGGCCGCCAGACAGGTTGGCCGGCTTGCGGTCCAGGTGCTGGGTCAGGTCCAGGATCCGCGCGGCCTCCTCCACCTTCTGGTTGATCACGTCCTTCGGCGTCTTGGCGAGCTTCAGCGCGAACCCCATGTTCTCGCGCACGGTCATGTGCGGGTAGAGGGCGTAGCTCTGGAAGATCATGGCGATGTCGCGGTCCTTGGGCGACTTGTTGTTCACCACCGTGCCGCCGATCAGCAGCTCGCCTGAGGTAATGTCCTCAAGGCCGGCGATCATGTTGAGCGTCGTCGACTTGCCGCAGCCCGAGGGGCCGACGAGGATGACGAACTCGCCGTCGCGGATGTCCAAGTTGAAGTCGTCGACCGCCAGCGACCCGTCCGGATAGCGCTTGGTGATGTGATCGAGCACGATTTCGGCCACTGCCTTATCCTTTCTTTCCCGCGCTAGCCCTTGACGGCGCCGGACGTCAGCCCGGCGACGATCCGGCGCTGGAAGAACAGTACGAAGATGATGATCGGGATCGTGATGACCACCGCGGCGGCGGAGATGGGGCCGGTCGGGACTGTGAACACCGACCCGCCGCTGAAGTACTCCATCGCGGCCGGCGCGGTGCGCGAGGCGATCGTCGAGGTGAACGAGATCGCCAGGATGAAGTCGTTCCAGCAGGCCAGGAAGACCAGGATGGCGGTGGTCACCATGCCGGGCGCGGCGAGCGGGGCGATGACCCGGATGAACGCCTGGAACGGGGTGGCGCCGTCTACCTTGGCGGCCTTCTCCAGTTCCCAGGGGATCTCGCGGAAGAACGCCGACAGGATGTAGATCCCCAGCGGCAGGCCGAACGCCACGTACGGGATGATCAGGCCCGGCCAGGTGTTGAACAGCCCGAGCGCGCGCTCGATGGTGAACAGCGGGGTCACCAGCGCGATCAGCGGGAACATGGCGATCAGCAGCGCCATCCCGATCAGCACGCTCTTGCCGGGGAACCGCAGCCGCGCGATGGCGTACGCGGCCATGGAGGCTAGTCCCACCGCGATGATCGTGGAGATGAGCCCGATGCCGATCGAGTTCAGCAGCGGCCGGAGGAACTGCGCGCTGGTCAGGATCCCGCTGTAATTGCCCCAGGTCCACTGCGACGGAATGAACGACGGGTCGAGGATCGCCGTCGGCGTCTTGAGGGACAGCGACAGCAGCCACAGCACTGGGATCAGCGCTAGCGCGATGACCACGAAGTTCGCCGTCAGCCAGCCGACCCGCCGCTGGGGCGTGATAGCAGCCATCAGCGGATCACCTCTTTCCGATGTCCGAGCCGGGGGCCGCGGCGCCGAAGCCCAAGATGTAGATGACCGCGATGATCGCCACGCAGATGAAGATGAGGATCGAGATCGTCGATCCGATGCCCAGGTTCAGCGCGTTGAACAGGTTGTCGTAGCCGAGGATCGACACCGATTCGGTGCCGTTGTTGCCCCCGGTCAGGATGAAGATGTTGTCGAAGATCCGGAACGAGTCCAGCGTCCGGAACAGCAGCGCGACCAGGATCGCGGGCTTCATCAGCGGCAGCGTGATCTTGGTGAAGCGCTGCCAGCCGGTCGCCCCGTCCACCTTGGCGGCCCGCAGCAGGTCCTCGGGCACCAGCGAGAGCCCGGCGAGCAGCAGCAGGCCCATGAACGGCGTGGTCTTCCAGATCTCCGCGATGATGATCACGATGATGGCCTGGACCTGGCTGGTCAGCGGCGCGGCGTTGTTGAAGGCGGCGGACAGGTAGCCCTGGCTGGGCGTCCACGCGTACTCCCAGCTGTAGGCGGCGGCGACCGTCACGATCCCGTACGGGATGAGCGAGACGGTGCGCACCAGGCCGCGGGTGAACAGCGTCCGGTGCAGCACCATGGCGAGCAGCATGCCGAGCACCAGCGTGATGGCCACCGAGAAGACCGTGATGATCAGGGTCACCCACAGCGCCTGCCACCAGTACGGCGAGCTGAGCACGGCGCCGTAGTTGGCGAACCCGATGAACGCCTTGTTCTGCGGAAACTCGAGGTTGTACCGCTGCAGGGACAGGTACACCGCGTAGACGATCGGGTAGCCGGCGACCGCGATCATCACGATGACCGCCGGCGCGATGAGCATGAAGCCGAGCCTGCGCTCGGCGCGCGCGCCCTCCGACAGCTGCGGTTTAGCCTTCTTCGCCGCGTGCGCGGGCGTGGGCTTGGTGGTTACCGCAGGCGTGGTGGTGCTCATCGGCCCCTCCTTCGGGTCACGGGACCAGTCCCTTGGATTGCAGGGCGTCGTTGATCTGGCCGACCATCGACTGCTCCGTGGCGGTCGGGTTGATGCCCACCGGCGGCGAGATCAGGTGCGAGATGTCGATGGACACCACCTGGTAGACCGGCGTCTGCGGGCGGACGCTGGCGTTCTCGAGCGAGGCCAGGATGTCGGCGTGCATCGGGTAGTCGGGGAACAGCTTCGGGTTGCTGTACAGGCTGGTGATCGTGGGCGGCACGCCGCCGACCGTGGCCCCGATGAGCTGGTTCTGCGCGTCGCGCAGGCACAGGGCGGCCTGGAAGGCGAGGTTCTTGTGCGTGGAGTACGCGCTGACCGCGAGGTCGATGCCGCCGATGGTCACCTTGGCGGGGACGCCGGGGATGACCTCGGGGTAAGGCGCCCACTTGAAGACCTTGAACAGCGTGGGGTTGTCGGCTTTCATCGCCGGATAGACGAACGGGTAGTTCAGCTGGAAGGCGGCGGTGCCCGCCTCCATCGCGAGCCGGTTCTGGTTCTCCATCTGCACGGACAGCGACGGGTCGGCGGCCGTCGAGTCGGCCAGCTGCTTCATGACCGACAGCGCCTTGACGGCGGGCGCGCCGAGCGAGGGCGCCGTCGCGGACGCGTTCAGGATGCTGCCGCCGGCGCTGGACACCATCGTGTTGAACCAGACCGTGCCGCCCTCGTACTGGGCGCCCTGGATCTCGATGTAGTGCGGCTTGCCCTCCTTGGCCAGCTGCTCGGCGTCGGCGATCATCTGCGCCCAGGTGGTCGGCGGGGTGGGCACCAGGTCCGAGCGGTACCACAGCAGCTGCGTGTTGCTGTTGTCCGGGACCGCGACCAGCTGCCCCTTCCAGGTGGCCGTCTGCAGCGCTGGCTTGAGCGTGCCGGCCTCGGCCTCCGCCTTGTAGGCGCCCGTCCACGGCTCGATCCAGCCGGCCTGTGCGAACTCGGCCTCCCAGGTGACGTCGAGGCCCAGGATGTCGATCGAGTTGTCGTTCGCGGCCATCCGGCGGACGAGCTGCTGGCGCTGGCCGTCGGCGGCGGCGGGCAGCAGCTGGTAGGAGATCGTGTACTGGCCGTGGCTCTGGGCGTCGCAATTGTTGATCGCGGTCTGCGTCGCGCCCGAGGTGTCCGGGTAGAGGTAGAAGTTCAGCGTCACAGGACCGGTCGCGGCGCTGGAGCTGGCACAGGCGGCGAGGGCCGACGCGCCCAGGGTGATGCCCGCGGCGCCGGCCAGGAGCCGCCAGAGCGATCCGCGCGACCGCCGTCGTCCCGGTCCGCGCGCGCTCGTCCCGCGTGCGTGGCCCGCGTGGCCCGCGCGGCGCTCATGGCGCTTGGCCAGCAGCTGGCGCAGGCGACGCGCCGCGGCGCTGGATTCGCCTCCGTGTTCGATCATCATCGACCTCCCCATCCGGAGTTGCCGCTTAGTTGCGCTTCAGCGAGGCAACGCGGCAAAGCGCACAACCGGCTGCCTCATCGTTACCCCGCGTCGCGCGCGCGTCAAGACTTGACAACTGGCAGAGCTGCGGCGATGTCGGTCCTGGCGTCGATGCCGAGCCGGATGAAGATCTGGCTCACGTGGTATTCGACGGTCTTGACGGTGATGTACAAATCACGTGCTACCTGCTGGTTCGTCTTCCCGGTCGCGACCGCCCTGGCCACGGCGAGCTGGCGGGCCGTGAGCAGCGGGACCGGTCCGGCGGCCGCCGCGCGACTGACAGATGTGTCATGTCCGCCTAGTTCAGTGTCGCAAAATGAGACGAATGGGGCGGCGCCGAGCCCGGCGAACACTGCGCGCGCCGCGCACAGCTCGCGCTGCGCGGCCCGGCGCTGGCCCAGGTGGCGCAGGAGCCGGCCGTAATCGAGCCGGGCCAGCGCCTCCTCGTGCGGCATGCCCAGGCCGTCCAGGCTGGCGATCGCGGTCTGGTAGGCGTCGCTGGCTGCGGCCGGGCGGCGCCCGGCCGCCTCGATGAACCCCCGTACCCGGGCCGCGGCGGCGATCGCGGAACGGCGCCGACGCGCGCTGGCGAGCTGCGCGAACGGCCCGATCGCCCGGGTCGCCTCCGCTAGCCGCCCCGTCCTGGCGAGGGCGTGCGCGTACAGCGGCCAGCAGCCGAGCAGCGCCGGCTCGGTGTCCGCGTAGCGCGCGAAGTCGGCGGCGACCGGGCGCACCGCGGCGAGCACGGCCTCGGGGTCGTCGCGGGCGAACGCGAGCGCCGCCCGCGCGTTCGCCACCTCGAGGCTGTCCGCCGCCAGGTGGCGGGCGGCGGCCTCCGCGTGCGCCCGCGCCGCTCCCCACTGGCCGCGGGCGGCGGCCGGATAGACCGCGGCCGCGTGCGCCCGGCCGAGCAGCCAGTCCAGGTCCAGCTCGCCCGCCAGCGCCACGAGCCGCGCCGCGCCGGACGCGGCCTCGTCCCAGGCGCCTGTGCGGTAATCGGCCAGGACCCGCTGCACGCTGGCGCCAAGCAGGTGCCGCAGGTACGGCGGCGATCCGGCGGTTCCGGCCGCTGTTCTGGCCGCGGTTCTGGCCGCGGTTCTGGCGGTGGCGAGTGCGGTCTCCGCCGTGGCGAGGTAGCGGGTCGCCGCGGGCAGGTCCTCGTCCCAGAGCAGGATCGTGCCGAGCCCCGCCACAAGCAGCGGCCGGCCTGGATCATCCGCGCGAGCGCGGTCGAGTTCGGCGCGCAGGAGCGCCAGCCCATCGCCGCCCCGGCCGGTCAGGGCCAGGCAGGTGGCGAGGACCGCGTGCGCGCCGGCGCGCTGGACGCCAGCCCCGCGGTCCGCCGCGCGGCGCGCCCATGCCGCGGCCTCCGCGGTGCGATGGGCGGCGAGCAGGGTGGTAGCCAGTTCGCAGGCGGCGGCCGCCGTGTCGGTCCCTGGGCGGACGGCCCACGCGTCGCTGAGCCAGCGACGGGCGGCGCGGTGGTCCCCGTCGAGGGTGGCCAGCCTGGCCAAGAGCAGGCTGCGCCCGGCGGATGAGGCCAGCGCGGCGACCTCCGCGGCGAGCCCTCGTGCCCAGGCGTCCTCCCCGAGGTCGATGAGCAGGCCGACGGCGGCGAGCAGCAGCCTGTCCCTGGGCGGACCGCCGTCGGCGACGCGCACCGCGGCGAGGTAGTGGCCGGCCGCCTCGGCCAGCCTGCCCGCCGACTGGTCGGCGCGGGCCTGTTCGGCGAGGTCTCGTGCGAGCCTGCCGTCCGTCCCGGGGCAGGCCGCGACCCGGTGCGCGAGCGCTCGCGTGCCGGAGGTGAGGCCTGCCGCGCGGCGGTGCAGTGCCGCGCGCTGGCTCACGCCGATGCCGGCGTAGACGGCGGCACGGATGCTCGCCTGCGGGAACTCACAGCACCGCCCTTCGAGGGTCACCGTCTCGGTGAGCAGGGCCGCCCGCTCGGCTTCCTGGAGCGCGGGCAGCGGGTCGGGCAGGCCGGCCAGCGCGGCCGCGTCGCTGAGACGGCACACCATGCCGAGGACGGCTGCCGCGGCGACCAGGCGCTGGCCTTGCGCGCGGCAGCCGGCGAGCGCGGCCGACGTGCTGGCCTCCAGCGATTTGGGGATGGGCAGCGCGCCCTCGGGCGCCGACAGCGCCGCGCACAGCGATTCGCGCGGCACCGCGTGCAGCACCTCTCTGACGTGCGGCGGTACACCACCGGTGTGCTCACGCAGGCGGCGCGCGGCGCGCGCGGGCAGCGGGCCGACACCCGCGCGCTCGGCGAGCGCCGTGATGTCGTCAAGGCCGAATCCGGACAGTTCGATTCTGGCGCCGCGGTCGTTGATGACCCTGACCAGTCCCGGCGGCAGGTGCGCGTACCCGTCGCCGCGTGTGGCGAGCACCACGAACAGCGGCTCGTCACGCAGCCGCCTGAGCGCGTAGCTGAGCGCCCGCAACGACACGTCGTCACCCCACTGCGCGTCGTCGACGACGAGCACCGCCCCTTCCGCGGGGGCCGCCCCCTCGGCGGGGGCCTGGCCCGGCCCACTCGCGCAGCATGGCGAGCAGCGCCGAACCCGCCTGCAGCGGCTCGGCGCCGCTTTCCGCCGTGCCGGGCGCCGCCGAGGCGAGCCCGAACTGTTCGAGCAAACCCCCCTGGACCGCCGTCTCGTCCTGGTCTCCGGCCGCCCAGCGAGTCCGGGGCGTCCGGGTGCCGAGGAACTGCCGGATCAGCGAGGTCTTGCCAATCCAGGCGGGCCCGGCGATCACGGCGAGCTCAGTGCTCCCCTGAACAGAACTGCGCAACATGCTGTCGAGCACCGCGAGTTCGGCTGTGCGCCCGACGAAATACTCCTCCACAGCCTGGTCCCCCTGCCGCCGTCGGTACTCCCTCCGCAAACGGCGCCATCCGAGTTCAGTTTCACACGGCAACGCACAGCCGGCCAGTGTTGCTCGCATCCCATTCCACGGGAAGCCACCACCAACGAACGCGCCCGCCGCGAACCTGCCGCGAACCCCGTCGCGAACCCTAGGGATGCGGACTAGGGGGCTGACCCTGGGGCGGCGACGGCGGCGCGGGCGCAGCGTGTAGCTGTGCGGGCCGTCGGTCCGCGGCGGGGGCGGGCTGCTGTGGCCGGCTCCCGCGTCCTCCCGCGCAACGAAGGGATCACCCGCATGTTCACCAGGCACAACAAGCTTCTTTCCAGGCTGCCGTTGCCCGGCGGGCGGGGGCGCTGGATCGCGCTCGTCGCGCCGGTGGCGGCCGCGACGGCCTTGTCGGTGGTGCCGCTCGCGGCGTCCAGCGCCGCGACGCCCCCGGTAAGCGCCACGACCCGGATGAGCCCCGCGGCCCCGGCCGCGGCGCTGCCGGTGATGACGTTCCGGATGAACGGCAAGACGGTTTCCGTCGGCGGCGCGCTCAAGTCCGGCGCCGAGCGCATCGAATTCATCGTGACCGGCGAGGCGTCGGGCGGCCCTGGCCTGATCCGGCTCGACAACGGCGTCTCGCTGGCGCAGTTCTTCGCGGTCTTCGCCGCGGCCGGCCAGGACCCGAACAACCTGTACGGGGTCGGCCAGATCGTGATGAGCACGCAGGCCAACAAGGGCACCAGCTCGGCGTACCTCGGCCTGACGCCCGGCACGTACGTCGCGCTCGACCTGAACGCGCCGACCAAGACGCCGCCGTTCACGGTGTTCACCGTCACGAAGTCCAGCCACCCGGCGGCGCTGCCCAAGGCCGGCGGGACGGTCGCGACAATCGAGTTCGGCTTCCGCGGCGCCACCGTGCTGCACCAGGGCGAGATGGTGCGCTGGGCGAACGACGGGTTCCTGGTGCACATGATCTTCGGTGCCCAGGCGCCGAACCGCGCCACCGCCGACAAGATCGCCGCCCTCCTCAAGGCGGGCAAGGACAACGCCGCGGAGGCCCTGGCCATCGGCTCCTACCAGTGGGACGGCGCGCTCTCGCACGGCCAGGCGTTCCAGACGGTGATCACCCAGCCCGCGGGCTTTTGGGTGATCGCCTGCTTCATGGACACGCAGGACGGCCGCGAGCACACCCTGTTCGGGATGGAGAAGGTCATCCAGATCGTGAAGTAGCCGCACCGATCCGAGGGGGACGCCCCTCTACTACATCCCGTAGTAGAGGGGCGTAGTACGACGCCGGCGCGGCCGCCTCAACTTTTCATACGAGAGCGTCTTTTCATACCAGATGACCACTTTTGTGTTCGAAATGCCCGAAATGTACATGCGTCTCGTATGAAGAGTCAGATTTGCCTGAAGTTGAGGTGGAGACTTTGGGGTGCGGGTAAGCGAGACGGCGGGGTGTGCTTGGGTGGGGGCATGGATGATGCGCCAGACGTGCTGGACCTGCCGGTGGGGATCGGGGCGACCGGGCACCGGCGGGAGAGCGACTCGATGGGGGCCATCGACGTGCCGGCCGACCGGTACTGGGGGGCGCAGACTCAGCGGTCGCTGATCCACTTCGGGGACATCGGCACCGATCTGATGCCCAGGCAGGTCTACCACGCCTTCGGCTATGTCAAGAAGGCGGCCGCGCTCGCCAACGGGCGGGCGGGGCGGCTGCCGGCCTGGATGGCCGAACTGATCGCGCGCGTGGCCGACGAGGTGATCGACGGTGAGCTCGACGAGCACTTCCCGCTGCGGGTCTGGCAGACCGGGTCCGGAACGCAGACCAACATGAACGTCAACGAGGTCATCAGCAACCGGGCCATTCAGCTCACCGGCGGGGTGATCGGCAGCAAAACGCCGGTGCACCCGAATGACCACGTGAACATGGGGCAGTCCTCCAACGACACGTTCCCCACCGCGATGCACGTCGCCGCGGTGCGGGCGGTGCGCGAGGAGGTGCTGCCGGAGGTGCGCGCGCTGCAGCGGGCCATCGACGACAAGGCCGGGCAGTGGCGGGCCGTGGTCAAGATCGGCCGCACGCACCTGGAGGACGCGGTCCCGCTGACCGTGGGCCAGGAATGGTCCGGGTTCGCCCGCCAGCTCGGCCAGGGGGCCGGACGGCTCGAGCAGTCGGCCGAAGACCTGTACGAACTCGCCGCGGGCGGCACCGCGGTCGGCACCGGGCTGAACGCGCCGCCGGGCTTCGCCGAGGAGATGGCGGAGCGGATCGCGGCGGAGACCGGGTACCCGTTCCGGACGGCGGCGAACAAGTTCGCCGCGCTCGCGGGGTCGGACGCGGTGGCGGCCGCCTCCGCCGGGCTGCGCGGTCTCGCCATCCCGCTGACCAAGATCGCCAACGACATCCGCTGGCTGGCCTCGGGGCCGCGCGCCGGGCTCGGTGAGCTCATCCTGCCGGCCAACGAGCCGGGCAGCTCGATCATGCCAGGCAAGGTGAACCCGACGCAGTGCGAGGCCATGCTGATGGTCTGCGCGCAGGTGCTCGGCCACGACACGACGGTGGCGCTCGCCGCCTCCCAGGGCAACCTGGAACTGAACACGATGCGGCCGGTGATCATCGCGGATTTCCTGCACTCGGCCACGATCCTGGCCGGCGCGTGCCGGGCGTTCCGCGTGTACTGCGTCGAGGGCGCCGAACTCGACGAAGAGCGGATCGCCGAGCACGTCAGCCGGTCGCTGATGCTGGTCACCGCCCTGTCGCCGGTGATCGGCTACGACAAGGCCGCCGAGATCGCGCACAAGGCGAACGCCGAGGGGAGCACGCTGCGCGAAGCGGCGCTCGCCAGCGGGCACATCGGCGCGGCGGACTTCGACCGGGTGATCGACCCGTCCGCTATGGTCGGGGACACTGGCGAACAGCAGGGAGGCGGCAATGGCCGGCAGTTACGACGTGATCGTCCTCGGCGCGGGTCCCACCGGGGAGAACGTCGCCGCCCGCGCGGGGCGGGGCGGGCTCAGCGCGGTCGTCGTCGAGGCCGAACTCGTCGGGGGCGAGTGCTCGTACTGGGCGTGCATGCCCAGCAAGGGACTGCTCCGGCCGGTCGCCGCCGTGTCCGAGGCGAACCACGTGGGCGGCGCCGTCGGCGCCAGGCTCGATCCCCCGGCGGTGTTCACCCGCCGCGACTCCTTCGCCCACGACTGGAAGGACGACGGCCAGGTCGGATGGCTGAAGAACGCGGGGGTCGACCTGGTCCGCGGACCCGGGCGCATCGCGGGTGAGCGGGTCGTGAAGGTCGGCGACACCGAACTTCGGGCACGGCACGCGGTCGTGGTGGCCACCGGAACCCGCGCAGTCGTCCCGCCGCAGCTCGCCGACGTGTACCCGTGGACCAGCCGGGAGGCGACCAGCGCGCACGCGATCCCCGGCCGGCTCGCCATCGTCGGCGGCGGGGTGGTGGCCTGCGAGATGGCGGTCGCCTGGCAGGCGCTTGGCGCGCGGGTCACCCTGCTGGTGCGCGACGGCCTGCTCGAGCGGCTGCCCGCCTTCGCCGGCAATCTGGTCGCGCGAGGCCTTGCCGACGCCGGCGTGGACGTGCGGTTCGGGGTCAGCGTGACCGAGGCGAGCCGCACCGGGACCGTCGCGCTCACGCTCGACGACGGGACGACCCTGGAGGCCGACGAGGTGCTCGCGGCCACCGGGCGGGCGCCGCGCACCGAGGACATCGGCCTGGAGAGCGTCGGGCTCGAGCCCGGGTCGTGGCTGGAAGTCGACGACACGATGCGGGTCCGGGCGCTGCCCGGCGAGCGGGGCGACGGCGGCTGGCTGTACGCCGCCGGCGACGTCAACCACCTGGCACTGCTCACCCACATGGGCAAGTACCAGGGGCGGATCTGCGGCGACGCCATCGCCGCCCGGGCCCGCGGGCACGAGCCGGCGGTAACCGACCGGTCCAGCGTCGCCTGCGTTCCGCAGGTGGTGTTCACCATTCCCGAGGTCGCCGCGGTCGGGCTTACCAAGGAGCAGGCCGAGGCCGCGGGCCACACCGTGCGCGTCGTCGAGTACGAGCTCGGCGACGTGGCCGGCGCCAAGCTGTACGCCGACGGATACACCGGCCACGCGCAGATGGTCGTGGACGATAACAGCAAGCGGATACTGGGCATGACGCTGGTCGGCCTGGGCGTCGGCGAGATGATCCACGCCGCGACGATCGCCGTCGCCGGCGAGGTCCCCCTCGACCGGCTGTGGCACGCCGTGCCGTCGTACCCGACGATGAGCGAGGTATGGCTGCGGCTTCTCGAGACGTACGGGCTGTAGCGATGCACGCGGTCGGCGTGGTACTGCACCCGCAGCGTGACTCAGCCGAGGCGGTCGCGGCCATCCTCGACTGGGCCGCCCGGCACGGCGCGACCGTCTACGGCATCGGCGACGAGATCGCCCGGCTCAACTGCGCCGCGACTTCCGTTGCCGCCGACGAGCTCGCGCGGCGCTCCGAACTGCTGGTAAGCCTCGGCGGCGACGGCACGATGCTGCGCGCGATGCGGCTCGCGGACGGCCAGCGCGCCCCGGTGCTCGGGGTCAACCTGGGCAAGCTCGGCTTCCTCGCCGAGGTCGACGTGCCAGACCTGCCCGCCGCGCTGTCCCTCATCGACGAGAAGGACTTCACGGTAGAGCCGCGGCTCGCCATCGACAGCACGGTGGCCGGGCAGCGGGTCACCGCGTTCAACGACATCGCCGTGGTCCGGGTCCCCGGTGACGGCGGCAGCGCGGAGGTGGCCGTCCTGGTGGCTGGGCAGCCGTTCGTGTCGTACGCGGCGGACGCCGTGGTCGTCGCCACCCCAACCGGGTCGACCGCCTACAGCTTCTCGGCCGGCGGCCCGATCGTCAGCCCGGCCGTGGAGGCGCTGCTCGTGACGCCGTCCTCGCCGCATTCGGCATACAACCGGGGCCTGGTGCTCTCGGTGTCCGACGCGGTTCTGCCTGGAGGTCCTCACCGGGAGCGGACAGCTCGCCGTCGAGGTCGACGGACAGGTGGCCGGCTGACGTCACGCCTGGCGATCTGCTGAACATCACGCCCCGGCCGGCCGCCGCGCAGGTGGTCCGGCTCGGGATGACGACCTTCTACCAGCGCGCCCGGCGCAAGCTGCGGATCGAAGACTCGGCGGAGATCCCCCGGGTCAGGCACCTGCCTGAGGCGATCGCCGAGGTCTGATCCCGGCCCGTCAAAAAACTCGGCGACGGTGTAACGCCCCGCGGCGGTACGGCGTTTCGGTATCAGGGCTTTCCCCCGCTTGGAGCCCCCGGATGCCCCCCCGTCCGGGGGCTCCGCACACGGGGTTCTCTGGGAGAACCCCGCGGAGCCCGACGTCCGTCGTCGGCCGCGGCCAGCCATCAGCCGCGGCCGATGAACGGCATTGTTGTCGCCGTGATGGTCAGGAACTGCACGTTCGTGTCCAGTGGCAGCTCGGCCATGTAGCGGACGGCCGCGGCGGCGTGCCGCGGGTCGAACGTCGGCTCGGCCATGACGCTGCCGTCGGCCTGCACGGCGCCGGCGGCGATCCGCCCGGTCATCTCGGTCGCCGCGTTGCCGATGTCGATCTGCCCGCACGCGATGTTGTACCGGCGGCCGTCCAGGGAGATCGACTTGGTCAGGCCCGTGATCGCGTGCTTCGTCGTCGTGTAGCCGACGCTGCCCGGCCGCGGGGAGTGCGCGGAGATCGAGCCGTTGTTGATGATCCGCCCGCCCTGGGGACGCTGCTCCTTCATCATCCGCACCGCATGGTGCGCGCACAGGAAGGAGCCTGTCAGGTTGGTGGCCACGATGGACCGCCAGCCCTCTGGCGACACCTCGTCCACCGCGCCGGCCGGGGCCCCGGTGCCGGCGTTGTTCACCAGCAGGTCGAGCCTGCCGTACCGCAGCTCCACCGCGGCGAACAGCGCGGCGACCGAGTCCGCGTCCGTGACGTCGGTCACCACCGGCAGGACCGAGTCCGCCGCGGCCAGCACGGCCGTCTCCTCCAGGGCGGTGAGGCGCGGCTGGCCGCGGCGACGTCCCAGCCGGCTTCGGCCAGCTCCAGCGTGATGTGGCGGCCGAGACCGGAGCCAGCCCCGGTCACGACCGCCACTCCTTTAGTCGTCATGCCCTTACGGTAAGACCACGGTACGTTCCGGATAAAGGAATTGAGAGGAGCCCCGGGCGCGCAGTCAGCGGTGCTCGATGAGCGGCAAGTTGTTGCTGGTTGCCGTGGTGTAAGTGCCCGCCAGCCACAGCTGACCGCCGACGTTCGTGATGCCACCGGGGATGTCGCTGCCGCCCGCACCCCCGGCGTCGGGGGCGCCGGCGAGGGTCCAGGAGCCGCCGGCGCCGCGCAGCAGCAGCACCCGGTTGTTGTCGGTCGCCGGGTCGACGTAGGTGCCGGCCGCCCAGACGGCGCCCTGCGCGACCGCGAGGCTGTACAGGTTGGACCAGTCGGCGCCGTGCGGCACCGCCGGCAGCTTCGCGATGGTCCACGTGCCGTGGGCGTAGCGCTCGATCAGCGGGCGGCCGCCGCCGGACGGGCTGTCCGACTCGCCGGCCACCCAGACCTGGCCGCCGGCGACGGTCACGGCGTCGAGCAGCACCGAGGCGGACACGGAGGCCGGCAGCGGGACGACCGACCAGCGGTGCCCGTTCCAGTGCTCCACGAGGCCCTGGTCCGGCGCCTGGGCGCCGAGCTGCTGGCCGGCCGCCCACACGTTGTCCGGGCTCACCGCGTCCACGGCGTACAGGTGGTTGCCGGTCGAGCCGGGGTCGGGCGTGCGGACCACGGTCCAGTGCCCGCCGTTCCAGTGCTCGGCCAGCGTCTCGAAGATCCCGTCGCCGCCTTCCTGGTCGCCGACGACCCAGACGTCGTTCTTCGACAGGGCGGACGCGCCGAACGCCATGTCACGGAGCGTGCCGGGATCCGGCGTGTTCGCGATGTACCACTTGCGCCCGTTCCACACCTCGACGAGCTGGCGGTCCTGGTAGGCGCCGTTCAGGTGCTCTCCCACCGCCCAGGCGTAGCCGTCCTTGGCGGCGAGGCCGTAGAAGGAGTCGAAGTTCGGGCCGGTGTTCGGGGTGCGGACGACGGTCCAGTGCTTGCCGTTCCAGTGCTCGGCGAAGCTCAAGGTCGCGTCCTGGTTGCTGTCGGCCTGGTCCGGGAGGTAGTCGCCGACCGCCCAGACGTCGGTGGGGCTCGAGCCGGCGATCGGGCCGGTGCTGTTGTCGGAGGTGCCGAGGAGCTGGGCTCGCTGGACGGTCCAGCCGCCCGCGGGCGGCGGCGACGCGGGTGTCTGCGACAGGGGCTCCTTCGGCTGGCTCGGTGTCGGGGTGGGCCAGTTCAGCTCGGGCACGACCTTGGTCGCGATCGCCTTTGAGCCGGTGACCGCGAGCAGGTCGCTGATCGGGGTCACGTGCTTGGTGTCACAGGTGAACTTGAGGCAGCCGAGCCCGAAGGCGTGCTCGATGCTGCTCAGCGTGGAGTAGTGGTTGGCCGGGAGATGGTCGGTCACCCCGCGCGGGCCGTGGCTGGTCACCACGACGGTCGCGATCTGGCCGCCGCCCGGGTTGGCGTCGCAGCACCCGGCGCTGTTGTCGCCGTTGTCGTAGGTGATGATGATCGCGTTGTTGCCTTCGGCCCAGAACTTCGCGTGCGTGATCTCGCTGACCAGCTGTCCTAGGTAGGCGTCGCCCACGGAGTCCAGGTGCTGCTGCTGCGGGTCGCCGAGGTTGCCGCTGTCCAGGCAGTACGGCGGGTCGCCGTGCATGTCGTGGCACTCGTCGGGGACGATGTAGCTGAACCGCGGGACGTCGCCTGTGCTCAGGTCGTGCGGCAGCTCGGTGACCGGCACCTGCCGGGACCAGTCGTAGGGGTTCCACGATGTGGTGAAGTTCTGGATGCCGTCGTGCTTGGAGACGTACAGCGGGTCGCTGTCGGGGGCGCCGTTGCACCTGGCCGGGTAGCAGATTCCCTGGTATCCGGGGTGCGGCAGGCCCTGCAGGTAGGCCTTCCAGCTGATCCCGGCGCGGTCGAGCTGGGTGATCAGGCTCGGCGCGCCGACCTTGTTCTTCCAGTACGCGTCGTCGCTGGTCACGTTGTAGGTGCTGCCGCCGAGGATGGCCACGTAGTTGGACTCGCTGCTGTCCGGCGAGGCACCGAAGTAATCGGTCTCGACACCGAACGTCTTCGCCAGGTAGTTGAGGTTCGGGGCCGCCTTGTTGCCGATCACGTCGTGGAAGCCGTTGTTCTCCTCCATGATCAGGAAAACGTGGCTCAGGCGGGGAGCCGCCGCTGGGGCTGCCTGCGCGGCGGCGTGTGTGACAGCCGCCTGTGCCGTGGGCGTGGTGATCACTGTCAGGGCGGTACCGGCCAGCAGTGCCAGGGCCGCTACGAATCTGCCGGGACGACGCATGCCTGGATTCAAGCGGGCAGAGCTGAACGCGACGTGACCTGGCTTACACGGCCGGGTTACGAAATGCGGTCTTACTGGCCAGTGAACCTGGGCGGGCGCTTTTCCAGGAAGGCGGTGACGCCCTCGACCAGGTCAGGGCTCGACGCGAGGTCGTGCTGTATGGACGCCTCAAGGTCGAGGTGCGCGGCCATCCGGTCATACAGCCAGCTGTTCAGCTCGCGCTTGCTGCCCGCGTAGGAGCGGGTCGGTCCCTCGGCCAGGCGCCGCAGCAGGTCGTCGGCCTTCTTCGCGAACTCCGCGTCCGGCCAGGCGTAGTTGATCAGGCCCCATTCGGCCGCCTTCCCGGCCGGGACCCGCTCGCCGAGCAGGGCCATCTCCGCGGCCCGGGTGAACCCGATGCGGGACGGCACGAAGAGCGAGGCACCGCCGTCGGGCACCAGGCCGATGCCGACGAACGCCAGCATGAAATACGCCGACTCGGCCGCCACGACCAGGTTGCCCGCCAGCGCCAGCGACACGCCGGCCCCGGCCGCGGGCCCGTTCACCGCGGTCACCACCGGCTTCTCCATCTGCCTGATCATGGTGACGATCGGGTGATATCCCTGGCGGAGAACGGTGTCGGTATCGAGCTTCCCCGCCCGCGCGGCCTCCGCGCCGTCCTTGAGGTCGGCACCGGTGCAGAACGCCTTGCCCGCGCCGGTGAGCAGCACAGCGCGGACGCCCCGGTCGTCCGCGACATCGCGCAGTACGGTGAGCAGGTCGTCGGAGAGCCCGACGCTCCAGGCGTTCATCCGCGCCGGCCGGTTCAGCACGATCTTCGCCGCCGCGCCGTCGCGGTACAACTCGAGCGTCTCGTAGCGGCGGGCAGGCCCTTCATCACTCACGACACTCATGCTAACAAGTTCATACTGTCAGTAGGCGAAGGAGAGCGGCGATGGCACACAAGTCCGGCAAATCAGGCAAGTCCGATTCTTCGAGCACCAAGCCTGATATTGAACGGCTGCCGCGTCACGTCTACGAGGAGGAGCTCTACCGGCTGCAGGCCGAGCTGGTGAAGCTGCAGGAATGGACGCGCACGTCCGGCGCGCGGCTCGTGGTGATCTTCGAGGGCCGCGACGCGGCCGGCAAGGGCAGCACGATCAAGCGGGTCACCCAGTACCTCAACCCCCGGGTGGCGCGGATCGCGGCGCTGCCCACGCCGACCGAGCGCGAGCAGACCGAGTGGTACTTCCAGCGGTACGTGGAGCATCTGCCCGCGGCGGGCGAGATCACGCTGTTCGACCGGTCCTGGTACAACCGGGCGGGCGTTGAGCACGTGATGGGGTTCTGCACGAAGCAGGAGTACAGCCGGTTCATGCACCAGTGCCCGATCTTCGAGCGGCTGCTCGTGGAGGACGGGCTCTTGCTGCGCAAGTACTGGTTCTCGGTCAGCGACGAGGAGCAGCAGAAGCGGTTCAAATCGCGGCTGGACGACCCGATGCGCCGATGGAAGCTGTCGCCGATGGACCTGCAGTCCATCACCCGCTGGGAGGACTACTCCCGGGCCAAGGACGACATGTTCATGATGACCGACATCCCCGAGGCGCCGTGGTACGTCGTCGAGTCCGACGACAAGCGGCGCGCCCGGATCAATATGATCGCGCACTTGCTGTCGACGGTGCCTTATCGCGACGTCGAGCCCCCGTCGCTGACCTTGCCGCCGCGGCCGCCGTCGTCGGGATATGTCAGGACGCCGCGCGATATGCAGACCTACGTCTCCGACCACGCCGCGTCGCTGACTGGTTAATGCTTTCCGGGCCCGCCTGGTGGGGCAGACTGGTGCGGGTGAACAGCGGGGAACTTCGGCAGCGGGCAGCCGAGATGGGCGTGCTCGTCACCTTCTGGGATTGGCAGGGGCGCGAGGTCACCGTGCCGGACGAGACGCTGGCCGCGATCGTCGCGGTACTCGGCGAGGTGCCCCGGTCGGGTTCCGGCCCGGATCCGGCATCTGGTCCGGCGCCTGGTCCGGCGCCGGGGAGCGGCCAGCCGGCTGTGGCGCTGGTGCCCGAACGCCGCGCCTGGGGGTTCACCGTGCAGCTGTACTCGCTGCGCTCCCGTGCCTCGTGGGGACATGGCGACCTGCGTGATCTCGCGGAACTCGCCGCGTGGTCGGCGCGCGATCTCGGCGCCGACTTCGTGCTCATCAACCCCCTGCACGCAGCCGAGCCGCTGCCCCCGGTCAGCCCGTCGCCCTACCTGCCGATGAGCCGCCGCTGGGTCAGCCCGCTCTATCTGCGCGTCGAGGACGTACCGGAATATTCGTCACTCGATTCTTCGCAGCGGGCGCGGGTGACCGCTCTGGGCGCACCCCTGCGCGCGGCCAGCGAGACGGCCGCCCTGATCGACAGGGACGCGGTCTGGGCAGCCAAGCGCGCCGCGCTCGAGGTGATCAGGGAGGTGCCGCTGAGCCCGGCGCGCCAGCGGTCTCTCGATTCGTTCCGCGTCCGGAATGGCCAGGCGCTCGATGACTGGGCCACGTGGTGCGCGATCGCCGAGGTGCACGGGCCGGACTTCCGGGCCTGGCCGGCGTGGCTGCAGGAACCCCGCTCGGCGGAGGTCGCCGTGCTGCGCGCCAGCCTCGCGTCGCGAGCGGAATTCCATGTCTGGGTGCAGTGGCTGGTAGCGGACCAGGCGGCTGCCGCGCAGACGGTGGCACGGTCCGCCGGGATGACGATCGGCATCGTGCACGACCTGGCGGTGGGCGCTCATCCGGGCGGCGCGGACTCGTGGGCCGGCCAGGACGTGTTCGTCCGCGGGTTCAGCGTCGGCGCGCCGCCGGACGAGTTCAACCAGCGCGGCCAGGACTGGACGCTGCCGCCGTGGCATCCGGGCGGCCTGGCCGCGCGCTCTTACCGGCCGCTCGCGGAACTGATCGGGGCGACGGCGCAGGCGGGCGGCGGGCTGCGGATGGACCATGTGATGGGGCTGACCAGGATGTGGTGGATCCCGCAGGGAATGTCCCCCGCGCAGGGGGCGTACGTGCGCTACGACGCCGATGCCACGCTCGGCGTGCTCGCGGCGGCCGCGGGCGCGGCCGGGGCGGTCGCCATCGGCGAGGACCTCGGCACGGTCGAGCCATGGGTGCGTTCGGCCCTGACGGATCGCGGGGTGCTCGGCACCTCGATGCTGTGGTTCGAGCGAGAGTGGGACGGCACGCCGCTGCCGCCAAGCCAGTGGCGGCAGAACTGCCTGGCCACCGTCTCAACCCACGACATGCCGCCGGCCGCGGCGTTCCTTACCGGTTCGCACCTGACCGACCGGGCCTCGCTCGGCCTGTTCACCCGCCACGAGGCCGAGGAGCGGGCCGAGGCCGATAAGGCGCTCGAAGCCTGGCTCTGGGCGCTGGTCCGGGAGGGCCTGCTCATGCCCGGAGAGCACCCGGACGCCGACGCGTTCACCGCCGCTTTGTACGGTTACCTGGCCCGGACGCCGGCCCTGCTGATCGGCGTTTCCCTCGCCGAGGCCGCGGGCGAGCGCCGTTCGCAGAACGTGCCGGGCACCACCACCGAATACCCCAACTGGCGCCTGCCGCTCTGCGGTCCCGACGGCTCCCCCGTCCTGCTCGAAGACCTCCCGTCCAGCGACCGCGTCCGCGCGGTAGCCCGCGCCGCCAGCGGCGCGTAGCGCTTTGGCGGGATCGCTACCCGGGCGGGGCGGCGGAGGGAGAACGTGGAAGGATCGGGCTTGACAAGGTAAGCACAAGCCTCGACGAGGGGAGACGACATGCCGGCGACTGCGCTGCGCGAGCGCAAGGCATGGCAGGCACTGGAGCGCCATTACGCCGAGATCTCCGGGCGGCATTTGCGTGACCTGTTCGCTGCGGACCCCGGGCGCGGCGAGCGGCTGACCGCGGAAGCTGTCGGCATCTACCTGGACTACTCGAAGAACCGGGTCACCGACGAGACGATGCGGCTGCTCATCGAGCTCGCGGCCGAGTCCGGGGTGGCGGAGCGGCGCGACGCGATGTTCCGCGGCGAGCACATTAATGCGTCCGAGGACAGGGCCGTGCTGCACGTGGCGCTGCGCATGCCGCCGACGGCGTCGCTGGTCGTCGACGGCCAGGACGTCATCAAGGATGTCCACGAAGTGCTGGGCCGGATGCGGGAGTTCTCGAACCGCGTGCGCTCGGGAGAGTTCAAGGGCTATACCGGCAAGCCGATCAGGAACGTGATCAACGTCGGCATCGGGGGATCAGACCTCGGGCCGGTTATGGCATACGAGGCGCTCAAGTATTACGCCACACGTGAAATAACGTTCCGTTTCGTATCGAATGTGGACTCCACTGACTTCGCGGAGGCGGTCCGGGACCTCAGCCCCGACGAAACGCTCTTCATTATTTCCTCCAAGACGTTCGGCACACTGGAGACGCTGGCCAATGCCAGGACCGCGCGGGACTGGGTGGTGTCGGCGCTGGGCTCTGAGGATGCCGTGGCGTACCATTTCGTGGCGGTGTCCACCAATGCCGAGCGTGTGAAGGCGTTCGGGATCGACACCGCGAATATGTTCGGGTTCTGGGACTGGGTTGGCGGCCGCTATTCGATGGATTCGGCGATCGGGCTTTCCACGATGATCGCGCTCGGGCCGGAGCAATTCGACGAGATGCTCGCCGGATTCCACGACATGGACGAGCACTTCCGCACGGCGCCGCTCGAGGCGAACCTGCCGGTGCTGATGGGCGTGCTGGGCGTGTGGTACCGGGACTTCTTCGGCGCGCAGACCGTCGGCGTCATGCCCTACGACCAGTACCTGAAGCGGTTCCCCGCCTACCTGCAGCAGCTCACGATGGAATCCAACGGCAAGCACGTCACGCTGGCCGGCCACCACGTGGATTACGACACCGGCGCGATCTACTGGGGCGAGCCAGGGACCAACGGGCAGCACAGCTTCTACCAGCTCATCCACCAGGGCACCACGCTGATCCCCGTCGACCTGATCGGATTCGCGCGCGGGCTGAACCCCATCCGCGACCACCACGACCTGCTCTCGTCAAACGTGTTCGCGCAGGCGGCGGCGCTGGCGTTCGGGAAGACGGAGTCCGAGGTGCGGGCGGAAGGGACTCCTGAGGCTGTAGTGCCGCATCGGGTGATGGAAGGCAACCGGCCGACGAACACCCTGCTCTGCGAGGTGCTGACACCGCGGCTGCTGGGGTCGCTCGTCGCCCTGTACGAGCACATGGTGTTCACGCAGGGGACGATCTGGGACATCGACTCATTCGACCAGTGGGGCGTCGAGCTTGGCAAGGTGCTCGCCCAGCAGATGATCCCGGAACTGAAGTCCGAGTCCGAGCCGCAGCTGTCGCATGACTCATCCACGAACGCGCTGATCCGCCGTTACCGGTCACTGAAGACGGGGAGCTAGTACAACCATGGCAACTGACAAGCCGATGCAGCTCGGGATGATCGGGCTTGGCCGGATGGGCGCGAACCTGGTCCGCCGGCTGATGCGTGACGGCCACCGGTGCGTGGCCTATGACAGGAACCTGGACGTGGTCAAGTCGCTCGCGGCCGAGGGCGCGGAAGGCGCCTCGTCACTGGCCGAGTTCGTGAGCAAGCTATCGCAGCCCCGGAATATCTGGATCATGGTCCCGGCCGGGGTCGTGGACTCGACGCTGGCGGAACTGGTGCCGCTGCTCGACGCCGACGACGTAGTGATCGACGGCGGCAACTCGTACTACCGCGACGACATCACCCGGTCCGCAGCGCTGCGAGAGAAGGGCATCCACTACCTCGACGTCGGCACCAGCGGCGGCGTGTGGGGGCTTGAGCGCGGTTACTGCCTGATGATCGGCGGGGATTACGCGGCCGTGCAGCGGCTCGACCCGCTGTTCCGCACGATCGCGCCGGGACTCGGGTCGGTTGAGCCGACCCCGGGGCGGTCCACCGAAGACACCGCGTCGCACGGGTACCTGCACTGCGGGCCGTCCGGGGCGGGCCACTTCGTCAAGATGGTGCACAACGGGGTCGAGTACGGCATGATGGCCTCGATCGCCGAGGGGCTGTCGATCATCAAGCACGCCGATGTCGGGCTGCATCAGGGCGAGATCGACGCCGAGACCGCGCCGCTGCGAGACCCTGAGGACTACCAGTACGAGATCAACGTCGCCGACGTGGCCGAGGTCTGGCGCCGCGGTTCGGTGGTCAGTTCCTGGCTGGTCGACCTGATCGCCGCGGCGCTGGCCAAGTCGCCCGACCTCGAGACCTTCAGCGGTCACGTGTCCGACTCTGGCGAGGGCCGGTGGACTGTGCTGGCGGCGGTCGACGAGGGCGTGCCCGCGTCGGTCATCTCCGCGTCGCTGTACGAGCGGTTCGAGTCGCGGGACAACGGCGCTTTCACCGCGAAGATCCTATCCGCGATGCGTTCGGAGTTCGGCGGCCACGCGGAGAAGAAGGCATGAGCAACGCCGCCTCGTCGTCGTCCTCGTCGTCGTCTTCGTCGTCGTCCGAGTCGCGTTCCGGCCCGCGGCCGGACAACCATGTCATCGTGCTGTTCGGGGCGACCGGCGACCTGGCCAAGCGCAAGCTGCTGCCGGGGGCATACCACCTGTTCGTCGCCGGGCTAATGCCCGACAAGTTCCGGATCATCGGGTCGGCGCCGCAGGCGAGCGCGCTGTCCGACGCGGACTTCGTCGCGCACGCGGAATCGGCCGTGGCGTCGTTCGGTGAGACGAAGCCGAGCGGGTCGTCGTGGGAGAAGTTCGCGTCGTGCCTATCGTTCGGCGCGGCGTCACCGGAGGACCCGTCGCCGCTGGTGAAGGCCGTCGAGGCGGCCGAGAAGGCGATCGGCGGCCCCGTTCGGCGGCTGTTCCACCTGGCCGTGCCGCCGACCGCGTTCGAGTCTGTCATCGGGATGCTCGGCTCCTCAGGGCTGGCCACCGATGAGGCGCGGGTCATCATCGAGAAGCCGTTCGGGGTCGACCTTCCGTCGGCGCGTCACCTGAATGAGGCGGTGCACGCGGTCTTCGACGAGTCGCGGGTGTTCCGGATCGACCACTTCCTCGGCAAGGAGTCGGTCGACAACATCCTCGCGTTCCGGTTCGCCAACGGCCTGTTCGAGCCGATCTGGAACCGGCAGCACATCCGTTACGTGCAGATCGACGTGCCGGAGACACTGACCATCGAAGGGCGGGCCGCGTTCTACGACGCCACGGGCGCGTACCGGGACATGGTGGTGACGCACCTGTTCCAGGTCCTCGGCTTCGTCGCCATGGAGCCGCCTATCTCTTTGGAGGCGAAGCCGCTGCGCGACGAGAAAAGCAAGGTCTTCGACGCGCTGCGGCCCATTGACGTCAAGCAAGTGGTGCGCGGACAGTACTCCGGGTACCGTTCCGAGCCCGGCGTCCCCGCTTCCTCTGACACCGAGACCATGGTCGCGCTGCGCGTGGAGGTGGACAACTGGCGCTGGCAGGGAGTGCCGTTCTACCTGCGGTCGGGCAAGGCCTTGGCGGCCTCGCGGCAGGTGGTGACGCTGGGATTCCACCAGCCGACGCTGCGGATGTTCCGCACGCACCGGCGGGACGCGCCCATGGGCCTGGTCAACGAGATCGTCATCGATTTCGCCGACCCGGGCTCGATCACCGTCGAGTTCATGGCGAAGGAGCCGGGTCCGGAGATGTCCCTCGGGGCGACGTCCATGAGCTTCCGGTATGACAACTCCTTCGCCCAGGCCAATGCCCTGGAAGGATACGAACGGCTGATCCTGCTCGCGATGCTGGGCGATCAGTCGCTGTTCACGCGGGCTGACGGCATCGAACGGGTCTGGGAGATCTCGGAGCCGCTCCTGAATTCGCCGCCGCCGGTGGAGCCGTATGAGGAAGGCTCATGGGGGCCGGCGAGCGTGGACAAACTGATCTCGCCCTACCGGTGGTACCTGGGTAACCGGCGTGAGGGCACTGGCTGATTCACCGCGCGTGCTGTGGGCGGTCGCGGGCGGCGGCTGTTGGTCGCCGCGGGCGGCGGGCGGTGGTCGCCGCGGTGGGTCGCGGGCGGTGGTCGCCGCGGTGGGTCGGTCGCCGCGGTGGGTCGGTCGCCGCGGTGGGTCGATTGCGCAATCGACCACACTAGAGCGAGTCGATTGCGCAATCGGCATGCTGGCCGGTCGATGGCATGCCCCGACACAGGTCGCTTCTCGTCACAGCAGTCGCGGATGCCACTGCTCTTGCGCGCCGCCGACGATTCCGGATAGGTAGAGCGCCAACGCCGATTGACGCGGCATAGTCGCATAGCAGAGACAATGCCTGGCGCGCATATCCTCTCCCCCGCTGGCCGGCATTTGTCCAATACGAGACCTCACCCGTCCCGGCGGACCGGATGCGCAGCTCGCAGCCACCGAGAAGAGCGCCGGAGACCGGATCCCGCGCGGCGAACGCGCGAACCGGACTACCGTCTCGCCACTGGGCCGCCCAGGCCTGATAAGCCGACACAACCGAATCCGTGGTCGAGCCCTCTGTGACCATGTGCGCGGCCACCAGCCAAACCGGCAGACGGTCTCCTCGTCCTCGCCGGCCACGTCCGCGGCCGCGTCGTCCTGGGCGGTGGCCGGTCAAGATCACTCCGTGCCCGCGGAGCACTGGCGCCATTCCATCACCACGCATCTGTCTTATGGTGCCAGATCCTCTCGGCGCTTCACACGAGATCGGGCTCCTGGATATTCCTCTGCTTCCACTACGCGGCTGTGGCGGCTATTTCAGGTATCTGGCAAATCTTTGCGATTTCACGGCGGGCGAACTAATCAGCATGGCGTCACCTCTGCACGCGACCAGTCGTGCGGCTATGGTCGGAACAGGAATCGATGCGCAGCGCTACGGTATAGAAACGTGCGAATAGGGCAGGGCGCGCTCCCGCGTAGAGCGATTGATGGGTTACGACTACTAACTGACGTCTATCGCATAGCCCACTCCCAGAATGTCAGTACCCCCCCGATATTGTCAGCTACACCTATCCGATCCGGTATCGGCGCACGATACCGTTATCCTAAGGAGTCACAGTGACTGCTGCGATGGAACTACGTGTCGAGCGACTGGAGCATGATGTGAATCACCTCGCGAATGAGAGGGTGAAACCACTGGAAGCGCAGGTAGAGCGACTGGAAACTTGGGCGGGCCCCGGCCAGGCCGCGACGCTGTCCGCCAGCCTTTCCGAATTCCGGGAAGAAGTATCTGGCAAGCTGACTGAGCTGCGCAAAGATTTTGACAGGTTCGCCAAGGTGCAGGACAGACATGCTCGGGCGATCAAGACCCTTTCCGGGGACGTCGCGACGCTGAAAACGGATGTCGCACAACTCAAGACCGACGTCGCACAACTCAAGACCGACGTCGCACAACTCAAGACCGACGTCGCACAACTCAAGACCGACGTCGCACAACTCAAGACCGACGTCGCAGGACTCAAGGCGGACATGGTCGAGGTAAAGGGGACACTCGGCCAGATCCTGGACCGGTTGCCGCCGCGACAATAGATCCGGAGGAACGCCGCGCCGCCGGGCCTCCGCGACAGCGGGGCCCGGCGTGCGCGACGCACCGGGCGGCCCGGGAGCGCGGGTAACCTCGACGGAGTTATGCCTGCCGTCACGTTCGTCATCAACGGCGCACTGGCCAAGACCGGCGGCCGTTTCATCTCGCTATGCCAGGCGGGCGCCACGCGTGGCGGGTGGGCCCCCAGTTTCGCGGTCACCGACAAGGCCGAGACCGGCATCGCCGCGGCCCGCGACGCGGCCGCGGGCGGCGCGGAACTCGTCGTGGCCGTCGGCGGCGACGGAACCGTCCGGAGCTGCGCGGAAGGACTGGCCGGCACCGATGTTCCGCTAGGCATCGTTCCGCTCGGCACCGCCAACCTGCTCGCCCGGACTCTGGGCATACCGGAAAACCCCAAGGCGGCTTTGGCCATCGCGCTCGGCGCGCGCGGCGCACCCGGCGCACCCGGCGCACCCGGCGCACGCGAGGACCGCCGGATCGATCTCGCGACGGCCGACGGCGCGCCGTTCACCGCCATGGCGGGCATGGGCCTTGACGCCGCCGTGGTCGCGGCGACCAAGCTCAAGCACCATCTGGGCTGGCTTGCCTACGCGATGTCCGGCGCGGTCCACCTCGCGGTCCCGCCGACCAGGTTCACCATCCGGATGGACGACGGGCCGCCGGTGGAACGCGACGCGAGATGTGTCGTCGTCGGCAACTCCGGGCTCCTCCCCGGCGGATTCACCTTGCTGCCGCGGTCACGGATCGACGACGGACTGCTCGACGTCGGCGTGCTCGCACCGCAGGGCCTGTTCGGCTGGGCCCGGGTAGCCACCCGGGTGCTGACGCACAGCCACTACCACGACCGGCAGCTCGAACGCTTCCAGGCGCGCAAGGTGGAGATCACCGCTCACGCGGTGCTCCCCCGCGAGGTGGACGGGGAGGTCGTCACGCCGGGCCGGACGCTCACGGTCGCGGTGCGCCCGGGCGCGCTTACGGTCCGGGTCCCGGCGGGACAGCGGCGGCCCGCCCTCCCGGCGCGTCCATCACGAGGGTAGCCGCGCGCACCGGACCGGCCGGTGATATACCGGGATAGGCGCAGGGATATCACCAGCTTCGCGGCCGCGAGGCCCAGGTCATCGGGGTTCCAGCGGGCGCGGGAGAAGAAGAAGAAATAGTGCGCCCGGTCATGCGGCCAGACCCGGGACAGGGCCGCGCCCGTGAGCATCAGTGGGAATCCGTTCCGTCAGCGGGTATCCGGGCACGGCCAGCGCGCCGGCCATCATGGACAGCGTGCCGCAAATACCTGACCGGCAGACCCGCAACGCCGTCACCGGCGGATCATCGCCCACGCTACGGCCGACTGGCTCCGCCTCGGCGAGCCCTCGTCCGCCACCGCGGCCAGTACTGCTACGTCGCCGCGCTCCTGCCCGGCCACCGCGAGCCCACCCCGATCCCGCGCCTCCGCTGGCAGGGCTCCGCTGACCGCTGGATCATCGGGATCTGCAAGACCAGCACCGGCCAGTACAGCGAAACCGGACTCCCCGGCTCGTTCGGCACGGCAACAGGCACCCCGGAACAGGGGATAGACGACACCTTCATCCTCTACGCCGGCCCCAGAACCGGAAGCTGACCGCGCTCATCGTGACACCCGGGTCATGCGGGAATTCAGCGAAGATGTCGTCTATGCGCAGGCTTGTTGTCATCTGGAGAGCCTCGATGTCCGCTCTGTGGCGCGGGAAGTTGTCATTTCCCCACATCCGGCAGCACGGCGCGCGCCGGTCACCGGCCCGGAAACCGAGGAGCCGCCAGCCGACAGCCGGGTGGGCGCCGCGTCAGGCCCGGGGGCGGCCGATGGCACCCGGGGAACTGGTCACAACGCGTTCTCCAGGGCAGTGAGTGCAGCAGGCGTGTCCGGGTTTGCGTTGCGCTGGACCCAGGCGCGGATCTGGCTGACGATGCCGGCCAGGCTCAGCGGCCCGGCCGCGCCTAGCAAGCCGAGCAGTTCGCTGTCGGGGGCTGCCGACTGTTCGGCTGCGCGCCGCACGGCGGCGAGCACGGCAGGCGGCTGCGGGCCACCGCGGTCCGCGGTGCCGTTGATCAGCCCGATCGGGACCGGGGCAAGCCGACCGTGCTCGGCATCGAGCGCCACCTGGCCGGCGGGCGAGAGACGGCACTGGGTCTCGCCCGGGCCGGCGGGCGGGTCGCCGGGCCCGGCGCCCATGTTGCCTTGCCCGCTGACCAGCGGGACAGGGATCTTCCACGGCAGGGCCAGGTCCAGCAGCACGCCGTAGCCATGCTCCGGGGCCAAGCCGATCCGCTCCTCGATGAGCGCTAGTACCCGTGAACAGCGCATGAACCCGCGGTCCGGCCGGACTCCGAGGGAGCCGAGGGCATCAAGGACCGCGAAGTCGACCAGCCCGATGCCAGTGCGCTCTCCCACGTGTCCGCCCTCAACCACCCAGGCCGGGTCATCCGTGCCTGGCTGCGCCCAGGCTACTACGCCGACGGTCTTCCCCGGCGCTGCATCTACCGGAATCGCGGTGGTGCCACGCAGATGACAAGTAGTAGCTGCGCAGATGACATTGAAGATGCCATGTAGGCGGTCCAGATGACATCTTCAGCGAACCCCTAAAGGTCACATCAAAAAGTGCGAAAGTCGAGATTCCAGGAAACGATCGAAAAGGCCCCGGCGAAGTGCTGCTTCCGGTTCGCGGCGGCGGCGAGGCGTTCGCCGCGTGGTCAGACGAGCCAATTCCCCGGCATACCCGGGTCGTGGTCGTCGAAGCGCTGTCGGCCCGTTCGGTATTCGTCACCCCGATCCCGGTGTTAGCCCATTCCAAGGCCGGGCCAAAGTCGGCCGCTCACAGAACTCGGAAAGCCCGAGAGGGAGTCCGCCATGCTGTTCTGGCACGTACCCGCGCCCAATGAGGCACTGCTCATTTCGGGTTCCAAGCGGCGCGGGGACGCCACGCAGTTCCGCATAGTCACCGCCCACGGCAGTTTCGTCATGCCGGTGCTGCGCAAGGCCCGGATGCTTTCCTCGCCTTGTGCGAGGCGGAAATCGTCGAGGAATGCATCACCAGCCAGGGCATCAGGCTCAACGTGCGCTCGGTCGCGGCGTTCAAGGTGGGCGATGACCAGGTGTCGATCGCGAACGCCGCGCGCCGTTTCCTTTCCGAGCAAGGACCGGATGGAGGTCCTGGTCGGCCGGGTCTTCGCTGGTCACCTCCGGTCGATCATCGGTGGCCTGACGGTGGAACAGATAATCAGGGAGCGGGACCGGGTAGCGCAGGAGGTGAAAGACGGCAGCCACGCCGAGATGGAAAAGCTCGGCATCGTGGTGGACGCGCTGGAGATCCAGGAGATCGAGGACGCCTCCGGCTACATCAGCAACCTCGCCGCGCCGCACGCGGCCGCGGTCGCTAGCCGGGCTCGCATCGCGAAGGCGCAGGCCGAGTTGGAGGCCGCCGAACGCGAACTGGCAGCCGCCGCGATGAAAGCCCAGTACGAGCGGGACATGGCGATCAAGCGTGCCGGATACCAGGCCGAAACCGAACAGGCCAAGGCCAGGGCCGCCCAGGCCGGTCCGCTCGCCGAGGCGCAGGCCTCGCAAGAGGTCATCCAGCAGCAGACCGCGCTCGCGCAGCGCCAGGCCGAACTCGCCGCGCAGTGCCTCGAGGCCGAGGTCCGCCGCCCCGCCGACGCGGAGGCCTACCGCAAGCGAACCCTGGCGGAGGCCGACCGCGACCAGGCGCGGTTCACCGCGGAGGCGGAGGCCTTCCGCGAGCGTGCGGTGGCCGATGCCGAGGCGGACGCCAACCGGGCGCGCGCGGCGTCGCTGCGCCAGGGCAACCAGGAACTGATCGCCGCCGACAAACTCATCGAGAACCTGCCCGCGATCGTGGAAGCGGCGGCACGCGGCCTGGCCGGCGCGAACCTCACCGTCCTCAACGGCGCCCAGGGGATCGACGAGGTCCTAGCCGGAGTCGTCGGCCAGGGCCTGTCCGTCCTCGGGCTGCTCAAGAAATCCGCCGCGAACGGGAACGTAAACGCGACAGCCCCGGTTCCCGTGACTGAAGGCGCGACGCCGGCGAACGGCACCGGCGGAGCCGCCGACCTCAACTGACGTGGCAACCGGCGCGGCCACAGCGCCGACTAGCCAGACGACATCGCGGACATGGCAGGCTGGTGGTCATGGCAGAGCCTCTTACCCTGATGGCAGTACACGCCCATCCCGACGACGAGGCGTCAGGCGGCGGCATCCTCGCCACCTACGCCGACCAGGGCATTCGGACGATCGTGGTCACCTGTACGAACGGCGAGTTCGGCGACGCTCCCGGCGGGATCAAGCCGGGACAGGACGGCCACGACGAGGAGGGGGTCGCACAGCAGCGCCTCGCGGAACTCGAGAAGTCCACCAGGATCCTGCGCGTCAGCGACCTGGAAATGCTCGGCTACCACGACTCGGGCATGCCGGACTGGGAGTACAGGAACCGCCCGGACGCGTTCTGCAACGTGCCGCTCGGGGAAGTGGCGGACCGGATCGGCGGGCTCATCACCAAGTACCGCCCGCACGTGCTCGTGACGTACGACGACCAGGGCGCCTACCAGCACCCGGACCATGTGCACGCCAGCCTGGCCGCGCAGGCGGCGGCGAAGGCGACCGGAATCCCGGCCAAGGTCTACCTGTCCACTATGCGCGGCAGCAGCTGGCGGAAGATCTGGGACGCGCTGCGCGCGGCCGGCGAGGAAGTCCCGCAATGGGAAGAGGACGAGGAACGGTCGCGGCGCGCCCTCGAGTCCGAGGAGCGGATCACGACCACGATCGACATCCGTCCGGTGCTCGACCGCAAGCGGGAGGCGCTGTTCGCGCACGGGAGCCAGATCAACGACTCCTGGTTCAGCAAGATCCCGCCGGATGTCGCCGAGGCCGCCTTCGGCTACGAGTACTTCATCAGGGTGGCCGACGCCACCGGCGTGCCGCTGCCGGAGGACGACCTGTTCGCGGGCCTGCGAACCGGGGCATGACCGCTATGTGAGCAGCAGCGCGCTAAACGGCGGCCCGGGCGCTGGCGGCCCGGGCGCTGGCGGCGACCGGGTGAGCGCCGCGACCGCGGACCTGTACGGTGCCGACCCGCAGGACTTCACTGACCGCCGCAAGGCACTCGCCGCCGCTGCCAAGGCCGCCGGTGACAACGCGGCCGCGAAGCAGATCTCCGCGCTGCGCAAGCCGACCCGCGCGGCCTGGGTCGTCAACCAGCTGGCGCGCGCCGACCCGGGCGCGCCGGCGCGGCTGGCGGCCCTCGCCGACGCCCTGCGCGCCGCCGAACAGGCCAGAGATGGCCGACGCCTGCGCGAGCTGTCCGCCACGCGCGGGCCGCTGATCGACGAGCTGACCGGTCAGGCGCTCAACGCGGCCGGAGTGCCGGACCCGTCGGCGGCCCTGCGCGAAGAGATCGGGGCGACGCTGACCTCCGCGCTCGCCGACCCCGAGGTCGCCGCGGAGTTCGCGGCAGGCACGCTGACCCGCGCCGCCCAATGGGCCGGCTTCGGCGCGGCCTCGTTCGGCCCCGCCCCCGACGCCGCCTCCCCGGAGACACCTGCCTTCCCGAAGACACCTCTGGCCCCTGATCGATCCTCCGGCCCAGAACAAGCCTCAGCCCCGGAGCCCGAACGGAGCACTCCCGGCCGCGCGCGGAGCACGGCCGGCCGCCCCGCCCCACCGTCTTCGGTGGCCGAGGAAGCAGCGAGGCAGGCCGCCCGCCGCCGCGAGATCTTCGATGATGCCGAACGGTCGGTGGCGTCTGCCACGGCGGCCACAGCCGCTGCCGTCGCGGCGGAAGACCGGCTGGAAGCCGAGGTCCGGGACCTGGAAGAGAGGCTCACCAAGGCGCGCGCCGAGCTGGCCGACACCAGGCTCCGCGCCCGCCGCGCCGAAGCCACCGAGCGCAAGGCCCGGCAGGCCCTCGACCGCCTCCCCCGCCCCTGACACCCGCCCGCGACGCCGTAAGGTCTTCCAACCGCCCGTCTCGGGCGCCGGGACGTACCCTACCGTGGACGTGTGCGGTGTTACATCAGTTGCCAGCGGGACTGCCCGTGCAGCCCATCGCACCTATACGGCAATGCCGCTTGCAAAGGTTGATCTTGGTCGGTCGCCGGCTCCCCCTTGCCGGCAAGCCCACGCTATGCGAATTCGAACATTAAAGACATAACGGACCATGGCGCTACGGAGTGTGACCGTTTCGCGTGCCCCGCCGCAGACTTCCGGTGCAGTCAGCCATGATGGCGAAGAGCTTTCGTTGCTATAGAATGAATTACTTACGTTAGGAAAAATGTTTTCGATATCATGGCGCTAGCTTCGCAATCGGCGGTCACAGACGGTTATAGTGGCGACGGACGAGCGGGCTGCCGCTGGGCTTCGGGGAGGGTGCTGTCAGGGGTGGGCCGTTACGACGTCGTTGACTTTGAGGTAGGCGGTGTTTTGCTCGTCTAGTGAGGCGTAGGCGGCGTTCTCTTCGGCGGCGAAGTCCAGGGAGCCGGACCGGCGGCCGGACGGATCGACCTCAGCTCGGTAGACCACCGTGGCGTTGCCCTCCAGGACGGGGAACCAGCCGCCATTCCGGATGCGGATCGAACGCGGCGGCGACGCCGCCGGCGTTCCTGACGACGAGGCGCTGCTCCGGGTCCAGGCCAGTCACCCGCGAGTACGCGGCGCGGGACGCGACCACTCCGGAGCCGCACGACGGGGTAAGGCCCGCGCCGCGCTCGAAGGTGCGGACAAAGACCTCTGGGGCGGTTGGGGCGGCTGAGATGATCGGGTTTCTGGGGATGGATGGGGCGGTGAGGCCCGCTGAGGTGATTGAGGTAGCCGAGGTCGCTGCGGTAGCCGAGGTCGCTGAGGTGGCGGCTGAGGCATCGGGGGCGGTTGTGGCGGGGGCTTTGGGCGCTAGGGGAAGCAGGAATGAGACGTTGGCGCCGGCGGGGAAGGTCTTCTCGGCTTGCTGGCCGGCTTCGATCAGGGCTGGTTCGGAGTAGTCCGCGACGACGGCGACGACGTGCGGGTTCGGCACGGTCACGGCGGTGTAGCCCGCGAACGGGGGCGGCGGCGGCGCGGCGAACTCCACCGCTGGCAGTTCGAGCAGCACCTGGCGGACGCCTTCCGGCGTGGACGGGGCACGGTGGACCGTGTAGTCGCGGCCGCCGCTGGCGACGACCTCCGTCTCGGTGCCGCGCAGGTCGAGGATCAGCCTGCCCAGGCCCCGCATGCCGTTCCCGCAGAACTCCGCCGGCGAGCCGTCCGGGTTGAAGAACCACGCCCGCGTTCGCGGCGAGGCGGCGTCGTACAGGTAGATCCCGTCGCTGCCGCCGGTCCACGCGTCCCGGCCGCACACCCGCCGGACGAACTCGCGCAGCTCGGCGTCCGACGCCCACACGGCGGGCGTCGCGTCCAGGACGAAGATCTCATTGAGTGACCCGTGGGTCTTAACCAGGCGCATCAGTAAGCGAGTGTAACGGGAACTACCTGCCATAAGCCCCCTCGGCGCGGGACCTGCAGCCCTTCGCGGACTCCGCGGGGCGCGCTAGGCCGGACTGTAGAAACCATCGGAGGAGGTCCAGATGAGATACGTGCAGCCCGGTCAGCCGGACAGTATCGTGCACGTGTCACCGCGGTACGAGAACTTCATCGACGGCAAGTGGGTGTCGCCGGTCAAGGGACAGTACATGGTGAACCTCGCGCCGGCCACCGCTAAGCCCATCTGTGAGGTGGCGCGGTCCACGCCGGAGGATATCGAGGTCGCGCTCGACGCGGCGCATCACGCGAAGGACGAGTGGGGGGAGACCTCTCCGGCCCAGCGGGCCCGGGTGCTCAACGCGATCGCGGACGCGATCGACGCGCACCAGGAGATGCTGGCCGTCGCCGAGAGCTGGGAGAACGGCAAACCAGTGCGGGAGACGCTGGCCGCCGACATCCCGCTCGCCGCCGACCACTTCCGTTACTTCGCGTCGGCGATCAGGGCCGAGGAGACCCAGATCACCGAGATCGACAAGAACACGATCGCCTACCACTTCCGGGAGCCGCTCGGCGTGGTTGGCCAGATCATCCCGTTCAACTTCCCGCTGCTGATGGCGGCCTGGAAGCTCGCCCCGGCGCTGGCCGCTGGCAACTGCACGGTGATCAAGCCCGCGTCGTCCACCCCGTGGTCGATCCTCAAGCTGGCCGAGATCATCGGGCACCTGCTGCCGCCCGGCGTGCTCAACATCGTCACCGGACCAGGCGGGGAGATCGGCAAGGCCCTGGCGGCCAACCCGCGGATCGCCAAGATCGCGTTCACCGGCGAGACCGTCACCGGACGGCTGATCATGCAGTACGCGGCCCAGAACATCATCCCGGTGACGCTGGAGCTCGGCGGCAAGTCGCCGAACGTCTTCTTCTCCGACGTCATGGCGGAAAACGACGCGTTCCTCGACAAGGCCGTCGAGGGGCTGGTGCTCTACGCCTTCAACAAGGGCGAGGTGTGCACCTGCCCGTCTCGCGCCCTGGTCCAGGAGGACATCTTCGATGACTTCATGGAGCGCGCGCTGGCCCGGATCGCGAAGATCAAGGTCGGCGACCCCATGGACACCGAGACGATGATGGGACCGCAGAACTCCGCGCAGCAGCTCGCCAAGATCACGTCCTACGTGGACGTGGGCCTGGGCGAGGGCGCGAAGCTGATGGCCGGCGGCCACCGCGCACAAGTGGGCGGGGAGTTCGCCGACGGGTACTACTTCGAGCCGACGGTGCTCCACGGCAACAACAAGATGCGGGTCTTCCAGGAGGAGATCTTCGGGCCGGTGCTCGCGGTCACCACCTTCCGAGACGAGGCCGAGGCGCTGGCCATCGCCAACGACACGCTGTACGGGCTCGGCGGCGGCGTCTGGACCCGTGACGGCAGCCGCGCGTTCCGCGTGGCACGCGGGATCAAGGCCGGCCGCGTCTGGGTGAACTGCTACCACCAGTACCCGGCGGGCGCGGCGTTCGGCGGGTACAAGATCTCGGGCATCGGGCGGGAGACGCACAAGATGATGCTCGAGCACTACTCGCAGACGAAGAACCTGCTCGTCAGCTACGACCCGAATCCGCTCGGTTTCTTCTAGGGGAGGGAGCTCGCGATGACCAGCCGTGAGGTGGCAGAGCGCGGCGGCCGCCAGGCAGCGGCGCGCGGGGGTCGCCGCCTCGCCGAACAGCGCGTCATCGCGACCGAGGCAGCCCGGGAGGCGGTTCGCCGCCTCCGGGCCGCCCGCGGCCCGCTGATGTTCGTCCAGTCCGCGGGCTGCTGCGCCGGCAGCATCCCCATGTGCTTCCCGGCCGGCGAATACATCACCGGCGACGGCGACCTGCTCTTGGGCCTGATCGAGGGCTGCCCGTTCTACATCGACCGCCGACTGCACGAGGCCTGGCACTCCAGCCAGCTGATCATCGACGTGGCGCCCGGCCCGCCCGAGGGCTTCTCCCTGTCGGCCGGCGAAGACCACCACTTCGTCACCCAGTGGAAGGCCTGAGATTAGCACCCAGTGGAGGGCCTGAGAGATTAACGTTTCCGGCGGGCGGAGGCGTGCACTTTGTTGCGCGGGATAGGGAATGGTGAGGGGGTGGCTGAGAGACGGCCACACCCCGCGTAGCCCTGTGACTGGGAAAGCGGGGGGGCGCGGCGGAGTTACCCCGCGTTGTTCGGGACGCTTTTGGTCCCGACTGAACGCGGGGAAACCCGCAAGCCCCCAGCGCCGCCCATTGAAGAGTCACTGTGGACGGAAGTGCGCGAAGCCACGCGACCGTTCGGGATAATGTCACATCCCAAACGCCGGGTACGTCGAGAAGCGGGCGCCGGCCGCGAAGTTCCGCACGGCTACACGGGCGCGGTCGATCATGTTCGCGGGCAGCTGGGCCAGCGGGAACCAGCCGAAGTCGCTATAGCTGTTCGCCGCTCCCCCCGCCTCGCCCTCCCAGCCGTCCGCCGTGAGGAAGAACGCCATCCGGCCCGCGCCGGAGACGTCGTGCATCACGTGCGCCAGCGACACCAGGGCCGGATCGAGCACGATCCCGACCTGGGCCTTCGCTACCCTGACGGCGGCCTCCACCAGCGTCTCGCGCTCGGCGAGGCGGCCCGACGGCGGCTCGTAGGCGCCGTCGCCGTAGCCGGTGTTCGCGCGTCTGCCCAGCAGGACTTCCCCATCGCTGAGCAGCAGCAGATGAACGTCGACGATCAGCTGAAAATGACGGCTGCGCCTGGCCGTGTCAGCGGCCATCGGCTGCATGAGGGTTCTGGTCATGGCTGGATGTCCTGCTCGGCTCGCCATCGTGTTTCCCCGGTTCCCCCGGTGCGGTTCCCCACGTGCCCGGGACAGGTAACGTACTCCGGGCGTCCTGTGGATCGCCATGTGCACAAGCCCGGCATAGCTGTGGATCCAGGCCTGGTAAAGAGACCGGTGGCTGTGGACTCATCCGGCGCCCAGCCCGTGCGGGCTTGGCTTGGGCGCTGTGGAGGTCCCGGCCGTGCCTGTGGACGACGGCGAGGCAAGAAATCTTGTCAGAGCTGACTGTCGCCCCGCTCGCGAACGGCCTTGAGGTCCTCATGCATACGGTGCACGACCATGAAGAACTCGAGCACCACCCGGTACACGCCGAGGGTCAGCAGCAGAAGGATCGGGTCGACGATGATCAGCGTGAAGAATCCGCCGGCCGCGCCGCCGTACTTGAACCCGAAGCGCAGGAAGATCAGCGCCCAGATCACCGTCCAGACGGTGATGAGGACGTAGAGGACCTTGATGATCTTCGGCGTGACGAAGGACGTGAAGCTGAAGTCGAAGAGCGAGCCGATAAAGCCCTTGGCGTGGCCCGCCGCCTTCGACTTCGCCGCGGACGCGGACATGCCAGGGGACGCCTGCCACTGCGGCACCGACTGGCCCTGCGGACCCGGATAGCCCTGGTCCTGCCCGGCGAAGCCCGTGTCCGGCGCCGGGTAGCCGGCGTCTTGCGCCGTGTAGCCAGGGTCCTGGGCGGCGTAGCCGGCGTCCCGGGCCGTGTACCCCGGCTCCGGATAACCCGGCCCCGGCTGGCCGTAGGGCTGGCCCGGCGGGGGCGGGTAGGACTGACCGTAGGACGGCGCGGCAGCGGTCTGCGGGTAGGCGTAGGTGTCCTGTTTGTCGTTGGACGACTGGGTGCGCGGCTGCCAGGCGGGGCGCACCTGATCCTGCTCGGGAGTGTGCCAGGAAGGTTCTTGCGGCTGACCGGCCAACATCTGCTCCGTGGGGGGTTGTTGAACCCCGAGGACCGGCCCCGGGGTAAAAAGCGGGCATCACGGTTGCTCCGTGTATCCTGCCACACTCCGCAACCTCCTTGTCCGGAACGACGCGCCCGTTCGCGCTGTGTAACAGTGGTGAGATGCCCGGAGTGCGATGAGTTTCCCGGGCTCGCGCAGTCATATACGGGGAACAACCGACTCTCGGTGTGTGGAACATCGGTTCGATCTCATTATAACCTACGAATACCAGTTCCAAACCACAGAACCTCGGAAGGGTGACGCGATGACACAGGTACGTGTGCTGGCGGGGACGCGCAAGGGCGCGTTCGTGCTGACCTCCGACGGCAAGCGGGACAAGTGGTCGGTGAGCGGCCCGCACTTCGGCGGCTGGGAGATCTACCACATGAAAGGCTCCCCCGCTGACCCGAATCGGCTGTACGCCTCGCAGAACACGGGATGGTTCGGCCAGCTGCTCCAGCGCTCGGACGACGGCGGCGCGACCTGGCAGCCGGTCGGCAACGACTTCGGTTATGTCGGCGACCCGGGCACCCACCTGTGGTACGACGGCACGCCGCGGCCATGGGAGTTCAAGCGGATCTGGCACCTCGAGCCGTCGCTTACCGACCCGGATGTCGTGTACGCGGGGGCGGAGGACGCGGCGCTGTTCAAGTCGGTGGACGGGGGCGTCACCTGGAACGAGCTCACCGGGCTGCGGCTGCAATCATCGGCTCCGGAATGGGGGCCGGGCGCGGGCGGGCTCTGCCTGCACACGATCATCCTGCAGGGATCCCGGATGTTCGCCGCGATCTCCGCGGCGGGCACGTTCCGGTCCGACGATTCCGGTGAGACCTGGCGACCGGTGAACCACGGCCTGCACTCCGAGGGCATCCCGGACGAGGACGCCGAGGTCGGGCACTGCGTGCACCACGTCGAGGCGCACCCGTCGCGGCCGGACACGCTGTTCATGCAGAAGCACTGGGACGTGATGCGGTCCGACGACGGCGGCCTGTCCTGGACGGAGGTCAGCGGGAACCTGCCGACCGACTTCGGCTTCCCGATCGCGGTGCACCCGCACGAGGCGGAGACCATCTACGTCGTGCCGATCACCAGCGACAGCCTGCACTACCCGCCGGACGGGCAGCTGCGGGTCTGGCGGTCGCGGTCCGGCGGGAATGAGTGGGAGCCGCTGACGCGCGGCCTGCCGCAGCAGGACTGCTACGTGAACGTGTACCGTGACGCGATGGCCGTGGACACCCTCGACTCAGCCGGGATCTACTTCGGCACCACCGGCGGGCAGGTGTACGCCTCCGCCGACTCCGGACAGTCGTGGGCGCCGATCGTGCGGGACCTGCCCGCGGTGCTGTCGGTCGAGGTCCAGGTCGTGTGATGACCGCGATCCGGGTGGTGCTGCCCGCTCATCTGCGGAACCTCGCCGGCGTGCGCGGGGAGGTCTGCGTGGATGTGACGGGGCCGCTCACCCAGCGGGTCATCCTGGACGGCCTCGAGGGGCGGTTCCCGGTGCTCGGCGGCACGATCAGGGACCGGCGCACCGGCAAGCGGCGGGCCTTCATCCGCTTCTACGCGTGCGAGCAGGACCTGTCCAATGAGCCGCCGGACGGGCCCCTGCCGGACGCGGTGGCAGCCGCGATCGCCGCCGGCAACGAGCCGTTCCTCGTCGTGGGGGCGATGGCCGGCGGATAATCGTGCCGTGGATGACGTTTCCGGCACCGCTGACGGCACCGCTGACGGCACCGCTGACGGCACCGCTCGCGGGGCCGCCGCGGGGCGGACGTTCCTCGTCACCGGCGGCAACACCGGGATCGGGCGCGCGACGGCCACCGCGCTCGCATGGGACGGCGGACGGGTGTACATCACGAGCCGTTCGGAGGCGGCGGGTTCGTCGGCTGTCTCGGGCATCAAGGCGGCCGCGGGGTCGCAAACCGTGTGGCTGCTGCCGCTCGACCTGGCCTCGCTCGCGTCGGCGCGCTCGTGCGCCGCGGAGTTCCTCGCGCGGGACGAGCCGCTGCACGTGCTGGTCAACAACGCGGGAGTGGGCGGGCAGCGGGGGCTGACCGAGGACGGGTTCGAGGTGCACTTCGGCGTGAACCACCTCGGTCACTTCGTCCTGACGTCGCTGCTGCTCGAACGCCTGAAGGCGAGCGGGCCTGGCGCGCGGATCGTGAACGTCTCCAGCGAGGCGCACTACGACGCGCCCGGCATCGACTTTGACGCGCTGCGCAGGCGCACCCGATCGATCACCGGGCTGCGCGAGTACGCGGTCTCCAAGCTGTGCAACGTGCTGTACACGCAGGAGCTTTCCCGGCGGGTCCCCAGCGTGTCGGCGTACGCGCTGCACCCCGGCGTGGTCGCCTCCGACATCTGGCGCCGCGTGCCGTGGCCGGCCCGCGCCGTGATGACCCGGCGGATGCTCACCGTCGACCAGGGGGCGCGCACGTCCGTGTACTGCGCGACGTCACCGGCGGTGGCCACCGAGAGCGGGCTGTTCTACGACAAGTGCCTCGTGAAGGCGCCCAGCCAGGCGGCGACCCCCGGGCTGGCCGAGCTGCTGTGGAAGTACAGCGCCGAATGGACCGGGCTCAGCTGCTAACCCGGTGACTTTCCCTGCCCGGCCACGTCAAGCATGATCGTAGGCATGAACGGGCACTGTAGTTCCGCGAGCACCCGCGATCATGGAGTCTGGGGGACATGGACCTTCCGGTGATGCCGCCGGTGGCGCCGATGCTGGCCAAGCCGGTGGGCGCCATCCCTGACGGCGACTATGTGTTCGAGCCGAAGTGGGATGGCTTCCGCTCGATCATCTTCCGCGACGGCGCGGAAGTGGAGATCGGCAGTCGCAACGAGCGGCCCATGACGCGCTATTTCCCCGAACTAGTCGAGGCCGTCCTGGCCAACCTGCCGGAGCGGTGCGTCATCGACGGCGAGATCGTGGTGCCGGACTTCAAGTCCGGGCGGCTCGACTTCGAGGCGCTGCAGCTGCGGATCCACCCGGCGGCCAGCCGGGTCCGGCTGCTGGCGGAGCAGACGCCCGCGCACTTCGTCGCGTTCGACCTGCTGGCGCTCGACGGCACGGACTATACCGCTGTCCCCTTCGCCGGCCGACGCGCCGTTCTGGAGTCGGCGCTGGCCGGCGCCGGATCGCCGGTCCACCTGACGCCCATCACGTCTGAGCGCGCGGTGGCCGCTCAGTGGTTCAGCCAGTTCGAGGGGGCCGGCCTGGACGGGCTGATCGCCAAGTCCCCCGAGGGCGTCTACGAGCCCGATAAGCGGGTGATGCTCAAGATCAAGCACGAGCGGACCGCGGACTGCGTGGTGGCGGGCTACCGGCCGCACAAGAGCGGCGACGACGCGATCGGCTCGCTGCTCCTCGGGCTGTACCGTCCCGACGGCGCGCTGGCGAGCGTCGGTGTGGTCGGCGCGTTCCCGATGGAGCAGCGTCGCGCCCTGCGGGCTGAGCTTGACCCGCTGGTGACCACGTTCGACGAGCACCCGTGGAACTGGGCCAAGCAAGAGGCCGGCACTCGCACCCCGCGCAGCTCCCAGTACAGCCGGTGGAATGTCGGCAAGGATCTGTCGTTCGTCCCGCTGCGCCCGGAACGGGTGCTCGAGGTCCGCTACGACCACATGGAAGGGCCCCGTTTCCGGCATACCGCGCAATTCGTCCGCTGGCGTCCCGACCGCGACCCGCGGTCGTGCACGTACGAGCAGCTCGAGGAGCCGGTCAGCTTCGACCTTTCCGCCATTCTCGGACAAAACCCAGTTATCCCGAACGGACGGGGCTGACTCCCATGGCCGATCCCAAGACCATCGTCGAGGTGGCCGGCCGCGAGGTGCCGGTATCCAACCCCGGCAAGGTGTACTTCCCGCGCACGGGACGCACCAAGCTGGACATGGTCCGGTACTACCTCGCGGTCGCCGACGGCGCGCTGGGCGGGGTGCGCGGGCGGCCGATGGCGCTCAAGCGGTTCGTGAACGGCGCGGAGAGCGAGCCGTTCTTCCAGAAGCGCGCGCCGGAGAAACGCCCGGACTGGATCGAGACAGCGCAATTGAGCTTCCCGTCGGGCCGGACCGCGGACGAGGTGGTGCTGCGCGACGCGGCCGGCCTGGTGTGGGTGGCCAACCTGGGCTGCATCGACCTGAACCCGCATCCGGTGCGGGCAGCCGATCTCGATCATCCCGATGAACTCCGGGTCGACCTCGACCCGGTGCCGGGCATCGAGTGGCCGCAGATCCGTTCGGTGGCTCTGGTGGCCCGGTCGGTCCTGGCGGATTCCGGGCTGACCGGCTGGGCGAAGACCTCGGGGTCACGGGGCATGCACATCTACGCCCGGATCGAGCCCCGCTGGCTGTTCACCGACGTGCGCCGGGCCGCGGTGGCGGTGGCCCGGGAGATCGAGCGCCGGGCACCCGACCTGGCGACCTCGAAGTGGTGGAAGGAGGAGCGGCACGGCGTCTTCGTCGACTACAACCAGAACGCCAAGGACCGCACGGTCGCGTCGGCCTACTCGGTCCGCCCGCTGCCGGACGCCCGGGTGTCGATGCCGCTGACCTGGGACGAGGTCCCCTCGTGCGACCCGGCGGAGTTCACGATCGACACGGTCCCGGCCCGGTTCGCCGCGGTCGGCGACCCCTGGGCGGAGATGGACTCCGCCGTCGGGTCGCTCGAGGGGCTGCTTGAGCTCGCGGCCCGCGACGAGGCGGCCGGGCTGCCGGACGCACCCTGGCCGCCGCATTACGAGAAGCAGGACGGCGAGCAGCCGCGGGTGCAGCCGTCCAAGCGCCGCCCGGCGGCCGGCGCGGCCGGCCGCCGCCAGCCCACCAAGCCGCTGATCGAGGTCGCACGGGCGGCCACCAAGGCCGAGGCGATGGAAGGCCTTCAACGGTGGAAGATCAGGCACGCCGACGTGTGGCCGCACCTGGAACCCGCCGACGTGCTGGTGGACGCGATGCGCGGGCGCAGTTCCGCGTGGTACCGGATCCGGCTCAACCTGGAGCACGTCCCCCCGGCGTCACGGCCGCCTCAGGAGCCTCTCGAGGTCGATTACGACCCTTGGGCCGGCTTCCGCCCGTAGGAACAGGCTCAGATGGTAGTCGTCTTCGCCCTGCTGGCGGCCTTGTCCAACGCGGTCAATGAGGCCACCCAGCACATTGCCAGCACCGCCGCGCCGCGCCGGTCTTCGGGCTGGCGGCTGGTGGTGTACCTGTTCCGCGATCCGCTGTGGCTTTTCGGCTGGGTGGCGCTGCTCGCGGCGTTCGTGTTCCAGGCCCTGGCCCTGCACGACGGCCTGCTGTCGGTCGTGCAGCCGGCGCTGGCCACCGAACTGGTCTTCATGCTCCTGCTGCGCCGGTTCTGGATCCGCCAGTCGATCCGCCTGGTCACCTGGGCCGCCGCCGCCTTGACCTGCGCGGGCCTGGCCATATTCGTCATCGCGGGGCAGCCCGGCGGCGGCACCCTTTATCCGACCAGCCGCCACTGGGTGTCGGCCACGCTGGCCTGCTGCGCCTGCGCCGGCGTCCTTGCGGTCGCCGCGCGGTGGGGGTCCCCGGGCCTGCGCGCGGCGCTGTACGGCGCGGCCTGTGCGGTCTTGTGGGCGCTGGTGGCGACGTTCATCAAGGCCACCACCGACACACTGACCCAGTTCGGCGTGCTCGGGATGTTCACCCGCTGGCCCGTCTACGCGCTAGTGGCGGGGAGCGTGGCGGCGCTGTTCCTGCAGCAGGTGGCCCTGCACGTCGGGCCGCTGCGGGCCTCCCAGCCGTTCATAGTGATCGTCGACCCGATCGTAAGCATCGCCCTCAGCCTGTGGCTGTTCAACGAGCGCTTCACATCGGGCCCCGCCGTACTGGCCCTGGCGGCGGCGGGCTTCGCCGGGATGTGTGCCAGTGTCGTCGTCTTGACCCAGACCGCACCAGCCACCATGGATGCCGATATGCCCGGCAGCAAGACGCCGCCGGCCCAGGGTGAGCGGCGGGAGACGCGAAACATGCCGTGACAATTCGTCACGGCGCCGTAACATCACTCGTAACCGGCGGGGTTATCGTGCTCCCATGCTGATCTCCCCGCATGAACAGGAGCGGCTGCTCATCCACGTTGCGGCGGGACTCGCCCGGGAGCGCAAGGCACGCGGGCTCAGGCTCAACTACCCCGAGGCGGTCGCCCTGATCACCTCGTTCCTCATGGAAGGCGCCCGGGACGGGCGGTCCGTGGTGGAGCTGATGGCTGCCGGGCGCACGGTGCTGACGCGCGAGGATGTGCTGGAGGGCGTGCCCGAGATGCTGACGGAAGTCCAGATCGAGGCGACCTTCCCCGACGGGACGAAGCTGGTCACCGTCCACGAGCCGATTCCATGATCCCGGGCGAGGTCCTGCACGGCGCGGACCCGGTCCCGCTGAACGCGGGCCGTGAGCCTTTGGTGCTCATCGTGGCGAATACCGGCGACCGGCCGGTGCAGGTCGGGTCGCACTTTCACTTCGCGCAGGCCAACGCGGCGCTGCGCTTCGACAGGGACGCCGCCTGGGGACACCGGCTGAACATCGCGGCCGGCACCGCGGTGCGGTTCGAGCCGGGTGTGGAACGCGAGGTGAGCCTGGTGCCGCTGGCTGGCAGGCGGGCGGTACCGGGGCTGCAGATCGGCGGACGGCGCCTTTCCGGGGAGTCCTCCGATGAGTGAGCTGAGCCGGGAGCGGTACGCGCTGCTGTACGGCCCGACCGTCGGCGACCGGATCAGGCTGGCCGATACCTCGCTGCTCATCGAGGTCGAGCGGGACCTGTGCGCCGGGGGCGACGAGGCGGTGTTCGGCGGCGGGAAGGTGATCCGCGAGTCGATGGGGCAGGCGGTCGCCACCCGGGCGGAAGGCACCCCCGACCTCGTCATCACCGGCGCGGTCATCCTCGACCACTGGGGCATCGTCAAGGCGGACGTGGGCATCAGGGACGGCCGGATCAGCGCGATCGGCAAGGCGGGCAACCCGGACATCATGGACGGCGTGCACCCCGACCTGGTGATCGGGCCGTCCACCGAGGTCATGGCCGGGAACGGGCTCATCCTCACCGCGGGCGGCATCGACTGTCACGTGCACCTGATCTGCCCGCAGCTCATCCCCGAGGCGCTCGGCGGCGGCATCACCACGCTGATCGGCGGCGGGACGGGGCCCGCGGAGGGCACCAAGGCGACCACGGTGACGCCGGGCGCGTGGCACCTGGCCCGGATGCTCGAGGCAACCGACGCCTGGCCGGTGAACATCGTGCTGCTCGGCAAGGGCAACACCGTCTCGTCCGAAGCGCTCTGGGAGCAACTGCGGGCCGGCGCGGCCGGGTTCAAGCTGCACGAGGACTGGGGGTCGACCCCCGCCGCGATCGACGCCTGCCTGCGGGTCTCGGTGGCGGCCGGCGTGCAGACCGCCATCCATACCGACACGCTGAACGAAGCGGGCTTCGTCGAAGACACCCTCGCGGCGATCGCCGGACGGCCGATCCACGCCTATCACACCGAAGGCGCCGGCGGCGGGCACGCGCCCGACATCATCACCGTGGCGTCGCGGCCCAACGTGCTGCCGTCGTCGACCAATCCGACCCGCCCGCACACGGTGAACACCGTGGACGAGCACCTCGACATGCTCATGGTGTGCCACCACCTGAACCCGGCCGTCGCCGAGGACCTGGCGTTCGCCGAGTCGCGGATCAGGCCCTCGACGATCGCCGCCGAGGACATCCTGCACGATATGGGCGCGATCTCCATGATCGGCTCGGACTCCCAGGCGATGGGGCGGATCGGCGAGGTGGTGATCCGCACCTGGCAGACCGCGCACGCGATGAAGGAGCGCCGCGGGTCGCTGGCGGGCTACGGGCCGGTGGCCGGGGATTCCGGCGGGGCCGGCGGCGCGGATAACGCCCGGGCCCGGCGGTACATCGCGAAGTACACGATCTGCCCGGCGATAGCGCACGGGCTCGACGGCCAGATCGGCTCCGTCGAGGCCGGCAAGCTGGCCGACCTGGTGCTGTGGCACCCCGCGTTCTTCGGTGTCCGCCCGCACGCGGTGCTCAAGGGCGGCCCTCGAGGACGGCCTGGCGGACCGCCTCGGGCTGGCGCGCGACCTCGTCCCGGTGGCGGACGTCTCGGCGCGCGGCAAGGCCGACATGGTGAACAACGACGCGCTGCCGGACATCGCCGTCGACCCGGACACGTTCACCGTGCGGATCGACGGCGACGTGGTGGAAGCGTCCCCCGCGGCGGCCCTCCCGATGTCCCAGCGCTACTTCCTATTCTGACGATGCCTCCCGCGCCCACCTCCACCGATCCGCTTTCCATGATCATGGGTCAAAACTGGCGATATTCGCCGTCAATGACCCATGATCATGAAACCGGCAGACTGGAGCGCCCCCGATGAGCGTCGCGGCACTGCTGCTGGCCGACGCGCGGTTTCCCGCTGGAGGACACGCGCACTCGGGAGGGCTGGAATCCGCGGCGACGGCAGGATCGGTGACTGATACCGCATCCCTTGAGGTATTCCTCCGGGGACGGCTGCGTACCGCGGGGATGGTCGCGGCTGGCCTGGCGGCCGCGGCGTGTGCCCGTGCCTGTGATGACCGCTGGGATGAACTCGACGCGGAGGCGGACGCGCGGACTCCGTCGTCCGCGCAGCGGGAAGCGTCCCGGCGCCAGGGCCGCGCCCTGCTCCGGGCGGCTCGCACGGCGTGGCCGGATGCTGACTGGCCGCCGCAGACCGCACCGCATCACGCGCTGGTGCTCGGCGCGGCCGCCGCGGCGGCCGGGTGCACGGCGGCCGAGGCCGCGCTGATCGCCGCCTATCAGTCGGTGGCCGGGCCGGCCAGCGCGGCGGTCCGGCTACTCGCCCTGGACCCGATGCGGGTCACCGCCGTCCTCGCCGGCCTCGCGGCCGACATCGACCGCATAGCCGGACACGCGGCCGCCAGCGCGCCAGGCCCGTCCGGCGACTTGCCCTGCCCGTCCGCTCCGGCCCTGGACCTGCTGGCCGAAGCGCATATCCGCGCGGAGGTGCGTCTCTTTGAGTCTTGACCACGACCACGATCATCCGGTCCCGCCGCACCTGCTAGCCCGGGGGGACGACCCCCCCAAACCCCCCCGTGAAAAGGCGCGAGAAGGACGGGCCCTCAGGATCGGCATCGGCGGTCCGGTCGGCAGCGGCAAGACGGCGCTGGTGGCGGCGCTGTGCCGGAACCTGCGCGACGACGTTGGCCTCGCCGTGGTGACCAACGACATCTACACCACCGAAGACGCCGACTTCCTCCGCAAGGCCGGCGTCCTCGACCTGGACCGGATCGTCCCCGTCCGCACCGGCTGCTGCCCGCACACCGCGATCAGGGACGACATCGGGGCGAACCTGGACGCGGTGGAGGACCTGGAGGCGAAGTTCGGCCCGCTGGACCTGGTGCTGGTCGAAAGCGGCGGCGACAACCTGACCGCGACGTTCAGCCACGGCCTCGCCGACCTGCAGATCTTCGTCCTCGACGTCTCCGGCGGCGACAAGGTGCCGCGCAAGGGCGGGCCCGGCGTCACATTCTCCGACCTGCTGGTGATCAACAAGACCGACCTGGCTCCGCTGGTCGGCGCGTCCCTGGAGGTGATGGACCGCGACGCGGCGTCCGTCCGCGGGAGTCGGCCGGTGATCTTCTGCTCGCTGCGGGAGGATCCGCTCGCAGCGAAGGTCGCCGGGTGGGTGCGGGCCGCACTTCGCAGCCCGTCCCTTATTTAGCCGAACGTACGCGTGGTGACTCCCCAGCTAACCGCCCCGCCGCCCGCGGCCGCACCGCGCAACCGGGTCATCGCCTCGGCCGAGATCGTCGCCGAGGCGGACGCGGGTGGGGTGACGCGGCTGCCCGTACTCCGGTCGCAGGCGCCGCTCGTGCTGCGGCGCACCCCTGACGCGGTGTACCTGGTCGGCGGTGCGGCCGGCCCGATCGGCGGCGACCGGCTGAACCTGCGGATCGACGTGCGGGACGGAGCCGCGCTGCGGGTCAGGACCGTCGCCGCGACAGTAGCGCTGCCCGGCCCGGACGGCCTGGAGTCCGTGCTCACGGTGACCGCGACGGTCGGTCCCGGCGCGTGCCTGGAGTACCTCCCGGAACCGGTCGTCGTGTCCGCGGGCGCCCGGCACGCGACCCTCATCCGCGTGACGCTGGCCGAAGGCGCGTCGCTCCACCTGCGCGACGAGCTCATCCTCGGCCGTCACGGCGAACCCGGCGGTGCGTCCCGCACCAGCCTGCTGGTCGACTACGCGGGCCTGCCGCTGCTCCGCCAGGCCCTGGAGGTCAGCGGCACGGACGAGGCCAGCCTCGGGCCGGCGATCCTGGCCGGACACCGCGCCGTCGGCACGGCCCTGCGGGCGGGACCCGGCATCGGCGCGAACCTCCAGGCGCGCTCAAGTCCGGAGGCGGCGGTCATGCCGCTGGCGGGGCCGGGGGTCCTGGTCACGGCGCTCGCCCACGACGCGGTAACGCTCCGCAAACGGCTCGGGCTGGCGGGGCCGGGCTGACGGCCTCAGTCCACCGCCACTTCACCGCGCAGGAACTGGATGTAGCGGGCGGCTGAGGTCTCGAGGATGTCGCGGGCCCCCGCCCGCACCACCGGCTGCCACCAGCCGCCGTAAATCCGGTCGAAGCGGTACGGCCGCACGGCCTCGGCCACTTGGCGGACCGCCTTTTCCGGCAGCGGCAGCCGGTTCGGCGCGCTCCAGACGAAGGTGACCCGCTCCTCCCCCGGCGTCACGAAGATCGTGTCGCCGGTGAGCAGGACGCCAGCGCCGTCGGCGCCGTCAGCCCAGTGCACGACCGCGCTGCCCGGAAAGTGGCCGCCGCACTGCACGAGCGTGACCCCCGGCAGGACGGCCAGCGTCCGGGACCAGGTGCGCGCGGCCGGGTCCGGGCGGGTCAGCCACCGGGCGTCCGCCTCCGGAAGGAGGATCTCGGCGTCGAACGCGCGGCTCCACTCGATGATCGACCCGTAGAAGTGCGGGTGACTTGCCGTGACCGCCCGCAGGCCGCCGAGGTCCCTGACCGCCTCGACGGCCCGCTCGTCAAGGAATCCGGGCGGGTCCCACAGCAGGTTCCCCGCCGCGGTCTGGACCACCAGCCCGCGCTGGCCTATCGCCACGGGCGGGTCCGCGCCGACGCCGGACAGTCCCGGCTCGACCTGGCGTACCTCGCTTCGGTGCCCCGCCGCGGCCAGTTCGGCGAGCGTCGTCCACCGCTGGCCCGACGGCGGCACCCACTGTCGTTCGTCGGCGCAGATGACGCACCGCCCCGGCGGCGAGTCTTGCTCGGGATAGTGGTTCCCGCAGGTAGCGCAGATCCAGACCGGCATGTTCGTCCCTCCGCGGTCATGGCTAAACGTGCCCGGTTACCTCAGTTCAGGGCAGGGCGGCCGAGACGGGCCAAGGCGGCGTTGAAGACGTCCCGGTTGTCCCCAGCGCCGGTCACGCGGATCCAGGGGCGGCCGCCTTGCCAGTTGAAGCCGACCGTCGCACCGTTGGGAACCAATTCGACGAGGGCCTTGATCAGCTCCTGGTCCAGTTCCTGACCTTCGGGCAGCAAGAATCCGTTCGCGGGGCAGCCCGGGCCGCGGTATCCGGGCGAGTTCATCACGCCGAGGACCGCCTCCTCCACGCGGCCGATGTCGATCAGGCTGGCCAGGGCACGCGCGGGCACCGTCCGCCGGTCGCGGATGAGCGCGAGGAACAGGTGCTCCGCCCTGACATGCGGGCTGCCCGTCATGCGGGCGATTTCGTTAGCGCGGCCCAGAATGCGGTAACAATGCGGATTGGGTGAAATGCCGCCCATACGGGCAACGTAACACGCCCCGGGCCAGCCGCGGCCAGCCGCCGGTTGCCGGCGCCTCGGCCCAGCGGGCCGATTGCGCGATCGACCACACAAGAGCGGGTCGACTGCGCAATCGGCCTGGCCGAGAGCGCGCAGCGGCTGCAGGTCCGCCCGGGCGGCTCACGCGGGACGTCTTGCCCCCGCACGTTGACCGCCGGCGTCAGGTGGCCAGATCCGCGGTCAACTTGGGCCAGGCGACGGGGTTGTGGCCGGGGATGAGCTGGTAGCCGCGTTCGGCGGCGAGGCGCTTGAGCTTGCGGATCTGTTCTGCGCCCTGCTCCAGGGTGGCGTTGATCAGCCCGCCGGGAACCTCCCGGTCGCAGCCGTCGATGGTGTTGGCCGCGTTCGAACGCGAACACGAACCCGCCGCCTTGGCCGAGATCGACGACGAAGCTCTGATGGCCGGGGGTGTGGCCGGCGGTCAGGACCGCGGTGACGCCGGGCGCGAGTTCGACATCACCGTCGGCGAGCCGCCAGTCGATGCGCGGGTCGTCGTAGTCCACGCGGAACATCCCGCGCCGCTCCGGTTCCGGCCCCGCCTTGGTCGCGAACTCGAGCTCGGCGCGCTGGGCGTGCACCGGCACCCGCCCGGCGAAGTGCCGCAGGCCGCCGGCGTGGTCCCAGTGCAGGTGGCTGACCGCGACGGCGCGGATGTCGCCGATGTCGACGCCCGCCTTGCCCAAGGCCTCGTCCAGCGGCTCGCCGGGGCCGGGGATGACCGGCCGCATCGCCGGGTGGCCGTGGAACCTGTTCCGCAGGGCGGCGTCGGTGATCAGCGCGGTGTTGAACCCGGTGTCGAGCAGCAGCCAGCCGCCGTCTGACTGGAGCAGCACGCCGGGCACCGGGACCCGTACCTGCTCGTCCGATTCGTCCTGCACGAGCACGTGCCGCGGCAGGTCGATCCAGCCCAGCGTCAGCGGGACAACACGTCGCACTCCGGCCATGCCCGCTAGCGTACGGGCGCGGTGCCTAGAACTGGGCCTTGAGGTCCTCGATCTCGCGGGTGTGCGCACGGAGCTGCTCGTACGCGGGACGCTCGCGGATGCGGGCCAGTGCCCAGCGGACGGCTTCCGCGCGGCTGGACGCGATTCCGGCCGTGATCAGGGTGTCCAGCGTCTCCAGGTCCTCGGGCCCGACCCGGGCCATGACCGGGGTGAACGGGCCCCCTTCGGCCCCGCCGCCGAGCACGCCGCGCGGGCCGGCCAGCCGCATGCGCGGCCCGTGTGGCCCGTCCCCCTCGGACTCGCCGGCCACCATGAACTCGAGAATCGCGGGCGCGGGCAGCTTGTCGAGATGACGCCGCAGCTCGCTGATCGCGGCACGGTTGGCGTCGTGGAACTCCTCGAGCCGCCGCTCTCGCGCTGGCCGTTCCGGGTCGCTCTTGCCATCGTCCTCGTCCTCGCCTTCGGCCGCGGCCGAAGGCGCCTCGAGGATGATCCGGCCGAGCAGCTGACCCGGCTCGATCCCAGGGTCGTCGCCGTACTTGAGCACCTCGACCCGCTCGATGGGGGCATCCGGGAAACGCCTGCGCACCTCGGTGTCGAACTGCTGCCGCAGCTGCTCGATCTCTGCCTGCTCCATAACCTACCTCCGAGAGTTTCGCGTGTAATCAGCGTAACTCACGTTTCCCGCGTGCACCAGATCCGGCATTGAACTCGATCCATCCGGGGAAGCCCCTGTAACGCCAGATGCCGACGAGGCTCCTGATGAGGTCAATGCCATGATCACGAAACTTTTTTGTACATATAGGATGAATTACTTACATCGTAAAAAATGTTTTCGTGATCATGGGCCTGACCGGGTCGGCAGACTGACTCTGAGCGGTCACCAGCGTGACCTAAGTGGCTCACGAGGCCGCTGGGGGTGGTGCGTCGGAGGTCCCGCTGGGGTGGCGCGTCGTGGGCCGCTGGGGGTGGTGCGACAGGGCGGTGGTGGTTGGGACGGTTGGAAGTGGGGGGTGTGCGCGGGGTGCGGTGTACGCGGGAGCGGGGGTTAGCTGGGGATGGCGGCGTGGGCTGTGGTGGAGGGGAGGCCTACGGGGCCGGGGCGGAGGCGGAGCAGGCGGCCGGCGAGCGGCTGGGCGGCGCGGTCCGCGTCGGTGAGGTCGATGCTGGCCGTGGTCACGTAGAGCTCCGACATGTGCGGGCCGCCGAACGCGCAGCTCGTCGGCTTGGACACCGGCAGCGGGAGCACCGCGTCCTGCTGGCCGTGCGGGGTGAAGCGGCGCAGCGCGCCGCCGCCGAACATCGCCACCCACACGCAGCCGTCCGCGTCGACGGTCAGCCCGTCCGGGAAGCCCTCGGCGCCGGACAGGTCGGCGAACACCCGGCGGTTGAAGACCTCGCCGGTCGCGGGGACGTAGTCGAACATGTCGAGCTGGCGCGTCGGCGAGTCCGCGTAGTACATCCGCGCCCCGTCCGGGCTCCAGGCGATCCCGTTGGAGACCGTGACGTCCCGCAGCACCGGGGTCAGCTTGCCGCCGGGATCCAGCCGGTACAGCTCGCCCAGCGGCTGGGTCTCGCCCGTGTGCATCGAACCGACCCAGACCCGGCCGGCGGGGTCCACCGCGGCGTCGTTGAAGCGGATGCCCTCGCGAGCGGGCACCTCGGCGATCGTCCGCCCGGTCCACCCCTCCCCGGGCTGCGCGGCCCGCAGCGTCAGCCGGCTTCCGCCGGCGGTCAGGATCCCGCCGTCGAGCGCGGGGAACGCCGCGGAGACCTCGCCGAGCTCCGCGGTCATCGTCTCGCCGTCCGCGACGCGGGTCAGGTGCAGCAGCCCGCGGAGGATGTCGACCCAGAGCAGGCTGTCATCGTCCGGGCGCCAGTACGGACCCTCGCCAAGCAGCGCGGTGACGTCGCCGACCGGCTCGGCGCTGACGCCGGTGCGCACGTGCATCATTGGGCCTGTTCCTCCTTGAGGTCCCCCTAGGGGTGTGACACGCAGAGATTAACTGACGTCTACCCAGTTCAGGGTGCGATCGACCGCTTTCTTCCAGCCGGCGTAGCCGGCGGCCCGGCGATCGGCGGACCAGGTGGGCTCCCAGCGCCTGGATTCGTGCCAGTTGGCGCGCAGTTCGGCGGTGTCCCGCCAGAACCCGGCCGCCAGGCCGGCCGCGTAGGCCGCGCCGAGCGCGGTGGTCTCGGCCACCACCGGGCGGCTGACCGGGACGCCGAGGATGTCGGCCTGCAGCTGCATGCACAGGGCGTTCGCCGTGACGCCGCCGTCCGCCTTCAGCATGTCGAGGGTGACGCCGGAGTCGGCGGTCATCGCCGCCACCACGTCCGCGGTCTGGTAGCAGATCGCCTCGAGGGTGGCGCGAGCCAGGTGGGCGTTGGTGTGGAACCGGGACAGCCCGACGATCGCGCCGCGCGCGTCCGCGCGCCAGTACGGCGCGAACAGGCCGGAGAACGCGTCGTCGACCTGCCTGGCGAGGGTCTCGCTGTCCGCGGCGCCGCTGATGATGCCCAGCTGGTCGCGCAGCCACTGGACGGCGGCGCCGGCCACCGCGACCGAGCCCTCGAGCGCGTAGGCCAGCTCCCGCGGCCCGAGCTGGTAGGCGGGGGTGGTGAGCAGGCCGTACTTCGACTCATGCAGCTCGGCGCCGGTGTTGAGCACCAGGAAGTTGCCGGTGCCGTAGGTGTTCTTCGCCTCGCCGGGCGCGAAGCACACCTGGCCCATCGTCGCCGCCTGCTGGTCGCCGAGCACCCCGCCGATCAGCACCTCGCCGGAGACCGGCCCGAGCAGGGAGGTGACGCCGAACTCGTGCACCGACGGCGTGATCCGCGGCAGCATCGCCCGCGGCACGCCAAACAGCCCGCAGAGCTCGTCGTCCCAGTCCAGCGTGCGCAGGTCCATCAGCATCGCGCGGCTCGCGTTGGTCACGTCCGTGACGTGGATGCCGCCCGCGGTGCCGCCGGTCAGGTTCCACAGCAGCCAGGTGTCGATCGTGCCGAAGACCGCCTCCCCGCGTTCGGCGTCCGCGCGCAGCCGCGCGTCTTCGCCGAGCAGCCAGCGCAGCTTGCCCCCGGAGAAGTAGGTCGCGGGCGGCAGCCCGGCCTTGTGCCTGATCACGGCTCCGGCCCCGCTTTTGTCGAGCGCGGCGGCGATCCGGTCGGTCCGGGTGTCCTGCCAGACGATCGCGTTGCCGTACGGGACGCCGGTACGGCGGTTCCACACCACGGTCGTCTCCCGCTGGTTGGCGATCCCCAGCGCCGCCAGGTCGCCCGCCGACAGGCCGGTCGCGTTCAGCGTGGCCGCGATCACCGTCCTAGTCCGCTCCCAGATCTCCACCGGGTCGTGCTCCACCCAGCCCGGCCGCGGCAGGATCTGCTGGTGCTCGAGCTGGTGCCTGGCGACCTCGTTGCCGTCGTGGTCGAAGATCATGAACCTGGTGCTCGTCGTGCCCTAGTCGACCGCCCCGACGAAATCGGCCACTGAGGTCTCCTTTCCGCGGCACAGCCGCCGCCGGCGCCACTGTCGGTGCCGCCGTTATCCCAGATATCATTACTGCGGGTGAGCCGGGAAGTCTGGTCGGCATCGCATCGGCCAGGACTAGGCGGGTTATGGGTATCGGTTTCCAGCGCTTCGCTGTCGAGTCGGAGTGGCGCAACGAAACGCTCCGCACGAACCTGTGGCTCATCCCGGCCATCGAGAGCATGGCGGCGGTGCTGCTGTTCGCGGTGACGCTGAGCATCGACCAGGCCGCCTTTCACGGCGAGATCAGGCTGCCGTCCTGGCTGATCAGCGGATCCCCCGACGCCGCCAGGCAGATCCTGTCATCGCTCGCCGGGTCGATCATCACCGTCGTCGGCGTCGTGTTCTCGGTCATGATCGTGACGCTCACGCTCGCCTCGACCCAGTTCGGGCCGCGGATGCTGCGCACGTTCATCAGAGACCGCGGCACGCAGGTGACGCTGGGGACGTTCGTGGCGACGTTCTTCTACGCGATGCTGACGCTCATCTCGATCGGCGGCACGTTCGTGCCGCACCTGTCGGTCACGGTGGCGCTCATGCTTACCGCCATCGACCTCGGCGTGCTCATCTACTTCATCCATCACGTCGCCACCGCCATCCAGCTGCCGGAGGTCATCGCGAGCATCGCGCGCGACCTGACGCACGCGATCAACGCCGAGGCCGCGGGCACCGCCGAGGACGGCGAGCTCGTCAACGGGCCCGCGCTGGCCATCCTGCAGGCGCGGCTCGACCGCGCCGGCCGGATCGTGACGGCCGCGAGCAGCGGCTACCTGCGGTTCGTCCGGAACGCGACGCTGATCAGGATCGCCGCCGAATCCGACGCCGTGATCCGGCTGCACTACCGGCCGGGGCACTTCCTCGTCCGCGGGCACCCGATGGCGACCGTGTGGCCGCCCGAGGTCGCGGACACGATCGGCCGCCGCCTGGAAAACGTCCACATCACCGGCCCGCTGCGCACGCTGACCCAGGACATCGCCTTCGGCATCGACCAGCTCGTCGAGATCGCCATCCGCGCGCTGTCGCCCGCTGTCAACGACACCTTCACGGCCATGACTTGCATTGACTGGCTCGGTGCCAGCCTGTGCCGGGTGGCCGTCGAGTGGCATCCGGACACCTATCACCGCGACCGCGGCGGCGAGATACGCCTCATCACCGTGCCGGTCAGCTACGAGCGGCTGGTGCAGCGGTCCTTCGAGAAGATCCGCCAGGCGGCCGGCGGCATGCCCGCGGTGCTGATCAGGCAGCTGGACGCGCTTTCCAAGATCATGGCCGTGGCGCCGCCCGGCCGCAGACAGGTCCTGCTCGACCAGGCCGCCATGATCCAGCGGGTGAACCTGCGGACCGTCCCGGAGGAGGCCGACCAGGCCGACATCACGGCGCGGTACGAAGCGCTGCTCGCCGAAGCGCGCGGAGCGGAAGAGGCCAGCGCCGCCGGGGAGAGCGACTTGCTGGGCCTTGGAGACAGCCCGGTCCGTTCGGACGAATGATTTTAGTTTTTCAGCGTCCGGAGGGCCGCGGCGAGCACCTCGGCGCGGTCGGCGGCGGTCAGCGTGCCGCCGCCCAAGCAGGTACTCAGGGGCGGCATCGCCCGAGTCCAGGCCGTCGAGCAGCTTGGTGTAGGCGGTCAGCGGCCCGGCCATGAGGCCGCCGAGGATCGCGGCCTTCGACGGGAAGTGGTAGTAGAGCGCCGCGGTCGTGGTGCCGAGCTCGCGGGCGATGTCGGCGATCGGCCGGAGTCATGATCGCGACGCGGGCGGCGGAAGGGATCGCCGCGGCGTTCGTGGTGCCGATGACGCTCGCCATGCTCAGCTCGGTGTTCCCGCCGGGGCCGGGGCGGAACCGGGCGTTCGCCGTGTGGGGCAGCGTCTCGGCGGCGGCCGGGACGCTGGGCCTGGTGCTCGGCGGCGTGCTCGTCTCGGCCGCCGGATGGCGGTGGATCTTCCTGGTCAACGTCCCGGTCGGGGCGCTCGTGCTGGTGTCGGCGGTCCGCGTGCTGCCGGCCGACGGCCCGGACCGCGGCCACGGCCGCGGCGGTCGGCGCGGCGGTCGGCGCGGCGGCTTCGACCTGGGCGGAGCGGTGAGCGTGACCGCCGGGGCGAGCCTGCTCGCGTACGCGGTGGCGCAGACGACGAGCGCGGGCTGGGGCTCGGGGCGGACCATCGGGCTGCTGTGCGGCGCGGCGCGGCGGGGCGTTCGGCCGCGGCCGGGCACGGCGCCGCGGCAGCGCTGACCGCGGGCTTCCACGCCGGCTTCGCCGTCAGCGCCGCGCTGGTGGCCGTCACGATCGTCATCGCCGCCGTCTTCCTGGGGGAGGACGGCCGCGGCGAGCGGGTCAACCTTGTCGAGCTGCAGGCCGGGCACCAGGACGCCTGGCGGCGGCGGTCGCCGGTTAACCGTTATGGGCGGTCTTCGTACTTACCATGGATGGCAGAGGCCCCGCTCGGCGGCGGGACCGGGAAGGGAGAAGTCGCCCATGCCCGGCGTTATTGACGCGCGCGACCGGAGCACGACGCTGCACAGGCTGGCGGCTGGCCCGCTCGACGTGCTGGTCGTCGGCGGCGGCATCACCGGCGCGGGGGCCGCGCTCGAACGCCGCGTCCCGTGGGCTGCGCGTCGGGCTCGTGGAGTCCCGTGACCTGGCGGCGGGCACGTCGAGCCGGTCGAGCAAGCTGATCCACGGCGGGCTGCGGTACCTGGAGCAGGGCGACTTCAAGCTGGTGCGAGAGGCGCTGCGGGAGCGCGACCTGCTCGTCACCAGGCTCGCGCCGCACCTGGTCAAGCCGGTGCCGTTCCTGTACCCGCTGTACAAGAAGGTGGTCGAGCGCCCCTACGTCGGCGCCGGCCTGGTGATCTACGACGCGATGGAGGGCACCAAACGGCCGGTGCCCCACCACCGGCACCTGACCGCGCGCGGCGCGCTGCGCCGCGCGCCCGCGCTGCGGCCCGACCGGCTGGCCGGCGCGATGGTCTACTACGACGCGCAGGTCGACGACGCGCGGCACACGCTGTGTGTCGCCAGGACCGCGGTCGCGCATGGCGCGATCGTGGTCACCCGCGCCAGCGCCACCTCGCTGCTGCGGTCGGCCGACGGCGGCCGGGTGACCGGCGCGCGGGTGCGGGACGAGGAGACCGGCCGGTCGTTCGACGTGCTGGCGACCCGGGTGGTGGTGTGCGCCGGGGTGTGGACCGACCTGGTGCACTCGCTCGGCGGGGTGCGGGCCGGCTACCAGGTACGGATGTCCAAGGGCGTGCACCTGGTGATGCCCCGGTCGGCGATCAACGCCGAGACGGGCATGATCGTGCGCACCGACAAGAGCGTGCTGTTCTTCATCCCGTGGGGCGAGCGGTGGATCGTCGGGACGACCGACACCGACTGGTCAGGCGACCGGGCCGAGCCCACCGCCACCGGCGAAGACGTCGACTACATCCTCGCGGCGGCCAACCGGGTGCTGGCGACGCCGCTTACCCGCGCGGACGTGATCGGCGTCTACGCGGGCCTGCGGCCGCTGGTCGCGGCCGCCGCGGGCACCCCGACCACGAAGCTGTCCCGCGAGCACGTGGTCGACGTCCCGCTGCCCGGGCTGGCCTCGATCGCGGGCGGCAAGTTCACCACCTACCGGCTGATGGCGCGTGATGTGGTGGACGCCGCGGTGGCCGACTTCCCCCGGCCGGCGCCTGAGTCGGTGACCGACCAGCTGCCGCTGCTGGGAGCGGACGGCCTGCCCGCGGTCCGCGCCGCGGCACAGCGGCTCGCCGAAGACCACGGGGTGTCGCTCACGACGATCGAGCACTTGCTCAACCGCTACGGCTCGGCGGTCGGCGACGTGCTCGAGCTCACCCGCGGCGACCGGTCGCTGGCCCGGCCCCTCCTCGACGGCTATCCCTACCTGCGCGCCGAAGTCGCCTACGCGGTCACCCACGAGGGCGCGCTGCACGTCGACGACGTGCTGGCCCGCCGGATCCGGCTGCTCATCGAAGCGCCCGACGCCGGCGTGGCCGCCGCGCCCGAGGTGGGGGCGATCATGGGCGGCCTGCTCGGCTGGGGGCGCCGCCGCCGGGCCCTCGAGGTGCGCCAGTACCTGGAGTTCGCCGCCGCCAACGGCGAGGCGCTGCAGTCCCCCGCCGAACTGCCGCCCGCCCCCGCCCCGGTCCCCGTCCCGGCATAGCGCGGGCCCCGGGCGATGCGGGCGGGGCGGGGCTCCGGCCACGTTATTCACGGCGGCGTGCCTTGGAGGCGAACAGGCTCAAACCGAGCGTCCTGGACAGGTGGCGTGCCGCCAGCTGACCCCGCACGCTGTTCCCCGCCGGGTCAAGGAGCGGGGAGAACGTCCCCAGGCCGCCCTTGCCCGGCGAGACCGCGATGACCCCGCCGCCGATCCCGCTCTTGCCGGGCACCCCGACGTCGAAAAGCCAGTCGCCCGAGGTCTCGTACATTCCGGCGGTCGCCATCACAGCCAGCGCGTGCTGGCAGGCGTCCGGGGCGATCACGCGTACGCCGGTGATGGGATTGACCCCGCCGTCGGCCAGTGTCGCGGTCATGACCGCGAGGTCCTCAGCGCTGGTGAGCAGGCAGCTCTGCCTCGTGTACAGGTCAGCCGTCTCGGCCGGATCCCAGTAGATCCGGTCCTGGCTGGCCAGCAGGTTCGCGATAGCGCGATTGCGGTGGTTGGCCGCCGACCCGGAGGCGTAGACCTCCTCGCTCAGCGTCAGGTCACGGCCGGCGAAACGGGACAGGCCGTCGGCGAGGAACTTCCATTTCTCCTCGCCGCTCTCCCCCGGCACCAGGCTGGTCGCGGCGATGGCCCCGGCGTTCACCATCGGATTCGACAGTCCGTCCGCGCCGCGCTCGGCGAAGGCCACCGAATTGAACGCCAGACCGGTCGCGTTCACGCCGAGCTTCCGCCTGACCGGTTCGGCCCCGAGCGCCGCGCACACCAGCGCGAAGACAAACGGCTTGGCGACGCTCATGATCGTGAACTCATGGCCGCTGTCCCCGGCCCGGAAGACGCCGCCGTCGACCCCGGCCACGCAGATGCCGAACAGGCCCGCGGGCACCCGGGCCAGCGCCGGGTAGGTCCGCGAGACTTCCCCGCCCGCCTCCGTGCGGTACCGCTCGTACGCCTCGTCCACCAGGCCCTGGACCCGCCGGGAGGATGGCAGGTGACCAGTCGATATGTACCGGATGCCGTTCATGACGGTGACGGGTCCCCCCGCGGGCAGGTCCTTATCCGTACGGCCCCATCCCACCGCGCGCGGCTCGGATCCTCATCCTCCTGACAGGGTGAACGGCTCCCAGCCGGGCTACGTCCGCTTCGGGGGAACGGAGCTGCCCGGAATGCGGCTTTTGTGCGTGTTGCCTGCTGCTCTGATTGCGATTTCCGGTGCCATGACGCGGGATTCTGCAATCAAAGCTTTCTCACGCCGGGGTGTGGTCGCGCTGGCGTGAGAATTTGGCGCGGAGCTGCGGGCCGCTGGTGGCTGGGTCGCTGCTGCTGTGTGGCTGGTGTGGGCTGCGGGGGTGGCGGGCAGGCACGCTAACCTCCTACGCCACACTCGTCACTGAGGCGACGGGACGTTTCCGGCGCCGCAAAGAACTCGGTTAGGCGGGCGGCTCCGGGGTAGCGGCAGCGGGTCGCGCGGTTCGGGATGGCGCGGCAGCGGGGCCGGGGGAGCGCGCCGGTGCGTGGTTTGAGCCGGAATGCGGACTTGTAAAGTTACATATTTACAATCTGGATACAAGAGATATATTTGCCATCGGCAAAGTAGGGAGAGCCGAGCGAACGGAGTACCGGCGGATGAACCCTTACGTGATCCTCGCCAGCGCCGTCGTCGGGCTGCTCGTCGGGCTCACCGGGGCCGGCGGCGGCGCGCTGATGACGCCGATGCTGATCCTGCTGTTCAACGTCAAGCCCGCCGCGGCGATCTCCAGCGACCTGGTCGCCGCCGTGGTGATGCGGCCGGTGGGATCCGCGGTCCACCTGCACAAGGGCACGGTCAACCTGCGGCTGGTCGGCTGGATGTGCGCCGGCTCGGTGCCGATGGCGTTCCTCGGCGCGTACCTGCTGCACGTGATCGGCGGGAGCTCGGCGCAGCAGCAGAACGTGGAGATCGCGCTGGGCGCGGCGCTGCTCGCCGGGACCGCGGCGATGGTCCTGCGCTCCTGGCTGGACCGGCGGTCCGGGCTACGGCGCACCGCCAGCGTGGCGGAGGTGCGAGTCCGCCCGCTCCCGACGATCGCGATCGGCGTGATCGGCGGCCTGATCGTCGGCATGACCTCGGTCGGGTCCGGCTCGCTGATGATCGTGCTGCTGCTGTTCGCCTACCCGGCGCTCGCCGCCGGCCAGCTCGTCGGGACCGACCTGACCCAGGCCGTGCCGCTCACCGCGGCGGCGGCGCTGGGCGCGCTGGCGTTCGGGCACGTGGAGTTCGGGCTGACCGCGGCGGTGGTGATCGGGAGCGTGCCCGCCGTGCTGATCGGCTCGCTGCTGTCCTCGCGCGCGCCCGACAGGTACATCAGGCCCGTCATCACGTTCGTGATCTTCGCCTCGGGCCTGAAGTATGTCGGGATGGGCACCACGGCGCTCGGCTGGACGCTCGCCCTGGTCCTCATCGCCTGCGCCGGGTACTGGCTGGTGCGCTCCCGGCGGGTCGTCCCCGGACAAAGAAGGACCACCAGCACAAAGTCGCGCGCTGCGCAGCCGGGGGGTTCCGGGGGCCAGGGGGGACGGGGGGCGGGAGCCCTCCGTGCCGGAAATCAGTCCCCCCGGGACGATGAGCGCGGGGCGCCCGCTGAGATCCTTAGAGGGTGACCCCCGACGAATCGCCGCAGTACGCCCTGCCGCTAGTCATCCGGGTGGAGCGGGCCACGCCACCCACCAGGACCGACGCCCTGGAAGGCGCGGCGCGCGCCGTGCTGTACTTCCTTACCGATCCGCGCGTCACCGGCGAAGACGGGCATGACGGCGAGTGGACCCAGGCGGTGCGCGCCTGGGAGGACGCGCGGATTCGCAAGGTCGTCCGGCGGGCGCGCGGCGCGGCCTGGCAGCGGGCGCTCGCCGTGAGCGGGATCACGGTCACCCACCGCACCGCGGAAATCCGCGTCTGCCCGCCGGTACCGGTCGGCGACTGGCCAGCCGAGCTGGCCAGGCTCCAGGTGTCCGGCACCGAGCTCGAGGATCCGGAGCCGCCCGGGCCGGTGCCGCCGGGCACGCCGGTGCTGTGGCTCAACCCGGAGCTGCCGATGACCGCCGGGAAGGCCATGGCGCAGGCCGGCCACGCCGCTCAGCTGGCGTGGTGGCGGCTGGAACCACGCGTACGTTCGGAATGGAAAGGGTCTGAATTCGAGCTGGCCGTGCGGACAGCGGCGGTCGAGCGATGGCCGGAGCTGGTCGCCAGCGGGCTGCCGGTGGTCCGCGACGGCGGGTTCACCGAGGTGGCGCCCGGGTCATGCACGGTGGTCGCGGACCTGCCGGCGCTGCGCTGCTGTCTTGTCGGCAGAAAGTAGCCGACGGGCGCGGTAGGCGGCGACGTGCTGCCTGTTGCCGCAGTTGCCGGTGTCACAGTAGAGGCGTGAGCGGTTCCTGGACAGGTCGACGAGGACGGCCTGGCAGCCCGGAGCGGCGCATTGGCGGAGCCGTTCGGTCTCCCCCAGCCGCACCAGTTCCGCGAGGGCGAAGCCGGCCTGTGCGGCGATGCGGTGGACCAGCGGCGCGTCCGGCCGCGTGACGTGCAGGTGCCAGCCCCAGCCGCCGCCGTGGTCGACCAGCCACGGACGGGCGTCGGAGTCGTCGAGCAGCTCGTTGATCAGCGCCGCGAGCCGCGGGATGGCCGGGTCCCCCGCGACCGCCGCCCACGCGGCGCGCAGCCGGGGGCGCAGCGCCCGGACGGCGTCAAGGTCTCCGGGCCGCGCCGCGCGGCGCGGGAGCACGTAGTGCTCGTCGAGGAACGTCTCGAGGGCACGGGCGTCCGGCAGCGCCTCGGCCGGCGTCCCGGCACCGGGCGCGGTGTTCACCAGGTCGGCCGCGAGCACGAGGGCGGCCGATGTGTCATGAGCGAAAAGCAACTTGACTCCTGACCCGGGCTCGACTTACCGTCATGACCGTCAATGTTATTTGGTAATGACATCCTGGATGGCGCCATGGACTCTCCCGGCGGGCGGCCGGCGGCGGCCGCGGTCGCCGGGGCGGCCTGCATCTCGAGCTCGGCGGTGGTGATGCAGCTCGCCGGCTCTTCGCCGAGCGCCACCGCGCTCGGGCGGTGCGGGTTCGCACTGCCGGTGCTCGGCGTGCTCGCCTGGCTGGAGCGGCGGCGCGCCGCGGCCCGCCCGCTGTCCCAGCCGGCGCCGCGGCTGACGCCGCGCGGGCGGTGGCTGGCGCGGCTCGCGGGCCTGTTCCTGGCCGCCGACCTGATCCTGTGGAGCCACTCCATCGCCGACATCGGCGCGGGGCTCGGCACGGTGATCACCAACCTGCAGGTGATCATCGTCGCGATGCTGGCCTGGCTGCTGCTCGGCGAGCGGCCGCGCCGCTCGCTGCTGATCGCCTGCCCGGTGATGCTCGGCGGGCTCATCCTGGTCGGCGGGCTGGCCAGCAGCGGCGGGTACGGGGCGGACCCACTGCTCGGCGTGGCCTTCGGAGTCGGCGTCGCCGTGCTGTACTCCGGCTACATCCTCCTGCTGCGGCAGGCCGCCGTGGGCGCGCCCCCGGTGGCGACGCTGTTGCAGGCCACCATGGGGGCGACGGCGGGGGCGATCGTGATCGGCCTGCTGCTGCGGGATTTCCGGCTCGGCCCGGCCTGGCCGGCCCTGGGCTGGCTGGTGCTGCTCGCGCTCACCTCGCAGGTGCTTGGCTGGCTGCTGATCACGGTCTCGATGCCGCGATTGCCGGCCTGGCTGGTCAGCGCCCTGCTGCTGGTGCAGCCGTGCGGTTCGGTGCTGCTCGGCGCGGTGATCTTGCGCGAGCGGCCGTCCGCGGGGCAGCTTCTCGGGGTCGCGGCCATGCTGGGCGGAGTGCTGATCGCGGCGCGCGGCCGGCGGGCACCGACCCGGCCCGAACAAAATCGTCTGTTATGCAAACGAATGTTGTCCCGACATGGGGTTTTTATCTCTCTGGCGCCATTAGGATTCCCCGTACACCGGTCACCGCAGGAATGGGAGACGTGGCGGCATCGCTGCCGCACGTTCATTTGCACGCGTTTCTGCGTTTGCACCGAGCGACGAACGCTGAGTACGGAAGAGGTTTGGCGACATGGGTGCCCGGCGCGCTGCCGCTCCAGTCCTGTCCGGAGCGGTGCCACCGCTTGCCGACTCCTTCCAGGCCCGCCCGGAAACGGGCTTCGGCCTGGCTGACACGCTGCGACCGGGCGAGACGACCGTTCTCGTCCCTGCGCAGCGCGGGGAGCCCGCGGGCGGCGCGAGCGCGCCGAGCGGGACCGGGAAGACGCAGCTGGCGGTCAGTTTCGCGCACACGATGTGGAACTCCCGCGCCGTCGACCTGCTGATCTGGGTGCCCGCGGGAAACCGGACCGCGATCCTGGCCAGCTTCGCGCAGGCCGCTGGCGAGGTCAACGCGGAGCAGCCGGGTGAGACCGCGGACGCGGCCGCCCGCCGGTTCCTGGGCTGGCTGAGCCGCACTCAGCGCCGGTGGGCGGTGATCCTCGACGGCGTGATGTCGGCGGACGACCTGGACGGGCTGTGGCGGCCGGCGAGAACGGCCAGGTCGTGGTCACCACGCGGCTGTCGGAGGAGCAGCTGGTCGGCCCGGACCGGACGATCGTGGGCGTCCCCGGCTTCAGCATGCGGGAGGCCGTGGCGTACCTCGAATCCCGGCTCACCGGCCTGCCCGACCAGCGGATCGAGGCCCTCGACCTGGCCGAGGACGTCAGCGGACTCCCGATCGCGATGACGCAGGCCGTGGCGGTGGTCGGCGACAGGGATACCACCTGCCGCGACTACCGGGTGCTGTACGCGGAGCGGATGCGGAGCACCGTCGGCACCGTCATCGACGGCTGCCCGCAGCCGATGCTCGCGACCTGGTCGCTCGCGGTCGAGCGCGCCCATGAGCTGTCACCCGCCGGGCTGGCCTGGCCAGCGCTCGCGTTCGCCGCCATGCTCGACACCGGCGGCATCCCGGCGGCGGTGCTCGTCTCCGCGGCCGCGTGCGGCTTCGTCACCGGCCGCCTGTCGAACGGCAACAGCGGCGACCAGAACATGGTCCGCTCCGCGTTCGGGAACCTGGAGCGGCTCGGCCTGGTCAGCGTCGACAAGACCAGCGCGGCGCGGACCGTGTGGGTGCATCCCGCGGTGCGGGCCGCGGTCCGCGCCTACCTGCCGCCGGATGGCGTCGAGCAGGCAGTGCTGGCGGCCGCGGCCGCGCTGCTCGAGGCCTGGCCGGAACCCGGGGCGGCCGCGGGGCTCACGGGCGCCGGCGCCCAGCTGAGCCAGGCGCTGCGGGACTGCGCGGCCAGCCTGTGGGCGTTCGCCGGGGACCTGCTGTGGAAGCCCGAGGCCCATCCCCTGCTGGTGCGGGCCGGAGCGTCTCTCGACGAGAGCCTGCTCGCGGACTCGGCTATCGGCTACTGGCAGACGATCGCGGCCACCTGCAGCCATCTGCTCGGCCCCGCGCACACCCAGACGGTGCAGGCCCGGGACCGGCTGGCCGCCGCGTACTCATCGGCGGGCCGGCTAGCCGAGGCGATGTCGGTGTTCGAGTCCGCGCTCGCGGACCGCGAACGGGGGCTCGGGCCCGAGCATCCCGACACAGTGGCGGCACGCGTGAACCTGGCGAACTCCTACCAGGCGAGCGGCCGGGAGACGGACGCGATCGCGCTGTATGAGCAGGCGCTGGGACAGTACGAGCGGATGTTCGGCACCGGGCACCGCGACACGCTCGCGATATGCGCGCAGCTCGCCGCCGCTTACCAGGCCGTGGGACGGCGCGCCGAAAGCATCCGGCTGTACGAGCGGGCGCTGGACGACTCCGAGCGGGCGGTCGGCCCGGCCCACCGCGACACGCTGGCCGCGCGGGCCAGTCTGGCCGCCGCCTACCAGACGGCCGGCCAGCTGTCCGAGGCCATCGCGACCTACCAGCGCACGCTGGCCGACCGGGAACGAGCGTACGGCCCGGACCACCCCGAAACGCTCGTGGCGCGGTCCAACCTGGCCAACGCCTTCCGGCTCGCCGGCCGGACCAAGGAGGCGATCGCCCAGTACCAGCGCGTCCTCGCCGACCGGGAGCGGATCCAGGGCGCCGACCATCCCGACACGATGACCGCGCGCGGCAACCTGGCCTTCGCCTATCGCGGCGGGGGCAAGCTCAAGGAGGCGATCGCCCAGTACGAGCGGACGCTGGCCGACCGCGAGCGGACGCAGGGCCCCGACCATCGGGACACGCTGAGCACCCGCGGCAACCTCGCGGCGACCTACCAGCTCGCCCGGCGGCTGCGCGACGCGATCCCCCAGTACGAGCGCGCGGTCATCGACAGCGAGCGGACGCTCGGCCCCGGCGATATCGAGACGATCACCACCCGGTGCAACCTGGCCACCGCCTATTACACGGCCGGCCGGACGGCCGAGATGGTCAGCGCCCTGCGCCGCGCCCTCGCCGACGCCGAGCAGTACCTGGGCCCGGACCATCCGATGACCAGCACCGTGCGGGATAACCTGCGGGCCGCGGCCAATTAAGCGCTGTACTTCCGGCTACCTACTGCGGCCGCGGCAATCGTTCGCCGCGCGTCCCGCGCGCGTGCCCGCGGAATCCCGATAGCGATGCCCGTTTACGTGTAATAATGAATCCTTTCTTCAGGGCAAACGATTGCCTTAACACACGCACCCTTAGGATTCTCCGTATACCGATATGCGCGCAAAGACGCGTGGCAACGCATCCGCCACAGGGAGCCGTTTAGATCACGCCCCGGCGATAACGCCTAGCACGGAAGAGGTTGGCATCATGGGTGCCCGGCAAGCTGTCGCTCCGATCCTGTCCGGAGCGATGCCGCCGCTCGCCGAAGCCTTCTATCCCCGCCCGGAAACCGGATTCGGGCTGGCCGACGCGCTGCGGCCCGGCGAGACAATCGTGCTCGCCCCCGCGCCTGGGGCGGACTCCGCCAGCGGCGTGAGCGCGCTGGGCGGAACGGGAAAGACGCAGCTCGCGGTGGCTTTCGCACACACGATGTGGCGCATCCGCGCGGTGGACGCGCTGGTCTGGGTGCCCGCGGGGAACCGGACCGCGATCCTGGCCAGCTACGCCCGGGCCGCCACCGAACTCGACGCGCCGCAGCCTGGCGAGACCGCGGACGCGGCCGCCCGGCGGTTCCTCGACTGGCTGAGCCGGACCCAGCAGCGCTGGGCGGTGATCCTCGACGGGGTGACGTCGGCTGAGGACCTCGAAGGGCTGTGGCCGGCGGGCGAGACCGGACAGGTCGTGGTGACCACGCGGCTGCCGGAGGAAGCTCTCAGCGGCCCCGGCCGGACAGCCGTCGCAGTGCCGGCTTTCAGCTTGCGAGAGGCGCTCGCATACCTCGACTCCCGGCTGACCAGCGTCTCCGACCAGCGGATCGAAGCACCCGACCTGTGCAGCGACCTGGGCGGACTCCCGATCGCCATGGCCCAGGCGGCGGCGGTGATCACGGACCGCGATACCACGTGCCGCAGCTATCGCGCCCAGTACACGGAGCGGACGCGGAACATGACCGGCGCGGTCGTCGACGGCGTTCCGCAGTCGATGCTCGCCACCTGGTCGCTAGGGATAGAGCGCGCGCACGAGCTGTCCCCCGCCGGGCTGGCGTGGCCGGCGCTCGCGTTCGCCGCGATGCTCGACACGGACGGCATCCCGGCGGCGGTACTCGTCTCGCCCGCCGCGTGCGGCTTCATCATCGACCGTCCATCGCTCGGCAGGGCCGACGAGCAGAACCTGGTGCGCGGCGCGTTCCAGGCACTGGAGCGGCTTGGCCTGGTCAGCGTGGACGCCGCGAGCGCGGCGCGCACCGTGTGGCTGCACCCGGCGGTGCGCGCCACGGCGCGCGCCTACCTGCCGCAGACCGGCCTGGAGCAGGCCATCACGGCGGCCGCGGCCGCGCTGCTCCAGGTATGGCCAGAACCTGATGAGAATCCATCGGCACAAAGTCGCGCGCAGCGCAGCCGGGGGGTTCCGGGGGGTCGCCCCCCCGGGGAAGCCGGAGGGGCGCAGCTCGGCCAGGCACTGCGGGACTGCACAGCCAGCCTGTGGGATTTCGCGGGGGACCTGCTGTGGAAGCCGGACGCCCATCCGCTGCTGCTGCGGGCCGGGGAGTCGCTCAACGAAGACCTGTTCGCCGACTCGGCCGTCGGCTACTGGCAGGCGATCGCGGCCACCAGCCACCACCTGCTCGGCCCCGAGCACGCGCAGTCGGTGCTGGCCAGGGAGCGGCTGGCCGTCGCGTACTCGTCGGCCGGGCGGATGGCCGAGGCGATGTCTGCGTTCGAGGCCTCGGTGACCGAGCGTGAGGAGAACTTGGGGCCCGACCATCCCGACACCGTGGCCGCGCGGGTGAACCTGGCGAAGTCCTACCAGGCGGCCGGGCGGGAGGCCGAGGCGATTGCGCTGTACGAGCTGGCGCTCCCGGCGTCCGAGCGGCTGTTCGGTACCGCGCACCGGGATACGCTGGCGCTCCGGGCTCAGCTCGCCGCCGCTTACCAGGCGGCCGGGCGGCGCGGCGACAGCATACGATTGCGTGAACAAGCACTGGCGGACGCCGAGCGTGCGCTCGGCCCGGCGCACCTCGCCACGCTGGCGGCACGGGCTCAGCTCGCCGCCGCCTACCAGGCGGCGGACCGGTTGCCGGAGGCGATCGCCGCCTACCAGCGCACACTCGCCGACCAGGAACGGGCAAGCGGGCCCGACCACCCCGATACGTTCATCACCCGGGCCAGCCTGGCCAACGCCTGTCGACTGGCCGGGAAGCTCAAGGAGGCGATCGGCCATTACCAGCGCGTCCTCGCCGACCGAGAGCGCGCCCAAGGCGCCGACCACCCCGATACGATGACCGCACGCGGTAACCTCGCCTTCGCCTACCGCAGCGCGGGCAAGCTCAAGGAGGCGATAGCGCACTACGAGCGGACGCTGGCCGACCGGGAGCGGGTCCAGGGGCCGGACCACCGGGACACGCTCATCACCCGCGGCAACCTCGCGGCCGCCTACCAGCTCGGCCGGCGGCTGCGCGACGCGATCGAGCAGTACGAACGAGCGGTCGCCGACAGCGAGCGGATGCTCGGCCCAGGCGATATCGAGACGCTGACCACCCGATGCAACCTGGCCACCGCCTACTACGCGGCCGGCCTGGCAGCAATGTGGTCACCGTGCTGCGCCGCGCGCTCGCCGACTGCGAGCAGTACCTGGGCCCGGACCACCCGATGACCAGCACGGTCCGGGAGAACCTTCAGGCCGCGGCGGAATAGGGCTATAAGGGTTACATGCTCCCAGTGATCTTCGACTACATCATCGTCGGCGGCGGTTCGGCGGGCAGCGCCCTGGCGAACCGGCTCTCGGCGGACGCCACCACCCGGGTGCTCGTGCTCGAGGCGGGCCGCCCCGACTATAGCTGGGATCCCTTCATCCACATGCCGGCCGCGCTCACGTTCCCGATCGGCAGCCGGTTTTATGACTGGCAGTACTCCAGCGAGCCCGAGCCGTTCCTGGGCGGGCGCCGGATCTACCACGCGCGGGGCAAGGTGCTGGGCGGGTCGAGCAGCATCAACGGGATGATCTTCCAGCGGGGCAACCCGCTGGACTACGAGCGCTGGGCGGCCGATCCCGGAATGGCGGACTGGGATTACGCACACTGCCTGCCGTACTTCAAGCGGATGGAGAACTGCCTGGCGGCGCCCGGGACGCCCGACGAGGAGTTCCGCGGCGCGTCCGGGCCGCTCGTGCTCGAGCGCGGGCCGGCTGAGAATCCGCTTTTCAGGGCATTCTTCGACGCGGTGCAGCAAGCCGGGTACCCGCTCACCACGGACGTCAACGGGTACCGGCAGGAAGGATTCGCCGCCTTCGACCGGAACATCCACCACGGGCGCCGGCTGTCCGCGGCGCGCGCGTACCTGCACCCGGTGATGAGCCTGCCGAACCTGCGCGTTGTCACCCGTGTCCACGTGACTCGGATCCTCTTCGACGGAACGCGGGCGGCCGGAGTGGAGTTCGCCGCGCACGGGTCCGCGGGGACCCGGCGCGCCCGCGGCGGCGAGGTGATCGTGTGCGCGGGCGCGTTCGGCTCGCCGCAGTTGCTGCAGCTGTCCGGGGTGGGCAGCGCCGCCGAGCTGTCCGCACTCGGCATACCGGTCGTCGCCGACCTGCCGGGTGTCGGTGAGAACCTGCAGGACCACCTGGAGGTCTACATCCAGTACGCCTCCAAGCTGCCGGTGTCGGTCGCACCAGCGCTGAAGTGGCGGAACCGGCCGGGTGTCGCCGCGCGGTGGCTCGTGGCGCGGTCCGGGCCGGGCGCCACGAACCACTTCGAAGCCGGCGGCTTCGTCCGGTCCAACGACGAGGTCGCGTACCCGAACCTGATGTTCCACTTCCTGCCGATCGCGATCCGCTACGACGGGTCCGCGCCCGCTGGCGGGCACGGGTACCAGGTACACATCGGCCCGATGTACTCGGACTCGCGGGGCTCGGTCAAGCTCACCTCCGCCGACCCGTACGCCAAGCCGACGCTGCGGTTCAACTACCTGTCTACGCCGACCGACCGGCGGGAATGGACCGAGGCGATCCGGATAGCGCGGCATATCCTGGGTCAGCCCGCGTTCGCCCCGTTCAACGACGGTGAGCTGTCGCCCGGGCCAGCGGTGTCGACCGACGAGGACATCCTCGCCTGGGTGGCGCGCGACGCCGAGACCGCGCTGCACCCGTCCTGCACCTGCGCGATGGGCACCGGGCCGCTGTCGGTGACCGACCCGTCGAGCCTGCGGGTGCACGGCGTTTCCGGCCTTCGCGTCGTGGACGCCTCGGTCATGCCGTACGTCACCAACGGCAACATCTACGCCCCGGTGATGATGATGGCCGAGAAGGCCGCCGATCTCATCATGGGCAACACGCCGCTTCCCCCGGAGCAGATCCCGTTTTACCGTCATAAGTCGGACGCGAGTACCCGTTGAACCCGCGCCCACATGGTGGAACCATGCCACACGGAGCGTGCGATGTCTGGACAGTGGAGGGTTAACTTTCCCATGATCAGTAAGTACCCCATACGGTTGCAAGGAGCAGGTTCCGATGTCCGCACCCGCTGACGACCCGCTGCCCGAGGCGCTCGCGCTCGTCGAAGGTGCGGCCGCCGCCGGGCTCGCGCTGCGGCTGCTCGGCGGCCTCGGGGTCCGCGTGCACTGCCCGGACTTCCCGCCCCGGCTGCGCGCCGGCCAGGACATCGACCTGGCCTGCCCGGGCAAGGGACGCCGGGACGTCGCCGCGTACCTGGAGCGCAGCGGCTGCGTCGCCGACCGCATGTTCAACAACCTCAACGGGGACCGGCAGATGTACTTCATCGCCCCGTCGGGGCGGCCGGTCGACGTGATGGTAGACCGGCTGGTCATGTGCCACACGCTGGATTTCCGGCCCTCGTTCCGTAATCCCGGCCACACGCTGGACCCCGCCGACCTGCTGCTGTCGAAGCTGCAGATCTTCGAGCTGAACGCCAAGGACGCGCACGACATCACGCACCTGCTCGCCGGGGTGCCGGTAGGCGCGGCGAGGTCCGCCGCACCTGCCGGCCAGCCGGTCATCGACACCGGGCGGTTCGGCGAGGTACTGGCCGCGGACTGGGGCTGGTGGCGCACCTGCACCGGCAGCCTGGAGAAACTCCCCGGACTGCTGGCGGAGGACCCGGGGCTCACTCCCCCGCGGCCGCGGTTCGACCCGCTGGCGCAGGCGGCCGAGCTCCTGGAAGTCGCCAAGTCGGTGCCGAAGAGCGTCAAGTGGCGGATGCGGGCGGGCGTCGGCGACCGCGTGCGATGGTACGAGCTGCCCGAAGAGGTAGCTCACTGAGCTAGGAAAGCGGCACACGATGAAGATCTTCTTCGCCACCGACATCCACGGGTCGGAGATCTGCTGGCGTAAGTTCCTCAACGCCGCGGCCTTCTACAAGGCCGACCTGGTGGTGCTCGGCGGCGATGTGACCGGGAAGATGATGGTCCCGATCGTCGGCTACCCCGGCTACTGGGAGGTCACCATCCGGGGCGAGCGGCGCCGCCTGGAGAGCCGCGAGGAGCTGCTCGCGGCCGAGAAGCAGCTCCGGGACCGCGGCTCGTACCCGGCGATCGTCACCCGGGAAGAGCTCGAACGCGCTCAACTCCGAGGGCGCCATCACCGACCGGTTCAACTCGGAGATGACCCGCTCCCTCGACCGCTGGCTGGACATGGCGGACGGCAAGCTGCGCGGCGGCGATATCCCGTGCATCCTCAACGGCGGCAACGACGACATCTTCGACATCGACCCGATCCTCGAGGCCTCGCCCTGCGTCACGTTCGCCGAGGGCAAGCTCCTCGACCTCGACGGCTTCTACATGGTCTCCATGGGGTGGACGAACCCCACTCCCTGGGACACCCACCGCGAGGCGCCGGAAGGCGAACTGACGGCCAAGATCGACATGATCGCCGGCCAGACCCCCGACATGGGACGGACGATCTTCAACTTCCACGCCCCGCCCTTCGGCAGCGGCCTAGACGAGGCGCCCGCGCTGGACGGGAACCTGCGGCCCACGCACGGTGGCGCGGTGATGAAGCCCGTCGGCTCCACCGCGGTGCGAGACGCGATCACGCGGTACCAGCCGGCTCTTTCGGTGCACGGGCACATTCACGAAAGCCGCGGGATGGCCAAGATGGGCCGGACCGTCGCGGTAAACCCTGGCAGTTCCTACAGCGACGGCGTGCTCCAGGCCGCTCTTATCGATATAAACAACAAAAACGGGAAGGTTAAGTATATTCTCGTCAACGGCTGACTGTTATACGCTATCGGGACCTCTGATACGGAAGGGGAAATAGCGACTCGCTGACCCGTGAGAGTCAGCCGCTTCCGTTCGGGATGATTTTTGATCCCGCCTTTTTCGAATTAACAACGCAAGTAGGAGGGTCTTATGACCACGGGCGCTATCGGCGACCAGACGCCTACGCTCTTCCTGCGTAAGGCCACCGGGCTCGTCCGGGGGTGGTCGGTCCGCGACTCGATGATCTACGCTTGCCTGTCCACCAACGTGGTCACGCTGGGCCTGGTCGAGTTCGCCTATCAGGACGCGTTCCCGAGCGGGCAGCTGCTCACCGCCGTGCTGCTCTCGGGCGTGTGGGTGTCGTTCCTGGTCATCGCCTACAGCGGGCTGGTCGTCACGATCCCCCGGGCCGGCGGCGACTACGTGTGGCAGAGCCGCATCCTGGGCAGCGGGCTCGGCTTCGTGATGGCCGCCACCGGCTGGTGGTTCATCCTCTGGCTATGGGCGCCGATCTACGGCTCGGTGCTGGCCGAGGAGTTCTTCCAGCCGCTGTGGGCGACGCTCGGCAGCCCGTCGGGGGCGGCGTGGTTCGGCACCTCCAACGGCGTGTTCGTCGTCACGCTGATCACGATCGCGCTCGCCGGTCTGCTGGTCTCACTCGGCATGGCCGGGTACGCGAAGGTGCAGAAGTGGTGCTTCTACGGTGGCCTGCTCGGCTTCGCGGTCATCCTGATCATCTTGCTCGTGTCCAGCCGGGCGAGCTTCGTCTCCTCGTTCAACGCCGAGACGGCCAAGCTGTTCGGGATCAAGAACGGGTACGCGGGCACCCTCGCCGACGCCGGGAGCAAGGCGGTCGGTTACACGGCGCCGTCGTTCGGCGTGACGGGGGCGTTCGGCCAGTCGCTGCTGCTCGTCCCGATGCTGATGTTCTACCTGCTGTGGCCGAACTGGGGCACCACGCTGTACGGCGAGGTCCGCGGGGCGAGCGACTTCAAGCGGGTGTTCAGCGGCATGTTCTTCGGGCTGTGGACCACGGTCCTGCTGTCGGTGGTCTTCCTGGCGCTGTTCGCCAAGACGTTCGGCTGGTCGTTCTACCAGTCCGCGAACGCGATCTGGGTCGACTCCCTATACGGGACCTCCTCGGCGCACGCGCTGCCGATCTTCCCGTACCCGGCGCTGCTGGCGGGATGGCTGGTGCACAATACGGCGTTCCAGGTGATTTTGATCCTGCTGATGAGCCTGTGGTTCTTCGGGTGGGTGGGGACGTTGTTCCTGTCCTCGACCCGGGTGATCTTCGCCGCGGCCTTCGACCGGATCCTGCCGGACGGCGCGGCCCAGGTGTCGGAGAAGCGCCGGGTGCCGGTGTGGTCGCTGGTGCTGATGCTGCTGCCCGCGGTCGGGCTGGGTGCGCTGTACTCGTACAACTCGACGTTCCATACCTACACCCTGGACGCGACGCTGGTGATCGCGGTGACGTACCTGTTCAGCGCCTTCGCCGTGGTGATCCTGCCGTGGCGCAAGCCGGACCTGTGGCAGGCGTCGCCGGCCTCGCGCATCAAGTTCCTCGGGGTGCCGGTGGTGCCCGCGGCCGGCCTGGTCACCATCGGGCTGATCGGGTTCTGCCTGTATGAGTGGCTGTCGAACAGCGCCTACGGGGTCAACAACAACGACTCGCTGATCTACATGGGCGCCATGTACGTGCTGGCACTGGCGATCTACCTGATCGCGCGGGTGGTGCGGTCCCGCCAGGGCATCGACCTCTCCTTGATCAACAAGGAGATCCCGGTCGAGTAGGCGGCCCGCGGCTTTTGGGTCGATTGCGCAGTCGGCACACTCTTGCGGGGCCGATTGCGCAATCGGCCCGCTGCCTGCCGGGGGGCTGAGGGGCTGGGGGCGCTGAGGGGCCCGTTACTCGCGGCTACTCGCGGCGGAGGATGAGGATCATGCGCCACGCGGCGGGGTCGTCGAGCGCGGTCGTGTCGTCGAAGTCGCCGTAGGTGGCCGCTACCGTGAAGCCGCCGGCGCTGGCCGCGGCGCCCGCGAGCCGGATCGCGGCGGTCAGCTCGGTCGCCGTCCAGAACCGGTTGGGCACCACGTCGCTGACGGTGCGGACGGTGCCGTCGGGCATGCGGGCGGTGATGCTCATGTGCTCCCTGGTGATCTGGCTCACCGGGTCGATCTGGTCCCCGCCGCCGCCCCACCGTACCTGCGCCCGGATGCCGTCCTGCTCGATGCTCCACTCGCTGCTGGTCCGCGGCACCGCGGCGAGGTAGTCCGCGGGGTGCGCGAACTCCATGACGTAGAGGCCGCGGGGCACGAGATGAGCGGCCACCGCGGCCAGGTGCGCCAGCAGATCGTCGAGCGTGAAAAGGTGGCAGGCCGAGTTCAGCATGGTGATGGCGAGGTCGAAGCGCCGCGGGATGGCGAAATCGCGCATGTCGGCCTCGACGACGTTGAGGCCGAGGCCGGCCGCTCTGGCCTGCGCGGCCGCGTACGCGCACATCGCCGCCGAACGGTCGAGCGCGGTCGCCGCCAGGCCGCGGCGCGCGAGCTCACGGGCGTGTTCGGCCGGGCCGGCGGCGAGCTCGAGGACCGACTGGACGCCGCCGTTCTCGTAATGCTTGTCGCACCAGGTCAGCAGGGCGCTGACCTCGGCGGGGACGTCTCGGTAGGCACAGGCGAGCTGGTAAAGCTCGGGTTCGTCGTAGATGCCGTTCACCCGAGCCATCATGCCGCAGCCACGCTCCGGCCGCCGGGCGGGCCCGGGCCCACATACTCGCCGACATGCCGGGCGCGCACCGCAGACAGGGACGAGCGTCACATCACCAGCCAAATCCGCAACGTGTCTACCGCGACCGACCCCCGTGGGGCAGACTGGCCGCATGATGACTGAGGCGGAGGCACTTCAGACTCTGGCCCGTGAGGATCCAGCGGTCGCCGACGACGCGAAGGCGGCGCTGCGCTGGCTGACCTCAGGCGGCGGGCTCGGAGCGATCTCGCTGCTGCGCCTGCAGGAATTTCTCTGGTACGTCCTGCCCACGAGCTGGCCAGCGCCGGCCACCGGGCACGTGGCGGTCGCCCGAGCGCTGGCCAGGCTGCTCGCCCTGGCGGGCATGGAGCGCTACGGGGACGTCTGCGCCTCAGCGGAGACCGAGCGGATCATCACGGCCTACGCCTGCGCGCACGAGGAAGGCATCGCCGCTTACTCGAAGGCGCTGGCCGCCTCGCACGCGGCGCCGCCCGACACGGACCTGCTGGCCTGGAGCTCGGCAATGGGCCCCGAGGAGCGCGCCGCCTACGACGCCTGCGCCGCCGCGATCGAGCTCGCGGTGGCCGCCCAGGAACTGCGGGTCGGCGTGAGCGGCTGGAAGACCAAGCGGGCCGCGCTCGTCGAACGATGGCTGACCCGGCCCACCGGTGGACCGGACACCGATACCTGGCTCAGCCGGATCAGCGCCGAACGCATCGACGAGTGGGCCCACGGCCATCCAGGCGAGCGCGCGCAGATGGCGCGCCGCGTGGTGCCGCGCCTGCTGGAGCCGCCGGTGCTGCCCGGCGAGCCGCTGCCGACGCTCCGCTGGCTGCTGCAGCACGCCGACGCGGGACTCCGGCTGACCGCCCGGTACTACATCGCGCCCGCCCTCGTCGGGGAGGCGGCCGGGATGTTCGGCTGGGGCGCCGGTCCCGGTGCCGGGGCTGGCGGCGCTGGGGCCGGGACGGGGGCTGGCGGCGCTGGGGCCGGGACCGGGGCTGGCGGCGGTGGCAAGCGTCAGCAGGAGCTGGACGTATACCCCCTGCATACCCTCCGGGCGCTGGCCCAGCGCGAGATGGGCGCGGTGCGGCGCAGCGGCACCGCCCTCGTGCTGACGCGGACCGGCCGGCTGATGGCCGACGACGCCGCCGTGCGCTGGCACATCGGGACGGCCGCGCTGATCGGGCCGGACGACGGCCCTGACCCGGACTTCACCGTCGCCGTGCGCGAGGCGGCCCTGCTCGTGGTCACGCTGAACGACGGCCCGATCGGCTATGAGGAGCTGGCCGTCCGGCTGACGGAACTGCACGCCGCCGAGGGCTGGACGTCCCGGTCGGGCAGCAGCCTCGCGGGCGCGATCCGCGGCGAGATCCACGTGCTCAAGCACCGGCTGCGCGCCCTGCAGCTACTGGACGAGCCGTCCCCGGTGCTGCCCAGGCCGTGCGGGCCCGGCGGCCTGGCCGGGTCTGGGGCGACGCCGCCGATGGCGCTGACCAGCACCGGGACGGCCGCGGCGCTGTCCGCGCTGCTCGCGCGGGCCCTGCGCCCGCGCCGGCACCTGCACGCGTAAGCTCCCCTCCCATGACCTCCCATGGCCTTCCATGACCGACGGGGCTCGGCGGCGCTCAGATGTCGAAGCGGAGGGGCTTGTAGCCGGAGTAGTTCTCCGCCAGGGACAGGGCCGCGGCCTCCGACGACGTGACGTAACGAAGCTGGGCTAGCTGGAGCTGGGACTCGAACGGGTCCTGGCCAGGGGCGACGTGCAGCATCGAGGTCATCCACCACGAGAAGTGGGTGGCCCGCCACACCCGCTCCATGCAGGTGCCGGAGTACGCGTCGGCCAGGTCCCAGGACCCGTCGCGCAGCGCGGCGACCAGCGCGGTGCCGAGCACTACGACGTCCGACAACGCGAGGTTGAGGCCCTTGGCGCCGGTCGGCGGCACGATGTGCGCCGCGTCTCCCGCCAGGAACAGCCGGCCGTACCGCATCGGCCCGGCCACGAAGCTGCGCATGGCGGTGACCGACTTGTCGGTGATCTCCCCCTCACGGACCGACCAGCCATCGACCGCGAACCGCTTCTGCAGCTCCGCCCAGATCCGGTCGTCCGGCCAGTTCTCTACCGGCTCGTCCGGCGGGACCTGCAGGTACAGCCGGGACACGTCGTGGGATCGCATCGAGTACAGCGCGAAGCCGTCGGCGTGCCGGGAGTAGATCAGCTCGTCGGTCGACGGCGCCGCGCTGGCCAGGATCCCCAGCCACGCGTACGGGTAGTTCCGCTCGTAGACGGACAGGCCCGCGATGAGCGGCCGGCAGATCCCGTGGAAGCCGTCGCATCCGGCGATCACGTCGCAGGACACCTCGTGCGCGACACCCGCCTCGTCGGTGTACGACAGCACCGGGCGGTCCGACGTCACCTCGGACACGGAGACGGACGACGCGTTGAACTCGATCACTCCCCCGGCCGCGAGCCGCGCCGCGATCAGGTCCTTGACGATCTCGGTCTGCGCGTAGATCGTCACCCATCGCCCGCCGGTCAGCGACCGGAAGTCCAGATGGTGGCGCTCGCCGAGGAACTGCAGGTAGATCCCGCTGTGCTCGATGCCCTCGGCGTCCAGCCGCTTCCCGAGGCCGACCGAACGCAGCAGCTCCACCGTCCCGGCCTCGAGGAGCCCGGCGCGCTGGCGGGCCTCGCAATACGCACGCGACCGGTTCTCCACGACGATGGAGTCAATGCCGCGCGACGCCAGCAGGTGGGACAGCAGCAGTCCGGCCGGACCAGCGCCGACGATTCCGACTTGGGTGCGCGAAGTAACAGCCATATGTACGAGACCCCTTATCTGTCCGTAATACGCACGATAGTTCAGGGAGCGAACAGACGACACGCTGCCTACGATTGTTATCATCTGGCAAACTAAGCCACGAACAGCGCCCCTTACGGCACCGGGAGCCCTTGGTATGCAGGACGAACTGGCGAGCGAGGAGCAAGCCGCGGACGGCGACTTCGTACAGTCGCTGGAGCGCGGCCTCTCCGTCATTCGCGCGTTCGACGCCGAGCATCCCAAGCTCACCCTCTCCGAGGTCGCCGCCGCCACCGGGCTGAGCCGCGCCGCCGCCCGCCGCTTCCTGCACACCCTGGTGCATCTGGGCTACATGCGGGTCAACGGCGGCCGTTTCTCGCTGCGCCCCAAGATCCTCGAACTCGGGTACTCCTACCTGTCCAGCCTGACGCTGCCCGAGGTCGCGATGCCGCACCTGGAGGAGCTGGTCGAGCAGGTACGCGAGTCCTCCTCGGTGTCCGAGCTCGATGGCGAGGACGTCGTGTACATCGCCCGCGTCCCGACCAAGCGGATCATGCGGGTGACGATCAGCGTCGGCACCCGCTTCCCCGCCTACGCGACGTCGATGGGCCGGGTGCTGCTGGCGGCGCAGCCGGACGAGTGGATCGACAAGTACCTGGACTCGGTGAACCTGCGGGGCCTCACCGGACACACCATCACCAGCGCCGCCGAACTGCGCCAGGAGCTGCACAAGATCCGCGGCCGCGGGTGGGCGCTGGTGGACCAGGAGCTCGAGGAGGGACTCCGCTCGCTGGCCGCGCCGGTCAGGGACGGGGACGGCAAGGTAGTCGCGGCCGTCAACGTGTCCACGCACGCGGGCCGCCGCAGCCTGGAAAGCATCCTCGAGGACCTGCTCCGCCCGCTGCTCGCCACCGCCGAGCGCATCGAACGGGACCTGGCCAGCACCCGTACGTCAAGTGGTGCGCGCCGCTCAGCGACCTGACAAACTAGCTGTCCATGCGCACGCTGCTCGCCGACCACCCGCTGGTCACGCACAAGCTCACCCTGCTCCGGGACGCTGGCACTGACACCGCGACCTTCCGCACGCTCGCGGACGAACTCGTGACCCTGCTCGCCTACGAAGCGACCCGCGAGGTCCGGGTGGCCGAGGTGACCGTCACCACGCCGGTCGGCGTTGCGACCGGCGCCAAGCTGGCACAGCCCAAGCCGCTGATCGTGCCGGTACTGCGCGCGGGGATCGGCATGCTCGACGGCATGACCCGGCTGCTCCCGATGGCAAGCGTCGGTTTCGTCGGCATGGTCCGGGACGAGGAGTCGCTGGTCGCGTCGACGTACGCGAACCGGCTGCCGGCCGACCTGACCGGCCGCGACGTGTTCGTCCTCGACCCGATGCTCGCCACCGGCGGGACGCTGGTCACGGTGATCAGCATGCTCGCCGACCGCGGCGCCGCCTCGGTGACCGCGATCTGCCTGCTCGCCGCGCCGGAAGGGCTGGCCCGGGTTGAGGCGGCCTTCCCGGGTGACGACGTGCGCATCGTGACCGGAGCTGTCGACGAGCGGCTGAACGACAAGGGGTACATCGTCCCCGGTCTCGGTGACGCTGGAGACCGGCTTTTCGGCGAAATTTAGTCCGAACGGAAGGTGGCGCCTCAGCTCCCGCCACGGTGCCTCCCGGGGGGGTTGGGGGGGTCGCCCCCGGGCTAGCACGGCGCCTCCCCTGGCGGCAGCCGCCGTTCAAGCGCCGCCAGCCGCAGCTCGAGCTGATCGACGCGGTGGCGGAGTATCTCGAGCTGCGCCTCGTCGGCGATCCGGCGCTCCGCCGACCGGCGCAGCCGCGGCGAGGCCTCGGCGCGGGCCGCGATCACCGAGAGGGGCACGAGCCGCTGCGGCCCGTGCGGGCCGTCGACGAGCCGGGACGGGATCTGCCCGGTGCGATACCAGTTGCGCAGCGCCGCGCGGGAAACGCCGGTCTCGGCGGCCGCCCGGTCGAGCGTCACCCAGTCTGAGCCCTCGAGCTGGGCGCTGAGCTCGAGTTCGAGCTCCCACTCGTCAAGCCGGTCTTCCCAGTCCATGCCCAAGCCCCTCCCTGCGCCACGCTTTACCCTATTAATAGCATGGTATTGACTGGGTTTAAGACCGGAAGCATGCTGGGTTCCATGTTCGAGCGATTCACCGCGTACGCGCGGCACGTTGTCGTCCTGGCCCAGGAAGAGGCCAGGCAGCTGAACCACAACTACATCGGCACCGAGCACATCCTGCTCGGGCTGCTCGGCGAGCACGACGGGATCGCATCCCACGTGCTGGAGAGCTTCGGCATGTCACGTGAGGGCGCCCGCCAGGAGGTCGCGGACCTGGTCGGCACCGGAAAACGTGAGCCGAAGGGGCACATCCCGTTCACCCCGCGGGCCAAGAAGAGCCTCGAGTACTCGCTGCGCGAGGCGCTGCAACTCCACCACAACTACATCGGGACCGAGCACATCCTGCTCGGCCTCATCAGGGATGACGACGGCGTCGCCGCGCAGATCATGCGCAAGCACGCCGATCTGCTGGCGATCAGGGTCGCGGTGCTCGACCGTGTCCCGGCGGGCAAGGAGGAAAGCACCCGGGTGCGGCGCTGGCTGCGGCGCGGCTCAGCCCTGCCCGGGGACTCCGGCACCACGGCCGAACAGCCGGCCGAGCAGACCGCGCTGACCGCCACCCCCGCGGCGGACGCCACGCTCAGCGAGGCGGCCCGGCTGGCGGGCGGGCAGCCCGTCGGCTCCCACCATCTGCTGCTGGCCGCCCTGGCCGACGCCGATTCGGCCGCCGCGCGGGCGCTGGGAACCCTGGGCATAGACCTCGAGCAGGCCAAGACGGCGCTGCGGGGCATGGACATCACAGGCACCAGCGACGAGCAGCCGGAGGTCGCCGGCCGCCGCCAGATGGTCATCCACGTAGCCGACGACAGGCTCACGATCGAAGCTGCCGACCCGCTGATCGTGGCGGCCGGCCAGGCCGCGCTCCGCGCCCTCGGCGAGGAAGCCGTCTCCTCCGGCGACATCCGCGGCGACCAGGCCGCGGGCGCCGGCCTGAGCACGGTCTGGCAGGCGCTGCACGACAGCCTCGAGGCGATTCAGCAAACCGCGGCGTCCCCCGAAGCCGCCTGACCCAGGCGATCGACGCCGCCATCGAAAGTGTGCGTGATGTTATACGTCGCCGGGCGCGCGCCGTCCCGTGCACGTGCTCGGTGGCCCCGTCGGAGGTAAGTAGTGGTTCCTGGTTATGGCGGGACGCGAGTGGCTAGATACGAGAGCCCTGTTCGGGGGGTGTGGCCCACAGCCCCCGATAGAGCGGGGTTGTGGGCCACAGCCCCCAATATCTCCTTGCGCCACCGCCCCTGCCAGCAGCGGATCCTGAAGGAATTGAAACTGGCGGGCCTCCGAGGCCGGTGATTGAGCGCGGTTATGAGGCGTGGGATACGAACGGTGTACAGGCGGCCGGAAGAACCCCGCATCCCGTGCCGCGCATGGATACCCACCAGGGTATTCAATCGGCCGGATTCCATGATCACGAAAATTTCGCGCACTATAGCGATAAAAAGCTTTCACCAGGAAAAATGTCTTCGCAATCATGACGGTACTGATGGGACTTTTTACGAGCTAAATACCGATATATCACTATTTGATACCCCCGCAGGTCTGGAGAACTTGGGAGCGTGGCTAGGGCGCGGAGCGCGCGGACGAGGAGAAAGCGGCGGGAGAGAGCGGAGAGGTGAGCGGGGGCGGAGCTGATCGGAGGTGGCAGAGAATTTGATGCGGGCAGGCTTAGGTGCGGGCAGGCTCAGAGGTGGCTAAGAATTTGGGTGCTCGCAGGCTCATCGGCGCGTACTGCGCCGCTACCGGGACGGGCGCGCGGCGGCGTCGGTCCGGCGGCGGCTTGGCGACCGCAGGCCATGCCGCGTACTGACGGAGCGCCGGGCGCTGCCTGGCCGTGCCACCGGATCACCCCCGGGTCAGTACTGGCCCCCCCGTCCGGTACTGGCCCCACCCCAAGGACCGGCTGGCAAGTGCGGCGCCCGGCGCTCCGCCATTTGCAGCTAACCGCATGAGCGCCCGCTGGGCCATCCCCGGATCCGGGGGTCACGGCGGCGCGGCCGCCGGGCCTAAACTGGCCCGGTGGCCGCGCATGTCAGTACCGCGTCAGGCCAGGTCATCCGTCTCGCCGAGGGCAGCCAGCTGGTATTCGGGCGGGGACCGGAGGTCGACCTGGCGATATCCGCCGGGCGCGGGCTCTCCCGGCGGGCCGGAGTGATCGCGGCGACCCCCGAGGGGGCCTGGATCGCCAACATCAGCCGGACGCACGCGCTTTACGTGGCGGGCGACGGCTACCGGATCCGGCTGCCCCGCGTGGAAGGCGACGGAGATCCGGCCGGCGGCTGGCTTGTCCACACGGGGACGGCCACGGTGGGCTCCCGCGCCATGGTGGACGACGGGCTCCAGATCGCGGTCACGGTCCCGGGACGGCACCGGCGGCCCGCCGCGGCCGATTCCGGCGCCAGCCGGGGCGCGGCGGACAGTGACGGCACGCTGCTGCCGCTGTACCTGGACCCGATGACCAAGCTGTTTCTCGTCGCCCTGATGTGGTGCCGGCCGTGGCTGCTCGACCCGAGCGCCACGTCCCCGCTGCCGCGCACCCCCGAGATCGCCAGGGCCGCGCTCGAGGCGACCGGCGCGCATCATGAGCTCGAGCGGTTCGACACCGACCAGGAGTTCCGCGACCGGCTGTCGGCGCGGGTCGCCGAGCACGTCAAGGTGCTGCGCCGCAAGATCACCGACCGCGGGCTCGCCGACCCCGACGTCCGGCTGTCGGACGAGGTCGCCGTCCGGGTGCTGATCGAGCACGGTGTCATCGCCGCCGGAGACCTGCGGCTGCTGACCGACCCCGCGTGGTGCTCCCGGCAGGAGGACCTGTGGTGGACCCGCGAGTTAGGGGCTGCCCGGCGCAGCGCCGGACGGCGGCTGCCCTGAGCTGGCTGGATGCACCTCGAACGAGGTGCTGGCGGTGCGGCCGCCGGTACCGGTCGCTACCACGGTGTACGTTCTAGGCGGGATCGCGCCAGGGAAGAAATAGTGGCCCTGGTCGATCGCGTAGTTGAACGTTCCCTGCATGTCGGCCAGCGGATGGTCCTTGGATACTCCGACACCGACGAGCTTCACCGTGACCGGCTGGAAGGGGGCGAACCCGCTGCCGTGGATCACGTACACCGTGTCGCTGTCGCCGTAGGGCTGGCTGACGCACAATTGCGGCGCGGTGGTCTCTCCCGGCGCCAGGCACGACGACGATGGCAGCGGCGCCCCGGTCGACGGCCCGGCCGTCTGCCCGGCGGACCCCGCCTGGGTGCCCGGGTCCCGCAGCGACATCCCGAGGGCGATACCGCCGCCGGCCAGCGCCACCGCGGCGACTGCCGCGCTCGCCCACAGCAGCGGCCGCCGGGCCGGCCGCGGACCGCCCCGCGCGGACGGGACCAGGCGGCGCCAGCGCGCCCGGCGGGGCGGCAGTTCCTGCTCCGGGGGGACGACCCCCCCAGACCCCCCCGGGGAAGGACGGTGCTGCCCCGGGGGGAGGCTCGGGGGAAGGGAGGCGGCCGAGTCGAAGCCGGCCTGGGCCCCGACCGAGTCGAAGCCGGGCAGGGCGGTGTGCGACCCGGAGGTCGCGTCGTCGGGCGCGGCCATGACACCTGACCCGTCCGTCTCCTCGCCAGGGCCGCCTTCTCCGGCCGCCGCGGCCTCGGCGCCGGCCCGGACGGTCAGCCGCGGGTGCTGCCGATAGCTGGCGATCAGCGCCATCGCGGCGTCCGGCAGGTAGGAATGGCCGGGGCCGGCCTGTTCGGAGACGACAGCGAACGAGCCGAGCCGTGCCAGGATCCCCGCGTCGGTCGGGCGGCGGCGCGGCACCCGCTCCAGGCAGGCGACGACCAGGTCCGTCAGTTCCGCTGGCACGCCGTCCAGGTCCGGCGGTTCGGTGGCGAGCCGGACGAGGATGTCCATGATCGTCTCGCCGTGGTAGGGCGCGTGACCGGTGGCGGCGAACACGAGCGTCGCGCCGAGCGAGAAGACGTCGCTGGCCGGTGAAGCCTGCGAGCTGTCCCTGGCCTGCTCGGGAGCCATGTACGCGGGCGTCCCCGGCGCGCCGCGGGTAACGGTGAGCGCGACTCGCTCGGCGGCCCTGGCCACGCCGAAGTCGATGACCCGCGGACCGTCGGGCGACACCAGCACGTTGGACGGCTTGACGTCGCGGTGCAGCAGCCCCGCGCTGTGAATGGACTGCAGCGCTTCCGCGCAGCCCGCGGCGAGCCACCGCACGGCCGGCACCGGCAGCGGCCCGTAGCGGCGCACGAGCGTGCTCAAGCTAGGCGCCGGCACGTAGGCGGTGGCCAGCCAGGGCAGGTCGGCCTCCGGGTCCGCTTCGACGACCGCCGCCGTGAACACGCCGCTCACCCTTCTCGCGGCCGCCACCTCGCGGGCGAACCTGGCGCGGAAGCCGGGCTCCTCGGCCAGCTCGACCCGGATCGTCTTGACCGCCACCAGGCGCCCGGCGGTGGACCGGGCGAGGTACACCTGCCCCATCGCTCCGGCACCGAGCCGTCCGATGATCGCGTAGGGGCCGATCCACTCCGGGTCCCAGCGGCGCAGCGGCTGCACGATCGATTGCGACACCGTCGCCTGCCTCCCCTCAGGACCATGGTCAGACACAATCTTGCACATTCGGCCGCACTATGGGACACCGAACGAGAACGGTTTGGCAATGGATTGCGAGAAGAGGCGCCACCTTCCGTTCCGGATGACTAGGGCGGGACACCAAACGCGGACCCGCGGCTTGTGCACGAGCAGTATTGACCGGCCTTTTTGTCCGGTCTTACCGTCGATTGCGAGTCCCAGGGAGGAGCGCGATGGCTGACCTCGACGTCGTGGTGGTGGGAGCCGGGTTCGGGGGGATCTACGCGGTGCACGCGCTGCGTTCCGCGGGGCTGGCGGTGCGGGCATTCGAAGCGGGCAGCGGCATCGGCGGAACCTGGTTCTGGAACTGCTACCCGGGCGCGCGGTGCGACGTCGAGTCCAAGGACTACTCCTACTCCTTCTCCCCGGAACTGGAGCAGGAGTGGTCGTGGAGCGAGCGGTACCCGGCGCAGCCCGAGGTGCTGCGGTACCTCAACCACGTGGCCGACCGGTTCGGGCTGTGGCCTTTTATCCAGCTCAACACCCGGGTGACCGCCGCGGAGTGGGACGCGGGGCGGGCGGAGTGGACAGTGACGACCAACGACGGCGGGCGGGTCACGGCGCGGTTCTGCGTCATGGCGGTGGGCTGCCTGTCCGCGTATCAGGTGCCGTCGCTGCCGGGGCTGGAAACGTTCGCCGGGCCGTGGTACCACACCAGCCGGTGGCCGGCCGACGGCGTGGACTTCACCGGCCGGCGGGTCGGGCTGATCGGCACCGGATCCACCGGCATCCAAGTCGCGCCGGAGATCGCCGCCGCGGCCGAGCACCTGTACGTGTTCCAGCGGACGGCGAACTTCGCGGTGCCCAACAGGAACGCGCGCCTCGACCCGGAATGGGAACGCGCGTTCAAGGCCGACTACCGGTCGTACCGGAAGCAGGCGCAGGAGTCGTTCCTCGGAGTGCCGATCGCCGGGACCGGGCGGCCGGCGCTGACCGAGCCTCCCGCGGAGATCCAGCGGACGCTCATGGAGCGCTGGCGGGCCGGCGGCGGGATGCCGTTCCTCGGCGCGTACACCGACGTGCTCGTGGACCGGGCGGCCAACGACATCGTGGCGGAGTTCATGCGGGACCGGATCAGGGAGACGGTGGCCGATCCCTCGGTGGCCGAGCTGCTGTGCCCGCGGGCCTATCCGGTCGGGGCGAAGCGGCTGTGCCAGAGCGACGACTACTTCGCGATGTTCAACCTGCCCAACGTGACGCTGGTGGATATCCGGTCCGCGCCGGTCTCTTCGGTGTACGCGGGCGGGCTGCGGACCGCCGGGGCGTCGTACGAACTCGACGCCCTGGTGTTCGCGACCGGGTTCGACGCGATCTCCGGGGCCCTGGCCCGGATCAGCGTCCAGGGCGCCGGCGGGGCCGCGCTGACCGAGAAGTGGGCGGCCGGGCCGCGATCGTACCTGGGGGTAGCCGTCGCCGGGTTCCCGAACATGTTCATCGTGACCGGGCCCGGGTCGCCTTCGGTGTTCAGCAACATGGTGCTGTCGATCGAGCAGCACGTGGAGTGGATCAGGGACTGCGTGCTCTACCTGGGGTCCCACGGGTACTCGACGGCGGAGGCGAAGCCGTCGGCCGAAGACGCCTGGATGGCGCACGTGACCGAGGTGGCGTACTCGACCCTGTTCCCGCTGGCGGATTCGTGGTATGTCGGAGCGAACATCCCCGGCAAGCCACGGGTGTTCACGCCGTACCTCGGCGGGGTCGGGCCGTACCGGGCGCGATGCGACGAGGTGGCGGCGGCCGGCTACGAGGGTTTCGTACTTACCGCCTGACTTCCTTACCACCTGAACCACCTGACTTCCGAAAGGTGCGGCGATGAGCGTTTCGATCCATCCGCAGGCGCAGCAGCTCCTGGACGGGAAGGCCGCCTCCGGCGCACCGCCGACCTGGGAAATGACACCCGAGGAGGTGCGGGCCGGCGTCGCCATGAACCGGGACCTGATCGGGCCGGGTCCCGACGTGGCGTCCGTGCGCGACATCGTGATACCGGGCCAGGCCGGCGGGATACCGGCCCGGGTGTATTCGCCGGTTCCCGGCGCGCCGGGCGTCGTGGTCTACTACCACGGCGGCGGCTGGGTGGTCGGCTCGGTCGACGACTGGGACGCGTCCTGCCGCGCGCTCGCCGTCGCGTCGGGGTGCGACCTGGTGAGCGTGGACTACCGGCTCGCACCCGAGCACGTGTTCCCCGCCGCGACGGACGACGCGTACGACGCGTTTTCCTGGGTCGCTTCCGCGCTAGCGAACGGGCGGCCGATCGTCGTCGCCGGTGACAGCGCGGGCGGCAACCTGGCGGCGGTCACGGCGCTGCGGGCGCGGGACGTCTCCGGGCCTTCGCTGGCCCTTCAGGTGCTTGTGTACCCGGTCACCGACTTCGACCTGGACCGGACGTCCTACCACGAGTACGACGGAACCGAGTTCATCGTGAACCGGCGGGACATGGTCTGGTTCTGGGACCATTACGTGCCCGATCCCGCTGCCCGGGCCAACCCGTACGCGTCGCCGCTGCGCGCCGCGGAGCTTTCGGGACTGCCGCCCGCGTACATGGTGACGGCGGAACACGACCCGCTGCGGGACGAGGGGTTCGCGTACGCGGACCGGCTGCGCGCGGCCAGGGTGCCGGTCGAACACCGACATTACGGCTCGCAGATCCACGGGTTCTTCACGTTCGTGAACCTGCTTGACGACGCTGACAAGGCGGTGACCGAGGCCGGCGCGGCGATCCAGGCCGCGGTCACGGCGTTACCTATCTGGGGGTGATGCGGATGCGGGCTGCCGCGGCGGTATTCGAGAAGCTGTACACGCCGTTCACCGTGGCCGAGGTGGAGATCGACGAACCGGGGCCCGGCGAGGTGCTGGTCCGGATCGTGGCGTCGGGCGTCTGCCACACCGACGCGCTGGCGCGCGACGGCGACATGCCCTTTCCGGCGCCCGGCGTGCTCGGCCACGAGGGCGCCGGCGTCGTCGCCGCGGTGGGTCCTGGCGTGACCGAGGTCGCCGAGGGCGACAAGGTGGTGATCGGCTGGCCGTGGTGCGGGTCGTGCCGGAACTGCCTGGAGGGCCAGCCGCGGTACTGCCTGTCGCTCGGGCCGCTGGTGGTGAGCGGCGGCCGGGCGGACGGGTCGACGGCGCTGCGCCGGCTGGACGGGTCGCCGCTGCACAGCCACTTCTTCGGACAGTCCTCGTTCGCGACGTACTCGCTGTGCGCGGCGAACGCGCTTGTGGTGGTCGCCCCGGACGCCCCGGTCGAGATACTCGGGCCGCTGGCGTGCGGGATCTCGACGGGCGCGGGGGCGGTGCTGAACGCGCTGCGGCCGTGGGCTGGGTCCGCGGTGGTCGTCTACGGCGCCGGAGCGGTGGGGCTGTCCGCGGTGATGGCGTCGCGGCTCACCGGGGCCACGAAGATCATCGCCGTGGACCGGCTGGCGTCGCGGCTTTCGCTGGCGCGCGACCTGGGCGCGACCGAGACGATCGACGTATCCGCTGGCCTCGATCCGGTCGCGGCGACCCGCGAGATCTGCGGCGGCCCCGCCGACTTCAGCCTGGACTGCGCCGGATCGGTGGCGGTACTGCAGCAGGCCGCCGCCTCCGTCGGCATGCGGGGCACCGTGGCGCTGATCGGGGGCGCGCCCGCCGGGGCGTCGTTCGCCCTGGAACACCAGCCCACGCTGTGGGGCAAGCGGGTGGTCGGCATCCTGGGCGGCGAGGGACGCAGCGCCTCGCTGATCGGCGCGCTGATCGAGCTGAACCGCCAGGGCCGGTTCCCCTACGACCGGCTGATCACCTCGTTCCCGCTGGAAGAGGTGAACGAGGCGCTGGCGGCGTCGCATGCCGGCGACGTCATCAAGCCGGTGCTGCGCATGCCGTCGTAAGCGGCTTTCGGGCACATTTGGGTTGTGGATTATTCCGTGCGCAGGGCGGTGGCGGTACGGGAGTTCGCCGCCCAGCTCGCTGGGACCAGGGCGCCCGCGATGGCGATGACCAGGCCCGCCAGGGCGAGGATCACCATTTCCGGTACCGAGTAGACGGAGATCAGCGAGGCCGGCAGGCCGGAGTTGGCCGCGTGGGCCATCGCCGGGAGCACGTTGTGGTGCAGCAGGATGCCGGCCGGGACCGCGATGATGCCCGCGACGAAGCCGGTGATGCCGACCGAGCAGATGACCATCGTGAGGGTCTGCCTGGGGGTCATGCCGAGGGCCTTGAAGATGCCGATGTCGTGGGCGCGCTCGCGGATCTGCAGCGCGACCGTGTTCAGCACGCCGAGGCCGGCGACGACGATGATCAGCAGGGTGAGCATCGCGACCAGGGTGACCACGGCGATCAGCGCCTTGCCACCGCCGCCGCCGGCGTTGACGCCGTAGCTGTCGCCGATCGTGTTCTGCAGCGAGCTGGCGTAGGCGTCGGCGTTCACGCCGGGCTTGAGGGAGACGACGTAGGACCCCGGGCCGGTGACCGTCGGGTCGATCGCGGTGAGCGTGCCGGGCGACATGTAGATGTCCACGTCGTTGCCGGGCGCGAAGACCTCGCCGACGATCTTCGCCGTGACCTTGTGCGCGCCGTTGACCAGCGTGTACCTGTCGCCGACCGCGGTGTTGGTGTCGTTGAGGAACAAGGTATTGACGTCGATCTCAGGGACGCTCGAGGACTGCGCGTACCAGTTCCCGGAGATCAGCACCAGACCGGACCAGGACGGGTCGCCGCCGTAGGCGGTGACCTGCGCGCCGCCGTTGGAGTCGCCGAGGCCGGGCAGCGAAAGGTTGTCGTCAGCCTCCGACAGGTAGTGCAGCGTGCCGGGCGTGGCGGCGATGGCCGTCGTGATCGCGTGCTGCTGCGCCGCGGTCAGGGACGCCGCGCCGGGGCCGACGATGAAGAGGCCGGCGTGCGCCTTCCCCTTCCCGGGGCGGCCGCCGGGGGCGCCGATGCTGGTGCGCTGATGACCGGGCTGGCTGGGGTTCGCGGTCACGCCCGGCGGCAGCGCCATGACTCGTACCGGCAGCCGCGCCCCGTCGGATATGTCGTTGTAGACGCCGTTCAGCGAGATCGACAGGCCCACCCCGAACGTCACCGCCGCCGCGCCGAACAGCACCGCGACCAGCGTGACGAACGTGCGGCCCGGCCGTGCCGCGGGCGAGGCGAAACCAAGAGTGACCGGGCGCGGCACGCCCGTCAGCCTGGCGAGGAGCCGCTGGGCGAAGAACCCGTGCTTCGGCTTCGGGGCGCGGCCGGTGGCGATCGCCTGCACCGGGGACATCGCCCCGGCCCGCAACGCCGGCCCGACCGCCGCCGCGACGGTCAGCGCGAGCACCGCGAGCGGCACAGCCAGGTCCACCCAGAACGGCACGCCGAGCACGCCGACCTGGTACACCTGCGCGTTCTGCCGGTAGAGCGGCGCCGCCAGCAGGTTGCCGAGGACCACGCCGATGACCGCGCCGGTCACCGCGGGGACCGCCACGAGCAGCACGTAACAGGCCACGACCTGCAGCGGCGTGAAGCCGATGGACTTGAGCACGCCGATCCGCGTGGTGCCCGCGACGACCGCGCCGCTGACCACGTTGACGACGATCAGCACCGAGATGACCAGGGCGATCACGCCGAACGCGATGATGAACGGCACCCAGGGGGCGACGCCCGATTGTTCGGAGGTGCGGATGTCGAGGTAGGAGACATGGCTGAGCACCGCCCCCGACGGCAGCGCGGCCGAGACCTCGTTGACGTCGCCGGTGATGTCGGCGGCGGTCGCGTTCGAGGAGAACCGGTAGAGCAGCTGAGCCTGGCCGGTTGCATCGGGGGGTGCGGGGGGTCGTCCCCCCGGAGGAGCAGAGCCGGTGCCGCTGGATCCGGCGATCGCGTCCATCTCCGCGGGCAGCACCCAGGCGTCGGCGGTGTTGGTGACCGAGTTGGCGACGCCGACGACGGTCAGCACCTGCTTGCCTACGGTGATCGTGGAGCCCAGCTGGCCCGGCGCGTTGGAGGAGATCACGATCTGGTTGTCGCTGGTCGCCCACTGGCCTTGCTGCAGGGTGAGGTCGTCCACCGGGCCGCCGGGCGAGGACCGGCCGACGAAGTTCATCGGGTTGCTGACCGTGCCGTTGATGCCAGGAATCGATACCTGCGCGTCGATGTTCTCCGCGGCGAACGGGCCCGCGACGGCGGTGACGCCCTTGACCTTGGTCGCGGCCGTGATCTGGGCCGCGGAGGCGACGGACGTGTCCACGGTGACCGCGACGTCCGCGCCGTTCTGTGACGCGAACGCGTGGTCGAACGGGGAGTGCGCGTCGGCGAGCATGCCGAGCGCGAGGGTGGAGGCGGCGGTGGCGACGAGCACCACGAGGCCGATGATGACGGCCTGGAGCTTCCGCCCGCCCAGTCCGCCGCGGGCGGCGCGGAAGACAGCGCTCATGATCTCGTCCCTGTGCTGCTGACGTTGGCCACGAGCGTGTCGGAGGCGATCTGGCCGTCGGCGATGTGGATGACCCGCCGCGCGTACCGGTGCGCGAGCTCGGGGCTGTGCGTGACGATGATCAGCGTCTGGCCCTGGGCGTTGAGGTCGAGGAGGAGCCGCCCGATCTCGTCGCCGGTGGCGGTGTCGACCGCGCCGGTCGGCTCGTCGGCCAGCAGCAGCGACGGCTTGTTGATCAGCGCGCGGGCGATCGCCACGCGCTGCCGCTCGCCGCCGGACAGCCGGGCCGGGTAGGCGTCGCGCCGGTGCCCGATCCCCAGCGTGTCGATGAGCTCGTCGGCGCGCTGCCGCGCCTGGCGGGCCTTCACCCCGCCGAGCTGCGCGGGGAGCAGCACGTTGTCGATCACCGTCATGTCGTCGAGGAGGTTGAAGAACTGGAAGATCATGCCGACCCGCCTGCGGCGGAACCTCGCGGCGGCCGCCTCCGACAGCTGGTCGACCCGGTCATCGCCCACCAGGACCGCGCCGGCGGTCGGCCGGTCCATGCCCGCGATGAGGTTGAGCAGCGTCGACTTGCCCGATCCGGACGGCCCCATGATGGCGACCGCCTCGCCGGCGTCGATCCGCAGGGATACACCGTCGACGGCGGCCACAGGCGCGCCCTCGTACCGCTTCGTGACGTTCTCGAGCTGAACTAGCGTGTCCATGTCGGCGAAGGTAGTCCCGGGGCTGTCCGCTCCGCGTCCGCCGCGGTATTGAATTATCCGTAACGTACCCGGCTTACTCGCCACCGCCATCATCCTTTCGATGTAGCCCGGCATACCCAGCGCGGCGGATGCCGGTCCCGGGTTCGCGGGTCACAATGGGTGGGTGGCAGAAGGTATCGGCTGGCTGGTCGCCTTCTTCCGGCGGACGGAACCGCGCGAGCCGGCCCCGTCGGGGTGGGCGCTCGCGTTCGAACGCCGCGTCGCGGTGGGCGCGGCGGCCGGGGCGGTCTACGAGATGGCGGAGCGGGCCATCACGCAGGCCGTCGTGTTCCCCGCCGTGCCCGGCCCCATCGGGCTGGTGGGCCCGGCCCGCGTGGCGGGCGGCGCGGCGCTCGCCGCCAGCCCGCGACGCACGCGTCCGTCGCCGCGCTCATCGCGGCCGCGCTGACCGCGCTGCCGCTCGCCGCCCGGCGGTTCTACCCGATCACCGTCTGGCTCACGATCGCCGCCGCGATCGTCGCCGTCCATCACACCTTCGTGCCGCCGGTCGCGCTCGGCACCGCCGTGTACGCCGCCTACAGCGCGATCACGCACTCCAGGTACCGGAACCTGGCGATCGGATGCGTCGCCGTGGTCACGCTCGCGGTCGCGGCGGCCCTGGGGAACGAGCTGCCCCGGTTCCCCGGGCGGCTCACCGCGATCTTCGCGATCCTGCCCGCCGCCGTGGCCGGCCTCGGCATCCGCGAGCTGCGGCGGCGGCTCGCCGACTCCACCGCCCGGCTGCGCCGCGCCGCCGCCGAGGCCGCGGCGGCGACGGAGCGGGCGCTTGCGGCCGAGCGGGCGCGGATCGCCCGCGAGCTGCACGAACGTCGTCACCCATAACGTGTCCGTCATGGTCGTCCAGGCCGGCGCCGCGCGGAAGATCATGGCGTCCTCCCCGGCCGAGGCCGAGGACGCGCTGCTCGCCGTGGAGTCCACGGGCCGCGAGGCGATGACCGAGCTGCGGAACCTGCTCGGCCTGCTCAGCCCCGCCGCCGCTGGTACCGCCGCCGTCGGCAGCGCTGCCGCGGCCGCCGGGCCGCGACCGGGCGGCGGGCCGGCGGCGCTTCGCCCGCAGCCGGGGCTCAGCGAGCTCGACGTGCTGATCGGCCGGGTATCGGCGGCCGGCCTCCCGGTCGAGCTCCAGGTCAGCGGCGAGCCCCGGCCCCTGTCACCGGGCGCGAACCTGGCCGCCTACCGGGTCGTGCAGGAAGGGCTGACCAACGTGCTGCGCCACGCGGGGCGGGCCGCCGCGACCGTGGGCGTGGAGTGGGGCGAGGAGCTCGTGATCACGGTCAGCGACGACGGGGGGCGGTCATGCCGGCCGGAGCCGCGTCATGAGCTCTGTTGCCCCGGGGGGCAAAGCCCCCCCAGACCCCCCAACGGAGGGACTGCCCGTCCCCCCGTACCCCCCTGGGCCCCCGCCTGGGGGGCTTGCGCAGCCCCTCGTACCCCCCGCGCCCCCCGATCCAGCCCGGCAGTCGGTGACCGTGGTGATCGCGGACGACCAGGCGCTGGTGCGGGGCGGCTTCCGGCTCATCCTCAAGGCGGCGGGCATTCACGTGCTCGCCGAGGCCGCCGACGGCGAGCAGGCGGTCGCGGCGGTGTTCGAGCACCGGCCCGACGTCGTGCTGATGGACATCCGGATGCCGCGGCTTGACGGCATCGAGGCGACGCGGCGCATCGTCGCGGCCGGGGCTCCCGGGGCTTCCGGGGCGGCGGCGGGCCTGGATGAGCTCGACGCCGTCCATGCCGGGCCGCGGATCATCATCCTGACCACGTTCGACCTGGACGAGTACGTGTACGCGGCCCTGTCCGCCGGGGCGAGCGGGTTCCTGCTCAAGGACGTCACCCCCGAGCACCTGGTCGCCGCCGTCCAGCTCGTGCGCACCGGCGACGCGCTGCTCGCCCCCTCTATTACCCGCCGCCTGGTCGAGCGCTTCGCGGGCCGGCCCGGCGGTCCGCCCGCACCGCCGGGATCCCCTTCCCCGCTGGCGTTCGGGGCACCCGAGGCGTCCTCGCCGTCCGCGCGCCCCGGCGCCCCCGGCTGTGGCACGTCCGCGCTGACCCCCCGCGAACTCCAGGTCCTCGGCCTGATCGCCCGCGGCATGTCGAACAGCGAGATTGCCGCCGACCTGTTCCTCAGCGAGGCGACGGTGAAGACCCACGTCGCCCGCATCCTCACGAAACTGGGCCTGCGCGACCGCGTCCAGGCCGTCGTCCTCGCCTACGAGTCCGGCCTGGTCTCCCCCGGCAGCTGACACGAACGGGACGCGGGGTGCGGGAAGAGGCGCCACCTTCCGTTCCGGATAATGGAAGTTAAGTCAGCGGCGGTCCAGAGCACTGTCCAGGTTGATGGCGGCGCTGATCAGGGCCAGGTGGGTGAACGCCTGGGGGAAGTTGCCGAGGGCCTCGCCGGACGCGCCGATCTGTTCGGCGTACAGGCCGAGGTGGTTGGCGTAGGTGAGCATCTTCTCGAAGACCATCCGGGCTTCCCGCACCCGGCCGGCCCTGGTGAGTGCCTCGACGTACCAGAACGAACACAGGTTGAACGTGCCCTCGCCGTCGGTGATGCCGTCGACACCGGTGAGCGCGTACCGGGAGACGAGACTGTCAGAAACGAGCCCCGTCGTGATCTTGTCGAGCGTGGACAGGAACCGGGGGTCGGTCGGGCCGGCGAACTTCACCAGCGGCATCACCAGGAGGCTCGCGTCGAGCAGCTGGCTGCCCGGGTACATGACGTACGTCCGCAGGTCCGGGTCCCAGCATTCCTCCTGCACGAAACGGTGCGCCTGGGCGGCCAGCTTGCGCCAGCGCTCGACCGGGGCGGGCAGGCCGCGGTCGCGGGCCAGGCGGCCGGCCCGCTCGTAGGCCACCCAGGTCATGAGCGCGGAGTAGGTGAACCGCTGCCGCGGGCCGCGGATCTCCCAGATCCCCTCGTCGGGCTCCCGCCAGTGCCTGCTCAGCCACTCCAGCCGCTTGGCCAGCCCGGTCCACAGGTCGTAGGAGATCGGCACCTCCTTGTTGTAGAGGTACACCGAGTCCATCAGCTCGCCGTAGACATCGATCTGGCGCTGGCCGACCGCGCCGTTGCCGATGCGCACCGGTTTGGCGCCCAGGTAGCCGTCGAGGTGGCCGAGGACCTGTTCGGCGATGTTCTCGCTGCCATCGACCGTGTACATGATCATGACGTCGCGTTCTTCGGTGGCGGTCTCGCAGCGCTTTTGCAGCCAGTCCATGAAGCTCGCGGCTTCCTCCAGGAAGCCCAGGCGCATGAGGGCGTAGACGGTGAAGGCGGCGTCTCGCAGCCAGGCGTAGCGGTAGTCCCAGTTCCGGCCGCCGGCCGGCTCCTCGGGCAGGCTCGTGGTGGGGGCGGCGACCAGGGCGCCGGTGGGGTGGTAGACGAGGAGCTTCAGCGCGAGGGCGGACCGCTGGACCATCTCGCGCCAGCGGCCGCGGTAGCGGGACTGGCTGACCCAGTTCTGCCAGAAGTCCTGGGTCCGCGTGAACAGGTCGTCGGTCTCGCCGTCGGTTATCGGGCGGACCTCCCCGTTCCATTCCAGCTGGATGTCGACGCTCTCCCCCTCGTCCAGGGTGAACGTCGCGGCGACGCCGTTGTCCTCGGCTTTCAGCGGGATGCTGGTGCGCAGGACCGCGCGGCCCAGGTTGGAGGTGAATACGGCGCCGGTGCCCTGGATTATCTGTACGTCGTGGCTGGCCCGGCCGTAGTCGAAGGCCAGGTGGCAGGCGAGTTCGAACGTCGCCCGTCCCCTGACCGCACGCGCCTGGCGTACCAGCAGGTCTCTTGCTTTAGCGGTGGTGCGTGTCTCGGGGACCATGAAGTCGATCACCTCGCCGACCGCTTCCTTGCCCTGGAAACGGGTCAGCAGGATGTTGGTGTCGGGGAGGTACAGCTGTTTCGGCCGGGTGTAGGAAGTACGGCTCCACAGCGAGAAGTAGCCGCCCTTGCTCTTGTCGAGCAGCGCGCCGAATAGCGACGGCGCGTCGAACCGCGACGGGCAGAACCAGTCGATCGTGCCGTCGGTGCCGACCAGCGCCACGGTTCGCAGGTCGCCGACGATCCCGTGCTCCTCGATCGGGAGATAGCCCCGCGGGGGGCCGATGCGGCCGGTGCCGTTTCCGGTGCCGTTTCCGGTGCCGTTTCCGGTGCCGGTTCCGTTTCCCAGCCCGTTTCCCGCGAGGAGATGCGCCATTCTTTTAATGTCGCGGATTTACGTTACAGTCGCGTTTCCAATCCCTGGTCAGGGGTGATTTGTTAGGTGGCTGTGCGCTGAGCGGACGGAGTTCATCTGGAAACTCATCGGCGACGGCGTCAATGTCTTGCGGGCACGGTCCGGGTGTGGTCGGCTGGTAGCCGAGGCGTAACCACCGCGTCGCAGAGCGCGCGAGGAGAAATGCATGAAAGTCAGCCTCTTCGAGCAAGTGCCGTACCGGTATACACCCGACGGCTTCGAAAACCGCTACAACTCGGTGGTGACGGCGCCGTACCGGATCGTCGAGCCCGCGCGGATGCAGGAATCGCTCGTGTCGGCCTACGCGGAGCTGCTGCACGGGGCGCGGGCCGGCTTCGACGGCATCGTCGTCACCGAGCACAGCCAGTCGTCCTACGATGTGTCGCCCAACCCGAACCTGCTGGCCTCGGCTGTCGCCTTCGCGGCGCAGGCGGAGCGGCTCGACGTGGCGATCACCGTGCTCGGCCGGTCGCTGGGGAAGACCCGCGAGCCGCTGAAGATCGCCGAGGAGTACGCGCTGCTGGACTGCGTCAGCGGCGGCCGGCTGATCGCCGGTTTCCCGGTCGGGCTCAGCTACGACGCCAACCTGAACGCCGCCCTCCCGGCGATCGAGACGCGCGAGCGCTACCGTGAGCACCGGGAGCTGATCCTGAAGGCATGGTCGGCGCCGGAGCCGTTCCCGTGGAACGGCCGGTTCGAGAAGTACGGTCAGGTCAACATCTGGCCGCGGCCGATCCAGCAGCCCCATCCGCCGGTCTGGATCCCGGGCACCGGCTCGCCAGGGACACTCCGGGACATTCTTGCCCGCGATTTCGTCTTCGTGTACCTGAGCTGGGACGGCCCCAAGCTCACCGGGCGGGAGGTCTTCGACCGCTACTGGGACATGGCGGAGGAGATGGGCCGCGACCGCAACCCGTACCGGCTGGCCTTCGTCCAGGTAGTCGCCGTCGCGGAGACAGATGAGCGGGCGGAGCGGGAGTACGGCAGGCACATGGAGGCCCACTTCCGGGCGGGTCCCGGCGCCATCCCGCTCACCGCCATGGCGGTACCGGGCTACGCCGAGCCCGCCGCGATCGAAGGCATGCTGCGCGGCGCGGGCCACGGCGGGATGCTCGGGCGGCTGCGGACCGCGACGTACCGAGAGCTCGTCGACAGCCAGGTCGCGATCGTCGGCAGCCCGAAGACGGTCGCCGACCAGATCGAGGAGTTCGTGCGCGAGTTCCGGATCGGCAACCTGCTGGTGATGCTGCAGAACGGCTCGATGCCGCGCGACCTGACCGAGAAGAACATCTCGCTGTTCGCCGAGGAGGTGCTGCCGCGGCTGCGGCCGATCTGGGACGACGAGGGCTGGGTGAACCGGTGGTGGCCGTGCGCGATGAGATAGTCGAGGTCTGGGACAGCCGGCTCCGGCTGCACGTCAAGGTGGCCGGCGACGGGCCGCCGCTGCTGTACTTCCATCCGCTGCCCGGCCTCGCGTGGCATCCGCTTCTCGACCAGCTGGCCGAGCGCTACACGGTGTACGCCCCGGAGCATCCGGGCACGTCGCTGGGCGACCCGCGGGCGATCGCGGAGGTGCACACGTTCTGGGAGCTGCTGCTCGTCTACGAGGAGGCGATCCGCGAGCTCGGGCTCGAGGGCCCGGCCGCGGTCGGTCAGTCGTTCGGCGGCATGGTCGCGGCCGACCTGGCGGCGACCTACCCGCGACTGTTCTCCAGGCTCGTGCTGCTGTCGCCCGGCCTGTGGCGCGATGACGCCCCGATCCCGCTCGTGCAGATGGTGGCCGGCCTGCCGGAGGATGTGCCGAAGTACCTGTTCGCGCACCCCGGCAGCGCGGCGGCACGCGCGGCCCAGGCCCTGCCCGCCGATCCTGAGCGGATCCCGGCGGCGATCGCGCAGAGCACCTGGAACATCGGCTGCACGACGAAGTTCGCCTGGCCCATCGCCGACCACGGCCTCGGCCGCCGGCTGCACCGCGTCCGGATCCCCACGCTCATCGTGTGGGGACGAGAGGACGCGCTGGTCCCGGTCGCCTACGCGGCGGAATTCGGTGGCCGCATCGCGGACAGCGAAGTCGAGGTGATCGACGACTGCGGCCACGTGATCCAGGTGGACCAGCCCGAGCGCGCGTGGACCGCGATCAGCGAGTTCCTGGTCAGCGGGTGAGCATCTCCGGAGGGACGTAGGCGTCGCTCATCGCGCGGGCGGTGGCGAAGCCGGGCTTGAGCACCGTGTTGATGAGCAGGAGCCGCTCGTCGAACGGGGCGAACGCGCTCTTCATCGCGTTGATCGTCAGCCACTCGATGTCCGACCAGCCGTAGCCGAACTCCCTGACCAGGAGCGCGAACTCCGAGCTCAGCGAGACCTGGCTCATCAGCCGGTTGTCGGTGTTCACCGTCACGCGGAACTGCAGCTGGCGCAGCAGCCGCAGCGGGTGCCGCTCGATCGACGGTGCCGCGCCCGTCTGGACGTTCGACGACGGGCACATCTCCAGCGGGATGCGGCGGTCCCGCACGTAGTCGGCGAGCCGGCCCAGCCTGACCGCGCCGTCGGCGGAGATCTCGATGTTCTCGGCGAGCCGCACGCCGTGGCCGAGCCGCTCGGTGCCGCAGTACTGGACCGCCTCCCAGATCGACGGCAGGCCGAACCCCTCCCCCGCGTGGATCGTGATGTGGAAGTTCTCCCTGTGGATGTACTGGAAGGCGTCCAGGTGACGGCTCGGCGGCCAGCCCGCCTCGGCGCCCGCGATGTCGAAGCCGACCACGCCACTGTCCCGGTACTTGACGGCGAGCTCGGCGATCTCCAGCGAGCGGGCGGCGGTGCGCATCGCGGTGAGCAGCGCGTACACCCGGATCGGGCGGTTCCTGCTGCCGTCTTTGAAACCGCCAAGGACGGCTTGGACGATCTCGTCGAGGGTGAGGCCGCGTTCGGTGTGCAGCTCGGGGGCGAAGCGTACCTCGGCGTAGACGATGCCGTCGCCGGCGAGGTCCTCCGCGCATTCTCGTGCCACGCGGTGCAGCGCCTCCGGCGTCTGCATCACGCCGACCGTGTGCCGGAAGGCGTCGAGGTAGAAGTTGAGGTGGCCGCGGTGCGAGCCGGCGGTGAGAATCCGTGTCAGCTCACCGGGGTCGTCGGTCGGGAGGTCCTGGTACCCGGTCTCCCGGGCGAGCTCGATGACGGTCAACGGGCGCAGGCCGCCGTCGAGGTGGTCGTGCAGCAGGACCTTCGGGACGGCGCGGATCTGGTCAAGTGTCGGGCTCACGTGGCTACGCTCCAACCTGGTCGACGACGAGCGGCACCTCGGACGGGGGTTCGCTGCCGATCGTAAGCGCGTCGGTGAGCGCCTCGAGCGCCGGGCCGAAACGGGCGGGGTCGTCGGCGTGCAGCTCCAGGATGTCCTGGTCCTCTTGAACGTAGTCCCCCGGTTTGGCGAGGCAGCGGATGCCCGCCGTGTGGCTGACATCATCTTCCTTCCGGGCGCGGCCCGCGCCCAGGCGCCACGCCGCGACGCCGACGGCCCGGGCGTCGAGTTTCGTGAGGTAACCGGCGCGCGGTGCCTGGAGGGCGAGCTGGGTATGCTTCGCCTTCGGCAACGGGGCACCGGGGTCACCGCCCTGGGTCCTGATCATCGTGTTGTAGGTCTCGAGGGCGCGGCCGCTTTTGATTGCTTCCCGGGGGTCGGCGTCGATGCCCGCGAGGTCGAGCATGCTCTTCGCGAGCGCGTAGGTGACCTCCATCAGGTCGTCCGGGCCTTCGCCGCGGAGCGCTTGGACCGCTTCCTCGACTTCGAGCGCGTTGCCGACGGCGCGGCCGAGCGGGGTGTCCATGCGGGTGACGAGGGCCCTGGTGCGAACGCCTTGTTCCTCGCCGAGGGCGACCATGGTGCGGGCCAGCGTCACCGCGCGCTGCTGGTCCGTCATGAAGGCGCCGGAGCCGGTCTTGACGTCGAGGACGAGCGCCTGGGTTCCCTCGGCGATCTTCTTGGACATGATCGAGCTGGCGATCAGGGGAATGGACTCGACCGTTCCGGTCACGTCGCGGAGCGCGTACAGCCTGCGGTCCGCGGGAGCCAGGCCGGCGCTGGCCGCGGCGATGACGGCGCCCGTCTCCGTCAGGGCCTTCACAAGTTCGTCGTTGCTGAGGCTGGCGCGCCAGCCGGGGATCGACTCGAGCTTGTCCAGCGTGCCGCCGGTGTGCCCGAGGCCGCGCCCGGACAGCTGCGGCACCGCGGCGCCGCAGCTGGCCACCAGCGGCGCGAGGACCAGGCTCACCTTGTCGCCGACGCCGCCGGTGGAGTGCTTGTCGACGGTGGGTCTGCCGAGGCCGCTGAGGTCGAGGGTCTCGCCGGAGGCGACCATCTCCGCGGTCCAGGCCCGGAGCTCTTGGGTGTCGAGGCCGTTGAAGTAGATCGCCATCAGGAGGGCGGCCATCTGCTCGTCCGCCACGCCGCCGCTGGAGTAGGCGGCGAACAGCCACGTGATCTCCGCGTCGGTCAGCGGCCTGGTGTTGTCGCGCTTGGCGTGGATCAGCGAGACAGCGTTGGGCACGGCGGGCTCCTTCCGTTTCCGTCAACGGCCTTGGGCAGGATCGCGGCGGGCGGACAGGTCCGCGCCGTCGAAGGCGGCAGGGAGGAGGTCGGCGAGCGGACGCGAGCCGGCGGCCGTGTCGACCAGCAGCGCGGGACCGCCGGCCTCGAGGAGCAGCTGGCGGCAGCGGCCGCAGGGCAGGAGCGGGTTGCCGTCCCCGGCGACGACCGCGACCGCGACGAGCTTGGGTGGCTCCCGTGGTTCGGGCGGCTCCCGTGGTTCGGGCGGCTCGGGGGGCGGGGCGGTCGCGTGGAGGGCGGAGACCAGGCCGCATTCGGCGCAGAGGGTGAGGCCGAACGACGCGTTTTCCACGTTGCAGCCCGTCACTACGCGCCCGTCGCTGGCCAGCCCGGCGGCACCGACCCGAAGCCGCGAATACGGCGCGTACGCGCGCCCGGCAACGTCCACGGCCGCGGCGCGCAGCACGGCCCAATCGACGGTCATCTAAAAACCATGCGCCAAGTTCGGCACACGGGCAACCCTGGCCACGGGCGGACGGCTTGGCGTTGGCAGGCCCAATGGGTCGATTGCGCAATCGACCAGGCTAGAGTGGGTCGACTGCGCAATCGGCACGCTGGGGGCGGTGCCTGAGGGGGGCCTGGGGGCGCTTGGGGGCGGCTGAACGCTAAGGAGTAGTTAAGAAAAGCGGTGGATTTCTTCCGGCGCGGGGGCGCGGCCTACCTTGTAGGGGTGAGTTCTCCGCAGGTCTCGGTGCTCGTCGTGGAAGACGATCAGGGCATCGCAACCCAGCTGGTCCGTGGGCTCGAGCGGGCCGGGTACACCGCCGACAGCGTCGCCATGGGCGCGGACGCCTTGCGGCGTCCGCCTACCGATGTCGTGCTGCTGGACCTCGGCCTGCCGGACATCGACGGCGTCGACGTGTGCCGTCAGCTCCGGCAGTCCTCCGACGCCGCGATCATCGTGGTGACCGCCCGGGGTGAGGAGGCGGACCGGGTGCTCGCTCTCGACGAGGGAGCCGACGATTACCTGGTCAAGCCGTTCGGCCTGGCCGAGCTCCTCGCCCGGATCCGCGCGGTGCTGCGCCGCGGGCAGCGGCTGAGCACGGGCGGCGAGCTGCTGCGGCACGGCCCGCTCACCGTCGACCTGCGTACCCGCAAGGTGACCGTGGCCGGCAACGACGTGTCGCTCACTCCCAAGGAATTCGCCATACTCGAATGCCTGGCCTCCGACCCCGGCCGGCTGGTCAGCCGCCAGGAGATCGTCGAGCGGGCGTGGGACGAACACTGGTACGGGCCGACCAAGGTGCTCGACGTGCACCTGGCGGCGCTGCGGCGCAAGCTCGGCGATCCCACGCTGATCGAGACCGTTTACGGCCATGGCTTCCGCCTCGCCGACCGCCCCGCTGACCCGTGACCCGCCGCATCGTCCTCGCGCTCCTCGCGCTGACCGCCGCGGTCCTGCTCGGGGCGGTGGTGCCGCTGGCCCTGCAGGCGGTCGCGCACGAACGGGACTCGTTCACCAACGCCGCGGAGGCGACCGCGCGCTCCGTGGCGATCATCGCCGAGGACAAGCTCGGCGACCACGCTCCCGATCCCGCGCTTGAAACGGCGGTGGTCAGCGCCGCCAAGCAAGGCGACGAACTGCTCGTCCTCAACCAGCACGGCCGCGTCGTGGCCTTCGACGGCTCCCCGCACGACAGCTGGCGGCAGGTCGCGGCCGAGGAGTACACGTCGGGCGATCCGGCCACCAAGCTGACCAAGGACCGGGTGATCGTCGTCGAGCCGATCTTGGACGACAACGGCACGCAGATCGGCACCATCGTGCTCGAGCGGCCCATCGGGCCGCTGAACCAGAACATCGAGGATCTCTGGCTGTACCTGGCGCTGCTCAGCGGCGGCGCGATGGCCGCCGCGGCGCTGATCGCGATCTACTTCGCGCGCTGGGTGGGCAAGCCGCTGGCCCGGCTGGACACCGCCGCCAGGCGGGTCGCCAACGGGGACCTCGCGTTCCGCGCGGTGACCGGGTTCTGGCCCGCCGGAGGTACGCCGGATGGCCGCGACATTCAACATGATGGCCGGGCGCCTCGAGACCCTGGTGTACGGTCACCGGGCCATGCTCGCGGACGCCTCGCACCAGCTGCGCACCCCGCTGACCGCGCTGCGGCTGCGCCTTGACCTGCTCGCGGCGGACTCGAGCCCGGCGGCCGCCGACGAGCTCGCCGGGGCGCAGGAGGAGATCGCCCGGCTCTCCCGGCTGGTCGACGGCCTGCTCGCCACGGCCCGCGCGGAGAGCGTAACCGAGCAGCTGGTGAACATCGACGTGGTCGCCGCGGTCGCCGAGCGCGTCTGGGCCTGGCAGCCGGTGGCCGACGGCCATGGCGTGAAGCTGGTGGTCGAACCGGCCGACATCGGCGACGACGGCAAGGACTCCAACCGCCCGCTCGTCGCGCTCAGCGCCGGGCACCTGGAGCAGATACTGGACAACCTGCTGGACAACGCGATCGACGCCATCGGCGACGGCGGCGGCTCCGTCCGGGTGACGGTGGCGGGCTCCGGCCACGGCACGATGATCGCCGTCGCGGACGACGGCCCGGGAATGCCCCCGGAGGAGCGCTCTCGCGCGTTCCTGCGCTTCACCACGGGAACTCCCGGCGGCACCGGCCTCGGCCTGGCCATCGTGCACCGGCTCGTCACCGCCAACGGCGGCACCATCAGGCTCGCCGACACCCCGGGCGGCGGGCTCACCGTCGAGTTGGAGTTCCCCGGGACCGGTTTGTACGAAGGTACTAACCCGGCGGGCTGAACAGCCACTTCTGGTCGCGATTCGGCAACGACGTGGCCGCAGAGCCGGCGTGCCTCTTCCCAGCGGGCATGAAACGGTTTTACCCTTCGGGCAGTCTGGGCCGGGGGGTAGCCCCGTGACGCCTGGGCTCCGGCACAACCTGGTCCAGTGGAGGAGACGGTGAGACACACCGCTTTGATAGCAGCGGTTGCGACGGCGGCGACGAGCCTGCTGTTGGCCGCGTGCGGCAGCAGTTCCTCGAGCGCCCCGGCGGCGACCGCCTCGAGCTCCAGCTCGGCCCCGACGTCGGCGGCAGCGTCAAGCCCGGCGAGCGCCTCGGGCAGCTCGTTCCTTGGCTGCATGGTCACCGACACGGGCGGCATCAACGACAAGTCGTTCAACGCGTCGGCGTGGCAGGGAATGCAGGAGGCGGCGGCCGCCAACTCCAAGATCACGGTCAAGTACCTGCAGTCCACTACGCAAAGCGACTACGTGCCCAACATCAACACGTTCCTCGGCGAGAAGTGCGGGATCATCGTCACCGTCGGCTTCCTGATGGGCGCCGCGACGGAGAGCGCGGCCGGGGCGCACCCGACCCAGCCCTTCGCGATCGTCGACTGCTCATACGCCTCAGCCTGCCTGACGGGGAAAAAGGAAAGCAACATCGACCAGCTGGTGTTCAACACCGTGCAGGACGGCTTCCTCGGCGGTTACCTGGCCGCGGGCATGACCAAGACCGGCAAGGTCGCCACGTTCGGCGGTGAGGACTTCGGCACCGTGACGATCTACATGGACGGCTACTGGGACGGCGTGCAGTACTACAACAAGCAGCACCACACCAACGTCCAGGTGCTCGGCTGGAACGAACAGACCCAGAAGGGCGAGTTCACCGGTGACTTCACCAACCAGACGAAGGGCGAGACGGTCACCCAGACGTTCATCAGCGAGGGCGCGGACGTCATCTTCCCGGTCGCGGGCAACGTCGGCCTCGGCGCGGCCAAGGCGGTCCAGGACGCGGACAGCGCCGGCGGCCACGTCAACATGCTGTGGGTGGACACCGACGGCTGCGTCAGCGCCGCGCAGTACTGCAAGTACTTCATCAGCAGCGTGACCAAGGGCATCCAGGCCGCGGTGAAGAACGCGGTGCTCACGGCGCAGGCCGGCTCGTTCAAGGGCGGCTCCTACATCGGCACGCTGGCCAACGGCGGCGCCGTGCTCTCGCCGTTCCACGACTTCGCCAGCGTGGTCCCGGCCTCGCTGCAGTCGGAGCTGAAGACCATCGAGACCGGCATCGAGAACGGGTCCATCCAGACGCCGACCAAGAGCCCGGTCACCTGAGCGCGGCCGGTTACACGTGGAACTTGAGCTCAGGGGCATCACCAAGCGGTTCGGCCCGCTCGTGGCCAACGACGGGATCAGCCTCTCGGTGGCCCCTGGGCAGGTCCACGCCCTGCTCGGGGAGAACGGGGCGGGAAAGACCACGCTGATGAACGTCCTGTTCGGGCTCACCCAGCCCGACGAGGGCGAGATTCTCGTGGACGGCAAGCCGGTCAAGTTCGGCTCGCCGAAGGACGCGATCGCGGCCGGCATCGGCATGGTGCACCAGCACTTCATGCTGGTGCCGGTCTTCACCGTCGCGGAGAACGTGACGCTCGGCATCGAGGAGACCGGCCCGGCCGGCCTCCTCGACCGGCGCAAGACGCGGCGCGACGTACGGGAGCTGTCCCACCGCTACGGCCTGGACGTGAACCCGGACGCCCTGGTAGGGGACCTGCCGGTCGGCATCCAGCAGCGGGTCGAGATCATCAAGGCCCTGGTCAGGCAGGCCAACGTGCTGATCCTCGACGAGCCGACGGCGGTGCTGACGCCGGCGGAGACCGAGGAGCTGTTCCGCATCATCCGGCAGCTGCAGGACGGCGGCACGTCCGTCATCTTCATCTCCCATAAGCTCAAGGAAGTACAGGCGATCGCCGACACGATCACGGTGCTGCGCCGCGGCAAGGTGGTCGGCCAGCGCACCCCGGCCGCGACCGAGGAAGACCTGGCGTCGCTGATGGTCGGCCGGGACGTGCAGCTGCGGGTGGACAAGGCGCCGGCGCGGCCGGGCGAGGCGGTCCTGTCCGTCACCGACCTGACCGTGGCCGGCGAGCACGGCGACCTGCCGGTGCACGGGCTGTCCTTCGAGGTGCACGCCGGGGAGATCCTCGGGATCGCCGGCGTGCAGGGCAACGGGCAGACCGAGCTGTGCGAGGCGCTGATGGGGCTGCGGCCGACGCTGGCCGGGTCGGTCAAGCTGGACGGCCGCGACCTCGCCCGCGCGACGCCCAGGAACCGGCTGCGCGCGGGCGTCGCCTACGTGCCCGAGGACCGGCGAGAGGACGGCCTCGTCAGTCCTTTCTCAGTAGCCGAGAATCTAATTCTCGACACCTACGACCAGCCGCCGTTCGCCTCCGGCATCAACCTGCAGCTTCCCGCGATCCGCGCGAACGCGGTCGAGCGGATCGAAGAGTTCGACATCCGTACCGGGTCCCCCGCCGCCCCGGCTGGCACTCTGTCCGGCGGCAACCAGCAGAAGGTCATCCTGGCCAGGGAGATCGGCCGTGAGCACAAGGTGCTGATCGCCAGCCAGCCCTCCCGCGGCCTCGACGTCGGCTCCATCGAGTTCGTGCACCGCCGGATCGTCGAACAGCGCGATCACGGCGTCGCCGTCATTATCGTCTCCTCCGAACTCGACGAGATCTACGCGCTCGCCGACCGGATCGCGGTGATGTACGAGGGAAAGATCACCGGCTTCCGCGATCCCAGCGTCCCGACCGCCGAACTCGGCCGGCTGATGGCCGGCGGCGCGGACAGCAGCGGCGTGATCGAAGTCCCTGACAGCCTCGCCGATGACGTTGACGTTAGTGAGGCAAGCGGCGCCGACGTCCCGCAGGAGGACTCATGACTACCCCTCCACCCGCGACGGAACCCGCCGCGACGCCGCCCCCGGCGGCGGAGGACGGTGGCAAGGAGAGTCACCACCGTCCGTTCGGGGAAATACTTCGAGAAACTATCCAGGAAAGCACAGTCACGGTCACTGTGCTGGCGCTGATCAGCGCCACCGTGATCGGCGGGCTGCTGACCGCGTTCACCAACACCACCGTGCTGCACGCCTGGAGCGACTTCTTCTCGGCGCCCGGCCACGCGATCGCGACGGCCTGGGACGTCGCGGCGAGCACCTACGTGGCGCTCTTCGAAGGGTCGGTGTTCGACCCGCACACCGTCGCGGCGCTGTTCCAGCAGGCCTCGATATCCGTCGCCATCCACGACGGCTACCTGTCCGCCGTGTTCAACCCGCTGTCCGAGACCGCGGTGCAGGCGACGCCGCTGATCCTCACCGGCCTCGCCGTCGCGCTGCCGTACCAGGCCGGCTTGTTCAACATCGGCGGGCAGAGCCAGTTCATCGGCGGCGCCATCATGTCCGCATGGCTCGGCTACGACTTCAGCATGCCGTTCTTCGTGCACGTGGTCGTCTGCGTCCTCGGCGGGTTCGCCGGCGGGGCGGCGCTCGGCTGGCTGGCCGGCGAGATCAAGGCGCGCACCGGGGCGCACGAGGTGATCGTCACGATCATGCTCAACTACGTCATGCTGTACTTCCTGGCCTACCTGCTCTCCTCGCAGTCACTGCTGGAGGCGCCGGGGTCGTCGAACGCGATCACCCCGCCGATTGCGTCCAACGCCCACCTGCCGCTGCTCGCCGGCACCCACTTGCGCATCAACGCCGGGTTCCTGATCGCGCTCGCCTGCGCGTTCGGGGTGTGGTGGCTGCTCAACCGGACTACGACCGGGTTCGAGTTCCGGTCGATCGGCGCTAACGCGTCCGCCTCGCGGGTCGCCGGGATGAACGTGGAACGCAACTGGGCGCTGGTAATGGCGATCGCCGGCGGGCTGGCCGGACTGGCTGCGTCGACGGTGATCCTGGGCACCGACTTCACGCTCAACCCGCAGAGCTTCGGCACCTACGGGATCGACGCGATCACCGTGGCACTGCTGGGACTCGGCAGGCCGGGCGGCGTGGTGGCGGCGGGGCTGCTGTTCGGCGCGCTGCACGCGGGATCGCCGGGGATGCAGACGGCGACCGGCACGCCGGTGCAGATCGTGCAGGTGCTGCAGGCGCTGATCGTGCTGTTCGTGGCGGCGCCGCCGCTGGTACGGACCATCTACCGGGTGCGCGCGGCACGGGCCCGCGGGGTCAGCACGTCAATGTCCAAGGGGTGGAACGCGTGACTTCGCCTGCTTCGGCCGATCGGTTGCCGGTGATGCTGTCGCCCGGCCCCGGTGGCGCCACCGGGGGGGCGGCGTGGGGCGGCCGGTTCGCGGCGCCGATCACGTACGCGGTGTTCGGCCTCGTGAACATCCTGGTGCTCGGGCTGCACGCCCACGGGTCGGCCACGTTCTCGTTCACGCCTGAGTTCGCCAAGGTCACGGTGCCGAACCTGGTGCTGCCCGCCGCGGCCACCTGCTATGTGTGCGGCGGTCTTACGCTCGCCCTGGCCGCGTTGCGGCTGCTCGAGGTGCTCGGGGTCGTCTCGCTCGGCCGCGTGTGGCGGCGGGTCATCGTCGGGCTCGTGTTCTTCCTGTTCATCCTCGCGCTGCTCGCCTGGGCCGACGGTGGGCAGTCGATCGCGTTCAACGTGGTGAACCTGCTGTCCGGCACGCTTGGTGACTCGATACCGATCATGCTCGGCGCGCTGACCGGCGTGATCTGCTCGACGTCCGGCGTGATCAACATCGCCATCGAGGGCCAGCTGCTGCTCGGCGCGTTCTGCGCGGCCATCGCGACGTCCGTGACCGGGTCGCTGTGGCTGGGGCTGTTCTGCGGCGCGCTGGCCGGGTCGCTGGTGGCCGTCCTGCTCGCGCTGTTCGCCATCGCCTACCGGGTCGACCAGGTGGTGCTCGGCGTCGTGCTCAACACGCTGGTGCTCGGCCTCACCGGCTACTTGTACAACGCGATCATGGTCCCGTACGGGAACACGCTGAACAACCCGGCGACGTTCGACCCGATCAAGATCCCGGGGCTCGGTGATATCCCGATCATCGGGCCCGTCTTCTTCGACTCGACCGTCTTCCTGTACATCACGTACATCCTGCTCGCCGTGGTGCAGGTGGGGCTCTTCCGGACTCGCTGGGGGCTGCGCACCCGGGCGGTCGGCGAGCACCCGGTTGCCGCCGACACGGTGGGCATCCGGGTCCTGGCGACGCGGTACCGGAACGTGATCATCTCTGGGCTGATCGCGGGGGTCGGCGGGGCGTACTTCACGATCGGTTCGGTCGGCTCGTTCGGCCCGGACATGTCGTCGGGCGAGGGATACATCGCGCTGGCGGCGATGATCTTCGGGCGGTACACGCCGTTCGGGGCGATCGCGGCGGCGCTGCTGTTCGGCTTCACGACGCAGCTGCAATCCATCCTGTCGTCGATAAACGTGCCGATCCAGTCGAACCTGCTGCTGCTCACGCCGTATGTGGTGACGATCATCGTGGTGGCCGGCCTGGTCGGCAAGGTGCGCGGTCCCCGCGCCGAAGGCGTCCCCTACGTCAAGTCCTGATCGGGCGTCCATGATCATGGGTCAGAACTGGCGATATTCGCCGTGGATGACCCATGATCATGGGTGACGGGCAGCGCGGGAGGGGTGGTGGCGGTCGACTCGGGACTGCGGGCGGCGGCCGGGGCGTGGACAGCCGACGATCCGGATCCGCGTGACCAGGAGGAGCTGCGAGGCCTGCTCGCCCGCGCCTCTGGGGAGGCTGGCGGTGCCGAGGGGGCTGATGGGGCCTTCGAGGCTGCCGAGGACCTGCGGGATCGGTTCGCGGGGCGGCTGACGTTCGGGACGGCGGGGTTGCGCGGCGCCGTGGGAGCTGGGCCGAACCGGATGAACCGCGCGGTGGTGCGGGCCGCGACCGCGGCGGTGGCGGGGTGGTTGCTCGAGACGGGGGGCGGGGTACGGGGCGAGAGCGGGCTGCCGGGTGGGGAGGCAGGTGGCCCGGCAGCGGGCGGGACGCCTGCTGTCGTGGTGGGGTGTGACGCGCGGCACCGGTCGGCTGAGTTCGCGGACGAGGTAGCGCGGGTGCTGGCGGGCGCGGGCGTCCGGGTGCACCTGCTGCCGCGGCCCGGGCCGACGCCGCTGCTCGCCTTCGCCGTGCGGTACCTGGGCGCCAGCGCGGGCGTGATGATCACGGCGAGCCATAACCCGGCGGCGGACAACGGGTACAAGCTGTACCTCGGGGACGGCGCGCAGGTCATTCCCCCGGTGGACGCAGACATCGAGGGCCGCATCGCCCGGCTTGGGCCGCTTTCTGAGATCGCGACGGCGAATCTGGATGACCCGCTCATCGTCCGGCACGGCGACGAGGTGGCCGCGGCCTACCTGGACGCGGTGACGGGCGGGGTCGGCGCGGCGGCCGGGGCTCCGGAGCTGACGGTTGTGTACACGCCCATGCACGGGGTCGCGGGCGACCCGATGCTGCGCGCCATCGCGCGGGCCGGCTTCGCCGCGCCGCATGTGGTGGCGGCCCAGGCCAAGCCGGATCCGGACTTCCCGACCGTCGCCTTCCCTAACCCGGAAGAACCCGGCGCGCTGGACCTCGCGCTGGCCGACGCGCGCGCGATGGGGGCGGACCTGGTGCTGGCCAGCGACCCCGACGGGGACCGGCTGGCGGTGGCCGTGCCCGCTCCGCCCGGGGACGGCTGGCGGCAGCTGTCCGGCGACCAGCTTGGCGCGCTGCTCGGGGCGTACCTGCTGGGTGCGGAAACAGATAGCAAGGCGCTGGTCGCGACCACGATCGTTTCCTCGACGCTGCTGTCGAAGATCGCCGCGAGCGCGGGCGCGCGGTACAAAGAGACCCTCACCGGGTTCAAGTGGATCGCGCGGGCGGCCGACGGCGCGGCCGGGGCGCGGTTCGTCTTCGGCTATGAGGAGGCGCTCGGTTACGAGGTCGGGCAGGTCGTGCGCGACAAGGACGGCATCGGCGCGGCGCTCGCCGTGCTGCGCCTGGCGACTGCCGCCAAAGCGCGCGGCCAGTCGCTCAGCGGCGTTTACGACGCCCTGGAACGAGCGCACGGCGTGCACCTGACCGAGCAGCTGTCGCTGCGCATCGCCAACGCGGGCGAGGTGATGCGCCGGATCAGGACCGCTCCCCCGGCCACCCTCGGCGGCCTGCCCGTGGAGACGGTCACGGACTTCACGGACCCCGGCACCGGGCTGCCGCCCTCCGACGTACTGCGCTACACGCTGCGCCAGGCACGGGTCGTGATCCGCCCGAGCGGCACCGAGCCCAAGATCAAGGCCTACCTGGAAGTCGCCGGGCCGTCCGGGGACAACCTCGCCGCCGCGCGCGCGGCGGCCGCCCGGCTGATGACCCCGCTGCGCGCCGCGGTAACCGCCCTGCTCAGCCCGTAGCGCTCCGGGTGTGCCGCTTCGTAGGATCGTGAGGGTGGCACAGCCCTGGTGGAAACCAACCTGGTCGGTCCCCGCCGCCATGCGCGCCGTGCGAGCCGCCGTCGTCGTCCCGTCGCTGTTCGCGCTGACCTACAAGGTCATCGGCGATCCGCAGATGGCGCTGTTCGCGACGTTCGGCGGGTTCGCGACGCTGGTCATCGCCGGGTTCGGCGGCACCAGGAAAGACAAGCTCGTCGCCCACGCCGGCCTCGCCGTCGCCGGCAGCATCGTACTGATCATCGGCACGCTGGCCAGCGGCACCTGGTGGATCGCCGCGCTCGTCACCGTCCCGGTGGCGTTCGCGATCTTCTTCGCCGGGGTCGCCGGGCCGAACGCCGTGTCCGGCTCCACCGCCGCCATGTTCGCCTACGTGCTCCCGATCGCGTCGGCGGGCGGCGCCGCCACGATTCCCAGCCGCCTCGAAGGCTGGTGGCTGGCCTCGGCCGTCGGCACCGCCGCCGTCCTGCTGCTGTCCCCGCCCACGCCCGGGGACCGGCTCCGGGCGGCCGCGGCCGACCTGGCCGGCGAACTCGCCAACCGCGTCAGGGCCGCCGCCAACGGCGAGGCCACGCAGCCGCAGATGATGCGCGCGGCCAAGGTGAAGCTGCAGACCGCGTTCACCGCCGCGCCGTTCCGGCCGACCGGCCTGGCGACCGCCGACCAGGCGCTCAGCAGCCTCGTCCAGCTGCTCGAGTGGGGTACCGCGCAGGTCGGCGACGCGTTCGACGGGCACGTCGACATGACGCAGGCCTGCCCGGCCGACCGCGAGCTGCTGCGCGTCGCCGCGGACATCCTCGCCGATGTGAGCGCCCTGCTGTCCGGCCAGCCGGCGAACCCGGACTTCGCCGCCCTCGAGGCGGCGCGCGCCGCCTCCGCGGCAAACCTGAGCCGCCTGTCCGGCGGTACGGGTGAGCCGGACTCCCGCGTGGCGGCGGCCCACGCCGTGCACGCCCAGTCGATCGCGGTCGTCGCGCGCGGCGCCGCCGCCGACGCGCTGATCGCGAGCCGGCGCGCCGATCCGGAGACGATCGCCGCCGAGCGCCGCCAGTGGTACGGCCAGCCCAGCGTGCCGGCCGCCGTGGCCGCCTCGGCCTCCATCATCCTGAACGGACGCGGCACCCTCTCCAGCCTCGCCCAGACCCCCCGGGTGGCCGGCCTGGCCGGAGCGACAGTGGTGGTGGCCAGAAACGCCACGCTCCGTTCCGTATGGTTCCTGAACAGCTTGCGCGGGGCGCTAGCGCTGGCGGCGGCGGTCGCGGTCGCGGACCTTTCCGGTGTGCAACACGGGTTCTGGGTGGTGCTCGGCACGCTGTCCGTGTTGCGCACCAGCGCGGCGTCGACGGGGGCGATCGCGTGGCGGGCGCTCGCGGGGACCGCTGTCGGGTTCATCGTGGGCGCGGCGCTCCTCATCGGGATCGGGACCGCGCAGTCGGCCCTGTGGGTGGCGCTGCCGGTGGCGGTGCTCATCGCCGCGTACGCGCCGGGGATGACTCCGTTCCTCGTCGGGCAGGCCGCGTTCACCGTGACGGTCGTGGTGCTTTTCAACCTGCTCGTGCCGGTCGGCTGGAAAGTCGGGCTGCTGCGGGTGGAGGATGTGGCAATCGGCTGCGCGGTCAGCCTCGTGGTGGGCGCGCTGTTCTGGCCGCGCGGTGCGGCGTCCGTGGTCGGGGACGACCTCGCGGACGCGTTCCGGCTTGGCGCCCAGTACCTGACGCAGGCCGTCGACTGGGCGCTGAGCGAGCTGATGCTGCCGCCGGCCGCCGCGGTGGCCACCGTGAGCGCGAGCATCAGGCTCGAGGACGCGGTGCGCGGCTTCCTCGCCGAGCAGGGCAGCAAGAAGCTCAGCAAGAACGATCTGTGGACGCTGCTGAACGCCTCCACGCGACTGCGGCTGACCGCGAACTCGCTCGCTTCGCTGCGGCAGGCCGAGTCGGCGCCGGGCTTGCCGCCAGGAGCGGCGTGCGTGCCGCTGTCCGGGTCGGAGGATTACGCGGGCACGCCCGCGTGCGTGGCGCTGCGGTCGGTAGCGGCCGGGCTGGCCGGGTTCTACGGGCAGGTGGCCGAGGAGGTAAGCCATCCGGTGCGGTCGGGTGACCTGGTCGCGGTTCCGGCGCCGACGATGCTGGGACCCGCGGTCCCCCGCCCGGCCGCGGTCTCCCGGCCGACCGTGGGCTCCCGCCCTGCCGCGGTCTCCCGCCCGGCCGCGGTCTCCCGCCCGGCCGCGGGCACGAGAACGGGCGCTGGCACGGAGGCGGGCGGCCCGGCGCCCGCGCAAGAGATCCCCCATCCGCACCTGCTGTGGGTCCAGGAGCACCTGCACCACCTGAGCCAGAGCGCGCAGACGGTCAGCGGTCCCGCCTTCCGGATGGCCGAGGTGCGCCGCCGCCCCTGGTGGCGCTGACCGCTGACCGCAGACCGCGGGGACGGCCCGGGTCGATTGCGCGATCGACCACACTAGAGCAGGTCGATCGCGCAATCGACCCCCTGAGGGCGTGGCGGGACTGAGGTTTGCAGACGGTCGCTCCTCTCCTGCCAGCGAGCCAGCGCTTCCGCGGACGGCCGCGCGCACCGGCGTGCCTGGTGTGACCTCAGTTGCGGGCGGGGTTCGCCAGCGCGGGCCGGTTCATGATCACGAAGCTTTTTCGTACGTATAGGATGAATTACTTACGCCGTGAAAAATGTTTTCGTCATCATGCGTTGTATGGCCTGCCGCCGGGCTTCGGTGGGCCTGCCCGCTGTGGCGTATGCGGCCGGAGGGGCCGCAGGGGGGTGTCAGGTCACGCCGTCTGCCAGTAGACCGTGTAGTGCTCGTGCTGGGCACGGGCGACCGGGATCAGGGTGATCCGGTCGCCGTCGGCGGTCGCCTCGAAGGTCATGGGCTGGGCGGTCGTGCGGCTGACGGAGGCCGCGTCGAGCACGGGGAGCGGCGCGACCGGCTGGTCGCTGGTGACCGGTGGGGTGGTGACGCCTGGCGTGGCAGGGGCGGCGCCTGAGCTGGGGGCGGTGGATGCTGTGACGCCGGCGTCTGGGGTGGGGGTGTCTGGGGTGGGGGTGTCTGGGGTGGGGGTGGCGGTCGCGGTGGCGTAGGCGGCGCCGTAGAGGCCGCTGAGGACTACCGGGCCGTAGGTGACCGCCTGGACGGCGGGGTCGTCGGGGGCGGCGGCGAATGATAGCCGCATCGGGAGCGTGACCTGCAGGTAGTCGCCGGGACGCCAGTGGCGGCTGACCACCACCCAGCCGCCCGCCGCGCCGGCGGCGGCGACGCCGGCGGTCCGGCCCGTTGCCACGGCGTCCGATCCGCTGGGGACCACCGTGTCCGGCAGCGGCGTACCGTTCAGCACCACCGTGGGCGGGCAGGCGGTCCAGGACGGCACGCGGACCCGGAGGATCATCGGGGCCGTGCCGCGCACCACGGTGAGCCGGACCACCGGGTCGTCGGGGAAGCCCGTCGTCTGGCGCAGCGTGATTCCCTGGTCGGCGCAGCGGACCTCGGACGGAATGAACAGGTTGACGTACACGCCGCGCGCGTCGCGCGCGTAGATGGTGTCCGCGAACTTCGCCTGCGTCTCGAGGCCGGTGGCGTTGTCACAGGTGAAGTCGTCGTAGTCGGTCGAGTAGACGTCCGGGTTCCCCTCGGGAAAGTAGTTCAGCGGCTGCTGCTTGAACGCGCCCGCGGACAGCCCGGTGTAGTAGCAGACGAAGCCGTGCGGCGAGTCCGGGTCCTGGGTGCCGAGCATGTGGTTGAACAGCCCGCGCTCGTAGTAGTCGAGCAGGTCCACCCGCGGCAGGTCGTGGAAGTGCAGCAGCCGGGTCAGCTTGAGCATGTTGTAGGTGACGCAGCCCTCGCAGGTGTAGTTCGACAGCGCGCCCGCCACCACGTCCGGCGGTCCCCAGTGCTCGTGGTCGCCCTGGCCGCCGATGACGTAGGCGTGATGCCCCACGGCGATCTGCCAGAAGTTCTCCGCGATGGCACGGTACTTCGCCTCGCCGGTCTCCTCCCACATCCGCAGGGCGGCGATCACCTTCGGGACGTTGACGTTGCACTGCTCGCCGTCGAGCAGGTCGTCGCCCGCCGCCAGCGGGTCGAGGAACCGTGCGTGGTAGAAACGCTGCGCGGTCACCAGGTAGCGCTCCTGGCCGGTGATCCGGTAGAGGTTCGCCAGCGCCTCGGGGAGCCCGCCGAACTCGTTCTCGAGCACCTGCTGCATGTGCGCGTAGCTCAGCCGGGCCGAGCGGGCGTCCACCCAGTCGGCCAGCCTGGTGGCGACGTCTAGCGCCTGACCGACGCCGACGAGCTGGTACTGGTCGATCATCCCGGCGATGTACTTGTGGATCATGTAGTACGGCGACCAGACGTGCTTGCCCGCCTCCAGCCAGTCGAAGAAGTACTCGGGGAACGCCGACAGGTAGCCGGGCGCGTACCCGGCGAGCGGCGCGATCGCCTGGAGCTGAGCCAGCTGGCCGACCAGGTACTCCCCCGCCGCCTTCGCCCGCGGATCGCCGGTGTTCGCGTACGACAGCGCGAGCCCGGACAGCAGGTGGCCGGAGGTGTGCCCGCGGACCTGCATGTTCGGGGCTTCCCAGCCGCCGCACGGCAGCGCCACCGAAGGCCGGCCGTAGTTCAGCCGGAATGTGTGCAGCATCCGGTCCGGATCGAGGTAGAGCAGGTAGTCCAGGTTCCGCGCCTGGTTGGCCTGGAAGGGGCTCACCAGCAGGCGGACCCCGGCCAGCGGGTACGCGGCGAGCGCGCCCGCGGTTCCGTCCGGCGCGTAGCCGCTGTGCCCGAGCGGATAGCCCGGGACGTAGTTGGGGCTGTCTGGCCAGCCGGAGGCCGCCGTCGTGCCGGCGGTCCCCCACCACGACGTGGGCTGCCAGCGGGCGAGCCCCGCCGACTCGGCCGCGAGCGCGGCGCCGCCGCCGAGCATGGCGATCAGCTGCCGACGGGAGAGGCCTGACTCGCCGCGGCCGACGCCCACGGCGCGCGCGGCCCTGGCGATCCGACTGCCGACCTTCCGCAACGTCCCGCCGTCCCTTCGTCGCGGTCAGGCCCCCCGCAGCCGCGCCCACCGTGATCGTACCTCCAGACACACCGGCACGAAATGATCGCGAGGCCCGCCGGTGTTCGGGTGCCGCTCCGCGCGGCCGCTAGCCCGCCGCGGCGCCGTCGAGGATCAGGTCGACGCCTTCGGCCACCGTCTCGGCTAGCGGCGGCCACGGAAAGATGGCCCGCGAGATGCGCAGGCTGATCGTCCCGTGCAGCAGCTGCCAGATCAGCACTGAGGCGCGGAACGCGGCGCCGGGGGCGGCATCCTGGCCGAGAAAGGCCGCCACTGCCTCGGTGCGCTGCTCGAACGCCGCCCGTCCCGGGATCTGCCTGGGGTCGGCCACCTTAGGCAGCGGGCTGGCGAACAGCACCTGGTAGAGACCCGGATTGGCCAGGGCCCGCTCGCAGAAGGCGACGGCCATCGCCCGCACCGCGTCCCGGGGCGTGGCGGCCGCGTCACGCGCGGCCTGCTGCGCCTCGACCAACTCGCCGACGTGCCGTCCGGCCACGGCGAGGATCAGCGAATCCGTGTCATCGAAGTGCAGGTAGACGGAGGTGGCGGCGATCCCGGCCGCACGGGCGACGCCCCGCAAGGTCAACGGCGGGGCGGCCGGGTCGGCGAGCAGGCGGCTGGCCGCCTCGATGATGTCCTCGCGCAGCCGGTCCCCTTGCCCTCGCGGGTTGCGGCGCCGCTGCCGCGCGCTCTCAACAGCCACGACTCAAAGACTACACCCGTTGCGCTACGACTGGACACTTATTGCCGAGATTCTATTGACACTCGTAAGGCATTCAATGAGGGCTACACCGCGTCGGCCGGTCACCACCTCCAGCGCACGGATCTGACCCGCGAGGGCATCAGGCTCACGCGCTTGCTGCGCGCGCTGCTGCCCGACGACCCGGAGACCGCCGGGCTGCTGGCGCTGATGCTGCTCACCGACGCGCGGCGCGCGGCGCGCGTCACCCGCGACGGCGCGCTGGTCCCGCTGGCCGAGCAGGACCGCGGTCAGTGGGACAAAGTGCTGATCGCCGAGGGCACGGCCATCGTCGAAAAGACCCTGGCGACCACCAAGGCGCTCGGCCCCTACCAGATCCAGGCCGCGATCGCCGCCGTCCACGACGAGGCCGCCAGCGTCGCCGATACCGACTGGCCGCAGGTGCTCGCGCTGTACCAGCTGCTGGCCAGGGTCTCACCGGGCCCGATGGCCGACCTCGGGAAAGCCGTCGCCATCGCGATGGTGCACGGGCCTGAGGCCGGGCTCGCCGCGACCGATGACCTCGCCGGCGCCCTCGGCAGGCACCACCGGTTCCACGCGGTGCGCGGCCACCTGCACGAGATGGCCGGGGACCGCGCTGCGGCCGCCGAGGAATACCGGGCCGCCGCGGCCGCCGCGACCAACGTCCCGGAAAGGCGCTACCTGGAGCGGGAGCTGGCCGCGCTCAGGGCGGCGGGGTAGGCCGGGCGGAAGCCGGCCGCGGAGGGTCAGCCAGCCGGCCTGCCGACGAAAGGTGAGAGGTGTACGGCGCCGAGTCAGCCGCTTACGTTCGGGATAAGAATGGAAGTTCTCCGTACGGCGGGGAGTCAGGTGCGCTCCACCGGTAGCCCCACAGCGCGCCGGTCGGGCCGTCGTCCGGCAGCGTCGCCAGGTGCACGCTGACGGACGCGCCCTCGGCCGCCGTGCGGAACCCGCTGTGGGCGTTCAGGTCGGTGGCGCAGTAGCCCGGGTTGGCGGCGTTCACCTTGACCGGAGTGTCCAGCAGTTCCTTGGCGTACATCGCCGTGACCATGTTCAGCGCCGACTTCGACGCCGGGTACGGCACGGACGCCGGCATGTGCCGCACCGGGCTTGAGCGGTCGTTCATGAACGTGACCGACCCGAGTTCGGACGAGACGTTCACGATCCGGGCGCGCGAAGCGCGGCGCAGCAGCGGCAGCATCGCGTTCGTCACGGTGATCACGCCGAAGACGTTCGTCTCGAACACCTCCCGCATCACGGTCGGCGACGTCTCGCTGGGCGGGCCGCCGCCGGCCGCGATGCCCGCGTTGTTGACCAGGACGTCGAGGCGGCCGTACCGCGCCTCGATCCACTCCGCCGCCTTCCCCGCCGACGCGGCGTCGGTGACGTCGAGCTCGACGTGCTGCGCGTCAAGCCCCTCGGCGCGCAGCGCCGCCTCGGCCGCGCGGCCGCGCTCGGCGTCCCGCGCGCCGATGAGCACGGTCATGCCGCGTGCGCCCAGCTGGCGCGCGGTTTCGAAGCCGATTCCCTTGTTTGCCCCGGTGGTGAGAGCGATGAGTGCTGTCATGACGCCAGCGTCACCCGCAGGCCGGCGCACGGGAAGAGACCAGCCGAGGCTGGGACCGGCGGTACCACCCTCGGCGTGCCAGCCGGTGGCAAGCTGGAGACATGATCAACCGCGCCGAGCTCGCGACGTTCCTGCGCACCCGGCGGGACCGGCTGCACCCGCGCGACGTGGGCTTGCCCGGCGGCCAGCGGCGCCGCACGCCCGGGCTGCGCCGCCAGGAGGTGGCCGAACTAGCCGGCCTCTCCGTCGACTACTACATCCGGCTCGAGCAGGGGCGCGGGCCACGCCCGTCGCGGCAGGTGCTGTCCGCCTTGGCCCGGTCGCTGATGCTGACGACCGATGAGCGGGAGTACCTGTTCCGCGTGGCCGGGGAGGAGCCATCGCCATCGCGGGGCCCGCGCCAGGACGTCCCGGCGGGCATCCAGTACCTGCTCGAACGCGCTCACCGAGGTCCCCGCCTACGTGGTCAGCGCCAAGTACGACGTCCTGGCCTGGAACCAGCTCGCCATGCATTTCGTCGGGGACCTGTCCGGCCTCAGCCCGGACGAGCGGAACATGGTCCGCTGGACGTTCGCCCGGCCCGCGGACGACGGCTACTGGGACGACGAGCAGGCCGTCGCGTTCACTCGGTCGGTCGTAGCCGACCTGCGCGCCGCGTACGCCCGGTATCCGGGCGACCGGTCGATCGACGCCCTGGTGGGCGAGCTGCTCGCGCTGTCACCCCGGTTCGGGCAGCTGTGGGGCGAGCACGAGGTCGCGGCCCGGCACCCGATGGTCAAGCGGGTCGACCACCCGCTGACCGGACCGATAGAGTTCGAGTGCCAGGTCATGCACATTCAGGACACCGACCAGCGGCTGATCGCCTACGTGGCCGCGCCGGATTCGGCTACGGCGGCGGCCTTCCGCCGGCTCGCGGCGCGGACCCCGGCGGCCGCCCCGGCGACGGCGGGCGGTGCCGCCGGGCGGCTCGAAGCGCGATAGCCGGGCGGTTACTCTCAGTAGTATCCGCGATCGGCCGCATTAGCACGCGAATGGCTAGTAACCTCTGTTTTAGCATCTCGCCCGCCTTCCCCATGTGATTGGCTGGCATTACGGGGCGTTCCGGGGGTAGCCCCCCCGGACAACACCGAGGGGCTTCGAGGCGGATCGGTGCTTCCATCATCATGAAGGGGTCAAATGGCGCCGACTATTGGTATTACCACGTACCACACGAACGCCGACTGGCGGGGCTGGTCGGAAGAAGGTGCCCTCCTGCCGTGGTCATATGTAACCGCCATCAGGAACAGCGGAGGGCGAGTGGTGCTGCTCCCGCCTGGCGGTGACGCCACGGAGGCAGATGAAACTGTCGCCGTTCTTGACGGCGTAGTGATCGCTGGCGGGGGTGACATCGACCCGGCTATCTACGGCTCCGCGCGGCACCCCAAGACGGAAGTGAACGCGCCTGACCGTGACGCCTGGGAGCTCGCGGTGGCGGACGCCGCCATCAGGATGGGCGTGCCGTTCCTCGGCATCTGCCGCGGCATGCAGGTGCTGAACGTAGCCTGCGGCGGCACCCTGCACCAGCACGTTCCCGACCTCGTGGGGCACGAGGCCCACAGCGGCACGCCGCACGGCTTCGGCATGCACAAAGTGCGCGTCACCAGCGGCGCGACGGTGCCGTCCATCCTGCCCGGCGGGGAGTACTTCGGGGTGCCGACGCACCACCACCAGGCCGTGGACCAGGTCGGGGAAGGCCTGATCGCGGTCGGCTGGGCGGACGACGGCATCATTGAGGCCGTGGAGTCGGCATCCCCCGGCGAGTTCCTCATCGGCGTGCAGTGGCACCCCGAGCAGGGCGATGACTCCAGGCTGTTCTCCGCTCTGGCGGGCGCCGCTGAAATGCATTATTCCGAACGGGTGGTGGCGTCTCTCCCGACCCTCCTCGCCGACGCCTGACGGCGCCGGCCCCGACGGCGTAACCACCCGGCGCCGGCCGCGATCTCCAATCCGCGGCCGGCGCCGGGTCGTCTTTTCGCGGTACTCGCGAATCTTTCATCGCTTCGCGATCGCGCTTCACGTGCCTGACCTGCTATTACCGGCATATCGCCATTCCGTGGGGAATGCGCTTGATGCGCGCCTTCGCGGCCGCTGCCTACTTTGGCCTCATCTGTGGCAATGCAAGTCAGCAGCCCGAAGGAGGCCCGATGGATCACCGCAGACCCGTCCTCGCCACCGTCGCCGCACTGCTGCTCTCGTTCGGCGGCGTGCTCGCCGTGGCGGCGAGCGGCCCCGCGGCGCGCGCGGCGACCACGACGCTGTGCCAGGAGCAGAACCGCGTCGGTCGCGAGCGGCACGTACGTGGTGCAGAACAACGAGTACGACTCCAGCGCCTCGGAGTGCGTCACGACCGACGGCAACGCCGACTTCACGGTCGCCAACTCGTCGATCGCCAACGCGACCAACGGCTCGCCGGGCGCGTACCCGTCGATCTACCAGGGCTGCCACTGGGGCAACTGCAGTGCGGGCGGGCTCAGCTCCACCCCCGTGGAGGTGTCCAACCTGACGTCCGGCGCCGTGACGACGAGCTGGTCTACGACGCAGACCGGCACCGGGGCCTACGACGTCGCCTACGACATCTGGTTCAACCAGACCCCGACGACAACGGGCCAGCCCAACGGCACCGAGATCATGGTGTGGCTGAACCACAACGGGAGCGTGCAGCCGTTCGGCTCGGAGGTGGCGAGCAACGTCTCCCTGGGCGGTCACACCTACAACGTCTGGTACGGAACCCAGTCCACCTGGGACACCGTCACCTACGACATGACCAGCCCCGCGACCTCGGTCAGCAACCTCGACATCGGCACGCTGGCGCAGGACTCGGTCAGCCGCGGATACACCAAGAGCAGCTGGTACCTGATCGACGTCGAGGCGGGGTTCGAGCTGTGGCAGGGCGGCGCGGGCCTGGCGACCAACTCGTTCTCGGTGAACGTCAACGGCGGCGGTTCGGGCACCCCGCCGCCACCGCCGCCGTCCTCCTCCTGCTCGGCCGCGTACTCGGTGACCAACAGCTGGTCTGGCGGGTTCCAGGGCCAGGTGGTGGTCAAGAACACCGGCACGGAAACGCTCAGCGGCTGGCAGCTGAAGTGGGCGTTCCCCGGCAACCAGGCGATCAGCAGCCTCTGGAACGGCAGCTACACGCAGTCCGGCGCGAACGTGACGGTCAGCAACGCGTCCTACAACGGCAGCCTCGCGCCCGGCGCGACCGCCACGGTGGGGTTCACTGCCACGTACTCGGGCAGCAACAGCCCGCCGTCGAGCGTGTCGTGCACTTAGCGTGCCCTAGAGGGGACGCCCCCCTTCAACCCCCTGTCAGGTTAGGGGGCAGGCTCGATCACCCTGTCCTCGGTGACGATGGCGGTGACGAGTTCCGCCGGGGTGACGTCGAACGCGTAGTTCAGCGCGCGGGTGCCCGCCGGCGCCACGGGCACGCCCAGGACGCCGGTGACCTCGGTCTCCGCGCGCTGTTCTATCGGGATCTCCGCGCCGCTCTTCGTCGTCTCGTCGAACGTCGACTCGGGTATCGCGACGACGAACGGGATGCCGGCCCGCCTGGCCGCCAGCGCCAGGCTGTAGGTCCCGATCTTGTTCGCGACGTCGCCGTTGGCGGCCACCCGGTCGGCGCCGACCACGACGGCGTCGGCGATTCCCTGGCTGATCATGAACGCGGCCGCGCCGTCGCAGGCCAGGTAGTGCTCGATGCCGAGCTGGCCGAGCTCCCAGCAGGTCAGCCGCGCGCCCTGGAGCAGCGGCCGGGTCTCGTCGACGACCACCTGGCGCAGCGCGCCGCGCACGTGCAGCGCGCGGATGACGCCGAGCGCGGTCCCCCAGCCGAGACAGGCGAGGTTACCGGTGTTGCAGTGCGTGTGGACGCTCAGCGCGCGCCCGGCCCCGCCGCACGCCGCCGACAGGTAATCCGCGCCGCGCTCGCTGATCCGCAGGCTGGCGCTGACCGCGCCGTCGAGCACGGCCATCGCCGCGGCCTCGACGGCCGCCGGGCCCCGCGGGATCTCGGCGGCGACCGCGAGCACCTCGCGGCGCAGGTTCACGGCCGTCGGCCGGGCGGCGCCGATCCGCGCCAGCTCTGCTTCCAGGCGCGCCTCGTCCCAGCCTTCGCGGGACGCCTGGCGGACCGCCAGCGCGACGCCGAGCGCGCCCGCGGCGCCGAGCACCGGCGCCCCGCGGACGGACAGCCGGACGATGGCGGCGACCAGCTCGTCCACCGTGGTGATGTCCAGCATGCGCAGCTCGCCCGGCAGCGCCGTCTGGTCGATGGCGGCGATACGCCCGTCGCGCCACGCGATCACGTCATACGGTTCCCCTGGCATACCGTTGAACCTACCTCGCAGGCCGGACCGGGCCCCGCTCCCCCCACACCCCGCGTCCCGCTCCCCCGCGTCCCGCTCCCCCACACCCCGCGCGCGTCCCACACCCCGCACGCGTCCCACAATGGGTCGATTGCGCAATCGACCTGCTCTAGGCAACACACCCGAACAACCTGAGTTTGCGGCGTGTCGGGCACACCGCCCGTTTCACACCCTCATCTCCCGTTACGTGAAGCTCCGTTCCACGGCATCCGCCAGGCTTTGATTGCGATTTCCGGTGCCATGGCACCGGAAATCGCAATCAGAACGTCAGGCCGCATGCACAAAAGCCGCATTCCGGGCACCCCTGGCCGGGAACCGGCCGCGGAGGGCCAGTGAACCACATCACGGACACTCGACACGCCGGAGAATCACCTTGTTTCGGAACGTTGCCCTAGCCTGGTCGACTGCGCAATCGGCCCATTGGCGCCCCGGCAGGCCCCGGCGCGGGCACCACGGTCACAGCTAATCGTTGGGCGACTGACACATCCCGTCTAGTGTGGTCGATTGCGCAACCCGCATGCCGGTAGTTGGAGGGCCGATGCTGCTCGGGGACATTCGCCAGGAGATCGTGCGGGTCTGCCGCGAACTGCACGCGGCCGGACTGGTCGTCGGCACCGCGGGGAACGTGAGCGCGCGCGGCGGGGACCTGATAGCGGTCACGCCGTCGGGCCTGGACTACGCGGACCTGACCGCGGAGCTCGTCGGCGTGCACCGGCCCGATGGCACGCCGGTCGAGGGGCCGCTCGAGCCGACCAGCGAGCTGCCGCTGCACCTGGCCGTTTACGCGGCCACGGACGCCGCGGCCATCGTGCACACGCACTCGGTGGCGGCTACGGCGGTCGCCACGCTGGTGGACGAGGTGCCGGACATTCACTACGTGACCGCGAGTTTCGGCGGGACGGTGCGGGTCGCGCCGTACGCTACCTACGGGACCGAGCGGCTGGCCCGCAACGTGGTCGCGGCCCTGGACGGCCGCACCGCCTGCCTCATGGGGAACCACGGCGCCGTCACGACCGGCCCCGACCTCAGGACCGCCCACACGCGCGCCCTGTCCCTGGAGTGGCTCTGCGACGTGTACCTGCGGGCGAGCGCCGCCGGGACGCCGCGCGTGCTGCCGCCCGCGGAGATCGCGGCGGTCGCCGCCAAGCTCGCCACCTACGGCCAGCGCCCGCCGAGCGCGTCGCGCCCGTAGTGCTACCAGTCGCGGAGGAAGTCCATGACGAGGTTACGGACCTCGGCCACCGGCTAGGCGGCTGCTCACCGTCGTCGCGCGGCGAGTAGCGCACCGGTGAGGTAGCAGGCCAGTGCCAGTGCCCACAGCCCGGCCATGATCATCGAGCTGAAGGCATGGCCGTAGTCCACGAAGCTAGCCCCGTTGAAGCCGGCCCCGATGACCGCGAGGGCGCCGACGACCGCGGCCGCCGTCCCTGCCGCGCTGTCCCTTCGCCAGGCGAGCGCGACGGCGGCCAGCGCGGCCGCGGCGAGCGCCATCCCGAAGGCCGCGTGCGCCGCCGCCCAGGCGGGGCCGTCGGCGATCAGCCAGGACAGCCCGGCGGGCGCACCGGAGAAGTAGTCGCCCGCGCCGGCGCCGGGATGCCGGCCGGGCAAGACGACGTACACGTTCACGACCATGCCGAGCAGATACTGGATCAGCAGCAGAGCGCAGGCGCCTAGGTTTACCGCGAGTTGCCGCGTCATGTGCCCGGGCCCTCGTGGATGATGTCGCGCAGCGCAGGGTCCAGGGCCGGGAAGCGGAACCGGTAGCCCGCCGCGCCCACCTTCGCCGGCCTGACCCGCTTTCCGCGGACGACGATGTCGGTGACCGCGCCTAGGCCCATCCGGACCAACGGGGTAGGGGCCGGCAGCCAGGCCCGGCGCCCCAGCGCCCGGCCGAGAGCCTGCGCGAACTGCCGTGCATGAACCGGTTCGGGAGCGGTGAGATTGACCGGCCCGTCGACTTCCGGCCGCTCCAGCGCGAAGGCGATGATGCCCACCTCGTCGGCGATATGGATCCACGGCGTCCAGCCCCGCCCGGTCCCGACCCACCCGCCGAAATGCCGCCGGAACTGCGCCACCTGGGCGGCCAGGCTGGCTGCGGTGAGCACGTATCCGGTGCGCAGGATCACGGTGCGGACCCCGTGCTGCCGGGCGGCCAGCGCGGCCTGCTCGATCGCCGCGCTGTCGGCGCCCCACCAGTCCTGCCCGCACGGGCTAGCCTCGTCGACCGGCTTGTCGCTGTGGCCCGCGAAGCCGTAGTAGCCGACCGAGGAAGCCGCGATCAGCGTGCCCGGCCGGCGGTCGAGGCCGCGCAGGGCGGCGGCCAGGTGTCCGAGCGCCTCGGCCCGCGCGCGGCTTTCCGCCTCGACTTCGGCCCGGCTGTGCCGGCGTCCGTCGAATAGCGGCCCGCCCGCCAGGTAGACGACCGCGTCGGACGCCGCGAGATGCCCGCCGCATTCTGCCGTCAGGCGGGTGTCGGGACGCCACTCCAGATAGTCCGCCGCCCCAGGGACCAGGTGCCTCGCCCGGGCAGGATCACGGCTGAACACGCTCACCTCGCGCCCGGTCTTTATCAGCTCACCGCACAGCGGCCGGCCGATTTGCCCGGTCGCACCGACCACCACTACCCGCTCCGCCATCACGCGCCTGGCCTGTCCGTGTCGGCCGCGAGCTTGGATTCGAATTCCTCGTGCCACCGGAGCTCGGCTTCCAGCCGGAGCTCACCACGGCGGAACGCGGCTATCGCCAGCGAAGACAGGAGTCCCTGGGCAGTCAGCCGCTCCCGTTCGGACGCCATGGTGTCGAGCTGGACCGCCACGCGGCGGCTGCGGGCCGCGAGCCGTTCACGCAAGTCAGTCATGTCTCCGCCGACCGCGAACAGCAGTACGACCGACACCGCGTCGGCGGAGCCGAAGACAACATCGAGGGCGGCGTCACGCTGGACGGCCAGCTCCAGATGGCCTTCTTCCGTGATCTCGTACACGGTCCGCGCGGGACGGCGCCCCACCTGCTCCTCGCGGACCGCGCGGATCAGCGCCTCTGCGGACAGTTTCCGCAGCTCCGCGTACAGCGCCCCGCCGGTGATGCCGCCCCATACCTCGGCGTTCGCAAGCTCGCCGGCCCGGCGGATCTGGTGGCCGTACATCGGGCCGCGTTCAGCCAGCAGGCCGAGGATCATAAGGCGACTTAGGTTCACAGCATATTAGTCTGCGCAGACTAGTATGTGGCTGTCAATGAGTGAAGGACGGGGCGCGCGCGGTTTTTCCGAGGGGGCGGGGCGCGCGCGGTTTCTGAGGGGACGGGGCGCGCGCGGTATCGCTAGCTGTCCGGGAGGTGGCCGGCTGACGTCGTCTTCTTCGGGGAGGGCGAGGTTCCTGGCGGCCTCGTTGGCCTGCTCGATGACGGCCTGGACCTCCAGCCGCAGCCGCTCGGTCTGGTCCAGCTCGTCCGCGCTGCCCTCGGTGCTCGCCAGCAGGTCGAGCAGTAGGTCATCGACCTTGCCGAGGCGCTCGAGCGTTTCCTCCCTGTGCCGGCCGGCGTCCGCCTTGTCCAGCAGTCCGGCGAACTCCTCCAGCTTCCTGACGCGCTCGGCGATCCGCTCGGCGGCGAGCGTCAGCTTGCGGTCCTGGCTGGTCAGCTTGACGCTGATGTAGGGGTCGTCCTGCTCGGCCTGGTGCACGCTCTCCCGCTGGCGCGCCCGGGCCTCGCTCAGCCGGGCGAGCCCTTCCGCGACATCCCACAGCCGCTGCGGCATGGCCGCGGACACCTGGACCGAGTCGACGAGCTTCAGCTTGACCACTTCGGACGCGCTGATCGTGTTCACCGCGACGACCGCCCGCCCCCAGACCTGCCTGGCCTCCTTGTCCATGTCGGTGCGCGGCACGACGTAGCGGCGGTGATAGTAGGCCGTGGCGTGACGCAAGTACCAGCTGTCGGAGTCGTAGAGCCGCACCAGCTGTTCGGGGTCGGTCACGACCCTGGTCCAGCCGGTGCCGGCGGCGTCGAAGGCGCCCCGGAGGCCGGCGATGGCCGCTGCCCCGGCCAGGATCAGCAGGACGATGACGGACACGACGCTGCCCGCGGCCACCGCCATGAGGGCCCCGCCGAGCAAGACAATCGTGAAGACGGCCGCGTTCCGCACGCCCTTGGCCGCGTCGGACATGACTCGGGGCGGGCGCGGCGGATTCGGCGCGGCCGGAGCGGCCTCCGCGAAAGGGATCGGCCTTACCAGGCGCCTGGTGGCCGTGTACGCCTCCAGCGCCCGGTAGACGTCGCGGGCGGCCGCGCCTTCGCCGGCACGGCCGTAGCGGCCGCCGAGCACGGCCCGGACCCTGCCGGGGGATACCAAGTGCAGCGCGTATCTGGCGGCCTCGGGAAGTGCGGGGTCGACCACGACCGTGTCGCTATCCAACGCCTTGCCGTTACCGGGCATACTCGACACCCCACCCTTGGCAGCTGACCCTATGCGGATGACCGGGGTCCGGCGGACTGGTGACGCCGCTTATCTAGGATGACACGCCCGGAGACGTCGGTGACAGGACGCAAAGGCGGTCTCACCTTGTCATGCGCGGGGTTTATGCCCGGGCGGCGATCAGCGCGGCCAGCACCAGGGTGAGCGCCGCGCCCAGGCCGTGCAGGATCAGCACGCGCGGCGTGAAGGAGAGCGCGCCGGGGCCCTGGCTCGCCTTGTCCTCCTGGCCGTCGCCAGCGGCGCGCTTGGCGGCGCGCGCGTTGGCGAGGGCCCAGGACAGGCCCGCGCAGAGCGCGCCCAGGAGGATGCCGAAGCCGATCGCGGCGAACAGCCGATCGCGGCTGATCACGTACTCGAGCCAGAAGCCGAAGCCGATCATCGCCAGCGCCGGGTGCGTGAACTCGGCGAGAGCGCGCATGCCCGGCAGCGGCTCGCTCTTGGCGCGGGCCAGCGACGGCGGGTCGAACCGGTCCCGGGCGCGCGGCGGCGCGGCGGGGACCGCGGCCGGGGCGGGCGCCTCCTTGCCGGGCGTGGGCGCGGCGGCTCCGGTGCGGGTACTTGTCGCCAGCAGGTAGCCGCCCACGGCGGCGGTACACATCCACAGCACGAGTGCGGCGATGGCCACGCCTGCCTCCTCCTCGTGTTCGCACTCTTTGGGTCGAATCTACCCGTACCGCCCTGAGCTGGGACGACGACGACCCGCCCGGTGCGGCGCGCTTCCCCGATTACAGCGCGTGTTCACCCCAGACTCCTGCCGCCAGCGGGCGCGAGCGACGGGGCGAAAGGGATGCACGGCTACGCACGGGTGCTAACGGCAGGAATCCTATCGGCAGGCGCCGCCGCGTCCCCCGCGCTGGGGGGTATCCAGGCGGCCGGCGCGGGGACGACCGCGACGGCCGGCACGGCACGGCACGGCCTGGTGTCGGGGCGGGCCCGCGGGCGGTTCGGAGTGCAGCCGCTCGCCGACTCGGCCGTCTACAGCCTGTTCGTCATCGACCCTGGGCAGACCCGGACGATCGACGTGACGATCAAGCCCGCCGGGGCGCCGGGAACCATTATAACCGTCCGTGACTGTCGATTGCGGAGCTAGCGCCATGATCCCGAAAACAATTTTTTCAAAGTAGATAATTCATTCTATAGCACCGAAAACTCTTCGCTATCATGGTCGGCTGCGCCGGAAGTCCGCGCGGGGCGCGCGAGACGGTCACATTCTGTAGTGCACTAGCCCGCTATGTCTTTAATGTCCGAATTCGTATAGCGCGGGCTTGCCGGTTTGCGCGGCTTCATTGAGCACCCGGCCGTAACCAGCTACGGCTCCTCGTTAGGTCACGGAGACTTGACACCAAATTGTCGGGCAAGATCATTTATTCAATAAGCGGTTTTCCGGCGGTAGCACCGTTACTTCGGGGGGAGCACCGTAAAGGTGTGGTAGCCGTCCCACTCGGTGTTCCATTGGACGCTTCTCGTGCCGCACTGAGTGGCGTCTACGCTGGTGAAGTACCACGTGCCGGTCTTGGTGCCCCTGGGAAACATCACGCGGAGCGTGAATACGGTGCCCTTGTGGGTGTTCACCGCGCTGGACCTGCCCTGCACCATCCCGGAAGCGGAATAGGCCCACGCCCGGACGTCGGTGATGCACCCGAACGCCCTGACAGTGACCGACTCCCAGCCAGGCTCGCGGAACGACGAACTCCCCCATTTCACGCCCGTGATCGGGCTTATGGTCTGGCTCGTGACGTTCGGCGCGCCGGCGGCCAGGGCCGCGCCGGAAGTACCGGCGATGCCCGCCACCACCGCTGCGGCGATAACGAGCTTGCTGCGAATCTTCATTTGATACCTCCTTGTCATCGGAGGCGGAGATGTATGCGCGGGCCCCGCCCTGGGTCGTGATGCGACCATACTCCTGGGCGGGCTTCCGGCGCCGCGAATCCCGGGCAGGTCTTCGCGATCTTGACATGGTCTGCATCATGATGCGTCAATCTTCCTAGCTGGACGGGCCATCACCGCTCCAGACGCACTAGATGCAGGGGAGGGGCCTGTGTCAGCTGACGAGACTACAGCGCCCGCGGTGATCACCACCGATGAGCAGCGGCTGCACGAACTGGGCTACGCCCAGGAGCTCCGCAGGCATATGTCCGGCTTTTCCAACTTCGCCGTCTCTTTCACGATCATCTCGATCCTGTCCGGGTGCCTGACCCTGTACGGGACGGGCATGAACTCCGGCGGCCCGGTCATCATCACCTGGGGCTGGCCGTTCGTCGGCGTGATGACGCTGTTCGTCGGGCTGGCCATGGCCGAGGTGTGCTCCAGCTACCCGACAGCCGGCGGCCTGTACTACTGGTCGGCGAAGCTCGCCCCGCGCAACCCGGCCGCGTGGTCCTGGTTCACTGGCTGGTTTACTTCCTCGGCCAGGTCGCGGTCACCGCGGGCATCGACTTCGGCGCGGCGTTCTTCCTCAACGCGCTGCTCGACCTGCAGTGGGGCTTCGACACCCGGCCGTGGCACACGATCGTGCTGTTCGCCGCGATCCTCGTGCTGCACGGCGTGCTCAACCAGTTCGGTGTCCGGCTGATCGCAGTGCTGAACAACGTCAGCGTCTGGTGGCACATCATCGGCGTGCTGATCATCGTCGGCGTGCTGCTGCTCGGCCTGCTGCTCGCGCAGTACACGTTCACCGGGTACGACGCGTCCGCGCACATGACCGAGGAGACCCGCGACGCGGCGCGGTCCGGCCCGCGCGGCATCGTCACCTCGATCCTGGTCTCGCTGTTCGCCGGCTGGCTGCTGCTGATCGGGATCACGTTCGCCATCCAGAACTACGCCAACGCGGCCGGAGCCGCGGTGCCCGCCGCGCAGGTGTTCATCAACGCCCTCGGCACCACTGGCGCCAAGCTCCTGCTCCTCGTCGCGATTGGCGCGCAGCTGTTCTGCGGGATGTCGTCGGTCACCGCGAACTCGCGGATGATCTACGCGTTCTCCCGCGACGGCGCGCTGCCGGGCAGTAAGTTCTGGCACCAGGTCAACCCCAAGACCCGCACCCCCACCAACGCGATCTGGCTGGCGGCCGGCGGCGCGCTCATCCTCGGCCTGCCGTACCTGTGGAACAACACCGCGTACGTCGCGGTGACCTCGATCGCGGTCATCGGGCTCTACGTCGCGTACGTGCTGCCCACGTTCCTGCGGCTGCGGCTCGGGTCCCGCTTCCAGCCCGGCCCGTGGCAGCTGGGCCGGTGGTCGCGCCCGATCGGGATCATCGCGGTCGCCTGGGTGGTCTTCATCTTCGTGCTGTTCATGCTGCCAACGGCATCGCCGATCACCCGGACGAACTTCAACTACACGGTGGTCGCCGTCGCCGTGGTGCTCGGCTTCGCCGGCATCTGGTGGCTGGTGTCCGCGCGCAAGTGGTTCACCGGCCCGAAGGTGCAGGGCTCGCCGGAGGAACTGGCCGCGATCGAGGCCGAACTGGAGTCGCTCGCCTAGCCGGCTGGTTTGTGCCAACAGGTAAGGAGGTGTCATTAACCATTGTGAATATCGAAGCGCTGCGTGAAGCGGTCCGCATGCAGGAAATCAACACCGTCGTCGTGGCCATGACCGACATGCAGGGGCGGCTGCAGGGCAAGCGCTTCCACGCCCGGTTCTTCCTCGACTCGGTCGCGGCGCACGGCACCGAGGCCTGCAACTATCTGCTCGCCGTCGACACGGAGATGAACACCGTGGACGGGTACGCGCTCACGTCGTGGGAGAGCGGGTACGGCGATTTCGTGCTCGTGCCCGACATGGCTACCATGCGGCTCATCCCCTGGCAGCCCGGCACCGCGCTCGTGCTCGCCGACGTCACCGCGCTCGACGGCAGCCCCGTGCGGCCGTCGCCGCGGCAGCTGCTGCAGGCACAGCTGGAACGCGCGGGCGCGCTGGGCTGGACCGCCCTGGCCGGCACCGAGCTGGAGTTCGTCGTCTTCGAGGGCAGCTACGAGCAGGCCTGGGACAACGGGTACCGGAACCTCACCCCGGCCAACCGGTACAACGCGGACTACTCGGTGCTCGGCACCGGGCGCATCGAGCCGCTGCTGCGAGACATCAGGAACTCGATGGCGGGCGCGGGCCTCACCGTGGAGTCAGCCAAGGGCGAGTGCAACCTGGGGCAGCACGAGATCGCGTTCCGCTACACCGACGCCCTGACCACCGCCGACCAGCATTCCATCTACAAGACGGGCGCCAAGGAGATCGCGTCTCGGCACGGGTACTCGCTCACGTTCATGGCCAAGCCGAACGATAGAGAGGGTAACTCTTGCCATATCCACCTTTCGTTCCGTACCTCGGACGGCACGCCGGTGATGGCGGGCAGCGGACCGCACGGCCTGTCACCGGAGGGGGGGTCGATCATCGCCGGCCTGCTGGCCGGGCTGCGAGAGCTGACGCTGCTGTTCGCACCGACGATCAACTCCTACAAGCGGTACGCGGCCGGGAGCTTCGCGCCCACCACGGTGGCGTGGGGTCCGGACAACCGGACCTGCGCGCTGCGCGTGATCGGGCACGGGCCGTCGCTGCGGGTCGAATTCCGCGTCCCCGGCGGCGACGTCAACCCGTACCTGGCGCTGGCCGGGCTCGTCGCGGCCGGTCTTTCCGGGGTTTCGAACGGGCTGGAGCTGCCGCCGCCGGTCACCGGGAACGCGTACGCGAACAGCGAGCTGCCGCGGGTGCCCGCGTCGCTGGAGGAGGCGCTAGGGTTGTGGGTCGCGTCACCGCTGGCGGCCAAGGCCTTCGGCGCGGACGTCGTAGACCATTACGCGACGATGGCACGGGTGGAACTGGACGCGTACCGGTCAGCGGTGACCGACTGGGAGCTGCGCCGGTACTTCGAGCGGATCTGAAGGGGGCTCTTGTGGCGGGCAGGCTCGAAGGACGGACCGCGGTGGTGACCGGCGCCGGCAGCGGCATCGGGCTGGCGACCGTGCAGCGGTTCGCCGATGAGGGCGCGAACGTGGTCGCCGTGGACATCGACGTGGACGCCGGTGACAAGGCGGCGGAAGAGGCGGGCGGCGTGTTCGTCCAGGCCGATGTGAGCATCGCCGACGACGTGGCGCGCGCGTTCTCCGTCGCCTTCGAGACCTACGGGTCGGTCGACATCGCCTTCAACAACGCCGGGATCTCCCCGCCGGACGATGACTCGATCCTGGATACCGAGCTGGACGCGTGGCGGCGGGTGCAGGAGGTCAACCTCACGTCGGTGTACCTGTGCTGCCGCGAGGCCCTCGGCTACATGCGGCGGCAGGGCAAGGGGTCGATCATCAACACCGCCTCGTTCGTCGCCGTGCTGGGCTCGGCGACCTCCCAGATCTCCTACACCGCGTCCAAGGGCGGGGTGCTCGCCCTGTCGCGGGAGCTTGGCGTGCAGTTCGCCCGCGAAGGCATCCGGGTCAACGCGCTGTGCCCGGGGCCGGTCAACACGCCGCTGCTCACCGAGCTGTTCGCGGCCGACCCCGAGCGCGCCGCCCGCCGCCTGGTGCACGTGCCTCTCGGGCGGTTCGCCGAGGCGTCCGAGATCGCGGCGGCGGTGGCGTTCCTCGCCAGCGACGACGCGTCGTTCATCACCGCCTCGACGTTCCTGGTCGACGGCGGGATCTCCGGCGCCTACGTGACGCCGCTATGAGCGGACCCGGCGGACGGCGAGTTCGGTGATTCCGTTGCCGAACGTGGTGGCCGAGACGAGTTCGAGCCTCGGTGATCGTTCCAGGTCGTCGAACAGCCGCGTGCCCTTGCCCGCCAGGTAGGGGAAGAGCGACACGCGGTATTCGTCGATGAGGTCGCGGCGGATGAGCGACCGCCAGAAGCCGACGCCGCCGTGGGCGACGATGTAGCCGTCGCCGTCCAGCTTGAGCTTCTCGGTTTCCGCGCCCAGGTCGCCGCTCGCGATCGATGTGCGGGCCCAGTCAGCGGTTCGCATGGTGTGGCTGAAGACGACCTTGCGCGCGGCGTTCAGAGCGTCGGCGTAGGGGTGGTCGGTGGCCTCGGGGAAGTACTGCGCCGCACCCTGGTAATGCCCGCGACCCATGATGTGCACGGCGTGCTCCTCTCGGGTTGATGCGTCTTAGGCCAGGTACTTGGCGAGGCCGTCGAGCATCGCGGCGGTGCCCTCCTCGCGCAGGCGCGGCGCCTCGGGCCCGTCGAAGCCGTCGAGGTAGGCGCCCTGCTCGGTCCATGTCAGCGCCGTCCCGCCGGCTGCCGCGCGGAACTCGATCGTGGCGACAGAGACGGAGATGCGCGCGCCGTCGGCGTACATCTCGTAGCTGTAGATGATGCGCTGGTCCGGGACGATGTCGTAGTAGCGGGCGTCGTAGCGGTAGCTGGTGCCCTGGTAACCGAAGCCGAAGCGCTCGTGCCCCCCGATCCGGAAGTCGAACTCCGTGTCGGCGTCCGCGCCCGGATCGGTCAGGTCGCCCGTATCGCCCCAGGCGTCCTTGGCCTCCTTTGCGGCGAAGGCGGCGAACACGCGGGACGCGGGTGCCGGGTAGGTCCGCTCGAGCACGAACGTGTCGTGGATGACGGGCCGCTCTGTCACGGGATCTCCTTGCGGGTTCAGGCCGGCGGTTCCGGTACCGGGCAGGTCGGCGGTTCCGGTACCGGGCAGGTCGGCGGTTCCGGTACCGGGCAGGTCGGCGGTTCCGGTACCGGGCAGGTCGGCGGTTCCGGTACCGGGCAGGTCGGCGGTTCCGGTACCGGGCAGGTCGGCGGTTCCGGCCAAGTACTCGCCGAGCCGGTCTAGGCGCCGCTCAACGAAGGTGCGGCGCTCGGAGATCCACCGCTCGGCCGACCGCAGCGTCGCCGGGTTGAGGCTGCACGTACGGGTCCGGCCGAGCTTCTGCGTGCGCACGAGACCGCTCGCCTCGAGAATCTGCACGTGCTGCACGACCGCGGCGAGCGACATGGACAGCGGCCGCCCGAGCTCGCTGACCGAAGCCGGCCCCTGGCCAAGCCGCTCCAGCATGAGCCTTCGCCCCGGATCGGCGAGCGCGTGGAAGACGCGATCCAGATCCGCCACATCGTTAAGCACATGCTTGAGTATTCTCCGCCGCGCGCGAATAGTCAAGCATCTACTTGAGTGTTGCCGGGACACGCGCCGTCGGCGTGGGTGCCTGGTGTGGCCTCGGTTGCGGGCGGGGTTGCCGGTGCGGGCGACCTCATGAGCCCGCCGCACTCATGGTCTCGTCGGGGATTAAGTTACTGATGTCCGGTTTCCGGCCAGTGCCGTGTGGTTTACCGCGCCCTGCCGATGCGGGAGCGTTTGAGGTCGGTGGCCCACAAGCCTCATCTTGTGAGGTCAGGGGGCCACCGACCTCACACGGCAGGCAGCGCCGCCAAGCATCATTACACGGATTGGAAGAGCGGGGTCTTGTGGGGCGGATGATCGCTCACGACCGCGGGTGGCCGACCCGGCCGGCGCGCGGGATACGGGGAGACACGCTTGCAGCCAGGCAATGGATACCCCACCGGGGTATCTGATCATCGCGAGTTCATGATCACGAAGATATTTGCGCATCATAGGAAAAAAAGCCTTCGGTATGAAAAAAGTATTCGCGATCATGATGGTACGGCTGAGGCTATCTATACGTTAAATCCAGAAATTTCCTGATTTGATACCCTGGCCCTAGCCGTCGCCGACCAGGCCGACGCGGGACTCCCGGCGCTTACCGGGATGGACGGGATCGAAAGGCCGGGTCCCGCCGGCGACGGCGGCACCCCGGACGAGCTCAAGGCGAGCAGCGGCGCGTCCGGTGCTGGTGCTCTGCTGGCTCGCGGGGGGACGGCCCCCCGCACCCCCCGATAGGCTTAGTCGGACTCGATCGTGCGCAGGCGGATCGTGACGTCCATCGCGCGCAGCTGGCCGAGCACCTCGTCGCTGTAGGTCGTGCCGATGTCGGTGATCACGTAGCCGAATTCGTCCCGGGTGCGGAGCAGCTGGCCTTCGACGTTCACACCGTGCTCGGCGAGCACCCGGTTGATCGTGGCGAGCACGCCCGGCACGTTGCGGTGCAGGTGGACGAGGCGGTGCGTGCCGGGCACCGCGGGGAGCGCGACGTTCGGCATGTTGACGCTCATCGCGGTGGCGCCGCCCTCGGCGAAGTCGATCAGCTTGCCGGAGACGAACTCGCCGATGTCCTGCTGCGCCTCCTCGGTGGACCCGCCGATGTGCGGGGTGAGGATGACGTTGTCCAGCCCGCGCAGGTCGGAGACGAACTCCTCGCCGTTGCCCTTGGGCTCGTTCGGGAACACGTCGATCGCGGCGCCGGCGATGTGCCCGGATTCGATATGCCGGCGCAACGACGCGTGGTCGACCACGAAGCCGCGGGACAGGTTGAGGAACAGCGAGCGCGGCCGCATCCGGGCGAACTCGGCCTCGCCGAAGAACCCGCGGTTGCCCGCCCGGCCGTCCACGTGCAGCGTGACGGTCTCGACCGACTCGAGCAGTTCTTCCAGGCTGGAGCAGCGCCGGGCGTTTCCGATCGCGAGCTTGTCGGCGACGTCGTAGAAGTACACGGTCATGCCCAGGCTCTCGGCGATGACAGACAGCTGGGTGCCGATGTTGCCGTAGCCGACGATGCCCAGCTTCCGGCCGCGCACCTCGTGCGCGCCCCTGGCGGACTTGTCCCAGACGCCGGCGTGCATCTTCGCGTTCTTCTCCGGCAGCCGCCGGGCCATCGAGATGATCTCGGCGATGGCCAGCTCGACGACGCTGCGGGTGTTGGAGAACGGCGCGTTGAACACCGCGATGCCGCGCTTGGCGGCCGCCGCGAGATCCACCTGGTTGGTGCCGATGCAGAACGCCCCGACGGCGAGCAGCTCGGGAGCGGCCGCGAGCACCCGCTCGGTGACGTGGGTCTGGGATCTGATGCCCAGCAGACTGATGCCAGGCAGCGCCTCGATGAGCTCATCCTCGCTGAGCGCGCGCGGCATCGTGCGCACTTCGTAGCCGACCTTCGTCAGTCGCGCCGTCGCGTCCGGATGGATATTTTCCAGCAGCAGCGCGCGGTTGAGCGTGTCCAGCGTGAGCACCTACTCTCCCAGGGGAAACAGAATCGGCCACCGAACGTAACCATACCGCATTGCCCGGAACGGCCCGTGGCGTCTCCTGCCGGGCTGACACGTCTATGCGGACCTCATGCGGACCCTCACGCGGACCCTCACGCGGACACGGGCGCGGCGGCGAACTGGGCGAGCCGGCCGCGGACCTGGCTGGCGTCCGCGCCGGGGACCCCGGACAGTGCGGCCAGCGCGTCCTCCCAGCTCTGCCTGGCCGCCGCGGGCTGTCCGGCGGAAAGCTGCGCGTCGCCAAGGTGGGTCAGCGCGTACGACTCCCCGTGCGGATCACCGATGTCCCGGTAGATGTCCAGTGCCTGCTTGTAGTGCACGATCGCCTGCGCGTAGTCGGCGAGCCCGTCATAGGCGTACCCGATGCTGTCCAGGGTGTCCGCCGCGCCGCTGCGGCTGCCCGACTCGCGGTGCAGTTCGAGCGCCCGCCGGCAGTGCCGCAGCGCCTCGTCGTAGTTCCCGAGGTGGGCGTGGATCCAGCCGACCGCGTTCTCCGAGTAGGCCACCGTCGCCTGGTCGGCGAACGACCGGCGCAGCCGCAGCGCCTCGGTGGCGTGCTCGAGCGCCTCGGCGTACCGTTCCTGCTGGTCGAGCAGCGCGGAAAGGCCGTGCCGCACCAGCCCGATATTGACCCGGTCCGCGAGCTCGGTGAACAGCTCGAGCGCCTGCAGCAGGTGGTCCTGGCCGACCGCGAAGTCGCCGAGCCGCCCGCACGCGTGGCCCAGGTCGCAGTGCACGTGAGCGAGGCTGACGGGGTCGCCGAGGCGCCGCGCGGAGGTCAGCGCCGTCCGCTGCAGGGCCGCTACCTCGTCCATCTGGCCGCGCCGCTTCAGGATCGGAGACCAGTACCAGGCCAGCGTCCAGCAGTAGTCGTCAAGACCTGACTCGGCGGCCATGATCACGGCAGCGTGCAGCACCCGGTGCTCGGCGCGGAACCAGGCGAGCACCTCCTCGTACGACGCGAACTCCTCGGGAGTGACGTCCGGCAGCGCGGGCGGCAGCGCGACGGGGCTGCGCGCCGGGTAGAGGCGAGCGGAGCCCGCGTAGACGGTCCGCAGGTAGTGGTCGAGCAGCCGCCGCCGCGCCGCGGCGCGCTCGGCTTCGCACTCGTCGGCGGCCGCCCGCTCCGCCGCGTAGGCCCGCAGCAGCTCATGGCAGCCGAACCGGCCGGCGGCGTCCTCGGTGAGCAGCGAGGCCCGGGCCAGCTCGGCGAGCGCGGCGCGCGCGACCGCGGGTGTCACCGCGGCCAGGCTGGCCGCGGCGCGGGTGGAGACATCCGGGCCAGGGTGCACGCCCAGCAGCCGGAACATCCTGGCCGCTCGTTCGCTGAGCTTCCGGTAGGACCAGGAGAATACGGCCCGCAGGTCGGTGGCCACGTCATCGGTTTCGAGCGCGTCGAGCCTGCCGCGCGTGTCGCGCAGTTCGGCGGCCAGGTCGGCGAGCGCGGTCCGTGGCCTGGTGACGGCCCAGGCACAGATCACGCTCAGCGCCAGCGGCAGCCTGGCGGACTGCTCGATCAGCTCGTCCACCGCGGCGGGCTCGGCGGCCACGCGATCCGCCCCCAGTCTCCTGATCAGGAGCTCTCTCGCCTCGGCGCGGTCCAGCACCTCCAGTGGCAGCGGCCGGGCGCCCTCGGCGGCGATCAGCCCGGTCAGCTGGCTGCGGGAGGTGATCACCACCATGCATCCCGGGCTGCCGGGCAGCAGCGGCCGGACCTGCTCCGTGGACCGCGCGTTGTCGAGCAGCAACAGCATCCGCTTGCCCGCGAGCAGGCTGCGGAACAGCCCGGTCTGTGCCTCCACGCTGGCCGGTACCTGTCGCGGCGGCACGCCGAGCGCCTCGAAGAAGCCGCGCAGCGCGGTTTCCGGCTCGACGGGCGAGCCGGAGGGGTCGAAGCCGCGCAGGTTCACGTACAACTGGCCGTCCGGGAACCGCGGTGCCGCCTGGCGAGCGAACCGGATCGCCAGGGTCGTCTTGCCGACACCGGCCGTGCCGGTGATGACCGCTATCAGCGCTTCGCCCGGGGCGATGCCGGGAGTGCCGCCCACGGCGGGCAACATCGCGTGCAGCTGGCGCAGTTCCGCTTCCCGGCCCGCGAACCCGGCGGCCTCCGGCGGCACCTGCGCCGGCGCCGCATGGACGCCCGCCTGGGCGGGCGCACGGAGGGACGCTTGGGCGGCGGGCGCCGTCGGCTCGCCGAGCACCGCCGGCGGCGCGGCGGTCCGGTCGAGCGCGGCGTCCATCGCGAGCACCTGCTGGTGGATCCTGGTCAGCTCGATCCCCGGGTCGATGCCGAGGTCCTCGGCCAGCCGCTCCCTGGCGGTCCGGAAGACCTGGAGCGCCTCGGCCTGCCTGCCGCACCGGTACAGCGCGATCATCAGCAGGCCGTGCGCCCGCTCCCGCAGCGGATGGGCGGCCACCAGCGCGGTCAGGTCAGGTACCGCCTCGGCGCCCTGGCCCTGGGCAAGCAGCAGGTCGGCGCGCTCCTCGGCGACCGCGGTGCGCAGCTCGCGAAGCCGGTGCCGTTCGGCCTCGGCGAAGGGGCCGGGCACGCCGGCGAACGGGAGCCCGCGCCACAGCGCCAGCGCCTCGTCCACCGCCCTGACGGCGCTCGCCAGGTCGCCGGACACCCGCATCCCGCGAGCGCGTGCGAGACAGTGCTCGAAGTGGTCGGAGTCCAGACAGCCGGGGTCAAGCCGGAGCATGTAGCCCCCGCCCGCGGACACCAGCACGCGCGCTGGCGCGCGCTTCGGGCGGTCCGGCTGGTCCGGGTCGCGGCGCGGCCGGTCCGGTTCCAGGACGCGCCGCAGTCCTGCCACGTAGGTGTAGATCCCGCCCTCGGCGGTCGCCGGCGGCTGGTCACCCCAGACCGCGTCGACCAGTTCGCCGCGGGAGACCACCCGGTTCGCCCGCGTGGCGAGCACGCCGAGCACCGCCAGTTGCCGGGGCTGCCCCGCGTGGAGCTCGCGCTCACCGTGCCATGCCGTCACCGGCCCCAGAACGCCCACCCGCAGCGGCACCACCGCCCCCGGCGCCCCCTTCGTGCTGCGCGCTCATGCAGCCTGTACACGGCGCTGTCAGACGCTACACCTAAGTACATTACCCGACTTCGACCAGGCGATCTAGAAAATCTCCAGATCACATAGAGATATCCCCGTTATCACTGAACGTGCAATCGTTGCCTGGGCCGCGGTTTCGATGGCCCAGTCCGGTCGCTACTGTCTGTCCGCCGCCGGACGCATTCGCTGGAAAGCGACCGTGCGGCGGATGGGTCGGGACGTCCCCCCCGCGTCCCGCCCCAACAGCCGGCCCTCACGGCACCCCCCTCACTCCTGCCGTGAGGGTCGGCTCCCATCCCGCCCGACCGCGAGTGGGGCCGATCGCGCAGTCGACCACACTAGAGCAGCTCGATTGCGCAATCGGCCCGCCCAAGTCGCCCAAGTCCCGCGCGCGAAGCGGTCGGCGGAGCGCCTAGCATTATGGTCGACTACGTTATGTAGCATGTGACAAACCATACGTAATCAGGCCATAGCGGGCGATAAAGAGAGGCTGGCCGACGATGGGCAGCGCGAGCTCAGCCGGGCACGATCAAGACCGGCGCGGCAAGATCGCGGCGCAGCGGACCGCGGCGCAGCGCGCGCAGCGGCGAAACCGCATGCTGATCGCGGGCGGCGCGATCGTCGTGGTCGTGGTCGTCGTGCTGTCTTTCGTGCTGCTCAGCGGGGGATCCTCCACCAACTCGAGCGGCGGCGGGACGAGCGGCGGCGGGACGAGCGCCCCGCCCGCCGGCAGCGCGCTCGCCAGCGTGATCGCCACGACGACCTCGGTGCCGGCCGCCACGCTTGACCAGGTGGGCGCCGGCCAGGTCAGCGCCACCCCGACCACGATCACCGGCGCGCCGCTGACCAGCGGCGGCAAGCCGGAAATGCTCTACATGGGCGCCGAGTACTGCCCGTACTGCGCCGCCGAGCGCTGGGCCATGGTGGTCGCGCTCAGCCGCTTCGGCACCTTCTCGGGGCTGGCCCCGATCCGCTCCGCGGCCAAGAACGGCGCCGGCCAGGCCGAGGTGTACCCGAACACCCCCACCTGGACGTTCGCGAACGCCCATTTCACCAGCAAGTACCTGACCTTCACCCCGGTCGAGCTGAACACGAACATCCCGGACCCGGCCACCGGCGGGTACACCACGCTGCAGACACCGACCGCGGAGCAGGCGGCGCTGCTGAACAAGTACGACGCCGCCTACGACGGCGCGATCCCGTTCGTCGATTTCGGCAACAAGTACCTGATCGTGGGCGCCTCCTACGACCCGGCCATACTGAAGGGCCTGACCTGGAACCAGATCGCCGCCGATCTGCACAACCCCGCCAGTCCCGTCGCCAAGGCCGTGCTCGGCACCGCGAACTACATGACCGCGGCGATCTGCAAGCTGACCGGCGGCCAGCCGGCGTCCGCGTGCACCTCTGTGGTGACGTCGCTGCAGAGCAAGCTGTGAAGCCTGCGAGCAGGGCAAACAGCCGCGGGGAGGTCGGGTTCAGGTTCCATTCGGGCGAACCAGAGGTTTCTCTCAGCTCCTCACGAGACATAACCCGCGCAAATCGCCCTACCATATGCGCATGGGCAAAGCGAGCAGGACCAAGCAGGCACCCGACCGGCGCGCGCGCGTCGCGGCGCAGCGGGAAGCGGCACGGCGCGCTGAACAGCGCAAGCGCATCTATATAGCGGGCGGGTCCATCCTCGCCGTGATCATCGTGGTGATCGCGTTCGTCCTCATCAAGACCAACAGCCCGGCCACGCCCGCGAAAGTCGGGTCGAACGGCCCGACCGGCTCAGCGCTGACGTCGGTGATCAATGAGACCATCTCGGTGCCCGCCGCCACGCTCGACGCGGTCGGCTCCGGCGGCGGCCAGGTCACCGCCACGCCCATCACGATCAAGGGCAACCAGCCGCCGCTCACCAGTGGCGGCAAGCCGGTGATGCTCTACATGGGCGCCGAGTACTGCCCCTACTGCGCCGCCGAACGCTGGTCCATGGTCGTAGCGCTCAGCCGCTTCGGCACCCTTACCGGGCTGGGCACCACGCACTCCTCCTCCACCGACATCGACCCGAACACCAGCACCTACACGTTCCTCAACGCCAACTACACCAGCAAGTACCTGGTGTTCCAGCACGTCGAGCTGAACACCAACATCCCGGACCCGAGCGACAACTTCTACACCACGCTGCAGACGCCGACCAAGGAGCAGGAAGCGCTCCTGACGAAGTACGACACCTCGGCCTACTACCCGGGGCTCTCACAGCCTGGCTCGATCCCGTTCATCGACTTCGGCAACAAGTACCTGATCGTCGGCGCCAGCGACAACCCGCAGGTGCTGGCCGGCAAGACCTGGGCACAGATCGCGGCCGCGCTGAAGACCCCGTTCGAGCACGATCGCCCAGGCCGTCGACGGCACCGCGAACTACATCACCGCCGCCATCTGCAAGATGACCGGCAACCAGCCGGCCAGCGCGTGCACGAGCGTGGTGCAGTCGCTGGAGAAGAACATCTGAGATCGGCAAGCAGTCAAGCGGTTACCGACTGTAAGCTGGCCGGCGTCTAGCCACCGCGACCACAGCACTGGAGAACCCCGATGGCAAGCTCGAAGGCTCGCTCCCGCAACCGTCCGGCGGCGGGCAAAAGCGGTCGCGCCGCCGCCGGAAAAAGCCCTAATTCATCCCGAACGGTCGGTGGTCCCTCCGCGGCGTCCACCCGCTCGCAACAGGCGGCCGGCCAGCCGACGGCACCCGCCCAGCCGACGGCACCCGCCCAGCCGACGGCACCCGCCCAGGCGACAGGGACAGGTCAGGCGACGGCCGGCCAGCCGAAGACGCGGGCCGGCCGGCAGCAGCCCCAGGCCCTCCCGCCCGAGCCCGTCCGGCCCGCCGGGCCGCCGCTCTGGCTGCAGATCGTCACGCTGGTACTCGCCCTCGGCGGCCTGGGCATCTCGATCTACGAGACCTGGGCGCACTACGCAAACGGGTCGCACTTGTTCGCCTGCAGCGGCAACGGCACGTTCAACTGCACCGCGGTGATCACCAGCCCGCAGTCGATGGTCTTCGGTGTGATCCCGGTGGCCATCCTCGGCCTGCTGTTCTACGTATTCGTGGTCGCGATCATGACGCCGTGGGCGTGGCAGATGCGGCGCCGCGATGTCGCCTGGCTCCGGCTCGGCTCGATGATCGTGGGCATGGGGTTCGTGATGTACCTGATCTACGCGGAGCTGTACCAGATCGGAGACGTCTGCGAATACTGCTCCGGCGTGCACATCATCACCTTCCTGCTGTTCTGCATCACCGTGGTCTCCGCTGCCATCTGGGGGCTCGGCCCGGCCAAGAAGACGGCCTGAGCTGCCGCGGCATGAGATGACATTGTGCTCATGTTCGCCAGCGTCCCATTCGTCGTCCGTGAACCGCTGAGTACGGTGGTCTCATGCCCGGCATGAACTCGGGGCTGAACCCGGCGAACCCCATCCTGGTCTCGGCGTTCCGTACGGCGCTGGTGCACCAGTGGGCGATCGTCGCGCTGATCTTCGCGCTCCTGCTGATCGCCTGGGGCGCCACCAGAACCTGGGTCACCGGCCGCGACAAAGCGGCACTGGCGGTCCCCGCCGTCTGGCGTGAGCCGCGTGCGCGGCGCGTGCTGCGGGTCGGGTTCGGGATCTTGTGGCTGTTCGACGGGATCCTCCAGGCGCAGCCGCAGATGGCCGGCGGCCTGCCGGGGCAGGTAATCCAGCCGGCCGCGTCCAGTTCCCCGGCGTGGGTGCAGCACCTGGTGAACTGGGGCGCCAGCATCTGGACGTATCATCCGGTCGAGGCCGGGGCGTCGACGGTGTGGATCCAGGTCGGGATCGGCATGTGGCTGATCTTCGCGGTGCGCGGCTGGCCGTCGCGGCTGGCGGGTCTGGCGTCCGTGGCGTGGGGCCTGATCGTGTGGGTGTTCGGGGAGGCGTTCGGCTCGATCTTCGGGCCGGGGCTGACGGTGCTGTTCGGCGCGCCGGGCGCGGTGCTGATCTACGCGGCGGCCGGGGTCCTGGTCGCCCTTCCTGAGCGGGCGTGGGACACGCCGCGGCCCGGCCGGCTCGTGCTGGGCGGGATGGGCGCGTTCTTCGCCGGGATGGCGCTGCTGCAGGCATGGCCGGGCCGCGGCTTCTGGCAGGGCAGCCTGCACGGCCAGCCGGGGTCGCTGACGGCGATGATCCAGTCGATGGCCGGGACGTCACAGCCGCATGTGCTCGCGTCGCTGGTGTCGTCGTTCGCTAACTTCACCGCCGCGCACGGCTGGGGGGTGAACCTGTTCGCGGTGCTCGCGCTGGCCGGGCTCGGCGGGGTGTTCATCGCCGCCGCGGTGCGCGGTGACGCGCGGCTGGCCCGGATCGGGGTGATCGCCGGGACGGTGCTGTGCCTGGCGGACTGGGTGCTGGTCGAGGACCTGGGGTTCCTGGGCGGGCTAGGCACCGACCCCAACAGCATGGTCCCGCTGATCCTGCTGTTCACCGCCGGCTGGCTCGCGCTCACCCCGATACCGCAAACCGCCCCGGCCACTGCCGCCGTTCCTGCCGCAGCCGGGGATCCCGGAGTCTCCACCGGCACAATGTCGCCGCAGGCCATAGGCTCGGAAGTCTCCGCCGGCACAATGTCGCCGCAGGCAGCCGGGGGGTCCGGGGGGTCGCCCCCCCGGGAAGTACCGCCGCAGGCAGCCGGGGGGTCCGGGGGGTCGCCCCCCCGGGTGGCTAGGCTGCGGCAAGCGTTCGCGTCTGCGAGCGGGCGGTCGGTCGCCGCTCTTGGCGCGGTCGGGGTGATCTTGGTCGGCGCGGCGCCGATGGCCTTCGCCTCCGCCAACCCGAACGCCGACCCGATCATCGCCCAGGCGCTCACCGAGTCCTCCGGGTCACTCGACACGCCGGCGCCGAGCTTCACGCTGACCAGCCAGGACGGCCGTCAGGTGTCGCTGGCCGGCCTGCGCGGCAAGGTCGTGCTGCTCACCTTCCTCGATCCGGTCTGCACCACCGACTGCCCGGTCATCGCCCAGGAGATGCGCGCCGCCGACACCCTGCTGGGCGCCAGGGCCGCCGATACCGAGCTCGTCGCGGTGGTCGCCAACCCCACCTACACCTCCACCGCGTTCACCCAGGCGTTCACCCGCCAGGAAGGCCTCGGTCAGGTCTCGAACTGGCTGTACCTCACCGGGCCGCTTTTCCAGCTGCAGGCCGTCTGGCAGCACTACGGCATCCAGGTCGAGAGCCTCCCCGCCGGCGCCATGGCCGCGCACAACGACCTCGCCTACGTCATCGACGCCAGCGGCCGGGTGCGCCAGGAGTTCAGCGACGACCCCGGCCCCGGCACCGCGGCCACGAAGTCGTCGTTCGCCGGCCTGCTCGCCGACTCCGTCGCGCAGACGATGGGACAAGGCTAGTGCGGGCTGCTCCGGCGGCGGCGGTCGCTGCGGTCGCGATCGCGGGCACGCTCGCCGCGTGCGGCGCCGCGCCGTCGAAGGCCCCGGCCGCGGCGCCGGTTCCGGCCGCTTCGCTGGCCACCTCCCTGGGCACGACGGGAGACAGCTGGGCGGTCGTCCCGATGACGGCCAACCCCGCCTTCTGGCAGGTCTTCGTCCGGCCCGCGAACGCCGCGGCGTGGCAGCTCGTCACCCCGCAAGGCGTGGCGGACAACGGCGGCCTGGTCGCGGCCGGCACCGGCGGCTCGCTTACCGTGGCGGTCCGGCCCAGCCAGGGCCTGACGTTCTCCCCGCTCGCGATGACCGACAGCGGCGGCGCCCGGTGGAGCACCGGGCTGATCGACGCGGGCCTGGCCGCCACCCCGGACGCCCTGGCCGCCTCCGGCAGGCAACTGGTGGCGCTGCTCGCCAACGACACGATCCTGGCCAGCTCAGACGCCGGAACGACGTGGCTGACCCTCGCCGCGCCAGGCGCGATCACGGGTTCTCCCGCGGGGCGCGAGTGCGGGACGGTGGGAGTCACCGACGTTTCGTTCGGGATAAATGGAGCGGAAGTGCTCGCGGCGGGAACCTGCGGAACGGCGAGCACCGCGGTGTTCGCCCACTCCGCCGGCGGCTGGCAGCACGTCAGCCTGCCGGTGCCCGGCCGGGTGGTGCGGATGATGCCGGGGGTCGTGCTCGTGGCGAGCGGGTCGCGGCTGTATGCGACATGGGACACCGCGGCCGGCTGGCGGGCCTCGCCGGCGCTCGCCGCCAGCGGCGTCGTGGCCTCGGGAAGCCTCGCGCCGGGCGGCGCGTGGGTACTGCTGCCGGGGCGGCGCGCGGCGGCCATCGCCGGGCCGGGGCAGCCGTGGCGGTCGCTGCCCGCGGTGCCGGACGGGACCGCCGTGCTCGCGGCGGGGCCCGGGGGCGCGGTGGACGCGCTTGCCGTTTCCGGAAGCGAGCTGACGGTGTGGCGGCTCGCCGGGGCCGCCACCGCATGGTCCAAAGTTCAGGCGATCAACGTGCCGATCCAATACGGCTCGTCAAGTTAGGCGTACCGCATGAGTTACATCCTGGATAACTGGTCGTTCGACCCGTTCTTGATCGTCGTCGCGATCGTCGTGGTCTGGCACGAGATCGGCCTGCGCCGCCTCGCCAGCCGGTCCAGGCCGGAACGGACGCGGGAACGCCGCGTGCGATCCCTGTGGTTCTACTCAGGGCTCGCGGTACTGCTCATCGCGGTCGAGTCGCCGATCGACTATTGGGCCGATTCTTACTTCCTGGTGCACATGGTGCAGCACCTGCTGCTGATGTTCGCCGCGCCGTCGCTGGTCGTCGCGGGCGCGCCGTGGCAGCCGCTGCTCGACGCGCTGCCCGGCCGGTCCGGCCGGTCGGTGACCCGCGAGGTGATGACCGGCGGCTGGTCCCGGCCGCTGCGTTCGGCGGGCGGGTTCTTCCTGCGGCCGTGGGTCGCGGTGGGGCTGTTCAACCTCGTGATGGTGGCCTGGCACATCCCGGCGCTGTTCGACCTGGCGCAGTCGAACTCGTCGGTGCACATCTGGCTGATGCACGGGAGCTTCTTCGCCGCGGGCGTGCTGTTCTGGCTGCAGTTCATCCCGTCGCCGCCGTTCCGCCGCCAGATGCCGCTGCTGGAGCGCGCCGCGGCGCTGCTGACCACGAACGTGGTGATGATCATCATCGCGATGTCGCTGAGCATCTTCGTGAGCCATTCGGTGTACTCGGCCTACGATCACGTGGCCGGGGTGTCGCTGCCGCCGTACGCCGACCAGCAGATCGGTGCCGCGATCTTGTGGGTGTGCGGCGACTTCTGGGCGCTGCCGACGATGGTCGTCACGATCAGGAAGCTGATCGACGACGAGGGCGGCGTGGGCACCGCCATGGAGCGGTTCCTGAAGCGCGGCAGCAGCAGCGCCGCCGTGCGGGGGTGGGCGTCGGCGCCGTCCGCCCGTTCGGTGCTGTCGGCGCCGGTGCGCTCCGCTCCCCCGGCGCCGTCCGGGTCAGCGGAGCACGGCTCGTAAAGGTTGCCCGCCGGGGTGCGCTTCCTCGGCGGGGTGGTCGCCCGTGGCGTAGCCGTCCGGGGGCTGGCCGTGGGGAGCTTGCCCGTTCGGCAGCTGGCCGTTGGCTGGCTGGCCGTTGACCGGCTGGCTAGCCGGGGGCTGGCTAGCCGGGGGCTGGCCGTCGGGAGGCTGGTCGTCGGGAGGCGGCTGGTCCTCGTCGCGGCCGGAGAACCTGCCGTGAAGGGCGTGCGGGATGGTGTGCGGGAGGTTGGACGGCGCCAGGGAACGGAGCTGGGACAGCGCCGGAGCGCGCCCCACCAGGATCACGCCGACGACGAGCGCGGCGATCCCGCCGGCCTGGAGCGCCAGTTCGCCCGGTGAGACCTGGATCCGGTCGCCGAACACAAGGATGCCGAGCAGTATGCCCACCAGCGGCTCGCCCGCCGAGATGGCCGGCAGCGACACGTTAAGCGGACCGGAGTTGAATGCGTTCTGCATCAGCCAGATGCCGGTCGCGCCGGCGCCGACGAGCGCGTACGGCGCCCAGGTGGAGAGCGTCCCGCTGATCCCGTTGGACTGCAGGACCTGCAGGGTCTGCCTGGTCAGCGCGTCCTGGATGCCGAACACCAGGCCCGCGGCGATCCCGGTGAGCATGGCCCGCGTCCGGCTCTGCCGCTTGCGGCCGGCCTGCACGCAAACGAACGCGATGCCGGCGATCACCGCCGCGGCGGGCCAGTGCGACACCGAGCCGAACGACAGGCCGATCGGCTTCGCCGACCTCGCCGCCGACAGCAGCGCCACGCCGGTGATCAGCACCAGCGCGCCGAAGATCTCCCAGAACTTGAGCGTCGCCTTGGCCAGCGGCACCGCGAGCACCAGCGCGAAGACCAGGTTCATGGTCAGCAGCGGCTCGACAAAGGCCAGCGACAGGTGCCCGATCGACCACGCGGCGAGCACTTGGCCGGCGATCATGAACACGATGCCCGCGAGCCAGCGCGGGGTGCGCAGCAGGTCCGTGATCAGGCGCAGGCTGAGGAAGCGAGAATCCGGCTCGCGTTCGGCCGCGTTCTGCTGGAGGACGAACCCGGCTCCGATCATGAGCGCGGCCAGCAGGGTAAGCCCGTAGTCGAGGCTGATGTCGATGTCCACGGCGCCCTAGCCCGCTGCCCGACAGGCGCGCGCCGCGCGGCGGTCCCGTGCGGGGCGGGTCGCCATCCGGCGGACACCGCCACCAGCCAGACCTGAGCTCATGGTCGCTGTCGCCCCTGATTGACGCGGTCGGACGGTCTCGTGCGCGGGTCGCGCCGAGGCCGGCGGGGATCCGGCGGTCAGCACGCACTTCACACGTATCGTAGCTGGACCCAGGCCACCCAGCGGACAGGCGCGAGGGACCGCCGGAGCCCGCCACCCCCCCTTTTACCCTGGATGCCTATCATCAGCAGCTCGAAATGATAACGTTACGGCTTTCGCCAGCGGTCTCTCAGCCCGTGAGAGCGGCGTTCCCAGCCCGGATCTTACCAGGTCAGGCGCTACAATCATGAGATCGGCTCCAGGTCATCGGGCATGATTGCAGTGCGTAGGGAGAACTCAGGTGGGGGACGCAACATCAGGGTCGAGGACCGCGCGCGCAGGCAGTAAACGGATCGCGGTACGCCGGCGGGCCGTCGGCACCCGGGACCGGATAGCCGCCCATCTGGCGGCGTTCGGCGAGATCGCCGATCCCACCGGGATGGCGAGCACCAAGCTCGCCGAGGCCGTCGGTTACCCCGGTTCCAGCGTCGCGTTCGCACAGCTGCTCTCCGGCATGGAGCGCGACGGGCTGATCAGCAGGGAAGTCCGCGGCAAGCGCACCTACCGCATCACGCTGACCGCGGACGCGGCCGTCCCGCGAACGGCGGTCACGAGGCGCGCGGCCGGCGAGCCCGTCGGCGCGGCGCCCGTCGGTGTGGCGCCCGTCGGTGTGGCGCCGGCCGCCGTGGAGCCCATGCGGGCGCCGACCAGCTTCCCGGCTGAGATCGACTACGACGAACTCGCCCGCAGGCTGCTCGTCCAGGTCCTGCAGCGGCTGACGGCTACCCCGGCCGACCTCGAGCGGACCGTGGCCGGGCTCGAGCGGGAACTCGCCACCGCCCGGAGCAGGCACGGCACGCTGACCGCCGAGAACGTGCGGCTCCGCGAGCAGCTGAGCCAGGCGCGGCGCGCTCTCGACCGGGACAGCGACCTGGACAGTTAAGGCGGCGCTAGCTGAGGCGGCGCAGGCCTTTGCGGTGGTGGCGCGCGGTCTCGATGTAGGTCCTGACCGCTCCCTCGGTCCAGGTGGTGTCCACTCCGGTCCGCTTGATCGTCGCGGGCACGCCGACGACCAGCGAGCGCGGCGGGGCGACGAAGCCCTCGGGCACCAGCGCCATGGCGGCGACGATGGAGCCCGCGCCGATGACAGCGCGGTTCAGCGTCACCGAGCCCGACCCGATCAGGCATCCGTCTTCGATCACGCACCCTTCCAGGTGCGCGTTGTGCCCCACCACGCAGTCGGCGCCGAGCACCGTCGGATAGCGGGCCGTGCAGTGCACGATCGTGCCGTCCTGCACCGAGGTCCGCGCGCCGACCGTGATCGTGCCGTGGTCACCGCGCAGCACCGCCCCCGGCCACACCGACGCCTCGGGACCGATTGTGACACGCCCGATGACAACCGCATCAGGGGCTACGTAGGCGAGCTCGTGGATGTCCGGCTCGTCATCGTCCAGGGCGTAAATCGTCACTGGCATAGGGTAGCGTCTCGCTCGTGACGGACAGTTCCCCCGGTGATTCCAGGGTGCAAGAGCTTCTCACCGCGGCCGTCTCCGCTATCGGCGGTTCCGAACGGGCCGGGCAGTCTCGCATGGCCCAGGCGGTCTGGGAAGCGATGGCCGACCGCGCGCACCTGGCCGTCCAGGCCGGCACCGGGACCGGCAAGTCGCTGGCCTACCTGGTGCCCGCGCTGCGTCTCGCCGCGGAGCGGCGCGGCCCGGTCGTCGTGTCCACCGCCACGATCGCGCTGCAGCGCCAGCTCGTCGAACGTGACCTGCCGCGGCTAGCGGACGCACTGCGCGGCCCGCTGGGCCGCATCCCGGTGTTCGCCATCCTCAAGGGCCGCGGCAACTACCTGTGCCTCAACAAGCTGCGCAACGGCACCCCCGAGGACCAGCAGGACGCCCTGTACGAGCCCGTGAGCGGGCTCGGCGCGCACGTGCGGCGGCTGCACCAGTGGGCGGCGAGCACCGCGAGCGGGGACCGCGACGAGATCGTCCCCGGAGTTCCCGACCAGGCGTGGCGGCAGGTGTCCGTGACAGCACGGGAGTGCCTGGGGAGTCACCGCTGTCCGTTCGGAGTGCAGTGTTTCAGCGAACGAGCGCGGAAGATCGCGGGCGACGCGGACGTCGTGGTCACCAACCACGCGCTGCTCGCCATCGACGCGCTCGGCGAGGGCGGGATACTCCCCGAGCACCGCGTGGTCATCGTCGACGAGGCGCATGAGCTCGTGGACCGGGTGACGTCGGTGGCCAGCGGCGAGCTGTCGGCGACCGCGGTCGAGGCGGCGGTCCGGCGCTGCGGGAAGCTGGCCGACGACGCGGAGATCGCGCGGCTCGCCGAGGCGGGCAACGCGCTCGGACCGCTGCTCATCACCATGCCCGCCGGGCGGATGGACCGGCTTGACCCAGGGCTGCGCGCGTCGCTCACCGCGCTGCGCGACGCGGCCGCGGCCTGCGCGGCGCAGGTGCGTACCGCCGCGAAGGGCGACGACGCCGATCCCGCCCAGGCGTCCGCCGCGCAGGCGGCGCAGGTCGCGCTCGAGGACATCGAGGTGATCGCGGACCGGATGGTCACCGCCTTCGAGTTGCCGCTCGCGGAGCGGGACGAGGTCGTCTGGCTGTCCCGGCTGGAGGACGACGTTCTCCAGGCCGGCCTCGCTCCATGTCGCGCCGCTCGAAGTCGGCGAGGTGCTGGCCACCTCCCTGTTCGCCGAACGGACCGTGGTGCTCACCTCGGCGACCCTGACGCTGGGCGGGTCGTTCGAGCCGCTCGCCCGGCAGTGGGGACTTGACACCAGCGCGGAAGGCAGCGAGTGGGCCGGCCTGGATGTCGGATCGCCGTTCGCGCACGGGCGCAGCGGAATCCTGTACGTGGCCCGCCACCTGCCGCCGCCCGCGCGGGACGGGCTCCCCCCCGAGTACCTGACCGAGCTCGCCGAGCTGATCGAGGCGACGGGCGGCCGGACGCTGGGGCTGTTCTCGTCCATGCGGGCGGCCCGCCAGGCCACCTCGGCACTGCGCGAATCGCTCGGGTTCCCGCTGCTGTGCCAGGGCGACGACGCGACCGCGCAGCTGGTCAAGGAGTTCGCCGCGGACGAGCCGACGTGCCTGTTCGGGACGCTGTCCCTGTGGCAGGGGGTGGACGTGCCCGGGCCGTCGCTGCGGCTGGTGGTCATCGACCGTATCCCGTTCCCCCGGCCGGACGACCCGCTGGCCAGCGCGCGGACGCGCGCGGCGGAGGCGCGGGGCGGCAACGGGTTCATGGAGGTGTCGGCCGCGCACGCCGCGCTGCTGCTCGCCCAGGGCGCCGGCCTGCTGCGGTCCATGGACGACCGCGGCGTGGTCGCGGTACTCGACCCGCGGCTGGTCACCAAGCGGTACGGGGACTTCCTGCGCGCGTCGCTGCCGCCGTTCTGGACGACCACCGACCCGCAGGTGGTACGGGGCGCCCTGCGGCGGCTGGCCGCGAACTGACCCGGGAATCCGGGTATAAGCCGACGAGGCCCAGGGCGGCGAACTGGTGGCGTTCCCACAGGTGCATGGACGCCTCCTCGGGGTAGGCCCGCACGTCGGGCTGCAGGTCGTAGATCCGCGTCGTCCGGTGCACGGTGCCGTAAACGGGCCAGCCCGGGTCACCGCGGACCGCGAACTGGAGCCATTCGCTGCGCATCAGGTCGCCGAGGGCGAGGAACTCCGGCGAGGGCTGATCGCCGGTCAGCACGGCGCTGATGCCCAGCCCCGCCGAGCCGAACACCATCGGCACGTCGAGCGCGTGGCAGGCACCGAACAGACCCGGGTCCGCGGGCGCCTCGGCCCACAGCTCGTACAGGAAGGTCTTGCCGCCCGATGCGGCGTGCGCCTGCGCCAGGTGCAGGGTCGGCATCCGGAACAGCCAGTCCGAGAAGACCAGCTCGAACAGCCGCCCCGCGTCCGCGTCGGGATACACCTTCCGGTACCCGCCCGGCCCGTCCGGGGCCGGCGCGAAGTTCTCCAGGACGGTCGCCGCGTCCTCGTCGCTGATCCGGCCGAGCCGCCCGGACATCGCGAGGAACAGCCGGTACTCGTCCCGGTTGTGCCCGGTGAGCAGTTCGACGTCGCGCGCGGCGCCGGACAGCAGCGCCCGCCACGGAGCGCGGGGCAGCACCTCGCCGTCGACGACCGGGGAGAACGGGGTGTCGGTGAGCCGCACCGGGCCCCACTGAGCGAACTCCCTCATCCGCCCGGTGACGTTCATCGAGGCTCCGACCAGGCGTGCTGGCTCAGCCTCGCTGAGTCCTTCATAGGTCGCCGGGACCGCGGCCGCCGCCGCGACCGCCCTCGTGACGTCCGCGGCCAGGTCCGGGGTGAAGAACGTCCCCGGCACGCTCTGCGCGATCGCCCGGGTGAACAGGCCGCTGGCGTCGGGCATGGCGAGCAGCGCCGCGATCACGCCGGCGCCCGCCGACTCGCCGAACACGGTGACGTGGCCGGGGTCGCCGCCGAACCGCTCGATGTTCTCCCGCACCCAGCGCAGCGCCGCCACGACGTCGAGCAGGCCGCGGTTGGCCGGGGCACCGGGGATCTGCGCGAACCCCTCCACACCCAGCCGGTAGTTGCAGGACACGAAGACCACGCCCGCGGCGGCGAACGGGGTCCCGTCGTAGCCCGGCTCGGCCGCCGACCCGAACAGGTACGCGCCGCCATGGATCCAGACCAGCACCGGCAGCGTCGTCGCCAGCGGGTCGGGCGTCCACACGTTCACGGTGAGCCACTCGGCGCTGTCGCCGGCCCCTGGGGGCGCGGGCGGGGTACCGGGGAACGGCGCCTGCGGGGCCGGCGGGCCGAACCGGGCCGCCTCCCGGACGCCCTCCCACGGCTCCGGCGGCTGCGGCGCGCGGAACCGCAGCGCGCCGAGCGGGGGCCTGGCGAACGGGATGCCGCGGAAGACGGCCATCCCGTTCTCGACGCACCCGCGGACCCGGCCGGCAGTGGTATAGACCTCAGGATCGGCTGGGACCATGGGGGCGACCTCCCGCTACGTCGATGGAGCGTTTAGGAGCTGCGCTGAATAAGCCCTATTTAACCGGATCGAGCACGACCACGGGAATCTTGCGGGGCACCGCCTTCTGCTCGTACTGCCCGAAATGAGGCGCCCGTTCGACCTGACGGCTCCAGATAACGTCGCGTTCGGCGGGCTCGGCGACGCGGGCTCTGACCGGGAAAGCCTCGGTGCCGACCTCGACGGACACGTCCGGGTTGGCGAGCACGTTGTGATACCAGCCGGGGTTCTCCGGTGCGCCCGCCTTGGAGGCGAAGACCGCGAAGCTCTCCCCCACCCGCTGATAGGCGAGCGGGCTGACCCGCTCGGTCCCGGTGCGCGCGCCGGTATGGTGCAGGAGCAGGATGTCCGCGCCGGCGAACGGGCCGCCGACCTTGCCGCCGTTCGCCCGGAACTCCGCGATGATCTTGCCGTTGAAATCACTGGGCCCTGTCATGACAGTTAGTTTAGGAAAAGCAATCATGAAGTCACCCCGCAACCTGACCGATCTGCCATTCGCGGCGGAACTGCGCGCCTTCGACGGCGAACTCGAACTGGAGGGGGACTACGACCGAGTCCGGTTCGACGGCTCGGCGTTCCCCGACGCGGACGCGGGCGGGTCGCGCGTCATGGAGTCGGCGTTCACCGGCGTGACCTTCGACGGCGGGCGGCTGCGCCGGGCCCGGCTGTCCGACGTGTGGCTGTCGGAGACCAGGCTGGTGGGCTCGGACGTGGCCGAGTCGTCGTGGACGGACGTATGGTTCAGCGGCTGCGTGCTCGCTGGGGTCCAGGCGTTCTCCGGCACGCTGCGGCGGGTGACGTTCCGCGGCTGCAAGCTGGACTCGGTGAACTTCCGCGAGTGCTCGATGACCGACGTCCTGTTCGATGACTGCGTGCTGCGGGACGCCGACTTCGGCGGGGCGAAGCTGACCCGGGTGCGGTTTCCCGGCTGCCAGCTCAGCGGGGCCGACTTCACGAAGGTGACCTGCAAGGACGTCGACCTGCGCGGCGCCGTTCTGGGCGGCCCGGATGCCCGCGGCCGCGCGGCCGCGGGCATCCGGGCCGGCTACGACTCGCTGCGCGGCGCGCGGATCGACACGCTGCAGCTCATGACCCTCGCCCCGCTGCTCGCCCACCACCTGGGCATCACCGTCGAAGACGCCTAGCGACCCGCTCCCGCCCCCGGCGAGACCGCGTACATGGCGCGGGCGAATGACTCGGCGCGGTCCTGGTAGTCGCGGAAGCGGCCGAAGCTCGGGGCGGCCGGGGAGAGCAGCACGATGCCGTCCGGGCGCGCCCAGTCGAAGCCCGCCGCCACGGCGGCGTCCAGGCCGGGGCACTCGCGCACGCCCGCGAAGCCGCCGACGGCCGCGGCCTGGCTGGCCGGGTCGAATGCCGCGGCGATCCGGGGGCCACTGTCGGGAAGCGTCAGAACGAACGTCGGCGCCTCCCGGGCGAACACGCCGGCTGCCAAGGGTGCGTAGTCGATGCCGCGGTCCTGGCCGCCTACGATGAGCGCGATCCGCTTGTCCGGGAACGCGTCCAGTGCCGCCAGCGTGGGCAGCACGTTCGTGGACAGGCTGTCGTCGACGAAGCCGACCCCGTCCACGACGCCGACTGTGGAGAGCCGGCTGGGCAGGCCGGCGTAGCCGGCCGCGGCGGCGCGCAGCGCCGCGTCGTCGCCCGCGCCGCTGACGCCCAGCGCGCACAGGACCCGCCGGGCGATCAGCGCGTTCCGCCGGTTGTGCCTGCCCGGCAGCCCGAGCGGCGCCAGCCACGTCGCGCCGGGCTCGTCGGACTCCGACACCCACTCGACATGAGGGGCCAGCAGCGCTGCGTGCTCGCGAAGCAGATCGCTGTCGCCGTTGGCGACGGTGAGTTCGGCGCCGGGCTGGGCGCAGGCGGACAGCTTGTCGCGGTAGTACCGCTCGACGCCGCCGTGCCAGGGCAGGTGGTCGGGGTGCAGCGAGGTCACGGCGGTGACCGGGGGCGAGGAGGCCAGGTCGGTGGCCTGGTAGCTGGAGACCTCGATCACCCAGTAGTCGTAGTCCGCGGGGCGGTCCGGGTCGTAGGGCACGGCGCCGATGTTGCCGCCGACCATGGCCCGGTACCCGAGGCCGGTCAGCAGGTGGCCGAGGACCGAGGAGGTCGTGCTCTTGCCCTTGGTGCCGGTGACGCAGACGACCCGTGCCCGGTCGGCTTCCTGCAGCCAGAGGCCTAGCCCGCCGGCCAGCACCACCCCGGCCGCGCGCAGTCGCTCCGCCTCTGGCCGGTACCGGCTGATCCCCGGGGTCTTGACCACCACCTCGCACCGCAGCAGCGCGTCGAAACCGCCCGCGGCGGTCGCCAGCACCGGCTCCGCGCCCGGTTCCGGGCTATCGTCGACCAGGACGGGCTCGAACGCCCATGGAGCGCAGCTTGCGCAGGTTCGCGTTCCCCTCGCGGCCGAACCCCCACACGCCGACCCGGGCGCCGCGCAGGTCGGACCAGCCGAGCTTGGGCCGCTCTGCTTGCCCCCGGGGGGCAAAGCCCCCCCGGTGACCCCCCGCATGGGGGGCTGCCCGCCCCCCATGACCCCCCGGGGAGGGCGCCGCGTTAATCACGGCGCCCCCCGGCGTTCCGGGGGCCACTCAGTGAATACGCGGCGGGGGCGAAGCTTTCCCCGACCGGCTGCCGCATGGCCGCGATCTCCGCGTCGGCGGGGGCGTCGGGGCGGGCGGCGATCTCGGTGGCGAGCTCCCGGAGCATGGCGCAGTCCGCGCGGTCGGCGCGGCGGGCCGCCAGCAGGACGGCGGCACGGCACTCGTTGACCTCGCCCACGCACTCGAAGGGCTTGGTGCCCGAACCGAGCAGCGTCTGGAACTTCGGGGCGAGAGCGGGATCGCTGAGCGGTTCGCGGCCGCCGCCGGCGGCGGCGAACACCGCGCGCAGCGCCGCCGCGGGCATGAACGGCGCCAGGATGAGGTCGATGAAGCAGCACTTGTCGCACTGACCGCACCAATGCTCCATGCGCCGCTCGCTGTCGATGTGAAAGGCCCTATTGCAGCTTCGGAACGACGGATGGTACTGCTCGAGGCCGGCGAACTCGTCGGCGACCCACAGCTCGGTCCGGTCGCGCAGCGCGGAGAAGTAACCGGGCAGCCCGGCGGGGTCGGCGGCCAGGACGTCCCTGAATGCGGCCTCGAAGGAGGCGCTCTTGGAGTACTGGTGGTTGACCGGACGGCCGTCGTGCACCAGGGTCGGCACCGACGCCGACCACTCGTTGGACATCACCACGGTGTCCCTGCCGTCGAGCACCGCGGCGAGGACCGCGGTCGCGGAGATGATTCCGGTCACCGGCACGTGCCCGTTCAGGAACCCTAGCTCCGCCGAGCGCAGCAGCTGCGGGTCGATCTCACGCTCGGCGCGGACGACCGGCAAGCCGGTGACCGCAGCCGGGCGCTCGATTGCGGCGAACCGGTCCCCCGGACGGCTGACCACGAACAGCGCCACGTCGGCCCGCTTGCGGACCGCCTCCACCGTCACGATCGAGTCGATCCCGCCCCCGAACGGGACCAGCGCCGCGGGGGGGATGGCGGGCTGCGCAAGCCCCCCATGCGGCGCGGGGGGGATGGGGGGCTGCGCAAGCCCCCCATGCGGGGGGTCACCGGGGGGTCGCCCCCCGGGGGCAAGCGGAGCTTCGATGCGCAGGTCTGTCAGGTCGAGAGCGTTGCGGTAGGCGTATTCGCCCAGACCCTGGAGGTAGAACTCGCGAAGGAAGGCGTGCTCCGGGGCGGTGAGCGGCGTGGCGCCGAGGTCGATGACCGGGGGCGCGGCCGTCTTGTAGTACGAGACGCCCGCGAGCAGGAAGACCAGCCGGGCGGCGGCCCGCGCCGCCGGAAGGTTCCAGCGCGGCCCGGGGGCCAGCGAGAACCGCTCGCTGAACGAACGGCCGTCGAGCGAGTACCGGCAGGTCAGCAGCCCGCGTTCGGCGTCGGCCGCGAACGACTCGTACCTGAACACCTCGCCGCGCCGCGGCGTCTGCTTCACTGTGCCTCCTGATCCGGTCCGCGCAGCCGGGCGACCAGCGCCAGCCGGCCGCAGGGCCGCGCGGAGCGGTCGCTGAAGAATAGGCCATCGCCAGTCGCGTAGGGCGTGGTGTGGATGCTGCCGTCCGGCAGGCCTGCCTCGCGCAGCACCAGCCGGTTCGCCGCGGCCAGCCCGAGGAGCCAGCGCCCGGTCCCGTCGGGCCGGATGATGCCGTCCGGCGCCCCGAATTCTGCCTCGACCGCCGCGGCGACCTCGGGACCCACCTGGTACCTGTCGGCGCCGATCGCCGGGCCGATCCCGGCGACGATGTCCGCCGGCCGGGCGCCCAGCCGGACCATGGCGCGCACCGCGGCGGCACAGGCCCGGGCGACGGTACCGCGCCAGCCGGCGTGCACGCAGGCGAGCACCCCCGCGGCCGCGGCGTACAGCACGACGGGGACGCAGTCCGCGGCGAGAATCGCCAGGACGACAGCGGGGTCGGCGGTGACGAGCGCGTCCCCTTCCGGCACCGACTCGTCCAGCGCGAACGCGCCCGACGACCGGTCGGCGGCGGTGATCACCCGGACACCGGCGCCGTGCACCTGGCGGGTGAACACGAAGTCCGCGGGGTCCGTGCCGAGCGCGGCGGCCACCCGGCGCCGGTTCTCCAGCACGGCCGCCGGCTCATCGCCCACGGTCAGGCCCATGTTCAGCGACTCATACGGGCCGCCGGACACGCCGCCCGCGCGGGTGGTGACGAACGCCTCGACGCCCAGGCCGTCGAGCGCGGGCCAGGTCAGCACCTCCAGGCCGCCGACGCGGCGCAGCGAGGTCTCGTCGGGCGGGGCTGGCCTGAAGGAGGCGGGCACAGTCATCGTCAGGAAGTTTATTCGGTACCGGCGGCGAAGGACTCGGCGGCGCGGAGGACGCGCAGGATGTTGCCGCCGGCCAGGGCCGCGCAGTCGGCTTCGGACCAGCCGCGGCGGAGCAGCTCGAGCAGCAGCGCTGGGTAGCGGGACACGTCGTGCAAGCCGGCCGGAAGGTCGGTGGTGCCGTCGAAGTCGCCGCCGATGCCGACGTGCTCGATCCCCGCCACGGACCGCACGTGCTCGATGTGGTCGGCGACCTGAGCGAGCGTGACCGCAGGCAGCGGGTGACCGGCCTCCCACTCGTCTTTGATCGAGAACAGCGCGCCCAGGTCGCGCGGGTCGAGACCGCGCCGCGCGGCCTCCCGCCTGAGCCCTTCCAGCCAGTCGGTGCACTCCTGCGACACGAAGTGGGCCACGAACGTCACCATGCAGACGCCGTCGTTAGCCGCCAGCCGCGTCAGGACGTCGTCGGGCACGTTGCGCGGGTTGTCGCAGAGCGCTCGCGCCGAGGAGTGTGAGAAGATCACCGGCGCCCGCGCCACCTCCAGCGCGGCGTGCATCGTCGACGGCGCCACGTGCGACAGGTCCACCAGCATGCCGAGCCGCTGCATCTCGGCCACGACCTCGCGGCCGAAGTCGCTGAGGCCGCCGGTATCGGGATCGTCGGTCGCCGAGTCGGCCCAGCCCACGTTGGAGTTGTGCGTGAGGGTCATGTACCGGACGCCGAGCGCGTACAGCGAACGCAGCACGCCGAGCGAGCCGGCGATGCAGTGCCCGCCTTCGGCGCCGAGCAGCGAGGCGATCTTGCCCGCCGCGAACGCCTTGTCCACGTCGTCGGCCGTCAGGGCCAGCTGGAACCGCGACGGGTACCGCCGCACCATCCGGTGCACCAGGTCGATCTGCTCGAGCACCGCGGTCACCGCCGCGTCCCCCGCGATCCGGGCCGGCACGAACACCGACCAGAACTGGCCGCCGACACCGCCTTCCACCAGGCGGCGGATGTCCGTGTGCGTCCCGTCGACCCCCCCGGTCAAGTCGACGGCACTGAGATCGCCGCCGAACCTGTCGCGCAGTTCCCAGGGCAGGTCGTTGTGCCCGTCGATCAGCGGGAACCGGCTGAGCATGGCGCGCGCGAGCGCCAGCGAAAGAGCGGAACCGTCGGCTGTAGTCACGGCGCCAGGTTAGCCGCACGGCGACTCACCCGGCCTCCGGCATCGCTGCGGCAGGGCTGTCTCGTGTAGCCACTTAGTCCTGTGGAGCTTGAACGTCTGGGGTCCTGCGCCGATTGCGGCAGGCCGCGGCCAGAGCGCTGGGGGGTATCAAATAGTGACATATCAGGATTTAGCTTGTAAAGAACCCCATCATCACCTTCGTGATCGCGAAGATATTTTTCCTGGTGAAGACTTACCTGTGTCGGCCCGGCGTGACAAGGGGTGGTTTTCCCTGGTGGGAGGGCGGTTCTGGCGGGGTGAGGGCGTGCGGCAGTGTGCTCCCTGTCTCCGATAGGCGGCGGTTCCTTCGGCCGGGCGGGCGGGTCAAGGGTCGCGAAGCGATCGCTTGCGACGCCGGAGGCGCCCTTGAGGCGTCCGGCTGGCCGTTGGATGGTCGGGGCCGGCGGGACGGGGGGCTGGCGGCGGGGGTGTGCGGGCTGTGTGCGGGGAGTCTCCTTCCGGCCGGGGCGGGCGGCCCGTGACAGGGGGCGCGGTGCGGGGGCAGCCAGACTTACCCTGGCCCGCGGGCACTGACGTGCGGGTGCCCGGTGACGTGATGATTGACTGGGTGCCCCCCGCCTGCGGGGGTGCGGCCGCTCGGTCTTTTCCGGCCCGTCCCCTGGTCCCGGGCGCGGGGCAGGGGAGGTGACAGTCTTCTGGCTGGAGCCGGCCGCGGTTTCCCCATCGGGTTGAGCGCGGCGCCCGCCGCGCCGTGCCCGGTGTGTCAGGGCCCGGTCAGCAGGGCGCGAGCGCGGCGTCGCCGGGTTCGGCCAGGATGTGCACGGCCCGGCGGATGATCTTGCGGGCCTCGGACAGGGCGGCGCGCTTGCCGTCGATGCGGTCCTTGACCTGGGTGTAGCAGGCGTGGCCGGGGGCGGCGGCGCGGGCATGGACCTTGCCGGCCTCATACGCGCACCAGCGCAGCACCGCCGGCCCCTGCCGGGACAGGCGGCCGGGGGCGCGCTTGCCGGCGCTGGAGTAGACGGTGACGTCCAGCCCGGCGAACCGGACCGCCTTGCGCGAGGAGGAGAACCGGCCGGCCCCGCCCAGCCAGCAGGCCAGCGCCAGCGCGGTGGCCGGCCCGACGCCGTAGATGCGCTCCTGCAGCGCGCGGGCGCCGGTCAGGTGCCGGGCTGCTTCGGTCACCTGGCGGCGCGTCCGGTCCAGCCGCTGTTCGCAGGCCGCGGTCATCGCCAGCGCGTTCGCGATCTGCGCCTGCCCGGCCGGGGACAGCCCGGCGGCCAGCTCAGCCAGCCGGGCCGCGCCCCCGGCGGCGGTCAGGCTGCCCGGGTGCGGCGCGCCCTGGTGGAACAGCACCGCCTGGATCCGCTGCAGCCACGCGGTGTGCTCCGCGCGCAGGTCGTGGCAGGCCTCCAGCAGCGCCCGGTACTCCAGGATGTGCGGCGGCGGTATCCAGCACTCCGGCAGCCGCCCGGCCTGCAGCTGCTCACGGGCGAACCGGGCATCAGCCCGGCCGGTCTTGGCATGCCGCCTGCGGCCGCGCAGCGCGGCCAGCTCGGCCGGGTCGGCGACATGCGGCCGCAGCCCGGCCGCGGCCGCCTCCCCGGCGACATAACGCCACCCGGTGCACCCCTCCATCGCGAAATCGCCGTCCTGCCCGGCGAACCGCGCCAGCCATGCCCGCAGGTGCTCCCGGCCGGCCGGGCGGACCTGCCCGCACCGCACCTCCCCTGTCTGCGTGCCGAGATAGTCGAAGGTGATCTGCGACCGGTGAATATCCAGCCCGCCTACGATGGACATCGGGACCTCCTCAAGCTCCCGCAGGCGCTCCTTGCGCGCCTGGCACCCGACTGCATCCATCGTGATGCCTGAGCTGGGGAGGCCCCACCCCGGCACGAACGCAGCCGACGCATGTCATCTTTTTATCGTCATACTTGCCGTTTAACCTCTGCGGCTGCTGACTGTCCGCGTTCTGGTGTTCCTGGCGTGTCGTTACGGCAGCAGGCGGCCACCGCATGCGATCGTCGTGTCGTCGAACACAATGGCGATGGAGGCGGTGGCCGTGGCTTCCAGTATGACACGGGACGGGAATTACGCCGGGGAGCTGCCGGAAGCGGGGTGCGCGCGGCGGCTGCTGGCGGGGTTCCGGGGTCAGCTGTACCGGTGCCTGGCCGCCCGGGCGGATGCGCTGTTCTGCCTGGGTGATGCGGTGCTGTGCGCGGGCGGGCGGGTGACGGACCTGGCGCGGCTGTCGCTGGTGCCGGAGTCCGGGCGCGGGCACGGCGGGGTGTATGACGGGGTGAGCGCGGGCCGGGCGGATTTCGCGCGGCTGCGGGTGTCGCTGGCGGGGCTGCCGCTGCCGGCCTGGCCGGACGGCCGGATCCGGCTGGCGGTGGACGTGCCGGCGTGGCTGCGGCCGGACGCGGCCACCAGCGCGGAGCGGATGTTCTGCCATGTGCACGGGCGGGGGAAGAACGCCGGGCAGGCGGTCCCCGGGTGGCCGTACTCGGTGGTGGCCGCGCTGGGGCCGGGGGCATCGAGCTGGGTGCTGCCGCTGGACGCGGTCCGGCTGGGGCCGGGCGATGACGGCCTGGCGGTGACCGCGGCGCAGCTGCGGGAGGTGGTGACCCGGCTGATCGCGGCCGGGCGCTGGGCAGACGGCGACCCGGCCGTCCTGATCGCGATGGACGCCGGCTACAACGCGACCCGGCTGGCCTGGCTGCTGGCCGACCTGCCGGTGATCCTGGTGGCACGGGTCCGGTCGGACCGGGTGTTCTACGCTGACCCGGCACCGCGGGACCGGCCGGCCCCCGGGCAGCCGCCCCGCCACGGCGAGCCGGTCAGCTGCGCCGGCCCCGCGACCCAGCACAGCCCCGCGGTCCGGCACGACGGGATCCAGGCCCGGCACGGCCCGGTCGCCGTGGCGGCCTGGACCCGGGTGCACCAGGCGCTGCACCGCGGCTGCGGCGGCTGGGAGGACTGGCCGGCCCGGACGCACTTCCCGGTCATCCCCGGCACCCTGATCCGGCTGTCCTGCGCCGGCCCGGGCTGCCCGGACCCGATGTGGCTGTGGGCCTCGGCCCCGGACGCCGGCCAGGACGAGGTCCGTGCCCTGTGGCAGTGCTACCTGCGCAGATTCGATCTGGAGCACACCTTCCGGTTCTTCAAGCAGCAGCTCGGCTGGACCCGGCCGCTGCTGCGCGACCCGGCCGCCGCCGACCGGTGGACCTGGCTGCTGATCGCCTGCTACGCCCAGCTCTACCTCGCCCGCGGCCTGGCCCCGCTGGCCCGCCTGCCCTGGCAGCCCCGCAAGCCGGCCGGCGGCATCATGACCCCCGCCCAGGTCCGCGCCGCATTCCGCCACGTCCGCGAAACGCTCGGCAGCCCCGCCAGCGTCGCGAAACCCGGCAAGCCCGGCCCCGGCCGCCCGCAAGGCTCCAAGAACAAGCAGCCAGCGCCCCGGCACCCCGTCGGCAAGACCAGCCCGAAGAAACGCAGACCAGCCAAGAACCCCAGAAAGAAGACAAAACAGACAGGTTAAACGACAAGTTATAGTGCGCGAAATCTTCGCGATCATGGAATTCGGCTCGCTACATACCCGGCGGGGGTATTCGCGCGCGGCGAAGATACGCGGTTCTTCCGGCAACACGTACCCCGCCGGTATCCCGTGCCCCATAACCGCGATCGATCACCGGGACGATCCGAACGCCTGAGGCGGCTGACGGTGGGGCTGGCTAGACGGTGCTGACGACGAACTTTGCGGGGATCGCGACCTTCACGGCCGGCTGCAAGACCGCACGCGTACGGCGTCTTCCCCGCCCTGGGGAGTGGTGCTAGGCGGGGAGAGACGCCACCTTCCGTTCGGGATGAAGATGTTTTACTTGCGGCGACCCGGGCCGACCTTGCCGAGCCGCCACTGGGTGACGATCAGGCAGACTAGGCCGATACCGATGAGCACTCCCATGTCGGTGAGCCACTGAGCGGGTGTGTGCGCCCAGAGTGCGTCCTTGTGACTGCCGGGCGGCATGATCGCGTTGAGGTCGGCCGTCGAGGCGAGCGCGGCCAGACCCCACCGGGCCGGGGCGATGTCGGCGATCCAGCCCGCCACGCCGTTGAGCGGGAACACGGCGCCGGAGAGCACCACCTGGAGCATGACGATCACGACCAGGGCCGGCATCGTCTGCTCGCCCTTGGTGACCAGGGCGGAGACCATGAGGCCGACGAGCATCGAGACGAGGCAGAGCACGGCGGCGCCGATCAGTATCTCGACGAACGCCGACCCGATCACCGAGCCGTGGGCCGGCATTGGCTTGCCGAGCAGGCCGATGACGACGATCAGCACCGTCTGGATGACGCTGACCAGGCCGAGGACGAGCACCTTCGAGCCGAGGTACGCGCCGGCCGAGAGCCCGGCCATGCGTTCTCGCTCGAAGATCTCGCGTTCCTTGACGATCTCGCGGATCGAGTTCGCCATGCCGGACAGGACGGTGGCCATCACCAGGATCAGCAGCGTCTGCTCCGCGCCCGTGTTCAGCGGGCCGGCCAGGCCGCTGCCGGACACCGCGCGGACAAGGCCGCCGAGGATCAGCGGCAGCAGCGCGGTGAACATCAGGTAGCCGCGGTCGACGGACATGACCCGCGCGTAACGGCGGGACAGCGTGGACAGCTGCTTCACGCGGCCGCGCTGCGGCGGCGGGGGCGGGGGCTCCTCCCGCTGCACCGCGCCCGGCGGCAGCGGGTGCGCCACCGGCGCCGACATCCGCGCGGTCACGTACTTCGCGAAGTCGGCCGACCCCTTGTACTCGCTCATCCAGTCGCGCTGCGGTTCCCGCGAGAACATCTGGAAGACGTCGGCCCAGTCATCCTTCCCGAAGTACTTCAGGCCCTCCTTCGGCGGGCCGAAGTAGGCCATCTTGCCGCCGGGGGCGAGCACGATGAGGCGGTCGCAGAGGTCGAGCAGCTTGGGCTCGACGTCGTGCGTGATGACAACGACCGACTGGCCCTTCTCCGCCGTCTTGTCGGCCATCCCGCGCATCCGCTCCATGAGCTCGCGCTTCAGGTGCGGGTCGAGGGGCGAGGTGGGCTCGTCGAGGAACAGCAGGCTGGGCCTGGTCAGCAGCTCGAGGCCGATGTTGACCCGCTTGTTCTGGCCACCGGATAGCCGCTCCACCCGGGTGTCCCCGTGCTGGGTCATCTCCAGCTCGCCGAGCACTTCCTCGACACGCGTGCGCCGCTCGCGCTCGCCGGTGTCGGAGGGGAAGCGGAGCTCGGCGGCGTAACCGAGCGCGGTCCTGGCGGTGAGCTGGTCGTGCGTGACGCTCTGCTGCGGCACCAGCCCGATCCGCTGCCGCAGTTCGTCGTAGCTCTTGTACAGGTCGCGGTTGTCGTACAGCACGGTGCCCTTGGTCGCGGGGCGCTTGCCGGTCAGCGCGTTGAGCAGCGTGGACTTGCCCGCGCCCGCCGGGCCGATAACGGCCATGAACGAGCGCTCCGGCAGCGGGAAGGTGACGCCCTCGAGCAGTACCTTCGGCTTGCCGCCGTCCGTCACCTGGACGAGGATGTCGCGCGCCTCGAAGGAGACGTTGCCCTCGTCGACGTACTCGCGCAGCTCACCGTCGGCGAGCCGGAACGTGGCGTGGCCGATGCCGATGATGTCCTCTTCGCTGACCTCGGCCTGCTCGACCCGCGCCCCGTTGACATAGGTGCCGTTGTGGCTGCCCAGGTCGATGATCTGGTAGCGGCCCGACTGCGACTTGCGCAGCTCGGCGTGCTTGCGGGAGACACCGAGGTCGGACACCACCACGTCATTGTCCGGGGTGCGGCCGATCCGCATGACCCTGGCGGGCAGCGGGAGGCGCGCGGTCGGCCGCCGGTCGACGCTCGGCAGGTGCGCGAGGTCGGTGCCGTCCGGCGGCAGGGCCGGCGCTGGCCGCGGTTGGGGCTCCGGTTCAGGCAGCGGCGGGGGCGGCAGCGGCTGCGGCTCGAAGCGCAGCACCGGGCCGTCGTCGGGGTTGCCGAGCCGGACCACGCAGTTGGTCAGGATGTCGACGCGGCTGGTCCGCTCGGCACCCACCCACGTGCCGTTCGTGCTCCCCACGTCCTCGAGCACCCACGCCTGACCGTCCGCCCGCAGGGTGGCGTGCCGCCAGGAGACGCGCTTGTCCGTCAGCACGATGTCCGCAGCCTCGTCACGTCCGATGCGGTACTCGATCCCGCTGTCGAGCCGGTGCTCAGAGTTCCTCGTCCGGACCAGCAGCGGTGGCGCGGCATGTGGTTTCTGTGCCACTTGATTACCCACCGCTGGATTCCCTCCCGCTTGCTACGCCCCGGTAACCGCTCACGTAATTACTCACGTGTTCTGCGCGCTCTTGGTGCATTAGGTGACTCTTCAACGTCTTTCGCACTCTTTATGCCGTCGTACTCTTCCCGCACTCCGACGCGCGTCTTCGGCTGACTCCGCCCGCCGTGCCCGACTTCCGGCAATCGGCTACGGTAGCGTGCAGCCGCGGGATGGCCGTCTCGAGGTGTCCGCTTACATCCGCTTACGATCTCCTTGTGCCGCTCGCGCGTGTCGCGTTCGCCCGATCCGCTCGCCACGTCCCCTTGAGTCTAGGACGCGGACGTGAAATCCGGAATCTGGTGAACTATAACTGCGAGGGAGACGTTTACCAGCACAGGGTCGATACCAATTCGATACTTGAATGGGCCGGCAGCTGACAAGACCTGGGGGCCGACAATGAGTACTGATCCAACCCGGCCGATGAGCGCGCCGCCGCCTGCCGGTTCTGGCCGGTCAGACGACCCGGAGCCGCCGCCGACCCGGCCCATGCCGACAGCCGAGCCGGTGCCGCCGCCACCGCCGCCCCCCGGCAGGCCGGCCGCTGACCCGATACCGCCGCCCCCGGCCGGGCCCGCCGCCGACGCGGTGGCGCCGACCCGTGCCGTGCCGACGCAGCCGGCGTTCGAGCCGGTGCAGGACAGCCCCGAGTACGGCTGGCCGGGCGCGGGCGGCGGCCCGGGAGCCGGGGACGCGGCGTACGGCGCGGAACCGGCAGTCCAGGGGAAGGGACGCGGGCGGGATGCGGCCGGGCAGGACGCCTACCCGGGCTACCCAGGCGGCCCCCCGCGGCGGCGCAGGCGCCGCAGGCGGCGCTGGGTCACGGCGTTCTTCGTCCTCATCGTCGTCCTGGTCCTGCTGACCATCGGAGACCGCGTGGCGCTGGCGATCGCGGAAAACCAGTTCGCCGACCAGGCGGTATCCAGCGGCATGCCGGTGAAGCCGTCGGTGACGATCGAGGGGTTCCCGTTCCTCACCCAGCTGGCCGCGCGTGACTTCCACAAGGTGGACATCTCGGCGAACAACATCCCGGCCGGGCCGGTGGACATCACGAGCGTCAAGGCGACGCTGACCGGCATGCACCTCAACTCCTCCTTCAACGGCGCGACGGTCGACCACATCAGCGCCACGGCCTTCATCTCGTTCGGCGCGCTGGCCAGCGCCGGCGGCGGGGTCGGCGGCCTCACGATGACCGCCGACGGACCGGACCAGGTGAAGATCACCGCGGGGCTCGGCCCGCTCAGCGACACCGAGATCGCGAAGATCACCCAGACGGGCCCGCAGACGATCAGCATCCAGGTGGAGAACAGCGGAAGCGCGCTGAGCGGGATACTGAGCTCGTTCGGCAGCTTCTCGTTCACGATCCCCAAGCTTCCGGTGCAGGTGCACATCCAGAGCCTGGACGTGACGCCGCAAGGCCTGACCCTGACCGCGACCGCCGATCACGCCACGCTGTCCAAGTAGCCGTCCGTCCTGACGCCTCCACTTGCTGAGCGCCGGTATAAACGATGGTGGAGCCGGAGCAGCGAGGGAGTCGACGTGAGCGAGTACCCGAACCAACCGCGATCACAGACCGGGTGGCCTGCGCAGCCGCCCCAGTACACCGGCTACGAGCAGGATAGATACCAGTCGCAAGGGTCCGGGCGCGGTGGCGACCCGCGACTCTTGGCGGGACCAGCCCGTGCGCCGCGCCGCCGCCGGCGGCGGGGGCGCGGGTGGATCGTCCTGCTCACTACGCTGATCGTGCTCGCGGTGCTCTTCGTGATCGCCGACCAGGTCGCGAAGGCGTACGCGCAGAACATGATCGCGAACAAGATCCAGTCGTCGGCGGGGCTGGCCAGCAAGCCCGCAGTCGGCATCGAGGGCTTCCCGTTCCTGACACAGCTCGCCACGCGCGATATCCGCACGGTCGACATCAGCATGAACAACGTGCAGGAGAACAAGCTCGACATCACGAGCATCAAGGCGACGGCGACCGGCGTCCACATCAACTCGGGCTTCAGCGGCGCGACGATCGACCACATATCCGGCACCGCGTTCATCTCCTTCGCGTCGCTGGAGAGCGCGGCGGGGGTGCGGGGTGCGACGATCACGGCGGACCCGTCCGCCTGCCGAATACGGTGAACATCGGCTTCGGCCCGCTCAGCACCACGGCACAGATCGTGCAGACCGGGCCCAGCCAGATCACCGTCAAGATGGGCAGCCTGGGCGGTATCGCGGCCGCGCTCATCGGATCGCTGCCGAACTACACCATCGATGTGCCGAAGCTGCCAGCCGGGCTGCAGGTCCAGGGCGTCACGGTCGTCAGTCAGGGGATAGACGTCAACGCCTCGGCGCAGAACACCACGCTGTCGCAGTAAGACGCTACGGAATGAGCACGGCGGCGCCGTCGAAGCGGCCCGCCTTGAGGTCCGACAGCGCCTGGTCGGCGGCATCCAGGCCGTACTGATGCGTTGTCACCGACAACCGGTGCGACTGCGCGAACGCGAGGAACTCGCGAGCGTCCTCCCGGGTGTTCGAGGTGACGCTGCGGAGCTGGCGCTCCTGGAACAGGTGCCGCTCGTACGACAGCTCCGGGATGTCGGTCAGGTAGATGCCGGCGATCGCCAGCGTGCCGCCGCGGTCGAGCGCGGCCATCGCGGGCAGCACCAGATCGCCGACGGGCGCGAAGAGGATCGCGGCGTCCAGCGGCTCGGGGGGCATGTCGGCAGGCCCGCCCACGAATGAGGCGCCGAGCGAGCGCGCAAGCTCTCGTGCCTGCTCGCCGCGTGTCATCACGAACAGCGTCGCTCCCTGGGCCAGCGCGACCTGCCCCGCGAGGTGGGCGCTGCCGCCGAAGCCGTAGAGGCCCAGTCGCCCGCCCGGCGGCAGCGCCGCGCGTTTCAGCGCGCGGTAGCCGATGATCCCCGCGCACAGCAACGGGGCGAGATCGGCGTCGGAGTATCCGGTCGGCAGCCGGTGGGCGTAGGCGGCGGGCACGGTCATGTACTCCGCGTAGCCGCCATCGGCGTCCCAGCCGGTGTAGGTCGACGACGGGCAAAGGTTCTCCGCGCCGCGACGGCAGTACCGGCACTTCCCGTCGGTGGTGCGCAGCCACGCCGCGCCGGCACGGTCGCCCACCGCGAACCCGGATACATCACCCGAGCCGACCGCCGCCACGACGCCGACCACCTCGTGGCCTGGCGTCACCCCGGCCCGGTGCACCGGCAGGTCGCCCTCGGTGACATGCAGGTCCGTCCGGCACACTCCGCACGCCAGCACGCGCAGCAGCAGCTCACCGGGACCCGGATCCGGCACCGGGGTTTCCCGCTCGACCAGCGGGCGCCTGGTTTCCACCGGCCCGGGCTTGTCGACGTGCCATGCCCGCATCACGGCGCCTTCCATCCAGCGCTCTCCTTCGCGTCGCCCACCGTCGCTCAACGGTAGCCCCGCCACGGCCTCCCCTGGCAGGGTGGGCCCGGTAAAAGTGCGCCACCGCGGAACGGGCGGGACGTTCGGCCCTCCGTCAGCGGGTCGGCGGACTCTGTTCTGGGTGGTGACCAGTGGACTAGGAAGGAGGGGACCTTGTACTGCGCACATGAGGAGAAGCCATGACCACGATGAAGGCGGCCGTTGTCCCGGATCTGGGCGCCAAGCTGGAGATCCGCGAACTTCCGGTACCCGAGCCCGGCGCGGGCCAGGTTCTGGTCAAGATGGCGGCGTCGGGCCTGTGCCACACCGACATCCACGCCGCGCGCGGCGACTGGCCGGTCAAGCCGAACCCGCCCTTCATCCCCGGTCACGAGGGTGTCGGCATCGTGACCGCCACGGGCCCCGGCGCGACCCTGCACAAGGCCGGCGACCGAGTCGCGATCGCCTGGCTCGGCTCCGCGTGCGGGCACTGCCAGCACTGCATCGCCGGCTGGGAGACGCTCTGCGAGGCACAGCAGAACAGCGGCTACTCGGTCGACGGCGCGTTCGCCGAGTACGCGGTCGCCGACGACCGTTACGTGGTCAGCGTCCCCGACCCGATCACCTCCTTCGACGCGGCGCCGCTGACCTGCGCCGGTGTCACCACGTTCAAGGCCATCAAGGTGTCGCGGCTGCAGCCCGGCGAGACCGCCGTGATCTTCGGCATCGGCGGGCTCGGCCACCTAGCCCTGCAGTACGCGCGCGTGGCCGGCGCCCGCGTGATCGCGGTGGACGTGGAAGACGCCAAGCTCGACCTGGCCAGGGAACTCGGCGCGGACTACACCGTCAACGCGCGCGTCGTGGACCCGATACGGGCGATCGCCGACCTCGGCGGCGCAGACGTCGCCGTCTCCTTGGCCGCCGCGCCGCGCGCCTTCGAGCAGGCCTTCGGCTCGCTGCGCCGGGGCGGCCGACTGGTCTGCGTGGCGCTGCCCGCCGACGACCGTATGAGCATCTCCATCTTCGACACGGTGCTCGGCGGCAAGTCGATCATCGGCTCCATCGTAGGGACCCGCAACGACCTCGCCGACGTGTTCGCCTTGCACGCGGCGGGACGCACTCGGGTGATCGCGGAGCCGAGGCGACTCGAAGACGTAAACGCTTCCATTGACGAGGTGCTGGCCGGCCAGGTTCCCGCACGCCTGGTGTTCACGTTCTGAGATGTGCTTACCCCGGGGGGCAAAGCCCCCCCAGACCCCCAATGGGGGGACTACGCGTCCCCCCATGCCCCCCGCGCCCCCCGATAGACTGCGGCCTCATGCCGGACGCCGCCGAAGCCACGTGCATGTTCTGCGCGATCATCCGCGGCGACGCGCCCGCGGCGAGAGTCCTGGAAACCGAGCACCTGCTGGCGTTCCTTGACCACCGGCCCCTTTTCCGGGGCCACACGCTGCTGATGCCCAAGACCCACCTGCGGCTGCTGTCCGACCTCCCGGCGGAGCACGCGGCGGAGTTCCTCACCACGGCGCAGCGCCTGGAGCGGGCGGTCGAGGACGGGCTGGGCGCGGCGGGCTCGATGGTCCTGGTCAACAACGTGGTCAGCCAGTCCGTGCCGCACCTGCACCTGCACGTCATCCCCCGCAACCCGAAGGACGGCCTGCGGTTCTGGCTCGGCCCGCGGCACCCCTACGACGCCGCCCACCCGGCTGAGGAGTACGCGGCGAAGATCCGCGCGGCGCTCCCCGCCGGGTAGAAGACGGGCGCGGCGGGTGTGGAACCACCGCATCCGGGGCAATTTCTCCGGGAGAGCGGGCGGCGGAGAGCCGCGATAGTGGTCGCTAGTCTCATGAAACACAACAGAAAACGGCGATCTATGTCATAGTAGGAGATAACGGAGAAAGGGGAAGAATCGGAACTCCTCTTTGAACCAGCGCTCGTTGGCTCATAATTGCCAAGAGCACCGTGCACGAATCTTCAGGAGTCGCCCGTGACACCCGGCAAAAGGGTTGGCCGTAAGGCACCGCCGGTGAACGTTAACGTGCCCTCGTCGGTGCGGATCCTGATCCTCGGCATCGACCGCACCGGGCGGATCGTCCAGCACGACCGCACGGCTCCCAAAATTCTGGCACGCTCCTCCAGCGACCTGCTCGGAGTTCACCTAAACGACATCACCTCCGCCGGGCACGGCGGTCCGGGAGTCCGCGCGGGCGACAAGGAAGCGGTCACCACCTTGCTCGAGGCGGTCAAGGCCGAGCGGGAGGGAAACGCGGTCCTCACGGTCGCGCTCGCGAGCGGCGGGACCGCCGACGCGGTCGTCACCGCCAAGCCGATGCAAAGCGGCGACAGCAACGTGGCGGCCTTCGTCATGCTGCAGATCCCGGTGCCGACCGCCGAACGGTTCGTCGACCCCGCGCTGATGCGCGACACGCTGCTGCGCGACACGTTCACGAGCATCGACGACACGCTGGACTTCAGCGACCTCGCCGAGAAGCTGATGGGCCGGCTGGTGCCCGCCTTCTGCACAGCCGGCGAAATCCTGGTGCTCGAGAGCCTCGTCGGAGACAACGAGATGCCGGCGCACGGGCCGGACGGGAACCACCCGCTGCGACGCCTCGCCGTCGTACACGATCAGCACGACACGGCCTGGGACGCGGCGTTCCCGACCGGCGAGATCCTCCGCTTCCCGGAGGAATCGCCGTACGTCCGCTGCATCGAGTCCGGCAGGCCAGTGCTCGAGCACGCGTTCTCCCCGGAAGCGGCGCGCAAGCTCGCGCGCGCATGGCGGCGCAAACCGGTCGCCAACCTGATGTCCGACGTGTCGATGCTCCTGCTGCCGATCGTCGCCAAGGGCACCACGCTCGGCTTCTTCAACTGCATCCGGCAAACCGGCACCCGTCGCTTCGACGCGTACGACATGGAGATGGGCATGGAGTTCGCCTCCCGTACCGCCGTCTTCTTCGACAACGCGGGCCGGTACAAGCGCGAGCACGCCACGGCCCTGATGCTGCAGCGGTCGATGCTCCCCACCGGGTTGTCCATGCCGTCCTCGGTCGAGGTCAAGCACCGGTACCTGCCGGGCAGCCAGCTCGTCGAGGTCGGCGGCGACTGGTATGAGTCGATCAAGCTGCCCGGGGCGCGAGTCGCCCTGGTGGTGGGCGATGTCGCCGGGCACGGGGTGCGGGCCGCGGTGACGATGGGACGGCTGCGTACCGCGATCCAGACGCTGGCGATGCTCGAACTGCCCCCCGCGGAGTCGCTGCAGCAGCTCGACGAGCTCATGCAGACGATCGGCGCGCGGGAGCCGCACTTCGCGACCTGTGCCTATGCGGTCTACGACGCGGTGACCGGCGAGATCGAGCTCGCCGTGGCCGGACACCTGCCGCCGCTGGTCGTCCACCCGGACGGCCGCAGCGAGCTGCTCGAGGTCACCCCTTCCCCGCCGCTCGGCGTCGGCAACGGGGTCGTCGACACCCAGCGCTTCACCGTGGAGGACGGCAGCCTGTTCGTCCTCTACACCGACGGCTTGGTGGAGAGCAGGGACAGGGATATCTCCGACGGGCTCGACAGACTGCAGAACGCGTTCGGCCCGGACTCGCCGAAGGCGGAGCTCGAAGACCTCTGCAAGACGTCCCTGGACGGCGTGTACTCCGACGCGCAGCGCGACGATATCGCTGTGCTGATCGCGAGGCTCCGCAGGATCCCCGAGGACCAGCGGGTCTGCTGGCCGCTCGAGCCCGACTTCCAGTCGGTGCGGCAGGCCCGGATGCTGATCCGCGACCCGCTGAAGCGGTGGGGTCTTGAGGACCTGGAGCCGGTCACCGAACTGCTCGTCTCCGAGCTGGTCACCAACGCGATCAGGTACGCCAGCGGGGAGATACTCCTGCGGCTGGTCCTGGAGTCGGACAGCCTGGTGTGCGAGGTGCACGACTCCTCGCCCGCCCTGCCCCGGGTGCTGCAGGTCGACCGGGATGCCGAGAACGGGCGCGGCCTGCACGTGGTGTCGCAGCTCGCCTCCCGGTGGGGCGCGCGGCGGACCCACTCGGGCAAGGTCGTCTGGTGCGAGCAGACCGTGCCCGAGTCGGTCATGGAGGCGCTCCGGGTCGTGGCGGAGGAGGCGGCGGAGGTCATCGTGGCGGCGGACGCCGTCGCGGTCACCGAGCGGGCGGTCGCCGCCGTCCCGCGGTTAGCGTCGCGCCTTATCCGGCTTATTCGACAGTCACGCTCTTGGCGAGGTTCCTGGGCTTATCGATGTCGCGGCCGAGCTTGGCGGCCACGTGGTAGGCGAGAACCTGCAGCGGAATGTTCAGGAGGATCGGCTCGAGTTCGGGTTCCGCCTTCGGCACCCGGATGATCGCGTCGGCCAGCCCTTCGGGAATGTCGGTGCTCGTGAGGGCGATGACCGGGCCGCCGCGCGCCTTGATCTGCTCGATCGTGGAGATGTTCTTCGCGACCAGATCGTCGGACGGGATGATCACCACGCTCGGCATGTCGCCTTGGATGAGCGCCAGCGGGCCGTGCTTCAGCTCGCCTGCCTGATAGGCCTCCGCATGCACGTAGGAGATCTCCTTGAGCTTCTGCGCGCCCTCGCGGGCGACCGGCCAGCCGCGGACGCGGCCGATGAAGAACATGTGCTCGGCGCTCGCGTAGCGATGGGCGATCGCGGCGATGTCCTCCTCGCTGTTGAGGATCTTGTTGACCTGTTCAGGAAGGGTCCGCAGGCCGTTGACCACGCGGTGGCCGCTGGCTGAGCTGAGGTCGCGGACGCGGCCGAGCACGAGCGCCAGCAGGGCGAAGGTGACCGCCATGTTCGTCAGTGCCTTGGTGGAGGCGACCGCGACCTCCGGTCCGGCGTGCAGGAAGACGCCGTGGCCGCACTCGCGCCCGATCGCGCTGCCCACCACGTTGACGGCGCCCATCACCTGGCCGCCCTTGCGCTTGAGCTCCTGGACGGCCATCAGCGTGTCGATCGTCTCGCCGGACTGGCTGACCGCGACGTAGAGCGTGTCCGGGTCCACGACGGGGGAACGGTAGCGGAACTCGCTGGCGGGCTCGGCGTCGGCGGGGATGCGGGCCAGCTCCTCGACGAGCATCGCGCCCATCTGGCCCGCGTAGTAGGCGGAGCCGCAGCCGAGGAACTTGACCTGGCGTATGTTCCGCAGTTCGCGGGCGTCGAGGCTGATGCCGCCCAGCCGCGCCGTCGCGAAACGATCGTCCAGGCGCCCGCGCAGCGCGCGGCGCAGCGCGTCGGGCTGCTCGTGGATCTCCTTGCGCATGTAGTCCTGGAAGCCGCCGAGCTCGTAGTCGTCGGCGTCCGCGTCGACGGTGGTCGGCGTCTTGGTGCCGTTGGCGTTGCCGGTGAGGCTCGTGGTGTGATAGTCGTTCGCCCTGATCGTGGCGATCTCGCCGTCTTCCAGGTAGATCACCTGGTGGGTGTAGCGGACCAGGGCGGCGACGTCGGAGGCGACGAACATCTCGTTCTCGCCGAGGCCGAGCACGATCGGGCTGCCATTGCGCGCGACGACCAGCTGGTCGGGGTTCTTGACGTCCAGGACGACGAGGCCGTAGGCGCCCTCGACGCGGCGCAGGGTGCGGGCGACGGCGTCTTCGAGGGAGATTCCGGCGTCGTCGGGGCCGGCGGCCAGCTCGGCCGCGATCATGTGGGCGAGCGCCTCGGTGTCGGTGTCGCTCGCCAGCGTGACGCCGCCGGCCTGGAGCTGTTCCCTGAGCTGCTCGGCGTTCTCGATGATGCCGTTGTGCACCACGGCGACGCGGCCGGCGGTGTCGGTGTGGGGATGGGCGTTTATCTCGTTCGGCTCACCGTGGGTGGCCCAGCGTGTGTGCCCGATGCCGATCGTGGCCTTGGCGGTGGTCTTGAGCTTGTCCCGGAGGTCCTGGACGCGGCCGGCGGTCTTCGTCACCTGGAGCCTGCCGCGGGAGACCACCGCCAGGCCCGCCGAATCGTAGCCGCGGTACTCCAGCCGGTGCAGTCCCTCCACCAGGACGGGGATGGCGTCCCGCTTGCCCACGTATCCAACGATGCCGCACACGCGCGTTCTCCCTTTCGCTCGCCGGTTTCACCCTTGCGCCTTTTAGTGCTTTGTCAGCCGTACACAATGCGCCGGAGCTGACGCTGCGACACATCCGGAGCACCGAATCGGCGCGTCGCCAGCTCGGCCGCTATCATCGGCCAGATCTCGTCGTTCTTGCGATTCTTACCCTGCAATTCGGCGTGCCGGCGCCGGACGAACTCCTCGACGGTCTCCTTGAAATAGGCTGCGACGTCCGCCACTACCCGCGTCGCGGTCGCCTCGGGCAGCCCGGTCGAGGCCGCGACGTGGCGGACCAGATCCTGCGGGTACACATCGCTCATAACGGTGATCAGTGTGGCAGTCGGGTGTACTAATGGCAAGTTTCTGCCCTGAATCGGGCAGGAAACTGGTTCATTTCTTGCTCAGGCGTCCAGCTTACTCGGCCAGGCAGGGCCCCGCTCAGGGTTCTGCGTGATGCGCGAGAGGTGGCGGCCGACGGCGCGCAGGCGCCGGCGAGCACGTAAGGGCGAGCACGTAAGGGCGAGCACGTAAGGGCGAGCACGTAAGGGCGAGCACGGGTTCAGGCCGTTTCGAATGGTGCGACCGAAGGCAGGAGAGAATTCCGAGCACAATTAGCCGTATCGAAGCACGCCTAGATCACGAAGATTTTTTCTTACCGTAAAGAATTCATCCTATAGGTCGATGCCGCTTAGCAACGGTTGATCTTGGTCGGTCGCCGACTCCCTCTGTCGGTAAACTTGCGCTGCACAAATTCGGACATTAAAGGCATAACGGGCTAGTACGCTACAGAGCGTAACCGTTCCGCGCGCCCCGCTGCGGACTCCCGGCGCGGCCGGCCATGATGGCGAAGAGTTTTCGGCGCTATAGAATGATTTACTTACGTCGAGAAAAATGTTTTCGGGATCATGGCGCTAGCTTCACAATCGGCAGTCACGGACGGTTATAGTGGCGGCGGACGCGTCCCAGGGAGCGGCCCCGGAAGCCATGATCAACGTAGGCTAAGCGGCATTGCGCTATAGCACGCAAAGGTTTTCGCGATCATGAAATTCATCGCCGGTGCGAGAACGGGAGGGGCAGGTGGCGCGGGAGGGGCGGGAGGGGCGGGAGGGGCGTCAATCCAGCGCGGAGCCAGGCGCGGGGCGGGACCAAGTGGGGCGCGGGGCTGGCCAGGAGCCAGGAGGAGGAAGAGGGGGCGGCCGCCGCCTAGTGGGCGGGGGAGCGGCGGCGGCCAGCCCCGGGGGCACCACGTGTGAGGGTGGTGCACTAGTGACGAAACGCCGGGGACGGTGCTGGCGTTACTCCGCGGCTTCGGGAAGTTCGCGGGGGCGGCGCAACGACCTGCCGCTGAACCGCTGCTCGATGCGGAACGCCCGCCAGATCACCACGGCGAGCGCCCAGGTGGCGGCGAACAGCCCGACGATGAAGAACCCGAGCGTGTTGATGTTCAGGCCTTCCACCCATGCCCAGAACGGGCCGCCGAGACTGAACTCCTGACCGAGCAGCCCGGCCAGTTCGACGGTCCCGATCAGCAGCGCCACCGCCACGGACAGGCCGGTGATCGTGATGTTGTAGTAGACCTTCCGCACGGGGTTGGCGAACGCCCATCCGTAGGCGAAGTTCATGAACGACCCGTCGATCGTGTCCAGCAGGCTCATCCCGGCCGCGAACAGCACCGGCAGGCACAAGATCGCGTACCACGGCAGGCCGCTCGCCGCGCCCGTGCCCGCGAGCACGAGGAGGGCCACCTCGGTCGCGGTGTCGAAGCCGAGCCCGAACAGCAGGCCGACCCAGTACATCTGCCTCGGGTGACGTATCGACCGCATGAGCTTGCCGAAGAACCTGTTGAGGAAGCCGCGTTCGTTCAGGTGAGCCTCGAGGGTCTTCTCATCGAAGCGGCCCCGCCGCAGCTCCCTGAAGACCTTCATGATGCCGACGAGCACAACCAGGTTGATGACGGCGATCAGGTACAGGAACACCCCGGACACGCCGGTACCGATGACGGTGGTCACCTGGTGCAGGCCAGAGGAGCCGTTGCGCACCGGGCCGGTGAGCGCGCGAATGCCAAGGGACAGCAGCAAGGCCAGCACGAACACGACGGAGGAGTGTCCGAGCGAGAAGAAGAAGCCGACGCTGAGCGGCCGCTTGCCGTCGGCCATCAGCTTGCGCGTGGTGTTGTCGATGGCGCTGATGTGGTCCGCGTCGAACGCGTGGCGGGCGCCGAGCGTGTAGGCGGTGATCCCGATCCCGGCGCCGAACGTCTGCGTGCCGATGCTGTAGTGCCCGGGAACCACGATCGAGAGCAGCGTGACCCAGCCGACGACGTGCAGCAGCACGACGACTCCGGACATGGCGGACATGTGGACCCACTCGCGTGGCGTCAGCGACGTTCTGATCGCGTGCAGTCGGGCCCTGTCCACGCACTCAACGCTAAGGGGCACTGGGTTGTTATTGCAAGTTTGTCGCAATAACGCGGCGTGCGCGGGCGGGAGGCGGGGCCGGCGGTGGGGGCCGGCGGCCAGTGGAGGCGGGCGCTGACGCGCTCGGGCTGCTGCGCGGACGCCCGTGCGGACGATTTTGCGGACGCTTGTGCCCCTGCGTGTGCCCCTGCACGTGCCGCGCCTGCTAGTGCCCTAATGAGCACGGAGAGTAACATCGCTGGGCATAGCTAAGCGCCCGCGGGATCCACCTGAGCAAGCCCCATGTGCGTGCTTAGCCGGACCTCGAGCGGCACTTCCTGCGAGACCGCGGCCACGGCTACCATGTTCCGGCCGGTCTGCTTCGCGTGGTACAGCGCCGAGTCGGCGGCGGCGAGCAGGTCCGTCAGCTCGCGGCTAGCTCCCCTGTCCATCGCCGACACGCCGACCGAGATCGTCAGGCGGACGCACGGAGCGTCCGGCCTGTCGTCGATCGGAACCGCCATGCCGGCGATGTGCGCGCGCAGCCGCTCGGCTATGCGGCAGGCGTCGCCCTCGTTGGTCTGTGCGAGCAAGAGCACGAACTCTTCCCCGCCGAACCTGCCCGCCCGGTCGTAATCGCGCAGGTGCCCGGAAAGGGCTTCGGCGACCGCCCGCAGGACCCTGTCACCCACGAGGTGGCCGTGCGTGTCGTTAACCGATTTAAAATGATCGATATCGACGAGGGCCAGCGCGAGCGGACTGCGCGTTCTGACCGCACGGGAAAGCTCGCTTTCCGCTTCTCTTTCCCACGTGGACACGTTGAGCAGTCCCGTCTTGGCGTCCACCCGGGATTGCGCCACCAGCTGAGCGTGCATCATAAAGCGCCGGACCAGCAGGACGGTCGGCACGGCGAACACCGCGAGGACCGGGCTAATGGCGAGGACCAGCGTGATCAAGACGGCGAGGTCGATTTCCGCGAAGTCGCCCTGCAGCGCCTCACGGTTCCATTCGATGTCCCTCATCCGCGCGCTCGGGTCCGACAGCTTAATGGCCCCGACGATCAGGAAGTGGTGCCCTCTGCCGCCGATGATCTCACAGAGCGCGACCACCGCGGCCCAGGTCAGGGCGTGCAGGCCAGAGCCGACGGAGCTGCCCGCGATCGACGGGGGAAACGCACGGAACACCAGGGCCGCGGCCACATATCCGACGCTGATCGTGGCGGCCGTGAACACCCGGCGGTAGATCATTCCCCGGTGTACCCACCATTGAATGAGCGCGAGCAGCGGGATGGGCATTAGCGCGGCGTAGACAGGCGGCAGCAAGATCGCGGCCGGGAGCACCCATACGGTTACGAAATCGCGTGTCAAGCCGCTGCCGGAATAAGCGATCCGGGGCGTGTATGCCACCGAAATCATCCCACAGCACACCAGCAACAAGAATTTCGCTAGGTCAAGGAGGTGCCAGTCCGTATGGGCGGCCGTCAGCCCGATGGCCACCATAGCTACAGCGGGTGGTGCGGCCACGTACCAGCGGAGCGCCGGCGGCAGCTGCCACCATGGCCAGTCCCTCACGGTCACGTTCGCTTTGAGGCGACTGGTGAGGGACGAGGCTCTCATGCTCCACCGTTTCGTACGTGACACCAGCGTCGGCTGTCTAGTAGCAGCTCACCGTAAATGACTAGCTGCGTATAGCTACCATAACGCATCTATGACGGTCGAGGTAACTATTGCCGCGAGATTGACCAACATCTCGGGACAAGAAGGGGCTAAATGGTGCTTAGCAACGTTGGCGCGGAGACGTATTCATACCAAAGAAAATGGCGTGAATATAGGGGCCAAAGAAACCGGAGATGTTGATGAGGAGGAAACAGCCATGCGCAGCGTGTGGATCTGAAGTGACGAATGTTCCCAGTCGGTACAGTAGTTCTCATAGTGAAGGGATGAGGCGCCGTGCGTGACACCTGGACCTGAGCCGATGCCGGAAGATGCCGGAAGACGTCAGCAGGACTGACCTTACCGGCCCGACCGGCCCTTAACCCCGAGAACGAACCGCATGGACGGGTGCCTGCCTGGCGAGCGGGGCTTGGCCGCGGAGATGCCTCGCAGAGTGGCGCCCGACGGCAGGCGACATGCGCCGCCAGCGGAGCGCTAGACCGCAGGCCGCCAGTGCACTCAGTCCCCCACCGAGAGCGATGACCGTCGAGGGAGGTACCACCTCGGCGGCCGCGCCGGCAGCCATGAAAGCCAGCCCCTGGCCGACGACCAACCCGGCGTTGGCTAGGCCGAACGCCTGAGCCCGACGTTCGTTCGGCAACCTCGCGACGAACGCGGTGTTCGCGGCCACTTGATAGATAGCGAACGTGCCTGACAGGCCAAAGATCGCCATCGAGACGGCAAGACCTGGGCGGAGGATGGTCAGCATAAGCACCGCGCAGGTGCTGACAGCCATCGGGCCCATCCACCTCGAGCGCGTCAGCGGGCCGATCCGCCGGGCGAATACCGGCATGAAGAGAACGGCCCCGACCTGGGTGGACGCGATCAGCAGGCCCGCGGCGACCGGTCCTCCGCCAAGGCTTGTCGCGTACGGAGCGGCTATTCCCTCCGGAATCGCGTACAGCGCGACGAGCCAGCCGAACATCAGCAGCGTCCTGAGCGCGTCATCGCCGAAGACGAACCTGGCCCCGCCCGCGAGCCGGGCCAGCTGGCCGGGACCGGACTTGGCGCCCGGCGCGGGCCGTGCCCGTGTCCCGAAGCGGATGAGCGCGGCGGACACGCAGAACGTGGCGGCATCGACGCCCAGCGCCGGCCGCGCCCCGATCAGCGCGACCGTCACTCCCCCGGCCGCCGCCCCCGCCACGATCGCCGTCTTGAAGGTCGTCTGCATGGTCGCGGCCGCGAGCGCGTACCTCTCCCCCTGGAGCATGTCGGCGAGCACCGCGGACCTGGCGGCGTCGAACGGCGGCTGGACCATCGTGGTCACGTACAGCAGGGCGACGAGGGCGGCCACCGGCAGCCGCGGGATAAGCATGACCGCCACCAGCGCCGCCCTGATCACGTCGCAGCTGACCATGACCTCCCGGCGCGGCAGCCGGTCCGCCAGGCCGGACAGGAACAGCGCGCCTACCGCGTAGGGGACGTAGCCGGCGGCGTAGGCGACCGCGGCGAGCAACGGGGAATGCGTCCGGTCATATATAAGGAGCATCAGCGCGACGAGGGCTAGGCGGTCACCGCCTATCGAGAGGATCTGCGAAGCCCATAGCGCGCGGAACTCACGGACCGCGAACACATCGTGAAAGGTTGCGCGTCCTGCCGGGGAGCTGCTCACGGCGACCCTTTCGTCCGGCGGACGCGTGACGGCCACGCAGACGGTCCAGCCGGTCACCGCTGGCCATAGTCGCAGAATTAACCACGTCTCGTGGCTAAACCGTCACATGTGGTACACAGTTGACAGAATTGATTATTGATGACTACCGGTGCGTAATACCAAACGTCTTTTCAGGACTTTGGTCCCTGGCCTGAGATTATCGCCGTCCGCGAGGGTGCGGACTTGTGACCGCTAACAAGGAAGGGCGCCCGGAAATCAGCACGCCCAGGCAGGCGCTCGAGCTCACCGAGGACGAGTGCTGGCGGCTGCTGAGGAGCGCCTCGCTCGGCCGGGTGGTGTTCACCCATCACGCCATGCCGGCCATCCGGCCGGTCAACCACCTGGTCGACGACCGAGTCATCATCATCCGGTCACACCTAGGCACGGCGATCGCGTCCCGCGCGGCGGCCGATGCCGGCGCGGTCGTCTGCTACGAGGCCGATGAGCTGGACAGCGTCCGGCACACCGGGTGGAGCGTGATCGTGACGGGCCTCGCCCGCCTCGTGCGCGACCCGGCCGCGATCGAGCGGTACGAGCGGCAGCTCGAGCCCTGGATAGCCGGGCAGATGGACCACGTCATCTCCATCGAGCCCCGGTTCATCTCCGGGATCCGCCTGGTCGGCTGGTGCGCCTTACCGAGTAACGTGCGGGGCTAGGGAGTCAGCCGCGTACGTTCGGGATAATCGCATTTAAAATTACGCACCGTTCACAGTCAATGACAATGGGTACTTTCCCGGCAGTCGCGTCGCCGTTAAGCTATACATAACCGGCTGATCGCGGGCGGGCGGGTGGTCATGAGTACGGCAGGGGCCAGCGAGTCGCTGGGGCTGTGGCTGCGCGGGCAGCGCGTCGCGGCCGGGCTGACTCAAGAGGACCTGGCCGAACGGTCCGGGGTCAGCGTCCGGGCCATCGCCGACCTCGAACGGGGGCGGACGCGGCGGCCGTATCCGAGTTCGCTGCGCGCGCTGACCCGCGCGCTCGGCCTGCCGGAGGCGGCCGGCCCGGAACTCGTCGCGCGGTACCGGGCGGGCGGTGATCCGTCGGCGGCGGAGGGGTCCGTGCCCCGGCAGCTGCCGACGGCCGTCCCGCACTTCGCCGGCCGGGCGAGCGAGCTGGCGCTGCTCGACCGGGCGCTCGAGGACGTGGACCACGGCGCGAACGGCGTCGTCGTCTCCGTGATCGGCGGCACCGCGGGCGTGGGCAAGACCGCGCTCGCCCTGCACTGGGCGCACCGCGTGTCCGGCCGGTTCCCGGACGGGCAGCTCTACGCCAACCTGCGCGGCTTCGACCCGTCCGGCCACCCGGCCGAGCCCGCCGACGTGCTGCGCGGTTTCCTCGACGCGCTCGGCGTGCACCCGGAACGGAACCCGGCGGACACCGAGGGCCTCGCGGCGCTGTACCGGAGCCTGCTCGCCGACCGGAAGATACTCGTGCTGCTCGACAACGCCGCGGACGTCGCCCAGGTGCGCCCGCTGCTGCCCGCGTCACCGGAATGCCTCGTGATCGTGACCAGCCGCCGGGAGATGTCCGCGCTCGCGGTGCGCGAGGGCGCCCGGCTGCTCACCCTCGACGTGCTCAGCGAGACCGAGGCCAACGAGCTGCTGACGAAACGGCTCGGCACGGACCGCGCGCGGGCCGAGCCCGCCGCCATCACCGAGCTGGCGACGCTGTGCGCCCGGCTGCCGCTGGCGCTGTCCGTCATCGTCGCCCGCGCGGCCGCGCAGCCGCACCTGCCCCTGGCCGCGCTCGCCGCCGAGCTCACCGAGATCCAGGGCCGCCTCGACGCGCTCGACGTGGGCGATCCCGCGGCGAACGTGCGCACCGTGCTCTCGCTGTCGTACCGCCACCTGCCCGAGGCGGCGGCGCGGATGTTCCGCCTGCTCGGCCTCCATCCGGGCCCGGACATCAGCGCGCCGGCCGCGGCCAGCCTGGCCGGCGTTACGCTTACCGGAGCGCGGGCGGCGCTGCGCGACCTGGCCAGGGCCAGCCTGATCATCGAGAGCGTGCCCGGCAGGTACGCGTTCCACGACCTGCTCCGCGCGTACGCCGCCGAGCAGGCCGCCGGGGGCCCGGATGAACAGCGCGCGGCGATCCGCCGGCTCCTCGACCACTATCTGCACACCGCGCACGCCGCGCACCTGGTCCTCTACCCCGGGCGCGAGGTGATCGACCCGGGGGCGCCGCTCGCCCTGGTCGCCCCCGAGGCGCTCGCCACCAAGGCGGCGGCGCTCGCCTGGCTGCAAGCCGAGTTCCAGGTGCTTTTGAAGATCACCGGCCTCGCGGCGCGCGACGGGTTCGACGACCACGCCTGGCGGCTGCCCGTGGTGCTGTGGACGTTCTACGCCGTGTGCGGGCACTGGCACGACGGCGCGCGCGCCCAGCGCACCGCGCTCGATGCCGCCAGGCGGCAGGGCGACCTCGGCGGGCAGGCACGCGCGCTGCGCGGGCTCGGAGCCTTCCACGTGATGCTGGGCGACTACCGGGAGGCACACGCCCGGCTGGCGGAGGCGCAGGAGATGTTCGGGCGGCTCGGGGACAGGCTCGGGCTGGCGCGGACCGACGTGATCATGGGGCAGGCCTTCGAGTTCGAGCGGAAGTACCGCGAGGGGCTCGTCGTGACCCTGGAGGCGCTGAAGCTGTCCGAGACCGGGATCGACGATCCGAACATGCAGCTCGTGCGCGCCAGCGCGCTCAACAGTTCCGCCTGGTACAACGCGCACCTCGGGCGCTTCGGCCAGGCCCGCACGCACTGCCAGCAGGCGATCGACCTGTGCCGCTCGATCGGCTACTCCCCCGGCGAGGCGGGCACCTGGGACACCCTGGGGTTCGTCTGGCAGCGGCTCGGCAACCACACCGAGGCGGCCGCCTGCTTCCTGCGCGCCGTCGCGCTCGACAGGGAGATGGGGAACCGGTTCGACCTGGCCCGGGCCCTCACCCACCTCGGCGACACCTACCAGAGCACCGGCGACCTGTCCGCCGCGCGAAGCGTCTGGGCCGAGGCGCTCGCCATCCTGGAAGACCTGCACCACCTCGAGGCCGTCGAGGTGCGCGCGAAGCTGGACTCGCTGTCGTCCGTCACGAAGTCTGCCGGTTAGTTCGCCTGGCCCCGGATACGATTACTGTCCGATTATGGATGCATGCAGAAAGTAATCATCAGTGGCCGGCAGGAGCGTGCGATGCGCGACACGTGGACCCGCTAACGCCGATTTCCGTACCGTCACTCCCACCCCAGCCGTGAGCGATCAGCTAAAGTCCTGACCTGCTGTTTTGCAAGCGCCGGGACCTATGTCGGGCTGTCTTCGAGGGCCAGTACAGAGGCGGCGGACGCCTTGCTCACCATTGTCCGTCCGGGTGACACCTCGTCGAGTGCGCGAGAACGCCCAGTCTGAATCACCTCAGATAAGTATGAACAGGCACAAGAAGGGATCAACCGGGCACGGTCGCATCGGGATGGCCCATTGGCAGAACAGCCATACGACCGCTGTACCGACCCCACGGCTGACCCGGAAGTTGCCAGGCCGAACGCTACCTAGCCTCCGCGATCACCTTGTCCAAGGGGTCAAGGAACCGGCGCGGAAATCCGCGCTAAGGGATGCTTCTTACGTACATGAGCTGGTGCGGGAGAAGAGGGAGAAAACTATAGCTTCCGAACGGACGGTGGCGACTGCCCAGGCGCGACAGAATCTCCGGTAGGACCGTGAAACTCAACGGGGAGGAATCCAATGCCAGATCTTGTACCGCTACAGGGTAGCGAGCGAGCGGAAATACCGAACGCGCAGCCGGCCGGCGCCCTCGACCAGAATGAGACGATCACCGTCACGCTGATGCTGCGGCGCCGCGCGGACGTACCGGAGGAACTGATCACCGGGCCGCAGACGCTGACCTCGGCGCAGCTCGGCGACCGGTACGGGGCGGATCTGGCCGACATCGCGCGCGTCACCGAGGTCCTCGGCCGGTACCGGCTCACCGTCACCGAATCCCACACCTCGTCGCGGCGCGTGAAGGTGCGCGGGACCGTCGGGGATCTGTCGACGGCGTTCGGGACGACGCTGACGCTGGTCACCAGCCCGCACCCGGACGGCACCAGGGAGGTGACCCACCGGTACCGGTCCGGCGGCCTGTCCGTCCCGGCCGAGCTGGCCGGCATCGTCACCGCCGTGCTCGGGCTCGACGACCGGCCGGTGGCCCGGCCGCAGTTCCGGCGGCTCACCGCCCGGACCATGGCGCCCGACACGATGGCGCCGGACACGGCGGGGCGGACGATGGCGCCGGGCGCCACGCCGGGCGCGACGGCCGGGCCGCTCACCGCGCCGCAGGTGGCCGGCTTCTACAACTTCCCGGCGAACACCGACGGGACCGGGCAGACCATCGCGATCATCGAACTGGGCGGCGGCTACACGCAAAGCGACCTGGACACCTACTTCGGCGGGCTGGGCCTGGCCACGCCGTCGGTCACCGCGGTCGGCGTGGACGGCGCGTCGAACTCTCCGGGCCAGCAGGCCGACGGGGAGGTCGAGCTGGACATCGAGGTCGCCGGCGGGGTCGCGCCCGGCGCGGCCCAGCTGGTCTACTTCGCGCCCAACACCGACCAGGGGTTCATCGACGCGATCTCCCAGGCGGTGCACGCCACCCCGCCGCCGATCGTCGTGTCGATCAGCTGGGGCCAGTCGGAAGACCAGTGGTCGGCGCAGAGCCGGACCTCGATGGACTCCGCGATCTCGGACGCGGCGGTGCTCGGCGTGACGGTCACCGTGGCGGCCGGCGACAACGGCAGCAGCGACACCCCGGGCAGCACCAGCGGGGTGCACGTCGACTTCCCGGCGTCCAGCCCGCACGCGCTCGGGTGCGGCGGGACCCAGCTGGTCGGCGATGTCAGCACGTTCACGATCACCTCCGAGGTGGTCTGGAACGAGCTGGCCAACAACGAGGGCGCGACCGGCGGCGGCGTCAGCGACGTGTTCCCCGTGCCGTCATGGCAGGCGAACGCGGGCGTGCCCGTCAACGCGGGCAACGGCCAGCCCGGCCGCGGCGTGCCCGACGTGGCCGGCAACGCCGACCCGGTGACCGGCTACCAGGTGGTCGTCGACGGCCAGCAGCAGACGATCGGCGGCACCAGCGCGGTGGCGCCCCTGTGGGCGGGGCTGATCGCCCGGCTCGCGCAGGCCACCGGGAAGCAGTTCGGGCTGCTCCAGCCGCTGATCTACGCCGGCGTCACGGCGGGCACCGCGGCGCCCGGTTTCAACGACATCCTGGACGGCGACAACGGGGCCTACAAGGCCGGCCCGGCTGGGACGCCTGCACCGGCCTCGGCTCGCCGGACGGCGCGGCGCTGCTCACCGTCTTGAGCTCCGCTTCGTGAGCTCCTGAGTCCAGCGGGCCCGGCGCAGGCATCCGCCGGGCCCGCTCGGGTCCTGGAGTCTCCACCGGCACAATGCCGCCGAAGGCAGCCGGGGGGTCCGGGGGGTCGTCCCCCCGGACTAGCAGAGCCCCGGCTCAGAGAACGTGGTGGCCGGGGCTTGGGTCCTCCGGCACGAGCTCGCTGGCGGGCTGGGCCGGGATCGTGCCCAGGCGGCCGGCCTGGAAGTCCTCGAAGGCCTGCACCAGCTCGGCGCGGGTGTTCATGACGAACGGGCCGTAGGCCGCGACCGGCTCGCGGATCGGCGCGCCGCCGAGCAGCAGGATGTCCAGCGACGGGCTAGGACCGTCCATCTTGGTGTCCGCGGCGAACGTGATCGACTCACCGTGGCCGAGCACCGCGAGCTGGCCGGTGTGCACCGGGCGGTGCTCCGCGCCGACCGAGCCCGCGCCGGCCAGCACGTAGCCGAGCGCGTTGAAGTGCTGGCGCCAGGGGATCCGCACCTGCGCGCCGGGCGAGACGGTGGCGTGCACCAGGGCGATCGGGGTGTGCGTGACGCCCGGCCCGGCGTGGCCGTCCAGCTCGCCGGCGATGACCCGCAGCAGCGCTCCCCCGTCGGCCGAGGTCAGCAGCGCCACCTGGCCGGCCCGGATGTCCTGGTAACGCGGCTGGGTCATCTTGAGCCTGCCGGGCAGGTTGACCCAGAGCTGGAAACCGTGGAAGAGGCCGCCGCTCGCGACCAGCTCCTCGGGCGGCTCCTCGATGTGCAGGATGCCGCCGCCGGCGGTCATCCACTGCGTGTCGCCGTTCGTGATCAGGCCGCCGCCACCGTTGGAGTCCTGATGCCTGAAGACGCCGTCGATCATGTAAGTGACGGTCTCGAAGCCGCGGTGCGGGTGCCACGGCGTGCCCTTCGGCTCGCCGGGGGCGTACTCGACCTCGCCCATCTGGTCCATGTGGACGAAGGGGTCAAGCTGCTTGAGGTCGACTCCTGCGAAGGCGCGCCGCACCGGGAAACCCTCGCCCTCGTAACCTGACGGCGCCGTGGTCACCTTGACCACCGGACGCTCGGCCTCCGGACCCGGCTCGGTAATCCTGGGCAGCACCAGGAGGTTCTCGACGGTGACGGCTGGCATGGTGACGCTCCTCGTAGTCGGCCCGAATTGTCATACCCGCTTACCGGGCAGCCAACAGCGGCAACGATACATGAACCTTCAACATTCCCATTATCGCATAGTGAGACGCCTCGCCCGGGTCCGCCTGCCCTCGCCGCCCCGCCCGCGTCGCCCCGCCCGCCCGAAAGGTGTCGATTGCGCAATCGACCCCCGGATGCCAGCGACTGCGGGATGTCGATTGCGCAATCGACCACAATAGAGCGGGTCGATTGCGCAATCAGCCTGTTGGCGAGGGGCCGTTAGAGGGGGAGGCCTTCCTCGAGGAGGGCCAGGGCCTCGTCAATTCGCTGGAAGGTCTGCTCGCCGACGTCGGCGGCGGCGCCCCAGTCGCCGGGCGCGATGATCGAGATCATCACACCGAAGACCGCGCCGACGTACGTACGCACCGCCAGGTCATCCGCCGTCCGCCCGGTTCGCTTCGCCAGCGCGTCGGCCATCACGTTGATCGTCCGGCTCAGCTCGTCTAGCGTGCGCGCCCGGACCTCGGGCACGGTGACGCCCAGCGCGGCCTGCTGGTGGAAATCCTCCCATTCGGCCGGGGTGAGCGTCGCGACCGCGTCGCGGATGGCGGCCCGCAGCGCGGCGAGCGGAGTCATGGACGGCGGCTGCCGCTCGAACGCCACGAGCACCCGGTCGTCGAAGTCGTCGCGCAGGACCACGTCCTCTTTGGTCGGGAAGTAGCGGAAGAACGTCGACGGCGAGACCTCGGCGGCGGCGGCGATCTGCTCGACGGTGGTCGCCTGGTACCCCTGCTCCCGGAACAGCCGGAGCGCGTGCTCCCTGATGGAAGCGCGCGTCCTGGCCTTCTTCCGTTCCCGCAGGCTGCCATGGTGCTTGAGGTCCACGTCGCTCACGTTCCTATTGTGCCCGCTAGTGTTGCGGCGAGCCGGCTGGCTCGAGCGGCGTTTGCGCCGCCGCCGGCGACTCGGCGCCCGACCCGGCGCGGCTGGGCAGGAAGGCGAGCGCGAGCAGCGCGCTGGCCAGCGCGATCCCGCCGCAGGTCCAGAGCATGATGTCCATGCCGTGGATGAACGCGGAGCGCACCTCGTCAAGCAGCGCGGACGAGCCGAGCTGCCGCGCCACCGCGGCGCCCCCGGCGACGCTGCTCTTGACGGCCGCGGCGGCGGACGCGGGCAGTCCGTCCAGGTGCAGCTGACTCGTGTACCCGTTGCTGATCAGCGTGCCGAGCACGGCGACGCCGATCGTGGCGCCGACCTGGCGCACCGCGGAGATCAGCGCGCCGCCGGAGGCGCTGCGCTCCGCCGTCAGCGGGGCGACCGCGGCGTTCATCGCGGCCGGCATCGCGAGCCCGAGGCCGAGGCCGGTCACCGTGATCCACAGCACCGCGAAGCCCGTCGAGGACCCGAGCCCCGTGAAAGCGCCGATCGCGAGGCCAGCGGCCATCACGAAGAAGCCAGCTGCCACGGCGAGCTTCGCGCTGACCCGCGGCTCGCCGCGCGTGCCGTCCGGCAGCTCGGGCGCGCTGGTGAGCCTGCTGCCCGCGACCATGCCGACGAGCATCCCGCCGATCAGCGGCAGCAGCCGCACCCCGCTGCCGAGCGGTGTCGCGCCGCGGACGTCCTGGAAGTACTGCGGTGTGGTGAACATCAGGCCGAACATCGCGAACGACACCATCGTCATCAAGATCGTGCCCCAGCGGAAGCCCGGGAGCCGGAACAGGGGCAGTTCGATGAGCGGCTGGCGGCCTCGCCGCGTGACGGCCCGCTCCCACCAGACGAAGCCGGCGATGATCAGCACGCCCGCGGCAATGGCTGCCAGCGCCAGGTTGTTCGTCCAGGTGTTCTCGCCTGCCCTGATGAACCCGTACGTGAGGGCGGCCAGTCCGGCGCTCGAGATCACGATGCCAGGGATGTCGATGCTGGGCCGCCGCTCGGCCCGCGACTCGGGCAGCAGGAATGTCACGGCGACGAGCGCGATCGCCACGATCGGCACGTTGATGAGGAAGACCGAGCCCCACCAGAAATGGTCGAGCAGGAAGCCGCCGAGGATCGGCCCGATCGGGTAGCTCACGAAGATGGCTCCCGCCATCACGGCGATGGCCTTCTGTCGTTCCTCCTCGCGGAACATCACCGGGATCACCGATATCGCCATCGGGAAGATCGCGGCGGCACCGATGCCGAGCACCGCCCGCGCCGCGATGAGCTCACCGACGCTGACCGAGTAGGCGCACCAGACCGAGCTGGCGACGAACAGCGCGAGCGCGATGAGCAGCACCTTCTTGCGGCCGTACCGGTCGCCGAGCAGGCCGGCGGGGAGGATCAGAGCCGCGATCACCAGGGAGTAGGAGTCGGCGACCCACTGCAGGTCCCCCGTTGTCGCGTGCATCGTCGTGGCGATCGTCGGCAGCGCCAGGCTGAGCACGGTCAGGTCAAGCCCGACGACCAGCACGCTCACCGAGATCGCGGCCATCGCCCACCAGCGACGAGCCGAGTCAGCCATGACAGTCACCACCCTTCAGCAGTAACTCCGAAATGAAAGCTACTATCAAAAGATAGCTACATCCTAATGCGACTGTCAACCGCTCACCCATCCGCACTCGGCACTCTTACGCCTGCGGCTCTCGTTGCTGGTGAGATCTTCGTTTCTTGCGAGAGCCCGGCCTAATGACGAACGCGGGCTGGGCGGGGAACGGAACGGGCCGTGGCGTGAACTCTGGGGAGACACCGACGGCCCGTTCGGGATAAGCGGGTTTGAATTAGGAACGGAGGAGGCGGAGGGCTAGCGTCGGGCAGGCGCTGACCGCGGCGCGGGCGTCGCGCTCAAGGCCGGGCGGGAGCGGGCGGCCGTCGACGATCGGGTAGCCCCACTCGTCCAGGGTGATCATCTCGGGCAGCAGCTCGGCGCAGGCGCCGTGGCCCTCGCACTCAATGGGGTTGACCAGCAGTTTCTCACTCATATCCAGTCCTCTTCCGTGCGCGCCGAACCGCGCGGGACCGGCAGGAACGGGGCGGTGCTCGTCGCGCTGCAGCGACCCCGCTCGTGGCGGTCGAGTTCGGCGGCGAACGTGATCAGGGCACTGCGCACGAACCGCGCGGTGCCGTCCGGGTGATGGCACGCCCCGCGCCCGGTCACCAGCCCGGCCCAGCGCTCGACGTTGGCCCGCGTCTCGCGGCGCGGGCGGGAGCCGGCGAGCTCGGTGAGCGCGGCGGCCATCCGCGGCAGCCCGTTCAGGCACGGCCCGCACTGGCCGGCCGACTCGAGGGCCAGGTACCTGACGACCAGGGCCGTCTCCGCGAGCCCGCACCTGTCGGGCGGCGGGGTGATCAGGATCCCGGCGCCGACCCGCGCGCCGACACGGCTCAGCGAGTGGTTGTCCAGCGTCAGCTTCGCCGCTTCCGCGGCCGGCACCCAGGTGCCGTGGTAGCCGCCGATCAGCACCGCCCCGTCGCCGCGCAGGTCCCCCAGCAGCACGTTCAGCGGCATGCCCAGCGGCACCTCGGTGATGCGCGGCGTCCCGTCGGCGCGGCGGATCGTGCACAGCATCGAGCCGGGCTCGGCCTTGGTGCCCACCTGGCGGAACCAGCGCGGGCCGTGCCGCGCGATCAGCGCCAGGTGCGCCAGCGTCTCGACGTTCTGCACGAGGGTGGGGGCGCCGGCGAGGCCGCGTTCGGTGATGCGGGGCGGGATGAAGGTCGGGATGGCGGGTCCGCCAGCCAGGTGGTTGACCAGCGCCGTCTCCTGGCCGGACAGGAAGCGCGGCGGCGCTTCCGCCAGCTCGACGGCCACGCGGTCGGCGCCGACGGCCTGGCGCTCGGCGAGTGCCTGCCGCAGGCGGCGGCCGACGTCGCCGCGGCGTTCGGCGTGCGTGTACAGGATCGCCTGGTCCGCGCCGACGGCTTCGGCGGCGAGCTGCAGGCCGTCGAGCACCAGGTGCGGTGCCAGCCACAGCAGCGTGGCGTCCTTGTCGCTGGCGGGCTCGCTCTCCGCGCCGTTGGCGATGACGACCGCGGGGCGGCGCCGTTTGCGCGCCGACTCGAGCACGGCGGCGAGCTTGCGGTGCACGGGAAACGCGGCACCGCCGCGCCCCGTCAGGCCGGCGACCTGCAGGTCATTGATGAGGATCCCGGGAGCGTCCCGGTACGGCAGGCGGCCGTTGCGGGCGGCATGCGCGTGCCAGTCCTCGGGCTGCCGGCCGCTGGGCGGCAGCAGCCGGGGCAGGTCAGTGGCGGTCCCCTCGGCGGGGGCGCCCTGGGTGACGGTGGTCATCGGCGGCTGATCCTCTCCCGCGGCCGCTCATGCGCGTCGGGCGCGTTCCGTCCGGTGAGCCTGTCCCGCAGCGAGGTCCGGTCGTGCACGGCGGCCATCAGCAAGCCGACGCGTTCGGCGCGCGGGACGTCACGGGAGGCGGCGGACACCCGCCAGATGGCGGCGACGACGACCAGCAGCGCGCAGGCGACCGCCAGCAGGAACAGCCAGCCGTGCCGCAGGTCAGTGCTCGCGGTGATGCTGTGCAGCCAGGCGACCGGCCAGCTCGCGTACGCCAGCAGGTGCACCGCCCGCCACAGCCGGCGGCTGAGATGGCGGCGCAGCAGGCTGGTGACGATCAGCGCGATCGTGATGTCCAGGCTCACCGCGCCGAGCCCCAGCGCCAGCCGTTCATACGATGACGCCAGGGGGATGACCGCGGCGGTGAGCGGAATGTGCACGTAGCTGTCCGCGACCGCGGTCAGCACGTGCAGCGCGACGAACACGACGGCGACCAGCGAGAGGTTCCGGTGCAGCCCGGTGACGGCGAAGCGGGGCAGGCCAGGCAGCCGCCCCTGCCGCGTCACCAGCAGGCCGAGCAGGACCACCGCGGTCATCAGCAGCAAGGCGACCACGCCCGTGGCACGGCTCGCGTACCACAGCGCGGTAGAAGAATTGATTCCGCTCACGATGTCAAGCATCGGGCACGAAACACAGCGGAGCATAGAAACAGGCTCTGAACAACCTCTGAGCCTCCTGTCCAGGGTCTTCGGTCCCGCTGAAGCGCCCCACAGGCACCTATCGCCGTCAGGCGGCGCCTCGGTTAACTGATAGCGACCGACCGCAACGGCTGCTATCCCTCAGCTTCACCAATGGTGTCCCTCCGGGACCTGCGCTTCCATAGCGCCCCCCGCCTGGTCACGGTAACTTCCAGTTTGGTAACGCGGGCGTTGGACAGGCGCGTTACCGGACGATCCTTGCTGGCCCGATAGTTAACATGAACGTCATGTTTGGAAACATGGTTGTAACAATACGATGACTGGAACCCTAACGCTGGCCGCCCGGGCGGCCTATATATTGCGCGACAACAGCACGGGCCTGATCACCAAGGCCGCCCCGAGCCTGTATCCCCATCAATGGAGCTGGGACGCGGCGTTCAACGCGATCGGCCTCGCCTCCGTCGACCTGCCGCGGGCCCGGCTGGAACTTGATTCGCTTTTCGCCGGGCAATGGCGCAACGGCATGGTGCCGCATATTGTCTTCGACCCCGCCGCGGACGGCTACTGGCCGGGACCGGCGCAGTGGGACTGCGCCCGGTACAGCGAGGAGGCCCCCGAGCAGACGGCCACCAGCGGGATCTGCGACCCGCCGGTGCACGCGATCGCGGTGGACCGGATCCTGGCGGTCGCGTCGTCGGCCGGCGGCCGCGAGCAGCAGCTCACCCAGGGCTGGGCGGCGCGCCTGTACCCGAAGCTGCTGGCCTGGCACCGGTTTCTGGCCCGTGAACGGGTGGACAAGGCGACCGGGCTGATGACGCTTTTCCACGGCTGGGAAAGCGGAACGGACAACTCGCCCCGCTGGGACGTGCCGTACGTCGGCGTCGTGGTCGGGCCCGGGCTGCCCGCTTACATCCGGCAGGACAAGGCGCACGTCTCCAGCGCCGCGCAACGGCCGACCGACAGCGAATACGACCGCTACCTGTGGCTGGTGGAGGAGGCCAAGCAGGCCGGGTACGACGCGGGGCTGCTGCGCGAGTCCGGCAGCTTCCAGGTCGGCGACGTCCTGTTCACCGCGATCTACGCCGCCGCCTGCGACATGCTGGCCAAACTCGCCGAGCGCTTGCGGAAGCCCGACGACGTCGCGGAGCTCAAGGATTACGCCGTCCAGGCCCGGGCGGCTGTTTTCTGCCATGTCGACGAGGTGTCGGGCCTGGCCGCCGACGTCGATCTGCGGACCGGCGAATGGCTGCGGACCGAGACGATCGCGGGGTTCGCCCCGCTGATCGCCGGCGGCATGCCCCGCGACCTGCGGCAGCGGCTCATCTCGCTGCTGACCGGACCGCGGTGGGCCGGCCATCCCGGGCTGCGCTGGGCGCTGCCGCCGAGCACGTCGCCGTGCGTGGCCGCGTTCAATCCGGAGTGCTACTGGCGGGGACCGGTGTGGCCGGTGTTCAACTGGCTGCTGACCTGGGCGCTGCACCGGGACGGCGAGCACGACGTCGCGGCGCGGCTGCGGTCGCTGTCGCTCGAGCAGCTAGGCGACGAGACCTTCGCGGAGTACTACCAGCCGATGACCGGCGCCCCGCTCGGCAGCCTGCACCAGTCCTGGACCGCCGCCACGGCGCTGGACTGGCTGCTGGACGAGGAGTAAGCCCTGCCCTCTGCGCTGGCCGATGGGATTTTGTCTCAGATCGTGAGACGGAGTCCGCATTGTGAGACATTCCGGGCACCTCGCTGGTGCGAGGCCGGGCGCGGGCGGGTAACGAGGCGATAATCGACTTGACCAGGCTGCCGCTCTGGACCTCGCTCGCGTCCTTCTCGGGGAGCATGCCGAACTGGAGCATGGAATCGGCGATCCGCTGGATACGGACATCGTCCACCGGGCCCGTCGGGAACCCGGGCAGCGCGATGACCGAGGTCACCGACCGCGGCAGCGCGTCGGACTTCGCCATGGCCGCCTCGGCGACCGCGGGGTCGACGTCGGCGATTTGCTGGCCCTGCTCGATGGCCCGCACGAACGCGGCCGCCGTGGCCGGGTGCTCCTTCGCCCAGGCCTGGGTGACCACGTACCCGTCGATGGGAAAGTTCATGGTCGCGCCCTGATCGAGGTCAGCGACCACTTGCATGCCGTAATCCTCTTCCGCGATGGTCACGTAGGGCTCGGCGAGAAACGCGGCGCTCCAGGCGCCGGCCTGGAGCTGCCCCGGCATCGCGGGAAAACCCGCCGGATCGGTGGTGAAATGAACCTTGCCCGGCGAGATACCGTTTTCCTCCAGGAGCACGCTGATCAGCAGGGTTCCGATGCTATTGGTCCCGTTGACGCCGATCTTCCTGCCGACCAGGTCGGCAAGCGACTTGACCGGCGAGCGCGCCGTGGTGACCAGCACCCGCGTGTCCGCTCGCAGGGTCGAGGCCTCCGCGAGGATGCGGAACTTCGCGCCGGCCGCCTGCGCCGCGATATAGGGCACGTAACTCCCGGCGCCCACGTCGACTTCGCCCTTCAGCTGCGCCGCGATGACCGCCCGACTGCTGGCGATCCGCACGATGCTTACCCGCAGCCCCTGCTGAGCGAATAGCCCGTCGTCCGCCGCGATGTACAGGCCGGCGAGGTCGTCCGAGGGCAGCGCGGCGACCGTGATGTCAGGATCACCCGCCTGGGGCGGCGACCCAGCTCCCCCGGTGCCGCACCCCGCGGCCACTACCATGATCGCCGCCACGACAAATGGCGCGGCGCGAAAGCCTCCAGTCCCCATCTTTGCCCCCCGGGCATAACGCGCGAATCCCAGCCGTCACGGAGACAGCTGACAGGCGCCCTCAACCCCGTCCTTACCAATGATGAGTTACGTCACCGATCGTAAGTTTTGTTAGCACCAACTTGTCGGTAATAGCCGATTTTAACGGAATATTCACGTTCATCACGCGGGGTCGGCGGGCCAGCCGCCGAGGGTGTGCACCGTGCCGTCCGGTTCGACCAGGCGGGCGGGCAGGTTCAGGCTGGCCAGCCAGGCCGGGGCCTGGCGGCCCCTGATGACCGCGGCGGTCGCCGCGGTGTTGGCGTCGGCACAGCTGGCGGCCGCCACCGAGACGGTGCGCCAGACCGGCGCCGCGGGCAGGGCGGTCCGCGGGTCAAGGATGTGGTGCAGCACGTCGCCCCCGCGCTGCCAGCGCCGGGCGACGGTGGAGGAGGTCGCCAGGCCGCCGTCACGGATCGCGACCACCGCGCTCGGCCCCCGCGGCGGCTCGTCCGGGGTGGTCGTCACGTCCTGCACGCGGATCCGCCAGCCGCCCTCGGGGGGCTGGCCCGCCACGGCCGTGTCGCCGCCCAGGCTGACGAGCACTCCGCAGCCGAGCTTGGCGGCGATCCGGGCCGCCGACCGGTCCGCCGCCCAGCCCTTCACGGTCGCGCCGAGGTCCAGCTGGACGCCGGCCGGGATTGTCAGCTGCCGCGTGGCGGGGTCGAGCCTGATCGAGCGCCAGCCGGGAATCACCCGGACCCGGACCGGCGGCAAAGCCGGGCCGGTCGCCGCGACCTGGCCGAAGTCACGGTCGTAGCCGAGCGCGGAAAGGACACCGCCCACCGTCGGGTCCACGTCGCCGTCGGTCAGGCTGGCCGCGCGGAGCGCGATCGCGATGGCTTCGGCGAGCAGCAGGCTCACCGTCGCGCTGACCGGACCCGTCGCCTCGCGCGCGGCGTTGCCCAGCGCGACCAGCTCCGAATCCGGCCGGAACCTGCTGCACGCCACGTCGAGCTCGGCGAGGTCATCGGCGAGCAGCTGCCTGGCAGCCTCGAGCTTCCCGGGGTCGGTGACCACGAGCTGGACGAGCATGCCCAGCGCGCGCCACGCCGCGCCGGCCGTAGGCTCGGCCTCGGCTTGGGTCATAGGGATCGCCCGGTTCCTCAGGGTTCGGAAGTGTTATGAGCCGCCGGAGGTACTCTGGCCGCCGCCGCCAGAAAAGACCGGAGTGTTCGAGGGCGCTTGCAGATTACCGGAGCTGTTCGACGAGTTCGACGAGTTCGACGAGCCGGACCCCGACGAGCCAGACGATGACGAGCCGGCGTTGCTCGAGCCCGATCCGGAGTTCGCCGTGCCGCCGCCGGACGAGCCGGTCCCCGATGTGCCGCTTCCTGACGACGAGCTTCCGGTGCCTGACGTCGAGCTGGAACTCGACGACGAGCTGTTGGACGGGGTCACCGTCTTGTGCGTGGAGCCGGGCAGCACCGCGGCCACCACGCCGGCGGCGAGCACGCTGGCGAAGCTCACCGTGGCGGTGGTCGCGCTCAGCCGGCGCCGGCCGCGCTCGCGCTCTGCCATAGCGCGCGACAGGTTGCGGGCCGCGCTATGGCGCGAGCCCGGCCCGGCGTGCGGCGACCCGCTGCGGAGCCCTTCGCTACTCATAACCGCCAGTCTGGCACACGCACTTGTAGAGGCCGTTTATGAACGCTCTCAGGAAGCTCTGAGTAGCGCCGCAGGCCGGCCTTTGCCGGCGGCCGCCGGACTGGGATCATTGTCCGATGAGCAACGCCGCTTCGACGACCGCCTTCCGCGCGGCGCGGGACCTGCTGCTGCGGTACCGCGAAGACTATGAGACCGCCCGCGATTCGTTCGCCTGGCCGGAGCTCGACGAGTTCAACTGGGCACTTGACTGGTTCGACGTGATCGCCGCCGAGCATCCCGGCCGGCCCGCGCTGCGGGTGGTCGGCGACGACGGCTCGGACGAGTCGGTGAGCTACGCGGCGATGGCCGCGCGCTCCGGGCAGGCGGCGAACTGGCTGCGCGGCCTCGGTGTCCGCCGCGGCGACCGGGTGCTGCTCATGCTCGGGAACGTCGTGCCGCTGTGGGAGGTCATGCTCGCGGCGATGAAGCTCGGCGCCGTGGTCATCCCGGCCTCGACGCTGCTGCAGCCGGCGGACCTGGTCGACCGGATCGACCGGGGCGAGGTCAGGCACGTGGTCGCCGAGGCGGTACAAGCGCCGAAGTTCGCTGACATCCCAGGTGACTGGACGCGGGTGGTCGTGGGCGGAACAGCCGCCGGGTGGCACGCCTACGCCGACTCGGCGGCCGCGCCGGCCGACTTTACCCCGGACGCGGCCACGAGGGCGACCGACCCGCTGCTTCTCTACTTCACCTCGGGCACCACCTCCAGGCCAAAGCTCGTCGGGCACACCCAGGCCAGCTATCCGGCGGGGCACCTGTCCACGATGTACTGGATTGGCATACGTCCCGGGGACGTGCACCTGAACATCTCCTCTCCCGGCTGGGCCAAGCACGCCTGGTCCAACGTGTTCGCCCCGTGGAACGCGCAGGCCACGATCCTCATCCTGAACCAGGCGCGGTTCAACGCCGCCGGCCTGCTTGCGGCCCTCGGCGACTGCGGGGTCACCACGTTCTGCGCGCCGCCGACGGTGTGGCGGATGCTCATCCAGGCCGACCTCGGCGCGGCGGACATAAAAAAGCTGCGCGAGTGCGTGGCGGCCGGCGAGCCGCTTAACCCGGAGGTCATCGAGCAGGTCCGCAAGGCCTGGGGGATCACCGTGCGGGACGGCTTCGGGCAGACCGAGACGACCGCCCAGGTCGGCAACACGCCCGGCCAGCCGGTCAAGGCGGGCTCGATGGGCCGCCCGCTGCCCGGCTACCCAGTCGTGCTGGTGGATCCCGTCACCGGAGAACCCGGCGAGGACGGCGAGATCTGCCTCGATCTCAGCAAGCGCCCGCTCGGCCTGATGACCGGCTACCTCGACGACCCCGAGCGGGAGTCCGAGGCGATGCGCGGCGGCTACTACCACACCGGCGACGTCGCGGCCTCGGACGACGACGGGTACATCACCTACATCGGCCGGACGGACGACGTGTTCAAGGCGTCCGACTACCGGATCTCCCCGTTCGAGCTGGAGAGCGTGCTCATCGAGCACGAGGCGGTCGCGGAGGCGGCGGTGGTCCCCGCCCCCGACCCCATCAGGCTCGCGGTGCCCAAGGCCTACGTGCTGCTCGCCGCCGGCGCCACGCCCAGCCCGGAGCTCGCGCAGGACATCATGGCCTTCTGCCGGGAGCGGGTCGCGCCGTACAAGCGGATCCGCCGGCTCGAGTTCGGCGACCTGCCGAAGACAATCTCCGGCAAGATCCGCCGCGTCGAGCTCCGCGAGGCCGAAACCGACCCCCGCACCGGCCGCGGCATCACCGAATTCTGGGAGGAAGACTTCAGCTGGTGACGTCGCCTGAGGTGAAGCGCGCCCACGCGATCAGCCAGAACAGCCCGGCGTATATCCCGAACGACAACAGCCCGTGCCACGTCGTCGTGGTGTCCACCGGCGTGCGCAGCAGGGAGTCGAACATGGTCCACCAGTGCGTCGGCAGGTACGGCGCGACGGTCGCGAACTGCGGTATCTGATCGACCACCTCGCTGGCCACGACCAGGATCATGGTGGCCGCGATGGCGCCGATCGCGTGCTCGGTGAAGGTCGAGATCGCCAGCCCGATCGCGCCGACCGCCGCCATCGCCGCGCAGATGTACAGCGTCACGAGCAGGACGCGCACCAGCCCGTCGGCCAGCGAGACCGTCGTTCCGGACAGCAGCGTCACCGGGCCCACCGGGAACAGGATCACGCCGACGAGCAGCGCGACCACCGAGACGGCGAACACCGCGGCGACCGAGAACACCACGATCGCCAGGTACTTGACGATCAGCAGCCGGGTCCGCCCGGCCGGCACCGCGAGGAGATAACGCAGCGTGCCGTAACCCGCCTCGCCGGCCACCGAGTCACCGGAGATGACCGCGACCGCGACCGGCAGCACGAGGATCAGCAGCAGCGTGAGCGCGGTGAACGTGAGGAACACGCCGTTGCCCGCGAGCTGGTTGAAGAACGCGCCCGCACCCGCGCCCGGGCCGTTCCCGCCACCGCCGCCGCCATGCGGCGCCGCGGCCTTCAGCCCGATCCCGATCAGCAGCGGGAACAGCGCGACCACACCCAGCAGGAGCTGGTTGCGCCGCCGGAAGAAAACCAGCCTCAGCTCATTGCGGAAAAATCTTAGATTTCCCTGAACGTACCCGGCTGACTCCCTGCCGTCCGCCTGCTCCCCGGCTGGGGAAACAGCCAGCTCAACGCTCTCAACGCTCGACATCGAAGCCTTCTCCCGTCAGGCCGACGAACAGGTCCTCCAGGCTCGGCGACTCCACGGACAGGCCGCGGACGCCGACTCCGGCGTGCACGAGCTCGGCGCAGATATGCTCCGGCTCGGCGTCGCCGAGCTCGGCGGTGATCAGGTCCTCCTCCTGTGTCGCGCCGTCCAGCCCCAGCTCGCCGAACACCTTCGCCGCCGCCGCCACGTCCGCCGTCCGCACCGTGACGCGGGCCGCGCCGGTGCGGCGCAGCTCGGGCAGCGAGCCCTGGAAGACCAGCTTGCCGGTGCGCATCACCCCGACGTGGGAGCACACCTGCTCCACCTCGGCGAGCAGGTGCGAGGAGACGAACACGGTGATCCCGTCGGCGGCGATCTGGCGTACCAGCGCGCGCACCTCGCGGGTCCCCTGCGGGTCGAGCCCGTTGGTCGGCTCGTCCAGGATGATCAGGTCGCGGGGCCGCAGCAGGCCGGCCGCGATCGCCAGCCGCTGCTTCATGCCGAGCGAGTAGTTCCGGTACCTCTTCTTCGCCGCCGCGGTCAGCCCGACGCGCTCCAGGGCCGAGCCGATCCGCGCCCTCGCGGTGCCGGGCGGGGCGGTCCCGTCGGCCGCGTCATATCTGGCCAGGTTGTCCCAGCCGCTCAGGTACGGGTAGAACGCCGGACCCTCCACCAGCGAGCCGACCCGGGACAGCACCGAGACCGCCCCCGCGGGCATCGGCACGCCGAGCAGCTGCGCCGAGCCGCTGGTCGGGTACGCCAGGGCGAGCAGCATGCGGATGGTGGTGGTCTTACCCGAGCCGTTCGGGCCCAGGAAGCCGTAGACCGACCCTCTCGGCACCGCCAGGTCGATGTGATCCACCGCGAGCTGGCCGCCGCGGAACCGCTTGGTCAGCGCGGAGCTGGCGATCGCCAGCTCCGCGCTGCCGGTGGTGGCTGTCTCGGTCATCCGGCTGACGTGTGCCCGACCGCGGCCTCCAGCACGCTCGGCTGGACGGCGCCCACATAGACCTCGCCACCGGTGATCAGCATCGACACCAGGCTCGTCTGGAGCAGCGTGCCGCTCCCCCAGGGACCGCTCACCGGCTTGGCCGAACCGATGAGCGCGTTGAGCACCGCCTGGCTTTCGCCGCCGATGGCGCCCATCCCGCTGGGTGAGGCGGGCGGGGCCGCGGAGGATGCCCGGCCCGTTCCGAATGATGGGGTTAGTTCTTGCTGTGGAAAGGCCACTACCGTGAGCCAGCCTGAGCCGTAGGTGCCGACGCCCGCCGGGGCCGGTGATCCAGACGGCTGGCGGCCGCCCTGGACGGCGCCCTTGCCCAGGTTCACGACCCTGACCGTCGCGCCGGGCGGCGGGGTGAAGTTGAGGTTCGCCGGGGCCGGGTTCACGAGCTGGAGCTGGGTGAAGCCCACCTGGAACGCCGGTGACCTGGCGCCCTTGGCGAAGACCTGCACCCGCAGCGGGAAGCCGTACTTGCCGTCGACCGCGATCACCACCTGGCCGATCAGCGACCGGTGGTCCTTCGGGGCGAGGACCAGCTGGTAGGCGGCCTCGCCCGCGACGAGGACGTTGGACTGGACCTTGACGATAGTGGTCTTGCCGACCGCCTTGAGGATGGCGCCCGCGGCCTGCTGCGGGGTCAGCACGGGACCGGTAGGCGCCTTCTTGTGCTGCAGCGCTCCCTCGGCCCAGGTGTACTCCGTGACGGAGTTGCTGGTGCTCTCCCAGAGCCACAGCTTGTTGTTGTCCCTGATGACGTCGGTCTCGGCCATGCTCTGCGGCACCTGCAGCCGGAAGTGCTGCGCGCTGGCGTAGTAGACGTTCACCGTATGCGACCCGGTGATCAGCGACGCCAGCGACGCCGGGTTAGCCGCCTGCGGCAGCGCGGGCAGCCCGAGCGAGGTCGTCTCCACCACGGTCCCGGTGAGCGGCGGCACGTTCGCGTCCGCGGCGACCTGAGCGAGCAGCTGGGCGGGCGTGCGGGCCGGCAGCGCCGGGGACGCCTGCGCGGCCGGGATCTGCAGGCCGGCGATCACCGCGCCCGTGACGGCCAGCGCGGTGGCGGGGACCGCCCACCGGCCCCGCCTGGACAGTTTCACTCGCATACTTCTCACCCATTCGGTACGTTCTTCCGCTCATACTCTGCCTGACGCGGGCTGTGAGGGAGCTGAGAGCGTGGCCGCGGCACACCGGGTCTTAGGCGACACTGTACCCGTGCGCGTGCTTGTCGTAGAGGATGAGCGGCGGCTGGCCGCCGCCGTCAAGCGCGGCCTGGAAGCCGAGGGCTTCGTGGTGGACCTCGCGCACGACGGGGTCAGCGGCCTGCACCTGGCGCGCGAGGGCAGCTACGACAGCGTGGTGCTCGACATCATGCTGCCGGGGCTGTCCGGGTACCGGGTCTGCGCCCAGCTGCGGACCGAGGAGAACTGGGTACCGGTGCTGTTCCTGTCGGCCAAGGACGGCGAGTACGACCAGGCCGACGGGCTCGACCTCGGGGCCGACGACTACCTGACCAAGCCGTTCTCCTACGTCGTGCTCGCCGCCCGGCTGCGCGCGCTGCTGCGCCGCGGCGCGGTGCCGCGGCCGACCGTGCTGCGCGCCGGCGACCTGTCGCTCGACCCCGCCACGCGGGCCGTGCGCCGGGGCTCGACCGCCGTGTCGCTGACAGCGCGGGAGTTCTGCCTGCTCGAGTACCTGCTGCGGCGGGCCGGGCAGGTGGTGCCGAAGGCGGAGCTGCTGTCGCACGTCTGGGACGCCGCCGAGGAGATCACGGACCTCAACGTCGTCGAGGTGTACGTCGGATACTTGCGGCGGAAGATCGACGCGCCGTTCGGGCGGCACGCGGTGCAGACGGTGCGCGGTGCCGGGTACCTGCTGGCGGCCGACGGTGGCTAAGCCGCTCCTGCGGTGGTGGCGGCGCCGCGGGCTGCGGGCCCGGGTCACGATGACCGCCGCGGCGGGCCTGCTCGTCGCGTTCGTCGCCGCCGACCTGCTGCTGTTCAACGCGCTGCGGGTCTCGCTGACCCGCTCGGTCGACGACAGCGCCCGGCAGAGCGCGGCCGAGGTCGCCGCGCTGATCGACGCCGGCCGGCTGACGTATCCGGTGCAGGGCACCGAGAACACGGTCACGATCCAGGTGCTCAACTCCGCCGGCCTGATCGTCGACGGATCGCCGGACGCGGACCGCCTGGTGCCGCTGCTCTCGCCGTCGGCGGCGGCCGCCTCGGCGCGCAGCGGCGGGGTCGTGCCGCTCAACGGCCCCGCGTTCGGGATACCGTCGCTGCTGCGGGTCACGGCGGTCACCGCCTCGGGGGGCTACACGGTGATCGCCGCGGCGCCCTACAGCTCGGTCGGAGACAGCTTGTCCGAGCTGGCTAAGGCGCTGGCGTTCGGCACGCCGCTGCTGTTCATCCTGATCACGGGGGCGACCTGGCTGGCGGTCGGGTCTACGCTGCGGCCGATCGACCTGCTGCGGCGCGGCGCGGCGCGGATCACCGACACCGGGGTGCCGCGCGACCTGCCGGTGCCCGAGGCGCGGGACGAGGTGCGCTCGCTGGCCGTCACGCTCAACGACATGCTCGCCCGGCTCGCCGTCGCGCAGCGGCGGCAGCGGGACCTGGTTTCCGACACCGCGCACGAGCTGCGCAGCCCGATCGCGTCGATCCGCGCCCAGCTCGAGGTGGCGATCGATCATCCATCCAGTCAGGACTGGCTTGAGACCGCCCGCGATGTGCACGCCGACGTGCTGCGGCTCGCCCGGCTCGCCGAGGACCTGCTGCTCCTGGCCCGGCTGGACGAGACCGCCGGCCGGCGCGGGCGCCGGCCGACCTGGCGGAGCTGCGCGACGCGGTGGTCGCGCGGTACGCGGGCGCCCGGGTGCCGGTCATCGCGGAAGAGGCCGTCGGTGCTGCGCACGCTGGCGGGGCAGAAGACCCGGCGGCCGACAGGCAGGCCACGGCGTCTTGCCTGGTGGCCGGGGACCGGGACGCGCTGGACCGGCTGCTGGTCAACCTCGTCGACAACGCCGTGCGGTACGCCAAGTCGCGGGTGACCGTGACGGTGCGCCGCGAGGGCGCTTGGGTTGTGCTGTCCGTGGCCGACGACGGGCCGGGCATTCCGGCCGCCGACAGGGAACGTGCCTTCGACCGGTTCGCCCGCCTGGACGCCGCGCGCAGCCGGGACGGCGCCGAGGACGGCGGCGCCGGACTGGGCCTCGCCATTGTCCGCGCGACCGCCCAGGCCTACGGCGGTACGGCCTGTCTGGAGGACGGCGTGCCCGGCGCTTCCCCGCCGGGCCTGTGCGCGGTGGTTCGCCTCCCGGCCGCGACATCCCCGGCGTAACCCGGCGGCAGCCGCGCCTGGGCCCTGCCGTCCGGGCGCCGCGCCCAGCGCCCGCCGTCCGGCGTCCGGGCGGCCGGCGTCCGGCGGGCGGCGTCCGGGCGGCCGGCGTCCGACGTCGGGGCGGCACAGCTGCCACAGCCGTCACACTGGTGCGCGGTCCCGGCACTTAGGATCCAAAACCGTCCTTTTCGCGCCCGTTTTGTCCCATTTGCGGGGCGGATTCAGATCCTAAGTCGCGAAACTGTCTCGGAATGTGAGACGGCCCTGTCGGGCCACGCCCCGTCGGATACCGTCCGTTCGAGGAGGTAACTAAGCGTTACCAGCGGCCCCAGGGGAGGAGCGCGGTGACCGCCACCACGACGAACAGGAGGGTCAGGTAGGCGATCGACAGGTGGAAGAGGCGCATGGGGACCGGGCGATCGGCGCTGTCGCTGGTGCCGGGGAGGGTGCTGGCGGCGCTGGGGGCGTTGGCCGCGGGGGCGGCGGCGGCGGCGGCGGCGCGGACTGTGGTGTGGAGGCGGTGCGCTTCGGTTAGGAACCAGGCGCCGAGGCCTAGCGCGGCCGTCCCGTAGATCCAGCCGACGTAGGGCACCAGGGCCAGGGTGGCCGCGACCATCGCGTAGGAGTACCAGAGGATCTTCCGCGTGACCTCGGCGGCGGGGGCGACCACGGGGAGCATCGGCACGTTCGCGGCGGCGTAGTCCTTGCGGAACTTCATCGCGAGGGCCCAGAAGTGCGGCGGGGTCCACAGGAAGATCACCGCGAACAGCACGATCGCGGGCACCGCGACCGTGCCCTTGACCGCGGCCCAGCCGACGAGCACGGGGAAGCAGCCGGCCGCGCCGCCGATCACGATGTTCGACGGGCTGCGCCGCTTGAGCAGCAGCGTGTAGACGAAGACGTAGAACAGGATGGCGGCGTCGGCCAGCGACGCGGCCAGCCAGTTGGCCATCAGGCCGAGCAGCGCGGTGGCGCCCGCGCCGAGCACGATCCCCCAGACGAGGGCCTCGGCAGGCTTGACCGCCCCCTGCTTGTTGACCAGCGGGCGGCGAGAGGTGCGCTTCATGACCGCGTCGATGTCGCGGTCGATGTAGCAGTTGATCGTGTTCGCGCTGCCGGCGGCGAGCGTGCCGCCGACCAGCGTGACGAGGACGAGCTTGAGCGAGGGCAGGCCGCGCTGCGCGAGCAGCATCGTCGGCACGGTAGTGACCAGCAGCAGCTCGATGATCCGGGGCTTGGTCAGCGCGACGAGCGCGCGGGCGATGGCCTGGGCAGGCGGCCCGGCAGGCCGAGTTCCCGCGCGGCGGCCGGCGGCGGGCCGGCATGGCCCGCCGCCGTCGCCGAGAGCGCGCTCGGCACAGAGGTCATTCCTTGCCTTCTGACGTGCCTTCTTGCTCTTCTCGCTCTTCTTGCGCCGCGTCGATCGCTTCGCCTTCGGACTTCGCCTCGGCCACCGCGGCCTCCGGGGCCACCGTCTCCGGGACGATCGCCGCCGACGCGGCGTCGGCGGCCGCCTTCGGCGCCGGAGCCGGGACGGGGCCTGGCTCCCAGGTCCCCACCGAGGTGACCACCTCGGGAGCCATGTACTTCGGCCGCGGGTTGTGGTGCGGCCTGCGGTACGCGTAGAACAGGACGCCCGCGATCACGATGAACGCCGCCATCGGCAAGGCGAACGACATGATCGACCCGCCGAGGTACATCGCGGGACCGTCCGCGAGAGGTAGTGCTGACACTCAGGGCCTCCAGCTCAGCGCACGTAGAAAAGCAGCCAGAAGATGAACGCCACGATGGCGAGATAGTTCCACACGGTGGTGAAAGCACTCAGCGCCGACTGGAACCGCTGTACCTCGAACGTCTCCGCGTAGGTAGGCGGCTGTTCCACGAACGAGATCGCAGGAATACTGCGCGCCCGGACGATGAGGATCTCCAGCCAGACCATCGCGGCAAGCCAGGTTACCAGCGCGACCGGGTAGAACCCGACGAAGACGCTGGCGAATCCGGACTGGCCGGGCTGGAACGGCAGGTTGAGCAGCTCGACGATCTGCAGGGCCACCGCGACCAGGCCGAGGACCAGGGCGATGAGCGCCGATATCGCCCACGGCCCCTTGCGGCCCCCCTTGATCCGCTGCAGTCCCACCGTCTGGACGAGCGCGCTGACCACAATGAGGGCCATGATCGTCGCGCCGTACCAGGCGTGCGGTGGTGTCGTCGACTTCGGCAGCCACATCGAGTGGCCGCCGGAGGACGACAGGTAGAAGTAGGCGAACGCGAACGCCCCGAACAGGAACGACAGCCCGCCCATCGCGAGCCTGCTGCTCGTCCACGCGGCGTTCAGCCCGGCCTCGTGGTAAAAGGCCGCCTCCTCCGTCGCCCGGACCGCGGCCTCGTCGCTGCCCGGAGCGGTGATCTCCGACATGTGCTACGCCTCCGATCCGGCGCTCGCGCTGGCTCCGGCCAGCGCGCCGCTGATCACCCCGGCCGGCGGATTCAGGTCCGCCACGGGCAGGGCGTTCGGATCGCCGTACTCGTACGGGCCCGCCAGCACCACCGGGATGTGCGTGAAGTTGTCAACCGGCGGCGGAGAGGGGATCTGCCACTCCAGGCCGCGCGCCTGCCACGGGTTCTGCGGCGCGCGCTTCCGCCAGACCACCGTGGACATTACGAAGTTGAAGATGAAGATGAGCATCGACACGCCGAGGCAGAACGCGGAGATCGACACCCAGTCGTTCAGCGTCTCCAGGTTGCGCGCGTACTCGAAGACCCGTCGCGGCTGTCCCATCATGCCGACCGCGAACAGCGGCATGAAGGTCGTGTTGAACGTGATGAACATCGTCCAGAAGTGGATCTTGCCCAGCCGCTGGTTCAGCGTGATCCCCATGACCTTCGGCAGCCAGTAGTAGATGCCGCCGAAGAACGCGAAGATCAGGCCGCCCATGATCGTGTAGTGGAAGTGCGCCATCACGAAGAAGCTGCCGTGCGCGGTCGTATCGGCGGGCACGTCGGACAGGAACACGCCCGTGATGCCGCCGAACAGGAAGTTGACGAAGAACCCCATCGCGAACAGCATCGGCACGGTGAGCCGGATCTTCGCCTTCCAGAACGTGCCAAGCGCCACCAGGAAGATGAACCCGGTCGGGATCGAGATCAGCTCCGTGGTCAGCATGAACAGCGGCCGCATGTCCGGGTTTATGCCGGACACGAACAGATGATGCTGCCAGACGAAGAACGACAGGATCGCGACCCCGAACATGCCGGCCGCGGCGACCTTGTAGCCGAACAGCGGCTTCCTGGTGAAGACCGGGAGGAGCTCGCACACGATCCCGAAGCCGGGCAGCGCCAGGATGTACACCTCGGGATGGCCGAAGAACCAGAACAGGTCCTCGTAGAGGTACGAGCTGCCGCCCAGTTGGTTAATGAAGAACGCGGTCTGCGCCGTGCGGTCGGTAATGATCATGTACATGCCGCCCACCAGCACCGGGGCGGCCAGCACCAAGATGAAGCCGGTGGTCAGCATCGCCCAGACGAACATCGGCAGCCGGCTCCAGCGCATGCCGGGCGCGCGGTAGCAGATGATCGTGACGACGATGTTGAATCCCGCCAGGATGATCGAGACGCCCATCAGGCCGAACGCGAACGCGTACGAGTCCATCCCCTCGCCCGCCTGGATCGACAGCGGGGCGTACCCGGTCCAGCCGGTCGGGAACCCGCCGAGCAGGAAGCTGGAGAGCAGGATCACGTAGGCGCACGGGGTGAGCCAGAAGGACAGCGCCTCGAGCCGCGGGAACGCGACCTGCTTGGAGCCGATCATGATCGGCACCAGGTAGTTGCCGAACGGCCCGAGGACGACCGAAGTCATCATCATCATCATCATCGTGCCGTGCTCGCCGACCACCTCCAGGTAGGCGGTGGGGCTGAGCACGTGGTAACTCGGCGACAGCAGCTCGGTCCTGATCGCTATGGCCAGCAGGCCGCCGGTGAAGAAGTAGACCAGCATGCCGACCAGGTACTGGATGCCGACCACCTTGTGGTCGAGCGTGTACCTGAAGTACTTGGCCAGCCCGCCGTACGGCTCGTGCTCCTCCGCGATCGGCTTGCCTAGCATCTGCCTGACCAGGTCGTTGAAGACCCCGAGCCCGATCAGCCAGCCGAGCACCAGGAAGGCGTAGCCGAGCACGATCGCGAAGTCGTTGTCGTCGGAAGTGCCGACCTGCTGGTACTGGCTGCCGATGAAGTTGCCGAGCCAGTGCCCGAAGATGTACCCGATGACCGCGCCGATCAGCGCGGTGTGGAATGCCGGGCGCAGCCACCAGGCACGCTCCCTGGGGGTGCCGCCAGGCTCACGTCCGCCGGGCGCCTGCGCGCTTTCCGGCTGGGTTTCGATGGCCATGTAAGTTACCTCGCCTACCTCTCACCGGTGTTAGGGCTGCTCCGGGTCCGCCGGGTTGTAGTAACCGCCGCCCGCGCCCGTCAGGCCGAGCTTCTGGTTCACCGCGCCCAGGTTGGTGATCACGGTCGGGTCGTACGTGAGGGCGTACGGTGGCAGTATCCTCGTCAGCGACGCGAGCTGTATCGCCGTGGCATGCGCCCAGGTCATGAAGGCGGCCACCGGCACGACCTTGCCGTAGTTGTACATCGCGCCGTGCCAGATGCCGCACAGCTCGGCGCAGCGCACCACGAACTGGCCGGTCTGCTTCGGGACGGTAAGGGCGACGTTGTTCACGCCCGGGTTGGCGTCGGCCTTCACGCCGAGCTGGTAGGCCCAGAAGCTGTGGATCACGTCCAGCGACGTGACGTTGAACCGCACGGGCTCGTTCACCGGGAGCACCAGGTCGGTGGTCTCGAAGCCGCCGAACTGCGGGTAGCGGTACGTCCACGCCCACTGCTGGCCGATCACCTGCACCTGCAGGATGTTGTTCGTGCCCGGCGCCCACGAGGTGTCCGAGGCGGCGGGCGGCATGCCGCGGTTGAAGATCGGCTGCGGGCCCTGGCCGGCGCCCGCGCCGGCCGGGGCGATGAGCTCGACGGTGCCGTAGACCGCCAGGCCGAGCACCATCGCGGAGGTCACCGCGATCCAGGTCGCCGAGATCTTGGTGTTGCCGTGGATCGGGGCGGCGTCGGTCTCGTCCCCCGGCTTCTGCCGCCAGAAGATGAGCGCCCAGGCGAAGTACAGCAGCACCCCGATGACCACGGGCGTGGCGACCACGGCGAGCACGGTGATGTCGGTCTGCTGGCTGGCGGCGGTGTTGGACATCGCGCCTGGCGGAATGTGCGGTCCCCACACCAGCGCGACGAGCAGGCAGCCGACGATGCTCAGCACTATCCAGAGGATGAGCAGCCACAGGCCGTCGCGGCGCTCACCACGTGACCCGGCCGCGGGCGCGCCCGGGGTCGATGTGTCTGCGGCCATCAGGCCTGCACCTCCATCTGACCCATCATGTAACCCGGCGCACCCATCGGGCCGCCATTGCCGTCCACGTAGCCGAGGCCGCAGGGAATGAAGCACTGCCAGCGGAAGGTCCCGCCGGCCTTCGGCGTCATGAAGCTGAACTTGACGACCGTGTGCGGCGCCAGCGCCTCGTTAGAGTTGTTGGCCACGCACGGTGAGATACTGCACAGGTTCTGGTTCTCGTTGTAGGTCGTCACCGACGCGATCGGCACGTTCAGCCCGAGGCCGGGGATCGCGAACGTGTGCTGCACCGAGCAGTTCGCCCAGGTGTCGAACAGCGAGATCGCCTGCGGGGCCGAGTACGTCTTGCCGTTGAAGAACGAGACGGCCTCGACGTTGCCGGCCGTCCCGGTGACCTTTCCCCAGACCGGGTTACGCAGCGGCGTGCAGCCGTCGTAACCCAAGATGGTCACGTTGACCCTGGTGTCCGTGGGGACCTTGAAGTACGTGGTGTGCACGAACTGCTTAGTCTGCGGATCCTGGATGAAGTACGTCACCCAGTCCGGCTTGTCGCCGACCGTCGACTGCGCGGTGGTCATCAGCGTGACGTTGACCTGACCGTTACTCGCATATGACGTGTAGTCAACCGTCGGCGGCTTCGCCCCGATGTAGTTGAACGCGACATAGATCCCGCCCGCGACAACCGCCAGGAAAGCGATTACCAAGGTCGTCACACGAGCCGGTAGAGACACCGGGTACCACCTCGTTTCTGTACAACGCGCGCTGCACACGGTTGCACCCAACTGTGCCGAGAACCGCCGCGGCGGCCCTGGCAGCCCCGCCGGGGATCCGGTGAACCGGCGGGACCAGTCGGCCGCATGCAGAACTCGCAGGCAGGTTGCCCACTTACAGCCCCGATCGTGACGGCCGGATGAACACGGGCGCAACTCCCGACCGCCTGAATGACAAAATTGTCATGCGCGCGGGAGGCCTCCGGGCCGGCGGACCCGTCCGCGGCGCGGCGGCGGCCCGCAATCGAAGCGCGGAAGAGCACCTGACAGACCGCCGACCGACATAGCCGACGGCGTTCGCCGTGCGACTATGCGTTATCTTGTATAACAAAAATCACTATTTAAAACACAATTCACACATAGCGGCGACGGAGAGTGTGCAAATCTCTTGCTGATCTCACAGAGAGTCGCTAATCGGTGCACGCTGCGGGGTAGGACCATTCTTTGCAAAGAGTTGCAATCGTTTGCGTGACAGTGCTGTAACAGATGAGCTATACAGGACGCTAAACGGTTGACCGTGGATAAGCCCACATAGACGATCAAGACAACACTGATAGGGCTGGCAGGTGACCGTGGCGTATGCAGAGCGCATCCTTATCGTCGATGACGAGCCGAAGATCCGCTCGTTCATCGGCCGCGCGCTTACAGCCGCCGGTTACGCGACGGAGTTCGCCGACTGCGGGGCCGACGGGCTGCGCCGCGCCCTGGCGGCTCACTACGACCTGGTGATCCTGGACCTGGTGATGCCCGACCTGGACGGGCGGCAGGTGCTCGGGCAACTGCTCGCCGGGCATCCGGACCAGGCGGTCATCGTCTTGTCCTGCGTCGCCGACGTGGCTGCCAAGGTCGACTGCCTGGAGCGCGGCGCGCAGGACTACCTGACCAAGCCGTTCTCCCTCGCCGAACTGCTCGCCAGGGTCCGTGTCCGGCTGCGCGGCGACGCGCATTCGCGCGGCGACGCGCCCGCCCACGGCGGGCCGCGGCCGGCCGCCGGGCCGCGGCCCGCGTCGCAGCCGCACGCCGATTCGCATCCGCATGCTGAGGTGATCAGGGCAGGCGAGGTGACGCTCGACGTCGGGCGGCTGGTCGCGGACATCGGCCAGGGCCCGGTGCCGCTGACCAGGCTCGAGTTCCTGCTGCTCCGGGAGCTCGCCGAGCACGTCGGCCAGTCGGTGCCCAAGGGAGAGCTGCTGGCAACCGTCTGGGGCTATGACTTCGACCCAGGCTCGAACGTGGTGGACGTGTGCGTCCGGCGGCTGCGCTCCAAACTCGGCTTCGACCTGATCAAGACGGTGCGGGGTGAGGGTTATCAGCTCGTCGCCCGGTGAGGCCGCTGACCGGGCAGGCGGTTCCCGCTTCCTGACAAGCGTCCGGCGCGCCGCCGCCCGGGGCGTCGCGCTCCGGTGGCCGTACAGCCCCCGGGTGCTCGACGCCGGGTGGGCGGTCTTCTCGGCGCTCAACCTCATCGCGATCTTCTGGTTCGCCGGCTGGGAGACGGTCCCCTTCCACTTCATCTGGATCAGCCTGACGCTGATCTACGGGTTCCGCACCTGGCCGACCGCGCCGACCATGTGGGTGCTCGGCGCGGTGATGCTGACCACGGCCGCCGGAATTGGCGTCGACGTGTGGCGCGGCTCGGAACCGCCGGAGGAGCTGACCGAGGTCCCGCTGATGGCGGCCGTCTTCGTCGCCATGGCCTGGCATGCCCACCGCAGGCAGGCGGCGGTCCGGTCGCACCGCCTGATCAGCGAGCAGAACGCCCGTTTGCTGGCCACCCAGCGGCAGTTCCTGCAGGACGCCGCGCACCAGCTGCGCACGCCGATCACGATCGCCCTCGGCCACGCCGAGCTGCTCGGCCGGCGACCTCACCGGCCAGCAGGAAGGCCAGGACATCCAGGTGGTGATCGGCGAGCTCAACCGGCTGCGGCGGATCTCCGAGCGGCTGCTGGTCATCGCCGCGGCGGCCGACCCCGAGTTCCTGCACCCCGAACTCGTCGCGCTCGACCGGCTGACGATGGAACTCATCAGGCGCTGGCGGCCGACCGCCGACCGGCGCTGGCAGCTTGGCCGGCTCGACCGGGTGAGCGTGCTGGCCGACAGGGAGCGGCTAGGGCTGGCGCTGGACGCGCTGCTGGAGAACGCCGTGCGGCATACCGGCACGGACAATGTCATACAGTTGTCTGTCATCCGGGGCTGGCCCGGCATGCCAGGCACGCATCATCGTCGCGGACAACGGCAGCGGCATACCGCCGGACCAGCTGCACCTCATCTTCGACCGGTTCCGCACCGGCGACGAGAGCCAGTCACGGGGAACCGGCCTGGGACTCCCCTTGGTGCGCGCGGTAGCCCGCGCCCACGGCGGCGACGTGACCGTCCGCAGCGGGCCCGGCGAGGGCAGCCAGTTCGAGCTGACCCTGCCGGAGCCCGCCAGCGAACGGCCGGCGCTCACCACCGGGCCCGCGGAGTCCGCCGCGCCGTCGGCGGCGACGGGGGCGGAGACGGCGGACCACCCGGCCGCGCCCGCGAGCCACGGGCAAGGACAGCAAGGGAGTGCCAGGCGATGAGCGTAGACGCGGCGCCGCGCGAAGCGGTCCTGCGCAGGGCGAGCCGGCAGGCGGCCGGCTGGCTGGACGGCACAAGGTCATCACCGCGATCATCGGGGTGTTCGTGGCGGCGGTCGTCGTGGTCAGCCTCATCGGCTCCGGCTCGCCAGCCAGCCCCGCCGCCAGCGCCCCGGCCGCGCCCGGCTTCACGCTGACCGCCCTCGGCGATCCCAGCCAGCACATCACGCTGACCCAGTACCGGGGCAAGCCGCTGATCGTGAACTTCTGGGCTTCCTGGTGCGAACCCTGCCAGCGGGAGACCCCGCTGCTCGCGAGCTGGTACAAGCAGCAGCACGGGCACGTGATCATCGTCGGCCTCGACGAGAACGACAACGCGTCAAGCGCCGTGAAGTTCGCCCGCGCCAAGGGCGTCAGCTACCCGGTCGGCGTCGACCCGGAACTGGCCGCAGCCAACGCGTACGGCGTGAGCGCCCTCCCGCAGACGTTCTTCCTCAACGCGCAGCATCGCATCGTCGACCGCGTGTACGGCCCGGTGACGCAGGCCGATCTCGCCAAGGGCGTCCGCCTCATGGACGCCGCCGGCTCGTGACCTAAAGGATCGAGGCGCACATCCAGTGGATTCCCCGACGCAGACGCAGCCGCCCTTCGTGCCGCTCCGGCACAAGGGCTGGGCATCGCGGCGCACCCCGCTGTGGGTCTTCGCCGCCCTTATCGTGCTGGCCGGGGCCGGGGTGCTCGTGTCGTTGTCGGTCAAGCCGTCGCAGTCACAGCGGGCCGCCGACCTGACCGGGTATTTCGGCGACGTGAACGCCGGCATCGAGTCGTGCGCCGGCGGCATGCGCGACTCGACGACGGCTTTCGACAAGGTAGCGGCGGGCGACACGGCCGAATACTCGGCCGCGGTCGGCATCCTGGCCTACAACGCACAGAACTGCTCGCCGGCCAACAACCAGCCGCTGCAGGACTTCACCAGCTATCAGGTGACCGAGTCGCTGGCCCAGTTCCCGCTCGATGAGGCCGACAACGATGTCGTCACCTGGGCGTTCCCCGACGCCATGAACGCGCAGCAGGACATGCTCGCGGTGCTGAAGGCCAGCACGCCCGCCGCTCGCGCCGCGGCCCAGGCTACCCTGGGCAAGGCCCTGGCCACGATGAACGCCCAGCGGGCGGCGATCTACACCATCTGGCGCGACGCGAAAGCGTCGGTCGGCGCGACCGCCTCGCTGCCCTACCTGCCCACCTGACGGGACCAGCCCCGGCATGACGTGATCATGGAGCGGGAAAGGTCACATGCGTGACATCGCACCCGCCGGGCCCGCGCCGCCGGCCGCTGATCCCGCTGCTGGTCGCGGTGCTCGGCATCGCGCTCGGCACCGTCGGCATCATGCTCGTGCGCTCGTTCCGGGGCCAGGGCACATACCAGCCCGGCGCAGCAGACGGCCCCGGCGCGGGCGGGTCCCGACGCCGTGACACCGCTCCGGGAGCAGGCCGTCTACCGGCGGCTCGAGCCCAGCGTCGTGGACGTCACGTCGACCCTCCGCTATGACGCCGAGACCGCCCTCGGGACGGGCTTCATCGTCGACGGACGTGCCGGTCTCGTGCTCACCAACAATCACGTCGTCAGGGATGCCACCTCGGTCACCGTCACGCTGACCGACACCGGGCGGACCTACCCCGCTCGGATCGTGGGCACCGATCCCGGCGCGGATGTCGCGGTGCTCCAGGTCGAAGGAGCGAGCGGCCTGACGGCCGCCCCGATAGGCGACTCGGCGGCCGTGACGGTCGGCGCTCCCGTGCTGGCCATCGGCAACCAAGCGGGCCGGGACGGCCCGCCGGCGGCGCGGGCCGGCGTCGTCGAGAGCCTCAGCCGGACGATCCAGGCGGCCGACGGCACGTCCGGCTTTACCGAGACCCTGCACGGCATGCTGCAGACCAGCGCCCAGATCGAGCTGGGTGACTCGGGGCGGCCCGCTGGCGGACTCGGCGGGAACGGTAATCGGCATGGACACCGCCGCCGGCACGGGGACGCCGCCGGTCGGGTACGCGATCCCCATCGCCGCTGTGATGGCCGTCGAACGCCAGATCGCCGCCGGGCGATCCGCCCCCGGGATCGTCCTCGGCACCAGCGGCTTCCTCGGGGTCGTCGTCCCGTCGAGCGCCGCCACGAACCCCGCGTCGCAGGCACAGCGAGAACAAGGCAGCCGAACGGAAGGTGGCGCCTCGCCACGGTCCCCTGGCTGCGTAGGCACGGAGGCCGCGGCCAGAGCGCCCGTGGCGATGGCACCCGCTCGTTCGGGGGCGCTGGTGGACGGAGTGCTCGTGCGGGACAGGCGCCGCGACGGCGGGGATCACGGCGGGCGACGTGATCATCGCGGCGGCGGACGGCCGGTTTCCTCGCCAGACGCGCTGACAGCCATCATGAGCGGTTCCCGGCCCGGGACCGTGGTTCCGGTCACATGGGTCGACGTCGCGGGCACCACGCGGACGTCACTGATCCGGCTTGCGATCGCTCCCGCCGCATAGCCTTGCGCATGCGGGGCAGAACAAACCGGCGAGGCGCTCGTTCATAGTCAGCTCAGCGGAAGGCGGCATATTCAGCGGCTACCGGGAGTTCATTATGATGTGCGGCCCAGATCGGCACAGCAATCCTGAGCGAGCCTTCAGGTTACGCCCAGGTTTGGAACGCTTACTAGAGGATGACGATCCGCGGCCCGCGCACCGGCCGGCACGGAAGCAGACGTACGCTGTTCACGGTGAAGGCGAGATAGATGCAAGACAACGACAGCGGTAGCGAGCAGCAGGGCAGCTGGCAGCCACCGGAGTACGTCAGCCCGTGGACACCAGCCGCCGGCAACGTCGGTGCCGCGGCCGGTTCCGGCGACACCATCTCGTTCGGCGCCGGCGACATCGGCGGGCAGCCTGAGTACGCCGCGTCCGGACAGCCAGGCTACGGGCAGCCAGGCTACGGGCAGCCTGGGTACGGGCACGCCGCGCATGCCGACCCCGGCTACGGGGAGCCCGGGTACGGCGGTCAGCCAGGCTATGGACAGCCCGGGTACGGTCAGCCGGGGTACGGTCAGCCGGGGTACGGGCCGCCCCCGCAGGGCGGCTACGGCGCCTGGAGCGGCGGAGATGGTGGCCAGTACCCGTGGGGCGGCTACGGCCCGCCGCCGCCTCCCCCGCCCGGTTCGCGGTTCGGCCGGGTCCTCGCCTACATCGCCGTCGCCGCCCTCGCCGCGGGCGCGGGCGCGGGTGCCGCGATCGCCCTGAACCACACGTCTGCCTCGTCTTCGGCCGCCCAGTCCCCGTCGAACGTCAGCCCCGGCGGCAACAGCGGGCAGCAGAATCCGTTCAGCGGGAACGGCTCCGGCGGGAACGGCTCCGGCGGTTCAGGTACCGGCAACGGCAGCTCCGGCGCTACGAACTCCGGTTCCGGCCCGCTGAACGCGCAGGCGCTGGCGGCCAAGGTTGACCCGGGAATCGTCGACGTCACCGCCCAGCTCCAGTACAACGACGCCACCGCCGAAGGCACCGGCATGATCATCTCGCCGAGCGGCCTGGTGCTGACGAACAACCACGTGATCGACGAGGCGACCAGCGTCTCGGCGCAGCTCGTGGCTCGGGCAAGACCTACACCGCGCGGGTCATCGGGTACGACTCGACCGACGACGTGGCGCTGCTCCAGCTCGAGGGCGCTTCCGGCCTGAAGACGGTCAGCCTCGGCAACTCCGGCCAGGTCAAGGTGGGGCAGGCGGTACTCGCCCTCGGCAACGCGGGCGGCCGCGGCGGCCTGCCGTCCACCGCGCAGGGCACGATCAGCGCCCTGAACCGCACCATCCAAGCCAGCGACAGCGGCGCGAGCACCGAAGAAACGCTGCACGGCGTGCTGCAGACGAACGCGCCGATCGAGGAGGGCGACTCCGGCGGCCCGCTGGTCACCTCGGCCGGCCAGGTCATCGGCATGGACACCGCGGCCAACACCGACAGTTCCGGCTTCGGCCAGGACCAGTCGGGCGCCACTACCGGCTTCGCGATCCCGATCGACCACGCCATCACGATCGCCGACCAGATCGCCGCCGGCCACGCCAGCGCGACCGTGCACATCGGGCTGGCCGGCTTCATCGGCATCAACGTCGCGGACGCCAGCAGCCCCGGTGACTGCGCCGCCAACGGCAGCGGCAACTTCGGGTTCGGCAGCGGTTACACGCCGCCGGTCAGCTCGGGCGCGCTGATCTGCACGGTGATCCCCGGCACCCCGGCCGACTCGGCCGGCCTGGCCCAGGGCGACGTGATCACCTCGATCAACGGCCAGTCGGTCAGCTCGGCGGGCACGCTGACCAAGCTGCTGGCGGGCGACCACCCGGGCGACCAGCTGAGCGTCGGGTACGTCGACTCCAGCGGCGGCAGGCACACCACGAACGTCACGCTGTCGGCGCTGGCCAGGTAGCGCGCCGCTACGCGGACAGGCTACGCCGTGCTTGCCCTAGGGGGGACGACCCCCCTTCAACCCCCCGGGTTAGGTGGAGAGCCAGGCGCGGAGCCGGGACTCGCAGTCGGTGATGGCCGCGACCTCGACGTACTCGCCGGGGGTGTGCGCGATCTCCGGGATCCCCGGGCCGTAGTTGACCGCGGGGATCCCGAGTTCGGCGAACCGCGCGACGTCGGTCCAGCCGAGCTTGGCCCGGGGAGTGCCGCCGACGGCGGTCACGAAGGCGGCCGCCGCCGGAGCGCGCAGCCCCGGCCGGGCGCCTGCCGCCACGTCGAGGACCGACACCTCCCACCCGGAGAACAGCGACCGCAGGTAGTCCGCCGCCTCGTCCGCGCCGCGGTCCGGGGCGAACCGGTAGTTCACCGTCACCACGCAGGAGTCGGGAACCACGTTCCCCGCGATGCCGCCGGAGATGGCCACGGCGTTCAGCCCTTCGCGGTACCGCAGGCCGTCCACCTCCCGGCGACCGCGGCTCCCAGGCCCGCAGCAGGTCGAGGATGGCGCCCGCCTCGTGGATCCGCGTTGCGCCCCATCCAGGAGCGCGCGGTGTGCGCCCGCGCCCCGGTCGCGGTGACCGTCGCGCAACCAGCGCCCCTGGCACCCGCCCTCGACCACCCCGCCGCTCGGTTCGAGCAGCACCGCGAAGTCTCCGGCCAGCAGCCCGGGAGAAGACCTGGCGAGCAGGAACAGCCCGTTGCGGGCGACATCGACCTCTTCGCACTCGTAGAACACGTAGGTCACGTCGCGCGAGGGGGCAGTCAGGCTCGCGGCGAGCCGCAACTGGACCGCCACACCTGATTTCATGTCGCTTGTGCCGCAGCCAGTCAGCCGGGTCCGTTCGGGATCAAAGAAAGAGGGAAAGCTGCCGGCGTGCGGCACGGTGTCGATGTGGCCAGCCAGCACCACTCTCTCCGCCCGTCCACACGGCGGCAGATTTCCACTACCTGGCGCAACAATGTCCCGGCCTCCCCATAGCGGCCCATCGACTCGCATAGCACGGCTAGGTTATTCAGGCCCGTAGCGGAATGCGGGTGCTGGTCGCCCAGCACCTGGCGGTCGATTTCCACAGCCAGCCGGTACAGCGGCTCCAGCCAAGCCATATTGTCCTCTATCGCACAGGTAGTAGCCTGTCGGTTCAGTAGACGAGCGGCTTCTTCGGACTGAAAGCCGAACTCCGTGACCAATCTGCTACAGGCCAGCGCCTGCGGAACTAGCCGGTCGCAGGCTGGCCAATTGCTTACCTCAACAAAGGGGAACGCAGCGCCCATTGCCCTCACCGCACGTTCGGCCCAGGCCAGCCGACCTTCGTCGTCCATCGCGTTCTTCACAACCTCTTGGACCAGCCGATGGACACTGTAGGTCTGTCTTGCCGCTTCAACGGTGAGCAGCGAAAACCGAGTAAGCGGCTCCAAGACCTCATTTACCGAGAGCAGGTCCGAAGGATTGATCGCCGCGCCCAACGGCTCACCCAATTCCTTCGCTCCCTTTAGTCAGCAACTCGAAGGGGATTTCATCGGGATCGAGCAGTCGCCGTACCGAGGCGCAGCAGGTCAACGGCGGCCTTGGATGCGATCTCCACTTGCTCGAAATTGATGAGCCATGTCTTGGCTACCGTGGTCGGGTAAGCACCCATTTCAGGCCCGCGTCGTTCCAGCAGATCGAGTTTTCGCGTTCGGTAGCTTTCAAGGTACTGCCCGTAGGTAACGTGCATCGCCGCTATGTAGGCTGCCGCCTGCTCCAATGCTAAAGGGAGACCATCGAGTTCCGTTGCCAACTCCCCGGCTGCCCGCTCCTCCTCAGCGTCGCTTGGCTCACGGTCAACCCGAGCGAGCAGAAAGCGAGTGGAGTCCTCTGCCGGTAGCTTCTCGATGGGCAACGCCGAGGGAATGCCAAGAACATCCAGCCGCACTCGGCTGGTAACGAGGATGTGGCCATTGGAAGCCCTCCGCGGCAAATAGGGCACGAGCAACGGTGGATCGTCGGCGTTATCCAGAACCAGCAGCCAGTGGGGCCCATCGAGGCTCTCCTGCCGCCCTTTGACGGCTGCTATTACGCTGTCCGGGTCATTCGCGTTGTGGGGCAGTCGCAGTAGCTTGGCAATCCTCCGATAACTGGTTATCAGGTCCAGGTCGGTGGCGGCATTGATCCAAAACACGGCATTGTACTGGGCTCGGTGCCTGTGCGCGTACTCAATGGCCGTTTGCGTCTTGCCGATGCCGCCTAGCCCCCTGATGGCCTGGCCGATCGCGGCCTTGCCCGTTTGGCTCAGCCGCTCGCGGAGATCGGAAATCTCCTTGCCCCGGCCGGTGAACCACGGGTTTCGTGGCGGACAGTCGAAGATCGGGAAGACGGGAACATCCTTCGGAGTCTCAACGATCCACGTCTTGAGCAGCGCGACCAATTCACCACGGCTGAGAGGATGGGACCTCGCAGCGAGTGTTGCCAGTCTTCCCACCAGCGCGTGTGCACAACATTTCCCGGTAGTCTGCACCGCCGGTAGGCAGGGCCTCTGCTGCGATGAAGCGGTCCAGAAGATGGGCAGCCTGCTGCCTGAAGGCGATCAGGTCAAGGTTCTTAGGAGCGGGTACAGCAACTTTGCCCAAACATCGGGCCTTGGCGACCGCCGGTTTCGAGGGGGTGCCCACGAGAATTAGTTGGTATTCGTCAGCGTCCCTCGATGCCTCAAGGTCGCGCGCCCAACCCTTGACGGCGGTGTCCGTGAACGGGTTGACCGACGACTTGACCTGGACGGCCTTCGTCGTGTCCTTATACCGCCATAGGATGTCGATCTTCTCGGATATGTGGTCCGGCTCCAAGGTGACGCTGATCCAATCCTCACCGTCAAGCGCCTCCAGCAGCACCACAAGGGTCTGGACGAGGTATCCCCGGATTGCCACTGGTCCGCCGCTCATGTGTCCACCACTCTCAAACCGATCCGGCTGCCAGGAGACGGTCTTGCGTCCGCCGATCGACGATTATACCTCCCCAACAAGATGGGCGGCAGTCCCACATCGTTAAGGGGCATCCGCCCGCCATCCTGCCCCGCGTTCCCCCGGCGAAGGACGAAGGCAGGCAGCCCTGGCCCTTGCGGTCTCGGGTGGGGCTGGGCCAGCGGTCTTGGAAAGCGCGAGGCAGCATAGTACCTTCCGCCAATCTCGCCTACAATGGGGGTTTGACGGAAAGACTGCGGCGGGTTGTGAGCCGGGCAACCAAGTGGCTTGGGTTGGCCCGCCAAGTTGGTCGCCTTCCACATCGACCGGCTCGGATGGCCTCCTCCCGACGAAGGGCGAAACGATGGCTGACACATCTCTTCCCGTTGACTTCGAGGATGCCGCATCGGCAAAGGCTTGGCTCGAAGATCGGATTCGTCCAAGAATAGAAACCCTGCATTCCTGCCACGTCAATTGGATTGGCAATTCTGCTACCAACACAAATGTGGTGCGCATATCAGGACTGTCTCGGGTAGACGTTCCTGCTCACCTTAGTCTCATTCGGCAAGACATCGTAGCGGTTCGAGATTGGGCACTGCGTAAGGCGGCTCCCCGACATCCCGGTAGCCCCCTCGGCATTCTCCGACCGCGAAGAAGCACAAAGCGCGTTTTCCGAGTGGTGTGCATACCTCGATCAAGTCGTAGTTCCTATTCCTCCGTGCCCACGATGCGATAGCCCGCGTTCTGTTGAAGTGGGCGATACACCGTGGCGGCTTTGTCCGAAGTGCCGTTCCGAGGGGAGCCCTGCTGAGGTTGGCTCGCTCCTAGAACTTCAGGTGACGCTGGAATCGAACCCGCGAGGGCTCGACAATCTCACCGATTGGTCCATCATCCGCCATTTCGGCCGGTTGCTCTGGGGGCATTCAGTGTTTGACGCCAAGCCGCTCGAACTGGTCTTAGACTGGCTGGCTGCGGAACATGGCAAGAACCGATACCAAGCATTGTTCATGCAGCGGAGCGAGGTGGCCGCGTTACTGCAAGCGGCTGTTAGAGCGAAGCAGTTGTTCGTCACTCCGCCACCCGACAAGGCCGAGAACGGTGAAGCGACCCCCACACTCGACAGGCAGGTTCCCGCAGCGTTCCGCGTTGCCTGTAACGCCGCGTGCGGCTGCGTCTCAAATCTCGCAGAATTGCGGCTGATCTGCCAGCCCTACCAGCAAGATGGGACTGGGAAATGGTATTGCGACGGGATTGCCGGGACGCTTCTGCGACTAACGTACCACCTCAACAGAGCCAAGAGAATCTACCCGACTGTTGCGTGGACCATCAGAACGCTATACAAGGAGCCACCGGAACCAGTTGTGGGGGTGTCGGGGGCGACTTATCACGAAATCGGAATTGGCCTAGCCGACCAAGCCGTGTGGCGGCTTGCTACGACGGCTAAGTTGGGACGCGAACTGCTTGACTCGCTTGCAGCCCTCGACCTTTCCGACGCCGATCTTTGGAAACTGCTCAACGGCCAACGAACCCAAGTTTCGGCGAAAGTCTGCATCGACCGAAACGAGGGGGAATACTTCTGGGAAGAGTGGAGGAACGCGATAGACTCGTTGCCAGTCTTCGACGATGACAATCTCATGGCACGGGTCAAGATCGAGGCTGCTCACGGTGCCCGCCAGGCCATTGAGATGCAGGGTTCGCAAGGCGAAGGGACTGGCGGAGTCGAACTCGGCGAAAGGCTTGGAAATCATGGCCGACATTAGCCTGACGGAGGCCGTCTGCTACGCCGTGGTAGCGGCCGATTCCATCATCAGAATGTTATTCCGACCAGACGTACCCAGAACCCCCAGGACACTTTGCGGTTTCTGGAGGCGTTGGACAAGTGGCTAAAAGCATCCAACGGCCTCGTTA
>CAVYVO010000023.1:0-50942 GCA_963771985.1 uncultured Actinomycetota bacterium | reverse complement strand
TGGCGCTTGGAAAAGCGATCAATCAAATTCTTGCTGACACCGGCAATCTCGAAATCCCCGCGTGGATTATTTTCCACGCCGTAGCCGAACCGTTGCAGCGACCTGACCATTTCGTGATAATAGACGTTTCGGACGAACTTCTGCGCCGTGACCATTTCACAGGCTTCCAATGCTTTCCAGCGGCCTTCAGTCGCATCCCAAGTGGCATTGAACAGGATGCAATGGCTGTGCAAGTGCGGGTCTAAAGCGCGTGACGTGTCATGTCGGAAGACCGCGCCCACGACATTGCCCGTTGCCCGTTGCGAATACTGGCCTTGAGTCCGAACCCGTGTGGCAGCGTAAGTTTGCAACTGACGCATGGCGACCTGCACCGCTTCATCATGCGCCCCGATAATCCGTTTATCATTCCCCACCAGTGCGGCAATAGAAACCGATTTGGGCGGTGACAACGTAAAATCGTAGAACACCCGGCGATTGGCGGATTCATGGACGTTCCCATCCTTGTCCATGCTGATGCGTTTGGAATTGAGCCGTGGTGTCAACTGTTCCCCGGATTGCGGATGAAGATTGCGGCACAGGTTCACAAACTCTCCTGTCCTGTGGTGCGGGGCGCCGAGCCAGAGTTGTTGTACGCGCCGCCGCTATGAGGGTTGTTGCCTTGCGAACCGCCCCGCGAATTGCCTTGCGGAGCGGCATGTTGCGACGGCGCCGATTGATGCGACGGCGCCGACTGCTGCGGCGTTCCGCTGGCCGGGCGATACGTATAGTTCGCGGGCGGCCGTGGCACCTGGGAGTTGCGCGCCGTCGCCGTGCCTTGTGGACCGCGGTTTATCGTCGAGCCGTTGTTCGCGCCATTTGCGTTGCCGCGTGCGAAGCTGTTGTTGCTTGCGGGAGGCCGAGGCGCATTGTGCGCCGCCGGGTTCGACGGACCGTTGCCCCGCGCAACCTGATTATTGGCCGCTCCGCCAGCCGACGGCGGCCGCGGTACGTTGCGCGCGGCATTTCCCTGATTCGCGCTTGCCGTTGCACCGGGGCCGTGGGCGACGTTCCGATTGCCTTGCGTCGAAGCAGCACCGTTCCCTCTCGCCGTCGCGGATTGATTCCCGTTGAAGTGGGCCGGAGGAGTCGCGTGGGTCACGACGCTGCGGTTGGTCGTGAAGCCGGGGGAATTCCATGAGTTGCAGGCGTGCGTCCGCCAAGCACGGATTGCTTGGTCGGAGTCACATTGGCCGTGCCGACAAGCTGTCCCCGGCCGAGTGCTGACTTGGGAACAACTGTGCCCACCCGATTGATCGCGGCTCCAGAAGTAAATGCAGATTTTGGAGCGGCCGTGACCGCGCCCGCCGTGTTGCGGAAGGCGTAGTGCGTCCCGGCAATACTGTTGTTGTGGTAGTTGTTGGCAATGTGGTTGAAGTTCGATATGTGCGTATTGGTGACGTTGACATTGCGCAGATAGCCGTTGCCATGGCGCACAACCTGGTCCGCGCCGCCGGGGCCCTGGCATCCCTGCCCTTCGGGAAGGCCCGGGCCGCCACCATCCGCCGTGACCTGATCGCCGTCGCCGCCCGCACCGCCCGGCACGGCCGCGGCCACCTCACCTTGCACCTGCCCGAAGGCTGGCACCGCGAGCACCAATGGCTGCACCTGCTCGCCGCCGCCTGCGGCCCGCCCGCCGCAGCGGCCTGACCAGCCCGGACCCGGTCCGCACCCGCCACGGCCCAACGGCCACCCCGAACCCCGTCCCCGAGCCAGGAACCCGGACAAGCCGCAGGACAGGCGAGCGGCAGGACGCCTGCGCCCGGATCAACCCCGGAAAACTCCTCGTGCAGGAATCGGACCGGAAACGATCTACCCGAATGGGCCGGTGGATCGAGGCTTAGCGATCCCGCTAACCCATTGCTCTGGGCGCCCTACATCCACCTGGGGCCCTGATGCCACCCGTCCGCCGGGCCGGTACATTGTCAACCCAATCCTTCCGGCCGGGCGGCAATCCGCTGGAAGTGAAGTCAGGGCCGGATCGCATCGGCTGCGAGCCGGAAAGCGGACACGGTCACCTCGAGTATCTCCGGCCGACCGTCCCTCTCGTACTCGCTGAACGCCGCTTCTCCCTCAGCCGCCAGCCTCTGCAGGACCTGCGGGTTCACGGCTTCGGGCTCATGTGGTCCCGGTGGTCTCGTCCCCGTCGCACTTCAGCCAGCAAGACCAACGGTAGGGGCTTACCGGTCGTGACGGCATAGGAACATTTTCGGCGCGCTGAGATAGGATAGACGTCCAATCTGCCAGTGCCGAGCCGCGGTTTAATTCAATTTCTTCCGGAGGTTAACACCGAGCTGGCTATAGCCCTCCCTGTACGGTTACAGTTCAAAGCGCCGGACCCCTCCTGCGGCTATTTCCGGTGCGATCTTCATTCCGATGCCCTTACTCCGCGAGGGGTGAGCCAGGATCCCACCGGCTCTTGCGCATCCGTGTTGTGAGGAGCCCGCCGGTCGCGGGCGTCACCGGGCCGGTCAGGTCCTGATCGAGATGGGCGGCAAGATCCCGGCCGTGCAGGTCCATTGCCGATTCGATGAGATCGGCGAGGTTGTCCGTGGCTAGATGGGCCCTGACAACTGCCGTAGCCCCGGTGATAAGGGCGATGACCACGGCGGGCCACCACCAGATCGCCAGGACGAGATACAAGATGGCCCACGCAGTGAGCCGGGCGGCGTCGCTGAACGCGTCGCGGGCGGCGCCAAGTTCGGTGCGGACCGTGTCCGGGGCGATCAGCCACAAGCGAGGCCAGGCTGCGTTCAGGTCCAGCCCGTAGGCCCTCTTGATGCGGACGCGGCAGGCACGGAGCCGGTCCCCGATCCAGGTAGGGCGATCGGCCTCGATCAGGCAGATCCGGTCGGCCCGGGCGATCGCCTTGCGCACCTCGGCGGGCGTGCTGCGCGGGTCGTCGGCGATGGCCTTGGCTTTTCGGGAGCGGTCCCGCCGCCAGCCGGCGAGCCACCTGGCGGGAGCACGTATGCCGGGCAGCGTCCACAAGATCTCGACGAACCGGCCGCCTGCTGCAGCAGCCAGGCCTGCCATCACCGACCCGGCGAGCACGGCTGCCGCGATGAGCACGGTGCCGCCGGCCGACTTCAGCGCCGGGCTGGCCGCCCAGGCCGCGATCTTCCGGCTCAGGTCGGGGTAGCTGAGGGCGTGAGCCTGGCCGAGCACGGCTGCCACGGTGACGGCGGCAAGGTACAGGAGCCCGGGGACGGCGAGCAAGGCCACCCAGCGGTCGGCGAGTTTCTTGCCGATCTCTCCCAGGAAACCGGTCATTCCGGCAACGGCCCCGGCACGAGCTGCTCGCCGCTGGCCGCGCAGACCGGCGACTCCTGGCCAGGCCGGACTCTCCCGCGGCCTGCGCAGCGGCCACTAGGGCACATCCACCACTGCGCGCCCGTTCCCATTCCGGGATCTGGCAGCGGCTGGTAACCTCGCGTGGCACCCGGATACAGGCCTTGCCCCTCGACATGTCTTACCATTTCGTCGAGCAAATCCAGATCGGCTTCTAGTTCCGGGCCGATCCGGCCGGCCTTAAGGGATTCCTCGGCGCGCTCGTACACGGCTTCCTTGTTCTGCTGGCGCGCCATCTCCCGGAGAGTGCTATCACCTAGTTCGCGGCAGAAAGCGGCGATCTTCATGGTCAGGTCTATTTCCACGCAAACCCTCGTATTCCGGGCCGGTGAGGCTCACTAGGCTTCTTCGTGTCCATTGTCTGGCCAGGGTAGAGCAGCCACGCTGGTGACGTGACCTTAATCTCACGCAGGCCGCTACAACTTGCTATGAGAACTACCGGGCGAGCTCCTTTGCCAATGACGGGCAGCCGGTCAGGAACGCCCAGAGCCCGGGTGACGGTACGCATCAGCTGCCAGGGCAGGCCGGTGCCGCAGCACCTCTGCGAATTCTGCGGCGAGCCGTCGCCGCTCCTCGGCTGCCTGGCCGAGTGCCGGGATCGCCGCCGGGTCAGCCACGCCGCCGCCCGTGCAGTCCGGTGCGTCGAGCAGTTCCCGCAGTTCCACGAACCGCCTGGCCGTGACGGGGTGCTGTCGGCGTAGGTCCGTCAGGTCGTCGCGGGTGCCAAGCAACTGCGTCAGCCGCACGGCGCGGCCAGCTTCGAGCAGGCTGAGCGCGCGAGCGGCGCGCGCGGGACGCCGTGCCGCGCTCGTCGGCGAGCGCGAATGCGGCCGCATCGCTGGCCAGACTCGCGAATTCCCTGATCTGGTGCTGCTGATCCCCCCGGGGCAGCGCGCGGGGCGCGAGATCGCCGAGCAGCCGCACCGCCGTCTCAAGGAAATCGGCGGCGCGGCCGGGAGCGGCGTCGGGCACTAGGTCGGCGGCGGCGCGGGCGGCGCGGATGCGGTCCCGCGGCTGAGCCAGCTCCTGGCGGGCGGCCTTCGCGTAGGCGGCGATCGCCGCGTTGCGATCGCGTGTGGCCCCCGTGTGCCGCAGCCGGGCCGCGAACGCGTCGCCGAGGCTGACCAGGCGGCTAGCCAGGTGCGGATCGTCAGCCGGCGTGGCGCGCGCCGCCTCGCCCAGCGCCCCGATCGCCTCGAATTGGCACATCTGGGCGCTGGCCCCTGATGCCAATGGCCTTGCGTTAGGCCGATTTAGCGTGATCTACGCCACACCACCCTGTGTGATCACCCCAAGGTGTCCAGTTCAGGGTCACGCGCTGCACCGGAACTCCTGTGCTTGACCAGGCCGTATGTCCCTAAAGCAAGGACATTGGCCCCTGATGCCTGCGAAGGCCCGCATGTCGATGAGCGGGCTCTGCGTGCTCGTATACATAGCGGGGCTGCCCTGTGAATCGACTGCAATGACAGCGATCGTCGACTCCGTCCTGGCTCGTTCGTGAGCCTGGGGTGTCGCGATCGCATCGCGCCGCTGGTCGGCGCGCCTGCTTTGCCCCGTGCTTCGCTCGTTGTCAACGTAACCTCTCTTTGTCTTGCGATGGGAGGCCTGCCTGGATCATTGTTGTCTCGTGCGTTGCAGATTTCTGCTTGGCAGGATATCCGCGGCTCATCGTGTGCCGGGCACCGGTGATCCGTTATGTCGGCTACACCGCAGGACATAAAGGCATCGATCGACGAGGCGCTCGAATTGGTGACCCGAGGCGAGACCGATGGTGATGTCGGTGCCATCCGCCGGGCAGAATACCTGCTTGGCGAAGCGGCCGCCGCGCTGCCACCCGGTGGAGTCCAGCACACGTCTGTCCTTTCCGATCTTGGCGGCGCGTTGATCCGAGACTTCGACCTGACCAGCGATGTCGGTGCCCTGAAACGGGCGATCTCCATCTACCGTCACGTGGTTGAGAGCACGGCGGCTGACAATCCTCGGCTAGCAGGTCGCGTATATAACCTCGCCGACTCGCTGCGGAGTTGGTCCGATGTCACCGCAAGCCATGAAGCGATGGACGAAGCGGTTCGGTTCTACCGGGAAGCAGTGAACCTAACTCCGCCTGGACATCCCGATGAGCCTGCAACACTTTCCGCGCTGGGGGGTGCTCTGGCCCGGAGATTTGACTTGGCCGGGCGCAGCGATGACCTGGACGAGTCGGTCACCGTCCTAAGAAGAGCATTGGCCTCTGCGGATCCTACTGACCCTTATGTCCCTATAATTATAGGAAGCCTTGTTGCTTCTCTTTCACGACGTGCGTCGTCGCCGGGACGGGCCGCTGACCTGGAAGAAGCCATCAGCATCCTCAGGGACACGCTCGCCAATACCGCTCCCGGTGACTCGGGCAGGCCAATGTACCTGTCGCAGCTCGGACAGGTCCTGATGCGCTATTCGGCGGGGAGCGGTGACGAAGGCCTGCTGGATGAGGCAGTAGACCTGCTACGTCAAGGAGCCGCCCAAAGCGGCCCTGGTGACCCGAATCGTGCCAGCTATCTGTACGGCTTGTGCGCTGCCCTGAAGCACCGGTGGAACAAGGCGGGTGCGCCCGCAGACTCGGCAGAGGCGCTTGACGCGCTACGGCAAGCAGCAAGACTGGCGCCACCAGCCGATCCGAACCGTAAGCGATATTTTTCAGAGCTCGCCAGCATGCTCATCGACCACTTCCGCAACGGAGGCGGCTCGGCGGAGCTGGATGAGGCTATCGCCGCATACGAGGAAGCGGTCGCTCACGAACCCGGGCAACGCGGCGGCGAATCCTCTGTGCTCTGCGGGCTAGGAGACGCTTATACCGCCCGGTTCGAGCGGACGGCGCAGGCGGCGGACTCGGCCAGCGCCGTCACGTCGTATCGTCAGGCGGTCGCCGGGGCAGTTGGCAACGCCGAGCGGGCCGCCTATCTCTCGCGACTCGGAGATGCTCTGTCCAGCCAGTTCGCAGTGTGCCAGGAAACCGACGCCCTGAATGAGGCCATTGCCACTTACAGACTCGCAGTGCACAGCGCTCCTCCGGATTCCCCAAATATCGCCTCATTGGAGCTTAGGGTCGGCAGGGCCCTAGCTCGCCATGCAGAGGTTACAGGCGCATATCAGGAGCTTGACGAAGTAATAAGCGTGCTCCAACGTGCCATCGAAGAGGCCCGCGATAGCGCGGTACTCTCTCAGAGCTTGTACATTCTCAGTCGTGTCCTGAACCGCCGATCCGAACACGGCGGAAATGAAGCGGACCTGGATGAGGCCCTTACGGCGTCGGAGCGCGCGCTGGCGATGATGGCACCAGACGACGCGGACCTTGCAGCGTACCTTTGGAATCACGGGGAAATCCTTCTGAGGAAGTTCCAATCCTCAGGCGAGGAGTTCCTACTGAATGATGCCATAAGCAGTTACGAGCTCAGTGCCCAGAAGGCGGGGAACGACCTAGACCTGTGTGCGGCCCTAGCTACCCTCGGGACTGCATTGTCACTCCGGTTCGACAAGACCGGGTTCGAAGGCGGACCTGGATCTGGCCATAGCTAAGTTCCGCGCGGCCATAGATGCCGCCCCGGACGCCAGGTCGGCTGCCCATACAACAACCCTCTACAACCTTGGCGATGCTCTTGCCAAGCAGTTCGACGTGACCGGGGGTGCGAATTCGCTTGAGCAGGCGGTTCTCTTTCTCCGTGAGGCAGTCGCGAGATCCCGGCAGGAGGAAGACCCGAACCTCGCAGGGAGGCTTATCGGCCTCGGCGGCAGATTGATGGATAAGTTCGAGCGCTTCAGCTCCACAGAAGCGCTCGATGAGGCAAAGGACGCGTTCAGGGCGGCTGCGCACGATGCGCCTGATGTCGCCAGCAAAGCATGGATGCTGAACCGCCTCGCCGGAGCGCTGCTGGCGGAGTTCGAGTTCGGCGGGCAGCACACCGCCCTGGATGAAGCGATCCGGGTCTACCGCGAGGTCGTGACACTCACATCCGACGATGGCAGCAATCAGGCAACATACCTATCGAACCTGGGCAGCGCGCTAATGCGCGAATTCGAGAGCTCCGGACAGCGAGAGGCGCTAGACTCGTGCCTGCACGCCCATCGAAAAGCAATTGAAGCAACCGTCCCCGAAGACCGGGAAAAAGCCATACGGCTGTCAAATTACGGAAATGCCCTGACTGTCGCCTACCTCCGGTTCGGGCTGGCTCAGTCGCTCGCCGAGGCTATCGACGTGCACCACGAGGCCGTGAGCCTGAACCGGCCTGATTACCCCCACATGGCCAAGCGCCAATTCAACCTCGCTGTGGCACTCATGAATGATTACCAGCGAACCGGGCTGGCCGCGACCATGAACGAGGCCATCGACGCGATGCGTCAAGCCGTCGCCGCAACACCCAAGGGGAATTACGAGGAGCCGCGTTACCTGGCACTTCTCGGCTCCTCTTTGATGCAGAAGTTCCATCTGGCTGGAGATCTTGACGTACTTACCGAGGCAGTCAGCAGAGTTCGGTCCGCGGTTGGAGCGTGCCCGCCCGGCCACCACGACCGCGCCAAATTCACAACGGTACTTGGCCAGGTGCTTCAATTGTTCTCGCAGCGGACTGGCGATCCTGGCGCTGCGCGAGAGGCATGTGAGAGTTTCGCCGGGGCGGCGGGGCTGGAGAGCGCTCCGGTAAGCGATCGCCTGCACGCGAGCTGGCAGTGGGGCCGGGCCGCGATGCAGCAGGGCAACTATAAGGATGCGCTGACCGCTTTCGAGCTGGGTGTGGCCCTGCTTCCCCGTGTTGTTCCCTTGTACGCGCTTCACGCGGACAGGGAGCACTGGCTGGGCGAGTTCAGCGGTTTCGCCGGCGACGCCGCGGCAGCCGCCGTCGCGGCCGGGCACCCAGGTCGTGCGGTCGAACTGCTGGAGCAGACACGAGGCATCATGCTGTCTGAGACGCTTGATGCGCGCAGCGACCTTACTGTGCTCAGGGAACGACGACCAGACCTGGCGGCCGAGGTTGATCGCCTACGCCAATTGGCCGGAGACTTCGAGGAAGTTCCGTCAGCAGGGTGGCAGAACGGCCCGGCAGAGGACGGCGGCACCGGCGAATATATCTTCGCGAGCGTGGTGCAACGGCGCCGCAAGCTTCAAGCGGAATGGGATTCCATACTGGACCGTATCCGAGCGGAGCCAGAATTTTCCGACTTCTTGCACCCGGCTTCTATCAGCAGGCTCGCCCGGCAAGGCTCCCAGGGGCCCATCGTGATCGTCTATACGAGCTCATGGAGATCTGATGCACTCGTGGTGTCTGATACCAATTCGTCCGGCCAGCCTGTCGAGGTCGTTGAACTGCCAGGGGTGACTCAGACGACTGTCGTTGAGTCCGCTCGCCGCTTTGAGGCCGCCCTGGACGTCGCCTTTAACGGCATTACGATAAGCGATCGCAATGAAGCGGAGCGTCACATAAATGGCATCCTGGAATGGCTTTGGGATGCCGTGGTCGAGCCGGTCATGAATGTCCTTGGCTTCGAGTACCCCAATTCGGAAGATGGACAATTGCCGCGCGTGTGGTGGTCTCCCGTAGGCTTGATGGGCCTGCTCCCCGTTCATGCAGCGGGGCATCACGCCGAAGGCCAGTTCGTTAGCACTCCTCGGACACTCATGGACTTGGCCGTTTCGTCGTATACAGCAACGATTCGCATATTGGAGAATGCGCGACACCAGAACGCTGCCATCGAGGAACAGGCAGTGCCGCTTATCATAAGCATGCCTGAAACCGTCGGCGCACCCCGGCTGGACGGCGTATCAAGAGAAACAGACTTGATTAGGAAGACAGTAGGCAAGGCTACCGTGATCAGCGGTGCGCAGGCAACAAGCGAAACAGTATGTGCCTTGCTAATGCGGCATCCAGTAGTGCATTTTGCATGCCATGGGGTATCGGACCGGGAATCGCCCTCTAGAAGCCGTTTGCTTCTGTACGATTACCTAGAATCCCCACTCACCGTCACAAGCATAAGTCGACTCCGATTGGAAAATGCGGTGCTGGCCTACCTGTCGGCATGCAGCACTAGCCAGGTCATACCACGGCTGGCGGACGAAGCTGTGCATATCACGGCAGCGTTCCAGATTGCCGGCTATCAGCAGGTTATCGGCGCCCTCTGGCCGGTTAACGATCAGATAGCGACGCTTATCGCGCACCTGTTCTATGACGTCTTGACCTCACACGGAAGCTCTCGACCACATCTGGAAAGTGCGGCCCGTGCACTACACCAGGCTGTGCGTCAAGTTCGTGATGATTATCGGGGAAACCCGACCGCGTGGGCAGCGCACATTCACGTAGGGGCATAGATTGAGAGGGACCAACAAAGCACTCTCAAGATTAAGTCATGCACCCGATTGGCGCGTGTCACAGATGCGACTCTCTGCTCGCTGCACACTATGCTTTTACCCGGAGTTTTCCTCGGTAGGCTTCCTTGGGAAGTTTTAGCCTCGTCCCAAGGGCGAAGAAGTAAACGGGCCATCCCGTTGCAGACCTGGATGCCGGCGCAAGTATCCCGTAGAAGTCCGGTGGATCCTTCGGAAATTCGCCGCTGGCGATCGCTTGCGAGTATAGAGAGCTCAGGAAAGACTGGGCCACAGTGTCGAATGTGCCAGCATTCTTAGCATCGTGCGGCTCGAGCATAAATGTAAAACGGTCTGAACGGACGGCACGCTCGGCAAAAGCAGCATACGAGTCGCCAAACAATAGCTTGATGAGAAGCGGTCCGTTTATAAGGACTTCGCCGGTGGGCCGGATAGTCACGCCCGCCGAGGCGAGCTCGCGGAAACGTTCTACCTTGCCGTAGATAGAGCAGATCAAAATCTTCTCAGCCATTTCTACCCCAGTCGCCAGCCACGATGAAGTCTCAGTTATAGCTATTGGCGCGAGCATCTCCGCCGTTGACGGCCATCAGGATGAGCCCGACTGCCAAGAGCATAGAGAGAGAGCGTAGATTGACTCTGCAGGGATGGCAATGGCTGGGTACACGCGGTGGCTGCCGGGACGCTGCCGGACGGCACCCCGGTCATCATCAGCGGCGGAGACGACGCCACGGTGCGGGTGTGGCGGCTGGCCGACGGCATCCCGGTCGGGGCGCCGCTGACCGGCCACGACGGCTGGGTGATGGCGGTGGCGGCCGGGGCACTGCCGGACGGCACCCCGGTCATCATCAGCGGCGGCCATGACGCCACGGTGCGGGTGTGGCGGCTGGCTGACGGCTCCCCGGTCGGGGCGCCGCTGACCGGCCACACCGGCTGGGTGAATACAGTGGCGACCGGGGAACTGCCCGACCGCACCCCCGTCATCATCAGCGGCGGCGGCGACGGCGACGGCACGGTGCGGGTATGGCGGCTGGCCGACCCGGTCGGGGCGCCGCTGACCGGCCACACCAGCTGGGTGAACACAGTGGCGACCGGGGAACTGCCCGACCGCACCCCGGTCATCATCAGCGGCAGCAACGATGGCACGGTGCGGGTATGGCGACTAGCCGACGGCACCCCGGTCGGGGCGCCGCTGACCGGCCACGACGGCTGGGTAGTGGCAGTGGCAACCGGGACGCTACCGGACGGCACCCCGGTCATCACCAGCGCCGGCTACGACGCCACGCTGCGGGTATGGCGGCTGGCCGACGGCACCCCGGTCGGGGAGCCGCTCACCGGCCACATCAGCGACGTGAACGCGGTGGCGACCGGAACATTGCCAGACGGCACCCCGGTGATCATCAGCGGCGGCGACGACGCCACGGTGCGGGTGTGGCGGCTGGCCGACGGCACCCCGGTCGGGGCGCCGCTGACCGGCCATGACGGCTGGGTGTTCGCGGTGGCGACCGGGGCACTGCCGGACGGCACTCCGGTCATCATCAGCGGCGGCCACGATGGCACGGTGCGGGTGTGGCGGCTGGCCGATGGCACCCCGGTCGGGGGGCCGCTGACCGGCCACACCGGCGGGGTGGTGGCACTGGCAACCGGAGCGCTGCCGGACGGCACCCTGGTCATCATCAGCGCCGGCTTCGACGACGCCACGGTGCGGCTATGGCGACTAGCCGACGGCACCCCAGTCATACCTCCGCTGGACCTACCCGACGCGGTATGGGATGTCGCCCTTGACGGCAACATCATCATCACCGCAACTGGGAACGACATCGTCGTTCACCAACCGGCAACCCCATGAGCCATATGAAAGATGTTCGATGCCCGCGGGCAACTACCCGGCCGGAACCATCGGATAATGGCCGGTTATCCGGTACAACGCGGACACCCGTCAGCGATCACGTTGCAGGCAGCCCGCCGCCGTCTGCGCCACTCGGGCACGTTATCCGGTACATCTGCTGAGGAGGAGCAAATGACCGGGAAAATCATGCCTTTGCGCGAACGGGACACCACCACGGTCCAGGCCGCGGCCGGCGCCTTCTTGTCCGCGCCGCGGCACGCCAACCCGAACACCCGCCGCGGCTAAACCGGCGTGCTCGACCGGCTGCTCGCCGGGCTTGGCGCCAGCCGCCCGCCAGCCGAAGTCAGCGGGGAGGAGCTGGCCGGCCCTGCTGGAGCAGCTGCGGAAACGCCGGCCCCGGCGACCTGGAACCGCAACCGCGGCGCCGTGGCCGCCTGGCTGTCCTGGTGCGCCGCCTGCTGGCTGCCCGGCCCGGTCTGCCGGCCAGCGCCGAACGGCGCCGCGAGCACCTCAACGCCACCCGCGCTGTGCCCCGGCCTGCGATCGACCGGGCGCTGACCCGCCGCGACGTTCCGCTGCGGGAGAAGACCCTGTGGCGGATGCTCTACGAAACCGCCGCCCGCGCCAGCGAAGTCCTGGCGCTGAACATCGAAGACCTCGACCTGGACGCCCGCCGCGCCCCGATCCGGTCCAAGGGCGGCGACACCGAATGGATCTGCTGGGGCTCCGTGCACCGCGCACCTGCTGCCCCGCCTCATCCGCGGCCGCCAGGCCGGGCCGGTGTTCCTGTCCGAGCGCCGCCCCGGCCCCGCCCGCCGCCCCGCAGCCAGGGACCTGTGTCCTGCCACCGGACGGGCCCGGCTCGGCTATGACCGCGCCCGGATCCTGTTCACCCGGTACACCGGCTGGGAGTTGCACCAGCTCCGCCACTCCGCAGCGACCCACCTCGGCGAGCAAGGCATCCCCTTGCAGCTGATCATGGCCAAGACCCGGCACCGAAACCCGCGCACCGCGATGCGGTACGTCCGCCCAGGTGCCGAAGCTGTCGCTGAGATCACCGCCCTGCTCGAACCTCCACGCCGGCGAGGCTAAGCATGATCCGCCCACCTTACGGCCGGCGGCCAGCTCCGGACATCCCTGACAAACGTTGAACGTCGCTTCAGGTCATGGATACGGCCAACCGAATGGCTTGATCGCAATTCCTGGGACGATGTTCACGATCACGTTCACCCTGACGGCTCCGGTCGGCCTGGACCTGCTCGCCGGACACCTGACTTGGCAACCGTGGGCACTGGCGGCTCGCTACAGATGGTGACAGCTCAACGGTCGCGCGGCACGCGATATCCGCCTCGATATGGACGGCTACGCACGAGTCGGAAACCTCCGGCCTGGCCGTGCTTAACGATCTTTATGAGCGCAAAGCGCGATCAATGGTCACGGCCGGGTGTCGTGGCCGGGAGTGAAACGGGCTGCAGGCAGCGGTCCTTGCCGCGTGGAGCGAGTCAGCTGACCGCTTGTCCCTGGGCTGGGCGGCCGGACAGGGATGCGGACTACAGCTCGGTCTCGCCTGGCCGGGACCCGATGGTGATCGTGCCGTTGTGGCGCTCCACGACGATGCGCCGTGCGATGTCCAGGCCGAGGCTGGTGCCTTTGCCTGCGTCCTTGGTCGTGTATAAAGCCTCGAACGCGCGAGCCGCTACTTGCGGCGGCATGCCCGGGCCGCTGTCGCGGACCTTGATGACCAGGTGGCCCTTTTCGGCCCGCGTCGCCAGCCAGCGCGTGCTGGTGCCGCACGTGCAACGCGACCGTGCAATCGGGGTGCGCCGCGGCTCTGCAGCCCACGGGTGATCGCCGCAGAGACCATGGAATCGTCATCGACTGCGGCGGCTCTGTTCCGCCCAGGCCACCAGCACATCACTATCGCGATCCGCGCCAGGACCATCACCTGGCCGGGCACGTGATAAGTCCCGGATCTCTTCGACAGCCCTGATGCGAGAAACGCTGCGATCACGCACCCCGGCTATCACCTATATCACAGAGGAAACACCACCGCGCCGAGCGTAAAACAGCAGGTCAGGCGACGCGCAGAGTTTTGGCACAGCACACGCCGCCGACTGGGCCGACCGGGTCACGGGACGGCCGACGCCCAAGACGGACGACAGAGAAATTGCATCCGCTCTGACGTCATCCGGTGTGACTTTATTTATCCATTACGGGCGGGGTACCTTTTCGGAAGAGGTTTGGAGGGGCTATGGTGTCCACGATCGCCGACCGGGTTCGTGAGTCTGCTGACCGGAGGTTTGTCGGGCGGCGGCGTGAGCTGGAAGAACTGAGCGCCGCGACGCGCGCGCAGGAGGCACCCTTCCTGGTGGCTTTCGTGCACGGACCGGGCGGGATCGGCAAGACCAGTCTGGTGCGCCGGGTGCTGTCTGAGCTGCCGCCGTCGGTGCGGGGGCTGTATCTCGACGGGCGTGACGTTGAGCCGACACCAGAGGGTTTCTGCCGGGCGATCGGGCATGCCCTGGGCTTGCCAGAGATGCAAACGACGGTCGCGACGATCGCCAGGGCGCTGGGCGAGACGCGGGTCACGCTGGTGGTCGACACCTACGAGATGCTGGGGCTGCTTGATGCCTGGTTGCGCACGCGGTTCTTGCCGACCCTGCCCGCGACCACTGTGACGATCCTGGCTGGACGGGATCGGCCGGCGTCGGGGTGGTACGCGTCGGCCGGCTGGCCTGGACTGGTCGCGGAGTTCCCTCTCGGCTGCCTGTCGGCGGAGGAAGCTGCCGCGCTGTTGCGGTCGCGAGGGTTGGATGTCGCGCAGGCGGCGTGGGCGAACGGGTTCGCGCGCGGCCATCCGCTGGCTCTGGAGCTGGCAGCTGCTGCCGTCCGGGCGGACGCCTCGTGCACCCGGGGCGAGCCGGTGGCTCCGGCGGGGCTCTTGGAGTCGTTTCTCGGACAGCTTCCGGCGGCGACCGTCAAGGTCGTCGAGGCCGCCGCGATGGTGCGTCGGGTGACCGAGCCGATATTGGCGGCGCTTCTCGACGACGCCGGTAACGGGTTCGGCGTCCTGCGGGCATTGCCGTTCGTGGAGGAGGCCGGGGACGGCCTGCTGCTGCACGACGTTGTCCGAGACACGGTCAACCACGACCTGTCGATGCGCGATCCGGACCGTCGCCGGGAGTACCGGCGCCGTGCGGTGCGCTACCTCACCGACCGTGGGCGGATCGGTCCGTCGGACCCCTGGCAGCACACCGCGGATCTGATGTTCCTGATCGAGAATCCCGTCCTCCGAGATGCCTGTTTTCCCAGCTCGCGGCCGAGCCATTGGGTGGAGCCGGCGAATCCGCGCGATCGGGCGGCCATAGTCGAGATCGCGGCTCGGCACGAGCCGCCAGTGGCGGCGGCGATACTGGCACAGTGGTGGGATCGTCATCCTGGGTCGTTCTCTGTGGCCAAAGACTCCGACGGGTCGGTCGCGGCCTTCGTCCAGATCATGGAACTGGGCGATCTCGACCCCGGGCTGAGGGCGAGTGACCCGGTGGCGGCGGCCTGGCACGCGCACCTGAAGCAGCGACCGCCCGGCCCAGATGACGCTGTCCTGGTCATGAGGCGATGGCTTGGCCGGGACTCCGGTGAACTCCGCTCCCCGGCTGTGTCGGCCTGCTGGCTGGACGTCAAGCGCGTGTACATGCAGATGCGGCCCAGGCTGCGACGGATCTACTCAGTGGTCGTTGATCTCTCACGCCTTGCTCCCATCTTCGTCCCCCTCGGCTTCGCGCCGGCCGGTGACGCCATCACCCTGGACGGGGTGGCGGCCCAGCCGGTCTGGCTCGATTTCGGACCCGGCAGCGTAGATGGCTGGCTGGCGCGGCTCGTCGGCTTGGAGACCACAGCACCACCGGCGGCCGGAACGGTGACGGGGCTGTCGAGTCGCGAGCTGGAAGTACTGCGGCTAGTGTCAGCCGGAAGGACCAACCGCGAGATCGGTGAGCTTCTGTTCATCAGCGAGAAGACCGCCAGCCGCCACCTGTCCAACGTCTTCGACAAACTCGGCATCCACACCCGAGCCGAGGCGGCCCGCATCGCCGCCGAGCACGGCCTGACGACCGCCGAGCGCTGAGGCACTACAGCGATCGGGTCACCACCATGACGTGATCACCCGATGCGGCACCCGAGCGCCCGAACCTAATGTTCCAGACGTCAGGTCATCGGGCTCCCAGGGAGGCTGCCATGCATGCGATCATGATCACGTTCGACCTCGTCGACATGACCCCGGAACGGTATGCGTGGGTCAGCGCGGAGCTCGCACCGTCCTTCGCCGCCCTGCCCGGGCTGCTCACCAAGCTCTGGCTCAGCGACGTCGATCGCACCCGGCGCGGCGGCCTGTACCTGTTCACCGACGCCACATCAGCGGACAGTTTCCTCGCCTCCGCGCTCGCGCGCAGCGTCGCGCAGAACCCGCACTTCGGTGATCTCAATGTGCAGCGCTTCGCCGTCGACGAGACGACCACGGCCCTGACACAACCAGGAATCACCATGGTCCCCGCACCCGTCACCACCTGACCTGGACGGCAAGGTCACCTATCGAAGGCCTGCACGCATCGCGGCGCCTCGCTCGCATCCCAGCATCGATGTGCCCCCAGAGCAGGCTTCATCCGCGAAATCCGTTTAACCGTCCAAGGAGGACACCATGCCACTCATCAATGTCAAGCTGGCGAAGGGTCGTCACCTCCGAGCAGAAGCAGCAGATCGTGAAGTCGCTCACCGAGGCGATGGTCGCCATCGAGGGGAGAACAGCGGCGCTTCCCCGCGGCCGGCGAGCAGTGCCGGGTGATCGCCTGGCCGGACAGGCGTGATGGCCGCAAGCTCACCGCCGGGTCTGCGCTGTTCGGCCCCGGCGGCCACGTGCTCGCCGCCGCCCGGGCGGTGTGGCTGACCGTGCCGCGTCCGGTCCCGCCGCGCGCCGTACCTGATCAGCCGCTGTTCCCCCGGCCGCCGGTCGTCCCGCGCACACCGGGCGGCTTGCGGACCAGCCGCCAACCACCACACAACAGCAACGACAAAGGAGAACATGCCATGACGACGATCCAACAGCCGGCTGCCGTGGACCCGGACAAGCTGATGAGCTTCGTATTCCGGGCGGTGGACGAGGTGGGGGCTACTCTCAACACCGCTCTGGTCGTGATGGGCGACAAACTCGGCCTGTACCGGGCACTGGCTGACGCCGGCGCCCTCACCCCGGCCGGGCTGGCCGCCCGCACACAGATCGCCGAGCGTTACGCGCGGGAGTGGCTGTGCGCCCAGGCCGCGGGCGGCTTCGCCGACTACGACCCAGACAGCGGGCGCTACAGCCTGGCCCCCGAGAAGGCGGTGGCGCTGACCGACCAGTCCAGCCCGGCCTATCTGCCTGGTCTGTTCCAGATCGCCCTCGGCTCGGTGCTGGACTCCCCCCGGATCACCGAGGCGGCCAGGACCGGCGCCGGGATCGGGTGGCACGATCACGTGGCCGACGTGCACGAAGGCTGCGAGCGGTTCTTCCGACCCAGCTACCACGCTCACCTGGTGACCGAATGGCTACCCGCCCTTGACGGCGTGGTAGCGAAGCTCCAGCGGGGCGCCGCGGTGGCCGACGTAGGGTGCGGTCACGGAGCCTCCACGCTGCTGATGGCCGAGGCGTTCCCCGCCTCCACCTTCACCGGCTCCGACTACCACGACGGCTCGATCACCACCGCACGACAGCGAGGCGCCGCCCTCGGCGTCGGAGACCGCGTCCGGTTCGAGGTGGCCCCGGCAGCGTCCTTCCCCGGACGCCACTATGACCTGGTGACCATGTTCGACTGCCTGCACGACATGGGCGACCCGCCAGGCGCGGCCCGCCATGTCCGCCAGGCCCTGGCAGCCGACGGGACCTGGATGATCGTAGAGCCCGCAGCCGGCGACCGGGTCGAGGACAACCTCAACCCCGTCGGGCGGGCCTACTACGCTTTCTCCACCCTGCTGTGCACGCCCTGCTCGCTGTCCCAGGAGGTCGGCCTGGCCCTGGGTGCCCAGGCCGGAGAGGCCCGTATCCGCGAGGTCGTCACCTCCGGCGGGTTCAGCCGGTTCCGCCGGGTGGCCCAGACGCCCTTCCACATCGTCTACGAGGCCAGGCCCTGACCCTGCCAGCCGGCAGACTGCCGCGGCCATGCGGGCTGGCAGATCACCTTAACCGCGCTCGGCGCCGCCCCGCCTGCGGACGCCGCAACCCTCATGCTGGACCGAACCTGGACCGCCCAACGTGCCGCCTCCGCAGAACGTCGGATGGAAGCCACAGGGCTGTGCCTCGCACGCTGGTACCGGCCAGTCACAACACGAGCAGACTCTGCTCCACAATCGACAGTCCACTGGACAGGACAGGAGGAACCAGATGTCCACCCCTACCACAACGCTCACGCCTGAGCAGCTATACCAGCTGATCAAAGAGTATGAAGCCGAGATCCCGATCCCGGCCCCGTTCGTCACCATCCAGGTCGGCACCTTCGACGCCGCCACCGGGACGTTCACCGGCCTCACAACGGAGGTCATCGTCGGCGACAAGCCAGAGCCCGGCGAGACGAACGTCTCGCCGGCGGAGTTCCAGGGATCCGAGTACGTCTACCATTCGATCAACGCGCAGGGACGGGAGACCGTCACCCGGGTGCCCGCACCATCCGTCCCGGTCGCGCCCGTGCTGCTGCAGTTCAACGTCACGAATTTCACCGGCCCGTGGAGCGTCACGGTCGACGGGTACACGACAAACGCCGCCGCTGGCCAGGCCAGCGTCTCTGTCAACGCCTGGGACATCACGACCCACAATTGGACCCTGCAGGCTGGCGGCGGGGGCCACCAGGACCGGCTGTTCATCCAGCGCACTGAGAGCATCCCTGCCGCTGGCGGGTTCACGATCCCCGTCCTGCCGGTCGCGATCGTCTACGCGCCGCCAGCGGACTCGGAAAACAAGAGCACCGCGACCTATGGCCAGGGCAACACCGTCGGAACCTCGGTCACCTACGACTTCAGTACCGATACCAGTGAGGCGGTCGAGCCGGTGTTCGCCGACGGAACCGCGTTCCGTTCGTTCCTCGGCGTGGTGGCGACGGCGCTCGGGGCGGCCGGGGGGCGCGGCCGCCGCGGCCGGGAAGGGCATGACTAGCGTGCTCGGTATGCTCCCCAGCGACCAGATGCTCGATACGGAGGGGCTCACGACCGACAACTCGTCGACCGTCACGACCACGTTCACGAGCACGACGACCATCGGCACCACCACCCAGGGCGGCGGACCGGGCGTCGGCGACGTGATCGTGTTCTTCCAGGACGTGCTCGTCGCCTGGGCCTACAACGGCGGCTCGCTGCAGCTGTGCCCGATCGGCTGGAATGAAGCTCTCGTCACCGCCGCTAAGATCCAGAACGATCCGGGCCAGTTCGGGCTCGCGGCCTCCGATCAGCAACTGCTGCTGTCTCTCGACCCGTTCGTTGCCGGCGGTCCGTTCGCGCAGCCGCCGGCGGACCGCTTCACCCAGCCGCCCGGCCTCCCGGCGAGCATCTCATACGGCGGAGGCGGGTTCATTAATCACACTTACACGGTCACCCTCGACAACAAGACGATCTCCAGCACGAAGACGTACACGACCGACACCAACACCTTCAGCCCCGGCGAGATCCTGCAGATGTTCGGGGTGGGAACCTCGAAGAGCCAGGTGACCACCACGCTCACTAGCGCCACCGCCGGCGATGTCTCGCAGACAGTCACGCTCGGCGTCAACCTCGTCTCCGGACCAAACGACAGCTTCGTGGTGACGATCTGGTACGACAGCCTCTTTGGTACCTGGGCCTTCCAGCAGCATCACCCGACCGCCCAGCCGGTCGCTTCAGGCAGCGGCGCGGCGCCAGGGGAGGTCGTCACGCTCGAGTCCGCCGGCCAGGTCCACGTGGCGGTGGCCGACGCTCAGGGCCACTACGAGTTCCGCGCACCAAACATCGCGCCCGGCACGGCACAGGTGTTCGTCGGCAACAACCCCCCGACGACGGTGGATGTTGCAGGTCCGGTCGGTCCGTTCAGAGGCCCGATCAGCGTGCTGCCGCCGTTCAGGGGATGACCCGCCCGCTGCCGCCAGTGGTGCCCGGCCTCACGACGCCAGGGATGACTGACCGGCCGCGCCAGCTACTCCTGGTCGGCCGGTCAGGCTACGCCCGCACCAAACGCAGCCAGATGCCTGACCGGCGGACGCCGCGAATCGACAGCGCCAGCGGCCCACCGACGACGATCGCGATTGCCGGACTGTCAGTTCATAGCGTTATCGCAGGTGAGGCGGTCGGCCCGCTTCGCCGTCCAACAGAAGCGACCACATGCGCGTCGCGTCGGACCACAAGGCAACCCGCTCCCCGGCCTGTCTTGCTCCTCTGCCTCGGCGCCGAGCTCGGCCACGGCGGCCACCAGGTCCAGCCCCGCACGCACCGTACGCTCCGCGGCCACCAGGGTTCCCCACACCGCCATCACTGCGTCCCGATGAACTTCTCCACCACCCCATAGCGGCCGATCACCGTCCGTGCCACCTCGAAATAGCGCGACAGCAGCTCCCGGACCGCCTCCGGATCCGCGACCCCGACAGCGGGGTGGACCCCGCCAGATCGGAAAACAGCACCAAGCACACCCGCCGCTCCGCCACCGGCGCACGGTCCAGGCTGTCGGCCGCCACCGGCGGCGGCGCCGGCCTGGCCGCTGATGACGGCGGCGCCAGGTCACAGCTGGTGCCGCAGGGACGGCAGAACGGCTTTCCCGGCGTGACCGGCTTACCGCACGATGGGCACCGCCCCAACGGGGCGGGCCAGGGCGCCGCAGTGCTCGCAGGACCAGTCGCCGATCCCCCGGGACGCACCGCACCGCGGGCACGTCAGCATGAGGCACTCATTACCCTTCGCCAGCCCTGCGGTACATGGCCCCGCAGGGTGGCGCAACGGTGGCCCGCACCAGCAACGCCGGGTCAGGCACCACCACTGCCGATCTCCTGAGCGCGCCGCACGTGATCACCACGCTGAATCTGGCAAACGACGCGCACGATAATGCCCATGATCTGCGAGGGGCCAGCGGCTTGGCCGACTTGGTCTCATGGGCGATCCGATTCGGCAGGGAGGCGCCGAATGTCCGGTTATCGCGCTCGCCGGACGTTCGCTCTCCGTAACGGCCAATGTTCGCGCCAAAGGGCTGTCGGGCGCTTGTACTCGCCTGCCAGCTATTCATGAAGCCATCGCTGTCGCACCGCGGCGTGCGGACGAGCGAGGGAGTCGATGTGTGGCCATTGCGCGCCATGAGTATCGCCGTCGAGGCGTCCGCCGCCGATGTACCGGATAACCGGCCATTATCCGGTCGTTTCGCCTGGGTCGTTGTCCCCAGAAACAGAACAGCAGCTAGACGCAAAACAGTCGCGGGAGCACTGGCTTGTGGACGGCGATGTCGGCCCCGGCCGCAGTGACGATGACGTCGCCGTAAACAGCGACATCCCGCACCGGTTCGAGCAGGTGCAGCGGAGGCACGAGAGGGGTGCCGTCGGCCAGCCGCCACACCCGCACCGTGCCGTCACCGTAGCCGCCGCCGCTGACGATGACCTGGGTGCCATCCGGCAGCGTCCCGACCGCCACCGCCAGAACTTGGCGGGCGTCGCCGCGCAGCGGGTTCCCGACCGGGGTGCCGTCGGCCAGCCGCCACACCCGCACCGTGCCGTCACCGTACACGCCGCCGCTGCCGCTGACGATGACCGGGGTGCCGTCCGGCAGCGTCCCGACCGCCACCGCCGCCACGTCGGCGAGGCCACGCAGTATCCAGACCGGCGCGCCATCGGCCAGCCGCCACACCCGCACCATGCCGTCACCCAACCTGCTGCCGCTGACGATGACCGGGGTGCCATCGGGCAGCGTCCCGACCGCCACCGCCCGCACGCCGCTGGCGCGGCCGCGCAGCGGGTTCCCGACCGGGGTGCCGTCGGCCAGCCGCCACACCCGCACCGTGCCGTCACCGTAGCCGCTGCCGCTGACGATGACCGGGGTGCCGTCCGGCAGCGTCCCGACCGCCACCGCGCGCACGCCGCTGGTGTGGCCGCGCAGCGGGTTCCCGACCGGGGTGCCGTCGGCCAGCCGCCACACCCGCACCGTGCCGTCACCGCTGCCGCTGACGATGACCGGGGTGCCATCCGGCAGTGCCCCGACTGCCACCGCGTTCACTCCGCCGTCGTGGCCGCGCAGGCGGTCCCCGACTGGGGTGCCGTCGGCCAGCCGCCACACCCGCACCATGCGGTCACCGCTGCCGCTGACGATGACCGGGGTGCCATCCGGCAGTGCCCCGACCGCCACCGACCGCACGTGGCCGCGCAGGCGGTCCCCGATCGGGGTGCCGTCGGCCAGCCGCCACACCCGCACCGTGCCGTCATCGCTGCCGCTGACGATGACCGGGGTGCCATCCGGCAGTGCCCCGACCGCCACCGCGTTCACTCCGCCGTCGTGGCCGCGCAGGCGGTCCCCGACTGGGGTGCCGTCGGCCAGCCGCCACACCCGCACCGTGCCGTCATCGCTGCCGCTGACGATGACCGGGGTGCCATCCGGCAGTGCCCCGACTGCCACCGCGTTCACTCCGCCGTCGTGGCCGCGCAGGCGGTCCCCGATCGGGGTGCCGTCGGCCAGCCGCCACACCCGCACCATGCGGTCACCGCTGCCGCTGACGATGACCGGGGTGCCATCCGGCAGTGCCCCGACTGCCACCGCGTTCACTCCGCTGTCGTGGCCGCGCAGGCGGTCCCCGACTGGGGTGCCGTCGGCCAGCCGCCACACCCGCACCATGCGGTCATCGCTGCCGCTGACGATGACCGGGGTGCCATCCGGCAGTGCCCCGACCGCCACCGCGTTCACTCCGCCGTCGTGGCCGCGCAGCGGGTTCCCGACCGGGGCGCCGTCGGCCAGCCGCCACACTTGCACCATGCCGCCACCCAACCTGCTGCCGCTGACGATGACCGGGGTGCCATCGGGCAGCGTCCCGACCGCCACCGCCCGCACGCCGCTGGCGCGGCCGCGCAGCGGGTTCCCGACCGGGGTGCCGTCGGCCAGCCGCCACACCCGCACCATGCCTTCACCGTCGCCGCTGACGATGACCGGGGTGCCATCGGGCAGCGTCCCGACCGCCACCGCCGCCACCCAGTTGGCGTGGCCGCGCAGCGGGTTCCCGACCGGGGTGCCGTCGGCCAGCCGCCACACCCGCACCGTGCGGTCACCGTCGCCGCTGACGATGACCGGGGTGCCATCCGGCAGTGCCCCGACCGCCACCGTCCGTACCCGATTGGTATGGCCCGTGAGAACCTGGTGGCCGGTGACCGGAAGACCGTCGGACCAGCGGGTCTGCCAGGGCCGGTCGGGGGCGGCGTCGGCGATGCGGGCGGCCAGGGTGCCGCAGCCGAGCTGGTAGGCCGTCAGTTCTAGCTGGCTTGCCCGCGCGGGCCCGTCGAGGTCGGCCAGGTGGTGGGCGCTTTGCCGGTAGACGGCGGCGGTGGCGCGCGCCGGGCCGGATCGCGCGGTGTCCAGATGGGGTATCAGCCCGGCCGGATCGACGCTGAGCAGATAGTACGGATCCCCCAGGAGCTGATCGAGCCGGCTGGCGGCGGCGGCATGCTCGGCCACATGCTCGCGCAGGTAGCGGGCCTGCCAGCCCATCTGCCCGGCTAGGCCCAGGAGTATGTCCAGCAGCGCGCTTTCGTCGCTAGGCTGGTGCCGCGCGGCGAGCAGCTCGTCCGTGAGGGCCTGGTGGAACAGGCGGGTCACCGGGCGGGTGGCGCCCTCGGTCGAGGTGGTCTGGAGCAGGTAGTCGGCGGCCGGGGAACGGCGCAGGGCATCCAGGTCAGCAACTATGGCGCTGTAGCCGAGGGCGGCGGCGAAGGCAAGCCAGGCCGGGTCGTCTAGCCCCGTGCCCCGCGCATAGCCGAGCGCCGTGAGCAGCCCGCGGTCACGCTCACGCCGACGGCTGGGCAGCCGGTCGAGATACTTATGCAGCGCCTCCCCGACGCCGGACGGAATGCCGACCGGATCGAACCCCTTGGCGGCCGGGTCGATGACGCCGGGCTGGGTGGACAGCGGGACGGCGGCCATCGCGGCGACCAGGAAGTTCCCCCTGGCCCGCTGCGCGATTATGGCGGCCAGCCGGTCACGCAGCCCATGCCGAGCCCGGTATTGCCTCCAGGCGGCGCCGGGCGGTCCCGGGCGGTCCATCCCGTCCTGGGCGAGCAAGGCGGCGGTGAACCGGCGCAGACCCTCCGGGTCGATGTAGGCGCTGCTGTCCAGATCGACGAGATTTCGGTCGTCGCGGGTCGTGACGTCGAGGGCGGCCAGCAGCCCGCCTGGCGCATAGGGGTCGCCGGCGGCCAGCGGCCGGGTGGCGACGGCGATCCGCAGCCCGGGCAACCCCGCCAGCTCGGCCACCGCGCCGGTGATCTGCCGCCTGTCAAGGTCGCTGGCTGCCTCGTCCAATGCGTCCAGGACCACCCGGATAGGCGGCTGCCCGGTCAGGCCGGCGAGGGCAGCGACCAGCTCATCGGCCGAGGCCGGGGTGTCTGTGCCGGTCAGGTCGGCCACCGCGGTGAGAAAATGGCCGATGGTGGCGCCACGGGCGTGGAAGGCCAGCCCAGGCCCACCCTGCTCAGCCTCCAGGCCCAGCGCGGCGCGGGCCAGGACAGCGGACTTGCCGGCCCCGGGCTGCCCGGTGATCACCAGTGCCTGCCCGGGCGGCTCCTCGGCGGTCAGCCAGCCGCCGACCGCGGCCAGGGCCGCCTGGCGGCCGCGGAACAGGTCCCCGCCGCGGGCGACGCTGCGCTGCCCGCGGGCCCGCCGCGTGAAGTGGCTGCGCGCCTCGCCCGGATCGGGCCCGGTAACCAGCCACGGCCGGGGGAGCCGCGGCCAAACCTCGGCGATCAGCGCGACCGGCACGAACCGGTCGAACCGGCCCGGCCCGGACCCTTCCACCAGGATCCCCGCCAGGGCGTGGCCGTCCGCGGCGATGACCGGCCCGCCGCTGTGGCCGGGGAAGGTGCCGACCTCACCTATCCAGTCCAGCTGCACTGTCCCCGCGGTGGCCGGGCCCGCGACCGCGAACTGCCGCCACACCCCGTTGAGCCGTCTCTCGGCCAGCGGGTAGCCGAACACCTTCACCCGCGCCGGTACCCGCGCGGCCGGCCACACCGGTACCGGCGCGGGCAGCCAGCCCGGCAGATCTTCGCCCAGGTCCAGCACCGCCACGTCCACCCCCGGGCTGGCCGGGCCCAAGTCAAGACGCGACGCGGTCGCCCTGCCAGCCTGCCCGGCCGCCCCCCGGCCCGGGAACTCCAGCTCCACCTGATCCGCTGAGACCCCGGCGCCAGTGCCGGGGTCCAGGGACTGCAGCACATGCGCGGCGGTGACCAGATACCTGGGAGTGACCAGCACCGCCGACCCGACCGGCCGCCCGCCGATGAACACCGCCGCAGTCGCCCCCGCCACGGCCGTCTGGCCCGCGGGCATCACCCCTCCGGGTCCGGTCCGGTTTCAGGCCGGCCAGCCGCCGCAGTGTTCCCGGCCCACTTCACGGTGACCTTGATGGTGCCCTCACCCGCCGACTTCGCGAAGAACCAGTTCACCGCGCCGGATACCTTCAGGCCGAACTCCAGGCTCACCTCATCCGGGGCCAGCCGCGACCGCAGCGATCCGGCGACCTGCTCCGCCGCCTCGGCGGCCCCCTGCAGCCGCTCAGTCAGCCTGCCGCCCTCGCTCACCTCCGGCGGTCCGCCATGCTGCGCAACCAGGTCACTTTCGGCGGATTCGAACATCACCTCCGAGCCGTCATCGAGCGTGAACCGCACGAACTCAGCCACCGCACACCCCCACGCTGCCTCAGGGCCGTTCACGGCTCTCACGCACATGTTCCCGCGCCCTCGGCCGATCCGCACTCCAGATGCCAGCCCGTTCAGCGGTGACGGGAACGGACCGTGACGCTGGCCCGAGTATTCCATCCCGGGCCGCCCAGTGTCACGATCGCCCGGTAGCAGTGATAACGGTCCGTTATCCGATCGTTTCGTTGACTGGTCTTTGTTTCCGGTCTGGAACGGCTAGTGCATCGGTTGCCGGGACGCTAGTAGATGGACGGCGATGTCGACCACGGATGCGGTAACGATTATGTTGCCGAGAACGGCGATGCCCGTTACCTGGTGAGAGAAGCGGAGCAGGTCCCCGACCGGCTCGCCGTCGGCCAGCCGCCACACCCGAACCGTGGCGTCGCTGCCGCCGCTGATGATGACCGGCGTGCCGTCCGGCAGCGCCCCCACCGCCACCGCCCACACCGCGCCGGGGTGGCCGGTCAGCCGGTCCCAGACCGGCGCGCCGTCGGCCAGCCGCCACACCTGCACGCCGTCGCTGCCGCCGCCGATGATGACCGGGGTGCCGTCCGGCAGCGCCCCCACCGCCACCGCCGTCACCTTGTCGTCCTGGCCGGGGTAGTGGCTCCTGACCGGCGCGCCGTCGGCCAGCCGCCGTACCCGCACGCCGTCGTCGTCGTTGCTGGCGCTGACGATGACCGGGGTGCCGTCCGGCAGTGCCCCCACCGCCACCGACACCACCCCGCTGTCGTACACGGTCAGCCGGTCCCAGACCGGCGCGCCGTCGGCCAGCCGCCACACCTGCACGCCGTCGTAGCCGCCGCCGATGATGACCGGGGTGCCGTCCGGCAGCGCTCCCACCGCCACCGCCGTCACCCTGTCGTCCTGGCCGGGGTAGTGGCTCCTGACCGGCGCGCCGTCGGCCAGCCGCCACACCCGCACGCCGTAGTGGCCGCTGCTGACGATGACCGGGGTGCCGTCCGGCAGTGCCCCCACCGCCACCGACACCACCCCGCCGTGGTAGCGCAGGCGGGTCCCCGACGGGCGCGCCGTCGGCCAGCCGCCACACCCGCATCGTGCCGTCGTCGCCGCCGCTGACAACGACGGGGGTGCCGTCCGGCAGCGCCCCCACCGCCACCGACTCCACCCCGCCGGGGTGACCGGGCAGCGAGTCCTGGGTCGGCGCGCCGTCGGCCAGCCGCCACACCCGCACCTTGTCGTCGTAGCCGCAGCCGACGACGGCCGGGGTGCCGTCCGGCAGCGCCCCCACCGCCACCGCCCTCACGGCGCCGGCGGGACCCCGCATCGGGTCTCCGACGGGAGTGCCGTCGGCCAGCCGCCACACCCGCACTACGCCCCTGCCATCGAAGCCGCCGCCGACAACGACCGGGGTGCCGTCCGCCAGCGCCCCCACCGCCACCGTCTCCACCCCGCCGTCGTACACGGTCAGCCGGTCCCCGACCGGCGCGCCGTCGGCCAGCCGCCATACCCGCACGCCGCCGCCGCCGCCGACGATGACCGGGGTACCGTCCGGCAGCGCCCCCACCGCCACCGACATCACCCCGCCGGGGTGACCGGCCAGCGGGTCCCCGATCTGCGCGCCGCCGGCCAGCCGCCATACCCGCACCGCGCCGTCGTAGCCGCCGCCGACGCTGATGATGACCGGGGAGCCGTCCGGCAGCGCCCCGATCGCCACCGCCGCCGCCTCGACCCCGCGGGGGTGGCTCGCCAGCGGGTCCCCGATCTGCGCGCCTTCGGCCAGCCGCCATACCCGCACCGCGCCGTCGTAGCCGCCGCCGATAATGACCGGGGTGCCGTCCGGCAGCGTCCCCGCCGCCACCGACACCACCCCACCGTCGTGGCCGATCAGCGGGTCCCCGACGGGCGCGCCGTCGGCCAGCCGCCATACCCGCACGCCGTCGACGCCGTAGCCGCCGCCGACGATGACCGGGGTGCCGTCCGGCAGCGCCCCCACCGCCACCGTCCTCACCCCGGTCATCCTCATCGCCAGCGGGTCCCCGACGGGCGCGCCGTCGGCCAGCCGCCACACCCGCACGCCGTCGACGCCGCCGGCGCTGACGATGACCGGGGTGCGGTCCGGCAGCGCCCCGATCGCCACCGCGTCCACCGAGACGAAATGGCCGGTGAGGACCTGATGGCCGGTGGCCCGGCGTCCGCGGGACCAGCGGGTCTGCCAGGGCCGGTCAGGCGCGACGCTCGCGATGCGAGCGGCCAATCTGCGGTAGCCGAGGCGGTGGGCCGTCACTTCGAGCTCGCTGGCCCGCGCCGGCCGGTCGAGGTTAGCGAGGTGGTGGGCACTTTGCCGGTAGACGGCAGCGGTTGCCCGCGCCGTGGCGGATCGTGCGGCATCGAGGTGAGGTACCAGCCGGGCCGGATCGACGGCGAGCAGGTAGTGCGGATCGTCAAGAAGCTGATCGAGCCGGTCGGCGGCGGCGGCGTGCTCGGCCAAATGTTCGCGCAGGTAGCGGGCCTGCCAGCCCGTACGCTCGGCTTGGCCGAGGAGCATGTCGAGCAGCAGGCTTTCATCGCTGACCAGCTGGTCACGCTTGGCGAGCAGCTCGTCGGTGAGCGCCTGGTGGAACAAGCGGGTGACCGGACGGGCGCCGCGCTCGCTCGTCGTGGTCTGGAGCAGGTAGTCCGCCGCACGAGAGCCGCGGAGGATATCGAGGTCTAGCACGGTAGCCGCGTAGCCGAGAGTTTGGGCGAAGGCGAGCCAGTTCGGGTCGTCCAGCCCGGCGCCCCGAGCGTAGGCGAGCGCCACAAGCAGCGCACGCACGTGTTCCCGTCTTTCTTCAGGCAACTGGCGGAGGTACTTGCTCAGCGCCTCCCCTACGCCGGACTCAATGTCGGCGGGATTGAATCCCCTGGCGGCGGGGTCGATCATCTTTGGGCCGGTGGACAGCCGGTCGGCAGCCATCGCGGCGACCAGGAAGTTCTGCCTGGCCCGTTCCGCTATGACGGCGGCCAGCCGGTCACGCACCGCTGGCTGGGTGCGGTATTGCCCCCAGGCCCTGCCACGTAGGCCGGGTTGGTCCATCCCGTCCTGGGCAAGCAGCGCGGCAGCAAACTGGCGCAGGCCGCCGAGGTCGAAGTAGGTGCTGCTGTCGAGATCGACGAGGCTGCGATCGTCGCGGGTGGTGACGCCGAGGGCGGCCAGCGGGCCGCCCGGCGCATAGGGGTTACCGGCGGCCAGCGGCCGGGTGGCGACGGCGACCCGCAGCCCGGGTAGCACCGCCAGCTCGGCCAGCGCGCCGGTGATCTGCTCCCGGTCATGGTCGCTGGCTGCTTCGTCCAATGCGTCGAGGACCACCCGGATGGGCGGCTGCCCGGGCAGCCCGGCGAGGGTGGTGACCAGCGCATCGGCCGAGGCCGGGGTGTCTGTGCCGGTCAGGTCGGCCACCGCAGTGAGGAAGTGGCCGATGGTCGCGGCGCGGGCGTGGAAGGCCAGCCCGGGCCCGCCCTGCTCGGCCTCCAGGCTCAGCGCGGCGCGGGCCAGCACCGCCGATTTGCCGGCCCCCGGCTGCCCGGTGATCACCAGTGCCTGACCGGGCGGCTCGTCGGCGGTCAGCCAGCTGCGGGCCGCGGCAAGGGCCGCCTGCCGGCCGCTGAACAAGTCCCCGCCGCGGGCGATGCTGCGCTGCCCGCGGGCCCGCCGGGTGAAGTGGCTGCGCGCCTCGCCCGGATCGGGCCCTGTCATCAGCCAGGGTCGGGGCAGCCCCGGCCACACTTGCGCGATCAGCGTGACCGGCAGGAACCGGTCGAACCGGCCCGGCCCGGACCCTTCCACCAGAATCCCCGCCAGGGCGTGGCCGTTGCCGTCGACGACCGGCCCGCCGCTGTGCCCGGGGAAGGTACCGGCCTCACCTACCCAGTCCAGCTGCACCGTCCCCGGGGTGGCCGGGTCCGCCACCGCGAACTGCCGCCACACCCCGTTCAGCGATCTCTCGGCCAGCGGGTAGCCGAACACCTTCACCCTGGCCGGGGGCCGCGCGGCCGGCCACACCGGCACCGGCGCGGGCAGCCAGCTCGGCAGATCCTGGCCCAGGTCCAGCACCGCCACGTCCACCTCTGCGGCGGCCGGGCCCAAGTCAAGACGCGACGCGGTCGTCCTGCCGGCCTGCCCGCCCAGCCCCCGGCCTGGGAACTCCAGCTCTACCTGATCCGCCGGCACCTTGGCGCCGGTGCCGGGGTCCAAGCGCAGCAGCACATGCGCGGCGGTGACCAGGTAACGGGGGGCGACCAGCACCGCCGACCCGGCCCGCCGCCCGCCGACGAAGACCGCTGCGGTCGCCCCTGCCACCGCGGCCGGGCCCCCAGCCATTACCCCTCCGGGCCCGGTCCGGCGTCAGGCCGGGGGGCGGCCACGGTGTTCCCAGCCCACCTCAGGGTGACCTTGATGGTCCCCTCGCCCGCCGACTTGGCGAAGAACCACCAGTTCACCTCGCTGGACACCTTCAGGCCGAACTCGAGGCTCACCTCGTCCGGGGCCAGCCGTGACCGCAACGACCCGGCGACCTGCTCCGCGGCGTCGGCGACGCCCTGCAGCCGCGCGGTCAACCTGCCGCCATCGCGCACCTCCGGCGCACCGCCATGCAGCGCCACCAGGTCACTCTCGGCGGACTCGAACAGCACCTCCGAGCCGTCATCGAGCGTGAACCGCACGAACTCGGCCATACGCACCCCCAAGACCCGCACCAAGGCCGTCGGCAAACCGCTACGCACATCCTCCCGCGCCCGCGGCCGATCCACGACCCCACACTGGTAACCGGCGCAGCTACCAAGCGGGGGACGCACCCACGTCCACCAAGCTGGTTCATCGCGGACCGCACAGGCGCCGGTCTGGCCTTACGTAAGTGATAACGGTCCGTTATCACTTACTCCGGGCATCGCCTTCCGTGCCGCTCGCCAAGCCGCCGTTGTCCACGCTGCTGTGACTGCACGCGTGATCCGGCGGGGGAAGTCTCGCCGCACGCTGCCGAAAATAACGGTCGTTCGTGGCGCGGCTTGGACGATATGCCGACTGACTGGGAGTGGTGCCAGATCGACGGATCCGGCGCTACCGCTGCCCAGCGCTCATCCACACTCAGTGACCATGGTAGCTGTCTCCAGGCCGTTCCACTGACCGCCCGGCCACCAGGTCCTTCGTCCTCACTTCGCTGCGGGCCTCTGCCTGGACCCGGGTTCCGGGCCTACAGGATCGCGCCGCGAACGAAGGAGAGCGGTGGGCAAAGAGCTTGGCCATTGACAACATCTGAGTCTTTCTCGTCCTCCATCGTCAGGCCAGCCCATGCTGCTCCCGCTGGCAGCGCGAGGAGGGGTGCCCGGCATAGGATCGCGGGTGCAGACCTGCAACGAGGCTGAGGCAAGCAGCGACGGATGGCGCTCTAGGAAGCCACGCAGGTCTCCTCGCGAGAGTCCTCGCCATCGAGGAGCGCCTGCCACCGCTCCATCAAGAACGTGTTGTAGGTGTCCGCGTCGGGCAGGCCGGGTGAGGTCCGCTCGTTATCGGCGAGGTACCGGGCAGATGGCCGACGAACGGATCGCGGTACTGACTCGTAAGGAGAGACGGCGAGGATCGGGTCACCCGCGAAGGTAACCCGCACCGTGGACATCGCGGTCGCGACCAGAGGCTTGCACGGAGCCGCCGAAGGGCTCCTCTCGGTACCAGGCCCCTGGAGCGGCACGTCAGCGCAGAGATCCGCCTCGATCGCGACGGACCGTATCGCTTCAAGCCGTTCGGCCTCCTCGGAGGCGACTGTGCGCTCACTTGCCAGGACAGCGGCGTGGGTGAGTTGTCCCGTAACTCGAAGCAGCACTGGCGATCCCGCCTAGGGTTATGACAGAAGTTCGAGAGAACGAGCGGAGAGCATGGAACCGGATCCAGTGGCGCTGGCGGAAGCGATCGGCAGGCGGAACGCGGAGATCCTCGAATTGGCCGCCCGATGGTGCCGCCACCTCACACTGGACCAAAGCCATGCAGGCGTCGGCGTTGTTCAGCAAATGACCGGTCTTCCAGTTAGCGGGGGCGAGTTCCGGTGCGAATACGCGACTCAGCGCGTGGGCAGCCCGATGCGGCTGGAGCTGAGCGCGGTGGAATTCTACGAGGCTAACTGCGTCGGGTGCGCACATCGCGACGCCGCCGATATCCCGCCTCATCTGGGCTCATACGCGGATTCGGTCATCACTGAACGGGGCCGCCGGCAAGCCCGGGGAGCTCAGGTGCGTCAGCGGCAACTGGAGGCGGCAGCCGCGAGGCGAGCGGCGAGGCGCGCCCTGGTAGCCGAGACGCCCCGCACAGCATTCGTGCTGTCCCTGCTTGACGAACTGGATCAGCCAGAGGCACGCGCTGGCGCTGCGCGGCTTCTCCAAGAGCAGGTGGTGATTGACCCGGCTCCAGTGGCCGCGGTGCTGCCGGCGCTGGTCGATCTGGCGAGCGTGCCGCAAGACGATGCGGTTACAGGTGCTCTGGACATGCTCGATGGGGCCGGTCTCATAGCGGATGCCGGGCCGGTCGTGGCGCTCGCGCTTAGGGCTGTCTGCGGAGACTGGGGGTCAGCTGGCGGCCGGATACTAGCTAGACATGCCGCGGCAGAGCACCTCGCAGCCGAGGGCCTGGTTCTAGGACTCATCCGCCTGGCAGGACCGGTCCGCGATTGGATCCTGCGAGAGGAGCCCGAAGCCGAGCCGACCGCATTGCTCGCGTATTTGGATATCGACCGGCGGAGGGTAGCCGGGATCCTCGTGGACGAACTGCACCATGGAGACGATAAGCGCCGAGCTTGCGCTGCCACTGCAGCGACCTGGGTGCTTCGGGAGCATCCCGAACTGCTCGAGACGTTGCTGCCGGGCATCCTCGACGGCCTCGCGCTGGCCGATCAGGATCGGTACTCGATGTCGCATCCCACCGCGCGCCTGCAAATCTGCCTGGCGCTTGCGCTGTCGATGGACCCGAACTGCGTCGAGGCGAAAGTCGCGTCCCTGTGGGAGAACGCGACCCCCGGCTACCGCGAGCGCCTGCTTGGCGGCTACCAGCGAGCGCTCGATCCCCACGAGGACGGCCGGCCTGTACCGCCTGACGGTGCGGTCGCGACGGCGGTGTCCCGGGCCAGCGTCATCCTGACGGACGCGATCACCCCTCTGAGCGACCCGCTTAACAGGCAAGCACGTCACAGGCACAGCGCTCAGCTGGAACTCCAGCGCACGGCCGCAGAGATCATCACCAGCGCGGCTGAGCTTGACGGGTCCGGCGCCTCGCTCGAGACGCTGCTGGGCAGCATAATGCTTCTCCTCCAGCGCGATCTGGAGGCAGAGTCAGCGCCGCCTGATCCGCCAGCCGATCCGGCCTTGGCAGCTCTGGCAGGAATGGAGAGGACTGCTCAGCGTCAGCATATCGATTACTTGATACGCAAGGTGACGGAGGCACTCGCCGTACGGGCCCAGCGCGACCGGGAACGCTGGTGGTCTCTCCTGGAACAGACATGGGATAGCACTGATAGCAGCGATCAGCTGAGGCCTCAGCTCATCAAGGCAGCAACGCTGGTAGCCACCGACGATCCCGCCGACCTGCACAAGCCAGTCCCCTACATCTTCGGATCGCTGACCGGGCCGACCGTCCGGCTGCGCGCCGTCGCCCTGAAGAGTCTCGGCGAACTGGCTCAGCGCGGGCTGACGCTTCCCGCTGCAGTGCTGGAAACAGCGTGGGAACTGCGCCAAGACAGGTACCTGGCGGTCGCAGTCGAGGCTGTGGCTGCCTTTCCGCTGCTATACGGGAATTCCGCTCCTGGCGCGCTTGACCTGGTTGAGCTGTCAACCTGGCTGCTGGTCTTCGCTCAGGCATACGCCGGCGACCCGCTGCGCGGCGACATCGTCACAGATGCGCTCGATAACGCGATCAGCTTGAATGTCGGCCAGCCGTGGGCGGAGCGGGTGTGGCGGGCCGGAATGGCCGTTACCAGCGGGATGCATCCCTTCGACGCCGGCCGCGCGCTCATCCGTATCCGCCCCTGGGGCAGCCGGCCCCTGCCTGACTGGGCTGCCGCGGCGATCACCGCCCTGCGGCTGGATACCCGGCAAGGTTACGGAGGTCTTCAGGACAGTGACCGGGACGAGATTCTTCGCCCTTTCTTGCGCGTACCGCGGGAGGATCTAGCCGCTGCCTTGAGGGAGACGCCCCTCGGTGCCACGATGGCTGAGATCGCGAAGACATACCTGCCCGACCAGGCGCTGGATGCTTACGCGGTGGCCGATGTGCTAGCCCGAGGTGAGGCATGGTCGCGAGCCCAGGAGGTCGCGGATGCTGTGCTCGCGGTAATCCCCGACGTACCGGCCACGCACGCGTGGCACCTCGAAGCCGCGTACCGCTCCGCTCGGTGCCGCGTCGAGTCAGCCATAGCGGCCCGCAATAACGCCGATGCCAGCAGCGCGCTCAGCGCGGCTACCGGATACGAAGCCGAGCTTCGGCAGCTTGGCGCCACCACCCTCGAAGGCTGGCCGACGGCACGCCGGGCACTCATAGATGCCCTGCGCCGGGCCGCCGACGGAGCAGTCGCACCTGACGAGCTTGATGAAGTAGCGGCCAGGCTGAGCATGCTCGAACCCAGAGGGCTGACGGCAGGCCGCGTCGGCGGATATCAGGAACTGCTACGCGCCCTGGCCAGTGGCGCCAGGTGGCAGCCCGCGGCGCTCTCGGCCGACCCTAACCCGGAACGGTTCCTACGTGCCGCACGCGAGCGTGCTGCCGCCGTCCATGATGGCAGCTACGACGATGATCTTCGCCAGGTCAGCGGCCAGATCATTGCCCTCGACACATACAACGGGATCCCGGCCGTAGCTGAGGCACTATCCGCGGTCCCCCTCCCACCCGCCCTAAGCGATCTAGCACCCGTGAGGCCCTCGAACGCCATCCGAACTCCCGCTCGGGAACCGCTGCAGCCGCCGCCTATCGCGGTTCATGTCGATATTCAAGCACCACAAGCAGGAAACGCTAGCCTGCTCAACCCAGGTGCCATCGCTACCATCAACGTCAACGCGAGTGTGCCGGAATGGCCAGCCGACGCCGATTCGCTGGCCATCTCTTTCGCCTCCACGCTCACGCCAGCGATGCTCCAGATCTCGCCGATCAATCTTCTGCGCAACCAGGCCACCTCATCCGGCAAGATCCAGATCACGGGGTACCTGCCTCTGCTCTCCCGGCCAGCCGAAATCACGGTCAATGCGACTTTCCGCTCCGGCGAGTCTCACAATGCCGCATGTGTTCTCACCAACCCCACGGTTCGCATCGTCACCACAGACCCGGGATTCGGATTGGCCAATCTGCCGCTAGCACAGGAGAAGCTGAGGACGATCCTCACCGAACTTCAGGTCCTCCACCCCAGCTGGGTGGACAGCAGGGACGCCCGAGATACTGTCCTTCTGCTCTCCGGGCTGATTCGTTTCGCGCACCACCTAACCGATGAAACCAGCGCCTCTACTCCAGACGCGATGAACGAAGCAGCGTTCCAGCGACGGCTGAAGGAATTCCTGCGGGCCGACTCAAGCATTGGAGCCCGGCTTCAGGAGGCACCGCGAGCGGCGGGCGGGATCACCGACCTGATGCTCGGTGAAACCGTCCTTGAACTCAAGGTCGAGCCCGATGATCCAGTCGGTCCCGACGCCGCATGGCGTTACCTTGAGCAACCGGCAACCTATGCCAGCAGCCGAGATCGAGTTGTAAGCATCCTCGGAATACTTGACGAATCACCCAAGGACCCGCACCAGGCTCGCGGACCGATCGGCGATTACCTCAACTGGTTCCCTCCCGCCACGCACGGACTACCCCAGCAGAGCTATCCAGCCGCAGTAATCACGTTCATCCTCAGCCGCCGCTTCCCGAGACCAAGCGATCTCAGCCGATAGGCGGAATCGTGCGGATCCGCAAGCCTGACCGGCATCCAGGCCTTGCTCGTTATCACCGGCAAGGCCGCCGCATCCAACGGAGCCGCGGCCCTGCGGTCCGCTACCGGCAGCTACCTTCTGGTCTTCACCGCCGTCGCGTGTGCTTCCTCGCCGCCGCTCTGTTCATGGGCGCAGAGCGCGCCAGCCACCAGGACGCCAAGTCGCGCCACGCCACGCCACGCCTGGACCGCCCCGAGTTTCTTGGAGGGTGTGACCTCTGGGAAAGTTGGGACTCATGACATCACGGAAGCAGCATCCCGCTGAGCTGCGGGAACGTGCGGTGGCGATGGTCTTCGAACTGCGTGCCGCGTCAGGCAGCTCGCGTGGCACCGTGGCAAGCGTCGGCCAGAAGCTGGGTGGATCGGGTTCGGCCGGGCGAGGCTGTCCGCTGTATGTCCGTGCCGCGGTTGGTGCCCCGGGGCGCCCGAGCGGACGGGCACGGACAGCGTCCGCGTGCGTGGCAGCAGCGAGGAAAGCCGCAGGTGGCGCACGGTGCGGGAAGGGCCGCACCGTGCCGGGTCCGGCGGTGTTCCTGACCGGGCGTCGGTTAGCCTGGGCATGGGCGCGGGTGAGGTAATCTCCGTGGTGACCCGGAGGTGCTGCGGCGGGACGACTGGGTGACCGCGACGTGGGCCGCTGCCGGACAGGCGGCCGGGTGGCGGGCCGACATGCGGCGCGCGTATCGGGCGGCGGGCTTGCGGGAGCGGACGGGGACCAGCGAGGACGGGACGCTGGCGTGGGCCGTGCATGTGGATCACGTGGTCACCGCCGTGGAGACGGAGGCGGCCAGCCGGGCGATCGAGGCGGCCCTGACCGGGAGCCACAGCTCGCTCCGTTCCACGTCCTGTTTCGCCGGGAGCAGCGGAAGTTGCTGCGAGCTGTGCCGCGGCCGGACCTGGGCGGAGAGGGCTGAGCCCATAGCCGCGCCGGGCGATGGCCTGCGCGCTCGGATGGCAGGCGCGGATGTCAGGCTTGCTGGTCATTGCCGTCTTCGCTTTCTTCGCCGCCGAGGGCGTCGGCGATGCGCTTGTTGGCGGCGCTGGCCTGGCCGTCGATGCAGTGGGCGTAGATCTTCAGCAGGACGGCGACGCTGTGCCCGGCGCGGCGGGCGACTTCGGTGGCGGGTACGCCGGCGTTCAGTGCCAGGGATACGCCGGCGTGCCGCAGATCATACGGCCGCCGGGCGAGCGGGGAGGCTTGCTGGGCGGGGGTCAGCGCGGCGGCGCGGGCCTCGGCCCACACAGCGCTGTAAGCGCTGTCCTGGATGAGCCCGCCGCGCACGGTGAAGAAGATCCGCCCGTCGGGGGCGGTGCCGTACCGCTTGAGATGGGCGCGGAGCAGCCGGACCAGGACCGGCGGGATGGGGATGGACCGGGTTTCGTGCTGGGCGCGGTGCTTCAGGCCGCGGACCTGGCGCGCGGTGCCGTCGTCGGTCCAGTCCTTGCCTGCCCGGGCCGCGGATGCAGCCAGGTCGATGCGGCCCCAGCCGTGGCCGGGGAGCCGACAGTCGGCCTGTTTCAGCATGACAGCCTCCGACGGGCGCAGGTAGGCGTAGTACAGGCAGCCGTAGAAGGCTTCCAGGTGCTCGCCGCGGCCGCTGAGGCCGCGGACGGCGGTGAGCAGGCCGGTGACCTGGGCGGGGCCGGCGACCACGCGGCGGTCGACGGTCTGGGCGACGGCCGGGGCCTTCCGCCCGATCCGGTCGACCGGGTTGACGTCCAGGTGCCGCAGTTCGACCGCGTAGCTGACAGCGTTGCGGAACACGGCGCGCTTGCGCCGCTGGGTGGTGGCCGCGGCCGGCGTGCCCGGCCAGGGTGCGGGCACAGGCGTCCAGGGCCAGCCTGATGGTGGCGGGCTCCTCCAGCGCCGCGACGGGCAGCGACACGGCGGTGATCCAGGCCAGCGCCTCGGCGACCTCGTCTGGCGGGGTGAGGTTGCGGGTGCCGGGGTTGAACGCCCAGCCAAACAGCGATCGGCGCAGCACGGCGGGGTCGGGGGCGCCGCGCCGGCGCCGGACCAGCGCGACGGTCACGGTGGTCAGCGCCTCGGCGACTGACCGGCGGGAGATGGGCGCCAGGTGCGGCCATTTGGCGTCGGTGTAGGCGCGGGCGTGCTCATACCAGGTGACGGTGTCTCGGGCGGCCTGCTGCTGGGAAGTGACGGCCAGCCCGGTGCTGGTGTCGAACGGCTGGCGGTCGCCGGCGGCTTTCTTCAGGTCGGTGAGGAAGCCGTCGGCTAGCGGCCTGGCGGGGAAGGACCGGTGGTGCTCGCGGCCGGCGACGGCCCAGCGGACCCGCCAGCGGCCCCTGGTGGTGTCGCCGATCTTGCGGGGCTCCCAGAATCTGACGTCGTAGCTGGTCATGCGGGGGTGTCCTCCTGCCGGTGTTCGAGGCGGCGCAACCACTGCTGGAGGGCGCTCCGCCGGATCCGCACGCCGCCGCCGGGCAACCGCACCTCCGCGGGACCGGTGCCCCGCCGCCGCCAGCGGTAGAACGCGGCCCGGGACACCCGCAGCTGCGCGATGACCTCCTCGATGGTCAGCAGCGCATCGGGTGCTGCAGGGCCGCCGGGTTCGTCCGACGGGGCGGCGGGGGCAGTACTGCGAGCGGTGCGTGCCGGCCGGCGGTGGCTGTCCGTGCGGCCGGACCCACCACCGCTCTGCTCCGGGCGGGCTGTCAAGTCGCTGCCCGGTTCATGGCACGCGGGCTGGCGGTATAGCGCGGCCAGCGGAGCAGCGGGTTCCCGGGTGCACGGCACGGTGCCCGGGCGGCTGCCGGTGAGGATCCCGGGCGGTGGCCGGCGGCGCGCACCTGCCGCCTGGCCCGCTCCTGGCCGGCCGGACGGGCGGGCAGGTCCGGCTGGCCTGCCGCCTGGGACCGGCAGAATCCATGCCCGACTCGGCGCGGGCTGTCAAGTCAGGCACCACGCGCCAGCCAGTCCGGCCTGCCTTGCCGGCAGCCACCTGACCGGTCCGGGTTGCCGGCCAGGCTTGGCACCCGGCGCTGAGCAGAACGCCGGTCAGCGCCAGCGGCCCGGCGCCGGGCCGGGAGCGCATCGGGGGTCACGCGGCCTGCCCCTCCCGGCCGGCGACGTGCGCGGACGGCGGACCAGGCACCCGGTGCCCGGGTTCTGGCCGGAGACCCTCGAGTTCGCGCGAACTCCCGGGGTTCCCGGGCGCGCGGAAGATGAGCACGTCCTCATGCGCGATCAGGTGCCAGGGCTTGCCGCGGGCGCGGGCCTCGCGCAGGTTCCGCAGCTGGAAGAAGGACGGCCGGGGGACCAGCGTGCTACCGCGCAGCCCGGCGAGCAGGGCGACGCACCGCTCGGCCGGGATCAGCCCGGCGGCGGCCCCGGTGGCGAGCACCGCGCCGGGGAAGTCGACCAGCTCGCCGCGCTGCCGCCACGGCCGGGTAGTGATCACCGCGATGCCGCCGGGCCGCAGCAGTGTCCTGGCCGCGGAAAGGATCTCGGCTAGGCCGTCGAGCAGGTCATCCAGGCGGCGGCTGGCCAGGTTGGCCGGGTCGGTGCCGTAGGTGTTGTCCCATTTGGTGACCTTGCCGCCGCCGGTGCGGGCTTCGGCCTTGACCTGACCGTGGATGCTCGGCCCGTACGGGGGTGAGGTGACGATCAGCGCTGCGGTCCCGGCTGTGCCCGGAGTCAGCAGCACGCCGAGCTGGCGGGCATCACCGTGGATGACTTCGGCGTCGCCGGCGGCGCCGTGGCGGCGGGCGTGGGCGATGTTGGCGGCGGCCAGGCGCGCCCACCGGGCCTCGTACTCGACGCCGAGGCCGTCGCGGCCGAGGTAGGCCGCCTCGACCAGGGTGGTGCCGATGCCGCACATCGGGTCGGCGACCAGGTCGCCGGGAACGGTGTAGCGGGTGATGGCGGTGGCGGCGATGGCGGGCAGCATCTTGCCCGGGTGCGCCATCGAGGCGGGCAGGTAGCGGCCCTGCCGCTGGGCGCGGGCATCGCGCTGGGCGGTGGCCCACACCGACAGCGGCGGGCAGCCGTCCTGGCTGCCCGGGGCGGCGGCCGTGGCGGGGTTATCGGTCATTCGGGGCCTCCGGGCTTGATCAGGACCAGCAGGTCGGCGTGGATACGGGCACCGGGCGGGCCTTCGCGCGGGCAGGAGGCGGTGGCGTGCTGGCCGGGGAAGGGGCGGAGCTGCCCGCCGTCGAGCGCGGCGTGGAGCAGGACGATGTGCTGGGCGTAGACGAGCCCGGCCGCGCGGGCGCACGCCACGGCGTGGCTCAGGTCCGGGATCTGTCCCGGTGCAGGGCCGGCGATGACGGCGAGGATCCCGCCGGGCCGCAGCATCCGCTGGCACGCCGCGTACAGCACGGTCTCGCCCGCGGCTGCGTCATCGGCCGGTACGCTACCGGAGGAAACGGTGACCGCGAGAGCAGCCTGGCCGGGGGCGCAGCTGGCACCGCCCGGCTGCCCGCCTGGGCTGTCGGCGATGCCCAGGACGCGGCGGCCGGTGCGGGCTGCTGCCGCCGCGAGCGCCGCGCAGCCTGCCCCGGGGACCGCTACCAGGTCGCCGGGGCGGGAGAAGGCGGCGATCACCGGCAAGGCGCTCTCGCCGGGACATGGCGGCAGGTCAGGGCCTGGGGCCGGGCACCCCGGGCCTGGCACGCCGGGCCAGACGCTCAGCGGCAGGCCCGTCCGGCCAGCCATGGCCGGCCAGGGGCAGGCTCCCGGCTCCGGTGGCGCTGCGCTGCCCAGGAGGGCTGCCGCGCCTGATCCGGGCGGGCAGGGAAATGAATCCGGCATGAGGGCTTGACCGCCCCGCTGCTGTCGGGGATCGCTGACACTAATATAAATCCGGTTTCCGCGCCTTTTCTTGGCACCCGCCAGCACCAGAATTCCCGGGGACCCGGATTCCCGGTAAGCCGTGCGGGTGATTAAAAGAATGACGGGGGTGCGCCCTTTATCATGGGCCATATAACTGCTGTCTACCTGAGATGTACCTCCGGTGGAACTCCGGTGACACTGGCCCTGCGGCAGGGGACCACCCCGCGCGCCGGCTTGCCATCGCGGCGTCACCTGTCCCGGTACGCGGAATTGGAGATCGCGCGCATCCGGTGCCGTCGTCAGACGAGGCGGCCGGCGGGCCTTCGGTCACGAGCGGGAGCCCCGGCTGCGGGCACAGGTACCTGTCCCTTGCCGGACGCCGCGCTGCTGCCGGATGGGAGCCTTGCACGCCCGGCCCTCAGCCCAGCCCGCCGGCCCGGGTACACGGCAGTTACACCGGAGGTACACGGCAGGCAGGCGGGAGGTACGTCCGTCCGGTCCAGCGGGAACCTGTCCCGTGCCAGATAAGTCGGCCCGCCATGGTGGCTCCCACCTGGGCGGGCCTGATTGAGTGGCAAACGATCAAAGCGCCGATTGTCGTCTAGGTCGGCCCCTGACCTCGTTCGAGGGGTCTTCTTGCCAGTTGATCAGGCCCGATCGTTGCCGGCCCCCCGCGAGGAGTCCCGCGCGGGTGCACGTGTCGACGGGGTGTTCGTGCAGAATGCGGCGGCGGCCGGGCTGATCGCCGTCGCCAACCGGGGACGCTCCGGACCGGATGGCTGGCAAGCAAGCGCGAACGGGCCGGATTGATTGGCAACGGGCCGACTTATCTGGCACGGGACAGAACCGCGTGGCCGCGGCTGCGGTGCCGGGCAGGCGAGAGGGTGTCCCGTCTCGGTTAAGTCGGCCCTGTCTCACTTAAATCGGCCCATTGTGCCCGGTGTCTCAGTATTGTTTGTGTGACCGAGTCCTCTAGTTGGCCAGTGAGCATCGATAGTTGGCCGCTGCGTGCCATCGCGAGGATCCGGCGACAATGACGGTCGCTAGCGGCGATTATCGATGGTCCTGGCAAGCGAGGCCGCGATGGTGCCGAGTTCGGCTTTCAGGCTGGTGTAGTGAGGTCCGGGGTGGCCGGGGTCCAGCAGTTTCCATGCACTTGTCCACTGGGTCCAGGGCTTCCGGAGGCTGGGAGGCATGATGGCCTCGATAGGTCGCGGGGCGAAGAGGTGCTCACCGGATGTGACCTGGACCCAGACGTAGATGGAGGCAAGCTGGCGTTTCCGGTCTCCGAGGTCGGGCTGCTGGGGGCCGGGGGCGGGGGGCAGGCGGGCGGTGAGGCTTGTCCAGGTGTCCTCGTCGATGCACCAGGTCTGCAGCGCCTGTCGCCGGGACTGGTAGTTGGCCAGTGGCGTTGCCGGGTTGTCGAGCGCGCGTGCCAGGGCTTCCAGCGCGTTCTCGAAGCTGAGGGGGCCGTGCTGCTTCCTTGCCCCGGAGTGGACGTGGCCTGCTCCGGCGTAGATGCCGTAGCCCGGCAAGGCGGTGCCGGCTGACGCGATTCCCAGAAGCTGTGCGGCATCGCTGAGGGAGCCGCCGGCCACCATCTGGACGAGCCGGAGCGCAGCTGTCCGCCGGATGAACCGGTCGCTAACGCCGGCGATTGGCATGAAGTGACGGGCGTACCAGTCCTGCGGCAGGAAAGCCGGGATGTTCTCCAGCCCCCAGCGCCCGGGGCGGAGAACAGCGTCGCGCCGGCCCCCGGAGCCGCCTGTTCGGGTGAAGGTCCGCAGGACGGGAGCGCAGGCGGCCTGCAGGCCCTCGGAGCACGGGATCGCCATCCGGGTCATGCTGAGGCCCCAGCGGCTCTGGCCCGCGTTCTGGGTGCCGAAGGGCAGGAGAAGCAGCAGCTGCTCGCGGACATCGTCACGGTTTCCGGTGAGGATGCGGTCTGCGATGCGCGCGAGCCCGCCGCTTGCTGCGGCATCGGCCGGAGGAAAGCTGAAGTCGAGCCTGGTGCGGGATGCGTCCCCTGGGGATCCGGTACGCCGGGCGGCAGCCTGTTTCCGGAGCGACTCGACGTGCTGGTCGACGGCTGACGCTGCATCCTCGTCCGGGCTCAGGTGCCGGGCTGCCGGCCAGGTGGAGCAGGCCAGGAGCGCGAGCGCCCGGAGGTCGGAGAAGTAGCTGGCCGGCGGCGCCGGCATTCCCGCGCTGAGAGTGGCAGCGGGGCCAGCCGGCTCAAGAAGGCCGAGGATCTTGTCCTGGAGGGCGATCAGCCCGGGGCTGGCCGGGCGGCGATCGCTGCCCTGGTCGAGCCGGGCCCCGCAGCAGGCCGGGTGCCGTCCCGTTCCCTGGCGGATCTCCGTGCGGCACTGGGCGGGATGCAGTCCGGCCGCCAGCATCGCGGGCAGCAGGGCGGGATTGCGGCCGGGCCGTCGTCCCCGGGCAGCCTGGCCGCACCCGGGGCAGAGGTGCTCCAGCAGCCGCTGGTGGACAGGGCAGGCGAAGACGACGGGCAGGTGCCATGCCTTGAGCCAGGGGCCGCCGAACGACTCTTGGATGGCCGACCCGTCGCCGGCGAGGCATTCCGGGCAGTATCGCGTTGCCGGGGCGAGGATCAGCCTACCGTCAAGGCGCCGGGCCCCTCGTGCCTTGCTTTCAGGGGAGGCGATGACGGGCGGGTATCGCCCTTGCCAGGTGCTCATGCCGAGCTGGGCGGCCTGGACGCCGGTGAGCCGTGTCATCCGGGTGAAGGCGCTGCTGCCCGTCTCCGGGATCCCGGCCAGCAGGATGACGGGGATGTGCGTCCCGCTGGCCCCGTCCGGGGCGAGCCCGGTTAGCTCTGCAATCCTGGCGGGCGGCTGGTTCAGCCGGCAGGAGAGCCGAAGGAGGAACCCGGGCAGCGATTCGCCGGGGAGCGGGACCAGGCTCCTGGGCAGCGGCCGGGGCGAGGGCATCGCTGGTCAGCCAGCAGTTCCGTCGGCGGGGGTGCCCGGGTCGTCGAATACGGTGTTCCGCGGCTTGCGCCGTTTCCGTGCCGGCCGGGCGGGTGCCGGGGGAATGTCGGGGATCTCGCCCGCGTCGGGGTCGAGTCCGGGCAGGTCGGCGGGGCTGACGGTGAGGGTGTCGAGGAGCCCGGTGGTGATCGTCTCGGCGCCGGTCTCGATGGCGTGGCGGCATCCCGCCTGGATGAGTTTCTTGAGCAGGCCGACGATGCCGTTGGTGCGGCCGAACAGGTACTCGGGCATGCTGCCGCCGCTGAGCATGCCGTCGCAGTCGTTCAGGAGGCGGAGCTGCTGCTCGATGCCGACGAGGTGGGCGGTCCAGGCGGCGGGGCCGTCCGGGGCGGCGTAGCTGAACCGGTCGAGGTCGATGAGCTCGAACCGCAGGTCGGTCTGGCCGGGGGTGTCGTCGTTGCGGCTCTTGCCGCGGTCTTTGACCGGCGGGAAGATCCACTGCCCGGTCTTCGGGTCCTTGCGGCCGTCGCGCAGCAGGCCGGACTTCGGGATCCCGACTCCGACGAGGATGAGGGTGGCGGGCAGGCTCATCAGCTCCCTGATGAGGTCGAGGACGTCCTGGTCGGCTTCTCTGTGCATTTTCAGCCGGGTGATGTCGTCGATCACGATCGCCTTGGTCCCGTGGTCGAAAACGGCGTCTTTGACCGTGCGGAGCAGGTCCTCCAGCCGCATGCCCTGGTAACGCTCGCCGTAGAAGTGCAGGATCCGCTGGCAGGCCGAGATCGGGGTGGCCTTGACCGGGGTGCGGACGTAGACGGCCGGAACGTGCAGGTCCAGCGTCCCGGCGACCGCGGACGGGTTCTGGTCGTAGAGGGTCAGCCACTCGTCCTCGTAGCAGGCCACGGCCTCGCAGGCGGTCTCGGTCTTGCCCTGGCAGGCGCCGCCGTTGATCATCAGGCCGGGCCTGGTGTCCGGCCCGTGGCAGAACGCGTTGGTCTCGATCAGGGACCGCATCTGCCGGGAGACGAAGGCGCTCATCGGGGTTTCCTGGATCGCGAGGTTGGAGTGGGTCGCGACCCGGTGCAGGTCGTGCAGGCGCCGCTGCCGCGGCGTCATCCGGGCGCGCTCGGCGGCGGTGATCACCGGGGCCGGGACGAAGTCGCGGCGGGTCAGCCGCCACCTCGTCCAGCCTTCCAGGGTCTCGCGGTCCGGCACCGGCCCCGGCAGGAACGCCGCGGGCCGGGCGGCCGGGCGGCCGGATCCCGGTCCGGGATCCGCGGTCATTCCTCGTCCTCGTGGGGAAGCGCCAGAAGGCTGGTGGAGCGTAGCTTGTCGCCGAGCGTCCCGGGCGGCGCGGGCCGCTGCGGGACGGCCTGCTCGCGGCGGCGCCGGCGCTCGGCGTCGATCACGTCGCGGGCCCGGGTCGCCTGCTCCGGCCAGCGGAGGGGAACCACTGTTCCCCGCCGCCGGCTTCGCCGGTCCCCGGCCGCGCCTGTCCCTGGCTGCCTGGTCGCCCTGGGCGGTCTCGCGGGCACGGCCCTTCTTCTCCTTCTTCCCCATCTGGGAGGGCCACCGCGAGACGGGAGCGACCCCGCCGAGGAGCCTCAGCAGCACGGGCAGCAGGTCATCATCGGATTTCGGCGACAGCCCGGCGACGCGGGCCTCGCGGAGCAGCTCGTCCGCGGTCTTGTCCGAGAACGCGGGAACCTCGCCCTCGGGCGGCAGCCCGTTCCAGCGCAGCGCGTGCCAATTCCCCGGGTCGGCGGGATCCTGGAAGAACACCTGCCGCCGGTCACGGCGGTCATCGCGGATCACCCACGCGTCCTTGTGCTGGCCGCCCCGGCCGGACGGCTTTCCCTCGTACGGCTTCAGCGCCGAGTCCGCCCTGCCATACCAGAGCCCGCCGATCTTCACCCCCCGGTCAGCGTGGATCTTCACGTAATGGACGGGCAGGAGCTCGTAATACAGTTCCGCCCGCGGGATCTGCAAGGCGAACCCGCCCTGGTTCATCGCGGCGGCGAACAGCATGTTCGGGCTGTGCTCCTCGCCCGGCCCCCAGGCCGGGGCGTGCTCCCCGAGAGCCCGGTTCTGCCAGACCGAAATAATCCATTCTGCTACCACATGTTCCATTTGTGTCATCGTCAGGACGGCAGCGGCCTCGGGATCCGCCCCGCGGTCAGCGACGTCGATCCCGGTATAGCCGGGCAGGTGCTCGAACAGCAGGCTCCGAAATGCCCCGAATGCCCGTTCGCAGGCGGCCTTGTCCTGCGGCCGCAGCACCCTGGCGGGCAGGATGTTGCAGCCCAGCGCCTGCTGGGCCGCTACGGCCGTCCGGCTTTTGTAGGGACCGCCGTGGTCGGTGGTGACGGTCTCCGGGGCGAAGAACGGCAGCCCGGCGACCCGGTGCCCGGCGAAGTCCGCGACGATGCCGGCGGGGACCCCTGGATAGGGCCATTCCATCTCCGGGCCCCAGCCGTCCTGCATCGGCAGCGGCATCATGATGTCGCGCAGCATCATCGCGATGTCGACCGCGGTGTCCGACACCAGCGTGAGCCGGAACGCCACCGCCGAATGCGTGAACATGTCGAGGGCCAGCGTCAAGGAGGCGGTCACCGGGTCGCCGAACACGTGCTCGCGGACCTTCACCGGCAGCGGGGTGGTGTCCAGGGCGACGACCTGGCCGGGCCTGGCTCACCGTCACGTGCACCTTCGCGGCCTCGATGCCGTCAGCCGCCCGGTCATAGCGGGGACGGGTGCCGCCCGGCCCGAACCATTCCCGCCAGGCCTTCTTCAGCGTCCAGTAGCCCGGGACCGGGACATCCGCCCCGAACTTCTCGGCGACGTACTGGGCGACCAGGACGTGCTTGTCCTTCATGCTGGTCCTGGACCGGTCCCTGGTCTCCTTCCGGACCGCGAAGATCGCCTCCCGCACCTCCTCGGTGATGCTGGGATGCCCGGCCCGCGGCCGGAGCCACCGCCCGTCGATGCACCCGGCCGGGCCCCTGTCCTTCCAGGCGCCCGCCATGCGCCTCAGCGTCCGCTCGCTTACCTGTCCCAGGCCGAGCAGCGCCGCTTCCTCGCCGCCGAGCGCGTCCAGCTCGGCGGCCTTGGCCTGCCCGGCGCTGCCCCAGCATCGTGGCCCGCGGGTCATAAGCCGGGCGGGGCTCCCCGGGCTCCGGGTGCAGCGGATCCCCGCTGCGGAACCCGGTCTCGGCTTCCAGCAGGTGCGCGACCCGCAGCCGCACGACCTCCCGCTGGTAATCGGTCAGGTCGCCCAGGGCCAGGCGGCTGCCCGGCGGCCTCGCCGGCACCGCGGCGTCATCGTCCAGGACGGGCCGGCAGTCGGGATGGTGCGCCAGCCACCGGATGCTCCGCCGCTGTTCCTCCCCGCCCGAGCGAAGCAGCACCCGGCCGTACTGGGGCTCGACGGACGCTACCGTCCACTCCCGGCCGCCCAGCAGCAGCGCCGACCCCGCCGACAGCTCCAGGAGCCCGGCCTGGCCCGTCATCAGCCGGTTCCCCTGCCAGCCACACCGGCGACGCGTCGCCGAGCGGGCGGGACAGGTCGATCCCCAGCCGCCTGCGCCACAGCAAGTGCAGCGCATGCGCCCGGGCGACCGCCGGCAGCGGAGTCGCCCCGGCCAGGTCCCCGAACGCGGCCGGCCCTTCCGACACGGCCTCCAGTAGGCGTTCCTGCAGGCCCAGCTGGTCCTGCAGGTCCCGCCGCTGCGCGGACAGCGCGTCAATCCCCGTCCGCACGTGCGGACGCCAGCCGGCGACCACCGAGTACCGCCACCCCGCCTCCAGCGCCGCCTCCGCCGCGGCCGCGAAGCACGTCGCATCGTCTTCCCTGACCAGCCTCGCGGGGCGGACGTCGAGCAGCCACCGGGACCCGTCGCGGAACACCGCCAGGAAGTCCGGGACATGCTTGAGGAACCCGCTACCGGCGGTCCCGAACCGGAGCGTGAACGGCTGCGGAGGACATCTCCAGCGCCCCGGTGAAATCCAGCGCCAGCAGCAGCGACTGTTCCTCCAGCGACTCGAACCCGTGCACCCGCCCCGTCGACACCATGAACTGCAGCCCCGGCCGGTGACGCTGCCGCCGCCCCCAGGAGAAGCGGCGGACCGGCTCACACCCGGCAACCGGAGGCCGACCCCAGGTCCCTGACCAGCGACACCTCGTCCCCGCCCGGAACCTGCCACGTGGCCGTCCACTGCAGCGTCCATCCCGGGCCCAGCGCCAGCCGGGCACGCTCCGCGTCTCCGGTCTCAAAGGACAGGAACAACTCGTCCAGCCCGCAGCGATCCGACCGAACCGGCATCGCCTTGCTCATGGTCACCTAATAAGCACAACATGCAGCAAAGATCCTTTTCGCCTCTTCCGGTTAGCGGCCCGGAATATCCCGAAAATCCCTAGCCAGGGTCGAGGCCACCTGCCTGTCGGTATGTCGTACCGCAGGGAAACCCGTCGTCACAGCCGCCGACGTCACCGGATCCTCGCGATGGCCCGCAGCGGCCAACTATCGATACTCACTGGCCAACTAGAGGACTCGGTCACACTTAATTGAGACCCGAGCCCTAATGGGCCGATTTAAGTGAGACAGGGCCGACTTAGCTGAGACGGGACAGAGGGAGACGCCAGGTACACGGAAGGGCCATCGCAGGTACACGGCGGGGCCATCGCAGGTCAATGGCACCGGGCTGCATGGGAGCGGAAGATCCGCGACCACGAGGAGCTCACCGTGCACCTGTACGACGACCCTTTCCCCCCGGACGGCGAGGACGGCACCAGGGAACCCGCGCCCGCCCGGGCCGCCGGAGGCGACGGTTACCGGCCCGGCCCGCTGGAAGCCGTCGCCGGGGCATTCCGCCTGCTGGTCACTGGGCCGCAGCCGCTGGCCCTGCGGGCAGGCCGGCTGGCCGGAGGGCTCCCGGACCGGCTGGTACCGCTGGATGAGCTGACGGTTCTGCTGCTGCACCCCAGCGTCAGCACCGCTGCCCGCAACAAGGTCTGGGCCGAGCTAGTACGCCGCGCCCGGTCCGGATCTCCGGCGTGGACGGTCGGGCTGACCGGGGTGGCGCTGCCCGGCCTGACCCGCGCCGCAGCCAGCTTGTCTGCCGCCTACCGTGGCGATCCGGGCGACCTGGAAGCCGAGGTGCTGGCCGGGTTCCTGGCAGCGTTGCGCGCCCTGGATCCCGACGAGCTGGACAGCATCCCGCTGGCCTCCCGCCTGACATGGGCCGCGTACCGGGCAGGCCGGGCGCTGGCCTACTCCGACGCCGCCTGGGCAGCCCGCCGCCGCGACCTGGACGAGTCCTGCCGTCCCCCCGGCCCGGCCGTCGGGGCACCCGGACTTCGTGCTGGCCGCCGCGGTCCGCCGCGGCGTTATCACCGCCGCCGACGCGCAGCTGATCGGCGCCAGCCGGCTCGAAGGCATCCCCCTGTCCCGGCTGGCCGCCGAAACAGGCAGCCGGGCATGACTCGCTATGCCGCCGCCGCGCGAAAGCGGAGAAAAGGCTCACCCGCGCCCTGTTCGCCGGCGAACTGGAATTCCCGGTAATTCCCTGAGCCGCGGGTGCCAAAAAGTGGCCCGGAAACCGGATTTATACAGGCGCGGGGGAAATACCGTCCCCTCGCTTTGCGGGGCGGCCGCCGCGATGCCGGCCGATCGCTGACTGCCGCCGGTTTCCCGAGCGCGAAAGGAGGTTCCGTCCCGCGCCCGGCCGGCCCGCCCCGCCCGCCCGGACCACTGACCCGAGGAGGCATCTCGCGATGCGCTATCTCCGCTACCCGCCCGCGTGGCACACCGCCGCGGCCGGGCTCCCCGGCGCCGCGCACGCCGCCCGCAGCGCCGGGACCGTCCTGGCGGCGAGCAGCGTCAGCCAGGTGATCAGCAACACCACGGTCTGGCTGGTCGGCATCCTGGCCGGCCTGGCCACGCTCATGCTGACCGTCGGCGGGGTCCGGTACCTGCTGGCCCGCGGCGACCCCGCCGAGGTCCAGAAAGCCAAGATCGCGCTGCGGTCGGCGGCCATCGGCTACGGCCTGGCCGTCCTGGCGCCGGTCATCGTCGCGATCCTGAAGTCCCTGACAGGCGGACCGTGACCCCCGCGGCGCACCCGGCGCTGGCCGCCTGCGGCCTGCTCGACTTCACCTGCCAGATCTCCCAGTCCATCACCAGCTGGTTCGCCAGCCTGGTCCAGAGCGCGATCAACCCGGTGCTGACTGTCATCGGGCAGGATCTGCTGTCGACCCCGCAGCCGGGCAGCTTCCCGGCGGTGGCCGGGATGTGGGGCACCTCGCTGGCCATCGCCGACGCCGCCTACGTGCTGCTGGTCCTGGCCGGCGGGATCGTGGTGATGGGCTATGAGACCGTCCAGGTCGGCGCCACCAGCGCCAAGGAGATCGTCCCCCGCCTGGTCCTCGGCCTGGCCGCCGCGAACCTGTCGCTGATCCTGACCAGCCACGCGGTCAGCCTCGCCAACGGGCTGGCCGCCGCGCTGGCCGGGCAGGGCGCCTCGCCCCAGTCCGCCGGCGCGGCGCTGGCCAACACGATCCGGAACTCGATCTCCACCGGCGGGATCTTCCTCATCTTGCTCGCGCTCGGTCGCGGTGGTGCTGGCCCTGGTGCTGGCCGTGACGTACGTGCTGCGGCTGATGGCGGTGATCCTGCTGACCGCGGTGGCGCCGCTGGCGCTGGCCTGCTACGCGCTGCCGCAGACCGCGTGGGCGGCCCGCTGGTGGTGGCGGGCGATGACCGCCGTCCTGGTCATCCCGGCCGCCCAGGCCCTGGTGCTGACCGCGGCCGTCAAGGTGTTCTTCACCACCGCCTGGGTCAACACCAGCATCAGCCAGTACCTGCTGCACATGCTCCTCACGATCTGCCTGCTCTACATCCTGATGCGGATCCCGTTCTGGATCGCCCGGCCCGCGCTGACCCCGTTCGGTTGCTCCCCCCGTCCGGCGCGCGGCCCGGTTCGCGTTCACCGCCGCCGTGCTCTCCGCGTCGCACCCGTCCTGCGGGGCACCGCAGGACGCGCCGCAGCCGCCGGAGGCGGGGGCGCTGACGACGACGGCTCTGGCCGAAGAAGACGGCTCGTGATCTGCCGCCCGCCTGGCCCTTGCCCTGCCCCTCCCGCCCTCTTCCCCGGAGGTGACTTCACGTGAGTGATACCGCCCGCCAGCGGGTCCCGGTGCCCGCCGATGTCGAGCTGCCCGACAAGCTGGTCGCCGGACTGACCGGCCGCCAGGTAGTGATCACCGCCATCGCGGTGCTCGTCATCTGGGCCGGGTTCGAGGCCACCCGACGGTGCTGCCGCTGCCGGTGTTCGCGGTCCTGGCCGCCCCGGTCGCGGTGGCCGCCGCCGCGCTGGCGATCGGGCAGCGCGACGGGCTGACCCTGGACCGGCTGCTGGCCGCCGCGTGGCGGCAGGCCCGCTCCCCCCGCCGGATGGTCACCGCCCCCGAAGGCGTCCCGCCGTTCCCGGGGCTGGGTCTCCCCTGGGCTGGCCCGCCAGGCCGGGCCGCCACAGGCCCCCGGTGACGCCGCCGTGGCAGCTGGTCACCCCGGACGGGGTGATCGGGCTGGGCCGCGACGGCGCCGCCGCGGTGTGCGCGGTGTGCGGACGCGGTGAACTTCGCGCTGCGCAGCCCGGCCGAGCAGGACGCGCTGACCGCCGCCTACGGCCGGTGGCTGCACTCACTCACAGGCCCGGTGCAGATCCTGATCCGCACCGGGCACGCGGACCTGGCCTCGGCGATC
>CAVYVO010000022.1:0-837424 GCA_963771985.1 uncultured Actinomycetota bacterium | reverse complement strand
TTGTTGCGGGCCAGCCGGGAGCATTCCAGGCCGAGCACGATCCCGGCCCGGCCCAGCGACACCTCGGCGGCCATCTGCTGGAACCCCTCCCGCAGGCGGCGGAGGCGCCGGAGTGGCCCTGGTCGATGTCGATCACGGTGATCTGGTCCGCTGCCCAGCCCAGCGCGATCGCCTTGCCGCGCAGGTCGTACTGGCGGATCGCGGACTCGGTGTTGTGGATGACCTGCTTGAGGCTGGACTGCCGGACGTAGAGCACGGCCCGGCGGGACAGGTGGGCGGCGGTCACCTTCAACACCAGCACGGTATCGGGGAGCATCGGGTCTCCTTCAGCAAGAGCAGGGGTTAAGGGCGGCGGGGGCTGTCCCGGCGAGCGCGACGGCCGCTAGGACGCTGATCAGCTCGGTGGCCACCGCGGGCGGGATCGCGGCGGGCCGGGCGGCGGGGGTCGCCCGGGCATGCGGCTGGGGCGAGGCTGGTCAGGGCACGCTGCCAGGCAGTGACGCCCTTGCTGGCCAGCACGCCGAGCCCGAGCGGGAACGCCTGCGCGCGCGCGTGCAGGGCAGCATGGCGCAGCTGCTCGTAGCGGGCGTCCAGCCCGCCGCCGGGAGCGAGGGCCTGGCCGGCATCAGGCACGCGCACTGGTTTTAGCAGCCGCGTGGCCAGGTGACGGTCGCAGGGACAGGGACGGGTCATCCTCCTTCCGCATCTCGCGGGCGGGCAGGTCCGCGGCTTTTGGAGTGGCGCTCCCGGCGGCGGGCCAGCGCTCGCTCGACCGAGCGGGGGTGCACGCGCACGCCGAAGGCCTGCTCGATCCGGTCCGGCAGCTGCGCCGGGCGCAGCGCGGGGTCGGCGTCCAGCTGCTCCTCGGCCCAGGCGAGGATCTGCTCGGTGAGCTTGCTGGCGCCGCGCGGCCCGGGCCGGGCGGGGACCAGCCCGTCCAGCCCGGAGGACTCCAGCGCGGCGGCCGCGGCGTAGTACGCGGGGCGGGAGTACCCGAACGCCGCGGCGGCCTCGGTCACCGGGGCGCCGCCGGCCTGACCTTGCGCACCATCTCGTACTTGACCTGCACCGCGTCCCGGGCGTCGAAGAAGTCGCTGCCCAGGAACTCCGGGTCGGTCACCTGCTCCGGGTGCGGGTTCAGGCACCGCGCGGCGGCCAGCGCCGCCTCCTTGGGGTCCTGCCTGCCCTGCTGCCCGGCCATGCCGCCTCCTCATCCTGATCAATGTCAGAATGATTTTGCCGTAGCCTGCCAGCGGAAGCACGCACCGCCGCCAGCGTGTCGCGACATTCCGCAGGAAGATGAGGAACACAGCCCCAGCTATGACCGGGAGCACGATCAGTGCTGCCAGGAAGACCGGCATAATCTTCTTGACATTCACGGCATAATCTTCTTTACGGCCCCGGCGCTGTCCCGCTGCGCGCGGAGCCGGCCTGCCAGGTCAGCGAGTGCCAGCAGGCCAGCCGTGCTGAACGGCGCCCTGCCCGCCGCGACCACCACGAACGGGTCCGCCGCCACCGCGTCGGTCCACCCTGCTGGCAGCGAGAACAGCTGCCCGTTCTCGTCGTGCAGGTGGACCCGGTCCTCGCCCCAGTTCTGGCGGTAGGCGACGAACTCGAAGTCCCGGCCGTACAGAGGGTGGAACGGGTGCGTCACCCGGACGCGCCGGTACCGATCGTGCGGATCGGGTGTAGTTGACGAAAATAGGATCCGCCTGGTGACCTGCGAGTCTTCGGAGTGTCAGGCGGCGCGTGAGTATTCGTTGATCAGGCCGCCCAAGACGAGTTTTCGGTGGATCCGTTCGCGGTCGAGGTCGGCAACGGTGAGGTGGCCACCGTCGCGTGCGCCGTCGGGGACACGTTGCGCGATGCCCTGGTGCGGCCGATTCGTGTTGTAGTGCGCTTGGTAGTCGGCCAGGACGGTGCGCAGATGCGCCTCGCCGCGCGGCGGGGCCGCGCCCTGCCCGAAAAGCAGAACTGTCAGTGCCTGGTGAGACGCTCTGAGCCATGCCATGTTCACCCCGGAAACGCGGCGGTCCAGGCTCGCCGGCGTCCGGGCATACACGGCACAACAAGATTGTTGTATTCTAAACGCGCTGCGGTCTGGGGATCCGGTGACGCGCAGGCTGGTCGCGGAAGCCATCGACCGGCTGTTGGACGACGGTCCGGCTCTGGGCCGTCCGCTGGCGGACCGGATCTCCGGGTCCCGGCTGCACAACCTCAAGGAACTGCGCCCGGGCTCCAGCGGCACCACCGAGGTGCGGATCTTGTTCATCTTCGACCCGGCTCGCAACGCGGTACTGCTGGTCGCGGGAGACAAGTCCGGCCGGTGGGACCCGTGGTACCGAGACGCGATCCCGGCAGCCGAAGCAGCGTACGAGGCATACCTGAAGGGAACGGGACAGCGATGAGCGAGGAACCGGAGTTCTTCACCTACACCCGCGAGGAGTTCCTGGACGAGTTCGTCCACCCCGACGACCGGCCGACCGTGGAGGAAGCCCGCCAGCGGCGGGCGCTGCAGGTCCGGGCCGAGTACCTGACCGAGATGCGCAAGAAGGCCGACCTGACCCAGGCCGAGGTCGCCGAGGCGATGGGTGTGTCCCAGCAGCGGGTCTCGGCCATCGAGAGCGGCGCCGTCGCCGAACTCGCCACCCTGGGCGACTACATCCGCGCCCTCGGCGGGGAGCTGAAGGTGATCGCCGACTTCGGTGACTCCTGGCGCCGCGTAGCCTGATACGAGCTGCCTATATCAAGGTGCCCCGCTAGCTCAGGAACTGAGGTACGCACCTGCTGGGACGCGTAGCCCATCAAGTCCTGGGCTGTGCCAAAATTCGTTCACAACCCACTGAGCTGGCGTTTCAAGCTCGCTGGGCCGCTCTGCGGTATTCGCTGATCAGGCCGCCGAGGACCTGCCTGCGCTCGATCCGGGCGGTGATATCGACGACGTGGCTGGGCTGCCGCTGCGGAGGTTCCTGCTGCAGGCCCTGGTGCGGACGGTGGCCGTTATAGTGCCGGGCGTACTCGGCCAGGACCTTACGGAGATGCCGCTCGCCGAGGATCAGCACGTGTGACCCAGTGACGGTCGCGGCGGGCCTGCTGCGCCGCGACCACATGTTGCTCAACGCCCCCGGTGAGTATGGCGCGTCGTGGCACAACAAGGCGCATGACGCGGTCAGCGGCTGCTGGCCAGCGTCGCCGCGACCGGCGTCATCCTCATCGCCTACATCACTGACGTGACCGGACCCGCGGCGGCCATCCTGCAGCGCGCCGCCGTGACCCTGCCGCAGGCCGCCGTCGCCGCCCGGCTCCTGCGGCGCGCTGGCCGGCGAGGTACGGTGTGATTCCGTGGGCAAGGCGAGCCGGAAGAAGGGACAGCGCCGGCAGGGCGTCGGCCAGTCGCGCGCAGACTTCGCACTGCGGCGCAGTTTCGCGCGGCTCGAGGCGAATCCCAGCCCAGCCCTGGCCGCGCACGTGTGGAGCGGCGGCAGCGAGCCAGAGCACGCCGCGATCCCGAAATGGCCAGACGACTCCGCGGGCGACCGTTTCTTCAACACCCGGGGCATCGCCGATGCTGCCGGGGCTCCTCCGATCGTGGGTGCGACCCTGCCCGCGCCCGAGGAGATGGCGGCCACCTCAGAACTGTGGGTAGTCGCCACCAGCGCACTGGTCCGAGCCGTCGTGCTGGACGGACTGACGGTCAGCTATCCGGCAGTCAGCGCGGTCATCGCGCTGCTTGAGCCCGTCGTCAAGCGGGAACTCGCGTATTACGCGGACGAGACGACCTGGGACGAGTACCCGGAATCAGATGTCCCGCTGCGGCTGCTGGGCGACGAGGTGCTCATGGACGCGACTTGGGCGATCGCGGGAGACGACTCCCTAGCGTCGATCCTGGCCCTGCTTGATCGGTGCCTGGACACCGCCTTCGACACGCCCGGCCGGCCGGCGAGCCTGACCGGCAGAGCTGCCGCCGAGGCGCTGATCCGCGCCTTCCCAGACCACTTCGAGTGCCAGGCGCCCGGTGACGAAGCGTGCCTGGAGCGGCTGCGGGCGACGGGGCGCACTTCCTCCAACCCCTTGTGTGACCTCGTGCGCGACAAGGTCATCGCCCCGGAGGATGCGCTGCCCGTCGGCCTCACCATTCTCGCGGCGCTCGCGGATCTGGCCCGCACGAGCGCCTTCTCGGTACTGGACGCTTCCGCGTGACGCCCCCACCCCAGGGGCGGAATCCGGCCCCGGAGACGCCACGGTACGTTCAGCACTCATCCTTCGAGCCGTACCAGGAGCGGACCCCATGCGGATCACGAACTCGCGCCGGCATGGCCGCGGATGATCTCCGAGTCGGCAGCTCGCCCTGGATACGGCGATAGCCCCAGCGCGGGTTCTGCCGCGCCAGCTGCTCCACGGGCTTCCGCACCTCATCCGGGATGGGCGATCGCTCCGCGACATTCGGGTACGTCCATTCTCCTGACCATTCGCCAGTGCCAGGCCAGCAGGGTGCCCGACGTCACGATCCGTCGCACCCGCAGCTGGCCAGGCAGCAGTCTCACCAAGGCGGCGAGCACGGCGCAGCCGACCCAGTCCGGCTTCGGGCGGGCGACCTGGCGGCGCGGGACCGCAACCTCCTGCCGGAGCACCAAGATCTCCGCATGCTTAGCGGCCTCGCTCCGCGCCAGCATCAGTCAGCCCAGCACCCGGACCATGAACAGATAGACGAGGCGGATGATCATGAGCGCCGAGCATAAAGCAGCACGTCAGACCCCTGCGCGGGATTCTGGCCCGGTACAAGACACGGACGTGCCAAATCAGGTGCGGTTCACGCGATGACAGACAATGTGGGCCGTAATCTCGTCACATGAGGAACATGCGCATCACCAGTCGCAACAGCGGTCCGTGCCAAGGATAGGACAATCAAGAGCGGAGAATCCCGGCGAGTGCGGTGTTGACCGCGGCCTGGTTGAACGGCTCAGGCTCCTGCGGCTCGTCTTCGGACGGATACTCGACCGGGGAGTCGCCCCCGAACGCGACGCACACCGGGTAAGCCTGGCCGGTGTCGAGCGTGATCGTCTTCTGCCGGGTGATCTCGTGGGTCCACTCGGCGCCGAAGTCATACACGTACGTGACCTTCGGGCCACCGGACGGGAACACATCGCGGAGCCGGGCATCCTCCTCGTCCTCGGCCTCTTCCAGGTCGAAGAGCGCGTCGCTGTAGCGGACGCCGCCCACGTGGAAGGCGTGCATGTGGTCGCCGTCCCAGCCGAACAGGACCTGGATCGCCGCATGCAGGTCACCGAGGGTCGCCGTCAGCGGGAGCTGCACGCTGCGCCAGACCGGCGGCTTCGTGTATTTGAGCGCCACCTTCAGCTGGATGCCCTGCCCGATGGTGAGCGGCGCGCCCGACTCGACGAAGGCTTCCACCGCACTGGCCACGTGCTGTGCCTCGGGGTGACCGCTCGCGCGGACTTCAGCGAGCCGCTTCGCGATGTCGTCGTCACCATCGACGGTGTCCCAGATGCAGCATAGGGCCTCGTCGGGACCCGCCTCGGCAAGCGCGACCGCGGCCGCCTCCGCGCCCACCCACTGCCAGTCCGCGCGGGACGGCTCGGGCCCCTGCCCCAGCGAGTGCAGGAAGACGCGGGCGTGCCGCGCCGAGTGCGGCCACCGGGCCGCGTCGCGTGCAACCTCGCGCCAGGCAGGCAGTCCTTCCTCTCCAGCCGCCTCCGCGAACTCGAGCGCGACCACGCGCAGCCAGGCGGGCATGTCCTCGGCTGCGGCGAGGAGTTCGCGGACCGCATCCGCGGAGTCACGCGCATCCAGCCAGTCCACGGCGAGCGTCTCCCGCTCGTCCCCGGGGAAGTTGGCCGCCTCGATGATCAGCTCCGCCGCGGTCAGCCGCGCGTCGAGCGGGACAGGGAATACCTCCGCCAGGCGGCTCGCCACCCAGTTCCCCAGCGGCGTGACGGCAGGCGGCTTCCGCGTGGCCGGTTTCACCCTGCCGACCATGCCGAAGTCGGCGAGCAGCGTCGTCAGCCCGTCAAGCTTCGGCACCCCGCCGGAGGACAGCGCGGACAGCGCGTCGTAGACGTCAATGTCCAGGTCGCGATCGTCGCAGATCTCCTCGGCTTCCTCGAGGACTTCCCGCAGCAGCCCGCGCGCGACAGGAACCTCCTCGTCCCGCAGCACCATCAGCAGCGCCAAGACAAGGACCAGGAATCCCCTGCCCATGTCCTGCTGCCCGCCACCCACACCCACGGATACCGCGAAAAGCCCCTTGAGCCATGCCTCCAGCAGCCCCGTGTTCTCCGGCGGCCAGTCGCCGAGCGCGGGCCCGCCGGCCGCCTTGCCGCCTGCCACGGTCAGCAGCCCGGCGCCGATCGCGGCGCACCAGGCGATGTGCAGGTCCGGCAGGTCGGCTGCGCTCCGCAGTGCCTGCGGGCATTTGACGCCGATGACCGCGGCGGCGGCCGGCACGTCCTGCTTGCGCAGTACTCCCTTGGCGGTCACGGCCCGCTTGCCAGCCCCAGCCCAGCGGGCGAGCGCGACCGCCCGCCGGAGCACTGCGGATTCCGCAGCGAGCGCGGCGAGGTCAGGGGTACCGGGCAACGGCGGGTCTTCCGGGAGGCTCACGCATGCACACTATCCGGACGGCGAGCGGCCCGTCGGGTCGGCAACCCAGCGAGCCGCACTGGACCGCGCACCTCGTCCGGGTCAGCTGAGGTCCGGCGCGTCGGCGCCCACTTCTTCGGCGACGTCTTTGAACTCGGTCTTCCCCGGCGGCTGTTTCAGGCACTTCGCGATCAGCGTGCGCGCCTCACCCAGGTCGCCGCGCCGCCGTGCCGCCTGGGCCTTGAGGAAGTCCGCGTCCGGGCCGTAGAACGCCGCGTGTTCCGCCAGCCGCCGCGCCCGGTCCTCGTCGAGGTGCTCAAGCAGCAGCGAGTTCCAGCAGGCGAGGTTGCCGGTCCGGCTGGTGCGGCCACGATTGCGCTCCGGATACGGCGGGTCCTGCCAGCCTGGCACGTTCCGGCTTGTCTTCCTGCCTTTCTTCGGCGGCGGCGCCTCCTGGTTACCATGCGGGACTGACGGTGTTCCCCGGTGTCTCGCTGTCCCCGCCAGCCGCTGCCGCCCCCGCTCCGCGGCCCGCGCGGGGCTGTCACCGCGACTTTCCTGTGCCGGTGACCATGAATTCCTGGCATATCGGGCACGAAAGTTGTCGCCAGCACAGGAAAGATGCCGGCACCCGCTGTCGGCCGCGCGGCAGAGGCTGGTGAGGCAGGTGAAACGGGCTGAGGCGGGAGGGCTTGGGAACACGGGCGGGTGTGCCCAGGCCGGGGCGGATGTCGCGGAACCCGCGGCGGACTCTTCCGGGGGTGAGCGGCCGGGGGCCGGGTGCTTCTCCCAGGGGCGGCGGAGGTCGGCGGTGAGCGGCCGGGCGAGGTGGAGCTGGGCGTGGGCGGCCATGACGAGCCGGATCCAGCGGCCGGCCTGCTCGGGAGTGCGGACTTTGGCGGCGGTGAGGCCGAGGAGGTGCTTGAGGGTCTTGAAGGCGTGCTCGATGTCGAATCTGGCGAGGTAGGCGCGCCACAGCTCGTCCAGGGACAGCGGGGCGGGGTCGGCGTGCCACAGCCACATGGCCCGTTCCGGGTCGCGGCCGTCCGGGAGCCGGTCCACGGTGACGTGGAGGAGGGTGCCGCGCAGGACGGGCAGGTCCTGGCCGCGGCCGGCGAACCAGCCGCGGTCGCCGTGGAGCTGGGGATGCACGTCCCGCCAGGCTTGCGCCCGGACGGTGCCGAGCGGTGATCCAGGAGCAGTTCGGGGGACCAGAAGTTCTTGAGGTGCGCGACGTTGCGGAGCCTCACGCCGGGCCCGGCGAAGTGCGCGTGCGGGTGTCGGCGGCCGGGCTGAACCCTGTCGACTGGAAACTCGCCGGGTCGGCCGAGGCCGCCGGGCGGTTCGGCGTGATGCTGCCGGCGGGTTTCGGCAACGACTTCGCCGGAGTGGCCGACGAGGTCGGCGACGGCGTGACCGGCTTCGCGGCCGGGGACCGCGTCTACGGCGGCGCGCGGGGTCGCGCGGTCGCGGACTACGCCGTCGTGCGGCCCGGCGCGGACCCGCTGCTGCACACCCCGGACGGCGTCGATGACATCACGGCGAGCACCCTGGTGATCGCCGGGCGCACCGCCGACGCCGTGGTCAGCGCGATCGGCGTGCGCGCGGGGGACACCGTGCTGATCGGCGGTGCCGCCGGCGGTGTCGGCGTGTTCGCCGTGCAGCTCGCGCGACGCGCGGGCGCCCGGGTCATCGGGACGGCGTCCCAGGCGGCCTTCGGCTTCCTGCGCGGGCTCGGCGCCGAGCCCGTCACGTACGGCGATGGCCTCGCCGACCGGGTCCGGGCGCTCGTACCGCAGGGCGTGACCGCGGCGGCGGACCTGATCGGCACGGAGACCGCACGAACGGCCGTGGATCTGGGAGTCTCGCCAGGCCGGATCGCGACGATCGCGGCGGCCAGCCCGCCGGACGGGGCGCGCGCCACCGGCGGCAGGGACGCGACGCCGGGGGCACTCGAGCGCACCACGGCGGCGATCGCCGCCGGGGAATTCGTCGTCCCGATCGCCGCGACGTTCCCCATCGAGCAGACCCGCGCCGCGGTCGAGCTGCAGCGCACCGGGCACGTCCACGGCAAGGTGGTCATCACCCTCTCTTAATCCGCGGGTTCGCGGGTCGCGTCCCTGGCGGTGCCGCCGGGGGCGATCGCGTTGATACGGATGTTCTGCGCCGCGTAGTCGATGGCCAGGCCACGGACCAGGTTGATGACCGCCGCCTTCGACGCGTTGTACGCCCAGGTCCCCGGTCCCCGGGTCGCCGCGCAGCCCGGAGACTGACGACGTGGCGACGATGGCGCCGCCGCCCGCCGCGCGGAGCGCGGGCACGGCGGCGCGGATGCTGAGCAGGACGCCCCGCAGGTTCACGGCAATGATCCGGTCGAACCGCTCGACCGCCCCGGGAGCCTCCAGCGGGCCGCCACCGCCGATCCCGGCGTTGAGCAGCGCGGCGTCCAGCCGGCCGAACCTGCTCAGAGCGAGACGCACCGCCTCTTCGTTGGCGTCACCGAACTCCCCCGTTGCCCACAGCGCCGGCTTTCCCGGGCGACCAGACCTTCCGCGAGCCCAGATCCTCTTCCCGGCCGGGCAGCCGAACACCCTCCCGGCCATTGCGGGCATACCGAAAACCCTCGCGCCATCCGGTAAACGCTAGGCGCCCGCGGTGGGCGGTCAGGGAGTGAGTTGCTCAACCGTCACACCGACGGCTTGGTAGGTCGCGGCAGCTCGCTGGTCGAGACTCAGAAGCGTGGCATCGTGCTCGGCGGCGGTGAAAGCGATCAGGGCATCGTAGGCAGGGCCACCGAGGATCTGCCCGGCTGCAACAGTAGCGAGAAGCTCCTGGTAACCGGTCTCGGACAAGGCGAGGAAGGGTTCGGTGAACCGCTCGGTAATGAAGGCGTGCACGATCGACGGATGGGCACGGTGCGGCGGCGGCAGCCGGGTCAGCACCGAATAAGACTCAACCGCGGCGTGCGCGACCAAGCGCGGCCGGCCAGCCATCGCCTTGCGGGCGATAGCGTGGTGCTCGTGCCACGTGGCGAAGGCCGCGATTACCACGCTGGAATCGACTGCCTTCATCGGCGGATGCGCTCCAGTGTCTCGCGCACCATGTCGGCCGTCAGCACCGGCATGTCGGCGTCGGCGACGGCAGCCACACCGTCGCCCTCGTCCACCAGCCGCATCGGCGTAGCCGCGGGCACGATCTCGAGCCGCCCGTCACGTTCGGCGATCTCCAGCGGCTGGCCCGCCGTCAGGCCAAGAGCGTCGCGGAGTGCCTTGGGGATGACAACCCGCCCGGCAGAATCGATGGCAGTTCTCATGCCATTATTCTACCATGCTCCGTGCCGCTGCCCCATTGACAGCGACGGCCCCATCGGTACCTTCCAGGAAGACGACGGCGAACTCGGCTGGTAATCCCATGCCGGATCTCTCGTCGGCCCTAGTCGAGGTCGGACAGGTCGAGCACGAAGCGGTAGCGGGACGTCGCCTCGATCGAGGCGGATGGGAGCCTCCTGCACTCAGGCGGAAGGGAGCAGTTCGATGTCCGCGGTGATGCCGTGCTCGGCGCTGCTTGCATGGGCTCCCACATGTTGGGAAGGCGGCGCGGGCCGCCCCCGCAGTAACCTCACGAGGCATCGCCAACCATCACAGGCGGCTCCGCGAGCGGGGGTCATGGGCTGGTGATCGTGGCCATGGCGCGGCCGGGTTCCCAGTAGCCCCTGATCGAGGTGATCCGCCCCTCGTCGTTGACGGTGTAGACCATCACGCCATCGACTGTCATCGTCGTGCCGTCGTCGCCGAGCCACATGGTGATGGCGGCGATGTTGGCGCAGCACGGCCCGTTGGCGAAGGAATCCTTGATCTGGAAGTGGAACCGGCTGACCGCGCCGAAGTCCTGGTCCCAGAATTTCCCGATCCCGTCGTATCCGTGGTGCCCCTTGCCCTCGGGATCCAGCAGCGAGGGACCGACGGGATCCTCCACGACCGCGTCCGGGGCGAACAGGGCGAGCCACTCGTCTTTTCGCCCTTCGGCGACCGCGGCCATGGAGCGCTGTGAAGCGCTGCGTGCGGGGTGGTCGCCGTCCGGGGCTTCCCAGCTGATCGCGCTAGCCACACGGAAACTGTAACGTGTTCTCGTTCTGCGTCAAGGCGCGCCGCAGGTCGTTCACGAGGTCGATGACAGTCGCCACGGGATCGTTCCGTATATTATTTGCCTGGCGTATACACCAAGTGTATATTCGCGAGGGTGAGTGTCCCCCTGACCCTCCTTGGCCTGCTCGAACGCGAGCCTAGTCACGGCTACGACCTGAAGCGCGACTATGACGCCTACTTCGGGCGAGGCAGGCAACTGCCATTCGGGCAGGTCTACTCCACGCTCGGCCGGCTGGCCCGCGACGGCAAGGTCGTCGGCGGCGGGGCCGAACCGGGCGAAGGACCGGATCGCAAGCCCTACTCGATCACCGGCACCGGCCGGGCGGAGGTCGACGCATGGCTGGCCGCTCCGGTCGAACCCGAGCCGCACCTGCAGACCATCCTGTTCGCGAAGGTGACGCTGGCCCTGATGCTCGGCAAGCCCGCCGCGGCTTACCTAGCCGCAGTGGTTACCCCGGAAAGGGCACCGAAACAATGAACAGTCCTGCCGTGACGCGCGAGCACCTGATCGAGGCCCGCGACGTCGTCAAATCCTTCGGCCAGACCACGGCGCTGCGCGGCGCGAGCGTGGCCGTCAGCCCGGGTGAGATCTTCGCGATCATGGGCCCGAGCGGGTCCGGCAAGTCAACCCTGCTGCACTGCCTGGCCGGGATCTTCACACCCGACCATGGCGAGGTGTGGTTCGACGGGCAGCGCCTCGACACGCTCGGCGAGGACGAACGAACTCGGCTGCGCCGGACCGCGTTCGGCTTCGTGTTCCAGTTCGGCCAGCTGGTGCCTGAGCTCACCGCGGCGGACAACGTAGCCCTGCCGCTGCTGCTCAACCGGGTGCGGCGGCGCGCCGCCTACAAGACGGCGGACGCGTGGCTGGACCGGCTGGGCATCGGGGACAAGGGCCACAACCGGACCGGTGAGCTGTCCGGCGGTGAGGCGCAGCGGGTGGCGGTCGCCCGCGCGCTGGCACTGGCGCCGAAGGTGATCTTCGCCGACGAGCCGACCGGCTCGCTGGACTCCCTCACCGGCGAGAAGGTGATGGACCTGCTGACCGGGCTGGCCCGCGAGGCGGGCACGACGGTGGTGCTCGTCACGCACGACGCCCGGGTCGCGGCATACGCCGACCGCCTGGTGATGGTGCGCGACGGGCTGGTATCGGGAGACCTCGGCGCGGTCGGCGAGCAGGTCTCAGCGGCGAAGGCGGCCAGGTAATGCTCCGCCTTGGCCTGCAACTGACCCTGCGCAGCGGCCGGGAGGCACTGGTGCGCCTGGTGATCACCGCCGCGGCGGTGGCGATCGGCGTCGCGCTGCTGCTCGGCGTGCTCGCCGAGTTCCACGCGTTCCAGGCCAACGCCAACCAGGCCTGCTGGTCATGCACGACGGGCGCGTCGGTGTCCTCGCCGCTGCCGTCGCGCGGGGAGCTGTGGAACGACAGCGTGGACTTCTACCAGGGGCAGACGATCACCCGGCTGGACGTCGCGCCGCTCGGCCCGGGCGCGCCGGTGCCGCCCGGCATTACGAGGTTGCCGGCGCCCGGTGAGTACTACGCGTCACCCGCGCTGGCCGCCCTGCTGAAGACGGTGCCCGCCGACGAGCTAGGCGACCGTTTCCCCGGCCACCTGATCGGAACGATCGGCGACGCGGCGCTGAACGGGGCCAACGACCTGGTGATCTACATCGGGTACACGCCCGCCGCGCTTTCGGCGGCGGCCGCGCCTGTCCCGGCGAAGCACGCCCTTGCCACCCCGGCCCCGGTGCCCGGCACCACGTGGGTCACGTCCATCGTCACCGCGCCGTCACAGGAAGTATTCACCCCGTTCTTCCGGTACGCGTTCGGCGTCGGCGTCCTCGCGGTGCTGTTCCCGATACTGGTGCTCATCAGCACCGCGACCCGGCTGGCGGCGGACCGGCGGGAGGAGCGGTTCGCCGCGCTGCGGCTGGTCGGCGGGACGCCCGCCGACATCCGGGTGATCGCGTCGGTCGAGTCGGTGGTCAGCGCGTTCTGCGGCGCGATCCTCGGCGTCGTCATCTTCCTGCTGATACGGCCAGCGCTCGCGGGGGCAGCGCTGATCGGCACGCGGTACTTCGAATCCCAGCTCACGCCCACCGTCTGGGGATACCTCGCGATGCTCGCGGGTGTGCCGGCAGCTGCCGCCGTCGCGGCGCTGTTTTCCCTGCGGCGGGTGCAGGTCTCCCCGCTCGGCGTCAGCCGGCGAGCCACGCCGAAACCGCCGACGTTCTGGCGGCTAGTCCCGCTGGTGCTCGGCCTCGGGTTGTACGTGTACGGGCTGTCGAAGACTACGCACAAGTCGATCGGCGCGCAGGCCTATCCCGGCCTGCTGATCACCATGGTCGGCCTCGTTATAGCAGGTCCGTGGCTCACCTCGGTCGCGTCGCGGCTGTTCGGCCGCCTCATCCCCGGATCGTCGGCACTGCTGTCGACCCGGCGGCTGGCCGACAACCCGAAGACGGCCTTCCGGTCGGTGACCGGGCTGGTGCTCGCCGTCTTCCTCGGCACGATGGTGGGCACCCTGGTGCCCGCGGTGAACGCGACCGAGGCGACGCCGACGGCGGGCGCGCTCAGCAACGTGCTGCTCGACAGCGGGCTCAATCTCTCCCCGCACGCCGGGGCCAAGCTGCTCAGCGGCCTGAACGCTATCAAGGGCGCCGACGTCTACCCGATATACGCGCCGCTCGCCACCGGACCGGCCGCTGGAGCTGGCGCCGGTCCCGGAAGCGGGCCTGGCAGCGTAGGCAAAGGGCCTGGTGGCGGCGGGGCGTTCCAGCTAGGCCCCAGCGTGATGACCTGCTCGGCGCTGCGCGGCCTCGCTGTGCTCGGCCAGTGCGCGCCCGGCCGCGAAGCGGTCGAGGTCACCGACAACTCCCTCTACGGCGACAACCCCATGTACGACACCGCCCCGATCGCCAGCGCCGCCAGCCCGGCGTACACGGGCGACCTGGCCACGCTGAGCCTGATAACGGTCCTGGTGCGGGTGGACAGCCCGGCCACGCTGGAGCGGGTCCGCACGTACCTGGCCGTCAACACCGCGCCGCAGGAATCCGGCGGCCAGGGCTTGGCGCCGACGCCGCCGCGGACGTTCGGCGAGACGCTCCAGATACGGCTCGACCGCGCGGCCACGCTCGAGAAGATCGTGTACGCCGCGGTCGCGCTCACCCTCATCGTGGCCGGGTGCAGCCTCGCGGTCGCGGTCGGCGGCGGGCTAGTCGACAGAAAGCGCCCGTTCACCCTGCTGCGGGTCAGCGGCACCCCGGTCGGCGTGCTGTCCCGGGTCGTCTTGATGGAAGCGGCGGTCCCGCTGGTGGCCGCCACCATCGTGGCCGCGGGCATCGCCTACGGCACGTCGGTCCTGGCGTTCGTCCGGCTCGCGCCGACCGGGACAGCGATCCCGCAACTCGGGTCGGACTACTACGCCCTGATGGGCATCGGCCTCGCCGTCGCGTTCGGGGTCATCACGGTGACGCTGCCACTGCTGCGCCGCATGACGACCCCGGGCAACGTCCGCTTCGAATAGCCCTGCTCGGCTGACGCATGTGCGACCGGCTGGTGCTGTCCGAGGGCTAGTACCAGCCGGTGGCAGCGGGTCGATTGCGCAATCGGCCTGCTCTAGGCAACACACCGGAACAACCTGAGTTTGCGGCGTGTCGGGCACACCGCCCGTTTCACACCCTCATCTCCCGTTACGTGAAGCTCCGTTCCCCGGCATCCGCCAGGCTTTGATTGCGATTTCCGGTGCCATGGCACCGGAAATCGCAATCAGAGCGGCAGGCCGCATGTGCAAAAGCCGGCCATCGGTCTCGGCGAGGCAATCACATCCGCCGCCGAAAACTGCGTCACCGACGATGAGAACCTCAGTGCCGGCATCAGTCTGCCGACTCCTCCGGGGTCTGGACGTGGGCGGCGATCATTTTAACGATGATAATAGTTTAAAATACGACTGGTGTGATGCGGACAGAGAGAGCGATGGCGCGGCCGATGAGCTGCGCCGCCACCTGTTCCAAGCCATCTGGGTGCAGGGCCAGCACCTCAGCAGCGCCTACGAGGTGCGTCGCCTGATCACTGCGCTGATGTGGCCGCAGGAAGACATCACGGACCGGCTGGCGTGCAGCCGCAGCAGCCGGTGCACGCGGAAGCGACGGAAGCGGACCGCCGGCACCCGAGCGCTGCGCGGGCGTCACCCGGCAATGCGCGAGCTGGCCCGGCTGGCGGGGCCGCCACGACAGCCGGGCTGACCGCGAATTCATTGTTTAATTTCTACTAATCTTTCTGGTATAAAAGAACGGTATGGACGCAGAGCAGCTCCTCGCGCCGGAGGACAGTTCCCCGCTCGGCCGCAGCCGCGCCGACGTGCTGGACATGATGCGGGCTGCGGACGGCCCGCTCGGCGTCCGGGAGGTCGCGCAGCGGATGGGGCTGCATCCGAACACGGCACGGTTCCACTTGGAGGCGCTGGTGGAGGCGGGCCTGGCCGTCCGTGAAACCGAGAACCGGGAGACGCCCGGCAGGCCGAGGATCGGTTACCGGACGGTGGCGGACGGTCCGGCCGGGCGGCGGCGCTACCGCCTGCTGGCGGAAATGCTGACCAGCTTGATCGCCGGGACCATGCCGGAGCCGGGCAGGGCCGCGGAGGACGCCGGGCGCGAGTGGGGCGCCTACCTCACCGAGCAGCCGCCGCCGTACCAGCGGCTGAGCGCCGCGGAAGCGATCGCGAAGCTCACCGCGATCATGGCGGAGGTGGGGTTCGCGCCGCAGGCGGAGGCCGGTGACAGCGACGGGGAGTACCGGCTGTGCCTGCGGCAGTGCCCGTTCCGCGAGGTGGCCAAGCACCACCAGGACGTCATCTGCTCGCTGCATCTCGGGCTGATGCGAGGCGCGCTTGCCCGGATGCGGGCGCCGGTCACCGCCGATCGGCTGGAACCGTTCGTCGAGCCCAGCCTGTGCGTCGCCAGCCTGACAGAACACGGTAACCCCGGCGAGCGCCAGCCCGGCGCAGCCGAGACCCTGTAGCCCGCAGCACCGTGCGGCTACGTGGTTTCCCGCAGCAGCCCGGCGAGGACGGCGGCCTGGCTGAGGTCCAGGTCCTTGGTGGCGGTCAGCAGTGTCACCGGGCCGTTCGGCGGCGAGGGCGCGGAGCCGGTTGAGGGCTTCCCGCGGGCCGGGCTCGTCCAGTTCGGCGGTGTACCGGCGCCGGAATATACGCGGCGGACCCGGATGCCCCGGTCCGTGAAGTACACCGCCACCTCCACAGTTTTGCACTAATGCCATAGTATAAACATAGATAAGGCTCGCGCTGCCCGGCCGGAGGCATGACGACCGGCCGTTCGGCCCGGCACGAAAGCCCCTGATTTCCGCTTCGCGGGATCGGGATGCTTGTCCGGGCCACGGGTCAGTGGAAGCCGGGTCTGACCGGGCCGCGATGGTGTTCGCGCGTGAAGGGGAAGTGCCAGGCGTGACTGCTGTTCAGGAGTTCACGGAGGTGTTCCGGACCGAGCGCCGGCAGGTCCGCGATCTGTCGCTGGGACTGGCGGGGGCGTTCGGCGACCAGGACGCCCGGCATGCTGAAGTCGCGGCCCGTATCGCAGAGTCCCGGCCGTGCTGCCGGTTAGCTGGGACACGGTCCGGCTGTTCCTGCACGTTCTCGCCGCGACCGTCTGGGTGGGCGGGCAGCTCACACTCGCCGCGCTGGTCCCGGCGCTGCGCCGCCTCGGCACCGAGATCCCCCGGGCGGCCGCCCGGCGCTTCAACCAGGTCGCCTGGCCCGCGTTCGCCGTCCTGATCCTCACCGGCGTCTGGAACGTGATCGCCGTACGCTCGCAGATCACCGGAAGCTACGAGACCACGCTCGTGGTGAAGCTCATCGTGGTCGCGATCTCGGGGCTCACGGCGGCGCTGCACGCCCGTGCCCGGAGCGCCGCGGGGCTGGCGGTGTTCGGCGCTCTGACCGGCATCAGCGCCCTGGCCGCGCTGTTCCTCGGCATCCTGCTGGCTGGGTTAGGCCAGGAAGGACCCGCTGTGCCTGACAATGTCAGCCACCCGGAGGAGCAGGGAGCTTCGGTCCAGGCGGCAAACGCGACCCGACGACGGCATCCTCGTCGTCGAGATGACGATGACCACTCCCGGCTGCCCCGTCTCGGAACGCCTGCCGGAAGAAGCGGGGGACGCCGTGCAGCAGGCAGCCGGGGACAGCCTCCCCGTCAGCGTCCGCGTCGTGTGGGACCCGCCGTGGGACCCGTTGATGATGGACGACACCGCCGCCTCGACGCTCGGCTTCCGGGTCATGTGACGGTGCCGCCAGATGACGGGGCCCTCCTCGCCCTCGCCTGGGTCCCGTGATTCCCCGGGCCTCTTGCGCGGTGCCGGGGTGATAGTGATAGGCGTTTACCCATAAGGCGGCATGAGCCGGCCGCGAAACCTGACAAGGGGGTTAGGTGGCCGAGCCGATCACACAGCACGAAGACGCACCCGGCAGGCAGGCACTGACCACCCCCGACGGGGGGGCCCGCGGCCTGCTCGCCCCGCTACTGCCGGCCGGGGAGCCGGTCGAGCAGTTGCTGCGTAAGGCGCAGTTCTTCGTGCCCGGCGGGACGCCGAGCGCGGACTTCCGCGAGGTGCACCGCGAAGGCGGGCGCGGGGCGGAGGAGTTCTACCGCGAACGCTGGCGGCACGACAAGGTTGTGCGGTCCACCCACGGGGTGAACTGCACCGGTTCGTGCTCGTGGAAGGTGTACGTCAAGGACGGGATCATCACCTGGGAGACCCAGCAGACCGACTACCCGTCCACCGGCCCGGACTCGCCGGAGTACGAGCCGCGGGGCTGCCCGCGCGGCGCGTCGTTCTCCTGGTACACCTACTCCCCCTCGCGGGTCCGGTACCCCTACGTGCGGGGCGAGTTGCTCCAGCTCTGGCGCGAGGCGAAGCAGCGCCTAGGCGACCCGGTGGATGCCTGGGCGGAGATCACCGGCGATCCGGAGCGCTCGAAGCGGTACAAGCAGGCTCGCGGCAAGGGCGGCTTCGTCCGCTCGACATGGCCTGAGGCGACCGAGCTGATCGCCGCCGCGCACGTGCACACCGTCCAGGCCTACGGGCCGGACCGGGTCGTGGGCTTCTCCCCGATCCCGGCGATGTCGCAGGTCTCCTACGCCGCTGGGACCCGCTTCCTCAGCCTCATCGGCGGCACGATCCTGTCGTTCTACGACTGGTACGCGGACATGCCGATCGCCTCGCCGCAGGTGTTCGGCGACCAGACCGACGTGCCGGAGTCCGGGGACTGGTGGAACGCCGCGTACCTGATCATCTGGGGCACCAACCTGCCGATCACCCGGACGCCGGACGCGCACTTCATGACCGAGGCACGGTACCGGGGGCAGAAGGTCGTGGTGGTCTCCCCCGACTACTCCGACCACACCAAGTTCGCCGACGACTGGCTGCCGGCCGCGCCCGGCACCGACGGCGCGCTGGCCATGGCGATGGGCCACGTGGTGCTGACGGAGTTCTTCCGCGACCGGCAGGTGCCCTACTTCACCGAGTACGTGAAGACCTACACCGACGCCCCGTTCCTGGTGACCCTGCGCGAGAACGGCGACGGATATGTGCCGGGCCGGTTCCTGACCGCCGCGGACCTGTACGCCCCCGGCGAGGGCGACTCGGTGGTTTCTCCGGGGGGGTTCGGGGGGGTCGTCCCCCCGGGCGAGCAGGCTGAAGGCGCGGCTCATAAGACGGTTGTCCTAGATTCCGCGACTGGCGAGCCGCGGATCCCGAACGGCTCGCTGGGATTCCGCTTCACCGAGTCCGGCCTTGGCAAGTGGAACCTCGATCTCGAAGGCATCGACCCGGTGCTCACCCTGTACGGCCGCCACGACCAGGCGGTCCCGGTGGACCTGCCCCGGTTCGACACCGGACCCACCGAGGGTGGCACGTCGGTCCGCCGCGGCGTCCCTGTCACCCGGATCGGCGACCACCTGGTGACGACGGTCTTCGACGTGCTGATGGCCCAGTACGCGGTGCCCCGCGAGGGCTTGCCGGGCGAATGGCCGGAAAGCTACGACGACGCGAGCGCGCCGGGTACGCCGGCCTGGCAGGAGCCGATCACCTCCGTGCCCGCCGCCGCGGCGGCCCGGGTGGCGCGGGAGTTCGCCCGCAACGCGGAGCTGTCCCGGGGCCGGTCGATGATCACGATGGGCGCGGGCACCAACCATTGGTACCACTCGGATGAGATCTACCGGACGTTCTTCACGCTGATCATGCTGTGCGGCTGCCAGGGGGTCAACGGCGGCGGCTGGGCGCACTACGTGGGGCAGGAAAAGGTCCGCCCGCTGGCCGGGTGGCAGCAGGTGGCGTTCGCGCTGGACTGGCAGCGCCCGCCTCGGCACATGACCGGGACGTCGTTCTTCTACCTGCACACCGACCAGTGGCGGTACGAGAAGTTCGGCCCCGCGGAGCTGGCCAGCCCGCTCGGCCGCGGCATGTTCGCGGGGCAGACCTTCGCCGACTGCGTGGCGCAGGCATCCCGCCTCGGCTGGACTCCGTCGCACCCCGCTTTCGGCCGCAATCCGCTTGATCTTTTCGATGAGTCCGAACGTGCCGGGCTGACTGTCCAGGACTACGTTGTTCGCGAGCTCCGGGAAGGCCGCCTGCGGTTCGCCGCCGAGGACCCGGACGACCCGGCGAACTGGCCGCGGGTGCTCACCGTCTGGCGGGCCAACCTGCTCGGCTCGTCCGGCAAGGGCATGGAGTACTTCATGCGGCACCTGCTCGGCACGCACGACGCGGTCCGGGCGGAGGAATCACCGGAGAGCCTGCGCCCGGCGGAGGTGACGTGGCGGGAGGAGGCGCCGCGCGGCAAGCTGGACCTGCTGACGACGATCGACTTCCGGATGACCAGCACCTGCACGTTCGCCGACGTGGTGCTGCCCGCGGCCACCTGGTACGAGAAGCACGACATCTCCACCACCGACATGCACCCGTTCGTGCACTCGTTCAACCCGGCGATCGCACCGCCGTGGGAGACCCGCACTGACTTCGACGCGTTCACCGCGATCGCCGCCGAGTTCTCCGGCCTGGCCGCGAAGCACCTCGGCAAGCGCACCGACGTGGTCGCCGCGCCGCTGATGCACGACACGCCGGACGAGCTGGCCCAGCCCGGCGGCCAGGTCCGGGACTGGAAGGCGGGAGAGTGCGACCCGGTGCCCGGCGTGACCATGCCGCGGCTGGTGACCGTCGAGCGGGACTACCCGGCGACCGCGGCGAAGATGGGCGCGCTCGGCCCGCTGACGGACACCCTCGGCAGCTCGGTCAAGGGCGTCACCTGGGTTCCGGCGGAGGCGGTGGACTACCTGCGGCATGCGAACGGGACGGTGCGCGGCGGGGTCGCGGACGGCCGCCCGGCGCTGTCCCGGGACGTGCACGTGGCCGAGGCGATCCTGGCGCTGTCCGGCACCACCAACGGCCAGGTCGCCGTGGCGGCCTGGCGGGAACTGGAGAAACGGACCGGCGTTCGGCTCGCCGACCTGGCCGAAGAGCGGGCCGGGGACAAGATCACGTTCGCTGACACCCAGGTGCAGCCGCGCGCGGTGATCACCTCCCCGGAATGGTCCGGCAGCGAGACCGGGGGGCGGCGCTACTCGCCCTTCACCGTCAACGTGGAGCGGAAGAAACCATGGCACACCCTCACCGGGCGGATGCACTTCTTCCTGGACCACGACTGGATCCACGAGTACGGCGAGGCGCTGCCCGGCTACCGGCCGCCGCTGGACTACCGCCGCCATTTCGGGGACCAGGGACTGCCCGATGACGGGCGGCCCGAGATCACGGTCCGGTACCTGACACCGCACTCGAAGTGGTCGATCCACTCCGAGTACGCCGACAACCTGCACATGCTCAGATTGTTCCGCGGCGGCCCGGTGATCTGGCTCAGCCCGGCCGACGCCGCGGCGATCGGCGCCGCGGACAACGACTGGATCGAGGCATGGAACCGCAACGGCGTGGTCACCTGCCGAGCCGTGGTCAGCCACCGGATGCCGAAGGGCACGGTGTACATGTACCACGCCAAGGACCGGCACCTGATGACGCCGAAGTCGGAGATATCCGGCTGGCACGGCGGCTCGGACAACTCGCTGACCCGCCTGGTGATCAAGCCCACGCACCTGATCGGCGGGTACGGGCAGCTGTCGTTCGCGTTCAACTACTACGGCCCCACCGGCAACCAGCGCGACGAGATCGCCGTCATCCGCCGCCGCTCCCAGGAGGTGGAGTTCTGATGCGCGTCATGGCCCAGATGGCGATGGTGATGAACCTCGACAAGTGCATCGGCTGCCACACCTGCTCGGTCACCTGCAAGCAGGTGTGGACCAACCGGCCCGGCACCGAGTACGTCTACTTCAACAACGTCGAGACCAAGCCCGGCACCGGCTACCCGCGCCGCTACGAGGATCAAGACCAGTGGAAGGGCGGCTGGACCCTGGACCGCAAGGGCCGGCTACAGCTCAAGGCGGGCGGCCGGCTGCGGCGGCTGCTGTCCATCTTCTACAACCCGGACCTGCCCACGATCGACGACTACGGCGACCCGTGGACCTACGACTACCAGACGCTGATCCAGGCCCCGGCCGGAACGCTCACCCCGAGCGCGCACTCCATCTCCGCGCTCACCGGCCGGGACATGCGCGTCACGTGGGGCAGCAACTGGGACGACGACCTGGCGGGCGGTCCGTCACACGCCGCGCAGGACCCGGACCTGGCCGGGCTCGGGGAGGCGGTAAAGCTCGCCTTCGAGCAGGTCTTTATGTTCTACCTGCCGCGGATCTGCGAGCACTGCCTCAACCCGTCCTGCGTCGCCTCCTGCCCCTCCGGCGCGATGTACAAGCGCGAAGAGGACGGGATCGTGCTGGTCGACCAGGACCGCTGCCGCGGCTGGCGGTTCTGCGTCTCCGGCTGCCCGTACAAGAAGGTGTACTTCAATCACCGCACCGGCAAAGCGGAAAAGTGCACGCTGTGCTTTCCCCGCATCGAGGCCGGGCAGCCCACCATCTGCTCGGAAACCTGCGTCGGCCGGCTGCGCTACCTCGGGCTTGTCCTTTACGACGCCGATGCCGTGCTGGCCGCCGCGGCCACTCCCGATCCCCGTGACCTGTACCACGCGCAGCTCTCGGTCTTCCTCGACCCGGAAGACCCCGACGTGCGAGCCGCGGCCGCCCGCCAGGGCATCCCGGCCGACTGGCTGGACGCGGCACGCCGCTCGCCGGTCCACGCGCTAATCACCCGGCACCGGGTGGCACTCCCGCTGCATCCGGAGTACCGCACCCTGCCGATGGTCTGGTACATCCCGCCGCTGTCCCCGGTCGCTGACGTCGTGCATGCCGCCGGGTACGACGCCGCCGACCCGGACCAGGTTTTCGCGGCCATCGAGGCGCTGCGCGTGCCCTGCGAGTACCTGGCCAATCTCTTCACCGCCGGGGATCCCGGCCCGGTCCGGCGGGTGCTCCGCACCCTGGCCGCTGTCCGCACCCAGATGCGCGCGGAACAGCTCGGGCTGGACGTCCCGGAAGGGCTGGCCGAATCGGTCGGCGCCACCCAGGCTGATCTCGCCGGCCTGTACCGGCTGCTGGCCATCGCCAAGTACGACGAGCGGTACGTCATCCCGCCCGCGCACGCCGAGGACGCCGGGCGGCTGATGGCCCAGCACGAGCAGCTGTTCTGCGCCCAGCCCGGCGGCCCGGACGAGTTCCACCCGCCGAGCGGGCCGGGCCCGTTCCGTGACGGCGACGGACGCCTCCATCTGGACCTGTCGCCCCGGGGAGACGGGTCATGACCGGAGTGTCACCGTTCAAGCTGGCGTCGGTGCTGTTGCAGTACCCGACCGTCGCGCTGTTCGACGGTCTCGGTCAGCTCGCCGAGGCGGCCAGTGCGGCCCCCAGAGCCAGCCGCCGCCCGTTCGGGATATTCCTGGAATGGCTGAGCGGCACCTCGCCGGATACCGTCGCCAGGCACTACGTGGAGACGTTCGACCTGCGCCGGCGCTGCGCGCTTTACCTGACCTATTACCGGTACGGCGACACCCGCAAGCGCGGGATGGCCATGCTGTCCTTCAAGGCCGCCTACCGGGCCGCCGGATTCGAGCCAGTGAAGGGGGAAGGGGAGGCGGGCGGGGAGCTGCCGGACTACCTGCCGCTTGTCCTCGACTTCGCGGCGCTGCACCCGCGCGGCGAGAAGCTGCTGCGCGCGCACCGCGCCGACCTTGAACTCCTGCTGCGGGCGCTGCGCGACGCCCCGTCTCCGTACGCCGACGTCATCGAGGCCGTCTGCGCGCAGCTTCCCGCGCTGCGCCGGCCAGACCAGGCCCTGGTGCGGCGCTTCTGGGAGTCCGGACCGCCGGCCGAAGAGGTCGGCCTGGAGCCGTTCGCGCCGCCGGACTACCTTGAGGGGGCCTCGCGATGAGCAACACCAGCGCGTGGCAGATCTTCGTGTGGGTGGCCCTGCCCTACCTGGCACTCGGCATCTTCGTCGTCGGCCACGTCTGGCGGTGGCGGTATGACCAGTTCGGCTGGACCAGCCGGTCCACCCAGCTGCAGGAGCGGCGGCTGCTCAAATGGGGCTCCCCCATCTTCCACTACGGCACCTTCGCCGCTATCGCCGGCCACGTCATCGGCGTCCTGATCCCCGAACGCTGGACCCACGCCATCGGCATCCCCGAGAACGTGTACCGGTGGTTCTCCGCCAGCGCGGGGACGCTCGCGGCCGTGCTGATCATCGCCGGGGTGGTCATCCTGGCCGGGCGGCGGCTGCTGGTGCCCCGGGTCCGGGCGACCACCAGCCCGGTCGACTACCTGACGCTGATCCTGCTGCTCGTCATCATCGTGACCGGGATCATCCCGACCTTGTTCGTCAACCTGCTCGGCCACGGCTACGACTACCGCACCACCGTCGCCCCCTGGTTCCGCGGCCTGTTCAGCGGTTCCCCCGACGTCACGGCGATCGCGAACGCACCGGTCGTCTACCAGGTGCATGCCGCGTCCGCCTGGCTGATCTGGATGGTGTGGCCGTTCAGCCGGCTCGTGCACGCCTGGAGCGTCCCGCTGTGGTACCTGTGGCGGCCCTACATCGTCTACCGCAGCCGCGTCGCCGCCCGGCCCGCCGAGCCGGGCACCAGCGGCCGCCGCTGGCGCAAGATCGGCGTCCCCTACTAGGCCGCCGTCAACCCCTGGAGAAATCGCAACTGTGAGCATCGATGCGCGCAGGCGGACCCCGGCCGCGAGCCGGGCAGCCACCGCTGTCCGGGACCTGCCCCCCAGCTACTTCGCGTTCGTCATGGCCACCGGGATCATCTCCACCGGGGTGTTCCTGCTCGGGCCGTCGTGGCTGTCGCTGGCGCTGCTGGCCGCCGCCTCGGCCGGGCTCGTCGTGCTCGCGGTGGCACTGGGCGCCCGTCTGGTGTACTTCCGCTCCAGGGTGGTCGCCGACTTTCATGCACCGGAGCGGGCGTTCGGGTTCTTCACCATCACCGCCGGCCTGGACGTGCTGGGGATCCGGCTCGCACTCGGCGGGCATCCGCTTGCCACCGCGATCCTGGCCGCCCTCGCCGCCGCCGTCTGGCTGCTGCTGACCTACGGCGTGCCCGCCAGCGTGCTGCTCGCCCGGACACGCGACTCGGTCCTCGGCGGCGTCGACGGCAGCTGGCTGCTGTGGATCGTCGCCACCCAGTCCCTCTCGGTCGCCGCGGCGATCCTGGTCCCGGTCTGGCCCTCGCAGTCAGCCTTGCTGGCCCCGGTCGCCACCGGGCTGTGGTCCGTCGGGCTGGTGCTCTACCTGATGGTCGTCGTGCTGATCCTGATGCACTGGCTCACCGTCCCCATGACACCGGCCACCCTCGGGCCGCCGTACTGGATCCTGATGGGCGCCACCGCGATCTCCGTGCTGGCCGGCGCCCGGGACCTGACCCTTCCCGCGGACATCCCGGTCGTCCGGGCGACCGCCGGCTTCGTGGAGGGGTTTACCTTCGCGCTGTGGGCGTTCGGCACCTGGTGGATCCCGCTGCTGGTCATCCTCGGCCTGTGGCGGCACGTCCGGCGGCACTGGCCGCTCAGCTACGAGCCCACCCTGTGGAGCGTCGTCTTTCCCCTCGGCATGTACAGCGTGGCCACGCTGACCTTCGGGAAAGCGGCCCGCCTGACGTTCATGGAACCCCTCGCCCGGTTCATGCTCTGGGTCGCCGTCGCCATGTGGGCGCTGGTCGCCGCGGCGTTCCTCGCCCGGCTCGCCCGCCACCCGGAGGAACCCGCATCCGGGGCGCCGGTGCCCTCCTCCGGCACCGCAGCGACCCACGATACGACCACGGAGAAGGGGCTGCCGTGACCGACTGCTTCCTTCCCCGCGGCAGCAAGGCCTCCAGCGATGGGAGGGTCACCGGCCGAGCGCCGCGGGGATCATGAACAGGCCGAAGCCGATGACGATGAGGCACAGCGCCCAGGTCAGGTACCTGCGCAGGCCACGCATCCGCTGGCCAGCCGGCAGCGCGGTGGCCTCGAGGACGAGCAGGAACCCGAGGACGATGGGCAGCAGCAGGGCGTTCATGACCTCCACGCCCACCGTGAGGCCGACCAGGCCGGTGCTGGCCAGGACGAGGATCGCGCCCGCCACGTGGGCGACCGTGTAGGTGGCGAAGAACCCGGAGTTCGCGCGGCCTGGCCGCTGGTTGAGGGAGTGTTCCCAGCCGAAGATCTCCGACAGGCCCCACGCGCCGGCCAGTGAGGAGACCAGGGCGGCCACCAGGGCGGCCCCCAGCATGCCCGCGCCGAAGAGAATCTTCGCCCCGGCAGGGCCGAGGAGCGGCTGCAGTGCGGCGGCGATCTGCCCCACGGTGGCCAGCGGGACCCCCGCGCGCCGACCGTCGGTGGCCCTGGCGAGTGCGACCACCATCGCGATCATCACCACCTGGGTGAGCACTGCGCCAACGGCGGTGCCCATGCGCTCGCCGCGGACGCCAACCCGGGTCAGTCCCTTATCAATGACCGCACCCTGCTGGTAGAAGATCATCCACGGCATGATCACCGCGCCCACGTTCGCCGCCAGCAGGTACAGGTAAGAACTGTTGCCCAGCGGCATGGAGGTGATGCCGCTGGCAAGGGCGCGGCCGCTCGGGTGGCTCAGCAGCATGGCCGGGATGAAGGCCAGTTCGGCCAGCCCGAGCATGATCGCAAGCCGCTCGACCCGCCGGTAACTGCCGGTCATGCCCACCCCGACCAGGAACGCGGTCGCGACCGGGATGGTCAGCCAGCGGGAAACGCCGAACAGCTCCCCCACCCCGACCACAGCCGCGAACTCGCTGATCAGCGCCCCGATCGCGGAGAGCAGCAAGGTGCTGGCGGACAGCATCGCCCAGCCGCGGCCGAACCGCTGGCGGATCAGCGTCCCGTGGCCGACGCCGTTCACGATGCCCAGCCGGACCGTCATCTCCTGCACGACATACAGGACAGGGATGAGCACCAGTTCCGGGACGATCATCCGGTAGCCCCACCGGGCACCCGACTGGGCCGCGGTGATCAGGCTGCCCGCGTCGGTGTCGGCCAGCATCACCACCAGCCCAGGCCCCAGGATCACCGGCAGGGCCAAGGCCAGCCGCACCCGGATCGTACGGCGCGTCCCGCCCGTCTTGCCGGCTTGCGCGCGAGCCGTTTCCGGCGCGGTCGCACGTGCCGGCACCGCATCCGCCGAGCCCGCGAAAGTCACGGATCCTCCCGGTGAGTTCTTCCGTTCCGTCTGGTCACGATCACCGCGGGCACGCCAGCACGACCATGACACATTACAGGTAAGGTTAGGCTTACCTAATAAGTACTGGGAGAGTCACTGGTCCTTGATTACGGGAGGCTTCCGGCCGACCGTAGCCCGATATCGCTCTGGCCGCTGGCCCGGGCCCGCTCGCGGTCGGTGGCGGCGCGGACGATGAACGCCATCGCCCGAGCGATACGGTGGCTGCGCAGCGGCTCGGGGATTCTGGTGAGATACGCGCTGAGGCTTGCGCGGCGGACCAGAGCGACGGGATTCTGCTCTCCACACTGATCGTCGCCCCGACTTCCACCAGCGCGCAGCCAGCGATCTTCCGCCCGGAGATCGAGATGGACGGCGTGCGGACTCGAGTGCTTGTCGCGCACCGCGTTCCCCGGCGCTGCTGGAGCCGACGCTGGCCCAGGGGAGGCAGTCCCGTCCGTTCGGTATCAAGATCTTGAATTTTCCGAACGGACAGTGGCACCTGTCATGCGGACACCGACGGCTCGAGGAGTTCGAGCGGACCGGTTTCCGGGGAGCCCTCAACCGCTACCGCAACGTGGACCGGGACTGGCAGGACCTCCAGCCGTGGAAAGGCGCGCCGATCCGGGTTCCGTCCCTGTTCATCGGAGGGGAGAAGGACGGCCCGACCATGGGGGGGCCCGGGCCATCGCCCGCTTTCCCGACACCCTGCCGGGCCTGCGAGGCAGCCACATCCTCCCCGGGTGCGGTCACTGGGTCCAGCAGGAGCGGGCCGATGAGGTCAACCGGCTCCTCGTGGACTGGCTGAAGTTGCTGTAGCCGCGTTACGGCACGACGATCACCTTGACGCCGACCGCGTCGTAAGTACCGCGTGCCCGCGCATCCCGGGTCGCGAGCGGCGCCCCGTGCTCCCTGGCGGCCAGTGCCACCAGTGCGTCATAGACCGCGCCCCCTGCGGTGCCGATGCGGCCAAGCGTCGCGTGCACCTTCCGAGCGTGGTCGGCGCTCAGGACCAGGGGCGTCGCGAACCGCGCGTCGAGCAGGCGCACCGCATCGTCTGCCGCCAGCCGGGCATCGCCAGGCAGCCTGGTGAGAACGGAATAGGTCTCGGCAAGCGCGTGTCTGGGCTTGACGCCGGTTACCCCGGGCCCGGTCTCCTCGACCACGCCGATGAACTCATGCCCCATGTGGCGGGGGTCGCCGGTGGGCGGCTGCGACTTGTAGGGCCACAAGTCGCTGCCGCAGATGCTGGCCAGCACGATGCGCACGACCGCATCGGTGGGCTGCTGGATCTTCGGGTCCTCGACGTTCTCGACGCGTACGTCGCCGGCCTGGTACAGGAGTGTCGCGCGCATGGCGTGCCTTCTTTCGTTGCTTTCGTGATGCCGGCAGTGCCGGTCAGCGAGTGCTGGTGCTGCCCGCGTCACTCCCCGGATCGGCCCACACCTGGCCAAACAGCACGTCATCCCCCTTTCCTCAAGCATGCCCGGCGAGACGGCCGGGCGGCAGGCCGCCTTCTTCCGGGGAGCCGCCAGCGGGGGTGCGACAAGGCCCCCCTCAGCCGAGGCGCCCGCGTCGCGGCAGGGGCACACTGGTGCAATGGCACGTGAGCAGCACCAGGACGGCAGTAGCGGCAGTACCGGCAGTACCGAGCTGGGGCATTTCCTGCGCGCCCGGCGCACCCAGATCACCCCGGCCGAGGTCGGCTTCACCCCGGGGACCGGCGTGCGGCGCACCCCCGGGCTGCGCCGGGAGGAGGTCGCCGCCCTCGCCGGGATGAGCATCGACTACTACACCCGGCTCGAGCGCGGCAGGGAGACCCGCCCCAGCCCGGCCGTCGTCGACGCTCTCGCCCGCGCCCTGAAACTGGACCACGACGAGCACGAGCACCTGCGCGCCCTGGCCGCCCGCGCCGCCCGGTACGCACCCGACCCGCCGACCGCCCCCGCCCGCACCATACGCCCTCAGCTCAAGCTGCTGCTGGAGACCCTGCGCCCGAACCCGGCCTACATCACCAGCCGCACCCTGGACTTGCTCGCCGCCAACCCCGGAGCGCTGGCGCTCTACGCCGACATCGACGACTGGCCCGCTGCCCGCCGCAACCTCGGCCGCTTCCTGTTCCTCCACCCCGCGGCGCGCGAGATCTACGCCGACTGGGACAACCAGATCCGCGGCTGCGTCGCCCGCATGCGCGCCCTGGCCGGCACCGAGCCCGACGCCCCCGACCTGGCCGCCCTCGTCGGCGAACTCCTGCTCAAAAGCCCCGACTTCGCCAGGCTCTGGGAACGCTACGACGTCACCACGCGCACCGCCGCGCACAAGAAGACCTTCCACCACCCCCACGTCGGCACGATCACCCTCAACTTCCAGGGCATGCAGCTAGAAGGCACCCCCGGCCAGCGCCTGGGCCTATACATCGCACAACCCGGCACCCCCGACCACGACGCAATGATCCTGCTGGACATGACCGCTCCCCGTCACGCCGCAGAGCCCACCGCGAGGCAGCAGCACTGACAACTCGCGCCCCAGGCTGGCGCTGGATTTGGACGGCCAGCCGGCGTTCGGTACTTACGCTGGCGCGGGGATATTGTACAGATCTGGGTGTGTGGCTAACCTGAGAGTGCGATCTAGGGATCACCCGGCTCACCCGGACGGCCTTGTGACCGCGTTGTCGGACTACTCCAGACTCCCGGTAGCCAGCTAAGGCGCGCTGCCGGAGGTGTGGCCATGTCCCGGGTGTTGCAGACCCTCAGCCGCGGTACCCGGACCGATACCGGTCCCCGGCGCCTGCGCGGGCCTGTCGGCGGTGTGCAATGCTGCCGGTAACGTCCGGAGCGCGCTCCCTGAGCTGGATGTTGCGCGGTGCCTGCCGGCAAGCGGATCTCGAGCTGTTCTTTCCTGGCCCGGGGGTGCGGCGGGCTGAAGCGGCGAAGGCGGTCTGCGGCCGGTGCGCCGTCCGCGCGAACTGCCTGTCCTATGCCCTCGAGACCATGCCGGAGGGCATCTGGGGCGGAACCACCAAGGAAGAGCGCCAGACAGCACGCAGATCTTCCGGCCGCCGGGTCCGCGGGTACTCCCGCGGCACGGCAGGCGCGGCGGTGGCCGGGGAACCCGCTGCGGTGACCAGGCACGCGCCGGGGCAGTGGGTCACGTCCGGCAGGACTGCGCGATGAGCTTGCCGGCCGGCCAGCAGCGGGCGCTGAACCGGATCGAGAAAACGCTGGCGGACGACGATTTCGGTCTAGGGCCGCGGTTCGCGATCTTTACCAGCCTAGTCAGCCACGAGGCGATGCCCGTGACCGAGCGGGTCACTGCCCGGTCGTGGCGGCGGCGGATGCGGTGGATCTGGCCGGCGGTAGTGACCGTCACCGGGCTGGCCGTGATCACCGGGGCGCTCATATTCGGCCTGACCCTGCCCGGCCGGCAGGAGTGCCCGGGCACGGTTACCGCCCCGGCGCACCTGCAGCCGGCCGGGACCGGGCGGCCGCCTGCCTGCACGTCCCGGCAAATCCTCCGCCCTCGCTGACCACCGCTTCCGGCCGCGTTCCGCGCCGCCGTCGCGGCTGCTGTCCTGCTACTTGTCGCGGGCGATGGGCGCGGTGCCGCGGATGACGTCGCCGGCCAGCCCGGTGAGCGGGAGGTTGTGATCGCGGGCGTAGCGGCGCAGTAGGACAAATGCCTCGTCGGGGGTCACCTGGAGCCGCTCGGCGAGGATACCCTTGGCCTGCTCGATGAGGACGCGGCTGTTCAGCGCCAGCTGCAGCTGCCCGGCCATGACCTCCTGCTGGCGCACCGCCCGTTCCTGCAGTATGCCGATGGTAGCCACGTCCACGAGTGCCGTGGCCGCCACCACCACCGCCGGGTCCAGTCCGTCCGGCTTGGTCCTGAACAGGTTCAGCGTCCCGATAACCTGGTCGCGCAGCCGCATCGGGATGGCGTGCACCCCGGCGTAGCCCATCTCCTGCATGGCGGCGGCGAACCGCGGCCAGCGCGCCGCGGTACCGCCGGAGCGGATATCGCTGACGATAACGGGCTGCCCGCTGCGGTAACAGTCCAGGCACGGCCCCTCATCGTTCTGGATCTGGAACAGCTCCACGACCCGGGCGTGCTCCGTTGAGGCTGCCACCAGCCGCAGCGCGCCCCGGCTATCGGTCAGCAGCAGCCCTGCCGCGTCCACCTCGAGCAGCTCGACGCACCGGTCGGTGAGCATTTGCAGGAACTCCATCAGGTCATACCCGGCGACCAGCGTGTCCGCCAGCTCCACGAACGTCTGCGCCAGGTGCTCGTCCACCGTTGCTGCCATAACTGCAAGGTTAACCCTCCGCGCGCCGGTAGCACGGTCACGGCTCCCGGCTTTGCGCCAGGATCAGGTTCGCGTCCCGGGACCGGGCTCGGGCCCGGGCTCGGGCCCGGGCTCGGGCTCGGGCTCGGGGTCAAACCGCAGCAGGCGGCCGACCACGTCGTCTGCGATATCGTCCAGCGGCGCGCCGGCCGCGAACGCGTGCGCGCGCAGCCGCACGAACGCCTCCTCCAGGCTCACGCCCATCTGCACCGAGATCATCCCGACCGCCTGGTACACCTCGGCACGACTGTCTGACAGACCATCCAGCGGCTGGTAGCCCGATAGCTCACTGATGCCCGAGGATGAGTCCAGCAGCAGCTGCAGCGCGATATCGGCGAACACCAGCGCGTCCGCCAGGTCCTGCGGCATCAGGGGGCCCGGCCGCGCCCGGTACAGCAAAAGCACGCCCACCCGGATCGCCCCGGCCTGCAGCGGGAGCGCGAACAGCCCCCGGGCGCCGGCCGCCACCGCCGCCGAGACGAAACCCGGCCACCGCTCCGCCACCGACTCCAGGTCTGGGATCAGCATCGGCGATCCGAACGCGAATTCCTCCGCGCCAGGCCCCTCCCCGGTCGTGAACAGCAGCTCCTCCAGCCGGGCACTCAGCTCACCGGAGGCAGACAGCGGCTCGCGCAGCGCTAGGCCGCTCACCGCGGCCACGCTCGCGCCATCCACCCCGAGCCGGGACACCGCCGCCCGGCACAGCGCGGCCAGCGACACCGGCGCATCACCCTCGCACGCCGCGCCAATCCACGCCCACACCCGCGCCGTCCGCTCGCCCGCCACGCCACCATCCTCGCCCCTCAGCCCCGGACCGGGTGGCTTACCCGCGAAGCAGACTGCGCGGGATACTGTCCACATGGTTAACGACACCGCACGGGACCGGGCCATCTACCAGGCCCTGAAGGCAGCCGACGAAGTCGCGGCAGCCCTCCAGACACACCTCATCGAGGAACACGGAGCCGATCCCGAGCGCACCGCCCCACACAGCCCTGCTACCAACTCCCTCAAGCTCCTGCGGCAGGCTCGCGAACGCCTCGGCAACGGGCTGCGAGCCATCCAGGCTGACGACATCGCCGAGTCCGACGGAATATCCCTGCGCAACCAGTGACCCGGCATCGCACCATTCCCGGACCATCGCGGGCCGGGCCCGGCAGGTCCGTCAGCGCTGCCGGGTCGTGCTGGCCGCGGTGGTCTCTCCGCTGCCCGCCGGGATCGCCGTCATCGCCAGGGCGAGCGGTGCCCCGACTGGTTCGCGGTCGGCGGGCCCGGGCGCCCCGACGATGGCCGCCAGGTCCGACCCATCGATCGTTTCGCGCTCAAGCAGCAGGTCGATGACCCGGTTCTAGAGTCTCACGATTCCCGCGGAGCAGTGTGGTGGCCGTGTCCTCGGCCTCCCGGAGCAACCTGGCTACTTCCTGGTCGATCGAATGCTGCGTTTCTTCGGCGTAAGGACGGCCTGCGAAGGGATTGTCGCGGCTCGGTCCCTCCGGCCCGTAGCTGATAGGCCCGACCTTTGCCGAGAACCCCCACTCCCGCACCATGTGCGTCGCGAGCTCGGTCGCACCCGCGAGGTCGCTCGCTGAGCCGGTCGACGGTTCTGCCAGGACGATAATCTCCGCGGCGCGACCACCAAGACGCACGGCGAGTGAGGCGGTCAGGTGGCTCTCAGGATACAGATGACGCTCGAACTCAGGCAGCTGCTCGGTCACGCCAAGAGCGGCGCCACGGGAAAGAATCGTGACCTTCGCGACGGGATCGGCGTGCACCGAGAGCGCGGCCACGAGTGCGTGCCCGGCTTCGTGGACGGCCACGGCATGTTTCTCCTCGGGCAGCAGCGCGTTCGACGCGTCACGGCGACCGATAAGGAGACGGTCCCGGGCGGCGTCGAAGTCGGCAGCACTGAGAACGCGGCGGTCGGCGCGCACTGCGTTGATCGCCGCTTCGTTCACGAGGTTGGCAAGGTCAGCGCCAGAGAATCCGGGCGTGCCCCGCGACACGACGTCGAAATCCACGTCCGGTGAGAGCTTCTTGCCCTGCCCGTGGATGGCCAGGATCGCGGTCCGCTCCACGTAGTTGGGCAGCGGAATCTCCACCGTCCGGTCGAAGCGCCCTGGCCGCAGCAGCGCCGCGTCGAGGATCTCCGCTCTGTTGGTCGCGGCAATGACGACCACGCGGGCGCCTGGCTCGAAGCCGTCCATTTCCGACAGCAGCTGGTTGAGTGTCTGCTCGCGCTCGTCATTCGACCCGAACCCGCCGGGACCACGCCGGCCGCCGATGGCGTCGATCTCGTCGATGAAGACGATCGACGGGGCACGCTTCCGCGCGTCGACGAACAGATCCCGCACCCTCGAGGCGCCGACGCCGACGAACATCTCGACGAAACTCGAGCCGCTCAGCGCGAAGAACGGTACGCCGGCCTCACCGGCGACAGCCCTGGCCAGCAGGGTCTTGCCGGTCCCCGGTGGCCCGACCATCAGCACGCCCTTCGGGCCGACCGCGCCGGCGCGGTCGTACCGGGCCGGATGCTTCAGGAAGTCCGCCACTTCCATGACCTCGGCCTTGGAACCCTCGTAGCCGGCGATATCCGCGAAGCGCGTGCTAGGCCTGTCCTCGTCGTAGACCTTAGCCTTCGACTTGCCGAAGCTCATGATCCCGCCGATCCGCCCGAGCTGCCTGCTGCTACGGCGGCTAATCCAGATGAAGAGCGCGATGATGACGAGAAGCGGCAAGATCCAGGCAAGTAGTCCCAGTACCGGGCTCGTGCTCGGGATGGTTCCTGTCACCTGAACCTTGTGCCCTAGCAGGAGGGCGGAAAGAGAGTTGTCGTTCAGCGCGGTCGGGATCTGGGAGGTGTAGGCGTTGCCGTCGCTGAGCTTCCCGCTCACCGACCCCGCCGAGGTGATCGCCGCCGTCGAGACCTTGTTCGCGGTCACTTCGCTGACGAAGCCGGTGTAGCTGAACGCCTGAGCCGGTGTCCCGCCAGCGCCCGGGTGGAAGAGCAGAAGCGCCGTGAACGCGATCGCGGCCCCGGCCGGCCACAGCCATATCCGCCGGGACGGCGTCGATGGCGGGGTCGGGGTCGGGGGGACGGATTTGCGGGGAACGGGTTTCTGGGGGACGGATTTCTTAGGCGGACCCGGACGGGTCGAGGTCGCGCGATGCCGTGTGCTCACGAACGGGAACCGCTTGCCGGTGTCCTCGGGTTGGTGACCGACAGGCCGCACCATCATCGGGGGCGCGGCACGGATGCTGGGACTGGGACGCATATGCAGCCTCGGTGCAAATCGCCCTGGATAGTCGCCTGGCAGTAGCGGGAAGCGACCGAATCATGCTCCTCAGCGGTGTGCCCGCATGGGCACGGCGTGTCCGGCGACGGCTCGCCGCTGGATGTTGTCGTCATGAGGTTGCCTTCCCGTAGAGTCCAGTGGTCCGGTCGTCGAACTGGTCGGCCGTAGGCCTCGCCGGGGGCACGTGCATCTGCCACAGGCCGGAACGAGCGCAGCGACGCTTGTTCACCTCCCCAAGTCAACCGTGCCCCCTGCCGCATGCGAAATGACCAATCCCGCATGAGCCCATCACCGCAACCGATCGCCAGCCCGGCCGGTTACCCGGCATTGGACTTGCGCCGGTCGCGGCGCATGGTCTGGCGCAGCTGGGTGATCCGCGCGGTTCCGGCGGCGGCCATGATCAGCGCGCCCGCGACGGCGGCGAGCAACAGCGCCACGGCCAGCGACAGCTGCAGGTGTGCGCCCAGGAAGCTGATGTTGACGGCGTGCGCGTTCTGGATGATGAAGATCAGCACCACGATGAGGGCGGCGATGCCCACGATCAGCGCGGTGCGCGCGCCGCTGATCCTGGTATGCAGCCCTCGCCGCCGGGGCACGGCCGACGTGGGCCGGGGTGGCGCGGAGCCATTGACTGAGGCAGGCGGCAGGGTAGTGGTCGAGGCGTGTGGTGCGGCTGGGTCAGTCATGGGCTTCTTCCGTTGCGAACAGGGACCGGGCGCATAACTGACCTGGCTGCCTGTTGCCGACATGGGCACCTGGCCGGACCGGCCTAGTGTCTCCCGATGTCTCAAGACCGACTCTACATTAGAACTTAGAAACTAGCAATATACTTCAAGAATTTTGGTACTTCATAACGGTAGCGCCGGAGCTTCCAGGAAGCCGGCTGTGCGGGCGCACGACACCGCTTCAGACGAGACGCTGGTGAACGTAGCACCATCTCCAGGGCGTTCCCGGCCGCAGGCCAGCGGCGACCGGGTGGTCGGTCTCCTCGTAGTGCGCCCTGGCGTGGTGGTTCGGCGAGTCATCGGAACAGGCCACCCAGCCGCAGGTCAGGCAGACCACAAGTGCCGCCGGGCGGTCCCGGCCGTCCCGGCAGTCCTGGCAGTCATCTGACAGGGGCCTGACCTGCGCAAGGCCGTCGAGGTGCTCACATCGCGGCGCCGTCCCGTTCGGGCTCATGGCCGGCGTGCCTAGGACCATGCTCTGGCCTGGGATCATGGCAGCCCCCTTACGTGATGGAATGCCGGACCCGGTCCGGTCGATCATTCTTGAGTCAACCCCGGTAACACCCGGGCGGAAACAGGCAACTTGAGCCCGGCCCATCACCAGAACCGATCACATGACAGTCACCCTGGGACAGGCAGCCGGGCATACTCCCGCGACCGGGCGCAGAAGTAGGCTTACCGGAGGATCTCCTATCTCAGGCCGGACCCGGCTCGGTGATCCGGTCTCTGGATGGCCCTGGTGATCTACTCCGGGGTCCGCGATCCGGGGCTGTTCCGGCGAGGAGTCGAGGAGTCGAGGAGTGGACTGGATGCGGACCTGGCGGCGGGCATGGAGCTTCGGCAGCTTCGCTACTTCGTGACGCTGGCGGAGGAGCTGCACTTCGGCCGGGCGGCTGAGCGGGAGCACATCGTGCAGTCGGCGCTGAGCCAGCAGGTGCAGCGGCTGGAACGCGAACTAGGCGTCCGCCTCCTCGAACGCAGCACGCACCATGTCGCGCTGACCGCTGCCGGGGAGGCGTTCCTGGTCGAGGCGCGGCAGATCCTGGCGCACGTGGACCGGGCCGCGCAGGTCGCGCGGCGCGCGGTAGGCACCTCTACTCCGTTGCGCGTCGGCATCATCGACTCCAGCTACGACTCGATGCCGCAGATCCTGCACGAGGTGCAGGCCCGCTACCCGGGCCTGGTGATCAACCAGGTTGAGGCCGGCGTGCCCGAGCAGTACCAGCAGCTCATCGACGGCCGCCTGGACGTAGGTGTCGGCCGCGCTGCGCTCGCCCCGCCGCAGATCGCATCGCTGCTGTTCCGCCAGGACCCGCTCGGGGTCCTGGTGCCAACCGGTCACCCGTTCGCCGAACTTGAAGGCGTCTCAGTCGCCGTCCTGGCCGAGGAACCGCTGCTGCTCGCCGAAGAAGCGCGGGCTCCGGAATTCAATCAGTTCACCGTCGAGATGTGCCGGGCGGCCGGCTTCACCCCCACCGTTTACGGGGGGACCGTGGAGAGCATCCGGGCGGCCGCCGATCTCGTCGCCCAGGGACGCTGCCTGTACTGCGTGCCCTCCTCCTGCATCGCCGCGCTCCCCGGGACCATCTGGCGGCCGCTCACCGAACCGGCGTCCTGCTACCCGTGGTCAGTCCTGTGGCGCGCGTCCGACGACTCCGGCCACGTACGTGCCGTCGTCAGCTGCGCGCAGGCGATGTCAAAGCGGCTCGGCTGGCTGACGGCAGCCGTCCAGGCGGCACAGTAGACGATCCGCATACGGCGCGCCCAGCGACCGCTCGCGCACCGGCCCGGGCGTCGACGGGCCTGCGCCGTCCCGCGGGGGTGCCTGATGTGGCCTCGGTTGCAGGCGGGGTTTGCCGGTGCGGGCCGTTTCATGATCACGAATCTTTTTCGTACGTATGGAGGCTCTGGCTCATATAACTGGGAGGTAACGGTCTGATCGTGCGCTAGCGGCCGTCCGGTGTCCCGCTTCTCGCCGGTTTTCGATAACGTGAAGGATTTCACGCCCTATGGGGCCGGTTATCTTTCACGTTAGTTCGATCTCGGGGCGTTCATAGGGAAAATACGGCGGGCGGGCGACGTCAGGGCTCCGTTATCGTCCAGAAATGTGCGACAGAGCCCGAATTACTGCTTTTGTACCGTTATATGCATCTCTGGTGCCTGGTGACGCGGCCCCCCGTTTGAGGGCTGTGGCCCCCGACCTCGCAAGATGAGGCCTGTGGGCCACAGGCCTCAAACGTGCCGTTACGGCAGGGCGCAGTAAACCACATGACCCATGCCAGAAATCGGACATCAGTAACTTAATTCCCGACGAGGCCTATGGGATGAATTATTCACATCGTAAAAATGTTTTCGTGATCATGGGTCATGCCAGCCGGCATCGGGCTCCGGCGGGCCTGCCCGCTGCGACGCATGCGGCCCGGGGCCGCAGGGGGTGTGGTCAGCGTCGGCTGACGGCACGCGAAGGCCGGCCCGGAGAAACGCAGACCGGCCAAGAGCCGCAGTTGTTTGTCTTGGACCCGCCGCGGCGGCGATCAGTATGGGTGATGAGCTTTGCGGTTTCCTGCTGTTTCCCCGGCGAGGCGGGCGGGTTTACCTGAACAGTGACAGGCCGGATGGCCAGGTATCGCGACGCCACGCCCGGGGCCGGTCCCTTGGCCACGATCTCGGCACCAAACCGGCCAATCACTCATCGCAGCAAGGAGCCCGGCATGAGTATCATCGCCTGGATTGTTCTCGGGCTGGGCGCAGGCCTGCTCGCCAATATGCCGATCCCCGGCGGGAGATCACGCTCACGCCGGCGGGCGCACCGGTGAACGGGTCGACCAGGCCAGTCCAGCCCGCAGGCGGGAAACGGGTAATGATCACCGGCGCGGGCATCTCGCTCATCACAGCCGGGGCGGTCTTGCGGTTCGCCATGACAGCGGGCTCCCTCCACGGCCTGAACGTGCACGCCGTGGGTACCGTCCTGATGCTGGCAGGCACCCTCGGCCTGCTGCTGCTGGTCCGGGGCCCGCTGCACGCCGCCCGCCGCCACCGCGACAGCGATCGCAGCTACGACAGCGGAACGCCCGTGCTGGTTCGCGCCGAAAAGCGCCTCTGCCGGAACCAGGACCAGCAGCTGCTGGTCGACAAGCGTCGCGTCTACCAGGACAAGCCGCCGCTATGAGACAAAGAGGACCAACCAGGACGCCTCCTCAGCTTAGGGAAGCTGACTACGACGGGACGACGCCGTTCACGGGCGGCGGCCGACCGCCCGGCACATTCCAGGGCCGGGCCCGGGCAGCGGCGACGGCCACGTTCGTAATCGTGCCGTTCACCGGGCTGGGGGTGGCGGTGTGGCTGGCATGGGGTCACGGCCTGAACCTCGCCGATATCCTGCTTGCGGCGGTCTTTTACGTGATCACCGGGCTAGGCGTGACCGTCGGCTTCCACCGGCTGCTGACTCACCGCAGCTTTACCGCGATCCCGGCGCTGCGGGTCGCGCTCGCGGCCGCGGGGTCGATGAGCTTCGAGGGCGAGGTCATCGGCTGGGTCGCCACCCACCGCCGCCATCACGCCTTCGCCGACCGGCCCGGCGACCCGCACTCCCCCTACCGGTACGGCACCAGCCTGGCCGGGCAGCTCCGCGGCCTCGCCCACGCCCACACGGGCTGGCTGCTACGCGACGACCCCACCCCGCCTGCGCGGTACGCCCCCGACGTGATGGCCGATCCCGCCATGCGGGCCATCTCGGCGGCGTTCCCCGCCTTGTGCGCTCTGTCCCTCGCGCTGCCGTTCGGTGCCGGGTGGCTGATCGGCGGCACCTGGCGCGCCGCTCTTGCGGCACTCCTGTGGGCCGGGCTGGTACGCGTCACCGTGCTGCAGCACGTCACCTGGAGCGTCAACTCGCTATGCCACGTGTTCGGCAGCCGCCCCTTTGTCACCCGGCGCTACGACCGCGCTACGAACCTGTGGCCGCTCGCCCTGGTGTCGTTCGGGGAGAGCTGGCACAACATGCACCACTCCGATCCCGCCTGCGCACGGCACGGCGCCGAACCCGGCCAGATCGACATTTCCGCCGCGGTGATCCGCCTATTCGAGCGCCTCGGCTGGGCCACCGGGGTGCACTGGCCCGTCCCCGCCCGCCTCGCCGCGCGCCGCCGCAACCCCGGCCGGCGCCCAGCAGCCGACGGAAATCACGCCGCCAGCCCGGTCCCGACGCGCTGAGGAGCGGGTTTGGCGAAGCGGCAGTGCAGTGTGATGGCGGCGCTGGAGACGGCCGCCCACGCACACCAGACAGAAGCGAACCCGGAAATAGTGAGCCAGGCAATGACGATGACGGCAACGAGGTTGACAGCGCCGAAGATAACGACGTTGCGGTACCCCGAAATCAGCAGCGGCCCGCACACGGCGACGACATAGAGAGCGACGATCAAGAGGCCGTCAGTGACCCGGATGCCATATGAAAGGTGGTAGGGGGCAAGCTTCACGTCGACCGGGCCGCGGACCATCGCCGCGAACAGGATCACGGCGATCACGGTTCCGGTCAACGCGAAGGGCACCATCATCAGCTTCCGCCGCCTCGTCGGCTCGAGAGCGATGACGGCCAGCGGGACGAACACGGGAAGCACGACGAAGGCGATCAGCAGGTAAGCCCACAGCGCGACATGGCCGATCCCGCGTGGCACATGGCCCTGGAGCCATAGCCAGACGAGCGCTTCGATGAACTGGTGGGCGCCGAGCAGCAAGGGGATCCATGCCAGCGCGAGGAACTCGCGGCGCTGGCGGACGTGACGGACGGCATCGATCCCGATCGCGCAGACGACCAGGCCGCCAACGACGTCAGCCTGGGGCGAGAAGCACACGCGCGGTCCCTATGCCAGCGCCAGTGCGGGCCCCGGCGTGCCGGGAACCTTGGTCATCTGTCTCCTTCCAGGACCCGCGTAGCCCATCCCGGCTCAGCGCGAAGGCGAAATTCTCCTAGGTCCAGGATCGCACCCTGGGCGTGCCGGTTTGCCGTCGAGGTGTGATCGGTCCTGGTGATGAGCCTTGCCCGGATTGCCCATATCCCCCATGGCCGCGGATGGCGTTTGCTGGATATGTGGATCAGCGCTCCCTGGGGACGGAGGACCGGCTTATGTGGAATACCGCCAGACGTAAGCCGGTGTTCGCCAACTCAGCACCGTCAGTAGCGCGGCTGTGCCGGCCGGAACAGAACTTGAGCTGTCCGTCTGGGAGTCCGAGGGCGGTCGGCTCGCGGGCCGCGCGGATGTGACCTGATGACCGCCGTTGATGCCGCCAGGGGACCCGCCCAGGTCGCCGCGGAGGCGAGCCTGTCTGTGCTCAGCCGGCCCGGCCTCACCATCGCCAGGCTCGAGGGCGACCTTGACATCGCCACCACCCCCGCGCTGCGTGAGCGTCTGCTCGGCGTGCTCAGCCACGGCGTGCGGCTGCTCGTCATCGACCTGTCCGGGGTGTCATTTTGTGACGCGTCAGGGCTGGCCGTGCTGATCGGCACGCAACGCCGCGCCAGAGCGCGCGGCATCACCGTCCGCCTTGCCGCCCCCCGTCCCCAGACGGCAAAGCTGCTGCGCATCACCGGCCTGGACCGGAGCTTCACGATCTGCGCCACACTGGCTGACGCGCTCCCCGCGGAGTGGCGTGAGCCTCGGCTCGCAACACCCCCGCCGCCCGCCGAGGTCCGCCCGGTGACGCCGGGACTCTGATCCCGCCCGGCATCACGCCGCGGCGCGCGGCTTACACCAGCCGGCGTGTAGCACCTCGCCCGCGAAACTTCTCCCTCCGCCGGATCCGGGCTCCCCAGGGGACGCCGGGTCTTGCAGACAGCACGATGTGGTCGCAGGCCCATCGGCAGGAAGGGCATCAATGGGCTTCGGAACGGCGCGGCGGCAGGCCGTGCCGCGGGTGCCGCTGCGGCACGGGGAAGGTTATGAGCTGTTGCCTGTGTGGCGTGCTTTACGCGAATTGAAAGAGCAGGGTCTTCAGGGCGGATGATCGCTCACGACTGCGGGCAGTCGGCCCGTCTGGCGCGCGGGACACGGGGAGACACGCTTACAGCCAGGCAATGGATACCCCGCCGGGGTATCTGATCCTGCCGAGTTCATGATCATGAAGATATTTACGCATCATAGGACAAAAAGTCTTCGGCAGGATAAAACTCTTCGCGATCATGGCGGTACGGCTGAGGCTGTCTATACGCTAAATCCGGAAATTTCATGATTTGATACCCTAGCCTCCGCCGTCGCTGGCCGGGCCAGCGCGGGACTCCGGGCGCTTGCCGGGATCGAAGGGCCGGGGTCTCGCCGGCGACGGCGGCTGGCGGCCGAAGGGAGGCTGGTCTGGCCGCTGGGCCGCTGTGAACTGGCGCGCGCCGAACATGATCGGGCAGGCAAAACCCCGAACCTTCAATTCCTGTAGTGCGCTCTGGTGCGGGCCGTGCGGCCTGGTCATCGACCGGGACCTGAATGCCGCCCCGCCCTGGCCGCCGTGGCCGGCGGCGCGTCCTCCCCGAATCGCGGGGCGACGGTAAACGAGCCCGCTGGAAACCTAGGTAAGACCCGCCCCGCGGGCACCGGGTACCGCCACGGGAAGACTGCCCCAACGGTGATGCTCACGGCGGCGGACCGCTCAGACGGGGGCTGATGTCTTCTGGGCGGTGTCGAGGGGGGCGGTGTTCAAGGGGGCGGTCAGTGCGGCGCTGGCTGGCCTGCTTACCGGCACGGCGAGGGCGGGAACTTCGGGAACGGGCAGCGATTCGCCGGTGTCGCTGGCATCCTCGGCCAACGGCATGGCCTGGCCGGCGGCCGGTGCTGTGCGGTCGAAGAAGCGCAGCAGTTCCACCGGGACGGGCATCACCAGGGTGCTGTTCTTTTCCGCGGCGACCTCGACGACGGTCTGCAGCAGCCGCAGCTGCAACGCGGCCGGGTCGGCGGCCATCACGCTGGCGGCCTGGGCGAGCTTCTTGGATGCCTGGTACTCGCCGTCGGCGGAGATGATCCGCGCCCGGCGCTCCCGCTCGGCCTCGGCCTGCCGCGACATCGACCGCTTCATCGACTCCGGCAGCGAGACGTCCTTGACCTCGACCCGCTCCACCCGGATCCCCCACGGCTGCTCGGTGGGCGCGTCGATGACATCCTTGAGGTGGGCGTTGACCTTGTCCCGCTCGGACAGCAGCTGGTCCATGTCGCTCTGGCCGATCACCGACCGCAGCGACGTCTGGGCCACCTGGGAGACGGCGTAGGTATAGTCCTGCACGTTGATGATCGCCTTCATCGGGTCGACCACCCGGTAGTAGACGACCGCGTCCACCTTGAGTGTGACGTTGTCGCGGGTGATGGCCTCCTGCGCGGGCACCGCTGCCACGGTGATCTGCATGTTGACCTTGCGAAGCCGGTCGGTGAACGGGTTGACCCAGGTCAGCCCCGGCTGGCGGATGCCGGGCAGCGCCCGGCCCCAGCGGAAGACGATCCCTTGCTCGTACTGAGTGATGACTTTGAAGCCGAACATGCCGGCCATCCCAACCCCTGGCACGTGGCGTGCCGGGTCACCAGGACCGAAGACGGCGCCAGCCAGACCGCCAGCGTTCGAAATGCCCTCAGTCCATTATCATCATTGTAACACCAGCGGATTAAGCAAGACGTCGGGCGCGCTTCCGGGCAAGCGTGCGGCTATCCGCGGAATTCCGCGAGAACGCGGAGACGAATCATCTCGGCCTGGCGAGGAACGGCGGAATTCGTGGGGGCCCCCGAAATCGCCCGGGCTGCAACGGCCCTGGGATCTGGGCTTTTGTCTCGATTCGTGTCTCGTCGCCTTTGCCGCCCTTGAAAGGGAAGGCAGGATTCCTATGGCGGGACAGTCCGACGGCAAGGTCGCACTGATACGGGCGACGGTGGCGTGGGCGCTGCGCTCGGTGATGCCCAGGCTCGCCGCGCCTGTAAGCTACTTCAGATTCCTGAAAGGGATTGCTAGTTTCAGATTTCAGCTGTAGGTTCGCAGCAGGCACCGGGATCAGCCGCCGACGGCGGCCCAGTACCCGGGGTCACGGTAGGGATGGCCCACATGAACAACGGGAACGGGACCAAGGTTCTGGTACGCAGCCGGAAGGACCGCATGCTGGCCGGGGTCTGCGCGGGAGCCGCCGAGTACTTCGGCCTCGACGTGACCCCGGTCCGGGTAATCGTGGCCGTCGTCTGCGTCATGACCGGAGGCGCGGGCGTCCTGGCCTACCTGGCGGCGTGGGTCATCATCCCCGAGGAGGGCGAGAAGACCTCGATCGCTGAGCACCTCGTCAGCGCGAAGCACGACGCCTGAGTACGCGAGATCGTACGGTGGTGAGCTTGTGCCGGGCTCGTCGATGACGTTAACTGAGGCTACGGCCTGATCGGCCCGGACCTTGCCCTTACTCGCCGCTCGTCTAGGTGACCGCAGGAGAGCTAATGGGCACGCGAATCGATCCACCGGTGGCTGGCGCCCACACAGATGACCCACGTTCGCCGCCGCCCGTCGCGCAGGTGCCGGGAGGCGCGGGCGTGGCTGGTGGGCTGGACTTCCCTGACATGCCGCTGCTGGAACTGGACGAGCTGCTGGTGCAGCTGGTCGACCGGGCCGGTGACGTGCTGGCCGCGCAGGGCAGGCTGCGCGGGCTGCTGCGCGCGAACGCGCTGGTAGCCGGGGATTTGAGCCTGCCGGTGGTACTGCGGCAGATCGTGGAGTCCGCCCGGGATCTTCTCGGCGCGCGGTACGCGGCGCTTGGCGTTATCGGCCGCGACGGGGAGCTGGAGCAGTTCGTGCACGCCGGCATGGACGAAGAGCTGGTCGCGAGGATCGGTGACCTGCCCCGGGGCCGGGGAATCCTGGGCCTGCTGATCAGCGAGCCGGTCCCGATGCGGCTCGCCGACCTCAGCGCCCATCCGGCGGCGGCGGGGTTCCCGCCGGGACACCCGCCGATGGGCAGCTTCCTCGGTGTTCCGGTCCGCGTCGGCGAGGAAGTCTTCGGCAACCTCTACCTCACCGAGCGCTCCGCCGGCGGCGAGTTCACCGCAGACGATGAGCAGCTGGCGATCGCGCTCGCCGCGGCCGCCAGCGCGGCGATCGCCAACGCGCGGCGGTTCGCCGAGTCCGAGCAGCACCGCCGCTGGCTGCACGCCTCCGGCGAGCTGGTGCCCCTGCTGCTCGCCGGCCAGGCTAAGCAGCCGCACGCGCTGATCATCCAGCACGCCGCAGCTGCCACGGACGCGGACTTCGCCGCGCTGGCCGTCCCCTATGAATCGGATCAGGTGATCGTGGCAGGCGTCAGCGGCCCGCTGGCCGCGGGACTGATGAACCAGACAGCGCCGCTGGCCGACTCGCTGGCCGGGCAGGCGATCAGCACCGGCAAGCCCGCTCTCGTCACCGGCACCCGCCTCCAGGCGGCGGCCGCCGCGCTCGGCGCCGATACCGGCCCGCTGATCGTCGTCCCGCTAGCGGCCGGCGAGCAGGTCCGCGGCGCGCTGCTGCTTGGCAGGTCGGCCGCACGCCCTGGATTCACCGAGACAGACCTGGACATGGCCGCCTCCTTCGCCGACCACGCCGCCGTGGCCATGGAACTCGCCCAGGCCCGCGCCGACCAGATCATGCTGGCCCGGGTAGCAGACCACGACCGCATCGCGGGCGACCTGCACGACCATGTCATCCAGGAACTGTTCGCCCTCGGCATGAGCCTGCAGAGCCACGCCGCCCGCAGCGACCCGGCCACCGCCGAGCGGGTCAACGGCTACGCCGACACCCTCAACGACGTCATCAGGAAGATCCGCACCAGCATCTTCGGGCTCCAGCAGCCCAGCCAGGCCCCCGCCAGCCTGCACGCCCGGCTCATCGAGATCATCGAGGAGCACGCCCCGCAGCTCGGCTTCACCGCCGACATCAGCCTCGCCGGCACCCTGGACCCGGGCCCGGACGAGGCGCTGGCCCACGACATCGTGGCCGTCACCCGCGAGGCCCTGTCCAACTGCGCCCGCCACGCCCACGCCACCGCGGTCAGCATCTCCCTGGCGCTCCAGGACGGGATGATCACCCTTGACATCACCGACAACGGCCGCGGCCTCGGCGCGCCCGCCAGATCCAGCGGCCTGGCCAGCATGCGCCGCCGCGCCGACCGCAACGGCGGCACCTTCCAGCTCACCACCCCCGCCGGCGGCGGCACCCGCCTGAGCTGGACTGCCCGCCTGCGCGAGTCGCCACCCTCCGTTCGGGAAAAGATTTAAGCACTTCTCCCGAACGGACGGTGGTTTCTCCGGTCCGCCAGTCCTGCCCGCTACCATGGGACGCCATTGGCGCCGCGCAGCGCGCGGACATAACCCGCGCGTTCATAGGCAGCCTGATCGGTGTCCGCGGGCACGGCGAGCAATCCGCGCAGTTCGCTGACCGAGGCGTATCCCTTGCGAGCCATCCATTCTGACAAGCCCTCGAGCAGGACAGCGGCGTGCTGGGGTCCGTGCCGGATCAGCGCGGACGCGGTCATCACGACATCGGCGCCTGCCAGCAGGTACTTGACCACGTCGGCTGGTCCTTCGACGCCGCTGGTCGCCGCGAGCGAGGCACGGACCTGCCTGCGCAGCAGGGAGATCCAGGTGCGCGGCAGCCTGGCCTCGGCCGGGCTGGACAGGTCCACACCGGGCACCACGGCGAGGGTCTCCATGTCGATGTCGGGCTGCAGGAACCGGTTGAAGAGCACTAGGCCGTCCGCGCCGGCCTTGTCCAGGCGCAGCGCGATCTCGCCGGGAGAGCTGAAGTGCGGGCCGAGCTTGACCGCCACCGGCACGGTCACCGCGTCTTTGACCCGGCACAGGATGTCCACGTGCCGTTGCTCGACTTCCCGGCCCCGCACGCGCGGGTCACCTGCTATGTAGTAGATGTTCAGCTCGATCGCCGCGGCGCCCGCGTCCTGGATCGCTTTCGCGTAGCTGGTCCAGCCGCTGCGCGTCACGCCGTTGAGGCTGCCGATCACCGGGACGTCCACGGTCCCGGCCGCGCGCTCAAGCAGGCTCAGGTAGCGGCGCGGGCCAGTGTCCTCGTCCGCTCCGGCGGGGAAAAAGGACAGCGCTTCGGCGAAGCTGTCAGTGCCGGCGTCGGCGAGCCGCGCGTTCCGCTCCGCTTCCTGGCGCAGCTGCTCCTCGAACAGGGAGAAGAGCACGACCGCGCCGACCCCGGCGCCGGCGTAGCCGGCGCACGCCGTCGAGAGTGTTCGAGAGCGGGGACGCGGAGGCGACGAGCGGGTTCCGCAGCGCCAGGCCCAGGTAACGGGTCGAAAGGTCCATCAGCGGTCCAGACGCTCTCGCATCGGCGTAATGTCCTGTCGCTCTGGTCGCAGGGCCATATCCGCCACGTTACGCTCGGAAACCTGTCCGGCATCAGGGACGTTCGGCCCTGGCTGGTACTCGTCGCGGCGGCCCTGCCACGGCTATCCGGGACCCTGGGCACGGGCGTAGGCTGCCAGGAGAAGGTACTGCGCCCGCACCGTCATAGCGCGTGCGCAGCTGATCGCGTCGCTCCGGACCCCGGTGGCACGGCCAGCCCCGGATCAGCCATCCGCCAAGGAGCCCAGCGATGCACCCAGCAGCGAGTCTGCCTGCCCCCGCGGGGGCGCTACCCCTACAGCACGCGCCCCGCGTGCTCCCGACCCGGGGCCCGCCGGCCGCCGGGCAGCACGGCCCGGCTGTCCCCGGCATTAGCGACGCCGGCCAAGACACACCCGCCGGCCCGCGGATCAGCGTTTTCCTGCTCGACGACCACGAGATCGTCCGGCGCGGCGTCCGTAACCTCTTGGAGGCCGAGACCGGCATCACCGTGATCGGCGAGGCCGACACGGCCGCGGCCGCGCTGGCCCGCATCCCGGCACTGCGCCCCCACGTGGCCGTGCTCGACGTGCGGCTGCCCGACGGCGACGGGGTAACGGTATGCCGGGAACTGCGGTCCCAGATGCCCGCCCTGGCATGCCTGATGCTGACCGCCCACGACGACGGCGACGCGCTATTCGACGCGGTCATGGCCGGCGCCTCCGGGTACGTGCTCAAGCAGATCCACGGCGCCGACCTGGCCGGGGCGGTACGCGCCGTGGCCGCGGGGGAATCGGTACTCGACCCCGACGCCGCCGGCAAGATGATGGCCCGCACCCGCGCCCAGGCGGACGTCGATCCGCTGGCCGGGCTCACCGGTAAGGAGCGCGAGGTCCTGGAACTGATCGGGGAAGGGCTCACCAACCGTCAGATCGCCGAGCGGATGTACCTGGCCGAGAAGACAGTCAAGAACTACACGTCCGCGCTCTACGCCAAGCTCGGCATGCAGCGCCGAGCCCAGGCCGCCGCCTACGCCGTCCGGACCCCGGGGTCGGGCACCCTAGGAGCAACCCGCCTGCATCGGTAGCAACCGCGCAGTTGGTCACCGGGGCAAGATCATCCTGATGCCCTGACAGCGGCACCCACAAGCTCTTGCGTTTCCTCCGGCTCTTTAATGTCCAGCTCGCGGTGAGTCTGCCGGAGTGGCTGGCTGGGCACCAGCTGCTTGTCGGCGAAGTAGACCGTCATTTTCGGCTTCTTCACCTTGTAGAGCAAGCCCAGCAGGGCAAGGAGCTGGATGAGCCGCCACGTGGCGTCGGGGTGCCAGCCACGCCCGGGCCTGGCTCCGGCTGCCACGGCCGCAGCGTCCAGTACGACCCTGCGCCCATGCCGGGGGCAGGCGGGGTCGGCGTGGTGCCAGCTGTGGTTACCTTCGCCGCCGGCCACGACAGCGACGAAGGAATTGTTACGGCTGTCGTCCGCGCGGTACTCGCGCCCGCGGCTGTCCTTCGCCCGGCTGCCCCATTTGTGGCAGACGGAGTTGACGAAACCGGTGGCGGTCATGAGGGCTGCCGTGCGCAGCGCTCCGGCTATCAGCACCGCGTTCCACCCGTACAGCGGGTAGAACGCCAGCGGGACGAGGAAGTTCGCGGTGACCAGGAACGGGAACGCCCGGCGCTGCCATTGCACCAGCCGGTCCCCGGCCAGGTCACGGTGCAGCGCGTACTCTGGCGGCCGCTGGTATGCGAAGAACAGCCAGACGCCTTGCGCCCATAGGAGGCCCTTGTACCCCCGCCACCCCGGGTATTCGTAAGGTGAGTGCGGATCCTTGCCGACCATGTCGGCGAAGCGGTGGTGGGCGCGGTGGTTCATCACCCATTGCTGGATGTCGCCCTCCATCGACATGCCACTCGCTACGGCCAGCACCACCCGCAGCGGGAACCTGGCCTCGAACCCGCGGTGCGTCCAGTAGCGGTGGTTCCCCAGCGTCACGCCGAACATCGTGAACACGTACAGCGCTGCCGCCAGCGCCCAGAGGCCGATGCCGGTGGGGGTGGTGAAGACACGGTAAAGTCCCCAGATCGCGAAGCCCGGCAATAGTATTCCCAGGGTCACGATGTTGGTCCACAGCGGCTTGCGCCGTTTGCCGTCAGGGTCGGTGCTGAAGCCTAGCGACAGGACCGCCGGCCAACCGCGTCTGTCCTTCACCAGTGCCGGGATAGCCATCAGCTCCTTTCAAGAGTGCGCCGGAGAGGTCCGGATAGATGGTGAAACTGCGGTCCAGGCCGGTCGAGCGCAGGAGCTTGGCGACCGGGGGGCTGGGGGCGACCAGGCGCACGGCGCCGCCGAGCAGTCTGGCACGTCGTTGCGTGCCGATCAGCACGGCTAGCCCTGACACGTCACAAGACAGAACGCGTGACAGGTCGAGAATCAGCAGGCCTGTGCCGCGATGAAGCACGCCGATCAGGCGTTCCCGCAGCGCCGGGGCGGCGGCGAGGTCGAGGGCGCCGCTCAGCCTGACGATGGTGCGGTCAGCGGGCGGAGCCGTTCCGGAGAGGCCGATGGTGGCGCCGGTGCTGGTCATGATGATCTCGGTCCGGTGATGGCGGCCAGGATGGCGGGGGCGTGCTCCCGGTTGCCGGCCTGGGCGGCCTGCTCCATCGCCGCAGCGGCATCCTGTTCGCTGGTATCCGGGGGGATGGTGACCAGGTCGGTTCGCTGGTCGCTGGCGGAGATCGCGGTGAGCAGCCCCGCGGGCATGCTGGCGAACCAGCCAAGCCGTACGACGCGGCCGGCGGCTCCGCCCACCTGCAGCCGGCTGGGCCGGCTGTCATTCCAGTCGGCCGCGCCCAGCAGGACCCGGGTGACGCGGCCGTGCAGCTTGTCCAGGGCGAGGATCAGCCCGGGCAGCTCCGAGGCCGGGTCAGCCGACGTAGGCCACCACCCGCCGTCCAGCGGCCCGGGGCCGGCGTGATCGGGTTGCAGGAGCAGCCGCGGCTTGGCAGGCGGCGCCGGGCTGATCGCCGGCTCGCGTTCTGTGGTACTTAGCATGGCTGCCGCTCCTCGCATCTGGCCAGGCCAGCGGCCCGGCGACCCGGAAGAACACCGCTCAAGTGAACATTATTCAGTTCCGATCTACACTGTTCACAGTATAGTGAACAACGTTCACAGTCAACTCCGGTCACCGGCGGCGCCCATGTTCGGCGTGCGTCTCAGTACCCGGAAAGGGACGGCGGAGTTGCATAACCCCGCCTTGCCGCTGCAGCGGCAAGGCGGGGTTATGAACCGGCTGCTTCTATGGTCGGCTCCCGCCGTCACCGCTGCGCGCAGCCGTGACGGCAGGAGGATCATGATCCCGGGGCGACGGCCGGTGACCGGGATATTGTCAGCTCCCGTTGGCCTTCCCACCGGGCGTGACCGCGGCCCCTAGCTGGCCGGCCCGCACCGGGATGCGCCTGGCCTGCACGTCCGGCGCCTTGGGCACCAGGACCCGGAGCACGCCGTCCTGTGCCGTGGCCTCGATCTTCCCCGCTTGGACGTGGCCGGGCAGGGTGATCGAGCGGCGGAACGCCCCGTAGCAGCGCTCAGACCGGTGCACCCTCTCCCCGGCCGTGTCGCGGGCGGCATGCCGCTCACCCTGGATCGTCAGCAGGCCATCCCCGAAGGTGATCTCCACCTCGCCGGCGCTGACGCCGGGCAGCTCCGCCGATACCACATAGGCGTCCTTGCGCTCGGATATCTCGATCGCCGGGGTCCATGCCACCGCGCCGGCATCGGCGTCGTACTGATAGCTGTGCCGCCTGGCCCGCCCCAGGCCTGCCCGCATCACCTCATCCTGCGCGGCAAGCAGGTCCTCAAACAGGTCCCAGCCCGTGGTGACTGTCATCTCGTTCTCCCTTGCATCTGGCCGAGCCAGCGGCCCGGCGACCCGGAAGAACACCGCTCAGGTGAACACTATTCATTTCCGAGATACAATGTGCACACTACAGTGAACATTGTTCACAGTCAAACACGGCTCAGTGTAGTGCGGGGCCCGGAAATACGATTCGAGTGGATGACCTGCGTCTTTCCGTAGCAGCGCGGGGGTGGGTAGCCGGGTGCTGTCCGGCGGCGAGGCACAGCGCGCGGCGCTCGCCCGGGCTCTGGTCCGCGAGCCGCAGTTGATGCTGCTTGACGAACCGTTCGGCGCGCTTGACGCGCTGACGCGGGCCCGCATGCACGGCCTGCTACAGGACCTGTGCGCGCGCCACCACCCGGCGGTGCCGCTGGTCACACACGACGTCGACGAGGCCATCCTGCTTGCCGACCGCGTGCTCGTCCTCACCGACGGGACGATCACCGTCGACCTCCCGGTCCGCCTGGACCGTCCCCGGGACCGCGGCCACGCCGAATTCACCGCGTTGCGTACGCGACTGCTCGGGGAGCTGAGCGCGGATGGTGCGAGTGGGTTCTGATGACTCTCAGATCAGGCCTGTCGGTTATCTAGCTGACCGTCTCCGGCGTGTCGCCGGGGGCGCGCCTTCCCGCGGGCGTGCGTGGTGTGACATCAGATGCCAGGGGGACTGCTCATGCGAGCCGTTCCATGATCATGAACGTTTTTCGTACGTATAGGATGAATTTCTTACGCTGTGAAAAATGTTTTCGTGATAATGTGGCACGGTGGCCTGCTGCCGGGCCCGGGAGGCTGGCCGGCTGTGGCTCATGCGGTTGGAGGGGCCGCAGGGACCCGTGATCGGAACCGGATACGGACACGGAACCGCTAGCACAATCCCGCCCGTTCCGCCCTGCAACGCCAGGTAAATAGCCGACGGCTCCGTATCGCCCCGGACGACACACCTAACGGGCAAACGGTCATCCGGCAGGGCGGGCAGGATGACCAGGGCCCGGCATCGGACGACGGCGCCCGCCTGCCACGGTGGCATAACCGCACGTCAAGGGCCGATTGGCGGTTGGCGTACTACCGCCCCTCGAGGTTGTGCCGTGGCGCCTGGACGGCGTTCCCCTAGACGGCGCCTACCCGGATGAGCCCGGCTTGTGCCTCCGGCGCCTTGGGCACCAAGATCTCCAGCACACCATCCCGCACTGAGGCTGCGGCCATGTCCGCCCGCACATGGCCGCTGGGAAGCGCGAGCGACCGGCGGAAGACGCCGTAGCCGCGTTCGGACCGGTGTATTTTCTCTCCGGCCGCCTCGCGGGCGTCATGCCGCTCGCCCTGGATCGTCAGCAGGCCGTCCGCCATGGTGATCTCCACCTCGCCTGCCTTGATGCCGGGAATCTCGACCGTCACCCGATATGCGTCCCTGAGTTCGGATATGTCGACCGCCGGCCTCCAGGCCGTGCCCTCACGCGTCACGCCGGCCCGCCAGCCGCGCCCCCCGACCACTCGCGGAACTTCTTTCTGCCTGGCGTGCGAGTCCCCGGACAGTTCCCGGCTCGTCGTCGTAGCCATGTGGTTCTCCCTTGCATCTGGCCAGGCCAGCGGCCCGGCGACCCGGAAGAAGACCCCCAGGTGAACACTATTCATTTCCGAGATACAATGTGCACACTACAGTGAACATTGTTCACAATCAAACGCGGCTCAGTATGTCAGTACGGAGGCAGGCATGGCAGGTCAGCAGCCGGCAGACGCGGACGCGCTCGCGCTATGGTTCAACCCGCCCGATGACGGGCAGACCGGGCGCCGGGCGCTCACCCGCGAGCGTGTCGTCGCCGAGGCTCTCACCGTCATCGCCGCCGATGGCGCGCAGTCACTCAGCATGCGCGCCCTCGCTGCCCGCCTCGGCGTGGTACCCGGCGCGCTGTACCGCCACATCCGCGGCAAGGAGCAACTGTACGACCTCATCCTCAACGCGGTGCTCGGCGAGGTCGACTGCCGGGCCGATCCCGCCGCGCCCTGGACCGTGCAGGTCGCCGCGCTCGCGCACCGGCTCAGGGCGGTCCTGGAGAACCATCCCGGCGTCGCCGCCCTGCTCAAGACCCGCGACCCCCTCAGTCCCACGTCGCTGGCCCTGGCCGAGGCATTCCTCGCGCCGCTCCACGCGGCCGGGCTACCCGGCCGCGAAGCCGCCCTGGCCTTCCGCCTTATCTACGACTACACCCTCGGCTTCGCCCTCGCCGATCCCACATCGCCCGCCGTACAGCGCCTGCGCGACAGCGCGACCAGAGAGCAACTGCACGCGTTCTTCCGCTCCCTGCCCGCCAGCCGCTTCCCGACCCTGGCCGCCTACGGCATTCACGCCTGGGATGGCGACCGCGACCAGCACTTCACCGCCGGTCTCGAAACCCTGCTGCGCGGACTGCAGGCGGATATGCGCCCGCCGGGAACCAGCGGCGAATCCTGACACGCGCGCAGGTCCGGTGGCGGAGCAGTCAAGAGGTCGGCTCCACGCCGAACGCGAGGACCCGTCGCAGTTCGGTCGCGGTCGCGGCGACCGATGGGGAATGCGTAAGCGGGTGCCGAAGCAGGCCGGCCAGCAGTGACCCTGCCGCGTCGATCAGAGCGGTACGGTCAGCGCCGGCTTGCGCGCGGGCCAGCACGCCAAAGGAAGGGGTGAGCTGGCGGTCGGGGTCGGCGTCGCGCCACGCGTCCGCCTGCGAGAGTACGGCAGCGACGGCCTCGTGCACGTCATCATCATCCCCAGTCGCTGCCCGGCGCGGCCATCCTGGGGCGCCGACCAGGGACGCGCCAAGCTGAGCTCCGGGAACCCGCCGCTGCCAGCCCGGACCGCGGATGTCCAGGTGTGCGGGTGCGTGGATGGCCGCCCGAACAGTAGCGAAGATCTGGAAGTGCGAGTCGAGGCCGGTGAGACGGAGAACCGCGGCCACTGGGGGCGCGGGAGCAGCCAGGCGCAGAACGCCATCCAGCAGCCGGGCGCGACGGTCGACGCCGACCAGCACGGCAAGCCCGCTTGCATCGCAGAAGGTCACCCCCGACAGGTCGATGATCATCCGGCTGGCATGAGGCCCTAGGACGCCGAGAAGTTCCTCACGCAACACGGGTACGTACGCGATGTCCACGTCACCGCTGATCGTCGCGACGGTGTAACCAGCTTGGCTGCTGAGGGAAAGCGCGGGGGGATGAAGATAATGGTCGATTTCGCGTGGCGCCATGCTCGGCCGCCCATCTCGGTTCCAGTCGGAACCAGGTTGTCGTAAGCCCAGGGCGACGCCGGCGGGAACGCAGCGCACGAGAAATCCTCGGCGCCGCCCACATTACCCTCCGCGACGTGGCATTCCCATGCCGACCTGCCCTGGCCTGGGCTGATCGCGTCCGCACGCCACTACAGCTGCTCGCTGGCCCAATGCCAGCCCCGCGTCTCATCATGGACCGCCCGCACCAGGAAGGCCCCCGCCGCGTCGGACAGCTCCGCGACGACGCGGATCAGCTGGCGGTGAAAGTCGCCGGGCCGCTGCTCGTCGCGATGAGCTCGGTGCCCTGCGAGGGTCACGACCATGCCCTCTACGCCGACCAGCCGCACCGTGACATTGCCGTCGTAGTCGAGCGTGGCGCTCGCGATATCTCGTGCGCGGACGATCTCAGAACCCTCATCGTTCGCGACCCATACGTCTTTTCCATTCATGCCTGCCTCCTCCCCCCCACTATCGCACCCTGCGGATCACCTCCCCTACAGGCCGCAATCGCCGGGATCGCCGCCCGCCCCAGCCGGCCCAGCTGAGGCGTGAGCGGAGCATCAGTCCGCACCATGGTGTTAAATGAAGCTGGTTGTAGTCGAAGTTCGTGTTCGTGTCACAGCGCCTGCGAAGTTCAGACCGCGGGCGCCGTCTATCCCAAGGCCCGGCCTCGGAAGCACAGGCGGTCGCAGCAGCCCAGGATGCACGCCGTGGATCCTGATGATCGTCTTAGTAGGAGAGAGCACAGTGGCACAGGGAACAGTGAAGTGGTTCAACGCGGACAAGGGCTACGGCTTTATCGCCCCCGACGATGGCACGCCCGACGTCTTCGTCCACCATTCCGCCATCGAGGCCGACGGTTACCGCAGCCTCCAGGAGAACCAGCGGGTCGAGTACACCGCTGCTCGTGGGGCTAAGGGCCCGCAGGCCGAGCAGGTTCACCCGATCTAAGACCGGCGGTGCCATGCGGGGCGGCTCTCTTGTGAGCCGCCCCGCATGGCCTGTTTCCGGGTCCTGGTCATCCTGTCCGCCCTGCCGGATGACCGTTCGCCCGTTAGGTGTGACGTCCGGGGCGGATAGGACGCGTTGGTTATCAGTCTGCGGGTGCGGCGCCGGCCGGCCCCTCTGCCACCGCAGACCGTGCCCGCTGTCTCGAATGTCTCAATGTGAGATTGAGACATTAAGGACAGCGGCCTCTAGGTGTGTCCTGTGTGACGGAGGGTGCCCGCACCGGCCGGCCCGCGGAGGCGGACCGAGTCCAGAATGCCCCGGACGCGACACCTAGGCCGCCTCGGGCTGGGTGAGCGGCACACGCAGCGCACCAGTCACGGCAGCCGCACGCGGGGGGTTCACCGGGAAGGTCGCCCGGGCTGGCGAGAGTCCCCGGGCCCGGATGGGCTGGGTGCAACCGTTCTCAGGCAGGCGATGGTGCGGGCAAGCTCGCGTCGATACCCTTGGTCCGGGCCTGCCGCACCGCGCCCGATGCCGGTGCGACGTGATCCGGGGCCTGCCAAGGGGGCGTAGCAGAAGGGTCTGCGAAGGGATGCCGACCATGGCGAAGCAGCCTGTGGGTGGATTCGCGGAATTGCTCCAGCAGCTGCGGGTCAGGGCGGGAATGACCCAGGGGGAGCTGGCCGAGGCTGCGGAAGTAAGTCCGCGGACGGTCAGTGACCTGGAGCGCGGTATCAACCGGACTGCCCGCAAGGACACCGCCGACCTGCTCGCCGACGCGCTGGGCCTGACCGGGCATGTCCGGGAGCAGTTCCTGGCGGCGGCCCGCGGAAAGCCGACCGCGGCCGAGCGGGCAGCCCGGGCAAAAGCGGCGGCAGAGGCTTTCGAGGCGGCGCCGGATGTCGCGACGGCAGAGGCGAGCGGGGGCCATGACGACGCGGATGCCTCGAACCTGGGGTGGCTCGACTCCGCGGTCAGCAGGAATTTCGTGGGCCGCCAGAAGGAGCTCGGCTTCTTGCGGGAGGCGTGGTCTCGCGCGACGGCGGGCCACCGCGTCCTGGCACTCGTCGGCGGGGAGCCGGGAATCGGGAAGACAGCGCTCACGGGCGAGTTGGCGCGGCTCGGGCGCGCCGACGGGGGCCTAGTGCTGTACGGGCGGTGGGACGAGCATGTGCTGGCTCCGTATCAGGCGTTCCGGGAGGCTCTGGCCGACTATGCACGGGCCTGCCCGGAGGCACTGCTGCGTCAAGACCTGGGCGACCTGGCCGGGGAAATCGCCCGCCTGTGCCCCGAGCCCGCGCAACGGATCGGGGCCTCCGCCGCTGAGCCACTGGCCGCGGCCGAGGCCGAGCGCTTCCGGCTTTTCGAGTCGCTCGACACGTGGATCCAGCGGATGGGGGTCCGGCATCCCGTGCTGCTGGTTCTCGATGACCTGCAATGGGCGGATCTGCCCTCTCTCCTGCTGCTCTCGCACCTGATGCAGGCCAGGCGTTCCACGCCGCTTCTCGCGGTGGCCATGTACCGCGACATTGAACCGGAGCAGAGCGAGTTGTCGGGTGTCCTGCACTCGCTGGCGCGCGACGTCGATTGCCGACGCTTTACGCTGCGGGGGCTTGAGCGCGATGCCGTCACCGCGCTGCTGGAGGCCGCGGTTGGCCGGGCGTTCGGAGAACGCGAGTCGTTGCTGGCCCGGGAACTTGAGCGGGACACCGCGGGCAACCCCTTCTTCCTCCTGGAGATGGCCAGGCACCTGTCAGACCTTGGCGCGTTCGACCGGGAAGGAGACAGGCTCGGTGAGACGCCGGCGGAGATCCCGGAATCCGTACGCGACATGGTGCGGTGGCGGCTGCGACGGGTGTCGGACGGGTGCGCCGAGGTACTCGAGATCGCGTCGGTGATCGGCGAGCGGTTTGACACCGCCCTGGTAGCGTCGGCAGCCTCGCGGGAAGACGCCGCGACCGTCGATCTTCTTGACGAGGCGGCGCGGGCTGGCCTGATCGTGGAAATCGACGACGAGCCGGACTGCTGGCGGTTCTCGCACTCACTGACCAGACGAGTAACCGCCGACCGGCTGAGCAGGGGCCGCAGGGCCCGGCTGCACCAGCGGATCGGCGAAACGCTTGAATCCCGTTTCGGTGTCTCGCCGGCCGAGCTCGCACACCACTTCGGCGCGGCCGCGAGCATTGGCTCCGCCAGGGAGGCAGTTAGATATGAGCGCCTGGCCGGGGAGCGCGCGCTGGGCGAGGTGGCGGCCGAGGTCGCGGTGCGGCACCTCAGGAGGGCGCTCCAGTTGCTCGATCGCTTCGGGCCGCGAGATCAGGCGCTGCGGTGCGAACTGCTCCTTGAGCTGGCGGGTGCGCATGACCGGGCCGGGGAGTACGCGTCCCGGGACGAACGGTTCGCCGAGGCGGCGGACGCCGCCCGCCGTGCCGGGAACGACGATCTGTTCCTGCGAGCGGCGCTCGGGTACGGCGGCATCCTCCCGGCGACGGTCAGTCCCGACCGGCGGGCCGAGGCGCTCCTGGCGCAGGCACTCGAGCGGCTGGGCGAGGAGGACAGCGCGGCCAGGGCCACCATCCTGGCCCGCCTGGCCCACTGGCTGCACAATGAGCGTCCTTACCCGGAGCGACTGGGGCTCAGCGACCGCTCGCTGGCCATGGCCCGCGGCACTGGAGACCGGCGAACGCTCGCCACCGTCCTGGTGCACCGGGGCTGGGCGCTCGACGGACCAGAACGACGTCGCCGATGCCCTTGCGGTGGCCAGCGAGATCCTCGGCATCGGTGCCGAGCTCGGGGACCCTGAGCTGAGGCTTGAGGGTCTGCGGATCCGGGTGACCGCGCAGTTCGAGGAGGGAGCGCATCGCGCCGCCATGCGGACGGCACTCGCGATGAAGGAGCTGGCCGAGGAGGTGGGGCACCCGGAGTTCATCCGCCTGGCCGTGATGTGGGACGTCACTCTCGCCAATCTGGAGGGAAGGTTCGCGGACGCCAGGGAGCTAGCCGGCGAGCTTGGCCGCCGCCTGGCGCGAATCGGTCATTCGCAGGCCCAGATCATTCCCGTGGTGCAGACGTTCCCGTGGTGGGTGCTGCGGGGGCGCGCATCGAAGCACGTACCGGCGCTGGAGGAGCTGTCGGCGTACGAGCCCGCGAACATCGCATGGCCAGCCCTCACGGCATGGTGCCTGGCCGAGACGGGCGCCCTGGACCGGGCAGCCGATCTGCTCCACCGGACGGAACCCGCCGCGGCGGCCGCGGCGGACAAGAACTACCAGTGGTGGGCCGTGATCGTGGGCTTCTCGGGCGCGGTCGACCTGGTGGGAGACCGGCAGTGGGCCGAGGTCCTTTACGATCTCGCCGCTCCCTATGCCGGGCACAATTGCACGCTGGGGGTGGCCACCTTTCTCGGCGCCGTGGACCACTGGCTCGGTGTGCTCGCCGGGGTAGCCGGTCGTTTCACCGAGGCCACCCAGCACCTGGAGGCCGCCCTGACCCGGCACCACGGCATGGGGTCCCGGCCATTGACGGCCCTCACCCAGGAGGCCTACGGCCATGTGCTGTCCATGCGCGGAGCGGCAGCGGACATCGAACGGGCAGGCGGGCTCATGGCGTCCGCGATGCGCACGGCCGAGGAACTCGGGCTGGCGGCGATCACAGACAGGCCTCGCCTGCGGGGCTGACGGCGGGGCTGACGGCGCCGCGCCGCGCTACGGCCGGTCGAGGAACTCCGCGATCGACGGGTACACGTCTATCGCGGCCCTGCTCCCGACAATCGCGTCGAGATGTGCGTAGCCTGGGAGCTCTTTCCGCTGATAATCGCCCTGCGGATTCTGCGACCGAAGCCATCGCCAGGTCCGGAACGTGCCGACCGGATGAAAGATGTAGTTGCGCATGCCCTGGAGCAGCAAGAGCCTGGTGCCGGCCATGCGCTCCGGGTGATCGAAGTAGTCCATCCCGCCGGTGTGGGTGACCGCGTGGCCCTTGCGCAGCATGAGCGACAGGTGCTCCATCGACTCGATGTTCCCGAACCCGAACATCTCGTTGATCGCGCGGTGGGTCGCCTCGTTCAACTGCGCGTGCCGGTGGGTGCACCCGTAGATCGCGTTGATCCACCGGCATACCGCCTGGCTGCACCGTTCCTCCGCGGGCATCGGGAGGGCCCGGAGGGCGATGTCCAGCATCTCGTCCCGGAGCGACGGACGGATGTCCGGCGCCACGCCATCGACTCCCAGGGTGCCGAGGACGTCCGCGGTGCGGATATGGGACTTCACCATGTTGAACACCGAACTGGCCGGGTGGACGGAGAACTGCGCGCAGACCGCGGTGCGGATCCCCTGCAGCCCGGCCAGGATCGCCATCTGGAGCGAGACCGAGCCCACGCAGTGGCCGAACGCCTGCAGATCCTCCCTGCCGGTTTCGTCCTGGACCTTCCTGACCGCGATCGGCCAGTCGTCGCGCGCGATGTCGTCGATCGTGAACTCGGTTCCCGCCGAGGGCAGGTCGATACCCGCCCGGTAATCGAAGAGCCAGATGTCGTAGCCGCAGTCAGCCAGGAACTCCGTGAGGTTCTTCTCGATGGTCGGCGCGAGGAACGAGTGGGACGACATGCCGAACCCCGTGGCCAGCATGACGGGGCCCTTGTCGCCTGCCCGGTACCTCGTCAGGCGCAGGAAGGCGTCATCGCCGAGCCTGTCGTCGGCGTGCCACCGCCGGAGGCCGTCGCACCACCAGATTCCGTCCGGCGCCTTGGGCTCCCGCACCGGAGGCGCCTTTCGCGGCGCGCTCGGGAAGGCGCCGGGCTCATCAAGCACACCGCCGTAGATATGCACCATCTCATGGGCGAACAGTTCCAGGAACGCCCGGCGGTACTCACCCTGCTTCCGGCGCGAGACGTCCGAGACCTTGATGCTGTGGACCAGCCTGGTGAAGTCGGCCGGCTTCAGGTGCAAGATCCCCGTGCCCGGTTCCGATCCGTCCTCCCCGCCGATCCTCGTGTAGAGCGTCGTCATCTCGGACCAAGCGTGGCCGGCCCCGCGCGTGCGGATCTCCTTGTGGCCTTCGAAGAGGTACCGTCCGCCCTCCTCCGATAGCAGGTGCATCCGGTAGCGCATGTGCCAGGTCTCCACCTGCGACGGGTCGGGATCAAGGAGCGTGAAGCGGCCTTCTGTGACGGTCAGGGGGCGGCCTGACAGTTCTGGCGCGAGCACCGTTCCGGTGATCCTGGCCTCGCGTTCCGGGTCGTCAAGCATCGCCTGGACGTCGTCGTATTCGATCGTGAGCTCCAGATCCACGCGCGCGCCGTCCTCGCGGCCATCTTCGTAGCCTTCGGCGTACCCCTCATGCACGCTCATCGAGACAAAGCCGGTCAGGTGCTCGGTGAACTCAAGGCTGGCCCGCGGGGCAGCCTCCCGCGGGATCGGCGGAGCCGAGAGGGCGGTCCCGGTCGGCTGTGCACTCCCCCACCCCCGTTCCCCGATCATCATCGCGGCCGTCCGTTCGGCGATGGCCGAGATGGTGAGCAGCGGGTTGGCGTCAAGCGCGACCGGGACAACGGAACCGTCGCAGACGTAAAGCCCATCGTGCACTCCTCCGCCGACTGGGTTGAACACCCGGCCCATGTGGTCCACCACACCCTTCGCCGCGTCATCCGCCATGACGCACCCGCCCAGGGGGTGCACGGTGATGAGCGACCGGTCGCTCGCGCATGCCCAGAGCGGGTCAGCGATCTCCGTCCCGTGCAGCGCCTCGGTGGCCGCGGCCAGGATCCGGTTGTCACGCGCGAATACCGGCTGCTCGGCAACCCCGGGCCACACGACCTGGATCCGGTCGTTCTCGAGAACAATCCGTCCGCCGGAGTCGTCGGTGCTCATGACCAGGTACGTCAGCGTACGGTCGACCGGCCCGCGATACGCGCCAAGCGGAATCTCGGCAAGCTCGCGCAGGCACCTGGCCGCTGACGCCGTCTTCCCGTCCAGATCCTCATGGGATGCCGCATTCATTGCGATGGGAAGCATCGCGGCGAGCGCGCCGGGAATCGAGCCCTCCTCGATGATTAGCGCGTCTTTCTTGTCCACATCTGGGCCGCGCAGGTCGATCAGGCCGGCGATCGCGGGCCCGACCAGTGTGTCTTCACGAGAAACGCGCCCGCCCAGGCCGACGCCACGCACGGACTCGTCAGTGTCGTAGGCGAACGCGAGCACGTCGCCGTTCCCGGAAAACCCGTGCCCGAGCCGGTCTGAGACCGGCAGTCCCAGGTCCCGGGAACGGAGCAGGATCTGGGTGGACCCGAGCGTGCCGGCGGCCAGCACGACGACGTCAGCCAGCACGAACCGCGGCGGGGCGCCAGGGGTGTTTATCCGTCCTTCGCCCAGCACGTCATAGGCGACCCGCCACCTGCCTTCCCACCGCTGCACCGATCGCACGGCCACCTCGGTGAAGACGTGTGCGCCGTGCCAGTGCGCATCGGGGAGATAGTTCATGAGGACTGTATTCTTCGCGCCGTAGTTGCAGCCCGAACAACAGTCGCCGCAAAGCGCGCACGCGTTCTGCCGCACCCCGACGGCATTGGGGCCGTCCACGAATGTCACATTGATATCGGGGCGGCTTACCTCGCGGCCCAAGCCGGCCGCCACCCGTGCGAGGGCTTGCAGCTTGGGAAGGTCCGGCCAGGTCCGCGGGTATGGATTGGACCCGAGCATTTCCCGGGCTGCCTGCATGAACGGCCTGAGGACCTCGGGGCGGTTTCGAAACGGCCGCGGCCACCGGTCGTCCGAGAAGATCGAATCGCCCGGCGCTAGCGCCACGCTGCCGTTGATCAGCGAGGTGCCGCCTAGCCCGCAGCCCGTCACGACGGTAATGTCCTGGCCTACGTGGAAGTCGAACATTCCCGCCGCGGGCCCGTAGTCCCCCTTGGGCGTATGGACCTGGATCTCATGCAATGCCGAAAGCCCGGAATTCGGGTATTCGCCTGGATGTAGCTCCTTGCCTCGCTCCAGGATGCAGACATCGCGTCCTGCGCGAGCAATTCGGGCAGCGGCGATCGCACCGCCATACCCCGAGCCGACCACGACCACCGAGTAGTGGTCTAGCATCCTATCGATTGGGCGAGATAGAATTTCCATCGAGACTTCCTATTGGATCCGACTCGCATGAGGACCCGTCAAGAGTGCGCTGGTAAAATCCCGGGCCATTTCTAGGCGGTGCGGTATCACCATACACGCGCAAAAGTAACGCGGAACCGTATCGCCGCGAACCTGTGACTACTCCTGTGGTTTCTTATGTGGGCTCGCACGTATGGCGATTATCTGGGCCGACTGGCATCGTGAAACCTGTCGGCAGCTGGGCTACCGACACCGGGGGCATGCTGAGGCCCGGCCGGCGGGTTCACCTGTCAGCCGGGTCTCGGCGTCCGCGGCGTGTACCCGCTGGCGGCCCGGCCACATCCCGGCCCGGCCGGTGAGCGCCACCAGGCTCGGCACGAGGAGCTGGCCGCTAGCGCGATCCCCGCGGTGGTGATCGCACGGGAGGCGCGCGGTGCGGCGATACCATCCCTAGGCCTCGCGGGCCGTCGCTATAACCGTCCGTGACTGTCGGTTGGTGAGCTAGAACGATTATCTCGAAAACATTTTTTTCAATGTAAATAATTCGTCCCATAGCAACGAAAACTCTTCGCCATGGTGGCCGGCCGCACCGGAAGTCCGCAGCGGGGCGCGCGGAGCGGTCACACTCTGTAGCGTATTGGCCGTTATATCTTTAATGTCCGCATTTGCATAGCGCGAGCTTTGCCGGCAAGGGGAGCCGGCGACCGGCCAAGATCAACCTTTGCCGACCGGGAATGAGCCGCTTACCGACACCCCACCGAGGGACCAGCTGTGATGTGTGGCCCTATTGCTGTCGGCCCCATGCTGACACCATCGCGGGCAGGCTGACTATCGACGTGGGTGTGGTGAGGTAGGCGATGGCCTCATCCAAGGCCAGACGATCGACCAGCCCTGCGGCGATCATCTGATCACCGACCTGGCGCAGGCCTGCCTCCATCACCCGCGCACCGGGTGAGCCGCCACGGCCGAAAACCACCCGGGCCTCTCCGCCGACATCGGCCAGCCCCAAGCTAGCCAGCAGTTGCGGCAGTGAGGCCGCGAAGTCGGACTGGTCGTCGTTGGAGCGTGCTAGGAATTCACCCAGCGCCTTATGGACCTTCCGGAACCTCGCGTCGGCAGGGCCGGCGGGCTTACTGCCCCGCTCGAAGGCACCGGAGAAGTCCTCGATGACCAGCCAGCCGCCCGGCCGCAGCGCCTGCACCAACCGGACCATGACATCACGGCGCTGAGGCAGGTGGCTCAGCACCAGCCGGGCGTGGATGAGATCGTAGCGAGCGGCCGGGATCGCATCAGCGGTGATGTCGTGACGGGCGACCTCAAGCTGGCTCAGCCGGGAGGCTGGGATGAACCGGGGGTCGATGTCGGTAGCGAGGACGCTTCCCGCCGACCCGACTCGCTCGGCCAGCCACCTGGCGATGCTGCCGCCGCCGGCGCCGATCTCCCAGCACGCCCACCCGTCCGTCACGCCGACGCTGGTCAGGTACCCGATGGTAGCGGGATCGAAGGTCGCCTCCAGTCCAGAAAAGCGCATGCCGGTCTCGGCGGTCACGGCGTTGTCGAAGACGTAACGATTTTCTGTCATGGCCCCCTCCTGCCATGTGCTCCCGCAGCTTGGCTGCGATATTCCAATTGTCACGCCTTGTGCGCCTCCCGGCACGGCCGGCTCGCCGCGCGGCCAATGCGGGCAGCCCCGCGGCGGGGAGGCGGCTGAGGTCGGAGGGGAACCACGCGTACGTTCGGGATAATGCTTTTGATTTTTCCGAACGGAAGTCGGTGACTCCCCCAGCGTCCGCCGGAACCGGCAGGGGCGGCGGCCGGAGGGCAGCGGTCACCCCTCGCCGCACACTCACCCTGACGAGGGGATGTGCCAGAACTGCCAGCTCGCCACGATGTCGACATGGACTCTCCGGGCAGGCGCTCGCAGCGCTGGCTGGCGCGGCTCAGCTTCGTGCTCGCTGGCCTGGCGATCGTGGTCCTGGTGGTCTTCGCCGGGCTGTGGAGCCTGACCATGCTCGCCGTGGGCGCGGTCGCGGCGGTCGTGAGCGTGACGGCCGCGTACTTCTTCCTTGCCCGGCGAGGCATCGGGCGGTGGCTGGCGCTGGCGGTCTTCGTCCTGACGCCGGTCGCGGTGATCGTCCTCTACTCGTTGAGGGACCTGCTATGGGTCGCGGTGCTGGCGGCCGCCGTCTGGCTGCTCGCGGGCGTGGCAGCCCGCCTGGCGCTGGCCGGCGACCGGCCGGACTGGCGGATGCCCGAGTACCCGGCGCAGCCGCCGGCCCGGCACCCGTACCTGATCATGAACCCGAAGTCCGGCGGCGGGAAGGTCGGGAAGTTCGGCCTGGTCCGCAAGGCCGAGGACCTCGGTGCCGAGGTGTTCGTCATCGGCGGGCCGGAGCCCGTCGATGTCGCCAAGGTAGCTCGCGAGGCCGTGGCAGGCGGCGCTGATCTGCTCGGCGTCGCCGGCGGTGACGGCACCCAGGCCCTGGTGGCCGGCATCGCCGCCGAGCACGGCATCCCGTTCCTGGTGATCAGCGCGGGCACCCGTAATCATTTCGCCCTCGATCTCGGACTGGACCGCGAGGACCCGTCGTCATGCCTGGATGCCCTGTCCGATGGCGTCGAGCTGCGGGTCGACCTTGGGGTGATCAATGGTCAGGCGTTCGTCAACAACGCGTCCTTCGGCGCGTACGCGGAGGTCGTCGAGACTCCGGCCTACCGTGACGACAAGCTCAACACGACGCTGAACACGCTCCCGGACCTGCTGCAGGGCCATCGCGGCGCGCGGCTGCGCGCGCAGGCGGACGGCACCCGGATCGAGGCACCGCAGGCGCTGCTGGTGTCCAACAATCCGTACGAAACCGGGGACCTGGCCGGCCTGGACCGTCGCGTGCGGCTAGACCACGGCCTGCTCGGCGTGGTCGGCATCACGGTGAGCAGTGCCGGGCAGGCGGTCGGCCTGCTCCGCGGCCAGCATGCCGCCGGCCTCAGCATGCTGACCACCAGGAAGATTGAGATCGCCGCCGACGCGCCGCGGATCCCGGTCGGTGTCGACGGCGAATCGGTGCTGATGTCGACGCCGGTGACCTGCACGATCTCCCCGGGCGCGCTTCGTGTCTGGGTGCCGCGCGACCGGCCGGGCGTCCCCGCGCCGAAGCCGCCGATGGACTGGGCCAGGCTGCGGCATCTCGCGGGCAGCACAGGGCCACTTGGAGGCAGACGGCATGGCTGAGAAGATGAAGCGCAAGGAGTACGAGCGGCAGATGAGGGTCCTGCATGGTGAGCTTGTCGCCATGCAGGGGTGGGTGAAGGATGCGGGGGCCAAGGTCTGCGTCGTGTTCGAGGGCCGGGACACCGCGGGGAAGGGGGGGACGATCAAGCGGATCACCGAGCGGGTCAGCCCGCGGGTGTTCCGGGTCGTTGCCCTGCCCACCCCGACCGACCGGGAAAAATCGCAGATGTACATCCAGCGGTACGTCACGCACTTCCCGGCCGCCGGCGAGGTCGTGATCTTCGACCGCAGCTGGTACAACCGGGCCGGCGTCGAGCGCGTGATGGGCTTTTGCACGCCGGAGGAGACCAAACGATTCCTGGAATTGGCGCCGGCCTGGGAGAAGGCCATGACCGATTCGGGGATCCTGCTGCTGAAGTACTGGCTCGAGGTCAGCGCGGACGAGCAGACCCGGCGCCTGGAGAGCCGGATCAACGATCCGCGGAAGATCTGGAAGCTGTCGGCCATGGACTTGAAGTCCTACAGCCGCTGGTACGACTACTCCAGGGCAAGGGACGCGATGTTCGCCGCGACCGACACCGCGTGGGCTCCCTGGTACATCGCGGACGCCGACGACAAGAAGCGCGCCCGGCTCAACATCATCAGCCACCTGCTCAGCCAGGTCCCGTACAAGCCGCCGGCCCACCAGGACATTAAGCTGCCCAAACGGCAGCCGCCCCGCGGCTATGCGCAGCCGGATCTGCCACTGCGGCATATCCCGACACCGTTCTAGCAGGACTGCACGCCGCACAGACAGGCGCTGATGGCGAAGAGGAGGCCCGTGGGCATCTGGCAGGTGAGCACCGGGCGCCGAGTTGGCCCCCGGTCCTTCGATCCTTTCCGCGTTGCCGACCTGGAATACCGGATGTGGGTGGCCTACTACCTGCGCCGCTGGACCCATGTGCTGGCCGCCATGATCGGGCTGCTCCGGCTGGGCTTCGGGGCAAACTGGGTGGGGGTCGGGCGGGGCGCCTGGCTGATGCTGCGCGCCGCCCAGCTGTGGGCGCCGTACCCTGACAACGACCCGGACGGCGCCCTGGCCTGCCTGGGCGAGCTTTACGCGCTGGTCAGGCTCCGCTTCGGCGAGCCCGCGGACCCGGCACGAGCGGCCAGCCTGGAGATTGACTGGTGGCGGGCGCACCGGGAGCGCCAGCATGCGCCCGACTCCGCGGAAGCGGGCGACGAACTGGTCGAGTCGGTGACTCGCCTGTACTGCTATCTGTTCAGCGCGAGCGAGGCCGCGGTCAGGCCGGCCGCCGTGCACCGGGTGCAGGCGATGGACCTGTCCGATCGGTGGGTCCGGGAGGGCTGCCGGCCCGGCAGCCCGCTGCTCCCGCTAGAGCGCGCCGCGCTGGTCCGCGCCTACGCCGCGCTGCTCGCCGCTGTACAGCCAAGGTAGCTCAAGCTCCTCTTAACAGCGTGTCCGGTCCCGAAATCAAGTACGCGGTTTGATGCTGGTACGGCCGGGCGCCAACCCGCATTACCAGTAAGGATATGGTCGGCGGCCTCGCCGGGACTCACCCTCATCAGGGTGATGCTCGCGCCGGTTCCGCGATGCAGCCTCGTGTGTGGGCGAGAAATTTTCTCGGATCATCCGATAGGAGGCCCATCATGACAACGCATAGTGTGCGGCCAGGTGCCGCCGCCCCAACCGAGTACGACGAAGGCGGGCCTAGCGGCCTGATGATCTATGCCGCGGTAATCGTGGGCATTCTCGGCCTTGCCAACCTCTTCGACGGGATCGCCGCGGTCGCGAAAGCCAACGTGTTTATCGGCAACGCGCACTATGTCTTCGGTGACCTCCGTGCCTGGGGCTGGGTGATGATGATCCTCGGCGTCCTGCAGCTCCTGGCCGCAGCTGGCGTAGTGACACGCAACCAGCTGGCGCGCTGGTTCGGCGTCGCGGTCCTCGCGCTCAACCTGCTGGCCCAGATCGCGTTCCTCCCGTCCTACCCATTCTGGTCGCTGCTGATCATCGCGATCGATGTCGTCGGGCTCTGGGCGTTGTGCGTCTACGGCAGCAGAGAGAGGGTGTACCGGTAACCGCCCCGCCGCGTACCCGGGCCGGGTGATGCCTTCCGGCCCGGCGCCGCGGGTGACGTACCGGGGTTTCGTCACCCCTCCAGGGGTGCTGCCTCCCGCCTGTCACTTCCCGTCGGCATGAACACCCTCCCCAGTGTCTCGAAGACCTCGGGCCGCCAGGCCCGGAGGACGCCGGCGGCGATGACCCCGAGGCACAGCCACCCGAGCGCGGCGAACGGGAGCAGGTCCATCAGCGCGCGGCCGCGCGGGTGCAGGACCCCCCACAGCGGGAGCAGCAGCAGCGCGGCGGCCGTCGCCGGTACGAGCAGATGCCGCCCGAGCCTGAAGTCGGCGCGGAACTCGGTCCTGAAGGCGCGGATGAGCGCGACGTTCACGGCGAGGTAGACCAGGACGACCGACAGGCCGCCGGCCCCGGCGAGATACCCGAAGGTGCGGGTGCCCCCGTACGCGCTGGTCAGGGGCAGCCCGAGTGCCAGCGTGAGCGCGGCGACGCACCCGATCGAGACGACCGGGGTCCGGCGGCCCGACAGCCGCGCGAGCGGCGCCGGAAGGGCCCGTTCGCGTCCCATGGCGAACAGGACCCGGACGGCCGTGTTCAGCGCGGCGACGACGAAGCCGAGCCCGGTGAGCACCACCACGAGATCGGTGGTCCACAGCGCCGACGGCGACCAGAACTGGCTGGTGAGGTAGCCCAGCGGGTTGCGCTGCCGGATGAGGGCGGGGATGCCGTCGCGGCCGACGCCGAACATCTCCGCGAGAACGACCAGCAGATAGAAGATCCCCGACACGATGACGATGCCGATCGTGCTCGCCGGCACGGTGCGGCGCGGGTTCCGCGCCTCCTCACCCAGCGCCGCGGCCGCCTCGAAGCCGGCGAAGGCGGCGATGCCGTAGATCATCGCGTTGGTGATGGCGGTCAGCTGCCCGCCCGGCGCGGAGGCGGGCGAGAAGACCGCGGCCGAGTAGTGCGCCGGCCCGGTCTTGACCAGGATCGTGATGGCGAGCGCCGTGATCACGGCTACTTCTCCGGTGACCAGGACCAGATCCACCGCGGATGAGGTGCCGATGCCCAGGTAGGCGACGCCGGCCACCGCCGCCAGGATGACGATGAACAGCAGCCGGCCATCGATGGCCACGTGGAGCGTGTCGGCCGCGAGCTGCGACGCGTAAGCGCTAGTCAGCGAGATACCCGCGGGGACGTACAGCGCGTACGCGAAGAGCATCATCCAGCCGGTCAGGAAGCCCCCGGTCCGGCCGAGCCCGCGGCTGTTGAAGGTGTACAGCGAGCCGGCGGACGGCAGCCGGCGGGCGAACTGGGCGATGCTGCTCGCACAGCACAGGGACGCCGCGAACGCGGCGAGCACCACGAGCGGAGCCGCGAACCCGGCGAACGACACGGCGATGACGAGCCCGCCGACCACCGCGCCGGCCGGGGCGACGTTGCTGACGCCGAACGTCATCACCCGGGCCGGCCCGACGGCTCCGTGCGCCAGGCCGCCCCGGGTGTCCTGACTGCCGCCGCTGATCACAGCAAGCCCAGGTCGATTGCCCGTTCGATGGCCTCCGAGCGTGAGGCCACCCCGAGTTTCCGGTAGATCGACCGCAGATGGGTCTTGACCGTGTTGCGTGAGACGTAGAGAGTGGCCGCCATCTGCAGATAGGTGCTGGTCGGCAGGAGTTCCAGGACGCGCCGCTCGGCAGCGGTCAGCGGCTCGGCGAGCACGTGACCCGTCTGCAGGGCGGGCTGCAAAGCGGCACGTACCTCCAGGGCCGCGCTGGTCAGCTGCTCGGTGAACGGGTCCTGCTGCAGCTGCGGCGAATGCATGATCAGGTAACTGGTGACCTGCGGTGCGGTCGTGACGACGGTATTGAGGAAGCCCTGGCGGCGGGCGGCATGCAGAACGCCGCCAACGATCCCGGCGGCCGCGGGGTCGTCGCGCTCGATCGCCGTCGCGGCCAACAGCAGCTGGCGCACCAGTTCCTCCCGCGGCGTCAGGTCACCGTGCGCGGACGACCGCAGATGCTGCTGCGCGGTCGCGTGATCGCCGCTTGCGAGGGCGCTCCTGGCCAGCAGCACGGCGCGGCGGGCGGGAGGCAGCCGGGCCGCGAGCTCGGCGGTGGAGTAGAGGTCGCCAAAGGACAACCGGATCAGCGCCTCGGTTTCGTCGGCCCGCGCCAGCAGGGCCCGCGGGGCCCGGTCGAGGACCGACCGCGCCACCTCGACGGTGGCCAGCGCCTCGCGGACGTGCCCGCGGGCGGCCCAGATCGCGGCCCGGTCGAGCAGCGCCAGGAATTCGAAAAGGGGCCGCCGCTGCTCTGTTACCGACAGCACCCGCTCGGTAAGCCGCTCGGCGGCGTCTAGATCGCGCCGCTCCAGCGCGAGCCCGGCGAGCGTACGCAGATGATCCACCGAGAAGAAGTGCCCATCGAATCCCAGCCGCAGCGCCTGCTTGTCAGCGGCTTCGGCGGCTTCCGCGGCCTCAGCGAGGCGGCCCGCGCCGAACCAGGCCAGCGCCCGCGCTCCGGGCACCATCACCAGCCTGACAGGCTCGGCGGCCGCGGGCGACGCCAGGGCCGCGGCCGCCTCGCGCTCGACTGCCGTGAAGTCTCCCACGCAGTTATAGACGCGGATGAGGATCAGCGGTACAGCGGGGTTCCACTCGTCGGTGAGCCCCGCGCGTTCCTGGATGGCCCGCGCGGTGAGCGCCTCTTCGATGGCCTGGTCCACGCGCCCGGTCACGCCGTGCTGAAAGGCGCGCATCGCGGTGAACCGGGCCGCGAGCCTCGGATCGGCCTGAGTCGGCTGTGCTCGCTCGAGCGCGTCCAGGTACTGCCCGCCGCGAGCCGCGTCTCCCCACAACAGCAGGTCGGTGGCCACCGCCAGCAGCCGGTCGGGCGCTCCGGCCAGCAGTGACGGCGGCACCTCGCCGAGATCCAGCGGCCCCGGCATGACCGGGTCGGCGAGGAAGTCGGGCACCACCCTGTCCTGCAGCAGAGCAAACGCCCGGTCGGGCTGGCGCGCCGTGATGAAGTGCCGCGCCGCGCGCCGCGCCTCTCCCGCCGCCGCATACCATTCGGCCGCCCGCAACTGCAGCCGCTGCTCCCGTTCCCTGTCCCTGGCCCGCAGTTCGGCGCGCAGCACCTTGCGCACCAGATGGTGGTACCGGAAGCTGGTCCGCTCGTCGTCGAGTGCCACCAGGAACAGGTGGGCGGCGTCGATGCCGCGCAGCATCGCCGCCGCGTCCTGCCTGCCGGTGACCGCGGCGCACGCGTCCGCGGTCAGCGTCCCGAGGATGGACGTGTCGAGCATGAACTGGGCCACCTCAGGCGGCTGCTGGTCCAGGACTTCGGAGATGAAGTACTCGGCGATCGTACCGGTGCGCGTCCCGGTGCGGACGTCCAGCGCCCGGGCCAGCTGGGCCGGATCCCCGGTACCGCGCAGCGACAGGGCAGCCATCTGCAGCGCCGCGGCCCACCCCTCGCTGCTCTGCTGCAGCAGCGCCAGGTCGCTGTCGCCGATCCGCACACCGAAGTTCGCGAACAGGTCATGGCTCTCGGCTAGGGAAAAGTACAGGTCACGATCGCGGATCTCGCACAGCTCACCCGACATGCGCAGCCTGTGCTGCCGCAGCGGAGGGTCGAACCGGCCGGACAAGACCAGCTGGGCGGTCTCGGCTGGCCAGCGCTCGAACGAGGTCGGTCATGTCCTTGGCGGTCACGGCCGCCGCGTAATGGAAGTCGTCCACAATGAGCGCCGATCCGGCGGGCAGCTTCGCGGCGTCGTTGGCGACCGACGCCGTGACATCGGCCGACATCCTCCGGTCCATCGCGAGCAGGTCGGCGGCATCGGCGCCGAACCCCGGTTCGATAACCCGGGGCGCCTCGATGAACCCGGCCCAGAACCGGACCGGATCGTCGTCGGCCGGGTCGCAGGATAGCCAGGAAGTCGTGCCGGGAGGTCGCGACACCGCCCAGTCCGCCAGCAGCACGCTCTTACCCGCTCCGGCCGACCCGACCACGACAGTCAGCCGCCGGCTAGCCCCCGCCGCCAGCAGCCCGTGCAGCAGCCGCCGCGTGACCAAAGTGGCGGGCAACGCCGGCGGACGGAACTTAGCCAGCGCGAACCGCGCGGCCCGGCCGCTCGTCGTGCCCTGTGCCATGCGCTCTGCCCTCCAGGCGCGTCTAATCGTGACGCGCCGCCCGTCCCGCAATGATCACCACGGCGCGGCGGGGTGCACATCACCCGCTGCGGGTCATTCGCATAATCAAAATCGCAGGTCACCCTCAATGGGGGGATGACTCAGGACTGGAAGAGCGGGCACGATGGGAAGCTCATGAACGAGTTGACTAGCAGACCGGGAGGGAGTCGCCGGTGCGAGCACAGACGTATGAGATCACCTTTCTAGGCCAGGCGAACTCCGCACTGTACGCCGAGTTCGAAGACTGCGAGGTTACGGTAAGTCATGGCACCACGACCCTGCGAACGGAGCTGCCAGATCAGTGCGCTCTTACCGGGCTGATGCAGCGAATCAGCGGCCTTGGACTCGATGTCATCGACGTGAGCCTGGTGGCGCCGCCGCCCGAGTAACGAGCCGGCCAAGATCACCCCTCCGCGGGTGATGCCGCGGGCCCGGCCGGCAGGCATGCTTGACCAGTGTTTCGACTGGCGCGCGGGCTGAGCCTTTCGTCCTACCGTCGCGAATGGCTGGTCAAGGACATCGTGGCGGGGATCGTGCTCACGACCCTCCTGGTCCCGCAGGGTATGGCCTACGCGGAACTGGCGGGCCTGCCGCCGATCACAGGCCTGTACACCTCGATCCTGTGCCTGCTCGGTTACGGGGTGTTCGGCCCGTCGCGCATCCTGGTCCTGGGGCCGGATTCCTCGCTGGGGCCGATGATCGCCGCGACGATCCTGCCGCTGATCGCCGCGAACGGCGACGAGAAGCGGGCCATCGCGCTGGCCTCCATGCTCGCCATCATGGTCGCGGCGATCATGATCCTCGCGGCCGTGGCGAAGCTCGGCTTCATCGCCGACCTGATCTCCAAGCCCACGATGATCGGCTACATGAACGGCCTGGCGCTGACGATCCTGGTCGGGCAGCTGCCCAAGCTGTTCGGGTTCAAGGTCAGCGGCGACGGCCTGATCGCTGAGCTCACCGGGTTCGTCGAAGGGCTCGCGAAGGGAGAAGCCGTCGGGGCCGCAGCCGCGGTGGGAATCGCCGGGATCATCGTGATCCTCGTGCTGCAGCGCTGGCTGCCGAAGGTCCCGGCGGTGCTGGTCATGGTCGTCCTATCCATCGCGGCGACATCGGTCTTCAGCCTGGCCGGCCACGACGTCAGCCTGGTCGGCGTACTTCCCAAGGGCTTCCCGCCGCTCACGATCCCGGATGTCCGCGTGGCCGACCTCGCGCCGCTTTTCGCCGGGGCGCTGGGGATCGCCGTCGTCTCCCTGGCCGACACGATCTCCACCGCGTCCGCGTTCGCCGCCCGCACCGGGCAGGAGGTCCACGGTAATCAGGAGATGATCGGGATCGGCGTGGCGAACCTGAGCGCTGGCCTCTTCCAGGGGTTCCCGGTGAGCACGAGCGGCTCACGCACGGCGGTGGCGGAAAGGTCGGGCGCGAAGACCCAGCTCACCGGCGTCATCGGGGCGGCCCTCATCATCCTGATGATCGTGCTGCTGCCGGGACTGTTCCGTAACCTTCCGCAGCCCGCGCTGGCGGCCGTGGTGATCACCGCGTCGCTCTCCCTGGCCGACATCCCTGGAACGGTGCGGCTGTGGCGGCAGCGCAAGACGGAGTTCCTGCTGTCGGTCACCGCCTTCCTGGGGGTGGCTCTGCTGGGCGTGCTGGCCGGAATCGCGATCGCGGTCGCCCTGTCGATCCTCAACGTCTTCCGGAGGGCATGGTGGCCGTACGACACGGAGCTCGGGCGCGTGGCGGGGCTCGAGGGCTACTATGACGTGCGGTCCTACCCGGATGCCAGCCGCCTGCCCGGCCTGGTGATCTACCGGTTCGACGCCCCGCTGTTCTTCGCCAACGCCACGAACTTCCGCGACGAAGTCCGGCGGATGTCCGAGGCCGACCCGCCGCCGAGGTGGATCCTGATCGCGGCGGAGCCGGTGACGGACGTGGACACCACCGCGTCCGATGTGCTGGAGGATCTCGACGAGGAGCTGAACGCGCGCGGCATCAGCCTGGTGTTCGCCGAGCTCAAGGACCCGGTGCGGCGCAAGATCGAGCGCTACGGGCTGACCCGCACGATCGACCCGCGGCACTTCTTCCCGACGGTCGAAGCCGCCGTCGCCGCGTTCCGCGCCGAAACAGGCGCCCAGTGGACCGCTGGCGCAGCTAGTTGATCCCGGAGGTGTCGATGCGCGACATTATGCGGTTCGCGGCATGCCCCATGCGCCGCAGCTGCTCCGGCGACAGGACGTCGATGACCAGTGACCGCACATGTGCCACGTGCCCGGGTGCCGCGGCGGCGAGTGCCCGGAAGCCCTCGTCGGTCAGGATGGCATTAGTGAACCGCCCGTCTGCCGGATCTGGCTCGCGGCGCACTAGGCCCCGCCCCTCGAGGCGCTTGAACAGGTGCGACAGCCGGGACAGCGACGCGTTGGTGACCTGGGCAAGCGAGCTCATCCGCATGGTCCGCTCCGGACTCGTGGAGAGCATGGCCAGGACCTGGTACTCCACCATCCCCAGGTTCGAGTCGCGCCGCAGCTGCTGATCGATCGACCAGGGAAGCCAGGTCATCAACCGCACCAGGGAGAGCCAGGAGTCCAGCTCCGCGGCGGTCAGCCACTCCGCCGGCGGCTCGATCCAGTGCTCGGCCATCTCGGTCATGGGACGACTCCTTCAGTACAGCTTGATCATTCAAGTTAAAGAAGATATATCACGAGCATCTTATTCTGATCTAGAGCTGGAGCTATCCATGATCATGCGTTGGCAGAGTCGGCGCTAGACACTTGACACTTCAAGTCATGGCAGCCTAGAGTTCACTTGAACGATCAAGTCAAAGCGATACGGCAGGAGGCTGTCCGACCATGAAAGTCGCACTCACCGGTGCAACCGGGTTCATCGGATCCCACGTACTGACGGAACTGCACGAGCACGGCCACGAGGTGACGGCGCTCGTCCGCGACGACACCCAGGCGGGCGTCGTCAAGGCCCGCGGCGCCACGCCCGTCGTGCTCGACCTGTATGACCGGCTGGCGGTCGCGAGCCTGCTCAGCGCCGCGGACGGGGCCATCCACACCGCCAGTCCCGGCGATGCCACCAGCGCGGATCTGGACTCCGCGGTGGTCGACGCGGCGATCAGCGCGTTCGCCGGCACCGGAAAGCCCTATCTCCAGATCAGCGGGGCGTGGGTATACGGGGACAACACCGCCATCACCGAGCAGTCTCCCTTCCGCGCGCCGGCGCTGGTGTCGTGGAAGGAGCCGATCGAACGCCGGGTGCTCGGCGAGAGCGGCATGCGCGGAGCCGTGATCGTCTCCGGCACCGCCTACGGGGACGGCGGCGGCGGGATTCCCGGGCTGCTCCTCGGCTCACCCCGGGACGACGCCGGCAACCTGATCATGCTCGGCAGCGGACAGCAGCACTGGTTGACAGTGCACGTCGCGGACCTGGCCGATGTCTTCCGGCGCGTCCTGGAAAACGACGCGGCCCGCGGCTACTACGTCATCGGCAACGGGGCGAACCCGACCGTCGCTGAACTCACCGAGGCTGCCGCCGTCGCCGCCGGCGCCGCGGGAGCGGTCCCCGGCTCCGAGGACGAGGCACGCGCACGCCTCGGCGACTACTTCGCCGAAGTCCTGCTGCTCGACCAGGGCACCGACGCCGCCAGGGCCCGCACCGAGCTCGGCTGGCAACCGTCCCGCCCATCGCTCACCGACGAATTCCGCCGCGGAAGCTACCGTCAGTAACGGGTGCTTTGATCCATCTCCTCAACCCCGCGAGCGCGCGGCGGGCGAAGCGCGATAGACCCGCTGCCGCGGGCGGCTAGGCTAGCTGGTCTCCCGCAGCAATCCGGCAAGGACGGCGGCCTGGCTGAGGTCGAGATCCTTGGTGGCGGTCAGCAGCGTCACCGGCCCGTCCGTGGCCAGGGCGCGGATCCGGTTGAGGGCTTCGCGGGGGCCGGGTTCGCTTAGTTCGGCGATGTAGCGGCGGCGGAATTCACCGAACTTGGCCGGGTCGTGGCTGTACCAGGTCCGCAGTTCGGTAGATGGCGCCACGTCCTTGGCCCAGTCATCCAGCCGGGCGGCGTCCTTGCGCAGTCCCCGCGGCCACAGCCGGTCTACCAGGACACGGGTTCCGTCCTGCGGAGAGGGCTCTGCATAGACGCGGCGGACCCGGATGCCGTCACCCATCACGTGCCTCCTTCTTCTGCCAGCCTTTCACCAGCGCCCTGGTCCGTGAAGTAGTGGTCCCGGCTGAGGGTGCCGTCACCTCAGGGTGCAAGCCTGGCCGGGGTCAGCCGCCCAGGCGGTGCACACTCTCGGCACTGCGGCGAAGGCACACGTACGTTCGGAATAAAAAAGATCTTCAGCGGAACGGAAGGGGTGACTCTTGACGGCGCCGGATCCGAGTGCCGCACCGGACGCGTCAGGCCAGGCGGCCGGGACCATACCTTCCCGTGCGCACTTAGGGCGCAAGACCGGCACTTCTCCGCCCGTTATGTCGCTTTTGTCCAAGGAACTCGCGCCGTAAGTCGCGGCAGGTGCCTGGCTGGCCGGCTGCCTGCCCGGTCGGCCGGCTGCCTGCCGGGCAGGCCCGGGCGCGGGCGCGGCGTGCGCCGTCCCGCGGGGGTGCCTGGTGTGACCTCGGTTGCGGGCGGGGCTGCCGGTGCGGACCGTTTCATGATCACGAAGCTTTTTCGTACGTATAGGATGATTTATTTACGTCGTGAAAAATGTTTTCGTGATCATGGGTCATGCCAGCCGGCGTCGGGCTCCGGTGGGCGTGGCCGCTGTGACGTATGGGGTCCGGGGGGCCGCAGGGGGTCTGGTCAGTGTCGGCTGACGGCACGCGGAGGCCGGCCCGGAGAAACGCAGGCCGGCCAAGAGCCCCAGGAAAGGACGAACGGCAAGCTTATCGGTGCGCGGGCCTTGATCGTGGGTTGCCGGGCTCGTCGAGGTGCAGGCCGAAAGTCGCGGCGAGTCCGGTGCGTCCTGTGTCGGTGAGCCGCTACCAGGCGACAGGGCCGAAGCGGTCGAGGAAGCGGCCGGTGCCCGCCGAGGGGTCTTCGGTGGCGAGGGCGACGATGGCGTCGGTGCCCTCGGTGACGGTCTGGGTACCGGTGTGCCCGTTGAGGTCTGTGGCGGTGTATCCGGGGTCGGCGACGTTAAAGCGGATGCCGGGCAGCGCCTTCGCGTACTGGGTGGTCATCATCGTCACCGCGGCCTTGGAGGCGGTGTAGAGCGGGGAGACGATCTTCGATTCGACGCGCTCCGGGTCGTGGGTGAGCGCGAAGGAGCCCATGCCGCTGCTGACGTTGATGACCGCCGGGGCATCCGACCGCCGCAGCAGCGGGAGGAACGCGTTCGTGACGCGCACGATGCTCACGACGTTCGTGGCGAAGACGAGTTCGGCGTCGTCGCCGGTGAGCTGATCGGCCGGGACCCTGCGGCCGAGGATGCCGGCGTTGTTGATGAGCGTGTCGATGCGGCCCTCGTGCGCTTCGACGTCGGCGGCGGCGCGGCGGACGGAGGCGTCGTCCGTCACGTCGACCTGGACGAAGCACACGCCGAGCCGGTCCGCGGCGGCCTGCCCGAGTTCGGGGTTGCGTGCGCCGAGGATCACGGTGTGGCCGAGTTCGGTCAGGCGGCGGGCGGTCTCGTAGCCGAGGCCCTTGTTGGCCCAGTGACGAACGTGATGGTGCTCATGCCTCCAGGCTGCCTTAGTCTTAGCCGGCCACGGGCGGCGGCCCGAAGGCCGGGAACGTGCACGAAGGGACCGCGCCGGAGCCCTGGACCGGGGTGACGGTCACATCGTCGGCGGTGTTGCCGAGCGGGCCAGCCGGGACGATGTTGGTGTTATACGTACCGGCCGCCACGTACTGGGTCGGGCTCTCGCCCTCGGCGGGCCCTTCGTTGCCGTGGTTCCCGTCCTGCGTGACGTTGTCCACGTCGATGTTCTCCACGTCGATCTGCAGCGGGTTCGCCGCGTCGTAGCCCTCGAAGATCGAGTAGGCGCCGGACTCGGAATCAGTGGACACGACGCCGTTTACCACGATGTCGCTCTGCGTCGGCACGCTGGTGCCGCCGGAAGAGTAGTGCGGGTTGAAGATCAGCAGGTGCTTGATCGCGGTCATGCAGATGTCCCGGTAGGTCACCCGCCGGGTGAGGCCGCCGCTGTTCGCGTCGGTCTTGATCTGGATGCCCGTGTCGCTGCCGGACAGGTTGCCGAAGCTATCGAAGCCGTCCAGCGTGGAGTTCTCGAACAATACGTTCGACACTCCGCCCGCGGTCTGGCTGCCGACCGAGAGCCCGTGGGAGCCATAGCAGTGCACGTCATCGACGGTGATGTTCCGCGACGGGGTGCCGGGGTTGGCCTTGACCGCCACGCAGTCGTCGCCGTTCTGGATCATGTCGTCCCTGATCGTGACGTCGCTCTCGCTTTCCGGGTCCACGCCGTCGGTATTGCGCGCGGTGGCAGGCGAGTCGATCTGCACGCCCCAGACCGTAAGCCCGTAGCCGTTCTGGATCTCGACGTGGTACATCGGCGAGTTCTCCAGCTCGATCTGGTAGATCGTAATGTCGTCCGCGCCGCTGCCCTGAACCAGTATCGGGTTGTTCTGATTGCCGCCAGACGCGGCCGCTGCCGCGACGTCCCACCAGGTCTGGCTGGCGCCGACCAGCGTGCCGTTCCCGCGCCCGTCGATGGCGCCGAGGCTGCCGTCGGCGCCGCGGGTGCCCATCAGGCCCGAACCGGAGCCGCCGAAGGTGATGAACGGGTAGCATCCCCCGCCCGCCGCGCTGACGGTCCCGCAGGTGTTGGCGGGAGACTGGCTGGGGATCTGGTAGTCCGCCGGATTAAGCGAGGCGTAGAGCGTCGCACCGTCCTGGACTACCAGCGCCTCGTGCCGCCTGATAGTAAGCGGCCCGCTGAGGAACGAGTTGCCCGCGTCGCCGGCCGCCAGTACCACGGCCAGCCCCGTGCCAGCGCAGCGGTCGAGGGCCGCCTGGATCCGGCTGGTGTCCGGCGGGCTGGTCTCGTCGGAGCTGCTGAACTCACCGGTCGTCGTGGACAGCGCGGCACGCAGGATGACGCAGGCGGGCGGGACCCGCGGCTGCCGAGGATGGCGGGGGTCGCCGGTGGCCATCGGCAGCGGATACGCCTGGGTGCTGGTCGCGACCGCCGCCGGGCCAGCCGCGGGACGGGCGGGCAGCGGGCGAGCGGACGCGAGCGGGGCTGGGCTCGCGCCCACGACCAGCGCGACGGCGGTGCAGGCGAGCAGCCACGAGAGCCTACTTCTCATCGTGCACTCCGGAGTCCCTAGACGGACCCGCTCCCGGCAGATGATATGTAACTCCCAGAGCGCTAACGCGGTCAAGCCGACGCTCAGCCGCCGCCCGGTACCGTCACGACTCCCGCACCTAGCTGATTACCGCTGGAGTACTACCATGCCCGCATGGTCTGGACCGCGCCGCGCGTGCACCGCGCCGATGAGCCGTTCGCCGCGGCCGAGCGCCCGATGCTCGAGGGCTTCCTCGACTGGGGCCGGGCGTCGCTGCTGCGCAAGTGCGAGGGCCTGACCGGGGAGCGGCTCGCCGTACGCGCCTGCCCGCCGTCCGGCTTGTCCCTGCTCGGGCTGGTCCGGCACATGACCAACGTCGAGCGCAACTGGTTCCGCCGCCGCTTCGGCGGCCAGGACGTGGCGATCCTCTACCCGGCGGACACCGACTTCACCGGGGCGGAGGGCGCGACTGCCGAGCAGGACTGGACCGCACTGATCGCCGAACAACAGGCAGCACGGGATACCGCCGCAAGGCTCGCGCTTGACGCCGTCTATGTCAGCGATACCTGGGGAACCATGACCCTGCGCTGGCTTTACTCCCACATGATCGCCGAGTACGCCGGCCACAACGGACATGCGGACCTGCTGCGAGAACGGATCGACGGGGCAACGGGCCTGTAAGCATCCGCTCTGATCGGCAAACTTCCGTCCTTGATCTTGGGTCGTTACACGAATTGAAGGAGCGGGGTCTTCTGGGGCGGATGACTGTTCACGACCGGGGGCGGTGGGCCCGTCCGGCGCGCGGGACACGGAGAGACGCGCTTACAGGCAGACAGATGAATACCCCACCGGGGTATCTGGCCCTCGCGAATTCATGATCACGAAGATATTGGCGCATCATAGGACAAAAAGCCTTCGGCAGGACAAAATTATTCGCGATCATGACGGTACGGCTGAGGCTAGATTTAAGTTAAATCCGGAAATTTCCTGATTTGATACCCTGGCCCCCCGCCGTCGCCGGCCGGGCCAGCGCGGGACTCCGGGCGCTTCCCGGGATCGAACGGCCGGGGTCTGGCTGGACGGGTCCAGCCTGAGGCCCTGACCAGCCGCGCGCAGCCGCCGGTAACGCGCGCAGCCGCCGGTAAAGGGTTCGCGGACCCGCGCCGGGCGCTGGCACGATGACTCACATGCCCGCTGTCCGCCGCTTCCAGGCCGGGGACGCTCCCGCGGCCGCAGCCATCATCCAGGGCCTTCCGGACTACTTCACCGCCGACGTGCCAGCCAAGGCCGGGCGCGACGCCGCCAGCCACGAGGCCTGGGTCATCACCGACTCCGGAACGGTCGCGGGCTTCGCCGTGGCCGCCAGGAAATCACCAGGCGGCGCGGAAATCCTGTGGATCGCCGTCGACGCGGCCCGCCGCGGCCGCGGGCACGGAACCACGCTGCTCAGCCACGTCCTGGACCACCTGGCGGCCGCCGGGATCAGCGTCGTGGAGGTCAAAACCCTGGACCGCTCATCCGGCTACGTCCCTACGAGGCCACCCGGGCCTTCTGGGAACGCAACGGCTTCATCCGCATCGACACGATCGACCCGCTGCCCGGCTGGCCGCCCGGCAACCCGGCCGCGATCTACGTAGCCGCACTCCACTCAACCCGATGACGAACACGCCGACGGGTCGTGCTCTTGTCCGGGCGCGGCGCCGAGTTCGTCGACGGCGCCGCGCGGTGGTCGACGGGCAGATGGTCTCGGCGCGCGCCTGGCCCGACCACCCCGCCTGGATGCGCGAGTTCATCCAGATCCTGCGGTCCAAGGCACCCGCCTGATCCTGCCCGTGAGACCTACGATGAGAAAGTGGCGGTTTCCGCGGGCGTAGTGCTGGCGGGCGGCCGGTCCTCGCGGATGGGCACGCCCAAGGCGGCACTGGAGTGGCATGGGTCCACGCTGCTGCGCAGGACGGCCGGCATCCTGGCGCGCGCGACCGGCGGACCCGTGGTCGTCGTGCGCGCGCCTGGCCAGGACCTTCCCGGCCTGCCGAAGAGCATCCTGGTGGCCGACGACCCACGGGACGGCAAGGGCCCGGTGCAGGGCATCGCCGCCGGGCTCGCCGCGCTGCGCGGGCGCGCCGACGCCGCGTTCGTCGCCTCGACCGACATGCCGTTCCTGCACCCGGCCTTCATCCGCCGGGTGGTACGCGTTCTCGGCGACAGCGAAGGCACGGACGTCGCCCTGCCGGTCGCCCGCGGGTTCAGGCAGCCGCTGGCCGCCGCGTACCGGGTCTCGCTCGCGGACACCGCCGAGCGCCTGGTGGCCGAAGACCGGCTGCGCCCCGCCTTTCTCTTCGAGGAGTGCACGGTGGAGACGCTCGACGACGTTGCGCTGAAGCAGGACCCGGTGCTCGCCGCGCTCGACCCGGACCTGGACTCGGTGGTGAACGTCAACACGCCCGCCGACTACCAGGCGGCCCGGGCCCGGTCGGCGCCGGAGGTGACCGTCCAGCTCTTCGGGACCCTCGCCAAAGGCGGCGGCAAGAGCGGCCCGCACGCCGTCCGGGCCGCCACCGTGGGCGCCGCCGCCGACGCGCTTGGCCTTGTGCTCGACCGGCATGTCACGGCGGCGCTGAACGGTGATCAGATCACCCGGGACGGCGAGACGCCGCTCGCGGCGGGCGACACCGTCTTCTTCCTGTCCGCGGACGCGGGAGGCTGACATGACCGCCGGCGGCTACTTCGGACAGGCACTTGTGGTGGACGCTGCCGCGGGGACTAGCGTGGTCCTGCCGCTGCCCGATGAGATCCTGCGCGCCTACATCGGCGGCTCCGGCCTTGGCGCCTGGCTGCTGTACCGGCTGGGAACGCCGGGCGCCGGCGCCCTGGACGCCACGGCACCGCTGGCGTTCGTGTTCTCTCCGCTGGTGGGCACGCCGCTGACCACGAGCGCGAAGTTCGCCGTGGTGGCGAAGTCGCCGCTGACCGGGATGCTGACCGACGCGCTGGCCTCCAGCCAGTTCGCGATCGCCGGGAAGCTCACTGGCCACGACGCGATCGTGATCCGCGGCCGCGCGGCGCGGCCCTCGGCGCTGCTCATCGACGGTGACGGGAGCCGGCTCATCGACGCGCGGCAGCTCAGCGGCATGACCGCCGCCGACGCCGGCACCAAGCTGCGTGACGAGCTCGGCCGGGGCTGGCGGGTGGCGGCGATCGGCCCGGCCGGCGAGCGCGGCGTCCGGTACGCCACGATCTCGCACGACGGCCGGCACGCGGGCCGCGGCGGCCTTGGCGCGGTCATGGGCGCGAAGAACCTGAAGGCGATCGCGGTCCGCGCGGCGGCGAAGGTCGCGACGGCCGACCCGGCATCGGTCCTGCAAGCCGCGCGGGACCTGCGGGAACGGTCGTTCGGCCCGGCGACGGCGAAGTACCGCGAGCTCGGCACGCTCGCCAACCTGCTCGCGTTCAACGCGATCGCCACGCTGCCCACCCGCAACTTCCAGGCCGCCGCGTTCGAGGGGGCCGGCCGCCTGGCCGAACAGGCGCCGGACGAGACCGTCGAGGGGATGCGCCGGGTCGCGCGCAGCAGCTGCGCGTCCTGCACGATCGGGTGCGAGCACATCTACCGTGTCGGCCGGGGCAAGAAGGTCCGCGTCGAGTACGAGAACGTGTTCGCGCTCGGCCCGATGTGCGGGGTAAGCGACCCGGACGCGGTGCTCGCCGCGAGCGCCCGCTGCGACGAGCTTGGCATCGACACGATCTCCGCGGGCGGCACGATCGCATGGGCGATGGAGTGCGCGCAGCGCGGCCTCATCGACGCGCCCTGGCTCCGCTTCGGCGACCCTGCCGCGCTCCTGCGCGCCCTCGACGAGATCGGCACCCGCGGCACGCCGCTCGGCTCCCTGCTTGGCGAAGGATCAAGACAAGCATCCCGAACGGTCGGGGCTGACTCCGCTTCCTTCGCCCCGCACGTCAAGGGCCTGGAGATGCCCGGGTACGAGCCTCGCACACTGCACGCGATGGCACTGGGGCTGGCGGTGAACGCGCGGGGGGCGGACCACAACCGGTCGGGCGCCTACGAGGCGGACCTGTCGGGTGACCTGGACCGGCTGGACGGCGGCGACGCGCACGTGGCGGCGGCGATCGAGACGGAGGACCGGGCCGCGGTCATGGACTCGCTGATCCTGTGCAAGTTCCTGCGCGGGGTGTTCACCGACCCGTTCGGGGAGTGGGCGGGGCTGCTGGCGTCGGTTACCGGCTGGGATGTCACCGGCGACGAGCTGCGCGCGACCGCCTGCCGGATCGTGCTGGCCAAACGGGTCTACAACATTCGCGAAGGCTGGCAGCCGTCAGACGACTGGCTGCCTGACCGCCTGCTGAACGAGCCGCTCACCCTGCCCTCCGGCCGGGTAGCCACGCTTACCGCCGGCCGCCTGCGGGCGATGATCGACGCCTACTACAAAAAGCGCGGGCTTGATCATGAGGGGCGCCCAGATCCGGGGATCGCCAGCGATCTGGGGTTGGCCTAGCGTCGTCCGCGGGCGGATACTGCCGCTATGGCCATCACTGCCCCGGAGAGCACGGGGACGGTAACGCTCACGGTCGACGGATGTGAGGTCACTGCCCCGGAGGGAACCACGATCTGGCAAGCCGCCAAGGCCGCCGGAATCGACATCCCGGTGCTCTGCCACGACGAGCGTTTCGATCCGGTGGGCGTCTGCCGGATGTGCGTGGTTGACGTGGGCGCGCCCGCGTTCGCCGCCTCCTGCGTGCGGGCCTGCGAGAACGGTATGCAGGTCAAGACAAGCACGCCGGAACTCGAGCGCAGCCGCGCGATGCTGACGAAGCTGCTGCTCAGCGACCAGCCGCCACGCGAGCGTGACCCGAAGCAGGTGACGACCGGCGACAACGAACTGCTCGCGCTGGCCGAACGATTCGGGCTCGCTCAGGACGGCACCGCCCTGCCCCCCGGATCAGGCCGCGGCACCGACCTGTCCAGCCCGGTGATCGCCGTCGACCACGACGCCTGCATCCTCTGCGACCGCTGCGTGCGGGCCTGCGACGACATCCAGGGCAACGACGTGATCGGGCGCAGCGGCAAGGGCTACGGCACCCGGATCGCGTTCGACCTGAGCGACCCGATGGGCGCCTCGTCGTGCGTGTCCTGCGGTGAGTGCGTGGCCTCGTGCCCGACCGGCGCGCTGACCAACAAGCCGATCAACAACATCCCGATCCGGCCGCGCAGCGAGCTGGACGCGGTGGACACCGTCTGCCCGTACTGCGGCGTCGGCTGCGCCCTCACCTACTACGTGGACCGCGATAACGGCGCGATCGCGTACGCGGAGGGCCGGGAGCAGCCCGGCTCGCACGGGCGGCTGTGCGTGAAGGGCCGTTACGGCTGGGACTACGCCGCCTCGCCGCAGCGGCTTACAGCGCCGCTGATCCGCCGGGAGGAGTCCTACCCGAAGGGCCCGCTGTCCGCCGACGTCCGCGGCGACATGGCCGCCGCCGACGGCGAGCGCAACGACCACGGGATGACCGGCGACGGCGACCCGAAGCAGAAGCGCAAGGGCGGCAAGCGCGGCCGCAAGCCCGGCGGCCTCGTCGACTACGCCGAGGTGCTGCCGCACTTCCGGGAGGCGACCTGGGAAGAGGCCCTCGACCTGGTCGCGCGCAGGCTCACCGGGATCTACGCCGAGGGCGGCCCGGGCGCGATCGCGGGGTTCGGCTCCGCGAAGTGCTCCAACGAGGAGGCCTACCTCTTCCAGAAGCTCATCCGCACCGGCTTCCACACCAACAACGTGGACCACTGCACGCGGCTGTGCCACGCCTCCAGCGTGGCGGCGCTGTTCGAGGGGATCGGCTCCGGCGCGGTCTCCACCACCTACGGCGACATCAGGAACGCCGGGGTCGCGATCGTCACGGGCAGCAACTCCACGGCGAACCACCCGGTCGCCTCCAGCTTCTTCAAGCAGGCCCGCCGCAACGGCACGACGATCATCTACGTGGACCCGCGGGCCGACAAGATGGCCGACCACGCGGACATCTACTGCCAGCTCAAGCCCGGCACCGACGTCGCCTTCTACAACGGCGTCATGCACGAGATCATCAGGCTCGGCCTCACCGACGACGCCTACATAACGGCCAGGACGTCCAACTTCGAGGCGCTCAGGCGTACCGTCGCGGACTACCCGCCGGAGCGGGCCGAGCAGATCACCGGCGTGCCGGCCGACACCATCACGCGGGTCGCGCGGGCCTGGGGCGAGGCCAGCGCCGGAATCATCTTCTGGGGCATGGGCATCTCCCAGCACACCACCGGCACCGACAACGCCCGCTGCCTGATCGCGCTGTGCGCGATCACCGGGAACGTCGGCAAGCCCGGCTCCGGCCTGCACCCGCTGCGCGGGCAGAACAACGTGCAGGGCGCCTCGGACATGGGCCTGATCCCGATGTTCTACCCGGACTACCAGAAGGCCGACGACCCCGCCGTGAAGGCCAGGTTCGAGGCCGCCTGGGGCGCCGCGGACCTGGACCCGAAGAAGGGCCTGACCGTCACCGAGATCATCGGCTCGGCCCTGGCGGGCGGTGTGCGCGGCATGTACATGCTGGGCGAGAACCCGTTCCTGTCCGACCCGAATATCAACAAGGTCCGCAAGGCCCTGGCCAGGCTCGACTTCCTCGTCGTACAGGACATCTTCCTCACCGAGACCGCCGAGTTCGCCGATGTGATCCTGCCGGCGTCCTCCTACCTGGAGAAGGACGGCACTTACACCAATACCGACCGCCGCGTGCAGCTCGGCCGCAAGGTGCTGGATACCCCCGGCCGGGCACGCGTGGACTGGGAGGTCGTGCAGGACATCGCGAACCGGGTCGGCCTGGACTGGCACTACGAGACGCCGCGGCAGATCTTCGACGAGATGGTCTCGGTCATCCCGAGCTACAAGAACCTCAGCTACGACAACCTCGGCCTGTCCGGCAAGCTGTATCCGAACCCGGATCCCGCCCGCAGCGACGGCACCGTGGTGATGTTCACCGAGAAGTTCAAAACGGACGACGGCCTGGCGCACCTGGTCCCCGCCGAGTGGCTGCCCGCGAAGGAACTGCCTGACGAGCGGTACCCGTTCGTGCTGAACACCGGCCGGATGCTGGAGCACTGGCACACCGGCTCGATGACCCGCCGGTCCTACGCGCTCGAACGCGATCGCGCCCAGGGCCCTGGTGTACATCCACCCGGACGACGCCGCGGAGCTCGGCCTGGAAGACGGCGACATGGCACGGGTCAGCTCCCGCCGTGGCACGATCGAGCTTGAGACGAAGGTCTCCCACCGGGAGGCCAGGGGCAACTGCTTCATTCCGTTCCACTTCCGGGAGGCGGCGGCGAACCTGCTGACGATCGACGAGATCGACCCGTTCGGGAAGATCCCCGAGTTCAAGTTCTGCGCGGTCCGTATCGAGAGGGCCGATGGCTGAGGCCCCGGCCCGCGTCCCCGGCGTCGAGGCCAGGGCGGGCAAGTTTCCCGGCCCGAGCCTGATTCCGGCGCTGAACGCCATCCAGGAGCGGGCCGGCTGGCTGCCCCGCGAGGAGCTGGTCGCGCTGTCCCGCGACGTCCACCGGCCGCTGTACGAGATCGAGGGGCTCGTCTCGTTCTACCCGCACTTCCGCACCGAGCCGCCGAAGAAGACCGAGATCCGCGTCTGCCACGACCTGTCCTGCTGGCTTCGCGGCGCCGACGCGCGCATCGACGCGATCAGGGAACGGTACGGCGCGGACGCCGACATCGAGATCGCCGAAGGATCCTGCCTCGGCCGCTGCGACATCGCCCCCGCATGCACGGTCAACGAGCAGCCGCTGCCCCTTGATGCGATCGGGGAACATCTGCCGGAACGGACCGGCGTGCCTGCCCCCGGGGGGTATGGGGGGGCGGGCAGCCCCCCCATGCGCGGGGGGATCCCGGGGGGTCGTCCCCCCGGGGCAACATGGCCGAATGACCCGTATCCCGTCCCAGCAGACAGGTACGCCGTGCTGCGCGGCGTGCTCGCGGGGCGGCTGGACACGGCGGGCATTATCACCACGCTCAAGGACTCGGGGCTGCGCGGAATGGGCGGCGTGCTCGCGGGGCGGCTGGACACGGGGGGCATCATCACCGCGCTCAAGGACGCGGGGCTGCGCGGGATGGGCGGCGCGGGCTTCCCGGCCGGCCGCAAGTGGGACCTGGTCGCCGCGCAGGAGGCAACGCCGAAATACGTGATCTGCAACGCCGATGAGTCCGAACCGGGCACGTTCAAGGACCGGGAGATCCTGGCCGCCCAGCCGCACCTGGTCCTGGAGGGCATGCTGCTCGGCATGCTCGCGGTCGGCGCCGGGGAAGGCTGGGTGTTCGTCAGGCACGAGTACGGCCCGGAAGCGCAGGTCATCCGCCGCGAGATCGAGAACCTGCGCGAGGCCGGGCTGATCGGCCCGGATGCGGCAGGCTCCGGCAGGCGGCTGAACGTCGAGGTGTTCACCTCACCGGGCGGCTACATCCTGGGCGAGGAGTCCGCGCTCATCGAGTGCATGGAAGGGCACCGCGGCGAGCCGCGGAACAAGCCGCCGTTCCCCGGCACCTATGGCCTGCACGGCAAGCCGACGCTGATGAACTCGGTCGAGACGTTCGCCCATGTCCCGGTCATCGCCCTGCGCGGTGCGGCCTGGTGGCACGCCCAGGGCAAGGGCGACCACGCCGGGCTGAAGTTCTTCGCCGTCTCCGGCCACGTGGCGCGCCCCGGCGTGTACTGCGTGCCGATGGGCACCGCCGCCCGCGAGCTGCTTGACCTGGCCGGCGGGGTCGACGGCGGCAGGCCGCTCGGCGCCATCCAGCCGGGCGGCGCGTCGTCCAACTTCATCGGGCCGGACAAGCTGGACGTGGAGCTGGACTTCGGCACGCTGCAGGCGGCCGGGTCGATGCTCGGCTCCGGCGCGATCGTCGTCATGGCCGAGGGCACCGATCTGCTCGCCGCCGCCGTCAACGTGCTGCGGTTCTTCCGCGACGAGTCGTGCGGCAAGTGCGTGCCGTGCCGGGTCGGCTCCGCGAAGGCGCACGTCATCCTCGACGGCCTGCTCAAGACGGGCGGCGGCCCCGCCAGCGTGGACGGCGAGGTACGCGACCTCGCCGAGGTGATGCGCCGTACCTCGATCTGCGGGCTCGGCCAGGTCGCGCTCGGCCCGGTGATGAGCGTGCTGCGCCTGGCGGAAGAAGGCTCTGCCGGGGGACATGGCTGACGCCGCCGGGCGGGAGTTCTTCACCACCCGAACGGTCGCGGAGGCCCTGGCCGGCTTCCGTCCCCGGCGGCGCACCGGTGCCGAGACCGTGCCGCTGGGCGCGGCGCTGCGCCGGGTGCCGGCCGGGCCGGTCACCGCGCCGCATCCGCTGCCCGGTTTCGCGCGCTCCACCGTCGACGGCTACGCCGTCCGCGCCGCCGACACCTACGGCGTGTCCGAGGGCCTCCCCGGCTACCTCACCGTCACCGGCGCCGTCCGCATGGGGGCCGAGCCGGACACGGCGGTCACGCCCGGCACGGCGGTCGCCATGCCGACCGGCGGCGTCATCCCGCCCGGCACGGACGCGGTCGTGATGGTCGAGTACACCGCCGAGGCGATGCCCGGCATGATCGAGGTGGTCCGCCCCGTCGCGCCGGGCGAGGGCATCGTGCGGGCCGACGAGGACGCCAGGCCCGGCGACGAGGTCGCTCCCCGCGGCCGGCCGCTGCGCCCCCAGGACCTCGGCATGCTCGCCGCGGCCGGCGTGACGTCCGTGACCGTGCACAAGAAGCCGCTGGTGACGATCTTCTCCACCGGCGACGAGGTGGTCCCGCCCGAGGCGGCACAGCTGAAGCCGGGCCAGGTGCGTGACGCGACGGCGTCCGCGCTCGCCGCGCTGATCGCGGACGCGGGCGGCGAGCCAGCCTTCGGCGGGATCGTGCCCGATGACCCGGGGGTGCTGGAGAAAGCGCTGCGCGGCGCGCTGCCGGCCAGCGACGTGCTCGTGATCTCCGCCGGGTCCTCGGTCGGCGCCAGGGACGAGACCGCGAACGCCGTCGGCCGCCTCGGCCCGCCGGGCATCTGGTGCCACGGCCTGGCGATCAAGCCCGGCAAGCCGACGCTGCTGGCCGAGTGTGACGGCGTGCCGGTGATCGGGCTGCCGGGCAACCCGCGCTCGGCGCTCGTGGTGTTCCGGCTGATCGGGATGCCGGTCGTCCGCCTCGTCGGCGGCTGCACGGCGCCGCCGCCGCAGCCATCGGCGCGGGCCCGGCTATCGCGGGATCTCGCGTCGGCGACCGGGCGGCTCGATATCGTGCAGGTAACAGTGAGCGACGGGGCCGCGGTGCCGGTGTTCGGCGTATCGGCGCTGCTGTCGGTGCTGACGGCGGCCGATGGCTACATCGTGATCCCCGAGGAGGCGACCGGGCTGGACGCGGGCAGCGAAGTGAACGTGATCCTGTATGGCTGACAGGCCAGTGAACAGCCCGTTCATCCGTGACGTCCCGGCCGCGCAGGCCCTGGACGCGTGGCGTGCCGCCCGCGAGGCCGCCGGCTGCCCGGAACGGCTGCCCGCCAGCACCGTGCCCGTCACCGAGGCCGCCGGGCTCGTCACCGCCGCGCCGGTGTGGGCCGTCCGCTCCTCTCCCCCGTTCGACGCCGCCGGGATGGACGGCATCGCGGTCCGTTCCGCGGACACGCCCGGCGCGAGCGAGACCACCCCGCGCTGGCTCGCCCCCGGCGCCTACGACGTCGTGGACACCGGCGACCCGATGCCCGACGGCCGCGACGCGGTGGTCATGCGCGAGCACGTCCACTACGACGACACCGGCCGCGCCGAACTGCGCGCCGCCGTCCCCCCGTACCAGCACGTCCGGTCCATCGGCGAGGACGTGAGCGCGGGCGAGCTGCTGCTCCCGGAGGGACACCGGCTCCGCGCCGTCGACCTGGCGGCAGCGGCGGCCGCGGGGGCAACGCACCTGTCCGTTCGGAAGAAAGCTCTTGTTCTCATCCTTCCGACTGGAGATGAGGTGCGGCCGATCGGAACGGAGACCGGGCCGGGGGAAATCCTCGACACCAACTCCCTCATGCTCGCCTCGCAGGCACGGGAGGCCGGGTACGAGGCGCGGTGCCTGCCGATCGAGCCGGACGACCCGGAGCGGATCGCCGCCGTGGTGCGGGACGCCGCCGCCGAATGCGATCTGCTGATCGTGATCGCCGGGTCAAGCGCGGGGCGGGACGACTACACGGCGCGGGTGGTCGCGTCCGCCGGGACCCTGGCCGTGCACGGGGTCGCGGTGCGGCCGGGACACCCGGTGGTGCTGGGCGTCGTGGGGCGGACGCCGGTGCTCGGCGCGCCCGGCTACCCCGTGTCGGCGGCGCTCACGTTCGACATCTTCGCGGCGCCGCTGCTGGCGGAGCTGTCTGGCGCGCCGCCGCGGCAGCGGCCGCGTGCCCCGGCACGGCTGGCCCGCAAGCTCGCCTCGCCGCTCGGCATGGACGACTGGGTACGGGTGCGGCTCGGCTCCGTCGGCGGGTCCCTGGTGGCGACGCCGCTGCCGCGCGGCGCCGGGGTGCTGACGTCACTGGTCCGCGCCGACGGGCTGCTTGTCGTGCCGGCCGGCGTGGAAGGTCACCACGCCGGATCTTCCGTGCAGGTCGATCTGCTGCGCGGGCTTGACGAGATCGCGCGCACCATCGTCGCCATCGGGTCGCATGACATGGTGCTCGACCTGGCGTCCTCGTTCCTGCGCGCCGACGACCCGATGGTGACGCTCGCGTCGTCCAACGTCGGGTCGCTCGGGGGGCTTGTCGCGCTGCGTGACGGCCTGTGCCACATCGCCGGGTCACACCTGCTCGACCCGGCCTCCGGCGAGTACACGCTGCCGTACGTGGACCGGGTTTTCGGGGCGGCGGCGGGCGATGTGGCGGTGGTGCGGCTGGTAGAGCGGTCGCAGGGGCTGATGGTGGCCGCCGGGAACCCCCTGGGCATCGCCGGGCTGCCTGATGTCTGCCGTCCCGGCGTCCGGTACGTGAACCGGCAGCGCGGCGCGGGGACGCGGGTGCTGCTCGATGTCATGCTCGGGGAGCAGGGCCTTACGGCCGCCGCGATCGAGGGGTACGCGCGGGAGGAGCCGACGCACCTGGCGGTCGCGGCGGCGATCGCAGCCGGGCGGGCCGACGCGGGTCTCGGGATCATGGCGGCCGCACAGGCGTTCGGGCTTGATTTCGTGCCGCTGGCCACGGAGCCGTACGACCTGGCCGTCGCGCCGGGCGCGCTGGAGTCGCCGCAGCTCGCGCCCCTGTGGGCGCTGCTGCGGTCGGATCGCTTCAAGGCCTCGGTAGAGGAACTCGGCGGCTACTCCGCCAAGGAAATGGGCTGCCGGGTGCGCTGACGCGGATCCGCGGCTAGATCGGGTAGGTGCCGGTGCCGTCCCTGGTGGTGATCCACTGCAGCTCGGTGAAGTCGGCCATGGAGTGCGGGCCGGAGCGGCCCCAGCCGCTGTCCTTGACCCCGCCGAGGGGGAGCTGAGGTTCGTCGGCGATGGTCTGGTCGTTGACGTGCACGACGCCGGCGTCGATGCGGCGGGCGAGCGCGAAGCCGCACTGGCTGTCGCGGGTGATGAGCCCTGCGGACAGCCCGTAGCGGGTGGCGTTGGCGATGGCCACCGCCTCATCGGCATCCGCGATGGGCTGGGCGACCAGGACCGGGCCGAAGGTCTCCTCGGAGTGGACGCGGGCCCCGTCCGGGACCTCGGTGAGGATCGTCGGCCGGTAGCAGGGCCCGGCCGGCAGCGCCTTGGCGCGGGCGGCGAGCCGTTCGATGAAGGTGTCGTAGACCGGGCGCTCGATGAGGACCTTGCGGGCGTTCATGCAGATCTGCCCGGAGTGGAAGAACGCGGCGAACGCGGCGGCCTCGACCGCGTAATCCAGGTCGGCGTCCGCGAGCACGATCAGCGGGTGGCTGGTACGTCGAGCCGACGGTGTTCGGCAACGTGGACAACTCCTCGGTCATCGCCCAGGAGGAGATCTTCGGGCCGGTGCTGTCGGTCATCCCGGCCGCCGACGAGGACGACGCGGTGCGGATCGCCAACGACACCATCTACGGTCTCAACGCCTCCGTGTTCACCAACGACGTCAACCGGGCCCGCCAGGTCGCGGCGCGGCTGCGGTCCGGCACCGTGGGACACAACGCGATGCGCACGGACTTCGGCGTGAGCTTCGGCGGGTACAAGCAGTCCGGCATCGGCCGCGAGGGCGCGCACGAGGGCCTGACGCCGTTCCTCGAGGTCAAGTTCATGGTCCTCGAGGGGCAGCCGGAAGGCTACGAGGGCACCGTGATGTAGCGCAGCATTCGATGTCCTACTGCCCGGGGAGCTGGACCTGCGCGTAGACGGCCCGGTGATCGGTGCCCGGTACGGCGTGCACCGAACTCGCCAGCACCGCGCAGCGCCGGTCCACCAGCACATGGTCGATGGCGATCAGTGCCAGCCTCCCGGCCGGCCCCCACGTGGGCGTCCGCGCGTTCCCTACTTGGAGCGCGGCGTCGGCGTAGCCGAGGCGCAGTACGCCGCGGAACAGAGCGTGATCGAGGGTGGCGTTGAAGTCTCCCGCCAGCACCCGCGGAAGCTCCCCGGGCGAGGGCAGCACCGCGAGCTCCTGACGCCACCGGGCGACTCCTCGCGACCACGGCGGTTTCGGCGGGTGCGGGTGCACGCAGACCAGCTCCACCGCTTGCCCGCCGGGCAACTCCAGCACCGCGGAGGGCTGCGCCGCGTGCACCGGCGCGAGGGACGGCCCTTCGCTCAGCGGGAACCGGGAGTAGATGCCCGAGCCGCGCGGACCGTCCCTGAGCTCGGTTAGCTCCTGAGGCATCAGGTCGCCCAGCCCGGCCTGCTTCAGGCGGGTCACCGCATCATCGGTGAGTTCCTGCAAGAACAGCACGTCCGCGCCGGTCCGGCGGACCAGGGCGACGACCACCTCCGCGTCGGCCCGGCCGTAGAGCAGGTTAACGGTGAGCACGCGCAGTACCGGCCCGCTGGCCTTCGGCTGCGGCCGCCGGGCCGCGCGCGGCCGCACCACCGCGGCCAGCGCCGCCGCGGCGAGCGCGGCTGTCACGGCGGGCCCCCGCCGCCTGGCCAAGCCCAGCGCCAGGGCGGCCGGCGGCGCAGCCGCGGCCGCCTGCGGGGTGAACGACAGCAACGGCGCAACCGGAGCCTCGATGCGGCGCACGCGATCGGCCGCGGCGACCCTGGCCGCCGCCCATGCGGCGAGCCCGCCCGCCACGGCCCAGGAAATGCTCGTGAGAACCCTCGATCCAACATCCGGCACGGTCACACCCTACGGGCTCCCGGAGGCTGCCCGGCCGTGCGCCGAACGCCGGGCGGCCTGTGCAGCGAGGCCACCGGCGGGATGCGATCCCCGCTACTGCGGCGCTAGCTGCCAGGGGCGCGCGCCGTCCGCGGGTGCCTGGTGTGACCTCGGTTGCGGGCGGGGTTTGGTCGGCCGCCGGCTCCTCTTGCCGGCAAGCTCGTACTGCGCGAATCGGTACATTAAGGACATGTCAGACAGTGCGCTACAGAGTGTGACCGTTTCGCGCGCCATGCTCCGGGCTTCCGGCGCAGCCGACCATGATCGCGAAGAGCTTTCGTTGCTATAGAACAAATTACTTACGCGGAAAAAAATATTTTCGGGTCATTACGCTAGCTTCGCAATCGGCAGTCACGGACAGTTATAGCGGCAGCGGAAACGGCATTGGGAGCGCCCTGGGCAGCCATGAACAACTTAGGTTAAGCGGCATTGTGTCATGACCACGAATCTTCTTACGCGCTATAACGCACATGCGTCATGCGGCCTGCCGCCGGGTGTAATCGCACCGCTTCTTCGGCTGTTCAGTCCCGGGACGCGCGATTCCATCCAGCGCGTAGGCCGGACCGCCGAAGAGTAGGGCGGATGCGCACGTTGCCACCTTGAGCACGAACTTGCCGGTATCCGCGGGATCAGCAGCTGCGGGCTTCCTTCACGTGACCGACAAGCGGCCGTCGCGCAGCACGCCTTGCCGCTGGGCGCGGCCGGCGACCACGCTGTCGTGCGTGACCACGACCAGTGTCAGCCCGAGCGTGCGCCAGAACCCGGTCGAGCAGTGCGATGAGGTCGTCCCGTGTGTCCTCGTCAAGGTTTCCCGAGGGCTCGTCGGCCAGCAGAACCTTAGGCTCCTTGACCAGCGCGCGGGCGATGGCGACCCGCTGCTGCTGCCCGCCGGACAGCTCACCGGGCAGGTGCCCGGCCCGGTCGCCGAGCCCGACGTCGGCGAGCGCGGCAGCGGCCCTGGCGCGCCGCCCGGTCCCCGGCACGTGCAGCGGCACGAGCGCGGTCTCCACGTTCTCCTGCGCTGTCAGCGTCGGGATCAGGTTGAAGGTCTGGAAGATGAACCCGAAGGACCGCGCCCGCACATTGGTCAGCTCGCTCTCGCGCAACCGCGCGAGATCCCGGCCCTCGAATTCGACGGTGCCCGACGTGGGCCGGTCCAGGGCGCCGAGGATCTGCAGCAGCGTCGTCTTCCCGTGCCCGGTGGGCCCCCGGATCGCCAGCCATTCCCCGTCCTCGATCACCAGGTCCACCCCGCGCAGCGCCTGCACCACGGTTGCTCCCCGCTCGTAGTTCTTCGTCACCCCGGTCAGCTTGTACATGGTCGCTCCGTCTTCTTCGTGGCCGTGACAGTATTTGTCTTCCCCGCGTCAGCCCACCGCCCCCAGTGCCGCGGCTGGCCGCAGGCGTGCCGCACGCCACCCGCCGAACAGGCCGGCGATCAGCCCGCCCGCGACGGCGAGCAGCACGGCAGCCGCGATCACGCCGAGGGTGACCGGCGCGCTCAGGTGGACGGTGACGATGCTGGCGGCCAGCTGCCTGACGCCGTTGCCGGACGGCGGGACCGCACGTGCCGCGCCCGGGGCGGCCGATCCAGCGGCCGGCCCGGTGGAGGCGGTCAGCGGCGCGGCCACGGCGTCGATGATTGCCGCACCGCCGAAGCCGAGCGCGATGCCCGCCGCGCCGCCGATCACCCCGAGCGCGAGTGCCTCACCCATCACCTGGCCGATGACGCGGCCGCTTCGCCAGCCCAGGGCCTTGAGCGTGCCGAATTCCCGCACCCTACGCGTGACCGTGCTCATCATCAGCAGTGCCGCCAGGCCGAAAGCGACGGCGAGCACCGCGACCGATAGCCATCGGCCCAGGTTGCCTGCCAGGCTGGAGGCGCTGGCCAGGGAGCCCGTCACCTCGCTGGCCAGGCTGCTCGAGGTGGTCACCGTGGCCTTAGGCAGCAGGGCCGAGATCTCAGCGGCCACTGTGCTTATGTCTGAGGCGCTGCCGGCGGCGACATAGATGGTGCTCACCTCGCCTGTCATGCCCGAGAGCGCCTGCGCCCGGGCGAGCGGGATGAACACATCAGGCGTGCTGGCCCCCTGCGGCATGCTGACGATGCCGATCACCTTGAACTTCTTGCCCGCGATGGTGAGCGACGAGCCCGTCTTGAGGCCCTGCTGCCTGGCGTAGCTGGAATCGACGACAGCGACGCTGGATGTCGCGTCCGCCGCGGTGAAGGTCCGGCCCGAGGTGATCTGCCCGGAACTGAGCACGCCGACGTCGCCCCCGGACAGCTGCACCCCGTCCACGCTGAACGAGCTGACGCCAAACGATCCCGAGCCGCCGGCTGTCCGGCTCGCAGCCGATGACGAGATCGTGCCGGTGACGTGCGTGTCGTTGAGGACCAGGGCACCGGAGGCGGCAGAGACATCACGTAGCCGCGATATCGCCGTCACGGATGCGGCCTTGAGCGTCCCCGCCTGCGCTGCGGTCAGCACATCGCTGTTGACCTTCCCGCCCGGCCGGAACCCCGAGCCCGCGCCGAAGGAGAATTCCGGCCCGCGGCCGGACCCGTAAGCTGGCGCCTGGGTCACGGTGATGTCGGTGCCCACCCCGTACAGCGAGTGCAGGACCGTGTCCTGCGCGTTCTTCACCCCCGCGGACGCAGCGGTGACCGTAATCACCAGGCCGATGCCCAGGGCCAGGCCCAGCGCGATGCAAATCGCCTGCCGCTTGCGCCGCCGCAGTTCCCGCAGCAGATATGTAAAGAACATTGAAACGACCTCCCCGCGAGAGAAATACGTCAGGGAATTTAGTCGGGAATTTCCGGGACCTTCGTTACCCGGCGATGCGCGCCCGGCGGGGCTTCTCAGCTCATCTCTTCGTCTGTCACTACTAATTCTCAGGACCATTCCTGAAGGCAAGCTGAGGCTTCATGAAACGTCACCTGGCCGGGCTGCGCGCGCGGCCTTGGGAGCGCCCCGCGCCGGATCAGCAGGCGGCGCGGACCGCCTCGGCGAGCAGCGACAGTCCCTGGTCTAGCTCGGAGTCGGTGATCGTCAAAGGCGGCAGCAGCTTGACCACTTCCCCGCGCGGTCCGGCGGTTTCCACTAGCAGGCCCCGCCCGAAGGCGGCCGATGACACCTGCGCGGCCAGCTCATCGTTCTCGAACGCCAGACCGTGCGCCAGCCCGCGGCCACGGACACGCGGCGGCGCGGCGGGCACCGATTCGGCGATCGCGGTCAGCGCCCCCGTGATCTGGTCGCCCCGGCCGGCGGTCTCCCGTTCCAGCGCGTCGTCCCGCCAGTAGGCGCGCAGCGCGGCCGTGGCGGTGATCAGCGCGGGATTGATGCCGCGGAAGGTGCCGTTGTGCTCGCCTGGCGCCCAGACGTCCAGGTCGTCCCGGATCAGGGTGAGCGCCATGGGGAGACCGTAGCCGCTGATGGACTTCGACAGGCACACGATATCCGGCGTGATGCCAGCGGTTTCGAAGCTGAAGAACGGGCCGGTACGGCCGCATCCCATCTGGATGTCGTCGACGATGAGCAGGACGTCGTGCCGCCGGCAGAGGTCGGCGAGCCCGCGCAGCCACTCCGGGCGCGCCACGTTGATCCCGCCCTCGCCCTGTACCGTTTCGACGATCGCGGCGGCGGGCTTGTCCAGCCCGCTGCCGCGGTCGGTGAGGAGCCGCTCGAGCCACAGGAAGTCGGGCGACCGCCCGCCCAGGGACCAGTCGAACGGCACCGGGATCGCGTGCGCGAGCGAGACTCCGGCGCCGCGGCGGTGGAAGGCGTTGCCGGTGACTGACAACGCCCCGAGCGTCATGCCGTGGAAGGCGTTGGTGAAGGTGATGATCTCGGTGCGGCCGGTTACCTTGCGGGCCAGCTTCAACGCCGCTTCCACGGCGTTCGCGCCGCCGGGTCCGGGAAACTGCACTCGGTAGTTCAGCTCCCGTGGCCGCAGGATGACTTCGTCGAATACGGTCAGGAACTCGCGTTTGGCGCTCGTGTACATGTCAAGCGAATGAACGACCCGGTCCTCGTTCAGATACCCGAGCAGTGCCTGCTTCAGCACGGGGTTGTTGTGGCCGTAGTTCAGCGCGCCCGCGCCGGCGAAGAAGTCCAGGTAGCCGCGACCGCCCTCGTCGTAGAGCCAGCTACCTGCCGCCCTGTCGAACAGGACGGGCCAGTTGCGGCAGTAGCTGCGAACGGCCGACTCTCGTGCTGCGAAGATCTCCATCTACGTGGCTCCTGTCGGGAAACGTGCGCGGCGGTGCCGCGCGGGTACGCGGGAGCCGCGAGCTGGACCGCCGGGTTGCCGCCCCATCGCGCGCCCGGCGGGACGTACTCGCCTTTCATCAGGAAGGAGTCGGAGTCGAGAGCGGACCTGTCACCCATCGTCACCCCGTAATGGACGAAAGCGGCGGTTCCGACGCTGCAGCCAGCGCCGATGACGATGCGCTCGGACTTGAAGGCCCCGTCCTCGAGCGAATGGCCCTGGATGGTGCTCCCGGCGCCGAGCGTGCAATAGCTGCCTATGGTGACCAGGCTGCGCTCAACGATCGTGCAGCCGTCGTCAAGGACCCGGCGGCCGATCCGCACGCCGAGCAGGCGCCAGATCACGCTCTTGAGCGGCGTGCCGTTGAACAGCTGGATGTAAGCGGTCGCCGGGACCTTCCAGAAGCGTTCATGCCTCCAGAACGGGCGCTGGTAGATCGAGCAGAACTGCGGGCGCAGCGCGCGGAACCCGGTGACCGCACGGTCGATGAACACGAAATAACCGATCGTGACAAGCAGGTCGAGCAGCGCAGCGGAGGCGGTGCCGACCGTACCGGCCGCCACCCCGCCATGCACGGGCAGGGGCAGGGGCAGCAAGGCCACGAGCACAAGACCGGTGACATACAGCCAGCGCACGAGCAGGTAAAGGGCCATGGTGACCGCGTTGTGCCGGTTCTTGGCCCGGAGCAGGTGGCGCTGCCGGCGGCCGTCGGCGAGCCGGCTGAACCGGTTGTCCCGGCTGACCGAGCGCGGGATCTCGAAGCAGGGCGAGCCGAGCAGGCCGACCCCTTCCCGCACCGGTCCCGCGACCGGAATCATGACCTTGGTGGCGAGCAGGCAGTTGTCGCCGGTCCGGCCGCCCGCGGGGTAAGCGATGCTGTTGCCGAGAAAATTACGCCGCCCCACGACCGCTGGCCTGACCCAGAACGAACTGGCCGAGAACTCGGCGTTGATAAACGACAGCCCATCGGAGACCATCGTGCCGCTGCCCACGGCGCTGAGCGTGGGCACATCGTGCTTGACGTCCATCCCGAAGTTGGAACCGGTCTGCAGCACCGGCGCCAGCCGGTAGCCAAGCAGGCGGAGGTATCCCACAATGGCGGAACTGTCACCGAGCAGCGCGGTGAAGAACCGGATGTTCGTCAGCCGGGCGACCACGCGCAGCACGCCGTAACGGAAACCGTACAGCGGATAGACGTGCCCGGGCTTGAGGACGCGGCTGAGCAGGCGCCCGGCGGGACCGACGACAACAAGCCCGGCCAGCGTCAGGCCCAGCACCACGGCGGCGCCGATCGCCAGCGCATCGCGGTAGAACGCCCAGCTTGTCACCGTCAGATCGCCAAGCATGGCAGCGAGCACCGTCGGCCGCGACAGCAGCAGGGTCGCGACCGCCGCCTCTATCGGGCCCACGACCGCCAGCACCAGCAGCAACCGGACGGCACTGAACCAGATCCCGCGCGGCGTGCCGCGGTCAGCGGACGGCACGGTCTGGTAGACGGTGCCGGGCGGAGCGGGCTCGGCCGGGGAGCCGTGCCAGCACTGGCCGGCCGGCACGGCCTGGCCGCAAAGCAGGGCGGAGGCATGCCCGAGCTGAGCCCGGTCGCCGAGGACGGTCTCGATGTCGATGACCGAATGCTCTCCGACGAACGCGCCGGCCCCCACGGTGACGTGGCCCGTCTCGATCGCGCCGGCCCGGGCGCGATAGCCGCTGATGAACGTGTCCTTGCCGATCACGCTGCCAGCGCCGATAGTCAGCATGTCGGTACAGACCGGGACGTTCCGGGTGAGGATGACGGCGCCGCGGCCGATCCTGGCACCCAGCGCCCGCAGGTAGAGCGCGTAGAGCGGGGTGCCCACGACAAGCCGGGTGACGGGATTGGCGGTGACCAGCGTCTTGACGAGCCAGAAGCGGAAGTAACCCAGGCTCCACGCCCGCATCCGCCGCTGCTTCCAGCGGCCGATGAGCGCCCACTTGGCAGCTACCGGGAGCATGCCCAGGCCGAGCAGGCCGCCGCCGCCGAACACGACCAGCCGGGCGTAGCTCTCCGCGGCGCCGTGCGCGCCGAGCACCCACGCGGATCCGACATCAAGCAGCAGCGAGCCGGCCAGGAGGTAAGCGGCGAACGCCAGCAGCTGAAGCAGGCCGCAGAGCAGATAGCGCGGCTTGCCCGACAGCGGCGGGACCGGCCGGCGCGGGGCCGCGGGCCGGGGGCTGCCGGCCGGCTCCCCCGGTCCAGCCGGCCGGGCCGCCGGGCCGGCCGGCGTCCGGGCAAGCGCGGCCGCGAGCCCGCGGACCGTCGGATGCAGGTAGATGTCCTTCATCGAGATCGGCGGCAGCCCGGTGCGCTCGCGGATCGCGGCGTTGAAGCGCGCCATCAGCAGCGAGCTGGCACTGAGATCGTTGAAGAAATGACTCTCGACGGATAGCCGGTCGATGCCAAGCACGTCAGCCAGGACAGTAGCCAGGGTACGTTCTGCCTCAGTCGAGGGAGGCGCGTGCGGCCCGGACTCTGCTTGCACGCGGGGACCACGTGGGAGCGGAAGGCTTTTCCGGTCGGCCTTGCCGCTGGGCAGCACCGGAATGGCCGCCAGGCGCTCCAGGTAGGCCGGCACCATGTACCCGGGCAGCCGTGCGCGCAGTGCTTGCGAGACCTGGCCGGGATCCACGGCAGGGGTGTCCTGGCGCAGGCAGTAATAGGCGGCCAGCTCGACCACGCCGGGACTTGGCTCAACCGCGGCGACCACCGCCTGGGCGATGCCGGGGACACGCAGCAGCACCGATTCGATCTCGTCAAGTTCGATCCGGTAGCCCCGGATCTTCACCTGCCCGTCGATGCGGCCGTGGTGCTCGATTTCGCCGTGCTCGGTCAGCCGCCCTAGGTCGCCGGTCCGGTATATCTTGCCGGAGGAGTTGCCGGGGATGCCGAGAAAGTCGGGCACGAAGGCCCGCTGGGTGAGATCGGGACGGTTCAGGTAGCCGTAGGCCAGGCCGATCCCGGCGATTCCGATCTCCCCCATCGCCCCCGGCGGCATGAGCTGGTCGTGATCCGGGTCGAGCACGACCACGGAATAGGTGGGCAGCGGCACGCCGATCGTCACCGGCCGCGCCGGGTGCAGCACCGTCCAGGTCGCGGTCACGGTTGCTTCGGTCGGGCCGTAAACGTTGAGGAACCGGCGGCCTGGCCGGTGCCAGCGCGTGACCAGGTCCTGCGGGCACGATTCGCCGGAGACCAGCAGGAATCGCAGCCAGGGGATGTCCTCCTCCAGCGTGGCCAGCAGCGTCGGCACGCAGCACAGCGCGGTGACCTCGTGGCCGCGCAGGAAGGCGCCGAGTTCCGGGCCGAGCAGGTTGCCGCCGGCCGGTTTCGGGACAAGCGTCGCGCCCGCGATCCAGGGCACCCAGATTTCCTCGACCGAGAAGTCGAAGGCGACCGTCATGCCCTGGTAGACACGGTCATCGCTGTTGATCCCGTAGACCTCGGCGGCGACCCGGACAAAGTTGCAGATGCTGGCGTGGCCGGTAGCCACGCCTTTCGGCCGCCCCGTCGAGCCTGACGTGTAGATGATGTAGCACAGGTCGTCTGGCCTGTCTGGCCGCGGGCGCATGCCGATCCGCTCCGGCGACTCGGCGGCGATCAGGTGCCGCGCCTGATCCAGGCAGAGCAGGTCTGCCTGGCTGGCCAGCGGCTGGATGCGCGCGATCAGGTGCGAGCGCGTCAGCACCATCCGCACCCCGGCGTCGGAGGCGATGTAGGACAGCCGGTCGGGCGGAAAGCCGGTATCCATCGGCACGTAAGCGGCGTGTGCCTTCAGCACCGCCAGCATGCTGATGTAGCTGTCGACCGCGTGGTCGGACAGCAGCCCGATCCGGTCACCTGGGCGCACGCCGTTACGGATCAGGAAGCGCGCGAGCTGGTTGGCACACGCGTCCAGCTGCGCGTAGCTGAGCGATTCACCGTCGGCGTCGACCGCGAGATGACGACCCTGGCCGTGGCGGAGGAACCAGTCACAGCGGCGCTCGAACAACTGCTCCAGCCGCTCCCCCGGCCGCCATCTGATGGCATCGTCGTATCCGGCGCAGGTCAGCACCTGGCCATCAAGCCAACTGCGTGATCGCGGGCGGTGCTCTCCCGCGTCGGCCACGACATCCTGAACGCTCATTAAACGCGGACCTCGCATTACATTCAGTTGCCAGCTATGCACAGTTGCCAGCTATGCGGGCCGCCAATCGCTCCGGCTTACCACTAAGCATCGGCGGGCATTCTTAATATCGGGCTAGTCGCCAGAAGAGATTTGGCTGGGAGAATCCTGGGATTTCGCTAAACAGGGGGCTTATTCGGGACACCTTGGCCTTGATCCGCCTTGATCCGCCTTGATCCAGCTGCGCCGATACCCTCCGTGGGTATTTTTTCGACAGAGGACCATGATCCGGTAAATTTTTGTGCATTATGGGACAAAAAGTCCTCGCGGTAAAAAAGATCTTCGCAACAAGACTGGTACCACTGGGGCTATATGAGTGCTAAATAATGAAATATCAGTATTTGAACCCCTCCCTGTCTACCCGGCGATACCGGGCCGCGCCGACGCCGGGCAGGCAACGGGCCCAGCCATCCGCCTCAGCGCGGTCGCCGCAGCCGGCGCGGCGGAAACTCGCCGATCTCGCTCCTGAGTAAGCCTCTGGGACGCGCAAGAATTGCCGTATGTCCCTAAAAACTCTTGTTGCGAAAAAATGTCTGGAGTGACGAAATCCTTTCGGAGCGGGGAAATCCGGGACGTTAACCGGTCGGCGCGGTAAAAGTGCCGGGCACGAAAATCTCCGCGTCCTCAGCAGCGTCACTCCGTGCCGGCAGCACCAGCCAGCCAGCACTCGGACCATGAACAAGCAGACGATGCGGATGAGCACGAGCGTCGAGCGCATAGCACCAGGTCAGGCTCACATATCGAATTCTGGCACGGCGCAATAGACTCCAAGCTACCAATGTGTTCCATGTTCCGGATGACCGGCCAAACGACGCGTCAAAGGAGATGAGGCGGATGGCTACGTACACCGCAGGAACGGTTCTGACCTGCACGTATGAGGACTGCCACTGCCGAGTGCTCGTCCAGGAGGAGTGCCACTGCCAGAGTGCGGCAGACGGGTCGACATACCGCTGCGCGTGCGGCGCCGACTTGGTCCCGGTCAGCGAGGATTGAGGGCATCAGCAGGCTGGCTAGGCCTGCAGCACATCGCCCGCGGCGTAGGATCGTGGGGGGCGCGTGGACAGCAGGAGGGCCACCTGACAGACAAGACCCGCCGACCGGTGGCAGGCGTCATGACACCGGCGGTTCGCCCTGCACTGGCGTGCGCGGCCAGCGCTGTCTTGATGACCTCATGTGGCCCTGCCGTCGCCAGTGCTGCCCAAGGGCGTGACGAAGCCGCTCGCCGGGCCCGGGATCGATCTGGCACTGCTGGGCACGGCCCGGGGCCCGGAAGGCGGGCTCCAGGTGACCTATAACAAGTGGCCGCTCTACCTCTATCAGGGCGATCTGTCCGCCAGGCCCTGGAAATCCTGCGCGGCTGAGGGTTCCTTCACGCGCCATCCAGGGGCTCGCGCTGCCGTACGCTACGGCGCCCATGGGTACGCGGAGGTGGTTCTGCACAGACAGCCGCGTACGTTCGGGATATTGGTCTTGATTTTCTGCCGAACGGAAGCCGGCGCCTCCGCTCCGGCTATTGCTCTTTCACGCGGCGTTGCCTGCGCTTGTGCGTCAAACGGAAGAACAGCGCCCCGAAGGACACCCGATGATGAAGAGCCACGGTGAACGCCTGCCGGAGGCGGCACCGATGCCGCGCACCCGGGCGGGACCGGGCGGGTTAGCTGCCGATGGGACCGCCGGTACCCGGGCCGGGAGGCAGCGCGAGCCAGATCATAATGCCGAAGATCACGGCGAAAAACAGCGCGATGGCGGTCCAGCCGAGGATCAGCCCGGCGACCGCGAGGGCTTCGCCGCGCTGGCCGGTCTCGCGGATCTGCTGCCGAGCCCTGGTTCCGAGGATGACCGCGGGAAGAGCGCTCAGTCCCAGGGTGGGGACCTCGGCCAGGCCACAGATCAATGACGCCGCCACGAGGGAATTGATCACCGGCGGCATGGGTGTCCGGGGAGGCGGATACCCTGCGGCCGGGTGGTACATGACGCTGCCCAGCGGCCCGGCTGGCAGGTCGGCGACGAGCGGAGCCAGTTCGCCGTACGTCCGGGCCGCCTACACCCGGGCCACCCGCTCGTCATGCTCGGCCTGGGTGAGCCTGCCCTCAGCGAAACCCGCTTTCAGCACGTCGATCGCGCGCTCCCGGTCCGCGGTGGCGGCGAGCATCGCAGAGCTGGGCCCCGGATCGACCGTCATCGGCTGCCTCCCGAAACAGTGCTCCTGGGGTCAGCGTACGGGGCTGAGCCGCGCCGCGGGCGCGGTTCGCGCGCGGGTTCGGCAATGGTAATTTCCTCGGGCAGCGCCGCCGTGCGCACCGGGCTCGGATCGGGGTAGGTGCCGGTGCCGACGTCCGCGAGTACGATCAAGGTCAACGCCATCTCGGCCAACCCCGACGTCTGGGCCAAGACCGTCGTCCAGGCCCTGGGCTCGACGCCCAGCGCGTGGCACTGGAGGCAATCGGACACCTCTGTCACCGAAGGCTTTGTCCGCGGCCAGGTTTACGCCTCTTACCTGCACGCGCACTGGAACGGCATCCTCGGCGCGGCTGCCCGCATCGCGGCCGCTGCCCGCGAGCACCAGAAGGCTCTGGGGCGCAGCTGACGGCAGGACCGGCGGCCGGGCGGGCGTGGTGCGGGGTCGGCCCTCGAGCGCGGCCCCCGCGGCACGTGACGGTCTATAGCTGAGCGGTGACGGCCTTGACCTCGGTGTAGGCCTCCAGGACCTCGTAGCCCATCTCGCGGCCCCAGCCGGACTGCTTGTAGCCGCCGAACGGCAGCGACGCGTCGAACACGTCGTAGCAGTTGAGCCAGATCGTCCCGGCCCGAATCTTCTTGGCCAGCGCGTGCGCCTTGGAGATGTCCTGGGTCCAGATGCCGGCGCCGAGGCCGTAGTCGCTGTCGTTGGCGGCGGCGGCGATCTCGTCGAGGCTGCTGAACGGCGCGGCGACCACGACGGGGCCGAAGATCTCCTCGCGGACGACCTTCATGTCGGGACGGATGTTGGTCAGCACGGTGGGCTCGACGAAGTAGCCCTGGTCGCCGTGCCGGCTGCCGCCGGTCACCGCGGTGGCGCCGTCGGCCACGCCGGATTCGAGGTAGCCGGTGACGCGCCGCAGCTGCTCGTCGGATACCAGCGGGCCCATCTGGGTGCCGGGATCCATGCCCGGGCCCAGCCGGATCGACTTGGCGATCTCGGCGACGCCCTCGACGACCTCGTCGAACCTTCGTTCCTGGACGAACAGCCGGGAACCGGCGACACAGCACTGCCCGTGGTTGAAGAAGATGGCGTTCGCGGCGCCCGCCACGGCCTCGGGCGAGGCGTCCTCGAAGACGATGTTCGGGGACTTGCCGCCGAGTTCCAGGCTGACCTTCTTCAGGTTCCCCGCGGACGCCTGCACGATGAGCTTGCCGACTTCGGTGGAGCCGGTGAAGGCGACCTTGTCGACGCCGCCGTGCGCGGCCAGCGCCGCCCCGGCGGTCTCGCCGAAGCCGGTCACCACGTTCACCACGCCGTCGGGCACGCCGGCCTCGGCGATCAGCCCGGCGAGGCGCAGCGCGGTCAGCGGGGTCTGCTCGGCCGGCTTGAGTACCACCGTGTTGCCCGTGGTGAGCGCGGGTCCCAGCTTCCAGGCCGCCATGAGCAGCGGGAAGTTCCACGGGATGATCTGGCCGACCACGCCGACGGGCTCGCGGAGGGTGTAGGAGTGGAAGTTCGCGCCCGGCATGTAGGGCACCGAGATGTTGATCGTGTTGCCCTCGATCTTGGTGGCCCAGCCTGCCATGTAGTGGAACAGGTCGGCGGCCAGCGGGATGTCCGCCGCGCGGGCGACGGCGTACGGCTTGCCGTTGTCCAGGCTCTCAAGCTGGGCGAGTTCGTCGGCGTGCTCGAGGATCAGGTCGCCGATCCGCCAGATGATCCGGCCCCGTTCACTGGGGGTGATCCTGCCCCACGGGCCCTCGTCGAACGCCCTCCGCGCGGCGCGCACGGCCCGGTCGATGTCCTCGGCGTCGCCCTCGGCCACGTGAGCCAGGGTCTGGCCGGTGGCCGGATCCGGAGTCTCGAACGTCTTGCCCGACGCCGCGTCCGTCCACTGCCCGTCGATGAACAGCTGCCTCGGCGTAGACGTGAACTCCTCGACACTCCTGTCCGCTGTCACTGTCATGGCTTGTCATCTCCCTCACGGACCCCGGCGCGCCTTTGGCCGGGACCGGGTAGTCACAATGAGACATCAGGGACGCTGCCGGGCACAAGACGATGGGGAGATTCACCCTGCACGGCGCGTTGTCGCATCGCCCAGTTTTGACATGGGCAGGCTTGTAAGCCGCCATCTTGGCGGCGATTCCGCTCCTGTCTAACCTGATAGTCACAATGAGACTACAGTGAAGGGTACCCGGATGACCCTGGCGGGCGACACACAAGTGCCGATCCGGCACACGGATCGCTTCTTCATCGGCGGGCAGTGGGTGACGCCCTCCTCCGGCGCCACGATCAACGTCATCGATTCGCACAGTGAGGAGACCTACTTCACCGTCGCCGAGGCACAGGCGGCCGACATGGACCGGGCCATCAGCGCGGCGCGCGAGGCGTTCGACAACGGCCCGTGGCCCCGGCTGACGCACGCGCAGCGGGCGGAATACCTCCGGGCGCTCGGCGCGGAGGTCGGCAGGCGGTCCGCGGACATCGCGCAGATGTGGCCGCGCGAGTCCGGCGTGTTGTACGCCGTCGCCAGCGGCGCCGCGGCCGGCGCCAGGCACACCTTCAACTACTACGCGGACCTGGCCGGCACGTTCGGCTGGGAGGTGCCGCGCCGGCCGGCGCGCGGCGGTTTCGGGCTGATCGTCAAGGAGCCAGTGGGCGTGGTCGGGGCGATCATCCCGTGGAACGCGCCGATGGGCCTGATCAGCATGAAGCTCGCCCCGGCGCTGATCGCGGGCTGCACGGTCATCCTCAAGTCCTCCCCCGAGGCGCCCGGCGAGGGGTACCTGATCTCGGAGGCGGCCGAGACGGCCGGCCTGCCGGCCGGCGTGCTCAACGTGGTCACCGCCGACCGCGAGGTCTCCGAACTGCTCGTCCGCGATCGCCGGGTCGACAAGATCACCTTCACCGGGTCCACCGCCGCCGGGCGGCGCATCGCCTCGATCTGCGGCGAGCGGATCGCCCGCTGCACGCTGGAACTTGGCGGCAAGTCGGCCGCCGTCATCCTCGACGACGCGGACATCGAGACCGCCGCCGCCGCGCTTGCGCAGGCCGAGTGCCTGCTGTCCGGCCAGGTCTGCGCGTCGCTCACCAGGATCGTGGTCACCAGGCCGCGGCACGACGAGATGGTCGAGGCGCTCGCCGCGGCGTTCTCGAAGGTCAAGGTCGGCGACCCGTTCGACGCCAGCAGCCAGATGGGTCCGCTGGCCGCGGCGCGCCAGCGGGACCGGGTCGAGGGCTACATCGCCAAGGGCGTCGCCGGCGGCGCGACGCTCGCGACGGGCGGCGGCCGGCCGAAGGACCTCGACCGCGGCTGGTACGTCGAGCCGACAGTGTTCGGCAACGTGGACAACCGGTCGGTCATCGCGCAGGAGGAGATCTTCGGGCCGGTGCTCTCGGTGATCCCGGCGGCCGACGAGGCCGACGCGGTGCGGATCGCCAACGACACGGCATACGGGCTGCACGGCGCGGTGTTCACCAATGACGTCGAGCGGGCACGCGAGGTCGCCGGGCAGATGCGGACCGGAGCCGTCGGCCACAACGGGTTCAAATCGGACTTCCGTCTGGGACACGGCGGGTTCAAGCAGTCCGGCATCGGCCGCGAGGGCGGCGTCGACGGGCTGCTGCCGTTCCTGGAGTCCAAGGCCGTGCTGCTCGACGGCCCGACGGGCCGCTACCAGGAAATGGAGTTCTAGCCATGGTCAGCACTCCGCTGCTCATCGCCGGCGAGGAACGGGCCGCTGCCGCCACCTTCCCCGTCTACGACCCGGCGCACACCGGCGAGGTCATCGGGCATGCCGCCGCGGCCTCGGCCGCCGACGCGCTCGACGCGGTAGCCGCGGCGCACCAGGCCGGGCCGGCGTGGGCCGCGCTGCCGGCGGCCGAGCGCACCGCGATCGTGCTCAAGGCGCTCGACGGCCTTGACGCCGACGCCGGCGAGCGCGCCGACATCCTGTCCAAGGAGAACGGGAAGGTCCGCTTCGAGGCCGCGATCGACCTGGCCGTCTTCACTGGCCGGTTCCACCAGGCGGCCGAGTTCGCCCCGGAACTCGACCAGCCCGAGCATCTCGCGGGCCCGCCGTTCGACACCACGATCACGAAGCTCCCGGCCGGAGTCGTCACGATCATCTACCCGTTCAACTGGCCGCTGGCGATCCTCGCGGCGAGCCTGCCGTACGCGCTGATGGCGGGCAACACCGTCATCGTCAAGCCGCCGCCCACCACGCCGCTGTCGTCCGTCCTGACGCTGCGGCACCTGGTGCGGCAGCTTCCGCCGGGCGTGCTGAACGTCGTCACCGGCGCCGACGAGGTGCTGGGCCCGGTCGTGGTCGGCGACCCGCGGATCCGGCATGTCTGCTTCACCGGCAGCGTCGGCGGCGGCAAGCGGATCATGTCGATGGCGGCCGCCAACCTGACGAACGTCACCCTCGAGCTGGGCGGCAACGACCCAACGATCATCCTCGGCGACGCAGGTCTGGACGAGGCGGCGTTCGGCCGTCTCAGCGCCGCGACGTTCATGACCTCCGGGCAGGTGTGCATGGCGGTCAAGCGCCTGTACGTCCCGCACAGCCGGTTCGACGAGGTCATCGACGGCCTGCGGGCAACGCTTGCCGGGACGCGGGTGGGGCCGGGGCTCGACCCGGCGACCACGATGGGACCGCTCAACACCGCGCGCCAGCGCGACTATGTGGCCGGGCTATGCTCCGCGGCCAGCGACGCCGGCGCGCAAGTGCTCACGTTCGGCGAGTACACCGGCGGAACCGATGGCAACTACCTGCTGCCCTCGCTCGTCCTCGACCCGGCGGCGGACCTGTAGATCGTGACCGAGGAACAGTTCGGCCCGGCCCTCCCGGTGATCCCCTACGACGACGAGGCCGAGGCGGTCGCGCTCGCCAACAACACGTGGTCCGGGCTGTGCTCGTCGGTCTGGTCGGCCGACACCGAGCATGCGATGGCCGTCGCGAAACAGCTGCGCACCGGTGTCACCTTCTTCAACAACCACAACGCCACCGCGGTCGACGAGCGCGCTCCGTTCGGCGGCTTCAACCAGAGCGGCATCGGCCGCGAACTCGGCAGGGAAGGACTGCTCGGGTTCACCGAGACCCACGTCATGGCCGTCCCGTCCGAGGGGTAAGCGAGGTCCGCATGGTCGCCAGCTACGACAAGCTGTTCATCGGCGGCGAGTGGGTAACTCCCAGCTCCGCCGCCAGGATCCCGGTCCGCAGCGCGTCAACAGAGGAGCCCATCGGCTCGGTTCCGGAGGCGACAGAAGCCGATGTGGACACCGCGGTCGCCGCGGCGCGGCGCGCCTTCGAGGACCCGTCCGGCTGGTCGCAGTGGGAGCCCGCCCAGCGCGCCGCCGCCATGGAACGGCTCGCGACCGAACTAGAGGCCCGGGCCCAGGAGATCGGCCGCATGGTCAGCGCGCAGAACGGCATGCCGATCGCCCTGTCGCCGATCATCGAGGGCATGACCCCGGTGGGCACGCTGCGCTACATAGCGGGCCTGCTCGCCAGCTCCCCAGTCGAGGAGGAAACATCGCGCTTCCTCGGCGGCGACCTGATCATCCGGCACGAGCCGGTCGGCGTCGTCGGCGGCATTGTGCCGTGGAACTACCCGCAGACACTCTCCTCGTTCAAGTACGCGCCGGCGCTGGCCGCCGGCTGCACGATCGTGCTCAAGCCGTCCCCGGAGACCGTGCTCGACTCGTACGTGTTCGCCGAGGCCGTGCTGGCGGCGGACATCCCGCCCGGCGTGATCAACATCGTGCCCGGCGGCCGGAAAACCGGCGCCTATCTCGTCCAGCACCGTGACGTCGACAAGATCGCCTTCACCGGGTCCACCGCGGCCGGGCGCCAGATCGCCGAGGTGTGCGGCCGCCTGCTCCGCCCAGTGAGCCTCGAACTCGGCGGCAAGTCCGCGGCGATCATCCTCGACGACGCCGACCTGGACCTGGCCAAGATCGGCCAGAACCTCTTCGCGGCCACGCTGGTCAACAACGGGCAGACCTGCTACGCGGGCACCCGGATCCTCGCGCCGCGCTCCCGCTACGGCGAGGTCGTCGACACCTTCGCCGCGTTCGCCTCGTCCCTGCCGGTCGGCGACGCCCTCGACCCGGCCACCCTGATCGGCCCGCTGGTGTCGCAGCGGCAGCGAGACCGCGTCGAGGGCTACATCGCCAAGGGCGCCAGCGACGGTGCCCGGCTGGTCACCGGCGGCGGACGGCCGACCGGCCTGGACCGCGGCTGGTTCGTCGAGCCGACCGTGTTCGCCGATGTCGACAACAAGTCCACGATCGCGCAGGAAGAGATCTTCGGGCCGGTGCTGTCGGTCATCGCCTACACCGACGTGGACGACGCCGTCCGGATCGCGAACGACTCCGACTACGGCCTGGGCGGCTCGGTCTGGACCACCGACCCCGGCCGCGCCAGGGCGGTTATCCGGCGGGTCCGCACCGGCACCATGGGCATCAACGGCTACCTGCCGGATCCGGCCGGGCCGTGGGGCGGGGTCAAGTCCAGCGGCATCGGCCGCGAACTCGGCCCGGGCGCGGTCGCCGCCTACCAGCAGCTCAAGACCGTCTACGCCTGATCCACCGGTCAGGCGGCACAGAGCAGGCCAGCGTTTTCAGTCGCTGGTGGCCCCTCGAGGGTTAATCAAGCCCGCCGCGTATCTCACTCCTCGGTGGAGATGAAGACGTTCTTGGTCTCGGTGAATGCCTGCACGGCATCCGGGCCGAGTTCCCTGCCCAGTCCCGACTGCTTGAACCCCCCGAAGGGCGTCCAGTACCGCACCGATGAATGCGAGTTGACCGAGAGGTTCCCGCTGTCCCAGGCGCGGACGACCCGCAGGGCCCGTCCGAGGTCGCGGGTCCACAACGACCCAGACAGGCCGTACTGTGTGTCGTTGGCCAGCCGGATGGCATCCGCCTCGTCCTCGAACGGCATGACGGCGATCACGGCGCCGAAGATCTCCTCGCGCCACTGCCGGTCGGCCGCGGAGACCAACGCGTCCAGCAGGGTGAGCGGTCCGCGGGGCCCGGTCAGCGTGAGGCTGGCGTCTACCTCGACCATGGGCAGGCGCCGCCGGGCCGCGGCGATCGCGTCGCCTTCCCGGGTGTGCGCCTTCTCCCGGACCCGCAGCCTGTCCAGTTCGGCCTGGAAGGTGGCCCGGTTGACGGCCGCGGGCAGGCTCGGCGCGCCGAGGTTCGCTGGATCATCCGTCATGACGGTCCCTCTCCTTGTTTTCCGCTTTTGTTTCCGCGTGCGCGGTTTCGGCGAGCCGTTTGATCGTGGCCAGTCGCCGGTCCCATTGGGCCGCGAGTTCACCCATGGCCCGGGCGGCCTGGTCGAGGCGGCCGGCTTCTACCTGGTAGAGAACTTCCCGGCCCTGTTTGCGCCGGCTGATCAACCCGGCCCGTTCGAGCACGACCAGATGCTTGGAGACGGCCTGGCGGGAGAACGGCACCCGTCCGGCCAGCCAGCTGGCGCTTACTTCACCGTTGCTGACCAGGAGGTCGAGGACCTGGCGACGAGACGGGTCGCCGATGGCCGACCACAGCTCGTCATCGGTCTGCGCCGTCATCCCGACTGGCGCTTCGCGAGCAACGTCGCGAGGCGGTCCAGGTACTCGGCCCAGCCGCCCTGATGCTCGCCGGCATAGCGCTCTTTCTCCTTGTCGGGCCAGGCGAGCAACTCGTGGCCGCTTTCGACCACACGAAGACGGGTCCGCTCGCCGCCCTCGGGTGTCAGCGTGAACTCGACGAGCATCGAGTTGCCCGCCACCGGCTCCTCCCCGCGGGGATGGTTCCAGCGGAATGCGAAGCGAGTCGGCGGGTCAACGATCGCCACGACGACAGGGCCGCCCTGGTCCCCGAACTCCATGAAGCCATGGGCGCCCGGTTCGACTACGAGCTCGACCCGGTCGGCGAACCACTGGGTTATCTGCTCGGGCTCGGTGATGGTGCGCCATACCACCTCCACGGGCGCCTCGATCAGCACCTCCCGATCGATCTTGAGGCCTGGCATCAGCATCCACTTCTCTTCCTGCGCGCGGCGGCCATCGCCGGCCACTGGATCGCCACGTGACGGCGCGTACCGCTCGTCCCCTTTATCTGCAACCGACGGTAGCACGTCAAACGAGAGATATGCAACCGGTGGTTGCAGATTCTCCGTCTCGTGGCCTGCTCAGCATCTCGGCGGGAAGACCGGCGTGGCCGTCTCGATTTTTGCCCGAAGTGGAAGGCGGTCGGCTTGTATCCGTCGTTACCGTCACGCGATTTGGGAGAGAGCCCGGAGACTTTTGCGCCTGTGGCGCGTGCCGATCGTGCAATCGGCGTGCTCTAGGCAACACACCGGAACAACCTGAGTTTGCGGCGTGTCGGCACACCGCCCGTTTCACACCCTTATCTCCCGTTACGTGAAGCCCCGTTCCACGGCATCCGCCAGGCTTTGATTGCGATTTCCCGCGCCATGGCACCGGAAATCGCAATCAGAGCGGCAGGCCGCATCCGCAAAAGCCGCATTCCGGGCACCCTCTGGCCGGGAACCGGCCGCGGAGGGCCAGTGAACCACATCACGGGCACACGGCACGCCGGAGAATCACCTTGTTCCGGAACGTTGCCCTAGCGGGCCCGATTGCGCGATCGGCCCGCGGGAGGGGCTGCCGCGGCGGCGAGCCACAGGTGATCAAGCCCGCGCAGCACGGTGTTCGGCTTCCATTCCGGTTCCGCCGTCAGCCGCAGCCGCGGGAGGAGCGGCAGCAGCCGCCGCAGCGCGATGGACGCCTCGAGGCGCGCGAGCGGCGCGCCGAGGCAGAAGTGGATCCCGTGCCCGAATGCCAGATGGCGGGGCAGGTCACGCGACACGGAGAAGGTGGCTGGATCGGCGCACAGCTCCGGGTCCCTGTTGGCGGCGCCGAGCAGCATGAGGGCGAAGCAGCCAGCCGGGACCGTCACCCCTGATACCTCGGCGGAACGCAGCGCGAAACGAGCGATCATCTGCACTGGCAGGTCGTAGCGGAGCAGTTCTTCCACGGCCTGCCCGGTGAGCTCGGGCCGGTCCGCGAGCGCGGCCAGCTCGCCAGGGTTCCGCAGCAGCGTTAGGACGCCCGAGCCGATGAGGCTCCGTGTCGTCTCATGGCCGGCGATCAGCAGCAGCATGCAGAGCCCGATCAGCTCATCCTCGGTCAGGGAGCCGTCCGCATCGTGTGCCTGGATGAGCGCGGAGATCAGGTCGTCCCCCGGGGCGTGCCGTCTGGCGGGCAGCAGCCCGCGCAGGTAGGCGGCGAACTCAGCGCGCGCCGCCCGCTGCCCGGCGCGTTCCTCCTCAGGGATGAGGAACGCGGGGTCAAGGCTCCGGGCCAGCGCCGCCGACCAGCCGACGAGCAGCGGCCGGTCGGCCTCCGCGATGCCGAGCAACTCGCTGATCACCACGACCGGCAGCGGCTGCGCGAGCCGCTCGATCAGGTCGAACCGGTCGCCGGCCCCGACGAGCAGGCCCGCGGTGATCGCCTCGATCCGGGGCGCGAGCGCTCGCACGCGCGCTGGCGTAAAGGCACGCGAGACGAGGCGGCGCAGCCGGGTATGGTCGGGCGGGTTCAAGCGCAGCAGCGAACGGAATCCGACGCCCCGGGAACCCGCTGCCCCGCCGCGGAACGGCCTGCCCGCGTCCTCGTCCGCCTGGCGGCCGAACGCCGGGTCGGCGAGCACGGCCTCGCAGTCCGCGAACCGGCTGAATACGAACAATCGCTCCCGCGGCCGGGTTACTGGCCGCTCCGCCCGCCACGCCGCGTAGGCGGGGTAGGGGTCGGCGACGAGCCCGGGCGCCAGCAGCGCGGCGAGCGCCGGCAGATCATCCGGCCGGACCGGGAACTCGGCCATCTCGTCCTGCCTCCCGCGCCGTCGAGGATCGTAAGAGACGCAAAATCCATTATCAGGCGGGAGCGTCGGTGAACTGGCTCGTGTACAGGGAGTAATACAGGCCCCGGCGGTGCAGGAGGCTGTCGTGGTCACCTTGTTCCGCGATCTGCCCGTTGTCCATCACGACGATCGTGTCCGCGTTGCGGATGGTGGACAGCCGGTGGGCGATGACGAAGCTGGTCCGGCCCTGCCGGAGCTTTGCCATGGCCTCCTGCACGAGGATCTCGGTACGGGTGTCGACGTTGCTCGTGGCCTCGTCGAGGATGAGGATCGCAGGATCGGCCAGGAAGGCGCGCGCGATCGTGAGGAGCTGCCGCTGTCCGGATGAGATGTTGGAGGCTTCCTCGTCCAGCCGCGTGTCATAGCCCTCGGGCAGCGTGCGGATGAAGGCGTCGGCCCGGGCGGCCCGGGCCGCGGCCGCGACTTCGTCATCGGTGGCGTCCTGCCTGCCGTACCGGATGTTCTCCCGGATGGCGCCGGCGAACAGCCACGTGTCCTGCAGCACCATGCCGAAGCAGCGGCGTACCTGGTCGCGGCTCAGCTCGCGGTAGTCGATACCGTCGAGGGTAATCCGTCCGGAGTCGATCTCGTAGAACCGCATGAGCAGGTTGACGATCGTGGTCTTGCCCGCGCCGGTACGGCCGACGATCGCCACGGTCTGGCCCGGGGCCGCTGTCAGGCTGAAGTCCTCGATCAGGGGCTCATCCGGCTCGTAGCGGAAACAGACGTGCTCCAGCGCTACCCGGCCCGTCACGTCCTGCGGCCGGATCGCCGCGGTGGTCTGGTCGGGCCGCTGTTCCGGCGCGTCGAGGAACTCGAATACCCGCTCCGCGGACGCCATGCCGGATTGCAGCAGGTTCATCTGGCTGGCGATCTGGGTGATCGGCATCGTGAACTGACGTGAGTACTGGATGAAAGCGATCACGTCACCGAGGGAGATCCGGCCCGAGGCCACCCAGGAGCCGCCGATGACCGCGATCACGACGTAGTTCAGGTTGGCCAGGACCTGCATCGACGGCTGGATGGTCCCGGAGAGGAACTGCGCACGGAAGCTCGCCGCCCGCAGGCCGCGGTTCTGCCTGGCGAACTCCTCGATGACGGCCTGCCGCCGCCCGAAGACCTGCACCAGGGCGTGACCGGTGTCGGTCTCCTCGACCAGCCCGTTCAACGTGCCAGTCCGGTCCCACTGGTCCGTGAACTGAACCTGGGACCGGCGCGCGATGACAATGGTGATCATGACCGCGAGCGGGACGGTGACCACGCACACGGCCGCGAGCAGCGGCGAGATCCACACCATCATGCCGAGCACCCCGGCGATGGTCAGCACCGAGGTAAGCAGCTGGCTCAGTCCTTGCTGCAGCGTCGTGGTGAGGTTGTCGATGTCATTGGTGACCCGGCTGAGGATGTCACCGTGCGGGTGGCTGTCGAAGTACCGCAGCGGCAGCCGGGACAGCTTCGCTTCCACGTCCCGCCGCAGCCCGGACATCGCGCGCTGGGTGATACCCGCCATGATGAAGCCCTGGCCGAAGTTGCAGGCCGCCCCCAGCAGGTACACCAGCGCCGCGACGCCCAGGATCTGGCCGAGCCGCGTAATGTCGACCCCTACGCCAGGGGTGACGTTCATGGCGGCCAGCATGTCGGCCAGCTGGCCCTGGCCGTGCGCGCGAAGCAGCGCGACCGCCTGCGCCTTCGTGACGCCGGCCGGCAACTGCTTGCCCACCACGCCGTCGAACAGGACGTTGGTCGCGTTGCCGAGGAGCTCCGGCCCGGCTACCAGGAACCCGACCGAAGCCACCGCGAAGGCCAGCACCAGCAGCAGCCGGCCCCGCTCCGGGCGCAGCCGGGCGAGCAGCCGCCGCAAGGTGCCGCGGAAGTCCTTGCTCCGCGCCCCGGACGGCCCGCCCTGAGCGGCGCCCATCCCGGGGCCGCGGCGCAGCGCGCCCCCCGGCCGCCCCATCATGCCGCCGCCTCCTCGCCGAGCTGAGAGGCCACGATCTCCCGGTAGGGGGCGCAGCGGGCGATCAGCTCCCGGTGCGTGCCGAGCCCGGCGATCTGGCCGTCCTCGAGCACGATGATGCGGTCAGCGTGCATGATCGTGCTCACCCGCTGCGCCACGATGACCACCGCCGCGTCACGGATCCCGGCCCGCAGCGCGCCGCGGAGCCGCGCGTCGGTGGCCGCGTCCAGCGCCGAGAAGCAGTCGTCGAACAGGTACAGGGCCGGGCGCTTCACCAGCGCCCGCGCGATGGATAGCCGTTGCCGCTGCCCGCCGGACACGTTGGTGCCGCCCTGGTCGATGGTGGCGTCCAGCTGTCCGGGCATGGCGGCCACGAAGTCCGACGCCTGGGCGATGTCCAGCGCGCGCCAGAGCTCCGCCTCGGTCGCGTCCGGCCTGCCGAACCGCAGGTTGCTGGCGACCGTGCCGCTGAACAGGAACGCCGCCTGGGGGACCAGCCCGATCCCCGCCCAGAGCTGTTCCAGTTCCTGGTCGCGCACATCGGCGCCGTTGACCAGCACGGCGCCATCGGTGACGTCGAAGAACCGCGGGATGAGGTTGAGCAAGGTCGTCTTGCCGCTCCCCGTTCCGCCGATGATCGCGCTCGTCTCACCCGGACGGAGCACGAACGACAAGCCGTTCAGCACCGGGCGCTCGCTGCCTGGGTAGCCGAACCTGACGTTCCGGAACTCCACGAGCCCTGTCGGGTGACCGGGCCGCACCGGCCGCGGCGGGTCGGTGACCGACGACTGGGTGCCCAGGACCTGGTCCAGGCGCTCGGCGCTGGCCGCCGCACGCGGGACCAGGATCACCATCATCACCGCCATCATCACCGCCATCAGGATCTGCAGGATGTAGGTGAGGAACGCGGTGAGGTTGCCGATCGGCATCGAGCCCTCGCTGACGAGCCTGCCGCCGAACCACAGCACCGCGACGCTGGCCAGGTTGAGGATCACCATCAGCGCCGGCATGGCCAGCGCGAAGATCCGGTTGACCGCGAGCGCGGTGGACGTGAGGCTGGCGTTCGCGTCACCGAACCGGCGGGCCTCGGAGTCGGTGCGGACGAACGCGCGGATAACCCGGACGCCGGTGATCTGCTCGCGCAGCACCAGGTTGATCCGGTCGATCTTCGCTTGCATCGTCCGGAACTGCGGCACCACCAGGGCCACCATGGCGCCGATGACCACGGCCATCACCGGCACGGCGACGGCGAGCAAGGGTGACAGCGCCAGGCCTTCCTTCAGGGCCATGATCAGGCCGCCCACGCACATGATCGGCGCGATGACCATCAGCATGAGCGCCATCTGCAGGAACAGCTGGATCTGCTGAACGTCGTTGGTGTTACGGGTGATCAGCGACGCGGTCCCGAAGTGGTTCACCTCGTGCGCGGAAAACATCTGCACCCGGCCGAACACGGCGGCTCGCAGGTCGGCGCCGACACCCATCGCCACCCGCGACGCCCAGTAGACAGCGACGACGGCCACCGCGCCGACGGCGAGCGCGATGCCCAGCATGATGACGCCGGTGCGCCAGATATAGGCGATGTCGCCCTTGACGACTCCGTCGTTGATGATGTCGGCGTTGAGGTTGGGCAGGTAGAGGTTTCCCACGCTCTGCGCCACGAGCAGCATGACCACGGCGGCCACCTGGCCGGCGTACGGGCGCAACGCGGTACGCAGCAGCCGGGTCAGCATCGCGGCCGTGCCCCTGCGTGCACCCGAACGTTCACAAGACGACGATGCGACCCAAGGAGCCCGCGAAGGCAGGGCGAGATGGTCACCGACAGCGGGACTTTCGGCCTAAGGGGCCTAAGGGGGCCGTGAGATCGGGCGGGCGCGGCAGCCGGCCGGCCCGCTGGCGGGTGCTGTCGTCGAACAGGGCGGCGCGCAGCACGGCGTCCGCGGCGGCGAGCTGGGCGGGGTCGGTCCGCCGGCTCACCTCGCGGTTGAGTTCCTCGATGACGGCCATGACGGCCCGGGCGTAGTCCTGGCCGGCCGGGGTGAGGGTGACGTTGAGCTGCCGGGCGTCGCGCGGGTCCCGCGCCGTGGTGACATAGCCCCGCTGCTGCAGGCCGTCAGCGACCTTCCGGCCGGCCTGCCGGGTAACGCCGAGCAGCGTCCCGAGCTGGCCGACGGAGGCTGGTCCCCATCGCAGCAGCCGCACCGCGCCGGCGTCGCTGCGCCGGTAGCCCGCGACGGGCGTGTCAGACCGCGCCCAGCAGGTAGGCGAGCAAGATGACGGCGAACACGTACAGCAGGTACAGGTTGACGTCGCCGGACTGCACCGGCCGCACCAGGTCCGCCAGCCATTCCAGCGCCCTGACCGCGGGCCGGTACAGGTACCGCTCGAACAGCGGGGTTACCCGCGTCTCGTAGTGCACCGGGCCGGAGCGCCCGGCCGGGTCGTCGTCCGACTGGCGGGTCACCGAGACCGAGGGCCGGTACAGGGCGTCGAACGTGACCCGGGTGGGGGCGGAGAACGTCATGGCCGAGTACTGCATCCGCGGCCGGAACGACACGATCCCGCCGTCCCATACCGGCACGGACACCGACCCCGCCCGCGGCCGCCCGGCGAGGTAGATCAGGATAGGCACGGCGAGCGCGCAGACCAGGAAAACCGCCAGGTAGGTCGGGGAGAACGCGGAGAAGTCCGCGTGCGCGGGGATCACGGTGAGCTTTCCCGGAAGCAGCAGCGAGCCGAGCGTGACCCCGGTGACGGTGCCCGCCGCCCGGGACAGGCCGGCGAGCACGACCGGCGCGCCCACGGCCAGCGCGACGCAGGCGACGGCGAGCAGGCCCGGCCCGGCAACCGGCTGCCCGTCCTCGGAGGCGGCGGCGGCCTGCCTGGTGCGGGGCATGCCCAGGTACGGGATGCCGAACCCGCGGACGAACGCGTAGACCGCGAGCCCGCCGGTGAGGCCGAGGGTGCCCGCGGCGAGCACGATGAGGATGCCGGTCAGGTGGCTGCCGGTGCGGAACCCCTGGAACAGGCCCTGGAAGATCAGCCATTCGCTGACGAACCCGTTCAGCGGCGGCAGCGCCGCGATGCCCAGCGTCCCCACGAAGGCGATCACCGCCGAGCGGGGCAGCCGGCGGATCAGCCCGCCGAGCCGGTCCATGTCCCGGGTGCCCGTCGCGTGCTCGGTGACGCCTGCCTCCAGGAACAGCAGGGACTTGTAACAGCCGTGGTTCACGACGTGATAGATCCCGGCGATCAGCAGGAACGTCCACAGCGCCTGCTGCCCGCTGGCGTGGAAGATCATGGCGGCGCCGAAGGCGGTCACGATGATCCCGGCGTTCTCGATCGTGGACCAGGCGAGGAACCGCTTGATGTCGCGTTCGGCCATCGCGTACAGGATGCCGATCGCGGCGGTCACCGCGCCGCCGCCCATGGTGACCAGGCCGGGCCAGGCGCCGGCGGGCACGACGAGCCGGAACGCGAACAGCGCGATGCCGTAGATGCCGAGCTTGACGACCACGCCGGACAGGAACGCCGACCCGTCGGCGGGCGCGACCGGGTGCGCCTCCGGCAGCCACACGTGCAGCGGGACCAGGCCCGCCTTGAAGCCGAACCCGGCCAGCGCCAGCAGGTACGCGGCGGCCCGCCACCCGCCCGGCACGGCCGCCGCGCGCGCGGCGATCCCGGGCAGCGACGTGGATCCGGTCTTGGCGGACAGGATGACGAACGCGGCCACGACGAGCAGGAACCCGGCCTCGGACAGCGCGAGGAACCAGAACGCGCCGCGGGCGGACTCGCCGCTGCGGGGATGGCGGAGGATCAGCGGGTAGCAGGCCAGGCTCATGGTTTCCCAGGCGACCAGGAAGGTGACCATGCCGCCCGCGGCCAGCACGGCCAGGCAGGCCAGCAGCGCCAGGTTGTAGGCGGCCAGGTACAGGCCCGTGCCCGGCGACGGCTGGTGGTAGCGCGGCGCGTAACAGGCGATCGCCACCGCCACGACGCCGAGCAGCGCGGTGAACGCCCCGGCCAGGCTGGTGGCCTGCAGCTGCAGCGGCCCGCCGGTCACCGTCGGGGGGCCCAGGGAAACCACTGGCGTGTTGCCGTAGATCAGCGACCAGCCGCCGCCGGCCGCCGCGGCGGCGCCGCCGAGCGCCGACAGCGCGCAGCACGTGCGCAGTCCTGCCGGGGTCCGTGCGGCCAGCAGGCCGGCGAGAGCGGCGGCGAGCCAGGCGGCGCCCGCGGCGTAGAGGAAGTCGAGGGGCGTCATGAGTCACCACGCGACCGTTCGGGATAATCGGGGGCGGTGAACGGGAGGTCCCGCACCTTGTCCGCGAGCTTGCCCACGGCGACCCCCAGCCCGTGCAGCAGGGCGAGCGGGCTGGGCGGGCAGCCGGGAATCCACACGTCGACGGGCAGCACCGCGCCGGCGGTGCCGTGGGTGAACGGGTCCGCGGGGTACACGCCGCCGAGCGCGCACGCGCCGGTCGCGACGACGATCTTGGGGCCGGGCATGGCGTCGTATGTCTTGCGGGCGGCGACCTCGAACGCGCGGATCATCGGCCCGGTGACCAGCAGCAGGTCGGCGTGCCTTGGCGCGGGAGTGAAGAAGAACCCGAGCCGGTGCAGGTCGTAGTGCGGCGCGGCGAGCAGCCGGATCTCCTGCTCGCAGACCGCGCACGACCCGGTGTCCAGCGTGCGGATGTGCAGGCTGCGGCCGAACTGCCGCGCGATCGTCTCCCGCAGTTCTTCCGCTTCGGTCATCGCTCCTCCCCTCGGAGGGGAATCTGCTTGATTAGTACGGAACGGTCGGTGGTCGCCACCTCGAACGCACCGCTCGCCGTCACGGCGCGGGGTGCCTCGGCGGCGCATCTTCCGCACGCGGTACACGCGCCGACGTCGTAGACCAGCACCCTCCCACCAGCCGCTTCCGTGCACGGGGGGCTCCCGCCCCCGTTCCCCCTGGCCCATCCCCCTTCACCAGACGCAGCGCGTTGCTCGGGCACACGGCGACGAGGCGGTCGGCGACCTGCCTGGTCAGCTGCCGGGGCCGGAAGGCGGGCGGCGTCGGCAAGGAAGCGGCCGACGCGTCAGGCCTGGCCGGGTACCGGGTGGTGACCACGCCGCGGCGGATCCCGCGGAGGAACCACAGAGTCATCGGCGTCTCCTTTCAGCGGGCCATTCCGGCGGCGGTCAGCCAGAAGCTGGCCTCGATGATCGGGATGTCGGTGAACACGTTCTGCGAGCGGCACGCGTCGTCGAAGCCGCGCCAGTTCCGGGCCGACGCCGGGCGCAGCCGCGCGCGGGTGATCCGGCCGTCCGCGCCGAGCGCGACCCAGGCGAGCGCCTCGCCGCGCGGGGATTCGGCCCAGCCGAGCCCGGTCCCGGTGGTTTTGGGGAGCTCGGCGGCGCCGGCCGCGGTGCCCGCGCTGAGGAACTCGCCGATGAGGCGGACGGATTCGGCGGCCTCGGCGAGCATGACCGTGAAGCGGGCGAGCACGTCGCCGTCGGTGGCCGTGGCCACGGCGACGCCGGTGCCGGTGCTGGTGCCGTAGGGGCCGCCGGGCACCTGCCGCGCGTCGCCCGTCAGCCCGGTCGCCCTGGCAACCGGGCCGACCAGGCCCAGGGCGCGGGCCTGGGCCGTGGTCAGCACGCCGGTCGCCTCTAGGCGGTCGACGAAGGAGTTGGTGCTCAGGAGGGCGTCGGCGGCGCGCTTGAACTCGCCGTAGGCGCCCGGGAGCTCGCGGCGGATCGCGTCGGTGTCGGGCGCCCGGCTGGCGCCGCCGGTGTCGACGACGCCGAACAGGTACCGGTGGCCGAGCGCCTGGCGTTAAGCCGGAGCAGCCGTTCCAGGGCGATCTCGGCGGCGGACTGGCCGACGGACAGCCCGGTCGACTGGCACAGCGCCGCCATGGCGGCGGCGTGGTTGTACAGCCGTTCCAGCTCGAGGGCGAGGGCACGGGTGCGTTCGGCTTCCTCCGGGGGCTGTGTCGCGGTGGCGGCGAGCAGCCCGCTCACCTGGGTCGCCTCACGAGTCTTGTAGCGCAGCGACACATCCCCGCTAGACAGGCCCAGCACCGACTTGGCCAGCGCGTGGTTGAGAACCTGCAACAGCGCTCCGTACAGCCCGAGCGTTCCGCCGAACCCCAGCGCGACCGCGATGATCCCCATGTGCTCGACGCTCGAATATGCGAACAGCCGCTTGAAATTCCCCTTCCGTACCATAAAAAAGGGCGCCGATGATGATCGACGCGAACCCGAACGACAGCAGGACCGCGCGCGGGTAGGTGACGCCGAGCCTCGCGTGGGCGATCGCGTAGAACCGGATGATCGCGTACATGCCGGTGTTCAGCAGGGCGGCGGACAGCATCGCGCTTGCCGGGCTGGGCGCCTCGGCATGCGCGTCTGGCAGCCACGTGTGCATAGGCGCGAGTCCCACCTTGGTGCCGTAGCCTACGACCGCGAGCAGGAACGCCAGGCGCAGGCTTTGCGGGGCGAGGGCGCTGGCGTGCGCGAGCAGGTACGGCCAGGTCAGGCCGAGATTGGAGCCTGGGTGCAGGGCGCTGGCGGAGTAGAACAGGAACAGGGTGCCCGCCAGCGCGATCGTGACCCCGAGCGAGCTGATGATCACGTACTTCCAGGCCGCCTCCAGGCTGCGGGCGCGGCCCTCCAGGCCGACGAGCGCGGCGCTGGCCAGCGTGCTGGCCTCGATCAGGACGAACAGCAGCCCGAGGTTGCCGGTCTCAAGCGAGGCCAGCATCAGCGCTGCGAACAGGCCGAAGAACGTGAAGTACAGCCGGACCTGGAAGCTGGTGAGCTCGCCGATGTCTTCCTGTGCCGAGATGTAGGAGATGGAGCCGACCGCGGCCAGCAGGGTGACGCCTGAGACGGTGAGCAGGAAGAACCCGCTGAGCGAGTCGGCGTACAGGAAGCCGTCCCAGCTCTGCAGCGGAGGGCCGCCGTCCAGCAGGGCCAGCAGCGCGATAGAGCAGCCGAATGCGATGGCCGCTCCCGCTGCCTGGGCGAGTCCGGCCAGCCGGGCGCGGGCGCCGGCCAGCGCGGCGGCCGGCCCGGCGAGGGCGGCAAGCACGATGACGATGGCGAGGGCAGTCAACCGCGCAACTCCCTCAGTTCGGTGGCGCTGGCCTCGGCGAGCTGACGGGTCAGGAACAGCTTCATCCAGCTGCCCCACTTGACCAGCGCGTACGCCTGGCCGGAGTACTCCAGCACGCGGCTTTCCTCGATCATCGAGATCTCGGTGGACCCGCCCGGGTTGTCGATCGGTATCCGGCCGTTTTCCACCAGGACGATCATGAAGAACGCGACAAGGCCGAGCAGGTGCGTCGGGAGCACCACCACGTACGGGGAGGACGCCACCGCGTGGTTCATCAGGTAGGGGTTGTCGGAGGCGGAGACCGCGCCGACGGTGAAGAACACCAGGATCAGCGCGGGCTCGGCCATGCTGCCGATCCAGCTCGCCCGGCTGGCCCCGAGCCCGCCGTACGGGCTGGCCGTGTCCAGGCCGGACAGCGAGATCATGAAGCTGGCCAGCGTGAGCACGAACGCGCCGCCGATCAGGTCGGCCAGGAACGCCAGCGGCAGCGGCTCGTTCGTGATGACCGGGACGATCACCGACACGGTCAGGTAGCAGGCGAACGCGACGAACGGGGCGCCGCGGAACACCCAGGACGCCTGGTCGCTGACCGCGCTGCCCTTGCGCAGCAGCTTGGCCAGGTCCCGGTAGGGCTGCAGCACGCTCGGGCCGCGCTTGGAGCCGACGACCGCCTCGGCGCGAGTGATCGCTCCCGCGTACAAGGGGGCGAACGCGACCACCACGAGGCTCTGCAAGAACTGGATCAGCTCGGGCACTTCCCGACCTCCCCTGCTTACCGACGCCGTACACGCCTTGCAGGTAGAGGCCATCAGCCGGGATCACCCCGGCGGTACGCGAGCCTCATCGCGTAATCGCTTCTAACGATACATTGCCGGTCCCTAGGGAACCAGTAGCACGGTCAGCCGGCTGTCCTTCGCCGCGGCCGAGGCGACATGGCCCAGCCGCGGGTGCAGCACCCCGCCCGTTCCGTGCCTGCCCACGACCAGCAGGTCGAAGCCATGCTGCCGCGCGTGCTCGCAGACGGCGCGCGCGGCGTCGCCGGACTGCGCGAACTGCAGGGTCACCCGCTCGCGCTGCGCGTCCGGCAGGAGTCCCTGGTCTTGGCGAAGGTCTCCTGGGCGAACCGCTGACGCCCGTCGAAATCGGCGGCGCCCTCCGCGGCGTCCTCGGTGTACGGCGCGGGCTTGAGCACCGCGAGCGCGACCACGTGCGCCTCCGCGCCGCCGCCAGCCAGCGCCGCGGCGGCGTGCAGGGCGGCGGCAGCGCCCGGCGAGCAGTCCCAGCCCACGAGGATCCGGCGGAACGGCGCGGCGCCCATCGGCACGGTAGCCATCGACAGCCTCCTCACCTGCCAAGCCAGTCAGGATGCAGAAGCCGTCAGCGGGAACCACCCGCGGTTCCGGTGCCGGAAGCCCCCCGCGATACCGGACCGTGGCGAGCCTCATCGCCAGTGCCGTCATTGTGGACCGCGCGACAGCAGCCCGCAAGAGGCAGTCCCGGCGTTTTCCTGGGTACGCGTGTCGCAGCCAGTTCGCAGGTACCAAAACATCGGAAGCCCCGCTCGGCGACTGAGGATAGAGGCAACGCTGGACCTATGACCAGCTAAGTCGCGCTCCCTGGGACGCGTCCGCCGCCACTATGACCGTCCGTGACTGCCGACTGCGAAACTAGCGCCATGATCCCGAAAACATTTTTTCCAAAGTAAATAAATCGTTCTATAACATCGAAAACTCTTCGCCATCGTGGCCAGCCGTGCCGGAAGTCCGCGGCGGGGCGCGCGAAATGGTCACACTCTGTAGCGGACTGGCCAGCACCGCTCTCCTCAGGCGTGCGCTTCCTCGTACCGGGCGGCGAATACCCGCTGGTACAGGTCCTCGCCGTAGCTGGTGGACAGCGGCTCGCCCGTCAGGAGCTTGAAGGTTCGCTGTCCGTCGGGGCGCCGCTGGGCGCGCAGGAACAGGGCGTTACCGGCGTTGCGCGCGTAGCAGCTTTCCGCCAGGTCGTACAGGTGGGTGACGAAGAAGACCCGGATGCCGGCCTCGGTGAGGGCGCGGATGATCTCGCGGGCGATCTGCGAGCCTTCCCGCTCGTTGGTGGAGGCGAAGGACTCGTTGCACAGCAGCAGCCCGCCGGGAGCGATCCGCTCTGAGATCACGCTCATCCGGTCGAGCTCCTCATCGAGCTTGCCCTTTTCCATCGTGGCGTCTTCCTCGCGCTTGAAGTGCGTGAAGACCCCGGAGCAGACGCTGGCGGACAGCGACTCCGCGGGCGCGAACATCCCGGCCTGCGTCATCAGCTGCGCCTGGCCGACGGCACGCAGGAACGTGGACTTGCCGCCCTGGTTCGCGCCGGTGATCATGATCAGCTGCCTGCCGTCCGCGGCCACATCGTTGCCGGTGACCTCGCTCTCCGCGGCAAGGGTCAGCGCGAGGCTGGCGTCGTACAGCCCGCGGGCGGACAGCCGGTCCTGGCCCGGGCCCGCCGGGACCGGGAAGCACACCGGCTGGCCCCTGGCGGCGAGCTGTTCGCGCAGGTTCAGGCAGCCAAGGTAGAACCCCAGCTCGGCGCGGAGCAACCCGAAGAAGCTCTTGATGTGGTCGGCCGACTGGGCCAGCGCGTTCGCCGTGTCGCTGACCCCCCGGCTGGTCAGCTCCGACAGTGTGCGCAGGCCGCTCTCATCCCGCTCGGGGACGGTGAAGCTGGAGGAGGCCCCGTTCCGGCCGGTCAGCCGGTCCCGCCAGCCGCGGCCGGGCGGGTGGCGGCGGAGCACGTAGCCAGTCCCCTTGCCGCCCTTGCCGAGCCGGGCGCTGATCAGCGGACCGCGCCGGAATCCCAGGTCGGCCAGGTGGGCTTCCATCTCGGCAAAGTAGCCCTCGGTGAGCTCACCGGTGAGCATCGCGAAGAACCGGGTGAACCCTTCGGAGCGGAAGTCTGGCGCGTGGCGGGCCGCGAGGTCCGCGAGGCGGTGCAGCGATTTCAGGTACAGCTCCATGAGCTGCCGGGACCGCCACAGGATCGTGTCCGGCGAGTCGCGGAACAAGAAGCCGAACACCTGCCGTTCGGCGTTGACCGTCTCGACCGCGAGGTCGTACAGCTCCCGGACGACACCGGGCCGGGCGATGCAGTCGGCCAGCACGCGCTGCCGGTAGGTGATCTCCGCCGGGATAGTCAGCCCGGAGTGGATGCCCCGCCGGGCGATGTCGGAGAGGAACTTGTCGCCGCCCGCCATGGCATCGAGCAAGGTGCCAAGCTCCAGGTCCGCGGCCAGGTCAGGCTCGCTGGCCGGCAGCTCGCGGCCGGGATCGAAGTCGCGGTCCGGGTACATCAGGAAGGCCTTCATGACGCCACTCGCTCCTTCAGCTGCGGGTAGGTCAGCCCGTACTTGCGCGCGATCGCCGTCGCGTAGGCGAGCCCGTCGGCAGGCCTGCGGACGATCTTGAATGTGCGCTCGGCCGGGTTATCCGGCACCACCGTGCCCACCATGGATACGCATACCTCGTTAAGCGACGCCAGCTCGTCGACGAACGTGACGTACACCCCCAGCAGGCCGAGCTCGGTCATCGCCGCCAGCACCCGCTCGCCGATGAACACCGCGTCCCGCAGCGTGGTGGACGCGAAGCTCTCATTCATCACCAGCAGGCTGCTTCCGGTTGCCCGGTCCAGCACGTCGCGGATGCGGACCAGTTCGTCCTCCAGCTTGCCGCGCAGCGTGGCCAGGTCTTCTTCCCGCTCGAAGTGGGTGAAGATCTGATCGGGCAAGAACAGCCTGGCATGCCGGGCGGGGACCGGGTAGCCCAGGCTGGCCAGGTAGTGCAGCTGGCCGAGCATCCGGGCGAACGTCGTCTTGCCGCCGTGGTTGGGCCCGGTGACCACGAAGATCCGCTCCGGGCCGGACAGCTGGAAATCATTGGCGACCACCGCCGCGAACCGGGGCGACAGCTTAGCGGCCAGCGCGAGGTCGAACGCCGCCTCGGCGACGGTCTCCTTGTCCGCTGCCGACACCCGCGGGTAGCAGAACTTCAGGCCCGCCGCTTTCATCGGCGCGATGAACTCCAGGTAGGCCAGGTAGAACTGGACCTCGCGGTCGAAGGCGCCAACGGTGTCGTCGAGGAACCCCGCGTGCCGCTCACAGAAGCCGTCCAGCGCGGCGAACACGTCCGGGAACAGCCGGGCGACCCGGTCCGCGATCTGCTCCTCAACATGGTCCATTTCCGGCCAGTTCCGGAACCTGCCCCGGTAGTCCTTGACCGCGCCGCGGGCGAACTTCGCGAACGTCGCCACGACGTCCGCGCTGAAGTCGGCCTCGCCCTCATACCGGCTGACCGTGACCCGGTTCCCCTTAATGTTGACGCAGTACCGCACGCCGTCCAGGGCGCCGGCTACCTCGCCGGCCGCTGCCGCCAGCCCGGTAAACGCCGCCGACCCGGCGTAGTCGCACAAGTACTCGCGGAACGCGGTGAGCCCCCGCGAGGCAAGATCAGCCTCACTGAGCCCGGCGGCGAGCGCGCGGACCGCCGCGCAGTAGCCGCGTGCCGCGTCGAGGAACCAGGACTCCTTCTGGTACCGGTAGCGGAGCTTGCGCGCCTGGGCGAGATCTTCCCGCACGCGGCCCATCCGCTGCGCGAACTCGGCGACGGCCGTCGAGGTCGCCTCGTCTTCCAGGTCCCGCAGCACCGCGTGCCGGTACTCCACCGCGGCCGGCTCGTGCAGCGGGAGCCGGAAGAAGGGCGTCAGGTCGTACTGGCCCCGGCCGAGCGCCACTTCGGTGAAGACCTGGTCAAGGTTCAGGTCCGAGAAGAACGACGGCTCTGGGCGCTCGCTAGCCTCGATGGGCCTGCTGAACAGGACGCTTACGAACGGCACGAGAAGTTCACCCACACCTCCACCGGCTCGTTGACCCGGCAGAAGCCATCAGCCAGGAAGGCGGTTCAGGTGGGCTTCATCACCTGTCCTGAATTGTACCTGCTGTCACCGCGGCACAGCTTGCACGCCGGTACCGGTAAACTTTAGGGCAGCCAGATGACGCCCTGGCGTGGGGGTGCTGACCTCCCGAACCGCCGCGGTGAAGCGGCTGATGGCTTCTGACCTCGGGGTTCTGCCGTGACCAAGGAGTCTTCCCGCGTGCCCGAATCGTCCGCGGACGTCGCCGTGCCGGCGCTGTCCGGCCCCGCCGTCGGTGGCGCCCAGCCCGCGCCCGCCGACGGGCGCGCCCGGCTGATGCTGCCGCGGGCCGACCGGCGGGAGATCGCCGCGATCTTCGCGGGCGGGGCGCTCGGCACCCTGCTGCGCGCCGCGCTGGCCGAGGCGTTCCCGCATCCGGCGACGGCCTGGCCGTGGCCCACGTTCGGCGTGAACATCGTGGCCGCGTTCCTGCTCGGCTACTTCGTGACGCGCTTGCAGGAGCGGCTGCCGCTGTCGAGCTACCGGCGGCCGCTGCTGGGCACCGGACTGTGCGGCGGGCTATCCACGTTCTCCACGATGCAGGTGGAGATCCTGAAGATGCTCAGCGCTCACGCGTGGGGGCTGGCCGCCGGGTACGCCGCGGCCAGCATCGCCGCCGGGTACGCGGCGATCTACCTGGCCACGGCGCTGGTCCGCAGAGTGCGGGTGCGGCGATGAACATACTGCTCTGGACCGGGGTCGTGCTGATCGGCGGCGCGGGCTCAGTCGCGCGGTTCCTGGTCGACGGCGCCATAGGCTCCGCGGCCGGCCGGGACTTCCCGTTCGGCACCATGGTGATCAACATCTCCGGCGCGGCGATCCTGGGCCTGCTGACCGGGCTCGCGCTCGGCCATGGCCAGGCACTGCTGGCCGGCACGGCGGCGGTCGGCTCCTACACGACCTTCTCTACCTGGATGCTGGAAACGCAGCGCCTGGCCGAGGAGCGCCAGCACCGCAAGGCGATCGTCAACGTGGCCGTCAGCCTCGTGCTGGGCGTCGCCGCCGCGGCACTCGGCCGCCTGATCGGAGCGCAGCTGTGAACGCGGACAGCCTCAAGCTCACCAGCTACTTCGGTGAGCGCCTGCGCACCGGGAACGCCTTCGTCGCCGACGCGCTGCTCGACCTGTACGGGCGGCACGAGATCGCGACCAGCGTCCTGCTGCGCGGCACCGAAGGGTTCGGCGCCAGGCACCATCCGCGCACGGACCGCTCGCTGACTCTTTCCGAGGACCTGCCGCTGATCGCGGTCGCGGTCGACGCCAGGCCCCGCATCGAAGCGGTCCTCGGCGAGGCCGCCCGCCTCACCAAGAGCGGGCTGGTCACCCTTGAGCGAGCGCGGATGCTGACCGGCGACATCGGCCCCGTCACCCTCCCCGAGGACCTGAACGAAGCCACGAAGCTGACCGTCTACCTGGGCCGCCAGGAACGGGTGTATCGCGTGCCCGCGTTCATCGCCGTCTGCGACCTGCTGCACCGCCGCGGCATCGCGGGCGCCACCGCGCTGCTCGGTGTCGACGGCACCGCGCACGGCCAGCGGCAGCGGGCCAGGTTCTTCAGCCGCAACGCCGAGACGCCGATGATGGTCATCTCGGTCGGCTCGGGTGAGCAGATCAGCCGGGTACTGCCCGAGCTGGGCGGGCTGCTGCGCCGCCCGCTGCTGACCCTGGAGCGCATCACCATCTGCAAGCGCGACGGCAAGCTCCTGTGCAACCCCGCCGCCCTGCCGGGCACGGACGAGACCGGCATGGCGCTGTGGCACAAGCTCATGGTCTACACCTCCGAGGCTGCCCAGTGCGATGGCCAGCCGATCCACCGCGCCATCGTCCGCCGGCTGCGCACCGCCGGGATCAGCGGCGCGACCACCGTGCGCGGCGTCTGGGGCTTCCACGGCGACCACGCTCCGCACGGTGACCGCCTCCTCCAGCTGGGCCGCCATGTTCCCGCCGTCACGATCGTGATCGACACCCCTGCGCGAATCGCCGAGGCATTCTCCGTGATCGACGAGCTCACCAGGGAGCAGGGCCTCGTCACCAGCGAGACTGTGCCCGCCATGCGAGCCGGCGCGGCCGGCCGCGTGGTCAGCCCGGCCGCTTGACCTTGGAGTCTGCCGACCCCCGCCACCGGAGACGGTGCCCGCGGTCTAGCTGTGTCCTTCGGGGGATATCCGCCCCGAAGGACACATCCAAGCCGGTTCGCCCGGCGGGAGGTTCGCCACCGTGGCCTGTGTGACGGAGGATGCCCGCGCCGGGGCTGGCCGGCGGCCGTCTGATGAGGCCTGTGGCCCACAGGCCTCATCTTGCGAGGCCAGGGGGCCACACGCCTCGAACGTCCCCGGCGCCCGGCGGCGTCCGGGGACGCGCGGCGGGCGCCAGTGGCCGGTGTGACAGAGGATGCTCGCGCCCGGCCGGCCGGCAACCACCAGGCCGATTGCGCAAGCGACCACAGTAGGGCAACACACCGGAACAACCTGAGTTTGCGGCGTGTCGGGCACACCGCCCGTTTCACACCCTTATCTCCCGTTACGTGAAGCTCTGCTCCCCGGTACCCGCCAGGCTTTGATTGCAGATTCCCGCGCCATGGCACCGGAAATCGCAATCAGAGCGCCAGGCCGCATGCACAAAAGCCGCATTCCGGGCACCGGGCAGGAGCCCCGTCGCGCTTTACCGTCCGGCAGCACAGATTTATGCTCGACCTGGGTACGGCGGAGGGGCTCGCCGTCAACCGCGGTCATCGCCAACGGTCCCTGTCAGGTGATGACGGGAGGCCGTGTGCCCGTGCCCGATCATGATGGCTGCCGGCCGTGGCTGCCCGCCGACGGCGAGGCATCGTCGTGCCGCTACTGCCAGCCAGTGAGGTGAAAAAGGCAGCTCAGCAAGTCAGGTGCCGACAGGCGACGGCCTGGAACCCGGCTGGCTGGCTCACCTGTACCTGTACCTGTGTCTGGGACTGTCGACGTACTCAATCGCCGGACGCACGGAGTTTGACCGGCAACGGGTGACCAGAGTGCTGCACAAGGCGGGTGTACCGCTGCGGCCCCGCGGCGCCGGCCGTCTGCGCCCGGAGCGCCGCGCCGGCGACCCGCCGGATGTGGCCCGGCTTATTCGCGACATGTACCTGGAGGCCGGGCTCAGCTCGCGGCAGGTCGCCGTGATCCTCGGCATACCGGAGCGTACAGTCCGGGACCGGCTGCGCAGGTACGGCATCGCAGCCCGCACACAGGGCGGCTGGAACCGGGAGGACCGTGCGGCCGTGCCGGTCGGGATATTGCCGGTCCTCTACGGCGAACTGGGCTTGACCGCGGCCGAGGTCGGCCAGCGTCTGGGGATGTCCGCCGGCAAGGTGCTGCGCGGCGCCCGCGCGCTGGGGGTGCCGGTCCGGTCGGGCGGAGCGGTGCCGCTGCCCGGGCCGAAGGAGATCGAGCTGGTCACCGCGCTCTACGCCGACCCGCTGGTCGACGCAGTGCTGGCAGCGTACGGCATCCCGCGTGTGCCGCCCGGCGGTCCGGTGAGCCAGCGGTTCCCGCAGCCTGTGCCGTTGGCCACCCCGCTGGTCAAGGACCTGTACTGGGGCTGCGGCGTGGGCCTGAACCACATCGAGCTGCTCACCGGGCAGGCCGCCGAAACAGTCCGCGGATTCATGCGGCGCGCCGGCATTCCGCTGCGGCATGCGGGGGGACGGTGCCCGTTCATGCGGCGCTGGCGGGACGAGCACGCCGATGAATGACGACAGACCGCGGGCAGGCCCGGGGGAACCCGCCCGCGGAGCTCGGACTCAGGGATGCGTTAGCGGGTTCGTCAGGCGCAGCCAGCCCTCGGCGAACAGCCAGCCCGCCAGCACGTCGGATGGCCAGTGCACGCCTAGGCAGACGCGGCTGGTGCCGATCCCGGCGGCGGCCAGCAGCGTCGCGGCCTGCGCGGGGACCTTGCGGACACCGAGCGCCCGCATGGCGGCGCCGACTGCCAGCGCGGCGAGCGTGGTGTGCTTGGACGGCAGGCTGAAGCCTTCCGGCTCGACCAGCCACGCGTCGGCGGGCGGGCGCTGCCGGGCGATCGCCCGCGACAGGCGTCTCCTGATCACCGCTCCGCTCGCCACCACGACGCACGGCACTCCCGCCCGCCGCCAGTCGCCACGGCGGGCGGCGCCGACTCCGGCGAGCGCGAGGACGGGATACACGACGCCCGGTTCGGCCAGCGCACTGACCATTCGCGCGACCCTGATCGCGGTCTGACCGCGGCGTGCGCGGACCAACTCGAAGGCGCACCGGTCGACCCGGCTGACCACCATGGCATCCTCCTCACCACGCGTGGAGAGCAGGACCCATCGGCCATCCGGCATCCCTCGTGCGCACGGGCACGCGGGTACGGCGAGATCCACCGCCGGGCGGACTGGTGCCGCCACACCAATTCTACGGCAGGTGCATTTCGGCCCTCACCTGGCTCAAGGCACCTGGCCGCGACCTTCGCCAGCTCTTGCCGTGCTAGGGCCGTATGGCCCTGTCGTGCCGCGATGCGCGAGAGCAGGATCGGCATGGCGAAGGGAGAAACATGATGCCTGCATTTAACGTGGCTGACCTGTCCGCGCTGGAGATCCTGGACTCACGGGGACGGCCGACGCTGGCGGTGACGGTCCGGCTGACAGACGGCACCACGGCGCGGGCCGGGGTTCCCTCGGGGGCGTCCACCGGGTCGCGGGAGGCCGTGGAGCTACGCGACGGCGATAAGGCACGGTACGAGGGCAGAGGCGTGCTCACGGCCGCGGCGAACGTGAACGGCGAGATCGCCGGCCTGCTGCGCGGCCGGTCCTGGAGTTCGCTGGCCGAAGCGGACCAAGCGATGATCAGCCTGGACGGGACCCCGAACAAGAGCAGGCTCGGCGCGAACGCCACCGTCGGCGTCTCGATGGCGCTGGCCCGCGCGCTGGCCGCCTCGGCAGGCGTCCCGCTGTGGCAGTGGCTCACCCCGGACGGCGTCACCCCGTCGCTGCCGGTCCCGCACTTCAACGTGCTGAACGGCGGCGTGCATGCCCCGAACGACCTGGACTTCCAGGAGTTCATGATCGCCCCGCTCGGCGCCCCGTCGATGGCCGAGGCGGTCCGGGCAGGTGCCGAGGTCTACGCCGCGCTGCGCCGCGAGCTGACCGAGCACAAGCTGTCCACCGGCCTGGGCGACGAGGGCGGGTTCGCCCCGGAGATCAGCGAGCCGGAAGAGGCGCTCCGCCTGCTCGTCGGCGCGATCTCCGACGCCGGGTACACACCGGGCACGCGCGGTGTTTCCATCGCCCTGGACCTGGCGGCATCGGAGTTCCGGCAGGCCGGCGGGGTTTACCGGGTGAACGGACACCTGCTGGACAGCGGCCAGCTGATCGACCGGCTCGCCGCCATCACCCAGCATTTCCCGGTGCACCTGATCGAAGACGGGCTCGGCGAGGACGACGATGAGGGCTGGATCGCACTGACCCAGCGGCTCGGCAGCACCATCGAACTGGTCGGTGACGACAACTTCTGCACCAACCCGGCGATCATCACCAGTGCCATCGAACGTGGCATCGCCAACGCCTCGCTGATCAAACTCAACCAGATCGGCACCGTCACCGAGACCCTGGAAGCCATGGCGATCTGCCGCCAGGCCGGGTACCGCCAGTTCGTCTCGCACCGCTCCGGGGAGACCGAGGACAGCTTCATCGCCGACCTCGCCGTCGGCACCGGCTGCGGGCACCTCAAGTCTGGCGCGCCCGCTCGCGGCGAACGGACCGCCAAGTACAACCGGCTGCTCGAGATCGCCGCCGCGGCGCCCGGCCTCCGCTACGGCATGAGCTGAGGCGCTTTGTCCTCATCCAGCCAGCCGCCGAGCCGGTAGTAGAGGTCTTCCCCGAAACTGGTGGGGAGCGGGTCGTTGACCGTGAGCTTATAGTTGCGGCGGCCGTCGGGCTGGCGCTCGGCTCTGAGGAACAGCGCGGAGGATGCGTGCTGACGGCGGTAGCGGTCGGCGAAGTCGAACCGGTGGGTAACGAAGAAGACTTTGACCTGCGCGTCGAGCAGGGCGCGGACGACCTGGTAGCCGATCTCGGATCCTTCGCGCTCGTTGGTCCCGGCGAAGGACTCGTTGAACAGCATGAGGCAGTGCGGGCCGATATGGTCGGCGATGGCGCTCATGCGCCGCAGTTCGTCGTCCAGCCGGCCGCTGGTCATGTCGGCGTCCTCTTCCCGGATGAAGTGGGTGAAGATGATACGGGCGGCATCCGCCTGGTAGGACTGCGCCGTGACGAACAGCCCGCATTGCATCATGAGCTGGGCTACGCCGACGCTGCGCAGGAATGTCGATTTCCCGCCTGAGTTGGCGCCGGTGATGATGACCAGCCCCTTCCCGCCGGCCTGCACGTCGTTGCCCACGACCGGGTCTTCTGAATGCAGTTCCAGGCAGGCGTCGCGCAGGTCCGTGCATGAGAACGCGAGCGTTGGCGGCTGCGCCGGCTCGGGGAAGGTGACGGGCACGCCTTTGGCCGCCAGCCGGTCGGCGAGGTTGAGGCAGCTGACGTAAAAACCCAGCTCGGCCCGGAGCATGGTGAAGTAGCTGCCGATGTGGTCCGCGGACTGGGCGGCCGCGTTGGCGACCAGGTTGATGCCCCGGCTGGCGAGGTCGGACAGGATCTGGCCGCCGGCGTCGTCACGGGGCGGGATGGTGAACGAGTAGGAGGAGCGCGGCCCGATCCCCAGCCGTTCCCGCCACGGGCGGCGGTCGTCGCCCGAGGCGCGCAGCACCAAGCCGATCCCGCTGTTGTCCCTGCCCAGTTCGGCGCTGATCAGCACCCCGGCGCGGAAGCGCAGCTGCCTGAGGCGGTCGCTAATTTCCGCGAAGTACTCGTCGTCCAGGTCGCGGCGCAGCGAGGTGAACAGTGCCCGCAACCCGTCAGAGCGGAATTCACCGGCATGGTCATCGGCGATCTGCCGCAGCCGCTGCAGCCGGGCCACGTAGGCCTCCAGATGGCTGACCGCGCCCGAAAGGTTAGCGGACGGGGTTCTGGTAGGTCCCGCCGTACATTCCCCAGATGTGCCGCTTGTCCTGCAGGGCGCCGGTGGCGAGATCGTACATCTCCCGGATGACGCCGGGCTGGGCGAGGCAGTCGGCCAGGATCTGTTGCCGGTAGCGGATGGCTTCCGGGTCGCGCAGACTGGCGAGCAGTACCTTGCCGGACACCTCGGACAGGAACTTGTCACCTGCGGCCATCGCCTCCAGCAGTGTGGTCAGCTCGAGGTCCCGGGTCAGGTCTTCGTGGCCGACAGGCAGCCCGGCCGCGAAGTCGAAGTCCCGGCTGGAGTAGAGGAGATGGGCCTTCATGATGTGAGCCTGTCGTGCAGCCGCTGGTAGGTGAGGTCGTGTTTCTCGGCGAGCGCCAGCGCGTAGGCCAGGCCGTCGGCGGGCTTCCTGACCACCTTGTAGGTGCGTTCGGCCGGGCTACCGGGGACGACGGTGCTCATCATGCTGACAACCTGCTCCCCCAGCGAGGCCAGCTCGTCCACGAAGGTGACGTAGACGCACAGGGCGCCGAGCCGCATGACTTTCGTGATCAGCTTCGTGCCCAGGAAGCGGGCATCGTGCAAGGTGGTGGAGGCGAAGGCCTCGTTCAGGATGATGATGCTGTCGCCGGTGGCCGCCCGCAGGATCTCCCCGATCCTGAGCAGGTCGTCTTCCAGCTTCCCGCTCATCTTGGTCAGATCCTCCTCCCTCGCGAAATGGGTGAAGAGGCGGTCGGGCAGGAACAGCCGGGCGGTGGTGCCCGGGACCGGGCAGCCGACCGCGGCCAGGTGGTGGAGCTGGCCGAACGTCCGGGCGAAGGTGGTCTTCCCGCCCTGGTTGGGCCCGGTCACGACGAAGACGCGCTCGCGGCCTTCCAGCCGGAAGTCGTTAGTGACCACCGGTTTGCCCTCGGCGACAAGCTTGCGGGCCAGGGCCAGGTCGAAGGTATCGACGGCCCGGACTTCCTTCGAGCTGGCGGAAATCTCGGGATAGCAGAAGCGCAGCCCGGCGGTGCGAAGCGGCGCGATGTAGTCCAGGTACGCCAGGTAGAACCGGAGTTCCTGCTCTGCGCGCCGGATTCCCTCATCGAGGAACCCGGCGTGCTGCTGGCAGTACTCCTCCAGGGAGGCGAACTCCCCTGGGAACAGCCTGGCCACCAGCTCGAGGATCTGCGCGGTGACATGGTTCATCCCCGGCCACGTCCGGTAGCGGACCCGGTAGTCCCTGGCCGCGCCCTGCGCGAAGCGTTCGAAGGTCTTGAGCACCGCGGCGCTGTAGTCGGCTTCATCCTGATACCGGCTCACCTCGACCCGGTCCCCCCGGATGCGGGTGCAGTAGCTGATCTGCCCGAGGGCGTCCTTCTGGTCCTTAGTGTCGCTCAGCAGAGCGGTAAACCTGGCTGACGTCACGTAGGAAGCCAGGTACTTCCCGAAGGCCAGCAGGGCACGGGAACTGACCTGCCCCGAGGCCAGGTGCGCTGCCAGCGACCGCACCGCCTCGCAGTAGATGGCCGCCGCGTCCAGAAACCAGCCCTCCCGCTGGTAGCGGTATTCCATCGCCGCCACCTGGCGCAGGTGGGCGCGCACCTCGGCCATGCGGCCGGCGAAGCGGTTGACCTCATCCAACAGCGCGGGGTCCGCTAGATCCCGGAAAACCTCCTGACGGTAACGCACCGTGCTGGCATCACGCAGATTGCGAGACAGGACTCCCGTGATAAGGTCGCGCTCCTCCCGGTTGCCCGCGACCGCCGCCACCACCTGGTCCAGGTTCAGATCCCGCGCGAACCAGGGAACCCCGTCCGGCTCCCCGGCGGCCCCGGCCGCCGGGGTTTCCCCGAACAGCAGGCCCGGGAAATGACTACTGCCCGGGTTCACGGCCCGATCCGCTTCAGATCGGGCGACAGCAGGTCCGCGAGCCGGGTACACGGCCACACGGAGCGCCGCTGCTCGGTCTGCTCCGGTGTTTCCTCCATGACCGCCAGATAGTCATCGGGCCCGTCCCAGCGCGGGCACTGGTCGTGCAGCGGGCATGGACTGCGTCCGGGCTTGCCGGTCGCCCGGCAGGCGGGGCGACCGGCAAGCCCGGACCGGAATGCCATCAGCGCCCGCCACAGGAGCAGGACCTCATCGTCGCTCACCTCGGCCACGGCATCCTCCGCAGTCCGTCAGTCTCGCCGCTTGCCGCGGGCGCGGGCGAGCGCCTCGGCCGCCGTGGCAGGATCGGGGTAGGCCGGTCATCATCATCCAGCACCGCCGTCCGGGACCGTCGGCGCCCGCAGTTCGCGGGGGGTCACGAAGCAGGCCAGCCACGCCCGCCCCGGCGCGAGCTGCGCCCAGTCCCCGGCGCACTCAAAGACCGCGATGGCGGCGGTAGGAAACTTGGCCCGCATCCGGGCGAGCATCGCAGCCGAAGCCGCGCCGTTCCCGGTGCCCGCGCCGGGCTTCGAAGTGGCTGCGGCCAGTGTGCAGGCCAGCTCAGGGACCGCGGGATCGTGGCCTACGATCAGCAGCGTTCCCACGGCCGCGGGCGCGCGGCGGATCACGTCTAGCAGCTGCGCCGCGGAGGCCTCGTAGACGCGGTCGTCGAAGACGACCGCGGGAGCGGCTCCGAGGACGCGCTGCGCGAGCTGCCATGTCTGGCACGCCCGGCGGGCGGTGGAGCACATCACCTGGTCAGGGATGTAACCGGTGCTCAGCCAGCGCCCCATGGCAGCAGCGTCCCGCCGGCCGCGCGGAGCCAGCGGGCGTTCATGATCGGGGACATCCGGCCAGGCCGACTTGGCGTGCCGCAGCAGCACGAGCGTCCTGCCAGCACCCGATGCCATAGTCATCGGCAGTCACCGTGTGTCATCGCCGGCTGTCCCTTCCAGCGCCCGGCGGGCGATCGCCCGCACGCTGAACGGAGCGGACCGGCTCAGCTCATTCAGCCAAGGGCGCAGTGACCCAGCTCCCTCGATCGCGATGAGGCTGCGCAGGGCGGCCGCCCGCAGGTAGATGTCACCACCGGCTTCCGCTGCCTCGCGGAGCGCGGGGATGCTCTCGCGTGCCCGCAGCCCGCCGAGAGTGTTCGCCGCCAATACCGCCCGGTCCCCGTCCGGGTGATGCAGCGCCCAGATCAGACGGCCGGTCCAGGACAACCCGGCGGGCGGCTCAACCGGCCGACCGCAGGCGCCACACGGCCCGGCCGGGTGATCGTTGACGGCATAGCAGTGGAAGCACCAGAACTTGAGAGCGCTGCCCGCCGTCGCGTCGCCGGAGACGATCGTGCCGTCGCCGGACTTCCGGACAGGGCTGGGAGCGATGATCTTCTTCACGCTGCGCGCACGCCCTTCACTGCTCGACAGGGACCGTTGGCACGGGCGCGGTTTCGGCGGGCCCCTCCGCCGCTGTCAGTGTACCCGGACCGTCGCGGCGAACCCTTCCGCCGCCGGCAGTTGAGGCGAGCGGGATTGGGAGATCTGGCAGAATGACGGTCGAATGGGTGATGGGGCTCACCCCGGAATCGCGGCCTGGGAAAGACGGGTACGCTGACGGTCCCTGGCCATCGAGCCGGGAGGTTTCCATGCCGCCAAGCCCTCAGCCCGGGTCGGCTAGCGTCTCGTCCGGGTGGCCGCGGTGAGCGTGCTGCAGCGGGCCGCGAAGGCGTCGCCCGCGGTGAAGTTCGTGGTCATGGTCGGTGTGATGAGCTTTTTCGCCGACTTCACTTACGAGGGCTCGCGCAGTATCACCGGCCCGTACCTGGGTCTGCTCGGCGCCGGGGCGTTCACGATCAGCGTGATCAGCGGGGCCGGGGAGTTCATCGGCTATAACGTCCGGCTGTTCTCCGGGCGGCGCGCCGACCGGACCGGCCGGTACTGGCCGATTACGATCGGCGGGTACATCCTGCAGATGTCGGTCGTGCCGCTGCTCGCGCTGGCCGGGAGCTGGCGGGTAGCCGCGGTGCTGATCATCGCCGAGCGGATCGGCAAGGGGATCCGGAACCCGCCGCGGGACGCGATGCTTTCCCACGCCGCGAAAGAGATCGGCTACGGACGCGCGTTCGGGGTGCACGAGGCGCTGGACCAGTTCGGCGCGATGTTCGGCCCGCTGCTGGTCGCCCTGGTGCTGGCGGTGAGCCACCACGACTACGAGGCGGCGTTCGCGGTCCTGGCGGCCCCGGCCGCCGTCATGCTGTCCCTGCTGGCGGCCGATGGGCGCGCTGCCGATGACCTCGGTGATCACTACTGTCCGGTACGGCAGCCGGCCCAGGGCGGTGGTCCGCCGCCACCAGGCCGCGCTTCCCGTGGAGGTGCCGCTCGCCGGGGTTTCGGAGTTCGTGGCGCAGTCAAGCGTGCGGCGGGCCGAGATGCGGGTGACCTCGGTTCAGGTGGAGGTTCCCGCCGAGATCCTGCGGCTGGGGTTCGAGTTCGCCGACACCCCCGGAATCGGTTCAGCCAATGCCGCCAGCACCGCGACCACCAGGCAGTTCCTCCCCCAGGCTGATGCCGTGATCTTCGTGACCGGCTTCGACTCGCCGCTGACGGAGGCAGAGGCCGGCTTTCTCGCCGAAGCGTCCCGGCACGCGGGCAAGATCTTCCTGGTGCTCAACAAACGCGACCTGGTCGGTGACCGTGACGCCGCCGATGTGCAGGATTTCATGCGGCGCCGCCTGCGCGAAGACCTCGGGATGGCCGAGCCCCGGATGTTCGCGCTATCCGCGCTCGAGGCGCTGGAAGCCGTCATCCACAGCGACCAGGGCCGCCTGTCCGCAAGCGGGCTTCCCGGCCTGCACGCCCCGCTAACCGAGTTCCTGACCACGGACAAGACCCGGCTTTTCCTGCGCAATGCCGCGGACCGGGCAGCTGCGCTGGTCTCCGCGCAGCGGCGGGATCTGCGGCTCGGGCAGCTGGCCCTGGACAGCGCCCAGCGCGTCCAGGAGGTGCTGGCCGCTTTCGACGCGCGCATGGCAGAGCTGGCCAGTCAGCAGCGCCGTGCTGCCACCGGGATCGCCGGCATGATTGATGCCAGCCTGCCGGGCCGGCTCGCCGCCCGCGGCGGAACATGGCAGGCCGGCCTGCGGGAACTGCTCACCCCGGTGATAGATGAAGCATCCTCCGCCGCCGCGGACAGCGAACCGGCCGGCGTCCTGGTGGAGAGCGGCCGGGCCAGGCTCGAACGAGCCGGCCGGGAGGTGACCGGGCCGTGGCTGCGGCGGCGGGCCGGCGAGGTACAGGAACTGCTCACGGGCATGGCAGCCCGCGAGATCGGCGCATTGCTCGAGACGGCCGACGCACCGGGTGCGATAGGAGCCCAGATCGCCGGGCTGACCGTGGCGGAACACGGCCGGGAACTGGCGGGCTGGTCTGCCTCGGACGTCCCGGACCTGACGGTCCGGGAGCCGGGATGGACCGTTTCGGCGGAGCCGCCACGGCGCGCGCGCCGCAAGACAGGTCCTGATGACCCGGAGGTCCGGCAGCGTCTGGCAGACGCGCTCGCCGCCGCGGTCGCCGCGTTTGAACAGCGAGCGCGCGCACAGTTCCTGGAAGCGGCCCGCGAGTGGGCTTCGCGGCTAGCGGATCAGGCCGACAGGCAGCTCGGCGAGGCAGCCGGGCATTTCCGGCGCTGCCTGCGGACACCGCCGCGCGAGGAGGACCTGGCCGCGCTGGACGATCTCAGCTCGCGGCTTGACGGTGTTCGCGCCGCGCTCGCCGCCGCGGTCTCATCCCTTGACGGAACCGCCGTGACCCGGAACCTGCCCCGGGAAGCGGGTCCTGACGCCGGGCCCGGCCGCGGCTGCGTGGTATGCAGGCGGATGGAGCAGACTCTCGGCGGGCAGCTTCGCCGCGGCCAGTTCCTGCTCGCTACCCGCGAGAGCGACCAGGCGCGGCACACGCAAGCGGGCGGCTACTGCCCGCTGCATACCTGGCAGTACGCGTACATCGCCTCGCCGCTCGGCATCTCCGCGGGGTACGCCAGACTGGCGGCGTCCGTCGCGGACGCCCTGGAGTCCGCCGGCGAGTACGACCGGCCACCGGAGGAGCTCAGCCGCACCGTCGCCGCGCTCACGCCTACGGCCAGGGAGTGCGCCCTGTGCGGGGCGCTGGGCGCTCGCGAGCGCGCCGCGATCGCCGACGTCATCTCCAACGGTCCGGATGGCGCACTGTGCCTGCGGCACCTGGCGCTGGCGCTGTCCACGGGACCCTCGTCCGAAGCTGCCCAGGCGATGCTGTGCGCGGTCGCCGCCGCTCTCCGCCGCGACAGCGACGACATGCGCGGCTACGCGCTCAAGCGGGAAGCCCTGCACAGTGGCCTGGTCACCGACGAGGAATCCCGCGCTTACCTGGCTGCACTGCGCCGCCTTGCCGGACTGTCGGCGCTCACCCTGCCCTGGACCGACGTGGACGCCTGAAGGTCACCGCCACGCGCTGTCGGCGCGGTCAGCTGCCTGCCGCGCCAGAGACGGCATCGCGCTGAGCAAGACCGCCTCCGCCGTGCCATAGGCGCTCGCGCCCACCCAGAGCTGATAGCCGGAGGGCCTGGCTGACCTGTCACGCAGCCTGCTCGCGGCCGGGTGGGCCGACGCGGCGTACGCGGGCACTCCGGCGTCGCGCAGCACGCCGAGCACCTGCGGCACTACCTGCTCGCTGACCTCGAGGAGCGGTGCCCACGAGTCGTCGTCCAGCCCGTTGCCGTACCCGCCGGCGGGCAGCCACCACAGACGGCCGGGTGGCGCCCCATAGTGCATGGGCCTCGATTCCGGCGCTGTCATAACGTCCTCCTACACGCTCGCCGTGCCCGCCTCGTCGAGCAGGGTGAGCGCGTGCTGAGCCGCCACCGACCGTTCGGAAAGCTGGCGTTCTTTCTCTTCCGCCGCTGCGGCCGAGGAGCCGTGCATTTCCTCGGCCACACGCAGGGCGGCGCGCATGCGATCCGTCGCGTCGGCGTAGCGGCGCTCCACTGTCCGGGCCAGGGCGCGGCCCGCCTCGGCCAGCCGGTACTGCAGGTCTCCCCTGGCCCTGCCGATCTGGGCCGCCACCAGGTCCGGGGCCTCGCGGCGCAGGTGTTCACGAGTGCGGCGGCGGCCGAGCTCGCCGGGGAGCTTGCGGCGGACGGCGCCGGCGAGCAGCTCGGTCTGGCCGGCCTCTTCGGCGGTGGTGTAGAAGAAGCGGCGGTCTTCGGCGAGCCGGCCGCCCGGCTCCCGCACCGCGAGGTCCAGGCCGAGCAGTTCGGCGGCGGACTCGCGCAGGACCCGCAGCGCGGCCGTCAGGTCCGCCGCGAGCCTGGCGTCCACCTGGGCCAGTCCGTCTTCGATGAGCTGGCGCCGCTGCTCACGCCAGGTTTCCGCGGCGGTCAGGGTGAGTGCCACGAGCCGCTCCCGGCCCTGGCGTTCGAGCCGCGCCGGAGAGGCGTCGGGCAGCTCGCGGTCGAGGAACTCATCCAGCTCCGCGCGGACCTGGCGGCCCAGCCGCGGCCCGTCGGTTTCGGCCGCGTCGTTGAGCGCGATCAGCTGGCGCGCGGCCTCGGCGTTGACCACGGCCACCGCGTCCCGGCCGCGCACGGCCACTTCGGCCAGCCGCTCGCCGAACCGGGTGACCCGGTCCGCGGCGTCGCCCGCGCTCAGCTCCACGGCGCGGCGGGTCAGCGCCACTTCATCCAGCAGGGCACGGGCGATCCGGCGTGCCTGCGCGATCGCCGACGCGCGCAGGTCCGCGACTCGGCGGCTCGCGAGATAGGCCATGAAATCGGCGGTGAACTCGTCGAAGCCGGGGTCGCCGCCGTCGAGGGCGGCGCGGGCCGACACGGCGTAGACCCGGCCGGGCCCGCGCCCTGGACGGCCCGCCGCCTCGGCGAGCACCTGACGGGTGAACTCGGCCGCCTCGGCCAGGTCCGGCCCGTCGAGGTGATCGGCCTTGTTCAGCACCGTGAACGTCGTCACCGACAGGCCGGCGACCTTGGCATACAGGTCCCGCTCGGCCGCCGACACCGGCGGGTCCGCGGTCAGCACGAGCACCGCCGCGTCCATCGTCCGCAGCGCGGCGTGCGCCGCGGCGGTGTCCCACTCGTACACCGATCCGGTGCCCGGGGTGTCCACCAGTTCGACGCCGCCCGCCAGGACCGGCGCGTCCAGGTACACGGTCACGTCCGCCACGCGCCGCCGGTTGCCGGGGTTGCCGCGCTCGGTCACCAGATCCGGCAGCGCCGTCAGGGGCTGTTTCTCCTCGTGACCGTCGCCGAACCGCACCTCGGCACGCGGGTCATCGCCGTACCGCACGGTGGTGGCGACCGCGGTCAGCGGCGTCACCCCGGCCGGCAGCACCGCGCGGCCGAGCAGGGCGTTGATCAGCGTGCTCTTGCCGCGCTTGGCCTCACCCGCGACCAGGACCCGCAGCCGGGCCGCGGCCAGCCGGTCGCGCAGCGCCGCGAGCTGCTCCCGGTCCTGATCCGTCCCCAGAGCCGCCAGCTCGCCGAGCGCGGCTGCGAGGGCACCGTCGCCGTTTCGCATCGCGGCCGATCCTCCTACCCGCGTATCGCGCCTGGTAGGGACCGTTGGCGGCCGCCGCCGCGTGCACACCGCCCGCACAACATGTGCCGGGCCCGCACGGCGAGCCCCTCCGCCGTGCTGATTCCAGGATATCCGCCTGGACGCTTACCGGTTCGGCGACGGTGCCTCGTGCCGATCGCGCGATCGGCACACTCTTGGCAACACATTAGAACAACCTGAGCTTGCGGCGTGTCGAGCACAGCAGCCCGTTTCACACCTCTATCTCCCGTTACGCGAAGCATCGTTCCCCCGGCATCCGCCAGGCTTTGATTGCGATTTCCTGCACCATGGCACCGCAAACCGCAATCGGAGCAGTAGGCCACGCTTGCGTTTTAACGTTTTGCGTGGTGTCAGGCTGCCTTCGTGATGACGGGATACCTGGTTGCGGGGGTGCTGGTGCGGCCTTTGGGGCGTCCGGGGCCGGACTTGGAGATTTTCGGTGGCCTGGCGGGTGTTCCGGCAAGCGCGGCCAGGCGGCAGAAATCCCTGCGGACGCGGCCGGGGGTCAGCCTGCCGGGCGGGCGGCGGCGTTCCCAGGGCCGCCGGCAGTCCTCGGCGATGGGGCGGCCCAGGCGGAGCATGGTGAGGGCGGCGATGATCAGCCAGGTCCGGCGCGCGGCCTGCTCCGGGTAGCGGACGGCGGCCTTGTCCCAGCCCAGGCCGTGCTTGGCGAACCTGTACGTATGTTCGATATCGAAACCGGTGCAGGTAAGCGCGCCAGCACAGGTCCAGGTCCGGGATGCCGGGGCCGGCCCGCCACAGCCACAGCGGGCCGGGGGCCTTCCGGCCGCCCGGGAGCTTGTCCACGGTGACGCGGACCAGGTGGCAGCGGATGACGGGTGAGGGCCAGAATCCGGCGAACCGGCCGCGGCAGTACAGCCGGGGGTGCAGCCCGCCCCAGGACATGACGCTGACGTGGCCGTACTGCCCGTCGTCGAGGGACAGTTCCCGGCCCGGGGGCCCCCGGGTGGCGGGATCGGCGCATTCGAACCGTTCTATGGAGTGCTTGCGGGGCCGGCCCCGCCGCGGCGGCTCCGGCGCCGGGTCGCGGTACATCACCCGGTCGTTGCGGACGCGGACCAGGATCTGCACCTCATCGAGGTGCTCGCGCAGGTCCCAGGTCAGCGGGGCCTCGTCGTACCCGGCGTCGTGCACGTACAGCGGGATGCCCGTCTCCCCGGCCGCGCGCAGCCGCGCGGAATGCGCGATGATCATCTGCGCCGCCCTCGCGGTGGCGTCGTCCCGCACGCCGGCGCGGGCCATGTCCTGCGGCGCGGTCCGCGAGCCGGGCGCGAACGACAGCTGGGCCAGCCACTGGAACGCCCGGCCCGCGACCACCGCGTCCCCGTCCCGGCCTTCCCGGCGGCGCCGGCCATGATGCCCCCGGCAGGAATGCGGGTGCCGCTCCCGGCCCGGGCTGGTGGCCGCCGCCGGCCGCGGGTACGTGGACGCGTCCACCGCGAAGACCAGCGGCCAGCCCCGCGGCCGCCACCTCACCAGCTGGTCCCGCAGCCGTTCTTCATCGATCCGCCCCTTGTCCAGGGCCTGGCAGATCATGCCGTGCCCGCGCCGGAAGGCCGGCTCCAGGCTCAGGTACGGCAGCGTCCCCGCCGCCGGCGCGGTCAGCACCGCGTCCGCCAGCTCACACAGCGCGCCGCCGCGCCGCCACAGGCACCGGTAGAACTCCCGCCGGAACCGCGCCAGCCCCGCCAGCGCCTCCCCGGCCCCCGGCAGGCCCTCCTGGCCAGACCGCCCGCCCCGCGCCACACTGATATACACGGCCGCTGTCCTTTCTCCGGATGCCGTTACAACTCCGAAGATGCAGCGGCCGCTCACGTGCCGTCATCAGCCACTATGCGCCCCGAACGCCGCCAACGCCCAGTACAGGACCTATAGCGCCGAACATCCTGCTATCCAGCCCATCGCGTAACTCAGGTTAAAACGCAAGGCCACGATGTTGGTGGTTAATTAGCGTGCCAACTCGTACGTCCTGGTTCCCGTGCACGGGAACAGACGTACCACGGCCGCCGGGTGGCGCAGGACGTGATGGCTGCCGCGGATACGCACTACCTTGAAACCGCTTTTTCGAGTGCGCGGACAACGCGCGCGCCCGCGAGTACGGGCAGCGGGGGCATCAGGCAACCTCGTCGACGTCCACTGCTAGCAGGTCGGATCGCACGAGCCACTCCGGAATGCCACCATCGGCCTCGAACGAGGCCAGAACCGCCTCACGGAGGTCGTCCAAGGCCTCTTTCCTGGTCCGGCCCTGGCCGTTGGCTCCCACGTTCGGGCCGAGCTGGGCGTGAGCGCACCACCAGCCGTCTTCGTCCTGCTCGACCGTCATCGGCACCTTCGCTTAACCACACCATTCCGAACCTGAACTTTCCACAGATCCGCCCAAACTTCCTCTGTTACTGTCAGATCCGGCATTCACTGCCCTGGAAATTCGGAGAGGAGCACGGATGAGACATCGCATCGTTCTGCTGGCGGTGGCCGTGATGGCGGCCCTGGCCGCCGCAGCCGCCACGGCGCCCGGCCCAGCCCAGGCCGCAACCTCGTTTACGACTTCTATCTGGCTGCATCAGGCCAACTCGGACAACAACTGCATCGGCACGAACGGCGTCGGGAAACCGCTGACCGACAATGCTTACTACGACGGCTGTGCCAACATCACCATTACCAGCCACGGGACGGAGGGGAGTGATCCCGCGTACGAGTTCACGGACGGCAACGGCAGGTGCCTAGGCGCCAACAGCTCCGACGTGGTCGTGGTCGAGAGCGGGGCCTGCACGGGCACCGCGGACGAGATCTGGATCGACACCTACGGCACGGTGGGCAACGGTAACACCGTCCGGTTCGAGAACGACGGGCAGCAATTGTGGATGATGTGCAAGAATACCGACCCCGGCGACAACGTCCTGGTCGGCACGGGAGGCGCCAACGACTGGGACCTCCTTCCGAACCCTGACTGATTCTGCAAACCACCGAAGCCGTGCCTCTCGGCGCTGATTTGTCCCTGTTTTCCGCTGCCCTGGCGACGGAAAACAGGGACAAACATGTCAGCTGGAACTACCTACCGGGCACAGCCCCGGTCCCGGCATCCGCCGGGCTTTGATTGCGATTTCCCGCGTCATCGCACAATGCCGTTTAGCGGATCCGATCCCTCGAGGGTTCGGGCACGACGTCGGCCCGGACCTGCGCCGGGTCGATTGCGCAATCGACCACACTAGAGCGGGTCGATTGCGCAATCGACCCGCTGGCCGGTGGGAATTTACGCCCGCGCGGACCGGCCCGCGGGGGCGGACCGACTCCAGAGCAGGGTTCATCGTGACGTACGCGCCTCCTGTGCCGTCAGTGAACCATGGTCACAATGGCTAAACGGCATTGCATCATGGCACCAGAAATCGCAATCAGAACAGCAGGCCGCAGCCGGGTGCCAGCATGCCGGTTGCGCGATCGGCACATGGCAGGGCTAGGCCAGTGCGGTTACCGCCGCGATGATGGCCACGAGCGCGACCAGCATGTACAGCAGGTAGGCGTCCAGGCGGCCGGACTGCAGCCGTTTCGCCACTGTCACCACGGTGCCGAACAGCCGCGCGGCGGGCCGGTACAGCCATGTCTCGACGACCTCGACTATGTCGGAGTCGTAGCGCAAGTGCGGCTCCCCGTCCCCGGCCGCGCCGTCCCCGGCCGCGCCGTCGCCCGCTGTGTTGTCGGCCGCGGGCAAGACCTCTTCGACCCCGGCGCGGGTGTGCAGCACGCTGGCCAGCACACGGCGCGTCGGGTTGGCGTACCCGAACGCGGTGTAAGAGTCGGCGCCCTCCACCCCGATCGTCGCCGAGCGCCACGCCGGGACCCGGCGCACCCGCAGCAGCCGCCGCCCGGACAGGGCGAGCGTGAGCAGCACGACGAGGGCCAGCATTACCGGGAGCTCTACCCACAGCCAGGACGGCGACAGGATGGAGAACCCGGCGAACACGGGCTGCAGAATCCACGGGGATTTCAGCGCGCCCATGGTGAGCCCGCTAGGCACGACAGGCGACAGCCCGGCGGCGATCACCCGGATCTCCAGCGGCGTCACCGCGGCGAGCGCCAGCGGGCACACAGCCAGCAACCCCACCGCCACCCGCCCGGCCCAGCGTGCCAACCCGGGGGGACTGACTTCCGGCATTGGAGGGCTACCCGCCCCCCAATCACCCCCCGGCCCCGGACCCCCCGGCTGCCTGCGGCGACCTTGTGCTGGTGGAGACTCCGCTGACCCGGAAGGCCCGAGCACTACCATGCCGACGAGCCGGACGAACGTCACCCCCGCGAAGCCGGCGGTCAGCGCCACCGCGGCCCCGGCCAGCGCTAGGGTCAGCCGCCCGCCGAGCGCGCTGACCCGGAACTGCTGCATCAGCGACTCAAGCAGGAACCACTCCGATACGAACCCCGCCGTCGGCGGCAGCCCGGCCAGGGTTATCGCCCCCACCGCCAGGCCCGCGCCGCTCCACGGGGTGCGGCGCCCCATGCCGCGCAGCTTCTCCAGGTCATCGCTGCCCGCCGCGGACTCGATCCCGGCCGCCGCGGTGAACAGCAGCGACTTCGCCGCCGTGTGCGCCACCATCTGCAGGCTGGCGGCCAGCAGCCCCACGGCGGCCAGCCGCGGGTCCCCCACGGACGCGCCGGTCAGCGCGACGCCGAACCCGGTGATGATCAGCCCGCTGTTCTCCACGCTGGAATACGCGATGACCCGGGACAGCCGGTTCTGCACGGCGGCGTGCGCGATCCCGAGCAGCGCGCTCAACCCGCCGAGCAGCAGCAGGATCCCGGCGAGCCAGCCCGGCGGCCTGCCGAGCAGCGCCAGCGTGCGCCACATGCCGTAGAAGGCCACGTTGACGCACACGCCCGCCATCACCGCGCGGGCGGGGCCAGGCGCGGCCGCGTAGCCGCGCGGCATCCAGACCTGGAACGGCACCAGCCCGGCCTTCACCGCGAACCCGGCCAGCAGCAGCACCAGCGCCGTCGTCCTGGCCGCGCCGCCCGGCACGTGCGCGAACGACGCCAGCGCGATCGAGTGCGACTTGACGGCGAGCAGCAGCAGCCCGACGAGCAGCGCCGCACCGCTCACCTTCCCGAACGCCACGGTGACGCGCGCCGCTCCCCCGCGGTCCCGGTCCGCGCGGTCAGCCCCGGCCAGCAGGTAGAACGCGACGGTCAGCGTCTCCCAGCCGAACAGCGCGGTGAACGCGTCGGTCGCCGTCATGATCACCGCGACCGCGCCGAGCGCCAGCGCGTACCCGGTAGGCAGCATCCGCGTCCCCGGGGCCTGCGGCCGCGCCGACCAGCTGGCGAACGCGACCGACACGGGCACCGCCGCGCCCAGCGCCATCAGCAGGAACATCCCCGACAGCTGGTCGGCGGCCAGCCCGAGCGCCTGCTGCCCGGGAAGCGGATCCCCCAGCCAGCCGGCCACGTTGAGCTGGACTACCCGGCCGGCCAGCGCGAACCCGCCCGCGGCCGCGAGGCACGCCGACCCGGCCGCACCGATCGCGTAAGGCAGCCCCCGCGCCCAGCCGGGCCTGGTCACGGCCAGCCCGGCCGCCGCGGCCACCGCCAGCAGGATCAGCCCGGCCGCGAACAGGCCCGTCACGCCGCACCGCCGTAGCCGAGCTTTCCCACCGCGAGCAGCAGGCCATTCAGTATTCCGAACGGGGACGGCGGACTCCCCGGCACCCACACATCTACCGGGACGAAGCCGGCCACGCCGGTGAGCTCGTCTCCCAGGAGGCCGCCGCTGACGGCGTCGGTGCCGACGGCGATGACCACCCTGGGATCCGGCATTCCCTCGTAGGTGGTGCGCAGCGGCCCGGCCATGCCCGCGGCGCCGGCACCGGTGACCAGCAGCACGTCGGCGTGCCGCGGGCTGGCGGTGAGGAAGATCCCGAGCCGGTGCACGTCGTAGACCGGGCCGAACAGCGCCTGGATCTCCCACTCCTCGCTGCCGTCCGAGCCCGCGTCGACGTGCCGGACGTGCACGCTGCGCCGCAGCGCCGCGGTGCGCGCCGCGAGGCTGGCGCGGGCCGCCGCGATCGCCTCGTCGGTCTCCGGCACCTGGGGCACCACCAGCGCCTGGCGGGCGACAGCGGCCGCGCCGGGGCCGGTCGCGCCCGCCGACCACGCGAACACGTCCGGCTGGGCTGCCACGCACCGCCCGCAGAGAATGCACTTGCCCTGGTCGACCCGCACGCGACCGTCGGCCGCCTGGATCGCTCCCGTCGGGCACAGGTCGCCTGCCGCGCCGCCGGCGGCCGCGTCCGGAAGCACCGTCACCGGCCCGCGCCAGGAGTCCGCGTATTCGTCGGGCCGCCGCGGCCAGCGGGTGGTCACCACCCCGTCGCGCAGTCCGCGCAGCACCCAGATGCTCACTGCTCCGCCTCTCCGGGGATCACAGGGCGGCTCCGGCGACGGACAGGCCGAAGCTGGCCTCGATGAACGGGAAGTCGGTGAGGATGTCGCCGGCGAACACCTCGTGCATCAGCACGAGGTTGTGGAACGAGGCCGAACGGGGCTGGCAGCGGACGATCCGGCCACCCTCGACCGCCACGTCGTAGAGCACCTCGCCCTGCGGGGCTTCCGCCCAGCCCACGGCCCGCCCGTCCGGGGGTTCGCAGGGGACCTGGGGAGTCAGCCGGGTACGTTCGGGAAAATCTGACAAGGCCTGCCGGATCAGACGGAAAGCCTGGGCTGCCTCTTCCCACCGGACGCGGAGCCGCGCCATCGCATCGCCCGCGGAGTGGGCGCCGGCGGTCTCGACGGCGAGCACCGGATAGGCGTCGTAGGGCCGGGCGAGGCGGGCGTCGTCGGAGTAGCCCGACGCCTTGCCGATGGGGCCGAGCGCGCCGTGCTCGCGGGCCCGCTCCGGGAGCAGCGGGCCGGTGCCGCGCAGCCGGTCCAGGAACGACGACGTGCCCATCAGCAGCTCCGCGTCCGCGGTGACCTGCTTTTCCAGCCTGGCCAGCTCTACGAGGATCTCCTCCGGGCGCTTGCGCGGCGCTGCTCCCCCGGGGGGATGACCCCCCGGAGCCCCCCACGAAGCGGATACGCCACCAGGGACGACGACGCCGCGGCCGAAGCGGCTGCCGCACAGGTCGCTGACCAGGCGCAGCACGCGCTCCTTGTGCAGGGCGAAGCGGGCGGTGGCGACCGCCAGGCCCGCGGCGTCGGCCAGCTTGACCGCGACGTCGAGGTGGTTGGCGATCCGCTCGAGCTCGGCGTGGACGACCCGGAGCAGGCCGGCCTCGCGGGGGATCTCGCAGCCGGCGATCACCTCGACCGCGTGGCAGAAGGCGAGGGCGTGCGCCACGGAGGCGATGCCTTCGACGCGCTCGGCGAGCAGCACGCCGTCGGCGACGGTCGTGCCGGAGAACCGGCCGGCGATGCCGCGGTACTTGTAGAAGATCCGCATGTTCAGGTGCGGGATCGCCTCGCCCGGGGTCTCGACCAGGTACTCCATCGACTCGAAGACGCCGGAGCGGACCGGGCCGTGCGGGATCGTGAACAGCCCGTACCCGGCGACGTGCCGGGGCAGCGCGTAATCTCGCGGGTCGCTGGGCCTGATGAGCGGGGCGAGCCGGGGATGGCCTGCCGGGACGATTCCGGTCTGGTCGTGGATTACCCGCTCGTACCAGAACGCGGCGCCGATCCGTGGCGTGAGCGACGGGTAGCTGCCCGCGCCGGGCGGCAGCGGCGCCTCCAGCGTGTCGATCCTCCCGGGCACCGCGAGCTGCGCGGTCAGGGTGACGGTGGCGGCGGCGCCGCGGGTCGCGAACAGGCCCGCGAACCGGTCACCGCGGGCGACCCGCGCGGCGAGCGCGTCCCACAGAGCCGCGACGGTAGGTTCGGTGCTCGTGATCGTCATGGCGTCCCCAGCTGCGCCGCGCCCCGGGTGATCAGGTCGGTGAGCTCGCCGGGCGGATGCAGGCCGAGCAGCAGCAGGACCGCGAGGCCCGCCAGCACCGGGACCACCATCCAGGCGCTGGGCTCGCCGCGCTCCAGGTGCCGCCTCGCCCGCGCCGGCGCGCGGACCATGACGCTCCCCTGTGCCGTTCCCCCGGCTGCCACGGGTTTCGCGGCTGTCTGGAGTTCTGCGGCGGTGGCCGACTCCGGGGCGGGGGTCAGCAGCACACTGGTCACCGCCGTGGCCAGCCCGAAGAACACGATCGTGACCAGCACCACCAGGACAGCGGCGGCGGCGTAGCTGCCGCTGCCGAGACCGCCGTCGACGATCTGGAACTCGCTGCGGAAGATGCCGAACGGCGGCAGCGCGGACAGCGCGAAGATCGCCAGCAGGAACAGCGGCCCGCTCCACGGCAGCAGGCGCATGCCGTCACGCATGCCGGACATCTGCTTGGTCCGGTACTTGACCGTGAACACCCCGGCACCCATGAACGCGTTCCCCTTCGCGGCCGCGTGGGCCATCACGTGCAGCAGCACCCCGGCCAGCGCGACCGGGGCGCCGAAGCTCACGCCGATCGCCAGGATGCCCATGTGCTCGACGCTGGAGTACGCGAGCAGCCGCTTGACGTCCCGCTGGCCGAACACGTACAGCGACGCCAGCAGCAGCGACGCGATGCCGAACGCCAGCAGCGTGTCCCGGGGGAAGCCGCCGCCCAGCGCGGCCACGGCGACCTGGTAGAACCGCAGGATCGCGTAGAAGCTGGTCGCGAGCAGCGCCCCGGACAGCAGCGCGGACACCGGCGTCGGTGCCTCCGAGTGCGCGTCCGGCAGCCACGTGTGCACCGGGAACAGGCCGGCCTTCGTGCCGTAGCCAAGCACTGCCAGCAGGAACGCGAGCCGGACCGGGGTCTTCGGCAGCCGGGACCCGGCTTGGATCAGCGGCTGGACGGCGAGGTTGTAGTGCTCGCCGAGCACCTGCGCGCCGGCGTAGTAGGCGAAGACGGTGGCCAGCAGCGCCAGGCCGAGGCCAGCGGAGGCGATCAGGACGTACTTCCAGGCGGCTTCGGCGGCCCCGTCGGTGTCTTCGATCGCCACCAGGAGCGCGGAGATGATCGTGGTGATCTCGATCGCGATCCACAGCAGCGCCAGGCTGCTCATCAGCGGCGCGGCCAGCATCGCCCACGCGAACGCGTTGCACCCGGCGTAGAAGCGCCTGGTGTAGCGGGCGTCGTGGTGTTTCAGGTAGCCGACCGCGTAGACGGCCACGGCCGCGTACAGGAACCCGGTCGCGAGCAGGAAGACCACGCTCACCGCGTCGGCACTCACGTAACCGGACAGGTAGCTCGGGTTCCCGTGCGCGGCTCCGGGGACGAGGGCCAGGACCAGCGCGAAGCTGGCGATCCCCGAGACGACCGTGACGGGGGCCACCGCCCGGGCGGGCACGGCCAGGCAGCTGATTCCCGCGAGCAGCGGGAGGATCAGGATGGCCAGGATGACACCGGTCATCGTCTCACCCCCGCAGCCTGGTCAGGTCGGCGGTGGACAGCGACTCGGCCCGCGCGTGGTGGGCGCGGATCAGCATGCCGAACACCACGACCGCCACCAGCAGGTCGAACAGGAACGCGGTCTCCAGGATCAGCGGCAGCCCCGCGGCCACCACCAGGGCCGCCAGCGAGATCGCGTTCTCCAGCGAGAAGAACCCGACCGCCTGCGAGGCCACGTCGCGGCGCACGATCATCAGCCCGAACGCGACGAACACCATCGCCCCCGCGATGGCCAGCGCCAGCGCCGGCGCCGCCGGGCCGCTGATGTGGAACGCGCCGAAGGAGAAGAACCCGAACGCGGCCAGGCCGATGCTGGCCAGCACCGCGCTGGCCGGGCTCAGCGTGTAGCTGCCCGCGACGCCTGCCAGTTCCTCGCTGTCGCCCGTGCCGAGCAGGCGGCGCAGCACGAGCGGGACGGCCACCACCTTCAGCGCCGCCGACAGCGCGGCGAGGGCGTACAGGTCGGGCAGGTTCCGGTCCGCGGCGATGATGACCGCGAGCACCGAGAGCAGCGCCGACTGCGCGGCGTACAGCCGCACCTGGTCCCGGATGAGGGCCTGGCGGAGCATGCCGAACTCGAGCAGCAGCATCAGCGCGGCGATCACGTTGGCCGCGCCCTGGTAGATGCCTGGCGCTGTATTACTCATCACCCGCCCCCGAGGTAGAGGGTGAAGACGCCGAGCACCGCGAGCAGGAACGCCGCGGAGGCGTATTCGGTGATCTTGAACAGGCGCAGCTTGGCGAACGAGTTGTCGATCACCGCCACCACGCACCCGACCGCGGCTGCCTTGGCCAGCAGCGCGACGATCGCCAGCAGCACGGCACCCGCCTGCTGGCTCGAGGCCAGCCCCCAGGGCACGACGAACACGTCGGCCAGGATCGTGAACAGGATCAGCTGCTTGAGCTCGCTGCCCCACCTCAGCAGCGCGAAGTACGGACCCGAGTGCTCGAAGGAGCGGGCCTCCTCGATCATCCCGAACTCGTTCGTCCCGGTGTGCGTCTCCACCGGGATGCGGCCGGTCTCGTGCAGGATCACCATGAACAGCGCGGCGCTCGCCAGCAGGTGCGCCGGGCGGATCACTTGCCCGGCACTGGAGCGGACCGTGGCGGCCAGCGCGTACGGCAGGTCGGTGCCGGTCAGCAGCGCCACCGTGAACACCACGAACAGGACGACCGGCTCGGTGATCGCCGAGAACGTCTTGGCCCGGCTCGACCCCAGCTGCGCGTACGGGCTGCCGGTCTCCAGCGCCGCCGTCGCCACGACGAAGCTGGCCAGCGCCAGCAGGAACCCGCCGCCGAGGATGTCGCCCATGTACCCAAGCGGCAGCCCGTAGGTGGTCAGCACCGGGATCAGCAGCGGGATCGTCAGGTACGCGGTCACCGCGATGATGGGCGCCGCGAGGAAGAACCAGCTCGCCTGCTCCGGGGCGAGCGCCTCCTTGCGCGCCAGCTTGGCGAGGTCGTAGTAAGGCTGCAGCACCCGGGGTCCGCGCCGTCCCTGCAGCCGCGCCTCCACCTTGGCGATCACGCCTGTTATCCCAGGCGCGCCGATCGCGATGGTGAGGACCTGCAGCAGCTGGATGACCGGGATCGGAAGGGCCGCGCTCACTGGGCGGCCCCAATATCATTGCCTGGCGGTTCCAGGGTCTCCTCCACCGTGACGCCTCCTACCCACACGGCCCGAAAGCCACTTCAAGGGGGTAGAGGCCATCAGCGCGACTACCGCTACGCGGTTATGGCGAGCCTCATCGCCAGGTAACCATCATCCTCCACGCTCCGTCCGGCCCGCAACCGGGCGGCAGCCCTATCCGGACTGCGGGAGCTTCGGGGTGCCGCGGCGCGCGGGGCGTGCCGACGGCGGCGGGACGACCGGCCCGATGTCGCCGTCCGGCGCCTCGTCCACGTCGACGATGACCGGCGCGTGATCGCTCGGTGCGGTGCCCTTGCGCGCCTTGCGGTCCACCCATGCCGCGCGCACCCGGGCCGCTACGGGGGCGCTGGCCAGGATCAGGTCGATCCGCATCCCGAGATCCTGGTGGAACATGCCCGCCCGGTAGTCCCAGTAGGTGAACACCCGGCTGTCCGGCCAGCGGTCCCGCACCACGTCCCGCAGGCCGAGCGCCCGCAGTTCGGCGAGCGCGGCCCGCTCAGGCGGCGTGACGTGCGTATGGCCGGCGTAGGCGGCCGGGTCGAACACGTCCGCGTCGGCGGGCGCGATGTTCATGTCCCCGCAGACCAGCGCCGCCGCCGGGCCCGCCGCTACCGCGTCCCGGAGAGCGGCCAGCCAGGCGAGCTTATAGCGGTAGTGCTCGGAGTCCGGCACCCTGCCATTCGGCACATAGACGGAATGCACCCGGACGCCGCCGCAGGACGCGGAGATCGCTCTTGCCTCGGGCTTTGCCTCGGGCTCAGGAAAGCCTGGCTCGTCCGGCAGCCCGTCGCGCACGTCGTCGAGCCCGGCCCTGGACAAGATGGCGACGCCGTTCCACTGGAGCTGCCCGTTGACGGCGAAGGCATAGCCGCGGGCCGTGAGCTCGGCGCCGAGCAGTTCGGTGAACGCCGCGCGGGTGAGCTTGATCTCCTGCAGGCACACCACATCGGGCCGTCGTTCGTCCAGCCAGGGCAGCAGCCGCGGAACCCGCTGCTTGACCGAGTTGACATTCCACGTCGCTACCCGCACCAGTCCACGATAGCCAGTCGTACCGGTCTTACCGGTCTTACCGGTCTTACCGGCCGCCCCGGCTCCACGCGTCGGTGCTATCGGTGCAGCCGGCATGGCGCACCGCGGCGCTGGCCACGACCTGGTCCGACGGCAGTCCCGGACAGTCGCCGCTGGTCGCGCGGATACCCACGACAAGCACGCCGACCGCGGTAGCGAGCATCGCGCCGATCAGCAGGACCCGCCGGACCGCGCTGGTGCGGGCAACGGCAGCGGCGGCGGTCCGCGCGCCCGCACCGCTTGCGTTCCGCGCCGACTTGTCGAAGGCAGCGAACATCGCCTTCAGGCGGGGATCGGCCGCCTGAAGCGCCCGCTCGATCTGGTCGAGAATCTCTTGCTGGCGGCGGGAGAGGCTCATGTCACTTCCGGTCACTTCCGGGTGGCGAACGCGGCAGCAGGCAGTCTGGTCCTCCCGGACGGCCTTCTTTGACGGCAGCATAACCCCGAGCCGCCAGGACGTCTGGGCGCACATGGCATGACAGCGGCGACGTCCTACGCCGAAGAGGGTCAGCACCGCCGGACACCGAAATCCGGGCAAAACGGACACCGGTTGCCGCCCCGCCATCATAATGGATCGCCGTGCACACGGGGATGTGCCTTTCGATCCACTATCTTCCCGGGAGCATGTTCGCGGCGGCCTACGGGAGGGCGCCCGGTCCAGTGCGGGCGCTCGGTGTAATCGTCACATCGGGGTAGGACTCCACGTAGTTCTCGCTGGTCCAGCCGTAGTAGGTAACCTCTCGCGCGTCAAAATCGGCGACGTAGCGGACGACCCCCGCACGCCAGGCCGCGTTGAGGAACTCCGGGAATGTGGTCTCGCCGGCCTGATCGGCCCGGAGAGCGCGGATCAGAGCAGCACGGTCGAACGACGGCACGTCGATGAGGCCGCTGGCGATGGGCGCTCCTTGCCGGACGACCGGGCCCAGGTCGGTGATGTAGACGCTCTGGGCCGCCGGAAGGAACCACTCGTTGCGGTGCACACCCGCCTCGTGCAGCACTTTCGCCAGCACAGGGAACCCCCCGGCCTTCGGCCGGACGGACATGGCGCGGGCCTGCGCCGACTGGAGGTTCTCGATCGCGGTGGTCATGATCTGTTCTCCTTCTCGTCATGGGTGACCGTCCGGGCGCGGGCGGTCAGGCGCTGGAGCAGGCCGACCAGTTCGGCGCGCTCCGTTGCGGTCAGCGTCCGGAAGAACGCCTCGTCGTTTTCGTCCGCGAGCTCGGCCAGCCTCGGCATGAGCTCGACCGCCGGCTGGGTCAGCGCGAGCAGCACACGCCGCCGGGAATCCGGGTCAGCGGACCTGACCACGAGTCCTTTCTCGGCCAGCCGGTCCACGAGGCGGGATACCGCCGCGGTGTCGGTCTCGATGAACCGCGCGATCTCCGCTACCGTCTCCCCGTCACCGCGGTAGAGGGTGACCAGGACATTCCATTGCGCGACGGTCACCCCTTGCGCCGCGAGCTTTCGCTCGAAGCTGAGGTGCACCTCGTCGGAAAGCCGTCGCAGCCAGTAGCCCACGTGGTCTCGAAGTCCAGACGTCGATCCGCTCATAGGCTCAACTATGTCATGACAAGTATTGTCATGACAAGATCTAGATCCAATGCCGCCGCGCCGGCTGAGTCTGGCAGCCGTCAGCCGGTGATTTCGCGAAGCGCCTGCCGGACGGCGCGGGCCTGCGCGGACATGGCTTTGAGCTCGGCGACGCCGTGCTCGTCGGCGGCGGTGCGGGCGAGGATGTCCATGTGCTGGCCGGTGAGCCGGTCGACCGCCGCGTGCTGCGCCCAGTCACGGTAGGCGGCGTCGGCCGCGCGCACCTCCGCGGCGTACTGCTCCAGCGCCGAAACCCGCTCGGCGACGCCCCGCTCCGCCGCGGCCGCGGCTTCGCGCTGGCGCCGCAGGAGGAACGCGGCGGGCGAGCCGGGGCTTAGTTCGGGAAGCGACGCCCGCAGCCCGCGGAGCCGGGCCTGCTCACGCAGCGCGAGCGCGATATCCCACTCCTGCCAGGCGAGCGCGCTGCCGCCGGCGGACCCGTCGAGCAGGCCGGCCCGGCTTACCTGGGACGAATTCGCGGCGTCGACCGCGTCCTGCGCGCGCCGCAGCAGCATCCTGGCCGGGGCGTCGAAATCGGCGCCGGTCAGGTAGCGGCCGTGATAGGCCCGCGCGGCGACCGGCGCGGGCGCCCGCCCGCTGAGCTGGCCGAACCGCGCCACCCGCAGCCCGAACACCACGGCGGTAACAACCGCGATGATCTCCGCGAGAACCAGCGCGACCTGGCCGGAGGCAGACTGCCAGTCAGCCGGCCCCTGGAAGATCAGGACCCCGACCGCCCACGGGGTCGCGCCGGTGATCGCGATGAACGCCGCGGCCGCGATTCCGGTGACCGCTCCGTAGACCGTCGTCTCCCGCCTGCCCGGGTGCGCGGGCAGGTAGTCGCGGCGCAGCCGCGGCCGGTCCTGGCTGGACGGCGCGAGTATCGCGCCCGGGGCCGTCAGCAGCCGCCGGGCGGCGGCGGGGATCGCAGGATCAACGGCGGGCCGTCGCAGCGCGGCATCGGCCCAGACTGCGTGGTTCCCATCGGACATCACCTACCAGGCTAACGCCGCTCAGCTCACCAGGCCAGGGAGAAGCCGGAGCAGGTCGATCGCGCAGCCCTCGTGATCTTCCCGTTAGGCTCCTGACCAGCAGGATTCGGCCGTCTGGAGGATGAGGGCCCGGGAGGCCGCCGGGTCGAGCGCGGCGCGGGTGAGCATCTGGAAAGCGATCCTGTGCAGGTACGTGTCCCACTCCCCTTCCACGGTGCAGCTGCTGCGCATGTGCTCATTGGTCAGCACGTCCTGCGGCGTCGTCCCGTCGGTGTCGGCCGCGAACCCGAAGATCACGAACGACTCGCCGAAGACCGTGTGCTGGGCGTCGAGAGGGAGCACCTGCAGGGTCAGGTTCGGGCGTTCCGCCTCCCGTGCCAGGCGCTGGAGCTGCTCGTACATCACGGACTCATCGCCGACGCGGCGGCGCAGGACGGATTCGTCGAGCACGACCGACAGCTGGAGCCCGTCGCGGTCCAGGATCTTCTGGCGCCGCATGCGGACCTTGACCAGCCGCCCGACCAGGCCGGGTGTGACCGGTTCGACCCGGCTGTAGCTGCTGATGACGTGCCTGGCGTAGCTTTCCGTCTGCAGCAGGCCGGTGACGACGTCGACATGCCAGACGGCCATGGACGTCGCTTCGTGCTCCAGCCCGATGAACTGCTTGTAGTCATCGGAAAGGCTGTCCGCGAAATCCTCCCACCAGCCCTTCTGGGTCGCGTCCTCGGCCAGCCCGAGAAGGAGTTCCCGGCGAGTCCCGGTGATCTGGTAATAGTCGAGCAGCCGCTCGACTTCCCGCGGGCGCAGGCCCGTCCGCGCCCGCTCATACCTGCTGATCTTGGAGGGGGACCACTTCAGCGCCGCGGCCACCTTGTCGCCGCTCTGCCCCTTGTCCTCCCTGATCCCGCGCAGTTCGGCCGCGAGCATGCGGCGCCGCACCGTGGGGCTCGCTGTCGGGGTCATCGGGCTTCCTCTTTTCAGGTTTTCAGGTCAGTTTTCAGCGCAACATGCATCCACTACGCATAGTACCCATGTTATTGCCAACTGTAACCAGCCATGTCTCCCTGGACTGTCGCGTCGCGGGCGCTTGGGACGCTTTCCGGGCAGCCGAGATAGGGTCTGGGCATGACCTCGCCCGCGCCAGAGCACCTTGACGGCCGTCACCGGGATACGCTGCGCCAGATCTTCCAGCATCCGACCAGCCACAACATCGAATGGCGGGCGGTGCTGTCGCTGCTGGAAGCCGTCGGCACGGTTTCCGTGCGCCACGACGGCAAGGTCGCCGTCACGCTCGGACCCGCACAGGAATTCCTCGATCCGCCCGTCGCCAAGGACATCGACGAGCAGATGGTGGTGGACCTGCGCCGGATGCTGCGCGACGCCGGCTGATGGGCCGTCCTGAAGCGGTGCTGACGCGGTGCTAGCGGGCCCGTGATCGAGGAGCTCGCGCGGGAGCGCCTTGGGTTCGCGCGGCTCCGGCCCGGGCAGCTGCCCGCGGCCGAGGCGCTGGCCGCCGGGCGCGACGCGCTGGCCGTGCTGCCGACGGGCGGCGGGAAGTCGGCGATCTACGAGCTGGCGGGGCTGTTGCGGGCGGGGCCGACGGTGGTCATCTCGCCGCTGATCGCATTGCAGGATGATCAGATGGCCCACCTGCGTTCGGCGGGCCTGCGGGCGATCGTCCTCAACTCGCAGCAGTCGGCCGGCGCACGCGCGGCTGCGCTGCTGGCCTCGTGCGATTCCGACACGTTCGTCTTCCTCTCGCCGGAGCAGCTGGCGAACGAGGAGACCCGCGAGACGATGCGACGGGCCGGGCCAGGGCTGTTCGCGGTGGACGAGGCGCACCTGATCAGCCAGTGGGGCCGCGACTTCCGCCCTGACTACATGCTGCTGGGAGCGCAGGCGGCGGCGGTCGGCGCGCCGGTCCGCCTGGCCTTGACCGCGACGGCCGCGCCGCCGGTTCGGGAGGAGATCGTCCGGCGGCTCGGCCTGCGCGACCCGGTGGTGGTGATCGGCGATTTCGACCGGCCGAACATCCAGCTGTCGGCCCGCCACGTGCGCACCGTTCCCGACAAGGAGCGCGAGCTGGCGCGGGCGGCGGCCGGATTCGCGGGCCCGGGGATCGTGTACGCGGCGACGCACGCCAGCGCGCAAGCGGCCCATGACACGCTCGTCTCGGCGGGCGAGCGGGTAGCGCTCTACCACGCCGGGCTGTCCGCGCGTGCCCGGCACGAGGCGATGACGGCCTTCCTGGACGGCTCGGCCCGCGTCATCGCGGCCACGGTCGCGTTCGGCATGGGGATCGACAAGCCGGACGTGCGCTGGGTGCTGCACTATGACCCGCCGCCCTCGCCCGACGCGTACTACCAGGAGCTCGGCCGCGCCGGGCGGGACGGCGAGCCGGCGCGGGCGCTGCTGCTCTACCGGTATGAGGACTTCGAGACGGCGCGTCACCTGACCGCGCGCGGCGTTTCCAGTGCGGCGGTGGAGCAGGCCGCGGCCGCGCTCGCGGCCGGGGAGGGCGGCGCGCGGCCGGGCGGGCAGGCCGCCGCGCGGGGCGGCGCGCGGCCCGGCGGGCTTTCCGGCGGGCTTTCCGGCGGGCGGGAGCAGACGGCCGCGCTCGTCCGGCTGGCCGATCTCGGCGCGGCGGCGTGGCAGGCGGACGGCGAGGTCCGCTGGACCGGGGCGATGGGCGTCGCGGCGGTCTTCAAGGCGTCAGAGGCGGCGAACGACCGCGAGGACGAAGTGGAGCGCTCGCGGCTGACGATGATGCGCCGGTACGCCGAGCACACCGGCTGCCGGCGCTCCTTCCTGCTCACGTACTTCGGGCAGGACTACCCAGGCCCCTGCGGGAACTGCGACAACGATCTCGCGGCTGCCGAGGCTCCGCCGTCCGCGGGGGTGCCCGCGGGGGTGCCGTTCGCGGTCGGCACGCGGGTGGTGAGCGAGCGCTGGGGCGCGGGCACGGTGCAGCGGTACGACGGGGACCAGGTCACGGTGCTGTTCGACGAGCACGGCTATCGCGAGCTGTTCGTTCCGGTCGTGCGCGAGCGCGGCCTGCTGCGGCCCTTGCCCGGTGGGCCTGGCCCTGAAGAATGAGTGAAGGATTAACGGGCATTGATCGGCGATGACAGTCCGCAGCGTTACCGCACCTGGACAGCCGGCCGGGCCGGGCGGGCAGACGGGCTGCCGTCCGGCCCGGCCGCGGGCGCCTCAGGTGCAGGTGGCGCCGTTGAGGGTGAAACTCGTGGGCGCGGCGTCGCTGTTGGTCCAGGTGCCCTGGAAGCCGACGGACGCGGACCCGCCGGCCGCGATGGTGCCGTTGTAGCTCTCGTTGCCGATCGTGACGTTCTCGCCGGCCTGGCTCTCCACACCGTTCCACGCGCTGGTGATGTGCTGGTCGCCGGGGAAAGTGAACTGCAGCGTCCAGCTGGACAGCGCCGCCGTACCGGTGTTGGTGATCGTGACGCTGGCGGTGAACCCGCCGGTCCACTGGTCGGTGGTCGTGTACGTAACCTGGCAGGTGCCGCTGCCTCCTCCTCCTCCTGGGGAGCCGACGGTCCAGGTGAACGCCGCGGACCCCGACGCCCCGGTGCTGTCGGTGGCGGTCACCGTCGCGGAGTAGCTGCCCGCGGTGGTGGGCGTGCCGCTGATCAGGCCGGTCGAGGAGCTGATCGACAGGCCGGCAGCCCGGTGGCCGAGTAGGCCAGGGTCTGCCCGGACGCGGAGTCGGACGCGTGTACCTGGAGACTGGCCGCGGTGCCGACGGTACCGGTCTGTGACCCGGGGTTCGTCACAGTGACCGTGTTGCCCTGCGACGTGGTGCTGTTCAGGCCCATGAAGTCGATCGCGTCGGCTTCCATCCCCTCTCCCTCGATCGGGAGCACGTGACCGGCGCCCGCGATGCTGTACGCCTCGACCTCCGGGGTGCCTGAGCTGTTGTCGTACTGGGTCTCCGTCCATCCCGACACCGGCGTTGTGGTGCTGGTCGGGGTCGAGCTCACTCCGAGCACGTTCGTCCACTGCAGGATCTCTTGGCTGAGGTTCTCGTAATTGAGGGTCGTGTCGGCGGTGCCGTGCCAGAGCTGCACCCGCGGCCGCGGGCCGCTGTAGCCGGGGTCGGCGTTGCGGACCATGTTGCCCCAGGCCTGTGCGGTGTTCGTGACCTGGCCGTCGGCGCAGGCGGAGTTCCACCCGTCGACGGTGCCCGTGTAGAAGCAGCCGAACGGCACGCCCATGAACGCCGCGCCCGCCTTGAACACGTCCGGGTAGTCGCCGAGCATGACGTTGGTCATCATGGCGCCCGACGACGCGCCCGTGACGTAAACCGCGTTCGGGTTCCCGCCGTAGTGCTGTTCGGTGTACGTGATCATCGACATGAGGCCAACCGGGTCGCTGCCGCCGTTCCTGGTCAGCGCCTGGCTGGAGGAGACGTCCCAGCAGCTGCCGCTCCTGGTCACCGACGGGTAGATGACGATGAACCCGTACTGGTCAGCCAGAGAGGCGAAGGCCGTGCTCGAGTAGAATCCGGGTCCGGAGCCGGTGCACTGGTGCAGCGCGAGCAGGATGGGCGGGCTGGCCTTAACGCTGTCCGGCACGTAGATGTACATCTGCAGGTTGGACGGGTTGTTGCCGAAGTTCGTCACCTGGATGAGCGAAGCGGCCTTCGCCTGCGGCGCCACCTGGATGAACCCGGCCGCGGTCAGGACGGTCACGCCGATGGCCACCAGCGCCGCCAGCCATCTTCTCATGCTCTCTCCTCCCATACCCTATTCTTTCTCCTCCCATACCCTATTCTTTCCGAAATATTTCGGAAGATTTTTCTAAGATTGGACTACATAATCGCGCCGCCGACCAGACCCCACATTGCGGTGCACAGGAACGGATTCGGCCGGCCGAGGATGCGGCACTACCGCCCAGGCAAGGCGAAACCTCCTACCAGGGCAGACGCATGGTGCCGTGCGGACGTGCCGGGCGACGAGGCTCGCGACTGTCCGCCCGGTGTCAGGAAAGTTTCACGCGGTACGCACGGCAGGCATGAGGAGCAGTAAAAGTTTCGGGAAGTTTCGGGCTATCTCTCCCGTTTCCGCGGCCGGGCGGGTTAGCTGCCGGCCTGGCGCTAGGAGGCGAATCGGGCGAGCAGCCCGTCCAGGGCGTTGTCGCCGAACATGATGGCCATACTCGCGGCGGACTCGGCGGCGGAAGCACCGCTATCCTGCCGGAGGGCTCGGGCGCAGCGATTCGATGACCGTGGCGTACATGCGGCTCTTGATCGTGGCGAGCACCGGGCCAGCCTTGGCCGCCTGTGCCGCCGCGAGCTCCGTCGCGGTGCGCCGGACCGCGTCCTCGCCGGCCGTGCGGTCGACGATCCCGGCGGCCGCTGCGTCCAGGCCGCCGTAGCGGCGTGCGGTGATCATCGCCTCGTGCGCGATCTGGGGGGCGAGCCGCGCCTGGATCAGCGCGGTCATGCCTGGAGTGAACGGGATGCCGATGTCGGCTTCCGGCAGGCTCCAGAAGCCGCGGTCGGCGCGCATGACACGGAAGTCGCAGGCGAGGGACAGCATGGCGCCCGCGGCGATGGTATGCCCTTGCAAGGCGGCCACCGACACCAGCGGCAGTGCCAGCATCCGGGCGAACAGTTCCTCCACGCTGGCGACGTATGCTGCCTGCCGGTCGAGATGAGCGGCCAGCCATTCCAGGTCCAGGCCGTTGGAGAAGAACTTCCCGGTCGCGGCGATCACCAGGGCCCGGGGACCATCCGCCTTCTCGACCTCATCGAGCCGCGCGCTGAACGAGGCGATCCAGTCCGGATGAAACCGGTTCTCTGTGTCCCCGAGATCGAGGACGAACACGTCATCGCGACGCTCCAGCGTCGGCATGAGGCGCTCCCTTCAACGTCAATGAGACATGATCACATATAGGTGACCACCGGGCCCCGGGACGTGTTACGCAGGATGCTGATGGGACTCCCGCAGGGAACACCTGCATGATCGCGAAGACCTTTGCGTGCCATAGCGCGCAATTCTTTACGATATAAAAAATGTTTTCGCGATCATGGTCTTGGGCAGGGTGCTAATGCGTGTCGGGTGCTCGCCAGTGCGGCCTGCGTGACAAGAGATACGTGGGCTGTTGCGGCCAGGGCACGGCGGGAAGCGGGACGGCTGGGCTACCGCCGGCACAGGGGCGTATATCGTGCGTCTCATGTCCGACCGGCCGGCTGACGCCGCGTGGCTGAGCCTCGGGGCGGAGCCCGGGCTCTGCCGGGACTGCCGGTATCCGAGGCTCAACGAGACCCGGCGGGGCACCGCCTACCTACGGTGTACGCGTGCCGCGTGGGACGCGGCGCTCCCCCGCTATCCTCGACTGCCCGTCACGGAATGCACCGGGTTCGACCCGCGCCCGGCAACGTCCTAACCGGCCACGGGCGGGCGCGCGGCGCTGAGCCGCGCGCCCCGCGGGCTACCAGCCGATGGCGACGATCATGTACTCGGGGTGGCTGACCGAGAGGTCCGAGGACTGGTTCGCGTCATCGTCGTACGGGAAGCCGTACTGCTTACCGTTGATGGCATTGGCGTGCCAGAAGGCCGCGTAGTAGTTGGCGGGGGCCGCCTTGTAGAAGTTCCGGGGGTTCGACTGCGCGGACACCGGGAGCTGCGCGACGTGGCGGTTCAGCGCGGCACACAGCGGCGGGTTGCCGGACAGCGTGCCGCCACAGCCGAAGACCTGCGCGGTGCTGACGCCGCTGGCGCCGTGTGCCCCGGCGTACGCGGTGAAGTAGGCCGCGTACTTGCCTCCCGGCTGGAAGGACGGGTCGTTGCCCGGCGAGGGGATGCCGTACGGGGCGTCGATCGTGGCCAGCTCCTTGAACGGGGCCGGGACGAAGGCCTTGAACCGCCGGAAGGTGGCCGCGCGGCTCTCCTTGAACGTGGCGTAGTCCTCGCCGGCCTCCTGGGTGGACCCGTCGTGGCTGTGCACCAGCAAGGCGAGCTTGAGGCCGAACCGGTCGACGCGCGTGGTGTCGACGTTGATGAAGCCCGAGCCCACGGTGAACTCGATGAAGTCGTAGTACTTGCTGGTCTTCGAGCCGAGGTAGAAGTACATGCGGCCGGACGAGTTCGCGGGCATGTCGATGTACGGCTGCTGGGCGACCGACTTCTCCGTGCCGTCGAAGCTCCAGTAGACGCCGCTGTCACGGAAACGCCCGTTGGTCCGGTTGATGACCTCGACTTCGAGGGCCTTCTTCGCCGCGGGGATCACGGCTGTGCTGCCCCAGAACGAGGCCGGGGGCGCGCCCGGGCCGCCGGCTGTCGTCCGGGTGGCGGCCGTCGGGCCGGTAGCTGCCGCTGTTATCTTGGCCGGGCCGCTCCAGCGCTGCCGGGCGGCGGCGGCGCAGGTCTCGATGTCCAGCCGCGCGGCCGTGTCGCCGCGGGCGTCGGTGAGGCAGCGCCCGGATCTCGGGTTGACAAGCTCGCCGTCGGAGCTGTGCGTCCAGGTCTGTGCGGCGGTGCCGTTGCACGGGTACCAGTCGACGTCGGTGCCGCTGGCCGTCCCGCCGCCCGTGACGTCCAGGCAGCCGCCCTCGGTGCGCAGGGTGTGGTCGGAGTAGGCCGACCAGAGCTGCCCGGCGCTGTGCCCGCAGGTGGTCACGTACATCGGGTTGCCCTCGGTGTTAAGCGCGTTCTGGTTGGTCAGGCACAATCCGTGCGGTCCAGTGATCTCGCCGGTCGCGAGGGGCCTGGCGGTGGGCGTGGAGTCGCCGCCCTTCTCGTACACGGCCACGTACCGCACGCTCATCGACGCGCCCGGGGTCGTGGCGGCAGCCGGGGCCGTGCAGCCGCACTCGCCGTCGGGATAGTTGCCACCCATCGCGAGGTCGAGGATGAGGAAGAATCCGTGGTCGATTGCCTCGTGCCAGGCCGCCGCTCCGACCTCGGCCTCGGTGACCGTGTCCTTGACCTGGCCGTCCATCAGGAAACTGAGGGACTCGGCCCTGGTGTTGGTCCGGTTGATGAGCACCGAGTAGGCGTGATACCCGTTCTCGCATCCCCGGCTCTCGCAGGCGATCAGCGGATGCCCGCTGCTGCCCGCCGCGTCGTGCAGGGTCTGGGAGGCCCGGTTCAGGCCGTTGACGTCCTCCATCATGTCGAGCTCGCCGGAGGCGGGCCAGCCGCCGCCGGTCCGCATCGGCGACCCGAGCGCCCAGAAGGCGGGCCAGTATCCGAGGCCGTTATCCGGTCTCGGCTGCTGGATGGCGGCGGTCATCTCGAGCTCGCCGCCCGGCGGGGCCTCGAAGTCATCGCGGGTGCTCTCGATGCGCGCTGACCGCCACTGTCCCCCGCTGCGCGTCGCCGTCAGGACCAGGTCCCCGTGACCGTCCAGGTGGACGTTCCTGGTGGAACTCGTGGTCTGCTCGATCTCGCCGGTTCCGTAACCGGCGCCGATGTCATAGAACCAGTTGGCAGTCGAGGGCCGGGATCCGGCCTTACCCGCGAAGTCGTCTTCGAACACGGTCCGCCAGCCCGCCGGTGCCGGGGGCACGGCCTGGGCTCGCGTCGTTTGCGCGCTGTCCACCGCCGTGAACACGGCGGGGGCACCGCAGCCGCCTAGCAGCACCACGGCGATCAGGACCGAAAGCAGTCGCAACGGGCGCATCAAACCTCCTGTCATGGGCTCCCTTCTTCGGAGACCCCGTCCCGGGGCGACGGATAACAGAAACCTTGAAAGAAATCGCGGAAACCGCGCAATGTCTTATCGGAAATGCAAAATCCGAGCGCCATTGAGTTTTCCCAGGTAATTGTTACCGCAGTAAATGTGATTCCCTGGAGGAGCTATGATGTGGTCATCAATGGCTGCTCCTGAATGGCTGGGCGGAGGTCGTGGTGGGCTCGCAGTCGCTCGTGCCCGTCGAGTACGCCGTCGCGGTGGACCGGTACCTCGGCCAGGCCGCGCTCGGCGCGGCGTCGCGCCGGGTCTACCGGATATCGCTGGCCGGGTGGGCCTGGCCGCTGGTCGGCAGGCCCACCCCGCCGGGTACGGAGCGCCGTGGCGCGGTGCCGCCGGTCGTTCCGCTGGCGCTCCTTGATGATCCCGGCACCGGAGGCCGGCTAGCCGCCGCGCTCGCGGAACGCGAAGCAAGCAGCGAGGCGCGCACGGTCAACCGTGAGCTCTCCGCGCTGCGCAGCGCCATCGGCTGGTGGCAGGACCAGGGATGGATTCATGCCGACCCGAGCGCGGGACTGCGGCATCGCCAGCCGGCGACCGGGGCGGCGGCGCTGGACGCCGGCCAAGTCGGTGAGCTGTTCCGGCTGACGGCTAGCCTGCGGGAGCAGGCGTTCTGGCGGGTGCTGTACGACTCGGGCGCGAGCGCCGGCGAAGTGCTGGCTCTCGACGCCGGCGAGGTGGACCTGTCACGGCACCGGGTCAGGGCCCGTCCCTCCGCCGGGCCTGCCGCCGGGACAGGCGCCGCCATCGAGTGGCAGGAGGCGACCAGCCAGATCCTGCGCTGGCTGCTGGCCGGCCGGACCTGGGGCCCGGTGTTCGTGACCGACCGCCGGGCGCCGGCGCGGACCGCGCCAGCCGACGTCTGCCGGATAACCGGCCAGGCCCGGCTGTCCTACCGGCGCGCCGCGGAGATCTTCACCGCGCTGACCCGGCCGCTCGACCCGGCGGGCGCAGGCTGGACACTCCACCAGCTCAGCGCCGCGGGCCTTGGAGGCCGATTGCGCGATCGACCAGGCTAGAGCGGGCCGACTGCGCAATCGACATGCTGGGAAGGCAGCGTTATACCGGGCTAAGGAAGCTCGCGCGGGAGTCGCTCAGCCAGTCCTGGAGGGGGCGCGGATCGGCGCCGGTCAGTTCGCGCACCGTCGCAGTCACGGTCTCCGCGCCGCCCTCCCGGATCCATTCGAAGCGCTCCAGGTTGCCGTCTGCCTCCCAGCGGGCGAGCCCGTCGGCGAGCATGCCGTCCCGCGCCTGCCCTGGCGGCTGATTCTCGTAATCCGCCCGCACCCCGAAAACGGCGGAATACCGCGCGGCGACATCCCCGTAGCCCAACGCCTCGGGTCCGGTGAGCACATATGTCGCGTTCTCGTGCCCAGGACTGGTCAGCACCCGGGCCGCGGCCCGGGCAACGTCGGTAACCGCGATCCAGCCGACTCGTCCCTCACCCGCGGGGGCCGGGATCGTGCCGGTGCGCCGGATCACCTCAGCCGAGGCGAGCAGGTTCTCCATGTAGATGGCCGGCGCGAGATAGGTGACCGGCAGGTCCAGGGCGTCCAGGTGCGCGGCCACCTGCCGGTGACTCAGCACGAAGCGAACGTCACAGCCGGGATCCTGGAAGCCGTCGCAGCAGACCTTGACGATATGCGGCTGGTGACCGGCCGCCGCGATCGCGTCGATGAACACCGTCTCGAGCGTCGCCTGCTCTTCCTGTTCGGGGCTGAGCAGGAAGATCCGGTCGAACTCCCGCAGGGCCGCGGCGGGCGGCGGGTCGTCGAAGGTCGCGACCACAGAACGCGGCGTCCCGGGCAGGTCGGCGGCTCTCGCCGCCACCCGTACCATCGCGGTCACGTCAGCGCCCACGTCGCCGAGCGCTTCCATGAGCCGGTATCCCACCCGCCCGGTCGCCCCGGTCACCAGTATCATGCCGCCTCCTCTTGCCCGTCACGTCCCGGCAGTTCCGGCCCGAATCCACCGTACGGCCGGGCCCGGAACGGGCTGGAGTTGGGTGCGGGCTGGAGAGGCGCCGCCTTCCGTTCGGTATATGCCTTTGTTCAGCCCGCCAGCAGCGTGATCGCCTCGCGCAGTGTGGCGACCCGCGACACGCCCGGCGCGGGGCGCGGCGGCCAGCCCGGGCCGGCGATGACCACGCGGACCGGGCAGGCGCTGAGGGCGCGCAGCGCGTCCGGGTCGGCGGTCTCGGGGCGCTGCGCCCACAGCACGATGGTCTCGGGCCGGATCTCGCGCACGGCCCGGACCAGGCTGGGCGCGGGCGTGGCGGCGCCCAGCATGCGGGCGGGGGCGCGGCGGGTGGCGAGCTCGGCGGCCAGCGCGGCCAGTGGCAGCGTGTGCTGTTCACCCTCGGTACAGGCCAGCACGTGCAGTTCGGCGTCCGCGCCGTGGACCAGGCGGGGCATCGCAGCCCCGTCGCGTTCCCGCAGGTGGCCGCCTAGCGATCAAACCTGTTCGCGTCCTCGGGGTCGAGCGCCTCCGGGTCCGGTGACGGCTCCGACGGCTCCGTCAGGGCCGAGGCGGCGTCCGGCGCCTCGGCCCCGGCGGCCGCGGCCGCCCCGGGTGCGACGGCCCCGGGCTGGGTCCACTGCTTGAGCTCCACCTGCGGGATGAACCAGGAAGCCAGGAACGCGAGCGCGGCGATCGGCACCGCGACGAGGAACACGGTCTGGATCGATTCCGCGTACCCGGCCACGAAGCCCTCGTGGACGATGGCGGGCAGGTGGCCGAGCAGTGCCGGAGTGGCGTCCGCGGCGCTGAAGCCCTTCGGCAGGGTAACCCCGTGCAGATGGCTGGCCAGGTTGCCGATCAGCACGTTGGAGAAGATCGCGCCGAAGATCGCGGTGCCGAACGACCCGCCGATCGACCGGAAGAACGTAGCACCCGACGTCGCGACGCCCAGCTCGCTGTGCGGCACGCCGTTTTGCACGATGATGACGAGGACCTGCATGACGCCGCCGATGCCCATGCCCAGCACGAGCATGTACAGGGAATCCTGCCAGGTGGTCGAGTGCACGCCCATCAAGTGCAGCAGGTACATGCCGAGGGTCATCACCCCGGACCCGGCGATCGGGAAGAACCGGTACTTGCCGGTCCTTGAGATGATCTGGCCGGACGAGATCGAGACCGTGAGCAGGCCGATCATCAGGGGCAGCAGGTACACTCCGGAGATCGTCGGCGAGATGCCGCGGACCACCTGGAAGAACGCCGGCAGGTAGGTGATCGCGCCGAACATCGCGAAGCCGACGATGAAGCCGACCAGGCTGGTCACGGAGAACGTCCGCAGCTTGAACAGGTGCAGCGGCAGGATCGGCTCGGCGGCGCGGCGCTCGACGAGCACGAACACGCCGATCAGCGCCGCGCCGGCCACGCCCAGGATGTAGATGGGGGCCGACGCCCACGGGTAGGTCGTGCCGCCGAGGCTGGTCAGCAGGATCAGCGAGGTGGCCGCCAGCGCGAGCACCACGGCGCCGAGGTAGTCGATCACGTGGTGGACCCGGCGCAGCTTGCCGGGCACCTGGCTGGCCACCACGGCCAGCGCGATCAGGCCAATCGGCACGTTGATGTAGAAGATCCAGCGCCACGACAGGTTGTCCACGAAGACGCCGCCGAGCAGCGGCCCGATCACGCTGGCGACTCCGAAGACCGCGCCGAACAGTCCCACGTACCGGCCGCGTTCGCGCGGCGACACCACGTCGCCGACGATGGCCTGCGCGCCGACCATGAGGCCGCCACTGCCCAGGCCCTGCACCGCGCGGAAGGCGATGAGCATGATCATCGAATTGCTGAGGCCGGACAGGATCGAGCCGATCAGGAAGATGACGATCGCGGCCTGAAAGAAGATCTTGCGGCCGTACTGGTCGCCGAGCTTGCCCCACAGCGGCGTGGACACCGTGGTGGCCAGCAGGTAGGCGGTGATCACCCAGGCGATGTGGGAGCCGCCCTTGAGGTCGCCGACGATCGTCGGCAGCGCCGTGGACACGATCGTCTGGTCGAGCGCGGCGAGCAGCATGCCGAGCATGAGCGCGCCGATGATGAGCAGGATACGGCGGCGTCCGAGCCCTGGCAGGGCCCCGTCGTCGGTGCCGTTCACGGCGGCCGGCCGCGGGCCCTCGGCGGGCGCGGGGGTAGCTGAGGCCATCAGTGAGTGCCTTCCCTGTCTGTCGTGTTCCCCGTGATGTGACGCAATTCGCAGTCTTCTGGCAGCCCGGCCGCGAGCGCCCGGAACGAGAGCTCGATGAACCGCTCGAGCGGCTCCGTACCGCCGGAGCCGGCCCAGGACGCCATGCTGTTGCGGAACACCCCGGTCGCCACCGCGCAAAGCAGCCCTGGATAGGGGTCCCGATCCGGGTCGGTGCCGAGGCGCCGCACTAGCGCTTCTGTGATGTTCCGCTCGAGGTTCGCCATCTGGGCCGCGTGCGCCGCCCGCAGGTGCGGGTCGGCCCTGATCACCCTCATCCGGTGCAGCCACTCCGCTGGGTCGCCGCCGAGTTCCCTGAGGTCTTCGACCACTACCGCGGCACCAGACATCATGATCGCGCGCAGCACGTCCAGGGCGGGCTCGCCAGGCGACTCATGCGCGATGCGCTCGCACAGCTCCGCTGCCCGGGCCTCGTCCATGCCGAAGAGCGCGGCCTCCTTGGAGGGAAAGTAGTTGAAGAAGGTGCGCGGCGACACGTCCGCCGCCTCGGCGATGTCCTCCACCGTGACGTTCGCGGCACCGCGCTCGGCGATCAGATCGATCGCCGCCCGGCGCAGCAGCCTGCGCGTGGCCAGCTTCTTGCGCTGGCGCAGCGAGGTAGGCGGCGCCGTCAGCGGCGCCATGCTAACGGCTGTCATCGTGCGCTCACTTAATTGCACCCCATCCAAACTTGCACTCCCAGCAAGATTACGTGACGTGCAACCACGCTTGGCGGCGGGTTGTTCCCGCCTGCCCCACCAGCCGCGATGAACCGGCCCGGAAGGTGCCGACTGCATCCGCGCATCTGTGTCGATTGCGCAATCGACCAGGATAGAGCGGGTCGATTGCGCAATCGGCCTGTGAGCCGGACCACGGTATGCCAGCAGAGACGCTGCTCCTCGCCACAGCGGCCGCGCATGTCACTGCTCTTGCGCGCTCAAGATCGTCACGAGGAAATGCCGTCGCCAATGACCATCATGGATGGCCGTTGTGGCCGGGCGAGCCGCCACCGGTCCGTTCGGGATAATGGGGTTAGCAGTTGACGAGCTCGGGGCCCTGGTTGAGGAGCTGCGCGCGGGGCGAGGTGAGGAGTGACTGCGATGCGGCAGACCTACTGTGTCCACGTACGGACGGGGCCGGGACAGGATGGCGATAGCCTGAGCCGGTGGCTGGCGTGTGCGTGGTCGTCCGTTACCGGAAGGCGGTGACGTACGGAGTCCGCGCGCTGATGGCGGCGCTGGAAGCGGCGGGCGCGGACTGCGACGTCCGGCTCGGCGCCACGCCGCGGGAGTGCGCGGAGCAGATCGCGGCCGCTGCCGCCGACGCGGTCCTCGTCCTGTGGTCCTTCTACTCCCCCGACGCGGACGCCATGGCGGCCGAGCTCGCGGCGGTGCGCGCCGCCACGCCCGCGCTCGCCGCGCGGCGGGTCCTGCACATCGCGGGCGGCGTGCACGCCACCGCGGAACCGCAGCACGTGCTGGACTCGGGCTGGGACCTGTGCGCGATCGGCGAGGGCGAGTCCACGATCCTCGCGCTGGTCAAGGCCTTGCGCGACGGCGCGGGGCTGACCGGGGTGCCCGGCCTGGCCGTGCGCGACCACGACGGCGTGGCGCTGCGCACGCCGGCCGCGCCGCAGCTGCCGCTGGACGCCTTCCCGTCCTTCCCGTCCGGGCGCCGCCACGTCGGGCCGGTGGAGCTCACCCGCGGCTGCCACTACACGTGCCGGTTCTGCCAGACGCCGTTCATGTTCGGCGGCCGCTTCAGGCACCGGTCGGTGGACAGCGTGCGCGAGCACGTCCGCCGGATCGTCTCCTACGGGCTCCGCGACGTGCGCTTCATCACCCCCACGTCGCTCTCGTACGGTTCTCCCGGTCCGGACCCGGATCTGGACGCGGTGGAGGAACTGCTGGCGGGGGTGCGCCGGGAACTGCCGCCGCGCGGCCGGATCTTCTTCGGCAGCTTCCCGTCCGAGGTCCGGCCGGAGCACGTTACGCCGGAAGCGATGCGGCTGCTGCGCCGGTACGTGGCCAACGACAACATCATCATCGGCGCGCAATCCGGCTCGGACCGGGTGCTCGCCGCCGCCGGCCGCGGACATGGCACCGCCCCGGTGCGGGACGCGGTACGGATCGCCGTCGAGCACGGCTTCCGGCCGAACGTGGACTTCATTTTCGGCATGCCCGCCGAGAGCACCGACGACCAGCGGGCGTCGCTCGCCCTCGCCGATGAGCTGACCGGCCTGGGCGCACGTATCCACGCACACACCTTCATGCCGCTGCCCGGCACGCCGTGGCGGGACGCCAGCCCCGCGTTCATCCCGCTGGCGACCATGCGGGAACTGGACCAGCTGGCCCAGCGGGGAAGCTCCTACGGGCACTGGCGCAAGCAGGCCGAGCATTCGGCGCGGCTGGCCGAGACGGCACGTGCCTACCCGCGCCGCTCCCCGCGCCGCCGCACCACCGGCTGAGCCGCTCGCTCGCGGTGCCGCGCGGCCGCCGTCACATGAGGGTGATCGTGCCGTTGGCGACCGTGATGGATACGGAGGCAAGCGGCTGGGTGGCGGGGCCGGTCACCACGCTGCCATCGCTGATCTTGAAGGTGCTGCCGTGGCACGGGCAGTCGATCGTCCCGTTCGCCACCTTGTCGAGCAGGCAGCCGAGGTGTGTGCAGACCGCGCTGAAAGCCTTGAACTCGCCCGCGGCCGGCTGTGTGACGACGAGATTATCCGCGGTGAAGACCTTGCCGCCGCCCACCGGTATCTCGTCGATGCCGGCGACGGGGATGCCGGTCGTCGTACCGCCGGGACCTGGCGTCGGAGTGGGCACTTCCTCGTCATGCGGGATACCGCCGAACATGTTGGAGTCGTAGGGAACCGGTGCGGTGCTGCAGCCGGCCACCGTTCCGCCGACACCCGCCAGGCCCGCGCCCAGCAGGACGCCGCGCCGCGTTGGGTGCCGGTGCCGTCGCGCCTCTTCAGCCATCAGCCATTCCTCCATTCCTCCGGTCCTCCGGTCCTCCGGGCGGCGGGGCGGCGGGGCGGCGGGCAACGCGGCCGCATCGCCTCCTCGATATTGAGTGCATGGCGAAATGTATAGCCGATAACTAAACGTATAGTGCTAGCGCTTAATACATTGTTAAGCGGATGACTATACTTCCGCCGTGAACGTGACCCTCTCCAAGCGCGGGAGCTACGCGGCGGCCGCGGCCATCTGCCTGGCCCGCGCGTATGAGACCGGGCGGCCGAAGAAACTCCGCGAGGTCTCCGCGGAGATGGCCATCCCCCGCACGTTCGCCTCGCAGATCCTCGGAGACCTGGTACACGCGGGAATCGCGGTGTCTTCCTTCGGGCGAGACGGCGGGCATCGCCTTGCCCGGCCGCCGGGCGAGGTCAGCATGGCCGAGGTCATCGAGGCGGCGGAAGGTCCCTTGGCCTCTGAGCGCTGCGCGCTCCGGGACGGCCCGTGCCGATGGCAGGAGGTCTGCCCGCTGCACGAGACGATGACCACGGCCACGGCCTCCCTGCGCGAGGTACTGGCCTCGGTCACCCTCGCCATGATCGCGGAGCGGGACGCGGCGATAGCGGGCGGGACATATCCCGTCCCCGGGGACTCGCACCGCCACGTCACTGAAATCACCGTGGCCGACTCCGTGCAGATCGAGCTGGGGGCACCGGCGGTCGCGGCCCGGCTGAACACCGCGACCGCGTGGCTCACCGCTCATGCCCAGGCGTGTGACCGGGAGGAATCTCAGCCGAGAACGGCGACAGGCGCCCGCGCGAAGACGGTGGCCATCCACCTCGGCGCGGCAGCGGAGGCCGACGGGCCACTGGTGCTGCCTCTCGTCTGGGAGGCCGCCGGACCCGCCGGCGTCTTCACCCGCTTCGCAGGCGAGCTACGGCTCACCGCGCTCGATCCCGAACGGTCGGAACTGCGCCTATCGGGCGGTTTCCGTCCGGCGCCAGGCGCCGACGGCCACGTGCCAGGTGACATGCCGCTGCGCCGCGGCGCGCGTGCCATGCTGCGGTCGTTCCTGCGCCGGATCGCGCATGGCCTGGAACAAGAGCACCCGCGGACGGGCGTCAGTGGCTGACGGTCTCGGCGCGTCCGGTTACCGCGGGTCGATGAGCGGTTCCGGGTAGCCGTGCGGGCGGCGCGGGAGCCTCCAGGGGGCATGCACGCCGCTGCCGGGGACGCCGGCCAGTTCGGGAACGTAGCGCCGGACGTAGTCACCGTCGGGGTCGAAGCGCCCTGCCTGTCGTTGCAGGTTGAAGCGCCGGTTCGGCCGCGTGTCGTTGCCCGTCCCGGCGACCCACTGCCAGTTGCCGGCGTTGCTGGCGATGTCGCCGTCGACCAGCAGGTCGAAGAAATGCCGTGCGCCGGCGGTCCAGTGGATGCCGAGTTCCCTGGTCAGGAACGACGCCACCAGCAGCCGGGCTCTGTTGTGCATGTAGCCTTCGGCCGTCAGCTGCCGCATCCCCGCGTCGACGACCGGGTAGCCGGTCTGCCCGGCCCGCCACGCTTCGAGGGCCTGCGGATCGTCACGCCACTCCCCGCGCCGGGGCCGGTAGTCACGGCGGGGAAGGTCGGGGAACGCGGCGGCTACCTGGGCATGGAAGTCGCGCCAGCACAGTTGCCGCACGTACGCCTCGCCCCCCGCGCCGCCGGCCTTGCCGGCCCTGACAGCGAGTTCGAGCGGGGACAGGCAGCCGAAATGCAGATCCGCCGAGAGCCGCGAGGTGGCGTCGCCGGGCAGGTCGTCGTGCCGGCCGGCGTAATCGCCGAGCCCGGTGCGCAGCCAGCGGTCCATCCGCTGGCGAGCGCCGGTCTCGCCGCCCTTGGGCAGGCTGGCGGTCACCCGGCCGCCGCTGGCCGCGGGCAGGGCACCTGCCTTGATGTCCGGCGGCAAGGTCACCGTCGCCGGGGCGGGCACGCCGGCGCGCCACTCATGCCCGGTCCAGGCTCGCCAGTACGGGGTGAACACCTTGAAGTGGTCACCGCCGGCGGGGGTCAGCGCGCCCGGCGGGACGACCGTCACCGAGTCCACCGCCCGCAGCGCGATCCTGCGCTCCCGGCACGCGTCCGCAAGCCGCTGCCAGCGGCGCCGCGCGTACGCGCTCACGTCCCCGGCCAGCACGAGCCCGTCGGCGCCGGTCTCGTCCGCCACCCGCATCGTCTCCGCCACCGGATCACCGTGCCTGATGATCAGGTCACCGCCCCGCTGCCGGAGGCTTTCGCGCAGGTCCGCGAGGCAGTCGCGCAGGAAGCGGACCCGGTTGGGAACCGCGAAGCCCAGCCCGTCGTGCAGGACGAACAACGGCACGACATGCCGCGCCGACCGGCACGCCAGCGCGAGGGCCGGGTTGTCGGTGATCCGCAGGTCCCGGGTGAACAGCACGATCGCGGTACGCAGCCGCGGCTCGTCACTCATGAGGCGACCTTGGACCGGGCGCTCATCAGCCACCGGACCGCCCCCACGATGGCGTGGCCGGCCGGCGGCACGAGCAGGGAATCGGCGCCCGGGATGCTGGGCAGCCGCAGTTCGTGCCGCGCCCAGGCCGGCAGCTCGCCGACCGCGGTCGCCGCCAGCAGCGCGTACGGCCCGCGGGCCAGCAGCGGCAGCGGTGGGTTCCGTACCAGGAACCGGGCGGCTTCGCGGGCCTCCGCGGTTCCGCGAAGCTCGGGCCGGTAGGCACGCAGCGCCGCGCTGAGCTCGGCGCGCGTGCGCGGCGGGTCCGGCACGCCCAGCGCTATGGCGATGCGCGCGGTGTCGGCGACGTAGCCGTCACACCCGGCGTCATCGAGGGGCCGCGCGCCGTAGCGCTGATGGCAGCGCAGGAAGCTGTCGGCCTCCGCGACGTGCACCCAGCGCAGCAGGTGAGGGTCGCCGGCCCGGTAGGGGCGCCCGTCGGGGGCGATGCCCGTGACGTGCTCGTGGACGCGGCGAACCCGGTCCACGGCGCGCTGGGCGTCCTCGGCGGTGCCGTACGTGGTCGCCGCCAGGAAGGTGCTGGTGCGCTGCAGGCGGCCCCACGGGTCGTTGCGGTAGTCCGAGTGCTGCGCGACGGCGATCATGGCCAGCGGGTGCAGCGACTGGAGCAGCAGCGCCCGGAGCCCGCCGACGAACATCGCGGCGTCACCGTGCACACGCCGGATCGGGCGGTCGCCGGTGAACCAGCGCGGGCCGGGCATGCGGAAACGTTCCCGGTTAGCCGGTCCCTCCGGCCCGGCGACCCGGGCGAAGAGCGCCTCGCCGAGGCGCCGGTGCAGCGCGTCCAGACGAGTAGCGAGTGGCTGCGGCACCGTCTTGCCTCCCTCGTGGCGCGGTTGGTCATTGGTAATGACGCGCGCGACCACGGAAGTTATGCCGCGGGTTACTTGCTCGGCTGTGGCAGGTGGCAGGAGACCTTGGGGTTCGCGCCCGCGTAGTTGAGCGGCCCGGCCAGGATCGTCACGATGATCGTGCCGGCTCCGGCGCAGCTCTCTGATGATTCGCTGAAGTAGTGACGCTGCCCGGCGGCTATCGCTCCGATAACCAGCCAGACGATCAGGACAACCGTGCCGAGGCGCATTCGGGACCTCCGGTTCGTGCGGCTGGCCTAAGAGATACCAGATCACCTCGGTCTAACACTTTTCGGGGCGAAGTGGATTGATCGGACTACGTCTGAGGACTCGGGCGCCGGGCAGGGACTCGTGGCTACACTGACTCCCGATGGACGCTGACACGCCGCCCACCGGGGACCTCCACCTCATCGTCGGGTATGACGGTTCCCCGCCGGCCACCCGGGCGCTCAATACCGCGGTCGGCCTGATGCGCGGCTGTACCGGCCGGATCCACGTGATCTACATCGCGCACATGCCCGCCGCCGACGCGCTGTCGGCCGACGCGCTGGCCGAAATGGAAGTCACCTTCGACGAGATCGAGCAGGAACTGCGCGCCGAGGTGGACAAGATGCTGGGCAGTCGCGAAGAGCGCTGGGACTTCGAGCGCCGCCAGGGCCCGATCGCCGGCGAGCTGACCGCCGCGGCCACGCACACCCGCGACGCGCACCCCGGCGACACCGTGGCGATCGTGGTCGGGAGCTCGTCGCTCGCGGCGCACCGCATCGTCGGCTCGGTGGCCGTCAGCCTCGCCAGGCACTCACCGGTGCCGCTCATGATCGTGCCGTAAGACCGCCCGCGGCAGGCGGAACGAGCCGGGGACGCTCCCCTGGGCGGACGGCGCTACGGGATGTTCCCCGCCCAGTGGGAGGATACCCTGCCGACTCCCGAGATGCCCGCGACGCGCCCGCGACGCGCCTGCGGCCGCGGGGATTACAGCTGTTGAACAACCGAGGTTTGCGGCCTCCCGCATACCCGGAGGGGTATCTGAAAGGGATGATGGCCATGATCGTGGGTCATTTGCGGCGAATAGCGCCGTTTTTGACCCGCGATCATGAAACCGCTAGCCGAGGCCGCTGTCACCCGAAGGAAAAATATAGGACAAATCAGGGCATACCTCGCCGCATACCCCGGCCATTTGCGTCGAAGACCTCGGCTCTTCAATTCCTGGTGCGCATCCTGCTGGCCACGACGGCGCGCTGGTCAGCGTGCGCTCTCACTGCCGGGTGAAGACGGCGTGGATCGTGATCGTGTTGTCCGTCGAGGACATCCCCAGCTGGTTCCAGGTGAGGCCGAAGTCCGTCCGGTTGACCTTGACCTCGGCGTCCAGCGACAGCTCCGGGCCATCGGCGGCGGAGACCCTGGCGTCGAAGGACAGCGGCCTGGCGCTGTCGCGGACGGTCAGGCTGCCCGTCACCCTGGCGCCGTCGCCGGACAGGCTGATGCCGTCCACGGCGAAGGTGATCGTGGGGTGGTTGTCGGCGTCGAAGAAGTCGGCCGAGCGCAGGTGCTCGTCGCGCTTCCTGTTCTTCGTGTCGATGGAGCCCGCGGTCACGGCGATCGTGCCGGTCACCTCGCCGCCGGGCGAGACGGTTCCGGTCCCGCTGACCTGACCGAAGACGCCCTTCACCGGGACCAGACCCCACACGCTCTTGCTCCGCAGCCGGATCTCCGACCTGGCCGGGTCCAGGGTCCAGTCCCCGGCGAGCCGCCCATCGTGCAGCTGCGCGTCAAGTTCCGACCTGGTGCTTCCTCCTGCAGTGGCCATGCTCTCTCCCTGTAATATTGGTTTCGATATCAAAAGTATTTTGATATCGAAACCATATATACTGCTCACTGAGCATGTCAAGGCGCAGGCGGCATGCCGGAGGAGGACCATGAACGACCGACCGGAGGGTTCTCAGCACTCCGCGCTGTGCCTGCGCCTGATGCAGCTGTTCCCGCGCGTGACGAGGGGAATGCGGCGCTGGCAGGACCGCTCCGCCCCGGTGTCGTCCGCGCCGCTGGGCCCACGGCACGTCGCGGCGCTGGAGCAGCTCCGCGGCGGCCCGCTCACGGTCGGCGAACTGGCCGCCCGCCTCGGCCTGACCCTGCCCACCGTGAGCGGTGTGCTCGCCGACCTGGACCGCGCGGGTTTCGTCGAACGGCGCCCCGACCCGGCCGACCGGCGGCGTACCATCGCCCAGATCCCCGCCGCCCAGGCCGCCCAGATCGGGGAATGGCTCGACGGCGCTGCCGCGCCGCTCGCCCGCGTCCTGGACAAGCTCGCGCCCAGCGAGCAAGAGGCCTTCCTCAAGGCCATGGACCTGCTCGAAACCGAGCTGCGCGACGGGGACACCCAGCGCTGAGCTACCGCCAGGCCTGGAGCAGATCTTCTGGGCCAAGGCACCGGATGGGGACTTGATCGGTTACCGCGCCTGTCCGCGTCACAGCCAGCAGAGTCGTCTGATCGTCCGCACCGGGCACGCAGCGCACATCCCGCACCAAATCCGCGTATTCTCGCCTGCCGAATCCCTGAACTTCGTGCCACTTGATGCTGCCAGCGAGAGAAATGCCTATGTTATCCCCGCCACGGTTCAATCCCACGATGTCGATCTCCGGGTTATTCTGCCGGTTCCACCAACCGCCGACTGTCGCGACATCCGGGTAGCCAAGGTCAGGAGCAATGCGCAGCAGCGCCTCCCGTATGACGGGCTCAACGGCTTTGCCGCGCCAAGCCCCCCATGACCGTTCGATCGACAGCAGCACGAGGTCGCCGCGCCCTCGTTCGATGAGCGGCAATCCACGCCGGAGGAAGGCCAGATAGAACCGCAGGTAGGGGTCTGCGACGCGATATCGCCTGTCCTTCTCGCCCGACCTGGCGGACAGCGGGGTGTCGACGGCGACCACGCGTTTGGCTTCCAGGAGCCGCAAGGCGTTGGCGAGCGAACTGTCGGCTATCTGCTGGCCGGTGTGCTCGGCTAGTTCGCTACGGATGCCCTTCCACGTGCGCTCGCCGGTCCCGATCGCGGAAAGCACTGACCGAGCCTGCACCTCGGCAGGAAATTCGGCCGCGAGCGATCGCTCTCCGGAGACCAGGAGAGCTGAGGTCGGGTCACGCAGCCCGGCCTGAAGGAATGAGCGCACTCCCGCGCCGCGCTCCCACTCCTGGCAAATCAGCGGCAACCCGCCAGTCACGAGGTAGGCGTCCAGCGCGTCCGCCGCTCCGCAGCCCAGTAGGCCACCGACCTCCGCTGGGTTTAGCGGAGGGAGGACCATGATGGTGGCACGCTGATGGAACGGACGGCGATAGTCATCCAGCTTTTCCATCATGGCCAGATCCGAGCCGATCAGGATGAGAAGCACCGGCTTACGGGAGAGCCCTCGGTCCCATGCGGTCTGCAGCTCACCTTCGAGCGCCGGATCTGACTCGAGGAGCCACGGCAGCTCATCGATCACCACGATGGATGCCTGGTCCGCGGGGAGAGCCTCAGCTATCTGGCGGAAGAAAGCCGGCCAGCCGGGCCAGGCCATGCCGTCAGCGAACAAATCCTTATCCGGAAGGTCGGACCAGCGGATCGCTTCAGCGAAGGCGGCCCGGCTCGCGGCCGAGGAGACACCTTGGCTCGCTTGAAAGAAGACGAATGGCACACCTGATCGCTCGCAGAAGACCTCGACCAGCCGTGACTTGCCAACCCGGCGACGTCCTCTGAGCATGACCGCCACGCCCGGCAGGTCACGCGCGGGATCGCCGACCCGTCCGAGAAGGGCCGACAGCCTGGCGAGCTCGGCCGCGCGGCCTACAAAACCGCTGTTCAACTAACTCCATTTCATTGAAGTACAGTCCACTGTAGTTCAACGAACTGAAGCTATCAACTCACGTCTCCTTTCCCCTCCTTTCCGGGGGCCGATCGGTCCAGGTGGTCCCGCAGCGCCTCGAGCGGGCCGTCCCAGTCGCGGGCCAGCGCGGCCAGGAACTGCTGTGCCGCCCGCATCGGAGCCGAACGGAGCCGGTAGCGGACGCGCCGCCGTTCCCCCGGTTCGGCCGTCACCAGGCCGGCCTCGGCCAGCAGGGCCAGGTGCTTGGCGATCGCCTGCCGCGTGATCGGCAGCCGGGCGGCCAGGTCCGTGGCGGTGGCCGGGCCCCCCGATGCCAGCGTGGCCAGGATGGCGCGGCGAGTCGGGTCGGCGAGGGCGGTGAAGACCAGCTCGGCGGTCACCTCGGCATCCGGCTCGGCGCGCGGCCCGGCATCAGGCCCGATGTCAGGCCCGATGTCAGGCGGCATCGAGATAGGCGGCCAGTTCGCCCAGCTCCTTCGCCCAGCCCTCGGTGTTCCCGTCGTACGCCTTGCGGTAGACGTCCGCCGGGAGCTGCGCGAAACCGCTCTCGACGACCGTCAGCCGTGTGCCCGAGCCGACGGGTTCGAGCGTGAACTCGACGTAGGTACGGCGCGGATCGTCCTCAGGCAGCCCGAAGATGTCCCAGGTGAACCCGAACACCCTCGGCTCCTCCACGCGTTCGACGCGCATCCGCGCCGTGGCCCCTTCCTCGGTCCACTTCATCCGGGCTGCCCCGCCGGGACGCAGGTCGATCGTCGCCTCGTCGCCGAACCAGGAACTCAGCCCCTCGGCCGTGGTAAGCGCCGCCCACACCCTGTCCGGCGGATGGGCGAGCTCCACGGTCCGTTCGATCCGATCAGGAAAACCCACGGCGGCCTCCGTTAATATAGCAACCGTTTGGTTGCCAAAGTATAGCAATCAATTGGTTGCGTCAATACCCGGCCGACCGCGGTCTCAGGAGGACCCGGGGGCGGAGTCGTCCGGCCGTCCGGCGCGCAGCGTCGTCATCCGCTGCCAGAACTCGTCCTCGTCGATCTCGCCGCGGGCGAACCGCTCGGCGAGGATCTGCTCGGCCGTGGCCTGGCCGTGGCCGGCAGGCACGCCAGAGCCGGCAGGCGGGCTGGGGCGGCTGTAAGGTCCGGGCGCCTCGTAGTCCTGATAAGGCGGGCGCGGCCGCCGGTCGCCCCAGAGGAACATCCGCATCAGCGCGACCATGCCGACCGCGATGAGCACCCAGAACAGCAGGCCACTCAGCCCGTACCAGTACATCTGACTACCTTCTTCCCGCGGGGCCGGCATCGTGCGCCACGGTCTCGCCCCCGCGGATTCCAGTGCACTACGCGAATCTGAGCGTCGGCTGGATCGCGGCCGAAAGGCGGTTCAGTGCCAGAACGTCATGGGCTCAGCTCGGCGGCACCGCGGGTGTTGATCACCCGGTCCGGGCCGATGCCGGACAGCTCCGCCCGGGCGGTGCCGTTGCCCAGCCAGTCCAGCTGGCCGGGGGCGTGCGCGTCGGTGTCGATCGCGAACACGCAGCCCATCTCGGCGGCCAGCCGCAGCAGCGGGTCCGGCGGGTCCATGCGCTCCGGCCGGCAGTTGATCTCCACGGCTACGCCGTGCTCCCGGCACGCGCCGAAGACCGCCTCGGCGTCGAAGACCGATTCCGGCCGGCCGCGGCCGGTCAGCAGCCGGCCGGTGCAGTGGCCGAGCACATCGACGTGCGGGCTGCGCACCGCGGCGACCATCCGCTGGGTCATCGGGCCCGCGGGCATCCGCAGCTTGGAGTGGACGCTGGCGACGACCACGTCGAGCTGCCCCAGCAGGTCGTCATCCTGGTCCAGCGAGCCGTCCTCGAGGATGTCGACCTCGATGCCGGTCAGGATCCGGAACGGGGCCAGCCAGGCGTTCAGCTCGCTGATCAGCTCTAGCTGCGCCCTGAGCCGCTGCGCGGACAGCCCGTTAGCCACGGTCAGCCGGGGTGAGTGGTCGGTCAGCGCGATCCACTCATGCCCCAGGGCGCGCGCGGCCTCGGCCATCTCCAGCGGCGGGCTGCCGCCATCAGACCAGTCCGAGTGGGTATGGCAGTCGCCGCGCAGCGCCGTGCGCAGCCTGTCCGCCGTCGCCGGCGCCTGCTCGCCGAGCAGCTTCCTCAGGTAGGCGGGCTCGGTACCAGCGACCGCCTCGGTAATGACCTGGGCGGTAACCTCCCCGATGCCGGGCAGCGCTTGCAGCGTCCCGCCGGCGATGCGGCGGTCAAGCTCGCCGGGCGGCAGGCTCTCGACCACCGCGGCCGCGCGGCGGAAGGCCCGCACCCGGTACGTCGGCGCCCCCGCACGTTCCAGGTGGAACGCGATCTGGCGCAGCGCCCATAGCGGATCCACCTAGCTCTCATACCCGTCAGGCGATCGGCGGACCCCTCAGGCTGGAGCGCATCCGGCGCAGGCCGATTGCGCAATCGACCACATTAGAGCAGGTCAATTGCGCAATCGACCCGCAAGATCGTGGCGTTCGTGCGAGTGCATGTGCAATTGCAGGCGATCTCCTACTCCGAGTAGTCGTCCAGCATCCATGCAATTAACGTCCGCACGTTCTTTTGCATTTGCATTTGCTTTGTTAGGCTGCACAGTGCACGATCGTTGTGCCGCCCGGGCGCCAAGCCCCGGCTTGCGTTCCCTCCTATCGCAAGGAGAAAAATGCAGGTCAGAAACGGTATTCCAGCTGATGAGCTCACCGCCGCGCGCTGGCGCAAGAGCCAGGTCAGCAACCCCAGCGGAAGCTGTGTCGAGGTCGCCGAGCTCGCCGACGGCGAGATCGCCGTCCGTAACTCCCGGCACCCGTCTGGGCCGGCGCTTATCTATACAAGGGCGGAGATCGCCGCGTTCGTCACGGGAGTGAAGAATGGCGAGTTCGATGATCTCTGCCCCGCTGACATCTAGAATGTGATTTCATCACCTGGGACTCATCGCAATTGGCGTCCCGGCGGTACGGTTATGCGGTGATGGTCGCCGCATATGGGAACCATGGGGACAAGACGCTGAGTGCCATCGTCGGATGTCGGGGTGAGGATGAACGGGGTTCCGCCGCGCGGTGACCCTGCTGGCGACGCCGTGGGGCCTACTGTTCCGCGCATGATCCTGGGCAACCAGCTGCACCGCTTTCGCGAAGCGGCCGGTATCACGCCGGAACAGGCCGGAGACGAGATCCGGGCGTCCCGGTCCAAGATCAGCCGGATGGAAAACGGCCGGGTACGGTTCAAGCACCGGGACGTGACCGACCTCCTCACCCTGTACGGCATCACGGACGACGAAACACGGGCGGCCATGGTGTCGCTCGTCCGGCAGGCCAACGCGCCGGGCTGGTGGTCCAGGTACGGCAACGTCACGGCCGACTGGTTCGAGGCCTACCTGGGCCTGGAAGCGGCGGCCTCGGTCATCCGGACCTTCGAGCTGCAGTTCGTGCACGGCCTCTTCCAGACCGAGGACTACGCGCGCGCCGTCACCTTGCTCGGCCACATGTCCGCGCCGCCCGACGAGATCGACCGGCGGGTGAGCCTGCGGCTCAAGCGCCAGGAACTCCTCGCCGGTCCTGAACCCCCGCACGTGTGGGCGATCATCGACGAAGGGGCGCTGCGGCGCCCGGTCGGCGGCCGGGAGGTGATGCGCGCCCAGCTGGAACGGCTTCTCGAGGTCGCCGCGCTGCGCAATGTCACCATCCAGGTCGTCCCCTTCGGCCTGGGCGGGCACGCCGCCGCCGGGGGCGCGTTCACCGTCTTGCGCTTCAGCGAACCCGACGTTCCCGACGTGGTGTACATCGAGCAGCTCACCAGTGCCATCTACCTGGACAAGCGCGAGGATGTCGACCACTACATGGAGGTCATCAACAACCTCAGCACCGCGGCGCTGACCCCGGCCCGGTCCGCGCGCTTTCTCACCGAGATCACCAGGGAGACGTAATGACCGACGACACCCCAGCGACCGCGGGAACCGCGATCGACACGACCGTGCCGCACTCGGCGCGGATCTGGAACTACTGGCTGGGCGGCAAGGACAACTTCGCCGTCGACCGCGAGGCCGGCGACCTGTACCGGGAGACCTTCCCGGGCATCGCCGTCGTCGCACGCACGTCCCGGGGCTTCCTCACCCGCGCGGTCAGGTACCTGGCCGGCGAGGCCGGCATCAGGCAGTTCCTCGACATCGGCACCGGCCTGCCCACGGCCGACAACACCCACGAGGTCGCGCAGCGGGTAGCGCCGGACAGCCGGATCCTGTACGTGGACAACGACCCTCTGGTGCTCGCCCACGCGCGTGCCCTGCTCACCAGCAGCGAGGAGGGCGTCTGCGAATACATCGACGCCGATGTCAGGAACCCGGCGGGGATCTTGGACATCGCCGCGGGCGTCCTCGACTTCTCGCAGCCGGTCGCCCTCATGCTCATGGGGATCATGGGCCATTTCACCGACGACGACGCCTACCCGATCGTCAGGCAGCTGCTCGCCGGCCTGCCGTCCGGGAGCTACTTCGCGCTGTACGACGGGGCGAACACGAACGCGGCGTTCAACGAGGCCCAGGAGGGCTACAACAACAGCGGCGCGGTGCCCTACTACCTGCGCAGCCCCGCCCAGTTCGCCCGGTTCTTCGAAGGACTCGAGCTGGTGGAGCCGGGCGTCGTCCCGGTCCCCCACTGGCGGCCGGACCCCGGCGCCGAGCCCGTCGAGATCTACTCCTACTGCGGAGTCGGCCGCAAACCATAAAAATCATCATCCCGAACGGCCTCGTGGTTCCTCCTAACGCGAATACGACGCGCTGACGCGGGTAGCGAGGGGTCATCAGGCCGGAACTCGACTTCGGGGAAGTGATTGGCATGACCGGGATGCTGCGGATGCGCCGCAGCCGCGGGGTCGTCAGCGGCTTTCTGCTGATGCTGCTGGGGCTGTGGGGTGGCCTTATCGCCTTTGTCGGCCCGTATTTCCGCTACGCGTACACGCCAGACCCAGGGACCGCGTGGACGTACACCACCGCCAGGCTGTGGCTGGAGATCCTGCCGGGGGCGGCCGTGTTCCTCGGGGGGATACTGCTCATCATCGCCGCCGGGCGGCACATCGCGCTGTTCGGGGCGCTGCTGGCCGCCGCGGCCGGCGCCTGGTTCACGCTCGGGACCGTGCTCAGCCCGCTGTGGAACAACAACGTTCCGCTCGGCGGCGTGCCGGCCGGCTTCACCGTGCTCATCCGGACGGTTGAGCAGATCGGCTTCTTCACCGCCCTCGGCGTGGTGATCGTGTTCATCGCGGCGGCGGCCTTCGGCCGGATCATCTCCCTGCCGGCCGAGGTGGTCCCGGTGGCCGCCGAGCCCGTCGCGCCCGACTCCGCCGAGACCGAGACCGAGCCCATCGGGTGACCTAGGGTTCGTCGAGGACGGCGCGCAGGGTCGCGGCGAACTCGTCCGGCTTGCCCGTCTGCCCGAATTCACCGCCGAGGAACCCGTCGTGGCCGCCGGGAAAGACGGTGGGCGCGACCCCCAGGCGTTCGGCGACCGCGGTGCCCGCGCGGCCGGCCACCATCTGCCCGGACTCCTCGCCGACACCGATCACGACCCGGGTGGGCGCCGCGCGCAGGGCGTCGAAGTCATGGCGGTAGTGGGAGCCGGAGATCATGTTCTGGCCCACGAGGGGGTCGGTCCGCGAGCCGTCGTCCTCGGCCGGCAGCCCGAAGGCCGCCGGGTCGGGGTCCGGGCGCGTCGCGTACCCGGCCGTGAGCGGGCCCCGCTCCATGACGATCGCGATGAACTTCGCCATGGCCGGCCCGAAGCCGCGGCGCAGGTAGGTCTCGTGCATGTCCACGCACGCCGCGAGGACGTACTCGCTGTCCGGCAGTTCCCTGAAGGCGGGCGGCTCGTGCGCCACCAGCGTCCGGACCTGCTCCGGGTGCTTCGCCACCAGGGCCAGCGCGTTGACCGCGCCGCCGCTGCTGGCGAAGATGTCCGCCGGCTCGGCGCTCACCGCGCTGATCAGCCGGTGCAGGTCGTCCGCGTGCTCATCCGGCGTGGTCTCGAGCGCGCCGTCCGTCCGCTGGCTGCGGCCCGAGCCGCGCGGGTCGTAGGTGACGACCGTGCGGTCGGTGAAATGCCCGGCCAGGGTCACGAACCCCGCGGCCCCCATCGGCGAGCCGATGATCAGCAGCACCGGGCGGTCGCTGGTGTCGGCGGCGCGGACGTAGTGCAGCACGGCGCCGGGCACGGGCAGGGTGTCGCCCTTCGGCTCGCTCATCGGTGGCTCCTTCCCGCGAGTCATGTGCTCCGCAGAAAAGACGTGCCGGAGCGGCCAGAGTCATCGGCCGTGGCGCGAGCTGGCTGATCACGCTCATCGTGCTCGGCTTGAGCCGACCCGCTCTCGGTGCGAATCTGGACATTCAGGACATACCACGTCGGTACACTACAGAGTGTGACCGTTTTACCTGCCTTACTGCGCATATTCAGCGTAGCCGACCATGATCGCGAATAGTTTTCGTTACTATAGAATAAATTATTTACATAGTAAAAAATGTTTTCGGGATCATCGTTTAGCTTTCCAGCCGGCGGTCACGGACAGTTGCGGTGGCGGCGCGCGCCAGGCCCAGGGCACCCTTATCGCTCGGCCGGCAGGGCAGGCTCGCCGGGCAGCAGGTTGTTCAGCGCCTCGGCCAGCTTGTGCAGCTCGGCGAGGTGCGCCTTGGTCAGGTCCGTCACCAGCCGGTCGCCCTTTTCTGTCAGGTGCACGCGTACCACGCGGGCGTCCTTCGAGTCCTGCTGACGGCGGACGACACCGGCGGCCTCCGCGCGGTCGACGAGACCGACCGCGCTGTGGCTTTGCAGCAGCAGATAGCCGGCGATTTCCCTGATGGCGGGGGGCTCAGGACCCGGATGACCCTTGATCGCCACCAGCAGCTGATGCTGGGCAGGCGTCAGCCCGGCCGCCGCCGCCTGGTCCTCGCTCCAGCGCATGAAGCGCCGCAGCGTCACACGGAAGCGGAGATTGTTCTCGAAATCCTGATGCGCCGGCTGAATGGAACCGTCCTCCTCGCGGCGAGAGCCTAGGAAATGGTAACCGCTAGGACTCGATCACCACCGTGGTTGCCTGCGTTCGTAGCCAGGGCTGACGCGGCGCATGTAGCCGGTGTCGTCGCGGCTGCGGATGCCGCACTTCAGGTACTGCTCATGCAGCGCGCCGAGCGCGCCGGCGTCGAGTTCGACGCCGAGGCCGGGACTGCCGGGAACGCGGATCGCGCCGCCGCGGAACGGCAGCGGCTCGCCCTTGACGACGTCCTCGGTCTTCCACGGCCAGTGGGTGTCGCAGGCGTAGGTGAGGTTCGGGGTGGCGGCCGCCAGGTGCACCATCGCCGCCAGGCTGATTCCCAGGTGGGAGTTGGAGTGCATGGACAGGCCGAGACCGAAGGTCTGGCAGATGCTGGCCAGCTGCGCGGATCGCCGCAGCCCGCCCCAGTAGTGATGGTCGGAGAGGATCACCTGGACGGCTTCCGCCCGGATCGCCGGGGGCAGGTGGCCGAAGGCGACGACGCACATGTTGGTGGCCAGCGGCATCGGCGCCTGCCTGGCGACCTCCGCCATGCCGTCGATGCCCGCGGCCGGGTCCTCCAGGTACTCGAGCACGCCATCCAGTTCCCTGGCGACGGCGATGCCGGTGCGGGGGCTCCACGCGGCGTTCGGGTCCAGCCGGAGCGGGTGGTCCGGGAAGGCCGCGCGGAGCGCGCGGATCGCCTCGATCTCCTGGTCCGGGGGGAAGACGCCGCCCTTGAGCTTCAGCGCGGTGAAGCCGTAGCCGTCGACCATGCGCCGGGCCTGCCGGACGATGGCGTCCGGGTCCAGGGCCTCGCCCCAGTCGTCCGGCTCGCGGTCCGGGTGCCCGGCCCACTTGTAGAACAGGTAGGCGGAGAACGGCACCTCGTCGCGGACGGCGCCGCCGAGCAGGTCGGCGACCGGGCGGCCGGCCGCCTTGCCCTGGATGTCCAGGCAGGCGACCTCGAACGGGGAGAACACCCGGTCGGCGGGCGTGTTATCACCGGTCAGGCCCGAGGAGGTGGTGCCGCCGGCCGGCCCGATGGCAGCCGCGACCCGGCGGTAGATCTCCCCGGTGTGGTACACGTCCGCGCCGGCGATGGCCCGCGCGGCCGCGTGCAGGGCGGCCAGGTGGTGCTCGTCGGCGTAGGTCTCGCCGAGCCCGGTCAGCCCGGCGTCGGTCGCGACCTCGATGACCGCGCGCAGCGCCCACGGCTCGTGCACGCCGACCGCGTTCAGCAGCGGCGGGTCGGCGAACGCGACCGGGGTGATCGTGATATCCGAGATCCGGATCCCGCTCATGGCATGACGGACGCGGGCGGCGCGGCGGCCGCGGGCGAGGTCACGGCCGCGAGGCCGGCGTCCAGGATGCGGCGCAGTTCGGCCACGTGCTCGGGCGGCGGGTCGGTCAGCGGCGGCCGGACGCCGCCCACGTCAAGCCCGCGCAGCCGGACGCCGGCCTTGACCAGCGACACCGCGTACCCCGGCACCTTGTCGCGCAGCCGGACCAGGGGATGGAAGAAATCCACCAGCAGCCGGCGGGTGGCCGCCGCGTCATCGGCCGTCACCGCCCGGTAGAAGGCCAGCGACACCTCCGGCGCGAAGCAGAACACCGCCGAGGAGTACAGCCCGACGCCGATGCCCCGGTATGCCTGGACAGTCACCTCGGCGGTGGGCATCCCGTTGAAGAACTGGAACGGCTTGTCCGGCAGCGTCTCCCGCACCGCGGTCACGATCTGGCCGAGCCTGTCCAGGTCGCCGGTGCCGTCCTTGAACCCGGTGACGTGCGGGAGCGACGCGACCGCCACCGCCGAGGCCGGGTCGAAGATGGCATTCCCCCGCTGGTAGACGATCACCGGCAGTTCGGCGGCCGCGGCGATGGCCGCCGTGTAGGCGACCAGGCCGGCGGGCGGCCCTGTCACCAGGTACGGCGGCATCAGCAGCAGCCCGTCGGCGCCGGCGTCCCGCGCTGCCCTGGCGAGCCGGACCGCGGCCGGCAGCGGGCCGCCCGCGCCGGCGAACACAGGGACCCGGCCCCCGGCCGCCGTGACGGCGGTGCGGACGACCTCCTCGTGCTCTTCGGGCGCGAGGGCGTGGAACTCGCCGGTGCCGCACGCGGCGAAGACCCCGCCGGGACCGGCCGCGAGGCCGCGGCGCACGTGCTCGGCCAGCGCGCCGGCGTCGACCGCGCCGTCCGCCGTGAACGGCGTCACCGGGAAGAAAAGGACCCCATCTAGCATCGGCACGCACCCTTCTTCGCGTTCGCCCGTGTTCCGCCGTCACCATACCCAGACCGCGGCGCAACCCGGCCATCGAGACCCGCCAGGATCGTTACCATCGGAACGTGCCTGCCCCTGACTCGCTGAACCTGCTCCAGTCATTCGCCAACACGCTGGCCGCCGATCACGCGGACCTGCTGCGCACCCGGGAGGAGGCGGCCGCCTGGCTCGCCGGGGCGGGCTTGCTGCCCGCGGGGTCCGGCCTGTCCGGCTCGGATCACGCCGCGCTGCTGCGCCTGCGCGACTCGATCAGGGACGTCGCGGCCGCGCACACCGACGGGCGCGAGGACGCCGACGCGGCCGCCCGGCTGACCAGGGCGCTCGCCGACGGACGCCTCGTGCTCACCGTGGACGCGGCGAGCGCGGTCGGGCTGGCCAGCGCCGCCCGCGCCAGCTACTCCAACACCGTGGCCCTCATCGCCGTCGCCATCGCCGCGGCCGCGGCCGCGGGGACGTGGCTGCGGCTCAAATCATGTGCCGCTCCCGGGTGCGGGCAGACGTTCGACGACGGCTCCGCCGCGTCGGCCGGCCGCCGCTGCGAGGCGCATCCGGCGGGGTGAGCCAGCACCGGCCCGTTCGGGACAATAGTTCTTGGCTTTTGAATTCGTGGGCAGCCACACTGGCGCGCAGAAGGCTCTCCCGTGGCGGCGGGACGCGGCGTTAGCATCACCGACATGAGCGCGAAGAACCTGCAGGAAGTGCTTGACGACGCCGGGAACACGGTAGAGCTGCTGCGGAACTCGCAGCTCGGCGCCTACATCTACCCGGTCGTCCCCGCTGAGTTCACCAACTGGCGGCGCGAGGTGATCGCCTGGCGCGAGACCGCGGTGCTGTACGATCAGACGCACCACATGGTCAACCTGTTCATCTCGGGGTCCGACGCGCTGCGCCTGCTCACCGACGCGGGCATCAACAGCATGGCGAACTTCCCCGTCGACTCGGCCAAGCAGTTCGTCCCCGCCTCTCCCGAGGGCGGCGTCATCGGGGACGGCATCCTCTTCCACCTGGCGGACGAGGAATTCGTGTTCGTCGGCCGGGCGCCGGTGGCCAACTGGCTGACCTTCCGGGGCAGCAGGGGATACAAGGTCGACATCCGGCTGGACGACCGGTCGCCGTCGCGGCCCTACGGCAAGCCGGTCACGCGCGAGCTGTGGCGCTTCCAGATACAGGGCCCGAACGCGTGGCAGGTCATCGAGAAGGTCAACGGCGGGCCGGTCGAGCAGCTGCGGTTCTTCCGCATGGGGCACACGAACGTCGCCGGCGAGCGGGTGCGCACCCTTCGGCACGGCATGGCCGGCGCGCCGGGCCTGGAGATCTGGGGACCGTACGAGACGTTCGACCGGGCGCGGGACGCGATCCTGGAGGCGGGCCGCGAATTCGGCCTAGAGCCGTGCGGGGCAAGAGCTTATTCATGCAACACCCTGGAATCGGGCTGGATCCCGTCGCCGCTGCCCGCCATCTATACCTCGCCCGGGCTGCGGTCCTACCGCGAGTGGCTGCCCGCGAACAGCTATGAGGCGGTCAACGCGCTCGCCGGCAGCTTCGTGTCGGACCGGATCGAGGACTACTACCTGAACCCTTGGGAACTCGGGTACGGGTCCTTCGTCAAGTTCGATCACGACTTCATCGGGCGTTCGGCGCTGGAGGCGATCGATCCGGCCGCCCAGCGGCGCAAGGTGACGCTGGCGTGGAATGCCTCGGATGTGGGGGAACTCCTGGCGTCGCCCGTCGGTCCGGCGCCCGGGTACCAGTTCTTCGACATGCCGAACGCCAACTACGGCTCGTCCAACTTCGACTCCGTGGTCGACGCCGACGGGTCGCTCGTCGGGCTGTCGCTGTTCACCGGCTACAGCGCGAACGAGCGCGCGGCGCTGTCGCTCGCCACCGTGCGGCCGGACGTCCCGCTCGGCGCCGAGGTGCGGGTGATCTGGGGTGAGCCGGACGGCGGCTCACGTAAGACGACCGTGCAGCCCCATGAGCAGTTCGCGGTGCGGGCCATCGTGAGCCCGGCGCCTTATTCGGCGGTGGCACGGGAGAGTTACCGGCACGGGTGGCGGACCGCGACGGTATAGGGCGTATCCGCATATATATAAGCGGAGGGTCCCTCGTCACGGGAACCCTCCGCCTTTCCTCCGTCTGACAGCTCCGGTAAACAGGACGCTACAGTTCTCCCCACGCGTCGCTGCTACCTGCCGAAACTGTCGAATTCCCCGTTTCGCACTCCCCCGATAAACGCGTGCCATTCGTCCGAGGTGAATCGGAGAACCGATCCGGCGGCGTCCCTGCTGTTGCGGACACCGATGCCGCCGTCGACGAGATCCGCCACCTCGACGCAGTTGCCGTTGGCGAAGCTCAGAGAGCTCTTGACCCACTTAGGACCCTGATCCGGGCTTTCGGGCATGGGGCTTCCCACGTTGTTACCTCACAGATTCTCGGATGCTTGGATGCCACCCTCACAAAAGGTAACTACGGGGTGCAGTCATTGCTACACTCCGTAGTTTTCGGCCCAAGACTAGCAGAACACCGGACGTCAGGAGTCGCTCTTGTATCAAGCCAACGCTACGATCCAGTGAATCTCTCCTGTACCTTAGATGTACCAGATGCCTCAGACGAGCGCATGCTTCGCTCAATACTGAGTAGTCTTGTCTGACCGCGGCCGCCCCGGCTTCCCCGTAGGGATGTGCCGCCCGACTTCCCCGAGTGGGGCCGGACTTCCCCGAGTGGGCCGATTGCGCAATCGACCACGATAGAGCGGGTCGATTGCGCAATCGGCCTGTGGCTTCGGGGAGCTCGCGCCTCTCAGGCGCTGGCGCCCTCGCGGGCGCCGGACCAATGCGACTCCGCCACTTCGACGATGAGCGCCCTGGATGCCGCCGCGTCGAGCGCCGCTTCGGTGAGGGTCTGGAACGCGATCCGGTGCAGGTACGTTTCCCGCTCCCCCTCCACGATGAAACCGCTCCGCATGGCCTCGGTGCTCACCACGTCCTGCAGCATCGCGTCGCCATCCGTCCCGAAGCCGAAGATCTCGAACGACTCGCCGACGACCGTGTGCTGTGCGTCAAGGGGGAGGATCTGCAATGTCAGATTGGCCCGGTCGGCCTCCTGCACGAGATGCTGGAGCTGCTCGCGCATCACCGTCTCGCTGCCTATCCGGCGTTTCAAGATCGATTCGTCGAGCACGACCGATATCTGCAGATCGTCGCGATTCAAGACCTGCTGACGCCGCATGCGCACCCGGACCAGCCGCCCGATCATGCCCGGGGCGATGGGCTCGACGCGGCTGTAGCTGCTGATGATGTTCCGGGCGTAGCTTTCCGTCTGCAGAAGGCCGGGCACGACGTCGACGTGCCAGACGGCGATCGTGGCCGCCTCGTGCTCGAGCCCGATGAACTGCTGATAGTCCTCGGACAGGATGTCGGAGAAGTCTTCCCACCAGCCCTTCTGCGCCGCGTCTTCGGCGAGCGCGAGAAGCAGCTCGCGGCGGGGCCCCGTGATCTGGTAGTAGTCGAGCAGCCTCTCGACTTCCCGCGGCCGCAGGCCCGTCTTGGCCCGCTCATACCTGCTGATCTTGGATGGCGACCAGCGCAGCGCCGCGGCGACGGTTTCGCCGCTGCGGCCCTTGCTCTCCCTGATCTCGCGCAGTTCGGCGGCGAGCCGTCGCCGGCGCACCGTCGGGCTTCCTGGCGCGACCATCAGGCGTCCCTCCTTTGCTGCCCGGACGGGCGGGATCGTGCGGCGGCCCCCGCGGATTTCATGGAAAAAATTAGTAAAATCCTTAGTACACCGTACACTCATTCACCGCAACCAACGTACGCAAGCCTTCACAAGTCAGAACGAACCCTGCCATCTCCCGCTAATACGCCCGTTTCAGATGGACGACGGCCTTAAGCGGCGGACGATGGCGGCGCGATCGCACCGGATTCCCGGAAACGTGCGGCGGCCAGATCACGGTGCGGAACACACGGGGCCGCGAGTCGCAAAGGCCCTCGCACTGGCCTACCGCGCGATCGCCGCCCTCCGGGGCTTAACCCGGACTCTGTCGCAGGCTGCGTGTGCGACCTGGCGCTGACCTGCTCGTCTGCTGGGGTGGTTTTCCGGGGGCCCGGCGGAGGCCTTGCCGCCTTCGCGGTGCAAGTGATTCATGAAACAATCGTTAATCTGGTTTCCAGAGTGCCTATTGCGCACAGTGGTGGCATTGCGACTTATGTGGGATCAAATGGTAAGTGATACCACAGCCAGTAAGCGCATCTGAGGTTGTTACGCCGCCGGGATTGACGGCGTCTATTACCCCTCATACCTCAAGGTTAAACGCGAAAATCCTTGCGCCTAGGGGTAATAACGGGACCGGCCTGCCACGGACCCGGGGGAATCCGTGGCAGGCCGATAGCCGCCCGGCAGGGCAGTTACCCGTGATACGTCATGCCCGGGCTTGCGGCGACCGGTACCGCTGGGGCACTCAACGCCACCAGCGGCAAGGCGGAGCCAGCCAGAATTGATCCGAGTGTGGCGAAGGTGAGGACAGCGGGGAAGATGATGGCTCGCTTAGTGCGCATGATTCCTCCATGGCATCTACAGAGGTCAAGCAGCCGGAAGATGGCTTAAGCGGCCCTCATGACGCACCTATGAGTCAATGAAGTTTTGCCATTACGCGGCTATTACGTCTCCTATGATAGAGCTTTATCGATCTGTTTATCAAATACCAAAATCGGCGTTGCATATTGCAAACTTCGGATAATTACAATTCCATATGCGGCACAACTCTTAGCACCTAGTGCCCTGCAAGGTTCTATGAAATTTGCATGGCGCGCCGCGAAGCCCCCGACGGCCCGGGGATCGCGGCCGCGGCCAGACCGAATTAATGTCCGAAAAAGGTTTGCTTGTTCCCGAGATGTTCTGGTAGTAAGGTTTGTTCATGTCCCCGGTTACCCCGGCGTGTGCGTTGGTCGGCCGTGACGGCGAGATAGCGCTGCTGACCGGGTTGTTAAGAGATGTGTCCAAGGGGCGCGGCACTGCCGTACTCATCGAGGGCGAGCCGGGCATCGGTAAGTCCGAGCTGGTGCGGGCCGCGCTCGCGGCGGCGCCCGATATGGGCTGCGAGGTGTTCTGGGGCGTCGGTGACGAGCTAGGACAGGCCTTGCCGCTGCTGCCGTTCATGGAGGCGCTGCGCGTCCGCGAATCCTCCGTCAATGCGCGGCGGCTTACGATCACCCGCCTCCTGCGGGGTGAGATCGCCGCGGACCGCGGCGCGGACGTGCCAGCGGTCCTGGCCGAGCAACTGCTGGCCCTTGTCACCGAGCAATGCGCTGTCCGCCCGACCGTGCTGGTCATCGACGACCTGCAGTGGGCCGACCAGGCGAGCGTCGCGTTGTGGGGGCGGCTGGCGAGGTCCGCCGGACAGGTGCCGCTGCTGCTGATCGGGATGACGCGCCCGGCCTCTCACCGGGACGACCTGCTGGCGCTGCGGCGAGTGGTCGGCGACGCCGCGAGGCTCCAGCTCACCGGGCTCACCGCCGGGGCGGCGGCCGACCTGGTAGCGGCCTTGGCCGGGGGCAAGCCCGACGACAGCCTGCTGGAGCTGGCCGCCGGCGCGGCGGGTAACCCGCTCTACCTCACCGAACTCGTCGCTGCGCTGGCCCGCAGCTCCAGTTTGACCATCACCGACACCGGATGGGCGGAGCTGGCGGGCGATTCGGCGCCAAGCTCCCTGTCGGCCGCTATAGCAGACCGCCTCGATTTCGTTGCCGGGCCAGTGCGTGACGTGCTGCGGGCGGCCGCGCTGCTCGGCATGGACTTCACGGTCTCCGATCTGGCCGTCGTGCTAGGCCGCGGCATAGCGGACCTGGTCCCCGCGGTCGACGAGGCCTGCGCCGTCGGCGTGCTTGCCGAGTCCGGCACCAGCCTCGGGTTCCGGCATCCGCTGATCCGGGCGGCGCTCTACGACGAGATGCCCGCACCGGTGCGAGCTGCCTGGCACCGTGACGCGGGGCGGGCCCTCGCCGCGGCGGGCGCGCCGCCGAACCGGGTCGCCCGGCAGATGCTGCGCGCGGTCGACGGCGGCGGCCCGGCCGAGCCGATTGATGAATGGATGCTGACCTGGCTGACCGGAACCGCGGACTTGCTGATAGGCCAGGCGCCCGGGGTCGCGGCAGAACTCCTCACCCGGGCAGTCGCCAGTTCACCGATCGGCTCGGCCCAGCATGGCCGGCTCGCGGGGCGACTCGCCGACGCGCTCTACCGCCTCGGTGACAGGGCGGAGGCAGAGCAGGTGGCGATCCACGCGCTCGAGCATGCCGCCGAGCCCGATCTCCTCATGGACCTGCACTGGACGCTGGCGCAATGCCGGATGCTGGCGGGCCGGTCCGCGGAGTCTCTCGCGGCGCTGGACCGCGCGCTGGCCTCCCCGGGGATCTCCGCCCGGCACCGCGCCAGGCTGCTCGTGCTGTCCGCGCGGACGCACACCAACCTCGGCGAGCTCGAGACGGCCAACCGGGTCGCTACCAGTGCGCTCGAGGCGGCCTCGGAGGCGGACGACAACTGGTCGATGAGCTGGGCGCTGTTCATGATGGCGCTCGGAGCGCACATGCGGGGGCGCATGATCAACGCGCTGCCACTGTACGACCGGGCGCTGGCCGTGACCCAGGCCGACCCCGCGCTGACCGATCTGCGGCTGCTGCTGCAGATCAACAAGGCCGTCGCACTGGCTAACCTTGACCGCTATCCGGAGGCCCTGGCCGCGGCCCGGCAGGCACGATACCTCGCGAACCAGGCCGGGACCGTTATGCGGCTCGCTCAGGCACACGGCGCCCTGGGCCAGCTCCTGTTCGAGACTGGGCAGTGGGACGAAGCTCTCACAGAGATGGAGGCTCTGCACGCAGACTTGAAGGAACCTGCCCCAGCCTGCAACGAACTGGGCATTGCCGCCGTGATCAGCTTCCATCGCGGGGACATAGACGCGGCGCGCCGCTACCTCGACGCCGCCGTTCCCTACGTTAAGCGCATCGGACAGCGAGTTGTCGGCACGCTGGCGCTCGCCCGCAGCATGGACTGTGAGCGCAACGAGGCGCTGCCGGCGGCGCTGACCGCGCTGACAGCCGAGTTCGGCGGCAATACGGAAGAACTCGAGGATATCGAGGACTTGCTCGCGGACACCGTCCGGCTCGCTATCAAGGTCGGCGACGTGAGCACCGCGCAGACGTTCACGGCCCACGCCGGCGCGCTGGCCGCTGACTCGAGCATCCCGCACCGGCAGGCGAACGCGCGCTACTGCCGCGGCCTGCTGGACCATGACGCCACGCTGCTGCTGACGGCGGCGGAGCGTTATGCCGACGCCGGCCGGCCGTTGTTGAGCGCCAAGGCGCTGGAGGCGGCCGCCGACGAGTTTCTCCGTACCGACGACCGCGGCCAGGCACGGGCCGCCTTCACCCGCGCCGTCGAGGCGTACACATCCCTCGGGGCCGCCGCCGACGTCGCCCGCCTGCAGGCGGCGTTCCGCGCCCACGGCATCCGGCGCGGGCCGCACTCCAAGCACCGGCGGGCGGACAGCGGCTGGGAGAGCCTCACGCCGACCGAGATCAAGGTCGCGGCGTTCGTCGAAGAGGGGCTGTCCAACCCCGAGATCGCCGCGCGGCTGCTGCTATCCCGGCGGACCGTCGCCACCCATGTCTCTCACATCCTGAAGAAGCTCGGCGTCAATTCGCGGACGGACATCGCGCGCGAATCGGCACTGCGCAACATCGCGTCCCGCTGATAAGGCGGCGGAAGCCGTCCGGACGTCCGGTGAGGACGGTGAGTCGCCGGGGGCTGACGGCTCACCGCCCTCACGTGTGAACCCCCGCGGGTCATGTCCGTCACCGTCGCCGCAATCAGGCTGGGACATGATCGTGAAGTACACGGCTTTACCCGCAGGGGTACGGTAATAGCCCCATTCGCTCGCCAGAGTGGCGACCAGCATCAGGCCGCGCCCGGTCTCCGCGTCGCCCGGGGCGTCGACGATCACCGGCAGGGAACGCGACGTGTCGTGGACGTCCACGCGCAGCTGATCCCAGCAACAGGTGATCGCGAGCATGACGGTGCCGCTCGCCTCATACCTGATGGCATTGGTCACCAGCTCGCTGGTGAGCAGGGCGGCTACCTCGGAGTCGACCGGGACGTCCCAGGCGCAGATCGCCTCCCGGACCTGCCGGCGGGCTTGAGCCGCCGCGGCCGGCCCGGTGGTCAGCCGCACACGGTGCAGGTGCAGCTCGGTCGGGCGAGTCGGCGCCATCGCGTTCATGGGATTCCTTAGTGGGCCGGGTGAACTGGTCCGGGAGAGCGTCAGGTGTCCTGCGCGGCGGGGAAGTCCGAGCAGATGTGCAGCTCTCGATGCCGGTTGCAAGACAAATGCTGCTGCAACTTGCATAGAGAAACATCGGTCAGCTGACGGATATTGAAACTGACAGATATAGAGGTCCGGCACTCCCGGGAAAGCGCCAGGTCAAGGGCCCTGTCACCGACCTTGACGCGGGAATCAGGCGCGCGCTACTTTTGGGCCGCGCCGCGTTATCGTGACGCTAGTGGCGGGGGAACCGGATGTTTCAGCGGGCGGCGATGCCTCTTGGGGGTTACTAGTCGGGGCAGACGCCTGCGGAGTGGAGAATCCCGGTGAACCTGACGAGCCATCTCGTTCAGCGCGTGATGCGGCTGGACGCGCCGTCGACCAGGAACGTCGTGGCTGAGCACGATCTGCGGGTACCGATGCGCGACGGTGTGGTGCTGCTCGCTGACCGGTACGCGCCCCGGGACGGCGGCCAGGCGCTGCCGCTCGCGCTGATCCGCAGCCCGTATGGCAGGCGGGGAGCGTTCGCCGCGGGCCTGGCCAGGCCGCTGGCCGAGCGCGGCTTCCAGGTGCTGCTGCAGAGTGTCCGGGGCACGTTCGGCTCAGGCGGGATGTTCGACCCGATGCGGCGCGAGCGCGAGGACGGGCTGGCGACCCTGGAGTGGGTGGTCAAGCAGCCGTGGTTCGGCGGATCGATCGTCTTGTGCGGGCTGAGCTATCTGGGGTACGTGCAGTGGGCGGTGGCCGACCGCCTGCCGCCAGAGGTCAAGGCGATCATCCCGCAGGTCACCGACTCGGCGCTGACGCTGGAGTTCCTCCGGCCCGACGGGCTGTCGCTCGAGACTCCGTTCGCCTGGGGTGTCCTGGTCGCCGGCCAGGAGCGCCGGGGCGCCTTCCTGCGGCAGGGGCTGCAGGCCCGTAAGACGCAGCGCGCCCTGCGCACGCTGCCGCTCGGCACGGCTGACGTCGCGGCGATCGGACGCCGCTCGAACTACATCCAGGACATCCTCGCGTGCGACGCCGGCAACCCGCGCTGGACCGGGATCGACCACCGGGATCTGGTGAGCGGCGTGACCGTGCCGGTCAGCTCGGTCGGCGGCTGGTATGACATCTTCCTGCCCGGCCAGCTGCGCGACTTCCGGATCCTGCAGGAGGCCAGGCCGGCCCGGCTGACGATCGGGCCGTGGACGCATGCCTCGACCGACACGTTCGGGGCGGGGCTGCGAGAGTGGCTCGGCTTCGGGCTCGCCTGCGCGCGTGACGGTGAGCCGCCGCCACGGGCGCCGGTCCGGCTGTACGTCATGGGCGAGGAGGCCTGGCGGGACTTCCCGTCGTGGCCGCCGCCGGGGTACCCGCCGCGGCGGTTCTACCTCGGCGCCGGCGGCGCGCTGGCGGCCGATGCTCCCGAGGAGTCGGCGCCGGACCGGTACCGCTACGACCCGGCCGATCCCACGCCGGCGGCCGGCGGGGTGCGTATGGTCCGCGACGCCGGGCGGGTGGACAACACCGCCCTGGAGGACCGGCCGGACGTGCTGACGTTCTCCACCGCTCCGCTGGAGTCCGATGTCGAGGTGATCGGCGAGGTCAGCGCCGAGATCTGGTTCCGCTCCAGCCTGCCGTTCGCCGACGTGTTCGTCCGGCTCTGCGACGTCGACCCCCGCGGGCGGTCGTGGAACGTCTGCGACGGCCTGGTCAGCCTCACCGGCGCGGATTCCGCCGGCCGGGCCGATGTCGCCCTGTGGCCGACCGCGCGCCGGTTCAGCCGCGGCCACCGCATCCGCGTCCAGGTCTCCAGCGGCGCCTTCCCCCGGTACGCCCGCAACCCCGGCACCGGCGAACCCCACGCCACAGCCACCCGCCTGGTCCCCGCGGACCAGGCGGTCTACCACGACCCCGAGCACCCCTCAGCGATCATCCTCCCCGTCCGCCAGGCGCCGTAGCCGCCGAGGCCGCCGTAGCCGCCAAGCGGCGTGGGTCGATTGCGCAATCGACCACACTAGGGCAACACACCGGAACAAGCTGAATTTGCGGCGTGTCGCGCGAGGCTGCCCGCTCCACCCCCTTATCACCCGTTACGGGAAGTCCCCGCTCCCCGCCGCCATGCCCCCGCGGCACGCTCAGCAGACGGCACGCGCGTGCCATGAACGGCCCTCCGGGCAGGCTCACGCATCATGGCGGATCGAAAGGCACCCTCTGGGGTGCCCTTCGATCCACCATGATGACGGACCGACAGCCACCGCCCGGTCTGCCCCCGGTGTCCCCGGGCGGGTGCTGCGCCGCGCGGGGAACTGGCCGGCCGTGCCGCGCCCTGCGCGCGGAAGCCGCATCCCGGACATCGCTGCACGGCGGCTGGCCGCGAAGGGCGAGTAAAGCACATCACGGCCCAGGGACACGCCGAACAATCACCTTTGTTCCGGAACGTTGCCAAGAGCGGGTCGATTGCGCAACCGACACCCAGCGGGCGCGCGGGGGCCGAGACGCGGGCGCGCGGGGGCAGGCCAGCGGGGCGGGGGGCCACGCCAGCGGGCGGTCACTCGGCCTGGAGCTGGTGGACTACCTCGAGCGCGTCCTTGACGTGTCGGTCGATGTTCATCATCGAGTTGAAGACGTGCCGCACCGTGCCGGAACGATCGATGACGTACGTGACCCGGCCAGGGATGAACCCCAGCGCCGCCGGCACCCCGTACTGCTTGCGCACCTTGCCGCCCGCGTCGGACAGCAGCGTGAACGGCAGGCTGTGCTTGCCCGCGAACGCGGCGTGCCTGTCCACGGAGTCGGAGCTGACGCCGATCACCTCGGCGCCCGCTTCGGCGAATACCTCGTGGCTGTCCCTGAAGGCGCATGCCTCCGCCGTGCAGCCGCTGGTGTTGTCCTTCGGGTAGAAGTACAGAACCACTACGTGCTCGCCGATCCGGTCGTACAGCCGCACCTGCTCGCCGGACTGCGACGGAAGGGTGAAATCGGGGGCCTTGTCGCCGGCCCCGACGCCTCGCGCCATCTTCTCCCGCCTTCTAGGAGAGTTTTATTCTCGAATCCGAGAATACCGCTCGAACCAGCGCCGGCACGGACGTGCCCCTTGGGCGACACTGACCCCATCGTCTTGCTCGACGTCAAAGACCGCGTCGCGACCGTTACCCTGAACCGCCCCGCGGCCCGCAACGCGCTCAGCCGGGCGCTGACCTACGCGCTGTGGGACACCATCGCCGCTGCCGGCGCCGATCCCAGCGTAGCGGTGGTGATCCTGACGGGAACGGACCCGGCACCGAACAGCAGGCCCACTCCGCCCTCCGCCGCATCCGCTCGAGCATCGCGTTCTACGCCTCCACCCCGGCCTACCGGCCCGTGCTCGCACTGCACGGCTGGGGCGAGGCCGGCGCCGAGCTGACCCGGCTGTCGCGGGCGGGCCGCTGGGCGGAGATGGACCGGCTGGTCGACGACGACATGCTGCGGGCGTTCGCGATCGTGGCACCGCCCGAGGAGGTTCCCGCCCTGCTCGCGCAGCGGTGCGCCGGGGTGGTGGACCGCGTGTCGTTCCTGCCGCACGCGCCTGATCAGGCGCTGCTCGACGCGATCCGGTCCGGCTGCGGGGCTCGGGAGGTGCCACCTTCCGTTCGGAAAGATTGAAGAGATTTTTATCCCGAACGGAAGGTGGCGCCTGTCTCAGCGTTTCGAGCTTGCCTTGCTGCGGATAAGCGTTACCCAGGTGACGACGGCGACGAGCACGCCCAGGCCCGCGAGGGCGGCGATGTCATGGGCCCAGGCGTGCGGCGTGTGCGCCCACCAGGGATCCGGCGTCAGTCCCGCGCCGATGCTGCCGAGGTTGATGGTGGCGGCGTTGGCGGCGTAGCCCCAGCGGGACGGGAACGAGTAGGAGATCTGGTTGAGGCCCGCGAGCGCGGTGAGCTGGCGGGCGCCGCCGGACATGACCACCTGGGCGAGGGTGAGCCCGACTAGGAGCTGGAACACGGTCTCCGTGGTCCTGGCGGCGGCGGAGATGAGCAGGCCGAGCGCCATGGACACGATCGCGAGCAGGGCGGTGGCCGCCCAGATCTCCAGCACGGCGGCGGGCACGCCGACGACCGGGAACCGCAGGACGGCCCCGCCGGGCGGCCGGGGGCGGGCGGCGAGCCCGATCGTCACCAGCACGGCGGCCTGGACGGCGGTGATCGCCCCCAGCACGACGAGCTTGGACCACAGGTACGCGCCCGGCGACAGCCCGGCGGCCCGTTCCCGCAGGTAGATCGGCCGTTCCTTGATGAGCTCCTGGACGGAGCTCGACGCACCGTTGAGCGACGCCGCCAGCGCCAGGATCAGCAGGACCAGCTGCGCGTTGGAGTTGGCGTGCATGACCCCGGCCAGGCCCTGGGAGTTGGACAGGACCCGGATCGTCAGGCCGAGCACGACGGGCAGCAGGGCCATGTACGTCAGGTAGACGCGGTCCGCGGCGATGACCGCGAGGTACCGGCTGGTGAGGGTGCGGAACTGGCCTAGGCGGCCGCGCGGCGCCGCTGGTGTCCCGGCGGGACGCGGCCTGGTCCCAGGCGGCCTGGTTCCGGACGGTCTGGTTCCGGACGGGCGGGGCGGGCGGCCGGCGAGGTCAGCGGCGACGTAGGCGCGGTGGTAGCCCGACGCGGCGTACTCCGCTGCCCAGTCCCTGGCGGGCTGCCTGCCGAGCGCCTCGAACACCGCCGCCCAGTGCGGCCTGCCGAAGAACTCCAGGCCTTCGCCAGGCGGCCCGTAGTACGCCACGCGACCGCCGGCGAGCACGGCGCCGTCGGAGTCGAGCAGCGGGACGAGCATCAGCACCCGGTCGCAGAGGTTCAGGTGGGCGACCTCGTGCGTGACCACGATGACGGTCCGGCCGCCGTCGGCCAGCGCGCGCATCATCTCCCACACCGATTTGGTGCTGCCCGGGTCAAGGCCCGAGGTCGGCTCGTCGAGGAACAGCAGCGACGGCCTGGTCAGCAGCTCCATCGCCACGTTGACCCGCTTGCGCTGGCCGCCGGACAGCGCGGCCGCGCGGGTCCGCGCGTGCGCGGTGAGGCCGAGCTCGCCGAGCACCTCGTCCACCCGGCGGTGCCGCTCCGCCGCCGGGGTGCCGCCTGGAAACCGCAGGCCCGCGGCGTAGCGGAGCGCCCGGCGGGCGGACAGCTGGGCATGCAGCACGTTCTCCTGAGGGACAAGGCCGATGCGGTGCCGGAGTTCGGCGTAGTGCTTGTAGAGGTCGCGGTCGTCATAGCGGACGGTGCCGCTGGTGGCCGGGCGCATGCCGGTCAGCGCGCCCAGCAGGGTGCTCTTACCGGCCCCGCTGGGGCCGAGGATCGCGATGAGGCTCCGCTCGCGCAGCGGCAGGGTGACGTGGTCGAGGAGGATCTTCCCGTCGGGCAGTTCGACGGTCAGGTCCTCCGCGACCAGGGCGATGCCGTCCCGCCCGGTGGCCGGGGTCCGGCCGGCCTGGTGTTCACGGTATTCGCGGTATTCCCGGTATTCCCGGTATTCCCGGTATTCGCGCGGGGGGCGTTCGCGATGGCCCGTCCGATGGGGAGACCCGGGCTCGGGGTGGCGCGGCACCGCCGGCTCCGGGTGGCGCGGCGCGCGCCGGTCGGCTAGCAGGCCCGGGAACCGGTGGCCTTGGCCGGCTGGCTCCGGCTCTTGATCCCGGCCGGGGCGGGATCGGGTCCCGCCGCCCGCGGCCTGGCCATACCGCTGGGTCTTCACCGAGTCTTCACCGTGGCGCCGGGGCATCCGGCCGCGGGACGAAAGGCGCCTGCACGCGTCTACCCTATGGAAGCGCGAACGGCCGCGTAATGAAGGTCAGCGCCACGTAATATATTAAGGTCGCGTAATATATGACTCCGTCTCCGGGGCTGAGTCCGGTTCCGGTTCCGGTGAAATGCTCGTGTTAAGTGCCGCTATTACGCAATAGCCTCCTGCGGCTATCCAGGGCGCGCGCACGGCCTGGCGGCAAGAGGGCCGACGATCGGCCAAGTCCAGCCAAGAGCAGCCTTCGCTAAGCGGCATTGCGCTATTACCGCGGCTGCCGGACCGGGCACGCGAAGGGGAGAAACTCTTCATGAAGAAGGATTTCGCGCCTGCCGTAGTGGTTTTATCGCGGAACGCGAGAAGGGCGCGGCCGAGGGTATTGACGTGATTCTGGATGAGGATGCCCGAGCCAGGGCCGCGAACGGGCGGGCGGTCAGACGGCCGGGCCGGCTGTCAGGTGGTCCCAGTGGCGTTGTGCCGCCGGGTGCCAGTCGGCGTGCTTGCCGTGGAACAAGTCGGCGGCCTTGACGCCGCTCCAGTTCTCCGGCAGGAGCAGCAGCGGCAGGAGCGGGTCGAGGAACGGGAAACGCCGCCACTCGTGCACCAGCCGTATCTGCGCCCGCAGCACGTCCTCGCCGGCGACCGGGGCGAGCATGGTGAACTCGTCGATGAAGTCCGCGTAGCGCTGCTCCAGGGCGCCGAGATCCCAGGCGCGCGCCACCAGTGCGTCCTGACTGCCGATCTGCCCGTAGCCGGCGACGAACGACATCGCCGAAGCGCTCACTCCGGCGTCGTCGAGGATGCGCTGCCCCTCTGCCTGCCTGCTGACATGCGGGCTGACCCAGACACCCGGCGCCGGGGAGCCGAAGCCGACCCAGCTCAGCTGGGTCCGCACCCGGTGCCGGAGATCCCGCTGCGCTTCGGGCACCGAGACGAGCAGCATCAGCCACCGGCCGTCCCACTCCACTTCGTCACGGCCGAACGCGTAGATGCGCTGCGCGCCCTCGCTCAGCAGGCGCCGACCGGGCGGGGTAAGCGACCACCGCACCTGGCGGCCGACGCGCTCAGGCGCCAGCCAGCCCTCGGCGGCGGTGCGCGCCAGCGCCTGCCTGGCGGCCTTCGGCTCGATGTCGAACAAGCCGAGCGCCGACACCAGCGCCTGGGTCCATACCGGGCCGCCGCGCGGCAGCACGAACTCGCCCAGCATCGTCATCAGCAGCGAGCGCGCGCTCGCGTGGCCGACCTCCCGGCGCCTGCTGACCGCCGGCCGTGTCGTCCCTTCCGCCATGGGTACCCATCTCCCAGCGGGCAGGGGTAATCGATGAACTGCCCGCAGCCACGGTACCGGCGCGCGGTGGAACTTCCGCTCCCCCCCGCACATGTCGATTGCGCAATCGACCCGCTTTAGTGTGGTCGATTGCGCAATCGGCCTGCCATCGGTAATTCGGGCAGTTCAGGGGCGGGCGGCTCGTCCAGCTCGCATTGCGCGGTGAGCAGCTCCGCTAGTTCGGGGAGCGTGGCGACACCGCCGACCGTGATGCTCCAGCAAGGGTGCCGAGGTTCGTCGTGGTACTGGACGTTCCCGCGCCTAGTCGCCCACCACATCCCGCGTGGCCGGGACCGCCAGATCCGCCAGCACGAGAACTGCTCGGCGAGTTCGTCCGCGACGCCGCCGACAGTGACACCCCCCTTGGTGATCGTGCTCACGGGCTGACGATAACCGGCGGGGACCGTTAACACCCAGGAAAAAACAACTTCGGCTGTGTTAAAAAAGCGTTAACCATGAAAGTTCAAGGGAATTCCGGGGCTGCTGTCTACGGGAGAACAGGCGCCACCTTCCGTTCGGGATAATCTTGCGCGGGTGGGACACACGACCGCGGCTCCCGGGCCGACGCAGCTGGCTGACGCCATCAGGAAGGCAGGCGTTCCCGAAGCGGACGCGGCGTCCCGGCGGCGGGCCGAGTACTCCTCGGACGCGTTGAACTACCGGGTCGTGCCCGAGGTCGTCGTGTTCCCGCGGCACGCCGACGAGATCATGGCCGTGCTGGCCGTCTGCCGGGAACTCGGCGTGCCGGTGGCGCCGCGGGGCGGCGGCACCTCGATCGCGGGGAACGCGATCAGCACCGGGGTGGTCCTCGACACCTCCAGGCACCTGAACCGGGTGCTCGAGGTCGACCCGGAGGCGCGGACAGCGGCGGCGGAGCCGGGCGCGGTCCTCGACGACATCACGGCGGCGGGCGCGCCGCACGGGCTGCGGTTCGGCCCGGACCCCTCCACGCACGCGCGCGCGACGATCGGCGGCTCGATCGGCAACAACGCCTGCGGTGCCCGGGCGCTGCGGTACGGGCGGACCGCCGACAACGTCGTCGCCCTGGACGTGGTCACCGGGGCGGGGACGCGGTTCACCGCCAGGCGGTACGGCCGGGACGGCGGCCGCGAGACAAGCGCGACAGGACCGGAAGCCGGCCTGCTGTCGGACCTGGGCACGATCGTCGGCGAGCGGCTGGCCATGGTGCGGACCGAGTTCGGCAGGTTCCCGCGCCAGGTGTCGGGCTACTCGCTTGAGCACCTGCTGCCGGAGAACGGCACCGACCTCGCCAAGTTCCTCGTCGGCACCGAGGGCACGCTGGCGCTGACGCTGCGGGCCACGGTCCGCCTGGTGGCGGCGCCCCGCGCCACGGCGATGGCCGTCCTCGGGTACGCCGACATGGCGGCGGCCGCCGCGGCGGTGCCCGGCATCCTGCCGTACGAGCCGGTCGCGCTCGAAGGGCTGGACTCCCGGCTCGTCGACGTCGTGCGCGCCAGGCGCGGCCCGGCGGCCGTGCCGGACTTGCCGCGGGGCGGCGGCTGGCTGTTCATCGAGACCGCGGGCACGACCCTGGCGGAGGCTGAAGACGCGGCCGCGAAGCTGTCCGCCGCGGCCGACTGCCTCGACAGCGCGGTCGTCTCCGGGCCGAAGGCCGCCGCGCTGTGGCGGATCAGGGAGGACGGGGCGGGCCTCGGCGGCCGGACCCCGGCCGGCGCCCCGGCCTGGCCGGGCTGGGAGGACTCGGCCGTCCCGCCGGACAGGCTGCCGGACTACCTGCGCGAACTCCAGGCACTCTTGACACGGCACGGGCTCGACGGGCTGATGTACGGGCACTTCGGCGACGGCTGCGTGCACGTGCGCATCGACTTCCCGCTCCGGTCGCGGCCGCGGGTGCTGCGAGAGTTCACCGAAGACGCGGCGAAGCTCGCCGCCGCGCACGGCGGCTCCGCCTCCGGCGAGCACGGCGACGGGCGCGCTCGCGGCGAGCTCCTGCGGTACATGTACTCCCCCGCGGCCCTGGACACGTTCGCATTGGTGAAGCGCGCCTTCGACCCGGACGACGTGCTCAACCCCGGCGTGATCGTCTCCCCCGCGGCCCTGGATGCGGATCTCCGTGTCCCGGCGGCCCGGCCGGTGCGGGAGCGGCTCGGCCTGGCCTACGCCCGCGACGGCGGCGACTTCGCGACCGCCGTGCACCGCTGCGCCGGCGTGGGCAAGTGCCGCGCGGACACGACGCGGGCCGGCGGGGTGATGTGCCCGTCGTTCCTGGCTACCAGGGACGAGAAGGACTCGACCCGGGCGCGGGCCAGGGTGCTGCAGGAACTGGCGAACGGGTCGCTGGTCACCGGCTGGCGGGCCGCCGAGATCAGCGAGTCGCTCGACCTGTGCCTGTCGTGCAAGGGATGTTCCGCCGACTGCCCGGCGGGGGTGGACATGGCGGCGTACAAGGCGGAGGCGCTGTACCAGCGGTACCGGGGCCGGCCCGGCCGGCCGCGCATTACTCGCTGGGCTGGCTGCCCCGGTGGGCGCGGCTGGCCTCGCGTTCCCCGCGGCTCGCCAACGCCTTGCTGGGATCCGGCCCGCTGGCCGCGGGCGCCAAGCGGCTGGGCGGGATCGACCAGCGGCGGCCGCTGCCCTCGTTCGCGCCGGAAAGCTTCCGGCGGTGGTTCGACGGCCGGCGTCCGCCGCCGGCCGGCGGCCGGCCGGTGCTGCTGTGGGCCGACACGTTCACCGACACGTTCTCGCCTTCCGTCGGCAAGGCGGCGGTCCGGGTGCTCGAGGCCGCCGGCGTACTCGGTCCGCATCCCGCAGCGCTCGGTGTGCTGCGGCCTCACCTGGATATCCACCGGCCAGCTCGACGGCGCCCGGCGGCAGCTGCGGCGCACGCTGCGCACGCTGGCCCCGGCCCTGGATGCGGGCATCCCCGTCGTCGGGCTCGAACCGTCCTGCACGGCCGTCCTGCGGGACGACGTCTTCGAACTGCTGCCCGGGGACGAGGACGCGGCGAAGCTGCGCGGCGCGGTGCACACGCTCGCCGAGCTGCTGCGGAAGACCGACGGGTGGTCGCCGCCCGACCTGTCCGGCGTCACCGGGGTCGCCCAGCCGCACTGCCACCACCATGCCGTGCTGGGATGGGAGGCGGACGCGGCGCTGCTCGCCGACGCCGGCGCCCAGGTCAAGGCCGTCGGCGGCTGCTGCGGCCTGGCCGGCAACTTCGGCGTCGAGCGCGGCCACTACGACGTCTCGGTCGCGGTGGCCGAGACCGCGCTGCTCCCGGCCGTGCGCGCGGCCGGGCCGGGCGCCGCCGTGCTGGCCGACGGGTTCTCCTGCCGCACGCAGCTCGGCCAGCTCGCCGGCGTCCGGGGCCGCCACCTGGCCGAGGTCCTCGCGGCGGCGCTAGATCAGCCTCAGTAGTGTCTTACCTATGCGGTTGAGTGGCTCCCGGGCGCCGAAGGCGGGTGACGCGGCTTTCGTCGCGCTAACGCGTGCCGCGAATCGTTCGGCGCTGTGGCTCTCGGCGGCCGCCGTGCTGGCGGTAGCCGGCGGCCCGCGGGGACGGCGGGCGGCCGCGCGGGGCCTGGCGGCCATCGCGGTCGCGTCGGCGGTCAGCAACGGACCGCTGAAGTTCGCGTTCCGCAGCCAGCGGCCGACGCGGCATCCCGCGCTGATCCGGCGCCCCGGCACCTACTCGTTCCCCTCGGGTCATTCGGCCTCGGCGTTCGCGTTCGCGACCGCCGCCGCGGCGGAGTTCCCGGCCACCGCGCCGGTGCTCGTGCCGCTCGCTACGGCGGTCGCCTACTCCCGGGTCCGCGTCGGCGTGCACCGGGTGCGGGACGTGCTCGCAGGCGGCGCGGTGGGGGTCCTTTGCGGAGTGCTGGCGGCCTCCGTCGCCCGGGCACGCCGGCCCGCGCCGCAGCGGCCGCCCGGCACCGATCCGGGCTCCCTGCCCGCCGATATCGTGCTGGTCACCAGCCCGCATGCCGGAGGCAGCGCCAACCTGGCCGCCGCCCTCGGCGAGCTGCGGCGGGCCGGGCTGTCGATCGCCGCGCAGCTCGACATCGAGGACATCGGGCGGCTGCCGGCCGTGCTGGACGCGCTCGGCGGCGGGCCGCGGCTGATCGTGGCCGCCGGCGGTGACGGCACCGTCGGCGCGGTCGCCGACTGCCTCGCGGCCAGCGGCGGCGTGCTCGGCATCCTGCCGCTCGGCACCTCCAATGACTTCGCGCGCTCGCTCCACATACCCGTGGATCCCGGGCGGGCGGCCGCGCTGCTCACCGAGGGAAAGATCGCCGACGTCGACCTCGGCCGCCTCGTGGCTCCGCAGCAGCGGCCCAGGCACTTCGTGCACGCGGCCACGGCGGGCCTGAACGTGAACTTCGCGCGGTTCGCCACGCGGGCCTCGGTGCGGGCGCCCGGCGACTTCGAAGTCGCTGGCGAGGCGCTGCGCGTCATCACCCCGCTGGAGTTCACGGACGGTTTATAGACTGGCGGGGTGGCCTCGATCACAGATCCGGAAGTAAGCGCGTTCCTTCAGGCGGGCACCCGGACCGGCAAGCTGAGCTATACGGGCGCGGACGGCAGGCCGCTGGTCGCGCCGGTCTGGTTCATCGTCGAGGACGGCTGCGTCGTCTTCAACACCGGCAAGGAGACTGTCAAGGGCAGATCGCTGGCGCGCGATCCCCGGACCGAGCTGTGCGCGGACCTGGAGGAACCGCCTTACGCGTTCGTGCAGGTCCAGGGCAACGCCGAGCTGTCCGAAGACCCCGCCGAACTGCTCCGCACCGCGACCGCGATCGCGGCGCGCTACATGGGGCCGGACCAGGCCGAGGAGTTCGGGAAGCGCAACGGAGTGCCGGGCGAACTGGTGGTCCGGCTGCGGCCCGCGAAGGTGATCGCCGCCTTCGACGTGATCGCCTGAGGGCTGGCGCCGTCAAGATCCTGGGTCATCTCCTCAGGCAGCCGCCACGAGGAAGTCCTCTCCGGTGGAGGTCCGCAGGCCGTCGGGCCGGCCGGTGAAGTACCGCTCGTTGAGCGCGGTGGCGGAGACGTGCCTGGCGTCTTCGAAGCCGGCGTCGCGGGCCAGGGCGAGCATCTCGGCCGGGGAGAAGAAGCTGATGAAGGGCGTCCCGGACGCCCGGGCGCCGTTCTCAGCGAACTGGCGCCCGGGGCGGTCGTCCGCGTCGAGGAGGTCCAGCGGCAGCTGAAGCGTCATGGCCACGGTGGAGCCGGGGGCGAGTGAGGCAAGCTGGCGCAGCGTGGCCGCGTTCGCCTCCTTGGTGAGGTACATGCTGACCCCCGTGGAGGCCACCACGGCGGGCTTGGCGGGGTCGAACCCGGCGGCCGAGAGCCGCTTCCACCAGGATTCGTCCGCCTCGAAGTCCACCGGCACCAAGCGCAGCCAGCCCGGAACGCCGTAGCCGAGTTCGGTCAGGCGCCGGCGCTTCCATTCCTGCGGGCCGGGCCTGTCGACTTCGAACACCGTCAGGCGCGCCGCGGTCTCGGGCCTGCGCTGGGCGAACGTGTCCAGGCCGGCGCCCAGGATGACGTACTGGGTGACGCCGTGGCCGGCCTGCGCGGCCACGAGGTCCTCGATGAAACGGGCCCGGGCCACGATGCCCGCCCGGAACCGGCTGGTCACGCGGACGTCCATGTCCGGCCGGTCGCGCCAGCCGTCGGCGGGCGCGGCCAGCCGCAGGCCGATCTCGTCTTCGAGCACGTGCGGGGGCGGGTCGGCCTGGACATGAATCGCGCGCCATAGGGCGACCCGTACCGCGGTGCTGTCCGCCTCGTCAGCCATGCTTTTCGTCCGATGCCTGCAGGGTCCACAGGCGTCCGTCGGGGTCCCGGACGGTCATCTCCCTGGTCCCGTAGTGCGTGTCCGCGAACGGGCTGACAACCTCGACGATGGGATGGGAACTCGTAAGCTCGTCCGCGCCGGGCGCCTTCAGCACGATCCGGATCCCGGGTTCCCGGTCCTCGGGGATCTCGGCGATGAAGATATAAGGGCCGTCACCGTTGCGGAGCTGGCCAGAGTTGTGGTCGGTGGAGAACTCGAGCTCGAAGCCCAGCGCCTGGAAGAACTTCGCGCTCTTGCCCCAGTTACGGGTCTCGAGGAACACGGCCTCGATTCCTTCGGTCGCCATGTCAGGTCTCCGTTTCTGGCGATTGCGGCATGTCGAGATAGGCGCGGAGCGCGTCCGCGACCAGCGCGGACAGCGAGAGCTCCGACTCGATGGCGCGGTGCTTGACCCGCTTGATCAGCCCGGCCGGCAAGTACACGTTGAACTGCCTGATCTCCTCGTCGCCCACACTAGCATGCTAGCAAACTAGTAATTGATTGTCAGTTGCATAATTGAACTGACTCTCGTTAACCTGATCATGCCCGTTCCAGCCGACAGGCAAGGAGAACCGCGATGACCGACTGGGGCACACCCACGTCCAAGACCGTCGAGTGGTACGACCCGATGATCACGGCAGCGGCCGTATCCCGCATGTCCGGGCTCGAGTTCATGCGCGCCATCATGGACGGCGAGCTGCCACCCCCGCCGATCGCGTCACTGCTCGGATTCCGGCCGAGCAAGATCGAAGCGGGGTACGTGGTGTTCGAGGGCACGCCGGACGAATCGGTCTACAACCCCATCGGCACCGTCCACGGCGGGCTGGTCTGCACCCTGGCCGACACGGTCGCGGCCTGCGCGGTACATACAACCCTGCCGGCGGGGGTGGCGTACACGTCCATCGACCTCAACGTCAGCTATACCCGGCCGGTGACGAAGGACAGCGGTGCGCTGCGCGCCATCGGCACCGTCGTCAAGCCCGGCCGCCGGGTCGCGTTCGCCAGCGCGGAGATCCTCAACGCCGTGGGCAAGGTCGTCGCCACGGCCACGAGCAGCTGCCTCGTGATGGGGGCGGACGCGAGCTGATCGCGCAGTCCGTTCGCTGTCTGTGATCTTTGGCGCCGGGACCGGCCGGAGTTCCCGCTGCGGCCTTTTCTTTGCCAGGCCGCGTGCTGGCGGGCCGCCAGGGTGCCGGGGGCCGTCCGGCCCGCATACCTCCATAGGGTATCGAGGAGGTCGCAGCTCATGATCCCGTAAACTTTCGCGTGTCATAGGATAAATATCCTTCATCCTAAAAAAAGCTTTCGTAATCATGACGTTACGATTGGGACAATAAGCAGCCTAAATCCTGAAATTTTCTGATTTGATACCCCCCTGGGCGACGGGCGGTGCCGGCGGCCCACCGCGCTGATGCGGGACTTGGCCCGGGCATCCGGCTCCCGCGCGCCCGGTAAACACCAGGAGGATCCTGCCCACCGGGGGCGAGAGCGTCACATGCGCCTTATGCGACTCTGGCCAATTAGTGAGACGTCAGACGGATTAACCACCAGCGATCGATCATCCGGCGGCTGTGAGTCGCGGTGCGATGCGCGCGAGCGCTGCGGGCATCCGGAGTCGGGGAAGTAAAGATAAATGAGCCTGTGTGACGAGGGGCAGCTCGCTGCTGTTCGCGGCGAGTGACTGATGGAAAGGATTTGCCGTGGCGCCGCTGCCGATCACCCTGGCCTGCGGGCCCTATGACCGCACCCGCGCGCTCGCCGACGGGCGGGTCACCGTGGCCGGGGCCGACCTGCGCTATGTGCCGCTGGATCCGGAGGAGATCTTCTTCCGGATGCTGAACCACGGCGAGTTCGACGTCTCCGAGATGTCGCTGGCCACCTACGTGATCACCCGGCAGGCCGACAGCCCGTTCGTGGCCATCCCGGTCTTCCCGTCCCGGATGTTCCGGCACACCAGCGTGTACGTGAACGGCGACCGGATGCCGGCCGGCGCCGATGCCATGGCCGCGGCGCGGGCGCTCGCCGGGGCGACCGTAGGGGTCGCCGAGTACCAGCTCACCGCCAACGTGTGGATCCGGGGCATCCTGGCCGAACACTACGGCGTCCCGGTCGCGTCGGTCCGCTACCGCACCGGCGGGCTGAACGCGCCCGGCCGGCACGAGAAGTTCGCGATCACGCTGCCGCCCGAGATCGACATAGCGCCGATTCCCGCGGGGCGGACGCTCTCGGCGATGCTCGCGGCCGGCGAGCTCAACGCCGTGTACTCGCCGCGGGCGCCGGAGTCGTTCGGGACCGGGAGCGTGCGCCGGCTGTTCGCCGACACGCGCGCGGAGGAGGAGCGCTACTACGCCACCACCGGCATCTTCCCGGTCATGCACGTGATCGTGCTCCACCGGCGGGTGTACGAGAACAACCGCTGGCTCGCCCGCGAGCTGCTGAAGTCCTTCACGGCGGCCAAGCAGCTCGCCTACGAAGAGCTGGCGCGGACAGCCGCGCTGCGGGTGTCGCTGCCCTTCGCGCGCGAGGAGTACGAGCGGACCGTGGCCACCATGGGCGCCGACTACTGGGCCTACGGCATCGAGGCCAACCGGGCCGTGCTGTCGACGTTCCTCCGCTACGCCGCCGAGCAGCACCTGATCGGCGAGGTCCCCGAGACCGACAGCCTGTTCGCGCCGGAGACCGGTGCGGAATTCGTAATCTGACTGGCCGACGAGGCCTTCTCCGGAAAATGAGGGAGCAGCGTAGGGTAAGCGCAGCGACCTATCATCGTTGACGAACTGGAGATCCCCATGCGAGGGCCAGCGCCGTTTGACCCGGAGATCCCGAGCATCGCCCGCACCTACGACTACCTGCTCGGCGGGAAGGACAATTACCCGGCTGACCGCGCGGTCGGCGAGGTGTTCATCCAGCGGTTCCCCGGCGCGGTGCAGATCGCCCTCGACAACCGCGGCTGCCTGGTCCGCGCGGTCGACTACATGGCGCGGGAAGCGGGCCTCGACCAGTTCATCGACCTCGGCTCGGGCCTGCCCACCGCCGACAACGTGCATCAGGTCGCGCAGCGGGCCAATCCGCAGGCCAAGGTGGTTTACTTCGACAACGACCCCATTGTCCTCGCCCACGGCCGCGCGCTGCTGATGGAGAACGAGCACACCACGGTCCTGAAGGCCGACATCCGCGAGCCGCGAGGAATCCTCGGGTCCGGGGAGCTGCGCAGCCTCATCGACCTGACCCGCCCGGTCGGCCTCATCGCGAGCGCCATCCTGCACCACATCACCGACGAAGAGCATCCGCTCGCGCTCATCCGGACGTTCCGCGACGCCGTGCCGGCCGGCAGCTGCCTGTTCATCTCGCATTTCCGGACGCTGGGCGATCCGGATTCAGCGGCGCTCGAAGAGGTCATGCTCGAGGCGTTCGGGCGGGGCGTCTGGCGGACCACTGACCAGATCGCGGAGTATTTCGAGGGTACCGAGCTCATCGCGCCCGGAATCGTGCCGTGCGCCCAGTGGCGTCCCGGCAAGGAGCCGGGAGAGCTGAACACTTACCAGCGCCTCATCGTCGCGGGGCTCGGCAGGATGTAGCCGCTACCTCGGCCAGGGCTTACCGGACAGCTCCTCGATGGACTGAGCTTGTTTCATCCTCGTTTGCGCAGCGCAGCGGCTGTTTGACAGGTCGCGCGGATCTCTTTGCCGCTGGCTAGTTCGGGCGCCGGGCCAGGCATGGCGGTACGCGTGCGGGCAGCGGGCCGCTGGTAACGATCCGGCTGGATGATGATCACGTTACGGCAGCGCCCGGTGATAACGCTGTGAACGCAAGCGGCTCCTGGTACACGGGCTGGTGTCGAATCACCCCGTGCCAGGAGCCGTCATGACTGTATATCAGGGAACGTCGTTCACGCCCGAGCTGACCTCGACGGGGTATGCCCTGTTCCGTGCCGGGGCGAAGGTCAGCGCCGGGACCTGTGAGGACCTCGCGGAGTCGCTGCGGCGGCGGCATGAGCGGAACGGGACGCGGTGGCGGCTGCTGGGCCCGCTGGCGCAGGCGGTGCTGGTGATCGCGTTCCTGCGCACCAGCCTGACCTATGCGGAGCTGGCCGCAGGGTTCGGGATCTCGCCGTCCACGTGCTGGCGGGACATCGCCGAAGGGATCAGCGTGCTGGCGGACCGGGGCCGGCGGATCAGCCTGCGCGACGTGGCCCGGCTGGCCGTGAAGGCGGGCTGGGACTACCTGATCGTGGATGGCGTGCACGTGCCCGCCGTGACGTTCGGCCGGAAAACAGGAGGCCAGCGGGCCTTCTACTCGGGGAAGCACAAGCGGCACGGGCTGAACGTGCAGACCGTCTGCTCCCCGGCCGGGGAACTGCTGTGGGCCGCTGCGCCGCAGCCGGGCGCGACCGTGGACGTCACGGCGGCGCGGAAGGCCGGGATCGCCGCCATCCTCACCTCAGTGACCGGCGTCCTCGCTGACCTGGGCTACCTCGGCTGGGACAAGGCGGTGATCACCGGCCGCCGCAAGCCGCGGGGAAAGGACCTGACTCCCGCGCAGCGGGCCGCGAACCGGCTGCAGGCCCAGCTCCGCTGCGTCGGCGAGCGCGGTAACGCCCGCCTGAAGTACTGGAAAGTCCTGGCCACCGAGCTGCGCTGCCGCCCGGAGCGCTGCACCGCCGTGATTAAGGCCGTCCTGGCCCTGCACTACATGGAACACGACCCGTTCACCGCTCTTCGCGTTGCCTGACCCGTCCGCGATCGTTACCGGGCCGCAACACCGCTACCGCCGGGACCACCGTACCCCAGACCCGCCCCGCGCACCCCCGAAGACCAGCAGAAAGAACCAGGACCAGGCCTGTCAAACCGCCGCATACCCTGCGGAAACCCAGGATGAAAGAAGCTCACTGGTTGAAGCGGGTCAGCGAGGTGAGGAGCTGTCCGATCTCCTCGGGGGTCCACTTCTCCAGCACGTGGCGCAGGCCACGCGCTGACGCGAACATCGCTCTTCCTGTCAGGATGGGGGCATGGAGGAGGATTTTCCGGCGGCCGCCGACATCTTGGCCCAGCGCGATCCGGTGCTGCGGCGCCTCGCGGCCGAGACCGGGCCGCCGCGGCTGGCACCGCAGGCCGAAGGGCATTTCGGTGCTCTGGTGCGCGCGATCGTCTACCAGCAGCTGGCCGGCGCCGCGGCGACGGCGATTCACGGTCGCCTGATCGCGGCGATGGACGGCGAGGTGACTCCGGAACGGCTGCTGTCGCTGTCTGATGACGCGCTCCGTTCCGCCGGGCTGTCCCGGCGGAAGGTCGAGTCGCTGCGAGATCTCGCCGCCAAGGTGCTCGACGGGACGGTCGTGCTCGACCCGCCAGGGCTGCGCGCCGAAAGCGACGCCGAGGTGATCGCCAGGCTCTCGTCCGTCCGCGGCATCGGCGCCTGGACGGCGCAGATGTTCCTGCTGTTCCAGTTGCGGCGCCTGGACGTCTGGCCGACGGGAGACCTTGGCGTGCGGAAGGGGTACGGGCTCGCCTGGGGCGTCCCGACACCGACCGCGAAGCAGCTCGAGCCGCTCGGCGACCCGTACCGCCCGTACCGCAGCGTCGTGGCCTGGTACTGCTGGCGGGCCGCCGAGCTGTACGCGGGCGCCGCGGACAGCGCCCTGACCCGGTTAACCGGGGCAACCTGAACCGCGGATCAGGCGCCCGCAGTCAGGCGGTCCCCTTGTCCAGGGCGCTTTGCAGGGAATTGATGTAGCCGGCGCTGGTGGAGGTGGCGCCGGAGACAGCGTCGATGCGGGCGCTTTGCGCGGTGAGGGTCTCCTTGGTCAGCTGCGGGATGGAGTTGGCGTCGATCTGCTCGCTCATGACCCCGGTGTTGGTCTGCTGGAGCACCTTCACGCCGGTGATCTTCTTGCCTTCGACCGTGACCTGGACCTGCATCGGCCCGTACGGGGTGTTGGACACCGCGCCGGTGAGTGTCCGTGCCCCGGCCGCGTCGGCGGTGCCGCCGCCCTTGGCCGCGGCGCTGCCGCCCGACCCCGAGGCGGTGCCGCCCGACGCGGTGCCGCCCGACGCGGTGCCGCCCGACGCGGTGCCGCCCGACGCGGTGCCGCCCGTGGACGCCGGGGCGCTGGTGCTGCCCTGCGTTCCTGTCGCCGGGGCGGCCGCGGTGTCGCTGGTGGCGGCAGAGCCCTGGGTTTTGAACGAGAGCACGGCGGCCAGCCCGGCGGCAGTGCCGACCAGGGCGAGCAGGAGGCGGCGCATAGGGGTTTCCTCCCTGTCAGAATTCGAACGATTCGTGGTGGATGCGGGCGCGAGGCACGCCGACGTCCTGGAGGGCCTCGATGGCGGTGGCGGTCATGCCAGGCGGCCCGCACAGGTAGACCTCATGACGGCGCAGGTCAGGGACGAGCGTGAGCAAGTAGTCCGGGGACAGCGGGTCGCCGCCCAGTTCCTCGCGGGTCCCCGTCACGTAGTGGACCTGGCCGCCGCGGTCGGCGGCGATCGCGTCCAGCTCATCGCCGAGCACGATGTCGCTGGGGTCGCTGGCGCGGTAGATCAGCGTGACCTGGCCGGGCGGGAGGGCAGCGAAGATGGCGCGCAGCGGGGTGATCCCGACCCCGCCGGCCAGCAGCAGCACGCGGCGGCGGGTCCGGGCCGGCACCAGCGCGCCGAACGGTCCCTCGGCGATCACCTTGGTGCCGGGCCGCAGCGCCGCCAGGGCGCTGCTGTGATCCCCCCGCTGCCGGACGGTGATCCGGAGCATGTTGTCGCTGGGCAGGGCGGACAGCGAGTACGGGTGGGATTGCCACCAGAGGTCCTTCGTCAGGAACCGCCAGCGGAAGAACTGGCCCGGCTGCGCCTGCAGTTCTTCCAGCCACCGGCCGCCGATGTAGACGGAGATCACGTCCGCTGATTCGGCGCGGACGCCGAGCACGTGGAACCGGTGCCGGTTCATCTGCACCAGCGGGGTGATGATCCGGTACCAGATCACCAGCCCCGCCACGATGGCGTACATGGCGGACCAGACGAAGCGGGCGGGCAGGCTGGCCACGAACTGGGCACCGTCGGCGAACTGGTGGCTGAACGCGAGCGCGATCGCCAGGTACGTGTAGAAGTGCAGGTAATACCAGGTTTCGTAGCCCATGCGGCGGCGGGCCGCACGAGCCGACATGATCCCGATCCCGACCAGCAGGAGTCCCGCGACGGTGGCCATGAGCACGTCAGGGTAGCTGCGCAGCAGTGTGCCGGTCTCCGTGACCAGCCCGGTATGCGCGGTCACGGCGTATCCCCAGGTGATCAGCAGCGCGTGGATCACCACAATAGAGACGACGTACCTGCCGCCCGCGGCGTGCCAGCGGGCCAGGCGGTCGGAGCCGACGCCGCGCTCCAGCGGCGGCAGCCGGGCCATCAGCGCGACCAGGACGACTACCCCGTACCCGGCGAGCAGGCCGCAGATCCGGCCGGCCGCGGTCAGCGTGCCGCCCAGCCCTGATACCCGGGGCGTGTCGGCCCACCACAGCGCGAGCACGGCGACGGCGCCGACGGCGATGAGGCTCAGCACCAGCTCCGCGCGCGCCCACGGCTGACTGGTGCGCACCGGGCCGGGCCGCGCGGGCGCGGACCGCGGGTATCCCTGCGGGACACGCTCCATCGGGCCCGACGGGTGTCCGGGCGGGAGACGGTCCATCGGGCCTGAGGGCACACGGCCCATCGGGCCGGACGACGGGACGCGCCCCATCGGACCAGAAGACGGGACGCGCCCCATCGGGCCTGAGGGTGACTGGCGCGGAGCGGGGAACGGTGCCTGCGGGCCTGGCCAGTCGGGCTGAGCGTCAGCCCCACCGCGGTACCGTGTCGCGCCTGCCACTGTGGACTCCCTCCGACGGGTGTTCCGATTCCCTCCTTCGCATAGTGCTTGCTGTCGGCCCGCCGCTACCGGCGGTTAATGAGGTGGTAAGGACTTAGCGAGTCCGCCGGGGGCTGGGGCCGGCATGCCAATCGCGCACGCGCCGCCCCGTGGCCGCACCCGGTGATGCATGAGTTGCCCATGGGAACTGCCCGGGCGGCCCGTTCCATGATCACGAATCTTTTTGCGTGGGCGGGCTATAGCGGCTGACCCGAAAATAGGTGCTTAGCCAGGCAGGCGGCAGCAGCCGACGGCGACGGTCGATCCGCCGTCGGCTGCTTCGGGCGGGTGGGCTGGTCAGGCAGCCGCGGTCTGCCCGCCTCCTGGGGCGTCGCCGGTGTCCGGGCCGGGCCTGGGGGTGATGATGACGTCGTAGCCGAGGGCGTCGAGCTCGGCCAGGTGGTACCGGGTCTTGCGCCTGGCCTGGGCTTGCTTCTCGTAGTAGCCGGCACCGAGGTCCTGGTAGCGGGCGCCGGGGCTGGACAGGAGCTTGTGGTAGACCCTCAGCTGGGTGTTGCTGACGGCGACCTGGGCCTTGTCCTTGCCGATCCGGCGGGTCAGCCGCCGGTAGCGTGCTCCTTCCCGGGTCTGGGTGCGGCCGGCCGACACGGAGGTCTCGCCGGTGACCGCGCCGATGTAGCGGTTGCCTTTCTTGCGCTTGCCCCGGCCCTTGCGCTGGCCGGACTGGTGGTCCAGCGGGGCACGCCCGGCCCAGGAGACCAGGTGGCCCGGGGTGGCGAACCTGGTCATGTCGGGCCCGGTCTCCGCGAGGACGTCCTGTGCGGCGCGGCGCTGCCAGCCGGGCATCGACTCGGCCTGCTGCAGCTGCTCTTCCCACGGGGCGAGCAGTTCCTCGATGACGGCGCTGAGCCTGGCGATGTCGGAGTCCTGGGCGTCGATGCGGCGCAGCATGGCCTTCAGCAGGGCGGCGTGCTGCGCGGTGAAGAACTCGGTTCCTTCCAGGGCCTCCTCCAGCCGGGGGATCTTCGCGCGGGCGCGGCGGCGGGCCAGCTGCGCCAGTGCCCGGGGGCCGCGCTCGCCGGCGATGAGGTGGTCCATGATGTCGCGCCCGGACACGCCGTGCAGGTCCGCCAGCACGCCGGACAGCTTGATCCCCGCCGATTCCAGGAGCTTCTCCACGCGCTGCTTCTCCCGGGTCCGCTCCTCGGTCAGGTCACGGCGGTAGCGGGTGTGCAGCCGGATCACCCGGAACTCCGGGGTGGCCACGAAGCAGGACCGGACCGCGCCGCGCTCGAAGTTCTGCGCCAGCCACTGGGAGTCGGAGGTGTCCCGCTTGGGCCGGCCGGGCAGGTTCTTGACCTGGCGGGCGTCGGCCAGCACGCACTCGAAGCCCTCGGCCTCCAGCCGGCAGAGCACCGGCTTCCAGTAGTCCCCGGTGGCCTCCATCACCACTGCGGGCACCTGCCAGGACCGCAGCCAGTCCGCCAGCGCCAGCACCTGCCGCTTCGTGGTGCCGAACGCGCGGGTCTCCTGCATCCGGCGCAACGGGTTCCTATCCGACGCCACCCGGATCGTGGCCGCTATCCCGGCCTTGCCGATGTCGATGCCACATACCCTGTCCCGATACAGCGGCTCGTCAGTTACCTCTTCCACTGCGTCCCTCCCTCCCGCTTCAGGCGGATGCCCCTCAGGGCGGGTACCGCCCGGGGGCCGGAGGGCTAGCGGACAAGGCTGACCCGCGTGCTCGAAGCAACACTGAACGGCCCTTGAAGATCCCGGTCCCGGCGCCAGACTCTGTCACGGACTCAGCCGGGCCAAGCAAAAATAGGCGTCACGAGCGGTACCCCTGCCATTTTCACGCCGTACGGCGCGGGCAGCCAGCACGGATTACTCTGTCGCACATTTCTGGATGATAACGGAGCCCTGACGCCGCCCGCCCGCCGTATTTCCCTATGAACGCCCCGAGATCGAACTAAAGTGAAAGATAACCGGCTCCATAGGGCGTGAAATCCTTCACGTTATCGAAAACCGACGAGGAGCAGGACACCGGACGGCCGCTAGCGCACGATCGGACCGTTACCTTCCAGTTATATGAGCCAGAGCCGTCATAGCGCGCATTTCTTTACATCGTAAAAATATTTTCGTGATCATGTGGGTTAGTAGCCTGCCGCCGGGCCCAGGAAGGCTGCCCCGAGGCGATCGATATGGCGGGCATCGCGGCGATCGCCGCCGAGCAGCCCGGCCGCCCGGTTCGCCGGGTCGTCGTCTCCGACGGCGACTACCGCGCGGGGCTGCTCGCCCAGGGCGACGGCCGGGAGTTAGACCATCGCCTCGTGGTAGCTGCGGGTGCCCCACCACAGGGCGAGCGCCGCGACGGCGGCCGTCACGAGGAACCCGATCCCGACGGCGGCCGTGGTGATCGTCCCGGCCGCCAGGTCGCGCGCCGCCTCGACCGCGTAGTACATGGGGTTGAGGTGGCCGAGGACGCGCAGCCAGCCGGGTCCCAGCGACAGCGGCAGCAGGATCCCGGACAGCAGCGTGAGCGGCAGCTGCACCCCGGTGACCACCGCGGCGAGGCTGCCGATCTGCTTCAGGTGGATGCCCAGCGCCGATGACGTAGCCGAGCAGCCCGCGGTGAGCGCGGCCAGCAGGAGGAGCAGGAGGGCGAGGCCGCCCCAGTGGGCGCTGAAACCGAACGCGATGGCGATCGCGATGACGACCACGGCGGGCACCGCGAACATCACCACATCGCGCAAGACCGTGCCGAGCAGCAGCGCCAGCCTGCTGGCCGGCGTGACGCGGAGCCGTTCGATCACGCCCGAGTCCATCTCCCAGATGACCACCCACCCGGCGCCCATGCCGGCGCCGAAGGCCATGAGGGCCAGGATGCCGGGCACGAAGACGTCGAGGACGCGCCCGGGGGGCAGGCCCTGGCCGCCGGCGACGGACCGCAGCAGCGGCTCGAAGAGCGCCAGGTAGAGCAGCGGAGTGCTGAGCCCGGTGACGATCCAGACCGGCTGCCGCAGCGTCTCCAGCAGCTTGCGGCGGAAGAACAGGCCGGTCTGCAGCGCGAAGGTCATGCCGCCACCTGCCCTTCCGCGTGCTGCCCGGCCGACTCCCCCGCCGGCGCGCCCGCGTCGCGAAGCGATCGGCCGGTCTCGTGCAGGAACACGTCGTCGAGCGACGGCTGGGCGAGCGAGGTCGCCCGGATGCCCACGCCGCGGCCGGCCAGCAGGCCGAAGACGGCGGCCATCGCCTGCGTCGCGTCGGTCACCGACAGCCGGATGCCGCCGTCCCCGACCCGCGCGTCGCGGACGAACGGGCCGCCGGCCAGGTCGCGTGCCAGCGACGGCAGGCTGTCGGCGGGCAGGCTTGGCGTAATCGCGATGGTGTTGCCCGAGTACCGCTGCTTCAGCTCGGCCGGCGCCCCCTCCGCGATGACCCTGCCGTGGTCGACGATCGCCACCCGGTCGCTCAGCTGGTCGGCCTCCTCGAGGTAGTGAGTGGTGAGGAATACCGTGGTGCCGGCCGCGCGGAGCTGCCGGAGCTGATCCCACAAGTTGGCCCGGTTCTGCAGGTCAAGTCCCGTGGTCGGCTCGTCGAGGAACAGCACCAGGGGACGGTGCATGATCCCCAGCGCTATCTCGAGCCGGCGGCGCTGCCCGCCCGAGTAGCCGCGGACCATGCGGTCGGCGAACGACCCGAGGTCGAACACCTCGGCCAGCTCACCGGTCCGCCTGGCCGCCTCGGCGGCGCTCATCCCGTACAGCCGGCCTTGGAGCAGGAGGTTCTCCCGCCCGGTCGCGGACGCGTCGGCGCCGCCGCGCTGGCCGACGTAGCCGATGCGCCGCCGCACCAGCTGCGGGCTGCGCCGCACGTCGGCGCCCGCGACGAAGGCCGCGCCGGAGTCGGCGGGCAGCAGCGTCGTCAGGATCCGCAGCGTGGTGGTTTTCCCGGCGCCGTTGGGCCCGAGGAAGCCGAATATCTGGCCAGCGGCGACCACCAGGTCGATCCCGCTGACCGCTTCCAGTGCCTGGCCTTTGACGCGGAACGACTTGCGCAGCCCGCTCGCCGCTACCGCGTCGGATGGTGCGTCTGTTACCGGCATGCCGTGCTCCTTACTTCGTGTGAAGGCGAGCGGCGCTGGCCGGCATATCCTCGAAGGTGCCGAGCCCGGAGGCCGGCGCAGTCGCGCGCTCTGGGTTCCCGCGGCCTCCGGGGTTGCCGCCCCGGGGGCCGTTTGTCTTGGCGGTCTAACCGGGTCGGTCCGTGTAGCCCTCCTCCGCGAGTTCGTCGATCGTCGGCCACGGCAGCGAGCCGTCCTGTAGCTCGGCGACCGTGGCACGCACCCAGGCCAGTTCGGCCTTCCGCATGGCCTGCGTGTACTCCTCCTCGATCGCGAATATCCGCGGGAAACCAGGCAGCTCGCCCAGGAGGGCACGCCGGAAGGCGTCGGAGGAGGAGATCTCGGCCGCCAGCAGCGCCGCCCGCTGCCGCAGCGCGCTGATCGCCCCGTCGCGGCCGAGCGCGTAGATGAACATGAGCGGCGCGGCGAAGGCCGGGTAGCCAGCGGCCGGCTCGCTGGTCAGGTCCCGCAGCCAGACCAGCAGCTCATCCCGGCCCGCTTCGGTGATCGCGTAGACGGTCCGCTCAGGCCGGCGGCCTTCCCTGCTGACCTCGACCGGCTCGATGAAACCCCGGTCCGCCAGCCGGGCCACGGTGTCGTACACCGATGACTCCCTGATCGCGAAGGCCCGGTCATGGCCGCGCTCGCGCATCCGCGACCGCATCTCATAGGGATGCATCGGGCGCTCGTTCAGCAGGTTCAGCACCGAGAGCGCGATGGGCGTCCGGGGCAGCGGGCGCGGACGCTTACTCATTCTCGATCACTCGGAACCGAGTATATCGCGGCATATCTCGAGTTTACGGCGGCGCCGGCGGATACGGAAGCCCGTTTCGGCTGAAAGAGGCGCGACCTTCCGTTCGGGATAATGGTTTTAGGGATTGTTGAGGTAGGCGAGGACCGCGAGGACGCGGCGGTGGCCGCTGTCGGTCGGCGGCAGCCCCAGCTTCAGGAACACGTTGCCGATGTGCTTGCTGACGGCTCGTTCGGTGATGACCAAGGTGGCGGCGATCGTGGTGTTGTCGCGGCCTTCGGCCATCAGCTTGAGCACTTCGTGTTCGCGCGGGGTCAGCTCGTCGAGCGGGGTGCGGTGGCGGCGGGCGAGGAGTTCGGTCACCACCTCGGGGTCGAGCGCGGTACCGCCGGCCGCGACGCGGTCGAGCGCGTCCAGGAACTCCTCGACCCGGCCGACGCGGTCCTTGAGCAGGTAACCGACCCCGCTGGCGCCGCCGCCGAGCAGTTCGGCGGCGTAGGACTCCTCGACGTACTGGGAGAGGACGAGCACCGGCAGGCCGGGGATCTTGCCGCGGGCCGCGAGCGCCGCGCGCAGGCCCTCGTCGCGGAAGCCCGGCGGCATCCGGACGTCGAGCACGGCGATGTCCGGGCGGTGCGCGAGTATCGCGGGAAGGATCTCCGGCTCGGCGGCGGCCGTGGCCACCACCTCGTGCCCGGCCGTGGTGAGCAGCAGGACGAGCCCCTCCCGGAGCAGGGCGTTGTCCTCGGCGATCACCACACGCATGGCAGCTCCGCGCCGATCACTGTCGGACCGCCGGCCGGGCTGGTCACCGCGAAGGTCCCGTCGAGCGCGGCGACCCGGCGGCGCATGCCGGGCAGGCCGGTCCCGCCGTTGCCGCCGTTCTCCGCTCCGCCCTTGCCATCGTCCCGCACCGCCACCCGGATACCGGTGGCGGTGCGGGCGAGCCAGACCTCCGCCTGGCTGGCGCCGCTGTGCTTGGCCGCGTTGGTCAGCGACTCGGCGACGACGAAGTAGGCGGCCGCCTCCACCGCGGCCGGGGCACGCGGACCCTCGTCCAGGTCATCGGCCCGCACGGTGACGTCGAGCCCGCTGCTGGCGGCGAGCGCCCGGACGGCCCCCGTCAGCCCGCGGTCGGTGAGGATCGGCGGGTGGATGCCGCGGACCACCTGCCGCAGTTCGGCCAGGGCCTCCTCCGCGTGCTGCTGGGCCTCGTCGAGGAGCTTGCGCGCGGCCTCGGGATCGCGCTCGAACGCGCGTTTGGCCAGGCCGATGCGCATGGACAGGGATACTAGCCGCGCCTGGGCGCCGTCGTGCAGGTCCCGCTCGATGCGGCGGAGTTCGGCGCTGTGGGCGGCGATCGCACCCGCCCGGGTCTGGGTCAGCTGCTCGACGCGTTCGGTGAGCCGCGCCTTCGGCGATGGCGTCAGCAGGGCGGCCGACCAGGCGGCGTCGAGGTCCGCCAGACGACTCACCAGCGGCAGGATGAGCGGGCGGCGGCGCAGCAGCCCGCACGCTGCCCCGTCGATGAGCAGGCCGGCCGGCCACAGCGGGAGCGCCAGCAGCCCGAGCCAGCCGTAGCCGTAGTAGGCGGCCATCCAGCGCAGGTCGGCGTAAGTGCCCGGATCGCGGACGGCAGCGCGCAGCCGGGCGCGCAGCGGACCCGTGATGGGCAGGTACGCCTCAGGGATCTGGCGGCCCGTCCACCCCGCCGCCTGGGCGCGCTTGGCCCCGGCCATGCGGCGGATCAGCAGCACGGTCTCGGGCAGCAGCCAGATCCCGATCACCGCGATGCTCCCGATGGCCGTGATCAGCAGCACGGTGACGAACAAGTACGAGAAGAGGGCGAGCCCGGCGGCCACGGCCAGGTGGACCGTGGCTCGCGCGGCTTGGCGCACCGTCTCTCGCATGTGACCAGGCTAAGCACCGCGGGCACGCCCGCGCGGGAGACCGTGCTCCCCTCCTGGGGTGTAGCGCGCTACACCACGGGTTCGGGAGTGCGGTCCATCGCGGCGCAAGGCGGCGGAAGGAATCGTGGATTACGGGAGATCACAGTCCCTTTTCGAACGCCGATGGGAGTCTGACATGTCCGCTGTCGCCCGGTGGTGCCTAGCACACCGGCTTATCGTGGTACTGCTGTGGCTGGCGCTGATCGCCGGCCTCGGCGCCGGCGCGGGGGTCGCCGGCGCGCACTTCTCAAATGGTTCCACCGCCTCCGCTACCGAGTCGGGCAAGGCGCTCGCGTTGCTGGAGAAGGCCGAACCCGGGGCCGCCGCTACCAGCGGAACGGTCGTGTGGCATGTCGCGAGCGGCACGGTGCGTGACGCCGCGGCCGGGCACCGGATGTCGCAGGCGCTCGCCGAGATGGCCAGGGCACCCGGTGTCACCGCGGTGGTCAGCCCTTACGGACGGGCCGGTGCCGGGCAGGTCAGCCGGGACGGCCGGACCGCGTACGCGACGGTGATCTACGGTGGGGTGCCGGCCGGCGGCACGGTGCCTGCCGGCGACGTGCGAAGCGTCCAGCGCATCGCCGCCGCCGCGCGGACCAGCGGCCTTTCGGTGGAACTGGGCGGGCAGGCGTTCGCGCCGAGCATCGGCGCCTCCGGGACCGAGGTCATCGGGGTGATTGCGGCGCTGCTGATCTTGCTGCTGCTGTTCCGGTCGGCGTGGGCCGCGGCGCTGCCCGTGCTGACGGGTGTCGCGGGCGTGGGCACCGGATCGCTGGGGATCATCCTGCTCAGCCATGTGATGACGCTTCCTGATACCACCCCGACGATGGGCGCGCTGATCGGCCTGGGCGTCGGCATCGACTACGCCCTGTTCATCGTCAACCGGCACCGCCGTGAGCTGATGGCCGGCGAGAGCACGGCGGACGCCTGCGTGACCGCGCTCGGGACTTCCGGCCGCGCGGTGGTGTTCGCCGGGGTGACCGTCGTGGTGGCCCTGCTCGGCATGCGACTGCTCGGCATGAGCATCCTGTCCGGGATGGTGCTCGGAGCGGCGCTGACCGTGGCGCTCACCGTGCTGGCCGCGGTCACGCTGCTGCCCGCGGTGCTCGGACTGCTCGGGCCGCGCGTGCTGTCGCGCGGGCAGCGGGCGCGGCACGCGCGGGAGTCTTCGGCGGGCGGCTCGAACGCGCATGGCGCGGAACCGGCGGGCTGGTGGGCGCGCTGGGCCGGCGCCGTGCAGGCGCGCCCGAAGATCCTGGGGCTGGCCGCTGTCGCGGTGCTGGCCGCGCTGGCGGTGCCGGGGATGTGCATCCGGCTCGGCACGGCCGACGCGAGCAACGACGCCCACTCAAGCAGCGGCTACCAGGCCTACGAGCTGCTCGCCGACGGGTTCGGCGCCGGCTTCAACGGGCCGCTGCTGCTGGTCGCCCAGGCACCCGGCGCGGCGGATGAGGCGCGGCTGTCGGCGCTCACCCGCTCCCTGCGCACGGTCCCGGACGTGGCCAGCGTGCAGGCGGCTCCGGCGCGGGCCGGCCAGGACATCGCCGTCGTCACCGTCGTGCCGGCCAGTTCCCCTGAGTCGCAGCGGACCAGCGATCTCATCAGCTATCTGCGGCACGACGTCATCCCGGCGGCGTCGCGAGGCAGCGGCTTGCGCGTGTACGTCGGCGGCGTCACGGCCAGCAACGACGACACGGCCGCCGCGCTGCTCGCCAAGATCCCGCTGTTCCTGGCGGTGATCATCGCGCTAGGGTTCGTGCTACTTGCCGCGGCCTTCCGCAGCCTGCTGATCCCGGCGATCGGCGCGGTCATGAACATGCTGACCATGGGCGCCGCGTTTGGCGCCATCGTGCTGGTCTTCCAGCACGGCTACGGATCCGCCCTGCTGCGCGCCGGGCCGGCCGGGCCGATCGAGCCGATCGTGCCCGCGCTGATCACCGGCATCATCTTCGGCCTGTCCATGGACTACCAGGTCTTCCTGGTCAGCCGGATGCAGGAGGAATGGGGGACGAGCCGCGACAATCACCGGGCGGTCCGGGCCGGCCAGGCACACACCGGCCAGGTCATCGCGGTCGCCGCGACCATCATGTGCGCCGTGTTCGCCGCGTTCACGTTCGGCGGCCAGCGGGTCATCGCCGAACTCGGCCTCGGCCTCGCCGTCGCGGTCGCGCTGGACGCCTTCCTGCTGCGCATGGTCGCGGTCCCGGCCCTCATGCACGTGACCGGGCAGGCCAACTGGTGGCTGCCGGCATGGCTTGACCGCGCGCTGCCCCGGCTGTCCGTGGAGGCCGGCGCGGCGGCGGACCCGGGTCTGGCGGAGGCGCGGATACCGGCCGCCGAGAGTGTCCAGTGACCCGCTGCTGGTGAGGAGCCTGCCAGCGGGGCCCGGGCCGGGATGCCGGTTGCGCAATCGGCTCGCTCTTGCAGCGCCGATTGCGCAACCGGCACATGCGCGACCTGCCCCATCACGAACCCGGGAGGCTATTTTGTGGCTAGAGAGATATAAGTGACTCAAGGGTCCTGTAGATCTCAGAAAAGTTTTTCAGACGCCAGAGGCAGATGTTGGCATAGGGGCGACTGAAACGGGAGAGGCGACAAAACGGGACAAATCCATCTGTAGCGCCGCAGTTTAGCAACCCATTACTTTTTTTCCTAATTTTTTGTACATCAGCCGCTTTGCGCTTACGCTGCCCTGATGTCAGGCGCTCCGAAGGCTGCCTGCACCTCATGCGCCACGTGCGCATCGTGCAGGCAGCCTTCCCAGTGAGCGCGACCTGCTCGGGAAGGAACCCTTTGGGGAGCCCAGCTAAACCCACACGAACCCGTTTCACCCGCCGGCTGCCGAGTGCTGCCGCGCCCGCGCTGCTCGGCGTGGCCGCGGCGTTCGCCGTGGCCGGCACGCCTGCCACCGCCCTGGCGGCCGCGCAGGCACCCGCGCACCACACGGCGGCCAAGGTTGCCGCCCACCAGACCGGCGCCACCGCTGTACGGCTGCTGTCGGTCTCCCGGCCGGCCGCCAAGCACAGCTTCGCGCGTCAGGCCACGTACACCGTCAAGTCCGGTGACACGCTCAGCGCCATCGCCGGGCGCGTCTACAAGAACCCGGACTTCTGGCCGGTGCTCTACTGGGCTAACCACAGCCGGATCCGGTACGCGAACGAGATCAAGGTGGGCCAGGTCCTGACCGTCCCGGTCAAGCCGGCCAAGGTTCCGGCCGCGCCGTCGGTCCTCGCGCCAACGCCGTCCCCGGCGCCCGTCGCGGTCAGCACGCCGGCCGCCGGGTACGCCGAGACGTCCGCGCCGGCGTACACAGCGCAGTCCGCGCCCACGTACACGGCGCAGGCCGCGCCGGTGCAGGCCGCGACCACCTACTCGGGCAGCGGCTCGTTCCAGTCGTGCGTCATCGCCCGTGAGTCCGGCGGCAACAGCCAGGTCATGAACTCCAGCGGCCACTACGGTCTCTACCAGTTCAGCTCGTCAACCTGGTCCGAGTACGGCGGCAACCCAGCCGACTTCGGCAACGCCAGCGTGTCTGAGCAGAACCAGGTGTTCAACAACGCCGTCGCGGCGGGCGGCCAGTCCAACTGGTCCGCCTACGACGGCTGCTGATCCGCTCATTCGCGGCAGCGCGCCGCTAGCGGCCCTTAAGCGCTAGCAATCCTCGGAGTACCGATACCTGACGGTGCCTCGCGCGTGCGCGCACAGGCGGGCCGACGGCTGATGGCCGCCGGCCCGCCTTCGCTACTTCCAGGCGAAGACCGGCTGCTCGAAGTGGGCCACCCGGACGGTCTCGCCATGCAGCCCGACCCGGCAGAACTGGTAGATGACGGCCGCGGTCGGCGCGTGCAGGTACCTGCCAAGCAGCGGCAGCTGTATAACCGGGAACTCGGACTCGGGGATGCGCAGCAGCCGCGGCTCGACGTCGAAGTCAGCCAGCGGGATCACATGAATCTGGGCGACCTCGGCCGCCTGGCGCCGCATCGCCGGGCCGACCGGGCCGCCCCACACCACAACCGGGGAAATAAGGTAGCCCGAGCGGGTGACGTAGTCGTCGAGCAGTCCGAGCACGGCGTCCGGCTCCAGTTCGACACCGGTTTCCTCGGCCAGCTCCCGCAGGGCCGCGTCCTCGATGGATTCTCCCGGGTCGCGGCTGCCGCCCGGCAGCGCCCACTGGCCGCCGTGCGCGCGCAGCCTCGGCGCCCGCCTGGTGATCAGCAGCGACAGCCGGTCCGGCTCGGCCACGACGCAGACCGCCACGGACGCCGCGCGCAGCCCCGCGACGGGCGACTCGACGCGGGCGAACCCGGCCATGTTGGCGGCGATCTCGGCACGGGTCCGCGCCGGCGTCTGCTCAGAGTTCACTAGGCGACTGTCGCACGCCCGCCGGGTTCACGTCGAACGCTTACCGCTACGGCCTGACCAGGGCGCCCGCGGCGATACAGGAGGGACGGTCCCCATTATCCCGAACGGAAGGTGGCGTCTCTACGAGAAGACAAGCACGGTCTTGATGTCGTCCGGGCGGCGGGAGTAGGCGTCTTCCCAGCGGGCGAGCGGCACCTGGCGGGTGATGAGGCCGCCGAGCCAGTCGGGGTCGGCTTCGGCGAGGGCCCGCGCGGCGAGTTCGTAATGGCGGCGGTTGGCGTTCACCGAGCCGAACAGCACGGAGTTCTGCAGGACCATGTTGCGGTTCAGCAGCCCGGGGTCGACGACGGCCTCCGTGCCGGCGGCGGACACCCCGGTCAGGCACATGATCCGGTAGCGGGTGTGCCGCGGGGTCACGTCGAGCAGCATCTGGACGTGGCCGGTGCATTCGATCACGATGTCCGCCTCGGCGCCCGCCGCGCCGATGTCCCCCGCGTGGAAATAGCTGGCCCCCAGCCGCTTCACCATCTCCGGCTTGCGGCCCTCGGTGGCCAGGTCGACGACGGACGTCTCGTAACCCCGCTGGACGGACAGCAGGGCGGCCAGCATCCCGATCGGCCCGGCACCGGTGACCAGGACCTTCCGCGGCGCCCAGGCCGCGCGGCGGCCGATCTTCTCGATGTGGTCCCACGCCTTGGCGACCACGGTGGCCGGCTCAAGCAGGACGCCGTGGATGCCGAGTGCCGGGTCCACCCCCACCAGGTACTCGGGGTGGATGCGGAACCGCTCGCTGGCGTACCCGTGCCGGGCCTTGATCCCTCGTTCGGTGTACTGGCCGTTCAGGCACATGTCCCAGTCCCCCGCCGCGCAGGCCGGGCAGGGGACTGGGTCGCGGCGGCGCACGATGCCGACCACCAGGTCGCCGGGGCTGAACCCGGTCCCCGGCGCGGTCTCGGTCACCCGGCCAAGCGATTCATGGCCGATGACGAGACGGTCCGCGCCGGGGGGCGCCCAGCCGTAGTCGCCGCTGATGATCTCCAGGTCGGTGCCGCAGACGCCGATCGCCTCCGTCTGGACGACGAGCGGGCCGTCTTGTTCCGGCGGCTCCGGCATGTCGGTCAGGGCGACGGACCCCGGCTGCCCGGGGGCGACGGTGATCGCGCGCACGGCGTTCAGGCCTGGTCAGGCTGGTCAGGCGGCAAGGATCTTCGCCTTGGCCTGCTCGAACTCCTGGTCGTTGAGGACGCCCTTGTCGTGCAGGCCGGCGAGCTTGGCGAGTTCGTCGGACTTGCTCTGCCCGTTCGATCCCGCCGCGTCCTGGATGTAGGCGCGCATGGCCTTGTCCTGTGCCTGCGCCTGACGCACCTGGCGGTCGCTCATGGAGTGACCGCGCGCGATCAGGTACACCAGGACGCCGATGAGCGGTATGAAGATCACGAAGACCAGCCATCCGGCCTTGCCCCAGCCGCCCAGATCGTCGCTGCGGAAGATGTCCATGATGATCCAGAACAGCAGCATGAGCCACAGGATCCAGCAGAAGAAGTACACGATGGACAGGAATATGTCGAGTAGTGGATAGTTCGTCATCTCACGCACGCTCCTGGCTTGAGCTTCCCTTTACCTTGAGCGTCGCGTCGGACAACTCCTCCTGCCTCACCCAGTGTGGGTGAAACACCCTACGCGAAGACGATTGTGTGGTTGCCGCTGCGGATAACGCGGTCCTCGCTGTGCCATGTGACGGCGCGGGCGAGGACGAGGCGCCCGATGTCGGCGCCGCGGCGCCGCAGGTCCGCCGCGCCGCGCCGCGCCCGCCCGCATGGTGCCGATTGCGCAATCGACCAGACTAGAGCGGGTCGACTGCGCAATCGGCCTGCATGGTCCTGGGGCCTGCATGGTCCTCGGGCGCGCCGGGCCTGGTCCTGGGGGCACGCCGGGCTGTTAGGCGCAGCCTATGATAACGACTGTATCGCATAGTGGTAAGAACCTCTTGTTCGCGTTTACGCGAACTTGTATGGTTACAGTGTGCGGCGGTACCGCACCACACGGTTCTCCCCCCCATCCGTGTCAGGCTGAGACGCCTCGCGGTGCCCCCGTCCGCGGCGGTACAAGCCGCGGTACCGCCGCCGCTAAGCTCCGGTTGGCGTGACCGCCAGCAGGGTTAGCAGCATCTCCCGGAACTCGGCGAGGCGCTCGGCGCCGAGGCGCTGCTGCCAGGTTTCCTCAACCCCCTGGGCGCTGGCGCGCATGGCCCGCAGGGCCGCGCGACCGCGCGGGGTAAGGCAGACCAGCTTGGCGCGGGCGTCCCCCGGGTCGGTGACGCGCCGCACGTAGCCGTCTCGCTCGAGAGTCGCCACGACCTGGGCGACGGCCTGGCGCGTGACGCCGAGGTCCGCGGCGAGGCTGGAGGCGTGCCTGCCGCCGCCGAGCAGCGGGATGAGCAGCAAGGCATGCACCGGGCGCAGGCCGGTCATGCCCTGCGCGGCGAAGTCCGCGCGCAGCCGCTCCGCCCCAGCTCGCGCAAGAAGCTGGACAAGTGCCTGTACCGTTCGCTCCATGTGGCCGGGAAAAATCTCGCTCACGGCAATATTCTGCCATATTTGACTTTGACAAGCCCCTTGTCTAAATTTTGCTGCATGCGGACTACCGCGGGATGGCAGGCACGGGACTGGCGGCGCGGCGCGGCAGCGGCCCTGACGATGGCGCTGCTGATCGCGCTGGGTGGATGCGGCGCGTACGCGCGCCACGAGGCACGCCAGGTGGACCCGCCCGCCGCCGCGACGGCGTTCCCGGCCGGGTCGTCAGCTCACACCATCGTGGTCGGGGGCGTCACCCGGACCTTCCTCGTCTACCGGCCCGCTGTCCTGCTCGCGGCCGCGCCGCTGGTCGTGATGCTGCACGGCGGCTTCGGCAGCGCCAGGCAGGCGGAACGGTCCTATCACTGGGACGCCGAGGCGGACGCCGGGCACTTCGTCGTCGCCTATCCGGACGGGCTGAACCGGGCCTGGAATACCGGCGGCGGCTGCTGCGGAATATCCGCCAAGACCAACGTCGACGACGTCGGCTTCATCACCGCCATGATCACGGCCATCGAGCACGCGATTCCCGTCAACGCCGACCGCGTCTACGCCACCGGCATCAGCAACGGCGGGATCATGGCCTACACCCTGGCCTGCCGCACCACGATCTTCGCCGCCATCGGGCCCGATTCGGCGACCGAACTGGGCAGCTGCCCGGACCCGGCTCCGGTATCGGTCATGCACATCCACGGCACCGCTGACAAGAACATCCCTTACGACGGCGGGCAGGGTGACGGGGTCGCCCACATCGACGGGCCGTCAATCCCCGCGCTCAACACCCGCTGGCGCGCCATCGACCACTGCCGACCGCCGGTAGTCACGACCGCCGGGACGGTCACCACGTCGGTCGCCAACTGCCCGGCGGGCAGGACCGTCGAGCTCATCACCATCGCCGGGGCGGGCCACCAGTGGCCCGGCGCGCGGCCCAGCCCGCTGGCCCAGAAGCTGCTGCAGACCGACCCGCCCTCTACCGCGCTCGACGCGACCCAGGTCATCTGGCAGTTCTTCGCGGCGCACCCCCGGCCGTAAGCCGCGCAATCCGCCAGACCGTCGGTGTCGATTGCGCAATCGACCACACTAGAGCGGGTCGATTGCGCGATCGGCATGCCGGGGGCGGGGCGGGAGTGGCGATTGTTAGGGTTCGCCTGCGCCGAACCAGCCTGGGACGTCCAGGCGGAATGTGTCACCTGAGACCATGGTCCGCAGGCTCGCTTCCAGGTTGTCGAGCTGGGCCGGGCCGAGGGTGCGGGCCCAGCGGGCGCGGATGTCGCCGAAGATCATGGCCGACTGGGTCAGCGCCGCTATCCCGCGCGGAGTGAGGCGGATGAGCTTGCGGCGGCGGTCGGCCTCGTCGGCCGCCCGCTCCGCGTAGCCGAGCGCCTCCAGTCGCTCCACCGTCTTGCCCGCCGCCTGCTTGGAGATGCCGAGGCGCCTGCCGATGTCGGTCGCGGTGGCGCCGCCGAACCCGATCGCCTGCATCGCGAACCCGTGGGCGGGACGCAGGTCCGGGTGACCGCGGCGGGCGAGTTCGGCGTGCAGTTCGTCGATGATCGCGCGGAAGCCGCCGAACAGCAGCAGCGGAAGCTCATATCCGGCGTTTGACACAGTTAGACAACCTCGTTTACCGTTTTAGACAACCAAGTTGTCTTTCAGGCTACAGGAAGGTGCCGTCTATGTTCGCCGAGTACACCATCGAATCAGCGCCGCCCGCCGCGCGCCGGGCCATGGCGGCCACGGCCGGGCATCTCGGCTACCTGCCGTCGGGCGTCGCGCGGATGGCCGCCTCACCGGAGCTGCTCGAGGGATTCCGCAAGCTCAGCGCGATGTTCGACGGGACCACACTGGATCCGCTCGCCCGCGAGGTGGTCGTGATGACGATCGCAACGCGGAACGGCTGCCACCTCTGCGTGGCGATGCACACCGCCAGGCTGACGGCGCTGGGCGCCGATCCCGGGCTGATCGCCGCGCTGCGCGGCGGGGAGCCGCCGGCGCACCCGCGCCTGGCTGCCGTCCGCGAGTTCACGCTCCAGGTGCTGCGGACCGCCGGAGACGTCGGCGAGCCGGCGCTGCGCGACTTCCTCCGGCACGGCTACACCGAGCGCAACGCGCTCGAGGTCGTCCTGGGGATCGGCGCGTACACCATGTCGACGCTGGCGAACCGGCTGACCGGCGCTCCGGTTGACGAACCGCTCCGCGAGTTCGCGTGAGGGCCGGGGAGCCAGCCGCTTCCGTTCGGGATAATACGGAAAGAGGGCCGGGGGCGGACGGGCGGCTTTCGCGGGCCGTCACCGGGCAGCGGCCCTGGCCAGCTCCCGGAGCGAGCGCAGCGTGTCTCCCGGGCGGCCGACGAGGACGCGCACCCCGGGCAGCCGCTCGCGGATGTCCCGCGCCTCCCGCTGGGCGAGCCGCGTGCCTTCGGCGGTGGCCGACGAGAGAACGACCAGGCCGGCGCCGGTTTCGGCGGCGAGGCCGAGCACCTCGGCCGTCGGCAGGTCGGCGGCCAGATGGTGCACCTGCCAGTGGTCCTCGCGCAGGCAAGCCGCCGCCATCAGGCCGGGCAGCGCGTGCCGTTCGCCGGGGGGCGTGGCGGTCACGGCGATGCCGCGCGGGCGACCCTTCGGCTGGCGTGCCCGGGCCGCGATGAGCCGCTCGCAGATCGCGGTCGCCCGGTGCTCCGCGGCGATCGACTGCTCGCCGGCCGCCCAGGCCGCCCCGAGCCGCCGCAGCGCGGGGGCGAGGACCCGGTCGCACAGCTCGGCCAGCGGCACCCCCGCGGCCAGCCGGCCGAAATCGTGCCGTGCCTGGGTCTCGTCACCCGCCACGAGCGCGGCGTATAGCCGGTCGGCCTGCGCTTCCCAGTCCCTGACGCGCACCTCCCGCGGCGGCTCGGCGCCGCTCGCCCGCCGCGCCGCCAGCGCGTTCACGTCGCTTTCGCTCACCTCGTAGCCGCGCGGCGTCTTGCGCGCCGGCAGCACTCCCTGCCGCACCCACCCGTATGCGGTCTGGTAGTGCACACCGAGCGTGTTGGCGGCGTCGCGTAGCTGCATAGCTATGCTCCCTGGCTCTACATTTTAGTGTAACTTAGTATTGATTAAAGTCGCGGACCGAAGGAGGCGGCACAGGAGATGGGACTGACGTACTCCAGTGTGGTCGGTGCCAGCCAGGAAGAAGTGTTCGCCTGGCATACCCGCCCGGGGGCCATCACGCGCCTGATGCCACCGTGGCAGCCAGTGCGCGTGGTGCGGGAGGCACCTTCGGTCCGCGACGGGCAGGCGGTACTGCGGCTGCCCGGGGGGTTGCGCTGGGTGGCAGGTCACGAGCCGGACGGCTATGACTGGCCACGCCAGTTCGCCGACACGCTGCAGCCGCCGCTTTCGGCCGCGCTGCGCTGGCGGCACACGCATCAGTTCGCGGCCGTGGGCGAGGGCGCCACGCTGGTCACCGACGTGGTGGACACGCCGGTGCCGGCGCGGATGCTGCGGCCGATGTTCGGGTACCGGCACAGGCAGCTGGCGGCGGATCTCGCCGCGCATGCCTGGGCGCGCGAGCTGTGCCCGGAGCCGCTGACGATCGCGGTGACCGGCTCGGGCGGGCTGGTCGGCACTGCCCTGACCGCGCTGCTGACCACCGGCGGCCACCAGGTGATCCGGCTGGTCCGCCGGGCGCCGCGGAACGCCGGTGAGCGCGAGTGGCGGCCGGACGACCCGGACCCCGGCCTGCTCACGGACGTGGACGCGGTCGTCCACCTCGCGGGCGCCTCGATCGCCGGCCGCTTCACCCCGGCGCACAAGAGAGAGATCCTTTCCAGCCGGGTGGGACCGACCCGGCGGCTCGCCATGCTCGCCGCCATGTCGGCGTCCGGGCTGCGCGCCTTCGTCACCGCGTCGGCGGTCGGAATCTACGGCGCCGACCGCGGCGACGAGCTCCTCACGGAGCACAGTTCATGGGGTGATGGTTTTCTCGCCAACGTGGTCACTTCCTGGGAAGAGGCCACGGCGCCCGCGACCTCGGCGGGGATCAGGACGGTTCAGGTCCGCACCGGCATCGTGCAGAGCCCGCGCGGCGGCACGCTGCGGCTGATGTACCCGCTATTCGCGGCCGGCCTCGGCGGACCGCTCGGCGACGGCACGCAGTGGCTGCCCTGGATCGAGATCGACGACCTGCTCGGCGTTTACCTGCGCGCGATCGTCGATCCGGCGCTGTCCGGCCCGGTCAACGCCGTCGCGCCCAACCCCGTGCGGAACGCGGAGTACGCCCGGACGCTCGGCCGCGTCCTCAGCCGACCGGCGGTGCTCCCGGTGCCGGCGGCGGGCCCGCGCCTGCTGCTTGGCGCCGAAGGGGCTAGCGAGCTCGCCGAGGCGAGCCAGCGAGTCAGCCCCGCGGCGCTGGCCGCGGCCGGGCACCAGTTCCGGTATCCCGACCTGGAAGGCGCGCTGCGGCACGTCCTCGGCCGCGACCCGGCGGCGTCCGGTGGTGTGGCGGGCGCCGCGCCGGCGCGGCTGAAGGCGCGGCGCTGACGCATAGGCTCACGTGGTGTGAGCGACAACACCGGCCGCGGCGCTGACGCCGGCCCCGACTACGCTGCCCTGGCTGACCTGTACCGGGACCTGCACGCGCATCCGGAGCTGGCCTTCCAGGAGGAGCGCACCGCGGGAATCGTGGCCGCCCGGCTGCGGGACCTGGGCTTCCAGACGTCGGCGGGCATCGGCCGCACCGGGGTCGCCGCGGTGCTCAGGAACGGCGCGGGGCCTCTTGCCTTGCTGCGGGCCGACATGGACGCGCTGCCGGTGGCCGAGCAAACTGGTCTGCCCTACGCGAGCACGGCCCGCGGCACGGACTCCGCCGGACAGGACGTCCCGGTGATGCACGCCTGCGGCCACGACGTGCACGTGACGTGCCTGCTGGGCGCGGCCGCGGCCCTGGCCGCGGACCGGTCGTCCTGGCGGGGCACGCTACTGCTCGTCTTCCAGCCCGCGGAGGAAACCGGTCAGGGCGCGCGGGCCATGGTCGACGACGGCCTGTTCGACCGGTTCGGGACGCCGGCCGTGGTGCTCGGCCAGCACGTCGCACCGATACCCGCGGGCTTCCTCGGGCTCCGGCCCGGCCCGGCGTTCGCCGCCTGCGACGCGCTGCGGGTCGTGCTGCACGGCCAGGGCGGGCACGGCTCACGCCCGGAGACATCGGTGGATCCCGTGCTCATGGCCGCGGCGACCGTCATGCGGCTGCAGGGCATCGTGTCCCGCGAACTGGCGGCCACCGAGACCGCCGTCGTGACGGTCGGCGCCCTGCACGCGGGCACGAAGGAAAACATCATCGCCGACCGGGCCGAGTTGCTGCTGTCCGTCCGCACTTTCGACTCCGGCGTCCGTTCGCGGACCCTGCGCGCGATCGAGCGCGTCGTCCGGGCCGAGGCCGCCGCCTCGGGCGCTCCGGCGGACCCGGAGATCTCCGTGCTGTCGTCCTTCCCCGCGGTCGTCAACGACGCGGCGGCGTGCGCCGTGACCTCGGACGCGTTCAACGCGTTGTTCGGGCCCGGGCTGGTGCTCGACCCGGGTCCGGTGACGGGCAGCGAAGACGTCGGGCTGCTCGCCGGTCCCGGGGTGCCGTGCGTGTACTGGCTGCTCGGCGGGGCCGATCCGGCGTTGTTCGCGGGGGTCTCGGGGGTGGCCGAGGCGGCCGAGATCGTCCGGACCCTGCCGTCCAACCACTCCCCGCTGTTCGCCCCCGTCATCGAGCCGACCCTGCGGACCGGCGTCGCGGCGCTCACCTGCGCGGCCCGCGCGTGGCTGCCCTGCTTAGCGCTTGCTTAGCGCGGGATGCTGTGGCGCAGGCGGAGTGCGGCGGGGAACGGCTCCAGGTAGGTCTGCCCCGCGAGCCAGGGCAGCTCGCCGCCGCTGGCGTAGTGGGCAAGGATCGCAACCGGGACGCTCAGCGGGTCCTCGCCGCGCCGGTACGCCTCGATCCGGGCGAGCAGGTCATCGCGGCGCCGGCGGTCCAGGTCCCGGCCGATCCGGCTGAACGCGTGCTGCAGCGCGTTCGCGTGACGTCCCCGGGTGGCTCTGGCCGCCATCGCCGCCTGGAACAGGTCGCGGTACGCGGCCTCGGTCCGGGCGCGGGGCACGCGGCCCGCCGCGGCGACGACCCGGCCCGCCGTCCGGTACCTCTCCGGGTCGTGCGCCAGCAGCTGGAGTTTGTGCCGGGCATGGAAGGACACCAGGTCGCGCGGTTGGCACCAGGTGGAAAGCAGATGGCGCAGGCGGGCAGCGGCGAAGACGCGTTCGGTGAACTCGGCACGGAGCACGGCGTCCTTAAGCCGTCCTTCGTCTTCGGCAGGGAGCAGGGGGAAGCGGGCGAGCACGCGCCCGGCGAATACCCCGCGTCCCCGGTGGTCGGCTGGCTGGCCGTCCGGCGCGTAGCGCGGGATCCCGTGGATGCCGCAGCTCGGGGACTTGGCCTTGAAGACGTAACCGTCGAGGCTGTTGTCAGGCAGGGGCAGCTTCGCCATCGCCACCGTGTGGTCCGCGGCGCCACTGCGGCTAAGCAGCCAGTCGTCCACGGTCAGTCGCAGCGTCTCGCGCGGGGTACCGAGGCCGATCGCCATCTCCGGGCAGTAGGGCACCCACTCGACGTACGGGTCGAGTTCGTCGGTCAGGAACCGGCAGCGGCTGTGGCCACCGTTGTACCGGACTTCCTCGCCGAGCAGGCAGCTGGACACGCCGATCCGCGGTCGCGCCGTGTCGGTGGTCTCTGCCATGATCTCTAGCCTCTCACGTGGCATGGCCGCGGCCGTGCGGGCGCCATGGCGTATCGCCCGCCCGGCCGCGGGCACGCCCCGAATTCGGGGCCGCCTTGGGGGTGGATTGGGCCGTCATCCGGATTGGCGCGGAAAAAAAATAATGTGCGGACCAATCCGAACGCCCGGCGGCCTCGAATAGACGGTGTGGACATCCCGCCGACCACCCCGGAGCAGCCGGGTTCTGGCCGCGTGGCGGGGCGCGGCCAGGACCTGGCACCGTTGCTCGCGCGGGTAGCCTGCGGTGACCACGCAGCATTCGAAGCTGTCTATGACCAGCTCGCTGGCCCGGTCTACGGGCTGGTCCGCAAGGTACTCCGCGATCCCGCCCAGTCCGAGGAGATCGCCCAGGAGGTCCTGCTCGAAGTGTGGCGCACGGCGTCCCGCTTCGACCCGGCACGGGGCACCGCGGCTGCCTGGGTGATGACGATCGCACACCGCCGGGCGGTCGACCGGGTCCGGTCCGAGAACGCGGCCACGCTGCGCGAGCAGAAGGTGAAGCCGGGCCCGGTCACCGGCGACGATGTGGCCGAACTGGTCGAGACGGCCCTGGACAGACAACGGGTCCGCCGCTGCCTCGGCACGCTGACCACGCTGCAGGCCGAATCGATCAAGCTCGCCTATTACGGCGGCTACACCTACGCGCAGGTCGCCGAGCTGCTGGGGGTCGCTCTCGGGACCGTCAAGACCCGCATCCGCGACGGCCTGATCCGGATGCGTGACTGCATAGAGGTGAGCTAGTGAGCGTCCAGCGTCACGAGCTGCACCTGCTGACGGGCAGCTATGCTCTTGACGCTTTGACCGGCGCCGAGCTCACCGCGTTCGAGAAGCACCTGACGCGCTGCGCGCCATGCTCGGCTGAAGTGCGAGAACTGCGGGAGACAGCGGCGCGGCTCGCGATGGCGACAGCGATCGCGCCGCCGCGGGAGATGCGGCACCTGGTGCTCGCGGCCGCGCCGGTGACGAGGCAGCTCCCCCCGCCAGGCCGTAACCTGCTGCCCCGCACAGGGCGACGAGACGGGCCGCGGCGCGTCGGGCCGCGGCGCGTCCGCCCACGGCGCATCTCGCCGCGGCGCGTCGGGCCGTCGCAGGCGGGAATCACCGCCACGATCCTGGCCCTCGCGGCCGCCGTTGTGTTCCTGTTCGTGATGCAGGCCAGCGCACAGCATGAACTCCGGCAGGCCCAGGCCAGCAACCAGGCGATAGCCGCCGTGCTCGCCGCGCCCGACACACGCGTCGAGTCCGCGCCCTCGAGCGTGGGCGGAACCGTGACGGCCGTCATGTCGCTAGAGCGGCACGAGGCGGTCGTCTCCACCGCCGGCGTACCCCCGCTGCCAGGCGCGAAGGTCTACCAGCTGTGGGTGATGAGCCCCTCCGGGGCACGCTCGGCCGGCCTGCTCCCCGCGAGCAGCACAGGCACCACCGCGCCTGTGCTGGCTGAGGGGGTACGACCCGGCGACCGGCTGGGCATCACGGTCGAGCCCGCCGGCGGCACCGCCCAGCCCACCACCGCGCCGGTCGTGGTGATGCCGGTCCAGGCCTAGGAGTCCCGGCCTAGGACATACGTCTCAGCCGTGGCTTAGCGCGTCGAGCTTCTCCAGGGTCACTGTCATGCTGGCCGTCCAGCGGGTGCCGCCCTTGACCGCCTTGCGCAGCCACGCCGGCGCGCGGGAGCAGTCGTATGTCTCGGTGACCAGGGTGGACGCCGCATCCAGTGGGGTTAGCTCGAAGCTCCACCGGTGCTCGCTCCGGTCGCCGATGTCACCTTGGTCCTCGGGGCGGGAAGCGGCCTTCAGGACCGGTTCCCACGTCAGCCGGCGGCCCGGCTCGAACTCGACGACGTAGTTGGACATCTCGTAGTCGCCCATCTCGTCGTTGTGCATCTTCATCGTGAAGACGTCGCCGACACCGGAGATAGCGCCGCTGGACCCTTCCCGCAGCATGCCCGACCCGTCGATGAGCGGGTGATTGGCGGGATGGGCGAGAAAGTCGAACAGCTTGTCCGCGGGAGCCCCGATGGTCCGGGAGACCGATACGGGCTGGCGGGTGTCGTCGCTCATCTGGTCGCTTCCTTCCGTGCCGCGGCTTGGCTTGGCTCGGCTCGGCTCGGCTCGGCTCGGCGAAGGTGAGACGTACCGGCGCTGCCCGATTCATCGGTGGCGGCCGGAATACGCACCCGCTCATGCCAGGTTGCCCGTGCTTGGGGACAAGGGCACCGGATGCGAGACGAAAGGCTCAGATAACGGTGAAGATCTGGTTCATTACCGGGACGTCCCGCGGCTTCGGGCGGGAGTGGACGATCGCGGCGCTTGACCGCGGCGACAAGGTTGCGGCGACAGCACGGAATATCGCCGCCCTCGACGATCTGGTGGCGAAGTACGGTGACGCGATCTTGCCGATCGAACTCGATGTCACCGACCGCGAGGCTGACTTCGCGGCCATCCGGCAAGCGCACGAGCACTTCGGGCGGCTCGACATCGTGGTGAACAACGCGGGCTACGGGCAGTTCGGCATGGTGGAGGAGATCAGCGAGCAGGAAATCCGGGCACAGCTCGAGACCAACCTGCTCGGTGCCCTCTGGGTCACCCAGGCGGCGCTCCCCTACCTGCGGGAACAAGGCAGCGGGCACATCCTGCAGGTCTCGTCGATCGGCGGTGTTTCCGCGTTCATGAACACTGGCGCGTATCACGCCTCCAAGTGGGCCCTCGAAGGCCTGAGCCAGAGCCTGGCCCAAGAGGTGGCCGGATTCGGCGTCAAGGTGACTCTGATCGAGCCCACCGGCTATGCGACCGACTGGGCCGGACCGTCGGCGAGGCACGCGACGCAGATCCCCGCCTACGATCAGGTCCGGGAGGAGGCGGCGGCCGCGCGCGCCAGGCGGTTCACCAAGCGCGGCGACCCGGCAGCGACCCGCGAGGCGATCCTGCGGATAGTGGACGCCGAGAACCCGCCGCTGCGCATGTTCCTGGGCGAGTCCCCGCTGCGGGTCGTGACCGCCGACTACGAGTCCCGGCTAGCGGACTGGCGCGAGTGGCAGCCGGTGGCCGCCGCCGCTCAGGGCGACGGGGATTAGCACGGGGCCCCACACCAGCCATGCCGGATAAGCCCGGATAAGCCCGGATAAGCCCGGATAAGGCAGTGCTCGGCGCGGTGCCCGGCCGGGACGTCGGCCTGCGTGCCACAGCCGCGGGAATTTCCACCGCCACGTTGGTCGCCTTGACAGCCGCCGTCGCGAGCATCCCGGGCTCCAAGGCGAGTTCGTCCGCGGCTTCGCGGCTGAGCAGGGACACGAACCGGTGCGGTCCGGCCTGGATCTCCACCTGAGCCATCACGGTGTCCTTGACCACCCGGGTAACAAGGCCCGTGAACCGGTTACGCACCGAATGGGCGGCGACTGGCGTGCCGTCGGCAGTCGCCGCCGATTCGGCGCGCTCCCTCGCGAACCGGGCCAGCGCGGCGCCGTCCACCGCGAGGCGGCCAGAAGAGTCCGTGGTCTTTTCGATCCTGCCACTGTCCGCCCAGCGCAGCATCGTGTCGTAGCTGACCCCCAGCAGGTCCGCGGCCTCTCTGATCCGGAAAACAGGCACGTCAGTCAGCGACAGCTACGATCACGTCGGACGCCTTGATCACCACGGTAACGTCGCCGCCCTCGGCGAGCCCGAGGTCGCGAACCGCTTCCACGGTGATCGAGGCCACAAGTCGCACCCCGCCCGCGTCGAGCTCGACGTTGGCGATCGCCTCTCCAGAGTTGATCGCGGTGATCCTGGCCGGTATCTGGTTACGCGCGCTCAACTTCATAACTGGCACCTCCATAGTCATCAGCCGGACTGCGGTCCTCACGCTACCCGTCTCGCGGGTGGATACCGAGCACCCGCACTCGCGGCGCGCTCGTCACGTGTATAGCCGCTGTCACAGTGCAGACGATTGCACAGCATCTGCGGCTGATCATGGCGATTTATCTCGCACATACTGCCACTTGATTGGTTATCTCTGGTATCTGCATCATGATGGCATGCAGACGGTCAACGCCAGCCACCTACGGTGGGACGAAATGCTGCGCAGCCTTGCCGGGCTGCTGCCGGCCGGTCCAGCCTCCGTTCTCGTCGATGGCCGCGGCAAGCAGCCGGGCGTGCTTGCCATCAGGCTCGCCGCCGCCCTGAACGCGAGCGGTCGCGCGTGTGTCCGGCTGCACAGCGGCCGAGACGACGTGAGCACCGCGGACGCTCGTGTCCCCGCGACAGCGATCAGGCTCGCCGACAGTTCCTGCTGGCATGAGATCGCGTCGTGGGATGTGGTGATCTGGGCACGTACCGCCCCGGTCAGCCATGGCATACGGAACGGCCATAGCCACGAGGGCAGCGAAGAGCGCGCCGACATCGTCATCGACTTGCACGATCCGGAGTGGCCGGTGATCCGCCGTGTCGCCGCCCCGCTCGCCGCCAGCGGCACGTGGTATCTCACCGAGACCCGCGCGTTCTTCGCCTGCCGGGCTGCTACCTGGGACACCAAGTTCGGCGATGACCAGCCCAGCTATGCCGCCGCCATCGCTCAGGCCGGGATCCGCGAGGGGGGCGTGGCCATCGACGTGGGCTGTGGCACCGGCCGGGCGCTGGCGCCCATCCGGCAGGCGGTCGGCGTGACCGGAGCCGTCATCGCCGTCGACGTGACCCCGGAAATGCTGCGCCAGGCACGTCCGGCGGCCGGGAAGGCGCGGGCGGCGCTTCTTCTCGCCGACGCGCGCCGCTTGCCTTTCGCCGAGGCGTCAGCTGACGCCATATTCGCTGCCGGCCTAGTCAACCACCTGCCCGACGCCGAGGCCGGATTCCGCGAGCTTGCGCGCGTCACCCACCCCGGCGGTCTGCTTGTCCTGTTCCACCCGTCCGGGCGCGCGGCGCTGGCCGCCCGGCACGGCCGCAGCCTGTCACCGGACGAACCCCTCGCCGCCGGCCCGCTCCGGCGATGCACCGAGACCACGGGATGGCGACTGACCGCCTACGACGACGCGGCGGATCGCTTCTTCGCCGTGGCGGAACGGGTGAGCGGGTTATCCCGCCCGGAGTGTGGGCGGCGCGTGGCTTCTGAGGATCTGCCCGTCGGGTCCGCGGGCTTCGGTGCTGCCGTCGGGGTGCAGGATGATCTGCCAGCCCCACCGGTGCACGCAGACGTCATGGTGAAACTGACACAATAGAACACAGTCTCGAACCGAGGTCTTGCCGCCGTCCTTCTTGTGCACGATGTGGTGCACGTCGCAGACCCAGACCGGCTTGCCGCACCGCGGCCAGGCGCACTTGCGGTCCCGCAGCGCGACGGCGCGGCGGATGTGGGCCGGGATGCTGTCGGAGTAGCCCTGGCTCGCCTTTTGCATCTGTGACTCACGTCACACCCGACAGCCATCGGTAACTGATTGTGATCGTCAGATATCCATGTGGACCCATGCCCCGGTATCTGCCCTTTAAGGCACTAGGGACAGCATGACGTCTGATCTGATCGGCGATAGCGCATATCCGCCAAAGTCTATCAAAGTCGCTCGTAATCCTACGTAAGTGTACTATTTCAGAGATGTATTAGGGAAACCATAGTCACGACAGCTTGGACTGGCTAACCTTGGAGCAACGATCAGTAGTAGCATAGCAGATTCATATCTTATGTTGTTAAGGATAGTGAATTGGATATAAAAAAAATTGAGGATTTTCTTACTGAACGAATACCTTCCGGGGAAGAGCTCCTAGAGCGCCCCATCGATTCGAAGGAAGATTTTAAGCGCTGGATTCAACAACTTCGGGCTTGGCAAGCTTATAATTCTGAATGGATCGGCATCGCCCTTGAATACGGGGAAAAAGCAAAATACGACGCAAGAATTTACCCTCTATCCCCAAACGTCAACTGGCAATTTGAACATGAATGGATAATTAAAGAAGGATATATTCAAAACCAAATCACTGTCTTGCGCAGTATTGAGGCGCGAGTGCCATTGTGGGCTGCCCAGCAAAGGGAGAACGAACAGAAGGCTGCCATGCAGCGGGAGGCGGACCAGCAGGCTGCCCGGGAGCGGCAGGCTCAAGAGGCTGCCGCGCGAGAAGCCTCGCGAGAAGCCGATCGATTGAAACGCCTAGCAGACGCCCCCATCTTCATCGTGCACGGCAGCGACACAACTCGAGCCCAGATTGTCGCTCGGGCGGTTGAAAGGGCTACAAATCGAGAAGTCATCATTCTACGAGAACAGCCAAATGCTGGTCGAACTATTATAGAGAAGTTTGAAGACCATGCTCAAGAGGCATCATATGCGATCGTCTTGATAACAGCAGACGATCGAGGTGGTCGCGCGAATGAGTCGAGCCAGCCTAGGGGCCGTCAAAACGTAATATTTGAGATGGGATATTTCTACGGTCGCATCGGCCGCAAACGCGTTTCCGTGCTGCTCGATCCTGGGGTCGAGCAGCCATCTGACATGAGTGGAATTGTTTACATCGATTTTGGAAACGCTAACGTATGGAAGAGCGAGCTTTTCCGTGAGATGCATCATGCCGGCTTTCAGATCGACTGGTCGCGCATACCATCCTGATTAGCGAGCAATTCAACCGCTATACCCGGTGTGTCATCAACCCTCACCACCCTGTAAGGTGCGTAGGAACTGCGAAGATGCCTAGATGCCGCGCGGTCGAGTTATTTCGTGGAATTTTCCTTAAACTGCGCGGTGAACATTGCAAGGGATAAGTTACGGCTAGCCGATATCCAGCGGCAGGCTGACCGTATTGTACGGCGGCTCCAGCAGCCGGGTGCGCAGCAGCGCGGCGATCCCGGCGGGGCCGGAGACGAAGTCGATGGCCAGCCAGGCGATCGCGTGCCGCAGCGCCGCGTGCGCCTCGCCTGGCGGCGGCCCGGGCGCGGCGGCCTCGGCGATCTCCCCGCTCCACGACGGGGACAGCTGCCCGGCGGCCAGCGCGCCGTCCAGGGCCGGGTGGGCGCCCAACTGCCGCATCTGCCGGACCCCGGCATTGGCGTCCTTGCGGCTGACCTTCGTCATCGCCGCCAGCCACGCCCCCGGCGTCCCGTACCCGTCGCCGTCGTGCGCGTCCGCGGCGTCGAACCGGCGCAGGAACCCCGCGTGCGCGGCGGTGAACTTGGCCCGCAGCTCGCCCAGCGACCGCAGTACCGGGCCGAGGGCCGCCGGATCCAGCAGCGCCGCGTCCGGCCCGTTGAGATAGTCCAGGCTGGCGTGCGCCAGGCGCAGCGCGTCGGCGGCGCTGCCGGGGACCTGATCGCCGGCACACATGCTGGGCTACCCCCCTAGGAGCTGCCGCTGATTACCGCCTGTCTCCGCGTTCCGTCAGCTGGCCTCCTAGGGGCCTTAGGACAAGCTTACCAGTTCGTATCGACGCAAATCAAATCAATGGAACGGGGATATTTTTTCGAGTGAAACAGGGAGTCAGTGGGCGGGGCTGATCATGTCGAGAAAGTCCAGCGCCGCTGCCGCGGTCGCCTTGCGCCAGGCGAGCAGCGTCGCCTCGAAGCCGTCGGACTGGGCGCGCTTGCTCTCGATCGCCTTGGCGATCGGTTCGAGCACCTCACGCTGCTTGTTCAGCAGGTCGGCTGGGTCGTCCCCGGCCCGGTCGAGTAGGGCGAGCTTGAGCAGCAGCTGCGAGCGAATGTCCCGCACGTGCTCCACTGGGGTGTGCAGCCAGCGCTGCGCCGCCTCACGTCCTCGCGGCGTGGCACTGTAAACCGTCCGCTGCGGGCCCAGGCCCGGCTGAGTGCCTTCGGGCGTCACCAGGCCCGCGTCGAGCAGGCGGCCGATCGCTCGGTAGATAACCGCCTTGGGAACCTGCCAGACTCGTCCGATCTCGCCATCGTGTGCGGTCAGCTGAGCGAGTGCGAAACCATGCATGGATCGCTGGCTCAGGATGGCGAGCACCAGCCATTCGGGCAGCGACATGGGCGGCTGGCCGTTCATGGAACCGAGCGTAGCGGCTCGGCCGGCCAGCCACCTCCAGGCGCGCGTCAGAACGGGTAAGGGGCGATATCCCCGCGCATGGTGACCCACCGCGTCTCGGTGAAGGCGTCGAGGTTGGCCGTGCCGCCGAAACGGGCGCCGGTCCCGGAATCCAGGAGGCCGCCGAAGGGAACGTTCGGCTCGTCGTCGACGGTCTGCTCGTTGATGTGCACGATGCCGGTCGGGATCCGGCGGGCCAGGTCGAGGCCGCGCAGCACGTCCCTGGTGAGAATGCCGAGCGACAGGCCGTACTCGCTGCGGGCGGCGAGCGTGGCGGCCTCCTCAGGCGTGGCGAACTTCACCACGGGCGCGACCGGGCCGAACACCTCGCTCGCGTACGCGGGCATCTCGGGCGTGACGTCGGCCAAGACCGTGGGCTGGTAGAACAGCCCCTCGTAGCTGCCGCCGGCGGCCAGCTTGGCCCCGGCCGCCGTGGTGGCGGTGACCAGGGCGTGGATCTTGTCCCGCTGCCGCTGGTCGATCACCGGGCCGAGCGCGACCTGGCCGGTCGCCGGGTCGCCCACCGGCAGATGCGCGGCCTTGTCCGCCAGCGCCGCCACGTAGTCGTCGTAGAGCGCCTCCTGGACAAGGTGACGGCCCGTGGTCATGCAGATCTGGCCTTGGTGCAGGAAGGACCCCCACGCCCCGGCGGACACCGCGCGCTCCAGGTCGGCGTCGTCGAGGATGATCAGCGCGGAGTTGCCGCCGAGCTCCAGGTGGACCCGCTTGAGGTGGCGGGCGGCCAGCTCGCCGACACGGCGCCCGGCGGCGGTGGAACCGGTGAACGAGATGATGCGGACGAGCGGGTCGGTGATCAGGGCTTCCCCGGCTTCCGGACCGCCGGGTAGCACATGCAGCAGCCCGTCGGGCAGCCCGGCCTCCTCGAAGACCCTCGCCAGCACCACGCCACCGCAGACAGCCGTCCGCGGGTCCGGCTTCAGGATTACCGCGTTGCCCAGGGCCAGCGCGGGCGCCACCGATCTGATGGCCAGGATCTGCGGGAAGTTGAACGGCGCGATCACCCCGACGACCCCGGCGGGAACCCGCTCGGCGAAGCTGAGCCGGGGCTGCTCGCTGGGCAGCAGCTCGCCGTACGGCCGGGACGGAAGCGTGGCCGCCTCGTAGATCTCGCCGGTGGCCACGTGGGTCTCGAACTGCGCCGCGGGCCCTATTTTCCCGCCTTCACGGATGCTCCACTGCTCGATCTCGGTGGCGTTGGCCAGCCAGATGTCGGCGGCGCGGCGCAAGATCGCCGATCGCTGCGTATGCGCCATCGCGGCCCATGCGGGCTGCGCGGCGGCGGCCCGTTGCGCGGCGGCCGCCACGTCGGACGGGGCGGCGATCCCCGTCCGGCCTAGCTCATCGCCGGTCGCGGGCTCGACAACGGTGGCAACCCCGCCCGCCGCGGTTACCCAGCCGCCGGAGTACACGCGGCCACGCCAGGCCTCCTCGTTGAGGAACGTCATGATCAGCTCCCAAAGTCAGCTCGCGGGCGCTCCATGGCCCACAACCAGGTCGTAGACGCCGGAAACGTACCGGCCACCTTTGATGTCACCGTCGGCTACCAGCCGCGGCGCGGCCAGCGCCGTGCCGTCCTCGTTAAGGGAGATGAGCAGCGGCCTGCCGCCGACCCAGGCCTCGGCGGGCGTAACCGTGGCGACGTACCCGTCCGAGCCGACCGCCGCGACCCAGGTGTCGAGCCCCTCCCTGATGCGGGCCGCGCGGAGCACATCCGTCAGCGTGGGACCCGTTTCCGTATGCGTCTGCGAACTGGTTCCCGCCAGGAAGGTCACCGTCTTCGTCTGCTGCGGCAGGCCGGCGAGCGCCGCCGCTGACAGCACCACCGTGCGCGCCCCGTCCTGGATGACCAGGGCCCCTGATGAGGGCGGGACAGTCACCGCGGGATTGGTCACGCCCACCTCGATGCGGTTCACCACGGGCAGGTCTCTGACCGGAGCTCGGTCACCGGGCACCGCCAGGGCCGGCCCGGCAGGCAGCGGCTTGCCGTTGACGCTGAGCACGATCAGCGCGTCATGGTCGCCGAAGTCAGGGTCGAGCTCGCCGAGCGCGAAGCTCACCGGGCGGCTCCCCGGACCGCTCGCGGTCACGATGACCCGCAGCAGCGCGTTCTTAGCCGCGGGCAGCACCGGCGACGCCGTGGTCACCAGCAGGTCGAGCGACACCCCGGTCGCGAGGACCGTGCCGTGGCCGCCCCGTACCGGCAGCAGGACCGTCTCGGTGGGCAGCGCCGCGAGCTGGCTGGGCGTGTAGCTAGCCGGATCCGACACGGCGCCGCCGATCGTCAGCACCGGCGAAGCCGACCGCGCGGGGGCCGCCGACCGCGCGGCCAGCCGCGCGGATGCGGCCGAGGCGCTGGCGACCGGCACCGACAAGGCGGCGAGCGCCGCGAGCGCGGCGGTCAGTGTTGCGAGCCGACGGAACAGCATCCGCCCTCCCTTGGAGGTCACATTGAGACTACTAACGGAAACGTAGCTGAATCAGCCTCGCGCCGCCATGGAGATGCCGAACCCGGCCCAGCGCGCCGGTTCCCCCAGCCTCCGCGGCACCCGCGGTCAGCCGGCAGCCGCGGTCAGCCGGCGAGCGCGGTCAGCCGCCGAGCGCGTCTCGCTCCCGCCGGAAGGCGAGCCACTGCGCGACGGTGTCATGGATGAACTCGTCGGTGACCTCGCCCCGTTCGAAGAAGACGCGCGCCAGCACCGGCCCGGAAAGCAGCGCGTACTCCTCGCTGGCGACCCGGACGCCTGACGGCTCCAGCAGCTCGTTGAGCGCGGCGAGGCGGTCGTCAGTGATCCGGGCGAGGGCCTCGGCGCTGTCGGGATCGGAGTCGGCCTGGGCAGTGACCGCGAGGACGGCGGCGCGGCGGGCTTGGTCGCGCATTCCTGCGCGGAGGCTAGCTAGCCAAGCGGTGGCGACCGCGGCCGGGTCGGCGCCAGGCTCCGGATAGCCCGCATCCGGGCCTTCGAGGATCAGGTCGACGAGCAGGGCGGCGCGAGCGGGCCAGTGCCGGTACAAGGTCTGCCGCGTGACCCCGGCCCGCTCGGCCAGCAGCGAGTACGTCAGCCCAGCCGGCCCTGCCTCGGCCAGCAGCTCCCGGGCCGCCGCGAGGATGCGGTCGCGGGTGCGCCGGACACGGGGGTTATCGGCGTCAGGGGTCCGGTATGGCACAGGTCGATCATACATGTTGTGTGATACAGCTCACAATCAGAAATCATCCACTGTGGATGATTGATCGGAACATGAATCATACAGACTGTGTTATATGAGCCATCGGTAAGTTCCGCTCTCAACCAAGGAGCAGCAATGTCCACAGCGATCATGTACTCCCGCTACGGCGGTCCCGATGTCCTGACCCTCACCACCGCCGACGTCCCGCAGCCGGGTCCACGCCAGGTGCGGATCCGGGTGCGGGCCGTCGCCGTCAACCCGATCGACGTGAAGATCCGGAGCGGCAGGATGGACGGGATCTTCCCGGTCCAGTTCCCGGTCCTGCCGGGCTGGGATGTGGCGGGCGTCGTGGACGCGGCCGGGGAGGGAGCCGGCGCGGCGGTCGGCGACGAGGTCTTCGGTGTCGCCACGGTGGGCGGCTACAGCGAGTATGCCCTGCTCGACCGGCCCATCGCTAAACCAGCAGACCTGTCCTGGGAGGCCGCGGCCGCGGTCATCACGGTCGGCGAGGCGGCGTTCCGCGTGCTGAAGCACCTTGGCCTCAAGGCCGGCCAGAGCCTGCTGATTCTCGGCGCCGGCGGCAGCGTCGGCACGATCGCCGGCCAGCTCGCCACGGCCAGGGACATCAGCGTCATCGGGACGGCGGCCGAAAGCGACCTCGAGCGCCTCACCGCCCTTGGCGTCACGGCCGTCCGCTACGGTGACGGCTGGGCGCGGCGCGTCCGGGAAGCCGCGCCGGGCGGAGTCGACGCCGTGTTCGACACCACCGGAGCTGGCCTGCTCCCCGACGCGATCAGCATGGCCGGCGACGTGGCCCGGGTCATCACGATCGCCGACGACAATGCCGCGGACTACGGTGTCCGCTTCACCGGCGCGGACCCCGCGGACCGTGCGCCAGAGGCCTTGCCGGAGCTAGCCGCCCTGCTGGCGAGCGGCCAGCTCAGCCTCCCGGTCTGGCGCAGCTACCCGCTCGCCCAGGCAGCTCAGGCCCACGCCGACCTGGAAGCCCGGCGCAACCGTGGCAAGATCGTGCTGCGAGCGTCCTGACGCACCGCTCAGGCGAACGAGAAGCACCGCTCAGCTTGTTATTAACCTCTGACTGTTCACGGTGTGCGGCAGCGAGCCGCTAGCCGCGATCCCGCGCGCGGCCGTCGCGGCTGCCCGCGAGGTTGACCGGCGGGCACGGGCCGACCGGCTGCCTGGCCGACCCGGGCGCCTGCCCGGCCTGGCTGGCCGGCCTGACGTGCGCCGTCCGCGGGGTGGCTGGTGTGACCTCGGTTGCGGGCGGGGTTCGCCGACACGGGCTGCTTCATGATCACGAATCTTTTTCGTACGTATAGGATGATTTATTTACGTCGTAAAAAATGTTTTCGGGATCTTGGCTCATGCCAGCCGGCATTGGGCTCCGGCGCCCCCGCCCGCTGTGACGCCTGTGGCCCAGGGGCCGCAGGGTGTGTGGTCAGCGTCGGCTGACGGCACGCGAAGGCCGGCCCGGAGAAACACAGGCCGGCCAAGAGCCCCAGGAAAGACAAAACATAAAAGACAAAACAAAACGGCAAGCTCAGGCGAACGAACCGTACCGCGCCGGCCCCGCCGGCTCGTACGTGAGGATCTGCACCCCGGCGCCGGTCGGCTTGCTGTCGACCAAGCGCAGCGCCGTGCCGATGTCGCCGTCGGGGAAGATCCGCTTGCCGCTGCCGAGCAGGACCGGGTAGACGAGCAGCCGGTACTCGTCTACCAGGCCCTGCCGGATGAGCGTGTGCACGAGGTTGCCGCTGCCATGCACTTGGAGCTCGTCGCCTGGCAGCTGCTTCAGGCTGGCGATCTCAGCCGGCACGTCGCCGGTGATGAGGTGCGACCCGTCCCAGCTGAGCAGCGGATGGCCGCGCGATACGACGTACTTCGGCAGCGTGTTGAGCCTGCTCGCGATCGGGTCGGCCGCGTCGGTGACCTTCGGCCAGAAGCCGGCGAAGATGTCGTACGTCTTGCGGCCGAGCAAGAAGGCGGCGGCCCGGGAGAACCAGCCCGCCATCGCCGTGCCGAAGTCCGCGTCGGCGTACGGGAACGACCAGCCGCCATGCCGGAAGCCGCCCTCGTCGTCTTCCCCGGGGCCGCCCGGTCCCTGATACACGCCGTCCAGCGTGATGAACGTCGTCACGGTAAGCCGCATATGGTGTGCTCCATTTCACTCGCGGGCTACCAAACAGGACGATCGAGCGCCGCTAAACTCATCGCCGCGTGGCCCATCGCCCGGTCAGGCGCCTGGGCCGCCGGGATGACAAGCTCGAACGTCGCGCCCTTGCCGGGGGTGCTGCGCACCCGCACCGATCCGTGGTGGGCTTCGGCGATCGCCTGCACCGTCGGCAGCCCGAGCCCGAAGCCGCCGACCTCGCGGCTGCGGTAGGGGGTCGCGCGGGCGAACCGGCCGAAGATCCTTTCCAGGTCCTCCGCCGGGATGCCGCATCCCGAGTCGGTCACCGTGAACACGGCGCTGCCGTCTTCGATCCGGGCGCTGAGCTCGATGAGATCGTCCGCCTCCGTGTGCGCCACCGCGTTCTCGAGCAGCGCGTCCAGCGCCACCGCCAGACGCTCCCGGTCGCCCTGCACGGTCGCGTCGGCCACCTCCCCCAGCCGCCAGCGGCGAGGGGTGTAGCCCCAGCGATCCAGCGCTTCCATGACAACCGAGTCGACCGCCACCGGTCCCAGGTCAAGGAAGCCGGGATTGCCCGCCGAGGCGAGCAGCAGCAGCCGGGCCGCCAGCGTGCGCAGCCTCCCCAGCTCACCGACCACGACGCGGGCGTCAGAAGCGACCTCCTTGTCGGTCGCCGCCTGCTCGATAAGCTCCGCGTGGCCGAGCGCCACCGTGATCGGCGTGCCCAGCTCATGCGAGGCGTTGAGCAGGAACATCCGCTGTTGCTCCAGCAGGCGCAAGTTGTCCCGGGATATCCGTTCTATCTCCGCCGCCGCGGCCAGCCGCTCCTCGAGCGCGTTCAGCCGCCGCTGGCCATGCCAGACCATCACCAGGAACATCAGCGCGATCAGCGGGACCTCGGCCAGGTAGTCGGCGTCCTGCTGCCCCTGGATGACCTGGATTCCGATGATCCCCCCGGTCGCCAGCGTAAGCACCGCCAGCGTCAGGATGGCCGGCTGCAGCCGCCAGAGCCGGAAGCCATAGATCAGCGTCAGGCTGACCCAGATGGCCAGGAAGGGCACGGTCTGCCAGTCCGGCAGCAGCCGCATCGCCGCCAGGTTCAGCCCGACGAACACCACCCAGACGATGTCCCACTTCGACCGCCGCGCCCACCGAAGCGCTCGTCTGAGCCCCGCATCCTCGACACCCATCGCCCGCCCTCCGCCGCGCGCCCACCCGGACACCCTGCCATCCAATAATCCAAGGTACTTACGGGGCGGCGCACCAGCTACCGATAGTCTCGGCACAGGAACCACGGCTGATAGCCAGCGGCCACGAGACGGAGGACAGCATGCCGGCAAAGGGAAGCGCCGAATGGAAGGGTGACCTGCAGACGGGCACCGGCACCTTCACCGCGGGAGACTCCATCGGCGACGGGTACACGTTCAAGTCTCGCTTCGAAGACGGCCCCGGCTCCAACCCCGAGCAGCTGATCGCCGCCGCCCACGCGGCCTGCTTCTCGATGGCCCTGTCCGCCGCCCTCGAGCGGGCCGGGACGCCCGTGGAGTCCGTGCGCACCGACGCCACGGTGACCCTGCGGCTCGTCGACGGCGCGCCCATGATCACGAAGATCGCCCTCGTCACGCAGGGCCGGGTGCCGGGCATCGACGAGGCCACGTTCGTCAAGCAAGCCGAGACGGCCAAGGCGAACTGCCCGGTGAGCCGGGCGCTGGCGGGCGTTCCCGAGATCACCCTGGAGGCGTCTTTGCTATGACGGCCGGCGCGGTCACCGCGGACGGGCGGGCGGTCGAGCTCGCCGACGGCAGCCGGCTGCCCATGCTCGGCCTCGGCGTCTGGCAGGTGCCCGACGGGCCGGTGTGCGTCAACGCCGTCCGGTGGGCCCTCGAGTTCGGTTACCGGCACATCGACACCGCCCAGGCCTACGGGAACGAGGCGAGCGTCGGCCGGGGGCTGCGGGACAGCGGCGTCCCCCGGGACGAGGTGTTCATCACCACCAAGTTCTATCCGGGGCGCACAGACCCCGTCGCCGAGGCCGAACATAGCCTGCGCCGCCTCGGCGTCGACCACGTGGACCTGTACATCGTGCACTGGCCCCGCGGCGGCCCGCTGCGGGCCTGGCCGGGAATGGAGCGAGCCCGCGAACGCGGGCTCGCCACGTCCATCGGCGTCTCCAACTACAGCGCCCGCGAGCTCGAGCAGGCGATAGCGGCGGGCAGCGTCGCTCCCACGGTCAATCAGGTGCAGTTCAGTGCCGTGCAGTACCGGCGCGCGCTGCTGGCGGCCTGCCGTCGGCAGGACGTCGTGCTCGAGGCCTACAGCCCCCTGGGCACGGGGCGGCACCTGACCAACAGGCGCGTGACCGAGATCGCCGCGCGCGCCGGCCGCACCCCCGCGCAGGTGCTGCTGCGCTGGTGCCTGCAGCACGGCGTCCCGGTCATCCCCAAGTCGACTCATCGCGAGCGGATCAGCGAGAACGCGCGGATCTTCGACTTCACGCTGTCGGACGAGGACATGGCGGCGCTGGACGCCCTCGACCAGACGCACGGCACCGAGCGCGCCCTCGAGCGCGCTTGGTGGTAGAAAATCAAAACAAATTATCCCGAACGGGCCGGTGATGACTGCTGCGCCCGTAACGGGAGACTCTCGCGTCAGCTCGACGAGCCGTACTGGATCGGCACGCTGAGGACCTGATCCTGACGCCAGGCACCGTCTGCGGCGAGCCGGAAGACGGTCAGCTTGCCGCCGGACACCGCGAGCGCGTCGAAGGCGCCGCCGGAGACGGGCGCCAGGGCGGCGGTTCCCCGGGGCGGCGCCGGCAGCGTCCGCCACGCCGCGCCTGGACCAGACACCGCCACCGCGCGGCCGTCGGCGAGCAGCGCCCAGACCGTGCCGCCGGCTCCCGTGCCCGAGGCCTGGACCGACCCGGATCCCGCGGGAACCGGCGGCGACACGGTCCAGTGCGCGCCGTCGCTCGACCACGCGGCGAGCAGGCTCGCGGCGCTGCCTGTCCCGGCCCGGAGCAGGGCGACGGTCCCAGCCGAAGTTCCAGTGAGCCGGAGGACCTGGACCGGTTTGCCGGCGAACTGCCCGCCGAGCGCGAGTCCGGCCGCTTCCCAGGTATCTCCGGACCTGGCGAAGATGCCGGCGACGCCCGGCCGGGTGCAGGACGCCGCGGCGAGCGGCGTGCCTGACGCGGTGAGCGCGACACCCGTGAGCGCTGTGACCTGGCACGCCCGGGCCGCGGCCGACGCGGCGAGGCTGCCGGGCGCGGCCAGCCGCGTCCAGGTGATCCCGGGAGCGGCGGCCTGGTCGATGGTCCCGTTGGTGAGCAGGGCGAGCATCTTCCCGCCGCCGCTGGCGAACGCGTCCGGGACGGCGGCGACGGCCGCGTCAACCAGCCCGGTCCCCCAGGTCTTGCCGCCGTCGCTGGTCAGGGCGAGCGGCGAGAACGTCAGGCCCTGGCTGGGCCGGACGGCGATGTCCAGCTGCTGCCCGTCGGCGGGGGCGGCCGCGATCAGGCCGCCGTTGTCGGCGATCCCGGGCGGGGTGACCAGCTCCCACTGGCTGCTCGCGGCGGGACGGGTGAACAGCTCCCAGAACAGGTTGTCCTGCGCCGCGGAGCCGCCCATCGCCACGACCGCCCACGCTCCGCCGCCGCCCGCGGCGAGCGAGGTGACCAGCGGCGACGCGGCGGCCGGCGCGGATGGCTCCTGGGTACTGCTGGCGGACGCGCAGCCGGCCAGCAGGCCCGCGACCGCCAGGAGCGCGCCTAGCCCCACCGTCTTCACTGGCCCTGTCCCATCGCTTGGAGGACGTCATCGGTGAACATGCTGGCAAAGGACGACTGCGTGGCGCCGGTGGCGGGCCCGGGGTCGGAGTTGATCTCCTCCCGGACCGTCCCCGTCGGGTCGATGACGTAGACGAGGTCGTCGTGCGCGGCCATGGCCCCGGCGGGAAGGTCCTCCACTGAGATGCCGTAGTGCTGCCAGACGGCCTGCAACTGGGACAGCGACCCGGTCAGGTACAGCCAGTTCGGTACCTGGCTGAGGTACTCCTGGCGGGTGAACGCCTGGGTGAACGCGGTGGAGGTGTAGGTGGGGTTGGCGACCACCGCCACGAGTTCAGTGCCGGCGGCCTTGGCGCCGAGCTGTGCGTCGGCGGCGCGCATCTCCTGGGCGATGACCGGGCAGTCGGTGGTGCAGACCGGGTCAAGGAAGGTGAGCAGCACGACCTTGCCGCGCAGGCTGGCCAGCGACACCTGACGGCCATCCTGGCTGGTTAGCGTGAAGTTCGGCGCGGGCGTGTCCAGCTGGCCGGACGCGCCGGCGATGGCCTCGGCGGTGATCGGGTCCGCGTTGCGGTTCACCGAGGCGAACGCCATCGGCGCAGCGCCGACCAGGATCACCCCGACCGCGCCGAGCGCGGCCGCCGACCGCCCGCTCATCGCGGCCAGCGACTCGCGCAGCCGGTCCGGGCGCAGCGGGGGCCTGCTATCCCGGGGGGGCGACCCCCCGGACCCCCCGGCTGCCTGCGGCGACATTGTGCCGACGGAGACTCCGGGGCCCACGGCCTGCGGCGACATTGTGCCGGTGGAGACTCCCGAGCCCGTGGCAGCCGCGGAGTCCTCGCCGGCCGCGGAGGCCTCGGACGCAGCGGCTAGCGCCGTCTCCCGGGCGACTGGTGGTTCGCCTTCCCGGGAGCCGCTGACGGGTCCGGGACTAGCAGGCGACCCGGCGGCGCTGGCCGTCGCCGGCTGCGCCGCGGCTCCAGTCACGGCCGGCACGGTCGCAGCGGCCTCGGCGGGCGCGGCCTTGACCGCCAGGGTGGCAGGCGCGGCCATAGCGGCCTCGGCTGGCACGGCCTCGGCAGAAACGGCAGCAGGCGCCTCCTGCGGGGCTGGTGTCAGCGCCAGCCAGCCGGCGGTGAAGATGAGGATCAGGGGGATCATGCTGTTCGGGTCGGTGCCCAGGCCACCCAGGAACCCCAGGTCCTCTATCAGCACCCAGTCGGCCAGGCACAGCACTGCCCCCGCGATCACCCCCGCCCGGGCCAGCCTCGCGTCACCGCGCGCCGCGCTGACGCAGAAGACCGCACCGAGCCCGGAAAGCGCGATCACCGCGGTCAGGTTCACCCCCCACCCGTGCGCGGCGGTGAAGTCACCGAACGAGGAGACGATCACCGACAGCACATGCGGCTGAGACGTCCCCGCCATCGACTGGACCATCCCGGCGAGCGTTCCCGAGTGACCGCCCTGCCAGAACCCGCGGCCCGGCCAGGCCTGCAGCAGCGCCATGCCGAGGAGGAACACGCCCGTCCCGGCCAGGATCAGCCGTCCCGGGCGCGCGCTCTCCCAGATCCGGTCCGGAAGGGCCACGAGTACGCCCGCGACCGCGTAGATGAGCACCGCGCCAGGCGCGCCGAACAGCACCGTCAGCCCCGGCGCGAAGATCTGCCCGAACGCCTCGCCGAACGCCCAGACGATCAGCCCCCACGCCACGCTGGACAGCCCGGCCAGCCGCGAGGACCACCCGCGTACCGCGAAGATCAGCCACATGCCGATCCCGACCTGGATCCACACCGACGCCGCGGCCGCCCCGATCGGGTGGTAGGTCCAGATCGTCGTGCCCCAGTTCACCAGGTGCTGCACCCACGCCGGGGAACTCGACGCGGCCGACTGCATGACCTGCGTCGACAGGCCGCCGGGCATCTGCGGCTGCGCCTGCAAGATACCGTCGAACACCCACAAGGCGCCGAATCCCACCCGCAGCAGACGGCGCGCACGCGGCTCGCGCCACGCCGCGTGCTGTGCGGCCCGCGCCTGCGTGCCGGGGGTTACCCAGCCGCGAGTCGCGCCCCACGCCAGCAGCAGGAGCAGGAAGATCACCCCGATGATCGCGCCCTGGTGGAGCAGCGCCGACCGGAACGCGGACACCAGCGCGGGGTCGGCGGGGTTCAGCCCCGTGTTCATGCCAGGCACGGCGCATACTCCTTCGCGGTTACGCAGGCCCCGGTCATTCGGGGGGGTTTGGGGGGCGTCACCCCCGGGCTAGCACTACTACCCTCATTAGTTCGCCGGCGGAGCGGGAAAGTTCCCGCGAGGCTCAGGGAGTTCCCGGCGCGGTGACCGCCGCGTCGATCGTGATCTGCCCGGCGTGCCGGAACACCAGCGTAAGCGGCACGGCCCGGGCTCTTTCGTACGGTATGGGCCGCTCGAGCACCACGTCGTCGGTGAGCGGGCTCACGGTGAGGGAGCTGTCCGCGGGGATCGGGATGCCGGTGACCGTGGCTTGCCGCGCGCCCAGGCCATGCTGGATGAACACGGTGCGCAGGGCGATGGGGCTGCGGACGGCGATCAGCTCATCGGGGGTCCCGCTCAGGTTGCGGATGTCCAGGTACACGTGTGCCACGCCGATGGCGTCCGCCGCCTGCGACGTGAACGCCCGCATGGGGACCGCGGCCAGGGTCACCTGGATCCGGGCCTTGGTAAGGGTCCCCGCACCGCCGGAGCCGACCCACGCCGACAGCAGGCCGGTCAGCACGACCGCGCAGATCACCGGCCCCGCGGCTGCCCGCAGCAGCTCCGTGAGGTGGCCGCCGGGGCGCGCGTCGGCGGCGCCCGCGGCGGTCACGCGGCGCCTCCGGCTTCGGCCAGGCCGGAGCGCGATGACCGCCGCGACCGCCGGCCTGCGGGGGTGAAGCGGCGCAGCCGCAGGCTGTTCGCCACGACGATCAGGGAGCTCGCGGACATCGCGATGCCCGCGAACAGCGGGTTGAGATACCCCAGTGCCGCCAGCGGGATGGCGATCACGTTGTAGCCGAACGCCCACGCGAGGTTGGCACGGATCACGGTCATCGCGGCGCGGGCGAGCTGCATGGCGTCGGCGACCCCGCCCGGGTCGCCGTTGACCAGGGTGAGGTCGGCGGCCCCGATGGCCGCGTCGGTACCCGTGCCGACCGCCATGCCGAGGTCCGCCTGGGCGAGAGCGGCCGCGTCGTTGACGCCGTCGCCGACGAACACGGCCGGCTGGCCGCTGTCTTGCAGCTGCCTGATGACCGTGGCCTTGCCCTCGGGCCGCACGCCGGCGAACACGCTGTCCGCCGGGATTCCCGCCTGCCTGGCCACCGCCTGGGCGGCACGCTCGTTGTCCCCGGTGAGCAGGACCGGCCGAAGGCCCAGCACGCGGACACGCGCGACGGCGGCCGCCGCGGTGGGCCGCAGCCGGTCCGCGACCACGATGGCGGCACGGGCCTGCCCGTCCCAGCCGGCCAGTACCGCCGTCTGTCCGCTGTCCCCCGCCGTGTCGACCGCCTCGCGCAGCCCGGCGGGCACGTCGAGGGACAGCTCGGTGAACAGCTGGGGGCTGCCCACGGTCACAAGGCGGTCCCCAGCCTGGCCGCGCACCCCCGCCCCCGGCAGGACGGCGAACCCGGCGGCCGACGGCAGGGCGCCGAACCGGGCGGCGGCCTCGCGCGCGATCGCCTGGCCGATGGGGTGCTCGGACGCGTCCTCGACCGCGCCCGCCAGCAGCAGCGCTTCCTTCTCTTCGGTGCCCGGCGCGGTGACGACGTTGACGACGCTCATGACGCCGGCGGTGAGGGTGCCGGTCTTGTCCAGCACCACGACGCGTATCCGGCGCGCCAGCTCGAGCGAACGCGCGCCCTTGACCAGGATGCCGAGCTCAGCGCCGCGGCCGACCGCCGCCACCAGCGCCGTGGGCGTGGCCAGGCCGAGCGCGCACGGGCAGGCGACCACGAGGACGGCGACGGCGGCGCTCCAGGCCGCCGCCGCGGACACGCCAGCGCCCAGCCAGAACCCGAGGGTCACGCAGGCCAGGCTGATCACACAGGGCACGAAGACCGCGGCGATCCGGTCCGCGAGGCGCTGCGCGCTGGCCTTGCTGGCCTGTGCCTGGGAGACCAGCCGGGTGATCTGGGCGAGCAGCGTGTCCGCGCCCACCCGGGTGGCGCGGACGACGACGCGGCCGCTCATGTTCACGGTGCCCCCGGTCACGGGGTCGCCCGCGCCGACCTCCACGGGCATGGACTCGCCGGTGACGAGCGACGCGTCGACCGCGGAGCTGCCCTCCGTGACGACACCGTCGGCGGCGATCTTCTCCCCCGGGCGAACCACGAACAGGTCTCCCGCCGCCAGTTCGGTGACCGCCACCCGGTGTTCGGCTTCGTCCCGGACGATAGCGACGGTCTTGGCGCCGAGCGTGGCCAGGGCGGTCAGCGCGGACACCGACCTGCGCCTGGCGCGGGCCTCCAGGTAGCGCCCGGCGAGCACGGCGGTGGTGACGCCCACGGCGGCGTCCAGGTACAGGGTCTGCCCGCTGGCCGCGGTGAACGTGAACGTGAACGACATCCGCATGCCGGCCATGCCGGCGCCGCCGAACAGCAGCGCGTACACCGACCAGCCGAACGAGGCGCAGACCGCGAGGCTGACCAGCGTGTCCATCGTCGCCGCTCCATGGCCGAGCCCGGCGAGCGCGGTGCGGTGCAGCGGCCAGGCGCCCCAGACGGCCACCGGGGCGGCCAGCAGCAGGCTGACCCACTGCCAGCCGGTGAACTGCTCGGACGGCACCATCGCGTACACGATCACGACCAGGGCCAGCGGGAGGCAGACGGTGAGCCGCCTGCCGAGGTCCCTGACCACCGGGTCCGTGTCGTCGCTCTCGTCTTCCGGCGGCGACGGCAGCGCCGCCTGGTAGCCGGTCGAGTTGATCACGCCGATCAGCTCGGCGGTGTCACGGCCGCCGAGGCTGGTGAAGTACGCGCGTCCGGTGGCGTAGTTGACGGTCGCCGAGACCCCGTCCAGCCGGTTCAGCCGCCGCTCGATGCGCGCCGCGCACGCGCCGCATGTCATGCCGGTAACCGCCAGCTCTGCCTCGACCCGCCCGGCGACGGCGGCGCCGGTGTCGCTCACGGCTGGCCGCCCATGCCCATCCCGCCCATGTTCATCCCGCTCATGTCCGGGGCGCCGCCGTTATCGCCGCCGGTGTACTGGACCTGGGAATGACCGGTGGTCACCGGCCCGAGCCTGGCTCCGACGGCGTGCGCCCCGGCGAAGACCGCGACAAGCAGGATGATGAAACCTGCCAGCTTGAGCGCGGGCGCCAATAGGCCTCCTCAGACAGCAGCGCGGGATGTTCACGACATTGACCGCAGCCTAACCGCCACCGCGGTGCGGGCGAAGCGTCGCGAGAAAGAATGATCATTATGTCACATAGCGAGCGGGCGCCGCGGGAACTGCCGGTTCCCGCGGCGCCCGCTCGGCGGCCCGGCCGCGCGCTAGATCATGAGGATGAGCATGAGGGCCATGGTGGCACCCATGGCGATCCGGCAGCCCACCGTCACCTCGGGCGAGAGCAGTGTCTGCTCCAGAGAGGAGCGGCTGCCCGTGGCCGCACTGCCTGCCGCGTTCCCCGTGGCCGCGCTGCCTGCCGCACCGTCCGCCGCGGCCTGGCCAGCGCCGGCCGGCGCCGCGAAGGCGGCGGTCCCGGCCTCGGTGCCGGCCATAGCGGGCACCGGAACCCTGACGGCCGCGGCGACACCGCGGCGGAGGCCAGACAGCTGGTCGAGGTCCCAGATGGTGTAGCCGATCAGGATGAGCGCGAAGACGAAGGTCAGGGTGGGGTAGCTCAGCGTCTGCATCGCCGTTCCCGACGATCCGCTCATGCCGCTCATCCCCGAGCCGCCGCCCGCCGCGGGCGCCGCGACCGCGGCGAACATGTAGAGCATCGCCCCGCTGTGCACCAGGTGCGGCGCGCAGTGCCCCCCGGCCAGGGCCCGTACGCCGTTGGCCCGGGCGTCCCGGATGACCCGGTACCCGAACCAGGCGATCATCAGGGCGAAGATCACCTCCCAGGCACCGCTCGGCAGCGTCGTGAGGTTCGGCGCCAGCATCCCCGCCATCGCGATGGCCATCAGCAGGTGGCTGATGTCGGTGTCGGTGATGACCGCGCCGGGCTGCCACGGCCGTGCCGCGACCAGCCTGGCCGCGCTCACCGCGGCCACCACGAGCATGAGCGCGGCGAAGATGTCCAGGATCCAGGCCGGGGTCATCAGGCCACCTTTCCTTCGTCAGCGACGGCGGCGGCCGGGATCGGTGTGGCCGTCGTCCTGAGTGGCCAGTAGGCCAGGGCGAGCAGCGCGAGGAGCGGGCCCGAGTTGGGGTCGGTACCGCCGCCGGTGAGGATGCCGCCGAACGCCTCACCGAACACCCAGATCACCGCGGCCACCACGATGGCCAGCACCAGGGTGGCCTTGGCGGCCGACCGGGGCAGGTAGACGCCCAGCGCGATCACCACGAGCGCCGCCGCCAGCACGATCGAGGCGGCCAGCCCCTGGCCGGCGACGAGCGAGGCCGCGCTCTTGTCCAAGGTGACCAGCCAGCCAGGCTGACCGCTCTCCATGCCCGCGATCATGCCGTTCAGCCCCTGCTGCGCGCGGTTCGCGGGGGTGAGGGCGAAATAGGCCAGGCTGAGCCACAGCACGAGCCACAGCGCCTTGGCGATGTGCGTGCCCACCGCCCGGGCCGCGGTAAAGGGCGGCGACACCTCGCGGTCGGCCGGCCACAGCAGCACCGCGAGCAGCGCGTAGATGATCACCGCGCCGGGCGCGCCATTGAGCGGGCTCCCGGCGCCGCTCAGCACGCCGCCGAGCCCTTCGCCAAACCACCACACGCCGATCGCCCAGGCGATCGAGCCGGCCAGCGCGAGCCGGACCGTCGGGCGGAACGCGATGCCGAGCCCGATCAGCAGCTGGATCGTGGCGAAGATCGTGTTCACCAGCACTATGTGGTGCTGGACGAGGTTCGCGTTCCAGGTGATGGGATGGGCGATGACGTTCGGGTTGCCGGCGGCGGTTCCCCCGATCATCTGGGTGAACGCCTTACTGAACATGAACGACTGGTACTGCAGCACAGCGTCGAGCAGCCAAATGGCCGCGAGCACCAGCTGCAGCGCCCGCCTCGCGTCCGGCGTGCGCCTGGCCGCGTGCGTCTCGGTGCCAAGCCTGCCCCGCCATGCGGTGCGGCTGCCCGCGACCGCGACATCACTCATCAGGTCTCTCCTCAGCTTATTCCGCCCAGCAGTACATGAGCGTTCCACCAGGCCTGGAATGTCACGAAAACAATAGATGGACCCTTAACGGTGCCGCAATACTTTCCGATGGAATGATGCCGATATTCACGAAAGACAGCTGACATAAAACCCCCAGCTGGTATTAGATAAACCAAGGGGGGGTATCAGGAAAACCCCTAAGGGGTATTACGGAGAAATAGGCTAGATGACGTCCGCGTCCGCGGCCGGCGCGTCAGCGTCCGTCGTCATCGCGATGAGATCCTCGCGGGCCCGCGCGACGCGGGACCGGATCGTGCCGACAGGGCAGTCGCAGATGGCCGCCGCCTCCGCGTAGGAGCAGCCGAGCATCTGGGTCAGCACGAACGCCGCCCGCCTGTCCGGCTCGAGCGCGGCGATCAGCAGGCCCGCGGCGGCCTGGACGGCAGGCTCGGGCTCCTGCTGTCCCATGGCGCCCGGCGGCATGGCCGCCAGCCGGGCGGCCAGCTGCCGGTCGCGGGACCGGATGCCGATTTCCGCGGCGCAGACGCGGCGGGCGATGGCCAGCAGCCAGGTCCGTACCGGCGCGTCACCGCGGAAGTTACGCAAGCCCGGGATGGCGCGCAGGTAGGTCTCCTGGGCGAGGTCATCGGCGGCGGCGGGATCGACGAGGTGAGCGCACAGCCGCCACACGTCTTCCTGGGTCCGCTGGACGAGCGCGGCCAGCGCGGCATGGTCGCCGCGCGCGGCGTCGCGGGCGATGGCGGTCAGCTCGTCCATGACAGAAGGTTACGACAGCGAGCAGGCCGCCTTTCGCCAGGACGGGAACTTTTCCACGGCATCCGCGCACTATGGGAACATGCGATGCGACAGGATCCGCGAGGCCATCTCGGCTGGGATCGACGGCGAGGGCCCTGGCGTGCCCGCCGGCGTGCTCGACGATCACCTAGCGGTCTGCGAGGCCTGCCGCGGATGGCAGCAGCAGGCACACGCCGTCACGCGGCGTGCCCGCCTTGGCGGGCCCTTCCTTGACCACGACCTCGCCCACCAGGTGGTGGCGGCCGGCTCCCCGGCCCCTGCCGGGCGCCGGCGGCGGCTCACGCAGCGGACCGGGCTGATCATCGCAGCGGCCGCCCAGCTGGTGATCACCGTGCCGCTGCTTGTCCTGGGGCATGACCATGACGCGGGGGTCCATGCCGCGCACGAGCTCGGTTCGTTCAACCTGGCGCTGGCCATCGCGTTCGCCGTCGGCGCGGTCCGCCCGGCACTCTCGGCCGGGCTCGCCTGGGCCTGCGGGGTCGCCGCGGCGGGACTGACGGTAACCGCCATCCTCGACCTGTTCGCCGGGCAGACCCTGGGCGCCGATGAGGCGCAGCACCTGATCGCCGTCGCCGGGGCCGCGCTGCTTGTCTGGCAGGCCTGCACGAACCGCGCCGGGACCGCGGGTGCCGCCCGCATAGCCGGCCAGAACCCGGTCGGCGCGTACTCCGCCGTCGGAACGGAAGCGGCCGTGCGGGCAGGCGGACCGCCTGATTCGCCGGGCGGCGAGGCGGCCCGGGCAGCCGGTCCGGAGACCGCTGCCGACGCGAGCGACCACGGCCAGGCGGTCGCGTGACAGCCACCAGCCAGGTCACCGCGAGCCTGCCCGCCGCGACCCGCGACGTTGAGCTCTCGATTGAGGGAATGACCTGCGCGGCGTGCGCGGCGCGGATCGAGAAGAAGCTCAACAGGCTGGCGGACGTCCAGGCATCGGTGAACTACGCCACCGGGACCGCGCGGGTCACCGCGCCGGCCGCGATGCCGGTGGACGAGCTGATCGCCGCGGTGGAGCGGGCCGGGTACACGGCCACGGCGCCGGCCGGCGACCAGGCCGGCCCGGCCGAGACTCCGGCAGACACGGACACCGCCTATCTGCGGCGACGGCTCATCGTCGCGCTTGCCCTGTTCATCCCGCTGACCGACCTGTCGCTGATGCTGTCGCTGGTCCCGTCGCTGCGGTTCCCCGGCTGGCAGTGGCTGCTCGTCGCCTGCGCCGCGCCGGTGGCGCTGTGGTGCGCGTGGCCGTTCCACCGGGCCGCGCTGAAGAACGCGCGGCACGGCACGTCGTCGATGGACACGCTGGTGTCGCTCGGGATCGTCGCGGCCTGCGGCTGGTCGGTCTACGCGATGTTCGTGCTCGACCGCGGCAGCGGCGGCGGCACCCTGTGGCAGCGGCTGATCCACGCCTCCGGCGGCGGCATCTACCTGGAGACCGCCGCCACGGTCACCACGTTCCTGCTGGCCGGCCGACTGTACGAGGCACGCGCCAGGCGCATCGCCGGCCAGGCGATGCGCGACCTGGCGGACGCGGCGGCCAAGGAGGTGTGCCTGCTCGAGCCGGACGGCAGCCAGCGCCAGATCCCGGCCAGCCAGCTGCGGCCGGGCGACAGGTTCGTCGTCCGCCCCGGGGAGACCATCGCCGCCGACGGGGAGGTCGAGTTCGGCCGCACGGCCATCGACCGGAGCATGATGACCGGGGAATCGGTGCCGGGCGAGGCCGCCGAAGGCGACACCGTGACCGGCGGAACCGTCGTGCTCACCGGCCGGCTGATCGTGCGCGCGGTCAACGTCGGCGCCGACACCCAGCTGTCGCAGCTGATCAGGCTGGTCGAGGAGGCCCAGGCGCAGAAGGCCGCCATCCAGCGGCTGGCCGACCGGGTCTGCGGCGTGTTCGTGCCCGCCGTCCTGGCCTGCGCCGCCGCCACCCTGGCGGGCTGGCTGCTGGCCGGCGCCCCGCCGAGCACGCGTTCAGCGCCGGGCTGGCCGTGCTTATCATCGCGTGCCCGTGCGCGCTGGGCCTGGCGACCCCCGCCGCGCTGGTCGCGGCCTGCGGCCAGGGCGCGCGCAACGGGATATTCGTCAAGGGCTACCAGGCGCTGGAATCGTCCCGCGTGGTCGACGTCGTGGTCCTCGACAAGACCGGGACCATCACCACCGGGCGGATGTCGCTGGCCGGTGTCGCGCCGGCCGATGGCATCGACCGCGCTGACCTGCTTCGCTACGCGGGCGCGGTCGAGGACGCCGCCGAGCACGCGGTCGCGGCCGCGATCAGCGCGGCCGCCAGGGCGGAAACCGGGCCGCCGCCGCCGGCCGAGGACTTCAAGGCCCTGCCCGGGCTCGGCGCGCGCGGCGTCGTCGACGGCCGCGAGATCGTGGTCGGCCGCGCCACGCTGCTCGCCGAACACGGGATGACCGTTCCCGACGGCCTGTCCGCCCAGTGCCGCGAGTGGGAGCAGGTCGGCCAGACCACGGCGCTGATCGGCTGGGACGGCGCCGTCCGGGGCGCCGTCGCGGTCGCCGACACCGTCAAGCCCTCGGCGGCCGCGGCCGTCGCGGAGCTCCGCGCCCTCGGCCTGCGCCCGATGCTGCTGACCGGGGACAACGAGGCGACCGCGCGGGCCGTCGCGGCGGTGGCCGGGATCGACGAGGTCATCGCGGGCACGCTGCCGGCCGGCAAGGCGGCCGTCATCACCCGCCTGCGGGCGCAGGGGCACCGGGTGGCCATGGTCGGCGACGGCGTCAACGACGGCCCGGCGCTCGCCGCGGCCGAGCTCGGGCTCGCCCTCGGATCCGGCACGGACGTCGCGATCTGCGCCGCCGACATGATCCTGATCCGCGACGACCTGCGCTGCGTCCCCGACGCGATCAGGCTCGCGCGCGCGACGTTCGCGACGATCAGGCGGAATCTGGCGTGGGCGTTCGGCTACAACGTCGCCGCGATCCCGCTGGCGGCGCTCGGGTTCCTCAACCCGATCGTCGCCTCGGCCGCGATGACGCTGTCCTCGGTCTTCGTGGTGGCTAACTCTCTTCGGCTGCAGCGCTTCCCGCTGCGTGCGGCGAGCCAGGAATAACCCGGAAGGTGAAATGCACGGTTACACACACGACAAGGACAGTTACCTCCGGCGACTGCGCCGCATCGAGGGCCAGGTCCGCGGCCTGGAGCGCATGATCGAAGAGGACAAATACTGCATCGACATCCTCACCCAGGTCGCCGCGGCCACCAAGGCCCTGCAGGCGGTCGCCCTCGGCCTGCTCGAGGAGCACCTCAGCCATTGCGTCACCCAGGCAATGGCCGAAGGTGGCGACGGGGCGGCCGAAAAGGTCCGGGAAGCTTCGGACGCGATCGCCCGCCTCGTCCGGTCCTGAATCCGGAATACCAGCAGAGAAAGGCACCCGATGACAACGACGACCTACAAGGTGACCGGAATGAGCTGCGAGCACTGCGTCAACGCGGTGAGCGGCGAACTGGGGAGCCTCGACGGCGTGTCCGCCGTCACGGTCGATCTCGTTCCGAATGGTGTTTCGCTGGTGACGGTCACCAGCGCGCAGCCGCTCACCAGTGCCGCGATCAGCGCGGCACTGGATGAGGCGGGAGGCTACCAGGTCACCGGCTGAGCGCGGCCAGGTGCTCGTCGAGGCGGCCGGACCGCGCCTCCTCGACGAGCACCTGGAACTGGTCGGCGCTCATCTGCACGCGCTGGCCGAAATCGTCGGTGATGACGATGCGCCGCTCCGGCGCGGCGGCATGGTCGACGAACAATTCCGGGCAGCCGCAGCTGCACTGGCCGCAGAGCACGGCGAATCGGATAAGGCCGCTGCTGTTTTCATTCATGCGTCCAGCATTACACGCCGGAACGCCGCGGGAAATACCCCTGGGCGGTTTAAAGAGGCGCCACCTTCCGTTCGGGATAAAAATCTTTATTATCCGGAACGGAAGGTGGCTCCTGTTATGCCGTAATTGAGACGCTGGCTTCCGTGGTGTAGACGGAGAAGGTGAACGACTCGGTGAAGTAGAGCTGGACCTGGGTGGCGTCGTGCGACAGGTAGCCGATCGACAGGTCCTGGCCGAGGCGGAGCTCGTAGTCGCCGCCGCGGCAGGACAGCAGGAGCGCGCCGTCGATCTCGGGCGCCCACACGATCTCGCCGTCGAGGACCCGGGAGATGTGCTCGCGGATCGGGTAGCCGTGGTCGGTGGTCTCGCTGACCGCCATGTAGGCGTCCGCGGACAGCAGCAGCGAGTACGGGCCGGCGACGCCGGCCAGCCGCAGCACGCTCACCGCCTTGCTGACCGCGTCGGGGTACTCCCTGACCTCGGCGGGCAAGGACAGCGCCTGGTTGGACGAGGCCTCCCGGATGCCGGTGATCTGGGCCGCGGCGTACCCGTCGAAGACCGCGTGGTCCTCGGCGAACGCGATCTTCTTCGCGGCGTCCTTCACCGGCTGCCAGTCCGCGTCCTGCGCACCGCGCTCCACGGAGTCGATCTCCTCGCGGTTCAGGGCGAACGGCACGGTGAGCTCTACCACCGGGCGCCAGGCGCGCAGGCCAGCGGTGATGCCTTCACCCGGCGGGTCGATCGAGGTCAGGTGGCCGGTGCCGACGCCGGCCAGCGTCAGGCCGTCGGGGCCGGTCACGTCCACTGTCCGCCGCGCGGCGACGTGGCGGGCGAACGTGCGCTTGGCCTCTTCCTCGATGCTGGCCCACGCGGCGGCCGAGATCGGGGCGAGTTCGCGGTGCAGGTTGTTCATCGCTGTCCCTTCAGCGAGCCGATACCGAGTGAGCCTGTCGTAGGCGCTGTGTCTGTCGTGGCTTGCGTGGCTTGAGTGGTTTGAGTGGCTTGCGTGGTTTGCGTGGTTTGCGTGGCTTGCGCGGCGTCCGTGGCTGGAGGGCCGGGCGGGTCGTCAAGCCAGTCCGCGGACGGGGCGAAGAAGAGGCAGCCGGTCAGCGCGGTGGAGAAGTCGAGGATGCGGTCGGTGTTCCCGGGCGGGCTGCCGAGGAACATGTTCGCCAGCATCTGTTCGGTGATCGACGGGGTGGCCGCGTAGGCGATGTAGTAGGTGCCGAACTCCCCGGTGGCCACCTGGCCGAACGGCATGTTCGCCCGGACGATCTGCAGCTCCTCCCCGTCCGGGCCGGTCAGCGTGTTGAGCGCGACGTGGGAGTTGGCCGGCTTGATGTCGTCGGGCATCTCGATGTCGTCCAGCTTGCTGCGGCCGATCGCCCGCTCCTGCTCCTCGACGCTCAGCGCGTTCCAGGCCGGAATGTCGTGCACGTACTTCTGCACGATCACGTAGCTGCCGCCGGCGAAATCCGGGTCCTGGTCACCGGTGACGATCGCGGCAGTGACGCCGGCCCGGCCGCCGGGGGACTCGGTGCCGTCCACGAAGCCGATCAGGTCGCGTTCGTCGAAGTACCCGAAGCCGTGCACCTCGTCCTCGACCGTGACCGCGCCCGCCAGCCGCCGCATCACCTGCGCCGCGAACTCGAAACACAGGTCCATCCGGTTGGCCCTGATGTGGAACAGCAGGTCACCGGGGGTGGCGGGCGCGAGATGACGCGGGCCGGCCAGCTCGCGGAACGGGTGCAGCTCCGCCGGGCGCGGCCCGTCGAACAGCCGGTCCCAGGCGTCCGAGCCGATCGCGGTGACGACGGCCAGCTGGCCCTCCGGGATCCGGAAGCCGACCGAGCGCTGGATACCCGAGACGTCCGCGAGCAGGTCCCGCACGGTGTCCTCGCCGCCCTCGTGCACCGTCAGCACGAGGAAGATCGCGGCGGCGGTAAGCGGCGTCACCACCGGCTGCGGCTCCGGGCCGGGCCCCGGCCGCGCCGCTGGCGTTGTCTCTGACTCTGGCTGCGCTGCCACAACTGTGTCCCTTCGGCATCGACGGACACTAGCTTCCCACACGCGTCCCGCCGATAGCCGGGTAGCCGGCCGCCGTCGCGGCCGTTCCGCCGTCGCCGACCGCTCCGCGTCAACTTTTCATCGCAGATGACCACTTTCTTGCCCGATATGTCCGAAATGTCGGTGCGTCTCCTATGAAAAGACGTTCTCCTATGAAAAGTTGAGGCGCCGTCCGGCCCGGGTGGGTCCGGATTTCGTCCGCTGGCTAGCGCAGGTGGGCGAGCGCGTCTTCCTTCTGGAAGATGTACAGGGCGATGAGGATGTAGACCAGCGGGATGATCCAGTGGCCGTAGCGCTCGAGCGTCTGCGCCACGCGGTGGTGGGACACCAGCCGTGACCCGGCCAGGCACCAGACGGCGACGCCGACGGCGAACACCGCGATCGTGACCGCGGCGGCGGCCGCGCTGATGGTGGCGAACACCGGGGTGTAGGCGGCGAGGTTGTCGCCGCCGTTGGCGATCGTGAGACCGGCCACGCCGGCCAGCCCGCCGGGCGCGGCCACGGGCGGCTGTTCGCCGCGGCGCCGCGCGCGGACCGCGGCCGCCAGCCTGACTATGCCCAGGGTGAGCGGCAGCAGGCCGAGCAGCCAGAGCCAGCGGCCGGGGATAAGGTCCAGGCCGCGGCTCGCGCCCAGCGACACCCCCACCAGGACCGCCATGCCGGCGTACTGGCCCGCCCAGATCTCCCACCGCCGCGGCCGTCCGGTGGCCCGCGACGAGGCGCTGACCACCGCGAGGACGATCATGTCGTCGATGTTCGTCCCCGCGAACAGGGCCGCGGCGGTGACGATCGTGGCGGGCAGCGTGTCCATTCAGTTAACGGTTCCACCCGTCGCGAGCCGCATCAGGTCGGTGTCGAGGCTGATCTCGTCCTCGGCCTCGTCTTCGGCCGCGCTGCCGAACTCGTGCTGGTAACTCTCCCAGGACCCCGCCCTGACCTTGCGGGCGAAGCCGCTTTCCATCAGGAGCACGAGCTCGAACGCGGCCCGGTCGACGCGCTTGGTCAGCGCCGGGTCGCCCCAGTCCTCCGGGGCGGCGAACAGCGAGGTCGGCACCGTCAGCGCGCGCAGGAAGGCGAACAGGGCCCGCATCTGGTCGTCCACCACCAGGGCGTGCCTGGCGGTCCCGGCCGTCGCGGCGAGCACCACGGGCTTTCCGATCAGCAGGTCGTTGTCCAGCACGTGGAAGAACGAGGTGAACAGGCCGCTGACGCCCGCCTTGTAGACGGGGGCGGCGGCGATAACGCCGTCGGCGCCGGCCAGGACGTCGACCGCCGCCCGGAGCCTCGGCGTGATCAGCTGGGAGGTCAGCGCCGTGGCGATGTCGGCGGAGAGCTCGCGCAGCTCGATCACGCTGACCGTCACCTCGTGCCCGTGACCGCCGGCGAGCGCCGCGACGCGCTGCGCGGCCTGGTCGGCGAGCAGCCGCGTCGACGACGGGTCGCTGGTCCCGCCGCTGACCACGACGAGGTTGAAGGTTTCCATGGTGTCCTCACGTATTAGATGATCTTGCCAGCTTCAGGCAGATCGCTTCCAGCTGGCGAAGTTCGGCGGGGCTGAGTTCCCTGGTCATGGCGCTTGCCACGCCGCGCGCGTGGCGGCGCCCGATCTGGCGCTGCAGCGCCCGGCCGGCGTCCGTGAGCGCGAGGAGCACGCCGCGGCCGTCGGCGGGGTCCGTCTGGCGCTGGACCAGCCCGCGGTCCGCGAGCCGGTCCACCATGCGGGACAAGGCCGGCTGGCTGAGCAGGACGTGCCGGTTCAGCTCGCTCATCCGCTGCGGCCCGGGGCACTTGGACAGCGTGTACAGCACGTCGTACTCCCGCATGGACAGGTCCCGCCAGATGTCCTGCGCCGCGAACTCCTTCATCAGCGACGCGTGGGCGGACAGCAGGGCCTCCCACGCGTCGTTGGCCAGCTGTCCTTTGTTCTTTGCCATTAGCTGGCCGGGTACTCGGCCTGGAGCTCCGCGGCGGTGTCCTGGTACGGGGACGCGCCGGTCACGTTGTCGCCGCGGTTGGCGTTCGGCCGCGGCTGGCGCGGCGGCTGGTCGCCGTACTTCGCCTTGACGAGCAGTTCGTGGGTGGGAGCCTTTGCGGTCTCCGGGTCTTCTCTTGCTGTTATCTCCTTGCGGAGTGTCGGGATGACTTCCCCGCCGAGCAGCTCGAGCTGGTCGAGCACGGTCTTCAGCGGCAGGCCCGCGTGGTCCATCAGGAACAGCTGGCGCTGGTAGTCCCCGAAGTGCTCGCGGAACGTCAGGGTCTTGTCGATGACCTCCTGCGGGGAGCCCACGCTGAGCGGCGTCATCTCCGCGAAGTCCTCCAGGCTCGGGCCGTGGCCGTAGACCGGGGCCTCGTTGAAGTACGGGCGGAACTCCTTGATGGCGTCCTGGGAGTTCTTCGCGATGTACGCCTGACCGCCCAGGCCGACGATGGCCTGCTGCTCGCTGCCGTGACCGTAGTGCGCGTAGCGCTGCCGGTAGAACCGGATCAGCCGCATGTAGTGCTCCTTCGGCCAGAAGATGTTGTTGGCGAAGTAGCCGTCTCCGTAGTACGCGGCTTGCTCGGCGATCTCCGGTGAGCGGATCGAGCCGTGCCAGACGAACGGCGGCACGTCGTCCAGCGGCCGCGGCACGGACGTGAAGCCCTGCAGCGGGGTGCGGAACTTACCGTCCCAGTCCACGACGTCCTCCCGCCACAGCCGGTGCAGCAGGTTGTAGTTCTCCAGCGCGAGCGGCAGGCTCTGCCTGATGTCCTGGCCGAACCACGGGTACACCGGGGCGGTGTTGCCGCGGCCGAGCATCAGGTCCATCCGGCCCTTGCTCAGGTGCTGCAGCATCGCGTACTCCTCCGCGATGCGGACCGGGTCGTTGGTCGTGATGAGCGTCGTGCTCGTGGTGACGATCAGCCGCTTGGTGGTCGCCGCGATGTACGCGAGCAGCGTCGTCGGCGAGGACGAGAAGAACGGCGGGTTGTGGTGCTCGCCGATCGCGAACACGTCGAGCCCCACCTCTTCGGTCTTCTGGGCGATGCGCGTGATCGCGTCGATCCGTTCCGCCTCGCTCGGCGTTTCCCCGCTCGCGGGGTCCCGGGTGATGTCACTGACCGAGAAGATTCCGAACTGCATGGCTCCTTGCCTTCCAGTTGCCTTCCAGTTATATGCGTTTGCATGGATCTTGAACAACGGGGCCGCCCGGGTATTCCCTGGCGCGGCTATGGACAGGGCGGAGGGGCCGCGAGACGATCCGAGGCGTGAGCGGGGACGTTTTTGACCTGCTGGCGGGCATCCGGGACCGTCGGCGGGAGTTCGAGGCGGCCGAGGAGCGGGCCCAGGAGCTGCGCACGCTGCCGCCGGAAACCGTCCGGACGCTGCGCGACATGGGCATGTTCTGGCTGAAGACGCCAGCCGAACTCGGCGGCACGCCGCTGGCGCCCCTCGACTTCTGCGACGTGCTCGAGGAGCTCGGTTACGCGGACTCGTCGACGGCGTGGACGGTCATGGTGGGGAACGGCGGCACCGGGGCTGTCGCTGTCCAGCCCGATGCAGCGGTACCTGCGGGACGCGCTCGCCGCCCGGCAGCACATTGGGGTGTCCGAGGAGAACTACGAGCGGGCCGGCCGGGAGCGGGTCCGGCGTCTCGCGGCTCGTTTAGCAGGTTCACCCCAAACCCGTTTCCAGCGGATCGTTGCCGCCCACAGCCCGTCCCGCGCGGCCTTGACTTGGCTAGCCGCCCAAACTGATTCTGCTATCACACTGACGCGGACGTCCGTTGCGGCGGAGTAGTCCACGCTACTGACGGAGGTGGCAGGGTGACAGACGCGCCAGCCGAGGAATTCCTCGAGCTGCCGGGGGGGCGGGCACATGTGTTCCGCGCGGGCTCGGGCGAGCCACTGCTCTTCCTGCACGCGGCGGGCGGGGCGGGAACATGGCTCGGCTTCCACCGGCTGCTCGCCGACGGCGGGTTCGAACGTGGTCGCGCCCGATCACCCCGGGTTCGGGAAGTCCGACGACTTCCCTTCGGTGGAAGCGATGGACGATCTCGTCTACCACTACCTCGATCTCCTGGACGCGCTCGGCCTGGAGCGGGCGCACGTCGTCGGGGCGTCGTTCGGCGGGTGGATAGCGGCCGAGCTGGCCGTCGCGGCGCCGCACCGGCTTCGGTCGCTGGTCTTGCTGAGCGCGGCCGGGCTGCGGCTGCCGGAGCATCCGGTGCCGGACCTGTTCCTCATGTCGCCGGCGGAGCTCGTCGCGACGCTGTACCACGATCCCCCTTCCGCTGCGGCTCCGGCTGCGTCAGCGTCGCCGGACATCGACGCCATCCTGGCGGCGTACCGGGACGCGACGGCGCTCGCCCGGTTCTCCTGGGTGCCGTTCATGAGCAACCCCAAGCTGGAGCGGCGGCTGCGGCGGGTGACCGCGCCTACGCTGGTCGTCGCGCCGTCCGACGACCGCCTCATCCCGGTCGCGCACGCCCGGCGCTACGCGTCCCGGATACCCGGGGCACGGTTCGCCGAGATCCCGGACTGCGGGCACGCGATGTACTTCGAGCGGCCCACCGAGTTCGCCGACGTCGTGCTCGGCTTCCTGGCCGAGAATCGCCTGCCGAACGGAGTCAGCCGGTGAAGTTCAGCTTCTTCCACCTGATGCCCTACCCGTACCTGCCCGACGACTTCGACGAGACGTACGCGTCGTCGTCGCTGACGTTCCCCAGCAAGCACTTCGACCCCAAGCTCGGCACCCAGCTCTACCACCGCTACCTGGACGAGCTCGAGTACGCGGACCAGCTCGGCTTCGACGGGATCGCCGTCAACGAGCACCACCAGAGCGCCTACGGCCTGATGCCGTCGCCGAACATCATGGCCGCGGCGCTCGCCAGGCGCACGTCGAACGCCCGGATCATGGTGCTCGGCAACGCCATCGGCATCCGCGGCAACCCGCTGCGCGTCGCCGAGGAGATCGCGATGCTCGACCATCTGTCCAACGGGCGGGTGGATTCCGGGTTCGTCCGCGGCATCGGCTGGGAGTACTTCGCGCACAGCATCAACCCCGTCAAGTCGCGCGCCCGCTTCAACGAGGCGCACGACCTGATCGTGCGCGCGTGGACCTCGGAGGAGATGTTCTCCTGGGTCAGCCCCAACTACGAGTACCGGTACGTCAACATCTGGCCGCGGCCGGTGCAGCAGCCGCACCCGCCGATCTACATACCGGGCGCCGGGTCGACCGAGACGATGCGGTTCTGCGCCTCGCACCGGTACACGTACATGTCCGTGTACGCGCCGACCCGCGTGGTGCGGATGTGGTTCGACGGGTACCGGCGCGCCGCTGACGAGCTCGGGTACGTGCCCGACCCGGAGAAGATCGCGCTGTCCATCCCGATCTACGTCGCGGACACGGACGCTCGGGCGCATGCTGAGGCGCGGCCGGCCGTCGAGTGGCTGTTCCGCAAGGGACTCAAGCAGCCGATGGAGATGGTGAACCCGCCAGGGTACATGTCGCCGGGCTCGCTGCGCGGCGTGCTGATGACGGAGCGCAAGCCGTTCGCCGCGCTTTCGTACGAGGAGCTGCTCGCCGACGGGTACGCGGTCGTCGGCAGCCCGGCCGCGGTGGCGGACCGGCTGGCCGCGATGTATGACGAGCTCGGCGGCTACGGGCAGCTCATCGGGCTGTTCGCGATCGGGCCGGGCACGCATGAGCAGACCACGCGCAGCGCCGAGCTGTTCACGTCCGCGGTGATGCCGGAGCTGCGGCCGCTGGGCGTCGCGGCGTGAGCGGCACGGGGGGCGCCGGGGCTGGTGCCGGGGCGTTGCCTGACGGCCTGCTTGACGGCATCCGCGGACGCCGGCGGGAGTTCGAGGCCGCCGGCGACCGGGCCGAAGAGCTGCGCACGCTGCCGGCGGAGACGGCGGCGACGCTGCGTGAGCTGGGCGTGTTCTGGCTGAAGACGCCGTCGGAGCTGGGCGGGACGCCGGTGTCACCGCTGGAGTTCTGCGACGTGATCGAGGAGCTCGCCTACACCGACGTGTCGACGGCCTGGGCGGCCATGATCGGCGCCGGCTGCGGCGGGCTGGCCGGCGGCTGGCTGCCGTCGGACGGGGCAGAGCGCGTCTTCGCGCCGGGCCGGCCGCTGCCCGTGCTCGCCGGACAGCTGCAGCCGCGGGGCACGGGGCGGCCCGTCGACGGCGGCTACATGGTGACCGGGCGGTGGAGCTTCGCGAGCGGGATCAGCCACGCGGACTGGCTGATCGGCTGCTTCAGGGAGGCGACAGAGCGGCTGGTGGTCTTCGTCATGCCCAAGGACGAGGCCGAGGTCATCGACACCTGGCACGTGGCCGGGCTGGTCGGCACGGGCAGCATGGACTTCCGCGTCACCGACGTCTTCGTGCCGACGGATCTGACATACGTTCTTGGCGCCGACGCGGTGCGCGGCGGTGCGCTGTTCCGGCTGGGGATGCCGGCGTTCGTCTCCAACGAGGTGCCGCCGCTGTGCGCCGGCCTGGCGCTGCGTGCCCTCGACGACATGACCGAGCTGGCCAGCCACACCGCGCGGTTCCCGGGCGCGCCGACGCTGAGCGAGCGCGCCGTGTTCCACAAGGAGCTCGGCCGGGCGGAGGTCAAGATCAAGGCGGCCAGGCTGCTGCACCGCGAGGCGATGCGGGCGGCCTGGGAGACGGCGTCTTCGGGGGAGCTTGTGCCCGAAGCCCAGCAGATCGCCGTCACCGCGGCGTCGGTGTACGCCGTCGAGACCTGCGCCGAAGTAGTCACCGACCTGTTCAGGTACGGCGGCGGGCGGGTGCTGTCGCTGGCCCACCCGATGCAGCGGCACCTGCGGAACGCGCTCGCCGCCAGGCAGCACGTGGCCGTCTCCGAAGAGCACTACGAAGCCGCCGGGCGGGAGCGCATCCAGTCGGCTAAGAGCCGGCGGGACTGACGCTGCCGCCGGCTTCTCCGGCCATGGCCGCGTCCAGGAGCACCGTGGCGGCTCGCGAACGCCGATCCGCCTCGCGCCCCCCGTCGGGCGGCCGCCAGAGGTTCACCTCCCGTATAGTGAGGCGCATTATCGGCCTAAATCCGAGGTAATTGAACAAGTACGGACAAAATGGCGATCTGAGACCGCGGCCGGACCGCTCCAGAAGTTCGTCAGGTGTCTGCAGGGCCGGGCAGGGAGCTTAACGTGAAGGATGCTGTGGCCTATAGGCCACAGCATCCTTCACGTTAACCTTGGCCGCCGCGGCCGCCGGGACGCCCCGCGGCAGATGCCCCGAGCGCGCCCGCTCCGGGGCGCCGCCGGACCGCGTTCCCCGGCGACACCCGAGGACAAGCGGCCGACCGGAACCGCCTAGCCCAGCCGACCTTACGGCAGCACCCTAGGTGAGGCTAGCCGTGTGGTTGGGGACCCGTGGAGTCGGCGAGTGAGGCCGCGGCCGCGTTAGTCGAAGTTGTTCTTGCGGCCCTCCCGGACGTAGTCGACCGTGGAGCGGATGTGGTCCTCGCCGTGTACCGCCCGCTTCTTGGCGATGTGGCCGAACATCTGGATGCCGAACCCCCCGTCCAGATCGTTCACTATCCGCTGTTTCCACGGGCGCCGGACAATCTGCGTGGTCAGGCGGCGGGTGGTCCGCGGCTGGGTCATGATGTGGTCGGCGATCGTGTAGGCACGCGCGATCAGCTCGGACCGGGGCACGACCTCGTTGACCATCCCCCATTCCAGGGCCTGCTCGGCGGTGATCGCCTGCCCGGTCAGCAGCGCGTACGCGGCGCGCTTGACGCCGAGGAGTTCCTGGAAGGCGTTGTGGATGCCGTCGGCGGGCACCGAGCCGATGTCATAGTGCAGGTCGAAGATGGTCGCGCCCGCGGCGGCGAGCGTAATGTCGCACATCAGCACGATCTCGGAGTGGAAGCCGGGCCCGTTCAGCAGGCCGATGGTGGGGATCTCCAGGTCGTTGACCAGCGCGCTCACGTTGATCCGGCCGTCCTTGTAGGCGTACTCGTAAGCCCAGTACTCCATGTCGGCCTCTTCGAGCGCGAACCCGTCGGCGTCGGAGCCCATCATGAACTCGTCGCCGGAGCCGGTGAGGATGAGGATCTCGTTCTCCGGGTCCGCGCCGACGGTCTTGAGCATCTGGCCGAGCGAGCGGTGGTTCTCCACGCTGAGCTGGATGGGGCCGCCATTCGTGTGCGCCTCGACCAGCAGCACGCCGTCCTCGCGGCGTGTCATCTTGTAGAAGTCCTTGAACCTCTCGCTGTACTCCTCGAAGCGCGGCGTGGGCACGAATTGCTGTAGAGACATCGGCGTTCCCTTCAGTGTGCGTTGGGACTGTACGAAATTTTTCCCTGAACGAGCGCCAGTGACTCCCCATCCGGAGACTGCTACTGTCGCGTTCGTGAAGCTGGTCGCCGGGGTCGATTCCTCCACACAGTCCACGAAAGTCCTGCTCTGCCGGGCCGACGACGGCACGGTCGTCGCGGAGGCCGCCGCACCGCATCCGGACGGCACCGAGTGCGACCCGCGGCACTGGTGGGAGGCGCTGGAGGCGGCGGGCCGCGACCTGCTGGAGCGGGCGGACGCTGTCGGGGTGGCGGCGCAACAGCACGGCATGATCGCGCTCGACGAAGCCGGCGAGGTCATCAGGCCGGCGATGCTGTGGAACGACGTCAAGTCCGCGCCGCAGGCCCGCGAGCTGGTAACCGAGCTCGGCGGGCCCGCCGAATGGGCCGCGCGCACCGGCAGCGTCCCCACCATGTCGTTTACCGTCACCAAACTGCGCTGGCTGGCCGAGCGCGAGCCGGACCACGCCCGCCGGACCAGCCGCGTGCTGCTCCCGCACGACTGGCTGACCTGGAAGCTCGGCGGCGCCGCCGAGCCGACCACCGACCGGGGCGACGCCTCGGGCACCGGCTACTTCTCCCCCGCCGACGGTTCCTGGCTGCCGGACTACGCGGAGCGGGCGCTCGGCCACGCGGTCACGCTGCCGCGCGTCGCCGCGCCCGCCGAAGTCGTCGGGCGGACCGCGTGGGGCGCGGTGCTCTCGCCCGGGACGGGGGACAACATGGGCGCGGCGCTCGGGCTCGGCCTCGCCGAGGACGATGTGGTCGTGTCGATCGGCACCTCGGGCACCGCCTACGCCGTGACGGCCAAGCCCACGGCCGACCCCACCGGCGCCGTCGCCGGGTTCGCCGACGCGACCGGCCGGTTCCTGCCGCTGGTCGCGACCGTCAACGCGGCGCGCGTGCTCACCGTCACCGCGCGGCTGCTCGGCACCACCGCGGCCGGGCTCTCCGACCTGGCGCTGGCCGCCGGGCCCGGGGCGGGCGGGCTGACCTTCCTGCCTTACCTGGACGGCGAGCGCAGCCCGAACCGGCCGTCGGCGAACGGGGTGCTGCGCGGGCTGACGTCGTCGAACACGACGCCGGAGAACCTGGCGCGTGCGGCCGTGGAGGCCGTGCTCTGCTCGCTGGCCGACGCCATCGACGCCGTGCGGGCGTGCGGGATCACACCGCGCCGGGCGGTGCTGATCGGCGGCGCGGCGAAGTCGGCGGCGATCCGGGCGGTGGCGCCCGGGGTGTTCGGGATGCCGGTGACAGTGCCTGAGCCCGCGGAGTACGTGGCGCTCGGCGCGGCGCGGCAGGCGGCGTGGGCGCTTTCCGGCACGGCCGGACCGCCGGACTGGCCAGCGCGGCCGACATCGACGTACGAGACGGCGGCGCTGCCCGGAGTGCGGGAGCAGTACGCGGCGCTGCGCGAGGACGCCGCGGCCTGGCAGGGCTAACAGCCATATGCCCAGGTGCTGAACCACCAGCACAATGTCGCGCGGAGCGCAGCCGGGGGGTCCGGGGGGTCGTTCCCCCGGGAATTAGGGAATAACGAGGACCTTTACGCCCGTCCGGCGCTGCGCGGCGACGAGGGCGCTGACCACTCCCTCCAGGTCCGTCCGCCGGGATACCAAGGGGTCGAGGGCTACCGTGCCGCGGGCCGCGAGGCTGATCGCACGCGGGTACACGTCGTTCATCCGCCGCACCATCGCGATCGTCAGGCCCTTGCGCCGGGCGAGCGAGGCCGGGAACGTGGTGGCGTCGTTGTCCGGGATGCCCGCGAGCACCACCCGGCCGCCCGGCCGCACCGACTCCATCGCGATCCGCACCGCTTCGTCGTTGCCGGCCACCTCGAAGGCGACGTCGGCGCCGTAGCCGGTCAGGTCGACGGTGCGGTCCGCTGTCTGGTCGGCGCCGTAGCCGGCCGCCGCCTCCCGGCGGTGCGCCAGCGGCTCGACCGCGGTGATCATGCCGGCGCCGCCGACCCGCAGCAACTGCAAGAGCAGCAGCCCGATCGGCCCGCAGCCGACCACCGCCACCCGGCCGCCGAACGGCACGTGGCCCAGGTCCAGCGCGTGCAGCGCCACCCCGAGGGGCTCGAGCAGCGCCCCGGCGGCGTCGCTGACCTCGTCGGGCAGCGGATGCAGCAGCCTGGCCGGCCAGAGCATGAGCTCGCGCAGCATGCCGTCGGTCTCGCCGTGGCCGGCGAACCGGATGTTGTAGCACAGGTTGCGGTAGCCGTCCCGGCACGCCCGGCACGCCTCGCACGGGATGGCGGGATCGATCGCGACGCGCTCGCCCTTGCGGGGGCCGGTGGCGATCACGCCGGCGCCCTCGTGCCCGAGCACCAGCGGCCGCGCCAGCTTCGCGTCGCCGATCGCCCCTTCAGTCCACCAGTGCAGGTCCGAACCGCAGATCCCCACCGCGCTGACCCGTACCATGGCCTGTCCAGGGTCCGCTGTCAGCCCGTCCGGCACCAGCTCGTCCCCTACCCGGATGTCCCCGGTTCCGTAAAGCCTCGCGACTCGCACGCTCGCTCCCATCGTCAGTCATCGTCAGGCTCTCGCCAGCTATCTACAGCCCGAAACTTTCGAGATGTTTATCCATGTAAAAAAGCGCTATTGACATGGTTTTCCCGTACCCCTACGGTGCCATTATCCGACAGATTTGCTCCGAAACTTTCGCATTGGGGCGAAAGATTTCGGGGCAATAGGAGGAAGTGCATGAGACGCCGTAGTCTTCTCGCGATGGGTGCCGCCGGCAGCGTCGCGGCGGTACTCGGCACGAGTACCGCCGCCTCGGCGGCATCGTCGGGCACCAGGCTGGCCGCCAAGGTCAGCTCCAGCCATGATCTCGGTTACGATCCCAACTCCCTGCGCGCGCTGGCCGCGAAGATCGGCCTCCGTTTCGGCAGCGCGCTCATTCCGCAAGACATCGAGACTCCTTCGTACGCGGCCATCGCCGGGAGCCAGTTCTCCGTGGTCACTCCCGGCAACGGGATGAAATGGCAGATAGTCGAGCCGGAGGAGGGGGTGTTCGACTGGTCTCAGGCCGACCAGCTTGTCTCGTTCGCCGAGGCGAACGGCCAGCTTATCCGCGGCCACACGCTGCTTTGGCACAATCAGCTTCCCGACTGGCTCACCACGGGCGTCGCCAACGGCACCATTACCCCCGCGCAGCTGAAGCAGCTGCTGCACGACCACATCATGACCGAGGTCACGCGGTATCGCGGGAAGATCTGGCAGTGGGACGTCGCCAATGAATTCTTCCTTGACGCCGACCCCTCGGGAATTGACCCCAGCAACTTCTGGATCGCCGCCCTCGGGCCGGACATCATTCCCCAGGCATTCATCTGGGCTCACCAGGCGGACCCGCACGCGCTCTTGTTCTACAACGACTACAACATCGCCGGCGAGGACGGCACGAACGCCAAGAGCGACGCCGTGTACGCGTGGCTGCAGCAGATGCTGTCCGAGGGCGTCCCGATCATGGGCGTCGGCAACCAGGGGCACCTCGACACACAGTACGGTTTCAGCCCGCAGCTCTTCCAGCAGGACCTGGAACGGTACGCCAGCCTGGGCCTGAAGGTGGCGATCACCGAGGCCGACGTGCGCACGTTCGTGAACAACGCGACCGACCAGGTGCCGACGGACCACCTCGCGGTGTTCGCCCAGCCGTATGAGTTCTCCGCGATGCTCAAGGCCGCTCTCGAGGTGCCGCAGTGCATCTCGTTCACCGTCTGGGGCTTCACGGACGCGGACTCCTGGGTGCCCGGCACCTTCACCGGAGAGGGCTACGCCACGATCTACGACGTGAACCAGCAGCCGAAGCCCGCCTACTACGACCTGCAGTCCGACTTGCGGCTGGCCGCCTACGGCGCCCCGTTCCGGGTGCCTGCCGGCGGTTTCTAGCCGCGCGCAGACGGATCCCGCCGGCGGCGCTGGGCGTCACCGCCGGCGGGATCTTTCTTGCCTGCATACGCCCTGGGCGGGCATCCTCTTCTGTCACACCGGACGCCCGCACCTGTGAGGTACCCCATGGGGGTATGCGGGACCGTGATAATCACGGCGGACCGGGGGCCAGGCGTCCGCGCCGGGACCTCCGGCCGCCGCGATTAGAAAGCGATTAGAAAGCGCCCTCCGCGAGCGTGCCTCCGCTGGCCTGTCGTAAGGCGCCGAGGAGGTATTCGTCGTTGCATTCGCCGCGGCGCTCCAGTTCGCGGTGCGCGGCGGACATGAAGTTGACTAGTGCCCGCGATAGCTGGGCGTCAGGGGTGAACCCCAGAAGGGCGCGCGCGTGGCGGAACATAGCGATCAGTTCCCACGAGTCCATCTCCTGGGGTGTCCTGTGTTCCATGGCTGGCACGACCGGTAAGCGGACGCCGTAGAGGTGTTCCATGGCCAGCTGGTCCAGGTGCTCGTAGCCCATGCCGCGGCGGCCGAGCGCGTCGGCGTCCACGGTAACGTCGCGCACGTCGCGCCACGTCTCCCCCGGGGCCAGCGTCGGTGTCGCGAGCTCGGGGACCCGGGCCGCGGCCAGGGCCGCCTGGACCTCGGGATCAGCACGGAACGCGCGCGCCTTCTCCCGCAGGATCAGGTAGTTGCGCATGCAGGCCGCGGCCGACGCCCAGACGCCTTCGTCGTTCTCGGTGCGCGGCGGCTTGTAGTCGAAGTGCACCGGGCCGGCGTAGCCGCCGGCCAGCAGCGTGTCCACGACCCAGAACGCGCCGCGCGCGTTGCCCGCGCCGAACCGCAGGTCCTGGTCGTACCGCGGCCCGTGCTGCCCGTTCAGGTCGATGTGGAACAGCTTGCCGTGCCACAGCGCCTGGGCGATGCCGTGCGCGTAGTTCATGCTCGCCATCTCCTCGTGGCCGACCTCGGGGTTGACCCCGACGATCTCCGGGTGCTCGAGGGTGTTGATGAAGGCGAGCGCGTGCCCGATGGTCGGCAGCAGGATGTCGCCGCGCGGCTCGTTCGGCTTCGGCTCGACCGCGAACCTGATCTCGTAGCCCTGGTCGAGGACGTACTGCGACAGCAGGTTCAGGCCCTCGGCGTACCGGTCGAGCGCCACCCGCACGTCTTTCGCCGCACCCGACTCCGCGCCCTCCCGGCCGCCCCAGAAGACGTAGGTCCGCGCGCCCAGCTCGGCGGCGAGGTCCAGGTTCCGCATGACCTTGGCGAGCGCGAAGCGGCGCACCTCCCGCTCGTTCGCGGTGAACGCGCCGTCCTTGAACATCGGATGGCCGAACAGGTTCGTGGTGGCCGTGGTCACCACGAGGCCGGTCTCTTCCAGGGCCTTGCGGAACGCCGAGATCCGCTCGTCTCGCTCCGCGGGTGAGGCGTTGAAGTCGAACACGTCGTTATCGTGGAAGTTCACCCCGTAGGCGCCGAGCTCGGCGAGCTTGCGGACCGCCCGGTCCGCGGGCATCGGCGGGCGCACCGGGCCGCCGAACACGTCCGTCCCCTGCCAGCCCACCGTCCATATCCCGAACGAGAAGTGGTCTTCACGCGCTGGCACATACGGATCTGTCGTCGTCATATCTGCCTCCTTTATTAGCAGTACTACCCCTTCACGGCGCCGGCCGCGCCGGCGACGAGGTATCGTTCCGCGAACACGAAGATGCCGAGGGCCGGGATCGCCGCGAGCGCGGTGAACGCCAGAATCGCCCCCGTGTTCTGCGAGTACTGCGACTGGTAGGTGGCGACTCCGAGCGGCAGCGTGAAGTGCGACGTGGTGGTGAACACAAGCAGCGGCAGCAGGTACTGATTCCAGCTGGTGACGAACGCCAGCAGCGAGACAGTGACCAGGGCGGGCCGGGACAGCGGGAGCAGGATCTGCCAGAAGAACCGGAGCCGGCTGGCACCGTCCACCATGGCGGCGTCCTCGAGCTCGCCTGGGATGGCGCGCATGAAGGGCCGCAGGATGAACATCGTGATCGGCAGCGCGAACGCCGCCTCGGGCAGCGCCACGCCGAACTGGTTGTCAAGCAGGCCCACCCGCTGCAGCAGCAGGTACAGCGGCAGCGCCGCCACGCCGATCGGGAACAGCAGTCCCGAGATGAACAGCGTGAAGATGAACTCCCGGCCGTGGAAGGCGTACCGGGAGAGCGCGAACGCCGCCATCGAGCCGAGCCCCACCGCGAGCACGGTCGCGACCCCGGCGATCAGCGCGCTGTTGCCGAGGAACTGCCAGAACGGCGCGGTCGTCAGGATAGAGCCGTAGTTCGACCAGACCCAGGGGTGCGGCAGGCCGGTCGGCGAATTGTTGATGTCCGCGCTGGTGCGGAAGCCATCCACGAACACGAACAGCAGCGGGACGACCGTGATCCCGAACAGCACGATCGCCACCAGGTAGGTGCCGGGCAGGATCGTGTATTTGCTTCGTTTAACCGGCACCGGATCACCCCACAGCCCGGGTCAGCGCGCCTTCGGTGTCCCGGCGCAGCGCGAACCGCTGGTAGATAATGCAGAACACGAAGCAGAAGGCGAACATGACCACCGCGATCGCGCAACCGTAGCCGAACTCCAGGCTCCGGAACCCGTCGAGGAACATGTACGTCGCCATCGTGGTCGAGGCGTTCGCGGGCCCGCCGCCGGTGAGGATCCACACGATGTCGAACACTTGCAGCGACCCGATCACCGTGATGAACACCCAGATCCTGATCGTCGGGCCGAGCAGCGGGAGCGTGATCCGCCGCGTCACCTGCCACGGCGTCGCGCCGTCGATCGCCGCGGCCTCCTTGAGCTCGGCCGGTATCCCCTGCAGCCCGGCCAGCAGCAGCACTATGCCGAAGCCGACGTACTGCCAGGTGAGCACCACGAAGTTGGTGTACAGCACGATGTGGATGTTCGCCAGCCACAGCTGCACCAGCCCGCCGAGGCCGACCGACTTCATCACCTGGTCGACGAAACCGCCCGGCTGCAGCATCAGGGACCACATGACCGCGGTCACCGCCGGCGGCAGCACGTACGGCGCGAAGATCACCAGGCGCATGAACGCGCGGCCGCGGAACTTGCGGTTCAGCAGCAGCGCGATGCCCAGGCTGATCGGTCCCTGGACGGCCAGGGCCAGCACCGTGAGGATCAGGGTGTGCTCGATCGCCTGCACGAACACCGGGTCGTTGAACGCGACCTTGTAGTTGTGCAGTCCGATGAAATCGTTGAGCGGGCCGTACCCGGTCCAGTTGAAGAGGCTGTAGTAGGCGGCAATCACGATCGGCAGCAGCACGAACCCGACGAACAGGATCAGCGCCGGGCCCAGCAGGATGGTGAGCTCGACCGTCCTGCGAAGCTTTCTGGCGCGCCACGCGCCGCCGCGCCGGGTCGTGAGCGGTCCGGCCGCGGGGGGGAGCGCCGCGGCCGGACCAGACTGCCCGGCGTCAACCGCCGTGCGTGAACTCATCTCACGCGGGGCCGTTCACCGAGGTGATGATGGAATTCGCCAGGCTCGAAGACGGGTTCGCGAAGTAGTTCGCCACCGCGTTGTCGAGGTTCTGGCCGGGCTGGGTGGGCATCGCCGTGTCGAAATAGGTAGCGACATAGCTGGCCGACTTGTCGGCCGCCGCGGCGGTCTGCTCGGCCGGCAGGGTAATGGCGCTGACCGCGCTCGGGTTGGCCGGGAGACCAGGCGACGCCACCTTGATGAGCTGCTCCTGGATCGGGGTGCTGTCGAGGTACTGCAGGAACTCGGCGCAGGCCGGCTCGGCCGCGCCGGTGGTGCAGGACATCCCGTCACCGCCGCCGAGCACCGCGGTCGCGTCGCCCTTCGCGCCACTCACCGCGGGGAACGGGAACCAGCCGAGCTCGGAGGCGAGGTTCTTGTTGGTGGAGACGCCCTCCATCACGGACGGGTCCCAGTCACCCTGCAGCTCCATGGCCGCCTTGCCGCTCGCGACCAAGCCCGCGGAACTGCCCGCGCCCTGCTGGGACGGCGTGCCGAGGAAGCCGGTCTGGAACGGGTCGGTCTTCATGAAGTTGGTCAAGTCGGTGCCGGCCTGGGCGAAGCAGGAGTTGCCGAGGTTGACCGAGGTCATCGCGGACTGGATCACGCTCTGCGGGCACTCGCGGACCGCGAAATACTCCCACCAGAACGCGTCCGGCCAGCGGTCCTTGGAGCCGATCGCGATCGGCGTGATGCCCGCGGCCTTCAGCTTGGCGTCGTCGGACTCAAGCTGCGCGATCGTGGTCGGCGGGGAGCCGATGCCGGCCTTGGCGAACAGGTCCTTGCGGTACCAGAAGCCGACCACGTGCAGGTCGAACGGCACGCCGTACTGCTGGCCGCTGACCTGCCAGCCCGCCGCCGCCGAGCCGAGCTCGCCGATCCAGCTCGACACCGACGAGGTGAGGTTCGTCAGCTTGCCGGACTTGACCTGGGTCGCCTCCTGGCCGCCGCCCCACTGCTGGTAGATGTCGGGCGGGTTGCTTGACTCGAGAGCGAGCGGGATCTTGGTGGTGAACTGCTCGTTCTGGATCGGTACGTTCTGGATCGTCACGCCCGGGTGGCTGGCCTCGAACGACTTGATCACGTTCTGCCACACGCCGAGGAGCGGCTGGGCGGTCGCGTTGTTCCACCACGTCAGCGTCACCTTGGTCGCAGAGCCGGCGGAACTGCTGGCCGAACTCGTACTGCCGGTGGAAGTGCTTGAGCTGCTAGTGCTTGAACTGCCGCCGCTGCACGCGGCGGCCGTAGTTGCCGTGGCCACCGCGACCGCGATGGCGGCAATTGCCCGGCTGCTACGCATGGTTGTCTCCCGAGAGGTTGGCCCGAGGCAGACGGGCGGCATTCTAGGCTCTGCTGCCGAACGGGCGTTTCGAAAGTTTCAGCAATACTTTCGACGTGCCGACATCGTAGAATCGTCGCCGCGAGAAGGTCAACCCCTGGTTTCCACAGTGTTACCTACTTTTTTTCACGACCGCTATCGGAGCGTGCGGGCAGGCATATTAACGTTCCCATGACCACGGTATTCGCGTACGATGCACCATGGGCATCGCGGCCCTCGCGGGCATCGAATGACCGAAAGTTTTCGAGATCAAAGTCGAAAGGTGGCGCTGTGCGGCATCAGGAAGAGAGCACCGCGCGGCAGCAGCAGGGCACGACCGCGCGGCGACGCGACGCTCGCCGGCTGCTGGAGCGGAGAACCACGCTCGCCGCGATCGCCGCTGAGGCCGGCGTCTCGCTGCCCACCGTGTCGAAAGTGGTGAACGGCCGGCCGGACGTCGCCGCGGCCACCCGCGCGCGCGTGGAGCAGCTCTTGGACCAGCACCAGTACGCCCGGAGCGGGCTGCGCAGGCTGCGCCGTTCCGGGCTCATCGACCTCGTGTTCAACGGCCTCGACAGCCCGTGGGCGGTCGAGATCCTGCGCGGCGTGGAGGAGTGGGGCGCGGCGCACGAGACGGCGGTCGCGGTGTCGTCGGTGCGGCACGGCGACGCGCGGCCGGCGAGCTGGACGAGCGCGCTGGCCAGCCACCACACCGACGGCGTGATCCTGGTGACCACCAGGCTGATGGACGCGCAGGTCGCCCAGCTGCGCAGCGCCGGCATCCCGCTCATCGTGATCGACCCGGCCAACACGCCGCCACCGGACATCCCGAGCGTCGGCGCGACCAACTGGGCTGGCGGCCTCGCCGCCACCGAGCACCTGCTGGAGCTCGGGCACCGGCGGATCGGGGCGATCACCGGGCCGATCGACTACCTGTGCAGCCTGGCGCGCGTCGACGGCTACCGGTCCGCGCTGGAACGGGCGGGCGTGGCGTTCGACCCGGAACTGGTGCGGTACGGCGACTTCATGCACGAAGGCGGCTTCGCGCGGGCCGTGGAACTGCTCGAACTTCGGCAGCCGCCGACGGCCATCTTCGCCGGCAGCGACCAGCAGGCGTTCGGCGTCTACGAAGCGGCGCGGCAGCACGGCCTGCTGATCCCCCAGGACCTCAGCGTCGTCGGCTTCGACGAGCTGCCCGTCGCCAGATGGGCGTCACCCCCGCTGACCACCGTGCGGCAGCCGCTCGCCGAGATGGGCAGCGCCGCGGCGCAGATGCTCGGCGAGCTGATCGAGGGCACACCGCTGAGGTCCAACCGGGTGGAGCTGTCCACCGAGCTCATCGTGCGCGAGTCGACCGCCGCTCTCAGGGCGAGCGTCCCGACCCAGAGGGAGCACGAGAAGTGATCCAGCCGATGGACAAAACCGGAATATCCGAGATAGTCGGCGAAATCTGGCAGGATCCGTCGTGTCCGGTGGATGAGCGGGTCGTGGACCTGCTCGCCCGGATGACGCTGGAGGAGAAGCTCGCCCAGCTCGGCAGCGTCTGGATGGGCGCCTCCGGCGAGAACGACGGCGTGGCCCCCATGCAGGACCAGTTCAGCGACGAGCTGCCGTCCCTCGACGAGCTCATCAAGAACGGGATGGGGCAGCTGACCCGGGTGTTCGGGACGCGGCCGGTCGAGCCGGGCGCGGCGACGCGCGCGCTGGCCGCCTTGCAGGCCCGGATCGTGGCCGCCAGCCGGTTCGGCATCCCCGCGGTCGCCCACGAGGAGTGCCTGACCGGATTCGCGGCATGGACGGCCACGATCTTCCCGACGCCGCTCGCCTGGGGCGCCTCCTTCGACCCCGCGCTCGTCAGGGACATGGCCAGGGCCTTCGGCCGCACCATGTACGCCGTCGGCATCCACCAGGGCCTCGCGCCCGTGCTTGACGTCACCCGCGATCCCCGCTGGGGGCGGACCGAGGAGACCATCGGGGAGGACCCCTACCTGGTCGGGACCATCGGGACCGGCTATGTGCAGGGCCTGCAGTCCTCCGGCGTGCAGGCCACGCTGAAGCACTTCGCCGGCTACTCCGCCTCCCGCGCCGGGCGCAACATGGCGCCCGTGTCGATGGGACCCAGGGAGTTCGCCGACGTCATGCTCGTGCCGTTCGAGATGGCCATCCGGCTCGGCCGCGCGTACGCCGTGATGCCCACCTACCCCGACATCGACGGCGCGCCGGCCACTGGCGACCCGTACCTGCTCGGCACGCTGCTCCGCGGCAAGCTCGGCTTCGACGGCCTGGTCGTCTCCGACTACTACGCGGTCTCCTTCCTGGAGCTGCAGCACGCCGTCGCCGGCTCCCAGGCGGACGCCGCGGCCCTCGCGCTGACCGCCGGCGTGGACGTCGAGCTGCCCAGCGTCCGCTGCTACGGCGAGCCGCTGCGGTCGGCCGCGCTCGCCGGAGACGTCTCCGCCGAGGTGGTGGACCGCGCGGTGGCCCGCGTGCTGCGGCAGAAGTTCGAGCTCGGCATGCTCGATCCCGGCTGGTCCCCCGTCCCAGGCGACGCCGCGGAAACCGACCTGGACCCGCCGGCCAACCGCGTGCTGGCCCGCCGGCTCGCCGAAGAGTCCGTCGTGCTGCTCGCCAACGACGGCGCGCTGCCGCTGGCGCCCACCGCCAAGGTCGCGGTCGTCGGGCCGCTCGCCGACGATCCGCTGGCGTTCTTCGGCTGCTACAGCATGCCCAGGCACATGCGCTCCAGCACCGACGGCGCCGGCGTGCAGGTCACCACGTTGCTCGGCGCGCTCCGCGAAGAGGCGGCCGACGTGGCGTACGCGCGCGGCTGCGGCGTCCGCACCCTCGACAAGTCGGGTTTCGCCGAGGCAGTCGCCACCGCCCGTTCGGCCGAAATGATTGTCGCCGTCGTCGGGGATGAGGCGGGTCTGTTCGGGCGAGGCACCTCCGGCGAGGGCTGCGACGCCACTGACCTGCGGCTGCCTGGTGTCCAAGAGGAGCTGCTGCACGCGCTGGCCGACACCGGCAAGCCCGTGGCGGCCGTGCTCGTGACCGGCCGGCCGTACGCGATCGGCGGCGTGGCCGGGCGGCTGGCGGCGGTGGTGCAGGCGTTCTTCCCCGGCGAGGAAGGCGGGCACGCCATCGCCGGGGTGCTCACCGGCCGGGTGACGCCCAGCGGCAGGCTTCCGGTGGAGCTGCCGGGCTCGCCGGGGGCGCAGCCGTCGTCGTACCTGCGATCGCGGACCGCCGCGCTGCATTCGGGCAGCTCGGTGGATCCGACGCCGCTGTTCGCGTTCGGCCACGGCCTGTCGTACACGACCTTCGAGTACTCCGATCTCGTCGTGTCGGCGGACGAGGTGCGAACTGACGGCACGGTGGAAGTATCGTGCACCGTGCGCAACAGCGGTGCCACGGCGGGCACCGAGGTCGTCCAGCTCTACCTCAGCGACCCGGTGGCGCAGGTCGTCCGCCCGGTCCGGTGGCTGGCCGGGTTCGCGCGGGTTCCGCTGTCGCCCGGTGCGGCGAGCCGAGTGGCGTTCCGGCTGCACGCCGACCGGACCTCGTTCACCGGCCTGGCCGGCGCGCGGATCGTCGAGCCGGGCGAGATCGGCGTGGCGGTCGGCGGCGCGTCGGACAGCCTGCCGCTGTCGGGGGCGTTCACGCTGACCGGCCCGATGCGGGTGGTGGACGCCGCCCGCGTGCTGGACACGCCGGTGTCGGTGTACGACCTGCCGGGGTGACCGGGGCCTCGCGCCGGCCTCATGCCGGCCTCTTGCCGGCCTCATGCCGGCCTCATGCCGGCCTATTGCCGGCCTCATGCCGGCCTCTTGCCGGCCTCATGCCGGCCTCTTGCCGGCCTCATGCCGGCCTCTTGCCGGGACCGACAAAGACCGACATAATTCACGATTCCAGAGCAAGTCGCCGCGTGAGGTCTTAACGGGCGCCTCAGGAGTGGCTAGGCTCTGCATCACAGCGGACAAAAGGGAGTTCCCGGATGGCACAGATCGTCCTCGATCACGTGGACAAGGTTTATCAGGGCGGCGTGAAGGCCCTCGACGACCTGAACCTTGAGGTGAAGGAGGGCGAGTTCATGGTGCTCGTCGGACCTTCCGGGTGCGGGAAGTCGACGGCGCTGCGGTCCATCGCGGGCCTGGAGGAGATCAGCGACGGCACGATCTCCATCGGCAGCAAGGTGGTCAACGACCTGCCGCCGAAGGACCGCGACATCGCGATGGTCTTCCAGAACTACGCGCTGTACCCGCACATGACCGTCGAGGAGAACCTGGCGTTCGGGCTTAAGCTGCGGCACACCCCGAAGGGCGAGATCAAGCGGCGGGTCAGCGAGGCGGCGAAGCTGCTGGGCCTGGACCCGTACCTGTCCCGCAAGCCCGCGGCGCTGTCCGGCGGCCAGCGGCAGCGGGTCGCCATGGGCCGCGCCATCGTCCGGGAGCCGCAGGCGTTCCTCATGGACGAGCCGCTGTCCAACCTCGACGCCAAGCTGCGCGTGTCCATGCGCGCCGCGCTGAACCAGCTGCACGAACGGCTCGGCATCACCACCGTGTACGTGACCCACGACCAGGTCGAGGCCATGACCCTCGGGGACCGGGTCTGCGTGCTGCGGGACGGCAAGCTGCAGCAGGTCGACACCCCGCAGGCGCTGTTCGACGCCCCGGTGAACCTGTTCGTGGCCGGTTTCATCGGCTCCCCCGCGATGAACTTCGTGCTGGCCGACTTCGCCCGCGACGATGGCCCCGCGGTCACCTTCGCCGGCTACCGGCTGCCGGTCCCCGCCTCGGTCGTGGAAGCCAAGCGAGGACTCGACGGCTACTTCGGGCGCAAGGTCATCCTCGGCATCCGCCCGTCCGACTTCGAGGACGCGGCCATCGGCGACGCCTCGTGGGCGCGGCTGCCGGTCACGGTCGGCGTCACCGAGGAACTCGGCACCGAGATCCACGTGATCTTCACGATCGACGCGCCGCCGGTCGAGCACGCGTTCGATCACCAGCGCGGCCGACGGCGCCGACGAAGAGGACGAGACGGTCGCCGCGCTGGCGGGCGGCAAGTCCCTGTGGACCGCCCGGGCGTCCGCCCGGTCCAAGGTCCGCACCGGGCAGCCGCTCGAGCTCGCGGTCGACACCAGCCGCCTGCACTTCTTCGACCCCGCCAGCGGCGAGTCCATCGGCCACCCCCTAGCCATCTCCGACTCGACGGTGACCGCGACCGCGTAGCACCTCGTCGCGGGCATCTCCCGTCACACCGGCCACTGGCGTCCCCTGCACGTCCTCCGGACGTCTGGGGCTGTGGCCCACCACCCCAGTCGGCCGGGCAGGGCGCCGACGCGCTAGCCCCAGGCCGGGCCTTCGGTGATCGGATGGGCGTAGATGAAATCCTCGTCCACGTCAACGCCGATCCCCGGTCCCTCCAGGGGGCTGACTGTCCCGTCGGGAGCTAGCTCGTAGGACGCGGAGCAGGCCTGGGTGCGGAGCGGGTTGTCCGTTGACCCGTCGCCTTCGAAGTAGCGGGCGTTGTCGATGCTGGCCAGGAAGTGGACGCTGGCGGCCATGTTCAGCCCGGTGTGGCAGCCGTGCGTGCAGACTGGCAGTCCGGCGGCCGACGCCAGGGCGGCGATCCGCACCGCCTCGGTGATCCCGCCGCACCGGGACAGGTCGGGCTGCAGGATCGATACGTTCCCGGCGTCGACGAGCCGCTGGAAGTCGTAGCGGGTGTGGCAGTTCTCGCCGGCCGCGAGCGGGATGACGGACGCCGCGATCGCCCTCGCGGCGCGCCAGGACCTGTCCTGGTACGGCGGGAACGGCTCCTCCAGCCAGCCGACCCGCGCGTCCGCGAGCACCGGCACTATGGCGCGTACGTCATCGACCGAGTAACGACAGTTGGCGTCCGCCAGCAATGCCACGCCGGAGCCGACGGCAGCGCGCATCGCACGCGTCCGTTCGGCATCATTGGCCACGGTGTCGCCCAGCCGCAGCTTCACGGCACGGTAGCCGAGGGCGACCTGTGCCAGCGCTTCCTCAGCCAGCAAAGCGGGATCGGCGTAGCCGAGGGCGAAACCGCCCGCGTAGGCCGGGATCGGCCGCGGCGAGCCGCCGAGCAGCCGGTACAGCGGCACCCCGAGGGCCTTGCCGCGGATGTCCCACAGCGCCATGTCGATGCCGCTCATCGCGCACACGCATGCGGCGCAGGTGCCGTGGTTGGCCAGCACCCGGCTCTCGAAACGCGCCCAGACCTCGGTGGTCGCGGCCGCGTCCAGACGCGTGAACAGGTCCGCGAGCGTCGTGTTGATCGTTGCGGCGACGGCCAGCGGCGCCCGGCCGTTGTACGACTCGCCGTACCCGGTCAGGCCGCCCGCCGTGGTGACCTTCACGATCACCGTGTCCCGCTTCGTGGCCTGGCCGAGCCCCTGGAAGACGGCCTGCCTGAGCGGAACCGAGCACGGCACCGCCTCGATGCTCACGATCGCGAGATCCTTCACGGGCTGCTCCTTCGCGCGTCAGTCAGCCTGACCGGTGGGCACCGATACGCCGGGGGCGCGGTCGCTGACGCGGAACACGAGCGCGCCGTTCTCCGCGTCGATGAGTACATGCTGGCCGGGCCGGAGCCGGCCGTCGAGCAGCATCTCCGACAGCCGGTTGTCCACCTCCCGCTGGATCGTCCGGCGCAGCGGCCGGGCGCCGAACTCCGGCTGGAAGCCACGCCGCGCCAGCCAGTCGATCGCCGGGGTAGCGAAGTCCACCGTGATGTCCTGCGCGTGCAGCCGCCGCGTCGTCTCCTCCAGCAGCAGTTCGGTGATCTGCCGCAGCTGCTCTTCATCGAGATGCCGGAAGACGATGATCTCGTCGATCCGGTTGAGGAACTCCGGCCGGAACGACTCCCGCAGCCGGGACATGATCCGCTCCCGCAGCGCCTCGTCGTCCGCGCCGCCCGAGCCGCGTGTGCCGCCAGCACCGCCGCCGAAGCCGAGCCCCCGCCTGCCGATCACGTCCGAACCGAGGTTGCTCGTCATGATGATGACCGTGTTCTTGAAGTCGACCGTGCGGCCCTGGCCGTCGGTGAGCCGGCCGTCGTCGAGCACCTGCAGGAGGATGTTGAACACATCCGGGTGCGCCTTCTCGATCTCGTCGAGCAGCAGGACGGCGTACGGCGTGCGCCGCACCGCCTCGGTCAGCTGGCCCGCCTCCTCGTAGCCGACGTAGCCGGGCGGCGCGCCCACGAGCCTGCTGACCGTGTGCCGCTCCTGGAACTCGCTCATGTCGATCCGGACCATCCGGTCCTCGCTGCCGAACAGTGCCTCGGCGAGCGCCCTGGCGAGCTCGGTCTTCCCGACGCCGGTCGGCCCGAGGAACAGGAAGCTGCCGATCGGCCGGTTCGGGTCGCCGAGCCCGGCGCGCGAGCGCCGGACGGCCTCGGCCACGGCCGCGACCGCCTCGTCCTGGCCGATGACCCTGCGGTGCAGATGCTCCTCCAGCCGCAGCAGCCGTTCCTTCTCCTCCTCGGTCAGCTGCGCGACCGGAATCCCGGTCGCGCGCGACACGACCCCGGCGATGTCGGCGGCGGTGACCTCGGGCACCGTCTTCTGCCCGTCTGCTCCGCGCTCCGCGCGCTCCCCGAGCTCGGCGATCTGGTCGCGCAGCGCGCCGGCCCGGGCGTAGTCCTCGGCGGCGACCGCCTCGTCCTTCTCCCGGCGCAGCTGATCCAGCCGCTGCTCCAGTTCGCGCCGGTCCCTGGCGGGCGTCTTGGTGCGCAGCCGGACCCGGGCGCCCGCCTGGTCGATGAGGTCGATCGCCTTGTCCGGCAGGAACCGGTCGGTGATGTAGCGGTCGGACAGCTCCGCCGCCGCGATCAGCGCCTCGTCGGTGAAGCGGACCTGGTGGTGGGCTTCGTACCGGTCGCGCAGGCCGCGCAGGATCTCGATCGTGTCGCTCACCGAGGGCTCGGGCACCAGGATGGGCTGGAAGCGCCGCTCGAGCGCCGCGTCCTTCTCGATGTCCTTGCGGTACTCGTTGATCGTGGTGGCGCCGACGATGTGCAGCTCGCCGCGGGCGAGCGCGGGCTTGAGCATGTTCGAGGCGCTCACCGCGCCCTCCGCGCCGCCCGCGCCGACGACGGTGTGCAGCTCGTCGATGAAGATGATCAGCTCGTCGCCATGCGCCCGGATCTCGTCGATGACCTTCTTCACCCGGTCCTCGAAGTCGCCGCGGTACCTGGTGCCCGCGACCATCCCGCCGATATCGAGCTGGACTAGGCGCTTGTCGCGCAGCGTGTCGGGCACCTCACCGTCGACGATGCGCTGGGCGATGCCCTCCACGATCGCGGTCTTGCCGACGCCGGGCTCGCCGATGAGCACCGGGTTGTTCTTCGTCCGCCGGGACAGCACCTCGACGGTCTGCTCGATCTCGTGCTCGCGGCCGACCACCGGGTCGATCCGGCCCTCGCGGGCCATCGCCGTAAGGTCGTTGCCGAACTGGTCGATGGTGGGCGTGTCCGAAGGCGGCCGCTCGCCCGGCCGGCCGCCGCCGCCAATGGCCGCTTCCTGGAGCGTCTCCGGGGTGACCCGCGCGTCGCGCAGTAGCCGCCCCGCGGCCGACTCGGGGTTGACGGCCAGCGCGAACAGCAGGTGCTCCGGGCCGATGTAGGAGCTGCCGAACGCCTGCGCGATCTGCCGCGCGTCCAGCAGCGCGCGCTTGGCCGACGGCGTGAGGCTCGGCGCCTCTTCCCGGGGGGAGCCGCGGTTGGCGCGGGATTCGATCTCCCGGGCGATGGCGCCGGGATCGGCGCCCGCCGCCGCCAGCAGGCGACGGGTCGCTTCCTGCCGGGTCGCCGCCCAGAGCAGATGGTCGGTGTCCAGGTCGGGGTCGCCCCACTGCGCGGCCTGGGTCGCGGCATCCCGCACCAGCTCGCGGGCCTGTTCGGTCATCAGCTGGCCGATGTCGATGCGTTGCACCGGCCGCCCGGGCACCGAGCCGCCGAAGAAGCGGGCGAGGAATTCGTCGAAGGGACTAGCACCGAAGTCGCCAGACCCGTACGGGTCGTAGGCCATGCTGCGCTCTCCTGACTAGCGGTGGTTGACGTCGGCGGCACACTCACCCGCGGGCGAGCGCCCGGCTTAGGCTCGCCTACCCGACCGTCTCCGGCATCAAACCGGTGGCCGGGGCCGCTCAGGCGGCGAGCGCGGCGAGCGCCGCGGCGCGCAGCTGGCCCGCGTACGCGGCGCCGAAGAGGCAGACGTGCACCAGCAGCGGGTGGAGCTGGTGCAGCGGGACCCGCCGCCGGTACCCGTCGGCGAGCGGCGCGGTCTCGGTATACGCCCGCATGATCTCGTCAAGGTGCGGCGCGCCGAACAGCGCCAGCATCGCCAGGTCGGTCTCCCGGTGCCCCCCGTGCGCGGCCGGGTCGATCAGCCAGCCGCGCCCGCCGGACCACAGGACATTCCCCGACCACAGGTCCCCGTGGCTGCGGCTCGGCGGCTCCGGCGGCCCGGCCAGCTCCCCGATCCGCTCGGCCACGGCCGTCACCAGGCTGGCGTCCGCGCCAGACAGCCCGCCGCGATCACGCGCCATCCTTATATACGGAACGAGCCGGTACTCCGCGTACCAGCTCCCCCATTCTGTCCCCGGCGTGTTGGCCAGCGGCAGGCTCGCGATGTACCCGGGCCACGGCGCGCCGAACGTGGCCGCGCCCGCGGCGTGCATCCGCGCCAGGGCCGCGCCGAACTCTCGCGCCGCCCGCGGGCTCGGCCGCCCAGGCGGCAGCAGCTCGATGACGAGCATGTTGTCATCGGCGCCGAGGACCTCGGGGACGGGTACCGCGTTCGCCTCGGCCAGCCAGCGCAGCCCGTTCGCCTCGGCGGCGAACGCGCCTGCCTGGCTCCCGTCCGTACCCGGCACCGCCTTCGCGAATACCTCGCGCCCGTCGGCGAGCGTCGCCGTCAGGTGCTGGTAGCCGTGCTGCGCGCCGGCCACGCGGACCGCGGTCACGGGAACGTTGAGAAGCCGCCGGATGCGTTCGGCGGTGCGGGCCTCGAAACCCGGCGTCGTCATGCGGTCAAGCTACCGCCGGCAGCACCGCGTGCACCCGCCAGCCGCCCGTCTCGGACGGGCCTGCGGAGAGGATGCCCCCGCACGCCTCGACCCGGTCCCGCATGCCTGCCAGGCCGTAGCCGCCGCCCGTCCGCGACAGCCCGGACGGCGCGCCGCGCGGGGCGGCGTTCGCGACCGTCACCGCGAGCTCGCCGTCGCCGACGGTGACGGTGACCGTGACCGGGGCGCCGGGAGCGTGCTTGAGCGCGTTGGTCAGCCCTTCGATGGCGACCCGGTAAGCCGCCTCGGCCGGGCGCTCGGCGACGTCGCTGTTGTCACTGACCAGGTGGTACGTGACATCGAGGCCAGCCGCCCGCGCCTGGCGCACAAGTTGGCCGACCAGATCCAGCCCGGCCGCTGTCTGGGCGGGAGCACCGCCCGCCATAAGTTCTGCGAGCTTGGCCATCTCGGCCCGGGCCTGCTCGGCCGCCTCGGCGACCGCCGACAAGGCCGCGCGCGCTGCCGGGCCGCGCTGCCCGCTGTCCGGCGTCGGCCTGCACCACCATCAGGCTGAGGCTGTGTCCGACGATGTCGTGCAGTTCCGCCGCGATCCGCGACCGCTCGTACCGGACGGCCTCGGCAGCGTAGGCCTCCTGCTCCGCGAGGAGCTCGGTGTTGCGGACCCTGAGCTGCTGCGCCAGGCGGCGCCTCGAGGCGACGGCCGCGCGCTGCCATGGGCCTGCTGCTCCGGCGGCCTGCGGGCCGCGAGCCAGCGTGCGCCCCCGCAGCACGCCGAGCTCGGCCGCGATCCCGGCGGCGAGCAGTCCGAAGACGAGCTGCACCACGTAGTAGCTGATCGCCCCGGAGAAGGGGGTGACGGTGTCCGGCGGGTTGTGCCCGAATCCCGATGCGAGATCCCAGGTCTGCACCGCCACCACCGCCGGTCGTCCGGCGCGCGGGTGAGCTTTCCCGCCGCGGCGTCACACGCGAGGACTACTGTGGACCTGCCCCGCTAGTCCTGCCGAGGGGAAACGCCCCATGCCAGAGCCGCTCACCGTGGTCATCGCCGACGACCAGCGGATGGTCCGCCAGGGCCTGCGGGTGATCCTCGAGTCCGAGCCGGACATCACCGTGCTGGCCGAGGCGGGGGACGGCCGGGAAGCGGTCGGCCTGGTCCGCGCGCACTCCCCCGCCGTGGCCCTGCTCGACATCCGGATGCCGGTCATGGACGGGCTGCGGGCCGCCCGCGAGGTCATCGGGCTCGGCGGCGGCACCAAGGTGCTGATCCTCACCACCTTCGACGCCGACGAGTACGTTTACGAGGCGCTGCGCGCCGGGGTCAGCGGTTTCCTGCTGAAGGACGCCCCGGCCGAGCAGCTGATCGTGGCGGTCCGCAGCGTCGCGGCCGGCGACGCGCTCATCGACCCGGTTATCACCCGGCGGCTCATCTCCCGGTTCACGCTGGCCGCGCGGCCGGCGGACACCGGCCAGGTCCCGGCGGCGCTCGCCGCGCTCACCTCGCGGGAGCTCGACGTCCTGCGGCTGGTGGCGCGCGGCATGTCCAACGCGGAGATCGCCCGCGAGCTCGTCGTCGAGGAGAACACGGTCAAGACGCACGTGAGCCGGATCCTGATGAAGCTGAGCCTGCGCGACCGGGTGCAGGCCGTGGTGGTGGCCTACGAGTCCGGTTTCGTCGCCCCCGACCCGCTGTCCGGCGAGAAGGCATGAGCCGCTGGGGACGTGACCGCGGACCCGCGCCGCTCCGGCCGCCAGGCCCGCTGCCGCTTCCGGGCCGGCCGCGCCGTGGCAGGCCGTTCCGGGTGCTGATCCTGGGCGGGGCGCGGTCGGGGAAGTCGGTGACCGCCGAGCGGCTGCTGGCCGCCAGGGACCGGGTCGAGTACGTGGCGACCGGGCCGGTCCCGGACGCGTCGGACCCCGAGTGGGCCGACCGGGTGCGGCTGCACCGGCAGCGCCGTCCGGCGCACTGGACGACGCGGGAGACGCTGGACCTGGAAGGTGTCCTGGCCGGATCCGAGACGACCCCGGTGCTAGTCGATTGCCTGTCCACCTGGCTGGCCGGCGTGATGGAGGAAGCCGGGCTCTGGGCGGGCGAGCCCGGCGCCGGCAAGAAGCTGGCCGAGCGCGTCGACGGCCTGCTTGACGCGTGGCGCTCGACGCGGCGGCACGTCGTCGCGGTGAGCAACGAGGTCGGCTCGGGCGTCATCCCCGCCACGGCCTCCGGCGTGCGGTTCCGCGACGAGCTCGGGATCCTCAACGCGCGGATCGCCGCCGAGTGCGAGCAGGTCTGGCTGTGCACCGCGGGCATCGCCCGGCGGCTCCGGTGACGGCCCGGGCGGAGCCGCGCGGTGCGGGCTGAGCGGCGATGAGAGCCCGCGGCCTCCGGACGGCGCTAAGCCTGTTCACCGTGATCCCCGCCGGGACGGACCCCGAACTCGGCGAAGGCGACGCGGCCGCGGCGCTGCGCTGGCTGCCCGCCGTCGGCCTGCTGGTCGGCGGGCTCGGCGCCGGCGTCGTACTCGGTGTCGGGGCGGCCGGCGGGTCCGCGGCCCGCCGGCTGCTCGGCGCGGCGCTCGCGGTCGCGCTGCTCACGCTGCTCACGGGCGGCCTGCACCTAGACGGCCTGGCCGACACCGCGGACGGGCTCGGCAGCCGGCGGCCGGCGGCGCAGGCGCTGGACATCATGCGCCGCTCGGATATCGGCCCGATGGGGGTGGCGGCGCTCGTCCTGCTGCTGCTGATCCAGGTCGCCGCCCTGGCGGCGGTGCCGCGGCCCTCGCTGGCCGCCGCCGCGCTCATGCTCGCCGCGGTGACCGGCCGGGTCGCGGTCGTGGTCGCGACCGGCTCACCCGCCGCGCGCCCCGGCGGCTTCGGCGCCTTGGTCGCGGGCCGGACCTCAGCGGCGGACCGGGAGCTGACCGTCGCGCTCCTCGGCTGCGCGGTCGCCGCGGCCGGCCTCGCCGCCGGCGGATGGCCGCTGGCCGGGCGCGGGCTGGCGGCGGCGCTGGCCGGCCTGCTGGCAGGCGGCCTCGTCCGGCTGATCGCGGTGCGACGGCTGGGCGGCGTGACGGGCGACGTATTCGGCGCGATCCTCGAAGTCAGCACGGCCGCGGTACTCATAACGTGCGCGCTCGCGAGCTGACCACGCCGCACCAGAGCCTGCGTGCGGATAACTGACCGCGGTCGCGGGATGCTGGCACGGACGGGGTGCGTGGGGCGCGAGAAGCCTCGCGCCCTCCCGGCACGGATACCCTCACGGGTATCTGAGGATCCGGATCCCATGATCGCGAAAATATTCGATTTCTATAGCGATATAAATTCTTCGCCAGGAATAATGTCTTCGCGGTCATATGGTACCGTTGAGGCTATTTACGCGCTAATACGGATATTCCGGATTTGATACCCCCATGCCGCCTCGGCCGCAGTCGGGCGGAATCCCGGATGTTCGGGCTCTGCCGCGTGACGTTGATTCCCGGACCGGCTCCGTTCGCGGCGAGGTCTTCGCTGCGGCCCCGACGGCCCGGCTCACCTGCTACAGGCGGCCGGTCTTGTTTTTGTACAGCGACTGCCACGTGCGGACCATGGCGCTCGTCGGTGTCCCTGGCAGCGCGTCCGGGGCGGACGCCCCGATGATCAGCATTCCGGCGACGAAGGCCACCGAGCTGCCGAGCATCAGCCCCGCGGACAGGAGCAGCGCGCCCGCGATCAACAGGGCAGCCCGCGGCGTGGCGATCCGCGCCGTCACTATGCCCGCGCGGGCAGCGAAGTTCCTGGTAGCGGGTTCCGGCCCCGCGGCCGTCGCCGGCCCGGCGGAAATCCCGGCGGTGAGGGCGTCCAGGTCACCGCAGGTCCGCGACGTGAGGACCCGGCCGACGCGGAGGTCGAACTCGTCCTTGGCCAGCTGGCCCCGCACGAACGCGGCCTTGAGCACGTCGACTGCCCGCTCACGGTCGGCGTCCGACGCGCGCAGGCGGCCGCGGCCTGCCGTCTCGTTTCCGGATCCGGCCATTACAGGCCTCCTGACGAACGCGATATATACGAAAGCCTAACGCGTCGCGGGGCGTCTGGAGAGAATGGTCATGCCTGCTCGCCGGGGCGGTTCCCCAGCTGGTGACGTGCGCGCTCGTCAGCTGACTGCCGTGTGCAGCTGACCGCGGGAGGTGACGCCCAGCTTGGGGAAGATGCGGTGCAGGTGGTACCCGACGGTCCGGTGGGAAGGTAGAGCTGCTGGCCGATCTCGCGGTTGGACATGCCTTCGGCGGCCATTCGCGCGATCTGCAGTTCCTGAGGGGTGAGCTGCTCCCAGGCATCGGGCGTCCGGATGCGGCTCGTCTCGCCGGAGGCGAAGCGGATCGGCGCGGGAAACAACGAGCGCCTATGCCAGCTGGCGCTGCTCGTGGTGGAGATCGGGCGAAGCCGCTACGCCGCGGCTCACCCCATCGCGAAGAGCATGTTCGAGGCGGACATCCTCGGTCTCTACCTCGATGTGCTGCCCAACATCGCAGAGACCGGCGTGCGCAGTGGCCACGTGGACGACGCCCAGCAGGCGCTGCTCGCGGCCGACGACCGCGCCGACGCCTGTTACCAGACCGCCATCGCAAAGCTCCGCCTCACCCGCAGCCAAGACCGACCTGGCGCGCGCCAGCCTCCTGTACGGCGAGTGGCTCCGACGCCAGAAGCGCCGTTCGGCCGCCCGCGACCAGCTCAGGCTGGCGCAGGACGCCTTCGAGGACATGGGTGCCGCCGCCTTCGCCGAACGGGCCTCCGCCGGGCTCAAGGCCACCGGCGAGCATGCCGCGTCCTCGGGACGGCCTGCTCACCCCGCAGGAAGCGCACGTCGCCCGGCTGGCGGCGGCCGGCGCGACCAACCAGGAGATAGCCACGCAGCTGTTCATCAGCAGTCACACCGTCGAATACCACCTGCGGAAGGTCTTCCAGAAGCTCGGCGTCACCTCCCGCCGCAAAGGGGCCCGCGAACTGCGGTAACGGGGCCGCGGCAGGCCCACATGCACAAAACCCGCATTCCGAGCAGCTCGGTCCCCGCTGATCTCGAAATGTTCGTCGGAAGTATCGTCCTGTCGCAATGCCGTTTAGCCTTCGCGGAGAAGGATTCCGCGCGAACTGCCGGGATTGTCTCACGATGCGGACTCTGTCTCACAACTTGAGACGAAATCTCACCGGCCAGCAGGCCGGTTGCGCAATCGGCCCGCTCTAGTGTGGTCGATTGCGCAATCGACCCTATCCCGTGCCAGCACGGCGACGTCTGCCCCCTCGTCGGCGAGCGTGCCGGCGATGGCGAACCCGATGCCGCGGCTGCCGCCGGTGACGACGGCCCGCTTGCCGGCCAGGCAGAGATCCATGGTGTTACAGGTCGGCGTACTGCGGTTCGTCGGCGATCAGGATGCGCTCGAGGAGCCGGGGGAAGTCGGCGTAGTTGCGGACGGCGTAGTGCACCGCGGCCCGGTTGTCCCAGAACGCGATCGACCCCGGGCGCCAGCTGAACCGCACCTGGTACTCCGGCTTGCGGTACTGGTCGTGCACGATCGAGAGCAGCTCCCTGCTCTCGTCCCGGTCGAACCCGACGATCCACGGGTGCTGGCTGAAGTTGACCCAGAGGATCTTCTTACCGGTCTCCCGGTGCGTGCGGACGATCGGGTGGGCCACGATCGGGTAGTCGTGCCCGGCGCCGAGCAGGGCGTCCCGGTAGTCGTGCGTCACGTGCAGGCCATCCAGGCGCTGCTTGGTCTCTTCGGGCAGTCCCGCGTAGGCGAGCCCGGCGTCGACCCAGATCGTGTCGCCGCCGACGTCCGGAAGCGTGACCGCCCGGAGCACGGCGCCCCAGGTCGGCACCAGCCGCCAGCTGGTGTCACTGTGGTACGGGTCCCAGCCCTCGGCCCGCTGCCGCGCGAGGTAGTTTTCGTACTTCTCCGCGTCGCCCGCGGCGATCTGGTGGATGGCCGGAACCTTGTCGGCGTAGGACTTCTGTACGTGCGGGTGGGTGTAGAGCGGGCCGAACTGCCGGGCGAACGCCGCGTGCTGGTCGCGGTCCAGGTCCTGGTCGCGGAAGAAGACGACCTTGTACTGGAGAATGGTGGCCTTGATCTGGTCCCGCACCTCGTCGCTCAGCGGGTACCGCAGGTCCACGCCGCTGATCTCCGCGCCGATGGTGGGCTGGAGCGGCCGGATCGCGAGTTCGTCTGCCTGCCTGACGTCTGACTCGGTAACCGTAGTCATCGAGACTCCCTAAAGCCTATAAAGTTGATCGATAATATGAACTTTAAGCCGGGGGCATGGGAGCGTCAATGGCGCGTGGCGGGAATGGTCATGGCGGGGGGCAGGTTGGCAGGGGCATGCGGCCGATCGGAATAGCGCTTCCGTCAGGACCCGAGGATCGTTCCGGGGCACCGAACAAGGTCGACACGCTCGTGTCGCTGAGCCGGGAGGCGGCCGGCGCCGGGCTGGGGTCGGTGTGGATATCGCAGCAGTTCGACCACGACGCCCTGTCCGTGGCCGCCGTCATCGGGCACGCGGTCCCGGGCATCGGGATCGGCACCTCCGTGGTCCCCGTCTACCCGCGGCATCCGCTCGTCGTGTTCAGCCAGGCGCAGACGGCGCAGGCGGCCAGCCACGGGCGCTTCACGCTCGGGCTGGGCCTCGGCGCCGCGCGGCCCGTCGAAGCGGCCTTCGGCGTCAGCTTCGACCGGCCGATCCGTCATCTGCGCGAGTATCTGACCGTGCTGCGATCGCTGTCAGAGACGGGCACCGTGGACTTCACCGGGCAAACGCTGCGCGCGGCGACGATCATGCCCGCGGCGCTCGCGGGCGCGCGGTCGCCCGCGCCCGTCATAGTCGCGGCCATGGGGGCGCAGGCGCTCCGGGTGACCGGCGAGCTCGCCGACGGCACCCTGCCCTACCTGGCCGGCCCGCGGACGCTCGCCGGTTTCATCGTGCCCGCGATCGCGGCGGCGGCGAAGGCCGCGGGACGGCCCGCACCGCGGATCGTGGCGGCGCTCCCCGGGGTCGTCACCGCCGACGTCGAGAAGGTGCGCGCCGCGGCGGCGGAGCAGATGGCGTTCTACGGCGGCATTCCCTCCTACCGGGCGGTGCTCGACCGCGAGGGCGCCGGCCATCCGGCCGAGCTCGCCGTGCTTGGCGACGAGGAGACGCTGGCCGCCGCGATCGACCGGTACTTCGAGGCGGGGGCCACCGAGATCGTCGTCACCAACACCGGCATCAACGGCGCGGCCGACCGCCGCCGGACCTGGAAGTTCCTCGGCGACTACGCCCGGGGCTGACGCCTGCTGGGCGGGGAGAGGCGCCACCTTCCGTTCGGGATAATGGATTTTATGACCGACCGCCTGAGCATGCTGAGCGAAGGTGGCGGCGCCACCATCACGCGGGACGAATACGGGGTTCCGCATGTGCAGGGGGAGACGGCGGCTGCCGCGTGGTTCGGGACGGGGTACGCGTGCGCACGGGACCGCATGTTCCAGCTGGACTACGACCGGCGGCGGGCCTGCGGGCGGTGGGCCGAGATCGCCGGGGAGGCCGCTGTCGGCGCGGACCTGATGGCGCGGCGGCTGCGCCTGGCGGACGCGGCCGAGGCGGACGTCGAGGCGATGTCGCCGGCGCTGCGGACGGCCTTCGACGCGTACGCGCGGGGGGTCAACCAGGCGCTGGCGGACGGCGCGCTGCCGCTGCCGGGGCGGTACCCGGTCGAGCCGTGGGAGCCGTGGCATTCGGTGGCCGCGTTCAAGGTGCGGCACGCGCTGATGGGGCAGTGGCAGCACAAGCTGGTGAACGCGGTGATACTCGCCCGGAGCGGCCCGGCGGCGCTGCGGCGGCTGGAGACGCGGCCGCCGCTGGGCTCGCCGCTCGCGGTACCGCCCGGCGCGCGGCTGTCCCGGCTGTTCGAGGAGGCGCTCAGCGACGTCGGCGAGCACCTGGGCTTCCTCGCCCGGGGAAAACCTGGCTCCAACGCGTGGGCGGTCAGCGGGCGGCGGACCGCACACGGCGGGGCGGTGCTCTGCAACGACTCGCACCGCGCCCTCGACACCCCGAACGTCTACTGGCAGTGCCGCGTGTCGTGCCCGGACTTCGACGTGACCGGGGCGACGTTCCCCGGGCTGCCCGGCTTCCCGCACTTCGGCTTCAACGGGGCGGTGGCCTGGGCGATCACCCACGGCGACGCGGACACGCAGGACCTGTACCTAGAGCGGTTCGAGGGTTCGCGGTACCTGACGCCGGAGGGCTGGGCCGAGGCGGAGGCGCGGCCGGAGCAGATCTCCGTGCGCGGCGGCAACGCGGTCTCGACGGTCGTGTGGTCGACGCGGCACGGGCCGGTCGTGCACGGCGACCCGGCGGACGGCATGGCGCTGGCGCTGAAGTACACGGCGACGTACCGGCCGAACCGCGGCTTGGAGTGCCTGCTGCCGATGCTGACGGCGCGCGACGTACGGGGACTGGCCGGCGCGCAGGAGGGCTGGGTCGACCCGGTGAACAACCTGGTCTGCGCGGATACACGCGGGCAGATCGCTTATCAGTGCCGGGGGGAGGTGCCGGTGCGTTCGGGGACCGGGCACCGGAGGCTGCCGGTGGCGGGGTGGGACGGGTCGTGCGAGTGGACGGGGAGCGTGCCGTTCGCGGCGCTGCCGCGGGTGACCGACCCCGCGGCCGGGTTCGTGATGACGGCGAACAACGTGATCGTCGACGGCGACAAGCCGTACATCTCGTATACGTTCGCCCAGCCGTTCCGCGCCGAGCGGCTGCGTTCGCGGCTGGCGGGGTCCGCGGTCTTTACCGTCGATGAGCTCGCGGGCATGCAGGCGGACACCGTGTCGTGGGCGGCTCGTTCGTGGGGGCGGCTGCTCGGCGGCCTCGGACCGTTTTCCGCAGCTGACGCCGAGCGGGCGCGCGCCGCGCTGTCGGGCTGGGACGGGGATCTCGCGGCCACGTCAGGGACGGCGCTGCTGTACGCGTGTTTCCTGCGCGAGCTCGCCGACGCGCTGTACCGGCCGGTGCTCGGTTCGGAAACCTGGGAGTGGATGGCGTCCGGGGCGCTATCCCCCATGGCGAGCATGGTGCGGCGCTGGCTGGCCAACGACACGTGGGAAATGCTCGGCGGGCCGATGGCGGAGCCTTCCTCTGGGGAGCGGGCCGCGGAGGTGCTCGCGGCGGTGCCCGGGGCGCTGGCGGCCGCGTGGGCCGCGGCGGTTAGCGCGGGCGGCCCCGATCCGGGGCGGTGGCGCTGGGGGGATGCGCACCAGGCGGTACGCGTGCACCCGCTTGCGGAGACCGGGCCGCCGCCTGGGGTGCCGATGGGCGGGGACGCCGACACCATCCAGGCGGCCGCTTACAGCTGGCGCGTCGGGAGCCCGTTCACCGTGACCCACCTGTCGGTATACCGGCAGGTGGTCGACCTCGCGGACCCCGGTTCGGCCAGTTACGTCATACCGGGCGGCGCCTCCGGCGACCCGGCCAGCCCGCACTTCGCCGACCAGATGGCCGAGTGGGCCGCGCACCGGCGGATCCCGATGCGGCGGAGATAACGGCGCTCGGTGAGCCATCACCGGCCCGTTCGGGATAACTGAAAGAAAGCTGATCGCGGCGCCGCGCGGTGGCTGCGGCGCCTAGTCTGTCCGGTATGTCGGTGTTCGCAACGGTGGCGGAGGTCTGGGACCGCCTGGCCGGGACGCAGCCCGTGCCGCCGGTGTCGGTCGTCGCGGTGAGCGCGGGCGCCGCGTTGCTCGTGGTGCTGAACGCGCGGGCGTGGCACGTGGCGCGGAACGCGATCACGATCGCGCACGAGGGCGGGCACGCGCTCGTCTCCGTGCTCAGCGGGCGGCGGCTGGAGGGGATACGGCTGCATTCGGACACGTCGGGTGAGACGGTGTCCCGCGGGCGGCGGAGCGGACCCGGCATGGTGTGCACCGCGCTCGCCGGGTATGTGATGCCTTCGCTGCTCGGCGCCGGGGCAGCGGTGCTGCTCGCCGCGCACCACGTGATCATGCTGCTCTGGCTGTTCCTCGTGCTGCTCGGCGCGACGTTCGTTTTGATCAGGAACGCGTACGGTGTGCTCGCCGTCCTGCTGACTTTGGGGGCTGTGTGCGTCGTGACGCTGCTCGCGCCCGCGCCGGTGCAGGCCGCGTTCGGCTACGGCGCGGCGTGGTTCCTGCTGCTGGGCGGGGTCCGGCCCGTCGTCGAGCTGTTCCGGTCCCGCCGCCGGGCGCGGCGCCGGGGACGCCCGCCATGGTCCGACGCGGATCAGCTGGCCCGGCTGACCGGGGTTCCCGGCGGGGTGTGGGTCGCGGTGTTCGGGCTGGTGGCGGTCGTGGCCCTGGCGGCCGGGGCGCGGCTGCTCATCCCTGGGTCGCTGCACGTGCTGGGGCTGCGGTAGGCCCGGCGGTTTGTAGCTGCTACGTCGTGCCGGTTTGCAGCTACGTGGGCGAAGCAAGGACATTGGCCCCTGTCGGTGTCCTTTTCCCGTCCCGGACCATGTGAGTAGCCCGCCGCGGCGTACTGGCGAGTTCACCGGCTTCACCGGCTTCACCGGCGGCGACATCGGCGCCGATGGGATTAGCGACTCGGGGGTAGCACGACATGACCACGACAAACCGTGACCGGATACCCTCCGCGGACCTTCGGCGGAAGGTCATGCCCGCCGAGGACGCCGCTAAGTTGGTTCCCGCCGGCGCGAATGTCGGGATGAGCGGCTTCACAAGCGCGGGTTATCCGAAGGCACTGCCCGGCGCTCTCGCGGGCCGCATGGATGCCGCGAGGTCCGCCGGGCATCCGTTCCGCATCAGCGTCTGGACAGGCGCGGCGACCGCGCCGGAACTCGACGGCACGCTGGCTGGCGTGGACGGGATCGACCTGCTGCTTCCTTACCAGTCCGATCCGGTCAGCCGCGAGAAGATCAACGCCGGCCTGATGGACTACATCGACGTGCATCTGTCGCACGTCGCCCAGATGGTCGCCGAGGGCCTATTCGGCCCGCTGGATTTCGCCATCATCGAGGCGGTGGGCATCACCAGCGATGGTGAGCTCATCCCGTCCTCCTCGGTAGGCAACAACAAGACCTGGATCGACCAGGCAGGCAGCGTGATCGTCGAAGTCAACGCGCGGCAGAGCCCCGGACTCGACGGGATGCACGACATCTACTACGGAACGGCACTGCCACCTCACCGCACTCCTATACAGCTCACCGCACCGGGCGATCGGATCGGCGTACCGCACCTGATCTGTCCCGCCAGCAAGATCGTCGCGATCGTGGAAACGGACACTCCGGACCACACCACAAGCTTCACGCCACCCGACCCCGTGTCCCGACAGATCGCCGGCCATGTCATCGACTTCCTCGAAAACGAGGTGGCGCGCGGCCGGCTGCCACGCAGCCTGCTGCCGCTGCAGGCCGGGGTGGGCAACGTAGCCAACGCCGTGCTCAACGATTTCCAGAAGGGCCCGTTCGAGCAGCTCACGGCGTACACCGAGGTCCTGCAGGATGGCATGCTCAGGCTGCTGGAGACGGGACAGCTCACGGTCGCGTCGGCGACGGCCCTGCACCTGAGCTCGCAGGCGCATGACGAGTTCACCAGCCGCCTGCCCTACTACAAACAGCGGGTGATCCTGCGTCCGCAGGAAATCAGCAACCATCCGGAGATCATCCGCCGCCTGGGCTGCCTAGCAATCAACGGGATGATAGAGGCCGACATATACGGCAACGTCAACTCGAGCCACATCATGGGGACGAAGATCCAGAACGGCATCGGCGGGTCCGGTGATTTCGCGAGGAATGCCCATATCTCGATCTTCGTCAGCCCCTCTGTGGCCAAGGGCGGCGCGATCTCCTCGATTGTCCCGATGGCATCGCACGTTGATCACACGGAGCATGACGTCCACGTGATCGTCACCGAGCAAGGCGTGGCCGACCTTCGCGGACTCGCGCCGCGGCACCGCGCCCGCAAGATCATCGACAATTGCGCCCACCCGGACTTCCGCCCCGCCCTCGACGACTATTTCGAGCGCGCTCTCGCGACGTCGTACGGCAAGCACACGCCCCATCTCATCCACGAGGCGCTGGCCTGGCATTCCCGTTTCCTCACCGACGGCACGATGAGGGCGGCGCACTGAGCGCGGCGCACTGAGCCAGCCGGCCTCTACCACCAGAAGATCAGTCGAAGCGGCGGGCGCTCGGGTAGATCTGGGCGCCGTCCACCGGGACGTTCGCACCGGTGACCCAGGATGCCCGCTCGGACAGCAGGAAGGCGACGACGTTGGCGACTTCGGTTAGCTTTCCTAGACGGCCGAACGGGAACTGGGTCTTCTCGAACCGGTCGAAGTCCTCGGGGTTCTGATTTTTGAAGGTCTCCCACCCGCCGCCGGGGAACATGATCGAGCCGGGGCTTACCGCGTTCACCCGGATGCCGTACGGCGCGAGCTCCTGGGCGGCGGTCGCGGCGAGCTGGATCTCCGCGGCCTTGGCCGCGGCGTAGGCGGTACGCGGCGCGGGACGCATACCGGTGATCGAGGAGATGATCACCACCGCGCCGCCGCCGCTCGCCCGCAGGTGCGGCAGGCCGATCCGGATGAGCTCGGCCGCGTGGCCCGCGTTGAGCGCGAACGTCCCGGTGAACTCGCCGGGCTCGGCGCTGGTGATGTTGCCCCTTCCCACGGTGCCGCCGGCGTTGGCGACGAGGAGGTCTAGGCCGCCGAACTGTTCGGCTATGTCCGTGACGGCCTTGGTCAGCGCGGTCGTGTTGGTGACGTCCGCGACGGCGAGCGCCGTCCGGGCGCCGCTGCCCAGGCGCTTTCCCGCGGCCGTCAGGCCTTCGGCGTCGCGCGCGACGAGACCGACGGCGGAGCCTTCGGCGGCGAGCGCGCTGGCGATGGCCAGCCCGATGCCGCGGCTGCCGCCGGTGATCAGCGCGCGCTTGCCGCGCAGGCCTAGATCCATGGTGCTCCTCACGTGCCGTTCACGTGCCGTCGGTGCGGACGCCTGTCTCGTCGATGCGGGCGAGCATCTCGGCCGGGTCGGCGTAGACGCGGTAGGCGCCCGCCCGCTCCAGCTCTTCCCTGCCGTACCCGCCGGACTGCAGCCCGACGCCGAGCGCCCCGGCCCGGCGCGCGGCCAGCAGGTCCCAGACGCTGTCCCCGACGACCATCGAGTGCCGCGGCTCTACCTTGAGCAGGGCGGCCGCGGCGAGGAACAGGTCGGGGTCCGGTTTGGCGTGCCGTACCAGATCACGGGTCACCATCGGGGTGTCTTCTGGCAGCCCGAGCAGTTCGAGCGCGGGCCGGGCGGTCGCGGCGTACCCGCTGGTGGCGATGGCCCATTTCACGTCCGCGGCGGTGAGCGCCGCGAGCAGTTCCCGCGCGCCGGGCAGCGCGGTGACCGAGTCCAGCTGCCTGCGGTATTCGGCGGCGTGGGCGAGCTGCAGTTCCTGGATGTCGTCCGCCGACAGCGACCTGCCGGTCTCGCGCAGCAGCGCGTGCACGAACAGGCCGCCGCTCATGCCGATCCGCCGGTGGATCCGCCAGACGGACAGATCGATGCCGATCGCCGTCAGCGCCGCGCGCCAGGCGATCACGTGCTGGTAGACGCTGTCGATCAGCGTGCCGTCGAGGTCGAAGAGGAAAGCCGGCACCGGCGACTGCGGGTAATCCACGGTAATAGTGTGGCACGGCGCCCTCCGGGGCCCTGCTCAGCGGGGCATGCTCCCCCCGGGGGGGTGGACGCGGGGCGGGGTCTGGGCGGGGCGGGGTCTGGGCGGGGCGGGGTCTGGGCGGGGCGGGTCTGGGCGGGGCGGGGTCTGGGCGGGGCGGGTCGATTGCGCAATCGACCCGCTCTAGGCAGCACACCGGAACAACCTGAGTTCGCGGCGTGTCGGGCACACCGCCCGTTTCACACCCTTACCTCCCGTTACGTGAAACTCCTTTCCACGGCATCCGCCAGGCTTTGATTGCAGATTCCCGCGCCATGGCACCGGAAATCGCAATCAGAGCGGCAGGCCGCACGCGCAAAAGCCGCATTCCGGGCACCCCTGGCCCGGAACCGGCCGCGGAGGCCAGTGAACCACATCACCGGCACCCGGCACGCAGGGCCAATTCAAGATCACCATCCGTGACCAATGTTGCGCTAGGTAGTCATGAACTGGAGTGCCCGCGCCTGGTCGCGACAGACCCATTCTGCGGTCTCCTTGATGGCTTTGACGTTTTTCATGCGGAATAGCCCGAGTGCGAGGTTGCGGAGGGATGCCATGGCCTGCGGGCCATTTCCGGCCCAGGCCTGGCTGTGGTCTTCCCGGTATAGGGTATCGCGAACATAATGGCTTTTGTTCTCGATTCCCCAGTGGCCGCGGACACCCTGGTTCACTTCAGCAGCTGTCATTTCCCCTGCTTTCCCGCTGGTGAGGATAAGGGCGTTTTCCTTGCTGATCCGGTCGCCGGAGATCTCGAAGGTCTCGCGGCGGATGCAGGCGGCCTGGGCTGCATACGGGAAATCGGTGCCGTCGGCACCGGTAAGCCAGCAGGACCATTTCTTTATCTGTCCCCGGCTGTGTTCCTCCATGATGTGATGCGGAGCTCCGGAGAGCAGCGGGAGAATCCTGTCGAATACTTGCCTCTGCAGGGCCGGCTGGTTTCCCTTGACGGTCATCAGGTAATTCCACCCGGGTCTGGCGCCGATGTATTCTGCGGTTACCCGCTGGGTGTGCGCCGCATCGACGGTCACCAGGACTGATTCGCCTTCCGGTATCCCCGCGGCGTCCAGGAGCGTGCCTGCCTGGGTGATCTCGTTTGTTCCGTCTGGCACCCTGACCTGCGCTATCGTGACAGCCTCATGGTGGAGCATCGCGGAGAACATCGTGACCTTGTCGTTCTCATCAGTCCATGCACCGCGCATTACCTTCCCGTCGAGTGCGATCACCCACTCGCCTTTCCCATCTTTCCTGGCCTGTGCGTAAAGCCATGCGCCGGTTATGGTGTCCAGTTCGGCCGCGTTGACCCTGGTCAGCACGTTCCGTATTGTCGACTCGCTCGGGTGCTTGTAGCGGAGCCTGAACCAGTCCCATTCAGCACCCATCTTCTTCAGCAGGTGCTGGGGAATGTCCGCCGCGTGGCCGGCGATTTCCCGGTAATTCTTCGCGCCGGCCAGCATCGCCACCACGCAGACCGCCAGTACGAATTCCAGCGCGTGCTGTATCCCCTGCGGGCTGCGCGGGTCCGTGACAGATGCCAGCATGCCGAGCAGGCTCGAGATATCCGCGCCTTCAGTGCTCTCATTCCCGGCAGCGCAGGCATCCGGACTTGACGGGCCGCAGGCGGAATGACAGGATGACACAGGATGGCCTTCTCTCGGGAGTGGTGTTTGCGTGGTAACAACCATCATTCCGGAAAAGAGAAGGCCATCTTCTTTTAATTTGAAAGCGTGACGGGAAATTAATTCATAGAACGGTGCGTGCCGCCGCACATCAGGCTCCCCGGGCCAAGCAGTTGCTCATCGTAACCATGCGGCTTCTGTCAGCGATCTTGGAATCGCCCTGCCCGGCACGCCGGAGAATCACCTTGTTCCGGAACATTGCCCTTCCGGTCCCGATTGCGCAATCGGCAGATTGGCACCCCGGCTGCGAGCCCCGGCGCGGACACCCTCCGTCACACAGGCCCCAGTGGCGAACCTCCCGCCGGGCGAGCTGGCTTGGGTGTGTCCTTCGGGGCGGATATCGCCCCGAGGGGCACATCTAGGGGCCGCCGGGCACGGCCGGCGGCGGCAGAGGGGCCGGCCGGCGCCGCACCCGCAGACGGTCACAGCTCGCAGGGTGCTTCGATTCTCAGCCGGCGCGGCAGAATCCGGACGTCAGCCGCTGGGATACCGGCACGACCCGCGCTAGGGCGGTCGATTGCGCAATCGGCCTAGCGGCTCCGCGGATTGCCGGTTGACGCCTGGGCACTATCGGTGTCAACTAGTAATTGAATAGTTACACAGAGTGGATGGACTGCGGGCCGCCGTCCAGGATTTCCGGACTGAGCAGCGATCCCGGATAGGGAGCTGACTATGCCCGAGTTGCCCATGGTCGGCGATGATTTCGCCGGCTACCGGCTGCGGTCGGTTCTTGGCCGCGGCGGCATGAGCGCCGTCTACCAGGCCGAGAACCCGCGGCTTGGCAATGTCATCGCGCTGAAGATAATGGCACCCGAACTGGCCGATGACGATATCTTCCGCACGCGATTCCTCGAGGAATCGCGCATCGCGGCGTTGATGAACCATCCGAACGTCATCCCCATCCATGACATGGGATCGAGCGGCGGGCTGCTGTACATCGCGATGCGCTGCGTGGCGGGGACCGACCTGCGGCAGATGATCGCCAAACGCGGTCGCCTGCAGCCCGACATGGCCGCGGCGCTGCTCACCCAGGCGGCGCGGGCGCTGGACGCCGCGCATCGCCGGGGGCTGGTGCACCGGGACGTCAAGCCGGGGAACCTGCTGATCGAACGGGATAACGAGGACGGCGATCCCGAGCACGTTTACCTCGCCGATTTCGGGATCACCAAGCTGGCCATGTCCCGCAGCGGGCTAAGCTCGACCGGCCAGTTCCTCGGCACGCTGGACTACGTGGCGCCCGAGCAGATCCGGGGCATGGCCGTGCTCGGCACGGCCGACCAGTACTCGCTCGGCTGCGTGCTCTACGAGTGCCTGACCGGGCGGGTGCCGTTCGAGAAAGACCTAGACGCGGCGGTCATCTGGGCGCACGTTGAAGAGCAGCCCACGCGGCCGACGCTGCTGCGGCCGGACCTGCCGACCGCGGTGGATGACGTCTTCGCCCGCGTGCTCGCCAAGCAGCCCGGCGACCGGTACGAGAACTGCCGCGAGTTCATGGCGGCGGCGCGTGCCGCGCTCGGCGACATGGCGACCCCGCCGCGCGCCCGCGGCCCGCTGCCGCAGGCCGACGGGCCGCTGCCGCCAGCCGACGGGCCGCTGGCCCAGGCCGGCGGGCCGCTGGCCCAGGCCGGCGGGCCGCTCGCGCGGGCGGCGCGCGTGCCGCTGGTCCTGTCGGCACCGGTGGGGTATCCCGCCGAGCTCACCCACGAAGCCGCGGAGCCGCTGCCCGAGGCGGCGGTTCCCCCGCCCGGCGGGGCCGGGGCGCTGGCCGGCGTGGGCCCGGAAGGGCCGCCGCCGGGCGGATTCGACGGCTTCGACGGCTGGCCGCCGCGCACCGGGCACAGGCCGCGGCGCGGCCTGTTCCGCGGGCCCTGGCCGGCGTTCGCGGCCGCCATCGTGCTGCTCGCCGCCGGTATCGGCGTCTGGGCAGGATGGACGCCCGGGGCGACGGCACACCCGCGGGCGATAAGCGCCTCGTCGACGGGATCGATGCCCTCGATGGGGTCGATGCCCTCGCCGGGTACCGCGTCGGCGCCGACGCCTCGGTCCGGGACGAGGCCGGCCACGCGGCAGCCGCAGCCGAGCGCGCTGATGCGGGCGCTGGCGCTGGCGAACGAGAGCAACCCGGCGACGGGCAAGCTGCCCCCCGGCACGTGCAGGCAGCAGGGGACCACGCAGGCGACCTGCGTAAACCCGGCACCGGGTATCGACGTCGCGACGTTCAAAACCTATCCGTCGCTCACCGCCCTTTACTCCGCGTACGTGACCCTCGCCCGGTCGCTGAACTCCGGTCATTTCCAGCAGAACGTGCAAGACTGCGGCCTGGCCGCGCCCGATCCCGTCGGCGAGGTCGCCTGGAATCACGAGTTCGAGCACCCGAGGGTCTATTCGGTTCAGCAGATGGAAACGGGCACGGTGCCCCTCGACAAGGCCGCCGGCCGGGTGTTCTGCATGTTCACCAGCACGGGCACCGAAAACATCGTCTGGACGCAGGACAACGGCAACCTGCTGGGCGTGGTGAGCGGCGGGCCGCACGCGGACGTGTGGTACTGGTGGAGCGCCGTCCACCACAGCATCGCCCTCGACGGCAAACCGATGCAGATGCCCATGCCGTCCATGCCGTCGTAAGGATCGTCGTGAGCACCGTCGTGAGCAGCGCACCAGCCGGATTCACCGAGCGGGCGCGGGCCACCAGCCCTGTGCGCGCAGCTCGGCCAGCGCGGGCGGGTCGGCGCCCGCGCGGGAGCAGGTCAGGGACGCCGCGCCCACCGCGGCGCGCAGCGCGTCGCTGACCAGGGCATCGCGTGTCAGGTCGTCCCTGGTAAGGCCGTTCGCCAGCCACCACGCGAGGAAGGCGCCGCCGAACGCGTCGCCCGCCCCGATGGTGTCCACGACCGGCATCCTGGGGACCTCGGCGGCCAGCACGCTGCCCGGTATGAAGGCCCGGGCCGGCCGGGGGCCGTCGGTGACGACGACGAGCGCGAGCTTGTCGCCGAGCAGTGTGGTGGCCCCGGCCTCTGGCGGCATGCCCGGGCACAGGTAGTCAAGGTCTTCCACGCTCACCTTGACCACGTTGGCACGGTGCAGGATTCGCTCGAACCGCTCCAGGTATGCCGCGCGGTCGGCGATCGCCCCCGGCCGGCAGTTGGGATCGACCATCACCAGGACGTCGGGCGGGAGATCCTGGGTGATCAGCCGTTCGACGCTTGTCCCGATCGGCTCCATCACCAGGCCAAGCGTCCCGACGTGGACCGCGGAGACACCGTCGGGCAGCGCGGCGCGCAGCACCGGGTATTCCAGGTCCGCCGCGGCGGTGGCCGTGAGATAGAAGCCGTACCGGGCGATCCCTTCCGGATCGATTTCGGCGACGGCCAGGGTGGTCGGCGCCGCGGACGGCTGCGGCACGCCGAGCGCGACGCCGTCCGCCGCCAGCATGCCGCGCAGCATACGGCCGAAACCGTCGTCGGCGAGACGGCCGCCGAACACGGTCGGCATCCCCAGCCTGGCCAGGGTCCGGGCGGTGTTGTACGGCCCGCCGCCAGGCCGGGCGGCCACCCGGCCGTCGGCGTCCGCGACTAGGTCGATCAGCGCCTCGCCGACGACCGCGATCAGGGTCGAATGTGCCATTTAATCCCCTGGCCACCTCGTACCCGGTTCAGCGCCGCGCCGAACTTCTCCAAGGGCAGGGGCTCGCTCAGCAGCGGACGTGGGTCCACCGCGCCGCTGACGATCAGGTCGACAGCAGGGGCGAAACTACGCAAGATCGCCATCGAGCCGGTCACGGTGATCTCGTCGTTGTAGATGCGGAAGGGCGACAGGCTGATCGAGGCTTCGGCCGGCGACACCCCGAACACCAGCAGCCGTCCGCCCCGGTCCAGCAGGCCGGCGGCGCCCTCAAGCACCGCCGGCACGCCGGTCGCGTTCGATCGCGATCTCGAAGCGTTCGCCGTCGAGCGCGCCGATGTCGGTGGCGACCTGAGCAGCGCCTAGCTTGCGGGCGACCTCAAGCCGCTCGGCCACCCGGTCCACGACCGTGACCGGGCCCGCGCCGGCGTGCGCCAGCAACTGCAGCAGCAGCAGCCCCATCGTCCCGGCCCCGGTCAGCACCACCGTGTCGCCGGATACCGGGCCAAGTCGCCGCAGGCCGTGCACCGCGCACGCCAGCGGCTCGACCATCGCGCCGAGCTGCCCGTCGAAGCCGTCCGGCAGGCGGTGCGCGTTGCCCGCGGGTACCGCGACGTACTCAGCGAACGCGCCGTCCACGGTGTCGCCGATGGCCGCCCAGTTCTCGCAGAGGTTGTCCCGGCCGGCCCGGCACCGGCGGCAGTAGCCGCAGTACAGCGACGGATCCACGGCCACCCGCGTGCCGGCCGACAGGTCGATCCTGACGTCGGCGGAAACTTCCACAACCGTGCCGGCGAACTCATGGCCGGGCGTGATGGGGTAGGGGGTCGGGGGAAACTCGCCATCCATGATGTGCAGGTCCGTGCCACAGATCCCGCAGGCATCCACCTTGACGACGATCTGGCCTGGTCCTGGCGTGGGATCCGGCACCTTTGCCACCCGGAAGCTGCCGGGCTGGTCGAGCACGATGGCCCGCATGAGACCTCCATCAATCCAGTTGGTAAGCGGAGACGGGCCTAGCCCGCCAGGCGGGCGCCGGTCACCGGGTGAAAGGCGAAGACGTCCGCCGGCTGAACGCGGAGCCTGACCTGCTGCCCTGGGGCCGGCGCCTTGCGTCCCTCGGCCCGGGCCACTACGGGGGTCGTCCCCCGCGAGCCAGCAGAGCCCCCGTCGTCAGCCAGCCGGACGTGCAGCAGGGCGTCGGCGCCGAGCTCCTCCACCAGCAGCACCTCGCCGCCGAGTTCGGCATCGGTATCCGGGCCGCCAGCGCGCCTGGCGGCGGCATCGGTCAGGTGCATGTGCTCAGGACGGATCCCGATGACGATCTCACCGAGCTTGTCTCGCGCCGCCGCGGCGCGCACGCCCGAGGCGAGCGGGATGATCGTCCCGGCCAGCCTGGCCCCGCCGTCGGCGAGCGGCGCGGTCTGCAGGTTCATCGCCGGGGAGCCGATGAACCCGGCCACGAACTGGTTCACGGGGTTGTCGTACAGTTCACGAGGCGAGGCGCACTGCTGCAGTTTGCCGTCGCTGAGCACGACCACCCGGTGTCCCATGGTCATCGCCTCGACCTGGTCGTGCGTCACGTAGACCGTGGTGATGCCGAGCCGGCGCTGCAGCTCGGCGATCTGGCTGCGAGTCTGGACACGCAGCTTGGCGTCCAGGTTGGACAGCGGTTCGTCCATCAGGAAGACCTTGGGCTCCCTGACGATGGCCCGTCCCATCGCGACCCGCTGCCGCTGCCCGCCGGAGAGCTGCTTCGGCTTGCGGTCGAGCAGATTGTCGTCGAGATCGAGGAGGCGGGCGGCCTCCCGCACCCGGCGGTCGCGCTCCGGCTTCGGGACACGCTGCATCTTCAGCGCGAAGCCCATGTTCTCCGCGACGGTCTTGCTGGGGTAGAGGGCGTAGTTCTGGAACACCATCGCGATGTCCCTGTCCTTGGGCGGGACGTCGCCGACATCGCGGCCGCCGATCTCGATCCGCCCGTCGTCGAGCGGCTCCAGGCCGGCGAGCATCCGCAGCGCGGTCGTCTTGCCCGACCCGGACGGCCCGACCAGGACCATGAACTCGCCGTCCTTGATCTCGAGGTCGAGCGCGCTGACCGCGGGCTGCGCGCCCTTGGCGTACACGCGGCTCGCCGCCACGTACTTCACAGCTGCCATCGGGCACCTCCGCCGTTCACTTGATCGCCCCCATCGCCAGGCCGCGGACCAGGGAACGCTGGGCTATCCAGCCCACGATGATCACCGGCACCGAGGCGACCATCGCGGCCGCCGACAGGTGCGCGATGTACAGCCCCTCCTGGGGCACCGAACTGATCAGGAACATCGGCATCGTCGCCGCGTTCGTGACAGTGAGGTTGAGCGCCAGAAACAGCTCGTTCCACGCGAAGATCACGCAGATCAGCGCCGTGGACACCAGGCCAGGCACGATGATCGGCATGATCACCGTGGTGATCTCCCTGATCCGTCCCGCGCCGTCCAGCCGCGCCGCCTCGAGCAGCTCGCCGGGCACCTCGAGCATGAACGACCGGATCATCCAGATCGCGAGCGGCAGGTTCATGGCCGTGTACAAGATGATCAGCAGCCAGACGGTGTCCAGCAGGTGCGCGTGGAGCGCGATCACGTACAGCGGCCCGATCGCGGCGACGATCGGCAGCATCTTCGTCGAGATGAAGAAGAACAGGCCGTCGCGCCAGTGTTTGACCGGGTGCACCGCGAGCGCGTAAGCGGCTGGCACGCCCAGCACCAGCACCAGGACGGTGGAGCCGACCGTGGCGAGCACCGAGTGGGTCAGGAACGGCCCCATTCCGGAGAAGACCAGCCGGAACTGCGCCAGCGTGGGGCTGAAGATGAACTTGGGCGGCCAGGTTTCGGCGGCGGATTCCGGCTTGAACGCCGTGATCACCATCCACAGCACCGGCAGGAAGAAGGCGATGCCGACCACCCAGCCCAGTGCCGTCCACCCGGCCTTGCGGACAACGGTCATCCCGCGGCCTCCTCGAACTGGAATACCCGGGCGAACATCCGCAGCGCGAACGTGGCGACGATGATCGTCAAGATCACGGTGACCACCCCGGCGGCGGCCGAGCCGCCCACGTCGAACGCGTAGTTCACCTTCTGGTACAGGTAGAACGGCAGCGTCGTGGTCGCGGTCCCCGGACCGCCGTTGGTCATCAGCCGGACCGCGTCGAAGGCGTTGACCAGGTAGATCGAGCCGAGCAGCACGCCGAGCTCGATGTACGGCCGCAGGTGCGGGAGCGTCAGCTCGCGGAACGTGGCCCACGCTCCGGCGCCGTCGACCTTGGCGGCCTCCAGAACGTCCGGCGGCTGGCTCTGCAGGCCCGCGAGCACGATCAGCATCATGAACGGGGTCCACTGCCAGACCATCTCCACCACGACCGAGCCCACCGGGTGCGTGGAGAGCCAGGCCACGTGGTCGACACCGAACGGCTGGAGCAGCCAGTTCACCAGCCCGAAGTTCGGGTCGAGCATCGGGCCGGCCCACACCAGGGCCGCCGCGGCCGGCATGACGAGGAACGGCGTGATGATCAGCGTCCGGACGATGCCGCGGCCGAGGAACTTGCGGTCGAGCAGGACAGCCACCGCGACGCCGATGATCATGGCGATGATCACCGCGGCGGCGGTCATCTCGACCGAGCGCACGATGGCGCTGCGGAAGGACGGATCGGTGAAGACCTCTTTGTAGTTGCTCAGGCCGGTGAAGTGCGCGCCGCCCGGCTGGTCCCAGAAGTAGTTCTGGAAGCTGTACCACAGCGTCACCAGGAACGGGATCTGGGTGACGATGATGGTGTAGACCAGCGCGGGCAGCAGGGGGAGGCGGCGCTGCCAGGCTTCGCGGCGGCCCACCCCGCGCGGCCGCAGGGCGGCGTTGCGGGGTGGCGCCACTTCTTCGATTACGGCCACGGTCAGCTGCCGGACAGTTCCGCGGGGGTGTACGCCGAGGCGTAGGACTGGCTGTTCTGCAGCGCCTGGGTCACCGACTCGGTGCCGGCGATAGCGCCCGCTATCTGCTGGCCCACTTGCACCCCGAGGCTCTCGAACTGCGGGATGTCGACGTACTGGATGCCGACGTACGGCACCGGTTTCACGGTCGGGTGATCCGGGTCCGTCCCGTCGATCGAGGCGAGCGTGATGCCGGCGAACGCCTTGGCGGCCTGCTGGTACTGCGGGTTGTCATACAGCGAGGTCCGCGTTCCCGGCGGCACGGCGGACCAGCCGTACTTGGAGGCGACCAGCGCGTCGTACTGCTTGGAGGTGGCCCAGGAGACGAACTTCCACGCCGCGCCCTGGTTGGAGGTGCCCTGCGGGATGCCGAGCGACCAGGTCCACAGCCACCCGGAGGACTTGGTGAGGTCAGTCGGCGCGAACGCGTACCCGGTCTGCGCGAAGACCGACGGGTAGGTGGTCGCGATCGAGGTCGCCGCGACGGTCGCGTCGTACCACATCGCGCACTTGCCCTGGCCGTAGAGCGTCAGCAGCTGGTTGAAGCTGTCGTTCGCCGCGCCGGGCTCGCCGTACTTGCGGACCAGGTTGACGTAGAAGCTGGTCGCGTTCTCGAACGCAGGCGACGTGAGCTGCGGCTGCCAGTTCATGTTGAACCACTGGCCGCCGAACGTGTTGACGACCGTGTCCAGCGCCGCCATGTTGTCGCCCCAGCCGGCCAGGCCGCGCAGGCAGATCCCGGCCACCTTGCCCGGCTGGTTCAGCTTGGCCGCGAAGCTCTCCATCTGCGCCCACGTGGGGTGCTCCGGCATGGTGAGCCCGGCCGCCTTGAACAGGGACTTGTTGTAGTACACCATCGAGGACTCGCCGTAGAACGGCACCGCGTACAGGTCGCCGTTGTAGGACAGCGCCTTAGCGATGGGCGGCAGGATGTCCGACCCGTCGTAGCTCGGGTCGCTCGCGATGTACTGCTTGGACAGGTCGTCCAGCCAGCCGTTCTTCGCGAACAGCGGCGCCTCGTAAGGGCCGATCATGATCACGTTGAACGTGTTGCTGTGCGTGCTGACGTCCTTCTCGATGGCGGCCCGCAGGTCGCCCTCGGTGTACGTGGCGAACTTGACCGTGATCCCCGGATTCTGCTTCTCGAACACGAACTGGGTCAGCGGGATCATCTGATTGGTGATCAGCGGGTTGGACACGACCGCTACGGTGACCGTGCCGGAGTTGCCGCTGCTCGCGGCGCTCCCGCTGGTGCTGCTTGAGCCGCCGCTCGAACAAGCGGCGGCGGTCACTACGCCCGCGGCCACGCAGCCGATGGCGGCGAGCCTGCGGATCCTGAATCTGGACGAACTCATGAAATGAACCTCCACGGGCGTTGAGGACGTTCTGGCGCGCCGCGCCGCCGGACCTGCATCCGGGTATGCTCATTTGAGCGCTTCATTGCTCAAATGAACCTTGACCTCACAGTGAACTCACGGCTAGGCAATGTCAAGAAAAGCTGCAAATATGAGATTTAGGCGCTCAAATGAGCGTCAGCTGGAGGCGTAGATGGCCAGCTTGTCGGCCGACCGGCCATCCGAAGTTGTCCTGGCCGCGCGGGTGGCACGGCAGTTCTACCTGGAAGGCGTGTCCAAGGTGGATATCGCCGACCGGCTCGGGATCAGCCGGTTCCGGGTTGCCCGGCTGCTCGACTCCGCCAGGGAGTCCGGCCTGGTCCGCATCGAGATCGGCCTGCCGGGCGGCGTGCTGGACGCGGGCCTGTCGGCGGAGCTGTGCTCCGCCTTCGGCCTGAAGCATGCCTTCGTCTTCAACTTTCCTGACGACGAGTCGCCGCTGCGCCAGCGCCTGGGCGAGGCGGCGGGGCAGGTGCTGATGGACCTGATCAAGCCCGGTGACGTCCTGGGCCTGACCTGGTCACGCACCCTGAGCGGGCTCACCGCCGCCCTGACCCAGCTGCCGCCCTGCCCGATCGTGCAGATGACCGGGGCGGTGCCGCCGCCAGACGGCCGGGACCTGCTGGAGCTGGTGCGCAGCGTCGCCAGGATCAGCGGCGGCCCGGCGCACGTGTTCTACGCTCCGATGCTGCTCGACGACGCGCAGACCGCCGGGGCGATCCGCCGCCAGGGCGATATCGCCGAGGCGTTCGCCCTCGTGCCCAAGGTGACCATCGCGGTGGTCGCCATCGGCGCGTGGGGGCCCGGGCTCTCGACGATCTACGACGCCGCCACGCCCGCCGAGCGGGAAGCCCTCGCCGAGTTGGGCGTCCGCGCGGAGGTGGCCGGGGTGTTCATCGGCGCTGACGGCAGACCAGTGGCCACCCCGCTGGACAGCAGGATGATCGTGACGCCTGGCCCCTTGTTCACCCTGATCCCGTTCGTCCTTGCCGTCGCCTACGACCCCGCCAAGAGCCCCGCGGTGCGGGCCGCGATCCGAGGAGGGCTTGTCCATGGCCTGGTCACCCACACAAGTCTCGCCCGAGCCCTGCTCGGCCTGGCCGACCACCCGGACGGAGGTGCTTAGACCCTGCTGGCCCGCGGGGGACGACCCCCGCACCCCCGATAATCCGCGCCCAGACGGACAGCCACTCTCTGGCGGTACCGCCAATCGCGGCCTGGTCGTCCGCCTCGGCGACACGGTGCTCAGGCCGACAGCGCCATTCTGGCGCGCCACGCACGCCCTGCTCGGCCACCTGGCCGCGGCCGGCTTCGACGGCGCCCCCCGCGTGCTCGCCGTCGGTCCGCTGACCGAGACGCTGACCTACATCAGGGGCGAGGCCGCGGTGCCGCCGCTCCCGGCGGACATGCTCACCGACGATGCCCTGGTGAGCGTCGCGGAACTGCTGCACCGCTACCATCTCGCCGCGTCCTCCTTCGACCCGGCCGGCTACACCTGGCCTCGCCCGGTCCCGGCCCGCTACCGCACCGGGCTGGTCAGCCACAACGACGTGTACCCGGCCAATCTGGTGTTCCGGGACGGGCGCGCGGTCGCGCTGATCGACTTCGACCTGGCCGGCCCGGGCAGCGCGGCCTGGGACTTCGCCGCCGCGGCACGCTCCTGGGTGCCGCTGCAGGACGAGGCGGATGTCGCCGACAGCCGTCACGGCCGCGCGCTCGAACGGTTCCGGATCTTCCTTGAGGCCAGCGGCCTGTCCAGGACCGAGCGCCGGGACGCGGCCGGGGCGGTGGTGGACAACCACGACTGGACGTACGCGATCGTCACGGACGCGGCGAGGGCCGGCCACTCGGCTTTCGCCGACCACTGGCAGACGGTCGCCGCCCCCGCCGCGCGGGCCCGCCGCTGGTGCGTGCGCTACCGCCGCGACCTGCTGGCCGCCGCACGCTGACCCAACTCTGCCGCTTGTGCCGTTTCGCCCTACTGCGCCCTGCTATGGTGCCCCTGCCAGGAGGACAGGTAAGGGGAGAAACCGTGGCCGGAATGATTTTCTTCACGGATAACTATCAAGACCGCAGCACCGACGATGGGTACCAATTCGAGTTCTACTGCCGCCGGTGCGGGAACGGGTACAGTTCGACTTTCCAGCACTCGGTGACCGGTTTCGGCGGCCGTCTGCTCCGGCTGGGCGGCGATATGGTCGGCGGCGCTCTCGGCGACCGGGCGGCGCAGCTTGGCTGGGACGCGGAGTTCATGCGGGACACGGCGCGCGGCTCGACACGCGACAAGGCGCTCGCCCGGGCCGTGGACGAGATGCGCCCGTACTTCCACCAGTGCAACCGCTGCGGGCAGTGGGTGTGCGGCCAGGTGTGCTGGAACGACGAGCGCGGCCTGTGCGTCACCTGCGCGCCCAAGCTGAGCCAGGAGATCGCCGGCATGCAGGCGGCCGCGCAGATCAACCAGCTCAACCAGAAAATTCAGAGCCAGGACTGGACCGGAGATATCAATTATCGCGACCAGGCCACGGGAATGTGTCCATCGTGCGGCCAGGACAGCGGCGGCGGGAAGTTCTGCCAGAATTGCGGCACCACGCTCGCGGCCGCGCAGTCGGCGAAGAAATTCTGCGCGAACTGCGGCACTCCGCTGAATGGCGCGAAGTTCTGCGGCGAATGCGGGACGGCGGCCGGTTAGCCGTGAGCGCTGCCCGGTACCGGATAATCTCCCCGGCGGGCGGGGAAATCGAGAACGGCAGCGCCGACGTCGCCGTCACGGACGGGGCGCTCACGGTCGCCCCGTCCGCCGGCAGCACGCTGCGGGTTCCGTCCGGCCGCATCTCTTCGGTCACCGAACCGGAGCCGTTCGTCGTGCTGGTCACTCTCGCCGACGGCACCGGGATCGAGCTGACCCGGCTCGGCGTGATGCGGACTCAACTGCTCGCCGAACTGCGCGACGCCCGGGCTGAGGTCGCGGTGCAAGCCACCGCCGCGGTGGGCGACGCCGAAGTATTTTCCGGAACGGCCGGGGCTGACTCCGCGGAGATCCGCGTCTACGAAGACGCGCTGATCGTCACCACGGCCACTGCCGCGGAGCGGATCAGCTTCTCGTTCGTCGGGGCCGTGGCGGTGCGCGATTACGCCGTCACCATCGAGGTCGCGGGCCGGCCGGCGGTGTCGCTGACGCGGCTGGGCAGGCGCACCGGCGAGCTGTCGGAGCTGCTGGCCGCGCGGCTGGCGCAGGCGCGCGGCCGGACGTCCGCGTTCCTCGGGTCGCTCCTGCCGGGGCTCGACCCGATGGGACTGCGCGCCGCGGCCGGGCTACTGCGCGACGGCGTGGCCGTGCCGGCCGCCGCGCTTGACGCGATCCATCCCGAGCTGAGTTCCGCCGTGCTCGGCGTGGCCACCCTCCCGGACCGGCGGGACGCGGTCGCCTGGCTGCGCGGCCAGACCGAGCTGGCGATCGGCTTCAAGCAGGTGACGTCGGTACGGCGCCCCGCTGTCGGCGTGACCCCATGGCACGACCACGCGGCCGTGCCGCACATCGGTGAACATGAGAGCCCAGGCGGGCGGTTCGGGCCCGGGCTTGGCGGGGTGCTCGCGGCGGGGGCGATGTCCGCGCTGGGACCTGGCGGATTCGCTGGGCCAGCGGGGTTCGCGGGACCGGGCGCGGGTTACGGCTACGACGGAGGTTACGGCGGTTACGGGTTCGCTGGCGGTTTCGGCGGCTTTGGCGGGTACTGGGCGTTCCGCGCGCTGGGTGCCGGAATGAATGGGATGGGCGGGCAGCAGGCGCACCCGATGGCGCAGCGGCCTGATGTCACCCGCGGCCGCCTCACCCCGGCCACGCAGGACCTGGCCGCGCTCACCGCCGCCGGCGATGACCCGACCGTGCTGGCCTTCGTGCTCGGCCACCGGTCCGGCCTTGTGGTGTACGAGGTGCTCAACCAGCGTGAGCCGTTGACGTACGCCTACCGGCCCGACGGCGACGGTGACGGTGACAGCGACGGGCTCGCCGCGGTGAACCGGGCGCTCGATGACGCGGGCTTCCAGCCCGCCGCGGTGCACGCCGAGGGCCTGACGGCCGCCTACCGGGCGGATGCCCGGACATCCCCGCTCCCCCGATGGCTCGCCGCCCAGGTTCCTCACGACGACCAGTGGGCGGCCCGGCTCGCCGCCCTGCTGAGCGCCGGCCATGGCTGACGACCCGGCCTGCTGTGGGCCGATTGAGTTCGCGTCGTGTCGCGCAAGGCTGTCCGGGCGGGCTCGCGCATCATGATGGATCGGAAGGCACGCTATTGTGTGCTTTTCGATCCATCATGATGACGGACGGACAGCCTACTGCCCGATTTACCCCTTTTGTCCCTGGCGAGGCGCAGTCGGCGTGTCCGCTGAGCCACGTGTGCCGTTCGCGGTCTTCTCGAACGCCATTGACAGCCTCCTTGACGAGGTGCGGCATGAGGTCCGGCATGAGGTGCGGCGGCCGGGTCAGCGGGACGCGGCGTCGAGCAGGTGGTAGGTCCGCTTCCCCTTGCGCAGCAGCAGCCAGCGGTCGTGCAGCAGATCATCGGAGGTGAGCGGCCGGTCCTCGCGCACCGCCTCGCCGTTGACGTAGGCGGCGCCCTGGGCGATCGTCCGCCGCGCGTCGGACAGCGACGACGCGAGCGGCGTCGCCGCCAGCATGGTCGCGACCGTACCGCCCGATACAAACGGAGACGTAGGCACTTCGGAGGCAAGGAATGCCAGCGCCTGGACCGGCGCGCCCACGGGCGATCCGCCGAACAGGATCGCGCTCGCCTTCTCGGCCGCCACCGTCGCGTCGGAGCCGTGCACGATCGTAGTCACCTCGCGGGCCAGCCGCCGCTGGCCTTCCCGCTTGAACGGCGCCTGCTCGTGGGCTGCGGCGACCGCCTGGGCCTCCGCCACCGGCAGGAGCGTGAGCTGCAGCAAAAAGCGCTCCACGTCCGCGTCGGCCACGTTCATCCAGTACTGGTAGAACTGGTAGGGCGAGGTGCGGTCGGCGGCCAGCCACACCGCGCCGTCCTCGCTCTTGCCGAACTTCTTGCCATCCGACCGCAGCAGCAGCGGCCAGGTAAAGGCGTGCACGTGCTGGCCTTCGGACTTCCTGATCAGGTCCACGCCCGCCAGCAGGTTGCCCCACTGGTCGGAGCCGCCGATCTGGATCTCGACCCCGTGGTCCCGCAGCAGGTGCAGGTAGTCGTTGGCCTGCAGCAGCTGGTAGCTGAACTCGGTGTAGGAGATGCCGTGCTCGCTCTCCAGGCGCGCCTTCACCGACTCGCGGGCGATCATCTGGTTGACGGATGCGTGCTTGCCGACGTCGCGCAGGAAGTCCAGCAGGGTCAGCGAGCCCGTCCAGCCGAGGTTGTTCACCAGCGAGACGCGGCTGATCCGCTCCAGTTGATCGGCGATGCGCTTGGTGTTGTGCGCGAGGGTCTCGGCGTCGAGCAGGTTGCGCTCCTTCGACCGGCCGCCGGGGTCGCCGATCATGCCGGTGGCGCCGCCGGCCAGCGCGATCGCGTTATGCCCCGCGTCGGCGAACCGGCGCAGCACCAGCAGGCCGACCAGGTTGCCGACCTGCAGGCTGTCCGCGCTCGGGTCGCAGCCGTAATAGACGCCGGCCGGCCCCGCGTTCAGACGGTCACGCAGCGCGTCGCGGTCTGTGCTGTCCTGCACGAGACCGCGCGCCTCGAAGTCGGCAAGAAGGTCCATGCCGGTAATCGTTACACACCCTCGGCGGTGGCTAGGCCATGGACGGCGAAGCTGGGTGGCCCTGGCAGCGGCACGGTCCTGGCTGGCATGATTCGGTCATGGAAACGCCGCTGTCCCCGTTGGAGTTCGCCCGCCGCACCCGCCGGCTGCACGGCAGCCGCGAGGCGCTCGTCGACGGCAGCCTCCGGCTGACTTACGAGCAGTTCTTCGGCCGCTGTGACCGGTGGTCTGCCGCGTTGCAAGGGCTGGGCGTTCAACCCGGCGACCGCGTGGCCACCATCGCCCCGAACACCCATGCCCAGCTCGAGTCCTTCTACGCTGTTCCCCAGATCGGCGCCGTCCTGGTGCCGATCAACTACCGGCTCGCCGCGGACGACTTCGTCTATATCGTCAACCACTCCGGCGCCACGGTCGTGTGCGCGCACAGCGATTACCTCGACGCCGTCGACAGCGCCCGCGACCAGATGCCCGGCGTCAGGCACTTCGTCGCGTTCGAGGGCACCACAGACGACGGCTGGCTGGACTACGAGGCCGCGCTCGCCGCCGCGGACCCGGACTTCACCCAGCCGGAGATCGGCGAGCGGGACCTGCTTACGATCAACTACACCAGCGGCACCACCGCGCGCCCGAAGGGCGTGATGATCACGCACCGGAACGCCGCCATGAACGTGATCGGCACGCTGCTGCACCTGCCGGTCGCGGTCGGCGAGCGCTACCTGTGGACGCTGCCGATGTTCCACGCGAACGGCTGGACCTACACCTGGACGGTCACCGCCGCCGCCGGGACGCACATCTGCCTGCGCAAGGTCGACCCCGCCCTGGTCTTCGAGCTGATCCGCGACGAGCACGTCACCCTCATGTGCGCGGCGCCGACCGTACTGATCTCGCTCGCCAACGCCCCGGCGGAAACCCGCGGCGACGTGCCGGCCGGGGTCCGCGTCATCACCGCCGGCGCAGCGCCGGCCGCCGCCACGATCGAGCGGCTCGAGGGCGAGTTCGGCTGGGACATCACGCACGTCTACGGGCTCACCGAGACCGCGCCGTTCATCACCGTGTGCGTCCCGCTGCCCGAGCACGCGGGCCTGTCCCTCGCCGACCGGGCGGTGATCAAGGCCCGCCAGGGGGTCGAGCTGCTCACCTCCGGCGAGCTGCGGGTGGTCGACGACAAGGGCAGCGAGGTGCCGGCCGACGGCCAGACGCTCGGCGAGATCACCGTGCGCGGCAACGTCGTCATGGCCGCGTACTACAACGACCCGGAGGCGACCGAGAAGGCGATGGGCGACGGCTGGCTCCACACTGGCGACGCGGCCGTGCTCCACCCCGACGGCTACGTGGAGATCCGCGACCGCATCAAGGACGTGATCATCAGCGGCGGGGAGAACATCTCCTCGGTCGAGGTCGAGGGCGCGCTGCTGCGCCACCCGGCCGTGTCCGAGGTGGCGATCGTCGGCCTGCCGAGCGAGAAGTGGGGCGAGACGCCGCACGCGTTCGTCGTGCTGCGGTCCGGCGCGACCGTGACCGAGGACGAGCTGATCGGCTTCGTCCGCGAGCGGCTGGCGCACTTCAAGGCCCCGCGCGCCATCACGTTCACCGACGAGCTCCCGAAGACCGCGACCGGCAAGATCCAGAAGTTCGTGCTGCGCGGCGGCGGCGCCAACCTGGCCCCCCAGTAATCGGCAGCCAGAACGGCACTTGGCGGCTGTCCGACAGCCACATTTCGTTCACTTGTGTTCCCTAGCGTTCGCGCCATGAGCGAATTCACTCGGCGCAGGTTCATCATCGGCACGGTCGGCGCCGGCGCGACGGTAGCGCTGGCCAGGAACGCCGTGCCACGGGCACGCGCGGCGACCGCGCCGGGCGGGCCGCCCACCACGACGCTCCCGCTGCCGACGACGACCGAGCCGGAACAGCTCCTGCTGACCTGGGGCAGCGACCCGGCGACGGAGGTCACGGTCTCCTGGAGCGCGCCCGGCACGGTGCCCCAGCCCGCGCCGGTGCTGGCCTACTCGGCCCAGCCGATCACGGCCGCCAACCCGGGCCGCCTCGTCAAGCTGCCGGACCCGCAGCCGCTTGACGTGACGCGGCGCTACGACGAGGCCGCCGCGGTCAGCTTCACCGACGGGCTCAACGGGCAGACCACGTACTTCTACCATGTGCAGCTCAGGAACCTCGCGCCGGGAACGCGGTACTACTACCAGGTCAGCGACGGGGCGGCCAGCCCGTCCACCGCGGGCGCGTCGTTCGAGACGGCGCCGTGGGGGCGCGCGAAGTTCCGGTTCTCCAGCTACGGCGACCTGGCCACCCCGTCGGCGGACCTGAACACCTCGGGGAACATCTGGCACGAGTCCTGCGACAACTCCTGGTACGCGGTCACCGCGATCGAGAGCCCCGGCGACGGCGCGGGCGCCCCGCTGTTCCACCTGCTCAACGGCGACCTGTGCTACGCCAACCTGGACGTGCTCAACGCGCCGGGCGTGTGGCGGGACTTCGGCAACAACATCGCGCGCAGCGCCGCCAGCCGGCCGTGGATGCCCGCCCTCGGCAACCACGAGGCCGAGTTCGGCACCGACACCCGCACCGGCCACCCGGGCGACGCGCCCGGCGGCGTCGCGGCGCAGGGCGCGGCGGGGAACTACTGGAACGGCCCGTACGGCTTCGGCCACTACCTGAGCAGGTTCCTGCTGCCGGACAACGGCGTGATCAACTGGGACGGCAACCGGCTGCGCGGCAACTTCTACACCTTCCAGGTCGGCACCGTGCGGTTCATCTCGCTGGACGCCGACGACATCATCTACCAGGACGGCGCCGCCAACTACGTCATCGGCACCGCGAACGCCAAGCCGGAGACCACCACCACCGGCGCCCAGATCCCGAACGGCACCACCGCCTACACCCGCTTCTACACGGGAGCGCTCAAGCACGACGAGAACGACAATTCCCTCGTGCCCGACTTCGGCGGCGGCACGCCGAACCTGCAGACGCTGTGGCTGGAGCGGACGCTCGCCGACGCGCGGCGGGACCCCTCGGTGGACATGATCGTGGTGTTCATGCACCAGTGCGCGATGTCGACCTCGGTGCCTGGCAACGGCTCCGACCTCGCCATCCGCCAGGCCTGGCTGCCGCTGTTCGACATGTACGAGGTCGACCTCGTGCTGTCCGGCCACGAGCACGACTACGAGCGCACCTACCCGGTGCGCGGCTACGACGCCGGCGAGCACGGCACCGTGGTCGCCCCCAACCCGGGCCAGACCGCCGGCGCGGCCGTCGACACCCGGCGCCCGTCGGTCGTGACGGACGAGCCCTACGACTACCGCGGCACCCCGGCGTGGAACACCGCCGAGGGGACGGTCTACCTGGTCCTCGGCGGCGGCGGCACCGACGGGCCGACCAACACCTACGGCACCGACACCGCCGACGGCCTGCCGAAGGCCAAGGTCATCACCCAGCGGAACGCCGTCGTCGGCTCCGAGGCGACGGGCTTCAGCAAGAACGGCGCCGACTCGGTCGAGGACGCGCCCTGGTCGGCCGCGATCAACCCGACCGACGCCTACGGCTACTCGATCTTCGACGTGGACCCTGGCGAGCGGCCCGGCGAGACGACCATCACCTTCCAGTACTTCGCGATCCCGGCGGTGAGCAACGAGGCCGGCACCGCCCACGACGGCACCACGACGCTGCCGGCGGCACCGACAGAGAAGTTCGTCTTCGGCCGCCGGGTGGGCCGCTGATCAGGGGCGGGACGGTTTGCTCTGGACAGGCGCCACCTTCCGTTCGGACTATTCGAAACGAAAGGTGGCGCCTGTGCGGAGTCAGTGCTCGTGCACGATGATGCCGCGCACGTTCTTGCCGTTCATCAGGTCGTCGTAGCCCTCGTTGACCTCCTCGAGCCGGTACGTGCGGGTGATGATCTCGTCGAGCTTGATGTCTCCGGCCTGGTAGAGGCCGAGGATCTTCGGGATGTCGTAGGTGGGGTTGCAGTCGCCGAAGAGGCTGCCGATGACGCTCTTGCGGAAGAGGGTCAAGATCGTGCCCGGGAGCTGGATGGTCGGCGCCATGAGCTTGTTCAGCCCGGTGATGACGACCCGGCCGCCCTTGCCGACCGCGTTGAACGCGTTCCCCACGACCTCGGCGTCGACCAGGCCGACAGTGATGATCGCGGAGTCCGCGCCCTGGCCGCGGGTCACCTCCGTGACCTTGTCCTGCGCCTCGGCCGCGGTCGCGAACGCGTGCGTCGCGCCGAGTTCGAGGGCCTTGTCGCGCTTGTTCTGCAGCGGGTCGACGGCGATGAGGTACTTGGCGCCGGCGTACCGGGCGCCCTGCACGGCGTTGATGCCGATGCCGCCGATGCCGTAGACGACGACCGTGTCACCGGGGGCGACGTTCGCGGTGTTCACGGCCGAGCCCCAGCCGGTCGGGACGCCGCAGCCGACGAGCACCGCCTTGTCGAGCGGCAGGTCGTCGTCGACCTTGACGGCCGAGTTCTGGTGGATGACGCCGTACTGGCTGAAGGTGCCGAGCATGCACATCGCGCCGTACTGGCCGCGCGGCCCGGAGATGGGGAACCGCTCGCCGGGCAGGTAGCCCTCGAGGATGGTGGCGCCCATGTCGCAGATCGACTGGCGTCCCGTGGCGCAGTACCGGCAGATTCCGCAGTTGGGGATGAACGAGCACACGACGTGGTCGCCCGGCTTCACCCGCGTCACGCCCCGGCCGACGTCCTCGACGATCCCCGCGCCCTCGTGCCCGAGGACCATGGGCAGCCGGGCCTCGAGGTCACCGTGCTGGACGTGGACGTCGGAGTGGCAGAGCCCGGCGTGGGTGTAGCGGATGAGGACCTCTCCGTCTTTCGGCCCGTCAAGCTCCAGTTCCTCGATCTCGATCGGCTTCCCGGGCTCGTAGACGACCGCGGCCTTAGTCTTCATTGACGCTCCTTCCGTCCGCGTGCATGTCTTTCCACCATGACACGGATCCGCCGGAATGGCGCGTCTCGATTTTGGCTGGTCTAGAGGCCCAGGCGGCGGGAGAGGTCGGAGGCCAGCAGGCCCGCCGGGTCTATCTCGGCGCGGAGCTTGCGGAACTCGGGCAGGCGCGGGTACATCTCCTCGAGCACCGGGGCCGGGACGCGGGAGTCCTTGGCCAGGTAGACCCGGCCGCCGTGGCGGACCACCAGCCGGTCGAGCTCGTCGAGCAGGGGGCCGAGGCCGGGGGTGCGGGCGGGGAAGTCCAGCGCGAGCGTCCAGCCGGGCATCGGGAACGACAGCAGGCCGGGGTCGCCCTCGCCGAAGCGCTTGAGCACGGTCACGAACGACGGCGCGGGGTGGGCGCTGATCATCTCGAAGGAGCGGCGCACCGCGGCTTCGGCGCGCAGCGGCATGACGTACTGGTACTGGCGGAAGCCGCCTGGCCCGTAGACCCGGTTCCAGTTCCTGATCCCGTCGAGCGGGTGGAAGAACTGGCTGATCGTCTGCAGCTCGCCTTCCCGCAGCCGGGGCGCCCTCCGGTACCACGCCTCGTTGGCGAGGCGGACGGTGTACCGGTTGATCAGCCCGGGCGGGAAGGCCGGCGGGGCGGTGAGCCGGGCGCGCGGGTCGAAGGCGAAGGGCTCACCGCGCTGCTTGGCGGTGAGGTCGCCGGGGGCGGCGAAGTCGCCGCTGGTGATGATCGAGCGGCCCAGGCTCTCGCCCCGGGCGAGGCTGTCGGACCAGGCGACCGTGTACCCGTACTTGCGGTCGTGCTCGGCGAGGGTTGCCATTGTCTCGTCGATGTCGGCGGTCCGCACGGTGTCGACCTTGACCAGGGAGGTCTCCACCCGCTTGAGCTGCACGGTGGCCCGTGTGATGAACCCGGTCAGGCCCATGCCGCCGGCGGTCAGCCAGAAGAGCTCCGGGTTGCCTTGAGGCGTGACCGTCCGCTGTTCGCCGCCGGGCGCCACCAGGTCGAACGACCGGACGTGGCTCGCGAAGCTGCCCGCGACGTGGTGGTTCTTGCCGTGCACGTCCGCCGCGATGGCGCCGCCGATCGTCACCTGCCGGGTGCCCGGGGAGACCGGGACGAACCAGCCGGCCGGCAGGCCCGCGACCATGAGCTGCTCGAGGCTGACGCCGGCCTCGCAGACCGCGACGCCGGTCGCGTTGTCGAGGCTGATGATGCGGTTCAGCCGGGCGGTGGAAAGGACGAGGCCGCCCGCGGACTGCGCGGCGTTGTTGTAGCTCCGGCCCAGGCCGCGCGGGATGACCGAGCCGGAATCCGCCGCCGCCCGCCGCAGCAGGGCGGTGGCGTCGGAGTCGCTGGCCGGCTCGGCCAGGTGCGCGGTCGACGGCGCGATCCGGCCCCAGCCGGTCAAGGTCACGGTGCTCGTCACTATCGCTCTTTCTCGGGGGTGCGGGGGTTGTCCCCCGCAAGCTGACACTGCAGGAATACTACTGACGGCGCGGGCGGATCACCGGGGCGTTAGGTCCGGCAGAAGGTCCGCCCCTTTAACCGTTCCGTCACGCCGTGTCCCTATGCTCGTGCGCGTGCGGTGGATCTTCGCAGCCGGCGTCGTGGCCTGCCTGGTGACGGCGTGCACCGGCACGCCCTCGGCGGCACCGGCCGCCAACAGCAAGCCCGCCGCGTCGCCGCGCACCCGCGGCGCGACGGCTAGCCCGGTGCCCAAGCCGAGGCCGAAGCCGCGGCCCAAGCCGCCCGCGCCGCACGTCAGCGTCTTCCAGGTGCGTACCGCCGACGGGGCCCAGGTGACGGTCGCGGTGTTCCGCGGACCGGTCCGGTACGTGCTGCACAACGGCAGCCTGGACCCAGGGTACGCCGCGGCCGCCGACGGGGTTAAGGCCGGCTCGTACGTCGGCGGCGCCGAGCGCGCGCACCTGCTCGCCGCCTTCAACGGCGGATTCAAGCTAGCCGCGGGCGCGGGCGGCTACGAGCAGGAGGGCCACGTCGTCAGCCCGCTGCTCAAGGGGTACGCCAGCCTCATCATCGACCGGTCCGGCAGGGCGCGGATCGGCGTCTGGGGCTACGGCTCGCCGACCCCGGGCGAGGCGGTCTACAGCGTCCGGCAGAACCTGCAGCCGCTCGTCGAGCACGGAAAGCCGACCCAGGCGGCCTACGACTGGTACGCGTGGGGCGCGACGCTCGGGGGCGGGGAGGACGTCGCCCGCAGCGCGCTCGGCGAGGACTCGGCCGGCGACCTGCTGTACGCCGGGAGCATGTCCGCCAGCCCGGCGGACCTGGCGCAGGCGCTCGCCGGTCACGGCGCCCGGATCGCCATGGAGCTGGACATCAACCCAGAGTGGGTGCAGCTCGACGTCGCGTCCCGGCCCGGCGGCCCGCTGCGGGCCGGGGTGCCCGGGCAGTACCGTCCCGCCGGCCAGTACCTGCTGGGCTGGAGCCGGGACTTCATCACCGTGCTGGCCGGCTAGCCGTTCCGCGTTCACCACACCACGCTCACACGTCAAATTCCGTCCCTCGGCAAGCCTCTGGACCGGCTATGTATTCGATACGTTTCTTCGCGTGATCAGAATCCTTCACATAGCCTTCATGCAGGCCACATAGTTTCTCTTCGAAATCTAAGAGAAGCCTGAATTGCCGACGGGGGTGTTTTGTCGCTAGTACGGAAGTGGGACAGCCGCGTTGCACAATGGCACTCGCACGTCACTTCGACGACTGGATTCGAACGAGTACTTGACCAATTGCTGAACGCGGCGGGCCCGCGGGCGACCGATGCGTGCGTAGACCTCGGCGCCGGCACCGGCTTCGTGACGAGCGCGCTGGCTCCGCTGGTCGGTTCGGTGCTGGCGGTCGACATCTCCCCCGCCATGGCGGAATCGCTGACCGAACGGGCCGCGCGCGCCGGGCTGAGAAACGTGCGCACCCAGGTGGCGGACCTCAGGGAACTGCGGCTTCCCCCGGGCAGCGTGGACCTCGTCGTGTCCAGCTACGCGCTGCACCACCTCAGGGACGCCGACAAGCGGGCGCTTGTCGGCGAGGCCGCCGGATGGCTGCGCCCCGGCGGGCGCATCGTCATCGCCGACATGATGTTCGGCCGCGGAGCGAGCGAGCGCGACCGGCGGATCCTGCGGCAGAAGGTGGCCCTGCTCGCCGCCAAGGGGCCGGCCGGATGGTGGCGGATCGCGAAGAACCTGGGCCGCTACGGGCTCGGTGTCGGCCATGAGCACCCGGCCACGCCGGGATTCTGGCAGGCCACGCTGCACGAGGCGGGCTTCACCGACGTGGCCTTCGAGCCGGTCGTCGCCGAAGCGGGAATCGTCCGGGGCGTCCTGCCGCGCACGGGCCCGGCTGGAAACGGCGCGGGTGCAGGCTGTTGGTCAGCACGAACACCGAGCTGAACGCCATCGCCGCGGCCGCGATCAGCGGGCTCAGCAGGCCGAGCGCGGCAAGCGGTATGGCCAGCGACTTGGCGGTGCGGACCGGCTGCCGCGTGCCGTTACCTGCCGTTACCTGCCGCTACCTGCCGCGGTTGAGCCTTCGCCGGTAAGCGAGGCTGCCGAGTCCGGCCAGCATCGCGGCGCCGCCCACCCCGAACAGCAGCCCGTCCTGCAGGCCGGCGGTGCCCCCGCCGCCGGTAGACGGCGCGCCCGGGGGATAGTACGTGTACGTGGGAGTGGGCGAGGGAGTCGGCGTGGGGGTTGTCGAGGTAACCGACGGGGTCGGACTCGCCTCGTGGGCGGGGCCGGTCGCCGACGCGGACGGGTGCGCGGTCGGGGTCCCCGAAGGCGTAGCGGAGTGGCTCTGGCTGGACGTCTTCGTCCCGGAAGTTGGCGAAGGCGTCCTCGTCGCCCCGGTGCCCGGGTGCGTCGATATGGAAAGTCCTGGCGTCGGTATATTCGGAGCCGTCGATGATGGGGAGCTCGTGCATGCCGAGACCGTGGCGGAAACGAGGACCGTCAAGGTGGCGCAGCTTACGACGGTCAGCTTGGCGCTGGCCGCCGTTCTCGAGGTGATTTTGCGCACCTTCATGAAGCCTCCTTTATGCCCAGCGAGCAACGGCTTCGTTTCCCGCTCCCGGCAGCTGGCATCGGGATCGGCGTCGAAGAGAATACGCGCTGCCAGCCTGGTTACTACCCGCGCCGACTGGAGCTAGTCCCCGCGCGGGGAGGGCCATATAGGTAAGCCTGTGGGCGGCACAGGCGGGCAATGGCGTGTCTTCCATTTGAACATTAGGCTACGCGAGTAGCAGGCTGCGCGGAAGACAGGCGGGAAGGGACTGCCTTGGGCACACGGTGGCGCATAGCCGGACTGCGCGTGGTGCTGTCCTGGCCGGACAGCCAGTTCGCCCCGCAGCCGCCGCGACCAGGGCACTTCCGTGCCCGGGTAGCCGGTTTGGCCGGTGCCCTGCTGCTGTTCGGCGGCGCTGTCACCATAGGTGTCGCGGTACTCTCCCAGCAGCACGCGCCACAGCCCTCCCCCGCCGCGGCCGGGGTCATCGGCCCGGCGGCAAAGGGGCCATGGCTACGGCGCTCGGTCCCCGTGGCCGTCGACATCCCGTCCATCGGAGTCCACTCCAGACTCCTGCACGTCGGCGTCAACGCGGACGGCACCCTGCAAGTCCCGTCGCTGACCACGAGCGCCGACGAGGCCGCCTGGTACAAGTACTCGGCGACTCCCGGCCAGATCGGGGCATCCGTCATCGAGGGACACGTCGACAGCTACCAGGGCCCGGCGGTCTTTTTCCGGCTGGGCGCGCTCCGCCCGGGCGACACCGTCGACGTGACGCTCGCCGACGGTGTAACGGCTGTCTTCCGGGTCACCGGCGTCCGCGAGTACGCGAAGGCCAGGTTTCCGAGCAGGGCTATTTACGGCATGACGAATTACGCGGCGCTGCGGCTGATTACCTGCGGCGGCATATTCGACTACGCTACCGGCCATTACCTCAGTTCCACGGTGGTATTCGCGTCTCTCACTTCGTACCGCCAGGCCGCGCGCACCGCATAAATGGCGCCCTGACCTCGCAGGTTCCTCCGACTTCCGCCGACGATCCCGGCCACGACGACGATTCCGGTGCGCAGTCCATGATCACGAACGTTTCTGGGACCTATAGCGCTAATTTATTTTCGGCGCGAAAAAAGTCTTCGCGATGATGGCACACAACACCGGCGGTGGCGATGGATCCGCCCGGCGGAACGGTCGATAAGAGGATTGTGTGCTGTTGGTACGCCTATGGCGTACCAACAGCACACGATCTCGCGGTCAGGCCTGGCCGGCGGCAAAGGGCGTCAAGCGGCGGTGCGCTCCGGGGTGGTCGTGGGTTCGGCGGGGTCCTTGGGGTTAGCGGGGTGCTCCGCTTCCGGGGCGGCGGGACGGCTGGGAGTCACCGGGGCGGCGGCGTGCCCGAGCGCTATGCGGCGGTCGATGCGGGTGAGGACCGGGAAGGCTAGCAGGCCGCAGATCACCGTGGGCAGGCCGCCGACCACCAGCGACCAGCGGGCGCCGGCGTCCTGGCCGATCCAGCCCACGATCGACCCGCCGATAGGGGTCGAGCCCAGCCAGGCCAGCGCCCATAGCGCCATCACACGGCCGCGCATCGTCGGCTTGGCCGCTAGCTGCAGGGTCGTCTTGGCCATGGAGTTGAACGTGATGCTTCCGTACCCGACGAAGACCAGCGCGGCCAGTTCGAGCGGCATCGTCGGCGCCGCCGCCGCCAGCAGGATGGCGATGCCCCAGCCGATCGCGGCCAGGCACAGCGCCCTGGCGCGGGGCCGCGGCCGGGCGGCGGAGACCAGGCCGCCCACCACCGCGCCCGCGCCCATCACGGAAGCCATCACGCCGTACGCGGCCGCGCCGCCGCCGAAGACCTTGCTGGCCATCAGCGGCAGCGACACCTGGAACTCCCAGGCCAGCGTGCCGATGACGGCGATCATGACAAGCGGGATGAGCAGTTCGGGCGTGCGGCGGACGTAGCGCAGCCCCTGCCTGATCTGCCCCGGCTCCTTGGCCACCCGCCGGGCCGGGAACAGCTCGGACCCGCGCATCGCCACCAGCGAGATCAGCACCGCGCCGAACGACACCGCGTTGCACGCGAAACACAGTGCCAGCCCGAGCGCGGCGGCGAGCACACCGCCGAGCGCCGCGCCGAACACCCGCGCCATGTTCATCGAGACCGAGTTGAGCGTCACCGCGTTCGGCAGGTCGTCCGCGGGAACCATCTCCGAGATGAAGCTCTGCCGCGCGGGGTTGTCGAAGACGTTGACGAAGCCCAGCGCGACCGCCAGCAGGTAGACGGTCCACAGCCGCATGTCGTGCGTGGCCGTGAGGATGGCGAACGCCGCCGCGAGCAGGCCGGAGCACGTCTGGGTGACGAGCAGCACGCGGCGCTTGTCCCTGCGGTCGGCGAACAGCCCGCCCGCCGGCCCGAACAGGAAGACGGGCATGAACCTCGCGGCGGTGGTGAGCCCGAGCTGCGTGCCGCTGTGCGTGAGGTCGAGCACCAGGAATGACTGGGCGATCGTCTGCATCCACGTGCCGGCCACCGACACCAGCTGCCCCATGAAGAACAGCCGGTAGTTGTAGTGCCGGAGGGACGCGGCGGCACGGCGAGTACGGCTGGGACGGTTCTCCTGGATGACTGTCACGTTCGGCTGCACCAGCTCCTAGGTAGTTGTCCGTTGCTAACTATAACATTAGCTCTGCTAAGGAGATTTCCCCACGCGGGCCGGTGGGATGCGGCGCCCGTGCGGGTCAGCGCGGGGGCGCGCGGTCAGCGCGGGACTGGTGCCAGGGCGGTCTTGGTGAAGAAGGACCAGATGATCTGGTTGGCGCCGGGGGTGTTTCCCCTGGGCGGCGGGAAGTTGTGGCCGCCCGTGTCCCAGACGGCGAACCCGACCCGTGCGCCGCTCGAGCAGTCGGACCACGCGGTCATGGTCATGGCGCCGTGCGCCGCGCCGGCGGAGCTCGCCGTGCATCCGTCGGTCGCCCGCAGCCGGGCCACCTCCACCGTGGCCGGCGGCGATTCCCTGCCATTATCCCCCGGCTGGTACGGGACGAAGGTGTCGTCCAGGGAGGCGATCTGCAGGATCGTCTGCGGGCGGGTGACCACACAGCCTTCGAGCGGCATCGCCTTCACCACCGCCGTCGCGTCGAACAGCCCGGGGTCGCTGCAGGCGATCCGGTAGGCGAGCCGCCCGCCGTTGCTGTACCCGACCACGTAGACCGGATGCGCGTGCCCCGGGTCCACCCGCGCGACGAGCGCCTTGAGGAACGCGACGTCATCGACGTCCGCGGACGCCGCGTCACCGCAGCAGCCGCCGGCGTTCCACGACTCCTTGTACGCCACCGGGTAGACCAGCTCGGCCAGGCCGGCGTTGACGTAGGGCACCAGCCGGTCGCGCGTCACCTCGCCGCCCGTGGGCTCGGCGACCCCGGACAGCACGACGATGACCGGCGCCGACTTGGGCATCGCGGCGACCGGGGCGATCTGCTCGAAGCTCCGCGTCATGGCGCCGACCCGCATCGAGTACGTCGCCGTGTACGACTGCCGCTCGAGGGCGCTGAGGATGTTCGTGCCGGCGAACATCGCCACGCCCAGGGTGACGACGAACGCGGTCGCCAGTATCAGTATCCGCTTCATCACCCCGCCCCGCTCGCGTGTCGCCGGCCGCGCGCGTATTCGCGCCCGGTCAGCACCAGGCTAAGCCGAGTCCGGCGTGCCGCGGAGGCGATCATCCAAGACAGCCCGTACACGATGGGGACGGCGGCGGCGAGCAGGGCCAGCACCTCGAGCGCCGACGGCGCGCCGCGGACCGCGGCGAGGACGCCGGACGCGGACGCGACCGCGAGCAGCCCCTGCAGCACCAGCGGATGCGCCAGGTACATGCCGAACGAGCTGGCCGAACCGGCCGCGAAGAACTTCCGGTGCGGCGCTCCCGCGTCGCTCCACATCAGCCCGGCCGCCAGCAGCGCCCAGCCGAAGGCCAGCGCCTCCACCACGACGACCGGCTGGAACACCGCGCTCGCCGCCGCGGGTGTGGCGCCGCCGAGATAGATCTCCGCCAGGTACATGCCGATCCCGGCCGCGACGCCGAAGCCGGCTACCAGCGCCACGGCAGACGCGCGGGCATACCGCCTGGTGAACTCGCAGATCCGGTCGAAGTGCCACCCGGCCAGCGCCCCGCCGACCACGTACAGCACGTAGCTCTCCAGCCAGATCCCCGAGCCCGCGGCGTTGAGCCAGCCGACGACCGGCCCGCTGCGCACCGGGTAGTGCTGGAGCGCGGCCGTCAGCGCGAGCTGGTAGGCGCACGCGGCGGCGAACAGCGCGACATGGTGGCCCGCCGTCTTCCGCAGCACCCAGCGCAGCACCGGGAACAGCGCGTACACCTGCATGGTGACCAGCAGGAAGTACAGGTGATAGCGGGCGCCCGCGTGCAGCAGGTCGTGCCACAGCGCGCCGGGGAACGGCCCCCGCCCGGGGCCGTCGGCGGCGTAGTAGATCAGGGTCCACGCCACGTAGGCCGGCACGACTAGCCAGTATCGCCGCCGCCAGAACCGCAGCCAGCGCACCTGTCCCTTATGCCCGTAGTTGTAGGTCAGCACCAGGGCCGTGAGCAGGAAGAACAGTTCGCGGCTCGTGTGGAAGACGGTGGTGAACGCGCCGAGGACCACCGTGACCTGCCCGCCGCCGAAGGCCAGCGTGTGCACGCCTACCACGAACACCATGATGATCAGGCGGATCAGGTCGAAGGCCACGACGTGCCCGCGGCGGGCGGGGGCGGGGGCGGGCGGCGCGGCAACCGCCACCGCCGCGGCAACCGCCACCGCCGCGGCCGGCGCCACCGGGCCGGCGACGGTGTCCGCGGCCGCGGGGAGCGGGCCGGAATCGGTGTCCGCGGCCGCGGGCAGCGGGCCGGAATCGGAGAGGGTGGTGCTCACGACTGCGCCGTCACCAGGTCCTTCAGGAGGCGGCGGGAGATCTTCCCGGTCGGCCCGAGCGGCAGCTCCTCGACCAGGCAGAACGCGCTCGGCTGCTTCTGCCGCGGCAGTCGCGCCGCGCATGCCTCGCGCAGCCCGGCCTCGACTTCCGCCGCGAGCCACCCGGCATCCGGCACGACATAGGCGACCGGCCGCTCGCCGAGCACGTCGTCGGCGGCGCCGACCACGGCGGCGGACCTGACGCCGGGCTGGGCGAGCAGGACCTCCTCGATCTCCCTGGGGTAGATCTTCTCGCCGCCGCGGTTGATGACGTCGTCGGACCGCCCCACCAGGAACAGGTAGCCGTCCTCGTCCAGGTAGCCGAGGTCGCCGGTGTCCAGCCAGCCGTCGGCGTCGATCGCGCCCGGCCGCCCGCCCGAGGCGTAATCGGTGATCACGCCCTTGCCGCGGATCCGCACCCGGCCCACGTCGCCCGCGGCGACGACCCCGCCGGGCAGCAGGACCTGGACCTCGGCGCACGGCCGGGCCCGCCGACCCCGGCTTGCGGGGCCCGTCCAGCGGGTTCGCGGTGATCATGCTGGCCGCCTCCGTCATCCCGTAGGTCTCGACGACCGGGATGCCGAGCGTCTCCTCGAAGCGCCGCAGCGCCGCCAGGGGCAGCGGCGCGGAGGCCGACCGCACGAAGCGGACGTCGGCCGGCCGGGTCCGCGGCGGGTCCATCGCGAGGATAGAGATGATCGCCGGCACCGCGTTGATCCAGGTGACGCGCCGTTCTTCGATCATCTCCCAGAAGCCGCGGCGGCTGAACTTCCGGTCGACCGCCAGGTACGCCCCCGCGCTGAGGGTGGCGAGCAGGCCGACCACCTCGGCGTTGACGTGGAACAGCGGCAGCGAGCAGTACCCCCGGTCGGCCGCGGTGAGCCGGTGATGGCCGACCACGCTGGCGGCCACGTGCGCGAGTTGCCCGTCGCGGAGCAGGATACCCTTAGGCGTGCCGGTCGTCCCGCTGGTGCACAGGAAGATCCCGCCGCCCGGCGCCTCCGGCAGGCGGCGATCAAGAGCAGTTATCCCGAACGGGCCGTCGGCGACTGTGGCGGCGGGACGCGCGACCGCCAGCACGCGGGCGACGTCGGCGGGCGGCGCCGCGGGGTCGAGCGGGACCGCGACCCGCCCGGCCCCGATGATCGCCACCAGCGCGGTCGCGTACTCGAGCGGGTCCGGCAGCCGGAGCGCGACCCGGGCGCCGGGGGAAGGCCGGCGTCGTCGAGCCGCCGCTCCCAGTCGAGGACCGCGTCCCGCAGGCCGGCGTAGGTCAGCTGCCCGGTGCCGCGCGCGTCCGCGAGGTAGGCGGCACCGCCGGCGCGGGCCGCCGCCCGCTCGATCCAGTTCCTTATCAACGCGGGTGTCCTTCGCCTCAGTACATCATCCGGGGGTCGTTGTAGTGCTTGAACTCCAGGAGGTTGCCGGAGGGGTCCGCGAGCACGAACGTGCGGTGCTCTTCGACCAGGCCGCCGAACCTCGTGTCCGCCTCGTGGTAGAAGGGGATCTTCCTGGTGACCGCGCAGGCGTGCAGCGCCTCGAAGTCGGCCGCCTCGCGGAACGTAACGCCGAAATGCCGCGGGTACAGGCTCTCCGGCCGGGCAGGCTCCCCCGGGGTCAGATGGCACACTAGCTGATCGCCGAAGAAGTCGACGGTGATTCGGTCGGCATAGCGCCGGGCGAGCTTGCAGCCGAGCTTCGTGACGTAGAACTCCTGCGCCTCGTCCAGGTCGTGGACGGGGATGGCCAGGTGGAAGACGTCGAAGGTGGTTCGCATCAAGTTCCCTTACTCGAACGCGGTGAGCGTGTCCGCGCGGAGGCCGAGGCGGAGCGTCTCCAGGCCGATGACCCCCTGCGCCGGGACGTTGCCGAGGTTCACGTCCGGCCCGATCCGGGTGATCAGGTGGGTCTGCAGCGCGGTGGTCGGCGCTTCGAAGAGCAGGCTGCCGCGGGGGATGCCGGCCATGAGCACGTCCTCGACCAGCCCGTACCGCAGCGCGCCGTCCGGCCGGCAGATCCCGGACTTGCCGCTCTCCCTGGCCTCGAGCGTCACCAGCGAGGCGCCCGCGTCGAGGTCCTCCTTGATGCACGCGATCCACTCGCTCGGCGGGAGGAGTTCCGAGCGAGTGGGGTCCTTGTAGCCGACTTCGGACACGACGTCGAAGTCGGCCGCCAGCTTGCGGATGTAGCCGGCCTTCTCGGCGTTCGACATGTCGATGGTGCCGTTGGATACCTCCACGTGGCGGGCTCCATGCTCCTCGCAGTACCGGCGGTAGTCCTCGAACCGGCCCTGCAGCACGAACTTCTCGAACAGCGTGCCGCCGAAGTAGAAGTCGATGTCGTTGGCCGCCAGCACGCCGATCTTCTCGCGCAGGCAGCCGGTGACGACCGACGTGCCCCAGCCGAACTTGACGAAGTCGATGTACTCAGCGCCCAGCGAGATCAAGTCGGTGAACAGGCCAAGGGGGACGCCGCCGTCGATCACCATGGTGCGGCCGGCCGCGCGGGGCTTCACCGCCCGCTTCGGCAGGGTCAGCGTGGTCAGGTTCATTTAGTTACTCCTCGTCATCGCGTGGCGAAAATCGGGAATTCGCAGGATCCTGGCGTTCTCCAGGGGCTCCCAGCGCATCTCCTCGACCGGGACGCCGTTCAGGTAGGCGTGGAGCACCCGCAGCGTGCCGCCGTGCGCTACTACCACCACGGCATCAGCGATCGCGTCGTCGAGATCGTTACAGAACGCGGCCGCGCGCCTGTACAGGTCGCGCACGGATTCCCCGCCCGCCGGCCGTGCGTCCGGGTCGGCGACTCTGCCGTCGCCCAGGCCGGTGACAGCCGGGCTGATCGCCGTGGACGGAGCGCCCTCGAGGACGCCGAGGCTCCGCTCGCGCAACCGGGCATCGGCGCGCACCGGCAGGCCGAGCACGTCGCTGAAGGCGGCGGCCGTCTGCAGGGCCCGGCGCAGGTCGCTCGAGTACAGCGCGCGGACCGGGCACCCGCGGAACTGCCCGGCCGCCGGGGCCGCCTGGCGGCGGCCCCGGCGGGTCAGCCGCGCCTGGTCGCCCCGGCCCTGGGCGAGGCCGAGGGTGTTCCAGCTGCTCTCACCGTGCCGTACCAGGAAGAGGGGAGGCATGCGGAGGAGCCTGGCCAGCGATTGTTAAAGAACAATGAAAATGTAAACTCATCCAGGCAACTCTAAGGAACTTCTTAAGCTGCCCTGGTTCACTGGCGTCTATGCAATCGAGGCTGCTGGTCGTGGACGACGACCCGGACGTCCGCGACTCGCTGCGGCGCGCCCTGGGTTACGCGGGCTACGCGGTGGCGACGGCTGCGAACGGCGCGGACGCGCTCACGTCGGTGTCCCGCTCCCCCGTGGACCTGATCATCCTCGACGTGCTCATGCCCATGCTCGACGGGTTCGACACCTGCCGGGCGCTGCGCGAACGCGGCAACGCCACCCCGGTCCTCGTGCTCACCGCGCGGGACGCGGTGGACGACCGGGTGACCGGCCTCGAGGCCGGGGCCGACGACTACCTCGTCAAGCCGTTCGCGCTGCGCGAGCTGCTGGCCCGCGTCAACGCGCTGCTGCGGCGCACCCAGCCGCCCCGTGAGGTGCTCGGCTACGCCGACCTGACGGTCGACCTCACCGCTCGCACGGTGACTCGTGCCGGCGCGCCGGTCACCCTCACCAGGATCGAGTTCGCGCTCCTCGAACTGCTGCTGCGCAACGCCGAGCAGGTGCTCAGCTACGACGTGATCCTGGACCGGGTGTGGGGATACGGGGAGGCGCCCGCCTCCAACGCGCTGCAGGTCTTCGTCGGTTTCCTGCGCCGCAAGCTCGAGGAGAACGGGCGCCGGCGGCTGGTGCACAACGTCCGGGGCGTCGGGTACGTGCTGCGAGCCGACTCTGCTTCCCCCGGGGGGCGACCCCCCGGTGACCCCCCGCATGGGAGGACTACCCGTCCCCCCATTCCCCCCCTGGCGGATGCGGCTGCTGACCCGCTTCACCCTCGTCGCCGCCGGCGCGGTGGCGGCGACCGCGCTGGCCATCAGCGCGGTGGCCTTCTTCGCGATCCGCACCGACCTGGAGAACCAGATACGCCAGCAGCTCGCCGGGCGGGCGGCGAGCGTGGCGCGCGAGGCCCGCCAGTACCACGGGCACATCCCCTACGGCTGGGTCCCGCCGCACTCGAACCGGTTCGGGTTCTCCACGCCGTACACGCAGGTGATCACGGCGTCGGGCGCGACCTGGGCGCCGGCCGGCGACGTCGGCCTGCTCGCCCCGGGCGCCGCCGCCATCGGCGTGGCGACCGGACGACAGCCCGCGTTCTACACCGACACGCGGATCGACGGAGTGCGGGCCGCCGTATACACCATCCAGCTCGCGCCCGGCCTCGCCCTCCAGGTGGCGCAGACGCTGAGCACCACCGACCTGGAGGTGGCCAGCGTCGGCGCCACGCTGACCGTGCTCAGCGTCATCGGGATCATGGGCGCGACCGTGGTGGGCTGGGCGGTGGCCAGGGCGGGGCTCGCCCCGGTGACCCGGCTGGCCAGCGTCGCCGAGCAGGTGACCGCGACCGGAGACCCCGGCAGGCGGGTTGAGGTGGACCGCAGGGACGAGCTCGGCCGGCTCGCCACGTCGTTCAACAGCATGCTGAGCGCGCTGCAGCGCTCGCTGACCGCGCAGCGGCGGCTGGTCAGCGACGCCAGCCATGAGCTGCGCACCCCGCTCGCCAGCCTGCGCGTCAACGTCGACCTGCTGGCTGACAACCCAACCATGCCCGCCGCGGAGCGCCAGGAGGTGCTGGCCCGGGTCGTGGACCAGGTCGCGGAGCTCAGCCAGCTCGTGGCCAGCGTCACCGAGCTGGCCCGGGGCGAGTCGCCCGCGGCCGCCCGGCAGGCGGTCCGGCTCGGCGAGGTGACCGCCGCCGCCCTGGAGGCGGCGCGCCGGGACTGGCCGAAGACGACGTTCAGCGCCGAACTGGACGGCAGCGTCGTCGAGGGCAGCGCCGACCGGCTGCGGGCGGCGGTCAGGAACCTGCTGGACAACGCCGCGAAGTTCGGGCCGCAAGGCGGCCTGGTGGAGGTGCGGCTGGCCGGCGGCGAGCTCACCGTGCGCGACCACGGCCCCGGCATCGATCCCGCCGACCAGGCGCACGTCTTCGACCGCTTCTACCGGTCGCTGTCGGCCCGCGCGGTGCCGGGCTCCGGGCTCGGGCTCGCCGTCGTCCAGGACGTCGCGCGCGGCCACGGCGGCGCCGTCGTGGCCGAGCAGGCCCCCGGCGGCGGCACGCTGATGCGGCTGACGCTGCCGACCGGGGGAATGTAGCATTACCGAAGCTGGGGGAATGCGGGCATTGGCGAAAGCCGCGAGATTTACGTCGCCGCTACCTATCGCGACCTTATTGCTACGGCGATTTTCCGCGCAGGGGGGGCAATTCGTGGAATTCCAGATCACCGTCACCGACCTGCGCGACCCGGGGAACCCCGCCGAAATGGACTGCGTCATTTCGGCGGGGCCGGGACACCGGGTCGCCGACCTGAGCGCCGCGCTGCGCGCGATGCCCACGGCCGGCGACCGGGCTTCGGGCGGCTGGGATTCCAGCGGCTGGGGCGAGGCCGGCCGGGCCCGGCTGTGGCTGGGCGACATCCGGCTGCCCGAGGACATGCTGCTGACGTCGAGCGGCATCCGGGCCGGCGCCCGGCTGGGACTGGGCGCCCCGTCGCCCGAGGCGGGCCGCGACGTGCTCGCCAGCGCCGCCGGAGCCGGCTCGCCTGTCTCGCTGCGCCCCGACCCCGGGGATCCGTTCTGCCTGCTCGTCAACAGGCAGATGCGTACCGCCCCCGCGCTGCCCCAGCCGACGGTCATCGACCTCGGCCCGGGAGGGCGCCGGGAGAAGGCCGGGTCCCAGTGGCTGACGATGGCTCTCGGCCCCGCGGTGTCGGTGGTGACGGGCGTCGTCCTCGGCGCGGTTACCCACGAGTGGCTGTTCCTGCTTGTCGGCCTCGGCGGCACCGTCGCCTCGCTGATCCCGCAGATGGTGAACAGGCGGACCGCGGCCGGGCACGCACGGGCCGGCAAGCGCCAGCTCGCGGCGGCCGCGGCCGCGGCGCGGACCAGGCTCGCCGGCCTGACCGAGGCCGAGGAGCAGGCCCGCCGGGCGGCGCTGCCCGACCCGGCGGCGCTCGCGCGGACAGCGACCGGGCCGGATGCGCGGCTGTGGGAGCGCACCCCCGACGACGGGGACTTCCTGCGGCTCCGCCTCGGCACCGGTGACCTGCCCGCCAGCACGGTCACCGTGCGCGGCGGCCATGAGCCGGACGGCCCGCCCGGGGCGCCGGACGGCCGGCGCCGCCGGTGCTCCGTGATGTGCCCGTCGCCGCCGACCTCGCGGCCCTCGGCGTGCTCGGCATCGCCGGGCCGCCGCGCGCCAGCCGCGCCACGCTCGCCTGGCTGGTCGCGCAGCTCGCTGTCGCGCACGCCCCCGGCGACCTGCGCCTGGTCATGCTCACCGAGACGCCGCGGCTCTGGCGGTGGGCCCGCTGGCTGCCGCACCTGCGCCCGCCCGGCGACCCCGGCGGCTGGCTCAGCGTCGGCACCGACCCGGCGACCCGGGCGAAGCGGGTGGCCGAGCTCCGCGAGCTCATCGACAGCAGGAACGCGAGCGCCGGACCGCGCGCCGGGGGCTACGGCAGTGCCGGCTATGGCGGCAGGGGCTATGGCGGCGGAAGCCGCCGGAACCAGCTGCCGCAGGTGGTGGTCATCATCGACGGCTCCGCGGGAGTACGGGACATCCACGGCATCGACCAGGTGCTGTTCGAAGGCCCGGCCGCTGGGGTGTTCGTCATCTGCCGCGACGACGACGCGCGGGACCTGCCCGGCATGTGCGGGGCCCGGCTGGACACCGACCCGGCCAGCGGGACCGGCCGCTACCTCGAGCGCGACGGCGGCACCGCGGTGCCGGCGGTCAACCTCGATGTGGTGTCCGCGCGGTGGGCCGAGGAGGTGGCCCGCGCGCTGGCCCCGCTCCGGGACCGGCCCAGTGCGCGGGAGGGGGGAACCAACGCGACCGTTCGGCTGAATGATCTGTGGGGGTTTGACCGGGCGAGCGCGGCGGCCGTGGAGAACCTGTGGCGGCAGGGCGGGGGGCGGACCACCGCGGTGCCGCTCGGGCGGCTCGCCGACGGATCGCCGTTCATCCTGGACATCGCCCGCCAGGGACCGCACATGCTAGTCGGCGGCTCACCCGGCTCGGGCAAAAGCGAGTTCCTGCAGACGTTTGTCGCCTCGCTCGCGCTCGGCAACACCCCCGAGGCGATGACGTTCGTCCTCATCGATTACAAGGGCGGCGCCGCGTTCCAGGGCTGCCTGGGGCTCCCGCACGTCACCGGGTTCCTGTCCGACCTCGACGAGCACCTGGGCAACCGGGTGCTGGCCGCGCTGCGCGCCGAGACCAGGTACCGGGAGCGGCTGCTCCTCGACGCGCAGTGCCGGGACATCGAGACCTACCGCGCGGCCGGGGAGCCCTTGGGGCCGCTGCCCCGGCTGGTCGTTGTCGCCGACGAGTTCGCGGTGCTGGCGGAGGAACTGCCCGATGTCCTCAAGCAGATGACCGACGTCACCCGGCGGGGCCGCTCGCTCGGCGTCCACCTGGTGCTGGCCACGCAGCGCCCGGCCGGGGCGGTCAACGCCGACATCAGGAGCAACACCACGCTGCGCATCTGCCTGCGGGTCGAAGACCCGGCCGACTCCAGCGCGGTCATCGACATACCCGACGCCGCCTCGATCGGCAAGGCGCTTCGCGGCCGGGGCTACGCGCGCTTCGAACGCAGCGCGGTGACCGAGTTCCAGGGAGCCTGGGTAGGCGCGCCCGCCGGCGGCACAGCGCGCGCGACCGCGCTCCGCGCCACCGCCCGCCCGTTCGAGACCCTAGGTCTGGCCGCGGCGGACACGACGACGCCGGGCGAGCCCGAGCACCCCGCCGGCTACTCCGGCGTGACCGATCTGTCTGAGCTGGTCGAGGCCGTCATCGCCACCGGCCGCCAGGCCCCGCCGCGGCGCGCCTGGCTTGACCCCCTCCCGCCGCTGGTCCCGCTCGCCGCGCTGCCCGCCGTCGGTCCTCGTGACGGCGGGCAACTGGCCCCGATCGGGTACGGCATGGCGGACCTGCCCGGCCAGCAGCGGCAGGAGCCGCTCGTATTCGACCTTGAACGCGGCTCGAACCTGCTGATCGGCGGCGCGGCCCAGTCCGGGCGGACCACGGCGCTTCGCACGATCGCGGCCCGGATCGCGATCGGCTACTCCCCCGCCGACGTGCACTTGTACGTGCTCGACTGCGACGCGGGTGCGCTCGCGCCGCTGGCCGGGCTGCCGCACTGCGGCGCGGTCGTGCGGGGTACCGAGGCCGAGCGCGCCGCGCGGCTGCTCGACCGGCTCGACGCGGAAGCCGCCCGCCGCCGGGAGATGCTGTCGGCCGACGGCTTCTCCTCGGTCACCGAGCAGCGCCGCCGGGTGCCCCCGGCCAGCCGGCTGCCTTACCTGGTGCTGCTGCTCGACCGCTGGGAATCCTTCGCCGAGGAGCTGGGGCAACTCGACAACCAGCGGCTCACCGCCACGCTGAACCGGCTGCTCACCCAGGGCACGAGCGCCGGGGTTCGCGTTATCGCCACCGGCGGCCTCGCCGCGCTGAACAAGCTGGCAAGCAACTGTCCCGAACGGATCGTCTTGCGGCTGTCGGGCACCAACGATCTCTACAGCGCGGGCGTGCCCAGGGGCGCGATGCCCGACCGGCCCGCCGCGGGCCGCGGTCTGCTGCTGCCCGGGGCTACCGAGGTGCAGATAGCTTTCACCGGCGCGGACCCCAGCGGCACGGCGCAGACCACGGCCATGAACGAGCTGATCGGGGCGGCGCGGTTCGCCTATCCCGCACCGGCGCCCGCGCCGCTGCGGGTGGACACGCTGCCAGCCCGGATCACGCTCGCTCAGGCCCGCACGCTGCCCGGCCGGGCCGGGCGCGCGCCGCTGCGGCCCGCGCTCGCCGTCGGCGGGGACGAACTCGGCTGGCTCGGTCCCGACCTGGACCGGTTCCCCGGGTTCGCGATCGCCGGGCCGCCCCAGTCCGGCAAGTCCACGGCGCTGGTCGTGCTCGCCGAGTCGCTGCTCGCGGCGGGAACCGCGGTGATCGGCCTCGCGCCGCACCCGTCGCCGCTGCGCGGTCTGGACGGCATGGACGGCGTGCTCGCCCTGTGCACCGACGAGAAGCCGGACCCGGGCAAGCTGCTCGAGCTGCTCAAGGGGGCTATCGGCCCGCTCGTCGTGCTGGCCGATGACATCGACGCGCTGTCCGGCCAGCCTGCCGACGAACTGCTCGGCGGGGTGCCGACCAAGGGCCGCGAGCGGGGCTGGGCGCTCGTGGTCGCGGGTGCCGCCGCCGACCTGGGCCGCGGCACCCGCAACAGCACAAGCGCGGTCCGCTCCTACAAGTGCGGGCTGCTGCTCACCCCGGAGGACACACAGCAGCCGACGCTGTTCGGGGCACGGCTGCCGCGCAGCGCGGTCTTCAGCAGGCCCGCCGGCCGCGGCTACCTCATCCAGGCGGGCCAGCCGGCCCTCGTCCAGGTCCCAGATGTGACTCAGGACCGATGATGGCGGTCAACGCCCGCCAGCGCTCGCACCGCGGACTCACCGCGCCGGGCAATTCATGACAAAACGGGCATCGAATGCCGCACGGACAAGATAGTGGATCCTAAGGCACACCATAGGGTGCCCGTCGATCCACTATCTTGCGGAAGCGGCTCGTGTCGGCCCGCGGCCTGCGATGCGGGCGGGAACGGCAGCGAACCTGCGTCCCTTCCGTCACCACCGTGGCATAAGCACCTGGCCACCAGGTCAGAGGAGGAGATCCTCGGCGTGCTTCCCTTCCCAGTTCGCGGCGTCCGCGGCCCCGTGGCCGATGTCGGTGAGCGCGTGGTCAACGGCCTCTCGGTGGGCGTCCGCCTCGGACTGGACCAGGTGGCCGACTCCCGCGCAGATGACGGCGCCGACCGCCACCGCCCCGACACCGACGAGAATCTCGGGCGCGCCCGCGGCGATGAGCGCGCCTGCGGCTACGTCGAGCCCGGCGCCCACCACGCCGCTTGTCGCCAGCGAGGCCCAACTGCCGAGATTCCGCTCGATCCCGTCGGCCATGCCGTGCTTGCTGATGGACACGCCAGTCTCTACCGTCGTGGTGACAATCGCGAGCCCTAGCAACGCTTTGTCGCCGATCTTGGTGTAGCCATCAAGCCTGTTGGCCGAATCGTGCATCGCCTTGGCGTCGGCCCTGGCGGCATCAACGACCAGCCGGGCGGCGCTGTCGCCGTCCTCGGAGAGAGTCTGCTCCAGGTCCTTCGCCACGAACCAGGCGTCCAGCGCGGCGCCCATGGTGTACCCGTCGAACTTGTCGAGGGCGTCCTTGAACAGGGGGAACGGGTCCTTGCGTAGATCGTCCCACGTATTCGACACAACCCAGCCGATCGCGGCGAGCTCGAGCATGTCGAAGTCGGCGAGCGCTGCGATGACGGACTCGATGACGGTCACCACGTCGTCGACCGCGGCCTTGATGTCGGCCCACATCGCAGCGATGTCGCGCTCGGACTCGTCCAGCCAGGCGCTCAGTGAGAGCCGCGCCTCATGCGGCAGGTTCTCGTGCCCCCACGGCAGCATGAACGCCAGGCCGTCGCCTGTGAGGTGCAGGCCAAGGCCAAGCCACTGCCGCTCCAGGCTGGCAGCCCGCCATTGCAGGTCCGCCAGGCGGCCCCCGAAGTCGGTGAGCGCTGACACCGCCCGCCTGGCGTGCGCGATCATGTCCTGGTAGCGCTCGCGCCGTCGGCCCCAGATCTCCTGGTAGGCCTCCGACACCGGGCCGGACCAGGCGGGCAGCAGGCCGCTGCCGCCGCTGGCGTCCGCGGTGCCGAGGTCGTATTCCGCCTGGTCGAGCGCCGCCTTGATCGCGTACCCGGCGTTCAGCCAGCCATCCGGGTCACCGTGCACTCCCAGCGAGGCCATCAGTACGTCCCCCCGGGAACCCGCCAGGCCGCGAGCGCTTGCTCGGTGCGCTCGTAGCTGGCGGCGGTGGAGCCGAGGCCGGACGAGAGCTGCCCGAGCTCATCCGCGGCCTTGCCCAGCGCGCTCGCGATGGCCTCGAGGACACGCTCGAGCGCCGCGCTGGCGCTCGGATCCGGTGCCGCCGCACCAGGGGTGCCGGCGACCTGTCCGGCATTCCTGCCAAACGTCTCGCCGGCCACCTCGAGCTGCGCCGCCCCGGCGCGCAGGGCGCCGAAGTCCACTCCTACCGCGGTCACCGGGACCGCTCCCCGCCGACGGCGCTCGCCACGGGCAGCCGCCGGGGCGGCCCCGCCGCGCTCCAGCGGACCTCCGGGGCCAGCGGCAAATTCACCGCCGGTCCCGGCAGCCGCTGGTCGCGCAGATCGGCCATGAGCGCGTCCACCTTGATCCCCAGCCACGGCTGGTGCTCGCCGCAGCACTCGACCAGATGCTCCAGGTCGGTGTAGGCGAGCACACAGCCGACCCCGCCCACCTCATGCATAAGGTAGGCGGGCTGCCCGGATCCGGGCAGCGGTGCGGCCAGGACGTACAGTACGGGCTGGTCCATCGCCGGCCCTGGCTACAGCGCCGAGGCCCACTGGCCGCGCAGCGATTCTTCCTGCTCCTCGCGCGCCTGGCCGGTGTTGCCCAGCGCGATACCGATCTCGCCGAGCTCTTCCTTGATCTGGAACTGGGTGGTCTGCCAGCGCGCGTAGACCTCCTGGAAGGCGGCCGCCGCGGGACCGGTGTAGCTGGCCGCGAGATCGGCCATCTGGCTGGTAAGCGTCGCGAGCAAGCTGTCAATCTCGCCGGCGGTCTGGTTAATGGCGGCCGCCTTTGCCGCGATTTCGCCCGTTTCAAAGGTCACGTTGTAGGACATGACTAATTCCCCTCCCGATATAAAACGCAATTCCCGCCTTCCTAGGTGACGCCCGGAAAGCCGCTCGGGATGGCAGCACGGCGAATTGTGACGCAACCGAGACGCCGGCTCAGCCCGGCGCCCCGGACGCGGTCAGGGGCAGCAGCGCGCCGGCGTCGACCTTCAGCTGCTGACCGGTGACGTACCGCGCGGCGTCCGAGGCGAGGTAGAGCACGGCCTCGCTGATGTCCACCGGGTCGAGCGTGGTGACGGGCAGCTTGTGCATGGCGCCGAACGCGGGCTCGGCGTCGGCGCGGGTGGGGTGTTCCAGGTCGGGCCGGAACAGCTTGTACATGGCGTCGTTCTGGAGCATGTCCGTGTTGATGTTGCCCGGGTGGACGGCGTTGACCCGGATGGAGTGCGGGGCCAGCGCCAGGGCCAGGTCGTGCGTGAACCGGGCGACCGCGCGCTTGGCGTGCGCGTAGCCGGCGGCGCCGGGCATGCTGCCGGGGTCTCCCGCTCCCGGCATGAGCCCGGCCATGGAGCCGACGCAGACGATTGACGCGCCGGGGCCTAGGTGCCTGAAGGCCGCCTCGACCGTGTTGATGACGCCGACCAGGTTGACCGAGACCGCGTTGAGGAAGGCGGCCGGCGGCGCGCCCGCGCCCATCGGACAGATCCCGGCGTTGGCCACCACGACGTCAAGGTGACCGAGCTGAGCGACCCCGGACTCCACCGCGGCGGCGAGCTGGCCGCGCTCCCGCACGTCGGCCACCTCGGCCACCACGCGCCTGTCGAGTTCCTCGACCAGCTTGGCGGTCTCGGCCAGGTCCGCGCGCGTGGCCATCGGGTACGGCGTCGTCTCGATCTGGCCGCAGATGTCGACGGCGATGATGTCGGCGCCTTCCTGCGCCAGCCGCACGGCGTGGCTGCGGCCCTGACCGCGGGCAGCGCCCGTGACCAGGGCGACCTTGCCCCGCATCCGTCCTGTCATGATCCAGCTCCTTCTCCCGTCAAGACCGGACAGCTATGTCCGGTCTTACCGTAGCAGGCATTTTCCATAAGTTTGTGATATAAAAAACTTATGGAAATCACGGGCAGCGGGATGACGGCCACGGCGGACGCGGCGCTGGCGAGCGCGCTCGCGGGCGGGCTCGAGCGGGTGGTCGGGCTGCTCCGCGCGCTGAGCCAGCCGAGCGGGCTGTCCATGACCGCGGTCGCGACGCTGGCCACCCTGGAGCGGAGCGGCCCCAGGCGGCTCACGCTGCTCGCGACCCTCGGGGGTGTCACCCAGCCCGCGATGACGCAGCTGATCAGCCGGCTCGAGGACGACGGGCTGGTGCGCCGGGAGGCGGATCCCGCGGACGGGCGGGTCGTCCGGGTGAGCATCACCGACGAAGGCAAGGCGACGCTCGCGCGCCGCCGCGCCAAGCGGGCCGAACGGCTCACCCCCATCCTCGCCGAGCTCAGCCCCGGCCATCGCGCCGCGCTGGCCGCGGCGCTCCCCGCGCTCGACGCTCTAGCTAGCGCGAACCCCACCATCAAGGAGTACAGCTCAATTAAGCAGTGCCCACCCGGGCTCGGCGGCGAGCCCGGCTAGCCCGGGGGGACGACCCCCCCAAACCCCCCCGGCGAGTCCTCGCCGCCAGCGGCGTACCCGCCGAGGGCAAGGTGCTGCTGCACGCCGCCGACCACGGGACCGCCGGGAAGCTGATCGCCGAGTACGCCAACGAGGCGGGCGCCACGACGATCATCGTGGGCGCCCCCTCGCACCGCGGGCTCGCCGGGCTGATGGACGAGAGCGCCAGCGCGGAACTGCGCCGGCATGCCAAAGGCAAGGTCCTCGTGGTCAATCCGGAGCCAGGTGCCGGGCCAGGAACGCCAGCGACGGCGGCTCCTGGGCGGTGAAGAAGGCGCCGTCGTGGCAGCCGCCCGTGAAGTCCACGACGGCGTTGCCGGGCAGTACCGCGGCGAGCGCCCGGACACCCGGGTAGAACGGGTCGGCGTAGCCCGCAGCGACCCGGACCGGGACGCGCGCGAGCGCGGCGGCGTGCGTGACCGCGTCGTCCGCCGCGAAGTCGGCGGCGGACGCGTACGCGCCGGCGTTCGCCGACCGCGCCTGGGGGTAGCTGGTCCAGATCGCGGGGCTGATCGCGGCGACGGCGGCGACCAGCGCGGGGTGTTTCTCGGCGAGCAGCAGGGCGCCGTAGCCGCCCATCGAGATGCCCATCACCCCGATACGGTGCGGCGGGCGGCCGAGGCCCCGCCGCACGCACATCGGGATCAGCTCCTGCGTCAGCATGGCCATCGGGTCGTCGCCGGGGTGCGGGTTCCAGTAGCCGTCCCCGCCGTCGGCCGTGACCATGGCCATCGGCGCCAAGGGCGCGGCGCCGGCCCGGAGCGCGAGCGCCTGGGCGGGCGACATGCCGGACAGCGCGTCCGTGTGATCGGCGCCGTAGCCGTGCAGCATGACCACGAGCGGCAGCCGGTCGCCGGGGCGGTGTCCCGGCGGGTAGGCGATCGTGTACCCCACCGCCCGGCCCCGGGCGGCCGAGTAGAACGTGCCGGACAGCGACGGGCCGGGCGCGGCGTACGGCACGAGACCGGGCGCGGTGACCGAGCACGCGCCGTCGATGGCGTTGAGCACGCCCTTTCCCGGCAGCACGCCGCGGGAGACCAGCTCGACGCTGGCGGCGCCCGCCGCGGCCAGGCCTGCCGCCGAGGCGAGACCGGCGCGGATGAAGAGGCGCCGGCGTACGTTCGGGACAATTGAATGTGACGTGGAAGTGGGCGTCATCGCAAGTCAGCGTCCCGCGGGGACCAGACGGGACCTGGCGGTGCGCGACGCCTGGCCGGCGAGCCCGAGCGCCAGCGCCATGACCGCGAACCCGGCGACATCGATGACGCCGGCGTGGAAGAGGCTGCGCTGCCCGCCGGTCGCGACCCAGCAGCCGCAGCCCGCGAGGAAGACCGCCATGACGGCGCATGCCGCCATGCCGAGGCGGGTTTCGAAGGCGAGCAGGCGGGGCGGCAGTTCGGCGCGGCGGACCAGGGCGGCGGCGGCGAGCACCGCGGCGGCCAGCGCCAGCGGGCTCACCGCCATCCAGGCCAGCTCGGCGGGCGGGAACGCGGCGAGCGCCCCGGGGTGCGCCCAGTAGGCGGACACCGACAGCGACGTGGCCCATTCGAAGGCGGCGAGGCCGCCGGGCACGAGGCCATGATGGCCGCCGGTGCCCGGCCAGCCGTTGCCGAAGTGCCGGCCGCCGGCGAACAGGAGGGCTGCTGCTGTTATCAGCACCGCGGCGGGAGCGCGCAGGCCGCCCGCCGCGCGGCGCGCGACCTTGACCGCGACGGCGGCGATCACCGGGAGCGCGGCGAGGGCGGCGAGGACGAGGAGGGCGGACATGGCGGCGGACGTCACCACCGTGGCGAGCGCCGCCGGGGTGCCGGGCGCCTGCGACCATTGCCAGCCGATCGTGAGCTGTGACCACAGGGCCGCCCCGACGACGAGGAAGACCGCGGCGCAGCAGCCGAACGCGCCGAGGCTGGCCCGGGCGCCCGCCGCGGCCGCGCTGGCGGGGCCGATCGCGGCGCCGGGGGGCGGGGAGCCGGTCAGGCCCGCCGCGGCGAGCCTCGCGACGAGGCCGCCCCTGGCGACGTCCAGCGTGCGGGCGCGCGAGCGCGGCCGTTCGGCGATGTCGGCGATCAGGAGCTCCGCGAACTCGGCGCCGTAGCGGTCCCGCCAGGCCCGCGGGTACCAGCGGAGCAGGCGCCCGGCGCGGCGAGCCCCGTCGTCGGCGGCTGCGCCTTCGGCCGCGGCTTGCGGCGCGGGTGTCACGCGGTGCCCCAGTTGCCGGCCAGGCGGCGCAGGCCGACGTCGGCGACGCGGCGCTGCGCGTCCAGATGCGCCTTGAGCGCCGTCGCCCCGGCGGCCGTGAGCCGGTACGGGCGGCGGCGGTCGTCGGTCTCGACCGCTTCGATCAGGCCCTGCGACTCCAGGCGGGCGAGCGCCTCGTAGAGGGTGCCCGGCGACAGGCGCACCCCGGCGAACGACTCGACGTCCTTGGTGAGGGCGTACCCGTGCTTGGCCCCGTCGGCGAGGCTGGACAAGATGAGCGTGGCCGACCCCGCGTACCGGCCGAACCCCGCGAGGACCTTGCCGCCGTCCTCGCTCGCGTTTTCCTTCGCCATGCCGCCGATTCTATATCGGCAACCGATACATCGGCAGCCGTTCTACCAGTTTCGGCGCTCCGGCCTGCCCGAGCGGTGGCCTGCCGACGGCCAGTTGCCTATGCCGCCGCGGTGACGGAAGGGACGCGGGCTGCCTGCTGTGCCTGCCCGCCTCCCGGGCCGCGGCCGGTACGAGCCGCTTCCGCAAGATAGTGGATCGAAAGGCACACCATGGTGTGCCTTTCGATCCACTATCTGCTGCGATCAAAGCCCGGCGGATGCGCGGGGACGGGCCTCGCGCAACGGGAGATACGGGCGTGACACGGGAGGCCATGACCGGCACGCCGCGAACTTAGGTTGTTCTGGTGTGTTGCCAAGAGTGAGCTGACTGCGCGATCGGCGCGGGGCTCTCGATGCGGGCTGCCCGGGCTGAGACAATGTTGGAATGCGGGGAATCCGGTTGGCGCTCGGGGTGCCCGGTCTCGCGGCCGTGCTGCTCGCCAGCGCCTGTACGGGCGCGACCGCGCCGGGGACGGCCGGACGAGCGGCGGCCGATCAGGTCAGCGCCAGCCGGGCGACGGCCAGCCGGGCGATGGCCAGCCCGGCGGCGCCACGATCGTCCGTCCCCAAGCCGGCGGCCGCGGACGCGCGGGCCTGCGGGGCGCTGCCGGCGTTCCCCGCGGGAACGGCCGCGCAGATCATGGCCGGGCGGCTGCGGATCGCCCCGTTCAAGGCGGTGACGGTCGACCCGCACCGGGACGGCGACGTCGACTGGTCGATGAACCCCTACGACGATCCGACGTGGGCGCTCGACTTCCAGACGGGCACCTGGATCGAGGCGCTGGTCAGGGCCTACCTCGCGGGCGGCCGGCACGCCGCCGCGTACCGGGACCGCGCCAAGGAGCTGCTGACCAGCTGGCTGCGCGGCGTGCCGCTGGCCAGCCAGAACCCGGAAACGCTGATGTGCTCGGCCGAGGCGTTTCCCGGCCAGGCCTGGATCCACGGCAAGATCCCGGTGCTGCTCGGCTACTACGCCGCGCACTGGCAGGGTGCCTACAACCACGGCCTGTCCCAGGATCTCGAACTGCTCCGCGCCGGGTGCGCCTACCCCGCCGGCGAGTGGGGCGGCCAGCCGCTGGCCTGGCGGCGGACCGCCCGGGAGCAGATGATCGAGTCCTTCCAGCCGAACGCGTTCGGCCCCGCCGTCGACGCGCAGGGCGCGACCAACGAGCAGGCGACCGGGTACGCGAACTTCACGTTCGGCCTGTGGACAACGGCGAGGCCGGCCTGGCGGCCTGCCATCAGCCGGGACTGCCCCGGACCGACCAGGACCGGATCGCGGAGGTGGCGACGTTCCTCGCGCTGGCCACGCAGCCCGACGGCAAGCTCGTCCAGATCGGCGACACATACGCGGTCGGGCCGCGGGACCGGGCGGGGACGCCGCTGCGGTTCGCCGCGACGCGGGGCGCGAGCGGGACGCCGCCGCAGCAGCGGATCGGCGTCTACGACGCCGGGTACGTGTTCGGCCGGTCCGGGTGGGGAACCGCGCGGACGTTCGGGGATATGTCCTTCTACTCGCTCCGCTTCGGGCCGGGCACCCAGATCCACGGGCACGCCGACCACATGGGGCTGACCTACTACGCGCGCGGCCGCGACCTGATCGTGGACAGCGGGCACGACGGTTACGCGGGCGGCCCGTACCGGAACTACCTGCTCTCCCCCGAGGCGGCGAGCACGCTGGTCATGCCGGGCGTGCCGTTCGACGCGTCGGCGGCGACCTCGCTGGTCAGCCAGGACATCGGGGCGGCGGCGCAGTTCTATGAGTTCACCGACGACGCGTTCGGCGGGTATGTCCGGGATCGCAGCGTCTACGTCAGCCAGGACCCGGACTTCATCGTGGTCTTCGACCGGGCCGCGGGCGCCGGCACGTACCAGCAGCTGTGGCACCTCGGCCCGAGCCTGCGGGTGACGACCGTGCGCGCCGCGTACGCGGTCGCCACCGCGCCAGGCGCCGAGCTGGAGATCCGGCAGGTCGCGCTGCCCGGGCAGGTCATCCCCGCCGGATCCACGCGGGTGGTACGCGGGCAGGCAAGCCCGTACCAGGGCTGGGTGTCCACCGCGCAGAACCAGCGGACACCCGCGCCGGTGGTCACCATGACCAGGTACGGGACCAGCGCGTCGATCCTCACGGTGATCGTGCCCGCCGCGCCGGGGACGTCCATCACCGCGTCGGCGGCATCCCGCGGCGCCGGCTGGTACCGGCTGCGCCTCGTCACCGGCCGGACGGCGCGGACCCTGCTGGTCAGCACCGGCGGCACGATCACGGCGTGATCGCTCACAGGAGCGAGAGCTGGCCTTCGATGTCCGGGCGGCGCTTCTTCAGGTGCCGCCACCGCGGCAGGTCGTCGAGGTAGGACCAGGACAGCCGGTGGTACGGGGTCGGGCCCAGCTCGGCGAGGGCCCGCTGGTGGGCGGGTGACGGGTATCCGGCGTTCTCGGCGAAGGCGAAATCGGCGTGTGCCTGGCCGAGCTCGGCCATCAGCCGGTCCCGGTAGACCTTGGCGATGACGGACGCCGCCGCCGCCGACGCCGACCGCAGGTCGGCCTTGACCGCGCACCGCACCGGCCAGGGACGGCCGATGTAGTCGTGCGAGCCGTCCAGCAGGACCGCGTCCGGGCGCCGCGGGAGTCCCTCGAGCGCGCCGCGGGCCGCCCGGCGCAGTGCCGCCGTCATGCCGATCGCGTCGATCTCCTCGTGGCTGGCCTGGCCGATCGCGTAGGCGGCCACCCAGCCGGGCAGCTCTTCCGCGAGCTGGGCGCGCCGTCTGGCCGTCAGGCGCTTGGAGTCGGTGAGGCCCTCCGGCGGGTCAGGAAACCCGGGGCCGGCGACGACGGCGCAGACCACGACCGGCCCGGCCCACGCGCCGCGCCCCACCTCGTCGACCCCGGCGACGCGGTCAAGACCCGCGGCGGCGAGCTCGCGCTCGATCTCGTAACCCGTGATCACGAGCCACCATCATGGCGGGCGTTACGCGTTCAGGTAGGCGAGAACCGCGAGGACACGCCGGTTGTCGTCTTCCGACGGGGCCAGGTCCAGCTTGGCGAAGATGCTCGTGCTGTGCTTGCCCACCGCCTTTTCCGAGACGGACAGGCGCTGCGCGATGGCGCTGTTGGACCGGCCCTCGGCCATCAGCGCGAGCACCTCGCGCTCGCGCTGCGTCAGCCGCGTGATCGGCGCGTCCCGCGAGCGCCTGCCCATGAGCTTGCCGACCACCTCGGGGTCCATCACCGTGCCGCCCTTGGCCACGGCGCGGATCGCGTCGGTGAACTGGTCGTCGTTGAACACGCGGTCCTTGAGCAGGTAGCCCACCGCGCCCGCCTGGTCGGCCAGCAGCTCCCTGGCGTACAGCTGCTCGACGTACTGGGACAGCACGAGGACCGGCAGGCCGGGCACCTGGCGGCGCGCCTCGATCGCCGCCTTGAGGCCCTCGTCGGTGAACGTCGGCGGCAGCCGGACGTCCACCACCGCCACGTCCGGCTTCTCCTGGACCAGCGCGCGGATCAGCGCGGGGCCGTTGTCGACCGACTCGATGACGTCGAAGCCATGGGCCTTGAGCAGCCTCTCCAGCCCGGTTCTCAGGAGGTAGAGATCTTCTGCCAGGACAACGCGCATGGCACCTCGATGACGACGATGGTCGGCCCGCCCGCGGGGCTGTTCACTGCCAGGATGCCGTCGAACGCGCCGAGACGCCGCTCGATGCCGGCCAGCCCGGTGCCGTTTCCCGGGTCGGCGCCGCCGCTGCCGTCGTCGGTGACCTCGACGCGGAGCAGGGCATCCGCGTAATACATCCGCAGCGTCGCACGGCTCGCGCCGGCGTGCTTGGCGACGTTGCTGAGCAGCTCGGCGACGGCGAAGTACACGGCCGACTCCACGGGAGCGGGCGGCCAGGCCCGGCAGGTCGATCTCGGTCGCGACGGGAACCGGGCAGTCCAGGGCGAGCGCCTGGACGGCGTCGCCGAGGCCGCGGTCGGCCAGCACCGGCGGGTAAATGCCGCGGACCAGGTTGCGGAGGTCCGCCAGGGCCTGCGACGAGGCCTCGCGGCACTCGGCGACCAGGGTCCCCGCGGCGTCCGGGCTGGTCTTGATCAGCTTTTCCACGGCCCGCAGGTTGATGCCGAGGGCGACCAGGCGCGCCTGCGCGCCGTCGTGCAGGTCACGTTCCAGCCGCCGCAGTTCGGCGGCGGCCGCGTCGACTACCTCGGCGCGCGTCTCGGTCAGCTGCCGCACGCGGACGGTCAGCGCCTTGCGCGCCCGCAGGTCGGCCACGATTGTGCGCCTGGTCAGGACGAAGCCGGCGGTCAGGCTCGCGAACGCCATGATCCACACGGCCGTGGAGGAGGACGTTGACACGAGAAGCCAGTCGTACCACCGGACACTGGAATCCGGGCGGAAGGCCACGTCGATGCACGCCTGGAACAGGCCGAAGCTGACGAGGGCCACCGCGGCCAGGTATCCCGCCAGCCGCGGGGCCGCCACCGTGAGCACGGCGGCCGCCGCCACGGCGAAGATGCCTCGCCAGAAGGTTTCTGAGGGGTTCAGCGCCACGACCGTCGAGATTTCCTGCCCGCTCGGCGACGGGTAAGCGTTGGCGACCGTGGTGACATAGGGCTTGGTAACCCCGAATGCCCACAGGTACAGCCCGGTCACCGGGATCAGCGGCATGCCAAGGCCGACGGCACGCGGGCCCCGGCCGAGCGCCCTTGCCGCCGCCCAGGTCAGGGCGACGCATCCGGCGATGGCGACGAGCAGCCATCCAGTCCATATGTTGGCCATGTGCCCATCGTGGCCCGCTGGCGCGGGCAGCGCCACCGGCTAGAGCCCACTCTCCTGGGTGGGGGTTTGCCTACCTCGCTGCCTGGTCAGGGCGAGCCAGCCGACGAGGGCGAGGGGGTAGATGAAGTAGCCGAAGCGTTCGGCGGGGCCGAGGGCGAACATCAGGGCGAGGCCGACCGCGAGCCGCCAGGTGGCCGCGCGCAGGTCGCGGGGCGGGCGGAGCGCGAGCGAGACGGCCACCGCCAGGCCGGCGACCAGCAGCAGGCCGACCGCGACGGCGTGGCCGGCCGGGCCGGTGCGCGCCAGCAGATCGCCGGGCGTCAGGCTCTGCGCGGGCGTGAGATGGTGGGTCAGGCCCAGCGGGAAGAGCACGGTGTTCTGCACCATCGCGACGGGGTTGGCGATCACGGCGGGCAGCGTGGCCGCCACGAAGAAGCCGATCGACGTGGCGGTGAACACGAGCGCCGCCTTGGTGCCGTCCCGGCGGCGGAGCATCGCGGCGAGCACGGGAATGGCCAGCCAGGCGGTCGGCTTCATCGCGCAGGCCAGTCCTAGGGCCGCCGCAGCCGCCACGGTACGTTCAGGATAATTAGCGAGAGCCAGCGCGAGGAGCAGCAGCGCGACAACGGGCGGATCGGTCGTCGTCACCGCCAGGTTCAGAGCCATGACCGGGCAGGCGACGGCGAGCGCGGTCGACCGCAGCAGGTCCTGGCGGCAGTCCGCGCAGCGCAGCACCGAATGCGGGACCAGGGTGCGCAGCGCCGCGCCGAGCGCGGCCACGGTCACCACGACGAGCCAGACCTGCGGATTGCCCGGCGCGCCCTGCAGGCCCACGGCGCTCGGCAGGCCGAACAGCGCCATCACCGGCAGGTACGGGTTGTAGGCCAGCCAGGACGACAGCCGCCACGAGGGCAGGTAGGGGGTGCCGTCCCTGATCAGCAGCGAGGCGGACCGCTCGATGACCGCCATCCCGGCGGTCAGCTGCCCCTGGACCAGCATGAGCAGGAGTGGCACCGCGACCACGAACGCGGCCGTGAGCGGCGCGATGCCCCAGGACCGCGACCGCGGCAGCATGATCGCGGCGACGCCGTAGGCGGGCACGGCCCATGCTGCCCAGATCGCGTCCTGGCCCCTGGCCAGCAGTATGACCGCGACCGCGTACGCCGCGAAGATCCAGTAAGCCACCGTCTCGTGGCGGTCATCCAGCCACGACCGGTGCGCTCTCGCGGCCGGCGTGAAGCGTGATCCGATCAGCGAAATTGCCTGCGCGCTGCCGCCCGTGGCGCCCGTGGCACTGCCTCCCGTTGCTGCCATCCCCCGATTCGGAGCCTTTCCTACCCTAACTTGTTGCTTTTAGACAGCTTCTGCTCAGACTCGAAGTGCGGTTAGGCGGCGGTGCGGTGGCGGAACAGCCAGGAGGCTCCCGCGAAGGCGGCGACGAGGATGCCGGCGCAGTAGGCGGCCGCCATCAAGGCTTCATGGCCGACGGCCGCTCCCGTCGAGGTGTGCCCCATCCACAGGCCGCGCATAGTCTCGATCACCGGCGTGAAGGGCTGGTTCGCGGCGACCGGGCGCAGCACCGCGGGCATGGTGCGGGCGGGAACGAACGCGGTGCTGAGGTAGGGGATGAACATGAACACGAACGTGGCGGCGTTCGCCGCCTCGGCGCTGCCGGCCAGCAGGCCGAACCCGGCGGCCAGCCAGGACATGGCGAGGATGAACGCCGCGATCAGCGCGACCGCCGCGGCCCACTCGGCTGGCGCGGCGCTGGGCCGCCAGCCCACGCCGAGGCCGACGGCGATCACCAGGGCGGTCGCGAGCAGGTTGCGCGCCAGGCTCGCGACGATGTGGCCCGCCAGGATCGACGCGCTGTGGATGGGCATGGAGCGGAACCGGTCGACGATGCCGCTGCTCATGTCGGTGGCCACGGCGACCGCGGTGGTGCCCGCGCCGAAGCCCGCGCACAGCACGATCAGGCCGGGGACCACGTAGTCGGCGTAATGACCGCCGGCGCCCGCGCCGCCGGTGTTCATGGCGCCGCCGAAGACGTACACGAACAGCAGCATCAGCACGACGGGCAGCATCAGCGCGGTGAAGAAGGCCTCCGGGTCGCGGAGCGAGCGGCGGACGCAGCGTGTGATCATCACACGGGTGTCGCTGAGGGCGCAGGCGGCGATCATCGCATGCTCACTTTCTCGTGTTGTGTCGTTGGTGTCGTTGGTTCGGTGAGAGACAGGAACACGTCGTCGAGGCTGGGCCGCTCCACCGAGACCCGTGCCGCCGGCGCTCCGGCGGTCTGCAGCAGGCCGAGGAGATCGTGCACGGCGGCGGCGGAGCCGTCGGTGCCGACGTCGACGGTGCGCAGCCGCTCGTCGGCACGCAGCTGCTCGTCGGCACGCAGCGCCGCGACCGAGGCGAGGGCCCGCCGGTAGCCGGCGGGGTCGGCGAACTGCAGCCGCACGACCTCCCCGCCAAGGCTCGCCTTCAGCTCGCCAGCCGTGCCTTCCGCGATAAGGCGGCCGTGGTGCAGCATGGCGATCCTGTCGGCGAGCTGATCGGCCTCCTCCAGGTACTGCGTGGTCAGCAGGACGGTGACCCCTTCGCCGGCGAGTTCCCTGACGAAGCCCCAGACCTGTTCCCTGCTGCGCGGGTCGAGGCCGGTCGTGGGCTCGTCGAGGAACAGCAGCCTGGGCCTGCCGATCATGCTGATCGCCAGGTCCAGCCTGCGCCGCATGCCGCCCGAGTAGGTCTTCACCCGCCGGGCGCGTGCCTCGAGAAGGTCGAAGGCGGCCAGCAGTTCGGCGGCGCGCGCCCGCGCCTTGCCTGGTGACAGGTGCAGCAGCCGTGCCATCATCCGCAGGTTCTCCTCGCCGGTGAGCATGTCGTCCACGGCGGCGTACTGGCCGGTGAGGCTGATCGAGCGCCGGACGCCGACGGGATCTTTGCGGAGGTCATGGCCCGCCACGGTCGCGGTTCCCGCGTCCGGGCGGATCAGCGTGGCGAGGATGCGGACCAGGGTGGTCTTGCCCGCGCCGTTCGGCCCGAGGAGGGCGAAGATCGATCCGTTCTCGACGGCCAGATCCACGCCGTCGAGAACGACCTTGCCGCCGAAGGCCTTGCGGAGGCCCTTGGCATTAACTGTGTATGTCATACACTCTTTGTATATGAAATACACAGTTTGGTCAAGGGGCTTTGCTGGTCCCGATACTGGTCTCGGTACTAGTCCCGGTACTAGTCCCGGTACGGTGAGCGAGTGGTGCAGGTGTAACGGTGGTGGCTTAGAGGAGTACAGCGATGCCAGGTGACGAGCCAGCGCGGCTGCCGCCCGGGCTCGACCTTCTCTGGGGCCGGCGCGAGCGCGGAAAGCGCGGCCCGCGGGCCGGGCTGTCCGCGGACGCGATCGTCGAGGCCGCCGTGCGGCTCGCCGACGCCGAGGGCCTCGAGGCGGTGTCCATGGCACGGGTCGCGCATGAGCTCGGCTTCACCACCATGTCGCTGTACCGGCATGTCGGGAGCAAGGAAGAACTGCTTCAGCTCATGTGGAACGCGAGCGCGCTGGGCGCGGAGAACCTCGTGCTCAAGGGCGACGGCTGGCGGCCCCGGCTGCGGATGTGGGCCACGGTCCAGCGAGACATGCTCGACCGGCACCCGTGGCTCACCCAGATGCCGATGGCGGCGCCTCCTGTGGCGCCGAACTCGCTGCTCTTCGTCGAGCGCGGCCTCGAGACGCTCGACGGGACCGGCCTGGCGGACGCCGACAAGCTCCGGATAATCGGCCTGCTCAGCTCTTACACGCTGAGCGAGGCGCGGATGGCGTACGACGCGGCCCGTGCCGCGGCAGCGGGCGCGGGCGGGGGCGCGGGCGCGGGCGCGGGCGGGAGCGCGGGCGCGGGCGGGGGCGGGGGCGGGGGCGGGGTAACGGGCGAGGCCGCCGTGCCGTGGACGTTCGAGGCGCTGCTACGGGAACTCGTCGACGAGCGGACCTATCCGCGGCTGCACCGGATCGCCTGGTCGTCTCCTGGCGAGCCGCGGCCGTCCGAGCGCGAAGAGTTCCTGTTCGGCACCGACAGGATCCTGGACGGCGTTCAGGCGCTCATCGACCAGGCGACGTTATGCCTGGCTGTCCCGGTAGAGGTCACGGAGCAGGGCAATCTCGGCGCCGTGATGCAGGACTTCCTGGTTCACCCACCACACGATGTCGATGAATACCTCGCCGGCATCGCTGCCGTACGGGTACGTGCTCAGGCCCACCGTGTCCAGCGCGGCGTCGTCGCAGCTGAGCAGCGTGGCGCGCCACGCGTCGGACGCCGCGACGAAGTTGTCGATGGCGCTGGCCGCCTCGCCGCTGGTGACATAGGTGTCCTTGGTCAGCGAGTGGCTGCCCGTCGTGTAGTCGGAGCGCAGCAGCAGTGTCTCGCCGAGGTGGCTGAGCCGCCAGGCGATAGTCGTGAACGGTGGCGGGCAGGGCTGCTGCTCCATCCCGGTGGAGTCGCGGCCCCAGTCCCCCGCGCCCATCAGCATCGTCGCGCGCGGCCCGGGGCCGTCCTTGCGGGACCGGACCGACCAGCAGCCGGGCACCGGTTCCCAGAGGTACTCCGCGGTGGTCATCGGCGGCACCTCGACGGGTGTGCCGTTGCCGCTGTCCACGAGTGGTCCGGTCATGCGGTTGAGCAGGCGCAGGCAGCCCCAGTCGTACTGCTCGAGCAGGGGGGCGAGGCGCGATGGCGCATCCATGGCTCAATCATGCCCGGCGCGCGCCAAGGCCGCGCCCATCACACCAGTTCGAGGATCATGAACCCGGTAAGGGCCGCGGGCCGTCCCAGGACCAGTGCGGGATGGGCAGGCCGGCGGGGACTTCGGAGTCGTGCGGGTGGGACAGCGCCACATCGTCGACGGCCGATTCGATGTAGCCGCGGATCGCGGCGCGGAACTCCTGGTCAGCCGGCCAGCCCGCGTCGTCGGCGGCCAGCATGAAGCAGTCCGCGAACCGCCGGCCGAGGTCGCTCATGTCCCCGTTGCCTGAGTGCAGCAGAACCAGGCCGGACTGGTCACCGCACTCGGCCGAGTAGCGCGGCGGGCCGCCCATGGCCTCGGCCAGGTAGGCGGCCAGCCGCTCGACGTGCTGCGGATGCTGGCCCGGGTGCGAGAACGGGTGATTGAGTTCCGGGTCCGCGAGGCAGCGTGCGTGCAGCGCGGCGGCGAAGACCTCGAACGCTTCGCGGCCGCCAGCGAACTCATACAGCGTCGGTCGCATACCGCGAGCATGTCACGGCCGCGCCGCGGCGCGCACTTAGGCGCGCGGCTCAGATCACCTCGTTGAGCTTGCCGGTCGCTACGTCGAAGACGAAGCCGCGGACCGACTCCTTGTGCGCGATGAACGGGCTGGCCAGAATGCGCGCCTTGGACTGCCGCACGTCCTCTTCCAAGTCGGGGAAGGCCTCAGCGGACCACGACGGCTTGATCCCGGTCTCGTCCTGGATCGAGCGCTTGAACGCGTCGTCGGTGAAGGTCAGCATCCCGCAGTCGGTGTGGTGGATGAGGATGATCTCGGTCGTGCCGAGCAGCCGCTGGCTGATCGCCAGGGACCTGATCTCGTCGTCTGTCACCACGCCGCCCGCGTTCCTGATCACGTGCGACTCACCCTCATGCAGGCCGAGGATCGCGTACACGTTGAGCCGGGCGTCCATGCAGGCGACGACGGCGGTGCCCTTGGCAGGCGGCAGCGGCAGCGGGCCGGTGAACGTCTCCGCGTACGCGGCGTTGTTCCTCAGGTAGTCGTCGGTCGCGCTCATGTGATGCCCTCCTGTAGTTCGGCTTCGTCGGCGCAGTCAGGTCACAGGTAGCTTGCCCCGGCGCGGCGGTGTTCATGGCTGGCCGCTGACACCTCCAGCCAGGGCTAATTCCCCTATTGTCAATCCAGCAACTAGCTTATTGGCGGACGGGGTGTCAAGGACGGGAAGATCCGCGGCGGCTGGAGGTCAGGATCTCGATCCGGGCAATAGCATCGACAGGGCACCTAGCCCGTTACCGGCGCAGCTCGCCGAGCGGGATTGCGCGCAAGTCCGGTTGCCGCTCGACCCGGGGTTGAAGACGTTCAGCACGAGCGCGACGGCGATCAGCGCGGCCGTTGTGACGAACCACACAGCCATCAGCAACCGCGACGTCCTGACGGCCTGGCGCGTCGGGCGCCGGTATTCGCCGCGGCGACGATTGCGCCGGACGACCGGGACTTGCGAGCGCGACGGCATCGCCTCGCTCGACACCAGCCGGTTGAATCCGGTCACGAGCGATGCCAGCTTCGGATCCGAGCCGGACAATTCCTCAGCGATCCGGCCTAGAATCTCGTGTTCCCATGGGCTCAGGCTCACAGCCGCCCCCTCCATGAAGCCCGTGTCCGGCCACAGCGCACACGGTTAACTAACTGCTCCTTGCTGTATTGCTGGGCCCCACATCATGAAGACGGCTACAACGCTGGCGACCGTCACCGGACCGTGATCCGAGTGCGCCCTGAACGCAATATAAACGGTCGCGCGAGGTGAGGAGCGCAAAACGCCGGGTGCTGTTTCCCTCGGCTTCCCTCGGCCGGCGGTCGTTGACGGCCGGCCGGTGGCGCTGGCGCTGCCGACCGGTGGCGGACCCAGCCCGTGACTCCGGGTCCGGGCCGCGGCCGCTTGAGGTTCCGGCCGGATGCTTGCTCGCAGCGGCGGCGGCGCCCGCGGGGCGGGCCAGGGCCGCACTCGCAGGTCCGGTTGGGCGGGTAAGCGAGTGTGTGATCGAGGTCACAGCGGCAGTCCTGGCGGGGACTGCCCGCGCGAGCCGTTTCACGAAGCCTTTTCGCGCCTGTAGAGCCTTCTTCTGAACTCCGGCTTGTGACCGGGTTACCGTGCGGGACTGACGGTGTTCCCCGGTGTCTCGCTGTCCCCGCCAGCCGCTGCCGGCCCCGCTCTGCGGCCCTCGCGGTGCTGTCGCCGCGACTTTCCTGTGCTGGTGACCATGAACCCGCGCGGGCATATCGGGCGCGAAAGTGGTCACCGGCACAGGAAAGATGCCGGGCACCCGCCGCCGGCCGGAGAGCCTGTACCCGCGGCATTTCGCGCCCGCGCGACGCCCCACCGAGGGGGCCTACGGCTATACGGCAATGCCGGTCAGCAAAGGTTGATCTTGGTCGGTCGTCGGCTCCCCTTTTCGGCGGGCTCGCGCTACACGAATTCAGACATTAAAGACATAACGGGCTAGTGCGCTACAGAGTGTGACCGTATCGCGCGCCCCGCTGCGGACTTCCGGCGCAGCCGGTCATGATGGCGAAGAGTTTTCGGTGCCATAGAATGAATAATTCACATTAGGAAAAACGTTTTCGGGATCATGGCGCTAGCTCAGTAATCGGCAGTTACGGGCGGTTATAGAGGCGGCGGGACGCGTCCTAGGGAGATCATGAGCGTGAGCGGCCCGCCGCCGGGTTCCGGGGAGGCTACGGCTGTGACGTACGCGACTAGATAGACCACAGGGGTCTGTGATCAGCATCAGATAATCGCACGCACCCACCTAACATGATCCCGCCCGTGCTGACCCGTCCGGACACAGCTGGGAGATAGTCGCGGACCTGCCGGAAGATTAGCGTTGGCGGTATGGCCACCTCCCAATGGCACAAGTTCTATTCGGCCACGATTACCGCGCCTTCCGAGACACTGTTCGGGCTGCTGTCAGATTTGCCGAACTACGGTGACTGGCTCCCCGGTTCCAGCCAGTTCGGCCGGACGACGGACGTCGAGCCATACCCGGTGCGGCTGGGCACCCGCTACCACGACGGGAAGCCCGACGAGCCGGGTAAGGACTGGTGGGGGACGGTGACCGGATTCCAGCCGCCAGGCTCGCTGGACTTCCACCACACGATCCATGTCGGCCAGCTCAGGGCGACGATCGATGTGCGTATTCACTACTCGATCGAGCCCGAGAACGACAGCACCGAGGTCACCCGGTGGCTTGTTCTCGACATCACGATGCCTGTGCTGCTGAGGCCGCTGCGTCCGCTGATCACCGCGAGTTTCGATAAGGAAAACGCGCGGACTATGGCAGCGCTGAAGCAATACGCGGAAGCCCGGTCCCACATTGGCTAGCCAGGCTGACGGACGCTGGCCGGAGGGGCTGCCTGCCGGGGCCTTCCGGCTGGCGCGGCGGAGCAATCACTTCGCCGAGGCGGTGGCGTTCTACCGGGACCTGGTCGGGTTGCCGCTGCTGCTGACTTTCGACGCGCACGGGCCAGAGGGGTTCGACGGGGCGATCTTCGGGCTTCCCGGCGCGTCCGCGACGTTCGAGCTGGTGAGTTCGGCCGAGCCGGTGCCGGTCGACCGGCACGAGGAGCTTGTGCTGTACCTGCCGGGGCCGCGGGCGCGGGACGAGGCCGCGCGGCGGCTGACCAACGCTGGGCTGACACCTGTCGAGCCGTATCAGTACTGGACCGACAACGACTCGGTTGCGTTCCTGGACCCGGACGGGCGGGAGGTCATCTTCGCGCCCTGGATCTTCGGAAAGGACCCGCCCCCAGCCCGTCGGTAGGGGGCCCGCCCGGCTTGGGGCGGGTCGATTGCGCAATCGACCACACTAGAGCAGGTCGATTGCGCAATCGACCTGCTCTAGCTGGCGGCCTCGAAAGCGCGGCCTACGGGGGTGGGTATCGCGCCCGGGCCGAACAGGCCCGTGGTGCCGCTGCCAGCCGAAGTCGGCAGGGCAAACCAGGCGTAGCGCTGCACGTACGTCAGGCCGTCGAGCATCTTGGTCGCCGCCGTCAGGAAGGCCGCTTCCTGGGACGCCGTCGGGAAGCTCGGCGCGGCGCCGCCGAAATTGGCCAGCGCGAACTCGGTCACCCAGATGGGCAGGTGGTACCGGTCGTAGATGGCCTGCAGGTAGCTCTCCAGTTCCTGGACGGCCGGGCCGGTGCGGAAGTCCCCGCCGTACCAGTGCACGGTGATGAAGTTGACCCGGTAGCCGCGAGCCGCCGCGCCGCGCATGAACTGGTCGAGCCAGCCGCCGGGCGTGGCGGCGTCGTAGGCGACGGCGGGGCTGCCCAGCGTCATGCCCGTCGCCATCAGCTTCGGCCACAGGGCGAGTGCCTGCTGCACGGTCATGTTCGCCTGGCCGCCGAGATCCGGCTCGTTGAAGCCGAGCAGGACGTGGCCCTCCTGCCGCACCTCGTCCAGCGTGGTGGTCGTGACGTCGGAGGCGCCCCAGATCATCGGGACGAAGCTCGCCGTCGACGGGGCGGTGATGCCACCGGGCGTCGCCGCCCAGTTGTAGTACCAGGAAGCCCCGGATCCGGCCAGCGCCTGGCTCACGCCGCTGAAGTTCCAGGTGCTGGCCCCTTTACGCGAAGTCGTGACAACCGCCGGCGGCGGGGCGGGTTTGTGCGCCGGCTTGGGGGCCGGCCGCTTCAGGTGCGCCGGCAGCGTAACCGGCGGCACGGACGGCGCGGCCGCTGTCCGGACGACGCTCAGCGCCGCTGGGGCGGCCGCATGGTGCGCGTGGACGGCGGCGAACGTGCCGCCGGCCACGCAGGTCACGACCGCGACGGAGGCCGCGATGAGCTTCGGCTGCAGGGCGGCCGTCCCCTTGGTCAGCAGCCGGGCATGGCGGGCGTGCCGCGCGGCCGCCAGGTGCGAGCCGCGGCCGGCCAGCCCGGAAAGCACACGGCCGGCCAGCGCGGCCGGGACCGGCAGCAACGGCAGGCCGCCGAGCAGTCGTTCGGCGGGAACCATGTCGGCGACGTCCGACAGGCACCCCGGGCAGTCGCGGACATGGCGGGCCAGGCGCTTGCGCCACAGCGAACTGGGCTCGCCATCCCATCCGGTGGTGACCGCCGCGAGCCGCTCGCACGGCGGGACACGGCGCAGCGCCCGCACCACCGTGCGGGATGTGGCGAGCCGTTCCTTCATGCGCGCGACGCGGACGGCGGCGTGCGCGGGCGGCATGCCAAGCCCCTCCGCCAGTTCGGCGCGGCCGAGTTCCCCGGCCGCCTCCTGCCACCACAAGGCGAGCACCGGCCTGTCCTCGTCGTCCAGCCAGCGGGTGGCCTCCGCGGTCTCGCGCCGCTGGCCGGACAGCCCGAGCCGCTGGATGGTGATGTCGGCGAAGTCAGGGCTCGGGACCTCGGACTCGACGGCGGGCGCCTGCGCCAGCCGGTCCCGGTAGGAATCGCGCACCTGCCTGATGGCGATGGCGACCAGCCATGACCGGAACGCGGCGGGGTCACGCAGGTCCTTGATGCCGCGCACAGCCCGGAGCATTGTCTCCTGCACCACGTCATCGACGTCCGGGTGACCGTTCATGGCCCGCCCGACGATGTTGTAGACCAGCGGGAGGCAGGCCGCGGCCAGGCCATCCAAGGCCGTCCGGTCGCCGCGCTGCGCGGCGACCACGATCTCGGTACCTGGCCCGGTGTCCTCTGACGTTCGCATCACACCTAAGGAGACACCACGGCCGCGGGCGAGATAACGGAAATTCCCGAAGCGGTTTCTGTTATCCGGCGGCGGCGCCGCGGGTCTCCGGTATGGAAGCAGACGTGCGAGGAAGGACGCCCATGACGTTCGGCAGGCTGGGAACCAAGGCGGCGGGAGCGCTCGCGGCAGTGCTCGTCGTCACCGCGTGCGCCGGGCAGGGCACCGGTGCCGGTGCCGGTGCCGGTGCCGGTGCCGGTGCCGCGGGCAGGCAGGCGCTGCCCGCGGCTGCCATAACGGCGGCGGCTGTCACGATGGCGGCCCGTTCTTCCGCGGCGGAATCGGCCGCGTCCTCGCTCGCCCAGGGCGCGTCCGCGTCCACCTCAGCCCCGGCGGCCCCCGTACCACCCCCCTCGGGGGCCGCCGGGCTCGAAGTCCCGCCTGGTGACGTTCGTCAACCACATGCCCGAGACGATCTGGGTCGCCGCCGCGCCGAACCCCAGCACGCCGCTCGCCGCCACCGGCTGGGTGCTGCCCGCCGGGCGCAGCGTCACGATCACCACCCCGAACAACCTGAACACCCGGTTCTGGGGCCGCACCGGCTGCGTGTTCCATGACGGCGTCGGGTACTGCCAGACGGGCGACTGCGGCGGCCTGTTCCAGTGCAAGGGCTGGGGCCAGATCCCCGCGACGCTGGCCGAGGTCAACTTCGACGCCTGGGACGGCCTCGACTTCTACGACGTGAGCATGGTCGACGGGTCGAACCTGCCGATGTACATCAACATCACCAAGTCGTCCGGCGGCACCAAGGACAGGATCAGCCCTGACGGCTGCGTCCCGGCCGGCTGCACTAAGCCCGTCGCCTGCCCGAAGGCGCTCGACGTCAAGGCCGGCCGCGCCGTCGTCGGCTGCATCTCCGCCTGCGCCCGGTTCGGCACCGACCAGTACTGCTGCCGCGGCCAGTGGTCGTCCCGGGCGGCCTGCGACCCGGCCAAGTGGCCGGTGGACTACGCGGCGGTGTTCAAGCGGGCCGAGCCGTACGCGTACTCCTACGTGGACGACGACGCCACCAGCGTCTTCACCTGCAAGGGCGTCTGTGACTACCGGATAACGTTCGGCGTTACGAGGTAAGCACGTCGCGGCGGTACCGCGTTCGCGCGTGCGCGTCGTACGGCGCGGGCACGACCGTCGCGCGGATGCGGGGGAAGCCGAGGTCGGCATCCGGGTCGGTCCCCGGGCCCGGGTGCTCCCCCCACACGACGGTCACCTCAGTGCCCGGCTCGGCGTAGCGCTTGTCGATCAGCGTCAGCGACAAGATCGTCCCCGCCGGGTCGATGGTCGCCGTCTGGTAGGTCAGGCCCGCCAGCACCGAGCCCGCCGCCACCCGGTGCCGCGCGTAGGTCAGGTAGTAGCCCACGTCCGCCCCGAGGACCGCGCGCACGTCAGCGGGGTCGAAGACCAGCGTGACCTTCGTCCGGCGGACGTTATCGCGGGCTTTCTCCAGCGCCGGGCGGCCGATGAAGTCGTGGGTGAACGAGATCGACTTCCCGTAGCCCAGCTCGTACGGCGTGCAGTAGTAGTCCTCGATGTCGTCGGAGTAGAAGCTCCCGTCCAGCGGCCGCTGGCCCTCGATCCCGTACAGCGGCAGCCATTTGCGGTACTCCGCCAGCTCCGGTGCGGTGTAGACGGCCGGGATCGGCGACGGGATCCAGCCGCTCTCCACGCTGGCCGACGCGTACGCGAGCGCCCCCACGCGGACCAGCCCGAACTGCTCGCCGGCGCGCAGCAGCCGGTCCTGCACCGCCGCCGCGTGCTCCCAGCCGCCGATGAACTCGAACCCGTCCTGGCCGGCCATGTTGTGCCGCAGCGCCCGGAAGCTCATCCCGTCCAGCGTCACGGGCACCGAGTGGAAGAACTTCGCCGGCGGCAGCGGCCCGCCGAACACCGACTCCACCAGGTCACGCGCGAGCGGCCCCTGCACCTGATAGCGGAACAGCCCTGGGTTGCTCCCGCCGCGGAACGCCGACGACGGGTCGGTGGCGAACGCCACGTCGTACCCGCCCTTCTCCCCGTGGTACTTCACCCAGTTCTGCGCCGCCGGGATGCCGCTGAGGGTGTACCGTTCCGGCCCCTCCCGCAGCAAGATCCCGTCCGTCACGATGTTCCCGTCGCTGGCCACCGGCACGAACTGCTTGGCCTGCCCCACGGCGAACGACTCGTAGTTGTTCGCGCTCACCGCCGCCAGCAGCCATGTCGCGTCCGGACCCTCGATCACCGTGTCGAACATGTGATGCGACAGGTCCGACAGCGACACCCCGGTATGCCACGCCGCCTGCTCCTGCCGCCACCCCGCGTACTCGGGCTCAATGTTCTCCGGGTTCCACGGCGCCGGATTGACCCGCCACAGCAGCCGCACCGGCGACCCCGCCTGATCGATTCCGTCCTGAAGGCTCGGTGCCGCCATGGCGCGTTCCTCCCGTCGATAAGGTAAATCGATCTAGTACTAGATCGATTTAGTATGCGACTATAGGCGCGGCCCCGGCCAGTGACAAGCTAGGAGCATGGCTGATGGCAAACGCGTGACCCTGAGCGACGTCGCCGCGGCGAGCGGGGTGTCCCGGGCCACCGTGAGCTTCGTGCTCAGGAACTCCCCTGACCAGTCGATATCGGCCGCCACCAGGGAACGCGTCCGGCAGGCGGCGCGCGATCTCGGCTACGTCCCGCACGGGATCGCGCGGGCGCTGCGGGAAGGATCGTCCCGGATCGTCGTGCTCACCCTCGACGCCGCGCTCGAGGGCCACTACGCGCGCAGCTACATCCACGGCCTCGACAGCGAGCTCGCCGTCCACGACCACGTGCTGCTCATCCGGTACGAGCACTCGTCCCAGCCGGCGCAGCAGATGCTCGACGCCATCGCGCCCCGCGCCGTGCTGCGGTTCGGCGAGGCGTACCTGACCGGTCGCGAGCTGGACGACAGCGGCGGCGGCTGGAAGGACGGCCTCGCCGCGCACGTCGCCGCCCAGCTCGGCTACCTCGCCGGCCGGGGCCACCGCCGCATCGCCCTCGGCCTCCCGGACCGCGACACCCCGCTGCGCGACGTCCGCCTCCGCTTCGCCGGCCAGGCGGCGGACATGCTGGCTCTCCCGCCGGTGGTTCCTTTCGTAGTTCCAGGATTCCGAACGGAAGCGGCTGACTCCCTGGCCCGGTTCCGTGCTGCCCATGGCGCGGTGACCGCCGTCGCGGCGTACGACGACGACGTAGCACTGCGCGTCCTGGCCGCCGCCCGCGACCTGGGGCTCGCGGTGCCGGGCGACCTGGCCGTCATCGGCTTCGACGAGAACGAGTACGGGGCGCTGGCCACGCCCGCGCTCACCACCGTGCACATCGACGCTGAAGCCCACGGGCGCCAGGCTGCCCGCGCGATCCTCGGCCTCGACGCCGTCGGCCTGTCCCCCGCCCCCGGGCGGGTAATCGTCCGCGAGTCAGCCTAAATCCCGCCTGATCCCGAGTATGATACCCAGTATCATACTCGGGATCGAACGACGGCCGCTCCGGGGTGTTGGGCGCTCAGAGGTGGCGGCGGCTCAGTCGTCGCCGTAGTCGTGGTCGGGATGGTTGGCGGTGCCGAGCCGCCAGTAGCCGCGGGTCACCAGCGAGCTGGCGGGCAGCTTCCGCTCCCCGGTGAAGTACCGGCGGATGCCGCGCATCGCCGCGGCTTCGCAGGCCACCCAGATCCTGGCGCCGTCCGCGGGGCCGGCCTCGCGGGCGGCCTCGTCGAGCTCGGCGCCCCAGGCATCGGGCGTCCGCCGGTGATGCCAGGTGACGGCGGTCTTCGCCGGGCTGGACAGCTCGATCTCGTCGTCGGCGTCGGTCACCTCGACGTGCACGTCCGCGGTGGCCGTGGACGGGAGCGCCTCGAGCAGGGTCGCGATCGCCGGGATCGCGCTCTCGTCGCCCGCGATCCACCAGCGCTCGGCCACCGGGTCCATCGTGAACCGGCCGCCGGGGCCCGCGACCGCGAGCTTGTCGCCGACACTCGCACGCTCCGCCCATTCCGAGGCGGGGCCCGCGCCATGCAGCACGAACTGGATCTCAAGCGTGCGGCTCGCCTCGTCGAAGCGCCGCGGGGTGTACGTCCGCACCACAGGACGCGGCGCATCCTCTGGCGACACCGGACCCTCGGGGGTCTGCTCCGGCAGCACGAGCTCACGCTGTCCCTCGGGGGGCAGGAACACCTTGACGTGCGATGTCGGGGCCTCGATGCGGAAGCCCTCGAGCGCGTCGCCCGCGACCTGCACAGACACCAGGCGGGGGGCGATCCGCGACACCGACACGACCTCGACGGGCCGCGGCGGCTTGCGCCGCCGGGGTCCGCGCTGGCCTTCCGAAGCGGCTGGCGGTGCTGGATTGGTCACGCGTTTTCCTTTCGTTACTGGTCGGCGAGCAGCCGGTACAGGGCCTGGCGGGCGTTCTTCACGATCGTCACCGCCTGCTCCACCTGGGCGGCCTCGCCCGCCGTCCCGACCTGGCGGGCGGCCACGTGCAGGCGCCGAACCTCGGCGCGCAGGTCGAGGTGCGCGGCCGCCCCGGCGGGTCCCGCGGCCAGGTCACGCAGCCCGCTCTGGTCGGCCTTCGCGCGTCCTGTCTCGGTCAGCTCGTAGACTCGCCGGCCGTCTTGGTCGGCGCCGCGCACCAGGCCCTCGTCCTCGAGCAGCTGCAGCAGCGGGTACACGGAACCTGGACTGGGCCGCCACCGGCCGCTGGCCTGCTCCTCCAGGCGGCGCATGAGCTCATACCCGTGCGCGGGCCCGTCAAGCAAGGCAGCGAGCAGCAGACCGCGCACGTTGCCCTTGCGTACCCGGCCGCCGACCCAGCCGCCGTGATGGCCGTGGCCGCGGTCGCCGTGCGCTTTTCCGGGTGGTCTCATCACGCCCTCCAAGTCTTCATGACACGGTCACGATATATCACAATCGTGTCACGTTCATCAATCCATTGGGTCGGTTGCGCAGTCGACCCTCCGGGAGGGGGCTCGGAGCGGGTCGGTTGCGCAATCGGCACACCGGGGGCGGGCCGGGAGCGGGCTGGTTTCGGAGGGCGGCGGGCGGGTTGCGGGCGGCTAGAACTTTTCCAGGGCCGGGATGATTCGCTCGGCGAAGAAGTCCTGCTGGCGGGCCTTGCTGACACCGGTCAGGGAGCCGTGCGCGACCGTGAAGCCGAGTTCGGCCAGGGCGTGCGCGTTCTCGATCGTGGCCTGGATGTTCTCGCCGTTCTCGCCGAGGTTGTAGCGGACCTGGGCGGTCTTCTCGATCTCGTCGTAGTCTCTGCCGACGTCGGCGCAGTGCTGGCGCAGCACGCCGAGCTTGCGCCCGGCCTCCGCGGGGTCGAGGACGTTGATGTTGCAGGCGTCGGCGTACTGGGCGACAAGCCGCAGGGTCTTCTTCTCCCCCGAGCCGCCGATGAGGATCGGCGGGCGCGGGCGGGCCAGCGGCTGCGGCGAGTTCAGCGTGCGGGCCAGGTGGTAGTGCTTGCCCTCGAACGGACCGTCGTCGTCGCTCCACATCTGCAGGCAGATGCGGATGGCCTCCTCGAGGCACTCGAATCGTTCGGCGAGGGGCGGGAAGGGCAGGCCGAGGCCGCGGGCCTCGTCCTCGTTCCACGCCGCCCCGATGCCGAGGATCGACCGGCCCCCGGACAGCACGTCCAGCGTGGACATCGCCTTGGCGAGCAGCCCCGGCTCCCGGTAGACCACCGCGGTCACCACCGTGAGCAGCTTGACCCGCTCGGTCTTGGCCGCCAGCCAGCCCAGCGCGGTGTAGGCCTCGAGCATCTCGTGCTCGGGCGGCCCGATGTGGCCGATCTGCCAGAGGTGATCCATCACGCTGATCCGGTCGACACCGGCCTGTTCGGCGCGCTGGGCGATCTCGGCGAGCCGGAAGCGGAGTTCGGCGGGACCGCCCTCCCACGTGAAGTCCGAGATGTGCAGGCCGACTTTCATTCGCGCTCCTGAGGGTACGAAGTGGACGATGGCTCCGGTTCCAACCCTAACCCTGGGCAGGCGCCACCTTCCGTTCGGTACCAGTGATCTTGAATCCTTACCTTTCGGACCAGGCTCTGGCGCGGCGGGCAGCGGTGACTAGCGTGGCGTGCGAGGGAGGACACCAACGATGGCTGATCCAGCGAAGTTCCGCGCCGACCACGTAGGCAGCCTGCTGCGGCCGCCGGCGCTCCTGGCGGCGCGGCGGCGCCACGAGGCCGGCGAGATCACCGATGACGAGCTGCGCGCGGTGGCGGACGAGGCGATCGCGGCCGCCGTGCGCGCGCAGGAAGCGGCGGGGGTCGACGTCGTGACCGACGGAGAGTTCCGGCGCCGCGACTTCCGCACCGGGTTCGTCCAGGCGGTGGACGGCCTTTCGATGCGGACCTGGGACATGCCGTGGCATTCGGCCGAAGGCGTGACCAGGGTGCCCAGCCACACGTGGGTCGTGACCGGGCGGCTGACGCAGCGGGAGCGGCTCGCGGCCGGCGAGGCCGCCTACGTGCGGAGCCTGACCTCGGCGCCGGTCAAGGTGACGCTGATCGCCGCCGGGTTCCTCGCGGAACGGTTCTGGAAGGACGGCGAGTCGGACAAGTTTTACTCCTCGCGCGCTGAGTTCGCGGCGGAGGCGGCGGCGATCACCAAGGCCGAGGTCGAGGCGCTGATCGCCGAGGGCGTCCGGTACGTGCAGCTCGACAACCCCGGCTACGGGGCGTACCTCGGCGCGCACGCGGGCGCCGACCGGGCGGGGTTCGAGCGGATGCTGGCCGCCGACATCGCCGCCGTTTCCGGCGTGGCACGGCCAGCGGGGGTGGCGATCGGCTTCCACGTCTGCCGCGGCAACCAGTCCAGCATGTGGATGGGTGCGGGCGACTACGAGCCGATCGCCGAACGGATGTTCGCGTCTCTTCCTGTCGACAGGTTCCTGCTCGAGTACGACGATGAGCGCGCGGGCGGGTTCGAGCCGCTGCGGTTCATGCCCGCGGACAAGACGGTCGTGCTCGGGCTGGTGAGCTCGAAGACGCCGGTGCTCGAGTCCGTTGACGCGCTGCGGCGGCGGATCGACGAGGCCGCCAAGTTCACCGGACTTGAGAACCTCGCGCTCAGCCCGCAGTGCGGGTTCGCGTCGATCGCGGAAGGCGGCAACCTGCTGACCCCGGATGAGGAGTTCGCCAAGCTCAAGCTGGTCGCCGACGTGGCGCGGGCCACGTGGGGCCGCAGTGATTGGAGAGATTGATGACGCTGCCGTTCGCCGACGCCAGGACCCTCGCCGACAGCGCCCGGGCGCAGGCGCTGGAACTCGGGAAGGCGCTGAGCATCGCGGTCGTCGACTACGGCGGCTTCGTCGTGCTGGTGGAGCGGATGGACGGCGCCCGGCCGATGACGCCGAGCATCGCGCTGTCCAAGGCCTACTCGGCGGCCGTCATGCAGCGCCCCACCATGATGCTGGAGAACTGGCGGAACTCCGACCCGGTGTTCTTCACCCAGGTCGGGCGGATGGGCCAGCACCCCATCGTCGCCACCAAGGGCGGCTACACGCTCAAGCGCGACGGCGCCATCCTCGGCGGCCTCGGGATCTCCGGCGGCAGCCCGGACGAAGACCAGAAGATCTGCGAGGACGTGCTGCGCGCCGCCGGATTCGACCTGGACTTCCCCGAGTGGGCGGGCGCCCGCAGGCACTGACACTGTTACGTCGACACTGTTACGTCGCGACGGAGGCTGCGATGGCTGACGACTTCGGATACCACATCGACCATCACGGGTCGCTCGTGCGGCCGCCCGCGCTGCTCGCCGCGCGGGCCGGCGGGCTGAGCGGTGCGGCGCTCGCCGCGGCGGAGGAGGAGGCCGTCGTCGCGCTCGCGCACGCGCTGCGCCGGCTGACGCTGTCGGCCTGCTGCGACGGGCAGTTCCGGCGTTCCTACTTCGAGTCGGTGGCGCATGACCAGGTCGCCGGGTTCGCTTGGTCTGACGGGCCCGCGGCGCTGTCCGACCTGGCGGGCATCGCCCCCGCGCGGCGGCGCGCGATCCCGGACGCCGGCGCCCTGGCGGCGTCCGGGCGGCTCGCGCAGGCGGAGGCAGCCCCGGTGCTCGCCACCGTGGACCGGTCGGTGTTCGTCACCCTGCCTTCCCCCGGCTACCTGGCCGCGGCCGGGTCGGCGCTGGCGGACGCGTCCGGCATCGACGCGGTGCGGGCGGCCGGCGCCGCGCTCGCGGCCATCTTGCGGGACGAGATCGCGGCGCTCGCCGCGGACGGCGTGCTTTACGTGGCGCTGGAGAACCCGCTGTACGTAGCGCTGCTGACGGCGGACGGGCGCGCGGCCGCCGCGGCAGCCGGGATCGACGTGCCGGCCGTGCTTGCCGCGCTGATCGAGGCCGACCGTGCGGTCTTCACCGGGCTTTCGGTGCCGGCCGAGTTCCGGATCGGGCTCGATCTGACCGACTCCGGGCCGCTGCCGTTGACGTCTTCGGGGTATGACGCCACGGCGGTGGCCACGCTGCTTGACGAGACCCCGTTCCCGCGGATCAGCATCGACTACCCGGACAACCCCGCCGCCCGGTTCCCGGTCGAGCTTGTCAAGCCTGGGATCGTGGTCAGCCTCGGCGTGGTGGACGTATCCACGCCGGCCGCGCAGTCCGTCGAGGAACTGCTCGGCCGGCTCGACCCCATCGCCGAAGAGCGCGGCGACGCCGACATCGCGGTCGCCACCAACGGCGGGTTCGCGCAAGTGGCCGGCCAGCCGCTGATGACCGCCGCGGAGCAGGACACCAAGCTTCAGCTGGTCGAGACGGTCGCGCGCTACTACTGGGGAAACGAGATCTGACCAGCGTGGGAATGCCGCCAGTGCCCGGCGAGCGGGTCGATGCCGAAGTCGGCCGACAGGTCACGGACGACCGAGTGCGCGTGATTCGCGCCGTATTGCGTGTTGTCGTACTCGACGAGCAGCCGCTGATCCTGGAGCCGGTAATAGACGGGCCCGCGGCTCGCCCGCTCCCCCGCGTACGCGAAATACAGGTTGTCCAGGCCGCCGGCGCTGTAGTCAGCCAGCCACGGATCCGCGATCTCCGCCGGGAAACGGCCCAGATAGCCCGCGACGAGCTCCAGCAGCCGCGCCTGATCGCCCGGGCTCAGCGCGCCGCCCTTGATGCCCTTCGGCCGTCTGGTCAGCGCTAGCGTCCGATGGTCCGCGGGCCCGTAGCCGCTCGCCGCCTCGGCGTCGTCGTCGATCTGGTCAAGCAGGGAGTTAAGCCGCTCCTCGGCGAACTTGCCCCGCCACAGGTCCTGCATGTGGATCATCTCGTCGCCGTCCCGGACCTGGGCCCGGTTGCCGCTGACGATGTCCGATATCGCTGACGGGTGCAGCAGGACCTCTCGCTGCCCGCGCTGTTCGGCGTCGCGCGCCAGTTCGCGCGCGGTGGACTCGATGTTGCCGAGCGGCCTGAGGGCTCCGCCGGCGAGCAGTGCCGTTTCCGCTGGATGCGCGCCGATGAAGCAGGGCGTGCACGACGCGACGCGCCCGTCCGCGATCGTGTAGTTCAGCGAGATGTGATGGCCGCCGCAGCGCCATCCCCAGGCGCCGTCCCCCGGCGACCCGAAGATCCGGAAGTAGTACAGTGCGGGGTCGCGTCCGCGCTCCCGCCCCCAGTCGCGAGACCACAGCTCGACGCGGTCCAGGACGTTCTCCAGGCCCATCACGGTCGCTACCACCGCGTAGCCCGCGAGCGACAGCCCGGTCGCCAGCAGCCGCATCGCGAGACCTTGCTGCCGCGGACGCTGCTGGCCCAGCGGCAAGCCGCCATGGTCGGTAGGCGTGTAAAACCACGTGGTGCGTTCGGCGTCGCCGTGGCCTGGGCCGGGGTACTGCGCCTGGGCGCGCTGATCTGCCGAGAGGGACCTGAGCCAGGAGCCGACCGCCTGGGCCATCTCGGCGACGACGCTCATGGGCGGACTCCGTTGCGCATACATCCATGACGCGCCCTGGCCGCTATGTAGTTCGATGGCGCAGCAGGGTGGAGATGGTGACCGCCACGACGAGGACGCCGCCGTAGAACACGTCGGATACCCATTGCTGCAGGCCCAGGTCATTGAGCCCGAGGATGCCCGTTTCGAGGAAGTAGATGCCGATCCAGGTGCCGATCGGGTTGAACCGGCCCGGCTGGATGATCGCGGTGCCGAGGAAGACCGCGGCGAAGACCGGCAGCAGGTATGAGTCAGAGGACTCCGGGTTGTAGCTGCCCAGGGTAGCGACGGTGATGATGGCCCCGATGCCGCTCAGGGCTCCGGCGGCAACGTAAGAGCCGAAGCGTATCCGGTTGACCCGCACGCCGGACAGGCGGCTGACCTCGCGGCTGGCGCCGACGAACCGCATGTGCCGCCCGAGCGGGGTGCACGCGAGGATGTAGGCGAATACGACGGCGAGGATTATGCCGTAGAAGAACGAAATGTACAGCCCGCCGATCGTGGTGGTGCCGATCTTCTCGAAGCCGCTCGGCGGGAGAACCACGGTGTTCAGGTCGGACATCCACAGGGCGAGGCCCGTCAGCAGCGTCCCCATGCCCAGCGTCACCACGATCGTGTTCACTTTGAGCACGACGACGAGGAAGCCGTTGACCGCGCCGCACGCTACGGCGCCGATGATGGCCACGGCCGCGGCTGGCCACACCCCCCAGTGGTGGTTGGCGACGAGCACCGGCAGGATCGTCGCCGCGAACCCGAACACCGACGGGACGGACAAGTCCACGAACTCGCCCACGATGATCGTGCACAGCAGCGCCATGGTCATGAAGACCAGCGCGTACTGGCTGGTGAAGATCGCGGTGAACGTCGAGCCGGTCATGAACACCCCGGGCTCGGCCAGCGCGTAGATGAGGATCATGACGGCCCAGACGCCGATCACCGCGTAGCGCGACGCGATGTGCCGGGCCTCGGCGCGCAGCCCCGGCCTCGGCGCCGGCGCGGTGCTGGAGACGTCGCGCTGTTCCTGCCGGGCGGCGTCCATCAACCGACCCACCTCTTCTCCTGGGCGTTCTCCTGGGCGACTTCAGTTTCCATGGCCTGTTCCATGGCCTGCGGGATGCCGAATGTGGCGTGGATGATGTGGTCCTGGTCGAGCTCGCCGGTCAGCTCGCCGGCCAGCTCGCCGTCGCGGAAGATCAGCACCCGGTCGCAGAGCACCGCCAGGTCCGCCGCGTTCGATCGAGGCGATCAGGACGCCGCAGCCGTCCTTGGCCGCGTCGCGGATCGCGTTGATGATGTCGTGCCGGGCCCCCACGTCGACCGCCTGTGTGGGTTCGCGTAGCACGAGCAGGTTCGGGGCCCCTGCCAGCCACTTCGCCAGCACGACCTTCTGCTGGTTGCCGCCGCTGAGCGTGCCGACCAGAGCGTCCGGCTTCGGCGGCCTGATGTCCAGCTTGGCGATCATGGTCCTGGCCTCTTCGGCCTGCCACCCGCTGCCGGTGCGCAGCCAGCCGCCCTTGCTGCGGACCCGGGGCAGCGTCATGTTCTCGGCCATCGTCATATCCGCCGCGAGCCCCTCGTCGAGCCGACGTTCCGGCACGTAGCCGACGCCCGCCCGGACGAAAACCTCGGTGGAGGCACGGCGGGCGGCGAGCGGGATGGTCCGGCCGTCCACGGCCAGCTCTCCAGACTCAGCGCGCCGGGCTCCGCCGAGCGCCTCGGCCACCTCCTCGAAGCCGGAACCCATCAGCCCGGTGAGACCGACGATCTCGCCGTGCCTGACGGTGAGGTCGAGCCCGCGCACCCGCCCGGCGGACAAGCCGCGCACCGAGGCAGCGACATCGTCCTGAGCGTGGCTGTCCACCCGGCTGTGGGTAACCAGGTGCCGCCCGAGCATCAGCCGGGTCAGGCCGGCCTCATCGATGTCACGGGTCGGGATCCCCGTCTCCACGACCTGCCCGTCGCGCAGCACCGTGACCCGGTCGGTCGCCTCGACGATCTCCTCCAGCTGATGCGAGATCAGCAGGACGGACGCGCCGCCGTCGATGAGCGACCGGACGAGCTCGAAGAACCGGCCCCGGGCCGATTTCCCGAGCGCCCGGGTGGATTCGTCGAAGATGATGAGCCCGCCGCCCGGGCGGTGGTCCTGCATCGCCCGGGCGATGGCGATGGTCGCCCTCTCCTCGGCCGTGAGGGTCCCGGCTGGCGCGTTCACGTCGATCGCCCGGCCCAGCCGGGCCAGCACCGCCGCTACCGCGTCCCGTTCGGCGCGGCTGTCGATCTTGCGGAACGGACCGCGCGCCTGGTACCGCCCCAGCCGGACGTTCTCCCAGACGGTGTGGTCGTCCACCAGACCCAGGTTCTGGTGGACGACCGACACTCCCACCTCGCGCTGTTCCATCGGCTGGACGGGCGTCCGCAGGCGCCTGCCGTCTACCACGATGGAACCGCCGGAATCGGGCGTGTACACGCCGGTGAGGATCTTGACGAGCGTGGATTTCCCGCACCCGTTCTGTCCCACCAGGCCGTGCAGCTCCCCGGGGGCGATGCTCAGCTGGATGTCGCGCAGCACCCGCGCCGGGCCGAAGGTCTTCGACAGGTGAGCGACTTCCAGCCGGTGCTGCGGCGTGCCCGCTCCGTCAGCCTGCGAGATGGTCACGCTTGTGGACCTTCCTGATCAGACGCCCCAGAGCTTCTCGAACGCGGCCTGGTAGGAGTCGTTGCCAAACCAGGCGCCCGAATCCTGAGCCGCCGACGTTACCTGGACGGAGCCGATGTTCTGCGAGGTGAACAGCCGGGAGGGGAACGTCTCGGCGACCGGGCCCGAACTTGGTCATCATGCGGAGGATCTCGTCCGTGAGCGCCCAGCCGGCGTACGGCTGGTCGACGGCGACGACAGCCTTCACGAGCTGATCGTTCTTGAGCAGGCCCAGGCCGTTCACCGAACCGCCCGCGACCGCGATCCCGACGCTGGAGGCCTTGCCGGCCGCCTGGATGCCGGACACCGTGTCCTGGAGGCTGTCTTCGAACTCGGTGTAGTAATACGTGGCGCTTGGGTCGGTCTGCACGTTGGACGTCACCGACGCCGTGATCTGCTGGTCGGACATCAACGCCGTGATCGGCTTCACGACGATGTGGCAGTCCGGGCAGTTCTGCTTGAAGATGGGCAGCGCGTTCTGCACGTAGGCGATGGACGAGGGAGAGTCCTCTTCTTCGCCGATAATCGCGTCGGCCTTGCCGCCCGAGTCGGCGATCAGCCACCAGGCGATCTGGCTCGGCTGGTCGACCACGCCCTGCACGTAGGCCACCTGGTCGGTGCTCTGCGCGCCCTGGGCGTACTGGTCGGCGATGATGATCGGGATGCCCTTGCTCTTCGCTGCGTTGAGCGCGTTCTCCACCATCCCGTACGGGATGGCGTCCAACACGATGCCCGCCGCGCCGGCGCCCTGGGCCTGGCTGACGCACGAAGCGATCGCGGTCGGGGTGCCCTGGCCGTCGCATTCCTGGAAGTTCAGCCCGGCCTTGGCCAGTGCCGGCTTCATCGTCGCCGCGGTGACGACAAAGCCGGGGATGTGCGCGTCGAGCGGGATGTAGTAGACCGTCTTGCCCTTGAACTTGGACACGCCGGACACACTCGCCGTCGGCACCGGGTACTGCGAAGTCGTGGCCTCGAGCTGCGCGACCATCTTCTGGGCGGCGGCAAGATCTGAGCTGGTCGAGCCGCTACTGCTGCTGCTCGGCGCGGCAGCGGCGGTTGAACTGGCCGCGCTCGAGCTCGAACTGCTGCTGCTGGAACTGCAGGCGGCCAGCAGCGTCGCGGCGGCGATCGCCGCGCCGGGCGCTAGCCAGCGCATCCGTCTATGCGTCATTGCTATGTAGCCTCCATCACACCCGTCACGACACATGCGTGAACGCTTGATTTCTACTCCGTTACACGGGTCCGGTGGTGAAGCCTAAGGCTTCGCCATCTGCGACAATCCCGCCTCGAACCCCTCGAGCGGGACGAGGTCGAGCCTGGTCCGCTCGTCGAGGGACGGCAGGACCCGGCCGCTGAGCCAGGTTTTGAAATGCGGGCTGGCCCGGTGCGCGTCGAAGGCCGCTTCGCCGGTGTACCGCTCGAAAAGTACGAAGACCGCGGGCTGCCCGGGGTAGCGGAATACCTGGTAATCCAGGTTCCCCGGCTCGGCCCTGGTGGGCTCCGCCATCTTCCGCAGGGCCTCTTCGACCAGGCCCTCTTCGCCCGCCCGTGCCCGGTACCGGGCGATGACCACGAATTCCATCGTCAACCTCTCATCCCGTCATCCCGGGGACTGCCGAGATTCTGCCGGGACGAGCATCGTGAGCGGAATGTTCTCGACGTACATCTAAGGTTGCGTCGCACGCTGCTGACCTCAGCGTCTTCGGTTCTTAGGATGACGACCGCCGCGCCTGACAGGCCGGCGATGGGGATCCGACAGGAAGCTGAGACGTGATGCTGGAAGTTAGGGACCCGGCCGACGTGCGTTCCGTGGTCGCCGAGGTGCCCGCGATGAGCGCGTGCTACGTCTCGCCGACAATCATCTCCGTGGATACCAAGCACTCGCTGTGGCGAGAAGAAGTCTTCGGCCCGGTCATCGCGGTATGCGAGGCAACCGGGTTCGACGAGGCGGTCAAACTGACCAACGACTCCCAGTACGGCCTGTCCGCGGCCGTGTTCACGACGGACCCGCGCCGCGCGAACGAGTTCATCGACCAGGCGGAGGCGGGCCAGGTCTCGGTCAACCTGCCCACGTCCGGCTGGGATGTGCACCACCCGTTCGGCGGCTTCCGCGAGTCCGGCTCCCCGTTCAAGGAGCAGGGCAGCCCGGGTCTGCGCTTCTACACCCGCATCAAGACGGCGGCGGTGAGGTTCGCGTGGTAGCCGACGGCCACCCGGTCGGCATCGTCGGTGCCGGCATCGTCGGGCTGGCCGTCGCCAGGCACCTGGCGAGCTCCGGGATCCCGGTGGTCGTATTCGAGAAAGAGCCGGTCATCGCCGCGCATCAGACCGGCCACAACTCCGGGGTAGTGCACGCCGGGATCTACTACGCGCCCGGGTCGGCCAAGGCGAAGATGTGCCGGCGCGGCGTGGAACTGCTGCGGGACTACTGCGCCGACCATGGCCTGGCCTGGGACGCGCGCGGCAAGCTGGTCGTCGCCAGGAACGAGGCAGAGACAGTCAAGCTGCGCGAACTCGAGCGCCGGGCGGCCGCCAACGGCGTGCCGGGCATGCGCTGGCTGAGCGGGGCCGGACTGCGGGAGCTTGAGCCCGACGTCGCGGGCGTGGCGGCACTGCTGTCCCCGACCACGGCGATCGTCGACTATCCCGCGATCGCGCGCTCGTTCGCCGACGACGTCCTCCGGCACGGCGGCCAGGTGCTGACCGGCACCGCGGTGACCGGCGTACAGCGCCGCGTGGGCGATGGCGTGTACGTCATCACAGACGGCGGGGCGCACCGGCTGTCCCGGCTGGTGAACTGCGCCGGCCTGCAGGCCGACCTGCTCGCCAGGGAGGCCGGCGACGACGCATCGCCGGAGATCGTCCCGTTCCGCGGCGAGTACCTGCGGCTGCGCCCGCACGCGCGCGACCGGGTGCGGCATCTGATCTACCCCGTCCCGGACCCCAGATACCCCTTCCTCGGCGTGCACCTGACCCCGCGCGTCGACGGCGAGTCGGACCTCGGCCCCAACGCGGTGCTCGCACTGGCACGAGAGGGATACCGCCGCCGCGACGTGACCTGGGACGAACTGGCGCGGCTCGCCGCGTCCAGGGCGTTCCGCCGGCTCGCGCGCCAGCACTGGCGCACCGGCGTCCGCGAGATGCGCGGCTCACTGTCGCGCCGCGCCTATCTCGCCGAGGCCAGAACCTACCTGCCCTGGCTGGAACTTGGCGACGTGATGCCCGCGCCCGCCGGGGTGCGCGCGCAGGCCGTCGACGCCGACGGGGCGCTTGTCGACGACTTCCGCATCAACCGGGTCGGCGACGTGACATCCGTCCGGAACGCGCCGTCACCCGCGGCGACGGCTTCGATGGCAATCGCCGAGCACATCGTCGCCGAACTAAGACTCCACTCCCCTGCTGGCAACAACCAGCCGGCGCTCGGCACAGAAAGGTAGCCAGTTCGTGTTCATTGTCGATTCACAGGTGCACATTTGGCGCGAGGAAACTCCCGACCGCCCCTGGGTCCCCGGCGCCCGTGACCGCATGCGGCTCAACGGGCACCGCGAGGAGGCGTTCACCTACGAGGAGTGCCTCGCGCTGATGGACGACGCGGGCGTGGACCGCGCGCTGATCATCCCGCCGTCCTGGGAAGGCGACCGGGTCGACTACGCGCTCGAGGCGTGCGAGGCGAACCCCGGGCGGTTCGGCATCATGGCGCGCATTCCGCAGAACAAGCCCGAAGAAGGCGCCGCTATGCTGCGCGATTTCGCGCAGAACCCGCACATCCTGGGCACCCGGCTGACCTTCCACCGGCCGGTCGACCGGAACTGGATGATCGACGGCACCAACGACTGGTACTGGCCGCTCGCCGAGGAGCTCGGGATCCCCACGATGGTGCACGCCCCCATCTGGAAGGCCGAGCTCGGCGCGATCGCCGACCGGCACCCCGGGCTGCGGATCATCATCGACCACATGGGCATCATGGCCCGCTGTGTCGACGACGCCATCGGCTACTGGGTCAGCGAGACGGCCGACCTGTACGCGCACCCGAACATCTACGTCAAGGTCTCGGCCATCCCCGGGTACTCGACCCAGCCGTTCCCCAACCTCAACATCGCGAAATACGTCCGCGAGATGGTGGACAAGATGGGGCCGCACCGCTGCTTCTGGGGCACCGACCTGACCCGGCTGATGAGCCACGGGCTCACCTACCGGGACACGATCGAGCAGTTCACTAAGCACTTTCCGTTCACGGAAGAGGAACTAGAGTGGATCATGGGACGCGGGATCTGCGAGTGCCTCGACTGGCCGATTCCCGTGACAGCGGGCTCATGAGCGATGCCGAGCATTCGGGCCGCTCCGGCTACGACGGCGGGGAGGCGCTGGTCCGGGCCGCCGTCGACCTGGGGACGGACTACATCTTCTCGTCCTCCGGATCGGAGTGGGCGCCCGTCTGGGAGGCCTACGCCCGCCGCGCCGAGGCCGGCGTCCGCAGCCCGAAGTACGTCGACCTCACGCACGAGACGACGGCGGTCGGCATGGCCACCGGTTATGCTGCCGTGACGGGCCGCGCGCAGGTCGTGCTCCTGCACGCGGCCGCCGGGCTGCTGCAGGGCGCGAACGCGATCCACGGCGCCCTGCTCACCGGCGCGCCGGTCGTCGTCTGCTCGGGGGAGTCCACCGGGTACGGCGACGCCGCGGGCCCGGACCCCGGGTCCCAGTGGTACCGGAACCTGTCAGTCGTCGGCGGCCCGCAGGGGGCGGCCGCGCCATTCACCAAATGGGCGTGCGCGGCGGCCGACGTGAGCGTGCTGTACGGGATGGTCAAGCGGGCCGGCGAGCTGGCCGTCCAGGCCCCGGCCGGCCCGGTGTACGTGAACACGCCGGTGGAGGTGCTGCTCGCGCCCTGGCAGCCGCCAGCCGCCGCGGCGCCCGCGGCGCCGCCCGGCCGGACGGTGGCCGCCGCCGATGACGTCAACGCCGCCGCCAGGCTGCTGGCCGCCGCGCGCAAACCGGTGCTCGCGACTGAGACGGCGGGCCGGGACCCCGCCGCGTTCGCCGCCCTCGCGGAGCTCGCCCAGCTCCTGGCGATCCCCGTGGTCGAGCCGCAGTCGGCACTGTGCGCCAACTTCCCCCGGACAAGCCCGCTGCACGCGGGCGGCGAACTCGCCCCGCTGGCGAAGGACGCCGACCTGGTGATCCTGCTCGGCTGCCGCGCCCCGTGGTACCCGCCGAGCGCCAAGCCCGGCGCCGCCACGGTGCTGGTCATCGACGAGACCCCGCACCGGCCGCACATCGCCTACCAGGTGCTCACCGCCGACCAGTACCTCGGCGGCGACATGGCCGCGACATTGCGGGCGCTGACCGACCGGGTCCGCGAGCTGGGCGTGGACGCCGACGCCGTCGCGGCCCGCGCGGAGCGGTTCGCCGCCGCGCACGCCGGGTCCGAGGAAGCCCGCCTGCAAGCCGAAGCCCGAGCCGCCGCCGCCGACGGACCGGTCAACCCGGTCGCCGCGGCCGCCGCGCTGCGCGAGGTACTCGGCCCGGACGCCGTGGTGATCGACGAGACCATTACGCACAGCCGGCTGATCGCGCGGCACCTGATGGCGGCCGCACCCGGCCGGTACCGGTACGTCCAGGGCGGGCTCGGGCAGGGCCTCGGCGTGGCGCTCGGGGCGAAGCTGGCGCTGGGCGACCGGCTGGTCGTCTTCACGGTCGGTGACGGCTCCTGGCTGTACAACCCCATCCTGCCCGGCCTGATGGCCGCCGCCGAATACGGCCTGCCGGTGCTCGTGGTCGTCTTCAACAACGGCAAGTACCTGTCCATGCGGCACAACCACCGGCGCGTGTACCCGGACAGCGTGGCGGCTCGCACCGGCTACCAGCTCGGTGTGAACCTGTCGGCCCAGCCGGACGCCGCCGCAGTGGCCGCCGCCGCCGGCGCGGCCGCCTGCACGGCGACGACCGCACGCGAACTGGCGCCCGCGCTGGAGAAGGCCGTGGCCACGGTCCGCGGCGGCCAGACCGCGCTGGTCAACGTTTCCCTTACCCGCTAGCAGCCCGCAGACGGGCTCCCAACCGATTCCGGAGGCGGATTCATGTCCACCGAAACGCCGGCGCCGCCGCGCGCCGCGAAAGTCCTAGTGGACGCGGACGACCTGCGGGCCGTCGTGGCCGGCGTCTTCCGGGCGCGGGGCACCCGCGAGTCCGACGCCGCGGCGGTGGCCGACGCCCTGGTCTGGGCCAACCTGCGCGGCATCGACTCGCACGGCGTCTCCCGGGTGCCGCGCTACCTCGAGCTCTTCGACAAGGGCGAATCGGTCGCCGACGCGGTGCCGACCGTGACACGGCCGCGTGCCGCCATCGCGATCGTCGACGCGCACGCCGCCCCCGGCCCGGTCGCGCTGAACCGCGCAGCCGATGAAGCGGTAGCCGCCGCGCGCACCTGCGGCGTCGGCTGGGCGTCGGTGCGCGCCACCGTGCACACCGGTGCCATCGGCTATTACACCAGCCGGGCCGCCGCGTCCGGGATGGCCGCGGTCGGCGTGGTCGCGGGCGTGCCGAACATGGCCTACGCGGGGGCGCGGGGCGCGGCGGTCGCCACTAGCCCGCTTTCGGTCGCGGTGCCCGCCGGCCGCCACGAGCTCGTGCTGCTCGACATGGCCACCGCCGTCATGGCCCTCGGCCGGATCGCCCAGCTCAAGGCCGCCGGGAAAGAGCTGCCGCCCGGCGTCGCCTGCACCGCCGAGGGCGAGCCCACGACCGACCCGGCGCTTGCCAAGGTCCCGACCCCGGTCGGCGGCCCCAAGGGCTCCGGCATGAGCCTCGTCTTCGAGATGCTGGCCAGCGGCCTGGCGGCCAACCCCATCGTCCCCGGCTACCACTCCGGCACCAAGGAAGGCCGCCGCCACCGCCAGAACGCGTTCCTCCTGGCCATCGACGTGTCCGCCTTCGTTCCGCTCGAGGAGTTCAAGGAGTCCGTCGACGAAACCGTAGACGCCATCAAGTCCCTGCCGCCCGCCGACGAGACGACCGAGATCCTGATCCCAGGCGAGCGAGGCCGCCGCAGCGAGCGCGAGCGAAGCTCGGCGGGCATCCCCCTGGGGCCAAAGGTGTGGCGCGAGCTCACCGAGATCGCCACCACCCTCGGCGTCACAGTCCCCGCCCCCCTCGGCTAGCCCCCGCACTGGGGTCGTGGCCCACCGCCCCGCTAGATCTGGGGTTGTGGGCCATAGCCCCAACGAACACGGGCTCGAACCGGACTGTACGGGGTCCGGACCCACGTTGCGACACGGCGGGCGGTACAGCGGCCAGCAGTAGCTGGTGCGGCCGGGGATCCGGTGGCGCCTGGGCTTCAGGAGATTGCTGAAGCGACGTAGCAACCAACACCAGCGAGGTCAGTGCCCCACCGGCCTCATCTTGTGAGGCTTGTGGGCCACACACCTCAAACGTGGCGGCGATGGCGCGGCAGAGAGCGGCGATGGGCGGCGATGGCGCGGCGGGAAGTAGTGACCGACGGCGATGAGTGAGGTCACTGGTGCTGGAAAGGTGAGCGGGGGCGCGGTGGTGGAACGACGCGTTGTTCGGCGCCACTCTTGGGCGCCGACTGAACGCGTCGAGCCACCACAAGCCCCGGCGCCCCGCGACGGGTTTGGTAGTCGCGACCCCGCGGCCTGGATTTGGTAGTCACGGTCCTGCGACCAGGCTTTGTTAGTCGCGGTCCCGCGAGGGTTGGGATTAATAGTGCGGAGGGGGTTAGCAATGCGGAGGCATTAACGGTGCGCAGGGCTAACGGTGAGGTTGCTGACTGAGGGTTATCGTTAGCTAAGCTAAGAGATTCCGCTTAGTCCAGGTCAGAGGCTTCCCGGCGCGGATCGCGAAAGATAAGGTTGCGGGTCTAGGCCTCGCCGCTGTCCGGGCATGGCCGCATAATCGACACGTCCTCATCGACGAGGGGTGAGATGGACCAGCTCACGATCATGCGCAGTTTCGTCGGCGTGACGAAATCCCGCAGCTTCAGCCAGGCGGCGCGCGCCCTCGGGATCTCCGGCTCCCTGGTGTCGCGGCACGTCGCCGAGCTTGAGCGCGCCCTCGGCGTGCACCTGGTCAATCGCACCGCCCGGACCATCAGCCTCACCGAGGCCGGCGTGCGCTACGCCGAGTTCGCCACCCGGATCATCGACGAGATCGACCGTGAAGAGGCCCAGCTCCGGGGCCTGCGCGACAAGCCCGAGGGAATGCTCGCGATCATCAGCCCGAAGTGGATAGGCAGCAACGACGTCGGCGACGCGATCGTGGCGTTCTCCGCCCGCTACCCCAAGATCCATATCCGGTTCGAGGTCGGCGGGATGTCCGAGCGCTCGTACGAGTTCCTCGACCAGGGCTTCGACATCGCGTTCCACACGCGGCACGTGCGCGACTGCAACCTGATGCTGAGGAAGATCGCGGACCTGAAGTTCACGCTCTGCGCGTCGCCCGGCTACCTGCACCGCGCCGGCCAGCCGATGCAGGTGACCGAGTTGAGCGACCACGACTGCCTGGTCAACACCAACGACCCGATCTGGCATCTGAAGCACGCCGGGCACGACGTGCACCTGAAGGTCAACGACCCGGTGTACTCGTCCAACAGCTACGTGACCCTCCGCAAGGCCGCGCTGGCCGGCCGCGGCGTCGCGCTGCTGCCGATCCGGCTGGTCAGCGACGAGCTCGCCGACGGCACCCTGGTCAACATCGTGCCGGAGGCTGAGGTGCCGGACCGGCCGCTGTACGCGCTGCACTCGCCGGGCAGCCAGACCCTCGCCCGCGTCCGGCTCTTCCTCGACTTCGTCACCGACTGGTTCCGCAAGCAGGCACCGGCCCAGGCCAAGCCTGCCCCGCAGGCGAAGTCTGCTTAACCTGCAAGAAAAGGCTTCGTCCGCTGACGAGTCGGCGGACCTAAGCTTCCACCCATGACCGTCATGCGTGTGGAACGGGTCGTGTACGGCGTGCCCGACCTCGAGGAATGCACTCGGTTCTTCACTGACTTCGGCCTCGACCCGCTCGACGGCGGCGGCATCGGCGCCCGGTTCGCGACCCAGACCGGACAGGTCATCGAGCTTCGCCCGGCGGACGACCCGAGCCTGCCGCCGCCGGTGCAGGAGGGGCCCAGCCTGCGCGAGATCGTCTGGGGTGTTGACACGCCCGAATCGCTCGACAAGCTGGCGGCGAATCTGGTCAGCGACCGGTCGATCTATACCGACGCCGACGGCGTGGCGCACACGGTTGACGAGACCGGCTTCGGGGTCGGCCTGGCCGTCAGCCAGCCGACGACCGGGCGGACCAGCTACCCCGGCACCAACCGGACCGGGAACGTGAACCGCTGGAACGAGCCGCTCAAGCCCCCGGGCCGGGTGCGGCCGCTGCGGCTGTGCCACGTGGCGCTCGACATCAAGAAGGCCGGGAAGGAGCAGGCCGTCGCCTTCTACACCGGCCGGCTCGGCTTCGTGCCCACCAACCGGGTCGCCAAGGTCGGCGTGTTCATGCGCGCGCCAGGCGACAGCGACCACCACACGCTGCTGCTCTGCCACCGGCCGGACCGGAACCAGATCAACCACTGCGCGTTCGAGGTCGCCCGCGTCGATGAGGTGATCGTCGGCGCCAACGACATGATCGAGCGCGGCTGGCACGAGGCGCGCCGACTCGGGCGGCACACCGTCGGGTCCAACATCTTCCGGTTTATCCACGCGCCGTGCGGCGGCCGGGTCGAGTTCGCCGCCGACATGGACCGGGTGGACGAGAACTACGGCCCGAACGACTACGAGGAGACGCCGCCGCACACGATCTGGACGCTGCGGCTCGAGCGCGACGCGAAGGAAGGCGACCACTGATGACAACCGAATACCCGGAGATCGCGCTCTACATCGACGGCCAGTGGACCGACGCTGCGGGCGGGCGCGGGGACAACATCGTCAACCCGGCAACCGAGGATGTCCTCGGCCGCGTCCCGTTCGCCGAGCCCGGTGACGTCAACGCGGCGATCGCGGCGGCGAAGGCGGCGTTCCCGAAATGGCGCGACGCCGGGCCTGACTTCCGGTCCGGGATCCTGCTCAGGGCCGCGGCGCTGCTGCACCAGCGGGCGGACGAGATCGGCCGGGTCATGACCCTGGAAGAGGGCAAGCCGCTCGCGGAAGCGGCCGGTGAGGTGCACAGGGCGGCGACCGCGCTGCAGTGGAACACTGAGGAGGGCCGCCGCGCCTACGGGCGGATCATCCCCTCCGGGCCCGGCGAGATCCTGTCCGTCCGGGTAACCCCGGTCGGCCCGGTCGGCGCGTTCGTGCCCTGGAACTTCCCGGCCGGCGGACCGATGCGGAAGATCTCGGCGGCACTCGCCGCCGGCTGCTCCATCGTGATCAAGCCGTCCGAGGAGGTACCGGGGACCGTCTCGCTGGTCGCGCGGGCCTTCGAAGACGCTGGGCTGCCAGCGGGCGTGCTGAACGTGCTGTTCGGCGTGCCGGACGAGATCTCCCGCAAGGTGATCCCGGACCCGGCCATCAGGTTCATCGCGTTCACCGGGTCCGTTCCGGTCGGCAAGCACCTGGCCGGCCTTGCCGCCACTGTCATGAAGCCGGCCCACATGGAACTCGGCGGGCATGCGCCGGTCATCGTCTGCGCCGACACCGACCCGGTCAAGGCCGCGCAGACCGCGGTCCGCGCCAAGATCGTCAACGCCGGGCAGGTGTGCACCTCGCCGAGCAGGTTCCTGGTCGACCGGCGGGTGTATGACGCGTTCACGCAGGGCTTCGTCGAGGCGATGGCCGCGATCAAGGTCGGCAACGGCTTGGAACCGGGCGTGCAGATGGGGCCGATGGTGAGCCACCGGCGGCTGGCCGCCGTGCAGAAGCTCATCGAGGATGCGGTCGGCCTCGGCGCGAAGGTCGCCACCGGCGGCAAGCCCATCGAAGGCAAGGGCTTCTTCTTCCAGCCGACCGTGCTGACCGATGTGCCCGCCAGCGCGGCGATCCTGAGCGAGGAGCCGTTCGGCCCGGTCGCTCCGATCGCCCCGTTTGACGACCTCGACGAGGCCCTCGAGATCGCCAACTCCCTCCCCTACGGGCTAGCCGCCTACGGGTACACCGACTCGGCGGCCACCGCGGAGAAGCTGATCGCGGGGTACGAGGCGGGCATCCTGTCCATCAACCATTGCGGCGGCTCGGTACCGCAGGCACCCTCGGGCGGCGTCAAGGAGAGCGGCTACGGCCGGGAGGGCGGCCCGGAGGGGCTCGAGGGTTTCCTCGTCACCAAGCGCGTCTCCCACAGGCTGCGCCCATGATCTGGTGCCGTTTCGAGGATGCCGGGCGGGCGCGGTACGGGCTGGTGGAGGACGATTGGGTGGTACCAGTCAGCGGGGGACCGTTCGGGACATATAAAAAGCTGAGCCGCAGACGGCGGGTCAGCGGCGTGCGGTGGCTGCCGCCGGTGATCCCCGGGACCTTCTTCTGCGCGGGGCTGAACTACCGGGGGCACGCGGAGCGTGCGGCTTACGGCGGGCACACGGCGCCGCGCCGGCCGGAGGTCGGGTACCGCGCCAACAGCGCGCTGACCGGGCACCTGTCGCCGGTCGTACGGCCCGCCGACTGCGACGAGCCGCTCGTCGCCGAGGGTGAGCTGGTGGCGGTCATCGGCCGGACGGTGCCGCGGCACTGCACGCGTGAGGAGGCGCGGGCGGCGGTGTTCGGCTGGACGATCGGGAACGACGTCAGCGCGCGGGGCTGGCAGCGCGGCGACCGGACGTTCTGGCGCTGCAAGAACAGCGACACGTTCAAGCCGATGGGGCCCTGGATCGTCACCGGCGCCGACCCGCTCGCGGCGACGACCACGGTGCGGGTGGACGGCCAGGTCAAGGCCACCTTCCCGACCGGCGACATGCTCTTCGACCCCTACGACTTCATCAGCGCGATGTCCAGGTACATCACGCTGCACCCCGGCGATGTGCTGTGGCTGGGGACTGATGAGACGGCAACCGTGGTCCCGGGCCAGGTTGCCGAGATCACGATCGACGGCATCGGAACGCTTGCCAACCCGGTCATAGCGGAGTAACGGATCTTCGAGGAGGAGTCATGAGCGACGCCTTGAGCGACAAGCCCGCGTACATCCATCACGTCAACTTTCCGACCACCAACCCCGAACGGACCATCGAGTGGTACTCGAAGGTCTTCGGCATGAAGTACATCAAGCCGAAGAGCAACACCAAGGTCGTGCTGATGACGCGGGGCAACTTCGACCTGCACTTCACGCCGGTCGAGGAGATGGACCGGATGGCGCCCTACCACTTCGCGGTCGAGGTGGAGGACTGGGAGGGCTTCCTCGCGCACCTGGACTCGCTGGGCATCCGGCACACGCGGGTGATCACCCGGCCGGAGAACAACTCGCAATTCTGCTACATCCACGACCCGGACCACACCATGATCGAGCTGGTCTTCCACGCGCGGCGGCCCTACCCGCCGGTGCGGCAGGCCACGCCGGCTTCCTCGGCTGCCTCGGCTGCCTCGGCTTCCTCGGCTGAAGGCGCCAACTCCGCTGACGAGGCCCGCGCCGAGCTCGCGGCCGCCGAGGGCCGGTGACGTTCCACGATGCCAACCGCTAACTCCGGCGACGCGCGGATCTACTACGAAGTCCACGGGACCGGTCCGGCCGTCCTGTTCGTGCACGGGTCCGGCGGCCACCACGCCGCGTGGTGGCAGCAGGTCACCGCGCTGAGCGACTCCTGCACGGTCATCACCCTGGACCTGCGGGGGTTCGGGAACAGCCGCTGGGAGGCGGACCACGACGCGCGGAACTTCCCCGGCGACATCATCGCCGTCTTGGACGCGGTCGCCGCGGGCGGCGGGCCGTCGCGGGCCGTCCTGGCCGGGCAGTCGATCGGGGCGGCCGCGGCGCTGCGAGCCGCGCTGGACCGGCCCGATCGGGCGGCCGGGGTGATCCTGGCGCACTCGCTCGGCGGGCTGTCGGATGACGAGCTCACCGCGCTCGTGAAGGCCGACCGCGCGGCGGCCGAGAAGCTGCCGGTGCTCGACCGGCTGCTCACCCCCGAGTTCCGCGAGCGGCGGCCGGACCTGGCCTTCCTGTTCAGGCAGATGGGGACGTTCAACACCGCCAAGATGGCCGACCTGCGGAACCTGAATACCGACGGGCCCACCGTGGCCGAGCTGAACGCGGCGCCGTTCCCGTTGCTGCTGCTCGCGGGCGAGAAGGACAGCGTGCTCAGCCCGGCGACCGTCCGACGGGCGGGCGAGCTGCTGACCAGCGCGCGCGTCGAGATCGTGCCGGGCGCGCCGCACTCGATGTACTGGGAGACGCCAGCGCTGTTCAACGACGCGGTGCGGCGCTTCCTCAAGGAGGTCGCGGCCGCCTGACGGCGCAGCCGCGCGGCGCGGCCCGCGGGGGCGGGCGTCCGTGTGCCGATTGCGCAATCGGGCCGGAAGGGCAGCGCACCGGAACAACCTGAGTTTGCGGCGTGCCGCGCGAGGCGGCCCATCCCGCCCCTTACCTCCCGTTACGGGAAGTCCCCCGCCCCCGCCGCCATGCCCCCGCGGCACGCTCAGCAGACGGGCACGCGCGTGTCAAGAGCGGCCCTCCGGGCGGGCTCACGCATCATGGTGGATCGAAAGGGACCCTCTGGTGTGCCTTTCGATCCACCATGATGACGAACGGGTAGCCCGCTGCCCGGTTTACCCCCTTTGTCCCCTGCCGGGGCGCGGCGCCGCGCTGGGAACTGGCCGACCGGGCCGCGCCATGCACGCGAAAGCCGCATTCCGGACATCTCTGCACGGCGGCTGGCCGCGAAGGGCGGGTAAACCACATCACGGCCAGGGACACGCCAACAATCACCTTGTTCCGGAACGTTGCCAAGAGTGGGTCGATTGCGCAATCGGCACGTTCGGCGGCGGCGACCGCTAGTCGCGGACCATTTGGTCTTCAGCGGAGAGGTGCTCGACGGTGATGCCCGTGTCGGCGAAGGTGCGGGTGACGTAGGCGGAGCTGTACACCCAGAGGATCTTCATCGGGGTGCCGCCCGTGTTGCGGAAGCAGTGGACGATGCCCGCCTCGACATACGTGGTGTCGTCCGGCACCAGCGGGGTTACCTCGCCCGCGATCTCCACCTCGGCGGAGCCTTCGAGCAGCGTGACGTGTTCATCGCAGTTGTGCGTGTGCGGCGGGGCGCCGGTCCCGGCCGGGTAGATGCTGATCCCCGTCGTGATCTTGTTGTCCTCTTCGGCGCTTTGCCGGGTGATCAGCGGGATCGTGACGACACCGCCGCCGCGGCCAAGCCTTTCGACCTTCTCTACTTTGATGACCGTCATGGCGCGAGGCTACAGCGGCGTTCTGGCGTCGCGGATACCCGGGCACGCAACCTTAGGCTTCGGTCAAAGTAGCGCGGGAGCAGGCACAATGCCGGGAGAAAAGCGAATGACGACCACAGAACCACAGACGGGAACACGAAATGCGCCTCCCCGCCCTGACCGAACTGTCTCCCCGCCAGCAGGAGATCAGCGACCGGATCTCCAGCCGCCGCGGCGGCACCCGCGGGCCGTTCCTGGTGTGGCTGAGAAGCCCCGAGCTGTGCGAGAAGGTCGAGGCGCTCGGCGCGTACTGCCGCTTCGAGTCCTCGCTGAACCCCCGGCTGCGGGAGCTGAGCCTGCTCATCGCCGCCCGGGCCTTCGACGCCCAGTACTCGTGGAACGCGCACCTGGGCAAGGCCGTCGACCTCGGGGTTTCCGCGGAGAGCCTGCAGGCCCTCGCGGCGAACGAGGAACCCTCCTTCGCCAGCCGCGACGAGCAGGTGCTCTATCATTTCGCCGCCGAGATCCTGCGTGAGCACTTCGTCACCGACGAGACGTTCGCGCTGGCGCTGGCCGAGTTCGGCGAGCAGGGCCTCGTCGACATCATCGGCAGCCTCGGGAACTTCTCGATGCTCGCCATGCTGCTCAACACCTTCCAGGTCGACCTGCAGGCCGTCGAGCCGCCGTTCCCGGACGTGCGCGGCTACGCGAAGACCGCCGCCTCACTGGGCGGCTGAAGGGGCTGAGGGCAGGTAGCCGAGAGCCTTGTCGACCACGTTGGCGAGCGGCCGACCCGCGCGGTAGTGCTCGAGCTGCTCGAGGAACAGGCCGATCAGCGCCTCGTCCCAGCCGCGGAAGTCGCCCGACATGTGCGGTGAAACGATGACGTTCGGCAACTCCCATAGCGATGAGCCGACGGGCAGTGGCTCGGCGGCGAAGACGTCGAGCGCGGCGCCGCCGACCGCCCCGCCGGTCAGAGCGTTCACTAGGGCGGGCTCGTCGATGAGCCCGCCCCGGCCCAGGTTCACGATCCAGGTTTCCTGGCCAAGCAGGGCGAGCTCGGGCTCGCCGATGATCCCCGCGGTCGCCGGGGTGAACGGCAGCGCCAGCACGACGAAGTCCGCGGCCGGCAGCAACCCGCGCAGTTCGCCGATCCCGGCGATCTGACCGATCTCGGGGTCGAGCCGGGCCGTCCGCGCCAGGCACCGCGTGTTCGCGCCCGCGGTGGACAGCAGCCGGGTGATCGCCCGGCCGATGCCGCCCGCGCCGAGGACGAGAACCTCGCTGCCGGCCAGCCGGCGCGTCTCTCTGTGCAGCCATTCGCGCCTGCCCTGCAGCCGTATCGTCGCCGGCAGGTCCGCGCATACGGCAGAGACGAGGGCGAGCGCGTACTCGGCCATCGCACTGTCGAAGATGCCCGCCGAGTTCGTGACGACCACGTTGCTTTCGATCAGCGCGGGGAACATGAGGTAATCCACGCCGGCGCTCGCCGCGGCGATCCACCGCAGCCGCGGACTCCAGCCCCAGCAGGCCTCGATCCAGTCCAGCCGCGGTTCCCACGCGAAGACGACGTCCGCGTCCGCCGCGTCGCTGGCGAGCTGCTCCCTGGAGGTGATCAAACGCAGCTCGCAGCCCGCCGGCGCAGGAGGCAGCGGCACGTTCGCGGGCGTCCCGGTCACGGCCACGACGCATTTTTCCCAGCTAACCATCGCATCTCCTCGCGGCAACGCAACCGACATGACGCCTGGCCAGCATCCTCCCCGGAGGACGCCGGAAGGGAGGCACCGGACGGATGCCAGCACCGGTAGCACCGAGACGAGCGCTAGGGCGCGAGCGGCCGACCGGCCACGGCGTCGGCGTCGGCGTCGGCATGAGCTGCCGTAGAGTTCGTGGCATGACGACGATTCCCGACTCCCACCGCGACCTGCTCAACGGGCAGGTCGCGACCCTCGCCACCATCGGCACCAGCGGGTACCCGCAGCAGTCCGGCGTCTGGTTCCTGGCCGAGGGCGACACGATCAGGTTCTCCCTGAACACCGCCCGGCAGAAGATCAAGAACCTGCAGGCCAACCCGAAGTGCAGCGTCATCATCTTCGGCGAGTCGCCTTACAAGTACGTCGAACTTCGCGGCGACGCGGAGATCACCCCGGACGACGACTACGAGTTCGCCGACAAGGTGGGCGCCAAGTACGGCGCGGACCTGCGCACCAGGGACAACCCCGGCGACAAGCGCGTGGTTGTCACCATCCACCCTAAGCGCGTCATCACCTGGGGCTGACCACGGGCGGAGCCGGTGGGTCGATTGCGCAATCGACCACAATAGAGCGGGTCGATCGCGCAATCGACCCCGCTCCTGGCGCGGGCTGGCGCCAGCTGGCGCGGGCTAGTGCGGGCTAGTTGGGCGTGTTCTTGAAGTACGCCGATGACGCGCGCTGCCATAGCAGGATGATGGCGGCCAGGCCGACCAGCCAGACGACGAGCCCGTAGATGCGGGTCACGCCGGCGGCGGACACGCCGCCGCCAGTGGCCGCACTGATCGTGTCGATCGCGAACAGCACGGTTGACACGATCCGCGCCCAGCCCTTGCCCGCCTTGCAGGTCTGCGCCATCCAGAGCCAGAGCGCGGCGCCGATCAGCCCGCCGACGATGAAGATGCCGATCGCCACGTGCTCGGCGTTGTTGACCCGCACTGTCGTCGGGTCCGTGATGTGCTTGGCAATCTCGCTCTTAGTCGAGCTCAGCGTCGTCATGTCGACGATGATGCCGATCAGGCTGACCGCGGCGCCCGCGTACATGACCTGAACGGCTCTCAGCACTGACTGCGGAGCCGACGGCCGCGACGGCTCAGGCAACTGGGCTCCGCCCGGATAAGGCTGGTACATGGCGGCCTCTCAAGCCGACGCGGTTGAAAATGTCGGAAGTGACATTACTCCTCGCCCGGCCCGGCGTCAGCCCCGGGCAGGGTCAGCCGGGACGGCGCACGGGGGCGACGACCAGCCGGCCATCCGGTCCGGCCGACACGCTGACCCGTGCGGCGTAGACCGTCTCGATCAGCCCCGCGGTCAGCACCGCCGGCGCCGGGCCGGACGCCGCGACCCGGCCCTCGTGCAGCAGCACAAGCTCGTCGGCGTACTGGCCGGCGGCGGTCAGGTCATGGAGCGAGGAGAGCACGGTAAGCCCGCCGTCCTGGCGCAGCCGGTCTACCAGCTCGAGCACCTGCTGCTGATGCCCGACGTCCAGCATCGAGGTGGGCTCGTCGAGCAGCAGCACGCTGGGCTCGGCCGCCAGGGCCCTGGCCAGGACGACCCGCTGCCGCTCGCCGCCGGACATCCGGGCCAGCCGCCGCCCGGCGAACCGCGCCACGTCAAGCCGCTCCAGCGCCGCCGCCGCCCGCGCCCGGTCGTGCCGCCCCGGATTACCCAGGTAGCCCAGGTGCGGTGTGCGGCCGAGCAGCACGTACTGCTCGACCGTCATGTCCGGCGGCAGCACCGGCTCCTGGGGCACGTAGGCGATCAGCCGCGCCCGTTCCCGCACCCGCAGGGACCTGACATCGGTGCCGTCGAGCATGATCGTCCCCTGGTACGGCACGAGTCCGGCAGCGGCGCGGATCATCGTAGACTTCCCGGCCCCGTTCGGACCAATGAGGGCGAGCCAGCCGCCCGCCGCGGCCGCGCACGTGACGCCAGCCAGCACCGGCGTACGATCCAGGGTGACGGACAGCTCCCGCACGACGAGCGCCGTCACACTCCCACCGACCTCGTGCCCTTGAGTACCCAGATGAACGCCGGCGAGCCGACCAGCGCGGTCACCACGCCGATCGGCAGCTCCGCCGGCGCCAGCACCGTGCGGGCCAGCGTGTCGGCCAGCACGAGGAAGGACGCCCCGCCGAGCAGCGACAGCGGCAGCACGTCGCGGTAGCTCGGCCCGGCCAGCCGCCGCGCCACGTGCGGCACGATGATGCCGACGAACCCGATCAGCCCGCTCACCGCGACCGCGCTGGCCGCGGCGAGCGTGGCGGCCGCTACCACGATGGCCCGCACCACGCCGGGGCGGATGCCCAGCGCGCGGGCTTCCTCGTCGCCGACGGCGAGCACGTCCAGGTGCCTGCCGTGCAGCAGCAGGACCGCGATGCTCACGGCGGCGTAGGGCAGGATCGACGTCACCTGCTGCCAGCTCGCGCCGGACAGCGAGCCGAGCAGCCAGCCGTAGACCTGCTGCAGGACCTGGGTGGAACGCTCCAGGATGAACGTCTGCACCGCGGTGAGGAACAGCCCGACCGCCACCCCGGCGAGCAGCAGCGTCGCCGTGCCGCCGCTGACCGGCCCGCGCGCCGACCCCGCGGCCCCGGCCAGGGACGCGATCGCGACCCCGGCGAGCGAGCCGGCGAACGCGGCCACCGGGACGGCGGACGGCCCGGCCCCCGCGAGATAGACGATCGCGATCGTCGCGCCGAGCCCCGCGCCCGCGGAGGAGCCGAGCATCCCGGAGTCGACCAGCGGGTTGCGGAACACCCCCTGGTAGCCGGCCCCGGCGACGGACAGCAGGCTGCCGACGAGCATGCCGAGGACGATGCGCGGCAGCCTGATCTGGAACAGCACGGCCTGGTCGACCGGGGACAGGCTGGTCGGCAGGCGGACGAACGGTATCTTGTCCGCCAGGGCGGCCGCGGTCGCGAGAGGGTTCAGGTCGGCCGCCCCGACAAGGGCGCTGACCAGCGCCGCGGCGATCAGGACGACCGCCGCGGCGCCGAGCGCCCAGGCCCTTGCCGCCCGCGGGGGGGCGACCCCTCTGCGCCCCCCGGGAAGACGCTTCGTCACGCGCCGCTCACGAGCCGGGCGCGTGCTCGATCGCCTGGGCGATCTGAGCGACGAGCTGCGGTAGCCGCGGCCCCCACCGGGAGGCGATGTCGTCGTTCAGGGCGATGACCTCGTGGTCCTGCACCGCAGGAACCACCGACCAGCCGGGACGTTTCGCGACCACGGCGGGGGTCTGCCCGCCGTCGCTCGGCTGGTTGTCGGCGAGGAAGACGATCTGCGGTCTGGCGGTGATGATGTACTCCTCGGATAGCTCCGGGTAGCCGCCGTCGGACGACTTGTCGGCGGCGTCGGCGATATTCTTCAGGCCGAACAACCCCACGACCTGGCCGATGAACGTGCTCGAGGTCGCCGAGTAGTACGGGTTCGCGCTCAGCTCCCAGTAATAGGTCAGGTCCTTGTGGGCCGCGCCTGCCTTCTTGACGTCCGCGGCGATCTGCTGCTTCATGCTCGCCACGACGCTTCGCGCCTGGGCGGCGTGGCCGGTCGCCTCGCCGGTCTGCTCGATCTGCGCGTAGACGCCGTCGATCGTGCTGACCGCGGGCTCGATCAGGACCGGGATGCCGATCTTGGTCAGCCCGGAGACGAGGCCGCCGACGTTCTGGTAGGCGACGACGAGGCTGGGGTTGTACTTGGCGATGGCCTCGATGTTCGGGGTGAGCCCGCTGAGGCCGGTCTTCGGGACGCCAGGCGGGTAGTTGGAGTCCGCGTCGACGGCGACCACCTGCTTGCCCGCGCCCACGGCGTACAGGTCCTCGGTCGAGGTCGGGCTGAGCGAGACGATCCGGGTGGGCTCGGTCTTGATGGTGACCGCGCCGTTGGCGGCGTGGATGGTGACCGGGAATGCCGCCGGTGACGCGGCGGAGCTGGCCGCCGCGCTGGTCGTGGAGCCGCTTGCCGGGCTGTTCGCCGAGCTAGCCGACGCGCAGCCGGTCAGCGCGGCGGCCGCGATGGCCGCGATGGCCGCGGCTACGAGGCGCGAGGGGGTTTTCACTGAGATGCCACTTCCTCCCGGGATGGCGGGAAGGAAGGCGAGACCGCCGGCGCGCCGCCGGGCACGACGCCCGCGACGGCCGGGACGGATCACCCTTCCCACGAGGGCCGATATCGTCCGGCACGTCAGGAGTCGACCTGGCTCGGACCCCGCGGACGGGGTCATCACAGTTGCGGGACAGCGCCGGAATGGCCCGCTCACGCGGGCTTCACCGGCTTCGCTGCCTGACGCGCTCGCCGGCGCCGAAGACGGGTGAACGTCCTGGGCCGGCGCCTGTACAGTAGCACGCGGTTCATGCGTGGAGAGGACCGGCATGTGGGGCAGGCTCAGGCGACGGCTGTTCCCCTTGCTTGCCTCCATCCTGCTCATCGTCGTCGGCATGTACACCACCACCTGGGGCCCGACGATGATCGGGCGGTCAGAGTGGGCGCTGCCTTACGACCTGTGGGGGACGCTGGTCGCGGCCACCCGGCTCGCCCACCTGGACCTGGGCGGCATCTATACATCGCCGACCGGGCTGGTCTCGCTGCCGGGCGCGGCGGTCATCCTCGTCCCGTGCGCCGCCGTCATCGCGGCGGCCGGACTGTCGCTGCAGATCCCCGGCCCGGACAACCTGCACCCGGCGGTCTGGCTGGTAGCCGGGCCCTACCAGATCGCGCTGTGCTGCGTGACGCTGTTCGCCGCCGACGCGCTCGCCGAACAGCTCGGGGTGACCCGCTGGAAGCGCGGGCTGCTCGCGGCGGCCAGCGCCAGCGTGCTGTGGAACGTCTCCGCCCGCTGGGGTCACCCCGAGGACGCCGTGGCCGTCGGCCTGCTGCTGTACGCCATCCTCGCGCTGAGCCGGTCGCGGACCGCGCTCGCGGGCTGGCTGGCCGGGGCCGGCGTCTGCGTGCAGCCGCTGGTGCTGCTCGCGCTTCCGGTGCTGCTCGCGGTGCTGGCGTGGCGGCGGATGCCGATGTTCCTCGTCCGGGCGGCCGTGCCCTCCGCCGTGCTCCTCGGCGCGGCGGCGCTGGCCAACTGGCACGCCACGTACACGTCGGTGACCAGCCAGCCCGACTCGCCGATCATCAACCACCCCACCGCGTGGACGTCGCTCGCGCCGCACATGGCGGGCGGCAACGTCGCCGCGGGCCCCGCGCGGCTGGCGACGATCCTGCTCGCCTGCTGCTGCGCGCTGGCCGTCAGGCGCCGCTGGTTCGGCCATCTGACGGCGCCCCGGGAAGGCGCGCCGCCCGCCGACGGGATGGCCAGGCAGGCGGACGGCCTGATCGGGACTCGCGGCACCACGGCTAGCGGGAGCGGACCTCCGTGGTGGCCGACGCCGCTGCTGGCGGACGTGCTCTGGTGGGCCGCCCTGACGCTCGCGCTGCGGTCGTTCTTCGAACCGGTGATGGTCTCCTACTACCCGTGGCCGCCGATCGCTGTGGCGCTCATTCCGGCCGCGACGCTGAGCTGGCCGCGGCTGATCGCCGCCTCGGTCCTCGCTGGCGGGCTGACCGCCGCCGCCCAGGGGCCGTCGCACGACGTCTGGATCTGGTGGGCCCCGCTGGTGGCCGGCCTCGCGGTCATGCTGGCGCTGGCGTACGCCCCCCGGGGCCCCGACCCGGTTCCCCCGCTCACCCCGGCCGCTACAGCGCTCCCCCAAGAGCGGCCCACGTAACGAAGGTGATTTTCCGGCTGCCTGCTGATCTGATTGCGATTTCGGGTGCCATGACGCGGGAATCTGCAATCAAAGCTGGCGGATGCCAGGACCTTAAGGGGTCCACCGACGCGCATACCGCTTAGATGTACCGTTCGGTGTGAGGTCAGTGGCCCACAGGCCTCACCTTGTGAGGTCAGGGGGCCACAGGCCTCACGCGGGGCGCCGCGGTACGGGCTACATGACGATGGTCGGGGATACCGGTTCCAGGGCGGGGCGTTTCGGGAGGCGGCCGTCACCGGAGGAGGCGCCGTGCAGGCGCCGGTTCACCCAGGGGACCAGGTGCTCCCGGGCCCACTTCGCGTCTTCGCGGCGCGCGGCTATCCAGGCGGCGCGGCCCAGCGCGGCGGCCTCCGTCACCGCGAGCGAACCGGGCACGGCCGCGCCGTTGGTCAGCGAACCGTCCAGCGGGACCCGCCAGTCGTCGGTGACAGGGACGCCGAGCACCTCGCAGGCACGCAGCGCCACCCGGCGGTGCGACTCGGGCGTCAGGTGCAGCCGGTCCGGGCTCCACGCCCGGACGTCACGCAGGAACCGCATCGACCACAGGTCGACCAAGTTGCAGCCGCGAGCGTCGGCGATCGCGCGCAGGTGCATGTTGTACGCGGCGATCCGGCCGCGCAGCAGGCGGAACACCGGGAACGCGACCGGGTCGAACCCGGTGAACATCAGCACGCCGCAGCCGGCCTGGCGGAGCCGGGCGACGGCGGCGTCGAACAGTTCGGCCAGCGTGTCCGGGTCGGCGCCCGGCCGCAGGATGTCGTTGCCGCCGCCGGCGATGCTGACCAGCGACGGGGACATGGCGGCCGCCGCGGGGACCTGCTCGGCCACGATCTGCCGCAGCAGCCTGCCGCGTACCGCCAAGTTCGCGTACCGCAATCCCGGGTACTCGGCGGCCAGCATGCCCGCCAATCGGTCGCCCCAGCCGCGGAACCCGCCACCGGGCGCCAGGTCGTTCAGCCCCTCGGTGAAGCTGTCGCCGATCGCCACGAAGGACGCTCCGCCGGGGGTATCGGGGAAGAAGAGGTTGTCGTCCATACTGAGTCCATAATGCCAGCTCACCATGGGAAGCTAACCACATGCGAGCCGTAAGGACTCCAATGAGACCGCTGTACGGGCTGGTAGCCGCGGTACTGCTCTGCACGGTCGCGGCTTGCTCGGGACCCAGCGTCGCGGCCGACGGCAGGATGAGCGCCAGCCCGGGAACCGCCGAGCCGGGAACCGCCAGGCCGGCGGCGAACCCCGCGGCCGCCTGGCCCGAGTTCAACGTGAACGCGGCGCGGACCGGCGTCGCCGTCGGCCTGCCGAAGGCCGGCCGCCTCCGCCGCCGGTGGACCGCCCGTCTCGACGGCGCCGTCTACGGCCAGCCGCTCGTGGTCGGGGACTTGGTGATCGCCGCCACGGAGAACGACAGCGTCTACGCGCTCAGCGAGTCGACAGGGCGAGTCGTCTGGCGCAGGCACGTGGGGACGCCCGTTCCGCTGAGCAGCCTGCCCTGCGGGGACATCGACCCTCTGGGCATCACCGGCACGCCGGTATACGACCGGCAGAACGGGCTGGTCTACGCGGTCGCCGAGACCACCGGGTATCGCCACGTGCTGTTCGGGCTGTCGGTGCGCGACGGGTCCGTGAAAGTCGATCGCGGCATTCCCGCGCCGGATGGCCACCCGCGGGACGACCAGCAGCGGCCGGCGCTGGCCATCGAACGCCGGGCGAGTCTACGTGGCCTTCGGCGGCCTTTACGGAGACTGCGGGCTGTACAAGGGCTCGGTCGTGGGCATACCGGTGTCCGGCGGCCGGCCAGTCAGCTGGCACACCCCGACCAGCAACCAGGGCGCCGTGTGGGGCACCGCCGGGCCCGTCACCGGACTGGACGGCGACCTGTGGATCTCCGCCGGCAACGGTGCGGCCGGGCCCGGGCAAGCGTACGACGGCAGCGACTCGGTCACCAGGCTCAGCCCAGCGCTGCGGCGGCTGGACTTCTTCGCCCCCGCCGTCTGGGCGCAGGACAACGCGAACGACCTTGACCTGGGGTCCACCCAGCCAGCGCTCGCCGCGGGGGACGCGGCATTCATCATGGGCAAGCGCGGCGTCGGCTACCTGCTGGACACGGTGCGCCTTGGCGGCATCGGGCACCAGCTCGCGGCGCGGTCCATCTGTCCCGCCTACGGGGCGGCGGCCGTCGACGGGTCCACCGTGTTCGAGCCGTGCGCGATTGGCGGCATGGCGGCGATCCGCGTGAACGCGACACGGCGCACGATCAGCGTGCTCTGGCGTGGCCCGGCCGCCGCGGCCGGGTCGCCGGTCGTCGGCGGCGGGGCGGTCTGGGTGACGCGCTACAGTGACAGCGGCGGGACGCTGTACGAGCTGAACCCGGCTACCGGCGCCGTCAAGAGCCAGCTCGCGATCGGCGAGGGACTGCCGCACTTCTCGTCGCTGTCGCTCGCCGGAGGCACCGCGTTCCTGGGCACCCTGTACGGGGTTGCCGCCGTCAGCGGGGTGTAAGGGTCACGCCGCCGGAATCCTGGGACACTGATCGCATGCGAGCCGTGGGGAAGCTGCTGCCTGGTCTGGTAATCGCGGCGGTCTGCACGCTCGCGGCTTGCACGAGCGGCGCGCCGGCCAGCGGGGCACCCCCCGCGCAGCACACGCTCGGCGGCACCGGAACAAGTTCCCCCGGGACGTACCCGGCGGCGGCCTGGCCCGAGTTCGACCAGAACCCCGGCCGGACCGGCGTGGCCGCCGGCCTGCCAGACGCCGGCCCGCTCAGCCAGCGGTGGTCCGCCCGCCTCGACGGCGCCGTCTACGGTCAGCCGCTAGTCGTCGGCGATCTCGTGATCGCGGCCACGGAGAACGACAGCGTCTACGCGCTCAGCCAGTCCGCCGGAGCGGTGGTCTGGCGCACGCATGTCGGCACGCCGGTTCCGCTGAGCAGCCTGCCCTGCGGTGACATCGATCCGCTCGGCATCACCGGCACGCCCATATACGACCAGGACAACGGCCTGGTCTACGCGGTGGCGGAGACCACCGGGTACCACCACGTGCTGTTCGGGCTGTCGGTGCGGGACGGCGCCGTCGAGGTGGAACGCGACATCCCGGCGCCGGACGGCAACCCGCGCAACGATCAGCAGCGGCCGGGGCTGGCCATCGACGACGGCCGGGTCTACGTGGCGTTCGGCGGGCTGGCCGGCGACTGCGATCAGTACATCGGCTCGGTCGTCGGGGTGCCGCTGTCCGGTGGCGGTCCGCTGGTCAGCTGGCACACTCCCACCAGCAGGGAAGGCGCCGTCTGGGGCACCGCCGGGCCCGTCACCGGGCCGGACGGCGACCTGTGGGTCGCCACCGGCAACGGGGCCGCGGGCCCGGGGCAGCCGTACGACGGCAGCGACTCGGTCGACATGCTCAGCCCGGGCATGCAACGGCTGGGCTTCTTCGCGCCCGCCGTCTGGGCGCAGGACAACAGCAATGACCTCGACCTCGGCTCCACCCAGCCGGTGCTCGCCACGGGGAACGCCACGTTCATCCTGGGCAAGCGGGGCGTTGGCTACCTGCTGGACACCACGAACCTGGGCGGCGTCGGCGGGCCGCTGGCGGCCAAGACCATCTGCCCGGCGCTCGGGGCGGGAGCCGTCGACGGCGACACGGTGTACGAGCCCTGCTCGTACGGCATGGGTATGGCGGCGATCACGGTGAACGCGGCGCAGAAGACGATTGACGTGCTGTGGCACGGCCCATCGGACGCGGCCGGCTCCCCGGTCGTCGGCGGCGGCGCCGTCTGGGTGACGCGCTACAGCGACACCAGCGGCACGCTGTACGAACTCGACCCGGCCACCGGCGCCGTCAAGAGCCAGCTCGCGATCAGCGAGGGACTGCCGCACTTCTCCTCGCTGTCCCTCGCCGGAGGCACCGCGTTCCTGGGCACCCTGCAGGGGGTGGTCGCCGTGAACGGTGTGTGAGGCGCCACGGGCCCGTTCGGGAGTGTCGATTGCGCAATCGGCACGCTCTTCCAGCACCGATTGCGCAATCGGCACAGCCGAGGTCAGGCCGCGGCGCCCCTTATCTCAGGACGCGAGACGCTCACGCCGTCCCGCACCAGCCTGGCACGCAGAGTAGATTCCCGCGGAACAGACTGTAATGTTACTGTGACGTTTTATTAGGGTTCCGCTAGGGAAGACACCATTGCCGCTCCGGCGAGGTTTTATGGAGTGGTAGGCACTGTCGAGTCAGGAGGCGATGCATCGTGGCGGCGGTGCGTCGGATCGTAGTCGGGGTACACGGGTCGCTGGGCAGCCTGCAGGCGCTGCGCTACGCGGCCGAGGAAGCGCGGGAGCGGAAGGTTCCGCTGGTGCCCGTGATCGCCTGGATCCCGCCCGGCGGCGAGATGGCCGAGCGCAGGAGCCCATCCGCCTACCTGCGCCGGGTATGGGGGGAAGCGGCGGAGAAGCGGCTGCTGGACGCCTTCGAGGCGGGGCTCGGCGGCATGCCGGACGACGTCCAGGTCAAGCCGTGCGTGGAGCGCGGCGAGACCGGCCCGGTCCTGGTCGACATCGCCGACCAGCCGGGCGATCTGCTGGTCATCGGGACCGGGCGGCGGTCCCTCATCGGCCGCGCGCTGCGCAAGTCCGTGGGCCGTTACTGCCTCGCGCACGCCAAGTGCCCGGTGCTCGCCGTCCCGCCCTCGGCGCTGATGGACGAGATGGGGCGCGGCTTCCGCCCGTGGCCGCTGCGCGGCCGGCGCGTCCTCGCGCCTGACATCTCGGAGCTCACCGGCAACTGACCGGCGACTAACGCCAGGCCGGCCGCTTATCGACGGCTGTGCATGAGTTCTGTTAGGAAGCCGCATGCTCCCGCATGAGGGCTGTCAGGACCGCAATTTCCTCCGCTATCCGGGGCTTTGATTATGCCGTTCGGGACCGCCGGCCCTGGTGCGGACGGCAGCCCCGGGGGAACCTGCGGCCAGCCAGGCATCCAGATGGTGCCGGCTCCGCGCAGTAGCAGCCTAGGAGTTGCGATGAACGATTTTTGGGCCATCTTCGCGACGGTGGTCGTCTTCGTCCTGTTCTTCCTCATCGTCAAGGGGGTCGAGCGCATTGAGCGCTGAGAACTGGGTCGGCCTGATCGCGGCCGTCATCATCACCGTTTACCTCGCCTACGCCCTCGTCCGGCCGGAGAAGTTCTGATGAGTAGTTCCCTCGCGGGCATCCTCCAGATCTTGTTGCTGGTCGCAGCGCTGGCGATCTGCTACAAGCCGCTGGGCGACTACATCGCCCGTGTCTTCACGTCCCCCAAGCACCTGCGGGCCGAGCTGGCCTTCTACCGGGTGATGGGCATCGACCCCGAGGCCGACCAGCGCTGGGGCACCTACGCCCGGTCCATGCTGGCCTTCTCCGGCGTCTGCGTCCTGTTCCTGTACCTGCTGGAGCGCATCCAGCACTGGCTGCCGTACTCCAACGGGATGCCGAACGTTCCGCCGTTCCTCGCGTGGAACACCGCCGCGTCGTTCGTCACGAACACGAACTGGCAGAACTACTCCGGCGAGTCCACGATGGGCTATGTCACCCAGATGGCGGGCCTGGCCGTGCAGAACTTCGTCAGCGCGGCGGTCGGCATCGTCGTCGTGATCGCGCTGATCCGCGGGTTCGTGCGGCAGAAGACCGACCGGCTCGGCAACTTCTGGGTCGACACGACCCGGATCGTGGTCCGGGTGCTGCTGCCGCTGTCGGTGATCGGCGGCATCATCCTGATGGCCACCGGCGTGATCGACAACTTCAACCTCACCCACGTGATCTCCACGCTGTCCGGCGGCCAGCAGACGATGGTCGGCGGCCCGGTGGCCTCGCAGGAGGTCATCAAGGAGATGGGCAACAACGGCGGCGGCTTCTTCAACGCGAACTCGGCGCACCCGTTCGAGAACCCGAACCCGTTCAGCAACTGGTTCGAGATCTTCCTGCTGCTGGTGATCCCGTTCGCGCTGCCGCGCACGTTCGGCAAGATGGTCGGCGACAACCGGCAGGGCTACCTGCTCGTCGGCGTGATGGCGGGGCTGTGGCTGTGCGCGGTCGGCGGCATCAGCTTCTTCGAGTGGCAGCACGCGGGCACCGCCTTGCAGGCCGCGGGCGGCGCGATGGAAGGCAAGGAGGTACGGTTCGGCATCCCCGGCTCCTCGCTATTCGCCGGATCGACGACCGTAACGAGTACCGGGGCGGTGAACTCGTTCCACGACTCGTTCACCGCGTTCGGCGGCGGCATCGCCCTGTTCGACCTGATGCTTGGCGAGGTCGTCCCCGGTGGCGTCGGCGCGGGCCTGTACGGCATGCTCATGCTGGCCGTGCTGACCGTGTTCATCGGCGGCCTGATGGTCGGCCGGACGCCGGAGTACATCGGCAAGAAGATCCGCCCGACCGAGATGAAATGGGCGGCGGCCTACATCCTGTCGACGCCAGGCTCCGCGCTGATCGGGGCCGCGCTCTCGCTCGGCTTCAAGGTGCCGCGCGCGTCGATACTCAACCCCGGGCCGCACGGCCTGACCGAGATCGTGTACGCGTTCACCTCGATGGCCAACAACAACGGCTCGGCGTTCGCCGGCCTGACGACCAATACGACCTGGTACAACCTCTCCGGCGGCGTGGTGATGCTGATCGCCAGGTTCGCGCCGATGATCTTCGTCCTCGCACTCGGCGGGACGCTGGCGCGACAGCAGCCAGTGCCCGCGAGCGCCGGCACGCTGGAGACGCACACGCCGCTGTTCGCCGGGATGCTCACCGGCGTGATCATCATCCTCGTCGGCCTGACCTACTTCCCCGCGCTCGCGCTGGGACCGTTCGCTGAAGGACTGCACTGATGTCCACCAACCCGATCCAGACCACGTCACCGGTCACGCCCGACGGCGGCACGCCGGCGCGCCGCGCCGGGGCGCCGACACGCCGGGTCAGCGGCGGCCTGCTCGACCCGAAGATGCTGTGGAAGTCCCTCCCGGACGCGTTCAAGAAGCTCGACCCGCGGTGGATGATCCATAACCCGGTCATGTTCGTCGTCGAGGTCGGCTCGGTGCTGACCACGTACTCGGCGATCATCCACACCTCGGTATTCGGCTGGACGATCACCGTCTGGCTGTGGCTGACGGTGCTGTTCGCCAATGTGGCCGAGGCCGTCGCCGAGGGCCGTGGCAAGGCGCAGGCGGAGACGCTGCGGCGCACCAAGCAGGAGACGGTGGCGCGGCGGCTGATCTCGTGGCAGCCCGGCGCGACGGACCTCCGCGAGGAGGAGGTACCCGGCACGCAGCTGGCGGTCGGTGACTTCGTTGTCGTCCAAGCCGGGCAGATCATTCCCGGCGACGGCGACGTCGTCGAGGGCGTCGCCTCGGTGGATGAGAGCGCCATCACCGGCGAGTCCGCCCCGGTCATCCGCGAGTCCGGCGGCGACCGGTCCGCGGTCACCGGCGGCACCAAGGTCCTCTCGGACCGGATCGTCGTGAAGATCACCTCCAAGCCGGGCGAGACGTTCATCGACCGGATGATCGGCCTGGTCGAAGGCGCCGCCCGGCAGAAGACGCCGAACGAGGTCGCGCTGAACGTGCTGCTCGCCTCGCTGACGCTGATCTTCGTGATGGCGGTCGTGACGCTGCAGCCGATGGCCTACTACTCCGGGGCGCCGCAGGACCTGATCATCCTGGTCGCGCTGATCGTGGCGCTGATCCCGACCACGATCGGGGCGCTGCTGTCGGCGATCGGCATCGCCGGCATGGACCGGCTGGTGCAGCGCAACGTGCTCGCGATGTCCGGCCGCGCCGTCGAGGCGGCCGGCGACGTGAACACCCTGCTGCTGGACAAGACCGGCACGATCACCATCGGGGACCGGCAGGCCACCGAGTTCCTGCCGGTCGGCAGCGTCGAGGTCGCCCACCTCGCCGACGCGGCCCAGCTGTCGTCGCTGGCGGACGAGACGCCGGAAGGCCGCTCGATCGTCGTGCTCGCCAAGAACCAGTTCAACATCCGCGAGCGGGGCGCGGGCGAACTGCCCGGCGCCGAGTTCGTGCCGTTCACCGCGCAGACCCGGATGAGCGGCGTGAACCTCGCCGACGGGCGCGAGGTCCGCAAGGGCGCCGCGAGCTCGGTGCGGCAGTGGATCCGCGACAACGGCGGGGTTCCGCCGGAGGAGCTCGGCCAGATGGTCGACTCGATCTCCGGGGCTGGCGGCACTCCGCTGGTCGTGGCCGAGAAGGCCAACGGCACGGCGAAGGCGCTCGGCGTGGTCTACCTGAAGGACATCGTCAAGGAGGGCATCTCCGAGCGGTTCGCGGAGATGCGGGCGATGGGCATCCGCACCGTCATGATCACCGGCGACAACCCGCGGACCGCGCGGGCCATCGCCGAAGAGTCCGGCGTCGACGACTTCCTCGCGGAGGCGACGCCGGAAGACAAGATGGCGCTGATCAAGAAGGAGCAGGAGGGCGGCAAGCTCGTCGCGATGACCGGCGACGGCACCAACGACGCGCCCGCCCTCGCGCAAGCCGACGTCGGCGTGGCCATGAACACCGGGACCTCGGCCGCCAAAGAGGCCGGGAACATGGTCGACCTGGACTCCAACCCCACGAAGCTCATCGAGATCGTGGAGATCGGCAAGCAGCTGCTGATCACCCGCGGGGCCCTGACGACCTTCTCCATCGCCAACGACGTCGCGAAGTACTTCGCGATCATCCCCGCGATGTTCGCCGGCGTGTTCCCGGGGCTGGAGAAGCTCAACATCATGCACCTGCACAGCCCCTATTCGGCGATCGCCTCGGCGATCATCTTCAACGCGCTCGTCATCGTCGCGCTGATCCCGCTGGCGCTGCGCGGCGTCCGGTACAAGCCGTCGTCCGCGAGCGCCATGCTCCGCAGGAACCTGTGGATCTACGGCGTCGGCGGCCTGATCATCCCGTTCATTTTCATCAAGGGGATCGACCTCATCATCATGAACATCCCCGGATTCAGGTGATCTCACAATGAACCGCCTTCCCACGCTCGTAAGGCAGCACATCGCGGCGCTGCGCGCGCTGCTCGTGTTCACCGTGGTCTGCGGGATCGTCTATCCCGTGGTCATGGTGGGCATCGCGCAGCTGGCCTTCAAGAACCAGGCCGACGGGTCGCTGGTGTCGTACAACGGCAAGGTCGTCGGGTCTTCGCTCTTGTGCCAAGAGTTCGTGGACGCCAAGGGCAACCCGCTGCCGCAGTACTTCCAGCCACGGCCGTCGGCCGCGTCCAGCTCGTCGGTGAAGAACGACTACGGCTGCGACGCCGGCTACTCCGGCGCCGCCAACCTCGGCCCGAACAACTCGACCCTGCTCCAGACGGTCAAGCAACTGCAGCAGCAGATCGCGGCGTTCGACCACGTGAAGGTCTCGCAGATCCCGCCGGACGCGGTCACGTCCTCGGGTTCCGGCCTCGACCCGGACATCTCGCCCGCGAACGCGGACATCCAGGTCGACCGGGTCGCCGCCGCGCGGCACCTGCCGGTGTCGACGGTCCAGGCCCTGGTCAGCAAGTACACCCAGGGCCGGAACATCGGCTTCCTCGGCGAGCCTCGAGTGAACGTGCTCACGCTGAACATCGCCCTCGACGAGCTGCCCGGCCAGGCCAAGTACGCCACGGCCGGAGCATGAGGTTACCCGTGTCAGCCACGGCGTCCGGTCAGCCGGAGTTCTCCCGGCCGACCGGACGCCCGGTCCCGCGGGTCCTCGTCGTGGAGGACCAGCCGCAGCTGCTGCGGGCGCTGCGGATCAACCTGCGCGCCCGGCAGTACGAGGTGCTGACGGCGACCACCGGCCGGGAGGCCCTGGCGGTCGCGGCGGCCAGCCCGCCGGACGCGATGATCCTCGACCTCGGGCTGCCCGACGTGGACGGCACGGAGGTGATCGTCGCGTTCCGCGGCTGGTCGCGGGCGCCCATCATCGTGCTGTCCGGCCGCACCAGCCCCGGCGACAAGATCGGCGCGCTCGACGCGGGCGCCGACGACTACGTGACCAAGCCGTTCGCGATGGGTGAGCTGCTGGCCAGGCTCCGCGCCGCGCTGCGGCGCGACGAGGTGACGAGCGCCGGAACGCGCGCGGTCGCCGCGATAGGTCGCTGGACGATCGATCTGTCCGCCCACACCCTCCGTCGATCAGATGTCCGAACGGACCCGGCTGACTCCGAAGTCCCGCGCCTTACTCCGACCGAGTGGCGGATCCTGAGCATCCTGCTGCAACGCCCGGAGCAGCTCGTCAGCTCGGCCCAGCTGCTGGCCGGCGTGTGGGGGCCCGGCTTCCAGAGCAGGACCAACTATCTCCGCTTCCACATGGCCCGGCTGCGGCGCAAGCTGGAGGACGACCCGTCCCGCCCGCGGCACCTGCTCACCGAACCAGGCATGGGCTACCGGTACCAGCCATAGCTTTCGCGCACGGCCGAGGCGAAATACGGGTAATCTGCGTGCGGTGTCGCCGCGCGTCTTGGAGCAGGGATGGAACCGCTTTCCGCGAACGACCCTCGTGCGGTGGGGGAGTTCCAGCTGCGTGCCCGGCTGGGCGCCGGCGGCATGGGCCAGGTCTACCTGGGCTTCTCGCCTGCCGGGCGGGCGGTGGCCATCAAGGTCGTACACCCGGAGCTAGCGCGCGACGCGGAGTTCCGGCAGCGGTTCGGCCGCGAGGTGGCGGCCGCGCGCGCGGTCAGCGGCATGTACACCGCTCCCGTCGTCGCCGCGGGGCTGGCCGACGACCCGCCGTGGTTCGCGACCGCCTACGTGCCCGGTCCGTCGCTGGCCGACGTGGTCGCGCGGCACGGTCCGCTGCCCGAAGCGGCCGTCTGGCGGCTCGCCGCCGGGCTGGCCGAGGCGCTGCGCGCGGTACACGGCAGCGGCGTGGTGCACCGCGACCTCAAGCCGGCCAACGTCCTGCTCGCCGCGGACGGGCCGCACGTGATCGACTTCGGCATCTCGCGCGCGTTCGAGGGAACGTCGGTGACCGCCGCCGGGATGGTGGTCGGCACCCCCGGCTACATGTCACCGGAACAGGCCGAAGGCGCGCAGGCCGGGCCGCCGAGCGATGTGTTCTCCCTCGGTTGCGTGCTAGCCTACGCGGCGACGGGCAACGCGCCGTTCGGCGGCGGCAGCGCGGCGTCGGTGCTGTACCGGGTGGTGACCGGCCAGCCGGACCTGACCCGCGTCCCGGGACCGCTGCGGGACGTGATCGCCGCCTGCATGGCGAAGAACCCGGCGCAGCGCCCGGGGCTCGCCGCGCTCGGCGCCATGATCGCGCAGGCCGGGCCCGCGGTTTCCGCGACGCTGACGTCGTTCTGGCCGCCCCCGCTGGCCGAGATCATCCGGGCCGCCCAGGCGTACCCGACGCAGGTCTCCCCGCCGCCGGGCGGTACGGGGTCAGCCGCGCCGGCCAGCATGGTGCAGGACGGCTACCACGCGATGGCGACCGCGAGCATGGCCGCGCGCCGCGCGGCCGCGCCGCCGACGTACGGCGCCACCGGCGCACCGGCGTACGGGGCCACCGGGGCAGCGACGTTCGGGATGCCGCCCGCCTCCGCGACCCCGTGGCCGCAGCCCTCGACGGGGGACGCGATGTCCCGCTACACGCCGGCGCCGCAGCGGCAGTGGCGGCCCTCGGCGGTGCTGGCGGCGGTCTCGCTGATGTACGCCGGAGCGGCCGCGAGCCTGCTGGCCATGCTCATCGACATCGCGGCCATCAGCCAGGTCAAGACCGACTACCTCAGGCATCATCCGTTCGCGGACCCGACGAACGCCAACAACCTCGCCGCCGCCGGCGACGCCGGGGTGGTCATCGGGTCGCTGATCAGCATCGGTCTGTGGCTGTGGCTAGCGGCGGCATGCAAGCGGGGCCATGGGTGGGCGCGGACGGTCGGCACGGTCTTGTTCGGCGTCGACACCCTCGGGTTCTTCCTCACGGTTGCCAGGCCGGGCATCCCCGCGATCAAGTCCATCCACCTGCTGATATGGCTGATAGGCCTGGTCACGGTGATATTCCTGTGGCGTCGCCAGTCCACCGAGTACTTCGCCAACCGCCGCTAGGCCGCCGGCTCGCCGCCAGGGCGGATGATCGCTCACGATCATGGAGCGGCCGGCACGGCCGGCGAGCCGAAGAGACAGGATCGCATCCCAGTATGGATACCCTGCCAGGGTATCTGTCCCGTGAGATTTCATGATCACGAAGGCTTTTACGCGTCATAGGACAAAAGGTCTTCGGCAGGATAAAACTCTTCGCGATCATGACGGTACGGCTGAGACTATTTACATGTTAAATCCGGAAATTTCACAATTTGATACCCCTCAGCCCTCGTCGTGCCCGGCCCGGTCGGCGCAGGATCCTGGGCGTCTACAGGCTCCGCGGGTGTCGTCGGTGATTAACCAGTGGCTCCTGGTCCTGGCGTGCCGCGAGGTGGCTAATAGCTAGTTGCGGCGCGCCGTCCTGGGCCGTGGGCCACGGCGGCGCCGGCCAAGCCCGGCCGGGCGAGCGGGCTAATCTGGCAAAGTGGTGCGTACCGGTGCATGGGTGATGTTAGGGGAGTGCTAGCGACCATTGGGTTTGCCGCACTATTGAGGTATGTCCGCACAACCTGAAGGCCGCACTACGCCCCGCGGGCAGTTGCGGATTTACCTCGGCGCCGCCGCCGGGGTTGGTAAGACGTACGCCATGCTGGGCGAAGGGCACCGCCGCAGCGAGCGGGGCGCGGACGTGGTCGTCGCGTTCGCCGAGAGTCATGGCCGCCCGCAGACTTCGGCCCTGCTGGACGGGCTCGAGATCGTTCCGCGCAAGCGGCTGCCCTACCGCGGCGCCATCTTCGAGGAGATGGACGTCGACGCGGTGCTGGCACGCAAGCCGCAGATCGCCCTGGTCGACGAGCTCGCGCACACCAACGTGCCGGGCTCGCGCAACGAAAAGCGCTGGCAGGATATCGAGGAGCTGCTCGACGCTGGCATCGACGTGATCTCCGCGGTCAACATCCAGCACCTGGAGTCGCTCAACGACGTGGTGGAGCAGATCACCGGGGTGCCGCAGCGGGAGACCGTGCCCGACGCGGTCGTGCGCGCCGCCGACCAGGTGGAGCTCGTCGACATGACGGCCGAGGCGCTGCGCCGCCGGATGGCGCACGGCAACATCTACCCGGCGGAGAAGATCGACGCGGCGCTCACCAACTACTTCAGGACCGGGAACCTCACCGCGCTGCGCGAGCTGGCGCTGCTCTGGCTGGCCGACAAGGTCGACGAGGGGCTGCAAAGGTACCGCGCCGAGCATGACATCAAGAGCACCTGGGAGGCCAGGGAGCGGGTCGTCGTGGCGCTCACCGGCGGCCCGGAGGGCGACACGCTGATCAGGCGCGCCGCCAGGATCGCGGCCCGGGCGTCCGGCGGCGACCTGCTGGCGGTGCACGTCACCAAGTCGGACGGGCTCACCGGCGCGAACCCGGCCAACCTCGCCCGGCAGCGTCAGCTCGTCGAGTCCCTCGGCGGCACCTATCACCAGGTCGTCGGCGACAACATCTCCGAGGCGCTGCTCACGTTTGCCCAGGCGGAGAACGCCACCCAGCTCGTGCTCGGCGCCAGCCGGCGCCCGTGGCTGCTCGCCATGCTCACCGGGCCGGGCATCGGGACGCGCACCATCCGCGACTCCGGCGCGATCGACGTGCATATCGTCACCCACTCCCATGTCGGCAGCCGGTGGGGCATCCTCCCCCGGTACCGGGGCGGGATCACGCCGCGCCGCCAGATCGCCGGGTACGCGCTCGCCGTCGCCCTCGCGCCGCTCATGACGGTGATCCTGGCCAACATGCGGTCCAGCCTCAACCTCACCAGCGACGTGCTCGCCTTCCTCGTCGCGGTCATCGCCGTGGCGCTGACCGGCGGCTTCGTGCCCGCGCTCCTCGAGGCCATCGTCGCGTCGCTGCTGCTGAACTACTACTTCACGCCGCCTATCCACCAGTGGACGATCGCCGAGGCGAACAACGCGCTGGCACTCGGCGTATTCGTCGCCGTGGGGCTGGTCGTCAGCTGGGTGGTGGACATCGCCGCGCGCCGTACCAAGCAGGCGGCGCGGGCCAACGCGGAATCCGAGACCCTGGTGACCACGGCGGGCAGCATCTTGCGCGGACAGGGCGCGCTCGACGCGCTGCTCGACCAGGCCAGGGAAGCGTTCGGGATGCGGTCGGCCAGCCTAATCGAGTGCCAGGGGCGCGGGCCGGCCGCGGACTGGGCCGTGGTGGCCTCGTCCGGCGAGGACCCGGTGCTGCGTCCCGACGACGCCGACGTGGACGTGCCGATCACCGACACGCTCTCGCTCGCCCTCGCCGGCCGGCCGCTCCCCGTGGGCGACCGGCGCGTGCTCGGAGCTTTCGCCGCCTACGCCAAGGTCGCGCTCGACCAGCAGCGGCTTGCCGCCGAGGCCGAAGCGGCCAAGCCGATCGCGGCCGCCGACAAGATGCGCACCGCGCTGCTCGCCGCGGTCAGCCACGACCTGCGTACCCCGCTCGCCTCGGCCAAGGCGGCCGTCACCTCGCTGCGGTCACCGGACGTGCGCTGGGACGACGCTGACACAGAAGAACTGCTCGCGACCGCCGACGAGTCCCTGGACCGGCTGACTCATCTGGTAGAGAACCTGCTGGACATGAGCAGGCTGCAGGCAGGCGCCCTGTCGCTGTTCCCGCGCCCGTCGGGCCTGGACGAGATCGTCGCCCGGGCGCTCGACAACCTCGACCCGCTCGGCCGCGACATCACCGCGGAGATCCCCGAGTCGCTGCCCGCCGTGTACGCTGACCCGGCGATCCTAGAACGGGTCGTGGTCAACCTCACCGAGAACGCACTACGCTACTCTCCCGCGGGCAAGCCGCCGCTGATCAGCGCCAGCGCGCTCGGCGACCGCGTCGAACTCCGTGTGGTCGACCGCGGGCCGGGCATACCCGAAGAGGACAAGGAGCGGATGTTCGTGCCATTCCAGCGGCTCGGCGACACCGACAACACCACCGGCGTAGGACTCGGGCTGGCGCTGTCCCGCGGGCTGACCGAGGCCATGAACGGCACGCTGACCGCTGAGGACACACCGGGCGGCGGGCTGACCATGACCGTCTCACTGCCCATGGCGGCCGGCGACTAGGGGGGTGCGGCCGTGACACGGGTGCTCGTCGTCGATGACGAGCCGCAGATCCTGCGCGCGCTGCGGATCAACCTCCGGGTGCGGCAGTACGAGGTGTATACCGCCGCGAACGGCGCCCAGGCGCTGGAAGTCGCGGCGGCGCACCCCCCGGACCTGGTGATCCTCGACCTCGGGCTGCCCGACATGGAGGGCGTCGACGTAATCGCCGGGCTGCGCGGGTGGACCGCCGCGCCCATCATCGTGCTGTCCGGGCGGGCCGACAGCGCGGACAAGGTGGAAGCGCTCGAACGCCGGCGCGGACGACTACGTCACCAAGCCCTTCGGCGTGGAGGAACTGCTCGCCCGGATGCGGGCCGCGGCCCGCCGGATCGGCGCCGCCGAGGAGCCGCCCCAGGTGCAGCTCGGCGACATCACCGTCGACCTCGCGGGCAAGCGGGTGACGAAAGAAACCGACGGCACGGGGGAGGCCAGCATCAGGCTGACGCCCACCGAGTGGCACCTGCTCGAGGTGCTCCTGCGCAACCCCGGCAAGCTCCTCAGCCAGAAGCAGCTCCTGCACGACGTATGGGGACCGGGCTACGACAACGCGAGCGGCAACCTACGGCTGTATATGGCCCAGCTTCGGCGCAAACTCGAACCGGATCCGGCGCGGCCGCGCTGGCTGATCACCGAGCCCGGCATGGGGTACCGGTACCAGCCCGATGACAAGGCGTCCTGACCTGACGAGCGAGCACTCTCCGTATGTGATAGTCCCGCAAAACCACAAAAATTTCGTAAAAGCGGGCACTAATGTAACTTCATGTTAGCTTCACGTTCTCAACAAATACCTGACCAGGCCTCTTTCCGGATACCTGCCGCTAGGATCAGTTTGCGATCCTCGCGAGCGTGAGCACTTCAGCAGCACCCCCGGCGGATGCCGACGCCTTCGAGGCGCTCGACGACTCCCACGTCACCAAGGCTCAGTTGAAGATCATGTTCATCTCGGGCATGGGCTTCTTCACCGACGCCTACGACCTGTTCGTCATCGGCATCGTAGTGTCCCTGCTGAAAACCGAGTGGACGCTGTCGACCAGCCAGGTGTCGTGGCTGAACTCCGCCACGCTCCTGGCTTCGGCCTTTGGCGCGATCGTGTTCGGGCGGGTCGCCGACATGCTCGGACGGAAGCGGATCTACGGCTACGAGGTACTGATCCTCGCGATCGGGGCACTCGCCTCGGCGTTCGCGCCGAACTACGCGTTCCTGCTCGTCTGCCGGATCATCCTCGGGATCGGCATCGGCGGCGACTATCCGGTGTCGGCGACGATCATGAGCGAGTACTCAGGCAAGAGGGACCGCGGCAAGATGGTCGGGCTGGTATTCGCCATGCAGGGCGCGGGCCTGCTCTTCGGGCCGCTGTTCGCCTCTGCCCTGCTGGCCTCCGGCCTGTCGAACGACACCACCTGGCGGATCTTGCTCGCCTTCGGCGCGGTGCCCGGCATGGCCGTGTTCTATATGAGGCGCCGTATCCACGAGACGCCGCGGTTCGCGATGGCCGGCGGCGCCGCTGACGAGGCCGCGGCGGCCATCGCACACGCCACCGGGGTCCCCGGAGCGCCAGCTCCCGCGCCTGAGTCGAAGGCGCGCAATTCGCAGAGCGTCGTCCAGGGTTACCTGACCCTATTCCAAAGCAAGCGCATGCTCATCTGGCTCATCGGCACGGCGGGCGCCTGGGCGCTGCTGGACTTCTGCTACTACGGCAACACCATCTCCACGCCGGAGATCCTCAAGCTGCTCAACCCCCACGCCAGCTTGCTGCATAACACCCTGGTTCAGCTGGCCATCTTCGCCATCTTCGCGGTGCCGGGGTACATCGTCGCGATCCTGTTGCTAGACAAGAGCGGGCGCAGGAGCATCCAAGTCCTCGGCTTCTTCATGATGGGGCTGATGTTCCTCCTGATCGGCTTCATCCCGACCGTCACAAAGACCGCCCTGCTGTTCGCCTTGCTGTACGGCATCAGCTACTTCTTCACCGAGTTCGGGCCCAACACAACCACGTTCATATACCCGGCGGAGATCTTCCCGACGAAGGTCCGCACCACCGCCCATGGCATATCGGCCGGGGCCGGGAAACTGGGCGCGTTCCTCGGCGCCTTCCTGTTCCCGGATTTCCTCAACTCTTCGCTAGGCGTCCGGGGCGCGGAGGTGATCGCGGGGGTCGTCGCCCTCGTCGGCATGCTGCTGACCATCGCTACCCTGCCTGAACCCAAGGGCAAGACCCTTGAGCAGCTCAGTGAGGAAGCTCTCGCGCCCTCGCTGGTGCAGACGAGAGCACAGCCCGCTCCGGGCCTGGGCAGCTGAATCGCATGACTACGGAACTGAGGCTGGAGCGAGCATGACGTACAGGGTCGTGGTCGGGGTAGACGGTTCAGCGCACGGAGACGCCGCGCTCCGCTGGGCGCTGAGCGAAGCGGAAGCACACGAGAATGGCGAGGTGACCGCTGTATTCGCCTGGCAAGTGCCCTTCCTATCCATTCCCAACGCCTTTGACAAGGAAGAACTCGAGCAGGCCGCGCAGAAATTTCTCATCGAGAAGGTCAGCGCGATCGCGCCCTCGCCAAAGGTCCCGCTGATGCCGTTGGTCGCCGAAGGTGACCCGGCGGAAGCGCTGATCGTGGCGGCCAGGGAGGCGGATCTCCTGGTGGTAGGCACTCGCGGCCGCTCCCCGCTCATGGGGGTCATGCTCGGCGCGGTCAGCCTGCGCTGCGCGGCGGGCGCCGCCTGCCCGGTTACGCTCGTCAAGCTGCCAGGTGAGGGACCAGGTATAACCGCCTGAGGCTCCGGACGCAGGTTACCAGGGAAGATCGCGGCCGTCGCGGGTGAACGTGCCGGTCGGGCCGCCGTTCGGCAAGGTAACCGCCCACACCACGCTGGCGGCGCCCTGGGCGTAGGTACGTCCGCCGCCCTGGGCGCCGTCGCCGGACGTCCAGCCGGGGCACACCGCGTTGACCAGGATGCCGTCCCGGTAGAGCTCGCCGGCGAGCAGCCTGGTCAGCGCGTTGAGCGCCGCCTTGGAGACGCTGTAGGCGGGGTAGCCGCCCCGCATCAGGGCGATCGACCCGCCTTCGCTCGACACGTTCACCACCCGGGGCCGCGGGCTCGAGCGCAGCAGCGGCAGCAGGGTCTGCGTCATCCGCCAGGCCCCGAACAAGTTGACGTCCAGCGCCTCGGCCACCGGGGACAGGTCCGTGTCGCCCGCGATCGCCCACTGGTCAGGCGGCGTCGACGCGTTGTTGACGACCGCGTCCACCCGGCCGTACCGCTCCCTGACCCAGTCTCCCAGCTGCCTGACGTTCACGGAATTGTCGACCTCGATGTGGCGCGGCGTGACCCGCTCGCCTTCCGGGTCGATCTCCTTGGCCGCTATCTCCCCCCGGCGCTGATCCCTCGAGCCCAGCACGACCGCGAATCCGAGGGCGGCGAGCTGCCGGCAGACCTCCAGGCCGATGCCCCGGTTTCCGCCGGTCACCACGGCGACCGGCAGTTGAGACCGCCCAGGTGCCGTGAAAAAGCTCATGCCGATATCTTGCCATCCAGCGCGGACTATGGGGCCTTATGTTATCTCCCGGTAGCTTTAGTGCTCGCTGGCGTAACGATGTCCTCGCCGAGGGACTGGCCTCGTCCGCGACCAGCGTTTCCAGCCGGTAGCGCAGCCTGCACACCACCACCTTGCTGGTGCCGCGGCGGATCGCCCGGTTCAGGATCAGGCCACGCTGGTTGTGCAGCAGCCACTGCAACGGACCCGTCGGCTGGACCTCCGGGATCAGCACTACCAGGCGGTGATACTTGTCCTCCGCCTCGACGGACCGCAGGTAGGAGACGATCGGCTTGGCCAGCGACCGGTGCGCCGACCGGAGCGTGATGAGCGGCACCTCGGGCCGCCACGCCCGCCATTCATCGCGGAAGGAGACGTCGGCGGGCGCCTCGTCATCGTCGGTGAACACCACGGTCACCGCGATCACGTCGTCGCCGAGCGACATCGCGGCGGAGATGCCCTCCGCGGTCAGCCGGGACAGGCCAACCACGGGGACCACGACCAGCGACTCCTGCTTCACCGGCGGCGGGGGCACCTGGCCGATCCCGAGCTGGGCACCGATGCGCACGTAGGCGCGGCTCACCCGCAGGAACAGCAGCACGAGCAGCGGAATGACGAGCACGACCAGCCACGCGCCTTCGAGGAACTTGCTGACCAGCTCGATCACGGTGGCCGCGAACGTCAGCACGGCCCCGGTGCCGTTGATGAAGGCCCGGCCGACCCAGCCGGAAGACCGCTCCGCGCGCCAGTGCCGGACCATGCCGACCTGGGAAAGCGTGAAGCCGATGAAGACCCCGACGGCGAACAGCGGCACCAGCGCCTGGGTGTCGCCGCGGGCGGCCACGAGCAGCAGCGCCGCGGCCACCGCCAGCACCCCGACGCCGTAGCGGTACACCCGGCGGTCGGCCCGCAGCCCGAACACGTGCGGCAGGAAGTTGTCACGGGCGAGCAGTCCGGCGAGCACCGGCAGGCCGCCGAAGGAGGTGTTCGCGGCGAGCGCCAGCAGCACCAGCGTGATCACCTGGATGACGTAGAACAGCACACCGTGCCCGATCGCGCCCTCGGTGAGCTGGGCCAGGACCGTCGTCCCCGAGTGCGGCACCGCGTCCCACCGGCGGATCAGGACGCCCAGCCCGATCAGCATGACGCCAAGCAGCACACCCAGCGCGACCTCAGTGTGCTGCGCCCGGCGCGCCCGTGGCTGGCGGAACTGCGGCACCGAGTTCGCGATCGCCTCCACGCCGGTCAGCGCGGAGCAGCCCGACGCGAACGCCTTCAGGATCAGCAGCGTGCCGACCGCCTCGGTGGTCGACGGCAGCGTGTGCGAGAGCGGCACCGCGGGATGCGCGCGGAGCAGGCCGACCACGATTACCAGGAACATCGCGGCGATGAACGCGAGCGTCGGCACCATGAAGACCCGCGCCGACTCGGCGACACCCCACAGGTTCACGCCGGTGATCAGGGCGAGCACCAGCAGGCACAGCCATACCCGGCCGCTGTACAGCACGGGAAACGCGGCGGTGAGCGCCTCCACGCCCGCCGACACGCCGACCGCCGCGTTGAGTATGTAATCGACGATCAGCGACGCCGCGGCGACCAGCGACGGAATCGTGCCAAGGTGCCGCTGCGACACCGCGTACGCGCCGCCTCCGTTCGGGAACGCCTCGATCACCTGGCGGTAGGAGATCACCAGCGCGGCCAGCAGCACGACGATAGCGCCGGTGACCGGGAGGCTGTACTTCAGCGCGGACGCCCCGGCCGCCACCAGCACGACCAGGATGGCCTCCGGGCCGTAAGCGACGCTGGACAGCGCGTCCAGCGAAAGCGCGGCAAGACCGCCGAGAGCGGTCAGCCGCTCTCTCTCCGCCTCCTGCGTGCTGTTCACCGTCCAATTATGGCCAGATGACCAATGAGAGGACTTATGGAGGTGTTCCGTGGCCCCGCGCTGAGCACATTGGTAATGGGGGGAACCTATGAACGATGACGCACGCCTGATGCGCGGGAGCGCCAGGCCAACGATGAAGGACGTCGCGTCCCGGGCCGGCGTCGCGCTGAAGACCGTGTCGCGGGTGGTGAATGCTGAGCCTGGGGTGACGCCGGAGACCACTAAGCGGGTACTCGGCGCCATCGATGATCTCGGCTTCCGGCGCAACGAGAGCGCCCGGCTCCTGCGCACCGGCCGGACCGCCACGCTTGGCTTCATCGCGGACGACTGCGCCGATCCTGAGCTGGCCGCCGTCGGCCGCGGCCTGGCGGAGACCGCCAGCGACCACGGCTACCTGCTGCAAGTGGGGTCCACTGACGGCGAGCCGTCACGGGAGGAGCGGATCGCCCTGTCGATGTGCGCCCGCCAGATCGACGGGCTGGCCATCGTCCCGGCGCCCGGCGACCACCGCTACCTCGTCCCGGAGATCGAGGCGGGCACAGCGGCCGTGTTCGTGCTGAGAGCGCCGACGTGGGTCAGCGCCGACGTGGTGCTCGCCGACGAACGGGGCGGCGCGAAGGCCGCGGTGGCGCACCTGATCAGGCACGACCACCGGCGGATCGGCTACGTGGGCGACCAGGCCGGTCACCGGTCGCGGGAACTGCTGCACGGGTACGCCGAGGCGATGGCGGCGGCTGGCCTGCCGGCGGACGAGTCCTGGACGACTCTCACGCCGCGGCGGCTGCTTGAGCCGCCGGGCGCACCGGTGACCGCGGTGCTCTGCGGCGGCAGGGGGCACACCGCCCAGGTCCTGCGGACGCTGGCGGGCGCGAGCCGGACGCGGCGGGTGGCGGTCATCGGGTTCGGCGATCTCGACCTGGCCGATGTCGTCTCGCCGGGGCTGACGGTGATCAGCTACGACGCCGCGGAAGCCGGCCGGACGGCGGCTGAACTGCTCGTGCGCCGCCTGGCGGGCGAGCAGGGGCCACCCCGCCGGGTGGAACTCCCGACCACGCTGATCCAGCGAGGCTCGGCGGAGTTCGCGCCGGATCCCTAACCGGCGAGCAGGCTGGCCACGATCGCGGCCAGCACGGCGACCGCGATCACGATGACCGCCAGGAGGCCGATCTTGGACCGGGAAGCACGCATCCGCCAGGGCGCCGGCAGGTCGTCATCCTGCCGCTGTACGAACGCCTGGAAACGCCCGGTATTCGCGCTCAGGTCATCGTCAACTTCGGGCATGACCCCTCCTTTTCGGGGGTGCGGGGGTCGTCCCCCGCAAGTCAACAGAGACCTTAGCGGGTTATGCGTGGTCAGACGGGGCGAATGAGTCGGCCCGTTCGACCAGCCTCGATAGCACGATCACGCTCCGCGTGCGCACGACGAACGGCTCGGCGCCGATCCGTTCCATCACCTGTTCAAAGTGCTTGACGTTGGCGGCCCTGATGTGGACGAGCGCGTCCGCCTCCCCCGTCACCGTGCAGGCGTCGACCACCTCCGGGTAGCGCCGGACCGCCGCGGCGATCTCCTCCGGGGAGGTTCGGCCGCCGCAGAACAGCTCGACGTAGGCTTCGGTGGTCCAGCCCAGCGCGGCCGGGTCCACCCGCGCGGAGAAACCGGTGATCGCGCCGGATGCCCGCAGCCGGTCCACGCGCCGCTTCACGGCCGGCGCCGAGAGGCCGACCTCGTTCCCGATCACCGCGTAGCTGGCGCGGGCGTCCCTGATCAGCGCGGTGATGATCCGCGCGTCGATGTCATCCAGGCTCATCGGCTCATCATCATGCACCCGGCCCGTCCCCGGCACAGACCCGGGCAAAGGTTGAGGCTCGGTGTCCCGCTTTCACCGAGCCTCATAAGTGAGACGCCCCTCCCGCGGGGGTGGTTTACCGCCTTCTGATGAAAATTTTTGGCGTACTCCGGCGGGAGTACGCCAGGCGAGTACGGCGGGGGCGCGAGTGTCTCCCCGCGCACGACGCGGGCGTAACGGCGGGCAGGCGAGGCTTGCCGTCATGAGGATGCGAGACGGCCTGCTCGGCGGCCTTGGCCGAGCCTGCTACCGGCACCGGACGACGACGCTGCTCGCGTGGGTGGCCGGGGTCGCGGTGCTGATCACGCTCTGGATGCGGTTCGGGGCCGCGGCCGACAACACGTTCACCAGCTCCGACCCCGGGCAGACGCTGCTCAGCGAGCACTTCGCCCGGCAGTCCGGGGACAGCCTGACGCTCGCGATCAGGTCCGCGGCGCCGGTCACCTCGCCGGCGGTGCGAGCCCGCGTCGCGGGCGCCCTCGTTCCGTTCGCGAGCGCGCCGCACGTGACCGGGGTGACCGACCCGTACACGACGCCGGGGCACGTGTCCCGGGACGGGCACATCGCGTACGCGACCGTGCAGTTCGGCATCTCCGGCAACAGCATCTCCGCGGGCGAGACGCGGACGCTGATGAACGACGCCGCCAAGGCCAGCGGGAACGGCGTGACGTTCAGCCTCGGCGGAGACGTGGTGGACCTCGCCGAGACGCCCTACGGCGGGCCGTCCAACGGTATCGGGGTCGGGGCGGCCATGGTGGTGCTGCTGATCGCGTTCGGGTCGCTGCTGGCGATGGGGCTGCCGGTGGCGACCGCGCTGTTCGGCATCGGCTCGGGCCTGTCGCTCATCGCGCTGCTCGGCCACATCTTCCCGGCGCCGTCGTTCTCCCCGATCATCGCGGCGATGATCGGCCTCGGCGTCGGCGTGGACTACGCGCTGTTCATCCTCACGCGGTTCAGGACTGAGCTGCACGGGGCGCCAGGGGGGCCAGGGGGGAATGGGGGGCCGGGGAGGTATGGAGGGGCGGGCAGCCCCTCCATTGGGGGGTCTGGGGGGGCTTTGCCCCCCGAGGCAACAGAGCAGGCAACCGTCACGGCGATGCGCACCGCGGGGGTGTCCGTGCTGACCGCGGGCAGCACCGTGGTGATCGGCATGCTCGGGCTGCTCATGCTGCGGCAGCCGCTGCTCAACGGGGTGGCGATCGCGGCGGCGGCCACCGTGGCGATGACCGTGCTCGGTGCGCTCACCCTGCTTCCCGCGCTCCTCGGGTTCAGCGGAACCCGGCTGGGGAAGCCCTCCCCGCTGGAGCGGCGGCGGCTCCGCAGGCGCGGTGCGCGGCCGGCAGCCGCCACCTCCCGTTCGGAACAATGGGCTTTGTTCATACAGAAACACAAGGTGGCAGCCACCGTCGCCGCCACCGCGTTTATCCTGCTGCTGGCCGCCCCGGTGCTGGCGATGAAGCTGTCCTTCCCCGACGAGTCGGCGCAGGCGCGGGGCACGATGGGCTACGCGAGCTACGCGGCGATGGCGCGGGGATTCGGGCCCGGGTTCAACGCGCCGCTGATCGTCGCGGCGCGGCTGCCCGGCGGCCGCACCGCAGGGGTCGCGGGCGTCGCGGCCGCGCTGGCGCGCACACCCGGCGTCGCCGCCGTCACTCCCCCGGTGGTCAGCCGCGACGGGCAGGCCGCGATGCTCATCGCCTACCCGGCGACCGGCGCACAGGACGCGGCGACCAACGCGCTGGCCAACCAGATCACCGGCAGCGTCCTGCCCGCGGCGACCGCAGGCACCGGCATCCGCGCCTACCTCACCGGGCCCAACGCGGGGAACGTCGCCTTCGCCAACCTCATCGGCCGCCGGCTGCCCTGGCTCATCGGCACGGTCGTGGCGCTGTCCATGCTGCTGCTCCTGTTCGCGTTCCGCTCCGTCGTCATCCCGGTCAAGGCCGCCGTGATGAACCTGCTGTCCATTACGGCGGCGTACGGGGTGCTGACAGCGGTGACGCAGTGGGGGTGGGCGGGCCGGGTGTTCGGTTTCCCGGAGCGGATGCCGGTGACCACGTGGGTGCCGGTGTTCCTCTTCGTGATCCTGTTCGGGCTGTCGATGGACTACGAGGTGTTCCTGCTGTCCCGCATCCGCGAGGCCTACCTGGCGACCGGGTCCAGCAGCCGCGCCGTGGCCTCCGGCCTGGCCTCGACCGCACGGGTGATCTCGGCGGCGGCGGCGATCATGGTCGTGGTGTTCCTGTCCTTCGACCTCACGCCGGACGTGTCCGTGAAGCAGGTCGGGCTCGGCCTGGCCGTCGCGGTGCTGGTCAACGCGACCGTGGTGCGGCTCGTGCTGGTGCCCGCGGTGATGGAATTGCTCGGGAAAGCGAACTGGTGGCTGCCGTCCTGGCTGGCTAAGGTGATCATGGCCCCGCGACGGGGCGGACCCACCACACCGCAGCCGCTGATCAGGACGGGAAACCATGCCTGAACCTGAAATGACCCGGGGCATGTACGGGCCGGACATCACCTTCGCCGGGGTACCGCGGACCTCCCTCGAGGAACTCTCCGGACTGGATATCGTGTTCGTCGGCGCGCCGTTCGACGGCGGGACCTCGCACCGGCCAGGCACCCGGTTCGGGCCGCAGGCCATCCGCGGGACCGACTACCTGCCGCACGACGCGTCCCGGCCGCACCTGGCGCTCGGCGTCGACCCGCTGCAGGAGCTGCGGGTGGCGGACGCCGGGGACGTGGTGATGCCCTCCGGGGATACCGAGAAATCGATCAAGCGGCTCGAAGACGCGGTTTTCGCGGTGACAGCGTCGGGGGCGATCCCGGTGATCCTCGGCGGCGACCACACGATCACGTTTCCCGACGCGACCGGCGTGGCCAGGCACGTCGGGTGGGGGCGGGTGTCGCTGATCCACTTCGACGCGCACGCGGACACCGGGGACACGCAGTGGGGCTCGCTGTACGGGCACGGCACGCCGATGCGGCGGCTGATCGAGTCCGGGGCGGTGCGCGGCGACCGGTTCCTGCAGATCGGGCTGCGCGGGTACTGGCCGGAGCCGCCGACGCTGGCCTGGATGGCGGAGCAGCGGATGCGGTCGTTCGAGATGACCGAGGTGGTGACGCGCGGGCTCGACGCGTGCCTCACCGAGGCGTTCGAGATCGCGGTGGACGAGTGCGACGCGGTGTTCCTTTCGGTGGATGTCGACGTGGTGGACCCCGGGATGGCGCCCGGGACCGGCACTCCCGAGCCGGGCGGCCTGACCGGGCGGCAACTGCTCGAACGCGGTGCGCCGGATCGCGATGGAGCTGCCGCTCGCGGGCATCGACGTGGTGGAGGTGGCGCCGCCGTACGACCACGCGGAGGTGACCGGGTTCCTGGCCAACCGGGTGGTGCTCGAGGCGCTGTCGGGCATCGCGTGGCGGCGGCGCTCGCTGGCCGCCGATCCGGCGCGGCCGGCGCGCCGTCCCGAGTCCCCGCTGCTTGAGGGACGTGGCTAGTAACCTGCACGGATTAGCCGGTATTGAGAAGCTGGGCGAAAAGATCAGCACCGTCTATAGTCAGACCATGCTGGACGTAACGAGGCTCCGCGTGCTGGTCGCTGTGGCCCGGCACGGCTCGGTGACCGCGGCCGCCCACGCCCTGAACTACGCGCAGCCATCGGTCAGCCACCACCTGTCGCGGCTGGAGGCCGAGACTGGCACGAAGCTCGTCCAGCGGGCAGGGCGCGGCATCCGGCTGACCGACGCCGGGCGGCTCCTGGCCGAGCGCGCCGCGGAGGTCATCGGCCGGCTCGAACGCCGCCGAGAACGAGCTCGCGGTCTACACCGGGCTGCGCACCGGGCGACTGCGGCTGGCCGCGTTTCCCTCGGCGCTCGGCACGCTCGTGCCAAGCGCCGCGGCGATGCTCCACGAACGGCATCCCAGCGTGGACTTGCGGCTGACGGAGGCCGAACCGCCGGAGGCGGTGCGCATGCTGCGCGCCGGATACGTGGACGTGGCGCTGATCTTCCGGCACGAGCCGGAGGGCGAGGGCGCCGGTGACGCCGCCGTGCCGGGCGCCGACCAGGGCGATCTCCGCGAGCAGGTGCTGCTGTCCGAGCCGGTGCACCTCGTCATGCCGTCGGCGTCTTCGGGGCGGGGCGAGCCGCTGCTGCCCCCGGCGGTGACCGAGGTGCGGTCGGCCGACTTGGCCCGGTTCTCCGGGCAACGCTGGATCGCCGGCTGCGACCGATGCCGGGAACACCTGCTCAGGCAGTGCGCCGCGGCCGGGTTCACGCCGAAGATCGCGTTCACCACCGACGACTTCGTCGCCGTGCAGGCGCTGGTGTCCGCGGGGCTCGGCGTGGCGCTGCTGCCCGGGCTGGCGCTGCGCGCGGCCCGCCACCCCGGGGTGCGCGTCGTCCGGCTGCGCGGCACCCGGCGCAGCGTGGTGGCGGTCCGCTACGGCGAGCCGCCGGACCCGCCCGCCACCGTGCTGTTGCTCGATGTGCTCCGGGCCGCCGTCGGGCCGCCCGCCGTCGCCCCCGCCCCCGCCCCCGCCCCCGCCGGCGTCGGAGCATCCGCGGCCGTCGGGCCGACCGCCGCTGTCGGGCCGACCGCCGCCGTCGGGCCGGCTGAGCCGACGGCGGTGGCGTAGCCCGGGGCGTAGCGGGCCACCCGGCGGCCGAGCCGCTGCATGGGCTTCTCGACGAGGTAATAGGTGACCGCGCTGGCGGCCACGATCACGATGACGAGCCCGGCGAACAGCCCCGCCTGCACCGGGATGGTGTGCGTGCGGTGCAGCGCGGGAACCGAGCGGTAGGCGTCGAAGACCAGCGGGTGCAGCAGGTAGACGGAGTAGCTGATCATGCCGAGCCAGGCCGCCGCGCGCGGGACCGTCCGGTTCCTGGCTGCCCTCGCGACGCCGAAAGTGGCGCCGGCGAGCAGCACGGAGCTGGCCCACTGCAGCTGCCACTGCGTGCCGTAGCGCGCCCCGTGCCAGACCCCGGCGACGGTGATCAGCGCCAGCACCGCGGGCGCTATGACGGCGGCCGCTCGCCTGCCGGCCTGGCCGTGCTCGACGCGGTAGATCAGGGTGCCCGTGAACATCAGCGCCAGGATCGCGCACCCGGACCAGGGGTAGGGATAGCCCTGGTTGACCGTGACCAGGACCAGCCCGGTGAGCGCGGCGAGCGCCGAGCCAAGCCTGGCGGCAGGCCAGCGGCCGGCGATGGCCAGCGCTAGCCCTGCGATGATCAGCGCGTCCGCGGCGACGTCGAGGGCGAGCGGGCCGCGCGAAGCGTGCTGCGCCCAGCGCGTGAGCGCCGCCATCGGGAGGATTCCGCCGAGCGCCACCGCGCCCACCGCGCAGGTGAGCGCGTAGCCGCCGCTGCGGCGGTGCACACCCCAGCTGAACAGGACGGCGAGGAGCAGGTAGAAGACCATCTCGTAGGAGAGAGTCCAGGTCACGTTCGGCACGTTGGGGCCGGTGAGCAGGTTGGGCAGCATGAGGAGCCAGGAGGCGGCAGCGGTCAGCGGCTGGTGTTCGGCGCCCCGGATGGTGCCGTGCCCGGTCCGGTAGGAGACGGCGGCCAGGGCGATGGCCACCGCGTACATCGGGTACAGCCGGAACGCGCGGCTGGTCCAGAAGGCGGACAGGCTCCCTTTGCGCTCCAGCGACGCGGGCACGATATAGCCGCTGACGAGGAAGAACACGAATACGCCGTACTGGCCCAGGTTGAGCCACTGGTACAGGAAGTCCCTGGCGGGCTGCAGCAGAAGCGTCGATCCGTGGTCGAACACCACGCACAGCGCCGCGAAGCCGCGCAGCGCGTCCAGCCACGCCAGCCGACCCGCGGTTCCAGCTGTCCTTGACATCCCGCCCGACGTTACCCCACGAGACCACTATCGCGAGTGAGGGTCGCCGGTACGGGGCGCGACAGGTAGGTTACTGCCATGACGACGCAGCCCGGGGCTGACGGTGCGGCGCTGGCCCGCGATGACACTCGCTGGCTCAGCGACGACGAGCAGCGCGCGTGGGGGACCTACATCCGGCTGGCGAAGATGCTCATGCGCCAGCTGGACCGGGACCTGCACCCGTTCGGGCTGTCCACGAACGACTACGAGATCCTCGTTGAGCTCTCAGAAGCACCTGGAAACCGCCTTCGGATGACCGAACTCGCCGATCTCACCGCGCAGTCCCGCAGCAGGCTTTCGCACCAGATCACCCGGATGGAGGACAAGAGCCTGGTCCGCAGGGAAGGCTGCGAGGGCGACAAGCGCGGCACGTTCGCGGTGATCACCGAGCGCGGCCTGGCCGTGATCGAGCAGGTAGCCCCGTCCCACGTGGACAGCGTGCGGCGGCACTTCATGGACCATGTCCCGGCGGAATACCTCGGCGTGCTCACTGACATCTACCAGCCGGTGCTTGAGCGCCTCCGCAAGGTCCGCGACCGCGACTGAGCGTGCCCGGCCTCCGCGCGGGCCATCCCTAGAACAGGACGGACATGAACTCGCCGATTTCGCGGAAGCCGGCGCGGCGGTAGGTGGCGCGGCCCGGGGCGTTGAAGTCGTTGACGTAGAGCGAGACCACCGGGGAGATCGACCGCCGGGCCTCTATCACCACGGCGGCCATGCCGGGAGCGGCCAGGCCCCGGCCGCGGAACTCCGGACGGACCCAGACGCCCTGGACCTGGCAGGCCTGGGGGGTAGCGGCGCCGACCTCGGCTTTGAAGATCACCCGGCCATCCTCGATCCGGGCGAACGCGCGGCCGGCCCTGATCAGCTCGGTGACCCGCGCCCGGTATGCCGCCCCGCCGTCGCCGGCCATCGGGGACACGCCCACCTCTTCGGTGAACATGGCTACGCAGGCGGGCATCAAAATGTCAATTTCATCCGAACGTACCCGCCTGACTGCGGGATCGGGAGCTACCTGTGGCGGGCCGTCGATGGCCATCAGCGGCTGCGCTGCGCGGACGTCACGCGCCGGTCCCCAGTGCGGGCGAAGCAGCCCCCACAGCTCGGTGACCGCGGCCGACGGCCCGACGATCGATGAGCACCGCCGCCCCTGGCGCAGCGCCCGGTCGGCGAACACGGCCACCGCCGCGGACGTCGCCTGGACCGGAACCAGGTTCGCGCCCGCGTAACACAGCGAGGTGAGCTGGCCGCCTTGCTCGAAGCCCCAGATCTGGGCGCCGACCCGGCCCGCCTCAAGCCCGAGCGCCCGGATCCGGGAAGCGACGAACACATTGGCCACCGGATCGGTGTCGCAGACCGCGATGGCCGCAACCCGGTCGCGGTCGTCGAGCAGCCGGGCTGGCTCCGAACGCTGCCTAACGCGCAACATGATGCCAGCCTATCGGCCTCAGCTGTCCGGTGTGGGGTCAGGGACCGGCGCACAGGTCGCGTTCACCAGGCCAGGCCGCTCTGGCGCCGCGCCGGTGGCGAGATAGCTGTTGAGGTAGTTCTCAACGCATGTATCTGACGGAGACTCCAGTGACTGGCCATGGTTGCCACCGCCGACAACCACCACCATCCGCGCGCTGGGCAGGAACCTGTGCGCGTCCTGGGCGCCCGCGTACGGAGTGGCCGCGTCCAGCGTGCCCTGGAGCATCAGGATCGGGGGCAGTCCTTTGCCGTCGATGCGCAGCGGCTGAGCCGGGCCCTTGACCGGCCAGAACGCGCAGGCCGCGTTGAACCAGGCGTTGTCCCAGGCCTGGAACGGCGCGGTCTTGTAGACCCGCAGCGTGTCTGACTGCCATTTCGCCCAGTTCCGCGGCCAGTTCACATCCGCGCACTCGACCGCGTTGTAGACGGCGAACGCGTTCTCGTTCTGTACTCCCCACTCCTGGTACTGGGTGACCAGGGCGCTGGTCGAGCCGCTGTTGACGTAGTCCGCGAGTGCCGCGGCGAAATCCGGCCAGACCGTGTCCAGGTACCCGGATATCAGGATCGTGTCGTCAAGGTCGTCCGCGCCGAGCATCGAGCCGGACGACATGGCGACGGGATCGGCCTGCAGCCGTTCCCGCGCCCGGTAATAGGCCGACTGCACCTGCGCCGTCGTGCTGCCCAGGTGGTACGTGCTGTCGTAGCTGGCGATCCAGGCGAAGAACGCCTCCAGCCGCGCCTGGAAGGCGTAGTCCTGGCTGATGTTGTCCGCGTACCAGGCGCCCGTCGGGTCCACGGTGCTGTCGAGCACCATCCGGCGGATCCGGTCCGGGAACAGCGTGGCGTACACCTGGCCGAGGTAGGTGCCATACGAGAACGCGTAGTAGTTGATCTTCTGCACGCCGAACGCCTGGCGGATCTCGTCCATGTCCCGCGCCATGTTGACCGTGGTCAGGTATGGCAGCAGCCAGCCGAACCGCTGCTCGCAGTCCGCCGCGTAGGTTTTCGCCCGGCCGATGAGCACCTGCTCGGCCCCCGCGTTCGCCGGTATGTAGTCGGGCCGCAGCCCGCTGTAGAAGCCCGGGTCGCAGCTCAGTGCCGGCACCGACGCGCCCACCCCGCGCGGGTCGAAGCCGACGATGTCGTAGTCCGCGGCTACTTGCGGGGACAGGCCCGCGGCGACGTCGCCGGCCAGCGACCTGCCGGGCTCGCCCGGGCCGCCGGGGTTGACGAGCAGCACGCCCTGCTGCTGGCTCTTCGGTGCGGTCGCGGGGACCATGGAGAGCGCGATCGTGAGCTTGCGGCCGCCCGGGTCGGCGTAGTTGAGCGGAACCTGCAGCGTGGCGCACTGCAGGCCGGCGAGCTGACCGCCGCACGCGTGCCAGCTCAGGCTGGTCGCGCCGGGGACGATCGCCGCCGTTCCCGCGCCGTCGCCCGCGGGCGCCGCGGCACCCGTGCCGGCCCCCGTCGCGGGACTGCCGCCAGCGGACGTGCATCCGAGAAGTCCAGCGGCCATGGCGAGCGCCGCGAGCACGGGCGCGGTGCTAGCGGCCAGACGGGGAAGCGACATGATCCCCATCTTGCCCCATGCTCCGGACAGCTTCGGGCAACAAGCCGCGACGAGGTCGGCCACTGGGCACCAGCCCGCGGCCCGTCAATCAGGGACGGGGTCCGTCACATTCCGCCGCGAATTCGACACGCGCCGCCGTCAATTAGACACGCCGCAGAGCTAATTCGACACATGTCGCTACGGGCGTTAACCACGTGCCCTCATGGGCTCCGGTTTACGGCACGGAGCGCCGAATTTTTTCCCGTGTCAGCGCAAATTTCCGACCCCTCTAACCGTAACCATACAAGCTACCCAAGCGTCATACTTTAAACTGTTCGGACACTATTGAGGGGGTAGTGAATGCTGGCAAGACACCGCCAGTCGCTGATTCTGCAGGCCGTCAGAAGCGACGGCAGCGCGCGGGTTAGCGACCTGACGCAGCAACTAGGCGTCTCCGACATGACGATCAGACGGGACCTGGAGGTCCTGGCGAGGGATGGGCTCGTGGAAAAGGTCCACGGCGGCGCTGTCCTGCCGGGATCGCACAGCGCCCACGAGCCCGGTTTCGAGGACAAGCTGGTGCTTGAGCGCCCAGAGAAGTCATCCATCGCGCGGGCCGCGGCGGGCCTGGTAAGGCCCGGCACCGCGGTCGCCATATCAGCGGGCACGACCACGTTCGCGCTGGCTCAGTGCCTGCTCGACGTGCCGGGACTCACCATCGTCACCAACTCGCTGCGGGTGGCCAATCTGTTCAGCGGCAACCGCGGGCCAGAGAGCGCCTCCGTGGTGCTGACCGGCGGCATGCGGACGGCCGCGGACGCGCTCGTCGGCCCGGTGGCCGATCTGACGATCAGGTCGCTGCACTTCGACACGGTGTTCCTCGGCTGCACCGGCATCGACCCGGAGGTCGGGCTCACCACGCCTAACCTCGCCGAAGCCGAGACCAACCGCGCGTTCATCAAGGTGGCGCGCCGGGTCGTCGTCCTCGCTGACCATACCAAGTGGGGCGTGGTCAGCCTGGCATCCTTCGCGATGCTCGAGGACGTCAACGTGCTCGTCACCGACGGCCTGCTGCCCGCCGACGCGCACGCCGCGCTCAGCGGCCGGATCGGCGAGATCCTCGTCTAACCGCGGCCCCGCCCTGGCTGTCAGCCGGGAGGTCATCCCCCGGCTGACAGCCATATATCCGTGCGCTGAACCACCGGCACAATGTCGCGCGAAGCGCAGCCGGGGGGGTGCGGGGGGTCGTCCCCCCGCATGGCAGAGCTAAACCACACTAACGATCGGCTGGCCGGGCTCGCTGTCTTGCTCACCGGCTTGCTCTGCCAGCCGCATCGCCTCGTCGATAAGGGTTTCCACGATCCGCGACTCGGGCACGGTGGCGATCACCTTGCCCTTGACGAAGATCTGGCCCTTGCCGTTCCCCGAGGCGACGCCGAGGTCGGCTTCCCTGGCTTCGCCGGGCCCGTTCACCACGCAGCCCATCACCGCGACGCGGAGCGGGACCTCGAGCCCGGTGAGCCCCGCGGTGACCTCCTCGGCCAGCTTGTAGACGTCGACCTGGGCGCGGCCGCAGGACGGGCAGGAGACGATCTCCAGGCCGCGCTGCCGGAGCCCGAGGGACTCGAGGATGCCGATGCCGACCTTGACCTCCTCGACCGGAGGGGCTGACAGCGACACCCGGATCGTGTCGCCGATGCCCTGCGACAGCAGCGCGCCGAACGCGGTCGCGGACTTGATCGTGCCCTGGAACGCCGGCCCCGCCTCGGTGACGCCGAGGTGCAGCGGGTAGTCGCACTTGGCCGCGAGCAGCCGGTAGGCCTGGATCATCACCACCGGGTCGTGGTGCTTCACCGAGATCTTGATATCGCGGAAGCCGTGCTCCTCGAACAGGGAGCACTCCCACAGCGCGGACTCGACCAGCGCCTCCGGCGTGGCCTTGCCGTACTTGGCGAGCAGTCGCTTGTCCAGCGAGCCGGCGTTCACGCCGATCCTGATCGGGATCCCGGCGTCGGTCGCGGCGCGGGCGATCTCGGCGACCTTGTCGTCGAACTGCTTGATGTTGCCGGGGTTGACCCGGACCGCGGCGCAGCCGGCGTCGATCGCGGCGAACACGTACTTGGGCTGGAAGTGGATGTCGGCGATCACCGGGATCTGCGATTTCCTCGCGATCGCCGGGAGGGCGTCCGCGTCGTCCTGGGACGGCACCGCAACCCGGACGATCTGGCAGCCGGAAGCGGTCAGCTCGGCGATCTGCTGCAAGGTCGCGTTCACGTTCGCGGTCAGCGTGGTGGTCATCGACTGCACGCTGACCGGCGCGCCGCCGCCCACGGGCACGGTGCCCACCATGAGCTCACGCGACTTCCGGCGCTCGGCGAGCGGGGCCGGAGGTGTAGCTGGCATGCCAAGGTCAACGCTCATTGGAAATCCCATCCCCGTCGGGTGATCGACACGGTGTCTATTGTCGCCCAGTCTCACGGCTGGCTAACCGCACACCCTGACCCTTACGTCAGGTGGTTACCCTACGTTCACCGGATTGACGATGTCCGCAAGGATGAGCATCATCCCGAAGAAAACCAGGACCATGAAGATGCTGAAGCTCACCGGGACGAGCTTGCGGTAGTCGACCAGGCCCGGGTCGGGCCGGCGGCGCAGCCGGGCGAACCAGGCCCGGACGCGTTCCCAGATCACGACCGCGATGTGCCCGCCGTCCATCGGCAGCAGCGGCAGCAGGTTGAACACCCCGACGAAGATGTTCAGCGACGCGATCAGCAGCAGCACGAAGCTGACCTTGTACTGCCAGCCCACGTTGGCCGCCACCGCCTGCCCGGTCTCCCTGGCGGCGCCGACGACGCTGCTCACGTTCCCCGCGGAGGTCGACGAGCGGTCCTTGGCGAACAGCTGCGGGATGGCGCTCGGCAGCTTCGCCAGGGCCCCGGCCGATCCCGCGACCACCTGGGCGAACCCGGTGCCGACGTAGCGGACCGCGCCCAGCGGGCTGGTCGGCTGGAACACAGTGGCCGGCGCGATCCCCAGGTAGCCGCCGTCGCGGCCCTTGACGGCGGCCAGCGTGGTGTGCAGCGTCAGCGGCCGCCCGTCCCTGTCGACGGTGATCGTCACCGGCGAACCGGGCTTGACGTCCTTGATGGCGTTTTCGAGCTGCGTCCAGTTCGCTACCTTGACCCCGTTGAAGGACGCGACCTGGTCACCGACCTTGAGGCCGGCCATCGAGGCGGGCGACTTCGCGTCGGCGGCCGTGCACGCCGCCCCGTTGTTCAGGGCCTGCTCGTTCGCCGGGACGCAGGCCGCGACGGTGCCCAGCTGGGCCGTGTTGTCGTTCTCGATGCCGATGCCGAGCGCCAGCCCGAAGATCAGCAAGGCCGCGAGCACGAAGTGCATGAACGACCCGGCGGCCAGCACGATGAGCCGCTGCCAGCCGGGAGCGCGGCGGAACGAGCGCGGCTCGTCCTCAGGGTCCACGTCGTCCATCGACGTCATCCCGATGATCTTGACGAACCCGCCGAGCGGGAAGGCCTTGACGCCGTACTCGGTCTCGCCGCGCTGCGTCGACCAGATCGTGGGCCCGAAGCCGACGAAGTAGCGCGTGGCCTTCATGCCGAACTTCTTGGCGGTCACGAAGTGGCCGCTCTCGTGCAGCATCACCGAGAACAGCAGGGCGAACAGGAAGATGAGCCAGCCGAGCAGGTCCACCTCGTTGTCCCTCCCTACCGGTTGAGCTCGCGCGCCCGCGCTCTCGCCCAGGAATCTACCGCGAGCACGTCCTCGAGCGTGGTCACTCCGGTACGCGACGTGCCGTGTTCTGAGACTATCCGGGCCACCGTGTCAACAATCCGCGGGAACGAGATCCTTCCCGCCAGGAAGTCCGCCACGCATGCCTCGTTGGCCCCGTTGTAGACGGCGGGCGCGGTGCCGCCGAGGCGCGCGGCCTCACGGGCCAGCGCGACCGCGGGAAATGCCTGGTCGTCGAGGGGCTCGAACGTCCAGGACGTGGCGGTGGTCCAGTCCAGCCCCGGCGCGGCGCCGGGCACCCGGTCCGGCCAGGCCATGCCGAGCGCGATCGGGATCCGCATGTCCGGCGGGCTGGCCTGGATGATCGTTGCGCCGTCAGCGAACTCGACCATCGAGTGGACGATCGACTGGGGATGCACCACCACGTCGATCCGGTCCAGGCCGAAGCCGAACAGCAGGTGCGCCTCGATCACCTCGAGACCCTTGTTCACCAGCGTCGCCGAGTTGACGGTGACCAGCGGCCCCATTTTCCACGTCGGGTGCGCGAGCGCCTGGCTGGGCGTGACCTCCGCCAGCTTTTCCCGCGGCCAGCCGCGGAATGGGCCGCCGCTCGCGGTGAGAATCAGCCGCTTGACCTCGGATTCCCGGCCGGCCCGCAGGCACTGCGCGATGGTGGAGTGCTCGGAGTCCACGGGCACGATCTGCCCGGGCTTGGCCCTGGCGGTGACCAGCGGGCCGCCGATGATGAGCGACTCCTTGTTGGCGAGCGCCAGCGTGCGGCCGGCCTCCAGCGCCGCGAGCGTCGCGCGGAGCCCGGCGGCGCCGGTGACCCCGTTCAGCACGACGTCGCAGGGCCAGCCGGCGAGCCGCGACACCGCGTCCTCGCCCGGGAGCAGAGCGGGTCGCGGTGCGGAGGCGCCACCTTCCGTTCGGGCGAATTCTTCTTCTATAGCCCGCTGGACAGCAGGCATGGCGGCCGGATCGGCCACCGCCACGGCGGCGACCCCGAACTCAGACGCCTGCCGTGCCAGCAGGCCCGGGTTGCCGCCGCCCGCGGCCAGCGCGGCCACCCGGAACCGCCCCGGGTTGCGCCGCACGATGTCCAGCGCCTGGGTGCCGATCGAGCCTGTCGAGCCAAGGATCACCACGTCGCGGGGGGCTGGCACAGAAGTCACCCGCCCATTCTGCGCCAGCCCCGCCGCCCGGTGCGAACTAACTGGATGAGGTGGACGCCGCCAGCTGCTTCGCGGCGGCGATGATCGCCTGGCACCCGAAGGTCTGCGCCCCGGCGCCGGGCACCGGGATGTCCCAGTTCTCCGCGTCGTACAGTTCGTTCTTGATCTTGATGGCCAGCGCGTCGCGCACCTTCTCCAGGCCGGTGAGCGCCGCGTTGACCTTGGTGAACTCGGCGTCGCCCGGCGTGTTGGACTCGATCGCGCTGGTCGAGGCGGTCAGCGTGTAGGCGCCGAACTCGCCGACGCTGGAGTTCAGCTGCTTGTAACAGGCCCCGAGCTGGGTCACGCCGGGGTCGCGCAGGGCCTGGTCCGGGTCGGCCAGGATCTGGGTGATGACCCGGCCGTCCTGGATGTAGTCGGTGTGCAGGCCGAGCAGGTACATCTCGGTCGGCTCGATGTCGGTCTCGTCGGTCCAGGGGCCCTGCAGGCTGGTGTCGACGACGGTCTGCTGGCCGCTGTCCGCCCCGGCCGAGTTCGGGCCGTCCGCGGGCCCGGACCCGTCGAGGCCGAGGTGCCTGACGCCGGGGCCGGCGAAGCCGACGTAGTTGGTGTTGATCTCGGCGGCGTAGTCACCGTGGTCCCAGGCGTACTCGTCGTCGACCGACACGCAGTCCGCAGGGTAGTCGCTCGCGGTCGTGCCGGTCACGCTTGGATCGCAGGTCGCCGAGCCCTGCTCCAGGTAGTAGTCGGGCTTGGCGAACTCGGCCAGCGTCGGCGTCCGCGCCGGGTCCGCGTTGACCATGTGCAAGATCGCTTCCTCGGTCGGGTCGGCCAGGTAGTTCGCGATCTTCTGGGTGGCCCCGGCGTAGGGGTTGTAGGCGGTGAGCGAGGCTATGTCGTGGTCGAACGTGCGGACCTCGGGAGAGTTCTCCGCCGGATCGCCGTAGACGTAGTACTCAGGCGCGGTGTCGTACTCCATGCCAAACTGGGTGGTGTCGCCCGTCTCCTGCTTGAGCAGACCGGTGACGTTGCCCTCGAGCTCGCCGAAGGTCCCGGCCGGGTAGGTGCACGGCACGGTCACGCCGTCGCAGTTCGCCGGCGTGGGCTGGATGGCCCGGCCGACGTTCGCGCCGGCCTCGTGGTCGCCCTCGTCGGAGCTGAGGACGAACAGGGTGTTCTGCGGCGTGATCCCGTCGGCGGCCAGCCGCTGGAAGAACGTGCCGAACGCCTGGTTGTAGTACGCCGCCTGGGCGAGGTAGCAGGCGCTGCCGCTGCCGAGCGCGTCGCCGGCGTCGTAGCAGGGCTCGCCCTTGCTCGACAGGCCCTGGATGAACTCGTTCCCGTGCAGGTCCGAGATGTACATGTTGACGACCTGGACGCCGGACTCCAGCATGTCGGCCGCGTACGCCAGCGACTGGGACGCGTTGATGTCGCCGAAGCCGGGGAATCCGGGCGTGTACCCGTACTTCCCGCCACCGACGGGGACCGTGTACTCCCCGTCGATCTCGTTGCCGTTGAGGTCCACGAGGTTGCCCTTGGCGTTGGTCACCTCATACCCGTTATGCGTCACGTCCGGGGCGCCCGCGCCCAACTGCGGCGCCACGTACTTGTGGCCGAACAGCGCCTGGTAGCCGTGGTAGCCGTCCGGCTCGTTCGGCAGCAGGTCGGGCGTCGCGGTGTTCGACGGCGTGGTCTGGCCGTACTTGACCGCCTGGGCGTCCGCGCAGAACGCGCTGCCCTGGGCGCAGTGCACGGCGATGCCGACGTAGTCGTTGGTCTCCTGGTCCTTGTAGGAGTCCGGGTCGTTGATCAGCTGCTCGTCCTCGGGCGAGCCGGCGCCGAATACCTTCGGGATGTCGACCGCGGTGTTCTCGAGCTCCTGGTTCGCCGTCGCGATGTCGCCCACGTTGCAGCCGGCGCGGGTGTAAGGAACCCACGGCGCCGGGGTGATCGTGTCCGGGGTCACCGGCGTCCTCGCGGTAGCCGGGGGAACCGGAGAGTACACCATGTTGGGGTTCTTGTCGGTCGCCGTCGGCGACGTGTCGTAGACGGGGTCCGTCCAGTAGGCGAAGGAGCCCGCGCTGTCGGTCGTGCCGAAGGTCCCGCCCGGACCGTTGGCCTGGTAGACCTCGTAATCGTTGGAGACCGGCATGCCCTGCCGGTCGCCGTACAGGCCGGTGTAGGTGGTCAGGATGTCGTCGGCGGTGTGCGCGATCAGCGGGGTGTGGTTGTTGGACAGGAAAGTCCCGTTGCCGGTGAAGAAGTTCAGCAGGCTGGGCATCAGCTCGAGGTCGGACGGCACGTCCGGGTTATCCCGGAAGAAGTGCACGTTGTCGAACGTGACCTGCACGACGTGCTTAATTCCGTTGCCGAGCCGGCATGTGCCCGAGTCATCCGATTTAACCGGCCCGACGGCGGGCGACGTCGCCGCCGCGCGTACTGGCCCGGTGGCGCCGGCGATGCCGAGGCCGGCGAGAAGTGCCACGGATCCGGTTATTGCCGCGATCCGCCTTCTCTGCGCGAAAGTGATCATAGCTCCTCCCGGTGAGACACGATGGCACGGATCCGGTACGCGGGTAAATGTACTTCTGGCGTCTAATGAGCAAATTTCTGCGGAGTTTTTCAGCGCGCGTTCAGCCGCGTTTGCGGAATGGACCTGTGTACCATTCCGCGTACCTATCAGGCGGCCAGCCTCAGCCCAGGTCGTTGACCTGACGGGCGAGCTCGAAATCCTTCGCGGTGAGCCCGCCCGCGGAGTGGGTGACGAGCGTCAGCGTCACCTTGTTCCACGAGATGAGGATGTCCGGGTGATGGTCGGCTCGCTCGGCGAGAAAGCCGACGGCGTTGACGAACAGCAGCGCGTCCTTGAAGTCCTTGCGCGTCACCGTCCGGCTGATCTGCCCGTCGGCCAGCCGCCAGCCGGGCGTTCCCGTGAGCTCGGCGGTGACCTGCTCCACAGTGAGGCTAGTCATGAGTACGGAATACCCTGTTTGCTGCCGGGGGCCAACCCCTGCGCCCGATATGCTCGGCGGGGTGACCACTCAACTACGGGATACCCCCCTGCGGGCGGTGCACGAGCGGCTCGGCGCGACGATGACGGACTTCGCCGACTGGCTGATGCCGTTGCGCTACGGCAGCGAGACCGCCGAACACAACGCGGTCCGCTCCGCGGCCGCCCTGTTCGACCTGTCGCACATGGGCGAGATCGCCGTCACCGGCCCCGGCGCGGGCGAAGCGCTCGACTACGCGGTGTGCGGCTGGCCGTCGGCCCTCGCCGCCGGCCGCGCCCGCTACACGATGCTGTGCGCGCCGGACGGCGGCGTGGTCGATGACCTGGTCATCTACCGGCAGGCCGCCGACCGGTTCCTCGTCGTCGCCAACGCCGCCAACACCGCCCGCGTGCTCGGGGAACTGGAAAAGCGCTGCCCCGGTGCTGTCGTGCGGGACGAGACCGCGGTCACCGCGCTGATCGCCATCCAGGGTCCGAACGCCTCTCGCATCCTCTCCCGGGTCACCGATCTGCCCCTCGACGACGTGCGCTACTACGCCGGCGCGTACGGGACGGTCGCCGGACGGCCGGCCTGGGTGGCGCGCACCGGGTACACGGGCGAGGACGGATTCGAGATCTTCTGCGCGCCCGAGGACGCCGAGCGTGTCTGGACGGCGCTGTCCGAGGCGAGCGCCGAGGACGGCGGGACCCTCCCGGCGGCCGGGCTGGCGGCCCGCGATACGCTCCGGCTTGAGGCCGGCATGCCGCTGTACGGCAACGAACTCGGCCCGGACGTGACACCTTACGAGGCGGGGCTTGGACGCGTGGTGAGGCTTGACAAGCCTGGCGACTTCGTGGGCCGGGCGGCCCTGACGGCGCGGGCGGCGACAGGGCCGCGGCGCACCCTCATCGGCCTGGTCGGCAGGTCGCGGCGGGTGCCGCGGCACGGGTACGCCGTGCTGTCGAGCACGTCGGGCACCCCGGTCGGCGTGGTGACCAGCGGAGCGCCGTCGCCGACCCTGCGGGCGCCGATCGCGATGGCGTACGTCGAGACAGGCTCAGCCGGACCGTTCGGGATCGACGTCAGGGGTAAGACAGAGCCGGCCGATAAGACAGAGCTGCCGTTCTATGACAGGAGTAAGCAAGTATGAGCGTTCCCGCCGAGCTCCGCTACACGGAGGAGCATGAGTGGGTGGCGATCGACGGCGACACCGCCTCGATCGGTATCACCGAATACGCCGCGCAGTCGCTTGGCGATGTGGTTTACGTGTCGCTGCCCACGGTCGGATCCGCGGTGAGCGCGGGCGAGCCGTGCGGCGAGGTGGAGTCGACGAAGTCGGTGAGCGACCTGTACTCACCAGTGGACGGCGAGGTCACCGAGGTGAACGAGGAACTCGACGACGACCCGGGACTGGTCAACGCGGAGCCCTACGGCGCGGGCTGGATGTTCCGGGTGCGGATAGCGGCGGGAACCGACGGTGAGGCCGCGCTGCCGCCCGGACTGCTGAACGCCACGGAGTACGAGGAACTCACCAAGAGCGCGGGCTGATCCCGGGCGGTGCCCGGCGGCGCCCGGGCCTGCCGCCGGGCACCGCTCTCGGCTACTTGCGGAGGCGGCGCCAGACCAGGTAGCACGTCACGCTTACCGCGGCGAGCGCGACGGCGCCGCCTATCATCGGGTCGATCTGGCTGATCCGCTCGCGGGCACGGTCGGTGGCGCGGCGCGCCACATTGGACGGGCTCACCCGGTCAGCGATCTCGTCAATGGTCCGCGCGAGGTCCGCGCGAGTGCGCTCGATCTCGCCGACAAGCGCGTTAGGCGCCAGCTTGCTGGTGTCAGTCTCGGTCTCAGCCATGTGCGTCACTCTATTCCGAAGGTATCCCGCCAGCGCAATCGACCCGCTCCGCCGCACGCCCCAACATGCCGATTGCGCAATCGACCCGCTCTAGTGTGGTCGATTGCGTAATCGGCCCACGCCGGTCACATATGCGGATTACTCTCTCAACAGAGCTGGGAGGAACCATGAGGGTTATTCGCACACTTGCATGTTCCCTGCTGATCGCCGTTCCGCTGGCCGCCCTCGCTAGTTGCTCGAGCGGCGGCGGCGGTGTCGCGTCCGGGCCGCCGCCCGAAGAGCCCACGATCGTGGTGGACGCGGTGCCCACCGCCGACGCGGCGGGGCTGTACATCGCCCTTGACCAGGGGTACTTCGCGCAGCAAGGGCTGACCGTGAAGATCGTGCCCATTTTCGGCGGCGAATTCGGCATGGCCGACCTCCAAGACAGCCACGCCCAGATCGTCGAGGGAAACTACGTCTCGTTTATCCAGGCCCAGATAGCCGGCAGCTACGACAAGCGCCCGATCAGCATGCGCATCATCGCCAACGCGTCGCTGATGCAGCCTGGCAACCAGGCGATCTACGTCTTGCCGCGCTCCCGTTTCAAGACCGTGGCCGATCTCGCGGCCGCCAAGGCGACCATCGGCCTGAACACGGCCAACAACATCGGGCAGGTGCTCTTCGGCGCGCTCTTCCAGCAGGACGGGCTGAAGATGGATAGGATCCGCCAGGTCTACGAGCCTTTCCCGCTGCTGCTGGCGGGGCTGCAGAAGGGCCAGCTCGACGCGGCCTGGCTGCCCGAGCCCTTCGGCAGTCAGGCGGAGCAGCAGTTCGGCGCCGTGCCGCTCGCCGACTTCGACCAGGGCGCGCTGCAGAACTTCCCCATCGGCTGCTACATCGGCGCCACGCAGTGGGTGCAGGGGCACCCGGACACGGTGGCGGCCTTCCTGCGTGCCCTCAGGGAAGGCCAGCAGGTCGCGGACACCGACCGGGCCGCGGTGGAGACGGCGCTCGAGAAGAACACGGGGACGTCACAGGTCATCGCGGCCACGATGACGATCGACTCCTACCCGCTGGGCATGGACGTGCCGACGATGCAGCGCGTCTCGGACGCCATGTTCGAGTTCGGCCTCATGCCCGGGTACAAGCAGCCCTATCCGATCACGGCGATGATCCAGCCGGAGCCGGGGATGGTCCGGTAGCCGAGTTTCGGCGAATCGATGAATCTTCATTTGATGCTGATTTATCCTGCCTGAGCAGCGCAAGCAGGGAGCGTACCAAGGTAGGGGGTTTGCGTTGACGGGTAAGTGGTTCCGCGCGGCGTGCGCGGCGGCGGCTGTCGCGGCCATGGCGGCGGGCTGCTCTTCTGGCGGTGGCGGCGCCGCCATGTCGTTCGGGGCGCCGGAGGAGACGACCCTGAACGTGTCCGTGGTGCCCGCCATGGACTCGGCGGGGTTCTTCGTCGCCTGGCATCAGGGCCTGTTCGCCAAAGAAGGCCTGACGATCAACTACACGCCCGCCACCAGCAGCGAGACCGCGATCGGCGCCCAGCTGCAGGGCAAGTTCGACATCACCGGCGGTAACTACGTCTCTTACATCCAGGCGGTAGCGCAGAGCCACGACCCGCTTGAGATCGTCGCCGAGGGCTCGATCATGCAGCAGGGCGCGCAGGTGATCTTCACCCTGCCGAGCTCGAAGATCAAGACCCTCGCGGGCCTCGAGGGTCACGTGCTCGGCGTGAACGCGCAGAAGAACATCGACTACCTGCTCGACGTGTCCGTGCTCACCGAAAACGGGATCAACCCCAGAGGGGTGAAGTTCCCCACGCAGGCGATCCCGTTCCCACTGATGGGGCAGGCGCTCCAGTCCGGGAAGATCGCCGCCGCCACCATGCCCGAGCCGTTCGCCAGCCTCGCCGAGCAGCAACTCGGAGCCGTCACCCTGACGGATCTCAACCAGGGCGCCACGCAGAACTTCCCGATCGAGGGATACGTGGTCACCAAGTCCTGGGCGGCGGCCCACCCGAACACCCTCAAGCGCTTCCTCGCGGCGCTCGAGCAGGGCCAGGAGATCGCGGACACCGACCGGGCCGCGGTGGAGCAGGCCTTCGAGGGCATCAAGGGTGCCCAGAACGGCCAAGTGACGCCCGACATCGCGGCCGTCATGGCGCTCGACACCTATCCGATCGGCGTCGACCAAGTGCGCCTGCAGCGCGTCGCGGACGTCATGTACCAGTTCGGCCTGCTGGCCACCCCGTTCCACGTCAACGACATGCTGCTGCCCTCGTCGTTCTTCGACTACTCCGCGTTCGCCGCGTCGTCGCCGTGACGGCCGCCGCGCGCTGCGGCCGGCTCTTCAGCTTCAGTGCGGGCGGGGGGATTCGAACCCCCACGGTGTCACCACCAACAGGACCTAAACCTGCCGCGTATGCCATTTCGCCACGCCCGCGTGGCACTGCCTGACCGGGAGGATACCGCCCGGACTCAGACGCCGAGTTCCTTGCGGAGCCGCTCCACGTGGCCGGTCGCCTTGACCCCGTAGTACGCCTTCTCGACCTTGCCGTCCGCGCCGACGACGAACGTCGAGCGGATCACGCCCGTCGTCTTCTTGCCGTACATCATCTTCTCGCCGTATGCCCCGTACGCGGTGAGCGCCGTCCGGTCCGGGTCGGACAGCAGGGGGAAGGTGATGCCCTCCTTGTCGCGGAACCTCGCCAGCTTCGCCGGGGCGTCCGGAGAGATCCCGAGCACGGTCAGCCCCACCGCCGCCAGGTCGGGCATGCTCTCACTGAAGTCGCACGCCTCCTTGGTGCAGCCGGGGGTCATCGCCGCGGGGTAGAAGTAGACGATCACTCGCTGGCCGCGCAGCGCCGACAGCGACACCGCGTTGCCGTCGGCGTCCGGCAGCGTGAAGTCCGGCGCCTCGTCGCCAGGCGCGAGCCGTTCTCCGGTCACCGTGCTCTCTCCTTACGAGCGGAAAAGACAGACAGCCAACGCTATCGCTTCCAGTCCGCGCGCGGGAAACGGACCCGCCCCGCCGCGGCCCCGATTATCCCGAACGAACGGGGCTGACTCCCCGCCGTCCACCGGGACGTATCCGGTCGAAAGTGTGCGGAGCTAGTAGGCCGTCATGACGTGGGCGGTGATGACCGGCGCTATCGCGCGGAACGCGCGGCCCCGGTGGCTGATCGCGTCCTTCTCCTCCGGCGCCAGTTCCGCGCTGGTCACCGACATGCTCTCGGGGACGAAGATCGGGTCGTAGCCGAACCCGTTGGTCCCGCGAGGCGCGCGGGTCAGCGACCCGGCGAGCACGCCCGTCGTCGTCCACTCCCGCCGGACGGCACCCGCGGCACCCGCGGCGCCGTCCGTGCCGGGCAGGACGAGGGCGGCCACGCAGACGAACTGGGCGCCGCGGGCCGCTACGTCGCTCAGCTGGCCGAGCACGAGCTCCAGGTTGGCGCGGTCGTCGCCGTGCTTGCCCGACCAGCGCGCGGAGAACACGCCGGGCATGCCGTGCAGCGCGTTCACGCACAGGCCGGAGTCGTCGGCGACGGCGGGCAGGCCGGTGTACGCCGCGATGGCGCGCGCCTTCAGGAGCGCGTTGTCGGCGAACGTGAGCCCGGTCTCGGCCACGTCGGGCGCGCCGGGGAAGTCGTCAAGGTCGACGAGGCCGTCCGCGAAGCCGGCGGCGTCGAGGATCCGGGACAGTTCGGCGAGCTTGCCGGCGTTGCGCGTCGCGAGCACGACGCGCGGGCGTCCGGCGTCAGCCACCGAGGGTTTCCGTCTGCAGGCGGGACAGCTCCGCGCACCCGGCGACCGCCAGGTCCAGGAGCGACGCCAGCATCGGCCGGCTGAACGGCTCGCGCTCCGCGGTGCCCTGGATCTCCACGAAATCCCCGGTACCGGTGCAGACCACGTTCATGTCCGTCTCCGCGGCCGAGTCCTCCTCGTAGCAGAGGTCGAGCCGGGGCTCGCCGTCCACGATCCCCACGCTCACCGCGGACACCGAGGCCACCAGCGGCGAGCCCTTCAGCCGTCCGCGGCCCCGCAGCCAGGCGATGGCGTCGGCCAGGGCCACGTAACCGCCGGTCACCGCCGCCGTCCGGGTGCCGCCGTCAGCCTGCAGCACGTCGCAGTCGATGATGATCGTGTTATCGCCGAGCGCCTTGTAGTCCACACAGGCCCGCAGCGACCGGCCGACGAGGCGCGATATCTCCTGCGTCCGCCCGCCGAGCCGTCCCTTGACCGACTCGCGGTCGCCCCGCGTGTTCGTCGCCCGGGGCAGCATCGCGTACTCGGCGGTCACCCAGCCGAGCCCGCTGCCCCGCCGCCAGCGCGGCACCTCCTCGGCCACACTCGCCGCGCACAGCACCCGTGTGGCACCGAACTCAACGAGCACCGATCCTTCGGCGTGGTCGAGCCACCCTCGGGTGAACCGCACCGGCCGCAGCGCCTCCGCGGCCCTTCCATCTGGACGTGTCATAGCGACCACCCTACCGACGCAGCCGACCGCGGAAGGCGACTCGCGCGGGCGGCATGCGAGAGGCTCAGATCTCGTGATCGTAACGGCCTCCGGGGCCCACGCCAGCCAAGATCGTTAGGAACAAACGTTTGTCGTTTTCCGTGGTTATAACGACGCAATCGCCAAACATTTCAAAAAAGATCTTGAGTAGCCTGCAAGAGGCTCTTACGTTTAGGAAGCCCCGGTGCCGTCGGGGGTACCGAGGCCCGTGGGGGCGTTGTAGCCCTTCTTCGCGACGCACAGGTAGTCGTAGCCGCACTGGGCACCGGTGCCTGTGGTCACGTCGTCGTTCCCTGCGGTGACGTTGAACAGGTGGCTCGCGTGCGCGTACTCGTAGCCGGGCTTGATCGTCGTCGCGTTGCCAGCGAGGGCGTAGACCCCGGCGATAATCGGCGCGGCCAGGCTTGTCCCCCCGACCTCGGTCCAGCCGCCGTAGGTCTTCTCGTAGACCGCGACGTTCCAGGCGACCGCCGAGACATCGGCGACCGTGCGCATGGCGCAGTGCGTGTCATGCTGCCAGGCCGGCTTGGTGACGTACGCCGAGCATGCGCTGGAGGTCGCGGCGGGGAAGTCGCCCGGCTCTTCGAACGTGGTGTTCCACGCCCGCTCAGTCCAGCCGCGCTTGTTGTCCGCTCGGGACAGTTCTGTCCCGCCGGCCGCCGTCACGCTCGTGAGATCGGCGGGGAAGTTCGCCTCGCCGAACCCGTAGTCGCCGGCCGAGGCCACGATCGTGTGCCCGGGGTGGTCGTAGGCGTCGGCGTTCAGGAAGTCGCTGCCGTTCTCCGTTTCGCCGTAGCTGTTGGAGATGACGGCCGCGCCGAGCCGCGCCGCCGTGTTCTCCGCCGCGGCGAAGTCGGCGGTGGTCACGCCCTTCGCCTCGACGACGAGGATGCGGCAGCGCGGGCAGGCCGCGGAGACCATCTCGACGTCCGCCGTGGTCTCCAGGTCCCAGCCGGTGTCCACGGCGCTCTGCTTGACCGGCTTGGCCTGGCCCGCCTGGTTGACGATGCGCAGGCAGCCGCTCGCCGTGGTGCAGGGCGGCAGCCCATACCGCGCCCGGTACGTGGCCAGGTAGGGCGCCAGGTCAGGGGTGTTGTACGCGTCGACGACCGCGACCGTCTCCCGGGGGTTCTTGGAGACGGGCAGCCGGTAGGCGGACTCGATATCCTTCGCTCCCCAGCCGGCCGGCGCGGTCGCGGCAGTGGCCCCGTCGGCCGTCAGCGCGCGATCGGCCTTCGGCTGCGGCTCGAGAATGGCGTAGCACCGCATGTCCCCGGCCGGTTCCTGCGGGCAGGCCGCCGTGGGCGCGTCCGACTTGGTGAGGGCCGCGGTAAGGGCGGGGGACACGCCAGTGCCGGCAGAGCTTGCTGTCGAGGTGGCCGGCCCGGTGGCGTAGGCGCTGGTGATCATCTCGGAGATCTGGCCGCCCGCCGCGTCCGCGGCCGTCACCCGGGTGGTGACGTAGCCGCTGGCCGGGGCGGTGAAGGCGAGCTTGTAGGTGTCCCCGCTGCCGGTGACCGTGGCCGGCTGCCAGGTCGTGCCGCCGTCGAACGAGACCTGCGCGGTGAGGCAAGTCACCTTGCTCGCCGGGGTGAGCGCCATGTGCCCGACGGTCACGGTGACGGTCTGCGGCCCGGCGGGGACGGTCCCGGTCAGGTTCATGTTCGCCACGTCGTACTCGAGCGTCATCAGCGGCTGCGGCGTGCACGTACGGCCGGAGAACTTCTCCGTGCTCTCGGACCAGTCGCAGGCCCAGCCGGCCGGGACCTTGCCTCTGGTGGCGGCCGCCGAGTGCCAGGTCCACGTCGTCTGCGTCGCCGTCGACAGCGTGTAGAGCTTGCCGGTCCTGCTGGCGTTCAGCGTGAAGGAAATCGTGTCGGCCCCCGGCGCGAGCTTCACCTGCTTGTAGAAGTCGCCGCCGGTCGGGCCGAACTCCGACTCGGTGACCGTTCCGGAGGCGAGCATCGTCCCGTTCTGGTCGAGCACGTACGACCCTGTCGTCGGCACCGACTTGCCGTCGAACATGGTCACGTACCCGTTCCCGTTGTAACCGGGGGTGTTGTCGTCGAACGGGGACATGTCGAGCGTCAGCGTGTCGCCGGCCCGGCTCGCGGAGACGAGCATCGGACTTGTGCTGGCCGAGGGCAGGTCGTTGGAGTTGGGCGCGGTGTGCAGCGCATAGTTGTTGAGGTCGAGCGAGGTCACCTCGCCGGGCGAGAAGGTCCGGCCGGTGTCGGTCTCACCGGAGTCGAGGTTGCCGGTCTGGTAGAACGAGACGTACCAGTCCACCCGCGGGCTGCCCGCGGTGAGGTACTCGGTGCGCTGCTGCGGGATGGCGATGGTGTGGGCGACGTCCACCTCCGCCGCGGAGGGCTGGCCAGGCCAGACGCCGACCGCGAACTCGCTGCCGACGTCGGGCGCGTCCGCGTAGAACCGCGCGGTGACCGTGGCGAGGCTGGCCGGCTTCACGACGTAGTGCAGGGTGGGCACCTTGCCGCTGAGGTTCTCGAAGACGAGGTTGTACACGTACGGCGCGGTGTTGCTGTTGTCCGCCAGGGCGATCGCCTGGGCGTAGGTGGCGACCTTGCCGATGCTCGGCCGCTTGCTCGCGGTGCTGAAGTAGGCCGGTATCCCCCCGATGCCGGTTATCACCCCGGTCCCCGTGGCCGGGCCGTGCGCGCCGGTGCGGTCGTACAGGAAAGAAATCTCGCTGGTCACTGACCGGCGCGGGGTGGTGAGCCGCAGTTCGCTGGTCGCGGACCGCTCGCTGATCGACGCCGAGGTGTTACCGGACACCGTGAACTGGGTGAGGATCGGCTCCCTGAACGCGGTCACCTTGTTCTTCGCGAGGTCACCGTCGTAGAACACGGCGAAGCCCCAGTAGCGCCCGTCAGGGACGCTATATTTCGCGATGCCGTGGTAGAACTCGTTCTCGGATGCGGTGTAGATCGTGAACCCGGCACCCATCCGGTTCGCGTTGTCCGCGCTGACGACGAAGATCTCATCGCCGGTGTCCGGCTTGCCCTTCAGGTTCGTGCCGTGCACGGTCAGCGTGTGCATCACGTACTGGGGTGCCGTCGGGTCATTGGGCGCAGCGGTGCTGGCCCCCGCTGTCGCGCCCGCCGGGCGGTCCGCCGCGCGGGCGAGCGTGATCCCCGCCGAGCCGACGGAACCCGCCAGCGAGATCGACAGGTCGTCGGCGAAGAGCCCGTCCGTGCCGTAGCTGTCGTTCGCGTGGTCGGCCTCGAACTGGCGCAGCAGGGCAGCGCCGAACTTCTTCGCCCCGGCGGCTGTCAGGTAACCGGTGGCGCGCCCCGCCGCGGTGGAGGTGATCGTCACCCCGGGCAAGGCCGGCCGCGCGCCGAGGTAGGAGAGCGTGACCGGCAGATCGCCCGCGGGGGCGCCGGCCGCCGCCGCGGCTAGGTCGGCGGGTTCGAACAGCTCCGGGTCGAGTCCATGGCCAAGATAGGGGAGCGCGGCGGCGGGGACCTCGAAGCTGGTCGTGCCCGAGTCGAGCCGCAGCAGCATCCCGTCGGCCCCGGCCACGGTCGACCGCAGCACCACGGTCGGGCTGCCGTCGCCATCCCAGACGAGGGACACGACATCGCCGTTGAGCAGCGGCACGGTGACGGCCGCGCGGGTGCCCGCTGCCGCGTCCGCCGCCGTGGTGACGGCGGAGTGGGCTGAGGGTGTCACGACGGTACGTTCGGAATGTTGGGCGGGAGCGGGGGCGGCGTCGGCCGGCGCGGCGACCGCGCCACCGGCGACCAGCGCCGTTACTAGGATCAATGCCTGTGCTGCCTTCCTTGGCAGCAGCGGCGGACGAACCATCGGGCCTCCTGGGCGCGTGGGGTCTCCCGTAACAGTGACGCCTGTACGCCAGCTGAAGTTGCCTCGCGTTCGCTAATTTTGTGCCATTTTGTGCGGCTGCCTATGAGGGAGCGCCGTGCGCCTTGAAATACGCCTGAAGCCGCAGGTTCAGCCATCAGGCACGGGGGGCATGCGCCTTACTGTGGTGGGCTGTTCCGGGAGCTTCCCGGGACCTACAGCGTCGCCTCCTGTTACCTGCTAGAAGCGGATGGCTTCCGCCTAGTCATCGACTTCGGCAACGGCTCGCTCGGTGCCCTGCAGCGGTATGCGGGGCTGTTGGGCATCAACGCCGCACCGGCCGCAGCGCATCCGCCGCGCGCCCATCTGGTCGTGACATGCGCCTACCTTATCGGGGGTGCGGGGGGCGTCCCCTCAGGCCAGCAGAGCTTACCGGCGGGCTTGGAGGGGCGCGTAGCCCCTCCCGCGGGGGCATGGGGGACGCGCAGTCCCCCATTGGGGGGTCACCGGGGGGGTGTTCCCCCCGGGGACAAGCAGAGCCCGGGGCGGGCTACCGCGAGGTCGCCGTCGAAGGCGGTCGCGGCCTCGGCGAACGCGTCGTCCGGCTTGTTCCACGGCTGCAGGTGGGTGAGCACGAGGCGTCCGGTGCCGGCCCGCGCCGCGTACTCGCCCGCCTGGCGCGCGGACAGGTGCAGGTCCGGCGGCAGGTCCGGGCCGTCGAGGAACGCCGCCTCGCACAGGAACACGTCCGTGCCGCGGGCCAGCGGCACAAGTTCCTCGGTTTCCCCGCTGTCACCGGAGTAGACGATCGTCGCGCCGCCGTGCGCGAACCGGAAGGCGAACGTCTCCACCGGGTGATTCATGTGCGCCGTGGTCACCTCGAACGGCCCGATCGACAGCGACCCGGGCGTGAGCGTCTCGAACGTGAACCGCTTCATGAGCCCGCCGTTATCGCCGGGACCGTGCAGCAGCCCGATCCGCTCGCACGTGCCCGCGGGCCCGTACACCGGGATCGGCGGCCGCGGACCCGCGGGCGAGTACATCCGGGCGATCGAGTACGAGTACAGGTCAACGCAATGATCAAGGTGCAGATGGCTGAGGCAGATGGCATCGATGTCGAAGAGCCCGGCGAACTTCTGCAGCGGGCCGAGAGCACCGTTGCCAAGGTCGATGACGAGACGGAACCCATCCGCCTCGAGCAGGTAACAGGACGCGGCGCTGTCCGGGCCGGGGAAACTCCCGGCGCAACCCACCACGGTAAGGCGCATGCGACTCATTCTCCCCCGCCGGCGAGGGGATAACACGGGCCGCCGTTTGCCGGCACAAGGTCGCCGCAGGCAGCCGGGGGGTTCCGGGGGGTTCCGGGGGGGCGTCCCCCCGGGCAACTTATGCCCAGAGCTGGCCTTCGAGCCGTTGCTCGGCCTCGTCGAGGGTACCGCTGTAGGCGCCGGTGGACAGGTACTTCCAGCCGCCGTCGGCGACGAGCACGACGATGTCGGCGCGCTCCTTCGCCTTGACCGCCTGCGCCGCCATCGCCAGCGCCGCGTGCAGGGCACAGCCCGCCGAGATGCCGGCGAAGATGCCCTCCTTGCTCAGCAGCTCGCGGGTGCGCTGCAGCGCGTCCTCCGACGACACCGAGTACCGCGTGGTCAGCACCGACTCGTCATAGAGCTCGGGGACGAAGCCCTCATCAACGTTCCGCAGGCCGTAGACGAGCTCGCCGTATCGCGGCTCAGCGGCGACGATCTTGACGCCGGGAACGTGCTCGCGCAGGAACCTGCCCGTTCCCATCAGCGTGCCCGTCGTCCCGAGGCCCGCCACGAAGTGCGTGACGCCCGGCAGGTCGGCCAGGATCTCCGGACCCGTCGTCTCGTAGTGCGCCCGGGCGTTCGCCTCGTTGCCGTACTGGTAGAGCATGACCCAGTCCGGATGGTCGGCGGCGAGCCGCTTCGCCACCCGGACGGCCTCGTTCGAGCCGCCGGCCGCGGGCGAGGTGAAGATCTCCGCCCCGTACATGCGCAGGATCTGGCGGCGCTCCTCGCTGGTGTTCTCCGGCATCACGACGATCAGCTGGTAGCCCCGCAGCTTCGCGACCATGGCCAGCGAGATGCCGGTGTTCCCCGAGGTCGGCTCGAGAATCGTCGAGCCGGGCCGGAGCAGGCCGTCCTTCTCCGCCTGCTCGACCATGAAGAACGCGGCGCGGTCTTTCACCGACCCCGTCGGGTTGCGGTCCTCGAGCTTGGCCCACAACCGCACGTCGTCGGACGGGGACATCCTCGGCAGCCCCACCAGGGGCGTGTTGCCGAGGGAAGCAAGCAGTGAGTCGTAACGCATCGCCACGGGACCGTTCAGGATAAATGTCTTAAAAAGCTCCGCCAGCGACAGCCGGCAGCACCGTGACCGTGTCGCCGTCGGCGACGGGGGTCTTCAGGCCGCCGAGAAAGCGGACGTCCTCGTCGTTCAGGTACACGTTGACGAACCGCCGGAGGTTCTCGCCGTCGACCAGGCGGTCGCGCAGACCGCCGTACTCGGCGTCCAGGTTGGTCAGCAGCTCGCCCAGGCTGGACCCGGACCCCTGCACCGACTTGGCGCCGCCCGTGTAGCTGCGCAGAATCGTCGGAATGCGAACCTCGATAGCCATGAAACAACGCTCCTCAGTGAACTTCTAACGCCTTGGATGGGAACTCGCCGCGGTCTTCTTTCATTCCTCCGTGACCCGGACGGGCTCCTCGGTGACCTCGCCGTCGGTTATCCGGTACGAACGGAACTCGGTTTCCGCTTCATCCCGTGTAGATACTAGGACGTAATGCGCCTGCGGCTCGCTGGCGTACGAGATGTCCGTGCGGGACGGGTATGCCTCGGTAGCCGTGTGCGAGTGGTAGATCACCACCGGCTCCTCGTCCCTGTCGTCCATCTCGCGCCACACCCTGAGCTGCTCGAGCGAGTCGAAGCGGTAGAAAGTGGGCGAGCGTTCGGCGTTCTGCATGGGGATGAACCGGGTCGGGCGGTTGCTGCCCGCCGGGCCGGCGATCACGCCGCAAGCCTCGTCCGGCTGGTCCTTGCGAGCATGCGCGATGATCTTCTCGTGCAGGTCGCGGGAGATCGTCAGCATGGTCGGTGAGGTTACCTGGTCTCTTCAGCGTCTCTTCAGCGGACCGGCGCTCAGCGGGCCAGGGCCTGGACGAGGGACTCCTGGACGGCGCCGAGCCAGCCGTACACCTCGAACGCGGCGACCTTCGGGTCCTCCGGGCTGAGCGCGGCGAGCTGCTCCTCGAAGTCCTCGGTCACCTCAAGCCGCACCCCGAACATCAGCCGCACGTCGTTCAGCGCCCGCAGCCAGTCTCGTGCCTGGTCGCCAGTGAGTTTTATGCGCCCGCCATTGGGCGGCAGGGTGTCCAGCAGGGTCTGCGCAAAGTACTTCTTCGCCTCCCGCAGCGATGACTCGGTGTACTTGCGGAACTCCCCTGCCGAGTCGGGATCGTCCCGGTAGGCGTCGGGCAGCAGCCGGGCCAGCACGGGGTCCTCCGGCATGGGCGGCGGCTTCTCGTCGAGGAACTTTTCCACCTCGTCGAGCACGCTCGACGGCTGTTTGCCCGTTTCCCCGAGCAACTCCATGACAGGCACGATGAGTGTGCGCAGCAGCGTGGCCTCGCCCGCGGACAGCCAGACACTCGCCCCGCCGTCCTTCGTGGGCCGGAACATCTCCATCGTTCCCCTGACCTACTTGTCCTGGCGGACAGTGGCCCACAAGCCGTAGCCGTGCAGCACCTCGACGTTGTGCTCCATGGCCTCGCGAGTACCGACGGCGACCACGGCCTTGCCCTTGTGGTGGACATCAAGCATCAGCTTCTCCGCTTTCGGGCGCGGGTAGCCGAAGACGTGCTCAAAGACGTAAGTGACGTAGGACATCAGGTTCACCGGATCGTTCCAGACGATCGTCAGCCACGGCCTGTCCGGCACCGATTCGTCCGCTGACCTAGGCAGATCTACCTCAGCGGGTGCCACGCTCACTCGTTCGCACCTCCTTGTACGTAGTCTTCCACCTGTGACCAATCCGGTGAACAGTGAACCCCCGGACTCCGGTGCCCTGGCTCCGATGGATGGCGTGACAGGGACCGCGCTGCTGACTGACCACTATGAACTCACCATGCTTCAGGCCGCGCTGCATAGCGGCGCCGCGCACCGCCGGGCGGTGTTCGAAGTATTCGCCCGCCACCTGCCACACGGTCGCAGGTACGGGGTCGTCGCCGGGACCGGGCGGCTGCTCGAACGCGATCGAGCGGTTCCGCTTCGGCCCGGAAGAGCTGTCGTTCTTGCGGGACTCCCGGATCGTGGACGAGGCCACTCTCCGTTACCTCGCATCCTATCGTTTCGGCGGAAACGTCTGGGGATACGCGGAGGGCGACGTCTACTTCCCTGGCTCGCCGATCCTGGTGGTCGAGGGCACGTTCGCCGAGGCGGTCATCCTCGAGACCGTGGTGCTGTCCATCCTCAACCACGACTGCGCGATCGCCTCGGCCGCCTCCCGGATGGTGACGGCGGCGGGCGGGCGGCCGCTGATCGAGATGGGCTCCCGGCGCACCCATGAGAGAGCGGCCGTCGCCGCGGCCAGGGCAGCGTACATCGCCGGCTTCGCCTCGACGTCCAACCTGCACGCCCGCTACCAGTACGGCGTGCCGTCGAGCGGGACGTCGGCGCACGCGTTCACGCTCGTGCACGACAGCGAACGGCACGCGTTCTTGTCCCAGCTTTCGTCGCTAGGCGCCGGAACGACGCTCCTGGTCGACACCTACGACGTCGCGCGCGCCGTGCGGACCGCCGTCGACGTGGCCGGCCCGTCGCTCGGCGCGGTGCGGATCGACAGCGGCGACCTGCCGGCGCTGGCGGTGTCGGTGCGGTCGCTGCTCGACTCGCTGGGGGCGACCTCGACGCGGATCATCCTCACCGGTGACCTGGACGAGTACTCGATCGCGGGCCTGGCCGTGGCCCCCGTGGACGGGTACGGCGTGGGAACGGCGCTGGTCACCGGCTCCGGCGCGCCGACCGCGGCGCTGGTCTACAAGCTGGTAGCGCGCTCCGACGAGCCGCTCTCCGACTCAGCCGTGTCCGACTTGGCCGACTCGGGGACGGAGCTGCGCCCCGTCGCGAAGCGGTCGGTCGGCAAGCCGGGCCGCGGCGGGCGCAAGTGGGCCGTCCGGCACCGCACCGACCCGGGCGAGGCGCTGACGGAGCGGATCAGCCTGGCGCCGCCGAACGCCGGCCCGGCGGACCGGGTCCTGCTGCGCGAGCTCGTGCTCGAGGGGAAGATCGTCGGGTGGGAGCCGCTGTCCGCGGCGCGGGACCGGCACCGGGCGGTCCTGGCCGAACTGCCCGCCTACGCGCTGCAGCTGTCCCGCGGCTACCCAGCCATTCCCACGGTCTTCGAACCCGACGGCGAGGAGGCCTGACCCCCGCGGCCCCCGCGCCCGGGCCTTGCGCCCGGCAGGTCGATTGCGCAATCGACCACACTAGAGAAGTGGGTTGTGGCAAGTGCCCAGCGGCTAGCTGTGACCGCGGCGACGGTAGCGACTGCGGTGGCTGTGGTGACTGTTGTGACCACGCTGCGGGTCGGCCGTGAGCGCTGTCAGAAGATCTTGGATCAGCCGACCCGCTCCCGTGGGGTCAGCGATCCAAGATCTTCGACCGCCAGGCCGGAGCGGGCACTCTCGGGACTTGCGGGGGCAGCCGCGCCTGCTAGGAGCACCTGCCCAGCCAACGGGGATCCGGTCCGCCCGCAGTTCCGTGCCGATTGCGCAATCGGCACCGAGGCGTTCGAGGGCGCTGGCAGGAAATGGTTGGCCCGCGCCCGCGTGGCGTCGGTAGCGTTGGGGGCATGGCGGTGGATTTTTCCCGGTTCGCGGGCGTGCTCAGGTCCCTGGGAGTTACCGGAGAGGTGCGGGAGCTGCCCGAGCCCGCGCCGACCGCCGCGGCCGCCGCGGCGCAGCTCGGCTGCGAGGTCGGCGCGATCGCGAACAGCCTGGTGTTCGCCGCTGGCGACAGCCCGCTGCTCGTGATGACCAGCGGGGCGCACCGCGTGGACACGTCCCGGGTGGCTTCGCTGGTCGGAGCGTCCGTCGTCGCGCGGGCGGACGCGCGCTCGGTCCGCGAGTGGACCGGGCAGGCGATCGGCGGGGTCGGGCCGGTGGCGCACCCCGCCCCGATCCGCACGCTGGTCGACACCTGGCTCGCCAAGTACGACGTCGTGTGGGCGGCGGCGGGCCACCCGCACACGGTGTTCCCCACATCGTTCGACGAGCTGATCCGGATCACCGGGGGCACGGCCGCCGACGTCGGTGCCTAACGAACGGGCTTCGGCGGCTGGGTCATCGCAGTCCCACGGTACGGTAGGGACCGTGCGCGCGCTCATCATCGTCGACGTCCAGAACGATTTCTGCGAAGGCGGCTCGCTCGCGGTCGCCGGAGGCGCCGCGGTGGCCCGCGGCATCAGCGCACTGCTCGCGCCGCCGGATCACGGGTACGCGCACGTGGTCGCCACCCAGGATTACCACATCGACCCCGGCAGCCACTTCTCATCCCACCCGGACTACGCCGCGTCCTGGCCGCCGCACTGCGTCGCCGGATCCACGGGCGCGGACTTCCACCCCGACCTGGACACCGCCAGCGTCGAGGCGGTGTTCCGCAAGGGCGCGCACGCGGCCGCCTACAGCGGGTTCGAGGGGGCCGACGAGCGGGGGACCCCGCTCGCCGACTGGCTCCGCGACCACGACGTGGACCAGGTGGACGTGGTGGGCATCGCCACCGACTACTGTGTCCGCGCCACCGCGGCCGACGCCGCCGCGGCCGGCCTGCGCACCCGCGTGCTGCTTAACCTGACCACGGGCGTCGCCCCGGGCACCACCGCCGACGCGATCGCCACCCTGCGCGCCTCCGGCGTGGAGGTCACCCCTGCCTAGGGGCCGGGACGCTACTCGCGCGGCTTCGCGGGCGCGGCAGGAGCGGCTTGCCCAGCGGGAGCGCGCCGCCGCCGGTAGCCTGCGAAACGCAGTCCGCGTACAGGTACACGCCGATAGCCGCGAACACCAGGATCACGTATCCGCCCGCCTTCAGCAGGCCAGTGGACGTCGGTGTGGCGTTGAACCCGAGGAACACCAGCAGCAGCGCCACGTCGACGAGGAAGAACACCACGGTGAACGCCATCGGCAACCGCAGCGTCGCCAGCGTGAGCATGACTATCACGACCAGCCAGGCCACCAGGAACAGTTCCAGCGTGGCCTGTACCGAGGTCAGCGGGATACCGAACCAGTTGTGGTTCAGGCCGAGAGACAGAACCGCGTAGCTCAGCCAGAACCCGCCGAAGATGCCGAACACGCTCGCTACCGCCGTCTGGCCAAGCGAAGCGCTCCAGATCGTCGCCAGGAACAGGCCGATCGAGGTGGCCGTGAGGATGATCGGCACCGCCGCGCCGAGCGCGGTCAGCGGGACGACGCCCACGAGCGCCAGGCCGAGCGCGACCGAACCGGCGATGAAGCAGGGGAGTCCGAGCGCCGCGGGGTTACCGCCCAGCGGGCCGGCCGCGGGCGCCTCCGCGGCAGGTGGCTCGTCGGGGCGGGTCCCGGCACGGCCGACGACGGGTGCATCAGCGCTCATCGCTTTGCTCCTTCGTGTTGAGCGCCCCGCAGATGCGGGCTTAACGCATCCGTACGCCGAACGCAGGTCACGCGTGTTCTCACTTTGAACCAGCGGTGACCGAGAGTGACGAATCAGCGGCGGGACAGGGCCCATTGCCTGATCATCGCGATCCGGGCGCGGATCTGTTCGGCCGACGCCTGCGGGATGGCCGGGCCGCCGCAGACGCGGCGCAATTCGGCGTGGATGACGCCATGCGGCTGGCCGGTCCGGTGACTCCAGGCGCCGACCAGCCCGTTGAGCTCCTTGCGGAGCGCGGCCAGCCCTTCCCGGCTCACCGTCGAAACCGGCGCGCCGGCAGGGGCCGACGCGGCGTTCGAGGCGGAAGTAGCTGAAGGTACTCCAGGGATCGAAGATGCTTCAGCGGCGGAAGCGGCGGAAGCGCCTGAGCGGATGGCGAGCTGGGCGGCCTGGCGCTTGCGCAGCAGGGTCGCCACCTGCTCCGGCTCGAGCAGGCCGGGCAGGCCCAGGAAGTCCTCTTCCTCCGGGGATCCCGGCGCCGTCGCCGTACCGAACTCGCCGCCGTCGAACAGCACGCGGTCGAACGTCGCCGACGCCCGCAGCGCCTCGAAGGAGCGGCCCTCGATCTCGCCGTCGGGCGTGTCCCGCCTGCGCGCGGCCTCGGCCAGCTCGGCTTCCGGGTCGCGCGACAGGGCGCGCACCACGTGGTCGCGCTCGGCCTCGAGCTCGGCGGCGAAGCCGAGCAAGACGGGCACCGAGGGCAGGAAGACCGAGGCGGTCTCCCCCCGCCGCCGCGCGCGGACGAACCGGCCGACCGCCTGGGCGAAGAACAGCACGGTGGACACGCTGGTCGCGTAGACGCCGACGGCCAGCCGCGGGACGTCCACGCCCTCGGAAACCATCCGCACCGCCACCATCCACCGCGCCTGGGACGCGCCGAACGACGTGATCTTCCTGCTCGCCGTGGGATCGTCGGACAGCACCACGACCGGCCGCTCACCGCTGATCCGGCGCAGCAGCGCGGCATACGCGCGCGCCGTCTCGTGATCGCCGGCGATCACGAGCCCGCCCGCGTCCGGCATCGCCCGGCGCACCTCGGTGAGGCGCTTGTCGGCGGCCTCGAGCACCCGGGTGATCCACTCACCCGACGGGTCGAGCGCCGTCCGCCACGCCTGGGCGATCTGGTCCTTGGTCATCGGCGTGCCCAGCGTGGCGGTGAGCTCGTCGCCCGCTTTTGTCCGCCAGTGCATCTCGCCGGAGTAGGCGAGGAAGATGACCGGCCGCACCACCCCGTCGGTCAGCGCCGGCCCGTACCCGTACACGTAGTCGGAGGCCGACCGCTTGGCCCCGTCGGCCTCCGGGACGTACGTGACGAACGGGATGGGGTTGGCGTCGCTGCGGAACGGCGTCCCGGTCAGGGCGAGCCGCCGCCGGGCCGGCTCGAAGGCCTCCCGGATCGCGTCGCCCCAGGACAGCGCGTCGCCCGCGTGGTGGATCTCGTCGAAGATGACCAGCGTGCGCCGGTTCTCCGTGCGCTGCCTGTGCAGCGCGGGATGCGCCGCCACCTGCGCGTAGGTGACGGCGACCCCGTTGAAGTCGGCGCCGGCCCGGCCCTGGGCGTTCCGGTAGGACGGGTCGATGGCCATCCCGAACCGCGCCGCCGCCTGAGCCCACTGGTACTTGAGGTGCTCGGTCGGCGTGACCACGGTGACGGCCGCGACCTCGCGTGACGCGAGCAGCTGCGCGGCAACCGTCAGCGCGTATGCCGTCTTGCCCGCACCGGGCGTCGCCACCAGCAGGAAATCACGCCTGGTAACGCGAAAATACTCTTCGTAAGCAGCTTTCTGCCAGCCACGGAGAAAAGAAAAACCATTGTCCAGAACGTACCGTGGCGACTCTTCAGAGACGCTCACTCGTCGCCGTCGTCGCCTGACGGCAGCGACTCGTAAATCTCCTTGCACTCCGGACAGACCGGGAACTTCTTCGGATCTCGGCTCGGCACCCATATCTTGCCGCACAGCGCCTTGATGGGGGTGCCGAAGACGGCGCTCTCCATCATCTCGTTCTTATCGACGTAGTGCGCGAAGCGCTCGTGATCGCCGTGCGAAGTATCTACCCGTACGTCCTCGTGGACGCGCAGGTCACTGTCTGGCATGACCTCGGTGCTGTTGCTCACGAACATCTAGCTTACCGCCGCGCCCGCTTTCCGCGGGCCCGGCCGCGCGACCCGCTAGCCAACGGCCAGCAGGTAAGCCTTCGCGCCGGCGCCGGTCACGAGGGTCTTCCCGTCCGGGCTGAATGACGCCCCGAGCGTGCCTTGGTCATAGTCGCCGGCCCACGAGTCAGCCAGCTGGCGGGATGCTACTGCCAGATACGGACATAGGGATGCGCACCGTTGTTCGCCGCTACCGCGAGGATCTTCCCGTCCCGGCTGAGCGATGCGCCGAGGACCTCGACGAGCCCCGCCGGGTCCGGAAGCTTCGCCTCCACGCGGCCGGTGGCCGCGTTCCACAGGAAGGCGTCGTCCAAACTTTCGACGTACGTGGTGACGATAGTTTTCCCGTCGGGGGCAAACGCGACCGCCGTGACCCCGGCGCCACTGGAGTTGCTCAGCGTGGCGACTCCCTTGCCTGTGGTGATGTTCCATAGGTAGGTCGCACCGGAGTAAGTTCCGACCGCCAGGGTCTGCCCGTCCGGGCTGAACGCCACTGAGCTGGCGCCCTCGCTCGCGGGCGGCCTGAAGGTGGCGGCCAGCTGGCGAGTCGCCACATCCCATAGGTAGGCGGCGCCTTGGGAGCCGTCGCCGCCGGCGATCGCGAGGGTCTTCCCGTCCGGGCTGAAGGCCACCCCGCCCGCCGCGTTCCCGCCGGGAATGCTCAGCATGGCCAGCAGCGCGCGTGTCGCCACGTTCCACAGATAGGCGTGGCCGCCCTCATCCGCGGTGGTGATGAGGCTGCTGTCGGGGCCGCTGCCGAGGCGCCTTATCAGCCGGTACGGCCCGATCCGCTGCGGATCCCCAGGCTGCAGTTCCGCCCCCACCCCGACCCCTGGACAGTGCTGATGAACTTCAGAGGACACCAACCTTATGGCAGACCGATCCGGGCAGTCCGGCAACAATTTCCACCATATGTTCACAATAAGCTACGGAATAGCCGCTCGATTCGCGCGGACGAGCGATGGTCGGCCGTCCCGTGCGTGTCGCCGGGGCAAGCGCCGTCCCGTGGCTGCGCACGGTGGTGCCTGAGGTGCCCATGGGAACTGCCCACGCGGCCCGTTCCATGATCACGAAGCTTTTTCGTACGTATAGGATGAATAATTTACATCATAAAAAATGTTTTCGCTATCAGGCGTACTAATGGCCTGTCGCCGGGCACGGGAAGGCTGCCTGCTGTGACTCATGCGACTGGACAGGCCGCAGGGGCTCGTGATCACCACCGGATGCAGGCACTGGACCGCTCGCACAATCCCGCCCGCTCCGCCCAGCATCGCCAGACAGATGGCCGGTGCGTTCCTAGGGTGCTCAATTGCGCGATCGGCCTGCTCTGGGCAACACACCGGAACAACCTGAGTTTGCGGCGTGTCGGGCACACCGCCCGTTTCACACCCTCATCTCCCGTTACGTGAAGCCCCGTTCCCCGGCATCCGCCAGGCTTTGATTGCAGATTCCCGCGCCATGGCACCGGAAATCGCAATCAGAGCGGCAGGCCGCATCCACAACAGCCGCATTCCGGGCACCCCTGGCCGGGAACCGGCCGCGGAGGGCCAGTGAACCACATCACCGGCACTCGACACGCCGGAGAATCACCTTGTTCCGGAACGTTGCCTAGAGCAGGTCGATTGCGCAATCGACCAGCCGGGCGCGGGGGTTCGGCGCGGGGGTTCGGCGCGGGGGTTCGGCGCGGGGGTTCGGCGCGGGGTTCCGCCTCAGTTCAGTCCCGGGTCGTCCGCGTAGGTGGCCACGAAGGCGAGGTCGCCGTCCTGGCGGTGCAGGACCGCGCGCCACAGCCGGTCCGGGCGGGCGGCGAACACGTCGCCGGGTTCCGCGGGCAGGACGTACCAGGCGCCTTCGGCGATCTCCGCCTCGAGCTGGCCCGGCGACCAGCCGGCGTAGCCGGCGTAGACGCGGAGCGCCTTGATGGCGGGGGCGAGCAGGCTGGCCGACGCTTCCAGGTCGAGCAGCCCGAGGCGGGCCAGCGCCGGGGCGCCGTCGAGCGCCCGCCAGCCGGCCGGCTCATCCTGGCCCGGGACCAGGGCGAGAGCGAGCGGGCTGCTCGGAGAGACCGGTCCCCCGGTGAACAGGACCGCGGGATCGGTGGCCAGGTCCGTCCACTGCTCGAGCACCCGCCCCACCGGGATCTTGGTCGGCCGGTTGAGCACGACGCCCAGGGTGCCCTCGGTTTCCTCGTTCTCCACGATGAGAACAACGGTGCGCTGGAAGTTCGGATCCCTCAGCAGCGGCGTCGCGACGAGCAGTCTTCCGGCCTTCGGGTCCGAACCCATGTGGTCCATATAACCATCATGGTGCAGGATCGGGGGTCCATGGACCGGCCTGGGCTACTCGCCGCCGGCCTCCTCGTCGACGGCCACCTCGCGGACGGCGGCCGCCACGCCGGAGGCGACGTCGGGGTGGAAGACCGACGGGATGATGTAGTCGGGGCCGAGTTCGTCCGCCAGCACCACGTCGGCGAGCGCCCGGGCGGCGGCCACCAGCATGCGGTCGGTGACCTTGCGGCTCTGCGCGTCGAGCAGGCCGCGGAAGACGCCCGGGAAGGCGAGCACGTTGTTGATCTGGTTGGGGTAGTCGCTGCGCCCGGTGGCCACCACCGACGCGTACTCCCTGGCCGCGTCCGGGTCGACCTCCGGGTCCGGGTTGGCCAGCGCGAAGACGATCGCGCCGTCGTTCATCGCCTTGACGTCCTCGCCGGCCAGGATGCCCGGGGCGGACACGCCGATGAACACGTCGGCGCCTTTCACGGCGCCGACCAGGTTGCCCCGGTACCCGGACGTGTTGGTGTGCCCGGCGATCCAGGCGAGGTTCTCGTTCATGTCCGGACGGCCCTCGTAGACGGCGCCCCTGTCGTCCACGGCTATCACGTTCGCGGCGCCGGCGCTGAGCAGCAGCTTCAGCACCGCGGTGCCGGCCGCGCCGGCCCCCGCCATCGCGATCTTGACGCCGGGCAGTTCCTTGCCGGCCACGCGCAGCGCGTTGGTCAGCGCGGCCAGCACGACGATCGCGGTGCCGTGCTGGTCGTCGTGGAACACCGGGATGTCGAGCATGGCGCGCAGCCTGCGCTCCACTTCGAAGCACCGCGGTGCCGAGATGTCCTCAAGGTTGATGCCGCCGAAGCCGGGAGCGATCGCGGCGACCGTGCGGACGATCTCGTCGGTGTCCTGGGTGTCCAGGCAGATCGGCCAGGCGTTGATGCCGGCGAACCGTTTGAACAGCGCGGCCTTGCCCTCCATCACGGGCAGCGCCGCGTACGGGCCGACGTTTCCGAGACCAAGCACGGCGGACCCGTCGGTCACCACCGCGACGCTGTTGCGCTTGATCGTCAGGCGGCGCGCGTCCTCGGGCTTGGCCGCCAGGGCCAGCGACACCCGGGCCACGCCCGGCGTGTAGGCCATGGACAGGTCGTCGCGGTTGCGCAGCGGCACCTTCGACCGCATCTCGATCTTGCCGCCGAGGTGCAGCAGGAAGGTCCGGTCGCTGACCTTGTGCACCGATACGCCGGAGATGTCGGCCATCTGCGCGACCAGCGCCTCGGCGTGCGCGGTGTCGGTCGCGGCGCACGTCACGTCCACGCGCAGCCTGCCCCGGTGACCGGAGGTCACGTCGAGCGCGGTCACCACCCCGCCGGCGTGCTCCACCGCGCGGGTGATCTCGCTGACCGTGCGACCATGGGAGGCCACTTCGAGCCGGACGGTGATGGAGTAAGAAACGCTTGGCGCCATGGTCACGTCGCTGTCCGCCTTTCCGGGACGCCACTGTCGAAGTATGAGGTCCGCGCCGCACCGCGTAATCTTCATGCATGGCGCGGGAAACAACCATAAGCCCCTCGGACGCGGACGCGAGCCTGATGGGCACCGACGCCGGGGTGATCGATGTAACACGGCTGCGCGTCGCCATCGCCCGGCTATCGCGGCGGCTGCGCAGGCACGAACTCGCAGGCCTGACGCCGACTCAGCTGGCCGCGCTGTCCACCGTGGAACGGTCGGGGCCGCTGCGGCTCGGTGACCTCGCCGCGGCCGAGGGCGTCGCGCCGTCTACGCTCACCCGGCTGGTCGCCGTGCTCGAGGAGCTTGGCTACGTACAGCGCTGCGCCGACCCGAAAGACGCGCGGGCCAGCACGCTGGCCATCACGCCCAAGGGCCACGAGACGCTCGAACGCCTGCGCGCGGAGGGGACCGCCCTGCTGACGCAGAGCCTGATGCTGCTGACGCCGGAGCAGCGGACGGCACTAGCGGCCGCCGTTCCGGCGCTGGAGCAGCTCGCGGGCCCTGACCCGGCCGATCCCCGCGCCCGCTTAGCAGGATCAGAACAGCAGGACGGTCAGCTGGCTCCTGGCCTTCTTCACCTGGGGGTCGTCGGGCGGGAAGATCTCGAAAAGGTCGAGCAGGTGGCGCCTGGCCTTGTCGCGCTCGTCGCCAGAGGTGCGCTTGATGGTGCCGAGCAGCCGGTCGAACGCTTCCTCTGTCCGCCCGGTCGCCAGCTCGACGTCGGCGACCTTGAGCTGCGCGTCGACGTCGCCTGGCCGCGCCGCGGCGTCGCGGCGGACCGCGGCCTGATCGTAGCCGCTGACCCGCCTGATCAGGTTCACCTGGGCCAGCCAGCTCTTGAGGACCGGGTCGGCGGGAGCCTCGGCGAGGGCTTTTTCGATCACGCCGGCGGCGACGTCCATGTCGCCGCGCTCCATCGCCGCCTGCGCTTCCGCGTACGCCGGCGGCATCGTGTCGGCGGCCTCCGCCGGGCCGGGCGTGCCGTTGCCTCCGGCGGGCCCCGCGCCGAGCTGGTCGGCGACCGCGAGCACCTGGGCGAGCCACTGCCGGATCTGCGCCTCGGGCAAGGCGCCGAGGAACGCGTTGACCATCTGGCCGCCGATGATCGCGACGACCATCGGGATCGACTGCGCCTGGAACGCCTGGGCGAGCCGCGGGTTCGCGTCAACGTCGATCTTGGCGAGCACCCACTCGCCGGCCGCCTCGTCCGCCAGCTTCTCGAGCACCGGGCTGAGCTGCTTGCACGGCCCGCACCAGTCGGCCCAGAGGTCGACGATCACCGGGGTGGTCCGCGACCTGGCCGCCACCTCGGTGTTGAAGGTCTCTTCGGTGACGTCGATCACGAACGCCGACGTCTCGCCGTTACCGGACGGGCCGGCCTCGGCGTTCCTGGCCGCCTGCTGCCTGCGCTGTGCGGCGGCCTGCCGCGCGCCTAGGTCGACGGCACCGTACAGGGAGAAATCCCGCGGCTGCTGCATACTTCTATCCTGCCCCATGTTCGGCGCGCCCGATCCATCGCTGTAGCCGGGCGCTCCGCCATGACAACACGCAAAAGCTTGCCACGCTTCCGCGTGTTGTAGCATTTCACGTGCTACAGTCCTTGCATGCCACAGAAGGGCGACCGGCGCCGGGGCAAGCCGCTCAACCCGGACCTGGGTTACTCCGGCGACCCGGTCCACCACGCCACCTCAAACATGCCACCGCAGCGGATCGGCATCCGGGAGCTGCGCCAGCACGCCAGCATTTACGTGGACCTCGTCGAGAAGGGGTACACGGTGGACATCACCAACCGAGGCCGCCTGGTGGCGCAGATGGTCCCCGTGCGCCAGCCGGACAGCCCGCTGGAGCGGTGGATCGCCGCGGGCGTCGTGGAGCGGGCGGAGGAAACGGGCAGCATCCTCGACGTCGACCCGTACCCAGGCACCTCCGGCGGCAAGGCCACCGCGGCCGGGGCCCTGCGGCAGATGCGCGAGACCGAGGGCGAGGAGCAGTCTTGATCTACCTCGATTCCTCAGCCCTGGTGAAGCTCGCGCTGGCCGAGCCCGAATCGGCGGCGCTCGCGAGCTTCCTCGCGGAGCGGGCGGACCAGGCGCTCGTCTCCAGTGCCCTGCACCGGACCGAGGTGCTCCGCGCGATCTGGCGGGCCGAGCCCGGCGCGCTGCCGCGCGGCCAGCGGATCATCCGCCGGATCGGGCGGGTGGCGCTGAGCTACGACGTGCTGGACAACGCGGCCACCCTGCCGCCCAGCGGGCTCGGCACGACGGGCGCCATCCACCTCGCGTCCGCGCTGGCGATCCGGCGCGACCTGGTGTCGTTCGTCGCCTACGACAAGCCCCTGCTCGACGCCGCGCGGGACGCGGGCCTCCCGGTCGCCAGCCCGTCCTGAGGCCGCCTCACACCCGGCGCGCGCGGAAGACCGTGTCGTGGACCACCACCGGGCGTCCCTCGGGGTCGGCGGTGTCGTGCGGCGCCGCGGCATTCGTGACGATCTCCCATCCAGCGCCGAGGTCCTCGGCCAGGTCGTCGCCGGTGAAGAACAGCTCGGGCCGGCGCGGCCGCGGCATCGTCGTCTCGAGGTCCAGGGGATGGTGCCCGACGATGAGCAGCGTGCCGCCGTCGGCGACGGCCGCCGCCAGCCGGGGCAGCAGCGTCCGGCGAATGTCGCTGGGCAGGTGCAGGTACTGCGCCGTCACGAGGTCGTAGGCGCGCTCGCGGGGCACCCACTCCACGAGGTCCGCGCGCAGCCACTCGATCCGTCCCGCCACGGCGTCGCCGGCCTGGGCGGCGTGCCCGGCCGCACGCTCGAGCGCGACGCCGGAGATGTCCGCCGCGGTGACCCGCCAGCCTCGTCCGGCGAGCCAGATGGCGTCGGCGCCCTCCCCCGCACCGGCGTCCAGTGCCGTCCCCGGAGCGAGGCCATCGGCTTCGGCCACCAGGTGCCGGTTGGGCTTGCCGCTCCACAGCGCGTGCGCGGAACTGTACCGGGCGTCCCAGAACGTCGCGCCAAATTGCTCTATATCGGGGGTGCGGGGGTCGTCCCCCGCGGGCCAGCAGGGCACGTGCTCGCTCATCTCGTTGCCTCCTTCGCGAATCGCCGCCATACTGCCCGCCGATGTCGGCAGATAGCAAGCTGTCTTGCCGATATGGCAAAATGCGAGCATGACCGCCGAAACGGATCAAGTGCTCGCCGCGGTCGGGCCGCGGCTGCGATCCCTGCGCACCGACCGCGGGACCAGCCTGGCCGAGGTGTCGGCGGCGACGGGCATCTCGGTCAGCACCCTTTCCCGGCTGGAGTCAGGTCAGCGCAAGGCGACGCTGGAGCTGCTGTTCCCGCTCGCCCGCGCCTACCAGGTCACGCTGGACCAGCTCGTCGTGCCACCGGTGGCCGACCCCCGGATCCGGCCAAGCGGGTTCACGCGGGACGGGATGACGTACTACCCGCTTACCCGCCGGCCGGGTGGCCTGCTTGCCTACAAGCTGGTCATCCTCGCCGACAGCGACAGGCGGGTACCCAACCTGAAAACGCACGAGGGTTACGAGTGGATGTACGTGCTCAACGGCAGGCTCCGGGTCATCCTCGGCGAGCACGACCTGGTGCTGGCACCGGGCGAGGCGGCCGAGTTCGACACGCGGGTGCCGCACTGGTTCGGCGCCACGGAGCGGCGGGAAAGCGTCGAAATCCTGACCCTGTTCGGCCCGCAGGGCGAGCGTATGCACGTCCGCGCCCGCCCGGCGGGCCGTGACGCCTGAACAGGCGCCACCTTCCGTTCGGGATAATCGCTCTAAAAAGCCGCCGTTTCGGAGTAGCTGCCCCACTCGGCGCGGAGCGCGCCGCAGATCTCGCCCAGCGTCGCCTCGGCGCGGGCCGCCTCGAGCATGGGGGGCACCAGGTTGGCGTCGGTCCTGGCGGCGGCGACCAGCGCGGCGAGGGCCTTGTCGACCCGGCCCTGATCCCGCGCGGCACGGCGGGCGGCAAGCTCGCTCACCTGCTCGCGCTCGACCTCCGGGCTGATCCGCAGGATCTCCAGCTCGCCGCCGACCGTCTCGGTGTGGCTGGTGACGCCGACGATGCGCTTCTCGCCCTTCTCCAGCTTCTGCTGGTACTCGAACGCGGCGTCGGCGATCTCGCCGGTGAACCAGCCGTTCTCGATGCCGCGCAGGATGCCGCCGGTCACCGACCCGTCGGGCGACATGCTCCGGATCTTCGCGAAGATGGCCTCGGCCTCGGCCTCCATCCGGTCGGTGAGAGCCTCGACGTACCAGGAGCCGCCGAGCGGGTCGGCGACGCTGGTCACCCCGGTCTCCTCCATGATCACCTGCTGGGTGCGCAGCGCGGTCTCCGCGGATGCCGCGCTCGGCAGGGCGAGCACCTCGTCGAGCGCGTTCGTGTGCAGGGAGTTGGTCCCGCCCAGCACGGCGGCGAGGGCTTCGACGGCGGTGCGGACCACGTTGTTCTGCGGCTGCTGCGCGGTGAGGCTGACCCCGGCGGTCTGCGTGTGGAACCGCAGCCACTGTGCCCGCGGCGTTTTCGCGCCGTAGACGTCGCGCAGCCAGCGGGCCCAGATCCGGCGGGCGGCGCGGAACTTCGCGATCTCCTCGAAGAAGTCGATGTGCGCGTCGAAGAAGAACGACAGGCCGGGCGCGAACGCGTCCACGTCGAGGCCACGGCCGATGCCGAGTTCCACGTACGCGAAGCCGTCCGCGAGGGTGAACGCCAGTTCCTGCGCGGCCGTCGAGCCGGCCTCCCTGATGTGGTAGCCGGAGACGCTGACGGGCTTGTAGCGCGGGATGTTCTGATTGCAGAACTCCATGAGGTCGCCGATCAGGCGCAGGTGCGGCTCCGGCGCGAACAGCCATTCCTTCTGCGCGATGTACTCCTTGAAGATGTCCGTCTGCAGAGTGCCGTCGAGGCTGGTGATGTCCTTGCCCTGACGCTCGGCGGCGACCAGGTACATGCAGAAGACCGGGACGGCAGGCCCGCTGATCGTCATGGAGGTGGTCGTCTGGTCGAGGGGGATGCCCTCGAAAAGCACGTCCATGTCCGCGGCCGAGTCGATCGCGACGCCGCAGTGGCCGACCTCGCCCCGAGCACGGGGGTCGTCGGAGTCACGGCCCATCAGCGTCGGCATGTCGAACGCGACGGACAGGCCGGCGCCACCCGCCTTGAGCAGCATCTTGTACCGCTCGTTGGTCTGCCGGACGTTGCCGAACCCGGAGAACTGCCTGATCGTCCACGGCTTGCCCCGGTAACCACTGGCGTACAGGCCGCGCGTGAACGGGAACTCCCCCGGCCAGCCGATGCTCTCGGACGGCTCCTGATCGCCTGGCGGGCCGTAGACCGGGTCGACGTCGAGGCCGGACAGCGTGGTGAAGTCCGCGCCGCGGACGCTGCTCTGCTCGTACGCGCGCCGCCAGTGCTCCCGCCCGCTCGCGGCGCTCCCTCCCTGGCCAGCGGTCTCTTCGGTCACTGTTCCTCCACCCCAAAATTAGTAGGACGTCCTACTATCTACCCGGCGAGTCTATCTTTATCCGCGTTTGAGGGCAGCGGACGTTAGTCCCATCGTTGCGGTGACCGATATGACCAATAATGTCTCGACTTCATATTGAGAGTTCTGCGAATCAGGGCATGGGCTGCCCGGGGCCTGGCCGCGGGGCCGGGCCGGGCCGCGGGGCCGGGCCGCGGGGCCGGGCCGCGGGGCCGGGCCGCGGGGCCGGGCCGGGCCGCGGGGCCGGGCCGGGAAAGTTCTTCCAACCTTGTGCTGGCCTTCAGCGTCTCAGGGGGCAGTCCGGGACAACGGTCCGCCGCGGCCCTGCGAAGGTGTGGTAACCATTGATGTACCCCACAGAAACCCTCGGGGATGCACCACCGCTTGATGACGTGATCGGTCTTGGCGGCACCGGCGCCGCGCTGACCGCCACGGTTCCAGCACACCTATCGCGGGCAGAGCGGACACAAGGAGGCCTGGTGGGTACGGACGCGGGCGCGGAAACCGGCCCCTACGCCACCTTGACCTCCGGGACCGGCGCCAGACGGGCGCTGGCGGAGCAGCTGTTCGCGGCCAACTACCCGAAGCTCGCCGGCTGGGTCCGGCGGCTCGTGGACGACGACGAGACCGCGCACGAGATCGCCTCCGAGGCGTTCGTCCGGCTGCTCTCCAAGTGGACAAGCCCGAACAAGCTCGACAATCCGCAGAGCTACCTGTACATGATCGCGACGAACCTGGTCCGGGACCACTGGCGGAAGATGGAGCGGGAGCGGCGCGCGATGCGCAGCGTGTCCGCGAGCGCCGACCGCGAGCCGTTCTCCGACCCCGCGCAGGACGTCGACGTGCGCGAGCTCATCGCGGCGCTGCCCGCCCGGCTGCGCGACCCGTTCCTGCTGCACTACTACGCCGGCTTCGGCGTGCGGGAGATCGCGGCCCTGCTCAAGCGCCCGGACGGCACCATCAAGGCCGACCTGTACCATGCCAGGGCACGGCTGAAAGACGAGCTCGCGGAACGCGGGGCCGGCCGCGGCCGCGGCCGCGGCGGCAGGGGAAGCGGAGCGAGTGATGCCAGGTAACGACGAGCACGACCCGCTCGACAACTGGCTGAACCAGCAGGTGCAGCCCCTGCCCCCGCCGCCGGGCACCTTCGAGCTGATCACCCGGCGGGCACGCCGCCGAAAGCTGCGCAAGCTCGCGGTCACCGTCGGGTCGGCCGCCGCCGTGGCCGTGGCGGTGGCCGTCGCCACGCCGCCGCTGCTGTCGCTGAGCACCACGCCCAGCCACGTGACCGGTAACTCGGTGGCCGCGGGCGGGCCGACCTCGCGGAACGGCGGGACGCAGCAGGCCAACGGGACGGGCAAACCGCTGCCCTCGCCTACGCCCGCCGCGTCCCAGACCAGCGCGCCGGCCGCCCCGGTTCCGGCCAACTTCCAGCCGTCGTCCGTCACGTTCGTCGACCCGGACACCGGCTGGGTCATCGGCCAGGCAGGCACGCCCGGGACGTGCGCCAACAAAGACCCCTACATCTGCACGTCGATCGCGCGCACCGATGACGCCGGCCAGACCTGGCACGGCCGCCCGGCGCCGGACGCCGGCGCGCCCGACGGCGCCAGCGGGGTAAGCGGAATCCGGTTCCTGAACGGGTTGGACGGCTGGGCATTCGGCCCCGGGCTATGGGCCACGCACGACGGCGGGGACACCTGGACGCAGGTGAACACCGGCGGGCAGCGGGTCACCGACCTGGAGACGGTCAGCGGGCGGGCCTACGCGCTGTTCGCCTCGTGTTCCGGGGCGGCCGGCAGCGATTTCGCCGCGGACTGCACGAGCTACACGCTGAAAACCACGGATGCCGCCGCCGACGACTGGGTGCCGGCCGGCGGCCTGCCGGACCATCTGACGGCCGCGGGCGACATGACCTCGGCGATGATCGCGCTGACCGGCGCCACGGGGTATCTGCTGGCGCCGGACGGGACGCTTTATTCCGGCCCGATCGGCGGCGCCTGGCAGCGGGCCGGCGCCGCCCCGTGCCCGCCGGGCCCGGCCCTGGCCGACGGGCAGCCGTCCAGCGCCCTGCTCGCCCTCGCGAACCCGACCACGCTGGCCCTGGCGTGCAACACATCCGGCGGCGTCCAGATCTACACCTCCGCCGACAGCGGGACGACCTGGAACGCGCAGTCGGCCGTCCCGTGGACGGGCACGGCGCGCCCGGCGAGCGCCGCCTCCCTGGCCGCCGCGCCGGACGGGACTCTGGTGCTGGCGTCCGCCGGCGGCCTGGGCGTGCTCCCGGCGGGCACCTCGCAGTGGAAGCAGGCGAGCGTCCAGAACGCGCCGGCCTGCGGCTTCAGCTACGTCGGCATGACCACGGACACTCAGGGGGTGGCGGTGCCCGCCGACGAATCGCTGCACGAGATCTGGATGACGTTCGACGGCGGCCTCACCTGGAAGCCGGCCACCAGCATCACGCCGGGCAATTGAACCGGAGGCGGACCGCCATCGTTTAAGTCAGTGATGAAATCTCCCGCCGTCAGCCGGAGGGCGCGCAGCAGCGCGAAGAGTTCGGCGCGCTCGTGCTCGGAGTACTCCCCCATGCCGAACTCGGCGGCCATCAGGTCACGGGTCGCGACCCGGACGGCGTCCCGGCCACGTTCGGTGATCTCCGCGAGCCGGCCGCGTCCATCGTCCGGGTTCCGCCGCCGGATCACCATGCCCTGCGCCTCTAGGCGGTCGATGGTGTTGGTGACGCTGGTCGGGTGCACCATGAGCCGCTCTCCCATCACCCGCAGCGGCAGCGCGCCGGCCCGGCTGAAGGACAGCAGCACAAGCGCCTCGTACCTGGCGAACGTCAGCCCGTACGGGCGGAGGATCGCGTTCGAGTTCGCCCAGCAGGATCTGCTGGGCCCGCATGATCGAGGTGACCGCCGCCATCGCCGACGACGGCCCGAACCTGTGCTCCCAGATCCGCGCCGCGCGGTCGATCGGGTCGAAGGGCAATTCAAGCGCTTTCCGCACACCGGACACCCTACGCAGTGCAGGCCGTTAGGAAGGAGCAGGGGGCGCGCGAGTACGGTTCCCCCGGCAGGAGGGGAACCCCGCGGCATTCTCGCGCCAAGATCAGTGCTGTCGATTTTTTTGAGCGAGGTCTATCACGCGAGGGACACGTCTTCGCCGATCGCTAGGTTTCGGCGAATTGCGCGCAGATAATAACTTCCTGGTGTTTTTCCGCCGCCTTGGAGCCGCCATGTCATGCCGGTCGCGGGTGCTAGCCGCCCTCGGGCTCGCGCTCGCCCTGATCGGCGCGGCGTCAGGCTGGGTGAGCGCGGCCGCCGCGGCGCCCGCGCCGGTACCGGGCCTCGATCCCATCGATTCGGTCACGGTCGTCTCCGTCGGCTTCACCGTGGGCCCTACGGGAGAGGAACTGTCGGTCACGGCTGACTCCAGTTCGCCGCTCACCGCCATGACCGCGCACCTGTACGACACCGGCACGGGGACCGACACGCTCGATCCCGTCATGCAACAGTCGGCCAGCGGCCCGCAACCCGGGAATAGCACCTGGACCGCGCCCGTCACCGCGGGCACCGCGGCGGGCGACCTGCCGCTCGGCACCTACAACGTCACGGTGGACGTCACCTTCGCGGACGGCACCGTGATCCAGGGCACGACCGCGGGGGCGGCCGCCTTCCAGGACACGCCGGCAGTCACGCTGACCGTCAACCCGGTACTCAGCCACAACAACCAGGATCCCGTCGTCTCGGGCACAGTCACCGTGCTGGCTCCCGGCGCGAACATCGGGACTCCCTACGCCGGCGAGCCGGTCACGCTGGTGGCCTCCGGCCAGCAAGATGTGACGCGCGACACCGACGGCAGCGGCGACTACACGTTCACGCTGGCCAGCCCCCAGCCCGGGGAGACGCTCTACGTCGAGGTGCCCGGGTCCATGGCGGTCGCCGCCGCGCAGTCCAGCACCGTAAAGCTCACCACGCAAAGCGACCAGGTACGGATGTCCGCCGCCCTGTCCGCGTCCACGGTCACCTACGGCGGCAAGGTGACGGTCAAGGGGACCGTCACCTACGCGCCGGGAGTCGGGGGCTTCGTGCCGCTCGACGGACAGGCCGTCCGCATCTACGCCGGAACCGGCAGCGGCTCCCCGGTCGCAACAGCCGTCACCAACGGAAAGGGCAGCTTCAGCGCCGCGCTGCCGAAAGAGGCGACCAGCGTCCGCTGGGTCCTGCGGGCCAGCGGGCCGTACCTGAACACGGCGACGGACACACTGCCCATGAAGGTCAACCTCCCGACGGTCATCACCGGTTTCATGGCGACCCTGAATCAGGAGTGGCAGGTCGGCTTCCACGGCTGCCTCGGGCTCGCGGCCGGGGTTCCCGGCTATGTGCCCTCGCTGGCGGGCCTGACCATCCAGTACGCCACCCGCCCTGGCGGCCCCTGGCACACGCTGGGCGCGCCCGTGACCACGCAGAAGAGCTTCGTCTGCGGCAACGACGGCCGCACGTTCAACGGGACCCTGCCCGCGCAGGTCAACTACGCCTACTATCGCGCCGTATACGCGGGCGGCACCGACCGGACCGGGACCGGTTACCTGCCGTCGGCCAGCCGCACGTCGCTAGCGTGGAAGTACAAGGACCTCATCGCCTCGTTCACCGTGTCGAGCCGGACCGTGAACGAGGGCGGCAAGCTGACCATATCCGGCCGCCTGCAGTACTACTACGGGAAATGGCGGAACTACCCGGGCCAGCCGATCGAGATTATCTACCGGGCGCAGGGCAGCGATAGCTGGTACTTCATCCCGATCGTGTGGACGAATTCGGCCGGGCAATTCAGCGCCACGGTCATCCCTCAGGCAAGCGCCACCTGGTCCGCCGAGTACCTGGGCAACCCGATGCACCTCGACGCCGGCGCGCCGATGGTCTTCGTGCGGGTGAAAACGTGACCCGGGACAGGCGCCACCTTCCGTTCGGGACACAAGCTCTGCCGGCCCGGGGGGACGACCCCCCAGAACCCCCCGCTTAGAGACCCGCGCTCGCGAGCAGTTCGTCCGCGGCCTCGTGCACGCCAAGCCGGCCCTCCGCGACCCGCGCGACGAGCTCGTCGGACACCGTGAGCCGCTCCCGCACCATGCCGAACACCAGCGCGATCACCTCATCCCGCGCGCGCGCCACCCGCCGCCGTTCCCGCTCGCCGCTGGACTCCAGCCAGGCCCAGTGGCGGTCCAGCTGGCGGACCAGCTCGTCGACGCCCTCGCCGGAGGTCGCGACCGTCGTCACGATCGGCGGCTTCCAGTCCGCTGTGGCCAGCGCGACCATCGACCGCAGGTCGCGCACCGTCGCCTGCGTGTCGGGCCGGTCCGCCTTGTTCACGACGAGCACGTCGGCGACCTCGAGCACGCCCGCCTTCGCCGCCTGGATCGAGTCGCCCATGCCCGGCACGACCAGCACGACCGTCGAATCCGCCGCCGAGGCGATCTCCACCTCGGCCTGCCCCACGCCCACGGTCTCGACCAGGATCACGGGGTAGCCCGCCGCGTCGAGCACCCGGACCGCCTGCGGCGTCGCGGCCGCCAGCCCGCCGAGCTGGCCCCTGCTGCCCATCGACCTGATGAACACGCCAGGGTCGACGGCGTGATCTTGCATCCGCACCCGGTCGCCGAGCAACGCACCGCCGGAGAACGGGGACGTCGGGTCCACCGCGAGCACCGCGACCCGCGACCCGCGGGCCCGGAACTCCTTGACAAGCGCGCTGGTGACCGTGGACTTGCCCGCGCCCGGCGCGCCTGTCAGTCCGATAACCCGCGCTCCCGCTGGTGACGGCTTCAATTCCTTGACCACGGAACGGACGCGGCTGTCTCCGTTCTCGATCATCGAGATCACCCGGGCGAGGGCACGCACGTCCCCGGCGTGGACGCGTTCGGCGAGATTGCTCTGCTGGCTCGCGGGGGACGACCCCCGCACCCCCGAAGAGTCGTGAGTGCTCAGCACGGACACCGGGGCTAGCGCGGGACGGTGAACAAGAGAGCCGAACCCTGGCCGCCGCCGCCGCACAGCGCGGCCGCGCCGAGTCCGCCGCCGCGGCGGCGCAGCTCGCAGACGAGCGTGAGCGCGATGCGCGCCCCGGAGGCGCCGAGCGGGTGGCCGACCGCGATGGCGCCGCCGTTGACGTTCACGATGTCGGGGCTGGCGCCCAGTTCGCGCATGGACTGGATGCCGACCGCGGCGAACGCCTCGTTGATCTCGATAAGGTCCAGGTCCCGCTCGGTGCGGCCGGCCTTCGCCAGGGCCTTCTTGATCGCGTTCGCAGGCTGGGAGTGCAGCGAGTTGTCCGGGCCGGCCACCGTGCCGAACGCGCCGACCCCGGCGAGGACGGGCGCGCCGAGCCGTTCCGCGACTTTCCTGTCGGCGACGATGAAGGCGGCGGCGCCGTCGGAGATCTGCGAGGCGGAGCCGGCGGTGATCGTCCCCTCCTTGCCGAACGCCGGAGGCAGCTTGGCCAGGGACTCTACGGTGGTGTCGGCGCGGATGCCCTCGTCTTCCTGGAAGGTCACCGTGCCCTTCCTTGCTGTTATCTCGACCGGGACTATCTCCTCGGCGAGGATGCCGTCTTTGGTCGCCCTGGCCGCGCGCTGCTGGGAGCGGGCGGCGAACTCGTCCTGCTCCTGGCGGGAGATGTCCATCTCGGCGTTGTGCCTTTCGGTGGACTCCCCCATCGACAGGCCGTCGAACGCGTCGGTGAGGCCGTCGAGCGCCATCGAGTCGGCCATGGTGGCCGGGCCGTACTTGAAGCCCTTGCGGGAGTCCTTGAGGAGGTGCGGCGCGTTGGTCATCGACTCCATGCCGCCGGCCACGATGACGTCGAACTCGCCGAGCCTGATCAGGTCCGCGGCCTGGGCGATGGCGTCGAGGCCGGACAGGCACACCTTGTTGACCGTGGTAGCGGGGACGGTCATCGGGACGCCGGCTTTGACCGCGGCCTGGCGGGAGGTGATCTGCCCGGTTCCCGCCTGCAGGACGTGTCCCATGATCACGTACTCGACCTGGTCCGGCTGGATGCCCGCCCGGTCCAGGGCGCCCTTGATGGCGAAGCCGCCCAGCTCCACGGCCGAGAAGCCCGCGAGGGATCCGAGGAGGCGGCCGATCGCGGTGCGCGCTCCGCCGATGATGACTGGATCGCCCATGCCGGCCCTCCCGGAGTAAATGCGCCGTTTCTTACCATGAAACGATACCCACCATGCTGCTTCGGATAGATCATGTGGGTGTGGCGTGCGTCTCGCTGGAGGCGGCGCTCGAGCGCTACACGTCAGTTTTCGGCCTGACTGTGGTGAGCCGTGAGACGAATGAGGAGCAGGGGGTACGCGAGGCGATGCTCGCCGCGGGCGAGGGATCGTCGTACGTGCAACTGCTCGAGCCGCTGGCGCCGGACACTCCGGTCGGCAAGTTCCTCGCCCGGCGGGGTGAGGGAATTCACCATGTCGCCTACGCCGTCGCCGACGTGATGGCGGCCCTGGAGACGATCGGGGGGCGCGGGGTCCGGCTCATCGACCAGCGGCCGCGGCACGGCTCGATGGGCGCCTCCATCGCGTTCCTCCATCCGGCCGATCTCGGCGGTGTGCTGACCGAACTGGTGCAACCGTTTGCCCCTTCTGAGATGCGCGAAACGTGACTTTGACAGCGGTGACAGCGGGACCCGGAAGGTGCTAGCGGCCCTTAGACTGCCGGGTGGGCGACTAGCAATGCCACCACCGGGATTCCTAGGACAGAGAACCCTGAAGACCCCACCAACCCGGCGGCGGCGGAGTAGTGTGCCTGTCACTGGGCGAGAAATTCGCCGGAGTCCGCGATGCAGCGCCAGAGTCCTTCGGGACCCAACAGACTCGGACTGGGGAGGGTTGGCAGGCGCTGTGGTCATGCTGGTCACCGGCGATGACCCGGCCGTGACCCCGCCTGCCGTCCCACGTCTAGCCAGGATTAGGCCACATGCAATCGGACATTGACGCTCAACTGACCAGCTTCTTCGAAGAGACTCCGCCACGCGACTTCGCCAAGGTCATGCGCGGTTACGATCCCCACCAGGTCGACGAACACATCCGGCAGCTCGCTACCGAGGTTCGCCGGCACCAGGAAGACGCGCTGGCCGCACGCCGTGAGCTCGAAAACGCGCACCGGCAGATCCAGGAGCAGGAGCGGCCGACCTATTCGGGACTCGGCGCGCGCATCGAGCAGCTCCTGCGGCTCGCCGAAGAGCAGGCGACGGAGCTCGTCCAGGCGGCGCGGTCCGAGGCGAACGAGATCAAGGCCGCGGCGAAGGTGGACGGCGCCGAACTGCGGGCGGCGGCCGAGAACGAGGCGGCCGAGCTGCGCGCCAACGCCAAGCGGGAAACCGACGACATGCGCAGCGCCGCGGAGCGCGAGGCGGACTCGATCCGCACCACCGCGCGGCGCGAGGCGGACGAGCTCACGTCCACCACGGAGCGCGAGGTCGCCAAGCTGCGGGCGACGGCCGACCACGAGGTCGCGGAGAAGCGCGCGGCCACCGAGCGGGACATCGCCAAGCTGCGCACCACCACCGAGCGCGAGGTGGCGCAGCTCAAGGCTGCGGCGAAGCGGGAACGGGACGAGATCCTCACCACCTCCAAGCGGCAGGCCGACGAGATGCGCAGCCAGGCGCAGCGCATCCTGGAGGAGAGCGAGGCGCAGCGGGCGCAGGCCGAGGCGGAGTTCGAGATCCAGCTGGCGGCGCGCCGCGAGGAGGCCGAGCGGCAGGAGGCCGAGCGGCTCTCCGCCGCCCAGGCCGCCACGCAGAAGCTGGTCTCGGAGGCCGAGCAGCGGGCCTCTACCGCCGAGCAGCGGGCCGCGAAGGCGTCCGCGCAGGCCGACCAGACGCGCCGGGACGCCGACCAGCACGCGCGGCAGCTGGTCAGCAACGCCAAGAAGAACGCCGACCAGATCGTGTCGCAGGCCAAGGCCCAGGCCGAGCAGATGCTCACCGAGGCCAAGAACGACGCCGAACGACGCCGGGTGACCGCCCAGCGCGAGGTCGACGAGCTGACCCGCCAGAAGGACAACATTTCCAGCCACCTGGCGCAGGTCCGCCAGCTGCTCGGCAGCCAGCTCGGCGTGCCGGTGCCGGGCGTGCCCGACCCGGCCGTCAACGCGGCCCCGGTCAAGCCGGCTATCTCGGAGAGCCCGACCGTGGGCGGCAACGGCCCCGGGGCTGCCGCGGCTCCCGGCATGGCGCCGACGGCCGTTCGGCAGGGGAACGGCACGGCGACCGCCCAGGCCCCGCGCCCAGCCGGGAACGGCACCGGCGCGAAGGTCGAGGGCAAGCCGGAAGACGACGAAAACTGGTGGACCGAGTAACCGCGACCGCCTGAGCGGCCCGTTACCCGGCCCGCTCAACCGGAAAGCGTCACGTTCGTGGTGCCCCCGGCCTCCCCGGCCGGGGGCACCACGACGCTTCAGCCGCCCCCTTCGGCGGGCCAGCGAACAACTTTTCATGGGAGATGACCACAATCGCGTCCGTTTTGCCCGATATGTGGACACTTCTCGTATGAAGAGTCGGAAATGTCTCAACATTTAGTTGAGACTCGAAACGGTCGGGCGGCGGGCCGACGGCTAATTACGGCTCAGCCTTCCCATTCGGTTGGCAGCTCCTTGCCGTTCAGCGCCGCTGGGTTGACCACCCGCACGATCTCGTTGAGCACGGTGCGGACGTAGTTCTCTCCCACCCATAGGTGCTTGGCGCCGTCCACGCCGATCACGTCGGCCTTCGGTATCCGCGCGAACCGCTGGCGCGCCTCGTCGGGGCGCAGGTAGTCGTCGAACTCGGGCACCAGCGCGGTCAGCGGCTTGCCGGAGGCGGCCCACGCGTCCAGGTCCTCGTCCGTGGCGCGGCGCAGCGGCGGTGACAGCAGGATGGCGCCCTCGACCTGGGGCAGCGCGCCCCACCTCAGCGCCAGCTCGGTGCCGAACGACCAGCCGAGCAGCCACAGCCGGGGCAGCCCCGCGTTCGCGGCGTACCCGACGGCCGCCTCGACATCGTGCTTCTCGGTCTCGCCGCCGCCGAACTCCCCGTCGCTCTTGCCGTGCGCGGACTCCGTGCCCCTGGTGTTGAACCGCAGCACGGCCAGGCCGGCCAGCGCGGGCAGCCGGTAGGACGCCTTCCTGATGATGTGGCTGTCCATCATGCCGCCGTGCGTCGGCAGCGGGTGCAGGCAGACCAGCGTGGCGGCCGGGTCGCGGTCCGCGGGCAGCGCGAGCTCGCCGACGAGGTCCAGCCCGTCGACGGTGGTGATGCTGATCGGCGTCCGCCGGGCCGGCAGGACCGTCGCAGCCCTGATCTGAATCACACCTAACTTTATCGGGGGTGCGGGGGTCGTCCCCCGCGAGCTAGCAGAGCCTCTCGGGGTTGGTCAGCCGGGGCGGCGCTGCATGCGCCGCTGCCAGCACACGGTGTGCCAGTGCCGCCGCGACTGCGCCCCGGCGTGGGTCGGCCACACCACCACGTGTGCCGTGCCAGGGTAGATCTCCTGGTCACAGCCGGGGCAGCGGTAGGCCTTGGCGGCCGCGGCGCCCGGCACCGGGCGCACCACCCAGTCGCCGTCCGGCCACTGCTCGATCCGCTCGGGTCCCAGCGGCGCGGCGGGCGGGGCGGGCCGGGGTCGCCGGGTCTTGCGCGGACTCACAACCCTCAACCTTATCGGGGTACCTGACTCGCCGATTCGCACTACAGTGACGTTCCGTGCGGCTCGTCATCACCCGGTGCAGCGTCGACTACGACGGCAGGCTCACCGCTCATCTCCCGTCCGCCCTGCGGCTGCTTATCGTCAAGGCCGACGGTTCTGTCCTCGTGCATTCGGACGGCGGCTCGTACAAGCCGCTGAACTGGATGTCGCCGCCGTGCCGGCTGACCGAGCGGCCGGACAAGTGGACGGTCACCAACAAGGCGGGCGAGACGCTCACCATCACGATCGAGGAGACGCTCAGCGACACCTCGGTAGACCTCGGTGTCGACCCGGGGCTGGTCAAGGACGGCGTCGAGGCGCACCTGCAGGAACTGCTCGCCGAGCAGCTGCACATCCTCGGCGACGGCTGGCGGCTCATCCGCCGCGAGTACCCGACCCCGATCGGCCCGGTCGACATCATGTGCCGCGATGCCGGCGGCACGCACGTAGCCATCGAGATCAAACGCCGCGGCGAGATCGACGGTGTGGAGCAGCTAACCCGCTATCTCGAGCTGCTCAACAGGGACCCGCTGCTCGCGCCGGTGCACGGCGTCTTCGCCGCCCAGGAGATCAAACCGCAGGCGCGCGTCCTGGCCACCGACCGGGGCATCCGCTGCGTCACCCTCGACTACGCCCAGATGCGCGGCATCGACCCCGAGAACACGCTTTTCTAGCCAGCGCGGCCACCTCACAGTGGGTCGATTGCGCAGTCGGCCAGGCTAGAGCGGGTCGATTGCGCAGTCGGCATAGTTGGGTGTGTGCCCCTGCATAGTCATGTGGCGGGGGCGGGACGGCCCGTCGTGGTCCTCCCGTCCCTCAGCCTCGATACCACGGCGATGCGCGCCGCCTTCGAGCCGGTCTTCCCGCGCGAGGCCGGCTGGGCGCGTATCTACCTCGACCTGCCGGGCAGCGGCGGGTCGCCGCCGGGCGAGCCGGCGTCGGACGCGGTGCTCGCGGACGTGATCGCCACCGTCGACGACCTCCTCGGAAAGGATGAGCGGTTCCTGATCGCGGGCTGGTCCTACGGCGGGTATCTGGCCGCCGCGGTCGCGCGGCGGCTGCCCGAGCGCGCCGCGGGCCTGCTCATGGTCTGCTCAGGGTTCAAGATCCGGCCCGCGGACCGCGACCTGGGCGGCGTGCTTGCGGCACGTCCGGAACCAGGCTGGCTGGCCGGCGTGCCGCCTCACCTGCATGAGTACCTGTCCGCCGCCGTCGGCTGCCAGACCGCGGCGGCGGCCGGCCGGGTCGCCGCCGTGCTGGCCGCCAACGGCCCCGTGGACGAGGCCTACTTCGGGGTCCTGCGGTCCGACGGCTTCGCGCTGTCCGACGAGGGCCCGCCGGCCGTCTACGAGCGTCCCGCCGTCTTCGTCTGCGGGCGCCGCGACCGCGTCGCCGGCTACCGCGGGGTCTACGAAAACCTCGGCCACTTCCCTGACGCCGACTACGTGCTCGCCGCGGCGGCCGGGCACTTCCTTCCGGTGGAGCAGCCCGACCTGCTCGCGGGCGCCGTCCGCTCCTGGCTGCGCCGGTACGGTCAGTTACGTGTCCAGGGCGCCGGAAGCCGGCCATAACGGCCACGATAGGCCCGGCGGGCGCTCGCGGGTTCCGAGGACGTAACGCAGGACGGCGACGCCGTCGCCGAGGCGGCGGGCGGCGGCGAGCCGCATCGGGTTGGCGGCATCACGCGGGTAAGCGGCGGGCAGGCCGAAGCGCGGCGCGCCGGGGTCGCCGACGAAGAACGGCGCGACGGCCAGGCGCAGCTCGTCGGCGAGATCGGCGGCCAGGACGTCCCTGAGGACCCGGGAGCCGCCTTCGACGAGGAGAGTCGCGACCTTCCGTTCGGAATAAAGATCTTGAAAAACGTCGCGAAGGGACGGGGGGTCGCCCGCGTCGATGACCAGGGCGGCCCGCCCGAGCCGGCCCCGGGCAGCCGCGGCGACCGGGGAGGCGCAGTAGACCAGCGGCACGCCAGGGCCGGTGAAGAAGCGGGCGGCCGGGTCCAGGTCGCCCGTGGCGGTGAGCGTGACGCGCAGCGGGTGCGGCGGCAGTCCGCGGTCCACGCGGCGGGCGGCCCGCTCCGGAGAGCGGATGAGCAGGCGGGAGTCGTCGGCGCGGATCGTCCCGGCGCCGACGAGGATCGCGTCGGCCGCGGCGCGCAGCTCGTCGACCTCGTCCAGGTCGTCGGGGCCGGAGAGGATCAGTCGGCCGGCGGACGCGTCGTCCAGGCAGCCGTCGACGGAGACGGCGCAGCTCACCAGCGTGTACGGGCGGCTCGGCACGGACGGCACTTTACTCCGCCACGGGCGGTGGGTTTACTGGCTGCATGGCAGGTCATGCGATATCACCCACGGTGTCCGCCCCCGGCGACGCCAGGGACACGTTCGAGTCCGTGAACCCCGCGACCGGCGAAGTGCTGGCTACGTTCGGCGTGGACGGGCAGCGTGAGGTGGCCGCCGCGGTCGGCCGGGCCCGCGAGGCCGCCGCCTGGTGGGCCGGCCTCGGCTGGGCGGACCGCCGCCTGCGGCTGCTCGCGTGGAAGTCGCACATCACCCGGTACATGGGCAGGCTCGCGACGGTCGTGCACGACGAGACCGGCAAGCCGCTCGATGACGCCACGCTGGAGATCGTCAACACGATCCTGCACCTGGACTGGGCGGCCAGGCACGCCCAGTCCGTCCTCAAGCCCCGCCGCGTGCCCAGCGGCCTGGCGATGCTCAACCAGGCCGCCAGCGTGGAGTACCACCCGCTCGGCGTGGTCGGCGTCATCGGACCGTGGAACTATCCCGTCTTCACCCCGATGGGCTCGATCGGGTACGCGCTGGCGGCCGGCAACGCCGTCGTGTTCAAGCCGAGCGAGCTGACGCCCGGGGTCGGCCAGTGGCTGGTGCGTTCGTTCGCCGAGGTGCTGAGCGAGGTGTTCGGCGACACCGAGCCGGTGCTGCAGCTCGTGACCGGGCTCGGCGCGACCGGCGCGGAGCTCGCGAAGTCCGGCGTCGACAAGATCGCCTTCACCGGCTCCGCCGCGACCGCGCGCAAGGTCCTGGCCACGGCAGCCGGGACACTGACCCCGGTCCTCGCCGAATGCGGGGGAAAGGACGCGCTCCTAGTCGACGCGGACGCGGACCTGGACGCGGCGGCCGACGCCGCGGCGTGGGGCGCCATGTCCAACGCGGGGCAGACCTGCGTCGGGGTGGAGCGTGTCTACGTCTGCGAGCCGGTCTACGAGGCGTTTCTGGAGAAACTGAACGAGAAGATCGCGCGGCTGCGGGCAGGCGACGACGACGACGCGTCCTACGGGCCGATGACGCTCCCGGGCCAGGTCGACGTCGTGGCACGGCACCTGGCCGACGCGGTGGCGCGCGGCGGCCGCGCGGCGGCCGGCGGCCTCGACTCGGTCCGCGCGCCCTACGTCGACCCGGTGGTGCTCGTGGACGTCCCCGAGGACAGCGCCGCCGTGCGCGAGGAGACGTTCGGGCCGGTCGTGACCGTCACGCCGGTGCCGTCGCTGGCGGGACCGGCGTGCGGCTGGCCAACGCCTCGCCGTACGCGCTGGGATCGGCCGTGTTCACGCGCCAGCGGCGGGCGGGCATGCGGGCGGCGCGCGCGCTGCGGGCCGGGATGACGTCGGTGAACTCGGTGATCGCGTTCGCGGCGGTGCCCGCGCTGCCGTTCGGCGGGTCCGGCGAGTCCGGGTTCGGGCGGATCCACGGGGCCGACGGGCTGCGCGAGTTCTCCCGGGCTAAGGCGATCACCGCGCAGCGGATGCGGCCGGTGGTGCGCATCACGACGTTCCGCCGGGACGCGCGTGACATGGGTCGCATCGTGAAGCTGGTCACCGTGCTGCACGGGCGGAGCTACCGGCCGCGCCGGCGCGGGCAGGGCTAGCGGGCGGCGTTAGCGTCGGCGCTCACGGGCCGGCGGGCCCCCGGGAACCGGGGCCCGGCGGGCCCCCGAGAACCGCCGGACCCCGGAGCTTTCCGAGGTGATTACTCAGTGTAGCTAAACAATGCCACACCTCCGCGGAAAAGTGAATACCACAGGTCAGGACGTCGATCACAGTTTCATAGCGACTACGTTGCGCTACGTAGCCTGGCTCGCTCCCCGCCGGGGCCGTTACTGTGGTGCCATGGCGAATGAACAGCGGGACAACCCGGTCGTACTTTCCAGGATCTACACGCGCACCGGCGACGAGGGGACCACCGCCCTCGTGGACGGCAGCCGGGTCCACAAGACCGACAGCCGGCTGGCCGCGTACGCGGACACCGACGAGGCCAACTGCGCGATCGGGGTGGCGGTGACCCTCGGCCAGCTGCCCCCTGGCATGACCGCGCTGCTCGGCCGGATCCAGAACGAACTGTTCGACGTCGGCGCCGACCTGGCCAACCCGGTCAGCCCGGAGCCGCCGGCCTACCAGCAGCTGCGCATCGACGAGAGCTATGTCTCGGCACTCGAGTCGGCCTGTGACGATTACAACGCGGCGCTGCCGGTGCTGCGCAGCTTCGTGCTGCCCGGCGGAACGTCAGGCGCGGCGCTGCTGCACACCGCGCGCGCCGTCACGCGGCGCGCCGAGCGCAGCGCGTGGGCCGCCGTCGCCGAGTACGGGGAGGCGGTCAGCAGCTGGCCGGCCAAGTACCTCAACCGCCTGTCGGACCTGCTGTTCATCCTCGCCCGCGCCGCGAATACCGAGGTCGGCGATGTCCTCTGGCGTCCCGGCGGTGACCGGTAACGGGAGCGGGAACTAAGCGATGTCCTGCAGGTGGGAGCCGGGCGGCGATGCTTCCAGCCAGGACAGGAAGCCGGTGAGCGCCTCCTCGGTCATGGCCAGCTCCACGTGGTCGCCGTCGTCTTTCTGCGCCGGGTACTCGGCGGCTGGCCTGGTGCACAGTTCGACGACGACGTGCTCCGCGCCCAGCGCATTCGCTTCGGACGGCAGCGACGGGCGGCGGGAAAGCACGGTGAGCGAGCGCCGCTGGAAGACCTGCTCAGGGCGGAGCAGCACGCCGAGCGCGCCGTACCAGCACAGCTCGTCACCCTGGTAGGAGGCCACCCCGAGACGCCAGCTGCCTTGCCCGGCCGGGCGGCGGAGGCCGCATTCGACGGTCCCGCCGCCCCTTTCGAGCAAGAAGCGGCGGGTCGCTAGGACGACGGCGGCGAGGATCACGAGCACGAGGAAGCCGGCGAAGAGCCAGATGGCGTCAAGTGCCAGCGCTCCGCCCACCCGCGCTCCGCGTCAGCCCTGTTCGCCGGCGGCCCGCAGCCGGGCCCTCGCGTACCTGACTTCGGCCGACTCCTCCACGGCGGACGGCGAGCCGGCCTCCGTCGTCGCCGTATCCAGATCGGCGCGCGCGGTGTCGGTGTCCACCTCATCGGCGAGCTGGCCCACCGAGGCGAGGATGGACACGCGATCGCCTGTCACCGAGAGGAACCCGTCCCTGACGGCGGCCCGCACGGCGTCGCCGCTGGGATTCTCTTCGCCGGGGACCTCGCGGATGCGGACCAGGCTGCCCGGGGACAGGATGCCGAACACGGGGGAATGCCCGGGCAGGATGCCGATGTCACCGTCCATGGTCTTAGCGATGACCATGCCTGCCTCGCCGGACCACAGCGTGCGGTCCGGCATCAGCAGCTCCACGTGCAGCGTCACGAGCGCTCCAGCTCCTTGGCCTTGTTCTCCACGTCCTCGATGCCGCCGACCATGTAGAAGGCCTGCTCCGGAAGGTGGTCGTACTTGCCCTCGGTGACCGCCTTGAACGAGGCGATCGTCTCCTCCAGCGGCACGAACACACCCGGCTGGCCGGTGAACGCCTCCGCCACGTACATCGGCTGGGACAGGAACCGCTCGATGCGCCGCGCGCGCTGCACGGTGATCTGGTCTTCCTGGGACAGCTCGTCGATGCCGAGGATCGCGATGATGTCCTGCAGTTCCTTGTACCGCTGGAGGATCTGCTGGACGGTACGGGCCACGTCGTAGTGCTCCTGGCCGATGTACCGGGCGTCCAGGATCCGGGACGTGGAGTCCAGCGGGTCCACCGCCGGGTAGATGCCCTTCTCGGTGATCGCCCGGGACAGCGTGGTCGTGGCGTCGAGGTGCGCGAACACCGTGTGCGGCGCCGGGTCCGTGATGTCGTCAGCGGGCACGTAGATCGCCTGCATGCTGGTAATGGAGTGGCCGCGAGTCGAGGTGATCCGCTCCTGGAGCTGGCCCATCTCGTCGGCCAGCGTCGGCTGGTAACCCACCGCGGACGGCATCCGGCCGAGCAGCGTGGACACCTCCGAGCCGGCCTGGGTGAACCGGAAGATGTTGTCGATGAACAGCAGCACATCCTGCTTCTCCACGTCGCGGAAGTACTCCGCCATCGTCAGCGCCGACAGCGCGACCCGCAGCCGGGTGCCCGGCGGCTCGTCCATCTGGCCGAAGACCAGCGCGGTGTCCTCGATGACGCCAGAACTCGGTCATCTCGAGGAAGAGGTCGTTACCCTCGCGGGTCCGCTCTCCCACCCCGGCGAAGCAGGAGACGCCGCTGAAGTTCTTCGCGACCCGGCGGATCATCTCCTGGATGAGCACGGTCTTGCCGACGCCGGCGCCGCCGAACAGGCCGATCTTGCCGCCTCGCACGTACGGTGTCAGCAGGTCGAGGACCTTGATGCCGGTGACGAACATCTCCGTCTTCGACTCGAGCTGGTCCAGCGGCGGGGCCAGCCGGTGGATCGGCCAGCGCTCGGTCACGTGCAGGCTGGAGGCGGGGACGTCGAGTGGCTCGCCGAGCACGTTGAACACGTGCCCCTTCGTCACGTCGCCCACCGGCACCTCGATCGGCCCGCCGGTGTTGATGACCTCGGCGCCGCGGATGAGGCCGTCGGTCGGCTGCAGCGCGATCGTGCGGACCACGTTGTCGCCGATGTGCTGCTCGACCTCCAGCGTCAGCGTGCGGGTCGTATCCGCCAGGGTGACGTCCACGTGCAGCGCGTAGTAGATCTCCGGCATCTGCTCCGCCGGGAACTCCACGTCGACGACCGGGCCGATGACCCGGGCGACGCGGCCGGTTCCCGTGTTGGCGGCCCCGCTCTCCGCGGGGTTCTCTACGGTGGCGGTCATGGTCTGTTACTCACTCCCTGCGTTCGCCTCAGCGAGCGCGTTCGCCCCGCCGACGATTTCGCTGATTTCCTGGGTGATCTCGGCCTGCCGGGCGTTGTTCGCCTCCCGGGTCAGCCTGTCTAGCAAGTCGTTGGCGTTGTCCGTGGCGGCCTTCATGGCGCGCCGCCGCGCCGCCAGTTCGGAGGCCGCCGCTTCCAGCATGGCGTAGTAGATGCGGCTGGCCACATACTGGGGTAGCAGCGCGTCGAGCACGACGTTCGTGTTCGGCTCGAACTCGTAGGACGGCAGCGGGCCGCCCGGCCGCTCGCCTTCCTGCTCCTCGATCTCCATCGGCAGCAGCCGCCGGACGGCGGGGCGCTGGGTCAGCATCGAGATGAACTCGGTGGACACCAGGTAGAGCTCGTCCACGCCGCCCTCGGCTGTGTCTTTTTCGAAGGCGTCGAGCAGCGCGGTGGCCACTTCCTCCGCTTCGGCGTAGGTCGGCTGGGCGGAGAAGCCGCTCCACTCGCGCTCGATGGCGATGCCGCGGAAACGATGCCACCCGATGCCCTTGCGGCCCGTCACGTACGTGACGGACTCGACCCGGTTGTCGGTGTTGCGCTGCCGCAGCCTGCTGGCCTCGCGCAGCACGTTGGCGTTGTAGGCGCCCGCGAAGCCGCCGTCGCTGGTGAGGATCAGCACCGCCGCCCGGCGGACCATCGCAGGCTCGGAGATCATCGGATGGATGAGCGTCGACGACCGGCTCACCAGCGCCTCCACCGCCTGGGTGAGCTCGCGCGAGTACGGCTCGGCCGCGCGTGTGCGCTGCTGCGCCCTGACGATCCGCGACGACGCGATCAGCTCCTGGGCGCGGGTGATCTTGGCGATCGACTTGACCGCCCTGATCCGCGCCCGGACCGCGCGAAGCTGTGCTGCCATGGCGTCTACTCGCTATCCGCCGGCGTGGTCTGCGCCGCGTACCTGCGAACCGACTCCTGCTGGTGTTCTCCCTCTTCGAGCGCCGAGACCTGCTCATCGTCGGACACGAGCAGCTGGCCGCCGGTCACCTCGAAGGTGCGGCGGAACCTGTTGATGGCGTCCTTCAGCGTGGTCACGTTGTCGTCGGTCAGGGCCCCGGTCTCCCGGATCGCGGTCAGCAGGCCCGCCTGGTCGTGGCGCATGTAGTCGAGGAACTCGGACTCGAACCGGCGGATGTCCTCCACCGGCACGTCGTCGATCTGGCCGCTGGTGCCCGACCAGATCGACACGACCTGCTCCTCCACGGGGTACGGCGAGTACTGCGGCTGCTTGAGCAGCTCGACCAGCCGGGCGCCGCGCTCGAGCTGAGCCCGGGAAGCCGCGTCAAGGTCGGACGCGAAGGCCGCGAACGCCTCGAGGTCACGGAACTGCGACAGCGCGAGCTTGATCTGGCCAGCGACTCTCTTCATCGCCTTGATCTGGGCGGCGCCGCCGACCCGGGACACCGACAGGCCGACGTTGATGGCCGGGCGGACACCTGAGTTGAACAGGTCGGTCTCGAGGAAGATCTGCCCGTCGGTGATCGAGATGACGTTCGTCGGGATGTAGGCCGAGATGTCGTTGGCCTTCGTCTCCACGATCGGGAGCCCGGTCATCGAGCCCGCGCCGAGGTCGTCCGACAGCTTCGCGCAGCGCTCGAGGAGGCGCGAGTGCAGGTAGAAGACATCACCCGGGTACGCCTCGCGGCCCGGCGGACGGCGCAGCAGCAGGGAGATGGCGCGGTAGGCTTCGGCCTGCTTGGACAGGTCGTCGAAGACGATCAGGACATGCTTGCCGTCGTACATCCAGTGCTGGCCGATCGCGCTGCCCGTGTAGGGGGCGATGTACTTGTAGCCAGACGGGTCGGAGGCGGGCGCGGCCACGATCGTGGTGTACGGCAACGCCCCGGCCTCTTCCAGGGCCTGCCTGACGCCGGCGATCGTCGAGCCCTTCTGGCCGACGGCGACGTACACGCAGCGCACCTGACGCTTCGGGTCGCCGGACTCCCAGTTGGCCCTCTGGTTGATGATCGTGTCGATCGCGATCGCGGTCTTGCCGGTCTGCCGGTCGCCGATGATCAGCTGGCGCTGGCCCCGGCCGATCGGTGTTATCGCGTCGATCGCCTTGATGCCGGTCTGCAACGGCTCGTGCACCGGCTGCCGCTGCACCACCGAGGGCGCCTGGACCTCCAGGGGCCGCAGCGTGGTGTTCTTGATCTCGCCGAGGCCGTCGAGCGGCTCGCCGAGCGGGCTCACCATGCGCCCTAGGAACGGGTCGCCGACCGGGACGGACAGCACCTCGCCGGTGCGGCGTACCCGCTGTCCCTCCTCGATGCCGGAAAACTCACCGAGGATGACGACACCGATCTCGCGGATGTCCAGGTTCAGCGCGATACCGCGGACGCCGTTCTCGAACTCAAGAAGCTCGTTCGCCATGGCCGAGGGCAGTCCCTCGACGCGGGCGATGCCGTCGCCGCACTCGACGACCGTGCCGACCTCTTCGCGCTCGGCGCCCGCTGGCTCGTACTCTTCGACGAACTGCGCCAGCGCGTCGCGGATCTCATCCGGCCGGATTGTCAGCTCCGCCATCTTCCCCATTCCGTTCGTGAATACCTGGGCGGGCCTGCGCCGGCCCGCTCGGGCTGGCGCGCGCCGGCCGAATCAGCCAGCAAGCTTGCGCCGGACCTCGGCCAGGCGGCTGGCCGCGGTCCCGTCTATCAGCTCATCCCCGATCTGGACGGACATACCGCCGATCACCGCCGGATCGTGCACAACATTGAGGTGTACTCCCCGCCCGTAAGCCTCGGCAAGGGTCGCCGCGAGCCTGCGCCGCTGGTCGGCGGTCAGCTCGGCGGCGACGCGCACCACCGCGATGAGCTGCTCCCGCCGCCGCGCCGCGATGGTGGCGCACAGGTCGAGCACCGTCTGCGGCGAACGGCCGCGGGGGTGCGTCAGCACCTGCGTGATCAGCTTCAGCGAGGGCGAGCTCACCTTGCCTTCGAGCAGGTTCGCCAGCAGGTCCCGCTTGGCGTCCACCGGCGCGGGGCCGATCAGCGCCGTCCGCAGGCCCGTTTGCCCGGACACCAGACGGCTGAACCTGAACAGGTCGTCCTCCAGGTCATCCAGCGTACCCGCGTACTGCGCGGCCAGCGTGAACGCCTCGATGGCGAGCTGCTCGATGGCGTCGGCCAGGTCGCCAGGGGTCGCCCAGCGGGCTGTCACCGCCTCGGCCACCAGGTCCTCGGTTTCCGCGGACACCTTGCCGTGCAGCAGCCGCCTGACTATCGCCGACTTCTCCTGCGACTGCTTGGTCGGGTCGGCGAGCGCCCGGCGCAGGCCGTGCTCTGAGTCAAGCAGCCGGACGACCGCGAACAGCTCGTCGCCGATCAGGTCCGCGAGCACCGGACCGTGCACGGTGGCGTCCAGCCGTTCCCGCAGCTCGGCGTAAGAAGCCCTGCTGGCGCCGCGCATTACTGTCCGGCTCCGGTCGGTGTCGTGGCCGGCTCGGTCGGCTCGTGCTGCTCGAGGTCGGCGAGGAAGCGGTCGACCATCCGGCTCTGCCGCGCCGCGTCAGTCAGCGACTCGCCGACGATGCGGCTGGCCAGCTCGGTGGCGAGGCTGCCCACCTCAGCGCGGAGCGAGATGAGCGCCTGCTGCCGCTCGGCCTCGATCTGCGCCTGCGCCGCCTCGGTGATCCGGCGCGCCTCCGCCCCGGCGCGCTCGCGCATCTCGGCGATGATCTGGGCGCCTTGCTCCCTGGCCTCCTCGCGCATGCGCGAGGACTCGTGCCTGGCGTCGTCAAGCTGGGCACGGTACTGCTGCAGTACCCGCTCGGCCTCCGCCTGCGCCTCGTCGGCCCGGTTGATGCCGCCCTCGATCGCGTCGTGACGCTCTTCGAGCAACTTCGTGATCCGCGGCATTCCTATCCTTGCGAGGAAGCCGAACACCAGCACGAAAAGGATCGTGCCGATGATGAACTCGGGCCACGAGGGGAGCAGCGGGTTATACGACGCGGTGTCGGCGGCAAGTGGAATCATGGTGTGCTCACTTCCCTTAGGCGGATCAGCTGTACTTGAAGATGAACGGCGCCACGAGGCCGATCAGCGCGAGCGCCTCGGTGAGCGAGAAGCCGATCCACATGTACAGCGAGATGCGGCCGGTGGCCTCCGGCTGCCGGGCCATGGCCTCGATGGCGTGACCGAACACCAGGCCGATGCCGATGCCCGGGCCGATGGCGGCGAGGCCGTAGCCGACGGCACCGATGTTGATGTTCAGCGTCGAGCCGGCGGCGAGAGTAGTGGCGAGTGACATTAATCCATTCCTTTACGTTGTGGCCCCGCTGGGCTCTGTGGCATGGGAATTCGAGATCGGTAAAGTCCGGTGCGGGTTAGTGCGCAGGCTCCACGGAGCTGGCTATGTAGGTCGCGGTCAGCGTGGTGAAGATGAACGCCTGCAGCAGGGTGACCAGGGTCTCGAGCACGAAGACGAAGATCGCCAGCGCGAACGAACCGGCGGCGTACAGCAGGCCGACGGACAGGCTCAGCAGGTACCACGACGCGATCGTGAAGATCGTCAGCAGCAGGTGGCCGGCGAACATGTTCCCGAACAGCCGCACGCCGAGGGTGAACGGCTGGAAGACGAAGAACCTGAGCAGCTCGACCGGGACCAGGATGATGTAGATCGGCCACGGCACGCCCGGCGGGATCATGTTCCTGAGGTAGCCCCAGGCGCCCTGGTGCTTGACGCCCAGGTACAGGTAGAGGAAGTAGACGATGAACACCATCGGCCACACGAAGCCGATCCTGGACGTGACCGGGAACTGGAGGACCGGGATCAGTTCCATCACGTTCATGATGTAGATGAAGAAGAACAGCGACACGAGGAACGGCAGGTAGGAGTCGCCCTTCTTGCCGAGCGACGGGCGCAGGATCTGATCCCGCACGGCCAGGATGGCCAGCTCGCCAAGGCTCTGCGTGCGGCCCGGGATCAGCTTGGGCTTGCGGAACGCCGCCCAGAAGAACCCGATCACGATGAGCGCCGCCAGGATCGCGAGCAGCATCGGCTTGGTGAAGCTGAACGAGCCGATCGTGAAGAGCGGCGTCCAGAACGAAGTCCTGCAGGCCAGGCGCGGGGAAGCCGCACCCGCTAAAGATGTGGCAGCCGCCTCCCACGGCGGCCGCAACGGCACCGGTCACCGGCTCTTCTCCTCCCGGGGAATTCCCCTCCGGTGGCTCGCGCGCCGAGTCCCCGCCGCGCTCATGCCTGTCGTCATGTATTTGTCTCCGTCCTGGCCGGCATTCCTGCCATAACGCCAGATCACGAAGCCGAGCGAGATACCGAGCCCGACCAGCATCCCGATCGGGAAAAGCATCTGCACGTGCACCGCGCGTCCGACCAGCCAGCCGATGGCACCATAGGCGGCCATGCCGCTGAGCAGATAGCTGAGCACCGTCCAGCCGACATTCAGACCCTCGGCACGGCCCTCCGCTTCGGCGCTGGTGCCCCGCCGGCCCCGCACGCTCACGCCTTGCCGCTCCCGTCCGGGTCCACGTAGAGGACCTTGAGCTTTATCGTGTTGACGACCTCGGCGGCGCCCCAGGCCAGGATGCAGATGATGGCGGTGAAGCCGAGCATCCGGCCATCGAAGGCGGTCGACTTGCCCAGCAGCACCATCACGATCGCGAAGCCGATGATCTTGACCACGTAGCTGATCATGGCCGCGGCCATCATGACCTGCGGGCTGATCCTCGCCGCCCGGCCCACGACGAGCACGCTGATCCCGAAGAAGGCGGTGACGACCGCCACCCCGATCAGCGCGCCGTAAAGTCCCTTGGCACCGCCGAGGGCGGCGCAGACGGCGACGCATACGGCGGCGACCACGCCGGTGAGCGCGGCCGAGCGCCGGACGACTCGGCTATAGGTTGCCATCATCTGCTGGCTCCTGAGGGATCGCTGGCGTCGTTGCTCGGGTGGGTATGTCCCAGCGGAGCTTCCCCGGATGTGGCGAGCGAGTCCGCAATACCACATCCGCGGCCCGGATGTCCGGGTAGGTCCACGAAAAGTACCACGTGCCGCTCACCTACCGTCAGGGGAGGTGCTTGTGAAGCGTATCACAAGGTTCTTGACTTCTGCTTTACCCGATTGACGACTTTACATGACCATGTTGGCGCCGTGCGATGGACCCCTCCCCAATCTCGGTCGCATGCGAGCAGCGCCCCACCCAAGATCGCACGGGGCCCGGCGAGGTCGCGGGGTCGATTGCGCAATCGACCACACTAGAGCGGGCCGCGCCAGTAGCCCGATGGCTGGCGCCCGCGCGCCGGCGCGCCGCCTCGTGACTGAGGCGGCTTATGAGCGGTAAGTGAGCGTCAGTGAGCTCTGTGGCGGTGGATGCCCGCGCCGGGGCTGGCCGGCGGCCGGCTGATGAGGCCTGTGGCCCACAGGCCTCATCTTGCGAGGCCAGGGGGCCACACGCCTCGAACGTGCCCGGCGCCCGCCGGCGTCCGGGGACGCGCAGCGGGGTGCCAGTGGCCGGTGTGACAGAGGATGCCCGCGTCGGCCGGCCGGTCAGGGACGGCGCGGCCAGGGCGCGGGGGCGACGGGGCGCGGCCTGGTCCTGCCGGCGCCACCTGGCGCCTGGCTGTTCATCCGCGGCGGTCCCGGCACGCCTGGGGCCTCTGGCGTCACCCCGTTCGAGGGCATTACCGGGCTCGGCGCCGGGACCGCGCCGGGACGCACTACCCCGCCCGGGGGCACTACCCCGCCCGGCGGCACTACCGCATCCGGCGGCACTATCCCGTTCGGCGGCACTATCCCGTTCGGGGGCACTATCCCGTTCGGGGGCACGGCTCCGTTCGCCGGAACCCCGCCGCTGGCGGGCACCGCACCTGACGGACCTCGGCTTCGCAGCGCCCCGCCCGGCAGCGGCGGCCCGCCCGGCACCGCGCCGCTCACGGGAACGGCCGCGGCGGGTACCGCGCCGTTCGCGGCTGGCGCGCCGTAGGCGACCGCGCGTCCCGGTCTTTCCGAACGGACCCGGGCGCCTCCCGTCCGTCTGCGCTTCCCGGGGGTTCCGGCACGCCTCGGGCGCAGTCGCGGCATCGTCGTCAGGAGCAGCAGCGCCATGGCACCGACGGTGGCCAGGGCGAGCCAGATCAGCCGGATCCGGATTTGCGACAGGCCGACCACCATGCCGGAGAACAGCGCCGCCCACAGGTACATGAGCAGCACGCTCTGCCGGTGCGAGTGGCCCATGTTGAGCAGGCGGTGGTGCAGGTGCAGACCGTCCGCCGCGAATGGCGACTTGCCCGCCAGGGTCCGGCGGACCACGGCCAGCAGCAGGTCCGCGTAGGGAATGATCATGATCGCGACCGGCAGCAGCAGCGGAAGAATGGTCGGGAACCGGTTGACCGGGTGCAGGTGCGAATAGTTGACCAGGATGTTCGGGTCGAGCGAGGCCGTGGAAGAGATCGGGCCGTAGGCGAGCAGCAGGCCGAGCAGATAAGCGCCGGCGTCGCCCATGAAGATCAGCGCCGGGTTGAAGTTGTGCGGCAGGAACCCGATGCAGATGCCCGCCAGCACGGCCGACGCCACCGCGGGGACCGACTGCGACGGGACATGGACCGAGTTGGTCAGCGTGTACGAGTAGAACAGGTAGGCTAGCGCGGAGATCCCGACGACGCCGGCCGCGAGCCCGTCCAGCCCGTCGATGAAGTTCACCGCGTTGATCGTGATGACCACGATCAAGATCGTGAGCGTGAAGCTCAGGTCCGGCTCCAGGAGGAACGGCGTGCCACCGGGCAGCGGGATCCAGGGGAGGTAGGCGCCGCTCCACACCAGGATGCCGCCCGCCGCGATCTGGCCGGCGAGCCTGCTGATTACCCCCAGGCCCCAGCGGTCGTCGACGGCGCCGATGAGCACGACCAGTGCGCCAGCCAGCAGCAGCCCGACGACCGTGCGCGATGAGGGAAACGCCTGCTGCAGATAGGGCAGGCGCTCCGCCACGAGCAGGCCGACCGCGAGCCCGCCGTACATGGCGACCCCCCCGAGCAGCGGCGTCGGCTTTTTGTGCACATCCCGGCTGCGGGCGGCGTGCAGGGCGCCGATGGCGATCGAACCTCGCCGCACCAGCGGGGTGAGCAGATAGGTCACCACCGCCGCGATGATCAGGATGTACAGATAATCGCGCATGGCGCCGCCGGGTCAGGACCCTGTTCCGGGATCCCCGCCGGCCAGCGGATGCGGCTCGGCGGGCTTGATATCCGGCTCGGCGGGCGGGGAAGCCGGCAGATCGATTATCGGGACGATCTTGCGGAGCTGATCGGCGGCGATCGCGCCCGCGCGGAGCATCCGCGGCACCGTGCCGGTCAGGTCGAGGATCGTCGACGGCACGTTGTCGGCGCACCGCCCGCCGTCCAGGTAGACGGAAACGGCGGCGCCGAGCTGCCCCTCCGCCTCGGCCGCGGTCGTGGTAGCGGGCGCACCGTGCAGGTTAGCGCTGCTCACCGCCATCGGCCCGGTCCGGCGCAGCAGGTCGAGCGCGACCGGGTGCAGTGGCATGCGTATCGCGACCGTGCCCAGCGTGTCGCCGAGGTCCCATTTCAGCGTCGGGCTCGCCCGGAATACCAGGGTCAGCGGCCCCGGCCAGAACTCGTCGATCAGGTCCTGCCCGAAGGCACCGAGGGATTCGGCGAGCGCCCCCGCCGCCCGGACGCTGCCGACGAGCACCGGGGGCGGTATGTTCCGTCCCCGTCCCTTGGCGGCGAGCAGCGCCGAGACCGCCGACGGCGTGAACGCGTCGGCCCCTATCCCGTACACCGTGTCCGTGGGCAGCACGACGAGGCCGCCCTCCTGGACGGCCGCGACGGCAGCCGCTATTCCCGCTTCCCGCTGCCCGGTGTCAGCACAGTCGTATCGCGCGCTCATCGGTTCCATCCTGCCACGGAATCGTCTGCTCTACAGGCCAGGCCACGTGGACGTAACGAATCGGTCGCGTTGGGCCAGGTCTTTGTTGTTGCGGGTATCCCGCCAGCCAGCCTCTTCAGAGAATACCCAGTAAACAGCGGCGCCCTGCGGCGCTCCGTGCTCCACCGCGACCAGGCCGCCCGGCCGCAGCAGCCACCGTGCCACCCGCTCGACCGCCCGGATGGCCGCCAGGCCGTCGGAGCCGCTCCACAGCGCGGCAGGCGGATCGTACTCCCCCACCTCAGGCGGCACTATCGAGCCGAGCGGGATGTACGGGGGGTTGGAAACCACCACGTCAACCGAGCCAGCCAGGCCGGCCAGGTCGCGCAGGCCGGTCTCGAAGTCACCGGACACGAAGTCACCGGCGTGCAGGAGCACGCGGCCGGCGGTGTAAGAGTCCACGTACCGCGTGATGTTCCGCTCCGCCCAGCCGCGGGCCAGCGGGTCCCCCTCGACGGCGTGCACCCGCGCCCTCGGCACTTCCTGCGCGATGGACAGCGCGATCGCGCCCGAGCCGGTGCCCAGGTCCACGGCGACCGGCTCGGCGACGTCCATCTCGCGCAGCCGGTCGATCACCCAGCCCGTCATCACCTCGGTCTCCGGCCGGGGCACGAAGACGCCGGGGCCCACGTCCAGTTCCAGGTAGCGGAAGAAGGCCCGCCCCGTGATGTGCTGCAGCGGCTCGCGATTCGCCCGGCGGCTCACGTCGACCCAGAACCTGGCGTCGAAGTCCGAGTCCGGCACCGTATGCAGTTCCCCGCGCTTGACGTTGTGGACGTTCGCAGCGATCAGCTCGGCGTCGGTCCGCGGCGAGTCCACGCCAGCCTCCGCCAGCCGCGCGGTGGCCAGTGCGATCTCGTCGAGCAGCAGGCTCACCGCGCTCCCCGCTCGCCTGACCGCCAAGGCTCGGTCCTCATCCGTCGGCCAGCTTAGCTTCCAGGTCCGCGGCGGCCAGGGCGTCGATGACCGCGTCCAGCTCACCGTCGATCACCTGGTCCAGGTTGTATGCCTTGTAGCCGACCCGGTGGTCGGAGATCCGGTTCTCCGGGAAGTTGTAGGTGCGGACGCGTTCCGACCTGTCCACGGTGCGCACCTGCGCCTTGCGCTCGGCGGCGGCCTTGGCGTCCGCGTCCGCCTCCGCTTGCGCGAGCAGCCGGGCGCGCAGGACGCGCAGCGCCTGCTCCTTGTTCTGCAGCTGGCTCTTCTCGTTCTGGCAGGACACCACGATGCCGGTCGGCAGGTGGGTGATCCTGACGGCGGAGTCGGTGGTGTTGACCGACTGCCCGCCCGGGCCGGAAGAGCGGAACACGTCGACCTTGATGTCGTTGTCGTTGATCTGCACGTCCACCGGGTCGGCCTCGGGCATCACGAGCACGCCCGCCGCCGAGGTGTGGATGCGTCCTTGCGACTCCGTCACCGGCACTCGCTGCACCCGGTGCACGCCGCCCTCGTACTTCAGGCGGGACCACGCGCCCGCGCCGCCGCCCCGCCCGGCCTTCACCGCGACGGTCGCGTCCTTGATGCCGCCGAGCCCGGTAACGGTGGAGTCGATGATCTCGGTCTTCCACCCGTGCCGTTCGGCGTAGCGCAGGTACATCCGGAGCAGGTCCGAAGCGAACAGCGCGGACTCCTCGCCGCCCTCACCGGCCTTGACTTCCAGGATGGTGTCCCGGCCGTCGTTCGGATCCTTCGGCACGAGGAGCACGCGGAGCCGGTCCTCGAGTTCCTCGCGGTGCTTCGCGAGTTCCTCCGCTTCCGCCGCGAACGCCGGATCCTCCGGTGCCAGCTCGCGCGCCGCCTGCTCGTCCTCGCCCGCCTGCCGCCATTCGCGGAAGGCGGTCACGATCGGTGTCAGCTCCGCGTAGCGCCTGGCGAGCGTCCGGGCCTGATCCGCGTCCGCGTGCACGTTGGGATCGGCGAGGGCGCGCTCAAGCTCGGCGTGCTCACTCGCCAGCTCACCGAGCCGGTCGAACACGAGAATCAAGACCCTTCTGTACTCCGGGGTGCCACTTGCTCCCTGACACGGCTAAAGCGCCCGCGCGCCCCATCGGCACACGGGCGCTCTCGCGCGTGCTACTTCTTGTTGCCGGCGTTCCCGGACGCGGTTCTTGCCGAACCGCTTCTCGAACCGCGCGACCCGGCCGCCCGTGTCGAGGATCTTCTGCTTGCCCGTGTAGAACGGGTGGCAGTTCGAGCACACGTCCGTGTGGATCACGCCATTGGCGGCGGTGGACCGCGTCACGAACGTGTTCCCGCAACCACAGGTGACCGTGGTCTCCTGATACGTCGGATGAATGTCAGGCTTCATTGGTTGTTGGCTCCTTGCCTCATGCGGTCGCCGGGTCTTCCAGCCCGGAAGTGAACCGGTACCGCGTACTAGCGGCTTCCTAGTGTGCCAGACGCGCTAACGACTTGCGGCTAGCGCGCATTCCCTGCTTGCCCGCGCGCCTCGCGGGAGTGCTAGCGGTCCTGGCCGAGGGTGGTCTTCTGGACCTGCAGGAGGAACTCGGCGTTGCTTCGCGTCTTGCGCAACTGCTCCATGAGCAGTTCCAGCGCCTGCTGCGGCTCCAGGGCGTGCAACACGCGGCGCAACTGCCAGATGATCCTGAGCTCATCCGGCGCCATCAGGATCTCTTCCTTGCGGGTGCTGGACGCGTCCACGTCGACCGCGGGGAACAGCCGCTTGTCGGCCAGTTCGCGGCGCAGCCGCAGCTCCATGTTGCCGGTGCCCTTGAACTCCTCGAAGATGACCTCGTCCATCCGGGAGCCGGTCTCGATCAGCGCCGTCGCCAGGATCGTCAGCGAGCCGCCGTTCTCGATGTTGCGCGCGGCGCCGAAAAAGCGCTTCGGCGGGTAAAGCGCGGTCGAGTCGACACCGCCGGAGAGGATCCGGCCGCTGGCCGGCGCGGCCTGGTTGTAGGCCCTGCCGAGCCGGGTGATCGAGTCGAGCAGCACCACGACGTCGTGGCCCATCTCGACCAGGCGCTTGGCGCGCTCGATCGCGAGCTCGGCGACCGTCGTGTGGTCGTCGGCCGGGTGGTCGAAGGTGGAGTGGATCACCTCGCCCTTCACCGTGCGCTGCATGTCGGTAACTTCCTCGGGCCGCTCGTCCACGAGGACGACCATGAGATGGCACTCGGGGTTGTTCTTGGTGATCGCGTTGGCGATGGCCTGCAGGATCATCGTCTTGCCGGCCTTGGGCGGCGACACGATCAGGCCGCGCTGCCCCTTGCCGATCGGGCAGATCAGGTCGATGATCCGGGTGACCATGTTGCCCGGGTCGGTCTCCAGCCGCAGCCGGTCCTGCGGGTAGAGCGGGACCAGCTTGGAGAAGTCGGGACGGCTCGCCGACTGCTCTGGATCCAGGCCGTTCACCTTGTCGAGGCGGACCAGCGCGTTGAACTTCTCCCGGCGCTCGCCATCGCGCGGCTGGCGCACGGCGCCCTCGATGACGTCGCCCTTGCGCAGCCCGTGCTTGCGAACCTGGGAGAGCGAGACGTAGACGTCGTTGGGGCCCGGCAGGTAGCCGGTCGTCCGGACGAACGCGTAGTTCTCGAGCACGTCCAGGATGCCCGCGATCGGGATCAGCACGTCATCCTCGGCGATCACCGTCTCGGGCTCGCCGCCCTGCCGGTCACCGCGACGGCGGTTGCGGTTGCGGAACCGGTCGCGGCCGCGCCGCCGGCCCTGGCCGTCCTCGTCGTCGTCACGGCCGTTGCCGCCCGGCGCGTTCTGGCCGCTCTGCGTGCTCTGGCCGCCGCGGCCGTTGCTGGCGGCGGAGGGCTCGCGGCCGTCGCGGCGCTGGTCGCGGCCGCCCGTCCCCTGGTCGTCACGGCGGCTGTTACGGCGGCGATCGCCGCCGCGCCTGCCGTCCTGTGCCTGTCCGTCAGTACCGGACTCGCCGGCTGACGCCGGCTGCCTGGCGGCGGTGACGGGACGGTCCTCGCCGATACCGGCCTGGCCGCCGCCGGCACCCCCGGAGGCGTCGCCAATGCCAGCACTCGCCGGGGCAGCGTCACCGATGCCTGACCGGACGGATGTGTCTGCTTCCATAGCGTCCTGATTCAGGGGGCGGGACGCGCCGGCTCCCGCAGGCGCGACTCGCGTGGCTGACTCTTCGGAGTTCCCAGCGGGCCTTCCCCCTCGGCCAGCACCGCCGGCCGGGGCGGAGCGGCCGCCACCCTGCCGCTCCTGGATCGCGGCGACGAGGTCACTTTTCCGCATCCTGGCCGTCACTGAAATGCCGAGCTGCTGCGCCAGCCCCTGCAAGTCGGAAACACGCAACTTGGAAAGGTCGCCGCCGTTACGGCCTGAAGACCGACGCGCCCCGTCCGCGGAGTCGGTGGCTGGATGACCGATGGGGGAGTCCTCGGACGCGGGGGCCGCGTCGCTGAGGAGTTCGGTGGTGTCGCTCACTAATGGTCCTTCCATTATGATCCTCGGCCGCCTGGGTGCCTTCCGACCCGGTTCGCCTGAGCCAGACCCGATTCGCATCGCCCGCGAAACCCGCTCACTCTGCATGATTACGCTCGCATCTATGCTCGGCATCTACCCCGCACCTCGCGTCTGCCGGTGCCTGCGGACCCTCCCCGGGACCGCCGACATGAAGATGTAAAGCGGGGTAGCACTCAGGAGAACGCGATGCTCTCCTGGGGTGAAGCCGAAGGCCCACTCCCTGGGCAGGTATACGTTACCCCCCAGGCGACGTGTGGATGACCAGCACCCGCCCCGCTGCGGGGCAGTCGATGCTGCATCCACCCTAACACCGACGGAACCCACGGCATTCCTTTGCAGCCATCCATGTCGCGGAAAAGAGGGTTTAAACCGGCCAGGTGAGGACTGTCCAGCATTACCAGGCGCTCCGTGCGCCTGGTGCCGCGCTGGCGCCCTGTCGCTCGACGTCTAGCGGGGTTATACACCATGCAATACCCGTTTCTTTCACGACTGAATCCAGTCTGTCCAGGCCATAGCGGGAAACTAGGAGCGCGAGCACCGACGGCCCCGCGCCGGACACCACGGCGGGCAGGCCGGCCGCCCGCAGCCGGCCGATGAGATCGTGGGTCGCGGGCATCGCCGGCGCCCGGTAGTCCTGGTGCAGCCGGTCCTCGGTGGCGTCGAGGAGCGCGTCCGGCCGGGCGGTGAGGGCGGCGACCAGCAGCGCCGCGCGCGCCGCGTTCCGCGCGGCGTCGGCGTGCGGCACCTGCGCCGGCAGCAGGCCGCGCGCCACCTCCGTGGCGACCGGGGCGGGCGCGACGATGGCCACCGGCGTGATCTCCGCCAGCGGCAGCAGCTTTACCGCGCGCGCGACGCTAGGCTCGGGGGCCGGCCCCGCGGAGCCCGCCGACCTCGTGGAGCCCGCCGCCCGCGGTGCGCTCGAAAGCCAGGCGATGGTCAGCCCGCCGTACAGGCAAGCCGCGACGTTGTCCGGGTGTCCTTCGAACTCATTCGCGACCGGCAGCGCGTCACCGGGATCGAGGCCGGCGCCGGCCAGCGCCCGCGCGGCGAGCACGCCGGCCACGATCGCCGCCGCGGATGATCCCAGGCCCCGCCCGTGCGGGATGCGGTTCAGGCAGCGGAGCGCGAGGCCGGGCGGCTGGCGAGCGCCGAGAGCGTCGAACGTGGCCCGCATCGCGCGCACGATCAAGTGCTTTTCCCCGGCGTTGGCGACGTCGGCGGCGCCCTCGCCCGACACCTCGATCGACAGCCCGGCTGGCGTCACCCGTGCCTCGAGCTCGTCATGCAGACTCAGCGCGAGGCCAAGCGCATCGAACCCGGGCCCGAGGTTCGCGCTGGTCGCGGGCACTCGCACGAGCACCGGCGCCTCAGCCCATCCCATGCCACCTGCCTGTAGTCGACGATATGTTTGCGACTTCCGGCACTATAGCACCCCAAAGCGCAAACATATCCGAGCGCGACGCCGCGCTCATGGTCAGTTAGTCATTTAGAAGCCGCTAGCCGAGGGCCAGCGCCGCCGCCGCGGCGGCCGCGTCCGCCGGGACGGTCGTCGGCGCGGGCGCGCCCGACAAGGCCCAGTCCGGGTCCTTCAGCCCGTTGCCGGTGATGGTGCAGACCACTCGCGAGCCCACGGGAATCGCCCCGGTCGCGGACGCGGCGAGCAGCCCCGCCACGCTCGCCGCCGAGCCGAGCTCGCCCCAGACCGCCTCCTCGCGCGCCAGCAGACGGTAGGCGCCGAGGATCTCCCGGTCGGTGACCTTGTCGATCAGGCCGCCGGACTCGTCCCTGGCCGCCTCGGCCAGCGTCCAGGAGGCGGGGTTCCCTATCCTGATCGCGGTCGCGATCGTCTGCGGGTGGCTGACCGGCGCGCCGTTCACGATCGGCGCCGCGCCGCTGGCCTGGAAACCGAACATCCGGGGCCGCTTCGAACGCCAGCCCCGCGCCGCAGTACTCCTTGTACCCCATCCAGTACGCGCAGATGTTGCCCGCGTTGCCGACCGGCAGGCAGTGGATGTCGGGGGCGTCGCCGAGCGCGTCCACGACCTCGAACGCCGCCGTCTTCTGGCCCTGCAGCCGGTCCGGGTTGACCGAGTTGACCAGCGCCACCGGGTAGTCGATGGCGAGCTTGCGCGCCAGCTCCAGGCAGTCGTCGAACGACCCGTCGACCTGTAGCAGCTTGGCGCCGTGCACCAGCGCCTGGGCGAGCTTGCCGATCGCGATCTTCCCGGCCGGCACGAGCACCGCGCAGGTCAGGCCCGCCCGGGCGGCGTACGCCGCGGCGCTGGCGCTGGTGTTGCCCGTCGAAGCGCAGATCACCGCCTTGGCGCCCGCCGCGGCGGCCACCGTGATCGCGACCGTCATGCCGCGGTCCTTGAACGAGCCGGTCGGGTTGAGGCCCTCGACCTTGAGGTAGACGTCGCACCCGGTCCGGGCGGAGAGCACCGGCGCGGGCAGCAGCGGCGTGCCGCCTTCCTGCAGGGTGATCACCGGCGTGCCGGCGGTGACCGGCAGCCTGTCGCGGTACTCGGTGATGACGCCGCGCCACGGCGCGCGCGCGCCGGTCACCGGGCCAGCCGGCCCAGCAACATTCATGACGGGTCTTCCTCCCCTTCCACCCGCATCACGCTCGCCACCGCCCGGACGACGGGAAGCGCGACAAGCTCGGAAACCGTCGCTGCGAGCGCCGCGTCCGGCGCCTCGTGCGTGACGATGATGAGCAGGGCCTCGTCGCCCCTGCTCGTCTGGCGTACCGCCTGGATGGAGACGTCATGCCTGGCGAAGGCCTCAGCGACCGGCGCGAGCACGCCAGGACGGTCGTCCACGTCCAGCGACACGTGGTACCTGGTCAGCGTATCGCCCATGGGCCGCACGGGCAGCTCCGCGTACGTGGAAAGCTCTGGTCCGCGGGTTCCGGCGAGCCGGTTGCGCGCGACCGCAACGATGTCCCCCAGGACGGCGCTCGCCGTCGGCGTCCCGCCCGCGCCCGCCCCGTAGAACATCAGCTGCCCCGCCGACTGCGCCTCGACGAACGCCGCGTTGTACGCGCCGCCGACCGCGGCCAGCGGATGGCCGCGCGGGATCATCGCCGGGTGCACGCGCACCGCCACCCCGTCGCCGGACCGCTCGCAGATCGCCAGCAGCTTGACGATGCGGCCGAGCGCGCGGGCGGACGCGATGTCCGCGGCGGTCACCTCGGTGATGCCTTCCCGGTGCACGTCGGCCGCGGTGACGCGGGTGTGGAAGGCCAGCCCGGCCAGGATCGCGGCCTTGGCCGCCGCGTCGAAGCCCTCCACGTCGGCGGTCGGATCGGCCTCGGCGTACCCCAGGGCCTGCGCCTCCTCGAGCGCGTCGCCGAAGTCGGCGCCTGAGCTGTCCATCCGGTCCAGGATGAAGTTGGTGGTGCCGTTGACGATGCCCAGCACCCGGTGCACGGTGTCGCCGGCCAGCGACTCGCGAAGCGGCCGCAGCAGCGGGATCGCCCCGGCCACCGAGGCCTCGTAGTACAGGTCGGCGCCGAAGGCGCGCGAGGCCTCGTGGACCTCCTCGCCGTGCTCGGCCAGGAGCGCCTTGTTGGCGGTGACCACGGACTTGCCGGACTTCATCGCGCCGAGCAACAGCGCGCGCGCCGGCTCGATCCCGCCGATCACCTCGACCACGATGTCCACGTCGGGCCGGGTGGCCAGCTCCATGGCGTCGGTTGTCAGCAGCGACTGGTCGATGCCTGGCCGCGGGTGCGACAGCCGCCGCACCGCGATCCCGGCGAGCTCAAGCCGTGCCCCGGTGCGCACCGCGAGGTCGTCGGCCTGCTCGTGCAGCAGCCGGGCCACCTGGGTGCCCACCACGCCGCAGCCGAGCAGCGCGACCCGCAGCACTGCTGGCCTGCGGGGGACGACCCCCGCACCCCCGATACGCACGTCGGGCTTACCCTCGGGCGCGCTCATCCGACGTCCAGCCGCAGCAGGTCGTCCAGCGTTTCCCGGCGGACGATCACCCGCGCGGCGCCGTCGCGCACCGCGACTACGCCGGGCCGCGCCAGGTGGTTGTAGTTCGAACGCCAGCGACCGGCAGTAGGCGCCGGTGGCCGCCACCGCGAGCAGGTCGCCAGGTGCTAGATCGGCAGGCAGGTAGCAGTGCCGGACCACGATGTCGCCGCTCTCGCAGTGGCGCCCCACGACCCGCGACAGCATCGGCGGCTCGCGGGAGGAGCGCGAGGCCAGCACGCACGTGTACGAGGCGTCGTAGAGCGCGGTGCGGATGTTGTCGCTCATCCCGCCGTCCACGCTGACGTAGGTGCGCAGCCCGTCCACGTCCTTGATCGTGCCGACCTCGTACAGCGTCACCGTGGACGGGCCGATGATCCCGCGTCCTGGCTCGATCGTCAGCCGCGGCACCGGCAGCCCGGCCACCGCGCACTGGACGCCCACGATCGCGCGCAGCCCGGCCGCCAGGGACTTCACCTCGGGCGGGTCATCCTCGGGCGTGTACGCGATCCCGAACCCGCCGCCCAGGTCGAGCTCGGAAACGATGACCCCGTGCTCGGCGTGGATCCGTGCGGCGAGCTCGATCACCCGGTGCGCCGCGACCTCGAACCCCGCGGTGTCGAAGATCTGCGAGCCGATGTGCGAATGGAGACCGGCGAATTCGAGCGAGGGCAGCGCGAGCACCCGGCGCACCGCCTCGTCGGCGGCGCCGGAGGCCAGCGAGAAGCCGAACTTCTGGTCGTCGTGCGCGGTCGCCATGAACTCATGTGTGTGCGCCTCGACGCCAGTGGTGACCCGGACGAGCACGCGCGGCCGGCGTCCCGCGGCCTCCGCGTAATAGGCCAGCCGGGCGATCTCCTCGAAGGAGTCCGCCACGATGTGCCCGACGTCGGCCGAGACGGCACGGGAGAGTTCGTCGGGCAGCTTGTTGTTGCCGTGCAGCGTGATCGCGGACGGATCGATCCCGGCGGACAGCGCGGCCTCGAGCTCGCCGCCGGTGCAGACGTCGACGCCGAGGCCCTCTTCGGTCACCCACCGCAGCACCGCACGCGAGCAGAACGCCTTCGCCGCGTAACACACCTGGGCGTCAGATCCAAAAGCCTCCGCGTACTCCCGGGCGCGGCTTCGCACGTCTTCCTCGTCTGTGACGAACACCGGCGTTCCGAACTCCCCGGCCAGGTCACGGACGTCGACACCGCCGAGCGTCAGCACGCCCCCGGTCCGCTGCGCGCTGCGCGGCCAGATCGCCGGGTGCAGCGCGTTCAGGTCAGCGGGCGGCGCCGGCGGGTGGTCGGCGGGCAGCACGTCCGCGTGGCGCGGTCCAGCCGGGTGGGCGACACGGCTCATCAGTTGTCTCCGATTTCACAGGCGGTCAGGCGCGCTAACCCCGAGCAGCTCAAGCCCGGCGGCGAGGCCGGCCTGGGCCGCCCTGGCCAGGGCCAGTTTGTCACTTCCGGGAGCTCGGGCGCTTCCGGGGTCGCTGACGGAAGTCAGGGCAGCGATGGTGACGCTGGCCAGTTCCTCCAGGTACCGGGCGAACTCGTCGGGCCGGCCGCGGCGCGCGGCCACAGCGACCCGTTCGGGGAGCCATGACAGCGCGCCGAGCAGCGCCAGCTCCCCCGGGTCGGCGGGCGGGCGCCGCGGGACGGCCTCCGCTCCGCCGGGGGTGGCTGCCCAGCGCACCCCGGACGCGGCGCGGGCGTGCGCGTACCTGACAGCATAGGCGGGGTTGTCCGGCACATGCCGCGCGATTATTTCCCGGTCGATCCGCACCGGGCGCCCCGGCGCCGCCCGCGCCAGCGAAAACCGCACCGCGTCCGCCCCCGCGAAAGCGACCGCCGCCGCCACGTCCGCGGACCCCCGCCCGGCGTCCGCCCCCGCGGAAGCGACCGCCGCCGCCACGTCCGCGGGCCCCCGCCCGCCGCGGCCCTCGCCCCGCTTGCCCGCCGTCGCTTCCGTCACACGCCGCTCCCCCGCCGCGGATGTTTCTCTCTTTTCTCTCTTTTCCTCGTCCGAACGGAAGCAGGTGACTCCGGCGGCCGCAGGCGGGCTGGCGGGCTGGGGAGGCGCAACGGTACGTTCGGGCAAATCCGGGACGGTGACCGTGGCGCCCGCCGCGGCGGCGAGCCGGGCGGTCAGTTCCGCGGCGAGTGCCTGCCTTGCTTCTTCCCAGGTGGTGGCGGCGAGCGGATCGCCGGCGGGCGGCGCGGGCAGCGTCAGGCCGCGCAGCGCCTCGCTGCGGGCGCTGTCGCGGCCGGCCCGCGCGATGCGGTCCGGCAGGGCGGCGAGGGCCGCCGCGGTCACGGTGAGCGTCAGGTAACCGGGGCCGGTGACCTCGGCCCGCGCGATCCACGGCGCCGCGGCGAGCCGCGCCGCCAGGTGGCGGGCGATCTCGCGCGGGTTCTCCCCCAGCCCGAAGGCGACGCTGGCGGCGTACCGGCCCGGCCGCCCGGCTGGCCGCAGCCCCGGATCCGCGCTCCCGAACCCGGCCGCGGCGACCGCGACCGCGATCGCTTCCCGCAGGTCCCGCGTGATCACCGCGTCCCTGGACTCGCCCCAGGCCAATCGCGCAATCGACCCGCCCGCCCCCCGTTTTTAGGGTGTCGATTGCGCAATTGACCCGCTCTAGCCCCGCCCTTCGTGTGCCGATTGCGCAATCGACCCGCTCTAGTGTGGTCGATTGCGCAATCGACACGCCGGGCGGCCACGTTAGGCCGTCGCGGCGCTGGCGAGCTCGCGGACCACGCGGATCATCTCGCCCGGGTCGAACGGCTTGGTGAGGTAGGCGTCCGCGCCGACGTTCGCGCCGTGGATCATGTCGTCTTCCTGGGCGCGCGCCGTGATCAAGACGACCTTGATGCGGGCGGTATCCGGCGCTTTGCGCAGCTGGACCGCGGTCTCCCAGCCGTCGAGCCGGGGCATCATGACGTCCAGCGTGATCACGTCCGGCGCGATCGCCCGCACCTTGTCGAGGCAGTCCTGGCCGTCGATCGCGGTCGCCACGTCGAACCCCTCGAGGGTAAGATTTACGGCGATAAGCTGCCGAATCACCTCGTCGTCGTCGACGACGAGCACGCGTCCCAAACCTTGCGTCACGCGGGCGAGGCTACCGTGTTTGGCAACGACGTGCGTAAGACAATCGTCATGTCCCAATCGCTGCCGTGGGACTGGTAACCTTTCGGAGTCACTGAGCCCCCATAGCTCAGGGGATAGAGCACCGGCCTCCGGAGCCGGGTGCGTAGGTTCGAATCCTACTGGGGGCGCTTCGGTCTTCCCCCCGAAAACATGCCGCTGGCCTCGGCTAACGGCATACCCAGGTACTGTGCTACCCCGGACGTGATGCGTCACGAACGGACACGCAGTGCCATGCTCTGACAGGTTCCGCGCCCAATACGCGCCCAGAGGGGGCATGCGGTGGCCGACGAGGTGACCTTCACCGGACAGTCCGGAGCGACCTGGCGGTACTGGACTAATAAGCCGCTCGGCAAGCCCGGGGGCTTCGGCGGCGTTTATGCGGCCGAAGCGGCGGACGGGTCCCCCATGGCGGTCAAGGTGATCAAGAAGCAGCGCCCGCAGGGAGTGCTGGATGAGCGCCTTCTGCGCCGCGAGGTCGAGGTCGGCAAGCGGGTCGCCGATAGCGGTAGCGAGATGCTCCTGCCAGTCATCAACGCGGCGGATGCCGGTGATGCCCTGCTCTTGGTCATGCCCCTGGCCGAGGGCGCGCTGGCAGATGTCTCCCTCCCCATGGCGGAGTCCGAGGTCGTGCCGGTGCTGGTCGACATTGCCACGGGCCTTCAGGACCTGCATTCGATCGGGATCCTTCACCGGGATTTGAAGCCCGCCAACGTCCTGCGCCACGCCGGGCTGTGGAAGCTCGCCGATTTCGGGCTCGCCCGCGATCAGGAAATCGGGACCCAGGATCCGACCTTCGTGGGGTGGGGGTCGTTCCCGTACATGGCGCCCGAGTTGTGGGAGCTGAAGTCTCCCACGGTCAAGACCGACCTGTACGCACTCGGGTGCCTCGCATACGAGCTGCTGGCCGGAGCCCCGCCGTACATAGGGGACCAGGCGACCGTCCGGATGGGCCACCTCACCCAGCCCCCGCCCGAGGCGCCCTGCTCTGACATCGTGCTCAAGAACCTCATCGGCCGTCTGATCGCCAAGCGCCCGGGAGACCGCCCCCAAGATGCCCGCGCCGTGCTGGACCGGTTGCGGCGCGCACTAATAACCCGCGGCGCGGTTCAGGAATCCATCGCGCGCGGCCTCGGGCTCCACGCTGCTGAACAGGCTCGCACCGCCGCCCAGCGCGCCGCTGCGCAGGCCGCCGAGGATGGTCGCCGCCAGCAGATCGCCCAGGCCAAGGGAGACCTGCGTGACATCATCAGCGACGCGCTCGCCGACTTGCAGATAGTTGATCCTGATGCCACGCGCGAAGAGCGCGCCATTGCCGGCTCTAAGTTCGTCGCGACGCCGAGCTTCGGCCTATCTGCTGGCGGCGTACGGCTCCGGATCGACCTGTGGGAAGGGGTAACCACAGGTGAGCCGGTTCCGGGCGACACGATGGTCCTGGCCGGCTGCGTCATGATCACGAACCCCGGATACTCGTCGGAGTTGAACGCGGCCAACGTGGTCTATGAGCAGGTCAACGACCGCTTTGGCTGGCAGATATACAGGTTCAACAGCGGCCCCGTGCCGCCCCAAAGGTATCGCTACGGGCCCTACGGGCGCACCCATGGACTTCGGCACGGTGAGTTCTTCGATCCCCGGGAACGGGGCTTCATGCTCCGCCCAGTCATGCACGTCTGGAGCAAGAAGGTCACCCCGTTGACCGCCGAGACTCTTCTGGAACTATTTCAGGAAGCTGTCGACCTCCGGCCTCCGGACCCTCGTACAGGCATCTGGTGATTGAAGTGATCGCGGGCGAGACCGCCTACTCCTCGCGGACATCCCGGTCTGCCTGCCAGGTAAGGCTATCGAGAGGCTCGGGAGATGACCGTCAACGCGGGCTCGAGGGCGGGCGATGAGCGGCGACAATGCGATCAAGACCAGGGATGCGGATCGGCTCGGCCGTTCCCGGTTCGCTGATCAGCTCGCGGCTGCCCTGCTAAGCGAGGCTGCCGATGAAGGCCTAGTGGCTGCGTTGGTGGGACCGTGGGGGCAGGGCAAGTCCTCTGTGCTGAACATGGTCAAGGAGCAACTCGAAGGTGACCATGCGCGCACGGTGCTGATGTTTAACCCGTGGATGTTCGCAGGGCAATCCCAGCTCATCAGTGCGTTCTTCGAGCAGGTCGCCGGCCAATTGCGGCTGAAAGGAAAAGCGGAGCAGGCATTGGCCGACCGCCTGATCGGCTACGGCCAGGCCCTGTCCCCCCTGGTTTTTGTGCCACTGGCCGGGGCTTGGCTGGGCAGGGCCGGCGCCGTAGCAACCGCTATCAGCCAGGCCCGCAGCGCTCGCAAGCAGCCTGACCCCGTCGAGCAGCAACGCCAGGCCATCGAGGCGGCGCTGAGCAAGCTCACTGAGCCGATCTTCGTGTTCATCGACGACATCGACCGGCTGACCGCTCGCGAGATCCGGGACATGCTCGGGCTGGTCCGGCTGACCGCGCACTTCCCCAAGATCATTTACTTGCTGGCGTTCGACCGCGCCAAGGTCGAGCGTGCCCTCGACCAGGATGGCCTGGAAGGCGGCAGGAACTACCTCGACAAGATCGTCGAGCTTTCGTTCGACTTGCCAGCCACGTCTCCGCATGCACTGGGGAACTTGCTCATCGAAGGGTTCGATCAGGCCATCTCCGGGATCCAGACCGGACCGTTCGACCCGGGCCGCTGGCAGGATGTGGCCGCCCGCGTACTTGGCCCACTGCTCAGCACACCACGGGATATTAATCGGTACCTTGCGGCCCTGCCCGCCTCGCTGCGCATGATCGGCGAAGAGGTGGCGCTGGTAGACGTCCTAGCCCTAGAGGCGATCCGGCTCCGGTTGCCGGACGTCTTCGCACAGCTCGGGCCGATGAGCCGGGCACTGACCGATGTCGGCATGATCACGAGCCAGACTCCGGGATGGCAGGCCGAGGTTGATGCCTTCATCCAGTCCGCGGGCGAGCATGCCGAGGTGGCAAGGGACCTGTGCCGACTGCTGTTTCCGGCGACCGAGCGTTACCTCGGCAGCAACACCACTTACCCGAGCAGTTGGCTGCCTATCTGGCGCAAGAAACGGCAGGTCGCCAACTCGGACGTCCTTGCCATCTATCTCAGTAAGCAGCTTCCGCCGGGGACGGTGCCGGCAGCCACATTGGAGATGGCGGTCCTCACCATGGCGCGGAAGGAGCTGTTCCAAGCCGTGGTGGACAGCCTGTCCGCCGACGACCTGGATGACTTCCTCGCCCGCCTGGCTGGATACGAAGACGAGATCGCACTGGCCGCCGTACTGCCTGGGTGCACTGTGCTGCTGGGGTTGTATCCGCGTCTTCGCAGCCAGTCCAAGGGCTTTTTTGATGTGGGACCGGAATTCGCGGTCGACCGTGTTGTGCTGCAGTTGCTGCGTCGGGTCGACGACGAAGCGGAGCGCACTGGGATCGTCGAGGAGTTGTGCGCCACTGTTACGGGCTTCACTGGCCGGATCCGGCTGTTGCACCTAGTGGGGCGGCGGCCGAATCCAGAGATGGAGCGGCTCATCCCCGCCGCCGAATCTGACCGGATCTTCCGGCAGGTTTGCAGCGAGCTCCGCCACGCTAGCGCGGCGCAAGTGGCCGCGGAGCGCGACCCGCTGGGGCTCCTGGCGACGGCCTTGGCCGAAGACCCGGCAGACCGCGGGGACATCGATCATCTCCTGCAGGACAACGACGCTGCCGCCGCGCTGCTGCTATCCGCACCAGCTCAGGTCCGGGCCCGGGCAGCGGGGAGCGTGGCGGTGCAGACCGAGCAGGTGCTGCGCTGGGAATTCCTTGGCACCGTGGTAGGCGATGACAAGGCGATCGCAGCCGTGGTGGACCGGATGGCGGCCGCCTGCGCGGACGACGGGGGGGTCATGGCCGTGGTCGCGCTCGCCCGCAAGTACCTGGCTGGGTGGTGGCCGTCAGACTTCCCGTTCGGCAGCACGGAACCCGTGATACGGCAGACCACCAACCATCCAAACATGATCTTCTCTCCGCCGATGAGGGGCGGCGAATGGCCCGCCCTTCTCATTCGCGGCGTCACTACCTATGAGGTGGACCCGGCCTGGGCAGCCCGGGCCGATGTGTCAGGCGCGGAGTTCCACCATCGCCTGACCGCATTTCTCGACAGCGTTCCGCTGACCGGTCAGATCGCCTCGCTCGCCGGGGCCCGTGACATCCCCGCCGAGGCGGGCAGTTGGAAACCGGATCCAGATGCCCAGCAGTTCGACGGCGGTGCCGTGCAGCGGCTGATCCTCGGCCCCGCCGACCAGCCTGCCGCGGTGTTGCGGTATGCCGTGTTCCTACCGAGCAACACTGGGTCGGCGACAAAGCTGATCACCGACATCGCGGTGTCCCCTGGCGAGGCCACCGATGCCAAATGGGGCAAACTTGGGCTCGAAGAAATCCGCGACACGCTGGCCGCGGCGGTCGAGGCCGCCAGCGGCCCAGAAACCGGCCAGCTGGTACGGTCCATCTACTCCGGGGAGATGCCACCCCGGAGTACTGTCGAGCTGTATCTATGGTCGGGGCACGGACAGTCCGGTGGCCGACCCTCTGCCACGCTAAACAACATGATCGATCTGGACGCGCTTGGCGCCCCGACACGCACAGACATCCCTGCGGTTCAAGGCATGTTCGCTGTCGCCGGTAACACTCCCACCGCCACACCGCAGGACCGCCGGAACCTGGTTATCCATGCGCTGATCCGCATGGCGCTCGACTGGGGATACCTGGATGCCAGGGCAAAGCTCGTGCCCCTCGCGAGCGCTTAAGACGGCCGCGGCGGCGGTTAAAGAACAGCCAGCCGGCGCTTCCGATGGTGTGCCCGAACAGAGCGGACGGTAGCGCGATCACGACCATGGCCGCCGTGGGGAGAACCCGGATGCCGGTCTGCAGCGCGGTGTAGTCCAAGCTGAACTGGAAAACTGGGACAGCACGAACAGAGCGCCGTTCGGATCGAAGCTCACCATGGCGATTGACGCGCTGGCCCGCCGCCGGGATGGCTTGGAGCGCTTCCTCTAGCTGAACTCGCCGCCGCAAGCACCGCAGGTGATCGGCGCGGCGGCGATTACGGAGTGCGCGACGCGAATGCGCCGCCCGCACGGGCAGCGTGCGGCGACGCCGTTGTTACTGCCGCCGCGTCTCCATCCGGCCTCTGGGTGCCGCCATGCCACCAAGGCGGCTGTCAGCGTGGCCATCTCGCGTGCGTAGAGGCCAGCCGTCTGGCTGGGCACCTTCGTCACGCTCCACCCAAGCCCGTCCACCTGCTCGGCCTCCAGACCGAGTTCGGCAGCAAGGATGCAGAAGCGGGCGTTGTGGTAGCGACCCTGCCGTGAGGTGTCCCGGATGCCCCGCGCATCGGCTAGGCCGTGGGCAGCCTCGTGCAGCAGGGTACCGAGCACGTCCAGCGCGCCGCGGGCTAGGCCCTCACCGCCCACGAACATCTCCGGAAGCCGGTCAGCGGCGCGCTGCCACACGCCAGCGCAAAAATGCCCGAGCTTGAGTGAGCCCTGGCCGGCACCTGATCCGAGCGTGATCACCACCTCGGGGACCTCGGGATGCCGTGCGCGGATGGCTGCCCAGGTGGCGTCCAGCGCCATCATGAGGCGAGACGTCACCGGTTCGGTCGTCATGGGCTTATTTGACACGTACGTGTCAAATGGCTGGGTGTTCTGCCAGGCCGTACTGGGCATGGAGGCGCTCGTAGACTTCGCGGGCGAGCGTGGGGTCTCCTAGGAGCTTGGCCGCGATCGCATCGGCGACCGGGGTATCCCCCGACCACGTGGCCCGCCAGTACTTGCTCCCAGCTCGCTCCCGCCCCCGGCCGGTGGCCTCATACTCCTTGCGCCGTTCCGGGTCGGCGGCGACCTGAGCTGTGCGGTCGGTGACCACCGACCCGTAGGATTTGATTCTTGCGCCGGCGCCGTCTGGATAGGCGGCGTACTCGCGGGCGACCTCGGCGCGAGGCCGACGTTGCCCCGCCGTAGTCTTGCGGCCGCGTCCGGTGACGTCTGACAAGTGCATCAGCTTGACGTGCAGCTTGTCGACGCCTGCGGCCTTGAGGTATGCGTACCGGATGACGGTCGGGTCGATTTCCATGACGGCGAGGAAGTAGTCGAACTCGTGGCTGCGGAACTGGTACCGCGAGCCGTTCGGCGCGGTGTAGTCCTGCCACAGGCTGGATTGGAGCAGTTCCTCGACGTATGCGACCGTCTCGCCGAATTCGGCGTTGCGGATGCTGGAGATCAGCTTCTCGACGTGCTGGTAGTTTCCCTCGGTCACTTCTTGTCCCTCCTCAGGTACGCGAAGAACGCCATCGGGTCTTGTTCCATCTTCTTCTGCAAGGAACTGGCGAACTGCTCAGCGTGGATGACGTCCAGCCCGTCGGCTTCTGCCTGCTCGCGTACGGCGACGGCTATGCCGAGGTCCACGTCGTGGCCATCGACGTTGATATGGCTGAGCTCGGGGTCGCTGAGCACCTCGACATCCGGCAGCAGTCCTGGCTCGTTCGTGCAGATGCAGGGCTTGCGGCCGCAGCGGCCGCACGCTGATGCCCATTTTGCCCGGCACCTGCAGCCGGCCGCCGGGGTCAGGCCGCAGTTGCCGCAGGTGCAGACGCAGTGCCGCCAGGGCATGCCGCACTGTTGACAGATCTTGTCCGGGCGGAGCCTGGGCACCGGCGGGCATGCGCACAGGTCCCGTCCGCATCGTTCGCATGGCTCCGGCGGGGCTTCGAGGACGCGCAGGGCGCCGACCAGGATATCGGCGAACGCAGCTTTGAGCTCGCCGATGTTGGGGATCAAGATGGTCGCCGGAATCCTCGACAGTTCCCGCTCGCGCTGGGTGACCCGCATGGCCCGCGCGGCGACCTGGCTGATGAACAGCGGGGCGCGCCAGGTGCCGAGGTAAGCAAGGACGCATACCTCCTTGGCGTTCGAATCCTTCGCTGACCTTGCGGACCGCCACCAGCACGGCCTGGTCCCCGGACTTGCGGAACCGCTCGATCTCATCGTCCGCAGATTTGATATCGCCGTGGGCGACGAACACGTGGCGGGTGCCGAGCTGCTCGACGGCCCTCATGTACACCTGGTCGGCGTGGTCCTTGGAGTCAACGACAATCAGGCCTTTAACAGGGTAGCCGTGCAAGGCCGCCGAAGCGTGTCCCAGGCGCGTCCCGAGTTCGGCGACAATGCCGTCGATGAATGCCGGATCGCGGACCAGCGCGGCGGCTACCGCGGACTGCAGACGGCGGTCCCCGTCAAGGTCGACGGCCCGGATCGTCGCGTCGCCAGTTGCCTCCTTGGCCAGGTCGACGGCCTGGACGGTCATCTCTGCGTCGTAGGCGAGGACCTTGATATGCCTGAGGTGGCCTTCGCGGATCAGCCGCCCTGCGTTGACCTCGTAGTCGGCCAGGGTCTCGATCTGGCTGCCGTCCAGCCCCTTCCGGTAGCGGATCGTCGAGATCCGCTCGGATTCGTCGGACCGGAACAGCGTGCCGGACATGTTCAGCACCGGGTGCAGCGGCCGATCGACAGTGCCGGTGATACGCGAGATGCCCCAGGCCCACATTCCCGCCTTGCCCGCCTTCTCGATGGCCAGGTGATGCACCTCGTCGAGGGTGAACAGAGTCGGGGCCTGGTCGGCGTCACGGATGATCTGCTCGAGCTTCGCCGGGTCCGACAGCGTGTGATAGGTCAGGACGACGCCATCGCGACCCGGCCGTTCGGTGACGCTCTCGGTATCCAGGTAGATGCCCATGCTCTCGAGTTCATCGCGTACCTGCTTGCGCAGGCTCCCGTTAGGGACGAACCAGACCATCCGAGCGTAGTCGTCGGTAGCCGCAAGCTGCTGGTAGCACCAGCCGCCGAAGAACGTCTTCCCCGCGCCCGGCGCGGCGCTGGCCGTGGCGAACGCCCCGCCGCGCAGGATCGGCAGGATGTACGGCAGCGCCTCAGCCTGCCACTCCCGCGGCGTGAAGTCAGTCAGCTTCACCACCGGTGCAATCGCATGGCATCCCGGGCACACCGCCATGCCGTTGCCGGGGTGCGTGCGGCCTCCGCTAGCCCATGAGACCTTGTGGTGGATGTGGAAGACCGCCGGGAGCTGCTCGCGGCAGACTTCGCAGCGGTGGTGCTGCCTGGCGGCGATCTCCGCGCGCTGGGCGGCGGTGAAGAGCCGCTGCGGGTCACGGCCGTTGCTCACCACGTTGCACCTCTTGCCGCATCGAGACAGCTCCCCATTTGAGCGGCGGTGGTCATCCGCCCGCATGCCGTGGCGGCCGTACCGGGCAAGCGGATAGCGCGGCAGCCACGCCCGGGATCCGTGCTGTATTTCTGGCAGGGCACGCCAGCGCGTCCATGGCGTGACGGGCCGGAGGAACAGTGAAGATGGGTCATTGGGGCTCCGCACCTTGGGAAAGAGGGTCAGGCCAGCCATCCGGCGTCGCGGGGGGGAGAGATAACCACCCCGGTGCACGGGTCCAAGACGGCATGTGGTATGCGCTCCGATATTCGCACGGCGCGGCGGTATTACCGCCGATCTAAGCTGCGACACGCCGGCGACGGTTATACCGCGCGCCGACGCGTCATGATCGAATGAGGTTCTTAGGGATCTGCGTGTTATAAGTGAAAGGGAGTGGCGTAATGGACGGCAGTCGCAAAGCGGACGACCAGCGTCCCGCGCGCAAGCGCTCCGAATCGCGTCAGCGCACCGCCGTAATCGCGTTGCGGCTGCTACCGCACGAACGCGATACCCTCGCCGACGCCGCCCGCTGTCGCGGAATCACCCTGTCCGAACTCGTCCGTTCCGGCGCAATGCAAGCAGCGCAACATTCCGGGGCGGCACCGAACACGGCCGAACTGCAGCCAGGGTCTTAGCTCGGGCAGCATCCGGCGGGTCCCGTGACGATTCCCGGCATCGGGATGTCATGGCGTGATGGCTTCTATGCGGCTTGGACGGGGACGATAGCTCCCCACAGATCCTCGAGGATCTTGCGGGCAGCAAGCGCATCGGCCGGAGGCTGAAGGGGCAGGCTGCGCCCGGTGACCAGGAGCACGTGCCCGTAGCTGGCGGCGGCTTTCCGCCAGTCGATGTGGACGCCCTTGCTGTAATGCACTCCACCGAGCCAGTTGAGGGGCGGCGCCTCGGCCGGGTCGATGAGGTCGATGTCGGTGCGGCTGACCCGGGCGACCACGGTTTTGATCGCCTCGGCGGATACCGACAGGTTGTGGTCGCCGAGGCGGCACAGGCCGAACGCGTCCGGACCACCGTGCCGGGTGAAATTCGCGACGGGCGCGAATATCACAGGGAGGGGCTGGCCGAGGGACCCCGGAAGGAATGTGCTCCAGTCGAGGGTTTCGCCGTCGGCCTCGCCCTGCCAGGTCACGGTAGCGGCGGTGACCAAACCATCTTGGCGGCCCTGCCTGAACTCGGCTGCACGTTGGGCAGCGCTATAGCGGGCGGGATTCATCCCGGGCGGGGTGCGGACGCCTAGCTTCGGGCCGTAGAAGACGACCACGTCCCGATAGCTGGCAGCTGCGGATACCCACGCCGGATCCGGCGTGATCTTGCTCCTGGCCCAGATGTCTCCCGTGCTGTCGCGCAAGACCAGCTCGCCTGGCAGGCGCCGGACTTCCCAGCCCGGCGCGGGCTTGACGGTCCAGACCAGGCCGCCGGACAGCCGGTGGAATCCCTGGGCGACGATGGCCTCGGTCTTGGTTTCCTGCAGTAGGCCGGTGACCGTATTCCGCATCATCACGATCTGGGCGGGCTCGAACATGACGACCGGGATGGGGTCGGTTGTGCCGCTGTCATCAGGGATCAGTTGCCCGCCCGGGCCGACTCCCGCGGCCGACTGCCCACCGCCGAGCACCTGATCATCGAGGTAGGTCACGCGGCCCGGCATGTCGGGAGTCCACACCTCCTCGGCGGCCTCGACGTCCTCGACGCTGTTGAGCGGCCGGCTGCCGCGCGGTGGCCGATGCCATGCGTCCTTGCGATTTGCTTTGCGGTGGCTGGCTTTACCCATGACTGTTCTCCTCGGGAGTGACGGGTTACCGGCTGGGGACGGGAACGGGAGACGGGTCACCGGCCTCGTCGAAGAGCCGCTCGATTCTGCGGGACAGCCCTGGAAGCTGCTGCCTGATATCATCAATCAGCTCCGCCAGGTCCTCGGTCTCCTTATCACCCGCCCCGCCCCGGCCTGGCGGTAGGTTCCGGAGCGTGCGGCGCGCTTCCTCGAACGTGTGCTCTAGGCTGCCGACCAAGTGGAGGGCGTCGGCCTTGCCCAGGGTGCGTCCGGCAAGCCCGGCCCGCAGCTGGATCAGGAACTGGCGCGAGGCGTATAGGTTCGCCGTGATGGCGGAGTGCGCCGCGCCGGCGTTCGTGCTTATCTCGGCGGTCACCCTGGCCAGCAGCGAGTCGATCTCTTGCCGTGCGCCGCCAGAGCCGGCATCGGGTGGTTCTTGCCGGCTCAGGGCTGCGGTCAGCGCGGCCTTCCCGGCCTGGAGGTCAAACACTCTCGCGACTGCGGCCGTGCCGTCTTCCCAAGCCCCGGCTAGTAGGGCATCGAGGGCGGCGTCGTCATCGTGGCTGTGACTGAGCCGGTCCCGGAAACGCCTAGTCATCGCGCGTCCTTCCGTGCTGCGAGCCGTTTTCTGAGGTTATTCTTCGCGTCGCGCCGACGCTGCTTGACCGCGTCGGTGCTGAGGCCCAGGGCCTCCCCGATCTCGGCGTCAGTGAACCCGGCAAGGGTCCAGGTCATGACCTGGCGCTGTTTGGGTGCCAGTGCTTGTAGGTGGGCCATGACGTCACGTTGCTCGGCCCTCCACTCGGCGGCCAATGCCACCGACATCTGGTCCGGCTGATCGGGGATGGCTGCAGTGGGCATTTCACGCTCGACCGCGGCCGCCCGGGCGACGGCCTCATTGTGGGCTACCTTGTACAGCCACGCCTTGGGATAGCGCAGTCCAGGCCAGCGGGGAAGAGCCCGCTCGAACGCCGTCTGAGCGATGTCCGCGGCAGCGTGGCCGTCCAGGCTGCTGCTGAGAGTCATCACGAACAGCACCAGCCGTGGCATCTCCCGGTCGTAGAAGGCGGCGATTTCCTCGGCAAGCACGGAATCCAGCTTCTCGCCAACCGCCGCTGGCGGCCACTGGTCACCAGGCGACACCACAGCCTCCTGCCGGAAGGCGGCGCATGGCGGCCCTGAGGTCGCGAGGCAGGCGTCGGCGCGCGGCCCCGGCCGACGGACTGTCGGAACGCCCTCCGTGTGGGACGGCAGATCGGCCTGCAGCGCAGGCACGTCCTTCCGGTTTCATGACCGTGCTCCTTCTTTTCAGCATGCTGCTCGGCGGGCAGTCACTGTAGAGAGGGATAAGCAGGCCCGGAGGTGATGCCTTCGACCGAGAAACTTTGGCCGCTTATCCCAGGGCGGATTCCTGCGGTCGCTGCAACGGTTTCTGTCTGGGTCGTTATGGCGAAGATGGGTCGGCGCCTAACTAATCGTGCGAGCAGCCACCTAGCGCCGGAGGCGGAGCTGTCTTATGTAACGACATCTCCCCTGGTCGGATGCATATTCGACCTGTCGTATGTAGCGCTTCGTCAGCTCGTTGGCGGAATCATGGCAAGGGGCGGCGAGACCGCGACGCCGCCGGTTATCCTCTGACAGAACCGATAGAGTTGATTGCAACTACTTGCAAGATCGCGTAAGCTTCGGCCATGCCCACCACGACGATCTATGCTCGGATACCGGCGGAACTGAAGGACGCCACCGATGCCTACGCCGCCGAGCACGGCATGACCCTCGCCAACGCCGTCGCCGATCTCCTCGGTCGTGGCATGGAAGCCTCCTCCGGCGAGGAATCCGTCAGGGCGCTGGAAGCCAGAGCGCAGGAGCTCCAGCGGGAACTCGATCAGGTGAAACCCGCCCTAGACGCCATGCACGAACGTCTTCCCCAGGTACTCGGCACGTGCAGATGCGGGCGTGACCTGACCGGCGAAGACCTCCTCATCAAGGGTGTCTGCCCGGCTTGCAAGCTCGGCCTGACCGCCGTGCTCGCCGGCAGCAGCGACAACGGCGCGACTGTCAACCGCGCCGACCTCACACCCTTCCTGGCCGGCGTCGGCATCGCCCTCGCCATCATCCTGCTCGCCTCCGCGGGCAAGTGAAAGGAGGTGATCTAGGTGTCAGCTCCAACACCGAACACCCGACGCGTCGCGCATGCCGCGGTCGGCATCGCCGGCGGAGCCGCCGCGAAGAAGCTCCTTGGCACCGGTGGCTTCTTGGTCCTTCTGGCTGGCTTCGCGTTCGTCGTCGTCCTCCACGAGGCATTCAACGCGCCTCTCGCCAAGGCCATCGCCAACGTCGGTCTCCAGTTCTGAACTCGGGAGCCCCCGCCATTCGCGGCGGGGGCTTTCCTATGCGCTGATCGCGGCGGGTGGTCAACACGAGTTCTAATTAACAAGTGGAAGCGCCGCCGTCGTCAGACCTCGGGCCCCACTTCGTCCCGGTCGCTATCCGGCACGCCGAGGTGCTCACCGCCTTGTTCGAGGTCGCCCGTGTGCACGGCACCACGGTCCAGGTACAGGCGCAGCCAGGCGACGCCCCCCGCAGAGGTGATTCCGCCGGAATCACCGGCTGGATAGGCTGACCCAATGGATTCGCAGGTCGCTGTCGCCACGAGCACAGGACTGGTCCGGCAGCGGAACGAGGACTCTGCCTATGTCGGCCGCTGGCTCTGCGCGGTGGCTGATGGCATGGGCGGCCACGCGGCCGGTGACATCGCGAGCGCGGCCGTGGTGGAGGCGATCCGCCAGTTCGACATCGCTGCTGTCCCTGGTCAGCTCACGGCCATCCTGGGCAAGGCGGTCAGGGCAGCGAACGAGCGCCTGACGGCCAGAGTCGAGGGTGACCCTGGCCTGAACGGCATGGGGTCCACGCTGACGGCAATGCTGTGGTCGGGCAGTCACGTGGCGGTCGCGAACATCGGCGACTCCCGCGCCTACCTACTGAGAGACGAACACCTGAGACTGATCACCGAGGACCACGTCGTGGGAAGGCTGGTAGCCAGCCCGATGCCGCCCGCGATCGGTGAGTATCTCGTCCGCTTCCTGGACGCTCGGCCCGGCTGGTCCCCCGACCTCACCCTCCGGGTCGCCAGGCCAGGCGACCGCTACCTAATCTGCTCCGACGGCCTCAGCGGCGTCATCGAGGCGGACGTCATCCGCAGTGTGCTCAGCGGAGCCGAGTACGTGGATCAGGCGGTCACTGACCTTGTCAGGCTGGCTCACGAGGCGGGTGCCCCCGACAACGTGACGGTGATCGCTGTTGACCTGCCCGATGGGACCTGGCACGAACAGGAAGGACTGCCCGTGATCGCTGGTGCCGCAGCCAGCCTGGCAGGCACGGGCTAGGAGCCATCCGCTGTGTCGTCGGGCCACGGCCACGCGGCGGACTCGTCGCGGTGGAGCTCGTGGACAGTCTCGACCCGATCGCTCGGGATAACGTACTCAGTGACCTCTACCGGCTCGCCGTCCAGCGCCGAACGCCCCACGCGGACGATCTCCAAGACCGGCATCGTAACGGGTATCTGAAGTTCCGCCGCCTCGCTCCTCGTCGGCAGCCGCGCCCGGTGATACTCCATCCACGACAGGGGACCGTGCCCTGCTTTCTCGATCCGGTACAGCCAATCCCCCGGCCCTGGCGCCTGCCCAGCAACCCCGGGTACGTCAGCGACCCGCGGGTGTATCCAAGAATTATTGATCTGGAACGGCGGCTCGGCCTCCGGCCCGGTGACCCGGTGCCTGAGCAGTATCTTGCTGCCCTCGGGTACCTTCAGGAGCCTTGCGATGCGCGGGTCGTCCAGCTTCTCTGGTCTCGCCGTCGGCGTGATGTGGTGACGCCAGACCTCTTGGCCTGACGCGGACGGGAAACTGTAGCCGGACCCATCCGTCGCGACGTTCCTCTTGACCAGGTTGCCACGCGTCCGATGCGGCCGGACCATTCCGTGCCGCACGATCGTCCCACGCTTGGGAACAGCCCAGACCAGGCCCTCAGGTTCCAGCACTTCGCTGATAGCCCGGGAGACTGTGTTCTTGTCCGCACCATACTCCGTAGCAAGCGCGTCCAGCGTTGGCAGCGTGCTCCCCGGAGCCCACTCGCCATCGAGGATGCGAACGCGCAGCAGCGCTGCGATCTCCGGGTAACGCGAGTTCTTGGTAGGCACGCGAAGCAATCCCCTGATAGAGACTGACAGCCCATCTGTCCTGGGCTCCATTCTCCTAAGACAGTAACCCCTAGCTCGACGTGGACAAACTCAGGGCCTACTCAGGTACTGGTGCCAACCTGTTCGCTTCTTTCTCCTAAGAGATTGACAACCGTTGCTGCGCCTGATCTCATTCTCTTAAGACAATAGTCGTCATCTGTAGACAACGCGCGAGGCCCCGGGGCGGGCCGCATCCGCCTAGGCCTCGCAGGATCAATCAGTTCTAGGAGTCCTCTCAGGGAGTTTTGGCAGTGGGAAAGATGATGATCGTCCAGCATCCGCGCTCGGGGCAGAACTACGGGCCGGGCAGCGAGCCGCAGGCAGTCCGTGACGCGTGGGACGCGCATCTGCGCGAGACCGGGGGTGAGCCGGAGGAGGCGAAGGCCAGCTAGTTGAACGCGAGGCCCTGGCGGGTCGCATCCGCCAGGGCCTCCCTGGCATGCGGATCAGTTCTAAGGAGTCCTCTCCCATGAAATCAGCGACGACTACAGTCTCGCCGGTGCGGCGGCCCGGCACGGTCAAGGTCCGGCTGCTCGGCGAGCGGCTGGCGTGCGCCGCGCTGGCTGCGCTCATCGCGAGCTCCCCAGCAGCCGAGCTGCTGACTGTGGACGGGCCGTACGCGAACCGGCGGGAGCCTGGGGGACGCCTGTACCTGACGGTACGGGCGCGGGGCGAAGAAGCCGGGACACGGTCGGCCCTGCTGGTGACGTTCGATCTCGGCGACGGTGACACGTATTTCGTGCTCACTGAGGCGTTGCTGGACTTCGCTGCGCGCGAGCGCGCTGCTGCCGCCGCGGTCGGCGGCGGTGACCCGCAATCCCGGGTGCGGCTGGCGGCGGTAGCGGACGCCGCGATGGCCCGCATCGACGCCCTCCTGGGGTGTCACAGGCCGTGCAACCCAGGCGGGCTTAGTTAACGAGTGAGGCCCCGGCGGGTCGCATCCGCCAGGGCCTCGGAGCACCGATCAGTTTAGGAGTCCTCTCGATGCAAGATCAGGGTACCGCCGCAGGGTGCGGCGAGGCGTTCTGGACCGATGACGAGTACGACCGGGAGCATGCCAGCGACGGGATGAGCCGGTACGGCCACTACGTCCGCAGCGCTGCCAGGTCTGAGCTGATGGCCGAGTGCTGGGATGGCACGTGGGACGACGCCGAGATCCGCCGGGTCCGGTTCGCGGCCGCAGCGTGGGAGACGGCCAGCAGCCCGGTGATGTCACCGGGCTACGTGCGCCGTCACCCGCGGCTGCTGTCGGGGCGGGTGGAGTACTGCGCGTGGGACGGCACGCTGACCGGCGTCGCCGAACTGGTGGCGCCATGGCCACACCCGCTGGCTCGTTCCCGGAACTGGCAGCACAGGCAGTGGTGGCGGGACTGGCCGGTTGAACAGGCGTACGGCGGCGGCGAGCACTTCGACGAGTGGTACCGCGAGCCGGGCGAGAACGAGATCGCGTCCGGCCGCTACCTGATGACCACTGCCCGAATGGTCTTCCCGCTGCCGCTCAGCGGGCTGCCCGCCGCGCCGTCCGGCCCCGATGACGATGTAGAAGACGCTGCCCGCGAGGCCGTGATGGCGCTGGTGGCCGCGATGAACACCGTGGTCGGCCCAGTCCTCGCGGTCCTGGAGCGGTCCTTATGGCCGCCACGGCCGCGGCCGCGGTGCCGACGGGTGCGCGGTCGCGCCGCCTGGTCCCGCCCCCGGATGAGTGGCTGACGGTCGAGGAGATCTGCGTTCGAGCTGAAGGTGTCCCGCCGCACGTTCGACCGGTGGCGGGCCCTGGGGACAGGCCCGCGGTGCGAGCGGCTCGGCGGGCACGGCCCGCTGCGGTCCAAGCGGAGCTGGCTGGACGCGTGGGCCACGAGTGGGGGCGCCTGACATGGGCGACAGCTTCGATGTCCGGGTCTGGGCCGTGGAGGTCCGCCCGCGCAGTTCTCGCGTCCGCTGGGTGGTGGCCGGGAAACCGTTCAGCGAGTCGTTCGCCACCAAGGCGCTGGCTGACGGGTTCCGTTCCGAGCTGGTCATGCTGGCCAGGAAGGGCGTGCCGTTCGACACGGAGACCGGACTCCCGCGGTCGCTGCTGCGCAAACAGCTCGACGTCACCTTCCTAGTGCACGCGAGGGAGTTCACAGCATGGGCCTGGACGGGCGCGTCGGCCAAGAACCGGGCGTTGATCCTGGAAACCCTCACGCGGGTAGTCCCCGTGGTAACGAGGGGTGCGCTCGGCACGCCGGACCCGGCCGTGCTGCGCCGGGCGCTGTACAAGAACCTCAACCAGGGCGGGCACGGCGGCGCCTTGGACCAGGCGGAGGCCCGGGCAGTCGCCTGGCTGGAGAAGGCGTCGCGCCCGATCAGCGCGCTCGAAGACGACGCCGTCGTGCGCGACGTGCTCGACGCCCTGGCGGTGAACTTGGACGGGCGGGCGGCGTCAGCAGAGTACTTCTCGCGCCGCCGCCGGGTGCTGCATCGGATGCTCGGCTACGCGGTGCGCAAGAAGCGGCTGAGGACCAACCCGGTCAGCAAGGCGAACATGCCTGAGGGCTGGTCGGCGCCGCCGCGGCCCGATGTCACGGTGGACCCGCGCAGCGTCGGGTCACCCACGCTGATCGCCGACATGCTGACCGCGTGCAGCTACGTCGGGAGCCGGCAGGGGCCGCGGCTGGCCGGGTTCTACGCCTGCATGTACTACGCGATGATGCGTCCGTCGGAGGTGTCGGCGCTGACCCTGGCGGGCTGCCACCTGCCGCAGGACGGCTGGGGGTACCTGGTGTTCGCCGACTCCAGCCCGGAGGCGGGCCGCGCCTTCACCGACGACGGGCAGGTGCATGAGGACCGCGGGCTGAAGGGCCGCAACCGCGGAAGGCCCGATAACGGCCGCCAGGCCCGGCGCGCGTCCCGGCGGGTCCCGGTCCCGCCCGAGCTGGCCGCGATCTTGCGCAAGCACATCGCCCGGTTCGGCGCCGGGCCGGACGGGCGGCTGTTCCGCAGCGAGTCCGGCCGCCTGGCTGCCCAAGTCCACCATCTCCCGGGCGTGGAAGAAGGCCCGGGAGCTGTCGCTGACGCCGGAACAGGTCGCCACGCCGCTGCTGGCCCGCCCGTATGACCTGCGGCATTCGGGCATCACTTGGCGGCTGAACTCCGGGGTTCCGCCGACCCAGGTCGCCGAGTGGGCCGGCAACAGCGTCGACGTGCTGATGCGCGTGTACGCCCGGTGCATGACCGGGCTGGAAGACGTGTGGATCGCCCGCATGGACAGCGGGCTCCACCTCGAGGACGGCCGGGACGGGCCCCAGCCCGGCGCCCAGGACGGCCGCGGCCCTGGCGGTAGGACGCCAGGGCCGTGTGAAGGCCGCGCAACTCCGGAGGACAACCAGAGAGGAAACAACCCCGATGACACCCAACTGTAGCGATCGCGGGCCGGTCAGCGCAGCACTGCTGCCCGCGCGCCCGCCGGGTCCGGCTGTCCGGGCCATGTCCACATCGGTCCTGTCCCACCGCGCCGGGCTGGCCGGGAAGTGCTCGGACGCCGGCGATGACCGGGCCTTCCCCGAGCCTCCACGCGGCGGGTGGACGCCGAGCAGGGAAGCGGAATACGCCCGCCGCCTGTGCGACGGCTGCACCGTCACCGGCGAGTGCCTGGAACTGGCGCTGCGTTTTGAGGACCGGCCCGGCCGGTACCGGTCGTTCGGCGTCTGGGGCGGCACCACGCCGCGCGAGCGCCAGGCGATGATCCGTGCACGCCGCGTCGCCGCGGCGGTGGCGTCATGACTACGTTGTGCAGATCTTTCCCCGGGGTTCCCGCCTCGGCGGCGGCATCCCGCCAGTTCGTCAGCGGAGTCCTGGCGTTCGCGGGCTGCCCGGCCACCGAGCTGGTGGTCTTCTGCGTGAGCGAGCTGGTCGCCAACTCGGTCACGCATTCGCTGTCGGCCGGGCCGGCCGGGGTGGTCCGGGTCCGGCTGGTGACCGCGGCGCCGCAATGGGTGCGGCTGGAAGTCCGTGACGCCGGCCCGGTGGCCGGCCGGGTCCCGCGGGTGCCGCGGACCGGGCCGCCTGCCGGTGCCGAATCAGGGCGCGGCCTGTGGCTGGTGGCCCGGCTGGCTGACTCGTGCGGGTTCGACGGCCGCGGGCTGACCTGGTGCCGGTTCGCATGGGGTGCCGAGCCGACCGGCGGCGAGGCGGGCGGGCCGGAGCCCGGAGCCTTGTTCGCCCTGCCAGGAGCGGGCGGTGATGCCTGGTGACGCGTTTGCTGATGCGCGCGGTGCGGCGCTGCCGGGTCCTGCCGGGGCGCCGCCGCCGACCCGCCGGCGAGGCGGAGGCCCGCGCCGTCCACGGCATGCCCCGCAATCACCCTGAGTCGTTTACCCGCGTCCTGTCCCGGCGGCAGGAAGAAGACCTGGCGGCCCTGGCCGCCGAGCTGTGGCCGCACGACGAATACGAGGTTGAGCCGTGACCCAGACGTATGAGACGGACGTCCCCGGCACGGCCGCCGGACCGTCGGCGAGGCCGCTGTCACGGCGCGAGGAAGCCCGCCAGGACGCGCGGCTGCGCGCGGAACTCGAGCTTCAGCGCGAGGCGGCCCGGGCCGAACAGCGCCGGGCCGATGACCGGGCATGGGCCGAGGACCGCCGCCAGGCCCGCGTTGACCGGGACGCCCGCCGGGCGAGAGCCCGGGCCGGACGCGCCCGGGCGAACGAGGCCCGGATGGCGTGGCTGCGGGACCACCTAGTGGACCTGCTGTTCGTCCCGGTAATCGGCATTCCCGGGGCGCTGGCCTGGTCGGCGATGGCCACATACGGCCAGTCGGTGTGGGGGCTGCCCGGCGTGATCATGCCCGCATTCAGCGAGGGGGCGATGTGGGCGTTCGACGCGGCGGTCACGATCCGCCGCCGCCGTAACGAGCGGCTGGGCGAGGACCGGCCGGTGTGGCACCTGCAGCTGGGCATCGTGATCTTCGCCGCCTACGGCGCCGCGCTGAACTTCCTGCACGGCATGTCGCCGGCGACGCCGCACCACGGCCTGGCCGTCGCGATCTCGATGGCGCTGGTCAGCGTCGCCGGGGTAACCGCGCACCAGCTGGTCACCGCCGGGCCGCGCCGGTCACGTGCCGAGCGGGACGCCCGCCGCCTGGGCCGGGCGGCGGGCCGCCGGGAGCTGGCCGCCCGCCGGGCCTCGGTCCGGGGCGCGCTGGCCGTCCTGGGCGAGGACGGCAGCGCCAGCCTGATCTACCAGCCGGGAACCGCGCGGCTGGCACGCCGCTGGGGCCGGACCCGGCTGGTCCCTGTGCCCGCCCCGCTACGCGACCCCGGACCCCCCGACGACGACCTTGCCGGGCTGGATGACGAGCTGGCCGACCTGACCGGCGAACCGCCCGTACGGGACAGCTCCGTACAAGACGGCCCCGTTCCGGCGGCGGCTCCCGCGGTCGTACGGGCAGAGCCCGTACAGCCCCCGGACCCCGCGGGCAGCCCGGACGGCAGCGAGGCCGGGCCGAAGCCGCCGCTGGCCGGAGCCAGCCGCAGCGACGTCGTCGCCATGGTCGCCGAGCAGATCCGCGAGGCAGTCGACGCCGGCACGACCTGGCGGCCGGATTACCCGGCGCTGATGGCGCTGACCGGAAACAAGCGGTCGTGGTGCGAGAAGGTCTTCCGCGCCGCCCGCGAGCTCGTCCTCACCGGCGAGGACGACACCACCGCGGCCGCCCGTACGGGCGAGGACGCGGACCGTACGGACGAGCTGACGCTCGCCGACGCATCCTGACCGCCCGTCGTACGGGCTGCGCCCGTACGGCCCGACCCCAGCTCATGCCGCCGCCGGCCCGGTGCTCAACCGCCAAGAAGAACCACCGGGCCGGCGGCCCTGAAAACCGGACCGCCTGAAAGGAGGCCTGGCTTTGTACGTCCACCGTAGACGCTACGGACGCGCCCGCCGGTACCGGCGGGGCCTGACCGGCCGGCAGGCCGCCGCCGCGGTAGCCGCTGGCGTGGTCCTGGCCGCAGCTGCCCACGCCAGTGCCCGCGGCACCGCCGTGGACGGGGCCGCAGCCGTGGCCGGCAGCGGGACGCCGGCCCGGGCCGCCGCGGAAGCGATCGCCTTCAGCCGCGGCCAGCTCGGCAAGCCGTACCTGTGGGGCGGCACCGGCCCGGACGCCTACGACTGCTCCGGGCTGGTGCAGGCGGCTTACCTGGCAGCCGGGGTGGCCGGCATCCCGCGCACCTCCCAACAGCAGTGGGCCTGGGGCCCGCAGGTCACCACGCCGACGGCGGGGGACCTGGTGTTCTTCGCCGGCGGTGACGGCACCCCCACAGCGCCCGGCCATGTCGGGATAGTGATCGACCCGGCCCGGCGCCTGATGATCGAGGCCTACGCCACCGGCTACCCCATCCGGATCTCCGTGTACGGGCAGCCCGGCTCGCCGCCCGGCGACGCGCCGGTGGTCGGGTTCACCGCCCCGCAGCTGCGGGCGGAGGCAGCCTGATGGCCCGCTACCACCGCTACCGGCGCCGGAGGGATGCCCGGTTCGCGGCATCGGCCATGCTCGCCGGCGCGGTCCTTGCAGCCATCGCCACCCACAGCAACGCTCCCGCCGCCACTGGGGCGGCGGGAGCGGGCGGCGCCGCACAGACCAGCGCGAGCACATCGGCGAACGTCGCGCTCGGGCAGCACATGGCAGCCGGCGACGGCTGGGGGACCGGCGCGCAGTGGTCGTGCCTGGACGCGCTGTGGACCCGCGAGTCCGGCTGGTCATCGACCGCCGCCAACCCCGTATCCGACGCGCGCGGCATTGCGCAGGACATCAACGGCTGGTCAGCCAGCTACTCCTACGGCAACGCCGCCCAGCAGATCGCCTGGGGCCTTGCTTACATCAGCGGCCGCTACGGCACGCCGTGCGCCGCGTGGAACCACGAAACCTCCGCGGGCTGGTACTAGCCCGCCCCGGCCCGAACCAGGAAGGAACACCTCATGCCCCACATTCACGTCCCGTTCGCCACGTACGCCGCCGTCCTCGGCATCGCCGCGGCCCTGATCATCGTCCCGGTGCTGGCCGGCCCGGTCCGCCGCCGCCTGGCACGGCTGGCCGAAGCACTGGTCATCGGCGCCGCGGTCGCGTTCGGCGTCACCGCCTACGTCGACGGGCAGCATCACGCGGCCCTGGCCGCAGCTGCCCGGCACGGCGCGCGCGCCGCGGGCGCCAGCACCAGCCTCGCTGCCGCGTTCACCGTGATCACGGCGATTGTGGCCGTGCTCGCCTACACGATCCTGGCCGCCGCCGCGCGGCACCGCCGGGACCGGGCACAGCGGCAGATGCTCGCCGCAGCCGACCCGTACCAGCGGGCGCCGCGCGGCCGGGCACGGGCCTGGTGACCCGCGATGACCGCACCCGCACCCGCCAGGCAGCCGCCTGCCCCTGAAGACCGGCTTCCCCGCGCCGTGACCTGGACCGGGATCATGCTCGGCACCGCGCTGGCCATCCTCGCGATGACCGAAGGGGTCCGGCTGAAGATCGGCGGCATGCCCGCCTTCTTCGGCTGGATCCTCGGCGGTTTCCTCGTGTGGCTGATCATCGTCGGCCTCACGATCCTGGCCGCCGAGCTGCTCCGCCGTCACCGCCGCGCCATCAGCCGGTACACGGCCCGCCAGACCAGTCGCGCCGCCCGCCACGGCTGGCGGACCGCCCGCCGCCACAGCGGCCGCGGCCTGACCGCTGCGAGCAAGTGGGCCGACGGCCGGTGGGCCGCCCGCCAGGCCGCGCCGCAGGCCCCGGCCCGCCAGCCGGTCAGCCTGGCGGCGGCGCTGCACCCGTCCCGGTGGCTGCGCGGCCGCCATCCGGCGGCCGGCACCGGCCCGCAGCCCGCCTTGCCCGCCCTCGGGACTCCCGCCGCCTCCGCCTACTGGCGAGGCGCAGCACCAGAAAAGCTGCCCGCCAATGCCGACGACGCGACGGCTGCCGACGCCGGCGAAGAACCCAGCGCACCGCCTGCCGACGCCGACGGGCAGTGGGGCAGCGCGGCCCCCGCCCGCGATTACGGAACGGGCCCGTGGATACTGCACGTCCGCCGCAAGGACGGGCGGCCGTACTACGACGGCCCGTCCGGCTCCCAGACCGGGACCGCCGCCGTGTGGACCCCTGAAGACCTGCGGCGGCGCCTGGCGGCGGCCGCGACCGACCCCGGCATCGAGGTGCGGGTGACCCCGCTGAAGGTCACCGACCCCGGCCTCGTCCCCGCAGCCACCGACCCCGCCGACGGCGCCGCGCCGTCAGCGGACACCACCGATAACCACCAGCACGGAGGTACCGAAATGACCACTGGCACAGCCGACCAGCCCGTCAACTACTGGCCGAGCTACTACAGCAGCCCGGCTGCCGCCGGGCAGCCCGCCGCTCGGGCCCGCCGCACGGCCCGCACGGCCGCCGCCCCGGACCCCGGCCCGATGTGGAAGACGCTGATCACCGCCACGGCCGAGTTCGAGCCCGAAGACGACCACCACCTGCTCACTTGGATGGCCGGGGAAGCCGGCGGCATGTCCCTGTACGCCGAAGGGGTCGCCGACGCCTACGAGACCGCGGTCAACACCGTCGGTCTAGACCCGGTCGCTATGCAGGCGCTGCACGACTACGCCGACGCGGCCGCCAGCGCCGCCGAGGCCATGGCCGCGGCCCGGCAGCGGTTCGCCGACCACTACGCCGAGGTCCGCCAGTTCGCCGCCAACGGCGGCGTGCTGCCCTACAACGGCCGGTGGATGACCGGCGAAGGCGACTGACCAGCACGTTCCCCACCGCCAGCCAGGCGCCCGGGGCCGGGCGCTTCCCCAGCCCGGCCCCGGACACCTGGCCCCGCCCGCGAGAGGAAACCGCTGATGACCGTCCCCGACGACGGCACCCGCCGCAGCACGTGCGTGCGCCCGCCGCACCCGGAGAACGCCGAGACCGACCATGACGACGCCCTGGTCGCCATGCAGCCGGACTCGGCGCTGTCCAGGTTCGCCCGCTGGGTCGCCTACGCGCCTGCCGAGCGTGCCCCGCTGCCCGCCATCCCCGCTGCGTGGACGGCCGCCGAGATCCTCCACCTGGCCGCCGTGCCCGCCGTCTACCCCGGCGCGGTCGCGGTCGCCAGCGCCGGCCTGGCCTACGGCCTCGCCGCCCGCGGCCAGGCCGATGACGGCGAGGCGGAGCGGTTCAGCCCAGCCGAGGCCGCGCTGCTCACGGCCGGCGTGGGCGGCTGGCTGGCGTTCGGCGACGCCGCCGGACCGCTGGCCGGCTGGCCGCCCTGGCTGACGCTGGGCTACCTGGCCGCGGCCGGCTGCGGCTGGTGCTGGCTGCGGATGCACCCCGCTGCCAAGGGCGCCCGCGCCCGCAAGCAGGCCGCCGAGCTGGCCGCCGCCCTGGACACCGCCCGCAAGACCGAATGGCACCAGCTCGCCGCCCTGATCGGGCTGCGCGGCTCGCACCTGCTGGCCTACGAGGAGACCTACCTCGGCGACCGGCGCCTGGTCGACACCCGAGGCACCGGCAAGCGGGCCAGCGGCTTGGCAGGCAAGGACCTCGCCGAGCACATCGCCGAGCTCGAGATGCTCCCCAAGGGCCGCGTCGACGTCTATCCCGACAGCGTCGCGGGCCGCCTGTGGATCGAGGTCCGCCGCATCGACCCGTGGCGCAAGCCGGTCATGCACCCGGCCGCGTCCGGCCAGCTCAACCCCGCCGCGCCGTTCGCCGGGCACGTGCCCGAACGGGCCAGCATCCGCGACCCGCTGACGATCGGCATCGACCCCGACACCGGCCGGCCGCTGCAGGTGAGGCTGTGGGACTCCCGCGATGGCGCGAAGGTCATCAGCGTCATCGCGAAGAAGGGCGGCGGCAAGACCGTCTTGCTGGACAATCTCACCGAGCGGATCACCGCCTGCGACGACGCGGTCCTGCTGCAGGTCAACCTGTCCAAGGCGCTGGAAGACCGGTGGTGGGAGCCGCTGTCGGCCGCCAGCGCCCTGGACGGCGCCGTGACCAAGGCGCTGATGATCCTGGAGTTCACCGACAAGCTGATCACCGAGCGGCCGCGCGGCGGCCGGGCCACCCGCGTCCACGAGCCCACCCCCGGCGAGCCGCTGTATGCACTGAAGATCGACGAGATCGACAGGCTCGCCGGCATCCCCGAGGCCAGGCAGCTGCTGCAGCTCATCGCCTCCAAATGCCGGTCCGAGGGCGTCGCGCTCATCATGGCCGGGCAGCGCGGCACCGCGCAGTGGACCGGCGGCGGTGACGTCCAGTCCCAGGTCGACATCGCGATCTGGGGCAAGTTCGCCCGCGATTCCCGCGAGCGCGGCCACGTCGCCGGCGCCGACGCCGGGCTGCCCTCCATGTCCGAGTACGGCGAGGGCAACCCCGGCGTGTTCGGCGTCACCGACCTGCCCCCGTCGGGCGAGTTCGGCAAGGGCCGCACCTTCTACTGGGGCGAGTCGTCCGCCGGGATCCAGCGGCTCATCGCCGCCCGCGCCGCCGCCCGCTGCCCGCACCGCCGCCTCGAGCACGCGCTGCGCGCCCTGCAGCCGCTCTGGGAGGCCACCACAAGCCTGGCCGACGGCCACGACGACACCGCCAGCCTGCCCGCCGACACGGCGGGCTCGGCCGGGCCGCCGTCCGGCGCGCGGTCCGACGTCCAGCTCAGCGCGACCGGGCAGGCTGTCCCGGGCACCGCGCAGACCCGCGCGAAGATCGGCGCAGCCCTGGACTCCCTGACCGGGAGCGATCAGGCTCTTGCCGCCATTCCCGAGGTGCCCGACATCCAGTGGGCCGCCGCAGTCGCCGAGCGGCAGCGCCAGGCCCTCGCGGCCAACTACGGGAACGTCGACGTCCCCGCCGCCGCGATGTCGGTCCTGATGCGACTGCTGGCCGCCCCGGACGGCACCAGCGCCAAGGACGCCGGCGACGCAATCCGCGAGGCAACCGGCACCGGGTCGAAGTCCCTCGCCCACCGCTACCTGCAGGCGCTGCGCGTCGCCGGCATCGCCCGCCTGGACGGCTCCGGCCGCGCCGCCCGGTTCCGCCTCGCCAGCTCGCCCCCGCCCGACGGCACCGCAGCCCGGCCCGGCCTGACCGTAGTCCCTGCCGGCGACGAAGACGACGCCGCCCGTGACGTGCCTCCCGCCACCATGGCCGCGCTCCCGGCGGCCTCAGCCGGCCAGACCGGACAGCAGCCCGCCGCCGGGCCGGAGACCACCGAGGACGCGGTGAACCGGATGCTCGGCGGCGCAATCCGGCTGGTGACCGAGTCCGGGTTCGCGTCCGCGCAGTTCCTGCAGCGCAAGCTCCGCTGCGCCCCGCACGAGGCCGCCGGCCTGATCGGCGCCCTGCAGGCGCTGCGGATCATCGGCCCGGACAACGGCACCGGGGCCTTCGACGTGCTCGTGACCGCCCGGGACATCACCGCCGCGATCAGCGGCGAGCCCGGCCCTGCCGCCGCAGGCGGTGACAGTCAGTGACCGCAAAACGTCCCCTCGATCGTCCCGGGGAACGTCCCGGAAACGTCCCCGCCGCAGCCCAGCAAGACAGCTGGGACGTTTCCGGGACGATTCCCCGCCTCGCGCCCGTCGCCACCCTCCGTCGCTGAAAGGACCCCGCAAGCCATGACAACCCCCGCCTACGAGGCGTCGCTTCTCGCCCGGGCCCGCGAGCTCGCCGACGCGGCGGCCGACCTCGGCGACGGCATCGCCGCGGTCATCCTCGGCGGCGCCCGCACCGCAGGACTGGACCCCGCCGCCTACGCCCCCCTGACCGGAGCGGCCCTCGTCCTCGGCGCCAACCGTGTCACCGTCTACCGGGCCACCGGCCCCGCCCACGCCGACGACACCGCATTCCTGACCGGCGTCGCCGACGCCGAAGACGACGCCCGCGACCTCTTCACGGCGGCCAGCGCGCTCGCAGAGACGGTCACCGCCGCACTGGACGCCGCCCTTGCCGGCCTGGACGCCGCCAAGGCCTCGGATGACGACGGCGCGACCGGCCGGGCCGCCGAGGCGCACGCCCGGATCCAGCTGTGCGAACAGGCGCTCGCCGTGCTGGCCGAGCTGGACCGCCGACTGCGGCACGCCATCGGCCGCCTCCAGGCCGTCCCCGCCATGCTCGGCGAGACCTACGAGTCCGTCTACGCCCTGATCCGCTCCGGCAGCCGCATGCCGCACGAGGGCCGGTGGATCACCGGAGAGGATCCCCGCAACCTACCGTCCCGGTGCGGCCGCCGGACCGGGATGTCTGATGTGACACCACTCCGAGCAACGGAAAGGCGCCCGTGAACACCACCAGCTGCACCCGCCCTGACGCCCTGACCTGCGGTGTCGCCAAAGGACGGGCTGCGGCCTACGAACGGTCGCTGATCCGCCGCGCCCTGGCCGCCGCCAGCGGGCACCAGGCCGCCGGGCTCCGCAACGACGCCGGGAACGCGCTCAGCGCGGCCCTCGCGGATCGCGCCATGGCCGCGGACTCTGCTACGGCGATCGCCGCGCACGCCCGCACCTGTCTCTGCGAGTCCGTCCTGGCCGCGCTCGCCGACCGCTGGCCCGGTGATTCCAGCGGAATCAGGGCCGGCATCATCCCGGACTCCCGTGGGAGCCAGCCATGACCACGCTGCCCTACCCGCACTACCGCAAGGACTGCGTCATGTGCCGCGAGCGGGACGCTGATTTCCACGTGCTCGGCGCCGAGTGGAACCAGCCGGGCAAGAGGCCGGCCCGGGTCTGCCGGGCATGCATGGGCCCGTTCCTGGTCACCGTGGCGCTCCACAGCCGCCCCGGGGGCGTCGGGCCGGGCGAACCGGTCACCCTGCGGTACGAGATGCTCCCGCCCCGAGAGGACGCCTGGGACGGCCGGCCGTGACCGCCTCCAAGGGGCCGGGCGCTATGGCGGACCTTGCGCGGCTGGTCAGGCTGTCCGAGCTCAAAGACTACGGCCCGGTCCAGCTCGCCGAGTTCCTCGGCCTGCACCAGTGGCAGCTCGACCGCGCCCGCGCTGCCGGGCTCATCCCCGCGCCGGATGCCCGGCGCGGCCGGTGGAGCGCCGCCATCGCTGCCGAGGCGGCCGCCCGCGTCGGCGAGATCCGCGCCGCGGCCGGCGGCGTCCCCGATCTGGGGGCGGTCCGTGCCGCCGAGGTGCTGTCGGCGCGGCTCGGCGCCATGGTGACCGCGGACGGCGTGGAAGAGCTGGCGCGCCGCGGCCTTATTCCGGTGGCCGGGCACTACAAGAACCACGCGCTGTATGACGGCCGGGCGCTGGAAACGTTCGCCGACGTCGCCGCGGCCGCCGGTGCGACGTGGGCAGGTCAGGTGCGCACGGCGGACCAGTCCGCCGCCTACCTGCGGATCCGCCGCAGCGACCTGGACCACCTGATCCGCGCGGGGCTGCTGCGGCCGGCCCGGTACGGGTACGGCCCGTACGGCCGGCGGAACCGGCCCACCGTGCCCCTGTACCGCACCGGCGACCTCGACGACCTCGCGGGCAGGCCGGACATCGACTGGGATGCGGTGCGCCGCACGCCAGCTGGGCGCCGGTCACCGCTGGCCGCGCTCTCCTCCCCGCCAGGGAGGCGCCGATGACCGCGCCGGCAACTGATTCCGGCGGAATCACCGGGACCGCCGCGATACTGCCGCTGGCCTGGCTGACCGCCCACCCGCGCAACCCGCGCGAGGACCTGGGCGACCTGACCGAGATCACCCAGTCGATCCGCGCGCACGGCGTGTTCGAGCCGCTCGTGGTGATCACCGCCGCCGCCTACACGGCGGCCGCCGACGCCGACGGGGACACCGAGCGGCCCGCCGGCGAGTTCACGCACGTGATCGTAATGGGCCACCGGCGCGCGGCCGCGGCCCGCGCCGCAGGCCTCGCCGAGGTGCCGGTCGTGGTCCGCGACGACCTGGCCGGCGCGGACGCGATCGCCGCGATGATCGGCGAGAACCTGCACCGCGAGGGCCTGACCCCGCTGGCCGAGGCCGCCGCGATGGCCGAGCTCGCCCGGCGCGGCTGGTCCCAGCGGAAGATCGCCGCCGAGATCGGCTGTTCCCAGGCCCACGTGTCCAAGCGGCTGGCCCTGCTGCAGCTTCCCGAACTCGCGCGCGACGCCATCGCCGCCGGGCAGCTGTCCGCCAGCCAGGCGCTCGAGCTGCACAAGGCCGCCAGCGACGCCGACGCCGACATCGCCGCCGAGGTCATCGCCAAGGCAGTCGCGGACATCGAGACCGGCTACCCCGCCGATAGCGCCGTCGCCGCGGCCCGCCGGGACGCCGCCCGCGGCCAGGCGGCCAGGAACACCCGCGCCGGCCTCGAAGCCCGCGGCATCGAGATCATCACCGCCGAGCGGCGCCTCAAGATGGGCTGGCCGTACATCCCGGACCGCGACACCGGGATCCACGAGAAAGCGGGCTGCCTGGCCGCCTCGATCGACTACAACGGCCGCCCGGACTACACGTGCACCAACCCGGCCAGCCACCCCGCCACCGCCCCGGCCGACAGCGCACGGACCCGGGAACTCGAAGACGAACGCGAGATCCGCAAGGCCGCCAAGGCCCGCGACACCGCCTGCGTAACGATCGCCGCCGGGCCGCTGCCCACCCCGGACATGCTCGCGCGGATCCTCGCCGCCTCGCTGCTGGACGGCACCGGGTACAGCGAAACGCTGCGGCTGGCATGCAAATGGCTGCGCGACGCCGGGATCGCCCCGCCCGGCGCCGACCACTACGCCTGGCGCGGCCAGCTCGCCGCCGCCGGCGACCACGCAGGCCTGACCCGATACGCCTACGCCTACGCGCTGGCCGCCGACGAGCTGCACGCCCGCGCCCGCCACCACCCCTGGGGCGACCGGCACGCCGCCTACCTCGCCCGCCTCGCCGACGCCGCCGGCTACCAGCCGACCACCTGGGAACAAGCCCGCCTCGATGAGGCCCGCCAGACCACCGCGGCGCGCGGGACCCTCTCCTGCCCCGACTGCGGCTGCACCGGAGCGCCAGCCCCGGCCGGCTGCGACGTCACGTTCGACCGTACAGCCGGAAAGCCCGTCTACGAATGCCGCTGGGACTGCAAGACCCACAAGGCCCGCCGTGACGCTGCCCGCGCTCCCGGCTACCACCACGGCACCGGCGCCGACCCCCAGGACGAGGCCGCCCCGGCGGAGCCGCACGGGTCCGTGTGGACGCCGGATCTGCGTGCCGCCATCGAGGGGCTCATGCGATGACCGGAGGGAAGATCCTGCAGGGCCTGAGCGCCGACGGCCGCCGCGGGCTGTCGCGTGCTGAGGTCGCGCGTGCGGTGCCGCCCGGGTCCCGGCGGACCGGGTCGCAGCGGGAGGCGCTGCGGCGCGGCCTGGCCTGCCCGGACCTGGCCGACGTGCGGGCCGACTTCCGCGAGCACCTGCGCGACTGGTGGAGAATCCACGTCTACCACGCATCCTGGGGCGGGGCAGGCAGGCCGCCGCGCGGCACCACCGAGCCGACCCGCGCCCGGGTATGCGAGCTCGCGGGCATCAGCCCGTCGACTTACAAGGCCTGCCGCCGCTGGTGGGAGGCGCGCGGCTACATCGCGATCGTCCGCCCCGGCTCCACTCCCGACCTGCGCCCGGCCGTCCTCGCCTGCCACGCCGACGGCAACATCCGCCAGGCCTACGTCCTGTGCGTGCCTCGCGAAAGGCGACCCGCGCCGTCCCGCACGGCAGCGTGCCCGCTAAGTCGCCCCCTATCTAAGTCCCGTAGGGACTTGGATAAGCTCCCCGCGCGCGAGGCGCGCCACAAGACCGGGAGCACAGCCGGCAAGACAGGGGCGCCGCGGCCGCCCATCCTGTGCCGCGGCACCCTCGGGAGCCTCACCGGTGGGTGGTGGGCACACATCACCGCGCCGTTCGCCGCCTGGTCCGCCAGCGACGTCGTGTGGGCGATCGACCACCTGCCTAACGGGCGGCAGCACCGCACCCGTGTCGCGCACGTCCGCCACCCCGCCGGGTGGCTGCGCTGGCGGCTATCGCACTGGCTCCACGCCAATGGCACCCCGCTGCTCTCCCCTACCCAAGCCCGCGACGAGGCCGCCGCCCGGCACCGCGCATACCTCGCCGACCGCGAGCGCCAGGTCCCGCTCGCCGCCCGGGCCGCGCAGCTGCGGCGCCTGTACCGCTACGACCATGCCGACCCCGCCGACACGCCGGCCTTCACGGCATGGACAGGGCGCTCCAACCGCCCGGTTTGCCGCGCAGAGGCGGCGCCGACTGAACTACCGCCAAAGCTACCGGCCTGGTGGACCGACGCGGTCGCTGCGGCTACCCGCGCCGTCGTCGATGGCGAACAAGCCACCGACGGGGCGGACGGTGCACCTTAGGTGCTTCCGCAGCTCTGGCCGACTGCTCGAGCTATCAGCTTGGGAAACTGTGCGGGCAGGCTTGGATGTGGCCTGATCTGCGATGCCGACACCTGCCCTTCGGCTTTCCCTCGCGGCATGGAAGGTCGTCACTGCCCTGCAGCCAGCGCATCCGTCACGCCTATTACACCCGTTGGTAGGCCAGCCCAGTCTCTGAGATCTCAAGCCAGGCCATACTTGGTTCCATGTCTCATGGAGGAGGATAGTGAGAGCAGCCGCTAGGCCACTCGACACTGCCGTAACCCTGTCACGTCCGGAAACTAGCAGGTCGCGAAGTGTGCTCCCCGTATGCGCGGGGGTGGTCCGGATGCGTTCGGGACGCAGCTGATCACGGCGCCGTGCTCCCCGTATGCGCGGGGGTGGTCCGCCTTTGCCCGCGGCGGCGCCGGTGTCGTACATGTGCTCCCCGTATGCGCGGGGGTGGTCCGCACCTGGTCCCGGCCATCGCCCCGTTCCTCGGGTGCTCCCCGTATGCGCGGGGGTGGTCCGTCTGGTATGCCGGCTGTCTGTTCTCGCGCTCGTGCTCCCCGTATGCGCGGGGGTGGTCCGTCTGTATGCGCGTGATCGCCGATCCCGCCGCCGTGCTCCCCGTATGCGCGGGGGTGGTCCGTCGGATAACAAGCTCGGGTTCGGGATCGGCATGTGCTCCCCGTATGCGCGGGGGTGGTCCGCCGATGAAGAGCTCCGCCACGGTGGTAATGAGGTGCTCCCCGTATGCGCGGGGGGTGGTCCGGCGGCGATGGTCACCAGCGACGCAACTTCGACGTGCTCCCGTATGCGCGGGGGGTGGTCCGTTCCGGCCCGTGTTGTCCAGGTCCTCCACCCGGTGCGCCCCGTATGCGTATGCGCGGGGGTGGTCCGTACGCGGAAATGATCCAGAAGGCCCGCGAAGCGTGCTCCCCGTATGCGCGGGGGTGGTCCGATCGGCCGGCAGATCGACCTGACCGCGTTCCCGTGCTCCCCGTATGCGCGGGGGTGGTCCGCAGGGCATCCTGCTGCGCGTCCTGGTCCTCACGTGCTCCCCGTATGCGCGGGGGTGGTCCGAAACCCGTACCAGTTGGACCCGGCTCCGGGCAGTGCTCCCCGTATGCGCGGGGGTGGTCCGCCGTAGTCGTCCAGCATCATCCCAGTGCCGGGGTGCTCCCCGCATACGCGGGGGTGGTCCGGTGTAGACGTTCAGGGCACTCGGCGCCGTATTGCGCTCCCCGCATACACGGGGTGGTCCGACGCCGACACCAACTTCCCGTGCTCGGCGGCGTGCTCCTCGCATACGCGGGGGTGGTCCCCAGACCGCGGGCGGCGGTATCTACGCCAGCGGCGTGCTCCCCGCATACGCGGGGGTGGTCCCCAGTAGATGTCGGCGCCGGGAACGTTGAGGTGGTGCTCCCCGTATACGCGGGGGTGGTCCGAAGTAGTTCTTGCCCTTCCCGCCGGGGGTTATGTGCTCCTCGTACATGCGGGGGTGGTTCGATGATGGAAGGGCGACCGGCCTCAACACCGTGCGTTCCCTGTAGACGTGGGGGTGGCCCGACTTCTTCGCCGGTCTGTGCATTCGCCCTGTTGCGTTCCCCGTAAACGCGGGGGTGGCCTGGCATTGATGCCGCGTAGAGCAGCTCATCGATGCATTTTCCCGTATATGCGGGGGTGGTCCATACGGGACCCCAGCACCCGCAAGAGTAACCGTGACAGCACGGAATTCACGCGCTTCGGCTGCCGCTGGCCGGGCTGTTTTGTCAGACCTCCGGAGTAGCGTCTGCCGTGTCCGGACCACGCGAGAATTCTGCCGTGTCCGGCCCGCAAGTACGGAGCGGCACAAAGAGTGAGGACGGGGTGGAAGAACAGGCCGGCCAGCCGGCTATCGGGGAGCTTGACCTGCGCCTGTGGGGGAAGTCCCGTGGCCTTGGCGGGCATCGCTACCCGCTGGTGTGTCATCTGCTGGACGCCGGCGCCGCGGCCCGCTTTCTCTGGGATGACTACGTTCCCGAAGGCCTTAAGCAGTTCATAGCCCATGGATTCGGCGTCACCGTCGAGCACGCCGGAAGCTTGGTCGCGTTGTGGGCCGCGCTGCACGATATCGGAAAGCTGACCCCGGAGTTCCAGGCGCTGGATTCCTCGGCCGGCTTGTCCGGGTACCCGGCGGGCAGCGGCCAGCGGCTCGAGCACGACCTGGTCGGCCAGAAGTGGCTGCAGTTGGCGCTGCCCGGGCTGGGATACGCCGCCGGCGACCGGTACTCACCCGGGTTCTCGGTGCCGCAGCTGCTCGGGGGTCACCATGGCACGTTCCATCGGGGACTGGAGGCCGGACTTTCTCGGGTCCGGCTGGCCGACTGCGGTTTCCGGGATGACGCGTGGGAACGGCAGCGCCGGGCGACGCTGGAGGCGGTGCGGCAGATCCTCGGCTCGCCGGAGCCGCCGCCGGACAGCACTCCGCAAGCGGCCGTGCTCGCGTGCGCGATCATCGTCCTGGCTGACTGGTTGGTTAGCCAGGAATCACACCTCCTGTCCAGGATGCCGGACCTTCCCGCGCGCGGGACGGAAAGCGAGCTGGGCGAGCATTTCAAGAAGTCCCTGGCTGTCTCCGCAGGTCTTGTCGCCGACGCGGGACTTACCCGGCTGCGGACCTTTCCGCGGCCGCCCCATATGCATGCCGGCCGGATCGCGCACCTGCGAGACCTACCGGCATGGTGAACCGACCTCGTTGCTGAGGGCGGTCAGCGCTGCCACGGCTGAAGGGCCGCCTGTAGCGACTATGCGTACCAAGACGCCCCACGTCCCGGCGACACCACACGTTTCCGCTGGCTGGGGCGTTCTGCAGGACTCCCCTCCGAAGCAGGGTGCGTAGGTTCGAATCCTACTGGGGGCGCTCAGGTGTCAACTATGAAGGGGCGATACGGCCAGCATCGCGCGGTCAGCGGCTCCATGCTGTATGCCCCGTCGTCGTCGAGGTCGAAGACCCCGAGCGCCTTGAGTGTGGCGACGGCTGCCCTCGGGTCCGGGTGATCGCTGTAGACCTCGGCTGCCTCGATCAGGTCGGTGAGCGTCGCACCGGGCGCGTCGATTACCTGCGTGATTGCGTCGTACGCGGCAGCGATGCCAGCGTCGGCGGTGAGGCCGACCGCGTCGAGGTGCCCGGCCGCTCCGTCGGCGGTGCGCAGGTGCTCTTCGAGTTCGGCGAGCGCGGCGTCCTCTGACTCATGCTTGGCTGCCAGCGCCGCGGCTCGTTCGACGAGGAGTGGCCACCCGCCGGTGATGTCGAGCAGGCGAGCCGGCCGATCGTCGGCGGAGAACCGTCCGGTGTCTAGTGTCCATACTCGCAGAGACCGGCGGTCGTGGCGGTGGAGTGTCACCACGCCGAGCCCCGCTTGTTCTGCATCTCCGAGCGCTGATTGCCAGAATTGCAGCTGGCCGGTGCCGGCGATGATCACGACCGACCGCGTCACGCCGGGAGAGGTCGGTCGGTCGCGCAGGGCCGTGGTGAGTGCCTCGGTGCAGGCGTCGTCCTTGGCTGCCATCGACACGAGGTCTGATAGCACGAGCCGCCGCCGGCCCGGGTGCCGGCTACCAGCGCATCCTCGAAGGGCTTGCGGCCGCGCGACTCGACTAGTTCGTAGCGCTCTCCGAGGTCGGCGCACACCGCTCGCAGCGTCGTCGCGACGTCCTCTACGCCCGTCGCCGCCGACCCGAGGACGACTCGTACCTGATTGGCGTGGTCGCCGAGCAGGTCGTCGACCTGGGCGGCAGTCAGTGGCGAGCGGGTGTGTCCATCGGGCAGCAGCCGACGGGTGGACAGTGCGATGAACTCGCTCGGAACCGCTTCGGATTCGGCATGGACCAGCTCGGCGATGACGTCGTCCCGCGAGCCGATCATGCGCAGCACGTTCGGCGAGCGCAGGTGCCAGCCGCGCCCGTCGTTATTCGGGGCGAGCACGCCCAGGCCGACCATCTCCTGCAAGTAGGCGCGGAATCCTTCGACATCGAGGCCGGCGAATCCTGCCGGCCAGTAGGCGAGGCACTCCTCGCGAAGCGCTACGTCGGTTAGGCGGAGATCCATGCCATGTTCGTGCGCCTGGTAGGCGAGCACGTTGGCGATGACGTTGTAGCGCGGGTCAAGGTTGAGCGTGTCGCGGAAGGTGGATGTGATGTCGGCCTTGAGGTCCGGGTCAGCCTCAACCGTCTCCACGTCAGCGCGGGTGATGAGGAACGGCGGCTGATCAGTGGTGAGGCCGGAACGGCGTTTGCGGTGCATGTGCTCGATGAGGCGATGGCCGAACATCTGCAGCAGGAACGGCTGGTAGGAGCAGTAGCCGAGGATACGGTTGACCAGGTTGGGGTCCTCGAAGCTGAACCCGAGGGTCTGGGTTGGGCGCGCGATCAGATTGTAGGCGAACTGGGGGCGCAGCGGCCCGATCACGGTCGGGCGCTGCGCGAGGTGCTTGAAGGTGTTGTTGCTCACCTTGGCGAACCGCTGCACCGAGTGCAGGCCAGCGAAGACGACCTTCACGCGGCCCTCCGCGCCGGCTGCCTGGCCGAGGTCCTTGAGCCGGTTCGTTTCGAGGAACTTCGGCGCGTCGGACTCGAAGAACCCGTCGGACTCGTCAAGCAGGACGAGCAGCTGTCGGCGGGTGTCGGCGGTGAGCCAGTCCAGGACGCCCGCGCGTACAACTTCGTATGTGCTCTTGCCGCGCCGGGCCGCCTTTTGCCTGTTGAGTACTTCGGCGGTCTCCAGTTCCCGCAGCAGCACGTCCCAGACTGCGTCCGCGGCCTGCTCGCCCGGGCCGATGTCTACGGTGGTCAGCTCGATGTGGATGGCGACCCGGCCAGGCTCCCGCTCGAACGCGGCCTTCGCGGCACGCAACAGCGCGGACTTGCCTAGTCCTCGGCCGCCGTAGATCACCTGGGTTCCCTCCGGGGCGAGGACTGCCTTGCGCTCGGAGTCCCTGCCGTAGAACATTTCTGGCGCGACCAGCGAACGCTTGTGCCGGACGTATGGCTGTACGGCGGAGAATGGCAGCAGGACCGTCATGGTCGCGTCGAGCTGCCTTTCGCCGTGTGCGGCCAGGTAGGCGAGCGCGGCATCGTCGAGGACTGCGACCGGGGCGTCGGTAGCGACCGAGCGAGCAGCCAGGCGGCGGCGGGCAGCGGCGGACATCGTGCCGAAGTATGCGACGAGCACTGCGTCGCCTGAGGTGTCCTGGTCGACCCAGCTCATCACCAGGTCTTCCGATTGCTGGCCCCACACGAGCAGCATCCGGAGCCGGCCGCGCAGCTTGCTGGCGAACGCGGGTACCAGCGCCCTGCCGTTCCAGCTGACGCCGGTCACTTCGACGAACCGCCGTTCGCGGCCTTTGTGCAGGTCCAGACGGTTCACTTTCGCGCCGGGCTCGAACTCGTAGCCGACCAGGCGCAGCGCAGGCAAAAGCGCGGCGTGCTCGTCGAACCGGGTGCGGCGGTCGGCTGGAGTGGAGCCGACGAGCTGCCACTTCTCGAGCGCGTCGCCGACGACGGCGCGGGCATCGCGGGACAGACCCGAATAGTCGAGCACCCCGCAGTCGGCTGCGATCAGGCCGCTGCGGGCCGCGGTGATGACGTCGGCAGTCAGGCCGTGCGGCAAGGCATCGGGTACCGCCGGAAAGAACTTGCCGAAGTCAGCACGCGCGGGCGCCTCCGGCACCGGCTCGCCGATCTCGCAGAAGTAGATGAGCTCCTCGGCGGTCGACAGAAGCCCTTCGTCGATGAGCCGACGGATGTGTGGCTCCTCGACTGGCACACGCGAGGAGGTGACGAGCACGGCGAGGCGGTCGCGAAGCCGCTGGCCCGCCTCGTCGCGGTAGCGGGGCAGGAGTTCTCCGGCACGCGTGAGCTCGGCGCGGACGGCGGCCAGATCCCGCCGGGTTTGCGGGTCTGCCGCGTTCGAGCACTCCTGTGAGCTCTCCGTCCTGCTCCTCGGAGATCTCGTTCTGCAGGCGGGCGCGGCGAAGCTCACCGAGTTGCTGCTCGCGAACGGCGGCCAGCTCAATCTGGCTGCGGTGCTCGGCGGTGGCCAGTTGTTCTTTGGCATCGGCGGGCAGCTGCTCGGCGATGACCATCGCGCCAACGGGTTCTGCGGTGAGCATGTAGTCGGCTGCGGGGTACTGCTCGGCAGCGATCTGCGCCAAGAACGCGGACGCCCAGTCCGTTCGGGCGGCGGTGAGCAGAGCGACTAGCGTGGTGTCGTCAGGCGCGGTCACATGGCCAGCGACTGGATCGACCTTGGCGTCGGCAACTTTGAGCAGCTCGACGGTCAGCACGAGGTCGGCTGGCGGCTCGACTGAGGTGACAGCGGCAGTGCCGTCGAGCAGCGCGAATGTGGTCGCGAGCGAGTCGCGTGCCGCTATCGTGGCCGCGCCGCTGACCGCGCTGGCACGGCTCGCCTGGTCGTCGAGGGCGGCGAGGACAGCCGGGGCGTGCGCGAGCACGACAGTGCGCATCTCGGTGAGCTCCGAGGTTGCCCATGTCGAGTTCGCGGCGTTCGACGCTTCGATTGATGCGACTGCTTCCAGCCAGCACGACACGGCCGCGAGCGCGTCGGTGGCGAGTGCGAGCAGGTCCTGGCGCCCGGAGCCCTCGACCGGCTTGCTGCCGTGGCCTCGCAGTTGCGCGTCGAGCTTGCTGATCTCGCGGCTGACCTCGCCGTGACCAGACAGGCGCAAGACCTCGGCGGTGACCGGGGCGACCCGGCTGCGGTCGTCGTTGGCTGCGGCGGCCAGCAGCGCGCCGAGAAGCCCCGTGGGAGCCAGCCAGCGTTGTGCGATGTCGGTGGCGCGCTTGAACCGCAGCGTCCGGGGCCGCAGCCGCTGGCGCGCCGCCTCCGCGGCCACCCGCACGCCAGTCTCGAGTTCCGCGACGTCGGCGAGGACACTGCGCAGCGGATTCCCGACGAGCACGCCTTGTAGTGAACGCCGGCCTATCTGCTCGGCGACAAGTCCGAGGTTAGCCTCCAGCCGGGGGGCGAGCGCGGTGAGCAGCGCTCCGGTGGTCGGCTCCCCTGTGACGAGCGCGGCGCGCACGAGAGCCGGAGTGAGCAGGAGCAGCACTGCGGGATCGCCCGCGACGTTGTTCGCGTCGAGTGTCGGGAGCATATCTCGCAGCCGTGCCGCGCACGGCCCGGTCTCACCGCGCAATGCGTCGGCGAGCGCAGCGACGCGCAGCGCAGCCGTACGGGCGGCCGGGCCGCCGGACGCGTCGGTGATGTCGGCGGCGAGCGCGAAGCGGCGGGTGATGATGAGGTCGCCGAGGACAGCGTCGATGTCTGCCGTGTCGGCTGCAGGACGCTGCAGCTCCTCGGTCGTGGTGGTGTTACCGGGAGCCTCGGTCGCGGCCGCTTGCGCGCCCGCCTGACTGGCGGGATCCGCACTGACCTGCCCGGCGCGATCCGGCGACGCGAGCTCTGCCGTTTCCACGGTGCTGGAGGACGCTGCCAGCTCCTCAGCGCCGGGCCGTGCGGCAGCTTCCGTCTGCGAGGCTGCTGCTGTCCCGAAGCCGTCCACGACCGCGGCCGGCTTCACCTCACCGGGACCACCCACCGCGGCGGCCGAACCTTCGGATGTGATTACGCCGCTGCCTGGGCATGCCGCCGAAGCATCCGGAGAGGCGGCGTCGGCGGTGCCGACCCAGCGCAACTGGCCGGCGATGGCCGCCATCGGCACCGTGGCGAGGTCGCCGGGGAACCCGTCCATGACCCGGGTCTGCAGCTCGAGCAGCCGCCGCGGGTCGGTCTTCGTAACGCCAGCGTCCGCAAGCAGGTCGAGTAGGTCCGCCAGCGAGCTAAGCGCCTCAAGGAGAGCAGTGGTGTCCTTGGAGGTGCCGAGCACCTGATCCACCAGCGCGGCGACATCGTCCGCATGTGGGCCGGCGAGCTGGCGTAGCCTTTGCAGCCGCTCGAGCCGCGCAGAAGCAGTCAGCGCCGCCGAGGCCTGCGCTAGTGCGGCGTCGAGGTCGCCGAGGCGCGCCCGGACCGGCCCGGCGACAGCCGTAAGCCGCTCTGCCACCTGCATGAGCAGGGCGTTGTAGGTCTCGACCGGTTCGAGGGTTGCGGGGGTGACCGATGCTCCGTCATCGACGGCTGCCTGAGCTGTGCGCAGCGCCGCTGTTGCGGCTTGTCGGGCGTCGTCGAGCGCGGCCCGGTCTGTCTGCAGGGCGGTGAGGACGTCGGCCGTCAGGACCGGGGTGGTGTCGGCGTTCAGCGGATGCTCCTGGTCAGGTGCCGGTTTGGACTGCTTAGGTGCGTCAGCCCCTGCGGGGATGTGAGCCGTCTCGATACCGGGCAGCGGCCCGGTCCCGGCATCGGCTATGTGGCCCCCTTCGTCCCAGAGCTCTGTGGCCGGTTCCGACATGGTGAAAGTGAAGCCCGGGCTCGCATCGACCACGGCCTGCGCCGCAGCGAGGACTGCCACCCCGTGCTCCGCGGACAGCCCTCGCGGGATCCACCATGGCTGGTTTCCGGCCCAAGTCAGCAGCCGAGCGTCTCCGACGCTGGCGCTGAGCATCGACCATAGGGTCAGGCGCAGCACCGCGTCGGAGAACTCTGGCAGCGGTGCGATGTCGGCATCGGCGTGCGTTGAGGTCTCGTCGTAGGCGGCGACCGTCGCGGCGCGCAGAAGGAGCCGTGCCGGGTAGGTGAGTACGAATGCAGCGTGCTGGGCGTCGTGCAGGTGTACCTGCTGCAGGCGCCGCAACACGTCCTGGCACAGCGCTTGGCTGACTACTCGTGGTGACAGGTGGAGGCCGAGCGGGCCGAGTGCGTGTCTTCGCCGTTCGAGCGGGGCACGGGACAGTAGCAGCGAGATGTCGCGCGGCGCGACCTCGGCGAGAGCCTCGTCGAGCGGGCCGGGCAGTGCGTTGAGGGTCTCGGCAAGGTGGGTAAGCGCCGCGTCGAGAGCAGCTGGGTCCGGCGGGTCGTAGCTGTCGTCCGTCACGGCACGGTACGTCGTCTCAAGGTCGGTGTGCGTGCACGTCGACTTCTTCTTGCGTGTCATTTGCTCCCGCCCTCCCTTTTTGTCGCAGGCTTTTGCCGTGCAGGGAGCTGCTGCACGATCCCGCCTTGGCCAGCGTGTCCCGCGGGTCTGGCAGTTCGCCTGACCCGCCGATGTCGGGTCACGCCCGGCTCCGGACGTGCTCACGGACCAGCGTGTATCCGTCAGGCAGTTCGCCTGCCCGGCCGAACCGGCTGAGCAGGCGGCGGTACTCAGCCCGCTGCTCGTCACTTGCATGCTGGCCTTCTGGGAGTCGGCGCAGGAACGGCGTTACGGTGTACTCGCGGACGAAGTGAGTTAGGTTCTCGGCCGGTGATCTCGCCGGATCCTGGTGCGGGCCACGTGGCCGCGGCGCGAGCACGACCGGCTTGGGCCGCCACACGAGCACCTCGACCGCCTCGCCGACGGCATCTGCCGGCGGCCAGCGCAGCGCAGCACCGACCCGGATTGCCTGCTCGACAGTGATCTCGCCGGCGATGATCAGGCCGGTGACGACCGGTGCGAGCGCGGCGTCCGCGCCTGAACCCGCGTCCGGGCCGTAGACGAGGTCTGCGAGCCGGTCCCGAGGGAGGACAGCCACGCCGTCCATGTCGAGCTTGCCAAGCCGGCGCACCGCGCCCAGCACCCGGTCGTGAAGCGAGACCGGCCCCTGGTCGCTAGCGCCGCGCCGCGGGTACCCGGGCGCGGTATCACGGGTTAGCACCGCCGGGTCGTAGCGGTGCTCGTAGTCGACTCCGTCGATGCTGACCGAGGTCTCCAGCAGTGCGCTGCGGGCACGCAGCACCAGGGCGCCGCGCTGCCACGTGAACGTAAGCACGATCCCCGCGAAGAATTCCAGCGGCCAGGCGACGCCGGTGAGGCGTGTCACGCCGTCGGCGGCGGCGACGGTCACCGCCTGAGTGGCGTCGGCAGGGTCGAGCTCATATCCATCGTGGGCAAGTACCAGGCGCAACGTCGTGCCGATCAGCCCGGCGACGGACAGCTCATGGGTGACCCGCTCGGGCAAAGGGGCGACGCCGGCGAGCTGGTGAGCCAGGCGCAAGGTAACTGTCCACGACACGTGGCTGTCGGTGACAGATAGCACGTCGGCGCCGCTGTCGAGGTCGCGGGCCGCGTCGGCGCTGTCCAGTTCTGGCGGAGGCGGCGGCCGGGTGTCGAGCCACCCGAGGCCGTACGGCACGAGCGGGTCGATCGTGGCGTGCGGGCCTGGCGGGATCGACGCCCGCCACACCCCGCCGCCCTGCCAGGGATCATCCAGGCGCAGGTGCGCGCCCGAGGGAAGTATTCCCGTATCGTCGGCGTCGCGGCGGGCGTAGTCCCCGATGACGGCGTTCGCGTGACACACCGCCAGCGGGTAGCCGAGCCCGGCCAAGTGGCGCGCTGCACCGCTGACCGTGCGCAGTAGCGGGCCGACGGCGGTGTAGCGCATGTGCGGTGCCGGTGTCGCGTAGCGCCGCCGCGGCTGTGAGGCTCCTGCGCGGCTGACGGCGACGGCGAGAGAGCTAAGATCGGGGCCGCCGAGCGGTCCGCGGTCGGTGAGCCGCTGGCCGAATCCGGCGCGGGTGAAGGCGTAGTCCCGCCACATCCGCAGTGCCGGCACTGCGGCGAGCGCGGCCGCGATGGTGTCCAGGGCGGCGCGGACGGCTGTGGCGAGCTCCTCCTCGCCGGCTGCGTCGCTAAGCACCAGCGGCAGCGGGCCGGCGAGCAGCTGGTCCCGTCCGGTCGAGAGCAGGTAGCGCGCATAGAACTCGCGGTCTGAGGCTTCAGCGTCCGCCGCCGAAGGATAGCGGGCGTCGAGCAGCAGGTGACCGTCGGCGTCGAGCCATCGGCCGCGCTGGCGCAGCCGGTCAAACCGGCCGCGGGTCGTGACCGTCTCCGTGCCGAACGCGTCGATGTCGACGACGAGCCGTTCGGACAGCACGGGCTGTTCGTGGGGGCCGGGTGGCAGGTCCGGGCCTGCGGCTCCCGCCGGGGCGCCCGACAGCCACGGCGGGACGTCACCGTCATCGCCGAGCGCCGGGTGCGCGCCCTCCTTGTACACGACCTCGGCGTACAGCGGATCAGTGCCGGTGGCGACGTTCACCATCGCGCCGACAGGTAGCGCGTCCGTAGTCTCGCCGAAGCGCACGGGCGGGAACGCGTCGAAGTCCACCGGGCCGCCGACATACCCGCCGAAGCTGAGGTCATAGCCGAAGTAGATCGCGTTGAACGCAACCGCGACATGTACTACGCCGCGGCGCGCTACCAGAGCGGCCAGGAAGCGGGTGAGCTGTCCGGCGTGGTCCGGCTCAAGCGCGGGAAGCCCGAGGATCAGCTCCGGGACGAACAGGGGAGCGTCCTCGTAAGGCCGCCACGTCCCCGGCCGGACGGCGGTGATCATGGTCCGGCTCCCGCGGCGGCGCGGCGGGCAAGCCGTCGGGCCTCGCGTGTGACGTTCCCGGCGTCGCGCCACCGTCCGTACTGACCGGGAACAGCGGCACCGTCCGCGGCGAGCCGTGCGAGGGAGTCCTCGATCTGCGGCACCGTCACGGCCGGGTTCGCGCCGAAGAACCGGGAGGTGAGTACTGCGTTCGGAAGCCGCAGCCGACGGCGCAGCCGTGGGTTGTACCAGCTGTCGGTTCCGCGCAGCGCACGGCGCACGTCCCCGGCGTGCAGGCCGCGGTCCACCACCCACAGCAGCTGCCGGACCTGCTCGTCGAGACGACGTGCTTTCGCGGCGGCGTCGGCGCGCCAGCCGGCCGGCCGCGGCCGGGCGGTGAGCAGCGCTCGTGCCGTCCGCGGCTGTACGTCCCCGGCGGCCCAGTCCGGACGGTAGTCCCAGCAGGCCGAGCAGCGGTTGGCGGCGGATGTGCAGCAGCCGGCCGGCACGTCGTCGACGCCGAAGTAGTCGGCGAACTTCCGGTTCGCGCAGGTACTGCGGTCGGCGAAGAAGTCCACGAGCAATGCGAGCTCGCGTGCCGCCCGGACTATTTTGCCGGACACTGCAGCCGCGAACCCCGCCGGGACGGTCGCGGCGTGCACCTCTACTCCGGTCACCAGGTGCCGGGACGGGGCAGCGGAGACATCGAGCTGGCCCTGGTCATGCAGGTCAGCGAGCAGCTGCCAGGTCGCGGCCGCGTCGGACGCCAGCGCCCGGTAGCCCGGCACTGTGGTAACGAGGTAACCATCTGCGGCGGCGACGTCCAGCCGCGAGCGGACTAGCTGTCCCCGCCCGGCGCGGGACGGCAAGCCGAGCAAGGCGGTGACGACCAGCTGTTCGGTGAGTCCGGTCACGGCTGAGCCAGCCCCGCGGCCGAACATCTCGCCAGACTTTACCGAGACCGTCGGCGGGAAGTCACCAAGGTCGGTTACCGCGTCAAGTCCCGCAAGCGCGGCGAAGGCCCGGACGACACCGGCGGTGTACTCCTCGGTCGTGTGTCGCGACCGCGCGTCGGCCTCGCTGAGCCGTCCAGCGGTGAGGTCCTCGCCGACGAGGCGGTCGGCGACCGCCGCGGCGTCGAGAACCCCGCCGCAGCTGAGAACCGCGGCTGCCATCCGTTCCAGCAGCGCTGGCTTGAGGTCCTGCCCGGTCATGAACGACACGGTCCGCAGCCCTCGGCCGGTGGACAGCGCCAGGCCGGTGTTCGCGGCGGTCTCACCAGGGCTGGCGCCCTCGGCGCCTCCCTCGGCAGGGTCTGCCGCGCCGACGACGCTGCGTCCCGCGGCGTCGCGTCCGGCCCGGCCGAGCTGCTGATACAGTGCAGCGAGGTCGGTCGGTGGCGAGACACAGAAAACGGTGCGGATGTCGGGACGGTTGATGCCAAGCCCGAACGCCGATGTGGCCACCACCGCGAGCGGCGCGAAACCCTCCTCGCCCTTGCGGGGAGCCTCACGGAACTCGGTCATCACCGCGGACTTCTCGGCTTCGGTAAGCCGGCCATGGAACCGGCGTACCCGCACCCCGGCTTCGCCGAGGTACTCGCGCAAGTGGGCGTGGAGTGCGACGACCTCTTTCACTGTCAGGCAGTAAAAAATGGCGTGGTCGTCGATCGCGTTGAGAACCTCCTCAGCAAGGCCAGCGATGATCGCGGGCCCGGCGGCGCTGATGGAGCGGCGGAATATGGCGAGCTCAGGGCGGATCGGGTTTTCCCGTACGGTGACCAGTGCTTCGCCGTCTCCGTCAGCGGGCGGGTCGGCCTGCAGGCCGAATACCCCCTCGCGAAGCCCGGCTTGCACCGCGCGGTTCGCTGTGGCGGTCAGCGCGGTCACCGGCAGCGCGTGCTCGCGACGTAGCTCGGCGAGGAAATGCTCGACCCGGCGAAAGCTCGGCCGGAAGTCGTCGCCCCACTGGACGAAGGTGTGGGCCTCGTCGAGCGCGATGCGCTGGATCCGGCCGGCCGCTACGGCTTCACGGACCAGTTCACGGAACCGCGCCTGGCATAGTCGCTCCGGCGAGACGTATACGAGCCGGATGCCGTGGTCAGCGCGCCCGGTCAGCTGCTCGGCGACCTCGGTCTTGCCCGCGCGGCTAGATGACTCGCGCATCGGCGCGACGAGCGCGCGTACCGCTCCCCCGATGGACCGGTTCAGCTCAAGAGCCTGATCGTGCATGAGGGCGACCAACGGCGACACGACGAGCGTGACACCGGGCAGGACGAGTGCCGGCAGCTGGAAACAGAAGCTCTTGCCGAACCCGGTGGGCAGCAGGGCCAGGACATTGCGTCCGTCCGCGACCGCCCGGATGACCTCGATCTGGCTGCCTTTCAGCTCTGCCGGGGTATCCGACAGGCGCAGCAGCCCGGCGATCTCCGCGGAACGACGAGTAACTTCGGCGGCGAGCTCGCTGCGCACGCTCAGCTGTGCGATGTCGGCCGGGGTAAGCGCGAGCTGCCGGATGCGTCGCGTCTGCGGCAGCAGCGTATGCTTCGTGAGCGCATCGTCGGTCGACAGCTCAGCCGCCCGGTCCGCCGGGAGCAGGCCGTGCCGGGCGTAGAACGCCCAGATCCGCCGCCATCCGTCCGCCATCGTGGTGACGTTGCCGCCGGCGGGCTCGCCGCTGTCCGGGTCAGCGCGCAGCAATCCCGGGTCAAGGGACCCGAGGAAAGTCTGCCGGTAGGCTCGCCGGAGCGCCGTCACTCCGGCGAGCTTGCGGTCAGAGATCACCACGACGCCCCGGTGCCGTTCCGACCTGATCAGCCGGCCGACCGCCTGGCGGAGCTGCAGCGCGGCGAGCGGGAGATAGTAGGTCTCGGTTGCGGCGGATTCCGGGTCCTCGGCGCCGGCCCGCTCGGCGCGCAGCGCTACGGCGGCGCGGCGCGCTTCCACGATGGGCGCGGCGAACGGCGCGAACGGCAGCTTGTTGATCCACACGAGTCGCAGCCGGGCGGGATCGGCGACATCGAACGCCCTGCCACAGGCCCTTGGTCCCGACGAGCAGGCCGCCGCCGGTCTCTGTGTCGGTGAATGAGGTGACGGCACGCCGGTTCCCGGTGACGAGCGCGGAGTGCACGGGAGTGTCGTCGCCGCGCCGCCGCAGCTCGGCGGCGAGGTAGTCGGCGATCCCCCCGGAGGTGGACCGCGCGGTCGTCAGCACCATCGCCCCTCCGTCGAATCCGCCGCGGTCTCCCGGCTGAGGGTCGTCCCGGGCAGGTGCCGACCGTACGACCTCAGCCGTATAGCCCGCGAGCTGGTGCGCCAGGGTGCGCATCGCCCCGTCGGACTGCTCGGCCCATGACGGGAAATCGGAGAAACAGACCAGCTCCGCCTGGCTCGCAAGGTCGAACGGCGTGTCGAGGGCGAGTGCGGCGATGGTGCCGGGAAGACCGAGGCGGTTGCGCAGGAATGTCCACTCGCCCGCGACCCGCAGGGTGGCGGAGACGTAGTAGGTGCGGGTGAATGTGACGAGGAACTGCTGCCACCGGGCGTCCGCGGGCAGCTCGATGGGCGCGGAAGCGAGCCGGAACCGGTAGCTGCGCAGCCCGCCTCGCAGTGCCTCGATCTCCTCGGCGTACACGACCTGGTTCGTCAAGTCAGGTGGGAGCGGCGGCGCTGAGGCACTGGCGTCATCGGTCCCCCCGTCGTGGGCATCGCCCGTTCCTGCGTCGCTGTCGTCCGTATCGGTCTCCCCGCGGTCCGTGGCCTCATCTTGTGAATCGCCGTCGTCCGTCTCGTCATCTGCGGGCGTGACCGCGTGGTCGCCCTCAGCCGAGACAGCGACTGTCCCGTCGTCCGTTGCGGCGGGCGTGGCGGCCTGCGCCGCCCACGGCGGCGGGCCGAGGATGGCGTCGATGTCGCCGACAATGGTCGCCGAGGCATCGTCGACGGCGGCGGTGCGCGCGATGAGCCCGCGCAGCCGTTCGATAGCGAAGAAGTCGAGCGTGCTGGGGTTCGCCGTAAGGAATGCGCTGAGCGCTCCGACGATCGCCCGGCATTGTCCGCCGAGCCGGGTGATCAGCCCGGCGAGGGAGCGGACCTGCGGCACTCCGGAGGTTCCTGCGTACGGGCTGGCCAGGGTGACTGACCGGGAGCCGACGAGCACCCCCGGCCCGGCCGAGCGCGCGTCGAACGCCAGCCCGGCGACCTTCGGCAGCTGCTCATGGTCCAGCAGTGACCCGAGGTTGCGCACGGTTCTGGCGACGTCGGCCGCTTGATGATCAGCTACCCAGCTCTCAAGTTCTCCGTACAGGTCTTCGACTGCTCTGTAGTCCAGCGTGGTCGTCATCGCGGCTGTGGCGGCGTCTTCGAGCTGATGCGCCTCGTCGGCAATGAGCAGCGTGTCCTCACCGAGCCCGGCGAGGTCATCGGCGTGCGCGAGCAGCAGGGCGTGATTCGCTAGTATCAGCCGGTGCCCGGCCAGCGCCTCGCTGACCAGGTCGGTGTGCGCCGCGAGCGGCCGCGCCGCCGCCGCGTCGAACTCCCCGTTCGCGCCCTGCGACAGGCTGTCCAGCCATAGCGGAAGGACCGGCCCGACGTACCCGGAGAAGAACGCGGGCACGTCGACCGGGTCAACCGAGTGAGCGGCCCAGCCGGCGACCCGGTCAGTAGCTGCGCGCAGCTGTAGCAGCAGGTACACCGTGAGCTCACGGAACCCGAGCTGGCGAAGGAACCGGTTGCGGCTGCCCGGGCGGGCGGACCGCCCGGTGTCAAGCGCGGTGGCGTCGGCGAGCGCGGCGACGAGCGCGCGCAGGGACAGCCGGTTGCTAGCGCCCTTGACGACGTTGCTGGCGTCGAGCAGCCCGGGGACCACCGCATCAAGCGCCGCGACATCATCGGCGAGCTGGGACTGCAGCTGCTTCGTGAAGGTGGTTACGATCGCGGTACGCCGCGGGTCGCCGGCGAGCCAGTCCAGCGCGGCGGCCAAGACGGCGAGGCTCTTGCCGGTCCCGGTGGGTGCCTCGATCAGGCCTGCGATTCCATCATCCGCCCACCGGTGCAGAGCCGTCGTCATCTCCTCCTGCGCGGGCCGGCGGGTTGCGGCTCCTCCGTGGGCGACCTGAGCCAGCAGCACCGGGTCGACCCTCCCAGCGGTCCGCTGCGCGTCGCCCACGGCGAGCGGCCCACGGCCGACCGCCGCGCCCAGCGCTCGCCGCCGGCGGTGCCCGGCAAGTTCGGCTTCAGTAGCGGCGGTGATCTCAGCGAGGGTATGCGGCCGGACTTCGCCGACCACTGTGCCTGACCCGGCGAGCTCCCGGATCAGCCGCCACGCTGGTGAGTCCGGCACGGTCGAGGCGATCAGGTCACGCAGCGGACGGGGCCACCCGGCGAGCTCGGCCGCGGCCGCGCCAAGCAGCCGGGTCAGTAGCACCGCGTCAGCGGCCGCGTCGTGCCAGGTCAGATCGGCGGTCTGGATGCCGACATGCTCCGCGAGGTGGGCCAGCCGGTGCGACGGAGCCGTCGGCCACACCGCCAGCGCCAGGTAGTAGCCGTCCACGTACTCTCCCGGGAGATGTGGGATTTCCTCCCGGTCACAGGCCTCGGCGAGCAGCGGGAAGTCCGCCTCGCCGCCGTTGTAGGCGACGACAACGTCCGCGTCCGCGGCATAGGAAAGCAGCGCGGCCAGCGCTTCGGCGGGAGGCACCGCCTCGGCGGCATGCGCGGCCCGGACCCGGTCGGAGGCGATCACCCACTGCTCGTCTGGAAGTTCTACCCACCGTGTGAACGCCGGTGCCGCCACCACCCACGCAGTGTCGGCACCAGCACGGACCGCGCCGACCTGGTAGATGCGCTTATCGGTGTACGGCTCGACCGCGATGGTTCGCACAACCGACTCGAGGTCGACAACTACCGCACGCATCGGCCCCGGCGCCCGCGCGTGAGCAGCTGCGGGCGACTGGCCGCGGGCGGCAGTGGCATACAGCCGGCCGCCGCGTTGCTGAATGGCCTCCGCCGTGACGGCATCCCTGACCAAGGCCGCGACCCGCGCCGGGTGTAGCCCACGGAATCGGCTGCGAGCGTGCTCTATGAGCTGAGCGAGCGTGAGCCCGTCGTCATGCTCGGCTAGTAGGCAGACAAGAGACCGAGCCGGCCCGCTCAGCCTTGCCTCAGCCGACATCCCGCTCAGGTCCTCCTCCTACCCGTCTCCGGGCCGACGGTTCCGGTGAAGGCGAACACTCGCCGGGCGTTCGGAGAAGCAGCGTTCCCACTGCCGACGATTGCCGAGGGCTCGGTGAACCTTCCGTCGCGGCGCCCACTTCAGCCGTCTCGTCACGGCAGGTAATGGCGGCGTTTGCGTTGAAGTGTACCCCCGATGCGGCGCTATCCCGGTGTGCAGACGGCGGACGTGTTCCCACGACGAGGAGCGGCTCCTCGGCATAACGCGCGACGAGCTTGAACGGGAGGCATACCTGGCCGACGCTCACCTGATCTTCCAGGGCGAGCACTTCTGGCGGCGCGCCATGGACTACCAGGTGTCGATCGGCACGCCGGTCGCTCTGGCGCCCGAGTACAGCGCCTCGCTGCATGCCGCGATCCGCTACTACGTCACGCACCATCCCGCCCCCGTCGCCGTCCTGGTAGCGGGCCGGTACCCCAGGAGCAACGGCAGTGTCCCGGTATGGTGCAGCGTGGACTCGCCGTCCTTCATAGAGAAGTTCGGCACGCTGGCCGATCGCATGGCCGGCCAGCTGATGATCGCCGGAAGCGACGGCCAGCCGCTTGGCGACATCGCGATGAAGGCCATGCCGGGCGCAGAGGTCGCCGCCAAGGACGTGATCATCCTCGACGTCAACGGCGAGAAGCGCCCTTTCACCGCCGAGGCCTTCTACAACCATCACAACGTGTTCGTCATGATCACCAAGAAGAAGGCCGCCTGGTTCGGCCGCCGCGTCCGCGTGGCGGCAAGCTGAGGCCAGTCAGCCGCGCCGGCGGCGACCTTGGCCGCGTGTTCTGGCCGGGTGTGGCCAGCTTCCTGGGTCCAGTCGACGGCCCTTTCATGCTGATGCCCAGCAGGTCGCGCCGCCGTCGTCGCCCGAGCTACTGGCCTGGTGGACCGACGCGGTCGCCGCCGCGGCACGCGCCATCGGGGCTCGGGAGCCCGTCATCGGCAGCCCGGCGTCCCAGGCGCGCCCCGCGTTCCGGCGGCCTGACATGTTTTCCGCTGGCAGGAGGGATCTGCGGGACTCCCCTCCGGAGCCGGGTGCGTAGGTTCGAATCCTACTGGGGGCGCTACACAAACGAGCACTACCATGTCGCCGTAGTACGCTGGTTGAGTCCCGTGATTCCCGGAGCGTAAGTGTGGTGCTTGGGCATGCGCGCTGACGAGGTACGCAAGGTGCTGGTGATCGGAAGCGGCACGATGGGCCTGCAGATCGGGCTGCAAGCGGCGACCCACGGCTGCGATGTGGTTCTGCACGATACCGATCCGGCGGCCCTGGACGGGGCGGAGCAACGCCTTCGTGGCTACGGTGCGGCGCCCGTGGCGGCGGGTAGCATTGACACCGACGCCCTGGAGCGTGCGCTGGCCAGGATCGAGTGCGTAAGCGACCCGGCGGCGGCCGCGGCCGGAGTCGACATCGTCAGCGAGTCGGTGCCTGAAGATCCCGCGCTCAAGGGCCGTGTTCTCGGGCTGTTCAACGAGCTGTGCCCGGAACGGGCAGTGTTCACGACGAACACGTCGACGCTGCTTCCGTCGATGTTCGCCGATGCTACCGGGCGCCCTGACCGGTTCGCCGCGTTGCACTTCCACCTACCGGTGTGGTTGTCCAATGTGGTGGACGTGATGCCGCACCCTGGCACCTCAGCGGAGACGACCGAGTGCCTGATGGCCTTCGCGCGGCGGATAGGCCAGATCCCGATCCTGCTGCGCAGGGAGAACATCGGCTACGTCTTCAACGCGCTCTACAGCGCGATCAACCGGGAGGCGCTCACGCTCGTGGCGAACGGGATCGCCTCTGTCGAGGACGTCGACCGGGCCTGGATGGGGATCATGAAGATGCCTATCGGCCCGTTCGGAATGCTCGATGGTGTCGGCCTGGACACCGTCTGGCACATCACCGACTACTGGGCCCGGCAGACCGGTGACGCGCAGCTACAGGCCAACGCCGACTTCCTCCGGGCGTACCTTGATCACGGTCGCCTGGGCGTCAAGAGCGGCCAGGGGTTCTACCGGTACCCCCATCCTGCCTACGAGGTGCCCGGTTTCGTCGAATCTGACCCCGGCAGGGCCGAAGGCGATGGCCAGCATCACTGAGATTCCCGCAGCGGCCGGTTATGCCGGGGTCAGTCAGACGGGACATCGCGAGCATCGTCCGCAGGCTCGTCCTCAGCAGGCTCGTCCTGGTCCGCCTCGTCGGCACCGTCCGGCAGAGCCGGGCCGGCTTCGTCGCCGACCGTCTGGCCAGTCGCTGAGGGAGCGCGCGACTTCCTCGCTTTCACGCTGGTCACGTACTCATCGATGTAAGTCTGACCGCTCAGCATCATGATCTCGTACATGACCTGGTCGGTGATGGCCCTCAGGACCAGCTGGTCGGCCACTCCGAGCCGGTAGCGGTCGAACTTCAGCGGCTTGCCGAAGCGCACCTCCACCTGACCGGAGACGGGCCAGGAGCGGCCAGCCGGCATAGCGTCGTACGTTCCGGTGATCCCTACCGGCACGATGGGGACTCGCGCCGACAACGCGAGCCGCGCTATCCCGGTCTTGCCCCGGTACAGCCGCCCGTCCAGCGTCCGGCTGCCCTCCGGGTAGATGACCAGGCACCATTTGTCCGCCAGGATCCGGTCGACGTCGGCCAACGCCTGCTTGCGCACGGTCTGCCTTTCCATCGGCACCGCACCAACCGCTACCGAGACAAAAAACCCGAGCCAGCGGTTGGCGAAGAAATAATCGGATGCCGCTGCGACGAGGGTCTTGCGGCGCAGTTCCTTGGGCAGGCTGTTCAGGATAAGCGGGGTGTCCATATGGCTGGAGTGGTTCGCCGCGAAAATCAACGGCGGGCTCACTTTGGCCAGGTTTTCCAAGCCGCTCACCTTGGGGTGCACATAGTGCTTGATGGTCGGCCGGAGCATGCCGCCCAGGAAGAACCGTCGGGTGGCTCCGGAGCCAGCTGCCTGCTGCAACAGCCGTTTATCCTTACCGGCCATAACCCCTCCGGCGCATATGCGGATATATCACGTTAATCCCCCTGCCTAGTGTTTCTCAGCGACGAGATAGCCATTCTCCGAGTACCAGCGCAGGGTCCTTGTGATAGTATCCTCAACCGGTGTATAGTGCAGGCCGAATTCCCGCTCTGCGCGAGATCCATCGTAGGTATGCCCGATAAGCAGAGTTCTCATCATTTCCCGGCAGATCGGCGGCTTGCGTCTGGTGGCCCGCGCTCCCGCCTCGATCACGACCGCGGCGGCCATCGCCGCCTGGCCGGGCAGCCAGGTGACGCGCCGCTCGATCCCGGTAGCGCTGGCCAGGAGGCTGATTAGTTCACGAGTAGTGAAGGTGGCCCCGTTCAAGACGTAACGTTCGCCAGGTTTTCCGTGCTGCGCCGCGAGCAGGTGACCAGCCGTACAGTCGGCAATGTCCAGGAAGCTCATCCGGGCGTCAACCAGGAACTTCATGCTGCCGTTCAGGTATTGCAGCAGCAGCCGGGCGGTGCCGTGCAGCCGCCCGGGACCCTGTACCGACGACGGGCTGACACACACCACGTCCACGTCGCGGTCGGCCGCGTCGTGGAGCACCCGCAGCTCGGCCAGGTACTTCGTCCGCTCATAGTCGGACAGGAACCAGCCGCGGTGGGGCGAGCTCTCGTTGCCGATGGTGCCGGCTGGCTCGCCGATCGCCGCGGCCGAGGAGGTGTAGATGACCTTGCTGACGCTGGCGGCGGCGGCCGCGGCGATAATGTTCGCGGATCCGTCGACGTTGACCCGTTCCATGGGCTTGGGGTCAGCCAGGCAGAACGTGTTAACGCCCGCGGCGTGGTATACGACGTCGCAGCCCTCCATGGCCTGGATCAAGCTGCCCGGATCCAACACGTCTCCAAACACCGGCTCTGCGCCACGGTCCCGCAGGGCGTGCGCCGCGTCCGCGGATCTCGCCAGGGCCCGCACCGGCCGCCGGCTGACACCAGCGCGTCGACCAAGGCACCGCCAATGAACCCGCTACCACCCGTGACGAAGGCAGGAGCCTGCCCGGCGGTGGTCACCGGTGCCCGTCTTTGCGAAGAGACGAAAAAGGTGCGAGGTAGCTCCAAGCCGACAGCACGGTGACCACCACGGCCACTGTCATGGCCCATTCATCCAGGTACATGGGTCCGATCCGATGGTGATATCTGAGCATGGCAAGGATAATCGCGACGAATTGTACGTTGAACTTCAACTTGCCCCAAATTGACGGGTACACCACCGTGCCGTCGGCAGCGGCCGCGGATTTAAGGCCGAGGACAGCGATCTCCCGTCCGACGATGACCAGCGCCGCCCACGGCGAGGCGCGCCCGACCGCCACGAGTGCGATAAGGGCACCGGAAACCAACAGCTTGTCCGCGGTGGTGTCCAGGAAGACGCCGAGTTCGCTGGTGCGATGCCATCGTCGCGCCAGGTAGCCGTCCAGGAAATCGGTCAACGCGGCCACCGTGAACAGCGCCGCCGCGATCGCGAAGCAGTACCCGGTGGTCGGGCCGAGCAGGACCAGCGCCATGATCGGCACGGTCAGGGCCACCCGGGACAGGCTGATGCCGTTCAGGAACTGCGCCGCGCGCCGGTGGTTCATTGGCTTCCGATCGCTTCGGTTAGACCGCCTTAGGTGCCATCAGCATGTCATATCGGCACCTGCGCGGCTCCGCACGAGGTCACGGACGGCATCGGCAGAAGCCAGGCCAAGGGCCTGCTGCGCCAGCTCGGCCGCGGCGGCCAGATCAGTGGCCCGGACCATCTCCTTCACGGAAGCGACCGCGGCGGCACTGACCGACAGCTCGCGCACGCCAAGGCCGAGCAGCAGCGGAACCGCGAGCGTATCGGCGGCGAGCTCGCCGCATACGCCGGTCCAGCGGCCAGCCGCGGCGGCCGCCGCGGCCGCGCGCCCGATCAGGGTGAGGACAGCGGGGTGCAAAGCGTCGTTGAGGCCCGCTACCGCGGATACCTCGCGGTCGGCGGCCAGCGTGTACTGGGTGAGGTCGTTGGTACCGACCGAGAAGAAGTCCACATCGGGGGCCAGCCGGGCGGCCGTCAGCGCGGCGGCCGGCACTTCGATCATGATGCCGACCTCCATGGCGCCCTCGGCCGGCACGGCCACGCCTTCGGCGGCCAGCGCGCGGCGCGCATCAGCGACCAGCCCGAGCGCCGCGCGCACCTCGCGGGACGTGGCGACCATGGGGAACATGAGCTTGATCGGATGGCGTGCTGCCACGCGCAGCACGGCGCGCAGCTGCGTCAGCAGCACGTCTGTCCTGGCCAGGCCGAGCCGGATGCCCCGCTGGCCGAGCGCCGGGTTCGGCTCGGCATCTCGGGGCAGATAGGGCAGCGGCTTATCGGCTCCGACGTCCAGCGTCCTGATGATCATCGGGCGGCCCGCCAGGACCTCGGCCAGGTCGGTGTAAATCGCCGCCTGCTCGTCCTCAGTGGGCATACTGGACGCGGCCAGGAACAAGAACTCGGTCCGCAGCAGCCCGATGCCGTCCGCGCCTTCGGTGACCGCGTGCCTGACGTCCTCGGGTGATCCGGCGTTGGCCGCGACCTCGATCCTCGTGCCGTCAGCGGTGACCGCCGGCTCGGCGGCCCGCTGCCTGGCCCGTTCGCCGGCCTGCCGCCGCTGCTGCGCGGCCTGCTCCGCGGCAGCCAGCTCGCTCTGGCCCGCGGCCACCTGGACAGACCCCTGATCACCATCCAGGAGGAGCTGCGTGCCGTCGGGAACGGCCAGAATGTCCGGCCCGAGGCCCAGAACCGCGGGGATTCCGAGGGCCCGGGCCAGAATGGCGGCATGCGATGTAGGCCCGCCCGTGGCCGTCGCGATTCCCGTGACCACCGCCGGGTCGAATCCCGCGGTATCCGCCGGGGTGAGCTCGTCGGCCACGACGATCCCGGCCCCGCCCAGCTCGCCGCGGCGCGCGCCCAGCAGGTGGCCGAGTACCTGGATCCTGATGCTCTCCAGGTCGCGGACGCGCTCTCGCTGGTAGCTGTCGGTCAGCCTGTCCCATTGGGCTGCGACGTCGGCTACCGCGCTATCCCACGCGTCGGCCGCGTTCCTGCCCTCGCGGATACCGCGCTTGGCCGGATCGAGCAGCGCCTCGTCGGCGAGGAACAGCAGGTGCGCGTCGAAGATGCCCGCTTCGTACTGTTCACCGGTCCGGGCGGCCACCGAGTCCCTGGCCGCCTGCACCTCACGCCGGGTCTCCTGCAGGGCGGCGTCCAGCCGGGCGAGCTCGGCGGCGGGATCGGCGGCCGGCTCGCGGGGCACGTCGACCGTGGCCTGCCGGAGATGGACCGCGGCGCCGACGGCCAGGCCGGGTGAGCCGGGTATGCCGCGCAGCGTGGTCCCGTCGGCGGGCCGGACGGCCGCAGGCTTCGCGGTCTGGGGTGTACGCGCATCCGGAGCGGCGACGGGTGCGCTCACTCCGGACGCCGTGCGGCCGGGGTGAGCGACGTCCGCGGGCTCGTCGAAGTCCCGCTCGGCCAGGTCGCGCAGGGCGGCGAGCGCCTCGGCCGCCTGCGGGCCGGAGGCCTTGACCAGGACCTCGTGACCCTGCTGGACGCCGAGGGTGGCCACGCCGTTCAGGCTCCGCGCGCTGACCGGGCCCGCGGGGACCGTAAGGTTCTGGGCCGTCACCGTCGCATCGAACTGCCCCGCGGCCTGCACGAACCGCGCCGCGGGGCGAGCGTGCAGGCCGAGCCGGTTGGCCACGGTGACGCGAAGCTCGAGCGGGCGCGCGCCGTCCGGCGCGGCGGCCGGCGCCTGCTCCGGCAGGCCCGGCTCGGCGTCGGGTGCGGCCAGGTGAGCGGCCTTGCCCGCCAGGCCCCCGCGCGCTTCGGCCGCCACCCTGTCCAGTGGATCACCCAGCCCGGCCGCGACAGCGGCGGCGACCGCTCCCTCCACGAGCGGGGCGTCGGACAGCAGCACCCGGGGCCGTTGCTCATCCGGAACCATCTCCGCGGCCATCTCGGCGGACAGGACCGCGCTGCCCAGGTCCATGAGCACGAGCACGCCGTCGTCGGACCAGGCCTGCTCGATCGCCCGCGCGATGAGCGCGGCGTCGGTACCGAGCGGCCGGTCCGGGAGGTCTACGCCGCCGGCGGCGACGATCGTCACATCGGGACGGGCCATCTGCCTGGCCAGCTCCACGACGCTGTTGGCCAGCGGAGCGCTGTGCGAGACGATAACGATTCCGACCATCGTGCCTCCGCCCGCCGTCCGCCGCATCAGGCCCGCATGTCAGTCAGCTCAGACCGTAGGCGCGGTGCATGAGCTCCACGGGATGCACCGAGGTCCGGCCGGTGCCGTGGGTGATCTGCCACCTGCATGTCTCACTGTCGCAGACGGCCAGGTCAGGCCGCGCGGCGCGGATGTCACTGAACAGCCCGCTGCCGACCTGCATGGCGATGTCGTACTTCTCCCGCTTCAGCCCGTAGGTGCCCGCGATGCCGCAGCAGGCACGGTCAAGTTCGATCACCTTGAGGTCCGGGATGAGTTCGAGCAGGTCCAGCGCGGGCTTGCCGATATTGTGCCCCTGCTGCTGGCATGGCGCGTGATAGGTGACGGTGAGCGGAACGGGCCGGAAATCGGTTTTCAGCTCTCCGGCCTGGTGCAGCTCGGCCAGGAACTCGCAGATGTCGTAGGTCTGGCCGCTTACCACCCGCAGGTCGTCGTCCTCGACGCCGAGGATCTCCCTGGCCTCGCGCTTCAGCATGAGACCGCAGCTGGTTGAGGTGGCGACGATCGTGCAGCCCTGCCTGGCGTAGGGAGCGAGGTTCGCGACCAGCCGCCGGACGTAGCTGCGCGCGGCGTTGAAGATCCCGTTGGACTGCAGCGGGAGGCCGCAGCACTCCTGCTTCGGCACGATGACCCGGTAGCCGTTGTGCTCGAGCACCGCGACGGTCTTGCGGCCAAGCCCCGGCTCGAAGTAGTTCGTGCTGCAGCCATGGAAGTACACGATCTGCCGTGGTCCCACAGTGGCCCACCCCGGCCGGCGCCGCGCCCATCCCTGGAAGGTGCGGCCGGCGAACTTGGGCACGGGCGCGTTGCGGTGCAGGCCGAGTGTTTTCTCGCCGAGCAGTCGCACGAGGCGGTTGGACAGCACCAGATTGGCCAGCGGGGCGACGGGGGTGCCGAGCTTGCCCTGCAGCGGCGGCCGGGCGATGATCTGGTCGCGCAGCGGCATGCCGTGCTGCTGCTTCATAACGGCGCGGGCCCTGGAATTTATCTCCGCGATGTGTACGCCCTGCGGGCAGGCCAGCGTGCAGATGCCGCAGGACGAGCAGTAGTCGAGCGAGGTGTCGACAGACGGCCCTGCGCCGCGGAAACGCTCGGCCTGCGGGCCGACGTACTTCGGTCCGGGGAACAGCGGAGTGACGGCTGCGACCGGGCACTCCGTCTCGCAGATCGTGCACTTGACGCAGTGATCGAGCGAACCTCGGATCACGTCGAACTCCTGCTCCGCCGTCATCCAGCCTCCTTCAAGATCGCCTCGGCCGCCAGGTAGCCGGTGGACAGGCTGATCCCGTCTCCGGATTTCTCGCGCCACGGCCTCGCGCCGCCGATGACGGCGCCGGCCGCGTAGACGTTGGGGTATACCGGCTCCCCGTCCGGTCCGAGCGGGCGGAGCGCGGCGTCAACCCGCAGGCCCGCCACGTCCATGGGGTGATCATCCCAGTAGCGGGGCAGGAACCCGGTCTCACCCGGGCCGGGTGCGTGGACGGGCAGCCCGAGCGCCCGCTCGCCGACGGCACCGGAGGAGTCGACGTCGATACCGCCCGAGGCGAGCCCGCCGGTGGCCAAAACCACCCACCGGCACGTCCGGGGCGTCACCCGGGCCGCCGAGCTGACCCGCACGCCCACTAGTTTCCCGTTGCGCAGCTCAGGCCCGGTGGCCTGGGCGCCGAGTATGAGGCGCCCGCCCGCCCGCCGCAGTCGGCCGGCAAGCGCCCTGGCCAGCCGCATGCCGGGCACGGACGGCGGGACGGCAGTAGGTATCTCGAACACCGGGCGTCCGATGGCCTGCTGGAGCTCCGTCCAGACCTGTCGTGCCGAATCGATGCCCAGCACCGCCGGCAGCCCGACTGCCTCCTCGGACCGGACGGCCGCGCGCAGCTCCGCCGCCACCGCACCGCGGAACGCCGCGTCCTCGAACCACCGGGCCAGGGCCAGGGCCCCGACGTCGGCCTGGCCGCGGGCAGGCGGGTTCAGCAGCACGGGCCTGGCCTCCACCGGCCGGCCGTCGGCGGCCGTGGCCGCCTGCAGGTTCTCCGCCGCGAGCCATGGGTGGAAGTCCTTGAGCACGCCGAACCCGGCGATGGCCACCGGCCTGGCGCTGCGGACGTCGCCGCCGGCCATGGTCTCCGGCACGACCGCGCTCGGCCGCGGAACGCCGATGGCCGTGGGCAGCAGCATGTTCTCGCTGGGATCGCCGACATAGGAATACGTGTCGACGTGCTCCTTGAGCCACTGCACGCTCATCGCGAGCAAGTCCGGGCTGATCAGCGCGTAGGGATGATCCGGATGGGTTTCGGCGAAGCCGGGCAGGGCCTGCGCCGGGCTGTCCACCCGGTCGGGCCGGTACCCGAGTATGTCGATGGTGGCCGGGGACAGCCGCAGTGAGCCGTGGCCCTTGGCCACCGTCACGACGCGCAGCCCGGCCTCGGCCAGCCGGATGGCGGCGACCAGGCCGGCCATCCCGGCCCCGAGGACTATGACATCGGCTGCGTGAGGCTGGCCGTTCACGTCGCGTGCGCGGCTTCCGCATCCGGCTGCCGCGCCGGCGCGCTCAGCGGGAGGTGGCCTGCGTCGAGCACGCCCTGGAAGATCCAGTCGTCCAGCCAGGCCTGCCGCAGCTGGTCACCGTGGAGCAGCGGGTAGTAGCCCTTCCACCGCTCCTGGAGGAACGCCAGCAGCGCCCGGTCGGCCTCGGCCGCCGACAGGTGCTTGGTGTGGTGCAGGATCCCGGCCGCCCGGTACATGCAGAACCCGCCCTGGCACGGTCCCATGCCGAGGCGCAGCGCCCGGCGCAGGTCATCCAGGCTCGGCGCCGGCCGGCGGGCCATCTCGTCCTCGAGCCGGCCCGGCGGACAAGCTCGCATTCGCAGATCAGCTGCTCGTCCAGCAGGGTCCGCTCGCGCTCGGCCAGCCGCGAGCCGGGCTGGTAGAAGCGCCGGTCCTGCGAATCGGGCAGCGGTTCGTCCGCGGTCCGGGACGGCCGCGTGGTACCGAGCACCTTGCAGGCGGCGTTCGACCGCGTCCTGCGCCATCAGCCGGAACGTGCAGAACTTGCCCCCGGTGATGGTCAGGAATGCGCCCACGCCGTCCCGGGTGCTGTGATCAAGGACGGCGTGCGCCCGGGTGACATCCCTGGTGTCGGCCGGCGCATGGTCCTGGAACAAGGGCCGGACGCCGCCCCACACCCGCAGCGCCCTGGCCGCGGTGAACCCCGGTACGAGGTTCTCGCCGGCCTCGAGCATCTGGTCTATCTCGGCCCGGGTGATCGCCCAGTCATCGGGATCCTGTGCGGGGATGTCGGTGGTGCCGATGACGCTGACTGTCCTGATGGGCACCAGGATGTCGCCGTCGGCGGGCATCTCGCACCGGTTCACGACGGTCTGCACCAGCCGGTGGTTGGTGGCCAGCATGATCCCCTTGCCGGGGCTGATCTGGACCCGGCAGTCGGCCATGGCCGCGATACGGCCGGCCCAGGCCCCGGAGGCGTTCACCGTGACCTGCGCCCGGATCTGCACCTGTTCACCGTCCGGGCCGCGTGCCACGACGCCGGTGACCTGGTCACCGTCCTTGGTCACGGCGATGACCTCGTGGTAAGGCAGGATCCTGGCGCCATACTCCATCGCTGACCTGGCACAGGTCCATACCGTCTTCCAGGCGTCGGCCGTCGCGTCCGGCACCACGAAGGCGCGGCTGATCCGCCGATTCAGCCGCGGTTCACGCCGCAGCGCCTCCGCCACACCGATCTCCTCCACAGGCACGCCTGTGTCCTTGCATCCGGCGACGAAGCGATCGGCGTAGCCGGGATCGTCGATGGGCGTGGTGACGAACAGGCCGCCGGTGTCCTCGATGCAGTCGGCGGCGATACGCCGCAGCACAATGTTTTCCGCGATGCACTCTCGCGCCGCCTGCGGGTCTTTCACGGCGTACCTGCCGCCCGAGTGCAGCAGGCCGTGGAACCGGCCGGTCGTGCCGGTGGCCAGGTCAGCGCGTTCCACCAGGACGGTGGAAAGGCCCCGCATGGCCGCGTCCCGGGCGACGCCGACCCCGGTGGAGCCGCCGCCGATGACCAGCACCTCGCATTCGATGCGGACGTCAGCCGACCGGGCCGGGCTGGGCTGCCCTTGCACCGGGCGGCTGACGTCCGCTGGCGTCACGCCCGTCACTCGACCCAGTCGAACGTTCGCGTGACGGCTTTCTTCCATAGGGCGTACTCCTGGTCTCGCTTGGCGGGGTCCATGTTCGGCTCCCACTGCTTGTCCTTACCCCAGTTCGCCCGCAAATCCTCGACCTCGCGCCAGAAACCCACCGCCAGGCCGGCCGCGTAGGCGGCGCCGAGCGCCGTGGTCTCGGGCACCGTGGGCCTGATCACCGGCACGCCGAGGATGTCGGCCTGGAACTGCATCAGCAGCTCGTTGACGACCATGCCGCCGTCGACCTTCAGGGAGGTCAGATCCACCCCGGAGTCGGCGTTCATGGCGTCCACGACCTCCTTGGACTGCCAGGCCGTGGCCTCCAGGGTGGCCCGGGCGATGTGGCCGGCGGTGACGTACCTGGTCAGGCCGGCGATGACGCCGCGGGCGTCGCTGCGCCAGTACGGCGCGAACAGCCCGGAGAACGCCGGCACGAAGTACACGCCGCCGTTGTCGTCTACGGTCCGGGCCAGCGTCTCCACCTCGGAGGAGGCTCCGATCAGCTTCAGGTTGTCCCGCAGCCACTGGACCAGGGCCCCGGTGATGGCGATCGAGCCCTCGAGCATGTAGACGGCGGGCTGGTCGCCGATCTTGTAACCGACGCCGGTGATCAGGCCGCTCTTCAACGCGACCGGCGTCGTACCGGTGTTGAGCAGCAGGAAGTTGCCCGTGCCGTAGGTGTTCTTGGCCTCGCCGACCGAGAAGCACGTCTGGCCGAACAAGGCGGCCTGCTGGTCGCCCAGGTCGCCGGCGACCGGGATGCCGGCCAGCACGCCGGTGGCGTTCCCGTAGACCTGGCTGGAGGGCCGGATCTCCGGGAGCATGCTCCTCGGGATGCCTAGGACGGACAGGATCCTGTCATCCCACTGCAGGGTGGCCAGGTCCATCAGCAACGTCCGGCTGGCGTTGGTCACGTCGGTGACGTGCGCCCCGCCGTCCGGGCCGCCGGTCAGGTTCCAGATGCACCAGGTGTCGATGTTGCCGAAGAGGAGCTCGCCGGCCTCGGCTCGCGCCCGTGCGCCCTCGACGTTGTCGAGCAGCCACTTGACCTTCGGGCCGGAGAAATAGGTGGCGATGGGCAGGCCGGTCGTGGCGCGGAACCGGTCCTGGCCGCCGTCGGCCGCCAGCTCGTTGCAGATGCGGTCGGTCCTGGTGTCCTGCCAGACGATCGCGTTGTGAATGGGCTGCCCGGTTGACTTGTCCCACACGACCGTGGTCTCGCGCTGGTTGGTGACCCCGACAGCGGCCAGGTCGGACGAGGAGAGCCGAGCCTTGGTCAGTGCTCCCTGGATAACCTCCTGGCTGCGTTGCCAGATCTCGTTGGCGTTATGCTCCACCCAGCCTGGCCGGGGGAAGATCTGCTCGTGTTCCTTCTGATCTATCGACGCGACCTGGCCCCGGTGGTCGAAGATCATGAAGCGGGTCGAGGTCGTGCCCTGGTCGAGAGCTCCTACGTAGTCCGCCATATCCGCACTCCTTTGTGATATCCGTTATCGCTGCTAGCCGTCCTTGGCGGCGAGCGTCTCCGCTGCTGTCCGCAGCAGCAGCCAGGACGACGTTGCCCCAGGGTCTTGATGATTGGCACTCCGCTCACCCAGGTAGCTGGCCCGGCCCTTCCGGGCCACCAGCGGGATGGTCGCGGTCATGCCGTCCCGTGCGGCGTCCGCCGAGCGGCGCAGCGCCTCGTCCAGGCCGGAGCCGTCGGCCAGCGCGGACTTGACCGCCTCCACCGCGGGCACCAGGGCATCGATCATCGTCTTGTCGCCAAGCTCCGCCTTGCCCCGCCGTTGCAGGCCCGCCACCCCGGCCGCCAGCGCCGCCGCCCAGTCGTCGCCCGACAACTCATGCTTGCCGGCCGCCGAGCTGCCCATCTGGAGGAACAGGGTTCCGTAGAGCGGGCCGCTCGCGCCGCCAACGGTCGAGACCAGGGTCATGCCGACGGTTTTCAGCAGGGCGCCGATGTCGGCCGCGTCACCCGCGTCCATCTTCGCGAGCACGGCCTGCATGCCGCGGTTCATGTTGATCCCGTGGTCCGCGTCGCCGATGGCGGAGTCCAGCTCGGTCAGGTAATCCTTGTTCTCCACGACCACCGCGGCGAACGCCCTGACCCAGTCCGAAACCTGGCTGTAGGAAACAGCCACTTACACACCCCACCGGAGGCCGGGCGTGTTGACCGGCGCGTCCCAGAGTTCGGTCAGCTCGTCGTCGAGCCTCAGCAGCGTGATCGAGCAGCCCTGCATCTCCAGCGACGTGATGTAGGGGCCGATGAGGTTGCGGCTGATCTCGATCCCGCGGTCGGCCAGGAACCGGTGCAGGTCGTTGTAGACGACGTACAGCTCGATCAGCGGCGTCCCGCCCATGCTGTTGACGAAGGCGAGTACCCGGTCACCCGACCTGAACGGCAGGTCGTCCACGACGGGGGTCGCGAGCATTTCCACAATGTCCCGGGCGGGCGCGATCTGCCTGCGCTCGCGGCCCGGCTCGCCGTGGATGCCGATGCCGATCTCCACCTCCGTCGCGCCGAGCTCGAACGTGGGCTTGCCGGCCGCTGGCACGGTACACGAGGTGAGTGCCATCCCCATGCTGCGCGCGTTGGCGTTCACCTTGCGGCACAGGCCGGCCACCTGCGCCAGCGGCCTGCCCTGCTCGGCCGCGGCGCCGCAGATCTTCTCGGCGAGCACGGTGGCCCCGACGCCGCGGCGGCCCGCGGTGTACAGGCTGTCCTGCACCGCCACGTCGTCGTCGATCACCACCGCCTCGACCTCGAGGTCCTCCTCCCGGGCCAGGTCCGCCGCCATCTCGAAGTTCATGATGTCGCCGGTGTAGTTCTTCACGATGTGCAGCACGCCGGCGCCGCCGTTGACAGCCTTGGTGGCGGCCAGCATCTGGTCAGGGGTCGGCGAGGTGAACACCTCGCCGGGGCAGGCAGCGTCGAGCATGCCCATGCCGACGAAGCCGCCGTGCATCGGCTCATGTCCCGACCCGCCTCCCGATACCAGGCCGACCTTGCGCTGGACCGGCGCGTCCGCCCGTACGATGACGTTCGGATCGGTCATGACCCGCACCCGGTCCGGATGCGCGGCGGCGAAGCCTTCCAGCGCCTCCTTGACGACATCGGCCGGGTCGTTGATCAGCTTTTTCATCCTCGGGTCTCCTCCCATGCCCTTCCTAGGCTTCCAGCTGGCCGGCCGGCCGGACGGGCCACCGGACAGGCGGCATGCGCCGCCGCGGCGGCCCGTCCTGGCTCGCGGTCAGGTCACCTGACCGGTCGGGTGCTCCGGACCTCCCCGGCCGACCGGGACTTCCTCCAGAGCGCCCCCCTCCTCCTGCTTCTTCAGCCTCGCGTGCAGGACGTCGCCGATGAAGAAGTCGTAGAGGAGCACGCCGATGACGCCGCCGATCAGCGGGCCGACTATCGGTATCCAGAAATAACCGCTGAAGTGGAACCCGATCGCGTTGTAAGTCCCGGGAAGGGCCACCTTTCCCCACCCCGCGAAGAAGGCGAAGAGCCGGGGCCCGAAATCGCGGGCCGGGTTGATGCCGTAACCGGTGTTGGCGCCGAGGGAGGCGCCGATAGCGAACACCGCGAAGCCGATGAGCAGCGGCGGCAGGTTCGCCCCCGGCAGCTGGTTCCTGCCGTCGGTGATGGCCACCACGAATATGAGCAGGAATGCGGTCAGCACGATTTCGTCGATCAGCGGCAGCCAGACCGATCCGGCGTAGTACTTAGCCGGGAAGGTAGCGAAGATCGAGTACGTCGCCAGCGCCCGCCCCGACGATTTCGGGGTCCCGGCCGCCAGGTTGAACGCGTCGATGGCCGAGTGGAAAAGCAGGAAGACCATTGCGGCGCCGACGAACGCGCCGGCCACCTGCGCGATCATGTAGGGACCGACACTGCGCCAGGGGAACTTGCGCCGGGCGGCCAGGCCCAGGGTGACCGCCGGGTTGATGTGGGCGCCGCTTACCCCGCCAGCCACGTAGACGGCCATGCAGACGGCGAAACCCCACCCGAACGCGATCAGCAGCCAGTCGCCGACCCCCACGAAGATGGTCGTGGGACCCGCGGTGCGCCCGGAACCGGGCAGGCCGGCCACCGCCATGGCCACCACCCCGTCACCGAAGACGATCAGGATGAACGTGCCGAAGAATTCCGCCAGGCACTCGCCCCACAGCCCGGCGATCCGCCCGACCGTACGGCCTTCTCCGCGCAACGGCGTTATATCTGCCACTACTAACCTCCTAACCCTGCTTGCGTATGCGGCCGATGATCGGCCCGCATACGTCCCGGTTAACGGGACACGACCATGGTCTGGTCACGACCAAACGCCTTGTTACTTATCCGGGTTGCTTATATGGCTTGAAGTGGAATCGGACTAAGGCCACGGCAACCCACCTTCCGGTGCGAGCTGCCTGGTAGCGGAAACATCGCGGATGGCTCGCTGCCGCCGATGCCGCCCGTACCGTCGGCCGACACCGGCCGGCCGCCCCTGCGGGCGTGCCTGAACGGATGACATCAAGCGCCGCAGCCGCGGCCCCAAGATTTCTCACCTCCCCGCGAGGGGCTATCCTCGTAACGTGTTCGACATTGCCAAACGATGTTTCACGAACCATAGATCCGGTGCCGGGGCCCGGTCAAGAGGGCCTGACCGGCTTTCCTGATCGCCGGCCAGGTGCCCTGACGGCCGCCGCGACCGTACCCGGCGGAGGCGCGGACGCCGCGGCGCCATGGCATATCCTGAATGTCCATCGGCACGGTAGAAAGGGCGTAATGATCCAGTCGGTGCAGCGCGCAGCCCAGATCCTCGACGCCCTCGGCACGGGCACGCCACGCCTCGGCGTGACCGAGATCGCCGACCGGGTCGGCCTGCCCAAGCCGACGGTGTACGGCCTGCTGCGCACCCTGGAGGCGCACGAACTCGTCGCGCAGGACCCCGACACCGGCAAGTACAGCCTCGGCCCCGGCGTGCTGCAGCTCGGCAACGCCTACCTGGACGGGTCCGAGCTGCGCGCCAGGTCGATGCGGTGGGCCGAGTCCCTGGCCCAGCGGGCCGGCGAGGCGGTCTGGGTCGGGACCCTCTCCGGATCCCGCGTGATCGTGCTGCACCACGTGTTCCGGCCAGACAACACCGTGCAGATTCTCGAGGTCGGCGCGGCGATCCCGTGGCACGCCTGCGCCCTCGGCCACGCGATCGTGGCGCACCTGCCGGACGCACCGCGCACCCGGGCGCTGGCCGCCGACCTGGCACCGCTGACCGGCATGACCAAGACGACCAGGCCCGCGCTGACCCGGGCGCTGGCCAAGGTTCGCCAGCGAGGCTACGCGGTAGAGGACAAGGAGGCCACAGTGGGCGAGGCCGGGATCGCGGCGCCGATCCTGTCCCGGGACGGCGCGGTGGCCGGCGCCCTCGGCGTCGTCGGCGCGGCCGACCGGCTGCTCGTGCCCGGCACCCGGGACGAGCTGGTCCGGCTGGTCACCGAGGCCGCTCGGGCCGTATCGCGGGACCTGGGCGCCGGGCGGAGCGGCGTGCTCGCTACCGCGCTCAGCTGAGCGTTCCGGGATTTCCGGCCAGGCGATGTCCCCGGGGCCCGGCTACCCGCGGCAGCGGGCCGGGTACACTCATCACCCGGTCCGCGCGGCATCCCGCAAGGCGCCGAGGATGAGCGCGGCCGAGGCGGCACCGGGGTCCTCGTGGCCGACGCTGCGCGGCCCCAGGTAGCTCGCACGCCCCTTCCGTGCCTGCATGAGAATGGTGGCGGCCGAGGCGGCCGAGGCAGCCTCCGCGAGCGCGGACAGGGCATCGTCCTGCGATACCCCTTCCGCGAGCGCCTTGCTGAAGGCCCTGGTCCCCGCCGCGAGCGCGTCGACCATGGTCTTGTCGCCCTCGACGGCGGCGCCGAGTTTCTGGACGCCGGCCAGCGCGGCATCCAGCGCGGCGGACAGCCCGGACAGGTCCACATCGGCGGCATCTGCTAGGGACTTTCCAGCCTGGCGGAAGGCCATGCCGTACAGCGGGCCGGAGGCGCCGCCGACCTTGGCGATGAGGGTATTGCCCGTCAGGACCAGGATCTTTCCAGGCGTCGCGGGTGCTGGCCTCGAGTCCTGGGCTTCGCGGGCGCCGAGCACCGCGGCGAAGCCGCGAGCGAGGTTGATTCCGTGATCGGCGTCGCCTATCGCCGCGTCCAGCTGGGTCAGGTGGTCGCGGTTGGCCTCGATGATCCCGGCAGCAGACGTTATCCATGCCCCGAAGACTTCAGCGTCCATCACGGCTCCTAGCGCAAGGGGGGGCATCGGTGATCACGTTGCCGATACTCGGCACGTCCGCCCGGCTCGCAGATCGCGCTACTCCCCCACCGAGGTGACCTCATTGCTATACCCATCGGCTTTCGGCCGCAAGCCCGGCAAAGGGCGCGAGCTGTACCCGGCAGCGCTCAGGGCACCGGGTCGACCTCGGCGGGCTGCTGCCCGGACAGATCGCGGATCGCCGCCATCACCTGGTCGGTGGCGGCCCGGGTCAGCGACGCGCTCCGCGCTTTGTTGCCGGGCGCGGCAAACCTGATGGACGGCCCGAAGACGATGCGCACCGAGCGCGGCCGGGGCAGCCTGGCACCGCGCGGGAAGGCGAGGTCGGTGCCGATGATCCCGACCGGGATCACCGGCGCGCCCGACTCGAGCGCAACCCTGGCCACGCCGGTCTTCCCCCGGTACAGCCGACCATCCGGCGACCTCGTGCCCTCGGGGAAGATCCCGACGAGCTGCCCGGAGCGTACGACCTCGACCGCGGCCGTCACGGATTCACCGACGGCACGCGGATCGTCCGTGGCTACGGGTATGACCCCGGCGCCGGCCAGAATCCAGCGCAGCAGCGGCTTGTCGATGTACTTCACCTTGGTCAGGAACATGACCCGGCGGCGGGGGACGACGAGCGGCAACAGCAGGGGATCGAGGAAGGAAACGTGATTGGCCGCCACAATCGCGCCGCCCTCGCGCGGGATATTCTCCAGCCCGGTGACCTTGGGCCGGAACAGCAGGCGCAGCGCCGGGCCGAGCAGCACGAACTTCAGGAACAGCCAGAAAACCGGCGAACCGTCCAGGACGCGGCGACGCTCGGCCATCGGTCTCCTTCTGCCTCGGCACATACTACAGGGCTGACCTGGCCCGTCACGCCCGCCTGCGGGCACGGCGTCCTCCGGGCTCGGTCGCGGCCGCGGGGCGCGGACCAGCCTGAACCGTAGCTGGCCAGCATTTTAGTACAGCCACTGTTTCATGCTGAGCGCTTGAGCGCTGTCTGTTGCGTGACCCGCACCCGCCTCGCCTTCCACCACGCCAGCCGAAAGAGGGTAACACCATGTAACCAGTGACTGTGCAATTGCCGGGGACCGGCTCCCGCTTATACTGGGTACATGATGCCTGAATCATCGACGTCACTACCGGACGTGGTGACTGAGACCGGGGGCAGCAGGTCTGGCCTGGACGCACACACCCTGAGCTGCCGGTGACCGCGGTCGAACTGCAGCGAGGCGAGCACGTCGACGGCGTGGTCGATCTGCTTGGCATGCTGGCGTACGAGACCCTCAGCGGTTTTTTCCGGCTGACCAATGATGCGGCTATCGCGACATCCCTGCCCGACAAGGTTGCGCTGTCCGAGATGGCTGTCGCCGAGTACGGGCGGTTCCGGCAGGTACTACGACGGCTTGAGGAACTCGAACGCGGACCCGGACGCGGCCATGCGGCCGTTCATGCAGCAGCTGGACGCGTTCAACGCCCGTACCCGTCCCGCCGACTGGCTCGAAGGACTGATCAAGGCGTACGTCGGCGAAGGTATTTCGGCTGTTTTTTACCGTACGGTCGCGGATCTTCTAGACCCGCAGACGCAGGCCCTGGTTAACGATGTACTCGCGGACACAGGTCATTCCGATTTCGTGATCGTCAGAGTGCGGGAGGCGATCGTAGAGGATCCTTCGGTCGCCAGGCTGGCGTTGTGGGCTCGGCGCCTGGTGGGTGAGGCGGTTGGCCAGGCGCAGCGCATAGCGGCGGAGCGCGAGCCGCTCGCTCGTCTGCTCGGCGGGGGCGATTCGTCGCAGTCCAGCAAGGTCAGCAGGATGTTCGCCAAGCTCACCGATGCCAATTTCGGCCGCATGGCCGCACTCGGGCTGGGCCGCCGCAACGCCCTGGAGACCACCCACGAGGCGGCGAGCGCCCGCCCACGGCAGCCTCGTTCGGCGCGGCGACGTTCAGGCTCGTCGGGATAATGCTGTAGGCGCAGACGTCGCGCCGGGGACGATCTGCGCGGAGTTCCGCTGGGTGCGTCTTTCGCCGTCACTGCCGCCATGGGCATCGGCTGGCCTGGTGGCCTGCGTCGATGTTCCGGGTCGGCGCACTCCTGACCGCCCCCTGCATCTGAAGCTCGATCAGCCGGTTCAGCTCGAGCGCGTATTCCATCGGCAGTTCGCGCGCGATCGGCTCGACGAAGCCGCGCACGACGGTGGCCGCGGCCTCGTCCTCGGTCATGCCGCGGCTCATGAGGTAGAACAGCTGGTCCTCGGAGATCTTGAAGACACTGGCCTCGTGGCCCATCTCCTATCCGCGGGGGCATGCTGCTCGACGACGCGATCCGGCAGCACCGCACTAGCCGGTGAGCTACCGGCCGTGGCTGGAGGAGCAAGCGCTCCGTCAGATGAGCGGGCTGCCCGACGAAGCGCTCGGCATCCTCGCGCGCCTGGCTCCTCGGCCAGCGGGCCTCGATTGACGCTTCTCTTGCGCCGAGGCGGCTAGACACGATATATCTCGTACATCGGCAGGCGGGGGCGCGATGACTAACGGCGCGCGACCACGTCTAACGGTTACGGGCAAGGCGGAAGGAACGGGGACGACCGCGATGCGAGCACTCATCAATATCCCGGCGGGGCGCCGGACCAAGTGGCTGGTGCTGGTCGGCTGGCTCGTGCTGGTGGCGGTCCTCGGGCCGCTGTCGGGGAAGCTGACCGGTGCGGAGAAGAACGACGCCTCGTCCTGGCTGCCGCCGAGGGCCGAATCCACGCAGGTGCTCAACCTGCGGTCGGAGGTCATCTCCCCCAACGTGTATCCCGCGGTGGTGGTGTACGACCGGCTGTCCGGCGTGACCGCCGCGGACAAAGCGAAGGCGGCCGCCGACGCCGCGCGGTTCACCCACGTGGCCGGGGTCGTTCGCGGCCAGGTGACCGGGCCGATCACGTCCGCCGACGGCAAGGCGATCGAGACGATCGTGGCCGTCAACCTCGGCAGCTCGGGGTGGAGCGCGGCGGCCCCCGCGGCCGATTCGCTCCGGGCCATCGCCACCTCGGGCGCCGACGGCCTGACCGTGCACATCGCCGGGCCGCTTGGCACCGCCGCGGACTCGAGCAACTCCTTCAAGGGCATCGACGGCACGCTGCTGTACGCGGCGCTCGCGGTCGTCATCGTCCTGCTGCTGATCACCTACCGCAGCCCGGTGCTGTGGCTGCTGCCGGTCATCTCGGCGGCGGTGGCGCTGACCACCGCCGAGGCGCTCATCTACCTGCTGGCCGCCCATGCCGGGCTGACCGTCAACGCGCAGAGCGCGGGCATCCTTGACGTGCTGGTGTTCGGCGCGGGGACCGACTACGCGCTGCTGCTGACCGCCCGGTACCGGGAGGAACTGCGGCGGCACGAAGACAGGCACGAGGCGATGGCCGTCGCGCTGCGCCGCGCCGGGCCGGCCGTCGTGGCGAGCGGCGGCACGGTGATCCTGAGCCTGCTGACGCTGTCTCTCGCCGAACTGAACTCCACCAAGAGCATGGGGCCGGTGCTGGCCATCGGCGTCGCCGTGGCGCTGCTCGCGATGATGACCCTGCTGCCCGCGTTGCTGGTGGCCACCGGCCGCTGGGTCTTCTGGCCCGCTAAGCCCAGGTACGGTTCCGCCGAGCCGACGACCCGGGGCCTGTGGGCGCGCGTCGGCCGCCGCATCGCCGCCCGGCCGCGCGTCGTCTGGGTCGGCACCGTCCTCGTGCTCGGCGCGATGGCCGCCGGGGTGGCCGGGCTGCAGGCCCACGGGCTGACCAACGCTCAGTCGTTCCGGGGCACCCCGGACTCAGTCGCCGGGCAGACAGTACTCGACCAGCACTTCCCGGCCGGCGCGGGCCAGCCGGTCGAGGTGTTCGGCAACCTGGGATCGGGGCCGCGGCTGGCCGCGGCGCTGCGCTCGGTCGACGGGCTCACCGCGGTGACGCCGCCGGTCACCCTCGCCGGCCACGCTTACCTCCAGGCGACGCTCACCTCCGCGCCGGACAGCCAGGCGGCGTACGACACGATCGACCGTGCGCGGGCGGCCGCGCACGCCGTCCCGGGCGCCGACGCGCTGGTCGGCGGCAACACCGCGGTCAACCTGGATGTGCAGCGAGCGGCCGCGCACGACCGGAACCTGATCATCCCGGTCATCCTGGTCGTGGTATTCGTCATCCTCATGCTGCTGCTGCGTGCTCTCGTCGCGCCGGTGATGCTCATCGCCACGGTCGTGCTATCGTTCGGGGCCGCTCTGGGGGTGAGCGCGCTGTTCATCAACCACGTGTTCAACTTCGACGCGGCGGACACGTCGTTCCCGCTGTTCGTGTTCGTGTTCCTCGTCGCCCTCGGCATCGACTACAACATCTTCCTGATGACCCGGGTCCGCGAAGAGGCGCAGCGCCAGGGACCCCGCTCCGGGGCGCTCACCGGCCTGGCCGCGACCGGCGGCGTGATCACGTCGGCGGGCTGTGTGCTCGCGGGCACGTTCGCCGTGCTCGGCACCCTGCCGGTGACCTTCCTGACCGAGATCGGCTTCGCCGTGGCGTTCGGGGTGCTCCTGGACACGATCGTGGTCCGCTCGGTGCTGGTGACCGCGCTCAACCTGGATCTGGGCCGGTGGGTCTGGTGGCCGAGCCGGCTGGCGCGCCAGCCGGCTCCGGAGACGGAGCTGCTCGCCGATGAGCCGGCCAGCGTCCGGTGAAGGGCGGTGCACGGCGGGGAGTCCGCCGCTTCCGTTCGGGATAAAAGGAGGCCTCAGCCAGGGGCGGCGGGTGCGCTAGCCGGGGCGGCGGGGTGCGCTGACGGCGGACCTATGATCGGTGCATGCCGTTGCCTGGGATTCCTCTCGAAAAACTCGGGTTCCTGACCATCGGTCTTTTCGACGGCGATGATCCCGGGCCGGGCCACCAGATGACCCTCGAGATGATCGCGCTGGGCGAGCGGCTCGGGTTTGACAGCGCGTGGGTCCGGCACCGGCACCTGCAGTACGGCATCTCCGCACCGGTCGCGGTGCTCGCGGCCGCCTCGCAGCGCACGTCGCGGATCGAGCTGGGCACCGCGGTGATCCCGCTGGGCTGGGAGAACCCGCTGCGGCTCGCCGAGGATCTCGCCACGGTGGACGTGCTGTCCAGCGGCCGGCTCAACCCGGGGGTGAGCGTCGGGCCGCCCATGCACTACGACGACGTGCGGGGTGCGCTGTACCCGGACACGTCGGACGCCGAGGACTTCAGCTACGAGCGGGTGGCGCGGCTGCTGCGGCTGGTCGCCGGGGAGCCGGCCGCGTCGTTTCGCGGGACGGAGGGGTTCGAGCAGTTCTCGGACCGGGTTCAGCCGCACTCGCCCGGCCTCCGCGACCGGATGTGGTACGGCGGCGCGAGCCTCGCGTCGGCGCGGTGGGCGGGCGCGCACGGCATGAACTTCCTGACGAGCAGTGTGGTGCGCGCCGAGGAATCCGATGATTTCGCCGAGGTCCAGCTGTCGCATATCCGGGCCTTCCGCGGGGCACACCCGCGGGGCGCCTTGGCCAGGGTCTCTCAGGGGCTGGTGATGATCCCGACCAACAGCGCGACCGCCGCGCAGCGTTCGAAGTACGCGGCGTACGTCGCGGCACGGACACCGCGGACCGCCGGCCCGGTCGGCCCGGCGCGGATGATGTTCGCGCGCGACCTGCTGGGGCCCGCCAGCGAGATCGCCGAGTCCCTGTACGCTCACGCGGCGTTCCGCGCGGTAACCGAGGTCGCGTTCGCGCTGCCGTTCACGTTCGAGCACGAGGACTACGTGCAGATCCTCACCGACATGGCGGAAAAGCTCGGGCCGGCCCTCGGCTGGCAGCCGAAAACGGAAGCTACGTGCTGAGGAACTTATTTTTCGCGGACTCGTACTCCTCGGCGCTGATCGCCCCCGACGCGCGCAGCCTGTCCAACTCGCTCAGGGTGCTCGCCAGGTCATCGCGCGCCGCCCGCGGCCGGACGGTCGAGTACATCTCGGCCGCGCGCTCCGCCTCCGCCGCTTCCGCCTCCGCCTCGCGGACGGCCGCGTCGGACTCCGCCACGGCCCGCTGCACGTCAGCGAACGCCCCTGCCGCGTTGATCTCTTCCGCGAGCGCCTTCTCGTCGGCTTTCAGCTGCTTCTTGGTCACCTTGTCCGAGCGCTTGATGACCCGCTCCACATGATGTTCCAGGTCGCTGGCGGCCACGATGACCAGCCCGCTCTGCCCGTCATCGAGCAGTTCGCCCAGGTCCTTCAGATCCGCGCGCCGCAATCCCGCGGAGACGTGCCCGGCCAGCGCGCCGATGCCCGCCCCGCCGACGCCGCCGACGAGCAGCCCGGCACCGATTCCCACCGCCGGGAACAGCGCCACCAGGGCACCGCCGACCAGCCCGATACCCAGGCCGCGCCAGGCTCCGGTGCGGGTCGGCTGCTCGTGCTTGACGACGATCTGTACCTTCCCGTCCGCGTCCCGGGTAATGACGGCGGCGTCGTACGTATCGATCAGTCCGGACTCCGCGTAGAACTCGCGGACAGCGTGATAGTCCGCTTCCGCCGCGCCGAGTGTGTCGTAGCTCGCGGCGAAAATGATGAACGTATCCCTGGCCATGGTTGCGAGCAAATCCGGGTACAGACCCGGATTGGATCACCCGTGGGGGGTGATCCCCCTAGTGCACGCCGGAAGGACCGTGGTAGGGGAGCCGCGAGAGGAGGGTTCCTTCCCGTGCCAACCAAGGGTTACAGTGGCGAAAAGTGCAATTCGGTAAAAGCGCAACTGGTGCGATCAGCCACGCACCGAGCCCGGGGGGAGCACGCGCAATGACCAATACGATGCGCGATTCGCGCGTCACCGTACCGCGGCTGCCACCTCGGTATGTTTCACGGCCACGTCTGCTCGCCGAACTCGACCGTGCCGCTGACCTGCCGTTGACCCTGCTCTGCGCCGGGCCGGGAGCCGGCAAGACGGTCCTGCTCGCCGACTGGGTCACGCGTACCGGAGCGCGGGTCGCCTGGCTCAGCCCGACGGCAGCCGATGCCGAGCCGCGCCGCTTCTGGCGTCTTCTCGAGTCAGCACTGCCTGGCCCTGACGGCACGGACTGCGATTCCCCGGTCGGGACGACGCTCAATCCGGGGCTGGACCTGGTGCAGATGCTCTTCAGCCAGGTCCCGGACTCGGCGGACCAGCTCGTCGTGGTCATCGACGACGCCCACGTGATCAGCAATCCCGACGTCCTGGACAGCCTGGACAGGCTGGTCCGGGGGCGGCAGCCGGGGCTGCGGCTCATCCTGGCCGCGCGCAGCGATCCGCTCCTCCCGCTGCACAGGTACCGCCTGGCCGGGCAGATGCTCGAACTGCGGGCGGCGGACCTGGCTATGACGCCACAGGAGATCAGCCAGGTGCTCGCCGTGCACGACGTCAGCCTCCCGAAGCGCGATTTCGACATGCTCGTGGCACGGACGGAGGGCTGGGCGGCCGGAGTACGGCTGTCCGCGATGCGCATGGAGGGCACCGAGTACCCCGCGGGCTTCGTTACCCAGCTCGCGCTGGACCCCGGAAGCATCGGGGAGTATCTCGTGGACGAGGTGCTCCGCCTGCTGCCGGCGCCGCACCGTCAGCTCCTGATCGAGACCAGCTTCCTTGACGAGGTGGCGGGACCGCTAGCCGAGGTGATCACCGGGATGACCGGCTGCGGCGAGATGCTCGCGGACCTCGCGCGGAAGAATTCGTTTGTCATACCGCTGGATCCGCTGCAGACGCGTTACCGCTATCACCAGCTTTTCGGAGAGATCCTTCGCTACCTTCTGCAGCGGCAGGACGGCGAAGCCGTAGGCGCCCTCAAGAAGCGGGCAGCCGCCTGGTTCGAGGCCAACGATGACCTCGGCAGCGCGGTCCACTGGGCAGTGCAGGCCAGCGACGGGCCACGTGTCGCGGCACTCCTGGCCCGGGGCGGGCTGGCGGACGCGTTCACGCGCCGGCAGGACCTGTCGAGGGTCGGGCTCCGCGAGCTGCTGCCGCTGCTCCCGGGCCTCCCGGACGAGGACGAAACGGCCGCGGGCGAGCACCCGGAGACCGTCTCCGGCGACACCGAGCCCGCCAGGCCAGCCGAGGCGGTCATCGCCAGCTCGGTAATCGCGGCCATCTTCGCCGACCCGGACGCGGCGGCGGCCGAGCTCGAGCGGTTGCGGGCGCGGCAGGCCCCGCCGGATCCCGACCTGGTGGCCACCCGCGATCTGGTCCAGCTCATCCTCGGGCAGAAGGCATTCGATATCGAAGCCGTCGACATGGCGGCCAGCCGCCTCCTCGGCAGGAGCGGCGACGGCGACGACGCGAAGCCCCCTTCCCTGCTCGGGCTGCGGGCCGCGGTGCTGCTGGCACAAGCCAGCACGCACCTGTGGTGCGGCAGGCACGAGGACGTCGGCGCGCTGCTTGACGAGGCGCTGGCGGAGGCGCAGCGCGACGGCTCGGCGATCCTCGAGCTCGAGGCCCTTGGCATGGTCGCGTTCGTCGACAGCTTCTGGTCGCGGAGCAACCACGCGGATGAGGCCGTCCAGCGCGCGCACGCGCTCCGGAAAAAGGAGAGCCTGGGCATGCCGCCGACCCTGGAACTGGCGGCGGTGATGCGCGCCATGATCGCGGGCGACCCCGGCGTTCCGGCACGGATCCTACAGCGGATACTGCTAACCGATGTGGTCGGCGCGGACTCCGGCCTCACGGCTGCCCTCGCGCTCGGGCGGGCGAACGTGCTGCTGGCCCACGGTCAGGAAGCCGAAGCGCGAGCGGTCCTGCGCGAGGAGAGCGGCCGCCGGATACCGCCTCTGCTGGCCCTTCACCGCGACATCATGCTCGCCGACCTGGATACCTCCCTGGGGCGGCCGCGTTCGGCGCTCTCGCTGCTCGAATCGTACCGGGGCACGGACTTCGGGATCGTGACCGCGACGTCGCGGGCACGGGCTCATATCGCGCTGAGTGACCTGCGCAGCGCGCGCGACTGCGTTCGCAGCGTGCTGACCACCCCGAGCGCGCAGACGGGCCGCTTCGTCCTCGTGGACGCGATGCTGTGCGACGCGCGCATCGCGCAGATGTGCGGTGACCTGGGCAGGACGCTGGAGATCCTCATCCGCGCCATCGAGGTCGCCAGGGGAGAGATCGTGCTGCCGTTCCTGCACGTGAACGACACGTTCAGCGCGCTGCTCGCCCGGCATCCCGACATCGCGGCGCGATGGCCCGTGCCGCTGCCCGCCACCGCGCCGGCGCCGCCCCCGATACCGGCGCCGCGGCTGCCGCGCGACCTGCCCGAGCCGCTCACTCAGCGAGAGCTGACCATCTTGCGCTTCCTCGCCACCAGCATGTCGACGGTGGAGATCGCCGACGAGCTGTGCCTGTCGGTGAACACGGTCAAGACCCATCTGGCGGCCATCTACCGCAAGCTTCCCGCCAATCGCAGGCGGGACGCCGTGCTGCGGGCCCGCGAACTGGAGCTGATCTGACCCCGAGCACGCCCGCCCGGTAGCCGGCAGGCTGGCCTTCACCCGTCGCGAGTGACCTCGGTTCGGTTTCCAGCTGCGAGGATCAGGGGTGATAACCGCGAAGAAGCGTAGGGAGGATCTTGTGCCCGCGCGCTATGAGATCCGTATCGCGGGTCAGCTCGATGAGATGGCGGCCAGGGCATTCGCTGGGCTCGATGTGTCGATCCGCAGCGGGGTCACGGTCATCAGCGGCGAGTTTGACCAGGCGGCGTTGCACGGCGTGCTGGAACGGATCAGGTCCCTAGGCCTCGACCTCCTGGAGGCTCGCCGGGTTCGCGGGTCCACGGAGCAGACGCCGCGGTGACACTCCTGGAAGGAGGCCTCGGTGGCCAGGCGTACCTATGAGATCAGGGTGATCGGCTCGATCGGTCCCGCCGCACGTGAGGCGTTCGCTGACCTGGACGTGGAGGTCGAGCCGACCAGCACCGTCCTGTCCGGCTCGCTCGAGCAAAGCGACCTGCACGCCATGCTCGACCGCGTGCGCGCGCTCGGCCTGGAGCTCGTCGACGTGCGGCAGGCGCCTTAGCGATATCAGGCTTCAGCGATATCAGCTGGCGGTTCTGGTCTCAGGTAGTGCCTGGTGCCGCCCTCGGCCTCAGGTGAGGCCGTCCGGCATCCGGACCAGTTCGAGCAGTTCCAGGCGGAGCATCTGGAGGCGGTTCAGCGCGCCGTAAAGGCCCGAGTCGTCGAGGTCGCCGGACAGAACGGTCTTCGCGCCGTTGGTCTCGATCGCGAAATCCGCGAAGATCTCACGGCTCGTTCTGCCCAGAGCACCAGCGACGGTGATGCGGTAGCGATGCGTGCGCACGTGGCCTCCGCGAGGCTGCAGCGGGTGAGCATCGGAACTATACACTGCCACGGCGGTCCGGCTACCCGCGAAAACGATATCCATGCACCGCGATTGCCCAGGTCAAGCCTCACTCGAGCCGGGTGACGCCCCGGTCCCGTATCCTGCTCGACAATGCCGCCGGATGGGAGGTGCCCGCTTGCCGCGACTGCTGGTCGTCCACCACACGTCGTCTCCGGCACTGCAGGCGATGCTCGAGGCGGTCGTGGCAGGCACGCGCGACCCCGAACTCGACGCGATCGACGTCGCGGTTTCCCCCGCGCTGGCGACGACCGTCCCGGACGTGTTGGCCGCGGACGGGTTCGTCCTCGGCACCCCGGCGAACATCGGCTACATGTCGGGCGCGCTCAAGCACTTCTTCGACCAGATCTATTACCCCTGCCTGCAAGCTAAGACAGGGGCGCCCTACGGCCTGTACGTGCACGGAGCCAGCGACATTACCGGGGCGGTCCGGGCGGTCAAGTCCATCGCGACGGGGCTGGGCTGGGCCGAGGTGGTCAACCCGGTGGAGGCGATCGGCCCGGTGGGCAACGACGTCGAGCGGCAATGCCGCGAACTAGGCGCCACGGTCGCCGCGAACCTGCTCTAACCGGCCGGTTGCGCCGCCGGAGCCGCCGGCCGGCCCTGGGAGAGCGTCGCGAACCTGCTTTCGAAAGATAATGGATCGAAAGGCACATCCTGGGGTGCCTGGCGATCCATTATGATGACGAGGCGGTTCAGCAGCGCCCGTTTTGCCGGTATTTTCCGGTATCCGGCGGCGGCCTGCGTACCCGCCGCGACGGCAGGGCGTAGGAAACCACGCGGGAGCGGGCCGGGTCGCGCAACCGGCCTCAGCCGGGTGGCGCGCTCAGCACCTCGTCCGGGTCGTGGCCGAGGTCGTGCAGTAGCACGATGGCGGCGTTCCGCCCGGGCGCTCCGGTGATCGAACCGCCTGGGTGCGTGGTCGCGCCGGTTTGGTACAGCCCGGCGATCGGCATCCGATGTGACGCCCAGCCCGGTACGGGACGCAGCGGCCCGCTTTGCGCTACCCCGCGGTCGCCGCCGTGGAACGCGCCATGCACCATGTGCGGGTTGAGACGTTCGTAGTCCACCGGTGACTTGACCAGCCGCGCGAGGATAACGTCCTCGGTGAAACCGGGCGCGGCCAGCCGCAGGTGCTCGAGCTGGCGTTCGGCGTGCCCGGCCTTCACCGCGTCCCAGCCGGGCATACCGGCGGGCAGCTCGTAGACCTGCTGGCTGAGCAGCTTGACCGTGTGCTTGCCTGACGGCGCACGGCTCGGGTCCGCCAGGGTGGGCGTGGCCACGAGGAGCCAGGGCACGTCCGCGACGAACCGTCCCGCTCGCAGGTCCTGCCCGAGCCGGATGACGTCTTCCGGCCAGCCGACGGTCCCGGCCGACACAGCCGTGCGCTGGCCTCCATCCGGGGTGTGGAACACCGGCGGGGCGCTGGTCGCGAGATAGACGCCGAAGCCAGGGATGCCGACGTCATATGTGTCGATGCCGTAGTGAAACTCCTCCGGCCACATCCGTGCCGGGGCCATATCCCTGAGCTGGGTGACGTGAATCGTTGACAGTACCGCTTTCCCCGCCCGGTACTGCCCGCCGTCGGCGGTCTCGACTCCGACACACCGGTCCCCGTCGAGCAGCAGGCGGGTGACGCGCTTGTCGCACAGCACGGTGCCACCGTGGTCGGTCAGGTAGCCGGTCAGCGCCTCCGTCAGCTTGCCGGACCCGCCCGGGATGATCGACCAGCTGCGCTGCTGGCGGCCGTAGATGAGCGAGTAGGCGAGGACGCCGGAACCGGGCACGTCGACCGCCTGGTTGGTCTGGAACGCCATCCACAGCATGAACGCCTGGACGTGCCGGCTGGTGAACTCGTGCCTGATCACGTCCCACGCGGATAGCGCGCGCCGTCGCTGCCACAGGCGGCCACGCGGATGCGACGCGAGACGCGCGTCCAGCGACGGCCCGAAGCCGACCGGGGTGAACTGGGAACCGCTGAAAGCCGACTTCACGTCGTCGTACTCGTCGAGAAGACGCTGATAGGCCAGCGCGTCCGCGGCCGAGAACCGGCCGATCTCCGCCGTGGTGCGGTCCCTGTCGAGCCACATGGTGAGCTGCGCGCCGTCCGGGAAAGCCACGTGGGCGACCGGGTCCGGATCGGTATACCGGAGCCCGTAGCGGGCGATCAGCCCCAGCTCGTCCCTGGTGAGCAGCGGGTTGACCCGGATCAGCGTGTGACCGGTGGCACAGGTGTCGATGCCGTACCCGGGCAGCAGGATCTCCTCGGTGGTAGCCCCGCCGCCGGGGATGTGCCTGGCGTCGAGCACCAGGCACCGGTATCCGGCCTTCGCCAGGTAGCAGGCGGCGATCAGGCTGTTGTGCCCGGCGCCGGCCACGACGATGTCCGCGTCCATGCCCTCATCTCGGATCGCGCCTAGGTGTCGATTGCGCAATCGACCACAATAGAGCAGGTCGATTGCGCAATCGACCCACGGGGTCCGCGGGGCGCCACGGGGGGCGCGGCACGCGGGGGGGGGGCGGCCGGCGGCTAGGGCAGGGCGGCGATCAGCTGGTTCCAGGCGAGCGAGGCGCCTTCGGCGAGACAGCCGTCGACGACCACGTCCGTGCCGAGCGCGCTGACCTTCACCTCGGGGAGCACGGGGGCCACGGCGGCGAGCGCCGACGTGACGGCCTCGGCGAATCCCGGGGCCTGGCCGATGCCGCCGCCGAGCACGATCAGCGAGGGGTCCACGACCGTGATCACGGCGCAGATGGCCGCGGCCACCAGCCGGGCCTCGCCGGCGACCACGGCTACCGCGCGGGGGTCGCCGCCGGCCGCCGCCTCGAACACCGTCCGCGCCGACACCGGCCCGCTCATCCCGGCGCGCCGCGCGGCGCGGACGATGCCGTCGGCCGCGGCGACGATCTCCAGCGCGCCGCGGCGCCTCGCCTCGTCGGGATCGGCGTCGGCGGCGATGCGGGCGCCGTCGGAGGCACCGAGCGGCATGAACGCGATCTCCCCCGCCACGCCGTGCGCGCCGCGGTGCAGGCGCCCGCCGAGCACCAGGCCCATCCCGATGCCGGTGCCGACGTGCACGAAGGCGAAATCGTCCACGTCGCGGCCGTGACCGAGCGCGCGCTCGGCGAGCGCCGCCGCGTCCACGTCGTTCTCGATGGTCAGGCCGGGGCCGAACGCCTCGCGCAGTCCGGCCAGCGCCTCCGGCCGGTCCCAGCCGGGGAGCCCGCCGGTCAGCGCGATGACGTCGCGCTGCCGGTCGTACACCCCCGGACTGCCCACGACGGTCTGGATGATCGCCGCCGAACTGATCCCGGCCCGCTCGGACAGGTCGCCGGCGAGCCGCACCAGCTCGCCCACCCGATCGCGCACGCTGGTGGCGCGGACCTCCCGCGACTCCCGCGCGCGGACCACGCCCGCCAGGTCCGCGACGGCGCCGCGCAGGTACCGCAGGCCGATGTCGAGGCCGAGCACGAACCCGGCCTCGGGCCGCACCTCGTACAGCAGGGCCGAACGTCCCGGCATCCCCGTCCGCTGGCCGGCCAGCCGCACGAGGCCCGCTCGTTCGAGGTTGGCGAGCGCGAGCGACACCGTGGGCTTGGACAGCCCCGAGACGCGGGCCAGGTCGGCGCGCGAGTAGGGGCCGGCCGCGCGGATGTGCTCGAGCAGCAGCTGCTCGTTCATCGCCCTGATCAGCGCGGGACGCGCCGCCGACAGGCCGTTGACCGGCGCCACTTCGGCCGGGACCTCTGCCACGGCGCCTCCCAGGGTGCGTGATCACAGTTTAGCGACGAGGGCTAGCCAGCCCCTCATTAGTTAGGATACTGTCCTAACTATATAGAACGCGACAAGAATCACACATACCTCATAGGTAGCAACCGGTATAACCGACGGACAGCCACGACGAGTTCGTCGCCGAGCTCGCCTTCCACCGGGACGTCTGGCCACCCGCACCAACCCATCAGTGAAGGACAACCCCGATGAGACGCCTAATCGTGACCGGGGCCGCGGCGCTGCTCGCCGTCGCGGTCGCCGCCTGCGGATCCTCCGCATCATCAGGTTCGTCAGGCACCTCGGCCAGTGGACCGAGCGGGACGCTGACGATCTCCAACGAGCAGGGCACGCTGTGGAACTGCAGCTTCAACCCGTTCAACCCCGGCAACCTCGGCGAGGGCGTCACCATGGGCCAGGTCTACGAGCCGCTCGCGTTCGTGGACACCCTGGAGAACGCCAAGGCGACGCCCTGGCTCGCCACGAGCTGGGCCTGGAGCGGCGGCAACAAGGTCCTCACGTTCACCATCCGCAAGAACGTGAAGTTCAACGACGGCACGCCGATGACCGCCGCCGACGTGGCCTTCACGTTCAACCTGCTGAAGAAGTTCCCCGCGCTCGACGTCAACTCGGTCTGGTCGGTCCTGTCCAGCGTGACCCAGCAGGGCGACAACGTCGTCATGACGTTCAAGGCCCCGTCGGTGCCGTACTTCTACTACATCGCGGACCAGGTTCCGATCGTGCCTGAGCACGTCTGGTCCAAGATCTCCAACCCGGTGACGTACGCGGACTCGAACCCGGTGGCCACCGGCGCCTACATGGTCCAGCCGTGCACGGCGCAGAACATCACCTACGTCGCCAACCCGCATTACTGGCAGGCGGGCGAGCCGAAGATCGCCAAGGTGCTATACCCGGCGTTCACCTCCAACGACCCGGCGAACACGTACCTTGCCACCGGCCAGGCGCAATGGGGCAGCCAGTTCATCCCGAACATCCAGGCGGTCTACAGCTCGAAATCGCCGGACAACCACTACTGGTTCCCGCCGATCGCCAACGTGTCGCTGATCCCGAACCTTACGGTGCCCGGCCTGAACGACGCCGCCGTCAGGCAGGCGATGGCCTACGCCATCGACCGGAACAAGGTCGCCAACATCGGCGAGTACGGCGAGGAGCCCGGCGCCAACCAGAGCGACATCGCGACGCCGACGTTCAGCGCCTGGATGGACTCGACGGCGGCGGCCAAGTACAGCTACGGATACGACCCGGCCAAGGCGAAGCAGATCCTGGAGCAGGCGGGCTACAAGCTGGGCGGCAACGGGATCTTCGCCAAGGACGGCCAGCAGCTGTCGTTCAGCGTCATCAACATCGGCGGCTACTCGGACTGGGTCGCCTCGATGTCGGTGATCCAGCAGCAGCTGAAGGCGGCCGGCATCCAGATCACGCCGGACAACCTCGCGCAGAACGACTTCCTGTCCCGGCTGTACTCGGGGAACTACCAGCTCGCCTACTACGCGCAGACCGGCGGCCCGACGCCGTACTACGAGTTGCGGCAGTGGCTGTACTCGGCGAACTCCGCGCCGATCGGCAAGAACGCGGCCAGTGACTGGGAGCGGTACAGCAACCCGGCGACGGACAACCTGCTCAACGAGTACGCCCTGACCACCGACCCGGCGACCCAGCACCAGATCGTCGACCAGCTGCAGCAGGTCGTGCTCAGCGACGTGCCGTTCATCCCGATCACCGAGGAGGTCGGCTGGTTCCAGTACAACACCGCCAGCTTCACCGGCTGGCCGTCGCCGGGCAACCCGTACGCGATCCCGGCCGCGTACGCCTACCCGGACATGGGCCAGGTGCTGCTGCACCTCGCGCCGAAGTCGTAATGCGATTCGTACTGCGCCGGGCGGGGTTCTTTCTGCTCACACTCTGGGCAGCCGTTACGCTGAACTTCTTCCTGCCGCGGATGATGCCGGGAAACCCGGCCGTCGCGATGGTGGCGAAGTTCCGCGGCCGGGTCACCGGACAAGAACTGGCCGCGCTCGAAACGCTCTTCGGCGTGAACACAGGACAGTCCCTGCCGGTGCAGTACGTGCACTACCTGGGCGACATCGCCACCGGGAATTTCGGCACGTCGCTGTTCTACTTCCCGTCCCCGGTCATCGACGTGGTGCGCGGCGCCATCTTCTGGACGCTCGGGCTGGTCGGCGTGACGACCATCCTCGCGTTCATCCTCGGCACGGGGGTGGGCATCATCGCCGCCTGGCGGCGCGGCGGGCTGGTGGACAGCGTCGCGCCGCCGCTGCTGGTGATCGCCAGCGCGATCCCGTACTTCTGGGTCGGGATGATGTTCATCCTGATCTTCGGCCTCAAGCTGCAGTGGCTGCCCTGGTCGGGCGGCGCCGACCTGGCGGCGACACCTGGCTGGAACCTGAGCTACATCGGCAGTATCCTGCAGCACGCCATCTTGCCCGCACTCGCCCTGCTCATCACCACGATCGGGACGTGGACCCTGACCATGCGGAACAACATGGTCACCACACTGGCCGAGGACTACGTCCGGATGGCGCGCGCGAAAGGGCTGCGGTCGAGCCGGATCATGTTCGACTACGCCGCGCGCAACGCGGTCCTGCCGAACCTTACGGGTTTCGCCATGTCGCTCGGTTTCATCGTCAGTGGCGCGATCCTGATCGAGTACGTGTTCAACTACCCCGGTGTCGGATACATGCTGCTGCAGGCGGTGGAGAACGAGGACTACCCGCTGATGCAGGCGCTGTTCCTGCTGATCACGGTGGCCGTGCTGGTGGCGATCCTGCTCGCGGACATCGTGACCGCGATCTTCGACCCGCGGACGAGGAGCGCCCAGTGAGGAAAGCATAGTGAGGAAAGCACAGTGAGGTTCCTCCGCGCGATCACGCGCAACGGCAAGGCGACCGCCGGCGCGGTGCTGCTCGCCGTGTTCGTGGTGCTCGCGCTGTTCCCTGGCCTGTTCGCCAAGGACAGCCCGACGGCCGAGAGCTACCCGCGGAACCTCGGCGCGAGCGCGCAGCACCTGTTCGGCACGACCGGCCTGGGCCAGGACGTGTTCGCGCAGGCGGTGTACGGCACGCGGCAGGTGCTGCTGATCGCGTTCGGCGCCGGCCTGGCGTCCACTCTGATAGCCGCGGCGATCGGCGTCGCGGCCGCGTACCTGGGCGGCACCTGGGACGGCATCCTGAGCCTGTTCACCGACGTGGTGCTGGTCATCCCGCTGTTCCCGCTGCTGATCGTGATCGCCGCCTACGTGCACAACTCGGGCACCCTGGTGCTGATCGCGGTACTCACCTTCACCGGCTGGTCGTATACCGCCCGCCAGCTACGGTCGCAGGCACTGTCGCTGCGCAACAGGGACTTCCTCGCGGCGGCGAAGGTCCGCGGCGAACGCGCCGGGTACATCATCGCCGTCGAGATCCTGCCCACCATGATCTCCCTGCTCGTCGCGGCGTTCCTCACCAACGCGCTGTACGACGTACTCTTCGCCTCCAGCCTGCAGTTCATCGGCCTGGGCGACCCGAACGCCACGTCCTGGGGCACGATGCTGTACTGGGCACAGAACAACGAGGCGCTGCAGGCGGGCTACTACCTGCAGGCGATCGTGCCGGGCGCGTGCATCGCCCTGCTCGGTGCGTCGTTCGCGTTGCTCAACTACGCGTTTGACGAAATCGGCAACCCGGCGCTGCGCCCGGTGCGTCCGCGGCGCCAGCGGGCGCAGCTAGTGCGGAGGCTCAGCCGTGCTTGAGGTATCCGGCCTGACCGTCGAGTACGCCACCGGCGACAACCCGGTGCGCGCGGTGGACGACGTGTCCCTCACCGTCGAGCGCGGTGAGTTTCTCGCCATCGTCGGCGAGTCAGGCTGCGGGAAGTCCACCCTGCTGTTCGCGATCGCCCAGTTGCTCGTCCCGCCCGCGCACCTGACCGCGGGATCCGTCACGTTCCAGGGCAGGAACCTGGTCGCGATGACGGACAAGCAGCTGTCCGCGGTCCGCTGGCAGAAGATGTCCGTGGTGATGCAGAGCGCGATGAACGCCCTCAACCCGGTCAAATCGGTCGGCGCGCAGTTCGCCGACGTGCTGCGCAGGCACGGGATGACCTCGCGCAAGGCGATCGCGGCCCGCTCCGCCGAAGTGCTGCGGCTGGTCGGCATCGACCCGGTGCACCTGAAGAGCTACCCGCACCAGCTGTCGGGCGGCATGCGACAGCGGGCCATGATCGCGATGGCGCTGCTGTTCACCCCGGACCTGGTGATCATGGACGAGCCGACGTCCGCGCTCGACGTGGTGGCGCAGCGCTCGCTCATGGTGCAGATCAAGGAACTGCAGAACCAGCTCGGCTTCGCGATCGTCTTCGTCACCCACGACATGTCGCTGGTCAGCCATTACTCGGACCGGCTCATGGTCATGTACGCCGGCCAGATCGCGGAGATCGGCGCCACCAGGCGGGTATTCGGCAATCCGCTGCATCCGTACTCACGCGGCCTGCTCGAGGCTTTTCCCGGAATCCGCGGGCCCAGGGTCCCGCTCCAGGGCATCCCGGGCGCGCCGCCTGATCTTTCCATTATTCAGAACGGCTGCCGGTTCCTCCCCAGGTGCACCCAGCGCATGGACGCGTGCGCGACGAATCCGCCGGAGCTTGCCGAGCGCGACGGTGCTCTGGTCCGGTGCCTGCTGTACGCCAAGGCGAGCACGGAGGCGATGAATTGACTGAGTTGCTGCGCGCCGAGCACCTGACCAGGCACTTCAAGATCGGCGGATCGCTCTCCCGGCGCACGCTGCACGCGGTCGACGACGTGAGCTTCAGCGTCGGCGAGCGGGAGATCGTGGCACTCGCCGGGGAGAGCGGCAGCGGCAAGTCGACCGTGGCCCGGCTGCTTGCCAGGGTCTACCGGCCGACCAGCGGGCAGGTCTTCTTCCAAGGTGAACCCACTAGCCAGATCCGGTCCCGGAAGGCAGCGCTGGCCTACAGCGCACAGGTTCCGATGGTGTTCCAGGACCCGTTCAGCTCGCTCAACCCCGTGTTCCGGGCGGCGCACGGGGTGCTGCGCATGCTCAAGCTGCACCAGCCCGGACTGTCCGGCCAGGAGCGGCTGGCCGAGGCCGAGCGCGTGTTCGATGTCGTGGGCCTGGGTCGCGACATGCTGCTGCGGTACCCGCACGAACTGAGCGGCGGGCAGCGGCAGCGGGCCGGGTTCGCGCAGGCGCTCGCGACCAAGCCGAAGCTCATCCTGGCCGATGAGCCGGTCTCGATGCTTGACGTGTCGATCAGGATCGGCCTGCTGAACCTGATGACCAAGCTGCGCGACGAGGAAGGGGTGTCGATCCTGTACATCACGCACGACATCGCCAGCGCCAGGTACGTGGCGGACCGGCTGATCGTGATGTACGCGGGCCAGATCGCGGAGGCCGGCCCGATCGAGGACGTGCTCGCCAGCCCGAGACACCCCTATACGCAGCTCCTGCTGTCCGCGGTACCGGACCCCAAGGCGCCGCCGCCCAGCCTCGCGGCGCTTGCCGCCGCGACCGGCGAGCATGGCGAGCCGCCCAAGGTGATCGACCCCGTACCCGGCTGCCGCTTCTTCCCGCGCTGCCCCGTCTCCACGGACATCTGCGCGACGATCACGCCGGAGCCGAGTCTCCTCGGGGGGAGCGATCCCCCCCAGACCCCCCCAGCGCATGGGGGACTACCCGCCCCCCGTCCCCCCCGGCGGGAGGTCGCCTGCCATGTGGCGCAGGCCGGGGCGGAAGTGAAGGCGTTCTCATGAAGCTGGCGGTGATCGGCGGCGGGTCGACGTACACGCCGGAACTCGCGGACGGGCTCGGACGGCTCGCCCCTGGTGTGACGGAAGTTGTGCTCGTCGATCCCGACGAATCCCGGCTCGCCGTCGTCGGGCCGGTGTCGGCGCGGATCATGCGCGCCCACGGGCACCAGGCGGCCGTGCGCTGGACCACCGACGCGGCGGACGGCGTCGACGGCGCGTCGGCGGTGCTGATCCAGCTCCGGGTCGGCGGCCAGGCGGCGCGGAACAGGGACGAGACGTGGCCGCTCGAGTTCTGCTGCGCCGGGCAGGAGACGACGGGCGCCGGCGGCCTGGCCAAGGCGCTGCGCACGGTGCCGCTCGTCCTGGAGATCGCCGAGCTCGCGCGCCGCCGGGCGGCGCCCGGCGCCTGGCTCATCGACTTCACCAACCCGGTCGGCATCGTCACCCGGGCGCTGCTCGAACGCCGGGCACCGCGCCGTCGGGCTGTGCAACGTGGCGATCGGCTTCCAGCGCTACTTCGCCTCGCTGCTGGGCGTGCCGCCCGAGGCGGTGTCGCTTGACCACGTGGGGCTGAACCACCTCACCTGGGAACGGGCGGTCAGGGTGGACGGGACGGACAGGCTGCCCGAGCTGATCGCCGGGCACGGACCGGAGATCGCTGACCATGTGGAGGCGCCACGGTCCGTTCTGGATAACTATGGTTTTATCCCTTCTTATTATCTGCGGTATTACTATTTGCACGACGCGGTCGTGGCCGAGCAGAAAAAGGCGGGGACGCGCGCGGCGGAAGTCGCGGCGATCGAAACAGAATTGCTCCGAATGTACGCCGATCCGGCCCTGGACAAAAAGCCGGAGCTGCTCGCTCGGCGGGGCGGCGCGTTCTATTCCGAAGCGGCGGTCGCACTGCTGTCGTCGCTGGTGGTCGACACGAGGGACGTGCAGGTTGTCAACGTGCGGAACGACGGCACATTCAGTTTCCTGGCCGATGACGCGGTTATCGAGGTGCCGGCGATTATCGGCGCCGACGGCCCTATTCCCGTCGCGGGCCCGCCGCTGCCGCCGCTGCTGCGGGGGCTTATCGCGCACATGTCCGCCTACGAGGAAATGGCTCTGGACGCGGCGCTGCGCGGCGGGCGGCGGCGAGTAGCCGCGGCCCTGCTCGCGCACCCGCTGATCGGCCAGTACGACCTGGCCGAAGACATGGCCGATCGCATGATCGCGGAGAACGCGGGATTCCTTTCCTGGGCCTGAGGGGGCGCTCCATGCTCAAGCGCACACGCGTCTGGCCGGCCGCTATCGCGGCAGCGGCCACGCTCTCCCTCGCCACGTTCGCGACTCCAGCATCACAGGCGCAGGAGGTCATCATGCCGATTGCGCAATCGACCCGTTCTAGTGTGGTCGATCGCGCAATCGACCCACTCGAATCCGGGGCGGCGACCCCCGAACTCCGGGTCGACCAGGTCGGATACGCCACCCGAGCACCAAAGGTGGGGTACCTGATGCTGCCGGGACGGGTAAGCCAGGTCTCGTTTAGCGTCGCCGGCCCGCGGGGCGTGGTTTTCCGCGGCGTCTCCCGCGATGACCTGGGCGCGTGGAATTCGCGCTACCGCGCGGTGTACGCGCTGAACTTCTCGCCGGTCCGGTGCACCGGGACGTACCGGATCCGCGTCGGGTCAACGACCTCCCCGGCCTTCCGGATCGCGTCCGGGCAGGCGCTCTACACCGGACTCGTGAGCAACGGGGTGCGGTACTTCACGTCCGAACGGGACGGGGCGGACGTGGTATCCGCGGTGCTGGACCGTAAGCCGGCGAACCTGACGGACGCGCGCGCCTACGTGTACGCCGCGCCGAAGTACGACGGCAACGACAACCTCATCGGCGGCTTCACGAAGGCCGGCGGCCCGGTGGACGTGTCGGGCGGCTGGTTCGAACGCCGGCGGCGGGTACGAGAAGTTCGGGTACACGGCGAGCTACGCGGACGCGCTGCTGCTCGTGGCCGCGCGGGACTTCCACGGGCCGTTCTCGGCCGCGCTGCGGGACGAGGCGGAGTTCGGGCTGCGGTGGATGCGCGAGCTGTGGAACCCGGCGAAAAAGGTCATGTACATCCAGGTCGGGATCGGCAACGGCAACGCGAGGATCGACGGCGACTACGACTTCTGGTTGCTGCCGCAGGCCGAGGACCGGCTCGGGGCCAAGCCCGGGTCGGCGGACTACTACGTCGAGTACCGCCCGGTGTTCGAGGCGGCGGCGCCCGGCAAGCCGGTAAGCCCCGAACTGGCCGGGCGGTACGCCGCGGACTACGCGCTCGGCGCGCAGCTCGCGACGGGCGGCCAGCAGGCGCGTGAGCTGCTGGCGCTCGCGCGCTCGGTGTATGCGATGGCGCGGACGACGGACGTCGGATCGATCGTCACCACCTACCCGCACGACTACTACCCGGGCACTGAGTGGAAGTCCGCGATGTTGTGGGGAGCTGCGGAGATCGCGCTCGCCGACGAGCGGCTGGGGGTGCCGCGCTCGCGGCTGCGGCGGGACCTGGCGGTGGCGGCGCGGTGGGCGCGGGCCTATCTCGCGCAGGGTCACCCGGCGGGCGGCGACACGCTCAACCTGTACGACAACGGCGCGATAGCCGAGGCCGAACTGCTCCGCGCGCTGCGCGGCGCCCCCGGCAGGCCGGTGATCGCGCCGCGGCCGCTGCTCGCCGACATGGCGGCGCAGCTGCGGGTGGGCGAGCGATGGGCGGCCGGCGACCCGTTCGGGCTCGGCACGGACCTAGGACCCGCCGACGCGTCGCCGCACGCGTTCGGGCTGTACGTGACGGACGCGCTGTACCGGGAGTACGGCGGGTCGGCCGCGTACACGGCTTTCGCGCAGCGGCAGCTGGACTACGCGCTCGGCGCCAACCCGTGGGGCGCGTCGTTCGTGGTCGGCGCCGGGTCGGCGTTCCCGTACTGCATGCAGAGCGAGATCGCCAACCTGGCCGGGTCGCTGTCCGGCACCGGGCGGATCCAGGCGGGGGCGACGGTCGACGGGCCGAGCAGCCCCGCCAACTTCACCGGCCTCGGCACGGTGAGCGGGATGCGCGCATGCGGCCACGGATCGTACGGGGCGTTCGGCAACGCCGCGGCCGCGTACGAGGACAACGTGGTGTCGTGGCCGTCGGTGGAGCCGTCGCTGGATTATTCGGCGATCTCGCTGCTGGCTTTCGCGTTCGGGGCGGCCGGACGTGGCTGACGGTCCGCTTGCCGCCGTGCTGGCCATCGACGGCGGCAACAGCAAGACCGACGTGACCCTGGTCGCCGCCGACGGGACGCTGCTCGCGTCGGTGCGCGGACCGGGCGCCAGCCAGGAGGAATACGGCGTCGACGGCGCGATGCGGATACTCGGCCACCTGGTGCGCTCGACGGCCGCGAAAGCCGGCGCCGGCCACGGCGGTCCCGTCGCCCGGCACACCTCTGCGTGCCTGGCCGGCGCTGACCTGCCCGAGGAGGAGGCGGAACTGACCGCGGCGCTGCTCCGCCAAGGCTGGTCGCCGTCCGCCGTCGCGCTCAACGACACGTTCGCGGTGTTCCGGGCCGGGGTGCGGGCGCCCGGCGGCGGCGCCAGGCCATGGGGCGTGGCGGTCACGTCCGGCGCGGGGATCAACTGCGTGGCCGTCGCGCCGGACGGGCGCACCGCCCGGTACCTGGCCTTCGGCACGCTGAGCGGGGACTGGGGCGGCGGGATCGGGCTCAGCGAGCAGGTGATGTGGCACGCGATGCGCGCCGATGACGGCCGCGGGCCGGCGACGGCCCTGAGCACCGCGGTGGCGAAGCATTTCGGCCTGCCGTCGGCCACCGACGTGGCGATCGCCGTGCACAAGGGCCAGCTCGGCGAAGACGACCTGCTGCGGCTCACCCAGGCGCTGTTCGCGGTGGCGGCGACGGGCGATCCGGTGGCCCGCGAGCTCGTGACCCGGCAAGCGGACGAGATCTGCCTGATGGCGGTGACCGCCCTGCGCCGGCTGGGGCTGCCGTCGGACGGGACCCCGGTCGTCCTGGGCGGCGGGCTGCTCGAGGCGCGGGACGCGGGCCTGCTCGGCGCGATCGAGCGGCGGCTCGCCGTCGACGCGCCGGGCGCGCTGCCGCGCGTGGTGGATGTGCCGCCGGTGGCCGGGGCCGCGCTGCTGGGGCTGGATCACGTCGGAGCCGGCGCGGCGGCGGAACGACGGCTACGACAGGAGTACCGCGCGGTGTAGCCGCGGCCGCCCAACAGGATGTGCCGCGTAGCAGAATGTGCAGGGATCGCAGTCGCCGCGCACCCGGAGGGAACTCGACAATGCCGCCAATGCCAGAACGACGCGTACTATTCGGCGCGAGCCTGGGTCAGTGGAACGGAGCCGACATCGCGAACGTGCCGGCCATCCTGGATACGGCGGCCGAAGCGGACCGGGGCGGCCTCGACCTGTTCACGATCGCCGACCACCTCTACTTCGGCGACAAGCTCGACGCCTACTCCGCGGTCGGGTTCGTGCTCGGGCGCACCACGCGCGTCTCCGGCGCCGTGATCGTCACTAACCTGCCGACCCGGCCTGCCCCGGCGCTGGCGCGGACGATCACGTCGCTGTCCGCGCTGTCCGGCGGCCGCGTCATCCTCGGCATGGGGGCGGGTGCGATCTGGGACATGATCACCCAGCTGGGTATCCCCCGCCTTACCCCGGGTGCCGCGGTACGCGCCATGGAAGAGGCCATCGCCCTGATCAGGGCGCTCTGCGGCGGCAGCGAGCCGGTCACGTTCGACGGCGCGTTCTACCAGGTAGCCGGCCTGCAGCCGTCGCCGGTTGCGGCACCGCCCATCTGGACCGGATCGGTGGGCCCGAACTCGCTGGCGGTCACCGGACGGGCCGCTGACGGGTGGGTTCCGTCGATGGGGTCGGACTGGCTCAGCAAGCTCTACCGGGAGTCCCGGCCGGTGATCGACGAGGCGGCGGCCGCCGCCGGGCGGGACCCCTCGGCGATCATCGACGTCTTCAACTTCGGCGGTCGGATCACATCGTCACCGCTGGCCGATACCCGCGGCGAGGACGGCCGCTGGATCGGCGGGTCCGTGGCGCAGTGGGTCGAGGAGATGACCGCGGCGGTACTCGAGCACGGCGCACAGGGGTTCATCTACCACACCACCGACGACACGCCGCTTTCGGTCGCGATCGCCCGCTACGCACAGGAGATCGTCCCCGCGGTACGCGAAGCCATCAGCAAGGAGTAACCCGGTTTGGCCAGAGATCCTCAGGATTCTCTGGCGCCTCATGCTGCCATACACCGGGCAGGTGCACTACAGAGTGTGACCGCTTTGTGTGCCTTGCCGCCGAATTCCAGCGCCAGCCGACCATGATCGCGAAGAGCTTTCGTTACTATAGAACGAATTATTTACGTGGGAAAAAATATTTTCGTGATCATCGCGCTAGCTGCGCAATCGGTAGTCACGGACGGTTATAGTGGCGACAGACACGGCTTAAAGAGCGCCCTAGGGATCATGATCGACTTAGGCCAAGCGGCGCGAGTGACCGTTGAGGCGCGAGAGAATCCACGGACGCGGATAGAAGGCCTGTCCGGTCGCCGTGACCGCTCCCTGCGGCGCGATAGCGCCGGCACGGGTGCCGACGATTCCGTCGCATCCCCCCCAAGCGGTGGGCCACGGCGACCGGAGCCATAGCCACCGGGCATTCAGAAGCATGCAGAATCACGGCCCCGCGCTCGCGAAAAAGCAAACCGCTGAACTCCCTGGCTGTCAGCAGGATAAACTTGGCCGCAGGTCAGCGCATCATCCGAATTATGTAATTCGATATGCAGCCGTCATGCCGGGATCGAGGTGCGAACATAAGGTCAGATCTGCCCCAGGAGCCAAACAGCTTCGTCGGGCGCGAACGCGAGCTTGACGAGCTGCGCAAGTTCCTGTCCGCTACCCGGCTGCTGACGCTGACCGGTCCCGGGGGCATCGGCAAGACCCGCCTGGCGCTGCGCACCCTGGCCGCGATGGCCGACGAGTTCCCCGACGGGGCCTGCTACGTCGAACTGGCGGACGTGACCAACCCGGATCTGATCGTCACCCGCGTCGCGTCGGCGATCGGGGTGGCCGAGGAGCAGGGGCGCCCGCTGCTCGACACCCTCGCCGACGCGCTGCGCCCGCGCAAGCTGCTGCTGGCGCTGGACAATTGCGAGCACCTGGTCGACACCTGCGCCGAGATCTGCCAGCGGCTGCTGGTGTGCTCCCCCGAACTGCGGGTGCTCACCACCAGCCGCGAGCCGTTCCGCATAGCGGGGGAGACTGTCTGGCCGGTGCCGCCGCTCGCCGTCACGCCCCCGGATCCCGCCGACGCGCTGTCCCCCGGCGAGGCTGCCCAGCTTTTCACCGAACGGGCGTCGGCGACTCTTCCCGGCTTCGCGCTTACCCCCTCGAACGCGGGCGCCGTCGCGGCACTTTGCCGCGCGCTTGACGGCATCCCGCTGGCGATCGAGCTGGCCGCGGCCCGCGTCCGCGCGCTTTCCGTCGACCAGATCCGGCTGCGGCTGGCCGACCGCTTCGCGCTCCTGACCACCGGCGCCCGGACCGCGCCGCCGCGGCAGCGGACGCTGCGCGCGGCGATCGACTGGAGCCACGACCTGCTGGCCGAACAAGAGCAGGTGCTGCTGCGCCGCCTGTCGGTGTTCGCCGGCTGGTCCCTCGAGATGGCCGAGCGGGTGTGCCCGGACCAGCGGATCCCGGCCGACGACATACTGGACCTGCTGGCCGCGCTGGTGGACAAGTCGCTGGTAGTGCGCGAGCCCGAGGCGCTCGGCCAGGCCCGGTACCGGATGCTCGACACGATCCGCGCGTACGCGGCGGAGAAGCTTGCGGCGGCCGTCGAGGCAGCGGCCGTCGAGCGCCGCCTCCGCGACTACGTGCTCGCCGTGGCGGAATGGAACTTCGCGGTGGGCATGGCGCTGGTCCCCGCGCCATGGCAGGACCGGGTGGACGTCTTCCGCAGGTACGACGTGGACGCCAGCAACGTCTGGCCGGTGCTGAGCCAGTGCCTGGCGGACGGCGACGTGCGGGCCGGGCTGCGCATCTGCAGCGCGGTCCTCCCCTGCATGCTCGTCCGCGGCGAGTTCGCTCTCGGCTGCGAGTGGCTGGACGCGTTCCTGGACAGGCCCGAAGCCGCGGACGTGGAGCCGGATGTCCGGGGCGCGGCGCTGATCGGGCGGGCGCAGCTCACGCTCTCTAGCGACCCGGCCGCGGCCGAATCGCTGGCCAACGCGGGGCTCGGCCTCTGCCGGAAAGCCGGTGACCAGTTCTGGACGGCGGCCGGGCTCAACCTGCTCAGCGAGATCGCCGTACACACCGGGCGGCCGGACGAGGCGGAGACGCTGGCTCGCGAGGCGATGTCGATCGCCGGGGCGGCCGACGACAGGTGGAACGAGGGCTGGGCTCTCGCCATCAGGGCCGTCGCCGCCGGGCTGCGCGGCAGGCTGCGTGCGGCCGCCGACCTCACGAACGCCTCGATCGGCGTCATGCGGGCCATCGACCACAGGTGGGGCGTCGCCAGGGCGCAGCTCGGTCTCGGCGACCTCTCCAGGGCGCGCGGGGACCACGCCGACGCGCATCGCCGGTATACCGAGGCACTGGTCATCCTCCGTGAGATCGACGCCCGCCCGGAGATCGCCCGCTGCCTGTCCGGCCTTGGCCGGGTGGCGACCGACCTCGGCGCGATCGGGCTGGCCAGGGAACACCTTACCGAGAGCCTGCGGCTCAGCAGGAGCACCGGGGCGCGCATCGGTGTCGCGCGCGGGCTGGAGTCCTTCGCCGCGCTCGCCGTCAGGGAAGGAGATGCCGAACGGGCGGTGCTGCTCGCCGCCGCGTCGACCGCGCTGCGCGAGGCGGGCGGCCTGCCTCCGCTGCCGGGCGCGCGAGCCGAGCGCTACCTCGTTCCCGCCCGCCGCCTTGGGGACCAGGCCGTCGCGCGGCTGTGGGCGCAGGGCCTCGCGCTGTCCGCCGAGGCCGCTATCGACCTGGCGCTCGGGTCGCCGACCGCGCCGCCGGAAGCCGCCCCGCCGAGAGCCGCGGCACCGGAAGCCGCCCCGCCGGGAGCTACGGCGGCTACCACCGCCGTAGCCACCGCGTTGCCCGGGTCGCTGACCCCGCGGGAGCTGGAGATCGCCGCGCTGGTGGCCCGCGGCCGCAGCAACAAGGCCATCGCCGACGAACTGGTCATCAGCCCGGCGACCGTCGCGCGGCACGTCGCCAACATCATGGCCAAGCTGGGCTTCCGGACGCGGGCCCAGATCGCCGTCTGGATCGCCGACCGCGGCCTGGCGTTACCGCTGCTGGGCGCCTGCTTCCTCGACGGTCAGCTCGGCGGCGGGGTCGGCTTCCAGCCGCTCGTCCGGGATCGGCTTGCCGCTGAGCACCGAGCGGCCGTAGGTGCCGTCTTCCAGACGGGCCAGCGCCCGGTCGATCGCGTCGAGGCGTTCCCGCAGGTCCGCGGTGATAGCCTCGTCCTCCGCCTCTTCGGTCAGCGGCAGCCCCGCGTCGCCGAAGTCGCCGGGCTCGTCTTCCGGACGGTCCTCATCGGCCTCCGTCTCGGCTTCCTTCAGCAGCGACGTCACCTCGGCGCGCTCCGCGAGCAGCAGTTCCCGGGCCCGCTTCTCGTCCATACTCGCTCCTCACCACCGGCGCAGCCCGCCAGCTCGTGTTGGGGCGGGCCGATTGCGCAATCGACCCGCTCTAGTGTGGTCGATCGCGCAACCGACCCGCTGGCTTAGTCAATCAGAGTCAATCAGAAAGGCCGTGGCTGAAACCGGCGGGGACGATCACGTCGGCCGGGACCAGGTCGTGGACCGACGGGCGGCCGAGGGCGAGCAGGGCGGAGTCGATGCCGACGCGCAGGATGCCGAAGACGCATCCCACCCCGGCCGGGCCGCCGGCCGCCAGGCCCCACAGGCAGGCGCGGCCGATCAGCACCGCGCGGGCGCCGAGGGCGAGCGCCTTCACCACGTCGCCGCCGCGGCGGACGCCGCCGTCGAGCAGCACCTCGGCCCTGTCGCCCACCGCGTGCGCTATCGCGGGCAGCGCCCTGATCGACCCCGGCGTGCCGTCCAGGTTGTTGCCGCCGTGGTTGGACACCGAGATGGCGGTCGCGCCGGCGTCGACCGCGCGGCGGGCGTCTTCGGCGCGCATCACGCCCTTGACCATGAACGGGCCATCCCACCGCTCGCGCAGCCACGCGATGTCGGCCCAGGCCGGCGGCGGGACGCATCGCCACGACCGGTAGGCCGCGAAGAAGCCCGGGGCCGGCTCGCCCGGCCGTGCCATGTTCGGCACGGTGAGGTCGGGCAGGCCGCCGTGCCTGAGCCAGTCCGCCAGGTAGCGCGGCCTGGCGAGGCCCTGCGGCGCGTACCGCAGGAGCGTCCGCAGGTCGAGTTTCTCCGGTATGGCCGGGCTGCCCCAGTCGCGGCCGCCGGGAAACGTCCAGTCCAGGGTCACGATGAGCGCCCGGGCGCCACCCTCGCGCGCCCGGGCGGCCCGTTCGAGCAGGGTCTCCCGGTCCGCGGACCAGTGCACCTGGAAGAAAAGCTTCGGGTTGACCCGTGCCACGTCCGCGGCCGGCTTGCTGGCGAACTCGCTCAGGCCCATCGCGGTCCCCGCGTCCCGGGTGCCGGCGGCGATGGCGAGCTCACCGAGCGGGTGCACCGCCTGCGCTCCGGCCGGCGAGGCGATCACCGGCATGTCGATATCGACCCCGAGAACCGACGTGCGCATGTCACGGACGGCGGGCAAGTCCGCCAGCCGCGGCGGGGCGAACCGGAGCTCGCCGAACGCCTCGACGTTGTCCGCGCGGGTGACCCCTGCCTCGGCCCCCGCCTCCAGGGCGAGGAAAACGGACCTCGGCAGCCGCCGCCTGGCGCGGCGGCGCGCCTCGGCAACGGTCTCGAACCAGTCCCCCGTGCTCGCCACGGCGGCGGCGCTAGCGAGCGGTCCAGTGCCCGGCCAGCGCCGGGCCGAGCTGCGCCAGGCACGCGTCGAACGCGGCCAGCATCTCCGCCACGGTGCCGCAGCCCTCGGTCCGCCACCGCTTGGTGGCGGTGGCGGCCAGGCCGCCGAACACCACCGCGGCGATCCGCGGCCGCAGGTCGGTCACCGGGTCGACGCCTTCGCGTTCGGCCAGCACGCGGACGACCTCGTCATCCCGGTCATGCAGGAAGCGCAGGTGCGCGGCGAGCAGCGATGGCGTGCTGTCGATCAGCTTGACGATCAGCAGGTAGATCGACTCCTCACCGGGCGGGCCCTCGTCGGCGGTGATCGCGCGCAGCGACGCGTCGAACGCGTTACGCATGGCGACGAGCGGCTCCTCGTCCGCCGGGCGGGCCGCGAGTTCCCGGACAAAGGCGCTCGAGGCATCCCTGACGAACGACACCGCCAGGTCTTCCTTGCTCGCGAAATACCGGAAGAACGTGCGCTCCGAGACGTCGACGGCGTCGGTGATCTCGCGGATCGCCGTGTGCTCGTACCCCTTGGCGTCGAACAGCTTCAGCGCCGCGTGCACGAGGGCGTCGCGAGTCTGGCGCTTCTTGCGCTCGCGTCTGTGCGGCTCTGCCAGGGACACCACGGACACCTCCTGAATACATACAGGTTACCTCCACGTCACATACTGTCAAGTGACATTGCTTGTAAAGTGTCATTGACTGACATACGCTGGTCGCTGTCAACGAGTCCCCGCGAGGAGCATGGCAGTGAGCCATCAGGCCGAAGTCGCTATCACCACACAGGCAGGCACGAAGACCACCAAGCGCAAAGGCGTGCGCGGCAGCCCCCGGCTGACCCTGCTGTCCGCCGCGCTGGGGGTCATGATGGTCGGTCTCGACGGCACGATCGTCGCCGTCGCCAACCCCGCCATCCAGTCCAAGCTCGGCGCGTCGCTCGCCGACATCCAGTGGGTCACCAACGGCTATCTGCTGGCGCTCGCCGTCACGCTGATCACCATCGGCAAGATCGGCGACCGGTTCGGGCACAAGAAGGTCTTCCTCACCGGCATCGTCGGCTTCGCCGCCGCCTCCGCCGCCGTCGGCCTGTCCGGCACCATCGCGGGCAGCATCTCGCTGATCATCGCGTTCCGCGTCCTCCAGGGCGTCTTCGGCGCCATGCTGCAGCCGACGGCGCTCGCGCTGCTGCGCGAGACCTTCCCGGTCGAGAAGCTGAACGGAGCCATCGGCATCTGGGGCGCGGTGATCGGCGCGTCCACGGCGGCCGGCCCGATCGTCGGCGGACTGCTGGTGCAGCACATCAGCTGGGAGTCGTGCTTCTACATCAACGTCCCGGTGGGCATCATCGCGCTCGCGGTGGGGCTGCTCGTGCTGCGCGAGACCCCGCCGTCACCCGCCGCGCGCTCGTTCGACATCCCGGGCATCGGCCTGCTGACCGCGTTCCTGTTCCTGCTGGTGTGGGGCCTGATCAAGGCTCCGGACTACGGCTGGGCCAGCGGCGAGGCCATCGCGTTCTTCGCCGCCGCGGCCGTGACCCTGGCGCTGTTCATCGTCCGCGAGGCACGGGCCAAGGACCCGCTGCTGCCGCTGACGCTGTTCCGCTCGGTGCCGCTGTCGGCCGGCACTGTCCTGGTCCTCACGCTGATGTTCTCGCTGTTCGGCGCCATGTTCTTCATGACGTTCTTCATGGAGAACGTGCACGGGCTCGACGCGATCGGCGCCGGCGTCCGGCTGCTGCCGCTCACCGGCATGCTGATCGTCGGCGCGCCGCTCTCGGGTGCGCTCATCACCAGGATCGGGCCGCGCGTGCCGATGGTCGCCGGCATGCTGCTCGCCGCGGGCGCGCTGTTCGGGCTGTCCCGGATCAGCATGACCTCCAGCCTGAACGACACCATCCTGTGGTTCGCCATGCTCGGCCTCGGGCTCAGCCCGGTGATGGTGGGGGCCACCGAGGTGATCGTCGGCAACGTCGCGGTCGAACTGGCCGGCGTCGCCGGCGGCCTGCAGTCCACGGCGATGCAGGTCGGCGGCACGATCGGCACCGCCGTGCTCGGCGCGATCATGTCCGCGAAGGTGAACAGCCTGCTGCCGGCCAACTGGGCCGCCGCGCACCTGCCCGCCCTCAGCCCGGCCCAGCTCGCCGGCGTCAAGAGCGCCGCCACGGTCGGCGTCGCGCCGGCGCGGAAGGGCACACCCGCGCAGGTTGCCACCGCGATCGCGGACGTCACCCACGCCACGTTCATCAGCGGCATGACGGCCGCGTTCCTCGTGGCGTGCGTCGTCGCCATCGGAGGCGCGCTGATCGCCCTGCTCACCCGTAAGGGATCCGCCGCCGAACACTCAGCAGCGCTGCACATCTGACCGCCGCTGCTCGACCGCCGACTCGCGGAAGCACATAAAGGTCGAACGGGCGGGTCTCCGAGGCTGGTGATCGATCGCGGTTATGGGGCGAGGCACCGACGGGATACGTGCTGCCGGAAAGCCTCTCCTCCTCGCTGCGCGCGAATACCCCGCCTGGTATTCAGCGGGCTGGATTCCATGATCACCGGCTGGATCCAGATCGCGCGGGCCGCGGCGGCCGGTGCCGTGACGTCCGGCCGCCCGGGCGCCGGCGCGGAACGCCGCGCCCGCACCCCGGCGGAGCACGCCGGCCCGGCGCACCCGCAGCGAGCCGGGATCATTCTCATCCGGCGATAGCCCTCCGTGACTTAGGACCCGAAACCGCCGGACAAAACGGGCAAAACGCCGCCCGGAAGGGAGGTTTCGGGCCCTAAGTGCCCCGCAGTGTCCGAATGGCGAGACAACGTCCCGGAGCCGGGCCCGGCCGGCGCATCCATGGCCGCCGTCGCATGACCGTCATCACCCATCCGCCGCGCAGACTCCGCCCTTTCAATTCCTGTAATTCTAGGTTGCGGGCTGGCTGGTGGCCGCGTACGTGCGCACTGTGGAAGCGGAGCAGCGGGGTTCAAGACGAGCGTGGCCGGTAGCGGCTGCCCGCAAGGATCGTAGCCGCGCTGGCGGCGGTTATCGCCGGCCAGCTCATGTCGGGGTGGCGCTGGCGGTAGTCGGTGACGATGTCATACCCGATAGTGAACGCCGTCCAGTGGGGTACGCCGGGCTGGCCGAACATCCATGCGTCATACAGGCCGGATTGGCTGAGCAGCGGCTGGGCCTGCTTCCACAGTGCACATTCCTGGCTACGTGTGATGGCCCGGTCCCACGGGTTCGGCGTTCCCGGGAACGCCGACATGTCGAACGCACCGAACGTCACAGTGAAGCGATGGCCGGCAAAGCTCTCGGTTACAGGTCCTGGCGTGGAATGCGCCGTTGCCGGGCGAGCAGGAGGGCTCGGGCTGCTAGTGCACGCTGCCACCGCGAGCACCAGGGCGGACAAGGCTGCCCATCGCACGTTCCGGTGAATGCCCGGCAAATCCACAAAGCGACGGTACCGGTCCCGCCGGCTTGAGGATGACCGCACTCGGGGTCTGCCCGATCGCGGCCTGCTTCTACTTCAGCGTGAAGTCCGGTTTCTCCCACTCCTCGGCCAGGTTCGCGACCACCTGCCGGCGCGCGCCGATAGGGGGCCGCTGCGAGGATGCAGCCATGGACACTGACGCAGCGCTCGACTTCGTCCGCACGCAGCACCACGCGGTGCTCGGCACCCTCAAGAGCGACGGGCTGCCCCAGCTGTCGCCGGTCACCGCCGGCGTTGACGGCGCGGGGCACGTGGTGATCAGCACGCGGCAGACCGCCTACAAGGTCCGCAACATCCGCCGGGACCCGCGGGTATGGCTGTGCGCCTTCCCGGACACGTTCTTCGGCCGCTGGGTGCAGATCGAGGGAACGGCGGAGATCGTGGAACTGCCCGAGGCCATGGACGGCCTGGTCGACTACTACCGGCACATCTCCGGCGAGCACCCCGACTGGGACGACTACCGGGCCGCGATGGAGCGCGACAAGCGGGTCCTGCTGCGCATCACGGTCACCAAGGCCGGCCCCGACGTCAGCGGCTGAGTTCCCGCTCAGCCGACTGTCGGCCGGAACTGGTAGCCGACCCGGTATTCGGTGACCAGGTACCTGCCATAGACCGGGCCGAGCTTGTGCCGCAGCCGGCTGACGTGCACGTCGACCGTGCGGCTGTCCGCGGCGAAATCGCGCTGCCACACCCGCTGTACCAGGTCAGAGCGGCTGAACACCGTCGCCGGGTGCGCGCTGAGGAAGGCGAGCAGCTCGAATTCCTGGAAGGTCAGCGTCACCTCTTTGCCGTCCACCCAGACCCGCCGCTGGTCATGGTCGAGCAACAGCCCGGAATGGACGTCCCCGCCCCCCGTCGCGGCGGGGGCGTCCGGCACGCCAGGCGTCGCGCCCGGCGCGGTCACCGGGTAGCCGACGATCGCCAGCGAGGTCCGGGTGCCGGGGATCGGGACCACGGCGAGCAGTGTCCCGTCCGTGCCCTGCTGCGGCAGCGTGGTCGGCGGCTGGTCAGCACACGGCTGGCCCTCCGCGCGGTCCCGCAGTTGCGTGCCGATCCGCACCTGCCCTGCCACCTCCGCTCCGCTGTCTCCCCCCGCCGTCTCCGGGCTGCTCACCCATATAGCCTAGTAAATAGGTCGTTTTTGTCAAGAAAATGGCACGACAAGACTCGGAAATACTTGTGAACAACCTTAGCGAGCCGGGGCGGTCCAGGCATCTGGTCCGTCGGGAAGTTCGGCGCCGTACCAGTATTCGATCAGCCGCCGGGCGATCGACGATGTCGGCGCCAGCGCCAGCTCGCCCGTGTCGATGCTGGCCCGCAGCTCGTCGCGGGTGAACCAGTGCGCCTCGCCGATCTCTTCCTCGTCGACGGCGATACGCTGGCCGCCCGCGGCCACAGCCTGGAAGCCGAGCATGAGGCTGCGCGGCATCGGCCACGGCTGGCTGCCCAGGTAGCGGATCTGGCCGACCGTGATGGCGGCCTCCTCGAAAACCTCGCGCGCCACCGCCTGCTCGGCGGACTCCCCCGGCTCGACGAACCCGGCGAGCACCGACATCCGACCCTTCGGCCACAGCGCGTTCCTGGCCAGCAGGCAGCGGTCATCCGGGTCCGTGACCAGCATGATCACCGCCGGGTCCAGCCGCGGGAAATGCTCGGTCCCGTCCGCCGGACACGTGGTCAGGTGGCCGGCCGGGGCGGGCACGGTCGGGCTTCCGCACTGCGGGCAGTGGGTGTGCGTGTCGTGCCAGTTGGCCAGCGCGACGGCGTGCGTGAGCAGCCCGGCGTCCCGGTCGCTCAGCACCGCGCCCACCTGCCTCAGCACCATGGGCTTTACATTCTTTTCTTCCGAACGGTCGGTGGCGTCTCCCCCGAGTTCACCGCTCACCCCGAAGTAGGCGATGCCGTCGTCGTCGACTCCGAGCAGGAACCTGGTGCCCTCAGGCGCCTGCGCCGGCGACACGAACACCAGCTCCGGCTGGTCACCGTCGTACCGGACCAGCGCGCGGGAGTCGTTCACCACGAGCACCCGGGTCCGCGGGTCCGCCCACGCGGCCGCGACCCACGCGGCGTCGCCGCGCCGGGTCGTCGCCCGGTCCACCGTGGACCGGGACAGCGCCAGCCGCCCCAGCGGTCCGCTGTCATGTTGCCGCGTGCCTGCCGGGCAGCTCATCGCGCGGCCGGGTCCGCGGTATTTTCGGCTCGCGGGAGTGCGAGTTCCTCCCACAGGTATGCGACCGACTCCGCGCCGCGCAGCAGCCGGGAGAGGTCCACGTACTCATTGGGTGCGTGAATACGGTCGGCGTCAAGGCCTACCGCCACGAAGACGAGCGGCGCGCCCAGGATGTCGGCGAGGTCGGCCTCGGGACCGCTGCCGCCCTCCTTGGTGAACAGCACCTCATGGCCGAATGCCCGCGCCATGGCGCGGCGGGCCGCTGCCACAGCCGGCGAGTCGATGGACGACCGGCAGGGGCGGACTCCGTGTCCGGCCGTGACAGTCGCCTCGACTCCGTTCGGGATATGGGTGTTGATGTATTGACGAAGGGATGCGATGACGGCGGCCGGCTCCTGATCGGCGACCAGCCGGAAGGAGACCTTGGCATGGGCCTCCTGCGGGATGATCGTCTTCGGGCCGGGGCCAGTGTGGCCGCCCCACATGCCGTTTACCTCCGCCGTCGGCCGCGCCCAGATCCGCTCCAGCGTGGAGTAGCCGGCTTCGCCGGCCAGCGCCTGGCTGTCGCCGGCGTCGGCGAGCCACTGCTTCTCGTCGAAGGGGAGCCTCGCGAGCAGTGCGCGCTCCTCGCCGGACAGCGGGACCACGTCGTCGTAGAAGCCGGGCAGCGTCACCTTCCCGTCCTCGTCGTGCAAGCCGGCCAGCAGCGCCGCGAGCGCGTGCGCCGGGTTCGGCACGCCGCCGCCGAAGGACCCCGAATGCAGGTCCCGCGTCGGCCCGGTCAGCGTGATCTCGGCGTCGGCGAGGCCCCGCATACCGGTGCAGATCGACGGCACGTCCGCCGCCCACATCGTGGTGTCGCTGATCACGATCACGTCGGAGCCGAGCCGGTCCTGCCGCTCTCGCAGCAGGTCGGCGAAGTGCGGCGAGCCCGATTCCTCCTCGCCCTCGATGAGCATGGTGATCGAGACGGGGGGCGCCGGAGCGCCGCCGCCGGCCAGGCAGGCGCGCAGGCCGAGCGCGTGGAACAGCACCTGGCCCTTGTCATCGGAGGCGCCGCGGCCGAAGATCCGTCCGTCGCGTTCGGCGGGCTCGAACGGCTCGCAGTCCCAGCCGTCGGCCAGCTCGGCCGGCTGCACGTCGTGATGGCCGTACACGAGCACCCGGGGCGCGCCGTCGGCGGCGGCCGGCCAGTGGGCGTAGACGGCCGGCAGGCCCTTGGTCTCCCAGACCTCGACGATCGGGAAGCCGGTCTTCTCCAGGTAGCCGGCCAGCCACTGGGCCGACCGGCGCACGTCGCCGTGGCGCGCGGGATCCGCCGAAACCGACGGAATCGCCAGCCACTCCCGCAACGCCTGAGAAAACTCGGCGGCATTCGCCGCGACAAACTCCCGAACGTCCATGGAAACCTAACGTACCGGCTCGAAGGTGTCTCCCTTGCCGATGAGGCCCGCCGACGGGATCGACACCGTCTTGCCGGGCCTGCTGGTCACCCAGCCGACGCGGGCCGCGTCCTCGCCCACCTGCTTGAGGGCGGCCAGGGCCGCTTGCTGGTCGGACTTGCTGACCACCACGCAGAACCCGATGCCCATGTTGAAGGTGGCGTACATCGTGGCCGGCGGGATCTCGCCTTGCTGGGCGATGAGCGTGAAGATCTCCGGGACGGGCACCATCGCGTTCGAGCTCGTAGGACACATCGGCCGCGAGCCGGGCCAGGTTGAGCAGGCCGCCGCCCGAGATGTGGGCCATGCCGTGCGGGGCGATGCCGGCCGCCCACAGCGCCTCGACCGCCTTCACGTACACCCGCGTGGGCTGGAGCAGCGCGTCCGCCAGCCGCCGACCGGTGCCCGGCACCTGGTCCGACAGCGTCATCCCGCCCTTGCGGAACAGCGCGTGCCTGGCGAGAGAGTAGCCGTTGCTGTGCAGCCCGGAGCTGAGCAGCCCGATGACCACGTCACCGGGCCGCGCCAGGCTTCCGTCCAGCGCCTCGCGTCCTGGCGGGAGGGCGCCGATCGCGGTTCCCACCAGGTCCAGCATCGGGCCGCCGTCCGCCGAGTCCGCGAGCATGTCGCCGATCTGCGCGATCTCACCGCCCGGGATGGCGATGCCGGCCAGCTCCGCGCCGAGGAAGAGCCCGCGGGCGACCTCGTCCAGGACGCCTTCGTCGATCCGGTCGGTGGCCATATAGTCGAGCAGCGCGAGCGGCACCGCGCCGACGCAGATCAGGTCGTTGACGTTGTTGGCTACGCAGTCGACGCCGATCGGCTCCCAGCGGTTGGCCTCCCTGGCGAGCAGGATCTTGGTGCCCACGCCGTCGGTGGTCAGGGCCAGCGGCGGACCGGGCGGCAGGTGCATCAGCGTCGCGAAGTAGCCGCTGGCCAGCCCCGTGATCGAGGTGACCATCGGGGACCTGACCTTGGTCCGGGCCAGCCACGGGCGCATCACCCGGGCGAACGCGGCCTGCTCGCGCTCCTCGTCCACCCCGGCGGCGGCGTAGGTGGACGGCGTGCTTTCCTGCGGCGTCGCGTTCATGGACATCGGCTCCCTCGTCGTCGGCGGCCCTGGCCAGATTAACCGATCATGCCCGCTCACACGGGTGACAGCACCGGCAGTCCGCCTCACGGGCCGCCGGCTTGCCTTAGGTGACGAACGCGCGTCATTGGCCCGGTACGACGTCATTTTGATGGCCGGCGCCAAAAAGGCCGGTCCCAGCGCTGCGTCCGCGCCCCTTGCCCGCGGAGCGCCGGAGAGGGACAGTGATCTCGCGGATGCGGCAAGCGACTTTAGGGAGCACACATGGCCAATGAGTTCTGGCGGGAACTGAAGCCAGTCGCGGAGGTATTCCGGCCCGGAGCGGCGCCGGAAGCGTACATTCACGACGCGGCGACCGCCGATGAGCGTTACTACGCGCCGCTGTCGCCCACCGTCGGAACCCGGCCGCTGTTCATCTCCCCCAGTCAGAACCGGTGGTGCGACGTCCTCATGTGCACGGGCCCCGGCCTGGTGAACCGGCATTACCACCCGCAGCAGGTGTTCGCGTACACGATCTCCGGCAAGTGGGGCTACCTCGAGCATGACTGGGTGGCGACCAAGGGCGACTGGATCTACGAGGCGCCGGGCGAGGCGCACACGCTCGTCGCGTACGAGTCGGACGAGCCGATGATGGTCACCTTCAACGTGACCGGCCCGCTGATCTGGCTAGACGAGAACGGCGAGCCGAACGGCACGTTCGACGTCTTCGACTACATCAAGCTGTGCCGGGACCACTACGAGAAGGTCGGCATCGGCGCGGACTACGTGGACAGCCTCTTCCGCTGACGCGCTCTCCGCGCGAACGCCTGAGCCTTCGCGCGCCGGGCCGAAGGTACCCCTAGCGGGTATCCGCGGGATTCGCGTTCATGATCCCGTAAGTTTTTCGCTCTCCAGGCATGAAGAATCTTCGTGGTGAAAAGAGTTTTCGTGATCATGAGGACGAAAGTTGGGCGATTTATACTTATAAAACATGATATTTCACAATTGCATACCCTCACTCTCTCCGCGCTCCGGGCCGCGACAGGCCCGCGGCACCCGGCGGTGGTGGCACACCGCGCCAGCATCAGCCCGGTAGCGTTGGTTTCATGCTTGTCGCATTCTCGGTTACCCCGCTCGGCGTCGGCGAAGGCGTCGGCGAGATCGTCGCGGAAGCGGTCCGGGTCGTCCGGGCGAGCGGCCTGCCCAACCAGACCGACGCGATGTTCACCACGGTCGAGGGTGAGTGGGAGGAGGTCATGGCCGTCGTCAAGGAGGCCGTCGACGCGGTCGCGGCCCGGGCGCCGCGGGTCAGCCTGGTGCTCAAGGCTGACGTGCGTCCCGGCGTGACCGGCGCGCTGACCGCCAAGGTCGAGACGGTCGAGCGCTACCTGAAGACTAATCCGCCGCCACCGGCACCCGGTCGATAAGGGCTACCAGGCCCGCCTCGTCGAGCAGGTCGGCCGGGCGGACGGTCAGGTCGTGGCGCACGTAGTAGAAGGCCGCGCGGACCCGGTCCAGCGGCACCCCGGCGAGCGCGGCCCAGGCCAGCCGGTAGGCGGCTAGCTGCACGGCGACGGCGTCCCTGTCGGCCCGCGTGCGCGGCGGCTGCCCGGTCTTCCAGTCCACGACGTCGAACCCGCCGTCCGGGTCGCCGAACACCGCGTCGATCCGCCCGCGTACCTGCCGGTCTCCGATGAGCGTGTCGAACGGCACCTCGACCTCGCGCGGCCACCGGCCGCCCCACTCGCCGGCCTCGAAACGCGCCCGCAGCTCCATCAGGTCGTCGTCGGACTCTTCCGGGTCGGCGAACAGGTCGTCGTCGGCGATCAGCCGCTGCTGCCCGAACCGCTCCTCAAGCCAGCGGTGGAATTCCGTGCCGCGGCGCGCCTGCCTGGCCGGCGGCCTGGGCATCGGGCGGCGCACCTGCCGGGCCAGCTCGTCCGGGTCGCGGGCCAGTGCGACCAGCGCCGACACCGAAAGCCTGGCGGGCAGCACGACGGGGACCGGACCGTCGCCCCGGCTCATGCGACGCTCCCGCTCGGCGAGCAGCAGCCCCGCGTCCAGCTCCCACGCCGCCATCAGCTCCCGCTCGGCCTCGTCGAGCCCGGCCGGGCTCGCCGGCCGCCTCCCAGGCACGCGCGTGGCGGGCGGCCTCGACGAGGCCGCCCGCCACGCGGACGGCCTCGTGGTGCCGCCCGGCCGGCGTCACCGGCCACTGCGCCTCGTCGACGTCGGCGAGCAGCGGGTTGTCCGCGTCCTCGGCCGGCTGGTCCGCCCACGTGTGCACGGTCCCCGCGCCGGCCTCGCACGCGGCGCGCACTTCGGTGAGGAACACGGAGGGGCCGAGCGGCGCGGTCCCGTCCCCCCACCAGTAACCCGAGCAGCCCAGCCAGAACGCCGCGCGGGTGGCGGCCACGTAAGCCAGCCGGCGCTCCTCGGCCAGGTCGCGCGCGCCGCAGGCGTCGGTGAACGCGGTCAGCGAGTCCGCGTCAAGCCCGCGCAGCGCCGGCAGGTCGGCCGCGTCGCCGCGCAAGCTGAATGGGATGAGCCGCGGGTTATCGATCCAGCGTGTCGACACGCGCGGCCGGGCCGGGAACACCTGGCCCCGCTCCCCGGCGGCGAGCCCGGGCACGAAGACGGCCGGCCACTGCAGGCCCTTGGCGGCGTGCACGGTGAGCAGCTTGACCGTATCGGAGTCACCGACCCGCCCGGTCTCCAGGCCGAACTCCTCTTGCTGCGCGGCCGTCAGGTACGCCAGGAACGCGCCCAGGGTGGGCTCGGGCTGGTCGCCGGCGAACGTCGCGGCCACGTCGATGAACGCGTCCAGGTCGGCCCGCGCGGCGGTCAGCTCGCCGCCCGGCCGGGCGGCGACCTCGATGTCCAGGCTGAGCGCCCGCTCCACCTCGGCGATGAGGTCGGCCAGCGGCCGGGTGACGTGCTCGCGCAGCCGGCGGGTCTGCTCCCCGAGCGCGCGCAGCCTGGCGTACCCGGCCGCCGAGTACCAGCCGGGGTCGCCGAGGTCATCCAGCGCCTCGACCAGCGATCCGGATTCCGCGGTCAGGTCGGTGAGCGCCTCCGCGAGGGCGTCCCCGGCCGCCGCCTCCTCCTCCTCAGCGCCTGGCGGGTCCGCGCCGTCATCGCGGTCTTGGTCCGGGCCGCGAACCAGGACGCGGGCGCGGCGGCCGAGCGCCACCAGGTCCCGCGGGCCGATGCGCCAGCGCGGGCCGGTCAGCAGCCGTGCCAGGGCGTCGGACGCGGACGCGTCGTGCAGCACCCGGAGCGTCGCCACGACGTCCTGCACCTCGGGCACGCTCAGCAGCCCGCCCAGCCCCACCACTTCGCAGGGGATGCCGCGCGCCTCCAGCGCCCGGCGGAGCGCGATGAACTGGGACCGCTTCCGGCAGAGCACCGCGATATCCGAGGGCCGCACGCCGGCGGCCCGGCCGTCGGGCCACGGCCGCCCGTCCGGCCCGGTGCCCTCGGGCAGCGCGAGCAGCGCCGCGGCCTGCCCGGCCAGCCACTCCGCCTCGTCGGTCACCGTGGACAGGAGCGCGCAGCTGGCCTGCCCGCGATCGTTCCGGTCCGGGGCTGGCACCAGGACCGGCACGTCCGGCGCCTCGGCCCGCAGCCGCGACTGGAGCACCGCGGCCGCGTTCGAGTACCCGGCCGGCGTTGCGGAAGCTCGTGGACAGCAGGCGAACCGGCGCGTCCAGCCCGGATTTGGCGGGAAAATCCCTGGTGAAGCGGCGCAGGTTGCCCGCGCTGGCACCGCGCCACCCGTAGATCGACTGGCACGGGTCACCCACCGCGGTGACCGGGTGACCGCCGCCGAACAGGGCGCGGAGCAGGACCAGCTGCGCGTGGCTGGTGTCCTGGTACTCGTCGAGCAGCACCACCTGGTACCGCCCGCGCTCCGCGACGCCCACCTCCGGGTGGCCCGCCGCGATCCGCGCCGCGAGCGCGACCTGATCCCCGTGGTCGAGCACCTCGCGCGCCGCTTTCGCCGCCGCGTAGCGGCTGACCAGCGGCAGCAGCTGCTCGCGTGCGTGCTGCGACTCGATTACCTTCCTGACCCCGGCCGGCACCCGTCCCGGCAGCGCGCGCTGCCGGGCGGCGAGCCAGTCGCCCACCTCGACCACATCGGCCGGCTCCCGCAAGTGCTCCGCGAGATCGCCGGCGAGCTGGAGCACCGCCGCGGTCACGGTCTGCGGCGTCCACCCGACCTGGTCCATCGGCCCGTCGTAGGCCGCCACGATCGAGGCCGCGAGCTGCCAGGACAGCGCCGGCGTGATCAGCCGCATCGACGGCTCGAGCCCTTCCCGGAGAGCGTGGTCGCTGACCAGGCGCCCGGCGTAGGCGTGGTAGGTGCTGACCACCGGCTCGCCCGCCCACACGTCGGTCTCATCGCCGTCCGCGGATCCGGATCCGGATCCGGATCCGGATCCGGCGCCGGCGCCGGCCCGGCCGGCCAGCTCGGCACGGCGCAGCCGGTCGAGCCTGGACCGCACCCGGTCGGCGAGCTCCGCCGCGGCCTTCCTGGTGAACGTCAGGCCAAGCACCCGGTCAGGACGCGCCATCCCGTTGGCGACCAACCACACCAGGCGCGCCGCCATCGTCTCGCTCTTGCCCGACCCGGCGCCCGCGATCACCGCGAGCGGCCCGAGCGGCGCCCCGATCACCGCGGCCTGCTCCGGCGTCGGCTCCGGCATCCGCAGCAGCCGCGCCAGCTGCGCCGGCGTGTACCTGACGCCCATCCCCTGCCAGGCCGGCTCGTCCGCTCCAGTCACAAGGCCATTCCACCAGACACCACCGACATTCCGCGGGCCCAGCGGGTCAGTGGGTCAGTCCCTCGATTGGGCTGATTCCGGGAGGGTCGGGATCTGCCCGCCTAGTAGTGAGTGCTTGTGAGCGTACGCACGTTCTAGTGACTCGTCATCTCCGCCGTTGTGGCGCAGCACGCCCTCGGTCATGATCAGAAAGAGCCGCTTGCCGGGCGGGTCGAGGACCCGCGTGTCAACCTTGCATGCCACGCCCGCCGATGCGCTCAAGTGAAGGAGCGCCCCGCGCCGTCTGTCGGCTCACGCCACGCTGCTGGGCTAACTCCGGCTCAGACGGCAGCAAGGCACCCGGACCCAGCGCACCGCTGCGGATCTTTTTCCGCAACTGGTTTGCTATTCGCCGGGTCGCTGGGTCATGAGTCATTGGCCAGCCTGACTTGATTCGCGGGTCGGCTGACGGTACTGCAACTCGCAGAGGTGGCCGCCCTGGATCATGATGGTCACCTCGAAGGGCATCCCGTCAGCCGTGTAGCAGGCACGGAACGTCCGGTGAACCGGAATATCGTCTAGGACGTGCTGCGATCCGCGCCAGGGGACGGGTGAGGAACACCGGCCTCGCTGATAGTGAGTTGCAGTGAGCGAATGTGTGTTCTAATATGGTGAGTGACGTTAACCTTACGACATCGGCCCCCGGGCCGTTGTCAGTGCCGGAAGGCAGGATGCCGACCATGAGTGAGCGGGTCAGCCTCGGCGCCGCGGGGAAGCGGCTTGGGGTCAGCGGCGGCGATATGGGCCGCGCCGGGTACACCAAGGTCACGGCCGTCCGGCTCGACGCCTGGGAACACGAGCCTCCGGTGTGGCTCCGCAAGGTGCAGGCACGCAAACGTCGGTCCGCGCGCAAGGCTGCGGGCCGGCCGGGGGCGCACCGGGTCGAGGTGTCGTGCTGCGTCTGCGGCGCGGTGCGCCAGGTGCGGCCCAGCCTGGTCAAGGGCTGCACGCACCTGGTCTGCGGCGCCTGCAGCAAGGCGGGCAGGCGACCGGACGTGCCCGGCCGGCCGGGAATGGTGCTGGTGCACACGTTCAGCGTCGCCGGATTCTTCGACGGCTATACCTGCCGGATCGCCGCGGCCGAGGAGCGGGCCGGTATTGTCCGGGCTGCCGCTCTCGTCCGGGCCGCGTTCGTGAACGCGCCGGGAGGGCCAGGGCCGGATGGCTAGGTTCGCGGTCCCGGACGGCTGGACTGTGCAGGCGTTCCAGTTCACGCTGGACTGCACAGCGGAGCAGGAGGCGTGCCTGCGGCGACAGTTCGGCGGACGCCGCTACGCCCGTAACTGGGCCGTCCGCACCCTCAAAGAAGACATCACCCGGCACCGGGAGACCGGCGAGGAGACCGAGGCGCCGTCGCTGGCCGGGCTACGGAAACGGTGGAACCAGGTCAAGGACGCCGAGCGCGTGGACGCCGAGACCGGTGAGGTGTGGTGGCCGCAGATCAGCAAGGAGGCGTTCGGTGACGGCATCAAGGCCGCGGTGGATGCCTACTGGAACTGGCAGTCATCCCGCGCCGGAACGCGTCAGGGCAGACGGGTCGGGTTCCCCAGGTTCGCGAAGAAGGGCCGCGACCGGGATCGGGTGACCTTCACCACTGGCGCGATCCGGGTCGAACCCGACCGCAGGCACGTCACCCTCCCGAGGATCGGGACCGTACGGGTCCATGAGAACACCCGGCGACTGCAACGGCTCATCGGCAAGTGCCGGGCGAGGATTCTCGCGGCCACGGTCTCTCGGAGAGGGACTCGTCTGGTGGTCGCCTTCCGGGTGCTCGTCCAGCGGCCCATCCAGCCGCGCGTCACCATGCCCGGCTCACGGGTCGGGGTGGACGTGGGTGTGCGGGTCCTGGCCACGGTCGCCAACTTCGACGGGGAGGTGATCGAGCGGGTGCCGAACCCGCGACCGCTAGAGACAGCCTTGAGAGAGTTGCGGCACCTGTCACGGGAACGGTCCCGCCGCACACGGGACTCCCGCCGCTATCGGGAGACACAACGGAAGATCACCCGGCTGCAACGCCGGGCCGCGAACATCCGCAGCCACCACATTCATGCACTCACCACGAGGCTCGCCAAGACCCACGGCGAGATCGTGGCCGAAGGCCTGGACGCGGTCGGGATGCTGCGGCAGAAGGGCCTGACGGGCGCACGCGCCCGCAGGCGTGGCCTGTCCGACTCCGCCCTCGGCGAGACCCGCCGCCAGTTGGCCTACAAAACCGCCTGGTACGGATCCCATCTCGTCGTGGCAGACCGCTGGTACCCCTCCTCCAAGACCTGCCATGCCTGCGGGCATGTGCAGGAGATCGGATGGGACGAACACTGGACCTGCACCCACTGCGGGACCAGCCACCAGCGAGACGACAACGCCGCCATCAACCTCGCGCGCTACGACGAACCCCACCCGGGTGATAGCGCCCTTGGCCCAGTCAGGGCCACGGTCAAGCGTGGAGCCGCCCGCAAGACCCGGCTCGTCCGGGCAGGTGGCAATGAAACGCGGAAGGGAACCAGCCGACAGGCTGGGAAACAACCCCGAGACGGGGTGCTGGTGGGTGGCTCACTATGACTCACTCATTGGGCAACGGTGTAGGTGGTTACGCCGTCCGGGGAGGCATGCCGGGCGAGCTGGCCCCGGACGACGAGGACTTCCAGGTGGGCGGCGGTCTCGCCGACCGCGAGGAGCTGGCTCATGGGGTCGAGGTCGGCGAACTTGCGCTGGCGGCGAGTCCACGGGATCACGCTGGCCGCCTGGTAGGCCGTGACCGGGCCGGCGCTCGCGGCCTCGCGCGTCTGCTCCAGCCGCGTCTCGTGGTGGGCGAGCAGCTCGTTCACCCGGTCGTGGGTGCTGCCGCAGACCGGCCCGTGCGCGGGCAGCAGCCGCGCGTCGGGCAGGGTCAGCATCAGCCGCAGCGAACCCAGGTAGTCGCGCAGCGCCATTCTGGTGATCGACGGCTGGAAGCCGATGGACGGGGTGATGTGGGGCAGGACGTGATCCCCGGCGAACAGCACGGCGCCCGCCTCGTCGTGGAACACGACGTGGCCGCGGGTGTGGCCGGGAGTGTGGATCGCGCGCAGCGTCCGGGACCGCAGGTCGAGCACGGCGCCGTCGGCGAGCCAGCGGTCCGGGTCAGCCCAGTCCAGCTGCGGCCGCGGGTTGGCGAGGCCCGGCGCCATGAGCTGGCGGACCCGGTCCGCGAGGCCGGCTGCCCCCATCGCGCCCAGCATCCTGACGAAGCCGGGCTCGCTCCGCCCGGCGGCGACCTCCCTGATCGCCGCCATGTTGATCCGCTCGCCCTCGCCGAGGGTGATCTTTCCGCGCAGCGTGGTCCGCAGCTCCACGGCGAGCGTGTAGTGATCCTGGTGGATGTGCGTGATGAAGAAGTTCCTGATGTCGGCGAGCCCGTACCCGATCTCACCGAGCGCCTCGGTGAGCCGCTCGCGCGCCTGGACCAGCGCCATCCCCGCGTCGATCAGGTCCACCCCGTCGTCACCCGCGATCGCGTAGACGTTGACCGCCCGCAGCGCGTCTCCGGGCAGTGGCAGCGGGATCCGGTACAGCCGGCCGCCGAGGTCCTCCACCTCTGGCGCCGCCCAGGCGTGCCGGTCGGCTTGCGACGCCGGCGGCCAGCTCGTCACATGATCCACGGCTCCCACCTCCTTGCCCGTTCAACAATGTACCGGGTACAAGAAAGCCGGGAATAGCCGCACTTCCAGGACGGAGGCTGTCCCTACTGACCGACCTGCCCGCCGTCCGGGTGCACCGGGCAGCAGGAGGAGACCGGGCACGTACGGCATCCCGGGTTGACGCGAGCGCGGAAGACCGGGCCCGACATGCCCGTGGCCACGGCGTCTACCAGGTCTTTGGCCCAGCCGGGCGCCGGATCGTCCGACAGCGCGCGCTGCCGCTGCACGCGGGCCCTGGCGGCGAAGCCCGCCTTCCCGACCTGCACGAGCTCCGCGCCGCCGGGCTCGGTGACGCCCAGCCGCTCGAACGCGCCGAGGAGGACGGCCAGCTGGTAGACGCCCAGCTGCGGGTGCCGGTCAAGCTCGTCCTCGCGCGGGGCGGTCGACCCGGTCTTCAGGTCCACGATGACGCCCCTGCCGTCGGCGTCGCGTTCCAGCCGGTCGACCCGCCCGGTGATCTCCACCTGGCCCACCCGCACCCGCAGCGCCTGCTCGGTCGCCAGCAGCTCCCGGGGGTTGGCGGCGTGCCACTCCAGGAACTTCCGCACCATCCGCTCGGCGAGCTCGCGCTGCCGGGAACCGTACCAGGCGCTCCCGAAATCAAGGTGGTGCCAGATGTCGTCGATGCGAGTCGCCACCGCCCGTTCCGATGCCCCGTCGGAAATGAGGACGGCGGCGGCGTGGATGACGGTGCCCAGGTGGCGCAGGACATCGGGCCGTCCCGCGCCGGCCGCCGACTCGAGCAGCCAGCGCAGCCCGCAGCGGGCGAACGACTCGACCTGCGAGGGCGACAGCCGGACGTGCTCCCCCGCCGCCACGATCGGCCCGAGGTCGGACAGTTCGGTGAGCGCGTACCACTCCCGCGGGTCCGCGCCCCGCACGCCGGCGTCCGCCAGCCTGGCCAGCTGCCGTGCCGCGGCCTCCCGCAGCGGCATCGGCCTGGTCACGTCGGCCGCGGTCCGGCGGAGGTCGGCGACCAGCGCCGGCAGCGACAGCCACCGGGTCGTCGCGCCCGCCCGCTCGACGGCCACGTCGTCGCCCGCGAGCTCGGCGAGGAACCGGGACGGGCGCTGATCCTGTTCGTCGCCGCCCGAGGCGGTCACTACGAGCTGCCGTCGCGCGCGCGTCACGGCGACGTAGAAAAGGCGCCGCTCCTCGGCGAGCAGCTTGGCGGCGAGCGCGGCGGTCGCGACGTCCGCGGCCCCCTCGCTCATGGCGTCGGCGCCGGCCGCCTCGGCGAGCTCGTCGGCGCCCAGGAGCGAGCCGCGCAACCGCAGGTCGGGCCAGACCTCTTCCTGCACCCCGGCGACGACCACCACGTCCCACTCCAGGCCCTTGGACCGGTGCGCGGTCAGCACGCGGACGGCTTCCTCGCGCGCCGCCTGCTCGGCGAGGGTGTCGCCGGGGATCTCCTGGCCGGTCAGGCTCTCCAGGAACAGCAGCGGGCTGCCGGGCGGCATGTCGTCGGTAAACCGCGCGGCGGCGTCGAACAGCGCAAGCACGGCGTCCAGGTCCCGGTCGGCTGCCGGGTCGTGCTCGGCTTGCCGCTCCCAGCGTTCGGCCAAAGCCGAAGCCTCCCAGACCGCCCAGAGCACGTCCTCGGCGGTGCCGCCGCCGTCGACGGCCTTCCTGGCCGTCGCGAGCAGGCCGGCTACCCGGCGGGCCGGCGCCCCTACGCGCTCGCTGACCGTCTCGAGGGCGCGTGGGTGCGTGAGCGCTGCCGCGAGCGGGGTTCCGCCGAGCGCGCGGCGGAGCTTGCGCAGGCCAAGGCTGTCGGACTGGCCGAGCGGGCCGGTGAGCAGCTCGGCGGCGGTCTCCTCGTCCAGCTTCTCGGGCCGCAGCGCGCAGCGCAGCAGCGTCAGCAGCGGCCGGGCGCCCGGCTCGTCCGGCAGCGGCAGCTCGTCACCGGCCACGGTCACCGGGACCCCCGCGGCGGCGAGGGCACGCCGCAGCACCGGGACCTGGCGCTGCGCGGAGCGGACCAGCACGGCCATCCGTGCCCAGGGCACCCCGTCGGCCAGGTGCGCGCGGCGGAGCACGTCGGCGACAAGGGCGGCCTCCTGCGCCTGGGTGTCCGCGACGCAGATCCGCACCTCGCCGGCTGGCACGCCGGGCAGCGGGGCGAGCACGCGATGCGGCGCGACCGGGGTGCCGGGAGGCGCCGCTGCCGGGCGCGGGGCCGCCGGAAGGCGGCGGGCGATCCGGCGGGACGCGGCAAGCAGCACCGGACCGCTGCGGCGGCACGTCCGCAGCGCGACGACGGGCGCCGGCGAGCCGTCCGGCGCGCGGAACTTGTCGGGAAAGCCGGTCAGGGCGCGGACGTCCGCGCCGCGGAACGCGTAGATCGACTGGTCGGGGTCGCCCACCGCGATCAGGTCCCGGCCGTCGCCGGCGAGCGCGAGCAGCAGGGACTCCTGCGCCGGGTCGCTGTCCTGGTACTCGTCGACGAACACCGCGTCGTACGCGTCCCGCTCGCGCTCCCGTGTCGCCTTCCTGGTCAGCAGCCCCGCGGCGATCCGGACGATCTCCGCGTAGTCGTAGGCCGGCACCGGCGCCAGGTCGAAGCGGCCCGCATACCTGTCGAGGAAGGCGCCCGCCGCTACCCAGTCGTCCCGCTTGCAGCGCCTGCCGAGCTGGCGCAGCGCCTTGCCGTCGAGGCCCCGCTCGGCCGCGCGCATCAGGACGTCGCGCAACTCCTCCGCGAAGCCCCGGGCGGCCAGCGCCGGCCGCAGCCGCTCGGGCCAGTTCTGGCCGCCGTCGGCGACCTCCCCGCGGAGCATCCTGCGTATCTCGAGAAGCTGCTCCGGTGCGGAGAGCAGCCGCGGCGGCTGGTCTCCCGCGAGCACGTATTCCCTTCTGGCCAGGGCATAGGCGTAACTGTGAAAGGTGAGCGCGAGCGGTTCCCTGGTCGTGCGGCCAAGGCGCGCCGTGATGCGCTCGCGGAGTTCGCCGGCGGCCTTCCGGCTGAAGGTGAGGACCAGGATGCGGCCCGGGTCGATGCCGCGGTGCTCGATCCGCTCCGCGACCGCGGCCACGATCGTGGTGGTCTTGCCCGTGCCCGGGCCGGCCAGCACGAGAAGCGGGCCGCCCTTGTGGTCGACGACCTGCTGCTGCGCCTCGTCCAGGCGCGGCGCGGCCGCGCCTGGCGAGCGGCCGGCGGCTGGCGCGCCGCGGACGAGCCGGTAACCGTTCATCACTGTGCATTCCAGCACGACCGTCTGACATTCGAGAGGCGAAGCGGCTATTCGCCGACCCAGCGGGCACGCCGCATGTCAACGCGCACCGGCGGCCCGGCCGAACGCAGCGGGGTGCCCTCATCCAGGTAGTGCGACAGCGCGGCTGCCTCGTGACCGGGCGCCGGCGTGCCGTCGGCGTGGATCACCCGCCACCAGGCGACCCCGCCGCCGTAGACCGCCAGCACCCTGCCGACCTGCCGGGGACCACCGCTCTCCAGGTATTCGGCGATGTCGCCATACGACATCACCCGCCCGGCCGGGATGGCGTCCACCACGTCGAGGACCCGCCCCGAGTACTCGTCAAGCGGAATCATCCGGCCCGCCGTAGTAGCCGGGCGCGGGCGGCCTCGCGTAGGCGGCCGCTCCCTCGTAGGCTCGCGCGCGCCGTCCCCTGCGCGCCGCGGCCAGTCCCGCGGCCGCCGCGAGCACGAGCGCCAGCGAAGCCGCCGCGAACACCGTGAAGAGGGCCAGCTGGCCAGCGCCCCGCGGCGCTACCGGCGCCGCCGGGATGGCCGCGCTGCCGCCGCCGAAGTGCGCCGTAGCCGTGACCTGCGATGCCGCCCGGTGCGCGGCCATCAGCTGCCCGGCCGCGCGCAGCGCCGCCGCGGCGTCCACGGTGCCGAATCCGGTCTGGGCGTTGTAGCCGCCCGGCGGGTTGTTGTGTGCCGTGCTGGTCAGCGCCTCCGTCACCAGGGCCGGCGAGATCCGCGGGTAGCGGGACTTGATCAGCGCCGCGACGCCGGCCACGAGGGCGCACGCCGGGCTGGTGCCGTCGACCGTCCAGTACAGCCCGTCCCTGCCCTGGGCCGGGATGCGCACGCCGGGGGCGGCGACCTGGACCGAGAGGTTGTTGCTCGAGAAGCTGGCCGCCTGGTCGTCGCCGTCGAGCGCGCCGACGCTGAGCACGCCCGGGTATTCGGCGGGGAACGAGACCGGTGCGAAACCGTCGTCGCGGCGCTCGTCGTCGTGCCCGGAGTTGCCGGACGACGCCACCAAGACGACGCCGCGGGAATAGGCGTACTCCAGCGCGCCGCGCACCACGCCGCTGGGCGCGGAGTAGCCGATCGACATGCTGATCACCTGGGCGCCGTCGTTGACCGCGTCCCTGATGCCGGCCGCCAGTGAGTCCTGGATTCTCCGCTCAGGCTCGTTGTCGTAGGTGCGGTAGTTCGGGTCGTCCCTGTCCGGTATCACCCGGATGGACAGGATCCTCGCCGCGGGCGCGACGCCGATGATCCCGTCACCGCCGCCGTCGTGACCGTGCCCGGCGATGATGGACGCCATCCAGGTGCCGTGCTCGCCCCAGTGCGGGTTATTCATTGACGTGCCCAGGCCGGTCAGGTCAGGCCCGGTGATCACCGATCCCTGGAGGTCGCTGACGTACGGGTCGACCCCGCTGTCGATGACCGCCACCGTCACGCCGGCGCCTTCGGTGATATTCCAGGCCGACTGGACGTCGAGCATTTGGAGCACCCACAGCTGGCTGTCCCGGACCGCGTCCGCCAGGGCCGCCGGGGCCGCCCGGGTGGCCGGAGCCACCCGGATCGCCGGGGCCGCCGGGGCCGCAACCGCGGGGCTGGCCGCGATGACGGGCATCGCCGTCAGCGCGCCCGCCACGCCCGCCGCCAGCGCCATCCGGCGGCGGCGCCCGCCTAGCATCCCGGAGTCCCCGGGCAGTGCGGCGCCGGCACGGGAGCGGCCAGGACCGCGCCGACCGCCCTCGCCACGCCCGCGCCCATGCTGGTCATCTCCGCGTCGGCGTAGCTGTCCGCGGCGACGGGCTCCCGCGGCCGGTCATCGGCGTAACCGACCGTGTAGAAAAAGACGTACGTGCCGTCGGGCTCGCTCGCCGAGAGCTGCCGCCGCGTGCTGGTGAACCAGGCCGCCGGGGTGCCGGCGAAGCGCACCGGCAGGACACCGCGGCCGTCTACGGCACTCGGCAGTTCCCGGTTCGCTGCCCTGGCCTGAGCCGACCCGGGCATAACCGCGACGCCTACGGTCACCACGTAGCTGTCCGTGTCGTCGACGTACGTGGCACGCAGCATCGCCTCGCAGCCGTTGCGTGCGAGCACGGCGGCGAAGGCGGCGTCGGTGCCCGCCGCGCAGGAGGATTGCCGCGCGATGCCGATCCGCCGGGCGGTCAGCGTCAGGCTGGAGTCATCGTCGAGGGCTCCGGGCGGGGGATAACGGACAGTGGCGGGGAACATCGTCCCGGCCGTCAGCAGCCGCCAGCTCTTGCCGGTCTCCCAGTCCGTGATCTGCCGCTGCTGGGCGGCGGTGAACTCCCGGGGAAGCAGCTGGCTCGCCACCCCGGCGAGCGACAAAATAAGCCCGGCGCCGCCGAGAACAAGGGCGACGACGACGACGATCAGGCCGGCGCGACCGCGGCGCCGGGGCCGGGGCCGGTACGGCGGCTGGCCTCCGTACGGCGGACGGCCTGCGTAAGACGGCTGGCCGCCATGCCACGGCTGACCGCCGTACGCCCCGCCGTACTCCGTTGCCACATGCAAATGTTAGGGCTTGCGCGGACCGCACAGCCCGGCGCCGAACCGTGAAATTATTACCCGGGCCTTTCGGTCATCGGCGGCCCAGGCGGCTGGCGCGCCAGCACCAGGACCGCATCGGCATATCGATGAGCTCGGCGCCCCCGCTGACTTCGAGCAGCGCCGCGCGGCACCTGGCCAGTCCTTCCGCGCGGTCGGCCGCGGAGGCGGTGATGAACGAGCTGTTGGTCGCCAGCCAGTCGAGCAGGTCGCCGACCGCGATCACGCGGGTGAAGCGGAACGACGCCGTAGCCACGTCGCCGAACTCCGCACCCGCGGGCAGCGTCACCGAGTGATGGCGGTCCAGTTGCGCCCGCACCTCGCTCAGGGTGCGCGGCTCGCCTGGGCTGGCTTCCGGATCGCTGATGCCCGGCAGCCGGAGCAGGTCGAGTTCGGCCACCCAGTCCTGCTCCCGGTCCCGGCTGGTCCAGATCACTCCCAGCCGTCCGCCGGAACGCAGCACCCGCGCGATCTCCGGGACCGCGCGCTCCGGGTCAAGCCAGTGCCAGGCGGTCGACACGAACACCGCGTCCGCGCACCCGTCCGGCAGCGGCATGTCCTCGCCCCAGCCTTCCAGGGCCCGGACCTGCGGCGACCGCTGTGCCAGCACCGCCCGCATCCGCGCGTCCGGCTCGATCGCCACCACGTGCGCCGCCCGGCCGAGCAGTGCGCGGGTGAACAGGCCGGTTCCCGCCGCCACGTCCACGGCGAGCTCGCACCCCGCGGGCACCAGCCAGTCCAGCGCCCCGGGCGCCGGTCCTGGCCGCACCCGGTCGTAGCTCTCGGCCACGCTCCCGAACGACGTCGCTTTCCCTTCGTTCACAGTCACAGCTAAATATTCTGAACGTACCGTTGCGCCTGCCGCGACCCAGCCCGCCCGCCGGACCGTGGTCACCGGGGCGGGAGTACTGTCAGGCTTGAACATTCCGCCTGAACGTGCAGAAGGAGCCCGTCGCGGTGAAGCTGACCAAGCACAATCACGCCTGTGTCGCCTTCGAGAAGGAAGGGTCGTCGTTCGTCATCGACCCTGGCTCGTTTTCACAGGACGCCGCGGAGATCATCGCCGGGGCCGAGGCCATCCTCATCACGCACGAGCACTATGACCACGTGCACGAGGCGGCGATCAACGAGGCGCTGGCCGCCCGCCCGGACCTGAGGGTGTACGCGCCCGCGTCGCTCGCCGGGGCGTTCGGCGCGCACCCGGACCAGTTCACCGCTGTCTCGGCCGGCGATGAGCTGAAGGTCGGCGGGTTCACCATCACGGTGCACGGCGCCACGCACGCGGTCATCCACCCGGATATCCCGACGATCGCCAACGTCGGATACCTGGTCGACGAGGCGGTGTACCACCCCGGCGACGCGTACTTCGTGCCGGAGGCGAGCGTGTCCACCCTGCTGCTGCCGACCAGCGGCCCGTGGTCAAAGCTCGGGGAGGCCGCCGACTACGTACGCGCGGTGCGCCCGCGGCATCTCGTGCAGATCCACGAGATGCTGCTCAGCGAGATAGGGCAGAACCTGACCGCGACGCTCCTGGGCGAGCAGGGCCTCACCGGCATCCCGCTCACCATGGTCCCGGTCGGGGAGTCACTCACCGTCTGAGGCGGCGACCGGTTCGGCCAGCGGCGCGCCGGTACGCGCGCTCCTGACGGCCTCCGCGATCACCGCGGTGATCAGCTTCGGATCGCCTTCGTTCAGGTAGTGACTGGGACTTTCCGATACGACATGGCAGCTGTTCGCCGACAGCTTGGCGAGGTCCCGGTGCAGGTCGTGCCATACCTGCCACACGCTGTTTTTCGTCGGCTGGTCCCCCGGCGCGCAGGTGACCACCACCAGCGGCCGGTCGCCCAGCGCTCCCTGGGACAGGATGGGCTGACCGGCGGTGACCCGCTTGAAGGTCCGCCACTCGCGGATGATCGAGCGCCGGTCACCGCCGCGGCGCGACCGCCGCGACTCGGCCATGATCTGCGGCACGGCGAGCGCCTCGCGCAGCCGGACCTTCCGCGAGAAGTGGGGGCGCAGCAGCGGCCGCTGGGCTTCGTGGCTGGACTCCACGAGAACCATCCCGGCTACCCGGTCCATGTGCCGCGCGGCGTAGGCGCGCATGTAGACCCCGCCCGCCGAATGGCCGACCAGCACAAGCGGCCCCGTGATGCCGACGCAGCGCAGCAGGCCGTCCAGATCACTGGCTATATCGTGCGGCGTCCTGGCATCCCGGGCGGGGCTGCTCGCGCCGTATGGCGCCCGGTCGTAGGTAACGACCGTCGTATCCTCGGCCAGGGCCTCCGCGATCGGCCGCCAGTCGCTCGCCCAGCCGCCGAACGAGGGCTCGATGACGACGGCGGGCAGTCCGCCGCCGAATACGGTGGCCGCAAGCCGGTGGCGCGCCACCCCGACCATGATCGTGTCACCATTCACGGTTACCGCCCACAGCATAGCCAGCGAATGCGATTGCGTTTACCGGCAATACGCTAACCGTTCCGCTTAATGCGGGCTAGACGTAAATGCGACAATTAACGAATTAATAAACTTGCACGTTTATTTGCATTTCTATCTGCACGTGCGCATCGATCTTGGCCTTTATCCGGCCAGGCCGCACGCGGCGATGAACGCGACCGCGGGCCCGGCGGCCGTCACCGCGCCGTCCGCGGCGGACAGGAAGCACGATTCGCCGCGGACGGCCTTGAGCGAGCCGCCCGCGGCGGCGCGAAGCGTCACGGCGCCCTCGACGCACAGCAGGAGGCGCGCCTCGCCGCCGGGCAGCTCGACTTCGTCGGCGGCGATGTCGGCGCGGTACAGCCGGAACTCCGGCGCAGGCGAGTCATAGACCCAGACGCCGTCGCCGAGCGGGCGCGGTTCGATGACCGGCACGGCGACCGCGGGGTCGGTGAGCTTCAGCAGTTCGGGGACGTCGATGTGCTTGCCGGTGAGCCCGGCCCGGACGACGTTGTCCGAGTTCGCGAGCAACTCCACCCCGGTGCCGTGCAGGTAGGCGTGCAGCCCGCCAGCCGGCAGGAACACGGCCTGGCCGGGCTGTAGCACCGCGTGCCGCAGCAGCAGCGACGCGACGACGCCGAGGTCGCCGGGATGGCCGGCGGCGATCCGCACCGTGGCGGCGCAGGCCGCGGCGTAAGGCCCGTCCTGAGCGGCCAGCCGCGAGCAGGCCGCGACCACGGCGGCGACCAGCGCCTCTCTACCTTCGGCCGGCCAGGTCAGGATGCTGGTAAGCGCCTCGGTAAGCGCTCCGGGGGCGTCGGCCGCGGCCAGGCGCGCCGCTACCGGCTCGAGGTCGCCGACCCCGAGCGCGCGCAGCAGCGCGGCGGCGTCCGCCGTCGTCCGCATGCCGGCCAGCACCTCGAACGGGGTGAGCGCGCAGAGGATCTCCGGCTTCGGCCAGTCGTCGACGTAGTTTCTGGCCTTGTCGCCGGGCGCCAGGCCCCGAACGGTCTCCGCGCGGAAGCCGGCCTCGGCCTGTTCGCGCGACGGGTGAACCTGGATAGACAGCGCCTTCTCCGCCGCGAGCACCTTGAGGAGGAACGGCAGGCGCCCGCCGAACCGGGCCGCGCACCCCGGGCCGAGTTCGGCTACGGGGTCCGCCGCGATCACGGCGTCCAGCGTGGTACCGCCGGCCGCGCGGTCAAGCCGGGACGGCGCTGACGGATGCGCGCCCATCCACAGTTCGGCTTCCGGCTGCGCGGCCGGGGCGGGACGCCCCTGGAGTTCGGCGATCGCGGTCCGCGACCCCCAGGCGTACGGCTGCACCATCGGCTCGAGAAGGTCCACCAGCGCACTGTAGTCCACTCCCGCGGCCCCCGCTCCCGGCATGCCGATTGCGCAATCGACCCGCTCTTCCGGGGCCGATTGCGCAATCGACCCGCTCTAATCTGGTCGATTGCGCAATCGACCCACAGAGGCGGGAGGCGGGAGGCGGGAGGCGGGAGGCGGGAGGCGGGAGGCGGGAGGCGGGAGGCGGGCGAGGCGGCAAGCGGCGGCGGGCTGGGCTAGTCGGCGGCGCTGGTGTCCGCCGGGTGCTCGACCAGGGCGACGACGCGGCTGGCCATGAACCGCGCGGTACGCACCGCCGTCCCGTTGCGCGTGACCTCGCTCACCTCGACGATGCCGCGGCCGGTGGTGACCTCAACGCGCCGCCCGGCCCTGGTGGCGGTCACCTGGTAGGCCTGGGTCCCGTCGCCGGTGTCGACCACGATCTCAACCCAGTCCCCCTTCACCGCGGCCTCCCCAGAGTTGAGCGCACGTACCAGGACATACCACCCTCGTGGCGGCGGAAACATAGGCCACACGAGCCTCTAGTGGCGGCGCGCCTAGTCGGCGAAAGGCCGAGTCGAACCGGTTTTTGAAAGATAGTGGACCATTGCGCACACCCCGCCGCAATACCACGAACTTAAGCAGCACCGACCGGCTGCCCCGCCGGACCTCCAGCCCACTGCACGGCCGGCCGGGCTTCAGGGATTGAACGGGCGGGGTCTGTGAGGCTGATGATCGATCGCGGTTATGGGGCGCGGGGTGCGGACGGGTTGCCGGAAGAGCCTCACTCTCGAGCGGATACCCCAGCCGGTATTCAGCGGGCTGGATTCCATGATCACGAATATTTCGCGTATTATAGCGATAAAATACCTTCACCAGGAAAAATGTCTTCGCGATCATGAGGATTCTAATGAGGCTCTTTACGGGCTAAATCATGATATGTCCTAGTTTGATACCCCTGCCCTCGACTGCGACCGGGCGCGGACCCCAGGCGTTCGATCACCTAACGGCGCCGCGACCGGCAATGGGAGGATCCTGGCAGCGCCCGGCGGGCCGGAGCACGGCCGGCCGGGTCCCTGGGGCGCCGGCCACCCGGAGCATCAGCCTGCGCGAAGCCCCGGCGCAGGTGAAACAATCCTCCTGCGTATCGCCAGAGCCCTCTTAAGTTCCCGGCATTGCAACCCGGCGTGGTTGATGATCCGTTATCGTGGACGGCCGCCGGAGACAGTCCGATTTGTCCCTATTGTTCCGGTCGGCCAGCGGGCGCCGTCGCGCGATGGCGCAGAACGTGGGCGCGGACAGAGTCAGGCGCTTCCGTTCGGGATGAAAAGAACGGAAAGCACCGTAGCCGGGACCCGCGGCGGGTGGCGGGAACCGGCTACGGTGCTCAGTGGCCCGATGCGGCTCAGTACGACGGGAGGCTGGGGTCGACCCGGCTGACCCAGGCCAGCACGCCGCCGCCGACGTGCACCGCGTCCGAGAAGCCCGCGTCCTTCACGATGGCCAGGCACTCGGCGCTGCGCGCGCCGCTCTTGCAGTGCAGCACGACACGCTTGTCCTGCGGCAGCTTCTCCAGCGCCGCGCCGGACAGGAACTCCCCCTTGGGGATCAGCGTCGCGCCGGGGATCGAGACGATCTCGTACTCGTTCGGCTCGCGGACGTCGACCAGGAAGATGTTGTCGCCCCGGTCCAGCATGCCCTTCAGGTCGGTGGCGGTGATCGTCGAGCCGACGACGGCTTCCGCCGCCTCCTCCGAGACCGCGCCGCAGAACGCGTCGTAGTCGATCAGCTCGGTGACCGACGGGTTCTTGCCGCAGACCGCGCACTCGGGGTCCTTCTGCACCCGGACCGTCCGGTACGACATCTCCAGCGCGTCGTAGATCATCAGGCGCCCGGCGAGCGGCTCGCCGATCCCGGTGATCAGCTTGATCGCCTCGTTCACCTGGATCGAGCCGATCGACGCGCAGAGCACGCCGAGGACGCCGCCCTCGGCACAGGACGGGACCATGCCGGGGGGCGGGGGCTCCGGGTACAGGCACCGGTAGCAGGGCCCGTAGTCCGCCCAGAACACGCTCGCCTGCCCGTCGAAGCGGTAGATCGAGCCCCACACGTACGGCTTGTGCAGCAGCACGCAGGCATCATTCACCAGGTAGCGGGTCGCGAAGTTGTCCGTCCCGTCGACGATCAGGTCGTACGGGGCGAAGATCTCCATCACGTTGGAGGAGTCCAGCCGGTCGGTGTGCAGGACGACGTTTACGTACGGGTTGATCTCCGCGATCGACTCCTTCGCGGACTCCGCCTTCGACTTGCCGACGTCCGAGACGCCGTGGATGACCTGCCGCTGCAGGTTCGACTCGTCCACCGTGTCGAAGTCCACGATGCCGAGCGTCCCGACGCCGGCCGCGGCGAGGTAGAGCAGCGCCGGCGAGCCGAGCCCGCCCGCCCCGACGACCAGCACCTTCGCGTTCTTGAGGCGCTTCTGCCCGGCCATGCCGACATCGGGAATGATCAGGTGGCGCGAGTAGCGCTTCACCTCGTCGACCGACAGGCCGGCAGCCGGTTCAACCAGCGGTGGCAGCGACACTATGCAAACTCCAGTCAGGTTGAGGGAACTCGTTAGGCGTCAACCGGGTCACGGTGTCCGGCATTCCCCCCAGGGGGTATGGGGGGCGGGAAGCCCCCCATGCCGGGGGGTCTCCGGGGGGTTGCCCCCCGGGAGCTAGCACCTCTCACCATCTCACGGAACCGTTCAGCGACGGGCGCCGGATGTTCCATCTGCGCGACGTGGCCGGTGCGCGGCAGGACCACCACGGTGGCGCCGCGGAACGCGCGGGCCGCCGGCGCGGCCAGCCGGGGGCTCACCAGCTTGTCATGGCTGCCGAACATGACCAGCACGGGAACGCGGATCTGGCGCGCCCCCCGCCACAGCGAGTACCTGCGCGGGCGCAGGGTCTCCGACACGAGCGTCCGCGCCGCCCGGCTCAGCGTGACGGCCGCGTAGCCGAGCTCGTCGCGACGCCGCAACTCCGCCACCTCGAGCGCGACGCGTTCGGGATGCACCGCGCCGGGGTCGTAGAAGCACGTCGCCACCACGCCGGCCACCCGGTTCTCCGGAGGCATCCGCTGGATGCGGCGCATCATCCTGCCCCCGAGCACCGGCAGTGCGGCCAGCGGAAACTCCAGGAGCTCCCGGCGGAAACGCCGGTCGGGCAGCATCGGCGAGACCAGGGTCAGCGTCCGCACCAGATCCGGCCGGGCAGCGGCCGTCCGGATGGAGACCGCGCCGCCCATCGAGTTGCCGACCAGGTGCACAGGGCCCGCGTCCAGCGCCTCGATCAGGCGGATCACGGTGCCGGCGAGCGCGGTGATCGAGTACCCGCGCGGCGACCGCGGCGGCGGGGAGAACCCGGAGCCAGGCAGGTCCACGGCCTTGCAGTCGTAGTCCGGCGCGAGCTCCGCCATGAAGTCGGTCCAGTTCGTCGCCGCGCCAGCCATGCCGTGCACGCACAGAACAAGATCTTTTTCATCATTCCGAACGGACCCGGCTGTCTCCGCCACGTACACCCGCTCTCCGCCGGCGAGGCCGACCATGCGGCCCGGCCAGTGCGGTACCGGCTCGGTCACGCGGACGCCTTCCGGCGGGTGGACGCGCGCTTGGCCGGCTGCTTGGCGGCGCCGCCGGACTTGCCGTCCTCCGCCTGGCTCGCCTGGTTCGCCTGGTTCGCCTTCGCCGCCTCGACGCTGGCGCGGAGCACCTCGGTGAGGTCCGCGGCCCCGGACGGCTGCTCGCCCGGGACGCCGGCTCCGGACGGCCGGACCACCTCGTTGCCTTCGATCTTGGCCTGTACCAGCGCCTCGAGCGCCTCCCGGTACGCGTCGCGGTAGGCCGACGGGTCGAAGTCCTCGGTCATCGTGTCGATCAGCGAGGCGGCCATCTTCAGCTCCTGCGACCGGACGTCCACGTTCTCGTCGAGGAACTTGAAATCCGGGGCGCGTATCTCATCCGGCCACAGCAGGGTCTCCAGCACCAGCACGCCTTCGCGCACCCGCAGCGCCGCCAGCGCCTCGCGCTGCCTGATGGCGACCTTCGCGACCGCCACCCGCCCGGACCGCTCGAGCGCGTCGCGGAACAGCACGTACGCGCGGGTCCCCGCCGGATCCGGCTCCAGGTAGTAGGCCTTGTTCGCGAGGATCGGGTCCAGCTGGCCCGCCGGGCTGAAGTGCAGCACGTCGATCCGGTGCGCGGTGGCCAGCGGCAGCTCCTTCAGGTCCTCGTCGGTCAGCACCACGACGTCGCCGGTGGCGAGCTCATAGCCTTTGGCGACATCGGAGTACGGGACTTCCTCGCCGTCCAGCAAGCAGAACCGGCGGAACTGGATCCGCCCTCCGTCCTCCCTGTGCACCTGGCGGAACGCCACGTCGCGCTGCTCTGTCGCGGCGTACAGCTTGACCGGGATCACGACCATGCCGAACGAAATCGCACCGGCCCAGATGCTGCGCATGCCGTAGCTGTACCCACTTTCCCCGCAAGTCCACCGGACGATCCGCAGCTGAGCTGAGATGATGACGCGGAGGGGAAGGTGAGTCATGGTGGATGTCGTGGTGCTCGGCGGGGGAATCGCTGGCGAGCGGGTGGCCGTCGAGGTGGCCCGCGGCGGCAAGTCAGCGGCGCTTGTCGAGGCGGGGCTGGTCGGCGGGGAATCGCCGTACCTGGCCTGCATCCCGTCGAATTCGCTGCTCCGCTCCGCGCGCAGCGGGGAGACCTGGGAGAACGCCGTCGCGCGGCGGGATGAGCTGATCGCGCGCCTTGACGACTCCCCGGCCGCGAGCCGGCTGGCGGAGGCCGGCGTCACCCTGGTGCGCGGCACCGGCCGGGTCACCGCGCCAGGGACGGTGACGGCGCGCCCGTCCGGCGACGGCGACGACATCGCGCTCCCCTACTCCGACCTGGTCATCGCCACCGGCAGCGAACCGGTGGCGCCGCCCATCGAGGGGCTGGCCGACATCCAGGCGTGGACGACCGCCGAGGCGCTTACCTGCCCGGACCTGCCCCGCCGCCTGATCATTCTCGGCGGCGGGCAGGCCGGATGCGAGCTGGCGCAGATCTACGCGACGTTCGGCTCGGCGGTGACGCTGGTCGAAGCCGAGGACAGGCTGCTGGCCGCCGAGCCGGCCTTCACCGGCGAGATCCTCGCCGAGATGCTGCGCCGGGCAGGCGTCGACCTGCGGCTCGGCTCGGCCGCCGTCAAGGCGTCGCGGGACGACGACGGCATCGCGCTCCTGCTCGCCGACGGGGCGCGGCTGGAGGCCGGCTGTTGCTGGCCAGCGGCCGGCGGCCCCGGCTGACCGGGCTGGGGCTGGACATGCTCGGTATCGACGTGACGCCCGGCAAGCCGCTGCTGGCGGACGAGACATGCCGGGTGGCCGCCGCCGGCGCGGAGCCGGCCGCGTATGGGCGGCCGGGGACGCCACCGGCACCGGCTACACGCACGTGGCGAGGTACCAGGCGGGTATCGTGGCCGCGAACATCCTCGGCACCGCCCGCGCAGCGGACTACCGGGCGCTGCCGCGCGCGGTGTACACCGACCCGTCGGTATTCGCGGTGGGGCTCACCCCGCAGGCCGCCGCCGCGGCCGGGATAACGCTGGAGACGGCCAGCTCGGCGCTGGCCGGCACCGCGCGGGCGAGGCTTGATATCGACGACGCCGGGTATGTCGAGCTGTACGCGGAACCAGATTCGGGCATGCTTGTGGGGGCCGCCGCCGTCGGGCCGGATGCCGCGGACTGGATGGCGGAGATCACCCTCGCGATCAGGGCTGAGATTCCTGTCACGACGCTGGCGGACGTTATCCACGCCTTCCCGACCCACGGCGAGGTGCTGGAAGCGCCGCTGCGCGCGCTGGCGCGCTGACGGGGACTAAACAGGCACAAGTACAGGAAAGGCAAAGCGTTGAGCGAATTCGGGATGGAAACGCCGGGGGAAGACGCCGCCGAGCAGGCCCGCGAAGTTCAGGTTCCCGACGACGAGAACGAGGAACTGCGGGAGCTTCCGTTCGAGGTAGACGAGGCGGACGCGGCCGAGCAGGTCCGCGACGTCGGCTACGACGATGAGGACTACCGCTAGGCTGAGACGAATGTCCGCTAAAACCCGGAGAAGATGTTGACCGCCACTTCCGCCGCCCGGCCACGCGGGACGCGCCTGCCAAGGCTAGCGCGCCGCCGCCAGTTGCTGGACGCAGCCATGGAGGTCTTCGTCGCGCGTGGTTACCACGCGGCGGCGATGGACGAGATCGCCGAGCGCGCCGGGGTCAGCAAGCCGGTCCTCTACCAGCACTTCCCCGGTAAGCAGGAGCTTTACCTCGCGCTGCTCGACGAGAGCGTGGAGCGGCTGATCGACACCGTCAAGACCGCGCTGCGCTCCACGAACGAGAACAGGCAGCGGGTCAACGCGACGTTCGGCGCGTACTTCGCGTTTGTGGCGGAGCACCGCGGGATGTTCCGGCTGGTCTTCGAGTCGGACCTGAACAACGAGCCGGCGGTCCGCGAGCGCGTGGACACCGCCGACCGCAAGTGCGCCGACATGATCAGCCAGGTGATCAAGGAGGACGCCGGCCTAGGTGACGACGAGGCGCACCTGCTGGGCATCAGCCTGGTCGGGATGGCACAGGTCAGCGCCAGGTACTGGCTCAGCACGCTGGGCACGATCCCCAGAGAGGCAGCCGAGCAGCTAGTGGCCCGTCTGGCCTGGCGCGGGATCAGCGGCTGGCCCCGGGCAACCGATCAACCGCCCGACCAGGCATGACGCAAGGACCGCCTCGGGCACGGAGGTCGTCCGCGCACACCCCCATGCCCCAGGGCCGAAGTCGTAACCGTAAAGACCTAACCACCGGCACAATGCCGCGCGAAGCGCAGCCGGGGGGTTCCGGGGGGTCGCCCCCCCGGAAGATAGGAGCCCAGTGGAAGTCAAGATCGGGATCCAGTCCATCCCGCGCGAGCTCGTCATCGACACCGACGCGACCGCCGAAGAGATCGAACGTGACCTCGCGGCCGCGCTTGCCGCGCAAGGGGGTCCCGGACTCCTCACGCTCAATGTCCAGAAGGGCGGTCGCGTCCTCATCCCCGCCGACAAGATCGCGTTCATCGAGTTCGGCGGCGAACCAATCCGCCGCGTCGGCTTCGCCTGAGCCACGGGCCCTAGGCCCCGCGCCTCCACTATAACCGTCCGTGACTGTCGGTGAGGAAGCTAGAGCGATGATCCCGAAAACCTTTTTCTCCGCGTAAATAGTTCACTCCATAGCAACGAAAGCTCTTCGCGATCATGGTCGGCTGCGCCGGGAGTCCGCAGCAGGGCCCGCGAAACGGTTACACTCCGTAGTACGCTGGCCTGACATGTCCATAATGTCCAAATTTGCGTGGTGTGAGCTTGCCGACAGGGGGGCCGGTAACATCATGGCGCGTGATCTGATTGCAATTCTCGGTGCCATGACGCGGGAAACTGCAATCAAAGCCCGGCGGGTGCCGGGGAGCGGGGACCTCCCGTAACGGGAGATAAGAGCGTGCAACGAGCAGCCCCGCGCGACACGACGCAAACTCAGGTTGTTCCGCATCGCTACCGGAGCAGGTCGATTGCGCAGTCGACCTAGGGGAAGAGAGTGCCGAGGCGGCGAGCGCTGAGGCGGTGGGCAGCGGACTGGCCGCGGGAGCCGGAGACGCTGAGCCGTTTCTGGTACCGTGGGTGACGATTGGGCGATGGAATGTCGTAATCCCAGTTCGTGTTGACAAAGACGCTGCCGTCTTGGTGCCGCCGCGCCCGAAGGAGGCGCGGGCGCCGCGCGGGCAGCGCACGGAGGACCCCCTGACAACTCAGCCAATGCAACCCGAGGCCAGCGACGAGGCACCATCAGGCCCGCCAGCAGGCGGGCAGCCGGAAAACCCGCAGCCGTACGCGGTGCCGTTCCGCGACCTCGGAGTCGATGAAGTTATCTGCACCGCGCTCGAAGCCGCGGGCATCCACACCACCTTTCCCATTCAGGCGCTGACGCTGCCGCTGGCCATCGACGGCCAGGACATCATCGGGCAGGCGCGCACCGGCACCGGCAAGACCCTCGCCTTCGGCATCCCGCTGCTGCACCGGCTGGCCACCACGTTCGCCGCCGACCGCACGGCCAAGGCACCGTCCGCGCTTGTCGTCGTGCCCACCAGGGAACTCGCCATCCAGGTCGCCGACGACATCAAGCAGGCGGGCCTGCACCTCGGCGCGCGAGTGCTCACCGTCTACGGCGGCCGCGCCTACGAGCCGCAACTCGACGCTCTCAAGGCCGGCACCGACATCGTCGTCGGCACTCCCGGGCGGCTGCTCGACCTCGCTAACCGCAAGAACCTCGACCTGAGCCGGATCCGCTCCCTCGTCCTCGACGAGGCCGACAAGATGCTCGACCTCGGTTTCCTGCCCGACGTGGAGCGCCTGCTCAAGCTCACCCCCAGCGACCGGCAGACGATGCTGTTCTCGGCGACGATGCCGGGCGAGGTCGTCACGCTGGCGCGGCGCCACATGCGGCGGCCGACGAACATCCGCGCCGAGGAGCCGGACGAGGCGGCACCGCCCCCGCTCACCAGGCAGCACGTCTACCGGACGCACCACCTGGACAAGATCGAGGTGCTCGCGCGGGTGCTGCAGGCCAAGGACCGCGGCCTGTCCATGGTGTTCTGCCAGACCAAGCGCGCCGCCGATCAGGTAGCGACCGCCCTCGACGACCGGGGCTTCGCGGTCGCGACCGTGCACGGCGACCTGGGCCAGGCGCAGCGCGAGCGCGCGCTGCGGGCGTTCCGCACCGGCAAGGTCGACGTACTCGTCGCCACCGACGTGGCCGCCCGCGGCATCGACGTGGACGACGTGACCCACGTGATCAACTACGAGTGCCCGGACGACGAGAAGGCCTACGTGCACAGGATCGGCCGCACCGGCCGCGCCGGGCGGGCCGGCGTCGCCGTGACGTTCGTGGACTGGCGCGACATGCACCGCTGGAAGCTGATCAACGACGCGTTCGGCCTGGGCCAGCCCGAGCCGGCGGAGACGTACTCGACCTCCGAGCATCTGTACACCGAGCTGTCCATCCCGCCGGACGCCACCGGCACGCTGCCGCGCGCGATGCGCGCGCGGGCGGGCCTCGCCGCGGAAGCGGAAGAGGACCTCGGCGGCACCAGCCGCCCCGGCTCCCCCCGGGGCCGGTCCCGGACCCGGGGGCGCGGCAAGCCCGCCCGCGACGGCAAGCTCGCCCGCGACGGCGTGGCCGTCCGCGACGTGCGGGACGCGGGGCACGAGGAGGCCGCCCCCGCACGGGCACGCCGCAGCAGGCGCCGCACCCGCGGTGGCCGCGAGATCACCCGCGAGGCATCCGCCGCCAGCGAGGTGATCATCGAGGTGAGCCCAGAAAGCAGCCAGCAGGCTTCCTAACCGTGTCCACACCGACCTCGCTGGACCTGCCGGCCGGAACGCGGCGGCTCGCCATCGAGACCGCCCGCGGCACGTTCGCCGCGCTCGAGGCGCTCCCGGCTGCTGACGCGGCCAGCGCGGACGCCCTGGGCACGGCCCTGCTGGTGCCCGGCTACACGGGCAGCAAAGAGGACTTCCTCTCGGTGCTCGGCCGGCTCGCCGCCGCCGGGCGCCGGGTGCTCGCGATCGACATGCGCGGCCAGTACCAGACGCCGGGCCCGGACGACCCTGCCGCCTACGACCCGAGGCAGCTCGGAACCGACATCGCGGCGCTGGCCGCCGCCACCGGCACCAGGCACCTGCTCGGCCACTCCTTCGGCGGCCTCGTCGCCCGCGAGGCCGTCCTGCACGCCGGGTACGCGCCGGACTCGCTGACGCTGATGAGCTCCGGCCCGTCGGCGCTGCACGGGCCGCGTGCCAAGGAACTCCGCTTCATGCTGAACTTCCCGGCCGGCGCCGCGCCGGCCGACCTCAAGGGCAAGATGGCCGAGGTCTGGCAGGGCGTCCTGGAACCGCAGGCGATCGCGGACGGCGTACCCGCCCCGATCGTCGCGTTCCTCAGGGAGCGCATGCTCGCCAACAGCCCAGCCGGGCTCGCGGCCATGGCCAGGCACCTGCTCACCGCCGCTGACAAGACCGGACAGCTCGCCGACTGCCACGTCCCCACGCTCGTGCTGTACGGCTCGGACGACAACGCCTGGCCGCCCAGCCAGCAAGCCGAGATGGCCGCGCGGCTGAACGCCGGGCGAGTCTCGATCGACGGGGCCGCGCACTCCCCTAACGTGGAGGCGCCCGCCGCCGTCGCCGGAGCGCTGACCGCGTTCTGGAACAAGGTCGACGGGGTCAGCGCCCAGCCAGCGGCCGAAAAGACCTCACAGCTCCGCTAGGCCGTCCCACGGCCGCCGGGAAACGGCCGCGGCCTGGCCTTCCGCACAGTGCCGCAGGTAGTCGCACCATCCGCAGGCCGGGCTCGGCCGCGGCGGGAACACCTCGTCATACTTCTCCGGCGCCAGCCGCGCGCGCATCCGCTCATCGGCATCGGCGCATTCGGCGGCGATGTCCTCGGCCCGCCGCAGGTGCCGCTGCAGCGACTCCCGCGTGTGCTCCCAGGCGATCACCTGCCCGCTCGGCAGGTGGTGCAGCTCCACCCGGTGGCAGTCACGGCGCAGCACCCGGGCCGCGGCGATCGCGTACAGCGCCAGCGCGAGCGAGCTGCGCGCGTCGTCCACGGTCAGCACGTGGCGGCCGGTCTTGTAGTCGACCACGACCAGCTCGCTGCCCTCGCCGTCGAGGAGCGGTCGCGCGTCCAGCCGGTCGATCCGCCCCGAGACCGCTATCACGTCGGTCCGCGTCGCCACGGTGCGCTCCACCCCGACCGGCTCATCGGCCGGGTCGAGCCCGGCGACGTAGGCCTCCACCAGGTGCCGTGCCCAGTCCCGGTACCGCGCCGACTGCGCGTCACTCGCGTACCCTTCGGCGATCCAGCCCTGGTCGAGCAGCGCGCCCGCCGCGTCCACGGTGCGCCGGGACAGCGGCAGCCGCCACCAGGCGGCCAGCGCGTTGTGCACGCTCGCGCCGAGGCTGTTATGCGCCCAGGGCGGTCCCTTCGGCGGCACTGGCCGGTCAAGGTAGCTCATGCGGTACCGGCGCGGGCAGTCCAGCCATGTGGTCAGCCTGGTCGGCGTGCACGAGTAAAGCCGTCTCGGCATCCCTTCGAACCCGAGCTGCTCCACGACCAACACCCCTTTTTTATGCCCGAACGGACGCGGCTGACTCCTCAGGGTCAGCCCAGCTCCGCGGCGGGACCGGCTGTCACCCAGCCGTCGAAGCGCTTCGCGGCGGCACCGATGCTGGATTCCTCGCCGTGGCCAGGCAGCACCCTAGTCTCGGGCGGCAGGTCGAGCAGCCGCTCGCCGATCGCGGTGAGCTGCCCAGGAAAGTCGGGAAACTCTCCATCATGCGGCGCCGGGCCGCTGGCGAGCAGCGCGTCCCCGGTGAAGACGGCCTCGAGCCCGGCGCAGTACAGGCTGACCGAGCCGGGTGTGTGACCCGGCGTGTGGATGACCTCGAGCTGCACGTCCGCGACGTCGAACCGGCCGCCGTCGGCCATCTCGATATCGGGGTCGTCATCGGGGTGCACCCCCCGCCACAGCAGCCGGTCGGCCCGGTGCAGCGCCACCGGCGCCTCGTCCCGCTGGGCCACCTCCACGGCGGCGGCGACATGGCTGGCGTGCCCGTGCGTGCAGATCACCGCGAGGATCTCGCGCTCCCCCACCGTCTCGAGCACCTCGGCGGCGTCTTTCCCCGGGTCGATGACGATGGCCTCCTCGTCATCGCCGATGACCCACGCGGTGCCCTCGCCAACACGATCAATGCGTGCTTCCATGCGCGTACTTTAGTCCCGCGCGCACGTGCATGCGCGCTTATCCGGCCTGCGCGGCGAACGCGAGCGCGGACTCGGCCACCAGCTGGATCGCGATCGCGGAAAGCAGCAGGCCAGCGATCCTGGTGAGCAGCTCCACGCCGTTGTCGGTGAGCGCTCGCTGGATCACCTCGGCGAACCGCATCACGAGCCAGGCGCTCACCGCGACGGCGACGATCGCCAGCGCCAGCGCGAGCCCGTCGGCCACGCCGTTCACCCGCTGCACGTACAGCATGGTCGCCACGATCGCGCCCGGGCCGGCCAGCAGCGGCGTGCCGAGCGGCACGAACGCCGCGTTGGCCTTCGCCCGCTGCGTGGATGTGGGCTCTTGCGACTGGCCGGTCAGCAGCTCCAGCGAGACCAGCAGCAGGAGCAGCCCGCCGGCGCCCTCAAGCGCGGGCAGCCCGACGCCGGTGTAGGCCAGGATCGCCCGCCCGAACAGGGCGAACCCGACGATCACCCCGAACGCCACCACCGCCGCCTGCCAGGCCAGCTTCCGCCGCGTCCGCGCCGACCGTCCCCTGGTCAGCCCGAGGAACACCGGCACGATCCCCGGCGGGTCGATGATAACGAAGAGCGTGACGAACGCCTCCCAGAAGAATTTCACGGCCGCTCCCCGGTCAGTCCCACCAGAAGTGCCAGACCGGCTGGTTCACCAGCTCGGCCGCGAGCTCGCTGAGCGGCTGGCCGGAGTACCTGCCGCAGGAGTCGGCGAACGCGACGTGCTCGGCGGCAACCCGGACGGCGGCCTCGAACGTGCCCGGCGGCCGCTCCACCAGGACCCGCAGGATCATGTCGGAGCCGATCCGCAGCGGGCGGGCGCCGAACCGGGTTTCCCAGGAGCGGAGCACGGCTGAGACCTCCAGACAGCGCGCGTCCGGGCCGCCGAGCCAGTCCACGCCGAAGCCGGTCCAGCCGGCCGCGGCCGGCACGTCCGCCGGGCGGCTCGCGGCGACCAGGCCGAGGAAGGCGGGCTGGTGCGCGGCGGCGGCGGCGCGCAGCCTGGCTTCAGGCAGCCGTGTTTCCTCCCCAGGCGCCAGGCCGGGGAACTCCAGGCCGAACGGCGCCCGCTTGGCCGCCAGGCGCGAATCCAGGACGTCCTCGCCGATGTCCCAGCCCTCGGCCAGAATCGCCGCCGGGTTCGCGACGTCGATCAGCCCGACATTCTGGGCGCCGCAGAGCATGAAGGCTTCACCGCTCAGGTCCTCCCCCATGACGCCGGCGCGCGACAGCAGCACCGGCACCAGGCCGGTCTCGGCGTGCGCGGCCGACAGCGCCAGCCAGGCGTCGCCGGCGTCCGCCATGGGCCGGGACGTCACCCACGCGGCAGGGACCTCGATGTCGGCGCAGTCATCCATCCAGCCGTAGACCCGCTGACCGTCGGGGAGCGGCACGCCCGCGAGCTCGGCCGGACCGTCATCGGGAAGCGGCACGGCGGTCACCTCGTCCCCGCCTTGCTGAGCAGCCGCTCGTACTCTTCCGGCGGCGTCGTCTCGCTGCCGAGACCGCTGGCGTTGAAGGAGCCGTGATCGTCGCTGCCGCCCGTGGCCGCGAGGTCGAGCGATGCGGCGAGGGCAGTCAGCCGCTTCCGTTCGGAATCATCGTGGTCGGGATGGAACACCTCGACCCCAGCCAGGCCCGCGGCGGCCAGCCCGGCGATGACCTCGTCCTCGATCTCGTAGCCGGGCGAGCGGGGGTGCGCGAGCACCGGCAGGCCGCCCGCGGCGCGGACCAGGGCGACCGCCCGGGCCGGGTCGGGGGCGTAACGGCCCACGTGCGCGCGGCCGCCGTCGCCGATCCACTCGGCGGTGAACGCGGCCGCCGGTGTTTCCACCACGCCGGCCTCGGCCAGCGCGCGGGCGATGTGCGGCCTGCCGACGACCGCCCCGCCGGCGATGCGGCTGACCTGCTCCCAGGTGACGGGGGCGCCCAGTTCGGCCAGCCTGGCGACCATCGCCCTGGCGCGGTGCGTCCGGTCATCGCGGATCAGCGCCACCTCCGCGCTCAGCGCGGGGTCTGCGGGATCGAAGAGGTAGGCCAGCATGTGGACGCTCTGCTGGCCCGGGGGGGCGACCCCCCCAAACCCCCCCGGGTCAGCAGGGTCCCCCAGCAGACATGAGAGCTCCATGCCGGGAACCAGGGTCAGGCCCGGCGGCAGGGCGTCGCGGGCCTCGCCGACGCCGGCCACGGTGTCGTGGTCGGTGAGCGCCACGACATCCAGGCCCGCCGCGTCGGCGCGGCGCATAACCACGGCCGGCGGGTCGGTGCCGTCGGACGCGCTGCTGTGCACGTGCAGGTCAATGCGCACGCCGGCCATCGTAGCGGGCGGCCGGCCGCGGCGTCAGGCGGGCAGGCGCGGGGACAGCGCGCCGAACGGCAGGTCCAGGTCCAGTCCTGGATCCCGCAGGTCGCGCAGCGGCAGCGGCTCTACGAGCAGCGCCCCCGCGGTGTCCGGCCACAGCAGCACCCACAGCCAGTTACCGGCCATCTCGCCGGCGAAGACGGCGGCGCCGTCGGCCTCCACCAGCCACAGCGGCGCCTCGTGGTGCCCCGCCTCGACGGTGGCGTACGGCTGGCCGGCCGCGAAGCCGTCGCCCGGGTCCGGACCGGGCAGGCGCGCCAGGCCGGCGCCGAGGCCCACGCCGGGCTCTTCGGCGACGATCAGCAGGTCGGCGGGACCGCCGAGCGGGTTGGGACCGGACAGCGCCACCGCTGAGCCTCGCGTGCCGCTGCGCTCGTCGCCGGCGCCGGCGAACCCGCTGACCAGCCAGCCCTGCGGCAGCGGCCACGGCAGCCAGACCGGCACCCTGGTGTTCTTCAGGAGGGTGTCCAGGCCATCCTTGGTCGGCTGGCGGGCCGGAGTCAGCGGGTAGATCTCACCGTGCAGGTCACAGCGCCACGCGCTTGACCATGCCGTCGGCGCGTGCACCTCATTGCCGCAACGCGGGCATATCGCTCTTACCACCACGCCACCGCCTGCCTAGCCTTAGGGTCGTGACTGCACTCGTCATACCTTGTGTGGGCGCCGTGATCAAGGACGGCTCAGGGCGGCTGCTCCTGATCAAGCGCGGTCATGAGCCCGGCAAGGGCCTGTGGTCGATACCCGGCGGCCGCGTCGAGGCCGGCGAATCGGACGCCGGGGCGCTGGCCCGCGAGGTCCGCGAGGAGACCGGGCTCGTCGTCACCGTCGGCCGCCTGATCGGCAGCGTGCGCCGCCCGGCCGGCGCCGCGGGGAGCGAGTTCGACATCCGCGACTACGCGGCCGCCGTGACCGGCGGGGAACTCGTCCCGGGGGACGACGCCGACGACGCGGTGTGGGCCGGGCCCGCCGAACTGGCGGCCCTGCCGCTGACAGCGGGCCTGCTCGAGGCGCTCCGGTCCTGGGGGGTCGTGTAGGCCGCCATGTAACGGAAGCCCCGCCTGACCCGTGCGCTTCTCCGCTTCCGCAAACGTTCACCTGTCCGACATGCGTAAGTGCTCGCCAGGTCCGCCTGGAGGAATAGTGATGGACCATGGGTAATTCATTGGCAGCTCGTCGTTTTCTGCGAGTGGCAGCCGCATGCGGCATCGGGATGCTCTCCCTGGCGGGCATCACCATACCCGCGGCAGTGGCTGCCGCCCCGTCTGCCCGGGCCAGCGGGCTCACCATTACCAGCACTGGACTGCGCTCCGGAGCGATCAAGCATGTCTGGCTGATCATCCTGGAGAACAAGTCCTACGACGCGACCTTCACCGGACTCAACCAGAACACCTACCTGTGGAAAACCCTTCCAGCGCAGGGCGCGCTGCTCACGAACTACTACGGCACCGGCCACTCCAGCATGGACAACTACATTTCGCTGGTGTCCGGGCAGGCTCCCGAGGAAGACACTCAGGAGGACTGCAGCGTCGCCGACAAACTGATCGGGCCGGACTCGGACATCCTGCATCAGGGGTCGGTCTACAGCGACCGTAACTACGGGCAGATGTACTCGCCGGCCAACGCCTCCCAGCCAAGCGGCGCCAATGCCCCGCTGGGCACGAACGGCTGCACCTACCCGACCGACGTCCCGACGCTGTTCAACCAGTTCAACGCGGCGGGCGTTGCCTGGAAGGGCTACGCCCAGGACATCGGCGGCGAGCAGACCCCCGGCTCGACGTCCTTCCAGGCCGATACCGTGCCGAACCGCGAAGCCGCCGCCTGCGCCGGCCCCGGCACCGCCGCCAACAACCCGGACACGAACCCGACCGACATGGAAGGCGACTACCCGGCCGGCGTCACCACGTTCACCGCGGCCCAGCCGAACGACCAGTTCGTCGCCAAGCACTTCCCGTTCCCCTGGTTCGAATCGCTCACCGGCGCGGTCAACGCCAGCGGCCCGGCCACCCCGGCGCTCAACCAACCAGCCAACGGCGGGACCAACTGCGACGCCAGCCACATCGCCAACCTGGACAGCCCCGCCGAGGGCCTCGTCCACGACCTGCAGAGCGCGAGCACGACGCCGGCGTTCAGCTGGATCACCCCGGACAACTGCAGCGACGCGCACGACGCGGTGTGCAAGGGCAACAACCTGTCGGGTGCCTTCGGCGCCAGCGGGACCCCGGACTACAAGTCGCCGATTCCGTATGACCCGGAGTCGACCACGCCGGTGAACCACACCGGCGGCCTGTACGCGTCGGACCTGTTCCTCGAGTACTACATCCCGCTGATCGAGCAGTCGCCGGCATTCAAGCAGGGCGGGCTGATCGACGTCACCTTCGACGAGGGCTTCCCGGCGTTCACCTACACGGGCAACAGCTTCAACGACGCCGACAACTACGGTCCGACCTCATCGGACCAGCCGAACTACACCAGCAGCCTCAAGTCCGACGCCGCCGGCGAGAACCTGTTCGGCAAGAACGTCCACTACGAGCCGACCGGCCCGAACTCGACGCTCGGCACCAACTCCAAGGGTGACCAGCTGTACCCCGGACCCGGGAACAACGCGTTCATCGACCGGCCGCCGGCCTGCACCCAGACCAGCCCGACGCTGGTGCCCGCGGACTGCGTACCGGGCATCGTCCGCGGCGGTGCGGGCACGCCGCCGGCTGCCAGGACCGACACGGTCACGGGCGGCCCGGGGTCCAGCGTGATCGAGGACAGCTCGATCCTGTCCGACGACACCGGGCGGGAGGTCACCGGCGCCAGCATCCCGGCGAACTCCTTCGTCGGCGCCGTCACCAACACCGGCCCCCTGTTCCCGGCCACCAGCACGGGCGCGGTGACCACCGGGTCGTTCCAGCTGGTCAGCCAGGACGGCAGCCCGGTCGACCCCACCGGGCCGGTGAGCAGCATCACGCTCAGCGCCGAAGGCGACCCGTCGGACCTGGCGCCCGGCCAGACCCCGGATCCGCTGTGGAACGCCACCGGCCCGACGCCTGGCGGCGGGGACACCGGCAGCGTCCTGATCAGCCCGTTCATCAGGCCGGGCACGGTCTCCAACGTCTTCTACAACCACTACAGCTGGCTGCGGACGATGGAGGACATCTTTGACGTCAAGGCCGGCCACGACTATTCCCCGCTGCCCGCGGGGACGGTCTCCGGCGGCCTGGACGGCCAGGGCCACCTCGGCTTCGCCGCCCAGCCGGGCCTGCGGCCGTTCGGCCGTGACATCTTCACTAACCCGTGGGGTTACGGCGCGGCCGCGACCCTGGACTCCTACACCACGTCCGGCGTTGTGCCGTCCGCGCCGTGGGTACGGCTGTCGCTGGCCATCGGAACGCCGCTGGTCGCCCTGGCGGGCATCGGCGGCTGCCTGTGGTACCTGCGCCGCCGCCCCGGAACGGCGCCAGGGCGGGCATGAGTCCGCTGCCCGGCTGGATGCGCATGGCCCCCGCCATCACGGCGGGGGCCATGCGCCGCGCGCCGGGACCGCGGCTGGCGCGCCTGATCCCGCTGGCGGGGCTGGTGGCGCTGGCCGGCTGCGGCTCAGCCGGGAACAGCGCCGCGAGCCCTGCCGCTACTCACTTCGGCGGCTACCCGTCCTTCCTGCCCGCCAGCACGCTGCACTACCACAGCGACGCCGTGCTGACCGGAACGGCGCAGCGGCCCGCCCTCACCGACCAGGGTGACGCCGTGGAGGTCAGGACGCCGCGATGGTCGGTGCTAGTTACCGTGACCGGACCACAGGTGCCCGGCGAGGGGCTGCCGTATCAGACCCCGGCGACAACCTGTACCTGGGTCGTGACGATGTCCCGCGCCACCGGGCCGGTGCCGATCGCGGCGCCGGACTTCACCAGCATCGACGATGGCGATCACGTGTACCTGCCGCACCTCGTGCCCGGCCAGCCGCGGCCGCCGCGAGCATTGCGGCCCGGGCAGACGGTCAGCTTCGAGCTGCGCGTCGTCGAGGCGACCGGCGAGGGGCTGATGCGCTGGGCGCCGGACGGGCACAACATCGTCGCCAAGTGGGACTTCGTCGTGGAGAACGATTAACGGCCACGGCGCGGGGACATCCTGGTCCGCCGCAGGCCGCGGCGGCGGGGAGGTCTCAGATAGATCCCCGCCGCCGCGGTCATCGCCCGCCTGCCGGTTAGCCGGCGTGGTGACTGGCCGCCCACGACCCGCTGACCGGCTCGCCGGTCGACGGGTTGAGGAACAGCGCGTGGTTCGGCGGGTTTCCGTACTGGGAGTTGAAGTCGAACATGGACAGGATCGAGCCGGCGGCGGTGTCGGCCGCGCCGTTGCCCAGGGCTGAAAGGTGCCAGTTGTACTCGATGAACTTCACCACCGAGCTCTGGTCGATGAGGGTGTTGTCGACGTAGTTCGACTTCGCCCACGGTGAGATAACCAGGAACGGCAGGCGGGGCCCAAGGCCGCACTTGCCCTGCTCAGGCTTGCCGGCCGAGTTGACGGGCACCTGGCTCAGCGAACTGCCGCAGGCACCGGTTCCGGTCAGCGCGTCCAGGGAGGTCTGCGACTGGGTGATGACCGGGGCGAGCACGTGGTCATACCAGCCGTCGGAGTCATCCCAGGTGATAATGACGGCGGTGGAGCTCCAGGTAGGCAGGCTCTCCAGGTGGTTAATGGTGTCGGCCAGCCAGGTCTGCTCGTCGAGCGGGTCGGAGTAGCCCGCGTGGCCGTCCTGGTATTTCGGCGCCTTCAGGTAGGAGACCGCCGGCAGGTAGCCCGCGTCGGCGGCGGCCCAGAAGTCGGCGATGTCGTACTGGTGGTTGGCTTGGTCGGTCTTGCCGATCATCGGCACCGACGTCGGCGGCAGGTGCATCGGGTTGGCGGTGGAGGCGTAGTACTCGAACGGCTCGTGGTGCGGGCTGTAGTCATCCACCACGGTGCCGCCCACGTTCTTGTGGGTCTCGGAGCAGATCTGTGCCGTGGTCGGGGGTGTTCCGTGCCCTGGCACGTAACCGTCGTCGAAGCCGCCCTGGAACCATCCCCAGGTGGTGTGCGAGCTGGTCAGCTCGTCACCGATGTTGTTGCCGCCCATTGTGATGGTTCCGGCCGCGGTGCCGGCGTCGCCGCCGTCCGCGGCCGGGGTGTAGGAGCAGATGTCGTAGGTCGGGTCGGCATCGGAGTAGGTGGTTCCCGGGCCGGCCGCCTTGGCCGGGCCCGCCGTGATGTCGGAGCTCACCGGGGTCTTGGTGTTGAGCCCTGACGGGTTCGAGCACGGCTTGTCGTTAATCGTGGCGGACGCCGGGCCGCAGATCGCGCCGTAGGTCTGCGCGGCTGTCACGTTGAGCGCGCCGGGAGTCGACGGGCCGTAAGTCGTGCCGTACATGTTGTCGCTCATCGCGAAGTGCTGGGCGTAGTTCCACAGCCCGGTGACCGAGTTGCCGTCGTAGTAGCTCATGACGGCCTTGGTCGATCCGGTGCCCGGCGGAGGCACCTCGGGCGTGCCGGGGGGATAGTCGAACCCGGCCAGGCACTGCTTCAGCGTCAGGTTGCCGCCCGTGTTCGCCGGGTAGGCATCCTCGGCACCGTGGTCGGCGGCGAGCTGCTCGGCGGTGTAGTCGTGGTCTTGGTCGCAGGTCAGCGGGATATTGTGGCCGAGCCGCACCGGATTGGCGTTCGGGCCGTTGGGGTTGTTGGTGAGCAGCGGCCCGGTCGGGCCGCTGGCGGTCACACTGTTGTAAAGACCGTTGACCGTCGGCGTGCCCGGCTTAGCGTGGAAGGCCGGCTCCCCGGGCTGATTCGCCGCATACGGGTAGGTGCCGAAGTAGTGGTCGAAAGACACGTTCTCATCGAAGATAACGACGAGGTGCTTGATCGGAGTGGCAGTACTACCGGCCCAGTGACCCTGGTGGGCGGCGGCCGTGCTGGCCTGACTGGCCATGGCAGTCGCTCCCCCGGCCGTGGCCAGGGCCACCGCCGCCACTGCGGCTGTGATCACATGCGCCCGTCTCGGTACTCGCATGCCGTGCCTCCTCATCCGTACATGACCGTGAATCGGTCCCGGGGGTAGCGTAAGACTCCCCCAGGGACGGACGGCCGACTCCGCGATAGCCAGCGGGTAACGGGAAGCTGAATGCTTGCTGCATGCCGGCCGAATTGCCTGTAGCCCGCGTCCGGGCGGCTCCCTGCCGCCGGCAGCCTGAACACCGCTCACGGTGGCGGGCACGCGGGAACGGCCGCGTGCCCCCCGGCACGTAGCATGAAGACATGAACTCCCCGCTGCCCACCGCCGAGCAGGTCACGGCCGCGCTCTCCGGCGTCAAGGACCCCGAGATCGGCCGGCCGATCACCGAGCTCGGCATGGTGAAGTCCGTCGAGGTCGCCGACGGCGGCATCGTGCACGTCGCCGTCTACCTGACCGTGGCGGGCTGCCCGATGCGCGACACGATCACCAAGAGCGTCACCGAGGCGGTGGCGGCGCTGCCCGGCGTCTCCGGCGTGCGCGTCGAGCTCGACGTGATGAGCGAGGAGCAGCGGAAGGCGTTGCAGGGCCAGCTCCGCGGCGGACGGCCCGAACCGGTGATCCCGTTCGCCCAGCCGTCGTCGCTCACCCGGGTGTACGCAGTCGCCAGCGGCAAGGGCGGCGTGGGCAAGTCCTCGGTCACCGTCAACCTGGCGGCCGCGCTGGCGGCCTCCGGCCACAAGGTGGGGGTCATCGACGCCGACATCTACGGGCACTCCGTCCCGCGCATGCTCGGCGTGACCGGCCGCCCCACCCCCGTCGAGAACATGATCATGCCTCCGTCGGCGCACGACGTGAAGGTGATCTCGATGGGGATGTTCACCAAGGGGAACACGCCGATCGTGTGGCGCGGCCCGATGCTGCACCGGGCGATGCAGCAGTTCCTCGCGGACGTGTTCTGGGGCGACCTGGACTACCTGCTGCTCGACCTGCCGCCCGGCACGGGGGACGTGGCGATCTCACTCGCGCAGCTGCTGCCCAACTCTGAGCTGCTCATCGTGACCACGCCGCAGCTCGCGGCCGCCGAGGTCGCCGAGCGGGCCGGGGCGATCGTCACGCAGACCAGGCAGCGGATCACCGGCGTGATCGAGAACATGTCCTACCTGGTCTGCCCGCACTGCGGCGGGCAGATGGACGTCTTCGGCTCAGGTGGCGGCGAGGCGGTCGCGACCACGCTCACCCAGCTGACCGGGACCACCGTTCCGCTGCTTGGCCAGGTGCCGATCGACACCAGGCTCCGCGAAGGCGGCGACAACGGCTCGCCGCTCGTGCTCAGCGATCCGTCCTCGCCCGCCGCGCTGCAGTTGGTGAAGATCGCCGAATCGCTGGCCAGCCGCGGCCGCGGCCTGGTCGGGCGGCCGCTCAGCCTCAGCCCGCGCTGACGCTCCGGCATGGTCCCCGTCAGGGGGTCAGGTGGCCTCGAGGTCGAACGGCGGGTCGTCGCCGTCCCGCAGGACCGTGTGCCCGGCGCTGGCGCCGTTCGGTCCGCTGGCGGCGCTCGCGGCCGCCATGCCGCCGTCGGCCGACGCCTTGACGGGCTCGTCGAGCAGGTGCTTCTGGACGAACCGGCGCGGATTCAGGTCCTCGAAATCGAAGTCCTGGAACTCCGGGCCCAGCCCTTCCCTGAGGTCGGCCTTGGCGCCCTCGGCTATCCGGCGCAGGTCGCGCAGCGCGCGCCCCGCCTGGGCGGCTATCTTGGGGAGCTCGTTCGGCCCGAAGACGACAAGCGCGATCACCGCGAGGACCAGGATTTTGGTCAAAGACAGGTCAAACACGCTTAGCTCTCCGTCAGCAGTTCAGCGTCCGCCGGACGACGGGTGCACGTAACCACTCTAACCCTTAAGTGGAAGGGATTGACGAGAGCAGCCAGCCTGTCGAGCCCCCGCCCGATCCGCACCAGGAATCCCGGCGCGGTGTTCTGCGGCAATGACGCGACGACTGCCTGAACGATTTCCGGCGGGGCGTCCGCGATCATGGTGTAGACGAGCCCGTGCCCGGCCCAGGTGATCGAGTGCCCCGCGACGTAGACGACGTGCCCCCGCACGCTGACCGCCTGCCAGCCGGCCATCTTCGGCACCAGGGTGCCGCGCTGGACGAAGAGCGAGACGACCGACAGCCCGTCTGAGTAGCCGAGGTCGGCTACCTCGCCGCCGGATGCCTGGCTCCGTGCCGCCGCGTACAGCGACAGGCCGCCGGGCAGGGTGGCGGGCAGGCGCCAGCCTTGCCCGTTCAGTTCGGACAGCAAGCTCGCCGGGACCGCGACCTTGGACCACGCGGACCCGGACGGCGCGCTGGCGCTGGCGGTGGCGGCCCCGCCCGGCGGCGCGGTCAGCCCGCCGAACTGAACCTGAACGAACGCGTCTTCGCTAACCAGCTGGGCGGACGTGTCGTAGACGTCGCGGCGCAGCGGAACCAGGGTCTGCCTGTCCAGCCAGAACCGCGCCGCCAGGCTGCCGTCGGCCCGGTGCAGCTCGACGACCAGCGCCGGCCTGCCGAGGGCGACCCCGGTGCCCCGGTAAACGGCGGCGTAGTGCCTGCCGAGCAGGGCGACGAGCGTCTGGGTAACGCCGAAGACACCCTCAGGGGTACGGTTATCGACGTCGTAGGAGACGTACGGCTGACTGTTGGCGGCCATGGCGGCGTCGGATGTCTGGGTAACCGTCAGGCCGCCGCCCTGGTGCCAGACGTCCGAGATCATGGTGACGGTTCCGTCCACGCCCGACTGCGCGATGAGCTCGACACCCTGGTAGGACATGGCGAGCCCGGCCGCGGCCGACTTGCTGAGCAGGCGCATGCCGAGCGCCTGCTGCTGGGCGTTCACGGCGTTGTCGAAGACAGCCGCGCCGAACCCCGATACCTTTTCCATCTCGGCCGCCGCCTCGCGGACTACCGCGGGCCCCGCCGCGGGCGTCTTCGGCACCGCGGCGGCGGCCAGCGTCTCGCTCGGGAGCGAGGCGGGCGGAGCGCTGCTGCCGAGCGCTACCGCCTCGCTGCGCGCCTCGAAGGCCGCGTGCTCATGGCCCAGCAGCGCGAGCACGGCGAGCACGCCGGGCACGGTGATCGTCACGGCGGCGCTCAGGATCAGTCCAGGGCGACGCAGCAGGGACATCGCGAGCATCACGGCTTTGTCGCCCCCGCGGGCACCGGGGTCGGGTCAGGGAACGGGACGTCGCCGAAGGTGAGCGCGTGCTCGACGCTGAACATCTCCAGCTGCGGCGTGACCCTCGGCCCGGGCTCGGCGGTGGTGCCGCCCATGCTGAACGCCGCGGTGCCGATCCCCACGACGACGAGCGAGACCGCGCTCCACAGCACATAACGGCCGCGGTGCGGGCCGCTGAACGGCCCCCCGGGCGGCCGCAGGAACGAGAGCTGGCCGCGGGCGGACCGCCCGCCCGGGGAGGACCTGCCGTGACGGCGCTCCCGCGCGTACTGCTCCCGGCGGAGCCGGCGCGACGGCACCGGGCCGCCGGGGCCGGCCATCGCGAGCAGTCGGCGGGTCAGGGCATCGCCGGCCTCGCCGGCCGCCTCATCGGCCCCGGAAGACGCGGCTAGAGCGCGCAGCTCCCGCTTGAGCTGCCGCAGCGCCGCCGCCTCCGCGCGGCACGGCTCGCAGGTCGCCAGGTGCGCGTTCGCGCGGTCTAGTTCCGCGCCGTTCAGCTCGCCGTCCACGAGGGCGGAGATCTGCTCTCCCAGATGACTCACGGCTCACCCGCCCGCCGGGTCTGGCTGCGTGGCTCCGGGCCGCGGCGCCGGCCGCGCGCCGCGCTCCCGGTGCGCGAGCGCGGCCCGCAGCTGCGCCCGCCCGCGGTGGATGCGGCTGCGCACCGTGCCTAGCTTGACGCCCATGGTGGCCGCGATCTCCTCGTAGGAGAACCCTTCGATGTCGCAGAGCACGACCGCGGCGCGGTAGTCCGGCGGGAGGGCACGCAGCGCCGCCTGGATGTCGCCGTCGAAGTGGCGCTCGTCCCAGATTTGCGCGGGAGTCAGATCGGTGCCAGGCAGCCGCTGTGCCACGTCCTCGCCGAGGCCCTCGAAACGGATCCGCTGCCTGCGGCGCGCGCCGTCCAGGAAGAGGTTGGTGGTGATCCGGTGCAGCCAGCCCTCGAACGTTCCCGGCGTGTAGCTGGAAAGAGACCGGAACACGCGGACGAAGACCTCCTGCGTGAGGTCTTCGGCGTCGTGCGGGTTCCCGGTGAGCCGGTAGGCGAGCCGGTAAACCCGCGCGGAGTGCGCCCGCACAATCTCTTCCCAGCTGGGAAGTTCCCACTGGGACAGTTGCGGCTGCGCTGGTTCCGGCTCCACGGCCTCCTCCACCGATCCGCCGACCGCGTAACGCATCGCGGCGATCACGACCATCCTGCACTGAATTCTTCCGCTATGCCACCCGGAAGAGGGTCTCGCTCATCGACTGACTAACGCTCACCACTACCTTTGGGTTCCAAGGACCAGCGAAATTAGCTAGGCTCACGGCCAAGAAGACCGTCACGAAGGGGGCAGTCATCGAGTATGACGAGGCGGAGTACGCGGTAGAGGACGAACCGTTGCTTACCGCCCGCGCCAACGCCGAGGACCTCGGCGGGACAGTGCCGGTGGCACCGGCCGCCGGGGCCGCGCTGCGGTTCTTCGCGACCGCCATCGCGGCGCGCTCGGTCGTGGAGATCGGGACGGGCTGCGGCAGTTCCGGCATCTGGCTGCTCCGGGGCATGCGTCCAGGCGGCGTGCTGACCAGCGTGGACACCGAGCCGGAGTACCACCGGCTCGCGCGGAAGGCCTTCACGCAGGCCGGCTTCGCGGCCAACCAGGCCAGGCTCATTCTCGGCCGTGCGCTCGATGTGCTGCCCAGGCTTTCCGACGGCGCCTACGACCTCGTGTTCTGCGACGCGGATCCGGCCTCCTACCCGGAGTACCTGACCTCAGGCCTGCGGCTGCTCCGCCCTGGCGGCATCGTGGTCTTCAACGACGCGCTGCCACCCGGACCCGGCCCGGCCGAAGACGGCATGCAAGAACTAGCCGACATGATCAGGATCGACGAACGGCTGGTCCCGCTGCTGCTGCCCATCGCGGGCGGCCTGCTCGCTGCCATCAAAAAGTAGGCACCTCCAGCGAGAACGCAACCGGTGGCGGCGGCGCTACCCGACGGCCGCCTCCAGCGCGTCACCGAGCTTCGCGGCTTCGTCGACCGACAGCTCGACTACGAGCCTGCCGCCGCCCTCCAATGGGACGCGCATCACGATGCCGCGGCCCTCCTTGGTCACCTCGAGCGGGCCATCGCCCGTCCGCGGCTTCATCGCCGCCATCCTGCATCCCCTTCCTAGCGCGCGTGCGCATCACACCAGCGGTCCTCGCGGGGCCCGGCTCACGTGCCCCGGAGAGCACCGCGAGCGCCGGACACTTCGCGCGGACCGCACCTGACAAGTCCTCGCGTGCCGCGGAACCGGTCAGCAACAACCGTGTCGATCCGTCGCCCTATTATCCCGTGTTCGGACGCAGAATGGTAATGATCAGCTACGCGTGCCGCACAAGTTAGCTGTTTCGAGCCACTTGCAGACCTCAGTCGCCTCGCTGCCGCACCCGCCATGGAGCCGACCCGGTCCGGCCGATGTTGACCAGCTGCTGGGGGATGTCACTGCAAGCGGCCTGGCAAGTCGTTGAAAGAGCGTGGTACGCAGCCTAAGCCACCAGCCCTCGCCTACAGACCGGCTAGGCATTAGGGATGATGGCGCCACCCGTCTGGGAATCTCGATCGCAATGGCAAATTCGCCGACACAGGCCTAATTTGACGGCGATCGAACGCGCATTCGATATGCTATTCATCATGATCAGCAGGATTTGTACCCAATGCGGACGGAGCTACCAACCGTCTAGCTGACACTTGCGCTGCCCCGCGTGCCGGTCGCGCGACGTCTGCGCATGTGGCGCGTCAAAGAGGAGTCCGTGCACCATCTCAACGGAGTACGGGACGACAATCGTCCAGAGAACCTGGAACTGTGGACGCGTCCTCAACCAACAGGAATACGCGTGAGCGACGCCATAGCCTGGGCTCGCGAAATTCTCGCACGATATGAGGGGAACCCTGACACCTCCAACAATGCTCAGGGTCTCCACTGAGCACTCTTGGAGGTGGCGGGAATCGAACCCGCGTCCTTCAGTACCTCACCAGGACTTCTCCGAGCGCAGCCTGCTTTGCTTTTCTCAGCCCCGGCGATCACGCAGGCAAGACGCCGACGGGCTCAGCCACTGTTAGATTTCCCACCCTGCCCCGTGACCGGGCCGACTGGTTGAGCCTTCTCGCTGATGCCAGACACCGGGCCGAAGGCACTCCCGGGCTGACAGCCTCTTAAATCGCTTTACGCTGCGAGAGCGAAAGCGGAGGCAGTGCGCTTAGAGTTGGCACTTATTGGTTTACGGTCGCGTGATTTACGAGGTCACAACCGTCACCCTCGGCTCGCTTCTCCTGGATCAACTACCGAAGTCGAAACCGTTCACCCCCATGTTCAGTTGTCGGCCAGCCGCGCGAGGCATGCCCGCCACGTATGACCTTACTCTGCTCAACACCGGACGGCCAACATAGATTCCGGCCGCACGCAGCGTAACCGGCTAGGCGACCTTGTAGATCCAGCCGAAGGGGTCCGGGCGGTGACCGTACTGGATACCGATGAGCTCTTCCCGCAGCCGGGTCGTGACCGGGCCCGGGTTCCCGTCGCCGATCGTCCAGCCGCCGGAGGCGCCGTCGACGGCGCCCACCGGGGTCACCACCGCGGCGGTGCCGCACGCGAACACCTCGGTGATCTGGCTGGAAGCGCAGCCGCCGCGCCAGTCCGGCACCGAAATGCGGCCCTCCGCGGCCGGGATGCCCAGCGTCGGCGCGAGCTTGAGCAGCGAGTCCCGCGTTACCCCCGGCAGCAGCGTGCCGGTCAGGGCCGGCGTCATGATCCGGGCGTCCGCGCCCGAACCGTAGACGAAGTACAGGTTCATGCCGCCCATCTCCTCGACCCACCGGTGCTCGGCGGCGTCCAGCCAGACCACCTGGTCGCAGCCCTTCTCGACGGCCTGCTGCTGGGCGACGAACGCGGCGGCGTAGTTACCCCCGCACTTGACCGCGCCGGTGCCGCCAGGGGCCGCCCGCGTGTAGTCCTCGGACAGCCACACCTTGACGGTCTTGGTCGCGCCGAAGTACGACGCGGCGGGCGACGCGATCACGCAGAACAGGTAGGAGTCCGACGGGTGGTTGACACCGAGCCCGCGCTGCGTCGCGATCATGAACGGCCGCAGGTAGAGGCTGTTCCCCTCGCCCCGCGGTATCCATTCCTTGTCCTGGGCGACCAGGAGCTCGAGCGCCCGCAGGAACGTCTCCTCCGGCAACTCGGGCATCGCCATCCGGCGGGCGCCGGAGTTGAACCGCGCCGCGTTGGCCTGCGGCCGGAACATCACGATCGACCCGCTGTCCTGCCGGTAGGCCTTCAGGCCCTCGAAGAGCTCCTGCGCGTAGTGGAACACCGAGGTGGCCGGGTCGAGCGCGAACGGGCCGTACGGCTCGAGCTTGCCGTCGTGCCAGCCGCGCCCGGCCGACCAGCGCAGCGTGATCATGTGATCGGTGAAGACCTGGCCGAACCCCGGCGACGCCAGAATCCGCTCTCGCTCGGCGGCTGGCACTCTGGCTTGGGACGGGTGGATCTCGAAGTCGATCTCGGCGTCGGTGCTAGCGGTCATCACTGATCGGTCCTTTCTGGGCGGTATACGGATTGTCTGGATTTTCAGGACTATCCGGATACTCGTTCGGCGATGTCTTCGCCTATCTCCACGGTAGTCCGTGTCGCCCGTTCGCCCTGGCGCTCGATGAGATCATCCGCGACCGCCTGCTCGATCTCGGCCGCCGCACCCGGCAAGCCGAGGTGCGCGCACAGCATCGCCGCGGACAGGATCGCCGCGGTCGGGTCCGCCTTAGACTGCCCGGCGATGTCCGGCGCGCTGCCGTGCACCGGCTCGAACATCGACGGGAAACGCCGCGTGGGGTTGATGTTGCCGCTCGCCGCCAGCCCGATACCGCCCGCGATCGCCGCGCCCAGATCGGTCAGGATGTCGCCGAACAGGTTGTCGGTCACGATGACGTCGAACCGCTCCGGCTGGGTGACGAAGAACATCGACGCCGCGTCGACGTGCTGGTAGTCCACCGAGACCTCGGGAAACTCCTTGGCCAGGGACTCGACCGCGCGCTGCCACAGATCCCCGGAGAACGTCAGCACGTTGGTCTTGTGCACCAGGGTGAGCTTCTTCCGCGGCCGCTCCAGGGCCTGCTCGAACGCGTACCGCGCCACCCGGTCCACACCGAACCGGGTGTTGTAGCTCTCCTGAGTGGCGATCTCCTCCGGCGTGCCGCGCCGCATCACGCCGCCGGCCCCCGTGTACGGCCCTTCGGTGCCCTCCCTGACGACCACCATGTCGATCGTCTCCGGGGACCCTTTCGCCAGCGGCGACGCCACGCCCGGGTACAGCCGGACCGGCCGCAGGTTGACGTAGTGGTCGAGCTCGAACCGCAGCCGGAGCAGCAGCCCGCGCTCGAGCACCCCGCTGGGCACCGACGGGTCGCCGACCGCGCCGAGCACGATCGCGTCGTGCCCGCGGATCTCCTCGAGGACCGCGTCCGGCAGCGTCTCGCCCGTGCGGTGCCAGCGCCGCGCGCCCAGGTCGTAGTCGGTCGTGTCGAAGGTGACGTCCGGGGCTGCCACCCGCAGCACCTTCAGCGCCTCGGCCGTCACCTCGGGGCCGATGCCGTCGCCGCCGATAACGGCGAGCCTGACTGATGAACTCATGCAGAAACCCTAGTCTCTCGAGCGCGTCCGATAAGATGGCGGTTTCTGCCATCGGGCGCGCAGCCGGGGGGCTCCGGGGGTCGTCCCCCGGGCTAGCTCAGTCCTCCGCGTCCGAGAGCCAGCTCATCAGCGGGCGCAGCTTGGCGCCGACCTGCTCGATCTGCTCGCCCTGCTCGGCCTCGCGCCGCTTGAGGAAGTTGGGCTTGCCCGCGTCGAACTCCTCCACAAGCTCGCGGGTGAAGGTGCCGTCCTGGATCTCGCCGAGGATCTTGCGCATCTCCTCGCGGGTCGACTCGTTGATGAGGCGCGGACCGCGGGTATAGCCACCGTATTCGGCGGTGTCGGAGACCGACCAGTACATCTTGGAGATGCCGCCCTCGTACATGAGGTCAACGATCAGCTTCATCTCGTGCAGGCACTCGAAGTACGCCGCCTCCGGCTGGTACCCGGCCTCGACCAGCGTCGCGAAACCGGCCTTGATCAGCTCGGAGACGCCGCCGCACAGCACCGCCTGCTCGCCGAACAGGTCGGTCTCCGTCTCCTCCTTGAACGTCGTCTTGAGCACGCCGGCCCGGGTGCCGCCGATCGCCTTCGCGTACGAGAGCGCCAGCGGCAGCGCGCTGCCGGACGCGTCCTGCTCGACGGCCACGAGCATCGGGACACCCCGGCCCTCGTTGAACTGCCGGCGCACCAGGTGGCCCGGCGCCTTCGGCGCCACCATGCACACGTCCACGTCGGCCGGCGGCCGGATGAGGTTGTACCGGATGTTCAGCCCGTGCGCGAAGAACAGCGCGTCGCCCTCCACCAGCGACGGGGCGATCGCCTCCGCGTACACCGCGCGCTGCAGGTGGTCCGGGATCAGCACCATCACCAGGTCCGCCTCTTCGCACGCCTCGGCGGGCGTGAGGACGCGCAGACCGTCGCTCTCGGCCTTCTCCCTGCTCGCCGAGCCGGGCTGCAGGCCCACCCGGACGTCCACCCCGGAATCGCGCAGCGACAGCGCGTGCGCGTGTCCCTGGCTGCCGTAACCGAGAACGGCGACGTGGCGCCGCTGGACGAGCGAGAGGTCGGCGCTGTCGTCGTAGAAGATCTCTGCTGCCACTGGAAGGGCCTTTCTGCGTCTTTGGAGTCGGGTGCGCGGTCCCGGAGGCGCCACGCGTACGTTCGGGACGATCGGGTTTTTCTTAAGCAGACCGCTCCAGCGGGCGCAGCGTGCGGTCGGTGATAGACCGCCCGCCGCGGCCGACGGCGATCGTGCCGGACTTGACCAGTTCCTTGATGCCGAACGGCTCGAGGACCCGGACCAGTGCCTCTAGCTTGTCATGGCTCCCGGTCGCCTCGACGGTGACCGCGTCCAGCGCCACGTCCACGACGTGCGCGCGGAACAGTTCCACGGTCTCCAGCACCTTCGACCGGGTATCGGCATCGGCACGGACCTTGATCAGGGCAAGCTCCCGCTGCACCGCCTGCGACGGCTCGAGCTCGACGATCTTGAGCACGTTGATCAGCTTGTTGAGCTGCTTGGTGACCTGCTCCAAGGGGTGTTCGTCGCAGTTCACCACGATCGTCATCCGGGAGATCTCCTCGTGCTCGGTCGGCCCGACCGCGAGCGAGTCGATGTTGAACCCGCGCCGCGAGAACAGCCCCGCGATACGGACCAGGACGCCAGGCTTGTTCTCCACCAGCACGGAGAGCGTGTGCTGAGTCATGCCGCTCATTCCCCTTGCGATTCCCAGTCGGGCGCCATGCCGCGCGCGTGCTTGATGTCGTCGTTGCTGGTGCCGGCCGCGACCATCGGCCACACCATCGCGTCCTTGTGGACGATGAAGTCGATCACGACCGGCTGGTCGTTGATCGCCATGGCCTGCTCGATGACCGCGTCGACGTCTTCCTTCCGCTCACAGCGCAGGCCGATGCAGCCGTAGGCCTCCGCCAGCTTCACGAAGTCCGGGATCCGGGTGCCCGCCACCTCGGCCTTCTTGTCGCCGAGGTTGGTGTTGGAGTACCGCTCGCCGTAGAAGAGCGTCTGCCACTGCCGGACCATGCCGAGGTTGCCGTTGTTGATGACCGCGATCTTGACCGGGATGCCCTCGATCGCGCACGTGGCCAGCTCCTGGTTGGTCATCTGGAAGCAGCCGTCGCCGTCGATCGCCCACACCTTGGCGTCCGGCATGCCGACCTTCGCGCCCATCGCGGCCGGGACCGCGAACCCCATCGTGCCAGGCCCCGCCGGAGTTGATCCAGGTCCGCGGCTGCTCGTACCCGATGAACTGCGCCGCCCACATCTGGTGCTGGCCGACGCCCGCCAGGTAGATCGCGTCCGACCCGACCAGCTTGCCGATCCGCTCGATCACGTACTGCGGCGCCAGGCTGCCGTCTTCCGGCTCGTCGTAGCCGAGGGGGTACTTCTGGCGCCACTGATCGAGCTGCGCCCACCACTGGGCGTGGTCACCCTGGCGGCCGTGCGCGTGCTCGGCTGCGACGGCGACGATGAGATCAGCGATCACCTCCTTGCAGTCACCCACGATCGGCACGTCCGCGCGGCGGTTCTTGGAGATCTCCGCCGGATCGATGTCCGCGTGCACGATGAGCGCGTCCGGCGCGAACGTGTCCAGCTTCCCGGTCACCCGGTCGTCGAACCGCGCACCGAGGCACACGATCAGGTCCGCCCGCTGCAAGGCGCCCACCGCGGCCACCGTGCCGTGCATGCCCGGCATGCCCAGATGCTGCGGGTGGCTGTCCGGGAACGCGCCGCGCGCCATCAGCGTGGTGACCACCGGAGCGCCGGTGAGCTCGGCCAGCTGCCGCAGCTCCGCCGAGGCCTGGGCCTTGATCACCCCGCCGCCGACGTACAGCACCGGCCGCTTCGCGTTCGATGATCATCCGCGCGGCCTCCCGCACCTGCCGGGAGTGCGGCCTGGTCACCGGGTGGTAGCCGGGCAGATCGAACGGAACCGGCCAGGTGAACTCGGTCGTCGCCTGCATCGCGTCCTTGGCGATGTCCACGAGCACCGGGCCGGGGCGGCCGGTGCTCGCCAGGTGGAAGGCCTCGCCGATGGTGCGGGCGATGTCCTCCGGCTTCGTGACGAGGAAGTTGTGCTTGGTGATCGGCAGCGTGATCCCGGAGATGTCCGCCTCCTGGAACCCGTCGGTGCCGATCAGGCTGGTGGACACCTGGCCGGTGATCGCCACCACGGGAACGGAGTCCATGTACGCGTCGGCCAGCGGCGTGACCAGGTTCGTCGCGCCCGGGCCGCTGGTCGCCATGCACACGCCGGTACGGCCGGTGGCCTGGGCGTACCCGGTGGCCGCGTGGCCCGCGCCCTGCTCATGGCGGACCAGGATGTGCCTGATCTGCTGGGAGTCGAGCAGCGGGTCGTAGGCCGGGAGCACGGCGCCGCCCGGGATGCCGAACACCACGTCGACACCCACTCGCTCCAGGGCCATGACCAGGGCCTGGGCGCCGGTGACCCGCGTCTTGGCCGCCGCCGGCGGCGGGGCGGGCTGCTGCGCCCCCGGCTGGGCCGCACCCGGCTGGGCCGCGGCCGGCTGCGCGGGGCCGGCGGACTGCCCGGCCTGCGCCGGCCTGGGCGCCGCCGGCTTCGGGGTGGCTGCCCTCGCCGCGATGTCAAGGGGCGAGGGACCTGCGTGGGATCGGCCGGCCGCTGATCCGCTGGTCCAGCGGCAGCCTGCGCCTTGGGAGGGACTGGGCTCGTCTGCTCGGTCATCGGATGGCTTCCTTGTCACGATGTGCGCGGCGGTTGTCTTCCGGGGGGGACCCCCCGTACCCCCCGGGGGGGCAATAAAAAACCCCTCGTGCCGGGCGGCAGTCGAGGGGCGCGCGCAGAAGCTGGCTGGGTCAGCTCTCTGCGCGCCAGCCAAGTACGAGGATGTGGTTCCGCTTCACGGATACCACCCTCGCCCACAACACGCCCCCACGTCAAATCATCCAGGGAATCGTCTCACCATGTGAGACGACCGGTCCAGGGACAGCCCGCTAAGCAGCCGGGACACCAGGCTTTGCCGCGCCGGAAACATCAGCGATACCTGACCCGCCGGTCCTGATGAGGGCCTCCATGCCCGAGGCGGCCATCGGCTTGGCCACCAGGAACCCCTGCCCGTAACCGCAGCCCATCTCCCGCAGCTCCGCCAGCTGACGCGGCTGCTCGATCCCCTCGGCCACCACCTGCATGCCCAGATCACGGCCAACCTGCACAATCGTCCTGGTCAGCAGCGTAAGCGTCGGGTCCTGGCCAAGGCCCGAGACGAAAGACGGGTCGATCTTGATGATGTCGACCGGCAGCTCACGCAGGTGAGCCAGCGACGCGTAACCGATCCCGAAATCGTCGATGGCCAGCTTGACACCCAGATCCCGCAGCTCCGCGAGCCGGTCCGCGATCAGGCCCGCGTCCTCTACGAGCATCCGCTCGCCCACCTCGATGATCAGCGCCCCCGGTGGCAGGCCGCTCTCCGCGAGCGCGGCGGCTACCTGGGCGGGAAACTGCGGCGCGTTCAGCTGACGGAGCGACAGGTTCACCGACACGTCGATATCCCATGACGCCGCGCGCCACGCCGCACCCTGCGCGCACGCCTTGCGCAGCACCCACTCCCCGAGCGGGACGATCAGCCCGGAATCTTCCGCCACCGCGAGGAACGCGCGAGGCGAGACCGCCTCGTCCCCCCGCCACCAGCGGAGCAGCGCCTCGGCGCCCGTCACCCGCGACGTCGCGAGCTCCACGATCGGCTGGTACTGCAGGGCCAGCTCTTCCCGCGCTATCGCCCGCTGCAGGTCGCTGGCCAGATCCAGGCGGCGCACCACGTCCGCGTGCATGTGCGCGGCGTAGACCTCCACCCGGCCGCCGCCGCTGTCCTTGGCCCGGGCCATGGCCACGTCCGCGTTGCGCAGCACCACCCCGGGCGTGCTTCCGTCGGCAAGCGCGACGCCAACGCTCGCGGTCAGGCTGAGATCCCGCTCGGCCACGCGGAACGGCTCCCCGGCGATCGTCCCCGCCAGCCGCTCGGCGAGCTCGGCGATCTCCTGCGAGCCCGCCGCGTTCTCCATGAGCACCGCGAACTCGTCACCGCCCCACCGCGCGACCGTCTCCTGGGCGGGCACGACGGCCCGCAGCCGCCGCGCCGCCTGCGCGAGCACCAGGTCGCCCGCACCGTGCCCAACGAGGTCGTTGACCGCGGTGAAACCGTCCAGGTCGAGGAATATGACACCCGCCTGCCGGCCCCCGTCCTCATGGACGACGAGCGCCTCCCGGGCACGTTCCTCCACATACGCCCGGTTCGGCAGGCCGGTCAGCCCGTCGTGGAACGTCAGGTGCGTCACCTGCTGGCGCAGCGCCACCTGGTCACTGACGTCCCTGGCGCTCACCAGCATCTGGGCCGGCTCGCCGGGCAGCCGGTAAAGCAGCGCGGCGCACTCGACATGCCGCCACGTGCCGTCGGCGGCGCGCAGCCGGCAGGCGAAACGGCCCGTCCCGCCGGCCGTCGGCTCCGGCGCGCCGCCCGGCGCCGCACCGGCCGCGTCCTCCCCGGCGTCGAGCACCGCCGCGACCGCGGCCCGCGTGGTCGCGGCGTCCTCGGGGTGGACGAACTCCAGGAGCGCCTTGCCGACCAGCGCCTCCCGCGGGTAGCTGAAGCCGGAGACCGCCGGGCTCGCGTACGTGATCGCCCCGTCGAGGTCGCAGATCAGCACGATGTCACCGGTCCGGTCGGCGAGCTCACGCAGGCTAGTGCTCGACTCCCGCCACATCCGCACCGCGACGCCGTTCTCCCTGACCAGCATCAGAATGCGCACCGCCACCACGAGCACCGCCGCGCCGCCCGCGATGACCAGCGCCAGGCCCTCGGCGGGCGCGCTCGCCAGGCCGCTCACGATGACGACGAACGCGGCGACCACCACGGCCACCGCCGCGATGATGGTCGCGGCCCCGGCGCTGGTGACCGGGGCGCCCCGGCCGCCGAACACGCCGGGCAATCCCTCCCCGGCATCCGCCACGGCCTCCTCTTCCCGCCGCCACGGCAGCAGGCCCCAGCGCGCGGCGATGGTCTCCACCCAGGGCGCGACTCCCAGCAGGCAGGCGGCCAGGATCACCGCGAGCTGCTCGAGGATGCCCTGGTGGCCGCCGGAGATGCGGGCGCCGACGCCAAGCGAGTCCGCGCCGGTCAGCACCAGCAGCGAGAGGTAGGGCACGAGCACCCGGCGCCAGGCGACGGTAAGCACCGGCAACAGCGCCCCCAGCACCGCCAGGTCGGCGAGCGGATGCAGCAAGTCGAGCAAGAACGTCTGCGGCTTTTCCCCCGAATGATGGAACTCGGCGCCGAACTCCACCACCCAGCCGATGACGAGCAGCGCGACCGCCATCACGTAGCCGTCGGCGAGGCCGGGCAGCACCGATCCCCCGGACGTCGCCGCTTTCTCGCCCGGCGCCGGCGAGGCCAGCACCATGATGCCGATCGCCGCGGCGGCGAGCCCGAGCAGCGGGGCCACGTCCGCCAGTCCCGGCGGCGCGGCCGAAGAACTCAGCGGCCCGGACAGGACCGAGTCGACGATGAGCCCGACCAGCCAGAACAGGGCCGCCCCGCCCAGCCACCGGTATCCCCTGGCCACGGGGCCGCTGTGACGCGTCGCACCCGCCCACAGGGCGACGACCGCCCCCGCCGCGGCAAGCATGGCGAGGACGTTCACTGTCTGCCCCGTTGCGGGTCAGTGCTCACCCGAGCGAGCATGTCCTCCGCAGTCCCGCGTTGCCACGGGACGGTCCCGGTCTTATCCCCGCTTGAGGTGCCGGGTTCCTGTTTCCCAGGGACGCGCCCGGCCAAACCGGGTCTTATAGTCCCTCCGCAGGCGTTTATGCTCTCCGCCCCACTGGCGGCGAGTTGAAAAAAAAGATGCCCGGGCTCCCGGCCGATGACCGTATGAGCCAAGCGCCGGTACCGGCGCCGGTCACAGCACGCCAATGTGGCCGCCGCGCTCGGCGTCAAACCGGGCGAATCGCCCCCCGTCATCCTCAGGTGCAACCGGAGCTCCTTCCGAGGTTCCGTTAGGTGGATAGCGTGCTTTCCCTACATAGGCTGTAACCGATTATTTGGTAACGGATGCGCAACGAACCGTCACCAGCGGCGGGCATCGTGCGGCATCCGTCGGAGGCTAGGTCCGCCACCTTGAGGCTGCGTGGCGCTCCGGCCCTAGCGCTCACTCTACGTACCGTAGATCACGCTTCGGTTGAGGACGCGCGTCTGTCCTGTGTTGCCTGGGGATGGCCCCTAGCTTTGCCGCGCGCAGGACGCGGGATCCCGGTTTGGCCCTCTACAGCCCCGCTGGCGGCGAGGTCGAGCAGGTTGCGCGCCGCGTTGACATCCCGGTCAAGGGATAGCTCGCACGCATCGCAATTGTAGGTCCGTTCGGACAGTGCCAGCTTGGCTTTCACATGGCCACAGCCCGAGCAGGTCTTGGAAGAGGGGAACCAGCGGTCTGCGACGACGAGCCGGCCGCCATTCCACGTCGTTTTGTATTCGAGCATCCGCCGTACGGTCCAGAATCCCTGGTCAGCAGCCGCACGGGCTAGCCGCCTGTTGCCCATCATCCATCTGACGTTCAAGTCCTCGGTTACGACGGTTTCGTAGTGGGCGGTGAGCATGCTCGTCGCCTTATGCAGTGCATCGACGCGGATGTTCGCAACCCGAGCGTGAATCCTCGCTAGGCGAGCGGCGGACTTGCGGCGGTTCGCGCTGCCTAGTCGCTTGCGGGCATGTGCAACGATACAAACCAACGCTGCGCAGTGCGCGACACGGTAGCGGACAGGATGCGCGCCGTTCCGAACTCCAACTGGTCGGCCAACTGCCGGGTGGACTCGTGGGTCTTGATGGTACCGAGTCGGGGAAGGGTGACCGTGGCTCCGGCGCAACGAATCACCCCGGTGGAGAAGCGGAACGAGTCCCGGCACTTCCCACGCTTCTTGAACTTCGGGAAGCCGACTGCATGGCCCTTCCGATCGCCTTTTTTCGACTTCATGAAGTCCTGGAGTGCCCGCTCCAGGTTACGGAAGGCTTCCTGGTAGACGCATTTGGAATTCTCGGTCCACCAGGCCAGTGCCGGGTCGGTCCTCTTCTCGACGTTCCATAGCTTGTGCAACTCCGCGGCTGAATACCAACGGCGCTCAGCGTTGTAACGTTCGTTGCACTTTGCGAGTCCCCAGTTCCAGGCGAACCTTGCCGCCCCCGCGTGAGAGCGCAACGCCTGCTCCTGAGCGGTCGTGGCGTCTAGGGCGAACCGATACGCTTGTGTCACTTTCAACACATTTCTCCTTGGTTCTCCTCGGGACCGTCACATACGGGACTGCTAAGGGCACGATGGGCGCCAGTTCGTCCGGGACCGTGGGGCTGGTCCCGGCGGCGAGATAACCAGGGAGTCGGGGGATGGCTGCGGGCACCTGCCTGGGGATAGGGCGAGGCGCAGGCCGGAGCTGGTCACTGGACCCTCCTAGGTGATGGGGCAGATGCCGCAAGCATCCCGCGTAGGTCTGACATTCCGGACCGTGCACGCGGCCGCGCGGCCGCGCGGCCGGCCGCTCGCCAGGCAACATCCGATCTCAGTGGGCGCGGCGGCTAAGCCTCCCCACCACGGTCAGCCGGACGCCAGGCCACGGTAGCCATAGTGGCTGGCTCGGCGAGCTACCGGTCAGTACGTGCCGCTGATCACATTGCGGAGCGGATCGCCGCGCAGGTACGCCTCGGCCTGCTCCCTGACCAGCCGAACGACCCTGCGCTGCGACACCGGCGTAGACGCCGCGACGTGCGGCGTGATGAACACCCCGGGCAGCCGCCACAGTTCGTGGTCCGGCGGCAGCGGCTCCGGGTCGGTCACGTCGAGCGCGGCGCGCAGCCGCCCGCTGGCTGCCTCAGTGCACAGCGCACCGGTGTCCACAACCGCCCCGCGAGCCGCGTTGACCAGCAGCGCGCCGTCCCTCATCCGGGCCAGGAAGGCGCTGTCCGCCATCCCTTTCGTCTCGGGCGTGAAGGGGACGAGCAGCACGACCACGTCGGCGGCGGGCAGCAGCGAAGGCAGCTCGGACAGGCCCGATACCCCTGGCCGCGCCATGCGCGCGACCCGTCGCACGGTCACCTCGAACCCGGCCAGCCGGCGTTCGACGGCGGCGCCGATCGAGCCGTAGCCGACGATCAGCACGGTCTTTTCCGCCAGCTGGTCGGTGAAGTGGTATGCCCATTCCCCGGCCGCCTGGTCCAGCGCGAAGCGGGGGAAGTCCCTGAGCGCGGTCAGCATGGCGGCGACGACCCATTCGGCGGTGGACGCGTCGTGCGCTCCGCGGGCGTTGCACAGCACCGCGCCTGGGGGCACCTGCGGGCGCAGCCGGTCCACGCCGGCGGTGAGCGCCTGGACCACGCGCACCCGCTTCATGTGCGCCATGATCTCGATGCTGGCCGGGGCGGGGAAGAAGCTGGGGACGTAGAACTCGACGTCGGCCACGTCCGGGGGCGGCGCGGCGCCCTCGGCGAGGGTGACGACCTCGACGTCCGTGCCGGGCAGCCCCGTCATCCCGGCCGCTACCCAGTCGCCGGGCACCCACATCAGCACGCCTCTCACAGTACTGTTCTAGACTCCGTCCAGCTACGAACAATCTCCCTCTCCCCCACGAAGAGGACGCATTGCGGAAAGTTCTGATCGCGAACCGCGGCGAGATCGCGGTCCGGGTGGCGCGCGCCTGCCGGGATGCCGGGCTCACCAGCGTGGCGATCTACGCCGACGCCGACCTCGACGCCTTGCACGTCAAGATCGCCGACGAGTCGTACGCGCTGAACGGCAGCTCGCCGGCGCAGACGTACCTGGACATTGACAAGATCATCGAGATCGCGGCCAGGTCTGGCGCTGACGCCGTCCATCCGGGCTACGGCTTCCTGGCCGAGAACGCGGGGTTCGCCAGGGCGGTCATCGACGCGGGGCTAACCTGGATCGGGCCGCCGCCGTACGCCATCGAGGCGCTGGGCGACAAGGTGAAGGCCAGGGAGATCGCCAAGCGTGTCGGGGCGCCGCTGGCGCCGGGCACCGACGGCCCGGTCAGCTCGGCGGCCGAGGTGAAGGAGTTCGCTGCGCAGTATGGTCTGCCGGTCGCGATCAAGGCGGCGTTCGGCGGCGGCGGCCGCGGGCTCAAGGTCGCCAGGACCGCCGGGGAGATCGAGGAGCTCTACGAGTCCGCGGTCCGCGAGGCCACCGCGGCGTTCGGGAACGGGCAGTGTTTCGTCGAGCGATACCTGGACCGGCCGCGGCATGTGGAGACGCAGTGCCTGGCGGATTCGCACGGCAACGTGGTGGTGGTGTCCACGCGGGACTGCTCGCTGCAGCGCAGGCATCAGAAGCTGGTGGAGGAGGCGCCGGCGCCGTTCCTGTCCGGCGCGCAGAACAAGCAGCTTTATGACGCGTCGAAGGCGATCCTCCGGGAGGCGGGGTACGTCGGGGCGGGCACCTGCGAATTCTTGGTCGCCGCCGACGGGACGATCAGCTTCCTGGAGGTGAACACGAGGCTGCAGGTGGAGCACCCGGTGTCGGAGGAGGTCACCGGCCTGGACTTGGTGCGGGAGATGTTCCGGATCGCGGCGGGGGAGCCGCTCGGCTATGACGATCCGCCCGGCCAGGGGCACTCGATCGAGTTCCGGATCAATGCCGAGGATCCGGCGAAGAATTTCCTTCCGGCGCCGGGGACGATCACCGAGTGGAACCCGCCGTCCGGGCCGGGCGTGCGGCTGGACGCCGGGTATACCGCCGGGATGACGGTGCCGCAGGCTTTCGACTCGCTGATCGGCAAGCTGATCGTCACCGGCGCGACGCGGGAGCAGGCGCTGGAGCGCTCCCGCCGCGCGCTCGCCGAGTTCACGATCGGCGGGATGCCGACCGTGCTGCCTTTCCACCGCGCGGTCGTGGATGATCCCGCCTTCGCCGGCGACCACTTCGACGTGCACACGCGCTGGATCGAGACGGAGTTCGCGGCGGCGCTCGAGCCGCAGGCCGGCGCGGTGACCGCCGCGGATGCGCCCCGTGAGCGGCTGACGGTGGAAGTGGGGGGGAAGAGGCTGGAGGTCGTGCTGCCGGCTGTCCTGTCGCTTCCCGTCGCGTCCGCCTCTGTTTCGTCTTCTGCCGAACGTACGCGTGGTTCCCGCGGTGGCTCCCGTCGCTCCCGGGGGGCGCATAGGGCGGGGAGCGGGGATTCCCTGGTTACCCCGATGCAGGGGACGATCGTGAAGATCGTGGCGGCCGAGGGGCAGCAGGTGGCCGCGGGCGAGACAGTGGTGATACTGGAAGCGATGAAGATGGAGCAGCCGCTGGCCGCGCATAAGGCGGGGACGGTTACCGGTCTGGCCGTCGAGGTGGGGCAGACGGTGGCGGCGGACACTGTGATCTGCGAGATCAAGGACTGACCGCTGGGATGGGCCGGCTGCCGGGTGATCCAAGCGTCGGGCGGTGGCTGCTGTTCGCGGTCGGGTTCCGGCTGCCGCCGGAGAACCGGGAGTGGGTGCGGCACGAGCTGACCGACGCCGGCTGGCGCGGCCGGACGGTCAGGCGGCTGCTTGTGCTGCTGGTCCCGATCTGTGTCGCGCTGGCGTTCCTGCCGGGCCCGGCCTGGCTGCGGGTGGCGGTGCCGGGTTTCGCGCTGATCGCGAGCGTGGGCACGGTGCTGATCAGCGCCGATGACGTGCGTGCGGCGCGGCTGAAGCAGCACGGCCTCCCGGTCCCCGATGACCCAAACCTCGGCCGCCCGTCGCACTGAGCCGCGGCGGGCGTGGTGAGGGGGTGGCGGGGGTGGCGGATGCGGTGGGGGCGCTCGGGGGCGCGCTGCTCGCGGCGGCGCCGAGGGCGGGGCGGACGCGGGTGCTGGGGGTTGACGGACGGTCGGGGGCTGGGAAGAGCACGCTGGCGGCGGCGCTGGCCCGGCGGCTGGACGCGCCGGTTGTGGCGCTTGAGGACCTATATGGCGGGTGGGACGGGCTTGAGCGCGGGATCGGCCTTCTCGTGTCCGAGGTGCTTGAGCCGCTCGCGGCCGGGCGGGCTGTGCGGGTGCCGCGCTATGACTGGGTCGCGCGCGAGTGGGCCGAGCCGGTGCCGCTCGACCCGCCGGGGCTGCTGATCGTGGAAGGGGTCGGGGCCGGGGCGCGGCGGGCCGCCGCGTTCGAGAGCGTGCTGGCGTGGGCGGAGGCGCCAGCTTCCGTTCGGAAGAAAAGGGCTCTTGACCGCGACGGGGAAGTGTTCGCGCCGCACTGGGCGGAGTGGGCCGCTGCGGAGGAGGCGATGCTCGCCCGTGAGCGGACGCCGGAGCGGGCGGATCTCGTGCTCGACGCTGTGCGCGGAACTCTGGTGCGGGTCAGAAGATAGCGTCGGTGCCGAACTCCATGACCGTGCGGGCCGCTTCGGTGACGCTGCCGGACAGCGAGGGGTAGACCGAGAACGTGTGGGCGATCTGGTCGACCGACAGGTTCTGCTCGATGGCGATCGAGAGCGGCAGGATCAGCTCGCTGGCGCGGGGCGCGACGACTACGCCGCCGAGGACCATGCCGGTGCCCGGCCGGGCGAAGATCTTGACGAAGCCGTCGCGGATTCCGGCCATCTTCGCGCGCGGGTTGGTGGCCAGGGGCTGCTTCACGACGCGGGCGGTGACCTCGCCGCTGTCCACGGTGGCCTGGGACACGCCGACGGAGGCGATCTCGGGGTCGGTGAAGATGGTGGCGGCGACGTGGCTGAGCCTGATGGGCTGGACCGCCTCGCCGAGGGCGTGCCACATCGCGATCCGGCCCTGCATGGCCGCCACGGAGGCGAGCATCAGCACGCCGGTGCAGTCGCCGGCGGCGTACACGCCGGGCGTGGACGTGCGTGAGACCCGGTCCACCTCGATGAAGCCGCGGCTGTCCAGGTTGACCCCCGCCCGCTGGCAGCCGATGCCGGCCGTGCTCGGGACCATCCCGACGGTGAGCAGGCAGTGCGAGCCGGTCAGCGTCCGGCCGTCGGTCAGGGTGACCACCACCGTGTCGCCCTTTCGGTGCACCGCCTCGGCGCGGGACCTGCCGAGCACGTTCATGCCGCGGCGCCTGAAGACGCCCTCGATGACGACGGCGGCGTCCTTGTCCTCGTGCGGGAGCACGCGCTCCCGGGATGACACGAGCGTGACCTGGGAGCCGAGTGCCTGGTAGGCGCTGGCGAACTCGGCGCCGGTCACGCCGGAGCCGACCACGATGAGTTCCTCGGGCAGTTCGGGGAGGTCGTAGAGCTGGCGGCAGGTGAGGATGCGCTCGCCGTCTGGCACCGTGTCCGGCAGTGCCCGCGGGCTTGCCCCGGTCGCGATCAGCACCACGTCCGCGGCGACCGTCGTCCCCGCGGCCTCGATTGTGTGCGCGCTGGTCAGCTGGCCCCTGGCCCGGATGATCCGGATGCCCTCGGCGGCCACGTGCTCGGCGATGTCGTGTGACTGGGCCGCGGCCAGGGCCTTGATCCGGGCGTACAGGGCGGGCGCGTCGACCTCGACCTCGGGGTTGTCGCTGTTGGCGAGCTGCAGCCCGAGCGAGGCCGAGCGGCCCAGCGAGGTCATGGCGGTCGAGGACTCAATGAGTGTCTTGCTGGGGACGCAGTTGGTGAGGACGCAGGCGCCGCCGAGGCCGTCTTCGTCGACGACAGTTACCTCGGCACCGAGCTGGGCGGCCACCAGTGCGGCTTCGTAGCCGCCGGGGCCGCCGCCCAGGATGGCGACACGTGGACGGGGCAATGTCACGTTGGGCAATTATCCCGCACGTTGACCGCTGCGTTGTACGCCGCCCTCGGCGATTACGCTCTACGCTTAGGCAGCGTGGCACTATACGCCGCCTACGGCAGCAACATGGATCCGGCGCAGATGCTCGCGCGCTGCCCGCATTCCCCGCAGCGGGGCACCGGGTGGCTGGAGGGCTGGCGCCTGACTTTCGGCGGTGAGGACATCGGCTGGGACGGTGCGCTCACCACTGTTGTCGAGGACACCCCGCAGCGGGTGTTCGTCGTGCTCTACGACGTCCCGGAGATCGACGAGAAGGAACTCGATAGCTGGGACGGGGTGACTCTCGGCTTCTACCGCAAGCTCAAGGTCCGGGTGCAGACGCTCGACGGAGACGTCCTCGCCTGGCTGTATGTGCTGGACGCCTATGAAGGCGGGCTGCCCTCGGCGCGGACCGTGGCCAGCCTGGCCACCGCGGCGGGCAAGGCCGGGGCGCCGGACGACTACGTCAACTGGCTGCGCGCGCGGCCGTCCGAGCCGCCGGGCGGCCAGCTGCCGGCCTTAGCTCTGCTTGCCCTAGGGGGACGACCCCCCTTCAACCCCCCGTTAAGTGAGTGTCGCGATCAGCAGGGCGAGCGCGGGGATGATGATCGCGGCGAACGCGGGCCAGTACCAGGTGCTCACCGGCGGGGACGGCGTGCCGTGGGCGGTGGCGCGCCGCTGCCCGGCGAGTCCGGTCAGCGTGGCCACCACGTGCTCGGCGTCCGCGACGGTGGGCGGCTGGCCGGCGGCCTCGGCGGCCTCGGGCGCGCCGAACGGTCCCGTGGTTCCCGGCGCCGTCCGCCTGCCTGACCGGTGGCGCTGCGCGCGCATCTCGGCGACCGCCTGCTTGCGGCGGGCGGTCTGCACCGCCCACGCGTAGATGGCCCGCTTCCCCGTGCGGTCGTCGCCTTCGTCGCCGAGCGGCCATTCGCATCGCACGCGCAGCAGGTCCGCGGCGTCGATCCCGGCCACGGCGGGCCAGCCGACCCGGTGGTCGCGCAGCGGGTTCCTGATCGTCATCCCGGCGTCGTCGGTGACGATGCGGGGACGCTGCACGGTCACGTACATCACGCCGGTGATCAGGAGCAGGATGAAGACGGCCACTACGGCCAGGTGATCGCGGCCCTGCACGGCCAGGTCGATCAGGTTCCCGGCCGCGAACAGGACCCATAGCCACCAGATCGCGACCGCGAACGGCGACCGGAACGTCTGCCGGGATCGTGGGCCGGACGGGTCACTCACTGCGTCAGCATGGTCTCGGAGACAGCGGAGCCGAATTGCCACAGGGCGGTCAGCGCGGTGGCCGCCAGGACGCGGACGCCGACGCCGATCGCGCGCTCGTCGACGTCGAACGCGGGCTGGTGCAGGTCGTACTGGACCGGCGCCCCGGGGGTCCGGGTGCCGAGCCTGGCGAGCGCGCCGGGGACCGACGACAGGTACCAGGCGAAGTCTTCGCCGCCCAGGCTCTGCGGCGTGTGCGTCACGGCGGTGGGGCCAAGGACGCTGGTCGCGGCGGCGGAGAACATGGCGGCGCTCGTCTCCTCGTTCACCGTCGGCGGAGTGTTCTGCAGGTACTCCAGTTCGGCGGCTACCCCGTAGCCGGCCGCCACCGACTGGACGAGGTCCTCGACCAGGCCGGGGGCCGAGTTCCAGGCCCCGTCGTCCAGGCAGCGCACCGTGCCCTCCGCGATCCCCTCGTGGGGGATCGCGTTCGCCGCCGAGCCGGCGCTGATCCTGCCCCAGACCAGGCTCAGGCTCGACCTGGGGTCGATCCTGCGGGACAGCACGGCCGGGAGTTCGGTCACGATCTTTCCCAGCGCGTACACCACGTCGGCGGTCAGGTGCGGCCGGGCCGTGTGCCCGCCCGGGCCGGTGACCGTGACCTTGATGTGGTCGCAGGCGGCGGTGATCGGTCCCGAGCGGACGCCTATCTTGCCGACGTCCAGCCTCGGGTCGCAGTGCAGCGCGAAGATCCGCCCCACCGAGTCGAGGCCGCCCGCGGCTATCACGGCCTGGGCGCCGGTGCTGGTCTCTTCGGCGGGCTGGAAGATGAGCCGGATCCGGCCGGGCAGCAGCCCCGCTTCCGCCTGCCCGGCCAGGAACAGGCCGGTGCCGAGCAGGACCGCCGTGTGCACGTCGTGGCCGCAGGCGTGGCAGGCGCCGGGGATGGTGGACCGGTAGGGCACGTCCTTCTCGTCGGCCATCGGGAGGGCATCGAGGTCCGCGCGGAGAGCCACCACCGCCCGTTCCGAATGATCGGCGTTCTCGTGCAGCAAGCCGATGTCGGCGAGCAAGCCTGTTCCGCCCGGGAGCACGACCGGGCGCAGGCCGGCCTCGGTCAGGCGGTCGGCGAGCAGCCGGGTGGTGCGGTACTCGCTGTCCGCCGGCTCCGGGTGCGCGTGCAGGTCGCGGCGGAACTCGATCAGCTCCGGCGCACGCGCCGCGAGGAACGCGTCCAGGTCCGCGATGAGGTGATTACCCTCCATGCCCACCATCCCCGCTGAGGACGAACCGGTCCTCCGCGAACTCGGTGACGAGCGCGTCCACCACGCTGGTCAGGTCGCCATAGGCGGCGTGCACGGCACGCTGCCGTTCGTACGGGGCACCGCACTCAAGCACCTCGGACGCGACCGCGAGCTCTTCAGCACAGCCGAGCCGCCATGCTACCGGCTCCAGGTCACGAAGCAGCTCATAGACCTCGTCCCGGAGCGGCGCGGTCGCGCCGGAGTCGTCGGTGATGACGGTAGCGTCGAGCCCGTACCTGAGGGCGCGCCACTTGTTGTCCCTGTTTACCCATGGTGCCCTGCTCGGCAGCTGGTAACCGCGGTCCAGCTGTGTGTCGAAGAGCTGCACCAGGCACTGCGCCAGCGCGGTCAGCATCCCGATCTCGCGGAACGTCGGGACGGCGTCGGCGATGCGGAGCTCCACGGTGCCGAAGTCCGGGTGCGGCCGGACGTCCCACCACACCTCCTTGATCGTCCGGATCGTGCCCGCCCGCAGCTGGGTGTCCATGTACTGCTCGAAGCACCGCCAGTCGGGCAGCCCGGGCGGCGGGCCGGTGTTCGGCAGGGCGCCGAAGACGACCGAGCGGCACGAGGCGAGGCCGGTGTCGTGGCCCGACCAGAAGGGGCTGGAGGCCGTGAGCCCGAGGAAGTGCGGCAGGTAGGTGGCGAGCGCGTTGACGACCGGCATCGCCCGGTCGGCGTCCCGCAGCCCGACGTGTACGTGCGCGGCCATGGTCTGGAGCCTGCGGGCGGGCCACTGGATCTGCTCGACCAGCTCCGAATAGCGCTGGCTCGGCGCCATCTTCGCGTCCCGCCAGTCGCTCATCGCGTGGGTGCCCGAGCCGGCCAGCACGATGCCGTGCGGCTCGGCCGAGCGCTGCAGCTCCTTGATTGTCATCGCGAGGTCGGCCTTGGCTTCGGCGACGGTTCCGCAGATCCCGGTGATGACCTCAACGGTGGACTGCATCAGCTCGTGTTTCATCTTGGGGTGCTCGCCGCTTTCCTGCAGGCCTGGCAGGCCAGCCAGCACCTCCCCGGCCTCCTGCCTGAGCATGCGCGTCTCCGCGTCGATGAGCTGTACCTCCCACTCGACGCCCAGCGTCGGGCCCGGGGAAGGGTTCCAGTCGATCGTCATGACAAGCCTCCGGGGTCTCGGGAGCACGCAAGAGGGTGCGTCACTAACGATTTCCCGGGCACGCGGGATTGAATCGTCCCCGAATCGGTGCTATCTGCCCGAACCACCGGATTGCCCGGCGCTGACCTGGTTACGGCACGTCCGGTGGCCGGTAGACCCCCCAGATTTCGCGCAGGGCGTCGCACACCTCACCGAGGGTCGCGCCGGCGCGCAGCGCGTCCTTGAGGGGCGGCAGGACGTTGCTGGTGCCCTCGGCGGCCGCCCGGACGGCGTCGACGTGCTTGCGGACGACCGCCTGGTCGCGGTTCCGCCGCAGCTGCCGCAGCTGGTCGGCCTGCGACTGCTCGATCCTGGGGTCGACGCGGAGCGGCTCATAGGGCTCGTCGTCGTCCGCGTTGAACTTGTTCACGCCGACGACCACGCGCGTGCCCTCGTCGGTTTCCTTCGCGACCTGGTAGGCGGAGCGCTCGATCTCGGACTTCTGGAAGCCCCGCTCGATGGCCGCGAGCGCACCGCCCATGTCGTCGATCTTGGCCATGAGCTCGGTCGCCGCGGCCTCGATCTCGTCGGTCATGGATTCGATGGCGTAGGAGCCGGCGAACGGGTCGACCGTCTTGGTCAGGTCGGTCTCCGCCTGGATGACCTGCTGCGTCCGCAGGGCCAGCCGGGCCGCTTTCTCGCTGGGCAGCGCGATCGCCTCGTCGTAGGAGTTCGTGTGCAGCGACTGGGTGCCGCCGAGCACGGCGGCGAGCGCCTGGATGGTCACCCGCGTCAGGTTGACCTCCTTCTGCTGCGCGGTGAGCTGGACGCCCGCGGTCTGCGTGTGGAAGCGCAGCATCTGCGACCTGGGGTCTTGCGCCTTGAAATCGGTCTTCATGATCTTCGCCCACATGCGGCGGGCGGCGCGGAACTTGGCCACTTCCTCCAGGAGCGTTGTCCGCGCGACGAAGAAGAACGACAGCCGGGGCGCGAACTCGTCGACCTTGAGACCCGCCCGCAGCGCCGTGTTGACGTACTCCTTGGCGTTGGCCAGCGTGAACGCGATCTCCTGCACGGGCGTGGCCCCGGCCTCCGCCATGTGATAGCCGGAGATCGAGATCGTGTTCCACCGCGGCAGCTCGGCCCTGCAGTAGGCGAACGTGTCGGCCACCAGCCGCAAGCTGGGCCGCGGCGGGTAAATGTAGGTGCCGCGCGCGATGTACTCCTTGAGAATGTCGTTCTGGATGGTGCCGCTGAGCGTCGCCGGGTTGGCCCCCTGTTCCTCGGCGGCCGTCTGGTACATCAGCAGCAGCACCGCGGCGGGCGCGTTGATCGTCATCGACGTGGACACCTTGTCGAGGGGGATGCCGTCGAACAGGATCCGTATGTCCCGCAGGCTGTCGATCGCCACGCCGACCTTGCCGACCTCGCCGTGGCTCACGGGCGCGTCGGAGTCGTATCCCATCTGGGTGGGCAGGTCGAAGGCGACCGACAGGCCCGTGGTGCCGTTGTGAATCAGCTGGTGATACCTGCGGTTGGACTCGCTGGCCGTCGAGAAGCCGGCGTACTGCCGGATGGTCCACGGACGTTTCGTGTACATGCCGGGGTACACACCGCGCGTGAACGGGTACTCACCGGGCTCGCCCAGCTGCGTGTCTGGATCGAACCCCGAAAGATTGTCCTGCTCGTAGACCGGGGCGACCGGGAGTCCGGACTCAGACAGTTCCATGCGCCCAGGTTACTTGCGAGGGCTGCCAGGGCGGGAGGGCGATTTTGATCACGCGGATACCGGCGTGTCTTTTCCGGAGAGCCACGCTCGCGCCTCCCGCGCTTCCCGCCCCCGTGGCCGCCCGCCGCCCGCCGCCCCTATCCGGAGACGTCATCTCATCTCACATAGTGGACACCATCAGCGACTTAGGATCTCAATCCGCCCTTTTGGCGTCCGTTTTGTCCATTTTGCCGGGGGGAATGAGATCCTAAGTGGCTCGGGCACGCCGAGAGCGGGCGGGGACGGGGGCGGGCGGGGTCAGGCGACGGGCGGGAGGCCGCAGCGGTCCCGGACGGTGGCCATCGTCTCGCCGCTGATCGCGCGGGCGCGGAGGGCGCCGTCGAGGAGCACGCCGTCGAGCGCGTCCGCGTCGGCGAGGATCTTCGCGGTCCGCTCCCTGATCGGGGCGAACGTGTCCACCACCAGTTCGCCGAGGTCCTTCTTGAACTTGCCGTAGCCGGAGTCGCCGTAGCGGGCCGCGATCTCGTCGGCTGAGTCGCCGGACAAGGCCGCGAAGATGCGCAGCAAGTTGGTCACGCCGGGTTTGTTCTCCTCGTCCACGCGCACGACCGATTCCGCGTCGGTGACCGCGCGGTTGATCTTCCGGCGGATCACGTCCGGCTCGTCGAGCAGGTCGATGATGCCCTGCGGGGACGATGACGACTTGCTCATCTTGCTGGTGGGGTCCTGCAGGTCGGTGATCTTCGAGACCGCGGGGAGGATGTAGGGCGCGGGTACCACGAACGTCTCGCCGAAGCGGTGGTTGAACCGCTGCGCGAGCGTGCGGGACAGCTCGAGGTGCTGCCGCTGGTCCTCGCCCACCGGCACCTCGTCGGCCTGGTACAGCAGAATGTCGGCGGCCTGCAGGACCGGGTACGTGAACAGGCCGACGGACGCCTGGTCAGCACCGCCGCGGGCCGACTTGTCCTTGAACTGGGTCATCCGGTTGGCCTCGCCGAACCCGGTGATGCAGCCGAGGATCCAGTTCAGTTCGGCGTGCTCGGGAACCTGGCTCTGCACGAACAGGATGCACCGCTCCGGGTCCAGGCCCGCCGCGATCAGCTGGGCGGCGGCCACCCGGGTACGGCGGCGCAGCGCGCCGGTGTCGTAGGGGACGGTGATCGCGTGCAGGTCCACCACACAGTAGATCGCGTCACGGGTCTCCAGCAGGTCCACCCACTGGCGGACGGCGCCCAGGTAGTTGCCGAGGTGGAACGAATCGGCGGTCGGCTGGATGCCGGAGAATACGCGACGAGTACCCATGGGCAGGAAGTCTAACGGGGTTGAGCCGGAGGTTCAGCGGGACGTTCAGCGGGAGCGGGTGCCCGGCGGCGTGACGACCACCTCGACCCGCTGGAACTCCTTCAGGTCCGTGTACCCGGCGGTCGCCATCGTCCGGCGGAGCGCTCCCATCAGGTTCATGGACCCGTCGGGGACGGTGGACGGGCCGTGCAGGATCTGCTCCATCGTCCCGATCGTCCCCACCTCGACCCGTGCGCCGCGCGGCAGTTCCGGGTGGTTGGCCTCGCTCCCCCAGTGGTAGCCGCGTCCCGGCGCCTGCTCGGCTCGGGCCAGCGGGGAGCCCACCATCACGGCGTCGCTGCCGAGCGCGAGGGCCTTGGCGATATCGCCGCTGCGGGTCATCGACCCGTCGGCGATCACATGGACGTACCGGCCGCCGGACTCGTCCAGGTAATCGCGCCGGGCGGCCGCGACGTCCGCGACCGCGGTGGCCATCGGGACCGCGACGCCCAGCACGGCCGCGGTGGTGTGGCCGCTTCCGCCGCCGAAGCCGACGAGAACGCCGGCCGCGCCGGTGCGCATCAGGTGCAGCGCGGCCGTGTAGGTGGCGCAGCCGCCCACGATGACCGGGATGTCGAGCTCGTAGATGAACTGCTTCAGGTTCAGCGGCTCGGCCCGGCCGGACACGTGCTCGGCCGACACCGTGGTGCCGCGGATGACGAAGATGTCCGCGCCCGCGTCCACGACCGCCTTGTAGTAACGGGCGGTCCGCTGCGGCGACAGCCGCGCCGCGGCGATCACCCCGGCCCTTGAGATCTCCTCGATGCGGCGGCCGATCAGCTCTTCCTTGATCGGTTCGGCGTAGATCTCCTGGAGCCGCCTTGTGGCCGCCTCCTCGCCGAGCTCCGCCACCTCCGCCAGGAGCGGCCCGGGGTCCTCGAACCGGGTCCACAGGCCCTCGAGGTCCAGCACGCCAAGCCCCCCGAGCCGCCCGATCGTGATCGCCGTCGCGGGCGAGACCACGCTGTCCATCGGGCAGGCGATCAGCGGCAATTCGAACCGGTACGCGTCGATCTGCCAGGCGATCGACACCTCTTCGGGGTCGCGGGTCCGGCGGGCGGGCACGATGCCGATCTCATCGAGCGCGTACGCCCGCCGCCCGGTCTTGCCCCGCCCGATTTCCATGTCCGTCACTGAGTTTTCTTACTTCCTGCCGCTGTAGTTGGGAGCTTCGACCGTCATCTGCACGTCGTGCGGGTGGCTTTCCGACAGCCCCGCGGCTGTGATCTGGATGAACTTAGCTTCCTGCAACTCGGCGATGGTCCGCGTGCCGCAGTAGCCCATGGCCGCGCGCAGCCCCCCGACGAGCTGGTCGGCCACCGCGGCGAGCGGCCCGCGGTACGGAACCTGACCCTCGATCCCCTCCGGGACCAGCTTGTCCTCGCGCAGCACATCGTCCTGGAAATACCGGTCCTTGGAGTAGGACTTGCCCCGCTCCCGGTTGCGCATCGCGCCGAGCGAGCCCATCCCGCGGTACATCTTGTACTGCTTCCCGTTGATGAAGACCATCTCGCCTGGGCTCTCCTCACAGCCCGCGAGCAGGCTGCCGAGCATCACCATGTCCGCGCCGGCGGCGATCGCCTTGGCGATGTCGCCCGAGTACTGCAGGCCGCCGTCCCCGATAACCGGGATTCCCGCCGGCCGGGCCGCCAGCGACGCCTCGTAAATCGCCGTCACCTGCGGGACGCCGACACCGGCGACCACGCGGGTCGTGCAGATCGACCCAGGCCCCACGCCCACCTTCACGCCGTCGGCGCCCGCGTCAATCAGCGCCTGCGCCCCGGCCCTGGTGGCCACGTTGCCGCCGATCACCTCGATGTCGGAGTTGGCCTTGATCTCCGCGATCATGTCCAGCACCGACTGCGCGTGACCGTGCGCGGTGTCCACGACGAGGAAGTCCACTCCGGCCTCGATGAGCGCTTGGCCGCGGCGCTTGGCGTCCTCGCCGACGCCTACCGCGGCACCCACGACCAGGCGCCCTCCCGCGTCCTTGGTGGCGTTGGGGAACTTCTCGCTCTTGGTGAAGTCCTTCACCGTGATGAGACCGCGCAGCCGGCCGGCGTCATCGACGAGCGGCAGCTTTTCGACCTTGTGCTGCTTGAGCAGCCTGAGCGCCTCTTCCGGCTCGACGCCGACCGGGGCGGTCACCAGGGGCATCGGAGTCATCACGTCCGCGACGCGGCGCGACAGGTCGGACTCGAACCTGATGTCGCGGTTCGTCACGATGCCGACGAGGATGCCGTCGTCGCTGGTCACGGGCACCCCGGAAATCCGGTAATGCGCGCACAGCCGCTCCACGTCCCCGAGCGTCGCGTCCGGACCGCAGGTAACCGGGTCGGTGACCATCCCGGCCTCGGACCGCTTCACCAAGTCGACCTGCTGGGCCTGCTCCTCGACGGACAGGTTCCGGTGCAGCACGCCGACCCCGCCCTGGCGCGCCATCGCGATCGCCATCCTGGCCTCGGTAACGGTATCCATCGCCGACGAGACCAGCGGGATGCGCAGCCGGTACCGCCGGGTGATCCGCGTGCTGGTGTCCGCCTCGCTGGGCATCAGCTCCGAGTGAGCGGGCAGCAGCAGCACGTCATCGAAGGTCAGGCCTACCGGGGAAAACTTCGGCGACTCGGTCATGATGCCCTCACGGCTCGTAGCTGCTGACGCGGCAGCGGGTAACGGTGGGATATCGCTCTATCCTACTGAAGAAGTCAGCTGCCTAGTCAGCCGCTGGGCTCGCTGGCGAGCAGCTTGCGCATCCGCGCGAGCGCGCGGTGCTGCGCGACCCGCACCGCCGCCGCTTTCCATCCCGGTAAGCGTCCGGGATCCCGCACTGACCCGGCCGGCGACGGCGGAGACTAAGGGGTATCAAATCATGAAATTTCAGGACTTAGCGCATAACTAGCCTCAGCCATACCGTCATGATCACGAAAGCTTTTGTCCTGCCGAAGACTTTTTGTCCTATAATGCGCAAATATCTTCGGGATCATGAACTCGCGATGATCATATACCCGGCGGGGTATCCATTACCCGGCTGTGAGCGTGTCTTTCCGTGTCCCGCGCGCCAGAGAAGTCGGCCGCCCGCGGTCGCGAGCAATCATCCGCCCTGAAGACCCTGCTCTTTCCATTTCGTGTAAGTCTGGCGAGATCTGCGAATACGTGCCATACCCGTTCTTCGGCGCAGTGCAGGCGCAGTGCAGGAGCGCATCAGCGCGGCGTTGACGACCTAACGCCGTAGATCTGGTAAGCGGGGTGCCGTCAGGTGCGGGTGATCAGTGCCGGATCCCGCGCCAGGAATAACGGCGGCATCAAAGGTAACGCCGCGAAACGGCGGGCAAGCCCGCCGTTTCGCGGCGCGAGGCACGCCACCCTTAGTGGGAGTGGCCGTGCGAGTGTCCGGCGTCGGCGGCCGACTTGTCCTCTTCCGGCTTCTCGACGACGAGCGTCTCCGTCGTCAGCAGCATGCCGGCGATGGAGGCCGCGTTCTGCACCGCGGAGCGGGTGACCTTGACCGGGTCGATGACGCCCTGCGCTATCAGGTCGCCGTACTCGCCGGTGGCGGCGTTGTAGCCGTGCCCGGCGGGCAGGCCGGCGATCTTCGCGACCACGACCGACCCCTCCTGGCCCGCGTTCAGCGCGATCCAGCGGGCCGGCTCGGACAGCGACTTGCGCACGACCGACACGCCGGTCGCCACGTCGCCGGTCTTGCCGAGGTCGTCAAGCTCGCCCGCGATGTGCACGAGCGCGCTGCCGCCGCCGGCGATGATGCCTTCCTCGATCGCGGCACGGGTCGCGGAGATGGCGTCCTCGAGACGGTGCTTCTTCTCCTTGAGCTCCACCTCGGTGGCCGCGCCGACGCGCAGCACGGACACACCGCCGGACAGCTTGGCCAGCCGCTCCTGCAGCTTCTCGCGGTCCCAGTCGGAGTCCGTCGCGTCGATCTCGGTCCGGATCTGCCGGATCCGGTCCTCGATGGCCGACTGGTCGCCGGCACCGTCCACGATCGTGGTGTTGTCCTTGGTCACCACGATGCGGCGGGCGCGGCCGAGGTCCTCCAGGCCGACCGACTCGAGCTTGATGCCGAGGTCGTCGCTGACGACGGTCCCGCCGGTGAGCGTCGCGATGTCGGCGAGCATGGCCTTGCGGCGGTCACCGAAGCCCGGCGCCTTGACCGCGGCGATGTTCAGCAGCCCGCGGATCTTGTTGACGACGATCGTGGCGAGCGCCTCGCCCTCGACGTCCTCGGCGATCACGAGCAGCGGCCTCTTGGTCTGCGCGACCTTCTCCAGCAGCGGCAGGAAGTCCGCCATCGAGGAGATCTTGGCCTGGTGTACGAGGACGTAGGCGTCCTCGAGCACGGCCTCGAGGCGCTCCTGGTCGGTGATGAAGTACTGCGAGATGTAGCCCTTGTCGAACTGGAGGCCCTCGGTGAACTCCAGCTCGAGGCCCATCGTCGGGGACTCCTCGACGGTGACGACACCGTCCTTGCCGACCTTGTCGAACGCCTCGGCGATCAGCTCGCCGATCGCGGAGTCCTGCGCGGAGATCGTCGCGACGTGCGCGATTTCCTTCTGCTCCAGCACCTCGCGGGCGGAGGCGAGCAGCCGCTCGGACACCTCGGCCGCGGCGGCGTCGACACCGCGCTTGAGGTCCATCGGGTTGGCGCCGGCCGCCACCGAGCGGAGCCCGAGGTGGACCATCGCCTGGGCGAGCACGGTCGCCGTCGTGGTGCCGTCGCCGGCCACGTCGTTGGTCTTGGTGGCGACTTCCTTGGCGAGCTGGGCGCCGAGGTTCTCGTACGGGTTCTCGAGCTCGATCTCCTTGGCGACGGTCACGCCGTCGTTGGTGATGGTGGGCGCGCCCCACTTCTTGTCGATGACGACGTTGCGGCCGCGGGGGCCGAGCGTCACCTTAACGGTGTCGGCGAGCTTGTCCACGCCACGCTCAAGGTGGCGGCGGGCGTCCTCGTCGAACTCCAGGATTTTGGGCATTGACTACCTCAACCTACGGTTGGATCAGGCTTGGTACTGAGTTTCCTGGTGCTGGCACGCCGACGAGCCCCCGGCGACCCCGGGCCGCCTCCGCGGCCGGGGCGCCGGAGGCGCGCACGGGCGTTAGTTACTTCTCGATGATCGCGAGCACGTCGCGGGCCGAGAGCACCAGGTACTCCTCGCCCGAGTACTTAACTTCCGTGCCGCCGTACTTGCTGTACAGCACCACGTCGCCGACCTTGACGTCGACCGGGACGCGCTTGGCGCCCGCATCGTCAAAGCGGCCGGGACCGACCGCGAGGACTTCGCCCTCCTGGGGCTTCTCCTTCGCGGTGTCCGGGATGACAAGCCCGGATGCAGTGGTCTGCTCAGCCTCAAGCGGCTTGACCACGATCCGGTCCTCGAGTGGTTTGAGAACAACCTTGGTGGCGGTCGTCACGATCTGACCTCCCCCTCCGGAAAGGCTAATGGTGAGTTGCTTGCGAGAGCGACCAGAGCTGGCCTGCCGTCGCGGGTGTCAGACCTGCCTCGTCGCATTAGCACTCTACATCAGTGAGTGCTAATCCCGAACATTAGCGGCCCATCCCGACCCCGTCAACACGGACCCCGGAACCCCGGACGGGTCGGGGTTATTCCCACTCGATCGTGCCCGGGGGCTTGCTGGTGATGTCCAGGACGACGCGGTTGACCTCGCGGACCTCGTTGGTGATCCGGGTCGAGATCCGGGCCAGCACCTCGTACGGCAGCCTGGCCCAGTCGGCGGTCATCGCGTCCTCGCTGGTCACCGGCCGCAGCACCACCGGATGCCCGTAGGTCCTCCCGTCGCCCTGCACACCCACCGAGCGCACGTCCGCGAGCAGCACCACCGGGCACTGCCAGACGGTCTGGTCCAGGCCCGCGGCGGTCAGCTCCGCGCGGGCGATCGCGTCGGCCTCGCGCAGGATCTCCAGCCGCGGCGCGGTGACCTCGCCGATGATCCTGATGCCCAGGCCAGGGCCGGGGAACGGCTGGCGCCACACGATCTCCGGCGGCAGGCCCAGCTCCTCGCCGACCCGCCGCACCTCGTCCTTGAACAGCGAGCGCAGCGGCTCCACCAGCCGGAACTTCAGGTCGTCGGGGAGGCCGCCCACGTTGTGGTGCGACTTGATGTTCGCGGTCCCGGTGCCGCCGCCGGACTCGACCACGTCCGGGTAGAGCGTGCCCTGGACCAGGAACTCGGTCGACTCGCCGTGGGCGCCCGCCGCCGCGGTGATGTCCCTGGCGGCGAGCTCGAAGGCCCGGATGAACTCCCGGCCGATGATCTTGCGCTTGGCCTCGGGGTCGGTGACGCCGCGCAGCGCGCCGAGGAAGGCCGCCGACGCGTCCACCACCCGCAGGCTGACCCCCGTGGCCGCCACGAAGTCCTGCTCGACCTGCTCCGCCTCGCCCTTGCGCAGCAGCCCGTGGTCGACGAACACGCAGGTGAGCCGGTCGCCGATGGCGCGCTGCACCAGCGCGGCGGCGACGGCGGAGTCCACGCCGCCCGATAGCCCGGCGATCGCGCGGCCGCCGCCTATCTGTTCGCGGATCCGGGCGGTCTGCTCCTCGACGATGTTGACCATCGTCCAGGTGGGCCGGCAGCCGGCCGCCTCGAGGAAGCGGCGCAGGATCCGCGTCCCGTGCTCGGTGTGCATGACCTCGGGGTGGAACTGCACCCCGTACAGCCCGCGCTCTGGCGCTTCGACCGCCGCGGCGGGCGTCGCGGCGGTACGCGCGGTCACCGTGAACCCGGGCGGTGCCGCGGTGGACGTGTCGCCGTGCGACATCCAGACGCTGAACTCCGGGCCGAGCCCGGTCAGCAGCCGCCCGCCGCTCACCACCGCGAGCGGCGTGCCGCCGTACTCGGCCGCGCCGGTCCGCTCGACCGTGCCGCCGAGTTCGCGCACCAGCACCTGGTGCCCGTAGCAGATGCCGAGCACCGGGACGCCCGCGCCGAACAGCCCGGCGGGGGCGGCGGGCGCGCCGTCCGCGTAGACCGACGCGGGGCCGCCGGACAGGATGATCGCCTTGGGCTGCTTCGCCAGCATGTCGCTGACCGGCATCGTCGAGGGCACGATCTCCGAATAAACGTGACATTCGCGCACCCGGCGAGCGATCAGCTGGGCGTACTGCGCGCCGAAGTCAACGACCAGAACGGTGTCAAACACACAGGCAGTCTAGTTTTGCTTGACCGGCGGTGGCGCCGCAGCCGGCCCCTGCTGGGCCTCCTCCGGTGGCACCGCAGGGGGCACCGGAGGAGGCCCAGCAGGGGACACCGGGCGTGGCGCCGGCGTGACGCGCAGCCGGGCGATCCGGCGGCCGTCCATCTCGGTGACCGTGATCGTGTAGCCGGGTACCTTGACGGAGTCGCCGGCCGCCGGCAGTTCGCCGAGCGCCGCGAGCACGTAGCCGGCCACCGTCTCGTAGGGGCCTTCGGGGAGCTCGATGCCGGTCTGTTCGGCGAACTCGTCGAGGTTGAGCAGCCCGTCCACCTCGACCTCGCCGCGCGGCAGCTTGGTGGCCGCGGCCTGCCCGGTATCGTATTCGTCCCTGATGTCGCCGATCAGCTCTTCGACCAGGTCCTCGAGCGTGACGATGCCGGCGGTGCCGCCGTACTCGTCCGCCACGATCGCCATGTGCGCCCGTTCCCGCCGCATCTCCGACAGCGCGGAGAGCACGGTCTTGCTGATCGGCAGGAACTTGATCGGGCGCACGACCTGCTCGAGCGGGGTGGCGGGGTCGGGCGCCCCCGGCCCGAGCAGGTCCCGGATGTGGACGAAGCCGATCACGTTGTCATAGGAGTCCTGGTAGACCGGCAGCCGTGAGTAGGGCACGCTCGCGGCGATCTCCGCTGCCTCGCCGACGGTGGCGCCGGCCGCGAGGAACTCCACCTCCGTCCGCGGCCGCAGTACCTCGCGGATCTGCCGTTTGCCGGCGTCGAATACCTCGCTGACGATCCGCCGCTCGTCCGGGCTGAGTGCCTGGGTGCCGGCCACCAGCTCGCGCAGTTCCTCCTCGGTCATGGCCTGCCGCCCCTGGCGCGGGTCCCCGCCGAGCAGCCGCACCACCACGTTGACCGAGACCGACAGCAGCCACACGACCGGCCGCGCCAGCGTCGCGATCCGGTCCAGCGTCGGCGCGGCGAACAGGGCCAGCGGCACCGCCCGCTGCAGGGCGAGCCGCTTCGGCGCGAGTTCGCCGAGCACCAGGCTTACGAACGTGATGCACAGGGTGACGACGCCGAACGCGAGCGCACCCGCCACGTCGCTGGACACCTGGTGCCGGATCAGCCAGGAGTGGAACAGCGAGACCAGCGTGTCGGCGCCGAAGGCCCCCGACACCAGCGTCGCCAGCGTCACGCCGATCTGGACGGCGGACAGGAACCGGTTGGGGTCCGCCGTCAGACGGGCGACCTTGGCGCCGCGCCTGCCGCGCTTGGCCAGCGAGCGCACCTGGTCTTCGCGCAGCGAAACCAGCGCCATCTCCGAGCCGGAGAAGAACCCGCCGATGGATACGATGACAAGGACGATGATCACGTCCAGGACGACCATGCTCACGCCGCGATCGCCGACTTCCTCCGCTGCTCTAACGCCAGGCCAGGACACCAGGCCAGCTTCCGTGCGGCCAGTTTAGACGGGATAATGCGTGCGTCCCGGTTCGCGGCACGGGGTCGGGTACTGTCGGTGCCACGCGCGCCGGGCAAGCGGAAAGCAAAAGGAACGCAAAAGGAACGCAAGCGGAACGGCGGCGCGCACGCTCCGGGAGGCGATGTGAAACTGCTGGTCACTGGCGGTGCGGGGTACATCGGCAGCGTAGTCGCCGCCAAGCTCGTCGCCGCCGGGCACCAGGTGACCGTCCTCGACGACCTGTCCACCGGGCACGCGGACGCCGTGCCGGCGGGCGCCGTCTTCGTCAGCGGCACGCTTCGCGCCGACGCGAAGGCCGCCCTCGGCAGCGACACCGACGCCGTGCTGCACTTCGCCGCCAACTCCCTGGTCGGCGAGTCCGTCGCCAACCCGGCGAAGTACTGGTCGAACAACCTGGGGGGCACGCTCGCGCTGCTCGAGGCGATGCGGGAAGCGGGCACCAGGAAGATCGTGTTCTCCTCCACCGCCGCGGTCTACGGCGAGCCGGAGCAGACACCGATCCCCGAGACGGCGCCGACGCGCCCCACCAGCCCGTACGGGGCGTCGAAGGTCGCCGTCGACACCACGCTCGCCGAGTACGCGCGGCTGCACGGCTTCGGCGGCGTGAGCCTGCGGTACTTCAACGTCGCCGGCGCTTATCTGACCGCCGACGGCGGCTGGCTGGGAGAACGGCACGTGCCCGAAACCCACCTCATCCCGAACGTGCTCGGCGATGGACAGGCGCCACTCTCCGTTCGGATAAATGGAACTAATTACCCGACTCCGGATGGAACGTGCGTGCGGGACTACATTCACGTCTCCGACCTGGCCGACGCCCACCTGCTCGCGCTTGACGCGTGCGAGCCGGGCCGGCACCGCGTCTACAACCTCGGGAACGGGGCCGGGTTCTCGGTGCGCCAGGTGATCGACGTATGCCGCGAGGTGACCGGACGGGAGATCACGGTCGAGGAGGGGCCGCGCCGGGCGGGCGACCCCGCGGTCCTCGTCGCGTCGTCGGAACTCATCCAGGCCGACCTCGGCTGGCACGCCGGGCACGGTCTGGAGGCGATGGTCGCCGACGCGTGGCAGTGCCTGCTCGCACGCGCCGGGCAGTGAGCGCACGCGTATGGTTCGCGCCGGGACGGGCCAACCTGATGGGCGAGCACACCGATTACAACGAAGGCCTGGTGCTCCCGTTCGCGCTCGCACAGGGCGTGACCGCGACCGCCGCCGCCCGGGACGGCCGGGTGCTCGTGATGCGGTCGAAGCAGGTACCGGACGAGCCGGTCACGGTGCCGCTTGACGGGCTCGAACCCGGCGCGGTGACCGGCTGGGCGGCCTATCCCGCCGGCGTCGCGTGGGCACTGCGCGCCACCGGGTACGAGATGCCCGGCGCGTACGTCGACATCGACTCGGACCTGCCGGTGGGCGCGGGGGTGTCGTCCTCGGCCGCGCTCGAATGCTCGGTCGCGCTGGCGCTGTGCGACCTGGCCGGCGTGACGGTTCCCCGGCGTGCCCTGGCGGCCATCGCGAAGCGCGCGGAGAACGAGTTCGTCGGCGCGCCGACCGGGATCATCGACCAGTCCGCCGCCCTGCTGTGCGAGGCGGGCCACGCCATGCTGCTTGACTGCCGGACGCTGTCGACAGCCCAGGTGCCGTTCCATCCCGGCCGCGGCGGCGTGGCCGCGCTGATCGTCGACACCCGCGTCCCGCATGCCCTGGTGGACGGCGAGTACGCCGAGCGGCGGGCCGAGTGCGAAGCGGCCGCCCGGCTGCTCGGCGTGCCCTCCCTCGGCTGGATCACCGACGTCCGGGCGGCCGATAAGCTCGCCGATCCCGTGCTGCGGCGGCGTGCCCGCCACGTGATCTCCGACAGCGCGCGCGCCCGCGCGATCGCCGAAGCGCTCCAGAACTCATCCGCGCCCGGCGTCTACGCGTTCACCGGGCGGCTGCTGACCGAGGGCCACGTGTCGCTCCGGGACGACTTCGAGGTCTCCTGGCCGGAGGCGGACGTCGCGGTGGAGGCGGCGATCGCGGCCGGCGCGCTCGGAGCGAAGATGATCGGCGGCGGTTTCGGCGGCTCGGTGCTCGCGCTGCTCCCGGCGGATCGCCTGCCCGCGGTGCGCGCCGTGCTCACCGAGGCGTTCACGCAGCGCTCCTGGAAGCCGCCGGAATTCATGGACGCGGTCCCCTCCGCGGCGGCGCGCCGCATCGCCTGACGCGCCGCCGCGGAGCGGACACCTTACAGGCTCGCGACGTCCGCCTGCTTGGCGCGGACCGCCGCGGCGGCCTCGCGCAGCGCGGCGACCTCGGACTCCGACAGGTCGCGCTCGACCACCCGCCGCACGCCCGCCGAGCCGATCTCCGCTTCCACGCCGAGGTAGACGCCGCTGATGCCGTACTGGCCGTCGACCCAGGCGCAGACCGGCATGACGGCGCCGGAGTCCTCGGCCACCGCCCGGGCCATCCGGGCGGCCGCGGCCGACGGCGCGTAGTACGCCGAACCGGTCTTGAGCAGACCGACGATCTCGCCGCCGCCGCTCCGGGTCCGGGTCACCAGCGCCTCGATCTCGGCCTCGGGCAGCAGCGAAGCGAGCGGCTTGCCGTCCACGAAGCAGGCCGACGGCACCGGCACCATCGTGTCGCCGTGCGAGCCCAGGGTCAGCGTGGTCACCGACCCGACCGGCACGCCGAGCTTCTCCGCCACGAAGTAGCTGAACCGCGCGGTGTCCAGCATGCCCGCCTGACCGAGAACCCGGGAGGACGGGAACCCGGAGACCTTCGCGGCGAGCGCGGTCATCTCATCGAGCGGGTTGGACACGACGATGAGCACGGCCTCGGGCGCGTGCTTGACGACGTTCTCCACCACGTTCCTGACGATCTTGGCGTTGACCTCGATCAGGTCCATGCGGCTCATGCCGGGCTTGCGGGGAAGGCCGGCGGTGACCACCACGATGCCGGCGCCGCCGAGCGCCTCGTATCCCTCGCCGTTCGGCCCGGTCGTCTGGCCGGTCACCTTGGTCTCGAACCCCTCGATGGGGCGCGACTGGTTCATGTCCAGCGCGAGCCCCTCAGGCTTGCCCTCGATGATGTCGGTGAGCACGACCTCGTCGAAGATGTCGTACTCAGCGAGGCGCTGCGCGGTGGTCGAGCCATAGAAGCCGGCGCCGATGACGGCTACCTTCCCTGAACGTGACATTCGTGAAATCTCCCTTGACTGGCGGCGTGGTCAGACGTCCATCGCGACATGCAGGTTAGCGTCCAGCGCCCCGAGGAACTCCTGCGTGGTCAGGTACGGCGTGTCCGGCCCGACGAGCAGCGCCAGGTCCTTGGTCATCTGACCGGCCTCGATGGTCTGGACGCAGACCCTTTCCAGCGTGTTCGCGAACTCCGTCACCGCCGGCGTGCCGTCGAGCTTGCCGCGGTGCGCCAGCCCGCGCGTCCAGGCGAAGATCGACGCGACCGGGTTCGTCGACGTCGGCTTGCCCTGCTGGTGCTGGCGGTAGTGCCGCGTCACAGTGCCGTGCGCCGCCTCCGCCTCGACGGTGCGGCCGTCCGGCGTCATCAGCACGCTGGTCATCAGCCCGAGCGAGCCGTACCCCTGGGCCACCACGTCGGACTGCACGTCGCCGTCGTAGTTCTTGCACGCCCAGACGATGCCGCCGTCCCACTTGAGCACCTGGGCGACCATGTTGTCGATCAGCCGGTGCTCGTAGGTGATGCCCGCGGCCTCGAACTCGGCCTTGAACTCCGACTCGAAGGTCTCGGCGAAGATGTCCTTGAACCGCCCGTCGTAGGCCTTGAGGATCGTGTTCTTCGTCGACAGGTACAGCGGGAACTTCCGGCTGATCGCGTAACGCATCGTGGCGCGCGCGAAGTCGCGGATCGAGTCGTCGTAGTTGTACATGGCCATCGCCACGCCGCCGCCGGTGAACTTCGCGACCTCGAGCTCGATCGGCCGGCCGTCGTCGGAGTCGGGCACATAGGAGATCGTCACGGTGCCCGGCCCGGGGACCACGAAGTCGGTCGCCTTGTACTGGTCGGCGTGCGCGTGCCTGCCGATGACGATCGGCTTGGTCCAGGACGGCACGAGCCGGGGGATGTTCGAGATGACGATGGGCTCGCGGAAGATAGTGCCGCCCAGGATGTTGCGGATGGTGCCGTTCGGCGACCGCCACATCTTCTTCAGGCCGAATTCGGTTACCCGCGCCTCGTCCGGCGTGATCGTGGCGCATTTCACGCCGACGCCATGCCGCTGAATGGCATGCGCCGCGTCGATCGTCACCTGGTCGTCGGTGGCGTCCCGGTGCTGGACGGAGAGGTCGTAATACTCCAGGTTGATATCCAGGTACGGGAGTATCAGCTGGTCCTTGATGAATTGCCAGATGATCCTGGTCATCTCGTCGCCGTCTAGCTCGACGACAGGATTCGCCACCTTGATTTTGGCCATGTTATTCGTGTTCCCTTTTCCCTAATCGCGGCAGTACCAGGCCCGCTACCAGCAGGCCAGCGCCGAAGACAGTGAGCGTGAGCACGTCGGTCACCCGGCGGCGCGAGGCGAACAGTCCCGCCATCTTGGCGGGCAGCAGCAGCCGGACGGCCGCGGCCAGCAGCAGCGCCCCGCCGGCGAGCGCCCCGCCCCGGTCCCCGCCCCGCACGCCGTCGTGCCAGGCGAGGTACATGCCCGCGGCGACACAGACGAGGACCGCCGCGTAAGAGATGGTGCCGACCATGCCCGCCCGCTCGTCCCTGCGCGCGGCCGCTGCCCGCCTGCGCCCCACTCGCGGGCCCGGCGCCGCGGGCGGCACGGGGTCCGCGGCCCAGCTTCCGGCCTGCCCCGCTTCCGCCTGTTGTCCGGAACGTACCGTGGCGTCTCCCGCCGCTACAGGGAACTCTGGCCGGTTGTAGCCCGGCCGCGCCTGCCGCGTCATGGCGCTGTCTCAGCCGAGGTCATAACGCGGCGCTCCTCCCTGCGTATCCACGCCATTCAGCAGCCTACCGCCCGGATCGGAGCCCAAGTGATGCGCACCGAGCCGGCACGGTAACGCTACAGTGAGATGAGCGTCACGTCTTCGATAGACGGGAGGGTCTGGCGTGGACACGCCTTACATTCGCATAGAGGACACAGGGGAACTCATTCCCCTGCGTGGCGACATCACCACGGTCGGACGCGGCCAAGGGGTCGACATCCGCCTTGACGACCCGAGCGTGTCCCGGCTGCACGCCGAAATCGTGCGGCGCGGCCCCTACATTTACCTGGCCGATCTCGGATTATCACGTAATGGCACCCGGGTGAACGGTCGTCCGGTCGCCCGCCGGGTGCTTGACGACGGTGACGTCCTGAGCTTCGGCTCGGCCCGCTGCAGGATCGAAGGGGTGCCGCGGGAGGAACTGGCCGCCGAGGCCGAACTGCGCCGCTCCGCCGCCCCTGAACTAACGCGCAGGGAACTCGACGTCCTCATCTCACTATGCCGCCCGGCGCTGTCCGACGACGCCTTCGTCACGCCCGCCACCGCCCGGGAGATCGCCGGCGACCTCGTGGTCACGGAAGCGGCCGTCAAACAGCACCTGCTGCGGCTGTACCAGAAGTTCCGCGTGCCCGAGGGACCGAACCGGCGCACCCGGCTGGCCAACGAGGTCATCGCGCTCGGCCTGGTCAGGCCGCTCGCCGAGCACGGGTCACGGCAAGTGCAGCACGCCCACGGTGTTCCGAAGCAGCCACTGCTGGACGGAGTGCAGCGTCCCCCCCAGTGACGGAAGCACGTGCGGCACCATCCAGCTGGCGGCCGGCCAGATCAGCGGCGGCTGGGAGAGCGCCGAGGAGACCATGGCGGCGGCGAGCGCCCAGGCCGCGATGACGGCGACCACCATGGCCGCGCGGCTGCGGACCACCGTGGCCGATATCCGGCGCAGCTGACGGCGCGGCGAACCCGACCCGAGCCCGATCGCGTACCAGGCGACGGCGGCGCCCGCCGCCCAGCTGCCCGCCGCGGGCAGCGAGCGGGTATGCGCGAACACCACCGACGCCACCGCCGCGGTCCCGGCGAGCATCAGCGCGAACGGGGCGAGCAGCGCGGTGCTGAGCAGCGCGCGGACGACGGCCCACGGCGCCGTGGCGATCACGACGACGACGTCGCTGGGCCTGGCGCCCCGCACGGAACGCCGCGCCGTCAGCCCCGTCTGCGCCCGGTCCGCGGCCCGCAGCAGGGTGATCACCGCCAGCGCGAGCACGGTCCCGGCGAACGGGAGCAGGACGGCGAGCGCCACGGCGCCGACCCCCAGGGCCAGCAGCACCAGGCCGTGCCCGGTGACCTGCGCGCCGGCCGCGGCGGCCCGCGGTCTCCCGCCGTCCGCGGGCGGGGCCGCCGACGACGGCGCCGGCCCGCGCGGACGCGCGTAGTCGACCGGCGGCAGCAGGTCGGCCATGTCCCCCGCGACCTCGGCCGGAGCGCGGTACGGGCGGTATTCCGGCCGCGGGGACCGCGGCGGTGCGTACGGCGGTGAATACCCGGCGGGCGCGGACGCGGGCGCGAGCAGCGTGCCGCGCGGCCCGACGGCCGCGGGCGACGCGACGGGCGCGGGCGACGCGACGGGCGCGGGCGACGCGACGGGCGAGCCGGCGTACAGCCCGGCGCACTGCGCGGCCAGCCACCCGGCAGGCGGGCGCTTACCGGGATCGACGTCCAGCGCCGCCGTGACCATCGGCAGCAGCGGCGCGGGGACGCCCGCGAGCTCCGCCTTCCCCTGCAGCACGCGGAAGAAGATCGTCTGGTAGGTCCCGGCCCCGTACGGCTGCCTGCCGGTGGCGGCGAAAGCCACCGTGGCACCCCAGGAGTGCACGTCGGACGCGCCGCTGCTCGGCTTGCCCTCGATGACCTCGGGCGCCAGGTACCCGGGTGTGCCCATCACCATGCCGGTCTGGGTGAGCCGCGTCGAGTCGGGGATGTGCGCGATGCCGAAATCGATCACCACGGGCTGCCCGTCGCAGAGCATGACATTCCCGGGCTTGAGGTCGCGGTGCACCACGCCGGCGGCGTGCACCGCGGCGATCGCCGCGGCCAGGCCGCTGGCCAGCTGGGTGAGCGCCGCCCCGCGCAGCGGCCCGTCCTGCCGCACGGTGTCATCGAGCGTCCGGCCGGGCACGTACCTCGTCACGATGTAGGGTGACGGGCCGCCGACGTCCGCGTCGAGGATCTCGGCGACGTACCGGCTGCGCACCCGCCGCATGGTCTCTACCTCGCGGAACAGGCGTCTGCGCGCGTTGGGGTCCGCGCTCACCGCGGGTCCGAGAACCTTGACGGCGACGGGGCGGCCGTCGGAGTCGCGGGCGAGGTAGACCACGCCCATCCCGCCTTCGCCGATCTTCTCAAGCAGGCGGTAAGGCCCGATCTTGCCCGGGAGCGATTCCAGTGCAGGCATGGTCTTTTCAGACTACGTGCCGTCGCCCCGATTTTCGGTAAAGCCTGGATTACGCCGCTCCAGGTAGCCGCGGAGCGGCGGTAGCCGCGGAGCGCCCGCGCATGCGACCGCTGCCACGGACCGCCGCCTCCGGTGCCGCGGGGCCGAGGCCGACCTCGCCGATCGCCGACCGTGGTCTCCTGAGGAGTTCCAGCGCCGCGCATGCTATGACGATACCATCCGTAACCGCTAATGGCCCAGCCAAACGCATGTTTTCGAAAACATTTTTTTCGATGTAAATAATTCATTCTATAACAACGAAAACTATTCGTGATCACGAATGAATGCGCCAGGCGGCCGCGGCAGGGCTCCGCGAAACGGTCACCCTTCGTAGCGACTGGCCCGGAATGTGTCTAATGTCCGGATTGACTTACACGGGAATGGTTCGCGGAACCCGCCCTCCGCAACGCGGGGCGGCGCTACGAGCCGGTGACGAGGCGGCGCAGCGCGGCCGCGGCCTGGGCGTTGCTCTCGGCGTGCACGACGAGCGCGCTGGCCAGCGTGCTCGCCCACTGCTGCAGGGGCACGTCCTGCCTGGAGAGCACCACGCCGCGGACCTCGCGGCAGATCTCCGCGGTCGGCTTGCCGTTCCGCACGGCGAGCGTCATGAGCTGGTCCCCGAGGCGGATAGCGACTTTGGAGATCTCGCCCGGACGGCCGCGCATCCGGTCGGACATAGACCGCTCGCGCTCGACCGTCACGTACTCGGACGGCAGCGCCTCGCTGAGCGACTTGGTGAGGACGCGGGCATACACCGCCACGTCCGCGCTGTCCATCCGCAGCGCGGCTGTGACCATCTCCAGCGAGAGCGGGTCGTCGGGCTCAGCCATTGTGCGAGTATCTCACTTTTCAACGCCCCTCAAAGACGGCCTTCCCTGGGCCGTTCTCGATGAAGCTGCGCATGCCCGCCTTCTGGTCTTCGGTGGCGAACAGGGCGGCGAACTGCAGCCGCTCGATCTCGAGCCCGGTGGCCAGGTCCACCTCGAGGCCCTTGTCGACGGCCTGCTTGGCGGCGCGCAGCGCCAGCGCGGGTCCCGTCGTGTACCTGGCCGCGAGTTCCCGCGCCGCCTGGTAAACCTCGGTGTCCGGCACCACCTTGTCGGCGAGGCCGATGGCCAGCGCCTCGCCGGCCGGCACGTGCCTGCCGGTGAAGATGAGGTCCTTGGCCCGGGACGGGCCGATCAGCCGCGGCAGCCGCTGCGTGCCGCCCGCGCCGGGGATGACCCCGAGCAAGATCTCCGGCTGGCCGACCTTCGCGCCCTCGCCGAGCACCCGGAAGTCCGCGCACAGCGCCAGCTCGAGGCCGCCGCCGAGCGCGTAGCCGGCGACAGCGGCCACGACCGGCTTGGGGATCTCCGCGACCGCGGTGAACGACGCCTGCAGCCTGGCCGAGCGCTCCGCCATCCGCGGGTAGCTCATGCCGGCCATCTCCTTGATGTCGGCGCCGGCCGCGAAGACCCGTTCGCCGCCGTAGAGGATGACGGCGCGGACCGCGCCGTCCGCGGTGACCTCGGCCGCGGCGGCCGCGATCTCCTCCTGGACCTGCGCGTTGAGCGCGTTCATCTTCGGCCTGTCTAGCCGGATCGTGGCGATCGCGTCCGCCACCTCGACCCGCACGAACTCGCCCAAGCCACCCACCTCCGCCTCGCTGCCTACGGCAATAAGCTACCGCCGACCCTGGGGTCCATGATCATGGGTCAAAACTGGCTATATTCGCCGCAAATGACCCATGATCATGAAACTAAGCTGGCTAGCGGAGGTCGCCGTTGGTCATGCCGGCCGGGGCTTCCGGGTAGGTGACGAGGCCGAGTTCGGCGCGGCTGGCTAGCAGCGGGTGCCTGGGGAGCACCCGGACCGTGTAGCCGAACGGCCCGGGGCGGCCGAGTTCCACTGCGCCGGAGAACCTGGTCAGCGGCTCCGGCGCTGAGTCGTCGGCCGTCAGCGTGGCGTAGGACGGCTCGATGATCTCGTCGTCGTCGCCCGGCTGGCCGTAGACCACTTCGACGCGAACGTCGTCGGCGCTCAGGCCGCCGAGCGCCGCGTTCACCCGCACGTCCAGCACTGCGCCCAGGCTGGGCTCGATACCGTCCGCCTCGACGTGCTCGATCCGCACCGCCGGCCACCCCTCGCGGATGCGTTCTTTCCAGGCGGCGAGCTCGCGCGCCGCCCTGAACCGGCCGGCGGCCAGCGTCCTGGACGACTCGGCGGCGGGGGCGTACAGGTGCCGCACGTAGTCGCCGACCATGCGGTCGGCCTGCACCTTGGGTCCCAGGCTGCGCAGGGTGTGGCGGATCATCTCGACCCAGCCGCCCGGCACTCCCTCGGGGCTGACGTCGTAGAACAGCGGTGCGACCGACTTGCCGAGCAGCTCGTACAGGGCCGACGCCTCGAGTTCGTCGCGGCGATCGGGGTCGGCGACGCCGTCGGCCGTCGGGATCTCCCAGCCGTTCGCGCCGTCGTACCACTCGTCCCACCAGCCGTCCCGCACCGAGACGTTCAGGCCGCCGTTGAGCGCTACCTTCATGCCGGAGGTGCCGCATGCTTCGAGCGGGCGCAGCGGGTTGTTCAGCCAGACGTCGCAGCCCTGGACCAGGTAGTGCGCCAGCGCCATGTCGTAGTCCGGCAGGAACACGATCCGGCGGCGCACAGTCTCGGTGTCCGCGTAGCGCACCATCTGCTGGATGAGCCGCTTGCCGCCCTCGTCGGCCGGGTGCGCCTTGCCCGCGATCACGATCTGGATGGGCCGGTCGGGGTCGAGCAGCAGGCCGGTGAGTCGCTGTGGGTCGTTGAGCATCAGCGTGAGCCGCTTGTAGGACGGGACCCGCCGGGCGAACCCGATCGTGAGGATGTTCTCGTCGAGCACGTCGTCGATCCACGTGAGCTCGGCGCCGGACGCGCCGCGCTGTCGCCACGACTCCCGCAGCCGCCGCCTGGTCTCGGTCACCAGGCGGGCGCGCAGCCGCCGCCTGGTGTCCCACAGCCATGCCGAGTCGGCCGCGGCGGCGGAGTCGGAGTCGGAGTCGCCGAGTTCGGAGACTTCCCTGGCGACCCAGGTGGGCGCGTGGACGCCGTTGGTGATCGAGCCGATCGGCACTTCCGAGGTGTCGAACCCGGGCCAGAGGCCGGCGAACATCTCGCGGCTGACCTGGCCGTGCAGTTTGGAGACGCCGTTGACGCGCTGCGCGAGCCGCATGCCCATCACGGCCATGTTGAATACGTGCGGGTCACCGCCCGGGTAGGTCTCCGCGCCGAGGGCGAGCACTCGTTCGAGCGGGAGCGTGCCGCCGGCCGCGTCCGGGGCGAAGTACCGTTCCACGAGCTCGCGCGGGAACCGGTCGATGCCGGCCGGCACGGGCGTGTGGGTGGTGAACACCGTGCCCGCGCGGCACAGCTCGAGCGCTTCGCCGAAGTCCAGCCCGGTCGATACGTACTCCCGGATCCGCTCGAGGCCGAGGAAGCCGGCGTGGCCCTCGTTGGTGTGGAATACCTCGGGTTCCGGGTGCCCGGTGATCTCGCAGAACGCGCGCACCGCGCGGACGCCGCCGATGCCGAGCAGCATTTCCTGGCGGAGCCTGTGCTCGCTGCCGCCGCCGTAGAGCCGGTCGGTCACCTCGTGCAGCGCCGGCTCGTTCACCTCCACGTAGGAGTCGAGCAGCAGCAGCGGCACGCGGCCCACCTGGGCCAGCCAGACCTGGGCGGTGAGCAGCTTGCCGCCGGCCAGGGTGACGGAAATGTGTACCGGTTCGCTCGCCCCTGCACTTTCACGGGGGGTCTCAGGGGGGTCGTCCCCCCTGGAGCCAGCCCCTGCACTTTCACGGAGGGTCTCAGGGGGGTCGTCCCCCCTGGAGCCAGCAGGGTGACGGAGCAGCGTCAGCGGGAGGCCGTTCGGGTCGTCGGCGGGGTAGCGCTCGGCCTGCCAGCCGTCGGCGGACAGCGACTGCGTGAAGTATCCGTGGCGGTACAGCAGGCCTACGCCGATCACGGGGACGCCGAGGTCGCTGGCCGACTTGAGGTGGTCGCCGGCCAGGATGCCGAGGCCGCCGGAGTACTGCGGCAGGACGGCGGTGATGCCGTACTCAGGAGAGAAGTAAGCGATCGCGTGCGGCAGCGCCTCGGTGGCCCCGGCCGCGCCCGACTCGTACCAGCGCGGTTCGCTGGTGTATCCGCGCAGGTCGGTGACGGCCTCGTTCACGCGGCGCAGGAAGTCCTCGTCGCCGGCCAGCTCGGCGAGCTTGCCTGGCCGCATCGAGCTCAGCATCGCCACCGGGTCGCCGCCGGAGGCGGCCCACCCGGCCGGGTCTATCGACTCGAACAGCTCGACCGTGCGCGGGTGCCAGGACCAGCGAAGGTTGAGCATCAGGTCATGCAGCGGCGCGAGCGGCTGCGGAAGCGTCGCACGGACGGTAAAACGTCGGATCGCTCTCACGGGGAGCCATCATAGGGTCCCGCCGGGCACGCTGCCTGGCCATTGTCGGCGAGGGTCGTCTCACCCCTGGGTCGCCTAGCGTTTGTGAATCGCGAGTGGGTAGCGTGACCGCGTGATCGGACGCATCCCCATCCTCGACATCGAACCTCTAGTGGAGTGCGGGCGCCGCACGGCTAAGGCGGTTGTCGGCGAGACTTTCCAGGTCAGCGCCACCGTTATCCGGGAGGGACACGGCAGCCTTGGCGCCGGCGCGGTGCTGCGAGATCCGGCGGGCAGACCTGGCCCGCTGGTGCGCATGCACGAGCTCACGCCGGGGACAGACAGATATGGCGCCGAGGTGACGGTCACCAGCGAGGGGACCTGGCAGTTCCAGGTGGAGGCGTGGAGCGATCCGATCGCGCACTGGCATCACGACGCGGCCATCAAGGTGCCGCGCGGCCAGGACGTCGAGCTCATGCTGACGGAGGGGGCGCTGCTGTTCGAGCGGGCGGCGCGGTCGATCAGGCAGCCTCCCGGCGCCGCGCGGCCGGCCGCCGCGCGCGCCGTGCTGACCGATCTCGCCAGGAAACTGCGCGATCGCGGCCTGCCGGCGTGGGACCGGCTGGCGGCCGCCGAGCGGCCCGAGGTCAGGGAGGTCCTCGCCAGGTACCCGCTGCGCGACCTCGTGACCAGGTCCGCGCGGCTGCCGGTGCTCGTGGACAGGCAGCGCGCGCTCTACGGGTCCTGGTACGAGTTCTTCCCGCGTTCCGAAGGCGTCCAGTTCGACCCGATGGGCCGCAGGGAGCCGGTGTCGGGAACGCTGCGCACCGCCGCCCGGCGGCTCGAGGCGGTCGCCGGCATGGGGTTCGACGTCGTTTACCTGCCGCCCGTCCACCCGATCGGCACCGCGTTCCGCAAGGGGCGCAACAACTCCCTGGAGGCCAAGCCGGGCGACCCCGGGTCGCCGTGGGCGATCGGCGCCCCCGAGGGAGGGCACGACGCGATCCATCCGGACCTCGGCACGTTCGCGGACTTCAGCGCGTTCGTGTCCCGGGCCAGGGAACTCGGCCTCGAAGTCGCGCTCGACCTCGCGCTGCAGGCGTCGCCTGACCATCCCTGGGTGAAGGAACATCCGGAGTGGTTCACCACGCGGGCCGACGGGTCGATCGCGTACGCGGAGAACCCGCCGAAGAAATACCAAGACATCTATCCGATGAACTTCGACAACGATCCCGAGGGAATCTACGCGGAAGTGCTCCGGATTGTCCGGATGTGGATGGACTATGGTGTGCGGATTTTCCGGGTGGACAACCCGCATACCAAGCCGCTGAAGTTCTGGGAGCGGCTGCTCGCGGACATCCGGCGGACCGACCCGGACGTGCTGTTCCTGGCCGAGGCGTTCACCCGCCCGGCGATGATGGCGACCCTGGCGAAGATCGGGTTCCATCAGTCGTACACGTACTTCACCTGGCGTAACGGCAAGGAGGAGCTGACCGAGTACATGCGGGAGCTGTCCGGCTCCGCCGCCGCCTACATGCGCCCGAACTTCTTCGCGAACACGCCGGACATCCTGCACGAGTACCTGCAGCGCGGCGGCCCGGCCGCCTTCAGGATCCGGGCCGTGCTCGCGTCCATGCTCAGCCCGAGCTGGGGCATCTACTCGGGCTACGAACTGTGCGAGAACACCCCGGTGCGCCCCGGCAGCGAGGAGTACCTGGACTCGGAGAAGTACCAGTACCGGCCGCGCGACTGGGACACCGCCGCGAGAGACGGACTCGGGATCGCTCCGTTCATCACAGATCTGAATCGAATCCGGAAAGCCCACGCGGCATTGCACTGGCTGCGTAATCTACGCTTCCATCACGTGGATCAGCCCGAGCTGATCTGCTTCTCGAAACGAGTGTCCGGGCGGGAGATAACCGCCGCCGGGACCGGTGCGGGGAGCACCTACGGGGCGGGTACCATCACGGAGAGATCCTCCGTGCAGGCAGCGCCGCAGGCGGGGGAACAGGGCGGCGCCGTCTCGGACACCGTCCTGGTCGTAGTGAATCTTGACCCGCACCAGGTTAGGGAGGCCACGGTCTGGCTTGACATGCCCGCACTCGGTATGAATTGGAACGAGGGGTTTACCGTCACGGACGAACTCAGCGGCGAATCGTACCGGTGGGGCCAGGCCAGTTATGTGCGCCTCGACCCGGCGGTGCGGCCCGCACACATCTTCACCGTTACGCGTGACCTGGCTTGACGGATTAGCCTGGCATGCGTCGGTCGCGCATACCCAGGAGACCCAAGCAGTGACAGAGCACGAGCCGGCAACCGGCCGGCCAGCCCCGGCACCGCAACGCGGCTTCGCCGAGCCGCAGTCCGCCGTTTTCCCGCAGGACCAGTTCGCGTCGCCGCCGGGCGAACCGGTGCCCGACTTCGCCCTCGATCGCCCGCGAGACCCCGAGTGGTACCGGCGCGCGGTCTTCTATGAGGTGCTGATCCGCGGTTTCCAGGACGCCAGCGGCGACGGCACCGGTGATATCCGGGGCCTGACCTCGCGGCTGGATTACCTGCACTGGCTCGGGATCGACTGCATCTGGCTGCTGCCGATCTACGAGTCTCCGCTCCGCGACGGCGGCTACGACATCTCGGACTACATGCGGATTCTCGGCGACTACGGCAACATCGCCGACTTCGTTCGAGCTCATCGAGGAGGCGCACAAGCGCGGCATCCGGGTGATCGCCGACCTGGTCATGAACCACACCAGCGATCAGCACACCTGGTTCCAGGCGAGCCGCACCGACCCGGACGGTCCCTTCGGCGACTTCTACGTCTGGTCCGACGACCCGGACAAGTACGCCGACGCGCGGATCATCTTCGTGGACACCGAGACCTCCAACTGGACGTTCGACCCGGTGCGCGGGGAGTACTACTGGCATCGCTTCTTCTCCCACCAGCCGGACCTAAACTTCGAGAACCCCAGGGTCCAGGACGCGATGATCGAGGTGCTCCGGTTCTGGCTCGATCTCGGCATCGACGGTTTCCGGCTGGACGCCGTGCCCTACCTGTACGAGCGGGAGGGCACCAACTGCGAGAACCTCAAGGAAACGCACGAGTACCTCAAGCGGATCCGCACCGAGGTGGACAAGCTGTACCCGGACCGCGTGCTGCTCGCCGAGGCCAACCAGTGGCCGGCCGACGTGGTCCAGTACTTCGGCGACCCGGAGACCGGCGGCAACGAGTGCCACATGGCGTTCCATTTCCCGCTGATGCCGCGCATCTTCATGGCGGTGCGGCGGGAGCAGCGCTACCCCATCTCGGAGATCCTGGCCCAGACGCCGAAGATCCCGGCTGGCTGCCAGTGGGGCATCTTCCTGCGCAACCACGACGAGCTGACGCTGGAGATGGTCACCGACGACGAGCGGGACTACATGTACGCCGAGTACGCCAAGGACCCGCGGATGAAGGCGAACATCGGGATCCGCAGGCGGCTGGCCCCCCTGATCGACAATGACCGCAACCAGCTAGAGCTGTTCACCGCGCTGCTGCTGTCGCTGCCCGGCTCGCCGGTCATGTACTACGGCGACGAGATCGGCATGGGCGACAACATCTGGCTCGGTGACCGGGACGGCGTGCGCACGCCCATGCAGTGGACCCCGGACCGCAACGGGGGCTTCTCGAGCACCGACCCGCAGCGGCTGTACCTGCCGCCGATCATGGACCCGATCTACGGGTACCAGTCGCTCAACGTGGAGGCCCAGCAGCGCAGCCCGCAGTCGCTGCTGCACTGGACCCGGCGGATGATCGAGATCAGGAAGCGGCACCCGGTCTTCGGGCTCGGCGCCTACGAGGAGCTCACCAGCAGCAACCCGAGCGTGCTTGCCTTCGTCCGCGAGTACGACGCCGCGAGCACCCTGGCCGCACAGCGGCTGACCGGCGAGCATGGCACCCCGTGGGAACACGACGCAGCGGACCGGATACTCTGTGTTAACAATCTGTCGAGGTTCCCGCAGCCAGTCGAGCTTGACCTGCGCAGGTTCATGGGCGTCACGCCGGTGGAATGCATGGGCGGCGTGACGTTCCCCCCGATCGGGGAGCTGCCGTACCTGCTGACGCTGCCGGGACATGGCTTTTATTGGTTTCAGCTCCCGCCTGCGAGGGAGGAACATGACCGATGAGCCGGCTGACGGCCTCGATCGGTATATGCGGTAAAACACAATAAGACCGACACGACCGGTAAGCCGGAGCACGCTGAGCAAGCACGAGGCTCAGGTGACCCCTGGGTCCATGCGGGCGGAGAGCGCAACCTACGGGATGAGCGAGGCGATGGCTTTCGAGGACGCACTAGCGACGTGGCTAGTCCAGCAGCGGTGGTTCGCCGGCAAAGGGCGCGGGCTGCGCGATCTGGCGGTCGTGGCGGATACCGAGATGGTCGGCGGCGATCCGGAGCTGCGGCACCTGATCATCACGGTCTCGCACGGCACGACCGTCGACTACTACCAGGTGCTCGTCGGGCTGCGCGCCGCGCTGCCCGACAGCCTCCGGCACGCGCACATCGGCGAGTCCGGTGACGGGCGGCAAGCCTACGACGCGCTGCACGACTCCGACCTGACCAGGCCGCTGCTCGCCGCGATCGCGGCCGAAAGCTCCATCGGCTCGCTGCAGATGCGCAAGGTCCCCGGCGCCCGTTTCGAGACCGGGCTGGACAGCCTCGTGCTCTCCGCCGAGCAGAGCAACACCAGCCTGGTCTACGGGGAGGAGTCGATCCTCAAGGTCTTCCGCAGGCTCTCCCCCGGGCCGAACCCGGACCTCGAGGTGACCACCGCGCTCGCCCGGCTGGGGTCGCCGCACATCGCCGAGCCGTTCGGCTGGATAGAGGCCAGGCTGGAGGGCGTGTCCACCAGCCTGGCCATCTTGTCGAAGTACCTGCGGCTCGCCTCCGACGGCTGGTCGCTGGCGGCGACAAGCGTGCGGGACCTGTACGCGATGGAGGAAAGCGCGTCCGACGTCGTGCGCGCGGCGGACGCGGGCGGCGACTTCGCGGGCGAGGCCTGCCGGCTCGGCATCGCCACCGCGCAGGTGCACGCCGACCTGGCCGCCGCCTTCGGCACCGACGAGCTCGGCACGGACGCGCTGGCCGAGCTGACCGAGCAGATGTTCCGGAAGCTGGACCTCGCGAAAGCCGCGGTGCCGGAGCTCGGCAGGTACGCGGAGAAGATCGGCGACGCCTACTCCCGGCTCGCCAAGCTCAAGGGGCCGTTCCCGGTGCAGCGCGTGCACGGCGACTACCACCTGGGGCAGGTCATGCGGACCGAGACCGGCTGGGTGGTGCTCGACTTCGAAGGGGAGCCGGCCACCCCGCTGGCCCAGCGCCGGGCCCGATCCTCACCGCTGCGGGACGTCGCCGGAATGCTCCGCTCGTTCGACTACGCCGCCCGCCACCAGCTGATCGGGCGTCCCGACCAGGCGGCGCTGAGCAGCGTGGCGCGCGACTGGGTCCGCAGGAACGCGAGCGCCTTCTGCGCCGGATACGCCGAGGCGGGCGGCCTCGACCCGGACTCAAACGACGTGCTGCTCCGCGCGTTGCAGATAGACAAGGCGGTCTACGAAGTACTCTACGAAGCCAGGCACCGCCCGTCCTGGCTGCCCATCCCGCTGGATTCCCTCGCGGAGCTCTGACCGCTCCGCCGACCCGCAGAGTACATGACATGACAGTGAACAATTTGTCCGCAGGTACGTCGCCGGATCACGTGTCCCTCGGTGAGATCGAGCGGCTCGTCGCCGGCCACCACCACGACCCGCACTCCATCCTGGGCGCGCATCCGGGTCCGCGCGGCGTCATCGTCCGCGCGCTGCGCCCGCTCGCCGCCTCCGTCACCGTGGTCTTGCCCGACGGCAGCCGCTACCCGATGACGCACCGCCACCAGGGTGTCTTCGAGGTGACGCTGCCGGAGACGCAACCTTCCGTTCCGGAATATCAGCTAGCAGTCACCTATCCGGGCAGCGACGCTGAAGTCCCGCAGGATGACCCGTACCGGCACCTCCCCACGGTCGGCGAGCTCGATCTGCACCTGATCGCCGAGGGCAGGCACGAGCAGCTCTGGCACGCGCTCGGCGCGCGGCCGCGCGGCGCCGGCACCGCGTTCGCGGTCTGGGCGCCGAACGCGCGCGGCGTCCGGCTGGTCGGGGATTTCAACTTCTGGGACGGCCGCGCCCATCCGATGCGGTCGCTGGGCGGCAGCGGGGTCTGGGACCTTTACCTGCCGGGCGCGGGTCCCGGCACCCGCTACAAGTACTCGATCTGCGGGCCGGACGGGGTGTGGCGGGAGAAGGCCGACCCGATGGCGACGCTGGCCGAGACCCCGCCGGCCACCGCGTCGGTGGTGTACGAGTCGTCCTACGAGTGGGGCGACGCGGAGTGGCTGCGGGCGCGCGCCGCCCGGCAGCCGGTGACCAGCCCGATGAGCGCGTACGAGGTGCACCTCGGGTCCTGGCGCCCCGGGCTGTCCTACCGGCAGCTCGCCGTCGAGCTCGCCGCCTACGTGGTCGACCTCGGGTTCACGCACGTGGAGTTCCTGCCGGTAGCGGAACACCCGTTCGGCGGCTCGTGGGGGTACCAGGTCACCTCGTACTACGCGCCGACCTCGCGGTACGGCTCGCCCGACGACTTCAGGTACCTCGTGGACACGCTGCACCAGGCGGGCATCGGGGTCATCGTCGACTGGGTACCCGCGCATTTCCCGCGCGACTCGTGGGCGCTCGCCGAATTCGACGGCACCGCCTTGTACGAGCACGCCGACCCCAAGCTCGGGTCACATCCCGACTGGGGCACGCTGGTATTCAACTACGGCCGCGCCGAAGTACGGAACTTCCTCGTCGCCAACGCCATTTACTGGCTCGAGGAATTCCACATCGACGGGCTGCGGGTCGACGCGGTGGCGTCGATGCTCTACCTCGACTACTCGCGGCGGCCCGGGGAATGGACGCCTAACAAGTACGGCGGCAGGGAGAACCTGGACGCGATCTCGTTCCTCCAGGAAGTCAACGCGACCACCTACAAGCGCGTGCCCGGCATCATGATGATCGCCGAGGAATCCACGGCGTGGCCAGGCGTTACCCGGCCGGCGCACCTCGGCGGGCTCGGGTTCGGCTTCAAATGGAACATGGGCTGGATGAACGACACGCTCGGGTACATGCGCCGCGATCCCATTTACCGGCAGTACCACCACAACGAGCTCACGTTCTCCCTTATCTACGCTTTCTCGGAGAACTTCATCCTGCCGCTGTCGCACGACGAGGTGGTGCACGGCAAAGGATCGCTACTGGGCAAGATGCCGGGCGATGAATGGCGTAGGTTCGCCAACCTGCGGGCCCTCTTCGGTTATATGTGGGCGCATCCGGGCAAACAGTTGCTGTTCATGGGCTCGGAATGGGGCCAGGGCAATGAGTGGTCGGAGACAAACGGGCTGGAATGGTGGCTGCTCCAGTTCGACTATCACTCGGGAGTACAGCGCCTGGTGCGGGACCTGAACGCCCGGTACCGGGAGTCGCCCGCGCTGTGGTCCCAGGACAGCTCGCCCGACGGGTTCTCCTGGATCGACGCCAACGACGCGGCCGGCAACGTGATCTCCTTCCTGCGCTTCGGCTCGGCGGAAAGCGGCGTCCCGGTGCTGGCCTGCATCGCGAACTTCTCCGCGATGCCGCACATGGACTACCGGGTCGGCCTGCCGCTGGCCGGGCGCTGGCGGGAGGTGCTCAACACGGACGCCTCCGGGTACGGCGGCAGCGGCGTCGGCAACATGGGCGCCGTCGAGGCGGTGCCGATGCCCTGGCACGGCCGCCCGGCCTCCGCGTCGGTCGTGGTCCCCCCGCTAGGCGTCATCTGGCTCACCCACGACTGACCGGCCTCCCGCCGGGCGGGCCGCATCACCAATGGTCGCGGTGCACGACCTCGTCGAACGGGCGGCGGTCCGGGTGGCGGATGAGCGTCAGCGGGCGGTCCGCAGGGTAGCCGAGCGAGATCAGGTAAGCGCAGAACCTGTCTTCGGGGAAGCCGAGCAGGCTGCGCGCCAGGTCCTGGTCGCCGACGCTCGAGTGGCCGCTGCCGATACCGAGGCCCGCGGCGGCCAGCATGATGCTCATCGTGGCCTGGCCCAGGTCGTACTGGAGGCGGTCCCGCCGCCGCTGATCCTCCGGCAGCGGAGCGATGAGCGCGATCGCGGCCGCCGCGTGCGCAACATGGCCCGCGCCTCGCCACACCTGGCTGAGCTTCTCCAGCTGCTCGCGCTGCCGGACGAGGATGAAGTCCCAGGGCTGCCAGTTCTGCGAGGACGGCGACCGGCGGCCGGATTCCAGGATCTCGTCGAGGTGGTCATCGGCGATCGGCTGGTCCGTGAAGGACCGCACGTCTCGTCGTGACCGAATTGCCTCCCACGTCTGCACAGCGGAAGCCTAGCCGACAGCAGCGTGCCAGTCAGATGCTAGCGGCCTGCTAGCGACCTGCTAGCGGCCGTCCTGAGCATGAAACTAACCCGGTGAAAATCATCCGGAGCCTCCCGCTGGCCGCCGCCGCGATGGCGGCCACGATGATGCTGGCCGCGCCAGGAATGGCGGCGGCGGCGACCGCGCCGAGCCACCCGGACTACGCCGCGGAAGCGACAAGCTACCAGAACGCGACGCTCAGCGCCGCGCTGGCCAGGGCACCGGGGGGCATGCGGATCAGCCCGAACACGGTCGAGTGGAACGACTACACCGTCATGATGACGGTCCCGGCGACGCCGGACGCATCCACGGCGAGCCCAGACACGAATCCCTGCTGGAACCAGTACAGCTGCGTCTACAACGCGCCGAACCAAGCGGGAACTCGTCTGCAGTTCCAAGACGCCGGCTACTACCAGGATCTGTACACGTATGGCGGACCCCACTGGCAGACACTTTCCTGGCGGAACCGCCGTCCCTACCGGGCTTGGCTGAACCAGTACAAGCCCCCCTCATGGGGCCATCATGTGCATGCAGGGATACACCCTGGGTAATTACAGCGGACCGGCGAGGACCGACGAGTGGATCCTCCTGACGAACAACAACACGGCCTGCTGACGCTGCCGTCGGCATGGTCCGGAATCCCGCGGGCGGTGGCGTGGTCTCGCCACCGCCCGCTGATCCCGGACCAAACGCGCGGTTAGGTGACCTCGACGATCCGCGCTTCCGCCAGGGTGCCGTCGTCCCCGACATCCAGCACGCCTAGCGTGCCGTGCGGCTGGCGACGGCGGTCGGTCGGCGAGCCCGGGTTGAAGATCCGGAATCCGCCGACCGACAAGTCCATCGGGATATGCGAGTGCCCGAAGACCACCAGATCCGCACCGGGGAACCGGGCCCGCATCCGGGCCAGCCGCCCCGCGGCCGGGCCGCCGTCGTGGAGCATCGCGACCCGCAGGCCGTCGATCGGCAAAGCGGCGGTCTCCGCCGCGCCCCAGGCGGCGACGTCAGGTCCGTCGTTGTTGCCGGTGACCGCCGTCACCGGGGCGTACTGCGCGAGCTCGTCGAGCACGGACGCCGTGCACACGTCCCCGGCGTGCAGGATCAGGTCCGCGCCGCGCAGCCAGGCCGCGACCGCGGACGGGCAGGACTTCCAGCGCCGCGGGGCGTGCGTATCCGACAGGACGACTACGCGACGCGTCGCGGGCCTCGTTCTGGCTCCTGGATCGCCGGGAGCACCGAGGTCAGCGCGCCGCTCGCGTCGGCGGCCGCTCTTCGCCGCTTGTCCTCCTGCTCGGCGTGCGCGGCCGCGGCGGCCAGCCGGGCACCCGCGGCGCGCCGTCTGCGGCCCACCTGGACCGCCTTGAGCGCGCGGTCGAGCAGGAAGAGCAGGCCAGCGATGACGAGGACGACGACAACGAAGATCACATACATCTGCATCCGGTTCCGGTCGGTGACGAACAGGACTTGCACATCATGCGATGCATGGGCGGGGAATATGTTTTATGTTACTCGAAACAAGCCGAGGAGCCATCCAGGCCCTACGGCTACGGCGCCGGCCTCCGCGCAACGCCGCCGCAGCTCCCGGTCCGCCGTGACCACCAGGCACCCGCCGCCGCCTGAGGCGGAGGCGGCCGAGACCGCGGAGGCCGCCGAGGCCGCCGCGACGATCGCGTCGTCCCCCGATCCCGGCGCGGACACCACCCGCACCGACGGCGGAACGCCGTCGAGCAGCGCGGCGGCCTCCCGCGATCGCCCCTCGAGAACGACCACCCAGCTAGCCGGGGCCGGCAGCCCGGCCGGCATCCGGTCCGCGGGCACCCCCCGTGCGGCCAGTTCCGCGACGTCGCGGCACAGCCGCAGCGCGGCGCCGGCCCGGTCCCGCCACCAGCCATCGGCCCGGGCACCCATCACGTTGGCCACGTCGACCACGACCGTGGACGCGAGCTGAGCGATGACAGTCACCCCCGACCGTTCGGAATAGTAAGGGCGGTGATGGGCGGCGCGTAAGCTGACCGCATGGCAGACGCGAAGCTGGCCGCCCAGATCACCAAGCTGCGGCAGCGCCGGACCGGCCCGCTGATTCTAGAGCTCGACCTTACCGAAGGCATCGCCGAAGGGCCGCCGCAGGACCCGCTGTCCGCGCTGCTCACGATCCGCCGGACGCGGCTGCCTGACCTGCTCGAGGGCCTGAAGCGGGCCGGCACCGACCAGCGGGTCAGGGCGCTGGTGGTCAAGGTGGGCGGCAGCCGGATCGGGCTGGCGAAGCTCCAGGAGCTCCGGGAAGCCGTCCAGGACTTCCGGCAGTCCGGGAAGCTGACGGTGGCGTGGGCCGAGACGTTCGGCGACTTCGTGCACGGAAACCTGCCGTACTACCTGGCCACCGGGTTCGACCGGATATACCTGCAGCCGTCGGGGTCGCTCGGCCTGACCGGCGTGGCGGTCGAGCAGGTCTTCCTGCACGACGCGCTGGAAAAGCTCGGCATCAGCTTCCAGAGCGCCAAGCGGTATGAGTACAAGTCGGCCGCCGACCAGCTGACCGAGACCGGGTTCACCGGCCCGGCGCGGGAGGCTGCCGCGCGGCTTACCGAGTCCGTCACCCAGCAGCTCGCCGCGGCGATCGCCGCGGGCAGGAACAAGACCCCTGAGGAGGCCAGGGCACTGCTCGAGCGCGGCCCGTTCCTCGCCCAGCAGGCCCTGGAAGAGGGCCTGGTCGACGGGCTGGCCTACCGGGACGAGGTGTATGACCAGCTGCGCAAGGAAGCCGGGCCCGACGCCACGCTGCTGTACCTGCAGCGGTACCAGCGCACGCACGCGCTGACCGACCTGCCGCGCCGGCTGCAGAGCAAGCCGCGCGAGCGCTTCGTCGCGGTGATCTACGCGCACGGCGCGATCAGGCACGGGCGCAGCGGCCGCGGGCCGGGCGGTGGCGGGGGCATGGGCTCGGACACGGTGGCCGGCGCGCTGCGCGCCGCGGCGGGCGAGGAGCGCGCCCGCGCGGTGGTGCTGCGGGTGAACAGCCCGGGCGGCTCGTACACGGCGTCGGACGTGATCTGGCGCGAGGTGGTCCGGGTTCGCGCGGCCGGCAAGCCGGTCGTGGTGTCGATGGGCGATGTGGCGGCGTCCGGCGGCTACTTCATCTCGGCCCCGGCCGACGTGATCGTGACCCAGCCCGGGACGATCACCGGCTCGATCGGAGTCATCCTGGGCAAACCGGTGCTGCGCGATATGTTCGGGCGGGCGGGGGTGCACACGGATACGGTCGCGGAAGGCGCGAACGCGACGATGTTCTCCTCGTCGCGCCCCTTCACCGACGAGGAGTGGGAGCGGATCAACGTCTGGCTGGACGCGATGTACGCGGACTTCACGGAAAAGGTCGCGTCCGGGCGCCGGATGACCGCCGAGCGCGTCCATGAGCTTGCCCGCGGCCGGGTCTGGACCGGCGCCGACGCGGTGACCAACGGGCTGGCTGACGAATCGGGCGGCATGTCCGACGCGATAGCCATCGCCCGCAAGCGCGCCGGCCTGCCGGGCGACGCGCCGGTGCGGGTCTACCCGCGGCTCGGCCCGCTAGACCAGCTCCGCCCCGCCGAGTCGAGCGAGGCCCGGCCCGCCGCCGCCCGTTTCGACATAGCCGCGCTGTTCGCCGACGGCTGGGGTCCGGCCTGGCAGATCGCGGCCGCCGCCGGCTTGCCGCCGTACGGACCGCTGATGCTTCCGGGCGCATGGCGCATCAGCTGATACCGAACGGAAGCCGGTGACTCCGTTCGGCGACCATCTTGCGGAAGCGCTTTCGGCGTGGGCGGCGGGCATCACCCTGGTCACGATCGCCGATGACCGCGACGACGTGGGGACCACGGTCAGCGCCTTCTGCCCCGTCTCGCTGGACCCGCCGCTCGTGCTGGTGTCGCTGATCGCGGACTCGTATCCGGCCGAGGTGCTGAGCAGGCCGTCGCTGCCCGCGCAGCGGTTCGCGGTCACGCTGCTGGCCGCTTCGCAGAAGATGCTGGCCGGGCGCTTCGCCGCCGCGGGACGGCCCAGCGCGCGCCTGCTGCTCGACGACATTCCGCATGAGCGCGGTTCGCTGTCGGGGGCGCTGATCCCTTCGGACGGGCTCGCCGCCCTCGAGTGCTCGGTGGCGCGCCGCGTCCCGGCGGGCGACCACCTGCTGGTGATCTCTTCGGTCATGGACGTGCCGTACGTGGCCGAGGCCGGCGAGCCGCTGATCCGCTTCCGCGGCCGCTACCCCGTGCTGTAGGCGCCTCCCCAGCAGGTCCCCCTGTCAATCCCCCAGTGCTGAAGGCGGTTCTGAACCGCACGGCCACGGGTGCCGTTCGCCGGGACGTACGGGGCGACGCAGTCCCGGGGGACACCAAGGAGAGGACAGTCCAATGAGCAATGTGAACCGTAAGCGGCTTCGGATCACCGCCGCCGCGGTGGCGGTCGGGGGATTTGCGGTGACTGGCAGCGCGCTCGCGGCATCGGCCAGCGCCGCGCCCGCCGCCTTCGTCAAGGCCGCCGCGCCGACCGTGACGGCGACCCCGACCGTGACGGAGACGCCTATTCCCACGCCGACCGTGACGGCGACGTCGACGGCCACGCCGACGCCGACGGCCACCCCGACCGTGACGCCGACCATGCCCGTCCCGCCTACCGGCAGCGCGACGGGCTACCGTTTCGAGACGCTGGACAACGCTAACGATGTGACGTTCAACCAGCTGCTGGGCATCAACAACCAGGGCGTGATCGCCGGCTACTTCGGCTCCGGCGCCCAGGGCCACCCGAACAAGGGCTACCAGCTGTACCCGCCCTACAGCCAGGCCAGCTACCGGAACGAGAACTTCCCCGGCTCGGTGCAGACCCAGGTCACCGGGCTGAACGACAAGGGCGTCACGGTCGGCTTCTGGTCGAGCATGAACAACGCGAACATGGTCAACGACAACTCCGGGTTCTACGAGAAGAACGGCAAGTTCCACAACGCCGACTTCCCGACGGGCACCCCGGCCAGCCCGCCGGTCGACCAGCTGCTGGGCGTCAACAACAGCGACGTCGCCGTCGGCTTCTGGACCGACGCGAACGGCAACAACCACGGCTACAAGTTCAACATCAACACCAAGCGCTTCACCGTCGTCACCGACCCGGGCGCGCCGGGCGCCAGCCTGACCGCCGCCGCGATCAACTCGGGCGGCGACATCGCCGGCTTCTACACCAACCCCGCCACCGGCACCACCGACGGGTTCCTCAAGTACCACGGCAAGTTCACCGACCTGGCCGTCCCGGGCGCCTCCGCAACCACGGCGCTGGGCGTCAACGACCGCGATGAGGTCGTCGGCACCTACACCGTCGGCACCGGCAGCGACGCGGTGATGCACGGCTTCACCTGGACCCCGGGCGGCGGCTTCGTCTCCATCGACGACCCGCACGGCATGGGCACCACCACGATCAACGGCGTCAACAACGCCGACGACCTGGTCGGCTTCTACGTCGACGCGGCCGGCAACACCGACGGCATGCTGGCCACGCCGCTGCACCACAACGGCTAACGGCCGTCCTGCGCCGGCATCTGACCCCTTCGCGGGCCGACGCCACAGCCGCCCCTGTCCGGGACCTCCCGGGCAGGGGCGGCGGCGTTTCCCGCGGAAACGTTCCCCCAGAGCGTCCCCTTGTCAATCCCCCTGTGCACTGAACCGCCTGGTGGCGGGCGGCCGTTCGCTAGGTCGTACGGGGCAACGCCGTACGGGGACACAAGGAGAGGACACTCCAATGAGGAACTTCAGCAAGCGGCGGCGGATCACTGCGGCGGCGGCAGTGGGGGCTCTTGCCGTGGCTGGCGTCACCATGGCGACCGCGGGGGCGGCCGTGGCGCAGGCGGCGCCGGCCCAGCCGGCCATGCACCAGACGGGCTACCGTTTCGAGACGCTGGACAACGCTAACGATGTGACGTTCAACCAGCTGCTGGGCATCAACAACCACGGCGTGATCGCCGGCTACTTCGGCTCCGGCGCCCAGGGCCACCCGAACAAGGGCTACCAGCTGTACCCGCCCTACAGCCAGGCCAGCTACCGGAACGAGAACTTCCCCGGCTCGGTGCAGACCCAGGTCACCGGGCTGAACGACAAGGGCGTCACGGTCGGCTTCTGGTCGAGCATGAACAACGCGAACATGGTCAACGACAACTCCGGGTTCTACGAGAAGAACGGCAAGTTCCACAACGCCGACTTCCCGACGGGCACCCCGGCCAGCCCGCCGGTCGACCAGCTGCTGGGCGTCAACAACAGCGACGTCGCCGTCGGCTTCTGGACCGACGCGAACGGCAACAACCACGGCTACAAGTTCAACATCAACACCAAGCGCTTCACCGTCGTCACCGACCCGGGCGCGCCGGGCGCCAGCCTGACCGCCGCCGCGATCAACTCGGGCGGCGACATCGCCGGCTTCTACACCAACCCCGCCACCGGCACCACCGACGGGTTCCTCAAGTACCACGGCAAGTTCACCGACCTGGCCGTCCCGGGCGCCTCCGCAACCACGGCGCTGGGCGTCAACGACCGCGATGAGGTCGTCGGCACCTACACCGTCGGCACCGGCAGCGACGCGGTGATGCACGGCTTCACCTGGACCCCGGGCGGCGGCTTCGTCTCCATCGACGACCCGCACGGCATGGGCACCACCACGATCAACGGCGTCAACAACGCCGGCGACCTGGTCGGCTTCTACGTCGACGCGGCCGGCAACACCGACGGCATGCTGGCCACGCCGCTGCACCACAACGGCTGACCGCAACCCGCACCAGCCCCGCCCGGAACGTTCCGGGCGGGGCGGTCGCGTTTCCGGGCGACCCGCCACGTGATCCATCGGGATTGACGATGGAAACCCCAGGCGGAAGCCTTGTCCCGTGAGTGACGAGCGGGAGCGGGCCGAGCGGTTCGCCGTGCTGTTCCGGGCGGTCTACCTGACGTTCCACCGGCGTGATGGGCCCCGGAACCAGTTGCCGGGTGCCTCCCGTGCCGTGCTGGAGCACCTGGCGATGGCCGGGCCGCTGACCGTCGGCGAGGCGGCCGGGCACCTTAGCCGGGCGCAGTCGGTCGTCAGCGAGATCGTCAGCCATCTGACGGACCAGGGGCTGCTCGAGCGCGAGAGCGACCCGGCCGACCGGCGGCGCACGCTGATCTGGCTCACCTCCGCGGGACACGGCGCGCTGCGCAGGGACCGCGAGGTGCTCGGCCTTGACCTGCTCGCGGACGCTTTCGCCCGGATGCCGCCTGACCAGGCGGACGCGCTCATCAACGGCCTCGGTGCCCTCGTGCACCTAACTGACGGAGGAAACAACCATGAGCTGTGAAAGCTGCGGCATGCCGATCGAGACCGGCCGGTACTGCGGCTACTGCACCGACGAGACCGGCCAGCTCCAGTCGTTCGACCAGCGGTTCGAGCGGATGGTCGCGTGGCAGGCCCGGCGCAACCCGGACGCCGCGCGCGAAGAGCTCGAGCGCCAGACGCTCGAGTACATGGCCACCATGCCCGCCTGGCGCGACCACCCCCGCGTCGCGGGCTAGCCGGGCTAGCCCGGCTAGCCCGCGTCGGCGCGACGGCCGGATTGCCAGACGGCGCGGACCAGGGGGACACCCGGCCGGTAGGCGAGGTACGCGTGCGACGGGGCATCCAGCATGATCAGGTCGGCCCGCGCGCCGGACGCCAGGTAGCCGACATCGGCGCGGCGCAGCGCGCGGGCGCCGCCCGCGGTGGCGGCCCAGACCGCCTCCCCGGTCGTCATCCGCATGTCGCGGACCGCGAGGGCGACGCAGAACGGCATGCTCGAGGTGTACGAAGACCCCGGGTTGCAGTCCGTGGCCAGCGCGACTACGGCCCCGGCGTTCGAGCAGCCGGCGCGCGTCCGGGTACGGCTGCCTGGTGCCGAACTCCGCTCCCGGCAGCAGCGTCGCGACGGTGGCCGAAGAGGCCAGCGCGTCCACATCGGCGGCGCTCAGGAACGTGCAGTGGTCGGCCGACGCGGCGTCCAGCTCGACCGCGAGCCGCACGCCCGGCCCCGGGCCCAGCTGCCCGGCGTGAATCCGGGGCAGCAGGCCGCGGGCGCGCCCGGCCGTCAGGACCGCGCGGGCCTCGTCCGCGCCGAACGCGCCGCGCTCGCAGAACACGTCCACCCACCGGGAGCGCGGCGCGCAGGCGTCGAGCATCGGCCCGCACACCAGGTGCACGTACCCGGCGGGGTCGCCGGAGAACTCGGCGGGCACGACGTGGGCGCCAAGGTAGGTCACCTCCGGCGTGACCTCGGCGGCGAGCGCGACCGACCGCGCCTCGTCGGCGACCGTGAGCCCGTAGCCGGACTTGCACTCGAACGTGGTGGTCCCCTGCCGGAGCATCTCCCGCGCGAGCCAGCGCAGGCCGGCGCGCAGTTCGGCGTCGCTGGCGGCGCGCGTCGCGGCGACGGTGGACCGGATGCCGCCGGCCTGATACGGCTGCCCCGACATCCTGGCCGCGAACTCGGCGCTCCGCTCGCCCGCGAACACCAGGTGCGCGTGCGAGTCGACGAACCCCGGCAGGACCGCGCGCCCGGCCGCGTCCACCACTGCGTCAGCGGCGGGCGCCCGCGCGGACGGCCCCGTCCAGGCGACCCGGTCTCCCTCGATGACCAGGGCCGCGTCGTTGATCGCGGCGAACAGGCCGGCCTCGCGGGGCGCGTTCGTCACCAGCTCGCCGATCCTGGTAATCAGCAGGCTCGCGGCCATCGGCGGCCCTTCAGTAGAGCACCGCGCCGATGGCGGCGGCGAGTTCACCGGGCACGTCTGCCACAAGCAGGTGGTGCCCGTCGCGGACGATATCGGCCCCCGAGGCCACCACGTGCCGGATGTCGGCCGCGGTCCCGGCGGCGAACAGCGCCGCCAGCGGGTCCGCCGCCGTCCCGGTGGCTCCGGACAGCCGCGGTCCGTCCAGCGAGACCGTCACGAGGTCGGCGTACGCGCCGGGCACGATCTCGCCGGCGTCCGGCCAGCCCAGGCAGGCATGCCCGCTGACGGTAGCGGCGACGGCCAGCGCCTCGGCGGTGAAGTGCCCCCGCCGCCTGGTCACCAGGCGCTGCGACAGTTCCATCCAGCGTGCCTCTTCCAGCAGGTCGATGACGCTGTGCCCGTCGCTGCCCAGCGTCAGCGGGGAGCCGGCGGCGGCGAGCGCCGGAGCGGGCCCGACGCCGTCGGCCAGGTCGGCCTCCGTGACCGGGCACATGCACACCGCCGTATGCGACCCGCCGACCAGGTCGATGTCGCGGGTCGTCAGGTGCGTGGCGTGCACCATCGTAGAACGCGGGCCGAGCGCGCCCGCGTCGTACAGCACCTCGGCGGGCGTCGCGCCGAAGGCGGCGCGGCATTCGGCGTTTTCCAGGGGCTGCTCGGACAGGTGCGCGTGCACGGGCGCGCCGCCGTGGTGGTGCGACCAGGTCATGACCTCGGGTACCTCGGCCGGGTGCACCGCGCGGACCGAATGGATCGCGGCGCCGATCCGCGCGTGCCCGGCCAGCATGCCGTGGGGGTCGCAGCTGAACCCGTCGACCCGCTGCGCCCAGGCCGCCGCCGAACCGTCACCGAACCGCAGCTGCACCCCGGTCAGCGGCCGGGCGGCGCCGCCGGGCTCGAACCCGCCGGCGAGGTAGCACGTATCCAGCAGGGTGATCCGCAGCCCCGCGGCAGCGGCGGCGGCGATGAGGAGCCGGCCGATTTCGTTCGGATCGGAATACCTCAATCCGCCCGGACCGTGATGCAGATAGTGAAACTCGCCCACGCACGTGATCCCGGCCAGCGCCATCTCGGCGTACACGGCACGGGCGAGCGCGTAGTAGCGGTCCGGGTCCAGCCGCTCCGCGACGGCGTACATGCGGTCCCGCCAGGTCCAGAACGTGTCGCCGGCACCCGAACCGCGCAGCGCGCGGTGGAACGCGTGCGAGTGGGCGTTCGCCATGCCGGGCAGCGTGAGGCCGGGCAGCCGGACCGTGCCCGGCGGCGCCTGCGCGGCGGGCGTCCCGGGGATAACCGCGGTGAACCGCTCGCCGCGCGCCTCGATAAGCACGTCCCGCGCCAGTCCGCCCGGCGACGCGCTCCGCGCCAGCCAGGCACGCTCGGCGTGCCACCGGCGAGTCCTGACTACTGTCACACGCATATCTTCGCGTAGCCCGCGCAGCCGCGGCAGACCCGCCCGTCCTCTTAAAATTGCCTGGTGACAACTTCCCAGCGCGACGGGCATCTCCCCAGCCACGAGCACCGCGACGTGTCCGGCGGCTGGCTGCGCCCCGCTGTGTTCGGGGCGATGGACGGGCTGGTGACCAACGTGTCCCTGATCGCCGGCGTCGGGGGCGGCGGCGGCTCGCGGCACGCGATCGTGCTGACCGGGCTGGCTGGCCTGGCGGCGGGCGCGTTCTCGATGGCCGCGGGCGAGTTCGTCTCCGTTTCCTCGCAGAACGAGCTGATCCTCGCCGAGGTGGACAAAGAGCGGCACGAGCTCAAGCACAACGCGGTCGCCGAGCAGGCCGAGCTGGCGGGCATGCTGCGCCGTCGCGGCGTCAGCGCGGCCACCGCGAGGCGAGCCGCCGCGGAGATCTCCGCGCACCCGGAGAAGGCGCTCGCCGTCCACGCCCTCGAGGAACTGGGCGTGAACCCGGCTGAGCTGCCGTCCCCGGTGGTGGCCGCCGCCGCGTCGCTCGCTTCCTTCGCCGTCGGGGCGGTCGTGCCGCTGCTGCCGTACCTGCTCGGCTTCGACGCGATGGGCGTGGCGCTCGGCTTGTCGGCGCTCGCCGCCGTCATCGGCGGGGGCCTCGTGGCACGGCTGACCAACAGGTCGTTCTGGCGCGGCGCGGTCCGCCAGCTGGTCCTCGGCGCCGTCGCCGCCGGCCTCACGTACCTGATCGGGCTCGGCGTGGGCGGCCTGGCCACCGGCGCGTAAACGGCACGCGGCGCGGCCGCAGGAACGGCGTCACAGCCGCCGCCGTCAGCAGGGCGGTGAGGTGGCCGACGGCGGCGACGTCCAGCTCGGGCAGTCCCGCGAAGATCCGGGCGACGAACACCAGGAACAGCAGGTCGATCGCCGCCGCGGCACGCCACGCCGCTGGCGCGCACAGCAAGGCGACCACCAGGGCTGACACCACGACGTACGACGGCCCCACGTCGATGAGGTGCCGGTAGCTGCCTGGCAGCGCGCCGGACGCCACCCGCCAGGCGACGATGCCCTCGCTGACCAGCGTCCCCACGACGTGCCCGGCCGCGCACGCCGCAGCGAGCCGCCAGTTGCCTACCGCCCGGCTCGCGCCGAACATCGCGAGCGCGATCACCGGCACCCATACGGCTAGCTCCCAGGCGCCGCCGCCGGTGACGAACGCCGAGACCACCAGGCAGCCGACCGGATCGCGCTCGAGATTGGCCACGCTGGTGGACGCCCACGCCAGGAACGAGATCTGGGCGCGCGGGCTGAGCAGCGCATAGCTGACCTGGACGGCCACGAAGCACCCCAGGTAGGCCCACGCGACCGCGTACCGCCGCACGATGACCATGGGCGAAGGCTACGGCGCGGCGGACCGCGACGCGAGAACTTACCCTTTGCCTTGTTGTCGTTACCGGCATCCCACCAGGTCAGAGACGTGATTCGACAGTGTCTCTGTTCGTCCGGTCAACAGAGGCTCCACGGGGAAGGATTCCACGCGAACGGCCGGGATTGTCTCACAATGCGGACTCCGTCTCGCTATCCGAGAAGAAATCCCGCCGGCCAGCAGGTCCGGGCCGGCGTAGTGCCCGAACCCTCCAGGAGCCGGGTCCGCTGATCGGGGACCTGAACACACCGGGACTGCCTCGGGTCAACGTCGAGTTCAACCGGTATGACGACCCCCGGACCGCGCACGCCCTGGCCGACACGGACGGCACCATCACCATGCAGACCACCGTGGGATCGGGCAAGGCACGTTCGTCAACGCCACTGTCCTGCACGGCAGCCTGTAGAAACGCCAGCGCCCCCGGGGATAGGAGACCCCCCGGGGCGCTGATCACAGGAGAACGTGTCCAGTTTACGGGATGGCCGTCTCATCTCCCGTGCATGTTCAACACCGCCAACAAGTGGGCCGCGGGCATCAGCGACACGCTGGCGCTCGGCCTGCTCAATGAAGCGCTGTGCAGCGGCGCGCCGATCGCCGCTGTCCCCAACCCGAACGTCACGCTGGCGAAGCACCCGGCGTTCACGCGAAGCGTGGCGTTTCTGCGTGACTACGGCGTCCGGGTGCTCTTTGACCCCGGGGTGTACCCGCTGCCGACACCGAATATGGGCGAAGCCAGCCGTGGCCTGTTCCCGTGGGACGCGCTCATGAGCGTGGTCGCAGAGATGCGCAAGCGGGTCGGCTGACCGCTTTCACTCCCTCACGGCTGCTGGTGTCAAATCAGTAAGTGCAACACTTCCAAACTCGCGAGTAACATGCTTTACAAGATGCGAATACGTTTCCCGCGAGGTCGCTTCGAGCTTCGCCTCCGCGATGGCTACCGGGCCGTACCCGGCGATCGTCGGCCTTCCCCGCTTCGACGTGGCGTGGACCTCGACGGGCTATGGCGGGTTCGCCAGCGCTTTTCCCCGTTTGCGTGCGCTAGCCATTCCGGTGCCCTTCCGCAACGGCCAAGCTCGGTAAGTCCGTCAGCCAAATCTCCCTCGTTGTTGACAGCGGCGCGTTCGATTTATCGAATCGACCAGCATGTCAACTACGCGTGTCAACCCGAACTTGGCCTTTGGTAAGGTGCTCCGTGGCCTCAGTGAAACGTCCGCTGCGAATCGCCCTGCTGTCTTACCGCAGCAAGCCGCACTCCGGCGGTCAGGGCGTGTACGTACGCCACCTAAGCAGGGAGCTCGCCGCGGCCGGGCATCACGTCGAAGTGTTCTCCGGTCAGCCGTACCCGGAACTGGACGAGGGCCCGGTGCTGCGCCGGGTGCCGAGCCTGGACCTGTACCGGGACGACGACCCGTTCCATACGCCCCGGCCTGGTGAGATCCGGGACTGGGCCGACGTCCTCGAAACGGTGATGATGTGGGGCGGCGCGTTTCCCGAGCCGCTGACGTTCAGCATCCGGGCGCTGCGGGCGCTCCGCTCCCGCCCCGGCGAGTTCGACGTGGTGCACGACAACCAGGGCCTCGGCTACGGCATGCTGGGCGTGCCCGGGCTCGGCCTGCCGCTGGTGACGAGCATCCACCACCCCATCACCGTGGACAGGCGCCTCGACCTCGCGGACCGGGGCTGGCTGGAGCGGCTGAACAAGAGCCGCTGGTACGGCTTCACGCGGATGCAGGGCCGGGTGGCGCGCCGCGCGGGTCCGCTGATCACCGTTTCAGAGTCATCGAAGAACGACATATGCCGCGACTTCCGCGTGCACCCGGCCAGCGTGCACATCATCCCGCTGGGAGTCGATACCCGCCTCTTCGGCCCGGACGAGGAGCGGGCCCGGGTCCGCGGCAGGATCGTGGCCGTCACCAGCGCGGACTCACCGCTCAAGGGGCTGGCCACCCTGCTGCGGGCGGTCGCGAAGCTGGTGACCGAACGAAGCGTCCACCTCATCGTCGTCGGCACGCCCGCGGCGGCGACCCGCAAGCTGGCCGCGCAGCTCTCCCTGGGCGACCGGGTTACCTTCGCCAGCGGCCTGCCCGACGAGGAGTACGCCAGGCTGCTCGCCTCCGCCGAGATCGCGGTGGTCCCCTCCTTGTACGAGGGGTTCTCGCTGCCCGCGGTGGAGCACATGGCGTCAGGTACCCCGCTGATCGCCAGCCGGGCCGGCGCGCTGCCCGAGGTCACCGGCGACGCGGCCCTGCTCGTGAACCCCGGCGATCCCGAAGAACTCGCGGCCGCCCTCCGCACACTGCATGACGATCACGCCGGACGAGCGCGCCTTTCGCGGCAGGGCCTCACCCGGGTCGGCGAGCGGTTCGCCTGGCCCGCGGTCGCCGCGGCCACCGTCGCGCTCTACGGCAAGGCGATAAACGGAGAGCTCGCGTGCTGACGGTCGATTTCAGCAAGTTCCCGGTAGCGCCGCGCGACCGCGTCCTTGACGTCGGCTGCGGCGCGGGACGCCACGCGTTCGAGGTATACCGCCGCGGCGGGCGCGTCGTCGCCGCCGACCTCGACATCGGTGAGCTCGCACCGGTCAGCGACATGTTCGCGGCCATGCGCGCCGAAGGCGAGGCGGGCCCTCCGGCGGCGGCCGCGGCGCTCACCACGGACGCGACGAACCTGCCGTTCCCCGATGGGGCTTTCGACCGGGTCATCGCCGCCGAGATCCTCGAGCACGTGCCGGACGACTGGCGGGTGCTGACCGAGATCGCCCGGGTGCTGCGGCCCGGCGGGACGGTCGCGGTGACCGTGCCCGCCTGGCTGCCGGAGCGGGTGTGCTGGGCGCTGTCTCGCGAGTACCACGAAGTGCCAGGCGGCCACGTGCGCATCTTCACCCGTGGCGAGCTCACCGCCAAGCTCGCGAGAGCCGGCCTCGAAGCGACCGGCAGCCACCACGCGCACGGCCTGCACTCCCCTTACTGGTGGCTGAAGTGCGCCGTCGGGGTGCACGACGACGCCCATCCCGCCGTGCGCGGCTACCACCGGCTGCTGGTCTGGGACATCATGCGACGCCCCGCGCTGACCCGCCTATCCGAGGCGGCGCTCAATCCGCTGATAGGCAAGAGCCTCGTGATCTACGCGAGAAAACCGATTATCCCGAACGGGCCCGTGGTGCCTCATGCGGGACACTGAGCCTCCGCGGCCGGCTCCGCCGGCCGATGTGGTGCGCACCGCCCGCTCGATCGCGGCCGCTCAGCTGCCCGACGGCGCGATCGGCTGGCCGGACGGGCACATTGACCCCTGGGATCACGTGGAATGCGCGATGGCGCTGAGCGCCTGCGGGCTGACCGGGCCGGCCAGGAGCGCCTACCAGTGGCTGCGCGACACCCAGCGCGCGGACGGCTCGTGGCCGCGGACGACCGTCGGCGGCGAGGTCACCGATCACGCCGCGGAAAGCCATCACGCCGCCTACGTCGCGGTCGGCGTCTGGCACGAGTTCCTGGTCAGCGGCGACCGCGGCTTCGCCGCGCGGATGTGGCCCATGGTCCGCGACGCGACCGGCTGGGTACTCGACCTGCAGGTACCGCGCGGCGAGGTGGCCTGGGAGCGGGACGCCGCGGGCCGCCCCGGCACGTTCGCGCTGCTGTCCGGGTGCGCGAGCATCCTGCACGGCCTGTGCTGCGCCATCGCCCTCGCCGAGCTGGTCGACGAGCCGCAGCCGGACTGGGAGCTGTCGGCCGCCCAGCTGGGTCATGTGCTCGCGTGTCACCCTGAGGCGTTCGCGGACAAGAGCCGCTTCGCGATGGACTGGTACTACCCGGTCCTGTCCGGCGCGGTCCGCGGGGCGGCCGCCGCCGACAGGCTCGCCGACGGCTGGGACACGTTCGTGGTGCCCGGCCTGGGCGTCCGCTGCGTCAGCGACCAGTCCTGGGTGACGGTCGCCGAAACGTGTGAGCTCGTGCTGGCCCTGGACGCCTGCGGGCTGCGGGAACAGGCGGCCGAGCTGTTCGCGGCGGTCAGGCGGCAGCGCCACGACGACGGTTCCTACTGGACCGGCTGGCAGTTCGCCGACCAAGCGCACTTTCCCGCCGAGCGCAGCAGCTGGACGGCCGCCGCCGTGGTGCTCGCCGCCGACGCCCTCACCGGCTTCAGCCCGGGCGCGCCGATCTTCCGCGACATCCCCAACCCGGTCGAACGCGAGGCCGCCCGCGGACCCTGAAGCCTGCGGCTGCGAGCCCGCGTTTCTCTGAACTAGTGGGCGCCGGGCATCACCATGAGCGGGCGTATCTCGATCGCGCCGTAGCGGGCGGCCGGGATCGTGGCGGCCCATCGGGCCGCATCGCCGGCGTCGGCGCAGTCGAGGACGTAGTACCCGCCGATCTGTTCCTTGATCTCCGCGAACGGACCGTCGGTCACCAGCGTCTCGCCGTTCCTGACCCGGATCGTCGCGGCCGTCGACGGTGGTTGCAGCGGTCCGCTGTCCACCAGGACGCCGGCCTCGGCCATCGCCTTTGTGGCTGACTGGTAGTCGGACAGCATCCGGGCGAACTCGGGTGTTCCGGGGGCTGGGCCCTCGGTGCCGGGCTCGCCAACGAGCAGGCACAGGTAACGCACGTTCGTCTCCCTTCATCTACTCATCTACTGTTCGACGTACAGGCCGGCCCGGAATCGACAGATCAGCCGATGCCGTCGCCGGTGCGCTCCAGGACGCGCAGCGATCCCGTGTGGCGGACCTCGGTGAACGCGCCGGAGGCCAGCGCCCGCTGGTAGATGCGGAACGGCGCCTGGCCGCCGTCGGCGGGGTCCGGGAAGACGTCGTGGATGGCCAGCGCGCCGCCGGGCGCTATCCAGGGCGCCCAGCCCGCATAGTCGCGCTGGGCGGCGGCGTCAGTATGCCCGCCGTCGATGAAGACCACGCCGAGCGGCGTACGCCACAGCCGAGCCACGTCGGCGGACCGGCCGACGATCGCGATCACGTCGTCCTCCACGCCTGCGGCGGCCAGCGTCGCCCGCAGCCGGGGCAGCGTGTCGATCTTGCCCGCCGCCGGGTCCACCAGGCCGGGGTCGTGGTACTCCCAGCCGGGCTGGTGCTCTTCCGATCCCCGGTGGTGGTCCACGGTCACGACCTGCTGCCGCACCCCGCGCGCCCGCGCGCCGCGGACCCCGGCGGCCAGGTAGATCGCCGACTTCCCGCAGTAGCTGCCGACCTCGAGCACCGGGCCGACACCCGCGTAGGCATCGGCCGTCTCGCAGAGCGCCAGCCCCTCCGGTTCGGGCATGAACCCGGTTGCGGCCGCCGCCGCCTTCCTCAGCTCAACGTCCATCACGTCACATCCTGTTCAGCAGGGACATGGCCATCCGGACCGGCCGGCGGCTGACGAGTTCAGCGAACGATATCTCGCTGCGGCACATCTTGACGAAGGCGCGCCACCCCTTCGGCGTGGCCAGGCCCGCGTGAAAAGCCCCGACATGCTTGGTGAACGCGGAGAGTAGCACCTGCCCCGCGCGCATGTCGGGCACCAGCGCGGCGTTGACCGCGGCCACGTACTCAGCCCAGAGCTTTCCGCGGAGCCAGCGCGCCGATTGCGCAATCGACCACGCTAGGAAGCGTTTCCTCGCACCCGGCACAGCGCCTCACCGGTGAACAAAAGGGGTAAACCGGGCGGCAGCCGCCGGTCCGAGAGCGGGCCGATTGCGCAATCGGGCCCGGAAGGGCAACGTTCCGGAACAAGGTGATTGTTCGGCGTGTCCCCGGGCCGTGATGTGCTTTACTCGCCCTTCGCGGCCAGCCATGTCCGGGATGCGGCTTTCGCGCGCGGGGCGCGGCACCGCCGGCCAGTTCCCCGCGCGCGGCGCAGCGCCCGCCAGGAGACACCGGGGGCAAACCGGGCAGTGGCTGTCGGTCCGCCATCATGGTGGATCGAAAGGCACACCAGAGGGTGCCTTTCGATCCGCCATGATGCGTGAGCCTGCCCGGAGGACCGTTCATGGCACGCGCGTGCCGTCTGCTGAGCGTGCCGCGGGGGCATGGCGCGGGGAGCGGGGACTTCCCGTAACGGGAGATAAGGGGGTGGAGCGGGCAGCCTCGCGCGACACGCCGCAAACTCAGGTTGTTCCGGTGTGTTGCCTAGACCGGGTCGATTGCGCAATCGGCACGTTCCAGGTCCAGGCGGGCGGTGGGCGGCGGGGCAAGCAGGGTCAGCGGGATGGGCGGGTGAGCTGGCCGAGGAACAGGGGCAGGCCCGTCTCCGTGTCGGCGATCACGAACAGGAACGGGCGGTCGAAGACCAGCGTGACGTCTGGCTGGGGCCGCTTGACCAGTGCGAGCGTGGCGAAGACGACCGCCGTGGCGGCCGCCGCCTCGGTGCCTTCCTCGCCCACGTCGACGTACGCCTTGTGGACCACGGCGCTGATGTGCAGGCGCATGTCCGAGATGCCGCTGAAGTCGGCGTCGTCGGTGAAGGCGGTCCGCACGCCGAGCGCCTGGAGCGTGTCGGCCAGCATGAACCCGGCGTTGATCCGGAAGCGGGGCAGGCTGAGATCGACCTGGCGTTCGGCGCCGTCGGACAGCAGCCCGGCCAGGATGCCGCCGACGCCGCCGGCATCGTCGTCGAGGCGGCCGGTGAACTCGCTGAGCGGGCCGTCGGGAAGCACCACGGCCATCGCGAGCGAGCCGCCGCGGTAGGGCAGCAGCACGGCCTGGTAGCCGTCCCCGTGGTGGTAAGCCAGCCGCGCCTGAAGATGCATGAGGTCCGCTGGAGTCGGCTCAGCCCGTTCGGGATAAAAGGGTTTTTGTTTTGTGTCCTTGGCGGGGAACTGGTGCGTCCACAGAGCCTTCAGGTACACGGCGTTGGTCAGCACCAGCCGGGTGAACGTGTCGATGACGCCGGACGGGACGAGATCGGCGATCTTGCCCGCGGTATCCTCCGCTATCCGGGCGTTGATCGTCTGCCGTGCCGCCTCGGGCGCCCGCGTGAAGTCGCACCGCTCCACGCTGACCGTCCCGGAAAGCCTCGCCAGATAATCGTCCCGAACGGAAGCGGCTGACTCCAGCCACATGATGTTCGGCGCCCGGAACGTGAGGTCATCTCCCGTGCGGATGCCGGCGAGCTGCGCGAGGCCGTCCCCGGCGGCCTCCGGGCCGGGCAGGTGCAGCGCCGCCGCGAGCTCGGCCGCGGTGTCGCCGCGGGCGCCGGCCAGCGCCATGCGCAGCGCCGCTGCGATGCTCGCCGGGGAGAACACCACGTTGCCTGTCGGCGCCAGCTGCCGGTACAGATCGGTGCCGAACGCGGCGTCGGCCGCTACTGCCTGGGTGATGCCTGCCATCGCATGCCTCCCTTGGCGTTACCTGGCCAGGACTGCCAGCCGGCTGAGGGCTTCTTCCAGTATCTCAGGGCGCTTGCAGAACGCGAACCGCACCTGGGTGCGGCCCGCCTCCTTGTCGTCGTAGAACACCGCGGCCGGGATCGCGACCACGCCCGCCCGTTCCGGCAGGTTCAGGCAGAACTCGATGCCGTCCCGCTCCCCCAGCGGCCCGATGTCGGTCATGATGAAGTACGTGCCGTCAGGCTGGTACACCTCGAAGCCGATGCCCGCGAGGCCCGCGGCGAGGAAGTCGCGCTTCTTCTTCAGGTCGCTGGCCAGGGACTCGAAGTAGCCGTCGGGGAGGTCGAGCGCCTCCGCGACCGCGTACTGGAACGGGCCGCTGCTCACGAACGTGAGGAACTGCTTGGTCGTGCGGACGGCGCTGACGATCTCGGGCGTCCCGGTGACCCAGCCCACCTTCCAGCCGGTGAAGCTGAACGCCTTTCCGGCGCTGCTGACCGAGATCGTGCGCTCGCGCATGCCGTCGAGGCTGGCCAGCGGGATGTGCTCGCGGTCGTAGATGACATGCTCGTAGACCTCGTCGGTGACCACGAGCAGGTCGCGCTCGATGGCGAGGTCGGCGATCGCCTGCGCCTCCTGCCGGGTCAGCACCATGCCGGTCGGGTTATGCGGGCTGTTGACGAGGATCAGCCGGGTCTTTTCCGTGATCGCGTCCGCGAGCCGGTCCAGGTCCGGGCGGAAATCAGGCGCTCTCAGGGTGAGCGGGACCCGGGTGGCGCCCGCCATCACGATGTTCGCCACGTACGAGTCGTAGTACGGCTCGAACGCGATCACCTCGTCGCCGGGCTCGAGCACGGCCAGCAGGGCGGCGGCGATGGCCTCGGTCGCGCCGGCGGTGATGAGGACCTCGGTGTCGGGGTCGTAGCCGAGGCCGTAGAACCGCCGCTGATGCCGCGCTACCGCGCCGCGCAGCTCCGGGATGCCGATGCCTGGCGGGTACTGGTTGCCCTGGCCGCCGAGGACGGCCGCCGCGGCTTTCGCCGCGATCTCGCGCGGCCCGTCGACGTCGGGGAACCCCTGGCCGAGGTTCACCGCTCCGGTGGCCACGGCGCGGGCGGACATCTCCGCGAAGATCGAGTTCCCGAGCCCGTCCAGGCGGCGGTTGAGCAGAGGACGTGTCACCACGCCATTATCGTTGGCGGCCAGGCTCCCCGGGACCTGCTCAGCTTCGACTGCCGCGCACCGCCCGACTGTGGTTCAGTCAGGCATTTCCAATCGGCCGACCCGCGGAGGCGGACCGAGTGCAGAGCAGGGTTCATCGTGACGTACGCGGCTCCTGCGTCGTCAGTGAACCATGATCACAATGTGCTAAACGGCATTGCGTCATAGCAGCACTTTCCGCGAACACTTAAACGATCATCGCCGCGGCGGAGAGGCCATGCCCCTGATCCCGGCCGAGGCACAAGGACACAAGGCGCTGCACAACCGGCACAACCCCGCAACACGCTGGTAACTCAGGTTACTTCGGCAAGCTTTACCTATTTGTAGTCGATTGCGCGATCGGCATGCTGGGTGGTCAGGGCGACGGAAACGCCGGGCATTTCGGCGGCGAGCCGGTGACTATTATCGTGGGCGGCATGCGTATCGCGTTGTGCCAGATTCCGGTGAGCCCGGATCCTTCGGTCAATCTGTCGCGGGTACGCGCGGCGCTGGATGAGGCCGCTCGCGGCGGGGCCGCGCTCGCGGTCTTCCCCGAGGCCACGATGATACGGTTCGGCAGTGACCTGCGGGCAGCCGCAGAGGGGCTGGACGGGCCGTTCTGCTCTGGGCTGGCGCGGGCCTGCGCCGCAACAGGGGTGGCCGCCGTGGCAGGGGTCTTCGAGCCTGCGCCGGACGGCCGGGTCTACAACACGGCGGTCGCCTTCTCCGGTGCTGGTTCGCTGGTCAGTTCCTACCGGAAGCTGCACCTGTTCGACGCGCTCGGGCAGCGGGAGTCAGACCTGGTGGCGCCGGGCTCGGCTCCGGTCATCGCCGAACTGGCCGGAGTCCCTGTCGGGCTGCAGATCTGCTACGACATCCGGTTCCCGGAGCTGTCCCGCTCGCTGGCGGCCGACGGCGCGCCGCTGCTGGTGGTCAGTGCCGCCTGGCAGGCCGGGCTGTTCAAGGAAGAGCACTGGGTGACGCTGCTGCGCGCCCGAGCGATCGAGAACACCGTATGGGTCGCCGCCGCCGGTCAGGTGCCCGACCCGGACTCGCCGCCGACTCGCGCGCCCACGGGTGTGGGGCGGTCGATGCTGATCGACCCGCTCGGAGTGGTCCGTGCCGACCTCGGCCCGTCGGCGGGCGTCTTCGTCGCCGAGGCTGACCTCGCGCTCGTCGATTCGGTCCGGTCCACGCTGCCGTCACTGGCCAACCGCCGCAACGATGTCTTCGGCCCGGCAAAGTCCTCAGTTTCCACTTAAAATTCTCTGGCTAACAGTGCGGTCGTGCCCTTACGCGTCGCGGGCGACCTGGAAGGGCGCGAAGCTCTGGGCGGTCGCCATCAGCTCGATCACGTTGACGTTGACGTGCCGGGGCATTGTCGCGGCCCAGAAGATCGACTCGGCGATGTCGTCCGCGGTCATCGGCTGCATGCCCGTGTAGACGGCGTCCGCCTTGGTCCTGTCGCCGCTGAACCGGATCGTGGAGAACTCCGTGTCGGCCATCCCCGGCTCGACGCAGGTGACACGCACGCCGGTGCCGTGCAGGTCGCTGCGCAGGTTCAGGCTGAACTGGTGCACGAACGCCTTGGTGCCCCCGTACACGTTGCCCCCAGGGTACGGGTAGGTGCCGGCCACCGAGCCGAGGCTGATCACGTGCCCGCGGCGGCGGGCCACCATGCCGGGCAGGATCGCCCGCGTGCAGTAGACCAGGCCCTTGCAGTTCGTGTCGATCATCTGGTCCCAGTCATCCAGGTCGGCTTCCTGGGCGGGGCCCAGGCCGAGGGCCAGGCCCGCGTTGTTCACGAGGACGTCGACCTGAGCGAACTCCTCGGGGAGTCCGGCTACCACGCCGACGACCGCCTCGCGGTCACGAACGTCGAGGGTGACCGGCAGGAGGCGCGGGCCGAGTTCGGCGGCTAGGTCCTTGAGGCGGTCCGCCCGGCGGGCGGCGGCGATCACGCGGGCGCCCGCGGCGGCGAACCGGCGCGCGACCGCGGCCCCGAATCCGCTACTCGCGCCGGTGACGAAGACGGTTTCTGGCTGGGTGCTGGTCATGACAGGACAATGCTAGTCAGTTCCGCACGGGGGATTGCCAGATGGTCGGCTGTTCGCTGGCCGGCGTGGCGGTGAACCCGACCCCGGTCAGCGTGGAGCCGGTGGCCGTCAGCGCGGTGATCGCCTGCGTGCCCGTCCCGGCCAGGCCCATGCCGTCTGGCATCGCCGCCGTCCAGGTGGTGCGCGGCGCCGCGGTCGGCCCGAGCGTCCACACGACCACATCCTCGCTGCCGGGCGCGCCGTAGGTCCCGGTCGCGGTGAACCCGCCGCCGGCCGCCGCGAGCGCGGTGACCGTGGCGTCCGGCACCGGGAGCAGTGTCTGCGCCCAGACCACGCCCCCGTCCGCCGAGACGGCGGCGAAGGGGATCCGCTGGCCGGTGGCCGTGACCTCGGTGCCGAGCGCGGCCACGGTGTTCCCGTTGGCCGCCGCGAACTGGAGTTCCGCGCTCACGGCCGAGTCTGGCAGCGGCAGCGTGACGAGCGACCAGGCACGTCCGGTGGCGGACAGCCAGGCCGCCGCCCGCGGCCCGGCGGAGCCGACCGCGACGAAGCCCTGTGCGGTGGCGGTGACGGCGTTCAGCTGGCTGTTCCCGGTGCCGTCGAGGGCGCCGGGCTGTCCGTCGGTTCCGCGCTGCCAGCCGGTCAGGCCGGTCGACTGCCACGCCGCCGCGATGGTCCGGCCGCCCGCGGACTCGCGCCCGACTATCACGTATCCGCCCGGTCCCGCCGCGACCGCCGAGGTGACTACGCCCTGCCCGGCGAACGCCGCGGTTCTGTCCATCGCCGTCCACGTCTGGCCGCCGGCCGACGCGACCACGACGGGGTGCTCCCGCGTGTCCGTCGCGGTACCGCCGACCGCGAGCCAGCCGGCCGTGCCGTGAGCGATCCCGGTGAGCTGTTCGTCGCCGGGCCGCGTCAGCACCGCCGGCGTCGCGCCGGCCGCACGGGCCCAGGTGGACCCGCCGTCCGTGGAGACCCACAGCGCGGGGAACCCGTCGGCGCTGCCTGCGGCCACCTGCGTGGCGTTCGACGCCGCGATCGCGTTGACAGCGATTTCCGGGATGAAGGCGCCGGGGATCGCGCGCAGGTCGATCTGGTCCGGCCCGCCCTGGGTGCCGATGAGCGTCAGCATCGGCCGCTGCTGCGCCGCGCTGCCCGCGCTGGTGCCGACGATCACCGCCTGCCCGGTCGGCAGCAGCGCGGCGCCGGAGACATGCTCCGTTCCCGCGGTGCCGACCGGATCCGTTCCGGTCCAGGTGACGCCGTCCTGGGTGAGGAAGGCGATGAGGAACCCGTCTGCCCGCCCCGTCACCACCGCCCCGGCGGGGCCGCCGCTGACCAGCCCCACGGTGAGCGGCGCGCCGTCGCCGGTTTTGAGCACCGCGGACTGGTGCCAGGTCGCCCCGTCCGGGGAGGTGTAGACGACGGCGCGGGTGAAGCCGCCGTTTTCCGCGGGCCTGACGGCGACGAAGCCGGCGCTGAGCGGCGCCACGCCGCTGATCGTCGCCGCGGCCCCGCCGACGGCGGGAACCGTCACCGCGGTCCAGGTCGTCCCGCCGTCCGTCGACCGCCATGTCGCGGACCCAGGGGTCGCGCCCGCGACCGTCCCGGACAGCACGATCACGCCGCCGTTCGCCGCCGCGGCGGTGATGCCGAGCACCCGTCCGGAGCCGGCCGCGAGCCCGAGCTGCGCGCCGCTCAGCCGCTGCCAGGTCGTCGTCCCGTTCGCGGACAGCCATACCACCGGGCTGGCCTTCGCGGCGTCGCCGCCGGGAACGTTGGTGCCGGCGGCGAGGAATCCTGACGCCGTGCTGATCAGCGTCGTGATCTGGTCGCCCGCCACCTGAGGAAGGGGGGACTTGAGGAGCCAGTCGCGACCGTTTCGACTGATCCAGACAGCGCCGGGGCCGACCGCAGCCCAGCCGTGCGTGCCCCCGGCCACCAGCGCGGCGGCGTGGCCGGGCGGCGGGTCGCCGTCCGCCGTGCCGAGCTGCCAGGTGCGCCCGCTGTCGGTCGAGAAGAAAAAGCGCGCGCGTGATATCCGGGTGCCCGTCTGCGCCCCTACCGCCACGGTGGTGCCGTCGAACGTGGCGACCTGGCCGAGCGGCGCGCGGATCCCGCGCCCGGCCAGGGCGGCGGTGTCGGTGAAGTCCGCGGCGGCTGACCTCGCGGGCGGGAAGCCCGCCGCCAGCGATGACGGGGCGGTGCCGCCTGTCCCGTTGTTCGCTCCGGCGATCACCACGACCGCGATGCCGACGGCTATCGCGGCCAGGATCGGTACCGCCAGGCTCGTCACCCAGTTACGGGCCCGCATCGCGGCGAGGACGGCGCCGGCCATCGAGACGGCGGGCCGCTGTTCCCGGCGCTGGTCCTCGGGGCTGCGCAGGCGGCGCAGCGTGCCCTGGCCGCGCTGGCCGTCCAGGCCGTCGCGGTCTTGATCGCGGGCCGCGTGGCGCGGACCGACCTGCTGCCGCGGTTCCAGGGCGGCCCGTGGGGCGGTCCGGGGTTGCGGGCCGGTCGGGGTTCGCGGGCCTGTGGGGGTTTGCGGGCCCGGCCAGTTTTGTGTCTCAGGCCGGCCGGGAGGCCATGGCCGGGATTGGGGCCTGAGCTGGCGTTCCACGCCTGGGCGTGCACGCGGGTCCGAATAGCCGCGTGACCCTCGGTATTCCTGCGGGTCTCGATAGTCGTGAGGGGCGGGCTGGCGCTGGTACTGGCGGCGGCCGGAGGGATCGCTGGGCAGCGGACCCGATGGATAGGGATCGGCGAACTCGGCGGGCGGCGGGACAGGCGCCATGGGGCCGCTCGTCGACACGGTCGGCGTGTAGCGCAGGTCCAGCGGCGGCTCCGGGCGCGGCGGCGGGTCCGGCGCAGCGCCGAACCCGCCGGAGTCCCGGACAGCGCGGAACTCGCCGGAGTCCCGCACCGCATCGAAGCCGCCGGAGCCGCGCGCTGCCCTGAACCCGCCCGTATCGCGAGACCGCCCCCACCCGTCAGGCTCGCGTCCCCGGGCAAGACCGTTGGTGTCGCGGACACGGCCGAACTCTCCCGTGTCACGCCCGGCACGCGGCGCGTCGAACTCGTAGCCGGGAACCTCCCCGGAAGCCTCCGGGTCAGCGAACCGCTCCTGGCCAGCGAACGGCTCCGGGGCAGCGAACCGCGGAAGCTGCGCACGCCAAAACCGGGAACGTTCTTCGTCCCCTAGACCGCGATCACCGCTCCTAGGCCTGTTACTCACCCGTTTCTACCTGTACAACCATTAGGCGCGGGATAGGGCGTTCAGCCCGGTTGTCCCTGTTCGCTCGCCGATGCTACCCGCCGACTGCGCCCTCGAAGGAGGAAACCCGAGCAGACAACTGATTCGTAAGGCCGGCGATCTTACAGAAGCTGTACAGCCAACGTCCGTCCTCTCCATATACCCATACGGGTATATGGAGAGGACGGCAGCCATGATAGTGGGTCAAAAGCGGCGAATAGCGCCGTAAATGACCCATGATCATGAAAACCGCCAGTCGAGCTCGTCGCCATCCGATGGCTGAATATAGGACAAATCGGGTATATGCCACCATATACCCCTGCCCTTGCGTCCAAGACCCCGGCCTTTCAGTTCCTGTAAGTGCGCTGGCGCGTGCGACCCGTTCTGCGAGTTGCCCACAATCTGTTCCTCTACCTCGTGCTCGACCGGTCTAAGGCGAATCTGGCGCTCGCTCGTCATCATCTCAAGAGGATTGAGAGCGACCTCGTCGTCTGACCCGTCAGCCTGCTCGTCCGTCGGCGTGCGCCGGGCGCGCGCCTTCGGCGAGCAGTCCGCAGATGTCATCGGCCACGGCGTGGTGCGCGCCGATCACCACGGTGCCGGGTCCGCAGGTGAACGCGGGGGAAACGAGGTCCTCGCTGTTCCTCGGGACCACCCACACGACCGTGGCCTCCGCCGCGAGATCGCCGAGCGCCGCGGCCGAACCCCGGTCGGCCATCGGCGGGTCCGCGGTGAAGATGACCACGGCTGGCCGGGCGACGGCCAGGCCTGCGGCCCCGGCGGCGGCCTCGATCAGCACGCTGTCCCTGCGCAAGGTTGCCCGGACGCCCTTGAAAAGCGCGGCGAAGTCCCCGGCCTCGACCGATCGCTTCGCGGCCCGGCGGCCTAGCCGGCCCGCGTCGCAAAGCTCACCGCGGAGCTCGCCGTCGTCTCCGTAGACAAGCCGGACCTGATACGCGCATGCCTGCTGTGCGGCGAGTTTCTTGTCCAGGTCGAGCAGCGCGGCCTGGAGGCTCGCGAGCGCGGGGTCGCCCGCGGCATCCGGGTCACCGGTTACGAGCAGGTGCACGAACCCCATGGCCTGTGGCGCCGGGTTGGCCTGGTCAGCCGCCGCGGCCTGCCGCCTGCCCAGCCTGGAGATGCCGGGCAGCCACCGGGAGACGGGAGGAACGGCGCGCCGCCCGGCGGCTGCCGGGGCATCGGCGTCCGGCGCCCCGGCAGCCGGCGACCCGGCGTGCGGGGACCCGGCGGCCGGGGCCGCATCCTCGAGAAGGTCCGGTTCCGGGCCGTCAGCCGGCACGCCGCCGGGGTCGCCCTCGGCTTCTCCGGCCCCGGGGCGCCGGCGCGCCTGGCGGAGGAAGGCGAGCTCGGCGGGGGTCAATCCCGGCTCGCCCCGGGTCGCGAAATAGCGCGGCAGTTCCTCGCACTGCCGTCGCAGGGCGCCGACGAGGTCGCCCTCGTCTCCCCACATCCCGGTGGGCGAGGACACGATGTGCCCGACGCCGCCGGCCTCGCGGTCGTCACGGCTCGCGATGCCCGCGAACCGCATCCGCAGCCCAGCGAGGAACTGCTCGGCAGCGCAACTGCCGAGCAGTTCCTCGATGGCCATGGCCGACTTGTCGATCACGATGAGCGCGAAGTGGTTCCGCCCGGCGCCGCCGGGCGCCTTCTGCAGTTCGGCGGCTACCCGGCGGACCGGCCGGAACCGGTCGCCTACCTGGCCGGGCTCGGGTCCGAGATCGACGAACCGCAACTGGAGGAAGTCGCCGAGCATCGGCGACATCTTGACCTGCTTCTCGGCTTCCGCTGTCACCCTGTCGATCAGACCGGCCCGCTTGGCGTAGCTGGCGACCAGGCAGAGGCAGGACTCGGTGTCGTCCCGCGCCGCGGCGGCCGCGTCGAGGTCCTCGTCGAACTCGCCGAACGGGTCGCCGGCAGTCACAGCAGGTCTCCGTCCTCGTCGTCGGGGAGCGTGTACCCGCCGCCGGGCTGCGTCGTCCAGGTGACCGTTGACGCGTAGCCGTTTCCGTTGTTTCCGTTGTTGCCGTTGTTCCTGTTAGCGCCGTTGGTTCCGTTGTAGCCGTTGTAGCCGTTGTAGCCCGGCCCATTGTGACCGCCGTTGAGGGTCGGCTGCGGGCCGGTGTTGTTCAGGGCCGGCTGCGGGCCGGTGATGCCGAGCCTCGGCTGCGGGCCGGTCACGCCGCGGCTGCCGTGTGTGCCGTAACCGCCGTAGCCGCCGGGGGCGCCGGTGCCCGGCGGCGGCACCTGAACGTTCAGCTTCGCCTGGACCTGCTTGCTCCACTCCGCCAGGGCGACGTCGAGGATGGCCTCCATGTGCTTGGCGACATGTCTGTTGGCCTTTTTGCCGAGATCTTCCTCCAGCTGGCGCATGTCCTCGTCGATGGCGATCTGCTTCGCCGACTCCCGCTCGGCGTCCCGGCGCGAAGTGACCCGCTTCAGCTTGGCCCGGTCGGTGATGATGTCTTCCTCGGTCTTCAGAATCCGCTCATACGTAGACAGGGGCCCGATGTTAAGCAGCACCTTGACCATCACCGGCAGGATCTCGATGCAGAAGAACAGCAGGGTGACGACCCACTGGGCGACACCGAGCATCGGGTTCTGCGCGCCCGCGGTGGACAATGCCTGGAGCTGCGCCAGGATGCCGTTGTTATTCTGCACCGCGTTCTGCGCGCTGGCCTCGTTCTTCTGCACCTGGGCTTCGAGGGTGCTGTACTGGGCCTCAAGCCCTGGGAGCTGTGCTTTCGCCGTCGCCTGCTGCTGTGCCAGGGTCTGTCCCTGGGTCTTCTCGGCCCCCGCCTGTGCGGCGGTCACCTCCGCCTGCGCGGCCTGGAGCTGGGAGTTCAGGGTGTCGTACTTCGTCTGGGCCTGGATGAACTCCGTGTGCTTCAGCTGCTCGAGAGGACCGTCACCTGGCAGGTTGGACGCGCCCTCGCAGCCGGGGCCGGAACCGTCCGCCTCGCACTGATATGCCGCCTGGGCCTTGTCCATGGCGGTCTGGGCCGCCTGCACCTGCGGCGTCAGCGTCTGCACCGCGGTCTCCGCGTCGCTCAGCTGCGGGCTGCTGACGGTGCCCTGCAGATGGCCCGCCACGATCTGCTTGTCCGTCTCGATCTTGCTCTGGACCTGACCGGCCTCGATCGCGGGCCCGCTCTGCTGCACCAGCTTCGCGTCCTGCTTGGACTCAGCCGCCTGCGCCGCGACCAGCTGGTTGTTGATGTCGTGCTGGAAAATACGCAGCGTCATCGGCGTCGCGACGACCAGGGAGATCACCATCGCCAGCGCCAGCCGGGGCAGCGCCATCAGCAGCAGGCGCTTCCAGTCCCTGGTGTGGCCCATGCTGAGTACCAGGAACCGGTCCAGGTTCAAGATCACGAAGCCCCAGAAAAGGCCGCCGATCACGGCCACCGGGAACGCCACGTGCACGCCGTCGTTCAGCGCGAACATCATCGACAAGACGGCGATGCTCGAGGTGGTCAGCAGCACGATGGCCATCTGGACGAACCGCGCCCGCTCGTGCGGCACCTGGTCGAGCACGTCCTTGTTCGCGCCGCCCAGCCAGGCCAGGAAGTCGCCGATTCCCCTGTCGTCATTCATCAGTCTTCGTCCTCCGCGTCAGCATGGGCCGTTAGGTAGGAGTCCCGCTGGGACTCGGCAAGCTGTCGGGTCTGGCTCGTCAGGATCTCGGCGATCTCCCGCGCCGGCGGCGCGGCCAGCGCGCCGAGATCCGGGAACCTAAGCGACTCCGTGACCGCACGGAACTGAAGGGACCCGGCGACGCCCGCGCCGGGCAGCAGCGTCTCCTTGAGCACGCTGCTGAGATCGGCGGTGGGCACTGAGGGGAGCTTCGGGAACTCGGGGACCGTCACCCTCGGCACAGTCGCCAGCGCCGGGGCGAGGGCATCGAGGGTAAACGCCTCGAGCGCGGGCGCCGCCAGCCTCGGCAGTGTGCCGATGTAGCTCCCCGGGTCAAAGACCGGCAGGTCGTACAGGATCAGCTCGCCCAGATCAACGCGGACCGCGCCGTAGCGGTTGGCGGCTTCGATTGTCACCGGCCCCGAGGCCCGCGGGCGGAAGATGTGGACCTGCGGCTGGCCGTTGGTCGTCACGGTCTCCGGAGGGTTGGCGCCCGCCCTGATGGTGATCTCCTGGACGTTCTTGATCTCCCACTCCACGCGCGCGTCCATGCCGCGCACGCGCAGCGGCGTGACCAGCCGCGCCGCGACCACCTCGGGCGGCGTGACCCGGGCCGCCACCACGCGGCGCAAGTAGGCGTAAAGCTCCTTCGCCGTCGGCCGCCTGGCCGGGTCCTGGCCCACCGCCCGCTCGATCAGCGCCATCCCGGCCGTGTCGAGCCGGCCCGCGAGCCGTCTGGGGTCTTTCATGGTGGCTGCCCCTGGGCCGGGGTTCAGGCACCGCAGGATCGCCAGGCCGAGCTTGTACACGTCGGTGGCCTTGTCCTGGATGTTCACCTGCGCGCACTCGGGCGGCTCCCAGCCGAGTGAGTGCGCCTGCTTACGGCGCAAGTCGTGAGTGTCCGCAGCGCCGTCGCAGTCGAGCAGGATCATCCGCGGCGGGTCGACCGCGAAGGCCGCGTTCTTGAAACTCAGGTCCCCGTATACCCAGTCCTGCTTGTGCAGCCGGGCGATCTCGTAGACGAGCTGCCCGAGCAGTGTGAATCGCTCGGTGTCATCGAAGTCCGCGACGCCGTTCTCCGCCAGCAGCGTCGGGGTGGCGATCAGCCACTGCAGCTCGCGCAGCTTCCTGGTCGTGTCGCCGGAGGCGGGATCTGTCGTCTCGAAGAAGAACTCGCCGGGGATGAGGGGCATCAGCAGGCCGGTCACGGCGCCCCGCTCCTCGACGACCGCGCGCGGCCAGACCGTGCACCGGTCGAGATCGGCGCGATCGGCCGGGTTGAGCAGGTCCCGGAACGACACCGCGTTCTCGGCCGACCGCGCCTGCCCGGCCACGTCGGTCGTGAACTCCTTATAGGCGATCGCCGCGGGGTCACCGGGCAGGCGGTACTGGAGCGCGTGGTGCACCTTGCCGTATCCGCCCGAAGCGAGCTCTTTCAGCGGACCAAGGTCCGCCCGGTTGACCCGCATGTCCCCCCGGTCACCCCCGTCACCCTTCGTCGGGCCAGATCCCCACCACGGTCCGGTCATCGATATGCGATTTCCTCGCGAACCCGACCTGGCCCGCGAAGGTGAGCGGGTCCGGCGGCCGGGCCCACCAGCGCGCCAGCGTGGCTCGCACCTCGGCGCTCCACGCCAGCGGGTTGCCGACACCGTCGGTCATGGCGAACAGCGCCCCGCCACGGAGCCGGAAAGAGCACCAGGAGCACGAACCGTCCGCCGTCGGCATGGGCCGCACGGCGCTCGAGTGAAAGCCCGGCCCGCCGTCCCCCGCCGCCGGCAGGGTGACGGGCCGCCACACGCCGTCGTCGCCGAGATGCCACAGGGGGGAATCGCCTACCCAGGCCGCCTCGCCCAGCCACACACCCGCGGACCTGGACACACTGACCGCCACGGCGGTGGTCGCCATGGCGCCGAACCCTGTCGTCTCCGCTTCGGCCACGACCTTGGCCAGCTCGCTGTTCACCGACGCGAACGCGTCCGGCCACGTCATCCCGTCCGCGCCGCATTCCGCGAGGCGCTGGCTGACCCGCGCGGCCGCGTAGTCCGAGCGGTCGAGCGAGCCAACGCCGTCACAGACCACGGCGACCGCATGGCCTCCGGCGGCCTGGCCGAGGGCGAACGCGTCCTGCCGGAGCGTGTGCTGGGCGCGGTGCTGCAGGCCCCTGCTTGACGCGGCCCTGACGCACATCCCGCCGAGCGTCGCCGCGCTGAGCGCGATATCGGCCGGGCCGATCGCGGCCGGCGGCGGCCCGTCCCGCGTCTCGACCGCGGCGCGTCCCGGGTCGCCGATGGCGAAGAGCCCGGCGGGGAATTCGTCGTTCACACCCGCCCCGTCAGATCCAGTCCGAGTCGGCGGGGCCCTCGGTCACCCCGGGAACGGTGGGCGCGGGCGCGTGGACAAGGGCGGGCTTGCCGGTGGACGAGCTCTGCCCGCTGGAGACCACCGTGTTCATAATGACATCGAGAATGGCCTTGATCACCTGCCCGACGTCATGGCTCCTGATGTGGTACCACTTGCCCTTCTCCGGCGGGTAGGCCAGCTTCTTGAGCACATTGTCCGGCGCGTCCCGGTAGCCGAACGGGATGAAGACGGGGTACTGCCGCATGCCGGCGCCCGTGGCCGGGTCGTATGCCAGCGTGGCCTTGAACGTCTGCTCCCAGTCGCGGTCAAGCGGTTCGCCGTCGGTAAGGAAGAACGCGCACGGCCGGAAGATCCGGTAGCCCTTCGCGCGCAGCGCCGCCGCGTCGGCGGGGATGACATGCGCCAGCTCACGGAAGGCCGCGCCGTAGTTCGTGCCGCCCTCCACGCTCATCACCGGTACAGACTGCCCGCTCATCTGGCTCAGCGGCAGCACCATCTTGGCGGTGTCGGAGAACGTCATGATGCCGATGTGCGCGACGTCGTCCACGAGCGGCTCCGCGACGATGGACCGGCGCAGCCGCTGCACCCCGTCATTGAGCGCCGCCATATCGCTGATCATCGAATACGACACGTCGCAGATCAGGTAGAAGGGCATTACCATCTGGCCTTCGCCCGCCACCGCGTGCTCGCGTCCGTATACCTCGCCCATTCCCGCCCCCCAAGAGCCAGGCCGACGGCGACCGCGCCGCCGGAATGAAGATCCTCTCTGGCGTGCCTGAGCCCAGGCAGGCACGCGCCCGCACGGCCTAGCGATGCGGGTGCGCCAGGGAACTCCGAACGTAGAGAGCTACGTTACAGAATCACGAGGAGAGTTCGTCGCTAATCGCAACTAAGTTTTCAGTCAGGGGCGAAACCGAAGAATTTCGCGCCCGCCACGCTGTGCGGTATTGTTACATTTGTCGGGGTAAATGGCCGTGAAGCCGGCGGGGCCTTCGCCGGACGGCGTTAGCCGAAGGTTTCCCGAAGATGCGGACAAGCGTCTCCCCGGCCCGCCGCGCCGGCGCTACCGTACAGTGTCTGTCGGTTTTACGCGTGACTCACGCCACACGAGTCACGCGGACCACTGGAGTCTCATCCAGCCACCCGGCCATGCAGCCGACAGGTAACCTGGAAGCCGGGAGTCAGTAATCACGTCTATTCTTTCGGAAGAAGGCGATGTCCGCCGTGTCTTCTGAGTCGCCGCTTGCCGCCGCGGATCTCAGCGCGTCCTCTGCAAACCCTTCGGCAAACCCCTCGACGCCGGGCCATTCCACCGCCCAGCCGTCAGCGCCGCCGGGGCATGACGCCGCGGACTTCGGCGCGAACGAGTGGCTCGTCGACGAGCTGTACCAGCGCTACCTCGCGGATCCCGGCTCGGTTGACCGGGCATGGTGGAGCTTCTTCGCCGACTACCGGCCCACTCGCGGAAACGGCACCGGGCCGCATCCGGCCATGATGGAAGGCGGCGCGACCGACACCCTGGCAGCGCCGTCGCCGTCCGCGCCCAGCTTGAGCACCCCGCCCGCCAGCGCCCCGACCGCACCGGCCGCACCGGCGGCCCCGGCCGTCTCGCCCGCCCCGAGCGCCCCCGCGGCTCCCCAGGCCCAGACGCCCGCCGTGCCGCCGCCCGCGGACGCCGAGCTCGCCAAGCTGCGCGGCGCCGCCGCGCGCACCGCGCAGAACATGGCGGCCAGCCTCTCCGTGCCCACCGCCACCAGCGTCCGCGCGTTCCCGGCCAAGCTGCTGATCGACAACCGCATCGTCATCAACAACCACCTGCAGCGCGGCAAGGGCGGGAAGATCTCCTTCACCCACCTGATCGGCTACGCCGTCGTCCAGGCCGTCAAGCGGCTGCCGGAGATGAACGCCGCGTACGCCGAGGAAGACGGCAAGCCCGTCCTCGCCATGCCGCACCACATCAACCTCGGCCTGGCCATCGACCTGCAGAACAAGGACGGCAGCCGCCAGCTCCTGGTGCCGAACATCAAGGGCGCCGACCAGATGGACTTCCGCCAGTTCTGGACGGCGTACGAGGACGTGGTCCGCAAGGCGCGCAGCGGCAAGCTGACCGTCGCCGACTTCCAGGGCACCACGATCTCGCTGACCAACCCGGGCACCATCGGGACCGAGCATTCCGTGCCGCGCCTGATGCCCGGCCAGGGCTGCATCGTCGGTGTCGGCGCCATGGAATACCCCGCCGCCTACCAGGGCGCGAGCGAGGAGACCATGGCCCGGCTCGCCATCAGCAAGACGGTCACGCTCACCTCCACCTACGACCACCGGATCATCCAGGGCGCGCAGTCCGGCGACTTCCTGCGGATCATCCACCAGCAGCTGCTCGGCGAGAACGGCTTCTACGACGAGGTCTTCGCGTCCCTGCGGATCCCCTACGAGCCCGTCCGCTGGGTCAAAGACTTCCCGTACGGACACGAGGACGACGTCACCCGGTCCGCCCGCGTGCAGGAGCTGATCCACGCCTACCGGGTCCGCGGCCACCTGATGGCCGACACCAACCCGCTGGAGATCGTCCAGCGCAAACACCCCGACCTGGACATCAACCAGCACGGCCTGACGCTGTGGGACCTGGAGCGCGACTTCGCCACCGGCGGGTTCGGCGGCAAGCCGCGGATGCGGCTACGGGAGATCCTCGGCGTGCTCCGCGACTCGTACTGCCGCACCGTGGGCATCGAGTACATGCACATCCAGGACCCCGAAGAGCGCAACTGGATCCAGGCGCACATCGAGGTACCGCACACGCGCCCCGGGCACAACGAGCAGATGCACATCCTGTCCCGGCTGAACGTGGCCGAGGCGTTCGAGATGTTCCTGCAGACCAAGTTCGTCGGCCAGCGCCGGTTCTCCCTGGAGGGCGCCGAGGCACTGATCCCGCTGGTCGACGCCGTGATCGGCCAGGCCGCCGACGCCCGTCTCGACGAGGCCGTGATCGGCATGGCGCACCGCGGCCGCCTCAACGTGCTGGCCAACATCGTCGGCAAGTCCTACGGGCAGATCTTCAAGGAGTTCGAGGGCAACCTCGACCCCAAGTCCACCCAGGGCTCTGGCGACGTGAAATACCACCTGGGCGCCGAGGGTACGTTCACCGCCGGCAGCGGCAGCCGGATCCGCACCGAGCTGGTCGCCAACCCGAGCCACCTGGAGGCCGGCGACCCGGTGATGGAGGGCGTGGTCCGCGCGAAGCAGGACGTCCTGGACAAGGGCGAGCCGGGCTTCACTGTGCTGCCCGTGCTCATCCACGGCGACGCGGCGTTCGCCGGCCAGGGCGTGGTGGCGGAGACCCTCAACCTGAGCCAGCTGCGCGGCTACCGTACCGGCGGCACCGTGCACATCGTGGTGAACAACCAGGTCGGCTTCACAACCTCGCCGCAGTTTTCCCGGTCCAGCGTGTACGCCACCGACGTGGCGCGGATGATCCAGGCCCCGATCTTCCACGTCAACGGCGACGACCCCGAGGCAGTGGTGCGGGTCGGCGAGCTGGCCTTCGCGTACCGGCAGACGTTCCGCAAGGATGTCGTGATCGACATGGTCTGCTACCGGCGGCGCGGGCACAACGAGGCCGACAACCCGAGCTTCACCCAGCCGCTGATGTACGACCTGATCGAGGCCAGGCGCTCGGTGCGCAAGCTCTACACCGAGTCGCTGATCGCCCGCGGCGACATCACCATGGAGGAGGCCGAGGCGGCGCTGCGCGACTACCAGCAGCACCTGGAGCGCGCGTTCACCGAGACCAGGGAGGCCGCCGAGCTCCCAGCGCAGCCGGGCACGGTGGCGCCGCGCGAGCAGGAGGAACGCCCGGTCAACCACGCCGCGGTGCCGACCGCCATCACCGGCGACACCGTCAAGCAGGTCATCGAGACCCAGCTGGTCGTGCCCGAGGGCTTCACCGTCCACCCGAGGCTCAAGCCGCAGCTGGAACGGCGCGCCACCGTGGTCAGCGATGACACCATCGACTGGGCCACCGGCGAGCTGCTCGCCTTCGGCTCCCTGCTGCAGGATGGCCATCCGGTGCGGCTGGTCGGCCAGGACAGCCGCCGCGGGACGTTCGGCCAGCGGCACGCGGTGGTCGTCGACCGGCACACCGGAGCCGAGTACACGCCGCTGAAGCGGCTGGACAACGGCAAGGCGCGGTTCTTCGTCTACGACTCGCTGCTGTCCGAATTCGCCGCGATGGGCTTCGAGTACGGGTATTCGCTCGCCCGGCCCGAGGCGCTGGTGATGTGGGAGGCCCAGTTCGGCGACTTCATCAACGGCGCGCAGACGATCATCGACGAGTTCATCAGCTCCGGCGAGCAGAAGTGGGGCCAGCGCTCCGGCGTGGTCCTGCTGCTGCCGCACGGCTACGAGGGCCAGGGCCCGGACCACTCCTCCGCCAGGGTCGAACGGTTCCTGTCCCTGTGCGCGCAGGACAACATGACGGTGGCCATGCCGTCCACCCCGGCCAGCTATTTCCACCTGCTGCGGTGGCAGGCGCTGAGCGGCAGGCACAAGCCGCTGATCGTGTTCACGCCCAAGTCGATGCTCCGGCTGAAGGCCGCCACGTCCGCGGTCGCGGACTTCACCAGCGGCTCCTTCCAGCCGCTGATCGGCGAGCCGGCGAACTTCGACGGCTCGGGGGTGCGCCGGGTGCTGCTGTGCACCGGCAAGATCTACTACGACCTGGCCGAGCACCGCGCCGCGGTGAACGCGCACGGCACGGCCATCGTCCGGTTCGAGCGCCTGTACCCGATCCCGGTCGAGGAACTGCGGGTGGAACTGTCCAGGTACCCCGGCGACGCGGAGCTCGTGTGGGTCCAGGAAGAGCCGTCGAACATGGGCGCCTGGCCGCGGATGGCACTGCGGCTGCCCGAATTGCTCGGCCGGCCACTGTCCGTGATATCCCTGCCCGCCAGCTCGGCGCCCGCGGCGGGCTCGGCCAAGGTGCACGCGGCCTCGCACCGCGGCCTGATCGAGACGGCTATCCCAGCGGAGGGCTAGCGATGTACTTCACCGACCAGGGCATCGAGGAACTCGACGACCGTCGCGGCGACGAGCGGGTCACCATGACCTGGCTCGCCGAGCGGCTCCGGGACTTCGTCGACCTGAACCCCGAGTTCGAGACAGCGGTGGACCGGCTCGCGTCCTGGCTGGCGCGGCTTGACGCCGACGCCGATCCGGACGCCGACCCCGCTGACGAGGAAGAATAAGACAAGAACAATTATCCCGAACGGAAGGTGGCGCCTCTTCGCGGGCCATCGATAACGCGATACATCTTGACTTCTCCCGTACGCGATATATCGTACGAGGAAGTAAAGGGTGCCGTCCGGGAAGGATCTGTCATGTCGCGCTGGACCGTTGATGCTCCCATGAGCCTGGACTTCGACGACGTAACCGCGCTGCAGGTCCGGCTGATCGCCGGAACCGTGGCCGTCATGGCCACCGACGAGAAGCCGTCCGTGATCGTCAGCGAGATCAGCGGCCGCCCGCTGCGGGTCGGCTACGAGGGCGGCACGCTGACGATCGCCTACGAGGCGCTCTCGTGGGAGCGGCTGCTCGACTGGCTGAAGCCGCTGCACGACACGGCCGCGGTGACCGTCACCGTGCCGTCGGACTGCCCGATCCAGCTCGGCGTCGTGAGCGCCTCGGCGGTGGTCTGCGGGCTCAGCTCCGGCGCGTCGGTCAAGGGGGTATCCGGCGAGATCACCCTGGACGGAGTCGCCGGCGAGGTGCAGGCGGACACGGTCTCCGGCGCGCTGGAGGGGCGGGACGTCGGCGGCGCCGTCAGGTTCAAGTCCGTGTCCGGCGACCTTACGCTGGCCAACGGTTCGCTCAGCCGGCTGGAGGCGGACAACATCAATGGTCAGATCGCCGCCGACGTCAGCCTGGCCGCCACCGGGGCCATGCGGATCAGCACGATCTCCGGCGATGTCACCCTGCGTCTTCCGGCCGACAGCGACGCCCGGGTGCGGCTGCACTCGACGTCGGGGAACGTTCGCAGTGAATTCGACTCACTGCGACCCGTCATATCACCTGGGTCACATACCGTAAGCGGTAACGTAGGCGGAGGATCCGGAAAAGTATCAGTGAACAGCGTGTCCGGTGCGGTCACGCTGCTGCGGCGCCCCGCGCGCCGCACCACCGCGCGCCCGGAGACCCCTCGCGCGGAGGCTGGAATGGAGAGCGAGACCCGATGAGCCCGGTATTCCGTCATGGACGGCTCCGGCTGTACCTGCTGCGCCTTCTCGACGAGGAGCCGAGGCACGGCTATGAGGTGATCCGGCTGCTGCGCGACCGGTTCATGGGTGTGTACGCTCCCTCGCCCGGCACGATCTACCCGAGGCTCGCCAGGCTCGAGGAAGAGGGCCTGGTCACCCACGACGAAGAGAACGGGCGCAAGGTCTACCGGATCACCGAAGCCGGACGCGAGGAACTGCGCAACCGCGGCGACGAACTCGACGAACTCGAAGAGGAACTGTCCGCGTCCGTCAGCGATATCGTGCGCGAGGTCCGTGAGGACGTCCGCGAGACCGTCCGCAGCCTCCGCGAGGAGCTGACCTGGGCCGCGCGGGAGATGCGCCGCACCGAGCGGGAGTCGCGCGAGGAGACGCACGACGCCACGCGCGAGCAAGCCCGGCAGGCCAGGGAAGCCGCGTGGGCCCAGGCCCGGCAGGTCCGCGAGCAGGCGAAGCAGGCCCGCGAACAAGCGCGCGAGCAAACGCGCGAGCAGGCGAAGCAGGCCCGCGACGAGGCGCTCGGCCACGCGCAGTGGCTGCGGGAAGAGGCCGCCCACCTGCGCGACGACGCCCGGCAGCGGTTCCACTCCGCGTGGGAGCAGGCCGCCGACGAGAGCGAGCAGGGACCGGCCGGCGAATCCGGCCAGGGCGAGCCTCGCGAAGGCGCCGGCCGCCAGCGGGGCGGCTGGCCCGGCTGGGGCGAATGGGCCCGGTGGACCGACTGGCCAGGGCGCCCGGGCTGGCCAGGCTCGCGGGACATGACGGCGTTCCGCGACCTCGAGCGGCTGGCCAAGGAGTTCGCCACCGACCTGCGCAAGGCGGCGTGGGACTCCGGCGTGGTCGGCGGCGACGTCATCGTGAACCTGCGGGACATCCTGGAAGACACCCTCGACCGCATCCGGACCGACGTCTTCGGCCAGCACGAAGAGACCGCTGACGACGCCCCGCCAAGCGCGTCGGAGCCCGCGGCCCCGCAACCCCCGCACGAAACGGCGACGCCCCCGGAGAACTCAGGCTCTCCGGAATAACCCCCCGCTCCCCCCGCCCCCCGCCAGCGTGCCGACTGCGATTGACCCGCTCCCAGCCCACGCCAGCGTGCCGACTGCGCGATTGACCCGCTTTAGGGTGCTCGGCTGCGCAATCGGCAAGGAGGCTCGTTGATCGTTGACTTGGCCGTCTCGGGCGTTTCGCCCGGACGCGCGCCATCCCGTGGACGTGCGCAGTGTTACATGTGGTCGGAGAGGCCGCCGGGTCCGTGATCAACGTCAGATAGGGAGCACGGGCCTCTAGCGCGATCCGCGCGGCACCGCACCGCACCGCACCGCAAGCAGCGACGAGTCCTCAGACAGGTCGATTGCGCAATCGGCCCCGGAAGGGCAACGTTCCGAAACAAGGTGATTCTCCGGCGTGTCGGGTGCCCGTGATGTGGTCCACTGGCCCTCCGCGGCCGGTTCCCGGCCAGAGGGTGCCCGGAATGCGGCTTTTGTGCATGCGGCCTGCCGCTCTGATTGCGATTTCCGGTGCCATGGCGCGGGAATCTGCAATCAAAGCCTGGCGGATGCCGTGGAACGGAGCTTCACGTAACGGGAGATAAGGGTGTGAAACGGGCGGTGTGCCCGACACGCCGCAAACTCAGATTGTTCCGGTGTGTTGCCAAGAGGGTGCCGATTGCGCAATCGGCAGCTGCCGCGTCGGCGACGGGGGCGGGGTCAGGGGGCGGTCAGGGGTGACGGGGCGGTCAGGGGGTGAAGACGATCTTGCCGGTGTGGGTGCCGTCCATCATGGCGGCGAAGCCCTCAGCGGCGCGCGCGAGCGGCAGGACCCGGTCGATCAGCGGGCGCGTGCCGGTCTGCTCAAGGAAGCGGAGCAGCCGACCGAGCTGGTCACGGGTTCCCATGGTCGACCCCACGACCGAGAGCTGGGTGAAGAACACCCGGTTAAGCTCGGCGGGCGGCACCTCACCGCTGGTGGCGCCGGAGATGACCACACGGCCGCCGGGGCGCAGGGAGCGCAGTGAGTGCCCCCACGTGGCCTGCCCCACCGTCTCCATAACTACGTCGACCCGCTCCGGCAGGCGCTCTCCGGTAGCGAACGCCCGGTCGGCGCCCAGCTTGACCGCCGCGTCGCGCTTGGCCTCGCTGCGGCTGGTCACCCACATCCGGTAGCCCGCCGCGCGGCCGAGCAGCACCAGCGCGGTGGACACCCCGCCGCCCGCCCCCTGTACCAGGATGGTCGCGCCCGGCTGCACGCCGGCCTTGTCGAACAGCATCCGGTACGCGGTCAGGTACGCCGTAGGCAGGCAGGCCGCTTCCTCGAAGGACAGCGCCGCTGGCTTCGGCAAGAGGTTGCGCTTGGGGACGGCGACCTGCTCGGCGAACGTGCCGTCGTACCGCTCGGACAGCAGCGAACGGCGCGGGTCCAGCGTCTCGTCGCCGCCGCCGGCGTCGGGATCTCCGATCACCGCGTGGACGACGACCTCATTGCCGTCCTGATCGACCCCGGCGGCGTCGCAGCCGAGGATCATCGGCAGGCGGTCGGCCGGCAGGCCGACTCCCCGCAGTGACCAGACGTCGTGATGATTCAGCGCCGTCGCCTTGACGGTGACCGTCGTCCATCCGGCCGGCGGCCGCGGGTCAGGCCGCTCCCCTATCTCGAGCCCGCTCAGCGGGTCGTCGGCATCGATACGGGCGGCGGTGACGGCGAACATGATCAAGACCCTACCCGGCGCACGGCCAGCACAGCAGTGGCGCCAGTCACAAGAACCCGGTCTCAGTTCAGCGGATGCCGCGAGCTGCCCCGTGTCCGAACGCAAACGGGCGCCGTCCCCGAGGGGACGGCGCCCGCCAGGCGTTGGGCGATGTTAGCGGCGGGCCACGCCGTCGGCGCGGGCCTGGGCGGCGACCGCGGCGGCGACGGCGGGAGCGACCCGCTCGTCGAACTGGCTCGGGATGACGTAATCCGGTGCCGCGTCGTCGCCGACCAGGGCGGCGATGGCGTCGGCGGCGGCCAGCTTCATGGCCTCGGTGACGGTCGTCGCCCGGACGTCGAGCGCGGCACGGAAGACGCCGGGGAAGGCCAGGGAGTTGTTGATCTGGTTCGGGAAGTCGCTGCGCCCGGTCGCCACCACGGCCACGTGCTTGCGGGCGACGTCGGGATGAATTTCCGGGTCCGGGTTGGACAGCAAGAACGCGATCGCGCCCGGGGCCATCCGCGCGATGGCCTCCTCGGGGAGCGTGCTGCCGGACAGCCCGATGAACACGTCGGCGCCGCGCAGCGCCGACTCCGGCGAGCCGGCCAGCCCGGCCGCGTTCGTCACCTCGGCCAGCGCCGCCTTCACCGGGTTCAGGCCCTCCCGGCCCCGGTAGATCAGGCCCTTGCTGTCCGCCACCGCAAGATCGCCGACGCCCGCGCTGAGCAGGATCTTGGAGACCGCGATCCCGGAGGCGCCGGCGCCGCACACCACGACGCGCAGGTCCGCGAGCTTCTTGCCCACCACCGCGGCGGCACCGCGCAGCGCGGCCAGCGTGACGATGGCCGTCCCGTGCTGGTCGTCGTGGAACACCGGGATGTCGAGCATGGCGCGCAGCCGGTCCTCGATCTCGAAGCAGCGCGGCGCCGAGATGTCCTCCAGGTTGATGCCGCCGAAGCTCGGCGCCAGCGCGGCGACCGTCCTGACGACCTCGTCCACGTCGGTGCAGGCGATGCAGACCGGCACCGCGTTGATGCCGGCGAAGCGCTTGAACAGCAGCGCCTTGCCCTCCATGACCGGCATGGCGGCGGCCGGGCCGATGTCGCCCAGGCCGAGCACCGCGGTGCCGTCGCTCACGACGGCCACGGTGTTGCCCACCCAGGTGTACTCGCTGGCGAGCTCTGGCTGGTCCGCGATGGCGCTGCAGACGCGCGCGACACCCGGCGTATAGGCCATGGCGAGCGCCGCGCGGTCCGGCACGTCCACGGTGGGCGTCACGTCGATCTTGCCGCCCCGGTGCATCACGAAGACCGGGTCAGCGTCGTAAGGAGACGGAGCATACGGATAAGGATTGGCTGGCTCGACGGCCACGGTAACCCCCAGGTTGAATGACAGGTGAACGATCAGGCGCCGCAGGGTCGCAGGCGCGGGTGCCAGGTACGGGGGTTACCCGTTACTACATTGTGCCATGGCCGGCGTGGTACTGGCGCTGACAGCGTGGATCTGTGTAATACTCAGTACCTGCGCTAGCCTATTACATCAGTCTCCCCCCGCAGCTAGGAATCGCGAGTGGACCTCTCCTCCTACGCCGAACTCGCGGTACGGCTCGTGAACACCGCCAGCCTCGGGCACGAAGGCGGCGACATGCTCACGACGGTCGACGGGCTGCGCGCGCTCGTGACCGACCGGGAGCACCTCAACCACGGCATCTCGCGCGCCGACCTCGAGGCGCTGCGCCAGCTCAGGGGCGAGTTCCGGGGATTCTTCGTGGCCTGTTCCCAGGGCAACGGCACGGACGCGGCGGCGCGGCTGAACGAACTGCTCATCCAGTACCCGGTGCACCCCCAGCTGTCCGGCCACGACGGGCAGCCGTGGCACGTGCACTACACCGAGAGCGGCTCGATGTCCGACAAGTACGCGGCGGGCGCGGCCATGGGGCTCGCCGTGCGGCTGACCGAGCTCGGCATCGAACGGTTCGGGGTCTGTCAGGCCGCACCATGCCAGGGCGTGTTCATCGACACGTCGGCCAACCGTACCAGGCGGTACTGCTCCGAGCGGTGCACCAACCGGGCGAACGTCACCGCGTTCCGCGCTCGCAAGCGGGGAGAAGAACCCCCGGACTAGTCCCCCTGGCGGCTCGTGAATTGTTTCACAAGCGCCAGTCTTTGGATACCCGCTGGCGTGTCTCTATAAACCTAAGCGGTTGAAACTCACAGGTAATTACCGTGACATCACGGTGTGACGTCGCACATGTGTCATTATTCCGCCCGCAGGCTGGGTGTAACGCTCTGACCTGCGTTATGAAACCGAATCCGCGACAACACTTCTCTTAAGAGTTGATCATCCCTACGATGATCTCACTCTGCTCATATGACACGCTAACAACCCACCCTGCCGGGGCGGGGACACGCCCCTCGGGGCACGATCGAGAAAAGAGCTATCGGTCATGGCTACTGACACTGGCTCCACGGGGGCCTCTCTATCGAGACCGGCGGACGTTGGCCTCCGCCGGGAGATGGGACTGATCGGGGCAACCTGGGCGTCCGAGACGTCGATCATCGGCTCGGGCTGGTTGTTCGCTGGGATGGGCGCCGCGGTCCTCGCCGGGCCGGCGGCCATCTACGGCTGGCTTATCGGCGGCTTCTGCGCGATCGTCCTGGCGCTCCTGCACGCCGAACTGGGCGGGATGTACCCGGTGGCTGGCGGGACCGCCAGGTTCCCGCACCTGGCGTACGGCAGCGTCGCCGGCATCTCGTTCGGCTTCTTCTCCTGGCTGCAGGCGGTCACGGTCGCACCGGTCGAGTGCTACGCGGTGATGCAGTACGGCCAGTACTACTGGCACAGCATCTACGACCCGGCCACCGGCCGAATCACCACGCTCGGGTTCGTGATGACGATCGTGCTGATGGCCATCTTCACCGCGATCAACTTCCTCGCGGTGCGGCTGTTCTCCAGGGTCAACGCCGGCATCACCTGGTGGAAGGTCGCGATCCCGCTCCTCACCATCATCATCTTGCTCTTCCATTTCCACGGCGGCAACTTCAGCCCGGGCGGCGGCGGGTTCATGCCGTACGGCATCAAGGCCGTGTTCGCCGCCATCCCCGCCGCGGGCATCGTGTTCTCCTACCTGGGCTTCGAACAGGCCGACCAGCTGGCGGGAGAGATCAAGGACCCGCAGAAGAACCTGCCGCGCGCGATCATCATCGCGATCCTGCTCGGCACGTTCATCTACTGCATGTGCCAGGTCGTGCTCATCGGCGCTATGCCGCCCAGCCTGCTGCACCACGGCTTCGCGGGCATCGCGTTGACCAACCCGGTGCTCATCTACCCGTTCGCCGCGGTGGCGGGCCTGGCCGGGCTGGGCCTCTGGGCGACGATCCTGCACATCGACGCGTTCGTCTCGCCGTTCGGCACCGGCATGATCTACCAGACCTCCACCTCGCGTATCGGTTACGGCCTGGCCAGGAACAGGTACTACCCGCAGGTCTTCCAGTGGGTGGACAGGAACGGCGTCCCGTGGTTCAGCCTGATCATGGCGTTCGTGTTCGGCATCTTCTTCCTGCTGCCGTTCCCGAGCTGGCAGGCGCTGGTCGGTCTGGTCACCGGCGCGAGCGTGCTGATGTACGCGGGCGCGCCGCTGTCGCTAGGCGCGTTCCGCAGGACGCTGCCGGACGCGCCGCGGCCCTACCGGGCACCGATCTCCTACGTGCTGTCGCCGCTCGGCTTCATCATCGCGAACATGATCATCTACTGGTCGGGCTTCAACGTGATCTGGAAGCTCGGGGTCTGCATCGTGATCGGCTACATCCTGATCGGGATCTGCATGTACTTCGACAAGGAGCGGCCGCCGCTGGACTGGAAGTCCGCGCAGTGGCTGCCGGTCTACCTGATCGGCATGGGCCTCATCTCCTGGTTCGGCCAGTTCGGCTCCGGCGCGCCGCCGATCAACAACGGCCGCCTCCCGTTCTGGTGGGACATGCTGACGGTCGCGCTGTTCAGCATCGTCATCTACTACTGGGCGATGTGGGCCAGGCTGCCGCGCCAGGAGATGGACCGGCTGGTCGAGATGCAGTCCGCGCGGATGGGTGACGCGCCCACGATGCCGCGGCACTAACCCCATCCGAGGCCGCACGGCACCTGTCCGGCCCCGCATCTCCGTAAGAGATGCGGGGCCGGACGCAGTCAGGGGGGTCCGTTCGGGATAAATCTGACGGGGAGCGGCGGCGGAGGGGCCAGTAGCGGGCCAGCACCCGCCCGACGACCAGTTCCCGCGGCACCGGGCCGAAGCGGTTGCTGTCCACGGCGCCCGCCGCCGGATTGTCCGACTCCAGCCACCAGCCCCCGCCCGCCTCCCCGTCCCCCTCCACTCGCCGGACGGCGCGCTTGACGAGCAGGAAATCCGCGCGGGCCGGGTGCCAGGCCAGCACCACCTGGCCGGGGCGGACGCGCCGGGTGCGCAGGGCCAGCAGCCAGTCGCCGGGCCGCAGCGCGGGCAGCATGGACTGTTCGGCGACCTCGACGCGGAGCAACGGCCAGCGTATGGGGTACCAGTGCACGTTTAGGTTCTCGCCCACGGAGTAGTGTCGGGAGTGCAACCTTACTGATGTGGTACGGAGAAAGGGAATCGATGAGGCTGGTCACCCGCCTGCTGGCGCCGAAGTCCGTCGCCCATGCCCACTGCGACCTGCCGTGCGGTGTCTACGACCCCGCGCAGGCCCGAATCGAGGCGGAGTCCGTCAAGGGCATCTGCGAGAAGTACGCCGCCAACGCCGACCCCGAGTTCCGGGCGCGTGCGATCTTCATCAAGGAGCAGCGCTCCGAGCTCGTCAAGCACCACCTGTGGGTGCTGTGGACGGACTACTTCAAGCCGCCGCACTTCGAGAAGTACCCGCAGCTCAACGAGCTCTTCAACGAGGCGACCAAGCTCGCGGGCGCCAGCGGCACGAAAGGCAGTGTCGACGTGGCCAAGGCGAATGAGCTGCTGGCCAAGATCGACGAGATCAGCAAGATCTTCTGGGAGACCAAGCAGGCCTAGCAGGGCCCGCCACGCCGGCGTGGCAGCACCGCCTCGTTTACCGGGCGGTGCTGCCACGCCGCGTTTAGGCGGTAATCCAGCACCTGACCTGGGCTTTCTCTTGCGGCTTAATAACCAGCGGCGCGTGCCGCGTCGGGAGCATGCGCGGTTGACGGTAAGTTGCAATCAGCGGCAGGCAGCCTTCGCCTGCCCAGCGAGACGACCGACGGAGAAACGTGACCGAAGACACCGCCGCCGCCACGGCCGTGCCTGGTGAGCTTACCGCCGACTACGTGACGATACGCATGCCCGCCGAGAGCGCGTACCTGTCCGTGCTGCGGACGGCCACCGCTGGGCTGGCGGCACGGCTCGACTTCACCCTCGACGAGATCGAGGACCTGCGCATCGCCATCGACGAGGCATGCGCGATGCTGCTTGCCCAGGCCATCCCCGGCACCGACCTGGAGTGCGGCTTCGAACTCGGCGCCGACCAGGTGACGATCACCGTGTCGGTCACCGCGGCGCAGGCCAGGACGCCGGCCCGGGACACATTCGCGTGGACGGTCCTGTCCGCGCTCGCTGGGTCGGTGGACTCCCGGCTCGGGCCCGGGGACCGTGTCGCGATCGTGCTGCAGAAGCGCCGAGGCGCATCGGGGTCAGGGTGAGCAGCGAGTTCGAGGTCCAGGTGACCGACGATTTCGAGGTCACGGTCGGGGAGGAGCCACCGCCGCTGCCGCGCACGGAGCATTCCGCGCCCGACCGCACACAGGCGCGTGAGCTGTTCGAACGGCTGACACGGCTACCCCCGGACGACCCGGAGCGTGCGCGTATCCGGGCCACGCTCGTGGAGCTGCACCTGCCGCTCGTGGAATACCTGGCGCGGCGGTTCCGCAACCGCGGCGAGTGGCTCGACGACCTCACCCAGGTCGCGACCATCGGGCTGATCAAGTCCATCGACCGGTTCGATCTCGAGCGCGGCGTCGAGTTCTCCACCTACGCCACGCCCACCATCGTCGGCGAGATCAAGCGGCACTTCAGGGACAAGGGCTGGGCCGTCCGTGTGCCGCGACGCCTGCAAGAGCTCAAGCTGTCGCTCACCAAGGCGATCGGCGATCTCGCCCAGCGCGAGGGGCGCGCGCCTACCGTCAGCGAACTGGCCGCGCACTTGCAGATGAGCGAGGAAGAGGTTCTGGAGGGCCTGGAATCCGCTAACGCGTATTCCACCGTCTCGCTGGACGCGCCGGACTCCGGCGACGAGGACGCGCCCGCGGTCGCCGACTCGCTGGGCATGATCGATGACGCCCTGGAGGGCGTGGAATACCGCGAGTCGCTGAAGCCGCTGCTCGAGCGACTGCCGCCGCGGGAGAAGAAGATCCTCCTGCTGCGGTTCTTCGGCAACATGACCCAGTTCTCAGATCGCCGCCGAGCTGGGCATCTCGCAGATGCACGTGTCCCGGCTGCTGGCCCGGACGCTCGCTCAGCTCCGGGAGGGGCTCACGATTGACGACTGAACCCGGTTGACTCGGGGGGTCACCGGGGGGTCGTCCCCCGGGGGCTAGCAGGGTTGACTCGGGGGGTCACCGGGGGGTCGTCCCCCGGGGGCTAGCAGGGTTGACTCGGGGGGTCACCGGGGGGTCGTCCCCCGGGGGCGGTTCAGCACACGAAGGCTGGCGGGCGCCAGCAGCCCCGCTAGCCCGGCGGCCGCGAGCAGCAGCGCCGGGACGCCCCAGTCGAACCGGTGCGCCTGGAGCAGGTAGATCGCGACCACTCCGGTGAACACCTGGGTCATCACCGCCGGGGTGCGGCTCCACGGCCGCACGCGGGCGATCCCCCACGCGATCCAGGCCAGCCCCGCGACGACGATGAACGCGAGCAGCGTGAGCGCGATCCCGTTGGAGGTCTGAGATGACCGTCCCGCCGCGGCGTTGATGGCGGTGAGGACGCCCGCCACGGCCAGGCCCGCCGCCTCCGCCGCCTGCACCCCGGCGGCCAGCTGAAGCGTCGCGGGCCTGCTGGCGGCTGCGCCTTGCGGAGAACGCATACCCATAGTCTCGCATCCTTTCGGACACTATTAACCTAGTGCAACGTGCGCGCGCTGCTGATTATCAATCCTCGCGCGACTTCCATGACCGGGCGGGACGCCGGCCTGGTGGTCCGCGCACTGGGTTCCCGGCTCGAGCTGGAGACCTCGCAGACACGCTATCGCGGCCATGCGGGTGAGCTGGCCGCCGCCTCGGCGGCGCAGGGGTACGACGTCGTAGTGACGTTCGGCGGTGACGGAACGGTCAACGAGGTCGTCAACGGGCTGATGCACGCGCGGATCCCGGACTATTCGGGACCGGCCTGCGGGCCCGTCGGCCTGGAAGGCAGCCCCGGCGCCCACCTGCGGCCGGCGCTGGCGCCGATACCGGGCGGCGGCGCTAACGTGTTCGCACGCACGCTCGGCCTGCCGCCGGATCCGGCCGGAGCGGTGCAGCGGATCCTGAGGGCGGTGGAGCGGGGAACACGGCGCACCATCGGCCTCGGCCTGGCCGGGGACCGCTACTTCACGTTCAGCGCAGGGCTCGGAGTCGACGCCGAGGTGATCGCGGACATGGAACGGCGCCGTGCGAGCGGCGGCCGCGCGTTGACGCTGCTGTACATGTTGACGGCGTTGCGCCGCTATTACACGGCGACCGACCGGCGCCGCCCGGCTCTCACCTTGCTCGCCCCCGGGCAGGCCCCAGTGACCGGGCTGTTCATGGGGGTGGTCACGAACAGCTCGCCCTGGACCTACGTGGGCAGCCACCCAGTCAGCCCGGCCCCGCACTTCGACTTCAACTCCGGCCTCGATCTGTTCGCGCTCCGGCGGCTGCGCACGCTGACCACGCTCGCGGCGCTCGGCCAGATGATGCGCACCACCGAGGAACTGCCGTCCGGGCGCGACGTGGTGAGCGCGGCGGCGCTGACACAGCTCACCTTCCAGGCCGAACGCCCGATCGCCTTCCACATAGACGGGGAGTACCTGGGCGAAACCGAGGGTGTCGCGTTCCGGTTTGTGCCGGGCGCGCTCTGCGTTGTAGCGTGACGGGACGTGCTTGGTGTGACGGATCTGACATCAAATTCACAGTACTCGTTTGCCGTGCCCTCTTGCGTTGACCCAGCCCTGTTGAGAGGCTAGATCCGGTGCCTGGGGAGAGACGGTGCCGCGCGTGCAAGCGTAGCTGACACGGGGTACGTCACCTTCCCGATCGCGTCCGGGCCTCACCTGATACCAGGGCGCGACCAACTCGGCACTACCAAAGATCGGGAATAAGGAACTGTTCCCGACATATCGCATAGCTCGTGAAATGCTTCACAAGCACCGAGTGGCGTGTGGCGGACCGCACCGATAACCCAGCCGCTACGCCGAGAAGGAGTGGACATCATGGACTGGCGCCACGTTGCCGCCTGTCGTGAGGTAGATCCAGAGCTGTTCTTCCCGATCGGAAACAGCGGGCCTGCGCTCCTCCAGATCGAAGAAGCGAAGCAGGTTTGCCGACGTTGCGCGGTTATCGAGGACTGCCTCCGCTGGGCCATCGACTCCGGCCAGGACGCCGGCGTCTGGGGCGGCATGAGCGAGGACGACCGGCGCGCGCTCAAGCGCCGCACGGTACGGCTGCGGGCCCGCGCCCACGTCTGACCGCATCGGATTTACCTGACAGCCAGCACTCAGCCCTGACGGGGTTGTGGTTCGTAGCGGACAGGCAAGTCGACGACCGCTACCGTACCACCCCCCGGCCGGGGCGTGATGCTGAGCCGACCGCCAAGTTCGGCGACCACCAGCGTCCTGACGATCTGCAGGCCGAGGCTGACGGTACTCTCCAATTCGAAATCCGGCGGCAGCCCGGCCCCGCTGTCGCTGACCGTCACCGTGAGCTGCTCCGGCGCCCGCGCCGCCAGCACTTCGATCATTCCGCCCTCGCCGCCGTTGCCGCGCGGCGCCGCCGTCCCGAAGCCATGCTGCAGCGCGTTCTGCAGCAGCTCGGTGAGCACCATCGCCAGCGGCGTGGCAACCGACGACGGCAGCATCCCGAACTGCCCCGTGATCTTCGGCGTCACCCGCACTTCCGGCGAGGATACCTCGCCGGCCATCATGGCGACCCGGTTGGCGATGTCGTCGAAGTCCACGATCTCTTCCGGGGCGTGCGACAGGGTCTCGTGGACGATCGCGATCGACCCGACACGCCGGACCGCCTCATCCAAGGCGGCCCGCGCCTCAGGCACGCTCATCCGCCTGGCCTGCAGCCGCAGGAGGGCCGCCACCGTCTGCAGGTTGTTCTTGACCCGGTGATGGATCTCCCTGATCGTCGCGTCCTTGGTGAGCAGCTCACGTTCCCTGCGGCGCAGCTCCGTGACGTCGCGGACCAGGACGAGCGCACCGGTCCGCTGGCCCGCCACCACCAGGGGGATGGAGCGCAGCTGGACGACCGCGCCGTTGCCGTCGATCTCCGTCTCCCGCGGCGCCCGGCCGCGGGCGACGAGCATCAGCGACTCATCGACCGGCTCGCCGGACATGACCAGCTGTGCGGTCGCGACTCCCAGTTCGACCCCCAGCAGGTCCGCGGCCAGCCCGAGCCTGCGGTACGCCGACTGGGCGTTCGGGCTGGCATAGGTCACCCGGCCCGCGCTGTCGAGCCGGAGCAGTCCGTCGCCGACCCGGGGAGAGCGGACCAGGGTGGTGTCGTGGCCAGGGTAGGGAAACGTGCCCTCCGACACCATGCGCGCCAGGTCGTCGGCGCCCTGGAGGTAGGTGAGCTCGAGCCGGCTGGGCGTGCGCGCCGAGTTCAGGTTCGTCGACCGCTCGATGACCGCGATGACCCGGTTGTCCCTGGTCACGGGAATGGCTTCGGCGCGCACCGGTACCCCGCTCGTCCAGTCAGGGTCACTCTCCCGCCAGATGCGCCGCTCGCTGCGCGCGGTGTCAAGCAGTGAACGGCCTCCCGGCCGGACCTGCGTGCCGACCACGTTGTCGGGGAAGGACGTGGGACCTGTCGTCGGCCGCATCTGCGCGACCGCCACCCAGCCCGAGTTGAGCGCCCCTTCGGGGGCGCGGAGCGGCACCCAGAGGATGAGGTCGGCGAAGGAGAGGTCGGCGAGCAGCTGCCAGTCGGATACCAGGGAGTGCAGCCACTCCAGGTCGGCGCCAGAGAGGCTCGTGAGGTTCCTGGCGAGGTCAGTTAGCGTCGGCACTTTCCCATCATGACACGCGCCGGACGGATGAAATTTCCCTCTAGGGCTCCCCGCACTGGCCGTTGTGCGAGAACACTGCCATCATTGCCGGAATACCGCACAAGCGGGAAGGAACACCTCATGACCGTGTCTCCGATGCCGGCTCACGATAGCGCTGGCCATCCCGGCACGCCGTTGACCGCCAAGTCAGGCAGCCCCGCCCCCTCGTCGGCCGTGCTGCGGCTGCCCAAGTATTACCAGGTGAAGAAGCAGCTCCTCGAGTTCACCTCGGCCATGTCACCAGGCAGTCCGGTGCCACCGGAGCGGGAGCTCGCCAAGCGGTACGGGACGTCCCGCACAACCGTCCGGCAGGCCCTGGCGGAGCTGGTGATCGAGGGGCGGCTGTTGCGCATGCAGGGCAAGGGCACCTTCGTCGCCAAGCCGAAGGTGGCGCAGGTCCTCGAGCTGGCCAGCTATACGGAGGGCATGCGCCAGCACGGCCTGCACCCGCAGACGAAGATCCTCGACATCGGCTACGTAGCCGCGGACGAGCAACTCGCCGAGCTGCTCGGTATCCGGCCCGGCGGCCGCGTGCTGCGGATCCACCGGCTGCGGCTCGCCGACGGCGAGCCCATGTCCATCGACACGTCGCAGCTGCCCGCGCGCCGTTTCCCCGGCCTGCGCAGGCAGCTTGAGCGGCACGCGTCGCTGTACGAGACCCTGCGCATCGGCTACGGCATCCAGCTCGCCGAGGCCGAGGAAACTATCGAGACGGTCCTCGCCGACCCGCATGACGCGCGGCTGCTCGGGGTGGATCCCGGGATCCCGCTGCTGCTGCTGTCCCGGCACGCGATCGACTCGACCGGCCAGCCGGTCGAGTGGGCACAGTCCTGGTACCGGGGTGACCGGTACAAGTTCATCACCCGGCTGCGACGGACACAGGCTTTGTGAGCGACGTACTGGTAGTCACCGGCACCGGCACCGGCACCGGCACCGGCGAGACCGTGGCGACGGCGGCCGGCCTGGGCACGCCGAAGCTGGGCGGAAGATGGTTGGGGATCGCGCAAGGCATTGCATAATTCGCTCCGGTGTCGCAACATGATTGGAACTAGGTGACTTAGGTCACATCTGACCGTGCGAAGACGCCGAGAGGACCCCATGGCCGCACCCCCTAGCGCCCCAAGAGGCCCGCAAGACTCCCCAATCACACAGACGAAGAGTCCGGTCGCCGCCCATCCAATCACTTCCGTCGCCATCGGCCTGCTTATCACTGCGGCGATCTGCTGCACGCTGATAGTCCCGATCTACGCACGCATCACGCCGAAGATCGGCGACTGGCCCTTCTTCTACTTCTACCTGATCGCCTACATACCGGTCGCCGCGCTCGCCCTCTGGGCCGCCATGATGCTACAGCGCAGGCTCGTGCCGGCCGACCGCGCCGGCGACGCCGTGGACGGGGCCGCGCGATGAGCCACGTCAACGCCACGACGTTCACGATCGTCGTCATCCTGTTCCTGCTCGTCACGCTGATCGGCTTCGCGGCCGCACGCTGGCGCAGAGCCGATAACATGCTGCACCTGAACGAATGGGGGCTGGCCGGCCGCGGCTTCGGCACGTTCATCACGTGGTTCCTGCTCGGCGGCGACCTCTACACGGCCTACACGTTCATCGCGGTGCCCGCGCTGGTGTTCGGCTCGGGATCGATCGGTTTCTTCGCGGTCTCGTACACGATCATGGCGTTCCCGATCGCGTTCATCTTCCTGCCGCGGCTGTGGTCGGTCTCGCGGGTGCACAACTACATCACGCCCGCGGACTTCATCCGCGGCAGGTACGGCTCACGAGGGCTGTCGCTGGCGATGGCCTTCACCGGCATCCTGGCGCTGATGCCGTACATCGCGCTGCAGCTGGTCGGCATCCAGGCGGTGCTCAGCGTGATGGGGGTCGGCGCCAGCTCGACCAACACCTACGTCAAGGACCTGCCGCTGTTCATCGCCTTCATCGTGCTGGCGATCTACACGTACGTGTCCGGCCTGCGCGCCCCGGCGGCGATCGCTTTCGTCAAGGACACGCTGATCTACGTGTTCGTGCTGGTGGCAGTCTTCTACATCCCGACCAGGCTCGGCGGCTGGGGGCACATCTTCGGCGTGGCCCAGACGCATTTCACTTCGATCGACCCGGCCACCAAGAAGCCGTACGGCACGTTCATCCCGACCGCGCACGCCGAAGGCAGCACCCAGCTGGACTTCGCCACCCTGGCGCTCGGCTCCGCCATGGCGCTGTTCGTGTACCCGCACATCATCACGGGCACCCTGGCCTCCAAGCGGCGCAGGATCGTCAAGCGCAACATGTCGCTGCTCCCCGCCTACTCGATCCTGCTCGGCCTGATCGCCCTGTTCGGGTACATGGCGGTCGCCGACCCCGTGACGGCGGCCAACGTGAAGAAGTCAGGCAACCCGCAGCTCGCCGTGCCGTACCTGTTCCAGCACATGTTCCCGAGCTGGTTCGCCGGCATCGCGTTCGCCGGCATCATCATCGGCGCCCTGGTGCCCGCCGCGATCATGGCGATCGCCGCGGCGAACCTGTTCACCCGCAACATCTTCAAGGAGTTCTTCAAGCCGGACGCGAGCCCGGCTCTGCAGACGAGGATGTCCCAGTGGGCATCGCTGGTGGTCAAGTTCGGCGCGCTGGTCTTCGCGGTCGAGCTGCCGCACACGTTCTCCATCAACCTGCAGCTGCTCGGCGGTGTGTGGATACTGCAGATCTTCCCGATGCTGGTCGGCGGCCTGTACACCCGCTGGTTCCACCGGTGGGCGCTGCTCACGGGCTGGCTGGCGGGCATGATCTACGGCACGATCGCGGCCTACAACGTCAAGACCGCGACCACCTCGCACTGGGCCGGGTCGTCGGACATCGTGTTCGGGCACACCGTCTACATCGGCCTCACCGCGCTGGTCATCAACGCCGTCATCACGGTGGTGCTGACGCTGGTGCTCAAGGCCGCCAAGGTGCCCGCGGGCGCCGACGAGACCCTCCCGCACCAGTACGTAGCCGACCCGGTGGGGGCCCCCGCTCCGGAGCCCGCGGGAGTGGGGCTGCGCAGCACATCGGACTGAGAATTCCTGGCTACGAGCAGCTAGAACGTATCCCCGGATAGCAAATCGCGGCTGGGCAGGACGTCCGGCGGCTCAAGGCGCATCAGGTCGTCTCTGGTCCAGTGCCGATCCAGATCGGCCGCGAGACGATACGCGTGACGGAGCCGGGCATTTTCCAGCTCGTTCCGGACGCTGCGGGCGTTGGCGAACCGCGGCTGCCTCATCCGTACCGAGAGGTAGTCGCGGAACGCTGCCTCCGCTTCGTCCGACAGGTAGTAGGACGTCTGGTCCAGCATCAGCCGCCCGATCGCGAGCAACTCGTCGACCTCGTACTCGGCGAAGTCCAGGTGATGCGCGATTCGCGAGCTCATACCGGGGTTGGATTCGAAGAAGCGGTCCATGCGGTCCTTGTACCCGGCGAGGATAACGACCAGCTTGTCCCGCTGGTTCTCCATCACCTGCATGAGGATGTCGATGCACTCCTGGCCGTAGTCTTTCGAGTCCTCGGCGCGGTACAAGGTGTAGGCCTCGTCGATGAACAGCACGCCGCCCATCGCGCGCTCAAGGACCTGCTTGGTCTTCGGCGCGGTCTGCCCGATGTACTCGGCCACAAGGTCATCGCGCATGGCATGCACGAGCTGACCCTTCTCCAGGTAGCCGAGCCGGTAGAGCAGGTCGGCCATCATAAGCGCGACCGTGGTCTTCCCGGTTCCCGGCGCCCCGGTGAAGCACATGTGCAGGTTCGGCCGGGATGCCGAGAGCCCGAATCGCTGCCGCGCCCGGTCGACCAGGAGCAGCGAACCGATCTCCTCCACCTTCCTCTTCACCGGGACGAGCCCGATCAGGTCGATGTCCAGCGCGACGAACAGGTCGTCAATGCCTGCTGCCCGCCGCTCAGCCGCGAGGGTGACAGTCGCATCCGGCTGGAGCGTTTCCTTCCGCCGGCGGCCCTGCCTGCTCCGGGCGGGCTTCGCTTTAGCGGCCGGAGCGGCTGCCGGACGCCGGGTGGGGGTACCGGAGATCCGCCGGCTGACAGCGGCCGGAATCAGGGGCGAGAATTCCCGGCGCAGACCTGGATCCACCAGGCTGACATGTCGGACAGAATCCGGCACGAAGCCGCGTGAGTTGAGGCTTTCCGGATTCGTCTGGCGCCACCCGTCCCGGGCGACTATGACCACGGTCAGGCAAAGGAGAATGAAGCCGGCGATGATGCCGAACAGCACATGATTAACCCGCCAGGCTGTCACCAGGGCAGCTGTGATACCTAGCAGGAGCAGGCCGAGGGCAGAATAGCGCAGTCTCGCAGTCCACATGACAGGTTCGAGGGTAACAGGCCGCAGAGGGCGCAGGGCGCGGGGCGCAGGGGGTATGGGGGGCCGCGCAGGCCCCCCATACGGGGGGTCACCGGGGGGGTCGCCCCCCGAGGGCAAGCAGAGTAACGTCGGGCCCGTGACGCAGGTTTCCGGACATGGCGGCGCGCTTGCCGTCGCGGTGGCGCAGCGGTACGGCGTGACGTCCATGTTCACGCTCTCCGGTGGCCACGTGTTCCCGCTGTACGACGCCGCCGTCAAGGCGGACCCGCCGGTCCGCCTGGTGGACGTCAGGCATGAGCAGACCGCGGTCTTCGCCGCCGAGGCCACCGCCCGGCTGACCCGCGCGCCCGGCCTGGCCGTGGTAACGGCCGGACCGGGCGTGACGAACAGCGTGAGCGCGGTCACTACCGCCTGGTTCAACGGCGCCCCGCTCGTGCTGCTCGGCGGCCGGGCGCCCGACTACCTGTGGGGCAAGGGCGCGCTCCAGGAAATGAACCACGTCCCGCTGCTCGCGCCGGTTACCAAGCGCGCCTGGACGGAGCACGAGACCTCCCGGGTGGCCGCGTCGGTCGACGAGGCGTTCCGCGTCGCGCTCACGCCGCACCGCGGGCCGGTGTTCTGCGACTTCCCGCTGGAGACGATCTACAACCAGGCCGAGGCGGAGCTCCCTGAGCTCGCGGCGCCGGCGGCGGCGCCGCCGGACGCCGGTGACGTGGCGCGGATCGCGGCGCTGCTCGGGGCCGCCAGGCGGCCCGTGCTGGTGCTCGGCTCGGACGTGTGGCTCGGCGGCGCGGAGGACACCGCCAGGCAGGCCGCGGCGGCCCTGCGGCTGCCCGTGGTGACGAACGGGCAGGCCCGCGGCGTGCTACCCGGTGGGCATGAGCTGCTTGTCAGCCGGGCGCGCTCGCTCGCTCTCGCCGAGGCGGACCTCGTGATCGTGGTGGGAGTGCCGCTGGATTTCCGGCTGCGCTACGGTTCGTTCGGCCCGAAGGAAGAACCAGCGAAGGTGGTGCACGTAGCCGACGACGCCGGCCTGCTCGCGGCGCACTGTCCGCTGGCCGCCACCGCGGCGGGCGACCTGAGTGCGTTCTTCACCGCCCTGGCGGGCGAGGGCCGCCCGGCGCCCGACCCGGACTGGCTCCCTCGCCTCCAGGCCGCCACGCGTGCCGCCATGGACGCGGACGCGCCGCTGCTCGCCAGCGACGCCGAGCCGGTGCATCCCATGCGTGTCTACGGCGAGCTGCTCAGGGTCCTGGACGACGACGCCGTGGTCATCGGCGACGGCGGTGATTTCGTCTCGTTCGCAGGCCGCCACGTGGAGCCGAGGAAGCCGGGCAGGTGGCTTGACCCCGGGCCGTTCGGGTGCCTGGGGACGGGCCTCGGCTACGCGGCGGCGGCACGGCTCGCTCATCCGTCGGCCCAGGTTGTTCTCCTGCTGGGGGACGGTGCCGCGGGGCTGTCGCTGATGGACGCCGACACACTGGTGCGGCACAACCTGCCCGTGGTGATCATCTGCGGCAACAACGGCGCGTGGGGACTGGAGAAAGGGCCGATGCGCGCGGTGTACGGCTACGACGTCGCGGCGGACCTGCGGCCCGGCACCCGCTACGACGAGGTGGTACGGGCCCTCGGCGGCGCGGGGGAACTGGTCACCGCGCCCGGGCAGCTCGGCCCGGCGCTGCGCCGTGCGTTCGCCTCCGGCGTCCCGTACCTGGTCAACGTCATCATCGACGTCGAGGCTGGCTACCCGCGCACCACGACCGGCGTCTAGCAGGCCACCGCTGCGGTTATCCGGTGGCCGCGACGCGGATGCCCGCGGCCAGCTCACGCTCCCGCGCGGCCGCCGCGGCGGCTCCCGCCGTGTCGCCCGCCCGGGCCAGCAGCAGGGCGCGCTTGGACCAGGCATAGGTGCTGCACTCGCGGTTGGCCAGCCGCTCGCTGACGAGCGCGGTCGCCAGGTCGGTCCGCCCGGCCCGGATGGCCGCCTCGAGCAGGGTCCGCTCGACAGCATCCCGCTGCGCGTGACTCCCGCCGAACTCGTGCACCCGCGTGCGGATCGGCATCAGCCCGGCGAGCACGAGGTCGTACCGTCCTTCGCCGAAGTGCAGCAGGCTGCGGCAGATCGGCAGGCCCACGGCCGACGTCATCACCCGGCCGGTCGTCTTCGGGCCGCCGCCGGCTGCCACGCGCTCCAGCGCGGCGACGACCTCACGGGCGCGGCCGAGTTCCCCGGTGCCGACGAACGCCATGATCGCGTGCATGTCGTTGAACGGATAGAAGCCGGGCGCGAGGATGCGCGCCCACGCCTCGGCGAGCGGCTGCCACCGGCCGCCCACCGCGATGCCCTCCAGGTGCAGTCGCCACAGCAGCGCGGTCGCGTCGAGGAGTTCGAGCGCGACGTCTTCGCAGTGCCCGTGGTGCAGGAACGTGTCGTAAACGCCGAGCGCACCGGTCACGTCGCCTGCCTGGAGCAGGTAGAGCGCGTAGTGCCACGCGTTGTGCACGCTGAGGAAGTTGCCGTCCGCCCAGTCCGCGCGGTGTTCCCGCATGAACCGGACGCCGTCCGGGATCGCCCCGCGCACCTCGTAGGTGTGCACGACGGCGTGGATACCCCATACGTCGTCGGGGTTGAGTTCAACGGCGCGCCCGCCCGCGTCGGCGGCCTGGCCGTACTGGTTGCACTCCTCCAGGCCGAAGGCGTACATGCCGTACAGGAAGCCGGTTCGCGAGTCTTCGCCGCTCCAGGCGCCGAGCGCGCGGCCGATCCGGTCCCTGAGGCCGACCGCGTCGCCGCTGAAGAAGTCGATCTGATGGCCGACCGAGAGCGCGAGCAGGTCCGCGGGGTGTTCGATCGAGATGTCGTTCAGCAGCGCACCCGCGCCGGCCATGTCCCCGCCGATCCACTGCCGGGCCGCCGCGAGGTGCGCGCGCTCGCGGGGGCGCAGCGCGCTCTCGTCCGCGTCCGCCGCCGCATACGGGCCGAGCGCGCCGGCGGCCGCGCTGACGGTGCCTTCCTCGGTGGACATCAGCCCCAGGTAGGCGCTGAGCAGGCGGCCCATGACGCACCCGCCTGCGGCCGACTCCCGCGCGGCGTCGACGACCTCCGGCTGGAACCGGATCAGGTGTCTGATGCCCCGGTCGTAGGCGTCCACCGCCGCGCGCGGTCCCGTCAGGCTCAGCCCCTGAGCGTCTACGGGCATGGCTCCTCCTAGCGGCTTCAACCCGGCGCCAGGCGACCACGCCAGCGTGCCACCCGGCGGAACGTCACGGACCGAACAGCGAGCGCCTGCTCACCAGCCTGCTCAGCGCCTCGACCACCTGCGGGTCGTACTCGGCCGCGGTGTCCAGCCGGAGCCGCTGCACCGCAGCGGCGGCGCGGCTGGGTTCCACCGAGCTGCCCACCAGGTCGTCGAACGCGTTCGCCGCGCGGATGATGCGGCTGCTGAGCGGAGGCGTCTGACCTCGGTCCGCGGGGCGGCACGGGTCGCTCTGCCGCCGCACGATGTCGGCCACCGAGTCCAGGACGCGCGCCTGCTGGATGACCTCCGCGCCATATTCGGCGATCCGCCGCTGCTCTTCCCTGACCACGAGCACGGTGGCTCCGCCCGGGATCGGGTCGCGCAGCGACAGCTGGCCGATATCGTGCATCAGCGCCGCGTACTCGAGCTCGAGCAGCGCGGGCTCGGGCATGCCGAGCTCCCGTCCGATGGTGACGGCCAGGCGGCTCACCCTGGCAGAATGGCCGGTCTCGACATACCCGCCGATCTCGGTTACCCGGGCCAGCGCGCGGACCGTCTGCAGATAGGTGGCCCTGATGCCGGTGTACCTGCGCAGCGCCACCTGGGTGACCAGCAGCGGGGCGGCGAAGACCGCGACCGCCGCGAGTCCCATGACCTCGGCGGCGAAGGCGATGAGCAGCGCCGACGCGCCGACCGCGGAGCCGACCGGCAGCTGGACACGCAGCTCGTCGAGCAGCGCCACGCCGAACCTGGCGCGCAGCGCGTCCGTCCGGATCAGCGCCGCTATCACGGCTTCCACCAGCCAGGCCAAGATCACGAGCGAAAGCATCACCGGCAGTTCGGACCACCACCGGCTGCCGATCAGCGAAGCGTTCGCGAGCGGGCGGAACACCCAGGCCACGCACGCCACCGCCAGCAGCCGCGCCGCCATCGCGGAAAGCCTGGCAGGACGGCCGACCGCCAGGTGGGGCAGCGCCCCGATGACCATCCCGATCGCCGCCACCGCGATCACCTGCTGCGGGCTGGGCCGGGCCGGGCTGTCCCCGATCCGGAGCAGCAACGCGTACGCCAGCGCTCCCGCGGTCGCGATGGGCGCCGCCTCCCGGTCGCCGGGCAGGTTCAGCCGCAGCAGCTCACCGAAGGCGATCAGGGCGCCGAACGCGACCGCCGCGCGCGTGTCGCGGACGCCGACGACGGCGGTCTGCGCGACCGACACGATCACCAGCAGGCCGGCGAAGATGACAAGGAGCGACTGGCCAGAGTCCAGCGCGTGCCGCGGGAACCCCCGCTGCTCGTACCGTCGCGCCGCCACGGGCGTCAGAGGCTCTCGATGGCACGCAGCGGCCCCGGGGGGCCGTCTAGGCCGCCGGCCGCCGTGCCGTTCGCGGGTGCCACGCCGTTGACCGACGAGCCGTTGGCGGACGAGCCGTTGACCGACGAGCCATGGGCGGCGGCGAGGCCGTCCCCGTCGCTCAGGTAGTCGGCGACGGCCGGGTGGCCGGGAACCGGGGGCGCGGCCTCAGGTCCCTTCCAGCCCTCTCGTTTGATCGCGGTGATGAAGGCGTCGACGAACGCGGGGTCGAACTGGGTACCAGCCCACTTGCCCAGTTCGCTGATCGCCTCAGGCACCGGGCGCGCCCCCCGGTAAGACCGGTTGGAGGTCATCGCGTCAAACGCGTCGGCCACCGCGAGGACCCGGGCGAACTCGGGAATCTCGTCCCCGGCGAGGCCCATCGGGTAGCCCTTGCCGTCGATCCGCTCGTGGTGGTGCATGATCCCGGCCAGCGCCTCGTCAAGGAAACCGATCTCCCGGACGATGTCCAGGCCGCGCATCGGATGCAGCTGGATCGCGGCGTACTCGTCGTCGGTCAGGGAGCCGTTCTTCTGCAGCACCGACGTCGGCACGCCCAGCTTGCCCACGTCGTGGAGCATTCCCGCGTAGCGGATCGCCTCCACGCGCTCGGCGCGCATCCCGATCTCCTTGGCGATCATCACCGATCCGCGCGACACCCGCTCACTGTGCCCGCGCGTATAGAAGTCCTTGGTCTCCACCGCCTGGCACAGCGCGCTCACCGTCGCCTCGTAGGCGTGCTGCTGCGCGGCGAACTGCGCCACCGCCCAGCGGGCGACGAACACCGGGATGAGCACGAGGACGGGCGTGAACGGCCCGAGTACGCTCCACAGCGCGGCGATCAGCACGCCGAAGGCGCCGTAGCCCAGGTCGGTCAGCATCAGCTTGAAGTCGAGCCCCACCAGGCCCGCGGGCGCGCCGGGTTCCCTGGTCAGCCAGAGGACGCCCCACAGCAGCGAGAAGTTGACGGCCACGTGCACCACGGCGGCGCCGGCGAACGGCGCGATGATGGCTGGAAAGGAACTCGGCTGAGGCGTGCCCACGTGGCCGCCGAACAGCAGGAACGCGCGGCCCGCGAGGTAGGCGCTGAGCGCGAACATGGCGGTGTTGAAGAGCCGCTGCGCGAGTGAGGGACCGCGGCGGATGCCGAGCAGCGTGCAGCACGCGACGAGCGCCGCGCCGACCGGGCCGATCAGGATCACCGCGGCCAGGCTCGCGATGCTGTTCGCCGACCAGGCCAGGCTGCGGGAGTTCAGCAGCGTGGCGGTAGACTCGCACGCTACGAGAAGGAGACCGAGCGCCGCGACGACGTCCCACTGAATCCCCGTAAACGGGCCCCGGCCAATCACGACCGCGGCAGCGGCTATAACCGCGCCGATGTAAAGCCACGCGATTCGCGAGAGCTTGCCCACGCTCCCCCCTCGTAGCCAGCTGCAGTTGACCCGAACCGCACTTATCGCCGTCGCTACCCCCAGGAGACTCCGAAAGCGACCAAGACGGCTACGCACCGTGTCCTCGACCGGCACGTTATCGTGCTCGGCTTGCCGGGTGCCCGCATTGGGATAGCCCTCCCTCGCAAATGCTGACGGCCGCTCGCAGCATGCCGTCCAGGACAGGATAACGTGGCCGCGTTAATTCTCGCAGACCCAAAGCTGATCGTGAACGGACCGCGAACGGCCGATTACAGCACGCGACAAACAGGACGCCCAGGCCCTGCCGGTGTAAATTCACTAGCCGACTGCTAAGCGCAGCCTAATCAACTAGTCGGCGACTTCTATCTCCGCCTGAACCTGCCTGATCCGCACCAGGACTTTGCTGCGGAGTTCCGACGGCACGGGATCACAGCCGCAATGCTTTGCAACCAAACGCTTGACCGCCTCCTCGAGGCCGAACTCCCGCAGACAGGGACCGCACTCATCAAGGTGCTGCCGAATGCTTTCGCAGTCGTCCTCGGACAGCTGCCCGTCCAGGTACCAGTACACCCGGTCGAGTACCTCGCTACACGGCACCTCGTGCGGGTTTCCGCAGCTCATGACCTGCCCTCCTCGGCCTCAGCGGCCTCGGCCTGAGCGCTCCCCACCTGAGCACCGGCAGCCTGCGCCCGAACCAGACCACGCTCGGCGGCGTAGTCCTGGAGCAGCTCCCGCAGCTGGCGGCGGCCACGGTGGAGCCGTGACATCACGGTACCTATCGGCGTCCCCATGATGTCGGCGATTTCCTTATACGCGAACCCTTCCACGTCGGCCAGGTAGACCGCGATCCGGAACTCCTCGGGCAGGCTCTGCAGCGCCGTCTTGATGTCGGAGTCGGGGAGCCTTTCCAGCGCCTCGGCCTCGGCGGACTTGAGCCCGCCAGAACTGTGCGAGGCGGCGCGCGCGAGCTGCCAGTCCTCCACCTCGTCCGAGCCGGACCGCTGCGGCTCCCGCTGCCGCTTGCGATACGTGTTGATGAACGTGTTGGTCAGGATCCGGAACAGCCAGGCCTTGAGGTTGGTGCCCTGCTGGAACTGGTGGAACGACGCGTACGCCTTGGCGAACGTCTCCTGCACCAGGTCCTCGGCGTCCGCCGGGTTCCGGGTCATCCGGAGGGCGGCGGAGTAAAGCTGGTCCAGGTAAGGCATGACATCCGCTTCGAAGCGCTCACCGCGCTCCTCTAGCGTCTCTGGAACGGGACCCACCCCCTCTCGGTAAGGATGACCGTACGAGGATACCCGCCCGGCCACGCGGGTCGGGGGCCGGCGTGACCGTACGCCATGGGCAGGGGGTGTGCGGCCGACCTTGTTCGGCAGTGAGGCAACAGCCATGCCGCGTTCAACACCGGCTGGCGCCCCGCAATTCCGGCCCGCCGCCGGTCACCGGGGTTTGCCAGGGATGGAACGCGCCAGCCGGGGAACGTACACCCGTGGGGCGCCCCGTGAGCGGGCACCCGGCCAGGAGTAAACCCGTGCAGGCAATCGCCGCCGCCGTGCAGGACACTGGTCCCGCAACGGACTACGCGCGCTTCTACGCAGCCGTCGCCCACGCCCAGCTGGCCAACTGGCTCGCGGAGCTTGCTCCGCGCCGGGGGGTTGAAGGGGGGTCGCCCCCCCTAGGGCAAGCAGAGCTCGCGGAGCTTGCTCCGCGCCGGGGGGTTGAAGGGGGGTCGCCCCCCCTAGGGCAAGCAGAGCTTGGTGAGGTGGGGACTGGACGCTTCATCGTCGATATCTCCGGGCCCGGGGCGCGGGCCGCGGAAGCGGCCGCGCGGGCTGGCCACACCGTGCTGCGCGTCGTCGACCCCGGGACACCGACCCGGCCCGGCGAGCCCGGGCACGCCGGGCCGCGGACGATCATCGCCGACGGCTGCGGCCTCGAGTTCCTCCCCGACGGCTGCGCCGACGGGGTGATCGCCGAAGACCGCGCGCTGTCCAGGCGGCTCGCCGCCGAGACGCTCGTGGGCGAGATCGCGCGCGTGCTCCGGCCGGGCGGGCTCGTGCTCGCCTGCGTGGACTCGCTCAACCTCGGCATGGCGGTGCTCGCCGAGCAGCATCGCTGGCCGCACCTGATCGACGTGCCGAACGCGGACGTCGTACTCGTGCCGTGGCCAGACGGCACCATCACCCGCTGCTACGGGGCCGAACACCTCCGCGAACTCTTCACAGGCAACGGCCTAGAGGTGAACTGGGTACGCCCGCGCACGGTGTTCTCGCCCCGGACAGTCAGCTACCTGCTGGCCCGCCACCGGAGGAGTTTCGCCAAGCTGGTCGCGGCGGAGCTCACGGCCCGTTCGGACGACTCGGTCGGAGCCCAGCTGATCACCTGCGCGCGCCGGAGCTGAAACCGTCACCGCCGACGGCGGTCTCGTTTCGACTGGCAGGGCACGCACCGGGTGGTAATCGGCCGCGCCTCAAGCCGGGGCGCCGGGATCTCATTCCCGCAGTCCACGCACTGCCCGTAGCTCCCGCCGTCGATCCGGGCCAGCGCGGCCGCCACCTCCGCTCGCTGCTCGAGCGCCGCCTGCACCGCCGCCTCGTTGCGGTCGGCTTCGGTCAGGTTCGCCCCAGCGTCGCCCGCCTCCGCGCTCCCGCCCCGGGCCATCGGATGTTCACCTCGCAGCACCGCGACGGTCCTGTCCAGGTCGTCGCGCATTTCCTCAAGGCGCTTGCGGGCAACGCTGATTTCCATCTGTAGTCCTCGCCTCCTGTCCGCGGCGGCTGCAGGCACAACGGAAACCAAGCCGTCAGGCGTCGCGGGCTCAGAACAAGGGCGGCCGGTCCTTGAGGGGTTCGACAAGGTCCGGCCCGTTGTTCCGCACAGAGTTAACGGCCGTAGAAACAGGGTGCGACGTCAGGCCGCCAGCCTCCGGGGATGTGGCTGGCAGCATTGTCGCGAGCAGCAGTTCTTTCTCGTTATTGGCCGGGTCAAGCCAGTCCGCCCAGCTTTCCGGCGCTATCACCATCGGCGTCCGGTCGTGAATCCGGCCGATGTCGTCTGTCGCGTCGGTGGTGATAATCGCCGCCGACCAGTACCAGGCACGTTCGTCGTCGTCTGGCACTGACTTGTCCCGCCACAGCTCGTAAATGCCGGCGAAGGCGAGCAGCCCACCGTCTGCGCGGTATATGTAATAAGGCTGCTTAGCCTTACCCGCCGCCTGCCACTCGTAGTAGCCGTCGGCCGGGATGAGGCAGCGGCGCTTCGCGAACGCGCTGCGGAACGCCGGCTTTACCGCGACCGTCTCGGCCCGCGCGTTGATCATGCGGGCGCCGCCGGACGTGTCCTTCGCCCAGAAGGGCACCAGGCCCCAGCGGACCAGCCGGAGTTCTCGCTGATCGTCGTCTTTGTGGTTGAGCACCGCGTAGATCCGCTTCGTCGGGGCCACGTTGAAGTCGGGGTCACGGTCCTCGGCCACGCCGTCACGCTCGGCGGCGAACGCCTCAAGGAGTTCGAGCCGCTTCCGAGCGGAGACGAACCGACCGCACATGCACCCTTCCTTTACGGCCCGGTAGAAGCTGGATTGGCACTTCATAACCAAAAAACGTCGCCGTCAAACACGGCCGTGGTCGCGGGAACACCCCGTGGCAGCCGATACCCTCAAGGCTATGGACTCAGGACGCTGGCGTATCCCTGCCGCTCACGGACCGGTACGCGCCACGCTGCGGTTGCCTGGCTCCAAGTCGATCACGAACCGGGCCCTCGTGCTCGCCGCGCTCAGCGACGCTGACTCCGTCGTGCGCGGACCGCTCAAGGCGCGCGACACCCGCCTGGCGACAGCGGCACTCCGGGTCCTGGGGTGCTCTTTTGATGGGTACGAAACGGACCTCGGCGTCTCCCCAGGCTCCCCCCGCTCCGGGTCGTCGCTGTCCGTCGACGTGGGAAACGCGGGCACCGTCATGCGGTTCCTGCCCGCGGTGGCGGCCCTGACGTCCGCGTCTGTCGCGTTCGACGGCGACCCCCGGGCCCGCGAGCGGCCGGTCGGCGCGCTGCTGACCGCGCTGCGCGCGCTCGGCGCGTTCGATCGACGACGGCGGGCGGGGCTCCCTGCCGTTCACCGTTCTCGGACACGGGGCGGTGCGCGGCGGCCCGGTAACGCTCGACGCCTCTGGTTCGTCGCAGCTGGTGTCGGGGCTGCTGCTGGCCGCCCCGCGCTTCGACCTCGGCGTCGAGGTCTGGCACGAGGGGCCGCCGGTGCCTTCCCTGCCGCACATCGAGATGACCGTCCGCATGCTCCGCGCCGCCGGAGCGGACGTGGAGGTCGGCGCCGGGGCGCGGCCGAGCACCTGGCGGGTGCACCCGGGGCCGATCAGCCTCGGCGACTTCACCGTCGAGCCCGACCTGTCCAACGCGGGGCCGTTCCTCGCGGCGGCGCTGGTCACCGGCGGGTCTGTGACAGTACGGGACTGGCCGGCCGACAGCCTGCAGCCAGCGGACGCCATCGCGCATGTACTCAGCCTGATGGGCGCTTCGTGCGCTCTCGGCCCGGACGGGCTGACCGTCACAGGGACGGGCACGATCCGCGGCATCGAGGCCGACTTGCGCGACATCCCCGAACTGTGCCTCCCGCTGGTCGCGGTCGCCGCGCTCGCCTCCGGCCCTTCCGTGTTCACCGGCGTCGGGCACACCCGCGCGCAGGAGACCGACCGGCTGGCCGCCATCGCCAAGGAGATCAACGCGCTCGGCGGGGACGTCACCGAGCTGCCCGACGGCCTGGCTGTCACGCCGCGCCCCTTGCGGACCGACGGTCACAGGCCGTTCGAGAGCTACGACGACCACCGCATGGTGATGGCCGCGGCCGTACTCGGGCTGGCCGTCCCGGGCATCGAGGTGCTGAACGTGGCCACGGTCGCCAAGACCTTCCCGGACTTCACCGCCTTGTGGGGTGCTCTGCTTGCCCGGGGGGACGACCCCCCGGACCCCCCGGCTGCCTTCGGCGACATTGTGCCGGTGGATGAACCCCCGGCTTCGACGACACCGGAGCCGGAGTCCTGAAGAACCGGTCGGCCTATCTCGACGAGGATGACGTCCGGGTCCGGGCGAGCCGCGGCTCGCGGCCGCGGACCAGGCGCCGCCCGGCGCACGAGAGCGCGGCCGAGGCGTTCGTCGTCAACGTCGACCGCGGCAGGTACGGGTGCCTGATCAGCGAGCCGGCGGGCGACCGGATGGTGACCGCGATGAAGGCCCGCGAGCTCGGCCGCAACTCGGTGGTCGTCGGCGACCTGGTGGCGCTGGCCGGCGACACCTCGGGCGCCCCCGGGACGCTGGCCAGGATCGTCCGGGTCGCCGAGCGCACGAGCGTCCTGCGGCGCTCGCCCGACGACACCGACCCGCTTGAGCGGATCATCGTCGCGAACGCGGAACAGATGGTGATCGTCTGCGCCCTCGCCGACCCGGCCCCGCGGCTGCGGTTCGTGGACCGCTGCCTGGTCGCGGCCTACGACGCCGGCCTGGACCCACTGCTCGTGCTGACCAAATCCGACTTGGCCCCGCCGCGCAAGGTGCGCGCGTTCTACCGGCCGCTGGGCCTGCCGATGATCAGCACCCGCCAGCCGCTGCCCGCCCAGACCCTGTCCCGGCTGCGCCGGGCGCTGGACGGCCGGGTGAGCGTGCTGATCGGCCAGTCGGGCGTCGGGAAGTCCACACTGGTCAATGAGCTGGTGCCGGACGCGGGCCGGGCCGTCGGCACGGTGAATCCGGTGACCGGCCGGGGCAGGCACACATCCTCGTCCGCCGTCGCGCTGCGGCTCCCCGGCGAGTGGGGCTGGCTGATCGACACGCCCGGCGTGCGCGGCTTCGGGCTCGGTCACGTCACGCCGCAGCGCGTCGTCGAGGCCTTCGGCGACCTGGCGGAGGGAACGGCGAACTGCCCGCCGGGCTGCGACCACCTGTCCGAGGGCTGCGCTCTCGACGAGTGGGCGGACGAGCACCACGCGCAGGCCCGCCTTGAGTCGCTCCGCCGCCTGCTCCGCAGCCGCGACGCCGCCGACTGACCGCGGGCCGGCCAGCTCCCGCCCCCGGCCCGCGCAGAGCCGTCCCCGCGTCTTTTCATAGCTGGTGACCACAGATTCCGGACATATCGGGCACAAAAGTGGTCATCTGCCATGAAAAGATGTCGCGCACCCGCCGTCGGCAGTACAGCAGAGGCGGATGGGACGGGAGTGTAGGTCCTCAGCCATCAGATCGCCACGGTGCCGCCGGAACGCCAGTAGGTGCCGTCGGGCGTACGGGAGAGCAGCTCTTCGTCGACGAGGTACCGGCGCAGCGTGACATGGTCGTCGTACAGGGCCTTGAGTATGTCGTTGACCGTGGTCTCCGCGTAGCGCCGGCCGGGCTCGAAGGCCTGCGCCACGCGGTCGAGCAGCAGCAGCCGCGCCGACCGGCGCGCCGGCATGACCGTGATCCGCCCGTCCCTGACAAACGGGCGCAACCGGTCCGGAAGGTCACTGAGCACGGGGTTCATGACCCTGATTATGGCCGCACAGGCCGCAGGGCCGCGCGCGGAAAAGGCCGCGTGCTGGTCAGCCGGATGCCCTAGCCGGTACCGTTTCGCGGGTGGCAAGCTACGACGACGACCTGCGCTTCGCGCACGTCCTCGCTGACGCGGCGGATGACATCACGACCCGGCGCTTCCGGGCACTGGACCTGCGGGTCGAGACCAAGCCCGACCTGACGCCGGTAACCGACGCCGACCGCGCCACCGAGGAGTCGCTGCGCAATGTGCTGCGCCGGGCGCGGCCGCGGGATGCCGTCTTGGGCGAGGAGTCGGGCCGGTCGGGCAGCGGGCCGCGATGCTGGGTCATCGACCCGATCGACGGCACCAAGAACTACGTCCGCGGCGTGCCGGTGTGGGCGACGCTCATCGGGCTGATGGACGGCGACGAGGTCGTGGTGGGCATGGTCTCGGCCCCGGCGCTCGGCCGCCGCTGGTGGGCCGGGGTGGGCGGCGGGGCCTGGACCGGCCGCGGCCTGACCAAGGCGACCCGCTGCCAGGTGTCCGCGGTCAGCAAGCTCAGCGACGCCTCGTTCTCCTATTCGAGCATCGGCGGCTGGGCGGAGACGGGCAGGCTAGACGGGTTCTTGTCGCTGACCCAGTCAGTCTGGCGGACCCGCGGGTTCGGCGATTTCTGGTCGCACGTGCTGGTCGCGGAAGGCGCCGTGGATGTCTCCGCTGAGCCAGAAGTCTCGCTGTGGGACCTGGCCGCTCTCCAGGTGATCGTGCAGGAGGCGGGCGGCCGGTTCACCGATCTGTCCGGAGTGGCGACCCCAGACGGCGGCAGCGTCGTCTGCACGAACGGCCACCTCCATGAGGAGGTCCTCGCCCAGCTAGGGAATGTGTTACGGGCGCGTTTCGTGCCCGGATAGTGGGTATATCACAAGTTCACAAGCTAGTTTGCGGGATCTAGCTGGGGAGACGCCGACCGCGGCCGGCACACCCCCGTCGCACCGCCGCGCCGGGGGGACGAAACACTCGCCCCTGGGGGTGGTGCGCATGAAAGTCGCCGAAGGAATGTCCGAACGGGTCCTGATGATCGGTCCCGCCCACACGCTGCGCGAGGCCGCCCGCATGATGGCGGCGAGGAAGGTTGGCGCCGCCGTGGTCGTCAACCCCGAACACTCGGGCGTCGGGATCCTTACCGAGCGTGACATCCTCAATTCGGTGGCCGTGGGGGAGAGCCCCGACGCGGAATTCGCCGGCCAGCACTGCACGCAGGACCTGGTGTTCGCGGCGCGGAACTGGACCCTGGAGGAAGCCGCGATGGCGATGGTCCGCGGCGGTTTCCGGCATCTGGTCGTGGTGGAAGGCCACGAGGTCGTCGGCTTGCTGTCCATGCGAGACGTCGTGCGCGTGTGGTCGCTGGCGCGCCTCTCCGTCCCCAGCCAGGCCACGACGGGCGATACCCTGGTAAGTAGCTGATTCGGCGAAAGGTCCGAAAATTCTCTGAGATACTGCTCAGTAAGCTTTCAATAGATATACAGCTATACAGGGCACCATCTACATAGCTGCGGGTCCCGTGCCCGCAACGGTCGCCAGGCGGCGAGTTCCCGCTCCAGCCGCCCGGCCGCGTCCGGCTGGTTTCCCCGGCCACCCGGGCGCCGCGGCGCCCGGCCCGGGCAATTTCCCCCGTCCACCGGGCCGGGTGCCGCCCTTACCTTTAGAGCGTGGACAGCTACGCCGAACGTGCCGAGACCTACCTGCGGTTGCTCGCCGAGACGACGCTGCGCCCGGCCGCGGCCGGGGACATGGGCAGGTTCCGGCGCGCGGCCGACGTCCTCATGGAAGCGGGCGCGGTTACCGATTCCGTGGCCGCGCGAATCCTGGCCGACCTCCAGCTGTCGCTGCGGGTCCGTGGCCGGTCAGAGGCCTTCATGCCCGGCTCGCGACTGCGTCGCCTCGCCAGCTTCACGGCCGGCGCGCCGCGGCGCCCCGGCGGCCAGGCGGGCGGGCAGACAGGGCCGTGGCGAGTCCTGCGGCCTGGCCCGGCGACCGCGGGGTCGCGCCTGATGGCGATGATCCTGCTGGACGACAAGGCGCTCGCACCCGCGACGCTGTGCTTCTCACCCGCCGTCGGTACCCCGGACTCCGACGTCCCGCCCCTGACCACGCTGTCCGCGACGGACAACCTCGGCACTCCCTACCGGCTGGGCTTCCCCGACGGCAGCTGGGCCGGCAGCACCTGGACCGGGACGATTATGCTCAGTCCCCTGCCACCCCCGCTAGCCAGCAGGCTCGACATCATCGGCCCCAACGGACCGTTGCTTCGCGCGAACATCTCGGCCCCATCGCCAAGGGACACCGCGCCCGGCACCGTGCCGCGCCCGATCCAGGAAAGCCCGGGTGAACGCCTGCTCACCAGGCGGGCCGAGGCGATGCTTGCCGCGCTGGCAGCCGACGGTCACGTCAGATACGGCCTGGGCCAGTCAGGCCTGGCCGAACTGGCCGGGACGCTGGAGGCGGCGGGCTTGCTCTCCGTGCTCAGCCCCGCCCCGGCACGGCTGGCGGCACTCAGCCAGCTGCTGGGCCTCCCGGTGGAAGGGTCGGCCAGCGAGGTGCCCGCCCGGTGGACCGAGGTCGTCGCCTATTACGGGCGTCGCAGGCGGCTGGCACCGGCGACGGGCACCGGCGCCATCGGCGCGCTCCTGCCCGAGTTCGACGGCGCCCGGATGGCGATAGCCGGGGTCCGCAGCGGCAGCGGGGGCAGCTTCCTGCACATGGTCGTCCAAGGGCTAGCGCCGCTGCCCCTCCGCCGGCAGCCCGGGGAAGGCTGGGGTGCCATGTTCTCGGTGTGGGCCAGGGACGACGCGGGCGGCTGGCACCTCGGCGCGATCGAAGACGTCAGCCCGGTGGGCGGGCCGGCGGGACTGCTCCGGCTCGCCCTGCTGCCGCCGCTCTGCCACGAGACGGCCGCCCTCACCATCGAAGCCGCCGCCATCAGCCAGCAGGTAACCGCGGACCTGCCCGTCCGGTGGTAGTGGTGGACACTATGAGCTGGTTTGACTCACTGCCGCCCGCGGAGGCGGCGGTCCCGTGCGGCGGCGGCACACACACGGTGCGCTGGACGGCCGGGCGGCTCACGCTGCCCGCGCACCCGGACGCCGAGGCCGAGCTCGTGCTCGCCGCGCTGGGCGGCGACAAGCCGGAGTGCGTGACGCTCACGGAGACCTGGTCCAGGCACGCCGCCGACCTGGCGGTGCTGGCCGCCGGGCCGCGGTGCGCGGCGGACCGGGTCAGCGTCGACAGGGACGAGGTCGCGCAGCAGCGCGACAACCTCCCGCCCAGCTGGCCGCGAGCCGTCTCGGCGCCGATGGTGCCCGGGGGCACAAGGCCGGCCGGCGGCCGGAGAGCCAGGCTGCCCGTTCCAGGGGTAGCGATCGAGGAGGCGCGGCGCCTTCAGGTGGAGCGGATCGAGCTGCTCGAGCTGCTCGCGCTCGGTCCCGGATTCCAGTTCCGGCTGAGCGGGACGGTGTGCGCGGCCTGGGCGGCCCCGGGCCGGGCCGACGACAGGGCCAGCCGCCGGCCCCTGTTTTCCGCCGCGCTGGCCGGCCGGTTCGCCCCGGCCGCCGAGGCATGGCTGGGTATCGACCCCGACGCGGTGACCGTGACCCCGCACGACGGCCCGGGGTGGGGCACGCTCGCGGTGACCGGGTCCGGGACCGCGCGGCGGCTGCGCGTCTCGCTGCCGGCCGGCTGGCTGGCCGACGTGTGGGCGTGCGGCATGGCGGTGGCCAGCGGCCACCTGGTCGTCGCCGTCGAAGAGCCCGGCTATCCCCTGGCACGCGTCCGCGCCCTGTCCGCCCCGGACGCGGCACCCGCCACCATCGTGGTCCAGGCGGTGCGTGACGACCAGGGAGGACTGCCGGTGTGGGAGGTGGCGGACTGACCGGTGCGACGGACCTCGTAACGCGGCTGCGCGCGGCGGGCGTGGCGCGCGGGAACCTGATCGGGCTAGCCGTGGCGCCCGACGGGACCGCGGCCGTGGCGGGCGCCGACTGGGGCTGGGTGTCGCCTGCCACCGGGGTTGCGCTCGCCGACCGCGAGGTGCGCCCGCGGTGGGCGACCTGGTCTCAGGAGTGCGCGCGGCACCTTGTCGCATCCGGGGTGTGCCTCGCCACGTGCTGGGACGTCGCCGCCGTGCACCGGCTGCTGTTCGGCGGATGGCGGGCGGACCCGGGCTGGGCGTGGGCGTGCGTGCGCGGGCTGCCGGCCGAGGGCGTGGTCTCGGCCGGACCGTCGCGTCCGGCGGCCGGGCCGGACCTGTTCGACGCGGCGCAGGAGTACGCGGCGGAATCCGGGCGGGCTGATACCGCGGATGCCGCGGCGGAACCGGTAGGGCCGGATGGCTATCTGCGGCCGGAGTGGGCTCGCGGCGGGTGGGCGGCGGATCCTGGCCGGCTCGTCGCCTGGGCGCGGCTGGCGCAGCTCACCGCGCAGTTGCAGGCGGCCGCCCTCAGGCGGGGAGACGGCGGTGCGATGGGAGTCGCCACCGCCCGTTCCGAGTCAACCGCCGAACTGCTCTGCGCGGAGCTTTCCGCCGATGGACTGCCGATGGACCGGGCCGCCGCCGAACGGGTCCTCGCCGCGATCATCGGGCCGCGGCCGCGCGGGGAAGCCGAGGCGATCGCGACGCGGACGGCGCGGGACTCCGCGGTGCTGCGGCACGCGCCCGCGGGAGTGACCGCGGACCTGCGGAGCCCGGTCCAGGTGCGGTCGCTGCTCGCGGCGGCCGGCGTCGAGGTGCCGGACACCCGGGCCTGGCGCCTGGAGGAGTTCAGGGACTCGCATCCGCTGGTCGCCGAGCTCCTCGAATGGCGCAAGGCCGAGCGGATTGCCACGACGTACGGATACGCCTGGCTGGACGAGCATCTCGGGCCGGACGGACGGCTGCGCGGGGCATGGACCGGATCGGACGGCGCCGCGGGCCGCATGACGGCGTCCAACGGGCTGCACAACATGCCCGCCGCGATGCGCCGGGCGGTGATCGCGGCCCCCGGGCACATGCTCGTCCGGGCCGACCTCGGGCAGATCGAGCCGCGGGTTCTCGCCGCGGTGTCCGGCGACCCGGCGCTCGCCGCGGCCACGCAGGCCGACGACATGTACCTCCCGGTGGCGGCGGAGCTCGGCGTCGACAGGCCGACCGCCAAGGTGGCGATGATCGCCGCAATGTACGGCCAGACCACCGGGCACGGCGGCCAGGCAGGGCGCCGGATGCGGGCCGCGTACCCAGTCGCGATGGCCTACCTGGATTCGGCCGACCGTTCCGCGCAGGCGGGTCGTGACCTGCGCACCTACGGCGGCCGCCTGGTCCGCATGTCAGGCGGTGCGGCGTCCGCGGCGCGGACCGCGGCGCGCGGCCGGTACGGGCGCAACGCGATGATCCAGGGCGCGGCGGCTGAGCTGTTCAAGATGTGGGCGGTCACGGTCCGCGCCCGCGGCCTGCCGTCGCAGGCGCGGATCGTGCTGTGCCTGCACGACGAGCTGCTCGTACACGTACCCGCCGAGCGCGCGGCGCAAGCCGCGGCGCTGGTCGGCGACTGCCTCACGGAGACGGCGCGCCGCTGGGCCCCGGACGCCCGCGTCCGCTTCATCGCCGACATCACCACCGTCCACAGCTGGGCCGACGCGAAGTGATTTCGCGGTGCTGGATGTCTTTCAGTGGCGCGGCGTGGGCGCGGCGGGCGCGGCCACGGAGGCCGGGCTGGTAGCGTTGCGGGCAGAAATCCGGGTGCGAGGGGGCCAGAGTTGTCGCGGTACCGCAGAGTGGTAGTCAAACTCAGCGGTGAGGCCCTTGCCGGGGCCGGAGGCACGGGGGCGGACCCCGCGAGCCTCGCCCGCGTCGCGGACGAGGTGCTGTCCGTTCACGAGCTGGGCGTCCAGGTCGCGGTCGTCGTGGGCGGCGGCAATTACTTCCGCGGCAGGATGGCAGACGGCTGGGGGATCAGCCGCGCCGAGGCCGACAACATCGGGATGCTGGGCACCGTGATGAACGCACTCATGCTCCGCGGCGCGCTCACCGCCCGTACCGAGGCGGACATCCGGGTCATGACGGCGGTGCCTATCCACAGCGTCGCCGAACCGTTCATCCGGCTCCGCGCGGTTCACCACCTCGAGCGCGGCATGATCGTCGTGCTGGCGGGCGGCATCGGGCAGCCGTACGTGACCACGGACTACCCGGCGGTGCAGCGGGCGCTCGAACTCGACGCGGACGCGCTGCTCGTCGCCAAGCACGGCGTGGACGGCGTGTACGACTCCGACCCCAAGATCAACCCGGACGCCGTCAAGTACACCTCCCTCACCTATGACGAGGCCATCGCCGCGGGTGTCCGGATCATGGACACCAGCGCGTTCGTGCTGGCCAACGAGCAGTCGCTTACCATGCACGTGTTCGACGTCGGCGCCGTCGGCGTGATGCGCGGCATCTGCGAGGGCGCTGAGCTCGGGACCAAGATCAGCGTCAAAGGCTGAATTTACCCGGGGGGTTGACGGGGGTCGTTCCCCCTGGGGAAATGGGGCTGAATGCCGGCCGTGAGGCCGCACACTAGAGATATGGACGGGAACGCCATCCCGGAGGCGCTCGGGGTCGCCGTCGCGGCCCGGGTGCCTGTCCTGCTGTGGGGCGCGCCGGGCACCGGTAAGACGTCCGCCATCCGCGCGATGGCGGACGCGATGGGCCTGCCCTGTGAGACGGTCATCGCGTCCATCAGGGAACCGTCCGACTTCGCCGGCCTGCCCGTCATCACCGGGAACGCGGTCCGCTTCGCCCCGCCATTGTGGGCGATCAGGCTCTCCGAGGCGGGTACCGGCGTGCTGTTTCTCGATGAGCTGTCCACCGCGCCGCCTGCCGTCCAGGCCGCGCTGTTGCGCGTGGTCCTCGAGCGGACCGTCGGCGATCTCACGCTGCCGGACGACGTCGCCGTAGTGGCCGCGGCGAACCCGCCGGAGCAGGCCGCCGACGGCTGGGACCTGTCCGCGCCGCTGGCCAACCGGCTGTGCCATCTGACCTGGGAGACCTCACCCCGAAACATCGCCGACGGGCTGGCCGGCGGCTGGGCGCCGCCGCCGGTCCCGCTGCTTCCGGCGGGCTGGGAGGCCGGCGAACAGCTCAACCGCGGCCTCGTCGGCGCGTTCTTGCAGGTACGGCCCGCGCTCGCGATCGCGCCGCCGGGCAACTCGAGCGAGGCCGGCCGGGGCTGGCCGAGCCCGCGGACGTGGGAGATGGCGGCGCGACTGATGACCGCGGCCGAGGCCGGCAAGGCGACCGAGCAGGCCCGGTCCGCGCTGATCCGGGGGGCGGTCGGCGACGGCGCCGGCGTCGAGTTCCTCGCCTGGCTCGTGGAGATGGACCTGCCGGACCCGGAGGAGGTGCTGGCCAACCCCGGGTCGTTCCGGCTGCCGGAGCGCGGCGACCGCGCCTACGCGGCCCTCGCGTCCATCGCCGCGGCGGTCGCGGCGGAGCCGACGCCGGAGCGCTGGACCGCGGGCTGGCAGGTGCTCGGTGCCTGCGCGGAGGCGGCACCCGACGTGGCGGCGACGGCCGCCCGCGTGCTGGCCAAGTGCCGCCCGGACGGAGCGCCGCTGCCCCCCGAGATCAAGCTGTTCGCTCCCGTCCTGCGCGACGCGGGGCTGCTGGCATGAGCGAGCTGCCCGGCATCGCCGCCGCCCGGCTGTGGGCCGCGGCCCGCTTCCCGTACCTGGCCAGCGGCATCTTCGGCACGCGGGTAACGGCCGCGCCCGGCACCGGGACCGTGGCGGTGGACGCGCGGTGGCAGCTGTACGCCGACCCCGACGTGGCGGCGGGCTGGACGGCGGCCGAACTCGGCAGCCTCGTCGTGCACCACGTATGCCACTTGATAAGGGATCATTCCGAGCGGGCGGTTGCGGCCGCGGTCACCGCCGCTGATTCCGCCGAGTGGATACGCGCCGCGGACGCCGAGATCAACGACGACCTGATCCCCGCCGGGCTCGAGTTGCCTGGCGACCCGGTGCTGCCGCGGGACTTCGGGGCCCCGAAGGGGAGGCTGGCCGAGGAGTACTACGGCCTGCTGAAGCGGGGGACGCGCCAGGGAGACGCCACGGTACGTTCCGGATGGCTGGATTGCGGAAGCGGCGCGGACGGTCAGCCGCGTGACTTCGAGTCGCCGGACGGGCTCGACCCGTGGCTGGCGGACCTGCTGCTCCGCCAGGTCGCGCTGGAGATCGTCCGGCACAGCAAGGAGATCGGGACCGTGCCCGCCGGGCTGCTGCGCTGGGCGGAGCAGCAGCTCGCGCCCCAGGTGGACTGGCGGCGGCTGCTGGCCGCCGAACTCCGCCGGGCCCTCGCCGACGTCGCGGGCGCCGTTGACTACTCCTACCGGCGGCCGTCCCGGCGCGCGACGGCGGTCAGCGGGGTGGTGCTGCCCGCGCTGCGGCGCCCGGTGCCCGAGCTCGCGGTGGTCTGTGACACCTCGGGCAGCATGAGCGACGAGCTGCTGGCCATGGTCCTCGCCGAGGTGGAGGGGCTGCTGCACGCGCTGGGGATGGCCCGCCAGCTGCGGGTGCTCGCCTGCGACGCGGCGGCCGCCCCGGCCCGGCGCGTTACCTCCGCGCGGCAGGTTTCGCTCGTGGGCGGCGGCGGCACGAACATGGGCGCCGGGATCGCCGCCGCTTACGCGCTCCGGCCCCGGCCGGCCGTGACGGTGGTGCTGACCGACGGGTACACTCCGTGGCCCGAGCTGCCGCCGAAGGGCATGCGCGTCATCGCGGGCCTGCTCGGGGACGACGCGCCCGTCGCGCCCGGCTGGGCGCGCTCGGTCCGCGTACGCTTTGCCGCGTGAATTCAGCTACGAGCGCGCCGCCTGCCCGGGTGATGACGGTCATCGCGGTGGTTCTCACGTTCGCTTCGGGAGCGACGGACGTGACGAGCTTCACCCGGCTCGGGAACGTGTTCACCAGCGTGATGACCGGCAACATGACGGTATTCGGCTTCGCGGTGGCGCGCGGCTCGGCCTCGCTGGCGGCGCATACCGCGGTGGCGTTCGCCGGCTACGTGACAGGCGTCTTCGCGGGCACCCGGATCAGCTGGCACTACCGCGACCGGCGGTCCGCCGGCGAGGCCGCTGCAGCGCCTAGCGGCGGCTGGCCGCCGTTTATGACGTTGATGCTGGTGACCGAGCTGGCGCTTCTCGCGGGCGTCCTGATCGGGTGGGAGCTCAGCGGGACACACCCGGCGGGCGGGGCGCAGTACACGATCCTCGTGGTAGCCGCCTGCGCGATGGGGATCCAGTCGGCCGCGGTCAGCGAGATGGGCCTGGGAAACGTGTCGACCACGTTCCTGACCGGCACGCTGACCGGACTGGTCAGCGCGATCGCCCGGCCCGGGGCCAAGAGCGACGCGCGGCGGACGGGAGTACTCACGGGCCTGGTGGCCGGCGCGCTCCTCGCCGGCCTGCTCGACGCGACCGCGGCCGCGGCCGTGCCGCTGCTGCCGATCCTGGGCGTGGGGACCGCGGTGGCGCTCGGCGCCGGCCTGCTCCGGCCGCACTGGCTCGACCCCGGCACCCCCGCTGGCCCCACGGCGCCCGCAGGCCCCGCATCCCGTGCAGACTCCGCGACATCCGACGATCCCACGGATCCCGCAGACCCCACTTCCCCCGCTGGCCCCCGGCACGAACCACCATGACGAAGACTTTGTTTTCCGCGAAGGTTTTTGGTTCGTATAGAGTGATTTCTTTACTTCATAAAAAATGTTTTCTTAATCATGGGTTGAGCAGGTGCCTGGTGGGTTTTGCCGGAGAGGAGGGTTGCATGTGACGGCGGGGATTGGGCCAGTTGGGCACTGAACCGGTTGGCGGCGGCCAGGCGGCGTCAGGCAGCTGGGGGCGGGCGCCGGGCGGCTGCGGGCGGGCGCGGCTACGTGGCCGCGGAGACGATGCGGTAGCCGATGCCGCGGACGGTTTCGATGCGGGCGCACGAGCCGGAGAGCTTGGCGCGCAGGCGGGCGAGATGGACGTCGATCGTGTTCGACGAGAACGGGTCGGCTTCGTTGCTCCACACGTGCTGCGCGATCTGGCGCCGGTCCGCGACGGCGGGCGAAAAGCGCATCAGCGTCTCGAGGATGCCTAGCTCGATCGCTGTCAGCGCGGGGCGGCGGTCACCGATCCTGACCTCGCGCGACGCCGGGTCGCATTCCAGGTCGCCGACCGTCAGCCGGGGTGGCAGCAGGTCCGGCGGGCGGCGCTGGAGCGCGCGCAGGCGGGCGAGGAGCTCAGCGAAGTCGAACGGCTTGACCAGGTAGTCGTCCGCGCCCGCGTCGAGGCCGGCCACCCGGTCCGCCGGAGCGTCCTTGCCGCTGATCATCAGCACGGGCGTCCGCGCGCCCCTGCGGCGCAGCTGGCGCACCACGTCGATGCCGGACACCCGGGGCATCCGCCAGTCGAGCACCGCGACCGCGTAGTCATAACAGCGGGTGTAGCTCAGGGCGGTCGCACCGTCCCGGACGAGGTCGACCGCGTAGCCACCGTGGCGCAGCCCGTGGGCAAGGACGTCTCCGAGGGTGTCGTCGTCTTCCGCTAGCAGGACTCGCACACCATCGGACTGTACCCGCGTCACAACGCCATGGAGCTGCGCGAACGCGACTTCAGAGGGAACTCAGCGGTCGATCTTGCGCCATAGAGAGCGAGGCATCAGCCGCATCGCGGTCGCCAGGCCGGCCAGCGACGCGGGCACCCAGACCGTGTTCTTCCTCCCGCGCAGCGCCGCCGCGACGGCGGCGCCGACCGCCTCGGGCGTGGTCGCCAGCGGGGCAGCGGTCATGCCCTCGGTCATCCGGCCGATGACGAAGCCGGGCCGGACCAGCAGCACCCGGACGCCGGTGCCGTGGAGCTCGTCGGCGTAACCCCGCGCGAACGCGTCGAGGGCCGCCTTGGTCGCCCCGTACACCGCGTTGAACTTGCGCGGCCTGATGGCCGCCACCGACGACAGCACCACGATCGTGCCGGCGCCGCGCCGCCGCATGTGCTCGCCGAACGCGAGCAGCGCCGTCACGTGCCCGGTGAAGTTGGTCTCGATCATCGTGGCGGCACGGCGCACGTCGCGCTCGGCCAGGTCCTGCGGGATCAGGATCCCGGTCGCCGCGATCACCAGGTCGGGGACTCCCGCGGCACAGATCTCATCGGCGAACGCCTGGTGGCCATCGGTGTCCATGGCGTCGTAGCGGACCACGGTGACCGGCCGGTTCAGCGTCTTGCCCGCCGCCTCGAGCCGCTGCGCGTCCCGTCCCGCCAAGATCACCTCGGTGCCAGGCGCGAGGTTCAGCGCGGCGAGGATCGCCAGGCCGATCTCACTGGTGCCGCCGAGCAAGAGGACGCGGGAGAGCCCGCCCGGCTCGCTGGGATGAATCGTCAACTTTGCCACCTATGCTGCGTAGAGTCCGGCGCAGAACAGGGCCAGCCATGCCACTTCGCAGCACAGCATGATCCCGTCCCTGGTGATGAGGTCCTCGACCGGCCGCACGGTGCGCCGCGCGGTGAGCACGCCGAACCGGGCGAGCGCGGCGGCCAGTGGCAGCGCGCTCGCCAGGTGCCAGTCACGGGCGGCCGTGGATTCACTCGCCGCCCACATCAAGTACGTGGCCAGCATGCCGGCCGCGATGAGCAACTGCCCTATCCGGAGCACCTCAGGGCGGTACCAGCGCATCACCGGGCGGTGCCTGACGGCGTCCGCCCCGAGGCTGGTGAGCTCGGTGTACCGCTTGGCGAACGCGACGCCGAGCGCGCCGAGGCTGCAGACGAGCAGGAACCAGACGGACACCTTCACGTGGGTCGCCGCCGCGCCGCCGAGCACGCGCAGCAGGAACCCCGACGCGACCAGGCCCATCTCGACGAACGGCACGTGCTTGAGCCGCGCCGAGTACAGGAACGACGAGCACAGGTAGGTGAACGCGGTCGCGACGAGCAACGGCTCGCGGATGGCCACTCCCGCAGAGATGGCGCACGCGGCGGCCAGCGCGGCCAGCACGACCGCGTGCTGGGCCGGCAGGGCGCCCGAGGCGATCGGGCGGTTCCGCTTGACAGGGTGCCGCCGGTCGCGCTCGGCGTCCGCGACGTCGTTGACGAAGTACACCGCGGCCGAAGCGGAGGCGAAGGCGAACATCGCGAGCAGCGCGTAGCTGAACCCGTCGCTGCGGCCCAGCGTGGCGGCGGCCAGCGGCGCCGCGAACACCAGGAGGTTCTTCGGCCACTGCCGCGGCCGGGTGGTGCGGAGGACCGCGGTAAGCCACCGCGCGGGCGAAACGGGCAGCACGGTCGCCGACACCGCTGCCTGCGGTCCCGTGTTCTCCTCCGGGACCAGTGTTCTGTTCGCGCTCACCGCGCGTAAACCGCCGTGAAGTCCCGGGTGTATGAGGAGTAGTACGTGTAGGCGCTCTGCTGCTGGGTCGGCAGCAGGTTAGTCGGCGTCGGGTCCGCCGGGTTGCCGTCGGCCGTGTAGTACTCGTACTTCATCCAGTACGGGTTGATGTCCATCTGCATGCCCTCGACGGCACCGGCCCGCTGCAGCAGTTCGGCGAGGTCCTGGACGTCGAGCGCCGGCCCGTAGACGTAGATGATCCGGCCGTCCTTGGTAATGCCAAGGCCAGAGCGCCACACGTAGTACCCGCCGCCGAGCGTGGCGCCGAAGCTCGTCTCGATGTTCTGGTTGAGGTTCGGCGCGATCTTGCCGTGGTCGATGAGCAGCTTGAGGTTCTGCCGCACGCCCTCGACCTGCGGGGTCATCCTGACTTCCTGGCCCCAGGAGCCGATCTTGATCGTGCCGTTCTTGTAGTAGACGATCGACGCCGCGCCGTTGACGAGCGAGCCTTTGGACTCGCCGTTTAGGTAGAAGCCGCCCTCCGCGCTGTCCAGCTTGAAACCGCCGTTGAACGTGGCGAGCAGGCCGGTGCGGGCGCCCGGCGGGATGTACGTCGACCCCCACGCCCCCCAGTTGCCCGGGCCCGGGTCCTCCGAGCCGGGATGCAGCTGGAACTTGACCAGCCGCTGGTCCATGGACGCTATCCCGTTGACGTAGGACGTGTACGTGGCGTCCCGCAGGAACGTGGTGAAGATCGCCGGCTGTCCGTTCACCTTCTCCACCACGCGCCACTGGCCCTCGCCGGGCAGCGGCGAGCCGGCCAGCGACTTCACCGTGGCCGGGATGTCGGGCCGGAAGCCCTTGTGCTTGCCCTTCGCCTTGCTCGCGGCGATCTGCTCGCCCTTCGGGATGGCGAGAGAGAAGGAGGGCTTGCCGCCGGCCTTCGGCGGGTTGTAGGACAGCCACTCGCCGAACGTGACGAGCGGGCCGAGGTAGTGGTCACGGGCCCATTCGGCCAGGTTGGCGGAGACGCCCTGGCCGTTGTTCTTGAAGGCCGCCTGGCCGGCCGAGAACGTGACCACGATGAGAAACACGCCGAAGAGCGCGCCGACCACCCGCACCGTCGGGCGGCGCAGGAACCTGCGGGTACGGCGGAGCCGGACCTTGCGCTGCCCGGGCTGCCCGGGCTGCCCGGGACGAGCCTGTCCGGGACGGGTCCGCCCGGGACGGGTCCGCCCGGGGCGCCGCTGCCCAGGACCGCCCCGTCCAGGATCGTCCTGTCCGGGACCGCCCTGTCCGGGGCCACCCTGTTGTCCCTGGTACCCGTACTGGGCGTCCGGCTGGCCGGGGTACCCCTGCCCCGGGCCCAGCCGCGGATCGCCGTAGCCCTCACGCTGCCACGGGGGCTGATCGCCGTAGCCACGATCCTGGCCGGCGTATCCCTGCGGCCCGTAGCCCTGCGGCCCGTAGCCCTGCGGCCCGTAGCCCTGCGGCCCGTAGCCCTGCGGCCCGTAGCCCTGCGGCCCGTAGCCCTGCGGCCCGTAGCCCTGCGGCCCGTAGCCCTGCGGGCCATGGCCTTGCGGCCCGTATCCCTGGCGGTCGTCCGGCCGGTCATATCCCCCGTGCTCGGGATAGGCCAGGCTCCCCGGCGACTGATGGCCGTACGCCTGCCCGTACTCCTGGTTCCCGTACCCCTGGCCCCCGTGCTCCGGACCCCCGTACTCCTGGCCGGGCGCCCCCCGTCCGTCGCCGTACCCCGGACCTGGCACGCTCCGTTCCCCGTTGCGGCCCCGGCCGTGTTCAGGCTCGTAAGGCCACTCCGGGCGGGCGCCGGTGGGCACCGTTCGCGACATATCGGTGTACCTCCCGCGTAGCTGATTCCCGCAGGGAAGCTACCCACCATACATGAAGGAATCGTTACCCCGACCGAAACCCACACGCAGGCCCGTGCAGCAGATGCTTCCTGTGCTCTATGCGGGAGCGCGGTGTTCGCGCTAGAAGTCAGAATATGCGGTCGCTTAGCCGATGCGGACTCAACTTCACCGGCCCGTCCCAATTAGCTTCACGAATTGCCTTCAGCGCCTGCTTACGGGTCGCCGGATCCATCCGGTCGATGAACAGCACACCGTCAAGGTGATCGGCCTCGTGCTGCAGGCAGCGCGCGAGGACCTCGGTGCCCACGATCTGCACCGGATCACCGCGATCGGTAAAGCCGCGGGCGACCGTGTTGAGCCGCCGTTTTACGTCGTAGTAGATGCCCGGAAAGGACAGGCAGCCTTCCTCGCCGTCCTGCTCCTCCTCGTCGGGAAAGCTCAGCTCAGGATTGACAAGATAGCCGCGCTCGCTGCCGACGGCGTAGGCGAATACGCGCAGCCCGACCCCGATCTGCGGGGCGGCCAGGCCCGCGCCCTGGGCGTCCTTCAGCGTCTCGGTCAGGTCCTTGACCAGGTTGCGCAGCTGCTTGTCGAAGTCCGTGACCGGTTCGGCGGCGGTGCGCAGCACCGGATCCCCGAACAGCCGGATTGGACGGATTGCCATGTCTCCCCAGAGTAGTGCCTGAGGTCGCCTAGCACGACCTCTAGCATCTAACTTGACAAGACCAACTAAAGGAATATACAACTCTAGTTGTAAGTTTCTTACGACTGGAGGGCAAAACCAGGGTGGCGGCCCTCCTAGGAGGCAGCTATGTACCTGACAGCTCTCGACCCGATCTCGCGGGACTTCGACCGCCTCGTGCGGCGGGCTTTCGGCCCTTCGGCGTTCGGGACGGCCTTCGCCCCGGCCCTGCCGATGGACACCATCCGGCGCGACGGCGAGGTTGTGCTGAAGTTCGACGTCCCGGGCGTCGACCCGGAGAAGATCGACGTCACAGTGGACCGTGGCGTGCTCACGGTGAGCGCCACGCGCGAGGAGACCAAGACCGAGGGTGAGTCCCCGGTGGTCCGCGAGCGCCTGTTCGGCAGCTTCACCCGCCGTGTCCGGCTCGCCGAGAACCTGGACGCGGACGCGATCGAGGCCAGCAACCACGACGGCGTTCTCGAGATCCGCATCCCGGTTCGCGAGGAGGCCAAGCCCCGCAAGATCGAGGTGGGCACCGCCAAGGAACTGGCCAGCTAATCAGCTGACTAGTCGTAGCGAGCGGCCGGCGGGGTAACTATCACCGTCGGCCGCTTTACCATTCCCTGGGGAGGTGAGACACCGTGGAAGCTTTCGATGACGAGAACACGCCGCTCTTTACCGTGGGGCAGGTCGCGGAGATGCTGGCGGTCAAGCAGGCCTTCCTGCGCCGCGTCGACGAGCTCCGGGTCGTCTCGCCGCAGCGTTCGGCCGGCGGCCAGCGGCGCTACACCCGGGTGGAGATCCGGATCATCCAGCAGGTCGCGTCCATGGCCGACGAGGGCATGACGATGACCGCCATCCGCCGGATCATCGAGCTCGAGCACCAGCTCGCGGTGGTCGCTCGCGAGCGAGACGAACTCGCGAGGCGGCTTTCTGAAGTTTCCTCCGAACGGGACCGGCTGGCTCACCAGGCGACAATGTTGCTCCGGAGAGTCAGCCGGATGCGTTCGGAAGAAGAATAGGACGAAGCCCGTCGAGGACAGCCGGGTCGTCGATCGTGGAGGGCACCGGCTCGTCGTTGCCGTTGGCGATGCCGCGCATGGTCTTCCGCAGGATCTTCCCCGAGCGCGTCTTGGGCAGGCCAGGGACGACGTCGATCCTGCGCAGCGCGGCGATCGGGCCGATCCGTTCCCGGATCATCCGGGCCAGCTCCCCCGCGATAGCGTCCGGATCGGCCGTGACGCCCGCCTTGAGCACCACGAAGCCGCGCGGGACCTCCCCTTTGAGGTCGTCGCGCACCCCGAACACCGCGCATTCGGCGACCGCGGGGTGGCTGGCGAGCACCTCCTCCATCTCCCCCGTGGACAGCCGGTGCCCGGCCACGTTGATCACGTCGTCCGTGCGGCCCATCACGTACAGGTAGCCGTCCTCGTCGCGGTAGCCGCCGTCGCCGGTCAGGTAGTACCCGGGGTATCTGGCGAGGTACGAGCTCTTGAACCCCTCGTCGTTCAGCCACAGCGTCGGCAGGCAGCTCGGCGGCAGCGGCAGCTTGACCGCGATCTGGCCAGCCGTGTTCGGCGGCAGCTGGTTCCCGTCCTCGTCGAGGACGCGGACGTCGTAGCCGGGGACCGGAACGGTGGGCGAGCCGGGCTTGGTTGGCAGCCGCTCAAGGCCCATCGGGTCGGCCGCGACCGCCCAGCCGGTCTCCGTCTGCCACCAGTGGTCCACGACCGGTATGCCGAGCAGCTCGCCGGCCCAGCGGTAGGTCTCCGGGTCCAGCCGCTCGCCGGCCAGGAACAGGTACTCGAGCGCCGACAGGTCGTATTTTCTCTTCAGGTCGCCGTCCGGGTCTTCCTTACGGATCGCCCGGAACCCTGTTGGCGCGGTGAACAGTGCCTTGACCTTGTGTTCCGCGGCGACGCGCCAGAACGCGCCCGCGTCTGGGGTGCCAACCGGCTTGCCCTCGTACAGGATCGTGGCGCAGCCCGCGAGCAGGGGGGCGTACACGATATAGGAGTGGCCGACCACCCAGCCGATGTCGGACGCGGCCCAGAACACCTCGCCCGGGTTCATGTCGTAGATGTTCCGCATCGACCAGGTGAGGGCGACCGCGTGCCCGCCGTTGTCGCGGACGACGCCCTTCGGCTTCCCCGTGGTGCCCGAGGTGTACAGGATATAGAGCGGGTCGGTGGCTTCGACGGGTACGCAGGGCGCCGGGTCGCCGGCGGACGCCATAAGGTCGTGCCACTCCCTGTCCCTTGCTGTTATCACGGCGGTCGCCTGCGGGCGCTGGACGATGATCGTGCGCTCGGGCTTGTGGACGGCCTCGTCGATCGCCTTGTCCAGGATGGGCTTGTACTCGATGATCCGCGCGACCTCGATCCCGCAGGACGCGGAGACGATCAGCTTCGGCCGTGCGTCGTCGATCCGCATCGCGAGCTCGTGCGCCGCGAACCCGCCGAACACCACGCTGTGGATGGCGCCGAGGCGGGCGCAGGCCAGCATGGCGACGACGGCCTCGGGGATCATCGGCATGTAGATGATGACGCGGTCGCCTTTACCTATGCCGAGGCTGGCGAGGACGCCGGCGAACTTGGCCGTCTGGTCCCGCAGCTCTTTATAGGTGAAGGTCTCCGTGACTCCGGTGACCGGGGAGTCGTAGATGAGGGCGGCCTGGTCCGCCCGGCCGCCGGCGACGTGGCGGTCAAGGGCGTTGTGGCAGGTGTTGAGCGTGCCACCGCGGAACCACCGGTAGAACGGCGGGTTGCTGTCGTCGAGGATGGTGGCGGGCTCGGTGTACCAGTCGATCCCGCTGGCCGCCTCGGCCCAGAAGCCCGCGGGGTCGGTGAGGCTGCGGCGGAAGACGTCCTCGTATCTGCCCATATCCCGGAGGGTAAGCCCGCTGCAGCGGCCGTGCCTAGAATCGTTTTACGGAACGAGGCACAGCACCTCTCCGTGCACAACGCTAAACCACCCGTCTTGGTGTCCGGCCCAGGCGCGCCAGCCGTCGGCGATGGGCCGCAGGTCCGTATCGCTGGCATGACCGCCGCCGACGGCGCTCGCGGCGTAGGACGAGTTCACCGTCCGGTCGGCCCACAGGCCGCCCCACCACGCCCGCTCCTCCCCGGTGGCGAACGTCCACGTCGACGATGCCGCGGTCAGCACGGTCAGCCCGGCCTCCCTGGCCCAGGCGTGCAGGCGGCGGCCGGCGTCGGGCTCGCCGCCGTTGCCGCGGGCGACCCGCTCATACAGCGCGAGCCAGTCGTTCAGGACAGGGAAGTCCGGGTACCACACCATCGCGCCGTAGTCGGCGTCGCGCACCGCGATCAGGCCGCCCGGCCTGGTGACACGCCGCATCTCGCGGAGCGCCCGGACAGGGTCGCTCAGGTGCTGCAGCACCTGGTGGGCGTGGGTGACGTCGAACGTGGCGTCCGGGTAGCCGAGCGCGTAGACGTCGCCGGCGGCGAACTCCAGGTTGTCCCGGTTTCGCGCTAGCTCGCGGGCCTGCTCGAGCACCGCTGGCGCGCTGTCGATCCCGGTCACGCGCCCGCCGGGAACACGGTCGGCGAGGCCGGCGGTGATCGTACCGGGCCCGCATCCGACATCGAGGATCCGCGTCTGGGGCTTGAGCTCGGGCAGCAGGTAGGCCGCGGAGTTCTCCGCGGTGCGCCAGCGGTGCGAGCGCAGCACCGACTCGTGATGACCATGGGTGTAGACGTCCGGCATGCGGCTCATGCTAGAAGCGTCTTAGATTATGATCAAGTATGTCTCGCTATATGGATGTCAGATTCGGCGCCAGCGGGCCTCGCAGCAGGAGAAGACGCCGAACATGATGAGCCCGATCGCCACGAGGACGAGCAGCCAGGGACCGGCCGGCGTATGCGCCAGCGCACGGAGCGAGGAGTCGATCCCCTTGGCCTGCTGCGGCTTCGACTCGGCCGCGGCCACGATGAGGAAGATGCCGGCGGTGACGAAGATGATCCCGCGGGCGACGCCGCCGACCCGGCCGAGCCATTCCAAGATCTGCCTGGTCCGCCTGCTCATCTGACCCGTCTGAAGGTTCTTGAGGAACTTCTCCCGCCAGTACGAGTAGGCCTGCGCCAGGCCCGCCCCGATGAGCACGAGACCGATCACGATGACCAGGATCTTGCCGCCCGTGTGCCGCATCAGCGTGGCGGTCAGGTCCACCGACTGCTGGTTGGTCGAGGCCGGGCCGCCCGTGCCGATCGCGTACTTGAGCACGCCGTAGCCGGTCACCGCGTAGAGCACGGCGCGGCCGAGCATCCCCAGCCGCGTCGTGGCCTTCCGGCCATCGGAGCCCGGCGCTCCGTAGACCGCCTCGGACAGCCGCCACAGCGCCATGCCGAAGAACCCGACGACAAGCACCCAGAGCAGGAACGCGCCGACCGGCGTCGCGCTCAGCTCGTGCAGTGCCCCGTTCTTGTCCGCCTGCTGGCTGGTGTGGCGGAACGCGATCTCGAGGGCGATCCAGCCGATGACGGCGTACATGATGCCGCGCGCCACGAAACCCGCCCGGGCGAGCCATCGCATGGCGGGGCTGTCGGCAGCCTGTCTGCCCGCGGACCTGGCCGTGGACATGTTGCCGTAGCGGCGTGTCCTTGTTGCCACGTTGACTCCTCAGCTAGCTGTTATCTAGGCGACGGAAGGTGACTTCTTCCAAGATGAGGGCGATCGCCGCGGCGACGGGCATGGCGATCAGCGCCCCGATGATGCCGAGCAGGACGCCGCCGAGAACCACGGCGATCATGCCGACCAGCGCTGGCACCTGGACCGTGTGCCCGATGATGCGCGGCACCAGCAGGTAGTCCTCGGCCAGCCGGTAGGCGATGTAGAAGACCAGGGTCGCGATCGCCACCGGCAGCGAGACGGTGAGCGCGACGAGGGTGACGATCGCGCCGCCGACCGTCGAGCCGATGATGGGGATGAGGTCGAGCAGGAACACGAGCAGTCCGAGCAGCGCGGGATACGGGATGCCGAACGCGAGCATCCAGAAGAACGTCCCGGCGCCGGCGATGAACGAGGTGATCACGTTGCCGAGGACATAGCCGCCGACCTTGGTGAAGATCTCGTCGCCGATGAGAATGGCCCGGGTCCGCCGCGAGTGCGGGACCAGACGGTAAGCGAACAGCTTGGTCCGCGGCATCGCGGCGAGGAAGTAGATGGTCATCACGGCCACCAGCACCATGGAGGAGAGCGTGCTGATCACGATCTGCCCCGCGCCGATCACCCCGCCGATGAGCGCGGTGCCCTTGGTGCTCAGCAGGCTGGTGACCCGCTGCTGGATGTGGTACTTGTCGTTCAGCTTGCCGAGCGTCGAGCTGTGGTTCTGCAGGTCGTGCACGTAACGCGGCAGCTCGCTGATCAGCGCGGAGGTCTGCGCCGCCAGCGGCGGAACGGCTGCGGCGAGGAACGCGCCGACCAGCGCGACGCACCCGAAGATCACGGTGGTCACGGCCGCCCAGCGCGGCAGGCCCCGCCGGGTCAGCCAGACGACGACCGGGTCCAGGCCGGCGGCGATGAAGAACGCGAGCCCGATCAGGATCAGCACCGAACGCGCCTTGAGCAGCAGTTCTACCAGCGCGTACGTGACCGCCACACCGGCCGCGCCCGTCATCCCGATGAAGAACGGGGAGCGGCGGTTCATGGCCCTGCCGAGCCTGCCGAAGCTGCCGGCCTGCCGTTCGGCCTCGGCGGTCTCGATTGCCTCCCGCATCGGGTGGTCCTGGCTGATCTCCTCGATAAGCGGCGAGGTAGGAGGCGTCTGCGGCGCTTCGTCGTCGCGCTCTTCGGCGCTGGCGGTCGCCGCCATTCCCTTGCCACTGGTCCTTGCCACGGCCGCTCTGCTTCCCCGAAAGCGCCGGTGCATGCGCGGGGGACTTAGCGGAAATTCAGGGCAAAGGCGTTACCTGCCTGGACGGTTCACGATTCTCCGGAGTTCAGCCGTCCGGCATACTGGTCGGCGAGGGTACGCGGCGCGCAGGCGAGCCACCCGTCGGTGAGAGCGTCCTTGAGCACTTCGGCGTCAACCTTGTCGAGCTGGATCAGGTACGCCTTGTATCCGTTGAAATGCGGGATCGTGAAGAAGGCAGCCGGGTTCGCGGCGAGGATGGCCTCTTTCTCCGCGAGGTCGGCGGTGCGTACCGCGAGGATGGGCCCGTCGGGCGGGGTCTGGGCGCCGTAGCGCTTGATGTCCGCCTTGCTGAACGGGCGTTCCCAGGCGAACGCCTTGCCCTCGACTTCCCAGGTCCGATGGCCGCGCCGGTGTTTGTCCTCGCCTTCGGCGACCTCGGGCAGGGCCTGCGCCATCCGGGCCACGTCATCGAAGCTCTGCACGAATAAAACGCTACAGCTTTGCCCGGTTGTTGGTCATCATGGGGACGTGGAGTCGCCATCGGATTTCGAGCGTCTCGCGCGGATCGTGTACCTCGGCGCGCGAAACGGGACCGTGGATCGGGAGGCCGCGTTCGACCTGGCTTGCCTGGTGCTTGACGAGGAGCCGCGCGATGAGGCAGCGGCGGAACTGGCCCGGTTGAGCACGGAAGGCTCCGATGACGCGCGGCTGGCCGCGGTAGCGCTGCGACTGTCAGCCGAGCGCTTCGACCCCGGGTTCGACGAGGAGCCGGGGTGGCTGACCGCGCTCGAGGAGGCGATGAGCCTGGTCAACGCCGACATGCGTGCGACCGGGCTGCCCGGCGCGGGACGGCTCGTGGTGCCCGAGTGGTCTCCGAACGCCTTCGCGGAGTCCTGGGACGGCGAGATGGGCACCTCCGGCGGAGTTTTCCCGGCAAGCGGCAGCGATCCCGTGTCGGCGCTGGTGGCGGTCACCGATGACGCGCAGGACGCGGTCATGCACTCGGTATGGGGGACCTGGCCGGTCTGCCCGGCGCACGGGCTGGGCGTCCACGCGGAGGCGCGCGACGGCGCGGCGGTCTGGTGGTGCGCGGGAGGTGGCGGCCATGTTGCCGCCGGCATCGGGCAGTGGGGCGAGATCTAGGGTGCGGATCGTCCCGATGACGGCGGCGTACGCGGCGGACGTCGTCACCTGGCGCTACCCGCCGCCTTATGACTGCTACGACATGACCGGCGCTGATCCCGGTTTCATGCTCGACCCGCGGAACGAGTTCTTCGCCTTGCTGGCCGACGGGGAGCTGGCCGGGTTCCGTTCGTTCGGCGCCGACGGCCAGGTGCCAGGGGGTGCTTACGATGATTCGGCGCTGGACACCGGCGGCGGGCTGCGCCCGGCACTGACCGGCAAGGGTCTCGGCCGGGCCGCGATCCTGACCGGGCTCGAGTTCGGGCGGCGGCGGTTCGCGCCCGCGGCGTTCCGGGTGACGGTGGCGAGCTTCAACACGCGGGCGCTGCGCGTGGTGACGGCCCTTGGTCTCCGCACGGTCAGCAGCTTCGCGGCGACCGCCGACGGGCGGAGCTTCGAGATCCTCGTCCGCCCAGAGACTCCGCCCAGAGACTCCGCCCAGAGACGTGACTAACCGTTCGTGACGTTCACTCCGTGCGCGGCCAGTTCCGCGGCCACGTCGTCGGGGCGGTCGGGCGTGATCACCGGCCGGACCTTGCGGCCGGATACGTGCACGATGAACGCGATGTTCTTGTGCGGGCGCCGCGGGTCGTAGTTGTACCAGTGGGCGAAGTCGCCGCTGCCCCAGATCCTGAACTTGCCGCTCATGGCGTCCATCGGCACCCGGTGGACCTGCTCGATCGTCCGGTACGGGATGCGCTTGTCGCGCGGCGGGAAGTAGTACGTGCGGATGAGGAGGTCTTGTTCGGTGCAGGCAACCCTGCCGTCGTCGTAGGCCACGGGGGTCAGCTTAGGGCTTGCCGGCTATTTTCCTGCCGATGCGGGCGCGTGCGGGTTCGCGTGCGGGTTCGCGGGGGGTCGCGGGGGGTCGCGGGGGGTTCGGCGCCTGGGTTCAGCGCCTTTGCCCAGCCCTCGCCTGCCCAGCCCTCACCACGGAGCCCTTGCTGCCCACCCGATAGCGCACGTCACAGCTGTCAGGCTCTGTCCGCCCCCCAGAAGCCAGCGGCGGCCCGCCAGTCGCCATTATTACGAAAACATTTTTCACGAAGTAAAGAAATGTGCGCTATGGCACGCAAAAAGCTTCGTGATCATGAAGAGGTCGGCACGAGCAGTCCCACTGCTAGCCGATGTAACACCGCGCACGTCCACGGGGCCGCCCTGGCGACATGCCCAGTACCGCCAAGTTACGCAGGACCTCTGGAGGCCGGTTACTTGTCGAGATACAGGCAGAACGGATGACCTGCTGGGTCGAGCAGCACGCGGACGTCGTCCTGCGGCTGGAAGTCGGCCAGCCGCGCGCCAAGTTCGAGGGCGTCAGCGGTGGCGGCCGCCAGGTCGTCCACCGCGATGTCGAGATGCAGCATCATCTGCTGGCGCCCATCGGCGGCGGGCCAGACCGGCGGCACATAGTCCTTCGATTCCTGGAAGCTCACGTAGGAGGACGTGCCGGGTACCTGTATCGCCGCGCCGTGCGGGTCCTTCACCGACACCGGCCACCCGAGCACGGCCGAGTAGAAATCGGCGAGCGCGTGCGGTTCCAGCGCTTCCAGGCAGACACCCCACCAGTCGGTCTTGGACCGTCCGCGCATTTGCCCACGCCCCTGTCATGGCCGCTCCTCGCTATTCCGGGATGCTAGCAAGCGATCCCGGAATGTGCCGATTGCGCGATCGACTCGCTCTATTGTCGTCGATCGCGCAATCGGCCCGCTGGCGCGTGCGGGAAGTTATTCGCCGACGGCGCCGGAAGGGGGCTGCACTGGAGACCCTCCGGATGCCGAGGGCATCGATCCGGTCGCTTCGGGGTGCCGCGCCGCGCTCGCACGTCGCTGCAACCGCCACTTCCGCCTGGCCCGCAGGTAATCGCGGCTGCCGGCGACGTCGTGCGGCTCACGCATACGCCTATGCGTGAGGAAGAACGGAATCCCCACCGCCAATGCCACGATCACCACCCCGATAACAAGGCCGGCCCATGCCCAGCCACCCATAATCCGCCTCCTTGAGGACGTCAGTGCCCGTCAAGGAGCACACACTTCCCAGCCCAGCGTGAAATTAACCTGCGCCTGCGACTAGGCCGTGCCTGAGGTTTTCGGGGCCGCGGCGGCCTTCCTGATCACTATGAGGCGCGCGTCCCTGGTCCCACTGCTGGCCAGGCCGCCCGCGAACACGGTCTCGCCATGAGCCAGCGCGCTGGCCGGCTCCTTGGTCCCGTTCTCGCGGACCACCGACGTGCCGGTAAGCGTCCATGTCCAGGTGGTGCCGTCGGCCGCGCGGACCACCACATCGCTACCCGTGACCGAGGTGATAGTGCCCCGCTCGAACGCCAGCGTGCGCGGACCTTGCTTAGTCTCGAAGGTGTACTGACCGTACATACCGCCGAGGCGGCGCAGTCGGGCCAGCCGGTGGATCCCCGTCGTCGTGGTGAGCACGTCGCGCAGCACCGCCGCCTGCCCGGCAGCGACGCCCGCCGACGTGCCGGCCGCCTGGGTGTCCGCCGACTGCGACGCCGCTGGTGACGGCGACCCGGCGGCGGCCTGTACGGCGACGAACGTCCCGGCGCCCACGGCGGCGCAGGCCGCGAGCAGCGCCGCCGCCCGCTTGCCGGTCCACCACCTGCCTTTGCCGCGGCCGCCTGGGCCATTGCCGCCCGGACTACTGGGTACCCGGTGATCCGCGGTCGGCATGTCGTCCGCTCCCATGCCTGAATACATGTTGGTCATGCTGACGAGTGTTGCCGCATGTTCTGGGATATGTGGCAGCGGACGTTGAGAGAATCCTTGGATCATCCTGTAGGAGTGGTTAACGCCAAGCCGTGCCCCGACCGCGAGACCTATCGCTCAGGAGGCGATGCCGCTCAGCCTAAGTTGATCATGGTTTCCTGGGACGCGCCCGCCGCCGCTATGACCGTCCGTAACTGCCGATTGCCAATCTAACGCAATTATCTCGAAAACATTTTTCCCAACGTTAATAATTCATTCTATTTAGCACCGAAGACTCTTCGCCATCGTGGCCGACTGCACCAGGAGTCCGCGGCGGGGCGCGCGAAACGGTCACACTCTGTAGCGCGAGCTTGCCGACGGGGGAGGCAGCGACCGGCCAAGATCAGCCTTTACTAAGCGGCATTGGCTCAGGAGGAGGCCTGTCGCAACCAGGGCGATTCCAAGATCGCTGACAGAAGCCGCATGGTTACGATGAGCAACCACTTGGCCCGGGAAGCCTGATGTGCGGCGGCACGCACCGTTCTATGAATTAATTTCCCGTCACGCTTTCAAATTACAAGAAGATGGCCTTCTCTTTTCCGGAATGATGGTTGTTACCACGCAAACACCACTCCCGAGAGAAGGCCATCCTGTGTCATCCTGTCATTCCGCCTGCGGCCCGTCAAGTCCTGATGCCTGCGCTGCCGGGAATGAGAGCGCTGAAGACGCGGATATCTCGAGCCTGCTCGGCATGCTGGCATCTGTCACGGACCCGCGCAGCCCGCAGGGGATACAGCACGCGCTGGAATTCGTACTGGCGGTCTGCGTGGTGGCGATGCTGGCCAGCGCGAAGAATTACCGGGAAATCGCCGGCCACGCGGCAGACATTCCCCAGCACCTGCTGAAGAAGATGGGTGCTGAATGGAACTGGTTCAGGCTCCGCTACAAGAACCCCAGCGAGTCGACAATACGGAACGTGCTGACCAGGATCGACGCGGCCGAACTGGACACCATAACCGGCGCATGGCTTTACGCACAGGCCAGGAAAGGCGGGAAAGACGAGTGGATAATCGCACTCGACGGGAAGGTAATGCGTGGTGCATGGACTGACGAGAACGACAAGGTCACGATGTTCTCCGCGATGCTCCACCATGAGGCTGTCACGATAGCGCAGGTCAGGGCGCCAGACGGAACAAACGAGATCACCCAGGCGGGCACGCTCCTGGACGCCGCGGGAATACCCGAGGGCGAATCAGTCCTGGTCACCGTCGATGCGGCGCACACCCAGCGGGAAACCGCAGAATACATCGGCGCCAGACCCGGATGGAATTACCTGATGACCGTCAAGGGAAACCAGCCGACCCTGCAGAGGCAAGTATTCGACAAGGTTCTCCCGCTGCTCTCCGGAGCTCCGCATCACATCATGGAGGAACACAGCCGGGGACAGATAAAGAAATGGTCCTGCTGGCTCACCGGAGCCGACGGCATCGATTTCCCGCATGTAGCCCGGTCCGCCTGCATCCGCCGCGAGATCTTCGAGATCTCCGGCGACCGGATCAGCAAGGAAAACGCCCTCATCCTCACCAGCTGGAAAGCAGGGGAAATGACAGCTACTGAAGTGAACCAGGGTGTCCGCCGCCACTGGGGAATCGAGAACAAAAGCCATTATGTTCGCGATACCCTATACCGGGAAGACCACAGCCAGGCCTGGGCCGGAAATGGCCCGCAGGCCATGGCATCCCTCCGCAACCTCGCACTCGGGCTATTCCGCATGAAAAACGTCAAAGCCATCAAGGAGACCGCAGAATGGGTCTGTCGCGACCAGGCGCGGGCACTCCAGTTCATGACTACCTAGCGCAACATTGGTCACGGATGGTGATCTTGAATTGGCCCTGTGTCGCAACCGGGATCTCGATAAGCCAGGATGGCCGCTGCGTGGGTGCCCTACGGACTTACGGGAGAATTGATCCGCCCGCCTGCCTTGTCACTCCTGAATCTCGGGTACCCGGAATCCCTTTGTCATAGGCAGCCATGGCTTGACTGGCGAGGATGTCCCGTAGTTCGTGCGTGTCGCTGTCTGGGTACCGGTCAAGAGCCGCTTCAAGATCGCACCGCTGGGCCAGGGTTGAGTACGCGGCCAGCTCGCGTTCTAGCTGAGAGCGCTCCCGACGGCCCGCATCAGGGCTGGCGGGGATCAGCGGAGCGGACAAGAGGAACATGAGTCCGGGAAGGAGAACCGCGCCCCACACACTGCTCCGCAGCGTAATGCCGGCCACCGTTAGCACCACGCCGACCAGCAGCGGCCATCGGGGACGCAGCGCGCGGGCCAGACCCATCAGGCCGACAATCGTCAGCAGCAAGCCAGTACGGATGCACCTGCGAATCCGCTTGGTGCGAGTGACCCGCGTGAGCGTCGGGGCACTATATCTACCGGCCGAGCCGAAGGACGTGCTCCACACCACCAGGTTCCGCCGGTGCGCTCGCAGTCTCATCGCGACCTCCTGCACTGACTCCGCGCGCGTGCCCTCATCGTACACTTCCGCGCTCCGGACAGGATCGTCCCGCACACGGGAAAATGCAGCTGGCGGAGAAGGCCGGGTATTCGCCGATAATCCTTCCCGAGATTCCATTGAAACGTCAGTTATCCCGGCAATTGCCGAGCCGGGACTGCCCCGGCAATCCCTATGAAAGCATGGGCTTCATGGCAGATCTCGACCTGCGCCCAGAGCGTCGTGACAAGCTGGCGGCTGAACTCCGCGTGATGTTCGAGGCACTTACCCCTGGCTCCGAGGCCCGCTTGCGGGGATCGCTCGCCACGGGGACAGCCGACAGGTACAGCGACATCGACCTGCTCTGGCCTGTCCCAGACAGCGACTTCAGCAATGCTCTCAGTGCCGTGCCTGGGGTGCTGGCATCGAAGTCCTCGGTGCGGACCAGCCCAGACTACGCACGCTCAGACCGACGGCGGCTAGCCTTCATTCGGCTAGCCGGATTCCCGCTATTTTGGCGCATTGATCTCGATATCCGCGCCCGCTCTATCGCCAGGGAGCACGACTACGACGACAATAACCCCACGGCACGCGACACGGCCGGGTGGTCATGTCCAGCCAGTGCGATCGAGAACGCCATTGCCGCGATTAAGAGCACTGTCCGGGGCCAGACCGATGTCACCGCCGGACTGCTCAGTCGCGGGTACGAGCGCATTGGCCTGGTTTTGCACCAGAATGAGCCTGTTCCTGCCCAGGTTGTTCGCCTGGCCGATGGATGTGCCACCCTTGATACAGGCCTGCTTCGGCTTGCCGCTGAAGTGAGGGAAGTCGCTATATCCCTGCTCGGTTCCTGGGTCAAGGAGTCGCGTGGCCAGCTAAGGCTGCCTAAGCGCCCCGAACGCGACTCGAACGCGGGACCTACCGCTTAGGAGAGGTCCTTCGACGGCTACCGCACCGTCCTCATCCAGCTGCCGCAAGCGACCGGGGCGGCGCTGCGCGAGGCGATCACCGACGGCTGGCTGGCGTGCGCGCCGCCCCGGCTCGCTCCAGATTTCCTCGCCGGCTAGCCAGCCCGCCGTCGTGTCACCCGATCGGGCGTCATGACAGTGTCGCCCTCGATCGGGAATGCTCACTGTGTGCGCCAGCCCGCGATCTGATGACGCTGCGGCGCCCGGCTATGCGGCCTGGCGCCGGCCTGCGGCCGATTCTGCTGGCGGGGCAGCTCCGGGGGACCTGGGGGCAGCTCCGGGGGGGCGGCTTGGGCGTCCCGGGTCATTCACTGGCCCGGGACACCCAGGCTGGGCTGATCGGCTGCGGCGCGGGCGAATGACTTGTATGGCATAATCTCGCCCGGCTTGATCACGCCGTCCTCGATCGCGCGGGCGAGCAGCGCATCCTTGCTCGGCGCGGGCCGCCCGGTGGCCGCGTACTTGGCGCGCGCGCGGCTGATGTACTGCCGGACTGTGTTCTCGCTGATCGACATGCGCCGCCCGACCGATGCTTTCGACATGCCCTGGAACCACAGCAGCAGCGCCTGCCGCTCCTGCTCCGACAGCGCCGGCCGGGCCGGGCTCTGGTCGGCGAGCATCGCCCTGGCCTGCGACCGGGTCACGTACGGCCGGTCGGCGGCGGCCGCCAGCACAGCCTCGACCAGATGGTCACTGCCCTCATCCTTGGACACGTAGGCGTGCGCGCCGTTGTCCAGCGTCTCCATCACGATCGCCGGATCGCTGTGCCCGGAGAAGGCCACCACCCGGTATCCGGCTGCCACCAGCCCGGGGATCTGCGTGGTGACCAGCTCGCCGGACAGCTCTAGGTCCAGGATGACCACGTTGGCCGGCGGCCGCGGCACTGCGCGGAGCCCGGTCAGGTCGCGCGCCGTGTGCACCAGCCGCACCCGCTGGCCGGGATCGGACCGGATCCAGGACGCCACCCCCTCGGTGACGACCGGATGGTCTTCGATGATCGCCACCGTCACCGGCTGTTCCATCGCGCCTCCGCCCAGAGCATGCCGTCGTCTTGCTGATGTTCGATGGCGACCCCCGCGCCGGCTACGGGCAGGTGGACGACCGCGCCGGTATCGGCGACGAAGCTGACAGCGATCCCGGCGGTCACCGTCGCCAGGGTGATCCGCGCCTGGCTGCGCGCGGCGGTCAGGATCGCGATAGCAGCGTCGGTGATCACCCGCCGGGCCGGGCCGGGCACCGGTGGCAGCGCCCCGGCCGTCTCGATCTCGACGGCAATCCCGCGCCGCTCGGCCACATCGGCACTCGCATGAAGTTCGTGCACTAGCGATCCGGGTACCTCATCGCCCTCGGCCAGCAGTCGGCGCAGCCGGGCCGCCTGGACAGCGCACCTGACGCGCACCTGCGCATCGCCCGGGTCAGCCGTGCCCGCCGCCAGCTCGGCGACCAGCGGGACGGCGCTTTCCTGCAGCGCCAGCCAGCGGGCGTGCCGGGCGGCCCGGATGATCTCCGCGGTGGCGGCCCGCTCGCGCGCGGCATGCTCGCTGCGCGCCGCCGCGGCGGCGTGGCCGGCGGCGAGATCCAGCGCCCTGACCCCGGCGGCGACGGCCACCTGGGCGCCGGTCGACCAGGCCAGCACGGCGAGGAAGCCGGCCAGGTCGGCGCGGTGCAGCCCGTCCCACACCTGCACGCCCAGGGTGGCCAGGGCCTCGGCGGCAAGGAACCACGCAAGCTCGGCGAACCGGCGGCGGAGCAGCACGAGCACGCCTATCCAGCCGGCACTCCCCCACGCCCAGTTGACCGCCAGCATCTGGCCGGCCGGGCTGGCCGCCGCCGCGGCCGTGCTGGCGGCCAGCGCGATCACGGCCACGGCCCAGGCCGGGCGCCAGCTGGGCGCTCCGCGCAGCACCAGGACCGACCCGGCGGCGATCGCCAGCGCCATGACCAGCCACATGGCGCCCTGGAAGGCGAACGAGCCGTAGGCCGGCCGGTTATGCAGCAGCTGCCCGCCCGCTCCAGCGAGATGCCAGCCCGCGACCAGGAAGACCACAGCGATGGTGAAGGCCCGCTGATAGCGGCCCGACATCATCGCCGCCGGCTGCACGGTGGTCATGCCGGCCAGCTCACGGTAACGGTCGTGCCCGCGCCGGGACGGCTAGCGATCGCGGCCCGGCCGCCAGCCGCCAGCATCCGCCCGGTGATCGACTCGCGGATGCCCCGGCGGGATGGCGGGGTGGCGGCCGGGTCGAACCCGCGGCCATGGTCAGTGATCTTGACGACCGCCCAGCCCGCACCGCCGGTGACGGTCACTTCCGCCTGGCCCGTTCCGGCGTGCTGCTCGACGTTGCGCAGCGCCTCGCCGACGCAGGCGACAAGCTGATCCGCGACCGTATACGGCAGCGTGACCGGGACGAGATCCAGCCCCACAGCCAGGTCACCGGTGCTGGCCGCGGCCCGCTCCAGCTTCGGTGTCAGGTCAGTCAGCGGCGCCCGCCCGCCCAGAACGGCCGGGGCGCCCTCGAGCCCTTGCAGCACGCGCAGGTCCCGGGCCGCCTGCGCGGTCAGTGCTGGGGACGGTTCGGCAAAGGCGCCGGCCGCGACCATGGTCAGGGTCGACAGGACGGTGTCGTGCAGTTGGCGGTGCTGCTCTCGCTCGTCAGCGCGCCGCGCTTCCTCGGCCCGGATCTGCCGCTCGGTCTCCAGCCCGGCGGCGACGACTGCGTCCGCTTGCCAGGCGCCGCCGCGGATCACCGCCATCAGCCCGGCGACGACGATCGTCTCGGCCACTAGCAGCCAGCCATCGGCCAGGTGGCCGGAGCCGAGCCCGTAGGCGATGACCACCATCGCGGCCCCGGGCAGCGCGAGCCGCGGCCGCAGCGCGATCTGCAGCATGTAGATCGACGTGCAGGCCAGCGGAAGCATCCAGGTCGTGTCGTCCATGATCAGCACGGCCGGCACCATGTGCTGCTGCGCCAGCGCCAGCGCGCAGATAACCGCGGCGTCGGCCAGTACCACAGTCGGCGTCAACCCGGACCGCCGGACCCGCCAGGTGAAGAAGGCTGACCACAAGCACAGCGCAGTCAGCGGCGCGCCCAGCCACCAGCCGGAGATCTGCTTCGTTGCGGCCAGCACGGCTACCGCGGTGAACAAGACCGCGCCGCCGAGGCGCAGGGCGATCGCATACCAGCCGGCCAGCCAGTGCAGGGCCTGGTCGGATGGCCCCGCTACCCGCGAGCGGCGTCCCTGCCTGCGGCGGACCGCAGGGGGCTGGACCTGCCCCCCGACGGAATTAGCTGCCGATTCCACCGGACCAGTATGCGGCAGGACCACGGCGCCGGGAACGGTAACGTTTCAACATCTGGGCCGGGCTGAACGACCTGCGGTTCTTCTTCCTGTCGAGCGGCAGTCGTTCCAGTCAGCCTTAGCCAATGCCGATCAGGCGCGCCGATCGCCTCGTCTGCACATCCGCTAACCACTTTGGCCAACACGCTTCACAGCCAGATCGGCGGGTACGCGCTCTGGCCACAACGAGGAGTGATGACGGATCGTAACAACGTTCGTGACGTCCAGGTGACGCCGAGCGACTCTGAGCCCCTGAGAGCTGTGCCGACGCTGCGGGTTGCTTCACTCGGATCGTCCTGATCTGCGCCGTGAATCGTGTTGTCACTTGCCAAGTGGCTGGCTGGTGGCCTGTGGTCCTACTCTGTTGGACCTAGGTCTCTGGGGCACTGGACCGCTATCGCTGACGATCACGTCATGGGGAAGTCGGTCGGCCAGGTGCCCGCCATCGTAGTGGAGGGGCTCCGTAAGGACTACGGCAAGGTGCGCGCCGTGGATGGCGTGAGCTTCCAGGTCCAGCGCGGCGAGATTTACGCGCTGCTCGGGCCGAACGGGGCGGGCAAGACCTCGACGGTGGAGATACTCGAAGGACACCGGCGGCGGTCAGGTGGTTCGGTCCGGGTGCTCGGGTTCGATCCGGGCGCTGGTGATCGCCACTTCCGCGAGCGGGTCGGGATCGTGCTGCAGTCTGGCGGCATGGACGCCGAGCTGACCATCCAGGAGACGGTCTCACTATTCGCCGGCTTCTATGCCCGACCGCGGGATACGGCGGAGACAATCGAGCAGGTCGGCCTGGCCGCCAAGCGCCGGGCGAGGGTACGGACTCTGTCCGGGGGGCAGCTGCGCCGACTGGATCTGGCGCTAGCCTTGATCGGCGATCCGGAAGTCTTGTTCCTTGACGAGCCGACCACGGGGTTTGACCCGAATGCGCGGCGGGAGGCCTGGGACATGATCGCCGGCCTGCGCCGCTCCGGGACCACCGTGCTGCTCACCTCGCACTATCTCGACGAGGTGCAGCACCTGGCCGACCGGGTCGGGGTGATGAGCCACGGCCATATGGTTGAGGAGTCAACCCCGCACGAGCTGGGCGGGCGCGATGTCTCCGGCACCGTGATCAGCTTCCGGCTTCCCGCCCAGCTGAGGGGCAGTGAACCGCCGGCCGGGCCGTGGGATCAGCCAGCAGGCCCCGCGGGCGAGTTCACCATGCATACCGACGAGCCCACCCGGGTCCTGCTGGCCTTGACCCAGTGGGCCGCTGCCCATGACGTGGAGCTGCCGGGGCTGACGGTTACCCGGCCGTCGCTAGAGGATGTGTACCTCCGCATCACCGGGCAGGCGGCCATAGGAGCCGACGATGGCCACTGAGGCAGCGCGCAGATCACGGCATCCGATGCTTCTTGCCCTCGGCCAGGTCCGCTACCAGCTCATACTGCTGCTGCGCAGCCCGCTGGGGTTCTTCCTGTCCATCGTGTTCCCGCTGCTGCTGCTGATCTGCCTCAAGGTAATCACCCCGGCGAAGCCGGTGGGAGGGTTGCCCTACGCGCAGTGGCTCACCCCGGCGATGTGCGCCTTCTGCCTGCTCAACGCCTGCTACGTGACGGCCATCATCAGCATGGTGCTGTCCCGGGAGGAAGGCACACTCAAACGCCTGCGCGGCACGCCCCTGCCTGCCTGGGCCTACCTGGCCGGCCGGTGCGGCTCCGCGTTCGTGACTTCGGTGATCGCGTGCGGCGTAATCATCGCGACCGGAGTGACGCTCTTCAAAGTGAGCATCGTCTGGCATGCCTTTGGCTACTTCGCCGCCGCTGCCTTCCTCGGCATCGCCTGTTTCTTCCTGATCGGCGCGGCGGTCACCACGGTCGTCCCCAAGAGCGAGACCGCGCTCCCGATCGCGTTCGGCACTATGCTGCCGCTCGCGTTCATCTCGGGTGTGTTCTTCTCCGTCAGTCACCCGCCCGCGTGGCTGCACGACCTGGCGTCTGCCTTCCCGGTCGCCCCGATCGCCCGCGCAATGGAAGACTCCTTCAACCCGGCCACACAGTCCTGGCCGATGCCGCTCCCCGGGCTGCTGGTGGTGCTCGGCTGGAGCGCGGCAGCGATCGTGGTCATCGCGCTGGCATTCCGCTGGGAGCCAGGCCCTGCCCCGGCCGCCCGCGGACTGGGCCGTTCACCCCGCCGGCTCGGCCACTCGCAGCAGGAGTCATGACCTTTCAGCTGCCTCGAATGCCGCGGAACTCGCGTCCAGTATCCATCTTCCCTCTCTTCCTGCTCTGATGCAGACGAGAGGGCTGACAGCGCGAGTTCGACGGGCACCCCGACCGCGACTCGAACGCGGGACCTACCGCTTAGGCCGAAGTTACGGCTGGTTTGGTAGGCGGTTTAGGTCCTGACCTGGTCTTTCCCCGGTCTGGCCGGGTTTTGTTCTGGCTACTTCAAGGTGAGCGGTATCGGGACGCCGATGAGGTCGAAGGCTTCCCGCTGGGTGCTGGCCGGCTGGGCGAGCATCGGCACGGTGACGCTGGTTCCGGCGAACCGGACCTGGTTGCGGGTCAGGGTGGCCAGGTGCTCGAGCAGGCCGCGGAAGCTGCGGTAGGGGCGGCCGGCGCCGTCGTGCTGGCAGGAGGCCTTGGCCTGGGCGTGCGCGGAGCGGCGGGCGGGGGTGACCGGGTTGTCCTGTTCCGGGGGTACCTGGTCGGTGAAGGTGAGCGGTGCCCAGGTGCGGCGCAGGTGCCAGGTGAGGTAGCAGGCGAGCATGCAGATCAGCACGTGGGCTTTGACGCGTTCTTCGAGCCGGTGGAAGACGGGCCGCAGGTCCAGGTCGTCGGATTTGATGTGCCGGAAGTCCCGCCCGGCATATTTGAGGTTCTTGCAGGCGGTGACGACGCCGGGCGCGTCGAGCTCGTCTGCGGGGATGGGGGTGCGGAGCACGTAGAACCCGTCCAGGGCGGCTTCGGCGTTGATCTGGTCCTGCCGGCGCTCGACGGCCAGGGTGGTGTCCGTGATCGTGATCTCGAAGTGCTTGCCGGTCTTGTACTTGCTGATCACCTTGCCCACCTCGACGCCGATCGGCCCGGCGCCGGCGAGTCTCCCGGCCTGGACGCGGGCGGCGACGGGGGCGAGCAGCTTCTCGGTGGCGGCCAGCAGTTCCTCCCGGGTGCGGGCGCGGTCGGCGGCCAGGTGCGGGTTGCGGCAGGCGACCAGCCGCTCGCCGGGGAAGTCTTCGGAGGTGATCTCCGCGAGATCTTGCTGACCGGAGAGGCTGAGCTGGAGCGGGCCGTCGTCGGCCATCAGCTTCTTGATCGCGGGGGCGCGCAGTGCGGTGATCCAGCCGTAGGGGTCCGGCCGCTGCGTCCCGTCTTCCAGCTGGTTCAGGGCCCGGATCCGGGCGCTGGTGATCATCCCCCGGTCGCCGGCCATGACCATCTGCGCCAGCCCGGACTTGTCCCGCACCACGTCTGCGATGGCGGTGAACGCGGCGGGGTCGCCGGTGTTGCCGGGGAACACCCGGACCGCGGCCGGGCGGCCCTCAGGGTCGGTGAGCAGCCCGTACTCGATCTGCAGTTTGCCCTTCTTGGCGTCCCGGGAGTACCCGCGGGCGGCCAGCGGGCAGTGCGTGCCTTCCAGCCAGGAGGATGACAGGTCGAATAGCGCCATCTTCGCCGGGTTCGGCTCCGGGGCCAGGTGGCGGCGGGCCAGCTCCGCCTCGATGGCGTCCTGCTGGTCTTCCAGCCGGTCCATCGCGGCGTAGATGTCGTCGGCGGGCGCGCCGGCCACGCCGAGGTCGGCGCCGAGGGTGGTGTCGGCCCACCAGGTCAGGGTGGACAGCTTGGAGCCCGGCTTGACGACCCGGGAGATGATCAGCGCCAGGGCCAGGTCCCGCCGGGGGCCCGCCGGGCCGAGCAGGGCGGGCAGCCCCAGCTTCTTGGCCATGGCGTGCACGGCGGCGACGTGGCCGTGCGGCAGCGAGCTGGTGATGGTGACCGCCTCGCCGGCGGGGACCAGATGCTGGCCCTTCAGGCCGGCGTCGATCCAGTCGATGACGTGGTCCGGCAGCGCGGACAAGTTGGCCACGGTCTCGTTCTTGACCGTGCCGGCCTCCCGGTAGGTGCGGCGCAGGTAGGCCGAGGAGTAGTCCTTGCGGCGGCCCTGCTTGTCGACGTAGCCGGTCTTGCTGACTCTGACTACGTGGACTTTCCCGCTGTTCCGCGCCATAGCCAGATCATAAAGGTATGCCTGGACGGATCCCGGTAACGACACGCCGAATTTTCTGACTACGCTCTGTGGCCGGATCTCACCGAAACGGCAGTTCAGGACACAATACCTACAGAGAGTTACGGCAACTTCGGATTAGGAGAGGGTCTGTCGTAACCAGCCCTGCCTAAGCCCTCCGGTCCCACTGCCCTAAAGTTTCCGGAGTTATGGGTGCCGATGTCAGGTTTTTCGGGGTCTGGTCACGGTCCGGCGGCATGTTGATAGCGGTGGCGTGACAGGACCCGCTGATCGCTTAAATAGAATAACAAATAACCCCAGAGTTCCCCTGAGATCTCAATAACTTCTATAGCCCCTGGACCTGGGCTTTCCCGCTTCAGCAGGGCCGGTCTCACTATTGAGGAAGTTTCGGGGAAGGTGATAGATCATCGCATGAACTGACTGTCTTGCGGTCCCGGTGAACCCATGCAACCGCGCGCCCGGAGCCGGGCAGCGCATGCCCCATTTAGCGCCGATTTCCACACAGCTAATTCGACCCTTGCTCGTGGCCGATCACTGGCCCGCAGTTGGCGGATCAGCCCAGGTCAGCCAGTCCGGCCGGTACGGAGCCGCCTGTAGTCGTTGCTGCGATCTCCCTGCCACGGCCTCGCGGATCGCCTTCCTGAACCCAGGACCGCAGTCGGACGTCATGCCCGGGAACAGCCCCGATCGCACGTTCCGTGCCTGAATGCCGTCACTATCTGCCGTCCATGGCAAGCCCGGCGTAATAGTAACGGCTCGATAACAAACGCGATGGGATCTCTGCGCAGCGAGATCGCCCCCTGTATCACCGGACGACAGCCCGCCATGGATATGCATTCCTGCACGTCAGAAGCATTCCTTCACCTCAAGCTCGCGGCCAGCAGTTGCCCCGAACCTCCTGTGTGGAAATCCGCGTTAGCTGGCCGGGATCGCCCGGATTGTGTGCCTGCCCGGCGCCGGGCTCGTCGACGCCTGCGAGACAGGCTTCTTCTACACCCAGATCATCCGCTCCGGCGACGAGCTGAAGACCGGCGCCAGCGGCTACGACAAGGAATTCAGCCACGATGTCATCGGCATCCTGGCCAACCTGTTCACCCAGGGTTACACCGTTAACGCGCACGGGCTGCTGCTGCGGGCGCGCTATGTGATCGGCAACCAGACCCAGTACGACGACGGGGTATGGGCTTATCCCTGGATCTGGGCCATCTGCCTGCTCAAGACCGGCGACCTGAGCTTCGTCAGGGCCAACTTCAGCACCGAGGGACCCAGCGGAGCCAGCGAGCCGTGCATCAAGGACTTCCCCAGCCCGGGCTCACCGTGGACCGGCACCCGTCCGGGGAACGGTAACGGCTCGTCGCCGCACGCCCGGGGCGTGGCCAGCGCCAGCATGGTGCTGCCCGGCTCGCTGGCCTCCCTGCGATCTGACGGCAGCCTCGTCGTGGGCCGCGGCGTGCCCGGTTCTCGGGTGCAAGGCGGGCAGGTCATCAGCCTGGCGAACCTCCCGGCCACCGACGGGCGGCAGGCCGGGCTGACGATCCGCACCAGCGGCGGCAGCGTCACGCTGACGCTCACCGGTGATCAGCGCGCCGGCCCGGTGCTGTTCCAGCTGCCGGCGTTCGTGGACAACATCGCCCATGCCGGCGCGGGCACGGCCGGCGAGAAGACAGGGACGGTCACCGTGGGTGCCACGGTCGGCACCGTCACCGTCCGGCTGACGGATCTTGAGCCGGCCAGCTGACCGGAGGCGAGAAGCGCGAGAAGCCGGACGGGCTGGCCCGTCCGGCTTCTCTGTGCTGGTTTCTCTGTGCTGGTTTCCTTGGGGATGAACTGCTACGGATTGGCGGCGAGGCTGAAGGTGCCGCCGAACGCCTTGATGCCGTTGCCGTTACCGGCCGGCACGGGCGCGCCGTTGGGCGCGGGCGCGAGCTTCTCGTTGCTGAACAGGTAGAGCGGATGACCGTACCAGGTCACCTGGGTGCCGTCGTCGGGGACGGCGATCTCGCCGGCAGCGGAGGCGGGCACGCCCGAAAGGCCGGGCGAGCCACTGGTGAGCACCGGAGGCCAGGCGCGACTGCACGTCGGGTTGGGCGTGCACTCGGAAAAGGCATACGGCTCGTCACCGCTGAAGGTGTACAGCGGGAAGTTGACCCAGCCGGCCGCGGTCAGGTATGGCTCGGCGAGCACGGTCTTGCCGCCGATCGTGGTCGTGGTCAGGGTCCCGGTCCACGGCGCCGGCGCGCTGTCGGCGGATATCAGCCACCAGATCCCGTGCCAGGGCGGCAGCCGCGGTCCGGGCTCGAAATAGCCCTCGCCGGTGGCCGCGCCCCCCTTTTCGAACAGGTACAGCGGGTGCCCGGCGTAGGTGACCTGCCACCCGACGTGCTTGCGGTTGACCCGGCCGAGCAGCGCCTGGCTGACGCCCGGGCCGGCGACCGGGTTGCCGTTGGTGGTGATGGCCGGCCATTCGGCTTTCTGGTCGTTCGACGGACCGGTGCAGGTGGCCCCCGCCGGCGCACCCGGAAAACTGACCACCACGGTGGTGCAGCCGTAACTCGGCGGGTTATCCGAGCTGATGAAGTACAGCGAGTGGTTCTTGTACGGCCCCGAGCCGACCGCCAGCGACGGGCCGAACGGCGTATCGGCCACGATGATCTCAGTGCCACCCGCCTTGGCATATGACGCCGCGGGAGCGGCGGTGGACGCCATCGCGAGCGTCGTCAGCGCGAGTGCTGCGGCCGGCGCTGCCAGCAGCGCCAGCCATCGGTAAGCGGACATAATTGTTCCCCTCCCTGACTTCTCGCCTTACGCCGGCGGCCCTCGCGAAGCGATGAGCCTGACCACGAAGACGTCGCACGCCCGGTTCCCGGATGACGGCCGCGCATGGCCGGGAAACGGCCACGCGTCCAAGTCGGGCGGCAGTTGCGATACACAGCGGCAGCCAGGCCACCGCGCACGGCCCGACCGGACGGCCCGGAGCCAATGCCGTCACTCGCCAGGTCAGCCCGGGAACGGGCCGATAGCGAAACGGACATTATCACCGCGGCTCTGAGATCACGCTTACCGGTCGCCTAGCCCCAAATACGACCGGATCGGACAATCCTAGGCCTGTAACGTTCCGATTGCACTAGGGCGACAGCGACGAAAACTTAATCGTCCGATCCGCCGCGCGGCGTGGCCAGGCGCCTCGCTGACCCCGGTAGCTGCCAGTCCTGCGAGCGGACGGGCATGTCAGGGGGGGCGCGCAGCGATCGCGGAGCGACACCCGCAGGGTGCCCTTGACCTGCCCGCCCGGGAACGGATCGTCGGGCGGCGGGGGCAGGAAGGACCCCGGCGGGACCCGGTCCCGGGGCATCACGACCGCGTTTGCCCGGCGGTCCGCACGAACCCAGGGGCCGGATCCGCCCATCCCGGATGAATACCCTGCAGCTCCCCGTCACGGACCCTTGGGTTCGCCGGAACTCTGGGCAAAGCAAAGCTCCTGGTAGGAACGTGGTTGTCGAGACCATTTTCGTTCACCGGGAGCTTCGTTGCCTGCTCAGTTTGCCATGCCTGCCACCTGCGTTCCGCAGATGTGAGCCGGGCCTGGTATGCGGATCTGTGGTTTGACCTGCGGGAATGGGCGGTTCCGTGGTGACGGGGCGTGTCACTAGGGGCTGGCGCGGTCCTGGTCAGGGCCCGCGGGGGCGGCTTGGATGATCTTCTTCGGGCAGGGGATCTGCAGGCTGGCGAGGATGCCGCGCTGGGCGGGGGTGAGGTCGGCGGTCTGGCGGCAGGTGCCGGCCGGGCCGGTGAAGGTGCCGAGGGTGAGCTGGCTGAGCTCGTCGCTGATCTTGTTCCAGGTGGTGCCGGCGGTGGTCTCGGCGATCCGGATGAGCAGCAGGGCGAGCCAGCACAAGATGACGTGCGCGCGGATCCGCTGCTCCAGCCGGTGGCAGGCCGGGCGCAGGTCGATGACCTGCTTGAGGTCGCGCCAGCCGCGCTCGACCTCCAGGAGCTGCTTGTATCCCAGGGCGATGTCGGCGGCGGACAGCCGGGGGTCGGAGGTGCGGAGCAGGTACTTGCCGTCAAGGTTCTCCTCGGCCTTGACCGCCGCGGCGTCGATCCGCAGCAGCCCGCCGGGGGTGACCCGCAGGTACCGGTTCAGCCCCGGCTTAGCGGAGATCACCCCGCGCAGCTCGGCGCGCTTGGCGGCGCTGAGCTTGTCGGTGCCGCCGGTCATCTCCCTGAGCCTGGCCAGCAGCCGGGCCCGGATCGCGGCGTCGCGCTCGGCTGCCTCGGGATTGCGGCAGATCACGAACCGCTCGTCGTCGCTGATCCGCACTTCCTTGACCCGCAGGTTCCCGGCTATCTCCTGGTAGCGGCCCTGCCGGGACAGCGCGGCGGCGGCCTCGGCGGAGCCGGAGCGCAGCTTCTCCCCGATGATGTAGTGGTGGTCGCCGCGGCGCAGGTAGCGGCGGCTGGCCTTCGAGGTGAACCCGCGGTCGGCGACCCACACGACCTTCGATAGCGTCCAGTCCCGCATGTCGTGCTTGACCTGGCGGATCAGCGCGGAGTCGGCGGTGTTCCCGGGCCAGCACCAGATCCGGACCGGGATCCCGGTGCGGGTGACGGCCATGCCGATCACGATCTGGGGCAGGTCATCGCGGTAGTCCTTGGACTTGCCGAACACGCGGAACCCGGCCATTTCCTGGCCGTTCCCGCCGACCGTGCCCGCGTCCCCGCTGCTGTCGGCCGCCTGGCCGCCGTCCCCGGCGGGGGCGCCTGCCGCGGGGACGGGGCTGCCGTCCTGGTCCCGCGGGACTGGCTCGTCCTCGTCCTCCACCTCGAAATAGGTCGAGGTCGTGTCGAAGAACAGCAGATCGACCTCAAGGTCCAAGGCGGCCGCGACCTGGCTGAACACCTGCCGCTCCAGGGCGTGCCGGACCTCGTGCAGCCAGTCCATCGCCCGGTAGCACGCATCGTCGGTCGTCGCCGGCAGCCGGTCGATATGGGCCCTGCGGCCGGCCCAGTGCGCCGCCGCCAGCTTGGAGGAGGGATCCAGCGCCCGGTTGGCGACCAGCGCGAACAGCACCCGCTCGGTCGCCGCGTCGCGGCGGGTCCCGCCCAGCATCGCGGTCATGGCCGGGCCGATCCCCAGCCGCTGCCACAGCTGGTCCAGCAGGTAGGTCCCGCCGAAGGCGACCGAGCCGGCGTAGGCCAGTTCCGGGGCCGCGCCGGCCGGCTCCTGGCCCAGCAGCCGGCCCAGCGACCCGGCCAGCCGCTCCACCGCGGCCCGGTCCAGCCGGTCCTCACGGCCGAAGCTGTGCACCACCCGCATCCGCGACGACTTCGCCGCCGGGTCCCACTGGTTCTGGACCAGCTGCACGTAGCGGACGGCGCTGCCGTCCTTGTTCCGCCGCGTCGCAGCCCGCACGAACACGTCACCAGGATATACCGCAACGTCACAGTCAGAAAGGTCTTCAACATGCAAATCGTGTCACTATGGCATCTGGTTCCCCGTCACCAGCACCGCCACCCTGACCTGCAGACTCACTCCTGAACGTGTCACGAAACCCATCCGGACCTGCGGAACGCAGGTGTCACGCCCTCGTCCATTCCGCTGACTCAGCGCTGTGGCGGTCTTCCCCCACGAGCCCAATCAGCGGTGGTCGCGGGGTTCCGGGTGTGTAGCCTGACGCGTCTGGCGGACTGCGGGAACACCATCGTCTTACCGTGTACACGAGCCAATCGTCCGGCGGACTTTCCAAGCAAACGTGATTTAGGGTGGTCGGGGTAGGCTTGCGGCCCGGTTGTGGCGGGTGGAGTGTCTGCCTGCTGGGAAGGGTGTGTTCCATCACTGGACATCTGGGTTTCGGGGAGATGCTGCGCGGTCATCGTCGTGCGGCGCGTCTGACGCTAGAGCAGCTCGCTGAAGTGTCGGGGGTTAGCGCCCGGACTTTGTCGGATATGGAGCGCGGACGGAGCAAGGGGCCTCAGCACCGGACCGTAACCGCTTTGGCGGATGCGCTTGTGCTGGAGGGGGATGATCGCAAGCAGTTTATTGAGCTGGCGCGTGATGGTCGGCTGCGGGATCACTGGACACGTCCGGCTGGTGTGTGTGAGCTGCCACGGCTGGTTGACGACTTCACCGGCCGCGCCGCGGAGCTGGCCTGGATGAGCGAGCTGGCGTATGCCGAGAGTCCGCAGGGTGCCAGCGTGGTAGGCCTCATCACAAGCTCGGGGGGCATGGGGAAAACCACGCTCGCCGTCCGGGCCGCCCATGTGCTGCGGCCGAGCTTTCCTGGTGGGGTGTTCTTCCTCGATCTGTTTGGTATGTCCCAACGGCCTATGGCTGCCGGTGACGCGCTGCGGCTGCTGCTTCGCGCGCTCGGTGTCGTGGATGAGCAGGTCCCGGGTGATATCCAGGGGCGCGCTTCTTTGTACCGGTCGGTGCTGCGGGACAGGCGTGCCCTGATCGTTCTGGACAATGCCGGGTCGGAGGAGCAGGTGCGCCCGCTGCTGCCGGGTGAGAGCCCGAGCCGGGCGCTGATCACCTCCCGGCGGCTCCTGGCTGGCCTGGAGGGTGTACGCCGGCTCGCTCTGGGGCCCCTGGCGTTGCCGGAGGCCAAGGAGCTGCTGACCGGGATCCTGGGTGAACGTGCCGCCTCCGACGAGGAATCGGCGCTTACCCGGCTCGCCGAGTTGTGCGAGGGCCTGCCTCTGGCGCTGCGGATCATCGGGAACCGGCTGGTCAGCCGGCCCGGATGGGATGCCGCCGAACTCGCTGCCCGGCTGGCGGACGAGGAGCGCCGTCTGGATCAGTTCAAGGCCGGCGACTTGGAGGTCGCCAGCGCGTTCGCGATGTCGTACGAGCAGCTCGCAGATTCCGCACGGCGGGTGTTCCGGCGGCTGGCCGTGGTACCTGGCCGGGACTTCGACGCCACCCTCGCGGCGGTCGCGGGTGGGATGTCGGCCGGGGACGCCTGGGACGCTCTGGACGAGCTCGTCGACCTCGGCCTGCTGCAGGACAGCGCCGCGGGCCGGTACCGGTTCCATGATCTGGTCCGCTTCTTTGCCCGTGCGCGGCTTCAGGAGGAGTCCCTGACCGAGCGTGAGGCACTGATTGGGAGGGTGACGTCGTGGCTGCTGCGGATGGCCACGATGGCCGGGCGGTGGTTCGAGCCCGGCTTCGGCCGTCCCGCCCGGCCTGACCCAGATCTCGCCGTCGTGTCCTCCACGGAGGATGCCGAGCTGTGGCTGCGCGTGAACGTGGACAACTGGCTGGGTGCGCTGCGGTCCGCGGTGGTCAGCGGGCAGCACTCCCTAGTCCTGGATTGCGCGGAGTCGATGCACTGGTTCTGCGACCGGTGGGCGCATGCCTCGCACTGGCACGAGGTGTTCAACCTTGGCACGGAGGCTGCCGCTGCTCTTGGTGATCTGGCGCAGCAGGCGGCCCAGCTGAACTACCTGGCCTGGGTGCACTGGGTGCCGCCCAGCGACCCGCAGGCCACGCTGCGGTACGCGACGCAGGCGCTGGATCTGGCCACCCGGAGCGGCGCCACGGCGCAGATCGCCGCATCACACCAGTACACCGGGCGAGCGCAGCTCATGCTCGGACGACTCGCCGAGGCTGCCGCGTCGGCGTCCCGGGCGGCGGAGACGTTCAAGACCCTCGGCGACATCGGCTCCTACGTCCAGTGCCTCTCCCTCATCGGACTCTGCCGTCGTGATGAGGGACGCTACAGCGAGGCGCTGGATTACTTCCGCAAGACCCTGGCTCTGATCGACGACGAGGAGTCGGAGATGACACCGACCATCGCAGCGCAGAGCCGACCGTACGCGCTGCTCTGGATCGGCCAGTGCCTGGGAGCTCTCGACCGCCGGACCGAAGCGATCACCACGCTCACCGAGGCGATCGGTCTCATGGGAGCGTTCCAGCCGGACTTCCGGCAGGCCGATGCTCTGGAGTCACTGGCGGCGCTGCTGGCCGAGGATGGCCGGACCGGCGAGAGCCGCCGCACCTATGCGCGGGCGGCGCAGGTCTTCAAGGCGATCGATGACGCCGAGGGGAGCAGCCGCTGTGACGCCCTGGCGGCCCCCCTGATTTCGTCGTAAACGGTTGTCGGCGGCGTGTCTGCGTGTTACTTCTGCGTGCTGCTCTGCCTGGTCTGGCTGCTTCCCTGCCACTTGACTTAAGAACACCGGGACGGGCGTGAAGGCCTGTCCCTCCGGGTCAGGAGCGATCATGGCAATCAGGAACATCGTGCTCGTGCACGGTGCCTTCGTGGACGGATCGGGCTGGCAGGGCGTCTACGACCACCTCGCCGCTGACGGCTACCGGGTAGCAGTCGTGCAGAACCCCACCCTGTCGCTGACCGGCGACGTCGCCGCCACCCGCCAGATCCTCGACGGCCTCGGCGGCCCCGCCGTGCTGGTCGGCCACTCCTACGGCGGCGCCGTCATCACCGAGGCCGGAAACCATCCCAACGTCGCCGCGCTCGCCTACATCGCGGCGTACGCGCCCGACAAGGGCGAGTCGCTCAGCACGCTGATCGCCGAGGCGCCGCCCGGCGCGCCGGCTCCGCCGATCCTGCCGCCCCAGGACGGGTTCCTATTCCTGGACCGGGACAAGTTCGCGGCCTCCTTCGCCGCCGATGTGCCCGAGAAGCTGGCGGCGTTCATGGCTGACTCTCAGGTCGGGTTTGGCGTTGACGCGCTGAACGGGGCGGTCTCGGAGCCGGCCTGGCGGACCAAGCCGTCCTGGTACCTGGTCACCACCGACGACCACATGATCCCGCCCCCCGCCCAGCGCGCCATGTCCGAGCGGGCCAAAGCGGCCGTCACCGAGACTCCTGCCAGCCACGCCGTCTACGTGTCCCAGCCGGCCGTCGTGGCCGCTGTCATCACACAGGCCGCCCAAGAGCACTAAGTTCATGCGCAAGCGCTGGAATTACGGTCTCGCTATCGAGCGGCCGGGCGGGACGCCTGGCGTTGTAGCGCAGGGCGGCGGCGATGCCGGCCGTGCTGGCCAGGGCACCGCCCTGCTGACTCCCAGCCGGGCCAGGGTCTGCTCATCGGCGTCAGCAGCCCATTCGGCGATCGCGGTGAACGAGCGTGCCCCGGCCAGCACCGCCAGCAGCCCCGGCGGGTCTTCGGCGGTATCGTCCGCGGGGTTTTTTGTGGGCCCCGACGCCGCGGACCCGGACTTGCGGGGATTTTGCGGGGATGCGGATACGCAGGTCAAGGTGGATTTGACCCTTTCGCCCGCCGGTCACGGCCACACCTCGGATACCCCGCCTGGCCTGTTACGCCACCCGGCCCAGCACCGTCCCGATAGACGCCAAGCCACCCGTCACCCAGCGCCCCCCCCCAAGACGTCACTGGGCCCGTCGGGTACGGCATCACCGCAGCCCACAGCAACCGAAACCCTGGCGCCAGCGCTAGGCATCACGGCTGACCACCCGGGGCTACCAGGGGGCCCGCGGGAACCGGAGACTCTGGAGGGGGGCGTGGCGGGTGCACAGGGTTAAGTACCTGTCCCCCAGAGGCCGTGTCCGCCGCGTCCCGCCCGACCGCGGCGGGCCGCCGGTCCTTGCTGCCCGCCTTAGCAGCCGTCACCGGAAGTAGCCGCAGGCTGATCGCCTTCCTCGCAGAGGGCGCGCCGCCTGCCGAATATGGATCTCTACTGTATTAGTAGGAATATGTGAGTCTGTGCGCTCAGATTATCCGTTCGGGACCCGGGCTCTGTCGGCTGGCACGGGCGTGCGGGCCGGGCCGACCGCGGGAGATCACTGCGAGACGTGATCTCCTCACCTGCCTTCAGAAATAGCCCTCCGGCCTTTGTGTCTGGCCTCCCCGTCAGCTCTGGGGAACCGGTTGGTGCGAGCCCTGCGGGCCGCAATCCTCCGGGCTGGTTCGGAGCGCAGCCAGGACAGGGTGACGTCGAGGGCGGGGCGATCTGGTCCATCTCGGTCACCGGTCAGCCGCCTTTCTTCCTCTCGTCGTTCTGCGCCTGGCCGTCACGCACCGGTCCGGCGCGGACCCGGCCGGATGCGGCCACGGCCTGGTCGGGGTCCCGGACCCACAGGATGCTGCGCAGCGGCAGCATGAGGGTGACCGCGGCCCAGATGCCGCCGCCCGCGCTAGCCGTACGGGTAGTCCGGGGAGCCCGGGTCGCTGGCCTCGTCAAGCAGGGCGGTTTCCCCGGCGGACAGTGCCAGGCCGGCTGCGGCGAGGTTGCCGCCGAGCCGCCCGAACGTGCGGGCGCCGAGAATCACCGAGCTTACGGCAGGCCGGGCCAGCACCCATGCGACGGCGACCTGGTTCTCATGGCTCCTGTACCGCCTCAGCAGGGCGGCGCTGCGGTGGCGTTGGGGTGCCGGGCCCGCCTGCTGGAGCCCCGTGCGGGAGCTGACGAGCCGTTCAAGGCACCGCAGGCTACCGGTGAGGCCGCTGCTCGATGACCTTTGCGTGGACGAGGCTGCCGGCGAGCTCGATGCGGAGACGGGAATCGGCAGCAGCGTTCTTGGAGCGGAGCTTGAGCTTGGAATAGGTGAGGGCGAGCCCGTCGGTGTTGATCACGATGCCCGGCGGGCTGACGATGAGCAGCTTGCCGTGCACCATGCCCGCGTCGATTCGCAGGACGCCCGAGGTGATCACCGCGTGGGTGGAGTCGAGGGTGACCCGGCACATTTGCGTACGAAGCTCGATACGCGCAGGCACCAGCCAGCGCCCCTCCTGTGCGTACCTGCCGGCGTGCTGCCTGATCACGAGTACTTCCTTGGCCGGGGGTGCGTCCGGCAGGTCGGCGGTGAGCACGGCCAGCTCGCCGAGCGTCCGGGCTGAAAGCGCGCGCTCCAGCCGGGTGTCCAGTTCCTCGGCGCTGAGCCGGCCGTCACCGTCGGCCACCCGCAGCGCGTCCACGACGCGGTCGCGATCCTCGTGCGATGCCCGCATGCCGGGCATATCATCCGACATCGGCAGTCGGGGGCGCGGTGCCTGTGCAGGCCCCGTTTCCCCATTCCCCTTTCACGTCCGTGCGTGCGGTCTTCCCGCACACGGCTTACCGATGATCTTCCTGCATTTCGACGTAGTCCTCCACCAGCGGAGGCCGCGCAGATCGCCCGGCTCGGCGCGTGGCTCTGGCCAAGACCAGCAACGTCCCAAGAGTGCATTGGGCGGATCTCGCGCGGTAGCCGCAGCCAGCGGTTATCACGCAGTGTCATATCGCCCGGTAGCGTGAGTGACCTGCCGATTTAGCGCGGTTCGGGAGTGGCTCGACATGGGAGCCGAGCACGCGCGGTGGCGCCGGATCTGCACGGCTGCGGCTGGACGGTGAACCGTGAGCCGTGGCCGGCGGTGAAGTGGAAGACGACACCTTCAACGAGGTTCATGCCGTCATCTGGTCGACTGCGGTGAGCGCCGAGCGGATCAGGGCTGGGTGCCGTGCCGCAATCGTTGCGGCGTCTTCGCCGGCGAGGATGGCGCGGATGGCCTGCAGGTGGATGGTGCGGTAGGCGGCGACAGCGAGTGCCGCGGCAAGCTCGGGTTCGGCTGTGCCTGCGGCGGCCATTGCCTGCGCCAGCTCGGTTGAAAGCTGGTCGGCAAGCTCCCGGGCCCGCGCCTGCAGCGCGCGCGAGGCCGCCACTGTCCGCCACCACGCGATCATGTCCGCCTGCATGCCGTACGGTGCCTGGCCCGCCCGGGCAGCGGCCACGAACGTGTCGCGGAGCGCGCTCACCGCCGACTTCCCGGCCGGGCGCTCCCGGATGGCCCGGGTGAGCTGGCCGGCCACCTCAGGGTAGCGGTCAAAGAACAGGTCTTCCTTGCGCGGGAAGTGAGCGAAGACCGTTGGCCGGGCCACGTCGGCGGCCTCGGCGATCTCCGAAACGGACACCTGGTCGAACCCGCGGCGCAGGAACAGCGCCGTTGCCGCGTCGGAGATGCGCTGGCGGACCTCCGCCTTCTTGCGTTCCCGGCGCCCGGGCTGCGGGCCCGCCGGGCCGCCGTGACGGCCTTCAGCAACCATGCACTGACCATACCAGGTAAGAAAATATACCAAGTATGGCTTTAGTGCTAGGGTGACTGTCATGCGGAACTACGGGATCAACTACGACACCGGACTCACCGCCGACGGGGACAGCACCCCCAAGCGCTTCGACGACCCGGTGGTGCAGCGGGAGCTGCAGATCATCGCCAGCGACCTGCACGCGACCGCGGTGCGGGTGTCCGGCGATGACCCGCAGCGGCTGGCGCGGGCCGGCGAGCACGCACTTGCCGCCGGGCTGGAGCTGTGGTTCTCGCCAGTCCCGATCAACCTTGAACCAGACGCGCTGCCCGGGTACCTTGCCCGCTGCGCACGCGAGGCCGAACGGCTCCGGCGGGCAGCTGAGGGCCGGATGGTGCTCGTGGTCGGGTGCGAGATATCGCTGTGGTGCGCGGGCTTCTTCCCCGGCGACAGCGTGCTCGGCCGCATCGCCACGGTGACCGATCCGACCCTGCGGCGCAAGCCGGACGTGATGGCAGCGCTGGCCAGCGGGCTGGAACGGGTCAGGCACACGCACCGGGACATCGTGCGCGCAGCCAGGGAAAAGTTCGCCGGGCCAGTCACCTACGCGGCCGCGCCGTGGGAAACCGTCGACTGGGAGCTGTTCGACCTGGTCTCCGTCGATGCCTACCGCGACGCGGACAATGCCGCCGGCTACCGGGACGCACTGCGCGCCTACCGGCGCTTCGGCAAGCCGGTGGCGGTCACCGAGTTCGGCTGCTGCACCTACCGCGGCGCGGCCAGCCGCGGCGGCCTGGGCTGGATGATCACCGACGACAAATCCGACCCGCCACTCATCCCCGGGACCTACGAACGCGACGAGGAAGAACAGGTCAGGCACCTGCACGACATGCTCGCGATCTACGAAGCCGAAGACATCGACTCCGCGTTCTGGTTCACCTTCGCCGGATTCGAATATCCCCGGCACCCCACCGACCCCCACCGCGACCTTGATCTCGCCTCCTACGGAGTCGTAGCGGTCCTCGAGCATGAACGCGGCACCACATACCCCGACATGGCCTGGGAACCAAAACAGGTCTTCGGCGCGCTCGCCACCACCTACGCCCGCGCCCGGACGTAAGAGCGGGCAAGCCACCAGCTGTTGTCGCGCAGACCAGGACCGCGCCAGACGCTGCCCAGGCAGCAGAAGACGCCGATAACCGGGCTGCGTGGTCATATCAACCGGTTCGGCGCCCCGTTCGTAGTCGTGCCCCCACCACCCGAAGCCGTACCTATCGGCGGTTACTTGCGCAGGTGCTGGGCGATTGGCCGTGTTGGTGACGGCGGGTTCGTACTGCCTGGGTTATTTATGGGTTGTCGGTCATGATGCGGTCGTAGGTACGCCGGGCGCTGGCGCTGCGGGCGCTGGCGCCGTAGCGGGCGAGCATCTGCGGCGACGACCAGCCGTTGAGCTCCATAAGGTCACCCTCCGGCCCGCCACGCTCCAGCCAGGTGTGGCTGAAGTGGTGCCAGAACCGGTGCGGCCACACGTCCAGCCCGCACTGCCGACCGCGGCGGATGATGACCTGGTAGATCCCGCTGGCCGTCAGCGGCCGCCGGCTGCCCGCGCCGAGCCGCAGCTGCGCCCGCCAGGCCTGTGGGTGCCGGGCTCGGGCGCGCAGGTAGCGATCCAGGGCGCGGGCAGTGTCGTAGCTGATCTTGACGATGCGGGGCCTGCCGCCCTTGCCGCGCACGGTGATCTCCCGCTGCCACAGGTCGATGTCGCTGCGCCGCGGGTCGTGCGGGTCGTAGCGGATGCCGGCCAGCTCAGCCAGCCGGATGCCGGACGCCTTGAGCACCGCGATGATGGCCGCGTCCCGCCGCTCGGCGACCCCGCGGCCCGCGCACGTGCGTTCCAGGCGGACTATCTCGGTGCCGGTGAAGACCGGGACGAGCTTGCCGGTCACCTTCGGCGGGTGCAGGCCGGTCATCGGGTCGGGCAGGTCTTCCTCGGCGGACAGCCACTTGAAGAACTGCTGCAGCGCCCGGTACTGGTTGCTGGCGTAGGCGTCGCTGTACCTGTCGAGCAGCCAGGCCATCCACTCCTGCACGTCCCGCCGGTCCGCCTGCTCCCAGCCGGTCTTGCCGGCCTCGCCGAGCAGGCGGGCGGCAGCGAACCAGGCCACCGCCTCGGTATACAGGCGGATCGTCTTCGGCGCCTTCCCCTCGGCGGCCAGATGCAGCCGGAACGAGCCGATCTCAGCCCCGAGCACCCCGGCGTCCATCTGCCGCGGCTGCCTGGAACGTGCCTGCGGTGCGGCCATCGTCATCTCCCTGGTACCGGCGCACCATCCGCATCCTGGCATTCCCAGCATTCCGGGGAACCGATATCAGCACTTCCGCCCGGCACGAGCCACCACGCAATGAACCGGGCGGCGCGCCCGCCTGTTAGGGAAGGTCGTTCATGACGCGGTCATAGCCGCGGCGGGCGCGGGCAGCGCGAGCACTGGCCCCGTAACGGGTCAGCAGGCTCTGCGGCGAGACCCAGCCGTTCAGCTCCATCAGGTCGCCCTCCGCGCCGCCGCGTTCCAGCCAGGTGTGGCTGAAGTGGTGCCGGAACCAGTGCGGGTGCACATGCACGCCGCACTCCCGGCCGCGCCGCACGACAACCTGGTAGATCCCAGCGGACGTCAGCGGACCCCGGTCACCCTACCCCAGCTACAGCTGCGGCCGCCAGGCCTGGGCATGCCGGGACCGGGCACGCAGGTACCGGTCCACGCTGCGGGCGGTCTCGTGGCCGATCCTGACAATCCGCGGCCTGCCCTTGCCCCAGACCCTGATCTCCCGCGCCTGCAGGTCCAGGTCGCTGCGGGCGGGATCATCCGGGCTATAGCGGATCCCGGCCAGCTCCGACAGGCGGATGCCCGTGGCCAGGAACACCGCGATGATCGCGGCGTCACGGCGCTGCGCGAACGTGTTACCGCGGCATGCCTTCGTGAGTGCCGAAAGTTCATCGCTGGAGAAATACGGAACCAGCTTCCCGGCGACCTTCGGCCCGCGCAGCCCGGCCATTGTGTCCGGCAGTTCCTCTTCGACGGACCACAACCTGAAGAACTGCTGCAGCGCCCGGTACTGGTTGTAAAGCGTAGGCGTCGCTGTACTGGCCCAGCAGGTGAACCACCCAGTGCTGCACATCATCGGTGCCGACCTGCTCCCACCTGGTCTTACTCGTCTGGCCAAGCAGGTGGGCGGCGGCGAACCAGGCCACCGCCTCCGTGTAGCCCCTGATGGTCCGCTCCGCCTTGCCCTCCGCGGCCAGGTGCAGCCGGAACGAGCCCACCTCGGCCCCGAGCACGCCCGCGTCCAGCTGCCCCGGACGCCGCGACTGCGGCGCCACAGTTTTACGCTCATCTCCCGGATCTGGCCCCGCCGGACCACCGGACCGAGACTTCTAACCACACGGTGACTTGTCGTGGTCATTTTCTAAAACAACTCTCTTCCTGCTTTGATGCAGGCGAGAGGGCCAGCCGATGAAAGTGGCCGTGCGCCCCGACCGCGACTCGAACGCGGGACCTACCGCTTAGGAGGTCGTTTCACGTGCTGCGGTCAACTGCTGCGTTCCTGATGAGAGCCAGTTTGCTCGTCGTCTGGCTACAGCTCAATGTCTCTTGTTTCCGCCTTGTTCGGGCACGCGAAGGGCACGAGGCATGTCTCCGTCAAGGGGTGCTTGACGCTGATCCCTCGCTTGTAAGGTACGTCCAACTTGTCGCTTGGCGTCGGCTACCTGGGATTTGGCCACTTGACTCCTCGCTCAGCGTCGGTCTGATTCCGATGCTGTTGTGGTCAACTTTGGTGGTCAGTCTCTCGGCGGCTTCTTCGTCCCGAAGCCATGTTGCTGTACGTCTGTGCCTTCGCATCGTGGCTATGACCTGCGGCGTATCGTCTGCCAACGTCCAGCGGCGTCCGTCCTCATCACGCGCGGTCGTTACTCAGTTGGTTACTCGACCGCGATCGCTCCTACTGGGCCTGGAAGTCCTCGATCTCAATCATCGGTGCCGGACGTCACGAGGTCATAGAGGCGAAGGAGGGTGCGACCGAATATCCGCCCTTTGTCATCCTGGACGCCGCCGACTAGCCGCCATCTTTCGTGCCATGTCCAGACTGTGCCATCGGTGTGCACGTAGTCCGCGGGCTGTCCGGGGTGATCTACTATCGGGTCGTTCATTCCACCAGTACGAAGCACGATGCGCGTGTCCTCCGTCGTCATGCCGATTGAGCCTAACGCCCACCGGCCTTGACGGATACGAGTACGAATCCGCCCGGCCGCCAGTCTGCCCCGTCCAACCTGATAGGTGCCAAAGGGCTTCGCCCGCTCCTCCCCTCAACCCGACAAGCGCTTACGGGGTCCGGGGGCCTCGCAGTCAGTTGCTGCTCAAGGGTGGCGCTTGCGCCATCGCCGCAGGCGACGCGACCGAAGGGAGCGCCCTTGACGGCAACTGGCCGCCCCCCGGATAATCCCGCGCCGGGTGTGAGGGGAGAAGCCCGCACGCTGTGGCATTTCTCCCGGCCGCAGGCCCGCCAGCACGCTGCGATGGCCATGCCTGGTCTGCGCGTCGCGTGGTGCCGGTGGCGCGTAACGGCGGGTGACCACCGGCCTACGGGAAGCGGGGACAGCCGCCCGGCGCTCGGCGCCGCGTCCTCGGCGCGCTCCCGCGCAGAGAGGGCGCGGCAGGCCGACGCCACGGGCGCGGACCGTCCCCCGCCCATTCCCCGCTGAGGCTCTGCCCTAGTGGTGCTCACCGTCTCAGTTCACGCGCTTCTGTTCCCGGTCACTTCGCGCTTTTCTGCGCTGCGCCGGGTTGAGAGCCTGGCGCGTGGCGTGCCGGAGGCGCGCCCTTGAAGCTGTAGAGAAAGTTGTCACACGCTCTGTCGGCTAGACATCTGTCGGCTGGTCCTGCCTGATCCGATCGGTATGGGGATCGCGCTTGTCCACTCGTACATCTGCTGGTCTCGGTGGAACTCAAGCAGTGATGCCTTGGCGAACGTCACTGACACTGATCTGGTGGCGAGTTTCCGCAGCGCACTAGCGATCGGCTCGGGGTCATTGTCGGCGCTTACGTAGGCGATGCTGACATGTGGTGTGAATTTCTCGCGATCTGGCATCGGCTCGGTGAATCTCTCCGGGCCGAGGACGGACGCCACCGCGCGGTGCATGTGCTCGCGCAGCGGGTACAGCGCATCCGCAGGATGGGCTTTTAGGTAGATCGCTTCTGGGTGGACCGTCAGATAGCGGAACTCGACGGTCGGCGGGGCGACCTTCGCCAGCTCGCGGCTGAGCGCGTCGTGCAGGTGGTCTGCCTCGCCGTCCCTGATCTCGTCGGTGAAGCCAATTCCCTGCATAGTGAGGTGCAGCCATTGCGGCGGGATCAGGTCAAGCCCCTGCAACCCCGTGATCGCCTGCTGGTACTCGGCGGCGAGTTCGCGTAGCTGCGGCTGGTCGTCGAGCGTCAGGTGGCAGGCGTAGATGTGGCGGCCTTCCTGCCATCCGGGCCGCCACCACCAGTGCTCGCGCATCTTGGCGGGTAGCGGGGTCTCTATGGCGTCAGACATCGGACATGCCGTCCTGGCCCTGGGCGATGTCGTAGTCATCGATAATGACGATGCGGTCGGATGGCCAGATGGATTCTGAGACTTCCAGAGTGTCGCCGTTCTCGTCCGATGCGCTGTGCACTAGGTGAATGACGGTGCTTCCAGCCGGTATCTCCAGAAGGCTCGCTTCCTCGGCCGTGGCCGGACGTACCTGCCAGCGATCGTGCGCTCGGGTGTAGAGTCTGCCGCCGAGTTCTTCGACGCACAGGAAGAGTGCCTTCGGTACCACGTCCGATTCTTCGAGGTACGTTCCTGCTGCGATGCTGGCCGGAATATAACTGGCTCCCAGTTCCTGGGCCTGGCCGGTTTCCTTATCGCGCAGCAGACGTCGGCGTATGACCACGGGATCGTCTGCAGTCAGGGTGCTTGCGTCAGCGATGTGCTCGGGCAGCTTGCCGGGTCCGCTGTAGATGATCTGGTGTGCGAGGTGCGAGGTGAGTAGTTGGCGGTCCGCGCGTGCTCGTCCATAGCGGTGACGCGATCGGCGCTGCAAGCGCCGGTCTGAGCGTACGAACGTGCCAATGCCCTGCTGTGAGGTGATCAGCCCTTCGGCGCGAAGAACGGCGATGGCCTGCCGCAAGGTCGGCAGGCTGAGCGTTCCGAACTGGTCACGGAAGCGGTCGAGTAGTGCGGTCTCTGCTGGCAGTCGGTCGCCAGGCGCGTAGGTTCCGGTCTTGATGTCGCGTCGTAGGGCGTCTGCGATGCGCTGGTACTTGGGCGCGTACGAGCTGAGTTCTTCGGTCATGTGATCTCTCCTGAGTCCCGATCGATCTTAATCCTCTAGAGGACTTGACTACTAGTCGGGTCACCGTTCTCCTAAAGTCCTCTAGAGGATAAGAGGGCAACGGAAGTACATCGGTCAGAAAGGACCAAGATCATGCGACGCAGAATCGACATCAGCGAAGTCAAGTTCCGTGTAGCCGCGACCGCCCGGCCTGCGGCGAAGTCACGGGTCGACCAGACGCAGAAGACCACGCGGGACGGTGAGCCGATCTGGACCGTTCGGCTCACCGCGATCGACACCGGCGTCAACTCGTCAGAGACCATCTGGGTCGAGGTGGCTGGAGAAGAGCCCAAGCTGACCCTGTCCCGCTCGAAAATAGGATTCGTCTGGTGACCTGCGGTTCTTCGGGATATCAGGCGGCGCTCGCATATTCGTTGATCAGGCCGCCCAGGACGGGTTTTCGGAGGATCCGTTCGCGGTCGAGACCGGTAACGGTGAGGTGTTCACCCGTGGGGGACGCGCTGGCCGATGCCCTGGTGCGGCCGGGCCGTGTTGTAGCTGCACCTGGTATTCGGCCAGCACGGCACGCAGATGACACTCCCCCAGGATCAGCACGCGGTCCAGGAGCTCCCGGCGCAGGGTGCCGACGAGGCGCTCGCAGATCGCGTTCATCCGCGGAGCCCGGCTGCCGACTGGTCCCGCGCACCCGCCGGGGCGAGCCGCCCGCGCGGCGAGCCCGACGCGTTTGGCGTGGTTTCACCAGTTGAGGTGCTCGCGGCGCATGAGGCGCAACGACGGAG
>CAVYVO010000021.1:0-293610 GCA_963771985.1 uncultured Actinomycetota bacterium | reverse complement strand
CCACTGGCCAGCGGCGGCCCGCGATGGTGATGAAGTAGGTCATCGTGGCGGCCCTGTCTTCCGGCGCCCAGCAGAGGTAGAACGTGTACTGGTTCTTCTGGCGGGAGGGCAGGCGGCGGATCAGCAGGAATTCCCGCGGGCCCGCGGTGGCGATGAGGGCCCAGTCGCTGTAGCGGGGGCCTTTCGTCCCATTCCCGCAGGATCTCCGCTCGAACACCGCGTCTGCTATGGCCTGGTCAGCGCGGATGACCGTGTCCTTCGCGAGGGTGATGCGGTAGTCGCAGGGGATGATGACGACGTAGGCCAGCGACAATGCCCGGCACGCGTCCCGGAACTCGCCGCACCGCCCGTACACTTCGTCGGCGGCGGCCCACAGGGCGCGGACCCCGGCCGCCATCAGGCGCCTGAGCTGCTCAATGGCCAGTTCCGGTTTCGTGGCGAACTTCAGGTCCCCCGGGATGCCGGCCTTGCGGCGGCGCTGCGGGTCTTCCGCCCAGCATTCGGGCATGTACACGTCAAAATCGGCCCACGCCTGGCCGAGTGCGGTGACCAGGGCGGTGAATACCCAGGTCACGCAGTTCTCGACCTTGCCGGTGACGCCCGCGTGCTGCGGCGAGACGCACGCGGTGGCCCTTCCCTTCTTCAGGTGCGCGGTCTCGTCGATCGCGATCCCCGGCCCGATCAGGTCATCCGGGTCATCCGGCAGGCACTGCGCCGCCAGCGCCGGCAGCAGCGCGCGGAGCGTCTCCCACGGCCACTTGTACCTCCTGAGCAGGGCCTGCATCCGGTGCGGTCCCTCGTGCCCGGCCGCCTCTGCCAGTTCCCAGCAGTTCGCCCGCGTTCCCCGCGACAGCGCCTTCACGTAATCCAGCGCCGCCGCGATGCTGCGCCGCTGCCTCATCACCCGGCCCAGCACCCCGCTGACCAGGCCATCCGCTCTCTCCCCGCACTCCGCGGCATCTTCTATGCTGGCCACTGCGGCCGTGGCCATCTCTTGTTTTTCCACAAAATCCAGGAACGAGCCACGGCCGCCCCGCGTTGCACGCCCGCCAGCCGCGGTCCCGCCGGAAACAGCCGTCCGATCTCGTCACGCGCTGTCACGCCAGCCGTATGCCCGGCGATCACGCAACAGGCAGCACCAAAGCACTCAGCGTGAAACGGCGACTGTAATATAAGAGTTCATTCTCTGAAGCGGGTAACTGTGTCGAGGTGGCGAATCAAGGCGGGACGGTTCTTGTCCGTGACTCCAAGCTCCACGCAGCGCTTGATAATGATCCGACTCCGGTCGGATGATGGCTGCGGAACTTTGCACGCTATCTTCCTTCAGCACTGGGCTGCCCTGGACCCTTAACTTGCGAATAAGATCCAGTCCAGTCGCCGACATCAACTGCCTCTACCGCGAGCCGCATCCAGCGACCGAAGTACGGGGCGAGTATCCGCTTCGCTTCCGCCTGTGTATGTTTCCGAGATGTCCGCACGATTTCCTTCAGGTCCGCATAGCCAAGGACGTTGGTGTCACTGCCTGGCGGGCGGCTTTCTGGAGATTCCACTATCTGTGTATTTCTATGCCGTCGCCTGCGGCCAAGACCTGGGAAGGGGACATCGAAGAGGCTGCATGCCAGGCAGAACAAGCCGGCACCGGCCGTCACGTAGGCGCCGATGGCGAGCGGGCTGTCGTCCGCCGACGGCGAATTGACGCTGTCGGCCGGAATGGCGCAGCCTGCGCTCCTACTCCCGGATGGCCATGATCAGAGCTAGCAGGTCGCGGCAGTACACCGACGGGTTCCGAGGGACCGGCTGGAGGCTCATAGGGGTCAGACGGGAGGTGGCTCGATGTCGCAGACGGCCCGCTCCCGGGCGGCGGCTGCCGCGGCCTCGGGGTGGGCGTTGCCCAAGGTGCGCTGGTAGCGCTCCATAGTGTCGGTGAACAGGTCGCGGAAGGCTTCACGTTCCCCGAGGGTGCGCAGGTCAAGGGCGAGGTTGACCGCGCAGCTCAACGTGTAAGGGTGATCCTCCCCGCTGGTCTCCCGCAGCGCGGCGAGCGTCCGCTCGCCGAGTGCGCGGGCCGCCGCCGGGTCGCCGAGCTCGGCTAGATCGCTGGCCAAGTTAACCGCGGAGCTGAGCGTGTACCGATGGCTTGGCCCGAACGCGGCGCGGATTCGCTTCAGCGCCTCGTCGTTCATGTGCCGGGCCCGCTCCGGGTCGCCGGTCAGCCGGATGAGAACCGCCAGGTTCACCGCCGCGCACGCCGTAAACGCGTGGTCGTCGCCGAACACTTGCCGGTATCCCCGCGCGGCGAGTTCGGCGAATCCCCGGCCAGCCATGAACTGGCCCGCGCATCTGTGGTCGTTGGCGAAGTTCGTGGTGGCGGCCAGCGTCTCCGGGTGCAGATCGCCAAGCTTACGGCGGTGCCGGTCCAGCACGTCCTCGGCGAGGGTGGCGGCTTCCGCGTAGCGTCCGGCCTTGCGTCGTGATACTGCGAGATTCTTCATGGCACGGAGGGTTTCCGGGGTGTCTGGCCCGAACATCTCGCGGTAGCGGCTGTAAGTAGTCTCCTGCAACGACAACGCCTCGTAGTACTGGCCGCACTCGCGCAGGTCCCTTGCCACGTTGTTGATCGCGAACAGGGTAGAGAACGCGTCCGGGCCGAGAACCCTCGGGTATACATCGGCGTTGTAGCGATCTATATCGAGGGCGGCCGCGAATTCGCCGGCCATCCGGTGGTTCACGGCGACGTTGTGAGCAAGCCGCAAGCTTTCTGGGTCGTCCCGGCCGCGATCGCGGATGCTGACAGCCAGGGCATAGGCGTCTAGCTCCCGTGCGGGCGGAAAATTCGCCATCCTGCGGTAGCCGAGGGCGAGCAGGCCGGCGGCCCGGAGCGTGTCTGGGTGGTCATGCCCCAGGCGTCGGACCAGTCGCTCGTAGACCGATCGATCCTGTTCCAGCGCCTCACTGAACAGGCCTAGACCGTGCATCGCGTTGCTGCGTTCCCGGCTTGCCAGGAGCAGGTCAGGATCGGTCTCGTCCAGCGTCCGCGCCCAGGCCTCGGCGGCCTCGGTGACCAGATTCAGGCACGTCTGGAATTCGCCGCGCCGCCAGAGTGCCCGGGCTTCGTGGAGCGTCAGCCGGCGGACCGCCGGATCTGTATCGGTGACCGCCTCGGAGGACAGCACGTGCGGCAGCAGCGCGGCGTAGGTAGCCCAGTTAGCGGGAAGCTCAGGGTCCCCCGGATCCGCGGCGGCGAGCAACTGATGCGCCTGATGGCGGTAGGCCTCCCGCTCGTCCGCGGACGCAATGTCACGTACGACTGCCTGGACCAGGCGGTGCTGCTGCAGGCTGGGACCCGGAAACGGGCTTTCGCTGGTCGCCTCGCTGACCCGGGCCAGTGAGTAGCTCTGGATGTCCCGCAAGATGTTCGCGCGCTGAAACGGCGAATTCAGTGCATTGCGCAGCGTCGCGGGCAGTCCCTCCAGGTGCCGGGCGGTCAGCAGGCTGATGGGAATGGGGTCTGGCCCGATGAACGCGCACAGGTTAAGGAGCCTTTCGGCGTTCGGATTCTGCTCCCGGAGTTGATTCATCGAGACGGCCCATGTTGCCCGGACGGAGTCCGGATAATCCTTCGGCCGCGCCGGATCGAAGAGCTCGGCAATGTGCTCACGCAGCACCGAAAGATAGTCATCCGAGGACATCTGGGTCGTGGACAGCCACCCGGCGGCCTGCTCGAGCGCGAGGGGCAGGTCGCCAAGTTCCTCAGCCAGCTGTCCGGCTTCCAGCGCACTCAGGCCGTGCGACCGGCGCTGCAGGAATTCCGTGCTCTCGTCTCGGGAGTAAACGTCCACATCGAGTACGTCGGCCTGATGTGCCCAGGATTGGTCCCGCGACGTGACGAGCGTGTGCCCAGGGCCGCTGAGCAGCAGCGTCCGGATGTCATCGGGAGCACCCGCGTTGTCGAAAATCAGTAGCCAGCGCTGGTAGGGCTGCCCGGTGCGCAACGCGTCCAGCACAGCGCGGATCAATTCGCCGGTCTCCGCCGCCGGGCCGCCGAGGTCCAACCGGATGGCGAGGTCGGCAAGGGACTGCCGTGCCGCCGCGCGTGCTTCGGAAGGGACCCACCAGAACGATGTCGTAGTCGGCGGCGAACCGGTAAGCGTATTCGATCGCGAGCTGGGTTTTCCCGATGCCGGATAGCCCTTGCAGCGAGTGCGGCAGCAGGGCGGTGACGTCCGTGGTGAGCCGTCGTCTCAGCTGACGCAGCATTTCATCTCGTCCCGTGAAATACGGGTTCCGGGGTGGCATGCGCGGGGACCAGACCGCGGGCCGGCGGCCGGGAAACCTGGTCATCGGTTCCGTTTCCCCGCTTCGGGATACCGGAAGATGCAGTCCGAGCACGCGGCTCAGCAGCCGCCGTGATGCGGTCCGGTCGTCGGTGACCTCGCGCAGGTCGACCGGTGAGAGTTGCCAGAAACGAGACGGGAGCTCGCACCTCCGGACCAGCACCGGGGTCAAGATGGGCTGATGCTCGACCGCCCATACGGCCGTGGCCTCACCGGTTTCGGCGTCTGGTACCACCGCTTGCTGGTAGCTGCTGCTCATCACCGCGACGCATTGGCTGTAGCGTTCCGCGGCGTTCTGTAGCGTGTCGAGCAGGTGAGCGTCTGGTCCGCCCATCCACTCGGCAACGTCTACCATGGCGCCCGCTCGCTGGAGCTGCTCGCTTATCCACTCCGCCCACATGAGGTCGGGACCCACGTAGCTGATCAGGATCCGGTCGTCCCGCGACGTTGATGGGACCTGGCTCCCGAAAGCCATTAGCGCCTCCTGATCATGGTCCCATTAGGCCGAGCGGCAAAACATACGTTATCGCAAGGCAACCTCGCTGCCGAGTCCTAAACCTCAATGTGCCGGTATTGCCGCAATGGCACGGAACTGGCTGAGCGTCGTGGCCATTCCGGCGATAAAACGGCTGCCCGCTGCGGTGAGCTCACCAGACTTCATGATCAGTTCAAGCGCGTCTTCCACCGCGTCGCACCAGTACGCCAGTTCTCTCCTGGCGATATCGCGGGGGTACATGTCGCCCAGCCGGAGTACGGAGCCCCAGTATCCGGCGACACCTAGGTGCGCGTACGCCCCGTGCAGCACGGCGCCAAGCGGGCGCGGGTCGTCGCGCCAGCGGACGTGGTAGCGCTTGCGCTCATCACCGTTGTGCAGTGCGACGATATGCTCGACCGCCGCGAGCTTCGTGTGCTGGAATTCATGGATCAGGGTCAGGGCGAGGTTCTCCGCGTGCTGCGGCGGAGTGAGCAGAACGCCCCCGATCGCGTCCGTCGCGGTCGCGCTGCTGCTGCCTGGTTCGTTCCGTTCTCGCAGTGGCGTGAGCGCGCGCAGTCCGATGGACATCCCGTCCGCGTGCGCGCGGTGCCGGCGTACGAGGGAGCGCCAGGCCTGATCGAGCATTCGCTGCCAGCGTGCGGCCTCACTCGCTGCGAGAGCGGGCTCGAGGCGCGGGCCCGGCGGAGCGCGGAACGGGCCGGAATCGTCTAGCCAGACCTTCAGGTCGCAGCCGTCCGCGCTCGCCCGCAGCAGGCGCGCGGGCTTCCACCCCTGGGCGGGGGCGCTGACGTCGGAGAGCAGTGTCAGCAGGCCCGCCGCGGGAGTGATCGCCAGGCACTTGTTTCCCCCGCTGATCACGGCGACGTTCGCGTCCGCGCCGTGGACCGCCAGCGTCCCGAGCGTCGGCAGGCACACCGTGCGATTCAGCACCGGCACCTCGATCCGGAATTCACGGCCCGCTCGGAACGCCGCGCTCGCGGCCAGGCAAGCGAGATACCGGTAGGCGCCTTCGTCTGCCTCGTCCCGCAAGCACGCCGCGGCCCAGTTACCGGCGCATGGCAGGGTGAGGATCTCCTCGACCAGGTGCGGATGCGTTCGCTGCACGTCGGAGAGCAATGCGTAGGAGGCTTCGAGGGCCCGGGCCGCGTCGGGTGCCTTGCGGCGTGCGGAGTCAAGAACGGCGATGACCAGCAGCACGCGCCTGCTGAACTGACCGGCCAGCAGGGCCTTCGCCGTGACGCTGTCGCCGCCCCCCGCACCGAGCAGCGCGAAGTCGCGGGCAGAGATGGTCAGCGGACTGAGCATGGCCGCCGTGACGCTGCCCGGCTCAGATCCTGGTATACGCGGCCCGCGACGTGCCTGATCGTCTGGCGCAAGTCGGCACAGTACACCGAGGGGTTGCCGAAACCCGCCCCGTCCCGGTAGCGGTGGGCATACTGGCCGCCCCCGCACACGCTTACCACCGGGCAGGACTGGCATGTCGCGCCGAGCGCGGCACGGCCGCGCCGGGGACCGGCGATCACCGGATGCTCGAGTGCCTCGTCGAACGAGTGGGCATGCACGGACAATCCGGTGACGGCAGCGCCGTGGTAGGCGCTCTTGAGCGAGTCCGCCCCCTCGATGGTCCCGTCCGTCTCGATGACGGCGAATCCGAGCACTCCGCCGCCAAGGGCCTCGGCGCCCGGCGCCCCGCCGAACATGAGCTGGATCATTTCGTCGAAGAACCGGATGCTCGTGCCCGCCGCCGGGTCGTCGTACCAGGCGTCGAAAACGGGGATAAGCCAGTCGGCGTACGGGGCATCGCCGCGGCCCGGCTGTCTTGGCGGCGGATGCGACCAGTTCGCGTGCGGCAGGAGGAAGTCCACGATGGGCGGCCCGAACTCCAGCAGCGCCCGGTACGTTTCGACGGGATGGTTCTCCAGGTCGATCGTGCACAGGACACCCGCGAACAGCGGGCGGTACCGTTCCGAATTCAGCAGCCGCAATGCCCGCACGACGTCGGGGTAACTGGATCCGCCTTGAGCGCGCCGGCGATGCCGGTCGTTCGCCTGGTGGCTGCCATCAAGGCTCACTCCGACCCGGACCCGGTGACGGGCGAACAGGTCGAGGAATGTGCGGTCGAGCAGGACGCCGTTGGTCTGTACGATCAGGTCGGCGCGGGTCCCGGGCGGCATCGCGCCCCTGACCGCGGTAATGACACGTTCGATGACCTCGGGACCCGCGAGCAGGGGCTCGCCGCCGTGCAGGGCGATCAGCACGTTTTCGAGCCGGTGAGCCTGCGCGTGCTGGCCGATCCTGGCCGCCGCCGCGTCGATGGTCGCTGCGCTCATCACCCTGGGGCGTTGCCGCCAGGTCTGGTCCGGCCCTGTATACACGTAGCAGTAGTCGCAGGCCAGGTTGCACCGACTGGCCACCTTGAAGACGAACTCACGGAGCGGGCGGCCCTGCGGCAAGGCATCGTTCATAGGAGATGGCTGTCGAAGCCGGCGAACAGCCCGCTGCGGCATTCGCCCTCCCGCTGTACCCGCAGCAAGGCCCGGCGAAGCACCGGCCTGTCCGCCACGTCGTCTGGATCGAGGCCACTCGCGGCGGGCCCGCACAACTGCGCGATTCGTTCCAGTGTGACGTCGGACAGGTCGACGAGGGGGCCTGCTTCGTCGGGGGCGGGCTCGGTCAACTCACGGCCTCCGCGCTGCTCTGGTGTGCTCTCCCGATTATGTCCTGATTGTATTCATATGGCTACTGCGCGGCTGGCATGCCTGGTTTTTCGGCAGCCTCGGGCTGGTACGGCGAGCCCGGCTGCGGTGGCGGGATCGCCTCCGGCGTGGTCACGCAGACGCTGACCGGCAGCGTGTCACCCATGCCATCCGCCGGCTCCTGGAGTTCTTTCCGGCCGGCGGCCCATTCCCTTCGGTTCAGTGGCTGCGCCCGGTACAGGGAGTCAGAGCCCATCAGCATGACCGCTATGGGGACCGCGAGCAACGCGGTGGGCAGAACCCACCAGCTCTGGCATGTTTCCGCCGCTATGACCGTGATCGCAAGCGGCGAGCGAGCCGCGGCGCCAAGGCAGGCGGCCATGCCGACGGCCGCGAGCAACGCCGGCGATGCGGGTACCACAGCGTGGGCTCCGGTCACCTCGGTGAGCCGCCATACTGCCGCACCGGCGGTCGCGCCGACCACCATGCACGGGCCGAAGACGCCGCCGGAGCCGCCGGACCCGATGGACAGTGACGTGCCGAGAATTTTCGCTAGCGGCATCATGAACAGCACCAGCAGCGACAGGTGCAGTACCCGGCCCGGGCTCAGCACGTCCTGGATGGTGCCATACCCGGTACCCAGCACGCCGGGGACGAACAGGCCAAGCGCTCCGGTCGCCACCCCCGCGGCGCCCGGCAGCAGCGGCCGCCACTTCACCCACTTGCGCGATCTGGCGGCGAGCCATTCGACGCCGTAGAACGTCATCGTGTACAGCCGGGCCAGTCCACCGCAGATCAGCCCGAGCAAAGGGAAGATCAGCAGTTGCGCCGGGCCCGTGATGATCATTCCGGGCACGTGGCCGAACATCGGCATCCACCCGTAGACCGCGCTGAACTCCGACCACGCGACACCCGAGGCGATCAGCGACGGGAGCAGCATCGCCCATTCACGGTCCTTGCGGAACAGCAACTCGACGCCGAGCAGCGCCCCGCCCAGCGGCGCGCGGAAGATGGCGCCCACGCCGGCGGCGAGCCCCGCCGTGACCGCCATGCGCGCCTCGCCGTACTCAAGCCCCGAAACCCGGGCGATGAACGACGCTGATGTGGCCGCCATTTGCGCGGTCGGCCCCTCGCTGCCCCCCGACCCGCCGGACCCTATCGTGACCGCCGAGGCGATCATCTTGACCGGCATCGCCCGGAGCCGCATCCGCGATGGCGCGGTGTTGATCGCGCGGATGGCTGCGTCGGTTCCGTGTCCCTCCGTCTCCGGTGCCACGCGGAATACCAGCCAAGCGGCGATGAGCGCGCCGGTTCCCGCCAGCAGCGGGATCGCCCACATCCTGGCGAACCCGCTAGCCGGGTGAAAGCCGCCCGGGCTCGCCGCGATCGTCGGCGGATAGTATCCGCCGAGGAAGCCCAGCAGCCACCGGGTGCACCATTCCACGGCGCCGTAGAAGGCGATGGCCATCAGGCCGGACGCCGCGCCGAGCGTCAGACCCAGCAGGATCCACTTCGGTACGGGCCGCCAGGCGCGCGGGGATGTCATCGCAGTGACTCTTCCAGCGCTCGGGCCGACTGGTAACTTGGGTGCTCGCGCGGGAGCGAAGGCAGTACGTCAGTCAGGATGGCGCGCGCCTCAGCATCCCGGCCTTCCGCGGCGTACGCGTGAGCTAGTTCCACGCGCGCGGCCAGTGTATCGGGATGCCGGGCTCCCAGGCCGGAGGTCAGCGCCGCGATCGCCTCGGTCAGCAGATGACGTGCCTCGATCAGGTCGCCCCGGTGCCTGTCGAACTCGAACCGGGCGAGCAGCGCGGTCGCGAGTTCGATCCGTCGCCGCGGCAGCTCTGGGTCTTCCGGCAACGTCTCGCCGATGGCCTCGCGAAGCGCGCCGATGGCCATGGCCAGGTGGGCCTCATCGCTTGAGACCATGGCCAGTTCGCGCCGGGCGATACCCGATCCGGTCAGGTAGGCGCCCTTTTCCGCATCGTCGGCTGTGGTGAGCAGCACCGCCCTCACGTAGCTCTCCGCGGCTTCTTTCAGGTCGGCGCGTTTGCCGGTGATCCGGCCGCGGTCGAGAAGTGCCGCCGCTAGCCCGGCGTACCGGCCGGCCAGCTCACGCGCCTGGACCCCGTACAGCTCTTGCCCGCCGTCCTGGCTGAAGTCGATGGCGCGCCGCATGACATCGATGGCCTCGTCCAGGTCAGCGCTCCAGGACTCGCCGGGACGGGCGCGAGCGCCTGTCGCGCTATCACCGCGTCGATACTCCGCGCGCGCCCGCAGCGCCGTGCTTAGCTCGGTGAGCAGCTTAGGCCGCTCCGCCCCTGGAAGCTCTTCAGCGCGGCGCAGCAATGTGACGGCCCGGTCGACGTCCTGTGGCGAGCCGCTGCGCAGCAGCAGTTCGCCGAGCGTGGCCACGTACCGCGGGAACTTCTTACCGCCGGGCCGGACGCTCGCCACCGCCGCCGAGGCCGCTCGTATGGCCTCCTCGATGTCGATGCGTGAGCCAGTGCGCGCATGACGCAGGCCCAGCGCGGTCGCTAGTTCATGCGATACCGCCGCGGATTCCGGACCGGGCAGGGTTTCCGCCTGACGCAGTACTTCGACCGCCTCGTCCAGGTCCTCGGGATCGGCGAGCGCGGAATAGCGCGTCCGCAAGGCCGCCGCCAGCTCGAGAGCAGCGCTCGCGTCCCCGGGCGAAGCGACCGCCCGTTCCGCGGACCTGGTGGCCGGGCGCGCTGGTACAGCAGTACGCCGGAGCGCGGCGATCGCCGCGTCGATGTCCGCGATCCTGCCGGTACGCCGGTAACGGCGGATCAACGTGGCGGGCGGCTCGGCGCCGGCTTCCCCGGCCGGCGGCCCTTCGGGGGAGACGGTGGTGAACGCGCCGGTGATGCGTTCCAGCACCTGCGCGGCGATCTCGGCGAACGGCCTGCTCGCGGCGGAGACCATCGGCTGCGTCCCGGGGACCGGGACAACGCCCGCGAACTCGTCGGCGCCCCGGCCGAACCGCGCGTTCAGCTCACGGGACACCGTCGTCAGGACGCGCCGGGCGTCCGTGCGGCCGAGCCCGCTCAGCAGCAGGTCCCGCACGCCGGGCGCGAATTCATACCGCCAGCGCCGCGATTGGTCCGGGTCGCCGGGCACGGCGCGCGTGGCGATGAGTCCGCCGAGCAGCACCTCGGCGAGGTGGGACGGTCCGGTGCCGGGCAGCATGGCCTGCTGGACATGCCGCATGACCGGCAGGCTGAGCGGAGTGGCGGCCAGGTAGGACGCCAGGCGCTGTGCCTCGGGAGAGGCCTGCTCGACGAAGTGCCGGACAAGATCATCGGCGGTGGCGTCCGCCGGCTCCGGTACGGATGCGGCTGATTCCGCGCCAGGGCCCGTGGGTGCGAGGGTGACGGCGCAGTCCAGCGTCGCGCCGTGGCCGGTGCCGACGAGACGAGCCCAGCCGCGCAGCCAGTCGGGCTCGATCTCCAGCACGGGAACCGCGACGGGCGGCGGCACGTCGAAGCTCTTGGCGGCTTCGAGTAGCCGGGTCCAGCGTGCGGCGCGCCCGTACGGCGTGAACGTGAGCTCGGCGTTCGGCGCGGCTTGGCGGGCGGCGGTCAGCTGCCCGCGGACCGGGCTCAGCGCGGTGCGCGCCCACAGCTGCTGAGGTAGCGGCTGCAGGATCCCGACCGGGCCTGCGGAGCCCCACAGTCGCAGCGTCCGCGCCATCGCGCCTGAGTACCACGCCGATCCGGCTCCGTCGGTCAGCACCAGGATCACGCGCTTGCCTGCCGGGTCGAGCAGCTCCGCGGGGTCGCGCGTCGCCGAATCGCCCCGGGCCGAGTGCGAAATCCCCAGCACTCTGCGCCGATCGGTGTGCAGATACCACCGCTGCAGGTCACGAAAGGCGGCGAGGCGCTGCAGCGCGACGAGGAGCTCCGCTTCGAGTTTGGCCCAGACGGCCATCGCCGGACCGGTATCCACGATGAGCGCGAGCGAGAAGCGCCGTTCGCTTCCGGCGCGCAGCACGGGCATCAGCGCTCCGCTGCGTGCGGTCGCGTCGACGGTGGCGGCCTCGTCGAGAGTACGGCGCCTGACATCGGGCGCGCTGAGCTTCAGCGCCCGCAGCGCCCGTATCAGTGCCAGGCTGCCCGGCAGCGCGGTGCTCGCCGGGACCGGAACCGACATACCGGTACCGCCGAGGCTGGCCCGGCCCGTGGCGGATGATGCGGGAAGGTACACGGGAAGCCGATCCGTGGCCGCATGTGCTGTCCCTGATGCCCTATCGCCGGCCACGGCTTGGTCCGCGCTCTCTGGCTCCTGCTCGGGAGGCGTCCGGCGCGGTGGTTCCGCCGCCGCTTGCCGTTCGGGCGGGGTGGCGTAGCGCGCGAGCCAGAGCGCCTCGGCAACCTCGAGCGGGGTGACGTCCAGGCCCGATCTGGTCAACAGGTCGATGAAGCCTGCGACGTCCATGAGGTCCCCGCGATCAGGTGAGCCGGTCGAGATGGCGGAGCAGCAGCTGCGCTAGGCGGGTCCGATCGTCGCCTGGCTCGCGCGCGGCGTAGGACGTCAGGTAGACGGCGTTCAGCAGCTGATCAGCCGCCAGGTCGCCTTCGCCGCGGCGGGCTACGAACTCGTCCAGCAGGTCTTGCCCAGCGGCGGCGAGGTCCGGGCCGAGGTGGCTGGTGACGATTCCGGCGAGCTGCTCTGGACTGGGCACCGGAAGATCAAGCCGCAGGCAGCGCCGCATGAACGCGGGCGGGAACTCGCGCTCGCCGTTACTGGTCAGCACGATGAACGGGAACGCCTTGCAGAGCACCTGCCCGTGGTGGACTGTGACGCGGTCCTCGGCGTCTTCGGTCAGCACGCTCACATCCGGCGCGCGGTCGGCGATCCGGGTGAGTTCGTGGACGGTGTAAGTGGGATATTCGAACAGGTTGAGCAGGTCATTCGGGAGGTCGACGTCGCTCTTGTCGATCTCGTCGATGAGTAGTACGCGCGGCCGGTCAAACGGGAGCACCGCGGTGCCCAGCGGACCGAGCCGTATGTAGTCGCCGATGCGGGCCATGTCGACGGTGTTGTTCCGGCCGTCCAGGTTCACGTCCTGGAGGCGGCCGATGGCGTCGTAGGAGTACAGGCCCTCCTGCAGCGTGGACCGACTGGTGATCGGCCAGCGCAGCACCGGGCCGAGCCCGAGCTCGTACGCGACCGAGTAGGCCAGCGACGACTTGCCGGTTCCCGGCTTGCCGGTGACGAGCAGCGGACGGCGCAGGTAGAGAGCGGCGTTCACTAGCTCCACCGCTTCGGGATCGGGCCGGTAGCTGCTGGCGGCCCGCAGGTCACCCAGTTTGCCGCGCCACAGGCCGCTCGCGCTGTCCGCACCGGGTCCCCGTGGGACCGGCAGCGCCGGACCGCCGTCAAAAATCCGCCACGGGGGTGGCGGCGGAAGCGCGTCCGCACCGTCATGTGGTTCGGCTATGCCACGGTAGATCAGCCAGTCCGTCAATGTACAGCCAGCCCTCGTGGGTGCGGTCCTCGATGCGGATTGTCCCATAGCAATGCGCTTTCGCTCAATGTTCCGGGCGAAAGACGCAGGTCCTTCACTTTTGCCGGCAGCAGGCGAACGGGTTCCGGCGACACTTTCTTCCTGGCAACCTGCCGGAAAAGCATACCGTCACAGGGGCCGTCGTTCGCCCCGGCGCCAATGCCGTCATGCGCCCCGCAGCGGGTCCGGCGCCAGAGCGCGACGCGTACCCCCGAGTCCAGCGCCGCGTTAAGCGCTTCGGCGTACTCGCTGGCAGGTCCTGGCAAGCCAATGGTCGCGCGTTCGATTTTCGCTTCGAACCAGGGATAAAGCTGACTTGCAGTGCGCTGATCGACGCACCGGAGCCAGCGCAGCAGCGTGGTGTTCTGCGTGCTTAGCCAGTCCCATTTGAGCTTCGCGTGGTTGCGGTCTTCCGCGTCGTAGAAGCGCTCCCAATCGCGGATGACGACAGGGTAGCGGTACCCGAGCAGTATGTGCGGGTTTCGGAAGACCGGCCACATGTGCACCGGTTCGTCGAATAGCTCGGGCGGCAGTATGAACTCGACAATCACATGATCCCCGGGAAGCTCGCCTAGTTGCGCCGACAGTTTTCCCCGGAGCCTGGCTATGATCTCTGTCAGCTCGAGCGGTTCATTTTCCCTTTCGACCAGGACCACATCCTCACGGTTGCGCCAGATCGTGTAGACGTACCGGTCGGCAGCGTGATCGGACGGCTTGAGCTGGACGATCACCGACATGGGGTTGGTCTCCGTCCCGGCTTGCCGCCCGGCCGCGACCGCGCGGCCGGCCCGCCAGTCAAGCAGCAGCTCCCGGCTGTGCTGCCGTGTCGCCTCCGAGGTCGACCAGTCGCGCAGGCCCATGGCGAGCGCCGGGTGCCTGGCCGCCAGCGCCTCGGCGAAGATGATCACCGGGTGCGGCCTGCCCCGCTCGTGCAGCAGCTCGGCCAGGCGCAGCGCGACGTCGCGCGGCTCCCGCAGCGGACCAGGATCCGGGTACATCAGCGTACCGGCGCACTCACGGTAGAGCTGGCCGAGCCGTTCCGGCCTCCTTCCGGGGAGCCGGGCGAGCAGTCCGAGCAGTTCGGCTTCGCTGTCCGGCGGCAGCAGTGCCCTGGCGGCCGCGGGCCTGGCGTCCCAGAGCGTCCGCTGTGCCCGGACCCAGGCAGGGTTGGCGTCGTGGTAGCGATCGTGGGACCGGAGCAGCTCCCCCGCGACCTCGCCGGGCAGGTCATAGACGAGGTGAACGGGGACCGCGTAGCCGTCCAGCTCGGCACCCGCCAGTTTGGCTACGCCACAGACCTCGCCGCTGGCGAGGTGGAGTACCGGGCCTCCGGACATCCCGCGGCCGAACTTCTCGTTTTTCAGGCGCATCAGATACCGGAACTTTCCCGTGTACTCCATCCTGCCGGAAAAGAAGTCCCCTGGAATGTCGTCGAACGGTACGCGCCTGCCCGCCGCGACCATGTGCGAGCCCTCTTCGGGCTCGCGTGGGCCGAGCCGGACGCAGGGATGCGCGATATTGGCATCCAGGCGGATGAGGGCTAGGTCGGGCTCCGGCCAGATCGTGCCCGTGTTGTCCTCGCCGTCCGTGCCGGGCGGGGGAGGCGGGCTCGCGTATACGACCTTTCCCGGCCACGGGCCGGAATGCCACCGGACGGTAACCGGGCTATGCGCCTGCCGCATCACTACATGGGAGCAGGTGAGCACGTAACCAGGAGCCACGAAGAATCCGCTGCCCGCTGGCTGGCCATCGGTGCCTTCGACCTGGACCAGGCAGTCGCGAAGCAACTGTCTCAGCCTTTGTTCGCTCATTTCTGTGCAGCGGGATCTGCGCCGCCCCGCCACGTGAGATGCAGAACAACGCTGGCGGTGCCGCCTACCTCGGCGAGCACACCGATCACCCGCCCGGTCTTTCCGGTGAACTCGATCCCGAAGTCGATGCTGACCTCATCGGCCTCGAACTTGCTCACCGTCGCACGGACGTTTGTGACGACACCTTCGACCAGCTTTGTCAGCTGCTCGCTCGCCAGCTTGGGGATTTTGTCGGTGAAACCGACGTCGTGCGCGATATCGTCGCCATCGGCAGACGGCACCTGCCCGCTGACGCGAGCATAAATGACCTGGCCGTCTGGCAGCTGGATCTGCGTAATCGTGGACATCGCCGCCTAATGTACTGGCAAGTTCCGCCGCCCGCATTAAGCGGCGATTGATCGCGATCTGATTGATGCCGACAGCGGGCGTTCCGAGTGCGGGCGCGCTCGGAACGATATGTCGTTTTCGCTGCCCTGGGATGTCGCGGCTTTCGCCTATTCACCCAGAATCGGGAGCATAGCCCCCGTCACCCGGCGATCATATAGATCTTCCAGGCGCGGACCTTGTGGCCGTAGAAGGTGCCCGATTTGCCCGCGAGCAGCCAGATCGTGCCGGACTCGCCCGCGAACTCCTTAGCGGCGAGCACGTTGCCCGCGTTGTCCACGGCGACGCCGGCCAGGCCCGGGATCGTGTAGATGTCGCCCCTGGCCATCTTCTGCCCGTAGAACGTGCCGCTCCGGGCGGCGATGACCCGGATGGACCCGCCGGTGGATTCTCCGGGCGGGGCGTCGATCTGGTGCGGGATCGCGCGAAAGCCCTGACCAGGCCGGGCTGTAGGCGGTGTGAGGCGCCACGGTACGTTCGGGCTGATGATCTTGAATGGCGTTTCCCGCAGCAGTGATCGCGCGCCGAAGAGCCCGTGGCCGCGCCGGTGAACTTAGTAAAATAATTACAAATTTTGACCAGGCCATCTTGTTGTTCCCACCTTGGGACATGTGTAGCTTTCCCTGTAAGGTCCCGGTCGGCACCCCACGGCCCGGAGCTGGAAGGCGAGTCATCACCATCGCCGCCCGATCGCCTGCACGGAACCGCCCATCAGCAGCCCGAGGACGAAGGGAATCCGATGCGGGCTACTCGCGCTCACGCCGCCGAACCGCGCGCCACCGACCTGCTCACGGTCGGCGAGATCGCCCGTCGCAGCGGCTTCACCCAGTCCGCGGTCCGTTACTACGACGAGCTCGGCTTGCTCAGCGCGACCCGGACCGCGGGCGGGCAGCGTCGCTTCCAGCGCGGCTCGCTGCGCCGCCTGGCGCTGATCCGCGCCGCCCGCAACATGGGGCTCAGCCTCGACGAGATCGCCGAGTCCCTGGCCGCGCTGCCGAGCGAGCGGATACCCGCCCAGGCCGACTGGGCCGGGCTGTCCGATGGCCTGCGCAAGCGCCTCGACGAGCAGATCGCCGCCCTGGAGGCCCTCCGCGATCAGCTCACCGGGTGCATCGGCTGCGGGTGTATGTCCCTGGACAGCTGCCCGGCCTTCAACCCTGGGGACTCCGCCAGCGCGGACGGCCCGGGCGCCGCCTACCTCCCTGCCCTGCTGCGCCAGGCCTGCCCGGCGACCGAGCCGGGGGTGACGCCGGGATGACGCTGGGGTGACGCCCCGCGCCGTCCACCCGCTCCGCGCCGTCACCCGCCGGGCACGGTGAACGCCACCTGGGCGGCGCGGCCGGCGTGGATCCTGAGGTTGAGTGGAACCACCCTGGCCACGTACTTGCCGGGGGGCAGCCCGGACAGGGTCGCGCTGACGGAGCGCGCCGTGGCCGACAGGACGAAGGGGACAGTGGTCTTCAGGACGTAGCCGGCCGCGCCTGGCGGGCGGAGGTAGACGCGGTAGGCGACGCCCAGCCCCGCGTCTGGCCAGCTCAGCCGTACCTCGTCCGCGCGCGGCCGGGCCTGGACGCGGGTGACGCCAGGCACCGGGGGACAGCCGTTGGAGTAGTCCCATTCGCTGAACCACTGCGACGGGTCCCGCGCCGCCACGCGCGGGAAGTCCGACGGTCCGGTCGTTATCGTGTCCTCCGGCTCGCTGCGAGGGGATCCGGGCGCGGCGCTGAGGATGGCCATCGGCACGGAGATGAACCTGGGCAGGGTCACGGTGTTGCTGAACCAGGACATCGGTATGCAGCCCGCGGTGTTGCCGATGGAGTTGACGTTGTAGCTGATCACCAGCGTCTGGCTGGTGGACACGGCGGGCTCGACGCGAGCCTCGTACATGATCCGGTAGTCGTGGGCGGCGTCGAGCCCGATGCCCGGGTCCCGGTAGAGCACGATCCCGGCGCGCTGGTCGAACGGCCCCCACACAGCGCCGGCCGGGTACGCGTCGATGTCCTGGCTGCCGGCGATCGGATCAGCCTGGATGAGCCAGTAGCGCTGCCCGGCCTGGACCACGCTGAACCCCGACGACACGCTGAGCGGGCTTCCCCAGGTCTGGAGCGGCGCGGCGTGCCGCTGGCCCGCGGCCCAGCGGCCGTCGCCGGCGTAGAACCGCCAGGCGGTGAACTGGGTCAGCCGCGACGCCGGTACCTGGGCCAGGTACAGCTGCCGGTAGGGGACCGGAGTGTCCGGTGTCTGCGTGCCGTACACGTAGATCATGTTCCCGATACGCAAGACCGACGCCCCCCACACGATCGGCGAGCCGCCCCCGCCGCGCGGGGCGTAGGACGGCAGCGGAATGAGCCGCGGCCGGATGACCTGGCCGTAGGCCGGCCCGCGGCCGGCCGCGCTGAGCTGGCTGGCCGGGTAGGCGGCGAGCAGGGTCCCGTTCGGGATGTAGGGGGCGTTGCCTGGAGGGTAGCGGTTGTAGAACTTGACGATCGTCCCGCCGACCTCGATGCCGTCTTCCTCCCAGTACCGGTCGCCGCTAGCGCCGGGCGCCTGGGGCGGGCCGACCACCGCGGCCGGCCGCGCGGTGAAGCTGCACACGCCGCCGCCGGTCAGCGTGACGAACCTGCTGCCCTGGCCGCTCGCGGTCTGGATGACGACCGAATTGTGCACCAGCCCGGCGGAATGAGCGAAACCCGAGGACGGACTCGCGGGGCCGAGGTAGGTGTCGGAGTAGAACCAGGCGATCTGGGAGGTACTCAGCCGCACCGCGGATATGCCGTCGCCGCCGGCCCAGTCACCGCAGGTTGACTGATCGGAGTACGCGGCCCATTCCGCGTCCAGGGCGGCGGGAACCGGTCCTATGGCGTACTGCCGAACCACGGTGTCGTCCCCCCGGCCCGCCGGAGGCCGCGCCGCCGGCTCATGACCGCCGAACGGTCTTAGCACGAGCACCAGGGTCGCGCCGACGGCGAGGCCGAGGAGCAGGCCGGCAACCTCCAGCAGCCTGCGCGGGCTCAGGCGCGCGCCCAGGCGAGCGCCCAGGCGCGCGCATACGTGCGACAGCCAGCGTGCCGTGCGCCTGACGCGCCCCGGTCCGCGCGGCGCGTTCACCGGCTCTTTCTTGCGGAGATTGCTGGTGGCCATGGGCTTTCCTAGGGTGCGGGGAGTGCAGCGGGTGCAGCGGGCGCCGGGTCGGTGACTGACCCGGCCGGGCCGCCGATGCCGGGAAGCTTGACGTCGAGGAAACGCGGGCGGTAGGTGGTGATGTCCCCGAAGTTCCCGCCCGCGACGGTCGTGTCCAGGCTGTAGCTGACGAGCACGCCGCTGCCGCTGCTGAACTGGGGGACGATCCGGTATTCGTAGGCAAGGTAGCCGCTGGGCAGGCGCGGCTGGTAGACCAGGTACCGCGGGCTGCCCGGCGAGAATCCGCTCGGGCATTGCGCGTAGTAGGCGACGGCGTCATCTACCGAGCCGTCGCCTGATGTATCGCTGGTCAGCAGGACATAGGTGCCGTTGACGTCGGTGACGCTGAATCCGGCGGACGCTCCCGTCCGCAGGGCCGTCGCCGACCGCGGGTCAGTTGCCCAGGCGCTCGACGAGGGCGAGCAGCCCGGCGCGCCGTCGTAGTACTGCCAGGCGTCGCCGGCCGCCAGGCCGCCCACGGGCACCCGGGCGAGGTAGAGCGGGAAGGGCGCCGCGCCGCCGTTGTACGGCTTGACGCCGTAGATATAGATGTAGCCGCCGGATACCAGCGTCGCCGCGCCCCAGATGACCGGGTCGCTCCCGGCGGAGTCCTCGATCCCGAGCGGCGTCCCGCCCGCCGGGCTGAGCGTATCGGCGGTCGGGTCGAGGGAGAAGGACTCGATGACGGTGCCCACCAGCTTGTACTCAAAGCCGCCGGGATGCAGGTCGCGGTCTGCGAGCTGGTAGAACTTGTAGACCGTGCCGTGGTCGATGACCTGGTCGCCGTTGATCAGCTCATAGCGGTCCGCCGGATACGGCGGCGGCGGGCTTACCCAGGTGTAGTCAGTGGCGGCGTTGTACCCGCCGGGCCCGGGCGCTGCTGCGTACGTCGGCCCCAGGTGGCCGTCGCGGTACAAGACGGCGCTGTTGTGCGCGAGGCCGGTGGTGAACGGCGAGCGGGTGTTCCCGGGACCTACCTGTCCGAGAAAGGTGTCGGCGAAAAACCACACCGTGCTGCCATCCGGCAATACCAGCGACTGGGCGCCGTCGCCGCCGCTCCACGCGCCGGAGGTATTGCCGTACGCCTGGAACAGGGCGTCCCACGCCGGATCCGGGCGCGTCACGGCCGTGCCCGCGAAGCCGTTCTCCGGACGGCCTGGCCGGCCGGCCGTCACCAGGTAGCCGGTCGTGATCGCCACCGCCGCCAGGAACGCCCAGGCGGCGGGCATGGTCCAGCGTGCCCGCGTGCTCACTGACCACCAGAGGTAAAGGGCGGCCGCAGCCGCCTCCCGGCGAGCGGCCGCAGCCGTCTCCTGGCAAGCAACCGCCCCCCGGCGAGCAGCCATCCAGCCGCCACCGCGAGCCCGCACGCCATGCCGAACAACCCGACCCGGACGTCCCCCACCAGCGCGATCCTGGCCCGGCCGCGAGCGTCCTGGGCCGCGAGCCGCGCGACGGTCGCGGGCGTCGTGCTCAGGTCGGCGTCGAACAGGCGCGTGACGCATCTGCCCGTGGTGGCGCGGGCGAGGCAGAGATCCTCATCCTCGCTGATCTTGAGCAGCATGCCGGTCTCCGGGTCGACCCAGTAGACGCGGCGCACCGAGTAAACTTGCGGATCCACCGGCGACAGCGGGGTGAATCCCGCATTCGCCGCGGCGATGGTCTCCGTGAACCGGTACGCCGGTATGCGATCGACGATATCGGTCCCGGAGTACGCGAACGGCTCAGGCTTGTCCAGCACGGTGTCGAAGACGTCGTACGTCTGCTTCCTGGTCCCGACCGGGAACGCGTACCCGGCGATCCCGGTCTGCCGGATCAGCCCGTTCCCGTCGACGCTCCCGCCGCAGCAGTTGATCAGCTCGGCGGTCTTATCGTCGAAGACGAGAGTGCGGGATGCCGGCGCGAGCTGCTGGTGGTGGGTCGTGTCGTACACGGACCGGTCCACGTCCCAGATGTCGATCGAGGGATAACCGGTGCTGGGGATCCCGGTGATCGTGTCGGTGACCTCGATGTCCGCGCCGGTGATCTCGGTCAGCCTGGTCGGGCTGAAGTAGGAGGCGCCCGCGGCGGTCAGCGTCGCCGTCGCATGCTCGGCGCGGGGTAGTTCGGCGGCCTGGCCCGCGACGCGCCAGCCCAGGAGGACCCCGCTCGCCGCGCAGAAGGCGGCCAGCCCGGCGAGGAGCAGCCCGGCGGCATGCCGCGTCATTTCTCTCGTCCCGTCAGCTGGAGGCTGAGGCCGGCGACGATTATCAGGCACAGCACCTGCGGGATCGCGTTCGCCGCCGCGCTGACGAACGGCCCGCTGTCCCCGGAGAACACAAGGTGCTCGCCGACCGCGCCGACCACCGCCGCCACGGCGAACAGCCCGCCGATGAGCCAGCCGGTCAGCCGATCGGTCAGCCGGCCGGTCAGCCGCGGCGCCGACAACGCGAGCCGGAGCGTTCCGGCCACCGCGGGCAGCAAGATCGCGCCCGGGTAACCGCCGAGCAGCAGGCCCGCCCCCGCCAGGCACGCGCCCAGGACGGCGACCTTAGCCCAGCGCCCCCAGCGCCCCCGCGCGAGGCGGCCGCGCCACAGGCGCCGGTGCTGGCCGGGCGCGGGCGGATCGGCAGCCCACAGCAACATCGGCCGTGCCCTGCGCCTCGGCACCGCGACCGCGACGGCCACGCACAGGATCAGCGCCGCGAGGCCGCCGCCGACAGCGTCGCGGTAGAGCGATTCCGGCTGGTAGGTGAGGGTGACAACCCCGGCCGAGCCGGCCGGGAGCACCCATGCCTGCTTCCAGCCGTCGAGCCGGACCGGCGACAGTTGCCGGCCGCCGAGAACCGCCCGCCACCCGGCGTTGAAGTTCTCGTTCACCTCCAGGTACGAGCGTGCCGCCGCCGCCACGCGCAGCGTCCGCACCGACGAGGTCCAGGAAATGACGGTCGCCGCCGCAGGCGCGGCACCCCCAGCCGCCGCCGCGGGCGCGGCACCCCCAGCCGCGAGCACTGCATCCTGCACGTCGAAGGCGTCGCCCTGCGGCTCTGTCACCGTGTTGGTGCCCGCCGCGAGCGCGACCGGGCGGCAGGCGGTGAATTCCACCGGACGGTCGTTCAGCAGGTCCGCTGCGCTGCCGGACACGCTGGTGGGCACCGCTTCGCCGTCCACGCTGAGCCGCGGCCCGCGGCCGCACGCGAGCCGGAACGACGCGGCGGGCGCGCGCGCGAACGGCACGCCGGGGATCACCACATCGCTGACCTGCAGCGGCGCCTGATCCGTGGTGAAGACGAACTCCAGGCTCGACGTCTTCATCGGCGCGAACCTGACGACGCCGTCCGCCCCGATCATGGCGCCGCGGCGCTGCCCCCGCGAGCCCGTGATCAGCACCTGCGCCAGCCCCGACGCTCCCGGCGGGCGCTCGATCGTGACCTGGCTGATCGTGCGCGCATGCCCCCAGCCGATCCGCAGCGTCGGGTGCGGGTCGAGCGGGCTGGCGATCCAGGCGGTCGCCGGGTCGCCGTCGAACGCGTTCCGCGGCTGGTCCTGCGGGTCGGCGGTATAGGTCGACGACGCGGTCACGGCCGGCTGGCCCCTGCCGAGGATCGCGCTGGCCAGCGACGGATCGAGGAGCATCGCCGAACCGCGCAGCACCGCCCGCCGCGCGGCGGGCTCCGTGAAGGCGTGATCGAAGCCGTACTGTTCCTCGGCCGGCTCGCTGAGCAGCGGGGAGCACACCCAGCGGACGGAGGTGAGCATGCAGCTGGACTGGTACGGCTGGGCCTTGGCGAGCACGACAGCGGCCGGGTCGCCGCCGCCGACCGCGGGCGCGATGATCGTCCGGCCGGGGGATACCCCGGGCACGACGACGCTGGTGATCCCCACCTGATTGCCGAACAGCGGCACCGACGGCGGCGAGTCCAGCCCGGTGACCGTGATGCGCAGCCAGCCGGAAGCGCCCGCGGGCACCCGCAGGGACTGGAGGTTCCCGGTGAGCCGCACCGGATCGGTCACCCGCCCCCCGGCGGTGCTCACCGTCACCTGGGTGACCGGCGGTCCGATCGCCGGGTTGTCGGCGAACGCGACCTGGATCCTCCCGTCCTGCCCGAATCTCATGTCAGCGGTGAAAAAAGCTTCAATCCATTGTCCGAACGGGCCGTTGAATGCTCCGGACTCCCACATCGTGGCTGTGTTCCCGTCGAAAGCCGAGTACGGGAGCATCGCGGTCGACCACTGGCTGGGGAACGTCGTGATGTCCGAGGCGGACGAGGACGCGGTCACGTTCTTGATGCCGGTGTACCGGGCGACCGTCAGGTACCTGCTCCAGTCGGGCTCGGTGTAGTCGTCGGCCGACAGGAACGTGTCCGCCGGCTGCCCGGCGGTCAGCGTCGGCGAGTAGTTCGTCCGGAGCTGGCCGAAATTGACGGTGCGGCGCCGCAGCGAGTCCGTCACGACCGAGGCGGCGACGAGCTCGCCCGTTCCGTCGTCGTTGAGGAGCACCGGCCTGTCGCCGAGCAGGCCCTCGTTGGCCAGCGTGAGCATGGCCTCCGGGGCGCCGTAGACGCGCAGCGTGTCCGCGGCCGACTGGGTGACGGCCGCCGCCTGGGCGCCGGCCACCTGGTAGATCTGCACCGCGGGATACCGCGCGTCGAAGTCCGCGACCGCGTCGTCCGGACTCCCGCTCCCCACCGCCGGGCCGAACTGCGCGGCGAGTGTCATCCCGGGCGACGCTGCGAGCGCGTCGTGGATCCGGGCCGGCCAGGTCCCGTCCAGCGCGGCGGCGGACAGGTCGTTGCGGACCAGCACGTACTTCACGCCCATCCGTGCCAGCACCATGGTCAGGCCGGCCGAGCCGTCTCCCGCGGCGAACTGCTGATCGATGGCGTCGAGCAGCCGTTCGTTGCCCACGGAGCCGACCACTTCCAGGTTCCGCTCGGCCCAGTCGACGTTCGTGAGCGCCGCCAGAACGTCGTCCATCGGGCTGCCCCAGGTGTACTCGCCGAAGGCCGAGCCTGGCTCGGCGAGCACCGCCTGATTCCCGGCGTGCGCGGTCAGCCAGTCCGCGGCGGCCACCCAGTAGCCCGGGACCTGACTGAACGAGCCGGGGCTGGCGAGGCCCGTGGTGACGGCGGGCACCGCGAGCCCGGCGAGGGCGACCGCGGCGGCGGCGCTCACGGCGGCCCGCGCCCGGATGGCCCGCGGCAGCGCCGTAACATAGGCGAGCCCGGCCGCGAGCGGAAGGCGGACCATCGGGTCGAACTTCCACAGGTTGCGGAACGGCGACGCCGGGCCGTTGATCAGCCCGATGAGCGGGCCTTCCAGCGGGTTGCCCAGGCTGCTCACGTAGCCCAGCGAGATGATCACGACGCCGCCGAGCAGCGACCACAGCAGAAACCGCCGCTCCGGAACCCCGCTCTGCCCCCCGGGGGGACGACCCCCCCATACCCCCCCGGGACCCCGCGGTGAGCGAGCCCGGCCAGGCCGAGCGCGGCGAGCAGCCCGGCGAGCACGGCGGGAAGCACGCCGGTGGCGAGGAGGAACGCCAGCGGCCGGTCCGGCTGTCCGTTCGTGGTCTGGTAGCCGATCCAGCTCTCGGTGCCGCGCAGGATGTTCAGCAGGCTCGTCGTCGTGGACGTCACCTGCGCGCTCTCGGTGTAGGGCACGATCGAGACGCCGTACTTCGACAGCAGCACGAGCGGGACGGACCACGAGCTGGTGACGAGCACCACGGCAGGGACCCACCAGGCGAAAAGGCGGATCCTCGTCCGGGCACCGGGTCTGGTTAGGATATAGAGGATGGCGGGGACCATGACCGCCAGCCCTGAGGCCGCGTTCATGCCGCTGCAGAGCGCGACGGCGACGGCCGACCGGGCGACGGCACGTGCCCGGCTCCCCGCCACCTTCGCCCTGGTCCCGTCGTCGCCGCCGGGCAGCCATGGCCGCATGTCGGTGAGCGGGACGATGATCCACGGCGCCAGCGCCATCGGCAGGAACTCGCCTGAGGTCTGGCCGAGCATGCTCAGCGCCGCGGGCGACAGCGCGTACGCCACGCCCGCGGCCAGCCGCGTCCCCGGCGTCCCGATGGACATCCGCGCGGTGAGCCGTACCGTGCCGGCGAACGCGGTGACCAGCAAGGCCGACAGCCACAGGCGCTGGACGACCCAGCCGGCCGTCCCCAGGAGCCTGAAGAACTCGAAGAAGGGTCCCATCGGGAACAGGTAGCCGACCGCCTGGTTCAGCAGCACGCCGAACTGCTGCGGGTTCCACAAGGTAAGCGCGCCGGACAGGAACCCGGCCGGGTTGACCGCGAGCTCGAACTTGGTGTCCGCGATGATGTCGCCGGGCGCGGTCGCGAACGGAACCGCGGCCAGGGCCGCGCTGCACGCCAGCAGCCGCAGCCGCGGCAGGCCCCGCCGCCAGGCGGCGTAGCGCCCGGCGGATGCTCCTGTTCCCGGCCCCCGGAGCAGGCTGGTCGCGGTCACGGCGGCCCCGCGGCGCCGGCTGGCTCCGGGCCGCTCACGTGGCCGAGCAGGCGTTCGGCCGGCGTGGCGCGCCGGACCAGCTCGCCGCCGGAGGCGAGCAGCACGTCGAGCGCCGGTCCCTCCGCGAGGACGTCGCCGCGGTCGCCGGACGACACGATCCAGGCCCCGGGACGGCTGCCCCGCGAGGTCCCCAGCCGCACGCAGGCCTCGACCAGCCGCGCCATCCTGGCGGTGCTGCGTTCCCAGCTCAGCTGCGCGGCCCAGTCCAGGCAGGCGGCGGCGACCTCCGCGCGGCGGGCGGGGTCCGCGAGTTCCTTCACCGCCCGCTCGAACGACGTCGGCGAGTTCCTCTCCGTCCCGGACCAGCCAGCCGGTCTGCCCGTCCCGCACCGCGTCGCGCAGTCCCTCGACGTCGTAGGCGACCGTGGGGACGCCGAGCGCCGCGGCCTCCAGCACGCACAGTCCCCAGCCCTCGCCCTGGGAGGTGCTCAGGTGCAGCAGCGCCCGGCTGACGATCGCGCGCTTGTCCTCTTCGGCCAGATAGCCATGCAGGCGCACCTTTCCGGCCGCCCCGGGAACCGGCCCGATGGCCGCTGACAGCGCGGCCGCGCCCGGCCCGCGGCCGATCACGTCGATCGTGAACCCGCGCGCGGCGACGGGCACGATGAGCTCTGCCCGCTTGTGCGCTACCAGCCGTCCGATCCAGACCAGCCGGGGCGGCTCGCCCGGCCGCCCGGCAGCGCGCGCGACGTCCGCGCCCGCCGCTGCCGCCACCTCCGCCGCTGCCGTCACCTCCGCCGCCGCCACCTCCGCCGCCGCCGGAACCGGGGTGCCGTTGGGAATCAGGTAGATGTCGCCGGGCCAGCGCAGCCGCTCGCGCATCGCGGTGATCGTCGACGGCGATACCGCCACGCACGCCTGCCGCCGGTAGACCAGCCTGGACACCGGCCCTTCGAGCAGCCGCCCCGCCCAGGCCATCCAGGGCGGGAAATGCACGGTGAACTGGGTGGTGTGCACGTGATGGACCACGCAGAGCACCGGCACCCGCCTGCGCAGCACGAGGGGGGTGAAAAACGGGATGCCGTTCTGGCAGTCCAGCACGGCGTCGGCCGATCGCCGGTGCGCGAGCAGCCAGCACAGCGCCCGCGGGTACACGGTGAACCGCCCGCCTCGCCGGACGATATCGATCCCGTCGCGGCGCTCGCCGCGTGTCTGCCCGGGCGCACGCGCGGTGAGGAAGCGGACCGCCGCTCCCCGCGCCGTCAGCGCGCGCGCCATCTCCCACGCGTAGCGCTCCGCGCCGCCGGCCTCTGGGTGCCAGGGGTCGCGCCAGTTGGCGATGACGACGCGCACGCCGCTCAGGTCTGCCTCCGCCTCCCCCGGATGCCGCGCGGTCATGTGTTCGCGGCTCCGGCGGCTAGCTGCGGCAAGTCCTCGCGGCCCGCGCGGCGGGCAACCGTGCTGACGGCGGGCCTGGGACGCGAGACGATGCCCGGTGCCCGGCCAGGCCGGACGCGCCGGATCCGCGACCGCAGCCAGATCGATCCGAGATCGCGGAACACGGCAGCCGAATGACGGCGTACTGAGAACGTGGAGCCCGTCATGTCCCGCCACTGTACGGGGATTTCGGTCACTGTGGCGCCCAGTTGCAGGCAGGCCGCCAGCAGTTCCACGTCGAAGGCGAACCCGGCCGTCCGCAGCGGCCGGACCGCCGCTCTGGCCAGCGGCCCGGCGAAGAACTTGAACCCGCACTGGGTATCCGCGGTCCCCGGGAGTATCCAGCTGGCCATCGTGCGGAACAGGCCGGCGCCGACTCCGCGCAGCGTACTCGACCGGGCTTCGACGACCGAGCCGGCCAGCCCGCGTGATCCGATGACCAGGGGATGTCCGGCGGCGAGGAAGCTGACGGCCACGTCGAGGGCCGACAGGTCGGTGGCCATGTCAGCGTCGCAGAACCCGACGAACGGCGCCTGCGTGGCCAGCAGTCCCGCACGGACCGCGATCCCTTTGCCCGGGCGGTCGCAGCGCAGCAGGCCGACGGGGACGGGGCCCGCGGGCCACTGGCGCACGACCTCGGCGGTGGCGTCCGTGCTCGCGCTGTCCACGACGAGGATCGCGGTACGCAGCGGAAGGGTCGCCGCCTTCTCGCAGAGCGCGCCGAGTCCCTCCGGCAGCCTGCGAGCCTCATTGCGGGCAGGGACGATGATCTCGATGACGGGCGGGTGAGTCGCCGCCAGCACGCTTGCCGAGGGTGCGGGGGCTGTCCCCCGCGGGCCAGCAGAGCTCGCCATGCCGGTCGTCAGTTGCCGTCGTACGAATAGACCGAGGCGTTGCCCGGCGTCGGGTTCAGCAGGCTCTCCGTGACATAGGCCCCTCCGGCCGCGACCAAGATGCCGACCGCGATGGCGACTATCAGGCGGGTCATAGCGCTCCTCTCTGGAGGACTTCTCTGAACGACGTCGGCTTGCTTAATTGCGTGCTGCGTCTACGTTCTCAAGAGAGCCATGTTCGCAGCAGGGTAACACGAATAGAAAAATCTGGTAAGAGCATTTCCGCTGGAAGCCGGACTGTTACCTGCGTCTCTAAATAGGATAAACATGTACAAAGTTAAAGTCGATGTTAGCTTTTAATGTGCGACGACGGGTGGCGCTGTGTCACTGCGGAGGCAGTCATTACACATTGGCTACCGCTCTGGCGTCCGTGCTATTGGTGGGCCATACTTGCCAGACAGTGGTAACGCTCATAACTGAAGTCGGTAAGAATGTTTTCAAACGCGCGGCAACGGACGCGGCGAAGGAGGTGTGCATGGGCGAGGTCGGACCGCTGCGCGATATCGAGGACATCCGTCAGGTAAAGCACCGCTACCTGCGCTGTGTCGACCTCAAGCTGTGGGACGAGATCGGTGACACGCTCACCGAGAACGCCACGCTGGAGACCGGGACGAGCGCGTTCGGGAAGCTGGTGGAGATCAGCGGCCGGCCCGAGATCGTCGCGTTCCTCCGCGCCAAGCTCGGGCCCGCCATGCTGACCGGGCACACCGCGACCCAGCCCGAGATCGTCGTCGATGGCGACATGGCGACCGGCGTCTGGTCGCACCGGGAAACGGTGCTGGCGACCAAGCACCGGCTGGTCATCGCGAGCATGGGGTTCTGCGAGGAACGCTACGAGCGCGGCTCTGATGCCTGTTGGCGGATCGCGTGGACCGGTTATGTGCGAAGCTATGAGGTCATGGCGTCAATGGACGACCTGCCGAGCTTCAAGATCATCGCAGCGCTGGGCAGCGAACTGCCCGGGAAAGCCCATGCCGGCGCGGACCGCTGAGACCGCCGGCCACCCGGACAGCGCAGGACTGGGCCGCTCGATACGGCTGCTGCGGCAGTTCCGGTCCGAGCAATCCGACCCTGACCTGTACTACACGATCGTCGCCGACGACGCCGTGCGGCAGGTGGCCGGCTACTGCGAGCTCTCCGGCCGCACGGTCGTGGATATCGGCGGCGGGGGCGGCTGGTTCACCACGGCCTTCCGGGCACGCGGCGCCAGGTGCTTCCTGTTCGAACCCGATCCCGCCGAACTGCTGAGCCGTCGAAGGCCGCCTGCCGGCGCCGTGATCGCGGACGGGCTCCGGCTCCCGGTCCGCGACGGCGCGGCCGACGTCGCGTTCTCCTCCAACGTGCTGGAGCATGTCCCCGATCCCATGCGGCTGATCGGTGAGATGATCCGCGTCACCAGGCTAGACGGGCTGATTTACCTCGCCTTCACCAACTGGTACTCGCCCTGGGGCGGCCACGAGATGTCGCCCTGGCACTATCTCGGCCCTCGATTCGCCGAGCGCAGGTACGTCAGGCGCTATCAGCGCAAACCCAAGCACAAGGTCGGCGCGACCTTGTTCCCGGTGCACGTCGGGCCCGTGCTGCGCGCGCTGCGAGCGCGCACCGACATCGAGATCGTCGACGCCCGCCCTCGCTACTACCCGGCCTGGTGCCGCCCGATCGTGCGGATACCCGGACTGCGTGAGGTCGCCACCTGGAACCTCATGCTGGTCATGAGGCGGACCACATGACGATCCCGGCGGCCGTCGGGCCGGCCGTCGGCCGCGGCCCGCGGCCAGCGCACCGGCCGTTCAGCGTGGTGGACGAGCTGAACTGCTACTTCGACTCTCCGGCCGAGCCCAACAACGTGCAGCTGGAGGCCTGGCTGTCCGGGCACCTGAGCCCGGAGCGGCTGCGCGCGGCGGTCGCGGCCGTGCTCGCCGACGTGCCGGCCTCCCGCGCACGCCGTGCCGCCGGCGCCTGGTGGCGCGCCGGCTACGCCTGGGAGTTCCCGGCGGACGCCGATATCGACCCGGTGTCGGTCGCCGGCTGGCGGAACGACGGTGAGCTTGACGACGCCAGAGGGCGCTTCCTCGCCGCGGCGCCGGACCTTGACCGCTCACCGCCGTTCCGGCTGCTGCTGGCCCAGGGGCCCGCGTGGGACAGCCTGATCCTCAACGCCCACCACGCGGCGTTCGACGGACGCTCGTGCCTGCGACTGCTCTGCCTGATCGCGGACCGGTACGGCGGGCGCCCGCCCGGCGCGCCCGCCCCTGATCGCATCCCGGACACCATCCCCGATCGCGTCAGCGACCCTCGTCCGCTCCCCGGCAGGCCGCCGCTGCCCGCGCGGAACACCGTGCGGATAGCGCCCCAGCACGCGGACGGGCACGCGGACGGGCACGCGGCCAGCGGCGAGCCGGGCTACGGCCTCAGCCTGCTCGAGTGGCCGGGTGTGCCGGCCGCGTCCCGCTCGCCGGGCGAAGCGCCTGTCACCGTCAACGACCTGCTCATCGCCGCGCTCATGCGGGCCGTCACACGGTGGAACGCGGCGCGGGGCCGGCGGCCCGGGCAGATCCGGATCACCATGCCCGTCGACACCAGGCCACCCGGTCACGGCGACGAACTCGGCAACCTGTCCAGGTTGTGCACCGTCACCGTGGACCCGCGCCATGCCGCCGGCCTGACCGTCGCCGTCGCCGGCCAGACCAGGCAGGCCAAGAGCGGCCCCGGCCCGCTCGTCAGCCCGCTCCAGGCGGCGGTGGCGAGAACGCGGCTGCCGGTCCCCGCCAAGCGGGGCCTGGTCCGGCTGGCGCTGCGCGGCCTGGGCGGCCTCTGGTGCGACACCTCCTTGCTCTCCAACCTCGGCAACGTGACCGACCCGCCGAGGTTCGGGACGCTCTCCCCGGCGCGGATGTGGTTCTCCACCTCCGCCCACATGCCGCGTGGCCTGTCGGTCGGCGCGATCACCGTGGACGGCCGGCTGCAGCTGTGCTTCCGGTACCGTAAGGCGCTGTTTGACGCCGCGGCCGGGCAGGATTTCGCCGCCGAGTACGCCGCCGCGCTGTCCGCGCTGGCCGGCGGGGAGGCTATCCGATGAGCGCCGCTGCGTACGGTATCCCGCTGGCGCTGCTGACGACCTCGGCCTTCAACACGGGGCTGATCCTGGAGAAGCGCGCCCTGGGCAGGATGCCGGCGCTCAACCTGCGCAAGGCGGGGCACGCGATCGCCGGCCTGCTGTCCAGTCCGGCATGGCTGGCGGGGTTCGCGCTCATGCTGACCGGGCTCGCCTGCCAGGTGATTGTCCTGACGTTCGAGCCGATCAGCCTCGTGCAGCCGATCCTGGCATCCGGCGTGGCGCTGACCCTGGTGCTGTCCCGGCTGGTGCTGCGCGAGCGCCTCGGCGGTGCCGAGTCCTGGTGCGTGGCGGTACTGGCCGTCTCCCTCGTCCTGCTGGCGCTGTCACAGGAGGCGGCGGGAAAGACCGCGCAGTACGCGAGCACCGCGGCGATGGTGGCGGTGATAGTGCCCTCGGTCACCGCCGGCCTGCTGATCGCCGCCTGGCCGCGACGGGCCTCGCGGGGCAGGCATCGTCCCGCGGCGACGGCGCTGCGCGCCGGCGTCGGCATCGGACTGCTGTACGGTGTCGGATCGCTCACCACCAAGGGACTGTCCGGGATCCTCACGCACGACCATACGGCGGCCGGCCTCGCGACCGGGATCGTCTCGTCGCCCTACCTGTACCTGCTGGGCGGCTGCTCGGCAGCCGCGCTGCTGCTGTACCAGGCCGCGCTGCAAGCCTGCCGCGCGTCCATCCTCATCCCGGTCACCAACGTCGTCAGCAGCCTGTATTTCGTGATCGCGGGAACCTGGCTGTTCCACGAACAGCTGCCCGCTAGCCCGGTCAAGCTGGTCCTGCGCCTGGCCGGGATAGCGGCCGCCGGGCTGGTCCTCGTCGTCTTGTCCAGGCAGCCGGCCGCGCCGGAGGTGGCCGGCCCGGAGGTAGCGCCGGGCTCGCGCGAAGCGATCAGATGGCCGTCGGCGGACGCCTAGTCATCGCCGGGTGCGCGGCGGCGGCGCTGTCGCTGCGCCTGTACCAGCTGGCCCGGCCCGGCTACCTGTTCGGGGTGACGGAGTATGACGACGGGGTGCTGTTCGGGAACGCGCTGCGCTTGGTGGCGGGGGTAGTCCCGTACCGGGATTTCGCGATGGTGCAGCCGCCGGGCGGGATGCTGCTGATGGTGCCCGCCGCCCTGCTGGCCAAGGTGACCGGGACCGCGTGGGGGCTGGCGGCGGCGCGGCTGCTGACGGTGGCCGCGGACACGGCGAACGTGGTGCTGCTTGGTGTCCTGGTCCGGCACCGCGGCGCGGTGACGGCGGGTGTCGCGTGCGGGCTGTACGCGGTGGATCCGGATGCGATCACGGCGGCGCACACGTTTTTGCTGGAGCCGTGGCTGAACCTGTGCTGCCTGGCCGCCGCGGCGGCGATCTTCGACGGTGACCGGGTGGCCGGGACGGCCGGCGGCCCGTCTTCCGCCGCGGGGCGGGTGCCGTCGGCCGGGCGGCTGGCGTGGGGCGGGGCGGCATTCGGGTTCGCCGCGGCGGTCAAGCTCTGGGCGCTGGTCCCGCTGGGCATCGCGGTGCTGCTGGCGGCGGCGACCGCGCGCCGGGCGCGGCCGGCGGCGGTGCTGGCCGGCGGCGCCGCGCTCGGCCTCGGCCTGCCGCTGCTGCCGTTCGTCGTGCTGGCGCCCGGCGCGGTCGCCCGCGGAGTTGTCATCGGCCAGGAAGTCAGGAACGCCGATGGCGGCGTAACCTCGCTGTGGCGCCTCGCCGACATGGCGGGCCTGCACCTGCTGCCTGCCCGGCTCCCGCAAGGGCTGCTGCTGATCGCGGCCGGCGCCGTCGTCGCGGGCTGCTATGCCGCGGCCTGCCGCGCCGCCCGGCGGCCGCCGACGGCGCTGGAGATGTACTCCCTGGCCGGCGCGGTCGCGGTGGCGGCCATGTTCATGTGGCCGCGGCTGTACTACTCGCACTACGGCGCGTTCGAGGGCCCGTTCCTCGCCCTCGCGATCGCGCTGCCGGCCGGCCTGCTCGCCGCCCGCCCGGCCGCCGGCCGCGCGCCGGGGCGCCTCCTTGGTCCGGCCGCCGTCGCCGGGGTGCTTGGCATGGCCTTCCTGGCGGCGGGCATCCTGCAGTTCCAGGCGGAATCGCGGCTGTACGGAATCCCGGTGGCGACGACCGCCGACCGGCTCATCCCGGCGGGCGCCTGCGTGCTCACGAACGACGCCGCCTACACCGTGGCCGCCGACCGGTTCTACTCCGATGTCCGGGGATGCCCGCCGATGGTCGACTCGCTCGGCACGCTGTTCGCGATGACCAGCGGCCGGTCCCGCGCCGCCCCGCCGCCGGTATTGCGACCGGTGGTGGACCTGTGGCAGACGGACCTGGAACGGGCGGGATACGTCTGGTTCACTTCCAACACGTCGGAGCAGATCCCGTGGACCCCCCGGCTCTACGACTATTTCTGTCACCACTTCCGGCTCATCGGACTGGCGTGGCCGTACTGGTCCAGCCGGTCGCTCCCGCGCCCGGGCCTCTATGCCCGCACATAACGACGCCCGCACATAACGTCCGCTCCCGTCCCGGCGGCCGCGGCGGCCAGGGATAACGTGAAGCATCCTGCACCCTATGACGGCTGACCCGAAAATAGGTGCTTAGCCAGGCAGGCGGCAGCAGCCGACGGCGACGGTCGATCCGCCGTCGGCTGCTTCGGGCGGGTGGGCTGGTCAGGCAGCCGCGGTCTGCCCGCCTCCTGGGGCGTCGCCGGTGTCCGGGCCGGGCCTGGGGGTGATGATGACGTCGTAGCCGAGGGCGTCGAGCTCGGCCAGGTGGTACCGGGTCTTGCGCCTGGCCTGGGCTTGCTTCTCGTAGTAGCCGGCACCGAGGTCCTGGTAGCGGGCGCCGGGGCTGGACAGGAGCTTGTGGTAGACCCTCAGCTGGGTGTTGCTGACGGCGACCTGGGCCTTGTCCTTGCCGATCCGGCGGGTCAGCCGCCGGTAGCGTGCTCCTTCCCGGGTCTGGGTGCGGCAGGCCGACACGGAGGTCTCGCCGGTGACCGCGCCGATGTAGCGGTTGCCTTTCTTGCGCTTGCCCCGGCCCTTGCGCTGGCCGGACTGGTGGTCCAGCGGGGCACGCCCGGCCCAGGAGACCAGGTGGCCCGGGGTGGCGAACCTGGTCATGTCGGGCCCGGTCTCCGCGAGGACGTCCTGTGCGGCGCGGCGCTGCCAGCCGGGCATCGACTCGGCCTGCTGCAGCTGCTCTTCCCACGGGGCGAGCAGTTCCTCGATGACGGCGCTGAGCCTGGCGATGTCGGAGTCCTGGGCGTCGATGCGGCGCAGCATGGCCTTCAGCAGGGCGGCGTGCTGCGCGGTGAAGAACTCGGTTCCTTCCAGGGCCTCCTCCAGCCGGGGGATCTTCGCGCGGGCGCGGCGGCGGGCCAGCTGCGCCAGTGCCCGGGGGCCGCGCTCGCCGGCGATGAGGTGGTCCATGATGTCGCGCCCGGACACGCCGTGCAGGTCCGCCAGCACGCCGGACAGCTTGATCCCCGCCGATTCCAGGAGCTTCTCCACGCGCTGCTTCTCCCGGGTCCGCTCCTCGGTCAGGTCACGGCGGTAGCGGGTGTGCAGCCGGATCACCCGGAACTCCGGGGTGGCCACGAAGCAGGACCGGACCGCGCCGCGCTCGAAGTTCTGCGCCAGCCACTGGGAGTCGGAGGTGTCCCGCTTGGGCCGGCCGGGCAGGTTCTTGACCTGGCGGGCGTCGGCCAGCACGCACTCGAAGCCCTCGGCCTCCAGCCGGCAGAGCACCGGCTTCCAGTAGTCCCCGGTGGCCTCCATCACCACTGCGGGCACCTGCCAGGACCGCAGCCAGTCCGCCAGCGCCAGCACCTGCCGCTTCGTGGTGCCGAACGCGCGGGTCTCCTGCATCCGGCGCAACGGGTTCCTATCCGACGCCACCCGGATCGTGGCCGCTATCCCGGCCTTGCCGATGTCGATGCCACATACCCTGTCCCGATACAGCGGCTCGTCAGTTACCTCTTCCACTGCGTCCCTCCCTCCCGCTTCAGGCGGATGCCCCTCAGGGCGGGTACCGCCCGGGGGCCGGAGGGCTAGCGGACAAGGCTGACCCGCGTGCTCGAAGCAACACTGAACGGCCCTTGAAGATCCCGGTCCCGGCGCCAGACTCTGTCACGGACTCAGCCGGGCCAAGCAAAAATAGGCGTCACGAGCGGTACCCCTGCCATTTTCACGCCGTACGGCGCGGGCAGCCAGCACGGATTACTCTGTCGCACATTTCTGGATGATAACGGGAGCCCTGACGCCGCCCGCCCGCCGTATTTCTTCATGAACGCCCCGAGATCGAACTAACGTGAAAGATAACCGGCCTCATAGGGCGTGAAATCCTTCACGTTATCGAAAACCGACGAGGAGCAGGACACCGGGCGGCCGCTAGCGCACGATCGGACCGTTACCTTTCAGTTATATGAGCCAGAGCCCCTATGACGTGCAGCATCCTTCACGTTAAGCTCCCTGCCCGGCCCTGCAGACACACTCGTCTCCAGAGTGCCCGGTGACCGCGCCCAATGAAGCCGGCCACATGTAAGGATTGGCCCGTGGCAACGTGGGCGACGGGCGACAGCGGCACTGCCGACACGACGAGTGCGTCGGTGCCACCGCGGCGCCGGACAGGCTTGGCACAGGAGCGCTCACGGGACACAAGGCGCCGGCTGGTGCGCACCGCGATGCGCCTTTGGACCGAGCGAGGGTTCGAGACCGGGATCGAGGACACCACGGTCGACGAAATCGTCCAGGCGGCCGGGGTCACCAAGGGGACCTTCTACTTCCACTTCGCGCACAAGGAGGAGATCCTCCTCGAACTGGGCTATCAGACCGCTTCTGTTCTCTGCGAGGAGGCCACGCGCTGCATCAACGCCGGGCGCGGCATTGATGACTCGATCCGCCGGGTGACGACTACGCTCGCGGCCAGTGTCAAAGCCGCGCCTCCCGCCGCTGTAGGCCGTGCGGTGTCCGAGTTTCAGCGGCCGCGGCGGCCCGGCGACGACCTCCCGTCCAGTTACCCGTCGTTCGCTTCGCCTCTCGAGATGCTTTTCGCTCGCGCCCGGCACGAGGGCGAGGTGACCGATAAGGTCGAGCCGGCGGAGATGGCCAAGATCGTCGAAGCCCTGTACCTGGACTCCATGAGGGAATGGTCCCAGGGCCGGCTGAAGCACCTCAACGCCGCCCTCCAGCGGCGCACCGCGATCGTGCTCGCCGGACTCCGGCCCGGTGCCGCCTTCCCGGCCTGAGGCGGCTTCCCAGCCTGAGCGGGCGATGGTGACCCCAACCCGAGTGGCAGCACTGGGGTAACGTGCCCTGGCCTGGGTAGCGGCAGGCCATGAGCGGCACACTGACCGCCGTCCTGTTCGACGTGGACGGCACCCTGGTCGATACCAATTACCTGCACACCGTCTGCTGGTGGGAGGCCTTCCGGCAGGCCCGCCACGACGTGCCGATGGCCAGCATCCACCGGGTCATCGGGATGGGCTCCGATCAGCTCCTCAACGCCCTGCTGCCCGCGGACAGAGTCCGGAACGCCGACGACAGCATCCGGGCCGCCCACAGCGCGCTGTACGCGACTTACTGGTCCCGGCACCGGCCGCTGCGGGGCGCGGCGGAGCTGCTGCGCGCCTGCAAGAAGCGCGGGCTGCGGGTGATCCTCGCCAGTTCCGCGGAAGAGCGCGAGTTCGCGGCCCTGCGCGCGGCGCTGCACGCCGACGACGCGATCAACGCGGCCACCTGCTCCGCCGACGCCGAACGCAGCAAGCCAGCCCCCAACCTGGTCCGGATCGCCCTGGACAAGGCCCGGGCGCGGCCGGACACCGCCGTCTTCGTCGGCAACACGGTCTGGGACGTGCAGGCGTGCGGCAAGGCCGGCGTGCCCTGCATCGGCCTGCTGAGCGGCGGCGTCAGCCGCGGCGAGCTGCTGGACGCGGGCGCCGTCGAGGTCTACGAGGGCCCCGCCGAACTGCTGGCCGCCCTTCCCCGCAGCATCCTGGGCCGCCGCTAACCGGACTGGTCACGATACGGTTAATGCACATGAGTAACTCGGCGACCCCCGACGCGACCAGCGAAGTGAACCGGCCCGTGGTGGCGGTGTCCAACCGGCTCCCGATGCAGCACGGTGACGACGGCTGGCAGCTGTCGCCAGGCGGCCTGGTCACGGCGCTGCGGCCGGTGATGTCCACGCATCCCGGCGCCTGGGTCGGCTGGGACGGCGGCACCAAGGGGATGCCGTCAACGCTGCCGGACTCCGGCGTCCGCCTGGTCCCGGTCGGGCTGTCCGCCGCGCAGGTCCGCAACTACTATCACGGCTTCGCCAACGCGACGCTCTGGCCGCTGCTGCACAACGCGATCGAAAAGCCCCGGTTCGAGCGGGCCTGGTGGTACGCCTACCGGGACGTCAACGCGATCTTCGCCGACCGCGCCCTGGCCGCCCTGGACGCGCTCGATGAGCGGCCGGAACCGATCGCCTGGGTGCACGACTACCACCTGATGCTCGTCCCGCAGCTCATCCGCGCCCGCTGCCCCGACCAGCCGGTCGGGTTCTTCCTGCACGTTCCGTGGCCGTCGCCGGACATCTTCGCCCGGCTGCCGTGGCGCGAGCAGATCCTGACGGGGCTGCTCGGCGCGGACGTGGTGGCGTTCCACACCGACGACTACCGCGGCAACTTCCTCCGCTCGTGCGCACGGCTGCTGACCGCCTCAGGCATTGAGGTGCGAGGCTCGTCGGTGGTCCTGCCCGGCGGCCGGACGGTGGCGACCGCCACCGCGCCCATCTCCATCGAACGCCGAAGAATTCGCCCGGTTCGCCACCGACCCGGACGCGAATGAGCACGTCCAGGCGCTGACCGAGCAGTTCAGCGGCCGTACCCTGCTGCTCGGCGTCGACCGGCTCGACTACACCAAGGGGATCGTCGAGCGCCTGCTGGCGGTCGAGATGCTGCTAGAGCGCGACCCCGAGCTCCGCACCAGGCTGGCGTTCCTGCAGATCGCCGTGCCCAGCCGGGACGACGTGCGGGAGTACCGTCAGCTGCGCACGACCGTCGAACAGCACATCGGCCGCATCAACGGCCTGTTCACCGAGCCCGGCAACGACGTGCCAGTGCACTATCTCTACCGCGGGCTGCCGCCTGAGCAGCTCGCCGCCTACTACGCGCGGGCGCACGCGCTGCTCGTCACGCCGCTGATCGACGGCATGAACCTGGTCTGCAAGGAGTACGTCACCGTCCAGGACGCCCGCGGCGGCAGCGGCGTCCTCGTCCTCAGCGAGTTCACCGGCGCCGCCGTCGAGCTGCCGCAGGCGGTCCTGTGCAACCCGTTCGACGTCGAGGGCCTGTCCTACCGGATCGAGTACGCGCTGCGGCTGACGGCCGACGACCGCCGCAAGGCCCTGACGGCCATGGCCGAGCACGTCCGCACTTACGACGTGCATCGCTGGGTATCCGACCAGCTAGCCGAGATCGCCGCCCGGGGCGCCCCCGCCGCCGGGTTACCCGCGGTTCCCATGACCGTCAGAACCCACGGTCCGACCCTCCGCCAGCGCCCTCGCCGCATCTCGCCCGGTCGCCGACGCCGCTCGCCCCGCTCGCGGCAGGCCGATTGCGCAATCGACCCGCTCTAGTGTGGTCGATTGCGCAATCGACACGCTGAGGGCGTGGGGATTCGGGGTCGATTACGCAATCGGCGTAGTGGCTGTCAGTCGGCCGACCTGGCACGAGCGTCCTCCGTCACACCGGCCACTGGCGTCCGCGGCACGTCCCCGGACGCCGGCGGACGCCGGGCACGTTCGAGGCGTGTGGCCCCTCGGCCTCACAAGATGAGGTCTGTGGCCCCCTGGCCTCATTCAGCCGCCGCTGGCGAGCCCCGGTGCGAGCATCAACCGTCACACAGCTCAGCGACATTCACTTACAGCTCATACGCTGCCTCAATTGTGCGGCAGCGCGCCGACACGCAGGCGCTAGCCATCGGGCTAGTGGCACGTCTCGCTGCCCTAGCGGGCCCGATTGCGCAATCGACCCACGCCGCCGTCGGGCGGGCCGGGCGGATCGGGCAGCCAGACGTCCGGTCCGTGGATGTCGAGGTCCCCGGCGGCGGACGTGATGACGTCGATCACCGCCAGGACGGCGGGCCGCGTTTCCGTGCGGCGCCATACCAGCAGCCAGGGCCAGTACGGCTCCGGCTCCGCCACGGCGCGCCGGACCAGGTCGGGAGGAAGCGAGGCATTGTGGCCCTTGGCCGAATTGATGACGGGGTGGCGGGAGCGCCGCACGTGATCGAAGAAGGCCGGACCGGTGATGCCCCCGTCGGTGATGCGCACGGCGCGGGCGCCGGTGTCGCGGGCGAGCAGCTCGGCGTAGACATTCCAGCTCCGCCACGCTTTGGTGTCGGCGTCGAGCAGGACGTCGGTGTCCCGGGCCCGGAACGTCGTCGGCGTCCGGCCCGCGGGCGACGGCGTAGAGCCTGTCCGCGCCGATGAGCCGCGCGTTCAGGCCATACTCGTTTAGGTCATGGGCGGGTGCCCAGCAGACGGCGACGTCGAGGCTGCCGTCCGCGACGCGGGCCGCCTGGACGTGCGAGGGCTCGACCCACGCGTCGATGTGCAGCCGCGCGGCCTCGGAGGTCCGGGCGGCCAAGTCCGCTGGCAGCCAGTTGACATAGCCGAGCCTGACGGCTTCGGAGCCCGCGATCCGCGCGGCCCGGTTCCGCAGGTCGCCTGCCCGCTCGAGGAGATCGCGGGCGTACGGCAGCAGGGCCGCGCCGACGGGGGTGAGGGCGACCGAGCGGCGGTCGCGGTCGAACAGCCGCACGCCGAGGTCCCGCTCCAGGACCTTGATCTGCTGGGACAGTGAGGGGCCCGCGATCAGCAGCCGGTCGGCGGCCCGGCCGAAGTGCAGCTCCTCGGCGACCGTGACGAAGTATCGCAGCTGGCGCAGCTCCACGTTCGCCATGGTAGATCGGGTGGCAGGCGGTACCTGCCACCGGAGGCGAAGTCACAGGGACGAGGCGAGCCGTTCTAGGATGCGCGCGACGGGTTCGGCTGTCGCCTCGCGGAAGCCGGTGCCGGCCCACAGGCTGATCCGCTCGGGATCGTTCGCCGCTGCCGCTGACCTGCGGATCGGGCTGGTCAGATGGTGCAGCGCGGGATAGCCGAGCGGCGCCAGGCCGCTGTAGCGGTCGGTGAACGCGTTGCGCAGGCCCCGGGCCGGGCGGCCCGTGAACGCCCGGGTCAGTACCGTCTTACCGCGCGCCGGTTCGGCGAGCGCGGCCCGGTACGGCGCCGAGGTGCCCGCCTCGTCCGCGCGGAGCAAGACGGTGCCGACCGCGACGGCAGCGGCACCGGCGCTGAGTGCCTCGCGAACGGCGGATGGCGTGGCGATGCCGCCCGCGGCGATGAGCGGCAGGGACACCGCCTGCCGCACCTGGCCGATCAGGTCAGGCAGGGGGACCGGTGCCGGGGGCGCCGCCGGGGTCAGGGTCCCGGAATGCCCGCCCGCGGCCAGGGCCTGCACGATGAGCGCGTCGACGCCCGCGTCCGCCGCCAGGCGAGCCTCCGCGGGTGCGGTAACCGTCTGGATGACCAGGCTCCCCGCTTTCCGCAGCGCGGCGATGACATCCGGACCGGGCAGGCCGAACGTGAAGCTGACGGCCGGCACGGGGTCGGCGAGCAGCAGGTCGACCTTGTCCCGCCAGCGGTCGTCGTCTTCGACGATCGCCGCATCCCGCACGTCGATGCCGTAGCTCCGTGCCTCGCGGTCGACCGCACGGGCGTAGCCGCGGAAGGCCGCCGGATCGACGGGGACGGGATTAGGTGCGAAGAGGTTCACTCCGAAGACGTTTTCCCCGGACAACGTGCCGTCGCGGCGGACCTTCGCGATCTGTTCGGCGAGCGCGTCAACGGTCTTGTACCCGCCGGCGAGGAAGCCGGCGCTCCCGGCCCGGGCCGCCGCGGTGACAAGCCACGGCGTGGTCGGACCACCGGCCATCGGCGCGGCCAGCACCGGCATGTCCGCCCCGAGGGCGGTGAACGGCGAAGCCATGGGATGCCTCCTCGTCAGGAACTTCGCAGGTCCGCGGGGCGCGCGGCCGGGAGGAGATCGGCGGGACGCGCGGCCGGAAGGTCGTGCGGAAAGCCGACCCGCAGGACGCCCGCCGCCGCGGCGGCGGCCAGTATCATGACGGCGGACAGCAGCAATGCCTGGTGGTACCCGTGGCGGAGCAGCGGCGTGACCACGAGCGGGCCCGCGATCTGTCCCACGGAGTATCCCGCGGTGAGCAGGGCCACCGCGCGCGGGAACCGCAGGTGCGTCCCCGCGGCCATCGCGATCGTGACAATGCCCAGGAACGTCGCGCCGAACAGGGCCGCCGAGACCAGCGCGGCCGCGACGCCGCCGACCATGGTCGGCAGGGCGATGCCGACCGCCTGCACGACCAGCGCGGCGAGCAGCACGTCCGGCCGTGACCACCGGCGGCTCAGCCAGGCCCACACCGCGGCTGACGGCACCGCGGCGAGCCCGACCAGGACCCAGGCGCCGCTGCCCAGCCAGCCAGGGGAATTCTGGCCGATCGCGGCCACCAGGAAGGTGCCCGCGATGATGTAGCCGACGCCCTCCAGGGTGTAGCAGGCGAACAGCGCGCCGAACCAGCGACGGGTGCGCGGGCGGCCTGGCGCGTCATCGATGTCGCCCGCATCGCGGCCCGGGGCCGCATCGCGGGCCGCGTCGCGGGCGGGGGCCTGGCCGGCCTGCGGCCGCAGCGTCCAGGACGCGGCGGCGAGGACGGCCGCGAGGGCGGCCGACGCCCACCACGCGGACCGCCAGTCGCCGAGGGAGCGGAGGACCAGGACGAGCACGCCGGACAGGGCGATGCCCGCGCCGACGCCGCCGAATCCCCAGCCGGGCAGGTGCGCGGGATGACCGCGAAGGTTGCTGATGAGCGAGCTCACGGCGACGACGAATACCAGCGCGCTGGCCACGCCCGCCAGCAGGCGCAGTGCCCACCACGCCGGCACCGCGCCGGTCAGCGGCATGGCGGCCAGCGTAGCCGTCAGCACGATCAGCGCGCCGCGCAGCACGGCGCGGGAGCGTGTGAGCGCGGGAAACAGGATGGCCGCCAGCGCTCCGGCGAGATAGCCGGCGTAGTTCGCTGTGGCCAGGCTCGCCCCAGCCGAGGCGCTCAGCCCAGCCTGCGCATACATCAGGGGGAGGATCGGGGTGTAAGCGAAGCGGCCGACACCCATGGCAGCGGCGAGCGCGGCGGCCGCCTGGAAGACGTGCTCCCAGGGCGAGCCTGATCTGGTGCCCATGATCTGCACCGTGCCACTCGCAGCGGGAAACCGCCACGACCGGCTTCCTCTCTCCTGGTAGGCGCGGCCTCCTTCAGTCGGCCGGGCCGGCCGGGCCGGCCGAGCCGGCCGGGCCAGTCGGGCCAGTCGGGCCAGTCGGCCCGGCCGAACCGCCGGAGAGGGCACGCAGGCGCCGCCGCGCGGTGGCCAGCCCGCGCCGCCGTCGGCCCATGCCCGCCCACGGGTCGCTGACCTCATCCAGCCGCGCCCCGACGGTCCGGATCGTGAACCGCCCCGGGCTGAGCGACCCGTCCTCGAGTTCCGTCCAGTGCAGCGGTGTGGCGACCGGCGCACCGGGACGGCCGCGCACCGAGTAGGGCGCCACGGCCATCTGGGCGTACCCGTTGCGCATGATGTCGAGATAGAGCCGGCCCCCGCGCTCGTCTCTGCGCTGCGTGGTCGTCAGCCGCTCCGGGTCCCGGCTGGCAAGCAGGTCCGCGACCTGACGGGCGAACTCGCGGACGGCGTCGAAGTCGTCGTCAGGCCGGAGCGGAACGTGGACGTGCAGCCCTTTGCCGCCGGTGGTCTTGACGTAGGCGGCCAGGCCAAGCTCGTCCTCGAGCAGGCCGCGCAGGCTCAGCGCGGTGCGGGAGGCCAGGCCGAAGTGCCCGCCGTCCGGCGGATCGAGGTCGAAGATGAGCTGATCCGGGTCCTCAAGAGCCGCTAGCCGGCTGAGGAACATGTGCAGCTCGACGCAGGCCTGGTTGGCGAGGTAGACGAGGGTCGCGGGCTTGTCGCAGACGACCTGCCAGTTGGCTCCGCCCTGCTTCTTCACCTGGGCCCGGGTTATCCAGGCGGGGAAGTTCCTGGACACGTTCTTCTGCACGATGGCCGGGCCGCCGATGCCGTCGGGGTACCGGATCATGACCAGCGGGCGGTCCCGCAGGTAGGGCAGGATGCGCGGGGCCATCGACCGGTAGTACTCCACCAGGTCGCCCTTGGTAACCCCGTCGTCGGGGAACAGCGGCTTGCCGGGGCGCGACAGCCGGACCGTGACGCCGCCGACGGTCACCTCGTCAGTCCCGGTCATGACGGCACCTCCCGGATCACCTCGGCCGGATCCTTGTCGTCGCGCAGGCCCTGAAACCGCGGATGGCGGAGCTCGCCGTCATCGGTCCACTCGGTGAACCCGACCTGGGCGACCAGCGCGGGCCGCACCCAGTGCACGCCCCGGCGTGGCGGCAGCCGCCCGTCGCGGAACGGCGGTGAGTCCTGCTCGAGCCCGGCCAGCTTTTCATGCAGGCTGCGCAGCGTGGCGGTGTCGAACCCAGTGCCGACCTTCCCGGCGTACACCAGTTCGTCGCCCGGGTTGTAGTAGCCGAGCAGCAGCGCGCCGAATCCCACCCGTGAACCGCTCGGGTCGGTGTATCCGCCGATCACGAACTCCTGCCCGTTGAGGCACTTGAATTTCAGCCAGTCCCGGCCGCGGCCGCCCCGGTAGGGGGCGTCGGCGCGCTTGGCGATCAGGCCCTCCCAGCCGTCGCGGCAGGCCTGCTCGAAGAAAGCCTCGCCGTCGCCTTCGCGGTGCTCGGTGAACCGCAGCGGGCCGCGGAAGCTTACCGACCGGGCGAGGATCTCCTTGCGCTCGAGGAGCGGCAGCGGCCGGACGTCCCGGCCTTCGGCGTACAGCACGTCGAACACGTAGTAGAACACCGGCACCTCGCGCAGCAGCGCTTGGGGCGGGTGGGCCACGCCGAGCCGGTGCTGCAGCCGCTCGAACCGGGTCTGCGGCCCGTCGAACGCCACGATCTCCCCGTCCACCACCACGTCGCCGTGATGCTGGGCGGCCAGGGCCGCGGCGACTTCGGGGAAGGTCGTGGTGATGTCGTGGCGGGTGCGGCTCATCAGCCGCGCTCCGGACGAGTCGGCGAACCCGAGGCAACGTTCGCCGTCCAGCTTCCGCTCGAAGATCCAGGCCGGATCGGAGAACCGATCGCGGGTGAGCGTGGCGAGTTCGGGTTCCACCCAGGGCGGCGGGCCGGGCTTTCCTGATCCGTGAGCCATCCCGGTCACGTACCGATCGGCGACTGAGCGCACCCGGCCTGGTGACCCTCGCTGATCACCGCTCCGCATTCTTGGCAGACGAGGCCCGCCCAGCAGGCCGGGTCGCCGCCTTTCCATGACTCATCGGGTTCCGTAGGTTCAACACGTTCCGGCAACGGCTGATCACTGGTCATCGGCGTTCCCTTCACGAACACACTCAGCCCTACCCGGTCCCGGCCGGGGAGAACCAGGCCCGGGAGAACCCGGGCGGGGCGCTCAGCCGGCCAGCAGGATGCCGAGAAACAGCGCCGCCAGTGCGCTCAGACCGGTGAGCGCCCGAATACGGCCAGCGCCGTTCGGTTGCGCGAGCGGGCATGCAATGCTGCCGTGACCCCGGAGACGGCGACGACGACGAGCTTCACCACGAGCGTGGTCTCGTAACTTCCGGTGATCTGCGAGCGCACGGCGATCACGTTCCAGACCCCGGTGAGGATGAGGACGGCGAACGCCGGCCAGGCGACCTGGTTGAAGCGCCGGGCGGCCGCCCGGGGAACCTCGGCCCCGAGGCGCCGCAGCGCCGGGACCAGGGCGGCCAGCGTGAGCTGCCCGCCCACCCAGACGGTCGCCGCGAGGACATGCGGGAACAGCCTGATGGTGTCCCAGCTGACGGCCAGCATGCTAAGCCATGCTAAGAGCCCGGGGCCGCTTTCGCGGCGCGGTAAGCGTGATAGGCCTCGATCGCCTCGCCGGGAGTCTCATAGCAGGCGCCAGGGTCCAGGGCCTTGCTGATGCCGTAGCTATCCAGTTCATGGCGCACCGCGGGCAGGACGCTGCTGAGCACGAAGCGCACGTGCCGCTCCTTGGCGAGCTCCACGACCTTGGCCAGGATCGTGGACGCGGTGTAGTCGATGTCCGCGATGGCCGCGCAGTCGAACACCAGCCATTCCAGCGGACCGCCGTGGCCGGTCAGCGCCTGCAGGTCGGCCAGCAGCCGCGCCGCGTTCGCGTAGTAGAGGCTCGTGCCGAACCGGTAGATCACGATCCCGTCTTCGGTGCGCGCGCCCGGCGTGAGCGGCACCGGCTGCCAGTGCCCGGCCCGCGACCTCACGAGCACGTGGTTGAGCGGGCTGTAGCTGTGCCGCAGGTGGTCCACGACCGAGGCGATGATGGCCAGCACGATGCCGTCCTCGACGCCAAGCGCCACCACCGCCGCCGTGGTGAGCAGCGCCACGGCGAACTCTTCCTTCCGCAGGGCGAGGATGTGCCGCATCTCCTTCACGTCGACCAGCTGGGCCGCGATCAGGAAGACCACCGCGGCCAGGGCGGCCGTGGGCAGATAGGCGAGCGGCCCGGTGAGCAGCAGGACCGTGACCAAGACCACCGAAGAGGCGGCGAGCTGGGACAGCTGGCTCCGGCCGCCCGCGCTGTCCACCATCTGCGCCTTCGTGGGGCTGCCGTTGACCACGAACGTGCCGGAGAACGCGGCCGCGACGTTGGCCGCGCCCAGGCCGGTCAGGTCGTCGGCAATGCTGAGCGGCTCGGAGTACTTCATGGCGTAGGCCCGCGAGGTCGCCGCGCTCTGCGCCAGGATGACCACGAACATGGACACGGCGGTGCCAAGCAGCGCCGTGGTGTCCGCTCGCCCGAGGGCTGGCAGCCCGAGGGTCGGCAGGCCGCGGGGGACAGGCCCCACGACGGCCACGCCGTGGCTGGCGAGATCGAGTGCCCGGCTCACGCCGATCGCGATGATCACCGCGATCAGCGGTCCGGGAATCCGGCGGGTGATCCGCCGGATCGCGAGCACGATCACGATGACGCCGACCGAGACCGCCACGTCCGCGCCGTGGACGTGCGGGAGCGCGCGCACGGTGTTCACCAGCCTGGGCACGGTCTGCTGCCCGGGAACCGTGACGCCGAACATATCGGGGAGCTGTCCCACCGCCACCTGGATCCCGACGCCGGTCAGGAACCCGGTCAGCACGGTGCGGGACAGGAAGTTCGCCAGGAAGCTCAGCCCGATCAGCCGCGCCAGCAGCAGCATTCCCCCGGTGAGCAGCGCCGCGAGCCCGGCCAGCCGCACGTAGCGCTCCGAGCCCGCCGCGGCCATCCCGGTCAGCGTCGCGGCGAGGATGGCCGCGGTGGCCGAGTCCGCGGCGACGACGAGGTGGCGGGAGGAGCCAAGGACGGCGAACACCGCCATCGGGAGCAGCATCGTGTACAGGCCGGTGACCAGCGGCATTCCGGCGATCTTGGCGTAGCCGAGGACTTCGGGCACGCCGAGCGCGGCCAGCGTGACGCCGGCGAGCGCATCAGGCCAGATCCGGGACCGTTCAACGGGCAGCAGCCCGCGCAGCACGGGCAGGCCCCGCAGCCGCCCGCGCCAGCGGCTGCCCCGAGAATCCGGCATCGTCTCAGGTTAACGGGCGGCATCCCAGGCACGCCCACATTCCTTCCCGAGGCGACTGTAAGACCCGCCGTGTACGCGGACATAAGCCGAATGTCCCGGCTCAGCCCGCCATACGGCTCTAGCTGTTCTTGCGCCGCTTGTGCAAGCTGCGAAGCAGGAGCAAGGCAAACAGCGGCCAGGTTATGGGGGTGACCATCATGCCGTTCGGAGTGCATTCGGAGGTGGGCAGGCTGCGCAAGGTCCTGGTCCACCGGCCGGGCCTTGAGCACACTCGCCTCACACCGTCGAACGCGGCGGAACTGCTGTTCGACGACGTGCTGTGGGTGCCGCGCGCCAAGGCCGAGCACGACATGTTCTGCGAGGTGATGCGCGAGCGCGGGGTAGAGGTATTCGAGGCCGAGCGACTGCTGGCCGAGGCGCTAGGCACGCCGGAGGCCCGGGACTGGGTTTGCGGGCACATCCTTTCCGAGCGGGAAGTTGGCGTCACGGCGGCGCCCCGGGCCCGCGAGTGGGTCGAGACAGCGGAGCCGGACTTGGTGGCCGAGTTCCTGATCGGCGGGATCACCACATCCGATACAACCCGGAACCTGGGACTCATGTGGGAGCCGACCGACCTCACCGGCATCCTCCTGCCGCCGCTGCCGAACTTCCTGTTCCAGCGGGATCCCTCGTGCTGGATCTTCGACGGTGTCACGCTCAACCCGATGACCAAGCCGGCCCGCAAGCCCGAGACGATGATCATGGAGGTCATCTACCAGTTCCACCCCATGTTCACCACCGAGAAGTTCCTCATCTGGCTGGGCGGATCGGATGAGAACTGGGGTCGCTGCCATGTGGAGGGCGGCGACGTGCAGCCGATCGGCAACGGGACGGTGATGATCGGGATGGGCGAGCGCACCACGCCGCAGGCGGTGCTGTGGATCGCCCGCTCGCTGTTCCGCGTCGGCTCGGCGAAGCAGGTGCTCGCGGTGCACCTGCCGAAATCCCGCAGCTACATGCACCTGGACACGGTCATCACGATGTGCGACCGCAACCTGGTCACCATATTCCCTCAGGTGATCAGCGGCGCGCGTACCTGGTCCATCCGCCCGGGCGAGTCCGCTGACCAACTGGTGACCGAGGAACAGCGCCGCCCGCTGCCTGAGCTGATGGCCAGGGCCCTGGGCGTGGAGCGCATGCGGATCATCGAGACCGGCGGCGACGCGTTCGAGGCCGAGCGGGAGCAGTGGGACGACGGCAACAACGTCCTCGCGCTCGAGCCCGGCGTGGTCATCGCCTACGAGCGCAACACCGGCACCAACACCGCGCTGCGCAAGGCCGGCATCGAGGTGATCACCGTCGAGGGGTTCGAGCTGGGCCGCGGCCGCGGCGGCTCGCACTGCATGACCTGCCCGATCGAGCGCGAGCCGGCGTTCTGACCTGACCGGAGAGACAGCGCGGGTAACGAGAGCCTGCGCGGCGGCGCGCTGCGCGGCCATGCGGCGAACTGTCGGCGAATCCACGCCGCGTCGGCCCCGTACCGGGCGAACGCGAGGTCGTCGAGCTCGTCAAGCCGCTGACCCGCGGACGCGAAGTCCGCTTCCTCTAGGCCCGGATCGGACCGCATGCCCAGCGCGATGACCTCGCCGGCGGTGTGCGACTGGAGGATCGCGGCGACGTCCAGGTAGTCCCGGATCATCGCCCGCCCGGCGAGAGCGGCCGCCTTGCCGGCGATGACGTCCTCGAGGGAGAGCACTGGTCCGAGGTCGCGGACCTGCACGGGTTCGCGGAGCCGCTCGAAGAACGCCAGCTGCAGCGTCGTCGTCCCCTCGGCGCCGGTGACCTCCCACTCGGCGAGCCCTGCCTCATCCCACAGGCCGGCCACGCTGTCGAGCGGTTCGGGGGTGAAGCCCGCGCCCCGCAGCGCCGCCTCCACGGCCGCCACCGCGTCGCGGAAGCTGGTCTCCTGATCGGTGAACAGGTCGACGTCCTCGGTGTACCGGTCGATCACGCCGTGGGCCTGGAGGGCGTTGCCGCCGGCGAGCGCGACCCCGTATGCCCGGGCCGCGTTCAGCGCGATGCGGGCCACGCGGCGGTGCAGTGGCCGGATGGGCATCAGGCCGCGGCTGGGTGCGCCGCGGCGCGCAGCGCCGGGTGCGCGTCCTCCCAGGCCTGCCGCACGCGATCCGGGAGGTGCAGATCGCCCCAGAGCGTCGCGAGCAGCTCGCCGCTGAGGAACTCGGCCAGGTCCGCCGGAGTGCGCGCCTCGATGAGCACGGACTCGTAGGCGGCGAGGGCGTCATGCCGCTGGCTGAGGTCGAACGTGTGGTCCGGCGCGGACCAGAACAGGCGCCGCGGCAGCTCGATCACGCCAGCCGCCGGGCCCTGCAGCCCGGACAGGGACGCGGCAACCACCGGGGGACGGCCTGCCCGTCCCCGCTGCGGCCTGGCGACCGGCGCGCTCCCTGCTGTCATGTGCATAGTTTAGCGGACAAGCCCCCGTCATGTCAGCGCCCACCGAACACGTCTTCGGATGCGCTACCTACTGTCGCCTCGATGACACCTCATGTGATAATCACAGCATGTCCAAGTGGGCGGCATGAACAACGGCGGGAACAACGGCGGGAACGCCGAGGAGCAGCGACTAGCGGAGGCGCGGGAAGGCGTGCCCTGGCGCGTCTGGGGGCCTTACCTGAGCGAGCGCCAGTGGGGCACGGTCCGCGAGGACTACAGCGACGGGGGAGACGCCTGGTCGTACTTCACCCACGACCAGGCGCGGTCGCGCGCGTACCGGTGGGGCGAGGACGGCATCGCCGGGATCAGCGACGACAAGCAGCGCCTGTGCCTGGCTATCGCGCTGTGGAATGAGCGGGACCCGATCCTGAAGGAGCGCCTGTTCGGCCTGACGAACGTCGAGGGCAACCACGGCGAGGACGTCAAGGAGTACTACTTCTACGTCGATAACGTCCCGACCCACAGCTACCAGCGCTATCTCTACAAGTACCCGCACGAAGAGTTCCCGTACAACGACCTCGTCGCGACCAACAGAGACCGTTCGCGCTACCAATTCGAGTACGAGCTGCTGGATACGGGCGTCTTCGACGACGGGAACTACTTCGACGTCGAGATCGAGTACGCGAAGGCCGGCCCGGAAGACATTCTCTGCCGCGTCACCGTGCACAACCGCTCCGACCGCGATGCCCCGATCCACGTGCTGCCCACCCTGTGGTTCCGCAACACCTGGTCCTGGGGAATCGAACAACGCGCGGGCAAGCCCCGCCTCGCCCGCGCCGGAACCGAGGCGTCCCACCACGTGATACGCGCCGACGACCACCACCTCGGCACCTACTATCTCTACGCCGGCCCCGAGGCCGCCCTGCTGTTCTGCGAGAACGAGACCAACACGCCCCGGGTGTTCAGCACGGCACCGATCACGCCCTACCCCAAGGACGGCATCGGCGACCACATCATCCACGGCGCGGATACCGTGAACCCAAGAGCCGAGGGAACCAAGGCGGCCGCCCACGTCAGGCTCCGGGTGCCCGCCAACGGACAGGCCACCACACTGGTCCGTCTCACGCCGCAGTCGCTGCAAGACCCGTTCCAGGGAGCCGGCGACCTGATCGCCCGCCGCCGCGCCGAGGCGGACGAGTTCTACGAAGCCATCACACCGCCAAGCGTCTCCGCGGACGCCGCGAACGTCATGCGGCAGGCGCTGGCGGGCATGCTCTGGTCCAAGCAGTGCTACTACTTCGACGTCGACCGGTGGCTGCGCGAGCGCAACTTCCACCCGCTGCGGATGCCGTCCCGGCGGGGCACCCGCAACGAGTCGTGGTTCCACATGTTCAACCACGACGTGGTCTCCATGCCCGACAAATGGGAGTACCCGTGGTACGCGGCCTGGGACCTCGCGTTCCATTGCATTCCGCTCGCCATGGTCGATCCGGACTTCGCGGAGAACCAGATCGACCTGATGCTCACCCAGGATTACCTCCACCCGACTGGCCAGATGCCTGCCTACGAGTGGAATTTCGGTGACGTGAACCCGCCGGTGCACGCCTTCGCGACCCTCTTCCTGCAGAACCTGAGGGCCGATCTGGGCGATGTGGACGTTCCGTTCCTGCGGAAGAGCTTCGCCAGGCTGCTGCTGAACTTCACCTGGTGGGTGAACCGCAAGGATCCTACGGGGCACAATGTGTACGAGGGCGGGTTCCTCGGCCTCGACAACATCGGCGTGTTCGACCGCAGCGCCGCGCTGCCCACCGGCGGGAGCCTAGAGCAGGCGGACGGCACCGCGTGGATGGCGTTGTACAGCCAGAACATGCTCGAGCTCGCCCTGGATCTCCTGGAGTACGACGACAGCTATGAGGGTTTCGTGCTCAAGTTCGTCGAGCGCTTCTTCTGGATCGCCGCCGCCATGGACCCGATGGGTGATAGCCCCGACGAGATGTGGGACGAGGAGGACGGCTTCTTCTACGACGTGCTGCGCCTCCCTGACGGCACCGGTACCCGGCTCAAGGTGCGTTCCCTGGTGGGCCTGCTGCCTATCTGCGCGGCGACTATCATCGAGCCGGAGCTCATCGAACGCTATCCGCAGGTCGCCGCGCAGGCAGGTGCCTTCCTGGAGCGCAACCGGGACCTGCTGGTCAATATCGCGGACCCGCTCGTACCCGGCGTGCGCGGTCGCCGCCTGCTGTCCCTGGTGAACGAGGACAAGCTGCGGCGCATACTGGCCCGCATGCTCGATGAGGAGCGCTTCCTAGGCCCGCACGGCATCCGGTCGATCTCGCGCTGGCACCTTGACCACCCTTATGTCTTCACCGTCCACGGCGTCGAGCACCGGGTGCAATACGAGCCCGCCGAGTCGACCAGCGGAATGTTCGGCGGCAACTCCAACTGGCGCGGACCAGTCTGGTTCCCGATCAACCTGCTGCTGATCCGGGCGCTGATCACGCATTACCGGTACTACGGCAACAGTGTGAAGGTCGAATGCCCGACCGGCTCCGGGACGATGATGACGCTATACGAAGTGGCCCAGGAGCTGTCCCGTCGCCTCGCCACCATATTCCTGCCCGACAGCGACGGACGCCGTCCCGTGTACGGCGGGACGAAGCTATTCCAGGAAGACCCGCACTGGCGGGACCTCATCTTGTTCTACGAGTATTTTCACGGCGACAACGGGGCCGGCCTCGGTGCCTCGCACCAGACGGGGTGGACCGGTCTGGTGGCCAAGCTGATCCAGAGCCTCGGCCAGTTCGACGCCGAATCCGTGCTCGATGACCCCCACTGGCCGATGGCCCGCTCCTACCGCCGCGGCCAGTAGCGCCGCTGTCCCGCCGCCCCGCTAGCTGCCCCCGATTATCCGGAACGGAAGCGGGCGCCTCCCCCCGCCTCACCCAGCTCCACCCGCCGGCCGACAGCATGTCGCTTAGAGTCAGCCCAAAGTCGCTTAGAGTTTGTTAGCATCTGCGGCGGCTCCCCGCTCCCGGCGTAGCTTCATAACCGCAACGTTTCCCCTGCTCAGGGAGCTGAGTGGTTATGACCGTCGTGCAGGGCATCCTTCTCGCCGTCTCCGTGGTCACGTTCGTCTACCTCGGCATCGCGATGTTCAAGCCGGAATGGTTCTGAGGCGAGCACACGATGAGCGACGTCCTCCTGTGCGCCATCCTGGTGGCGTTCTTCGTCCTGGCGATCGGGCTGGTCCGGGTGCTTGGCCGGATGATCGACCGCGACGCCGACCCCGGCGGGCTCGCCGACGAGCCGCCTGACACTGAGGCGGCCGGAACCAGCGACTCGTGGGGCAGGCCGCGATGACGACCTCGGCGCTCCCGGCGACACCTGACCAGACCAGGCCGCCCAAGGTCCGCACCCGCCCGGCCGCCGCTCTCTTCGAGCCAAGGATCCTCCGCAGGGCGGCCGGTCAGGCGTTCATCAAACTCGACCCCCGCGTCATGATCCACATCCCGGTCATGTTCGTCGTCGAGATCGGCTCAGTGATCACGACGATCGAGTTCATCGGCCTGCCCGACCTGTTCGTCGGCCTGGTCACCCTCTGGCTGTGGGCCACGGTGCTGTTCGCCAACTTCGCCGAGGCGGTGGCCGAAGGCAGGGGCAGGGCACAGGCCGACGCCCTGCGCAAGAGCCGCAAGGACACGGTCGCGCACCGTCTGCGGCCGGACGGCACGCTCGAGGACGTCCCGTCCACCCAGCTCAAGGTCGGCGACCGCTGCGTAGTCACCGCCAACCAGACCATCCCCGGCGACGGCGACGTCATCGAGGGCATCGCCGTCGTGGACGAGTCGGCGATCACCGGCGAATCCGCCCCCGTGGTCCGCGAGTCCGGCGGCGACCGTTCCGCGGTGACCGGCGGCACGGTCGTCCTCTCCGACCGCATAACGGTCGAGATCACCTCCAGCCCCGGCGAGACGTTCCTCGACCGCATGATCGCCCTCGTCGAGGGCGCGTCCAGGCAGAAAACCCCGAACGAGATCGCCCTCGACATCCTTATCAGTGGCCTGACCCTGATCCTGCTGGTCGCCGTCGTGACACTGCAGCCGATGGCGATCTACGACCACGCCATCCAGTCCACGGCCGTGCTCGTCGCGCTGTTCGTCTGCCTGGCGCCGACCACGATCGGCGGCCTGCTGTCCGCGATCGGCATCGCCGGCATGGACCGCATGGTGCAGCGGAACGTCCTGGCGATGTCCGGCCGCGCCGTCGAGGCCGCCGGGGACTGCTCGACACTGCTGCTGGACAAGACCGGCACGATCACCTACGGCAACCGCATGGCGTCGGAGTTCATCCCCGTCCGCGGGGTCACCGAGACCAAGCTCGCCGAGGCCGCGCTCCTGTCGTCGACGGCCGACGAGACCCCGGAGGGCCGCTCGATCGTCGACTTCGCCGAGGCGCACTTCCCGGTGGTGGCCCCCGAACTCACGAACGCCGAGCTCGTCCCGTTCTCCGCGCAGACACGGATGAGCGGCGTCGACCTGCCGGGACCGGACGGCCTGCCCGACCGCAGGATCCGCAAGGGCGCCGCCGACTCGGTCAGGGCATGGGTCACCGAGAACGGGGGAGTGGTCCCCGCCGACCTCGCGCCCGTGGTCGAGCACATCGCCAGAAATGGCGGCACACCCCTGGTGGTGGCCGACGGCGCGAAGGTCCTCGGGGTCATCTACCTGAAGGACACGGTCAAGCAGGGCATGCTCGAGCGGTTCGCGCAGCTGCGCGACATGGGCATCCGCACCGTGATGATCACCGGCGACAACCCGCTCACCGCCACGGCGATCGCCGCCGAGGCGGGCGTGGACGACTTCCTGGCCGAGGCGACCCCGGAGGACAAGCTGGCGCTGATCCGCCGCGAGCAGCGCGGCGGCCATATGGTCGCGATGACCGGCGACGGCACGAACGACGCGCCCGCGCTCGCGCAGGCCGACGTCGGCCTGGCGATGAACACCGGGACGCAGGCCGCCAAGGAGGCCGGCAACATGGTCGACCTCGACTCCAACCCGACCAAGCTGATCGAGGTCGTCGAGGTCGCCAAGCAGCTGCTGATCACCCGCGGCTCGCTGACCACGTTCTCCATCGCCAACGACGTGGCGAAGTACTTCGCGATCATCCCCGCGATGTTCGTCGTCTACCCGGCGCTGCGGGTGCTCAACGTCATGCGCCTGGACAACCCGCACACCGCGATCTTGTCGGCGGTCATCTACAACGCGCTCATCATCCCGGCGCTGATCCCGCTGGCGCTGCGCGGGGTGAAGTTCAAGCCGCGCGACGGCGCGGCGATCCTGCGCCGCAACACGCTCATCTACGGCGTCGGCGGGATCATCGCCCCGTTCATCTTCATCAAGCTCATCGACCTGCTCCTGACCGCGATGGGACTGCACTGACATGCGCGCCGCACGACAAGCCACCGCCAGCATCGCCATGCTCGCGGTCGTGACGCTGGTGCTCGGCTTCGGGTACCCGCTGGTCGTCACGGGAATCTCGCAGCTGTTCTTCCGCCACCAGGCCAACGGCTCACTCATCTACACCCACGGCAAGCTCACCGGCTCCGCGCTGCTCGGGCAGAACTTCACCGACAGCAAGGGCAACCCGCTGCCCCGGTACTTCCAGCCGCGCCCGTCCGTCGCCGGCAGCGGGTACGACGGCGCCTCGTCCGGCGCGTCCAACCTCGGCCCCTCCAACCCGCTGCTGATTGGGTTCGTCGCGGGGGTGAACACGGTCGGCCTCGACGGCCAGCCGTCGGCCGCCAACCCGTTCGCGACACCCGCCGACCCGGCCTGCGTTCCCCTGGACACGGCGGGAAATCCGATGACAACCCCGGTGCGCGGGCTGAGGTACGCGAAAACAGCCGCGGGCACGTACCAATGCGACCCTGCCACCATTCCCGAACGGACCCTGGCCTATCGCCAGTTCAACGACCTTCCTCCGACGGCGGCCGTGCCGGTCGACGCGGTGACTGCCTCGGCCTCCGGCCTTGACCCCGACATCTCGGTGGCCAACGCCCTCGACCAGGCCCCCCGCGTCGCGCGCGCCCGCCACATGACGACGGCCGAGGTCGTGGCCTTCGTCCACCAGTACACGACTGGCTCAGAATGGGGCTTCCTCAGCGAGCCCGTAGTCAACGTCCTGCAACTCAACCTCGCCCTGGACGGCCAGCGATGAACACCCTCGGCTGGGAACAGCTCCTCTTCGTCTGCGCCGTCACGGCGATCCTCGCCCCGCTGCTCGGCCGGTACCTCGCGGCAATCTTCCGCGGCGGCGCCGCGCCGGGCGACCGGATCTTCCGCCCGGTCGAGCGCGCGGTGTACCGGGTGCTGCGGGTGGACCCGGACAGCTCCATGACCTGGCAGGTGTACGCGATCGCCGTGCTGGTCTTCGGGCTGTTTTCCAGCCTCTTGCTGTACCTGATCCTGCGCCTGCAGGGTGTGCTGCCGCTGAACCCGGCACAGGCCCCGGGCATGTCCCCGGAGCTCGCGTTCAACACCGCGATCAGCTTCATCACCGGCACCAACTGGCAAGCCTACGAGGGCGAGACGCAGGCGAGCTACCTCGCGGACATGGCCGGGCTCGTGGTGGCCCAGTTCACCGCGGCCGCCGTCGGCCTGGCCGTGGCGCTGGCCGTGGTCCGCGGCATCGCGGGGTCGTCGCGCCGGATCGGCAACTTCTGGGCGGACCTCACCCGGTCGCTGGTCCGCGTGTTCGTCCCGCTGTCGGTCCTCGGCGCGCTCGTCCTGGTGAGCCAGGGCGTGGTGCAGAACTTCACCGGCTTCCGCACGGCTTCGGCGCTGGCCGGGGGCACCCAGCAGATCCCCGGCGGCCCGGTCGCCTCGATGGAGGTCATCAAGCTGCTCGGCACCAACGGCGGCAGCATGTACGGCGTCGGCGGCGCGCACCCGTTCGAGAACCCCACCGGCTTCACGAACATCTTCGACCTGCTGCTGGTCATCGTGCTGCCGTTCGCGATCGTCCTCATGTTCGGCCGCCTGATCGGCCGGCGGAAGCAGGCTCATGCGATCGTCGCCGTGATGGCGCTGATCTTCCTGGCGCACACGATGATCGCCATGCAGGCCGAACTCCACGGCAACCACCTCCTGCCCTCCTCCGTCTCGCAGATCGCGAGCAGCACCAATCCGGGCGGCAACATGGAGGGCAAGGAGACCCGGTTCGGCCCGTCCGGGTCCGCGCTGATGACCGTCGGGACCATGGGCACCACGGCGGGCGCCACCGACTCGGCCCTGGACAGCTACACCCCGGTAGGCGGGGCCGCGGCGTTCGTCGCCATCCTGCTCGGCGAGATCAGCCCCGGCGGCGACGGCGGCGGCCTGTACGGCATCCTCGTCCTCGCGCTGCTCTCGGTCTTCGTCGCCGGGCTCATGGTCGGCCGCACCCCGGAGTTCCTCGGCAAGAAGATTCGCAGCTCCCAGATGAAGCTCGTCGTGGCGTACGTGCTGACGATCCCGATCGTGGTGCTGGTCTTCGGCTCGATGTCCCTGGTGCTGCACGCCGGGACCAGTTCGATCCTGAACCCCGGGCTGCACGGCCTGACCGAGGTCACCTACGCGTACGCGTCCGTCGCGCAGAACAACGGGTCGGCCTTCGCCGGGCTGGCCGCCAACACCCCGTGGTACGACATCACGCTGGGCGTCACGATGCTCATCGGGAGGTTCGGCCCGATCGTGCTCGCCCTCGCCATCGCCGGGTCGCTGGCCGGCGCCCGGGTGCACGCGCGCACCCGCGCCACCCTGGACACCGCGGGCCTCACGTTCGCCGGCTTCCTGGTGGGGGTCATCGTGATCGTCGGCGGCCTTATCTACTTCCCCATGCTGATCCTCGGCCCGGTGGGGGAGCGACTTGTCGGCTAGCGCGGCGATCCGCGCCGCGATAAGTTGCGGCAGTGGCTAGTGATCTCCCTGTGCGGTGGTCAGGGAAGCAGGCGGTGGTGGCACTGCCTGAGCATATCAACGCCTCGAACACGGATATGCTGCGCGAGCAGCTGCTGGCGCTCATCAACCGGGGTGCCGCCGTACTGATCGCGGACATGACGACGACGGTCTCCTGTGATCACGGGGGAGCCGACGCCTTGGTGCGTGCCTATCACCGCGCGTCGGTGAGCGGCGCGCAGCTGCGGGTGGTGGTTGTTTCCGCGCTCGTCAGGCGAGTCCTGTCCGCGAGCGGGCTCGACAGGCTGGTGTCCATCTACCCCTCCCTGGAGGCGGCCCTCGCGGCGCGGCCGCCGGAGTCCGCTATCCCGGCCAAGCCGGAGGAGGCGATGCCAGCCGGCGGTGGCCAGCCGCTCGCCGCGGGCATTACGCCCGCCGTGCTGTGGAGCCTGGTCGACGCGCTGGCCGACGGGATAATGCTGGCGGCCGACGACGGGAGCCTCGCGCTCGTCAACCGGCGCGCCGAAGACATGTTCGGCTACACCCGCGGCGAGCTGATCGGCCAGCCGGTCGAGACCCTGCTTCCCGCCGCCCTGCGGGCAGCGCACGTCAGCGAGCGCGCGGAATACGTGCGGGAACCCACCGCCCGGCCGATGGTCGGCAGAGGGCGGCTGGTGGGCCTGCGCAAGGACGGGACGACGTTCCCTGTCGCGATCAGCCTCACCCCGGTGCCGACCGCGACCGGCCGCCTCATTATGGCCACGATCCGTGACATCACCCGCGTCCCGCCGCGACCGGACCTGGCAGATCTCGCCCGCGCCGTTGCCGCCAAGCCTCAGCCCGGCAACACGGAATTCCTCGGCCTCGTTGTGAGCAGCCTCTTCCGTGTCGGCCTCAGCCTGCAGGACGCGGCTGGCCTGCCGCACGACGAGGCCATGCGGCGGATCGACACCGCCCTCCAGCAGCTCGACACCCTGATCCGGGAGATCCGCGACCACGTGTTCACCGGCGACGACCGTCGATCCGACGGCGCGCCGCCGGACGGCTCCGCCTGACATCGCGGCACTGCCGGGACCTAGGTCACTTACCAGAAGAGACGATTCCGCCTTCGCTAGTGGCATGTTCGTCTCAGACGAGCGAGCCCTGACCGTCAGCTACAGCATCGCGGCCGAACGACTGGCCCGGGTTCCTGCCAGCGGGTGGCCAGGGACGCTATCCAGGGCCGTCTACGCGGGCGGCGTGGAGTACCTCATGCGGGTCGGTCCGGCCGACGCGGTGTCGGCCGCCTCCCGGCTGGTTCGGGTCCGGTTCACCCAGCCCAACTGCCACGACGGGACGACGACTCTCGGCCTGCGCTGGGAAGCGATCGGCGCCACCGGCCGGCTGTTCCCGGCGCTGGACGCCGACATCCGGCTGGACGCGGACGGCGACGCCGCCCGGGTAACGCTGACCGCGTCCTACCGGCCGCCGCTCGGCGCGCTCGGTGCCGAACTGGACCGGCTGGTCATGCGCACCGTGGCGGCGGCCACGATCAGGACGCTGCTGACCCGGCTGGCCGCGGCCCTCGAGGGCGATTCAGCCGAGTCCGCCGCTCCGGCCGCCACGTGGTCACCCGACGTCCGCTGATGACCTGGCTAACCGTCCGCCGCCCCATCGCGGTTCTGTACTCGCTCTGACCGCTCACTTTCGCTCTCTTCCGGAGTCTGTACTCGCGGAGGGGAGGTGAGCCGGCATGCGCGACCGGTGGTGGCGGCGACTGATGCCCGCGAACTGGCTCGCTCGCCAGCCCGTGCGGCGGCACGCCGACCCTAGCGCGTGGGCTTGGCTTGAGCCCTACCCGGGCCCGCCGCCCGGACCCGGGTCGGCGTCCATGTCCCTCGCCTTCATCACCGCGCTGCAAAGTCTCCCGCCACGGGAACGGGCAGCCCTCATACTGAGCGACGTCCTGGACTTCGGCGCGGCCGAGATAGCCGGGATCCTTGACTGCGACGAGGCCGAACTGGATGACCTCCTGCCGCATGCCAGGTCGGTGGCCGGCGGGGTGCTGCCGCGGACGGCGCCGGACGAGGAGACGGTGATTTCGCGCTTCACCTGCGCGTTCGCGCGCGGCGACGTGGCCGGCGTCACCGCGCTGCTCACCCCGGACGCGTGGCTGCGCATGCGCCCCATCCCCCTGGAGTACCAGGGCAGGAAGGCCGCCAGGCACTTCCTCGCGGTCGTCGCCTTCCCCGGCGGCATGCCCAGCTACCGCTTGGTCGCGACCAGGGCGAACGGCCAGCCCGCCTTCGGCTGTTACCTCCGGGATCCGGCCGCCGGAATCGACCACGCGTGCGGGCTGGTCGTCCTCACCGTCGACGGCGGCCGCATCACCGCCATCGACCGTTTCGCCGACAACAGCGTCCTGCCAAGGTTCGGCCTCCCGCGCACCCTCCCCGAAGAACACCCCAGCCCCTGACCCTCCTCCCGGCGCACCCTCCCGAAACCTCCGCGCACGCCGGCCTCCGCCGTCACCCGGTCTCACAAGCCAGAGAATCAACCACCAGCATCGGGGCCCGCGACTCTGATTGTGATTTCCGGTGCCATAGCGACAGTAACCGGGAACAAACCCTCAGACCCGAGCTCGGCGCGGGCGGCAGGATGGCGGTCGGCGCCTACTGCGATGCCGCAGCGCCGGTAGGGCTAGCCTAACCACGCATCGGGGGGACCGAATGATGGCGCGTACCGGCGGCACGGCCTAGCGTCACTGGCATGTACCTCGTTCGCGACCTGGTGTCGCCGCGCACCTGGCTCGCCTTCATCCACCACTTCGTCGGCGTGTGCCTCGGCGCGGCCATCCTCTGGATCGTCGTGCCCGGGATGGTGGCCGGCGTGCTCGGCATGCCGATCGCGATGATCGGCATGCCGATCATGGGCGCCACGCTGCGGGTCACCGACTGGTTCGCCCGGACCGAGCGGGCGAGGTTCGCGGTCACGCTCGGCGAGCAGATCCCGGCCTGGCCGGACGGTTCGCGCAGCGGGTACCGGATGAGGCTGCTGCCGCGCCTGGCGAAGCTCGGCGAGCGCGCTACCTGGCGCGAGGTGCTCTACGCCCTGATCCGGGGGCCGCTCAGCGCGGCGGCCGCGTTCGTCAGCCTGTGCCTGTGGGCCGTGGGCCTGGTGATGGTCACGCTGCCGCTGTATGACTGGTCGCTGCCAGGCGGCGGCGCCCATGTAGACGGCCGAACGCTGCACGAACCGAAGGCCGTGCTCGCGGCCATGGCCGGCCTGCTGGTGCTGCTGGCCGCACCGCAGGTGACCCGGGGCCTCGCGGCCGCGGACGCCGCGCTGGCCCGGCGCCTGCTCGGGCCGCCAAGCAGCCTGGCCGCCCGGATCGCCCAGCTTGAGCTCAGCCGTGAGCGGGTGGTGGACGCGGCCGAGGCCGAGCGAAGGAGGATCGAGCGCGACCTGCACGATGGCGCGCAGCAGCGGCTGGTCGCGCTCGCCATGGAGCTGGGCCGCGCCAAGGCGAAGTTCAGCGACGACGTCAACGCGGCCAGGGTCCTGGTCGACCAGGCTCACGCGCAGGCCAAGGCCGCGCTGACCGAGCTGCGGGACCTGGTCCGGGGAGTGCACCCGCCCGTCCTGACCGACCGCGGCCTGGACGCCGCGCTGTCCGGCCTGGCCGCGCGCAGCCCGGTGCCGGTCGAGATGCAGGTCGAGATCCCGGTCCGGCCAAAGCCCGCGGTGGAGGCCGTCGCGTACTTCGTCGTCGCCGAGGCGCTCACGAACGTCACGAAGCACTCCAGGGCCAGCCAGGCGAAGGTCGTCGTCGAGGGGCACGGCTATCCCGGTGTGCTTACCGTCATGATCAGCGACGACGGAATCGGCGGCGCCGACCCGCACGGCGCGGGCCTGTCCGGCCTCGCCGACCGGGTGAGCGGCGTCGACGGCCGGCTGACCGTGGAGTCTCCGTACGGCGGGCCGACGATCATCGCGGCGGAGCTGCCATGCTGACCCCCCGAACCCCGCCGGCGGGCCTGCGGATAGCGATCGCGGAGGACTCGGTCCTGCTGCGCGAGGGGCTGACCCGCCTGCTGGCGGAGGCAGGCCATGAGGTTGTCGCCGCCGAGACCGACGCCGTGGCGTTCCTGCGCGCCGTGGCGTCGTGCACCCCGGACGTGTGCGTCATCGACGTCAGAATGCCGCCGACGTTCACCGACGAGGGGCTGCGCGCCGCGCTCGTGATCCGGGACCAGTGGCCGGACACCGGCGTGCTCGTCCTGTCGCAGTGGGTGGAGGAACAATACGCGACCGAGCTGATCTCCGGCCGGCCGCACCGCGTCGGATACCTGCTCAAGGACAGGGTGGCCGACGTGGCGGAGTTCCTCGACGCGCTTCGCCGGGTGGCCGAGGGCGGCAGCGCGCTCGACCCGGAGGTCGTGGCCCAGCTGCTCGCCCGCAGCCGCCACCCCCTCAGCGTGCTGACCCGTCGCGAGCGCGAGGTGCTCGCGCTGATGGCCGAAGGCCGGTCCAACTCCGCCATCGCCGAGACGCTGTCCGTCGGCGGCGGCGCCGTGGGAAAGCACATCAACAACATCTTCAGCAAGCTCGGACTCGCATCGGGCGAGCACGATAACCGCCGCGTGCTCGCGGTCCTCCGATACCTGAATGGGGTCACCTCATGACAAGTCTCCTGCCGGCCGCCGTCCAGCCCGCTGTCCGCGAGCTGCTCATGACGCCCGCGCGCCGGATCATTCTGCTGCTGGGCGTCCCGGTCTCGCTCGCCCTGCTCGCCTGGACCTGTTTCGCGATCATCAGCAAGTCCGCCGAGGGCAGTTACACGGTGAGTTTTTCCCCGGTGCGTGTCAGCGGCGGGCTCGCCATGAACGTCTACGGCGGTGACGTGACCCTCCAGGGCGGCGTCTCGCCCAGCGCGGCGCAGTTCACCGGCACCGGCACCGTCTGGTACGGCCTGACCTACTCGGGCCAGCGCCCCACTCTCGCGACGGCGCAGACGGCGACCGGGACCAGGATCAACTTCGCCTGTCCCGATTTCAACTGCGCGCTCAGCTCGACCGTCGACGTCCCGCCGCAGGTCCCGGTGACGGTGACCAGCAACGGCGGCAACATAACGGCGACCGGCATATCCGACGCGACCCTGCAGACCGGCGGCGGAAACCTGACCGTTGACGGGCTGACCGGCGACGTCAGCCTCAACACCGACAGCTCTCCGAACAGCCCTCCGAACGGTCCCTTCGGCAGCGGGAACATCAGCGGCACGCTGGCGGCGCAGAGCATCAGCGCGGACACCGGCGGCAGCAGCATCGACCTCCAGCTCGCCGTGCCGCCGGCGAACCTGAACGTCACCACCGAGGGCGGCAACGTGACGATTCAGCTGCCCGGCGGCTACAGCTACCACGTCGATAACATCCCCCCGCAGCCGTCCGAGATTAACGGCCCCTACAACCCGGCCGCGATCACGGTGAACACCAGCTCCTCGTCCCAGTACCGGATCACCGTCAACGCCGCCGGCGGCAACGTCACGATCGACTAACGCCGGCGACCGGCGACCGGCGAGCCATCCTCGTATGCGGTCTTCGGGGAACGGGTGCGTGATGCGGGCGGGGGGCAGGTAGCGCCTGGCGAGCCGCCCAGGAATCCCCAGGAGTCCATGTCCCAGATCACGCGCCCGTCCGAAGTCTTGATGACGATCGGCTCGAGCGTGCCGAGGAAGTCACGGTCGGCGTCGGCAGAGAATCGCACCCGGCCTTCCGGTGTGCCCTGTATCAGCCGACGGTCTTGCAGACCGCTCCCTTGTGCGGTCCAAACGGCAGCACATGTCAAAGTTGGATCGCGCCTTCGATAGTAAGTCTGCGCACGCGGCCAAGAGCGTTTGAAGACCTGCCGGACGACGCCATAGCGCGGGAATCGACCTACTTGGCAGTGGGCGGGGCAGGGAGCGCTTTCCAGATGGTGGGGCCCTTGGGGAACGGATCGGCTGGCTGGGTGAGGGTGAGCAGGCAGCTCTCCAGGGAGAGTTCGAACAGCGTGAGGTCGTCGTAGTTCGGCCATGGCTCCCCGAAGTCCTTGAGCACCTGGTCACGGACGACGGTCCAGGTCGCGCGGTCGGTCTCCTCCCTGGCACGGCCGGTTACCGCGAAGCCGTCGTCCTCGCGCGGCGGCGGGAACATCTCCGTGTGCAGCGAGTACCGGCCGTCGCGGCGCAGGTCCCCGCGCTTCGGGCCGGGGAGGATGAGCACGTGCAGCCCGGCGGGGCTGATGACCGGGCACACCGGGTGGACTCGCGGGCCGCCGTCGCGGCGCACCGTGGCGAGGAAACCGAGGCCGATGTTGTGCTGGTAGAACTGCGCGCGGCCGACCTCCGCTAGGGCGGGCTCCCGCTGCGTGAACTGCGTCCAGGTGAGCATGGCGCAGACGATACGGAGGTAATGCTGACATCTGCTGTCAGCGTTTGTTCTTAGGCTTGGTTCCATGCGCGCCGACCGGCTGGTCTCCCTCGCCCTGCTCCTGCAGTCGCGGGGCCGGATGTCCGCGCGCGCCCTCGCCGCCGAGCTCGAGGTGTCCGTGCGGACCGTGTACCGCGACCTCGCGGCGCTGAGTGCCTCGGGGGTGCCGGTCGTGGCCGAGCCGGGGCCTAACGGCGGGTGCTGGCTGCTCGAGGGTTACCGGTTCCCGCTGCGCGGCCTGTCGGGTGACGAGACCGAGGCGCTGCTCATGCTGGGCGTGCCCGCGGCGGCCGCCGAACTCGGTCTCGCGGACGCGCTGGCCGCCGCGCAGCGGAAGATCCGGGTCACCGCCGGCGTCGATCACCCCGAGCCCGTGCTCGTCCATCTCGACATGCCGCGCTGGTTCCACGCTAAGGAGAGCGTCCCGCATCTGCGGACGCTGGCCGAGGCCGTACGGAATCGCCGCGAGCTGCGGCTGGGCTACCGGCGCGCGGATTCGGACGCGGAGACGACCCGGGTGGTCCGCCCGCTCGGCCTGGTGAACAAAGCCGGGATCTGGTACCTGGTCGCGTCCGGGACGCGGCGCGAGGAAAGCGGCGAAGATGAGCCGGCTGTGTTTCGCGCCAGCCGGGTCACGTCGGCGCGCGTGCTGCGCGAGCCGTTTTCGCGGCCTGCCGACTTCGAGCTGGCGGCTTTCTGGGAGCGCTGGTCAGCCTCCTTCATGGCCGGACGGGCAAAGGTGGCGGTGCGGTTGCGCGCGTCGCCGACGGCGATCGCGGTTTTTCCCGAAGTGTTCGGTGACGTGGGACGGCATGTGCTGGCCATGGCGGTCAGCCGGGCCGCGACCTCTTCGTAATCCTCATCAGCGAACAAGGCCAGCGCCATCACGAAATACACCATCACATGCGGCGGCAGCTTCCCCCCGGCCCGCCGCGCACCCTTCCCCGTCACCGTGACCGCATCATCGACCACATCCCGCGGCACCCGCGACGCCAGGACCCCCAGCGAGATCCAGTCCGTCAGGACACCGCCGCCAGCCACCAAACCAGTCTCTGCCATGCCGGCATAACCACGCTCACCCCGGCCCTGATCCCGGCGTTCACGGCAGGCAGAACCCGCAGACCAAGATCAACTTAAGCTAAGTGGCATTGCCCTATGAGGCCGGTTATCTTTCACGTTAGTTCGATCCTGGTGCGCTCATAAGGAAAATACGGCGTACGGGCGACGTCAGGGCTTCGTTATCATCCAGAAATGCGCGACAGAGCCCTCTTCCGGGCCCGGGTCGGAGTACACGAACAGCAGTCCGTCAGCGGAAGAAGCCGGGGAAGCGGAGGAGGCCATGGCAGCGATGGTAACCCGTCACCCCGCGCCGAACGGGTCCGCGCCCGCCGTCACCTCGAGCGCCACGAGCACGCGCGAGACCATGTTGTACGTCGCCACCGTGACCGTCAGCTCCACCACCTGCCGCTCGCCGAAGTGTGCCCGCACCGCGTCGAACACCACCTCGGGCACGGCCACGTGCAACGTCATCGCGTCCGCGTAGGCCAGCGCGGCCCACTGCGCCGAGCTCAGCGCCGCCCCGCCAGCACCGCCCCCCGCGGCTCCGCCCCCCGCGGCTCCGCCCCCCGCCGCCGAGAAGCCTCCCGCGAGGCCGCCCACCCGGATCGCCGCGAGCTGCTCGTCCCCGAGCCCCGCGGCTCGCGCCACCGGCTCGTGCGCCGCCCACTCATACGATGCCCCGTTCCGCGACGCGACCCGCAAGATCACCAGCTCGCGGACGTCGGCCGGCAGCGTCGACGAACCGCGGACCGCCCCCAGCATGCTGTTCCAGCCGTCCGCGAACTCCGGGCTGTGCAGCAGCACCCCGTCCAGCGCGGTCAGCCTGCCACCGCGCCGCTGCCTGATCCGGTCCGTCACTTCCCCCGACGGAGCCACGTAAGGAATCCGTGCCATAACGCGAAACACCTCCACGACGAGCAAGCAAAAGAAAGTGGCCGGTTAGAAACCTAACCGGCCACTTCTCGGACAACAGCACTCAGCCCGTCGGCGCCGCCATCGGGTTGACCCCCGCCATGTCCTCGCGCTTGATCCGGATGAACACCAGCGCGATGACCAGCGCCAGGAACGCGACCCCCGCCGACACCATGTACCCCTGGGAGAACCCGTAGGCCAGGGCGTGGTTGGAGGCCGCCGTCTGCGCGGCCTTCGCCGCGGCCGGCGACAGATGCCCCGCGGCCGCCCCCGCCGAAGCAGTGGCCGATCGCAGGCTCAACGCCACCGCGCTCCACGCCACCGTGCCGAGCACCGCGAGCCCGATCGAGCCGCCGACCTGCTGGCCCGTGTTCAGCAGCGACGACGCGACACCGGCGTCACTGTCACGCACGCGCGCCAGCGAGACTAGCGACAGCGGCACGAATGTCAGCCCCATCCCGGCGGCGGTGACCATCATCGGCCCGAGCAGCCCGCCAGCGTACGTGCTGTGCTCGGTCAGCCGCGACAGCCAGAACATCCCGCCCGCCGCCACCGCGGGACCGATGATCATCAGCGGCCGCGCGCCGATCCGCGACACGAGCTGGGACGCCACGGCGGAAGCCAGCATGATCGTCGCCACCATCGGCAGGTACGCGATCCCCGACTTCAGCGGACTGTAGCCCCAGACGGTCTGCACGAAGATCGTCAGGAAGAAGAACATGCCGAACAACGCGGTGCCGATGCAGAGGCTGATCAGGTAGGCCCCGGTGCGGTCGCGGGACTTCAGCACCCGCGTCGGTACGAGCGCGTGCCTGCTCCGCGCCTCGATGATCCCGAACGCCACCAGCAGCACTACAGACGCCACCAACGACACGATCACCTTGGTGTCACCCCAGTGCGACACGCCGTTGGACGTCGTCGCGGCGCTGGACAACCCGTAGACCAGGGAGGCGACCCCCAGGGACCCGGTGATCGCGCCGGGAAGGTCGAACCGGCCGGAGCGCCGCTCGGACTCGCCGAGCACCCGAGGCGCGAGGAACGCGACAAGAAGGCCGATCGGCACGTTGACGAAGAACACCCAGCGCCAGTCCAGGTACTGCACGAGCAGGCCGCCCGCGATCATGCCGACCGCGGCGCCGGAGATGCTCATCGCCGCGTACACGCCCATCGCCCTGTTCCGTTCGCGGCCCTCGGGGAAGGTCACCGCGATCAGCGACAGCGAGGCGGGTGCGGCGATCGCGCCGCCGATGCCCTGCAGCACGCGGGCGCTGAGCAGCCAGGCCTGGGTGGTGGCGAAGCCGCCGAGCAGCGAGGCGACCGAGAAGAGCAGGATGCCGATGATGAACATGCGCCGCCGTCCGAGCAGGTCCCCGGACCGGCCGCCGAGCAGCAGCAGCCCGCCGAAGGCGAGCGCGTACGCGTTCACGACCCACTCCAGGTTCGTCCCTGAGAAGTGCAGCGCCTCCTGGATGTGCGGCAAGGCGACGTTCACGATGGTCGCGTCGAGCACGACCATGAGCTGCGCCGTGGCGATCACGGCCAGCGCGAGCCCTAGCCGTCGCGGCCGTGCCGTCTGCGCCTCGTGGGCGACGGCGGCCGTCGTGGCAGGCGCGCTCCCCGTCTGGCCTGAGGTAGTTGACACAGAAATTCCCCTTTGTTGGATTCCTGAAATTCAAAACCGCTTTATTCGGAACGGACCGTTGCGCCTGCCCCAGGCGAGTCCGTCTCCGGCCCGGTGCCGGCCCCCGATCGGGCGGCATCGAGCATCTTCCTGAGCAGGTTCAGGAAGCATTGCCGTTCGGTGTCGTCGAGCGCGTAGCACCAGGGCATCCTGGCGGCGAGCTCGCCCATGAGCCGCTCCTTCGCGGCGATGCCTTCCTCGGTGAGCAAGAGGTGCTTGACCCGGCGGTCCCGCTGGCTCGGCGCGCGCCTGGCAAGCCCGTGCCGTTCCAGCGCGTCCGCGATCGCCGTGACGAACGACGCGTCGCATCCCATCCGCTGCGCGAGCTCCTTCATCGTGAGCACGCCGTCCAGCTTGAACAAGGCGAGCAGGTCGCTCGGCGTGACGCCGAACCCGGCCGCGATGGAATGTCCCACCGCGCCCGCTTGCTTCATTAGGTCGGTGAGCGTGTCAAGGATCTCGCGGTTCAGCGCGGACGCGTCCGCCTGCGCCGCACCCGGGTCTCGCTCGTTCACGCTCATGACCTACTAAACAATTGAGTTACTCAAGTACTTCCCGGTTCGCCCAAGTTTTTCGCAGAGCGTCCTGAAGTGCGGACGACGGAGCGGACCCGGGTTCATCGGGCGCTCTGCTTTCCCCGCTCGCCTCCGGCCGCCTTCACGCGCCGTCTTCCCTCGTCGCTCGTCGCTGCGCTCCTCCCTCCTCAGTCCAGACGGCACGGCGGCCTTTGGCTCGCGGGTTTGCAACCATCTGCGGCCGTATGGCGTCCTTAGCGGTATGAGCACCCATAGAGAGCCTGTCCTGAAGCGCCGGGCCTTCCTCGGCATGGCGGCGGGGGGCGCCGCGGCGCTCGCGGTGCCTGGCATCGCCCTGGCGGCGAGCCCGTCAAGCGGGCCTACGCCGGCCGACTGGACCGCGCTCGGCCACGACCTGTCCGGACAGCTGGTGCGGCCGGGGGAGGCGTTCTACACCATCGCCCGCCGGCTGTTCGACCCGCGGTTCGACGGCATCAGCCCGGCCGGGATCGCGTACTGCAAGAGCCCGCACGACGTGGTGACATGCCTGGCGTTCGTCCGCAAGTTCAAGATCCCGGTGTCGGCCCGGTGCGGCGGCCACAGCTACGCCGGCTACTCCACGAACTCCGGGGGGCTGATCATCGATGTCTCCCGGATGGCCGGAGTCGGGTTCTCCGGAACGACGGCCACGGTCGCTGCCGGGACCCGGCTGGTCGACCTCTACAACTCCCTGGCCGCCCGCGGCCGCGCCATCCCCGGCGGGTCCTGCCCGACCGTGGGCATCTCCGGCCTGACGCTCGGCGGCGGCATCGGCGTGGTCGGGCGCGCGTACGGGCTGACCAGCGACAACCTGGAGTCGGTCCAGATCGTCACCGCGAACGGCGCCATCATCACCGCTAACGCCAAGGAGCACGCCGACCTGTACTGGGCGTGCCGCGGCGGCGGCGGGGGGAACTTCGGCGTGGTCACCTCGTTCACCTTCGGCACGCACCCCGCGCCAGCCCCGGTGCTCTTCTTCCTGTCCTGGCCGTGGTCGCAGGCGGCCAGGGTGGCCAGCGCCTGGCAGTCCTGGGCGCCGTCCGCCCCCGACGCGATGTGGTCGAACATGCACCTGTCGGCGGTCCCCGGCGGCAAGGTCCCCACGCTTCAGGTCGGCGGCTGCTACCTCGGCAGCATCGGCGGCGCGGCCAACCTGCTCGACGAGCTCTACGCCAAGATCGGCTCACACCCGTCCAGCTACTTCCTCAACCAGTTCTCCTACCTGAACGCGATGCTGCTCGAGGCCGGCTGCTCGTCGATCGGCTACCAGGCCTGCCACCTGCCCTGGCAGGTCCCCGGCGGCCGGCTGAACCGCCAGCCGCAGTACTCCAAGTCGGACTTCTTCACCAGGCAGCTGAGCGCCGCCGGGATCAGCACGCTGCTGCGCGGCATCGAGAACCTGCAGGGGGTGGCAGGCGTCAAGGGCGGCTCCGGCGGCATCGCGTTCGACGCGCTCGGCGGCGCGGTCAACCGCGTCGCGCCGGCCGCCACCGCGTTCGTGCACCGGAACGCGCTGTTCGAACGCCCAGTACACCACCGACTGGCCCTACGGCGCCCCGTCGGCGGGGGTGGCGCGGCAGCAGGCCTGGCAGCGGTCGTTCTGGACCTCGATGCGCCCCTACGCCAGCGGCCAGGCCTACCAGAACTACATCGACCCGGACCTGCCCAACTGGCAGGCGGCCTACTACGGCGCCAACTACCCGCGCCTGCAGACGGTCAAGAAAACCTACGACCCCACGAACCTCTTCAAATTCCGCCAGTCCATCCAACTGCCGGGCTAGGGGGGTTACGGCGCGGCATCTGACTTGCTCGGTCGGGCATCGGTCTGATGACTGCGAAGCGGTTTGCGTCTACTGTCCAGAGAAGGTGACGGCCGGTCCGCAACACGTTCCGGCGCTGCGCGGCGGTCGGCCGTTGCGACCACAGGACCGAGGAGAACCGCATCATGGCGTACGACGTGGCCGGTGACATCCGGCTGGACCCGAGACTCAAGGCGATTCTGGCCAGCATCCCGGTGGAGTCCGGAGGCGACGTCGACAGCCGCGAGACGATGCTAGCCGAAGCGAACTCTGATGCCGCGCGACAGCAGGCGGAGTTGTTCCGCTCGTTCATGGAACTGTGCGATACCGAGGACGCCGCTCCCTCGACCGGGTTGCGAATATTCAACGAGAAGGTCGTATCTGAGGCGGATGGCAACTCGATCAACCTTCGGGTCATCAGGCCCGACCACGACGAGACGGTCGCCTGCGTCTATTACGTCCACGGTGGCGGCATGGCGTCGCTGTCCTGCTATGACGGCATGTACCGCGGCTGGGGCAAGATCATCGCGGCCAACGGCGTCGCCGTCGTGATGGTCGACTTCCGCAACTCGGTGGTGCCCTCATCGGTGCCCGAGGTGGCCCCGTTCCCGGCCGGTCTGAACGACTGCGTATCGGGGCTGAAGTGGGTCGCCGCCAACGCCAGGCGCCTCGCCGTTGACCCTGCCCGCGTCGTCGTCGCGGGCGAGAGCGGCGGCGGGACGCGCCGCGGGGCGGCTGGCGGTCATGCTTCGTAGGCAGCCTCGATCGTGAGGGGGCGTGCCGGGGTGGGGGCGCTAGCCGTGGGGATATTGCCATGCCGTGCTCTCCCGTGGTCGATTGCGCGATTGACCCACTCTGGGCAACACACCGGAACAACCTGAGTTTGCGGCGTGCCGGTCATGGCCTCCCGTTTCACACCCTTATCTCCCATTGCACGAAGCCCCGTCCCCCGCGCATCCGCCGGGCTTTGATTGCGGAATCCCGCGCCATGGCGCCGGAAATCGCAATCAGATCAGCAGGCCACGACGGTGGCTGATTCCCCGGCCTGGGCGTCCGCAGCGCTCGCACACGCCGCACCGGGACCTGCGGACTTCGAATAACCCGGACAATTTGGACATTAATGCTGCCAAGGCAAGACAGTGGATCGTTAGGCACACCATAAGATGCCTAACGATCCACTATCTTGCAGGAGCCGCTCACGCTGCCCCGCGGCCCGGCATGCGGGCAGGAACAGTAACCAACCCGTGTCCCTTCCGCCACCGCCGCGGCTTAATCAGCTGGCCGTCGGCATCGACCACGGGCACAAAGCCGCATTCCGGGCAGCTCTGCCGGAATGCGGCCGCGAAGGGGGCAGTCAACCACATCACGGACCCCTGACACGCTAGAGAATCACTTAGTCTCGGAACGTTCCCCTGGTGTGGCACGGCACCGCTAGGACGCCAGGTGCTTGCCGTAGAACGCGAAGATCTTCTGCCAGCCGTCCATCGCCGCCTCGGGCCGGTAGGCCGGCCGGTTCACCGCGAAGAACGCGTGCCCCGCGCCCTCGTAGCTGTGGAACTCGTAGGTCTTCCCGGCCTCCTGCAGCGCCTTCTCCAGCTCGGCGACCTGCTCCGGCGACGGGTGCTGGTCGTCGGCGCCGAACAGCCCGAGCAGCGGGCACGACAGGTCAGGGGTCTTGTCCACGATCGGGCCGACCTTCAGCGGCATCCCCTCCGGCGGGGTGCCGACGACGAACGCGCCGTAGCAGTCCACCGCCGCGTCCAGCGGCAGGCTCACCGCGGCGAGGAACGACTGCCGGCCGCCCGAGCAGTAGCCGATCGTGCCGACCTTCCCATTGGAGCTGGTCAGCCCCTTCAGGTAGGCCGCGGCGCCGGCCACGTCGCCGACCAGCCGCTCGTCCGGCACGCCGCCAGCCGCGCGCGCCACCGCCGCGGCGTCGTCCGGGCTGGCGCCCGGCGCCTCGCGCCAGTACAGGTTCGGCACGACCGCGTTGTATCCGTGGACGGCGAACGTCCGGGCGATCTCCTTGGTCTGCTCGTCATAGCCGGGCATGTGGTGGATGACCACCACGCCGCCGAACGGCCCCGGCCTCATCGGCCTGGCCGAATACGCCTCGATCGAGTCGCCGCCGTGGCCGGTGATCATGATGCTCTCGGCGAGTACCGCGTCGTACATGATTACGTTCTCCTCGGTCTAGAAGCCAGAAGTTGGTGTCACTCGAGCCCGGGCGGCGCCGAGTCAAGCACCGCCTCGATCGCCTTCATCAGGGCGCGGGCGGACTCCGCGCTGAGCTCGACGGCGACCCGCGCCGACGGCCCCTGCGCGGGGGCGAGGAAGTCGATGTTGAGCGTGTGACCGTACGGCGCGTGCACCGGGTGGTCGAAGTAGACGCTGGCGTCGGTCACCTTGAACCAGCCCGGCGCCCCCTTGGCGCTGCCGCTGATCTCGATCTTCTCGGTCAGGTAGGTACACATATGCGGAATCCCTTCTCATGCCGCCAGGTATCGGCCGAACCAGGCCAGGATGTGCTGCCAGGCGTCCACCGCGCTCTGCGCGTGGTACCGGGCGGTGTCCACCTGCATGAACCCGTGGTTGGCGCCCTCATAGCTGTGGAACTCATAGGTCTTGCCCGCCGCCTTGAGCGCCGCCTCGAGCTCGGCCACGTGCGCCGGCGACGGGTACTGGTCGTCGGCGCCGAACAGGCCGAGCAGCGGGCAGGACAGGTCAGGCGTCCGGTTCACGAGGGGCTCCCACCCGGCCAGCGGGTGACCGGTCGGCGGCGCGCCCACCACGAACCCCCCGTAGCAGTCCACCGCCGCGTCCAGCGGCAGGCTCACCGCGGCGAGGAACGACTGGCGGCCGCCCGAGCAGTGCCCGATCACGCCGATCTTGCCGTTCGCGTTGGACAGGCCCTGCAGGTAGGCGATGGCGCCCGCGACCTCGCCGACCACCCGCTCGTCGGCGATCGGGATGGCGCCCTGCGCGCGGGCCGCGGCCATGGCGTCGGACGGCTCGGCGCCCGGCGCCTCGCGCCAGTACAGGTTCGGCATCACGGCGTTGAAGCCGCCCACCGCCAGCGACCTCGTGAACTCTTTGGTCTGCCGGTCGTAACCGGGCAGGTGGTGAATCACCACGACCCCGCCCACCGGGCCCGGCGTGAGCGGCCGCGCAGAGTAGGCCTCGATGGCATCGCCTCCATAGCCGGTGATGGTCACGGTCTCCGATACAACCGCGTCGTACATCCGGGCACCCCTTCCGTTAGCGGCTTCCTTACCCTTGCTCCTGCGCCGAATCATGCCACCCGGTTAGTTAGCGATGCGAAAGAACCCCGGAGGTCGGCAATAACCGGCACGGGGGTGCGTGAAAGACTGGAAGTCATGAGTTACCTCGCCGCCGATGACAGGTACACCGAGCATCCTTACCGCCGCTGCGGGCGCAGCGGCATCCAGCTGCCCGCGGTCTCGCTGGGCCTCTGGCAGAACTTCGGTGACGAAAGCCCCCTCGCGACACAGCGCGCGATCTTGCGGCGCGCCTTCGACCAGGGCGTCACGCACTTCGATCTCGCGAACAACTACGGCCCGCCTTATGGCTCAGCCGAGATCAACTTCGGCCGGATCTTCCGCGAGGACTTCCGCCCGTACCGCGACGAGCTGATCATCTCGACCAAGGCCGGCTACGACATGTGGCCCGGCCCGTACGGCGAATGGGGCTCCCGGAAGTACCTGCTGGCCAGCCTGGACCAGTCGCTGCGCCGGATGGGCCTGGACTACGTGGACATCTTCTACAGCCACCGGTTCGACCCGGACACCCCGCTGGAAGAGACGATGGGCGCGCTGGACACCGCGGTGAAGCAAGGCAAGGCTCTCTACGCGGGCATCTCTTCTTATTCGCCCGAACGTACGCGTGACGCTGCCCAGATCCTCCGCTCACTCGGCACCCCGCTGCTCATCCATCAGCCGTCGTACTCGATGCTCAACCGCTGGATCGAGGGCGGGCTGCTCGACGTCCTCGAGCAGGAGGGCGTCGGCTGCATCGCGTTCTCCCCGCTCGCTCAGGGCCTGCTCACCACCAAGTACCTCGGCGGCGTCCCGGCGGGATCGCGGGCCAGCCGGAACGGCTCGCTCTCCAAGGACCAGCTCAGCGAGAAGACGCTGGCGCACGTCCGGGCGCTGAACGAGATCGCGGCCGCGCGCGGCCAGACGCTCGCGCAGATGGCGATCTCCTGGGTGCTGCGCGACCCGCGGGTGACGTCGGCGCTGATCGGCGCGAGCAGCGTCGAGCAGCTCGAGGAGAACCTGGCCGCGGCGGACAAGACGACGTTCACCCCTGAGGAGATCGCCGCGATCGACGCCGACGCGGTAGAAGCGGGCATCAACATCTGGGCCGCCAGCAGCGCGAACTAATCCCCGCCCCCGCACTCCCGCGCTACTGATCGTCAACGGCTCGCGCACCGTGCGTCATCGCCGCCGAATGTCGGTGGGGCGTGCGAGTATGCCCTTATAACGCGGCAAGGAAGCGCGGAAGAGGGCAAGGGCAATGAGCGCGAGGGACACGGCATGAAGCTCACGGTGGAGCGAGAGGCGCTCGCGGAGGCCGTGACCTGGGTGGCCCGCGCGCTGCCGTCCCGGCCGGTGATTCCAGTGCTCGCCGGGCTGCTGCTGCGCGCCGGCGACGACGGGCTGACGCTGTCCTGCTTCGACTACGAGGTGTCGGCGCGGATCCGCGTCCCCGCCGACGTGGCCGGGGCCGGGAAGGTTCTGGTGCCAGGCCGTCTCCTCGTCGAGATCATCAGGAGCCTCCCGGGCCTCCCCGTCGAGTTCGCCGACGACCCCGACGGCGTCAGCGTGACGTGTGGTGAGGCCGCGTTCACGCTGGCTACGTTGCCGCCGGACGAGTACCCGGAGCTGCCCGGGCTGCCGCAGCTCGCCGGAACGGCGGATGGCGGCGTGCTGGCCGCGGCGATCGGCCAGGTCACCCCCGCCGCCAGCCGCGACGACACGCTGCCGATGCTCACCGCGGTGAACGTGGAACTCGCCGGAGAGACGATGACGCTTGCCGCGACGGACCGGTACCGGCTCGCCGTGCGAGATGTCGGCTGGAGTCCCGCTCCCGGCGCCGGCGAGCACGGGAAGGTCGCGGTCCTGGTGCCGGCCAGGACGCTGGCTGAGGCGGCACGGATGATGAGCCCGGGGACGCCGGTGCGGATCATGCTGCGGGAGAGCGGCGGCGCGGACGGCGGGGACGCCATGATCGGCTTCGAGGCAGGCGACCGGCGGCTGACCACACGGCTGCTCGCGGGGGAGTTCATCAGGTACCGCTCCCGGTTCCCCGACGAGTTCGGCTGCACCGCGGACCTGCCGGCCGAGGCCTTCGCCGAGGCGGTGCGCCGGGTGTCGCTCGTGGCCGAGCGCGGCACGCCGGTCCAGCTGTCGTTCGCGGCGGGGCGGGTCACGGTCGGGGCCGCCACCCAGGGGCAAGCGCGGGCCAGGGAGACCGTGCCCGCCGACTTCACCGGCGACGAGCCGGTGATCGCGTTCAGCCCGCATTACCTCCTTGACGGGGTGATCGCGGCGACGGCGGCGAGCGGCCCAGCCCACGGCGACGCGCACGCCTCAGACGGCGCGCGGGTGCGGCTGCAGTTCACCAGCCCGAGCAAGCCGGCGGTGATCACGCAGCACGACGGCCCTGGCGCCGGCGGCTTCCGCTACCTGGTCGTGCCGCAGCGCGTCCAGCAGTAAGAGCGCCCGCTGTCACCGCGGCCCGAGGGGCCCAGGGCCCGTCGGGTGGTAGTAGATGCCGTGCCTGGCGAACAGCCAGGCGGTGAACAGCCAGATCATCATCGCCAGTATCAGCAGCGACAGAGCCGCGAAGCGGCCCGCCCGGTCTGAAGGCGTGGGGTGGTGGCGCTCGCCGCGCGACGGCGGGAAGCCGGGCGGGGGCGAGTACACGGTCGCCCAGGCGGTACGCGTCATGCCCGGCGGCACCGGTCTCCGCAACCCCGGCAGGTCAGACATGACCTTGACGAGCTGGCCGTACGTCTTGGCGGAGAACACCGCGCTAAGGCGTTCATGCAGCTCATCGAGGGTCAGCCTGCCCGCCGCGTAGTGCTCGCCAAGGTCTGCGGCGGCGGCGTCGCGTTCCGCGTCCCCAATGCGCAGTACGTGCGGAGTCGCTGGCCGGAACGGATAACCGTTCTGGCCGGGGAAGGGAGCGTAGTAACGCATCGCCATCGCACTTCCGGTGGTTGCTCGGAAAGTTCGGTCCCTTCCACGATAAAACGCGGGCAGCTCCGGTGGGAACCCGGCTGCCCCGCGGACCGCTACCAGCGTCGCCCGCGCGGGCCGCAGCCGCGGGAGGTACGCACCCGGCGCCGGAACAGCAGCCGCCGGAGCAGCGCGAGTGCGGCGAGGATCAAGACGATGCCGAACGGCCGCCCGGCGCCGATGCCGAATACCCCGAGAACGCCGAGGAGCAGCAGCGCGCTCACCAGGACGAAGCTCGACATGAACGCGCCGATCGCGCGTCCTGTCGGGCCGCGGCTCCAGTCGGATCCGGCGCGCCAGTCCCGCCCGGCGCCTGTGGCAGCCGGCCTCGGCCCGTAGGCGCCGGCCGCCGGACCGCTCCCAGCGGTCCACCGGGACGACGGCAGATCGGTCATCAGGGCGTTCAGATCGCCGCGTGTCTTGGCGGCGTACGTCTTGTCGAGACGCTCGTTCAGTTCCTCGAGCGTCAGCCGGCCCGCCGCGTAATGCTCGCGCAGCTCGGCCGCGGCAGCTTCCCGCTCGGTGTCGCTAACCCGCATTTGGTAATCGGAAACCATCGCGCCCTCCGCGCCCGAAGCGATCGTAGTCCCACGATATATCGCGTATCGACCCCAAGCAAACATGATTAGTGCCCGCACTTGCGACCGCTCGCTCAGGAGGGGAAGAGCGGACGAGCAACCGGAAGGCGGCCCACCGATTAGTTCCAGACGATCGCGTCGTCTGTCCTGACAGGTACCCAGACGACCTGCACGGCGGCCCGGACCAAGATGAGCAGTCACTCGACTTTCTCCAGAGTGCGTACGCGCACATCATGGGCCGCGCCGCCTACGAGGGCATGGCCGCGAACCTCCCGTCGAACCCCGATCACCCGTGGGCCGGCATCATGAACGCCGGGCGCAAGGTCGTCTTCTCCCGGACCCTGAAGACGGCCGAGTGGGCCAACACCACCATCGCCGCTGGTGACACGGCCGAAGAGATCGACAAGCTCAGGCTGGGCGGCGACAGCCACATCGTGGTCTGGGGCGGCGTCAGCCTCTGGCGGTCGCTCATGCGGCTCGACCTGATCGACGAGTGGCACCTGGGCTTGCACCCCTACGTTGCGGACGAGGGCACCCGGCTGTTCGACGACGTCCCCAAGTCCTACCGGCTCGACCTGCTCTCCAGCACCGCCTCCAGCAACGGGGTCGTCGAGCTGCAGTACCGGCGGCACCGCTAACCCAGCGGCCCCCAGCGAAGCTGAGGGCCCTACCTGCGCCTGTTGCGCGCACGCCCCGGAATGTCAGAGGCGCGCGTTAGCCTGGCCTGGCAGGCTGACGAGGGGAAGGTTCGTGGTTACCTACCAGTCCAGGCAGGTTCCGGCGGTGTTCGAGCGGCGCCGGGAGGAGCTGGGCAATTTCCTCAAGGCGCGCCGCGCCCGGCTGTCGCCGGAGGACTTCGGCATGCCGCGCGGCGCGCGGCGGCGCACGCCGGGGCTGCGCCGTGAAGAGGTGGCGCTGCTCGCCGGCGTCGGCGTCACCTGGTACACGTGGCTGGAACAGGGCCGCGAGATCAACGCGAGCACGCAGGTGCTCGACGCGGTGGCCAGCACGCTGCGCCTTGACCGCGCGGAGCGGGAGCACCTGTACCGGCTGGCCGAGGCGACGCCCACCCTGGTCGGCGCCGACCGCGGGCCGGTCCCCGACGAGATCTGCCAGATCGTCCGGGGGCTTGACCCGCTGCCGGCGAGCCTCACCAACGGCCGGTTCGACGTCCTCCTGGCGAACGACGCCCACCGGGAGCTCTTCTGGGACTGGCACTCCCTGCCGTGCGTGCATCACAACGCGCTCTGGTGCTGGGTCACCGAGCCGACCGCGCGGGCGAAGTTCCCGCAGTACGAACGGGAACTGCGCTACCTCGTCGCCCGGCTGCGGTCCGCGTACGCGCACCACGTCGGGGACCCTGAGTGGGAAGAGGACATCAGGCGGCTGTCCGGCCTGAGCCGCGAGTTCGCCGACCTGTGGGCGCGGCACGAGGTGGCCGACCCCGAGCCGCGGGTCCGCACCTACCTGTACCCAGGCATCGGCCCGCTCACCTTCACCGCGACCGAGCTGCAGGTGCCCACCATGACCGACGCCCGGCTGATGGTGTACACCCCGGCGGACGAGCAGACCCAGGCCATGCTCCCGCTCACCCGCCGCGATCGCGCCGGAGCCAGGTAACGCGCCGCGGTCAGTTGAGGAAGTAGCTCGCGCCGCCGGACTCGGGGTTGGTGACTAGCGCCAGGATGGTGATCGTGCCCGCGTGCACGAACGTCAGCCGCAGCGTGATGTCCTTGCCGTCCTGCATGGGGCCGGCCCCGGTGATCAGCAGGTGATAGCTGTTCGGGATCAGCTGCGTCATCGCGTCGGCGGGGATCGGGATGTCCGCCACGCTGTGCATGATCACCGGTGTGCCACCGGGCCGCACCGGGGCGCGGAGCTCCACGGTCCCGCCGACGCTGGTGCTGACCGCGATCAACTGGTCGGCGCTGCCGTTGTTCCTGATGTCCAGGTAGCCGACGGTCGCCTTGCCGGTCGCGGTCGGCTGCTGGATGTAGGCGGCGGTCGCGGCGATGGACGACGACTCCGCTTTCGCCGATGAGCAGCCGGCCACCGCGAGCGCCGCCAGCACGGCGGCGCCCGCGAGGCCGACTGCCCGGTTAAGCCTTCGCACGCCCCTAGGTTAGCGCTCTATTTTGCCCGCTCGCCTCCGGGCACCCTCCACGTGCCCCTCGGCTCGCGGGCCGCGGACTCAACCGGAGAAGCCCTCCAGCTTGTTCGCGGCGATGACGAACGAGTTGGTGTACGTCGCGGCCAGGTCCACCGAGCTCCAGTGCGGGCGGCGCGGACGCCCTGCCACGCGAATTCCTGCGCCTGACCGAAACCAATGTCCGAATGCAAGCTTCAGACATTTAGGATAAGCCGCTGATCGGCTGTCCTTTCCGGTTAATAGGACCAGTCGGTTATCACGCTGGCCATCTCGGGCGTGTCGCAGTCGCACCCAACCGGGCATTTAGCGATATAACACCAAGATCAAATAAAATCTTCGTAGTAAGTGCCGCCAGGGTGTAATGCCGTTTAGCGAACCCGGCTCCTGGAGGGCTCGGGCGCTACGCCGACCCGGACCTGCGGCGGGTCGATTGCGCAACCGACCACACTAGAGCAGGTCGGTTGCGCAATCGACCCGCTGGCCGGCGGGATTTTGTCTCAGATTGCGAGACAGAGTCCGCATCGTGAGACAATCCCGGCCGTCCGCGCGGAATCCTCCCCCTGTGGAGGCTTTTTTCCGCCCGCACGGATCGCCGCACCTTCAGGGACGATCGCCCCGGACGGTCACTGGGCCGCGCGATGTCCGGGCGACGGGCATCCGGCGGTGGCCATCGCCGACATCGACAACCGGCCGGAGTCCATCGACATCGCCGTCGCCAAGGCTCGTCCGTGGCGGCGGCTGGCCCGCGCGGGGATCTATGACGCCCACCTGGTCACCGACGACCGCCGCGACGACCGCGGCGCCTTCTAGCGGCACTTCGGGATCAGCCCGTCGACCTGACCAGACAGACAGCAGCAGGATGACGACGGCGTAGATCACATACGAGCTGCCGATGATCTGCTGCCAGGCGGCCCAGTGGAGCTCGCGGTTCTCGGTGTGCGGGAACCACCACTGCGGTGCCGCCGCGAAGACGATAGCCCCGGCGCCGGCGGTCGCTAGCCAGCCACGGTGCCGCTGCCGCAGGCCGTGGACCGCGAGGACCAGCACGCCCATCTCGCCCCATACCCAGTGGTGGGACCAGGAGATCGGCGACACCAGCAGCGCCGCGAAGGCGTTCAAGGACAGCGCCCAGGCATCCTCTGACTCGGCCAAGGCACGCCGCATGCCGGCGCAGGCCGCCGCGAGCACGGCGGCCGACAAGACCAGCCATACGGCCGTCCCGGTCGGCGTGCGCGGGTCGAGCCCGGCGCGGCCCAGGACCGCCTGAATGGACTGGTTGGCGGCGTAGACCAGGCTGCCCGCCCGGCCGGCCTGGAAGATGATGGACGTCCAGTACCGCACCGAGTCGTGCCAGGCCAGCAGGAAGCCGGCCGCGCTCCAGGCCGCGAAGGAGAGCGCGGCCGTGCCGGCGGCCCGCCGGTCGCCGCGGCACAGGAAGAACAGCACGAACGCCGCGGGCGTCAGCTTCACCGCGGCGGCGAGGCCGACAAGCACGCCCCGCGGCCAGCGCACCGTGGCAGGCAGGCAGTCCAGCGACACCAGCGCCATCAGCATGACGTTGACCTGGCCATAGTCCAGCGTGTTCCGCACCGGTTCCAGGAACAGGGCCACCGGCAGCAGCCAGCCGATCGTCCGCCACGATCCCGCCCCCGGCCCGGCGGCGGAGCGGAGAAACACCCGCAGCACGAGCGCGGTCAAGGCGACGCCGCACAGCGTGAACACCGCGGTGTCCACGGTCAGCGGCGCCAGCGCGAGCGGCGACAGCAGCACCGCGGCGATCGGGGGATAGCTGAACGGGAGCCGCGCGCCGCTGCTGGTCGCCGGCAGCACTCCGTAGAGATCTCCGTGGCGCAGCCACACCCGGCCGCCGATCCGGTAGACGTCCAGGTCGATCCGGTAGGGGGCGAAGCCGACTCCGTGCCACGTGTGCGACAGCAGGAAAAACGCGACGGCTGCCAGGTTCACCGCGACCAGCATCGCCCGTGCCATGGGCAGCAGCATCCCGGTGCCTGGCGGCACGGGTCGATGGGCCTGGCTCCCGAATTCGAGGTGGGTCTAGCCCCCGTTCCGGGCTGCACCTAGCCCCCGCGGCCGAGCCTCGGCTGCGGAGGCCAGACCACCGGAATCCCCTTTGACAGTCGCATGCTGCACATGTAAGTTTTGTCTTACAGGTGAAAGAGATTGACTGAGAATCTGACCAGCGAGGAACTACTCGCCATGCTGACCGCCATCGCGCACCCGCTCCGGCTGCGGGTCATCGCGGAACTCGCCCACGGCCGTGTGCACGTCAGCGAGCTGGCCCGCAGGCTCGGCATGTCCAGGCCGCTGCTGTACATGCACCTGGACAAGCTGGAGAAGGCCGGCCTGGTGACCGGCAGCCTGGAGCTGTCCGACGACGGCAAGGCGATGAAGTACTTCGAACTGGTCCCCTTCGAGCTTCGCGTCACGGCCAACACGGTCGTCAGCGCGCTCGCTGAAGACGACGGCAGCCAAGCACTGGCTCTCGACACGGAGGAGAGCGACACATGACTGGAACACATTTGACGGCGACGCTGGCGTCCAGCGGCACGAACCTCACGCCGATCGGGGTGTGCCTGGCGATCTTCGTGCCGATCTGTGCGGCGACAGCCGTGGCGGTCTGGAGCTACTTCCGACTGCAGCGGCATCGCGCGGACGCGGTCGCGATGGCGTCCTACCGGAAGCTGGCGGAGGAAGCCGTCGCCAACATGGCCGAATTGCGGTCGGAGATGGCTAAGCTCACTGAGCACGTCAACGCTGTCGAGCGGCTCATGCGGGACGTGGGATGAGCAGGCTAAGTCTGCGCCGGAATCCAGCGGGCTTGCTACTGTCGCAGGCTCCGTGGGCAGCCGCCTGGTACTTGTTCAGTTACATGATCATCGGAACGGTGCTGTTCGCGGTGGTCCTTACCGCGACTACGACGGCCGCGGTGCTCTGCGTCACGCTCGCCGGGCTGCCGCTGCTGGTCGCTGCCGCCGCGGTGGTCAGGGGAGGCGCCGCCGCGGAACGTGCCCGGCTGCGCGTCGTGTACCCCGACCGGGTCAGCGGCCAGTACCGGACGGTGACCAGGCCCGGCCTGATCGCGCAGCTCAGCTCCCAGTGGACGGACCCGGCGCTGTGGCGTGACCTCGCATACCTGCTCGGGCTATACGGCCCGTTGCTCGCCATCGACTGCGCGGCTTTCGGGATATGGCTGACCCTGCTCGCCGGGGTGGCGTCCCCCGCCTGGTACCAGTACGCCCGGAACACTTGCATCGGCTACTGCCCCGCGGGCAGCCCCAAGGGGATCCTGCTCGGCTCCTTCCCGCACGGCCCGCACGGCCCCGGTGCCGCCGGGTTCTACGTCGACACGCTGCCCAGCGCGCTGCTCCTCGCCGCGATCTGCCTGACCGCGTTCCTGCTCTTCAACTACGCGCTGGTCGGGACCGCCCGGCTGCACGCCGCCATCGCCCGGGCGCTGCTCAGCCCGTCCGAAGACCCGCTCAGGGAGGCGAAAGAGGTACTGCACCGCCCCGGCCCGCTGCACATATCTATCCCGAACGAACGCTAACTGACTGTCCCCGCCCACGAGGGTCCAGCTCGCGGGCGGGGACCAGATACGGCCAACTCGCACCAGCAAAACCACTCCGCCAAGAGAGGAACTCCGATGCGCCAGCCGCTCAGTCCAGTATTCCCTAATCCACCCTTCCAAGCGCCCGACCCGCCGCCCCGCCGCGCCAGACCGCCGTTGACCGAGCGGGTAGCCGGCTGGAGCGCCAGGCACCGCAAGACAGCCGTCTTCGGCTGGCTGCTGCTCGTCGCCGCGGTCTTCGTGACCGGCCAGGCGCTCGGCGCGCGGCACCTGCCGCAGTACGACGCCGGCCAGTCCGGGCAGGCCGAACGCGTCCTGAACCAGGTCGCCCCGGCGCAGTACAACGCCTACGCCGAGACCGTGCTCATCCAGGCCCGGACACCAGGCGCGAGGTTCGCGACCGACCCGGCGATGCGCGCGGCGGCCAGGCAGGTGGCGGCGGCGCTCGCCGCGCAGCCGAAGTACGCGGCCGGCATCCGCACCCCGCTGTCCGCCGGCGGACAGCACTCTCCTGTTGGCACAAACCAGCCGGCGCTGGTGTCGAAGGACGGGCGCAGCGCCCTGGTGACCTTCGACGTGCCCGGCAACGTCAGCAGTGTCGACGCGGCGGCGAGCGCCGACCAGCGCGCGGTCGCGGCTGTCCAGGCCAGGTTTCCCGGCCTGCGGGTCGCCGAGTCCGGCGACGCCAGCATCACCCAGGCGATCGACAGCTCGCTGAACTTCGGCAAGGCCGAGGCGACCTCGGTGCCGATCACGCTGATCCTGCTGGTGGTCGTGTTCGGCGCGCTGGTCGCGGCGGGCATCCCGGTGCTGCTCGCGGTGACCGCGCTGACCGCCGCCCTCGGGGTGCTGACGATCGTCAGCCACTGGCTGCCGGTCACCAGCTCCACCTTCGAGGTGGTCGTGATCATCGGGATGGCGGTCGGCGTCGACTACTCGCTGTTCTACCTGCGCCGGGAGCGGGAGGAGCGGGCCGCGGGCAAGTCCTCACCCGAAGCGCTCCGCACCGCCGCGCGCACCTCGGGCCGCACGATCCTGGTGTCCGGCCTGACCGTGATGGCCGCGATGTCCGGCCTCTTCCTGGTCGGCGGCGGCCCGTTCAGCGGCATGGCGCTCGGCACGGTCGCCGTCGTCGGTATCGCCGTGATCGGCTCGCTCACCGTGCTCCCCGCGCTGCTGGCCTGGCTGGGTCCGAAGGCGGACGCCGGGCGCATCCCGTTCCTCGGCCGCGGCCGGGCCGCCGCCAGGCCGTCCCGGCTATGGGCGGCACTGGCCCGCCGGGTGGTCGCCAGGCCGGTGATATGGGGCGGCATCGCGACGATCGCGCTGCTCGCGCTGGCGGCACCGGCGCTCGGCCTGCGGCTCGGCGAGCCCGCGGCCGACGCGCCGAAAGACGCGGCGGTGATCCAGACGATGGACGCGATCCAGCAGGCGTTCCCGCAGGCCCCGGCGCCGGCCGAGGTCGTGGTGAGCGGCCAGGACGTCACCGGTCCCAAGGTGCTCGCCGCGGTGGACGCGCTCCGCGCCCGCGCGGCAGTGAAGGGGGCAGGGGAGGCGGGTGGGGGGGCGATCCGCGAGCCGGTGACCGCCACCGTGGTCGGCGGCGGCCGGGCGCTCCTGGTCGGCGTGCCGCTGGCGGGGAACGGGTCGGATTCGGCATCGGATAACGCGCTGCTGACGCTGCGCGACCAGATCCTGCCCGCCACGCTGGGCAAGGTGCCGGGCGTCAGCTACGCGGTGACCGGGGACACCGCCGGGCTGTACGACGACATCCACGAGCTGCACGCCACCCTGCCTGCGGTCTTCGCCTTCGTCGCGGCGCTGGCCTTCGTGCTGCTGCTCGCGGCGTTCCGGTCGGTCACCGTCCCGCTGGTGTCGATCGCCCTGAACCTGCTGTCGGTGGGTGCGGCCTACGGCCTGATCACGCTGATCTTCCAGGACGGCCGGCTGCAGGGGCCGCTGGACTACACGTCGTTCGGCGGGATCATCTTCTGGGTGCCGCTGATGATGTTCGTGTTCCTGTTCGGCATCAGCATGGACTACCACGTGTTCATCCTCAGCCGCATCCGGGAGCTGTGGGCGCGCGGCTCGTCCCCGAAGGAGGCGGTCGTCGGCGGCATCGCCTCCAGCGCCGGGGTCGTGACCAGCGCCGCGCTGATCATGGTGGCGGTCTTCTCCATCTTCGTCACCATGCCGCTTGTCGACCTGAAGATCCTCGGCGTCGGCATGGCGGCCGCGGTCCTCATCGACGCGACGGTCGTCCGGGGCATCCTGGTCCCGGCCGCCCTCGCCCTGCTCGGCGACCGCGCTTGGCGGCTGCGCCGCGCGCCCGCCCCGGGCGCGCCCGCCCCGCCGAGCGCGTCAGCCGCGCTCGATCGCGGTGCCGATCAGGCCGAGCGGCGGTGAGCCGAGCTCCATCAGGGCGGCGTGGAAGCGCTTCAGCGTGAAGCCAGCGCCCCACGCCGCCCGGGCCCGCTCCCGCAGCCGCATGATCTCCAGCTTGCCCCAGGTGTAGCGGCCGTACGTCGGGTCGAACGTCGCCCGCCGCGCCTCCGCCAGCGCGGCCGACCCGGCCAGGTGCGTATCGGCCTCGAACCGGGCGGCCGCGTCGGCGACCGTCCACCCGGCCGTGTGCACGCCGAGCGCGCAGGCCAGCCGGGTCACCCGGACCAGCGCCTCCAGCCACACTCCGATCGCGAACCGCGGATCGTCGGACAGGAAGCCCTCTTCCACGCACAGTTCCTCGGCGTAGTGCGCCCAGCCCTCGACGAACGCGCTCGAGCTCAGCGTGCGCCGCACCTGCCCGCGCGCCCGGCGCAGCGCCTGATGATGCGAGAAGTGCCCGGGCGCCACTTCGTGGACGGTGATGACCGGCAGCGTCGTCGCGCTGAACACCTCCAGCCACTCCTCGGTCTCCTCGGGCGGCCAGGACTCGTCGGGCGGGGTGATCCAGTACCAGGACGGCGCGGGCGGCTCGGCGGGCGCGTTCGTGGAGATCATCGCCATCGCCCAGCGCCGCGACTCCGGCGCCTCGCCGACCAGGCACGTCCCGTCGTGATAGGGCACCAGGTCGCGTTCGCGGGTGAAGTCGATGGCGCGCCCGGTCCAGTACGTCGCCGCCTCGATCACGCCCGCCCGGTCCGGATGGTCCCTGACCAGCTCGCGCGCGACGTCGAGCGGCGGCCGCCCGGCGTCCACCTTCGCGGCCGACTCGGCGAGCCGCTCGGTCAGCCGGTCCCGCTCGTCGTCCGCCCGCACGGCGAGCGACCCCAGGTCGACGTCCATGGCCTCGGCGGTGCCGAGCAGCGCGGCCAGCGCCGCGGAGCCCAGCGCCGCGTCCGGGCTGCCCTCGCGGGCGGCCCGCTCGACGTGCGCGACCAGCCGGCCGTGCGCGGCGAGTGCCGCCTCCCGCGCCGCCGGGTCCGCGTCGGCCGGGATCCCGGCGGCCAGCCCGCGGATGCCGCCGAGCAGCGACTCCGCCACCGGCGCGCTCACCTCGTCGAGCGACTCCACCGCCGCGTCGATCACCCGCGGCCAGGCGGCCAGGTGCGCGGCGCGGGCGGCGTCCCGCTCGTCCGCCGCCGCGTAGTCCTTGTCGTAGCAGGCCAGGTCGAGCTCGCCGAGGTGGAACATCGGGTTGCGGCGGTGCAGCCGCAGCTCGCCGTAGACCACCCGCTGCAGGTCCTCGAACGCGCGCAGGTGCGCCTCGTCGTGCGGGTCGGACTGCGCCGCGCCGGTCTGCCTGGCCGCCGCCAGCGAGCGCAGCCCGGCCGCCACCCCGCCCGGCGACAGATCCTGCGGAACGCCGTCATACTCGTGCCGCCCGCTGTACTCACGCGCCTCCGCGACGTTCAGATCACAGACCGCCCGCACCCGCGGATCCAGCTCGTCCATGGCAGAACGCTACAGTAAACGTCATGACCGCCATCCCGGAGTTCACGACCAGGCCGGAGCTCGCGGGGACGTTCGGCATGGTGGCGTCGACGCACTGGCTCGCCTCGGCGGCCGGCATGGCGGTCCTGGAGAAGGGCGGCAACGCCTTCGACGCCGCGGTCGCGGCCGGCTTCGTGCTCCAGGTCGTCGAGCCGCACCTGTGCGGCCCTGGCGGCGAGGTGCCGGTGATCGGCTATGACGCGCGGCGCGGCGAGACGTTCGTGGTCTGCGGCCAGGGCACCGCCCCGGCGAACGCCACCCTGGACGCCTACGCCGGCCTCGGGCTCGACCTCGTGCCCGGCAGCGGGCTGCTCGCCGCCTGCGTGCCCGGCGCGTTCGGCGCCTGGCTCCTGCTGCTGCGGGAGTACGGACGGCTGCCGCTGCGCGACGTGCTCGGCTACGCGATCGGCTACGCGCAGGCCGGCTACCCGCTCGTGCCCGCGATCAGCTGGGGCATCGCCAGCGTGGCCGACCTGTTCCGCGAGCACTGGACCAGCTCGGCCGAGGTCTACCTGCCCGGCGGGGGAATACCCGCGCCGGGCACGAAATTCGCCAACCCCGCGCTCGCCGCTACCTACGAGAAAATCCTCAGCGAAGCCGAGGCGGCGGGCGCCGACCGTGACGACCAGATCGAGGCGGCGCGCCGCGCCTGGTACGACGGGTTCGTCGCCGAGGCGATCGGCCGCTTCGCGGCCACCGAGGTGATGGACGTCACCGGGGACCGGCACCGCGGCTTCCTCACCGCGCAGGACCTGAGCACGTGGCACGCGCGCCTGGAGGCGCCCGTGACATATGACTATTCGGGCTTGACCATATGCAAGACCGGCCCCTGGGGCCAGGGCCCGGTATTCCTGCAGCAGCTCGCCCTGCTGTCCGGCTTCGAGCTAGCCGAGCTGCGACCGGGCAGCGCCGAGTTCATCCACACGGTGACCGAGTGCGCGAAGCTCGCCTTCGCCGACCGCGAGGCCTGGTACGGCGACCCCGGGTTCACCGACGTGCCCCTGCAGGACCTGCTCAGCACCGAGTACAACGACGAGCGCCGCAAGCTCGTCGGCGCGAGCGCGAGCGCGGACCTGCTGCCGGGCCGGCCGGGGGGCAGAGAACCGGAGCTGCCGGAATTCGCCACGCGACCGTTCGGGATAACAGCAAGAGACGACGGCTGGAGCGGCGCTGCCCGGCGACGGGGGAGCGGCGACCCCGGCATCGACCCCGCTACCGGAGAACCGCTCGGGCGCTCTATCCGCACCCACCCCGCCCGCGGCGACACCTGCCACCTGGACGTGGCCGACCGGTGGGGCAACGTCGTCACCGCGACGCCGAGCGGCGGCTGGCTGCAGTCCTCACCGGTCATACCGGAACTAGGGTTTTGCCTCGGTACGCGGGCGCAGATGTTTTCCCTTACATCTGGACAGGCAGCGGCGCTGGCACCCGGCAAGCGGCCGCGGACGACGCTGACGCCGACGCTGACGCTGCGCGACGGGGAGCCGTACATGGCGTTCGGCACGCCGGGCGGGGATCAGCAGGACCAGTGGACGCTCGGCTTCTTCCTGAACCACGTGCACTTCGGGATGAACCTGCAGCAGGCGATCGACTTCCCGGCGTTCCACTCCCGCCACATGCCGTCCTCGTTCTACCCGCGCGAGGCGTACCCGAAGGAAGTGGACGTGGAGGAGCGGGCCGGCCAGCAGGTCATCGACCAGCTCCGCGAGCGCGGCCACTTGGTGAACGTGCAGCCGCCGTGGTCGCTCGGCCGGATCAGCGCGGTGGCCCGCCGCGGCGGCATGCTGCATGCCGCCGCCAACCCCCGCGGCATGCAGGGCTACGCTGCGGGCCGCTAATGAGACTTGTCATGGGTGGCTGCTGAGGCGGGTTACTACCGCCGTCCCCGGGGCCGGTGGTGGGATATGGGTGGACACACACTTCCACTCACATTCCTCCGCTCAAGGGGACCAGTTCAAGGGGACCAGTGATGAGCCACAGCGGAACGGGACTGAGACCAGTCGTCTCGTTCGAGAACGTAAACAAGCACTACGGCAGCTTGAAGGCGGTTGACGGGCTGACCCTGGACTTGCGCAAAGGGGAGACCGTCGCGCTCCTCGGCCCGAACGGCGCGGGCAAATCCACCTCGCTCGACATGCTCCTCGCGCTGCGCAAGCCCACCTCGGGGAAGATCGAGATGTTCGGCAGCGACCCGTACCACGCGGTGAAGGCCGGCCAGGTAGGCGCGATGCTGCAGTCCGGCGGCCTGATGCCGGAGGTGACGGTGCGGGAGCTGGTGACGCTGGTGACCGGGCTGCACCCGCGGCCGGTGCCGGTCGACACCACGCTGCGCAGGGCCGGCATCGCCAGCATCGCGGACCAGCGGGTGGACCGGCTGTCCGGCGGCCAGACGCAGCGCGTGCGGTTCGCGCTGGCGATCGTCGGCGAGTGCGACCTGATCGTGCTCGACGAGCCGACGACGGCGATGGACGTGGAGACCAGGCGGCTGTTCTGGTCGAGCATGAAAGAGGAGGTCGCGGAGGGCAAGACGCTGCTGTTCGCGACCCACTACCTGGAGGAGGCCGACCAGGCCGCGGACCGGATCCTGGTGATCAACCGGGGCCGGCTGCTCGCGGACGGCACGCCGGCCGAGATCAAGGCGCGGGCCGGGGCGAAGCGGCTGTCGTTCCGCCTGGATAACGTCAACGAAGCCTTCCTGCTGGGCCTGCCCGGACTGGTGAGCCTGGACGTCCGCGGGGGCGTCGTCCAGATCCAGTCCTCGGACTCCGATGCCACGCTATACGCGCTGCTCAACGCCGGCTACCGGCCGCATGAGATCGAAGTCGGCAGCCTCGGCCTGGAGCAGGCGTTCATCGCCATCACCGCGGAAGACGACCGCGCCAACGGCACCGTCCAGCCACAGGAGGCATGACCGATATGCACGGGATACTGCTGCTTATCCAGGCCGAGATCAGCCGGCTGCGGCGCAACCGGCGGTACCTGATCACCACGATCGGCTTCCCGGTCGTGCTCTACCTGCTGATCGCCAAGAGCGCGACGGGCACTGTCTACGGCGTCAAGTTCGCGGCGTATTACATGGTCGCCATGGCGATGCTCGGCGCGTTCAGCGGCGCGCTGACCGGCAACGCCATCCGGATCGCCTCCGAGCGCAAGGAGGGCTGGGTACGGCAGCTGCGGCTCACCCCGCTCCCGGCGAACGGCTACGTGATCGCGAAGCTCTTCGCCGCGATGGCGATCACCGTGCCGTCGATCGTCATCGTGCTGCTGCTCGGCAGGTTCTACGGCGGCGTGCACCTGGCCGCCTGGGTGTGGATCACGATCGCGGTCGTGATCTGGCTCGGATCGATGATCTTCACCGCGCTCGCGATCGCCATCGGGTACCGGCTCCAGCCGGACCAGGTGCAGCCGATCGCGCTGCTGATCTACTTCGTGTTCCTCATCCTCGGCGGGGTCCTCTTCCCGATCAGCGGTGCCGTGAAGAGCATCGGCGAGTTCACCCCGACCTACGAGGCGGTGAAGATCGCGACCGACGTGATCGAACCCGGCGGCACGGTGTCGGCCGGGCTCGTCGTCGGCCTGATCGTCTGGATGGCGATCTTCACCGGGCTGGCCGTAGTCTCGGTGCGCGCGACGGCGGAGACGGTATAGGAAACGGCGGAGACCGTGTAGGAAGGAGCCATGGCCACAGAAGGCAGCGAGCGCCGGCCGGGCCTGGTACTCAGCGGGCTCGGCTCGCAGCGGGCCGCCGGGTACTGGCGCTTGCTGTTCTCCGCGATCTGGCTGATCTACGTCATCCAGCCCGTCGGCAGCCTCTTCCGGCACCATTACGGCGCCGGTTACATCGGCGGCGCCATCGCCATCGTCGTGGTGTTCTCCCTCTGCTACGTACGCCTGTGGGGCGCCCGTGAGATCACCAGGAGGCAGACCGCCCGGAGCGGCTCCCTGTGGTCCGTCGTCCCGCTGTTCGTGCTGGCCGCGCTGGCCTGCGTGGTCTACGACGGCGCCAAGTGGAACGCGCTGTGGATCTACGTGTCGGCCGCCTGCGGCGCGATGTCCGCCGACCGCCGCCTGGCCGCCCGGGCGGTGCTCGCCGCCGGCGGCTGCTACGCGCTCTTCAGCTGGATCGGCCACGACGCCGTCTCGGACTTCCTGTTCACGCTGCTGCCCGTCGTGCTCGTCGGCTTCGCGATGATCGGCTTCCGCGCGCAGATCGCGATGATGCGGGAACTCCAGCAGGCCAGGGAGACCGTGGCGCGGCTGGCCGTCTGCTCCAGCGGCTGCCCGGCACCCCGGAAAGGGACCGGGCCCGCGAGGAGATCGAGCAGGTCTCGACATCGAGATGCCCGGCCTGGACGGCCTGACCGCCGCCGCGGAGCTCAAGCGCTCGCGGCCGGACACCGAGATCATCATCCTCACCACGTTCGGCCGGCCCGGCTACCTGCGGCGCGCCATGGAATCGGGCGTCTCCGGGTTCATCGTGAAGGACTCGCCCGCTGACAAGCTCGCCCGGACGATCCGGGAGGTCTACGCCGGCAAGAAGGTCATCGACTCGGACCTGGCCGCCAGCGCGCTCGCCGAGGGCGCCAGCCCGCTCACTCCCCGGGAAGGCGACGTCCTGTCGGCGAGCCAGGACGGCGCGGCGATCGCCCAGATCGCCGCCGCGCTCTACCTCTCCGAGGGCACCGTGCGGAACTACCTGTCGTCCTGCATCCAGAAGACCGGCGCCCGCAACCGGGCCGAGGCCCTGCGCGTCGCGGAAGAGCGCGGCTGGCTGTGACCCGCGCCGCGACCCCCGCCGCCTCGCCGTAGGATAAACCGCGTGACAAGCCCCGGATACCTCCGATTCCCGCACGTTCACGCCGATCTCCTGACCTTCGTCGCCGAAGACGACGTGTGGCTCGCCCCGGCCGGCGGCGGCCGGGCCTGGCGGCTGACCTCCGACGGCGCCCAGGTCAGCTACCCCCGGTTCGCCAGGGACGGCGCGCAGGTCGCCTGGACCAGCTGGCGGGACGGCGGCCCCGAGGTGTACACGGCCGACACCGGCGGCGGCGCCGCGACACGGCGCACCTACTGGGGCGACCCGCGCACGCGGACCACCGGCTGGACGCGACATGGCGAGGTCCTCGCGGTCTCCGCGGCCGGGCAGCCGGGGGCGCAGTACAGCTGGGCGTACGCGGTGCCGCTCGAACGCGCCGCCGCGCCGGCTGCCGTTCGGCCAGGTCACCGACCTTGCCCTGGAGGAAACCGCCACCGCCTTGCTCACCGCGCGGATGGGCGGGGAGCCCGCGTTCTGGAAGCGGTACCGGGGCGGCACGGCCGGCCGGCTCTGGGTCGCCACCGCCGACGACCCGCTTTTCACCCGGCTGCTGAGCCACCTCACCGGCCAGTTCGCCGCCCCGATGCTCGCGGGCGGCAGGCTGGTCTTCTTCGCCGACCACGAGGGCACCGGCAACATCTACTCCTGCGCGCTCGACGGCGGCGACCTGCGCCGGCACACCGATCACGACGGGTTCTACGTCCGCAACCCGTCGACGGACGGGACGCGGATCGTCTACCACGTCGCGGGCGACATCTGGATCCTCGACAGTCTCAACGCCGAGCCCCGGAAGCTGGACATCGAGCTCACCTCGCCGCCCGGCGCCCGCGCCCCGAAGCTGATCACCGCGAGCGACCACCTCGGCGGCCTGGACTGCGACGAGACCGGGCAGGCCAGCGTCGTCGAAGTGCGCGGCACGGTGCACTGGCTGACGCACACCGACGGCCCCGCCCGGGCGCTGTCGGCCGAGCCGAACGCCCGCGCCCGCATGCCCCGCGTGCTCGGCACGACCGGCAAGGTCGTGTGGGTGACCGACGCCGACGGCGCCGACGCCCTCGAGATCGCGGTGGTCGACGGGGAGTCAGCCGGGACCGTTACGCGTATCGCCGGAGGCCAGCTGGGCGAGGTGACTCACCTGGCGCCGTCTCCGGACGGTGCCAGGGCGGCCGCCGCCGCGCACGACGGGCGGCTGCTGCTCGTCGACCTGGCCTCCGGCGCGGTCACCGAGCTCGCGGCCAGCGACGACGGCGACATCGACGGCCTGGCCTGGTCGCCGGACTCCGCGTGGCTGGCCTGGTCGCAGCCGGGGCCGCGGCCGCTCAGCCGGATCCGGATGGCGCGGATCGCGGACGGGTTCACGGTGGACGTGACCGACGGGCGGTTCGCCGACAGCGACCCGGTCTTCACCGTCGACGGCCTGTACCTGGCGTTCCTGTCGCTGCGCACGTTCGACCCGATCTACGACGCGCACTCGTTCGACCTGTCGTTCCCGTTCGGCAGCCGGCCGTACCTGGTCCCGCTGGCCGCCGGCACGCTGTCCCCGTTCGGTCCCCAGCTCGGCGGACGGCCCGTCGGCACCGGGGACAATTCAAAAGACTCTTCTTCGGAACGCCTCGAGGTGACTGTCGACCCGGACAACATCGCTTCCCGGGTCGTGGGCGTGCCCGTCGAGGAGGGGCGGTACTACGACCTGGCCGCGGTCAAGGGCGGCCTGGTCTGGCTGCGGGCCCGGCTGGCGGGCGTGCTCGGCGAGGGCGCGGCGGAACTGGACGAGGACCGGCCGCGGCCGGCCCTCGAGCGCTTCGACCTGCGCAAGCGCGAGGTGACCGTGCTGGCCGGGGAGGTGCACTGGTACGCGGTCAGCGGCGACGGCTCGCGGCTCGTGGTGCGGGACAGTTCGGAGCTGCGCGTCGTGCCCGCCGACCGCAAGGCCGACAACGGCTCGTCCGACGACGCGGTCACCGTCGACCTGTCCCGCGCCCGGTTCCTCGCCGACCCCGTGGCGCTGTGGGCGCACGCGTACGAGGAGGCCGGCCGGATCATCGGCCAGGACTTCTGGACCCCCGATATGTCGAACGTGGACTGGGACGGGGTGCTGTCCGCCTACCGGCCCCTGCTCTCCCGGGTCGGCTCGTCGGGCGAGTTCGCCGACCTGCTCGTGGAGGTAGTCGCCGAACTGGGCACGTCCCACGCGTACGTGATGCCATCCGGCCTGTTCACCGCCCGCACGTCGGCCCGCGGCGGCGCCGCGGCGCTGCTCGGCGCGGACGTCGCCAGGGCCCCGGACGGGCGGTGGCTCGTCGAGCGGGTGCTCCCCGGCGAGTCGTCCGACCCGCGCGCCCGCTCGCCGCTGGCGGCCCCCGGCGTGGCCGTCCGGCCGGGTGACGAGATCCTCGAGGTGGACGGCCGCCCGGTCGACCCGGTCCACGGCCCGTGGCCCGCCCTGGCCGGCACCGCGGGCAAGCCAGTGGAGCTGACCATCCGCCCCGCCGACCCGAGCCTGGTCCCCACCCCGCCCAAACCCCTCGACGTCCCCGCCGACGACCCGGCTCCCGCCGACGACCCGGCTCCCGCCGACGACCCGGCTCCCGCCACCCCCACCAGCACCGCTGCCCCCGCCAGCCCCACCGCTTCCACTGGTACCGCGGAGGCGGCGCCCGCCGAGACGGCGCCCGCCGAGACGGCGCCCCAAGAGCCACAGCCGCCCCAGACGCGCCGCGTGGTCGTCGTGCCGCTGCACGACGAGCGCCGGCTGCGCTACCAGGACTGGGTGGCGGACCGCCGCCAGCTCGTCCGCGCCCGCTCCGACGGGCGGATCGGCTACCTGCACGTCCCCGACATGATGGGGGAGGGCTGGGCGCACCTGCACCGCGACCTGCGCGCGGAGATGGGCCGCGACGCGCTGATCGTGGACGTGCGCGGCAACCGCGGCGGCCACACGTCGCAGCTCATCGTGGAGAAGCTGGCCCGCCGGATCATCGGCTGGGACTTCGGCCGCTGGCTGCGCCCGGAGAGCTACCCCGAAGAGGCCCCGCGCGGCCCGCTCGTCGCCCTGGCCGACGAGTTCGCCGGCTCGGACGGCGACATCGTGACGGCGGCGATCCGCACCCTCGGTCTCGGCCCGGTGATCGGCGCGCGCACCTGGGGCGGCGTGGTCGGCATCGACGGTGCCGGCCACGGCCTCGTCGACGGCACGCGGATCACCGTCCCGAGGTACGCGTTCTGGTTCAGCGAGTTCGGCTGGGGCGTAGAGAACTACGGCGTCGACCCCGAAGTAGAGGTCCTGATCACCCCCGACGACTGGGCCGCCGCCCGCGACCCCCAGCTCGAAGTGGCCGTGGACCGCGCCCTGAGCATGCTCGCGGAGAACCCGCCGCCCCCGCTACCGGAGGTCACCACCGGCCCCAACAAGCGCCGCCCGCCCCTCCCGCCCCGCCAGTAACGCCGAGCCCTCGGCGGGGCCGCTCGCAGGCCCCGCGGGCCCGCGGCTTCGCCCCGCCACGCTGCCACCCGCCGTGTGCCGATGGCGCAATCGACCCTGGTCGGCGGGCGGCTGATGAGGCCTGTGGCCCACAGGCCTCATCTTGCGAGGCCAGGGGGCCACACGCCTCGAACGTGCCCGGCGCCCGCCGGCGTCCGGGGATGCGTAGCGGGCGCTAGTGGCCGGTGTGACAGAGGATGCTCGCGCCCGGCAGGCCGGTGTCCTGCTCCCCGTCGATTTTCGATAACGTGAAAGATCTCACGGCCTATGAGGCTGATTATCTTTCACATTAGTTCGATCTTGGTGTACGGGTGACGTCAGGGGCTCCGTTACCATTCAGAAATGGGCGACAGAGCCGGAAGAGCGAGTCGATTGCGCAATCGACCCATTCTTGCGGAACCGCCAGCCCCGCGGCCGCTGCCGCTGGGTTCGGCATGCCAGCCGCCGGGCCCCGCCGCGGCCGCGTTCCCGTTCGGCGCCCGGCAACGTCAGTCGTGGCGGCCGGTCAGCGCCACTGTTACGCCGACGCCGATCATCGCCAGGCCGCCGGCGCCGCCGACGAGCGCGAACCGGCGCGGCGACCGCGCGAACCACGCGCGCACCGACGACGCGGCCAGCCCCCAGCAACTGTCCGACGCCACCCCGATGGACACCGACACCAGGGCGAGCAGCAGCATCTGCGCGGGCACATGCCCCGCCCCGCGGTTGACGAACTGCGGCAGGACAGCCCCGAACAGAATGAACGCCTTCGGATTCGTCACCCCCACCACGGCCATGGGCCAGCGCCCGGCCGACGACGAACAGGACCCCGGGTCCGGGGACCACGATGAGCAGGAACGAGGCGATGGCGTAACCGGCCAGCTGACCAGAGGAGATCATCGCGTGATCAGCTCCCGCCCGTGCTTGCGCAAGTCGGCGACCGACGTGACCCCGAGCAGCCGCATCGTCGACCGGAACTGAGCGCTCAGCAAGTCCAATGACCGGTCGACGCCCGCCTCGCCGCCCGCCATCAGCCCGTACAGGTACGCCCGGCCGAGCACGGCCGCGTCCGCGCCGAGCGCCAGCGCCGCCACCACGTCGGCGCCGTGCCGGATCCCGGAGTCGACCAGCAGGGAAACCGACGGCCCGACCGCCTCCCGTACCGGCGCGATCAGATCAGCCGGAGCGACGCAACGGTCCAGCTGACGGCCCCCGTGGTTGGACAGCTGGATCCCGTCCACGCCGAGCTCCACGGCCCGGCGCGCGTCCGCGGGCCCGAGCGGTCCCTTGATGACCAGCTTGTCGGCCCAGCGGGACCGCACTTCCGCGATATCGGACCAGTCGAGACTGGGGTCGAAGAAGTCGGCGGTCTGCCTGATCGTCGTCCGCGGCCGCCCGGCGAAGTTGGCGTAGTCGAGGGCGGGCCCGGAGAGCAGCCTGACCCAGAAGCCGGGCTTCCCGGCGACGGACGCGACCGTGCGCAGGCTCAGCTCAGGCGGTATGGACAGTCCGTTGCGCTGGTCCCGCAGCCGGTTGCCCGCCACCACCGTGTCAACCGTCACCACGAGCACCCGGTATCCGTTGCCGGCGGCGCGCTCAACTAGGTCCCACGCCTGCGCGCGGTCCTTCAGCATGTACAGCTGGAACCACAGGTCACCGCCGGAGACGCCCGACCGCAGCTCCTCGATCCCGGTGGCCGCCATCGTGGACAGCGTGTACGGCAGCCCGTGCCGCACGGCGGACCGGGCGGCCCCGGTCTCCCCGTCCGGGTGCAGCATCCGGGTATACCCGGCCGGCCCGAGCACCAGCGGCACGGGCACGCCGGCGCCGAGCACGGACGCCGCGGTGTCAACCGAAGCGACGTCCGCGAGCGCCCGCGGCAGGAACCGCCACTGCCGGAAAGCCGCGACGTTGCGAGCCGCGGCCAGCTCCTCGTCGGCCGCCCCGTCCACGTAGTCGAAGACCGGCCGCGGGATCCGCCGCCGCGCGACGCGGCGCAGGTCGGATACGTCGTAACATGCGGCGAGCCGTCGGCGCGTCGTGTCCAGTTCGACCGAACGCAGCTGGACAAGCCGCCGCATTTCCCGCACCCTCATGCTGGCGACAATACGCCGAGGCCGGCCGCTCGCGAAGACCGCGCCGCTCCTGACCAGGCGGACGGCCTCATGTAGAGTAAATCCATCGAAATAGTAGGTATGAGTCACGGAGGTGCCACGACGATGAGCCTGCGGTTCCACTGGTTCCTGCCGACCAACGGCGACGGCCGTGACATCGTCGGCGGCGGCCACGGTGTGGCGACCGGCGCGGCGGGCGCGATCCGCCCGCCGTCCGTCGCGTATCTCGGGCAGATCGCGCGCAGCGCCGAACAGCTCGGCTTCGAGGGCGCGCTCACCCCGACCGGCGCCTGGTGCGAGGACGCCTGGCTGACGACCGCCATGCTCACCGAGGTGACGGAACGGCTGAAGTTCCTCGTCGCGTTCCGCCCCGGCCAGATAAGCCCGACGCTGTCCGCGCAGATGGCCTCGACGTTCCAGCGCCTGTCGAAACGGCGCCTGCTGCTCAACGTGGTCACCGGCGGCGAATCCGCCGAGCAGCGCGCGTACGGCGACTTCCTCACCAAGGACGAGCGGTACGAGCGGACCGGCGAGTTCCTCGACATCGTCACGAGCCTGTGGCGCGGTGAGACGGTCACGAGAACCGGCAGGCACCTCAAGGTCGAGGCCGCGCGGCTGTCCAGGCTCCCCGACCCCGTCCCGGACGTCTACTTCGGCGGCTCCTCGCAGGCCGCAGGCCCGGTCGCCGCGAAGTACGCCGACGTCTACCTCACGTGGGGTGAGCCGCTTGAGGCGGTCGGCAAGAAGCTGCGCTGGGTCGAAGCCCTCGCCGCCAGGGAGAACCGGACGATCAGGTTCGGCATCCGGCTGCACGTCATCTCCCGGGACACCGCCGATGAGGCCTGGCGCCAGGCGGACCGGCTGATCGAGCGGGTCGACGATGAGATGATCGCTAAGGTACAGAAGGGCCTGTCGGCCAGCGAATCGGAGGGCCAGCGCCGGATGCGCGAACTGCACAAGGGCGGCGACCGCCATAATCTCACCATCGCCCCGAACCTGTGGGCCGGCGTCGGCCTGGTCCGCGGCGGCGCGGGCACCGCGCTCGTCGGCAGCCACGAGGAGGTCGCCGACCGGATCGAGGAGTACGCCAGCCTCGGCATCAGCGAGTTCATCCTGTCCGGCTACCCGCACCTGGAGGAGGCGTACTGGTTCGGTGAGGGCGTCCTCCCGGTCCTCGCCGCGCGCGGCGTCTGGCGCCACCCCGCACCGGACACGAGCGCGCCGCAGACGATCACGCCGTTCGCCCCCACGCACGCCCCGGCGCAGACCCGCGAGCCGGCGGCGGCGTCATGACCACGATCGCCGTCGTCACGGGCAACCCCAAGCCGCAGTCGCGCACCCACGGCGTCGCCCTCGCGGTCGCCGACGCGCTCGCCGCCAAGATATCGCCCCAGCCCAGCCGCCTCGTCGTCGACCTGGCCGAACACGCCGCCAGCCTCTTCGACTGGTCCGATCCGGCCCTCACCAAGCTGAACGCGGAGGTCGCGGGCTCCGATATCGCGATCTTCGCCTCGCCCACCTACAAGGCGTCCTACACCGGCATGCTCAAGGCGTTCCTGGACCGATACGGCTCGAACGGCCTGGCCGGCGTCGTCGCGGTCCCGGTGATGACCGGCGGCTGGCCCGGTCACCTGCTCGCCGTCGAGGTGCACCTGCGCCCGGTCCTGGTCGAGCTCGGCGCGACCGTCCCGGCCCGCGGCCTGTACGTCACCGAGCCGGAACTAGCCGAGCTCGACGCCGCGGTGGCCAAGTGGTCCGCCACCGCCGCCCCCCTCATCACAAGAACAATTATCCCGAACGTACCCTCCTGACTCTCCTACCCCAGCCACCTCACTGAGCCGCGCCGCCCCAGCCCCCGCCCTCCCCGCACCCTCGTACTCCCGCACCTCAGCTTCTCCGCCCCTCCCGCCCCCCGGCGCCCGCGCTCTCCGCACCACCGAATGGGCCGATTGCGCAATCGACCCGCTCTATTGTGGTCGATTGCGCAATCGACCTGCGGCTGCTCGGCAGCCAAGACGCCGATGTTTTTTTAAATTTGCGACGAAACGCCGACCGTGGTGTTTGAGCTTTGTAAACGTCTGTCGGTAATTTCTTTCGCGGCTTACCTGGAGTGCGGGCAGCGCGCAGGGAGAAACATGACAACGCCGCGAACTCGCGACACCGCCCCGACGAGACGGCGTTATTTCGCGCTCGCGGTCGCCGGCGGGCTGGGATCGGTGCTGGTGCTCGCCGTGGCCGTGGGGCCGAATTCGGCGGCGCGTCCCTCCGCGCGGGGCCCGGCCTCGTCGGCCGGGGCGCCGCGAGCCGCGGTCACGGGCACCCCGTCGGCGGACACCGCCGCGGCGAAGCTGGCCGCGGAAGCCGCGGGGACGGAGAATCCGGCGGCAGGCGCCTCGGTGCCGCAGGTCCTGGACGAGCAGGCTTCCTGGAACGCGCCGCCCCGTGTTGTCCGCTACCACGGCTACCAGGTTCAGGTGCCAGGGTCCTGGCCCGTCTACGATCTGGCAGCGGACCCCGCGCAATGCGTGCTGTTCAATACGCACGCGGTCTACCTGGGGACCCCGGGCAGTGCCCAGGACTGCCCGGCCCACGCCTTCGGCCACACCGAAGCGCTGCTCATCCAGGCCGCCGGCCGGCCGGCGTGCCGTCGTCGGTCGTCGTGCTCCCCAGCGGGACCGCCGCGCTGCCGGCGCACGCCGCGCTGCCCGCCGCCGCGGCGGCCGCGGATGCGACCGGCCACGTGATCCAGGTCGAGGCTCCGGGTCCCGGCGTGCTCGTCACGGCCACGTACGGCGTGAACGAGGCACGCATCCGCGCGATCCTCGCCGGCGCGACTGTGACCGGGACGCCGGCCGCGTCGGGCACCCCATCCAGCAGTTCCGGTGCCTCCGCGCAGCGCGCGCCGTCGCAGGCGGCGACCGGCGAAGCGGACCCGCCGCCCGCCCCCGCGCTGGCGGGGATGATCGGAAGCGGGCTCGGGTTCGACACCTGCACGGTTCCGTCCGCCGCCACCATGACCTCGTGGCTGTCTTCGCCGTACCGGGTGGTCGCCACGTACCTGGGCGGGGTGAACTGGGCGTGCGCTTACGGGAACTTCTCCCGTTCCTGGCTGCGTCAGGTGGCCGCCGAAGGCTGGCGATTCATGCCCCTGTGGGTCGGCAGGCAGGCGCCGTGCACGAGCACGCAGGGGCTCACCCTCATCGATCCATCAAAGGCGGCCGCCGAAGGACAGGCCGAAGCCGCCAGCGCGGTCGCCGCCGCACAGGACTTCGGGTACGGCCGGGGCACGCCGGTCTATTTCGACATGGAGGCCTACAACGCCACCCGCTCCTGCAGCAGCGCGGTGCTGACCTTCCTGAGCGCGTGGACGCGGGGGCTGCACGCGGCGGGATATGTGTCAGGCGTCTACTCGAGCGCGGGCTCCGGGATCAAGGACCTGGCCAGCCAGTACGACACGAAGACTTACGCACGTCCGGACGACGTTCTGGACCGCCGACTGGAACAGCGAGCCGGTGCTCACCGACCCGAACCTGCCGGCCGCGGACTGGCCAGATCACCAGCGGCTGCATCAGTACGCGGGCCCGCATAACGAGACATGGGGCGGCGGCACTCTGGAGGTCGACACCGACGCCGCCGACGGACTGGTGGTCGGCCAGCCGGCCGCGCCGGTACTCCGCGGGCCTGATGAGAGCGCCGTGCCCAGCGAGCTGGCGGTCGCGCCGGGAAAGACGGCCACCGTGGCGCTGACCTTGCGCGGCGTGGCGGGGACGCGAGCGTCCGTGCACTGGCAGGCGGCCGCGCCCGCGGGCCTGGCGGTGACGCCGGACCAGGGCAGCGTTGACCTCTGGCCGGGGGCCGTCTACTCGGTCACGCTGACCCTGACTCCCTCGGCGTTGATGGCCGCCGCGCGCTACGACGTGCCGATCACGGTCACCGCGGGCTCCCAGGCCGTCGCCAAGACGTTCGTCCTCGTCAGCGTCGTGCGCGCGGGCGCGACGCTGCCCACCGCCTCCCCGGTCGTGCTGTACGCGGCCGACCGCGCGAGCATGGCGGTCGCGGCGCAGCTCGCTCGCGCTCTCGCGCTGCCGCCGGGCGACGTGACCGGCGGCTACCGCCGCGCCTGGGCCGACGCCTCCGGCGGCAGGGACCTGGTGCTCGCCGTCGGGGAGCCCGCGGCGGACGCGCTTTTCTTCAACGTCTGCGGCTGGGCCAATCCGGGCGGTCTGCCGGCCGGCTACACACCCTTCTACTACGTGGGAGAACCGCTGCCGCGGCCGCCCGGCCGCGACTACTTCGAACTGGCGGACATGAGCACCGCGGCCGGCACGGCCCTGCTCACCACCCAGCTCACCCAGTACGCGCTCGCGGGGACGCTGCCTGACTACGGGAGCGCGCCGGCCGCGCCCGTCCCGCCCACGCTTACATGCCTGGGATCGCCGGACGTCACGGTGCCATGACCGCGGTCATGCTCAGGCGAGCGCGGGCGGTCAAGCCGGGATCTGACCCTCGATAGAGGCGTATCCGCCGCGCCAGAACACCAGCGGCGCGGCACCCTCGCCGTTGGTCTCCACGTGCCGGACGCGGCCGACGATGATTTCGTGATCCCCGCCGGGGAGGGAGTGCTCCACCGTGCACTCCACGACCGCGATGACCCCCTCGATGCGCGGGCTGCCGGTCGGGCCGCGGCGGTGCCGCACCCCTTCCCAGGCCGCGGCGAGGCCCCGCCTGGCGAAGTTGACGGACAGGTGGCGCTGCCGGTGGCCGAGCACGTTGACCACGAACGCCCCGTGGCTTCTGATGGCCCGCAGCGTGGCACTGGCGAGGTCGAAGCAGACCAGCACCAGCGGCGGATCGAGGGACAGCGAGGTGACCGCGTTGGCGGTGGTGCCGACGGGCTGGCCGCTCTCGTCGATCGAGGTGATAACCGTGACCCCCGTGGCGAAGTGCCCCATAGCCTCGCGGAGCTCCGCTGGCGAAACCCCTGCCGTCGACACGTCACCGGTTTCGTCCAGCGTGGTCACGTCACAGCTGCCCATGATTGGGGGGAAGCACGTCATTCAGCATGTAATTCCCAACGTGGTGGTATTTCCAGGCCACCGGATCGTGGCTGGCATGGGTGCGAGCGTTGCGCCAGTGCCTGCTCAGGTCGTATTTCTCGTCGGTCGCGCTCGCCCCGCTGAGCGAGAACAGGTCGCCGGCCACCTCGGCGGCGACGTCGCTGGCGAACGCCTTGGCCTGGGCGACGGCGAGCGAGCCGCGCGCGGCTTCCGCCGCCGAAGCCGGCACCCGGCCGATCTCGTCCAGCGTCGCGGCCGCGGCGGCGAGCAGCGCCTCGGCGGCGCGGACCTTCGTGGCCAGCTGGCCGTACCGGTGGATCGTGTGCGGATCCTCGCTGGCGGTGTGCGCCCAGCCCGCCCGCGCGGCCTCGAAGAAGGGCCGCGCCTTGGTCCTGACGAACTCGCCGGCGTCGCGGAGCGCGCCCCCGGCGATCCCGGTCTGGATGGCCGCGTGCACTAGCTGGGCGCGGGCGCCGAGCTGCTGAGGTACCTCGAACGCGCGCGCGTAGGGCACGACGAGGGCGGGGTCGGCCGGCACGTCGTCGAACGTGGCACTGCCGCTGACGGTGGCCCGCTGCCCCATGACGTTCCAGTCGTCGCCGACGTGCACGCCGGGGGAGTCGCGGCGAACGAAGGCGAGCACCAGGGCGCCGTCGTCGTCAAGCGCGCTGACCCCGATCCATCGGGCGGTGAGCGACCCGGTGGTGTAGTACTTGCGCCCGGTCAGTAGCCCGTTGCTCAGCCGCGTCTTCAGGTCCTGCGCGTGCAGCCCGCCGCGCTCGGCCAGCCCGTTGCGGAATCGGGCGCCGTCAAGCACCTCGCCCAGCAGGCGCCGTTGCTGCTCGTCAGTGCCCCAGACGGCGAGCACGTCCATGAGCAGGAAGTGGCCCTGCGGCACCTGCGCGATCGCCGGATCCACCGCCGCGATCGTCCTGATCACCTCGGCGAGCACGACGGCGCCGAGCTCTGGGCCGCCCGCGGCGCGCGGCACGGTGATCGCCATCAGCCCGCTGGCGTTGAGTTCGGCGAGCTCGGCGGCCGGCACGGTCCCGGCCCGATCGCGCGCGATCACCCCGTCGGCGATCGACGCCGCGTAGACCTGCGCCAAGCGGATGGACTCGTCGGCGCTCCGCGGCACCGTCCCGATCCTGGCGGCCTCGGCCGGCGCGCTCGGCATGGGCGTAAACCTCCAGGTAGATCTAGGTACGGCCCCGGTGATAAGAGGCAGCCCGCACGTCCAGACTGCCATCTGGAATGACACATGTCAATAATTCCGACCCATTTAGTAGGGATAATCCGATCACCCCCGCCCAGACCCCCGCCTCCAGCCCAGCCCCACACCAGCGGAGCCCGCCCCCCAGTCCAGCCCCGCCCTCCAGCGTGCCGATTGCGCAATCGGCACGCTCTTCCAGGGGCCGATTTCGCAATCGACCTGCTCTAGTGTGGTCGACTGCGCAATCGACACGTGGATCGCGCGGATCACGTGGATCGCGCGGGTCGCGGGGAGCGCGCGGGTCGCGGGGAGCGCGCGGGTCGCGGGTCGCGGAGCGCGCCGGTCGCGCGGGTCGGGGAGCGCCGCTAACGACAGGGCCGGGATAATCTCGTCGCCGTAGGCGCCGAGCGTGTTCTCCTCGTCGTCGTGCATCAGGTAGACGGCGAACTGGTCGGCGCCGATCTCGGCGAGTTCCCGCAGCCGCTCGATGTGCGCCGACGCGGGCCCGAGCAGGCAGAACCGGTCCACGATCTCGTCCGGCACGAACTCCGCCGACGGGTTGCCGGCCTTCCCGTGGTGCTCGTAGTCGTAGGCCTGCCGTCCGGCGATGTAGTCGGTGAGGGCGCGCGGCACGGGGCCGTCCACCCCGTACCGCGCGACCAGGTTGGCGACGTGGTTGCCGACCATCCCGCCGAACCAGCGCAGCTGCTCCCGCTGGTGCGCCAGGTCCGTCCCCACGTAGGCCGGCGCGGCCACGCACATGGTGATCGACGACGGGTCGCGCCCGGCGTCCCTGGCGGCGGCGCGCACCGACCCGAACGTCCACCGGGCGATGTCGGGGTCCGCGGTCTGCAGGATGAACCCGTCGGCCTGCTCGCCGGCCAGGCGCAGCGCCTTCGGCCCGTACGCGGCCATCCACATCGGCAGCGAGCCGCCGCGCACCCAGGGGATGCGCAGCGGCTTGCCGTGGTGGATCACCTCGCGGCCCTCGGCCAGCCCCTTGATCACCGACATCGCGGACGACAGCGTGCCGAGGGACACCGGCGGCAGGCCGATGTACCGGCGCGCCGAGTCGCCGCGGCCGATGCCGCAGATCGTCCGGTCGCCGTACTCATCGTTGAGCGTCGCGAACATGGACGCGATCACCGACCAGTCCCGGGTGCCCGGATTGGTCACCATCGGCCCGACGATCATCGCCCGTGTCTCGGCGAGGATGCGCGGGTAAAGGACGAACGTCTCCTGCCATAGCACATGCGAGTCGAACGTCCAGCCATACCCGAAGCCGGCATCCTCGGCCAGCTTCATCATCGCGACCAGCCCGGTGGCGGGCGGGTTCGGCTGCAGCACCACCCCGAACTCCATGGTCCCCTCCTACAGGCGCCGAGGTACGTTCAGGATAGATATTGATTGAGATCCCGGGGGAGGAAGCTGCCGTGCCCCGGGGAGCCCGTGAACTCGCCGCCTGCGACGACGACCCGGCCGCGCGAGATCGTGACCGCGACCTTCCCGGTGATCTCCATCCCCTCGTAGGCGGAGTAGTCGACGTTCATGTGGTGCGTGGCGACCGAGAGCGTCTGCTTCGCGGCGGGGTCGTAGACGACGATGTCGGCGTCGGCCCCAGGCGCGATCGTCCCCTTCCGCGGGTAGAGGCCGAACATCCGCGCGGGCGTCGTCGAGCACGTCTCGACCCATCGCTGCAGCGTGATCTCCCCGGCCACGACCCCTTGGTGTAGGAGGTCCATCCGGTGCTCCACCCCGGGGATCCCGTTGGGGATCTTCGCGAAATCGCCGCGGCCGAGCTCCTTCTGGTCCTTGAAGCAGAACGGGCAGTGATCGGTCGACACGACCGCCAGGTCGTTGGTCCGCAGGCCCCGCCAGAGGGCGGCGGAGTGCTCCACCGTGCGCAGCGGCGGCGAGCAGACGTACTTGGCGCCCTCGAAGTCCGGTCTCGCCAGGTCATCGAGCGACAGGTAGAGGTACTGCGGGCAGGTTTCGGCGAAGACGTTCTGGCCTTTGTCCCGCGCCGTGGCCACCGCTTCGAGAGCGTGGGCGGCCGACAGGTGCACGATGTACAGCGGGCAGTCGGCGACCTTCGCGAGCGTGATCGCCCGGCTGGTGGCCTCGCCCTCGAGCTCGGGCGGCCGCGTGAGGCCGTGGTGGATAGGGTCGGTCCGGCCGGCGGCCAGCGCCTGGGCGACGAGCTGGTCGATCGCGATGCCGTTCTCCGCGTGCATCATGATCGTCGCGCCGGTCCTGCTGGCCTGCTGCATGGCGAGCAGGATCTCGCCGTCGGTCGCGTAGAACACGCCGGGGTAGGCCATGAACATCTTGAAGCTGGTCACCCCGGCCGCGATGCATGAATCCATCTCCTTGAGCGTGCTGTCGTTCACGTCGGAGACGATCATGTGGAAGCCGTAGTCGATGGCGCAGTTGCCGTCCGCCTTCTCATGCCACTTGTCGAGGGTGGCGAGCAGGCTGGTGCCCTTGGCCTGGACGGCGAAGTCGATGATCGTCGTGGTGCCGCCCCAGGCGGCCGCCTTGGTGCCCGTCTCGAACGTGTCCACCGAGAACGTGCCGCCGAACGGCATCTCCATGTGCGTGTGCCCGTCGATCCCGCCCGGGATGACGTACATGTCGGTGGCGTCGATGACCTCGTCGGCGACCCCGCTGAACCCGATGTTGGCGTCGCGCGGGATGAGGAAGGCGATCTTCTCGCCCTCCACGACCACGTTGGCGGCCAGGTTCCCCTCGGCGGTCACCACCGTGCCGCCCCTGATCAGCATGCTCATGGCTTGACCAGGCTTTGGTACGAGTCGGGGCGGCGGTCTCGGTAGAACTGCCATAGGTCCCTGACCTCGGCCAGCTTCGCCATGTCCAGGTCGCGGACGATCACCTCGTCCTTGTTGTCGGCCGCCGCGCCGCCGACGAGCTGGCCGCGCGGGTCCACGAAGTAGGACTGACCGTAGAAGTCGTTGTCGCCCAGGGGCTCCACGCCGACCCGGTTGATCGCGCCGATGTAGTACTCGTTCGCGACCGCTGCCGCCGGCTGCTCCAGCCGCCACAGGTACGACGACAGGCCGCGTGATGTCGCCGACGGGTTGAACACGATCCGCGCGCCCGCCAGCCCGAGGGCCCGCCAGCCTTCGGGGAAGTGCCGATCGTAACAGATGTACACGCCGATCCGCCCGACCGCGGTGTCGAACACCGGGTAGCCGAGGTTGCCCGGCCGGAAGTAGAACTTCTCCCAGAATCCCTTGACCTGCGGGATGTGGTTCTTCCGGTATTTGCCCAGGTAGCTGCCGTCCGCGTTGATGACCGCGGCGGTGTTGTAATAGAGCCCGGGCTGCTCTTCCTCGTACATCGGCGCGATGATGACGATGCCGTGCTGTCGGGCGACGTCCTGCATGAGCCTGGTGGTCGGCCCGTCGGGAATCGCCTCGGTGTAGGAGTAGTAGTCGGCGTCCTGCACCTGGCAGAAGTACGGTCCGTAGAACAGCTCCTGCAGGCAGACGACTTGCGCTCCCGCGCTCGCCGCCGTCGCGATATGGGCGACCGCGGCCGCGGTCATCGAATCCTTGTCCCCGGTCCACGCCTGCTGGACGAGGGCAGCCCGGACGATCTCCGGCATGCCAGCCTCCCGCTACTCCGCCACCTTCAGCTGTGCCATACAGCCTCATCTTCCCCCGCGGCGGCCCCAGTTGTAACCGGCCGGGAGCCTGTGCTTTGTTACGAATCCATGTTCACATGACGGCCCGGCTGCCCCGGGGCATAACCGGTCAGGGGCCGGGGTTGGTGTCCGTCGGATAGTTCGGATAGTTCGGATGGCGAGGCGACAACCGGAGGCGGCGATGAAGGCGGTACGGTTCGACGAATACGGCACGGTGGACGTGCTGAAGGTGGTGGACGTCCCGGATCCGGAGCCCGGCCCTGGACAGGTGCTTGTCCGGGTCAAGGCGGCGGGCATCAACCCCGGCGAGGCCAAGATCCGCGATGGTGCCCTGCACGCGCGCTGGCCCGCCACGTTCCCGTCGGGAGAGGGCAGCGACCTCGCCGGCGTGGTCGAGCGGCCCGGCACGGACGTGACCGGCTGGGCGGCCGGCGACGAGGTGATCGGCTGGGTCGACGCCCGCTCTAGCCAGGCGGAGCTCGCCGTGGTGGAGGCCGCTCACCTGACCCCGAAGCCGGCCAGCCTCCCGTGGGAGGTCGCCGGCGCGCTCCCGGTCGCCGGGTTCACCGCGTGGGCCGCGGTCCGCGCCGTCGCGGCCAAGGCCGGGGACACGCTCGTCGTGTCGGGCGCGGCCGGCGGCGTCGGGTCGATCGCCGTGCAGCTCGCGAAGCGGGAAGGCGCCACCGTGATCGGCATCGCCGGGCAGGCCAACCACGAGTGGCTTCAGTCGCACGGCGTGATTCCCGTGACGTACGGGGACGGGGTGGCCGACCGGATCCGCGCGGCCGTGCCCAAGGTCGACGCGCTCATCGACACCTACGGCGATGACTATGTGGAGCTGGCCCTCGACGAGCTGGGCGTGGACCCGGCACGCGTGGACACCATCGTGCGCTTCGACGCGGTCGAGAAGTACGGCATCAAGGCCGAAGGCAACGCCGTCGGCGCTAGCGCCGCCACCCTGCAGGAACTCGCGCAGCTCGCCGCGAACGGCGAGCTGGAGGTCCCCGTGGCGACGTACCCCCTCGACCAGGTCCGTGCGGCCTACGCCGAGCTGGCCAAGGGCCACACCCGCGGCAAGATCGTCCTGATCCCGTAGCAGGCCACCCGGCCGGGCGGCCTCGTCCTCGCGGCGGCCGCCCCACGGCCCCGCCCACCCCCACCATCACCAACTCCTGCTACGGCATAACCGCGATCGGCAACTTTTCATATGAGATGACCATTTCCGTGCCCGAAATGTCCGAAATGTCGGTGCGTCTCATATGAAAAGTTGAACCCTGGCCGAGGTCGTCCGGAGCCAGCCGCCGGAATTCGGGCTCAGGCGGTCCTGGCGTGGGTGGCTTCGGCGACCAGCAGGCGGTCGCCGGGCGCGATGACCGGGTCGTCGCCGATACCGAGGGTGAACTCTCCGTTCCGGACCAGCCCGAGCACCAGGCCGGCGCGCTCGGCCCTGACCGCGCTCAGCGGCTTGCCGGCGGCGCTGGCCCCCGCCTCGATCTCGGCGAGCACCTCCCTGTTGCCGACGAGCTGGGCGATCATCTCGCCGGCATGCGGGGTTTCCAGGCTGGCGGCGAGCGTGCGGGCGACCAGTTCGCTCGTCGACACGCTCTGCTGGACGCCGAGGTCGCGCAGGGCTTCCCGGACGGAAGGCGAGCTGACCAGCGCCGTCACGGTCAGCGACGGCGCCTGCTTGCGCAGCACCACCGCGCTGACCAGCACGTCCCCGTCGCTGGTGCCGGTGATCAGGGCCTGTTCCGCGTCGGCCGGCCGGGCCCGCCTGATCGTGGCCTCGTCGGTCGGGTCGCCGCGGATCACGTGCACGCCAGCGCGCACCGTCGCGGGGTCGACATCGGCGACGAGCACGACCGGAATCCCGCTGCTGCTCAGTTCGCCGAGTATCGCCGGGACGGCCGGGCTCATGCCGACGACGAGACGGTACGTTCCCTGCGGGAACTCGCTGTGCATGGCGAGGATCCTCCTGACTCCGGCGGCGGCCGCCGCCCCCGACACCAGCGCGAACGCCGCGGCCAGCAGCGGGATCGTGGTGAGCATGACAAGCGAGGCGAGCAGGCGCCCGATGCCGTTGTGCGGTGTGACGTCGCCGTACCCGACGGTCGTCGCGGTCGTCACGGCCCAGTACAGGCACGTGGTGAACGGATAGTGCTCGGCCGCCGAGAACAGCCACGCACCGACCAGCACGACGGCGGCGACGGTGCCGAGCAGCATTAGCACACGCCGTCGGTGGGGCACGCCGAAGACACGCAGCAGAACCGTGATCACGAACCCCTATAGTGCCGTACGCGAGCCGCGGATGACCGCGCACCCCGGCTACGCCGGCAGGACCAACGCGGCGGCCGCGACCACCGCCGCGGCGGCCAGCACGCGCAGCAGCGCCGAGCCGGCGCCTGGGCCGCCCGCGGGCAGCATCGCGAAGCCCGCGCCGAGCGCCAGCAGGCAGGCGCCCGCCAGCAGTACCTTGGCCTGGCGGCGGAGCAGCGCGCCGGGTGCGGCGCCCGACTCGGAGATGTGGGTCGCGAGCAGGTACGCGACGAGGCCTGCGCCGAGCGCCGCGGTATGCCAGGGCCTGGCCGGATGCAGCACCTCCAGCCAGATCAGCGCCACCACCGCGATCTCCTCCCAGGGCAGCACCCGCAGTGCCTTGAGGAACGCCAGCCAGCCGCGGAGATACCCGGGCAGGAAGAACCCTTCGTCGGCCGGCTGCGGCACATCGAGCAGCGCCAGCCGCAGGGCGCCCGCGGTGACCGCCACGATCGAGACGACGAGCGTCGTGCCCGCCAGTCCCGAATGCCGCGGCGGGACGGCCGTCCAGACGACGCACGCGGCGCCAAGCAGCAGGGCGGCCAGCCGCGGCGCCGCCGCCGCGACACCCGGCCTCACCGGTGCACCACCAGCGGCCGCCGCGTGTAGGGGGCGAGCGGCAGGTCGAGCGGGGCCACGCCGTCCCAGGGCACCACCGGGACGCCGAGCTCGCGCAGCGAGAACCTGATGGCCTGCTGCTCCATCCGCCAGATGCGGCGGGCCACTACGCTGGCGAACGAGTACCGGGAAGGCGGCTCGGCGTTGAGCACGTCGACCACGATCAAGGCGAAGCCCCGCTCGCGCATGTCGCGCAGCGCCTCGACGAACCGCTGGTCGAGCAGCGGACTGAACGCGATGACCAGCGCCCCTGGCGGCAGTGCCGCGCGAGGCAGCCTGCTGAACGCCGCGCCCCGCGCCCACCCGGCGTCCGCCGCGAGCATGGCGTCGATGATCTTGTACACCTGCCGTCGTCCCAGCGAGGGAGCCAGCCACCGTGCGCCGCCCCACTGGTAGGTGATCACGCCCACCCGGTCCCGCGCGCTCAGGTACGCCTGCGCGGCGCCGGCGGCGCCGCGCAGGCCCAGGTCGAGCGCCGAAGAACCCGGCGGGCCGACGTCCGAGGTCGCGTCGACGAGCAGCACGACGTCCTGCGACCGCTCGGCGGCGAACGTGTTCACCTGGAGGCGGCCGCGGCGTGTCGTGGCCGGCCAGTTGATCGCGCGCTGCCGGTCGCCGGGGACGTACTCGCGGACGCCGGTGAACTCCGTGCCCTCGCCGGACACGCGGGCCGGGTGCTCGCCGAGCCGGTACGGCAGGCGGCTGAGGACCACCCGTGTCCGCTGGACGGCCGGGTGCGGGTAACAGTCGACGGACGGCAGCGTGAACGAGACCCGGCCTTCGGCCAGCCGCCAGCGGTCGTGCAGCACCAGGCTGACCGAGCCGATCCGCCGCTGTCCCCAGCGCGGGACCGCGAACGTGAAGCGGGCGGCCGCGCCGCTGACGGCGGTCGCGCTGACCGGCTCGATGCCCGGCCCGGCTTCCAGTATCCACCTAGTATCATACTGGGTATCGTAGGCTGCGCCGACGGCGTTGGCCGCGCCGGCGGCCGCCGCCGCGTCACCCGCGCCGACGACGCCGGCACCGTTAGCGCCGGTCACCGAGACGTCGACCGCCCCCAGCTCGCCCTCGTACAGCCGCGACGCGGTCAGCCCCACGCGCACGCCGAGCCGCGACGGCCGTCCCAGGCGCCCGGCGCCGAGGAGCAGCACCGCCGGCGCCGCCAGGCCCGCTAGCTCCGGGCGCCGGGTGAGCGTCGCGAACAGCAGCCCCGCGATGGCCAGCGTGAGCAGGCGGCGGGCGTGCCGGGAAGGCCGCCAGCGCACATCGACCTCGCTGGCGGTCTCGCCGGCCGCCACGGCTGCCGAGGTGCCGGCCGACACGGCTGCCGGCGTGCCGGCCGACACGGCGGTCGAAGCGGTGGCGGCCGGGAGACGCCCGCTTCCGTTCGGGATAACGGGGGGCATTAGCCGGTGACCGCCGGAGCGCCGCCGCGGACCCCGGCCGGATGGGCGCGCGGATCGGTGCGCGGCGTGGGGACGGCGGCGAGCAGCCGGGACACGACGTCGTCGGCGGAGACCTGCCGCACCCACAGTTCCGGGCGCAGCGTGACCCGGTGCGCCAGCGCGGGGACCGCCACCTGCTTGATGTCGTCGGGGATCACGTAGTCCCGCTGGTGCAGCAGCGCCTGGCCGCGGGCCAGCTGGACGAGCGCCAGCCCGCCGCGCGGCGAGGCGCCCACCTGGATCTGCGGGTCCCGCCTAGTGGCGGTGACGATGGCGACCACGTAGTCGAGCAGGTCCTCGCTGACCTCCACGCTCTCGAGCGCCGAGCGCATGGCGAGCACGCCCGCCGCGGACGTGACGGCGGTCAGGTCGACCGCCTCGGCGGCGCGCGCGACCCGGCGGCGCAGCATGTCCGTCTCGTCCGGCGCCGACAGGTAGCCCAGCCGCAGCCGCATCAGGAAGCGGTCGAGCTGCGCCTCGGGCAGCTCGTAAGTGCCCTCGTACTCGATCGGGTTGTCGGTCGCGAGCACGATGAACGGCGATGGCAGCGCGCGGGTCTGGCCGTCCACGCTCACCTGGCCTTCGCCCATGGCCTCCAGGAGCGCGGCCTGGGTCTTCGGCGGCGTCCGGTTGATCTCGTCGGCGAGCAGCAGCTGCGTGAACACCGGGCCGGGGCGGAACACCATCTCCGCGTTCCGCTGGTCGTACAGCGGCGCGCCTATCACGTCCGACGGCAGCAGGTCGGGGGTGAACTGGATCCGCGCGAAGTCGAGGCCGAGCACCCGGGCGAACGACCGGGCGATCAGCGTCTTGCCGAGGCCGGGCAGATCCTCGAGCAGCACGTGGCCGCCGGCCAGGATGCCGATGAACACGAACTCGAGCGTCCGGCGACGGCCGACGACCGCCTTCTCGAGCTCGTCCAGGATGACGGCGGCGGCCCGTGAGGTCTCCGCCGGCGTCAAAGCCGAAGCTGCTGAAGCTGCCGCTCCTGAAGCTGCCGGTGTCAAAGCTGCTCCAATCGGTTGACGAGCCGGGCGAGCGTCCGGCGCGGGATGCCGTGTGTCTGCATGTCGCGCTCCTGCCCCTGCAGGGCCTGCGCCGGGTCGATCCAGGACCACAGGGTTTCGTCGCCGCGGCTCCGGCAGAACACATCCCGGGCGGCCGCGGGGTCGGTGTAGAGGTTGACGCTGTGACGAGCGGCTAGCCGGGCGGCGAGCAGGTGCTCCAGGATCGGCCGCAGGTCCGACTCGTAGAAGGCCCTGGTGGTGACGCTGGAGGAGACGACGAACCTGCGCTGCGCGTAGCCCGCGATCGCGCGTTCGACCTGCTTGTCCCGGCCGCGCCTGACGGCCTGCGCGGCCGAGCGCGGCACCAGGCCGCGCAGCACCACGAGGCTCACCGCGCTGGCGGCGATGGCCACCGTCGCCACGCCCGGCCAGCCGGCGACCGCGCCGGCCGCCAGCGTCGCCGCGACGACCGTGACGCCGGCGATCGCCAGTTCGGGCGCCGCGCCGCGCCACCGGCCGCCGTTCACGAGGGGACCTCCGCCGCCTGCGAGTCGAGTTCGGCGGCTAGGTCGTCGAGCGCCCGCATGGCCGCGCTCCGCTGGTCCGCTCCGAGCGGGTGACTGGAGAACCGGGCCTCGTAGAACAACCCGGTCAGCCGCCGGGCCGCCGCGCCGCGCACCACCCCGTTGGCCACGGCCCGGGACAGCAGCTCGTCAGGGGTGTCCGCGGCCCCGCGCGCGGTGCCCCGGTCGGCGAGGCTGGCCTCCATCGCCACATAGCAGGCGATGATCGCGGCCCGGGCATCGTCGAGTTCGGCCAGCGCGGCCCGGCCGGACTCGACCGCCTCGCGCAGGTCCTCGGTGTCGGCGTCGCCCATGATCCGGCCGGGCGCGGCCGGCCGGCGCAGCCGCGCCGACCACCAGATGCTGATCGCCACGGCCGCCACCAGTGCCAGCACGAGCAGTCCGTACAGGATCGGGCCGAGGGGAATGTGAAACGCCGAACCACGGCTTGAGCGCGGCAACGGCGGCGTGGAATGCAGGGGCCGCAGCGTCGGAACCCGCCGCGGAGGTAGCGTGGCGGAGAAGAAATGCAGGTGCAGGCTGAGCAGCAGGACGACCGCGACCACCGCCATCCCCGCGCCGAGCACCCACCTGAGCACGAACCGCAGCGCGGCGGGCACGTCGGTCTCGTCTGTCTCGCCGTAGGGCCGGTCGAGGACCGCCCGCTGGGCTTGGGCGTCCCGGCGCAGCGTGATCACCAGCAGGACGCCGAGCACGACTTCGAGCGCGATCCCGATCGCCACCCCGCCGCCGCGCAGCGGCCCGTTCCACCTCGGCGCGGGCACCGCGCCGCGCAGCCCCGCCATGGCCAGCACGACCAGCAGCCCCAGCGGAAGCAGGCGGGCGAGCTGCTGCCGGGCTGTCATGGCGTGAGGACTCCTGTTACGGATTCGGCCTTACCTGCGCAAAACCTTACCTGGCGGACCAGTGAGCAGCCCCGGCCGCTCCGCGCCGCCGTCCCGGCCGCTCCGCGCCGCCGTCCCGGCCGCTCCGCGCCGCCGTCCCGGCCGCTCCGCGCCGCCGTCCCGGCCGCTCCGCGCCGCCGTCCCGGCCGCTCCGCGCCGCCGACCCGCCGAGGTGTCATCTAACTTATGAGGCGCCACCGTCATCCCAGGCAACTGAAGAATCAATACCCCCAAATAGTCCAAATACAGGACAACTCGCACACCACTCACGCGCAGATCCGTGAGATGGAGGGTGACTTTTTCGTTGTGAACGGTCACAATCCCCTCAGAGGCCTGTCACGCGGGTCCGCACCCAATGGAGGGAGCTTTCATGCGTACAGAGGGGAAACGTCGATATCTACGAACCAGGACCGGGGTCAGCGCCCTGGCCGTAGCGGCCCTCGCGCTCGGGGGAGTGCTTGCCGCCGCCAAGGCGCCTGCCTCCGCTAACGTGGCCGCTCCGCACGCCGCCGACTGGCAAGGTGGCCATCTATCGATCAGCAAGCAGTACTTCGGCAGCACGGTAGAGCCGTACACCGGCCAGAACACCCCCACTTACCGCTACACGATGACCAACGCCAGGGGCATGAGCATCCAGCTCCTGTCCTACGGCGCCATCACCCAGGCGATCTGGGTGCCGGGCCAGAACGGCCAGCGGGCGGACGTAGTCCTCGGGTTCAAGACCCTCCAGGACTACGTGACCGAGGTCAGCCCGCCGGTGACCGCCAACGGCGGTCCGTACTTCGGCGAGACGATCGGCCGCTACGGCAACCGGATCGCCAAGGGCACCTTCCAGCTCATGCAGCCCGACGGCAAACTGCACACCTACACGATCGCCGTCAACAACGGGGTGAACACCCTGCACGGCGGCCTCGTCGGCTTTGGCAACCACATCTGGTCCCAGGTCGGCGGCCTCATCCAGACCAACAACGAGGTCGGCGTCACGCTCCAGCTCGTCAGCCCGAACGGCGACGGCGCCGCCCCCCAGTCCAGCCTCGGCTGCGGAACCTTCCCGGGCGGCTGCACGGGCTATCCCGCCCAGCTCACCGTCGACGTCACCTTCACGCTGAACAACCAGGGCCAGTACGGCATCCACTACAGCGCGCACGACGACTCGTCCAACCTGAACACCGTGGTCAACCTCACGAACCACAGCTACTTCAACCTGGCGGGCGAGGCCTCTGGCACCGCCGCCTACCAGCCAATCTGGATCAACGCCGACAACTACACGCCGACGGACAAAACCCAGATCCCGCTCGGCACGATAGTTCCGGTCGCGGGCACGCCGTTCGACTTCACGCAGCCCAAGCCGATCTTCCCCTCGATCGCGGACTGCACCCAGCCGACCTCGCAGGCCTGCCAGCAGCTGCTGATCGCCCAGGGCTTCGACCACAACTGGGTGCTGAACAGCACCGGACCGAGGATGAACGGCCTGCTCCTGGCCGCCACCGCCTATGACCCGGGCAGCGGCCGCAAGCTGAGCGTCTGGACCGACCAGCCGGGCATCCAGTTCTATACCAGCAACTTCCTCAACGGCACGCTGGTAGGTATCAGCGGCCACATCTACCGGCAGACCCAGGCGTACACGTTCGAGACGCAGCACTTCCCGAACTCGCCTAACCAGCCCAACTTCCCGTCCACCGAACTGCTCGCCGGCCAGACCATGAACACGACGACGATCTTCGCGTTCTCGTCGTAAGGAGTCAGACCGAGTCAGACCGAGCCTGACCGAGTCAGGCAGAGCCTGAGCCCATGGCCCCCGCCGCCCCCTTCCCCCCGGGCCCTCGGCGGGGGCCATGCTCATGTCGCCGGACCCCGCGCGGCCAGCACCGCGCCGATCTCGCCGATGAGCGCATCCTTCGAGGCGTCGTCGAGGAACGACGCCCGCACCGCGTTCACGGCGAGCCCCGCCAGTTCCGGAGCCGAGAACCCGAGCTCAGCAGCCACCAGGTACTCATTCGCCAGCGTCGTCCCGAACATCGGCGGATCATCACTGTTCACCGTCACGTACAGTCCCGCCTCGGCCATCGCCGGCAGGGGATGGGCGGCCAGCGATCCCACGCATCTGGTCCGCACGTTCGAGGTCGGCGACACGTCCACCGGCAGCTGCCGCTCCCGCAGGCAGGAGACCAGCCGCGGGTCGGCCATGCACCCGATCCCGTGCCCGATCCGCTCCGCGTGCAGGAACTCGATCGCCTCCCAGACCGTCTCGGGTCCCGTGGTCTCCCCGGCGTGCGGCACGCAGCGCAGCCCCGCCGCGGCCGCGGCCGCGAAGACGTCCCTGATGACGTCCCGGTGCGCGGCGCGGGCCGCCTCGATCCCGCCGATCCCGAACCCGGCCAGCGTTTCCGGCGGATGCGCGTGCGCGTGCGCGAGCGTCGGCACCGCGTCCTCGCCGGCCGACTGCCCGGGGAAGTCGAAGATGTACCCGATCCGCACGCCGTAGTCGGCGAGCGTGTCCCGCGCGCCCGCGTCCAGCGCCTCGGTGATCACCGCGGGCGGCATCCCGGCCCGCCGGAACGGGTAGGGCGCCGCCTGCAGTTCCACGTACCTGACGTTCTGCGCGGCGAGGTCACGCGCCACGCCGCGCACCAGGTCCGCGATGTCCTCCGGCTCGGTGAGCAGCTCGCTGACCGCCTTGTACACCTCGATGAAGTGCGCGAAGTCACGGAACTCGTAGAACTCCCACAGCTCGTCCTCGGTGCGCGGCAACGGCCCGTCCGGATGCCGCCGCGCCAGCTGAAGCACCGTAGCCACCGACGCCGAACCGACCAAATGAACGTGAAGTTCCACCTTGGGCAGCTTCGCAATGAACACGTCGATTGGTTCCATACCGACGACGCTAACAGCGTTCTCTCGAAGAGCCGCGATTTCTTACATCAAAAAGTAAAGAATTATCCCGAACGGGCCGTCGGTGACTCCCATGCCGCACCCAGCCTCCGAACAGAGACCGCACCGGGATGCACGGGGCTACTTCGCCTTCTTCGCCTGCTGGCGCGGACCAGCCGGGGCCGCCGCCTTCAGCTCCTTCTTGTAGGACCGCACCCGGCCAAGCGACTCCGCGTCGGAGATGTCCGCGACGGACAGGTACGTCCCCTCCGCGCCGAACCGCCCGGCCGCCTCCCGCCAGCCGTCCGGCCGCACCCCGAACTGCTTGCCGAGCAGGGCCACGAAGATCTTCGCCTTCTGCTCGCCGAATCCGGGCAGTGCCTCGACGCGCTTGAGCAGCTCGGCGCCGGACGAGGCGGTCGTCCACAGCGCCGCCGGGTCCCCGTCGTACTCGCCGACGATCAGCCGTGCCAGCTCCTGGACCCGGGCGGCCATCGCCTTCGGGAACCGGTGCAGCGCCGGGCGCTCACTGAAGACGGCCGCCAGCTCCTCGGGGCTGAACCCGGCGAGCTCCTCGGCGGTCGGCTCGTGCCCCAGCCGCCGCACCAGGTCGCGCGGGGCGCTGAACGCCCGCTCCAACGGCACCTGCTGATCGAGTAGCATCGCGATTAGGAGGGCGAGCGGGCTGCGTGTTAGCAGTTCGTTTGCCTCGGCGTCGACCGGCATCGAGATCGGCACTGCGATCCTCCACGGGAGATAAGCTTGAACCAGGCTGGTTCCCCAGCCCGGATGGATGGAGTCATCATGACACCGCACATGAAATGGGCTATCGCGGGGATCGTCGTCGGGCTGATCCTGTTCATCATCAGCCCGTGGGTCACGATCGGGGTCATCGCCCTCGCTATCGGGATTCCGACCGCCGCGTGGCTGATGCTCGACAAGTCGCAGCGCCGCCGCTTCCGCGAAGTCCGCCGCCGCCAGCTCGACCGGTAGCCAGCGACCGGCCCCAGGGCCGCTCGCACCACCGGCCTCCGGCGCGCCGCGGCCTCCGCTCGGCCCGGCGCCACCGGCCCGGCCGGCCCAGCGCCACCGGCCCCGGCCGGCCCGCCCGCGCCCTACCGGCCTTCGGCGACCCGGGTGATGTAGGTGATCCCGACGAACGACCGGTACGCGGCGAGCGGATCGTCATCCTCGATCCGCACCGTCCGAGTGCCGGTCCGCTCGACGCCCTTCACCCAGCTCGCCACCTCCGCCATGTCGGCGGTCTGCGTGTGCACGTCCAGTCGGGCCGGCAGCGTGATCTCCGGCACCGGCACCGAACGTGCCCGCTGCACCGCTGCCATCGCCGCGCCCGCGATCCGGTCGCGGGCGTTGAGCGGGTGCAGCTGCGCGGCCGCGAAACGGGTGATCGACTCCTTGACGACGACCCGTTCGGCGTCCTTGAAGAAGGGGTCGCCTTCCGTGATGGTCTGCTGATCGCCCGTGATCAGCACGACCGGCGCCCCGGCGGCGAGCGCGACCAGCCCGTTGATCCCGCTTTCCCCGCACGGGACGCCGTTCAGCTCGGCCTTCGACACGACGGACGGGTTGTAGGTGTGCGAGAGCACCGAGCTCTCGCCGGAGATCGACCCGTGGTAGCCGACGAAGAACACGGCGTCGACCGACTCATTCATGCCCTGCATCATGTACAGCGGCTTGTGCCGCCCGGCGACATACGTGGCCCGGCCGTGCAGCTCCGCGGGGTCGAGGTTGTTCATCGCCCCGTGCGAGTCGTTGCAGACGATCTCGGTCGCGCCGCCCATCAGCGCCCCGTCGATCGCGGCGTTGACCTCGCCGAGCAGCAGCTTGCGCCCCTCTTCGTAGGCCTGTCCCGGACTGCGGCACTGCGACCAGTCGACGATCCCGGCGACGCCCTCCATGTCGAAGGAAATAAAGATCTTCACGCGTCAATTATCCCGAGGGAACTTCCGTCAGTCAGGAGCACCACATGGCAGTCCGCCGCCTGAACCACGCGGTGTTGTACGTGAACGGGCTGGAGCGCGAGGTCGAGTTCTACACCCAGACCCTCGGCTTCGAGATCCGGATGCAGATCCCGGGCCGCGCGGCGTTCCTCCGCTCGCCGGGGTCGGCCAACGACCACGACCTCGGCCTGTTCGACATCGGCACCGGCCACGCCTCCGGCCGGCCCGAGGTCGGGCTCTACCACCTGGCCTGGGAGGTCGGCACGCTGGCCGAGCTCGTCGAGGCGCGGCAGAAGCTGCTCGACGCCGGCGCCCTGGTGGGGGAGAGCGACCACCGGCTGTCCAAGTCGCTCTACGCCAAGGACCCCAGCGGCATCGAGTTCGAGGTCATGTGGCGGGTCCCAGTCGAGGACTGGGAGAGCGAACTCGCCCAGGGCGACGACTACACCGTCCCGCTCGACTGGGACCGCACCCTGTCCCACTGGGACACAAGCCAGCAAACCGGCGCCGCCGCCGGCTCCCCCACCTAGCCCCGCCCCGGACCTCCCCGCCCCGGACCTCCCCGCCCCGGACCTCCCCGCCTCCGGTACCTCTCGCATCCCCGCCTCACCCTGGCCCCCTCCGGTTCCCGCCCCTCAGGCCCGCTGCGGCGGAGGTGATCTCACATGTTGAGACAGCGTGGCGACTTAGGATCTCAACCCTCCCTGTAAATGGGACAAAACGGGCATGAAAAGGGCGGTTTGAGATCCTAAGTCCGGGGCTGCGGCGTGATCGGCGACCTGTGTGACGGCTGCGCGGGCTGTGACATCCCGCGCCCGCGCAGGCCCCGCGCCAAGGCGCCAAGCCCCGCGCCAAGGCGCAGGCCCCGCGCCAAGGCCCAAGCCCCACGCCAAGGCGCCGGGGAGCGCAGCTAGACGCCCGTGGTGCCGTCGACGCGTTCGCGGATGAGGTCGGCGTGACCGATGTGGCGGGCGTACTCCTCGATCATGTGCAGGTAGACGAGACGCAGCGACATCTCCTCACCGCCCCACTTGAAGGCCGCGTCGAGGGGCGCGTGCGCGGCGGCGGCGTCGGCGAGCCGGCACTCCTCGGTGAACCTCGCGTAGTCGGCCGCGGCCCGCGCCGGGTCGGTGTCGGTGAAGGCGGCGTCTTTCCCGTAAGCGTCTTCGACATGCTCATCGGCGAACCGCTGGCGGAACCAGGCGCGCTCGACCCGCGTCATGTGCCGGATCAGCCCGAGCAGCGACAGGTCCGATGGCGGCACGGCCCGCTCGGCGAGCTGTTCGCCCGTGAGGCCGGCGCACTTGTGCAGCAGCGTCGCGCGGTGCCAGTCGAGAAAAGCCTGCAGCATAGGGCGCTCGCCGCCCGCCAGCGGCCCCTCGCCCCTGACGACCTCCGGTGCTCTCCAGGTCACGCCACCATCATGGCACGCCAGCCGGCGGCACAAAGCGGCGGCACAAAGCGGCGGCGGCACAAAGCGGCGGCAGCGGAAACGGCGGGAGCGGCGGGAGCGGTCAGCGGCGGCCAGGCGAACCCGGCTGGTTCCTCCCGACGGGCGAGCGGAGCCGCGCGGTCGCGAGTATCCGGGCGGCGATCGTGACGATGATGGCGACCGGGAGCGTCTGCGGCAGTTCGGACGCCGGGACGAACGTGACGGCCGCGAAGGCGACGGCCACGCCGCCGGCGGCCACCGCGAGCGCGGTCGCGACCCGGCGGGTGCGCAGTGTGCGCCGGACCAGCAGCCGTGCCTCGCGGGGGAGCCGCAGTATCATGACGACGAAGCTCGCCACCGTCCCGGCGGCCAGCACGCCGAAGCCCAGCACGAAGGGGAAGCGGCTGACGTGCATCACCGCGGGCACCCAGAGCATGATCAGGGCGATCAGCACGAAGACGTAGATGATCCGGGACACCGTGCGCAATATGACCACGTCGATGTTCCGGCTGTAGATGTGCTCGCCGGGCGTGGTCCGCGCCGCGTTGATGAAGTGCCTGATCGCGCCGACGGTGTCGTGCCGCCGCAGCCTGATCCGGCCGAGCTCGTTCATCGCCCCGCTGTGCGCCGGATCCAGCGCCAGGGCGCGCTCCTGGTGCGCGCGGGCGCCCTCGAGGTCGCCCCGCGCGAGCGCCACCTTGCCGGACAGGAAGTGCACGTCGGGCTCGTTCGGCGCGAGACGTCGGGCCTCGGCCGCCGCGGCGGCCGCCAGGGTCGGCTGGGCGGCGGCGAGCGCCGCCTGCGCGACGCAGACGTGCGTCTGCCAGTACGACGGGGCCAGCCGTCGCGACTCGGACGCGGCGCGCAGCGCCTCGGCGTGGTTGCCGAGGTGCATCAGCGCGTTCGACGCCAACCGGTGCGGCCATTCCTCGGCCGGCTCGATCGCCGCGGCTCGGTTGGCCGCCTCCACGGCCTCGGCGTACCGGTCCGCGCCCAGGTGCGCGCGGGCGAACAGGCACCACGCGCGGGAAGAGCCGGGCTCGGCGGACACCAGGCGGGCGAGCAGCGAGGAGGCCTCCTCGTAGCGCCCGAGGTCGAGCATCGTGGCGGCCCGCGCCAGCTCCTGCCTGAGCTCCGTCAAGTCGCCAGGCCCGTCACTTCGCCAGGCGGGTCACGCGGCCGGTCAAATCAGGCGCCGCTTCCGCAGGTATGCCACGAGATCATCGTAAGCGCCGCCCTCGTTGGCGAACAGCGCGACGTTCCGCGCCGTGTCGAACCAGGTGCCGAGCGAGGGGCGCACCTCGCTGACCGCGGCCTCCAGGTCGGCCTGCCCGATCAGCCGGGGTTCGCCGAGGCGCACCGAGTCCAGGAGCGCCCGCTCGGCGGCGGTCTCGCAGACGTGCGCGATGTCCGCGCCGGAGTACCCGTCGGTCAGCCGGGACAGCCGCGCCAGGTCGATGCCGGCGACCGGCCGGTCCCGCAGATGAAAACGGAACACGCCCTCCCGCGCGGTGCCATCGGGCGGCAGCACGAGCAGCGTCCGGTCGAAGCGTCCGGGCCGCCGCAACGCGGAGTCGACATCCCACGGGTGGTTGGTCGCCGCGAGAAGGAAGACTCCCGAGTTGTTGGACGTCACGTCGTCGAGCTCGAGCAGCAGCTGGTTCACGGCCGAACGCATCGGCGTGTTCCGCAGCTGTGACCGTTTCTGCCCGATCGCGTTGACCTCGTCCAGGAAGACCACGCACGGGGCGTTGCGGCGGGCGACCTCGAAGAGCTCGTGGATGTTCCGCTCGGACCGGCCGACGAACATGTCGATGAGGTCGGCGAACGACACGGTGATGAAGCGGGCGCCGAGCTCGCCGGCCACCGCGCGGGCGATGAACGTCTTGCCGCATCCCGGCGGCCCGTAGAGCAGCAGCCCGCCGCGCAGCGACTTGCCGTACAGCTTGCGCAGCTCGGGGTTGCGCATCGGCGCCAGGAACGCGGCCTCCAGCCGCTTTTTGACCTCGGTCATGCCGGCCACGTCGGCGAGCGTCAGCCCGGTGTGCTCGGCGTCGTAGGCGCGCGCCTCGTCGAGGCCGGCCGACGTGGACCCCGCGTCGTCGAGGAACATGGCGGGCAGCACGTCGCGCAGATCGTCCTCGGCCTGCGACCAGTCGTAGCTGACCGTCGCGTCGCCGTCCGATTCCCCGGCCGACGGTCCCCCCGACGACGCGGCCGGCGACCCGTCCGGCGGCGCGGCCGACGCGGCGGCCGGCGAGGCGGCCCCGTCGCCAGGCAGCTCGGGCTCGCGCCGTCCGTCACCATCAGCCTGATCCGGCACCACGGCGGCGGAAGCGGGATCGGGGGGAGGCGCCACCTTTCGTTCGGACGAAACAGCGGGGCCCGGCTGCGCGGACGGGTGCTGGCCCGCGGCCTCAGCCGACGCGGTGAGCATGGCCAGTGCCTCCCCGTTGCCCGGGTCGCGCTGCAGCACGGCGCCCAGGTGTCTGACGGCCTCGTCGCGCTGGCCCGCGCGCAGCAGCAGCGACGCGAGGTGCAGGCGCAGCGGAACGTCGTCGGGCATCGCGGCCACCGCGTTACGCAGGCTGTCGAGTACGGGGTCGGGTTCCATGCGTCCGTCCGAAGGTTTCGGGTGATTCCACACTATGAGGTCTTGCGCCGCGGCGCGTACACCGCGGCGGACTACAGGCTCGCGGCCAGTTCCCTGAGATGGCCGTGCACCCCCTCGTACGCCGCCACACGCAGGTATCTCTTGGGCATCTTGGCGATCGACGTGTAGTTGGTGTCACAGACGTTGGCCAGCGGCGACTGCACCGCCTGGGTGACGAACTGGTAGGCGTCGATCGCATCCAGGCCGCACAGCGCTGCTACCCAGGTCACCATGTCGTGCTGCGCGATGCGGAACGCGTCTTCCAGCGGCCGCGCCGAGCCGGCGGACATGATGTAGTCGTCGTTCTCCAGCCGCGGCCACGGCGTCGCCGCGGCCCCCTTGATCAGGTCCACGACGAGCACCGTGTTCATCGCGCACTCCACCGCCACGCCGCAGGTCTCGCCCTCGCCCTGCCTGGCGTGCCCGTCGCCGAGGGAAAGCAGCGCGCCGGGCACGTTGACGCCCAGGTAGCAGGTGGTTCCCGCGCGCATTTCCGGCGTGTCCATGTTCCCGCCGAACGCGTCGGGCACCAGCGCGCTGCGCACCTCGCCGTTCGCGGGGGCCACGCCGACCGTGCCGTGCATCGGCTCCATCGGCAGGTCCGCCGTGAAGTCGCTCTTGCGGGCGGTGAACCGGCACGTCCTCGCCGCGCGGTCCAGCTGCCAGAGCCACACGACCTCTTCGAGCGGCTCGTTCAGCAGCGCCGTCAGGTGCGTCCCGGTCAGCGCCCCGAACAGCGGCACCGTCGTCGACGCCGCCACCTCCCGCGCCGGCTCGATGCTGACGAAGTGCACGGCCACCGTGTCGCCGGGCTCGGCACCCTCGATGTAGAACGGCCCGGTCTGCGGGTTGAGGTTGGTGATGTTCAGCCGCGAGACGAGGTCCTCTGCCGAGCGCACGCGGCCGGCGAAGCAGTCCTCGGTGTATACGCGCAGCGCGGCCGGCGTCCTGATTCGCCTGACCGCGGGCGCGCCGCCGAACGTCCACGCGAACTCTTCCCGCCCCGGCCGGAACGTGATCACTTCCAGATCGCTCACGGACGCTGCCTCCCCGGTGCAGGTGCTCTATACAAATTATCCCGAACGGAAGGTGGCGCCTGTCAGCCGGTCAGCATGCTCCGTCGGCCGCGTTGGCCGCCGCGTTGAGCGCGCTGACAGTCGAGGGTGGCACCGAGCCCTTGTCGACGTCGGTGCGCACGGTGTTCAGCTCCGCGAGCAGCCCGTCGAGCGCGGACTTGACCGAGGCGCTCTGCGCCTGGCCCGCGGCGGTCTGCAGGTCGACGATGGCCGTGGACATGTCATTGGTCAGCTTCGCCTGCGAGGCCTGCGCGTTCAGGTCGGTGATCGTCTGGTTGTAGGCGGCCAGGGCCGTGCCGCTGTACGCCTTGCAGCCCGGATCGCTCGGCCCGAACAGCCTGGGCGCCATGATCACGCCGGCCGCCGCCACGGCCGCGACCGCGGCAGCCGCGCCGATCAGCAGGCGGGTCTTACCGCCGGACTTGCCGGATTCCGGCGCCTCCATACCTGGCGTACCCGGCGCGCCCGGCGCGCCCGGCTGCTGCCCGAACGGGGCTTGCTGCGCGCCGAACTGCTGCGCCTGCGGCGCGCCGAACTGCTGCGCCTGCGGCGCGCCGAACTGCTGCGCCTGCTGCGCGGGCGGGAACCCGCCGGGCTGCGTGCCCGCGAACCCGTTAGCCTGCGGCGGCTGGAAGGCCCCGGCCGGCGGCACCGCCGCCGCGAACCCCGCGCCCTGCGGCGGCCCGGCGAAGCCCGGAAAATCGGCGTGCTGCGGCGGCCCGGCGAAGCCGCCCGGCTGCGGCGCTGGCGTGAAGCCAGCGCCCTGCGGCGGCCCGCCGAACGCGCCGGGCTGCGGCGACCCGGGGAAACCCTGGCCCTGCGGCGCCCCTGGGAAGGTCGCGGTCTGCGGCGGGCCCCCGAACATGCCAGGCTGCGGCGACCCGGGGAACACGGCCGTGGGCGGCGGCTGCGGCGGATAGTCGGCGTGCGGCTGGCCGGGGTAGCCGTTCCCGAACGGAGGCTGCGCCGGGTAGCCGCCGGTCTGGCCGGGATACCCCGGGCCGGGAGGCGGCGTGACCGGGGCCGGCTGGACGTTGAAACCGGTCGGCTGCGGGCTCGCGTATCCGTCCGGTCGCTGCCCCGGGTAGCCGAAGCCGCCCGGCGGCTGCGCCGGGAAGCCAGTGGCTCCGGCGAAGTTCCCCGGCTGCCGCGGGCCGGGGTCCCCGGGCGGCCCGCCGAACCCGCCCGGCTGGTCGCCGAACCCGCCGGACGCGTAACCCTGGCCTGGGTAACCCTGGTCCGGGTAGCCCTGGTCGGGGAAGCGCTGGTCGGGGAAGCGCTGGTCGGGGAAGCGCTGGTCGGGGAAGCGCTGGTCGGGGAAGCGCTGGTCGGGGAAGCGCTGGCTCCCTGACTGGTATCCCTGGCCCGCGTACCGGGCCTGCTCGGCCCCGTACGCCTGGCCGTTGTACTCCGTAGCCTGGCCGTTGTACTCCGGGCCACGCGGTTCGGGCCCCTGGTACGCGTGGCCGCCGCGTATCAGGGCGTCGTAGAGCGGAGAGTCGTACGCCGCGGAGCCACGCGCCTGGCCGCCGTTCGCGGGCCCGCCATTGACCGGGCCTCCGTTCGCCGGGCCTCCGTTCGCGGGGCCGCCGCGCGGCGGGATGTCCGGCCCCCGGCCGGCGAATCCCTGCTCCGGGTATCCGTCGGCGCCGGGGCCGTGCGGCGTGAACCAGGACCCGGGAGATTCCTGATACACCGGCTCCTGGTACACCGGCTCCTGGTACACCGGCTCGTGGTACACCGGCTCGTGGTACACCGGCTCGCCGTATCCCGCGCCGGCGCCGCGCTGATCGCGAACCGGCGGCTCGCCGCTGTAGCCGGTGCTGGGCCCCTGGTACGCGCCGCCCCCGGTGCCTGGGGGGCTGGGCCGGCTGTCCTGCGGCTGCCAGGGGACGGTGCCGGGACCGTAGGAATAATCGTCGTCCGCCCCGGCACCGGAGTCCGCCGCGCCAGCCGACGGCCCGTCGGCCGGCGCCGACTGGGCAGGCGGCAGCGCGATCCGCGTCGCGGGCAGCGCCCGCGGGCGCCGGGCGGGCAGCGCGATCGGCGCCGACCTTCGAGCGGGGGGCGCATCGGAACCGGCGGAGCCAACGCCGGAGGCATCCGGCGGAAGCGGGGTTCCGGCGGGTGGATCTGACGCTGACGACATGGCTAATCCGTTCCGGGCTGCACTGAAGGATGTGCGAGAAATCTATAGGCGGGGATATTCAGGCCCCGCCGGTCAGAAGCGGAACGGAGCCGAGTTGTCAGACGAAGCCGTTGCGGCTGAGACTCGCCGGGTCGGGCTCGGCGCGGGGCAGTGACACGTCGCCTGTGACGTCCGCGGCGAGCCGGATCCGGTCCCCGTCTACCAGCCGTACTTCCGTGCCAGGGAGCACGCGGTCACCGTTGACGAACGTGCCGTTGGTCGACCCCTCATCGCGGATGGAGGCCCGGCCCCCGTCATCGACCATGACGGTCGCGTGCCGCCGTGACACGTTGTCGTATTGCCCGAACGCGGCGGCCACGAGTGACTGGGCGGGATCGCGGCCCAGGATGACCGACGTGCCGGCGGGCACGTCGACGTTTCCGGTCGGGAACGAGATGCGCAGCACGACCGGGGAAATGCGTCGGCGGGCGCCCGTTCCTGGCAGTGGCTGCCTGCACTGGGTGCAGACGACGTTGGCGGGGTCTTGCGCTATCGCGCCGCAGTTCGGGCATACCGTCCTGCCGTCGCCAGGCCGGAGGTACTGTTGCGAGACCGTCGGCGACGGGATGTCGTCGTCGGCGTACGGTGTATGCGGCAGGTTGGCGCCACACCGGAAGCAGATCAGGTCCTCCGGCTGCACCTTGACGCCGCAGTCTGGGCAGGTCAGGATGGCCATCTCCTCGTCCTCAGGCGGTAAGCCGATGTCAGCTACCATACCGCCAGTGAGCCGCTCGGCTCTAGGGATCGCACAGTCCGCCCGGTGATCACCGCCACGGACACCTCTTCCGCGCGCGCCCCCGGCGCCCCCTCTCCAACGCCCCGCCCCCGAGATCCAACCGGCGGACCCTGCGGGTCGATTGCGCAATCGACCCGCTCTAATCTGGTCGATTGCGCAATCGACCCACGCCGGATGCGGCCGGGACGAGCCTGATCTCGCATAGTGAGAGGCCACAGCGATCCCACGGCGGACCAATGTCCGAAATGTCTCAACGTTACGTTGAACTTCTTGTGCGGCCGCGGGCGGCCGCGGGCCGTGGCGGGCGCCTGGCGGACAGCTCAGGGGCCGCAATGTGCGGATGGCGAAGGCAATGATTGTCAGCCGCGCGCAACTTTCGCCATTCGTCACATGGTTTATCAATTGCCCGATAAAAAAGAAAATTCAACAATCGATATCCGGACCACGGCAATGGATTCCAGCTGGCCCGCTACTCCCGCGGCGGCCGCCGCGCCCGCCGGCTCGCCGGCGGCCCGGCACCGGCCAGCATCGGGGTCGGCGCAGGCCCCCCGCGCTGCCTGGCTGTGGCCCTATCCTGCTGCGATGGCACTTCCGGCAGGCATCCCGATGGGGGCGCGCGGGCGAGCCGATGGGGGCGCGCGGGCGAGGCGGAGCCCCGCGCCGTCCGGCGCGCGTGGTTAGCCCCACTAAACATCCCGCCGCCTGCCCGGAAACCTGCCCGGACAGGCGCGGCGATCGCGGTGACTCGCCCGCTAGGACCAGCGAGGGCGCCATGTCCGCCCCGCGCGCCCGCGAGGCCCGCCGCGGGCTGGCGGATCCCCGGCGGTTGCGCCGTTCCGGTCAGCGTCCGCGACGGGCGCCGGCGTGGGAAAACAGGCCGCCAGTGTGGCTGCTGGGATCGCGTCGGCGTGACGGCAGCGCAGGAGATGTGCGGATCTTTGCCAAAGTTCAGGGTGATTCCTGGTGAATGCCCCTTCGAGCGACGCCAATTGATGATTATATGTCCCTACCCGTTTTGTAACGCTAGCTGGAAGAGTGGCCTCGGCCGCCCTGTCGACCTCGTGCGACGGCGATCGTTGCTGAGGGAAGGGAGAGGTGAGGTGCCGATGATGAGCGGCTCGACCGTTCGTTCCCCGGTGGTCCAGGTGGCCCCTGAAGCTGCGAGGTGTGAGCGCAGTGCGTAAACGATCGATGACCAACGGAAACGGCGGCTCGGAAACGCCGGTTTCCGGTCTTCCACGTAGCGGTGGGGGAGGTCCGCTGGGCGGCGGACCGCTGGCCGTCGGCCAAGGCCAAGGCGGACCGGGTGCCGGAAGCTTCGGCGCCCCTGGTGAGCTCGGGCAGGGGCCAGGAGGACCGGGCGGCCAGCCAGGGTTGCCGGTACCGGTGTCGCCGGTGCGCCGGGGCGGTGGGAGCCCGGCCGCGGACAACGGCGGTCCCGGTACCGCGACGCGCAAGGGCTCGCGCTTCTCGCTGAGCAACTGGCGAGTCCGCTGGCGCCTCATCGCGATCATCGCGGTGCCGACCGTCACCGCCATGATCCTCGGCGGCATCCAGATCGGGAACTCAGTCAGCAACTACGTGGCGTTCCAGCGGGTGCAGACGCTGGCCAACCTCAACGCCCTCGTCGTCCAGGCCGCCGGCCAGCTCGCCGACGAGCGCGACGACATGGCCGGGTACGTCGCGTCCGGCAGGCAGAACACCCAGATGCTGGCCGCGGTGGACAAGGATCAGGCCGCCACGAGCGCTACCCTCAACGAGATCCAGGGGCAGGCCGGCGCGGTCACCGGGAACGCTAGCTACCGCCAGCAGACCGTGCTCGACCTCAAGAACGGCGTCCTGGCCGGCATCGCGGACCTCACCTTCATCCGCACGGCGGCGCTGAAGACTGAGTACCCGGCGCTCGCCGTCATCCAGAGCTACGACCGCCTGGTCACCGCGTTCGACACCTTCAGCAACGACATCGCGGCCGGCAGCGGCAACGCCACCTTGCAGACCGACAACTCCGTGCTCAACGCGCTGCTGCGGATGGAGGACGACGCCTCGCTGCAGCGCGCCTACCTCTACCAGGCGCTGGCCACCTCGCCGCCCGCCCTGACGCCGGTCGCGCTCGCCGACCTCAACCAGGCGTTCTCCCAGCAGCAGGCGGACACCAGCCAGTTCAACGCGGCCGCCTCGGTCGCCGAGGCGCAGACGCTCAACAACACCGTCGCCGGCCCGCAGGTCGACGAGGCGCAGAGCGCGGAGAAACGCGCGATCGCCGCCGCCCAGTCGGGTCCGAAGCTCACGATCGGGACCCAGCAGTCGTGCGGGACCGAGACACCCGCGCAGTGCTGGTACGGCACCCAGAGCTTCCAGATCGACAAGATGCGCACGGTCAGCGGTCAGCTGGTCGGGGAGATCACCGCCCAGGCCAACTCGCTGGAGTCGACCTCGCTGCGCGACGCGGTGATCATCTCGGTGGCCACCCTGATCCTGCTGCTCCTCGTCTTGCTGATCACCACGTTCGTGGCCCGGTCGATGATCCGGCCGCTGCGCAAGCTGCGGGCCGACGCCCTCGAGGTGGCGGGCAGCAAGCTGCCGGACATGGTCCGCCGGCTGAGCGAGAGCGAAGGCGGCGACGAGAGCGTCGAGATCGAGCCGATCGGCGTCACCTCCACCGACGAGATCGGTGAAGTGGCGCGGGCGTTCGACCAGGTACACCGGGAAGCGGTGCGGCTGGCGGCCGACGAGGCCATGCTTCGCGGCAACCTGAACGCCATGTTCGTCAACCTGTCCCGCCGCAGCCAGTCGCTGATCGAGCGCCAGCTGGCGCTGATCGACAACCTGGAGCAGAGCGAGCAGGACGCGGACCGGCTGAGCAGCCTGTTCCGGCTCGACCACCTGGCCACACGTATGCGCCGTAACTCCGAGAACCTGCTGGTCCTCGCCGGGCACGAGGCGAGTCGGCGGTGGAGCCAGCCGGTGTCGCTGGTCGACGTGCTGCGCGCCGCGATCTCCGAGATCGAGCAGTATGAGCGCGTCGTGCTGAACGTCCAGCCCGGCATCCAGGTGGTCGGCCAGGCGGTGAACGACGTGGTGCACCTGGTCGCGGAGATCGTCGAGAACGCCACGACGTTCTCGCCGGAAGACACCCAGGTGTACGTGACCGGCCAGCCGCTGACCAGCGGCGGCGTGCTGCTGGACATCACCGACAACGGCGTGGGCATCTCCGAGCAGGAGATGGCGCACGCGAACTGGCGGCTGGACAACCCGCCGGTCGTGGACGTCGCGGTGTCCCGCCGGATGGGCCTGTTCGTGGTCGGCCGCCTGGCGGCCAGGCACGGCGTCCGCGTGCGGCTGCGGCACGCGCAGTCCGGCGGCCTCACCGCGCTGATCTGGCTGCCCGAGTCGGTGGCAGCCCCCGAGTCGGCGCAGCCGCTCGGCCGCCTGCGCAAGTTCGAGGCCGACGACTACGGTCCCGCACCCTCGCTGTCCGCGCCTACCCCGGCCGGCAGTGGCGGCTTCGGCCCGTTCGGCCTCCCCGGCGGCGGATCCGGCTCCGGCGGCACCGGCGGACCGGGCGGCACCGGCCCGTTCGGCACGGCCTCCTCTCAGGCCGCCGCGGCGGCCCGCATCCCGCGGTTCTCCGGCGGCCCGGGAAGCGGCAACGGCGGCGATGGCGCCGGCAACGGAAGCTTCGGCGGTGTCAGCGCCCCAGGCGGCGGGAACGGCGGCAGCGGCAACGGTCCGAGCCGCCCCCGCGGCACCACCGACGCGCCCGACGCGTCCGGCAGCCCGCTGCCTGTCCGTCAGCCCGGCGTGAACGGCCTGCAGTCCCCTGGCGGCGCGGGCAATGGCGGCGGCTCCGCGTTCAGCGGCTCCGATTTCGGCGGCTCCGATTTCGGCGGCAACGACTTCGGCGCCGCGCGGATGCCCTCGTTCGGCAGCGACGGCGGGGCGGCGGGCACTGGCACCGGGCCGCTGCCGACCCTGGGCGGACCCGGCGCAACCAGCCCGGGCAGCACCACCGGCGGCGCCGCCGGGTCGGACGGCAGTCAGGTGACGGTCCCGCCGACCGTCGGACCTGGGCAAGACCAGCGCTTGCCGATCTTCGATTCGCTAGAGTCGGATTGGTTCCGGCGCAGCGGCAAGTCGCTAAGCTCGGGCACTGAGCCCGCTGCCTCGCAGACTTGGAACTCGCCGGCGGACGAAGGGTGGCGGGCCGCGCGAGTGGTCGCGGCGCCCGAGGCGGGAGACACCACGACGGCCGGGCTGCCAAAGCGCGTGCCGCGGGCTAACCTCGTGCCCGGATCGGTCGGTGGAGGCGATGACAGTGAAGTCGCGCCGCCAGCCAGGTCGGCGGATACGATCCGCACCCGGATGGCGAGCTTCCAGCGTGGCGTGCGCGAGGCGCGCGCGGCCGCACCCCAGAACGAGGAGCCATAAGACGGATGAGACCCACGGATAGAGATCACCGAACACGAGGAGGAGCCAGTATGAGCGGGCGAGGAGAGGAGCGCGCGTGAGCGGGCCAGGACGCCCGGTCCAGGACCTCAGCTGGCTGATCACGAATTTCGTGGAGCGAGTCCCGGACGTGGCACATGCGGTCGTGGTGTCCTCGGACGGGCTGCCGCTCGCGTTCTCCGCGGGTTTCCCGCAGGAGCGCGCGGATCAGCTCGCCGCGGTCACATCAGGCCTCACCAGCCTCACCCAGGGGGCTTCCCGGGTATTCGAAGGCGGCGCGGTCGTGCAGACCGTGGTGGAGATGCAGCGCGGCGTGCTGGTCATCATGGCGATCAGCAACGGTGCCAGCCTGGCCGTGCTCGCGGCCTCCACCTGCGATCTCGGGCTCGTCGCCTACGAGATGACGCTGCTGGTGGAACGCGCGGGCCGGGTGCTCACCCCAGCGGCGCGCGGCGGTGTGATGCAAGGTGCGATGCCGGGAGATGGAAGACGATGATCAGCGCGGGAGGCTCTGTTACTGGAGGACATGGTGGCGGGTCTAGGCCGCGGTGACGATCGCGGCGCCCCGCCCGCCTGGCAGGGACCCGGCCGAGCCGGGCCGTGGGAGGATGCGCCGCCGCAACGGCAGCCGTATTCCCCGGCACAGCAGTATCCGGCCGAGGAGGAGAACAGCTCCACGCGGCTAGTCCGGCCGTACACCGTTACCGGTGGCCGGACCCAGCCGCGCTATAAGCTTGCGCTCGAGGCCCTGGTTACCGCGACCGTGTACGAGCCGCGTGACCTTTCTGTGCTGGCCCCTGAGTGTCAGGCAATCCTGCAGTTCTGCCTTGACTGGCGGTCGGTCGCCGAGATCTCGGCGGTGCTGAGGCTGCCGCTCGGGGTGGCGCGCATCCTCGTCGCGGACATGAGCGCGGACGGTCTCGTGCGCATCCACCAGCGCGACGATTCAGAAGGCCGCCCCGACCTTAATTTGCTCGAAAGGGTGCTTAGTGGACTCCGTAAGATCTAGCGTCGCCCGGCCGCACGGCGGCGGGGATGCTTCGGCGATGACGTCAGTGAAGATCGTCGTCGCCGGGGGCTTTGGTGTGGGTAAGACGACTTTCGTCGGCTCGGTGTCGGAGATCACGCCGCTGACCACCGAGGCGGTCATGACCGTCGCGAGTACCGACGTGGACGACCTGTCGCACGTTCCTGACAAGAACACGACGACGGTCGCCATGGACTTCGGGCGGATCACCCTGGAGAAGGACCTGGTGCTGTACATGTTCGGCACGCCCGGACAGCACCGGTTCTGGTTCATGTGGGACGACCTGATCCAGGGCGCGATCGGCGCGGTGGTACTGGTGGACACCCGGCGCCTCGCCGACTCGTTCCCGGCGGTGGACTACTTCGAGGCGAGCGGGCTGCCGTTCGTGATCGGCATCAACGGCTTCCACGGGCAGTTTCCGCACCGGAGCAACGACGTGCGCGAGGCGCTCGCGATCCCGTCGACCGTCCCGGTGATCCCGTGCGACGCGCGCAACCGCGAGTCGACCAAGGCCACGCTGGTGACGCTGGTCGAGCACGCGATGTCGATGCAGACGGCTGGCCGCTACTGACGGACGCTAACCCCCAGCCCGCACCGGGTTGGGGTTAGCCACAGTCGCCAGCGCCGTCGCTAGCCACGCCACGTGGCGGTCGGCACAATGATGGGGAAACCGGACGCAGGGAGGCCCCCACCGTGACCGCTGACCAACAGCGCTACTACACGACGAGCACCGCGTTTCTCGAGGCGCTCGCCGAGGCGGGCATCACGTATGTCTTCGCCAACCTCGGCAGCGACCATCCCGGTCTCATCGAAGCGCTCGCGCACGCGAAGGCCGAAGGCCGGGCCGGTGAACTACCCCGGCTCATCGTCTGCCCGCACGAGACGGTGGCGCTCAGCGCCGCCCACGCTTACGCCGCGCTCACCCGTCGACCGCAAGCCGTAATCGTACACGTCGATGCCGGCACGCAGAACATGGGTGGTGCCATCGGCAACGCCATGCGCGGCCGCGTCCCCGTCTTGGTCTTCGCCGGCTCCGCCCCCTACACGATGCGGGGCGAGCTCCCCGGCAGCCGGAACGAGTTCATTCACTGGATCCAGGACGTGCGCGATCAGCGCGGCATCATGCGGGGCTACGCCAAGTACGACAACGAGATCCGCTCGGGCAAGAACGTCAAGCAGCTCGTCCACCGCGCACTGCAGATCGCGGCCAGCGAGCCGGCCGGCCCGGTCTACCTGGTCGGCGCGCGGGAGGTCATGGAGGAGCCGCTCGAGCCGCACACGGTCGACGCCGGCGCCTACCGGCCGGTGGAGCCGGCCGCGCTCACGGGACAGGTCGCCGACGAGATCGCCGCGGCTCTGGCCGGCGCGCGGCACCCGCTGATCATCACCGGCCACCTGGGCCGTGACCCGGCAGCGGTGCCCGCGCTCGTGGAGCTCGCCGGTCTCCTCGCGATCCCCGTCATCGAGTCCGGTCCCTTCCGGGTGAACTTCCCGGCCGACCACCCGATGCATCGCGGCTGGCAGTTCACCACCCGGGAGCAGAACCCGCTGCTCGCCGAGGCCGACGTGGTTCTCGTCCTGGACAGCGACATACCGTACATCCCGGCGAACAACCGGCCGTCGCCGGACGCGGCGATCTACGTGGTCGACGTCGACCCGCTCAAGTACGGCATGACGCTGTGGCACGTCCCCGCCCGGCGCAGCGCCGCCGCGGACGGGAAGGTGGCGCTTGAGCAGATCACGGCCGCGGTCCGCGCCCGCCAGCTCGACACGCAGCTCATCGAGGCGCGCCGCGCCGAAGTCACCGCCGCCCACGACGCCCAGCGCGCCGCCTGGGACGCGCTGGAGCGCCCCGAGGCCGGGGTGATCACGCCGCGGTACCTGACCGCCTGCGTGCGGGATCTGCTGGCTGGCGAGGACGCCCTAGTCCTCACCGAGGCCGTCACGAACTTCCAGGTCGTCGCGGAGCATCTGCGTCTGTCCAAGCCGGGGTCACTGATCGGGTCCGGCGGCGGTTCCCTGGGCTGGTCCGGCGGCGGCGCCGTCGGGGCCAAGCTGGCTTTTCCCGAACGTACCGTGGTTTCACTCGTAGGCGACGGAACCTTCCTCTTCAGCGTCCCGTCGTCCGCGCACTGGGTAGCTCGCCGCTACGGCACGCCGACCCTGACGGTGATCTACGACAACCGCGGCTGGCGGGCGCCGAAGCAGTCCACGCTGGGCGTGCACCCGACGGGGGCGGCCGCGATGGCCGATGACTTCCACGTCTCCTTTGAGCCGGAAGCGGACCTTCCCGGGATAGCCGCGGCCGCCGGCGGCGCCTTCGCCGCGACGGTCTCCGACCCCGCCGACCTCCCCGCCGTCCTGAAAGAGGCGCTCTCGGCCGTCCATGCCGGCCGCTCCGCGGTGGTATCCGCCCACCTCCCCCCAGCCCAAGGCTCCGGCGCCCCCGCCACCGCCCCCTTGGGGAACACCGGCTAACCGCCATGGAATCACTCGGTATCGAGGGTGCTTGGGTGTTTACCCCGCGAATGCACCGGGACGACAGGGGAAGTTTCCTCGAGCTGTTCCGTGGCGGCGAATTCGCCGCTGACCTCGGCTACCGGCTGGACGTCGCGCAGGTCAACTGCTCGGTGTCCCGGCGGGGCGTCATCCGCGGGATTCACTACACGGACGTCCCGCCTGGCCAGGCGAAGTACGTCAGTTGTGTCAGCGGCGCGGTACTCGACGTCGTGGTAGACCTGCGGGCCGGGTCGCCCGGGTTCGGGAAGTGGGAGGCGGTGCGGTTGGACGATGAGAGCCGCAGGGCGGTCTTCCTCACCGAGGGCCTCGGGCACGCGTTCATGGCGGTCAGCGACCAGGCCACCGTCATGTACCTGTGCTCGACCCCCTACGCGCCCGGCCACGAGCACGGCGTGCACCCGATGGACCTGGCGATAGAGATCGGCTGGCCGCTGGAGGAGGCGGACGGCGGACCGGTGCTGTCGGCGAAGGACGCGGCGGCGCCGTCGCTAGACGAGGCGTTGCGGGCTGGGCAACTTCCCCGGTACCCGGACTGCGCGGCCCACGCCGCGACGCAGCGCGGCCAGTCCGGGGAAAGCGGTCAGCGGAGCCGGGCTATCCCGCCAGCATTGCGGGGAACGCGCGGTTAAGCGCGTCCCGCCAGTCCCCGATCGGCTTGATGCCGGCAGCTGTCCAGGCGTCGTGGCCGAGCACGCTGTAGGCCGGCCGCGGTGCTGGGCGCGGGTAGGCGGCGGTGGCGGTGGGCGACACCAGCGCTGGGTCCGCGTCGGCCAGGGCGTAGACCTCGCGAGCCAGCCCGAACCACGTGGTGTCGCCTGAGCTCGTCGCGTGGTAGATCCCAGCGCGGGCACCTGCCGTGACCAGGGTGCGGATCTGGCTGGCGACGTCGACGGTCCAGGTAGGCTGGCCGCGCTGGTCGTCGACGACGCTGACGGGGCTGGCTGCGCGGGCGCGGCTGAGCATCGCGGCGACGAAGCTTGACCCGTGAGCGCCGTACAGCCAGGCCGTTCGCACCACGTAGCCGGCGTCCGGAAGCGTGCCGAGGACGGCGCGCTCGCCGGCCAGCTTGGTGCGGCCGTAGGCAGTGCGCGGTGCCGCGGGGTGATCCTCCGGGTAGGGCTGGCGGCCCGTGCCGTCGAAGACGTAGTCGGTGGACACCTGGACCAGGGCGGTGCTCCGGCGGGCGCACGCGGCGGCCAAGTGGGCGACGGCGGTGCCGTTGACGTCGAGCGCCGCGTCTTCGTGCGCTTCGGCGTCGTCGACCGCGGTCCAGGCAGCGCAGTTGACGACGACATCTGGCTGGTACTTGTCCAGGGCCGTCCGGACCGCCGCCGGGTCGGTGATCTCCAGGGCGCCTCGGTCTAGGGAGGTGACCTGCTCGCCTTTGGCGGCCAGCAGAGAGGCCAGGTCGCGGCCGAGCATCCCGGCGGCACCGGTGACGAGCCAGCAGCTCATCGGGCTGGGAGTCTCATGAGCTGATCTGCACCTTGCTGTGGTCGCCGAGCACCAGTCGGTGCACGCGCGGTACCCGCGGCGCTGGGGTTACCTCGGCGTCGTGACCGATCAAGGATTCCTGAATCCGCCGGACGCCACGGATGCGCGCTCCGCGCAGCAAGATCGAGTACTCGATCTCGCTGTCGTCGATCACGCAGTCCGCTCCGATCGCGGTGAACGGGCCGATATACGCCCCGGTCACCTTCGCGCCCGCGCCGATGATCGCCGGCCCGACGATGCGAGAACCGGACACCTGCGCGCCGGGCTCGACCACGACTCTCCCGATGATCTCGCAATCCCGCCCGATCGCGCCGTCTAGCCGCGGCTCGATGGTTTCGAGCACGAGCCGGTTGACCTCGAGCATGTCCGCGACGTTACCGGTGTCCTTCCAGTACCCGGTGATCATCGTGGAGCGCACGTTTTTGCCGTGGTCGATCAGCCACTGGATCGCCTCGGTGATCTCCAACTCGCCCCGCCACGAGGGCTCGAGCTGGCGCACGGCTTCGTGGACCGCGGGGCTGAACATGTAGACGCCGACGAGTGCCAGGTCGCTCTTCGGCTGCCGTGGCTTCTCCTCAAGCCCGATGACCTGGCCGCTCTGGTCGAGTTCAGCCACACCGAAGTCGCGCGGGTCCGGCACCTTGGTCAGCATGATCTGCGCATCCGGCCGTGCTGCGGCGAACTCCTCGACCAGCGCGCTGATCCCGCCGACGACGAAGTTGTCACCCAGGTACATCACGAAATCGTCATCGGCCAGGAAGTCCCTGGCCACTAGCACCGCGTGCGCCAGTCCGAGCGGCGCCCGCTGCTGGATATACGTGGCGCGGATCCCGAACGCCGAACCGTCGCCTACCGCGGCCTCGATCGCGGCTGCCGTGTCCCCGACCACCAGCCCCACATCGGCGATCCCGGCATTGGCGATCGCCTCCAGGCCGTAGAACAGCACCGGCTTATTCGCGACCGGCAGCAGTTGCTTAGCGGAGGTGTGGGTTATCGGACGCAGCCGCGTCCCGGTGCCCCCTGCCAGAACCAGTGCCCTCACAGCTACACGGTAGCGCCTCGCGCTCCGAAGTCCGCCCATGCCGCCATACCCCAATGCTGTTAGCTAGAGGTGCTCATGATGCTCCGGCGGCTTCCGTTACAGCCGAGCCCTGGCTAGAACAGCCGAAAAGCCATGATCACGAAAATATTTTTGCATGCGAGAAATTCACCTGATAAGTACCAAAAACTTTCGGGCTCTTCTCAATCTCGTGATGGTAACGACGGATGCGGGTCGGCCGCCCGCCACCTTGCGCAAAATCGGGCATTTCGGTCATCGATGATCCGCTGGGGACATGGAGGTCCGGTCTTCGCCCAGACTCCCGCGCGTCCTCGGCCGTGGGCTTCTTGTACGGGGACTCCAGTGGAATCCGCGGAATTGCCATGTACCGGCTCGCATCCTTGGCGCCTGCTCCTGGCGGCCTCGCCTGCGCGCTGCGGCTCATCGGCTGTCCGGATGTTTCAGTATGCGTCCCAATCACGGCGATCTTCCGGTGCACGGCGTAGCCGTGACCCGCAGTCCATATACTGCCTGCGTGATAAATTCCCGCAGGATAAGCGTCGTCTTGCCCGCTTATAACGCGGAGGCGACGCTTTCGCGTACAGTAGCCGAGCTTGACCGCGAGGTCATCGATGAGATGGTGCTCGTCGATGACGCCAGCAGTGACCAGACTGTCTCGCTTGCTCACGAACTTGGCCTAGCCCCGATCCGCCACGAGAGCAACAAAGGCTACGGGGCAAACCAGAAGACGTGCTACCGGCGGGCGCTCGAGCTCGGCGCCGACGTCATCATCATGGTGCACCCTGACTACCAGTATTCCCCGCTGCTCGTTCCCGCGATGGCGTCCATGATCGCTTATGGTGAGTACGACATGGTGCTCGGCTCGCGGATCCTGGCACAGAACTCCGTCGCCCGCGGCATGCCTCGTTATAAGTATATCTCGAATAGATTTCTCACGTTTGTCGAGAACATCGCCCTTGGTCAGAAATTGTCTGAGTACCACACTGGCCTGCGCGCCTTCAGTAGCACGCTGCTCGCTGGCCTACCCATTGAGCGCAACTCCGACGACTTCGTCTTCGACAACCAGATAATCGCTCAGGCCGTCTCGGCGGGAGCCCGGATCGGCGAAATCTCGTGCCCGACCCGCTATGCGACCGACTCGTCGTCGATCAACCTGGCCCGCAGCATCCGCTACGGCCTCGGCGTGCTGCACACCTGTGTGGACTACCGGCTCAACAAGCACGGGCTCCGGCGCTGTGGTTACCTCGACTTCGAGCCGCCGCGGATGGCCGTCCCGGCCGCGCGCGGAACGAACACCTGACACCGGTCAGTGAGCAACCCGTAAGTTATCCAGAGGGACGTTGGCCGGAGGGGAGTGACGGTGAATGCGGAAGCTGCTTGATCCCGAAGCCCAAGTCGCTCCGGAGGGGAGGCATCACTTGACGATTGGAAGCCTGCTGCTGGTGCTGTTCGCCGTCATCGCGGCGTCCACCGGACAGCTCATGCTCAAGCACGGCATGCAGCTCGCGACGGCGCGGGCGAAAGGATCGGGCGGGTCGCTCGTGTTCGCCGCGGCCACGACGCCCTGGGTAGTGCTCGGGCTCGTGGTCTTCGCGGTCTCCGCCGTGGCATGGCTCGGCGCGCTGTCCCGGGTTCCGCTGAGCGTCGCTTATCCGTTCAACGCCCTTGGCTACCTCGTGATCCTGTCCGCGAGCATCCTCGTGCTGCATGAGCGGGCCAACCTGCTTACCTGGGCAGGGTCGCTCCTTGTTGTGTCGGGACTGGTCATCGTGGTGCTGTCCAAACCTTAGCCGCATGATCTCGCCGGGACGGCTCAGCTGGTGTGTGGCAGCTCGGCAGGCTTCACCCGGGTGAGCAGGTTCTCCCGGTAGATGAGGATCTCCCAGGTCCCCACGCGGTGAGTTTGAGTGGGCCTGCCGAAGATCCGTTCGGCCGCCGGCCCAAGGTCGTGGTTGGTGAGGTCGATGATCGCGAAGTTCGCGTAGTGGCGGGAGTGGTCGAACCACAGGGTATTGGTCTCCCAGGGATAGGGGGTGACCTCCCGGCCTTTCACCTCGACCGTGCGAACCTGCACGTGGCCGCCGGCCTGCACGGTCACCGCGGAACCGTCCCAGTAGCCGCCGAGCCCATAGCGGAGCCCGTGCGCCTGTAGCCACCCGGCCAGTTGCGCCCCGCCCGAGACCGCGGGCGGCTGGGCGGCTATCACCGACAGCGGCAAGAACGCGGCGACCACGGCCACCCCGCTCGCGGCAAGAGCGGTGCGCATGTCGGCGATGCGTGCGGGCACGAGGGTCCGTGCCGCGAGAACCGCGCTGGCGGGCAGCACCACGGCGAGGTCGTGCGGGGTGTTGGGGGTGGGCAGTGTGGAGATGACGTACGCGCCGATGTTGACGGCGATCGCGACCACCAGCGCCTGCTCGGCCCGGCGCGCGGCAGGCCAGCGCCTTAGGGCTAGTAGGAAGCCAGCCGCTGCGGCCAGCAGGCAGGCGGATCCGAAGATGACCGCGGTACCGGCCGGCGCCGCGTGCGGGGCGGCCGCCGAGCCGAACAGCAGGCGAAGGGAGTGCCAGGCCAGGGCCGCGTTGTGCGGCCAATGGCTGACCGGCGCGATCCCGGTCTTCGGCGACACCATCAGGTATGCGCCGAAATGCCGCATCAGCGCCCGGACCACGGTGGCCAGCGGCAGGGACGCGGCGGCTGCGACGAGGTTCGCGGTGTCTCCGGTCCGGATCTTGCGCGCGGCCAGGATCCGGTAGGCGCACATCACGACGATGGCGGGCACCGCCACATAGCGCACGGTCACGTCGCCGATCTGGCCGGCGCACAAGATCACGCAGAGCACAGGCGGGGTGAACCGTCGGCCGGTCGCGCGATCGACCAGCAGACAGGAGATAAGCAGGAAAACCGAGGTGCCCATGTGATCGGGTTTCCCGAGCGGGATCCACAGGTCCGAATGGATCAGGACCGGGGCGCTGAGCACCGCGACCGTGACCCCGGCCCGGGCTACCCGCGAAGCGCCGCCGCTGTCCGTCACGGCGATGGCGACCGCGCATGCCGCGATGATCAGATAGATCAGCGCCATGGCCACGTGTATGGCGATGGTGTGCAGGCCAAAAAATATTTCGATAACTGCCATCACCGGTAGTTCGAACGTGTAGTACGTCGCGTCGCCGATGATCCAGCCGTGCAGCAAGAGATGACCATGCAGCATGTCCCAGGCTTGCAGCGCGTTGTTCGCCGCGTCGGAGTCCGGCACGCTGGTGAGCGAGATTCTCAGGAAGAGGACGAACAGCGCGATGCCGCCCGCGGTCCACGCGAGCACCGCCAGCACACGGCGGCTGGGATGGCCGCGCTCGCGCCTGAACTGGCCAGAAGGCGGCATTGCGGACTGCGCGCCTACAGCATGGGGAGCGCTTGAGCGCTGTTCGCCAGCGTACATACCGAAACCATACTAGGGTCTTGGCAAGCGGCTGGCTTATCAGGTTTAGCGCTATCGGGCGTTCAGTTTGGTACCTTGCACGCGGGCATGCCGAAGCACGAGCCAGGAAAATGCGCTCCTGGCGTAATCGGTCGTCAAGGGGCTGATCTATTTGTCATTCGCAAAGCCGACATTCCGCTCCGCCGCGAGCGCGAGCCGAAGCGATTCGCCGCGACACCTCGCCGCCGCGCGGGCATACTCGCGGGTCGCGGCCCCGTCGGCTGAGGAGTGCGCCTGGTGCGGGCACCGCTTCGCCGGCGATGACGAGCACCGGCCCGGGCGGATCGAATGCGCACGGTGCGGCGTGGCCACGACCTCGCCGTGGCCCAGCGACGAGCAGCTGGCCGAGGCGTACGCGGTCTGGTACCGCCCCGCGGCGGGCCGGTTCTCCGGCGTGGGTGACGCGGTGCTCCGGCGCACCCGGTCGGCCCTGGCGAACCGTCTGCACCGGGTCTTGCAGGCCGGACCTGTCCTCGATGTGGGAGCCGGCGACGGGACGCTCGTCGACGCCTTTCGACGACGCGGCCGGGAGGCGGTCGGCGTCGATCCGTACGCGTCCGGATCCCACCCGCACGTGCGCGATGTCGAGTTCGAGGAGATGACCGGTGCCTGGTCGGCGGTGATCTTCTGGCATTCCCTTGAGCACCTGCGCCGACCGGTCCGGGCATTGCGGCACGCGGCCGATCTCGTCGCACCCGGCGGGGTGCTCGTCGTCGCCGTGCCCAACGCGACGAGCGTGCAGGCGCGGCTGTTCCGGGACCGCTGGCTCGCGCTCGACCTGCCCCGCCACCTGGTCCACATCGGTCCCCGGGCGCTGCTGTCCCAGATCGAGGCCCTCGGGTTCCGGGTGGAGCGAGTGAGCTACCTGCGCGGCGGTCAGGTGCTGTTCGGATGGCTGCATGGTCTCGTGGGCTGGCTTCCCGGGCATCCTGATCTCTACGACGCTATCCGCCGCACCGAGGCACGCCAGGCGACCCAGGGCCCCGCTGTCCGCGTCTACGCTCTTGCCGCGGCCGCGGCCGCCCTGCCGTTGGCCCTGGTCGGGACCGCTATCGAGGTGACGGCACGCTCCGGTGGAACCATTTACGTCGAGGCGCGGCGCGAACCGGATGCGGTGATCAGCTAGCCGCGTCCCTCGCACCCGCCGGCCGCGCGCGTCCGACCGCACCGAGCACGACGTGCCGGTGCGGTAGCCTTGCGCCAGGCATTGGGGCGGTAGCTCAGCCGGTCAGAGCAGCGGACTCATAATCCGTCGGTCGTGGGTTCGATCCCCACCCGCCCCACCGTCACGGGCTCCGCCACCTGAGCGGGACCCCGGAACGTTCGCCGGTATGCCTGCGGCGTGGTCCGTATCGCCCGGCGGAAGTGCTTGCGCAGGTTGTCCGCGCCGCCGAAACCGCTTTCCCGCGCGATCACGTCGACAGGCAGGTCGCTCGTCTCCAGCAGGCGCTGCGCCAGCCGGATCCGTTCCCGCACGAGCCACGCCACCGGCGTCGTGCCGGTGGTCGCGAGGAACCGCCGGGCGAACGTACGCGGGCTCATCGCCGACCGCGCGGCAAGGTCGCTAACGGTCACGGGCGAATCCAGGTGTGCGCGCAGCCAGCCGATCGTGTCGGCGAACAGGTCGCCGTCATCCACCGCGGGCACCGGCGTCTCGATGTACTGCGCCTGACCGCCCGGCCGGTACAGCGGGACTACGAGATCGCGGGCGACCTTGGCGGCGATCTCGCTTCCGTAGTCGCGCTGCACCACATGCAGGCAGAGGTCCAGGCTGGCCGCGCTGCCGGCGGAGGTGAGCAGGTCTCCCTCGTCGATGTACAGCACCCGCGAGTCGACGCGAACCCGCGGATACCGCCGCGCCAGCTCGGCGCATTCCGACCAGTGCGTCGTGGCCGCGTGCCCGTCGAGTAGCCCCGCGGCGGCCAGCACGAACGCGCCCGTGCACAGCGAGAGGACGCGCTGTCCTCGCGCGCGGGCCAGCCGCAAGGCGTCATGCACCGAAGCGGGCACCCGGTCGGGGACGAGGGTCGGCAGCACCACCACGGTCCGTGCCGCCTCCAGCGCGTCCAGGCCGTACGGAACCTCCATCCGGAACCCGGCGTCGGTCGTCACCGACGGGGCGGCGCCGCAGATGGACAGCCGGTACAGCGGCCGCCCCGAAACCATGGCGGCATCGGTGCCGAAGACATCGCTGGCCACGGCGAGCTCGAACAGCGCCACGTCGTCGTAGACCACGACCGCGACGTCATGCGGCGCGACAGACTTGGCAGTTTTGTCCTGCATCATGTCGATAATGCCACTGTTTTGCGCGGCCGCCAACGCGGAGGCTGGAAGCATGCACAGCGCAGACCTCCGATGCACCAACCCCGGCCCGCTCGTCCCGCGGCCGAGCCGGTACACCGAACGCATGATGGCGCGTGCGCTCGGCGCGTCGCTGGACCGTCAGCTGGCGGCGGGACACCTGCCGGAAGCGAGCCCGCTGCTGGCAGCGCGCGCCCAGGACATCGTGTCGCTCCGCAGGAGGAAGGCGCTGGCCCGCAACTGGGACCACCTGCTCCGGGCCAGCCGCCGCACTCCAGGACAACGCTCGCCCGTGGTTCCGGTGCAAACCAGTCGGCTCGCGGCCGCCGAGCCCGCCGTCCGCGAGCTCATCCACTGTCTGATGAGTCCGCTCCCGGTCAAGGCCCAGGGCGTCGCCATGGCGAGCGTTCTGCTGACCGACGCCACCGGACCGGTCTACAGCCGCCACAGCCGCGTCCGCCTCGATACCGCGCTGACCACCGCGATAGCCCAGCTAGACCCCGCCCTCCCGCTCATGGGCAACAGGTAAGCAACGCGCAAGCGGCAGGCCATTCGTCGCGGGTGATCCGAACCGGCTCCCGAAGAAGGAGACTCCCAACCATGTAAGCAAGTCACCACGCGAACGGGGGGAGAGCCAGTGTTCGGGAAGAGGCGGGAGGAGCGCCGGGAAGAGCGCGAATCCACTCGCTACCAGATGCGCCAGCGGATGATCTCCATCGGCGACGACTACGACATCCAGAACGACCGCGGTGAGCGCGTGTACCGCCTAGACGGTAAGGCCCTGCGGCTCCGCAAGACCATCCTGTTCGAGGACATGAACAGGCGCGAGCTGTACAAGATCCAGGAACGGATGCTGCACATCCGGGACAGCATGGAAATCGAGGCACCCGACGGGAAGCGTGCGGCGCTGGTCCAGAAGGCCATGATCGCGCCGTTCCGCGAGCGGTGGGTCATCAAGACCGATGGCCCGGACATGCACATCGAGGGGAACATCGTCGACCACGAGTACAAGATCGAACGCGACGGGAACAAGATCGCCGAGGTCTCCAAGCGGTGGTTCAGGGTCGCCGATTCCTACGGGGTCGAGGTGTTCCCCGGGCAGGACGACATCCTGATCCTGGCCGCGACCGCGGTGATCGACACCATGGCCCACCCGGACCGCTAAGACCCCACGCTGTAGGCCACCAGCTGTGGCTGCCCGGACGAGGCCGAGGCCGACGTCTGGGGGGCGCCGGCCGGAACGAGCACCGAGTTGCCGGCGATCGCGATCGGCGCGTTCGTCGACGTGGGAAGCTGATGGCGGTATACGATCGCCCCGGTAGCGCGGTTGAGGGCGATCAGGACGCCGTTGTAAAGCGTGGTGAAGACCAGGTCGCCCGCGACGGTGGCGGCGCCGAGCGGCATGGCCGGCACCTTCGTGTCCCACTCGACCTTGCCGGTCGCCAGGCTGAGCGCTTCCACCTCTCCGGTGGGAGCGCTGCTGGCCTTGGTCCCGACGGGCGTGTTCAGGTTGGTATAGGTGAGCGCCAGGTCGATGGTCGCCACGTAGACGCTGCCGCCCGCGACGGCCATGTTGGTGAGCACGCCGCCCAGCGACCCCGGGAGGATGGTGTAGGGCGCCTTCAGGATGATCTTGTGCTCGAGCAGCAGCAGGGAGTCGTTGTCGGTGCCGTTGTGCTCGCCGACTGGCGTCTTCCAGAGCAGGGAACCGGTCGCCGCGTTCATCGCGTAGACGATGCCCATCTTCCCGGAGCCGATGACCGCCGGCACCCGGCCCACGCGAGCCGAGATCGGCGAGGCCTGCATGTCCCAGTCCTTGAAGTCGTTCGGCACGCCCTGGTAGTACCAGCGCAGCTTGCCGGTCGCCGCGTCGAGGTTGACGTCGCTGTCGGTGTACAGCTGGGCGGCGGGGTGCGCCATGGCCGAGGCGGCCGACTGGTAGGGGTTGCCGATGCCGAACGTGACCGACCCGTCGCCGCCGACGAGCGGGGTCTCCCACGCACCGCCAGAGCCGAGCCCGATGGTCTGCACGCCCGTGTCCGCGCCCGTCAGCGTGTTGAACCGCCAGATCTGCTTCCCCGTCGCCGCGTCCAGCGCGAACAGGACACCGCCGCCCGGCCCGATTCCGTACGCGCTGGCGATGTAGACTCGCCCGCCTGCCACCTGGGGCTGGATCTCGAACGTCCCCTGCTTGCTGTTGACCAGGCTGTTGTCGACCCAGACGGTCTTTCCCGTGGCAGCGTTCAAAGCGAAGACCGTGTCCGGCGTGTCCCCGTATACCGTTCCGTTCGCGACCGCCACCCCGTTCGGCCCCGGGCCGGTCTTCTCCGGCGTGTTGACCTGGTACTCCCACAAGAGCTTCCCGGTGGCGAGGGACAGCGCGTACACGTTGCAGTCCAGGTCCTGGATGTACACCACGCCGTTCACCACGACCGGCGCCGCGGCGAAGGCGCCCACCGTGCTCACCCCGGCCGCCGCCTGGCCGGTCAGCTTGAACGTCCAGGCTTCCCGGAGCCTGGACACATTCGCCGAGGAGATCGTCGAGCCGGCCGCGTCGCGGGTGTTGGCCAGGTCGCCGTTCGGATAAGGCCACGACCCGGACGGCGCCGCGGCGCCGCGGAACACGCTGGTGGCCGGCGCCGGCGGCGTGCTCGACCCGCACGCCGCGGCCAGCGTCGCCGCCGTGACAAGCAGGCCCGCGCGGAAACCGGTGCGCCTGAGAGTGCTCGTTCTCATGAATTCACACCTCCAACCCCGTAAAGTGATATCACTATGATAGATCTGTGAAATCAGCCGTTCAATAGCCGACGGCCGGGTCGTTGACGGAATCTGGCGCCCCCGCTACGGTCGCAACGTCGAGCCCGAAGATCCATGAAATCCCGGAGGGACAGCCATGGCGGACCTCGCCTCGCTCGCAGCGCGGATCATCGACGGCCGCGTAGAGGTCGTCGACCTCACCTCGCCGCTGCACGCGGGGACGCCCATCCTGCAGCTGCCGCCGGAATTCGGTCAGACGGTTCCCTTTCAGCTGGAGGAGATCAGCAGGTACGACGACCGCGGCCCGGCCTGGTACTGGAACAACTTCCGCACCGGCGAGCACACCGGCACCCACCTGGACGCGCCGAACCACTGGGTCACCGGCAAGGACCTGGACGACGTGTCCCAGATCCCGCCGCAAAAGCTCATCGGTCTCGCCGCGGTCATCGACAAAACAAAAGAAGCCGAAGAAAACCCCGACTACCTGCTCGGCGTCAGCGACCTCGAGGACTGGCAGGGAGCGAACGGCCCGCTCCCGAGCAAGGGCTGGCTGCTGTTCCGCACCGGCTGGAGCGCCCGCGGGAACGACCCGCAAGCGTTCGCCAATGCCGATGCGAACGGACCGCACACGCCGGGTGTCACCCCGGAAGCCGCCGCCTACCTCGCGGCTACCGACCTGCTCGGCTTCGGCGTGGAGACCGTCGGCACCGACGCCGGCCAGGCCTTCGGGTTCGAGCCGGCGTTCCCGTGCCACGAGGCGGTCCTCGGCGCGGGCAAGTACGGGCTCACCCAGCTCCGCAACCTCGACCGGCTGCCCGCGAAAGGCGCGGTCGTCATCGCGGCCCCCCTGCCGATCGTCGCCGGCTCCGGTTCGCCGGCCCGCGTGCTCGCCCTCGTAGAACGATGACCACCGTCGCGGACGCGGTCGGCGCGGCCCTGGCGCGGCTCGGCGTCACCACCGTGTTCGGCGTGGTCGGCAGCGGCAACTTCCACGTCACCAACGCGCTGACCGCCGCGGGCGCGCGGTTCGTCCCCGCCAGGCACGAGGGCGGCGCCACGGTGATGGCCGACGCCTACGCGCGGGTCACCGGCGGCCTCGGCGTGGTCTCCGTCCACCAGGGCCCCGGCCTGACCAACGCGATGACCGGGATCACCGAGGCGGCCAAGAGCCGCACCCCGATGCTGATCCTCGCCGCCGAAGCCACCGCGCCCCGGTCCAACTTCCGCGTCGACCAGTCCGCGCTGGCCGGCGCCGTCGGCGCGGTCCCGGAGCGGATCACGTCGCCGTCCTCGGCCGCCGCCGACCTGGCCCGCGCCTACCACACCGCCGTGGGCGAACGCCGGACGGTGCTGCTCAACTTGCCGCTCGACGTGCAGGCCGCCCCGGCGCCGGCCTCGTTCGACCTGCCCGGCTGTCCAGCCGCCACGCCGCCGGTGCCGGACGCCTCCGCGATCGAGGCGCTGGCCGACGCGCTCGTGACGGCCAGCCGCCCAGTGTTTCTCGCGGGACGAGGCGCTCGACAGGCAAAAGAACAGATCAGTCATTTGTCCGAACGTACCGGGGCGCTCCTTTCCACCACAGCCGTCGCCCGCGGGCTGTTTCGCCGCGATCCGTTCAATCTCGACGTGAGCGGCGGATTCGCCACGCCTGCCGCGGCCGAGCTGATCGCGAACGCGGACCTGCTCGTCGGCTGGGGCTGCTCGCTGAACATGTGGACGCTGCGGCACGGCGCGCTTGTCGGCGACGACACGACCGTGGTCCAGGTCGACCTCGACCCGGACGCGCTGGGCGCGCACCACCGGATCGATCTCGGGCTGGTCGGCGACGCCGCGGCGACCGCGCGCGCCGTCACCGAAGAGCTCGAACAGTGCGGTCACCACGCGGCCGGATACCGCTCCGCGAAGGTCGCCGAGCTGCTGGCCCGCGAGGGCCGCTGGCGTGACGTCCCCTACGAGGAGCAGCCCGAAGCGGGCCGGATCGATCCCCGGACCCTCTCTGCCGCCCTGGACGACCTGCTGCCCGCGGCGCGGACGGTCGCCGTCGACTCGGGAAACTTCATGGGCTACCCGGCCATGTACCTGGACGTGCCGGACGCCGACGGCTTCGTCTTCACCCAGGCCTTCCAGTCGATCGGGCTCGGCCTGGCGACCGCGGTGGGCGCCGCCGTCGCCCGCCCGGACCGGCTGACCGTCGCGGCGCTCGGCGACGGCGGCGCGCTGATGGGGGTCAGCGAGCTGGAGACCGCCGTTCGGCTCGGCCTGGACCTGCTTGTGGTGGTGTACAACGATGAGGCCTACGGCGCGGAGGTGCACCACTTCGGCCCGGACGGGCACCCGCTCGAGCACGTCACGTTCCCGCCCGCCGACATCGCCGCGATCGGCCGCGGCTTCGGCTGCGCCGGGGTGACGGTGCGCGCGCCCGGCGACCTGGCCGCCGTCGGCGGCTGGGTGAACGGACCGCGGGACCGCCCGCTGGTCGTGGACGCGAAGGTGACCCGCGGCCAGCCCTCGTGGTGGCTGGCCGAAGCCTTCCGCGGCCACTGACTTATCCGCTGAGGCTCGGACGCCAGAGCACCACGTCGCTGCTGCTGCTCACCGACGGGAACACGGCTGTGCCACTTTATAAATGATCTCGCGGGACGCTTTTACCGTGTCCGTGGGCCGGGACGAGGCGGCCGCTCAGAGAATTGAATGGCGAATATCGTCGCTTTCGACCCGCGATCATGTAGGATGCCGCCCGCGCCCGCCGTCGGGCCGCATGCCCTGCCGCCCTGTGCCCGTGCACGATGCGTGCCGCCATGCGGCGGACTTTCTCAGCCGGCGAGCAACGCTGTCCCGGATCGTATAGGGCGACGTTAATCTCTGGTCTTCGCGCCAATGACAGGGGCGCCCAGGGCACGTGAAGCTTGGCACTGTGACACAGGCACTTCCCGCGGACGTGATCGCGGAGCTCAAGGCGATGGACCCGGCGATCACGCCGGAACTGGCGCAGGCCACGTGGGCGCTGCTGACGCCCTTCCACGAGAAGGCCGGGTACACCGCGCCGCGGATCGACCGCGACCTGGCTTACGGAGACCACCCCAGGCACCGGCTTGACGTGCACACGGCCGGCGACGCGCGCGAGGCGGCCCCGGTCTTCCTGTTCGTCCACGGCGGCGGGTTCACCGGCGGTGACAAGCACGTGCCCGGCACCCCCAGGTACGACCTCGTCGGGGCGTGGGCGGTACGGCACGGCTGGGTCGGCGTGACGATGACCTACCGGCTGGCCCCCGGACACCGGTGGCCCTCCGGTGCGCGGGACGTGGCCGCCGCGGTGACCTGGATCCGCGCGAACATCGCGGGTTACGGCGGCGACGCGGACAAGATCGTGGTCGCCGGGAACTCGGCCGGCGCGGTACACGTCGCCTCGTTCGTCGCCGGCCACGGCGGCGGTCCGCCGGACGTCGCGGGGGCGGCGCTGCTGTCCGGCGTCTACGACCTGGATCCGGCGGGCCGCGGCGAGCCCGAGCACGCGTACTACGGCGACACGCCGGCCGCGATGGCGTCCACGCTGCCCGGCCTGCTCGACTCCCCGGTCCCGCTGCTTTTCGGCGTGGCCGAACGGGATCCGGCCAGCTTCCACGCGCAGGCGGCCGGCGTGGTCGCCGCCTGGCTCGCCAGGCACGGCACCGTTCCCGGCCTGGTCTGGGTGGAGGGCCACAACCACATGTCGGTCGTCGCCAGCCTCGGCATCGACGAGAGCGCGCTCGGCACGCAGCTGGCCAGGTTCGTCGAACGCGCCACCGCGCGGAAGGGAGCGGCCGCGTGACGGACCCCACGTTCCCGCCGACAGCCGCGCCGCCCCCGCGCCCCGGCGGCGGCGCCGGGTACCTGCGGATCGCCACCGAGGAGGCGTTCGCCACCCCGGAGATCATCAAGATCTGGCTGGAGATGATCGACGGCGGCTACGACGATCCCGGCTTCCGCAGCCTGTGGGGCTTCTACGGCAAGGCCACCGCGCAGCGTCCCCGCTTCATCCTCCAGGCCCTCCAAGACCTCGGCGGCAAGCGGCTTGCCGACATGGACGCCTCCGGCGTGGACCGCCAGGTCATCTCGCTGACCGCGCCCGGCGTCCAGGTGCTCGGCAAGGACTTCGCCATCGCCCAGGCCACGCTGGCCAACGACCGGCTCGCGCAGGCTTGCGCCGACCACCCCGGCCGCTTCTCCGGGCTGACCGCGATCGCGCCGCAAGCCCCCGGACACGCCGCCGCCGAGATCGAGCGGGGCAAGGACAAGCTCGGCTTCAGCGGGGTGATCATCAACTCGCACACCCGCGGCGAGTACCTGGATGACCCGAAGTTCTGGGACATCTTCGAGGCCGCGCAGGCGCTGGACACGCCCATCTACCTGCATCCCAACACGCCGCCCAAGTCGATGATCCAGCCGCTGCTCGACGCCGGCCTCGACGGCGCGATCTGGGGGTTCGCGGTGGAGACCGGCACCCACCTGCTCCGGATGATCACGGCCGGCGTCTTCGACCGGTTCCCGCGGCTCAAAGTCGTCGCCGGCCACCTCGGCGAGGCGCTCCCGTTCTGGCTGTACCGGCTGGACTACATGCACGCGGCGACCGTGCGGGCCGGCCGGTACGCGGCCATGCGGCCGCTGGAGCTCAAGCCGAGCGAGTACCTGCGCCGGAACGTCTGGGTCACGACCAGCGGCATGGCCTGGGCGCCCGCGATCTTGTTCTGCCGTCAGGTGCTCGGCGCCGACCGGGTGCTGTACGCGATGGACTACCCCTACGAGTACGTGACCGACGAGGTCCGCTGGCAGGACGACCTGCCGCTGACCGTCGCGGAGAAGAAACAGTTCTTCCAGACGAACGCCGAGCGGGTATTCGGGCTGCCGGCCGGCGAAGGCACGCCATGAAGATCCAGGCGGCCGTGGCGTGGGAGGCCGGCGCGCCCCTGTCGATCGAGGAAGTCGATCTCGACGAGCCGCGCCCGGACGAGATCCTCGTCCGGGTGGAGGCCGTCGGGGTCTGCCGCACCGACGACAAGGCGCGGCACGGCAAGCTGCCGGTCGTGTTCCCGGTCATCCTCGGCCACGAGGGCTCGGGCACGGTACAGCGCGTCGGCGCGGCCGTCACCAGGGTCCGCCCGGGAGATCGGGTGCTGTTCACGCCGGACTACTGCGGCCGCTGCCCGGCGTGCCTGATCGGCCGGACCCCGTACTGCGACGAGGTGATGGCGGTCACCTTCACCGGCACCCGGCCAGACGGCTCGCCGCGGGCGCACCGCGGCGGCAGGCCGGTCCGCGCCTCGTTCTTCGGCCAGTCCGCGTTCGCCACCCACTCGCTGGTTACCGAACGCAACATCGTCCCCGTCCCGGACGACGCGCCGCTCACCTACCTGGCGGGGCTGGGCTGTGGCATCCAGACCGGCGCCGGAGCGATCCTGAACGCGATGCCGACGGGCCCGGGGCGCGGCGTCGCCGTCTTCGGCGCCGGGGCCGTCGGGCTCGCCGCGGTGATGGCCGCGGCCGCCTCCGGCGCGGACGAGATCGTCGCCGTCGACCGGGTGGCGCGTCGGCTCCGGCTGGCCGCGGGGCTCGGTGCCACGCACGTGATTGACACGACCGGCCGGGACCTAGCGGACGTCAGCGCCGAGATCGTCAAGGTCACCGGCGGCGGCGCGGACGCGGCCCTGGACACCACGACAAGCCCGGCCGTGATCAGGGCCGCCGTCCAGTCCCTCGCCCCGCTCGGTACCTGCGGCTTCGTGAGCGGCAGCGGGGAGATCGTGCTCCCGCCGACGGACCTGCAGCTCAAGGGCCGCAGCCTGCGCGGCCTGATGGGCGGCGACATCGCCGCTGGCCTGTTCCTGCCCCGCCTGCTCGACCTCCACAAGCGCGGCCGGTTCCCCTTCGACCGCCTCGTCCGGAACTACCCGTTCGCAAAGATCAACACCGCGATAGCCGACTCCCTATCCGGCGCGGTCATCAAACCAGTCCTAACCTTCGACTAACCCCACCCCCAGCACCCCAGCACCCCGCAGCCCACCCGGCACCCCCCACCCCCCTGGCAACCCCACTCCCGTCAGCCCCACCCCGGCACCCTGCACTACCCCGGCCCTCAACCCCCAACCCCCGGCCCCCAACCCCACATAGCTGACGCGTCAGGTAAAGTACCTCCGTTACTTGTGTCGTGCGTAAGAACACACGGAGGTCGCGCGTGGCTAAGCCCGTCTTGCGGATCATCATCGGCAGCACCCGGCCCGGTCGGGTAGGTCCCGCCGTCGCCGAGTGGATCACCCGGCGGGCCGAGGAACACGGCGGCTTCGATGTCCTGGTCACCGACCTGGCCATGCTGGACCTGCCGATGCTCAACGAGCCGAACCACCCGCGGCTGGGGCAGTACACGCACGCGCACACGAAGGAGTGGAGCGCCCTCGTCGAGGCCTCTGACGCGTTCGTCTTCGTAACCCCCGAGTACAACTACGGGTTCAACGCGGCGCTCAAGAACGCGATCGACTACCTGTACAACGAATGGCAGCACAAGGCCGCGGGGATCGTCAGCTACGGCGGCGTCGCGGCCGGCACCCGGGCGACCCAGATGCTCAAGCAGGTCCTCACGGCGCTGAAGATCATGCCGGTGCCGGAGGCGGTGAACATTCCGTTTGTCCGCGAGCTCATCGACGAGGACGGGCAGTTCGAGTCGGCCGAGGCCATGGAGGCGTCGGCGACCGCGATGCTCGACGAGTTGCTGCGCTGGACCGAATCCCTGCGCCCGCTGCGGGCCCGGTAAGCCGGCGCGGCCCGTTCAGGCGGCGCGGGCCCGGCGGGGCTGATGCCCGAGAAGGGCGATCGGCCAAAGTTCAGCTGACGCGGCAGCCGCGCACCGCGCGACGCCCCCAGCTGTTGCCCTCGGAGTCGGTGACGCGCTTAGCCCAGGCGCAAGCGGAGCTGCTGGTCCAGGTGTCACCAGCACCGTCACGGCAGCGGACTGGTTTCCTCATGGTCATGATCTCCTCCCTGAGACGACGTCCTGAACGGCCGATATAGCATTTCCGTGACCGTCCCACTCCGTAGCGTACTTATACGCTGAGCAACCGTCAAATCACCTTATGTCACCAATGTCCCGTCCCCCGGCCTCAGGCTTTGTGTGATGTTCGTGCGCTAGCGGACGATGGCCATGGCAAGGCGGCAGGCCCCATCCGCCTCACCGCTTGGGGACCGTACTGGGCCGCCGCGGGATCGCCCCGCCATCTCACAATGCGAGACGAAGCTCGTCTTCTCCGCATTTGGAGCGAGGTCGATTGCGCAATCGACCTGCTCTAGTGTGGTCGATTGCGCAGTCGACCCGCAGGCTCCACGGACTTAGTCCGCAGGATCAGCCCGCGGCCTTTCCCGACAGGGGACTGTCCGTCCCTGGGCATCATTCCTGCCACGTGAGCCCCAAACGTCAGCAGGTCGGAAGGGGACGCGTGCCGCAGCGTCCGCATCTTCGCTTAGCAGACGAACTTTGCTGTGCTGGCGCACCCGCATTCCGGGCAAATCGGGCGCGAAAGTTGTCGCCAGCACAGGAAAGTTCACCAGCACTGCGAAGTCGGCGGCGGAGGGCCGGAGCGGCGAGTTCCCCCGCTGCCGGGGTATAGCAGGAGTGGCCGGGACGGCCGGCAGCGGGGCAAATGGCCGGGTGGTGAGCGGCATCAGCAGCGGGGCAACGGTTGGGTGGTGAGCGGTATCAGCAGCGGTACAAGCGCGGTGCTGGGGATCGACCTTGGCACTAGCCAGCTCAAGGCGCTGGTAGCTACCCCGGACGGACGCGTACTCGGCCGGGGCCGGGCCGGGTACCCGGTCACGGTGCCGGCCGAGGGGCGGGCCGAGACCGACCCCGAGGACTGGTGGCGCGCGGCCAAGGCCGCTGTCCGCGACGCCCTCGCGGACGCGGGCCGCGTCGACGTTACCGGCCTCGCCCTAGCCGGGCAGATGCACGGCGTGGTGCTCGCCGATTCCGCCGGGACGCCCCGCCATCCCGCCATCCTCTGGCTGGACCGCCGCGCCGTCGCCGAGGCGGACGCCTACCGGCGGTTGCCAGCGCGGCTCACCGCGCCGCTGGGCAACCAGCCCTCGCCGGGCATGGCCGGCCCGATCCTGTGCTGGCTGGCCAGACACGAACCGCGCCCCATGCAGCGGGCCCGCTGGGTGATGCAGCCGAAAGACTGGCTGCGCATGCGACTGACCGGGGAACCCGCGACCGACCCGACCGACGCGTCCGGCACGCTGCTGTTCGACTCGCGGCGCGGCGCCTGGGCGGATGACCTCATCGACGCGCTCGGACTTCCGCGGGAGAAGTTCCCGGGAATCCGCGAGCCGACCGAGATCGCCGGCCGCCTGCTCAACGATGCGGCGGACGAGCTCGGCCTGCCGCCCGGCATCCCGGTCGCGGTCGGCGCCGCCGACACCGCCGCAGCACTATACTCGGTATTCTACTGGGAAGAGGTGGGGGTGACGGAAAGGGCGGGGACGGCGGAAGAGGTGGGGGTGACGGAAAGGGCGGGGACGGAAGAGGAGGGGGCGGAAGAGGCAGAAACGGAAGAGGGAGAAACGGAAGAGGGAGAAACGGAAGAGGTGGCGGCGGGCAGCGGAAGCGGCCGCGCCAGTGACGCTCTGCTCACCCTCGGTACCGGAGGGCAATGGATCGTCCCGGAGTCCGGCTTCCGGCCGACGGAGAACACGAACCTGTTCCGGGCCATCGGCACGGGCTATTACCGGCTGGCCGCGGCACAGAACGTCGGTGCCACCCTCGACTGGGTTAAGACAGTTCTCGGTGCCTCCTGGCAGGACCTCTACGCCACCGCCGCCCGTCCCTGGCGGGAAGACGTCCCCGTCTTCCTGCCGTACCTGACCGCAGAGCGCTGGGACACGGCCGCGGCGCCGAAGGGCACCTGGACCGGCCTCACGCTCGCACACAACAGAGATGACCTGCTCCGCGCCGCCCTGGAGGGGGTCGCCTTCCTCCTCAACGACCGGCTCGAGGACCTCCGCGCCGCCGGCGACCGGCCGGCGCGTGTCATCATCGGCGGGGGAGGGACCCGGCATCCCGCGTGGCGGCAACTGCTCGCCGACGTGCTCGGCCTGCCGTTGCGCCCCGCCCCGACGACGTGGCTAAGCGCCGCCGGCGCCGCGTTGATCGCCGCCGAAGCGACGGGAGAGCCGGCAGCAACGGCAACCCAGCCAGTGACAGGAGGGGAACGGAAGGGAGTCAGCCGCGTCCGTTCGGAATACGGAAAAGAAGGAAAAGCAGAGGCGGTCGCGCCGGGGGAGCGGCGAGCGGCGGCCGCCCGCTACGACCGTTTCCTTTTCACCCGTCGCAGTTGGCCCACAAGTTGAGCCCCCAGGAATTGGCGTTATCGCCGCATGACGGGCCGAAAACACGGCTGGGATAATCGCGACCATGGACGTCGATAGATTGGCCGCGATTGACGTGCACACGCATGTGCACCGCTCGGTGAACGCGCCGAAGGCCAAGCCCGAAGACAACGAGCACCTCGCCGCGATGGCCGCCTACTTCAAGACGGCGGCGGCCGCCTTCACGGTCGATGACCTCGCCGCGTACTACCGAGAGCGGAACATGGCGGCGGTGACCTTCACTATCGACGTCAAAGACCAGCCCGCCGACCCGGCCCGCGCGACCAGCGAGGAAATCGCCGAGCGCGCCATCCAGAACGCCGACGTCATCATCCCCTTCGGCAGCGTCGACCCGGCCCGCGGCGCCGAGGGTGTCCGGATGGCCAAGCGGCTCATCGAGGACTATGGCGTCAAGGGCTTCAAGTTCCACCCGAGCAGCCAGTCGTTCTACCCCAACGACAAGGCCGCCTACCCGCTGTACGAAGTGATCGAGGCGGCGGGGCTGCCGGCGCTGTTCCACACGGGCCAGACCGGCGCCGGGGCGGGCACCCGCGGCGGCGGCGGGATCCGGCTCGCCTACTCCAACCCCATCTACCTGGACGACGTGGCCGTGGACTTCCCGGACATGCCGATCATCCTGGCGCACCCGTCCTTCCCCTGGCAGGAGGAGGCGCTCAGCGTCGCCACCCACAAGCCGCAGGTCTACATCGACCTGTCCGGGTGGTCGCCGAAGTATTTCGCGCCCATCCTCGTGCAGTACGCGAACACGCTGCTGAAGGACAAGGTGCTGTTCGGCACGGACTTCCCGGTGCTGACCCCGGAGCGGTGGATGGCCGACCTGGAGAAGACCGCGATCAGGGACGAGGTCAAGCCGGGGATCTTCAAGGACAACGCCGTACGGCTCCTCGGCCTGGACAAGCCGGCCGGCTAGCGCTGGCTCGCGAGCTGGGTCTCCAGTTCGCCGAGCACGCGGTAGCAGCCGAGAACGTCGGCGATGCTGGAGTTCGGCTCCCGCCCCTCGTTGACCGCCGCGACGAACTCCCGGTCCTGCAACTCGATGCCGTTCGTCGAGACGTCCACGTGAGACACGTCGATCGGCTCCTCGCGGCCGGTCACCAGGTCGTCGTACCGGGCGATGTAGGTGCCGTTGTCGCAGATGTAGCGGAAGAAGCTGCCGAGCGGCCCGTCGTTGTTGAAGCTGAGCGACAGCGTGCAGATCTTGCCGGACGGCGTTCGCAGCTGGATGGACATGTCCATCGCGATGCCCAGGTCCGGGTGGATCGGCCCCTGCACCGCGTTCGCGATCGAAGCCTGCTCGCCCGTCTGGTACTGGAACAGGTCGACCGTGTGCGCGGCGTGGTGCCAGAGCAGGTGATCGGTCCAGCTGCGGGGCTGCCCGGCCGCGTTCATGTTCGTCCGGCGGAAGAAGTAGGTCTGCACGTCCATCTGCTGGATGGACAGCTCGCCCGCGAGGATGCGGCGGCGCACCCACTGGTGCGACGGGTTGAACCGGCGGGTGTGCCCGACCATGCAGACCAGCCCGGTCTCCTCCTGCGCCTGCCGCACCGTGAGCGCGTCCGCCCAGCTGTCGGCGACGGGGATCTCCACCTGCACGTGCTTGCCCGCGCGCAGCGCGGCGATGGACTGCGCCGCGTGCAGCTGAGTCGGTGTGCACAAGATGACGGCGTCCACGTCGTCACGCGCCAGCACCTCGTCCAGGTCGGTCGTGGCGTGCCCGACGCCGTACTTGCGCGCGACCTCCTCGGCCTGCTCCAGCCGGCGGCTGACGACGGCGGTCACGGTTGCGTCGTCGATGTTCGCCAGGCCGTCGAGGTGCTTGATGCCGAAGGCGCCGGTCCCGGCGAGCGCGATGCGCATTCTTAAGTCTCCTAGTGGGTGTCGGCGGCCCGCAGCACGATGTGCCCGACCGCGGTGTTCGATCCGGGTACATGGTAGAAGCGGTAGAGCTCCTCTACCTCAGGGCCCAGGGCGCCGCGCATGATCAGCCACATGACCAGCTCGATGCCCTCCGAACCCGCCTCGCGCACGTATTCCAGATGCGACAGCTGGGCCAGGCCTTCGGGGTCCTTGACCAGCCGGTCGAAGAACGCGTTGTCGAACTCCTTGTTGATGAAGCCGGCGCGCGGACCCTGCAGCTGATGGCTCATGCCGCCGGTGCCCCAGACGTGGACCGTGAGATCTTCGTCGAAGTTCTGCACGGCCCGGCGGATCGCCTGGCCAAGCATGAAGCAGCGGTGGCCGGTCGGCGGCGGGTACTGCACGACGTTCACGGCGAGCGGGATGACCCGCACCGGCCACTCCTCCGGCTGGCCGTAGACCAGCGACAGCGGGACCGTGAGGCCGTGGTCGACGTCGAGCTTGTACATCAGGGTGAGGTCGAACTCGTCGAGGATGAGGCCCTCGGCCAGGTGAGCCGCGAGGTCGGGACGCCCGCGGACGACCGGCACCGGACGGGGCCCGTACCCCTCGTCGGCCGGCGGGAACTCGTCGGCGCAGCCGAGCGCGAAGGTCGGGACCAGTTCCGGCGTGAACGCGGACGCGTGGTCGTTGTAGACCAGGATCACCACGTCCGGAACGTTCTCCCTGGCCCAGGCCTTGGTCCACTCGTAGCCGTCGAACAGCGGCTTCCAGTACGGTTCGGCGGTCCTGCCGTGGTCGATCGTGGCGCCGATGGCCGGGATGTGGCTCGTCGTCAGCCCGGCGGTGATCCGGGCCATGTCAGTTACCGTCCTTGATGGAGCGCCAGCCCTCCGGTGAGCGGCCTCCGGAGATCATCATCTTCTGGTAGTCGCTGGTGTTCATCCCGGTCATCGTGCTCACCGCCTGGAGGTAGCTGAGCCCGTCGGTGGCGAAGATCTTCGCGAGGAAGTAGATGTTGCCGCCCTCGTCGAGCATCCTGTTGTAGTCGCGATCGAGCACGGCCTGCTTCTGGGCCTCGGACATCGGCCACTCGTCGAGGTAGGCGCGCTCGTCCGCCTTGAACCGCTCGCGGTTCTCCGGCTTCATCAGGCTCATGCAGAACTCATTCAGGTAGAAGCCCTTTTTCGCGCGCTCCGCCGTGAACACCCGGGTGCCGGGGATGTCGTCGAACTTCGCGGTGTATGACGTCATGAGGTCTCCCAGTACAGGCGCATAGGGTTGTCGACCAGCAGCCTGCGCTGCAGCTCACTGGTCGGGGCAATCCGCGGAACGAGATCAACGAGGTCGCCTTCGTCGGGCATGTGGCTCTTCATGTTCGGGTGCGGCCAGTCGGTGCCCCAGATCACGCGGTCGGGGAACGTCTGCGCGATGTGCCGTGCGAAGGGGACGAAGTCGTCGTACCCGGGCGGCCCGGAAACCGACAGCCTTTCGGCGCCGCTCAGCTTGGCCCACACGTTCTCGTGCTCACGCATCAGGCGCTTGAAGAGCGCGAAGTCCGGCCCGTCGAGCGGCTGTGTCACGTCCGGCCGCCCCATGTGGTCGACGACGATGGTCGTGGGCAGGGACGTGAACAGGTCCCAGCGCTCGGCCAGGTCGGCGGCCTCGAAGTAGATCACGATGTGCCAGCCGAATTCGCCGATCAGGTCGACCAGGCCCCGGTAGTACTCGTCCGGCTTGGGGTCGGCCAGCCGCCTGACGAAGTTGAAGCGCACGCCGCGGACGCCGGCTTCGTGCATGTCGGCGAGCTCGGACTTGGTGACGCCCGGTCTTATCGTGGCCACGCCACGGGCCCGGTCACCGGCGGCGAGCAGCGCGTCCACCAGGGCGCGATTGTCCGCGCCGTGGCAGGTCGCCTGGACGATGACGTCGCGCTCGAAGCCGAGGAAGTCGCGCAGCGCGAACAGCTTCTCCTTGGGCGCGTCGGCCGGCGTGTACTTCCGCTCCGGCGCGTAGGGAAAGACATCGCCCGGGCCGAAGACGTGGCAGTGCGCGTCGACCGCGCCGACGGGCAGGACGTAGTCCGGCTTGCGGGGGCTGGCCAGGTAGACCAGCCAGTCGGCGTCGGGCTCGAAGGTGGCAGTCATTCGCAGTTACAGTCCTCGTGCGCGCAGTGCCTCGTCCAGGCGCGGGTACACGCGCCGGGCGTTGCCGGAGTAAACCTTCGCGGCATCGGCCGCGGACAGGCCCGCCGCGTCGACGTACCGTTTGGTGTCGTCGAAGTAGTGGCCGGTCTCGGGGTCGATACCGCGGACAGCGCCCACCATCTCCGATCCGAACAGGATGTTATCCGTATCGATGACCTTGAATAGCAGGTCGATGCCGGGCTGGTGGTAGACGCATGTATCAAAGAACACGTTCCGCATCACGTGCTGGTTCAGCGGCGGCTTCTTCAGCATGTCGGCCAGCCCGCGGTAGCGGCCCCAGTGGTAGGGGACCGCGCCGCCGCCGTGCGGGATCACCAGCCGCAGGTCCGGGAAATCGGCGAACAGGTCGCCCTGGATGAACTGCATGAACGCCGTCGTGTCGGCGTTGATGTAGTGCGCCCCCGTCGCGTGGAAGACAGGGTTGGCGCTGCTGGAGACGTGCACCATGGCGGGCACGTCGAGCTCGGTCATCTTCTCGTAGACGGGGTACCAGTACTGGTCGGTGAGCGGCGGCGAAGTCCACTTCCCGCCGCTCGGGTCCGGGCTGAGGTTGCAGCCGATGAACCCCAGCTCGAGGACGCAGCGCTCGAGCTCGGCGATGGACGCCTTCAGGTCGGCGCCGGGCGACTGCGGCAGCTGGCAGACGGCGGCGAACGTCTCGGGGAACAGCCCGGCCACGCGCGCGATGAGGTCGTTGCAGGCGCGGGACCACTCGACGCTGACCCGCTCGTCGCCCTCGTGGTGGCCCATGGCCGACGCCCGCGGCGAGAAGATCGTCATGTCGGCGCCGCGCTCCCGCAGCAGCCTGAGCTGGTTCTGCTCGATCGACTCACGGATCTCGTCGTCGGAGATGGCTGGGTAAGCCGGTGCCTGGCGGCCCTCCCGCCACGCCGCGAGCTGGCTTTGCCGCCACTCGGTGTGCGCCTTGGGAGCGGTCGTGTAGTGCCCGTGACAGTCGATGATCACAGTGTGGTCCCCAACCAGATGTGGCGGGCCGCCGCGACGGCCCGGATGCGGCGGATGTGGTTAGTGACCGCGATGAGTTCATGCCAGGGGAGGGCGATGGTGCGGCACATGCTCGTCATCGTGGTACCTGCCTCTGCCCCTTTCCTCCTTGCCTAACCTTGCTATCTCGCGCCCGGGCGGGGGTAGAGGGGGAACCACAAGCATCGCGGCTCACTGTATTGCACCTACCACAAAGCCGACCTGGCCGCATAGACCCGTCCCGATTACTCGAACAGCTCCAGCCTGGTAAGAACGCTGCGTCATCAGAACGTTACAGTGCGCTTCTAAGACCGCCTCAGGCCCACGATTCCTGCAGCACGCCGACCTCGTCCGCCACGTCCACGCGCATCCCGGTGAGCGACAGCACCTCGTCGACGGTGAACCCGGCCGCGACCTCCTCGAGCACGAAACGGTCGTGGCCCGGCGGCCGCCGCAGCAGCGCCAGGTCGGTCACGATCGCGTCCACCACGCCCCGCGCCGTCAGGGGAAAATCGCAGCGCCCGACCAGCTTCGGCGTGCCGCGCGAGTCGGTGTGCTCGAGCATCGCGATCACGTGCCGCGCCCCGACGGCGAGGTCCATCGCGCCGCCGATGCCGCCGCCTACCATGCCGGGCACCGACCAGTTGGCCAGGTCGCCGTTCTCGCCCACCTGGTAGGTGCCGAGCACGACCGCGTACAGCCGCCCGCCGCGCGCGATCTCGAACGAGGTGACGCTGTCGAAGAAAGAGGCGCCGTCGCGCAGCGTCACGAAGTAGCCGCCCGCGTCGTGCAGGTCCGGGTCGAAGTCCTCGCCCCGGACGAACTCGCCGTAGTTCAGCATGCCGTTCTCGCTGTGCAGCGTGATCCGGCCGCGCGTGAAGTTGGCGACCTGGGTGGGCAGCCCGGCGCCGAGGTTGACCACCGCGCCGTCGGGCAGCAGCGCGGCGACCCGCCGCCCGATCTGCTCGCGGGTCAGCGCCGGCTTGCCGAGGTAGGTCCGGGCGCTGGTAGCCGGACGGTTGACCCGCATCGGCAGGTTCTTCACATCCATCCGCACCGTCACCGGCACGACCCGGGTCACGAACACGCCGGGCAGGTCGACGTCCTCGGGAGCGATCGCCCCCGTCGGCACGATCTCCTCCGCCTCGACGATCGTCACCCGGGCCGCCTTGGCGAACGACACGTTGAAGTTCCGCGACCCGCCGCGGAACACCACGTTGCCCATGTGGTCGGCCCGCTGCGCCCGGATCAGCGCGAAGTCCGTGGTGATCGCCTTCTCCAGGACGTAGGGGCGCCTGTCGAAGTAGCGGATGTCCTTGCCCTCGGCGATCTCGGTGCCGTACCCGGTCGGCGTGTAGAACGCCGGGATGCCCGCCCCGCCGGCCCGCATCCGCTCGACCAGCGTTCCCTGCGCGACCATCTCGAGGGTCATCTCGCCGGCCTCGATCTGCTTTTCCGCCTCGGAGACCACCCCGGGACGTGCGGAGAAGCAGGTGACCAGGCGGCCGATCTGGTGGTTGTCGGCGAGCAGGTGGGCGGTGGGGAAGCCGGGCTGGCCGAGCCCGTTGCAGTACACGGTCAGCCCCGTCGGTCCCTTGTCGCGCAGCGCCGTGATGAGCGTCGACGGATACCGGTGCGACACGCCGAACCCGGCGATGCCAACGCTGGCGCCGTCCTCGATGTCCGCGACAGCCTCAGCCGCCGAGTTCATCACCTTGCTCATAGCGCGCCTTTCTACGTGTGCTTGATGATCCAGTCCGTGATCACCGCGGCGATCTCGGCGTTGTTCTTCTCTAGCATCATCGCGTGCCCGTTGCCGTGAATGCCGAGGTCAGCGAGGCGCAGTTCGGTCACGTCGGCGCCGCACTCGCGCAGGAACTCCGCTACGGCCCGGCAGGAGGGCTCGAAACTGGAGCACTCCGCCGTCACCACCGCGACCGGCAGCCCGCCGAGCTTCGCCTCGCCGGCCCCCGGCCCGAACGACACCGGTACCGCTGTCAGCCCGTACGTGAAGTCTCCGAGCACGGGGTGCTTGCCGAACGGCGTCCCGGCGGGCTCCACCGCGACGATCGCCTTGACAAGCTCCCGCCGCTCCGACGCGGCCAGCCACCCGAACGCCCCGCCGAGCGAGTGCGTGAGCAGCACCGACGGCCCGATCTTGGCCAGCAGCCCGGCCGCCCCGGTCCGCATGTCCTCGTGCGCCCGGGCCAGCGACCCGGGGAACGGCTCCTGCCCGGCGAGGAACTGCTCGAGCGCCGGGTCGTCGCGGTCTCCGCTGCCCGGCCACTGGGTGTGCTCAGGCAGCCCTTCCGGCGACGGTCCGGCGAACGTCGCCACGAACCCCTCGTACGTCGCCGGCGGCCCGCAGCGTCCGTAGATGTCGGGATGGTACGGCGACCGCCCCATGCCCGGCCGGTCCACCGTGTACACCGCGAACCCGTCGCGCAGGAACAGCGTCGCCCACCCGGGCCGCCCGTCAGGGGTGCTCAGCATGTCAAGCGCCTGCCCCCCGCCGCCATGAATCAAAACCAGATTTTCCCGAACGGAAGGTGGCGACTGCCACTGGACATGCGTCCCGTACACACTCGTGCCGGCCGGCCCGGTGTGCGTTCGCACGCCGGTGAAGAAGTGGCCTTGCTCCTTGATGACCAGGGGGTCCATCGGCCCGACTCCTCTTACCTGTTGGCGCAAACCAGCCGGCTAGCCCCAGACCTCGCCGGCGACCTCGACGATCAGCTCGAGCTTCGCGCGCTCTTCGTCGATCGTGAGGGCGTTGCCCTCGACGGTCGAGGCGAATCCGCACTGGCCTGACAGGCACAGCCGGTCGATGTCCACGTACTTGGCGGCTTCCTCGATGCGGCGCTTGAGCGCGTCTTTCGGCTCGAGTTCCGGCGTCTTGGTGGTGACGAGCCCGAGCACGACGATCTGGTCGCCGGGCATGTAGCGCAGCGGCTCGAACGTGCCGGAACGCTCGTCGTCGTACTCAAGGAACAGCCCGTCGACCTTGAGGCCGCCGAAGACGCCCTCGGCGACGAAGTCGTACCCGCCGGAGGAAAACCACGCCGACTGGTAGTTGCCGCGGCACATGTGCACGGTGAGGGCCATGTCGGCGGGCTTGTCCTTGATGGCGTCGTTGATGACCGCGACGTTGATCTCGTGCTGGTGGTCCGGGTCGAGCCCGGTGGCTCTCGCGTTCTCGCGCCAGGCGGGGTCGTTGAGGAACGCGAAGATCGTGTCGTCGAACTGGAGGTACCGGCAGCCGAGCCGGTACAAGCCGGCGACCTCGGCCGCGTACGCGGCGGCCACGTCCGCGCGGAACTCGTCGTAGTCGGTGTACGGGCCGGCGGACAGGTCGGCCCGGAAGTGCGCCATGCTGGGGGAGGGGACGGTGAGCTTCGGGATCGCCTTCGTAACCGTCTGGTCTAGGAACCGGAAGTGGTCACCGAAGATGACCTCGTCTAGATGTATCCGCCCGGTGATCGCGGTGACGTTCGGCGTCCAGGTGATCTGCCCGTCCCTGCGGTAGACCGGCAGCGGCGCGCCGAGCGCGCCCTTCTCTATCCCGGGGACGGCGTACAGGAAGTCCGAGTGCCACTGCTCCCGCCGGAACTCCCCGTCGGTGGCGGACCGCAGCCCGGCCCCCTCCTGCAGTTCGACCGCGTCGGTGATCGCCTGGTCCTCCGCGGCCATGAGCTCGGCGGAATCGATCTCCCCGGCCGCGAAGGCGGCGCGCGCCTCATGCAGCGCGGCCGGCCGCAGCAGGCTCCCGACGTGATCGGCCCGGAATGGCGGCGTGGTCCGCTGCATGCTCATGAGGCCTGCTCTCCTAGAAAAGGTTGTCCGGCAGGCCGAAGTGCAACCTCGCCACCTCGGCCGCGACGACGTCGTGCCGGGCGGAGATGTGCCCGTGGTAGATCGACGCGTCCCGGTAGTAGCGCTGCATCCGGGTGCCGCGCTTGGCCGCCGACGACGAGGCGGCGCCGAACAGCTCGGTCGTCGCCTGGATGGCGAGCCGGGCGGCGACCTGGATCATCGAGTACATCTGCGCGTCATCCTCGCGGGTGAACGGCTCGCCGGTGCGGTGCCAGCGCTGCGACAGTTCCGTGTACCGCTCGCCGCACTGGTAGATGATGGCTTCCGCGCAGTCGATGAGGGCGCGCGCCTGCCCGTAGTGGCGCTGGTACTCCTCGACCGTGTACCGGGGCACCTGCGGCGGGAAGTACGTCTTCTTGGTCGTGATGATGTCCTCGTACTCGGCCAGCGCCGCGCGGGCCGCGCCGATCACCGGGATCACCAGGCCGGCGTGGTAGACCGCGTAGATCCGGCCGCAGAACAGCGGGTCGTCGTGCAGCGCCATGCCCGGGGCCGGCTCGGTGGTGTTGTGCGTCCAGTCCCCGGAGCAGGTGCAGTGCTCGGGGACGAACACGTTCTCCACCCGCACGCTGTTGGACCCGCTGGAGTTCATCCCGATGATGTTCCCGTCGCCCCAGTCGGGCAGGACGGTGACGTTCTCGATCGGGGTGCAGATGGTAAGCAGGCCGCGAGACTCCCGGCCGGGGATCAGCGTGTTGCACATGAAGTGCGTCGCGTGCCCGACGCCGGAGCAGTAGTCCCAGGTCCCGTTCACGACGTAGCCGCCGTCCACGGGTGTCGCGGTGCCCATCGGCGCCGCCCGGTGCGGGCACTTGAAGTCGCCGTGCGGCCCGAACAGGTCCATCTGGCCGGCCTCGCTGAACCAGGCGCCGAGCCCGAGCGCGTGGTGCGCGCCGAGGCACAGCCCCCAGGCGGTGCCCGGGTCGCCTTCGGCGATGGCCATGATGACCTTCCAGTAGGTCAGCATGTCGAAGGCGTAGCCGCCGAACCGCTTCGGCTGCAGCATCCGGTAGAACCCGGCCTCGGTGAACTTCTTGTCGAGCTCGGGCGTGTGCCTGCCGAGCTTTTCCGCCTCGTCCTGCTGGTCGCGGATGGCCGGGATCAGCGCCCGTGCGCGGGCGACGATCGTCTCCGGCGTCAGGTCCGGCTCGGGCGCCGGGACGCCGGCCGGCCGGGGAATGGTCTGCTCTGACACAGTATCGAGCCTGATACGCCGGCCAGCCGCAGGCAAGAAGCGCGCACCGGCCGAAACGACTGCTTGTCCCCGCGGACACGTTTACTCCGCACAGCTTGTGGCCCCGCCACGGATCCCCCGGCCCGCGGCCCCCCGCGGGCCCCCCGCGGGGCACGGCCATCTCAGATAGTGGACACCCTCAGCGACTTAGGATCTCAAACCGCCGTTTTGACGCCTGTTTCGTCCTATTTGTCGGCAGGATTGAGATCCTAAGTCGGGCTGAGCGCTCTCCGCGGGCGGTTTCGGTTGGCGTTTAAGCGCGCGGTTTGGGTTTTCGGGGCGCGTGGAGCCGGGGTGCCAGGGAGGTTTGGAGGCGGTGGGGCCATAGCGGGCCGCCGTAGATGAACGCGGTGTAGGCCTGGATCAGGGTTGCGCCGGCCTCCAGGCGGTCCCAGGCGTCATCGGCGGTTTCGATACCGCCGGCCGCGATCAGTACCAGCTGGTCGCCCGTTCTGGCGTGCAAGCGGCGCAAGACCTCCAGCGCGCGGTCGCGCAGCGGGGCGCCGGACATGCCGCCCGGGCCGGCGTCCGCAACGGCCGCGCTGTCGCGCAGGCCCTCACGGGAGATCGTGGTGTTGGTCGCGATGATCCCGTCGAGGCCGAGTTCGAGCGCGAGGTCGGCGACGGCGTCGATGTCGGCGTCGGCCAGGTCGGGCGCGATCTTGACCAGCAGCGGCACCCGCCGCCGCGGCGACGCTTCGTCGAGTGCCGACCGCACGGCGGTCAGCAGCGGCCGTAGCCGGGAGACGGCCTGCAGGTCGCGCAGGCCCGGCGTGTTCGGCGAGCTCACGTTCACGACCACGTAGTCCGCGACGTCGGCGACCAGGCGGGCGCTGGTCACGTAGTCGGCGACCGCTTCGTCGTCCGGCACCGCCTTGGTCTTGCCGATGTTCACGCCGATGACCGGCCGCGGCCCGCCCGAAACCCGCTGCGACCGCAGCCGCGCCGACAGCGCGGCGGCGCCGGAGTTGTTGAAGCCCATGCGGTTGACCAGGGCGCGTTCGGCCGGGAAGCGGAACATCCGTGGCTTCGGGTTCCCAGGCTGCGGCCGCGCGGTCACCGTGCCGACCTCCACGAAGCCGAAGCCCAGCGCGGCCAGTGCCAGCGCGCCGCGACCGTCCTTGTCGAACCCGGCCGCGAGCCCGAGCGGGCCGGGGAAGTCCAGGCCCAGCGCGCGCACCCGGAGCACGGGGTCTCGCGGCGCGAGGAACCGGCGCAACAGCCACGTCAAGCCCGGTATGGCGGCCGCCGCGCGGATCAGCCAGAACCCGATAGCGTGCGCCGTCTCCGGCGGCAGGTGCCGCAGCAGCAGCGTGTAGACCGCCCGGTACACCGTCCGTCCCCTCCCGTGCAAGATACTGGCAGGAAAACTGTACGTTCGGCGCTGGTGACGTTTGGTCCGGGGAGGCATGCAACCTCGCGAATATCGGCCGGTAATAATGTCATCAGTTTTGTTTGCAATCCTGTACGCCAGGAAGACCGGGGAACGAGAGGGCAGCGCGTGCGGATCCAGGACATCGAACAGGGCTTGCCCGAAACCGTCAGCTTGCTTGACAAGCTGCGAATGGCCATCTATCAGGGAGAGTTCGCGCCGGGGCAGCGCCTCGTGGAGTCAGAGCTCGCCCAGAAGTACGAGACCTCCCGGGGGGCCGTCCGGGAGGCGCTCGCGCTGCTGCAGAACGAGGGGCTGATCACCCGCCAGCGTAACCGCAGCGCCTGGGTACGGCCGGTGACCATCGAGGAGGCGATTGAGATCCTCGAGGTCCGCGCGGTCGTGGAAGGGCTGTGCGCGGCCAAGGCCGCCGCCAAGGCGACCAAGGCCGACCACCGCGAGCTGCGGAAGATGGCGGCCGAGATGACCGACGCGGTCAAGCGCGGCGACGTGCTCACCGACAGCCGGGTCAGCGACCAGGTACACGCCAAGATCCGGGAGATCGCCAGCCAGCAGACCGCCGCCGGCCTCATCGACCGGCTCAGGTACCAGGGAGTGCGATACCAGTTCCACGTGTCGCTGCTGCCCGGCCGTCTCGCTCAGGGCGCGAAGGAGCACCTGGACATCATCGACGCGGTGATCGCGGGCGACCCCGGGAAAGCCGAGCGGCTCACCCGTGAGCACTTCGCTCAGGTCATCGACGCGCTGCGCCGCCTGGAAGCCACGCCGCTGCTCCCGATCACCGCGGCGGCCTTCGGCCACTGAACGCGGGTTAGCCCGCGTTCAGCGCGCCGTCGATCAGGTGCAGCGCGCCCGAAACGTACTCCGACTCATCCGACAGCAGCCACAGCACCACGTTCGCGACCTCGGCGGCCGTGCCGTACCGCTTGCCGTACGGGACCGACTCGGAGACCGCCCGGAACACGCCCTCGGGGTCGTCCGGGTTGATCTGGTGGGTCAGGTCGCGGCCCATCCGGGTGTCGAAGTGGCCAGGCGCGACGCAGTTGACCCGGATCCCGTACGGCGCGCCCTCCAGCGCGGCCGATTTCGTCAGCCCGAGCACCGCGTGCTTCGAGGCGATGTACGGGGCGAATGTCGCCGCGCCCTTGATGGCCGCCATCGACGCGGTGTTGACGATCACGCCGGATCGCTGCGGCTTCATCACCGTCAGCACGGCGCGCAGCCCCATGAAGACGCCGCGCCCGTTGACGGCCCAGACCCGGTCGAAGTCCGCGACGGACAGCTCCGTCATCGGCGCCATCCGGCCCTCGATGCCGGCGTTGTTGAAGAACAGGTCGATCCGGCCGTGCGCGTCGACCGCCGCCCGCACGTACCCCTCGACCTCGGACTCCTGCGACACGTCGGCGACGACCGCCAGCCCGCCGAGCTTCTCCGCCGCCGCCTGCAGCCCGTCGGCGTCCCTGTCGACGAGCACCAGCTTCGAGCCCTCGTCCGCCAGCCGCTGTGCGACCGCCAGCCCGAACCCGTTGGCCGCGCCGGTGATGACCGCGACCTGTCCCTCTAGCCCGTACTTCACGCTCATCGGACACCCTCCGCGTCTAGCATCCCGGTTGCGGCCGGGCCGACGGCCCCGGCCATGATCGCCTCGTGGCGCGCCACGATCCTGCTGTCCCACTCGTGGTCGGTGAGCAGGTACAGCTTCTTCTCCCGCACCGCGGTGACCACCTTGTCGGCGACTTCGGACGGCGGCATGCCCTTGGACAGCACGGCGTGCATGTGGTCGCGCAGCTCCGCGCCCGACGCCGACATCCCCGTCTCGTTCGACAGCCCGGCCTGCCGGTTGCGTGACCCGTGGAACAGGTTGGTCGCGATGATCCCCGGGCAGATCCCGGTCGCCGCCACGTTGGCGCCCGCCGCCTGCAGGTCCGCGGCGAGGACCTCGGTCATGGCGAGGATCGCGTGCTTGCAGATCCCGTACATGTTGGACGCCGCGATCACCGAGGTCATCGAGCAGGTGTTGACGACGTGCCCTTCGTCGCCGTGCGCGAGCATCCGCGGCACGAACGTCCTGATGCCGTAGACCACCGACATCAGGTTCACCGACAGCGTCCACTCCCAGTCCTTGGCGGTGGCCTGCCAGATCGGCCCGTCCAGGTACCCCTCGACCCCGGCGTTGTTGTTGACCAGGTGGATCTTCCCGAACCGCTCCTCCGCCGCGTCCGCCAGCGCCTCGATGTCGGCCAGCGACGACACGTCGGTCCGCAGCCCGAGCACCGGCACGCCCGCGGCCGATAGTTCCGACACGGTGGCATCCAGCGCGTCCTGCTGGATGTCCCCGATGACGACGTTCATCCCCTCCGCGCCCCAGCGCAGCGCGAACGCCTTCCCCATCCCGCTGCCCGCCCCGGTGACGACGGCAGTCTTGCCCGCGAACTCTTCCATGTACAAGCTCCTTACCTAGTGGCAGGGCCGATAATTGCCCGGGCCGGCACAAAATCCGCACCAGCGAACCTGGCGTCTGCAGCCGCCGCAACGCCGAAGGCGTCTCGTCCAGCGACACCCGCTCGCTGACCAGACGCTCCACCGGCACCCGCCCGACGGCCAGGTGCTCGACGGACTCGCGGTAGGTTACGTCGGAGAACGCGCAGGCGCCGGCGAGATGCAGTCCTTCACTGAGCATGCCGAACAGCGGCAGTGGGACGACCTCCGGCGTCAAAGCCACTTCAACGGCTGTCCCGCCCGGCTCGAGCACCGAAAGGGCCTCGCTGAACGCCCCCGGCGCCGCCGAGCACTCGAGCGCCGCCGCGAACTTCATCCCCGCCTGCTCCGCGTAGGACGCCACGGAGGTCTCCCGCGTGTCGATCACCACGTCGGCCCCGACGTCGGCCGCCGCCGCCCGTCGGCCGGCGGAGCGTCCGGCCGCGACGATCGGCCCCGCTCCGGCCAGCCGCAGCGCCATGATCGCGTACAGCCCGATCGGCCCCGCCCCGTACACGAGCACCGGGTCGCCGGGCCCGACCCGGGCGAGCTTCACCGCCTGCGACGACACCGACAGCGGCTCCGCGTGCGACCCGATCTCGACCGGCAGACCGTCCGGCAGCGCCACCAGCTGCCGGGCGGGCACCGCCGCGTACTCCGCGTACGCGCCCTGGCACGTCACCCCGATGTTCGGCGCCGCCGGGCAGCGGAACGGCAGCCCGCGCGTGCAGATCCGGCACTTCCCGCACGACCCGAGCGGCGACGCCGCGACCGCCTGCCCCTCGGCCCAGCCGGTCACCGCCGCGCCGAGCGCCACGATCCGCCCGCTGAACTCGTGCCCGAGGATCTGCCCGGGCTGACACTGCCCGTTTTGCACAGCGTGCACATCGGACCCGCACAACCCGCAGGCGTCAACGGCGATAACAACGTCATCAGGTCCCGGGCTGGGGTCCGGCACGTCACTGACCGCCGTCCCCGCTTCTTTATCGATATACCGAACGGCCCGCACTGGCTCTCCTTTCCCGGGGGGACGACCCCCCGGAACCCCCCGGCTGCCTTCGGCGACCTTGTGCTGGTGGTTTAGCCAATCTCACCAATGTCTCCAACATCCTGGGTCGCCTTTGTCGCACTAGTCACCGGTGCTGCCGAGCGTTGCGCCCCTGCCGAGGGGAGTGACCGTCCGGGCGTAGACCGACAGCCAGCCGCAGCCCGCCGGCGCCCCCAGTGGCGGCAGCCCGGCGCGGCGCCGTTCCAGCTCCGCGGGGTCGACCTCGAGGTCGATCGCCCGCCCGTTCACGTCGATCGAGATCATGTCGCCGTCCCTGACGAGTCCCAGCGGCCCGCCCGCCGCGCCTTCCGGCGATACCTCGGCCACCACCAGGCCGCCGTTGACCAGCCCGGACATCTGCCCGTCGGTGATGACCGCGACCTTCGCCGACAGGCCCGCGCCGTCGATGGCGAACATCAGCGCCGAGGTCAGGCCCATGCCGGGGGAGCCGCGCAGCCCGAGCCCGGTGAGCACGACTACGTCGCCGGCCGCGAAGCGGCCGGCCTTGGCGGCGGCGATGCCCTCGTCCCGGGAACGCACCACCTTGGCCGGCCCGCGGAACTCCAGCGGCGCGTCGTCGGCGACCGTCCGCTTCAGCACGGCGCCGTCGGGCGCCAGCGAGCCGCGCATCACCACGATCGCGGGGTGCGTGGCCAGCGGCTCTTCCAGGGGCCGGATGACGGCCTCGTCGACCGGCGCGGCCGCGATCGCCTCGCCGAGCGTGGTCCCGCCGACCGTCATCGCCGACAGGTCAAGCAGCGGGGCGAGCTGCTTTAGCAGCCCGAGCGTGCCGCCGGCGGCGTCGAACTGGGTGATCTGCGTGTCGCCGTTCGGCTTCACGCCGGTGAGCAGCGGAACCTTCGGCGCCAGCTCCTCGAACAGCCGGTACACGTCCGCGTCGCAGCCCGCCTCGACAGCCACGGCCTGCAGGTGCTTGAGGCAGTTGACGGACCCGCTGACCGCGAGAATGGCGGTGACGGCGTTGGAGAAAGCCGCGTTCGTTAGGAGTGACCGTGGGCGGATGTCCGCGGCGACCAGCTCGACGATGCGACGGCCAGCCCGCGCGACGGCGTCCCACATCCTTTCGCCGCGTGCCAGTACCGGCGTCGTGCCGGGCAGGGCCATGCCCAGCGCCTCGGCGGCCAGGTGCATGGAGTTCGCGGTGCCCATGCCGGCGCACACGCCGGGCCCGGTGACCGCGCAGCGGGACATCTCGGCGAGTTCGTCCACCGTCATCCGGCCGGCGTTCACGTGCCCGGCGAACCGGAAGATGTCCTCGAAGTCGACGGACTCACCTTTGTACGTGCCGGACGGCTGGTAGCCGCAGCCGACGATGATCGTCGGGATGTTCAGCCGGCCGGCCGCCATGAGCTGGCCGGGGGTGGTCTTGTCGCAGGACGCCAGGCACACCATGCCGTCGAGCAGCGCGCCCTCGACCGCGACCTCGATGTCGCTGGCGATCAGGTCACGGCTGGGCAGGATGTACTGGCCCGCGGCGCCGGCGCTGGTGATCGCGTCGGACGGGGCGGCGGTGCGGACCTCGAAGGCGACGCCGCCCGCGCCGGTGATCGCCTTCTTGAGGGGCGCGACGATCTCGTCCAGGTGGCTGAAGCAGGAGGCCAGCTGCGAGGAGGAGTTGACGATCGCGATCTTGGGCTTTTCCAGGTCCTCGTCGGTCAGCCCGAGCGCGCTCCACTGCGCGCGGCGCATCGCCCACGGCGTGCTGCCCGGGGTGAAGTTGGACCGCAGGTGATGATCCGGCACACTACCGAGGCTGGTACGCCGGGTACCCCTCCGGCAATAGGGCCAGGCCACAGAAAAACCGCCGTTGTCCCGGCAGACACGCACGTCTCCCCGCCCATTGTGGCCCGCCACGGGTCGGCATAGCCTGTCCGCCGGGGGGACGCATCCGAACCGGTAGGCAGCCAAAGCTAAAGGGGAAGCGGAGCATGCGCGTCAAACGATTCAGGCGCCTCTATCCAATCACTGCGGCCGCGCTCGCGGCCATCGCGTTCGTTCCCGCGGTCAGCGTCGCGGCGACGGCCGGGACCAGCGCGGGCGGTCCCGGCCCTCTCCGGGCCAGGATCACCGGGGCCGTCATTCCCGGCAGCGCCACCGCGGCCGCCCCCGCGGCCCCAGCGGCCGGCCTGCCCACGAAACAGGCCCAGATCAAGCGGCTGACCGAGGCGCTGGCGTACATGCAAAAGCACTACAAGACCCTCGCGGAGGGGGGCACGCCTGGCGTCCAGGACATCTATGACTACGGGATCGGCCCGCTGTGGCGTCAGGGAATCGACGGGGCCGGCACGACCATCGCGGTGATCGAGGGCTGGAACCTGGGGAACATCGGTCAGATCGTCGCCGGATTCGACAAGCAGCTTGACCTGCCCGCCCCGCCGTCGCTGCGGACGATCTACCCCGCCGGACCGCTGCCGAAGACCTGCCCGCGGGGGATGGTCAAGCTCGGCAGTTACGGCTCGTGCGACGCCTGGGGCGGCGAGCTCGCGCTCGATGTCGTAACCGCGCACATGATCGCTCCGTACGCGAAGATCGTAATCTCTGTGACGCCCGCCGACACGGAGGTCAACGACGACCCGGCGAGCAACGTCGCGCCGCCGGAGATGATGAAGGCGCTGGAAGTGATCGCCCGGCAGCACCTGGCGAACGTCATCTCGATCAGCGACGGTACCGGCGAGACGACCTACAGCTATGGCCGCGCGCAGATCCTCGCCAACAGTCCCGGCGAACTGGCCGCGGCGGCCGCGGGCGTCCCGGTGCTCGTCGCGACGGGAGACTGCGGGGTCGTGCAGAACCTCGCGGTCGCCAACGGCCAGTGCGAGGACACATCGGCGACTCCGGACACCGCCGCCTGGGACGACTCCCCCTGGGTGACGGCGGTGGGCGGCAGCGTCCCGGATTTCAGCTTCACGGCCCCGCGGCGGCTCGGACCTGACCCGCTGTGGAACGTCGGCGGCGTGTTCTCCGAAGGCGCCGGGTTCTCCTCGGTGTTCACCCGGCCCGGTTACGCCGGCGGCGTCGCCCGCATAACCGGCAGCCCGATGCGATCGGTGCCGGACATCACGATGGACGCCCAGGATGGCACCTCCGAGGCGGCACCGATGCTCGCTGGCGTGCTGTCTCTCGCCACCCAGCTCAACGGCGGCAACATCGGGCCGGTCAACCCGGTCCTGTACCGCGAGCTCGGCCCGGCCGGGGCGCGGGCGGGCGTCATCGACGTCGTCAGCGGCAACGACTCCGTGATCAGGAACGGCAAGCTGGCCGTCCCCGGTTTCACCGCGGGCCCGGGGTTCGACGTGGCGAGCGGCTGGGGCACGGTTTACGCGCCCAGGTTCGTGCCCAGCCTGGTCGCGGCCACGAAGCAGACAGCCCAGGAACTGGCCGCCCGGGAGCAGGCGCGGGACGAGCTCACGCAGCTGGAACAGCACAGCGTCCTGCTGTCGCGGACGAACACCGGGACCTTCTACCTGCTCGCCAGCGGATTCCTGCCGACCCATCCGGTGCGGCTGAGCATCGACGGAAAGTTCATCGCCAGGCTCACCGCCAACACGCTCGGTGACGTCACCTACATGATCGGCCCGGCGCTGCTGCGCCTCGCGGGGGGACGGCACGCCGTCACGCTCAGCAGCATGCTCATAACCGAGGCGGCTGGATTCACCGTGGGCTGACGGGGCTGACCGCGAAGGCGCCGCCGGGCAAGGCCTCCCGCCCGGCGGCGCCACGCCGTCAGAGCAGCGGCTCAGGGGTGGCGCGGCCGAGGTAGGCGCCCTGGTTTTCCAGGCGGCGCTGGAGACCGGGGATGTCGATCTGATCGCCGGGCAGGCCCGCGTCCAGGGCCATCCCCGCCGCGGTGCCGGCCGCCTCGCCCATCGCGAAGCAGGGGCCGGTGACGCGGGCGGCGGACTGCGCGCCGTGCGTCATCGACGCGCACCGCCCCGTGACGTACAGGTTTGCGATGGTGCCGGGCAGGATCATCCGGAACGGAAGGTGGTTGAACCCCCGCGGGACACGCTGCCACCGGAACTCGACGGTGCCGGCCACGTGCGACTCGACCGGCCAGCCGTTCACGCCGATCGTGTCGGCGAAGTCGGCGCAGCCGAGCACGTCGTCCTCGGTGAGCTGGTAGGCCCCGACGATGCGGCGGGTCTCGCGGATGCCGATCTGCGGGGCGATGTCCACGATGTAGGAGTCCTCGAAGCCGGGCGTCCGGTCCCTGATGAACGTGAACGCGTCGAGCGCCTGCTGGCGGCCGATGAGCTCGCCGCGGGTGAGCTCATCGACGTTGGTGCCGTCGATGGCGCCGCCGTCTTCGGTGCGCAGCTGGGTCAGGTTGGCGCGCCACTCCAGCGGGTTGCGCTGCGGGCGGACGATCGGCTTCTTGCGCGGGAACGTGTGGGTGCCCGCCTTTTCGGCCTCGTCCATCAGGCGCTCGACGGTCCGCCACGGCTGAGGGCCGGCGCGGCTGGTGTCCACGCCGTTGATGCGGAACATCAGCGACGGGTACATCATCCCGTTGACCGGCGGCGACTTCTCGTAGGGGACGCCCGACCAGGCGGCGAGGTCGCCGTCGCCGGAGGCATCGACGAAGAACCGTCCTCTTACCGCCTGGCGGCCGGACTTGGACTCGATCAGGATCGCGTCGATCTCCCCCGTGCTTGATGTGTCAGCGCCGCGCATGACCGCGCCGACGGCCATCGCGTGGAACAGGATCCGCGCGCCAGACCCGGTGACCAGCTCGTCGGCGGCGATCTTGTAGGCGGAGATGTCGAAGGCCTGGGCCGCGATGCCGTCGGCGATCGTCAGGTGCGGCGTGTTCAGCCCGTCCAGCTTGGTGAGCCGGTCGAGCAGTTCGTCGGCCAGCCCCCGGATGACCCGCACATCCTTCCCGTAAGTCCGCGCGTGCAGGCCGCAGAATGTAGAAAGGCCCCCGGCGGTGCCGGCGCCGCCGAGGAACCCGTACCGCTCGATAAGCAGCGTCCGCTGGCCGGCCCGCGCGGCCGCCGTGGCGGCCATGATCCCGGCCGGGCCGCCGCCGACCACGACAACGTTGAATTCGCCATAAACCGGCGTTTGCCTGCCCGGCTCGGTGACCGTGGCGTTCAAGCCTTTTCCTCTACCTTGGTTATCGCCGGTGCGCGGTCGAACGGGCCGAACGTCTCGACGACCGACGACACGCCGGCGTTCGGCGCGCCGGCCACCACGATCTGGATCGCGTCCGCGGAGAGGATCAGCTGGACGGGGGAGTCCAGGTCCTCGGGCGGGGTCTGCGGTATGGCGTCCGGGTGGTCGGCGGGCAGCCGCCAGCCGGTGCCGCCGGCGACGGCCTCCTTGCCGGCCGCGGCGAGCTGCCGGTAGGTGCGGGTGCCGCGGTCGGCGATGGCCTGGCGGAGGTCCTGCTTGGTCCAGCCGGCCTTGTCGAGCAGCCGGGCGTGCTCCGGGTTCAGCACCACGTAGCCGCTGGCCCGCGCCCGCACCAGCGCGCCGGTGCGGCAGAGCGAGTCGGCCAGGTCGGTCGCGAGCTGTTCGGGGACCGTGGTGTGCCGGGCCTCGATGTGCAGCACCGAGCGGATGACGGTCGCGGAGACGGCGCTGTCGCCCGGGCCGATGCCGTTGTCGGCGGCCAGGCTCGGCCAGGGGCTGTCCTCCTCGTTCTCCGCGATGCAGCAGGCGTACTTGGCCGGCGTGCCCTGCGTGGCCTGGTCGAACACGTGCGGGCGCAGCCCGAGCGCGTTGATCGCGCCGAGCCTGATGGCCCGGCCGATCGTCGCGTTGGCGCGGAACCCCGATCCCCATACGTTGCCGCGGCTGTTCAGCCCGATCCGCTGCCGGACCGGGCCGTAGACCACGACGAAGGGGGCGGTGCCCGTGGTGGACTGCCAGATCGCCCGGCTCACCGCGCCGTCCTTGAGGAACGAGTCCCAGGCGGCGAGCACGACCGGGAAGTACTCCGGCAGGCAGCCGGCCAGCGCGGCGTTGACCGCGGCCAGCCGGACGGTGAGGCTCCGGTTGAGGTGCGGCATCGGCAGGACCACTTCGGCCGGGTCGCGGCTCGTCGTGGCCAGGAACTCCGCGAGGTAGCTCTCGGTGACCGGGACGACCGGCAGGCCATCGGTCCAGCCGCGCTCGGCGTAGTACTCCATCGCGCGGCGCACCTCGTCAGCGTCGACTTCGGTCACGTCACCCCCAGGTACGTCAGTCCGGCGCCGAGCACCCGGAGGATGTCCGGCAGCGCGTCGCGCGCCATCTCGTCGATCTCCTTCTCGGTGCGGCTGGCGATCGGGTGCGGCAGCGCCACGTACTGGTAGCCGGGGAACCCGAGTTGGTTCGCCATCGCCTCGGCGGTGATCCGGAAGGCATCCGTGCACAGGCTGACAGCGGGGATGCCGGCCCGCTCCAGCACGATCCCATCGGCCAAACTGGCCGCGCTGCACGAGCCTCAATCACCGATCGCGGCGACCGCGAAGTCGCAGTTGTGCAGCATCTGCTGGACCACGGACTCCTCGACGGGCGTGCCGAAGTAGCCCTTCTGGAACATCCGGATCTCCCGGACGCCGTACCGCTCCTTGAGTTCGCGGCCGACGGCGCGGAGGATCACCGCGCCGTTCGGCTTGGTGTTGTCGAGCAGGCCGACGGTCAGGCCTTTCAGGGACTGTGGCCGGGGGGCCAGGGTGGTGTTGGTGTCCCGCTCGCTGTCCCCGGTGGGGTCGAGCAGCGGCTCTCGCGTTGTCAAGGTGTCACCCCTTCGCCAGTTTCCGGTCTTTATCGGGGGGTGCGGGGGCCGTCCCCCGCAAGCTGCAGGGCCTTGGCGGTTACGCCCGCCACGGTGAGGCCGTAGTACTCATACAGCTCGGCGGGCACGCCGACCTCGAGATCCTCGTCGGGCAGCGCGGCCTGCTTGAGGTCGGCCGTCAGCTTGTGCCGGGCGACGGTCTCGGCGACGATCGCGCCGAGCCCGCCGTTCACGGTGTGGTCCTCGATCGTGAGCACCTTGCCGGTGCGGCGCACGCTGCTCACGATCGCGTCTTCGTCGTACGGCTTGAGGTAGCCGGCGTCGTACACGTCGGCCTCGATGCCGTGCTCCGCATGGAGGATGAGTGCCGCCTGGACCGCCAGGCCCACGCCCATGCCGTGCGCGGCCAGCGTGACATCGCCGCCCTCGCGCAGCCGCGGCCACTGGCCGTACCCGATGTCCGGCACCTGGTCGTACACCGGATCGGTGGCCTCGGCGATCCGGATGTAGACCGGGCCGTTGACGTCCGCGGTGGCCCGCATGAGGGCGAGCACCGCGTTCTGGTCGGCCGGCGAGATCACCGTCGAGTTGGCGAACGTGCGGGCGATCGCGATGTCCTCGACCGCGTAGTGACTGGTCCCGAAGTAGCCCATGGCCAGCCCCGACAGCCGGCCGACGAGGCGCACCGGCAGGTGGTTGTAGTCGACGTCGGTGCGCCACTGCTCGGCGGTCTTGAGCACGCCGAACGGCGACATGGAGAAGATGTACGGCACGTACCCGCAGGACGCCAGGCCCGCGGCGAGCGACACCGAGTTGGTCTCCGCGATACCCAGCTCGATGTAGCGCTCAGGGAAGAGCTTGCGGAAGTCGGCGAGCACGTTGGACAGGTCCGCGGTCAGCGTCAGGATCCGGTCGTCGCTTTCGGCGATCTCGGCGATGGCGTATCCGGAGGGGTTCGCCTTGAGGGCGGTGTCGCGGTCGATGTCGCTGAAGACGTCGACCATCTTGCGGGCCGGCTGGTCTGTGCCAGCAGGAGAGTTCTGCGTGGTCACGCCGTGCTCCCTTCGGCTCCGGCCAGCTCCATCCGCGCGGTGATCTCCGCCACGACGTCGGCCTGCTGCTCGGGACTGAGCAGGCCCAGGTGCCAGGCCTGCGGCTGCTTCTCCATCATCTCCACGCCGTGGCCCTTGCGGGTGCGCGCCACCACGCAGACCGGCTGTTCGCTGCCGGCGTCCGGCAGGCTGTCGAACGTGCGCCGGAGCACGCCGACGTCGTGCCCGTCGATCTCGTGGACCAGCCAGCCGAACGCTTCGAACCGGGCGGGCAGCGGCTCGATGTTCATCGCCGCCGACGTCGGGCCGCTGCCGGAGAACCCGTTGGCGTCCACGATCGCGACCAGGTTGCCGAGCTTGTAGTGGCTGGCGGCCATCGCCGCCTCCCAGACCTGGCCCTCCTGCAGCTCGCCGTCCCCGGTGAGCACGAACGTCCGGTAGTCGCGGCCGGACAGCCGGCCCGCCAGCGCCATGCCGGTGCCGACCGACAGGTTGTGGCCAAGAGACCCGGAGCTGAAGTCGATGCCGGGGGCCAGCCGCATGTTCGGGTGGTCGTTCAGCGGCGACCCGACCTTGCCGAACTGTTTCAGCAGGCCGGGGTCGTAGAACCCGAGGTCGGCGAGCACCGGCCACAGGCCGGTCGCCACGTGCCCTTTACCGAGCAGGAACCTGTCGCGGTCCGGCCAGCGCGGCTGCCCCGGGCGCAGCCGCATCGTGTGGTAATAGAGCGTCGCGACGATCTCCGCGCAGGAGAACGTGCTCGAGTAGTGGCCGAGCCCCGCCTGCGCGATCAGCTCCACCGTTTGCAGCCGGATCCAGTCCGCCCGCCGGAGTAGCTCGGTGTCCGTCACCGGCCGCCCGCGCTCCAGAGTCACCGGCCCGGTCGCTGTCTTCGCTTGCTGGCTCTGCTCGACCATGCGCACCCGCTCTCCGCTTCCTCCAAAGACATCGCCAGCCTAAGTTGCCGTCAACTTGTTGACAATATGGTCGATCGTTAGCGGCGCATTCGTTTGCCTGTGTTCACCCACAGCGTTCTCCCGGGTCCTGACCCTGCTGCGCGGGGAACCCGCCGCGGCAATTGAGGACGGTTATATTCGCTATAAGTGTCGTAGATATCGACATTCTTTGAAGACGCGTTCGGTGCTGGGGCGGCTGGCGTGCATCGGCGGAATGTCGCCTGGTGATAGGCGCTGGCGGACGGTCTGTGGTCGTGGCCAGGGCCGCGCCGCCAAGGACTGTGGCGCAGCACAGCTTTGCGCGGGGTCGGATTTTGGCCACACGATAGTGACCGGAATGATACGCGATCATGTTGACGGAGCTGTTGACAATCATTCTGCCAAGATCAAGTCTGTACCAAGCGCGCTGGCAGGTGCACGGAGCCATGTGGAGGGGACGTGGCCGGGCGCGGAAGTTGGATCATCAGCGGCATGGTCTAGGCAGACCTTGTGTGGCATATGCGAGGGCGCATGAAACGCTTCAGGAGCTTCACCAGCTTCACAACAGGCAGACGGAACCCCCGCGCGTCGCGCGTCGCGTTCGGCGTGGCGGCGGCTGGCGCGGCGATGCTGCTAGCGGCGTGCTCATCGAGCAGCTCCAGCAGCTCGAGCAGCGCGGCGGCGACCGCCAGCAGCAGCAGCTCGAGCTCGGCCAGCAGCTCAACCGCGGACCTCTCCGCGCTCGCCAGCGGCGTGAACCAAGCCGCGGCGACACCAAGCTTCAGCACATACGCGGCCGATTACGGCGGCAAGCTGCCGAGCATCGCGAACCTGAGCGGGAAGAAGGTCATGATCCTGCCGGGCGACAGCGCGCTGGCCGCGTGCACGGAGATCGCGCAGGCGGACGCGGCGATCGCCACCGCGGCGGGCATGAAGCCGACGATCTTCGCCAACCAGGGCCTGGAATCCCAGTACAACACGGCCATCGAGGACGCGATCCACGGCGGATACGCGGCGATCAACGCGGGGTGTGACTTCGACCCGACATTGGTCGCACCCGCGATCGCGCAGGCGGAGAAGGCCGGCATTGTCGTGGCCGTCTACGGGGCGACCCCGCAGGAGGCCGCGGCCACCCACGTTACCTATAACAACGTCGACCCCTATGCGCTCGAACGCCCAGTACGCGGCCGAAGAGGCGGTCGTCCAGCACAACGGCCAGCCGTTCCAGGCCATCGCGATCACGTCGAACGCGGCGCCGGCCACGGCGATCATGCAGAGCGCCCTGACGAGCGAACTCGCCAAAATCTGCCCGAAGTGCACGGTGACCGACTACGACGTCGAGGTGCCGCAATGGACGACGGACATCGCGAGCACCGTGACCAGCGCGCTGCTGAAGAATCCCAGCGTGAGCGTCATCTTCCCCGACTACGCCGGGATGCTGACCTACATGATGGCGGGCATCGAGGCCGCGCACAAAACCAGCAGCGTGAAGACGTACCTCGCTTTCGGCGGCGGCACGCCCTTCATCAAGCTGCAGACCGTCCAGCCGGGCGCGAGCGTCATTCAGCAGGACATCGGCGGTTACCCGCCGTGGACGGGATACCTGCTGTTCCTGCAGACCGCCCGTGCGCTGGAGAAGCAGGCTCCCATTTCGTATAACCAGGCCATCGGCCCGGACCGGATAGCCACCCCGCAGAACGCCGTCAACGTCCTCACGACTGGCGGCTGGGGAACGAGCTGGGTCAACGGCTTCCGCGGTCTGCTGGGGCTGCCGGCGCTGTCGGGCAGTGCGCTGACCTCCACGGCAACGCTCAACGGCGCCATGGTGGGCACGCCCTGACGCACCGGTTCTGAGGGCGGGCAGCAGCCCGGGCGGGCGGTTCCGCACCGGGCTGCTGCCCCGCTCCAGGGACATCCCCAGTAGCAGGAAAGGAGGCGCGGGTTGTCGTTCACGGGCAGGGGAACGCCGGGCGCACCAGACGGGCACGTCAGTCCGCAGGAACCGCTGGCGTCCGGCGAGCAGGCATCAGCTCCCCCGGCGGTCGAACTGCGCGACATCTCCAAGGATTTCGGCAGCAACCAGGCGCTGGACAACGTGGACCTCCGCATCGGTCACGGCGAGGTGGTCGGGCTCGTCGGGCAGAACGGTTCGGGCAAGTCGACGCTGGTGAAGATCCTGGCCGGGGTCTACGACCCGGAACCCGGCGGTCGCCTGTTCGTAAGCGGCGAGGAGGTCTCGCTGCCCCTTGCTCCTGGCCAGGCGAGTGAGATCGGGCTCAGCTTCGTGTACCAGAACCTGGCGCTGGCGGCGGGGCTGACCGTCCTGGAGAACCTGACGCTTGGCCAGCGCATTGCTGGCGGCACGCGGGCGTGGGCACCGATCAACTGGCGTCAGGAGCACCGGAACGCCGCGGCCGTTCTCGACCGCTACCAGGTCGAACTCGATCTCGACCGGCGGACGGGCGAACTGCAGCCGGTCGATCAGGCGCGGCTCGCGATCGTCCGGGCCGCCGAGGACCTCCGCAGGTACCGCACGCGAAGCGGCCACAAGCATTCGGTGCTCGTCCTCGATGAGCCGACCGTGTTCCTTCCCGAAGAGGACGTCGAGCGCCTCTTCGACCTCATCCGTGCTGTCGTGGCCGAGGGGGCGGCCGTGCTGTTCATCTCACACGACCTGGTCGCGGTCCGCTCGATCGCCGACCGTGTTGTCGTGCTCAGAGACGGCAAGGTGGTCGCCGAGGTGCCCGCGGGCGAGATCGAGGAGCACGCGCTGGTCGATCTCATCGTCGGGATACCGGCGCGGTCGGCCGAAAGCGCCCCGGCCGGGGAAGCGCGTGCTAGCGCGGCACTGGCTCCGGTGCTATCGGCTAGCCCGGAAGGCGCGCCGCCGGGCCAGAGCGTTGTGGTCGAGCACCTGGCCGGCGGGCGGCTGACGGACCTCTCGTTCGAGATCGGCGCCGGGGAGATCCTCGGCGTGGCCGGCCTCATCGGCTCGGGTGCCGAAGACCTGCCGTATCAGCTGTTCGGCGCGCGCCCGGTCGCCAGCGGCACACTGCGCCTCGGGGCCGGGACACTAAACGTCAGCGGCCTCAGCCCCCAGCGTAGCGTCAGGGAGCGCATCGCTCTCGTCCCCGCGGACCGCCAGGTGCTTGGCCTGAGCGAACGGCTCAGCCTGTGGGAGAACATCGTCATGCTCGTCGAAGACGAGCATTACCGAGGTGGTGTCTTCCACCGCGGCGAGCTCGTGACGCTCGCGCGGGAGGCCATCGATCGGTTCGCGATCCGGCCGCCACAGGCGCACGCCGTCACCGCGACATTCTCGGGCGGCAACCAGCAGAAGGCGCTGCTTGCGAAGTGGCTGATCGCCCGGCCGCGGCTGCTGCTGCTGCACGAGCCGACGCAGGGGGTCGACGTCGGTGCCAGGCGTGACATCTACGGGTTCGTGAAATCAGCCGCCGCCCTGACTCAGATGGCGGTGCTGTGGGTGACGACGGACTTCGGGGAACTCGCGGAGGTCTGCGACCGGGTGATCGTCCTCATCCAAGGGCGGCAGGTCACCACGCTCGCCGGTGAAGAGCTGAGCGACGACACAATCACCGCCGCCGCGCTGCGGCAGACCAGGCCGGCTGGTTTGGGCCAACAGGAAAGGGAGGGCAGATGAGCGCCCCACAGGGAGCTGCTCCCGTCGAAACCGAAACCGACCGTCAGCAGGAGCAGGCAGCCCGGGCCCGGTCCTCGGCGGGCCGGCGCCTGGGAATCCAGCGCTACGGGATCCTCATCGTCTTCGCCGCCATGGTCGCCGCGTTCGGGCTGGCAATACCCTCGACGTTCCTGTCGATGGGCAATCTCTCCAACATCCTCGGCTCCCAGGCGGTGCTGTTCATCCTCGTGATGGCCGTGCTGCTGCCCACGATCATGGGCGACTTCGTCGACCTGTCGCTTGGCGCCTCACTGGGCCTGTCCGCGATGACCCTGGCCGTGCTCAACGTGAACCACGGAACGCCGGTGCTCCTCGCCTGCCTGGCGGGGATCGGCGCGGCGCTTGTGGTCGGCCTGGTCAACGTCTTCTTCGTCGTGTTCTTCGACAGCGACCCGTTCATCGTGACGCTCGGCACGATGACGATCGTGACGGGCGTCATCTACATCATCTCCGGGGCCAACAGCGTCGGGATCGTCTCGACAAACCTGTCGAACTGGGTCTTCACGAACAGCTTCCTGTCGATTCCGCTGGAGTTCTACTACGGCCTGGCCATCTTCCTCGTCGTCTGGTACGTGCTCAGCTTCACGCCTGTCGGGCAGAAGGCTCTCGTGATCGGGCAGTCGCGCGAGGTGGCGCGGCTGACCGGAGTGCGGGTGGACCGCCAGCGGTCCTGGGCCTTCATCCTCGCGGCGGGCATCGCCGGGATCGCGGGGATCGCCTACGCGGCCACCAACGGGACGGTCGACCCGACGGCAGGCAGCACTCTGATCCTCCCGGCCTACGCGGCGGTCTTCCTCGGGGCGACCGCGATCAGGCCCGGCCGCATCAACGCTCTCGGCGCCCTGGTCGCGGTCTACTTCCTGGCGACGGGTACGGCGGGACTGGAGCTGCTCGGCGCGCAGAGCTACATCCAGCAGATCTTCTACGGCGCCGCACTGGTCGTGGCGATCACGATTCCGAAGACGACCCGCGACCGCTTCTTCAAGAGGAAGCGGTCCGCCTGAGACATGAGCGCTGTTGAGGACCTGTTCGACGTACGGGGCCAGGTGGCGCTGATCACCGGGGGAGCGTCCGGCCTCGGCTACGCGTTCGCGTCGATCCTGGCGGACTGCGGCGCGACCGTGGTCATCGCCGACTGGAACGCCGAGCGCCTGGAAACGGCGGCGGCCGCGCTCGCCGAGTCAGGCGCCGTCGTCAAGGGCGCGCGGCTCGACGTCACCAACGCCGGCGCGGTGCGCTCCCTCGTGGACTCGATCGCCGCCGGGCATGGCCGGATCGACATCGCGTTCGCCAACGCCGGCATTGCCCGCGGCCGCCCGCCGCTGATCGCCGAGGGCACGATCGACGAGTTCGACATGTCCGACTATCACGCCCTCATCGACGTGAACATGCACGGCGTCGTGCACACCGTCCGCGCCGTCGCCGCGCACATGAAACGGCAGCGCTCGGGCAGCATCGTGGTCACGGCCTCGACCGCGGGACTGCGCAACGACCCGTTCACCCCGTACTCCTACACAATCGCCAAGGCGGCCGTCGTCAACTTCATGAAGCAGGCCGCGCACGACCTCGCGCGGTGGAACGTGCGGGTGAACGCGATCGCCCCCGGCCCGTTCAAGACCAACCTGGGCGGGGGCGGCCCGATGCCCCCGGAGGCCGAGGCCCGGTGGAACGCCGTGATCCCGCTCGGCCGCATGGGCAACCCGTCGGAGATCCGCGGCCTCGCCCTGCTGCTGGCGTCCCCGGCCTCCAGCTTCATGACCGGCGGCGTGTACCCGGTCGACGGCGGCGCCCTCCTGCAAGGCCCGTCGCTCCCCGCGGCCGGCTAATCCGCGCGGGTGGCCGGGGTCAGCTCTAGCTGGTCTAGCTGGCGAAAAGTACGGTGAACACCACCAAGCCGATAGTGATGGTGGCCAGGATGCCGTGGATGACGACGACCGGCAGCGGGAAGTGCCGTTCCGGCGGGACAGTAATTACCTTGGTAAGCGACGGACTGCGGTCAGCGTAGACGCGGTACACGCTGATCCAGCGCACCGCCATGATCAGGCCCAGGGCGGCGACGGCGCTCAGGACAGCGACCGTCGCCCAGGCCAGCCGCTCCTCATCGACCAGAAGGTAGCCGCCCCACAGCAGCAGGCCGCCCATGCCCAGCAGGGCGTGCGCGGAAATCACCGGCACGGGCAAGCGAGTCGCGGCCGAGCTCTGGTACTCGCGGTCGTATTCCATGAGCCAGATAACAAGAAGAAGGAGGCCAACGACAACGGTGGCTATCCAGGTAAACAAGGAGGCGACGCTCATCTGAATCTCATCTCTGGTGCTCCGGACCTCGTCTCTGACGCCTGGGACTGCCTATACCTACGGGGACGGCTGGAAAATGGATTGGCCCCGTACCAGATCAAGCCGGCGCCGTCCGGCGCGCAAAGTTCACCCAGCTAGGGGCCTGTCGGTTAGCTAGCTGGCCGTCTCGGGCGTGTCGCCCGGGGGCGTCCCTTCCCGCGGGCGTGCGTGGTGTGACATCAGTTGCCAGGGGGACTGTTCGTGCGAGCCGTTTCATGATCCCGAATGTTTTTCGTACGTATAGGATGAATTTCTTACACAAGGAAAAATGTTTTCGTGATAATGCGTCACGGTGGCCTGCTGCCGGGCCCGGGAGGCTGGCCGACTGTGGCTCATGCGATCGGAGAGGCCGCAGGGACCCGTGATCGGAACCGGATACGGGCACGGAACCGTTGGCACAATCCCGCCTGCTCCGTCCTGCAACGCCAGGTAAATAGCCGACGGCTCCTAGGCAATCCCTTCGGCGCCCGCACCCGTAGACATGGTCAGGAGTACCTGAAAGCGCGCCCTCCCCGCTGTGCGCTTTAAGGCGGTGTGCGGCCACCGTCGGCAAGGCGGTGTGATCACCGTCCATCCCCGTACCGAAAGGGAGTTCCGCATGCCTGGCCTCGTTTCGCTGCCCCGGGTCCCCGCAGAATGGACCGCCGAACTGCACCGGCCCGCGCTGCCGCTCGATCCAGCCGTACGCGCGGCGGGCGCGATCGGCCTGCTCACGATCGGCGTCATCCATGTCCTGGAGATCCAGGGCCAGCTCAGCGGCGCCGTCTGGCTGACGGCGGGATTCTGCCTGCTGGCGGTGGCCGCGCCGATCGCGGGCCTGTGGCTGCTAGCCCGGCCGTCCCCGGCCGCGTGGCAGTTCAGCGGGCTCGTCTGCCTGTTCGCCGCGGGCGGCTACATCCTGACCCGCAGCCTCCCGGTGCCCGGCGACACGGGGGACGACGGCAACTGGCTCGAACCGCTCGGCGTGGCGGCGCTGTTCACGGAGGTCATCGTCGTCATCCTCACCGTGCTCGTGCTCGCCAGCATCCGCGCCCGCGGCCAGCGCGGCGCGTCCGCCTAGGCTCTGCCTGCCCTAGGGGGACGAACCCCTTCAACCCCCCAGCTAGGCGGCGTACTCGCTCTCGCCGACGAAGGCGTCCCACAGCCCGGCGTACACCCCGCCGAGTTCCAGCAGCTCATCGTGGGTGCCGATCTCGGCGACGCGGCCGTGATCCAGCACGATGATCCGGTCCGCGCGCGCCGCGGTGGTCAGCCGGTGCGCGACCACGACCGTGGTCCGCGTGGCGGTCAGCTGCCGCGTGGCCTTGGTGACCGCCGCCTCCGACGCGAGGTCGAGCGCTGCCGTCGCCTCGTCGAGCAGCAGGATGTCCGGGTCGGCGAGCTCGGCCCGCGCCAGGGCGATGAGCTGGCGCTGTCCGGCGGACAAGTTCCGTCCGCGCTCGCCGACCTCGTGCTCGTACCCGCCCGGCAGCCGCGTGATCATCTCGTGCGCGCCCACCGCCCGCGCGGCCGCCTCCACCTCGGCGTCGGAGGCGGACGGGCGCGCGTAAGCGATCGCCTCCGCCACCGTCCCGCTGAACAGGTACGCCTCCTGCGGCACCACGCCGAGCCGGTGCCTGAAGGCGGTGAGGTCGTACGACCGTACGTCCACCCCGTCCACAAGCACCGCTCCGGACGTCACGTCGTAGAACCGCGCGATCAGCTTGACGATCGTCGACTTGCCGGCCCCGGTCTGGCCGACCAGGGCCACCGTCTCGCCAGGGGAGATGGTGAACGACACGCCGGAGATCGCCTCGCCTCCGGAGACGGGCCCGGCTGGCTCCGTGTCCGGCCCGTACAGCGCCGAACCACTGCTGTAGCTGAACCGCACGTCCCGCAGCTCGATCAGCCCCGCCAGCCCGGCGGCGGGCACCGGCACCGGATCGGCGGGGGCGGGCGTCGACGTCCGCAGCCGCAGCAGGTCCTTGATCCGCTGCAGGCCGACCGCCGCCTGCTGGTACCCGTCGAACACCTGCGATAGCTGCTGGATCGGCGAGAACACCATGTCGATGTAGAGCAGGTACGCGATCAGCGCGCCGACGCTCAGCGCTCCCGACCGCACCTGCCCCACCGCCACCACGAGCACCAAGGCAGACGCCACCGTGGATAGCGTCTGGACGAACGGGAAGTACAGCGCGATGTACCGCTGCGCCCGCACCCGGGATTCGCGGTAGGCGAAGCTCCGCCCGGCGAACCGCGCCCGGTTGGTGCCCTCCCGGCGGAACGCCTGGGTGACCCGCAGCCCCGCCACGTTCTCGGCCAGGTCCGCGTTGACCACGCTGACCCGTTCCCGGGCCTCGGTATACGCCTTCGAGGACTTCATGCGGAAGACCACCGTCGCCGCGATCAGGAACGGCATGATCGCCAGCACGAACAGGCCCAGCCGGACGTTGATGATCAGCATCGCGGCGAGCACGCCCACGAACGTCAGCAGCGAGCTGACCATCGTGATCAGCCCGGTCTGCAGGAACGTGGACAGCGCGTCCACGTCGGTCGTCATCCTCGTCATGATGCGGCCGGACAGCTCACGCTCATAGAAGTCGAGGCCGAGCCGCTGCAGCTGCGCGAAGATCTTCACCCGCAGCGTGTACAGCAGCCGCTCCCCGTTCCGCCCGACGACCATGGTCTCGGCGATGTTCACCAGCCAGTCGCCGAACACGATCGCCAGCCCGATCAGCGCCATCGTGACGACCACGCCGAACGCCCGGGCCTGCACCCCGTTGTCGATCCCGCCGCGGACAAGGGCCGGCAGCGCCAGGTTGGCGGCGGCGTCCAGCCCGTCGAGCACGAGCCCGGCGATCAGCGCGACCGCGATCGGCTTCAGCAGCTTCCGGAGCGTGAAGTGCCGGTCCGCCGCCCGCGCCTTGGCCTCGTCCACCTTGGGCGTGTCCTTCACCGGCGGCAGCTTCGCGACCTGGGCCAGCAGTTCGGGGCTCGGCGGAACGCTGCCGATCATCCCGTCCATGCGCGTGCCGCCGCCAGCGCCGCGGTTGGCGCGGCCGCCCCGCCCCCCGCGTCCGATCGCGGCGTTGGCGGAGGAGGCGAGCGTCCGCGCCGCCGCTCTTTCCGTATATCCAGAACGGGCGGTGGCGTCTGTCCCAGCGCCATCGCCGCTGCCGCCGGCGGTGTCCGCGGCTTCGGCGGCCGGGAGCTCGCCCGCGTCGGTGCCTTCCGCGTCGTCGCCGGGGCCGGAGATCAGCAGCCGGTACAGCTCGGACCGCTCCGCGAGCTCGTCCTGCGTGCCGATGTCGGACACCCGCCCGTCGGCGGTGAGCACGGCGACCCGGTTGGCGAGGTTCAGCGTGGACTTGCGGTGTGCGATGAGCAGCGTGGTCCGGCCGGCCATCACGCGGTGCAGGGTGGCATGGATCTCCGCCTCGATCCGCGGGTCGACCGCCGAGGTGGCATCGTCGAGCAGCAGCAGCCTGGGGTTGGTGATCAGCGCGCGTGCCAGCGCGACGCGCTGCCGCTGCCCGCCGGAGAGGGTCAGGCCCTGCTCGCCGATCACCGTGTCGTAGCCGTCAGGCAGGCTCCGGATGAACTCGTCGGCCTCCGCGGCCTTGGCGGCGGCGACCACCTGCTCGAACGTCGCGTCCGGCCGCCCGTAGGCGATGTTGGCGCGGACGGAGTCGGAGAACAGGAAGCTCTCCTCCATGACCATGCCGATGGCGGCGCGCAGCGACTCCTGCGTGACGTCGCGGACGTCGTGGCCGCCGATCCGGACGGCGCCGCCGCGGACGTCGTAGAACCGGGGGAGCAGCAGCGACAGGGTGGACTTCCCGGACCCGGACGGGCCGATGACCGCCACGGTCTCGCCTGGCCTGACGTCCAGTGTCAGCCCGCGCAGCACCGGCTGCGACGGCACGTAGCCGAACTTCACGTCGTCGAACGTGATCCCGGTCGCGTCCGCGGGCAGCTCGATGGCGTCCGGCTTGTCGGTGATCACGGGACGGGAGTCGATCACTTCGAACACCCGGATAACGCTGGCGCGGGCCTCCTGGCCGATCGTCACCAGGCTGGTCAGCACCCGTACCGGGCCGGTGAGCTGCGCCAGGTAGCTGGAGAACGCGAGGAACGTGCCGAGCGTGACGTCGCCGTGGATGGCCAGCCAGCCGCCGAGCGCGAGCACGCCGACGAGCCCGAGCGACGGGATCGCGGTGAGCGCGGGGTTGTACCGTGCGGTGAACCTGATCATCCGCAGCCGGGAGCCGAACAAGTTCTCGCTCGCGGCCTCCATCCGCCGCATTTCCTGCTCTTCCTGGCCGAACCCCTTGACGACGCGGACCCCGCCGATGGCCTCATCGACGATGGCGGCGACGTCGCCGACCTGCTGCTGCGCGTGCCAGCTGGCCGGGAAGAGCTTCTTGCGCGCCGCCGTCGAGATAAACCAGAGCGCGGGCGCGACCGCGACCGCGACCAGCGCGAGCACCGGCGACAGGATGATCATGATGACGAGCGAGAAGACGAACAGCAGCAAGCTGCCCAAGGTCAGCGGCATCCACTGAAGCAAGCCCTGCACCATGTTCAGGTCGGAGATCGACCTGCCGACGAGCTGGCCGGTGTGGATCTCGTCCTGCCGGGCGCCGTCCAGCCGGGACAGCGAATCGAACAGCTCGGTCCGCATGGCGTGCTGCACGTCGAGCGCCATCTTGCCGCCGCGGAACCGCCGCATGTAGATCCCGGCGAAGTTGGCCGCCGCCGCGATCAGCAGGCCGATCGCCAGCGGCCACACCGACTCCCGCGGCGTGACGATCACGTTGTCGATGACCGCCCGCTGCAGCAGCGGGATCGTCAGCGACGCCGCCACGTACAGCAGTGACCCGGCTAGCGCGATCACCACGTCACGCCGGAACCGCCAGCAGTACCCCGCCAGCCGCCTGATCCAGCGGGCCTCACTGCTCCGCTGGCTGTTTTCGTCGTCCATCCGTCCCCGATGAGAGATGCTCTTCTGACCCAAGACTTCCAACACGCCAGCTGTTAAGTTTCATTTCCGAAACTAACGGCTCGTCGGCGGCGCGACCCCGACGGCGCACAGTCAGCCCGTCACTCCGCGTCAGCAGCCGATCACCCAGGCGCTGGCGCCTGCCGCCCCGATCTTGCCGGCCCGTCCGGCGATCGCGCGCACCGCGTCCCCGGGCCCCGGAGCAAACGAAATGCTCACCTTGGCCTTCACCCCTTCAATCGTACGGCAGACGCTGCGGCGCGCCTAAGGAATATTGGGGCGCTCATTTCAGCCCCAGCCGCACGGTAGCACCAGCCACCGACATTCCGGCCCGGCGAGCGCAAGACCGTCATTTCCCGGCCAAACCCGCAGGCAGTGCGCCTTCATCATGATCGCGAAGACTTTTTTCCTGACGCAGATAATTCATCCATAAGGCTGGATACGGGACCATTCCAGCGAAGTATGCCGATCGCGCGATCGACCCGCTCTAGTGTGGTCAATTGCGCAATCGGCCCGCCGGGCCCCGTGGAACGACGATTGCCAGGGGCCCGGCCGGGCGGCCACTACAGGAACTGAAAGGCCGAGATCTTCGACGCAAATGGCAGGGGTATACGGTGACATATGTCCCGATTTGCCCGATATTTAGCCACCGGATGGCGGCGATCTCGACTGGCGGTTTCATGATCATGGGTCATTTGCGGCGCTATTCGCCGCTTTTGACCCACGATCATGGCCATCATCCCTTTCATATACCCTATGAGGGTATGTGGAGGGGGCGGGCCTCAGATCTCCGGAAGCCGGGCGGCGGGATGCCTGCTGACCTGCGGTCCGTGATACGGAATGGTTTCCATAAAGTGTTAAATCCGCGGTAGGATTGTGGCATGTCGCCCGCTGCGGCTGCCATCTTGGAGGGCATGCCGGACCCCAGGGACCTGCGCCGCGTCAGCGCGGACGGGGAGACGCTTATCTTCGCCGGGTCGCGGCTGCTGTTCCGCTACCGCGACGGCGATGCCGGGGCGCGGAACGTGGCGGTGGCGGTGCTGCGGCAGCTGGGCTTTGGCGGTCAGGCGGTGGCCCGGCTGATGGGCCTGACGGTGAACTACGTGGCGACGCTGCATAACCGGGCGCTGCGCGAGGGCACCGGCGGGGTGGTCCGGCCGCGGGGCCGCCCGGGCAAGCTGGATCCGGCCGCGTGGGAGCGGGCGCGGGCATGGCGGGCGGCCGGGGTGCGGGATGCGGAGATCGCCCGCCGGCTGGGGGCAGCTCAGTCCACGGTGCTGCGGCGGCTCGGCCCCGCCGGCGCGCAGGACCAGCTGCTGCTGGGGGAGCCCGCGCCTGAGCCGGGACCTGCACCGGGGCCGTCACCGGAACCCGGGCCGGCGCCGCCGGAACCGGAGTCTGAGCAGGGCAGGTCAGGGGGCCGGGAGCCGCGGCCGGCCGCGGCGGAGCCCGGGCCGGCCGCCGGTGCCGGGCGGGACGGCGCCGCCGGCGGCGGGGCCGGTGAGGGCGCGGCGGTGTCCGGGCCGGGCATCTGCGGCGAGGTCGCCTCCCGGTATGCGGGCGCGATGCTGCTGCACGCCTTCGGCGGCCGGGCCGGCGCCGGGGGGATCCTGGCCGCCGCGGCGGGCGGGGACGGGCGGCCCGGTGACGTGGCGCTGCTGTCGGCGGTCAGCATCTGCTTCGCGCTGGGCGCGGCGACGGTGGAGCAGTTCAAGCACCTGACCGCCGCCGCGGCCGGGCCGCTGGCCGGGCTGGCGGCGCTGCCGGACCTGCGGACCATCCGGCCGAGGCTGGCCGCGATCGCCGGCCGCACCGACCCGGTCGCGCTGCAGCGCCTGTTCGCCTCCGCGATGCTGGCCGCCGACCCGGTGGTCTCGGGGGTGTATTACGTCGATGACCATTTCGTCCCCTACGCCGGCGCCAGGCCGGTGGCCAAGGGCTGGAACAACAAGCGGGGCCGGGCGGAGAAGGGCCGCGCCGACACCCACGTGACCGCCCATGACGGGCGGGCGGTGTGCTTCGTGACCGGCGAACCGTCCGGGCTGACGGTCACCTTGCCCAAGGCGCTGGCGGAGCTGAAGAAGGCCGCCGGACCCGGCGCGGGGATCATGCTCGGGTTCGACCGCGGCGGGGCGTACGCGCAGGTGTTCCGGCACTGCCGCGAGCAGGACGTGCACTGGGTGACCTACCGGCGGGCGCCGCTGGCCGTCCCGGCGGCCCTGCCGGTCATCACCGCCATCACGGCCGGCGGGCGGCGCCGCGAGATCGCCTGGGCCGGGGAGAGCGCTGACATCAAGGACTACGGCCAGGCCCGGCAGCTCACCTTGTTCGAGCACGGCAAGGTGGCGCTGCAGATCCTGACGTCGGACTTTGATGCCTGCCCGGCGGACGTCCTGGCCTGGCTGAAGTCCCGGTGGCGGGAGGAGAACTTCCTCAAGTACGCCAGCGAGAACTACGGGATCGACAAGATCTGCGACTACATCGCCGGCATCGAGGCAAACACCAAGATCGCGGACAACCCGGCCCGCAAGGAGGCGAACGCCGCCGTCCGGCAGGCGGAGACGGCGCTGGCTGCAGCGGAGCGGGCCTGGCCGCCCTCCTCGCTGACCCGGCCATCACGCCCGCCGTCAAGAACACCAGGCTGATCCCCGCCGCGCAGGAGAAGATCACCGCCGCGCGCAAGAAGCTGGACGCCGCCGCCTCCGCCCGGGACAAGATCCCCGCCAAGCTGCCCGCCAATGTCATCGGCCCTGAAGCCAAAGTCGCGCTGCTGCGGACCCGCCGCCGCGGCCTGCAGATGGTGCTGCGGCTGCTCGCGCACAACGCCGAGCACTGGCTGGCGAACCAGCTCAACGCCTACCTGCGCGACGACGACGAATACCGCGCCATCACCCGCCAGACCATCATCCGCGGCCTGGCCGGCACCATCACCAGCACCCCCGGCGCGATCACCGTCACCCTCCAGCAGCCCGGCACGCCCCGCATCACCCGCGCCCTCGCGATGTCATCGAGGAGATCAACGACAACCCGCCCGCCATGCCCGGCGACCAGCGGCCCATCACCTACCAGCTCGCCAGCCGGCCAGCATTACTTAAAACCCGGCCTACGGCACGTTCCGGAGATCTGGGCCTTGGCTGTTCAACTTTTCTAGTGGGGCAGATGACAAATTTGTAACCTCCTGCTTTGAACCAGCCAGCCGCTGAACCGTATGAGTAGGTATGGGCTTTGTGCTTCACGGCGGTGTCGCCTGGCGCAATCCATTGCGAATAGGCCTGGCTCGCACTGCACTGGTACCTATCGCTACGGCTGGCGCACCATGATCCCGGCGCGGATATCAGGCGACGTGGATGAGCGGGACGGTCCCGGTGCCCGCCCGCGCGTACTGCTGATCGACGACGAAGAGGCGATACGCTCTGGCGTCAGCCGGGCGCTAGCCGCCGACGGCCTCGCGATCGACCTGGCCGAGACCGGTGCGGAGGGATTGCGGCGAGCGCTCGCCGAGCCCTATGACCTGGTTATCCTCGACCTGCTTATGCCGAGCATGGATGGCCGGACCGTGCTGCGGCAACTGCTGCGCGCCCAGCCTGGCCAGACGGTCCTCGTGCTGTCCTGCCTCGCCGACGTCACGTCCAAGGTGGACTGCTTCGAGCTCGGCGCCCGCGACTACCTGACCAAGCCGTTCTCGCTCGCTGAACTGATCGCGCGGGTTCGCAACCAGTTGCGCCGTGACCCCTTCGACCGGGTGATCAGGGTCGGGAACCTCAGGCTGCACATCGGCCGCATGGAGGCGGACATCGGCCGCGGCCCGACGCCGCTCACCCGGCTCGAGTTCCTCGTCCTGCGGGAGCTGATGGAGCACGCTGGCCAGTCGGTCTCGAAGGGACAGCTCCTCGCGTCGGTATGGGGCTACGAATTCGAACCGGGGTCCAACATCGTCGGCGTGTGCGTCCGGCGGCTGCGCTCGAAGTTCGGCGACCAGCTCATCAAGACGATAAGAGGTGAGGGATATCAGCTCGCCGCTGGATGACTCTGGTCCGCGCCGCGGGCGAGAACTGGATATCGCCTGGCTGGCCCTCGTGCTGCTGAACGTCGCCGCGATCGCGGTCTGGCCGTCCAGGGACACGATCCCGTTCCACCTCATCTCGATGTGCTTCGCGCTGCTCTACTGGCTCCGCGTCTGGCCCGCTGACCCGATGCCATGGGGTCTCGGCATCGTGCTCATCACCACGGTGACCGGCGTCGCGCTCGATGTGCTGCGGGACGCGGGTTCGCTGGAGGAGGTGATGGACGCTCCGCTGCTCGCGACTATGTTCGTCGCCGTCGTCTGGCACGCCAACCGCACGGTTACCGCTGACTACGAGCGGCAGCTCATCGGGGAGAAGAACGCCCGCCTGCTCGCCGCGCAACGCCGCTTCCTGCAGGACGCGTCGCATCATCTGCGGACCCCCATCACGATCGCGCTCACCCACGCCGAGCTCCTCGCCAGAGACCTGACCGGCGAGCAAGAGCTGCGCGACATCCAGATGGTGGTCGGCGAGATGACACGGCTGCGCCGGCTGAGCGAGCGGCTGCTCGTCATCGCCGCCTCCGAAGACCCGGACTTCCTCCGGTCCGAGCCGGTCGTCCTGGACGAGTTCGCGATGGAGGTCATCGAACGCTGGCGGCCGACCGCGCAGCGCCGCTGGAAGCTCGGACGGCTCGACGTGGCGACCGTCATGGCGGACCCGGAGCGGCTCGGTCTCGCGGTGGACGCCCTGCTGGAGAACGCCGTGAAGTGCACCACCGAGGACGACATCATAGAGCTGTCGGTTGTCGGCGACATGGGCGACGAAGTGCGGCTGGGGGTCAGCGACACCGGCATCGGGATCGCCGCCAAGGAACTCCCGCATGTCTTCGACAGGTTCCGCACCGGGAGCGGTCCGCGGGGATCCCGGGGGACCGGGCTCGGACTCGCCCTGGTGCGCGCCGTCGCGACCGCGCACGGCGGATCCGTCACGGTGCGCAGCGCTCTTGGCCAGGGCAGCGAATTCCAGATCCTGCTTCCAGCGGCCAGGAGCGCCTTGCCGGAGTTCTGAGCGCGCCCGCGCCGTAATGCGCTCGGATTACATTTATGTAACGAACATGTCCGCGACTTTCTGTGAGAGGCGTGGTTCTTTCGCGCTACGATTCTAGCAAGTTAGGTTAGCCTAAGCTAACTTGGAGGAACGAGTGCGGCTCTGCCTAGTCGCTTCCAAACCGACCGACTCCGTAACCTTCGGCTTCCTTCCCGCGGCTGCCCGGCTTGGCCTGGACGTGGTCCTGCTCACCGACCGGCCGGAGGAGCACCGGCAGGCCCGCGCGCGCTCGCGGCTGCGGCCGCGCCCGGGCTGTGCGCCGCGCGACGACGATCACCACGTGGCCGCCGCGCGTGCCGAGATCCTGGACTGCGATGTCTGGAATGCCCGCCAGCTGATCTGCGCGATCGCGGGGCTGCCGGCCCAGGACGCGATCTTCTCCAACTCCGACCACCTGCAGACGCAGACCGCGCTGGCGGCGGCGTACTTCGGAGTGCCGGGCAAGGACTGGCAGGCGTCGATGCGCGCCAAGAACAAGTGGCTCATGCGCCGCCGGCTGGCGGAAACGGGCACCGAGTGCCTCGCCGTGGCCGAGATCCGCCCTGATGCCAGGCGGCCCCCTCGCGGGCTGACGTACCCGGTGGTCCTCAAGCCGTCCGAAGGGGTGGCCAGCGAGGACGTCGTGCTCGTCACCAGCCCCGCGGGGAGCGCAGCGCGCAGATCTTCGCCCGCCGGCCAGGCGAGACCCTGCTCGCCGAGGAGTACCTGCCCGGCGGGCTGCGGACGCTGGAAACGCTCGGGGACGGCGCGACGACATGGGTGCTCGGCGGATTCCGGACCCGGCTTTCGCCGCTCCCGTTCTTCATCGAGGAGCGGCTCACCTGGGACGCCCCGGCGCCGGACGCGGCCAGGGAGCACGTCCTGGGCGCGCTCGCCGAGATCGGCGCCACGTTCGGTGCCTGTCATACCGAGTATGTCCTCGGCGCGGGCCGCCGCCCGGCGCTGATCGAGGTGAACGACCGGCTGATCGGGGATGACTGCGACTTCGTCCTCTCGGACCTGCTCGGCGTCGACCTGTTCGAGCGGGTGCTGCGGGTTCACCTCGGGGAGCCGCTGCCAGGCCCGCCACCGGCACCGGCACCGGGCAGCGCCCACGCGATCATCGATTACGTCGTCGCGGACCGCCCTGGCGTTCTCGCCGCCGCGCCGCCCGCCGGCGTGCGGCAGAGCGCGGAACTCGGCGTCATGCTCTCCTACCGGCCGTTGCGTGAGGTCGGCGACCATATCGTGCTCACCCGCACCAACCGCGATTACCTGGGCGTGATCACCGCGATAGGCGCGGATCCGGCCGCGGTGGAGCTCTCCGTGGCGGCCGTGCGCGCCGCGGAGAACTGGGCGATCACGGACGGAACCCCGTGACCGCCGCCGAGCGATCCAGAGCCGAGCGCGAGCTGGCCGCCCGCGTGGTCAGTACCTTGCTGCGGGAGGATTACGCCGGCCTGTCAGGCCGGATACGCCTGCGCGGCGGCAGGCCGGTGCTCGCGCTCCCGGCGGATCATGGCGGTGCGGGGGTCATGGTCCCGCTCGAGCGCGACGGATTCCTCGCCGACTTCCGGATCCCGCGGGCGCCGGCTGGGCCGTCCTGCCCGGCACTGACTCTCGATGACGTTGCCGCGGTGCTAACGGCGGTCAGCGATCCGCTGGACAGCGACGGGGTCGCGGCATTCGCCGCTGAATGCCGTCAGGCGCTCGCCACGCTGCGGCTCCGGGAGCGCCATCTCCCCGGCGTCCGCGATAGGCTCGCCGAGCGATGGCGGGCGGCGCCTGACACGTTGGCAGGGGCCGGGGGCCTGCTCGCCTATGAGGCGCTCGCCGCCACGATGCCGCATCCCGCCTATCCGACCGCGGAGTCCAGGCTCGGCTTCAGCGAGCACGACTCGCTGCGCTACGCGCCGGAGTATGCGCCGGAGTTCGCGCTGCACTGGGTCGCGGTGCCGCGTTCCCGCCTGGTCACGGCCGGCCTGCCCGAGAATCGTCCGCCAGGCTGGCCGGCGGCGTCCGAGGTGGGCCTGCCGGAATCGCTCGCCGCCACCCACGACCTGATGCCGGTGCACCCGGTCACCGGCCGCCACGAGCTCGGCCGGGCCCTCACCGAAGCCGGCCTCGCGGACCAGGCGGTCATCGCGCCTGGCACCAGCTTGCGGGTTACCCCGACGTTGTCTACCCGGACGGTGACCGTCATCAGCCAGCCGCGCACTCATGTCAAGCTGCCGCTCCCGACCAGCACCCTCGGCCTGCTGAACCGCCGGTTCATCCGGCCAGGGACCCTCGCGGACGGCGCGCTCGTGCGCGACATCCTGGCCACCGCCATCGACGGTGACCCGCTGCTCGGCGGCCTGCTGCTCGCCGATGAGGGCACGTACGCGCACGCCGGCCATCCCTACCTCGGCTACCTGCTGCGCCGGCTGCCGGCCGGCCTCGGGCGGTGCCGGATCGTGCCGGTCGCGGCGCTGCTGGCGCCGAGTCCGGCGGCTGGCCGGCGGCTGGTCATCGACGAACTCGCCGGCTGGGCGCGGGGCGAAGACCTGCACGGCCTGCTGGGCGCCTACCTCGGCGTGCTCTTCGACACGCACGTGCGGCTGTTCGTCCGGTACGGCATCGCGCTCGAGGCGCACCAGCAGAACACCGCCCTGGTCCTCGGGCCGCCGGGCGAGGCCGCCCGGCTCCGGCTGCTCGTCAAGGACTTCGACGGCACGCTCATTCACCTGCCCAGGCTCGCCGCCGCACTCGGATCCGGCGTGCCGGACGAGTCCGCCTTCGCGGATCCCCGGCTGGTAACCCGATCGGATGACGCGCTCGCGGACGTGTTCATCACCATCACCGTGCACCTGTGCGCGGGCGCGCTCGCGTTCGGCCTCGCCGGCCAGGGCGCGGCGCCCCTGCCAGACCTGCTTTCCATCGTCAGGCGCAAGCTGACGGCCGCGCTTGACGCCCATGCCGGCTGGCCCGCGACGCCGGCGCTGCGGGCACGCGCGCTCGACGCGGATCGCCTGCCCGGCAAGTCGATGGTCACGGCGGGGACGCTCGTCGCCAAGGCACGCACCGGGGCCGGCGACATCAACAAGTTCTACGGCACGACCGGCCCTAACTATCTGAAAGCTGACTACGACCCAGGGAGCTGCGAGTGAACCCGGACACGCTGACCGCGCAGGCGCTGCTGAACTGCCTGGTTCGCGAGGTATCGGCACCCGAGGAGCAGGCGCGGGAGGCCGGCGGCTACCTGATGGTCCGGCTGGCCAGGTCGGACCGGCTGCTGCGGCTCACCACCCGGCGCCGATCGGCCGGCCTTGCCCCGCGGCTCACCGGCGACGCGGCGCTGCGGCACGGGGACTCCTGGCAGCCGGTCGGCGCCGGGACCCGGGCACCCGCGGATCCGGCGCTCGGCCGGTACCTGTCCAGCGAGCAGGCGCTGGTCGCCGGGCACCGGTTCCATCCCGCGCCCAAGGCGCGTGCGGCCGATTCGCGCGAATGGCTGCCCTTCGCCCCCGAGGCGGCGGCCCGGTTCCCGCTGCGCTTCCTCGCGGTCCGCGGTGACGCGCTGGACGCCGATGGCGACACCGCTGACCTTGACCGCCTCGGTGCGCCGGAGGCGCCGCCGGGATATCACGTCCTGCCCGCGCACCCCTGGCAGCTCCGCATACTGGCGCGGCGGGCATGGCTGCGGCGGGCGTTCCGCGACCGCCGCCTCATCGATCTCGGTGCCGGACCGCGGGAGGTGGTGCCTACATCGTCGGTCCGCACCGTGTACGACCCGGTGGCCGACGTGTTCTGCAAGTTCAGCCTCAACGTCCGGATCACCAACTGCGTGCGCAAGAACTCCTGGTATGAGCTGGCCGGGGCGGTCGCCATGACACAGTTGCTCGGCCCCGTCTTCGATGACCTGGCGGCGCGCTTTCCCGGCACCGCCCTGCTCGGCGAGCCGGGATACCGGACCGTGGCGCTGGCCGCCGGGGAAGCGGCCGAGGGCCTGTCGGTCATCGTCAGGAACGGGTTGCGCGGGTGCCTGGCGCCGGGCGTGACCCCGGTCCTGGCCGCGGCCCTCGTGGAGCCGCCGGGCACCAGCGCCGGCGAGACGGCGGCCGGCCTGCTGGACGGGCGGGATCCCGATTGGCTGCTCGGCTGGTGGGAGGCCTACGTACGGCGGGTCGTGCCCCCCGTACTGCAGGCGCTCTTCGGCCACGGCGTGGTGCTCGAGCCGCACCTGCAGAACGTCCTCGTCGGCGTGGACCGCGACGGGCTGCCCGTGCAGGCCATCTTCCGTGACATGGAGGGCGTCAAGCTGCTCACGCCCCGCCACGACGAGACGCTTACGACGCTGAAGCCCGGCGTCGCCCGCGCCCTCGCCTATGATCCGGAACGCGGCTGGAACCGGGTCGCCTACTGCCTGTTCGTCAACCACCTGGCCGAGATCGCCGCGGCGATCGCGGACCGCCATCCCCGCCCGGAGGATCAGCTTGAGGCCGGCTTGTGGAACTGCGCGCACGGGGTGCTCGCCGGGTTCGCGCGAGACCACGACTGGCCGCCGCCGCGGCTGCGCGCGGTCCTGGCGGGGGTTCCGCTGCCGGCCAAGGCGAACCTCCGGCTCCGCTGGGCCCGAGGCGCGGACCGCGAGGCGACCTACCTGAACGTCCGCAACCCCCTGGGTGAGCAGGCGATCGACCGGGGCCGTACAGCCGTGGCCTCGCCATGCTGAGCCAGGGGACCGCCACCGCGGCGTGGCTCGTGATACCCGGTGCGGTACGCGAGCTCGCGGAGCGCCTTGGCCGTGATGACGCCGCGCTGCCCGCGTACGTCTACGACCTGGACGGGCTCGCCGCGCACATGGCCAGCATCAGGGCCGCCGTCCCGCGCTCGGCCGAGGTCTTCTACGCGGTCAAGGCGAACCCTGACCGGGCAGTGCTGCGCACCGTGGCACGGCATGCCGACGGCCTGGAGGTCTCCTCGGGCGGCGAGCTGCGGCACACGGCGGCGGCAGTGCCCGGAGCGCGGCTCGCGTTCGGCGGCCCGGGCAAGACGAGCGCCGAGCTCGCCACCGCGGTCCGCGCGGGCACATTCCGGTTCCACGTGGAAAGCCCCCAGGAGCTGCGGCTCCTGGGGGCGGCCGCGCTGGCCGCGGGCCGCCCGGCCGATATCCTGCTCCGGGTCAACCTGCCGCCCGGGGACGCCGCCCCGGCTGCCGCCGCGCCAGACCGGGAGCCGGGCTGGTGATGGGGAGACAGCCCAGCCCGTTCGGCATGGATCTGATTTTGCTCGACGCTTGCGCGCGATGGCTCTCGGAGGGCAGCCCAGAAGCCGCCCAGCTGCGGCTGCGCGGGCTGCACGCGCACCTTGCCAGCGGCCTGACGGCGCCCGCGCTGCTCGATTCGGCGGTGCTCGTTCTCGACTTCGCGCGGCAGTGGTGCGCCCGGCACGGCGTGCGGAATCCGGAAATCAACCTCGGCGGCGGAATGGCAGTGGATTACGGACGGCCGGGCGCCCCGTTCGACTGGGCGGCATACGGCCATGGTCTCGCCCTGGCCGCCCGGCCGGGCGAGACCGTGCGCGTCGAGCCTGGCCGGGCCGTGACCGCGTACTGCGGCTGGTACATCACCCGGGTGCTGGACGTGAAGCGCAGCCACGGCAAGGCGTTCGCGGTGGTGGCGGGCGGCACGCACCACCTGCGGACGCCGGCCGCTAAGGGGCATGACCAGCCGTTTATCGTCATGCCCGTCAGCTCGTGGCCGCACGACTGGGCACGGCCCGCCGCCAAGGCCGAGCCCGTGACGGTAGTCGGGCAGCTGTGCACGCCCAAGGACGTCTTGGCGCGGGACGTCAGGACGGGTCGGCTCCGGACCGGAGACCTGGTCGCGTTCGGGCTGGCCGGCGCTTACGCGTGGAACATCTCGCACCACGGCTTTCTCATGCACCCGGAACCCGGTTTCCACTACGTGGGGACCGGATGACCCGCGCTAGGAGACGTGGCCGCCCACTAGGTGCCCGATCAGGAAGGCCGCTCCGGTGGCCAGGAATGCCGCGGTGAACTGGCGCAGGCCGCCCAGCACCATCGACCGCCCGGTCAGCTTCGCGACCGCGGCACCGCCGATGAACGCGGCCGCCCCGGCTATCACCAGCGCCGCCTTGAGTACCGGGTACCCGACGAGGAAAGGAGCTAGCGGGATCAGCGCGCCGACGGTGAAGGAGGAAAGCGACGCGATCGCCGCGGTCCGGGGCGACGGCAGGTCATCCGGGTCGATGCCAAGTTCCTCGCGCACGTGCGTGGCGACGGCCCGGTCCTGGTCGGCGGAGATCTGCCGGACGACCGCCTCGGCCAGGTTCGGGGAGACCCCCTTCTCCATGAAGATCTGGGTCAGCCTCCGCAGCTTGCCCACCGGGTCACGGTCGTGCTGCCTGCGTTCCAGCTCGACTTCCGCGGCGGTCAGCTCGTTCTGCGACGTGACCGAGATGTACTCACCGGTCGCCATGGAGAACGCGCCGGCGATCAGGCCGGCGATGCCGGTCAGCACGATCGTGCCGTGCGCTCCACCGCCCGCGCCGACACCCGCGATCAGCGAGGAGTTCGTTACCAGGCCGTCCATCGCGCCGAAGACCGCCGGACGCAGCCACCCGCCGTTGACGTCCCTGTGCTCGCGCAGTTCCTCGTCCGGGTCGAGCGTCAGGTCTTTCGGGAGCAGCACGAGCCTGTTGCCGAACGGCAGCCAGCCCATGACCTGCCTGGCGCCGGACAGCGGGTGCGCAGGGGCGGCTCTTTCAACGGGCGGCTGGTAGGCGGACGCCGGGTCGCTGATGGGCGTGTATTCCGAGATCACCCCGGTGTCGGCGAGCAAGTAGCTGGCGGCGGCCATGCTGTTGTCCGGCCGGTAGGCCGGCATCGGGCCGCTGTTGCCGGGCCGGTAGGCGGGCATCGGTCCGCTGTCGGGCCGGTAGGTCCGGATGGTGCTGTTGTCCGGCCGGTACGCCGGCATCGGGCCGCTGTTGCCGGGCCGGTAGGCGGGCATGGGACCGCTGTCGGGCCGGTACGTCCGGTTGTCCGGCCGGTAGGCCGGCATGGGGCCGCTATTACGGGGCGGGGGCGGTGCCGCGAAGCCGTTTCCGGTCGGCGGGTACCCGCCCGTTCGCCTGCCGTTGGGCTGCGAGTACGGTGTCATGGGGCCGCCCGCCGGCGGCGGGTACCCGCGCCCGTGCCTGGCGCCCCGCGGCGGGTGACCTGGAGCGCGCCGCCCGTCGGTCAGTCGGCGCTGGGGCACGCCGTTCACGCGCGGCGGAGGGTAGTCCGGCTGCCCCGCACCACGGTGCTGCCCCGCCAGCGGCGCTCGTGCTGAGTCCGCGTACCTCCCGCCCCGGCCATCCTCGGATGCCCACGCGCCGTCGGGGAAGTAATCGAGGTCGTCCACTTATTTCACCTTGTCTTCACTTGTCCGGCCCAGGATCATTTCCTGTGCGGGATGGCGGCAGTGATTTAATGACGCGAGCTCGTGTTGCGCGCCGAGGATCGTGGAATAGACGTCGTCCCAGAAGGTGATGTGTTCCCAGATCTCTAGCCTGGCCGCCTCGATGAGCCTTCGGGCGTCGGCCCTGGCGCCGTGGGCAAGCGCTCCCCATAGTCCTCGGAAATGCTCCGCCTCGAGATCTGTGTGCAGGTCGAAGAACTCAAGGCCGGCGGTCACCCCGTAATGCCGGGCGAGCGCGCTGACGATGATCTTGTTCCGGCTGGGCACGGCGAGCTCCCGCCCGGCAAGGGCGGCCAGCGCCTCATCCCCCGTGCGGTCCGCCGGGAAATAGCACCGAAGAAAGGATTCGGAGTACGCGTCGGTTACCGGCAGCGCGGTGATGCGCGCCGGGTCGGCTATGCCCAGGGCGGTCAGGAAGGAGAGCGCCAGCCCGTGGTGATTCCCGCTGACCTCCTGCTCCAGGCATGAAATGAGCTCAGCGAGCACGCGCGGCACATTCAGCGCGTCGCCGAACGCGGCGCTCTTGACGACGCATATGCCGAACCACCGGTGAAAGCGATTGCGCCACAGGTAGTACTGGCCGAAGACATCGCGGACATGCTCGGGATGGATTTGCCCGGCGGAGAGACCCGAGAAGAAGTCGCTTTCGGCGAGTCGAGCACGAGCATATGATTCGAGACTTTCTGACACAGCCCGGTTATCGAGCAGTTCCATGTTCGTCTCCCTTGCCGCGTGCGGCCCGCTGGGCTACCGAGCGTGATCCGGCCATTCCGGTCGTCTCGGGAATTCTTACCTAGCCGAGTTTACATTTCTGTGATGATCGCGCTAGGGGGATCCACGGAAGCCGAGGGTTACAAAAAAATCATCGTGATCTTCTGGGATAGACGCGGGCGATGAGCTGTTGAGATGACAAGAAAGTAATCCGGGCGGCCGTCGCCGGCGGTCGGCGGATTTGGTTAGGCTTACCTAACTCGTTGTCTGGTCACCCTGCTGCGGTGGTCAATCGGAAGCTCGTGAATGACATGCGCCGCGTACCGTTGGTACGCGGCGCACGTCATTTGCACTGCGGGTTCAGCATGTCGATTGCGCGATCGACCACATTAGAGTGGGTGGATTGCGCAATCGACTTGCGCTGACTCCCGCATCTCCTAGACGCGGGAGAAAGAGAGGGCCTCGTATCGGGTCTCGGCTTTAGGAATGCCATCCGAACACGACAGGAAGGTCGGCGTCAGCTTCGATCCGGCCATTATCACGCGGTAGGCGATTCCCGGGCTGTGTTCCGTGCGGTGGATGACCTCGACTTCCCAGCGGTCAGCCTCATCCGCCGGATGTTCCGCCCAGCCGTCGCCCGGCCCGCCCGGCCCGCCCGGTGAGACAGGGACACGGCGTGCCCCAGCCGCCCGGAGCGCGCCACGGTGAAAGTCGCCGAGCCGGACCGCCGCGGCGTGCAGCGCGGCCTGGACCGCGAGCGGCTGCCCGGACCGGCCGCGGTAGTGCGACAGCATAACCTGGCCCGCGTCGAACCGCCGCATGACATCGAGGGCCGACTCGGGATCCAGCCAGCCGAACATGTCTCCAGTCGGCAAGAGCATCATGGTCGCCGCGAAGCGATGGCCGCCCAGGTGCGAGCATTCCCAGGTATCCCACGTGGTGGTGGTGGCGGCGGCGATCGCCGCGGCCACCGGGCGTCCGCGGATGGCGCAGCACTGGTCGCGCTTGCCGTTCGTGCACACCAGGGCCAGCCGCTGCGGCCCGGCGGCGTTGGCCGCACCGGGAATGGGGGCGGTGAGATCCAGGCGAAGCAGGTCGGCCGGATCGCGCCAGGAGCCCCAGAGGACACGCTCGACACCGGGTGACGTATCGGCGAACGCCCAGGCCATCGACCTGTGCCCGGCGTCGGTTCTGGCCGACGGATGACGCCCGGGCCGGCGGATCAGCACCACGTGGGTGTCGGCGGCCTTGGCCTCGCGCGCGAGCTGCCGGGCGACGTCGGCGCCCAGGTGTTTCTCGTCCACGGCGGAGTCCCCCCAGGGACCGGGCACCTCGAGCAGGAGGAACCGCGAATAGCGAACGGCGCTCGCGTGGAGCGGCTCGCCGCGCATCCGCGCGGCATCCGCGCAGCGCAGCGGGGGTAGCAGCGACGTCCCCGGTTTCCTGGGGCCGCTGCCGGCTCCGGGGACCGCGCGGCCGACGATGCCGGTCGAACAGGTGTCTTGTGTCATCGCTGTCCTTGTCTGGCGAGGCACCTGGGCAAGGCGCCTAGGCAAAGCCGCTCCTGTCTGCATCACAGTGACGCGCGGCGCAGCCGGGCACGACGCTGGTAAGCAATCGGTAATTGATCAATCGCGCGCCGCCGCTGCGGTCGGCGCACGGCGCAAGCGCCGCGTCTTGGCTGTTCACGTGCTCAGCAGGAGCGGCCCCCGTGGTGCGAGAAGGTCGGCGCACGGCGCCGGGAACGCGAGGCGAGGCCACCGGCTCTATGCCCGTGCTTATCGAATCCTTACGAATTAGGTTAGCCTAACCTATTGACCGTCCTGTTTAGGGCATCCTAAGTTAGGTGAGCCTAAGCCGCAGGCCTGCAGGCGATTGGCCCCGGGGGACCGCCATCCTCCCAGAGAGGGACGACACTGTGGAGAGTAACGATGATCAAGGCTTGTACGCGGAGCCGGACGGTCGCACTGCAGGCGCTCATCGCGCTGGCCCTGGTGGTGCCGGCCAGCGCCTGCGGCTCCGGAGGGTCCGCCGCCGCGTCTGGAGCGTCCGGAGCTTCCGTCGCAACGTCGGCCAAAGCGACCTGCCAGCAGGTGAGCGCTGTCCTGACCAACGGGCCGGATCCTGGCGCGGACCCGGTCGGGTACGCGGAGGCCCAGATCCTGCCGCTGCGGCAGGTTCGCACGTCGGACGCGGCACTCAGCAAGGCGATAGGCGGGCTCGCCGACGCGTACAGCGGCTATTCGGCGGCCAACGGCACGAGCAAGACGGCCACGGCGACCCTCACGGCAGCCATCAACCGGATCAACTCGCTCTGCCCCGGAGCGGAGGCGACGCCATGAGGCGTGACGCCATGAGGCGCGACGCCATGAGACGTGACGGCATGAGGCGCGAGCCGGCCGCGCGATGGCGGGCCGTCTCCGCGATGGCGGCCGTCGCGGGAATGGCCCTCGCCGCGAGCGCGCTCGCAGGCTGTGGCGGCGCGGCCTCCGGAGCCTCCGGAGCCGCTGAGTCGATCACCCTCTACAACGGCCAGCATGTGCAGACCACGGACGCGCTGGTCGCAGGGTTCACCAAGGCCACCGGCATCACGGTGAACGTACGCAGTGACGACGAGGACACCCTCGCCGACGACATCGTCGCCGAGGGATCCCATTCGCCCGCGGACGTCATCTACACCGAGAATTCCCAGGTCCTGGAGTTCCTGCAGGGTAAGGGCCTGCTGGCCCACGTGGACACCGCGACGCTCGCGCACACCCCGGCCCAGTACAACTCGCCGCAAGGGGACTGGGCCGGCGTGTCGGCGCGGGTCAGCGTCCTGATCTACAACCCGTCGCTGATCAAGGCGGGCCAGCTGCCGACCTCGGTGCTCCAGCTGGCCGCCGCCAGGTACGCGGGAAAGCTGGCGATAGCGCCGCAGGAGACCGACTTCCAGCCGATCGTGACCTCCGTGGCGCGCGCCTACGGTCAGACAGCGGCGCTGCGCTGGCTGGACGCGGTCAAGGCGAATGCCGGCGGTCACGTCTACCCCGACAACGAGACCATCGCCGATGAGGTAAACCGGGGCGCGGTGGCGTTCGGCATCGTCAACCAGTACTACTGGTACCGGATGCGCGCCGAGCTAGGCGCGGCGAACGTCCACTCCAAGATCGCCTACTTCGCGCCCGGCGATCCCGGGTACGTCGTGGACGTCTCCGGGGCCGCGATCCTGAAGTCCTCCGCGCACAACGCGGCCGCGCAGAAATTCCTCGCCTACCTCGTCAGCGCGCAGGCGCAGGAGATCATCGCCAACCCCGCCAAGTCGATCAGCTTCGAGTACCCGATCGCCTCCGGCGTGACGACCCAGGCGGGCGAGACCCCCTTCGCCCAGCTCCAGCCCTACCAGGTCAGCATCGCCGAGCTGGGCACCGGGACCGCCGCGATTGACCTGATGCGCCAGGCGGGACTGCTGTGACCGCGCCGGCAGACATCCGCCCCAGGCCGGGGTCGCCGGACCCGTCCGCCACGCCTCCAGGCGGACGGGTCCGGCGGGCCCGGCGCCCGCGGGCCCTCATCGCGGCCAGCTGCCTGGTCGCGCTGCTGCTGGCGCTGCCCCTGGTGTTCCTGCTGCTCGAGGCGGTCGGCTCCGGGACCTCGTCGGTAACGCACCTGATCTTCCGCGGCCTGACCGCGCAGCTGCTCTGGAACACGATCAAGCTCACGGTCGTCGTGACCACCCTGTGCGCGATCATCGGGACCGCGACGGCCTGGTGCATCGAGCGGACGAACCTGCCCGGCCGGCGCGTCTGGGAGGTCCTGGTGGTCGTGCCGCTGGCCATCCCCGACTTCGTGGTGAGCTTCGGCTGGGCGTCCCTGTGGAGCTGGGTGCAGGGGTTCCGCGGCGCCGTCGTGGTCATGACCCTGGCCGTGTACCCGCTGGTCTATCTGCCGGTGTCGGCCAGCTTCCGGGCCGCGGACCCGGGCCAGGAGGAGGTCGCGCGCAGCCTGGGCGTCGGGCGGGTGCGCACGTTCGTCCGCATCACCCTGGCCCAGGCCCGCGGCGCGATCCTGGGCGGCTGCCTGCTGGTGGCCATGGTCATGCTGGCCGAGTACGGCGCGTTCGAGATCCTCGGCTACCAGACCTTTACCACCGAAATCTTCACCGAGTTCTCGCTGTCTTTCAGCGTGTCCGCCGCCTGCGCGCTCTCCCTCGTCCTGGTGGTGCTCAGCATCCTGGTGCTGGCCGGGGAGGGACTGACCCGCGGCAAGGGCAGGGTCAGCCGGGCGGGCCCGCTGGCCGCGAGGAGGCTGCCGCCGCACCGGCTCGGGAAGGCGCTGGTGCCCGTGCTGGCCGGCTTCACCCTGCTGACCGTCTTGGCCCTCGGCGTGCCGGTCGGCTCGAGCGTCTACTGGATGTTCCAGGGCGGCGCCCATGCCCTCAGCGGCGTGACGCTGCCCGCCGCCGCCCTGACCACGGCCGGCTACGGCATCGGCGCCGCCGCGCTGGACACCGTGCTCGCGCTGCCCCTCGCGCTGCTGGCGGTCCGGCACGCCGGCCGGATCCACCAGATGCTGGAGCGGAGCACGTACCTCGTGCTGGCCATGCCGGGCGTGGTCGCGGCCTTCGCCCTGTCCTACTTCACCGAACACTATCTCGGCGGATTCGCCTACCAGAGCGCTCCGCTACTGATCCTCTGCTACGCGATCATGTTCTTCCCGCTGGCGCTTGTGGGGGTCAAGGCATCCCTTGCCCGCGCCCCCGCGCACCTCGACGACGTCGCCCGCTCGCTTGGCCAGCGGCGCCTGTCCGTGCTGCTGCGGGTGACACTCCGGCTCGCCGCGCCCGGCCTCGCGGCGGCGTTCTGCCTCGTGTTCCTGTCCGTCGTCACCGAACTGACCGCGACCCTGCTGCTGATCCCGACGGGGGCGCAGACCCTGTCCACCCAGTTCTGGGCCTACGAGAGCAACCTCTCGTACGGCCAGGCCGCTCCGTTCGCCCTGGTGATGATCGCCATCGCCGCAGTGCCGAGCTACGTCCTCGGCAGGTTCTTCCACCGTTCCGGCCAAGCCGAAGGGATGTTGATCACATGACCCAGCTCGCCGTCTCCGGGCTGAACAAGACGTTCGGTGGGCGCTCCGTCCTGACGGGTGTCCACCTGGAGGTGCCCGAGAAGTCGCTCACGGCCATCCTCGGCCCGTCGGGGAGCGGCAAGACGACCCTGCTGCGGGTGATCGTGGGCTTCGAGCACGCCGACAGCGGCACGGTGCGGCTCGGGGGGAGGGTCGTCGACGGGCCGGGCACGCACGTGTCGTCCGACCGCCGTCGCATCGGCTACGTCCCGCAGGAGGGCGCTCTGTTCCCGCATCTCACGGTGGCGGCCAACGTCGGGTTCGGCCTCCCGCGGCGCGAACGGCGCGGCAAGGCCATCGCCGGACTCCTCGATGCTGTCGGCATGGCCGGCCTTGGCCATCGCTATCCGCACCAGTTGTCCGGCGGGCAGCAGCAACGGGTGGCGCTAGCCCGGGCGCTCGCCATCAAGCCCAGCCTTGTCCTGCTCGACGAGCCGTTCGGCTCGCTCGACGCGCATCTGCGGGCCACCATCCGCGCCGACGTCAAGCGCCTGCTGCGCGAGGCCGGGGCCACCGCGATCCTCGTCACCCATGACCAAGACGAAGCGCTCTCCACGGCCGACCAGGTCGCCGTGCTCCGTCAAGGCAAGATCGCACAGTGTGCCGCCCCGCAGGATCTGTACATGCACCCAGCCGATCCGGAGCTGGCACGGTTCATCGGCGAGGCCAACCTGGTAGAGGGCATTCTCGGGAACGGTTCGGTGGACACCGTGCTTGGTGCGCTGCCCGTCCGGGCCGACGCGCGGACGAAGCTCGGTCCGGGGCCGGTGACCGTGCTGGTCCGCCCGGAGCAGATCGAGATCAGCGAGAAGAACGGATCCCGCGGCCTAGCGGGCCGGATCGTCGCGCTCGGGTACCACGGGCACGACGCGGTGGTCCACGTCGAGCCGGAACAGCAGCCAGGGGCGGCCGCCATCGTCGTCCGCACGCTGGGTGGCTGCAAGCTCCCCGCGGGATCGATGGTCACCCTCCGAGCCAGCGGTCCCGTACCCGCGTGGCCTCGGCCGCAGGTCGCCTGATAGCTGCGGCGCTGGGCGTCCCCCGGTGAGCCCAGCGCCGCTCCCCAGGCCGCGCTCTCCAGGAAAAACCAAAGGCCATTATCCCCGAACGTACCCGGCTGACTCCCCACTCGGCCCCGCTGTTCCGGAGAACACAATGACAGCCGAGAAAACGACGGCCGAGAAAACGACGGCCGAGAAAACGACGGCCGAGAAAACGACGGCCGAGAAAACGACGGCCGAGAAAACGACGGCCGAGAAAACGACGGCCGAGAAGATGCCGCTCCGGTACACCTTGCCGTCTAACCTTATGCTCTGTCTTTTCCCGGGCCTCTTGGCCGGTCTGCGTTTTCTCCTGGTCGGCTCTCGCGTGCCATCAGCCAACACTGACCACACTTCCTCCGGCCTCCGGGCCACATGCGTCACAGCGGACAGACTCACCGGAGCCCAATAGCGACTGACATAACCTATGATCTAGAAAACATTTTTTATGACGTATAGAAATATGCACTATAATACTATAAAGATTTCGGGATCATGAAACGGCTCGCACCGGCACACCCATCCGCAACCGAGGTCATACCAGGCCCCCGCGGGATGGCGCGCACCTCGGCGATGCTCGGGCCAGCCAGGCAGGCAGCCAGGCAGCCAGGCAGCCGGCCAGCCCATGCCCGCCGGTCAACCTCGCGGGCAGCCGCCGTCGGCTCGCCGCGTGGGATATCGCGGACCGCCGACCCGGCGCCTCGTGCACAGCCAGCGCACGGAAACCAGGTCCGTTACGCTCGGTCATCGATGCGGCACCTCGGCCTCGTGGCTAGCGGCTCGCTGCCACACACCGTGCACAGTCAGAGGTTAGACGGCAAGGTATACGCCAGAACCCCGACGGGGCACTGGTGTCAGGCGGGGTATCGCATCGGTCCTTGGGTGTAGCTGCGCCCGCTGGGGGCGGTCCACTGGTGCCAGCCCGGCCGGGGCTGGGTGAGTTTCCATCCTTTGGATTGCTTGACCTTGTGGCAGCGGCGGCTGCGCGCGCCCGCGTTGCACATGCACGTCCGGCCGCCCTTGTCGTAGGGGACGGCATGCTCGAAATCGCAGTTGCGGGCGTGCCGGGAACACGGCGGGAACGTACAGGTCCCGTCCCGGATCTCGACCAGGTGGCGGAGGGTGTCGCTGGGCTGGTAGGCATGCGACTCGTAGCGGTGGTCGCAGCCGGTGACCGGGATGGGGCCGAGCTTGACGGTGTACTGCCTCCCGCTCGGGAGGGTGAGCAGCCAGCTGCCGTACCCGCCGGGCGGTCCGGGATCATCCTGCCGGGTGAGGGCCCAGGGACCGTCCCGGTTGCCGGGCGACGGGGCGTTGGCTCGTCCGGCTTTCACGGGTGTGCCGCAGCCGTGGGCGATGGCGTGCCCGCGGGTGTCGGTGATGGTGAGGCACCAGTCGCTGTGCGGGCTGCGGGCGGCCGCGGCGGCCAGGTCGCGGACCAGGGCGGGGTCGAGGGGGCCGAGGCCGTAGCCGGCGCCGGGCCGCTCGGCGAGGCCGAGCAGGGTGGCGAGGGGAAAGGTGAGGTTGGACTTGGCCGGCAGCGCGTACCCCGGCCCCGGCGGGCGGCCCGGGCCGGTCCCCGGGTCATCGCCATCGCCATCGCCGGGGCCGTTGTCGTCCGGGCCGTCGTCGCCTGGAGCGTTACTGCCCGGATCGCTGCCGTCCGGGCCGCCGCCGTCCGGGCCGTTCCCGGCCGGGCGGTTATCGGCTGGCGGGGGAGCGGCGGGGGGCTCAGGCTGCTCGTCTCCCGCGCCCGCCTGCGCCTGGGCTTGCGCTTGGGCCTGCGCCTGGGCGATGCGCTCGTCGGCGCTGATCCCGTTGAGGATGTCGCAGAACGCCAGCACCCGCAGCTGCCCGATCGTGTGGCCGGGGAAGGCGCGGGACTTCTTGTAGGTCCCGGCGCGGTGTTCGATGTTGGCGTTGGCGGCGAGGGCGGCGTCGGCGGGCAGCCCGTAGGCGGCCAGCGCGGTGGCGCCGGTGTGCTCGCGCCACAGCCGGACCCGGGCATCGTCCCGCTCGGCGCGCTCCCGTCGCTTCGCGGCGCCGTCGGGGTCGACGGTCACCACGGCCTGGGCGGCGAGCTTGCCGACCTGGCCCGGGGTCTTGCCCGCCAGTTCGCCCACGATCAGCTGCTCGGCGGCGGCGGCCTGCGCGTCGTCCAGCACCGCCAGTTCGTCGGCGATGATCTTGGCCTTGGTGTAAGTAATGGTGCCGTCGGCCAGCCTGGCGCCGATCCCGGGCAGCCGGGCCTCCATCGTCCAGGCGAGGTTGAGCAGGGTGTCGGCGCCGGGCACCGAGACGGCCAGCGCGGCGGCGGCCTCGTGGCCGGTGCCTTCGTCCCAGATCTCGGGCAGGCCGCCGGGCCGGATGGTGCCGGGGACCGGGACGGCGCGGCGACGCAGCAGCTCCCGGGCGACGTCGAGCTTCCCGGCTGTCGCCCAGGACTCGGCGGCGGCCCACCGGCCGAGCAGGCCGGTCAGCTCATCGTCGGTGGCGCCGGCGCACCGCCGGTGCGGCCCGGACAGGGCATCGAGCGCGGTGACCAGGCCGGGGCCGGGCGGGCGGGTGTCCCCGGGACCGTCTTTCCCGAAATCGGCCAGCCGCAGGCCGGGGGCGTCGGCAGTGCCGCCGGGCGGGCGGGGGTCGCGGGCGGGCTGGCCGCCCGTCCCGTCCCCGGAGCCCGGCGGCTGCGACATGTGATCACCTGTCTTGCGTTGAGAAGCTGCTACTTCGAATTCTAGCACTAACTAAATTGACAAGCTTCTCGATCGGGCTGTCGTGACCGCCACAATTACCTAACCTTCCGCGCTCTCCGTCCCGGCCACACGGATGGTGTGGGCGAATTCGGATCAAAGGGCGGAGTGCTGCGAGTGCCGGTGCTCCGGAGTGTCGCATCCACTGCCGACAAAATGGCCGGAGCGATTACCCGACTAGAACCGCCTCGAATGTCAGAGGGAATCGCTATGGTCCGTGCCATGCGCTTCCTGCATACATCTGACTGGCATCTCGGGCGGTCGCTGCACCGGGCCGACCTGCGTGACGCGCAGGCCCGTTTCCTTGACCACCTGGTGGAGACGACGCGCGCCGAACGGGTGGACGCCGTGCTCATCGCGGGTGACGTCTATGACCGCGCGGTGCCGCCGGTGGACGCGGTGGCGCTGTACGACGAGGCCCTGGTCCGGCTGCGCGAGACCGGTGCCCGGGTGATCCTGATCAGCGGCAACCACGACTCCGCCCGGCGCCTCGGGGTCAACAGCGGGCTGATCGACGCGGCCGGGGTGCACCTGCGGACCAGGCCGGGCAAGCTGGCGGAGCCGGTCGTCCTGCACGACGACCACGGTCCGGTCGCCGTGTACGGGGTGCCGTACCTAGAGCCGGTAACCGAGGGGGAACGGAGTCACGCGGCCGCCCTCGGCGCCGCGGTCGGCCGGATCCGTGCCGACGCGGCTGAGCGGGGCCTCGCCCGTACCGTGCTGATGGCGCACGCCTGGGTGGCCGGCGGTGCGGGCAGCGACTCGGAGCGGGACATCTCGGTCGGCGGCGTCGGCCAGGTTCCGGTCGCGCTGTTCGACGAGTTCAGCTATGTGGCGCTCGGCCACCTGCACGGCCAGCAGACGCTCGCCGAGCACATGCGCTACAGCGGTTCACCGCTGCCCTACTCGTTCTCCGAGGGGCACCACAAGAAGGGCAGCTGGCTGGTCGAGGTGGGCGTCGACGGGAAAACCCGCGTCGAGCCGGTCCCCGCGCCCGGCTACCGCCGGCTGACCGTGCTTCGCGGGCGCGTCGACGACCTGCTCACCTCCCGTGAGTACGCGGAGTACGAAGACGACTTCCTGTCCGTGACGCTCACCGACACGGCCCGCCCGGAAGCCGCGATGGACCGCCTGCGCAACCGATTCCCGCACATCCTGACGCTGGAGTTCAAGCCGGAGGGCACCAGCCAGGACGGCCGCAGCTATGGCGACCGCGTCAGGGGACACGACGATCTCACGATCGCGGCCGAGTTCATCAAGCACGTCCGGAACGCGCCGGCCACCCCCGGAGAGCACGACCTGCTCGCCGCCGCGTTCGAGGCCGTCCGCGAAGGGGCGTGCTGATGCGGCCGCACCGGCTCCGCGTCACGGCCTTCGGGGCCTTCGCGGAAACCGAGCAGGTCAGTTTCGACGACCTAGAGGGATTGTTCCTGCTGCACGGCGAGACCGGTGCCGGGAAGACGACGCTGCTCGACGCGATCGCGTTCGCGCTCTACGGCCGGGTGCCGGGGAAGCGGGGCGAGATCAAGCGACTGCGTTCCGACCACGCGGCCACGGGCGTACGCACCGAGGTGGAACTCGAGGCGACGATCGGCGGGCGGCGGCTGCGGATCACCCGCAAGCCGGAGCAGGAGCGCCCGAAACGGTCCGGCACGGGCATGACCAGGGAACCCGCGTCGGTGCGGCTCGAGGAGTGCTCAATCGCGGGTGCGTGGGAGGTCAAGTCCACCCGCGCCGGCGAAGCGGATGCCGAAATCAAAGACCTGATGGGCATGTCCGCCGAACAGTTCTTCCAGGTGGTGCTGCTGCCTCAGGGCCAGTTCGCGCAGTTCTTGCACGCGGACGCGGAAGCCAGGGCCCGGCTGCTGCAAAAGCTCTTCGGCACCGACCGGTTCCAGGCCGTGGAGAAGTGGCTGGCCGAGCGCAGGAACGAGACGAGGCACGCGGTCGAGGCGGCGGAAAACCGCGTGAACCTCCTGGCCGCGCAGGTCGCCCAGGCCTCCGGCGTGGTCCTGCCTGACGCGGACTCCGATCCTGGCCAGGACGAAGGCCCGTGGCAGGCCGCTTGGCTGGCCCAGCTCGCGGCGGAAGCCGAGGCCGAGATGGAGGCAGCGGCGGCGGCCGTCGCGGTGCGCAAGCAGGACTTGGACACGGCGCTCGCGGCGCAGCGCGCGGCAGAGCAGCTCGCGGACCGCCAGCGGCGCCGCGGTGAGGCCCTGCGCAGGCAGGCCGACCTGGAAACGGCGGCTCCGGCAGCCGCGCTGCTGCGTGCCGAGGCGGACGCCGCCTCGCGGGCAGCCGAGGTAGCCCCAGTGCTCGACGAGGCCGACCGTCTCACCGCGGCCGCCTCGGCCGCTCACGCGACCGAGGAACGGACGCTCGCCGCGATTCCGGCCGATGCGCTGGCGTCGTTGCGGCCGCCCGCCACGTCCGACGCGGCCGTGCCGCTGACGGTCAGCGCGGCGGCGCTGCGAGCTGCTGGCGAGCATGAGCGGGCGCAGCTCGGGCGGCTGGACGCGCTACGTGCCGTCGCGCAGCAGGCGGCCGAAGAGGACCAGGCGGCGGCCGACGCGCGCACGCGGGCCGCTCAGCTCGAGGCCGCGCTTGATGACGCCAATGCCGAGTCGGCACAGCGCCTCGAATCACGCCCGCAAGCCGTGCAAGCTCGCGACGCCGCCAGCCAGGCAGCCGCCGCTTTGCCGGCCGCGCGGGTGGCAGCGGACACCGCCCGCCGCGCGGCGGGCGACTTGGGTTCCCTGGTCAAGGAACGTGCCAAGCGGGAACGCCTGCGTGAATCTCACCTGACAGCGCGGGAGGAGGCCGTCGCGCTACAGGGAGAGGCGGTCCGGGTCCGCGAGGCCCGCATCGACGGCATGCGCGCCGAACTGGCCGCCAAGCTCGTCGAGGGCACCCCGTGCCCGGTATGCGGCTCGCTGGAACACCCCGAGCTGTGCGAGCTGACCGGCGAGCCGGTCAGCCGGGAGCGGGAGGAGGCGGCAGACGCTGCCGCCGATCAGGCCGGCCAGGCAGCGGACGAGGCGGGCCAGCAGGTCGCCGCCGCCGACGCGGTGATCGGCGAGCTTACGCAGCGGCTGGCGGAGGTGGGCTTCGCCGTGCCCGAAGACGCCGCGGACCTCGCCGCGGCCGCCCGCCAGGCCAAGGCCGACGCCAGTCAGCTCGAAGCGAGCGCTAGCCGGCTCGCCGAAGCCGCCGCCGCACTCGGCGACCTGCAGCACAGGCTCGACGACCTAGACGAAGAAATCGCGGCCAGCAGAGCCAGGCTGGCGGAGCTCGCGGAGCAGCGCATCGCCGCGCTGGCCGAGGCGGAAGCCGCTGCCCAGCGCGCCGACGACCGCCGTGCGGAATTGAACGCCCAGCTAGGCGACGCGCCGGACCTGTCCGCCGCCCTAGCCGCGGCGCGTCGCCTAGCCGAGGCTCTTACCGCCGCCGCGGACGCCGCGGACGAGACCATCCGGACGGCGGCCGAGGCGCGGGACGCTTATGGGCGCGCCATCCGCGTGGCGCTCGACGCCGGCTTCGGATCCGTCGGCGAAACCGGCGACGCGACCGGCCGGGCCGGGGTCGACGCGGCCCGGACGGCGCTCCGGGACGCCGCCTGGCGGCGGGAGGCGGCCGAGCGCGTCTCTCATCACGACGCCGATGTCGAAGCCGTCGCCACCCTTCTCGCCGACCCCGACCTCAACGTCGAGCTCGATCCGCCGGCTCCGGTCACGGCGCGGAGCGAGGCGACCAAGGAGGCGCAGCAGGCACACGACGCCGCCGTCGACGAGCACGCGAAAGCACGGCACACGGCCGAGCAGCTGTCCCAGCTCAAACCGGAGCTCGCCGCCGCGCTCGCCGCGCTGGCGCCGCTGAAGGAGCGTGCCGACCAGGCACGGCAGCTGGCCGACCTGGCCGCCGGACTCGGGGCCAACCAGTACCGCATGACGCTCTCGAGCTTCGTGCTTGCCGCCCGGCTCGAGGAGGTCGCCGCCGCGGCCAGCGAGCGGCTGCTGACGATGACAGCGGGCCGTTACTCGCTGGTGCACACCGACGCGAGGCGCGGCGGCGGCAGGGCCGGGCTCGGCCTGCTCGCCTGCGACTCGTGGACCGGGATCGACCGTGACACGAGCACGCTGTCGGGTGGCGAGACGTTCCTCGCCAGCCTCGCCCTCGCCCTCGGCCTTGCCGATGTAGTCACCGCGGAGGCGGCGGGCGCCCCCATGGAGGCGCTGTTCGTCGACGAGGGCTTCGGCACCCTCGACGAGGACACCCTGGAGGAGGTGATGAACGTTCTCGACGGCCTGCGCGAGGGCGGCCGGATCGTGGGCGTCGTCAGCCACGTCACCGAGCTTCGCCAGCGCATCCCCGCCCAGGTCCATGTCCGCAAGGGTCATCACGGCAGCCACGTCAGGGTTACCGCTGGCTTAGGTACGCGACGCGAAGGGCGGCTGGTGCGGATGGGAAAGCCTCCGCGAACTACCTGACCGCCGCGTTGCCCGCCGCGCGCCGGGACCATCGTTATTAAACGCGCATGCTAGTGCCAGCGTGATTGGATGCGACCAATCGCACAGGAGCTACCAGGCGGGGCTAAAGTGTTCCCAGAGGTATGGCCCGAGTTGCCCGAGTGCTCCGCAAATGTCGACTTACGCAGCGCGAACTTTACACGGCATCACGATTAACAGGTGATCACCTGGGAAAATCTCGCCGGGGGGTCTCGTGCTCAGCGAACTCCCGGATTACGATCAGGCTTTGGAAAGCGAAACCCCTGACTGAAACCGCCCCGGGGAGGCGGACAGGCGCGTCAGGCGGCGAACAGTGAGGGGGTTCCGTAATGTCGGTTCCTGTTGTACGACGGATCGTGGTCGGAGTGGATGGCTCCGCCGAGTCGGCCGTCGCGCTGCGCTGGGCCTGCCGGGAGGCGGGCCTGCGCGGCGCGGAAGTCCACGCGGTGCATGCCCGGGAAGCGCCGTGCCACAGCATGGCCAGCTATGCGGTACCCGCCCAGGGTGGCCCCGCCGACGTCGACATGGACGTCATGTGGCGGTCGGTGATGCCCGACCATGCGGCTGGCGTGCACATCCGCACGCAAGTCGTCGATGGCCTCGCCGCGCGTGTCCTGCTCGAACGCTGCGAAGGGGCGGACATGCTGGTCCTCGGGACCGCGAGCGACACGACGGGCGCGCCGCGTTCGCCTGGCCCGGTGATCCGCGCTTGCCTGCGCCGTGCGCTGTGCCCCGTGGTCGTTATCAGCGCGGCCCAGGATCCCCTCCCGCACTGGGACACCGCAGTCCGGGACGGTGAGGTGCATGTGCCCGTCCCGCTGCCCGCCGGGAGCGTAGCCCACACCCCCGGGGTGCCGGCGGGCGCCGGAGCCAGCGCGGCGAAAGCCGCGCCCGTTCCGGCCGGCGCGTGCGGGTAACCATCCGCGTTAAGCCAGGCGCGGCGCGGACCGCCGTCGGGGGACGGCATGGTGCGGCGCTCGTGGTGTCCGTGACCGCGCGCGCGGTTGACGGGAAGGCGACCGAAGCGGCGCTGCGTGCCGTGGCCGAGGCTTTTGACGTCAGGCGCCGGGACGTCAGCCTGGTCACCGGCGCCGCCAGCAGGGACAAGGTCGTCGAGATCGACGGAGCGGCCGAGGACCTGGCGGACCGCCGCGACGCGCTTCTGGGCCCGGTCTCGTAGGGCAACCAACCTCTCGTAGGGCAGCCAGCCTCTCGTAGGGTAGCCACCATGGACCCATCCGCCACGGGCGCCGCTCCGGTGGTCGCCGACAACCCGGCCGCGTCCAGGTATGAGCTGCGCGTCGACGGCGAGCTCGCCGGGTTCATCAACTATCATCTCCGCGGCCCGGTGATCAGCCTCATCCACACCGAGATCGATCCCCGGTTCCAGGGCGGCGGACTCGCCGCCAGGCTGGCCAGGTTCAGCCTCGACGACGCCAGGAAGCGGCAGCTGACGGTCCTTCCCTTCTGCCCCTACATCCAGTCCTGGCTCAAGAAGCACCCTGACTACGCGGATCTCGTGGCGGAGGACCGCCGCGCCGAGTTCGACCTCTGACGATCCCAGCCGCCGCAGCATGCCGAACGCCCGCCGGTACGATCGGGAACGAACGGACCAGAACAACCGCAGGCGGAGGCGACGTGACCCGGGTGTGGCTGCCCGATCCACCGGAAACAGTAGAACCCCTGAAGAACCTGCCCGAAGGCATCGAGGTCGACGTCTGGACCGGCGGTGAGCCGTTGCCAGACAGCAAGGACGAGGTCGAATTCATCGTCCCCCCGCCCGGCCTGAGCCCGCAGATGCTGGAAACCATCACCAGCCTGCCCAGCCTCAAGGTCATCCAGCTCACCTCCGCCGGCGCCGAACACATCCGCCCCTACGTCCCCGCCAACATCACCCTTTGCAACGCCCGCGGCGCCCACGACGCCGCGACCGCCGAGTGGACGGTCGGCGCGATCGTCGCTCACCTCAGGAACTTCCCGCGTTTCGCCGTGGCACAGGAGCACCAGCACTGGGACTTCACGCCCAGCGAACCGGTCGGCGGCAAGCACGTGCTGATCGTCGGCTACGGCTCGATCGGCGCCGCCGTCGAGCGCCGCCTCGTCGGCTGGGAGGTCACCATCGACCGGATCGCGAAGCACGAGCGACCTGGCGTCACACCGATCACGCAAATCAACGGAAAACTCCCCGAGGCGGACGTCGTCGTCATCCTCCTGCCCGTCACCGACGAGACCAGGCAGCTGGTGAACGCGGACTTCCTCGGCCGGATGAAGGACGGGGCGCTGCTGGTCAACGCCGCGCGCGGCTCAGTAGTCGACACCGACGCGCTGCTCAAGGAGCTCACAAGCACCCGGATCAGGGCGGCCCTCGACGTCACCGACCCCGAGCCGCTCCCGGCAGACCACCCGCTGTGGCGCGCGCCCGGCCTGCTGCTCACCCCGCACGTCGGCGGCGCGGTCACGCAGGCCCGCGTCCGCGCCTACCAGGTCGTCGCGGACCAGCTCAAGCGCTACGCCGCGGGCGAACCGCTGCAGAACGTCATCGGTTCCCGGGGCTACTGACAAAAAGATATCTATCCCGAACGGACGGTAGCGACTCGTGGAGGGAAACCTGACTCCGGGAAAGCCGCTTGCCACCCAGGGAGGCGATCGCTTACATGCTTACAATGACCCCATGCAGCACCCCATGCAGTGGAGTCCCGGCCAAGGGGGATAGCTCGTGACCACACCCGCGGAAGAAGTCCGGCCGGTGATCGTGACCGTGGACGACGACCCGGGCGTTTCCCGTGCCGTCGCGCGCGACCTGCGCCGCAGGTACGGCGAGCGGAACCGGATCGTCCGCGCCGAGTCCGGCGCCGACGCCCTGGACGCGCTGAAGCAGATCAAGCTGCGCGGCGACCAGGTCGCCGTCATCCTCGCCGACTACCGGATGCCGGGCATGAACGGCATCGAGTTCCTCGAGCAGGCGATGGACGTGTACCCGTACGCCAAGCGGGTGCTGCTGACCGCCTACGCGGACACGAACGCCGCGATCGACGCGATCAACGTCGTTGACCTCGACTACTACCTGCTCAAGCCCTGGGACCCGCCGGAGGAGAAGCTCTACCCGGCCGTCGACGAGCTGCTCAAGGCGTGGCGGCGGGACGACAGGAAGCCGGTGCGGGAGATCAAGCTCGTCGGGCACCGCTGGTCGGCGCCATCGTCGGCGCTGCGCGACTTCCTGGCCCGCAACCAGGTCCCGTACCGCTGGTACCCCTCCGACGAGCCGGAAGGCGAGCGGCTGCTCGAGGCCGCCGGCGCGGACGGCCACGACCTCCCCGTGCTGATCACCGTTGACGGCGAAGCGCTGATCGCGCCGTCGCAGACCGAGGTCGCGGCCAAGGTCGGCCTGGCGACCACCCCTGAGCGTGACTTCTACGACCTGGTGGTGGTGGGTGGCGGCCCGGCCGGGCTGGGCGCGGCCGTCTACGGCGCCTCGGAGGGGCTGAAAACCCTGCTCGTGGAGAAGTTCGCCACCGGCGGCCAGGCGGGGCAGAGTTCCCGGATCGAGAACTACCTCGGCTTCCCTGACGGCCTTTCCGGCGGCCAGCTCACCGACCGGGCGCGGCGGCAGGCCGTCAAGTTCGGCGCCGAGCTGCTGACCACCAGCGAGGTGACCGCCCTGGAGGTGAACGGGCCCGCTCGCACCGTGAAGCTGAGCAATGGCGGCGCGATCGACGCGAAGGCGGTCATCCTCGCGACCGGGGTGGCCTACCGCCAGCTCCCGGCGCCCGGCTGCGGGGAGATGACCGGCGCGGGCGTCTACTACGGCGCCGCGCTGTCGGAGGCCGAGGGGTGCCGCGACCAGGACGTGTACGTGGTCGGCGGCGCGAACTCGGCCGGGCAGGCCGCCGTTTACCTGTCGAGGTTCGCGAAGTCGGTGACGATGCTGGTGCGCGCCCCCGCGCTGGAGCAGTCGATGTCGTACTACCTCATCGAGCAGATCCGCGGCATCGACCGGATCACGGTCCGCACCTGCACCGAGGTGGCCGAAGGCCGCGGCGACGGCCACCTGGAGCAGCTCACGCTCCGCGACCTGAACACCGGGGACACCGAGACGGTCGACGCGCAGCAGCTGTTCGTCTTCATCGGCGCGGCGCCGGGAACAAGCTGGCTGGACGGCGTGGTTGCCAGGGATGAGCACGGTTTCGTGCTCGCCGGTCCCGACCTGGACGAGGATCACCTCGGCGAGTGGCCGCTCGACCGGCCGCCGTACCACCTGGAGACCAGCGTCCCTGGCGTCTTCGCCACCGGCGACGTCCGTGCCGAGTCGGCCAAGCGCGTGGCCTCCGCCGTGGGGGAGGGAGCCATGGCCGTCATGCTGGTGCACCGTTACCTGGAGCTACTGTGACCACGCTGAACTGCGACCCGGACGAGCTGCGCACGCTGTTCCTGTTCGAGAAGCTCACCGACGAGCAACTGGAGCACCTGTGCCGGGAGGGCCACGTAGAGCTCATCGAGCCCGGTCTCGTCTACACCGAGGGCGACCCGGCGACCTGCTTCTACGTGCTGATCGAGGGCTCGGTGGTCACCTTGCGGCGGGTCGGCGAGGACGACGTCGAGGTCGGCAGGACCAGCCAGCGGGGTGTGTACGGCGGCGCGTTCCAGGCTTACCTGGGCGACCGGGTGCGGCAGCTGTACCAGAACTCGATGCGGGTGACAGAGCCGTCCCGGTTCTTCGTCCTCGGCGCGGACTGCTTCGCCGAGATCATGAACGACTGGTTCCCGATGGCGACGCACCTGCTCGAAGGCCTGTTCTTCGGCAACCAGGCGACCCGCGCCGCGGTCGGCCAGCGCGAGCGGCTCCTCGCCCTCGGCTCGCTGACCGCGGGCCTGACCCACGAGCTGAACAACCCGGCCGCCGCCGCCGTCCGCGCCACGGCGAGCCTGCGCGAGCGGGTCGCCGGGATGCGCGGCAAGCTGCGCCTGCTCGCGGCCGGCAAGTACGAGCGGGCCGACCTGGAGAGCATCATCGAGCTGCAGCAGCGCGCGGTGGAGCGGGTCGCGAAGGCGCCCAAGCTCGACCCGCTGGCCACCTCCGACGCCGAAGACGAGCTCAGTGACTGGCTGGAGGAGCGCGGCATCCGCGACGGCTGGCAGCTGGCGCCCACGTTCGTGCAGGCAGGCCTCGACGCCGAGTGGCTCGAACAAGGTCCGGGACTGCGTCGGCGACCAGATGCTCGAGCCCGCGCTGCGCTGGCTGAACTACACCGTCGAGACCGAACTGCTCATGAACGAGATCGAGGACTCGACGACGCGTGTCTCCACCCTGGTCGGCGCCGCCAAGCAGTACTCGCAGCTGGACCGCGCCCCGTTCCAGGTGGTGGACGTGCACGACCTGCTGGACAGCACGCTGCTGATGATGTCCGCCAAGATCGGCAAGGGCGTCCAGATCCTGAAGGATTACGACCGCACCCTGCCGCCGATACCCGCCTACCCCTCCGAGCTCAACCAGGTCTGGACGAACCTGATCGAGAACGCCGTCCAGGCGATGAACGGCACCGGAACGCTGACCATCCGCACCGCGCGCGAGGATGACTGCGTGCTCGTCGAGATCCGCGATACCGGCCCGGGCGTCCCCGCCGACATCCAGAAGCGGATCTTCGAGCCGTTCTTCACCACCAAGCCGGTGGGCCAGGGGACCGGGCTCGGGCTGGACATCTCGTGGCGGATCGCGGTGAACAAGCACCACGGCGACCTGCGGGTCGAATCCGTGCCCGGTGACACCCGCTTCCAGGTCCGCCTCCCGATCGAGACGCCCGCCGCAGCGCCCAGCGACAAGGAGCGATGATGACCGAACTAGCAGGCATCGACCCATCCGTGCCGCCCAGCGGAACCGGCTGCGTGGACTGCGACGCCGTCGGCGGCTGGTGGCTGCACCTGCGCCGCTGCGCGCAGTGCGGCCACATCGGCTGCTGCGACAACTCGCCGGCCCAGCACGCCACCGCGCACGCGAAGGAGACCGGCCACCCCGTCATCCGCAGCTTCGAGCCGGGGGAGTCGTGGTTCTGGTCCTATCCGGAGGAGGCCTTCTACGACGAGGGCCCGGAACTGGCCCCGCCGCAGCAGCACCCCACCGACCAGCCGGTCCCGGGGCCGGCCGGCCGGGTGCCGCACGACTGGCGGGTTAGGCTGCACCCGTGAACGTCATCTCGCGCGGCTTCTCGGGCCGCAGGCGCCCCGGCGGCGACAGGCTGCCGCCCGGCCAGTACCTGGAGACCGGTTTCCCGGTCCTGTCCGCCGGCCCGACACCCCCGGTGAACACGGCCACCTGGTCGTTCACGATCACGACAGAGACGGGCCAAACAGCGCGGCGCTGGGACTGGAAGCAGTTCACCGCCCTGCCCGCCGAGCAGATCACCAAGGACATCCACTGCGTCACCAAGTGGTCGAAGTTCGACACGCACTGGCGCGGTGTGTCCCTCGACACGCTGCTCGACGGCATCACCACGAACGCCGGCTACGTGATGGCCCGCTCCTACGGCGGCTACACCACGAACCTGCCGCTGCCCGACCTGCGCGACGGCAAGGCCTGGGTCGCCTACGAGTACGACGGCAAGCCGTTGCACCCGGAACACGGCGGCCCCGCACGGCTGCTGGTGCCGCACCTGTACTTCTGGAAGTCCGCCAAGTGGGTCACGGGCCTGGACCTGATGACGCATGACCGGCACGGCTTCTGGGAGGATCTCGGTTACCACGACTACGGCGACCCGTGGCGCGAGCAGCGGTACCAGGGCGACTGAAGTGGCTGGTCGCGACCCTCGCGACCGCCAAGGAAGAGACCGCGACCGCGCGGACCCTGGTGCTTGACGTGCCCGGCTGGCCCGGTCACCTGGCCGGCCAGCACGTGGACGTCAAGCTGACCGCCGAGGACGGCTACTCCGCGCAGCGCTCGTACTCGATCGCCTCCGCGCCCGACGGCGCCCGGCTCGAGCTGACCGTGCAGCGCATCAGCGACGGCGAGGTCTCGCCGTACCTGACCGAGGTGCTCGAGCCCGGCGACCCCCTGGAGCTGCGCGGCCCGATCGGCTACTGGTTCGTCTGGCGCCCGCAGGCGCCGGGCCAACAGGAAAATCGGGCGCCGCTGCTGCTGGTGGCCGGCGGCAGCGGCGTCGTCCCGCTGATGTCGATGGTCCGCGCCCACGCCGCCGCGGGGAGCAAGGCCCCGGTCCGGCTGATCTATTCGGTCCGCTCTCCCGCCGACGTCATCTACGCCCCCGAATTGTCCGAACGTACCGCCGCGTCTCAACTGGACCTCACCTACCTCCACACGCGGGCGGCGCCCCAGGGAGCGCGAACCGGCCGGATCAGCGCGGACGTCATCGCCGAGGCCGCCTGGCCGTCGGCGGACAAGCCGGAGATCTTCATCTGCGGCCCCACCGGCTTCGTCGAGGCCGCCGCCAGCCTCCTGGTGGCCGCCGGCCACGCCCCACAGGCCATCAAGACCGAGCGCTTCGGCCCCACCAGCTAACCCGTCCGCACGCTCGCGGATCCCTCGGTCCGCCGCTGGTGCAGCAGGCGCGCCCGGGAGGCGGCGATCTCGCCCAGTGCTGCCTCCCGCCCCTCGAAGCCCGTTGTCGACGTCGATTTACCTGGCTCGAGCGCCTTGTAGACGTCAAAGAACTGGTGTATCTCGCTGCGCAGATGGGCCGGCATGTCACGGAGGTCCCGCACCTGGTCGAAGCGCGGATCGCCGAGGGGCACGCAGATGATCTTGGCGTCCGGGCCCTTCTCGTCTTCCATCCAGAAGATGCCGATCGGCCGGGCGCTGACCCAGCACCCGGGGAAGACCGGGTCCTCCAGCAGCACCAGGGCGTCCAGCGGGTCATCGTCCTCGGCGAGCGTGTCGGGAATGAAGCCGTAGTCGGCTGGGTAGACGGTGGCCGAGAACAGCCGCCGGTCCAGGTGCAGCACGTGCCGGCTGTGGTCGAACTCGTACTTGTTCCGGCTGCCGCGGGGCACCTCGATGACCACGTCCACGGCATTGGCGCGCAGGTCCTCCGCGTCATCCGCCGGGTGCGTCGGGACCGGTTCGCTGACCCCGGCCAGCTGGGTGATCCTGTCCGCCGGAATCTGCGGCCACAGCCCGGCCAGTATCCGGGAGAACACTTCCTCGCTGGTCCCGATGCCGTCCGCCACGAGCAGCTGGCCGCGGCTGCCGAACCAGTCGAGCAGCGGCCGGGTCTGCTCGTCATACACGGTCAGCCGGCGCGTGACCGCTTCCTCGGTGTCGTCGCCGCGGCGGCGTACCTCCCCGCCGCACGCCCCGCAGGTCCACGTCTCGAGCCCGCGCGCCCGCGCCACGCTGTAGATGCGGCCGCAGCCGGCGCACACCCGGCGGGCGAGCAGCCTGGCGCGGGCCACCTCGAGCGGGACGTCGATCACCACGGCGCGGTCCAGGCCGCCGTCGCTGAGGATGCCCGTCAGCGCCGCGGCCTGCTCCACGGTCCGGGGGAAACCGTCGAGCACGAAGCCGCCGCTGCGCACATCGGGCGCGGCCAGGCGCTCGGCCACCAGGGACACCACGAGATCGTCGTCGACCAAGTCGCCGCGTTCGATCGTCTCCCGCGCCCGCCGGCCGGCCGGGGACCCTGAGCTGACCGCGTCGCGGAGCACGTCACCCACCGAGATGTGCGGCACGACCAGAAGCTTGGCGAGCTGCACGCCCTGGGTGCCCTTCCCCGAGCCCTGGCGGCCGAGCATTACCACGCGCAACCCGAACAGCATCGGCGCCATGGAGTGATGCTCGCCGTTCGCTGCCTGATGAACCATCGGGATTCCCGTCTCGTCTGGTCAGCGGGGCCTGCCCGCAGCGGCTTGCCGCTGCAGCTGGGCCAGTACTGACGGATCGCGCAAAGTAGTGACGTCGCCGGGCTCATGATCTTCCGCGATGTCGCGCAGCAGCCTGCGCATGATCTTTCCGGACCTGGTCTTGGGCAGGTCGTCGGCCCAGATGATCCGGCTCGGCCTGGCCAGCTTGCCGATCTGGCCGGAGACGTGCTCCCGCAGCCTGGCCTCGAGGTCCGGCTCGGGCGCGACACCGGAGCTCAGGGTCACGTAGGCCACCACCGACTGGCCGGTCAGCTCGTCGGCGGTCGCGATCACCGCGGCTTCCGCCACCGCGGGGTGCGAGACGAGAGCTGACTCGATCTCGGCGGTGGACAGCCGGTGGCCGGACACGTTGATGACGTCGTTGACCCGTCCGGTGATCCAGAAGTAGCCGTCCTGGTCGCGCCGCGCGCCGTCGCCGGCGAAGTAGGTGCCGGGGCCGAACCTGTCGAAGTAGGTCTGCGCGTACCGGTCGGGGTCGTTGTACAGGGTTCGGAGCATGCCGGGCCACGGACGGGTCAGCACGAGGTAGCCGCTGCCCTGCTCGAGCGCGCTTCCCGACTCGTCTACCAGGGCGGCCGACACGCCGGGCAGCGGGAGCCCGGCCGAGCCGGGCTTGGCCGGGCTGAGGCCGGGCAGCGTGGTGATCATGATGGCGCCGGTCTCGGTCTGCCACCAGGTGTCCACGATGGGGCAGTGCTCGCCGCCGATGACGGTGTGGTACCACAGCCACGCCTTCGGGTTGATCGGCTCGCCGACCGATCCGAGCAGCCGCAGTGCTGACAGGTTGTGCTTGGCCGGGTATTCCGCTCCCCACTTCATGCACGCCCGGATGGCGGTGGGCGCGGTGTAGAAGATCGTGACGCCGTAGCGCTCGGCGATCTCCCACCAGATGTCCTTGTCCGGGTAATCCGGGGCGCCCTCGAACATCACCGACGTGCAGCCGTTGGCCATCGGGCCGTACACGATGTACGAGTGGCCGGTGATCCAGCCCACGTCGGCCGTGCACCAGAAGACGTCGCGGTCGGGATCCAGGTCGAAGACCATGGCCGTGGTGGTGGTGACCCCGGTGAGGTACCCGCCCGTGGTGTGCAGGATCCCCTTGGGCTTGGCCGTGGAGCCGGAGGAGTAGAGCAGGAACAGCGGGTGCTCGGCTTCCATCGGTTCCGCCGGGCAGACCGGGTCGGCGCTGGCGAGGAGTTCGTCGAACCATAGGTCCCGTCCGGGCCGCATGGCGCATTCGGTGCCGGTGGACCTGACCACCACGACCGTCTCCAGGTCGGGCAGGTCCGCGATGACCTTGTCGACCTCCTGCTTGACCGGGAGGAACTTACCCTTCCGCCGCGCTCCGTCGGCGAGGATCAGCGCCTTGGCCCGCGAGACCGCCAGCCGCTCGCGCACCGCGGTGGGCGCGAAGCCGCCGAAGACGACGGTGTGCGGCGCGCCGATGCGGGCGCAGGCCAGCATGGCCACCACCACTTCGGGGATCATCGGCAGGTAGACGCCGACGACGTCGCCCTTCCCGACCCCCTGCGCCTTGAGCGCGCTGGCGAGCCGCTGCACGTCGGCGAGGAGCTCACCGTAGGTCAGGTCGCGTTCCTCGCCCTCCTCGCCCCGCCAGTGGAACGCGACCCGGTCCCCGCGGCCGGCCAGCACGTGGCGGTCCAGGCAGTTGTAGGAGGCGTTGATGGTCCCGTCGGCGAACCAGGTGTAGAACGGCGGGCTGCCGTCGTCGAGCACCGAGGAGAACGGCGTGCTCCAGTCCAGGCGCGTCCGTGCCTGCCCCGCCCACCAGGCCTCGGGATCGGCCGCTGCCTGCTCGTACTCGGCGGGATCGGTCACCTGGGCCCGCTCGGCGAAGCCGGCCGGCGGCGGGAACTCCTCGACCCGCAGCAGCTTCTTGAGCCGGTCCGCGAGCGGAGGATGTGAGTCTGTCATAGCGCTCCTTCATTCAGGCGGGCTAGATCAGCCCGAGCTTGCTGGCCGCGTACACCGCCTCGGCGCGGCGTCGCGCGCCGAGCTTGTGCATCAGGTTCGTGACGTGGAATTTCACCGTGGTGTCGGCGATATACAGGCGGTTGCCGATCGCCGTGTTGCTCAGTCCCTGTGCGAGCAGGCCCAGGATCTCGTGCTCCCGCGGCGTGATCTGCCCGGTGTCCGCCACGTCTGGCTCGCGGCGCAGCCAGCCCACCACGGCGCTCGCGGTGCGCGAGTCGAACGCGCACTCGCCCCGGTAGACGGCGCGGACCGCCCGGGTGAGCTCGGTGAGGTCCACGTCCTTCACGACGTAGCCCGTCGCCCCCTGCCTGATGGCCTCGCGGACCAGCCACTCGTCCGCGAACGACGTCAGGACCAGGATCCGGGTCCCGGGGAAGCGGCCCGCTACCTTGGCGCACAGGCCGAGGCCCGCGCAGCCGCCGTCGGTGGTCAGCTTGAGATCCATCAGGACCACATCGGGCCTGGCCTCGGTCACCATGGTGATCGCCGTTCCCTCGGTGCCGGCGTCGCCGACGACCCGCAGGTCCGGCTCCCGGTCCAGCATGGCCCGCAAGCCCTGTCGGACGATCGAGTGATCGTCCACGATCCCGACCTTGATCTCATTCACGGGCGTCTCCTGTAACGCCAGCGACCAGGCCGGCCGGCAGCCGCACCTCCATCGCTATGCCGCCCAGGTCGGCCCGGCGAACGCGCAGCGTCCAGCCCATCTCCCGCGCCCAGGCCGCGATGTCGGTCAACCCGAAGTGGTAGCCGCCGCCGGTCCCCGGCACCTCGCCCGAGATGATCTTCCTGAGCGTCTTCGGACTGCCGTGGCCGTCGTCGGCGACGGACAACGCGACCGCGCCGTCGGCATAGCGCAGCCGGATGGCCGTGCGGCTGGCGTCGGCATGGACCGCGGAGTTGAACACGCACTCGCAGGCGAACCGGTAGAGCCACCGGCGGGTCGCCGGCGGCAGCGGGCGGGGTGTTCCGCGGACCTTGAGGCTAAGGCGCAGCCGGGGCGCCGCCCGGGTGTCGAGCAGCCGTACCAGCATGTCGGGCAGGTCCTCGTCGTCATCGGCAGGCCGGGTCAGCTCCTGTAACGACGAACGCAGTTCCCTGACGGCACCGCACGCCAGTTGCCTGGCCACCGCGAGCTGCGCGTGCACCGGCGATCCGGCGGGCACCTCGCCCATGCACCAGTCGATGGTCAGTCCGGCGGCCAGGACCTGCTGAATGACGCCGTCGTGCAGTTCACGGGCCAGGCGGCGGCGGTCCAAGCTGGCGATCTGGGGCGGCGTCCGCCCCCGGTCGCCGGATGGGAGCGCCGGGGCGGATCGCGGCGGCACGAACAATCGCGGTGGTGCCGGGGCGACGGCAGCGGCCATCTCGTCTCTCCTCTCGCCGGAGGACAGACAGCGTAAGCAGCCGGTGGTTGGCTAACGGTAGGTCGCGGCGTGACGGCGGGCCGGCCTGCGCGTACCGCTCGAGCGGCTCGAGATCGTGCGGCACGCGCTGAGTGTAGCGGAGCACCGCTGACGGCGGTGATCCGGCGAGCAGCGCGGTACGCACGGCAACCGCGATGAAGTCGCGGTACTCGGCGATCGCGGGAGAGTCCGACCAGCCGAGCAATTCGCCGCGGTACCGCTCCACCGCGCCGGCGACATCGCCGCGGTGGAGTTGGTCGAGGACATCGCAGGCATCGCACCGAACCGGCATGTCGACCCGGTACGGGCGGGAGGTCAGCCGGTGACCGAGCGCCGCGCGCAGGACGGACATCTCTGCCTTCAGCGTCGATCTGCTGACTGGCCGGTCGCCGTACAGCTGCGCGTGCAGGTCGCCGAGCTCGAGCCCATCCGAGCTGAGCACGAGCAGGGCCAGGATCTCGAACTGGCGCCGCGTGAGCCGCAGCCCCCTGCCGTTCACCCGCGCGCTGGCGATACCGAGCAGCCGGAGGTCGAGCACCGCCCGCCGCCCGCTGTCGCCGGGCGCGAGGTCAGTCACGACCGCCGTGCCGGGCCGTATCTCACTCTCCACGAGCCTGGCCAGCGCTCCCGCGGTGGCCAGGCCGATCGGGTGCGCGCGGTCCCAGGTAGTGGACAGGTCCAGCACGCCGAGCTGACGCCCGGTGCCCGGGTCGTGCACGGGCGCCGCCCAGCACACCCAGTCGTGCACGCAGCTCGCGAAGTGCTCCGCGGAATAGACAGTGGCCGCCTGGTTCAGCCGGAGTGCCAGGTCAAGGGCATTGGTCCCGACGCTCTGCTCGTCCCATCGCCCGCCGGGCACGAAGTTCACTTTCTCCGCACGGCGGCGCATGACCGACCCGCCGTGCGTCCAGAGGATCCGGGCCGCGGGATCGGTGACCGCGACCACCAGGTCACCGTCCTCCGCGGCCGCCCGCAGCTCGGCCTCAATCATCCGCACGGCGACGCTGAGCGGGCTGGATTCCCAGGCGGCCGACACGTCGCCTGGGCTCGTCAGCGGCGCCTCGGTCACCTGAGGTGAGATGTGCCAGGCCGAGCGCTCCCAGCTCGAGGCGATCTCCGGCCGCACGCCGCCGGATGTGCCGGCCGCCGGCGCGGCGCCTGCCTCGCCGACATGGTGGTCCCACGCCAGGGTGAGGGAGGAGCGCCGCTTGCGCAGCTGCGATTCCCTCATCATCGAGTGCCCATCTCGCCGGATGCCGCTGCCCGTCCAGCTCAGGACGAGTACCCAACGAGTATCCGCTCTTGGTCGCGTCACGGAAAGGCCCAGGATGCCGTCCTCGCGACCCGCGGGTAAGGTACGGACACCGTGGGAAGGACGCGCTATGCGGCGAACGGCGGGCTCCGCATCGCCTACCAGTTGCGCGGCCCATTGTTCCCCGCACGGCCGACGCTCCTGCTCATACAGGGCCTCGGCTTTGACGCGTCGGGCTGGGGAGCGGCCATCAGGCACCTGCGGCGGCGGTTCCGGCTGGTGCTCATCGACAACAGGGGCATCGGCCGCAGCACCGCGGGCTCCGTCAGCGTGCCGGCCATGGTCGGCGATGTGCTCGCCGTCCTCCACGACATCGGGATCGGCGCCGCCCATGTCCTCGGCGCGAGCCTGGGCGGAATGATCGCGCAGGACCTCGCGGCCCGGTACCCCGAGCGCGTCGACAGGCTGGTGCTCGCCTGCACCACGCCGGGCTGGCCGTTCGCATACCCCATGCCGCCCGCGACCGTGCGCCTGATCGCGGCGTCCAGGCGGCTTCCGGGGGACGTCGCGGCCCGGCGTCACGTCGAGAACGCCCTATCGGCGATCACGCTAGAGCGGCGCCCGGACCTCGTCGAGCAGATCCTTGCCCGGCAGCGGTCCGCGGCGGCCGGCCAGGCCATCTGGCATGGGCAGGCCGCGGCCGGGGCCAGCTATGTGGGCGGCCTGCGGCAGCGGGGCATCCGCGCCCAGACGCTGATCCTGCACGGTGCGGCGGACCGCGTGGTCGACCCGCGCAACGCACGGCTACTCGCCGCCCGCATCCCGCACGCCCGGCTCGTCACCTTTCCCGGGCTAGGCCACCTGTTTTTCTGGGAAGACCCGGCCGGTTTCGCCGACGTTGTCACGTCGTTTCTGCTGGATGGCGGCAAGGACGTCGCCAGGACCTGAGAGTCCCGGCAGACGGCGCCCTGCCCGACCGGGCAGGGTCCACCCTGCCATTTATCCCCAACTCACGGGACCTTTGGCCAGTTAACGCCGGCCCTTTGCCGGACGTAACGTCGGGTGGACCCGAGGTCACTGCGACCTTGTTCTGACATCGCCTGTGCCGGATAAGCGCGCCGCACAGCGTGATCGTCGGTGCCCGCGCACCGATCGCGCCGCGGCTGACAGCACGTTCTTGAGAAGGGAAGGACGCCATGACAGGTCAGCCAGCCCACGCATGGCTTGGCACGGTACAAGGACGTGTGGCACTGGTCACCGGCGGCACTCGCGGCATCGGCGAGGCCATCTGCCGTCGGCTCGCCGCCGACGGCGCCGAGATCGCGGCCGGCTACTGGCGCGGCCGTGAGAGCGCGGAGAAGTTCGCCGCGACGATGGCCGACGAGTACCCCGGGCGCCCGATAACGCTGCACGAGGGAAACATCGGCGAGGCAGCAGACTGCCGCAGGGTGCTGCACGAGGTCATCGAGCAGCACGGCCGCCTGGACATCCTGGTGAACAACGCGGGAATCGCGATCGACCGGACCGTCGCCAAGATGACCGACGAGGACTGGCACAAAGTGATCGCGGTCAAGTGGTCCGGCGCGTTCTTCATGGCCCAGGCCGCGGTAGAGCACATGATCGGGTGCGGCACCGGCCGGATCATCAATGTGTCCTCGGTCATCGGGGAGACCGGGAACATCGGCCAGGCCAACTACGCGGGGTCCAAGTCGGGCCTGTTCGGGCTGACGAAGACGCTGGCGAAGGAAGCCGTCTTCCAGCTCGGCCGATCGCAGCGCCCGGTCGGGGACGGGATCGGGCTGACGGTCAACGCCGTCACACCCGGCTTCATCGCCACCGACATGCTCGCCACCGTTCCCGACAAGGTGCTCGACCGGATTCGCGCGCAGATACCCGTGGGCCGCCTCGGCAGGCCGGAGGAGATCGCCAGGGTCGTCAGCTTCCTGGCCGCCGACGAGTCCGCCTACATCACCGGGCAGATCTGGGCCGTCAACGGCGGCCTGGACATGTGAATACGGATCGGCTGACTGGAGAAAAAGCCATGGGAAACGCCATCGATGTCTATGTCTTGTCCGCCACGCGGACAGCGATAGGGAAGTACGGCGGCGGCCTCGCCCCCGTCCCGCCATGCGACCTGGCCGCCACCGTGGTGCGGGAGGCGGTCAGCCGGGCGGGCGTGGATCCCGGCGCGGTGGGCCACGCGGTCTTCGGCAATGTGATCCACACCGAGGCACGGGACATGTACCTGGCCCGGGTGGCCGCGGTGAACGGCGGGCTCGGCGTACAGACGCCGGCGTTCACAGTGAACCGGCTGTGCGGCAGCGGGCTGCAGGCACTCGTATCGGCCGCGCAGGCGATCAAGCTCGGGGACTGCGAGGTCGCGGTGGCCGGCGGCGCCGAGTCGATGAGCCGGGGGCAGTACTGGCTGCCCGCCATGCGCTGGGGGCAGCGGATGCAGGACGGCACCGTGGTCGACGCCGTGGTCGGCGCGCTCACTGACCCCTTTGACGGCTGCCACATGGGCACCACCGCGGAGAACGTCGCCACCGAGTACGGCATCTCCCGGGATGACCAGGACGCCCTCGCCGCGGAAAGCCACCGCCGCGCGGCCGCGGCGGCGGACGCGGGATACTTCAAGGAGCAGATAACGCCGGTCGAGGTACCGGCCCGTAAGGGCACGGTGACCGTCGACACCGACGAGCACATAAGGCCCGGCGTATCGGTCGACGACCTGGCGCGGCTGCGGCCAGCCTTCGCCGGCGACGGCACGGTCACCGCGGGCAACGCGTCCGGGGTCAACGATGCGGCGGCCGCCGTCGTCCTGGCGGACGGGCAGTTCACCGAGCGGCACGGGTTCAGCCCGCTCGGCCGCCTGGTCGCCTACAGCCACGCCGGGGTCGAGCCGCGGATCATGGGCATGGGGCCTGTGCCCGCGACCCGCAGGGTCCTGGACCGGGCGGGCCTGAAGGTCGACGACATCGACCTCTTCGAAGTGAATGAGGCCTTTGCCGCCCAGGCCCTCGCCGTCATCAGGGAGCTCGGCTTGCCCGAGGACCGGACCAACCCCAATGGCAGCGGCGTGTCACTCGGGCACCCGATCGGTGCCACCGGCGCCATCCTCACCGTGAAGGCGCTCTATGAGCTGCGGCGTACCGGCGGCAGGTACGCGCTGGTCACGATGTGCATCGGCGGCGGACAGGGCATCGCCGCGATCTTCGAACGCTGCTAGCGGACGTGCTTGGCAGCGCGAACCGCGCGAGCGACAATACGGCCGACGAAGCTGGACAGAACGCACTGGGGAGGTCACGGTGAGCGTACAGGAACCGGCATGGCAGACCGGGGCGCAGGCCAGCGAGGCTCTCGGCCCGGAGATGGGACTGCTCGCCCGGCTCGATCCGGCCGACTTCGGCACGTCCCTGCTGACAGCGCTCACGCGGGCCGCCGGGCGGCCGGCGGAGGCTGGGCGGGCCTGGCTCCGGTACGGCTCGGCGATGGCCACGGCATGGCCGGTGGCGGTCGCCCGCTGGGCCGGGGCCGATATGCCGCCGCCGGTGCCGCCTGATGAACGGGACAAACGGTTCGCCGATCAGACCTGGACCGGCAACCCCGCGTACTTCACGCTGCGGCAGGCCTACCTGGCGACCCGGCGGCTCAGCGAGGACCTGCTGGCCGCCGGGCGCGGCGATCCGCTGACGGATCAGAAGGCGCAGCTCGCCATGAGCTTCGCGTTCGACCTGCTGGCCCCGACCAACTTCCTGGCGGGCAACCCGGCCGCGCTGAAGAAGGCCTTCGAGACCGGCGGCGCCAGCGTGCTGGCGGGAGCGCGGAACTTCCTGGACGACCTCGCGCACAACGGCGGCCGGCCGCGCCAGGTAGACACCTCCTCGTTCGAGCTTGGCCGCAACCTCGCGGCGACGCCGGGGCACGTCGTATTCCGCAACGACCTGATGGAACTCATCCAGTACACCCCGCAGACCGAGCGGGTGCATGCCGTGCCGCTGCTGGCCAGCCCGCCCTGGATCAACAAGTACTACGTCATGGACCTGGCGCCCGGGCGGAGCTTCATCGAATGGGCGGTCACCCATGAGCGGACGGTGTTCGCGATCTCATACCGGAACCCCGACGCCTCGATGAGCGGTGTCACGCTGGACGACTACCTTATCCACGGCCCGCGGACCGCGCTCGACGTGATCTGCGAGATCACCGGCGCGCCGGCCGTCGAACATCGTCGGGCTCTGCCTGGGCGGTGCGCTGACGGGCATGCTCGCCGCCTACCTGAGCAAGACCGGGGACAACAGGATCGGCACGATCACGCTGCTCAACACCCTGCTGGACTACAGCGAGCCGGGCGTGCTCGGCGCCTTCGCCGACAAGCGCACGGTCGCCCGGCTGGAGCGGGAGATGGCGCGGACCGGCGTGCTGTCCGGCAGCCAGATGTCGGTCACGTTCGACGTGCTGCGGGCCAACGACCTGCTGTTCAACTACGTCGTGTCCAACTGGCTGATGGGCCAGAGCCCGCCGGCCTTCGACATCCTGGCCTGGAATTCCGACAGCACGCGGCTGCCGGCCGCCATGCACTCCTTCTACCTTCGCTCCCTGTACGGTCGCAACGAACTCGCCGAGGGCAGGCTGGAGCTCGCCGGGCAGACCCTGTCGCTGGCGGACGCCAAGCAGGACGCCTACATCGTCGGCGCGATCAACGACCACATCGTGCCATGGACGTCGTCCTACAAGGCCACGCGACTGCTCGGTGGCAGCGTCCGGTACGTCCTGTCCAGCGGCGGCCACATCGCGGGCATCGTGAACCCGCCCAGCCCGAAGTCCTGGTATGAGACCGGGGAGCACAACCCGGCGGACCCGGCCCACTGGCGTGCGGACGCGCAGCGCCACGGCGGCTCCTGGTGGGAGGACTGGGCCACCTGGGCCGGCGCCAGGGCCGGCGCCCTCGTCGAGCCGCCACCGATGGGGTCGCGGAGCTACCCGGCGGCCGGCGCGGCGCCCGGTGCCTACGTCCGGGACTGACACCGGACGATGGTTGGCAAACTATCCGATGTGTATGGTATAGTTACCACATACCTACTAGATGAGGAGAAACCAATGACAGACCCTCGTACCGCAAGCAAGGAACTGCAGGCGCAGATCCTCGACTCGATCACCAAGAGCCAGGACGCCGTGGTCGAAGCGCTCAGGATCTGGGCCGACACCGTTCACTCGCTGACGCCATCGCTGCCTGTGCCCGCCGTGCCGTTCACCGACAAGCTGCCTAAGCCCAGCGAGCTGGTCGCGGACGCCTTCGACTTCGCCGGCCAGCTGCTTGCTACGCAGCGGAAGTTCGCCGAGGAAGTACTCCAGGTCACTGCCCCGGTGGTGGGCGGCGAGACCCCGGCGGAACCGGCCAAGAAGACGACGGCGGCGAAGTAGCCAGCCAGTCGGCCCGCGAAGGGCTCATCCCGTCGTGCGCGGCGGCCCGGCATGAGCCGGCCGCCGCGCACGATGGTGTGCGTCAACTATCCTCAGCCGACGGAGGTGGGATATGAGCGATCCGTGGACCGCCCAGACGGAGGCGCTGGGCGCGTTCATCCGGAGCCAGCGTGAGCTGGCCCAGCTCTCCCTGCGCCAGCTCGCCGGGATGACCAAGCTCTCTCATCCGTACCTGAGCCAGGTCGAGCGCGGCATTCACCAGCCCTCGGTGCGCGTCCTCAAGCTGCTCTCCGAAGCCCTCAACGTGTCGGCGGAGACGCTGCTCACGCAGGCGGGCCTGCTTGAGGGAGCGGACCAGGCCGCCGACGAGGCTGAGATGACCGAGCGGGTGAAGTCGGCGATCTGGGCGGACCGGCGGCTGAGCGACGCGCAGCGGACGGCGCTCATCGCCGTATACGACAGCATGCTCCGCGATTAACCTCCGGCTACCACCCCGCACCCCGCACCCCGCACCCCGCCGGCCCCAGGCCACAATCCGCGTCCCAGATCCGTTGGGACGATTGGCCGCACCTCAGCACGCCTGATCTTGTTAGCCTGCTGGTGTGAGCCGGCCGGGGTGGGCGGCCGGCGCGGAGGCGGTGCGGAATGCCGCCGGGGGCGGAGGCCCTGATGCATACCCGAGCGAGCGATCGGATCGCCGAAGAGCAGGCCGCGCTGCGCCGGGTGGCCGTGCTCGTCGCCAGGGGGGCGGCGCCGGATGAGGTGTTCACCGCCGTCACCGCCGAAGCCGGGCGGCTGCTCGGCGCCGACCAGGCGGCTGTAGGCCGGTACGACCCGGACAACGCGGTGACGATCGTCGCCCGCTGGAGCGCGGCCGGCGAGGAGCGGCCATTCGTGCACACGCCCCTGGGCGGCCGGAACGTGGCCTCGCTGGTTTCCGAGGCCGGGCCGGTGCGCATGGACGACTTCTCCCAGCTCTCTGGTCCGGGCGGCGAGGTCGTCCGCGAACTCGGCATCCGGTCGAGCGTCGGGGTCCCGATCCGGGTCGAGGGCGGGCTGTGGGGCGTCATCATCGTGTCGAACGCGAGCGAGCAGCCGTTGCCAGCCGACGCCGAGGAGCGGCTGGTCGGCTTCACCGAGCTGGCGGGCACCGCGATCGCCAACGCCCAGGCGCGCGTGGAGCTGCGGGCCTACGCGGACGGGCAGGCCGCGCTGCGCCGGGTGGCGACGCTGGTCACGGGCGGCCCGCAGCCGGAGGAGGTCTTCGCCGTGGTCGCCGCCGAGGCCGGCCGCTGCTCGGCGCCGACCTGACGGCGGTGGGGCGGTACGAGGCGGGCGACGTGATGACGGTGCTCGGCGCGTGGAGCAGCGCCGGCGCCGCCATGCCCTTCACGGTGGGTACCCAGGCGAGCCTCGGCGGGGAGAACACGGCCACGCTGGTGTTCCGGACCGGCCAGGCCCGGCTCGACGGCTACGACCGCGCCACCGGCGCGTTCGCCGAGGTGGGACGTGCCTGGGGGTTCCGCGCGACGGTCGCCGCGCCGATCACGGTGGAGGGCGAGCTGTGGGGCGTGATGACCGTCGTGTCCACCCGCGAGGAGCGGCTGCCGGCCGACACCGAGGACCGGCTGGCCGGCTTCACCGAGCTGGTCGGCACGGCGATTGCCAACGCCCAGGCCCGTGTGGAGCTGCGCCGCTACGCCGAGGAGCAGGCCGCGCTGCGGCACGTGGCGACGCTGGTCGCCGGCGGTGCCCCGCCGGAGAAGGTCTGGGCCGCCGTCGCCGAAGAGTTCGGGCGAGTGGCGGCGGCCGACTTCACGAGCGTGAGCCGGTACTGCCCGGACGACACCGCCGCGATCGTCGGCGCGTGGACCAGAACGGGCGCCCTGCAGCCGCCAGCGCCCGGCGGCCGGTTGCGGCTGGGCGGGCGGAACATAACCACGCTGGTACACCAGACGGGCCAGCCCGCCCGGATCGACGACTACAGCGAGGCCTCGGGTGGTTTCGCCGGCGTCGCCCGCGACTGGGGTGCCCGCTCGGCGGTCGGCGTGCCGATCAGGGTCGGAGGCCGATTGTGGGGGACCGTGAACGTGTGGTCGGCTCAGCAGGGTGCTTTGCCGGCCGACACCGAGGCGCGGCTGGCCGCGTTTACCGAACTCGTCGGCACGGCGATCGCCAACGCTGAGGCGCAGGACGCGCTGGCGGCATCCCGCGCCCGCATCGTCACCGCCGCGGACGAGGCCAGGCGGCGCATCGAGCGGGACCTGCACGACGGCGCGCAGCAGCGCCTGGTCACCCTGGCCCTGGGGCTGCGTGAGGCGCAGGCGACCGCACCGCCCGAGGCCGGAGACCTGGTCAAGCAGCTGGACGGGGTGGCCGCCGGGCTGGAGGCGGCGCTGGAGGACCTGCGCGAGATCGCGCGCGGTATCCACCCGGCGGCGCTGGCCGAGGGCGGGCTGGGCCCGGCGCTCAAGACACTGGCCCGCCGCTGCCCGGTCCCGGTCGCCCTCGATGTACGGGTGCCGGGCCGGCTGCCCGGCCCGGTGGAGATCGCCGCCTACTACGTGGTGTCCGAGGCGCTGACCAACATCGCCAAGCACGCCAAGGCCACCGCTGCCACGGTCGAGGTGACCGTCGGCGCGCGAAACCTGCGGGTCCGCGTCCGCGACGACGGCTGCGGCGGCGCGCGCTTCGGCACCGGCTCCGGCCTGCTCGGCCTCAAGGACCGCGTCGAAGCGCTCGGCGGCCGCCTGTCCCTGGACAGTCCGCCAGGCACGGGCACCACACTGGACGCTGACATCCCGGTGCGGAGACCCTGATGAAGGACCGGGCAGTCGGCCGGATCGCCGAAGAGCAGGCCGCGCTGCGCCGGGTGGCGACGCTGGTCGCCGGCGGGGCGCCGCCGGAGGAGGTGTTCGCCGCGGTCACCGCCGAAGTAAGGCGGCTGCTGGACGCGGACCTGACGGCCCTGGCCCGGTACGACCCGGACGGCGCGATGACCTACGTCGCGCGCTGGAGCGCGGCAGGCGAGGACAGCGGGGGCGGCGTGCGTCCGCGCCTGGGCGGCTTGAACGTGAGCACGATCGTGTCCGAGACCGGCCGGCGGCGCGCATCAATGACTTCTCCCAGGCCACGGGACCGCCCGCCGACGCCGTTCGCGGGCTGGGCATCCGCTCGGCCGTCGGGGTGCCGATCCGCGTCGAGGGCCGGCTGTGGGGCATCATGCGCGTGGCGTCCACCCGCGCGGAGCCGTTGCCGGCGGACACCGAGGAACGGCTGGCCGGGTTCACCGAGCTGGTCGCCGCCGCGATCGCCAACGCCCAGGCGCGCATGGAGCTGCGGGCCTACGCCGACGAGCAGGCCGCGCTGCGGCGGGTGGCGACGCTCGTCGTCGGCGGGGCGGCGGCGGAGGAGGTGTTCGCCGCGGTCGCGGCCGAAGCCGGGCAGCTGCTCGCCGCAGACCTCACGGCGGTGGGGCGGTACGACCCCGGCGGCGTGGTAACCCTCGGCGCGTGGAGCAGCACCGGCTCAGCGATGCCCTTTCCCGTGGGCACCCGGACGAGCCTCGGCGGGCAGAACCTGATCACGCTGGTCTTCCAGACGGGCAGGCCGGTACGGATGGACGACTACGGCGGCGCCACTGGCGCGGGCGCCGACGTCGGACATGACTGGGGGTTTCGCGCCGCGGTGGGCGCGCCGATAAGGGTGGATGGGCAGCTGTGGGGGGTGATGGCCGTCGGCCCCACCTGCGGTGGCCGGCTGCCGGCGGACGCCGAGGCGCGGCTGGCCGGTTTCACCGAGCTGGCGGGCACCGCGATCGCCAACGCCCAGGCGCGCGTTGACCTGCGCGTCCACGCCGACGAGCAGTCCGCGCTGCGGCGGGTGGCGACGCTGGTCGCCGCCGGGGCCGCGCCGGAGGACATATTCGCGGCGGTCGCCGCGGAAGCCGGGCGGCTGCTCGATGCCGGCTTCACGAGCGTGAGCCGCTACGACGCGGACGGCACGGCCGCCATCATCGGCGCGTGGACGAGGACGGGCACCCGCCAGGCGGCGGCCGTCGGCGCTCGCGTGAGCCTGGGCGGCCGCAACGTGACCACGCTGGTGTACAAGACCGGGCAGCCCACGCGGATCGACGATTACGGCGACTCCTCGGGCACGTTCGCCGAGGCCGCGCGCACCGGGGGAGTCCGCTCGGCGGTCGGCGTGCCGATCGCGGTCGCGGGCCGGCTCTGGGGCGTGGTCACCGCGGGGTCCGCGCGTACGGCGCCGATGCCGGCGGATACCGAGGCGCGCCTGGTCGCGTTCACCGAGCTGGCGGGCACCGCGATCGCCAACGTCGAGGCGCAGGCGGCGCTCGCCGCCTCGCGCTCCCGCGTCGTCCTCGCCGCCGACGAGGCCAGGCGGCGCATCGAGCGCGACCTGCATGACGGCGCCCAGCAGCACCTGGTCACCCTGGCCCTCCAGCTGCGGGAGGCCCAGGCGGCGGCGCCACGGGCGGCGGTGCTGGCGCCGCGGCTCGACGACCTGGCTGCCGAGCTCGAGGCCGCGCTGGCGGAACTGCGCGAGACCGCCCGCGGCATCCACCCGGCCGCACTGGCCCAGGGCGGCCTGCGCCCGTCGCTCCGCGCGCTCGCCCGCCGCTGCCCCGTCCCGGTCACCCTCGACGTGCGGGTACCGGAACGGCTGCCGGCCCCGGTGGAAATCGCCGCTTACTACGTGGTATCCGAGGCGCTGACCAACACGGCGAAGCACGCCGGGGCCACCACCGTCACGGTCACCGTCAGCGTCGGCGAGGGGGTCCTGCGGGTCCGCGTCCGCGACGACGGCCGCGGCGGCGCGCGCTTCGGCACCGGCTCCGGCCTGCTCGGCCTCAAGGACCGCGTCGAAGCGCTCGGCGGCCGCCTTTTCCTGGACAATCCGCCGGGCCCGGGCACCACCCTGAACGCCCACATCCCAGCGTCGCCGCCGTAACACAATGCCAGCAGGCCGATCGCGCAATCGACCCGCTCTAGTGTGGTCGATTGCGCAATCGACCCAGGGCCGCGCCCCGGCCGGCCAGTGTTACGGGTAGAGCCGCTCCAGGTATTCGGCCACGCCGTCGGCGTCGTTGCTGCCGATGACGCACGTCGCGGCGGCGAGCACGTCCGGGTGGGCGTTGGCGACCGCGCAGGAGACGCCGGCCCAAGCGAGCAGGGGCAGGTCGTTTGGCATGTCGCCGAACGCGACGACCTCCTCCGGGCCGATCCCGTGACTCGCGGCGAGCTCGGCGACCGCGGTGGCCTTGCTGACCCCGACGGCGGCGGCCTCGATGAGCCCCTTGACGTTGGAGTGCGAGACGCTGACCAGCCCGTCGAGCACCGGGGCGGCCATCGCGAGCAGCTCGTCCGGCGTATGTCCGAGGTGGCGGCCGAGCAGCTTGGCCGCCGGCCGGGCGAACAGCGCCGCCTCCCCGGGCCGGGGGATCGCCGCGTTCATGTCCCACGTGATCGCCTGGAAGACGTCGTTGGCGGCCCGCCCGTCCGGGTATTCGACCGCGATCCCGATCCCGGGGATCGCCTCGCGCAGCGTCAGCGCCGCGGCCACCAGGACCTCCGGCTCGATCAGCATCCGCGCCGTCACGATGTCGGTCCGCATGTCGTACTCGAGCGCCCCGTTGGAGCAGATCGCCGTGCCCCGGTGCCCGAACGCCGCCGCGATCGGCGGCATCACCCGCGGCGGCCGCCCGGTGACGAGCACGAACCGCGCCCCCGCGGCCTCCACCCGGGCGAACACGGCCACGGTCCGCGCCGAGATCGTCCCGTCCCCCCGGACGATGGTCCCGTCCAGGTCGGTAGCCACCAGCCGCGGAAACGATCGCACAACCTACGAGCCTAGCGGGGGGTTTGACGGCGGGCGTCCCCCTAGGGCAAGCAGAGTCCGACCCCAACCGCAACGCGGGACGGGACCTTCTGCCCTAACCGGGCCGGGGCGTGAAACGGCAGGCTGGAGTCATGAGCGCCGCACGAGACCTGACCCCGCTGCCGGACCTGCTGCACGACGCGCCGTTCGCCGGGCCAGTGCGCACGCGCCAGCCGGTCTACGTCGACCTGCTCCCGCCGTGCAACAACGCCTGCCCGGCCGGCGAGGACATCCAGGGCTGGCTGGCGGCCGTTCAAGACCGCGACTTCGAGCGGGCCTTCGCCATCCTCACCGCGGACAACCCGCTGCCCGGGGTGCACGGCCGGGTCTGCTACCACCCGTGCGAGGACGTGTGCAACCGGAAGAACCTGGACAGCACCGTCTCGATCCACGCCGTGGAGCGGTTCATCGGTGACGAGGCCAACAGGCGCCACCTTTCGTTGGGGATAACGGCGAAAGAAGCCAGCGGGCGGAAAGTCCTGGTGATCGGCGCGGGCCCGAGCGGGCTGTCGGCCGCCTACCACCTCGCCCGTCGCGGCCACCTGGTCGAGGTCCGCGACGCCGGCGCCGAACCGGGCGGCATGATGCGCTACGGCATCCCGGCCTACCGGCTGCCGCGGGACGTGCTCGCCGCCGACATCGCGCGGATCGAGGCGCTCGGCGTCACGTTCACGATGAACCACAGGGTCACCGACCTCGAAGCCGAGAAAGCTCAGTTCGACGCCGTGTTCGTCGCGGTCGGCGCGCACTTGTCCAAGCACACCGAGATCCCGGCGCGAGACGCCAGCCGGATCGTCGACGCGGTCTCGTTCCTGCGCGAGGTCGCGGCGGGCGGGCAGCCGGTGCTCGGCCGGCACGTCGCCGTCTACGGCGGCGGCAACACGGCGATGGACGCCGCGCGCACCGCCAAGCGGCTCGGCGCGGACGACGCCTTGATCGTCTACCGCCGCACCCGCGCGAAGATGCCCGCGCACGAGGAGGAGGCCGCGGCCGCCGAGAAAGAGGGCATCCGGATCAACTGGCTGCGCACCATCACCGACTTCGCGGGCCCGGACATGACCGTCGAGGTCATGGAGCTCGACGAGAACGGCTACCCGCGCCCGACCGGCCGCCTGGAGAAGCTGGCGGCCGACACGCTGATCCTCGCCCTCGGCCAGGACGCGGACACCGGGTTCCTTCGCACGCTGCCCGGCGTCGAGTTCAACCGCGACGGCACGGTCGTCGTCGACAAGGCCATGATGACCGGCTGCCCCGGCGTGTTCGCCGGCGGCGACATGGTGCCCGCGGAACGCACGGTCACGGTAAGCACCGGGCACGGCAAGAAGGCGGCCCGCTACATCGACGACTACCTGCGCGCCATCGTCCCGGTCAGCCCGCATAAGCACGATCTCGCGAGCTTTGACCGTCTCCACCCTTGGTACTTCGCCGACATTAAACCCCTCGAGGAGTCAGAACGGCCCGTTGCTTCGCGCGTTACCGACTTCGGCGAGGTCACCAGCGGGCTGACCGCCGATCAGGCGGTCTTCGAGGCAGGCCGGTGCCTGTCTTGCGGGAACTGCTTCGAGTGCGACGGCTGCCTGGGCTCCTGCCCGGAGGACGCCGTGATCAAGCTCGGCCCCGGGCACCGGTACCGGTTCGACTATGACAAGTGCACCGGGTGCGGCATCTGTTACGAGCAGTGCCCCGTGCACGCCATCGACATGGTCCCGGAGGAGGGGCGATGACGGTCATCGACGGGAACGAGGCGGCGGTCTCGGCGGCCTACCGGCTGAACGAGGTGTGCTGCATCTACCCGATCACGCCATCCTCCGTGATGGCCGAGCTGGCCGACGAGTGGTCGGCTGCCGGGCGGCCCAACGTCTGGGGGAGCGTGCCGACCGTCGTGGAGATGCAGAGCGAGGGCGGCGCGGCCGGGGCGCTGCACGGCGCGCTGCAGAGCGGGGCGCTGACGACGACGTTCACCGCCTCGCAGGGCCTGCTGCTGATGATCCCGAACATGTACAAGATCGCCGGGGAGCTGACCCCGACGGTGTTCCACGTGGCGGCCCGCGCGCTGGCCGCCCAAGGGCTGTCGATCTTCGGCGATCACTCCGACGTGATGGCGGTGCGCTCGACGGGCTTCGCGCTGCTCGCCTCGGACTCCCCGCAGGAGGCGCACGACCTGGCGGTCGTGGCGCAGGCGGCATCGCTGGCGACCCGGGTCCCGTTCGTGCACTTCTTCGACGGGTTCCGCACATCACATGAACTCAATGAGGTTGACCTGCTGTCGGATGCGGACCTGCGCGCCCTGGTCTCAACAGACCTGGTGCGGGAGCACCGGTCCCGCGCCTTGTCGCCGGACCAGCCCTTTATCCGCGGCACGGCACAGAACCCCGACACCTATTTCCAGGGCCGGGAGACAGTCAACCCCTTCTACGCGCGGGTGCCCGATGCCGTCCAGGCGGCGATGGACGCGCTCGGGGCCCGCGCCGGCCGGCACTACCGACTGGTGTCCTACCACGGCCATCCCGACGCCGACCGCGTCATCGTCGTCATGGGATCGGGAGCCGTGACCGCCGCGGAGACCGCCGCGTACCTCGCGCGGCGCGGGGAGCGGGTCGGCGTCGTCGAGGTGCGGCTGTACCGGCCGTTCCCCGTCGCCGCGTTCCTGGCGGCGCTGCCGTCGTCGGTGCGCCGCGTGGCCGTGCTCGACCGGACGAAGGAACCGGGCTCGCTCGGGGAGCCGCTGTTCCTCGACGTGGTCGCCGCGCTGGCCGAGGCGCTGGCCTCCGGTTCTCGCGAGTCGATGCCGCTGCTGGCCGGCGGCCGGTACGGGCTGGCGTTCGAAGGAGTTCACGCCGGGCATGGTGGCGGGCGTCTTCACCGAGCTCGCGGCGGAGCGGCCGCGGCCGCGGTTCACGGTCGGGATCAATGACGACGTGTCGGGGCTCAGCCTGCCGTATGACCCGTCGCTGGACATCGAGCCGCCGGAGACGGTCCGGGCGGTGTTCTTCGGGCTCGGCTCGGACGGCACCGTCGGCGCGAACAAGAACAGCATCAAGATCATCGGCGCGTCCGGGCGGCACGCGCAGGCCTACTTCGTCTACGACTCCAAGAAGTCCGGCGCCGAGACGGTATCCCACCTGCGGTTCGGGCCGTCGCCGGTCAGCGCGCCTTACCTGATCACCCAGGCCGGGTTCGTCGGTGTCCACCAGGAGAAGCTGATCGGCCGGGCCGAGGTGCTCGACCGGGCGGCGCCCGGGGCGGTGGTGCTGCTCAACACGGCACGGCCGGCCGAGCGGGTGTGGGACTCGCTGCCGCGGTCGGCGCAGGCGGCGATCGTGGACAAGAAGCTGTCCCTGTGGGCGGTGGACGCGACCGGGGTCGCCCGGGCCGCCGGGCTCGGCAGGCGGGTCAACACCGTGCTGCAGACCTGCTTCTTCGCGATCTCCGACGTGCTGCCGCGGGAGGAGGCGATCGCCGCGATCAAGGAGTCGATCGCCAAGACCTACGGCCGCCGCGGCCCTGACGTGGTGGCGCGCAACAACGCCGCGGTGAACGCGGCGCTGGCCGGACTGCGCGAGGTGCCGGTGCCGGGACACGTGACGTCCGCGTTCGAGGCGCCGTCGCCGGTGCCGGGCGACGCGCCGGAGTTCGTCCGCACCGTCACCGCCGCGATGCTGGCGGGGCGCGGCGACGACCTGCCGGTCAGCGCGCTGCCCGTGGACGGCACCTATCCCAGCGGCACGACCAAGTACGAGAAGCGGAACATCTCGGACCTGGTCGCGGTCTGGGATCCGGACCTGTGCATCCAGTGCGGTAACTGCTCGTTCGTCTGCCCGCACAGCGTCATCAGGTCCACGTTCTTCGACCAGGCGCTGCTCGACGGCGCGCCGGACGAGTTCGCCTCCGCGCCGCTGGCCGCGCGCGGCCTGCCGGACAACCGGTTCACCCTGCAGGTCTACGGCGAGGACTGCACCGGCTGCGGGCTGTGCGTGGAGGCGTGCCCGGTGTCCGCGCCGGCGGACCCGTCGGTGAAAGCGATCAACCTCGGGCCTGCCGAGCCCGAGATCACCCGGCGCGACGTGGCGTTCTTCGAGACGCTCCCGGTCGTCGACCGGTCCCGGGTGGACTTCGGGACAGTGCGCGGAACGCAGTACCTCCAGCCGCTGTTCGAGTTTTCCCTGGCCTGTGCGGGGTGCGGCGAGACGCCGTACCTGAAACTCCTGTCGCAGCTGTTCGGCGACCGGCTGGTGGTGGCGAACGCCACGGGCTGCTCGTCCATCTACGGCGGCAACCTGCCGACGACGCCGTGGACGCGCAACGCGGCCGGCCGGGGACCGGCCTGGGCCAACTCGCTGTTCGAGGACAACGCCGAGTTCGGCCTCGGTTTCCGGCTCGCCGCTGACCAGCACCTGCGGCTCGCCAGGGAACGGCTCGCCGCGCTGCGTGATGAGGTGGGCGCCGAGCTGGCCGATGCCATTCTCGACGCGACGCAGCGCCGCGAGTCGGACTACGCCGCGCAGCGCGCGCGAGTCGCCACGCTGAAAGAGCGGCTGCTGGCGTTGCCGGAGTCGTCCGCGGACGTTACGGATCTGCTGAGCGTGATCGACCACCTCGTGCGGCGCAGCGTGTGGATCGTCGGCGGCGACGGCTGGGCGTATGACATCGGATCGGGCGGCCTAGACCATGTGCTTGCCAGCGGCCGGGACGTCAACGTGCTCGTGCTCGATACCGAGGTCTACTCCAACACCGGCGGCCAGGCGTCCAAGGCGACGCCGCTCGGCGCGGTCGCCAAGTTCGCGGCGGCGGGCAAGCGGGTGCCGAAGAAGGACCTGGCCCTGCAGGCCATCGCCTACGGTAACGTCTACGTCGCGCGGGTCGCGATGGGCGCGGACCCGCAGCAGACGCTGCGTGCGCTGCGCGAGGCGGAGGCCTACCCGGGCCCGTCGCTGGTGATCGCCTACAGCCACTGCATCGCGCACGGCATCGAGAAGGACGGCCAGCCGCTGCGCAACGGGATGGACCAGCAGTACCGGGCGGTGGCCAGCGGGTACTGGCCGCTGATCAGGTACGATCCGCTGCTGCGGACGGCGGGGAAGAACCCCTTCCTGCTCGACTCGCCCCGCCCCCGGATCCCGCTGTCGGCTTATACGCAGGGCGAACTCCGGTTCCGCGTGCTGGCGAGGAGCGACCCGGCGGCCGCCGAGCAGCTGGCCGAGCTCGCCCAGGGGGAGGTCGTCCAGCGGTGGGCCACCTATGAGGAGATGGCGGCCCGCGGTGCCGAGCGCTTCCCTGCCATCCCCCACTGAGGAGAATGATCGATGGACCTTCGCAGCAGTTATCTCGGCCTTGCCCTGCGCAGCCCGCTCATCGCCTCGGCCTGCCCGCTGACCGGGACCGTCGCCGGCGTTCGAGCGGCTGGCGGCGACGGGCATCGGCGCGGTCGTGCTGCCCTCGCTGTTCGAGGAACAGTTGCGCGCCGAGGCGGAGCGGGACGCCCAGCTCACCGAGGCGTACGCCGACAGCCACCAGGAGGCGCACGGCTACTTGCCCGACCCCGGCGCCGAGCACTGGCCGCACCGCTACCTCGACCTGGTCACGCGCGCCAGCAACGCGGTGGACATCCCGGTGATCGCCTCGCTGAACGGTGTCTCGGCCGGCGGCTGGACGGACTACGCCGCCGCCATCGAGCGGGCGGGCGCGTCGGCGATCGAGCTGAACATCTACTACCTGCCCGGCGACCCGCTGATCCCCGCGCGGGACGCCGAACGCCGGTACACCGAGATCCTGACCACGGTCAAGGCGGTCGTCTCGATCCCCGTCGCCGTGAAGCTGTCGCCGTACTTCAGCTCGTTCGGCGAGATGGCGGTGGTGCTCGACCACGCCGGCGCGGACGGCCTGGTCATGTTCAACCGGTTCCTGCAGACCGACATCGACCCGGAGACGTTCACGGTGAGCGCCGGCTTCCGGCTGTCCAGCCCCGCGGAGGCGGCGCTGCCCCGCGCCTGGATCAGCCGGGTCCGCGGCCTGGTCCGGTGCTCGCTGGCCGCCTCCACCGGCGTGGACACGGCCGCCGACGTCGCGGCCTACCTGCTGGCCGGCGCCGACGTGGTGATGACCACCTCGTCCCTGCTCCGGCACGGCCCGGAGCACGCGCGGGTGCTGCTCCACGGCCTGCAGGCGTGGATGGAGCGCAAGGGCTTCAAGTCCGTCGCCGATGTGCGCGGCCTGCTGGCCAAGTCCGCCCAGGGCGAGCCCGCCTACGGCCGCACCGGTTACCTGAGCGCGATCGAGCAGGCCACCCACGCCTACACGACCCCCCGCGCCTGATGTGCGCCGGCTGACCTGCCGGATCCGGCTCGGCGCCGGATAGGACCAACAGCCTGTGCTCCTGGTGCCTAAGGCCTCTCGGCTGCCCCCGGCCGGCCAGTCACACTGATCGGATCGGCAAGCGAAAGGCCCAGCCCTGAGCTCGGCGCTTGCGTCCTCATCGCACAGGGGAGTTACTAATGGACCTTCACAGCAGTTATCTCGGTCTTACCCTGCGCAGCCCGCTGGTCGCCTCCGCCGGCCCGCTGACCGCGACCGTCGCCGGCATCCGGCGGCTGGAAGCGACAGGTATCGGCGCGGTCGTGCTCCCGTCGCTGTTCGAGGAACAGCTGCGGAACGAGGCAGAACGGGACTTCCGGCTCGCCGAGGAGTACGCGGACTGCAACTTCGAGGCGCTGAGCTACCTGCCTACCCATCTGGAGGACGGACCCGGCCGGTACCTGGACCTGATCGAACGGGCCGTGGCTGAGACGAGCATCCCGGTGATCGCGTCGCTGAACGGCGTCTCGGCCGGCGGCTGGACGGACTACGCCGCCGCCATCGAGCAGGCGGGCGCGTCGGCGATCGAGCTGAACATCTACTACCTGCCCGGCGACCCGCTGATCCCCGCGCGGGACGCCGAACGCCGGTACACCGAGGTCCTGACGTCGGTCAAGGCGGTCGTCTCGGTCCCGGTGGCGGTGAAGCTGTCGCCGTACTTCAGCTCGTTCGGCGAGATGGCGGTGGTGCTCGACCACGCCGGCGCGGACGGCCTGGTCATGTTCAACCGGTTCCTGCAGACCGACATCGACCCGGAGACGTTCACGGTGAGCGCCGGCTTCCGGCTGTCCAGCCCCGCGGAGGCGGCGCTGCCCCGCGCCTGGATCAGCCGGGTCCGCGGCCTGGTCCGGTGCTCGCTGGCCGCCTCCACCGGCGTGGACACGGCCGCCGACGTCGCGGCCTACCTGCTGGCCGGCGCCGACGTGGTGATGACCACCTCGTCCCTGCTCCGGCACGGCCCGGAGCACGCGCGGGTGCTGCTCCACGGCCTGCAGGCGTGGATGGAGCGCAAGGGCTTCAAGTCCGTCGCCGATGTGCGCGGCCTGCTGGCCAAGTCCGCCCAGGGCGAGCCCGCCTACGGCCGCACCGGTTACCTGAGCGCGATCGAGCAGGCCACCCACGCCTACCGGGGCGCCCCGGGCCTGATCAACGCGGGCTGACCACGCGGATCCGTAAGCGGGACTTTCGGCACCAGGCAAGCCCACCTTCGGCCCTGAGGCAGCATCATTAACGCGACGCAGCGTGAAAGTTACTTCGAGGTGAAGGGGCTAAGTCTAAGAAAGGCTGGCTCCCCCACTTCGGGCTACGGAGGTGCGCGATGTCAGTAGTGGCGGCGGCCGGTTCAGCCGGCACGGGGGAGAACCAGCTTCCAGGCGCCGGCAATGACGGCTTCTTCGGCATTCGCTTCGAGTCGATTGGCGGGCTTGGCGCCCACCTCGCCGGGAAGATCCTCGCCGAAGCCGGCGTGCTGCGGCAGGGCCTGAACGGCGCCCACTTCTCCTCGTACGGCTCGGAGAAGAAGGGCACCCCGGTCAAGTCGTTCGTGCGCTTGTGCCCAGCCGGCCACGAGGTCCGCACGAGCAGCCCCATCGAGAGGCCGCAGGTGATCGCGGTCTTCCATGAGGCGCTGGCCCACTCGTTCGACGTGGCCGCGGGCCTGAGCGCAACCGGCACGCTGATCGTTAACACTCGTTCGGCCCCGGACGAGATCCGGGAGGCACTCGGCCTCCGCTCCGGCACGGTGGCAGTGCTCGACGCACTCGGCATCGCGCTTGAAGAGAAGACGCGCGTGAACACCGCGATGCTCGGCGCTGTCGCCCGCACCTGCCCGTTCCTCGACCTCGACGCGCTGAAGGAGACGATCCGAGAGACGTTCTCCGCCCGCTACGCGCACCTCATCGAGGCGAACCTCCGCACGTTCGACCGCGGCTACCGCGAGCTGCGGCTGCAGACCTGGCCCGCCGCGCCCGGCGACCCCGGCCGGGCCGTGCAGCGAGCCGCGCCCGCGTTCGGGTACCTCGACGCGCCGATCGGCGGCGTCATCCTCGACCCGGGCAACAGCATCCTCAAGGACCTGAGCACGTCGCGGCAGGGCTTCGTGCCCGCCTACGACCCCGACTCGTGCGTGCACTGCGGGATCTGCAACATCGTCTGTCCCGATCTTTGCTTCGTGTGGTCCGATGACGGCGAGGGCGAGCCCGCCGTGCGGCTGCTCGGCATTGACTACCACTACTGCAAGGGCTGCCTGAAGTGCGTCAACGCGTGCCCGACCGGCTCGCTCACCGAGTTCCGCGAGGAGGACGGCTGGGCCGAGGAGAACCGTGTCCCGCTCTTCCCGTGGCTCGAGCCTGAAAGGGGGGCCGTCCGATGACGATCGCACCGCCAGAGCCGAGGGCCGGCCGCGCCGCGCAGGTTGTCGGGTTCCGTGCCGGCAACGAGATGGCCGCGCTTTCCGCGAAGCAGATCGACTTCCACCTGATGGGCTACTACCCGATCACGCCCTCGACCGAGATCGCCGAGCTGCTCGACGAGATGAAAGCCGCCGGTGAGCATGGCATCGTGATGGTGCCGGCCGACGGCGAGCACAGTGCCGCTGGCATCTGTTATGGCGCCACGGTCGGCGGCGGCCGTGTCTTCAACGCGACGAGCGCCCAGGGGCTGCTATACGCGCTGGAGGAGCTGCCCGTACAGTCGGGGACGCGCTACCCGATGCTGCTCGACCTCGCGACACGGGCCGTCAGCGGACCGCTCGACATCCGCGGTGACCACTCTGACGTCTACTACGCGCTGAACACGGGCTGGCTGATCTTCATGGCGCGCGACCCGCAGGCTGTCTACGACCTGAACCTCATCGCGATGCGCGTCGCCGAGCGCGGCGACGTGCGGCTGCCCGCGATCGTGGCCTTCGACGGCTTCTTCACGAGCCATCAGAAGCGCCGCGTTTCGACGTTCAAGGACGACGCCACCGTGCACGACTGGCTCGGCCCGGTGCCGGAGATGGTGAAGGCACTCGACCCGCGGCACCCTGTGACGATCGGGCCGTACATGAACGACCCCGACCTGATCAACAACAAGTACCAGCTGAAGCTGGCGATGGACGCCGCGCTGGCCGCGCTCCCCGAGATCGTCTCCGAGTATGAGACGCTGAGCGGCCGGCGCTACGACCCGGTCGACCTGTACCGGATGGACGACGCCGAGGTCGCGGTCTTCCTGCTCAACTCGGCCGCGGAGACCGCGAAGGATGTCGCTGACCGGCTGCGAATGGAGGGCGTCCGCGCCGGCGTCATCAGCCCCAACGTGATCCGCCCGTTCCCGGCGGGCGCGATCCGCGAGGCGCTACGCGGCGTGCGGGCTGTCGTGCTCGGCGAGCGCACCGGCTCATACGGCGCGTACGGCGGCAATCTCACACACGAGGTGAAGTCCGCGCTGCAGGACGATCCGGAGAACCACACTCTCTGCCTGAGCCGCGTTTACGGACTCGGCGGGCGCGACTTCTACGCCGAGGACGCCGAGGCGTTCTTCCGGCTCGCGCTGGAAACCGCCGAGCGCGGCGCGGTGGAGGTCCCGTTCGACTACTACGGCGTGGAGCCGGGCGATCCCGCGAAGCCGCGTCCGCGCCGCGGCACGCCGCCGCTCACCCGCGAGGAGATGACGAGCGGGCTGCTCAAGGTGGCGCCAGGCCCGGACGGCCGGCTCACGGTCGAGGCGCCGCCCTACTGGGAGCTCGCCGCGAAGCCGAAGCGGGTCGTGCCGGGCCACGGCGCGTGCCCTGGCTGCGGCATCTTCCCGGCGCTCGACCAGTTCCTGCGCGGCATCGAGGGCGACGTCGTCGTGCTCTACCAGACGGGCTGCGCGATGGTCGTCTCCACCGGCTACCCCTTCACCTCGCACCGTGTCACGTACGTGCACAACCTCTTCCAGAACGGCGCCGCCACGCTGAGCGGCCTCGTCGAGATGTTCCATGAGCGGATGCGCCGCGGCGAGCTGCCCGCGAGCGAGGACATCACGTTCGTGATGGTTACCGGTGACGGCGGCATGGACATCGGAATGGGCGCCGCGGTCGGCGCCGCGCTCCGCAACCACGGAATGATCATCGTCGAGTACGACAACCAGGGCTACATGAACACAGGCAGCCAGCTCAGCTACTCGACACCGCTCGGCCACATGACGTCCACGAGCCATGTGGGGCCCCACGAGCTAGGTAAGGCGTTCCACCACAAGGACACCCCGCAGATCATGGCGGCGGCCAACATCCCGTACGTCTTCACTGGCCTTGAGGGCTATCCCGACGACCTCATGGCGAAGGCCGCCAAGGCGCAGTGGTACGCGAAACGCGAGGGCACGGCCTACGGCAAGGTGCTGATCTCCTGCCCGCTGAACTGGAAGACCGAGGACCGTGTCGGCGTCGACATCGTTCAGGCCGCGGTCGACTCCTGCTTCTTCCCGCTGTACGAGATCGAGCGCGGCATAACGCGGATCACGTACGACCCGGAGCCGATCGGGCGGCGCGTGCCAGTCGGCGACTGGCTGAAGCTGATGGGCAAGACGAAGCATCTCTGCAAGCCCGAGAACGCGGCGACGCTCGCGCTGATCGAGGCCGAGGTGGAGCGCCGCTGGGAGCGGCTCAAGGCACGAGACAAGGACCCCCTCCTGTGAGTTCGCGTGAGTGGAGCGACCATGGACACGACTGCACGGATCATCGAGAAGCGTGACCTGACGGACGTCACCAAGCTGTTCGTCGTGCACGCCCCGCTTGTGGCGCGCAACGCGGCGCCCGGCCAGTTCGTCATCCTGCGGGTCGCCGAGACCGGCGAGCGGATCCCGATCAGCATCACGGACTTCAGCCGGGCCGCCGGCACGATCACGATCGTCATCCAGGAGGTGGGGCGCACCAGTGCGCTCGCCTGCGCGCTGCGGGTGGGCGACGAGTTCCTCGACTTCGCGGGCCCGCTCGGCTTGGAGGTGCCGCTCCCCACCGACGGCCACGCGGTGCTGATCGCCGGCGGCTTCGGTACGGGCGCGGTGTTCCCGCTGGCCCGTGAGCTGCGCTCACGCGGCGTGCGGGTCTCGTCCATCATCGGCGCCCGGACCCGTGATCTGGTGATCCTCGCCGATCTGCTGGCGACGCAGAGCGACGAGCTGCACGTGTGCACGGACGACGGCTCCCTCGGGTACCGCGGCTTCGTCACCGGCCGTCTCGAGGAGTTGCTGGATGCGGGCGCCGGGTTCACGCACTGCTTCGCCGTGGGCCCGATGCCGATGATGCGCGCCGTCGCGAAGGCGACGCGGCTCCGCGGCCTGCCCGCCATGGTCTCTCTCGACCCGCTGATGGTGGACGGGACGGGCATGTGCGGTGGCTGCCGCGTCAGCGTTGGCGGCAAGTCGCTCTTCGCGTGTGTAGACGGCCCGTTCTTCGACGCGCACCAGGTGGACTTCGACGAGGCGGATGACCGCCTGACGACCTACAAAGAGCAAGAGAAAATGGCCTGCGATCTGGCGGGACTGGGGAGGTAAGCGCCATGCCCATCGTGTATCCGCATAAGACCGCGATGCCGTGCCGAGACCCGGAGGAGCGCCGCCGGAGCTGGGACGAGGTCGCCGAGGGCTATACCGTGGAGCGCGCCATCGCCGAGGCGCGCCGCTGCCTCAGCTGCCAGGATCCTGTGTGCGAGCAGGGCTGTCCTGTCAACGTGCCGATCCGCGACTTCGTGCGGCACGTCGCGCTGGGGGACTTCGGGGGCGCCGCCGCCGCGATCCGCCGCCGCAACCTGCTGCCCGCGATCTGCGGCCGCGTCTGCCCGGTCGAGCACCAGTGCGAGCTGCAATGCGTGCTTTACCCCCATCAGGACCCAGTCGGCATCGGCCGGCTGGAGCGTTTCGTCGCCGACTGGGAGCGCGAGCACGGCGGCGGCGGTGAGACCGCCGCACCGGAGGTGTGGCGCGACCAGAAGATCGGGATCGTCGGCTCTGGCCCGGCTGGCCTGACAGTGGCCAGCGACCTCGCGCAGCTCGGCTACCCGGTGACGATCTTCGAGGCGCTGCACGCGTTCGGCGGCGTCCTGCGCTACGGGATCCCCCAGTACCGCCTGCCGAAGGAGATCGTCGATGAGGATGTCGCGCATCTCAAGGCGCTCGGCGTGGAGTTCGTGAAGGACGTGATCATCGGCAAGACGGTCACCATCGACCAGCTCGTCGACGAGCTCGGCTACTCGGCGGTCTTCGTCGGCACCGGCGCGGGCTCGCCGATCTTCATGAACATCCCCGGCGAAAACCTCAAAGGCGTCTACTCGGCCAACGAGTTCCTCACGCGCGTCAACCTGATGCACGCGTACTCGTTCCCCGAATACGACACACCGATCCGGCAGCCGAGACGGGCGGCCGTCATCGGCGCCGGTGACACCGCCATGGACGCGGTGCGCTGTTCGATCCGCCTTGGCGCGGAGGAGGCGCACATCGTGTACCGCCGCTCCGAGCGGGAGAAGGGCGCGCGGGCGGAGGACTACGAGCGGGCACGCGACGAGGGCGTGATCTTCGACTGGCTTACCCTTCCGAAGCGCTTCCTCGGCGATGAGAACGGATGGGTGCGCGGCATCGAGTGCATCCGCACCGAGCTGGGCGAGCCCGACGAATCGGGCCGCCGCCGTCCGGTTCCTGTGCCTGGCTCGGAGTTCACGATGGAGGCCGACGTCGTCGTCATCGCTCTCGGCACGAACCCGAACCCGCTCGTCCCGCGGACGACCTACGGCCTCGAAATCGACAGCCACGGCTGTATCGTCGCCGACCCGCAGACGGGTGCCACGAGCCGCGAGGGCGTGTTCGCCGGCGGTGACATCGTGACCGGCGCGGCGACGGTGATCTTGGCCATGGGCGCGGGCCGCAAGGCCGCGGTCGCCATCCACGAGTACCTGCAACAGCGCGCCGCGGAGAAGGAAGCGCCCAGCTCGTAGGGACGTCGGCTGGCAAGCGAACCCCGTGGGACCTAAGTCATTCCGGCCGCCGGCCATCGGCCCTGACCGCGGCCCCGCCGCGCGGCGGACCATCGCCAGATGAGCCACTCCGCCGACAGCGTGACCGAGACCGCGGCCGAACAGGCCCATGTTCTCGCCCGCCATGCCCAGTACCTGATCGCCACCGCGGCCCGCGCGCCGTCGGTGCACAACAGCCAGCCGTGGCGATTCCGCGTCAGCCCGTCGGCGGTGCAGTTGTGGTGCGATCCGCGGCGCAAGCTCAGCGCCGACGCGATCGGCAGGGAAATGCTGATCAGCTGCGGTGCGGCCCTATACGGGCTGCGGCTGGCGGTACGGTCCCTGGGCTTCCAGCCCGTGGTGAAAACGCTCCCCGACCGGTCGCTGCTGGGGCTGCTGGCCGAGGTGACCGTCGGCGCGGCCGCGCCGATGAACGCGCTCGAACAACGGATGCTGGCGGCCGTGCCGCACCGGCACACCCACCGCGGCCCGTTCATGCCCGGGCCGCTGCCCGCCGGGCTCCTGGCGGGCCTGCAGAATGACGCGCTCGTCGAGCATGCCACGCTCGCCTTCGTCGAAGAGGGCCTGCCCTACTACCGGCTGGCCCAGATCGCCGAGGCCTCGGGCCGCCGCGGCGACCTTGATCCGCGCGCCCAGGCCGAGATCCGGCGGTGGACGCGGAGCGCGGAGTCCGCGGCGCGGGACGGCATCCCCGCGACGGCGCTCGCCGCCGCCCCGGCGGCGGAGACCGCGCTCGGACGCCTGCCGCAGCGGGACTTCGACCAGGGCCGGGGTATTTCCCGGCTGCCCGGCGGCGGCGCGGCGGCGGCCGCGACCGGCGTCCTCCTGACGGCCGGCGACCGCCGCGCCGACTGGCTGCGCGCCGGACAGGCCCTGCAGCGGCTGCTGCTGCACGCCGCCAGCACGTGGGTGTTCGCCAGCCTGTACACCCAGCCCCTGGAAGACGCCGTGACCCGTGCGCTCATCCGTGACCAGCTAGGACTCCCCGGCCACCCGCAGATGCTGCTGCAACTCGGCCGCGCCGCCAGCACCGCGAGCACCCCCCGCCGCCCGCCCGGCCAGCTGACGACCTAGCGTCACTCCGGTCGCCGACTCCCGCCGCTGTCCCGCCGCCACTCGTCCGCCGCCGTTTATCCCGAACGGACCGTTCGTTCCTCCCTGCCGTCCACCGCTGATCGATACAGGAACAGGCCGCGGATGGGAAGGGACCTTCGGCCCGGGTCAAGGGCGGTTGGTCCGTTACACGCCGCGACCACAGGGGTTTTGACTGAGATCGTGGACTTTCAGCAGACGTCACCAGCCGATCGGCCGGCACCGGCCGCCGAATCCCCGGTCGTCTTCCCCGCCGCCGATCTTGACCTGATGCTCGACGTGATCAGGCGGCGCGGATTCCGCCTCGTCGGCCCTGTCGTGAAAGACGGCGCCATCGTCTACGACGACCTAGCCTCCGCTGACGACCTGCCCGCCGGGTGGACCGACGAGCAGGACGCCGGCAGCTACCGGCTCAGGCGCCGGGATGACGGCGCGCTGTTCGGCTACGCGGTCGGACCGCATTCGTGGAAGAAGTACCTGTTCCCGCCGTCCGCCCGGCTGCTGCCACCCGAGCAGCCGCCGGACGAGCCGTTCGCGTTCATCGGCGTGCGCGCCTGCGAGCTGCGCGCGATCGCCATACAGGACCGCGTCTTCCTCGGCGGGCGGCACCCGGACCCGCAGTACGCCGCCCGCCGGGAGGGCGCGTTCATCGTCGCGGTGAACTGCGCGGACCCGGCCGGCACCTGCTTCTGCGCCTCGATGGACGCCGGGCCCCGTGCCAGCTCGGGATTCGACATCGCGCTCACCGAGCTGCTGGCTGACGACGGTCACCGGTTCCTGGCGACGGCGGGCACCGAACGCGGCGCCGGCATCCTGCGCGAGATCGAAGCCCAGCTCGCGAGCACCGCCGACATCGGCGCGGCCGACGCGGTCAGCGAGCGTGCCGTGGCGGCCATGGGACGCGCCATGCCCGAACTCGACCTGCGCGACCTGCTCTACGACAACTACGGTCACGCTCGCTGGGACGATGTCGCGGCCCGGTGCCTGAGCTGCGGGAACTGTACGATGGTGTGCCCGACGTGCTTCTGCTTCAGCGTCGAGGACGTCTCCGGGCTGTCCGCGGCCACCAGCGACGGAAGCCCCGAACGCCGCCGCTCCTGGGACTCCTGCTTCACGATGGATCACTCTTACCTGCACGGCGGCCCCGTACGGGTATCCGTCCGGTCCCGCTACCGGCAGTGGCTGACGCACAAGCTCGCTACCTGGGAGGACCAGTTCGGCACCTCCGGGTGCGTGGGGTGCGGCCGGTGCATCACCTGGTGCCCGGCTGGGATCGACATTACGGAGGAGGTGGCAGCCATTGCCGGGGACTCTTGAGCCGCTGCTGCGCGGCCACAAGTTTTTCGCCGGGCTGGACGCCGATTACCTGGCCCTGCTCACCGGGTGCGCCGCCAACGTGGTGTTCCCCGCGGACGCCTTCCTGTTCAGGGAAGGCGAGCCCGCGGAGACGTTCTTCCTGATCAGGGAGGGCCGGGTCGCCCTGGAGATCGCCGCGCCCAGTCGCGGCGCCATCGTCGTGCAGACGCTTCGGGAGGGCGACGTGGCTGGCTTCTCCTGGCTGATCGAGCCGCATCGCTGGGAGTTCGACGGGCGGGCCGTCGAACGGGTCCGTGCCGTCCAGCTGAACGGCGCGTGCCTGCGCGGCAAGTGCGACCAGGATCCGCGCCTTGGTTATGAGCTCATGCGCCGGTTCGCCGGGCTGGCTTCGAGCCGGCTGCAGGCCACCAGGCTCCAGTTGCTGGATGTGTACGGCCATGCGCGCGACCGCTGACGCGGCCAGGGCGGCCGCGCCGCCGCCCTGGGCCGAGCCCGGCCAGTGGCGAGTGACCGCCGCGCGCCGGGAAACGGCCGACGTGGTGACCCTGACGCTCACGCCCCCCGAACCGTTCTCCTTCGAGCCCGGCCAGTTCAACATGCTGCACCTGGCGGGCATCGGCGAGGTCCCGATCTCGATCAGCGGGGATCCCGCCAGCACAGGCGGCATCCTGCACACCATCCGCGACGTCGGCCCGGTGACCAAGGCGCTGTGCGCGCTGCGGCCCGGGCAGCGGGTCGGGGTGCGCGGCCCTTACGGCACGTCGTGGCCCGTCACCGCCGCCGAAGGCGGCGACCTGCTGATCGTGGCCGGGGGCATCGGACTGCCGCCGCTGCGCCCGGCCCTGTACCAGGCGCTCGGCCAGCGGGACCGCTTCGGCAAGATCGTCCTGCTGTACGGCGCCCGCACGCCCGCTGACCTGCTGTTCACCGGCGAACTGCGCTCCTGGCGCGGCCGGTTCGACCTCGACGTCGAGGTCACCGTGGACGCCGCCGACGAGGGCTGGCGCGGCGACGTCGGCGTGGTCCCGGCCCTGATCTCCCCGGCACGGTTCGACCCGGCGAACACGACCGCCTTCGTCGTGGGCCCGGAGATCATGATGCGGTTCACCGTGCGGGCCCTGCTCGCGGCCGGGATCGCCGACGACCGCGTGTACCTGTCCATGGAGCGCAACATGCAGTGCGCGGTGGCGCTGTGCGGGCACTGCCAGCTAGGGCCGTTCCTCATCTGCCGCGACGGCCCCGTCTTCCGCTACCGGCCGCTGGCCCGGTGGCTCGGCATCAGGGAGGCATGATGGCCGGACCCGCGGCCGCGCGCGAACCGCGCGAGCCCACCCTCGCGGTCTGGAAGTTCGCGTCCTGTGACGGCTGCCAGCTCACGCTGCTGAACTGCGAAGACGAGCTGCTCGACATCGCCGGGTCCGTGCGCATCGCCTCGTTCACCGAGGCGTCGAGCGAGGTGCTCCCCGGTCCGTACGACATCTCGATCGTCGAGGGCTCGATCACTACCTCAGCCGACGCGGCACGTATCCGCGAGGTACGGCAGCAGTCTCGCTTCCTCGTCACCATCGGCGCCTGCGCCACGTCCGGCGGTGTCCAGGCGCTGCGGAACTTCGCCGGCGACCTGGCTCCCGTGGTCTACGCCTCCCCGCAGTACATCGACACCCTGCGCACTTCCACGCCGATCGCCGACCACGTCCGAGTCGATTTCGAGCTCCGCGGCTGCCCGGTCGACAAGCGGCAGCTGCTCGAAGTGCTCACGGCGTTTCTCGCCGGCCGCAGGCCGAACGTCCGCGCCCACAGCGTGTGCATGGAATGCAAGCGCGCCGGGCGGGTCTGCGTGACCGTGGCGCACGGCACGCCCTGCCTCGGGCCGGTCACCCAGGCCGGCTGCGGCGCCCTGTGCCCGTCGGTCGGCCGGGGCTGCTACGGCTGCTTCGGTCCCGCGCCGGGCTGGACGTTCCTCCCGTTCGGCACGGCCGAGCCCACCCGTGAGGAGGCCCCAGGCCAATGACGGAACCCATGAGGGCAGGCGACAGCGGGATCCGGGTGCCCGCCCTGGCCCGTGTCGAAGGCGAGGGCGGCATCGAGATCGTCGTCAGCGATGGCCAGGTGACGCGGGCCCGGTTCGACATCTACGAGCCGCCGCGGTTCTTCGAGGCGCTGCTGCGCGGCCGCCGGTATACCGAGCCGCCCGACATCACGGCGCGGATCTGCGGGATCTGCCCGATCGCCTACCAGATGAGCGCGTGCCATGCCATTGAGGACGCCTGCGGCGTCACGGTGCCCGAGCCGGTGGCACGGCTCCGGCGGCTCATCTACTGCGGCGAGTGGATCGAGAGCCATGCCCTGCACGTGTACTTGCTGCACGCGCCCGACTTCCTCGGCTACGACAGCGGCATCCACCTCGCCCGCGAGCACCCGGACATCCTCGGCCGGGGCCTGCGGATCAAGAAGGCCGGGAACCGCCTGATGGAGGTGGTCGGCGGCCGCTCGGTCCACCCGGTCAACGTCAAGGTAGGCGGCTTCTACCGCGCCCCGGCGACGGCGGACCTGCGCGCGCTGCTGCCGGAACTCGAGCAGGCCCGCCAGGACGCCGCGGACACCGTCGCCTGGGTCGCGGGGTTCACCTTCCCCGACTTCGAGCGCGACTACGAGTTCGTCTCGCTGCGCGCCGCGGACGAGTACCCGATCACCCAGGGCAGGATCGTGTCAAGCCGCGGCCTCGACATCGCGCCGGGGGAGTACGACGACCACTTCACGGAGTTCCAGGTCGCGCACTCCACGGCCCTGCACTCGACGCTCGACGGCAGGACGTACCTGACCGGCCCGATGGCCAGGTACAGCCTCAACTCCGGCCAGCTGCCCGAAGACGTCGCCGCGGCGGCGCGCGCGGCGGGCCTCGGCGACACCTGCTCGAACCCGTTCCGCAGCATCATCGTCCGCGCCGTCGAACTGCTCTACGCGTCCGGCGAGGCGATCCGCCTGATCCGCGGCTACGAGCCGCCCGATCCGCCCAGCGTCGACGTCCGCCCGGTACAGGCCACCGGCTACGGCTGCACCGAAGCCCCCCGCGGCCTGCTCTACCACCGGTACGCGATCACCGCCGAGGGCACGATCGCGGACGCGAAGATCGTCCCGCCGACCTCGCAGAACCAGCGGGTCATCGAGGACGATCTCAAGGACTTCGTCGCTCCCCGGCTTGACTTGCCGGCCGAGCGGCTGACCTGGGAGTGCGAGCAGGCCGTACGCAGCTACGACCCGTGCATCTCCTGCGCCACTCATTTCCTCGACCTGCGAGTGAGGCGGACATGACCCTCGTCATAGGCATCGGCAACGCCGACCGCGGTGATGACGCGGCAGGCCTGGCGGTGGCCAGGCACGTTCGCGAGGCCACGGCCCGGCGTGACGTCACCGTCGTCGAGCTGATCGGCGACCAGCTGGCCCTGCTGGACACCTGGCAGGGCGCGGGCGACGTGTACGTCATCGACGCTGTCTGTTCCGGCGGCACTCCGGGGACCGTGTACCGGTTCGACGCGGCGCAGCAGCTGGACGCGAGGTTCCGGCATCGCGGCACCCATTCGCTGAGCCTCGCCAACGTGGTCGAGCTCGCGCGCGCCCTGGGCCGGCTGCCCGCCCACCTGACCGGCTACGGCATCGAAGGCGCCGTGTTCGGGACCGGAGCCGGCCTGTCGTCGGAAGTGGAAGCCTCGGTCGAGGCCGTGACCAGCCGCCTCCTCGCCGAGCTCAAGGCAGGCGTCTGACTCAGGGCTCGACGATGTTGAACATGACCTCGAACGTGTCCAGGGTGGCGAGCAAGCGCGACAGCGCGCCGGGATCGCCGTCGACGGTGATCTCGCCGTTGGCGATCTCCTTGTCGAAGGAGGTCTCCCGCAGGCTGATACGGTCGAGGACCGCCTTGGTCAGCGTGATCGTCGCGGCGGCCGCGGGATCCTGGACACCCGCCCGGCAGGTCAGGGCCGCGTGCCGGACGGTGACCGCGTACACCTGGCCTATGTCGGTGAAGTTCCAGTTCAGGACCATCTCCGGCAGCGCCGCCGCCTTGCCGGCGTCGATCCGGATGCCCATGTAGCCGAAGTACAGATCCGGGCTCATCGCCCGGATGGTGTCCGGACTGGCCGTGGTCAGGTTCATGCCCGCGGGCACACCGTTGCGCAGTTCGTGCGCGCCCGTCAGGTACAGGCTGCGCCAGGTGCCGTTCTCGCACTGGTAGCCCAGCTGCTCCAGCGCGTCCGCCTGCAGCGCACGGGCGGCCTGATTACCCGGGTCGGCGAAGACGAGGTGGTTGACCAGTTCGGCCACCCACCGGTAGTCCCCGTCGTCGAAGGCCTGCCGTGCCTTGGCGAGCAGCGCGTCGGCGCCCCCGATCGCCGCCACGTACCGCTCGGCCGCCGCCACCGGCTGATGCGGGTTCAGGTGCGCCGGGTTGCCGTCGTAGAAGCCGAGGTAACGCTGGTAGATCGCCCGGACTCCGTGGCTGACCGAGCCGTAGTACCCGCGCGCGTACCACTTGCGGCCGAGGCCTGGCGGCAGGTCGGTGAGCGTCTCGGCGATCTCCATCGGGGTCAGCCCGTGGTTGATCAGCCGCAGCGTCTGGTCGTGCAGGAACTGGTACATGTCCCGGGAATCGGCGAGGAACTCTCGCACGCCGGCGCTGCCCCAGGTGGGCCAGTGATGGGAGGCGAACACCACGTCGGTCCGGTCGGCGAACAGGTCGATGGTCTCGTTCAGGTACGCTGCCCACGCCTTGGCGTCCCGGACCTCCGCGCCGCGCAGCGTCACCAGGTTGTGCATCGTGTGGGTGGCGTTCTCGGCCGCGCACAGGGCCCGGGACCGCGGGAAGTAGAAGTTCATCTCCGCCGGGGCCTCGGTCCCCGGGGTGAGCTGGAACTCGATGGGGACGCCGTCGATGATCCGCGTCGTCCCGGTGGCGTCGATGATGTCGGTCGGCGGGATCAGCGTGACGGTGCCGATGGAGACCGCCTTGCCCAGGCCGAGGTCGACCTGGCCGCGCGGGCCGCGGGGCAGGAAGATGCCGTACTGGTACTGCGAGCGCCGGCTCATCGCGGTGCCCGCGAAGACGTTCTCCGACACCGAATGCTCGAGGAACCCGGCGGGGGCGTAGATCTTCACCCGGCCGCTGGCCACGTCCGCACCGGAGACCACGCCCCTGACCCCGCCGTAATGGTCGACATGGCTGTGGGTGTAGATGACGGCGACCACGGGCCGGTTCCCGCGGTGCTCGCGGTAGAGCCGCAGTCCCAGCTCCGCGACCTCGGCGGAGATGAACGGGTCGATGACGATCACGCCGGTCTCGCCTTCGATGACCGACATGTTCGAGAGGTCCATGCCGCGCAGCTGGTACACCCCGCCGGTGACCTCGAACAGGCCCGCGATCTTGTTCAGCCTGGCCTGCCGCCACAGGCTCGGATTGACCGTCTCCGGCGCGTCCTCGGCGTCCTCGAACTCGTACGCCCCCATGTCCCAGACCGGGAAGCCGCCGCCGGGCCTGGGTACCGGGCCCGCGGGAGCGGCCGCGACCAGCCCCCGGCTGGCGTTCTCGAAATCCGCGCGGTCGCCGAACGCCAATCGGCCGAGCACCGCCGCGTTCGCCGCCGCCGTCGCGGGCTGGGCGGCCTTTCCTCCCGTCTGGCCAGTCATCGGCAGACCTTTCCGTCGCTTCCGCACCCGCCGCGTCACCAGACCCGGCGAGCCAACTGTCCCGCCCGGGACGCCCGCCTGCGTCATCCTCCGCGAGTGATCTCGCGCGGCGCCGGCCGCCCAACACTGTCCGGCGACTCGCCGTCTCCGGGCCGTCTCCGGGCCGCTCCCGGACCGCGTCCGCCGTCTCCGGGCCGTCTCCGGGCCGCTCCCGGACCGCGTCCGCCGTCTCCGGGCCGTCTCCGGGCCGCTCCCGGACCGCGTCCGCCGCCACTGTGACCGTCCGTGACCGCCGATTGCGAAGCTAGCGCAATGATCCCGAAAACATTTTTCCTAATGTAAATAATTCATCTCATAGCAACGAAAACTCTTCACGATCATGGTCGGCCGCGCCGGAAGTCCGTGGCGGGGCACGCGAAATGGTCACATTCTGTAGCGCACTGGTCCGGTATGTCGTTAATGCCCGATTCGCGTAGCGTGAGCTTGCCGGAGCAGTATCCCGCTACACGCCCGCGGAGGCACCGGGTCGGCATCCGGGCCGGGAGCGGAGCCGGAAAAGGCGGTGGTCCGGCCTCAGCGGGTGACCAATGCCCCTGGCCGGCGGTTTCCCGTGCAAGCTGGTAGTCGTGGAGGTGGTATCAGATGACCAGCGCCATTGCGCAACGGAAGCCACCGAGTACCCTGCTCAAGGTCGGGAACCCGGTAGTGCGCGTGCTGCTGGGCTCGCCGCTGCACCGAGGGCTCGATTCCTCGCTCCTCGTGCTGCACGTGACCGGCCGCAAGACCGGCCGCCACTACGACATCCCGGTCAGCTACGCGGACATCGACGGGCGGCCGACCATTGTGACCACCGCCGCGTGGCGGGCCAACCTCCGCGGCGGCGCGGACGTGGATGTGACACTGCGCGGCTGCCGTCGGCCCATGCACGCGCTGCTCACCGAGGACCCGTCGGCGGTGGCGGTCAGCTACCAGACCCTCATCACCCGCCTTGGCTGGGACAAGGCCCGGCATCATCTGGGCATTTCGGTGCGCGGCAACCGCCCGCCCACGGTGCTTGAGCTCAAGGACGCGGCGCATGAGTACGGCTGGTCGGTCATCACGCTCACGCCCTGGTGAGCTGGTGAACCGCTCCGCCGCCGCGTCCGGGACCTTAGTCCTCGCGACCGGAGCGGTTCGCCCATGTCGTATGGCACCATCACGCGCTGGACTTGAACTGGCGGCAGACGCCACCTTCCGTTCGGAACAAAATGTCTTCGCCCAGCTCAGAAAGGTTCAGCGATGGTCACAAGGATAGGAATCAACGGATTCGGCCGAGTGGGGCGGGCGTTCACGCGATACGCACTGCAGCGGACCGACCTCGAAGTGATGGCGATCAACGACATCACCGACGCGCGGACGCTGGCGCACCTACTGGAGTTCGACTCGACGTACGGGCGGCTGCACCACGTGGTCGGCCACACGGCAGGCGCCATCACGATCGACGGGCGGGACATCCCCGTGCTCGCCGAACGTGACCCCGGCGAGATCGACTGGGGGCAGTTCGGCGTGGACGTCGTCATCGAGTCGACGGGCAAGTTCCGCACGAGGGAGCAGGCCGCGCTGCACTTGAAGAGCGGCCCGAAGAAGGTCCTCATCTCCGCCCCCGGCAAGGGCGTCGACGCCACGATCGTCATGGGCGTCAACGACGACACGTATGACCCTGTCCGCCAGGAGATCATCTCCAACGCGTCCTGCACCACGAACTGCGTGGCACCGATGGCGAAGGTGCTGCACGACGCGTTCGGCATCGAGCGCGGGTTCATGACCACCATTCACGCCTACACCGGCGACCAGATGCTCCTCGACGGCCCGCACAAGGATCTGCGGCGCGCCCGGTCGGCGGCGGTGAACATCGTCCCGACCTCCACCGGAGCGGCGCGGGCCACCGGTGAGGTGATCCCTTCGCTGAAGGGGCGGCTGGACGGCGTCGCGCTGCGGGTCCCGGTCGACGACGCCTCGCTGACCGACCTCGCCGCCGAACTCGCCGTGCCGGTGACCGCGGAGGAGGTCAACGAGGTCTTCCGCCGGGCCGCGACAGGACGGATGGCCGGGGTGCTCCGCTACAGCACCGACGCGCTGGTGTCGCGCGACATCATCGGGGACAAGGCCTCCTGCGTCTTCGACTCGGAGCTGACCGCGGCGTCGGGGCACCTGGTCAAGGTGTTCGGCTGGTACGACAACGAGTGGGGCTACGCGTGCCGGCTCGCAGACCTGGCGGCGTTCGTCGGCACCAGGCTCGGGTAGCGCGCCGCCAGGCGGCGGCCTTAGCGCACGCCGCGCGGGCGGAACTGGACGCTGATCCGCGGACCCGTGGGGCGCGCCGACTTCGGCACCGCGTGCTCCCAGGTCCGCTGACAGCTGCCGCCCATGACGAGCAGGTCGCCGTGGCCGAGGCTGTAGCGCAGAGTACCGCCGCTGCCACCGCCGCGCGGCCGGAGCAGCAGCGGGCGCGCGGCGCCGAGCGACAGGATCGCGACCATCGTGTCCTCGGTGCCGCCACGCCCAGCTCTGCTTCCCCGGGGGCCAGCCCCCGGACCCCCAGTGTCGCCGTGCCAGGCGACGCTGTCGCGCCCGTCCCGGTACAGGCACAGTCCCGCCGTCAGGAACGGCTCGCCGAGCTCAGGTCCGTAGTGCCTGCTCAGCGCGTCGCGGCACGCCACAAGGGAGGGATCGGGCAGGTCCGTGTCCTCCCGGTAGAAACACTGCAGCCGCGGCACGTCCACGGTGCGGTCGTACATCTGCCGCCGCTCCGCCCGCCACGGCACCCGCTCCGCCAGCCGTCCGAACAAGGCCGCCGATCCCGCCAGCCAGCCGCGCTGGACGTCAACCCAGGCGCCGCGGGTTAGCTGGACGCGCTCCGGCCGCACCGCGCCCGGCACGGGCTCGTCGCCCAAGTCGAGCAGCGATTCCTGCACGGCAACGCTCATGCGAACATGCTATCGTATCTGTCAAATACCCGTTCGAGTGCCGGGCGCGGTGGCCCAATGGCCTTGCGTTAAGACTTTGTCTGGTATCGTTACCGTTTCGTGGCACATGATGGTTCTGAGGGGATCTCCCCGGACGGCTGGCTGCCGGACCGGATCTCGGTCGGGGTACTGACCAGGGTCTTCACACCGGAGCTGGTGGACGCCGCAGTGGAGGATGCCGGGGCGCGGGAGCAGCAGCGCCGGCTGCTGCCGGCGCGGCTGATGGTGTATTTCGTGCTGGCGCTGTGGCTGTTCCGCGGCCGGAACTGCGGATACGGGCAGGTGATGACCAAGCTGGCGGACGGGCTGTACCACCAGCGGCGCGCTGCTGACCTGCTGGCCGGGCAGCAGCTGGACCCGGGCGGCTGGGTCGGTGCCGGGGACGGGCGGCGGTGGCGGCAGCCGAACATCTCCTCGCTGTCGCGGGGCCGCGGCAAGCTCGGCCCGGCACCGGTCCGGTTCCTGTTCGAGCAGGTCGCGGGGCCGATCGGGGACGAGGGGACGCCGGGGGTGTTCTGCTGCGGGCTGCGGGTCGTCTCCATGGACGGGTCAACGTCGGACGTGCCGGACAGCCCGCCGAACGATGAGCACTTCGGCCGTCCGTCCAACCAGACCCGTGACGGGGCGTTCGCGCAGGTGCGGTGGCTGGCGGCGGCCGAGTCCGGGACCGGGAGCCTGCTGGGCGCATCCCTGGGCCCGTACCGGGACAGCGAGCAGGCCCTGGCCCGCGACCTGCTGGAGCAGGGCTGCTTCGGCCCGGGGATGCTGGTGCTGGCGGACCGCAAGTTCCTGTCCTGGGCGCTGGCCCGGGAGTTCCTGGCCACCGGGGCGCACATCCTGTGGCGCGCCTCGGCGTCTTTCACCCTCAAGCCGGTGAAAGTCCTGGCCGACGGCACCTATCTGGCGGAACTGACGCCGCCCCGCAAGAAAGACGGCCCGCCGCTGACCGTCCGGGTCATCGAGTACACCGTGCACACCATCCCCGAAGACGGCAAGGAAGAGCCCTCGGAGGTGTTCTGCCTTGTCACCAACCTGCTGGATCCCGGGGAATACCCGGCGCTGGACCTAGCCTGTGCTTACCCCTTGCGCTGGGGCTGCGAGACCGTCATCGGCCACCACAAGACGGACATGGGTGACGGGCAGCCGGTCCTTCGCAGCAAGGACCCCGCCGGCGTCGAGCAGGAAATGTGGGCACTTTTTGCCGTCTACCAGGCGACATGCAAGATCATCGGGATCGGGGCGGCGGCCGCGGGCGTGCCCCCGGACACGATCAGCTTCCCGCACGCCCTGGCCGCCGCGACCAACACCGTCGCGGCTTTTTCCCCCTGAGCAGGCCGATCTCGCGCTCGCCACGTTCCTGCTGAAGATCCTCGCCCCCGCCACCTTCGTCCGCGACCGGCCGGACCGGGCCAGCCCCCGCAAGACCAAGAAATCCGGCGACTTCCCCGCCCGCAAGCCCGGCCAGCCCAGCGTCACCAACGTCACCCGGAAAATCGAGTTTCACCTGCTCAGCCCGCACATGATCACTTAAGGCAAGGCCATTGGGCGCGGTGGCCCGGGTGGGGTGCTCGCGGGGTCTTCCGGTGAATTCCGCCGCCCGCGCAAATCTTTGCGATCTGTTCAAGTGGCATATGCTGAAACGCTTATCGCAAACGCGTATGCAATCAGAAATCGGCCCGCCCGATAAGCCGTACCGCCGGCACGACAGCGGTGGCGGAACATCCTGAACGGTGATGGACCGCCACCCGCTGCCTGCGCTGGAGGGGGTTGTCAGAGCGCGCGTACCTGCGCGGCCTGCGGACCCTTCGGCCCCTGGGTCACGTTGTACTCGACCTTCTGGTTTTCCTCGAGCGTGCGGTACCCGGACGACTCGATCGCGGAAAAGTGGACAAAGACGTCCGCGCTACCGTCATCGGGGGCAATGAAACCAAAGCCCTTGTCCGGGTTGAACCACTTTACGGTCCCCTGAGCCATTTTGCTATGTGTCCTTCGAGATGATTCTGTGATCCGCGCACGGTACGCGGATCTGCTGCGGGATACGCACCGTATACCTAACATGTGCGTCGACCTGAAATCGTCCGTCAGTAAACTCACGGATATTTTTAAGGTCGCGAAGTCCGACGACAGCTGAAGTCAATCTACCGCATCCCGCGACGAGGGTCGGCAACCTCGTCCCGGAAACTTCCCGGCTGTCAAGACCTCTGACCGCAGCCTATGTCAGACATGTCTTCCCTGCCCCGCGCCGCGGCGCTTGCCCGCCGCGCCCCGGCCTGCCGAGTATCCGGAACGAACGCCTGAGCCTCCCCGCCGTCCACCCGTCTCACCCGGGCGCCCGCGGCCGCGCGGCGGCCGGCTGCCCCGGCCCGCTCGGTCCGCTGACCGCGCTCGGCATGCTGACCGCGCTCGCCGCGGTCCGCTCCCTCGGGCCGCGGCTTGCGGCGCGGCTCGCCTGCCCCAGCCTTCACCAGGGCGATCCGTGGCGTCGGCGGCCCCGCGATCTCGCGTAGCAGACCTGAGTCCGGATCGGCCGTGGCCGTGTGCGGCGTCACGCCCGCCTTGCGCATCATGCTGGTCACCTCGCGGGCCTGCGCCGGCGTCTGCATGGTGACCACGACGCCGTCGGCCCCGCCGCGCGCGGTGCGGCCCGAGCGGTGCACGTACGCCTTGTGCTCGGCAGGCGGATCGGCGTGGATCACCAGGTCAACGCCGTCCACGTGGATGCCGCGGGCGGCGATGTCGGTGGCGACCATCACGCGCACCGCACCGGAACCGAACGCGGCGAGGTTACGCGACCTGGCCCCCTGAGCGAGGTTGCCGTGCAGTTCGGCGGCGGGGATCCCGGCGGCGGTCAGCTGGCGGGCGAGCCGCTCCGCGCCGTGCTTGGTCCGGGTGAAGACGAGCGATCGCTTGTCGCCGCCGGCCAGCGTGGCGATGACCTCGAGCCGGTGCGCCGGGTTGATCGTGATCACATGGTGCTCGATCTCGGCGGGGGAGGAGTGCTCGTCCACCGAGTGGTGCGCCGGGTCGGTGAGGAAACGGCGGGCGAGCACGTCGATCGCGCTGTCCAGCGTGGCGGAGAACAGCAGCCGCTGCCCGTCCGCGGGCGTCGCCTCGAGCAGCCGTCGGACGATGGGGAGGAATCCCAGGTCGGCCATCTGGTCGGCCTCGTCGATGACCGTGACCTCGACGTCGCCGAGGTCGCAGTGTCCCTGCCCGATCAGGTCGGCGAGACGGCCCGGGCAGGCGACGACGATGTCGGTCCGGCGGCCCAGCGCCGCCACCTGCGGGCGCTGCGAGACACCGCCGTAGATGGTCGCGACCCACAGTCCCATGGCCCGCGCGAGCGGCTTCAGCACCGCCTGCACCTGGGTCGCGAGCTCCCGCGTCGGCACCAGGACCAGCCCGCGCGGGCGGCCGGGCGCGGTGCGGCCCCCGGCCAGCCGGGCAACCAGCGGCAGCGAGAAGCCCAGCGTCTTGCCGGACCCGGTCTTGGCCCGTCCGAGGATGTCGCGGCCGGCCAGCGCGTCGGGCAGGGCCGCCGCCTGGATCGGGAACGGCGTCGTGATCCCGGTGTCGTCGAGCACGGCGACCAGCGGGGCGGGCACCCCGAGGGAAGCGAAGGTGACATCGCGCGCGAACGTGCCAGTATTCTCCGCGGGCATGGCGGTCAAAAGGATCGTCTCCAGAGACTAGGGCGGTCGCGTCTAATCAGGTGGTCACGGCGACCCTGATGGTCACGGTGACTATGGCGCCACGTCCGTGGAAACCGACTCGCTCACCGAGCGACCTTAAGCTTTGTTTAGTCTACGTCACCGCGCGGCGCGCTGCGGCGCCCGGTGACTTGTGTGGCGCAGCGGGCGGACCGGCGCGAGGTGCACGAGGGCGTTGTAGGTGACCAGCGCGATCGCCAGGTGCATGACGAACAGCGTGCCGACCGCCTTCGCCGGCTGGCCCTGCATCAGGATGTACACGTCGGGCAGCCAGAGCACCAGCGTGACGAGGATCGCCATCCGGAAGAACATCCACCGTGGCTGCGAGGTGATCCGGGTGGTGACCGGCCAGGCGACGCACGCGATGAGCACGCCGATGATGGTCAGCTTGCTGTAGTCGGCGAACTGGAAATGCGCGTACCCCTTGGTGCTGGGCCAGAGGGCCTGGGCGAGCACGACGAGGAGGGCGTCGGCGAAGAGGGAGCCGAGGACCGATACGACCGCCGCCAGCAACACCCGTCCGGTAGACGGCTGCTGATGGTGGGGAGCGAAGTCCAGATGGACGAGGTCAAGCGCCTTCTGCAGCATGGGCATCAGAATATGGGGGGCTTGAGTGCCGATCGTCGCGTTCAGCTATGCGTTCCCTCTGAGTCCGGTACCAGCTTCGTCACGCCCGCCGCCGGAGTCGTTCGCCGGCTCCCGCGCCAGAATAATGCGGGAACTTGCTGAATCCTGCCGGAAACGGCGCGGCTACCTCGTAGGCTGGCGGTGGCTGAACCATCGTGCCAAGACGCTTCGCGTCACTCCGCGGCGGCCGGACTGTCCGGGGAAGGCATGCTGACCGCGATCCGCGGGCGGCGCGGCGTCACCGCACATGGGTACAGCGGACGAGGGGGCGACGGACGGGCGTCCGCGCGGCACGGGCCACGCCGCGGGCACGCCCGCCCCGTCGGGCCGCTCACCCGCGCTATTGGCCCAGGTCGATGTCGCGGTGGCGGCGAGCGGCGTCTCTCGGTGCGGGCACCGGCGTGGCCCGGTGTCTCCCACGGACACCGTCGGTCTCATGGAGAGCTTCTCGCTGCCTGGGGATCCCGCCCAGCACCAGCGCCCCCGTCTGGTCGTAGACGCTGGCGCCGGACGCCTGCAAGGCGGCTTCGCTGACTCGGTAGTGGTGGCCGCAGAGCAGCAGCTCCACCCGGTGTGGGCGGCCTGGCGCCGGCGGCATGATAACGGTGACCATTGGCCTGGCCGGGCAGCAGCAGGCCCGATCGGCTGCCGCGAGGGGGTTCGCCCGCCCCGGCAGCCTGTCATCCGGCCCGCTGCCGGTGGCGGCGGTCGTGCGGCGAGTGAACCACGTATTCATGACAAGAGCATCGTGGCAACCGGGTGACGTCAGCAGGGTCGTAAGTCCCGCGGTCACGGGGCTACGTTCCTTCATGCCCGTCCCGCAGGACCAAGACCGGGCAGTGCGCGTGCAGCACGCAGTACATGCTGACCGACCCCAGCATCGCCGAGGTGAACCCGCCGTGCCCGCGGCTGCCCACAACGAGCAGGTCTGCTCCCTTGGCGACGCGCAGCAGGACCTCCGCGGCATGCCCCTCGGCCACGAGCGGGCGGACCGGGACCTCGGGCTCCAGGCCGCTCACCTCGGCCAGCGCCTTGGTGAGGGCCATCTTCGCGTCCCCTTCAAGGTCAGGCATCCGGTCGGCGACCGGTGCCCAGCCGTACATGGGCGGGTAGTACCACGCGGTCACCGCGTCCACGGAGCCGCCGGTCAGCTTGGCCTGGTTGAGCGCCCAGCGCAGCGCCGCCTTGGACGAGTCCGACCCGTCGACGCCCACAACGATCCGTCCGGTCATCATGACTCCTTTCCGCGGCCCTATCTCTCAGCTTGCTCGCTGCGATGCGGGCCGGCAGAGGCTTACCGCCCGCCGGGCCGGGACCATCAGCCGGCGGCGAGGCAGCTTGCACCGACCCCCCGTCGCCCGAAGCGGCGGGGGGTATCAAAAAGCCCGCTGAATACCCGGCTGGGTATTCGCGCGCGGCAAAGATGCGAGGCTCTGCCGCGTCGCCGGAGGAGGGTTGGCGCTTGGGGGATAGCCCGCTTCCGTTCGGGATAATGCTCTTTATCTCGACCTGTGACAGCGGCCGGTCGGGCCGGGCGCGCATAGGCTTGCGGGGGTGACGGCCAGCCTCGAGAACGCGTCAATCGCGGCGAGGCCGCCCACGAAGGCCGCGGGGGTCGTCGCGCTGGCGGGAGCGGTGGGCGCGTACGGGGCCTCGCTGTCGATCATCAGCACCACCGCGAGCCTGTATCTCGCCGATGCGGTCCACACGGGCGCGCTGGCGATCGGCCTGTTCTTCACCGGGCGCGGGGCGATCGGGATCGTCGTCACCCTGGCGGCGGGCCGGGCGTCCGACCGCATGCGCGACCGGCGCCTCGCGCTCGCCCTCGCCGGACTGGCCGCGGCGCTGGGCGCGGCCTGCTTCGCGCTGCTGCACGGCTACGTGGCGGCGTTCCTGGCGGGAGCGGTGCTGCTCAACCTCGGCGGCGTGGCCTTCTCACAGCTGTTCGCCTACGCCAGGGAGCACGCCGAGGCGCGCGAGCGGGCGGCGACCGCGTTCACGTCCGCGATACGGTCGGTCTTCTCCGCGGCCTGGGTAATCGGGCCGCCGTTCGGGTTCTACTTGCTGACCCGCTACGGTTTCCGGCCGCTGTACCTGACCGCGGCGGGGCTTTTCCTCATCGTGGCGGTGCTTGGCCGCTGGGGCCTGCCGCGCATTCCCGCCGGGACTCCGCGGGCCGCGACCGCCGCCGAGCGGCGTCTTGGCAAACGCCTGCTCGGTCCGCTGCGGGGCCTGGAGCGGCGCACCTACGCGCTGCTGGCCGCGATCGTCTTGTTCGGCGTGGTCAACCAGGTGTACGGCATCGACATCGCGCTGTACGTCACCAAAGACCTGCACCTGAGCAGCTCGCTTGTCGGCTGGATGGCCGGGCTCTCGGCAGGGCTCGAGATACCCGTCATGCTCCTCGCCGGCCGGTTCGCTGACCGGCTCGGCAAGCGGCGGCTGGTGATCGCCGCCGCGGGCGGTGCCGCCCTCTTCTGCTGCCTGCTGACACTGGTCAGGTCGGCGCCCGTCCTGCTCGTGCTGCAGATACCGAACGCGGCCTGGACGGCGGTAGCGCTGAGCATCCCGATGATCATGGTCCAGGATGAGGTCCCGGGCGGGGCGGGCACGTCGTCCGCGCTGTACAGCACCGCGTATACGACCGCCGGCCTGATCGCCGGAGCCGTCACAGGCGTGACCGCCGCCGCGCTTGGCTTCCGCGACGTGTTCTGGGTGTGCGCCGGACTGTCCGTGCTCGCGTTGGTTCTGCTCGTCGGCCGCGGCGTGTTTCGGCGACGCGGTGGGTTAGCTCCTCACTAAGAGGCCTCTTCTCCCGCCGTTTCTCCCGCCGTCGCCAGGCCGGTGGCGGCGGGCTTCCCGGCGGGCGCCTCCGCGCCGGGCGGCGCGATGCCCTCGCGGGCGGCCAGCGCCCGGCCGAGTTTGCGGGCCGTGCCGGGCGCCGCGATCACCGCGATGACCGCCGCTAGCAGCCAGCCGCCCGACACCACAGGGAACCACGCGGCCGCGCCTGTCGGGTACGGGATCACGTTGCGGTACAGCGTGTAGCCGAGCACGATGATGGCCGCGATCGGCACCACGATCTGCCACGTCGGCACCGGCAGCTTGCGCCGGATGAACACCAGCACCACGCAGCCCAGCGTGGCCAGCACGTAGACGACGAGCAGTATCAGCGTGCCGATCGTGCCGGACCACAGGAACGCGTTGAAGGCGGTGGCGTGGCAGGCCGCGGTGTAGATGATCACGATCAGCGCAGCCAGGCCGGTGACAGCGAGCGTGGCCCAGGCGGGGGTGCCCCAGCGTGAGCCGCCGCCCAGGCCGCGCGGGCCGGCGGTGTCCCGGGACAGCGCGTAGAGCAGCCGGGCCGCCCCGACCGTCGAGGCCAGGCAGCAGCCGAACGCGCTGATCGTCGTCCCCAGCGTGATCACGTCGCCGACCCAGTGGCCGACGTAGGAGGAGCCCAGGTCGCCCAGCAGCGACGGGGAATTGGTGAACGCGGCCACGCCGGCCTTGTCGGTGCCGAAGCCCATCATCTCGACCGCGGTGACGACGGTGAAGTACACGCCGCCGAAGATGGCCACGCCCAGGATGGCCCGCGGGATGTCCCGGGTCGGCCGCTTGGTCTCCTCGCCCAGGGTGGCCGCGGCCTCGAACCCGGCGAACGACAGGAAGCCGAACACCACGCCAAGGAACAGCGCGGAGAAGCTGGTCCCCGGCGTCACGGCGAACACGCTCCAGGTGAAGTGCTGGTGCCCGGGCGCGTTCCCGGCCAGCAGCCGGACCAGCACCACCGCGGTAACGACCAGGATCAGCGCGACCGTGCTGCCCTCCACCGACAGCAGCACGGTCGCGCCGCGCCGGGCGGGCATGACCGCGAGGAGCAGGGCCAGGGCCAGCGCCAGCGCGAGCAGGACGAACGGCGCCCACGACGGCGGGTGCGGCCAGATGCCGACGGCCTGCAAGAACGCGGTGCCGAAGATGCCGGCCGCGGCCGAGGTGACCACGGCGTAGAACGTGTAGGTGCCGAGCAGCCCCCAGCCCGCGACCACCCCGGCCCGCGGCCCGAGCGTCGCGCCGACGAACGCGTAGGCCGAGCCGGCATGGTGGAAGTACTGGGTCAGCCGGACGAAGCAGTAAGCCACTAGCAGCACGCCGATGGCCGCGATGAGGAAGGTCAGCGGCACGGCCCGTCCCGCGGTGGTGGCGCTGGCCTGCGGGTTGATGTTCGCGGCCATGCTCGGCGCCATCAGCGCGACCGACAGGCCGACCGCCGCCCACACCGACAGCGAGGGCTTGAGGCCGGGAGCGCCCGGCGGACTCGCTTCCATGTGATCCTCCCTTTTTACTGAATGATCTTCTGGTGTCGTTCCGACTCCGTCAATGACGTGTTCGCGCGCTGCCTGGCCGGCTGGCTGCTCTACGCTTCCCTCGAGTACCGCATCGCGGCGCGCGACGCCGCCGCACCCCGGGGAGCACCTCGTGACGCTCAGCGTGTTCGACATGTTCAAGGTCGGGATCGGCCCGTCGAGCTCGCACACCGTCGGCCCGATGCGGGCGGCCCGGACGTTCGCGGCCGGGCTCGCCGCCGACGGGCTGCTGGATCGGGCGGTCCGGGTCCGCGCGGATCCGCGCCGAGCGGCGGCCGCACCTGGCCGGCCGGCACCAGATCGACTCCGACCCGGCTCGGGACCTGGTGCTGCACCGGCGCCGCGCGCTGCCCTACCATCCGAACGGGAGCTGAAGGTGCGCCGACGCGGTGCCGAGGTCGGCTGACAGGCGAGGTGGGGTCGGCCTGCTCAATGGCCGCCGGCGGGCTCGCCGAGGTGCTCGGCGGTACCGCTGCCCAGGTGAAAACGCCGCGGAGATCGCCATGGAACACAACCTCGGCCTGACCTGCGACCCGGTCGGCGGGCTGGTCCAGATCCCGTGCATCGAGCGCAACGCGATGGCCTCGGTGAAAGCGATCAACGCGGCCCGGATGGCCCTGCACGGCGACGGCAGCCACGTCGTCTCCCTGGACAAGGTAATCAAGACCATGCGGGAGACCGGCGCCGACATGAAGATCAAATACAAGGAAACCGCCCGCGGCGGCCTCGCCGTCAACGTGATCGAATGCTGACGCGCGGCAGGGGCAGGCGGTTTCAGCGGGAATCAGAGCCGGATGGGCTCGAGGAACTCGAGGCGGTTCCCGTTAGGGTCCTCGGTGTAGAAGCGGCGCATGCCAGGGAAATCGTCGTCGAATGCCACCGGGTACCCCGCGTAGCGGAGCCGGTCCGCCCAGGCGTCCAGACCGGCCACGAGCAGGCCGGGATGCGCCTTGCGGGCGGGCCGGAAATCCTCCTCCACGCCAAGATGGAGCTCAATCCCGTGGCCGCCGAACCAGCATCCGCCGCGCGCGGCGAGCACCGGCGGTTTCGGCAGCTCGGCCAGTCCGAGGACGCCGCCGTAGAACTCGCGGAGCGCCGGCTCGGTGCCCGGCGGGCAGGCCAGCTGCACATGGTGGATCACCGCGCCGCTCCCTCCATTTAGCTTGACATCAAGATAATAAGGGAGTTGCCGTGGGCGTGTTAGGAGAGCCCCCTTCAGGAGAGCCCCCTGAAGAATCCCTTGACGAGCCAGCACGGAAGCCACTGCCGCCGACGCGCACCGGCAGGAACTCGAAGCCGCGGAAGGCCGGGCCGGGTACCCGTCGCAGCTCACCCGCTGGCGCGATGTCCGGGAATCGCGCGAGCAGCGCGTCGAACGCGATCGTAGCCTCCAGCCGGGCCAGCGCCGCACCCAGGCAGAAATGCGGGCCGCCGCCGAAGCTGAGGGCACCGGCGTCGGGCCGGCGCGGGTCGAAGCGGTCCGGGTCCTCGAACCGGCGCGGGTCCCGGTTGCCGGCGCCGATCAGCATGACCACCTGGGTGCCTGGGCTGACAGGCAGCCCGCCGATCTCGGCCTGCGCCGCGGCGCGCCGGACTGTCATCTGAATGGGGGCCTCGAAACGCAGCGTTTCCTCGACGAAGTCGACGGCCGCTAGCTCGGCCTGCCGCATCGCGGTGGCGGTGGCCGGGTCGCCGAGCATGATCGCCAGGCCGTTCCCGAGCAGATTGGTCGTGGTCAGGAAGCCCGCCAGCAGCAGGATGTTCAGGTTGCCCAGCAACTCAGCGTTGCTCAGGCGGCCGTCGCCCGCGTCGTGGACTTGCACCAGGACGCTGATCAGATCGTCGCGGGGACGCTGGCGGCGGTCCTCGGCGAGGGCAGCGAAGTAGTCGTTGAGCCGCACGGTCGCCGCGTCGGCTACCGCCAGCGCGTCCTCCGCCTTCCGCCGCTCGCCCAGCAGCCCGGTGACCAGGTCGGCGGCAAGCGGCCGGAACGTCTCCCGGTCGGCTTGCGGTATCCCGATCAGGTCACAGATCACCATGACCGGCAGCGGGTACGCGAAGTGCCGCATGAAATCCACCGGCTCGCCGCCAGCGCCGCGGTCAGCCATGTCGTCGAGGAGGCCGGCCGTGGTCGCGGCGATCGCCGGCGCCAGGCCTGCTACCCGGCGGTGGCTGAACGCCCGCGACATCAGGCCCCTGACCCGGGTGTGCTCGGCCCCGTTGAGGTCGAGGACCGAGCTCTTGCTCATCGACGGATGCTCGCGCCACTCGGGGAAGCTCTCGTCGAGACCGGTGGAGCCTTGCATCTCGAAGACGGGGTCGCGCAGGACCGATTCGATGGCGGCATAGCCGTTCACGAAGACCGAGGACCACGGCGACGGGTGGCAGGACTCACCACTTGCGTGCAGGTCTGCGTAGCACGGGTACGGATCGCTGGCCGCATCGGGTGTGAACAGCGCCTTCAGGATCTCGGTCGCTTCCACCCGCCGCTCCCAGCATGCCCGTCGAACTCGACCGCGAGGCCGGGCGCAAGCTCGCGGCGGCGGCGTTTGCCCGTGGCTAAGAGCGTACATCCGGCGGCCCGCCGAACTACATCGTATGTTCAGGAATGGGATGCGAGACTTCGGGACGTTCTTCGAGCTGGCGACCGGTCACCGGCCGTACGGCTATCAAGCGCGGATAGCACGGGACGGACTGCCGTCACTGGTGACGGCTCCGGCCGGGACCGGGAAGACCGCGGTGATCCTGGCGTGGCTGTGGCGGCGGCTGCACGGGCCGGATCCCGCCGGAACGCCGCGGCGGCTGGTTTACGCCCTGCCGCAGCACAGCCTCGCAGAACAGGTGTCCGGCCAGGTCCGCGCGTGGCTGGCGAACCTCGGACTCACCGAAGAAGTCGCGTTGCACGTCGCGGCCGGCGGCCGCGAGGAGTCGACGGGTGACTGGCGCGAGGACATGCACAAGCCCGCCATCCTTGTCGGCACGGCGGACTCCCTGGTCAGCAAGTCACTCAACCGCGGGTACGGGATCGGCCGGGTCATGTACCCGATCGACTTCGCGCTCGTGACCAATGGAGCGCACTGGATCATCGACGAAAGTGAGTTGTCCCCGGAATCGACGGCTACCCTGCGGCGGATCGCCGGATTCGCCGGGAGGTTCCGCACCGCCGAGCCGTTCGGGCTGACCTGCTTGTCCGCGACGGTTCCGCGAGGGGGGCCGGAGGACATCGCGCTCGTCGAGATCCAGCCCGGCGACCGCGCGGGCGAGCTGGCGGCACGGCTAACGGCGAAGCGCGTGTTCGGCCGGCTGAACGCCGAACCCGGGGATTACGCGGCGATCGCCGCCGCGGCACGGGACCTGCACCGGCCGGGGACGCTCACGCTCGTCGTGCTCAACACGGTCCCGGCCGCCCAATCGGTCTACCGGTCGCTGCGCGGCGGACCGTATGCGTGCACGCTGCTGCACTCGCGGTTCCGGGGCATCGAGCGCGCCGCGCTGATGGCGGCCGTGACCGAACATCCCGGAGACCGGATCGTGGTCGCGACACCGGTAGTCGAGGCCGGGATCGACCTGAACGCCGCGGTGCTCATCACAGAGGCGTCGCCGTGGCCGTCTGTCGTCCTGCGAGCGGGCCGCTGCAACCGGACCGGCCTCGTCCCGGACGCGCGGGTCTGGTGGGTTCCGCCCGCGCAGGCGTCACCGCGCGGGCCCGCGCAACCGTACGAGCGGCGTGACGTGGCCGCGTCGTGCGCCCAGCTGGCGGCGCTCGAAGGGCGAGCTGTCACCGCCGAGGACCTGTCCGCCCGTGACGTCTACGTGACACCGCCGCGGGCGGCCGTGGTCCGCGGCGACGACTTCGCCGGCCTGTTCGATACCGCGCCGAACCTGAGCGGCGACGACGCGGACATCGCGCCGTACGTCTGGGACGCCGGGGACCTGGACGCGGAGGTCGCGTGGGCGGCCTGGACACCGTGCGACGACGGGGCGCCCGATCCCGAGATCAAGGCGCCGCCGGCCGAATACCGCTGCCGTGTCCCCATCGGCGACATCCCCGCTCTCGCGACAAGAGACCGGCGCGTCTGGCGGTTCGACCAGATGCTGGCCCGGTGGACCGCGATCGGCGCCGTCGGCCAGCCGGCGCCGCGGCGCGGTGAGGTCCTGCTGATCAGCGCCGCTGACGGCGGATACGATCCGGAGACCGGGCTCGACCTGCCGGCACGCGGGCCGGTGCCGGATAGCCCCAGGCTCAGGACGGCGGCGGAGATCGCCGCCGGCGACGCCTGCCAGGACGATTCCGCGAGCGTGGCACAGCGGCCATGGATGTCCATGGACCAGCACAGCGCGGAGGTGCGCGACCAGGCCGCAGCCCTGGTGAAAGTGCTCGCGCCCGATCTACCGCCCGGTGCGGGCCGCAGCGCGGTGATCGCGGGTTACCTGCACGACGTCGGCAAGGCACACGAGATCTGGCAGGACGCGCTGTGCTCGCTAGCCGCTGACGAGGAGAAGGACGTCATCGCGGCCAGGCCGGCCGTGGGCCAAGTCGGGGGGCAGGGAAGGCAGGCTGGAGTTCGCCGGGGGAGTCTCCTTCCGCCATGAGCTGGCCTCGCTGCTGCTGATCGACGGCCCGCTGCGCGGCCTGCTCGCCGGCGCGCCGGATCCCGATCTCGCCCGCTACCTGGTGCTCGCCCACCACGGCAGGCTGCGCGTCCAGGTCCGCGATGACCCGGCCGGGCCTGCCCCAGGCGAGGCGCGCGGCGAGGCGCGCGACGGGGCGCGCGGCGAGGCGCGCGGCGGGGCCTCCGCGAGGAAGATCCTCGGACTGGAGCAGGGCGCACGCAGCGACGTTCCCGCGATGCTCGGGCAGGCCGCCACGACGCTCACCGTGGACCTGGGCCAGTTCGAACCCGACGGCGACCGCTCCTGGACCCGCGCGGTCCTCGGCCTGCGCGACCGGTACGGCCCGTTCGTCCTCGCCTACCTGGAAACGCTCGTGCGCGTCGCCGACTGGCGTGCCAGCGGCGGAAGGGAGCTTCCCGGCTGACGGCCGGGCGGCTCAGGCGACCGCGGTGATCGCGAGTTCGACCGGACTCAGGGGCGGGACCAGGGGAAACGCGTCATGCAGGCCCACGCCGGGCTGCGCGATGAGCCTCGGGTGCCGCCCCGTATGCGGCCATGACGCGGCGTGCACGAGGAACGGATGGCAGAGGAAGACGTCCCCGGCCCGGCCGGTGACCAGCGCCGTCGGCCGGCCCGCACTGGCCTCCGCCGCCAGGTGCGCCGCCTGCGGGAACGGCATGCCTTCATCGCCGGCGGGCTCCAGAACACGCGCGGCATCCCGGTGTGAGCCGGGTCGCACCCGGGTTGGCGCGCTGTCGTCGTCCACGTCGCTGAACAAGTAGAGCGCCAGCAGCCCGCGCCCGCGGGACCGGTAATTCACCCACCAGTCCCCGCCTTTGTCGAAGCTGGCCTCGATGTGCCATCCGGCGTCGCCGGGATCGGCCTGGCTGGGGAACCGCGCCGGGACCGTGCCGCCGACGCCGCGCCTGCGCCACCACCGGTCTTCGCCGATCAGCTGGTCGAACGCCTCCCACAGGACCGGCTGGGTGCCAGCGGCGGCGAACGCCGGGCTTTCTGGGCAGGGGACGCGCACCACCGGATCGCGCCATGTGGACGGATCGTCGCGCAGCACACCGCGCTCACCGAGCGCGGACCAGATCTCTTCCTGGCACGCCCGCAGCACGGCGCCGGGCACGGCGCCCCGGACGGCGACGAATCCGTCGGTGACGAACGAGTCGATCTCGGCCTGGCTGAGCATGCTGCCAGGGTGGCACGCCCCACCCGCGACCGCGAACGAATAAAACGCGCTCCCGCGGACGCCCGGGGCCGCGAAACCAGCAGGCCGATCGCGAAGCCCCGTTCCCCGCGTATCCGCCGGGCTCTGATCGCAATTTCGCGCGCCATGGCACCGGAGATCGCCATCAGATCAGCAGGCCACGATGGCGGCGCTTGATTCCCCGGCTCTGCCGCCCGGCAGCGCTCGCACACGCCGCACGATGACCCGCGGACTTCGGACAATTCGGATAATGCGGGCATTGAATGCTGTCCGGACAAGAGAGTGGATCATTAGGTACACCATGGTGTGCCCTATGATCCACTATCTTGCGGAAGCGGCTCATACCGGCCGCGGCCTGTGATGCAGGCGGGAACGGCAGGCAACCCGCGTCCCTTCCGTCACCGCCGAGAATCACCTTGTTTCGGACGTTGCCCTAGTGTGGTCGATTGCGCAACCGACCAACGCCAGCCGCCGGCAAAGGCCCGCGCCGTCGTCGCCAAAAGCCCGCGCCTGTCCCTGTCACTCCCAGGATCGGCGGGACTCTGCCTAGAACGAGCCGCCGCGGGCAGTCTGGGGACAGCGAACGACGAAAGGAACCGCATGACAGCCACAACGCATCCCGGCGGCACGTTCACGATGGCCGAGGACGTGACGGTCGCGCGCATGGGGTACGGCGCGATGCGGCTGGCCGGCCCCGGCGTCTTCGGCCCGCCCAAGGATCGCGACGAAGCGATCGCGGTGCTCCGCGAGGCCGTAAACCTCGTCGACCACATCGACACCGCCGATTTCTACGGCCCCCACATCACCAACCAGCTCATCAGGGAGGCCCTGTATCCCTACCCGGCCGACCTGCACATCGTCACCAAGGTCGGCGCGGCTCGCGACGACAACGGCGCCTGGCTCCACGCCCGCGCCCCGGAGCAACTCCGCGCCCAGGTCCACGACAACCTCCGCAACCTCGGCGTCGACGCGCTCGAACGTCGTCAACCTGCGTGTCGGCGGCGGCGATGATAGCCATACGCCGGTGTCCGGCTCGATCGCCGAACAGTTCACCGCGCTCGCCGAGCTCCGCACCGACGGCCTCATCAGGCACCTGGGCCTCAGCACCGTCGACGCCGAACAAGTCGCCGAAGCCCAGTCCATCGCCCCCGTCGTCTGCGTGCAGAACCACTACAACATCGCCAGCCGCGCCGACGACGACCTCATCGATTCCCTCGACAAGCAGGGCATCGCCTACGTCCCGTACTTCCCCCTAGGCGGCTTCTCCCCGCTCCAGTCCGACACGCTCAACCACGTCGCGGCACGCCTCGGCACCACTCCGATGTCCCTCGCGCTAGCGTGGCTCCTCCACCGCTCCCCGAACATCCTGCTCATCCCCGGCACCTCCTCCCGCACCCACCTCCGCGAGAACATCGCCGCCGCCTCCCTCGCGATCCCCGAAGAGGAACTGGCCGAACTCGACGGCATCGCCGGGCGACACTAGGACCCGTGACCCCAGATGACACGCTGGACTTCGCGTCCTACCAGCAGGCGGCGGCTCGCACCGGCGGCGAGATCACCGTCGATCACCCCATCGTCTACCCGACCCTTGGCCTCGCCAACGAGGCCGGCGAGGTCGCGGGCAAGGTCAAGAAGATCTTTCGCGACAAGGGCGGCATCATCACCGACGCCGACCGCGACGCCCTCGCCCTGGAACTCGGCGACGTCCTCTGGTACCTGTCCGAACTCTGCACCCGGCTAGGCATCCGCCTAGAGGACGTGGCCGCTCGCAACATCGCCAAGCTAGCCGACCGCGCCGCCCGCGGCACCCTGCGCGGCGACGGCGATCACCGCTAACTGTCCTTTTTATCCCGAACGTAAGGTGGCGCCTCTCACCGGACTAACCCGCTCTTCAGCCGCCAGCCTCCGCAGCCCGGGCACATACGGATCCAGCTGCCCGGCCTCGAACCGGCACAGCTTGATAGCCCACCAGACCCGACGGGCAGGGTCCCTGTCCGCCTTGTACCGCCCATCCGGAAGCAACGTTATGTACCCGCCTCCGGGAAGCGCGACCAGCGTGGCGACGTGAGCTCCGCTCGCGGTATCCCAGATGCGCGAGGCGCCGTCCGCGGACGCGGTGGCGAGCAGGGCGCCATCGGGGGAGAACGCGACCCGTGTTACCGGCCCGTTGTGGTAGTCAAGGACGGCGTGCGTGGCGTGGGTGCTCGCGCCCCAGACCCGGGCTGTTCCGTCTTCGGACGCCGTAGCCAGGAGGCTGCCGTCCGGCGAGAACGCGACGTCCCAGACTGGTCCGGCATGTCCGGCGAGAACGGCCGATTCCGGTTGACGGTTCCACAGGGAGCGCTTCGCGCCTAGCTTCCAGATGCGGGCCGTGCGATCGTGTGACGCGGTGGCGATGAGGGTGCCGTCGGGGGAGAACGCGACCGCACGCACCCAGGCGCTGTGGCCGGTGAGTGTGGTGCGCGGGGCGCCGGTGGAAGCGCGCCAGATGCGGGCCGTGTAATCGTTCGATGCGGTGGCGATGAGGGTGCCGTCGGGGGAGAACGCGACCCCGAACACGTAGTCCTTGTGTTTGGCGAGGGTGGCGCGGAGGGTGCCGGTGGCGGTGTCCCAGATACGGGCGGTGTTGTCCACGGACGCGGTGGCCAGCATGGTGCCGTCGGGGGAGAACGCGACCGCCTCCACATAGGCGCGGTGTCCGGTGAAGGTGGTGCGGAGGGCGCCTGTGGCGGTGGACCAGGTCTGCGCGGTGGAGTCGTCGGATGCGGTGGCGATGACGGTGCCGTCCGGGGAGAACGCGACCGAGTTGACCTTGGCGGCCGCGGCCAGGGTGGTGCGCAGGGTGCCGGTGGCGGTGTCCCAGATACAGGCGGTGCCGTCTGCGGACGCGGTGGCGATGAGGGTGCTGTCGGAGGAGAACGCGGCCACCCTCAGGTGCAGACGCTGCCCGGTGAAAGCGGTGCGGAGGGTGCCGGTGGCGATGTCCCAGCTACGGGCGCTGTTGTCCCCGGACGCGGTGGCGATGAGGGTGCCGTCGGGGGAGAACGCGACGGCGGACAGGTAGCCGCCGTGTTCGGTGAAAGTGGTGCGGAGGGTGGCGGTGGCGGTGTCCCAGATATAGGCGGTGTAGTTCCCGGATGCGGTGGCGATGAGGGTGCCGTCGGGGGAGAACGCGACCGCGCTGACGGGGACGTCTTCGGTCAGGGTGGTGCGGAGGGTGGCGCTGCCGGTATCCCAGATGCGCGCGGTGCCGTCCGCGGATGCGGTGGCGATGAGGGTGCCGTCGGGGGAGAACGCGACCGGGGTCACCATCGCGCGATGGCCGCGCAGAACCCGCACAATCCTGTGATTCCCGGCATCGGCGAGTATCAGCAGGTTGCCCGATCCGTAGGCAAGCAGCGCTCCGTCGGGGCAGAAGGCGACGCAGCGGGCTATGCCAGCGTACGGACCGACCATGACCTCAGCCGGATCCCGGCCGGCGACCGCCGCGGCGGCCAGTTCCGGAGCGATCCCGAGGCCTTCCGTGCCCAGGATCGCGGTGCGGTCCCACGTGCTGTCGGTCAGGATGGCGCCGCGCAGCGAACCCCCGGTCATCACGACCCCGGTCAAGTCTGCACCGGTCAGGTCGCTACTGGTCAAGTTAACGTCGTCCAGTCGCATGCCGCGCAGGTCCGCGCCGCGCAGGTCCACGCCGAAAAGGTTGCGGCCAGTAAGGTCCTGTCCGCGCAGGTCGGCCCCCGCCAGGTCCAGCTGTTCCGGCTGCACCATAGCTGTATCAGCGGCCAGCGCCACCGGCACGCGACCCATGACCGCCAGGGCATTCTGCTTGGCGGCTTCAGACGCGTGCTGGTCTTGGAGTGCTGTGCCCGCCCATTCCAGCGCACGCGAATTCCCAACGAGATCGACGAAGAACGTCGCCATCAGGCGGGACACGTGTCTGGTGCCGAGGACCTTGTGCGCTGGGCCGCCATCCAGTTCCGCGGCGGCCGCCTTCGCGACCAGCCATTCCATGATCGATTGATGGATGAACGTGAACGCCCCGTCGTCCGTCCGCACGAGGAGACTGCCGGACGCGATCGAGTGGGCCGCCTGCTCCTCGCTGTAGCCACGCTCCGCAAGCCCGGTCAGCGTGGCGGCGACCTCGGCGCTCAGTTCGTGCAGCGCGATCGTCGGGCCTTTGGAGCCCCACAACCGGAACGCGAACGCGGTGCACGCGGCAAGGCGCTCTTCTTTGGTAATGGCGGGCAAGCCAGCCTTGTGCCGGTGCCGCTCAGCTTCTATGTCGAGCCATCGGTCGATGATCTTCTCGTAGAGCCTGGCGGCGCTGATCTGGCCATCCTCGTTCTGCGCCGCTCGCAGTCGCTCCTCGTCGAGGTCCGCGACGAAGCCGAGCATCCGCGGGTTGTGCGCGAGGTCGAGCAGGTTCCCGATGCCGCGGATCAGGTCGAACCGCGCTCGCGCCCGTGCCGCGTCGCCCTCGTACAGGTTGGTTAGAAACTCGACGATCTGCTCGTCGGAGAACTCCTCGAGCACCACGACCCGGCTCTCCGGCCTGGTCTCGACCCGCTCGCCGAGCGCCGTGCGCACACCCTCGACGCGGCCGGACAGCGCGTCCCTTACCTGTTTGGTCGACCGGAAATGCTGAGTCCGGCTGGTCAAGATGACCTTGGCCTCCCCGGTCACGGCAGTGATCAGCCGTTGCAGGTAGTCGGCCGCGTTCTCGTAGCCGACCCGGAGCTCGAGTTCGTCGAAGCCGTCGAGCAGCAGCGCGATCCGGCCGCTGCTGATCATGTACCGCAGCTTGCCGAGGTTGATGTCCTCGACGCCCTGCCGAGCCAGGTGCTGGGCGAGCAGCTCATCCAGCGACGGCGCCTTCTCCAGGCTCCGCAGCTCCACCAGGATCGGCGTTACCGCGGGCAGCCGGGACGGCAGCAGCCTGGTCAGCTGCCGAAGGAACGAGGTCTTCCCCCGCCCGAAGTCGCCGAGGACCACCACAAGCCGCGCCCCGTCGGCGTCCAGCCACTGCACGGCCCGGTCGATCAGCCCGGTGCGGACCTCGGCGGTGTGCCCGCCGCCGCTGACGATCCGGTAGCGCTGGTCGACGTACAGCCTGGCCGGGTAGATGCGGTCGGCGGCGAGGCGGTCCCGCTGCCGTTCGGCCAGCGGGGCCAGGTCAAGCAGGCCTTGGTAGTCCACGAAGCTGCGCAGCCGGACGCCCTCTGCGCGCGCTCGCGCGACCAGGTCCGCCGCCGCGGCCGGCCCCGCGTGCACGAGCTCGGACCGGACCTGCGGGTCGGCCGCGGCGAACTGGGTGTGCACGTCCGCGACGAACGCGGCCAGGCCGTCCTCGGCGGCGGGTCCGTCGATGACGCCCACCGGCCAGATCTCCGCGCCGCCGCCGTCCAGCGGGCGGGAGACACGGAGGTAGTCACAGGCGCCACGCGTACGTTCGGAAACTATTGCCTCTGGAAAACGGATGCGAGTCGCCTCGGCCACGCGGGCCAGGAACGAGTCGGCGGTCTCCACCCGCTCGGACGAAGCGGTTACGTACATGTCCCGGCCCGCCATGTAGGCGTCGCGGCCCGCGGTCCCGGCCAGCACCGGCCGAACGCGGTCCGGTGGCGGCCCGGCGTCGGGTTCGCGAATCGATCGTGTCCGCTGTCCGGGCTCCGGCACCGGGAAGGCCGCGTCGACGTCCGTCAGCTCGTAACGATGCCGTTCCCGCCCGTCAGCGCCGATCCCGCTGTCACCAGCCCAGCGGTTTCCTTCGGTGTACCGCCGCGTGGTCACGGCGAGTTCATCCCGCCGCACCGTGACCAGCTGGTACCGGGCGGGTGTCCCGTCGGCGGCTCCAGTCGGCAACGCGACGAGCCCGGACGGCAGCCGGCAAATTCCCGCGTCGGACGCATGGCCGTGCAGCAGCATGTTCACCAGCCGCGACTGGCCGAGGGACTCGTCCAGGAAGCCGGTATCGCGCAGGCGCCCGCCGCCGGCGACACCGTGGTGGACGGCGGCGAGCCGCAGCCAGCCGCGTGCCCGGTATCGCTCCAGCCGGCCGCGGAACCACTGGAGCTGAGGCACGCCGACCCAGCCTGGCGCGGGATCCGGGTGCTGCCGGTTCCGATGCGTGTGGACGAATCAGAGAAGGAACGGGTGGACGCCAGCCGCGTTTTCGCCGAGCGGCGATTCGAGAACCTGCCGGCTGGGATGGTCGACTCCCAGCGGCGCGCGTACTGGAGCAACGTCGAGGTCCCATACCGGGCGTACTACGCCTACGAGGAAATGCTGGCGGTATTCGGCGACAAGCCAGGCGTCCTGGGGTCCATGCTGTCGTCGTACGAGCGGATCACGGGGTACATCACGGACGGCGAGGTAACCAGCCTGCCGCCGATCGACGAAGAGCTGCGCAACGAGACGCGGGCCCGTTTCGACCGGAAGCTGCCTCCGGAGAGCAAGCAGATCATCCTCGAGTTCCTTTCCGAGGACCAGATCTGGGCCGAATGGATCGCCGCGGTCCTGGGCGCGGGCGATTTCATCATCCGGGAACGGCGCGTTCGACGAGATGGCCGCGAGCGACGATGATCCGGAAGGCTGGCGCAGGCTGACCATCGTGTCGGCGGCCTACATGACCTGGCGACGCGGCGGCGGCGGCCGGCCCGGCAGGGTGGACGTGAGCCACGGCGGGAAGGACGCGGACCAGCCGGGCTCTCCGGTCAGTTCCGACTTCGTGGTCTACGTGGCAGGCGCCAGGTCGGGTCCCGAGGTCACGACGGCGGTGCGGGTGTCCCTGGTCGGCGTTCGTGATGAAGCGGAGGCCGTCAGCCGGCTGGAACGGCTCGTCGGCCTGGTGCCGGAACCTGGCCGGCGCGGCATGCCGCTGCCGCGGTACCCCGGGTACCAGCCCCAGCTCTTCGAGGTGAGGGCGCGGAACGAGGGCTTCACCGGCAGGGAGCAGGACCTCCGCGACCTGCGGGACGAACTGCGCAGTTACAGTACGGCCGTGGTCCGGCCGATCGCGCTGCTCGGCACGGCCGGGGTGGGCAAGACCTCGGAGGCCCTCGAGTACGCCTACCGCTTCCAGAACGACTACGACTTCGTGGGGTGGATCGACTGCCAGCGGGTCGCGGAGATCGACCACCAGGTGGCGGACCTCGCGCTGAAGCTGCACGACAAGTTCGGCGTCGCCGTGCCGGCTGGCGCGACCGTGGCCGAGAGGGCCCGCATGGTGCTCGAGCGGCTCAGCGATGGCGAGACGGTCCCGCACTGGCTCCTCGTATACGACAACGCCGAGGATGTCGACGCCGTCCGGGAGTATCTGCCGGCCAGCGGCGGCCAGGTCCTGATCACTTCGCAGAACCACGACTGGGCTGATCAGGCCGCGCGCTCGCTGCGGGTCGAGATGTTCGACCGAGAGGAAAGCGTCCTGCACCTGCGCAGGGTCGTACCGTCCATGACCGAGGGCGAAGCCGACGCCGTCGCCGAAGCACTCGGCGACCTGCCGGTCGCGGTCGCGGCCGTGGCCGCCTTCCTGCGCGACACTGGCTACCCGGTCGCCGACTACCTGAGCAGCCTGGCGCGCGAGCCGCAGCGCGCACTGGCTGTCCGGCCGCCGACCGGCTACCCGACGATGGTCGCCGCCGCCTGGGACCTGCCGCTCCAGGTGCTGCGCGACCGCTCGCCAGCCGCCGCCCGGCTGCTGGAACTCTGCTCGGTGATGGCGCCCAACATCTCGCTGGACCTCGTCTACTACCGGCCGATGGCCGAGCTGCTCGAGCCCTATGATCCCGCCCTCGCCGAGCCGCTGCTGATGCCCAGGCTGGTCCAGGAGATCAGCAAGCTGCACCTGCTCAGGCTCGACTCCAACGCCAACGAGATCCAGGTGCACCAGCTCATCCAGGCGATCGTCAGGGGCCGGATGGAGGCGGAGCAGCTTACCGAGACCCGCGCCGACGTCCAGCGGCTGCTCCTCGCCGCCCGTCCCCGCAGGGAGGTGGACGACCCGGCCACCTGGAGCCGCTACCGGCTGCTCTGGCCGCACCTCGGGCCGGCTGAGGTGGTGTCGTCGCCCGACGACAAGGTCCGTCAGCTCATCATCGACCGTGTGCGGTACATCTACGTGCTCCGTGACCTCGATCGCGGCATCACCGAGGCCACCGAGGCGGCTAGCTGCTGGGAGAAGATGCTGGCCGCCACCACCAATCCGGTGAGCGTGCGGGCGCTGCGCACCCAGCTGCTGCACTTGCGCTTCAATATCGCCAACATCCTGCTCTTCCAGAACAGGCTCGAGGACGCCAGGCACCTGGCCGAGACCGTACTGGCCGAGCAGGTCGAGCTCCTTGGTGCCGACCACCCGCACGCGCTGATGACGGCCGGAACCTTGGCGGGCGCGCTCCGCGCGCTCGGCCGTTACCGCGAATCGCTCGAGCGTGACCTGCGGACCTATCCGGCCTGGGTCAAGCAGAATGGCGAGGGCCATCCCAGGACGCTGCAGGCCGCTAACAACCTGGCCGAGTCCTACCGGGTCGCGGGAGACGTCTACCGCGCGCTGCGCCTAGACGAGGACACCAGGCGGCTGTTCGCCGCGACGCTAGGAGAACGGCACCCGTGGACGCTGTTCACGGCTAGGAACCTCGTCCGGGATCGTCTTGAGGCGGGGGAGTACCACGGGGCGGTGGATGACGCGGCGCGCGTCTACCAGGCGTGCGCCGACGCGCTGGGAGCGGACTCGCCGGAGGCCCTGGACGCGCAGGTGCTTCTGGGCATCGCCTTGCGCAGCGCCGGGCTGGCGGCGGAGGCGGCGGTTCAGTTCGACGAGGCGCTGCGTAGGCTCACAGCGCGGTTCGGCCTCACCAGCGCCGAGGCCCTGGCCTGCCGCCTCAGCAACTCGGCTAACCTGCTGTCCCTCGAGCGATTCGGCGACGCCGAGGCGGAGATCCGGCCGGTGCTCCAGGAATACCGGCGGAGCCTCGGTCCCGGTCACCCCCACGTCCTGGTGTGCCATGTGAATCTGGCCACCGCGCTGCGCCTGCGGTTGCAGCACGACGAGGCCATCGCGGAGGTCGACCTCGCGACCGAAGGCCTAGATCGAGTGCTCGGGACGGAGCATCCTTACGCACTCGCGGCCGAGATGGTCAGCGCGGTGCTCCTCGCCGACCATGGCGACCTAGCCGAGGCTGAGAAGGTGGAAGGACGGGTGGCGTTCGCCTTGACGCGAACCCTTGGGGATGACCATCCTGACACCCTCCGCTGCCGTGCCAACTTGCTGCTGACCCGAAAACAGCGGGGCCAGGACACGACCGCCGAACGGAGCAGGGTCATCGACCGTCTCCAGGTCCTCCTCGGCGAGGACCATCCGACGATCGCGACGCTGCGCGAGGAAAGGCGGGTACTGCGCGCCCTAGACCCGCTGCCCTTCTGACACCAGTTCCATATCCGGCGCCGCCGCCGACGGGTCGTCGATTACCACAGGCCGTGCCTGGCTTTCGGCTTTCATCCGGGCTAGCAGCTTCGGCAGGATCTCCACCGCGCCGAAGTGCGCCGCCCCCGGCTGGACCTCGATCGTGGCCGCGGGGATGTGCTTGGCGAGCCAGCGGGAGTGCTCGGCGTGGGAGAAGACATCCTCTTCGCCGTGCCACAGCAAGACCACGGGATCGCCAAAGTCGTTTGAGATGTGCGTCTCATAGCGGCAGGTAGTCGAGGACGCGGTTTCGGTCACGGGCGATGGCCTGGAGCGTGCGGGTGATCTCGGTGACGCCGGAAAGATAGAGCAGGCTGATGGCGAGATTCCGCAGCGTAGCCATGGCCTGGGAGCCGTTCCCGGCATATCCGGTATTCGCGTCTTCGGCCCAGGCGGTGTCACGGATCTTCTCCGGGGATCGCGCGCCCGGGACTCGATCTGGTCTCCGCGTTTGTGCAGCTCAGAGGCTGTTGTTAAAGACAATAGCGTGTGCGACACGTGTAGTGCAAGTAGGTTGCGGCGTGTCATCGGTTTTTTGGCTGGTGGTTGATGCGGGTGATGAGTTCGCGGTTGGCGGCGCGTGCGGCGGTGAGCTCGTCGTCCCGGTCGGCGAGCTGTATGCGCAGGTCGGCGGCTTGCTGTTCGGCCTGGGTGATCCTGGCGGTGAGCGCGTCGATGTCGGGCGGGGCGCCGAGGCCGGATTCGCGCCATGCCTGCTCGCCGAGTGCCTGGGACAGGCGTTTTTCGAGTTGCCGGACGCGGGCGCTGAGGCGGGCGGCGCGCTCGTGGGCGGCGAGCAGGTCGGCTTGCAGGGACGCGCGGGTGACGGCGGGCCCGGCGGCCGTCCCGGACGGCGGGGCTGCTTCGAGCGCGTGGACCTGCTCGAGCAGGTCGCGGTGGCGGTAGATGAACGAGCGGTCGACGCGGGCGGCGCGGGCGATGCCGGAGATGCTGATCTCGGTGCCGGCGGTGCCGGCCTGGCTGATCGCGGCGATGACGCGCTGGCGGCGGCGGGCGGAGTCGGCCTGCCGTCCGGCCTGCATCTTCTCGGTCCTGGCGGTGCCGGTCATGTCCTGGTTTTCTCCTGTCACGGGGCGGCCTGGCGGAGGCGGGGCATGCCGAGGCTGACGGCACGGTGCCTGCGGACGACGGCGACGGCCTCGTCGATGCGGGCGCGCTCGCCTGGTTCCAGGCCGGCGATGTCGCCTTTGATGCGGTTGATGAGCTCGCGTATCTTGCGGATTTCCTGCCCGGGCGGGGCTGCCGCGGCCCGTGCCCAGTCGCCGCCGCCGGCGGCGGCGAGGCGTTCGCGGGTGCGGAGCAGGTCATCGAGGTAGGCGGTCAGGTCGGGCAGGCAGGAGACGTCGGTGCGGTAGTGGTCGCAGCCGGCGCAGCGGAACCGCAGCGGGCAGTCGGTGCCGCCGGCGGCGACGTTGGACGGCTCGGTGCAGGTGCCGTAGGGGACGGCGACCGAGCCGACGGCGTAGCGGGCGTGCTCGTCGTCCAGGAGCGCGCGGGCGTCGCGCCAGGTGCGGTTGCCGTGCCGGTCGAACTGCATGGCGGTGACCTTGTTCACGGCGTTGCGGCGGCGTTCCTCGCCGACGCGGTAGTACCCGCGGGTGACGTTGAGGCTGCGGTGGTCGAGCAGTTCGGCGAGCACGTCGATCGGGACGCCGGCGTCGGCGTGCCGCTGGGCGTAGGTGTGCCGGTAGGCGTAGGGGATGACGCGGTCCTTGTCGTACTCGGTGCCGTCGGCCAGCAGCAGCGGCGGCAGCGAGCTGATCCAGTCACGGTGCGCGGCCGACAGCGCCGAGACGGTCAGCGGGCGGCGGCCGTCGCGGTTGGCCCAGCCGGTGGGCAGCAGCTTCAGCTCGCTGGGCGGGGTGCCCGGGAACCGGGCGCGGACCCGCTGCTGCTGGGCGCGGATCGTTTCGGCGGTTGATGCCGGGATGGGCAGCCGCCGCCCGAGACGGTTGGCCTTGAGATTGTCGTAGACCAGTACCGGTGCGCCGTCGGCGCCGGCTGCCAGGCAGTCCAGCGGCAGCGCGACCACGTCCTCGGGGCGGCGGCCGGTGTCGATGAGGAGCTCGGTCGCGGTGCGGATGTGCGGCGCGGCCAGTGTGCGCAGCCAGTCGCAGATCTGCTTCATGATCTCGGGCGGCAGGTCCCGGCCGGGCTCGCCGTGCTCGGGCTCGTCCGGGGTGTCGTCGCGGTGGACGGCGAACTGGTCGCTCAGCCTTTCCGCGGGCCCGCCGGGCCTGGTCCCGCCGAGCTGCCGGGCCGCGGTGAGCAGCTTGCGGACCTCGCGGCAGGCCAGCACGCGGGTGAGCTCGCTGATCTGGCCGGCGGCGTGCAGGTAGCCGAGCCGGGCGAGGAACGCCTCGATGTCGGCGCGTCCCAGCGCTGCGGGGTCTTCGCCGCGGTCAGGGCGCTGGCGCAGGCTGCCGGACAGCAGCGCCAGGCTGGAGATGTAGTGGCGGGTCTTGTCGCCGCCGCTGCGGCCGCGGCGGCGCGGCAGGTCGGCAGCGGCCCAGATCTTGGCGGTCTGCCGCAGCCATGGCTGGGTGATCGCGGTGAACGACAGCCGGCCCCGGTGCCCGAACAGGGCCATGTCCCAGATGTCCTTGGCGGTCTCGGTCTCCGGGCCGGACATGCCGCGCCGTGCGTGCGTGATCAGCGTGCTCACCACGCTCTCGTATCCCTTCCCGCGCCGGGGCGGGACCGCCAGGGCGGCGAGGGAAGACACCTGCTGGCTGCGGGCGTCGTTGCAGACCGACCGGAGGACCGCGTTGTGGGTCTTGACGCCCTGCCGGGTGCGCTGCTGCAGCCCGAACAAGATCTCCAGGACGACTGCCGGGTTCAGGCCGGCGAGGCTGACCTGCCCTGACCGCGGCACCGGCGGCTCGGTCAGCCGCCAGGCAGCCTCATCGGGCTGCTCGCCGGCCCGGAGCAGGCACCGCAGCCGCTGCAGGTGCGCGTCACAGTACGTGCTGCCGGCCGACGGGAGCTGCCGCGGGCAGGACGCGACCGCGCAGATGCCGTGAGACGGCAGCGCGGTCACGTCCGGCGAGGCCGCGAAGGCGGCAGCATCGGTGATGCCCAGGCGCTGCTGCCAGGCAAGGTGTTCCGGGCACAGCGGCCGGGCGGACTTCACCCACGGCCGCGGGCACCCGGGAACCGCACAGGTCCCGTCACCGAGCCCGAGCCAGCGGGCCCCTCGCGGCGGGGCCAGCAGCCCGGCGTCCTCCAGGCCCAGGCCGGCCTGTTCCAGCCGCCGCCGGCAGTCCAGGCAGATGCCCGTGCCGGCCGGGCAGGTCGTCTGGCAGCCCGGCGCCCGGCAGACATTCCGGCCGAGCAGCGGGTGCGCGGGATCGATCGTCAGCACCCGCGTCTCCGGGTCCCAGCCGGCCCCGGCCAGGAACGCCGGATCGATCCTCGCCAGCAGGACCGCCTGCTCGCCGGGCAGTTCCCGCGGACCGGGGACACTGCCGGCCGCCTCGGCCGGGGGAGCCGCCCCGGCCGCCGCTGTCACGGCGCGCAGCGCGGTCACCGGGTCTCCCCGGCCGCGTCGCGCGGGCTGGGGACCGCGTCCACCGCGGCCCGCAGCCGGGACGGATCAGGATGAACGTAGACCTGCGTGGAGGAAATGCTCGCGTGGCCGAGAAGGTCCTGCACCTCGTCCAGGGCACCGCCGGCGTCCAGCACGTTGGACGCGAACGCGTGGCGCATCTGGTGCGGCCGCGGAGGCGGGTCGATCCCGGCCCTGCGGGCCGCCGCGGCGACCAGGTTGTTGACCGCGTCCAGCCGCATCGGCGCGCCCAGCATGCCGCGGAACAGGTTCACGAACACGAAATCACTGAAAGCCGCGGCCTCGACGGTCATCCGCTCGAACTCGTAGCTGTCGAACGCCTGCACCGTCAGGAAGTCCAGCGGGACCGCCCGCTGACGGCGCGACTTGGCCACCGCCCGGTTCGGGTTATCGTCCCTGCGCACCACGTGCAGGTGCGCGCGGGCGACCGGGCAGCCCAGCGCGCGGGAGTCCGCGAGCAGGTGAACATCGCCGCGCCGCAGCCCGAGCACCTCGCCGCGGCGCAGCCCCGCCCGTGCCATCAGCAGCACGATCAGCCGGTCCCGCGCCGAGCAGCACGCCCGCAGCAGCGCCACGACATCCTCATCGCCTGCCCGGTCCACGGCCGTTTCCGGCTCGTGCAGCCGGTGCCGCGCCCGCATCCGCCATCCCGTCCCGCCCTCTTCCGGCAGCGCCACGGCCGGCAGGTCACGATCATCGGCGACCTCGTAAAGCGCCTTCACCAGGCTCCCCGGCGCATTCCCCTCGGCGACCGCGTGGACCGCCATCCCCCGCACCGCGGTCAGCACGGCGTTGACCCGCCGCGCTGACCTCACCGGCCGGCTCCCCGGGCCCGCCAGCACCCCGGCCCCGGGCCTGACGTCCATGCCTGACACGTCCGGGCCCGCGTGCAGCAGCCAGGTCATGAACAGCCCGAGCTGACCGATCCCGGCCCGCCAGTCCCTCCCCGTCCGGGCGCACCACCGCAGGAACAGCGCGATCGCGCCCGCATACGCCCGCGTCGTCGATTCCGCGCCGTCCCGGCCGAACCGCACCTGCCGCAAGAACGAATCCGCCGCCGCCACGACAGACAGCTCCTCATCCAGCACCGTCCAGTACCGCGCACCCGACGGCAGCCGAACCATGAACGCCCGCATCCCGTGATCCCCCGCTCTCATGCTCGTCGTGAACTTCTACCAGCCACGAGCACGACACCCGCGGAGATCCGTCGTAAAACCTGCTGCGTGTCGCCGCTATGCAACATCACGCAACACTCCGGGGAACCCCCGGAGAACGCAGCCAGTGCA
>CAVYVO010000020.1:0-8104 GCA_963771985.1 uncultured Actinomycetota bacterium | reverse complement strand
AAGTAGTTCGGATGCCGGGTGTACCGCCACAGGCCCCGGTCGAATACCTGCCCCGCATTCAGCGGTGAAGCCCTGAACCGGCGCAGCTGCAGGTCGCCCACCGTCTCGAAGACGAAGCCGAAAAGCCACACCGCCACGCCCAGCCATGTCACGGCAGACAAGGCAGCGTGCTCGTACATCGCCACTTGCAGCGGCAGCGACACGAACCACATCACCCGCCCCTGCGCCCAGTAGATGTGCCTCAGCACGAAGGCGGCCAGGCTGCCCGTGTTGCGCCGCAGCAGCGACGCGTACCGCTTGTCCTCGCCCTGTCCGCGGTTGCGGAGGTAGATATGCGCGGAAAGCCGCAGCCCCCACACCGCGGTCAGCGTCAGCGCCAGCACCCGGCGCCCGGGCACGCCGGAACCGGAACCGGCAGACACGAAAAACGACACCACCGCGATGAGCACGAACCCGAGCGCCCAGACCGTGTCCATGATCGTCTGCACCGGGTCCGCATCGCGTAGGCGAACGTGGCCAGCATCAGCGCCGCGACGGTTACCGCGGTCACGGCCAGGTTGACCAGCAGCGGCCCCCAGCTCATCCGGTCCCGCCGAAGGCCGCGAGGTCGGTGAACGCGTCGACCGGCACCCTGAACTCCCGCGGCTCTCCCCGCCGGCTTTCCGCCAGCAAATCCGCGAGGCAAGCCGCGCCGAGCGAGTCCCCGGGCGGCAGCGAAACCGTCCCCCACTCCACCGCCGACGCGCGCCGCAGCAGCCCTCCGCCGGTCACGATGTACTCCCCGTTCAGCGCGCACTCCTGGCTGGCCAGCGCGGTCAGCACCGGCGCCACCGCCTCGGCCGTTCCAGCTCCGTTACTGTAGTGCCCCATGGGCGAGAGCGAACCCTGGTCATACCACCCGGATGGCTCACCGGTCTACTCGCTGGCCGACATCATCCGCAAGCGCGCCGCGGTCAGCCCGGCGCTGATCGCGCTGGCCGAACCCGGCCGGCTGACCTCGTTCGCCGATCTCGACCGCCGCTCCAGCCAGGTCGCCCAGGCCCTGCGGCGCAAGGGAGTGGTTCCCGGTGACCGCGTCGCGTTCATCGGCGCCAGCGGCCCGGAGTTCGCTGAGGTCCTCTACGGTACGGTCAAGACCCGGGCCATCTTCACCGCCGTCAGCAACCGGCTCGCCGCCCCGGAGGTCCGGGCCATCCTGGCCGATGCCGAACCCAGCATCGTGGTGACCGACCCGGCCGCCGCGCCCCTGGCCGCCGGCTCCGGCCGCGACACCCTGGTCACCGACCTCGGCTATCCCGCCTGGCGCGACGCCGCCCCCGCCGCCGATCCCGGCGGGACGGCCGGGCCGGACGAGACCGCCCTCATCCTGTACACCTCCGGCACCACCGGAACCCCCAAGGGCGTCGAGCTCACCGGCCGCAACCTGGGCTGCGCCCTGCACGAACTGCACGCGGGCATCGGCCTGGACGAGAACTCGGTCTGCGCCGCGCCGATCCCGTTCTTCCACATCGCCGGGCTCGGCCTGTTCCTGGCCGCCAACCTCAACGGCGGCAGCCTGCTGCTCGAGCAGCCCGCCGACACCGCGGGCGTGCTGAGGATGCTGGTCGGCCGCAAGGTCACCCACGCCGCCGTCGTGCCCACCGTCCTGCAGCGCCTGCTGGCCCTGCCCGAGGCCAGGGCCGCCGACTGGAGCGCGCTGAAGTACGTCGTCTACGGCGCCTCCCCGATCCCGCTCCCGGTCCTGTGCGAGGCCACCGAGGTCATCGGCTGCGCGTTCCTGCAGTCCTACGGCCTGACCGAATCCACCGGCGGCTTCACCCTGCTCGGCTCCGCCGATCACGCCCCGGACGAGAAGTTCGCCCGCCGCCTGCGCTCGGCCGGCCGCCCCATGACCGGCGCGCAGGTCCGGGTCGTCGACCCGGTCACGCTGACGGACCTCCCGGTGGGGGAGCGAGGCGAGGTCCTGGTCGCCGGCTCCCGCATCATGAAAGGCTACTGGCGCAAGCCCGACCAGACCGCCGAGGTGATGCTTCCCGGCGGCTGGCTGCGCACCGGCGACGGCGGTTCCTTCGACGCGGACGGCTTCCTGTACCTGCACGACCGGCTCAAGGACATGATCATCTCCGGCGGCGAGAACGTGTACCCGGCCGAGGTCGAGAGCGTCATGACCGGCCACCCCGCCGTCGCCGAGGTCGCCGTCGTCGGCGTCCCCTCCGCGGAGTGGGGCGAGTGCCCCTACGCCGTCGTCGTCCTGCGCCCCGGCGCGCAGGCAACCGAGGACGAGCTGATCAGCTGGACCCGGGACCGCCTGGCCCACTTCAAGTGCCCAGTAGGGGTTACGTTCGCCCCCTTCCTGGCCCGCACCGCCTCCGGCAAGCTCCAGAAACAGGTAATCCGGTCCGCCCTCGGCTCCCTCCCCGTCCCGTAGCCGTCCCGTAGCCGTCCCGCCGCCGTCCCGTAGCCGCCCCGCCGCCCGCCGACCGTCCCCGCGACGAGTGCGCCGCACGGTCCGCGACCCTGTATGCTAGCTGCGTTCCAGCCGCCGGCCAGCGCCCCGCTGCTGGCCGTCCCGGGGCTTTAGCTCAGTTGGTAGAGCGCTTGCATGGCATGCAAGAGGTCAGGGGTTCGAATCCCCTAAGCTCCACAGGTCAGAGGCACATTGCGATCTTGTGAAGATCAGCGGACAGCCAAACTGACTGCCAAGTTCATGACCGCTGGCCGAAGATCCGGCCCATGCGCTCGGCGCCGGTCCTGAGAACAGGCCTCAGCTCGTGCCGGTAGACGCGCTCGGTCGTGCGCGTGCTGGAATGGCCCACCAGGTGAGAGATGTCCTCGGTCGCCACCGCATCGGCCGAGAGCATGCTCACGAACGAGTGCCGCAGTTCCCGCGGCGTCCACGCTTTCCCAAGGCCCGCCTCTTCGCAGATTCCCTGGAAGTCGCGGCGCACGTTCCCGGCGCTCCTGGCAGTGCCGGTCGTGCTGGCGAAGACGAGACCGTGTTCCTTCCACCGCGGCCCGGCCCGCAGCCGCTCGGCGGCCTGACGGGCCTGGTGCTCCCTGAGCGCATCGGCGACGAACTCGGGCATTGCCAGCGTGCGCTTGCTCCGATCTGTCTTCGTGTCGCCATGGGCCCGGACGGAGCGCCACACGGCCACATGGGGCGGCACGGGGGGGTCGGCGGCCGGATCCCCGTCAAGGTCCACATGCTCCCAGGTGAGCGCCCGCGCTTCCTCGGTCCTGATGCCCGTCATCAGCGACAGGGCCAGGTAAGCCTCCAGCCGCGTGCCGTTCGCGGCCTTGAGGACCGCCTCCGCCTGCGCCACGGACAGCGCCTTGCTCGGCCTCCCGCCACTGCCGCGCGGGGTTGAGTTCACGACAGCCGCGACGTTCCGGCCGGCCAGCCCAGCAATCATGGCGTGCTGGATCGAATCGCGGAGGATCTTGTGAACCAGCTTGCGGGACCGGGTGGACAACGGCAGTTCCTCCAGGAACGCCTGCACCTCTTGGGCGGTGAGGTCGCGCAAGCGGCGCTCGCCGAAGCCCCTGGTGACGTGCTTGGCCATGAACCGGTAGTTCGCGACCGTGCTCGGGTCGAGCTGCAGGCTGGCCAGCCAAGCGGAGATAGCCTCACTGACGCGGTAGGTGGGTGAGCTGGCGGTTCCCTCATCAAGCTGGCGGTGAAGCTCCTTGAGCTTGTCCCTGACCTCAGCCTTCGTCTTGCCAGTGACTGACTTGCGAATCCGCTTGCCCTTTGGGTCGTAACCCAGCGAGATCGCCCCGACGTAACGGCCCTTGGCCGCATGCCAGTAGATGGAGTCCTCGCCGAAACCTCGCCGTGCTGCCACGGCAGTAGTCAACAGGCGGTAAGCCAGGACGTCAAGCGCTCAGGTCTAGCGGAACGATCGGCCAGGAGAGGAACCCAGCAGCGGCGAGGTAGGCAGCGCCGATTTCATGCAGGGCACCAGCCATGGTAAGGAGAAGGTCTACGGTTCGATTCCGTAACAGGGCTCCAGCTCAGCGAGATAATTCAAACTCATCGAACAGGCGCCGGGAGTCATTTCGGGAGCCAATTGGACCCGGTTGCAGCCAAGATCAAGCTCGTGCAGGCATCTCCCCTGTTCCAGTCTGCGGAGCTGTGCGCTTCGGGCGGCGCTGTCTTGGACCTGCTCGACTGCGCGGAGGATCATCGGCGTGGCGCGCTGGATTGACCGGCTCACCAGGTGTCCGGGGCCGTAGCTCTGATGTATCTCGGCGAGTCGCCTGTCGGCCGGCACGAGCTCGCCGTCCGGGCTGGTTGTCATGTCGCAGTAGGTCAGCACACTGGAAAGCGCATGCGGCGCGGGCTCGAACTCGAAGCTCAGGACGTCGGCAAGTCCGCGTTCGCCGGCTTCGACGATGGCGTAGGAGTGATGGGCGACCAGCCGGCACAGCATGGCGTCGGCGTGCTGGGCGTCGCGCAGGTAACGGGCGCCGTCGAGTGCATGCAGGCCCGTCACGGCCAGGCCCGGCGTGTAGCCGATGTCGTGCAGCCACGCGGCGGCTTCCAGGAGTTCGGCGTCAGCGCCGAGAACCGGTACCAGGCTGCGTGCCCGTGCGGCGACGCCCTGGACGTGCGCCCAGCGGCGGGGGAGAAGCTCCTGCAGGAGTGCCTGGGAGAGCTGTTCGGCCCATGGAGCCAGCGTGTTCATGCGCCCAGGCTAGACAGCCGGTTCGGGACGTTCACGGACGTGGCATGCCGTCTGAAGACGTCTTGCTGAGCATCAACTCCCGGCCATCCGGCACTGCATGCTGGCCTCAGCGAGGCGGCCGTGGCGTCAGCAAGAACTTTGCGAGGTTTCGGCGGCACCACCGAGATCGTGACAGAGAAGTAGCCGGGAGGCCTGAGCTGTGACACGACAGGGCCGATCATCCATGCACGTCACGGTGATCATTGACTCGTGGCAGCTGGTCAGGTCATGATCGTTTAGATGTCCGCTCCTCTGTTCGAGAACAAGCCTGAATCCTGTCCGTTCGGTCACCAGCTGTGGCCCGGCAAGGCGCAGGTGAGCTGGACGCCGTGTCTTTGCGAGCCGACCCGGGAGGCTGCCGGCCGCGGCCGCGGCATGGGACACGTCCAGGTCGCGTGCAGCAGCTGCCACGACCAGCTCCGGCAGACGGTGTTCTTCGAACCGCCGCACGACAGCGGGCACCGGCTGCTCACCGGCTGGGTGACGGGACCGGATCCCCAGCCTTGACCGCGCCGGCGGCGACGGCCAGGGCAACGGCAACCCCGAGGGCCGGCCGGGCGCGGCAACGCCGACGACGCAGATGATCTGCTCGGCCACGTGTGCGCGCTGAGGACGCTGGCGGTCCTGCTCGACGCTGCCCGGCTGGCTGCGGCCGCGAAGGCCGCCCGGTCGAACCGGGGCGCTAGCCGATGGGACCGCTGGCCGGAGGGCGACCTCGCCCTGCGGACGACGGTCTCGCCGCCACGGTGGTCATCGAGCGCCGCACGTGCCCATGCTGTTGTGGTGAGCGTCCTTACCGCGGCTGAGGTCCTGATTGCCGCGCGGCGGCTCGCCCGGGGCGCGACCTCATCTGGCTGCCGTGGCTGGCATTGTGCATCACGAGGACCTGTGGCAGTTGTGCCGCGGTGAACTCACCGGAGTCGACGTCTGCACCGGCGGCTGGGATATCCGCGGCCGCTGGTTCGGTGTGGTTGTCGGGGCCACGCCGCGGCTCGGGGAGTTGCGACGCGGCGAGACGATCCCCTGGCGGGTGATCGCCGCCCAGATCGCACCAGGCGAACGCCGCGGCTCGCGCTGACCCGATGGATGGTGCCCTGTACCGCTTCAGAACTCATCGCAGGCGCTGCAGCCTGCAGTTTGGACGGATGAACTGGTTGCGGCAGGATCGCGGTTTGTGTCCCTTCGCCTGCTCTACCTGATCACGATCCAGGTCTTCGGCTGGCTGGTGCTGCTCGGTCGCAGCCAGGCGTCCAAAGACGCGGAGATCATGATCCTGCGTCATGAGATCGCGGTGCTTCGCCGTCAGGTCGCCCGGCCCGCGCCGGACTGGGCCGACCGTGCCATCCTGGCGGCACTGGCCCGGCACCTGCCAGCCGTGCTGCGCGCCCGCCAGCTCGTCACGCCGGGCACGGTGCTGGCCTGGCACCGCCGGCTGATCACCAGCAAATGGACGTACCCGAACCGGCCCGGCCGGCCGTGCACCAGCCAGGACATCCGCGACCTAGTGCTGCGGCTGGCGCGGGAGAACCCCGCCTGGGGATACCGCAGAGTCCACGGCGAACTCTGCCGGCTCGGTCACCGCATCAGCGCAGCGACCGTACAGCGCTTCCTGCGCGCCCAGCGGCGCAGACCGGCCCCGCGGAACATGGACACCTCCTGGCGAGCGTTCCTGCGCGCTCAGGCGCAAGGGCTGCTGGCCTGCGACTTCTTCCATGTGGACACGATTTCCCTGAAACGCCTCTACGTCCTGTTCGTGATGGAGGTTGCCACCCGCCATGTGCACGTACTGGGCGTGACCGCCCACCCCACTGGCACCTGGACGACCCAGCAGGCCCGGAATGTGCTTATGGACCTCGGTGACCGGGCCGGGTCCTTTTGCTTCCTGATCCGGGACCGCGACGCCAAGTTCACCAGCGCCTTCGACGCGATCTTCGCCAGCGAAGGCGTGAAAATAGTCAAGACCCCGCCGCGGACGCCGCGCGCGAACTGTTATGCCGAGAGATGGGTACGCAGCGCACGTGCCGAGTGCACCGACCGGATGCTCATCTACGGCGAGCGGCACCTTCTATCGGTCCTGGACGACTACGTCGCTCATTACAACCGCCACCGCCCGCATCAGTCTCGCCAGCAACGACCGCCCGACTACGACGACCAAGCCGACGTTCCGCTGGACCTGCCGGTCCATCGGCGGAAAGTGCTCGGCGGCGTGATCAACGAGTACTACCGGGCCGCGTTAGCTGATCTCATGAAGCGCAGGTCAAACACCATGCGACAGTTTTGAAGCGGTACAGGTGGCCTGCGATGGCGGCGGCACCGTCTGAACCGGTCATCGGGCGCGGCGACGTTGACGTTCGTGGCGCCGGTGGCGACCGTGCCCGCTGGAGGTCACAGACCGCGCCTTCGCCCGGCTCGGCGCCGCGCACCCGGCTCGCCCCGACCTCGCGACCACCGCGCCGTTTGAGGAGCTTGCCGGGTGGGTGAGAATGGTCCCATGAAGAACCAGGATCAGCCGGCGGGTGACGGCGCTCACTGGATGGCGTTGGCGGGAGGCATCGACGGCTCGCCGCGAGGCGCGGCGTACGCGAGCCGGTTCGCCGGCATCGGCGCGTGTATCCCGGCCGGGCGGCTGACCACCGATGAGCTGATGGCGAGCACGAAGTACAAGACCGACATCGAGCTCGAGCGGCTGACGGGTGTCCGCGAGCGTCCCGTTGCCGGCGCCGGCGAGGACTCATACACGCTTGCGCTCGGCGCGGCGCGCGACGCGCTCGCGCACGCGGGCATCGGCGCGGACGACCTCGACATGCTGCTCGTGTCGAGCATCAGCCGCCACGTGGGAGGCATGCGCTTGCAGATCGAGCCGCCGGTAAGCGTGTCATTGAAGGAAGCACTCGGGGCCCGGCGCGCCATCAGCACCGACATCTCGAACGCGTGCGCAGGGATGCTGACCGGCGTGTTCATCCTCAACGACCTCGTGCGGCAGGGCCGGATCCGGCGCGGGATGGTGGTCAGCGGCGAGTACATCTCGGAGCTGGGCCGCAACGCGGCGCAGGAGGTCCGCGACGTGCTGAGCGACCAGCTGCCGTCGCTGACGCTCGGCGACGCCGGCGCCGCGGCGATCCTGGAGCGGGCGCCGGAGGGTGCTGCGGGGATCGAGGTAGCGGGCTTCACCACGGTGGCCCTGCACAGCCGCCTGTGCGTCGCGTTCCCGGCGACGATCGGCCCCGGCGTGACCATGCACACCAAGGCCCGCGAGATCCACAAGGCCGCGACCGAGGAGGCCACCCCGCTGCTGCGGGAGGTCCTCGATCAAGCCGGGCTCCAGTTCGGCCAGATCGACTACCTGCTGCCGCACCAGACGTCGGTCCGGGCGATCA
>CAVYVO010000019.1:0-56735 GCA_963771985.1 uncultured Actinomycetota bacterium | reverse complement strand
GGACCCGAACTCGCAGGCCAGCGCCGCGTTACGGGCCAGTTCCATCGTGGTGCCGTCCAGCGCGGTGACCTCCAGGCCCTTCCACAGCGCCGTGAGACCGAGATCCGCGTCGCCGCGCTCGGCGCCGAGCTCGAAGACCCGGCGCGGCCAGTTCGCCGAGCCGCTCCCTCGCCTGGGACAGGGCGCTGCCGGACGGGACCTCCCCGGGCCGGAACCGCAGGCCCGGCAGGCCGAACGCCTTCGCCAGCACCTGGTCATAGCCCTTCTCCGGGAACAGGCAGGCCACCAGGACGCAGATGAGGGTCATCTTCGCATCCAGCGCGGAGTGGTACCGGTGACGGCCCGGGGCCTCCCGCAGCGCCCGCGCGATCACGTCCTCGGCGAGCAGGGCCTCCAGCAGGCCCTCCCGGCTCAGCTCCGACAGCCAGTCCGCCCAGAATCCCGGGCCGGCCGCGACACGGGCCGCCGCCTTGTCCGGGATAAGGGCTTCAGGAGACGCGGAATCGATGGACGGCAGGTCAAGGGGCATGGCAAACTGGCCGGGCAACAAGGCTCCAGGTGAACGATGGTCTTCGCAAACCCGTTCCTACCAGGGGCCTTGTGCCTTTTCAGGAACTGCCGGGCTCCATCACGATGCCTCTATCAACCTGCAGCCATCCCGTTACCATCAGCCAGAAACCGGACACAAAGAGCCATAACCCCGGAAACTTAAGGGCAGTGGGCCCACCCCTGAAGGTGTATAGAAATACTGTCAACGATTTGTTGCCAGTAAATTGAGCAAATAACGTCCAGGTACCTCCCCTCAAGGAGGGTCATCAATGTCTTAAAATGGCTTGACACTTAATACTGCAACGGCACTTAGCCGATTCTTGAAGGTTCATTGAGTGCATGATGATGACCGTGTTGCGGCTGAGGTCGGCTGGGTGGTGTTCGGCGCGTGGCGCGGGTTGTCCGGAGGGATACTGGATGACGTGGTTCTGACTGGTTTCGTTCGCGCGCTCGATGGCTTTGAGGCCGTGCTCACCGGGGTTGCGCCCGGGCGCTGGGATGCGCCGTCGCCGTGCGCGGGCTGGTGCGCCGCCGATGTCGCCGGTCATGTGATCGGTGACCTGCGGGCGGTTGAGGCGTACGCGACCGGGCACCAGGAGGCGGGTGGTGCTGCTGATCCGGGATCTGCTGCCGGGGACGATCCTGTGGCAGCGTGGCGTGCGGCGCGGGCTGACATGATGGCAGCGCTTGACCCGGCTGCGCTGGCCCGGCCGGTGCCGTTGCCGGCGGGCGGGCAGATGCCGCTGGGGAGGTTCCTGGAGCGGTACCCGGTGGAGATCGTGGTGCACACGTGGGATCTGGCGCAGGCCACGGGCCAGGCGGCCGGGCTGGACCGGGAACTGGTGCGCGATGCGCTGGAACCGGCGCGGCAGCTTGCTCCGGTGTTCCGCGCGTTTGGCCTGGTCGGCCCGGAACGCGCCGTGACAGACGACGCCGGCGACCTGACCCGGCTGCTGGCGATTTTCGGCCGTCGCGATTCCGGCGGTTAATGCTGCGGCGCACTTATGTGAGTGCATAGCCGCGTCGCCGGCAGTGGCAGATCCGGGCCTGGTACTGGCGTCGCCGGCACCAGCGGGACCAGGACCAGACGCGTTCAGGGTCGGGTGCGCGGGCCTGGATCAGGCTGATCAGCAGGCGGCGGAGTTCCGGTAACGTGTAGCCGATCATGCCGGGGTCGCTGGTGCCGGCCCCCCTTTTCCGGCCTGGGCCCTGCTGGCCGCGAGCCAGGCCAGGGCGAGCATGGACAAGGTGATGTGGGCATACCAGGCCCGCCAGGTGCGCACCTGGTAGTGGTCGAGCCCGGCCTCTCCCTTCGCTTGCTGGATGCACTCTTCAGTCAGCCACCGCTGATGCCTATCAAGAAGAAATGGTCTCTAGTGCTTCGGGCACATCAGGGGCGATACTGAGCGTGGGAGCACTGTTGCAGGCGGCAGCGGCTGTTGGTCGTCTGCTGGCTGCGGCAGGTGATCCTGATGCGACCGGGCACCGGAACGACAGCGACTCCGGGCCTGCTGGTCTGGGCGGCGGTGCCGCCGGGACGGCGGGCGCCGGCGGTGGCGCTGCTGGCGATGCTCGCAGCGCGGGCCGCGGCCGCGACGGGAGGCGGTCACGGTGAACGCGGTGCTGCATCCGGAGGGCCTGCCGCAACTGAAGATCCGGCCGGAGCACCTGGCCCTGGCGGCGATCGTCTATGTCCGGCAGTCCACCAGGAACCAGGTCCTTGAGCACACGGAGTCAACACGGCTGCAGTACGCGCTCGTGGAGCGGGCGGTCGCGCTGGGCTGGGCCCGGTCGCAGGTCATCGTGATCGACGACGACCTAGGCGTGTCAGCGGCGGCCCCGGATTCCCGGAAGGGCTTTGCCCGGCTCGTTACCGAGGTCACCATGGGAAGGGCGGGAATCGTCCTGGGAATCGAGATGTCGCGGCTGGCCCGGACCGGGAAGGACTGGCACCATCTGCTGGAGCTGTGCTCGCTGTCGGGGACTCTTCTCGCCGATCCGGACGCGGTTTACGATCCGGGGTATTACAACGACCGCCTGCTGCTGGGACTGAAGGGGACGATGAGCGAGGCCGAGATCTTCCTGATCCGGCAGCGGATGCTGTCCGCGAAGCGGGCCAAGGCCGAGCGCGGCGAGCTGATCCTCCCGCTCCCGGCCGGATACGTGCGCCGCCCGTCCGGCGAGGCCGCCTTCGACCCCGACGAGCAGGCGCAGGACGTCGTCCGCCTTATCTTCAGGACCTTCCAGCGGCTGGGGACCCTCAACGCCGTGCTGCGCTATCTCGTCGGGCACGAGATCCAGCTTCCGGTCCGCGCGCGCTCGGGGCCGGCGAAGGGCGACCTGGAATGGCGGCGCCCGACCCGGGAGACGCTGCAGAACATGCTGCGCAACCCTGCTTACGCGGGCTATTACGCCTACGGCCGCCGTCAGGTCGATCCCCGCAGGAAGATCCCCGGCCGCCCGGACACCGGGAAAGTGGTGAAGCCCGCCGGCGAGTGGCTGGTCATGCTGCCGGGCAGGCTTCCCGCCTACATCTGCGAGGACGAGTACCGCGCGAACCTCGCCAGGCTGGCCGCCAACCAGCAGACCGCGGAGTCCCCGGGCGCTCCCCGGAACGGGGAGGCGCTGCTGTCCGGGCTGCTGCGCTGCGGCCTGTGCGGCGGGCACCGCATGGCGGTCAGCTACCACGACCCGTCCGCCCGCGCCGCCTACGGCTACACCTGCGGGTTCTACCCGGTGAACTACGGGACCGGCGACCGCTGCCAGCACATTGCCGGCCCCGCGCTCGATGACTACGTCGCCCGGCAGGTCCTCGACGCGGTGGCCCCGGCGGCCCTGGAGGTCTCGATGGCCGCCGCTGCGCACGCCGAGAACGAGCGGGGCGCCCTGGACAAGCTCTGGCGGCAGCGCGTCGAGCGCGGCCGCTACGCCGCCGACCGCGCCCGCCGCCAGTACCAGCTCGCCGACCCCGAGAACAGGCTCGTCACCCGGCAGCTCGAGGCCGACTGGGAATCCGCGCTCGCCGAGGCCGGGCGGCTAGAGGCCGAGTACCAGCGGTTCGCCGAGCAGACGCCCGCAGTGCTGGCCCCCGCCGAGCGGGACGCGATCAGGTCCCTGGCCTCCGACCTCCCGCGGGTCTGGGACGCCCCGACGACCACGCGGGCCGACCGCAAGGAGCTGCTCCGCATTCTTACCGACGACGTCACCGTGGCCGTCGAGGGCGACAGCGAGATCGTGAACGTGGACATCACCTGGGCCGGCGGGCACCGGACCAGCGGGAGAGCCGTCCGCCCTGTCGGCCGCCTGGACCAGCTCTCCTACTACCCGGCCCTCCTGGAGACCGTCACCCGGCTCGCCGGCGAGGGACGCAACAGCAGGCAGATCGCCGGCGCGCTCAACGCCGCGGGATACCGGCCGCCCAAGCGCACCGCGGTCTTCACCGGCCAGCAGGTCCGCAACATCATCAGCAAGCATGCCATCCGCGAGAATGCCAAGGGCCGGCCCGCCGTCCTCACGGACCTGGCACCGGGCGAATGGTCGGTCCCCGGCCTGTCCGCCGAGCTGGGCATGCCCACCGCCAGCATCTACAACTGGATCTACCGCGGCTGGATCACCGCCCGCCGCGCACCCGGGGGCAGGAACTGGATCATCACCGCCGACGAGCAGCAGATACGCGAGCTCCGCGAGCGCAGGGACCGCCCGCCCGGCTACTACACCCGCGCCCGCTGGGCACCACCCCAGGCAGAAACCGGCGAAACGCAGGAAGAAGGACAAGGAGGGCAGCCGTGAAAAACGAATCCATCTTGACCGGCAGCAGCGGTGGCCGACTTCGATATGCCAGCGGCTGCCCGCGGTCCAGGCCAGGTCGGCGGTGCTGCACCGGCGGGGCCCGTAGCAGGCGTAATAGGCGATCTCGGCCGGGTCGCTGATCGAGCGGCGGGCCAGCAGCCAGTAACCGCGGCCGCGCTTCCAGCCGGTCCGGACCGGGATCCGCGCCCAGTGGTACTCGCGCGGGCCGTGCGCCCCGGCCCCGGCCGAGATCTTCTGCCAGGACCGGGCCGGCACAGCGGCGATCAGCGCACCGGCCCGCTGCTCACCCTCAGGCGTGGTCAGCGTGTCGCTGCACCGGATCGCCATCACGTACCAGACGTCCTTCTCTTCCAGCCAGGCCTGCAGCCACTTGGCCTGCCCGTAGGCCTAATGGCGGTGAACCACGCGAACGGCACCCCCGCGGCGACCGCCCGGGCGATCATCGCCTGCGCCTGCCGCGGCTTGGTGGCGAACTCCGTCTCTTCCGGGATGCCCGCGGCGCGGCACCGCTCCGGGTCCTCCGCCCAGGACTGCGGCAGGTACAGCTCCCGGCCGGTCAGCGCGTGCCCGTACCGGGAGGCATAGGCCAGCAGCACCCCGACCTGGCAGTTCTCCGTCCGCCCGGCGGTCCCGGAATACTGCCGTTGCACGCCTGCCGACCGGGTGCCCTTTTTCAGGAAGCCGGTGTCATCAGCGATCAGCACCCCGCCGGGGTCGCCCAGGTGCTCCACGACATAGCCGCGGACATCGTCGCGGACGCCGTCCACGTCCCAGTCCGCGCGGCGCAGCAGCCGCTGCATGCCATCCGGGCTCACCTCGCCCGCATGCTCGGCCAGCGTCCACCCGTTCTTCCGCGCCAGGCCCGCGACCAGCCCGCACAGATACTCCCGGACCCGGGCCCGCGGCTCAGCACGCCCGAACCGGCCCGCGATCCGCTCGTGCACCCGGTCCAGCTCACCGGCGACAAGATCCACCACCATGCACTCAATGATCCCCCACCGGATCAGCTAAGTGCCGTTGCAGTATTAACCGTCAACAGGACTCCCGACCCGCCTGACAATTAAGCGTCAAACCAAGGAACACCATCACGTTCGCGCACAGGACTGGGTGACTAACTGGGTGACAATCACCACGAGCACCTACGGACCTCTACGTATCCTGCCGCACTTGTTTCCGCAGGTCCCATCTAGATCGTCCCTGGTTATCAACGCGTATTACTACGCTTACAAGCGAGGGGTCCAACCGCACTCTTGCCGCGCACCAAGCGAACCTGGTAATCCAGTTAGCGACTAACGGTGTCAGCCATCGCGTTGAACAGCGCGATGGCCTGATCGACCTTATGCATCTGAGCGCGTGAGCCCTGGCGGAGGGCCTTCTCGTGCCGGGTACCGTCAGCGAAGGCGACGAAAATGGTCCCGACACGAGGTGCGTTACCGATCACCACTGCCGATACTATCTGACCAGCGCTTACCGGCTTGATATTCATCACACCAGCGCAGGCGCCTACCAGCGAGCCCAAGTACCGGGAGCTATCCCACGTAAGCCCGTTCGTCCGAACCTCGGTGCCCTTGACGTAGACGCCAAGCTCATTGAGGCGCGTTCCCCGCGCTGCCCCGGCCATAGCTCGCTCACGCTGCACTTCCACAGCTACACGTACCGCTCTTTGCCGTGCGTCCATTGACATCAGCCTCTTCCCCGCCCAGTCGTAACGTCCTCTGTAAGACTGACGCTCTGTCTGCTATGTCGGATGACAGCGATTTGATGCAGCCGGAGAGGACAGAGACACCCCGGCACAAGACCCGGCCTATAGACCAACTTCCCTCATTGTCCCAGCCAACTAGTGCTAAGTCCACGTGGCCGTACACGTAGCGGCGCCGACGGTGACCGTGATGTCGGCTCCCGCCGGGGGGCCGTTCAGGTAGATGACGGCGTATCCCGAGCTATTCGTTTCGTAGCTCCATGAGTAGCCGTCGGCGCTGGCTGTTGCGTCCGTGTATGGCTGGTTGGAGTTTACGTAGACGTTGTTCTCGTCGTCGGGGGCGTAGTAGACGCTGGCTGTGGCGGTGCACCATGCACCGGAGGCAGTGGTCTGCACCGGGGCTGGGGACGTGGGCGGGGGCGGCGGCGGGCTGCTTGAGAAGGAAGGGCTGGGTGACGGGGTGGGTGAGGGAGACGGGCTGGGAGAGGGAGTAGGTGAAGGGGAGCTTGGCGGAGGGACAGGCAGTGCCACGCCCCGTTCCGTACCGCGCGCGATGCCGCAGTCTGATGCGAGCTTCCAGATATCTGTCTGGAAGTGAGAGAAGTCGGCCTGCCAGTTGTCCGGCAGGTGCCCTGCCGTGCCGGGGCTCGTGCTGTCGAGCCAGTGGCTGAGGTCCTTGTGGACCACTCCGGCCTGATTGGTGACTCGGGTGACCTTGCTGCTGGGAGCGTTGCCGTATGGCTTCACCGCGGCGGCAAGAGCTTTCAGGTCGTTGCCGAAGGCGGCCGGCGGTAGCCAGGCTGTGGCGATCGCTGACGCGGGATAGGACGGGTTGGCAGCGATCTGTTGCTCCTGATGCTCCGCATCGTGCTCAACTTTGAGCAGCACGCGGTGCAGCGATGAGCATTTCGCCTCGGTGTAAGCCGGTTTGGGCGCCTGGCTGGTGTTGCCTGCCGCCGTGGAAAGGCTCGCGCTGGTACATGCGGCCAGTCCGAGTACCGCCATTCCGAGTAGTGCCGTTCTGGCAATGCCCTCGACGCCCTTAAGGAGCTTCATAGCCGACCTACTCCCACGCTAACCCCCTCCAGCGCGTGCGCAGGGTTCCCGGTCATACCGGATTTAGCATCGCAATCCGGGCAGCTGCGCGTTTACTGCAAATGCCAGTCATAGGAGAAGACTAGTAAGGCCGGAGCGCGGATGACAGGATCCGGGTATCAAATACGCATCTGACGGCGCGCTGTCGTCCAGGGATACATCGAGGGCACATGCAGAGCCGTCTGTTCCATCCCTGTTCCGGCAGATGCTGAACGACGCAGCCAAACGATGCGAACCAACGAGCAGTGAAATCCCAGCTCACAGGGCATACCCGCAGGTGAGACTCCCCCTGCTCGAAGTTCGAGCTGTACTCGCGCATCTCGGGTCCGGGTTGCCCGCCTGGAGGGGCGGGCATGGCGGTGTCCGCTGCGTGCCCGACGGCTGTGGGATCGCTGTCCGAGGTCTTCCGGTGAAGACGTGAAGCCCGCGATGCCGGGTTCTGGCACCGCGGGCTTGCGCGGACGGCGGCTGATTCGTGCGGCGAGAGTCGCCCGTCTTTTGACGGCGAGAGCGCGGAGCGCGCCTTTTCTTACGCCCTGGACTTCCGGGTGGGCGCGGAGCGCCTCTTGGGCGGGGAAGGGGGTCTGGGGGAAACGGGCTTTGGGGGTTTCCCCTGGCCGGGTAACTGAGCGCGCAGCGCGTTTGTCTTTGCCTTGGACGTTGACGTTATTGGCTCGTCGTGCGCGACGTAGGAGCGTGCGGCGGGCCGGGGCGGTGGGCGGGGGCTAGCGGGACGGCGGTCAGGCAGGGCCTTCCGTCCCGGCCCGGCCGGCGCGGTGCCGGCGGGGTCTTGACGGCGGGCGGCGCGGGGCTTGCTGCCTGGCGGCCTCCCTTTCCCGGCTGCTGCCGTTATCGTCCTGGCGGCCGTTGCCGGCCGTGGGCTACGCGGCGGTCAGCGCTGGCCGGCCGGTCCACCGGGCGTTCATCATGGCGCGGGTGCGCTGCTCGGCGTCGGGCATGGCATGCACGTAGGTCCGCAGCGTGACCGACGCGTCCGCGTGTCCGAGGACGGCGGACAGATCCACCACGTTCATGCCGTCGTCGAGGCATTCTGAGGCGAACTGGTGGCGCAGTGAATGCGTGGTGTATCCGTCGATCTTCAGGGCGGCGGTGATGGCGCGGAACCGTTCCCATGCGGTGTTGTACTGCATGTACCGGGTGGACGGGCCGGGGCACAGCGGGCCGTCCGGCAAGGCCTGAACCATGTCCCAGACGAGATCCGGTACGGGGACGTTGCGGCCTTGGCCTTCCCTGCGGTGCTTGAGCGGCACGCGGCCGCGTCCGTCCCTGCTGGCCTGGGCGCGCAGCTTCAGGTACCGCTCCCCGTTCCTCTTGACCTTGAAGTCGGCCTTCGCGGTCCCCAAGGCCTCCCGGATCCGCAGTCCCATCGTGCGCTGGAGCCATGCCGCGATCCCGATACCGGCTAGGGTGTGTTCCCGGCCCTGGCTGTCGGTGATGGTGATGCCGTCGGCCAGCTGGCCGACCTGGTCGTCGGTGATGAATACGAAACCGCCGGCCTCGTCGTCGTCATCGCCGGGGGCGGGCGCGGTCCTGGTGCCTTCAGTGAGGTTGATCCCGGCCAGCGTGTGGCGGCCGATCTTCTCCGCTTTCACGGCGGCGTCCATGGTGCCGGTGATGATCATCCGGGCTAGCCTGCGCTGCCCGATGCTCTTGGCTGCCATGGTGACATTCAGCAGCTCGGCTACCTCCTCGGCTGCCTGCTGGGTCGCCATCTGGGCCAGCGTGCGGCGGGCGAACCGGTCTTTCACGTTGGCGCGGTAGCAGCTCAGGTAGCTGACGCGCGATTCGGCGCTGGCGTCCAGCGCGCCGGACATGATGAACGCCTCGGCGGCCGTCCCGAACAGCTCGCTACCTGCCTTGGGGTCCACGTACGTCTTGCCCTGGGCGCGCTTCCCGCGCGTGAGCTCTAGCTGGAAATCTTGCGCCTTCTTCAGCCCGGTCCCCCACAGCACGCGCTTGCGGTCGTCGATCTCGTCGCGGAAGCTCTTGTCCCGCTGCACCCCGTTGACGGTGTAGCGGACGGTCCACGCATGCCGGCAGCGGTCGATCTCTGACGGCTCGCACGTGTGCTGACAGGTGCCGTCGGCGCACTGCCTGTTGGTCTCCGGGCGGTGGTACGCGCGGTCGCACTTCTTCAAGACGGTGGCCTGTAGCTTGCCGTTGTTATCGGTTCCGGCCCGTCGCGCCATGTGCCGACTCCTGACTTTTGCCTGACCCTGGACTACCACTTATGCCCCCTGAACTGGGCATACATCCATTGTCAGACATACTGCGCAATCGACACCAAAGCGTGGCACCAAAGCGTGGCCCCAAAGCCCAAAGCGCGCCACGTCACGCGGGCTGCGCTGGTTTCTCCAGCCAGTGCCAGATCCCCGCGACGTTGGCGGCCGCGCCGCTGATGCGCTCGAACTTCGCCGAGACCGCCGGGTCGGCGTCGTCGCGCAGCGCGGCGTAGCGCGACAGCGTCCGCGAGCGCACCATGGCGACCGCGTGGTCGAGGTCCATCCCGGCCACGCGCGCTTCCCGGGTGTGCGACACCCACACCGAGATCTCCTCCGCCGACCGTTCCAGTGTCCGCGCGACGGCGGACACCGGCCCGTAGTGGCTGAACAGCAGCCGCGCCGGCTCCAGCGAGGAGAACTTGCGCAGCGACGCCAGGGCGACCGACAGGTCGAAGTCCGGCGGCGGCGTGGCCGGCCGCAGGTCGCCGGTCTCCGGGATGTACACCCCGGCCGCGTCGCCGACGTAAAGGTCGCCGCTCAGCGAATCCAGCAGGCCCACGTGGTGCTTGGCGTGCCCGGGGGAGTAGTGACTGTCGAGCCGCCGCCCGTCGCCGAGATCCACCGTGCCCGTGTCGTCCAGGCTCCGGATCCGGTCCGCTGGCACCGGCGCCAGCGTGCCGAACAGTACATCCAGCGCGTCCCCGTATACCATCCTGGCGCTTGCCATCAGCCGGCTCGGATCCGCGAGGTGCCTGGCGCCCTTCTGATGCACGACCACTTCGGCGGCCGGATACATGGCCGCGACGTCGCCCGCACCGCCGGCGTGGTCGAGGTGAATATGGGTGACGACGACGGTGGCGAGGTCGTCCGCTCCGACCCCGAGCGAGGTCAGGGCGTCCCGCACGATGGACGCGGACGGGGCGGTCCCGGTCTCCACGAGGCAGGGGCGGCTGCCCCTGATGAGGTAACCAGCGGTAATGCCTTGGTAACCTGCCATCCGGGTGTCGATCTGGAAGACATCGTTGCCGAGGTCAGTTATGTCCGGCACGCCCACTTCTGGGGACTTTCCCGTGCTCGTAGCAATGTCGTCACGCATCCGACTATTGTCCCAGACAGAGGAGAGAGGGGAGAGCCCATGGACCTCATGCTGAATGAGTATTCTGCCGCGCCGGGTCGGACGGTTATCGCAGTCAGCGGGGAGATTGATGTCTATACCGCGCCCCGGCTCAGAGAGACTCTTGTCAGCCTCGTCAACGCGGGCAACTACCGCCTGATCGTGGACATGGAGGGGGTCGAGTTCCTCGACTCGACAGGATTGGGCGTGCTGGTCGGGGGCCTTAAGCGAGTGCGCGCCTTCGACGGCGGGATCGATCTTGTGTGTACGCAAGGCCGTATACTGCGGATTTTCCGGATTACTGGGCTGAGCCGGGTATTCAATATCTACGACACGGTCGAGGAGGCGCTGGCCAGCCACGCTAACGAGGACACGCCGCCCGGCGACCCCGCGCCCCCCGCCGGGTAGCTCAGGGCTCGAACGTCCGCAAGACCACTCCGGTCCGCGGTTTAGGGCCGAACGACGTGGACTTGCGCGGCACGCATTCGCCATGCGCCGCCACCTCTTTGACCGCCGCGAACGGTACGGGATTGCAGATCACCGCCGTGCCCCCCGCCTCGAGCGCCATGCGGACGGCCTCGCCGGCGTCGTGCGAGATCAGCACGTCGCGCTCGTTGTCCTTGATCGACCACAGCCGGGCGAGCAGCAGTTCCTGCATGACGGCGGCGTCCAGCGCGCGCCAGCGCGGCGACGCTGACGGCGGCATGGCGGCCGCCAGCTGCCTGCGGTCAGGCTCGGTGAGGAGCCGGAACCCGGACCGCCCGGCCAGCAGGAACGCCGCCCCGCCCCGCCCCGCCTCGGCAAGGCGCTCCAGCGCCGCCGCGAACCCGTCAGGCACCTCCGAGACCGTGAACGCCTCCCCGGCGAGCCGCGCCGCCTCCGCCGGCTCCAGCGAAGGGATCACCCGGTGGATGGCGCCGAGCCGCGGCGGGTAGGCGTCGGCGTCCACCAGGAAGGCGAGTCCGTAGTCCCACGGTCCTGGGCCGTGACCGGAATCGCGCATCAGCTCGCGCAGCTCACGGTAGGCGGCGTACCTGTGGTGGCCGTCGGCGATCAGCGCCGTCCGCCCGGCCAGGTCGGCGGCGACCGCGGCGTGCGACGCCGGATCGTCGATCCGCCACAACCGGTGCGTGACCCCGTCGGCGGTAACCGCGGATACCAGCGGCGGCCGCTCGTCCGCCACAGTGTCCACCAGCCTGGACGTCGGCCCAGCCGGGCCCCCGGCGTCACCGGGAACGGCACCAGGAACGGCACCAGGAACGGCACCGCCGTTGTAAACGAGGAAAATCGGTTCCAGGTTGGCCTGCGTCGCCATCATCAGCTCGCGCCGCCCGGCGACCACCCCGGGCATCACTTTCTCATGCGGCAGGATCCCCGGGGCCCCCACCGCGACGAGCCCGATCAGCCCCCGCTGCACGAAACCCGGCGCGCTCTGCTCGTACACGTACACCGCCGCCGCGTCGTCCGCGCCGAGCACGCCCGACGCGAGCCACGACCGCAACAGGGCGGCGGCTGAGCTGGCATCCGCCGAAAGCCCTGGCAGGATGAGCCGGACCACGTTGTACGGGGAGGCCGCGAGCAGTTCCTCCAGCGTCTCCGGTCCGATCACGTCGTACGGTGGTGAGGTGACGTTTGCGAGGTCGCTGATCCGGGATAGGTCATAGCGAACAGCGCGGAACGGCGCCAGGACGAGACCGGAACCATGGCCGGACGGAAGGGTCTGCACATCATGTCTGAAGTACCTAGCGGCGGCTGGGATTCCCCGAACCAGCCAGATGTACCGGACGTGCACACCTGGTACACCACTGGTATGGAACTGCTCGACAAGGGCAGCCCCGCGGCCGCCGCCCAGGTGCTGCAGCGCGCGGCCGCGGCCGAGCCCGCCTCGCGCAGCGTCCGCGAGGCCCTCGCCCGCGCTCAGTTCGACACCGGCCGGTACGCGGAGGCGGCCGACAACTTCCGTGTGATCGTGGAGGCGAGCCCCAGCGACGACTACGCGCACTTCGGCCTGGGCCTGGCGCTCGCCCGCAGCGGCGACCACGAGGCCGCCGCGGTGTACCTGGCGCTCGCCGCGGCGATGCGACCGGACCGCAAGCCCTACACCGACGCGCTCAGCCAGGTGCGTGCCACCCTCAAGGCCCGGAAAACCGGTAACACGACCAAAACCAGCAATGACACCGAAGAGAACGCCGAGTAGACGACACCGATGACCGGCACACCGCTCTACGCGAAGTACGACGTCGCCCTCCTTGACCTCGACGGCGTGGTCTACATCGGCGGCGAACCCATTCCCGGCGTCCCGCAGGCCCTGCACAAGGCCAAGAACCAGGGCATGCGCCTCGCCTACGTCACGAACAACGCGTCCCGCACCCCCGCGGCGGTGGCTGCCCTCCTCGGCCACATGGACGTTCCGGCACGCCCCGAAGACGTCGTCACCTCCGCCCAGGCCGCCGCCCGCCTCCTGGCGGACAAGCTGCCGCCCAAGGCCAAGGTCCTCGTCATCGGCAGCGCCGCCCTGCGCCTCGCCGTCAGGGAACGCGGCCTCACCCCGGTGTCCACCGCCGCCGAGGATCCAAGCGCCGTCGTCCAGGGCTACGGCCCCGGCATCGGCTACGGCAGCCTTGCCGAGGGCGGCCTGGCCGTCAGGAACGGCGCGATATTCGTCGGCACGAACGCCGACAGCACGCTGCCGGGACCGCGCGGCATCCAGCCGGGCAACGGCTCCCTGCTCCAGGTCATCGCCCACGCGACCGGGACGAGCCCCATCGTCGCGGGCAAGCCGGAACCGCCCCTGCACCGGGAGTCGGTCATCCGCACCGGCGCGAAGGCGCCGCTCGTCGTCGGTGACCGGCTCGACACCGACATCGAGGCCGCCTACCGGGCCGGTGCGGACAGCCTGCTCGTGCTCACCGGCGTCTCCCGTCCCGCCGACGCCGTGCTCGCGCCGAAGCAGCAGCGCCCCACCTACATCGCGGAAACGCTCGAACGCTCTCCTCGAGCCCTACCCCGAACTGGCCCAAAGCGACGGCAAGGTTACCTGCGGCGGCTGGACAGCCGGACGCACCGGCGCCGGCCAGCTGGAACTGCGCGGCGCGGGCAAGAGCATCGACGGCCTGCGCGCCCTGGCAGCGGCCGCGTGGGCGAGCCCGGAGCAGACGACCGCGGCGCACATCGAGTCAGCGCTCGCCGCGCTGAAAGAAAACGGCCTGCGGATTTGACAACGCACCGCGAGTGCGGTGTCCTAGTCGCGTGCCAGCACACATGACCAGCCGAGTCGCCATGGTGTGCTGCCGCGTTCCTTCGTGTTGTCGCTGACCCCTTAACCCCGGTCAGCCCCATGCGCTTCGCACACGAAGGACTCCACTGTGAACGCCGACCTTTCGGTTGCTCCTGAGATCGCACAGCTCGCCGCCCCGTTCGTCCCGCCGCCGCAGGCGCGTGCCGCGAGCGTGCCGCGCACCGACGGCACGCTCGCCGGCGAGCTCGCCCGGCTCGCCGCCGCCCCGCAGCGCTGGTGGGATCTGGTCCGCTTCGACGCCACCGCCCCGGTCCGCATCCCCGTGCCGGGCGCGGAAGGGGCCTGGCTCCTAGTCCTGCCGCCCGGGGGAGCGGCGGACTGCGACTGCGCCCGCGCCACGCTGCTCGCCGGCGAGGCCACCGAGGCCACCGAGGCCGCCGAGGCCGCCGCGCCGCTGCGCGCGGGCCGTGTCCGGCTGCACGGGGACGGCGCCGGCCACCGCGTCCGCGGCGCCGGTCACGGGTTCTCCGTGACCCTGCATTCAAAAACCGATTATCCCGAACGGAAGGTGGCGTCTCGTTAGCCGCCCGCCCCATCCCCCTAGGGGAGTAGACAGGAATCATCACTTCGACCGACGCGGTGGACAAGCCGGGCCGGCCAGACTTGGGAGCGTCTCGAATAGAGAGGACAAATTCCCATGATCGAGGTACGGGGCCTCACGAAGCGATACGGCGAGAAGGTCGCCGTTAATGATCTTACGTTCGGCATCGAGCCCGGTAAAGTGACCGGCTTCCTCGGCCCGAACGGCGCGGGCAAGACCACCACCATGCGCTGCATCCTCGGGCTGGACTACCCGGACGCGGGCACGATCACCGTGGACGGCAGGCGGTACGACGACCTGGCGTTCCCGATGCGCGAGGTTGGCGCCCTGCTCGACGCGAAGGCGGTGCACGGGGGCCGCAGCGCCTATAACCATCTGCTGTGCCTGGCGCAGACCAACAACCTTCCGGCCCGGCGCGTTAACGAGGTTCTTGAGCTTGTCGGCCTCTCGGAGGTGGCACGCAAGCGGTCCAAGGGGTTCTCCCTCGGCATGAGCCAGCGGCTCGGCATCGCGGGGACACTGCTCGGCGACCCGCATGTGCTCATGTTCGACGAGCCGGTGAACGGGCTCGACCCCGAGGGCATCTTGTGGATCAGGAACCTGATGAAGGCCCTGGCGGCCGAGGGCCGCACGGTGTTCGTCTCCAGCCACCTGATGGCGGAGATGGAGAACACCGCCGACCACCTGATCGTGATCGGCAGGGGCAAGCTGATCGCGGACTGCACGATGGCCGAGTTCATCGCGCGGTCGTCGGGCTCGGCCGTGCGGGTGCGCACGCCGTCGCCGGATCAGCTGGTGCTCGCGATCGCCGCCGAAGGGGGCAGCGCGACTGCCGACACCGACGGCACGCTGCTAGTACAGGGGATGGCAGCGGACAAGGTAGGCGACGTCGCCTTCGACAAGGGCATCCGGCTGCACGAGCTGACCACGGTGCGGGCCTCGCTCGAGGAGGCGTACATGGAAGTGACCGCCGACAGCGTGGAATACCACGCCGGAGTGCCCGGCGCGCCGGTGACGATGGGAAGCGGGGTCTGAACGATGGCAACCATCACAGCTCCCGGCCTGCAGCTCTCCGGGCTGCCGCCGGCGACCGGGCGGGCCGGCCTGGTCGGCGCGATCCGCTCGGAGTTCACCAAGCTCCGCTCGGTCCGCTCCACCTACTGGACGATCGCGGCGCTGTTCATCGTCAGCGTCGGCATCGCGGCCATCGCCGGGGCTGGCATCGCGTCTAACATCCACAACAACCCGGCGAACAAGGCCGGGATGGACGCGACGCAGGCGTCGCTGATCGCCTTCTTCGAGATCGGCCAGCTGATCATCGCCGTGCTCGGCGCGCTGGTGATCACCTCCGAGTACTCCACCGGGATGATCCGCACCTCGCTGACCGCGATGCCGCGGCGGGGCACGGTCTACGCCGCGAAGCTGATCGTGTTCACCGCGGTGACGCTGATCGTCTCGCTGATTACCTCGTTCATCTCCTTCTTCGTCGGCCAGGCGGCCATGTCGGGCTCCGGCGTGAGCGCTTCGCTGTTCCACTCCGTCACGATCCCGGCGCAGGCCAACGTGAGTCCGCCCCCGGGCGGCCCCGGCAGCGGCGGCCCGCCGGTCGTGACGTTCAGCGGCACCGACGTGATCTCCCCGGGCGCCGTGCTCACCGCGATCATCGGCTGCGCGCTGTTCGTGACGGCGGTCGCGCTGATCTCGTTCGGCCTCGGCGCGATCATCAGGCACACCGCAGGCGCGATCACCTCGGTGATCGGCCTGATGTTCATCATCCCCATCATCATCCAGGTGGCACTGCCGGACAACTGGCGCTGGGACATCATGCGGTTCTTCCCAGACGCCGCCGGGCGGGTGCTCTCTGTCACCATTGGCAACGATAGCAACCCGCACCTGTGGTCGGCGTGGCCGCAGTTCTGCGTGACGCTGATCTACGCCGCCGTGCTCCTGGGTGCCGGCGCCTACCTCTTCCGCAAACGCGACGCCTAACCCGCGCCGCGACAGGCCGATTGCGCAGTCGACCCGCTCTATTGTGGTCGATTGCGCAATCGGCACATTCATGCGCGCTTCACAGTCGTCCGGCAGGATGATCCGGTGATCCAGCGCGTCCTGCGGATGGCGGGCCTGCTCGCCGTCATCGTCCTCCCCGTCATCGTCCTCGCGGCCGCGTGCGGCGCGGCGCACCCGGCGGCGCCCAAGACAGCCGGGCAGCCGGCGGTCAAGGCGCGGCAGGCCGCGGCCCGCCAGACCGGGGGCAGCCCGCGGTCCGGGCGCCCGCGGATGACCTTCTCCCGGGTGCGGACCGCCGACGGGTCGGTGATCACCATCGCCACGTTCGGCGGGCCCGTCACGTACGTGCTGCACGACGGGAGCCAGGACCCCGGCCCGCTCGCCGGCCCGGTGCTGGCCGGCCCGAAGATCACTAGGCCGGATCGCGCCCGGCTGCTGGCCGCCTTCAACGGCGGGTTCAAGATGGCCTCGCTGGCCGGCGGCTACGAGCAGGAGGGCCACGTCGCACGCCCGATCCGAAAAGGGCTGGCCAGCCTGGTAATCGACCGGTCCGGCCAGGCGCGGATCGGGGTCTGGGGCGCCACCGTCCCGGTACCGGGCGAGGCCGTCTACAGCGTCCGGCAGAACCTGTGGCTGCTCGTCAGCGGCGGCAAGCCCACCAGGGAATCGGCCCTGTGGTGGCGGTGGGGCGGCACGATCGGGCACGCCGAGTCCGTCGCCCGCTCGGCGCTCGGCGAGAACGCGGCCGGCGAGCTGATGTACGCCGCGAGCATGTCCACCACGCCCGCCGACCTGGCCGCAGCGCTCGCCCGCCGCGGCGCCGTGGTCGCCATGGAGCTCGATATCAACCCCGAATGGGTCCAGCTAGACGCCGCCGCCACCCCCGGCGGCAAGCTGCGCGCCGAGGTACCCGGCCAGCACCGTCCGGCCACCCAGTACCTCACCGGCTGGACCAGAGACTTCATAGCCGTCCTCGCCCCGTGACCCCGCCCGCCAGCATCCAGGCGTCCTCTAGACGCGTCCGTAGCCACTATAACCGTCCGTGACTGCCGATTTCGAAGCTAGCGCAATGATCCCGAAAACATTTTTCTCAACGTAAGTAAATCATTCTATAGAGGCTGTCGGGCGACTCTTCCCGTGATCCCGTCAAGCGGGTTCCGGTAAGTCGATTATGCCGGGATAATCATTGTCTCTATGCGTTTCGGCCACTTTATGGCGTTTTATGTAAGATAATGTTTTCCATGGGGCGTAAGTTCAGGGACGGGAGCGGGCCGGACCAGATGATGCTGATGCCGGCGGACCCGCGGGAGTGGCTGCCGGACGGCCACCTGGCGTGGAAGGTGCTGGACCTGGCCGGGGAGATGGACCTGTCGCGGTTCGGTGCGCGGTACCGGCCCGACGGGCAGGGCGGGCGGCCGTATCACCCGCAGATGATGGCGACGCTGCTGCTGTACTGCTACTGCCGGGGCCGGAAATCGTCGCGGGAGATCGAGATGGCCACGTTCGACGACGTGGGCGCGCGGGTCATCTGCGGGGGCCTGCACCCCGATCATTCCACGGTCGCGGAGTTCGTCCGCCGGAACACGGGCGCGGTGCTGGCGCTGCTGCCGGAGTCGGTGAAGGCCTGCGCCCGGGAGGGGCTGGTGTCCCTGGAGCTGGTCGCCGGGGACGGCACGAAGCTGAAGGCGAACGCCGCGATGGCCGCCAACCTCACCGGAGAGCAGCTGGACGCCCAGATCAGCGAGCTGGGAGCCTGGATCGAACGCGGAGTTCCGCCGCTGGGTCCAGGACATGCTGGACGGCGAGGGCACGGCCCCGGCCGGCGCGGGCGCCGCTTCCCGCGACGGCGGCGACGGTCCCGGTGACGGCGGCGGGAAGGGGAAATGGAAGAAGAAGCCGGGCCGGGCCGCGCAGATGCTGGAGCGCCGCCTGGCCGCCCGCGCCGCGCTGGACGCCCTGCAGGACAAAGACCAGGGGAAACTCAACGCCCGGATCGCGGAGCTGGCCGCCCGGATCGAAAGGAAGGAAGCCGCCGTCCGCAAATGGGAGACCGCGGCCGCCGGCCGGCTCGAGGCCCGCGCCCGCAAGACCGCCGCCGGGCAGCGCATCGGCGGCGCCCGCCCCATCGCCTCCATCGGCGAGGACCGCGATGTCAAGCGCGCCCGGCAGGCCCTGGACAAGACCCTTGCGGACTACGAGGCCGCCTGCCGGGAAGCCGCCGCCCCCGCCGCAGACCCGACGGCCAAGGTCAACCCCACCGACCCGTCCAGCCTCGTCATGCCGCTGAAGAAAGGCGGCTTCGGCCAGCTGTTCAACGTCCAGGCCCTGGCCACCGCCAGAACCCAGGTCATCCTCGCCATCATGCGCCATCCCAGCCCCGCCGACGTCCAGGCCCTGCTGCCCCTGCTGGAGGAAGCCCGCCGGGTCCTGCTCGCCGCCGGCATCACGGACGAGATCATCAGCGCCCTGTCCGGCGCCGGGTACGCCAGCGACGCCAACTTCACCGCCGGCATCCCCGAAAAGCTCTACGTCGCCGTCACCCGCGAGGCCCGCCAGACCGGGCGCTCCCAGGACGGCCGCGCACCCCAGGCCATGCTCCCCAGCTGGGAAGAAATGACCGAACGCCTCCAGGCCGGCGAAGGCAGGGAACTCTACCGGCAGCGCGCCGCCACCATCGAGCCCGTCTTCGCCCAGCTCACCGCCCGCCTCGGCCGCGCCCTGCACTACCGCGGCAGCGCAGCCGACGCCGAACTCGCCCTCTGGGCCGCCAGCCACAACATCCTCAAGGCCATCACCGCCCGCGGCAAGCGCCCCGCCCGCCCGGCCCGCACCGCAACGGCACGAGTCCCCGCCCCCGCCGTCTGACCCCGCCGCAAGAACCCGCCGCCCTATCCACAGCCCGGCCGCCAGAACTAACCCGCAGACAGCCAGGCCGCCACCATGCACGAAAACCCGGCACCAGCCCCGCTGCCACGCCAACCCCGCGGAAACACCCCCAGAAAACGGCCGCCACCCGCACCCGCTCATCGTCAAGCCGAAGCTGCCCGCCCATCACATGCCAACTTGCCCGCCGGCCCGGGCGTTCTCGTGACGGCGGGCCGGCCTTCGTGTCTACACGGCCTGACCAGCGGAAACTGCCCCTGATGGTAGCGGAACCCGCTCCTGGTTTTAATGGCCGCTAAGAACCTGGCTGTTGCAACGTTTCTCCAGCTCAGCGGGCGATTCCGTCGCCGAGGGAGCGTAACTTCGGGTTAAGGCAACCCGTCCAGAGTCACCCGACAGCCTCTATAACACCGAAAACTCTTCGCCATCATGGCCGGCCGCACCGGGAGTCCGCAGCGAGACGCGCGAAACGGTTACGCCCTGTAGCGCACTAACCCGTTATGCCTTTAATGTCCGAATTCGCGCAGCGCAGGCTTACCGACAAGGGAGTCGGCGACCGGCCAAGATCAACCGGCGCTAAGCGGCATTGTCTCTAGACGTGTCGTCCGGGGTGAATGGGGCTTCTTGGTAATTTAGTTATTGATGCCCGGTTTCCGTCATGCGCCATGTGGTTTAATACGCCCTTCCGCGGCGGCACGTTTGAGGCCTGTGGCCCACAGGCCTCATCTTGTGAGGCCAGGCAGCCACAGACCTCATGCGACAGGCGGTGGCCCGCGTCCATGGCGCGTGAAAAGACATCCGATCAGGCGAGCGCGGCGACCGCGTCGGCCGTCAGCTCTGGCAGACCCGGCAGGATCAGCCGCGCCGCCTTGATGGCGTCGGGCGCGGGCGGGTACTTCGGGTGCGGGACGGCGATCACCGCCAGTCCCGCCGCGGCGGCGGAACGCAGCCCGTTCGACGAGTCCTCGACGGCCGCGCAGACCTGCGGCGGCTTGCCCAGGCGGGCGGCCACCGCGAGGTAGATGTCGGGCGCGGGCTTGCCGCGCGCGACCTCCTCGGTCGAACATCGTCGCCGTAAAAGCCGAACGCAGGCCAGCGGCGTCGAGCACCGTGTCGATCAGCGACCGGGGCGCCGAACTGGCCAGCCCGAGGGTGAACCGCTCCGCCATCCGCCGCACCGCGTCCACCGCGCCGGGCAGCAGCGGCAGGTGCTCGCGGTACCGGTCCGCCATGGCCTCGATGACCACGCTGGCCACCTCCGGCGGGGACAGCCCGACGCCGAGTCCGGAGCTGAGGTACCGCGACCACTCCCCGGTGCTCATGCCCATCAGCCGGTCCTGCGTATCAGGATCCCAGTGCCCGCCGTAGGCGGCGACCACCCGCCGCCGCACGTCCTCCCACACCGGCTCGGAGTCGATCAGCACCCCGTCCAGGTCGAACACGACCGCCTCGATCACCACGTCATTATCCAAGACATCCAGGATCGGTGCGGCCGCCGCCCGGTTTACCCTGCTGCGCATGGCCACCATGGGCAGCCCGGCGCACCGGGCACTCATCGGCCGGGTCGCCGGCCACTACGAAAAAGACCCGCGGGTGCGGGCGGTCGCCGTCTTCGGCTCGGTAAGCACTGGCGCGTGGCACGAACTGTCAGACGTGGACCTCGACGTCGTGGTCACCCGCTGCCCGCCACGAGCCCGAACATCACCGCCAGCCTGCGCGTCGCCGCCGGCCGCCTGTCCGCCCGGGAGATAACGGCGGCCGGCGAGGCGAACCGGACAGCCCCGGACGAGCAGCGGCTGCTCGACACCCTGGTCCGGGAGGCCGTCGGTGCCTGGAAGGCGGTACAGCGCGGGCGCCGCTGGGACGCCATCGTGGCGGTGGAACGCGCGCGGCGCGACCTCGGCCCGGGCCGGCGAGCGCTGCTGGAGCGGCTGGCGCTGTAACAGGCGCTACCGTCCGTTCGGGATAAAAGAAGACCGCGGCCGTCGGCTACGGCAGCGTCAGGATCTCGTGGCCGTCCTCGGTGACGAGGATGGTGTGCTCGAACTGGGCGGTCCGCTTCCGGTCCTTGGTCACCGCGGTCCACCCGTCCGGCCAGATGTCGTACTTGATCGTGCCGAGCGTGAGCATCGGCTCGATCGTGAACGTCATCCCGGTCTCCATTTTCACGTCGTTGTCCGGCTCGTCGTAGTGCGGCACGACGAGCCCGGAATGGAACGTCGTCCCGATCCCGTGCCCGGTGAAATCGCGCACCACGCCGTAGCCGAACCGCCTGGCGTAGGACTCGATCACCCGGCCGATCGCGTTGAGCGGCCGCCCCGGCGCGACGGCGCGGATGCCGCGCATCATCGCCTCGTGCGTCCGCTCCACGAGCAGCCGTGACTCCTCGTCGACGTTCCCGGCCAGGAACGTCGCGTTCGTGTCGCCGTGCACGCCGCCGATGAACGCGGTGATGTCGATGTTGACGATGTCGCCGTCCTTGATGACCGTGTCATCGGGGATGCCGTGGCAGATGACCTCGTTCAAAGAAGTGCACAGCGACTTCGGGTAGCCGCGGTAGCCCAGCGTGGACGGGTAGGCGCCGTGGCTCACCAGGAACTCATGCCCGACCTGGTCCAGGTAGTCGGTGGTGACGCCGGGCCTGACGTGCCGGCCCACTTCCTCGAGCGCCCGCGCGGCGAGCTTGCCGGCCACCCGCATCGCCGCGATCGTGCCGGCGTCCTTGACGTCGGGCTCGCCGAGCGTGGGGCGCTTCTTGCCCACGTACTCGGGGCGGGTGATGTTCGCGGGGACTTGCCGGGCGGGAGAAAGCCGGCCCGGGTGGAGCAGGGTAGCCATGTTCTGCGAGTCTAATGTCCATGTCGAACTCAGACGAGCAGTGGTGGTTCTGCACGCGGCACAACACGGTCGAGCCCGCGGACACGCCGTGTCCGGGAAAGGACTTGCTGGGCCCGTACGCGACCAGGGAAGAGGCGGCGCACGCGCTGGAGAAGGTGAAAGAGCGCAACGAGGCGTGGGACGCGCAGGACTGACCGCTCGCGGGTGCCAGCGTCCCGTTAGTGCCGGGGATATTAACGCCCGGTCAGAGCTACGCTAGAACCGTGAGCAATGAGTTGCCTCCGGTCGCCGAAGCGCGGATGGCAGAGATCCGGCGCAGCGGCACGTGGGGGTCGGCGCTCACCTCCGACGAGTTCGCCGCGATCCGTTCGGTCGGCTTCGAGGCGGTCGGCCAGGTCCTCGGCGCCGCGGTGTACAACATCGGCTACACCGGCGGCTACGGCTGCCCGGGCGCCTGGGGCAGCTACGGCTACGGGCGCGCCTGGGGCAGCGGGGCGCGCACTCAGGTATCCAGCGGCGGCGGCTACGGGTCGTTCGGGCCGCTGGTGAACGCGATGTACGAGGCGCGGCGCACCGCCATCGGCCGGATGGTGGCCGAGTGCGCGGAGCTCGGCGGGCACGGCGTCGTCGGCGTCCGGCTGTCGATCGGGTCGTTCCCGGCGGGCGGCCTGGAGTTCAAGGCGATCGGCACCGCGGTGCGCGCGCCGGGCGCGCCGAAACTGAGGCACCCCTTCACCTCGGACCTGTCTGGCCAGGACTTCGCCAAGCTGGTGATGAAGGGCTGGATGCCGGCCGGCCTGGTGCTCGGGATCTCGGTCGCCGCCCGGCACGACGACTGGCTGACCGTCGGCCAGACGCGCTGGGGCGCCGGCAACGCCGAGGTCACCGGCTACACCGAGCTGGTCAACGACGCGCGGCACGACGCGCGGACGCAGCTCGCATCCGACGTGAAGCGGCTCGGCGCGCAGGGCGTGGTGGTCGCCGACATGGAGTTCCGGGTCCGCGAACGCGAGTGCCCGGCGCAGGAGCACGGCCGGGACCACATCGTGGAGGCGATCAACATCGGCACCGCGATCGTCCGGTTCGCTCCCTCCGCCGAACGGGCCGGGGGTTCTCCCCTGGCCATCATGTCGTTGGACCCGCAGCGCCGGCAGGCGGCCCGGGTTGACATCGGGGCTAACAGGAAATGATGAGGACGTCATGACGGATCAGCAGACAACCGACCTGGGCGTGGCGGGCGTTCCGCAGGACGCCATCAAGCGGCTCGCCGAACTGCAGCCGGGCAAGGCCGGGTCGATCTTCACCTCCGACCTGTCGGTGAACGAGTTCCTGCTGGTGCGGGAGGCGGGCTTCCGGCCGCTCGGCCTGGTGCTCGGCTCGTCGATCTACCACGTCGGGCTGCAGGTCGGCCGCTGGGGCCGCAACCAGGAGCTCGACGTGCTGTCCCAGGCGATGTACCACGCCCGTGAGCTGGCGATGTCGCGCATGGAGGCAGAGGCGGACGCGCTGAAGGCGGACGGGATCGTCGGCGTGCGTCTTGACGTGGAGATGAAGGAGTTCGGCTCGGACATCGCGGAGTTCATCGCGGTGGGCACCGCGGTTAAGGCGGAGCCGGGCGCGGGCGGCGGCGGCGTCAGCAACTGGCGCAACAACAAGAACCAGCCGTTCACGTCCGACCTGTCCGGCCAGGACTTCTGGACGCTCATCCGGGCGGGCTACGCGCCGCTCGGCATGGTCATGGGCTCGTGCGTCTACCACATCGCGCACCAGCGGATGGGCTCCAAGATCGGCAACATCGGCCGGAACGTGGAGATCGAGCAGTTCACCCAGGCCCTGTACGACGCCCGTGAGCTGGCCATGTCCCGCATGCAGGCCGAAGCCGAGGAACTGCACGCCGAGGGCATCGTCGGCGTCCAGCTCCGGCAGCACAGCCACACGTGGGGCTCGCACACCACGGAGTTCTTCGCGATCGGCACCGCCGTCCGCCCGCTCCGCGACGACCACGTGATCGAGCGCCCCACCATGGTCCTGTCCCTCGACGCCTGACCCGTCTGGTCCTGTCGTCTCGGGCGTGGGTTAGAGGGTGAATGAGGTCCCGGCCTGGGAGCTGATAGACGAGCCTGGCTGGGGGTCCGCCATCGTGCGGACCGCGGTCCTCGCATAGACGAACACAAGAAGAGCTACCGCCGCTATCGCACCGAATATGAAGCCAAGGCCGGGCTGGGTGGCTTCGGAGAAGTGTGCGAGGACGAACGCCACTCCGATTTCGGCGCCGATCCCGAACATCGTAAGAATATTGGCGATAACGAGCATCCCCATGTTGGCGACGAGTACGTTGCTGCCTTGCGGCGTAAGGAGTCTCCTCGGCCGCTTCAACTTATATATGCCGCGCCGCGGCGCCGCTATGACGGTGCCCTCGGGGAAAGTGACGTCGGCGGTGCCGACGGCGGTGACTTTCACCCCGCCGGGCGCTTCGATGCGTGCCGGGTAACTGATCGTCACATCAGCCGGTGCTGTCGGCGACGGCGCAGGCGGCCACCACCACGGTGCTGGCGCTGGCGGCGGAGGCGGCGCTGGCTGCTGCCCTCCCCTCGCAGGCGGTGACAGCTGGTCACTTGCCTGAATGGTCCACGTGCCGACAGGCGCGTTGATCAGCACGATGTTGCCGGGCCGGACGCCGATGTCGCCAGTGCCCGGAAATGCCATGATCTCAACTTCTCGCTTGGCATTCCGCGTGGCATCCCGCGCGGCCTCCGCGATACGACGGACCGCATCCGCATGGTCGGCCGGCGGCGCCGCCGGCTGCCCGGCTTGCCGGACTGCCTGCAGGACTGCTTGTGTGACTACCTGGACGACCTGCCGCCTGACCGCCCGGTTGACCGCCGGCGCGACCGCCAGCTTGACCGCCCGTGCGGCCTCCTGGCTGATCAGTTGCTTCAGCGCGGCGGTGTCGGCCTGGGCCGCGACCATCGGCGGAACGTCAGCTTGCCCCGCTTGCATGACCACCGCCCGCGCGGTTGCCCGCGCGGCCTCGTGCATGGCCGCCGCATTGCCCGCCTCGACGGCCGCCTCGATGGCCGCCGTAGCACCTAGCCTCCAGGCCTCCCGCACGGCCGCTCGCGCCGCCTCCCGCACGGCCGCCTTTGCGACCTGCTGAACGGTCGCCCACAGGACTGCCTGCTCGCCTGCCTGAACGGTTATCACGGTTCCTGGCGGGACCTGGTAGGTGCATCCCGCCCTTACCTGGACCCTTTCCCGCTCCCCGGCGCTCTCCCGCACGGTCGCGTCACCGGACATCGTGACGCTCGCGCCAGACGGGACCTCGATGGTCGCGACCGCGTTATCAGGCAGCTTGACGGTAGCGTCGGCCGTCGGGCCAGGGTTACGAGCAGTGAACCAGGAGTAGAGGATGCCGAAGACCGCTGGAGCCGCCACGACGATAGCGCCGGCGGCGATATTCACGATGGCGAACCGGTCGAGCGCTATTCCCGGGAAGAGCGAGTTCGCCGCCGTCGTCACGGCCAGGATAGCGCCGACCGCGACAAGGCCTGTAGAGATGTTCGTCGCCCAGCTGTCGTTAAGCGTCCAGGCGCCGGATCCCAGAATAGGGCGGCTCCACCAAGCGCGGGTCCACCCGGTTAGCTTGGTTCCATCCCAGTCGTAAACCTTGACGAACAGCACTGAGAAAAAGAAGAGCAGGAGCGCCATTACGCCGCCTGCGATCGCCGGTATCCATATGTAGTCGGTCAAGGTCACGTCGCGGCTGACGATCAGCGTGATCGATGACGACATCCCGGCTCGATTGATGACAAGCGCCGCGGTTTCCGGCGTTTGCGCTGGCCCGGGAAAGGACAGCCGCACCTCGCAGGAGCTGCCCGCACTCTGCGTGGCCGCGGACCCCGGCTTCGTGGCGGCGGGGCTTGTCGCCAGAATCGCGGTGGTTCCCGTGATACCGCCCTTAATCGTCTGGTCAGGCGAAGTGGTTGCCAGCCAGTACTGGGCTGCTTTCACCGTGCGGCACGCCGGGCTGGTGTCGTTGAGCAGCACTATCGTCGTTTTCCAGGTCGTCGGACCCGCTTGCCACAGCACCGGGCCGGGGGCGGTGCTGCCAGCCGGGGGAGCGGCGGAGGGGACGGGGGAGGGAGACGAGGTGCTGGCCAGTCGGCCGGAGACCCCGGTCGCGTGCGCGCCGCTACCGCCAAGCAGTACAACGGCAAGCAGCGGCACTACCCCCCACAGGCTCATGCTCAACCAGCCTTTGCGCTCCCCAACCCCTACACGGAGGATCCCAGTGCCCGGTCGCCGCGGTCAAGCTTGTCATCGCGCCGCGGCTCGGCGCCGCTACACGCTCGGGCCGCTGACCGCGTCGAGCAGGCGCGCGATCCGCTCGCGCAGCCCGCGCACGCCGCGCGGACTCGGCGCGCCGGCGACTTCCCGCTCGCCGGCCGCCGCCGACACTAGGTGCTGCACGGTGTCGAACGACACTAGCCGCTCGCGTCCCTCGTAGTCCGCCGCGTCAGATACGCCGCCTGCGGGCCCGTACCCGGGCCCGCGCACCCCGTCCGCGGCCGGGCCGGCCACTCCGCCCGTGGTACCCGGCACGGTCAGCGTTTCGTGGGCCAGTGCGTCGAGCTCAGGATCCCCGGAGTCCAGCGCCAGGATCGTCGCCCCCACCCGCCGCGCGTCGCTGACCCGCTCGAGCAGCGGCACCGGCGCGGTCTCCGACGACACCACGAACAGCGTCTCGCCGCGCTGCGCGGCTTCCAGCCGGGACAGCCCCACCCGCAGGTGCGGCGGCGCGTCCGGCGGCGGGGACCAGCGCACCAGCGTCGGCATCAGCGTGGGCACGCCGGCCAGCCGCGATTCCTCGTCCAGGTGCGCCGTCAGGTGCCATGGCTCATATCCTGGCGTGCCGACGATCAGCAGCCCGCCCGCGGACCGCGTCGATACTCGCACCGCCCGCCCGAACACCCGTATCCGCTCCAGCCACCGCGTTCCCCCCAGCAGTGTGCGCAGCGTAGCGACTTGGTCGGCGTCCACTGACCAAGCTTAACCGGGGGTGCGGGGGTCGTCCCCCCCGCGAGCCAGCAGAGCATGCCTCCGCCCGGCATAATCCGCACGCTCCCGCAATGAGAGGATCGACAAAGAGAATCGACAAACGGAGGCGCGATGAAGTTCGCCTGGCTGTGCAGCCACGAGTCCTACCAGCCCGAAGACCTGGTAGCCCAGGCCGTCGCGGCCGAGGAGGCCGGCTTCGACGTGGTCCTCGGCTCGGACCACTTCCACCCCTGGGTGGATGACACGTCCGCGGCGGGGTTCGTCTGGTCCTGGCTCGGGGCGGTGGCGGAGCGGACCGGCAACGTCCAGCTTGGCACCGCGGTCACCTGCCCGCTGTTCCACTACCACCCGGCGCTGGTCGCGCAGATGGCCGCCACAGTCGACCGGCTCTCCGACGGCCGCCTCATGCTAGGCGTCGGCACGGGTGAGGCGCTGAACGAGCGGCCGCTCGGCTACCCGTTCCCCGGTTACGCCGAACGCCAGGCGCGGATGGCCGAAGCCCTCGAGATCATGCACCGGCTGCTGGCGGGGGAGAAGCTCACCTTCCACGGCGAGTACTACACGACCGAGACCGCCAAGCTCTACTCGCCGCCGAAGGGCAGGCTGCCCATCCTGATGGCGGCCGGCGGCCCCAAGTCCGCCGATTTCGCCGGCACGTACGCCGACGGCCTGATCACCAGCGTGAAGAACCCCGCGGACACGGTGGCCAAGGTGATCGAGCCCTACCGCCGTGCCGCCACCGAACGCGGCGCGGACCACCTCGTCCTCGCCACCCGCTGGACCGTCCTCGCGAACGGCCCCGACGAGGCGTGGCAGGCGCTGTCGTCGATGCGCGGCCTGCGCGCCCCCGGCCGCCTCGAGGCCACCGACCCCGCCGAGCTCCGCTACCGGGCGGACGAAATGGACCGCGCCGACGTGCTCGCCAGCTACACGGTGGTCCCGGACGCCGCCGGCCTGATCGCCGCCTATCAGCCGCTGGTCACCGACGTCGGCGCCAACATCGTCTCCATCCAGGTGATGTGCCCCGACCCGATGCGGGCGATAGAGATGATCGGCAAGGAGGTCCTGCCCCAGCTACGGTCCGCCGCCAGCTGATCTTCCGTATTTATCCTGAACGGACGCGGCATCCTCGCAGCAGGAAAACCGTGTCCGCCCGGGAGGACCCCCACCTCAGCGCAGTATAATACCGAGTATAATACCGCGCTCGACGGGTCAGCGGTAGGAGTACTCCTCCGTCGGGAACGCGCCCGACGTGACGTCCGCCGCGAACTCGGTCGCGGCGCTGCGCAGCACGCTGGCGACGTCGGCGTACCGCTTGGCGAACTTCGGCGAGCGGGACGACAGGCCGGCCATGTCCTGCCAGACCAGTACCTGCGCGTCGCAGCCCGCGCCCGCGCCGATGCCGATCGTCGGGATGTGCAGCGCCTCGGTGATCCGCGCGCCGAGCGACGCCGGGATGCCCTCGAGCACGACAGCGAACGCGCCGGCCGCCTCGAGCGCCTTGGCGTCGTGCAGCAGCCGCTCGCCCTCCTCGCCGCGGCCCTGCACGCGGAAGCCGCCGAACGCGTAGACCGACTGCGGCGTGAGCCCGAGGTGCCCCATCGTGGGAACACCCGCGGCGACGAGTTCTTCCACGTGGTGCGCGACCCGCAGGCCGCCTTCGAGCTTGACCGCGTGCGCGCCCGCTTCCTTCATGAAGCGGACCGCGGCCGCCAGCGCGGCGGCCGGCGACGCCTGATAGGACCCGAACGGCAGGTCGGCCACCACCATGGCCCGCTTCGTCCCCCGCACCACGGCGGCGGTCAGCGGGATGAGGTCGTCGACGGTGACGGGGATCGTCGTGTCGTAGCCGAACACTACGTTGCCCGCCGAATCCCCGACCAGGAGTACCGGGATTCCGGCCTCGTCGAAGATCCCCGCGGTGAGCGCGTCGTAGGCGGTGAGCATCGGCCACTTCTCGCCGCGGGCCTTCGCGGCGGCGATGTCCCTGACCGTGACCCGCCCTGGCCGGCGGCCGCCGTACAGCGGCTCTGTGTCTTGCGAAGGCATGTCAGAACCTCCAAGGTCTCGAGGCGCCCCAGCGGCGTACCCGGACACATCGATAATCGCATGGCGGCGGCGTGCCAGACTAATCGAATGCGCAGTGACTCCCCGGCCAGGTTCGCCGAAACTGACGCCATCGTCCGCGACTATTCCGGCCGCGGCGGGCAGCCCGCGATCTCCTACGGCATCGTCTCCGGCGGCGTCCTGGTGCACTCCGCCGGGTTCGGCGCGCGCTCCCTCGGCGGCCCGCCGCCCGACGCGGACACCGTGTTCCGGATCGCGTCGATGTCGAAGAGCTTCACCGCGTCGGCGATCATGCTGCTGCGGGACGAGGGCGCGCTGGCGCTCGACGACCTCGCGGAGAAGTACATGCCCGAACTGGCCGGCTGGCCGCCGGTGACGCCGGACTCCGACCGGGTGACGATCAGGCACCTGCTGACGATGACCGCGGGGTTCCCGACCGATGACCCGTGGGGAGACCGGCAGCAGGGTCTGCCGCTCGATTCCTTCGCGTCGCTGCTGGCGGGCGGCGTCAGGTTCAACTGGGCGCCCGGGACCCGGTTCGAGTACTCCAACCTTGGCTACGCGATCCTCGGCCGCGTGGTGGCGGCGGCGTCGGGGACGCCGTACGACGAGTTCATCCGGGCACGGCTGCTCGCACCGCTGGGCATGACCAGGACCGGGTTCGACGCGTCGGAGTTTCCCGCCGATGGCGTCGCCCTCGGTTACCGCCGCGGTCCGGCGGGCTGGGCGGAACTGCCGTTCGACCCCTACGGGGCGTTCGCCCCGATGGGCGGGGTGTTCTCGTGCGTCCGCGACCTGGCGCGGTGGGTGGCCGGCTTCGCCTCGGCGTTCCCGCCGGCGTTGGCCGAGACCGGCGGCCCGCATCCGGTGCGCCGGTCATCGCGGCGGGAGATGCAGCTGCCGCAGGCGGTGACCGGCTGGCGGGCGGCTGATCGGCTGCCGGGCGGCGGTGCCGCCGGGCCGTCCTACTACGGGTTCGGCCTGTTCACCGACGAGGAGGCGGACCGCGGCCGGGTGGTCAGCCACAGCGGCGGCTACCCGGGCTTCGGCAGCAACATGCGCTGGCACCCGGCGACCGGCCTGGGCGTGATCGCGCTCGGCAACGCCACGTACGCCGCCATGTCCCCGCTGGCCGCCCTGGTGCTCGAGGCGCTGGTGCCGCGTTCAGCCGCTCACCATGTGGCCCTGTCGCCCGCGGAACCAGAGGAACCCCTGTCCGCGTCCGCCGCTCTCGGCGGAACGCCGTGGCCCGAGACGCTCGCCGCCATGGACGCGGCCAGCCAGTTGCTCCAGGCGTGGGACGACGCGGCCGCGGACGCCCTGTTCTGCGAGAACGTCGCGCTTGACAGCCCGTACTCCGAGCGGCGCGATGTCATCGCCCTGATCAGGGAGCGCATCGGCGACTTCGGCGCCGACAGCGGCCGGCCGCCCGAGTCGGACACGCCCGCGCACTGCCGGTGGTGGCTGACGGGTCCGCGGGGCACGGTCCAGGCGCAGCTCCAGCTCAACCCGCAGCAGCCGCCGCGCGTGCAGTCGCTGACGCTCGCCGTGCCCCCGGCCGCCGGCTCGGCGCTGGCCGGTGTCCTGGAGTCTCTGGTCGGCTGGATGAACAGCGGCGCCAGGGAGTGGCCGTCTTCGGTGGCGGTGGCCGCCGGCCTCGAACGCCGGCCTGACTCGCCGCCGCCTCCGGATGGCCGCCGCCTGGACGGGCGCCGCCACCGTAGGCGCCTGCCGCGCCGGCGACGGCGACGCGTCGGCGAGCGTGGAACTCACCGGCGAGCACGCCACCGTGATCCTGTCGCTGCTGGTCAACCCCGCCACCGCCGAACTCCGCCAGGCCGACATAGCCCTCTAGCCCCGCCACTTCTCCCTCGACCCCTCCCTCGAGCCCTCCCTCGACCCCTCCCTCGACCCCTCCCTCGACCCCCGCCCCGTTCGCGGCTCTGGACCACTTAGGATCCCAAACCGCCCATTTAGCGCCCGTTTTGTCCTATTTGTGGGGCGGATTCAGGTCCTAAGTCGCGTAAGTGTCTCACTATTTGAGACGCTTGGCGGCCGTTGTGTCCGTGTGGGGCATGCGCGGTCGCGACTGCGGCCGTCTCCGGGTGGGGGCGCAGAGCCGGCGGCGCTGCAAGCCTCAGCCGGCGCGACTGATTGCCCGGATCGTCCCGGAATAGATTCCGATACGGTCCAGTTCCGTATCGATAGCGCGGGCGCGCAAGCCCGCTCGCAAGCTTCAAGTCCGTGAAAGGACGCGCATTGGACGCACAGACGATTCAACGTCGGCGCTGGGTGGTCCTTGGTGTGCTCGTCGTCGGGTTGCTCGCCATCGTCATCGACAACACCGTGCTCAACGTCGCGCTGAAGACGATCGCCGACCCGGCCGGCGGTCTCGGCGCCAGCCAGAGCCAGCTCGAATGGGCGATCAACTCCTACACGCTGGTATTCGCCGGGCTGCTGTTCACCTTCGGCGTGATCGGTGACCGCATCGGCCGCAAGCGGATGCTGATGATCGGCCTGGCGCTGTTCGGGCTCGGCTCACTGTTCTCCGCCTACTCGCATTCGCCAGACCAGCTCATCGTCGCCCGCGCGGTGATGGGGCTTGGCGGCGCCGCGGTCATGCCGCAGACCCTGTCCATCATCTCCAATGTCTTCGAGCCCGCGGAGCGCGCCCGGGCCATCGGCATCTGGGCCTCCGCCGTGGGCATCGGCGTGGCCATCGGCCCGGTGCTCGGCGGCGTTCTGCTCACTCACTTCTGGTGGGGCTCGGTTTTCCTGATCAACGTCCCGGTGACCGCGGCTGGCGCGGTCGCCGCGTTCATCCTCGTCCCCGAGTCGCGTAACCCCAAGCCGGGCAAGATCGACTACCTCGGCGTGCTCGCCTCGGTCGTCGGTCTCGTGCTGCTCGTGTACGGCATCGTGCAGGGCGGCGACACCGGCTCCTGGATCCGCGTCGACGTGCTCGGCCCGATCGCGGGCGGACTCGCCGTGCTAGCGCTGTTCGCCTGGTACGAGACGCGGATCTCGCACCCGTCGCTGGACGTCCGGCTGTTCCGTGACCGGCGGCTGTCCGCCTCGGTCGGGGCGATCGCGCTGGCGTTCTTCGGCATGGGCGGGGTGTACTTCTTCACCAGCTTCTACCTGCAGAACGTCCGCGGTTACAGCCCGCTGTACGCGGGCCTGCTCGCCGTCCCGTTCGCGGCCGCCCAGCTCGTCATGGCCCCGCGCAGCGCGGCCCTGGTCGGCCGGCTCGGCGTCAGGGCCGTGGCCGGCGCCGGCATCATGCTCAACACGCTGTCCATCGCCGGGTACGTCCTGCTGGGCACGTCCTCGCCGATCTGGGTACTCGGCGTCCTGTACGGCATCCAGGGCGCGGGACTTGGGCTGGCGGTCCCCGCCACGACCGCCGCGGTCATGGACGTGCTGCCGCGCGAGCGCGCTGGGGCCGGCTCGGCCCTGACCAACACGGCCCGCCAGGTCGCGGTCGCGCTCGGCGTCGCCGTGCTCGGGTCCATCCTCGCGCAGTCCTACCGCGCCACGATGTCCCCGACTCTTGCCGCGCTTCCCGCCGCGGCGCACGGCGCGGCCAGCCAGTCCATCTCCGCTACCCAGGCCGTCGCCCAGCAGCTCGGCGCGGCGGGCCGGTTCCTGATCGAGCCCGCGAACGCCGCGTACGTGCAAGCGATGCACGTCACCACGCTGTCCGCGACGGCGCTCGCGCTCGTCGGCGGCATTGCGATCATCCGCTGGCTGCCCGGCCGGCCGCGGCCTAACATCGAGGAAGTGGTCGCCGCGGAAGTGGCGGCGGCCGAGCGCGAGCTGGCGCGGCAGCGCGAGCTATCGGACTCAGAGAGGTAACGCGAGGATGTCCACGGAAACCGGCCACGTCGACGCTGACGTGACGGTCCCCCTGGCCGCCACCGCCCAGGACGCCGCCCGGCGTCCTGGCCGGCCCCGCAGCGAACGGGCTGAGCAAGCCATACTCGACGCTACGCTCGAGGCAATCGCTGAATACGGGGTCGACGGGGTGCGCTGCGAGGACGTGGCCGCCCGCGCCGGGGTGGGGAAGGCGACGCTGTACCGGCGCTGGCCTGGCAAGGAGGACCTGCTCATCGCGGCGTTCGCGTCGCTGAAGAGCCCGCTGCCGCAGGGGCGCGGGGAATCGGTGCGGGCGGACCTGACCGCGATGCTCGACGTGATGGCCCAGGACGCCGACGATCCCAGGTACGCGCGGCAGTTCGCGCTGCTGCACGGCGAGGGGCAGCGGTACCCGCGGCTGGTGGCGCGCTACAAGGAGCAGGTCGTGGAGCCGCGCCGGGAGCTCATCAGGTCGGTGCTCCGCCGCGGCGTCGCCACCGGCGAGCTCCGTCCCGACACCGACGTCGAGGTCGCCATGCTTACCCTCACCGGCGCGGTGATGGCCAGGGGCAAGCACGACGCCACCCCCGCGGAGCCGGGCTTCGCGGCCCGCGTCGTGGACGAGCTGCTGCGGGGGATCGCGGCGCGGTAACCCGCTATCGCGGGCCAGGAACCGCAGATGCGCGGCACGGGCGTTCCACGTGTAGACGACGCAGGTCCCCGCGATCACGTCGTGCAGTGCCCTGCGGTGCAGCCCGGTCAGGATGCCGAGGAATCCCAGCCCGCACAGCAGGAAGCTGAGCGGAAGGGCGAGCGTCCGCACTATGGCGCGCCGCACGCCCGCCGCCTGGCCGTCGGTCCGGACGACTTGGATGCCAAGGACCGCCATGCCGAACGTCTTGCCGGTGACCGCCCACGAGTAGGCGAAGTAAATGAACAGCCAGCCCAGATAGATGGCGCCGATGATCAGGTTGCCCTTGCTCCAGTTGACCGACTTGCCGGTTACCACGCTGGCGGCGAACGAGGCGGCGGCCAGGGCGAGCGTGAAGACCCCGGTGCTCACCCCGATGTCGATCACGTAAGCGACGAACCGCGAGGCGAATCCGGCGTAGTGCCCCCGCCGCTCAGGCGGCGCGCCGGTCGTGCCGGTCACGGCTCCGCCTGGAGGCTGATCAGCCGGGGCGGGCCGAGCGGCGGGGGGTTCTTCCGGCGCAGGATCCGGTTCACCCAGCGTGCCATGAAGTCGTCGAGGCCCACGGCCTGGCTGCGCGCCAGGTCGATTCCCTCGGTGAAGACCGTGGTCGAGGACTTGGCGAGCACGGTCTTGAGTTCGGTCCTGTCGACCAGCTTGTTCACGTCTACCTTGTCGACCAGCGCCTCCACGTCCACCCTTGCTAGGATCCGGTTCACGTCGACCCGGTCGAGCACCCGGTTGATGTCCACGTGGTCGAGCACGGTGTTGACGTCGACCCGGTCGACCACCTGGTTGACGTCGACTCGGTCGACCACCCGGTTGACGTCGACGTTGTCCAACAGCTTGTTCAGATCGATCTGGTCGAGCAGCGCGTTCAGGTCCAGCGACTCGAGGACAAGGTCGGTCGCGCGCCGCGCCACGGTCTGCGCCGCCGACTCCAGCGGCTCGGTGAGCCGCCTGCCCAGGCGCTGTCGCGCGTCGCCGGCCACATGGCTGCCAGTGTCGTCGGCCACGTGGCTGCCATCAGTCGCTTGTGCCCAAGGACTGTATCTGCCCCCGGAATGCTGTGGCCGCATGACGTCTAGGCTGCCTCCTGGGGAAGGAGCCCGCGTCACCCAACCGGGATGATTTCGGCGGGCCGGGCGCGTCAGATCATCCGGAGCGGGTGATGCGCCAGGTAGCCGTGCCCGGGGACGCTGCAGCTGAACGCCGGGGCGGACGGCAAGGGCCGGCGTGACCAACGGGGGTGACGCGATGACCGGGTGGCCGGAACGGCCGGTTATCTACGAGGTGAACACGGCCGTCTGGCTCGCCGAGCTATCGCGGGCCGCGGGCGAGCCGGTGACCCTTGCGAACGTGCCCGATTCCGCCTGGGACGCGGTCACGCCGGACGGGGCCGGCGCCGTCTGGCTGATGGGCGTGTGGGAGCGCAGCCCGGCAGGCCTGGCGCTGGCCAAGGCGAATCCGGGGCTTCTGGAGTCGTTCCGCGAGGCGCTGCCTGACCTGGACGAGCGCGACATCATCGGATCGCCGTACTGCGTGCACCGCTACGTGGCCGACGAGCGGTTCGGCGGCCCGGCGGGGCTGGCCGCGGCCCGCGCCACGCTCGCCGCCCGCGGCTTCCGGCTGATCCTGGACTACGTGCCCAACCATGTCGCGCCCGACCACCCGTGGGTGACGTCCCACCCGGAGTTCTTCATTCAGGGGGACGACGACGATATCAAGGCGGATCCAGGCGGCTGGCTATCGGTCGGCGGCCATGTCCTCGCGCACGGCCGCGACCCGTATTTCCCGCCGTGGCCGGACGTCGTGCAGCTGAACGCGTTCTCCGCGGCGGCGCGGGACGCGACCGCCCGGACGCTATCGGACATCGCGGACCAGTGCGACGGAATGCGCTGCGACATGGCCATGCTGATGACCAACGACGTCTTCGAGAGGACCTGGGGCGCCTGGGCCGGGCAGCGTCCTGACGAGGAGTTCTGGCCCGCGGTCATCGCCGGGCTGCGCTCCGGGCACCCGGAGACCGTGCTCATCGCCGAGGCCTACTGGGACATGGAATGGCCCCTGCAGCAGCAGGGCTTCGCCTTCTGCTACGACAAACGGCTCTACGACCGCGTCCTCGCCGGGGACCCGTCCGCCACCCGCGGGCACCTGCGGGCCGACCTGGACTATCAGTCCCGTCTCGTGCGGTTCCTCGAGAACCACGACGAGCCGCGGATAGCCGGCCAGCTGCCGGCCGTCCTGCAGCGCCCGGCCGCGGTCGCGATCGCGACCCTGCCAGGCGCGACCATGTGGCACGAGGGCCAGTTCGAAGGGCGGCGGGTCCGGGTTCCGGTGTTCCTCCAGCGCCGCCCCGACGAACCGCCGGACCAGGAACTGGCGGCGTGGTACCACCGTCTGCTGACCGCGGTTGCCGCCCGCGGCGTGCGGACGGGAACCTGGCAGCTGCTCGAGGCCACCGGCTGGCCGGACAATCAGTCCTGCGCCAGCCTGGTCGCCTGGTCCTGGACACCAGCTAACCGCGATGAGGGCGCCGCCCGGCACCTGATCGTGGTGAACCTCGCCGCGGCGCCTGCCCAAGCGCGGATCCGGCTGCCCTGGCAGGATCTGCCTGGCCGCGGCTGGCGGCTGGCCGATCTCCTCAGCGACGAGGAGTTCGACCGCGACGGCGCCGAACTCGCCGATCCAGGGCTGTACGTCGATATGGGACCCGGGCAGAGCTACCTGCTCGCCGTAAGCTGAGGTGCTGCATGAACGGAATACTCCTAGGAACTACGCTCGGGATCATCTACCTAGTCCTGCTGTTCACTCTTGCGGTCATGAGCTTCCGCAAGGGGCACTGGGTTCTCGGGCTCATCGGCTTCATCTTCCCGGTGCTGTGGATTGTCGGCGCCATCTTGCCGCGAAGACGGTGAGAGCGCGTCGGCCGATCGCCGGGCGCGCCACCGCGCCACCCCCGCCCTGACGGCCAGCCCAGCGCAGACGACCACCGCCACGCCGAGTATCGCCTTGGTGCCCACGTCCCCGATGTGCCGCGCGATATCGGCGCCGAGGAAGTACGAGATCCCGACGTACATTCCTACCCAGCCGATGCCCGCGACGAGCGCGCCCAGCATGAACATGCGCAACCGCACCCGGAAGATCCCGGACACGAACGCGGGCATCGTGACGGACGCGGTGAACGTATGAGCGCCGAAAGCCCGGTCGCCTTTGGCGAGCATCTTCAGACGCGATTTCTCGAGGCGTCCCGGATGGTCGAGCAGCCAGCGTCCTTTGCCGACGCCGACCTCATACCCGGCGACCGATCCGATCATCCAGGCCGTCATGGAGACCGCGAGCACGATCCAGACGTTGAGCCGACCCTCCCCGGCCAGCGTGCCGGCCGCCATCAGCGACGCGTCGCCCGGACCGGGCACGCCGGCTCCCATGACCGCGACAAGCGCGAAGAGAACGATGTACTCCGTCACGGTCATGGCCGTCGCGCCGCTTCGTCTGGCATAGCGAAACCCTTGATCTCCGGCGATTCCCGGCACGTCACCCAGCGCGGGTGACGACCGCGGCGGCTGTCACTCGCATTGTCGAGGTTATACCGCCAGTCGGCGGAATTCAGGAAAGGGAGATCCGGGACATGCCAGAGAATGACCTTGCCGATGAGGAGGTCCCCGCCGCGCTCGTCATGGCCAGCGCGTGGCAGGCAACCCTGCTCATAGGCGTCGTGACCCTCATACTCGGGATCATCGTGACCCTGCACCCGAGCGGCTCGCTTAACGTCATAGCGGTCCTGGTCGGTATCCTCGCGATCATCTCGGGGATATTCCAGCTGGTCCGCGTCTTCGACCGGACGGAGCAGCACCGCGTGTGGCTAGGTATCTCCGGGTTCGTCTTCATCGTGGTCGGCGTGGTGCTCATCCGTCACCTGCACCTGACCGTCGCCGCCATCGGCCTGCTGGTCGGCATCACCTGGATCGTCCAGGGGATTGCCGCGCTCATCGCCGCCTTCAGCGGCGCGCGCGAGGGCGCGGTGTGGTGGGGCATCTTCGGCGCCATCAGCCTGATCGCCGGGATCGTGGTCGTGTCAACGCCCACCACGTCCGTCACCGTGCTCGCGGTCCTGCTCGGGATCTGGTTCATCGTCATGGGCCTGTTCGAGATCATCGGCGCCTTCCTCATCAGGCATGCTGTTTCTTCTCCGCCTCCTTCTCCGCCGGAGCAGCCTCTCGGGTCACCCCCTGGGGGTGGGGTGCCTGCCGCCCCGGGCCGCTGAACTGGATACGTCCAAGCGGGACCGGCTTAGAGAGGGAGGAGACGCCGATGTCTGACCTGATCGTCATCGGATACCCGGACGAAACCACGGCGGCACTCGCCGCCGATGAGGCCAGGGCGCTCGCGAGAGACCTCATCATCCAGCCGGACGCGATCGCTTCTATCGTCCGGGACAAGGAGGGCAGTTACCACGTCCACACCAGCCACCACTCGGTAGGGGCGGGCGCGACCTGGGGCATGTTCTGGGGCCTGCTGTTCGGCCTGCTGTTCTTCGTTCCCGTGTTCGGTCTGGCGATCGGGGCCGGGCTCGGCGCGCTCATGGGAAAGATCGCCAAGTCAGGGATCGACAAGGAATTCCAGGACCAAGTTCGTGGCCTGATCAAGCCCGGCACATCCGCCCTCTTCCTCATGGTCGAGAAAGTGACACCCGACAAAGCGGTCGAGGCGATGAGCAAGTACGGCGGCACGGTGCTTAAGACATCGCTGTCAAAGGAAGGCGAGGCTGAGCTGCAGGAGGCGCTGCACGGTTCCGGGGAATCGTAAACGGAATCGTAAAAGCGCCGCGGCGGCCGGATAGCGATTCGCGAATTGACTGCCGCCGGTCGCGGTGCTCGTCGCTGACCGTGACCGGCGGCAATCGCGTCGCCGCCATCGAAACCGGTTCAAATCGGAACAAAAGTTACTTTTGTCAGAAATAGCGTAAAAAGCGCGCAGCGACGGGGCTGAAGGTCCCGGAATGATAGGGCCGTTAGTCTTTTTGCTGCATATGTCCGGCCGCCGGCATCACTGGCCGTGCGCCGCCGGGGCGCAGGACTGTCAGAGCGGGTAGTACTCCCAAGATCTTCGGCAAACGTAGACTCATGCCGTTATCAAGTGGAAATGTCGGTCAACGAATGGCCGACCGCGCTTCTGTGAGCGCCTATTTGGGGAGAAGTAAATGCCTCCACCAATTGACGCCAGCAATTTCCGGACACGAGTGGCGGACATCTCCGGGACATTTTTGACGACGAAGATCTCGGTGCCGCCACTGCCGGATTGGACCGTATCCCGCCCGCGAATCGACAAGCTCATCGACAGGGGAGTCCAGCGCGGCACGGTCACGGTGGTCGCCGGGCCGCCCGGGTCGGGCAAGAGCGTCGCCCTCGCCTGCTGGGCCGCCGCCGGCGGATGGCCCGGACCGGTGGCGTGGCTGACGCTGGATGAGTATGACGACACCGCCGACCAATTCTGGAGTTACCTGGCGGCGGCCCTCAGCCGCGCCGGTGTCCGGCTGCCGGCGATCGCGTCCGGCGATGACGCGGACGCGCCGCTGCGGATAGCGTCAGCGCTCGCCGCCCAGCGGACGCCGGCCGTTCTCGTACTGGACAACCTGGACATGATGCGCTCGCCTGAGCGCGTCGCTGGCCTGTCCTACCTGCTGCGGCACGCGAAGCCCGGACTGCGCGTCGTAGCCGGGACGCGCGCGAACGAGCCGTTGCCGCTGCACCAGCACCGGCTGGCTGGGGACCTGACCGAGATCCACGCCAGCCAGCTCGCCTTTACCGGCCCGGAAACCAAGACGCTGCTGGCCAGCCACGACGTGGCGGCATACCGGGAAGCGCTGATGCCGCTTGTGAGGCGCGCGGAGGGCTGGGCGACCGGGCTGCGGTTCGTGGCGATCGCCTTGTCGGGGGACGGGGCCGCTGGCCTGGGCGACGTGGACCAGCTGATCAACGGCTACCTGATCAGTGAGGCGTTCGAAACGCAGCCCGGCCGGATAAAGGACTTCCTGCTGCGGACCAGCGTCCCCGACCGGATCAGCCAGGACCTGGCCCGGGCGCTGACGGACCGGGGCGCACCGTCGCTTCATGACCTTGTCCAGGCCAACCTGTTCATCCAGCCCATAGGCGACGGCTGGTACCAGTACCACGGGCTATTCCGCGATGCCCTCCGGGCGAGGCTGCAAGGCGAGAACGCAGACCTGCCCGCGGACCTGATGCTGCGCACCGCCGAGTGGCACCGCCAGCAGGGGCAACTGGCGGACGCCGTGCGCTACGCCGCCGCCGCGGGCGATGGCGCGCTCGCCGCGCGCCTCATCGTCGACCAGATGACCGTCAGCCAGTTGCTTGACCCCGATCGCGGACGCATCCTCGCGCGCGGCCTGCAGGACGTTCCCGATCCAGGCGAGCGCGCTCACGCCCGCGAGTGCGCCGTGGCGGCGGCCCTCGCCCTGACTCGTCAGGACCACACCGCGGCCGCCGCCTGGCTTGCCCGCGCCGATGAACTGCTTCGGTCGTCTCCTGCGGAGGAGGAGCTCACGTCACGGCTCGCCGCCGCCGTGGTCCGGTTCGGCCTGGCGCGAAGCGCCGGAGACGTACGCGCCCTCGCCGACGCGGCGACCGAGCAGGAGGAGGTCCTGGCCCGGTTCCCCGCACAGGTCCTGTCCGCCCACCGGGAACTGGCGGTGCGGGCACTGGAGAGCCGTGGCGAAGCCGAGCTGTGGACCGGAAATTTCGACGACGCGGAGAAGATTTTCGCCGAGGCCGCGGCACTGCCCGCTCCGGATGTCCCTGACGGCCAGCGGGCGAGCTGCCTTGGCGGCCTCGCGCTTGCCGAGGCGCTGGAGGGCAGGCTCGTCCGGGCGGCGGAGGTCGCCGCGCGGGCCATCGTCGCCGGGCCCGAGGCCGATGGCTGCCTCCCGGGTACGGAGGGCGCGGAATCGCATCCGGACGCGCTGCCGGACGCGCTGCCTGACGCGCTGCCTGACGTGGCGGCGGAGATCGCGCTCGCCTGGGTTTACCTGGAACGCGACGATCTGGCCCGGGTCCGGGCTTGTCTCAAACGGGTGGCGGCCGGCGTGCGCGAGCGGCATGACCGGGCGGCGGCCGCACTCGCGAGCCTTGTCGCCGCACGGCTGTATCTCGCCGAAGGCCACTGCGAAGCCGCCACCGGCATGCTCGCCAATGCGAGGGAGGACTGGTCGCCCCCGGACTGGCTGGACCAGCGGCTCGCCCTGACCGAGGCGCGTGCCGAGACGATGGCCGGGAACCCGGCCGCCGCGCTGCGCGCCGTTGGCCGGTGCGCGACCATGCCCAAGGCGGAGGCCGCGACCGCCAGGGCATATGCCTGGGCCGCCGGCGGCGACCCCGCCGCGGCGCGGCGCGAACTGCGGTACGTTTTCGAGGCCGTCGCCGCCGAGCCCGCGCGCTCGGTGGAGCGCGTGCTGCTCGACGCCCTGCTCATCGATGCCCGCGTCCGCTACGCGGCCGGCGAGCGCGCGGCCGGGCGGGTCTCGCTCGCGCGGGCGCTGCGTATCGCCCGTGGCGAGGACGTCAGGCTGCCGTTCGAAATGGAGCATCTCTGGATGTTCCCGGTACTCCGCGCCGACCCGGAACTCGCGCGAAGCTATCGGGCCCTAGCGCGAACGGAACTGGACGGACACGGCGAGCACGCGTCGCGATCGTCGGCCGCCACGGAGGCGGAGCCCCCGCTTATCGAGCCGCTGACCGAGCGAGAGCAGGAGGTGCTCCGGCGGGTCGCGCAGCTGATGAGCACCGTCGAGATAGCCAACGAGCTCTACATTTCCGTCAATACCGTGAAGACACACCTCAAGAGCGTGCACCGCAAGCTCGCGGTGACCCACCGCCGGGAAGCGGTGCGCCGGGCCGTGCAGCTCAAGCTGCTCTAGAAGTCCCACCGGTTATCAGCGGCGCTCGACAAGGGCGTACCCCGCCTGACCCGCGCCGCACGCCGGATCCGCCCGGGACGGACCTGCTCGGCCGACGGCGGCGCTTCCCATCTGCCCAGCCTGGTGAACATCGCGTAGAGCGCGTCAAGCCGCGGATCGGTGCGGGTGATCGCTCGTTCGATGCGGCGGAGTTTGCGGCGTTCGCCGATCGGCAGGCCCATCGCGACCTCCAGAGTGGTTAAAAGTCTCTGTCATTGTCGGCCTGCCGGTAAGGCGCTCACATCACCCTGGGAGGGTGCTAACTGGAGGGATTCTTCGCTCCCGCCGGATCGCTCTCGCCGGATGGCGCGTCCGACGGCGGATCCCCCCGCGCTGGCCCCCGGTAGGCGCTGACCAGCCGGGCGACCAGCGTGGCGAGGAAGACCTGCCCGGTGAGCGCCTCGAGGACCGCCACGGCCCGGCCGAAGTTGCCCGCGGCGGTGAAGTCCCCGTAGCCCAGCGTGGTCAGCGTGGTGAAGCTGAAGTACTGGAAGGTGCGCGTGTTGGCCGGCTCGCCGTTGACGAAGAACGGAGCGGCGTACAGGTAGTCGATGGCGGCGAAGAAGGCGGCGAACATCAGGCCGATGATCAGGTAGGCGCTGAGCGCCCCGTAGATGCTCTGTATCGTGACGGTTTCCAGCCGCAGCACGCGCTCGAGGATGAGCACCACGGTGAGCAGCAGCAGGGCGCCGATCCACAGGTTGGCCGCGCCGCGCGCGCCGCGTCCGCCGGGCGAAGCGAGAAGCACCGCCAGGATCACAGAGCCGGTAACCGCGAGCGAACTGATCACCACCTTGGTGCGGCGGGACAGCGCGGCGTTCCGGATCGCGAGCAGCGCGACACCGGCGAAGAAAGCCACCCGCAGCGAGTCGGTCGTCTCGCCGGTGGAGAGCGCCGACAGCAGGTAGACCGAGACCAAGGTCGCGAGCAGCAGGCCGTACCGGTTCCCGCGCCCGATCCGCCTGTCTTCCCGCATGCCACAAGCACAGTCCATCCGCGCGCGACACCGGACCACCCACGACGGGTGACGTGTGCCCCGCCTCCGCGGCCGATGCTTGGAGCGCAGGGTGAATGGCGCGCCCATCCGGCGCGCCCATTCAGCGAGCCCCGCACCGCAGCCGGGAGCAGACGGGAAAGGAAGCAGGAGATGACCACTCCTACTAAGGCAGAAGTCGATGACATGACCAGGGACGCTTTCCTGGGCCTGTCCGCTGGTGACCTGGACCTGCTGGCCGAGGGCCTGGAACTCCGCGAGGAGTGGCGGGCCAAGAGCGGCCTGGACGAGCGGGCCTTCGCGCTGGTCAAGCTGGCCGCCCTGGTGGCCGTAGACGCGCCGCCGGCCTCGTATATGTGGCAGGTGTCGACCGCGCTGGCCGCCGGCGTGTCGGCGAGGGACATCCTCGGGATGCTCTTCGCGATCGCGCCGCAGGTCGGCGGCCCCAGGGTGGTAGCCGCCGCGCCCGAGCTGATGCTCGCGCTCGGGCTGCCGCTACCGGATGACACACCTGGCAGCTGACCAGCTTCAGCCAGGGACTCGCTCACGGTTCGCCCGGGCTCATCCGCGAAGGATGAGGCGGGCGAACCGGGGCTGAGGTGATCATGGCGCCGCGCGGAGCTTTGTGACATTATCGCCGTGCGCGCAGCCTGAAAAGACAGACGTCACCGCTGTCCAACAGTCACGCTACCAGTCACACCACCAGGAAGGCGGCTGAATGAGCTGATCGGTGAGTCGCTAGGAGCCGCGCGCCCCAATGAGGTGCGCCGGTCCCGGGGGTGATGGGATGCACGGCCGAGATGGTGAACTGCGACTGTGCCGTGACATGCTGCGCCGCGGCAGGTCCGGCGGCGGAGTGATCCTAGTTGAGGGCCGGCCAGGCATAGGCAAGTCATCGCTGCTCGCCGAGGCGTCCGCCACGGCCACGGCACACGGCTGCACGGTGGTGACCGCGGTAGCCGACGAGTTCGCGCGGACGATCCCGCTGAGTGCCCTGCTGCTGGCCATCGGGGACGACCCGGACCGGGCGCCGGACCGCGCGCCCGCGGAATTCGCCGATCCGGACCCGCTGATCCGCGATATCGGGCGGCTGCGCCAGCTCTTGGAGACACTCGCCGGGCAGGGACCCGTGCTGGTGACCGTCGATGACCTGCACTACGCGGATCCGGTGACCTTGTTCGCCCTCCGGATGCTGCCGCGGCAGCTTGCCGGCCGCCCGGTGAGCTGGCTGCTGGCACGCGAGACAGACGGCGAAACGGACGCCAAGGCGGACGCGGCGCAGCTGTTCGACGTGCTCGAACGCGAGGGTGCCGGCCGCATAGTGCTCGGTCCGCTGCCGGACGGCGTCATCGCGGACATCATCACCGACCAGCTCGGCGCGGTTCCTGACCGAGCCCTGCTGTCGCTGGCCGCCGGGGCCGGCGGAAACCCCTTCCTCGTCGGCCAGCTGCTCGATGGCCTGCGCGAGGAGAACATGCTGCTGACCGTCGGCGGCCGCGCCACCGTGGCGGCCGACCGCATCCCGCGGCGTGTCCAGATGCTGTTCCAGCATCGGATCGAATCCCTGCACTGGCGGACGCGCCAGCTGATCGAGGTGGCTGCCGTCATCGGACGGTCGTTCGCCGTGGAAGACGTGGCCGAGATGCTCGGCCAGCCGTCGGCCGCGTCGCTTCCGGCGATCAACGAGGCGCTCGCGTCCGGCGTCCTGGTGCCAGACGGCGAAATGCTGAGCTTCCGTGACGGCGTGGCATGGCGAGCGATCACCGAAGCCGTTCCTGAACCGCTGTCCCGCGCGCTGCACCGCCAGTTCGGGGAGATCCTGCTCGACCGCGGTGACGAGCTGCAGGCGGCCGCGCACCTGGTCAGGGGAGCACGCCATGACGACAGGCGGGCGCTGCGCGAGCTGGACCGGATAACGCGCGCGATGCTGCCCCGTGCCCCGCGGGCCGCCGCTGATCTGGCCACGCGCACACTCCAGCTGACCCTGCCCGAAGATCCCGACCATTCCGAACGGCTGGTCGCCGCCGTGCGGGCGCTTACCGCGGCGCAGCGGCTGCGGGAGGCGGCCAAGCTCATCGACTCTTCGCTCGCCGCGCCGGTTAGCGGACCGGCCCTGGCGCAACTCCGCTGCGCCAGGGCCTCGGTCCACGCCGCGTCGGGGCAGCCCGCGAAGGCGCGGGCCGAGGCGGAGGACCTTCTCGCCGATCCGGACCTGCCCGCGCGCGTCCGCGACGACACGACGGTGGTGCTGCTGCGGGCGCTCGGCGAGCTGCCGGATTTCGCGGCGGCCCAGGAGCGGGCCGCGAAGATCATCAGCCGCCCTGGCCGCGCGGGCAACGCGGTCGTGGTCGCGGCGAGAACCTTGCAGGCGACCGTCAAGTGGAACCAGGGCCTCCTCGGCGCGAGCATCGACCTGTTCCGCGCGGCCGTCGCGGCCACCGGCGCGCAAAGCAGCGGAGCCGTCAACATCCCGGCCTTCGACCTGGCCGCCCGGCTGACCGACGCCGGCCAGTTCGACGAGGCGGCCGCTCTGCTCGCCTCCCCGGCCCTGCTCCCCGCCTATGGCGGCAGCGCTGGCTTCGCGGTGGCCGAGGCGGGCGCGGAGGCGGGCGCGGAGGCGGGCCCCGGGCTGCTCCGCGCGCGCATCCACCTCGCGGGCGGCAGGATGGACGAGGCCGCGGCGGAAGCGGAAGCCGTCCTCCACGCGAACCAGGACGGCTCCTCGAGCGCGACGCTCGCGCGGTGCGTGCTGGCCACGATCGCGCTGCGCCGCGGCGACCTGGTCGCCGCGGGCCAGCTGTTGGACGCCGTCACCCCGTGGCTGGCCGAGGCCGGCCCGGGGCGGGTCTGCGTCCGGTGTAAGGTTCTCGCCGGGCAGGTGGCGGAGGCGCGCGACGGACCCGCGGCCGCGATGAACCTCGTCGGCGATGTCTATGACTACATCACCGAGTTCCGCTGGCCGCTGGTCCAGGATCCCGTCGTGGCGCCGTGGCTGGTCAGGCTCGCGCTCGCGGCCGGTGACGACAGGCGGGCGACCGTGGTCGGCGGTGCCGCCGAGGAACTCGCCCGCGCCAACCGGGCGTTTCCCATCGTGACCGCCGCCTGCGTCCACGCGCAGGGCCTGCTGACGAGCGACATCGGCCTGCTGCGGCTGGCCGCCGAGACGCAGCCGGACCTGTGGGCGTCGGCCAGCGCGGCCGAGGACCTGGCCCTGCTGCTCGCCGACGCGGACCGCGTCGCCGACGCGATCGGCTGGTTCGACCAGGCCTACGCCAACTTCCAGAAGTCGGGCGGGAGCCGCGGCGCGGCCCGGGTGCGCGGCCGGCTGCGCAGGCTCGGCGTGCAGCGCAGGCACTGGCACGCCCCCGCCGAGCGGCCCGGCCGCGGCGTGGACAGCCTCACCGGAACCGAGCGCCGCATCGCCGAGCTCGTCTGCCAGGGGCTGACCAACCGCCAGATCGCCGAGCAGACGTTCGTCAGCGCGAACACGGTCGCGTTCCACCTGCGCAACATCTACCGCAAGCTGGGCATCGCCTCCCGCGTCCAGCTCGCCCGCGCCGTGCTCGACAGCCCCGACGATTACCAGGACAGCGCCGGGCCAGAACTCTAACCCGGCAGTTCCTCCCGCCACCGGTTCGTGATCGGCAGCCTGCGGTCACGGCCGAAGTTCTTCTGGCTGATCTTCGGCCCTGGCGGATACTGACGGCGCTTGTACTCCGCGGTGTCGACGAGCCGGATCACGTGCTCGACCAGGGCCGGGTCGTGGCCCGCCGCGACCAGCTCCGCCGACCCCATGTCCTTCTCAACGTAGTCGTCGAGCAGCGCGTCGAGGACCTCGTACGGCGGCAGCGAGTCGGTGTCGAGCTGTCCCGGAGACAGCTCGGCCGACGGCGGCTTCGTGATCGAGTTGGGTGGAATCGGGGGAGTCAGCCCGGCCCGTTCCGCTTCCTCATTGCGCCAGCGCGACAGCTCCCAGACCAGCGTCTTGGGGACGTCCTTGATCGGGCCGAAGCCGCCGGCCGAGTCGCCGTACAGCGTCGAGTAGCCGGTCGCGAGCTCGCTCTTGTTGCCGGTGGTGAGCACGAGATGGCCCCCGGCGTTGGACAGCGCCATGTTGATCACGCCGCGCACCCGGGACTGCAGGTTCTCGACAGGCAGCCCGGACGCCGGGAACCCCTCGAGCCCGGCGGTGAACGCGTCCACGATCGGCTGGATCGGCACCGTCCGGGTGTGCAGCCCCTGCCGCTTGACCAGGTCCTCGGCGTCCGTGACCGAATGATCGGAGGAGTACCTGCTCGGCATCAGCACCACGTACACGTTCTCCGGCCCGATCGCGTCGGCCGCGATCGTCGCGGTCAGCGCCGAGTCGATGCCCCCGCTCAACGCCAGGATCACCGAACGAAACCCGTTCTTCCGAACGTAATCCCGCACTCCCGTCACAAGGGCCGCGTACACCTCAGCCGGATCAGACAGCCGGGGCCAGAACAGGCCGCCCCCCGCCGAAGACACCGCCGAAGACACCGCCGAAGACGCCGCCGCGGACACGGCCGCGGGAAGCTCCGCCTCCGGCAGCCGCACGCGCTCCACCGTGATCACGGTCCCGTCGCCGGCGTCCACCGGCTCGCCCGCCCTGTCCGGTCCGGTGGCCGCGGGCAGGTCCAGGTCGGCGACGATCAGCGCCTCCTCGAACTGCGGGCCGCGCGCCAGCAGCTCCCCGGTGGCGGACACCAGGATCGAGTCCCCGTCGAAGACCAGCTCGTCCTGCCCGCCGGTCATGTTGCAGTACGCCAGCGCCGCCCCGGCCTCGCGCGCCCGCCGGACGACCAGGTCCAGGCGCACGTCGTCCTTGCCCCGCTCGTACGGCGAGGCGTTCGGCACGACGAGCAGGGCCGCCCCCGAGTGCCGGCAGACCGCCACCGGGCCGCCCTCCTGCCACAGGTCCTCGCAGATCGCGACGGCCACGTCCACCGCTTCCCCGCCGGAAACCGGCACCCGGAACACCGGCAGCGTGTTCCCCGGCACGAAATACCGGTACTCGTCGAACACGCCGTAGTTGGGCAGGTGGTGCTTGGCGCTGGTGATGACGACCCGCCCGCCGTGCAGCACGGCCGCCGCGTCCAGCGGCGCGCCCGCCGGCAGCCCGGTCCGCGGCGCGAGGCCGGCCCGCCGGTCCAGGTACCCGGTGACCACGGTGACGCCGCCGAGCCCCTCGACCTTCAGCCACTCGGCCACCTCGTGCACGGCCGCGCGCGACGCCTCGACGAACGACGCCCGCAGGGCCAGGTCCTCGACCGGGTACCCCGTCAGCGCCATCTCGGGGAACAGCACGACCCGCGCCCCGCGCCCGGCGGCGCGGCGCGTCCACTCGATGATCAGCTCGGCGTTCCCCGCCAGGTCTCCGACGGTAGCGTTCACTTGGGCAAGCGCGATCCGCAGCATAGGCACGTATCCAGCTTAGGCCGCGCGCCGCTGCCCCTTTCCGCGCGCCGCTGCCCCCGCTTATCCGTAACGTACGCCCGCGCCTGTCCCAGCGTCATCGCGGTGCCCGGTACCCGTGCTCGACCAGGAAAGCCGGGCATTTCGGGCATCAGCAGGCCTGCCGGCCAACCAGCAAACGCTTTCGTGTGATGTTTATACACCATAGGCGTACAAACATCACACAATCATCCGAAACCGACCTCGGACGACGTTACTGGAACCAGGCGGGGCACGCTACCGCAACAAAGCGCCGAACGCAGCCGCGAAGATCGAATTACCTGGCGTATCGTCTTTCCGACGGATGCGATATGTCGGATGACGCGTTATGAGGAAGCATGCGGATCTCGCCGGACGCCGGACGTTGGCAGGCACGGTGGCTTGAGCTGAGCTCGGCGGTCGTCGTCGCCGTGGTGCTAATCATCTGCGCCGGGCACATCTGGTCGGCGCCGCTGCTGCTCGGACCGCTGCTCGCCATCCCGCCCGCGCTCGCCGGCATCGGCGCGACCACGGTCAGGCGTCCTCTCGCATACGGCGCGATCAGCCTGGTCGCCGCCATCATCATCGCCGTCACGGCGAACGGCCAAAGCCACGCGCTTCCCGAGGCGACGATCGTGACCATCATCATCGTCACCGGCGTCAGCGTCTTCGGCACCGCGATCAGCGCGCGCAAGGACCAGCAGATCGCCAACGTCATCTCGGTCGCCGAAGCCGCCCAGCGAGCGGTCCTGCGCCCGCTCCCGCAGCAGCTCGGCCCACTCGGGCTCGGCGTCGTCTACATCGCCGCCGCGGCGGACGCGAAGGTCGGCGGTGACCTGTACGACGTCGCGAGCACCCCGTACGGCATCCGCCTGATCATCGGCGACGTGCGCGGGAAGGGCCTGGGCGCGGTGGAGGTCGCCGCCGACGTCCTCGGCATGTACCGCGAGGTGACGCACGAGGTGCACACCCTCCAGGAGCTTGCCCGCAGGCTGGACGCGGGGCTGGCGCGCCGCTTCGGCCAGCACGAGGAGTTCGTCACCGCCCTGCTGGCGGAGATCGACCCGGACAAGGGCCGCCTGTCCATCTACTCCTGCGGTCACCCGCCGCCCATCCTGATCTCCGACGACGGCGTGACCATCCTCGAGGTGCCCGCGCCCGCGCCGCCGCTCGGGCTGCTCACCCTGGGCGACGGCTCTGGCGCCGCCCGTTCCATGCCTTTCAAGCCGAACGACCAGCTCCTCCTCTACACCGACGGCGTCAGCGAAGCCCGGGACGGTGACAGGGCGTTCTACCCGCTCGACGAACGCCTCGCCCTGCTCGGTGCGCAGGTGCGCAGGGCGCGGGCCAGCGCGAACGGCGCCGCCCTCCTCGACCTGCTCCGCGCTGACCTGCTGCGCCACGCCGGCGCGCCGCTCGAGGACGACGCGGCGCTGCTGCTGGTCCGCGCCCCGGCGCAGTGGCCCGGCCGCACCCCGGCCGAAGTCACCGCCTGAGCGGCGGCTCGCGCGCCCGGCCGCTCGCCCAGCGATCACCCGAACGTAACCGTGGCGAAACGCGCGGCGGGCGTGTCCGCTGGTACCGTGACCGGACCACTTCGCCTGCTGGCACAGACCAGCCGGCGTGCGGTGAAGTATCCGCGAGAAACGTCTAAGGTGATAGCCGTGGATAGGCAGGAAGAATTCGTGCTTCGCACGCTCGAGGAGCGGGACATTCGCTTCGTCCGGCTCTGGTTCACGGACGTGCTCGGCGCGCTCAAGTCCGTCGCGGTCGCACCCGCGGAACTCGAGGGCGCCTTCGCCGACGGCATCGGCTTCGACGGATCGGCCATCGAGGGCTTCGCCCGCGTGCACGAGGCCGACATGATCGCCCGGCCGGACCCGTCGACGTTCCAGCTGCTGCCGTGGCGCGGCGAGTACCCGGGCGTGGCGCGCATGTTCTGCGACATCCTGATGCCGGACGGCTCCCCGTCGTACGCCGACCCCCGCTGGGTGCTCAAGCGCAACCTGTCGAAGGCCTCCGAAATGGGCTTCACCTTCTACACGCACCCGGAGATCGAGTTCTTCCTCATCCGGGACAAGCCGGAGGTCGGCAGCGTCCCGGTCCCCATCGACTCCGGCGGCTACTACGACCACACCCCGCACAGCATCGCCCACGACTTCCGCCGCACCTCGATCACGATGCTGGAGGCGATGGGCATCTCGGTGGAATACAGCCACCACGAGGGCGCGCCCGGGCAGCAGGAGATCGACCTGCGCTACGCGGACGCGCTAACCACCGCGGACAACATCATGAGCTTCCGCCTGGTCATGAAGGAAGTCGCGATCGAGCAGGATGTCTGGGCCACGTTCATGCCCAAGCCCTTCACCGAGCACCCCGGCTCGGGCATGCACACCCACGTGTCCCTGTTCGAGGGCGACCAGAACGCCTTCTACGAGGCCGGTGCCGAGTACCAGCTCTCCAAGACGGCACGCGCGTTCATCGCGGGCCTGCTGCGGCACGCCCCGGAGATCACCGCCGTCTGCAACCAGTGGGTGAACTCCTACAAGCGCCTGTGGGGCGGCGCGGAGGCCACCGCCGGCGCCGGCGGCGAGGCGCCGGCCTACGTCTGCTGGGGTCACAACAACCGGTCCGCCCTCGTCCGTGTCCCGATGTACAAGCCGCAGAAGGGCAACTCGACGCGCCTCGAATTCCGCTCGGTGGACGCCGCCTGCAACCCGTACCTCGCGTTCTCGGTGATCCTCGCCGCCGGCCTCAAGGGCATCGAGCAGGACTACGAGCTCCCCCCGGGCGCAGAAGACGACGTTCTGGGCGCTGACCAGCGCCGAGCGCCGCGCTCTCGGCATCAAGCCCCTCCCGGCCGACCTCAACGAGGCGATCAAGGTCATGGAGAGCAGCGAACTCGTCGCGGAAACCCTCGGCGAGCACGTCTTCGACTTCTTCCTCCGCAACAAGCGCGAGGAATGGAGCGAATACCGCCGCCAGGTCACTCGCTACGAGCTAGACCGCTACCTCCCCATGCTGTGATCCTCAGCGTCCGTAGAGCAGCTGCATGTTCTCGTAGGCGAAGATCATGATGTCGTTCGGGTAGTCCACGGCCCCGTTCTGGTCGACTATCTCGTCCCAGTGGTCAACGACGTCCTCTGCGGTGGGGGGCTTCTCGGAAACCCATCCCTGGGCGGTGGTGATTGTGGAGCGGGCGAACCGGCCGCCCCAGGCGCCCAGGATCTGTCCCGTGCAGGGGCAGGTGCGGTGGGCGAGTACCGCCACCATGGGGCTTACCCGCTCAGGGAGAAAGTTGGCCCGGATGTCGTCACCGTTGACGCCCGGAATCCGGTCCATGAACGGCGAGGACTCCCCGGCGATGAGGGCCCCGGGATTGAGCAGGTTAGCTTTGATCCCGTACTGCTCGCCCTCGAGCGCGATGGTCCGGAACAGCCCGATCAAGCCGCTGTTGGCGGCGGCGTAATTGGCCTGGGTCGCCAGCCCCTGCAGTCCCGCGCCTGAGGTCACGCCGACTAGCCGCCCCCCGCCGGCTTGCTTCATGTGCAGGTAGGCGGGGTGGAACACGAAAAAAGCCGCGCGCAGTTTGACGTCGAGGACAGCGTCGAAGTCGGCCAGAGTCATTTCGTCGAACGGCTTGGTCAGGTAGATGGTCGCGTTGGTGACCACCGAGTCCAGGCGTCCCCAGGTGGAAAGGGCCAGATCGATGATGGCCTGGCCGCCTTCCGCTGTCGCCACCGAATGGTTGTCGGCCACCGCTTCGCCGCCCTCGGCCCGGATTTCGCCGGCGATTTCCCGGGCGCCCCGGATGTCGTTGACGACCACCTTGGCGCCGCGCCGCGCGAGTTCGAGGGCGTGCGCACGACCCATCCCGCGCCCGGCTCCAGTGACGACAGCGACCTCTCCGTCGAACCGCAGTGTCTCAGCCATGTGCTCTCCCTGGGGGTGGTGAGAGCAAATCTAGTGAGCAATCGCTCACTTGACAATGCCGCCAGCGGGGCATTGTATGCCAGGGCCGCCTGACATACCATCGCCGTGAGTATGTACTTACTTTTTAGAAACGGCGCGCGCGGGAGGCACGGAATGTCTCGCAAGCAGTTGGACATCAACTTCTTCGACCGGTCGGCGATCGAGAACCCGTGGCCGCTGTACGAACAGGCCCGGGCGGCTGGCCGGGTGGTGTGGAACGAGATCATTCACGGTTGGATGGTCACCGGCTTCGACGACTGCTCGCAGGTCCTCACCGATGACGGCGAGCGGTTCTCGGCGGTGCCGAGCGACCCGCAGGTCCTGCCGTGGTTCGAGGCGCCGACGATGATCTCGACCGACGGTGCCGATCACGTCCGGCTGCGCAGGTGCCTGGCGCCGATGTTCACGCGGCGGGCGATGATGAGCTGGGAGCAGCGTGTCGAGGCTGTGGTGGAGCGGTTGCTGGCGCCGTTGGCGGCCGGTGACACCACCTACGACCTGATCGCCGACTTCACCATGGTGCCGACGATCATCGTGGCGGAGATGCTCGGGGTGCCGCAGGAGCGGCACGGCGACTTCCGCCGCTGGTCCAACACCATCGTCAGCAACCTGGCCTGGGGCCATGAGGACGAGCAGGCCCGGGCGGCGATGATCGCCGCGGCGACCGAGCTCAACGCGTATCTGCGGGAGGAGATCGAACGCCACCGCGTTGAGCGGCCCGACGACCTGATCACGGCGATGATCCGGGCCTCCGGCGACGACGGCGTCATGTCTGACGACGAGATGCGCGCTGCCGCGGTGCTGCTGCTGGCCGCCGGCTACGACACCACGGCCAAGTTGCTGTCGAACGCGCTGCTTGCGTTCGAAGAGAGCCCCGGCCAGCGGGCGCTGCTGGTGGCCGACCCGGCACTGATGCCCGACGCGATCGAAGAGGTGCTGCGCTGGCGCAGCACGGTGCAGATGATCCCGCGGATCGCCGTGAAAGACATGGCTTTCGGGGATGCCGAGGTCAAGGCCGGCGAGATGGTCTACACGCTCATCGCTGCCGCCAACCGCGACCCTTCCCGCTGGGACAACCCCGGCGTCTTCGACATCCGCCGCCCCCACCAGGCACACTACGGGTTCGGCTACGGCTCGCACCTGTGCCTGGGCGCCCCGCTGGCCCGGCTAGAGGCCAAGGTCGCGCTGCAGGCCCTGCTGCGGCTCGCGCCGGACTTCCGGCTGCGCGGCATCGACTTCGGCCCGTCGTTCTTCGTACGCGGTCCAGAACGCGGCTTCCTCGACGTCACCGCGCTGGTCTAGGAAGTGAAGATCCGGGGTCTTTGCCTGCTTGATCACGCCCGGCGCGCCAGTTCACAGCGGCCCCGCCGCCAGCCCGGCCCCGCCTTCGGCCGCCAGCCGCCGCCGTCGCCGTCGCCGGCGGAACCCCGGCCTTCCATCCCGTCCATCCCGGCAAGCGCCCGGAGTCCCGCGCTGGCCCGGCCGGTGACGGCGGAGGCCAGGGTATCAAATCAGGAAATTTCAGGATTTAACGTATAGATAGCCTCAGCCGTAACGTCATGATCGCGAAACCTTTTGTCCTGCCGAATACTTTTTGTCCTATGATGCGCAAATATCTTCGTGATCATGAATTCGCCGTGATCAGATACCCTGGTGGGGTATCCATTGCCTGGCTGTAAGCGTGTCTCTCCGTGTCCCGCGCGCCAGACGGACCGGCTGCCCGCGGCCGTGTGCGATCATCCGCCCTGAAGACCCCGCTCTTTCAATTCGTGTAAGCGCCGAGGTCGTAGGCGAGACTGGTGTCAGGCCGGGCTGATCGTGATGCTCCCGAGGTCGGAGCTCGCGGTGATCACGTGCGGCGACGCCGCGTCCTTGTGCACGGTGACGGTGCTCGAGCCGACGTAGGTGTGCGTGTCGACCTTGTACGACGCCGAACCCGGCACGTTGAGCGTGATGGCGCCGATGTTCGTCGACGCGCGGACGGAGTCCGGCACGGCGGAGAACGTCGCGACGATGCCGCCGGCGTTGGACTTCAGGTCCGCGGTGGGGGAGCCGAGGCCGTCCGCCGTGATCAGCCCGGCGTCGGTCTGCGCGGTCACCGGCCCGGCCAGCGAGGTCAGCGTGATGGAGCCGGCGCGGGTGACCGCCCGGACCGCCGCCCCGCGCGGCACCTGAAGAACGTACGACACGCTGCACACCAGCTGCGCCGGGCAGCCGTAGCCAAGCGTGAGGGTGCTTCCGGACACCGCGTGGGTGGCCGTCGGCGGTTTGCTGGAGTAGGACGCCTGCTGCGACACCAGCACCGTGCCGCGCCCGCTCCCGGTGACGTCGATGCTCCCGGAGCCGCCGTTGATGACCACGGTCGTGACGTGCGCGCTGACCGTGAAGCTACTCGTCGGCCCGGTATGCGATCCGGCGCCGATCTGCTTGAGCTCGCCGCAGCCGGCCGCCAGGGGAAGCACGACGCAGACCGCGACGCCGACAAGAGCGACCAACCGCAAACCTCGGACCATGGCCCGACATTCTCTCCGTTCCGCCGCCTCGCCGCAATTGCGGCTCGCCGCGCCGCCCGGTGAACTCACTCCTCGAAGCGGCCGCCCAGGTAGCGGGCCAGGAACCGCTCCGCCGCCGTGTAGAACTTGATGCGGTTCTCCGGCTTGGCGAAGCCGTGCCCCTCGTCGGGGAACAGCATGTACTCGTAGTCGATGCTCGCGTCCTTCAAGGCGGCGACGATCTGCTCGGATTCGGCCTGCTTGACCCGGGGGTCGTTGGCGCCCTGGGCGATCAGCAGCGGGATCCTGATGTCCCGCGCCCGCGACAGCGGCGACCGCGACCAGAGGAAATGGGCATCCGCGACCGGGTTGCCCACCCGCCGGTAGAGCTGCGCCTTCGCCGGCGCCCAGTAGGGCGGGATCGTCTCGAGCAGCGTCTTCAGGTTCGACGGCCCGACGATGTCCACCGCGCAGCAGAACACGTCCGGCGTGAACGCCGCCCCCACAAGCGCCGCGTACCCGCCGTACGAGCCCCCGTAGATAGCGACCTTCGAACGGTCCGCCCAGCCCCGCGCGACCACGTAGCCGACGGCGTTGATCAGGTCGTCGTGCATCTTGCCGCCCCACTCGCGGTCCCCGGCGGCGACGAACGCTTTGCCGTACCCGGTGGAGCCGCGGTAGTTCACCTGGACGCACATGTACCCCCGGTTGGCGAGCCACTGCGCCTCCGGGTCGTAGCCCCAGGTGTCGCGCACCTGCGGCCCGCCGTGCACGTTCAGCACCGCCGGCAAGCCCGACCGGCCAAGCCCCGGCGGGAACGTCACGTAGCCGTGCACCTCCAGGCCGTCCCGCGCGGTGAACGAGAACGGCTCCATCGGCGCCAGTTCGTACGCGGACAGCAACGGCTGGTGCTCGAACAGAAAGCGCCCGGACCGCGTCGCGCGGTCATACATGTAGTAGGGAACCGGCCCCGAGTCGTTCGTGAAGCCAACCAGCCACGTCGCGTCCGCCTCGTCGCGTCCGGCGAAGATCGGGTCGCCCGGGTGCAGCGCGCGCACGGCCTTCAGGTCGTCCTCGACCGACGGGTCGAGCACGGTATAGGTCATCCGGTCCTTGAGGATCATGACGATCTGCGGGTCGCGTGTGTCCGGGTGCAGCATCGCCCCCGACACGTCGGCCTCCGGATCGGCGGCCAGCACAGAGGCCGCGCCCGACGCGAGGTCGATCCGGGTGAGCCTGTCGGTGTTCGCGTCCGCCGCGCTGATCATCAGCAGCGACCTGCCGTCGCCGCTGAACGACACCACTTCGCCCGTGGTCGCGTCCTCCGCCGGGATGGTCAGCAGCGTGCTGAACTCCCCGTCACCGGAGTCCCGCACCAGCACGTCGAAGCTGCCGTCCGGCAGCGGCGCCAGCGCGCAGCGCACCGCCAGGTCCTCGTCGGCGAGCCACCCGGCGTACCCGGGGTTCTCGATCTCCTTGACCATCGACCCGGTATTCAGGTCCAGCCGGTACACGTCGTGCAGCTGCGGGTTGTCGGCGTTGATCCCGACGAGCACCTCGGCGGGCTTGCGCTTGGACGTGGCGATGATCTGCGCGTGGATTCCCTCGAACGGCGTCAGGTCGCGCCGCTGCATCGTCGACAGGGCGACGTCGTACAGGCGCCAGTTCTCATCGCCGCCGACATCCTGCACGTACAGCACGTGCTCCCCGTCCCGCGCCCACATGAACACCCGGACGCCGCGGTCGGTGTCGTCGGTGACCGCCCGCGCCGAGTCCCAGTCCACACCGGACGCCCCGATCGGGGCGACCCACACGTTCAGCACGCCGTCCCGCGGCGCGATCCAGGCCAGCCGGGTGCCGTCGGGAGAGATCCGCGGGCTGGTCCGCTCGGGATTGCCGAAAAGCACGCTGCGCGGGATAAGTTCCACCATGCCTCATGCCTATCACACGGCGGCGCTGCCCAGGCCAGCGGACCAGCCGCGCCCGGCCGCCGCCCAGCCCCCGCGCCGCCGCAGGTTACACGCGTATTTCCCGGCAGGTCAGGTTGCCGGTATACGCTCCTTACAGCAATACGTAACGTTCGAAGTAGAGGGCAAA
>CAVYVO010000018.1:0-225232 GCA_963771985.1 uncultured Actinomycetota bacterium | reverse complement strand
CGAAAATGTCACACCCCGCTGCGAAGATGCAGCCGTGGTCAGCATCGCAGAAGCCGCACGCCAGCTCGGCGTCGCCAGCGCCACCATCTACCGGTGGCTGCGCGACGGCTTCGTCACCGGCGAGCAGCTCACCCCCGGAGCACCCTGGCAGATCCGCGTCGACCAGCAGCTCCGCGACAAGGTCCGGCCCCAGGCACCCGACGGCTGGCTGCCCCTCAGCCAGGCCGCCGCCCGCCTCGGCATCGCCCGCCAGACCGTGTTGAACAAGGTCCAACGCGGCGAACTCAACGCCGTCTACCTCACCCGGGGACGCCGCAAAGGCCTCCGCATCCAGGTCGGATACGGCCAGGCTGGACTGTTTGACACACCATGACCAACAACAGGAGCAGTGTGAAGCATGCTCGATGAACAGCAGGTAGTGCGCGTGCAGGTCCTCGCGGATCTTCCGGGCGGTCTCCCGCTGGCCGTGCAGGGCATCGGCCGTGATCACCATGTCCTGAAGGTCTAGTTCTTCCAGCATGGGGCCGAGTTCCGGGATCTCGTTCGTCTTCGCGTCCACTTCCCGCTGGGCCATGGTGCGGCCCTCGGTGACGTGGAATGCGGACAGGAGATGCACCTGGCTGCCGTCAGGGCGGACGGCGCCGCGGGCGGTCTTGCCGTCGGCCGCGGCCTGCGGCAGCAGCCCGGGAACGGCGGGCCCCCGCGCGGCTGCGGCGGCGCGGCGCTGCTCCCGCTCGCGCCGGGTCACCTCCGGCAGTTCATCGGCGGCGGCAGGCGGCATGATCTCCAGGTAGCCGTAAAGCGCCTGGTTGAACGCGTCCGCGTTGATCCTGCCGAGCACGCGCCCGAAGGTCCGGGCGGACGGCGGCCAGACCCTCCCGGTGAGCGGGTCCGGCCGGCCGCCGAGGATCAGCAGGGCGTCTTGCGGGCAGCCGGCCGCCCATTCCGCGACCGCCGACGCGGAGTCGTGCCCGGCCGCGGTGAACGCGCAGACGGCCAGGGCCAGCACGAACTCCAGCGGATGCCAGCGCCCGGCCCGCTTGCGCGGGTCCGGGACGAGCATCAGCCATTCCCGCAGGCAGCGGCGGGACTCCGCGCCGCCGGAGAGAACAGCCGAAAGGGCACGGGCAGGGGCGGTGATCAGGGAAGATAGCGACGCGGGCACGGTACTTTCCGGGAAGGATCGACTTGGTTGGCACCTTCGATCCTGGGAAACCGTGCCCGCATGTCAAACCGGGCACCAAGTGCAGGACTGGGCGCACTAGCCCGAACAACGCCTCATGGCATCACGACGGCATAAACCTCAAACTCGCCGGGGCCGTGATATGGCCCCCCACGGGTATCTCTGGCCAGGCTCACCTGTTACTCAGTGTTCTCGGGTGGGGGGGCTGGGATCGGTGTTGCCTGGGACTTTCTGAGTAGCTTGAGGCAGCACACTGCCAGCTTCTGACACCTGACCAGCCGAATTTCCACTCGAAATGGCGCTTCCGCCTCGAAGCTTAGCCAAGTCTTCCGCGGCCGGGACACCGTAACGCACTTCATTGGGATGCCCGGTGCGCCAGCGTACCCGATATTGAACGTCAGGAATTCCGAGCAAGTCGTCAGGTATAACGAGGGAAACATTCTTCCTGGCGATAAAGCGAAATGTGTGCAGCGAATTTGGCAGCACTCGTGCAGGTTGACCTGGGCGCGGCGCTTGGATCGCATCAACCCTAACCTTCGCGAAGGCCGCAAGCATCCCCGTGCGAGTCAAGGTAAGATTGAAGTGATCGGATCCGATCTTTCCGGAAATGAGGCAACCAATTCCAGGCCGCCGCCAGTGCTTATCAACCCAGCGCCTTATTGGATTCGCGGAAACAGGAATACCGTTGCCAAGGTTGATGAGTGACCGAGCATATTTCCGTCTCTTGGTACCCAAGACGACGTATCCCCGCAGAAGATACGGACCGCCCGGGTGCTCCAAGCTTAGCCTTTTCTTTTGCTCTCCGTAGTCAAGCCACCATACCTGGGTCGCACCAGGCTCTAGCGTATGGGGAAGGTCTGGCCCCCTAGACCAGTCCCCTCCTCCGGGCCCAGCTCCGTATATCTCTCGCGGATTATCAAACCCCCACTGCCTGATAACTGCCGGAATTCTTCCGTAGTTTGTCACCGACAACATCAAGGCAGACCGCGATCCTCCTTCTTCGGGCGGTGCTACCATAACGGCACTATTGGCGTCCACCGATACTCGACGTCCTTCAAGAGTCCACTGAAGAAACGCCAGTGCGGCAGCGCATACTGAGATCAAGATTGCAGCCACCGGAAGGATGAGCTGAGCCCAGCCGTTTCCCTCATTCACATTCACGACTATGCCAGAAGCGTCGGCAACTATGATCATTCGCAAATGTTCTTTCTAGAAAGTAGAAGTTTACTTAGTTCGATCAATTAGATTCTATCGGGTACCAGGCCCTGAGTTACCACGATCAATCCCAGACATCCGAAGAGGCAACTTGCCTGAGTCGACATCGCTCGGCCCGCCTCGCACCGGGTAGTTTTCCACTCTGATCGCTTCCCAGGCCAAGCAATGGATGCTCTCTGAGACACTGCACCGTCCAGATCGCCACGGCGATTGGCCACGATACCGGGGTTCACGTAGGTGGACATGTACGAACGCTGAGGCGATGCGGCATCGGTGCGGGAGGGCGGAGCCTTGCGTTGAGGAAGCGGACGCTTTACTGATCCCCGCTGGGCCGCCCCTCGGCGCACTTGTGGCAGTTCAGGGCCTTGCGCCGGGCGTCCCGGTCTTCGGGCCAAGTCCTAGCCATATGATCATTGATTCCATCGGGCGCGCGGTCTCACCTGATCTTCTGCCTAGCCCGGAGGATCTGCGGAGCGGTTGCGAGTCAGCAGCTACCGCGTCGCCTGGAACGCTGGCCGCTGATGACTCAACGTCGCTGCTCGCCGATGAGACCGTTTGGTCATCGGGATCCAGCGACGGTTGCCGCCGCGCCGCGCCGGGACGGCCCGGAGGGCCGCGCGCCCGGCGCGTGTGCGGCGGACATGGCGGCGCGGAGCGGCGCCGCCTTGATCCCCTGTATAGCTGCATTCGCCAGCTCCGCGCATCTGGCCCCCTGCACTGGGGTCTCCGGCATAGAAGGTGACGGTTCCACAGACCGCTCCCTGAAGCGCCGCTACCTGCGGGCCTCGCTGGTGCGTGAGGTGTTTGGGCACGTATCCGGCATGGAGGACGTGACCGTGCCACTGCGACGGCCAGGAGCTCGGCGACGCCGGGTCGGGGGGCGAGTTGGTGATCCCCTCGATGCGAACTAGTGGCAGGAAGGTCGATGCCGGTCGTTGACGCAGGTCGCAGGTCTAATCGGGTCGGCCGAAGTCAATGTGGGACGCTGTGGTTGCTGCACTCTATTGCTGCATCGCAGTCGGTCGCATTGACGCTTAATCCGAGGCACCTACGTCGTCTAGGTGGACGCCCGTGGATGGGTGTGCACATATCCAGGTGCCAATGGCTGCCCAATGCGACATCCTTATCAGTCGTGGAGACGCTGGAACGCCTGGTCGTTCACGTTGAGGAAGCGGTGCGCCTCGCCGCCATCAACGACGACCCTCACCTTCGGCTCAGCCTGCTGCTGCTCGACAGTGCCGCCGAACTCCTGATGCATCGCGAGTGCCAGTCCCGCCTTGACTGGGCCGAGCGCGACCGGCAGCTAGTCCACCAGGCTGACGAGTTGCAGGCAATGACGGGCAAGGAGATGGACTGGGTCGCAGAAGCGCGGGCGAGGATCGTCCCGGCAGCCAAGCGGAAGAAGATCAACCGGGACTTCGGCGCGAAGTGCGACTACCTCGTGAGCCTCGGGATGATCGCGGAGCCACACGCCCGCGTACTGATGAAGCTCCACCAGTACCGGAACGAGGCGTATCACCGCGACCAGCTACGCCTGGGAACGCTGGCTAGCGCCGTCAAGATCTACGTCTACCTGGTCTGCTCGCTGATGCAGGACTTTCCCATGCACGGGACAGGCGGGTTCATCCACCTGTCGCCGCGTCCGCCCGAGGGGTTGTTGAAGTACCTGGAGGACGGCGAAAGCTGGCTTCCCCTGATGCTGGACAGAGACGGCAGCCAGGGGCTCCAGGCCGTGATCGCATCACGCCTGCTGGCCAAAGCAGGCATCAGCATGCCTTTCGGGCTGGGCGAAGTCCTCTCCCAGCACTTCTGTGACAGGGTCAAGGCGGTCAGGCAGGCAGCCGGGGAGGCGGCATCCTTCTTCTCCTGGCCCGGCCTAGAGCACCTTTGATGCCACGGCTTTGACGTTAGTCCTGAGTGTCACGGCTGGTAATCGGACGGGCGGGCTGGCGGGAATGGCTGTGAGCGGCAGTGCAGATCGGGTGCTGCCGGTGACGGGGGTCAGGCCGCGGTGGGGACGCGGGCCCTGGTGACGTGGTGGGTGACGAGGTGGTCGAGGGTGTCGAGCGCGGCGGCGAGTTCGGGGGGCGCGTTGGGCCGGCCGGGTGCCATGAGCGGCCGGAGAACATGGTCGTAGACCCGGGTGTAGAAGGAGGCGAACAGGAGCCCGTCGCGGGTGAGGGTGTAGCGGTTGCGTCCCGGGACGCGCTCGATCAGGCCGTTGCGGGCGAGCCTGGCCAGGTCGTAGCTGGCCTGGTTCATGCTGTAGGGGCGGTTCAGCAGGCCGGTCATCAAGCCGCGGAGGGTCTTGTTCGTGATGCCGGTGACCGTGAACAGCATGGCGGCGACAGCGCCGGCCAGGGCCTGGACCCGAAGGTCGCCGAACCGGAGCGCGGGCGCCTTCCTGCCATCGTCTGTGACGGTGGGCCTGGTGATCCGCTCGATGACTGGACTCACAAGCACAGTGTCCTGGCCGGCAGTTTCAGTGTGCAGCAGGCGCGCGTTGATCGCACGCGCCTTGTCCTGCAGCTCCGGGAGGTTGCGCAGCTGCCGGTTGCAGAGCAGGTCCTTGGGGCTGTTGACGACGGTCTCGATGCGCAGCGCGATCCCGTCCTTCAGGTACTGCTTCAGGCGGGAATGCTTGTAGAAGACGTTCAGCGTGACCAGCTCGCAGCGCTCGTCGATCTTGGTCTTGAACCCGCCCGGCGGCGGGCTGCTCTTCCCGCGCCGCTCCCCGCGGCGGAACAGCAGCTCCACGTTCTCCGGCCGGCCCAGGTCCATGTTCTCGCACAAAAGCGCCTCGAAGAACGCGCGGGCGTGCACGTCCTGGCCGAAGACCAGGGTGCGGGAGGTCTCGATCTGCCGCATGGACAGCTCCCACCAGAACCCGCCGTCGCGGTCGGCGGCGGTCAGCGGCAGCGGGAGCCGGGCCATCCACCGCTCGAACCACGCCTGCACGTGCCCGGGGCCGAACCGGTCGCAGATGTCCTGCAGCGCGGCCGGGTCGTCGCAGGACGCGAACCCGTTGGACAGCTCAGTGAACCCGAGCCCGGCGGCCAGCGCCTGCCGCTTGGCCCACTCGTGCCCGTTCACCCAGGCCTTGAGCGGATACGGGAAGTAGGTGCAGATCTTGATGAACCCGCCGCCCATCTGGCTGTCCCAGATATAGACGTAGAAAACCGAGACCCGGCGCTGTTCTTTCGTGAAGGAGAACTGGGGCGGCCTGCCCGGGTCGGTGTCCCGCTTGCGCGCCGTCCAGACCAGCTGGAACTCCTGCGCGCAGCCGATCGCCGCCACCTGCGACCGGCCGGACGCGGCGGCGGCTTCCAGGTACGGGGCCATCACGTCCGCCTTGCGCTCCCCGGCCCGGAACGTGATCACCGGCACCCCGTTAGCCTGCGCCCAGTCCTTCATGTCCTTGCGGAACTTCTCCCCGATCGGCTCGAACAGCGCCGGGGACACGATTGGCCTGCCGCGGTGATCGTGGAAGAAGTAGATCACCCCGCCCGGCGTCTGCAGCCGGGGCACGTAGCCGTTGAGGTACACCCGGTCCAGGCAGGAAATATCCAGCGCGACATGCCCGGCCACCATCTCCGCAGCGGTCACCGCCGGCACGGCCGCCGCAGCTTCACTGCGTCCCATCCTGACCACCCTCAGTACAAGCCCCTATGGTTTGAGGGTGAACCAGCAGTCAGTTCCGTGCAGCCAGAACCACAGAACTGGGCGGTCCGAGGCGAAGCCTCTTTAGATGACTGGGACTGGGAAGCAGTCATGTGCCTCGCGCAGATGGACCCTGCGAACCTCCCGCGCCGTATGTCAGCGGATGAAGTAAAGGCGGCCACGGTCGCCGTGCGCCCGGCTCAGATCGCCCGCTGGCGGGCAGAAGGCGAGGCGCTCGCCGTGCAGGCGGATGACCTCACGGCCTTCGCGACCTTCGCTGACCTCGAAGACGCCTTCGAGCCGGTGGAGGCACTCGTCCTCCAGCTCGCCGTCGATGTTGATCATGAGGTCCAACGTCAGATCGACATTGCACGCGGTAAGTGAAGGGCGATTGGGTTGCGCCGGACGTGGAATGTCCCCGACGAGTTCTGGATCATCTTGTGGCGCAGTCGCGCGCATCGTCAGCTCGTCTTCGATGTGGCGGTCGAGCCCGCCGGTAAAGGTCCTGCCGGAAGGCACTCGGCACCGGAGTTCCAACGCCAGGTCATGGACCAGATGGAGCAGTACCGCCGGTATCCGATGCGGGGATCAGTCGCTCTCGATCTGCACTTTCACGCTGCCCGGCGGAATCCCCCGAGCATCCACAGGGCGGTTAAGCACACTCTCGATATCCTTGGCCCGGCGCTCCCAGGGAGCGAGCGACCACGCAGGCGCACCGTCCTGTACCGCGACGACCGCCAGGTCAAGTTCCTGTATGCCGATCTAAACCAGGAATGGTCGCGCGAGGACAGCGACAGCAACGCTACAGGCAGGGTATTCATGTACGCCCGGCGGGCCAGCGATGTGGCCGCCGATCTCTGCATGGCTGCGCGCCTGGACCGGGACGGCTTGGATGACGAGGATGACGAAGAATCCCCGTTCTGGTCGCCAGACATACCTGAGGAACCGGAGCCGGGGTGGCCCCTCGATCCGGGCTTCGCTCGCACCCCCTTCGAGCACTACCTGGCGGACTCAATCCGCTTCCACCACGCAATGGATGTCCAAGAGGCGATCCTCGCACGTAGCGACGCATCCTTGATCTGGGCGCTCGGCATCTACCTCGATGACCACCATAGCGGCAATCCACCCGCGCAGATCGCGTCGATCATCGAGCAGTCGCGGGCGGGGACTCGCGACCTGCTCCTGTCGAACCCGCTTATGCTCCCGTTGCCCGGCTTGCCGCGAGCGACCGGGCAGTCGGAGGACTTCGTGCGAATGGTCCGCGCCAGCCTCGAAGAGTTCCGGGTGCGCTTGCCTCTGTTCCGCACGCTCCTCGTTCCGGTGACGGTGACATTCCTCGTCGTCCCGCCCGAGCAGGGCAAGGACCTGGACAACATCGCGCTCATCGCGCTACCCATCGCCCACGAGGTCCTCCGACCGCACATTGCGCCCCACCTCCTGTCGCCTGTCTACAGCGACGGGGAGCGCAAGTCATGGCGAGACGATGCCCTGGCGCGGCTGAAGTCCGTCAACGCCCAGAGCGTGCGCGCCTACCAGGTCATCGAGCTGCCTCGATCCCCCCAGGACCCGCCAGAGGGGACACTGCGCCTCGCGCTGGGACTGCACAGACACGAGAGCTGGTGGCAGCGCACCAGCGACTACCTTCGTGAGACGATCGATCGCGCCGACTGGCGCGGCGAACTCGACGGCGACACGTGGAGGAGCGTCTTCTCCGGCCAGTAAGGATGGCTGGCGAACTGCGTGACTTAACCCGAACCTCCGACCTAACTCACGCGTCCATCAGCCCGGCATGGATCAAGGATCAACGTAGCTCCAAATTTTTGCAGCGACTCCTGTTTTCTATGGAAATTCCTGTCGCTTGTGACGAAGATGTCGCCTTTGTAATGAAAATGGCACCACAGCGCATGCACGTCTAGCTGGCGATTACGCCATTTGTGCTCTATGGCAACACGATCCGCATTAGGTCCTGCTTTCGCGAGGGCATCTTGGAGGTGGTACGGCTGCTTCGGGAACAGTGTGCTATGGATATCCTCAAATACGGGAAGATCCTTGTCGTCGGCCAGCATGGACCAGTCAACATAGGAAACGTCAAGAATCAACACCGGAATCAGCAACGGCAGGTGGCCGATGCCGAGAGCATCAAGACGGGTGCAGAACTTGCTGAAGTTATCAAGGTATGGACCGCGTGATTGGCGCTCCGAGGCGCTAGTCGCGATCAACTGCAACTGAACTTTCCCCGCATCGTGCTTATGAAGGAGCGAGCGGAGGCAAGCCGCTTCAGGCTGCCTGCCCTCGTCGAGTGCGATGATGCAGTTCGTGTCAAGTGTTAGCTTTAGCAAGCTGACCTTGCTCTCCTCCTGGGCCGAGGACCTACCGTGGACCTGTACGGGCACCTCGTCCCCGAGGCCAGTGCCCGAACTCGGCTCGACACTGTGGTTGAGTCCGGCTGATAACGTAGACGCCCGGCCGTAGTGTCTGCAGGCTGCTGGGGCTTCTGACGCTTAATTGTCAACCTATTCTCCAAGCATGCCTTGACGGTTAAATGTCAAAGCAATCTAAGGGGTCGGGCCACCTTCCCCGTAGGGGTATACCGTGTCAGACGATACTCCATTTTACTGTCAACTCGCCCTTGACATTAAAACTAGGTACTTTCACGGGGCGTCTTGCCCAAGGGGGCGGCTACCGGCACGTTACGCGCCTGCGGAGCGGCGGATTTTACACGGGGGCGGTGGCCCGTACGCTTGTCCGCGGATCGGGCTGGCTTCTGCCTGCCCGCATGAGCCCGATGAGGGCCGCCGCGAGGGGTCCCCGTGTCAAATCCGCCGCGGCCCTGGTGACCGCCTGGGTTTCAGCGGCCCCCGAAGCCCACAGCCTTTCGCGCCAGCCGACCGGCGTTGGCCCGGCCGGAGCGGAGCGCCAGCGGGAGCGACGGCCTGGGCGCCGTGTCGGCGGCGCGAGCGGCCCTGCGGGGCCGCCTTGAAGTAGTACAGGAAGTTCTCACAGAGCACTGCGGCGACTGACCCGAGCAGCACTACAGCGGCTACAGCGGCTGAACGAGTAGGCAGAGCTACTGCGACCAGCGTTGAGCAACCATGAGTATGAACAGGGGTCGTGTGAACGAGGTGCGCCACCAGTCGTCGCTGCGGAGCAGCTGCTCGGATGGGTGTGGTTCGCCGAGGCTCGTGATCGCGAATCCGGATTCTTGCAGGGTTTTGGTGTAGAACTCCAGCGGGCGCAGCCATGTGGTGTTCGGCACAGGTGAGTGGAGTCCGTCGACCTCGAAGTTCTGGGTGACGCTCCTAGTCTGGAAGTAGGTAGAGGTCAGGAGATTGTTGCCCGGCTGATCCCGCTCGGCGTGCTTGTTGTAGAAGCACGGGTGCAGCATCAAGATGACGATCCGCCCATTGTCGGAGAGAACACGGGCGAACTCCCGGATTGCCTGCGCCGGGTCGTTGAGGTCGTTTAGCAGGTGATTGCATAGGACGAGATCGAATGTACCTGGATCGTATGGCAGGGAGTTAACGCTGCCGACGTCGAACGTGACCGGCAGTTCGGCGGAAAGTTTGTGCGTCTTGGCTGCTTTGATCAGGTCAGCACTGAAGTCTATGCCTGTGACTTTCGCCCCGTTCTCCGCGAGAATCCGGGACATGTATCCTTCGCCGCAGCCGGCGTCGAGTACGGCTAGGCCGTGAGCGTCTCCTATTGCGCTGAGTACTGCCTGATCGGTGAGGCCCCTGCGGTACTTGTCGCGATGCTCGCGGATGATTTGCACCCAGAATTCGGCGTTTGCGTCGTAGGCGCGCCTGTTGTCAGTCACGTAGCCCCCTTTATCTGGCCTATTATCGTGAGGCATGCTTTGCGCACGATGGCGTCTTCGCATGTTTCCAGGCGTGCATTGAGCGCCTGGAGGAGATCCGGAAGCTTAAGTCCGAATGTGGGGTCTCGGGTTAGCGCTAGCGGCAGGTAAGTCGTGCAGAGGTAGTAAATATACGCTTCTGTGTAGCTGCCGATTTCCCTGATTATCTCGACAGCGGTCTTGCGCAGCAGGATTGAACCAGGAACTGCGAAGTCTGCGTTCGGCCTGCTGTCCCGTGCATAGGTGGGAAACGACCATTCCTCTATCGCGGCAAGTATCGGCTTATCTGCAACCATGCGCTCATAGCGCTGCGCAAGTTCGATATCACTGGAGTTGATAAGGAGTCCCATGACTCCGCCTCTTGTCATAAACGCCGATTCGCGATCCGTGACGGAAGGACATAGGTCATCGTTCAGTTCGCCTGTTGCGATGCCCAGGTGGTGGGCGAATGTCGCCTTCGTTATTATGGAGTGAAACGAGTAGCACTTGCGGTTCAACTGCGGGATGAGTTCAAGGGACGCGGTGAATAGCCGGTCTGGGTTCTGAAGCAATGCCAAGCCGTTTGATGATGCGTAAAGAGCTTCTAGCGCGCGATTCTGCTGGATTCCCCAGAAGCGTGCGACGAGAGCCGCGGTCCGGATGGCATCTCCCCGCATGATGCTCAGGGCGGCCTCAAGTGCATTTATCAGATATTGATGCGGCACGCCCGGCCTGTTTGACAGGCGCAACGCCTCATGATTGATTTGCAAACCCTCGGTCTCCAGTTGGGAAATGAGAGTGTTCCGGCGAGAGAGCACGGAATGTGACGCGAAGTATTCGGCTACTCCCGGAATTGAGGCGACTAGAGCTTGCAGTGATCGCCCTCGCACCCGGTCGAGCCAATGGGGATCATCCCAAAGACGGGAAATAGTGCTCTCATCCAAACCTGAAACGAAGGCGACATCCGACATGGTGAACCCAGCCTCCTCGGTGACCTTCGCGAGGGATTGAGGTTGAGACCAGTCGATCATGAGCCGTTCTCCCCTCTTCCTGGAGCAAGTCGGCTAGGTCTCTTCAGTCTAGCCAGGTGACTTGTATGGCCCGATGACCCTTGCGTGCACGCAAGGGCCTCCCGCGAGCTAGGCAGGCACGGGTTCACGCGGGTCTTCCTTGTTCGCGCGCTGCTCAATGACAAATAGCGCTTGTGTCGCGGACCTTTGAGTGCAAGGCCAAAGAAGTTGGCCAGAAACGATCATCGATCGAAGGGAGCTTCGTGATGAAGCTGTACGTGGACACCGGTGCCAAGCAGGTGACCGTGAGCAGGGACCCGGAGGAGAAGAACGACCAGAACGGTCGTCAGAAGACCGAGCGCGGGACGGGCCGGCCGATGTGGTCGACGCAGGTGTTCGTCCTGGACGACGACGGGGGCGAGGTCATCGCCGTCACTACGGCTGGTGAAAAGCCGAACGTGAGGGTGGGGCAGGTCGTCACCGTGTCCAAGCTGGAGGCCCTGCCGTGGGCGACGAACGGGCGTAACGGCGTGGCGTTCCGCGCGGAGGAGATCAAGGCGGCGCCGGGGATGAGCGCGGTCAAGACTGCCTGACCGGGTTCTGCGGTCTCGGTACCGGGAGCGTTCTCCCGCACTGGTTACCCCTCTGACGCTTAAGCGTCAATCACGGTGGCCCGCCCGGCGGCGGGTCACGCGGTGCTGCCGGATGAGCAGCCGCACGCAAAACACCATCGGAAAGGAGATGCCGGAATGTCCGAGCATCCGAACGCCAACCTAGCTGAAACCATCGAGCCGGTCATGGCTGCGGCATCGGTGATGTGCACGCAGTGCCTGATCGACGCTGTGACCGAAGAATCGGGCGAGCTGGGCGCGAAGGTCGGTCATCTGCTGGCCGCCTCCTCGATGCGCCACCGCGGAAAGCACTGGCAGGCCTGGTACCACCAGGCGTTCGCCGAGGTCATCTCCTCGGTGCTGGTGATCGCCGTGTTCACCGCCGAGCTGTCCACCAGCCGGGAGGTGGCCTGGAGGGATACCCAGCCGCCGCCTGAGGTGCAGATCAGCCTCAACTAGCCCCCGCGAGGTCCGGGGCCAGGAGGAATCGCAGTCCTCTGGCCCCGGGCGCGGGACTACTCACCCCGCAACGCACACCCATCCATGCAAAGGAAGCTGCGTCATGCCCAAGTCTAGCCGCCGGAGCCCTTTCGGCCGGTCCGGCACGGTGACGGTGATCGAGGAACCCGTCGCCCGCTCCTACATCCGGAAGGCGAAGATCGTCTTCTTCATCACCTGGACCGCGTTCGCCCTGCTCGCCGCCACCGTCCTGGCCGGCCGGTGGCATCCGGTCATCGCCCTGATCGCGGGCGCGTTCGTCGGCCTGGTCCCCGCGTTCCTCATCGCCGTCACCATCGCGGCCTGGCCGGTCATCCGCGCTATCTGGTGGTGGCTGCCCGAACTCGCTCTCCTGGCCGCCGTGATTACCGGCTGGCAGGAACTGGCCGGGCACACCGCCTGGTGGGCCCGCCTTCTGATCATCGCGGCGGTCATCGGCGTCCCGGCCTCGATCAAGCCGGTCCGGCGCGGCGTGTCCGCGCTGGCCTGGTGCCTGATCAGCAGGCACCGTATCCGGGTCTGCTTCTCCGAATTCATCATCGCCAACCGGACCGGGAGCCTGCCGTTCATCCTGGCGGCGGTCCCGACGACGGCCGGGGAACGGCTGTGGGTCTGGCTGCGGCCGGGCCTGTCGCTGGAGGACATCATGTCCCGGCTGGACACGATCGCCGCGGCCTGCTGGGCCGCCACCGTGCTGGCCGACCAGGCCTCCGCCTCCAACGCCGCGCTCATCCGGATCGACATCAAGCGGCGCGACACCCTGACCGGCACTGTCCGGTCGCCGCTGACCGCCGTGCTGGGCGGCATCGTCCCGTCCCGCGGGCAGGACCCCGGGCCGCTTCCGGCCGCTTTGGACCTGCCCGACATCACCCCCGGCGAGGTCACCGCGCCGCCCGCGCGCACCGACGGCCCCGCCCCGTGGCCGCAGAAGAACAAGCAGCCTGCGGCGGCAGCTGCCGACACCGCTGACAAGGAGGACATCAGTGACTGGATCTGACCTGGCAGGCAGCGGTGATGACCCGCTCCTGAGCGCGATCCGCGTCGCCCGGTACCGGAAACAGCAGGCAGAGCAGGATCTGCGGCTGCTGATCGCCTACGGGCGCGAGTTCGTCCGGCCGCGGCCCTACCGCCTGGCTGACCTGGCCGAGGCAGCGGGCATGTCGGTGTCCGGCGTGCGGACCGCCTACGGTCCCTGCGACGTCGCTTTGGCGGCTGAACTGCTGCAGCAGGCTGCCGAACCGGCCGCCGCTCCTGACGCTTAAGCGTCAACCACCCTTTTCCCGATCGTCGCGGGCGCCCGTTCACTTCCCTTGCGGGCGCCCGCGCGCCCATCCGCGCACCCTCTTTTTCAGGAGACAGCCATGACCGGCCTGGTTACTGCGGGCAGTACCCGGCCGTCCGGGCCGGGGCTGTCCATGTTCGACCCGGTGTTCATCGGCCTCGATGAGTTCGGCGACACCGTGAACATCAGGGTCATTTACAAGAACCTGCTCGCCGCGGGCGAGCCCGGCGGCGGCAAGTCCGGGCTGATGAACGCGATCACCGCGCACGCGGCCCTGTCCGCCCGTACCCGCCTGGTGCTGTTCGACGGCAAGCAGGTCGAACTCGGCATGTGGGACCAGATCGCCGATGAGTTCGTCGGCCCCGACCTGGCCCACGCCATCATCACCCTGCGGCGGCTGCAGAAGGTGATGGACAACCGGTATGCCTGGCTGCACGCCAAGCGGCGCCGGGAGATCCGGCCCGGCGACGGCATCACCGTCATCGTCGTCGTCTTCGACGAGATCGCCCTGTATTCCACTGTCCTGGGCACTAAGGCCCAGCAGGACGAGTTCATCACCTTGTTCCGCGACCTGGTCGCCCGCGGCCGCGCCGCCGCGATGCCCGTCATCGCCGCCACCCAGCGGCCGTCTATCGACATCATCCCCAAGAGCCTGCGCGACCTGTTCGGCTACCGCGCGGCGTTCCGCTGCACCTCCGACGGCAGCAGCGACATCATCCTCGGCGACGGCTGGTCCGGGCGCGGCTTCACCGCCACCGACATCCCGCCCACGAATCAGGGCCTGTGCTACCTGATCGCCGAGGGCGGCCTCCCCCAGCGGGTCAAGGTCGCCTACCTCACCGACGCCGACATCACCGGCCTGGCCGCCCACGCCGCCGTCCTGCGACAAGCGGCCTGACCCCCTCATGAAAGGACCCCGTCCATGCCCGGCACCGACCACACCATAGCCCTGGACCCGGCAGCCGCATGGCTGATCGCCGAATACGACGCCACCGACCCGGCCGACCTCGCCATCTACGACGAAGCCACCGATGACTACCAGCGGCCCGCGCACATGCAGCCGATGTTCCAGCTCAAAAGCGACATGGAGCCTTGCGCGGGCATGCATGTCACCGGCTCGGACTACCGCGACCCTGGCCGGTGGTGGCTATGACCGCCGTCCCGCCGAAGGACTACTACGCGATTCTCGGCGTCCCGTTCGGCGCCACTACCCGGCAGATCAAGACCGCCTACCGCAAGCTCGCCAAGAGCTCCCATCCGGACGCCTGTATCGGCGACCCGGACGCGGCCGGACGGTTCCGGCTGATCACCGAGGCGTATGAGACCCTGGCCGACGCGCAGCGCCGCAAGGCCTACGACTCCACCTATCAGCCAGCACCGGGAACCGGCCTGACCATCCCGGCCGACAGCCCGGCCGCCAGCAAGCTGCTGGCCGTGCTGGAAGAGATCTGGACCGCGATCCGCCGCCGCCACGGCGAGGTCCCCCCGGTCGTGCTGATCATCGCCAGCGGCACCGACAGCAGACAGCCCCGCTGGGGGCATTACGCCTCCGGCCGCTGGTATGCCAGCAACATCAAGCACGCCGAAGTCATGGTCAGCGGCGAGGGCCTGGCCCGCACCCCCGCTGAGGTCCTCGGCACCTTGCTGCACGAGGCCGCGCACGCGCTGGCCGCCGCCCGCGGCATCACCGACACCAGCCGCCAGGGCCGCTACCACAACAAGAAATACGCCCGGCTCGCGCAAGAACTCGGCCTCGAGGTCACCGAAACCCCCGGCTTCGGCTGGACCATCACCACCGTCCCCGCCGCCACCGCCGACCGCTACGCCGCCCAGCTCGCCGCGCTCAAAGACGCCATGACCATCTGGCGCAACAGCGAGCATATCCCCGCCGCTGCCACGCGGCGCTCTACTAACCTGATCGCCGCTGCCTGCCCGTGCGGGCGCAGCATCCGCGTCGCCGCCTCGACTCTCGCCGAGGCGCCCATCACCTGCCAGGCCTGCGACGGCTCCTTCGAGCCGAAGAACTGACGCTTAAGCGTCAACCCTGGCCGCCGCGCACCTGATCGTTCCTGGCTCTCTGGCCAGACGCGCGGCCCTCTTCTCTCACCGCACATGGCACGGGGCCGGTTCCTTGCCTGGCCCGGCCCCTGCCTGTCCGCACATCTCTCGGAAGGACACGGACACCGTGAACTCTATTACCGCTGCCTGGAACCGGCGAGTCCCGACCCTGGACGGCGCCCGGCACCGGGGCATCTACATCCAGTTCTACGACCCCGACGGCCACCGCTACGGCATCCCCACCTACCCCTGGCGATGGGCCCCCAAAGGCCTGCTTACTATCCGCCAGCTGCGCGCACGCGGCCTTCGGCCCGGCGGGCAACAGCCGGTCGCCCAGATCCTGTGGCGCAAAGGCAAGCGGGTCGCTTACCTCTACCGCGAAGACCTCGCCAAGCCCAAGCGCACCGCCACTCCCGCCCAGCTGACCGCCCTGGCCAAGGCGATGCGTGTCCGCCGCACCTGCCCATCGTGCGGCATCGTCAAGCCCTACTGCATCCCGCTGTCTGCCGGGTCCTGCAACGACTGCACGGCCGGGTGGTCATGATGACCGGCCAGCCTCGCGATCGCCGATCCGGTGTCAACAGGTCTTTGACACCCAAGCGGCGGCGGAAGGTCACCGAGAACGACGACTATGCCGCGTTCTTGCGGCGTGCTATCGCCGCCTACAGCCGCCGGGTCGCCATCGGCGACATCGACGCGCTCACCGACATGGCCGCCCTCGCCGACGACTTCGACACCGCCATCCGCGATGCCATCACCGGGCTGCGCTCCGGCCACGGTTACAGCTGGGCGGAGATCGCCGCCCGGCTCGGCATCACCCGCCAGGGCGCCCAGCAGCGCTGGGGCGGTGACCCCTCATGACCCGGCCCGAACGCACCGAGAGTGTCGTTCAGGTGCTCATCTTGCTGCTGGTCGCCGGCATGGCCGGAGCAGCGTCCTTCACCCACGTCCACGACTGGACGATGCGCAACGCCCCGGCCGCAACCGCGTCCTGGTTCGGCTGGGCCAACGCCGTCATCTCCGAACTCACCCCCACTGCGGCAGGCATCGAGATCCGCCGCCGCAAGCGCCACGGCCATCCGGTGGCCTACCCGATGGCGGTGCTGATCGCCGCCGCTGTCTTGTCCTTGACCGCTCAGGTTGCCGAGGCCCGGCCCACTCCCGCCGGATGGATCTCCTCGGCCGTCCCCGCCCTGGCCTTCCTCGCCCTCACCAAACTTGTCCTCTCCCGCACCACTGTGACACCCGGAGAACCGCCATGTCTGGCACCACTAGCACCGACCCCGGACCGGCAGAGCCATACGACGACTGCTGGGACCAGCGCAACAGCGACATCTGCCCCCGCTGTGGGACAGCCAACACCGGCGACCGCGGCTGCGCCTGCTGCGCCGTCGATGACGCCTGACCGCCTGTCCGGCCTGCTGCCGGTTCCGTCCGGGCAGCTGCTCATGAGCGCCCACATGACCGCCTTCAGCCACCAGCAGCAAACCGGCCATCCCATCACCCCCGGCCAGCTCGCCGACCGGCTCGCCATCCCCGAGCCGCTGGCCGGATCACTCCTTGATCACCTCGGCGGCACTCCGCCGCCCGTCACGGCCGCCAACGGCACCACGGCCATCGTGGAGGGCCAGCCGTGACCACTCCTCCAGCACCCCCGGTGCTGGCTCCCGCACCCGGAACAGCTCCGGGTCCGGGGGCGAACACCGGACCGGTCCCTCTGTCGTCTTCCGCTTGGTGGTGATCTCGCATGTTCCGCTCCCCGGACGCCCGGTTCACCACCCTCGCCGCCGACACCGCGTTCGCCCGCGCCCGCGACGGCTACCTCATCACCCGCACCACGGTGATCCGGCCCGCCACCGTCACCGACCCCGGCAGCTACGACACCCAGACCTTTCCCGCCTCGTCCCTCGACCCGGCCGCTTACGGGCACTGGCTTGATCACGTCTGGCCCGCTGCCGCCTGCGTCCGCCCGATCCGGCTGCACGGCCAGATCAGGCATGTCGACCCTGCCACCGGCGAGATCTTCCACGCCATCCCTACCGACGACCTGCCGGACCGGGCGGTCTACAAGCCGTGCGGCAACCGCCGCGAACGCGCCTGCCCCGGCTGCGCTGACACCTACCGCCGCGACGCCTTCCACCTCATCCGCGCCGGGCTGGTCGGCGGCAAGGGCATCCCCGCCACGGTCGCCGGACATCCGGCCGTGTTCGCCACCTTCACCGCCCCCTCGTTCGGCCCGGTCCACGCCCGGCCCGTCCGACAGCACACCTGCAACCGGCGTAACGAGTGCCGGTGCCAGGCCGAACCCTGCCACCCCCGCCGCGACGCCGGGACCTGCCCGCACGGCCGTCCCGCCGCCTGCTACCGGAGGCACCGCCCTGGCGATCCCCGGCTCGGCCAGCCGCTGTGTCCGGACTGCTACGACTACGACGCCCACGTCGTGTGGAACAACGCCGCCGCCGAACTATGGCGGCGCACCAAACAGGACATCGAACGGCATCTGATCGGCCTAGCCGTCCTGCGCGGCTACGGTTTCACCCCCGACGGGCGGCCCCCGGTCCGGGTCTCTCACGGCAAGGTCGCCGAATACCAGACCCGCGGCGCCGTCCACTTCCACGTCTTGCTCCGCCTCGACGGCGCCGACCCCCGCGACCCGGACCGCATCGTCCCGCCGCCGCCCGGCCTGACCGCCGCCGACCTCGAGGACGCGGTAAGGCACACCGCTGCCGCCATCACCTGGACCACTCCCCGTCACCCCGCTAACCCGGGCGGCTGGGGCATCAGGTGGGGTGCCGAGCTTGATGTGCGTACCATCGCCGTGCGCGGCGACGGCACCGTCACCGACCTGGCCGTCGCCAGCTATCTGGCCAAGTACGCCACCAAGGGCACCGAGACCGCCGGGCACGCCTCCGCCCGCATCGCCTCCGACACCATCGACCTGTACGCGAAGGCCGACGGCACCCACCCCGAACGGCTCATCCACGCCTGCTGGACCCTCGGCGCCAACCCGGAATACGTGAGCCTGCGCCGCTGGGCGCACATGCTCGGCTTCGGCGGCCACTTCCTCACCAAGGCCCGCCGCTACTCCGTTACCCTCACCGCCCTCCGTCAGGCCCGTATCACCTACCGCCGCGACCACGACGACACCGGCCCCGAACACGGCCCCCTCGACCACCACGACGACACCGGCACTCCGGCCGTGCTCGTCCTCAACCGGCTGTCTTACGTCGGAACCGGCTGGCACACCACCGGCGACGCGCTCTTGGCCAACACCGCTGCCGACCAGGCCCGCAAACGCCGCGAAACCGCACGTGAAGAAATCGCCAGTTATTACGCCTGCACCAGTGAGGCGGCATGAATGCTTCACCTGGATCTTTGACGCTTAAACGTCAAGTCTGGATCTCTTACTCTAAGAAGGAGAAACGACATTGTCGAGCACTAGTACCGAACGGACGGGAAAATCAGCGGTCGAGGCTAAGTGGTATACCACTGCCGAGGTCGCTGTCATGCTCCGCTACAGCCTGACTAAGACGAAACACCTGATCTTGTCTGGCCAGATCCGTTCTATTAAGGACGGCGGTAGCAGGCGCATTCTTCCTGAAGCCGTTGAGGAGTACATCCGCCGCAGGGAACAGGAGACGGCACATGAGCAGGCGCCATAACGGCGAAGGGTCAATCTACCCGGCCGGGAGCGGCTACCGGGGCTACGTCTGGTGCACCGGCCCGGACGGCGAGCGCTACCGCAAGTACATCAGCGGCCAGACCTACGAGGAGGCGCAGCAGAAGTGGTTCCGGTTGCGTGACCAGGCCCGCCAGGGACCGGTTGCCTCCGATGTGCCCAGACTTGCCGACTTTCTCGGGTACTGGCTGAGCGAGATTGCGCAGCCGAACCTGGCACCGAAAACATGCGAGAAATATGAGCTGTTCTCGCGGCTGCATATTATCCCTCATCTTGGCGCTATGCGACTGGACAAGATTCAGGTTAAGGACATCAGGCAGTGGCTTAACAAGCTTGGCCGCATCTGCCAGTGCTGCGCGCAGGGAAAAGACGCCGCCCGACCGGAGTCGAAACGGCGATGCTGTGCGATAGGGAAATGCTGCGGGGATGTGCTGTCACCGGGAACCCGCAAGGACGCGCGAAACGTGCTCCGCGCTGCTCTTACCTGCGCGGTGGAAGAACAGATCATCACCCGTAACCCTGCGGCCGTTATCCGGCTTCCGGCCCGAAGTAATCCGGGCCGCAAGGTCCGCCCGTGGTCGGTCGACGAGGCACGCCAGTTCCTGGAATCCGCCCGCAGCGACGACGACGGGCTCTACGCGGCGTACGTCCTGCTCCTGGTCCTGGGCCTGCGCAAGGGCGAGCTCCTCGGCCTTACCTGGGAGCTGGTCAGCCTCGACAACGCGGAACTATACGTCGGCGAGCAGCTTCAGCGCGTCGGCCGCCAGCTCCTGCGCCGCCCTACCAAGACCGAAGGATCGGAAGCCCCGCTCCCCCTCCCTGACCTGTGCATCGCCGCGCTCAAGCTCCGCAGGCAGCAGCAGGACACCGACCGGGACAATGCTCGTGACGGCTGGGTGCAGAGCGGCCTGGTCTTCACCACCAGGCGCGGCACACCGATCGAGCCGCGCAACTTCACTCGCAGCTTCGACCGGCGCATCAGCAAGGCGAAGGTCCGCCGGATCACCGTCCACGGCACGCGCAAGTCATGCGGGTCGCTTCTGGCCGCTCTCGACGTACATCCGCGCGTGGCCATGCAGATCCTGCGGCACAGCAAGATCGCTATCACGATGGAGATCTACACCGAAGTGGTGTCGTCGGCGACACGGGACGCGCTGAGGAAACTCGGCGACCAGCTCGGTCCCTGATACTCCCGCTGCTGCACTTGCTGCTGCACCAGCAAGCGAAAAGGCCGGTTCCATGATCGGAATCGGCCTTTGACCTGCGAGCCCCGTTACGGAATCGAACCGTAGACCTTCTCCTTACCATGGAGACGCTCTGCCGACTGAGCTAACGGGGCCTATCTTTGGTTGTCTGGCCTGGGATTTCTACACCTAGATCCTCTTCAGCCGTGACGCCGGGTCTAATTTAGCAGACCTCGCGGGTACTGAATCCCGGCGACGTGGGTGAGCTTACCGTACTTCTAGCCTCCTGGCGCCTGCACCTTGAGGCGGCCGACCTGTCGCCCCGCGCGATCCGCCCTTACACTGGCGAACTCTCTGACCTCGCCCAGAAGCCGCCGCTGCCAACGCCCACGTGCTCACCACGCGTTTCTGCTAGCGTCAGCACGTGGCGGGAGGAATTGCCGATTCAGCCGGTGAGATGTCTCCTCAGGACGTGCGTGTCCGCGCTCCTGTCCAGGATCTGACGGCTGCAGAACACGGGCGCGGGCGGCTCGACCGGTGGCGTTGGCCCGCAGCCATGGCCGTAGCGGTCGTCGTCTTGTTCCTGTGCTATCTGCGGCTGTCGAACACCTACCCCGACAACTCTGACGGCGCGGACCAGGCGCTGCAGGCGTGGGACATGTTGCACGGCAACTGGCTGCTGCAAGGCTGGACTGTCGGGGACGTGGCGTACTACACCACCGAGTTGCCCGAGTACATCGGCGTGGAGCTTATCCGGGGCCTCGGCCCTGCCGTGGTGCATGTGGCGGGCGCGCTTACCTATACGCTACTGACGCTGCTGGCCGCCCTGCTGGCCAAGGGCCGGGCGACCGGGCGGGAAGGCGTGGTCCGCGCGCTGATAGCGTCCGGGATACTGCTTGCCCCTCAGTTCGGCAGCGGCATCCACTTCCTGCTTAACCAGCCTGACCACCTAGGCACCCAGGTGCCCCTGCTGATCATGTTTATCGTGCTGGACCGCGCGGCGCGGCGCTGGTACGTCCCGGTCGCTGTCGGAGTAGTGCTCACCTGGGTCCTCATCTCCGACCGTGTTGCCCTCTTCGACGGAGCCCTCGCGATAGCCGCCGTGTGCGGCATCCGTGCCCTGTGGGCAGTTGCCCGCAATCGCAAGCCGATGGCCTCGCAGTGGTTCGAGCTCTCGCTTGTAGCGGCGGCCCTTGCTTCGATCGGCGTGTCCACACTCGTCGTGCGCGCGATCACGCGCCTGCACGGATACACGATGCTCCCCATGGTCGTGGGAGGACTTGCCCGCCCGCAGACTATTCCGGCTCATGTCGTGCTGGCCATCGACGGCATCCTCAACGTGTACGGTGCTGACTTCATCGGCATTTCGCCGGGGAATGCGTTCGGGCCCGCTACCGGCGGTCTGCCGATGGGGGTGGCGCTAGCCATCGCCTTGGTGCATCTGGTCGGCGCAGTCCTCGCGCTTTGCGGCGTCTGCCTCGCGTTCAGACGCTTCTTCTCAGCCAGCGACCTCATCGCCCCGGTGCTGGCCACCGCGATCGCGCTCAACCTGGCTGCCTACGTAGTCACCGTCGCCCCCGTCACATTGTTCGACACACGGCAGATCCTCGCCGTGCTGCCTTTCGGCGCCGTCCTTGCCGGCCGCATGCTCGCCGAGCCCCTGTCGCGGGCTCGGCTGAAGCCGGCGCTGACGGCCGTGCTGGCCTGCTATCTGGCCGCCCTCGGCTACGGAGCCGCGCAGCCCACGGTCACGGACAGCGAACAGGCGATCATTCCCTGGCTAGAGGCCCACCACCTCTCCACCGGGCTCGGTACCTACACCGAGGCAAACCTCATCACGCTCGACAGCGGCGGTCGCGTCGCGATCAGAACGGTCTCCTGGCGGATCACCGGCGCAGTCCCGCGCAACTACGAATCCAAGGCGTCCTGGTACGACCCGCGGGTCAGCTACGCCAACTTCGTGGTGTCAAACACCGCCGACGGTAACGGTGTATCGGTCGTCCCGCAGCGTGACATTCTGGCGCTCGCCGGGCCGCCCGCGCATACCTACCACTACAAGACCTTCACCGTCATGGTCTGGAACAAGAACCTGCTGGCCGACCTGGGCTCCCCCCCGTCCAGCACGCCAGGCAATATCCCCTGACCGGCGCACAAGCTCGCATGCGACTCGCCAGCACACCGCGCAGGCCATAGCAGCATGATCCGCCCTGGCGCCGCAGCGCGTCTCCCCTGCCGGGTGGATTCCTCGGCCGCTTCGGATACCTTTGCGGAGCCTTCCCGGCGATAATCAGCCCGATGCACGGTAGTAGGCCGACTTTCTGCCAGATAAGTACGCGCGTGCCGTTGGCATCCGTGATGACAACCTGGTGGTGGGCAGTACAGAGGTCGATCTCGCTGCACAGGGGCTACATTGCGTTCGTTATCGGGCTGTGTCCGACACGTCGCGCAAGCCAGGGTGACAAATAGTGAGGACAACTAGGTACGGATGGTTCGATCACGGTTGCTTTCGGGCACCGCCTTTGGCGACGGGCGTAAGCACCGGAAGCGATCAGCGATGTCATGGCAGCCAGATCGCAGCTACGGCCGCAGGCGCCTCTTTGTCGGCTGAACGCGCTGACCTAGCCAGATCTTCCGGGCATGAGTCAGAGATCAGCCTCCAGGCAGGGTCGGATGTGCTGCGTGGAAATCGGCGCTAATTTAGCAGACCCGGCGAGTGCTGGATCACCAGCGACGTGGGTGAGCTTACGGTACTTCTGACTTGCTCGTGTGCTCACCCACGACCACGGATCCTGGGAGCTAGCGCACGTAGCGGCGGAGCTTGAACGGCATCAGCGCGGACTCCAGCTGCACCTTCAGGGTCATCTTGCTTTCGCCCTCGGTGCGGTCCGAGAAGTGGATCGGCAGTTCAACGATCTTGAGGCCCTTGAGGATGGCGCGGTAGTTCATCTCAACCTGGAAGCTGTAGCCGTTGCTCTGGATGCTGGACAGGCCAATGGCCTCCAGAGCCGAGGCCCGCCACATCTTGTATCCCGCCGTGACGTCACGGACGCCGAGGCGGAGCAGGCTCCGGACGTACGTGTTGGCGAACGAGGACAGCATCTTGCGATACCAGGGCCACTCGGCGCCCACGCTGGCGCCCACCACGTACCGGGAGCCGATCACCACGTCAGCGTCGGCGGACAGCAGGGTGCCCAGCATGCCGGAGAGGTACTCCGGTCCGTGCGACAGATCGCTGTCCATCTGCACCACGAATTCGGCGCCCGCCTCGATCGCCCGGGTCATCCCGTCAATGTAGGCCCGGCCGAGGCCTTCCTTCCCCTGGCGGTGCACGACGCCCATCCGGTGACGGCCGTAGTACTCGGCCATCTCCTCGGCGATCCGCCCGGTGCCATCCGGGGAGTTGTCATCAACGACCAGGACCCGCAGGCCCGGCAACGGCAAGTTGAAGAGCGCGTCGACGATCACAGGGAGGTTGGCCGCCTCCTGGTACGTCGGGAGCACGATCAGCACGTCGGCCGACCGCCACGGCTCGGGCAGTTCCGCCGCAGGCGTCCTGGTCGTAAGTCGCTCACGCAGGTCCATGGTTCCCCCCATGCTCCTGAGGTTGGTTAGCAAGAAATGAAACAATGCGTCGTCAGTGACGTCGACGTACTAAAGACGCGTTGAAAGCCTGGAGAGTTTACCGTCGCAATAAAATCAACATTAATCAATTTCGCTCGTACGACGGCCACTACCTCAGGATGGACCCGGATCCTTGGGGCTGACCGAGAGAATCCTCGGAGCTGACCGAGAGACGGTCCCCGGCCTTCCCACCGAGTCAGAAAAATCATGATAAACCGGACGCCGCCCGCCGGACGCGCACGATGCCCGATCGATACGCACACGTGACGGGTCATCCCGGCATGGTTCCGGCGCCTCACCCCGGATGCGGAGAATGCCAATCGCGCAATCGGCCCCGGAAGAGTAGGCCGATCGCGCAATCGGCCCAGAAGAGAGCCCCGGCAGCCGGCCCCGGAGAGAGCCACGGGTAGCGGGGGGCTTTACTGGGTCTGGAAGCCCGGGCTCGCGGTCGTGATGTCGTAGCTGTCGCCCCAGTACCACTGCGTCGCGCTGGACCCCGCGACCATGTGCGGAACACCGGTGGGGTCCGCGATCCAGTACCGGATCCGCGACCGCATCCAGGCCGGCAGGGCGGTCATGTTCTCCTTTACCTGCTGCCAGTCGGACCGCATGGTGTAGATGATGGCCAGGGAGCTCGGATCGGCCGTGAGCTTTCGCCTGACCCACCGGGCGGCGCCTGCGGGCGTGGCGGCGCCCGGCTCGACATCGAGCGCCGAAGCCGCCGGGTCGCTGCCGTTCGTGTCGATCCACAGCACCGGACCGCGGCGGGGGACCGCGCCAGCCGACGCGGCGTAGGCGGCGATCACCCGCTGGCCGGCCGGGATCCGACTCGGCACCACTGAGTCGTAAATGAGATACGGCCGGGCAGGCGCGGCATGGGCCCGTGCCGTACGCGGCCGCCCGCTCTGGGCCCTGGCTGGACGAGCGGCGAGCCCATCCGTCATGGGCGACGCGTGCCGGGAATCCAGCTGAATGGACGCGGCGGCCCCGCGCGCCGCTAGTCCGGCGGCCCCGCGCCGCCAGCCCGTGGACCGGGTTAAAACCGGAAGCCCGGGCCGGACTCCCCGGACCAGCGTGCGCGGCCCCGGCGCTGTTCCTGACCGCCCCGGTCCACGGCACCGTGCCGACGGCCAGCACGGCCGTCCCCAGCGCGCCCGCGGCCACCGCCGCCGCCAGCGCCGGCCGCGGATGCGTACGAGGCTTGCGATGCCGGGGCGATGGAGGCAGCGTTGAATCGAACCGCGGGTCCAAAAGTGATCCTTGAGTCAGCGCGGTCCGCTCAGGAGGCGCTCGGCTGTCACCCGGCTCTGCCCGCCGGTGCGACGCACGGTAGCGACGGCAGGGGCGTGGACGTTGACGTTGACGTGAGGTCGCGGCGTCGCGTTGCGGGGAAGCAACCATCTCACGCCTGGGTGCTATCTAACACCAGTAAACCGTCCCTGATCGCCAGATATGGCCGAAATGTCGCAAATGCTACCGTGAGATAGGTCACGCAGAGTGACGACCGTCGGCGTGAACGGACCGTAGCGGTAGCCGACCGCCGGCCATCCGGCACACGGGCCCGGATGAACTCTCCACCAACTCCGGCGAGAGAGTTTCAGAACAGTCGCGGCCGCGGAAATCTGGCCAACAATGCCGGATCCGCGTGGAACCGCCGGCGGGTGACGGATCGTCCCAGATAAGAGGCAGATCGCCTGTCCGGTTCCTAGCGTCATGATCAGTTTGGCCGCCGCTGGGTAGTAGTGAGTGTGGCGCCAGGCACAGCGGTTAGTGTCCAATAGTGGGCGTACCGTACGAGCCTGACGTAGCACGCCTGATGTAGCCACTCCACACTGAATAGTCGTTCCCGCAGCAGCAAACGAGCAGCACTGGTGGGCCCTTCATGCGTTTCGCGCACGTACGACTGGTGACGGCCAGCCTCACGACCGGGGGCATCCTGGTCGCGGCCGCCACCGCGTTCCCGGCGGTCGCGTCGGCTGCCCAGCCGAGCCTGGCCAGCACCGCCGCGCGGGCGGCGACGGAAACCCAGAAAGACCAGGAGTGCGAGCCGCTGCGGCTGGCGACGCCGACCCCGACCCCGACCCCGACCAAGACGCCGACGCCGACCCCGACTAAGACGCCGACCGCCACGCCGACCCCCACTGAGACGCCGACCGAGAGCAAGACCCCGAGCCCGGACAAGACCTCGTCGAGCTCGGCAGCGTCGACGACCGCGACGAACGCGCCCAGCTCGGGCACCTCGAAGTCACCGAGTCCCAGCACCGATCCGTCGCCGACGGCCGGCCCTTCGGCCTCGGCGTCGGGCAGTTCGAGCCCTTCCGCCTCTCATTCCGCGACAAGCACTCATTCCGCGTCGAGTTCCGCGACCGCCGCGCTGGGAACCGACTACCCGCTTGTCGCATTCACCAGCACCGCCACGGGAACCCCGCAGGTCAGCCTCTGTGTCGAGGTGCAGCGCGCGCAGACGCGCATCGAACGCGGCCGGTCGGCGCAGTGGATCGTCAGCGCCTGGACGGAGGGCGGCGACGTGCCCGACGCCACCGTCCGGCTGGTAGCGACCCCCGCGAGCGTGACGCCCGAGCTCAGCTTCGGCTGCGGCAGCCATGACGGCAGCGCGTCGTGCGATCTCGGCGCGGTGGACGCGAAGTCATCCCAGCGGCAACTCGAGGCACGGGTAGCTGTCCCCGCGAGCGCGTCCAGCGTGAAATCCGTCGACCTGATGGCAATCGCCAGCGCGGCGAACCTGCCCAAGGATCCCGTGGCGTCCGCGACCGTCGCGGTCACCGCGGCTCCGGCCGGCACCAAGACGTCAGCCAGCACGCCGGCACCGGAAACGAGCACCGCGCCGCTCTCGGTAGGCGACCTGCCGTACCTGCAAACCGCCAGCCCGACACTGAGCCCGGGCGGCAACGCCGCGGGCCTGTTCCCGGCGCTGTCGCCCTCCGATCCGTCATCGAGCACACGCGGAGCATCGAGCACCGGCGGCACGCAGAAGGCGGACGGGCGGACGGTCGCGAACACCTCCGCCCTCCCGCTGGGCGCTCCCGTCGTCAGTGCCCAGCTCATCGGCCTGGCCGTGCTCGCCCTGGCGTTCGTGCTCGCGGTCACCAGGCTGTCGATCCGCAGGCGCCCAGCCCTCACCACGGCCGGCGGATCCGCGGCAGTCGCCGCAGCACGCCCCCAGCCGGCCCAGCCTGCCGAGCCCAAGCCCAATCCCGCGGACGAGGCCAAGCCGACGGACGAGGCCAAGCCGGCCGACGAGAGCACACCCGCCGCTGAGGCCAAAACTGAGGCCAAACCCGCCGACGAGAGCAAGCCGGACACCGGCAGCGCGGACACGCCACCAGCGGACGCGCCACCAGACGACGGCGGCGAGGACGTGCTGGAAAACTAAGCGGAGCTTACTTCGCGTAGAGCTCGAGGCTCGGCCGGACTTCATCCATGGTGGTCGTCAGCTTCGCCGTGGTCATCGTCGGCGACACGAACTCGCCGAAGCTGTCGTTGTCGAACCACACGCACATGGCCACGCTTTCGCCGTTCGAGTGGGCTTCGGCGCAGGCCGCCTCGCCGCCCATCGTCCCGGCGGGCACGACCTGCGCCCCGGGATAGTGCTGCTCGAAGCTGGCGATCGACGTGCTGGGCGCGGCGCTGGACAGCTCGCCGCCGACGAACATAAAGATCTGGGGGTTGCTGCCAGGAGCCAAGCTGCCCTGCTCGTACACGGCGGAGACCACGTTGGTGGCCTGCCCCGAGCTGGTCTGCATGACGGACTCGCGCAGCTCGTCGACCTTCATCTGCTTTTCCAGGTTCGGCATGCGGGTGAACGCGTTGACCTGGTTGGGGGCGACGACGGTGTGCGCCGGCCCGCTGGGGCCGGAGAACACGTACTTCATCAGCACGCCGCCGATCGCGCCGGCCGCGACGACGGCGATGGCGCCGAGGGCCATCCACTGCCGCCGGTCACCGCTGCGGCCACGGCGGCGGCCGACCGCGCGCCGCGTTCCGGTGTCGTTGTCGCGCTCGGCGGTACGGACGAACGCGGCGGGAACCTGCGCCAGTTCCTCGTCCAGGTTCAGGTCGCCGAACGCGTTCGAGCGAAGTCTCTTCCGCCCAGCCCAGCGGCCGGTCTTCCGGCGGCGCGAGCAGGCCCGTGCTCGCCCGGCGCATGCCGCCGTCGAGCTGACGCGCGCGCATGGGGTCGATGCGCGTCTCGTCGAGGACCGGGACGTCGAACCGGGTCTGGTCCAGCCGCAGGTGGCCGACGTTGAGGTCCAGCCGCGTTTCGTCAAAGCGGTCGCTGCTGCCACGATCAAAATCCGAGTATCCCGAACGGACCGGGCCGACTGCCTGAAACCCATCGTTCTCGTAGCCCACGGGCTGGTCGCGGCGGACCTGATCCTCGACGGGCCACAGGTTGTCCAGCCGGGTCTCGTCGAAGCGGGGGACGTCGAAGCGCGTGTCGTCGGACCGGAAGCCGTCGCGGAAATCGTCACGGGGCGCGTCGTGCCGGGGCCCGCCGTAGCCGGGGTTGTCGTCGTACCGCGGGTCGTCGTAGGAGAGCCGGTCGTAGCTCGGCTCGTCGTAGCCGAACGCCTCGAAGTCACCGGTGCCGATGATGCCGGACAGGTCGTAGCCCGGGCCGTTGATGCCGGGCATGGAGTAATCGGAGCCGTTGTACTGGGCGGGGTCGTATCCCGGGGCGCGATGGGCGCCGGACCCGTAGCCGCGCCGGTCGTACCCGTCCGCCTGCCCGAAACCGTCCGCCTGCCCGTAGCTGTCCGCCTGCCCGTAGCTGTCCGGACGGCCGTAGTCGGCCGGCTGCTGGTAACCGTCCTCGGACCCGTAGCCGTCCTGCGCCGGGTATGCCACGTCTTCGCCGTCGTAGCGGAGCGGCTGGTCGTAGTCCCAGGGCTGGCGGTAGGCGTCCGCCGCCGGGTAAGTCTCCGCCGGCAGCGGCATCGGGTAGCCGGGCTCGGCATGACCGGGCCCACCGTAGGCGGCGTCACCGTAACCAGCCTCGCCGTAGCCGGGCGCGGCATAGCCGGTCTGGCCGTATTCGTCGTACCCGGACGAGATGGCCGGCGCGTAGCCGGGCCGCTCGGGGCCCTGCTCGACGAAGCCGCGCACCGTACGGGTGCCCGCGATGCCCGCGTCCTGCGACGCCGGGCCGTCGTAGCCGGGGTCGCGGTAACCGTCGTCGCCGTAACCGGCCGCGGAGAAGGCCGCGTAGGGGTGCTCACCCTGGCCCGCGGGCGGCAGCGCCGCCATCGCGGGGTACCCGTGTGGCCACGAGTGCTCCGGACCGAACCGCGCCTGGCGCGGGTCTACCGGAAGCCTCCCATGATCATCCTGGGTATGCGGCCATCCGCTCCTCATATTGGCGGTCACCTCTATGTCTGAAGTACCTGCGGTTCAGGCAAGGTCACAACATCATCTCGGCAAACACTCAACTTCGCTACCGGAACGGGCATATAAGCGCGTCACATCCGAAAAATATGGATAAACCATCCCTATATCGGACATTTCACCACCGGGTTTCAGCCCGCTCGGGTCTCAAGGTAGCGCTACTGCGGGTCCGATGCGGGGATGTCGAGTGGTATACGTGCCGGCTTCAGCCGATGTCGCGGCGGCGGAGGGCGGCCAGCCCGGTCACACCCAAGGCGAGCGCGACCACCGCGAGCCATAGCAACGGCGGCGCGGCCACGGTGCCGCCCGGCAGCCGCGGCACGTGGGTGAACGGGGAAACATCCAGCACCCAGTGGGAGAGCTGGAGCACCTGCCCGAAGATGTTGATCAGCACCGCCAGGCCGACCGCGGTCCACCCCACCGCCACCGACTGCCTCGGCAGCATGCCGAACGCGGCGGCCGCCACCCCCACGATCACCAGCGCCGCCGGCAGCTGGGCCAGCCCGGCGCCGAGCATCCGCGCCACCTCACCGCCGGCGTCGCCGGCGCGCAGGCCGTAGCCAAGGCCGGTCGCGACGCCGGCCACCGCCAGCAGCAAGGCGGTGCCGGCCAGGGCGACGAGCACGTGGCTAAGCCCCCACCGGACCCGGCCGACGGAGCCGGCGAGCACGGGGTCGGCGCGCCCCTCCGCCTCTTCGGCACGGAGCCGGAGCACAGCGGAGACCCCGTACGCGGCGGCCACCAGGCCGGCCAGCAGCATCAGCGCGGACAGGTAGGCGTTGACGATCGCCGCCTGGCCGCCCAGCCTGACGAACTCGTTGCGCAGCGCGCTGCTCGTGCCGAACAGCGAGCCGATGCCCTTGGCGGCCGCGCCGCATACGGCGAAGAGGACCGCGTACCCACCCGCCCAGCCCGCCAGCGCCGGCCACTGCAGGCGCCACGCCAGCGAGAATGGCCCGCGCAGGAGCGCGCTCGCCGCCGGCAGGCCCGGCCGGTCGGGCAGCAGGCCCGCGGCGTGGTCGCGGCGTTCGGCGAGCAGGAAGGCCAGCCCGATGCCGGCCGCGTACGCCGCGAGCGGGAGCGCCAGCACCCACCAGCGCTCTCCCGCGAACGGCCGGAGCGTCTCCGTCCAGCCGAGCGGCAGCACCCAGGTGAGCCACGATGGGCCGCCGGCCCCGGCCGAGTCGCCGATCGCCCGGGCAAGGAAGGCGGCGCCGAGCACGCCGATCGCCAGGCCGCGCGCGGCGCGCGCCCCCGACGTGAGCTGCGCGGCGACCGCGCTGATCCCGGTGAAGGCCAGCCCGCAGGTCCCGATCGCCAGCGCCAGCGCGGCCGAGCCGACGGCGGGCAGCCCGATGAGCGGCAGCACCACGCACAGCGCCGCGATAAGCACCACGTTCGCCAGGGTTGCGACCGCGAGCGCCGCCGCGAGCGGCGCCTGCCGTCCCACCCGGGCCGAGCCGATCAGCTCCAGGCGCCCGGCCTCCTCATCGGCCCGCGTGTGCCTGATAACGATGAAGATCGACATCAGCGCCGCGAACAGCGCGCCCCAGACGCCGTACCGCCAGGCGGTGAGCGCCCCCACCGAGGTCCCGTTCAGCCGGCCGTAGAGGAACAGCAGCGCCGGGTTGCTCTCCCCGGACGCCACCAGGGCCGCCCGCGAGGACGCCGTCTTGTACAGCTTGTTGAACGTGTACGCGCTGGCGGCGACGCCGATCACGACCACGTAGACCCAGGCGGGCAGCATGATCCGGTCCCGGCGGAGCGCCAGCTTCGATAGGGCCCGGGTACCGGTGAGCGCGCCGGTCATGACTGGACAGCCGCCACGGTACGTTCCGAATAATGCCTTAGGAACAACTCTTCCAGAGTCGGCGGGCGGCAGGTGAGAGTCCGCACGCCGACGGCCGACAGGCGGCGGAGCACCTCGGTGAGCGCCGCGTTGTCCACCTCGCAGCGCAGCCGCGCGCCGTCGAGCACCGCGTCGTGGACGCCGGGGAGGTCGTCGATGACGACCGGGCCGTCGAGCTCGGCGTCGACCGTGGTGCGGGTCAGGTGCCGCATCTCGGCGAGCGTGCCGGTCTCGACGGTGCGCCCGGCCCGGATGATCGTCACCCGGTCGGCCAGGGCCTCGGCCTCGGCGAGGATGTGGCTGGACAGCAGCACGGTGCGGCCGTCGCGGCGCTCCGCGCCGGCGCAGTCGCGGAAGTTCGCCTCCATCAGCGGGTCCAGGCCGGCGGTCGGCTCGTCGAGCAGCAGCAGCTCGGCGTCGCTGGCGAGGGCGGCGATCAGCGCGACCTTCTGCCGGTTGCCCTTCGAGTAGGCGCGCGCCTTCTTCGAGGGGTCCAGGTCGAAGAGCTCGATCAGCTCCTGCCGGCGCTTCGGGTTATGGCCGTCGCCGCGCAGCCGGGCGAGCAGGTCGATGATCTCCCCGCCGGTCAGGTTCGGCCACAGGGTCACGTCGCCGGGCACGTAGGCGAGCCTGCTGTGCAGCGTCGTCGCGTCCCGCCACGGATCGCCGCCGAGCAGCGAGACCTCGCCGCCGTCCTTGCGCAGCAGGCCGAGCAGCACGCGGATGGTGGTGGTCTTGCCCGCGCCGTTCGGCCCCAGGAAGGCGTGCACCTCGCCGGTGCGGACGGTGAGGTCGAGGCCGTCAAGCGCCTTGGTCGGGCCGAAGTGCTTGCGCAGGCCGCTCGCCTCGATAGCGTTCGCCATGCTGCACAGCCTATCGCAAATTCAGAAGATTATGAATGTTCAGAATACGGTACACTAACGGGCATGGCGGCAGGCGATCGCGACGAGGCGCGGGACACCCGGGCGCCCGCCGGAGTCGACGGCGGTGCCGGGGCTTACGCCGGGCTGCCCGACTTCATCGAGAGGTTCGCCGCCGTACTGATCATGGCCGGGTTCCCGCCCATGCCGGCCCGCGTCTTCGTCGCGCTCCTCGTCACCGACTCTGGCCGCCTCACCGCCGCCGAACTGGCCGACCTGCTGCAGATCAGCCCGGCCGCGGTATCCGGCGCCGTGCGCTACCTGAGCGGGCTCGGCCTCTTGCACAAGGAGCGCGTCCCCGGCTCCCGGCGCGAGTACTACCGCATGCCCGGCGACATCTGGCATCAGGTGATGCTGCTGCGCAACCAGGTGCTGATCCGCTGGATCGCGCTGCTCAAGGAGGGCGTCGGCCTGGTCGGCGCGGACACGCCGGCCGGCACCCGGATGGCCGAGCACGCCGGATTCTTCGAGTTCCTGCACGCCGAGATGCCCGCGATGCTAGCCCGCTGGGACGCACTCAACGAGCCGGAGTAGACCCAGCGCGCCGTCGGCTCTCTCCCTCGCCCGCCCTCGCCCGCCCTCCGCAACTTTTCATACGAGAGCGTCTTTTCATAGCAGATGACCACTTTTGTGTCCGAAATGCCCGCTTTGCGGATCACGCTCGTATGAAGAGTCGGAAATGCCTGAAGTTAAAGTTCAGACAAATAGGGTATTTCGCACAAGGGAATGTGCGTCAGCGGCGGGCGGGTGCGGGCTAGGTCAGGTTGCCGACGTCGAATTGCGGGGTGGTGAACTCGCCGCCCAGGTAGCGGAACAGCGGGTCGGCGGGGTCGGGCGCGCCGCTGGCGGCGGTTACCTCGGCGGCGAAGGCCTCGGCGTCGTCCCGCGGCTCGTAACCCAGCTCGCGCGCGCCGTCCAGCGACACCCAGCCGCCTCTGGTGTTCGCGGAGACGCCGAAGATGACCCGGAATCCGGGCGACGGTGCCGTCAGGCAGGCCTCGAAGAGGCGTCCGGCGTCGTCCGGCGACAGCCAGGTGGACAGCATCCGCGGGGTCGCCGGCCGGTCGAAGCAGGACAGGATCCGCACCGCGATGGCGTCCATCCCGTACCGGCGGCTGTACAGCGCGGCGGTCGCCTCGCCGGCCGCCTTGGAGACGCCGTAATAGGTGTCCGGAGCGGGGAACGCGAAGTCAGGCACGGGGAAGTCCGCCCGCGGCGCGAAGCCGACCGCGTGGTTGGACGACGCGAACACCACCCGGGGCACGCCCGCCCGGCGGGCGGCCTCGAAGACCACGTACGTGCCGTTGATGTTGACGTCGAGGATCCGGTCCCACGGCGCCTCGCCCGGGATCCCGCCCAGGTGGATGACCGCGTCGGCGCCACGGCACGCGTCCGTCATCGCCGCCATGTCGGTGACCAACGCCGTCACCTCCTCCTCGCCCGGCCCGGGCCCGGGAGCCAGCGGGACGACGTCAAGCAACCGGAGCACCCGGCCCGGCCGCGCCAGCCGGGACCTGAGCATGGTCCCGATCCGCCCGGCGGCGCCGGTCATGAGGATTGTCGGCATGAGGCTCAAACCTACCCGGCGATGAGCGATTTGTTCCCGAACGGAATTGCCGTTGTTTCAACAGATGCGAAATCCTGTGGCTTGTGATCGGTCCGCGGGGTCCACTGCCAGTGCGGCGGATGACCGCCCACTGGGTGGTGCTCGCCGCCGCGGCCCTGACCACGCTGGCGGCGGCGGCGGTCGGCGCCGCGCTCGCCGCCTTCGCCGGCCGGGCGCTCCCGCAGGCCGTCAGGCACGACCTGTCGGTCGCCCCGGGCACGTCGCTCGCCGCCGCCGGCGCGGTCAGCTCCGCCCAGTACGGTCCGGTCACCACGGCGCTCAAGTCGGCGATCGGGGCGGCGTTGCCGGGCGTGCCGTTCGGTTTCTGGCAGGCGTCGTGGTCTGACCCGCTGGGGTTCGTCCCCGGCGCGCTGCCGGCCCGCCCGGCCAGCGCGGGCCAGGGTAACACGCCGCTGATCGAAGCCGCCGCGATGACCGCCGTGCGCCAGCACGCCGTACCACATCGGCGTCTGGCCGGACCTCCCCCGCGACCCAGCGGAGTCCGGACAATGATGGTCGACGTGCAGGACGTGACCCGCACCTACGGCAGCGGTCCGAACGCGACCGCCGCGCTCCGCGGCGTCACCTTCACCGTCGGGGAGGGCTCGCTGGTCGCGCTGCGCGGCCGGTCCGGGTCGGGTAAGACCACGCTGCTCAACGTCATCGGCGGGCTGGATACCCCGGACGGCGGCACGGTGCGGGTCGCCGACCGGGAGGTGACCACCATGGACGAGCAGATGAGGATGCGGCTGCGCCGGGAGACGGTGGCGTACATCTTCCAGTCGTTCGGCCTGCTGCCGGTGCTGTCGGCCGCCGAGAACGTCGGCGTGCCGCTGCGGATCTCCGGCGTGGCGCCGCGCCAGCGCGATGAGCGGGTCGCCTTGCTGCTGTCGATCGTGGGGCTCGCCGAGCACGCGAAACAGCGCCCCGGCGAGCTGTCCGGCGGCCAGCAGCAGCGCGTCGCGATCGCCCGGGCGCTGGCCACCCGCCCGGCCCTGCTGCTCGCCGACGAGCCAACCGGTCAGCTCGACCAGGAAACCGGCAAGCAGATCATGCGCCTGCTGCGCGCCGTCGTCCGCTCCGAGGGCGTCACCGCCCTGGTCGCGACCCACGACCCCGCACTAATCGACATAGCCGACAGCGTCCTCCACCTGGAGGACGGCAAAATCACCGGGGCTTAGGCCACCACGGTGCCGACGGTGGCGGTGAGGTTTGTGTAGAGTTCTGTGAGGTGCTTGGTGACCGGGCCGACCGCGCCGTCGCCGATCACCCGCCCGTCCACCGCGACCACCGGCGCCAGGCCGCCCATCGTCCCGGTGACGAACACCTCGGCCGCGTTGTACAGCTGCGGGAGCGTGTAGTCGCCAGCCTCGGTGGTAATGCCTTCCTTGGCGGCCAACTGGAGCACGGCCGCCCGGGTGATGCCTTCGGGACAGGAGGCTGTCGTCGGCGTGCCGAGCGTCAGGCCCGCGAGCGTCGCGTCCTGCGTAGAACCAGAACCGCGCAGCACCATGAAGATGTGCGTCGCGTTGGTTTCGGCGATGAAGCCGCGGTGGTCGAGCATGACCGCGTCGTCGGCGCCCGCCACGTTGGCCTCGATCTTGGCGAGGATGGAGGGCAGCAGGTTGTTGTGGTGGATCTTCGGGTCCAGGCAGTCCGGCGCGGGCCGCCGCACGCTGGCGGTGATCAGCCGGATCCCGGACAGGTCGTACACCGGGTCCTTGAACTCGGCCAGCACGATCAGCGTCGGCCCCGAGACGTTCAGCCGCGGGTCCATCCCGGAGGTGACCTTGACACCCCGGGTCAACGTCAGACGAACGTGCACCCCGTCCCGCATGCCGTTGGCCGCCAGCGTGCGCCGGATCTCGGACACGATAGCCGCGTCCGGCGGGATCGACGAGAACGCGAGCGCGTGCGCCGAACGACTCAGCCGCGCCAGGTGCTCCTCCAGCGCGAAGATCCGGCCGTTGGTCAGCCGCAGCCCCTCCCACACCGCGTCCCCGCCCTGGACCACGGAATCGAACGGGGAGACGCCGGCCTCGTCCCGGTGCGCGAGCTTGCCTCCGACGTTGACGATCAGGTCGCGGTTGCGTTCGTCGAACTTCTGCAGCATCGAGATCCTTAGGGAGCCAGCCCGGTACGTTCGGACTCATATCCTTAGTTTGTTTTTTCGAAGAGATTCGTAGTAGGGGAGGCACTGCGCGAGCAGCGGCTCGAGCGCCGGGTCGAGGTCAGCTGACGCCTGAGAGACCGGGGCGAAGCCCGTCGACCGGCGCACGCTGTCGTACCAGTACGGCGCCCACACCCCATCGCTGGAACGCGGGCCCGGCGGCCAGGACAGCATCGCGGCGGAGAACGGCACGCCGAGCGCGGCGCACAGGGCACGCAGCGCCGCCTCCGGCGCGGCCAGCAGGTCGGCGGAATCGAGCACCGGCCCGCCGAACTCAGCGAAGATCTCCGCCTGCTGCCGTAGCCCCAGATCGTCCACCGTCGGCGCCGAACGCACCCGTGCGTACGACGCCAGCAGCCCCCGCGGCTCCCTGATCAAGAACGCGTGCCGGAGCGGCGCCAGCGCCGCCCGGTCCACCGACGGCAGCAGATGATGCGTCATGTGCTTCTGGTAGAAGACCGTGATCCCCGGCGGCAGCGGGTCGTCCGCCAGGCCGCGCAGCACGACCCGCCAGTCGGTCGGCTGGCTGGCGATCACCTCGGCCCGGCCGGGGTGGTCGAGCCCGGTCGCCGCCAGGTAGAACGCGTAGAGCGGCTCGTCGGCCACCACCGTGTCCCGCCGGTTCTCCCAGGCGCGCATGAGCGCGGTGGAAACGGTGCGCGGCCCGGACCACATCGCGATCCGGGTAACACCAGCGTTCAGAAGACCACCACGCTGCGCAGCACGTCACCGTGCTCCATCTTGGCGAACGCTGCCTCGACGTCGCCGAGGGAGATCGTCTCGGAGACGAACTTGTCCAGCGGCAGCCGGCCCTGCAGGTGCAGGTCGACCAGCATCGGGAAGTCGCGGCTTGGCAGGCAGTCCCCGTACCACGACGACTTGAGCGCCCCGCCCCGGCCGAACACGTCCAGCAGCGGCAGCTCCAGCCGCATCTCCGGTGTCGGCACGCCCACCAGGACCACGACGCCCGCCAGGTCGCGCGCGTAGAACGCCTGCTGGTACGTCTCCGGCCGCCCGATCGCCTCGATCACCACGTCCGCGCCGAAGCCGTCGGTGAGCTCCCTGATGCCCTCCACCGCGTCTGTTTGCCTGGAGTTGATCGCGTGGGTGGCGCCGAACCCTTTCGCCCAGTCGAGTTTCCGGTCGTCCACGTCCACCGCGATGATCGTCTTCGCGCCCGCCAGCCAGGAACCGAGCACGGCTCCGTCGCCGACCCCGCCGCAGCCGATCACCGCGACCGTGTCGCCCCGGGTGACGCCGCCGGTGTTGATCGCCGCGCCCAGGCCGGCCATCACGCCGCAGCCCAGCAGCCCCGCGGTGGCAGGCGCGATCGCCGGGTCGACCTTGGTGCACTGCCCCGCCGCGACCAGCGTCTGCTCGGCGAACGCCCCGATGCCGAGGGCGGGCGACAGCGGGGTCCCGTCCGCGAGCGTCATCTTCTGCGCCGCGTTGTGCGTGTTGAAGCAGTACCACGGCCGCCCGCGCTTGCACGCGCGGCACTGTCCGCAGACCGCCCGCCAGTTGAGGATTACGAAGTCGCCGGGCGCCACTTCCGTCACGTTGTCGCCGACTTGCTCGACGATCCCGGCTGCCTCGTGCCCGAGCAGGTAAGGGAAGTCGTCGCCGATCCCGCCCATTTTGTAGTGCAGGTCGGTATGGCACACCCCGCACGCCTGCACCCGCACCAGCGCCTCGCCCGGACCTGGCTCAGGCACCAGCACCTCGGTGACCACGACAGGCTCGCCCTTACCTCGCGCCACCACACCGTGAACGCTGATCGCCATTCGGGCTTCCTTCCCTCTTTTTGTGCCGAACGGCCGCGTTGCTCCGCTTCGCTCCGCCGTCAGGCCAGCCGGTACTCCCCGCGCGCGACGACGACGGCCCGGCCGCCGACGAGCACACGCTCGACCGTATTCTCTGCCCCCTCGGCGCGGGCGTACAGCACCGAGGGCCGGCTGACGCAAGCGCCCTGGCGGATCTCGATCTCTTTTCCGTATCCGATCCGGCCGTGCCTGGCGAGGTGCACGGCGAGCGGGCCGGCGGCGGACCCGGTCGCCGGGTCCTCGGGGACGCCGAGGGCGGGGGCGAACATCCGCGTGGTCACGCCGTCCGGTGTCTGGGTGAAGCAGCTGACGTTCACCGGGATCCGCCTGAGCTTCTGCATGTCGGGCTCGAGGGCGGCGAGCGCCTGCTCGTCCGGGATCTCCACGTACGCGTTCAGCGGGCCGTTGCGGTACCACTCGAGCGGCAGGCCCGGCTTGGCTTTGGTGCCCAGGGCCTCGAGTAGCTCGGCCGTGCGGTCGTAGGGTCCCCACGTCGGGATCGGCTGCGACATCCAGCCGAAGGTGATCGTGCCGTCGTGCTGCTCGAGATCGACGGGGATCAGGCCGGCGCCGGTCTGGAGCGTGACGCGCTGCTTCCGCAGCACCTCGCCGAGGACCCAGGCCGACCCGAGCGTCGGGTGGCCGGCGAACGGTAGCTCGCCGCCGGGAGTGAAGATGCGGACATGGGCATCGGCCGCTGGGTCTGCCGGCGGGTCTGCCGGCGGGAGGAAGAAGACCGTCTCGGCGAAGTTCATCTCGCGAGTCGCCTTGAGCATCAGCTCAGTGCTCAGGCCGCGCCCGTCGAGGAAGATACCGAGCTGGTTGCCTTCCAGCGGCGTGTCGGTGAAGACGTCCGCGATGAGGAAGTCGCGGACGAGTTCTTCGGTCTCTTGGTGTTCCGCTGTCCAGAGTTTTGTCTGCGGCACTCGCACGGCAGCGAGCCTATCCCGTGGGTTAGCGGCCGTTTAAGAGCCAATCGGCGCGGAATTGGATTAGACGCGCGCGGCGGCCCGGCCGCGCCAAGAGACCGCGCGGCCGGAGTAGTGGCGTCGCGCCGAGTCGGCGGTCATCGCCGCGTACAGGATCGCGATCAGCGGCAGCGCCGGCGCGCGCAGCGGGGACAGCCGGTAAAAGCGGAGCATGGGCAGGTAGCTGATGGTCATCAGCGCCCAGCCGGCGAGACCGGCTATCCCGGCTGTCACGGCCGCGGGGGTGGTGGCGCCGGTCCCGGCGGTCCCGGCGGCCGCGGCGGCCGTCAGCCAGCCGATCGCGCCGGCCGGGGGGGCCGCGTAGAGCAGGAGCAGGCCCGCGATCGTGCCCGCGAGCAGCAGCGGCGAGTACCTGAGCTGCGTGTACGCGGACCTGGCGACCATGTGCCACAGGCTCGCCAGCCGCGGGTAGGGCCGGGCGCTCCTGATGTCCGTGGTCAGCCCCAGCCAGCAGCGGTTACCGTCCCGCTTGAGCAGGGTCGCGAGCGCCACGTCGTCGATGAGCGCGCCGCGGACGGGCGCGAGGCCGTTGCCGAGAGCGCTCTTCCTGATCAGCATGCAGCCGCCGGCCCCGGCGGCGGTCTTGCTGGCCGGGTCGTTGACCCGCCGGAACGGGTAGAGCTGCGCGAAGAAGTAGACGAACGCGGGCACGACCACCCGTTCCCAGCCCGTCTCGGCGCGCAGCAGCGCCATCTGCGAGACGAGCGCCCGGTCGTCGCGCTCGGCGGCGGCGACGAGTTCGCGCAGCGCGCCCGGCGCCCAGCTGATGTCCGCGTCGGTGAACAGGACGTACGCGGGCGCGGTCGCGGGCGTGGTTTCTGGCGCGGGCGTAGCTTCTGGCGTGGGCGTGGCTTCTGGCGCGGGCGTGGTTTCGGGCGTTGCTTCGGTGGCGGCGGCCAGGCCTTGCTCCATCGCCCATACCTTGCCCGCCCAGCCGGCCGCGGCAGGCCGGCGAGGACAGTCAGCGGGGCGCCGCCGTCACGGAGGGACTTGACGCCGAGTTCGGCTGCCACGTCCCCGGTGCCGTCGTCGCTGCCGTCGTCCACCACGACGACGCGGAACTCCCCCGGATATTCCTGCCCGAGCAGCGCGGGCAGCGTGACCGGCAGGATGTCCGCCTCGTTCCGCGCGGGCACCACGGCGACAACCGCCGGCCACGAGCCCGTTCCGCCTCCGTCCGACTCCCGGTCAACTGGTTCCTCACCGGCACCTTTCACACCGGCAGCACCCTCCGCACCGGCGGGCAGGCGCTGGCCGGCAGGCAGGCGCTGGCCGGTCAGCCAGTACCCGCCGTGGGCTGCGAGCAGGTACGCCCAGGCGGCGGCGCTGACGACACAGGCGATCGCGAGTCCAAGCACACAGGCAGCTTGGCACACATGAGCCGCTCCAGTCGCGCGGCCAGGCCCTTAAATCGGAGATTCCGGCGGGTCGATTGCGCAATCGACCCGCCGAAAGCAAAAAAGCCGCTGCCCCCCGTTCAGCGGGCGCGGCTTTTTTGCTTAGCGGGCGCTGGAAACCAGTTCGCGCCGTTCGGCATATGCCGCCGCGGGCGCCTGCCGCTGCGCCGGGAAGGCCGCGGCCACTACGCCGCGCTGCCGCAGGTAAGCCGGCACAGTACGGGTTTCGCGCGGGTCCCGGTCCGGGCGTCGCAGGATCATCCACAGCGGAATGCCGACCCACAACGCGAAGGCGAGCGCCATCAGCGGGATGTTGATCCACAGGAATTCGGCAATCATGGTAGCTCCTCCGGCCTGCCTTCTGGTCACAGGCCTCTCGTTTACTCTCTACAGTCTTCCTGCCGGATGTCTGCTTTCCTTGAAATACGCCTATGCCGGGCTCATGAATGCGCGGCGACCCTATGGATCCACTCTGCATACGCGCGCGCATAATCGCGTGACCAGAGTGGGCCGATTGCACGATCGACCACACTAGGCAACGATCCGGAACCACCTGAGTCTGCGGCGCGAAGCTGCCCGCTCCACTCGCTTATCTCCCGTTGCAGGACGTCCCCGCTCTCCGCCGCCATGCCCCGCGGGCAGGCGCGCCTGAGCAGCTGTCCGGGCGGGCTCGCGCATCATGCTGGATCGAAAGTCACCCTCTGGTGTGCTTTTCGATCCACGCTGATGGCAGGTCGACAGCTCCTGCCCGGTTCGCACCATTTGTCCCCGGTGCGGTGCGGCGAGGTACGGTGCCGTGCGTGAGGAATCGGCTAGCAGTGTCACGCCTTGGGCGTAAGAGCCGCGGGAGACTCGGCTCCGGGAGGCGGTTAGCGGACCTCGCGGAGCAGGCCTGTGTCGACGTCGAATACGAGGCCCCGGACCTGCTCCGAGTGCGGGACGAACGGGCTGGCCTTGATCCGCGCGATCGACTGGCGGACATCTCCGTCCAGGTCGCCGAACGCCTCGGCGGCCCACGGCGGCCGGATGCCGGTGTCCGCCTCGATCGCGGCCCGGAACTGGTCGTCGGTGAACGTCAGCATGCCGCACCGCGTGTGGTGGATCAGCACGATCTCGGTGGTCCCGAGCAGCCGCTGGCTGATCGCCAGCGAGCGGATCGCGTCGTCGGTGACGACGCCGCCCGCGTTGCGGATGACGTGCGCCTCGCCTTCGGTGAGCCCGAGGGCACCGTAGACGTTGAGACGGGCGTCCATGCAGGCGACCACGGCCAGGCCCGCCGTGGGCTTGTCCGGCAGTGCCCCGTGGAAGGCGGCGGCGTATCGCAGGTTGTTGGCGAGCAGTTCGTCAGCCGCGGTCACGCGATGCACCCCCATAGACGGATATTTCGCGTTATAGGGGTGACCGGGATCGAGGAACATTAAACCAGTTGTCCCGTCAGTGCCGTGGCTACCCGGCGCTGACCAGGGCGGACGCCGCACCGTCCGTACCCCGGCAGGAGCAGGGCGCCTTGCGGACAGGCGCTGCCCGTTTTGTTACCGATTTGACCGCAACTTCGACATGAGTTGAAACGTCTCCAGAGCGGAACAACTCACTTATGAAGGACGTGGATGTGATGGGAACGCGGACATTCGGCAGATTGGCGAGGTTTGGCGTCACGGCGGTGGCGATAGCCGCGATCGCGGCGGCCGGGTGCGCGTCGGTAGCCGCGTCGGCGGCGGTCACCAAGCCCGCGGCGGTGGCGGCGTCGACGGCCAGGAATGCGGCTGCCCAGGCAGCGGCGCAGGCCGCCCCGGCCGGCTACACCCCGCCGAAGCGCACCCTCGTGGAAGGCATGAGGGGCGCGGACGTCAAGGCGCTCCAGCGCAGGCTGGCGCAGCTCAAGTACTACCCGGGGCCGATCGATGGCCAGTTCGGCAGCGACACCCTGGAAGCGGTCTGGGCGTTCCAGGAAGTCAACCGTCTTCCGGTGAACGGTGTGATCGGCTCGGCCACGAAGAAGGCCCTCGTGCGCCCCCGCACGTACCGGGCTCGTTACCCGCACGCGGCCGGCACCAGGGTCGAAGTCAACCTGGGGATGGGCGTGCTGGTCTTCTTCAAGAACCGCAAGATTTCGCTCGTCAGCCATGTGTCCACTGGCGGCCACTACTACTACGACTGTGGCGCTGATGGCTGCGCCTACGCCGAGACGCCGACCGGCGAGTTCCACGCGCTCTACTTCGTCCCAGGCTGGGACCAGGGCCCGCTCGGGGCGATGTACAACCCAACGTTCTTCAACTACTCCGGGTACGCGATCCACGGCGAATACAACGCCGAGGTGCCGGTCCAGCCTGTCTCGCATGGCTGTGTCCGCATCCCGTACGACATCGCCACGTGGTTCTACAAGCAGCTGACGATCAGCGAGACCCCTGGGAAGGGCACCCAGGTCTGGATCTATAACCAGTGGTAATGACCGTGGCACTGACGGCCCGGCGGCCCATGCGGACCGCCGGGCCGTCGGCCACGAGGGCTGGACTGCCACGGCGCACAGAGCAATAGTGGAAAAGCGCACAATCGCGCGGTAAACGCGTGCGGTTCCGGTCGATAGGTGGTTTCATGCTGCAGGCCTTCGTGTTCGAGCGAGTCGGTGTCGTCGTCGGTGACCTGTACTTCCTGGATCCGAATCCGCGCCCGGGCCAGGAGGGCGCCGAGCACGGGGTCCGGCTCGAACTGCGGGTCTTCGACCGCGGCGAGCTCAAGGGGACGATCTATTCCGCCACGCCGATCGAGGTGGGCAGGCCGATCTGGCGGGTCGACCTGCTGGAGTCGGTGGACGGCAAGCCCGGCAGCTTCAACCGCACGCACCACCACCCGAAGTTCACCGGCTGGAATCCCGGCCCGCGCGTGTTCCTGAAGGAACTGTCGGCCGACCCGCTTGGCTGGCTGGCCGGCCAGCTGGCCGACCTGCCCGCGGTGCTCGAGCGGGCCGGCGCCCCGCCGGAAACCGCCGATCCGGGCGACGCGCGGAGCCTGCGGGACATAGCTCCGGCGATCGCTGGCGTCACCGGCATGATGCTGGACAAGGTCCGCGCCGGTGAGCTCGGCGTCGCACCCCCCGCCGACTCCGACAGCATCCGGGCGGGCTGGCTCTAACTCATTCGGCTACGGTCTGCCGGGGCGGCGGCGGATACGGCCGGCTCGCAAGCCGGACAGGACGGCGGCGATCACCATGAAGATCACCGACGCGTAGAAGGCGGCGTGCAGGCCGGACGTGAAGGCCGCCGCCAGCGAGCCGTGCAGTGACGCGGTGCCAACGAAGATCGCGAACGCGAGCCCGCGGGAGATGGACCGGGACGCGACGAGGATCGCCACCGCGAACGAGAACACCATCCCGATGTTCGCGAACGTGCGGAGGATCCCCGACGCGATGCCGAACATGTCAGGCGGCGCCGCCTTCATTACCGCGGAACTGTTCGCCGGGAAGAAGAAACTGGTCCCGATGCCGTTGATCAGGCTGATCACGACGATCAGCCACAGCGGCGTGGTCAGCGTCAGCTGCGCGTAGCAGACCAGCGCCACGACCTGCAGCGCCAGGCCGACGGTGGCGGGCAGCACCGGGCCGAGGCGGTCTGCCAGCCGGCCTGCTGGCGGTCCGGCGGCGGCGCCGGCCACGAAGCCGGGGACCAGCAGCAGGGAGGCATGAATCGGCGACAGCCCGCGCGGGCCCTGCAGGTACATCAGCACCAGGAACAGGACCGCGTAGCTGGCGAGGCCCTGGAACAGCGAGGCCAGCAGCGACGCGGTCATCGTCGGCACCTTGAAGAGGGACAGCGGCAGCATCGGCTCGGCGACGCGCGCCTCGATCACCACGAACGCGACGATCAGCACGACGCCGCCGACCAGGTAGCCGACCATCGACGCGTCCAGCGGCGCGTTCGCGAGCTTGGTCATCGCCCACAGCACGCCGAACAGGCCGAGCCCGAGCGTGATCATGCCGGGCAGGTCCAGCCGCCGGCGGACGCGCTCGCCGGAGTCGCGCAGCACTCGCAGCGCGCAGACGATGGCGATCACACCGGGCGGCACGTTGATCCCGAAGATCCACCGCCACGAGATGTAGGTGACGATCAGGCCGCCGAGCACGATGCCGACGACCGCCCCCACCGTCCAGCCGAGCGCGGTGAGCCCGTAGGCGCGGCCGCGCCGCTCGCGCGGGTACAGGTCGGCGATGACCGCGCCGCTGTTGGCCATGATCAGCGCCCCGCCGACCCCCTGCACGACGCGGAACACGATGATCGACGCTTCGTTCCACGCCAGCGCGCACAGCAGCGATCCCAGCACGAACACCGCGAAGCCCGCCTCGTACATCCGCACCCGGCCGTACATGTCGCCGAGCCGCCCCACCTGAGTGGCGAGCAGCGTGATGACGAGCAGAAAACTGATGATGACCCAGACCACCGCGGACAGCGCGACATGCAGGCTGCGCTGGATCTCGGGCAGGGCGAGCACCACGATGGTCGTGTCGATGGCGGTCATGAGGACGCCCGACATGATCACGATCATGGCGAGACCGATCCGCGGCGACCGGCTGACCTGGGCTTCGGCACCGTCGCCTGAAGCTGGCCGCTGGGTGCGGGGAAACGTCATTTTCTTAGCCTAACGAACGGTGGATTTTGTCCCAGGCGAGACTAGGCTGTATTTCTGGCATTCCCGTACGAGGGGGTGGCACTCTAAATGGCCCGCGACGAATCCGCGATCGGCACGGTCGGAGTGCTCATCGTTGCCACTCGCGGCTCCGCTGGCCCCGGGGAGGTGCGGATCAAGGTCCGCGGCGGCTCCGAATGCTTCCTGGCATGGTCGGATAACCCGCTCCCGAAAGGCGCCACAGTCCTCGTCATCGACCATCGCGGCCCGCGGACGGTCGACGTCATGGAATGGGCCGACCCGCTCGGTGAGGCCCCCGCAGTCCCCGGTTCTACCGAAGTTCCTCGCTCAGGAGAGTGAAACCATGTTTGGCTACCGAGTTCCCGCCCCCGATGAGGCAATGCTCATCTCAGGCGGCCGCCGCGGCATGAAGGATGCGCCCTTCCGGGTGGTCACCGGTCATGGCGCCTTTGTCACGCCCATGTTCCGCAAGGTTCGTTACCTGACGCTGTCCATGCAGGAAGCCGAGGTGTCCGAGACCTGCGTGACCCACCAGGGCATCTCGCTGAACGTCCGCGCGGTGATCGCGTTCAAGGTGGGCAACGACGCGGAGTCCATCGTCAACGCCGGGCAGCGGTTCCTGTCCGACCAGGACCAGATGTCGGTACTGACCGGGCGGATCTTCGCCGGGCACCTGCGGTCCATCATCGGCTCGATGACCGTCGAGGAGATCGTCACCGAGCGGCAGAAGCTGGCCACGGAGGTGCTTGACGGCTCGAAGACGGAGATGGTCTCCATCGGGCTGACCGTGGACTCGCTGCAGATCCAGTCCATCGACGACATGGGCGCCGGGTACATCGCCGCGATGGCCGCGCCGAACAACGCGGCGATCCAGCGGCAGGCGAAGATCGCTCAGGCCGCCGCCGACCAGGCGGCCGCCGAGGCGCAGCAGGCGTTCGATCCGCAAGCAAGCCGAGTTCGCCCGGCAGACCGCGGTCGTGCAGGCCCAGTACAAGGCCGAGATCGACAAGGCACAGGCCGAGGCGGCACAGTCCGGCCCGCTGGCGCAAGCTGAAGCGCAGCGCGCGGTCATCTCCGCCCAGGCGGAACTGGCACAGAACCAGGCCCAGCTCCGCCAGCAGCAGCTCGTTTCCGAGGTCATCAGGCCCGCCGAGGCCGAAGCGGAGAAAGTGAAGATCCTCGCCATAGCCGACGCGGAACGGACCCGGATCGCGGCGGAGGCCGCCGCGTCCAACAACCGGGTGGCGCTGGACCAGTTGCTGATCGCTCAGCTGCCGCAGATCGTCAAGGAGGCGGCCGCCGGACTGGCGGGTGCGAACGTCAGCATCCTCAACGGCGCCGACGGCCTCGGCGAGATCGCGGCTGGCCTGGTCAGCCAGGGCCTGACGATCCTGGAGTCGGTGCGCAAGGGCGTGGGCGCGTCGCCCGCCGACGGGTCGAGTGCGAACGGTGCCGGCGCTATCGGGAACGGTAAGGGGCCGGGCGCCTGACGTGGTGGGGGCTGGGGGCTTAGGGGAAGATTGCCCGCCGGCAGTCCTTCGGAACGCCGACGGGAATCTCCCCTGCGCCCCCTGCTTCTTTACAGCAGGGCGGCCAGCGCAGCCGCCGGGGAGCCTGCGCGGACGGTGCCGTGCACTAGCTCTACTCGGTGGACTATCCGGGGTTCCGTGATCCGCACCGCCGGGAACCTGCCGGCGGCGGCCAGCCGCGCCGGAAGCAGGGTGAGGCCGTGGCCTGCTGTCGCGAGTGCGATGAGGGACAGGATGTCTGTTCCTTCGTAGGTAAGTGCGGCGCGGAAGCCGTCGACGGCGGCTACGCGCCGGACGTCGGGAAGCGGCGGGGCCGCCTCGGGCGCGTTGATCCACCGCGCGTCTACGAGGTCGGGCAGGCGGACGCTCGCCCGGCCGGCCAGCGGGTGATCCGCGGGGAGCACGACGGCGGCCTCCTCTTCGCAGACTCGCACGCCCGATAGCGGCGCGAGTACGGGGAGCGGGTCGCCTGGTGCCGCCAGGCCGTCGATCAGGCCGATGTCCAGTTCGCCGCGGGCCACGCCGGTGGCCACGTCCTCACGGGGAGCTACCCGGACGGTGACGTCGAGTCGCGGCAGCTGCTGGCGCAGTGCCGCGAGCGCCCGCGCGACAGCGGGCAGGCTTCCGGCGAGCGGGGTCAGGCCTGCCGCGAGGCAGGCCGGCGGGGCCAGGGTCAGCCGTGCGACGTCGGCCCGCGCGGCCGCGAGCCGCAGCAGGATCGGCTCGGCATGCTCGAGCAGCCGGGCGCCCGCCTCGGTCGGGGTGACCGGGCGGCGGTTCAGCAGCGGGACCTTGAGGTCGCCTTCGAGGGCCGCTATCTGCTGGGACACGGCGGCCTGGGTGTAGCGGAGCTCGGCCGCGGCCGCCGAGAACGAGCCGAGCCTGGCGACGGTCACGAACGTCCGGAGCAGGTGCGTGTCCACCGCATTAGTTTCTCTTATGAGGGGACAAAAGACTATCGTTGGCGCTTAACAGCGCCCGCGCGCGACGATGGGACCCATGACGAACCATGTTCCCCGCGTCGCCCTCGTCGGCGACCGTTCAGCGAACGTCAGGGCGCACGCGCGCATCCCGGTGCTTATCGAGGCCCTGCTGCAGCGCGAGGGCATCGCGCTGGACGGCTACTGGATCGCCACACCGGAGGCCGAAGACTCTGATCTCTCCGGCTTCGACGCCATCTGGCTGCTTCCGGGCAGCCCGTACGCCAGCGCGGACGGGGCCATCGCCGCCGTGCGGACCGCCCGCGAGCGGCGGATCCCCTTCCTCGGCACGTGTGGCGGCTTCCAGCACGCCATGCTGGAGTACGCCCGCAACGTCTGCGGGCTGCGCACCGTCCAGAACGCGGAGGTGACGCCCGAGGCCGAGGACCAGCTGATCATCCCCCTGGAATGCTCGCTCGCCGGGCACGAAGAGCCGGTGATGGTCGTCCCCGGCACGCTGGCCGCGAAGATATCCGGGCCAGGGCGCCGGACGGAGCGCTACAACTGCTCTTACGGGCTGAACCCCGCGTACCTGGAGGTGCTGACCCGCGGCGGCCTGCGGTTCAGCGGGTTCGACGACAGCGGGCAGGTCCGGATCGCGGAACTCCCTGACCACCCGTTCTTCCTCGGGACCCTGTTCCAGCCCGAACTCCAGGGCGACGGCAGCCACCCCCACCCGATCGTCGGCGCGCTTGCCGTCGCCGCGGCCGGGCATGCCGCCACGACGGCAAGCCAGGCAAGCGACGCTGTCGGCGCGGGCCAGTGACCCTGCCGGGCTACTTGTAGATGTACACCGGGGTGCCAGGGGTCTGCACCATGCTGTGGAAGAAGTCCGCGATGTCCATCGGGAGGCGCACGCAACCGTGTGACACCGGGTTCACCGGTACGTATGTGTCGCCATGGATCGCGTAGGCGGTGTCGATGAAGAACACCGAGTTATACATCTGCCCGAGCGGCACCGTGATCCAGCCTGGCATGTAGACCGTGGTCTTGAAATGCCCGGTCGGCGTGATCGCCCACGCACACCGGCCGTTGCTGCAGTAGTAGTAGCCGCCACCGGTTGAGACGTGGCTGATCAGCGCGATCTTGTTGTGCTGGTAAACGATGAGGACCCGTGTCGTCAGGTTGACCTCAACCCGCAGGGCACCGCCGTGCGGGTCACGCGCCTCGTAGGCGCGCGGGCTCACCAAGGCCCGCGCGGTAACCGGGCCGACCGCCCCGTCCACGCTAAGCCCCTGGACTTCCTGGAACGCCCAGACCGACTCGAGCGTGTACTGGCCGAACCTGCCGTCCGCCGGGCCGGGATAGTACTTGAGCGCTGCCAGTCGCTGCTGGAGCGCCTTGACGTCGCTTCCGCTCATGCCGTAGCGCAACGTCCTCTTCGGCGGAACATAAGATGCCGTCCGCGCGCCGGCCGCCTGCACGGTGACCGCGGCCGGCATTTTAGGGGCCGCCCCTGCCGCAGTAGAAGAAGCCGCGGGTACCACGCCCGCGAGCAGTAGGCATGCCGCCGCCACTGCGGTGCCAGCGGCAACGGCAATGCGATGCGTGAACCTGTTCATACGCCTGCACCTGCCTCTACTAGAGGTATCGAGCGCAGGGTGGCGCGACGATAGAGGCGTAAGCCCTGGAACCGGCCCCTATTCATCCTCGCGGATCGCGTGCCAGCACGAAGTTGATCGCGATGAGCCGCATGACGGCCTCACCATGCTGGTTGGTCACTTCGGCCAGTGACCGTATGATCCCCCGGTCGGGTTTGCTGTTCGACCGGCGGGCCTCCAGGACCGTGGCCCGCACGCGCAGCGTGTCGCCCGGGCGCACCGGCCGGGGCCAGCGGATCTCGTCAACTCCGGCCGCGCCGAGGCCGGTATCCGCGCTGACGAAGTGCTCCACCAGCAATCGCATCATCATGCTCGTGGTCTGCCAGCCGCTCGCGATCAGCCCGCCGAACGGCCCCTCGGCCGCCCCGACCGGATCGATGTGGAACGGCTGCGGGTCGTACTCCTTGGCGAAGGCGATGATCTCCGCCTCGCTGATCGAGAAGCTGCCGCAGTCAACCGTAAGCCCTGGGACGTAGTCCTCGAAGTACCGGGCCGCGCGCTCGGGAAGGTCAGTCACGTCCGTAAGTATCGCAACCGCGCCGCCCGGCGTCAGCACCGCCCGGAGCCGTGCCGCCAATCGGACACTCGGCGCGCGAAAGGATACACCGCACTCTTTCTCCTAGGGACAGATCACAGAAAGATCACGAAAAAAACTCGATTTCCCTGCGCCCGTCCTGGCCTTGCTGCCATGCTTCCATCCAATGGCTCGGCGGAACAAAGCCATCCAAACCATCTCAATTGGGACGGCCTGGCACGCCGAGAACTAGGGGCCCGCCGAGAGGCACGAGCAGCCACGTAGGCCGGGCGAGGCAACAACCATGGGGAGAGCATGACCGCTGGGCGCAGCGAACACAGGTCGCTGAGGATCAGGCGCAGGGGACGGCACAAGACCCCCTCGCAGGTGGAGAAGGTAGCGGAGAAGGCGGGCAAGGCAGCCCCCGCCGTTGCCATCGCCGGCGCGCTCGTCGCGGCGCCGCAGGCACAGCACGCGTTCACCGCCTCGGCCAAGCCGACCGCGGTCGCGGCGGCCGCCAAGCCGGCCGCTCATGAGCAGCGGCCCGCGGCGGCGACCCTTGACTCGGTAGCCACCCACAGCGTCGTTGTCAGCAGCGCCAGCAAGGCGCGGCACGCCGCCAGGGTCGCGGCGGCCAGGAACACGTACTACAAGGTCCGGACCGGCGACACCCTGTCGGGGATCGCCCAGCGCTTCTACCACAATGCCGGCGACTGGCAGTGGCTCTACCACGAGAACGACAAGACGATCTCGGACCCGAACCTGATCTACACCGGGGAGACCCTGTTCGTCCCCGCGGACCCGCCGGCCCACTACACGCTTCCCGACTACGTCCCGCGGCACGCCAAGCCCACCGCCCCGGCCAGTACCACGAGCACGACTTCAAGCAGCGGCTCCCACAGCGGCTCCGGCAGCTCCGCGACCGTGCAGACCGCCAGCCAGGGCAGCGGCGGCTCGTCGTACTCCGGCTGGGGCTCGTCCGGGGGCAGCGGGTCGGCGTCCGGGGGGAGCGGGTCCACCACGCTGAGCGGCACGCTCGGCTGCTCGGGCCTGGAGGATCTGTGGGACCAGGCGGGCGGCAACCCGGCCGACGCGTTCATGGCCGCCGAGATCGCGATGGCCGAGTCCGGCGGCAACCAGTACGCGCTCAGCCCGACCGACGACTACGGCTACTGGCAGATCAACATCTCCAACGGGGCGCTGGCCACGTTCAACGCCTACGGCAACGCACGGTCCGCGATCATCATCTCCCACGACGGTACCGACTGGTACCCGTGGACCACTTACACCAGCGGCGCGTACGTCGGCCGCTGCTGATACCGCCGCAAACCCCGACTCCCCAGCCGAGCCCGCGCATCCCCTCGGCTAGCAGCGCAGGCCGCTCGCCGCACGCACGGCGGGCGGCCTGACCGCTTTCCGCCCTCGGATCATCCGAACGGAAGGCGACGCCCGCAGTTCCTTTGCACAGGCAACTCTATCCGACTACATTGTAGTCATGGCTAAGAAAAGCCCGACCCCAGTGCGGTTCGACGTGATGGTGGCCGACAGGCTGGCCGTGTTCGTATCTATCAACCACGGGCTGTCGCTGTCGTCGGCTGCCAACATGCTGGTAGACGAGGGACTTCGGATGATCGAACACCCTGGCATGATCTTCCGTGCCGGCCCGACCGGACGGCGGGCCGGGCTCGCCATGGGGCCGGACGTCTGGGAGGTGGTACGGGCCGTCAAGTCCGCGCGCGTCGCTGAACCGGATCTCGATGAGCGCGAACTCCTCGCGCTGGTCGCGGAGAACACTGGAGTACCCGCGCGCCAGATACGTGTAGCCACCGGATACTGGGCCGCCTACCCGGATGAAGTCGACGCGGAGATAGCCGCCGCCGACGCCGCCGAGGCGAACGCGGAGCGGGCATGGCGGCGCGAGCGTGATCTGCTGGCCGGATAACGTTCATGGCGCGCCGACTGCTGCTTGACGAGATGTTTCCCGGAGCGATCGCGGAGCAACTGTCCGCCAAGGGGTACGACGTCCAGGCGGTTGTCGCCAACCCGGAGCTGACTGGCCTTCCGGACGATGAGATCCTGATCGGCGCGGCCGAGGCGGGACGGTCACTGGTGACGGCCAACACAAAGGACTTCGCGGCGCTCGACGCGCGGTACCGAGCGTCCAACCGGTCGCACACCGGCCTCATCCTCGTCAGCTCCAAAACGTTTCCGCAGACCCGGGCCTTCGTGTCCGCGGTCACGAACGCGCTCATCACCCTGCTCGCCGCCGACGAAGCGGCCACCGCCGGAGAGGTCGTCTTCCTGCCCAGGAGCTAGAAGATGGCCGCCGACAGGACGGCGACGACGCCGGTGATGAAGACGCCGTCAAAGGTGCCGGCGCCGCCGACGGCGGCGAGCGCTCCGGACAACCGGAATCACATACCGCATGCCAAACACAGTCACCATCTGCCGCAGCTGTGTGACATTCCCCTGCAGCCGCGCGACCGGGATGTTGATGACGCTGCCGGTCAGACTGGCCAGCAGGATCGCGATGAAGCCGATCGCAACAAAGAGAGAGTTCGAGATATGCCGTGTCTAGACCCTGGCGACTGCCTCCGCGATACCGAGCCTCGCCAGCTCGTCCGCACGCTCGTTGCCCGGGTCTCCGTTGTGGCCTTTCACCCAGCGCCAGGTCACCTCGTGCGGCGCCATCGCCGCGACCAGTCGCTGCCACAGGTCCACGTTCTTGACCGGCTGCCGTCCCGCGGTTCGCCACCCGTTGCGCTGCCAGCCGGGGAGCCACTTGGTGATCCCGTCGAGCACGTACCTGCTGTCGGTGTACAGCGTCACCCCCACCGGCCGGGTCAGGACCTCCAGCGCCTGGATGGCCGCCATCAGCTCCATGCGGTTGTTGGTCGTCAGCGGATCACCGCCGTGCATTTCCCGTACCACATCTCCCCAGCGCAGCACGACACCCCAGCCGCCCGGCCCCGGGTTGCCGCTGCATGCCCCGTCGGTGTAGATCACAGCCACGGGAGCCTCAGCCTGTTTACGGGGGGGGTTTGGGGGGGTCGTCCCCCCGGGGATTACAGCCTGTTTACCGGGGGGGTTTGGGGGGGTCGTCCCCCCGGGGATCACAGCCTCGCCCATGCCGCACAGGCTATCGCCACCGCCCCGGACCTGTAGCATCGCCGAGTGTGATCGCTATGAGTTCCGCGCCCGCGGAACTGGTCCTCGCCGGCGGGAAGATCCGCGCGCCGCACCACCCGTCCGGCTTCGCGCAGGCGGCCGCGGTCGGCGGCGGGGTGATCCGCGCGCTCGGCAGCGACGAGGAGATCCGCGAGTTCACCGGCCCGCGTACCCGGGTGGTGAACCTCCGCGGGCGGCTGGCGATCCCCGCGTTCGGCGACGCGCACGTGCACCCGGTCCAGGGCGGCCTGGAGAGCCTGCGCTGCAACCTGCTCGGCCAGCGCTCCAGACAGGAGTACCTGGACGCCATCGCGGCCTACAGCGCCGCCCTGCCCCGCGACGCCTGGGTGCTCGGTGGCGGCTGGTCGATGCCGGACTTTCCCGGCGGCGTCCCGGCCGCCGCCGATCTGGATGCGGTGACCGGCGGCCGGCCGGCGTTCCTGCCGAACCGCGACCACCACAGCGCGTGGGTGAACACCGCCGCCCTGACGCTGGCCGGCGTCACCGCGCGGACACCCGACCCGGCCGACGGGCGGATCGAGCGCGACCACGCCGGCGTCCCCTCCGGGGCCCTGCACGACGGCGCGATGCGGCTGGTCGCCGGCCACGTCCCGCCGCCCAGCGCGGCCGAGCTCACCGCGGCGCTGCTCGCCGCGCAGCGGTACCTGCACTCGCTCGGCATCACCAGCATCCAGGACGCGTGCGTCGGCGACGCCGGCGAGCTGGGCATGCCGGACGCGTACGATACCTACCGCCGTGCCGCCGCGGACCGGCTGCTGACCTGCCGGGTCACGAGCGCGCTTTGGTGGGACCGGGCCCGCGGGCTGCGCCAGGTGCCGGACCTGCAGGCCCGCCGGGAGGCGGCCGGCGGCGGCTACTTCCGTGCCACCACCGTCAAGCTCATGCTCGACGGCGTGTGCGAGACGTTCACCGCCGCGATGGGGACTCCCTACCTGGACGGGCACGGCCACCCGACGGACCACGCGGGGAGCCTGTTCATCGACCCCGCCGAGCTAGCCGAGGCCGTCGGGCAGCTCGCCGGCCTCGGCTTCCAGCTGCACTTCCACGCGATCGGCGACCGCGCGATCACGGTCGCGCTCGACGCGCTCGCCGGACTCCCGGCGGCACAGCGGGCCAGTGGCCGGCACCACCTCGCTCACTTGCAGTTCATCAGCCCGCCGGACCTGGACCGGTTCGCCCGGCTGGGCGTGGTGGCCAACTTCCAGCCGCTCTGGGCCTGCGAGGACGATCAGAACACCGAGCTGACCGTGCCCTTCGTCGGACCCGAACGCGCGGCCTGGCAGTACCGGATCGGCGCGGTCCTCCGCCGGGGAGCACGCGTGGCGTTCGGCAGCGACTGGCCCGTTTCCAGCGCCGACCCGCTGCAGGAGATACACGTGGCGGTCAACCGCGTGTTGTATGACCCCGGGGGGACGACCCCCCGGGAACCCCCCGCGTATGGGGGGCTGTCCGCCCCCCATACCCCCCGACCCCATACCCCCCGACCCATGCTGCCCGCCGAGGCGATCACCGTCGACGCGGCCATCGAGGCGTTCACGGCCGGGGTCGCGTACGTGAACCATGAGGAGGACGTGGCCGGCACGCTGGCCCCGGGCATGCTCGCCGACATCGCCGTGCTCGACCAGGACCTGTACGCCATACCGTCAGGAGAGATCGGCGCCACCTCGGTGGCGATGACGATCGCCGGCGGCCAGGTCGTCTATGGCGACGAGTGAGATGAGCAGCGGTGAATACGCGCGGCCGCCCGTGACCTGGCCGCATCGATGTGTTGTCCTAGTACAGTGACGCGATCGCTGCCTTCGCCTGGTTCCCAGGACCCGGAGGACCTCGCACTCCTCGCCGGCCTGCGGGTAGTGGACACCGACGACGACGATCCGGTCCTGCTCTGGCCGGACGGAACGCCGGTAGACACCTGGCGCGAGGAATATCCGTATGACGAGCGGCTGCCCCGGGATGTGTACGAGCGGGAGAAGAGGCTGCTGCAGATCGAGCTGGTCAAGCTGCAGAACTGGGTCAAGAACACTGGGCAGAAGATCGTCATCGTGTTCGAAGGCAGGGACGCGGCAGGCAAGGGCGGCACGATCAAGCGCTTCACCGAGCACCTGAACCCGCGCGGCGCGACTGTCGTGGCGCTGGAAAAGCCCACGGAACGAGAACGAACCCAGTGGTATTTCCAGCGGTACGTGACACACCTCCCGGGCGCCAGGGAGATCGTGATGTTCGACCGGTCCTGGTACAACCGGGCCGGCGTGGAGCGGGTGATGGGGTTCTGCACGGACGAGGAGTACCTGGAGTTCATGCGAGAGGCGCCCGATTTCGAGCGGATGCTGGTGCGCTCCGGGTTGTCGCTGACCAAGTTCTGGTTCTCGGTAACGCGCAGCGAGCAGCGGACGCGGTTCGTCATCCGCCAGGTCGACCCCGTTCGCCAGTGGAAGCTCAGCCCGATGGACATCCAGTCACTGGACAAATGGGACGAATACACCGAGGCTAAAGAGGCGATGTTCTACTACACCAACACGGAAGACGCGCCGTGGACGGTGGTGAAGAGCAACGACAAGAAACGCGCCAGGCTCGAGGCCATGCGGCACATCCTCGAGCAGTACGACTACGACGGCAAGGACCCGGAAATCGTCGGGAAGCCGGACCGGAAGATCATCGGGCCGCCGTCCCTGCTGTCGGAACAGACGGATTTCCACTCGTTCACGAGGTTGTGAGGATGAACTTCACCGAGATCACCACCGAAGCGGACCTGCGCGAGGCGATCGGCGGCCACGCGTCGGGCCGGGCCGCGACGAAGGTCCGCGCCACCCTCCACCCGCTGCAGATCGAATGGCTGGAAGCGTCTCCGTTCTGCGTGATCGCCACCAGCGATGCCGCCGGGAACTGCGACGCCTCCCCCAAGGGCGACCCGGCCGGGCACCTCGTCCACGTGCTCGACGAGCGCACCGTCGTCATCGCCGAACGGCCGGGCAACAAGCGCGCCGACGGGTACCTCAACGTCCTCGCCAATCCGCACGTGGGGATCATCTCGCTGATCCCCGGCCGGAACGACACGCTGCGGATCAACGGCCGCGCCCGGCTGGTGCGGGACGCGCCGTTCTTCGACGACCTCGCGGTGCGCGGGCAGCGGCCTGTGCTGGCCATGGTGATAGAGATCGACCAGGTGTTCTCGCACTGCCCCAAGGCGTTCATGCGGTCCCGGCTCTGGGATCCTGCCACGTGGCGGCCGGACGCGGTGCCGACGACCGCCGCGCTGTGCAAGGCGGTCCAGGCGACGGAGGAGACGCTGGAAGAACTCCAGGCGTACTACGCGCGCGAGCATTACTCCACGCTGCTGTACTGACTCCACAGCGCCGGGATCGTCAGGCCGAAGTTGTCCAGGAGCCTGCGCAGCAGCGGCAGCGAGATCCCGATCACGTTATTGTGATCGCCGTCGATGGACTCGACGAACCAGCCGCCGAGGCCCTCGATCGTGAAGGCGCCGGCCATCCGCAGCGGCTCCCCCGTGGCGACGTACGCCGCGATCTCATCCTCCGTCAGGGTGGCGAACCGCACCGCCGTCACGGCGACCCCCCGCGCGCTCCCGCCGTTCGCGGCGTCGATCACGCAGTGGCCGGTGAACAGCGTGCCGGTCTTGCCCGACATCTGCCGCCAGAAGGCGATCGCCTCCTCGGCGTCGGCCGGCTTGCCGTAAGCATGGCCGTCGAGGTCGAGCATCGAGTCGCAGCCGATCACCAGGCCATCGTCCAGGTCCGCGGCCACCGCGCGAGCCTTCGCCGCGGCCAGCAGGCCGACGAGTTCGCGGGTGGTCGCGGCCTCGTAGGCGTCTTCGTCGACGCCGCTGACGATGACGGCGGGATCGAGGCCGGCGGCGCGCAGCACCGCGAGCCTGGCGGGAGAAGAGGAAGCGAGAACGACACGCACGCGTCAGACCTTACGCCGCGCGGCGGCGCGCCGTAGCATCGGTGCATGGTTCGTCTCCTAGTGCTCTACAACACGCCGGAGGACCCTGAGGCCTTCGACCGGTACTACACCGAGAACCACATCCCGCTGGCGAAGCAGCTACCCGGGCTGATCAGGTACACGGTCAGCAGGAATGCCGCCACGCTGGGCGGCGACGCGAAGTACCACCTGGTGGCCGAGCTGGACTGGGAGTCCGTGGAGGCGATGCAGGCCGCGTTCGGCTCGGAGATCGGCAGGCAGACCACGGCTGATGTGCCGAAGTTCGCCACCGGCGGCGCCTCGCTCCTCGCCTACGAGGTCGCCGAGGTCTGATGCGCTTCGGGCTGGCCGGCACCGGCTCCTGGGCCCGTATCGCGCACGCGCCTGCCCTCGCCGCCACGCCGGGGAGCACGCTGTCCGCCGTGTGGGGACGCGACGTTCGTTCAGCTGAATCGATAGCAGCGAAGTACGGCGCCGCGGCTTTCGCGGACGTGGGCGCGTTCCTGGACGCGGTCGACGCGGTCGCGTTCGCGGTACCGCCGCATGTGCAGGCGCCGCTTGCCACGCGGGCCGCTGAGGCCGGCAAGCACCTGCTGCTCGAGAAGCCGATCGCGCTGTCTGTCGACGACGCCGACAAGCTGGTGGCGGCCGTCGAGGCGGCTTGCGTCGCGTCGGTCGTGTTCTTCACCGAGCGGTTTAACACCGAGGTCCGCGCCTGGCTCACCGACGAGCACGCCCGCGGCGGCTGGTCCGGCGGCGGCTGGTCCGGGGGGATCGCGGTCTGGCTCGGCTCGGCGCTGCAGCGCGACAGCCCGTTCAACACGCCGTGGCGGCGAGAGAAGGGCGGGCTGTGGGACCTCGGCCCGCACGTGGTGTCGCTGCTGTGGGCATGCCTCGGCCCGGTCACGTCCGTTTCCGCTGTGGCCGGCGCGGCGGATGTGACGCACTTGGTGCTCTGGCACGACAGCGGCGCGAGCAGCACCGCGACGGTGACGCTGAGCGCGCCCCCGGCCGCCTCGGGGAACAGCCTGTTCGTCTGGGGCGAAGCGGGGCGTTCGGTCATGCCGGCCGGGCCGTTCGACCCGGTCGAGGCGCTGCGCACGGCGGCCGCCGAGCTCGCCGCCGCCGCTGCCCCCGGCGCGGTTCCGCACCCCTGTGACGTCCGTTTCGGCCGCGAGGTCGTCCGCGTGCTCGCCGCGGCGGAGTCGCAGCTCGCCTAACCCGTCGGCTCGCGGACGCGTTCTTCGCCGGCTAGCGGGTAGGTTTCTGTCCTAAGGAACCCCAATCCCCTAGGCTTTGATCATGAGTAATCAGCCAGCGGTCCCGGATAGAGGGACGCTGCGTGCCTCCGACGCGGACCGCGAGCGCGTCGCCGAGGTTCTGCGCGAGGCCGCCGGCGACGGCCGGCTGAGCATGGAGGAGCTGGACGAGCGGCTGGACGCCGTGTACGCGGCGAAGACCTACGCCGAGCTCGAGCCGATCACCCGTGACCTGCCGGCCACCGGGACCGCGGACGTGCCCGCCCCGGCGGTGCCTCCGGCGGGCGACCCGGCCCGGTTCGGCGGCGACCCCACGTCGCATATGGCGGTCGCCATCCTGGGCGGTTTCTCCCGCAAGGGCGACTGGGTGGCGCCGAAGCAGTTCAGCGCCGTGGCGATCTTGGGCGGCGGGGAGATCGACCTGCGCGAGGCGCGCTTCGCCGAGCCCGTGGTGACGATCAACGTGGTCGCGATCATGGGCGGGGTCGAGATAACCGTGCCCGATGACGCCACCGTCCGGGTCAACGGCGTCGGCCTCATGGGTGCCTTTGATCACAGTTCCAGCGGGACCGGGGCACCCGGCGGGCCGACGATCGTCGTCAACGGAGTGGCGATCATGGGCGGGGTGGACGTCAAACGGAAGCGGCCCAAGAAGTCGAAGCGCGACGAGGAGCTTGATCCCAGGCTGGATTACCGGCGGGAAAGGCTGGAAGAGCGCCGGGAACGGCACGAAGCCAGGCGAGAGTACCGGCGCGAGCGACTGGAAGCCCGGCGGGACTATACGCACGAAAGACGGGATCCCCGGCGGACCGGAGAATTCGACTGATTCCCGCCCCGTACCGCGCTCCCAGCTTCCCTCGCTTACTCGGAAAAGCAGAAGCGGGTGGAGCGCACGCCCAGGTTGTCGCTCGTTCCGAACGCGTACACCCGCCTGGGGGTGAGCTCGTAGACCCGGTACGGCGGAGGGCCCGCGGTCGGCGCGCCGTAGGGAGCATCGAACATGTTGTCCTCGGTGATGGTCACGGGCCAGCCGTACCCTTGGCCGCGCCGGGACTTGTGGTCGAGTAGATCTTGTCGTGCAGCCAGACGGCCAGGACCGGGCGAACGTGCGGTCTGCCGCCGGGTTCGGTGGTCGCCACCCAGTACCATCTCTCCGCTTCGACGCGTTGACGCACGTCATCCCAGGACAACGGCTCGGTTCCTGCTTCAGCGTCCGTGGCGATGATGGCCGCGCGGGGCTCCTCGAGCATGCTGGTGATCTCCTTTGCGTCTGCCAAAGGGGAGACGCGGCCGCCGCCGAGAACTCATCGTGGTGCGGACCTCGGACTTTCAGTGCACCACGAGCGGGCACAGGTCCCACATCTGGCAGCCGCAGTCGAGGCTGTCACGCAGGGTGCTGGCGATGGCTTGGAGCCGCTCGGCGCGCGCCTCGACCGAGCCGATTTTTCGTTCGACCAGCGAGCGCCATTCGTCCGTACCCGCCGCCTGGCTGCCGAGCAGTCGCCCGATCTCCTCCAGGCTGAAACCGGCCTCGCGAGCAGCGGAGATCGCCCGCAGGCGCCGAGGGGTTCCCTCCTCGAAGAGCCTGCGCCCTGACTCGCGCCTGACGGGGCGGATAAGGCCGAGTTCTTCGTAGTAGCGGATGGTCGAGGTGGCCAGCCCGGTCAGATCCGCGACTTCTCCGATTAGCAGCATTCCCGGTTGTCCTCCGGGCGAAGGCCGGCGAGGGCGGCGGCGACGTCACTCCCTTGGGGGTCGGGTGACGTTATGTCCAGACGCAGCCGGTCGTTCTCGGCGGTGAGCTCGAAATCCAGGAAGCCGCAGCAACGGGCCTCGCGCCGGACGAGATCCGCGGCGGCCGCCGCGGCGTCGAGGCGCAGCGATAGCCGGGCGCCCCCGTCGATCCGGGTGGCGCCCATTCCGGCGCTGTCCCGCAATCGCCGCCATTCAGCGGTCCTCGCTCCCAGTTCGGCTGTGCTCAGGTCACAGGCGACGTCCAGGTGCCGGTGCTCGTAGCGGACATGGGTGGTCATAAGCGGACCATATGACTTCAAGCCGGCTTGAAGTCAAGGCTGGCCGCTTTTGAGGCAGTGCTTCGGGAGCGGTGTCAGAGCACGTCGAATTCGTTTCCCTCGGGGTCGGCCATCACGACGTGGTCGGGCCTGCCCTGCTGTTCGACCTCGCCGATCACGCTCGCCCCGGCGGCGGTCAGCCGGCCGACCGCCGCCGTCACGCGCGGCCACCGGACTTCCCACGGTGTGGCGTCCCGGCCGCCGCCGACCTGCACATCCAAGTGCACGCGGTTCTTCACGATCTTCGGCTCGGGGACCTTGAGGAACGAGAGGCTGGGGCCGATCCCGTCTGGATCGATCAGCAGCGCGCCATCATCCCATTCCTCTTCGGGGACGCCGTGACGGACAAGCCATTCATTCCAGCTCGCGAACCCCGCGGGCGGGGGTGCCTGCACGTATCCCAAGGCCAGCGCCCAGAACTCGGCCAGGCTAGCGGGGTGCGCGCAATCGATCGTCAGGCTCCATTTGATGGCCACGGGCGGATAGTACTCCGTCGCTCGCCGCCCGATCCCCCAGCCGGTTCTCAAGATCTTCTGAACCTCCCGCGCTAGCGAGCCGTCAATATGGTTAGGGGCGGGAGAAGGAAGGTGGCAGTGTCCGAAGAGACGCACAGGCCGCTCATGAGCTTCGCCGCTGGCAGGCATACCCGCCTGCCAGATCTCGCGAGGCTGCGCCGCGCCTGCCTGGCAACCCTGATCGCGCTAGTGGCGGAGTTCGCCCTGGGCATGTGGCTAAACCTTTACGTCGCGATCCCCGCCGCGGATGCGCACGCCGGGCCCGTGCAGGAGATCACGAACGGCCCGCTGGTCCTAACCGTCCACGCCCTGGTCGGCACCTTCCTGATCGGCGCCGCGGTCGTGCTGCTGAGAAGAGCCATCACGATAGGCGATCGGACGGTCATCACCCTGACGTCCGGTGGCCTGGCCGCCATCATCGGCGCCTTCGCCGCCGGGGAGATCTTCGCGCATGACGGCGAAGCAAAGGCATCGCTGTGGATGGCGGTCCTCACCGGGATTGCCCTGGTTTCCTACATTTATCTGCAGGCACTCACCGGCGCTGGCCGCATGGCTCGCATGCCGAGAAGGTACGACGATCCAGCGGCGTCCGGACCGCGCCCCGCGTATCGTCCGCCGGCCGCCGGCCACGGCCCGCCGGCGCCAGCGCTCCCGCGGGCAGACCCTGGCCGGCCCCCGGGTATACCGAACGCCGCCCCGCCTTTCCGGCTACGCCCAGGCCCCGGCCTGCCTACCCCCCGGCTCCCCCGGCGCAACGCCCCAGGTCCGGGCCGTGGAACAACTCGCCGCGACCACCGTGGCCAGAAAACACATCGCGGCGGTGGCAGCCGAGACCCGCGGGCTTCGATTACCCGGAGGAATCGTGACCGCCGACTGCCCGGCCCCAGACGTATCGATGGCGGGTCACTGGCTGACCATCGGGCGTTGTCCATTCTGCTAGCGCCGTGTTGACCAGGCGGAACCCGGTCCGTTCGTAGAGCGCTCGGGCGGACCGGAGATGGTCGGTCACGTCAAGCACGAGATCCCGGTCATTCGCTCCCGCCCAGTGAATCGACTTCCGCAGCAGCGCTAGCGCGATCCCTTGGCGCCGGGCCGCCGGGACGACGAAGAGACGGCTCACCTCCACCGCGTCCTCGGCCGGCGTGCCGGCAGGCGTGCCGGCCGGGAGCTGCCGCAGGAGCAGATGACCCGCGACCGGCAGGTCGCCGGTGGTGGCGATCCACGCGCGGATGATGCCGGACGGTGTGAGCCACCGGGCCGGATCGGCGGGCCAATTCGTCGGATAGCCGCTCGTCTGATGGACCGCGGCCAGCGCCTGCACGCACTGGTCGATGTCGGCGGCTTCCCGGTCGCGGATGCGGATCAGTTGTTCGGGCACTGGGTGACGATACTTCGTGAGACGGTTCCTCCTCCTGGAGGGGTGAAGGCCGATCGGCATCGCGGTCTGCGGCGGACCGGGATCGCTGCCGTCGGCTGCCCTTCGCGCGGCTGATCTGCCTAAACGGTGGCGTGCATGAAAGTCTCTTCTTGGGCATTGATCAGCGGAGGAAGCCCGGCCCGGTACTGCTGGGCGCGGCGTGAGTCCGGATCCTGGCGCACGGCTTGCTCGATGCGCTTGTACGCTGCCCGGTCGTCGTACTCCCAGACCGCGACGACGCGCGCGTCCTCTGTTTCCCACCGGCCGACCAGGCGCGCTCCGTGACGGAGCTGCACGGGCAGAAGGCGGGTGCGAAAGAACTCGTGGAACACCGGCAGATTCTCGGGTACCGCCTTATAGATACGCATGCGATATAGCATTCCGCCTCCTGTTAGATGAAGCAGCTTGCACGGCCATGCCCGCCCGCGTCTTCTGCCTGATCAGGATGTGGGCACCCAGTACCGGAGAGCGCCGCGGACGTTGTCGGCTAGGACGCCTCCATTCGCCTCTATCACCTTTCTCCCTCAGGCGATCGGTAAGCCGGTGGCGGATGTCGATGCGGCCGAGGTACTCGTCGCCGCTTATCCACCACAGTGTGGTCTGCGGGACAAGGCCGACCCGCTGGGCGTACTCATCGGTCTCCTGTTCGCGCAGCAGCTGGAGATAGCGTCTGAACTCCTCCGGCTCTTGCCAGCGGCCGCCGAACGCTCGTAGCTCGCGCCCGGCTGTGCTCTGGTCGCCGGGGGCGCCATGGCCCTGTGCACGGAGTTCTTCCATCGCCGCGACAAACGAGCCGTGCACCCGCATGATGGGACGGACCAGTTCCGTCATGGCGGCAAGTGTTGCCTACGGGCCAGCGGCAACGCACCCGATTCCCGCCAGCCAAGGGGCATTGATCGTCTGGCTGACTGTTGGATTGCTTAGGCGTGCAACACGTGGAAGCCGGGCTACTTCGGGAGGACCGCGTGGATAAGGCAGTGTCCGATTCGGTGCGGAAGCGGCTGCTGTCAGCTTTCCCCGAGGGCACCTTCGCCTGGGTTGATGTGCTGGGGTACGGCGACGATCCGGCTGTCGAGCCCGGCGACACCGCGGTCCGGGTCTTCATCGACCGGGCGGGCAGGCCGGAGGAGAACTGGGACAGCTCGGAGACCCTGCACGAATGGGCCAAGGCCAACAGCGAGGGGATCGAGAAGCTGCATAACGGGCTCCTTCCGTCCATCGCATGGGTCGACTTCGTTCCTGACACCCCGGAGCGGCGGGCCAAGCCGTATGACCAGAGCTTCGGCAGCACGCGATTCCTGGGGAAGCGGTCTGACGTGATGGATGAGGCGCCGGGGGGTACTCCGGTGCGGACCTGGCTAGGGCCGGCTGACCTGGCGACCGTTGACGCTCTGATCATGGCGGGCATCGGGACCAGCCGCGCGGAAGTCATGCGCTGGGCGCTGGGCCGCATCCGCGAGAACCCGGCATACGCCCAGCTTCAGGAACGGGTGCGCGAGACCGGCGAACTCAAGGCGCAGTTCTAGCCAGCAAGCCGTTGATCGACAGGCCGGTGAATAGGGCGAAGGCCCCGATGTTGAGCAGATCGTCATCGCTCATGCCACCAGGATCGAGTCTCGGGCTACCCGAGAGTCAAGCGGCTCAGTACCGAACCGGCCGCGTCAGCCGCCCCTGGGTGACGCCTTAATCGCGGGTTAAGGCCATGCCGTTACGCTGCTGTCAAGCGCGATCGGTTACTCCAGGAGGGCGCCCGCTTCGGCAGGCTCGCCCAGCAGAGGTCACCATGTACCAGCCCCACCCGCCCAGCGGCCAGCCGACCGGGCCGCTGCGGCCTCCTGCTCCCGCACCGGTGCTGACCGCGGTCAAGCTCATGTACGCGGGCGCCGCCGTCAGCGCTGTCTATCTGATCATCTCGCTGGCCATTGCCATCGGCGACATCGGAGCCGCTGCCCGCGGGCGATGGCTGGGCTACAGCCTCACCGCGGCCCGGCTCAGCCAGATGAAACCGCTCATCATCGCGGTGGTGATGGCGGGTGGTCTGGTCGTAATCGCTCTGTGGCTGTGGATGGCACGGGCGAACGGCCAGGGCCGGAACTGGGCGCGCATCCTGTCCACGGTGCTATTCGGCCTGGCGGCGCTGCAGTTGACCAGCGACTTCAGGCAGCCGGTGATCCATGTTGTGTCCGGCGTGGAGGTGCTCGGCGTAGTGCTGGCCTGCCTGCCCGGCCTCGCCGCGGTGTGGCTGCTCTGGCGCCCGGCCTCCGGCGCGTTCTTCAAGCCGTAGGGTTGCACGCCTAAGTGCGGTAGGCATCGCGGCGGTGGGCGACGTCTGTAGGTACGATCAACGCGTGAACTCGTACTGGCACGTCGTCCTGCCGCCGCTGTGCGCCTGACCGGGCGCACATGCTGACGGCTTGATCCGCGGCCCCGGCTGGCCTGCAAGGCAGCCATGAGTCTGTGTCGTGCGCCCGTTGCGAATCCAGATCCCGGTATTCAAGACGGAAGTTCACGACTGTGCCGAATTACACCTCTTCCCCGGCTCCTGCCCGTTCCCCGGTTCCTGCCCGCTCGGCTCCTGCCAGGCCGCTCGGCCGCCATGCCAGCCTCGTCAGCGGGCCTGTTCCCATCCTGGCCGCCGCAGTGCTGTGGGGCACCACCGGGACCGCCAGCTCCCTCGCTCCGGCCGGAGCGCCGGCGGCAGCCATCGGCTCCGCCGGCCTGGCTCTTGGCGGTCTGCTGCTATTCCTCTCAACGCCTGGCGCCGGTTCACTTCCCAAGACGTGCACGCGCCGCGAACGGCGGCTTCTCGTCCTCGGTGCGGTGGCCGTAGCCGCCTATCCGCTCAGCTTCTACCCGGCCGTGGCGCGCTCAGGAGTGGCTGTAGCCACCGTAATCGCGCTGGGCACCGCGCCGGTCTTCGCTGGTCTGCTGGCCTGGCTCACCCGGCAGGCCAGGCCGACCTCTCGCTGGGACGGCGCCACCATGGCAGCGGTCATCGGCTGCGCCGTCCTGGTCCTGGGTCCTGAGCTCGCCGGCGGCACCGCACCTGTCAGCGTCACCGGCGTAGCACTGGCCGCCTTCGCTGGGCTGTCCTATGCCGCCTACTCGCTCATCGGCGGGAAGCTCATCACACGAGGACATCCATCCGGCGCCGTGATGGGGGCGATGTTCGGCGCTGCCGCGCTGCTCGTCCTGCCCGTACTGCTGGCGAGCGGCACCCAGTGGCTGGTCACCGTCCGCGGCACGGCGGTCGCTGTGCACCTCGCGGTAGTCACCACATTCCTCGCCTACCGGCTCTTCGGACACGGCCTGCGGCACACCGCCGCACAGGTGGCCACCACGCTGACCCTGGTCGAGCCCGCCGTCGCAACGATGCTGAGCGTCGCGGTGCTGGGCGAGCGCCTGCCGGCCGTTTCCTGGTGCGGCCTGGCCATACTCGCCGTCGGCCTGGCCGTACTCACAATCCCGCCCGATTCCGCCGCGTCCGGTTGACGAACCGGCTTACAGAACGCCTGCGTGACCTGCGGCTTCCTGACCGCTCGATCGTGCGCATATCGGGCATGGTGCGCCGCACCCGGGTTGCGTACCACCGCGTGATGGCCAGAATGCGAGCATGGCGATCATTCGGCCCGCGGTTCCGGGCGATGCTGTGACGCTGGCGGAGCTGGCTCGCAGCGCGTACGCGCACTACATCGATCGCATGGGCAAGGAACCAGCGCCGATGACCGAGGACTATCCGTCCCTTGTCAGCGCCGGTGAGGTATGGGTAGCCGAGCACGACAGTGTTGTCGCGGGCCTCCTCGTCCTCAAAGTGAAACCCGATCACGTGTTGCTCGACAACGTCGCTGTCTCTCCTGACTTTCAGGGCATGGGCATCGGCGCGCAACTGCTGGACTTCGCCGACAATTACGCCCGTGCGCATGGCCTTGCCGAGGTCAGGCTCTACACCAACGAAGCCATGACCGAAAACCTCGCCTACTACCCCCGCCACGGGTTTGCCGAGACACACCGTGCTACCGAGCACGGCTACCGCCGTGTGTTCTTTACCAAGCGTCTCTGACCCAGCCCGCTGGCTGGTGGGAGCGTGCTCTTGCCCGGCATGATGACTTCCGGCGCTGCTCGCCGCTCCCAGCACGGCGATGCTCGGTGAGTTCACCGTCTTGGTCACCTCCGGTCGGTCGCCGTGCCGGTTGAATATGTTGCTCATTGCCTGGCGATTCCCGTGCGGGTCTGCGATATCGAGACGAAGTTCATCTTCGACACCGGAATCGGGCTCAACCTGATCTCTGAAGATCTCGCGGCCAAGGTCGGCTGCCGTCCGGACGGATCGACGTTCACGGGGCGGCGTATGTCCGGCCGGCCCGTCACGGTCCCGCTGGGGTCCCTGAGTTCGCTCCAGGTCGGGGCACGTCTGATGCGGGACGTCCCGGTCGGCATCTTCGATATGCACGCCATGGCCGGTCTCAGTGACGTCGAAGGTAAAGGGAACAGATGAGACCGGGGAATGAGTTCGTCCGCTACTTCACCGAGTTGCCCGGGGATGTCAAAGTCAGCGGGGCACCTTCAATCCGCATGACCAGCCCGCAGGTGATGTTTCAGCAGATCATCTATGACGGGTTGGTAGGAGACCAGTTCCTCCGGAACTTCACGACGACCTACGATCTGGCAAGGTCACGGATGATCTTCGGGATCCCTGGTTAGCCTTCCGTCTCGGCTAGTACGTTCAGACCGACCTTGAAACCGGCCGCGAAGTCGCGAACACGCTCGCCGACCTGATCATCGGCGGCCTGCTGGTAACCGGGATGGAGGACCAAGTGGACGCGCCCAACCGGACCGCCGAGGCGTGAACTCAACCGCGCCCGTGCACAAACTACATGCAAGAGGCCGCCTCTCTGTTCGAGAGACGGCCTCTGAGCCTGGTAGCGGGGGTAGGATTTGAACCTACGACCTCTGGGTTATGAGCCCAGCGAGCTACCGAACTGCTCCACCCCGCGTCGATGACCCCACTCTATGAACTTCCGCCAGCTAAGGCAAATCGGCACCACGCCGCCTTGCAGACCTGCGCACGCCGCCTCACAGGCCGGCGCTCTGCGACGCCCCTGAGCCGAGCGGCGACGCCATCCACACCACGTACTGAACCGGCCACGTCGCGGCCGGCGGCCCGGTCAGGACCTGGGCGTCCGCGAACGTCCGCAGCGAGAGCGCCACCCGCGGCACCACGCCGAACAAAGCCAGTTCGCTCTCCGACGCTCCCAGCAGCACCGGCCGACGGCCTGTGTGCTCAACCGCGGTGACCACCTGCTCGATGGTCGCGGCGGACGCGCCGGCCACGGACGCGGCGGCCTGGCCGCACACTCCCCGCACGACCTGGCCGAACGCGTTCATGGTGGCGGTATCCACGAAAATCACGCTCGCCTCCGTTCCGATCGCCGAGCAAAGACCGGACACCGCCGCGACGGAGCCGCCGTAGGTCGCCGAAGCGCCCGCGCCGCTGAAATGCACCCGGCTGAGGAGCTTGGAGATGCCCGCCGAGTACTGGCCGACTGACGGCCGCGGCGCCAGGCCCGGGTTCATCGACGTGACGAACGGCGGGATCGCCATCGCCAGCACGCAGCACACGCCGACCAGGACGGTCGTCCACCGGGAAGCGCCGAGCTGGGCCGCGCGCGCCTTCAACCGCGCAGAGACCCACAGTCCGAGCAGAATCAGCCCCGGGAGCACGACCGGCACCAGCCGGTGACTCGCCCACGGCTGGTCCGGCAGCACGGCCGGGTCCCACAGCACGGTCACCACCGCCCAGCTGATCAGCAGGTACGGCAGTACCCACAGGCGTGCCGCGACCACGGGCTCCCGCCAGGCCAGCGCGGCACGCACCAGCCGTCGCCCGAGCACCGCGGCGCCCCCGGCGGCCAGCAGCACCGCGGGGATTCCCAGGTACCACAGCACCCAGTCGAGGCTTGACTCGTAGTATTGCCGCCGCCCGTCCACCGGCAGGCGCTCCAGCCGCTGCAGGCTGGCCACGTACCTGATCACAGCCGGATCCGTCTGTCCGCGCGTGGTCTGGAAGTAGGGCCGGATGGCGAAGCCGACCAGCGCCACAATGGGCAGCAGGAACACCAGCCACTGCACGATGTCGCCGAGCGACGGCAACGTCGTGCGATCACCGCCCAGCCCCACCACGCGCGGCCGCGCGACGAAAACCCGCCGGACCCATGCCCGCACGGCAGGGAACGCCAGCGGCGCCGCCAGCGCGGTCACCAGCCCGAACCCGGCCGCGCAGAGTCCGAACAGATGCAGCTCAGACGACAGCGACGACAGGTACGGCCGGGCGAGCACCAGTCCCGCGTAGAGCCCGCACGCCACGCCGAGGAAGAGCCCCATGCCAAGCGGCCCGGCCTGCGGCCGCCGCGATACGAACATCAGCGCCAGCACCGGGAACGCCGGCAGCAGCGTGCTCAGCGAGCCGATGCTGACCAGGACGGTCAGCCCGAGCGCGAACCCGCCCAGAAAGGCGAGCGTCGCCGCGGCCGCGCCGTAACCGCGGCGGCGCACCACGAACGAGTCGGCCACCAGGCATAGGCCGCCGAACAGCAGCACCTGGACGAGCGGCTCGCTGAACGGTGTACGGCTGACGTACTGCTCGGGGAGTGTCAGCGCCAGCACGAGCGCGCCGGCCGGCGCCCAGCGCGGGCCCGCCAGCCGCCCCACCAGGCCCCCGAACGACAGCACGGCGCAGCCGCCGATCACCGGGGCCATGAGCAGCGCCCCCTGGATCCCGCCCAGCCACGCCCCCGCGGCGAGCACCAGCGGCAGCCCTGGCATGAACGCGGGCGAGATGGACGTGCCAGTCTGAAAGAAACCCAGGCTTCCGAAGTTCAGCCCGGTGACCGGCCCGAACGCGGCGGCGGACGCCGGAATCCGCGCCGAGCCGTGCATCGCGATCCAGTACCCGTACTGCAGGTAGACACCCGGGTCACCAGCCACCATGACCTGCTGGGAATGCTCCGCCGCCTGCCACACCGCGAACAAGACCGCGACCGCGATGGTGGCGAGCACCGCATCCGCCGGCACGTCCCGCCGCCGTCCCGTGGCGGCGGTCGGCTCCGGCGCCGGATCACCGAACCGAGGCCAGGCCACCGGCAACTGCCGCATCGCGAAGTAACACAGCGCCAGGGCCAGCGGCACGAAGATGATCAGCAGCGGTACCGGCAGCAGCCGCCCGGCCAGCAGCATCCCGGTCCCCGGCACCAGCCATGCCATCGCGAGCAACGCCGGCAACTGCGTGACCGCCGCGAACAGCCATCCTGGCAGCCACCACCAGCGCCGGTACCGGCGCCGGACCGCGGCGGCGGCCGAGGCGACCGGCGCGGACAGGGCGGCGGGCACAAACCGTACGACGGTGGCCGCCCATGCGCCGCTGACCGGACTGCCGTCGCTGCCCAGCGTTTTATCCCGAACGGACCCGGCTGACTCCCCGCCGGCAGTCCCTTCGCCTGCCTGTCGTGGACCACGCAGTCGTAGACGCACGGACCCACTGTAGACGGACAACCTAAGACGACTTGATCCGCCGCGCAAGACTTGGGCATCACGGCACACTTACGCAATGGAACTGTTTACGAGCTGGCACACCTGGCCGCGGGCAGAACCGGAACTGCGCCGCCTGCTGCCTCCGGCCACCTGCGACGCGGTGGCGAAGGCCGTGGAGTTCGCGACCCGCTACCACGGCGATCAGCGGCGCCCCACGGGGGCGCCGTACCTAGAGCACCTCCTCGAAACGCTGGAGATCCTCGTCCGCGGCGCCAAAGTCACCGACCCGGACGTGCTGCGCGCCGCCGTGCTGCACGACGTGGTGGAGGACACCTCGTGCACGGTGGACGACGTGCGGCGGGAATTCGGCGGCCGGGTCGCGGACATGGTCGCCTGGGTGACGAAGCCGCCGGCCGGCGACGGCGACCGCAAGGCGGCCAAGGAGTCCTACCTGAACGGGCTGCGGGACGCGCCCGACGACGCGATCCTGGTCAAGCTCGCCGACCGGGCGAGCAATGTGCAGACGCTGCGCAACCTCAGCCTGCCCAGGCAACGCGAGTACTACGCGCAGACGGTGACCTACATCATGCCGCTGGCCGCGTCGTGGGACTGGTTCGCCACGTGGTACGCGAGTTGGCAGGCGGAGCATCGGGATCTGGCGTAGCCGGGTCGTCTGGCACGCACTGGCCGGCCAGCACGGCGAGCAGCCAGATCGCGAGCGTCGCCGGGTAGATGAAGTAGCCGAACCGGGTAGACGGGGCGAGCACGAACATGAGGGTCATCGCCCCGGCGAGCAGCGTGACCGCGCGCGGTACCGACCGCGGCGGCCGGACGACCAGCGAGACGGCGACCGCGAGGCCGGCCGCCGCCAGCAGCACCACGACGATCGCGTGCCCCACGTGCCCCGTCCCGGCGATGATGTGGCCGGGCAGCGGGCTGGACGCCTGCGAGGTGACGCTGGCCAGCCCGAGCGGGAACATGATGGTGTTCTCCACCAGCGCCCTGGGATGAGCGATGACGAACGGGCCGACGCAGACGGCGACCACGGCGACCGCGGTCAGCGTGAACGAGCGCACCGCCCGCTTGCCGTCCCTGGCGGCGAGCAACGCGATCACGACCAGCACGGCCGGCCAGGCGGTCGCCTTCATCGACGCGCCGACCCCGAGCGCCAGCCCGGCCATGACGGGTCTGCGTTGCCACAGGAACCCGAAACCAAGGCACAGGAAGGCGACCATCGGCACGTCGGTGCCGCCGACGGCGAGCTCGAAGGCGATCACCGGGCTGCCCGCGACCAGGAACGCCCAGCGGAGCGGATCCCGCGCGCCCCCTGCGCGCAGCGCCAGCCAGAACACGACGAGGAAGACCACGCCGAACCAGATCCGCGGATCGGTCAGCGCGCCGTCGCCAAACAGCGCGCGCGGCACCCCGAATAGGGCCATGACCGGCAGGTATGGGTTGTAGGCGTTCGGGTCCGTGGTCCCCGCGAGCACAGCGGGATTCGTGTACGGGCTGCCCTGGTGGATAAGCGTCGCGCCGGACCTCGCGACCACCGCGACCTCGGGCTGCTCGAGCGCGTGGGTCGCCATCCAGGCGAGCGGGACCACGAGCGCCCCGCAGAACGCGAGCGCGACCGCCAGATCGGAGCCGCGGGTTCGCCACACGAGCGGCGCCACCAAGGCGAGCCCGTACCCGCAGGCGGCCATCGCGCCCCAGAGCTGGTGCACCGAATCGGAGCTGAAGATCGCGACCAGCGCGGCGAAGACCGCGGAAACGGCGAAGCCGCCGGCAAGCCAGCGGCGCGGCATGGCGGCCGGCGACTGCCATCCCGTACCCAGGCGCACGCGACCCATAATTTCGTGATCCTACCCGTACTGGTATCACGGGCTAGCTCACTGCTCTGCCAGCATGGTGCCATGGGGCGACTTGACGGCAAGGCCGCGATCATCACCGGCGGCGAGGGAAGCATCGGGATGGCGACCGCCCGCGTGTTCGCGGCGGAAGGGGCCAGGGTCTTCCTGGCGGGGATCTCCGAACCGGACCTCAAGGCGGGCGCGGCCGAGCTCGGCAACGGCGCCGCGGCGTGGGCGGTGACCGACGTGACCGACTCGGCGCAGGTGAAGTCCGCCGTGGACGCGGCGGTGGGCCAGTTCGGGCGGCTGGATGTCGTGATCGCCAACGCCGGGATCAGCGGCGCGACCGCGCCGATCGCCGACTACCCCGAGGAGGCGTTCGACCAGACGCTGGCGGTACACGTGCGCGGCGCGTTCCTGCTGTGCAAACACGCCGTGCCGCACTTGTCGGCAGGCGCCAGCGTGATCATCACCTCCAGCGTGGTGGGCCTTACCGCCGCGCCCCACATCCCCGGCTACTCGACCGCCAAGCACGCCCAGGTCGGGCTGATGCGGACCCTTGCCAGCGAGCTGGCGCCGCGCGGCATCCGGGTCAACACGATCCACCCGGGGCCGGTGGACAATGAGTTCCAGCACCGCATCGAGGTCGTCGCCACCGGCGCCGACCGCGATAAGGCGACGGCGATCTTCGATCAGATGATCCCGCTGGCCAGGCACGCCACGCCGGACGAGATCGCGCGCGCCATGCTGTTCCTGGCCAGCGACGACAGCTCGTTCATGACCGGGGCGACCCTCGCGGTGGACGGAGGAATGTCAAGCTGACCAGACGGCTATCCAGTCCCACGCCAGCAGCCCCCACAGGTACAGCGCCAGCAACGGGTAGATCATCGGCACGATTCCCGCGGCGGCGGCGACGCCCGCGACGATCATCCGGCCATCCCAGCCCAGGCCGCGCCGGTCCGCGCCCGGCCTGAGCAGGTGCTTCGACCAGTAAGCCAGCTCCAGGTGACGCAGCGCGACGGCGGCGAGCAGCGCGAGCAGCGCCGGGGGCCAGACCCGTCCGGCGATCCCGGCCGCGGCGAGGAACACGCACTCGCCGGCCAGCAGCAGCGGCGGCGCCAGCCAGTCGTGCTTGCGGTCGTGCGGATGCCAGGACCCGAGCGCGGCGAGCAGCATCGCCTCGACGGGGGCGAACACCAGGATGCCCGGCAGGTGCTGCAGGCCGAGCCCCGCCAGGACGCCGGTCACCAGCAGCCCGACGAGCAGCGGCGGCAGCGGCGGGAGCCGGCCCGCCACGAAATGACCGATCCAGACCGACAGCGGGCCGTCGTCCCGGTACCCGGCGAGCTGCCGCGGCCGGGCAGCGGGCCGGCGGGCGGCTATGGCGCCAAGGGCGAGCACGGCGAGCACGAGCAGCAGCAGGAACGTCGTGCGGGCACCCCCTATCAGGACCGCGGCACCGATCAGCAGCAACCGCTCGTCGCCAGGCGTCACGACGAGCGTCTGGAACCGTCGCGACCGCGGCCCCTGCGCCGACGCGGCGGGCCGGCACAGGTCGGCCATGTGCACGATCGCGATCGCGATCGTCGCCGCGACCGCGAGCCGCCAGACACCGGCGTCCCCCGGCCCGCCCAGCCTGGCCAGGAACGTCCCGCGGAGCTGCTCCCCCACGGGACCGGTCAGTCCGGTGCCGCCCGTGATCGCGGCGTTGGCGCTCGCGCCGCCCGCGATCCCGGCGTACACCACCAGCTCGGTGAGGACCGCGCAGGCCCCTTGTCCCCAGTCGGTGGCCGGGGCCACCTGGGGGCCGGCCATCAGGCGGCCGGCGCGGCCGGCGACGAAGGCCGCGAGCAGCGCCACGCAGGCCGTCGCCTCGGCGCGGACCGATATCCCGGTCAGCCAGACCGCGGCGATCGCCCCGAAGCCCACGGCGAACGACGACATGGCGACGGGCTTCACTCGGCGCGAACTGGCCCAGCGTGCGACGTCTCTGGCGACGGGGTCGGTGGCCACGACGGCGGCACGCTGGCCCGCGGCCACCTCTTCCGCCGCCATCCGCAACCCCCTTGCAGCTGTGCACGCCGTTTTACCAGCGTACTGACCTGCCCAAGATCGTTGTTGATAACCACGCCCACAGACGGCGAGTAAAGTCCCCCTGTGACGGTGACACGGACGGTGGCAGTGGTGCTAGGCGGCGGCGCAGGCAACCGGTTTGGCGCGGCGATGCCCAAGCAGCTGCTCACCCTTGGCGGAAAAACACTGGTCGAGCACTGCGTGGCGGCGTTCGCCGCCGCGCCCGCCGTCGACGAGGTGCTGCTCGTCATGCCGCCCGGATACGCCGACGAGGCGGCCAAGCTGGTCGGGGACCAGGTCAGCGCCATCATTGCCGGCGGCGTCACCCGCTCCGACTCGGTCCGCAACGCCCTCGCCTACCTGACCGCGAGATACCCGCCGGAAACCACCGGCGTCCTCCTCCACGACGCCGCCCGCCCCCTGGTCACCCAGCAGATAATCGCCGCCTGCGTGACCGCTGTGCGCACCCACGACGCCGCCGGCACCGCCGTCCCCACCTCAGACACGATCGTGATCGCCGAAGACGGCGTAATGTCCCACGTCCCCCCGCGGGAAACCCTGCTCCGCTGCCAGACCCCGCAATGCTTCCGCTTGTCGGTCATCGCCAAGGCACACGAACTAGCCGCCAAGGACCCGGCCTTCACCCCCACCGACGACTGCGGCGTAGTCCTCCGCTACCTCCCCGACGTCCCGGTCCACATCGTCAAGGGCAGCGAACGCAACATCAAGGTGACCTACTCCGGCGACCTAGCAGTGGCCGAAGCCCTACTAGGCAGCGGGGAGCCGTAGGGCCTAAGACCGGACAGCCTGCTTGATCAGCGTCCGCCCGAAGTCCCACATCAGCCCCGACCCCTTGCTAGCGTCCTCCAGCACGTCGCCCAGGGCTTCGGTGAACAGCTTCACTTCGGCGTCGCCGATAACCAGCGGCGGGATCAGCTTGATCACTTCCATGTGGTCGCCGGACACCTGGGTGAGGATGCGGTGCCGCTGGAAGAGCGCGACGACGACCATCTGCGCGAACAGCCCGACCCGCGCCTTCTGCAGCATCGCCCAGCCAGCGCGTGCCTTCATCCCGGACGGCCGACCGAACTCGATGCCGATCATCAGCCCGCGGCCGCGCACGTCGGCGACGAGGTCGAACCGCTCGGCCAGCGCGTCGAGGCCCGAGCGCAGCGAGTCGCCGACCCGGGCGGCGTTCTCGACCAGGCCCTCGTCCTCGATGACGGCGAGCGTCGCCAGCCCGGCGGCCATCGCCAGCGGCCCGGCCTTGAACGTGGTGCTGTGCACCATCACCCGGTCCATCGAGGAGTAGACCGAGCCGAACACCTTCTCCGTCGCGAGCATCGCCCCGACCGGGACGTACCCGCCGGACAGCGCCTTGGCGACCGTGACGATGTCCGGCCGGACGTCCTCGTGCTGATAGGAGAAGAACTTCCCGGTCCGCCCGAACCCGGCCTGCACCTCGTCGCAGATCAGCAGCGCGCCGCGGGAATGCAGCAGCGCGGCCGCCTCGCCGAGGAAGCCCGGCGCCGGCATCATCACGCCATGCCCCTGCACCGGCTCGATGATCATCGCCGCCACGTCGCCCCGCCGCAGTTCCGCTTCCAGCGCGCCGAGGTCGCCGAGCGGGATCTGCGTGTCCGGCAGCAGCGGCCCGAAGCCTTTGCGGAACTCCTCCGCGCCGTTCACCGACAGCGATCCCATGGTCAGCCCGTGGAACGCGTGGCGGGCGTAGACGATCCGGCCGCGCCCGGTCGCGTGCCGCGCGAACTTCAGCGCGGACTCGACGGCCTCGGTGCCGCTGTTGCAGAAGAACACCCGGTCGAGCCCTGGCGCCTTGGCAAGCAGCCGCTGCGCGAGCAGCCCGGCGATCGGCTGGCAGTCGAACTGGGTCCACGCGGCGAAATCCATATCCAGCGCGTCGTGCAGCGCCTTCTTGATCACCGGATGGTTGCGGCCCGCCGCGAACACGCCGAACCCGGCGAGGAAATCGGCGTAAGCGTTGCCGTCCGTGTCATACAGGTAGGCGCCCTCGCCCCGCTCGTAGTTCTTGTCGAAGCCGATGGTGTGCAGCGTGCGGGGTAGCTGCGGGTTGAGGTACCGGCTGTGCAGGTCGTATCCCTGACCGCGGACAGCCGTGAGTTCAGCACCCAGATCGAAGCCCATTCCCGCATCTTATGCCGGGGCTGCGGGGTCGGCCGCCGCATTTGGAGCAGGCCAATTGCGCAATCGACCTGCTCTATTGTGGTCGATTGCGCAATCGACCTGCTGGCTGCGCCGACGCGAGCCTGCGCGGGCTGCTCAGGTAGCCGGCCCCCCAGCACATGTGCATCGTGGCCAGCACGAGCGGTATCCGCGCCCGCACCGCGAACGGCACGTCGCGCGCGGACACCCCCGCCACCGCCGTGATTCCGGCCAGGTAGACAAGAGGAATAGCAAAACCAAAAGCCATATACCGAACGGAAGGTGGCGCCTCTCCAGCGATACCGGCGAGCCCGATGATCCCGAGGACGCAGCCGACGGCGTTCAGCGCGGTGGCGGCCGGCGCCGCGAGGTAGCGCCTGTTGACCGTTTCGGGGTACCGGCGCGCGACGACCCGGCGCCAGCGCCCGTACCGGAAATGCTGCCTCGCGAGGGTCCGCAGGTTGGCCCGCGGCCGGTAGATGACCCGCAGTTCCGGTGTGAACCAGATCAGCCCGCCGCCGGCCCGGATGCGGTAGTTCAGCTCCCAGTCTTCGGCCACGATCATGGTCTCGTCGTAGCCGCCCGCCCGCTCGATCGCCTCCCTGCGGTATACCCCGAGGTAGACGGTGTTGGCGGGGCCGGCCTCGCCGCCGGTGTGGTTGGCGGCCGCGCCGACCCCGGCGGGCGAGGTCATCGCCCAGGCGACCGCCCGCTGGAACGGGGTGACGCCTTCGGCGGCCATCACGCCACCGACGTCCGCGGCGCCCGTCTCGAGCAGCGTGCGGACCGCCGTCCCCAGGTAACCGTCGGGCAGCATGGCATGCCCGTCGATCCGGGTGATCACGCCGTGGCGCGCCGCCTTGATGGCGGCGTTCATCGCCGAGGCGATCTTCCCCGACGGGTTCGGGACGACCGTGATCCGGCTGTCGTTGGCCGCCAGCGCGCGGGCGATCTGCTCGGTCCGGTCCCGGGAGGGGCCGATGGCGAGCACCAGCTCAAACCCGCCCGGGTAATCCTGCTCGAGCACCCGCGCCACCGAATCGGCCAGGTGCTTTTCCTCGTTACGGACCGGCATCACTACCGAGACGGCCGGAAGCGTGGTCGTCGTGGACACACCGCTAATTTACCGGGGCGCGGGGCTCATCCCCCGCAAGTCAGCAGAGCGCGTTCCGCTGCTGCCAACCTGAGTTGACAACCGAGGCCAGAATTGTCTCCCAATCCGAGAAGAACCCCGCCGGCCGACAGGCCGATCGCGCAATCGACCCGCTCTAGCCTGGTCGACTGCGCAATCGACCCGCTTGCCCACTGGCCAGCGGCCACTGGCTAGCGGGCAAGCGGTAGTACGGGTCCGTCTTAGAGGGCGGTGTCCTCCAGGAGGTCCGTAACGAGCGCGGCGATCGCGGACCGCTCGGAGCGGGTCAGCGTCACGTGGGCGAAGAGCGGGTGGCCCTTCAGCTTCTCGATGACCGCGACCACGCCGTCGTGGCGGCCGACGCGCAGGTTGTCGCGCTGCGCGATGTCGTGCGTGAGCACCACGCGGGAGTCGGTGCCGATCCGGGAGAGGACGGTGAGCAGCACGCCGCGCTCCAGCGACTGCGCCTCGTCCACGATCACGAACGCGTCGTGCAGCGACCGGCCGCGGATGTGCGTCAGCGGCAGCACCTCGAACATGTCGCGGGCGAGCACCTCGTCGATCACGTCCTGGGTGGTGACCGCGGACAGGGTGTCGTAGACCGCCTGCGCCCACGGGTTCATCTTGTCCGCCTCGGACCCGGGCAGGTAGCCGAGTTCCTGGCCGCCGACGGCGTACAGCGGGCGGAAGACGATGACCTTGCGGTGCTGGCGGCGTTCCATGACCGCCTCAAGGCCGGCGCAGAGCGCGAGGGCCGACTTGCCGGTCCCGGCGCGGCCGCCGAGCGACACGATGCCGATCTCGGGATCGAGGAGCAGGTCGAGGGCGATACGCTGCTCGGCGGAGCGCCCGTGCAGGCCGAATGCCTCCCGGTCACCGCGCACCAGCTGGATCTTCTTGTCCGGGCGGACCCGGGCGAGGGCGCTGGCGCTGCCGGTGTGCAGCACCAGGCCGGTGTGGCAGGGGTAGTCGCGCGCGACCTCGCAGTCAAGCACGCCGTGCTCGTACAGTTCCTCTACTTCGCCGCTGGTGACGGAGAGCTCCGCCATGCCCGTCCAGCCGGAGTCGACTGGAAGCTCGGCCCGGTACTCTTGAGCCTCGAGGCCAATGGACGCCGCCTTGACACGCATCGGCAGGTCCTTGCTGACCAGGACCACATCGTGACCTTCGTCGGCGAGGCTGCGCGCTACCGACAGGATCCGCGTGTCGTTGTCCCCGAGCCGGAACCCGGCCGGGAGGACCTGCGCGTCGATGTGGTTGAGCTCTACCCGCGCGGTGCCGCCGAGTTCTCCGATCGGAAGCTCAGTGTCCAGGCGCCCGTGCCTGACCCGGAGGTCGTCGAGGTACCGGAGGGCCTGGCGGGCGAAATACCCCAGCTCAGGATGATGACGCTTCGCCTCAAGCTCGGTGATGACCACGACCGGCAGTACGACGTGATGTTCGTCGAATCTCGTGAAAGCGGCCGGGTCGGCGAGCAAGACGCTCGTGTCGAGGACGTAGGTACGGTGCACAGAGTTGGCCACGCATACTCCCCTGGGCGGCCGGCGCTGGGGCCGGCGCCGCGGACAGGACACGCCTTCCCCGGGTCCTCCGGGGTGACGTGTCGGATGGACCGGGGCTGCCCGCCATCGAGGGCCGCGCCGGCCCTCGCGTCGCACAACGAGACGTCAGGGGGCCTCCCGCGGGGGCGACCTGGAGAGCCGCCCGCCACTTATGAAGGTACCCGCGATCGCGATCGGGATAAAGTACCCAGCCGCGATATCTCAGCAGGTTATGCGCCAAACCTACGGTTACGTTCGGAATATGAGCGAAGCGCCCGCAAAAAGTCCACTTTGCGGAAAGCGGGCCAATATGCGTCGCAGAAGTAGAACTCCGAGTGCGTGGACTGCCACAGCAGGAACCCGCCGAGCCGCTGCTCGCCGCTGGTACGGATCACCAGGTCCGGGTCCGGCTGGCCCGCCGTGTACAGGTGCTCGGCGATGTGCTCCACGTCGAGCACCTCGGCAAGCTGCTCGATCGTCGTGCCCTTGCTCGCGTGGTCGATGAGCATCGACCGGACGGCGTTGGCGATCTCCCGGCGCCCTCCGTAGCCGACCGCGACGTTGACGAGCAGGCCGGGGTTGTGGCTGGTGACCTCGGCCGCGTGCTTGAGAGTGCGCGCGGTGTGGTCTGGCAGCAGGTCGAGCGCGCCCATGGGGTTCAGGTGCCAGCCCTCCTCCACCAGGCCGTTCACCGTGTCCTCGATGATGGACAGCAGCGGGTCGAGCTCCTGCCTGGGGCGGGTGAGGTTGTCCGTGGACAGCAGCCACAGCGTGACCACTTCGACGCCGGACTGCTTGCACCACTGCAGCAGCTCGAAGATCTTGTCAGCGCCCTTGCGGTGGCCCTTGCTGACATCGGTGTGGCCGGCCGACCTCGCCCAGCGCCGGTTGCCGTCGCACATCACGCCGACGTGCCGCGGTATCGCCTTACCTGACAGGGAGGCTTCGAGCCTGCGCTCGTACAGCCGGTACGCCAGGTCGCGAAATCCCATGAACCGACCTTCCTCGCAGTTTCCCGCGCCCGAGCTCACCACGTTGATCATCCCTAGTCACCGTATCCGACTGGGAGAACTCCGGGTGGCCACTCAGGGGCCGCGCTCAGCGAGGAGTCAGCCAGGGTTTACCCGGGCGTCATCCGGCGTCAGGAACCGCCTCCGGTCGGGCCCTGGGCTCGCACCTCCTCGACACGGCGCAGCGCGTCGCGCAACTCGGTCAGCCAGGCGTCGGCATGCTCACCGGTGAGCCGGACGCACCACGCGAGCGCGTCGCTGCGGCTGCGGGCGACCCCGGCGTCCACCAAGGTGTCGAGCACGCGCCGCTCGGACTGCCGCAGCCGGGTCATCACCGGTACGGACAGTGTGGTGAACATCTCACCGCGCCCGTCGCAGCGCGCTCCCCACGCGACTTTGCGCCGGAACCGGTGCTCGGCTTCGCGCGCGATCTCGATGCGCCGCGCGCGGGTGTCCTCGCGGAACCGCTTGATCCGGTCATCGGCAGCCGCGGCCCGCTCGGCTTCGGCGCCTCCCCTGCCCGCCTCCGGCTCGGGAAGCGTCCCGACGACGGTGATCTCCTCCCGGTCGACCACCACCTCAGCAGGCTCGCTGAACCAGTCGCCGGGCAACCGCCCAGCGAACCAGCCCCGCACCTCCTCGCCGATCCCGCCGCCTGTCATGCTGTCACTCTCACGGTCATCGGCCGCCTGCCGTGTACTCATGTAATCATGATTACGCCCACAGCGGACGCGGTCAACCTGCGGCAGGATACCGGATGCGGCCCTAGGCGACCTGGGCGGCTACCGCGGCGGCCTGGGCCACGTTCACGCGGATGGCGCCCGCGAACTCCGCGCCGAAATCGGCGGGCACGACCTCGACGTCCTTGCCCGGCTCAGGCGCCTGGATCATCCAGCCGTTCCCCAGGTACATCGCTACGTGCGAGATGTATGTGGGGTCAGTGGGATCGGTGTGGTAGAAGAGCAGGTCGCCCGGCTGGAGTTGGCTGACCGGCACGGCCGGGCCGGCCAGGGCCTGGTCGGCGGCGACGCGCGGCATCGTGATGCCGGCCTGCGCGAACGACCACTGGACGAGGCCGGAGCAGTCGAACGTCGTGGGACCGTCCCCACCCCAGACGTACGGCATCCCCTGGCGGCTCATCGCCGCACGCAACACGGTGTCGAGCTGGGCGGCGGGGACGCCGCCTCCCGTGGCGGACCCGGCACCCGCCATGCCCGTGCCGTTCACCTCGGTCGCGCCGCCGTCCGAGGCGACGCTGACCAGCGAAACCAGCTGCTCGACGCTGGCCCCCTTCGGAGCCAGCCGCCCGACGGCGGCCGCGACGGCGGTGAAGTCGCTGCTATCGGTGCTGATCACGATCGCGTTGCCGGACGGCGCGCCCAGCGAACGGGCGACCGCGTCGGAGACCACCGCGTTCACGCCGCCGATGCCCATCGTGCCGAACGCCACGACGCGCAGCCGCCGTGTGCTGCGCCCGATGGCCACGACGGTGCCGCCCAGCGGGAGCTTGTCCAGCTTGCCCATCGTGTAGGAGACGGCGATCCCACCGCCCGCCACGCCCTGCCACACGGCGTCCGAGGCACCGGTCGGCCGCGCGGCGAACGTCCGGAACACCGACGGGTCGACCCCGAGGACCGACGTGTACGACCCGTTGATCCGCATCCGCACCGCCTCGATCCGCTCGCTGGCGGTGACTCCGGGCAGCCGGGACACCGCGGCCGCGAACCTCGCCGACAGGGAGAACGGAGCCACGACGAGCAGGTCAGCCTGGAGCGTGCGGCGCAGCGGGGCCACCGCGGGCGGGTGCGCCGCGGTCAGCCGGGCGGCCGGCACGGCCGAGCCCGGCAGGAGGTGCGCGCCCACTCCCAGGGTCAGCCCCGGCAGGACCGGCGAGTCGCCGGTGGTCGGCCGGACCTTGGGCAGGCCGGACGCGAAAGGCACCGAACCGGGAGCGGAGGCCAGCCCGCCGCGCGGCGCGCTGCTGAGCACCGCGACCAGCACCCCGGCGAGGGTGCCGAGCGCCGCTACCGCGGCGACGGTTACGGGCAGGAGGCGCCGCGACGCGACGCGCCTGATCGCACGCCGCAGGCGCGGGCCCCCATCGGTCAGGTGCACAGACCCAACAATGCCGTAATTATCGGTCATTCGTCCAGTCGGGCAGCAAAGCTTCACGCAACGCACTTGTGCTGGTAACCGGGGCCTGGCAGGTGAATCCGCGGCATACGTACGCCGACGGGCCGCCCAGGACGAGTACGCGCCCGGCCAGCAGCGGCACCGCCGGCTCGCCCGTCCCCGGGCCGAGCGCGAACACCGCGCCGGGCGGTGCGGCGTGCAGCCCGGCGCGAATCAGGTCGAGGGTGCGCGTGTCGTCGCCCGGGCCGACGATCGCGATCTCGGCGGGACCGGTCAGCAGCGCCTCGGCGACGGAAAGGCCCGTCCCCCCGGCCCGCGGGTAGCGGGACGCGATCGGCGGCAGCACGCGCAGCGCGGCGACCGCGGCGTCCCTGTGCCGCGCGGAGCCGCTGAGCGCGCCGTAGCTGAGCAGCGCGTCCGCCGCGGCGAACGCGCCCGACGGGGTGGCGCCGTCGGCGGGGTCGGCGGGCCGGAAGATCAGCCGCTCGCCGTCGGCCGCCGTGTCGTAGAAGCCGCCAGCGTCGTCGCCGAACCCGGCCAGCACGGTGTCGAGCAGCGACCCGGCGACCCGCGCCCACCGCTCGGCACCGGTCATCCCGTAGAGCACGAGCAGCCCCGACGCCACGCAGGCGTAGTCCTCGAGCAGCCCGGCGCTCGGCCCCGCCAGCCCGTCCCGCGACGTCCGCGCGATCCGCCCGTCCCCGATATGCACACTCGCCAGCAGCTCAGCGGCGTCCCCCGCCGCGGCGCTGAAGTCGGGCCGGTCGAAGAGCAGCCCGGCCTCGGCGAACGCGGCGATCGCCATGCCGTTCCACGCGGCCACGACCTTGTCGTCGCGCGCGGGGCGGGGCCGCCCTTCCCTGGCGGCCAGCAGTTCCCCGCGGATCCGGTCCAGCCGCTCGTGATCGGCCGGGTCCGCGCGCCGCTGCAGCACCGAGGCGCCTTGCTCGAACGTGCCTGCCCTCGTCACGCCGAACACCTCGGCGGCGAACGCCGCGTCCTCCTTCCCGAGCACCTCGCGGAGCTGGTCAGGCGTCCACACGTAGAACGCGCCCTCGGCACCGTCGCTGTCGGCGTCCAGCGACGCGGCGAACCCGCCGTCGGCCGTCCGCAGCTCCCGCAGCATGAAGTCGCAGGTCTCCTCGGCGACCCGGCGCGCCAGCGCGGATCCGGTGCACACCCACAGGTGCGCGTAGACGCGGGCGAGCAGCGCGTTGTCGTACAGCATCTTCTCGAAGTGCGGCACCACCCAGGCCGCGTCCACGCTGTACCGGGCGAACCCGCCGCCGAGCTGGTCGTAGATGCCGCCGCGCGCCATCGCCGCGCAGGTCCGCTCGGCCAGCGACAAGGCGCCGGCCGACCCGGTGCGGGCGTGGTGCCGCAGCAGGAACTCGAGCACCATCGACGCCGGGAACTTGGGCGCCCCGCCGAAGCCGCCGTTCGCCTGGTCGAAGCTGTCCGCCAGCCCGGCCACCGCCTCGGACGTGACCTCCGCCAGGGCGAGACCGCCCGCCTCGGCGCCCAGCCCGGACAGGGCCGAGGCATTCTCCGCCAGAGCCAGCGAGATGCGTTCCGCCTGATTGTTTACTTCTTTCCTATCCTGCTGCCAGGCACGGGCCACCGCAGCCACCAGCCTCGTGAACTGCGCGCGGGGGAAGTACGTGCCGCAGTAGAAGGGATCGCCGTCGGGCGTCATGAAGACGGTCATCGGCCAGCCCCCCTGGCCGGTCATCGCCTGGGTCGCGGCCATGTAGACGGCGTCGATGTCGGGCCGCTCCTCGCGGTCCACCTTGATCGCGACGACGTTGTCGTTGACGACGGCGGCCGTCGCCGGGTCCTCGAACGACTCGTGCGCCATCACGTGGCACCAGTGGCACGCCGCGTACCCGACCGACAGCATCACCGGCACGTCCCGCCGCCGCGCCTCCGCGAACGCCTCGTCGCTCCACGGCCACCAGTCGACCGGGTTGTCGGCGTGCTGCAGCAGATAGGGACTGGTCGCTGTCTTCAGCCGGTTCATAAAACCATTCTTTATTCCGAACGGAAGCGGGCGACTGCCGGCCCCGACAACTCAGGTCGGCGTGGCCGGCGGGAAGTCAGCCTGCATGCCGTCGCGCCGGCAGATGAGCGTGTAACCGGCGATCGTGGCCGCGAGCCTGTTCCCGGTCACCGTGGCGGTGGCATGGGTTCCGTCGCCGAAACCCGCGATCGCGCTCTGCGCCGCCAGGACCACCGGGTTATTGCCCATGTACCCGGCCAGCGAGCTGATGACGTCATTGGTCGTGAAGCCGCCATCGGTCTGGCGGTAGGTCCCGCTGTGGTAGTTGATCGAGTCGTTGGCGCCGAACTGCCCAGCCGACGTGAACTGCAGGTAGACCGCGTACATCGGCGGGACGGGCGTGTCCTTTCCGGCGTGGTCAATGGCGACGACAGACCACTTGTACCCGGCGAATCCCGCGGTCGGCTGCATGGATTGCGGCGGCGCGCCGCTCGTAGTGGCGGCGCAGCCCGCTGCCGCCAGGAGGACAAGCGCTGCCGCGGCGACAATTCGCCTCATGTCTTTATGACGCGCGACGGTTCTGGGTGGTTCCTGTGACGATAATCTGCGCACCTGGGCGATCAGGTAGAAGACCGCTCCGGCGACGCCGACGAAGAAGCCGAGGGGCCAGTTGGTGCGGTAGGACAGCGCGATGGACAGCCAGACGGTGGCGAGGGCGATCGTGACCGACAGGGCCATCGCGACGCCGGGCCGCGCGGTGACCGAGCGCGCGGCCGCGGCCGGCCCGATCATCAGGCTGAACATCAGCAGCGCGCCGACGACCGGAATGGTCATGGACGTGGCGAGCGCCATCACGACCAGGAAGTACAGCTCGGCCTTGCGGGTCGACACGCCGCGGGCGTCGGCGACCTCGGGCAGCGCGGAGGTGAGCATGAGCGGCCGGAAGGCCAGCACGATCGCCGCCCCGGCGGCGATGCCAAGGCCCGCGATCGGCAGCACCTCCCCCCGGCTGATCCCGAACACCTCCCCGAACAGCAGCGAGTACGTCTCCTCGGCGTACTGGCTGCTCATGCTCACGAACAGCGCGCCGAGGCCGAGCATGAGGACAAGCGCGAGCGCCGTCACCACGTCGTGCCTGGCCTTGCGGCCGAGCGCGCCGATGCCCAGCGCCCCGCCGACCGCGAACACCGCCAGGCCCCAGATCACGTTGATGCCGATCAGGCTGGCGCCGGCGGCGCCGGCGAAGGCGCCGTTCGGGATCGCGTGCGCGGCGAACGTCGAACCGCGCAGCACCGCGAAGAAGCCGGTGATCCCCGCGATGACGGCGACGATGCTCGCGGTGATCCAGGTGTTCATCATCAGGCCGGAGAACATTCGGCCCCCTCGTGCGGTGAGCGGGGGGCCAGGCGGCGCGGCCTTCTCGCGTACGTGAGCAGGTAGCCGACGAGGACGAACGCGACCACGAAGAAGCTGACCGGCCAGCCGTGCCCGTAGGGCGGCCAGTAGTAGGAGTCGTAGGAGAACAAGATGCCGAGCCAGGTGGCCGCGAGCCCGGTGGCCGCCGCGGCGGCCATGGCGCGGACCGGGCTCTTGGTGACGCGAAGCGCCGTCGCGGACGGGCCGATCAGCAGCGCGGTGGACAGCACCGCGCCGATGGCGACGGCGGCCAGCGACACGGAGATGGCCAGCGCGATCAGGTAGACGGCGCCGACCAGCCGGACGTTGACGCCGCGGCCCCTGGCCAGGTCCGGGGACAGCGAGGTGAGCAGCAGCACCCGGGTGAGCAGGCTCACGGTGACGATGGCGATGACACCGGAGGCGACGAGCGCGGGCACGGTGTCCGGGCTCACCACGAAGATAGAGCCGAACAAGATCGTGAACGACGCGCCCGTCGTCGACGTCTGGAGCGTCCCCAGGTAGAGGAAGAGCGCGGCCGCGCCGAGCGCGGCGCCCAGCACCACGCCGGTCGCGACGTCCCGGCCCCGCCGCCGCTGCACGCCGATCGCCTCCATCAGGCCCGCGGCGGCGACCCCGGCGGCGAGGAACCCCCAGAACTGGTTGAGGCCGACAAGAAAGGCGCCGGCCCCGCCGGTCGTCGCGACGTCGGCGAGGGAGTGCCCGGCGAAGCTCTGGCCGCGGATCACCGTGAACACGCCGATGACGCCCGAGGTGATCGCCACCACGGCGCCGATCAGCAGCGCGGTCCGGACGGGCCCGGAGGTCAGGAGGCCGGGTTCGAAGAGGTAGTGCATTATTCGCCCGCTACCACCAGGACCCGGTTGTGCACCCGGACGACGTCGACGTGGTGGCCGTATAGCCTGGTGAGCCCCTCGGAGGTGACTACCTCGTCGGTGCTGCCGGTCGCCACATTCCCGTTCGCCACGTACACGATCCGGTCCATGACGCCCAGCAGGGGGTTCATGTCGTGCGCGGACAGCAGGACCGAGATCTCGTGCTCGTGGGCGAGCTTGCCGAGCACCGCCACGATTTCCTGCTCGCTCCGCAAATCCAAGTTCGCCAGCGGCTCGTCGAGCAGCAGCAGGCGCGGCTGGCTGATCAGCGCGTGCGCGATCAGCACGCGCTGCTGCTCGCCGCCGGACAGCTCGCCGACCCGCGCGTCGGCGTACTTCTCCGCGCCGACGTCGCACAGCGTCTTGTCGATCAGCTCCCGGCGCTGCTTGGAGGGGAACGTGAACCCGAGCCGGTGGCCGTCCAGGCCGAGCGACACCACGTCACGGGCCCGCAGCGGCATGTCGGGGTCGATGACGAGCTTCTGCGGCACGTAGCCGATGCTCCGCTTGTTGCTCTTCTGGCGCGGCTCGCCGTTGAGGAGCACCTGCCCGCCCGACGGCTCCTGCAGGCCGAGGACGACGCGCAGCAGGGTGGTCTTGCCGGCCCCGTTGGGCCCGATGAGGCCGGTGAACTCGCCCTTGCGGATCGTGAACGTGACGTCGCTGAGCACGGGCCGGCCGCCGAGGCGGACGCTTATGTCGCGGAGTTCGAGCAGGCTCGTCCGTTCCGCCAGGTGCTGTGTCATTTCCTGCGTCATCACGGCCCTCACAGATGCTCGGTCGAGACCTTGCCGGCGACCGCCGCGCGCAGGTCCCGCACCTCGGTCAGCATCCAGGTCTGGTAGTCGTACCCGGGTACTGGCATCGTCTCGTAGACGCCGACGACCGGGACGTCGTTCTGCCTCGCCAGCGTGATGAACGATTCCGTCAGCGTGTCCGTCACCTGCTGGTTGTACAGGAACACCTTGACCTTGTGCTGGGTGAACAGGGACCGCTCGGTGGCCACGTTCTGCGGCGACGGGTCCACGCCGTTCATGATGTCGGCCTGGAAGGTCCACGGCGTCATGTTGTCCGCGCCTACCGCTTGCAGCATGTAGTCGGCCACCGGTTCGGTCGTGGCGACCGGGGTGCCCGGATAAGCGGCCTTGAAGCTGGCGATCGCGTTCGTCCAGGGTGTCAGGCTGGCGATGAACGCCTTCGCGTTGGCCTTGAAGTACGCCGCGTGCGATGGCTGGAGCGCGGCGAGGTCTGCGGCGATCGCGTCCGCCACCTTGGGCATCGTGGTCGGGTTGTACCACAGGTGCGGGTTCGGCGTGCTGTCCGGCAGGCCGAGGAGCTGCTGGACGTCGATGACCTTGCGCCCGGAGTTGGGCGCGGCGTTCTCGATGGTGGTCATGAAGTTGTCGTAGCCGACGCCGTTCTGGACGACGAGCTGGGCGTTGCCCACCTCGCGGGCGACCGCGATGGACGCCTCGAAGGTGTGCGGGTCGGTGTTCGGGTTGCTCATGATGGCGCTGGCCTGGACGTACTTGCCGCCGACCTGCTGGATGACGTCGGCGTACTCGTTCTCGGCGCCGACCGCGACGATCTTGCCGGACGTGCTGGCGCCGCTCGCGCTCGAGCACGCGGCGATGACCGTGGCCGCGATCGCCGCCGCCACCGCTAGCAGCAAGACCGCTGCCGGGCGTTTCCCGGCAAGGTTGCGCGTCATGACTCTCCTCGTGTCGCCCTCATGTCGTCCCCGATTCGCTCTTAATGATAACCGTTTCTATTATCAGTAAGCAACCGGTTCGCGATGGCCACGGAAGGGAAGGCCGGCTACCGTGCGAGATGTGACAGTGGATCAGCCGCGCGGGACGCGAGTGCGCGGCACGAGGCAGGCGTCGGCGCTCGCCGCCGCGCTGGCCAGCCTCCCGGGCTTCTGCAGCGCCCAGGAGATCCACGCCGAGCTCCGCCGCCGCGGCGAGACCGTCGGGCTCACCACGGTCTACCGCCACTTGCAGGTCCTGAGCGAGCAGGGCGCCGTCGACACCATCCGCGACCCGTCAGGCGAGATCCTCTACCGGCAGTGCGGCTCCATCGGGCACCACCACCACCTGACGTGCCGGGTCTGCGGCCGCAGCGTTGAGGTCGAGGGCCGCGTCATCGAGCAGTGGGCGGAGAAGGTCGCCGCCGAGGCCGGCTTCACGTCGGTCGACCACACGGTGGAACTCTTCGGACTCTGTCCTGAACACTCTGCTTAAGTAAACCGCTGCTTAGGTAAACGCACACGTTCGCGTAGGCGTCTATCTATTGCCGTCAAACTCCCCGGCGGTGTAGAGATAAAAGCCACGAGCCGCGCGCCGCGTGTGACAAATGAGACGACGGGGGCGTTGATGCGTAAGTCGACGAAGACGAAGCGGATCCGGATTCTCCTGGTCACGGCCTGCGTCCTGCTCTTCGGCTCGGCGCTGGCGGCCTCGGCCACGCCGGTGCACGCGGCGGGGAATACCGTCACGGTCACCGCCCCCGCCGCCGAGACGTCGACCGTCGGCACGCCGATCACGGCCGTAGACGTCACGGCGACGGATTCCGATGCCACCCAGACCTTGGCGCTCAGCCTCTCCGGGGTGCCAGCCTCGGCCGACCTAACCATCAGCCAGCCCGCCGGGCCCGGCCCCGCCGCCGCCACCATCACCGGGACATTCACGGCCCCGTTCACCGGCACCATCACCGTAATCGCCACCGATGGCACCGGAGCCACAGGGACCGCCCCCATAACCTGGACCGCGGAAAACCCGGCAAACACAGTCACGGTCACCGCCCCCGCCGCCGAGACGTCGACCGTCGGCACGCCGATCACGGCCGTAGACGTCACGGCGACGGATTCCGATCCCACCCAGACCTTGGCGCTCAGCCTCTCCGGGGTGCCAGCCTCGGCCGACCTGACCATCAGCCAGCCCCCCGTCGGCAGCCCCGCCGCCGCCACCATCACCGGGACATTCACCGCCCCGTTCACCGGCACCATCACCGTAACCGCCACCGATGGCACCGGAGCCACAGCGGCCGCCCCCATAACCTGGACCGCGGAAAACCCGGCAAACACAGTCACGGTCACCGCCCCCGCCGCCGAGACGTCGACCGTCGGCAGACCGATCACGCCCGTAGACATCACGGCGACCGATTCCGACCCGGCCGAGACCCTCACCTACAGCGCGACCGGTCTGCCGCCGGGGCTCAAGCTCAACGCGGCCACCGGCGTGATCAGCGGCACCCCGACCAAGGCCGCGGCCTACACCGTTGCCGTCACCGCCAAGGACCCCACCGGGGCGACCGACACCGCGGACATCGCCTGGACGGTCGGGGCCGTGAACCGGGTCACGGTGACCGCGCCCGCCAAGGAGCAGACCTGGCTCGGCATCCCGGTTAGCGTGAAGATCACAGCGAAGGACTCCGACCCCACGGCGACGCTGATCTACACCGCCGCCGGGCTGCCGGCCGGCCTGACGATCAACACGGCGACCGGGGCCATCTCCGGCAAGCCGCAGAAGATCACCGCCGGGGCAGTACCTGTGACGGTGACCGCGACCGATGGCGAGAAGTTCGCTGGCAAGGCCGCGATCAAGTGGTCGGTCGGCTATCCGGTCGTCATCCCCAACCCGGGCACGGTGACGGCCACGATCGGCCAGACGCTGAACGTGTCGCTCACCGACACCGACATCGCCAGCAAGCGTGCCCATGTGACGCTCTCGGCCACCGGGCTGCCGCGCGGCCTGCTCTTCAGGCCGAACCCGCCGCTGGTCTACGGCTGGCCGGCCGCCACCGGCTCCTACCGCGTGACCATCCACGCCAAGGACTCGCTCGGCGGGATCAGCGTGATGACGTTCCCGCTGGTCGTCCGCTTCGCGGCCAACGGTCCGGGCGGCCAGATTCGCCTGGCGCTGAACGGCAAGTGCCTGACCGACCCGGGCAACAGGACCGGCAACGGCAGCCGGGTGAACGTCTCGAATTGCCAGACTGGTGCGGCCCAGCGCTGGACCGTCGGTTCGGATGGCACCATCCGGGTACACAACCACTGCCTGGACATCGCCGGACAGCGCGGCGCCGCCGGGCAGCCGGCCCAGCTCTGGCAGTGCACTCGCGGGCCCCGCGAGATCTGGGTTCAGGGCACCGCTGGCGAGCTCGTGAATCCGCCCTCCGGCCTGTGCCTGACCGCCTCCGGGTCGGGCACCAAGATGGGCGCCTGCCGCATCAAGCCGGCCGATGCGTGGACGCTCCCGGCGGGCCCGGTCCTGGCCGCATCCGCGGGCACGTGCCTCGATGACTTCCACAGCGTGGGCAACAACGGGAACCCCATCGACATGTACTCGTGCAACGGGACCCCCATCCAGAACTGGACGTTCGAGCCCGACGGCAGCATCCGCGTGTACGGCAACAAATGCGTCACCGTCCGCACCCTGGGGCGGGTCGGCACGAAGGTCGTGCTCTGGACCTGCAGCGCCGCGAACAGGGGCCAGCACTGGGCCGTGGTGCAGAGCGGCAGCCTGAGCAGCGAGCTCGGCATCGGCGGGATGTGCCTAGCCGTCCCAAGCCTGACCGCCCCGGACGGATCCCAGCTGGTCATGGCCCGCTGCACCGCCACCGATCCGCGCATCCACTGGCGCATCTGGTAGCGCCGGGCAGCGATACGGATACGGTCCGGTAAACCGGCGGCCGCGGATCTGACGTGCGGTGTAGAGATAAACGCAGGTCCCGCGCCTGTAACTAATGCGGCCCAGCAGACGCTTAGCAACTGAATGATTCAGTTGGGTCACATGCAACATAGGGATGCTTATGCGTTTGTCAGTGAAGACCAGTCGGGCCCGCGTTCTCACCGCCGCCGCGTGTGTGGCGCTTTGCGGATCCGTGCTGGCGGTGGGGAGTTCACCCGCGCACGCGGCAACGGAAGCGCCAGCGCGTTCCGCCGCCGTCACGGCACCTCTGCCGAAGGTCTATCCCGTGACGGTGGACAACCCGGGCCCCCAGGTCACCGATCCGCTGTCGACGCCGGTCAGCCTGCAAATTACGGCCCACGACGCGGACCCGCTCCAGCTCTTGGTCTTTTCCGCGGCAGGCCTGCCGCCCGGGCTGTCGATCGACCCCGCTTCCGGCCTCATCTCGGGGACGATCACGGCCGCCTACACCGGGGACGTGGCCGTAACCGCGACCGATGAAACCACGGGACGGCTCGGGACCGCGACGTTCCACTGGACCGCCGGGAGCAAGGTCACGGTGAAGGCGCCCGCCGTTGAGCGGTCCTGGGTCGGCGTCCCGGTTGACGTGAAGGTCACGGCGACCGACTCTGGCGCCGCCAAGGTGACATACAGCGCCAAGGGGCTGCCGGCCGGCCTTTCGATCAATGTGACTACCGGGGTCATCACCGGCAGGCCCCAGCGGATCACGGCGGGGGTGACCGCGACCGTGACCGCGACCGATAGCACGGGCTCCTTCGGGACAGCCCCGATCAAGTGGTCGGTCGGCTACGCGATCATCATCCCCGACCCGGGCAAGGTCACGACGAAGGTCGGCCAAGCGGTAAACGTGCCGATCAAATACACCGACGCCTTCGGCGCGGTAACCCGCGTGACGCTGTTGGCCACGGGCCTGCCTCGCGGGCTGAGCTTCAGGCCAAACCCGCCGCTGGTCTACGGATGGCCAACTACCGCCGGTTCCTACAACGTGACCATCCATGCCACGGACTCCCATGGCGGCACCAGCGCGATGACGTTCCCGCTGGTGGCCCGGTCCGCGGGCGGCGGGCCGGCCGGCCAGATTCACCTGGCACTGGACGGCAAGTGCCTGAACGACCCGGGAAACCGCACCGCCAACGGCACCCGGGTGAACGTCGCGAATTGCCAGACAGGCGCCGCTCAGCACTGGACGGTCGCGTCGGATGGCACCCTCCGGGTGCACAACCACTGCCTGGACATCGCTGGCCAGGGCGGCGCCGCGGGACAGTCGACGCAACTCTGGCAGTGCACCGGCAGCACCCGCGAGATGTGGCTGCAGGGCACCGCGGGCGAACTCGTCAACCCGGCCTCCGGCCTGTGCCTGACCTCCTCCGGGTCGGGCACCAAGATCGGCACCTGCCGCATCAAGCGCAACGAGGAGTGGACGCTCCCCGCGCGGCCAGTGCTGGCCTCCGTGCCGGGCAATTGCATGGATGACCTGCACAGCGTGGGCAACAACGGCAACCCCATCGACATGTACTCGTGCAACGGCACCCCCATCCAGAACTGGACGTTCGAGCCCGACGGCACGATCCGGGTGTACGGCAACAAGTGCGTCACCGTCCGCGCCCTGGGGCGGATCGGCACGAAGGTCGTGCTCTGGACCTGCACGGCCGCGAACCGGAAGGGCCAGCAGTGGGCCGTGGTCCGGACCGGGGGCCTGAACGTCGAGCTCGCCCTGGGCGGGGTGTGCCTGGCGATCCCCAGCATGACGGCGGCCGACGGGACTCAGCTGGTGACGGCCCGCTGCACCGCAACGGACCCCCGAGTGCACTGGCACATCTGGTAAGCAGGCAAAAACAGCCGGGTCCCTTGCGGCAAGAGACCCGGCTGTTTTCCTGTGCCGTCAGGCCGCGACGGCGGCCGCCCCGGCGGCCGCCGGCTCGAGCGCCAGCGTCAGGACCTCGCGCACGTCACTGACCGGGTGCACGTCGAGCTTGGCGAGCACCTCGGCCGGAACGTCGTCCAGGTCGGGCTCGTTGCGCTGCGGGATCAGCACCGTGGTGATGCCTGCGCGGTGCGCGGCGAGCAGCTTCTGCTTCACCCCGCCGATCGGCAGCACCCGCCCGGTGAGCGAGACCTCGCCGGTCATCGCCACATCGGACCGCACCGGCCGCCCGGACAGCAGCGACGCCAGCGCCGTCGTCATCGTGACGCCCGCGGACGGGCCGTCCTTGGGCACGGCGCCGGCCGGCACGTGCACGTGCACGCCGCGGTCCTTCAGGTCGCCGACCGGCAGCTCCAGCTCCGCGCCGTGCGAGCGCAGGTAGGACAGCGCGATCTGCGCCGACTCCTTCATCACGTCGCCGAGCTGGCCGGTGAGCGTGACACCGGTGGCCCCGGTCTCCGGATCGGCCAGCGACGCCTCGATGTAGAGGACGTCACCGCCCGCGCCGGTGACGGCGAGACCGGTAGCGACACCGGGCACCGCCGTCCGCCTAGAGTCGGCGGTCAGGCTGGTCTCCGGTGTGAACCGCGGCCGCCCGAGGTAGTCGCGAAGGTTCGCGACCCCCACCACGACCGGGATCGTGCCCGGGGTGAGCGCCTCGCTCGCCGCGACCTTGCGGAGCACGCGCGCGATCGACCGCTCCAGCGACCGGACGCCGGCCTCGCGGGTGTACTCCCCCGCGATCAGCCGGAGGGCGTCGTTGTCGACCGTGACCTCCTCGGCCGACATCCCTGCCTTCGACAGCTGCCGTGGCAGCAGGTGGTCACGGGCGATCGCGACCTTCTCGTCCTCGGTGTAGCCGTCGAGCGTGACCAGCTCCATCCGGTCGAGCAGCGGGCCGGGAATCCCCTCGAGCACGTTCGCCGTGGCAAGGAACACCACGTCGGACAGGTCGAGGTCGACCTCCAGGTAGTGGTCGCGGAAGGTGTGGTTCTGCGCCGGGTCGAGGACCTCGAGCAGCGCGGCCGCCGGGTCGCCCCGGTAGTCCGAGCCGATCTTGTCCACCTCGTCGAGCAGCACGACCGGGTTCATCGTGCCGGCCTCACGGATGGCACGGACGATGCGGCCCGGCAGCGCGCCGACGTAGGTGCGCCGGTGGCCCCGGATCTCCGCCTCGTCGCGGACGCCGCCGAGGGCGACGCGGACGAACTCGCGCCCCATCGCGCGGGCCACGGATTCGCCGAGCGAGGTCTTGCCGACTCCAGGCGGTCCGACCAGCGCCAGCACGGCACCGGAACGACGGCCGCCGATCACGCCCAGGCCGCGGTCCGACCGCCGCTTGCGCACGGCAAGGTACTCGATGATCCGGTCCTTCACATCGTCAAGGCCGGTGTGGTCCTCGTCGAGGATGCGCCGGGCGCCCGCGATGTCGTAGGCGTCCTCGGTGCGCTCGTTCCACGGGATATCGAGGATCGTGTCCAGCCAGGTCCTGATCCAGCCGGTCTCGGGCGACGCGTCCGGAGTCCGCTCGAGCTTGTCGACCTCCTTGAGCGCGGCCTCGCGCACGTGCTCCGGCAGGTCGGCCGCCTCCACACGGGCCCGGTAGTCGTCCTCTTCCGAACCGTTGCCGCCACCGGTCAGCTCATTGAGCTCCTTGCGCACCGCCGCGAGCTGCTGGCGGAGCAGGAACTCCTTCTGCTGCTTCTCCATCCCCTCGGTGACGTCCTTGCGGATGGACTCGGCCACGTCGAGTTCGGCAAGGTGGTCGCGGGTCCAGCCGATCGCGAGCTCCAGCCGCTCCACCAGGTCGGCGGTCTCAAGCAGCGTGAGCTTCTGCTCAGCCGTCAGGTAGCTGGCATACCCCGCCCGGTCGGCGATCGCCGACGGGTCGTCGAGCTGCTGGATCATGTCCACAACCTGCCACGCGCCACGCGATTGCAGCGTGGCGATGACGAGGGACTTGTACTCCTTGGCAAGCTCGGACGCGCGGGGACCCTGCCCGGTCTCGGGGATCACGGTTCCCTCGACCCACAGCGCGGCACCCGGCCCGGTCGTCCCCGACCCGATCCGCACCCGCGAGACACCGCGGAGCACCGCACCGGGCGAGCCGCCCGGCATCCGCCCCACCTGCTCGATGACCGCCAGCGTTCCGACGGCGGCGAGCCCGCGCTCACCAATTCTCGGGACGAGAAGTACCTGTGCGTTTTCCTCCGAACGGATCCCTGGTCCCCGTCCAAGACCCCGGCTGTTCCGCGCGGCTTCGATGGCGCCGCGAACTTCGGTGTCCGAAAGCTCGATGGGGACCACCATGCCCGGCAGCACCACTTCATCGTCTAGCGGCAGCACCGGCAGCGTGAGCGTTTCGCTCATCAGCCCCTCCTAAGGTTGAGTCAATCACACTCAAGAAAGAAGAGCCTCCTAACATTCCCCGGGCCGTGTCCGCTCACAGCGATCACAGAACCGCCACCAGTCAGGCGACCATGCCGGCGCTGACCGAGGGTGCAGCGCGATGACAACGGCCCGGCGCATCCCACGACCGGGCATGCTCCTCCCGACGCCGCAGCGGCTCGCCTCTGCTTGGATTTCGTTCGAAATTGATCTTGAAAAAAATCATTCTAATGGCAAGATGATCATGTGCTACGTGATAGAGTATTCGTAGCAGAAGAGGAGCATCCCTGACGGAGGGCCGCACGTGGCGCAGATCTCGTTCCCCGGCCCCGGGCATGACGGGGCTGACGACGACTTCGACATGGATGCCGAGATGGCCAGCTACCTGGCCGAGATCAAGGCGGGCCGGGAACGGGAACCTGAGCCGTGGGTGTCCCCGGCGTGCACGGTCAGCCTCGGCGAGGCCTGGGACGCGGACCTGGCCGAGCTGGCCGCGATGACCGGCCCGGACGGGCTGCGCGGGGAGACGTTCGCCCAGCATAAGGCGGCGGACGCGATGCGGCCGGGCCCGGTGCTGTCGGCGCTGGCCGAGCAGGCGGCGGAGGATCTCGGCCAGCTGTCTGATGATGCGGTGCTGGGCCTGCTGTCGGCGGCCCGGCGGGTGCAGAACCGGGCGGAGTACCTGGAGCTGGCCGCGGTCGCGGAGTTCACCCGCCGCCGCGCCGCCCAGTACGAGGCGGACAAGGCCCGCAAGGTGCCGCGCGGCTGCCGCACCGGCGAGTTCGCCGACCAGGAGCTTGGCTTTGAGCTGGTCACCACCCCCGGTGCCGCGGCCGACCGGATGGACCTGGCCGCCCAGCTGGCCGCCCGGCTCCCGGACACGTTCACCGGGCTGGCGAACGGGACGATCGACGGCGACCGCGCGCATGTCATCTGGTATTACACCAGGTTTCTGTCCGACGCTGACGCCGCGGCAGCCGACAAGATCCTCGCCGCCAACGCGCCGGAGCTGCGGCGGGACCTGCTGGCTAAGCGAGCGGCCCGGCTGGAGATGAAGCTGGATCCCGAGGGGGTCAAGCGGCGCAAGGAAGAGGCGCGGCGGAAGGGCCGCCGGGTGGAGGCGCGCCGGGAAGCCTCCGGCAACGTGTCTTTGTCGGGCCGGGAGCTGGGCGTCGAGGAGGCGATGGCCTCCAAGGCGTTCATCGACGCCGAGGCGGTGGCGCTGCGCAACGCGGGCCTGCCGGGATCGCTGCGGGAGCTGCGGGTGCTGGTGCTGGTCGACCGCACCCAGGGCCGCAGCCCGTGGGACCGCCTCACCGGCGGCCCCGGCACCTCCGGCGCGTCGGGCCAGCCAGGCGGTCACGGCGACCCAGGCGGGGACGGCGGCTCCAGCGGCTGCGGCGGGGACGATGATGATGATGATGAGGGCGGCAGCCCACGCGGCCCGGCCGGGCCCGGTACCCCGGCAGGCGGCCTGGCCCCGCTGCCCGCCCTGATCAACCTCCTCGTCCCGGCCGCCGCCCTGGATGGCTGGCCGGACGCGCCCGGCGAGGCCGGCACCTGGGGCCTGACCGACGCCGAGGACACCCGCCGCCTCGTCCAGGCCGCCTCCAACCACCCCCGCACCCGCTGGTGCGTCACGGTGACCGGCCCGGACGGCACCGCGATCGCGCACGGCTGCGCCCGCGGCCAGCATCCCTGGGCACCCGGCTCAGACCCCGGCCCCGGCGGCGCCCGCGACGGACCCGGCCCCGGCCAGGCCGCGCAGCTCGCCGGGCTGCTGCGGCGGCTCAACGTCACTTTCCGCCCCATCGCCCGCGGCACCTGCGACCACAAACATCAAGAAGACCGGTACACCCCCAGCCGCAAGCTCAAGCACCTCGTCCGTGCCCGCACCGCGACCTGTTCCGCGCCCGGCTGCGGCGCCCAGGCCTATCACTGCGACCTGGACCACACCCGCGCCTATCCAGCGGGGATCACCTGCGAATGCGGGCTCGGCCCGGCCTGCCGCCGGCATCACCGCTGCAAACAGGCCCCCGGCTGGGCACTCGATCAGCCGGAGCCAGGCATCATGTGCTGGACCACACCCTCTGGGCGCACCTACACCACCACGCCCACGGTTTACGAACTGTGATGAGGACCTAGCCGATTGCGGGACAATGAGGAATGCTCCGCATGGGAACTCTTGTGCTCAACGTGAAAGACGCCCGGCGGGCGTCACAGTTCTGGAGCCAGGCACTCGGGTATGCCTACCAGGATGGCGGCTACAGCGAGGACACCACACCCGTCCTGCTCCCTCAGTCGGCGACAGCGATCGCGCTCGCGCTGGACGAGAACGACCGGACGCATTTTGACCTGCACACCGACAGCGCCCTTGAACAACAGGCCGAGGTCGAACGCCTGGTATCCCTCGGGGCCACCCGGGTCGACTGGGCCTACCCCAATGGCGCCCGCTTCGTAGTTCTGGCCGATCCCGACGGTCACGTCTTCTGCGTCGTAAACACCGGCCGCGGCATGCCCACGGAGTTACGTGACCGGGCATACCAGATCCGGCGGTCGAATGACTGGATCGGACCAGACGGTGCCTGCGGCCGTGGCTGCGGTCGCTGGCGACCGGACGGTGACGCTAGTGTGGGCGAACGAGGCAGGAGGCCTGACCTTCGTCGCCGGCGAAGGCGCCGGGCGCTGCTTCATCAAGTGGGCGCCGGCCGGCAGCGGCCTTGACCTCGCGGCTGAAGCCGGGCGGCTGGCCTGGGCCCGGCAGTTTCACCCTGTGCCGCAGCCGCTGGCCCATGGCCGCGACGTGACCGGATCCTGGCACCCGTGCCATCAGAGGCTCACCGTCACCGCGGCGCTGGAGCGTGCCGCCGCGATCCCGGCCCCGGCAAGCCCGTGGTCTGCCACGGCGACGCTTGCGCGCCCAACACCCTGCTCACCCCGGACGGCTGCTGGTCCGGCCATGTCGACCTCGGCCTGCTCGGCGTCGCGGACCGGTGGGCCGACCTGGCCGTCGCCACCTGGAGCGCGGAATGGAACTACGGTCCCGGGTGGGACGGCCTCCTGCTCGACGCCTACGGCATCCGGCCCGACCCCGAACGGACCCGCTGCTACCGCCTGCTCTGGGACCTCAGCTCCTGATTGCGGACATGAAGTTACATATCAGCGCCTCAGGTGTACTGCAATTGTTTATCCACGACACTGTTGTGCGATCAATAAGCCTCCTGTAGCGTCGTTCCTCGCGCAACTTGTCCTGCTCGGTTGTCAGGATCAGTGATCCATTGAAGAACGCCTCGTGATGGTGGACCAGACCCGCGTCCCCTTCGCTCTCGATCGCCGTTGCCACCTCGTCTTCCCGGGCGGGTGGCAGCCAGTCCGCAAGCTCCCGCACAACCACGGCCACGTGCTCAACCGCCGTCGCCGAGTTGCTCCATGCCGTCCCGTAGACGCTTTGCGGCGACACCAGCATCCGGCCGGACTGACTCTGCTCCGAGAGATCGATCGAGTACGAGCCCGCCGGCGCGCTCGCGAAGAAGCCAGGGCACAGGGCTAGCACGCTGGCCTTCTTCATGTGAAGCATTCTTTCTCCCGTGCTGACCAGATCGCCGCGGCTGAGCGAAAGCGCACCCCAGTCGTCGTTCAGCACCGCCACCGGATACTCAGGATGCCGAAGGAGGCCAGCCACTAGCGTGGTCTTGCCCGCACCGGAACTCCCCGTAATAACCACGCCGTGCCGGCGAGCGCCCGCACCGACAGACAATGCGCATCCGTGCATGAACAAAACGTCATCCCCGCTCACGGCAGAGCAAATGCCCCGGACGCACACCTTGGCCAGCCGGTAGGAACCGAATCCGAAGACCGCCATTATCTTCTGATCCCGCGACCACCACCGCACCCCGTCCCACCTCCGGTCAAGCCCGTAGCCGCGGGCCGGCCGCGCCAGCGCATAGAGCACTGCGTCCGGCTCCTCACTGACTCCCGCCTGAGCCCAGTTGGCCGCGAACATGCGGCTGAGCAGCGAACTGTCAGAAACGAAGGCCAGCACTATCTGGCCGCCAGGCACACAGACCGATGCGAGCACGCGGTAGGGAAGCCGGATGCCTGCCAGTACCCCCTGCAGGGCGGCACCGGCCTCACGGACCGGCAACAGCGCATCGTAGTAACTGACACCCATCTCCTCATACCCCTTACACGCAGCATCGGGGGCATGAGCGCGGCCATGGCAGCGACGTTCGGCAGCCATATCCCAGGCCCTCGGTCCTGCTCGAAGGAGCCCTCCGTCCCTGTCAGGGCCCCCTATCCGCCGCCGACACCCGCTACCCTCAGGAGGCGGCATAGCTTCGGCCCAGGGCAGCAGGCCTGTACACGGGCTACGCGCCGGGATGATGCTGGGGACCATGGAGTTTGAGCACATCCTTGTCGCCCGTTCGGGCGATTTCGCCACTGTCACGATGAACCGGCCGCAGCGCCGCAACGCCTTGTCCCTCGAGCACATGCGTGAACTGATCGCGGCCTTCCGTGAGCTCGCCGACAGTGGCGCCCTGGGTATCGTCCTAGCCGGTAACGGCCCGGTGTTCAGCGCCGGGCATGACTTCGCCGAGGTCGCCGGCGCTGACCTGGGGGCGGTCCGCTCGCTGCTGTCGACCTGCACCGAACTGATGACGCTGATGCAGCAGGTGCCGCAGCCGGTAGTGGCGCGGGTACACGGGCTGGCCACCGCGGCCGGCTGCCAGCTGGTCGCCAGCGCCGATCTGGCTGTGGCGAGCGAAGACGCCGGTTTCGCGGTGCCGGGCGGCAAGGGCGGCTGGTTCTGCCACACGCCCATGGTGGCGGTCGCCAGGAACGTGGGCCGCAAGCGCGCCATGGAGCTGGCCTTGTCCGGGGACGTCATCGACGCGCAAACCGCGCTCGACTGGGGCCTGGTCAACCGGGTCGTGCCCGCCGCTCAGCTCGATGATGCGGTCCACGATCTGCTCGATCGCACCACACGCGGTTCCGCCCAGAGCAAGGGGATCGGCAAACAGGCGCTTTATGCCCAGATCGACCTCGATCAGCCGAAGGCATATGCCTACGCCGTCGAGGTCATGGCCGCGACCAGCCAGCTCCCCGACGCACAGGAAGGGATCCGCGCGTTCCTGGAAAAGCGCAAGCCGCACTGGCGCCACGGCCGCTAGGCGCAGCGCGACGACCGGAGCCAGCCGCTCGCCCGCAATTCCGCGAGCACCGCACGTAAAGGGTTTACCAGCCAAGCCCGAGGTCTTAGTCCGGTAAGTTCGAGGCGCACCGGCGGGCGCCTGGGTTCGCGCCGGGCGCGCTCGGGTACACCATGACAGCCCGTGATGGCATGTGTCCCGCCGGGATTATGTAACAGCCGACGGCCCTGGTCCTGTTTTGACATGCTGGTGACATGCCCGGAGCAGAACCGCTAGCGGACCTCGGCCGCGCCCTTGCGGCCACCGAGGCGGTCGTGGTCGGCATCCGGGCTGACCAGTGGCCGGCGCCCACGCCGTGCACCGAGCTGGATGTCCGCGGGGTACTGAACCATCTGGTCCAGGGCAACCTGCTGTTCGCCGCGATCATCGGCGGCGAGCCGCGGCCGGTTCCCGGCGCGGACCATCTTGGCGGCGATCCGCCGGCGGCCTACCGGCGGGCCGCGGCACGGCTGCGGGAGGCGTTCGCCGGGCCTGGCGTGCTGGAGTCGGTGTATGAGGCCCCGTTCGGGACCGGCGCGGGCGCGGTCATGGTGCATGTCCGGATCGTGGAGGTGCTGGTCCACGGCTGGGATCTGGCACGGGCTACCGGGCAGCCGGCGCAATTCCCGGACGACGTTGCCGGACGAGCCCTTGCCAGGGCCCGGCAGTGGCTCACGACGCGGCCGCAGGGCCCAGGCGCTCCCTTCGCCGCGGACGTCCTGGTCCCGCAGGAAGCGCCGGCTGTAGACCGCCTGGCCGGGTTTCTCGGCCGACCCGTGTGACGCCGGACTGCTCCGCGTACCAGGCGCAGCCTGCGGGGAAGATGGCAGGTATGCAGGCCGATGATGTGGCGGCACGGGCTGCCCAGCGCGATCTTGTCCGCCGTGGCTACGACGCCATTTCGGCTGCCTACCGCAGCGATGACGGTCAGGCGGCCGCCTCTTCCGCGGAGGACGTCAGCCGCTACGCCGGCTGGGCCGCGGAGCTGGCTGACCTGCTGCCCGCCAGCGCCACGGTCGCCGACCTGGGCTGCGGCATCGGCCTGCCAGCTACCCGCGCACTGACCGATCACCGGCTGCGGGTCATCGGCGTTGATTTCTCCGCCGTCCAGCTCGCCCGCGCCCGGCACCTGGTCCCCGCGGCCCGCCTGGTACAAGCCGACATGACCGCGCTGCACCTGCGGGCCGCCAGCCTGGACGCCGCGGTGTCTTTCTACGCCCTCATCCACGTGCCGCTGGCCGATCAGCAGGCCCTGTTCCCGCGCATCCGCGGCTGGCTGCGCCCAGGCGGCTATCTGCTGGCCATCACCGGCGCTCAGCGCTGGACCGGCACCGAGCCCTACCTCGGCGCCGACATGTTCTGGGACCACGCCGACACCGCCACCTACCTCAAGTGGCTAACAGCAGCGCGGTTCACCCCCGTCTGGCACCGCTACATCCCGGAAGGTACCTCCGGGCACAGCCTCATCCTCGCACGCGCCGCATGAGCGGACATTCGGGGGCGTCACAAGGCCCGGGCTGGGGATTTGTCGTCCTGGAGGCGTTGCAGAGTGCGCCTTCCCATCCCGCTCATGGCTGGGTTGGTCTCGGCGTAGTACCAGACTGCTCCCATGGCCTGCTGGAAGGCCCATGCCCTGCCGCGCTCCCACTCCAGGTCCCCGCATCCGAGGTTGTCACGGAAGATCTGCCGGGGGCCCGCCTCGAGCAGATGCCAGGCGGCCACGAGATCCAGCGCAGGGTCGGCCGGTCCCAGGCCACCGACATCGATAACCCCGGCCAGCCGCCCGCCGGACACGAGGACGTTGCCCGGAATCAGGTCACCGTGGCTCATCACGTCACCACCGGTGCCGCGCGGAAGCTCGCGCATGGCCTGCCACATCCGGCGCAGCCGCGGAACGTCCAGGAGGCGCTCGCTGCGTCCGAAGCAGGTTTCCAGCCACGCGTCATGGGACGATAGGTCACCTCCCCGGCCCTGCCCGCTGAATGTCCGGCCGCCCGTGTCGGCCAAGCGCACGCCACGGATGAATTCGGCTAGGTCACGCGCGAAACCGTCGGATGCGCCAGGGTCGTCCACGGCGGCCGTGACGCCGGGCAGCCAGGTCTGCGCCGCCCACGGCAGCGGGTAGCCCGCCCCGGGCTCGCCGATAGCCACCGGCTCGGGCACAGGGAACCGCGTGAGGCCGGCGAGCTCGCGTGCCGCCGCCGCTTCGGCTTCCAGCCGCTGCCGTACCGTCCCGGCGTCACCGGGCCGCAGCGGGAAGCGTGCGGCGAACTGGCGGCCGATACGGAAGATGGCGTTGACTGTCCCCGGGGAATCCACCGCCGCGATGGGCAGGCTGCTCCAGCCGGGGAACTGGCCGTCCACCAGATCGCGCACCGTCCCGGGCGAGATGGCCAGCTGGCCGGCATGCATGTTCACCCCGGCAGCGTCCCGCATTCTGGTCTTCAACAGCAAAAGGTTTCCGGGTCCGGGCGGTGGTCATGGGGGCGCCGTTAGCGTTACCTGCGCGCCACCGGTTGCCGGGCGGCACATCTCACTCGGCAAGGAGGTGCGGCCAGCGCTGCCGGTGGGCTGCGAGCACGGCTGCGCAGTCCGGGTCGCCGTCCGGGAGCAGGCTTACGATCAGCTCTGCCTCCTCGGCAAGCCGGCAATGCCCGGACGTGACCAGCGGGCAGGCTCGTCCCACGTCCCGCCGCGGCCCGGTGCACTGGCGCACGTCCTTCCCCGCCGAACGCAGCGCCGTGACCCGCTCATCGTCGAACCAGCTGCGCCGTTCCACCAGCACCCGCTGGCCCGCGGACTCCGCCGGCCAGCCCGGCATCCCGCCGACGGCGGAGATCTCCAGACAGGCCACGGAGTAGTCTTCGGTGGCATCGGCCAGCGCCCAGCCGTAGTGCTGGAGCAGCCGCAGCATCGGCTTGTTGCCGAGCAGGACCATGGCGCGCAGCCGCTTCAGCCCGTCCTCGCGGGCCCGCTGCACCAGTGCCTCCAGCAGCAGGTGCCCCAGTCCGGCGCCCTGATAGCCATCCCGGACGGTCAGCGCCAGTTCCGCTGTCCCGGCGTCGATAAGCACGTAGCGAGCCTCGGCGGCCAGGCATTCCGGGTCGGCGTGCGAGGCGGCGACGAAGCACACGGTGCCGCTGCCGAGCCCGGCGAATTTTGCCACCAGCGCGGGCGCGGGCTGACCGGCGTGGAAACGGAGGCGGAAGGACTCGGCCGACAGTTCGAGGTACAGCCTGGTGATGGCCGCGACGTCGCCGGGGCAGGCCGGGCGCAGCACGACAACCCGTCCGTCGGCCAGCCGGCAGTCGCCGTTCATCGTCATGAGCGCACGGTATGCCCGCCTAGCACGCCCGTGCAGGGACCAAGGGCCCGATCCCGCCCTCGTGCCGGGGCTGGAGGGCCGGTGGTCCCGTGCGACAGGGACGCTGGGCCGGTGGCGCGTACCGCGGTGGCCGGATGCACTGAGATCTATGAGAAGCGGAGGCGGTGCCGGTGACGGACAAGCTGGGACTGGGCCTGAATCTCGGCTACTGGGTCACGCCGGGCGATGCCAGCGCGCTGGTGCTGGCGGCCGAGCGCCTGGGGTATGAGTCGGTGTGGACGGCGGAATCGTGGGGGTCGGACGCGCTGACCCCGCTGGCGTGGTACGGCGCGCGGACCAGCCGGATCAAGCTGGGCACCTCGGTGCTCCAGATCAGTGCCCGTACCCCGGCCGCGACGGCCATGGCCGCCGTGACGCTCGACCACCTGTCCGGCGGCCGGCTGCTGCTGGGCGTCGGGGTCTCGGGACCGCAGGTGGCGGAGGGCTGGTACGGGATGCCGTTCACCCAGCCGCTGGCGCGCACCCGCGAGTACGTCGAGCTGCTCCGGGTGATGTGGCGCAGGCAACGGCCGGCCCGCAACACCGGCCGCCACTACCCGCTGCCCTACCGCCCGGGGACGGGTCTGGGCAAGCCGCTCATGCTGAACATCCCGCCACTGCGTGACGACATCCCCGTCTACCTAGGCGCGCAGGGCCCGCGGAACGTGGCCCTCGCCGCCGAGATCGCCAACGGCTGGCTGCCACTGTTCACCGACCCGCAGAAGATCGGCCAGGTATACGGCGCCGCGCTCGCCGGGGCGCCGCCGGGCTTCGACATCGCCGCCACGGTCAACGTCATCCTCACCGACGACATGCCAGCCGCGCTGCGCACCGCCAAACAGACGCTGGGGTTCTACATCGGCGGCATGGGCGCGCGCACGCGCAACTTCCACCTCGACGTGGTCACCAGGATGGGATATGAGGAGGCAGGCCGCCGGGTCCAGGAACTGTTCCTGGACGGCCGCCGCGACGAGGCCATCGACGCGGTACCCGATGAACTCGCGGACGCGGTGTGCCTGCTGGGCCCCATCGCCCGGATCCGTGAGCGGCTTGAACTATGGCGAGACAGCCCGGTCACCACGCTGCTCGTCACCGGCCCGGAATCCGAGCCGGAACTGCGGGCAATCCGCGACGCCGTGCTCGGCTAGCAATCTGAGCCGGGGTTGACGCAACTGACTGGTTGCCATATTATCGCAACCAGTCAGTTGCTACATGATGGAGGAAGTCGTGGCGTTCCCTGATCGCATCGAGCGAACCGTCGAGGTCCCTCACCCGCCGGCCAAGGTATGGGCGGCGCTCACCACAGCCGAGGGACTGAGCGCCTGGTTCGGCAAGGAGGCGAGGATCGACCTGCGCCCGGGCGGCTCGGCATGGATGAAGTGGGACAGCGGCCACACCGCCGACATGCGGGTGGAACGGGTCGAGGAGCCGACGGTGTTCGGCTTCACCTGGCACATCTACGGGCTGTCCGAGGACGATCCGCGCCGCACCTACGTCGAGTTCACGCTGGAGCCGGCCGGTGCGGGCACGCGGCTGACCGTGGTCGAGTCCGGCTTCGCACAGCTTCCCGAGGACGCGTACCGCACGGCCTACGACGGCAACACCCGAGGGTGGGCGAGCGAGCTGGGCGAGCTCGCCGACTACCTCGATGCCGCCTGACATCGAGGCAATCGCCGAGCAGGTCTTCGTCGCCCTGGCCGACCCGAGCCGGCGCGCCATCCTGGCCGCGCTGGCCTCGGGAGGGCCGGCCACCGCCACCGACCTGGCCGGCGCTGCCGATCACTCGTCAGGCGATCGCCAAGCATCTGGCACTCCTGGCCGAGGCTGGCCTGGTGACGGCCGAGCCGGGTGAGCGGCGCCGGGTGCGGTACCGGCTGCGCTCGGCGCCGATGCAAGTAGCGCAGCAGTTCCTGGCCGCGCTGGCGCGCGACTGGGACGGGCCGCTTGATGCGCTGAAAGATCACCTCGACCAGCATGCTCGCGAACCCGCGTGACGCAGATCGCCGCCGGACTCATCAAAGAGGGAGAACTGATGGTGAACGTGGAATCCCGGGGCGTGGCTGCGCCGCCGATCGTGCTGGCGGCGACGCTCGGGCTCGCCGCCGCATGCTGGGCAGCCGCGGCCTGGCTGATGCGCGGCATGGATATGGGGGTCGCGACCAGGCCCGGGTCGTTCGGGTTCTTCGCCGCGGCATGGGTGACGATGATGGCGGCGATGATGCTGCCGGGCGCGGCCCCGGCGGTCGCCAGGCACGCCCGGATGAGCGGCAAGGTGCGTGCCGCGCCGCCGTTCGCCGGGTCCTACCTGGCCATCTGGGCGCTCGCAGGCGTCGCGGCGTACGCGCTGGACCGGCCGCACGGGCCGCTGGCCGCCGGCGCGGTGGTGATCGCGGCGGGCGCCTACGAGCTCACGCCAGTCAAGCGGCGCTTCCGCCGCCGCTGCCGTGAGGACGCGGGCTCCGGGATGGGATACGGGCTGTGCTGCGCCGGCTCGAGCATCGGGCTGATGGCGATGCTGGTAGCGCTGGACGTGATGAGCCTGTTCTGGATGTCGGTGATCGCCGTCCTCGCCTGCGCCCAGAAGCTGCTGCCGTCGAAGGCCGCGATCGACGTTCCGCTGGCGCTGGCGATCATCGGGCTCGGATTCGTGATCGTCATCGCGCCCGCACTGGTTCCGGGGCTCATGCCACCAACGATGTAACGACAAGAACAAAGAAAAAGAAAAGGAGACAGGCAATGACCAGTCACAAGACGGGGACACGCGAGGAGTGGCTTGCCGCGCGGCTTGAGCTGCTCGAGGCGGAGAAGGAACTGACCCGGCACGGCGACGAGGTGTCCCGGCGGCGGCAGGAGCTGCCCTGGGTCCGGGTCGACAAGGACTACCGCTTCGAGACCGACGAGGGAACAGCGTCGCTCGCCGACCTGTTCCGGGGACGCTCACAGCTGCTCGTCTACCACTTCATGTTCGGGCCCGACTACACCGCCGGATGCCCTTCCTGCTCGGCGATCGCCGACGGCTTCAGCGGCTCCGCGGTCCACCTCGCCAGCCACGACGTCACGCTCTGCGCGGTGTCGCGGGCCCCGCTCGCCAAGCTGGACGCGTACAAGCGGCGGATGGGCTGGAGCTTCCCGTGGGCGTCCTCCTACGGCAGCGACTTCAACTTCGACTTCGGGGTGGCGCACACCAAGGAGGAGTGGGAGGCGGGACCCGTCGCGTACAACTTCGGCAATCAGGACCTGCGGCCGGCGGCCGGCGATCAGAGTGCCCTCGACGCCTTCAGCGAGTCGATCGTCGGCACCAACTGGGAGACCTACCGGCGCGAGGGGCCCGGCATGAGCGCCTTCGCCTTGGAGGACGGCACCGTCTACCACACCTACTCCGCGTACGCGCGCGGGCTGGACATCCTGTGGGGCATGTACCAGTGGCTTGACCGCGCGCCGCTCGGCCGCAACGAGACCGGCATGTGGTGGCGCCGCCACGACGAGTACGACAACCAGTGAGCGAGGGCTCGGCGGCCCCGCGGGAGTGCTGGGATCAGACCGTGAGGGTGGCAAGCGCGTCGCGTGCCTCGTCGGCGATGGGTGGCGGGACGTCGCCGAGTTCCGCGACGTGCCGGAGTGCCTTGGCGTATGCGACACGGTAGGCCTCGTCCGCGGGTACCGGGGTGTCCGGGATCACGCCGGTGCCCTGCCAGTTCGTGCCGGTGACCGGGCTGATCGAGCGTGCGAACGGGATGGCGATGTGGACGGCGGCGCTGACCGGGAACGGCCTCGTGGGGTGAGCGCCGCCGCCGGTGGTCTCGCCGGTCACTTCCGCGCGGCCCAGCGCCTGCAGCGTGTAGCAGAGGTCTTCGCCGCCGGAGAACGTGCGGACGCTGGTCAGTATGTACACCGGGCGGTCGGTGTAGCGGCTGCCCGGCAGGTACGGCAGCGACCAGAACTGCCTGGTCTCTCCGGTGTCGGCGCGGAAGATGTCGTTGAGGCGGACGGGTTCTTCCGGCAGCAGGTAGCTGCACCAGAACGCCACCCCGTGTGGAGAACCGCCGTGGTTGAGCCGCAGATCGATGATCAGCGCGTAAGTCCCCGAGACTAGCTCCATCGCCGCGGCGATCGCCGGGCCGGCATTCTCTGGCATCGCCACCCGGCGCAGGTCGAGGTAGCCGATGTTGCCGTCCAGGCGTTCGACGCGGTGGATGCCGAAGTTGTCCAGCCGCCCCATCTGACGCATTTTCAGCTGTCTTGCCGCACGGTCGGCTGGCTGGCCGCCCTCGTGCTCAGCCCGGTCGCCGCCGTCCGGGCCGTCCGCACGGCGTCCGGGACCGCGGCCCCCCGGGCCGGGGGCTGCCCCGAGCCGCATCCGCAGGTGCCTGTCGCCGCTGGCCTCCTGCAGGTGGCTGGTGAGCAGCTCGGTTAGCGTGATCTCGTCCAGGTTGTCGTATTCTCCGGCCGTCAGCCGCGTCTCGACGGCGGCCGCGACCTGCTCGGCCAGCTCCGGGAACACGTAGTTCTCGCGCAGCAGCGCCAGCGCCTTCACCACGATGTCCCGGCTGGGCAGTTGCCCGGCGGCCAGCGAACCGTCATCCGGCATGCTGATCACCGGAGCATCCGGCCCGTCGGAGGTGAACTCCAGCAGCCTGGCCGACGGCAGCCGCAGCGACAGCTCCCGCCGGAGCTCCTCCATCTGCTCCCGGTGCGTATCAGCCCACGCAGCCAGGTCTTCCGATGCGGGGATAAACACCCGGACTGTCAGCCGGCCCGGATCATCGCCGTCCCGCAGCAACTCCGCCCGCACCACCGCGCCGTCTGGGAACAGTCCTTTGACGCTATGGTCAAGAACCCGTGCCACTTCCTCCACATTCGGTCAACGGCACGCGCCACCCCGAAGGTTCCGCGGGAAATAATCGGGCGACGGTCGTCCAGGGCCGGAGCTTGCCGGGGTTGCGTACGGCCCAGATGCGGGTGATCCGGTCGCCTGCGACGTCGAACGCGAACACCGTTACGGTGACGCCGTCTTCCTGGGCCACCAGACCGGGCTGGCCGTTGACCGTGCGCTCAAGGAATGTCACGGTGCCGGGTGCCCGGCCGGTCAGGCCGGCCAGGTAGCGCGCGACCTGTTCGGCGCCTTCGATCGGGTGCAGCGCGGCGCTGACGAGGCCGCCGCCGTCGGCGGTTACCGTGGCGCCGGGGTCCAGGAGGCCGATCAGGGCGCCGATATCCCCGGCTTCCCATGCCCGCTTGAAGTCCCTGACGACGGCGGCCCGCCGGCCGGCCAGGGGTGGGGGAGCCTGGGAAACGCGAATGCGGCGGCGGGCTGAGGAGGCCAGCTGGCGGCATGCCGCCGGCGTGCGGCCGGTGACCTCGGCCACTTCGGCGAAGGAGTAGCGGAAGACGTCGTGCAAGACGAACGCGACTCGTTCGGCCGGGGTCATCGATTCGAGCACGACGAGGAACGCCATGCTGACCGACTCATCCAGGGTGATCCGGTCGGCCGGGTCGGCCGCGGCACCGCCCGGCGACTCCGCGGGTTCGGGCAGCGGCTCGGGGAGCCATTCGCCCACGTAGCGTTCCCGCCGGGCCCGCGCCGAGCCGAGCAGGTCCAGGCAGATGCGGCTCGCGACCGTCGTCAGCCAGCCGCCGGGGGATGCGACGGCGTCCTGCTGCTCCCGGGGCATGGCGTACCAGCGGGCGTAGGTCTCCTGTACCGCGTCCTCGGCCTCGGCCAGGGAGCCCAGCAGCCGGTAGGCGAGATTGATCAGCCGGCGCCGCTCGCTTATGACCGCGTCCAGGCCCGGATCGGGCCCGTCGCTGTCCGGCTCAGATCGGGTGCTCATGATCCCGTCGGCCTCCGTTGGTTCGCGTCTGCTCTCACCAGGTAGACGAGACAGCGCGACGGATTGTGAGGTCGGCACGTCACCTGACATTCCGGAGGGCTGTGTCGTCGTACCACTGACGAGAACACACCATCCAATACGCGACAGTGCGGAGGGAACCACCATGGAACCGCGTCTGAACCTGCTCGGCAGCACCGTCACGGCCAAGTTCGCCAAGTACCTCGTCTCGGCGGGCAAGGCGGTAACCGATTCGGCCCTGCCGGCCGCCACCCAGGAGCTGGTGAAGCTCCGGGCCAGCCAGATCAACGGCTGCGCCTACTGCACCGACATGCACACCAAGGACGCCGCGCACGCCGGGGAAACCCAGCTGCGGCTGAACCTGGTCGCGGTGTGGCGGGAGGCGACGGTCTTCACCGAGGCTGAGCGGGCCGCCCTGGAACTCACCGAACAGGGCACCCGCATCGCCGACGCCGCCACTGGCGTCACCGATGAGGCCTGGGCGAACGCGGCCAAGCACTACGACGATGACCAGCTCGCCGCGCTGGTGGCGCTCATCGCCGAGATCAACGCCTGGAACCGGCTGAACGTCATCACGCGCCAGCCCGCCGGTGACTACCAGCTCGGCCAGTGGTCATAGCCTCCCGGCCGGTCAGGAGGACACAACCGCAGCCGGGAAGCCCGAGGCTGGCATGACCGACGGGATCATAATCCGGAGCACTAGGAGCACAGCATGATCAAGTCTCGTACTGCCGTCCCCCGCGGCCGACGGCTGCGACTGCTGGCCGCGGCCATGCCGCTGGCGGTCCTGCTCGCCACGGCCTGCGGCGCGGGCCACGCAGGCGTCGCCAGCGCCGGCGGGCCAGTCCGGCAGCCGACCGCCCCGCCGCCCGGCTCGACTGCCGACTGCCACTCACTCACGACCTGCTACACCCCGCAGCAGCTCCAGGTGGCTTACGGAATCAGGCCGCTCCTCGACCGCGGGATCAACGGCCGCGGTGAGACCGTGGTGCTGCCCGAACTCGCGGAATCGCGGCTGAGCCCGCCCCTGGTCACCGACATGCGCCAGGACATGGCGGCCTTCGACAGCCTGTTCCACCTGCCGGCCGCGCGGATGCGGGTCGTCACCACGCTCGCCGGCGCCGGTTCCCCCTGGCTTGCTTTCGGCGAGGAGGTGCTGGACGTCGAGATGGTGCACGCGCTCGCCCCCGATGCCGCCCTCGTCATCCTCCTGCTCCCGTCGACGTCCCTGGACAACACCAAGAACGCGGTCGCCGCCGCCGTCGCCTCGCTGCGTCTCGGCAGCACCGAAGGCGGCGTCATGTCGATCAGCGCCGCGGGGCAGATCGGCGGCGAGCACTGCGTGAGCCGCGCGCAGGTCAAGAGCGTGAACGCGGCACTCCAGGCAGCCGTCAGACGCCACGTGACGGTGGTCGCCGCCTCGGGCGACATCGGAGCGGTGGCCGAGCCGTGCGATGTCTACGAAGCGCTGACCGGCACCGGCACGTTTACCCCGGTCAAAGAGGTCAACCTGCTGGCCTCCGATCCGCTCGTGCTCGGCGCCGGCGGCACTAGCCTGACCGCCAGCCACACCACAGGGGCCTGGCAGGGCGAGACCGCCTGGGGCCTGCCGTACGGCAACCCGGGAACGGCCTTCCAGGCATCCGGCGGCGGGTTCAGCCACCTGTTCCCCCGGCCCGGCTACCAGGACGGCGTCCCCGGCATCCGGGCCACCCGGGGGGTGCCCGACGTGTCGGCCGACGCCAGCGGCCACACCGGCATGGCGATCGTCCTCCGCAACAACGGCAGGAGCATGATCCGCAACAGCGGGGGTACCAGTGCCAGCGCCCCGATCTGGGCCGCGCTGATCGCCCTGGCCGACCAGTACGCCGGGCGCCGCCTGGGCCTCGTCAACCCGGCCATCTACCAGATCGCCCGCGGTCCCCGCTACCATCAGGCCTTCCACGACGTCACCACGGGAAACAACACCGTGCAGTTCCCGCCCAAGACGATCACCGGCTACCAGGCCGCACCCGGCTGGGATCCGGTCACCGGCTGGGGCAGCCCCGACGCGCAGGTGCTCATCCCGCTGCTCGCACACTGCGCGGTGCCTCACCACGGCAGCCGCTCTTTAGCGCGACCTGCGGTGATGGGCGGCTCTTCCCGCGCTTGCGCGCCCGTCTGCCGGCCGTCGGCCGTCCGCGGCGGGGATGAGCCGGGCACCGGGATTATCGTGAAAGATCCTGTGCGTCCCAGGGGCTGACCCACATTTCTGGATGATAACGGAGCCCTGACGTCGCCCGCCCGCCGTATTTTCCTTATGAACGCGCCAAGCTCGAACTAACGAGAAAGATCCTTCGACCTATAGGCCGTAACATCCTTCACGTTATCGAAAACCGACGAGGAGCAGGACACCGGACGGCCGCTAGCGCACGATCGGACCGTTACCCTCCAGTTATGAGCCAGAGCCGTCCCAGGGCGGGAAAGCTTTCGCGTTATCGCGGGCTCCGGGATGGCCGCCCGGGGGCGGCGCGCTGACCGCGGCTATCCCGGCAGCTCACGTACCGAAGTGCGGCTGCCGTGTTACAGGACTTGAATGGCCAAGGTCTTCGACGCGAACGGCTGGGGTATGCGACGATATATGCCCTAGTTTGCCCTATATTTTTCCTTCGGGTGACGGCGGGCTCGGCTAGCGGTTTCATGATCGTGGGTCATAAACGGCGCTATTCGCCGCAAATGACCCGCGATCATGGCGTTCATCTCTTTCTGATACCCCTGCGGGTATGCAGAAGGACCGCCCCTCGGCAATTCAAGTTCAGTAAGAGATGCCACGCGGCCGTTTGGTCCAATCAGATTTCTTCCGAACGGCCGCGTGGTTTCTGCCCTTGCCAGAGGCGGCTGAGCGGTGCGGGGATAGCTAGCGGCAGGCTCCTTTGCAGCGCAGCGCTTAGACGGCCACTGAGTATCGTCATCTCGTGCGAATCGTCTACAACAAGCTAGTCCGCGACCGGATCCCTGAGATCATCCAGGCAGCCGGGCACCAGCCCACCACGCGCGTCTTGGATGACAGCAGTTATCAGTCCGCCCTGCTGGCCAAGCTGCTCGAAGAGGCGCAAGAAGCGAGAGTCGCGACCGCGGAAGACCTACGGTATGAACTTGCCGACGTGCTAGAAGTACTTCGAGCTCTGGCCAAAACCCAGAACATGACCTGGGAAGCACTCTGGTCGGCGGCGGACCGCAAACGTAACGAACGCGGGGGATTTGACGGCCGGGTTTTCCTTGAGCACGTCGAGCAGGTCGATGGGAGAAGCGATGACTGCTAACCCGGCACTCGCTGAGCTGACGTTCCTCGCCGGCTCCTGGGACATGGAGCTGTCCGATGCCTCGTTCCTGCCGGATCCGGAGACCAAGGTGCACGGGCTGGTCACCTTCGAGTGGATCGAGCAGGGCGCGGCTCTGGTGATGCGCATGGGTAACGCGGCGACCCCTGTGGCGACCTGGATCATCGGCCGGGATGAGGCGGAGCCGGACTACCACGTGCTGTACGCGGATGACCGGGGGGTCTCGCGTGTTTACCGGATGAGCCTCAGCGGCGGCACGTGGCGGATGTGGCGGGACACGCCGGAGTTCGCACAGCGGTTCGACGCTGAGGTGAGCGCTAGCCAGGCGGAGATCAACGGCACCTGGCGGAAGTCGGTCGATGGCGGCACTACCTGGGAGCACGACTTCAGGGTCCGGTACAGCCGCCAGGATTCCCCGTGATCCCGAGTTGGCGCAGCGTCCCGGTGACGCGCTGGAGCGCCGGACTCGCGTCTTCGGCATCCGTGACATGGGCGGCGAGGACCGTGAGGAGGCAGGCGGCGAGGCTTACCTCGAATTCGCCAGTGCCGGCGTGGCTGGCGTAGCCCAGCAACTGCTCGAGGGCGCCCGGATCGCTGTCGTGGAGCATCGCGCAGACGGTGATGGTGGCGAGGTCGTGCAGCCGGGTTCCCTTGCCGGCGGCCTCCGTGCCGGTGACGGCGGTGAGCCGGCCACCGTCGAGAAGCACGTTGTCCGGGCGCAGGGCGCCATGCACGAGATCGCTCGTGGGCAGGTCAACGTGCCGCAAGGGGGCCGTCCATGTCTGGATGGCGGCGGCGAGCGCGGCACCTTCGGCGCAGCTGGCGGCGAGCACGCCGGCGTAGCCGGACCTGTCGCCGAAGACGGTCTCGTGGTCGTGCGCTGACCAATCCCGCCCGGTGTGCGGGCCGAGCCCTTCCTGGATGTCGAGCAGGGGCAAGACGCCGCGGACCACCTCTTCGGTGACCCGGCCGGCGGGAACGCCGCAGGCGTGCTCCCGGAGCAGGTAGGGATAACCGCTCGGGGTGCTGCCGCTGGCAAGCCACTTGGGTGCGGGCCACCCGGCGCGACGTGCCTCGCCGAGAGCCGGCCTGATCTTCTCGAACTGGTCGCCCTGGACGGGGTCGCGGTTCCACTTCAGCACCGCCTGGTGTCCGGTTGGATCGTCGACCAGGTAGGTGGCGGTGCCGTCGCGGTCTCCCAGCCGGCCGACGAGCCGGTAGGAGGTGGCATGCGTGCGGTTGACGTAGCCGAGGATCCGCTCAGTCGACCCGCGGAGCCGGTCACGCGGCGCCCGCGGCGCGGCCGGAGGCGCGCCGGGCGCGGCTGGCGCGGCTGGCGCGGCTGGCGCGGCTGGCGCGACGGGAGTGAGCGGCAGCCGCGTGATCGCGTCGGCCAGGCGGCGCCACGCCGCCGGGTCCTCCTGGCTCCGCTGGGCCAGTCCGCCGCGCAGCCGGGCGATATCCGCTCGCAGGGCAGTGAGTGACGCGGCCTTGACGGGATGCCCGCCCGTGACGTAATCGGTCACCGCCGGCAGGGCGGCGGCGGCTCGCTGCACGGCGGCCACCGCGGCGAGATAGTCATATCCGGCGCGCCATCGTCGCGGAGTGAGCCGCAGCACGTTCCCGGCGCGGTCCAGATCGGCGGCCGAGTGGGCGACCCGCGCCTGGTGATCCCGCACGGCCGACGGACTGCCGCCGATCGCGGCGAGATAGTCGCTGAGCGCGGCCAGCGCGCGTGCCAGGTCACGCCGGAGCACGTCGGTGGTGCGGACCGGCAGCAGCAGCCACGAAGCGCAGACCCCGAGCACGGCCCCGACCACGATCTCCTCAAGCCGGTCGCCGAGCAGCTGGACCCCGTGTTCCCCGTAGTAGCCGTACAAGAGGGCCAGCGCCGCGGTGACGCCAGCGGCCCAGTAGGCGTAGCTCAGCGGCCGCAGCCAGAGCGCGGCGGCGAGCACGGCGAAGATAGCCACGATCGACAAGCGGTTCCCGGCGGGCACCAGGCTGGCGAGCAGGGACGCGGCGAGCGTCCCGGCGCTCGCGCCGAGCGCCCGCATGATCGCCTTGTGCGCGACGTCACCGCGTCCCCGGTTGCCGCTGCAGACAATGAACGCGGTGAGCACGACCCAGGTCCAGTGCGCGGGGTACACGGTGCGGCCGATGACGAAGGCGGCCGCTAGCGCGGCGGCCATCTGCAGCGCCATCCGTGTGCTGGCCGGCACCCGCCGGCGTGAGCCACCGCCCGATGTCCCGGACGCAGCGGCGGGCGCGAGCGCGTGGGCGGTCGCGAGCGCGTGGGCGGTCGCCGGTCTTGGCAGCAGGCCGGTGCGCTCGGCCAGCAGCTGCGCCGCGCTCACCCAGCCCAGGGCGACGATCGCGACCAGCGCGGCCCACCATCGCTGGTTACCGGACGACCCGGACCCGGCCCCGCCCGCCACCGGGACGACCAGCATGGCGATGAGCGGAAGCGTGGCAAGGGTGCCGAGACGGGCGGCGACCGGCCCGAACCGGCGCAGCCAGATCGTGGCGCTGACAGCGACGACGAACAGGGTGTCACCGAGGTCCGGGTGCTCGAACATCCGGGTGCCGATCTCGTTCGCGCCGACCGCGACGAGCGGCAGCACTAGCACCCCCAGCAGCCGGAGCAGCACGCTCCGGCTGCCCGGCCGGCTAGTCACCCGCCCGATCGACAGCGCCAGGGCCACGGCGAGAACGGCGATGCTCGACGTCAGCCGGGCGTTTCGCTCGATCAACAGCGCGGTGCCGAAGCTGGCCAGTACCGCGGCCATCGTGACGCCCGCTTCGCGCAGCCGCCCCAGGCCCGGATCTATCCGGTCTGCCCAGCGGCGCCGGGGCCGCTCAGCACCGGAGTCATCGGCCGGCGGCCCGAGCTCGGCGATAGCGATGCCGGACTCCCCGGCGACGGAGTAAAGCAGGTACGCGCGGTCGTCTTCCTCGAAGATGGCCGGGTCGCGCAGCTGGCAGACCGGTTCGTCCACCCAGCCGCGCACCGAGGCTTCGGGCGGTATGCCGGCCCCTCCCACGTCTCCTCCGGGGCGAGTATTTCCCTTGTCGCGCCGGGCCGCCAGTCCCGCCAGTCGCCCTCCAGGGCGACCGGCGAGCACAGGATCCGCTCGGGGCTGTCGCCGACCCGGGACCAGAACACGAGCAGTTCGTCGCCGCGCACCAGGAGCGCCGAGTGCCGCATCGTCCGGTCGAACAGCGCCGGTCCCCGCTCGAAGCCGGAGAGCCCGTCGGCCGACCGGTACACAATGCCCGGCATCGCCAGCGCGTACCACCAGCCATCGCGCTTGAAGACCCGGAAGTAGGGACGTCCGAGCAGTTCAGGCAAGGCCTCGAAGTGCAGGCCGTCATGAGAGAGCGCCACGCGAGTGTGCTGGACCCGGGTGGCGGTATCCAGGCCGTGGTAGTACATCCGGACCGTCCGCGTCGCGGCATCGACGTGCACGTCAGGGGACGCGATGTCCGGCCGGCGCCCGCCGGCCGGAAAATGCGACTCGGCCAGCCGCAGCGTCCCGGGCTCGTGCAACGACCATGGCCCGTCGAGCCGGTCCGCGGCGGCCAGCCGGATGAAGGTTCCGCGGTGGTGCGCGAAATAGAGGTAATAGCGCCCTAGCGGCTCGTCGAGCCAGGGTGGCGCCAGGATCAAGGACGGCCCGTTGATGTTCCGTCCCACGCCCGTGGTCGTGTCACGGTGCAGGATCGGATTGCCGGGCAGGCGCCGCACCCGGAACGCTGGGTCGCTCATCCGCCGTCCCGGTCAGGAAGCTGTCCGCGCCCGCGGCCGGAGCGCGCTCACCTCTGCCTCGGCCAGGCGCTCCATCAGCTCCCCGGCCAGGTAGAGCAGCCGGCGCTCCGTGGGCGTGAGTTCCGCCTCCATCGCGAGCGACAGCCAGCTGTCTCGCTGACGCATATCGGTGAAGAGCACCTCGCGCCCGGTCTCCGTGATGGACAGCGCCGACCGCCGCCGGTCCGCCGGGTCGGCCCGGCGCCGGATCGTCCCCTTGTCCTCAAGCGCCGCCAGCGTCCGGGTCAGCGTCTGCGGCTGGACGCGCTCGACGGCAGCGATCTCGCCTGCCGTCATGGATCCCCGGCGGTTGAGATGCGCCAGCACGCTGAGCTCCTGCGACGGAACCCCCGCCTCCGGCCGTTCCATGCGGAGCCGGCGGGCGAGCCGCATGGTCCCCCGGCGAAGCACCGCCGCGATGGCTGGCAGCTCATCGGTTGGTTCCACGGATAGTACGATACCACGTACCAATCGCGGAGAAAATGACTAGCGAAGTCCGGGAGATTCTGGCTAGATTTAGTACGACCAGCCGCACTAATTAGCGGAGGTGGGCCGCGTGCTCGACGTCGTGCCTCCCGAGGGCTCAGCGCGCGCTGAGCCATGGACCAGGCGAACCCAGGTATGGCGTTCGCCTCCCGGGCAGCCGACGTGGGCCCGGCCGGCGCTCCTCGCCGTGACGGCCCTCGCGGCGCTGTCCTACAGCTGGCGCACGGGATCGACGATCGAGGTGTACTACGCCGCCGCCGTGCGCAGCATGTCGGCGAGCTGGCACGACTTCTTCTACGGCGCCTTCGACCCGGCGGGCACGGTCACGGTGGACAAGCTCCCCGGATCGCTCTGGGTGCAGGCCCTGTCGGTACGGCTGTTCGGCCTCCACGAGTGGGCGCTGATGCTGCCGCAGGCCGTCGAAGGGGCGCTCACCGTGCTGGTCCTGTACCACGCCGTCCAGCGCCTCGCCGGACCCGTCGCCGGGCTCGTCGCCGCCCTGGTCCTCGCCGCCAGCCCGGCGACAGTCACGCTCGACCGGGGAAACATCCCCGACACGCTCATGATCCTATTCCTGGTGCTGGCGGCCGATTCCACGGTCACCGCGATCCGCACCGGACGCTGGGGCGGCATCGCGGCGACGGGCGTATGGGTCGGCCTCGCCTTCCAGGCCAAGATGACCGAGGCATGGCTGGTCGCGCCCGCCCTGGGCCTGGCATATCTCGTCGCCGCCCCCGGGACCGCGGCGCGGCGGTGCGGCCGGCTGGCCGCGGCGGGCGCGGTCGCCGTCGTCGTCTCCTTGAGCTGGATGACCTTCTTCACCCTGACGCCCGCGGCGCAGCGGCCGTACGCCGACGGAAGCACCGGCAACTCGGTCTACCAGCAGGTATTCGACTACGACGGCGTGTCACGGCTCGGACAGCTGCCACCGGACCAGGTCCTCGGCCAGACCCTCGGCACCCCGTTGTTCGCCCAGGCCGAGCCGCCGCCGACGTGGGACCGGCTGCTCACCGGCAGCTACGGGCACGATACGGGCTGGCTCCTGCCGGCGGCGCTGATAGCGGTGGCGGTCATCCTCGTGGCCCGGCGGCGCTTGCCCCGCACCGACCTCCCCAGAGCCGGAATCCTGCTCTGGGGCGCCTGGCTGGCCGTCCTAGCGGTCGTGTTCACCGTGAGCACGGCCATGAACTCCTACTACGCCGGCGCCCTGTCGCCGGCGGTGGCCGGGGTGGCCGGGATCGCGGCCGCCCTGGCCTGGGAACGCCGCCGTCAGCCGAGCGTCCTGCTAGGGGTCGCGGGCGCTGTGCTCGTCACGGCCGGCTACGCGGTGTGGCTGCTGCCCGCCGCCGGAACCGGCCTGCCGGCCTTCCTGCTGCCCGCCGTCGCCGCGGCCGGCCTCGTGGTCGCCGCGGCCCTCGTTCTTCTCGCGGCCAAAACGCGCCGCACGGCCGTACCGGGTACCGGCATGGCAGCCGCCGGTGTCGCCGCGGCCCTGCTGGCGGTCCTCATCACGCCGGCCGTGGCCAGCGTCTCGGTGGCGGCCGACGGGCTCGGGCCGTTCGACACTCCGTTCCAGCCCGCCGCCCTTACCGCGGCCATCCATCGCACCTTCGCCCCCCAGTCGTCACCGCCGGGGCTGCGCCGGCTCGAAGCGGCCAGCCAGGGAGCCCCGTACCTCATGGCCATCCAGACCGCGGCCCTGGCCGCCCCGTACATTTTCGCGACCGGGCAGGAGACGCTGCCCCTAGGCGGGTTCACGGGTGCCACCCCCGAGCCGTCGCCGGCGTCGCTGGCCGCCATGGTCTCGTCGGGTGACTTCCGGCTGGCCCTGGTCGCCTCGCCGGGCGCCAGCGACAGCAGCCGCTGGATCACCGCCCACTGCCTGTCCATTGGCCAGCCGACGGGGACATCGTCGGCGGCCCCCGTGCGGCGCCTCGCCGTGTACTACTGCAGCGCTTAACCGGCTATGAGGATGTGCAGGTTACGGGGGCCGTGGACGCCTTCGACGCGGATCAGCTCGATGTCGCTCGTGGCCGACGGGCCGGAGATCAGCGTGTGCGGGCGTACCGGATCGAGCCGGGCGATCGCGTCGGCGATGTCCGCTTCCACCTGGTCAGCGCGCACCACGACCAGGTGGAAGTCGGGCACCAGGGTGAGCGCGCGACGACCCTGGCCGGGGCCGTGGTCCAGCACGATCGTCCCGGTCTCGGCGATGGCGGCCGCGCAGCCGGTGAGCACGCCGAAGACCCGGTCGAGTTCCCGCGCCGACAGCGGCGGGTCGTCGCGGACAACCTTGTCCGCGACGGCTCCGGGCAGCTCGGCCAGCCATTCCGGCGGCAGGCCATCCGGGACCACGAACCGGGAGACGCCCGCGAGCACGCGGGCGACGGCGCCCGCCAGGTCCGCCGGGGAAACCCGTTCGACGACCGCGCGGTAGTCGGCGGCGCGTTCGGCGAACAGGGCGACGACATCGGCAGACGAGGGGTCGTGATGGGCGCGCCGGTACGGACGCGGCAGCGCCGCGTAGGCGGCGTCGACGTCCGCCGCGGCGGCGGCCGCGCCCGTGGCGGCGCGGACGCGGGCGAGGATCTCCTCGCGAGCGGCGGTCATGAGGAACCAGAGCCTCCTCGCGTGCGGGCCCACCAGGCGCGGAACGACTCCGGCGGCGGGACGGGCGCGTCACGGGTATCGGTCCAGGCCGACAGCGGCGGCGGCAGCCGCCGGATACGGCCGGACCGGCCGACCGCGAAACGGCCGAACGACGCCGCACGCTGCGCCGCGGCCAGGCGACGCGGCGAGCGGAGGACGTAACCGGAGAGTTGGAACACCTTCCGTTCCGAATAATGCTTGTGATCTTCTACCACGCGCGCCCGCAGATGGACGAGCACCTCGGGGATGTTGATCGCGACCGGGCACACGTCGTAGCAGGCGCCGCACAGCGACGAGGCGAACGGCAGCGACGCGTCGACCGGCGAGCCGACGCCGCGCAGCTGCGGGGACAGGATCGCCCCGATCGGGCCCGGGTAGGGCGAGCCATACGCGTGGCCGCCCGCCCGCTCGTAGACCGGGCACACGTTGAGGCAGGCCGAGCACCGGATGCAGCGCAGCGCCTGCCGGCCTACGCTGTCCGCCAACGTCGCGGTCCGGCCGTTGTCGAGCAGGACCAGGTGGAACTCCTCCGGCCCGTCCCCTTCTGTCACGCCCGACCAGATCGTCGTGTACGGGTTCATCCGCTCGGCCGTGGAGCTGCGCGGCAGCAGCGCCAGGAAGACCTCGAGATCCCGCCAGGACGGCAGCACCTTCTCCACCCCCACCACCGAGATCAGCACACGCGGGAGCGTCAGGCACATGCGGCCGTTGCCTTCGGATTCCACGACGACGAGCGACCCGGTGTCGGCCACGGCGAAGTTCGCGCCGGAGATGCCGACCCCGGCCGACAGGAACTCCTGCCGCAGGTGCGCGCGGGCGGCGGCGGCCAGCCGCGGCGGGTCGTCGGTCAGGTCGGCGGGCGCGCCCGGCATCGCAACGCGGAACAACTCGCCGATCTCCGCGCGGTTCTTGTGGATCGCCGGGACCAGGATGTGACTGGGGCGGTCGTGGCCGAGCTGGACGATGAGCTCGGCCAGGTCGGTCTCCACCGCGGCGATGCCGGCCGCCTCGAGCGCCTCGTTCAGGCCCGTCTCCTGGGTGGCCATCGACTTGACCTTGACGACGCGATCGGCGCCGGCCCCGGCGACAAGTCCTGTCACGATCGCGTTCGCCTCGGCCGCGTCGCGGGCCCAGTGCACGTGCCCGCCCGCCTTGGTGACGCTCTCCTCCAGGCGGAGCAGGTACGTGCCGAGGTTGGCGAGCGTGTGGTCCTTGATCGCCTTCGCGGCCTGCCGCAGCTGCTCCCAGTCGTCGAGCTCGGCCACGGCGGCGGCCCGTTTCCGCCGGATCGCGGTGGTCGCGTGCGTGAGGTTGCGGCGCAGCTGCGAGTCGGCGACCGCCGTCCTGGCCGCGTCGGGGAACGCTGGCATGCCCAGGTAGGTCGGCATGCTGCCGAGGCTGCCGGACGGCGCGACGCTGGTCACTTCGCCTCCCCGGACGCGAGGATCTCCGCCAGGTGCATGGTGCGGACCCCGGTGCGCATCCGGCTGAGCGCGCCGCCGATGTGCATCAGGCAGGAGTTGTCCCCGGCGCACAGCACCTCGGCCCGCGACTGCCTCACCGCGGCCACCTTGTCGGCGCACATCGCCGCCGAGACGTCCTTGTTCTTCACCGCGAACGTGCCGCCGAACCCGCAGCACGTCTCGGCGTCCGGCAAGTCGGCCAGCTCCAGGCCGCGGACCGCGCGCAGCAGCCGCAGCGGCGCGTCGCCCACGCGCAGCATCCGCATCGAGTGGCACGTCGGGTGATACGTGACCCGGTGCGGGAAGTACGCGCCGACGTCGGTGACGCCGAGGACACCGGTGAGGAACGTCGACAGGTCGTACACCCGCGGCGCGATCAACGCGACATCGCCGGCCAGGGCGGGATCTCCCGCGGCCAGCACGGGGTGGTACTCGCGCACCATCGCGGCGCAGGACGCCGAGGGGGTGACGATCGCCTCGTAACCGGCGAAGGCCGCCGCGAAGCCGCGGACCATCGGGACCGCCTCGCGCCGGTAGCCGGTGTTGAAGTGCATCTGCCCGCAGCAGGACTGGCCCGCCGGGAAATCCACCTGGTGTCCGAGCCGCTCGAGCACCGTGACCACGGCCTTGCCCGTATCGGGGAACAGGGTGTCGGTCAGGCAGGTGATGAACAGGCCGATCCGCATGATGCGCACGCTACACCAGCGGACGCACCCGCAGGCCGCATCCGCAGGCCCTAGCGGCTGCCCCGCTCGATGACCACCGCGGCGTTGTATCCCTCGCCGGGCAGCGGCTTGGTCACCTCGACCCGCACCCAGGAGAGCCGGTAGTCGGCGCGCAGGCGCTCGGCGACTCGTTCGGCGGCGGTCTCGATGAGCCGGAACTTGCCGTCGGTGACGACGGCCCGCACCGTCGCGGCGACCGCCGAGTAGTCCAGCGCGGCCGCGATATCGTCGCGGGCGGCCGCCGCGGCGACATCGGCCGCCATGTCCACGCCGAACACGAGCACCTGCTCGCTCTCCCGCTCCCAGTCATGCACGCCGATGACCGCCGAGACCCGCAGGTCCCTGATGGAAACCGTGTCTGCCACGCGACCGATGCTAGCTACTCTCTGGCCACCGCAAAATCCGGGCAAAACGGGCACTAGCGACTGCTCTGGATATCATAATGGATCGTTAGACACCTTATGATGTGCTTTTCGATCCACTATCTTCCGCTGAGCAGGTCCGCGTTGCTCCTGGAAGTCAGCCGGGGCTCACAGAACGCGCCGACATTCGCGATTTCGTAGCGGAATGGTGACAATAAGTACATGACCGACATGAGCGGAACAACCGACTGGGCGCTGCGCGACGAGGCAGAGCACCACCTAAAAGCACTGGCGGGCGAGCATGCGCGGCTGCGGGATGACCAGTGGACGGCGATCAGCGCGCTGGTCGCGGACCGGCGGCGAGCGCTGGTCGTGCAGCGCACCGGGTGGGGAAAGTCGGCCGTCTACTTCGTCGCCACCGCCCTGCTCCGCTCCAGCGGCGCGGGGCCGACCGTCATCGTGTCGCCGCTGCTCGCGCTCATGCGCAACCAGGTGGAGGCGGCCGGGCGGGCCGGGATCCACGCGCGCACGGTCAACTCGGCGAACACGCAGGAGTGGACGCAGATCTACGCCGAGGTCAGCGCCGGGAAGGCCGACGTCCTGCTGGTCAGCCCGGAACGGCTGAACAACCCCGGGTTCCGCGACCAAGTGCTGCCGGAGCTCACCGCGGCGGCCGGCCTGATCGTCATCGACGAGGCGCACTGCATCTCGGACTGGGGGCACGACTTCCGGCCCGACTACCGGCGCATCCGCACGCTGCTCGAGACCCTGCCGCGCGACATCCCGGTGCTGGCCACCACCGCGACGGCGAACGCGCGGGTCACCCGGGATGTCGCCGAACAGCTCGGCACCGGTGCCAGCGACGACGTGCTCGTGCTGCGCGGGCCGCTGGACCGCGAGTCGCTGCGGCTCGCGGTCGTGACCCTGCCCACCGCCCACCAGCGCCTCGGCTGGCTGGCCGCCAACCTCGCGGACGGCACCCTGCCGGGGTCCGGGATCATCTACTCGCTGACCGTCGCGGCGGCCTACGAGACCGCGGCTTTCCTGCGCGACCAGGGCATCGACGTGACCGCCTACAGCGGCCGTGACGACCAGGCCCAGCGCCTGCAGGCGGAAGACGACCTGCTCGCCAACCGGGTCAGGGCCCTGGTGGCGACCAGCGCGCTCGGCATGGGGTTCGACAAGCCCGACCTCGGATTCGTCGTGCACCTGGGCGCGCCGCAGTCGCCGGTCGCCTACTACCAGCAGATCGGCCGCGCCGGCCGCGGGGTGGAGCGGGCCGAGGTGGTGCTGCTGCCCGGCCGCGAGGACCGGGACATCTGGGCGTACTTCGCCTCGCTGGCGTTCCCGCCCGAGCGCCAGGTCCGCGCGGCGCTCGGCGCGCTCACCGAGGCCGACGCAGCGCTGTCGACGGCCGCCCTGGAGACCCGCGTCGACCTGTCCCGGAGCCGGCTGGAAACCATGCTGAAAGTGCTCGACGTGGACGGCGCGGTGCGGCGCGTCGCGGGCGGCTGGGCGGCCACCGGCCAGCCGTGGGCGTACGACACCGAACGCTACGAGCGGGTAGCGCGGGAGCGGACCCGCGAGCAGCAGGCGATGCTGGCCTACCAGGCGACGGACGCGTGCCGGATGGAGTACCTGCGCCTCGAACTCGACGATCCGGCGGCCGCGCCCTGCGGCCGGTGCGACAACTGCACCGGCCGGCCGTGGAACGCGGCCGTGCCCGATGCCAACTCCGAAGCCGCGCGGCAGCGGCTGCTCCGTCCCGGCGTTGAGGTCGAACCGCGCAAGATGTGGCCGGCCGGCATGAAGGAGCTGGGGATCCAGGATGCCTCCGGCAAGATCCCGGCAGCGGAAGCCGCCGAACCGGGCCGCGCGCTCGGCCGCCTCACCGACATCGGCTGGGGCACCGCGCTCCGGTCCCTGCTGGCCGATGGCGCACCCGACGAACCGGTCAGCGGCCAGATCACCGACGCCCTGGTCAAGGTGCTCGCCGCGTGGGACTGGGAGCGGCGCCCGGCCGCCGTCGTCACGCTGCCGTCCCGGACGAGGCCGGCGCTGATCGGCAGCCTCGGCGAGCGGATCGCCGCCATCGGCAGGCTCCCCTATCTCGGCGCGCTCGCGTACGCCGCCAGCGACGGCGCTGGCCCGCGCCACTACAACAGCGCGCTGCGGCTCCGGTCGCTCTGGGACGCGCTCACCGTGCCGGAGGACCTTCGCGACGCGCTCGCCGGCCACCGAGCCGGCCACCCGGACAGCCCGGTCCTGCTCATCGACGACCGCGTTGAGACCGGCTGGACGCTGACCGTCGCGGCCAAGCTGCTCCGCGAGGCCGGCGCTCCCGCCGTCCTCCCGCTCGTCCTGGCCGTCACCGCCGGCGAGGCATCCGCCGGCTGAGGCATCCGCCGGCTGAGGCATCCGTCGGCTGAGGCATCCGTCGGCTAGGCCACGTACGGCTCGGCGTCCGTCTCGCTGATCATGGGGCGTCCCGCGACGGCCCAGCCGGTCATGCCGTCGGAAACGTTGACGGTGGCCCAGCCGGCGTCGGCAAGCGCCTGCGCGGCGTAAGCCGAACGCGCGCCGGACCGGCAGATCACGTAGACCTCGCGGTCGCGCGGGATCTCGTCCGTGCGCGCGGCGAGCTCGCCGAGCCGGACGTGCACGGCGTCCGGCGCGTGCCCGGCCGTCCACTCGTCGTCCTCGCGCACGTCAAGCAGGAACACCCCGGCCGGCAGATTCGCCGACATGACCTCGGGGTGGACATCGTTGGACTGAAACACGATAGTTCTCCTCTGAGAATCCGCTGTGCGCGCTAGCGTATCGCCTGCGCAACCGCTTATACCGCGGTTGGCAGCAGTACTCCGCGGCAAGCCCCCGCGCGCACGTCGGGCATAATTGAACCTTCATGCTCCAGGACACGACGACTCGCACGCTGACCCGGGGTCAGGCGCGGCTGCTCGCGTTCGCCGCCGGCGCCACGGTAGCCAACCTGTACTATGCGCAGCCGCTGCTGCCCACGATCGCGGCCAGCCTGCACGTCTCGCAGACCAGCGCCGCGCTGCTCGTCACCTTCACCCAGCTGAGCTACGGCGCCGGCCTGCTGCTCCTCGTCCCGGCCGCGGACATCACGCGCCGGCGCACCCTGTTCGGCATCCTGCTCACCATCGACACGCTGGCGATCGCCGCCAGCGCCGCGGCCCCGAGCCTGCGGGTCCTGGGGGCGCTCGCCATCGTGATGGGGCTCACGTCGGTGGTCATCCAGATGCTCATCCCGTTCGCCGCCACGCTCGCGGCCCCGGCCGAGCGCACGCGGGTGATCGGCACCGTCCTTTCGGGGCTGCTCACCGGCATCCTGCTGTCCCGGACGTTCGCGGGGATCGTCGCCCAGTTCGCGGGCTGGCGCGGCGTCTACGCGATCGCGGCGGTCGTGATGGCCGCGACCACGGTGATCCTCTACCGCGCGCTGCCTGACCTGCCGCCGGAGATCGACACGGGGTACGCCGCCCAGCTGCGGGAGACCCTGAACGTCGCGCGCGCCCAGCCGGTGCTGCGCTGGCGCAGCCTCATCGGCGCCTGCGGGTTCGGCGCGTTCAGCGCGTTCTGGACCACGGTCTCGTTCCTGCTGAGCGGGCCGCTGTACGGCTTCAACCAGCTGGAGATCGGCCTGTTCGCGCTCGCGGGCGCGGCCGGGGCGCTGGTGTCGGCGCTGGCCGGCAAGCACATCGACGCGCGCCCGAAGCTGCGCTGGCCCGCCACCGGCGCCGTGCAGGGCACGCTGCTGGCCTCGTTCGCCCTGATCTGGCTCGGCGGCGCGCACACGCACTGGCTCGCCCTGACGTGCCTGGTGATCGGCACGCTGTTCATGGACGCCGCCGTGCAGTCGTCCAACCTGCTCGGCCAGAGCGTGATCTACGAGCTGCTGCCGCAGGCCCGCTCGCGGCTGACCGCCATCTACATGACCACGATGTTCGTCGGCGGCGCGGTCGGTTCGCTGGCGGCATCGCACGCTTACGAGCGGTGGGGCTGGGCGGGCGCGTGCACGGCCGCCGCCGCCTTCCCCGCCGTCGGGCTGCTGGGCTGGCTCGCCGCGCGCCGCCATGAAAGCGGGACAACCACTTTTTAGTCCGAACGGACCGTTGCTGGCTCAATCACCGGCCCGTTTGCCCACAGATGCCCCAGATGGCGCGTTTTTGGTATTTCCGCGGTGCTGGATGCTACTCTACGGCGCGACCTAGCCCGCCTGGTCGGACTCGAGTACCCGCTCCCGGAGACCTGATTTCTGACATGTCCGTGTCTAAGCCGGCTGAGGCGCCGACACTCATCGAAGACACGACGATCGCGCCGGTTCCCGCGGCGCGGCGCTACGGCAGCGCGCGCGACCTGTGCACGCTCTGGTTCGGCGGCAACATCACGCTGCTCACCGTCGTCAACGGAGCGCTCGCCACTACGCTGTACGATGAGCCCTTCTGGCTGACCGTCGTCGGCCTGACGGCCGGCAACCTAGCCGGCGCTGCGAGTGTGGCGCTGCTTTCCGTCGAGGGGCCGCGGCTCGGCGTCCCGCAGCTGGTGCAGACGCGCGCCCAGTTCGGCCGCTATGGCGCGCTGCTCGTGATCGCACCCGCCGTGGCGATGTACATCGGCTTCCTCGCCGCGAGCCTCGTGCTCGCCGGGCAGTCACTGAACGCCGTCAGCGGCCACGTCACCGTCAACGACGGGATCATCGCGATGGCCGCGGTGAGCGTGCTCGTAGCGGTCTTCGGCTATGCGTTCATCCACATTTACGCGCGGGCCATGACCTTCGCCGCGGGCGCGATCGTCCTGCTGGCGTTCGCCTGGATCGTCGGCGCGCACCACCTCGAACCGGGCTTCTGGCGGTCCGGCCAGCCCAGCGTCGCCGGCTTCATGGGCACGGTCACGCTGGCGGCGCTGTGGCAGCTCGCGTACGCTCCCCTCGCGTGCGACTACTCGCGCCACCTGCCGGCCGGCACCGGTTTCCGCCCGGCGTTCTGGGCTAGCTACACGGGCTCGGCGCTGGGCTCGATGCTGCCCATGATCCTCGGCGCGCTGATCGGCACGCAGAGCTCCGACGTGCTGGGCGGCCTGACCATCCTCGCCCACCGCATCGTCGTCCTGGTCGTGGCCATCCTCACGATCAGCATGGTCACGACGAGCGCGATGAACGTCTACAGCGGTGCGCTGTCGCTGATCAACGTCGGGCAGGCGGTGTTCACCGGCTGGCTGCCGAGGGCCGACACCCGCGCCGTCCTCGCCGTCGTCATCGCGGCGCTCGCCGTCGTGCCGGCGATCATGAGCCAGCACAACCTCCTGGTCAGCTACACGAACCTCGTCCTGCTGCTGATGTACGCGGTCGTTCCCTGGACCGCGATCAACCTGATCGACTTCTACCTGATACGCCGCGGCGACTACGACACCAGACAGCTCCTTGCCCGCAAGGGTGGCTACGGCCGGTTCAACGTAGCGGCGGTTGCCTGCTACCTCGCCGGCATCGCCGCCGGGGTGCCCTTCGTGAACACGCCCGTTTACGAGGGCCCGATGGCCGTCTCGCTCAAGGGCGCGGACATCTCCTGGCTGGTCTGCCTCGCCGTGGTCAGCCCGCTGTACTACCTCACCGCGAGGATGGCGCGGCGGCGCGCCGCCGTTCCCATCGCGGGCGCGCGGGATGGGACATCGATGCGCAACGTTTACCTGACCACCGATGGCTATCGTTAACCTCTTACTAAGATCGCCTGGTCCGTCTGTCCCCGCTCGCTCAGCAGGAATAGGAAACACCGTGACCAGCGTCCCGCCTTACCCGGCCTACACCAGTCCGACGCCGCCGCAGCTGACCAGCCCGCCCCCGGTTGAGCTGGCCGTGGCGGACGCGGCGAGGCAGCGCCGGGTGACGGTGGCGTTCCGCGTGATCCTGGTCATCCCGCACCTCTTCGTCCTCTACTTCCTGCAGATCGCCGCGGTGATCATCGCCTTCATCGGCTGGTGGGGCGCGCTGTTCACCGGACGCCTGCCCGAATTCGCGGCGACCTATCTGTCCGGCTATATCCGCTGGTACACGCGGGTTTCGGCGTACATGTTCCTGCTCACTGACGTATATCCGCCGTTCGCGCTCGAAGAAGTGCCCGCGTACCCGGCGTGCATCGCGCTCGCCCCTGACGAGCCCCTCAACCGGCTGGCGGTATTGTTCCGCTGGATCCTGGTCATTCCCGCCGAGATCGTGCTCGCGGTGGTGACCTTGGGCGCGGGCACGATCGTGAGCTTCATCGCGTGGCTCATCACGCTCGTCACCGGAAAGCTGCCGGCCCCGCTGCACCAGGCGTTCACCGCCGTGCTCCGCTACCTGACCCGCTGCTACTGCTACTGGTTCATGCTCACGGCCGCCTACCCGGGCGGCCTCTTCGGCGACACCCCCGGCTACCCGGGTACTCCCGGCTACGGCGCGGCTCCCGGCTACGGCGCGGCTCCCGAGTACCCCATGCCTCCGGAATACGGCGTCCCCGGCTACGGCACTGCGGGCTCCGTCTACGGCGCGAACCGGCCGGTCTTCCAGCCCGCCAGCTGGCGGCTGACCCTCACCCCCGCCGCCAGGCGACTCGTCGCTGCCTTCATCGTGCTCGGCGCGCTGTTCTGGGTCGGCTACGGCACCCTCGCAGGCGCCGCGATCAGCATCGGCAACAACATCAACACGGCGAACAACGCGATCGACGAGATCGACAACTCGTACACCACGCTGAACAGCAACCTCATCCAGTGGCAGAGCGTGGTAGCCGCCTGCGACAAGAACCTCACGTGCGTCACCAGGGCAGACACCAAGGCAGCTGGCTACTTCTCGGACTTCGCGAACGAACTCCAGGCCACGCCCATGCCGTCAGGAGCAACCGCGGCCGCGAGCCGGCTCAACTCAGCGGCGATCCAGGCGGCGCAGGACTTCACCAAGCTCAGCCAGTCCGCCACCATCGCGCAGTACCAGCGCACGTTCGCCAAGAGCGGCCTGACCCAGACCCTGAACCACTTCGACCAGGACTACAACACGCTGGCCACCAGGCTAGAAACCTCCTGAGCCAGCCCCGTGGCGCCGCCTTCCAAAGGCGGCCGCGCGCTCATATGTGTCCTCCGGGGCGCATATCACCCCGAAGGACACATCCAACCGGAAATCGCCCCACTCCGACCGACCCGCAACCATGACTTCGCACACTCTACGCATAGACGTTTCGGATAATTCGGGCGAGAATCGACTGCTAGGGTGCACGAAGTGAACGGCAGTGGCCTGTGCGGCGAATGGTGCCGCGTTTGCGGCACACGCACCGCGGCGGCTGTGGCAGCTGTGGTGATTGTGACCGTCCGGCGTCCTGCTCCTCGTCGAATTTCGATAACGTGAAGGATTCTACGCCCTATGGGGCCGGTTATCTTTCACGTTAATTCGATCTTGGGACGTTCATAAGGAAAATACGGCGGGCGGGCGACGTTGTCATCCAGGAATGTGCGGCAGAGCCCTCTTCCCGGGCCGATTGCGCGACCGGCTGAGCCGCGTCAGCCGCGTTGGCCACACCAGCCGCGTTAGCCGCGCCGGTACCGGAGCAGGGCTAGTGCGGCGGCGGCGAAGATTGCCGCGGCGGCGAGTTCGTTCCGGGCGCGGCCGGGCGCCTCGCGCTGGATGGCCGAGTGGAACTTGTTTACCGCGTGCGGGAAGGGCGATCGTCCGAACCAGAGTCGTGACGGCTTGTCGATGTCCGGCAGGGCGGCTCCGGCCATTCCGGCCAGCACCGCCAGCCGCCGGTCCGGCGGCGCGATCGCCGCGAAGGCGCCGATGGCGGCCAGCCCCGCCAGGCCGTCCGGCACCGCGACGCGCAGGAAGCGACGCCGGCTGCCCCACTTGCCCCAGTGCGGCACGGCATCGAGCGCGAAGTGCGACGTCACGCCGAGCAAGAAGGCGGGCACCGGCCGACGGACCGCGCCGCCTATCACCGCACCGGACAGCACATGGTTGGTCACGAGCATGGCCTCAACGTACCGGCGACCTCGCCGGGGTCAGCACGCGGCACGCCACTCCTGGTAGCGTTCCGTGGCGAAGGCAAAGCCAACTCGCACCGAGGACTGACACGTCACCATGCTCGACAGACGATTCATCAGGGAAAACCCGGAAGCCGTAAAGGCGGCGGTCCGGGTCAAGGGCATCGACCTCGACGTCGACGAACTGCTGCGCCTGGACCAGATCAGTCGTGAGCTGCAGCGTGAGCTTGACGAGGCGCAGACCCGGCGCAAGAGCTTCGCCAAGGAGTTCGCGAAGGCGGACGAGGCCACGCGCGCGAAGCTGAAGGCGGAACACGAGGAGCAGGACCTCCTCCTGAGGAGCGTCCGCGACCAGCTCACCAAGGTCAACGACGAACTGCAGGGCCTGCTCCTGCTCACCCCCATGATCCCGTGGACGGGCACGCCTGTCGGCCCGGACGAGTCCGCCAACGTCACGATCAAGACGTGGGGCGAGAGGCCGGTCTTCGACTTCGAGCCCAAAGACCACGTGGAACTCCTCGAGAGCCGCGGCTGGGCCGAGTTCGCCCGGGCCAGGAAGGTGGCGGGCGAGCGCGCCTACGCGCTGACCGGCGACACGGTCATGCTCGAGCGGGCGATGCTGTCGTACGCGCTCGACTACCTCGCGGAGCTCGGGTCCACCGTCATTTCCGTGCCCTCGCTGGTGCGGGAGGAGCCGCTGATCGGGACCGGCCAGTTCCCCGGGCACCGAGAAGAGACCTACGCGGTCACCGCGGACGACCTGTACCTGGCCGGCACGGCCGAGGTCGCGCTCGTCGGGCTGCACTCCGGGGAGATCCTGGACGCCAAGGCGCTGCCCATCCGCTACGCCGGCATCTCGCCGTGCTTCCGCCGGGAGGCCGGCAGCGCGGGCCGCGACGTGCGCGGGCTGCTCCGAGTGCATCAATTCGAGAAGGTCGAGCAGTTCGTTATCTGCGCGGCCGATGACGAGGAATCCGACCGCTGGCACGCGGAGATCCTCGGGGCCGCGGAGCACCTGCTGCAGGGTCTCGGCCTGCACTACGAGGTCGTGGAGTGCGCCACCGGCGACATGGGCGCCGGCAAGTACCGGATGAACGACATCAACACCTGGTTCCCGTCGCTCGGCCGGTTCCGCGAGACGCACAGCTGCTCCTCGCTGCACGACTGGCAGGCCCGGCGGGCCAGCATCAGGTACCGCGACACCGACGGGACCGTGAAGTTCGCCTACACGCTGAACAACACGGCCATCGCCACGCCGCGGCTGCTCGCCGCGCTCGTCGAGAACTACCAGACCGCGGACGGACGCGTCCGGATTCCGGAAGTGCTGCGTCCGTATCTGGGCGGCCGGGCCGAGCTGTGACATCACGGGAAGACCGGAGGGCGGTGCGCGGTGGGACGTGGTCGTCGTACGCTGCGAGGCGTGGAACTCGAAGCTGATCGTGTCGCTGAGCTAGCCGGGCGCCCGCTCGGGGAGCTACGGCGCCGCGACGTCGCAATAGCCCTCCTCAGCGTGCCATCGGAGGATGCGCTCGCATCGCTTCCCGGCATCAGGCGCGGCCTGCTCGCGGCCGGAAACCCGCTGTCCGCGGCGTTCTGGGATTCCGCGGAAGCCATCCTGCACAAGATCAACGACCATGAGGCGACGTTCGGTGACGTCCACGGGTGGCTCGAGGCCACCGGTACGGAACCGACGGGGATCATCGGCCTGCACGTCTGGGAAGAGCCGTCTCAGCGCAGTCCGCTGCAGGAGGAGATGCACGCTCGGCTGGTGCGCTACCTGGAGGAGCGCCTGGCCGCCGGGGAGATCGATCCCGACAAGCTGGTCACCGAGGACACCGGGGCGCGCCAGGAGTACCTGTCGCTGCAGGAGCGGTGGATGACCACTCCGCTGCCCGACGGGCGGGTGCCGATGACGGTGCTTCTCGACGAGCAGGACGAGGCCTTCCTCGCCGACTGGGCGGCGGCCGACGCCGAGGCGCTGAACGCCCTGCGGTCCGTGCTCGCGACAGTGGGCGAGCGCCAGCTCCCCGCCGCCGAACTCCGCGCGGCCGTCGCCAGGCTGCGCGAGGACATCGCGCGGCCGGGCTGGCCGGGCCAGATGCTCGTCTCGTTCAGCGGCCGCAACGCGGACTCGCTGCCGGCCGACGACGCCGAGATGTGGCTCACGCTCGCCACGTCGGTGGCGTCTCCGCAGGGCGATCCGCTGTCGGAGGAGGACAAGGAGTTCGCCCGCGCCATGGAGTGGGCCGAAGACGAGGACCTCGATTTCGGCGACCCCGGCGACGGCCCCGGTACCGACGAGGACGGCGAGCCCGACGAGATGTCGGCCGCGATGGCCGCGGTGTGCGCGCTCGACCACTTCGACTGGCTCGCGGTCATGTCGGCATTGGTCACCGGCGGCCCGGGGACGCCCGCCTCGGCCGCCGACCTCGCGCGGTACGTCAGGGACTTCGACCCGGGCGAGATCGCCGGCCTCGAAGACGACGAAGACGAGGACGACTACGAGGACGAGGACGAGGACGACGATGCCTTCGACTCCGACCTCGAAGACTTCGACGATGACGATTTCGACGAGCTCAGCATCGAGGGCCTGTTCCTGCACGTGACCGCCATGTGGAGCGTGCTCGGCGCGATCGACGAGGACGACCATCTCACCGCCCTGGGCTGGTGGGGGCTGCCCGAGGCGATGCAGCGCGCCTGGACGGAGTCCTAACCCGGCGAGCCAGCGGGTCGATTGCGCGATCGACCCGCTCTAGGCAACGTTCCGGAACAAGGTGATTCTCCGGCGTGTCGTGTGCCCGTGATGTGGTTCACTGGCCCTCCGCGGCCGGTTCCCGGCCAGAGGTGCCCGGAATGCGGCTTTTGTGCATGCGGCCTGGCGCTCTGATTGCGATTTCCGGTGCCATGGCGCGGGAATCTGCACTCAAAGCCTGGCGGATGCCGGGGAACGGGGCTTCACGTAACGGGAGATAAGGGTGTGAAACGGGCGGTGTGCCCGATCAGCCGGCCGCCGACCAGCCCCGGCGCGGGCATCCACCGCCACAGAGCTCACCGGCGCTCACTTACCGCCCATAAGCCGCCTCAATCACGAGGCGGCTCGCCGGCACGCGGGCGCCAGCCATCGGGCTACTGGCGCGTCCCGCTCTAGGGTGCTCGATTGCGTAATCGGCCCACTCGCTCAGGCGGCTACCCGTCGTCCTCCGGCGCCGCGGCGAATTGCTCGTAGGCGGGCGCGAGGACGTCGCGAAGGTCCTTGCCGCGCACGGTGACCGGCAGCGGGTCGGACATCCGCAGCAGCAGGTCGGGGACCACGGTCGCCGGGGGCGGGGCGGCCAGCGCCCGCAGCCGTGCCACGCTGAGCCCCGGCGACCAGAAGTCCGCCAGTGCCCGCCCGAGCGGCACCCCCGTCACGTCCGCCAGCACGGCCCGCGTCGCCCCGGCTTCCCCGGCGGGGCCGGCCGCGCCGGCGGGGCCGGCGGGGCCGGCGGCATCGCCACCGCCGCCGCGCGGGCCGCCCTGCCTGAGCGCGGCGAGCAGCGCCTCGCGGGTGCGCCCGCGCCAGGCCAGCATCCCGAACGGGTCGTCGTCGAACGCCTCGGCCAGCACGTAGCAGACCGCGGCGAGATGCTTGCACGGCACCTCCCAGTCCGGGCAACTGCAGTGCATGTCCAGGTCGGCGGCCGACCGCGGGAACAGCGGCGTGCCGCAGTCGGCGAAGACCTCCTCGATCTCCGCGGGCATCTCCCCCGCGAGCAGTTTGGCCCGGAACAGCGCCTGACTGGCCAGCCGCTCCTCCACCACCCGCCACTGCGCGGTGGTCAGCGGCAGCACGCCGATGCCCACCTTGTACGGCAGCGGTCGCGATCCCTGGACTCGTGCGGTGACCATGCCCTGGCGGAGCGTGAACTCCAGGACCTGGCCCTTTCGGGCGTAGCTGCGGCCGCGCTGCAGCCGGCCGCTCATGCCGTAGGACTCGAGCACGGCGATGAACCGCCGCGACCACCACTGCTCGCCGATCGCGCCGCGCTTGCTCCGCGCCTTGACTCCGCCTTCGACGGAGATCGGGCCGCCCGAGGCCTCCCCCCACCAGCGCGGCGGGCTCATTCCGGCACCGCGTCTTCGGACAGCGCGACGACCTCGCGCAGCCGGGCGGTGGACAGCCCGGCGAGCCAGCTCTCGCCGGTGCCCACGATCTGCTCGGCGAGGGCCTTCTTCTCCTCGATCATGGCGTCTATCCGCTCCTCGAGCGTGCCGACGCAGACGAACTTGCGGACCTGGACGTCGCGGCGCTGGCCGATCCGGAACGCCCGGTCGGTGGCCTGCTCCTCCACGGCCGGGTTCCACCACCGGTCGACGTGGATGACGTGGTTGGCGGCGGTCAGGTTGAGCCCGGTGCCGCCGGCCTTGAGCGACAGCAGGAACAGCACCGGCTCGTCCGCCTCCTGGAAGCGGGCGACCATCGTGTCGCGCTGCTTCTTGGTCGTGCCGCCGTGCAGGAACAGGACCTGGCAGCCGATCCGGGCGGTGAGGTACGGCTGCAGCATCCGGCCGAACTCGGCGTACTGGGTGAAGCACAGCGCCTTGTCGCCGTCGGCCGCGATCTCCTCGCAGATCTCCTCAAGCCTGGCGAGCTTGCCGGAGCGGCCGGGCAGCCGGGAGCCGTCGCCGAGCAGGTGCGCGGGATGGTTGCACACCTGCTTGAGCTTGGCCATCGTGGCCAGCACCAGGCCGCGCCTGGTGATGTCGTCGGCGGCTTCGTCGATCCGGCTGAGCATGTCGTCGACGGTGGCCTGGTACAGGCTCGCCTGCTCCCTGGTGAGGGTGCACCAGACCTTCATCTCCTGCTTTTCCGGCAGGTCGCTGATGATCGACTTGTCCGTCTTCAGCCGGCGCAGCACGAACGGCTGGGTGACCCGGCGGAGCCGCTGCGCCGCCTCGGCGTCCCCGTAGCGCTCCACCGGGATCGCGTACCGCTCGCGGAAGGCTTTGGCGGGGCCGAGCAGTCCGGGGCTGGCGAACTCCATGATCGACCAGAGCTCGGAAAGCTGGTTCTCCACCGGCGTACCGGTGAGCGCGATCCGCGTCGCCGCGGGCAGCGCGCGGACCGCCCGCGCCTGCGCCGTCCCGTGGTTCTTGATCGCCTGCGCCTCGTCGCACACCACCCGGGCCCAGTTCACCTGGCCGAGCGCCGCCCGGTCCCTGGTCGCGACGCCGTAGGTGGTGATGACGAGGTCCATGCCGTCCAGCGCCGCGGCGAGCTCGTCGCCGGCCAGCCGCTCCGCGCCGTGGTGGACGTGCACCCGCAGCTCGGGAGTGAACCGCGCCGCCTCCCGCTGCCAGTTCCCCACCAGCGACATAGGACACACCAGCAACGTGGGCCCGGCAGCGTGAGCGGCTATCAGCGCGAGCAGCTGGACGGTCTTGCCCAGGCCCATGTCGTCGGCGAGGACCGCGCCGAGACCGAGCTCGCCGAGGAACGACAGCCAGGCGAGGCCGCGTTCCTGGTACGGCCGCAGCTCGCCGTGGAAGCCGTCCGGGGTCGCGAGCGGCGCTAGCCGCCGGTCGGCCTGCCCGGACAGCAGGTCGGCGAGCCAGCCGTCGGCGTTGACCGCGGTCAGCGGCACATCGTCGGCCGCTTCGTGCAGGCCGGCGCGCAGCGCCTCCCCGGCGGTCATCGTGCCCGGCCGGTTGCGCTCGAGGAACTTCAGCGCGGCGGTCAGGTGCTTGTCGTCGAGTTCCACCCACTGGCCGCGGATGCGGACGAGCGGGACCTTCATCGCGGCGAGTTCGGCGAGTTCCTCGGCGGACAGCACCTGGTCACCGACGGCCAGGTCGTACCGGAACTCGACGATGTCGGTGAGGCCGAACGCGGACTGCCTGGCCGAGGGCGATCCGGACGAGCGTGACCGCGTGGTCAGCTTCAGCCCGAGGCGCGCCTTGCGGGCCCAGTCCGGCAGCAGCACGCCGAACCCGGCGCCGGCCAGTAGCGGGGCGGTGTCCCGCAGGAACACGAGCGCGCCCGCGGTGCCCAGGGTGAGCCCGGCGGGCGCCGCTTCCCGCAGCGCCTCGTCGAGCTCGGGGAACAGCCGGGCCGCCGCCCCGAGGCCGGCGAGCAGCAGCTCGTCCGGATGCGCGTCCCCGGCCAGCCAGCCGGACCCGGCACCGGCCCACACGTCGGCCGCGGTCAGCATCAGGCTCGGGTCCTCCGCCGACTGCAGCGCGAACTCGACCCGCCAGTCGGACGCGTCGTCGGCCGGCTCGATCAGGCGGAAGCAGGTTCTGACCGGGCCGACGGGCAGCTGGGCGCTGGCCAGCCAGCCGGCCAGCGCTTCGGCCAGCGACTCCGCTTCGGCCGCGTCTTGCGGCGTCACCACCTCGACGCGCGCGTCTGGGGTGGTGAGAGCCGCAACGGTACGTTCGGGCAAATCGGTGCGGGCGGGGGGACGGCCGCGGCGCGCGGACAGGAGCGGCGACCGCAAGCGGGCGCGAGCCGCGGAGTCAGCGAGGGCGTTGAGCATGCCGGCCAGCGCGGTCCCGGCCGGGACGTCGTCCGCCGCGCGGCACAGCGGGGGCATAGCGGCGGCGAGCTCGCGGGCGCGCTGGGCGTCGGCGGCGGCGAGCACGGGGCGCCAGCGGGCGGCGTAGCCGTCGTCGCCGGGGACCAGCGCGGGCAGCACGCGGCCGCGGGCCGCGAGGTCGGCGGCGAACCGCGCGACGGCGGCCAGGTAGCTGACCGAACCGCCGGATGCGAGGTGCGCGGGCGGCTGTCCGGCGAGTACCGTGAGCGCCGCCGCGGCCGCCGCGGGGTCGAAGGCGAGCACCGGCACCCGCCAGGCGGCCAGCGACGGCCTCGCCGGCGCGTCCGCTGCTGGCCCGTCCGATGACGGGCGGGTGAGTTCCGGCGAGGCGAGCGGCCCGTCGCCGGCCGTCGGCAGCCGCAGGGTCAGCTCGTCGTCGACGGCCTTCCTTGCCAGGTCCGGCAGCGGCTCGGGCAGCCCGGCGAGCGCGTCGGCCAGTTCGGCCGCTGGCGCGGCGAACGGATGCGGGCGCGGCGCGCGCGACGGGCGGCCGGCGCGGGCCGGGGCGCTCGCGGGCAGCGACGGGTCCTCGGCCCATAGCTGCAGCGCGCCGTACGCCCAGATTCCGTGTACAACGAGCATGCCGTCGTCCTCGCCGGCCTAACCGCGGTTAGCGTCCCCGGACGTGGTGGTTCCGGTGCTGGTGGTGGTGGTCTCCGCGCCCTCGGTTTCCCCGGTGGTCTCCTCGGGGGGCGGCGGAAGCTTGCGGAACTGCTTGTTCATCGAGAGCAGCAGGAAGACGAGGGCGATCCCGATCCCCGCCACGACAAGGAAGCCAAGCAGTCCCGGCTCCACATTGTTCAGCGTGGAGCCGTTGGAACTGCTGCTCAGCACAGCGGCGAAGAACGTCAAAGTGTCACACTCTCCAGGACACCCGCGAACAGGTCGGCTTCCGGCAGCTCGGTGTCAGCGAGCGACCTAGCTAGATGATAGTCCTCGCTGGGCCACGCGGCGCGCTGGATGTCGAGGGGGCAGGCGAACCACGAGCTGTTCGGATCGATCTGGGTGGCGTGCGCCAGCAGCGCGCGGTCGCGGATCTCGAGGTAGTCGGCCACGTCGACCCGGGTGGTGATCTCGAGGTCCCTGATCCCCAGTTCGGCGCGCTTGCGGGCGCGCTGCTCCCACTCCTCGAAGATCTTCGTGTACGGCGATTCGAGGCCGCGGCGGACCATCTCCTCGTGCAGCGCGGCGTACTTGGCGTGGTGGAAGGACACGAAGTAGTAGAGCTTCAGGGGCTGCCAGGGCTCGCCGCCGGCTTCCGGGTACCGGTCGGGGTCCGCCGCCGCCTCGAACGCCTCCACCGTGACCTGATGGGTCTTGATGTGGTCGGGATGCGGGTAGCCGCCGTTCTCGTCGTAGGTGATGATCACGTGCGGCCGGAACTCGCGGACGGCCTCGACCAGCGGGCTAGCCGCCTCGGCGAGCGGCACCAGGCCGAAGCTGCCCTCGGGGAGCGGCGGCTTCGGGTCGCCTTCCGGGAGGCCGGAGTCGACGAAGCCGAGAAAGCGCTGCCCGACGCCGAGGATCTCGCGGGCCCTGTCCATCTCCTCCCGCCGGATGCGGGCCATCTCGGCCTTGACCTCGGGCCGGTCCATCGCCGGGTTGAGGACCGAACCGCGCTCGCCGCCGGTCATCGTGCAGACGAGGACCTCGATGCCCTCGCGGACATACCGCGCCATCGTTCCGGCACCCTTGCTCGACTCGTCGTCTGGGTGCGCGTGCACGGCCATCAGCCGCAGTTTCCCGTGCTCAGCCCCTTGGGGTGACAACGCGGTCTCCCTCCGTTTACGTTCGTTACCCATCACCGAAACATCTGCTCGGTTTAGCGGCATTCCCCACGGGAAAAGCTTGCCCGGAGGGTACTAGGACGCCGAGCCGCCCACCAGCATCGCTTGACTAGTTCGCAGCAGTGGCCGACCCTTGTTAGCCTCAGAAGATTACCCCCGGAAACCGGTTGGTTCCGTGGCGGAGGGGCGGCAAGCCCTTGCGTCCAGAATCAACATCAACGGCCCTAGCGGACAAAACTAGTCCGGCAGTACGAGGAGTGCCCGTGACCGAGACGCGCGAAGACAGCGTCACCTGGCTTACCCAGGAGGCGTACGACCGGCTTAAGGCCGAGTTTGACTACCTCTCTGGACAGGGACGCATTGATATCGCCAAGAAGATCGAGGCGGCCCGCGAAGAGGGGGACCTGCGCGAGAACGGCGGTTATCACGCGGCCAAGGAAGAGCAGGGCAAGATCGAGGGGCGGATTCTCCAGCTCCAGCACATCTTGGAAAACGCGCGGGTGGGCGAGCCGCCCCGGACCGACGGAGTGGTCGGCCCCGGCATGACCGTCACCGTCCGGTTCGTCGGCGACGACGACGAGGTCACGTTCCTGCTGGCCTCGCGGGAGGAAAGCGGCTCCCCGATCGACGTGTACTCGCCGAAGTCCCCGCTCGGCGCCGCGATCACCGGCAAGAAGGTCGGCGAGCAGGCGACGTACTCTCTGCCGAACGGCCGGTCGACCACGGTCGAGATCCTGGAAGCCGTGCCTTACGCCGGAGCGTGATAAAACCGCGCCCCCGCGGTCCGCTGACACGGACCGCGGGGGCGCGGTTTCTTTTTCGCTGGCTGTGCTCAGGCGACTGGCTGTGCTCAGGCGACGAGTTCCACCTCGGCGGCGGGCTTCTCGGCGCTGGGGGCGCCGCTGCGCAGCGGCACCTCCTTGATGAACAGGGCGAGCACGAAGACCAGGAGCGCCGCGGGGGTCACCCAGACGAAGACGCCCTGGACGGCGTGCGCGATCGCGTAGTACACGTCGTGCCGCACCGCCGCCGGCAGGCTGGTGACCGTCGCCGGGTCAAACGACCCGCCAGAGACGTGGAACTTGCCGCCCGCGCCGCTCATCGCGCTGTTCAGCCTGCTGGCGAACAGCGCGCCGAACGCGGCCACGCCGAGCGACCCGCCCATCTGCTGGAAGAACATCCGGGCGCTGCTGGCCACGCCCATGTCGCGCAGCTCCACGCTGTTCTGCGCGATCAGCGAGACCATCTGCATCAGGAAGCCCAGGCCGAGGCCGAGCACCACGTAGTCGAGGCTCGTCTCCAGGCGGGTCGTGCTCACGCCCAGCCTGCTCAGCAGGAACATGCCGGCCGCCATGATCAGCCCGCCGATGATCGGGAACATCTTGTACCGGCCGGTCCTCGTCACGGCCTGGCCCGCGATGACCGACGTGAGCGCCGAGCCGACCATCAGCGGCGTCAGCAGCAGCCCGCTCACCGTCGGGGAGGCGCCCTGCACGGTCTGCTGGTACAGCGGCAGGAACGTCATCGCGCCGAACATCCCGACGCCGACGAAGAACGTCATGACCATGGTGACCGAGAAGTTCCGGTTCTTGAAAACATGCAGCGGCAGCATCGGCTCGGCGGCCCGCCGTTCGACCGCGATGAACGCCACCAGGGCTACGGCGGCGAGCGCGACGAGCCCGAGCACCGGGGCCGAGACCCAGCTGTATTCGGTGCCGCCCCAGGTGGCGACCAGGATGATGGCGGTCGCGACGACGCCGAGCAGCACGCCGCCGAGGTAGTCGATCCGGTGCTCGACCCGGCGGGGCGGCAGCTTCAGCGTGGCCATCAGGTAGACCAGCCCGGCGCCGCCGAGCGGCAGGTTGATGTAGAAGATCCACCGCCAGGAGAACGCGGTGGTGATCCAGCCGCCGACCAGCGGGCCGGCGACCGTGGCGAGCATCATCACGACGATGAAGTAGCTCATGTACTTGCCGCGCTCGCGGGGCGGCACGATCTCGCCGAGCGTCGCCATGGCGCCGACCATCAGCCCGCCCGCGCCCAGACCCTGGATGGCGCGGAAGGTGATCAGCTCCGTCATCGAGGCCGACAGGCCGGACAGCGCCGACCCGGCCAGGAAGATGAGGATCGCGGCGATGAAGAACCGCTTCCGCCCGTACATGTCGCCGAGCTTGCCGTAGAACGGCGTGGTGATCGTGGACGCCAGCACGTAGGCGGTGACCACCCACGACAGGTGCGAGACGCCGCCGAGGTCGCCGACGATCCGCGGCAGCGCCGTGCCCACGATGAGCTGGTCGAGCATGGCCAGCATCATCGCTATCAGCAGGCCAGGCAGGATGACCATGATCTGCCGGTGGCTCAGCGTGAACGCGCCGTCCGCCGCGCCGGGCGCCGCGCCGTTTTGCACGGCGGCTCCGCCAGCATCAGCCTTGCCCGGGACGCCCGGGACGCCTGGGACGCCTGGGACGCCGTCGCCACCCGTTGCCTCAGTCACGCTTCACTCCTCGACCCGTCAGACCATCAAGGGGTACATTCAGCCAAGGACTTACTTGACGCCCGGCTAGTTTATGTCTGGAAGAAACGCTATAGTCCTTACTAACCGGCCGTCAAGTAAAAAACCGGCCAAGCCCCACGGAAGCAGAGCAGGATGGACGCGGTATCACCGGAGGAGCGCGGGCCCGCGCACGGCGACTGCGCGCCCGGCGGCAAGCGGGGCGATACCCGTGCGCGCATCCAGCGGGTGGCGCTCGAACTGTTCGCGGAGCAGGGCTACGAGCGAACCTCCCTGCGCGAGATCGCCGAGCGTCTCGGCGTCACCAAGGCCGCGCTCTACTACCACTTCAAGTCCAAGGAAGAACATCGTCCGCAGCTTCACCGAGGACTACTTCACCCGGCTGGACGCGCTCATCGCGTGGGGCAAGGAGCAGCCGCCCGGCGCCCACACCGGCCACGAACTCCTCGACCGCTACATCTCCATCGTGATGGAAGGCGGCGAGGTCTTCCGGTTCCTGGAGCGCAACCAGGCGTCGCTGCACGAGTCGGAGCACGGCAAGCACCGCTTCGAGCAGTTCCGCCCCAGGCTGAACGCCCTCATCGAGATCATCACCGGCCCGGATGCGCCGCCACGCTCACGGGTCCGGGTTGCCGCGGCGTTCTTCGCCGCCAGCACATCGTGCATGTTCTTCACCAAGGACACGCCGCACCCCGCCGAGGCGGACGCGCTTGCGGGCCTCGACCGCGACGAACTCCGCAAGATCGTCCTGGAACTGGCCGACGACCTAACCAGCGACGCGTCTCCCGCCTAACGCCGCCGGGGCGGCGGGGGCCGGGTCAGCAACCGCGCTGGAAGATCTCCGCCTTGACGGTCCCCGCCCACTGGTAGGCGATTGCGTAGGGCCAGCGGTACCAGGCTACGGGGGAACTGACGCTGTAAAGCTTGCCCGTGTAGCAGCGCTGGAACCGCAGGTGCGCGCGCCACACCTGATCCTGCGTGGTCACTAGGACCAGGGACCGCCATCCGTACCGCTCGGCGAGCCGACTGGCACCCTCGGCTTCCCCTTGGGTGGTGTCAGGATTGGGCTGGAAGCAGACCACCGTGGCGGGCCCCACGTGCTGCGTGCATATGCCGGGCGGGAGCCACGGCAGCCCCATCGACAGTACGAGATAAGGTGCCCGGTCGTCGCGGGCCAGCTGCATACCAAGGTCAAGGCGGTCACCGTCTCCGCCGAGCACAACGATGGCATCAGCACGCGCGGGCATTCCCGTGGCCGGAAAGACGAATAGCCGTGTGCTGAGCGTGCAGAAAACTACGAACAGTACGAGAATCGCCACGACGAACACGCGCCAGCCCCGGCCTTTAAATCGGCCCGGCAATCTCCCCATGTGAACTTAGTATCCCAGACGTGGCCGACCGCACGACGTCGCCCCGGTCGGGTGTTGCGCCGTGCCGCGGTGCCTAGCTGAACGAGAGGGCGTAACCCGCGGCGCGGAGCTTGGTCTTGACGTCTTCGCAGTGCTCGGGGCCGCGGGTCTCCACGTACAGCACAACCTCGACCTCGTCCACCCGCAGGCTGGGCGCCAGCCGCTCGTGGCTGACTTCAAGCACGTTGGCGCCGAGGGCGGCGATGTCGCCGAGCAGCCCGGCCAGCGATCCCGGGTAGTCCGGCAGCCGGCAGCGCAGGCCGAGGAAGCGCCCGGCGGCCGACAGCCCGTGCCGGAGCAGCTTGGACAGCAGCAGCGGGTCGATGTTGCCCCCGGACAAGACCGCGACCACCGGCGGCTCGAAATCACGAGGGTAAGACAGCAGGGCGGCGACCCCCGCCGCGCCGGCCGGCTCGACCACCTGCTTGGCACGCTCGAGGCAGAGCAGCAGGGCACGCGAGAGCGCCGCCTCGGACACGGTGACGATCCGGTCGGCCTGCGCGGACAGGATGGCGAAGGGGATGTCGCCCGGCTTGCCGACGGCTATGCCGTCGGCCATCGTGGGCAGGGGCTTCACCGCCACCGGATGCCCCGCCTCGAGAGAGGCCGGGTAGGCCGCTACGGCCTCGGCCTGCACGCCCACCATCTTCACGGCGGGATCGAGGCTCTTGGTGGCCACGGTGATCCCCGCCGCGAGCCCGCCGCCGCCGACCGGGACTAGGACGGTCCGGACCTGCGGGCACTGCTCGATGATCTCGAAGCCGAGGGTCCCCTGCCCCGCCACCACATCCACATGGTCGAACGGGTGGATGAACACCTTTCCGGTCCGCGCCGCGATGCGCAGCGCCTCCTCGAGCGCGTCGTCCACGGACGCACCATGCATGACGACGGAGGCGCCGTAGCCGCGGGTGGCCTCCACCTTCGGCAGCGCCGCCCGCTCCGGCATCACCACGGTGGCGGTGGTGCCGAGCAGGCCGGCCGCCCATGCCACGCCCTGCGCGTGGTTGCCCGCGCTCGCCGCCACCACGCCGCGGGCCCGTTCGGCGCCGGTTAGCCGGGCGATCCGCACGTAGGCGCCGCGCACCTTGAACGACCCGGTGCGCTGCAGGTTCTCGCATTTCAGGTAGACCGGCCCGTCGATCTGCTCCGACAGCACCCGTGAGTACAGCAGGGGGGTTGGCGAGATCACGTCGCTGAGCAGTTCGCGCGCCGCGACCACGTCGTCGGCATGGACAAGGGAGGGAACTGTCGTCACGTCACAGCAGCCTACGACCTGCGGAAGATGCGAACACGCACGTAGCCGACGTAGTGTCGAAGATGTGCAGCAGAACAGCCAGCCATCTAACGCAAGCGCTCGGCACCCCAGCCCACCCGCGGTGACCACCCTCGGTGAGCTCCGTGCCAGCGGCCACGTCCACCGAACCGTCAAGCAAGAGATCAGAGAGAACTTGCTCGCCAGAATGCGTGCCGGGCAGGACAGGTTCCCCGGCATCGTCGGGTTCGACCAGACCGTGCTGCCGCACGTGGAGCGGGCGCTCGTGGCCGGGCACGACATCATCCTGCTCGGCGAGCGCGGCCAGGGGAAGACACGGCTGATCCGGACCCTGGCCGGCCTGCTCGACGAGTGGACGCCGACCGTCGCCGGCTGCGAGATCAACGACCACCCGTACAGCCCGGTCTGCTCCCGCTGCCAGCGGCTGGCCGCCGAGCTCGGCGACGACCTGCCGGTGGCCTGGCGCAACAAGGACGAGCGCTACGGCGAGAAGCTCGCCACCCCCGACACCAGCGTCGGCGACCTGATCGGCGACATCAACCCGGTCAAGGTGGCCGAGGGCCGCACGCTCGGCGACCCCGAGACCATCCACTTCGGCCTCGTGCCCCGCACCAACCGCGGCATCTTCAGCCTCAACGAGCTGCCCGACCTGGCCGAGCGCATCCAGGTGGCGCTGCTGAACGTCCTGGAGGAGCGCGACATCGGGGTGCGCGGCTACTCGCTGCGGCTGCCGCTCGACATCGTGCTCGTGGCCAGCGCCAACCCCGAGGACTACACCAACAGGGGCCGCATCATCACGCCGCTGAAGGACCGGTTCGGCGCGGAGGTCCGCACCCACTACCCGCTCTCGCTCGAAGACGAGCTCGACCTGATCACCCAGGAAGCGGAGGTGTCCTGGGGCGGCAAGGACCCCGGCGCGGAGCTGCCCGAACACCTGGTGGAGGTCATCGCGCGGTTCACCCGCCTCGTCCGGGAGTCCCCCGCGGCCGACGCGCGCTCCGGCGTGTCCGCCCGGTTCGCGATCGCGGCGGCGGAGGCCACGGCGGCGGCCGCCGTGCGCCGGGCCGCGCTGGTCGGCGAGGCCGCCGACGAGATCCCGGTCGCCCGCGTCTGCGACCTGCCGCCCATCGTCAGCACGCTGCGCGGCAAGGTCGAGTTCGAGGTCAGCGAGGAGGGCCGCGAGGAGGAGATCCTCGGCCACCTGCTGCGCCGCGCGACCGCGGACACGTTCCGCGCCCGCCTCGGCGGGGCCGACCTGACCGGGCTGCTCGCGAAGTTCACCGACGGCGGCACGATCGAATCCGGCGAGCTGGTCTCGGCGAGCGAACTGCTCCGCCGGACGGGCGAGGTGCCCGGGCTGGCCAGGATCATGGCGCGCCTCGGCATGGAGGGCCGGGAGTCGTTCGGCGAGGCGGCGGCGGCCATCGAGTTCGTGCTCGAGGGCCTGTACCTCCTGCGCCGGCTCTCCAAGGACACAAGCGACGGCACTTCCGTATACCGGACTTAGAGAATTATCCGTAACGTACCGTGGCGACTCAGGAGTAGCACATGGCCAACTTCCGGTACGGCGAGTACGACGGCGGCCCGGACCCGCTCGCGGCGCCGTACGACGTCCGCGGCGCGCTCGACGACATGGGTGATTCGATCCTCGGCGGCGGCACCCCGGCGGAAGCCCTCCGCGAGCTCATGCGGCGCGGCTGGCAGAACCGCCGCGGGCTGGACGACCTGCTGCGGCGCGTCCGCGAACGGTCCCGCGAGCTGCGCAGCCGCGGGCGGCTCGACGGGATGCTGGAACAGGCCCGCGCGCTGCTCGACACCGCGATCGGGCAGGAACGCGCCGAGCTGTTCCCCGACCCGAGCGACGACGCCAGGCTCCGCGAGGCGGACCTGGACGCGCTGCCCTCGGACACCTCGCAGGCCATCCGCCAGCTCGCTGACTACGACTGGCGGTCGCAGGCCGCCAGGGAGACGTTCGAGCGGCTGCGCGACCTGCTCCGCCGGGAGGTGCTCGACAGCCAGTTCCGCGGCATGAAGGAGGCACTGACCAGCCCCGACCCGGCGGCCATGCAGCGGGTCAAGGACATGCTCGCCGACCTGCGGACGATGCTCGACGCGGACACCCGCGGCGAGCACACCCAGGAGGACTTCGACCAGTTCATGGCGCAGTACGGCGACATGTTCCCGGACGACCCGCAGAACCTGGAGGAGCTGGTCGACTCGCTGGTCCGGCGGATGATGGCGGCCGAGCGGCTGCTTGAGTCGCTGTCGGACGAGCAGCGCGAGGAGCTCGCCGGCCTGATGGCCCAGGCGATGGAGGACGCGGGGCTGGCCGCGGAGATGGCGGCGCTCGGCGACGCGCTGATGGCGCGCCGCCCCGAGCTGGGCAGGCCGCAGCGCGGCGTGCGGATGTCGGGGAACGATCCGCTGGGGCTCGGCGACGCGACCAGCGCGGTCGCGGACCTGGCCGACCTCGCCGAGCTGGAGAACGCGCTCGGCCAGGACTACGCGGGCGCCAGCCTCGACGACGTCGACGAGGAGGCGGTGCGCCGCGCGTTCGGCCGGCAGGCGGTCGACGACCTCGACGCGCTGCGGCGCATCGAGCGCGAGCTGCAGCGGCAGGGATACCTGACCAACAACGGCGGCAACCTCGAGCTCACGCCGAAGGCGGTCCGGCGGCTCGGGGACACCGCGCTGCGCCGCGTCTTCGCCGGCCTGGAGAACGGCCAGCGCTCCGGCGACCATGACCGGCAGGACGCCGGGCAGGCCGGCGACATGACCGGCGCCACCCGGGAGTGGGAGTTCGGCGACGAGCAGCCCATCGACGTGCCCGGCACAGTACGCGCCGGGCTGCTGCGCAGCGCCGCGGAGGGAACCGGCTCCGGCCGGGTGAAACTCTCCGCGAAGGACTTCCAGGTCGCCGAGACCGAACGGCGCAGCGCGGCCGCGGTGTGCCTGCTCGTCGACCTGTCGTACTCGATGGCGCTGCGCGGCACCTGGGCCGCGGCGAAGCAGACCGCGCTCGCGCTGCACGCGCTGCTGCGCAGCAAGTACCCGCAGGACGCCATCCAGGTGGTGGGCTTCTCCAACTACGCCAGGGAGCTGCGCGAGACCGAGCTGGCCGGCCTCGGCTGGGACATGGTGCAGGGCACGAACCTGCACCACGCGCTGATGCTGGCCGGGCGGCACCTGGACAAGCATCCCGAGCACGAGCCCGTGGTGCTGATCGTCACCGACGGGGAACCGACGGCGCACCTGCAGCGGGACGGCCGACCCTGGTTCGACTGGCCGCCGGCACCGGAGACTCTCGAGCTGACGCTTGCGGAAGTGGATAAGATGACGAGGCGGCATGCCGCACTCAACATCTTCATGCTGGCGGAAGATGACCGGCTGAGCGCCTTCGTGGACAACGTGGCGAAACGTAACGGCGGTCGCGTGCTCCGGGCAGCACCGGAACATCTAGGCGAATACGTCGTAAACGACTTCCTTCGTACCCGCGGGGCGAGGCGTCAGCGGTAGAGTTTGCCGCTACAGATTCCCTCACAACACCACACAGCACGGCGCCGCAAAAGGCGGGGCGGCAAGGGTGAGAAATCAAGAGGAGGACCAAGTGAGTCCCTCGACTGGATCTGGCAGCTCCACGGGCCGGATGGTATCAGCGGTGGTCCTAGGTGTCATCGCGCTTGTGTTCATCGTGGCAGGAATTATCTACCTTGCTGAGCCGGCGGGTTCGCTGCCCAGCTTCATGGGCCACGTGAGCCACTCGACCGGGCACCACCCGCTGCGCGCGGCTGGCAGCCTGATCGTTGGTGTCGTCTTCGCGGTCGGCGCCTGGTTTGCCCTCAGGTACCGGGGGAAGACGGTTACCCCGGCCGGTTCCTCCTCCAAGGAGCCGGTGAACCGCTAACCGAGCGTTGCCCCGGGATCCGGCGCCCGCCGGATCCCGGGGACTTTTAGGATCAGTGCATGTCCTTTTCCGACCGCGCCATCTTGTGGCTGCACGTCGCCGCGGCGGTTTTCACGCTCGGACCCGTCACCGCGGCGATCATGTCCACGCCACGCTATATCCGCAAACGGAACATCGCCGTGGTCGGCTACCTGGTCCGGATCACCGAGATCTACACGATCGCGTCGGTTCTCGTGCTGGTGTTCGGCCTCATCCTCACCCAGCTGCTGCACGAGTTCAGCAAGCCGTGGGTGTCCGCGTCGATCACGCTCTACGTGGTCGCCGTGGTCCTGCTCGTCTTGATCATCCGCGACCAGCGCAAGGCCATGACCGCGATCGCGGCGGCGCAGGCCCCGGCAGCCGCCACGGTACGTTCGGGCGAACCTGAGACAGGAACCGGGGCGGAGCCGGCCGCGGCGGGCGGCGGCCAGCCCGGCGCGGCGGGCGCCCCCGCGGCGACCTCGGCCGCGGTCGCCGCCGACCTGCACGCCGCCGCGGTCGAGCGCGGGCGGATCGCCTCCATGGCCGGCATCACCGCGCTGATCTGGCTCGCGATCCTCGTGCTGATGGTCTGGGGCGCCAACTCCTGAGCCTAGGTTCGCGGATGCCGCCGGAATATCGTGGCAAGCAGCTGCATCGCGCTGCGTTCCGGCCGGTACCGCGTGCAGTCAGCGCAGAGGGAGCATTCAACCCCGCCGCGATAGTGCAGGTGCGCCAAACGCTGATGTCCGCATCGGCAAAGCCGCTCGTCAGGATGATCCCGGTGCACAGTTCGCTGATACTACTCGCCCCGGCAACTCTCCCGCTGGCGGCGGTCTGTCAGTACGGCGGCCACTAGACCAGATGCCCGCATCGTGATGCAAACGCGCTCCGGACCCGGTCACCGGCTCCGCCCCGCCAGGTACTCGCGGAACCCGCCGCTGCGCCACATGCGTGGAAAAGATCATCGAACCGGGCCGCGTACCTTGGCTTCCATTGACAAGAAGACCTTCGCCGACGTCGCAGACGACCGTGCTGCAGCTCGGAAGTTCCGGTTGGTCGCGCGCACGTTCGGCCGCTCCCACGTCGATCCCGGCTGAGTCACGATCGAGATGCAGTCGATCAGTAGAGGACTTGCCCAGTTGATTATCTCTTGGCCGATGCAAGCGAGCCCGGCGTCATAGCTAAGTTCCACGAAGCGGTCTGCGGTCATTGAACGGCCCCGCGCCTGGTGCCAGTTGGCGTCCCCCGCCCTCGTCAGGACAGACTTCCCCCACGCATTCCTCAGGACGGCCTTCCCGCACGCTTTACCGATAAGACTTAGCCCGTCCAGCAGTCCACTCGCGGTCCGGTAGGCAGCTACATTGGAATGATGAATGAACGCGACGCCGTCTTTGTTGAGAATTCGGCGGAATTCGTTCAGATATGCGCCGATAACGTCGGCTTCGACGTGAACCAACGAATCAAAACTGAACACGAAATCGACCGAACCATCAGGAACCATCGGCAAGGACCGGCCATCGTTGACTTCAAATCGGACGCCCTCGTGGCCACTGAAACGCTCGGTGCAGGCCGTAACGCAGCGTTTAGCAAGATCAACGCCGAGGTATGTATTGCAGTGGGGAATCAGCTGCTCGGTCCAGCGTCCAAACCCGGGCGCGATCTCCACAATGGAGTTGGCTGGCAGGAATCGGGCGACGCGCGGAAGGATGCATGAGCGCCATTGGGCTTCGCTCCCACCCCATGGACCTGACCATTCATCGCCGCCATGGGCCCAATCGTAGTCGCGGTCCCACACGTCTAGGTTCCAGTCTAGCGTTGGCATAAAGTGAGGCTAGCAGCCGTTCACAGTCCGCGCTAGTAGCCCGCACGAATTCAATGAGACTGAACATGCCATACCCTTGGCGGCGCTCGTTTGACTGGATTTGGCCAGATAAGTCGGCCATGGCATGAGCCAGGCGGATCCGGTGCGAGACAACTCATATCGCCTCATATCGCACGGCGCGCGACCGGCCGGACCGAGGCTAGTACTCCAGTCGGTGTGCCAAGAGATCAGCAGGCGCACGGCGTCGCAGGCATGCCGACCCGCTGACGTGGCTCAAACGACGTGGGACATATACGCCAGGCTGCGGAGGCAGGATCTCAATACCCAGCATAGATTCGAGGATAAGAAAGGATGAGTGAGAGCGGCCTGCCAGGGGAACAGGTAATATGCGCACATTTACCCGCCGTGGACGTCCCCGTCTCGGCTCGTGCCATGGACATCCCTGTCTCCGGCTCGGTCGACATTAGAAGGGGTGTAGGTCAGGCCCGGTTCTAGGTAGCCAAGGGGGGGAGCATGGCAGTTCCGAGCTACTCGCTGGTGCCATGGCCGCGCGTGTCTGTCGTAATTCCAACTCTGAATGAGGCGCGTAACCTGCCTCATGTACTGGGCGCACTGTCCTCCGATATATATGAAGTCATAGTTGTTGACGGTCACTCCGTGGACGACACCTTGGCGGTCGCGCGTAAGCTGAGACCAGATGCCCGCATCGTGATGCAAACGCGCACAGGCAAAGGCAACGCCCTTGCTTGCGGATGCGCAGCGGCCACTGGCGATATTATCGCTATGATCGACGCCGACGGCTCCACCGACGCCAGTGAGATCCAGAGCTTCGTGTCCGCTCTTCTCGACGGAGCTGATTTCGCCAAGGGAACGCGATTCGCTAAGGGTGGAGGCAGCGAAGACATCACCCGCCTGCGCGCCCTCGGCAATCGCATACTGACTGGCATGGTCAATCTGCTCTACGGCACCAAATACACGGACTTGTGCTACGGTTTCAACGTCTTCTGGCAAAGCCACCTTTCCGTCCTGGGATTCGATGCCACGGCTACCTTGTCCGCCGATAGAAGCGGGCGCCCCTGGGGCGATGGCTTTGAGATCGAGACGCTCATCAACATCCGTATCGCGGCAGCGGGCCTTGCCGTCGCTGAGGTTCCTAGTTTCGAATACTCCAGGTTGTATGGCGTCAGCAACCTGAGCGCATTCAGTGACGGACTCCGTGTGCTCTGCACCATCCTTCACGAGCGGTTCATTGCGCCCCGTCAAGGGCGGTGGTTCCCTGGCCGGCGCCTCTTGACACGCGCGAGCGGCGCGCCGAGTTATCGCCGAGTGGACGTGCCGACCGATCTTGGGCGCCCCTCGGACTCCTCCGCCGGCCTGAACGGGGACGGGCCGCGCAGCGCAGTCAGCCCACCCCGGCTCGAGGACCTGGCGTCGAGCCTGCGCCAGAAGCCCAGGCCGGAAGGTTAATAAAGGAGACAGGCCCGTGGTAGCAGGTTCTTCGGGGGCTCGTGACATGGCTCCGTCAATGGCGGAACTGGTTGCCCCTGTCACCGTGGCAGAAATCGAGCTGACTGAGCCGGCCACTGTCACACACGTGTCGATCGCCGCGCCCGCCGAGGACGGTCGCACGCCCCAGGCACTCGTTCTCGTGCGCCTGCATGCTAGGCCCGTGGGGACCATCGTGGTTGACGCTCCGGCGGGCACGGTAAATGCCTCATCGTGCGCTGAGGCAGCGTGGGCATCGCTCGGAACGAGCCTCCGCTCCCGCCTGGCCTCGGATGGCTTGCCAGCCGATCAGTCGGCCAGCCTGCCGATCGGCGTTGACATGCCCCAGTGTCAACGAGACGTGCTAGCAACCGATCCTCCGCTCATCTCAGTCGTGGTCGCGACGCGAGAACGGCCCCGGTCACTCGCGATGTGCCTGGATTCCCTCTCTCGCATGGATTACCCGAACTATGAAATCGTGGTCGTGGACAACGCCCCAGCGACCAATGCGACAGCGTTGTTCGTGGCCAAACGAGCCGGGGAGAGCCTGTGCTATGTACGCGAGCCGCGGCGCGGCCTGGCTGCCGCGCATAACTGCGGGCTGGAGCAGGCAACAGGCGCCATCGTCGCATTCACCGATGATGACGTGATACTAGACCGGAAGTGGCTGACTGAACTTTCACGGGGCTTCCGGGCTGCCCCCAATGTGGCCTGCGTTACGGGCCTGATCATGCCCGCTGAGCTCCAGACCCAGGCCCAGCTCATGCTGGAAACGCACGGTCATTTCGGCAAAGGCTTCGAGCAGCGAGTCGTCGACTGCGGCAAGCACCGTCCCGCGGATCCGCTATTCCCCTTCACGACCGGCAAGCTTGGCTCGGGCGCCAATATGGCTTTCCATACGGACCGTCTGCGCCAGCTCGGCGGCTTCGATCCTGCGACAGGAACGGGCACCACGGCCCGGGGCGGCGATGATCTCGCTGCCTTCTTCTCAGTGCTGGCCGCCGGGTACTCCCTCGTGTATCAGCCCACCGCGCTGGCCTGGCATCACCACAGACGGGACTTGGAGGCTCTCCGTAATCAGGTATACGGCTACGGCATGGGGCTGGGAGCCTATCTCACGAGCGCCCTGGTCGATCATCCCGCCATGGCCGTCCAGGCCCTGCGCCTAGCGCCAGCGGGCCTGCGCTACGCCTTCCATCCGGCTTCCCCTCGCAACGCCCGCGTCGGCAGTTCCTGGCCACGCCAGCTTGTCTGGCGTGAGCGGCAGGGACTAGCCCTCGGTCCGCTCGCGTACGGCGTCAGCCGGTTGCGCAGCCGCGGGGCGCGTCGCCCGGGCGACACACGCCGACCGCCCACAATGACGCAGGCACAGACTGGGTTCGCCCAGGAGGCTCAGGAGGTGAGTTCGCGCTAATGAGCGAAACACCAATCCTGCTCTATCACTCGGTCTGCGCCGATCCGCCGGACTGGATCGCTCCGTATACCGTCAGCCCGGAGACCTTCTCCGCTCATCTGGATGCGGTCAGGGCCAGTGGCCGTCAGCCCCTCACCGTCTCGCAGTATGCCGATGGCCTGCGCGGAACCGCCAGCCTTCCTCCGGCGGCCGTCCTCATCACCGTCGATGACGGTTTCGCCGACTTCGCGGACAACGCACTTCCGGCGCTGGTCGACCGGAAGATGCCCAGCACGCTCTATGTCACTACCGGCGCGCTGGCTGACCGACGCCAGGAAAGCGTGCTGCCGCCCGCGCGCATGCTCCGCAGCACGGACCTGCCGGGACTGGAGTCTGCAGGCGTAGAGATCGGCGCACACTCCTATACGCACCGTCAGATGGATGTCCTGCCGGCTTCAGAGGTAAGGCGTGAGCTGTCGCTCAGCGGCACGCTGCTGGCCCAGACGCTCGGGCACGACATCCGCAGCTTCGCGTACCCACACGGATACTGGCGGCGGCAGATCCTTCACCAAGTGCAGGAAACGGGTTTCGACTCGGCCTGCGCTGTCGGTAACTCACTCAGCTCCGCCAAGAATCAGATTCTGGCGCTCCCGCGGCTGATGGTCATGGCTCACACCGATGCACAGGCCTTGGCGGCCTGGCTAGCCGGGTCCAGGCCGCCGGTGACATCCCGGAGCTACCGGGCGTCGGCCCTCGCCTGGCGCCTGTACCGCCGGGCCAGAGCCATGCGATCCGCGGAATACCGACCATGGGCGCCGAGGGCTGTAGCCGAGAGACTCAAACCAGAATAAACGTACCGGGTGGGCCTCACGCATAGAACGCGAGGTCATTCTCACAGAGAAAGAGGCGGCGATACTGTGGCAGCAACTGGCACGCCAAAGTTCGCGCGGGGGGGACCCCGCTTGCGTGGCATTATCCGCAAACACTGGAATGCTTTCGAAGATAAGATATCACCCTATCAATCCGGCCGGACCCTGCTACGTAGCATCGGCGCACTGGCGCTACGACTGCAGTATCGCGAGCGCTGCGACATCTCCTTCATCGACGGCGCATGGGAGTACCACTGGCCCGATGCGACGATAATCTCACCGCGAGTGATCTTGCAGTGGGCGCGCCCGGAGCAGTTTGGGCTTGAAACTGGTGCACGGCTCCAGGATGCCTACTGCTTTGAGTACCTTCCCCAAGCCAACGACACCGTTCTCAACGTTGGCGCTGGCTTGGGCTGTGAACTCTTTGCATTCTCTCGCCTTGTCCGCCCAAACGGGAAGATATTCGCCTTCGAGCCACATCCGTTGACCTTTAGCCTCATGAGCCGGGCTGCTGGCGCCAATAGCTGGCCCAACGTCGAACTCATCAACGCCGCAATCGTCGATAATTCTGGTTCGACGATCATCAGCGATGAGGACGACTTCAGAGTCCGCAGCGTGGTCACTGGCTCGGGCATTGAGGTGCCTGCCATCTCGATCGATGACTTCATAGAAGAATGCGGAATCGAGCGCGTTGATTTCTTGACCATGAATATCGAGGGAGCCGAGCGGCTCGCTATACGCGGCATGGAACGTTCGTTTGCCAAAGTCGCCCACGTCTGTATCTGCTGTCATGACTTCATCGGCGATCGCGAGAAGGCTACAAGAAATGCGGTCATCGCCTGGCTCGAACAGCACGGATTCGTTGTCACCGTTCAACAGAGCAGCCCATGGCCATCCATTCGGGATTACGTCTATGGGAGCAGAACAATCGATGCAAAGCCGAGTCCGGGAATCGCAGTCTCAGCGCGGCGAACATTGGGCACACGGTGATTCAATCGGGAGACGGCGCTACCAGACCCGGACGTAATCGACCAGCAAGTCGACAGGGAACTGCACACTGTCGGGCGGCTTACCAGCTATCCCGCCGATCGCAAGATCCAAGATCATAGACATCGGAACCCTTGAACTGAAGCACCAATTGGCCAGCTGCGCGGGCTCTACAGTCAGGTACTCCACCCCATCCTTATAGAACGTGAAGCCCCCGGTTCCCGGATTCCACCACGTGCGCCAGGTATGCCATCCATCATCCATGGGAACTGCCGCGTGCTTCGTGAGCACGCCCGTGCCCGCGTTATCCGGAGTGTGTACAGACGTCACCACGATGGAGCCGCCATTGTTCTCCATCATGTCCACCTCTCCGCACGCGGGCCAGCCAACCTTCGGGAAGTTGGCCCCGATCATCCACCAGGTGGGCCACAGTCCATGCTGGATGTCGAGCTTTATACGGGCCTCGAACGTGCCGCCGTACTTGCTGAATTTCCCGAGGGTATTGAGCCGGGCGCTGCGGTAGGCGGTGATGGTCTGGCCGCCGAAGGTCCGGACGATCTTCGTGGCACGGATCACCAGGTTCCCGTTTCCGTCCTGAAAGCTGTTCGCCCGTGAGGAGGTATAGGCTTGGAGCTCGTTATTCCCCCATCCGCCCCCTACGTCGTATCCCCATTTCGACGGGTCTGGGGCACTGCCCGCTGGACCATCGAAGTCGTCCGCGAACGCATAGGTAACCGCGGACCGGCCTGTCGTGCCGCCGCATGACGTGAGCTGTGTCATTGCCGCCGCCCCGAAGGAGGCCACCATGGATACGAAGGCGCGCCGGTTCATCGTCCGCTCCGGATGGGGCGCGGCCGCGTCCTTGGTCCGCGCGTCGCGGAGCCGGGTGTTGCCCAGACCGGAGTTGCTCATCATCTGCCTCACGATGCCGTCTGCGACCGCCCGAGCCGGTGGTGATCGATGTCATGCCGCAGCATCGTGCGGACCGCGGATTTCGCGTGCGTGCGGGGCACGACAACGCGAAACAGGTAGGTCCCGTCGCGATTGAACACCACTTGCCAGTCGGGGCTCGCCTCTAGCACCCTCAGCCACGCCTTCGCGTGCTCGAGGGTTTCGAGGCCGTAGTCAACCTCATAGACCGCAGACGCTGGCGACCAGATAGCGTAGAGATCGCGCGCCGGTCCTCCGGTGGCTACTGCGTAACCAACGTAGTATCGGGCCAGAGTTTCGGCGTCGGCCGCGTTCGGCCGGCCGACATCGAAAGTGGGCTTCGTTACCAGTTCCCGCCACGCTACATAATGGTCCGACTGCGGGAAGGTGGCGCTGATCGGAAGATCCCCATAGCCGAGGTTGAGGATATAACTGCTGGTCGGCGCATGGGCTTGGTAAAATTGGAACGCTTGAAGGTCGGCCGGGCGGATCACATCTGCGTTGTCCAAGCCGAACATCGCGACGAGGTACGTTCCGAGCAATCCCACCGAGACGGCGCCAAACACGACGGACGTCCATCGCGGCGGACTGCTTGGAAGAGCCTCCATAGCAACCAATGCCAGCCACGGGATGCCGAACAGCGCCGACCGAAAGATTCCCTCTTGGCTATAGGGAACGACGCCGATGATGACGAGTCCCAAGCCGGAGCTGATCATAAAACCCCACGTCTGCGGTCGGCGCACGGTGCGCACAAAGCCGACAGCGGCTAGGGAGATCAGCACTAGAAGCCCGAGCAGCAACGCATGGGAACTCTCGTTAACAATCGGCAAGCGCTGCAGGCCGGGGGTCGCGATCGTCTTCGGTGGAGTAAAATTAGACAGGTTCCCAATATCGTGCAACGTCACGAAGTGTGTCAGCAAACGCCAGTTGAATACTGCCCAGAAGATGGCAGGAAGAAGGCATGTTGCCGGTATATACCATGGCCGTACCGCACGGAAGATGACGAGAATTATGAGCACGCCGCCCGCAATATACGGGCTCAGTTCGTGTGTGACGGCAAGCGAGCAGCCCGCGAATACTAGCAGCGCGATTCGCATACGGTTACTGAGACCGGGCCAGTCGCGCCCCAGCACCAGCCCGTAGACGCCCAAGGCAAGAACGAATCCGACTGACTGGGGGGAGAAGTAGTCCTGGCCGATCGCGTTGACGAGCACGACAAGGGTCATACCGACCCAGATCCGGTAGCTGGAGTTGATCAGCCGCCCGAAGAAGAACCGCAGCTCAGCGAGCCCCACGAGCCCGATGACAAAAGGCCAGCAGGTAGCGAGGCCAATTGAGTCGTGTATTCCAGCGAGGTCGCATACCCACGCGACCGCAGAAAAAAAGCCGGAATATGCTTCATAGATGTTGCCCCCTGGGGCGAGGTGGTGCGCACTCAGAATCAGCTGCACGAGATCGACATGCTTCGCAGCCGACTGGGACCTCGGCAAGCCATACACCAACGCGGGTGTCAGCGTGAGCGCGGCGACCAACGACACTAGGGCGAACATCGCGTGCACCTCGCTCTTGCCACGGGCGAGCACGATCCCCGCCAGCAGCAAGACGAGACCCGCATACCAAAGCGGGGAGATCACCGGCAGGAATCCCCCGATGCCTGGGACGATATGGCCCCTATTCAGCGCCGCGTCGCACCACAGCACCGTTCCGCCGACAGTGCACGCGATCGAGCCGTCGAACGCGGTCCTCCAACCGAATCCCAGCGAGCGGAAGACTTCTGAGCCGTGCAGCCCAGCCAGTGCGCGGCGGCATGCTTGGACATGTACGCTGACCGCGACAGCGCCGATGATCACCGCGGCCGGCAACGGGTGCCACATAGGCGTCAACACCATCACGCTCCCCACGAGCGTGAGCACCGACAGCCCCACAATCCCGGCGACACCAAGCCGCATCGCCAGACTGGATCGCTCTGACAGCTGCAGCGGTGCCGTTCCGACACCGAAGAACACCGCGCCCAGGACGCCGATTAGACGTAGGACACCGATGTTCAGCGGGTAACCGACAGCGACCAGAATGAGCGAGGCTCCGAACAGAGCACTGAGCCCGAGCGTCGTGAGCCCGGGCGTCGTGAGCCCGCGCCTCTGCGACCCCTCGCCCGGTGGGGGGACGGAGGTCATCACCGGCTCGCGGTCAAGCGCTTCCGGTGCTGTGCTCACGCTGGAGCCATGCTGCTCTTTTGTTTGGGCCATGATGGCTGCGTCTGGCGCAACTGATCCCAGGTATTGCGTGCTCTCTTGCGCCGGCGGGCGGCTTCCAGCGTGGTCGAGCCGCGATTTGTCCAACTGCGCGCCTCTCGCGGAATCAGCGGTGGAGGCCGGACCTTGCCGTTGCGGGCGCATCAGACTACGCCGTTGCAGTCGTGTTCGAATCCCAAGTGCGGGATCCGCCAGCCACCGGCGCACTGGACTGGGCGCGGGTGCTGGGTCTGCCCGCGGGCTGACCACATCGAGAATCGTCGGAAATCGCATGACTGCTACGGCGAGACTCCCACCGAGGCAGGCAACCCCCACCCCGTTAATCCCCAGGTGTTTCAGCAGTAGCCAACTCCCTCCCAGTATGAACACAGCCAGCACCCCTTGGGTGAACGCGGCACGGCCAACCCGGCCCGCTAGCCGGTCCAGTGTAAACGCAATGTTCACGAGGCCGACAGGAATGGCGGCCAGCGCGAGCAGGCCCAGCAAGGACGCGTCGACTGCGTACGCGGACCCGTAGATGCGCAGGATGGGGCCTGCCGCCACAATCAGCAGCGCCACGCCCGGTATGGTGAATGCCGCACATCTGACGATGACACCCCGGGTCAGTTCCGGCACCCTGTGAGGCGCCGTTGCTCCTTCGACCAGCAGGGACCAGGCGAAGTTAAATGCCACCAGCCACAGTGCGGTGGCGATCGTCCAAGCGACATAAAAGGTGCCGTTTGCTGCCGCCCCCAAAACCGACAGGACCAGGAGCGGCAGCAAATTCCAGTAGGACTGGCCGATCAGAGCGCCCACATAATCGATAGAAGCGAAGCGGACGACCTCGCGAGCGCTCAACCCAGCGGTCGCGGCGGCGAAATCCCGGTCCTTCAGGTAACGGTTGAAGATGAGCCAGTTGATGGCCGGGACGATGAGCACGAGGGGGACCAGCCAGGACGTGATGATGCCGGTCGAGGGCAGCCACACAGCGACACCCGCGAGCAGAACCAGCTTGAACACCCCGTAGACAACATTCTCGATTGGGACGAGGGCCGAGCGGTGCAGTCCCACGAGGGCGGCGTCCTCGAGGTTGAACACCCCCCAGACGACTGTCCCGGCGACGAACATGACAGCGAAGAACGCTGAATCGCTCAGGAATCGCCAGTTCGTGTTCAGCCGGGGGAGAATCGTGACGAACGATAGGCCTAGGACCAGGGCGACAAGCGAACTCGCTCCGTAACTGTAAGTGACGAAACGGCAGGCCGACCGCCCTGCCCGGGGCAGGAACCGCGGCAGCGCGTTGTGCAGGTTGAGCTGCGCGATGTTTGATATCAAGAGCAGCGCGGCGACGAGCGCTGAACCGCGTCCTAGCGCCTGCCGATCGTACAGGTGGGCCGCGATCGCCCAGTAGACGAAACCGACTACCGTTGTCCCGGCGGTATTGGCCAGGAGCGCATAGCCACTGCCGTAGAGCGGGCTTCGCAGCGCGTCGAGCGCCCGTCCGCCCAGGTTGCGGATGGGGGGAGCCTTCGCAAGTCGCGTGGTCACGCGGGCTCATCCCGCGAAATCGTGACTGTAATACCTAGATTGCAACCACTTCATAGTCCGGCGGAGGCCCTCCTCCACTCGCACCTCTGGCTGCCAGCCCAGGGCCATCCTGGCTTTGCCGATGTCCGGACACCGCCGAGCCGGATCATCTTCAGGAAGCGGGCGGTACACGATAGGCGAGGAGGAACCCGTGATCCGCAGGACGAGCTCAGCGAAATCAGCGATAGTGAACTCTTCAGGATTTCCAAGGTTAATCGGCCCTGGTTCTGCGGAATCAATCATCTTGAGGATTCCACGGATCAGATCATCGACATAACAGAAACTACGCGTCTGCCGACCATTGCCATAAATAGTTATGGGGTCGCCGTTGAGCGCCTGCGTAATGAAGTTGGTCACAACGCGACCATCGGTAGCGCTCATGCGCGGGCCGTATGTGTTGAAGATCCGGATGATACCGACATTTAGCCCGCGAGCATGGCCGTAAGCGAAGGTCAATGCCTCAGCGAATCTCTTCGCTTCATCATATACACTTCTAGGTCCGATAGGGTTAACGTTTCCCCAGTACTCTTCGGTTTGAGGATGCACTACCGGATCTCCGTATACTTCGCTCGTTGATGCAAGAAGGAACCGGGCCGCCTTCGATTCGGCGAGGCGAAGTGCGTTCTCGGTTCCCCTGCTACCAACCGCGAGCGTCTCCAGGGGAAGGCGCTGATAATCAGGTGGGGACGCTGCACTGGCAAAGTGAGCCACTGCATCAACCGGGCCTTCGACTTCGATCCCCACGCTAACGTCGGACTCGGCTATCTGGAATTCAGAACGGTCGACCAGATGCATGATGTTTTCCAGGCGACCAGTCGATAGATTATCTAGACAAACAACTCGGTCGCCTCTGGCGATCAGCGCATCGCACAAATGTGATCCCAGGAAGCCAGCACCACCAGTCACTACTGTCCGCATTAAACGCCTCCTCAAGAAAACATAAACGCCGATGCATCCTTGTCGCCGCCAGGATTGCACGTGTCCCGGACGGTCATACCTCGAAGCTACGCTAGCCTCTTTACCAATCGACCAGTCCACTAAGAGCCCATAACTGAATAACGCGCGCGGCCAGTCAAATAACCCGCCGTAACCACGGTTAGGCCCCCGATGGTTGCAATCATTCTCATAAAGGCGGCAGGGTCGCCAGTGGCACCGCTACGAAAATCCCGCAAGAGCGTGGCAGGGATCACCACAGCGACATGACGTCGCTCCTGCTGCAGGCCGGCCGAGACACCGGCGAGCCTTACTACCACGGCCTTTGACAGGCCTTCATGCCAGCAGCGGCGCAGGAAGTAACTGAATTTCAGTCGCTCTTTCCCAACGTGATGATCCACAGCGGCGGCGGGAACGTATAGGACGACCGATTTCGGTCGGCTGGCAGTGAGGCGGATGGCTAGCTCTGTCTCATCGCAGCGTTGTAGGTTGCCACCCCTCTGTCCCACTGAAGCGTTGAAGCCCCCGACTTCGAGTGCCAAACGGGTCCGCAGGCTCATGTTGGCACCGATCGGGTTGCGTACGCGACCCACCGAATCCGGCAAGCCCAGATAACTGCAGCCAACCACCCAGTCGAATGCGGGTGGCAGCCACCGCGGGCGGGGACCCTGCCACCATGGTCGTACGCTGCCCCCAGTGGCCACTACATCATGGCGACTGTAGGGTTCGACGAGGGACGCCAGCCAGCCCGGTCGCGCCTCGGCGTCATCGTCGAGGAAGGCCGTAACGGGCTCAGTAGCCGCCCGAAGTCCGGTGTTGCGTGCACCGCACAGCCCCGGGGAATCGTCGTTCTCCAAGACTGTCACTCTGGAAAGCTGACGACGCGCTCGCGCTGCTAGGTCGGCGTTGTGATCCACCACTAGCAGTACCTGAACCGGCCTTGGGTGTTGATTGAACACTGATTCAATGGCGGCGCGAGTCTGCTCCCATCGCTGCTCGGTATAGGCACAAATGACGACGCTCACTGCCAAATTGGCATCATCGTTCAGATCATCGGCGGGACGGGGCCACGGTACCTCAGCGGCACGATCGATGCCCGTATGGCAAGTGTCGGGAATTGGTTGGCCCACTCGCTCCTCCATCTCTGCCGGTCCGCCTCTTTGGCTATAACTAACTCGAAAGTATTATTGGACATCCGGGAAAACCACCCGGATAGGGCGACTGTTCCGTACTCGATCATTGACGCTTCCTTACTGAGGGCGAACAAGCAGCGAGCTGTAACGGGGCGTCCAGACGGACTCGCAGATATGACCGAGGATCCCGCGGGTGCACCCAGCATTATCTGATACTCCAGCATGATCATCGCTGAGTACTTCCTCTGCCGTTCGTACATGGAAGAATGGGCCATCACTCATGCAATGCTCCCATGGACTGTACGATCCATCCTGCAGCTCGCCATTTGCGGAGCGGTAGAACGTTACGTGCGTCGAGGATCCGTGGGGCACCCACCACAGAGCGGAGCCCGGTCGGGTCGAGTTCGCGGTACTGACTCCATTCGGTTAGGTGAAGCACAATGTCCGAACCTTCACAAGTCTTTTCTGGCTCGTCGACGTATTCGAGTTCGGGATATGCCTGTCGGGCGTTATCATTGGCTTGCGGATCGTGTACCCGAACCGTCGCACCCTCCGACCGTATTGCCATTGCTACCTTGAGGGCAGGAGACTCGCGCACGTCGTCAGTGTTAGGCTTGAACGCGGCTCCGAGCACTGCGACATTTTGTTTAACGAAAGACCCGCCCACCAGTTCGCGTGCCAAGTCGATGGCTCGCTGTGGACGCGCACTGTTGATCTCGTCAACCTCGTGGAGGAACTGCACTGAGTCGCCTAGGCCGAGCTCACGTGCCCGCGCCATCAATGCCCGGATGTCCTTCGGCAGGCAGCCGCCTCCGAACCCGAGCCCTGCAGACAGAAACTGGCGACCGATCCGACTGTCGTGTCCAAGGACATCCGCGAGCGTCACGACATCGGCTCCGGCCGCCTCGCATACGTCTGCCATGGCGTTGATGAAGGAAACCTTGGTCGCCAAGAAGGCGTTAGCCGCCACCTTTGCCAGTTCAGCCGTAGCCAAGTTGGTGGTGATGTATGGCACACCCGCGTCTAGAATCGGCGCGTAGACCGCCCGTAGCTTAGCATCCGCCACATCCGAGGTTAGCCCCACGACCAGCCTGTCGGGGCGGAGCGTATCCTGCACGGCGAACCCTTCGCGGAGGAACTCCGGGTTCCAAGCCAAGCCGGCCGTTATGCCCTTCCCGGTAAGCTCATTGAGCCGGGCAGCCAATCTGGAGGCGGTCCCGACCGGAACCGTTGACTTGCCCACCACCAGGCAGTCGCGAGTGACATTTGATGCGAGCCCGTCAATCACGGCTTCGATGTAACTGAGGTCAGCGTTAAGCGAGCCGGGAAGTTGAGGTGTACCAACACAGATAAAGTGCGTGTCGGCGAACTTGGCTGCCTCGGCCAGAGAGGTACTGAAGCGGAGTTTTCCTGAGCTAACGGTCCTGACCAGAAGGTCACTCAGCCCTGGTTCATAAAATGGTGCTCGTCCGTCTGCCAAGGCGGCTATCCTACGGGCATCCGTATCTATGCCAAGCACTTCATGCCCAAGTTCAGCCATGCATGCTGCATGAACTGCCCCCAAATAGCCAGTGCCAATTATGGAAATGTGCACCCTTACCCCCCCGGTTTACTGCTAAGGCTAGCAGCCGACGCATATCCATTTGGATGCATGCTCTGGAATCGCCATGCATCACGGCACATGGTCTGGAGATTCCTTTGGGTCCGCCAGCCCCACAATTTTTCCACCCGGCACACGTCAGCAATGAGCGTCCCAACATCACCGGCTTGCCTGGCTACTATTCGGTACGGGATCGTCGTACCGCTGATTTCCTCGAACGTGGCAATTAGCTGTAGGACCGAGATGCCAGTGCTAGTTCCAAGGTTAAATACTTGTTTACCCGTCTCGTCGTCGAAGTGGTCCAAGGAGATACAGTGCGCCTCTGCCACGTCCATTACGTGGATATAATCCCGAACCCCAGTGCCATCAATCGTGTCGTAGTCATCGCCATACACTTCTAGACACTCAAGCCTTCCTACTGCCACCTGCATCATGTACGGAAATATATTGCCGGGAATTCCTCGCGGGTCTTCTCCAAGGGATCCGCTCGGGTGCGCGCCGATCGGATTGAAGTAGCGGAGTGCGATGACGGAGAGGCTAGGGTGGCGTCGGCATGCATCATCCAGGATCTGCTCGCACATAAGTTTGGAGCGTGCGTAGGGATTCGTCGGCTCAGCTTCGTTGTCCTCGGAGATTGGCGTACTGTACCGGGCACCGTAGATGGAGCAAGAGGATGAGAAGACTAGACGGCGCACACCGTGTCTCAACATGGCAGTAACGAGGCTGACGGTGCAACCGACATTAATCGCATAGTAATCGAGCGGTATATATATCGACTCACGGACGGATTTCTTGGCTGCGAAATGTATGACAGCCTCGATCTGATGCATCGTGAATACATCATCCAGCGCGCGCTGATCACGTATATCCATATCATAGACAATTATATCCCTACCGGATACATCGCGAATGGCAGGCAACGCTGCTGGTGAGCTGTTCGAGTAGTCATCTGCCACCACTACGTCGTGTCCACGCTGCAATAGCTCGACACAGGTGTGGCTTCCGATGAAGCCAGCCCCTCCCGTCACCAAGATAGCCATTGATTCCTTTCAGGTCAGATGCCATCTCAAAGTCATCACCCCAGAGCCGCCCGCTTCTATCGGCCGACAAGACAGCCATAGCACTGAATCTCAGTACCGGAAGGTGGGCTTCGCCAGAAGACGTTGAAGCCGTGGTTCAGCGCTCGCGCACCCGATCATGAACGCGTTCAAATTCAGACCGGCCTAGGTCCATGAGTGCGAATACCAGGCCCGCCCGGGTGCTGAATCGCAGTCAGTGTAATCCACCCGCCCCTTTCCTCAGCAGGAGTCATGCCTCCGCGTCCACAAGAACATAGCAGCATAGACTGTTTACGTGGGAGCCGAAAACGCTCCGTGGCACAAGCAATGCGAAGAATCACTGGCATCGATGCTGCCAGAAGATTCTGCATACCTTGTCTGTTCCGTATGGCAGGCCGCTCTCGTCACTCCTTTGTATACGCGAATCTACGCTGGCTATTGAGACCTTGCCTCAGCAAGCTGGCGTATATGTCCCACGTCATTTGGCCCCGTGAACGTGTCCGCGGCCAGTACCCCGCTCGCATCGCCACCACGACTCGTTAGCCTCATGTTCCGCGAAGCTCAATGTGAGCGTGTAGGGGCCAGCTGGCGTCATTGGGGCTGAGCGGGCCAGTTTTGCCTGTGTTCGGGTTGCGTGGTGTGATGCTCGACGACACCGTGAGCGTGTCGGTTACGGAAGCTGCCCTCCTCGTGGTCTTTGGCGAAGTTCCGGGGACGGTCAGCTGGCTCTGGCTCATATAACTGGAAGGTAACGGTCCGATCGTGTGCTAGCGGCCGTCCGGTGTCCTGCTCCTCGCCGGTTTTCGATAACGTGAAAGATTCCATACCCTATGAGGCCGGTTATCTTTCATGTTAGTTCGATCTCGGGGCGTTCATGAAGAAATACGGCGGGCGGGCGGCGTCAGGGCTCCGTTATCATCCAGGAATGTGCGACAGAGTAATCCGTGCTGGCTGCCCGCGCCGTACGGCGTGAAAATGGCAGGGGTACCGCTCGTGACGCCTATTTTTGCTTGGCCCGGCTGAGTCCGTGACAGAGTCTGGCGCCGGGACCGGGATCTTCAAGGGCCGTTCAGTGTTGCTTCGAGCACGCGGGTCAGCCTTGTCCGCTAGCCCTCCGGCCCCCGGGCGGTACCCGCCCTGAGGGGCATCCGCCTGAAGCGGGAGGGAGGGACGCAGTGGAAGAGGTAACTGACGAGCCGCTGTATCGGGACAGGGTATGTGGCATCGACATCGGCAAGGCCGGGATAGCGGCCACGATCCGGGTGGCGTCGGATAGGAACCCGTTGCGCCGGATGCAGGAGACCCGCGCGTTCGGCACCACGAAGCGGCAGGTGCTGGCGCTGGCGGACTGGCTGCGGTCCTGGCAGGTGCCCGCAGTGGTGATGGAGGCCACCGGGGACTACTGGAAGCCGGTGCTCTGCCGGCTGGAGGCCGAGGGCTTCGAGTGCGTGCTGGCCGACGCCCGCCAGGTCAAGAACCTGCCCGGCCGGCCCAAGCGGGACACCTCCGACTCCCAGTGGCTGGCGCAGAACTTCGAGCGCGGCGCGGTCCGGTCCTGCTTCGTGGCCACCCCGGAGTTCCGGGTGATCCGGCTGCACACCCGCTACCGCCGTGACCTGACCGAGGAGCGGACCCGGGAGAAGCAGCGCGTGGAGAAGCTCCTGGAATCGGCGGGGATCAAGCTGTCCGGCGTGCTGGCGGACCTGCACGGCGTGTCCGGGCGCGACATCATGGACCACCTCATCGCCGGCGAGCGCGGCCCCCGGGCACTGGCGCAGCTGGCCCGCCGCCGCGCCCGCGCGAAGATCCCCCGGCTGGAGGAGGCCCTGGAAGGAACCGAGTTCTTCACCGCGCAGCACGCCGCCCTGCTGAAGGCCATGCTGCGCCGCATCGAACGCCCAGGACTCCGACATCGCCAGGCTCAGCGCCGTCATCGAGGAACTGCTCGCCCCGTGGGAAGAGCAGCTGCAGCAGGCCGAGTCGATGCCCGGCTGGCAGCGCCGCGCCGCACAGGACGTCCTCGCGGAGACCGGGCCCGACATGACCAGGTTCGCCACCCCGGGCCACCTGGTCTCCTGGGCCGGGCGTGCCCCGCTGGACCACCAGTCCGGCCAGCGCAAGGGCCGGGGCAAGCGCAAGAAAGGCAACCGCTACATCGGCGCGGTCACCGGCGAGACCTCCGTGTCGGCCGGCCGCACCCAGACCCGGGAAGGAGCACGCTACCGGCGGCTGACCCGCCGGATCGGCAAGGACAAGGCCCAGGTCGCCGTCAGCAACACCCAGCTGAGGGTCTACCACAAGCTCCTGTCCAGCCCCGGCGCCCGCTACCAGGACCTCGGTGCCGGCTACTACGAGAAGCAAGCCCAGGCCAGGCGCAAGACCCGGTACCACCTGGCCGAGCTCGACGCCCTCGGCTACGACGTCATCATCACCCCCAGGCCCGGCCCGGACACCGGCGACGCCCCAGGAGGCGGGCAGACCGCGGCTGCCTGACCAGCCCACCCGCCCGAAGCAGCCGACGGCGGATCGACCGTCGCCGTCGGCTGCTGCCGCCTGCCTGGCTAAGCACCTATTTTCGGGTCAGCCGGTCAGCTGGCGGCCAGTGCTGCCCGGCGTGCGGGGGGCGGCTGGCCCGGTGGGGGCATGCCCGCTCGCGGGCGGTGTTCGGGCCGGGAGGGAAAGGCCGGAAGATATGGCCGCGGCGGTCCAGGTGCACGGTATGCGGGGTGACGCATGTGCTGCTGCCTGCACGGCTGCTGCTGCGCCGACCGGATGAGGCGCCGGTGATCGGGGCGGCGCTGACGGCGGCGGGGCAGGGCCTGGGGCACCGCCGGGTCGCCGGGGAGCTGGGGGTCCCGGAGGATACGGTGCGCGGCCGGCTGCGCCGGGCTGCCGGGCGGGCCGGGGAGCTGCGGGAGGTGTTCACCAAAGTGGCGGGGCGGTGGCCGCGGCTGCTCACGGTGTCGCCATGGGAGATCGCCGCGGCTGTCACGGACGCGACCCTGCTGGCTCCGGTGATGGCCGCGGCGGCGTTCAACGCGAGTTACCTCTCGTGAGGCGGGGTCACTGACTGTCACCCTCGATGCGCCCGCGTCCGCGGGCACCGGTGAGGAGGGCAGGCAGTGACAGATCAGCAGGAAACCGGCGAGCGGCGGCGGACGGCACCGAGGTGCGGGTGTCGTGCCAGACGATCAGCCGGTGGAAGCAGGGAATTACCTGGCCGGCGGGTTCGAGGCGCTGGTCCCGGCGCCGCGGCGTCTCGGGACGGGGTCGCTTCGATCGCCTGCAGGCTGATTCAGCTGAACGGGCTGCGGAGCGAGAAGTAGATCCGCGGGACAGTGCGTGACCTGGTCACTGCGCCTCCAGCGTGGATGGCTGGGACGACCGGGCCTGACCTGCCCTAACCGCGCTGCGCCGCCGACAGTCGGTCTCCGAGCAGCCCCACGATGTCGCCGACGGTGGTGTGCTCCGACAGTTCCTCCTCGTCGAACTCGACGCCGAACTCACCCTCCATCGCGGTGACGAGCTGCACGATGGCCAGCGAGTCGAAGTCAAGGCTCTCCAGCGTCGGGTCGGCCGCGAGCGTGCCCGGTTTCAGGGCGAACTTGGCGATCAGCAGCGCGTTCAGCCTGTCACGAAGGTCACTCATTGTGCTACTCCTGGTGATGTTTATGGAAGTTGACTGACGGCCTGGATGTCTGGCCAGCACAGCAGGGTAGAGCCCCAAGTCACGCCGCCGCCGAAGGCGGTCAGCAGCACCCGCTGACCCGAGCGCAGTCGGCCGGCCTGGGCCGCATCCACCAACGCCAGCGGGATGGACGCGGCCGAGGCGTTGCCCACGTTAGCGATGTTGGACACCACCCGGTCCGCAGGCAGCCCGAGCTGGTCGGCCAGTTCTGCCAGAATGCGCGAGTTCGCTTGGTGTGCTACCAGGTGGTCTACATCGGACAATTCCCATCCAGCCCTGGCCGTCACTTTGCGGGCCGAGGCGGCCATCCTCAGCACCGCGTTCTTGAACACCTTCCGGCCTTGCATCTGGAAGTACTGGTCGCCGTCGGGCACTGGGTCAGGGCTGGACCGCTGCCGGGATCCGCCGGCCGGGATGGTGATAAGGTCGGCCAGCGTGCCGTCACTGCCTAGGTCGAACGGACCGAGCGCCCCTAGCTCGTCGGCCGTGCCGGCGCGCAGCACCACCGCGCCGGCGCCGTCGCCGAAGATTGGGGTGGTGGTGCGGTCCTCGGGGTTGAGGATGGTGGAGTAAGTATCCGCGCCGATGACTAGCACGCTACCGGCGACCCCGCCGATTACGAGGCCGACGCCGACGGCAAGGCCGTAGACGAAACCGCTGCACACTGCGGAGATGTCAAACGCAGGCACGACGCCGAGGCCGAGTCGGCTTGCGATGTCCGGGGCGGTGGCCGGACAGGGCCGGTCCGGCGTGGTGGTGGCCAGCAGCACGGCGTCCACTTCGGTCGCTTCGGCCGACTTCAGCGCGGCCTGGCCGGCGGCCACTCCGAGGTCCGAGGTGGCCATACCCGGATCGATGACGTGCCGTGCTCGGATACCTGTCCGGCTGCGAATCCATTCGTCGCTGGTGCCCAGCCTGCTACTCAGTTCCTCGTTGGTCACCACACGGGACGGCAATGCCGAACCGATCCCCATGATCACCGCAGCGGTATCGTGCGCGGTCAGCATGTCGACCCACCCTCCGTATCCGTTACGTTTCTGGTGCACGTATGACCCGCCGCGAAGTGCCCTACCAGGGCACACATACGAGCTCGCTGTACAGGTCGTCGATCTGGTCAGGTTCCAGGCTGTCGCTGCGGTACATCTTGGGCCAGGAAGTCACCTTGAGCGAGAGGGGTGGTCTGTGTCCGATGAACCGCAGCTCCGCCAGGGTCGCCGGCAGCCGGTGACGGATCAGCAGGTGACGGGTCAGCGGGATCATGGCGCGATGGAATAGCTCGGGATTGCTGACGTGGAGGATTGCGGCGAACGGTACGCCCTTGTGCCGCATCTCTCGGTACATGACGTAGCAGGAGTCCTGGTCCCGGGTCAACACTATGTGGTGAGCTGCCAGCGCTTGTGCGTGGTCGCGGTAGAGTTCTAGCTCCGTCCCGGCGAGCGTGCTTTCGATAACGTCTGGGTCCGCGCTGATCCTCGTTCGGCCCGGCCGACTCGGCCACGGCAGGTTGGGAATGAGGACCGCGGACGTGTCAAGGGAACGGAACTTGAACCGGGCGTGGATCGGCAGCACCTTCTCGGTGGGTGTAAAGCTGGTGACGTGGTAGCCGTCCTGCTCCAGCACCGCCCTGTGGACCCGGACGCTGTGGAACCGGAACTCGGGCAGCACGCACCACGAGGAGAGGTTGCAGAACCGTTCCACTCTTCCGGCTATCAAGCGCTCGGAGTAAAAGGCCAGCTGCGTACCGACGACACGCTGCCCGTCCCGCAGCATGAATCCATGATTAGGCGCCTCTACCTTCCACGGCGCCGACGAGATAGCGCGATCCCAGGGCACCTGGTCATCCAGATTGGCGTGCAGGAAGGCCGCCACCGCCGCTACATCCGCGTCAGTGATGGGAGTGACTTCGACTGGCACTGCTCTGCCTTTTCCGCCTCGCATGGCCGATGTCGACCTTCTGGAGACTTCTGGGAACTTTCTGGAGATTTCCTAGACAACTAGTACTACGACAGCGTTCTGTGATTTCGGTCCGGCACGCATAATGCGCCTTACGGGCGCTGGTCTGGCGGTAGCGTCTCCAGTCTGACCGCCATAGAACGCGACCTGGAGACCCGAGTTCAGGACAAGGTGCAGCCATGGTGGTCTGCCTGGAGTCGCCCCCGCAGCGCACGGCTGGGAGGCCACCGGCAAAGCCGTGAACCTTTCGTGAGCTTGCAGACAGGCATTCGCTGAGTTGACGAAACCTCCATGCAACAACCGACGCCCTGCAGGCTTTCAGCATGGGCCCAGATACTAGCTTGGAATATTTTCCAGCCTAAGGCCGCGGTAATCGCCGGTGCCTCTATCAGCTGGCGTCTTTCTCCTACGTCATCTAGAGGATGTCGCCCGCACCGAGCGGAAATCCACTGGCTGCCCTGGTCAGGCCAATGACCCCACGCGGGCACGGGCGCAAGAACGTCACCGGAACTGGAAAGCGGACGGCCGGGCGGCACACCTCACACCTCTGAAGATCCCCGGCGCCCGTGACCGTGTTTGTGACCAAGACACTCCGCAACAAGCCGGACATGGCGAGACAGGCTGAGACGGCACGGTGCCGCCGGCTGAGGCCAGCATGGGTGTGCGCGACGGGCTGGGATGGGCGGGGACGGCGCGCGGCTTGCTCATAACCCAGAGGTCGCGGGTTCAAATCCCGCCCCCGCTACCAAGCTCAGAGGCAGCGCACCCGGCGCACCATCGTCACCTACCTCACCGCCGGCGAGGCCGGCGCCCTCCTGGCCGCATGCGACCATGGAACCTGGACCGGCAGGCGCGACCGAGGATCACTTCCCGCGGGGTGCCTTCCCGTGGCATCACGAGGATCCGCGGGCGCATCCTCCGGCAGCGGCGCATCGGTCACAGCCCGCAATCATCCCGCAAACCACGCGCAGCCACCACGGCGACACCGCGCCGACCGGCGAAACGTACCCAACCCTCGCTCACCGCATCGACGAGTCAGAAAACCTGAACATTTACCCTGGCGTAGCACGGGCGTGCCTTGCGGTTGGTCAGCGGCGGCCCAGCTTGTTGATGAAATCGGCGAGCTTGCGGACCCAGCGGATTTACTATGCCGTCCTACTCGCACCAGTTGTACCCGTATGCCAGTAGCCAGCCGTCAGTTCCTTGCGGGCGTTGGCCGGGGCGGGCTGCCGATCGGTGCGGACCGCTTTTCCTGTCGTGTCGGCGGGATGCCACCGAAGCGGGCGACCAAATCGCTATGTCCGCGAGGCGTTCCTAGCCGAAGCCACCTCACGGCATTGAGTCCCTCGATGCGCTCAACGACCTGTCCCCCCGTGGGCAGCACCGCCGTGCCATCGCTGAGTTCCGAGCCCGCCCCGCCGCCGACCAGCAGGCCCGACTCCACGCCCTGCCACCCGAACGTGAACACCGAACGCCGCGGATTCGTGTGCACACGCCGTGCCGCTAACGCGAAACTCCCGTTGGCTGCGCAGCATTCGCCTGACCGGCCCAGCGCAAGATCCGAGATCAGGCAAGGCACCAGGGCGGCAACTCACCAGCCACGCGAAAGCGACAGGCCTATGCCGTCGCAGACACGCCGACCCGAGGCGCCCCTTCGTCGGCCCGCTGACGTGGCTCAAACGACGTGGGACATATACGCCAGTCTGCCGAGGCAGGGTCCCAATACCAAGCGTAGATTCGACCATGCGAAAGGGGCCACGAGAGCGACCAGCTATGGGGAACAGGAAATGTGCACAGAACCGTTCTTGCTGAGAAGGGTGGGCTAAACATTCAGATTGCGTGCAAGACGATCTCGGCACGGGTTTCGGAGGCCGGGCGCGTATTGACACATAACGCCGATGACACTGTTGGCCGCATCGAGAGTTAAGTTCGCCGTGATTCTCGGCTTGGAATCTCATGACTGCGCTCTATCCGCAGGCCTGTCACCCGGTCGTGAGAGGTGCGGCCGGTTCCTGCGTCTGCACGCAGGAAGGGGGGTGGGTGATAAGTATGTGCGAGCAGCATCTTGACGTCCCAGACATTGCACAACTCATGCACGATGCCAGTGCTAGGGTACAGCCGGGTGCCGGAGCGCTTGGTGGATAATTACTCCAGGCTCATATGGGCAAGTACTGCGGAATTCAAATTCAAGCGGGCTCTCCAACTCCGAGGAGCACCCGTGAGCACGGGATCGAAGCGTGCAACGCAGCGAAGCGTTTCATATCTCGCCATGGGTGCGCTGAGGCAGGGATGCTCATGACGCGAGGCGCCTTGATCGACATGCTCTCCTGTCACCGACCGGACAATACGGCTGTCGAGATAGGGGAGCAACAGACGTCGTATAAGCAGCTTCTCGATCTCACTCGGGCAATACGAGAACAGATTATACGAAGCCCTGTTCGGTCGGGACCGATCGTCATCGCCGACGATCCAGGTGCAGGTGCGTGTGCGGCCATTGCGGCCGCTCAGGCCACGGGCCGAGCGTATGTCCCGCTGTCAGCTAGTCATCCTGCCGCACGAATTCAGCAGATACTCGCTACCGTCGAACCGGCGCTCATCGTGCAGTCAGATAGGACAGCCACCCGAATGGCTGGCGCCCTGTCAGATCATTATCCTCTCTTGACAATACCGCGCCAACTGGACAGCCTGTCATGGGCTCGGTCACCGGAGCCGACAGTGAACTCCGCCTCCCCGATTGGCAGCGATATCGCCTATGTCATGTTCACATCAGGGACCACTGGCCGCCCTAAAGGTGTTCCCGTCAGAACAGAATCCCTAATGGCATACCTGGACGTGGCGACGAAGCGCTTCGGCGTGCGACCAGAGGATCGCGCTTCGCACTTCTTTGAGCTTACATTCGATCTCAGCGTGCACGATATCTTTGTGACGCTTCTCGGCGGGGGGACGCTCGTGGTCGTCCCAGCTGAGCAACGAATGTTTCCCGCGCGCTTTATTCGGGAGAAAGAGATCTCTCACTGGTTCTCCGTGCCGTCGGCGGCCGAGTCGCTTCATCGTGTGGGTGCGCTGAGGCCTGGAATATTTCCGCTGCTCCGGCAGACACTGTTCTGCGGCGAGCCGCTCCGTTGGCCGGTTACCGAAGCCTGGCGAGCCGCTACACCGAATTCCCGCATCATCAACCTTTATGGCCCGACAGAAGCCACGATCGCCATCTCTTACTACGTCGTGCCCAGGCACAGATCGCGGCCGGACGACATCTACGGGATCGTACCGATTGGCAAGGTCTTCGAAGGTCAGCACGGCAGGATCTTCAGTAGACCTGAGGCGGGCGAGCAACCTAATCGCGGTGAATTGTGGTTGAGTGGCTCGCAGGTGATTTCCGGCTACCTTGGCGCGGGAGATAGCCATAACGCCTTTGCGTCAGACTCAGATGGTGCCGTTTGGTATCGCACTGGCGACGCAGTGGAGCGAGACGGCGACGGACAGCTTCATTTTGTGGGACGTATCGACCACCAGCTCAAGATCTCCGGGTACCGCGTCGAGCCTGCCGAAATTGAGGATGCTATTCACCGCGCTTTCCCTGCCTGCCGCAGCATCGTGGTTCGGTGTGACCGGGGCAAGCGCCGCGGTCTAGTCGCTGCGATCGTCTGCGAAGAAGGGGACCGGCCTGCCGCGGCAGCTGTGCGGGAGGCGTGCGCCAGCAGCCTGCCACCGTACATGATTCCGGCTCATGTCGTCGGGCTTGTCTCGTGGCCGGTAAACGCCAACGGCAAGATTGACCGGGCCGCAGTGCGGCTCCAACTGGAGGAGCACGTTGGCTCTGATGTAGTCGTGCAACATGGAGCGGAGTCATGAAAAAGCACTCAGAAAATGAAATCCGGGGCGCGGTCCGACGCCTTCTCGCCGAGCGGGTAGAGGAGGCATCACTCGATGATTCAGCGAGCCTTCTTGAAAGGACCAATCTTGATAGCCTGGGTGTTGTCGATCTTCTAGTCGCGATTGAAGAAGAGTTCAGCGTCAACATCGACTTCGTGACGATCGATCCTGAGTCACTTCTGTCAATCAGCGGGCTAACACGGCATCTGTCGATGCTCATAGATGAATCTAATGGCGGCTAGCGACATCTGGCTGGTAGGCGACGAGGTCGCCCGCCGGACTGCGCAGGAGTGGGCACAAGAGCACTCTTCTGCTGCTGCCATTAACATGGTCACCGCATCTGACCTTGTCCATTGTGTGGCGGATCCCTCCGCTGGACCTCGCGGACCAGAGCCGTGGCTGATATCCGTGAACTCCACCGCTATCATAGGCCGAGCTGTCCTGGAACGCTTCGGGGGGCGCACTGTCAATATTCACCCAGGCCGTTTGCCTGACTTTAGCGGACTTTATGCTGTGCAGTGGGCAATTCGCCTTGGCGAGAGCGCCACGGCCGCTACCGCGCATTTCATGACTGAGGCTTTGGATGCTGGCGATGTGATCTATGCGGCTCCTGTTCCCATTAAGTCGCATGACACCGGGCTTTCAGCGTGGCTACGATGCCTCCGGGCCCAGGCGGAAGTCCTCAAGTGGCTTCTTACCGAAATCACCGCAGGTCGCGAACTTCCTCGAGCGACTCAGGATCTTTCCCGGCGACGTTGCTTCAAAGCAGCAGACGCCCTCGGAGACCAGTTCCCCAGCCATCTTCATGCCGTAGAGGCGGAGCGGTGGGTGCGGGCGGGAAACTATCAGCCCCTGTCCTCTCCTACATACCGCCCGACGCTGGTGATCCCCAGCCCGAGGCTCACGCTGTTGCTCGACGAAGTTGCGGTATCCGACTGTGGAGCAGCTATGGATCTGGAGCCTGGAGAAGTCAGGGCAGTAGGTGGGAAGCTGATCGTTGGATGCGCGGCAGGCTCCGTGCTCTTGCTGAAGCGAGCGCGCGTCGTCACAAGCGCCGGGCTCCCCTCCGAGTGGTTGCGCGCAGTCGACAATCTAAACCGAAGGTCCGTCCGCGTGGGCAATCGAAAGGCCGACCGCCCGGCGCTTGCGGACGTCGCCGACGGGAAGGCTTCCCAGAAATGACCGTCGAGATCTCTCCTATTACTGACGCGGATGTAGCGGCGGTGGCGGACTTCCTCCATGTCAACTACACGGATCGGAGTCCCTGGGCCCGCTCGCGCCTGACGGGACCATGGAAGGTGGAGGCACCTAATCACGGATTCATGCTGCGCGACGGGCAGCGCATCGTCGGTACACTTACGGCTTTCTACTCAGAGCGCCTAGTAGCGGGGCGAGTGGAACGGTTCTGCGACCTGGGCACGTGGTACGTGCTTCCCGATTTTCGGCTCCACAGCATCCGGCTCATCAAAGCAGTACTGGCGCAGGACGGTTACCACTTCACCGCTCTTACGCCCAGCGAAAAAGTCGTATCGATCCAGAGCCGACTCGGATTCCGGCCCCTTGACACGTCTGCGGCCCTCATTCCTAACCTGCCCTGGCCGACCCCGCTGGGCCGAACGACGATCAGCGCGGACCCGAAGGTCATCGAAAGCACGCTCACCGGGATGGAGCTAGAACTCTACCGCGATCACGCGCAAGCGTTGGCAGCTCGCCATATGGTGCTGCTCCGCGGGAAGGACTCCTGCTACGTGATGTACCGAGAGCTGAGGATGAAGAGTGTACCGCTCGCCGTAATCGTGCACGTCAGCGATCCTCAGCTATTTCGCCGCGCCATTTTGCCGATGACTCGTCATCTGCTAGTCCGTCATCGCCTGCTGGCGACCTTGGCTGAGCTACGGATCATCGGGCGCAGGTCACCCCTCTCGTTCAAGGTGACTCCGTGGCCCAAGATGTACCGCAGTGCCAGCCTGGAACCTGATCAGATCGACGACCTGTACAGCGAGTTCCTATGCGTGCCATGGTAGACAGGCCCGAAAGGCCGACAGTGTTCGGCTGGCGCGGCCTGACCATGACCGCCGAGGGTCCGCGGCTCTTGCAGACCTGCGCCGCCCGCTGCCCGCCCCGCGCCAGCTCGGCCGGGCGGGCCAGGGCTGAGTGAAGACGTGCCCGTCGGGGATGTCCTCGCCAGGGTGCTCGCGGCGCCACTTGCCGACCTGGCAGGGGACGTCTGGGATCTTCATCCCGAGGATGAACGACAGGCCGGCGGCCTCGATGGCCTTCTGGTTCGCCTCGGAGATCACCGGTATTTCCACCGGTCCGGCCTCGGTAAGCACGGTCCTGGCGCGATGGCCGTTCCGGGAATTCCCGCTGTTGTGCCCGGCTGGGTCGTGCCTGGCGTAGCCGAGATGGCCGTCCATCTCGCCTTCCGGGGCGCCTTCGATGACCATCTTGGTGAGCTTGCCGAGCAGGCCGCCATCGCCGGTCAGCTTCAGCCCGCCGACCTGGGCCCGCTCAGTCACTCCTGCAGCGGTTGCTCATCCGTCGCTGACAGAGGCGCCGGCCCCTGGCCCATCCGCCGTCACGTCTGTGACCTGGTGTCTCCTCTGTCTCGGAAGTTAAACCTTTGAAACTACAGTCGCCTGATTGTCCGAATTAGGATCTTTCCGTGAGAACGCGCTGTTGTTAAGGTTGTGCGACGACGACAGTCTGGCAGAGTAGGTGACGCTGCGTACATGGAGCGCAGCGCAACGGTGGAGCGGGCCAAGGCCGACTAGGCCGCTGCTATCCGTCGAGACCGACCCTGCCGGCCTGGCGTGGGGGACAATCCAACGTGCTAGGGGACTCGGGGGCTCTGGGGGAGGAGCGCGGAATGAGCGATAGGTATGGCTGCATAGATCCCGCGCTGGCATGCGAGGCTTTTGGATGCCAGCGAAGATTCGACTGCGACCGCAGCGACCTCGGCGGAAGGCTGGTGAACCTACGGCCGCCTCCCACAACGTCCCGGATAGGGGGGAGGGCCCCGGGTGCAACTTGTCTTGTGTGACAGCAATCGCATTTTTTGCGAGGCCCTCGCATCGATGCTCCAAGCCCGTGGTCATTCGACACTGGCCATCGCGACGACTGCCAGCGGCAGTATCACGGCCGTAACTACGAACCGCCCGGATGCCTGTTTGCTTGACCTGCGCTTCTCAGACGGCAGCGGTCTGGATGTCGCTCGGGCGATACGACGATACGTTCCGGAGACAAAGATCCTGGTCTTTTCCTGCATTACCGATCCTGCGGTGGTGTTGGAAACTAAGAAGATCGGCGTTGCGGGATTCCTCAGCAAGGGCCAGAGACCAGAAACGATCACGGATGCTCTCGAGCTGATCAACGTGGGAAGAATGGTCTTCGACCTAGGATCCTCGCGCCAGCCAAGCCGGCGCGCGATGCCGTCACCGACGGAGGAGTTGCTCCGGAAGCTCACACCGCGTGAAAGGCAAGTACTGGAGCGGATCGTGGCAGGCCAAGACACTGCGCAAATGGCCCGCGAAATGAACGTCGCGATCAGCACCCTGCGCAGCCACATAGGATGCGTTCTGAACAAGCTTGGCGCGCATAGCCGAGTCCAAGCCGCTGCTATCGCCAGCCGCGGGTCCACCGCCGATGGCTTCAGGATGTAGTTCAGAGCCCTCGGCCGCTCGCTGCAGGAAGGCAAAGAACCATGACGATCAATGTCATCGTCGCCGACCAGGAACGCACCTTCGTCAACGTGCTGGGAGCCCGGCTCGACGACGAAGATGACATAGAAGTAAAGGATGTCGTCCAGGTACAAGCACCAAACTCATCGATGCTGGCGGGAAAATACGCCGAAGTCATGCTGCTCGACGGTGATCTGCCAGACGACGCCGCGAACCGTCTGTGCGAGAAACTCTCCGGTGGCCACAAGCCCACCCGGGTAATCATGCTCAGCTTTTCGTCCGAACCTGAGCGGATCGTTGAGGCATTTCGGGCTAGAGCAGCCGCCTGGGTACGCAAGGACGAATCCCTCGAACATCTGCTGCGCGTGATTCGCGGTGTTGCCGGGGGTGAGAGCTGGCTGCCTCCGAGCGAAACGGCTGATGTCGTACGACTGCTCATATGGGGCCGAGACCGGCATCGGGAGAACCAGCTCCTGCTCAACAAGCTCACTGCACGCGAGCGTGCCGTGCTAGCTTGCCTAGCGGAAGGCGCCGCGCACCGTGACGCTGTGGCGGCACAGCTGCACCTTTCCGTGAATACCGTCCGTACCCACATGCGGAATCTCATGGCTAAGCTTGGCGTCCACTCGATGCTGGAAGCGGTTGTCCTCACCAGGGACGACGCGGGTTCGCATTACGAGGACGGCAGCACATCGTCCTGATGTCCGCCGCCAGATCGCCGCACCATGGATGAGAACTGGGAAAATGGCAGCGTATCTGCCAGCAGCAACACACCGCTGTCGAGCACACCCTCGCCCAGGTCGGCACTGGCAAGGCCGTCGCGCCGCTACCTCGGCACCCGTAAGAACCGGGTCTGCCCGGTGGCGTTCTCGGCGATGCAGACGAGCAGCAGCGCGAGCCAGCACAGAAGGACGTGGGCGCGGATGCGTTCTTCGAGCCGGTGGCATGGATCAAACGACGTACGACATCCACGCCAGTTTGCTGAGGTAAGGTTTCACCACCCAGCGTAGATTCGTGCATGCGAAAGTTATATGGGTGGTGGGGGGGCAATCAAGGTGCAATCGCAGAGCCTCAGACTATTTTCGACGTGCCCGCCTTCGGCGCAATATCAATATGGCGGCGACTACATATGCAAGGTCAAAGAGGTGGCAGAGTGGTGCGATGACGCCGGCATTGAGGGAATACTCGTCTATACCGATAACTCTCTAGTGGACCCTTGGCAAGTTTCTCAGGTGATCCTGTCCAATACATCGAATCTGGCACCGCTTGTCGCGCTCCAGCCTGTATATATGCATCCATACACTGCAGCGAAGATGGTGACCACCTTCAGTTATCTCTATAATCGCCGTATATATTTGAACATGGTCGCCGGGGGATTTGTAAATGACCTTATCGCCCTAGGGGATTGCACCGAACACGATGACCGCTACGACCGGATAGTCGAGTATGTATCGATTATGAAATACTTGTTTGACGGACCCGGGCCGCTTAGTTTTACAGGCACCTATTTCACAGTCAAAAATCTCACGATAAAGCCGAAAATCCCGTCCGAGCTGGTGCCGGAAGTATTTGTCTCTGGAACCTCTGCTGCAGGCATTGCAGCGGCGCGGGCAATAGGTGCTACATCGGTTAGCTACCCCGGGACTCCCAGCGGAGAAAAAATAAGCAGGGGCGCGCCGACCGGAATAAGAATTGGCATTATCGCGCGCGAGGAGTCAGGGGAAGCCTGGCGAATTGCCCATGAGCGGTATCCGATAGATCGGAAGGGGCAGCTTGCGCATGCCATGGCACGGCGAGTGTCAGACTCTTCATGGTACGAGCAGCTATCAGAGATCGACGAGCGAACGGCCGAGCGCAGTTCTCCTTATTGGCTTGTGCCATTTAAGAACTACAAGACCTTCTGTCCATATTTGGTCGGTAGTTATGATGAGGTGCGCCGCGAGGTCGCAAAATATATCCGAGAAGGCTTTCAAACTTTTATTCTCGATGTGCCACCGAGCCGGGAAGAACTCCATCATACAGCCATAGTCTTTGATGGCGTCCAACCTCTTTAGGGTAGGATTCCTTGGCCCGGGATGGAGGTTTTGGAGGCGGGGAGGTCGCGGGCGATGAAGGTTTTGATTACTGGGGGTGCCGGATTCATAGGCAGCACGGTGGCGTCAGCATGCCTGGACGCGGGAATCTGCCCGGTAATCCTCGACAGCCTGACGACCGGAAGGCGGGAGTTCGCCGCGGGCCGGGTGTTCTATGCGGGTGACATCGCCGACGGGCTGCTGGTTGACCGGATCTTCGCCGAGCATCCCGACATCTACGCGGTGATCCACTGTGCGGCGCTGATCGTAGTGCCAGATTCGGTCGCGGATCCGGTGGGGTACTGGCGGGCGAACGTGGCCAAGAGCCTGGAGTTCGCCGGGCATCTACTGCGGAACAGGTGCGGAAGACTGATCTACAGTTCCTCAGCGGCGATCTACCGGGCCGGCGATGATCTGACCGTTGATGAGGACTCGCCAGTCGACCCGCAGAGCCCCTACGCGCGGACCAAAGCGGTATGCGAAGCGATGTTCGCCGACATCGCCGCCTCCCAGCCGCTTAGGGTGCTGTCGCTCCGGTATTTCAACCCGATCGGGGCCGATCCGAAGATGCGGACCGGACTGCAGTTGGCCCGGCCGACGCACGCGCTGGGCCAGATGATCCTGGCACGCGAGGAAGGGGTCCCTTTCGTGATCACCGGGAGGGACTGGCCGACCAGGGACGGTACGGGGCTGCGGGATTACGTGCATGTGCGGGACCTAGCCGAGGCCCACTTGGCCGCGCTGACGCAATTCGACTCCCTACCCGGCCCGGTAACGGTGATCAACCTCGGCACTGGCACCGGCACCACGGTGCGGGAGCTGGTGGAGGTGTTCAACCGAGTGGCCGACCACCCGATCCAGGTCCGGGAGGCGGGTCGGCGGCCTGGGGACGTGGCTGGCGCCTATACCCGCGTCGACCGTGCTGAACGCCTACTTGGCTGGCGGGCTCAGCGTGACCTCGCCGAGGGTATCCGGCATTCGCTGCAGTGGGCAGCGCTCCGCGACGAGATCTTGTCCAGCTCCGCCGACAGTCATACGCGGCACTGATACCAGGTTCGAAATGAGTGCGACTGGCGCTGTTTCACCATGTAGCTGTTGAGGTTCATGGCCTTGTCTCGAGCAGCGCCGTCTTGATCTCCTGGAACGACGCCGCCAGCCGGACCAGGTCGGCCAGGACCTCGAGAGGCGAGCCGACGGCGGACGCGTGGGTCATCCGGGCAGAGTGCTCGATCAGCGACTCCACGCCGCCGGGCGACTCCCCCAGCGTGAACAGCGTGGTGCGGCCGCAGATCTCGACCGCCTTCTCCTCTCCGGCGGCGACCGGGAAGGACACCATTGAGGCCCGGGTCTCGTATGATCACGGCGCCGCCGACCACGTCGGAGTGACCGCCGAGGTACTTCGTGGTGCTGTGCACCACGGCGTCGGCGCCTAGGTCCAACGGACGCTGCAGGTACGGGGATGCGAAGGGTGTTGTCGGCGATCAGCAGCGCGCCCGCCTCGTGCGCCACCCCGGCGAGCGCCTCCAGGTTGATGACCGACAGCAGCGGGTTGGTGGGGGGTCTCCGCCCAGACCAGCCTGGCCTGGCGGTTCTTCAGCGCGTCGCGGACCGCGTCGAGGTCGGTCTGCGGGACGATGTCGTAGCTGATTCCCCAGTTAGTGAGGACCTTGGCGAACAGCCGGAAGGTGCCGCCGTAGGCGTCCGCCGGGATAAGCTACCTGGTCCGGACCACCGAGATCTACACGATCGCGTCGGTTCTCGTGCTGGTGTTCGGCCTCATCCTCACCCAGCTGCTGCACGAGTTCAGCAAGCCGTGGGTGTCCGCGTCGATCACGCTCTACGTGGTCGCCGTGGTCCTGCTCGTCTTGATCATCCGCGACCAGCGCAAGGCCATGACCGCGATCGCGGCGGCGCAGGCCCCGGCAGCCGCCCCGGTACGTTCGGACCAGCCGGGCAAGGGCACCGGGGCGGAGCCGGCCGCGGCGGGCGACGGCCAGCCCGGGCCGGCGGGCGCCCCCGCGGCGACCTCGGCCGCGGTCGCCGCCGACCTGCACGCGGCCGCGGTCGAGCGCGGGCGGATCGCCTCCATGGCCGGCATCACCGCGCTGATCTGGCTCGCGATCCTCGTCATGATGATCTGGGGCGCCAACTCCTGACGCGGTCGTTCCGCGATTCCCATGCCCCCGGGTCCGGGTGTTCGGTGATACCCGGTTGCGGCCGGTTCGCGGTCACTGCCAGCATCACAGCTATGCCTACTTTCCGCGCCGCAGACGGGACTGAACTCGCCTACCACGTCCATGGCGAGGGCGCCCCGCTGATCTGCGTGCCCGGCGGGCCGATGCGCGAGTCCGCTTACCTGGGCGATCTTGGCGGCTTGTCCGGGCACCGGCAGTTGATCATGCTGGACCTGCGGGGCACCGGCAAGTCGGCGGTCCCCGCCGATCCAGTGAGCTACCGCTGCGACCGCCTGGCGGGCGACGTCTCGGCCCTGCAGGATCATCTTGGCCTGGCCAGCGTCGACCTGCTGGGGCACTCGGCTGGCGCTAATATCGCCGTGCAGTACGCGGTGCGGCATCAGCGGCGGGTGGCCAGGCTCGCTTTGATCACGCCGAGCGGGCGGGCGGTCGGCCTGGAGCCTGACAGTGTGATGCGGCGCGAGATCGTCGGGCTTCGCCGGGACGAGCCGTGGTTTGAGGAGGCGGCTGCTTCCTTCGAGCGGGTAGCCGCCGGTGCGGGAACCGAGGAGGACTGGGAGGCCATGGCCCCGTTCTTCTACGGCCGCTGGGATGCCGCTGCCCAGGCTCACGAGAGCGCGGAAGAGAAGCAGAGTAACGAGGATGCTGCTCGTGCCTTCGCCGCCGAAGGAGCGTTCGACCCTGCGGCCACCCGCGCAGCGCTTGCCGCACTCTGCTCGCCGGTGCTGGTACTCGCCGGAGGCCTGGACCTGCAGCGGCCGCCGACGGTAGCTGCCGAATTCGCCGCGCTGTTCCCCGCGGCCCAGTTCGTTGTCCAGCCGGGCGCAGGCCACTACCCCTGGCTTGATGACGCCCGCTGGTTCGTCTCGGCCGTCACGGCGTTCCTGGGTAGTGACCGGTAAAGACGCCCTGCTGGCCTGCGGGTTCATCGCGCAGACCGGGAAGCGGACGGTGAGCCGGATGCCGACAGGGGCGGGCCTTGCCGGTCCTGGAGCCACGACCGGGCGGGCTCGATGTCGGTGCAGGCATTGCGGGTCCCTTCGGTCAGTCGGCGAGGACGTCGGCCGGGTCGGTGCGGGCGGTTGCCCGGGGGATGGTGGTCCGGTGGGCCGGTGCGGGAATGGCCAGCGCCGCCACCGCGCCCAGTGCGGCGAACACGACGCTGGACCACAGGGCCGGGCGGAACCCGGCGGTGACGGCTGCGGGGTTGCCGAGGTGGCCGTGGGCGGAGAAGACGGCGCTGCCGATCGCGATGGCGAACACGGTGCCGAAGCGCTGGGCCATGTAGTTGATCCCTGACGCCTTGCCCAGGTGTGCCGTGGGGACCGCGTTCAAGACGGCCGTGGGCACGGTGGGTAGCGCCATCGAGATACCGACGCCGGCGACCAGCAACGCGACGACCAGTTCCACCCAGCTGGTGCGCAGCGAGCCGCGCGCGGCCACCCACGCGAAGCCGAGCGTCTGCAGGGCGAGGCCGGTGACGATGATCGGCCTGCGGCCGATCTTGTCGGAGATCGCGCCAGCCAACGGCGAGATGACCATCGGCGTGGCGAAAAACGGCAGCAGCCGCAGCCCGGCCGGGATCGGCGAGTATCCGCGGGCGAACTGGAATTCCTGAGTGATCAGGAAGGCCGCGGCGAACGTGGCGCCGGACATGAGGAACGTCGTCACGGTCCCGGCGGCGAACGCCTGGCTGCGGAACAGTCCCATCGGCACCAGCGGCGCGTGGGCTCGCCGCTGCCACCAGACGAACGCCAGCAGCAGCGCGCATCCGGCCAGCAGCGTGCCGACGGTCTGCGGGCTGGACCAGCCGACGTCGTTGGCCCGCACCAAGGACCAGACCAGTGCGACGACCCCGCCGGTGACTAGGGCGACCCCGGGTAGATCAAGCCGTTGCGCCGCGCCGCGGCTTTCCGGCAGCAGTCGCATGCCGAGTGTCGCGGCGAGCAGCCCGATCGGCACGTTGAGCCAGAAGATCCAGTGCCAGTCGAGGCTCTCGGTGACGGCGCCGCCGACGAGCGGACCGGCCGCGACGGCCAGACCGGCCAGACCGCCGTAAATGCCGACGATCAGCCCGCGCCGCTGCGGGGGGAATGCGGTGGTGAGGATCGTCAGGCTCAGCGGCAGGACGACAGCCGCGCCGAGTCCCTGAACCGTGCGTGCCACGATCAGTGCGGCCGAGCTGGGGGCCAGGGCGCACGCGGCCGAGGACAGCGTGAACAGCGCCAGACCGAGGGTGAAGACCCGCCGTCGGCCGAAACGGTCACCGAGCGCCGCGGCCGTGATGATCCCGCCCGCGAAGGCGATGCCGTAGGAGTTGACGGTCCACTGCAGGGCCGCGAAGCCGGTGTGCAGGTCCTGCTGCATCCGCGGCAGGGCGGTGACCACGACCAGCGAGTCGAGAACCACCATGAAGTAGGCGATCGAGGTCAGGGCCAGCGCCCACCGCGGCCGGACCGCGGTCACGGTGGACGGGGACCGGGTATTCGTCATGGGTTCCTCCAGCGCCCTTGCCGCCCCCTCTCGGGCGGATCCGCAGCAGTGACGCACGGCCAGGCGCCGGACGGACATCATCGCTGGGAAAAATCCGCCGGCGGTTGCTGTCCGTCCACGGCGACGCTGTTCGTCTGATACTGGAAACCGGCATCGACCCGTGACTGGAGGACTCATGCAGTACGCGTTGTTGGTCTACGCCCCGCCCGAGGACACGGACCGGGCAACGCGCCCGATTCCGGATACCCTTGCCGCCCTGCTCGCCCGGCCGGACATCACCGGCTGGGCCCGCCTGCACGCTGAGGAGTCGGCGACGACGCTGCGCAACGACGACGGACGGATGCTGCTGACCGACGGGCCGTTCATCGACAGCAAGGAGTACCTCGCCGGCCTGTTCCTGATCGAGGCCGGCAACCTCGACGGGGCACTCGCCACCGCCGGGGAACTGCTCCAGGAGACCAGGCCTGGTGTCGCGATCGAGGTGCGGCCCATCCTCGACGGACGCTTCCGTGGCGCTTGACGCCGTCTTCCGCGACCAGTGGGGCCGCGTGCTGGCCACCCTGGCAGGGATCCTCGGCGACATCGAACTGGCCGAAGATGCGGCCGCCGAGGCGTTCGCCATCGCCGCCGAGCGCTGGCCACGCGACGGGGAACCGGCCAACCCCGTCGGCTGGCTGATCACGACCGCGCGCAACCGCGCCATCGACCAGCTGCGCCGGCAGCAGGTCCTGGCCGGGAAGACGACGCTGCTCGCCCGCGATCTCGAGGCCGCGCTACAGGGACCGGAGGTCCTCATGGACGACGCCGCCGCCATCCCGGACGAGCGGCTGGAGCTGATCTTCGCCTGCTGTCACCCGGCGCTCGCCCTCGAGGCGCAGGTGGCGCTGACCCTGCGCACCCTTGGCGGCCTGTCCACCGACGAGATCGCGCTGGCGTTCCTCGTCCCGTTCGAGACCATGAGCAAGCGACTGACCAGGGCCAAGCACAAGATCCGCGACGCGGGCATCCCGTTCGCCGTGCCGCCCGATCACCAGCTACCCGACCGGCTGGCAGCCGTCCTCGCTGTGGTCTACCTGATCTTCAATCAGGGCTGGGGCGGCGGCCGTGTGGACCTCGCCGCGGAAGCTATCCACCTCGGCCGGGCACTGGCCGGCCTGATGCCAGACGAGCCGGAAGTACTCGCGCTGCTGGCGCTGATGCTGCTGCACGACGCGCGCAAGGCGGCCCGGCTGCGCGACGGGCAGTTCGTCCCCCTCGACGACCAGGACCGTACCCTGTGGGACACGCGGCAGATCGACGAGGGCCGAGCGCTGCTGCAGCGGGCCATGACACGAGGGTGCACCGGGCCCTACCTGCTCTAGGCGGCCATCGCCGACCTGCACCTGCATGAGCCCCGCGACTGGCGGCAGATCGCCGCGCTATACCAGGTGCTCGCCCGGCAGACCGGCTCCCCGATCGTCGAGATGAACCGGGCCATCGCCGTGGCCGAGGTCGACGGGCCCGAAGCCGGCCTGACCATCCTCGACCGACTCGACCTCGACCACTACCGATACCTCCACTCCACCCGCGCCGAGCTCCTGCGTCGCGCCGGCCGCGACAGCGAGGCCCACCATGCCTACTGCCGGGCGCTCAACCTCGCGCAGACCGAGCCCGAACAGCGCTTCCTTCAAGATCGGCTGGCCGAGACAGCACCGTCAGTCCCGAGAGAGCCCGGCTGCGCCAGCACATGATGGGCGCCATCACCGACCAAGTTCGGATTGTCCGCGCAGACCCGCAACGCGGCGCGAGGGGATCTCATGACGACTGAGCGGGCATAGCTATCACGGGCTGCACTCCGGCCAGAATGACTGAGCCCGGCTGGCGGCGGCCCGGATCTGGTCTCCATCCAGGACAAGCCTGGCGTCGTCCAGCCCGCGCCCTGGCCATGAGCATGTCACCGTCACTGGCCCCGGCGGCGGCAGCGGCCATATCCACAAGGTCAGGCGCATGTCCTCACGGTCATCCGGACCGCCCGAACTGGTCTCGGACCCGCTGACGGTCAGCATAGGCCCGCGCCCGCTGCGCAGCCCAGCCTCGTCGTCTTGGGCTGCCTCGCGCCCGTCGGCGAACCGGACCCGGAAGCGCAGCGGCGGGTGCCCGGCCAGGTCCGCCGCGGCGGCCACCGTCCCGCCGCCGGGTGATCCGCGCGCATGGGCCTCCACCTCGACCTCCACGCCGGCCGGGAAGGCGAGCACCTGCCTGACGGCAACCACCAGCCCGCCTGACCGCCCGATCACGACCGGCCCGGTGACGTGCCCGCCGATCATCCGCGGCGGCATGACCCAGTCCGGCAGGCCAGCGGCGCCACCGTCGCCTGACATCTCGGCCACGGCCGGAGTCTACCCGGCGGCGGGCCGGCCATGGCTGCCGCGCCCCGTTCGCCCGCCCCCCGCATCAGCTGGCTACCGCCCGCTTGGCCGCGACCGCAAGATCAGATGCGCGGCTCCCTGCCGATTCCGCGCGGCCGGAACTGCGATAGATCGCGGATGCTATGGCGCACAGATGGACCCGGTCGGCGGGCGGCCGATCCCGGCGGAAACGCATGAATGTGGCGTGGGCTAGGCCTTGACCGCCGCGCTCGCCGAGGCCGGGGCGTACCACGTGTCACCCGAGAAGGTCACCGTGAAGGTGGTGTCCACCGTGACGGTGAAGGCGACGCTGACCTGGCCCTTGGAGTTGACGGCGGCGCGCTTGATCAGTTTCCTGGCACCGCCCTTGGGCTGGGCGTAGATGACTAGCGTCCTGTTGGTGTGCGGGGCACCCAGGGTCGCGGTTACCGTCACCTTCGTACGCGGCTTGACCGACTTGGCGGAGACCGCCAGCCTGAGGGCTGGCCTGGCGATGGTGACGTGTACTAGGACCGAGTGTGAGGCGGGCTGGTAGCTGTTGCTCGTGTAGTCGGCGACATAGGCGTAGTTACCGTAGGCCGGCGGGACGTCGGTGGCGGTGAAGGTGCCGCCGGCGACCGTCTTGGCGGTGATCGTGGCGGAGCTGGCATGGCTGCCGGACATCTGGCGGTAGATCTTCACCGTGACCCCGGCGGGCGCGGCGCCGCCGAGCGTGAGCTTGCCCTTGAGGATCACCTTGGTCCCGGCCTTGAAGGTGTTACCGGCACTGGCCGTGCCCACGGTGATCGCGCTCGGCTTGTAGCTCTTCAGGACCAGTATCGACTCGGCCGGGAGTGTGATGCCGTCAGCGATCGCGCCGGCGGTGGTCGTCCCTCCCGCGATCTTTGTGTTCGCCTCGTTCTGATCGCCCGCGCTGTAGTTCTCTGTCGTCAGGTTTCCGGCCAGCGACGTGCCGATGGTGACCTTCTCCGAGGTCGAGGTGTCGGAGTTGATGAGGGCTACTGCGACCTGCCCGTTGGGCAGCACCGACTGGAACGCGAGCACATCGGCCGGGTCGGAGGTCGTCAGCGACGAGAGCTCAGCGTTCGGCTGGGCCAGCGCCGAGGCGAGGAGGTAACCAACGTACGGCGTGATCGGCTTGCCAGCGTTGGTGAACATTCCCTCGTCCGGGTTGGCGCACGTGTCGCCCAGGTTGGCGTCCGTGTCCAGCGGCCACCAGTCGACGCTCTTCGCGCCGGCCGCCAGCCAGGACAGCACGTCGCCCGCCGCGAACAGCGCGCCCGCGGGAGTGCACGTAACGTTCGTGGCCAGATAGCTGACGCCGGTCTCGCCCACCGTGACCGTCGCGCCCGGGTCGTACTCGCTCAGCTCGTCCCGGATCTTGGCGTACTCGGCGGGAATCTGGGCCACCGACTGGATCACTTCCTGGTCGGTCGGATTCCCGTCAGCCCCCGTGTCGCCGCCGAAGCTGAACGGGTACCAGTGCGCGTCCACGAAGCTGATGTACTTCCCGTCGTCGCCGAGCACGGTGTTGTTCCACCCCGAGTTGTCGGCGACCGCGGCACCCCCCACCGTCCCGTCGAACGCCCACGGCACCCCGAGCTGGGCGTTCGGGTCCTGGGCTTTCATGTCCTTCATGAACGTCAGCGCGTTCGCGGAGTAGGAGCCCGCCATCGTCGTCATGCCAGCGTCGGTGCCCTCGCTCACCATCGGGCAGGTCGGATTATCATTCGGCACGTAGCCCGCGTAATCCTCGGGAGCGCCGGCAAGCTCGTTGTTGTCTTCCCAGCATCCATAGCTCTCGTTGCCGATCTCCCACTGAGAGACAGCCTGGTCGGCGGTGGTCGTCGCCTGCTTCACCCACGCCGCAGCCATGGCGGGCGTGCCCGTGCCGTAGTTGACCGTCACAAAACTCTGCGCACCGAGCGCCCGCGCGTTCGCGGAGAACTTGGCGAAGGGCAGCGCGGGGTTGTACGCGCAGGGAGCTGTGAACTCCGATATCGCGGTGGACGGGCAACCGCTTATATCGGTATTGGTCTGCCAGTCATACTCGTCAGCGTCCACCCCGCCGCCGTAGTGGAGCTGGGTGACGCCGGCCGCCTTGAGCAGCGGCTGGACGGCGCTCAAGGTTGCCGGACTGGACAAGACGGAGTCCCATGGCGCGACGTTTATGCCAAGCGGTGCCGCGGAGAGCTTCACCCCCGCGACGGCGTCCGGCTCAGCGGCGGCCGCACCAGCCGCGCCCGGCCACGCCGCTCCCGCCATGACCGCGAGCGTGGCGCCAACGCTCGCGAACAGCGCCTGCTTCCAGCCTGGCCAAGACAGTGTTTGAATAGTCAAAGTCGCCCCGTCCATTCATGGTTGCAAAACTGGCACACCCTAAATCGGGTCAAATCGTCCGAGCACAGACAACCGCGGCCACTAGTGCGACGTTGAGCGGGCCAGCGTGGTTGACCGGTGCGTGCCGGCAGACCCGGACAGGCCTGCGCACCTAGCCACGGCCCGCAATCATGGGGAGCTTCGCCACGAAGACCTGCCAGCCGACCGCCGCCGCACACCGGCCGCTCCGGCCAGCACGAAGAAAAGGAGCTGACCGAGCTCTGCCGCAAGACACGCCAGCTGAGATCGAGCTTTCAAGTGAGCTGCAGCTTGACCCCTTACCAGATTGTTTGTTCTGTGGGCTGTCGTGGCTAGACCGGCGAAGCCACGGGCCTCGGCGGGATGAGGTCCGTTCACTACCGCTAGCGGCCGCCCGGCGCTGGCACGCCGGGCGGCCGCATGATCCTGCTGTGTCTTGCTGCGGCTGGTTAAGCGGGCCAGCAGTGGGACGAGCACCTGCGCGTTAGGGCTTCCCCAGCCCGTCACCGGGTCCCATCCGGGACCGGCCTGGTAACCGGTGACCGTGGCGGTGCCTACCATCACACCGTTGTTACCGGTAGTAACATCGTGGAATGCTTTGTGGTAGCTGGCACTGCGGGCGATGCGGTAGATGGCGGGGTTAACGAAGCCGAGGTCGTGATGGGCGTCCTGGTCGGCCAGCGCGATGAGTCCGCCCCACAGCGGCGCGGAGGCGCTGGTGCCGCCGGCCGAGACGATCGATGTCTTGCCACCATCGGCAAAGACGATCGCGAGGCCCGGCTGATCAGCGTCACCGGCCACGTCAGGCACGCCCCTGGTCGCTGAGATCCCGGGGACGCCATCTTGATAGGCGGGACGGGCGTACCGGTGGCTGAAGCCACCCCCCGATCCTGCGCCGCTCTGACTCCAGGTCTCGCCCCAGGCGTCCTCGCCGATGTAGGCGCCGGTCGAGGGGTTCGCGGTGAGCGTGGTACCGCCAACGCCGAGCACGAGCGGGTCGGAGGCCGGAAGGCTGACCTCCTTGACCGGCATGCCCCACCGAGGGTCGCTGGACGCGCCAGAGTCGCCGGAGCTGGCGTCCACCGTGACGTGGCGAGCGGCCGCTCCCACCAGAATGGAGTGCATCTGGGCCACCTGAGCCCTGGTGAAGTAATGCTCCCCCAGGCTCCAGCTGATCGAGGCCACGTCGGTGCCGGAGACGGCCAGCCGCAGCGCGGCGAGCATGTCCGCGGTCGCGTTCGCGGCGCTTTTCAGGACGTTGGAGGGCAGCAGGACCACCCGGAGGGCGGCGGCGGGGGCGACCGTGTGCACGATCTCGAAGTCCTGGATCTCCTCGCCAGACGCCTGCCATGGCGAGGCTGCCCCGGCGAGGGTGGTCACGACCTGGATCCGCGCGGCGGGCAGCCGGAACATGCGGTCGAATGCCTCCAGGTCCTGGCGGATATCGGTGCCAGCCGGGCCGCCTGCCGGGGCGTTCGGGGATGGGACAGGGGCGACGACCGTCACCGTCTCGCCGCGGCCGTCGATTCCGCTGTCCAGCAAGGGCTGGATGCCATACGCGACCCGGAACTGGTGCGGGGCATAGCAGGAAGGAGGGGGGAGCAGGCAGCCGGAAGCCGCGCCGGCCGACGCGGGGCCGACGCTCGCCGGCCCCGACGCCGGGGTAGCCGCGCCGCGCGCCGTGGCCGGGCTGCCAGGGCTTCCCGAGCATCCTGCTACCGAGATCACGCTCAGCAGCAGTGCGACGGCGGGCAGGTGCGCTCGCCGTGAACGGGTCAGCCGCGCTGGATGGATGCTGCCGCGCATCTGGCCTCCTTCAGCTGTCCTCCGCGTTCCGGCACGATCAACGCGAGCACCAACGCCACCGCGAGGAGCCCCAGGACAGGTGCAGCGGCACCGGCGAACACCCCAGTCCGGGACGTCCGGGACGTCCGGGCCGCCTGGTCCGGCCAGGCGCTGATGCGGCCGGGCTCCTCCTGCAGATGGACCCAGTCCTGCAGATGGACCCAGTCTCGCATTGCGCCGTGCGCAGAGGCGAAACCCAGCGTTGTCTTGGCTCACACCCGTTACCGCCACTGACCGGAAACGGCCAGCGGCCCAGCCGACCAGCGCTGGCTGCCGGCCGGACGCCGCGACGCCGACGACCCGGCAACCATCAACATCGCCGCAAACACCATCTAACCCCCGCGACCCTGGCGGATGCTCCCGAACGAGCCGAAGACGCTATTACGCTGGAATCATGACACTGACGGTGCATCTGGATGACCCCGTAGCGGGGGCATTGGCCGCCGAGGCAGCCCGTCATGGCCAGACTACGGACCAGTTGGCGGCGGATCTCCTCGCGGCGCAGTTGCCCAAGTCCGTGGCACTGCGCCGCCGACCTACTTTCGCCGCTGTGGGCGCGTCGACATCGGGACGTGGTGCGGCCGAGGCAGACCATATGCTGGCCGAGGGGTTCGGGCGCGACTAGTACTACAACAGCGAGCTGTGATGTTGTCCGGCGTGGTTGCGTGATCTTGGGCTGCTGAGCGGCCAGGCTTGGTGGATGCTGGCTGTCGTGGATGACGCGCGGGTTCGGGCTGACGAGCATGCCGCGTGGTCGGAGTCGTTCAATGAGATGTTCGCTCAGGTCGCGGGGGTTTTCGGGAACGCGGCGGTGCGCAGGCACGGCCGGGCGTACCTGCTGGGGCTGCTGTCGCACGCCGAGCGGAAGAATTCGTGGTGGCTGGCGGAGTTCGCCGGGGACGCGTCGCCGGACGGGATGCAGCGGCTGCTGAACTTCTCGCCGTGGGACGAGGACGCGTGCCGGGACGCGCTGCGGTCCTACGCGGTGCGGAATCTCGGGGATCCGGCGGCGGTGCTGGCGGTGGACGAGACGGGGTTCCTCAAGAAGGGGCGGATGTCGGCCGGCGTGGCCAGGCTGTACACGGGCACCGCCGGGCGGATCGAGAACTCGCAGGTCGGCGTGTTCGCGGCCTACGTCACGCCGGACGGCAGCCGGGCGCTCATCGACCGGGAGCTGTACCTGCCGGAGAAGTGGACCGGCGACCGGGGCCGGTGCCGGGCGGCCGGGATCGGCGATGACGTCGGGTTCGCGACGAAGCCGGAGCTGGCCCGGCGGATGATAGAGCGCGCCGTGAAGGCGGGCGTCCCGTTCTCCTGGGTGGCCGCCGACGAGGTCTACGGCGGCAACCCGAAGCTCCGCACGTGGCTGGAAGAGCAGGAGATCCCGCACGTGATGGCCGTGGCCTGCAGCGAGATGATCACCGCGCCCGCGGGCGCCGGCCGCGCGGACGAGCTGGCCGCCCTGGTCCCGGAAGGGGCGTGGCAGCGGCTGAGCTGCGCCGACGGGTCCAAGGGCCCCCGCCTTTACGACTGGGCGCTCATCGGCACCGCGTCCCCGTCGCGGCACCTGCTGGTCCGCCGGTCCCTGGCCCCGGGCGAGAAGGGCGACCTTGAGCTGGCCTACTTCCTGTGCTGGTCGCCCCGCCCGGTGACGCTCCCCGAGCTGACCGCCGTGGCAGGGGCGCGATGGGGAGTGGAGGACTGCTTCGGCGAGGCGAAGAACGAGGCCGGCCTGGACCACTACCAGGTCCGCAAGTACCGCGCCTGGTACCGGCACGTCACCTTGTCCATGCTCGCCCACGCGTTCCTCGCCGTCACCGCCCGCGCCGCCAGGCCCGGGACGCCGCCGCCGGAACCGGCCGCTGCCGGCGGGAACGGCGGCGGCCCCGTAAAAAAGGGGACCTGACGGCTGTGGAAAAAGCTTCGCGCCGCCGAGGACATACGCCCCTCCAGCGTTCATCACGGACGAAACCGGGCGCGAACTGATCCCGCTCACCGCCGGCGAGGCCCGCCGCCTGTTCAACCTCTACACCAGGGCCAGCTACCCGGAGGCATTCCACGAGCACTGGTCACGCTGGAGGCGCTACCGCCAGGCCGCCGCCCGGAAATCGCACTACGCCCGCCGAACCGGAAATCTCAAGACGCTGTTGTAGTACTAGGTGCTCATCGTCGATACCGGCCCTCTTGTCGCGACGGCCGATCGCGCCGACAGGGATCATGCCGCACGCCCGGATTTGCTTGAGAGCGACGAGGGTCCTCTGATCACCACGGCAATGGTCATCGCGGAGGCCGCGTATCTGATCGACCGGCAGCTTGGCGCGAAGGCGGAAGCCAGCCTGTACGCGTCTATCGTCGAGGGCCAAGCGGAAGTGGCGGAACTCGACATCACCGACTGGCAGCGCATTCATGATTTGGTCAGCACGTACGCTGACCTGCGGCTCGGCGGGACCGACGCGTAGTCTGTGGTGGCGCTAGCCGAGCGGCGCGGCGGAACCAGGATCGCCACGCTTAACCGCCGCCACTTCAGCGTTGGCCGGCCACGCCACGCTAACGCGTTCGAGTTGTTGCCTTAGCACAGCGCCAGCTCCTGAGCGAGAAGGATCGCCCGATAGGAATGGGCTCTGGCTCATATAACTGGTAGGTAACGGTCCGATCGTGTGCTAGCGGCCATCTAGTGTCCTGCTCCTCGCCGGTTTTCGATAACGTGAAGGATTCCATACCCTATGAGGTCGATTATCTTTCACGTTAGTTCGATCTCCGGGCGTTCACAAGGAAAATACGGTAGGAGGGCGACGTCAGGGCTCCGTTATCATCCAGAAATGTGCGACAGAGTCAGCCTAGGAACATCTGGAGTTCTGCGCCGACTGCGTCCAGCCGTGGCCGAAGCGGCAGGGGTACCAAATACGGATATATCCGAATTTAACTTTCAAACGTCGCACCAGTTCTGCCCAGATCACGAAGACATTTTTCCTGATGGAGACTTTTTATCGCTATAGTGCGCGAAATATTCGTGATCATGAAGTTCAGCCCGCCACATACCCCGGCAGGTATTCACGCGCAACCTGGGTGCGAGGCTGTTCTGGCAACCCGTACCCCGTCCATCCCCCGCGCCCCATAACCGCGATCAATCTCCAGCCTCGGAGACCTTGCCCGTTCAATCCCTTTTCCAGGGGCTGAGCGGGCGCGGGGCCGCGCGATCGGACCGGTTAATGGACCGCGTTCCAGGCGGCAACGGCACGGAACGACTCCTTGGGTTCCCAGGGCATGTCCGGGTAGGTGGTGCCGTGCTCCGTGGTGTCCCACGGGATCGCGAACTCCTCAGCCAGGTCGCCGAGCCTGCTGGCGAAGCTCTTCACCAGGCTGTAGCTGGCCAGGTCGAAGTCGAACCGGGGGTCGGGGTTCCACGCGTTCAAGGGCTGGACGAAGGTCTGCACGAACGCGATGTCCGCGCCGCCCGCGTCGAAGATATCCAGGCACTCGGTGATCTCCCGGGCTTGCCCCGCCTCGTCCCGCACGTAGTCGCCGTTGACGTAGGGCTGGTCGCCGCCATGATCGATGATGTCGAAGCCTGAGCCGCCCCGGTCCGCGGCCCCCTGGTAGGTGCAGCAGCCGAACTCCCCGATGATCAGCGGCCGTCCCCCCGCCTTGTCTCTGAACAGCTGGACGGCCCGGCTGAAGCGGGGGCGGCTGAACTTGTCCCGGTACAGGTCGATGGCGGCCACGTCGAATCCTGTCCAGTCCACTTGCTCAGTCGGAAGCGCGCAATAGGTGATCTGCCCGCCGAACTCCGCCCGGACGGCCATTGCCGCCCGGGCGAGGAACTCATTCAGCGATTCCTGAGTGGTCTTCGCGCGAAGCAAGCCGCCGAGGTCTGGCCGGGCGATCCGCTCAGGCACGGTGTCGCCGGGAATGATGCCCCGCATGAAGAGGCAGAGCTCGCCCGCCACGCTCAGGAAGACGCGGCCCGGGTAGGCATGGCGCAGTTCCTCGGCGACGCGCGCGGCGGCCACGATGTGCGCGAGCGTGTCTTCGGCATCGTGGTCCCACAGGTCCGGTGCCAGCCACGCCTCAAGTCCCAGTTCCAGCGCGACCTGGGCGGTCCAGCCCAGCCGGGGCAGGCCGGCGCCGTGGATCTTCACCGCCGTGCAGTGCAGGTCGCCGGCGATTATCTCCAGCTCCCGCCGTGCCTCCCCTGGCCGGAAGTCCGGTCGCCAGCTCCGCCCCGCCAGCTCCCGGCCAACGTCGTAGCAGACACCCTTGCGCCGCACTTTTACTTCCCCGCCCGCTCGGCCCCGGCGGCGATCATCTTCTGGATCGCCTGCCGGGTGACGCCCAGTTCCCGCGCGAGGTCGGCCTGCGAGAATCCCTCGGCGAGCAGCGCCTCCATGATCCGCCGCCGCTCCCGCGCCAGTTCCGCCGTCCGCCGCGCCGCCTCGATGGCCGCCGCCCGCACTTCCTTCAGCCGCGCGACCATCTCCTGGTGCTCAGCCGTCTCAACTTGCTTGCCCATGCCCCCATCATGACAACCACGGGTTGTCAATGTCAACAGGGGGTTGTCACGAACGCTTTTCACCACTTCCGGGTGATGCGGCGGCGCACCACAGGACGCGAGCATGGACGAGCCGGCCGCCCCGTACTGAAGCATGGGCGCAGGCCGGCGGGAACGCGAGACTCGGCAGGCCGTAGGCGGGGGTGGGTGAGCGGTGTATGTCGTAATGGTGGCGCCCGAGTGCGCGCCGGCGGCCAAGGCCGGCGGGCTGGGCGACGTGGTCTCCGGCCTGAGCCGGGAGCTGGAGTTGCGCGGGAACGCGGTCGAGATCATCCTCCCGAAGTACGCCAGCCTGCAGTACTCCGAGATCTGGGACCTGCGGCCCAGCTACCACGACCTTTGGGTGCCGTGGTACGACGGGGCAGTCCGCTGCACGGTGTGGTTCGGTTACGCGAACGGCCGGAAATGCTTCTTCATCGAGCCGCACTCGGCGGCCAATTTTTTCGGCCGGGAACGTCTGTACGGGTACTGGGACGACCCGGAGCGGTTCGCGTTCTTTTCCAAGGCGGCACTCGAGTTCATGTTCCGGGCTGATAAGCGCCCGGATATCATCCACTGCCACGACTGGCAGACCGGTCTCGTCCCGGTCCTGCTCTATGAGCAGTACGGCCAGGGCATGCCAGAGCAGAGAGTCTGCTATACCGTCCACAACTTCCGTCATCAGGGCACCTGCGATGAGCGCGTGCTGTGGGCCACCGGACTGGGCCGCCCGGATTATTTCCTCGAACGCCGACCGGATGGGAGATGACTTCCACTATGGGGGGCTGAATCCGATGAAGGGCGGCATACTTTATTCGAATTTCGTGACTACGGTATCCCCCAACTATGCCGACGAGGCGCTCTACGATGACGGTGCTTCCGGGCTCGGCCGCACCCTCAAGGATCATCAAGACAAGTTCCGCGGGGTTCTCAACGGTGTCGACTATGACGCATGGAATCCTGGAACCGACCCCTTCCTGCCGACCCGGTACTCAATCAACAGCGTCGAGCGCAAGCACGAGGACAAAAAGGCGCTCAGGGACCGATTCTGGCTACGGGACAGCGACGGCCCCATCGTCGCGTATGTGGGCAGGCTCGACGAGCAGAAGGGCATGCACCTGGTTCACCACGCCCTCTTCTATACCCTGGCGCATCGCGGCCAGTTTGTCCTCATAGGAGACGCCCACAGCCACGACGGCATCACCAACCATTTCTGGCACCTCAAGGATTTCCTCAACGAGAATCCGGATTGTCACCTTGAGCTCGGTTACCGCGAGCACCTTGCTCACCTGGTATACGCGGGTTCGGACTTGCTGGTCGTGCCCAGCATGTTCGAGCCATGCGGGCTGGTTCCGCTTATCGGGATGCGGTACGGGACGGTGCCCTTGGTGAGGGCGACCGGCGGCATGGTCAACACCGTCTTCGATTACGACGACTCGGGGCGCCCGCCGGCGGAACGCAACGGATACGTCTTTCACCACACCGACAACCGGGCCGTCGAGTCCGCGCTGAGCCGCGCCCTGCGGCTGTGGTTCGCCCGCCCGCATGAGTTCGGCGAGCTCGTCGCCAACTGCATGCGCGCCGATTATTCGTGGGCCGCGCCCGGCCAGGAGTACCTGGACATCTACCAGTACATCCAGCACAAGTGAGATCACAGCGTCCAGAGCGCTCGCGTGGGTGACAGGCGGGCGGCGCGGATCGCGGGCAGGAGTCCGGCGGCGGCGCCGATGATGAGGGCGGCGCCGAGGCCGCCGGCCCATGCTTCGGCGGGGATGACGGTCGGCCAGCCCTTGGCGTGGGCGTAGACGGCGGTGGCGGCGGCGCCGGCGAGGTCCCCGGCGGCACCGCCGGCCAGGGCGAGCAGGATGGCCTCGGCCAGGAACTGGACGCGGATCTGGCCTTTGGTAGCGCCCAGCGCGCGGCGCAGCCCGATCTCCTGGCGGCGCTCCAGCACCGAGATGATCATGATGTTGGCCACACCGACGGCGCCGACGAGCAGCGCGACCGCGCCCAGGCCGAGGAACAGGGTGTCGAACGCGCCGGCGGCGTCGGCCTGCGCGGTGAGCGCGTCCGAGGGCTGAGAGACGTTGGTTTGGCCGGGGTTTTCCGGGTTGGCCTGGGCGCCGAGCAGGTTGTCGACGGCGGTGGTGGCGGCCTGGGTGTTGACCGTGCGGACGTAGATCTCCGAGGGATGCCCGTCGAGGCCGAGATACCGCTCGGCGGCGGGGAAACCGATCAGGACCGACGTGTTGAGCTGCGGGGCGAGGGTGGCGGGGTTGAGGATGCCCGCCAGGTAGAACCACATGCCGCCGACCCAGATCCGCTCCCCTGGCCAGATCCGGTCGATGCCCATCAGCTGGGCGGCTTCGACGCCGAGCACGGCGACCGGTTCCCCCGCGGTAGCGGCGTTGAGATAGCTGCCCTGGGCGACCGAGGTGCCGGCGACGGCGGGCAAGCCCAGGCTGGCGGCGTCCACGCTGAGAGCGTTGGTGTTGATGGACGGGATCAGCGGGCTGCGGTAGGCGTTGACGTCGCTGACCGTGCCGGTGTATTCGACGGCGGTGACGCCCGGTAGCCGACCGATCATCCCCGGCGCCGCGTTGGGCAGTTCGGCGGTCTGGCCGAGGAGATTCTGGCCGTTGGTGACGGTCAGCAGGTTGGTGCCCAGGGCATTGATCTCGTTGATCAGCAAGGCCTGTGACGAACGGGCCAGGCCCAGCACGGCCACGATCGCCGCCACCCCGATCGCGATGCCCAGCGCCGACAGCGACGCGCGCAGCTTGCGGGTCCGGAGCCCCACGCTGGCCAGCCCGGCCAGGTCGCCGGGGCGCAGCCGGGCCGGGGCTGCGGGGCCCGATGTGGTGGTCATGATCGTCCCTCCCGCGCCGGCCAGCTCCCGGCCGCGGCCGGGGCGGGACCGGTGTCGCTGACGATGCGGCCGTCGAGCATCTCGATGCGGCGCCGCATCGAGGCGGCGATCGCGTGGTCGTGGGTGATCACGATGACCGTGGTGCCCTGAGCGTTGAGTTCTTCCAGCAAGGCCAGGATCGAGGCCCCGGTGGCCGAGTCCAGGTTGCCGGTCGGCTCATCGGCCAGCACGACCGGCGGGCTGCCGACGATGGCCCGGGCGATCGCCACCCGCTGCCGCTCCCCGCCGGACAGCTGGGTCGGCCGGGCATTGGCGCGGTGCCCCAGGCCGACCCGCTCCAGCGCGGCGGCGGCCAGCTGGCGGCGCCGGGCGCGCGGCGCGCCCGCGTAAAGCAGCCCGTCGGCCACGTTATCCAGCACCTTCTGGTGCTCGGCCAGGAAGAACTGCTGGAACACGAACCCGATCCGCCGGGCCCGCAGCGCGGACACCTGCCGGTCGGTCATCCGGGCAACGTCCAGGCCGGTGACCCGGACGGCCCCGCTGCTTGGCCGGTCCAAGGTCCCCATCAGGTGCAGCAGCGTGCTCTTGCCCGACCCCGACGGACCGGCCACCGCGGCCAGTTCCCCGGCCGCCACCGCCACGCTCACCTCGTCAAGCGCCCGCACCGGAGGCGACCCCGGATACTCCTTCGTCACCCGCTCAAGCTCGAGGACGGCGCTCATGTCGCGGGCACCACGACTTGCTCGCCGGGCGTCAGCGCCCCGGTCACCTGCACCATGCCGGAGGCGTCATCGAAGATCCCGGCCGTCACCGGCACCAGTCGCCGGGTGCCGCCTGGCCCGATCACCTCGACCGCGTATCTGCCGGACGCCTCCCCTCCTCCCGAAGACTGGGCAAGCAGCGCTGCCACCGGCACCGCCAGCGCATCGCTGACGCTGGCGGTGGTGATGTATACCGTCACCGGCGCCTGGTCCAGCGCCCCGGCCACCGACGGGTGCGTCAGCGTGACCGTCACCTGGATCGACGCGTTGCTGGCGGTCCCGGACGCCACGGTGCCCACCGAGAAGATCTTCCCCGGCGTGCTCGCGTTGTCCGGCAGCGTGACCGTGACCGCGTCCCCCACCGCCACCTCCGACTCCTGCGCGGTGCTCAGCGGGATCGTCACCACGTGCCGGTCGGAGGTCGCCGCCAGGACCGGTCCGGCCGCCGGGCCGCCCAGGCCGCCCAGCACGTTCGTGACCCGGATCGCCTCCGGCTCGAACACCGCCGACCCCAGCGGCAGCGACCCCGGCGGGGAGGAGACCCCCAGCTGCTCTTCGAGCCGCTGCACCCCGTACGCGGTCTCCCAGGAGAAGTAATCCCAGCCAAGCGCGCTGATATCCGAGCCGCTGGCATACCCGAGCGCCACCAGGTCGTGGTTGAGCTGGGTCACGTCCGCCCCGGTCAGTCCCTCATCCAGCGTCCGCCAGTCCGGCACGCTGCCGTACAGCAGCACCACCGGGGAGCCGTTGCCGGTCTCGTACAGCGCCTGCCCCTGGCGGATCACCTGCCCGGCCGACGGCAGCCAGGTCAGCGCCCCGCCGCCCTGCCCCCGCACCGTGTACGAATCCGCGTATCCCAAGGTCGCCGTCACCGGCACCTGCGACGACAGATCCTCCCGCGCCACCGCCTGTGTCGCCGGCGGCGCCCCCTGACCTGTCCCGGACGGGCTGTTCGACCGGAACGCCCCCGCCGCCCACGCGATCCCCGCCCCCGTCCCAAGCACCACCAGCACCAGCACCAGCACCACTGCGACAGTCCGGCGGCGCCGGCCGCGCGGCCGCGCCTGGCCGGCCTTCCCGGTCACCCCCGCACCGTCATGCTGGCCGGCCTCCCCGCCATGGGAAACGGTCCTGCTCACGACGCTGACGCGTTCGTGTGTACCGATATGTGCGCGCCTGGTGGCAGCAGATGCTGACAGGCGGCCGCCGCGGCCTGGAACTGCGGCGAGTTGGGGTTGATGACAGCACCTTTACCGGGCGGCGGGCTCTGGCCGCCACTTCCCAGGTCGGGGAAGCTCGGCACCCCGTGGCCGCGCATGCACTGGGAGTACTTCAACAGCATGGGGAGTGCTTGCTCCTGCCGTTGCTGTTCTTGCTGCTGGAGTTGCTCCAGCTGGGAGATAGACGGGCCGCCAGGTATCAGATGCCGACAATCGCCGTAAGCCGCCTGCGCCTGGCTGCTGTTGATGTCAATTGCCGACCCCCCGGCGCCCTCAATTGACCCGTTTGATGTCAGGGTGTAGCCGCCCGATGCACTGGGGTCGGGGAAGGTCGGCACGCCGTGGCTGCGCATGCACGCCGCGAGGGCAATCTCCTGCGCGTAGGTCGGCGCGCTGGCGGAGGACGAGGCGCCGCTGCCGCACGCCGCGGCGAGCACGGCGACGGCTGCGGCGACGGCCAGGGCGCCCGCGTCGCGCCACGGGCCCCGGTTACCGCCGGTCTTGTCGTTCATCGCGGCCTCCTCATAGGGCTCATAGAGCCGGGACGGGACATCGTGTCCTTCTGCTACGACCTGTTGTAGAGAATGGGTGGTGACAGCACGGTGACCGGAAATGTCACCTGGCTGTCACCTGCCGCCTGCGATCCTGGGAAGCAGGCGGCTGGCATGCCGTGGAGCACACGAAGCGGCGGGCAGGCGATGCGTGTTCTGGTGACAGAGGACGACGAGATCCTGGCCAGGACGGTGGCGGCCGGGCTGCGCCGGGAGGGGATGGCCGTCGACGTGGCCCTGGACGGCGAGGCGGCCCTGGAGCACGTGGCGGTCAACCGGTACGACGTGGTGGTGCTTGACCGGGACCTGCCCGGCGTGCACGGCGACGACGTTTGCCGGGCCCTCGCCGCGGGCAGGTCCGAGAGCCGGGTGCTGATGCTCACCGCGGCGAGGTCGGTCAGGGACCGGGTCGAGGGCCTCGACCTCGGGGCCGATGATTACCTGCCCAAGCCATTTGACTTCGCCGAGCTAGTAGCCCGCATCCGGGCCCTGGGCCGGCGCGCCGCCGCGCCACTGCCCGCCATCCTTGAACACGGTGACCTGAGCCTGGATCCGGCACGCCGCGTCGCGGTCCGCGCCGGGCGGCGCCTGCCGCTCACCCCCAAGGAACTCGCCGTGCTGGAATGCCTGCTGGCCGCGGACGGACGGCCGGTCCCGGCTGAGGAACTGCTCGAACGGGTATGGGACGAAGCGGCCGACCCGTTCACCAGCACCGTGAAGACCACCATCGGCCGGCTGCGGGCCAAGCTCGGCGACCCGCCGGTCATCCAGACCGTCCGGGAGAGCGGCTATCGCATCGGAGAACCATAATGCACACCCACCGCCCGCGCCCCGTTCCCCCGCGCTGGCTGCGGCTGCCCCGCCCCACCGCCCGGCTGCGCCTTGCCGTCCTGTACGGCGCGGCGGTCCTGGCGTGCGGCGCGATCGCGGTCGTCCTTATCTATGCCTACCTGTTCTACGTGAACACGCCGCGGAAACTATCGTTTCCTGTCGAGCCGCAGCAAATCTCCGGTCAATACGACGCCGTACTCAGAGCCCCCGCCGCCGCCGTCAAGCAGGAAGGTCCCTACGACCTCTTCAAAGTCCCCCGCACCGCCGTCCAGCGCGTAGGGTCCTACGACGAACTCAGGTTCCCCGTCCAGAAGCCGAAGAAGGCGCCTGCCATCCCCGCCGCTGAGCAGGCTAAGTTCGCTAAGTTCGCCGGCGAGGTCAATGTTCAGGTTAAGTATGACAAGCGGCAGCTGCTGATCGTCTGCGCCATCGCCCTGGCGGTCATCGCGGCGGCCGCCGCCGCGATCGGCTGGCTCATCGGCGGCCGGGTGCTGCGCCCGCTCAGCACGATCACCGCCGCCGCCCGTCGGATCTCCGCTAGCAGCCTGCACGAGCGGCTGGCCCTGCACGGACCCGACGACGAGCTCAAGGAACTCGGCGATACCCTCGACAGCCTGTTCGCGCGGCTGGAGGCATCCTTCGACGCCCAGCGACGTTTCGCGGCCAACGCCTCCCACGAGCTGCGCACCCCGCTGACCAGGGAACGCACCCTGCTCCAGGTCACCCTCGCCGACCCCGCCGCCACCACAGATACGTGGCAGGCCGTCAGCCGGGAACTGCTCGCCTCCAACGCCGAGCAAGAACGCCTCCTCGAGGCGCTGCTCACACTGGCCAGCAGCGAAGGCGGCCCCGGCGAGCGCGAGCCCCTCGACCTGGCAGCCATCGCCAGCGCTGCCCTGGCCGTCCCCCGTCCCGGGATCAGCCGCCGCGGGCTGAACGTCCACGCCGACATCCAGCCCGCCGCCCTCGACGGTGACCCCCTGCTGGTTCACCAGCTGGTGACCAACCTGATCGACAATGCCGTCCGGCACAACATCCCCGGCGGGGACGTCCAGGTCGCCACCGGGACCAGCGGCGGTCACGCCGTCTTGTCGGTGACCAACTCGGGGCAGCTCATCCCCCCGGCCGAGGTCGACCGCCTGTTCCAGCCCTTCCAGCGGCTCGGCCCGCGGCCAGCCCGCCGGGACGGCGGCCACGGCCTCGGCTTGTCCATCGTCCGCGCCATCGCCACCGCCCACGGCGCCAGCATCGCGGCACGCGCCCTGCCCGAAGGCGGCCTCGCCGTCGACGTCACTTTCCGCCCGCCGCCATCCGGTCTCCGCACGGCACCTGGTATCCAGCACCGGACCCGCAGGAACCGTACCGGCCGAGTGTCCTCTTCATCTCCATCGCCACAGCCCTCCGGCGCGACGCCTGACGACCAGCCAGCACAACATCCATCACACATACTGAACTAGGCCGCTAACGGGCCCGGGCCGGGCACTGGCCCCGCCCGAACCTGGGCTATGACTCCGTATAAATGTTTCTTCTGGCAGGGAATTAATTCTTTTATTTTCCCTAACGAACCTTTTATTTCTCCTAGAGAACAATGCCTCGTGTATCCGGTCACGAACGCCTCAGATCGCGTCTGACCAGCGGCACACGAGCACCAGTGGCCGTTATATGGCGATTTGATTATGTTAATTCTTTACCGTCTGAAGATTTTCTTAAAATATGTTTCGCCACCTGTTGACACCGGCTGGACGGCGGCCGAATCTGACCGTAACAAGGGGAGCGGGGCAAGCCAGCGGCACGAGTGTTTTCGCTCGACGCCGCCGATTCCGGTGCCGCTCCCGGGTCCTACGCAGGAGTTGGCCATGGACCGGTCGTCTGTACTCTCCCGGCTCGTCACCCAGGCCACCCCGGCCGAAATCGCCCGGATGGCCGCCGCCGTCGACCAGTGGCTCGGCGCGGAAGAACCGGCGCCGGAGGGGCCGGTGATCCTGCCGCCGGGCAGCGTGCCACAGGTCACGGTCACCCGGGCCGGTGCCGCCGCGCCGTTCCTGGTCCTGCCGCTGAACATCCCGGCCGCCCCGGTGCCGGTCACGCTGCCGGTCGGCGCGGGCAGCCTGTGGTTCAACGCGCAGCTGCTGGCCGCCAGCGCGCCCGCGGGTGGCTTCGCCGGCCTGGCCGTCACCGGCGGCACGATCACCTTCGACGCCCCGCCGACCGCCGTGACCGGCGGGCTGCAGGTCGCCGCGAGCGGCACGATCACCCTCACCGTGACCCCGGCCGGCCAGTCCGCCCCGGTCGGCGGCGCCGATCCCGGCGGCGACGGCGGCGCCGTGGTGGCCGACACCCCGGCCGAGGTGACGTTCGTGTTCACGCAGGCCGGTGGCCAGGTCACCGCCGCCGGGAACGCCTCGCTCCGGGCCTACGGCGCCACCGTGGCCCTGAACTGGCAGAACGCGTCGGCTAGCTACGACTCCGACGACGAGCAGCTGCTGATCCCGTTCCAGCCGCAGACCGCCAGCTTCGCCGTGACCAGCGTGCTGTCCACGCTGTTCACCCCGGCCGGGACCGCGCCGGCGCAGGCGGCCGCGTGGGCTTTCCCGGTGTCGCTCACCGCGCCGACCCAGCTCGGCGCCGCGGCCAACGCGGGCCTGCTGCGGCTTCAGCTCGGGGCCGGCCTGACCGCGACCTGGACCGGCCTCGCGGCCGGGGTCACGGCCGGGCTGGCCACCGGCAGCACGGCCAGCCTGGGCGACGTCGTCCTGGCCGGGGCGCCCGGAGAGCTGACCCTGACCGCCACCGCCAGCGGCACCGGGCCGCTCGGCACCCAGATAAGCCTGTGGGTCAACGCGGCCGGCGGCACCGCGCGCAGCACCCTGGACCTCACCTTCCCGGCCGGATCCGCGCTGCGCTACATCAGCGAGCATTCCCCGGCCGGCCAGGGCCCGTACGAGGTGCTGACCTGCGTGGGCCAGCTCGCCGCGCACATCGACCGGCCGGTGGCCGCCAACGGCAGCCGGCTCAGCCCGGTCATGCCGGGCGGCATGGCGCTGTACCAGACGGCCTCGGCCAGCTCGGTGCTGGTGGCCGGCCAGGCGACGCCAGGCGCGGCCGCACCCCCGCCTATCTCCCTCGCGCTGCACAACGCGCTGCTGATCACCACCCCGCCGCAGACCCTGCTGGCCGCAGGCGACTTCACCGCCAGCCCGACCGAGATCGACTCTGGCGGCCTGGAGCTGGGCTTCGCGCTGGACGCGCTGCTGCCCACGCTGCCCGACCCCTACGCCGCCAGCTTCTTCCCCCAGCCGCCCGCCGCCGACCAGGCCCCGGGCGCCAGCGGGACCGTGGCTAGCGGTCCCAGCCTGCTGGCCAGCGTGGTCTGGACCCCGGCCGCCACCACACTCAGCTTCACCGACAGCTCGCTGACCGGGACCGACCTGCAGTCCCCGCCGCTGCCGCCGTCGCCCCCGCCGTCCGGCGACACCCAGCGGGACGTGCTGGAGCGGGTGTTCGACGACGCGATCGGCACCCCCGGACCCGAGTACTACCTGCTGGACGTGTCCAGCAACGTCGACCAGCTCGGCGTGGGCCTGGCCGTCCCGGTCCCGACCGACGCGGCCGGGCCGGCCCAGCAGATGTCGATCACCGGCCTGGACCTGGTGGCGCCCTGTGCCACGCAGCGCGTGTTCACCGTGCCCGCCGTCCAGTGGGAGCCGGTGGTCACGGTGGCGAACCCGGACGCGCTGGCCTACCCGTTCCCGTCCCCGGCCGGGTTCGCCGACGACGGCGGCCCGACCCTGCTGGCCTCCAGCGACGTCACGCTGGTCCCGGTGACGCCCGGCACGCTGCTGAACCAGGTGCTCACCGCGTACGACGGCGGCGAGCCGGCCGCCGTGCTGTTCACGCTGCCGTTCGGAATGGTGGCCACGGCGACGCTGCCGGCCCGGCCCAAGCTGGAGCCGCCGACCTTCGTCCGGCCCGGGCTCGGCCTGGTGCAGCCCGGTTTCGCCAGCCAGGACATGACCGGCGGCCTGCAGGTCAGCCTGACCCAGGGCCGCGAGGAGATCTTCGGCGGCGGGGGCGCCGACTTCGGCCTGCCCGGCGCCGCACTCCAGCTGCGCAACCTGGTCGACCAGGACGGCAACCCGGTGCTGCTGCCCCCGCCCCCAGCCACCGGCGGCCAGCCGGTGAGCGTGCTCGGCCCCGCCGTGGACGAGACGTTCAACAGCCAGTTCGGCCCCGGCGGGAAGGGTCAGCTTGTCCCGGTGACCCGGATCGACCTGTCCGGCTATGGCGCGTCCACGTTCAGCGACTGGACCGACCCGACAGCGGTTACGCCCGCGGTGGTCCAGGTGCGGTTCAGCCAGATCACCGGCCGGGCCAGCCACGAGGTGGTGCAGGTCAAGAGCGTGCTGTACCCGTGGGGCGCGATCGTCGTCCGCACCATCACCATCGACCGGCAGGACGACAACGAGATCTACCGGTATGACAGCGGCTGGGTGGCCGCGACGCCCGGGGTGTTCGCGCTCAGCGGGTTCACCTTCCACCCTGGGGCGGTCAAGGGCGCCTACAACATCCGCGAGATCAGCGATACCACCCAGGTGTACTCCGGTCCCGGCGGGCTGGAGCTCACCGGCGTCTACTTCGACGCCGACCTGCAGATCGAGGGCGTGCAGGCTGGCGCCGCCACGGGGGCCGGCGCCAGCCAGGGCCTGGTGCCCAGCACGGGGCAGTTCGGCTTCGTGCAGACCGCGCCCGCCCTGACCCCGCTGACCCCGGACCAGCTCGCCGCGCTCATCGCCAGCCAGGGCGCGCTCGGCGGCCCGGTGGACTGCGTGATCTCGGTCGGCGGCACCGCGCAGACCATGCGGGTCTCGCGCGTCGAGGTGGGCAACGCCCCGCACGCCGGGGCCGCGGAGGCTAGCGAGTTCGCCGCGGTGGCACGCGGCACCGTGGTGCTACCGCAGCCGGGCAGCTGGAGCGTGCTGCAGCGCACCGACACGGTCAGCGAGCCGACGCCGATCGACCCCGACCTGGGCGTGCCGCTGATCCAGCAGGGCCCGGCGAACGGCCCGGCCAGCACCGAGCCCTGGCGGCTGGCCGAGGCGGTGGACCTGTGGACCCCCGATACGCCGTCGATGGACTACTGCCTGCTGCACGGCACCGACTCCACCCGGATAATCTTCCCGCGCCCGCAGATCGCCGTCGGCGCGACGGCGTTCACCAGCGACCAGGCGCCGCTGCTGGCCGACGGCTTCGCGCTGATGAACGCGACCGGCATCTGCCCGCGCCAGGACGCCTGCCTGACCTTCCCGAACGCCAGCTACCAGCTGCAGATCAGCGGCGCCGGCGCGTTCACCCTGGCCGGCGTGCCGGCCACCTTCGCGCCCAGCCAGGGCTCCCGCGTGCTGGCCGCCGGCAGCGCGGGCACCATCGCGTTCGAGTACGCCAACCCGGCCGGGACGCTGGCCCAGGTCGCGGTGGCCATCAGCCCCACGGCCTGGTCGGTCCAGGTAAACGGGGCCAACGTGCGGCTGGACATGACGCCGTTCGACGGGATCATGCGCACGGCCGGCAACTTCCAGGCCTCCAGCGGCGGCGGCGTCGCCTTCCAGGACACCAAGCTGGTCCTCGGCTCGGTGCTGCAGCCGCTGGAGGACCTCCTGACGTTCCTGGAAGAACTCGGCCTGCCCGACCCGCTGTCCACCTCGTTCTCCAACGCCGGCTGGACCGAGACCAGGAAGTACAAGCTCAAGGCCGGCCTGCAGTTCGCGCTGCCGTCCCCGCTGCTGCCAGCGCTCACCCCGCTGCTGAACACCCCGCTCGGCACGCTGACGCTGGCCGTCAAGACCGGGTTCGGCAACACGGTCAGCTCCTCCGGCGCGCTGTTCAGCTCCTCGGCGCAGTGGCTGTTCTACTTCAACTTCAACGGCACCGTGCAGGTCGCGGTGCTGCCCCCGCTGCCGGTCAAGGCCGGCGGCCTGGTCGCCTTCGGCCTGGAAGTCGACTTCCCGGCGGGCACCATCCCGCAGAGCGAGAAGCTCAGCTTCTCGCTTGGCGTGATCGTCACGGTGGGCGGCGACATCGTGCCCGGCGTGCTCAAGCTGCAGGCCTCGGTGGCGTTCGCGTTCAAGCTGGTCGTCGGCATCACCTCCGGCGGCCCGACCTCCGTCACCGTCGGCGTGGGCCTGATCCTGTCCGGCAGCGGCCAGATCCTGTCCGGCCTGGTCGGCATCTCGTTCACCGCCGAAGCCGACGGCCTGATCACGGTCACCACGCCGCGGACCGTCACCGCCAGCTTCGACATCTCGGTCGACGTGTCGCTGTGCTGGTTCCTGGACGTCAGCTTCGACGTGCAGACCCAGTACACGCACGCCCTTCCATGAAACGGGGGCACTCATGGCCGCCAACCCCGGCTACCTGCTCAGCCTGCTGGCCTTCCCGCAATCCTGGAACGGCACCAGCCTGAGCCTGCGCGTCCTGGTCCTGCCGCAGGGCGATCCGCTGTCCCCGCTGATCACCAACGTGCCGCCCGCGCCGAACTCACCCGCGTTCGCGGACGCCAAGCTCGCTTTGGTGGCGCAGCTCATCCCGTCCCTGGCCGAGCTGCCCGCCCCGGCCAACGCCACCGAGCATGTGGCGCTGACCACTACTCCCCCGGCCGGTGCCCGCCCGCTGTTCCAGCAGCTCGCGGCACAGTTCGACATCGCACCCGACGCGGCGGGCGCCCCGCCGCCCCGGCCCGGCTTCACGATCAGCAAATACCTGCCGCCCAGCTACACCAGCGCCTTCAACTTCGACAGCCCGAGCACACCCCACGCGGTCACCGACGACACCTATCACTGCATGCTGGAGAACCTGCAGCCCACCCCGCAGCCGGCGCCGCCGTCCACGGTGAGCTGGGGCCGGGTGATCGGGTACGCGCTGCGCCAGCCGCTGCTGGCCAGCGCGCTCGGCCTGCTCTATCAGGTCACCGTGACCCCGCCGCATGGTTTTTACCAAAACGGCGGCTGGCTGTACCTGACCCTGGCCCAGAACAGCGACTTCGCTCCGCAGCTCGCGGTCAACCCGGCGCTGCTGCAGCCCTACGCGGCCCGCATCCCGGCGCTGACCGCCGCCCGGCCGCTGTTCGCCGCCGTGCTGTTCCCGGTGCTGAGCACGCCGCCGTCCGGCTCCTACGACGACGTGTTCACCGAGGCCCAGGAGTACGACGACGGCTTCGTCAAGATCACGCACGGCGCGCAGCCGGTCACCGCCGCCCTGCTGGACACCTCGCCGGGTGCGCTGCCGCCGTCCGCCGACCTGGGCCTGCGCCTGGGCTGGGACGACGAGCAGGTGACCACCTGGTTCAACCGCCAGGTCGACCCGACCGAGATCGACGCGCCGTTCGGCACCGCCGGGTACCGGGTCGACGTGCGGGCGCACGGCAGCACGGCCTGGCACTCAATGTGCGCGGTCACCGGCCCGGTCACGCTCGGCTCCACCGCGCTCGGCACGTTCAACGGCGAGCTGAGCGTGGAGACCGTGCCGGCCTGGACCCGACCCAGCCCGCGCAGTGGTGGCTGCCCAGCTACTTCGCCCAGTGGGCGGGCCGGTCCATGGTGCTGCCCGACCCGGTCGCGCTGGAGCTGCACGGCACCACCAACCCCACGGCCGGCCAGCCGTACACGCCGGTCGGCGACACCGCTGTGCCGTTGCGCTACGGCCAGAGCTATGACGTCCGGGTCCGGATGACGGACCTGTCCCGCGGCGGCCCCGCCGCCACCGACAGCGCGGTCAACCCCGGCCCGGCGCCGGTGGCCACCATCGGCTTCCGCCGCTTCGTCCCGTTCAAGCCGGTCACCATCACCAACCTGGACCAGACGGCCACGCCGGCCGCGCCGCAGACCACGTATCAGATCGCCCGCCCGCTGCTGAACTACCCGGCCGCCGTGTTCGCGGGCATCCCGAACGCGGCCGCCGAGCTGCTCGCCGACCTGCCCGCCGCCCAGACGGCCGGGCGCGAGGCCGGGCTGCCCGACCCGGACGCCGTCCAGCTCAGCATCGAGGTGCAGGTCCGGGCGCTGGCCAACGACGCCGCTATCTTCGTGCCCAGCGACGACGACTACGCGCCCTACTCGCTGCTGTACTCGACCACGCGCGACTTCCCGGCCAACGCGTCCCAGCCGCTGCAGCTGGATGTGACGTTCACCGACGTGCCGGACCTGACCACGTTCGGCGTCCAGCCCGCCAGCGGCGCGCTGGTGCTGCCCCGGTCCCGCGACATCCGGCTCGTCTTCCGCGCGCTGGGCAAGCCCGACCCGCAGCTGGCCTACTGGGGCTCGGCCCAGGCCGCCGTGGGCGCGAGCGTCGAGGTGCTGACCGGTGCCAACGGCGCCGACGAGCGGGGCATCTTCACCCCGGGCATCGAGGCCACCCGCATCCAGGGCATCATGCTGCAGCCCGACCCAGTGCAGACGGCCAACGTCACCGCCGTGCTGGCGCTGGCAGGCCAGGGCGGCAGCACCACGTCCGACCTGGCCAGCCGGCTGGCCGACGCGCTGTCGCTGACCGTGTCCGGACTCACCTACACCGGGCAGCCCGGGGAGCGGGTCGTGTTCGGCTGCTCGGCGGCGCTGCGCAACAGCCTGTCGCCCGAGCACGGCGCGATCACCTTCGGGGCCAAGGCCGAGCTGACCCAGCACTGGCTGATCGTCATCACACTGCCGCTGGCCAGGGACTGGAGCTGGTCCTCGCTGGCCCCGGCCAGCTTCCAGGTCAAGAACACGGCCGGCCAGGTGGTCGGCAGCATCGACCTGACCGACTCGGCCCCGTCCAACGCGCTGCAGAACCCCGACCGCTCCACCACCATGCTGGTGTTCTTCGACGCGGTCAGCCCGCAGCCCGCGCCGGGCGCCTTCCCCGCCGAACTGAACCTGAGCTACACCGTCACCCCGGTGTTCGCCGCCACCCCGGCGCAGCAGGACCCGCCGCTGGTGCTGCCGCTGGTGCTGGCCATCGCGGCGAACCCGGCGCAGACCCCGCAGCTGGCCTCGGCGGGCATCGCGCTCAGCCCGTACACCCCGGCGCCGGACTACTCCTCGACCTCGCCGCGCCGGCGGGCGCTGTGGCTGGAGTTCGCCGATCCGGTGGCCGACCCGGACGACATCTACTTCGCCCGGGTGCTGTCCTACGCCCCGGACCAGATGCTCACCGGCGCCCCGTTCGCCGGCCCGGCCGGGGTGACCCCGCCGCCGGAGCCGCCGCTGCCCATCGACCCCGAACTGATCCGCGTCATCGTGCCCGGCCAGTCCGACGACCGGGCCGGCCTGGACGCAATGCAGCAGCTGATCCCGTCCAGCTCGCCGGTGCACTTCATGCTGCCGCTGCCCATCGGGCTGGAGGTGGACGCACCCGAGCTGTTCGGCATGTTCACCTACGAGCTGCGGGTCGGCCACGTCAAGGACTGGTCCACCGCCCAGGGCCGGTACGGGCCGCCGCTGCGGGTGGCCGGCGTACAGCACCCCGCACCGCCGCTGCTCGGCACGGTCAGCAGCCAGCCCGCCACCATCGGCGTCGCCGCGGCGTACGCCACCCCGGTCTTCGCCGGCCGGAACCTGCTGCCCGTGGAGCCGCGGACCCAGCTATGGGCGCTGCTCTACGCCCAGGTCACCCAGGCCGACCGGGCCAGCCAGCGCAACGTCCTGCTGGGCCGCCGCCAGCTGACCAGCGACGGCCTGCGCACCAAGACCAGCATCCTGCCCGGCATGGCCGGCGCGCTGTGGGAGCGCCAGCAGGTGGAGAGCATCCTGGCCTTGCTGGCCCTGCCGGCCAACTCCCCGCTGAGCACCATCATCGTGGAGATGTTGCCGGACATCGCCGAGATCGCCGACCCGCTCGGCGCCAACCTGGGCCAGGTCCGCATCCTGCGAGCCTCCCCGCTCACCGCCATCCCCGCCATCTGCTGACCCCCGCAAGGTTTGCGCCGCGGCGACGAAAGTAACAGCAGGAACCTGCGCCTGCCGCATCTCAGGACACACCGAAGCCCCGCAAATAACGCCAATCCGCGCGACCTGTAAACGCGGCAGTGTTCTCGGGCCCCAACCAGACCATCTAATCGAATTAATGATCTTGTCCTACGATTTGATATGCGATACAAATGGCGATATAATCGAAGCATGTCGAAGTCTCCGTGAGCCCCGGCGGGAGGTGATCCAGATGCCGGAAGCGCTATCCGCGAGCCCGGCCGAGGCGGCCGGGATGCTGGACGCGTCGCTGGATCACCTGGCCGCCGTCGACTGGGCCACCCTGGGGACGCAGGCGCACGGGGAGATGCTGGCCTGCCTGCAGCGGGCGCAGGCCAAGCTGACCGCGGTCAACGCCGCGGTCCTGTCCGCGTTCACCGCCCAGTCCGGCTACGAGCCCGACGGGCACCGGTCCGCCAGGTCGTGGCTGGTCAACCGCAACGGGATGTCCAAAGGCGCGGCCAGCGCCGCGATCGGCTGGGACAAGCGGCTGCGCCGCCACGGCAAGATCGCCGCCGCCATGGCCGCCGGGAACATCAGCGACTCCTGGGCCAAGGAGATCGCCGCCTGGACCGACAAGCTGCCGGCCGACAAACGCGACGAGGCCGATGCGATCCTGCTGGATGCCGCCGCCCAGGGTCTGCTCCTGGAGGACCTGGCGGTGCTGGCCCAGAAGATCCACGAGACGTGGCAGGCCCAGCACCCCGATCCCGACGACGATGGCGGGAGCGACGGGGATGAAGACGGCTTCGAGGACCGGTACCTGCGGCTGGGCACCACCCTGGACGGCGTCGGGAAACTCAACGGCAACCTGACCGCCGGGTCCGCCGCCGCGCTGCAGGCCATCTTCGACTCCCTCGGCAAGCACCTCGGCCCGGACGACCACCGCAGCATCGAGCAGCGCCAGCACGACGCGCTGGAGGAGGCGCTGGGCCGGCTGATCAAGGCCGGGCTGCTGCCCGACAGCGCCGGGCAGGCCACCATGGCCCAGGTCCTCATCAACTTCGCCGACCTGCGGAACCTGCACGGCTCCGCGCTGGAACAGGGATGGATCGCCGCCCAGGCCGCCCACACCGGCCGCGCCGGCCAGCCGGGCTGGCTGACCGGCGCCGCCGCCGAAGCCGCCGCCTGCGACGCGCTCATCGCCCCCATCGTCGCCGGCAGCGTCGACTGGCAGGCCCTCGACGCCATGACCGACCTCTGGCTCGACGCCCACGGCCTGGGCCAGCACCGGGAGCCGTGCGGCTGCCGCTGCGGCGGCTGCACCTGCCCCCCGCCCGCCCCGCTCACCCCCGAGCAGAAGACCGAACTGCGCCGCGCCCTCCTGGAGATGGCCGCCGACGCGATGTCCGGCCCCGACGGCCTGGCCGCCTACCTGCGCACCCGCAAGCTCGGCGTCCCCTACACCGGCAAGCCCCTCCCCCTGGACATGGGCACGGTCAAGGGCATCCCCGCCCACCTGCGCCGCGCCGTCATCCTCCGCGACCAGCACTGCCAATGGCCCGGCGGCTGCGACAAGCCCGCCGCCGGATGCCAGGTCCACCACATCATCTACCGCTCCCGCGGCGGCAAGACCAGGCTCAAAGGCCTCATCTTGCTGTGTTCGTATCACCACCAGGTGTGCATCCACCGCCTGGGCTGGACCCTGACCCTGCACGCCGACGGCAGCACCGAAGCCCGCAGCCCCCAAGGCGAGATCCTCCGCCGCGGACCGCCCACCACCCGAGCGGGCTAACCCCCGCCCCGAGTACTTCTGGACCACCCCTCATGAACGGCATCCCTGCGCTCTGGCAGCAGGACCGGATCGCCCGGATCACCGCCCTCACCCCCGAAGACGCCACAGCGGGCCTGCTGTGGCTAGCGATGAACTTCCCCGCCGTCGCCGACGCCATGCTCGACAAGCTGGACTGCGATGGGAAGCGCCGGAAATCCGCAAGCTCCGAGACGGCCCCCGCCATCAACCTCAGCCAGTGACCACATAACCCAAGGTCATCCGATGGCAAGCCGACCCGGAGCGCAGGGCCGCCCGCGGCCCGAGCACCGGAAGCGGCGCGGCAGCACCTCTCCACGGAACACCCGGACCGTCGCACCATCGGCTGCCTGAAAGGTCTGAGCGTCACCCGCGATTGTCCTCCCGCGGTTCGAGGCCCGGGTATCGTCAGCCGGGATCGTGGATCTCCTGGTGTTCGGGCACGCGCGTCGCTTGCCGTGGCTGGGGCCGCAGCCCGTCGAGGATGATCTGGGCGATGTGTGCCGAACGCTGGCGGCTGGTCTCCGCACCGGCATGGCGGATCGCGGCGAAGGCGCCGGCGACCAGGGCCATCACCTCGTCGACGGTGAGGTCGGGGCGCACGGCGGCGGCCGCGTGCGCGCGATCCAGCAGGCCTGCGACATGGCGCGTGAGATCTGCCGCGACGTCCGGGGCAGCGATGCGCAAGTCGAACTCGGCGGCCGCAAGCGCGCTCTTCACCGCGACGTTCTCCGCGCCGGCGGCCATCATCCGGGACAGCAGCGTGAACAAGGCTGCGGGATCGCCGGCGGCGGTGAGCGCTTCTGCCTCCGCCACCAGCTGCTGCAGCATATCGGTCGCGACAGCGAGGTAGAGCGCTTCCTTGGCGGGGAAGTGCCGGTGGACGGTGCCGGGGCCGACGCCCGCGCGGCGGGCGATCTCGTCGAGCGATACGCCAAGACCTTCCGCCGCGAACAGCTGCTGCGCGGTCCGCACCACCCGCTCACGATTGCGGCGCGCGTCAGCGCGCAGCTCACGGTCACTCCCGTGAGCGGCCTGCGACGTCGTCGGGGCGTGCTCAGGTGGCTGGCTAGACATCAGTATCAGCATAACCGGGGCGCCGCACCGGATACTCTGGACGTAACCGGGGCGGCGCACCGGTTACGGGCTCGCGCCGCTCATCATGACCCGGTCCAACAGCCATGAAGGGATCACGCCGATGACCACACGTGAGGAAGCGAGCGCCCTGGTGCGGCGGATGCAGGAGTGCTTCAACAGCCGGCAATTCGACGAGGCCGACGGCCTGAACGCCCCCGGCTTCTTCAGCCATCCGCTCGGCACCACCGGGTTCGAGGCAGGCAAGGCCGCCTGGCGCACGCTCACTGCCCGGAATCCCGGCATGCGCGTCGTCGCCCAGGACATCCTGGTTGACGGCGACAAGGCTGCCGTCCGCTCGGCCATCGAGGGGATCGCGACCCCGGACGGCGACGCCGAGCCCATGCTGTTCGAGATCTTCCGCATCGACGATGGCCGGTTCGCGGAGATGTGGGGGGCCAGCACGGGATTCCCGGCCTCAGCCAGCCCCGAGGATCTGCTCGGCTAGCCGAGGACGCCGCCTAAACCACGTCCCTGCCGCGCGACAACCACATGCCGCTTACCAGCGAAGACGCTTAACCCTGCGACACTAGGCGGGTGAGTGAGCAGATACGCACCGCGGTGCAGGCTGATGTCCCCGCGATGGCCGCACTGGCGGCCATCCGCCGCGAGCAGTACGCCCGCTACCAGCCACTGTTCTGGCGGCCGGCCGCCGCCGCACTCGACAAGCACCGCACCTACCTGGGCCGCCTTGTCGCCAGCGATGAGGTCATCACCCTGGTCAGCGAAGAAGCTGGCCAGCTCACCGGGTTCCTCATCGCGACCCTCAACCCCGCGCCGCCGGTCTACGACCCCGGCGGCCTCACCTGCGATATCGACGACTTCGTGGTCACCCCGCCCGCCAAATGGCCGACGACCGGCGTCCAGCTGCTCCACGCCGGCCTTACCCAAGCCGGACAGCGCGGCGCCGTTCAGGCAGTCGTCATAACAGCGCACCTCGATCAGCCCAAGCGCCAGGCACTCCGAGCCTGCGGACTCGAAGTCGCCTCAGAATGGTGGGTGACACCGCAGGCACTCCTGCACGGCCCGCGCCAAGACACCGACCGCCAGTAAGCGACCCTCGCCAAACACACCCTCGGCCAGCTGATCACGCTAATCACCTTGCAGAACGGCAATCTTTCCAGGACGTGGATGAAGACGTACGAGGCGACCGTCCTTTTATTTTTTCCGAACGGAAGGTGGCGTCTCTGCCGTCCTACAGCAGAGAGCCACCGGATGTGGAATACGCCAGGCTGCGCGTCAACGCCTTGGGTGGCCGTGTTGCGCGGCCGCGCGGGGTGCGGAAGCATTACCCGGGGCGGGAATCCGGAGGGAAAGGCGGGCCAGGTGATGAGCGGCCGTGAGCTAGCGGGCGAGGATGCCGGGTTCGACACAGGCCGACCTCATATGGCGCGGGTTTACGACTTCTGGCTGGACGGCAAGGACAACATTAGTCAAGAGGAACGGGCGGACTTCCGCGATCGTGTCTGAACGTTCGTAATCGCAGTTCAAACGCCATCATTCGAAAAACAGCTCATCTTACGTTCGCTTATCTTTATGCACCTTTACGTACCTTGATGTCCGTTTCTCCGGGGGGCCTGTCCTGACTTCTGCCTGACTCCCTGACTCGGGGCCGTGCTGGCTGGCCTGGTGTTTTGCCGCTGGTGCCTGGCTGGGTGGCGCGGTGCGGGCTTCCCTGGCGGCAATGCCGGGGCGCGGCGGCGGGCTCGGGACGGCCGGCGGTTCTGGGCGGGCTGCGGCGGCTGGCGGGGCGGGCGGCTGGCGGGGGGCCGGTTTTGACTTTGCCGCGCCTTGGCCTGTCAAACGGTTTTCGTTTGACAGGCCAAGGTCGGCCGTAGGCTTGACAACCGGGGTGGGGGCACCCCACCCTGATAGCTGCCGCGTGGCCTTTGACCTTGACTTGGCCTTTGACCTTGGCTTTTGACTGTGGGGGTAAGGTCGCCCGTCGTAGAGAGCGCGGGCGCGTGAGCGATGCTTTGTTCGCTCGCGGGTGATCACCGTTCCGACGCTCTGCGTAAATGAAAGCCCTTAAAACGTCTTTGACCTTGATCTTTGTCTGTGGGGTGCGGGTGGTGTCCGCGCTGGTGCCAGGGAAGATCCTGGCCGCTGTGCCGCGCAGGCAGGTACCCGACGCTGCCCTCACACAGCAGCGGGGTCGCGTATGTGAGCGGGGGCACGGGGGCGGAGCCCCCGCGTGCGGGGGTGGGTGTCGTGCTGCGGGTGGTGCGCTGCCTCCGTCTGGAAGGTCAAGAGCGGACGCTCGGCGCTGGCCAGAGGGTGAGGGGGACAGTCACCCCCTCACCCTTCGGGCACCACGCTATTTGAGGTCTGCGCCGTGCAAGGGCGCTCCTTCGTCGCGTCGCTGGCGCGATGGCCTGCGGCCACCCTTGACGGGACCGTGCGGCGGGGTGCCGGGTTCGGTCTTTGTGCGGGAGCTGTGCGGGTTGTGCGGGAGCTGTGCGGCCGGTGTCCGGGACCGGCGTCAGGGGTGGTTACGGGCTGAGGGCCACTTCGAGGCCCCCGGCAAGGGAGCCGCAATCACCTTGCCGGGGGCCGTTTAGGGAGCCGGGGCGGCTAGCTCCGCATGTTCTCCAGAACAAGCGTGAGCCCGTGTACCGGGATAGGCGGGTGGTGGCGCAGGGGCTATAGCCCGGAGGCGCTTAGGTGCTCGCGGTGCTCTGCCCAGGCGCGTGCGGCTGCTGCCATGGCTTGTGTCCAGGGGACGGGGCGGCCTGCTTCGATTTCGTCCCACATCTTGCGGTTGGCGCGGGCGAATACGGCGACGTGGGCGGGGTCGGCGGCGGCGTAGGCGGGTAGCTGGGCGGCGATGGCTTCGGCTTCGGTGATGGGGTGGCCGTTGGCGATGAGGCGTATTACCCAGAATCCCTGGTCGATCCATGATTGGGCGGGGGTGGCCCATGCCCAGTCGACCAGCCACGCCCGCCCGCTTGAGATGAGCACGTTGTCGGGCATCCAGTCTGTGTGGGTGAGGTTTTGCCCGGCGAAGATGTGCCCGTCGGCGGGGTCGTCTACGTAGGTCCGCAGTTCTGCACGGTCACTCAAGATGACGATGTAGGCGCTGGTTTGCGTCACTGATGTTGCGGATGTGCTGAGGGCAGCCCTGAGGGGTTGTCCTTTTTCGTGTGCGACGGCACGGTGAGCACGTTGGAGACAGGTGCGGCCCTCCCGTTCCTTCGTTTGGCAGCGAGACGGGAGGGCCGCGGGCGGACGCTTGGAGGCGTCGTGCTCACGGTAAACGGTGACCGGGGTGCAGTCGAACGGCAGTTGCTGTCGGGGCAGCTGTGCTGCCCGTCGTGCGGCGGGGTGCTGGGCGGGTGGGGGAACGCGCGGCCGCGGCGGGTCCGGATCCTGGACGGGCCTGACGTGGAGGTTGTCCCGCGCAGGTCGCGGTGCCGGGGCTGCGGGGGGACGCACGTTCTTCTTCCTGCGCGGTTCCTGTCGCGTCGGGCGGACGCGGGGGCGGTGATCGGCCGGGCGCTGGAGGAGAAGGCCGCGGGGAGCGGGCACCGGGTGATCGCGGCCGGGCTGGGACGGCCGGCGTCGACGGTGCGGGGCTGGCTGCGGTCGCTGGCCCGGAGCGCGGAGCGGGTGCGGGAGCGGTTCACGGTGCTGGCGGCGGGCCTGGCGGCCGATCCGCCGCTGCCCGCCCCGGCCGGGTCGCCGCTGGCGGACGCGGTCGCCGCCATCGCGGCGGCCGCCGCTGCGGCGGCGATGGTGCCGGGCGTGGGCAGCGTGCCGCGGTGGCAGCTGGCGGCGGCGCAGACGTGCGGGCTGCTGCTGGCCCCGTCGTGGCCGGCCATGGCCGGCCACGCGAGCTGGCTCTGGGCGGCGGCACGCTGAGCCGGAATCCTCGGTGACGCATGTTTTGCGGCGTTTTCACTGAGGAGGGATGCCCGTGTCAGGGGCTGAGGAGGACCGCAAGAGGGCGCAGCGGGCCGAGCAGGTGGCCTTGTTCCGGTACCAGCTGATCCGGGAGGCCGCCGACCCGGGGCTGACCGTGCGGCAGCGCGGCCGGATGGTCCGCGAGATCGCGGGAACAGAGCATCCGGGGCCGTTCGGCGAGCCGGTCACGGTGTCGCGGGCGACGGTCGACCGGTGGATCCGGGCCTGGCGGTCCGGGGGGTTCGCGGCGCTGGCGCCGCCGGCCCGGCAGGTCACGCTGCGGACCGACCCGGAGGTGCTGGAGCTGGCCGCCGGGCTGAAGCGGGAGAACCCGGAGCGGACCGCGGCGCAGGTGGAGCGGATCCTGCGAAAGTCGTGCGGCTGGTCGCCGTCGGTGCGGACGCTGCTGCGGCACTTCGGCCGGCTGGAGCTGACCGCCCGTCCCGGCGGGCGGGCCCCGGCGGTGTTCGGCCGGTTCGAGGCGCCGGCGCCGAACGACACCTGGACCGGGGACGCGCTGCACGGGCCGCAGGTCGCGGGCCGCAAGGCCTACCTGTTCGCCTTCCTGGACGACCACTCGAGGGCGGTGATGGCGGCCCGCTGGGGCTATTTCGAGGACAGCGTGCGGCTGGCCGCCGCGCTGCGCCCGGCGCTGGCCGCCCGCGGCATCCCGTCCCGGATCTACGTCGATAACGGCTCTGCTTTTGTCGACGCGGCGCTCAAGCGGGCCGCCGCCAGGATGGGGATCAAGATCACCCATAGCGCCCCCGGCCGGCCTGAGGGAAGAGGGAAAATAGAGCGGTTCTTCCGGATTGTCCGGGAGGAGTTCCTGGTCGAGATCGGTGACGGGTCCCGGGTCGCGGACCTGGCGGAGCTGAACCGGCTGTTCACCGCCTGGTGCGAGCGGGTCTACCACGCCCGGCCGCACGGCGAGACCGGCCAGCCGCCCCTGGAGCGGTGGCTGGCCGGGCGACCTGTTCCCCGTCCCGGAGCCGGCCCGGCTCCGGGAGGCGTTCTTGTGGTCCGAGACGCGGCTGGTCCGCAAGGACGCCACGGTCCGCCTGTTCGGCGGCGCCTACGAGACCGACCCGGTGCTGGCCGGGCGGAAGGTCGAGTGCGTCTTCGACCCGTTCGACCTGACCGTCTTGGAGATCTTCTGGAACGGGTCGCCTTACGGGACCGCGGTCCCCCGGGTGATCGGCCGGCACTCCCACCCGAAGGCGAAGCCCGAGGAGCCGGGCACCCCGCCGCCGGCGACCGGCATCGACTACCTCGCCATCATCGCCGCCGAGCACGAGGAAGCCGTCCGCCGGCACCGCATCCGCTACGACGCCCTCGACAGCGACAGCGGGGACGGGGACACGCGGGAGGCCGCGCAGTGAACACGCAGCAGCCGGCCGTGCCGGCCGGCCAGGTCAGCGCCGTGCTGGCCTGGGCCGCCCGCCTCACCGCAGCCGGCCCCGGGCCGGCGCCGCCGAGACCGCCGCCTACCTCACCGCCAAGGCCGCCGTCCTGGAACGCATCGCCGCCGAGCGCGCCGCAGGCGGCTGGACACCCGCGGACATCGCCGCCGCCCGCGACGCCGCCGCCCGCGCCCGCGAGGCGGCCGACGCCGCCGCCCTGCTGGCCGCCGCCGGCATCACCGCCATGAAAGAGGACTGAGATCATGATCGACCTGAAGAGCCACTACGGGTTCACCCGCACCCCGTTCGGCAAGGACCTCGCCCCGTCCATGCTCTGCCGCTACCCCGCCCACGCCGAGGCCGTCGCCCGCATCACCTGGTGCGCCCGCGAGCGCGCCCTCGGCGTGATAACGGGCGAGGTCGGCGCGGGAAAAACGGTGGCCGCCCGCGCGGCGATCGCCGCGCTCGACCAGACCCGCCACACCCTGCTCTACCTCCCGGACCCGACGACCGGCACCCGGGGGATCCACCACCACGTGGTCACCGCGCTCGGCGGACGGCCCGCCCACGGCTCCGCCGAGCTCGCCGCCCAGGCCGCGTCGCTGATCGCCGCCGAGCACGGCGAGCGCGGCCTGGCTCCTCGCTGCTGGTCATCGACGAGGCGCACCTGCTGACCCACGCCCAGCTGGAGGCCATCAGGATTCTGACAAATTCAGAAATGGATGCCGCCAGCCCGCTCGCCTGCCTGCTCATCGGCCAGCCCACCCTCAGGCGGATGCTGCGCCTGGGCGTGCTCGCGGCCCTGGACCAGCGGATCGGGCTGAGATACGCCATGCCCGCCATGGCCCCCGAGCAGACCGCCTCCTACATCACTCACCACCTGCAGCTCGCGGGACGGTCCGACACCATCTTCAGCGACGACGCCATGGCCCTCGTCCACGACGCGGCCCGCGGCCTGCCCAGGTCCGTCAACAACATCGCCACCCAGGCCCTCGTCGCCGCCATGGCAGGCCGCAAGAACATCGTCGACGAGCAGTCCGCCCGCGCCGCCGTCAACGAGATCACGGCAGACTGACCACCACCACGCCACCACGCACACCAAGGCCCCGCCGGCTGACGCCGGCGGGGCCTTCCTCACACCCGCACATCCTCACCGCCAATGACGCCGCCATCCTCACCTTGAATGACCGTGCACAGCAGTCTGGTGGCGATGGGTTTCCACGGGCCGGGGCCGGGCGGTATCTTGATGCGGCTCAGGGCGGTCATGAGTTCGGTCACCGGGTCGATGTCGGGTGATCCTGGCTGGTAGTTCGCTTTGCGGCCGTCGATGTGCTCGAAGGCGTTGACGTTCCACCCGTCTTCGTCGAATTGCCAGAGCAGTTCGGGTGACAGGCCCTTGGCGAGCGGCGCGGCGGCGGCTTCGCGGGCCTGGGTGACGATCAGCCGGTGACCGGAGGGGAGTCCCTTGACGAACACCTTTCCGTTGCGCGTGTTCAGGACGGCGGCGAGCGGGGAGTTCTGGCCGTCCGTGGCGGCGCGGCCGGAGATGACCGGCCCGGTTCGGGCGCTGATCGCGTCCTTGAGCGAGGCGGGCAGGTCGTCCCACGGGATGCGTTGTTCCAACGGTGGTCCTTGCCGGTCGGGGCGGGCGGCCCGGGACAGTTCCCGGGCCGCCCGCATCGGGTGGTTATTAGTAAACGGCGTCGCTGGATGCGCTGCACGAGCACATGACCATCAGCTTGTCGGTGTCGGTGGTGAGTTCCACGGCGTCCGGGTCCAGCGTGTCAGGTGCGGGCGGGGCCGGGAGCAGTTCGACGGCAACGGGGGTCATTGGCTTACCTCCCTCCGGTGGGGCTGGCGGTGATCGGGCTGCTACTGCCGTGCTGGCAGTAGGTTTCGAGCGGGGCGTTCGCCTGGCGGTAGAGGGTGGCCAGGGGCATGCACGTCCCGCATGTTTTCTGGAGGGTGCAGCCTGTGCAGCCGCCGTGCCGGGTGGTCATCCGGTCGCCGATGGCGGCTAGCTTCCGCAGTCCTTCCGCGCCTTCGGTCATGAGGTCGACCTGTTCCTGTCGGCCGACTTTGCAGATGGACGCCTTGCCGTGGGGGTCGGCGTGGAAGTGGGTGATTCCGGCGTTGCACCCGGTGTAGGGGGTGTGGCGTTTCATGACCTCGCGGGCCTGGCTGGGCAGTACCTCGCCGGTGCCGTGGTAGGTGGGGGTGATGTTGGTGTACTCGAACGCGGGGATGCCGTAACGGGCGGCGAGGGCCTGCATGGCGTCGCGCTCGTGGACGTTGCGGTTGGACACGATGCAGTTGATCCGCATGGTCAGCCCGGCGTCGCGGGCGGCGTCCAGGCCGCGCATGAACCGCTTGAACGCGCCCCGGCTGCGGGTCATCGCGTCGTAGGACTCTTCGGTGGCCCCGTACAGGCTGAGCGTTATCCGGTAGGGCCGGTAGGCGGTCAGCAGCTCGATCGTCCGGGGCTGGTGGAGGCGTGACCCGTTGGAGGAGACCTGGATCATCATCCCGAGAGCGTAGGCGTAGGCGAGTGTTTCGGGGAACAGGGCGTTGACCAGCGGTTCGCCCCCGGTGAGCTGGAGCCACAGGACGCCAGCCTCGGCCATGACGTCCAGCAGCCGCTGCCGACCGGGCCATTCCATGCCGTCGAACACCTTCTCGCCCAGGTAGCAGTGCTCACAGTCGTAGTTGCAGCCGAGGTTGAGTTCGTAGCTGGCGCGGGCGTACCCGTAGGGGGTCTCCGGGCGGACCATGACCGCCCCGGCGGTGGTGAGGCCGGTCACGTCCTGGTCCCACTGGGCGCGGGCGGCGGCGGCCAGCCAGCCGGGGACGGGGGCGGCGGGGGCGGCGTCCCGCAGTTCGGCGTACTTGTTGACGCCGATCTTGATTCCTCCCTCGCGGCCGGGGCTGACGACCAGGTGGCCGCCGGGATAGGGGCTGGCGATGAGTTGGTGAGGCACGGTCATGACGCGGGCCTTTCGGGTCGGGTGTGCGTCGCGTTCCCCGGTGGCGCGGGCCGGGGTGCCACGGTAAGGGGGCGGGCGCTGTGCGGCGGGGTGCCCGCCGGGGCGGGGGTTCGCACAGCGCCCGGTCTGGGGGGTCAGGCGTCGTCGGAGAGGTCGCAGTCCTCGCACCATGTGGACATGCCGTTGGTCTTCATGTTGGCGTGCTGGCATCCGGTGTTGTCGGTCTCGTCGGTGGCGGCCTCGGGCTCGTATCCCTCGGGTAGCTCGCTGTCGTCTCCTGCGAAGAACTTCGCCCAGCTAGGCACGGTTCTCCTTGTCGTCGTACCTGGATTCGAGGTCGTCCATCATGGTCGCGCCCCACGGGTGCAGGGTGGGGGACCGTCCGGGTTCCCTGACCTGCCAGAGGTTCTGTCCGGGCGGGAGGGATATGTGTACCTCGGGGTGGCGCTGGCGGAAGGCGTCGATGCGGTCGGTGAGCTTCACTTGCGGGGCTGGGCCTTCCGGCTGGCGGCCTGCTTGGTGCGGCGGGTGATTTCCGCCGCGAACAGCCCGAAGGCGGCTGCTATGTTCGCGCGCCTGGGCTCGCCGGGGGCGGCGTGCTTGAGGCGGTTGCGGAGCTTGTCGCGGGCCGCGATGAGCTGCGCGTCGTTGAGGCGTTCCAGCGGGTTGACGGTGTGGCCGCTGGCTTGGGGGGTCCGGGTCGGGAGGGCGGCGGGGGCCGGGGCGCTGGGGCGGTCTGTTCATGCCGCGTGCTGCCACGGGCGGGGGTGCTGTAGCTCGTGGGCGTGCTTTGCGTAGACCGCGCGCATGGCTTCGCGGTGCTTGCTTATCAGGTCGCCGACCGGGCTTGGCCGTGCCGGGCGGGGCGGGGCGGGCGGCGAGCCGCACGTGCCGATCGGGGGTGGTCACGGCCTTTCCTCCTGGTCCTGTGGTAGCGGGGCGTGCGAGATGGCCCAGCGACGATACGCATACCTGTGTACGACCGACAGGCTTTCAGTTACAGGGCGTACACTCGGGAGTGTGGGCGCGTGGGTACCCGAGAACGCACCCACACCCACAGCATGCAGACCCCGGCGTGATTGGGCCTCTGTTGCGGGACTTCACCGAGCAGGCGCGTACGCTCATGGCGGCGCGCGGGTACAGCGTGCGCAGGCTTGCCCGCGAGATCTCCCTGTGATCCCTCTGACCTGTCCAAGGTGCTTCGTGGTCCTGAAGCTTCCTCTCCGCTGATCAGGTAGCGTATGGATGTGATCCTTGGCGCCGGCGGACTCCATCCGTGACTCTGAGGCGCGCTCCGCATCGTGTCCGGCGCGCCGCGGCGTCGCTGACGGGGCGCTGACGCGGACGCGGCGCTGCCAGCCTGGCGGCGTTCCGGGGGACTGGAATGTGAACGGTGGGGGCACGCGCATTTTCCTTGCCGCTGTGTACCTGGACAGGTCCGTTGGAATGCCCATGTGGCGGGAGGGCAGTTATTCCGAGGCGGACGGGCGGGCGCTGTTCGGCGCTGCGGCTCAGGCGGCCGACCTGGCCGCTTGGAGTGCTTACGACAACGGGGATGCCCGGAATGCAGCCAGAAGGACCCGGCCCATGCCCTGGAACTGGCGACGGCGGCGGCGACGGCGCTCTCACGGTGAGGCTGGCTGCCCGGTCGCACCGGGCGGTTCACTTGGGCTTGCCTGGCCGTGCTGTCGAGCTGGCCAGGGCGGCGTGTCACGCGGCGGGTGAGGCGGGCGTGCCGGTGCTCGCGGCTGAGGCGTGGGAACTGGAGGCTAGGTCGGACTGGCGCTTACCGGGGACCGGAAGGCTTGCGCGCCTGCGCTGGCTGAGTGCGAGCGTCAGTTGCCCGCGCGGACGCGGTAGTACGCCGTCGTGGCTGAGCTACTTCGACGCGGCGTACCTGGCGGCGCGGATGTCGATACCTCGCGCGATGGACTGGGAGGCGGCGAGGGATCATGCTGCTCGCCGAGTGCGCTCGCCCCGGCATGGCCCGTGCCCGGCGCTCCTCAACATGCTTGTGCTCGCGTCGGCGTGGGTGGCCGATGACCGGATGCGGCGATCGGCGGGCCGTGAGGCGCTGCGCTGACAGGCGGATGCAGTCGGGCCGTGTCGCGGTCGACGCTGACTCGCGCCGCAGACTGCGCCGCAGGCACGGCAGCGGTGATGCTGCTGTTGCCGAGTTCGATGAGGAATGCCGCGTAAACCGCCAGGGAGCTCGAAGTTGCCCGACGATCTACCACCTGACTACCGCCGCCGACCGGGAAGCTGGGAAGGCCGCCGGGGGCGTACACGACATCGACGCGCGGGAAGACGCTCGACGTCGGGGTTCCTCCACCGGGTCGCAGCCTCAGCAGGTCGCCCGGTCGTGAACTGGCTCGACAAGGACACCGGGAGTCGCTGGTGGTCCTGGTAATCGACACGGACCTGCTTACGTCGCGGTGGCAATACGACGAGGGACCGGGTCAGCTGTACCGTTCCCGCACATCTACGGCCCGCTGAACCCTGATGCGGTAACCGCCGTCGCTCCCTTGGAGCCGGGGCCGGGCGGCTAGTTCACCTTCGAACCACTGGCGGCCGGGTAGCGGCGCTGGCGGGTTCCAGCGGCGGAGACCGTGTTGCGTGTTTGTGTGTTCCCGGTGCTGCCCTGGCTCTGTTTTAACGTGCTCTTTGTTGTCAGGGTCACTGTTGACGGTTTCGCCTTTGACCTTGGGGAGGTCAGGAAGGGGGCGAGGGGGAAACTGAGGAACCGGGTGGTGATTTTCCGGGGGCCGGGGGGGTCTCGGTTTCCCCATTCTTTCGATTTCGCTGACTTTGATGATTTTCGATTTTCTACTTTGCTTTTGTTGTGGCTAAGCTTGTAGTGGAATAAAACTTTCACGAGGCAAGCGAGAGTGTTTCAGCGAGAGGTCTTTCTGGAACGGAGAGCCGCCACAACAAACCCCTGCGGAGCAGGGGGTTTCCTGCGCTGGGGGGCGAGCAGGGGCCGGGACGCGGGATACGGGCGCTGTGCGGGGCCTGTACGGGTCGGCGTCCGGGGCCTGTGCGGCGCTCCTGCGCCGGGGGTCATCGCGGGGGCCTGGTGTTGTTCCTTGGCGGATCGGAAGGCCGTTGGCAGGGCAGGATAGCCAAGCGTGGAGAGACGGGAATGCAATAGAGTGCGGATGTTTCACTGGCCTTATTTCCAGCGTTGCTTCTCTCCTTGTCTAGCCAGACCGCGCCTCACCCGTAGGATATAGTTCCTCGCAGAGAAAGCCGCAAGGGGCGAGGATGGAGCGATCAGCCAATATTCAGAAGCATGAGGGCGCGGTACAGAGGGGAGTCTTCTTCAATTTATGGATCGTTTTTGGTACTTGCTGAGGAGGGAGTATTTCTAAAGTCGCTATCACATGAGACTAAAAGAAGTACGGCACACCTTAACCGTGCTTGAGCGGCGCGGCGTAAAGCGCGACAAATTTCTCGAACTCGAGATGTACTGGCCTCCGGCACTATCGGCGTGCTATACGGAAGAATCCAGTGCCTGGAAAGCCTCGCTCCGGAGCCTCTAGCGACGTTCGCGGGACTCATTGCTCCTTACCGGCGTTCATCGTCGCATCTATC
>CAVYVO010000017.1:0-49931 GCA_963771985.1 uncultured Actinomycetota bacterium | reverse complement strand
CTGTGGACACGTGCACGACGCGCGGGATGCCGCTGATGAGGCACGCGTCGTGCAGCACCTGCACGCCGGTTACGTTGGACGTGACGAACTCCGCGGCACCCGCGATGGACCGGTCGACGTGCGTCTCGGCGGCGAAGTTCAGCACCGCGTCATGGCCGGGCAGCAGTTCCGCGAGCAGCGCGCCGTCGCAGATGTCCCCGCGCACGAACTCGAGCGTGCCGCCACCGGATCGAGGTTCGCCAGGTTGCCCGCGTAGGTGAGCTTGTCGAGCACGGTGACCGCAGCGTCCTCGAAGTGGGGAGAGCCGCCCGACAGATCGTCCGTACATAGTGCGAGCCGATGAAGCCCGCGCCGCCGGTTACCAGGATTCTCATGAGCTTATCTGCACCTTGCTGTGGTCGCCGAGCACGAGCCGGTGCGCCCGCGGCACTCGGGATGCAGGCGTAACCTCCGCGTCGTGCCCGATCAAGGAGGCCTCGATCCGGCGCACGCCGCGGATCGAGGCGCCGGACAAGACGATGGAGTACTCGATCTCGCTGTCATCGACAGTGCAGTTCTCCGCGATCGCGGTGAACGGCCCGATATACGATCCCGACACCTTCGGATCCAGCCCCGATCACCGCCGGGCCGACGACCCGGGATCCGCTGACCTGCGCACCAGGCTCCACCACCACGCGGCCGATGATCTCGCAGCCAGGATCCACTACCCCGTCGAGCCGGGGATCCAGCCCTTCGAGGACCAGCCGGTTGACTTCCAGCATGTCGGTGACGTTCCCGGTGTCCTTCCAGTACCCAGTGATCACTGTCGAGTCCACCTTGCGCCCGGCGTCGATCAGCCGCTGGACCGCCTCTGTGATCTCCAGTTCCCCGCGCCAGGAGGGCTTGAGGGCAGCGACCGCCTCGTGCACCGCCGGGGTGAACAGGTAGACGCCTACGAGGGCCAGGTCGCTCTTCGGGGTCTGTGGCTTCTCCTCCAGGCCCACGACCTGCCCGTCGCCATCCAGTTCCGCGACCCCGAACGAGCGCGGGTCGGCCACCTTCGTCAGCATGATCTGCGCGTCGGGCCGCTTGGCGGAGAATCCTTCGACCAGGTCGGTGATCCCGCCGACGATGAAGTTGTCGCCCAGGTACATCACGAAGTCGTCATCGCCGAGGAACTCTCGTGCGATCAGCACCGCGTGCGCCAGGCCAAGCGGCGCCTCCTGGCGGAGGTACGTGGCCCGGATCCCGAACTTCGATCCGTCGCCAACCGCCGCCTTGATGGCTGGTTCGGTGTCGCCGACCACTATGCCAACGTCGGTGACCCCGGCCGCCGCGATCGCCTCGAGGCCGTAGAACAACACTGGCTTGTTCGCCACCGGGAGCAGTTGCTTCGCAGAGGTGTGCGTGATCGGCCGCAGCCGCGTCCCGGACCCCCCCGACAGTACCAGGGCCTTCATAAGGGCAAAGGTATCGTCTTCCCGGGTGACCCGGCTGGGATCAACGCAAATGCAGGGAGCGCAACTGCGCGCCGTAGGTGACGCACTCGTCGTACCGTGGCAGCGCACCAGAGGCCAGCGCGTCCGCCGCGGTCGGCGCGGCCGCGTCCTTGGCCGAGAGCAACGGAGTCTCGTCCAGCGGCCAGCTGATGCCGAGCGCGGGGTCCAATGGGTGGACGCCGCGCTCCCGGCCGGGCGCGTAGGGCGTTCGAACACAGGTACAGAACGGTCGCCTGGTCCGTGAGCGCCATGAATGCGTGGCCAAGCCCCTCCGACAAGAACACGGCCTGCCGTTCCGTATCGTCGAGCCGGGCGGCTTCCCACGTGCCGAACCCGGGCGAACCAGCCCGCAGGTCCACCACCACATCGAGTACCGCGCCGGCGACGCACGTCACGTACTTCGCCTGTCCAGGCGGAACGGCCGCGTAGTGAATCCCCCTGATCACGCCCCGCCGTGACACCGAGGTGTTCACCTGCGCGACGTCAAGCTTGTACCCGAGGTCAGCCGCGAACTCGGCACCCCGGAAGGCTTCCAGAAAACTTCCCCGTTCATCGTGGTGCACTTGCGGTGTGAACACCCAGGCACCCTCGACGCCAAGCGACTTCACCGGATGATGGTATCGGGCGAAACGGGGCTGCGCAGTACATCCGCGGGCATGTCGGCCGGCGGGTACAGGGGGACGCCCGCGCCGAGGCGGGCAAGATTAAGGGGCTAGGCGCCCGAGAGGCGCAGACGGCGCCGGACTTCGTACTCGTGGCAGATGGCGGCGGCGTAGTGGTCGCAGATGCCGTGCTCGTCGGCAAGCCAGTTCGCGCGCTCTTCGCGGCGCAGGAAGGCCGGACCGGATTCCAGGTGGCTGAACCATTCGGCTAGCTCGCGGCCCGTTACGAACGGGATGCGCGCGATGAGGCTTTTGTGCATGTCGGGCGTGTGCATCAGCGACATTGGCACCTCCAGGGGAAGCCGCTTTCCCATGAGACTGCCTTACTGGAGAGCACCTGACAAGACCCACTTTGCAACCTTCCCGTAATGTCCCGTTTCCTCCAAGGGACCCGAGGAAGGCACCGTGGGGAGACCCTCAGCTGAGCCGTTCGACGATCATGGCCATGCCCTGCCCGCCGCCGACGCACATGGTCTCCAGGCCCATCGTCTTGTCGTGGAACTGCAGGCTGTTGAGCAGCGTCGTAGTGATGCGGGCACCCGTCATCCCGAACGGGTGCCCGACCGCGATCGCCCCGCCGTTCACGTTCAGCCGGCTGTCGTCGATCTCCAGGTCCCGGTAGGACGGGATGACCTGCGCCGCGAACGCCTCGTTGATCTCCACGAGGTCGATGTCGCTGATCGCTATCCCCGCCCGGCGCAGCGCCTGCTGCGACGCCTCGACCGGGCCGAGGCCCATGATCTCCGGGGAAAGCGCGCTGACGCCGGTCGAGACGATCCGGGCCAGCGGGGTGATCCCCAGCTCCGCCGCCTTGATGTCGCTCATCACGACGACGGCGGCCGCCCCGTCGTTCAGCGGGCAGCAGTTCCCGGCCGTCACCGTGCCGTTCTCGCGGAACACGGGCTTCAGGGACCGCGACCTTCTCCAGCGTGGTCCCCGGCCGTGGCCCGTCATCCGCCGACACGACGTCGCCAGACGGCAGCGTCACCGGCGTGATCTCGCGCTGCCAGAACCCGTTCGCGATCGCCTTCTCCGCCAGGTTCTGCGACCGGACCCCGAACTCATCCTGCTCCCGGCGGCTGATGCCGCGCAGCGCCGCCACGTTCTCCGCGGTCTGCCCCATCGCGATGTAGATGTCCGGCAATTCACCGTCCGAGCGCGGGTCATGCCAGGACGGCGAGTCGGCCGCCACGGTTTCCGCGGTGCGGCCCTCAGCGGGGCCGAACAGCGGGTTGCGCGTGTCCGGCAGCGTGTCGCTCGAACCCTTCACGCTCCGGGACACGCACTCGACCCCGGCGGAGATGAACACGTCGCCTTCGCCGGCCTTGATCGCGTGGAACGCCATCCTGGTGGTTTGCAGCGAGGAGGAGCAGTATCGGTTGACCGTGGTCCCGGGCAGGTGGTCGTAGCCGAGCAGCACGGCGACGACCCGGGCCATGTTGAACCCCTGCTCGCCGCCGGGCAGGCCGCAGCCGAGCATGAGGTCGTCGATGTCCGCGGGGTCGAGCTGCGGGACCTTCGCCAGCGCCGCGGAGATGATCTGCACCGTAAGATCGTCTGGCCGGATCGAGGTGAGCGATCCTTTGAACGCCCGGCCGATCGGCGAGCGGGCGGTCGCGACGATTACTGCCTCAGGCATGGCGGTGCCTCCTCATAAACCGTGTCACACCCACGTTAACAGCACGCCGGTCCCGGCAGCGGATAGCGTCTGTCCTGAGCAAAGGGATAAGCGGAGAGGGAGGGGAGCGCTCATGCAGGTATATGACTCGCTGACCGAGGTCATGGGCGAGACGCCGCTGGTCCGGCTGAAGTCCGTTACCCGCGGCGTAGCGAACACCAGGGACGTGCTCGTCAAGGTGGAGTACCTGAACCCGGGCGGCTCGGTGAAGGACCGGATCGCGCTGCGGATGATCGAGACCGCCGAAAAACAGGGCAAGCTGCAAAAGGGCGGCACGATCATCGAGCCGACCTCCGGCAACACCGGCGTCGGGCTGGCGATCGTCGCCCAGGACCGCGGCTACAAGTGCCTGTTCGTCTGCCCGGACAAGGTCGCCCAGGACAAGATCAGCGTGCTGCGCGCCTACGGCGCCGACGTCGTAGTCTGCCCGGGCGTGGTCCCGCCGGAGCACCCGGACTCGTATTACAGCGTCGCCCGTCGCCTCGCCGCCCAGACACCGGGCGGCTGGCAGCCCGACCAGTACGCCAACCCCGACAACCCGGCCGCGCACTATCACTCGACCGGCCCGGAGATCTGGCGGCAGACCGAGGGCCGGGTTACCCACTTCATCGCGGGCATCGGCACCGGCGGCACCATCTCGGGCACCGGCCGGTACCTGAAAGAGGTCTCAGACAACAAGGTGAAGATCATCGGCGCTGACCCGGAAGGCTCGGTGTACTCCGGCGGATCAGGCCGCCCGTACCTGGTGGAGGGCGTCGGCGAGGACATCTGGCCCGCCACCTACGACCGCGACATCGCCGACGAGGTGATCGCGGTGAGCGACGCCGACTCCTTCCTCATGACGAGGCGGCTCGCCAAGGAAGAGGCGCTGCTGGTCGGCGGCTCCGCCGGGCTCGCGGTGGTCGCCGCCCTCAAAGTAGCCGCTACGGCCGCTCCCGATGACGTCATCGTCGTCCTGCTTCCCGACGGCGGGCGCGGGTACCTGTCGAAGATCTTCAACGACGACTGGATGGCGGACTACGGCTTCCTCCGCGCCGAGACCAGCGAGCCGACGGTGAAGGACGTGCTGATGGCGAAAGACAACGGCAAGATACCCGCGCTGGTCCACGTGCACCCGGACGAGACCGTCGCGCAGGCGATCGCGCTGCTGCGCGAGTACGACGTCTCGCAGCTGCCCGTCGTCAGGCAGGAGCCGCCGCTGATGGCCGCCGAAGTCGCGGGCTCCATCGCCGAGCGCGACCTGCTCGACGCCCTGGTAACCGGCCGCGCCAGCCCGCATGACCACGTTGTCAGCCACATGGGACCGCCGCTGCCGGTAATCGGGCAAGGCGAGCCGGTCAGCCGCGCGGCGGCCACGCTGGAGAAGGCCGGCGCCGCCCTGGTACACGTGGACGGCAAGCCCGCCGCGGTGCTGACCCGCCAAGACCTACTCGCCTTCTACGCGGGAGGAGCCCAATGAGGTTCGAGTCGCTAGCCATCCATGCCGGGCAGGACCCCGACCCGCTGACCGGCGCGGTCGTTCCGCCTATCTACCAGACCTCCACCTACAAGCAGGACGGCGTTGGCGGTACCCGAGGCGGCTACGAGTACTCGCGCACCGCCAACCCCACCAGGAAGTCGCTGGAAGAGTGCCTCGCCGCACTGGAGAACGGCGCGCACGCGCTCGCGTTCGCCTCCGGCATGGCCGCCGAGGACTGCCTGCTCCGTACCCTGTGCCGCCCCGGCGACCACGTGCTGATCCCAGCGGACGCCTACGGCGGCACTTTCCGGCTGTTCTCGAAGGTGCTCGCTCACTGGGGGATCAGCTACGATGCCGTCCCGCAGACCGATCTCGAGGCGGTACGCGACGCGCTCGACAACCGCCAGACGAAGGTCGTCTGGGCGGAGACCCCCACCAACCCGCTGCTGTCGGTCATCGACCTGCAGGCCCTGGCCGAGACCACGCACGACGCCGGCGCGCTGCTCGTCGCAGACAACACGTTCGCCTCCCCGTACCTGCAGCGCCCGCTCGACCTGGGCGCGGACGCCGTGGTGCACAGCACCACGAAGTACCTCGGCGGCCACTCCGACGTGGTCGGCGGCGCCGTGGTCGTCAAAGACACACAGCTCGCCGCCAATCTCGCCTTCAACCAGAACGCCACCGGCGCCGTTGCCGGCCCCTTCGACGCCTGGCTCACCCTGCGCGGGATCAAGACGCTCGCGGTACGGATGGACCGGCACAGCGATAACGCCGCCCGCGTGGCGCAGATGCTGGCCGGGCATCCCGCCGTCAGCCAGGTCTTCTACCCCGGCCTGCCCGAACATCCCGGCCACAAGGTCGCCGCCGTCCAGATGCGCGCGTTCGGTGGCATGGTCTCGTTCCGGGTCGCCGCCGGGGAGGATGAGGCGGTCGCCGTCTGCGGCCGCACCCGGCTGTTCACGCTGGGGGAGTCCCTCGGCGGCGTGGAGTCCCTGATCGAGCATCCGGCCCGGATGACGCACGCGTCCACCGCCGGCTCCCCGCTCGAGGTCCCCGCCGACCTGATCAGGCTGTCGGTCGGCATCGAAGACGCCGACGACCTCATCGACGACCTCCGCCAAGCGCTCGGCTAGGAGCATGTCGATAAAGCCGGGTGTGGTTGAGTCGCGGGCCAAGCGCTGGTAGCGCATCAGAGACGGCACCGACCGTTCGGAGGAAATAGAAGGACGGCCGCCGGATACTGGGACGCCGCGCCAGGGAACCGAATAGCCTTAGCCGCGATGAACGCTACCGCGCCGCCCGCCGGGAACCTGTACCTCGTCGTCGGGTATGACGGCTCACCTCCGGCCATCCGGGCGCTCGACGCCGCGGTCAGGCTGCTGCACGGCCGGACCGGCAGCATCGAGGTGGTGTACGTCGCCCACCTGCCCAGCATCGACATGCTGTCGGCAGGTGCCGTGGCCGAAATGGAAGCCAACTTCGACGATATCGCGCGGGAGCTGCACGCCGCGGCCAGCGAGCAGTTGCGTGGCCGTGAGGAGCGCTGGCGGTTCGAGCGGCGCCAGGGCCTGATCCCGGACGAGCTGATCGCCGCCGCCGCGGGCATCCGCGATGCCCACCCCGGCGACACTGTGGTGATCGTGGTCGGGAGCTCATCGCATGCCCTGCACCGCGTGGTCGGCTCGGTCGCCGTCAGCCTCGCCCGCCGCTCACCGGTGCCCCTCGTGGTCGTGCCTTAGGCTTCCCGGACCCGCGGCCCGGCGCGGGTGGACGTGGCGTTTCCGGTATGCCTATCGTGGCTGGAGCGATCCGTGCAGTGCGCTCCACGCGAAGGGCATAGATCCCATGTCGTCTGCCACCCAAGGCCGTCCGGCGGCCCCCGTCGACCGGCGCTGGCTGGTCTTGGTCGTGGTAGCTGTAGCCCAGCTGATGGTGGTCCTGGATTCCACGGTCGTGAACATCGCGCTGCCGTCCGCCCAGCGTTCGCTGGGCTTCCCGAACAGCGACCGGCAGTGGGTGGTGACGGCCTATGCCCTGGCCTTCGGCAGCCTGCTGCTGGTGGGCGGCCGGCTCGGCGATATGTACAGCCGCAAGCGGGTCTTCATCGCGGGCCTGGTCGGATTCGCCGTCTCCTCGGCCATCGGGGGTGCCGCAATCTCGTTCGAGATGCTGGTGGCGGCCCGGGCACTGCAGGGAGCGTTCGGCGCCATCCTCGCGCCATCCGCCCTCGGCACCCTGGTCAGCACCTTCCAGGACCCGCGCGAGCGGGGGCGGGCCTTCGGGGTCTTCGGCTCGGTCGCCGCTGGCGGCGGAGGCGTGGGCCTGATCCTCGGCGGGCTGCTCACCGAATACCTGTCCTGGCGCTGGACGCTCTACATCAACCTAGTGTTCGCCGTGATCGCCGTGGCGGGCGCCCTGGCGTACATGCGCGGCAGCCGGCCGATCATCCGGCCGCGGATGGACTGGCCGGGCGCCGTGCTGGCCTGCGCCGGGCTTTTCCTCATAGTGTTCGGCTTTTCCCATGCCGAGACGGCCGGCTGGACGGCCGCGCTGACGATCGGCTCGCTGGTCCTGGGACTGCTCCTGCTCGCCGGATTCGTTTTCGCCGAGCGGCAGAGTAGTCATCCGCTGCTGCCATTGCGTGTGATACTCGACCGCACCCGGGGCGGCTCCTACGTCGCGGTTGGCCTGTCCGGAATCGCGATCTTCGGCGTCTTTCTGTTCCTCACTTACTACCTGCAGGTGGTCAAGGGATACAGCCCGGTGACCAGCGGGCTGTGCTTCCTGCCGATGATCGGCTGCATCCTGCTCAGCTCCAATGTCTCCAGTATCGTGACCTTGCCGCGGGTGGGGCCGCGCGTCCTGATCACCACCGGCATGCTGTTCGGCGCCGGCGCGATGACGTACCTGACCCAGCTAACGGTGACCTCCAGCTACGCCGGCGGGGTCCTGCCCGCCCTGCTCATCCTGGGCCTAGGCTTCGGCATGATCTTCGCCCCGGCCATCAACACGGCCACGACCGGCGTCCAGCGCCAGGACTCAGGCGTAGCCTCCGCGCTGGTCAACACCATGCAGCAGGTCGGCGGATCGATCGGGACGTCCGCGCTGAGCACCATCGCGCTGACCGCGACGGCCAGCTACTTCGCCGCGCACTTCACGGGGCCGCTGGCGCCGGCGATCGCGGCCACCCACGGCTACACCGTGGCCTTCGCGGTGTCCGCGGCAGTCCTCGGTCTCGGTGTGATCCTCGCGATTGTTCTGCTGCCCTCCCGGCAGCGGCTTGCGGAACTCAGGGCCGCCTCCGCAGCCGCGGCCGAAGCTGCGCCTCCCGCCGCAGTCGCCGCGCCCGCCGCAGTGCCCGCGCCCGCCGCTGCCCTCGCGCCGCAGCTTGAGATGCACGCGATGCACGCCATTCCGGTAGCCCTGGTTAGCTGCTCGCCGGTGATAAACCACGCTTCGCTCCCGGTGGGCAGGCCTGCCGGGTGATCGCGGCAAGGAAGGAGACACCGACGACCTGATCGACGACCTCCGCCAAGCGCTCGGCTAGCAGTTACCCGGTCCTGACGCGATCTCCTCGGCGTTGCCCCGGTACACAGCGCCTAGCGCGTCGTCATCCAAGCCATCCAGCCATTCCTGCATGCACAGGCGGTCAGCGAGCGTCGTCAAGTCGGGCGCGGTCAGCGACCGCAGAAGCAGCGACCGCGGCCCGTCCCAGACCTGTATCCCGCCCCTAGCCGCCCACCAGATACCACCAAGCTCGAAGACTCGCCACCGAGGAAAGGTCTGCCTGAGCATCGTGACCGTGATCTCGCCGTTCATGACGTGACTCATGCCGACCACCCGCCATCTCATGCGATCCGTATCGCGCACCAACGATTACGACCAGCCAACAGCAGGGGCCAGATTCGGGTAAATGGACTTGCGTGAACTTGCGCACGAATCAGGCAAATGCGGCGAGCGCGGCGGAGATCAGCCCCCGCGCCTCTTCCCCATAGACGGCCAGGGCCGCGAGCCTCTCGAATGCGCGGACATAGAGCGTGATTTCACTCGGCGCGGTAACGGTGACCTGCGCCGACAACAGCTCGACAAGCACTCGCTCATCGTCGTAGATCGTGAACGACTCGAGCGGCCACGCCACGCGCCCTGGCGTGGAGAACGGGATCACCCCGAATGACACCGATGGCAGCGCGGTGGCCTCCAACAGTGACCGGAGCTGCTCTTCTAGGACATCCGCGCCGCCGATCTGATAGCGCAGGACTGTCTCTTCGACCAGGAGCGAGAACCGGTGATCGCCTGAACGCACGACCCAGTTGCGGTTCATCCGCACGCGGACAGCTTCTTCAACGTCGTCAGGCGTCTCCCGGAACTCGGTGATCGCCGACATCAGCGCGTGCGCATAGCGCGGGGTCTGCAGGTATCCCGGCACGACCGTTCCGCAGTACGACTTGAACAGCCGGGTTCGCTCGTACAGCGGCTGCCTGACCTCTTGCAATCTGCGCATCCCTGTACGGTTGAGCCTGCGCCACTCGACGTACATCGAGTCTGCGGTGCGCGACGCAGCGATCAGGTCGGGCACTTCTCGATCGGCTCCGCAGACCCGGCACCACGTAAGGATGTCGTTTTCGCTCGGCGCCTGTTTGGCTGACTCAATCCGGCTGGTTTTCGCCTCGTGCCAGCCGGCGGCCGCAGACAGCACTCGGGCGGTCATGCGCGCGTCGAGGCGGATGTCGCGGAGCCGTTCGGCGAGCTGCTCCCTGGCGCGCTGGACGCTGGAGGACGGTGAAATCCCCATTCGAGGAGACTACTGATCAGGCCGGGTGGTAGTCGGCGTGCGGTATCGCTCTTTCCCATACGCGCTCGAACGCGCTGGCGCACGCAGCGATCACGTGCGGGTTGGAGACCAACTCATCTTCCACGATGTCACCGTCACCTGAGAAGTGATGGAACCTGACGAGCCGGTCGTCAAAGAGCCAGAAGTCGCAGAGTGGCACACACAGACTTGGTGCCAGCCTGCGAGGAAGCCAGCGGACCTCTTCTCCGGCGGCGATGTTCAGTCCAGCCGTAGCCTCATACTCAAACCAGATGAAATCGGAGACCGGCTCCGAGACGATCCGGGCGCGCCGGAACTGGACACCCCTCACGACATGAGAGCGCACCAGGTCATACCAGACCGGACTCGCAGGCACCGGCCGGGGCTTGCCAGACTTCCACTCCAGGAACTGGGGGTCGTCAGGCGTGTAGCTGTCGCGAGTCTCCAGGTGGATCGCCGAGCTTGTCGTCGCCGCGATCAGCTCGCTGAACGGCGGCATCTTCGCCATTAAGCGCCTCCAGGATGATTACCCGCATGCGCGCGGGAAGCCTGACCACAGACTCGTTAGCCGCGACTTTGCTGCGCCCGTCTACTTCTGCCAGCGTCGCGGGGTCAGTGACGGTCCAGCCCTGGACCAGCAGGTCTCCGGTCTCCCTATCGGTGAACACCGCCGGACAGTGCTCGGTATCCGTCTCGGGATCGAGTGCGAGCAAGAGTAGCGACATGGCTGCCCTCCCTGACTGACAGTTGCACCGACTTGCACAGCACCTAGAGCTTCGCCGCTGCCATGCTGCCCGTCAAGGGATCAACGCGACCTCGTCCGGTTCGGCCGCAGTCCTAGCGGGCGGGTGCCTGATTGTCTCGCCGGCGGTCGGCACCGCCGATGCTGTGACGCCAGGGCGTCTGCAGGCTGCCACGCCGTCTGGCCACCCGTCGCTGGTTGCTGCGGCTGCGGCCGGGAAGAGCCATAACTTCGGCAGCTTGGCCGCCGCGAAGTACCTGTCATGCACTCACTTGGCGAAGATCACCGGCACGTTCGGACTGGATGTTACGGACGTGACGGCGCGCTTCCGCAAGTGGCCGGGGAACGACCACAACCGCCAGTTCACGGCATCCCTCGGCCTGGCGACCACCGTCAGAGCCTCCGTGGACGTCAGCGCCGACACCACGTGCACTCCGGGTAAGGCCCTCAACAATGTCGCGGTCACCTTCGTGATCGACGGCAGCCCCTTGCCCACCGACCGGTGGTGGACGGCCAGCGGGCAAGGAGCGGCCGTTATCGTGTGGTGGGGGCGTGGGTCAGGCGCCAGGCGACTACGGGCTCGTGTCCGGGGTCGATTAGTTCGATCTGGCCGATGGTGGTGCCGTCGCCGCGGAAATGTCGCCAGTCCAGGCCGTACCGGAGGAATATTCCCAGGTCAGTGCCGCAGGTCAGGCAAAATGGTTCGGGTTCGGGGCTGAGGTCCTCGTCATCGATCGCATCGCATTCCAGCTTGTCGAGCATGGCGTCGGCGACGGCTGGGAAGTTCATCGCCAGCCACAGCAGGCCCGCTGCGGCGTCTTCCGGGGTGAGGGCGGCGACCCGGGCGATCCGGTCCTGCTGCCAGAGCGCGGGGATGCCGCTCACGGGGGCCATAGTGATGGGGACCGGGACTCGCGGAGGGATGAGGGCAGACTGAGGGAAGATGGGATCCATGGTTGCTCCGTCCGTTATGGGGATGGTGCGGCCTAGGGTCGCCGGGGTGTTCCAGCACCGCGGCGGCCCGCCTTTCTTCTGGGTGGCCCGGAAGTATCTAAGGGGGCTTAGCCCGCTCTGGTGGGGGGCGGTCCATGACTGCGGAGGATTTCGCCTTGCGGTGAGCGGGCTTCGGTGGTGCCGTCGGGGTGCAGGGTCAGGACCCAGCCGAGCCGGTGGATGCACACCTGATGATGGTAGGAGCACAGAAGGATGAGGTCTTTGAGGCGGGTCTTGCCGCCTTTGGCGCGGGGCACGATGTGGTGGACCTGGCAGCCGGCCGGGGGCCGGTCGCAGCCGCCGGGCCAGGCGCAGTGCTGGTCGCGGCAGATGACGGCGCGGCGCAGGTGGCCGGGGATGCCGTCGACCTTGCCCATGTCCAGGGGAAGGGGCTTGCCGGTGTAGGGGGCGCCGAGTTTGCGGGTGCGCAGGTAGGCGGCCAGCCCGTCGGGGCCGGACATCGCGTCGGCGGCCATCTCCAGGAGGGCGCGGCGCAGCTGGGTCTTCTGCTCGTCGGTCAGCGGGGTGGGCGGGGGGCAGGTGCAGCCGCCGCAGCGGCAGCCGCACGGCTGCCGGTGGGCGCCGAGGCCGTGGGCGTCGAGCCAGACCTTGGCCATCGCATCCAGGGCCTGCCAGTCCACGCTGCCGGCGACGATGGGGGCGATGAGCGCGTCGCAGGCGGCGGCTTCGGCGGCGGCGCCGGTCAGCCAGCCCGGCTGGCCGCGCTGGCCGGTGTGGGCGGCCTGGGCGGCGATCCATCCCTGTTCGGCGGCGGAGCCGTGCAGGTTGCGCAGGTCGGCGAAGCTGATCAGGACCTGCGCCATGGTGGCCTGGCCGGCGCTGTCGGGCAGCAGCCCGGCCTTGATCAGCCGGGTCAGTGCCTCTTCCAGCGCGTCGTGCTGGCGCTGTTCGATGCTGCGGTGGTCTTCGGGGCCGAGGTGCTTGCCGAGGGAGTCGAAGATGGCCTGCAGCGCGGCGGCGGACCCGGCGGTCAGGTTGCCGTTGAGTTTCCCGACGCCGTCCAGGGTGGTGCCGAGGCGCAGGTAGCGGTCCTCGAAGCCGTCGTCGTCATCTCCGCCGGTGCCGTCGTCGCCGGGGTCGGGGTGCTGGGCCTGCCACGTCTCGTGGATTTTCTGGGCCAGCACCGCCAGGTCCTCCAGCGGCAGGCCCTGGTCGGCGGCGTCCAGCAGGATCTGGTCGGCTTCGTCGCGCTTGTCGGCCGGCAGCTTGTCTGTCCAGGCGGCGATCTCCTTGGCCCAGGAGTCGCTGATGTTCCCGGCGGTCATCGCGGCGGCGATCTTGCCGTGGCGGCGCAGCCGCTTGTCCCAGCCGATCGCGGCGCCCGCCGCCGCTTTGGACATCCCGTTCCGGTTGACCAGCCAGGCCCGTGCCGACTTGTGCCCGTCGGGCTCGTAGCCGCACTGGGCGGTGAACGCGGACAGGACCGCGGCGTTGACCGCGGTCAGCTTGGCCTGCGCCCGCTGCAGGCAGGCCAGCATCTCCCCGTGCGCCTGCGTGCCCAAAGTGGCCCAGTCGACGGCGGCCAGGTGATCCAGCGAGGCATCCAGCAGCCCGGCCGCGTCGGCCGGGCTGGCGGATGGCGCTTCGGGCATCTGGATCACCTCCCGCCGGGGCTCACGGAGACTTCGACATGCATCGATTGTATCGTCACCTTTAGCGGATATCAAATTGTAGGACAAGATCATTAATTCGATTGGATGGCCTGGTTGCGGTCCGGAAGCTGCCGCGTTTGCGGGTTCCTGGCAGGGATGAGGGCTGGGGTTGTTGGGGCGGCGGAGGCGCCACCGGCCGTTCGGACTGAAATTAGGACGGTCGCGGGGTGCGGCGGAACGGGGGTGCCGCGGTGCGTCAGGCGGGGCAGCTCCGTCCTGGGGCGGACCGCGAGGTCATGCCGGAAGTCAGTCGGCCAGCATATGGTCTGCCTCGGCCGCACCACGTCCCGATGTCGACGCGCCCGCAGCGGCGGAGGTCAGCCGGCGCCCGCTCGACCTGGGCGCGGACGCCGCCGCATGCGCCGGATAATGTCCAGGCTGGCTGGCGCGCGCGGAGGCGGCGGAGCATGCGGGCGTCCTGGAAGCCGACGGTACGGGCGGCGGACTCGACGGTGGCACCGTGGCCGATCAAGTGCTCGGCCCGCTCCAGCCGTAGCAGCTGCTGGTAGCGCAGCGGGGTCAGGCCGGTCGCCTGGGTGAACCTGCGGGTGAGGGTGCGCTCGCTGACGCCGCAGTTGCTGGCGATCTCCGTGAGCGGCAGCGGGCCGGCGAACCGCGCCTCGATGTGATCCTGGGCGCGGTGCGCGGTGTCGCTGAGGTGGTGGCGGTGCCGCAGCATGGCGCTGGCCTGCTGCTCGTCCCCGTTGCGGCGGGCGTAGACGACCATCTCGCGGGCGGCCCGCGCGGCTACGGCGGGGCCGTCCCGGACGGCGATCAGGTGCAGGGCCAGGTCGATGCCGCTGGCGATCCCGGCGGAGGTGGCGACCCGGCCGTCGATGATGTAGAGCACGTCGCGGATGACCGTCGCTTTCGGGTAGCGCTTGGCGAGCTCCTCTTGGATGTCGTGGTGGGTGGTGCAGCGCCGGCCGTCGAGGAGGCCTGCCCGGCCGAGGGCGTCGGCCCCGGCGCAGACGCTGGCGACGGTGCCGCCGTTCGCGTGATGGGCGGCGAGCGCCTCGAGCGTGGCCTCGGCCAGCGGCCCGGTGCCCGCGATCCCGGGGCTGGCCCGCCAGCCGGGGACGATGATGAGGTCGTCTGCGGCGAGCGCGGGCCAGCCTGTGGCTGCCCTGATGGTGACGCCCTGGGCGGTGGGGACGTCCTCCTGCTCGGCGACGTAGGCCAGCTCGTAGCCGCAGCCGAGGCCGGCGGCGGTGCCGAACGCCTGCGCTGGCCCCGCCAGGTCCAGCAGGTGCAGCCCCGGGACGAGCAGGAAGACGACCTTAGTCACGATCTGGTCAGGATAGCTGACTGGGGCGCGGTGGCCTGGCCGGTGACGTCCGCGATCGTGGCGATGGTCGCGAACCGCCCGGCGAGCGCGTACTCGGTCCGCTCGATCACCGCGCCGGCCGGCAGCGTGCGCGGGTCCGCGGCCAGCTGTACGGCCGTCTGACCTGGCGGGGCGTCGCGGTGCGCGATCGGGCCGGTGGCGGTCGCCTCGGTGACGAACGTGACCTGGTAGCCGAGGTCGAAGGCGACCCTTGCCGTGGTCTCGCAGCATTGTTCGGTCCTGATGCCGCAGACGATGACTTCGGTGATGGCCCGCTGGGTGAGCAGCTGCTGGAGGTTCGTCGTGGTGAACGCGTTGTGCGAGGTCTTGGTGAGCTGCGGCTCACCGTCTTGCGGCTTGAGCGGGCCGATGTAGCGGACGTGGCCGCTGGCCGGGTCGAATGGCGTACCCGAGCCAGGCTCGGAGTGCAGCACCCACACAACCAGGTCGCCATTTGCCCGCACGCCGTCGACGAGGCGGGCGACGTCGCTGGCGATGCCGGGGTTGGAGATGGCCGCCCACAGCGGCCCTTGCCGGAACGATTCCTGAACATCGATGACGAGAAGAGCACGAGTCATGATGACAAGCATCTGGCCGGGACGGCCCGGCGCGTAAGGCCGGATCAAGTCCTCTACCGGACCGATCCGGTCACACCCTGGCGCAACCAGGCGAGGCGTGAGCCGCTGGAGCGCCTCTCCACGGGCTGAAATGCAGCAAACGGATAAATCCTCTGGCATACTGCGACGCAAAGCACGAGGGGGAGGGGCGTGCCGTGATCGGCTTCAGGCATGGCGCTGCTACCTCTACGGGCCGCGTGCGACGGGTAAACGAGGACAGTTACATCGCCGCCCCGCCGATCTACGCGGTTGCCGACGGGATGGGCGGCCATGGCTCGGGGGATGTCGCGAGCGCGCTCGCCGCGCAGGTGCTCGCGCGCTGCGCGGACGTGCACCCGCTGTGCACCGAGGCGGTGCTCGCCGCGCTCGAGGAGGCCAACCGGGTCATCATCGAGCGGGATCCGGTCAACCGGATGGGCACCACGGTCACCGGCCTGGCCGGCCTGGGTACCGCCGGCGAGGACCACCTGATGGTGTTCAACGTAGGGGACTCGCGCGTGTACCAGCTGGCCGCCGACCGGATCGAGCAACTGACCGTGGACCACTCCGAGGTGCAGGAACTCCTGCTCGACGGAGTGATCACCCGTGAACAGGCGCGCACCCATCCCCGCAGGAACATCGTGACCCGCGCCCTGGGCAGTGATCCCGTGCTGCTCGCCGACCACTGGCTGCTGCCGGCTACCGGCGGGGACCGGTTCCTGTTGTGCTCCGACGGGCTGTTCAGCGAGCTGCCGGACGAGGCGATCCTGCCGCTGCTATCCGCCGGCACCCCGCAGCAGGCGGCCGAGGCTCTCGTCGCGGCGGCCAACGACGCCGGCGGTCGCGACAACATCACGGTGGTCATCGTGGACATCGAGTCGGATGACAACAGCGCGGACGAGACGACGATGCCGCGTGAGGCGCTCGGCTCCCGCATCCCTGGCGGTAACGATGACGGCGGCGGCTGACGTCAGCTACGCGCCTGGCACGCTGACCGCCGTGGCGGGCGACCGTTGCTGGGTGCTCATCGACGCGACACCAGACTCCCCGGCGGTGGGCTGGCTCTGGCAGCAGCTTGGCCAGCGCACCCGCCCGGAAGCGATACTCGCGGGGCTGCTCGGCGCCGGCTTCGCGGGCGCGACGGAATTCGCGCTGCTGTACCAGGAAGACAACAGCGGCGCCCACAGGCTGTTCTGCCGCGGCGCCGTCGCCGCTACGGTACAGGGCGCCGAGCCGGCCCGCGATGGCGTCGCCGGCGACCCTGCCGAGGCGAGGCGGATCGACGGTGGCGGCCTGCTGACCTGGCGCGAGCACGCGGTCCCCGGCACTGTCAGGCGGATCGTGCTCGGCGTTCCGCCCGCCGATGGCGCGCTGCGGCTGCCTGCGACGGCCGGTGTGCTGCTTGCCAGCTGCGTGATCGTGGACCTGACCGATGCCGCGATCCGCGAGACCGCGCCCTACGGCACCGGGCCCCCATCCGCCGTCGGCCCGCTTCCTGCCCCTGCCGTCGGCCCGCTTCCTGCCCCCGCCGTCGGTCCGCTTCCCGCCCCTGTTGGAGGGCCGCCTCCCGTGGCAGACGAGGAGTACGACTACCTCTGGGGCGCCACACAGGCGCGGTCGGTGGCGGACGCGGCGATCAGGGCGCCCGAGCCGGACGGCGCACAGCCGCCCGCGTTCCCCGCGTCCGGCGCGTTCCCTGGCATGAGCACGGGCGCGGGAACCGCGACAAGCGCGCAGCTTTGGCTGCCCCCAGCGCCGTCGTCACCGCTTCCGCCGTCGTCACCGCCTCCGGCGCCGGGCGGCCTGATCGACGCCATGCCCTGGGGGCTAGACCCGCCCGCGCCGGCCCCGCCGGACGAGACCGGCGAGACCGAGTACACGGTCAAGCGCGGCGATCTGCCGCAGTCGGCCGCCCGGCCCGCACCGCCCCCCGACAAGATCGGCCCGGCGGTCCCGGCGCTGATCTGCCCGGCCGGGCACGTGAACCCGCCCAGCGAGGCGGCCTGCCGCCGGTGCGGCGCGGCACTGCCGCCCGATCCAGTGGTCGTGCCCAGGCCGGTGCTCGGCGTGCTCCGGCTATCGGTCGGTGACTCGATCTCGCTTGACCGGGACGTGGTCATGGGACGCAACCCGAAGCCCGACTCCGCTGGCGCGACCGGAGAAGAGCGCCCGCACGTCGTCAAGCTGCCGAGCGCCGACGGCGACATCTCCCGCACCCACCTGCGGGTAACGCTCGACGGCTGGCATGTCCTCGTCACCGACCTGAACTCCACGAACGGGACGCTGGTCACCCTGCCCGGCCGCGAACCTGAGCAGCTCCGCCCCGGTCAGCCCGTGCCGATAAAGCCTGGCACGCTCGTGACGCTGGCCGACGGTATCGACTTCCGCTACGAGGTACCCGAGTGAGCCGAACGCAATCGCGCGACATCGCGCCGCCCGACCTGCCGGGATACCGCTTTATCAGGCACCTCGGCGCCGGCGGCAACGCCCAGGTGTACCTGTACGAGCAGGACCTGCCGCGCCGCGAGGTAGCGGTCAAGGTGCTCAGCGAGTCCGCGCTGTCCGAAGCGGCCCGCCGCCGGTTCACCGCCGAGGCGAACGTCACCGCGGGCCTGGCCCACCGCCACATCGTGCAGGTCTTCAACGCCAAGGTCACCGACGACGGCCGCCCCTACATCGTGATGCCTTATTACCCGCAGCCGAACCTCTCGGTCCGGGCCCGCCGCGCGCACTTCTCGGTCGCGGAGGTGCTGCGCACCGGCATCCAGATCGGCAGCGCGGTCGAGACCAGTCACCGCCAGGGCGTGCTGCACCGCGATATCAAGCCGCAGAACATCCTCACCGACTCCTACGGCGAGCCGGCCCTGACCGACTTCGGCATCGCCACGACCACGGGCGGGGACGGCCCGGAGGGACTGTCCGTGCCGTGGTCGGCGCCGGAGATCCTGTACGGCACCGCGCCGGGCGACCAGCGTTCCGACGTCTACTCGCTCGGCGCGACGCTGTGGCACCTGCTCGCCGGCCGGTCGCCGTTCGAGCAGCCCGGCGGCGGCAACACCACCCACACGCTGATGGGCAGGATCAGGTCCGATCCGGTGCCGCGCACCGGCCGCGCCGACGTTCCCGACAGCCTGGAGCGGCTGCTGCGCCAGGCCATGGCGAAAGATCCGGCCGCCCGCCCGCAGACGGCGATGGAACTCATCCGCGGCCTGCAGTCGATCGAGCAGGAACTGCGGCTGCCGGTCACGCAGCCCATCCTGCCCGCCGGCGGGCCGTCGGCACCGGATGCGGGCGGTGCCGCGGCGGCCGGGAACACCTGGGCACCGGGCGCGGGGTACGCGGACCCGCGGACCTGGGCGAGTCCCGCCGAGGACGATGCCACGCGCGCCCGCGCGCCGCGCCGCGTCGACCCGCGGGCAAGACCTGCGGAAGAAGCGGAAGAACAGGAAACGCGCGCCCGCGGGCCGATGCGGCTCGATCCGTGGGGCGGCACGCCGGTCCAGGGACCAGGCGCGAGCCAGCGCCCACGTCAGTTCCCGCCGGACGCCCCGGAAGCCGCCACGCTGGCACGACCCCGGTCCGTGCCGGCGTCCTTCGGCGGATCCAGCGAGTCCGGATACGGTCCGCTAGGAAATACATTTTCGGGAACGGACCGTGGTTCGGACCGGACGTTGCACACTCATTCCAGGACCGCGGCGCACCGGAGCCGCGGGACAGGCAGGACCGGCCGGGCCCTCGTCCTCGTCGGCGGCGGCGCAGTGCTCGCGGTCGCGGCCGCCGCGGCCGTGCTGATGATCACGAGCGGCGGCGGGCAGCCGCCCGCGGCGCCGCCGGCGGCTGGGCAGGCGACGCAGTCCGGGGGCGCGCAGGACGCGCTCGGGCCCGGCGCCGCCGCGCCAGGCACGCCGGCCGTCACGGCGCACCGCATCGACTCGGCGCGAGTCGAGTTCAGCTGGACATACGCGGACCCGGCCGCTGGCGACACCTACATATGGCGGCGGGTCGGCGGGACCGCCGGCCGGGCGAGCGGGCAGGTCGCCGCGCCGCGGCTCGCCATCGACCTGGCCAAGGGGCAGACCATCTGCGTCCAGGTGACGGTCCGGCGCGCCGATGGCCAGATCTCCCCGGCGTCCACGGCCTGCTGGCCGTCAAGCTGACGCTACGCGGTGAAGTTAGTTAGGAAAAGTACAGAAAACCCCTATTGATACGGCTGAGCTGGTTTAGGATTCCGGACAGGCTTTCCGCCGCATAAGGCCGCGGAAACAAGTGGTGGGGACTCTTCTTCGCGCTCGCTTGAATGCGAGTTTTGTTTTCGTAGGACGTCGGGCCTGGGGCGTTCCGCGCAAGTAAGGGGGGCTTGCGTCGCATGCCGTTTCGCCGTAGTCGGCTGAGTACGCCTATTGTGCTTGGCGTTGCCGTCGTTAGCTTCGCCGCCCTCGCCGCGTCGTCGCATGGCTTTCCCGTGCAGCACGTCAGCCTCAACGACGGCGGCATCTGGGTCACTAACGACTCGGCGGGCACCATCGGCCGGTTCGACAAGCCGATCGCGCAACTCGACGGTGAGATCGCACCGTCGTCCGTCTCGACGAGCGTGGACGTCTGGCAGGACGGTCCCGTAGTCGCCGCCTACGACGCGACCGGCGGACGGATATACGCGGTCAACGTCTACGGAACCAGCTTCTTCGAACGCGGGCGCGGCGATCTCACCCGCCCAGAACGGCATCGCGCTCGGCGACACCACGCTCGCTGTCCTGTCGTCCGACCACTCCCTGCGCGCCACGCAGCTGTCCGCCGGCGGCGGCAGCCTGTCGGCGCTGACCGCGACCGCCAAACCGCTCGCGGCGCACCTGCCCGCCGACTCCGCCGTCGCGGTCGGCAGCGACGACACTATCTGGGTGGCCGGCGGCGGCAAGCTGCGCGGCTTCCCCGAAGGCGGCCAGCCGCAGGTCTCCGCGCTGCCGCTGCCGGCGTCCGATTCCCTGCAGGTCACCACCGTCGGCAACGTCCCCGTCGTCGCGGACGTGACCTCCCGCACGCTGTACCTGCCGGACAGCGGCCAGACCGTCACCCTGCCCTCCTCCGACACCTCGAACGGCTTCCAACTCCAGCAGTCCTCGGGCGCGAGCGACGTCGTGGCCGTCGCCACCGGGGAAGCGCTTTACAGCGTGAACCTGTCGAGCGGACAGCGCACCACGCTCAGCACCGGGCACAGCGGCACCGTGGCCGCCCCGGTGCAGGTCGCCGGCTGCGTCCACGCCGCCTGGGCCAACGGCGCGACCGGCGGCTACGTCCGCAGCTGCGGTAGCCCGCCGCCCGCCACGAGCGCGCAGCAGACGTTCCCCCTCGACGACACCACGGGCCCGCCGCAGCTGGTCTTCCGGGTCAACAACGGAGCGGTGGTGCTCAACGACACCACCGACGGCAACGTCTTCCTCGTCGACACGACGGTCACCAGCATCAAGCCGAAGTGGACCCCGGCCAACGTCGCGGGGCAGAGCAGCACCCAGGCGCAGAGCGTCCCCGTTAACGAGAAGGTCCAGCTCACCGCCAAGCCCTACACCCAGGGCGTCCGGCCGGGGACCACCACTGTCGTGCACGTCCTCGACGCCGTCAAGGGGCCGACGGGAGAGACGTACGCGGTGACCGCGGTCGGCACGCCCGACCAGCCGGGGGTCACCGTCTCGGTGGCGCCGGACGCGCAGACCGTGCTCGCCACCGTGACCGCGCTGTCCACCGACGCGCACTTCCAGTACACGGTCGACGACGGGCACCGCCACTCGGTCACCGGCGAGGTGACGCTGGTGCCACGGTCGCCAGACCAGAATGAGGCGCCGTACCTGCGCCCCAACTACAAGCAGCCGCCAGAGTCGGTGGCCTCGGGCGGCAGCGTGGTCATCCCGGTCATCGGCGACTGGCGCGACTTCGACGGCGATCCCCTCTACATCGACCCCAGTTCGGTCGGCGTCGTCCCGGCAGGTGCCGGAACGGCCGCCGTCACCACCGGCGGCGCGCTGTCGCTGACCGCGCCGCAGACCACCGCGGGCGAGACGGTGACGGTCAGGTACGGGGTCAGCGACGGCCGGGTCGCCAAGCCCACGATGACCTCTCTCAAGGTCACCGTGCTCGGCTCGGCGTCGCAGAAGTTCGTCGCGCCGATCCCTGAGCCGGACGCCGCGCAGGCCGTGGCCGGCGCGCCGGTCACCATCCAGCCGCTGGCCAACGACATCCCCGGCGTGGACCCGACCGACCCGGGCGCGACCCTCACGCTCGCCGCGCCGGTGCCCCAGGTGCCGGGTGCCACCGTCAGCACCGACCTGGCGAACGGCACGGTGACGTTCACCGCGCAGCACCCCGGCGACTTCTTCCTCACCTACACCGACGCCTACGGCGCCGCGCCGACCGCGAACGGCACCATCCGGGTACACGTCATCCCGGCGTCCGGCACGCCGAAGCCGCCGGTCACCACCCCGGACGTCGCGGTGCTGCACGGCCAGCAGCCCGCCATCGTGGACGTACTCGCCGACGACTACGACCCGCAGGGCTGGATCCTCGGCGTCACGAGCGCCACGTCGTCCGACCCGGACGTCCAGGTGGCCGTGGTCGACCAGCAGTGGCTGCGGATCAGCGCCGATGACCCGCGGCCGGGCATGACCGCCACCGTGCAGTACACGGTCAGCGACGGCCGGGGCAGCGCGACCGGGACCGTGGCAGTCTCCGCGGTGCCCGCCGACTCGAATGCCGACCAGATCAGCACGACCGAGGCCGCGATCACCGTCCGGTCCGGGGACAGCGCCGCCGTCGCCGTGCTCGCCGGGGACGCCAGCTCGACCGGGCTGCCGCTGTCGCTGGCCGGCGACCCGCCCACGGCAGCGCCGCCTGTGGCCGGGCTGCTCGCGAACGTCCAGGGCAACGACATCCGGATCGTCGCCCCGGCCGGGGTGAGGTCCGAGGAAGAGACCACCGTCAGCTATGTCGCGACCGACGCCGACGGCACCACCGCGACCGGTCAACTCGCCGTGACGATCGAGCCGCCGCCGTCGAAGACCCGCCCCGACCAGGCACCCGACCCGCAGGAGGTCGACGTGCGGGAGACGGCCGGCGACGTCGCGGTGATCCAGATACCGGTCTACGGTGTCGACCCGGACGGCAACTCGGTCACGGTGACCGGCGTCACGGTGCCGCCGACGCTCGGCCGGATCGTGGCGATCGGGCCGGATTCGATCTCTTATCAGTCCTACCCGGACTCGGCCGGCACGGACACGTTCACCTACCAGGTCGCCGACCGGTACGGCGTGACCGGCACCGCCCAGGTCAGGATCGCCGTGCTGCCGCCCGGGCCGCCGCAGCCGCCGGTCGCGGTCGACGACGTGCTCAACGCCCCGCCAGGCGCGTCGCTGCACTGGAACGTGGTCGCCAATGACTACATCGCTCCCGGCGACACCGTGACCGTCGAGCCGCTGAGCAAGACCAACAAGTCCGTGCCGGCCGGCGTGAGCCTGAAGGGGGATTACGTCTACCTGAAGGTGCCGTCGTCGCCCTCCGACCCGCCGGCCGAGTTCACCTACGGGATCACCGACGGCTCCACCCCGTCGCTCGCCCAGGTCATCGTGTACCCGGTCAGCGGCGCGAAGATCCCGCCGATCGCGAACAACGCCGTGGCCCCGCAGCCGCCCGCCGGCGCCGCCACCGTCACGGTCAACGTGCTCAAGAACGACGACGACCCGGTCGGTACGCCGGATGACCTGAAGATCAGCTGGGTGCCCGCCGGGGTCACCGTGCACGGCCAGTCGCTGACCATCAAGCTGGCCGCGCAGCCCCGCGAGGTGCCCTACCAGATCACCGCCCCCGACGGGCTGACCGCGACGGCCGTGGTCTACGTTCCGGGAACCCAGGCGTCCGCGATCAGGGTCAGGCCGGGCGCGCGGATCGTGCTCAAGAAGGGCGGAGCGGCGACGGTGCCGCTCAGCTCGGTGCTGATCGACACCTCGGGCCGGCCGCTCAAGATCACCACGACCAGCGCGCTCGCCGCCTCCCCGGCCGGCGACCTGACCGTGAGCGCGAACCAGGTCAGCGCGTTCCAGGTGCACGCGCTCGGCGGCTACGCCGGCCCCGGCGCGGTCACCGTCCAGGTCTACGACGGCTCGACGATCCAGGACCCGCACGGGAACGTCGCCACGGTGACGATCCCGGCTCAGGTCGGCCCCGACGTGCCGATCCTGCGCTGTCCGCAGGCGGCGCTCCAGGTTGCCGAGGGCGGCGCCCCGCAGGGCTACGACATCGGCCAGCTCTGCCACGTCTGGGTGGACACCACGGTTGCCGAGATCCCGCCGCGCTACACCGTGTCCTGGGCCAAGACACCGAGCGGCGTCAGCGCGAGTGTGCCGGGCGGCACCGCGCTGCAGCTCACCGCGGCGAGCGGCGCCGTCCCAGGCAGCATCGGGACGCTGCGGGTCATCCCGGCGGGCGCTACCGCGGGCGGCGCGCTGGCCGTTGAGGTCATCAAGGCGCCGCTGCCGACCGCAAGCGCGGTCAGCGTCTCGGTCAAGGCCGCGCAGAGCGTCACGGTGAACCTCGGCCAGTACGTGACAAGCTCCCTGGCCCAGCCGGACATCCAGGTGATCAGCGTGACCCACCCGAACGGCGCCACCGTCACGAGCAGCGGCCCGGACGTCACGATCACGCCCGCGCACGGCACCACCGGCACCCTCACCGTGACCGCCGGCGTGACGGACGTCCCCGGCCGAGCCGACCGGGAGATCCCCGTCCAGATCACGGTCGCCGTCATCGGCTTCCCCACCGCGCCAGGCCAGCCCACCGCGACCGTGGCGAGCCGCAGCATCACGGTGTCGTACCCCGCCGCCGACGGCAACGGCGCGCGCATCGCGTACTACACGATCTACACCAACGGCGCGCCGCATCAGTGCCCGAGCACCTCGTGCACGGTCACCGGGCTGACCAACGGCGTCAACTACACCGTGTACGTCACGGCGACCAACAGCGTCGGCCCCGGCGCCAGGAGCGGGTCTATCACGGCCGAGCCGAACGCGGTGCCCGACCAGCCGCAGGGGCTCTTCACCCACCCCGGCAACGAGCGGATCAAGCTGACCTGGGATCCGGCCGGCTACAGCGGCAGCCCGCCGACGGGTTACGAGGTCAAGGTCAGCCCGCTGCCCGCCGGGCAGGGGCAGCCGATCCTCGACGTCGGGAACGTCACGTCCTACACGTTCACCGGTCTCACCAACGGCGAGACTTACTCCTTCAGCGTCATGGCGGTCAACCAGCTGCGCAGCGGCGTCCCCGGCTACTCGCCGTGGAGCACCACGGTGAGCGACGTCCCTTACAGCGAACCGCTGACCATGGCCGCCCCGGCGGCCGTAGGCGCGGCGGTCCCCGACCCGACGGCCACCCGCGCCATCACCGTCACCTGGCAGCCTGTCAACGGCACCGCGGCCAACGGCCGCCCGGTCACCGGCTACACCGTCTACGAGTACCAGTCGGCGAGTGGCGGCGCCCCGTGGACGCTGGCCGGCCAGCTGCCCGTGCCGGGCGGGGACAGCGACACCGCCACGTTCACGGTGACCAATGACAGCTCCTGGTATGAGTACACGGTCACCGCCACGAACCTGGCGGGGGCGTCCGCGCAGTCGCCGCAGTCGGCCCCGGCCATCCAGGCCGCCGCACCGCCCGACCCGCCGGCCGGCGTGACCGCGGCCGCGACCGGGCAGAGCGACACGATCCGGTTCAGCTTCACCGCGCAGGCCGCGAACTCCAGGCAGATCAGCTCGATCGAGTACGGGATCAACGCGGCGGCGGCGACCGGCACGATCACTGGGACGTTCACGGCAGGCACCACCTACACCGAGACGCTCACGAACGCGGACAGCGGCGCGATCGCCAACGGCACCCCGGTGACCGTCTACGTCGCCGAATGCAACGACGCGGGCCTGTGCAGCTCGTTCGCGGGGCCGTCCGCCCAGGTCATCCCCTACGAGCCGATCGCGACGCCGGCGGTGACCGCGACCCCCAACGGGCAGTCGATCGCGTACACCTGGAGCGCGCAGAGCGACGGGCTCACCGAGACGCTGAACGTCTGCATCGCCGGCGCGTGCAACAACTACACCGTCCCGGCGGCCGGCGGCTACAACGGCGCGGTCACCGATACCTACGGCTACAGCCAGACGAGGACCATCACGGCCCACCTCACCGACACGGCGGGCCAGTCGAGCGGCACCGCCACCGCGACCGCGACCACCCCGCCCCCGCCGGAGTCTGTCGCGGTTGGGGAAGGTCCGCAGCACGCGGTCGCCCCTGGCGACGGTGACTGCACGACCTCGAACTGCCACGCGATCCAGGTGACAGTCGACAACTTCCCGGCCGGAACCGACCTGCAGTACTCGTGCGCGGACGGAGGCGGGCAGTTCTGGCCTACTTCCGGGACCACCGACGACATTCTGGGCGGCGGCCACGCGCACGCGAACGGGGGAAGCTACACATTCAACACAGTGTGCATCTGGGGCAACTGGACCATCGGTGGTGACTACCTGATCATCACCGTCAACGGCGTGCAAGGCAGATACAACGCTTAGCCCGGAGGAATCGGAGCAATCATGACCACAACAACCGCGGGCGCGCCGGTGATGACGTCCGAGCAGGTGAACTGGTTCGCGCGTGCCTTCGGGGCGCTGGTGACCAACATCGAGCAGGCCGTGCTCGGCAAGCAGCACATCGTGCGGCTCGCGCTCACCTGCCTGGTCTCCGAAGGGCACCTGCTGCTCGAGGACTACCCGGGCACCGGGAAGACGTCCCTCGCCAAGGCGATCGCCAACTCGGTGCAGGGCACGCACAGCCGCATCCAGTTCACCCCTGACCTGCTGCCGAGCGACGTAACCGGCGTGACGATCTACGACCAGCACAGCGGGACGTTCGAGTTCCACGGCGGCCCCATCTTCGCGACGATCGTGCTCGCCGACGAGATCAACCGGGCGTCGCCGAAGACCCAGTCCGCACTCCTCGAGGTCATGGAGGAGGGCCGGGTGACGGTGGACGGCAAGCCGCACTCGGTCGGCCGGCCGTTCATGGTGATCGCCACTCAGAACCCGATCGAGCAGGCGGGCACCTACCGGCTGCCCGAGGCGCAGCTCGACCGGTTCCTGATGAAGACCAGCCTCGGCTACCCCGACCACGCCTCCACCGTCGCGCTGCTGGCGTCCGCGGCCACCAGGGACCGGTCGGCCAGCGTGCACAACGTGATCACCGCGAGCGCGATCACCCAGATGGCGCAGCTGGCCGACATGGTGCACGTGGACCCGGCCATCCTCGGCTACGTCAGCCAGCTCGCCCACGAATCCCGCCAGCTCCGGCACGTCCGGCTCGGCCTGTCCGTGCGAGGCTGCCTGGCCTATGTCAGGACGGCCAAGACCTGGGCGCTGGCCGACGGCCGCGGCTACGTCGTGCCCGACGACATCAAGGAGCTCGCGATCCCGGTGCTCAGCCACCGGCTGCTGCTCGACGCCGAGGCCGAGTTCTCCGGCGTCACGATCGAGGATGTGATCGCCCAGCTCCTCGGCCAGGTCCGCCCGCCGGCCGGGCGCGGAGCGTAGGGATGGGGCGAAGCACGGGTCCGTTCGGGACGACCGTCAAGAGCCTTGCCCGGCTGCCAGGGGCGGGCGGCGCGGTGACCTCGGCCCGTGACCGCCTCATGCCCGCGCTGCGCGCCGTGGCGCCGGCGCTGCGGGCGGCACGGCCGGCGTGGCAGCTGACCACCCCCGCGGGGCGGGCCGCGATCTTCGTCGCCGTGGCCGCGTGGCTCGCCGGCGTGCGGCTCGGCTGGCAGGAGCTGTTCCTCGTGGCGGCGTGCTGCCTGATCGCGCTGCTCATCGCGGTCGGCTTCGTGATCGGGCGGCCGAGCCTCGACATCGTCATCGAGCTTGACCCGGCGCGGGTCAGCGTCGGGTCGCCTGCCGCGGGCCGCCTGGTCGCCACCAACCGGTCCCGGACGCGGCTGCGCGCGCTGTCCGTCGAGGTCCCGGTCGGCCAGGGCCGCGCGGCGTTCCCGGTCCCGTCGCTCGGCGCCGGCGCCAGCCACGACGAGCTGTTCGTGGTGCCGACCGACCGGCGGGCGGTCATCCCGATCGGCCCGCCGAGCGCGGTGCGCACCGACCCGCTCGGCCTGCTCCGGCGGGACGCCGTCGAGCAGACGACGGTCGAGCTGTTCGTGCACCCGAAGATCATCGCGCTTGACTCGCTCAGCCCCGGGCTGCAGCGCGACCTGGAAGGGCAGGCCACCCGTGACCTGTCCACCAGCGACCTGGCCTTTCACACGCTGCGCGACTACGTCGCGGGTGATGACCGGCGGCACGTGCACTGGCGGTCGTCGGCGAAGGCGGGCAAGCTGCTGGTCCGGCAGTTCCAGGACACCCGGCGGTCGCAGCTGACCGTCGTCGTGGACGGGGCGAGCGCGAGCTACCGGACGGCGGAGGAGTTCGAGCTCGCGATGAGCGTGGCGGGGTCGATCTGCGTGCGGGCGGTGGCGGACCAGCAGGACGTCTGCCTGGTCGCCGCGGGCCACGCGGTGACCGCCGCCTCGCGGCACCGGATCCTGGACACCCTGTCGCGGGGCGAGCTCGCCGAGCAGGGCCAGGACCTGTCCACGCTGGCCGGGCGGGGCTACCGGCTGGCCCGGGACACGACCGTGCTGATGCTGCTCACCGGCAGCGTCGTCCCGTTCCGCGCGCTCAAGGCCGCGTCCGTTTACTTCGGCCCGGACGTCCGGGTCATCGCGCTGCGCTGCGAGCCGGATGCCCCGCCTGGGATGAACCGGTCAGGGGATCTCACGGTGCTCGCGCTGCGCACCCTCACCGACCTGCCGATGCTGCTGAACGCGGGGGATGCATGACGACCATCACCGTCGGCGGCAGCCCCCGCGCTGCCGCGTCAGGGATCGTGCCAGGACGCGACGAGACGATCAACGCGGTCGCGCTGGTCGCGCTGACCATGATCGGCGTCGTCGGGTTCCGGCCCGCCTACGGCGGCCACGGGTACCTGGCGGCCGGCGCGGCGGGGGTGCTGCTCGGCCTGCTGCTCAGCCACGCCGGGCAGCGCGCCCGGCTGCCGCTGCTCGCCGTGGCCGCCGCGAGCATCCTGGCCTTCCTCCTGTTCGGCGGCGTCGTCAGCCAGACCGGAACGGTGTCGCTGCCGACCCTGCAGGCGATCACGAGCGCGGCGGTGTCCGGGTGGCAGCAGCTGCTGACCACCGCGAGGCCGGTCGGCCATGCCGCGGGCCTGCTCGTGCTGCCGTACCTGCTCGGCCTGTTCAGCGGCGTGGCCGGGCACGCGCTCGCCCGCCGCACGCGCACCGTCCTGCTGCCCGCCGCCGCGCCGGCGGTCGTCGTCGCGCTGTCCATCCTGTTCGGCGCGCCGCAGCCGACCGCCGCCGTGCTCCAGGGCGCCGGGTTCGCCGCCGCCGTCCTGGCCTGGGCCGCCGTTCGCCAGCAGCGCGGTGCCGGCCGCCAGTCCGTCATCGGCAGGCAGCGGCCCTGGCAGCGGATCCTCGCCGGCGGCGCCGTGCTCGCCGTGGCCGGCGCGGGTGCCACGGTCATCGGCCCGCACCTGCCCGGGGCCGGCGCCCACCAGCGGGTCGTGCTCGCCGCCGTGCCGCCGTTCGATGTCACCGCCTACCCGAGCCCGCTCGCCGCCTACCGCGACTACACCATGGCCGTCCCGGCCGAGGTCAGCGTCTACCACAAGGAACTGCTTTCCACCGCGGGGCTGCCCGCCGGGAGCCGGGTGCGGATCGCGGCCATGGACACCTATGACGGCCTGACCTGGGGCGTCGCGAACGCCGCCGCGGGCGCGTCGACCTTCGGCGGCTTCCAGCGGGTCGGCGCCCTGCTGCCAGGCACGCTGCCCGGCGTGACCAAGAGCGCGACCATCACGGTCGGGCCCGGCTATGACCAGCCGTGGCTGCCCGACCTGCTCGGCACCACCGGGTTCAGCTTCCCCGGCGCCTCCGGCAGTTCCGTGGCGGCCGAGCTCCGCTTCAACATCGCGACGAGCACGGGCATCATCCCTGGCGGGGTGCCCGCCGGGCTGCGCTACACGGTCAGTTACGCGTCCGCCGCCGCGCCGGCGCAGGCGCAGCTGGCGGCCGCTACGCCCGGCGGGTCGCCCGGTTTGTCCATCGTCATCCCGCCCGCCGTCCAGGAGTTCGCGCAAGAGCACGACGGCACCGCGGCCACGCCGATGGGGAAGGTGCTGGTCCTCGCCGCGTACCTGCGGGACAACGGCCGGTACAGCGACGGGGCCGGCGCGCAGTCCTCGATCACCGCCGGGCACAGCGCGGGACGGCTCACCACGTTCCTCGGGTCCAAGGAGATCATCGGCGACGACGAGCAGTACGCCGCCACGATGGCGCTGCTCGCCAACGCCGTCGGCGTGCCCGCCCGGGTCAGCCTGGACGGAACCGTCGAGGCGGACGGCGCCATCTACGGCAAGGACGTGCGCGCCGATGTCGAGCTGCAGCTGAACGGCTACGGCTGGGTGACGCTGTCGGCCAGCGCGTTCACCGGCACCAAGCATCCTGAGCTGAAGCAGCAGGAGGTCAAGCCGCCCGCCCAGCCGGTCAAGGTGGTCCCGCCCCGGCGGGCGGATACCGCCCCGGTCGCGGCCGCCAACGCGAGCAGCGCTGTGGCGCGCACCGCGGCCGCGCCCTCCGGGCCGGGGCTCGGCATCCCGGCGATCGTCATCGAACTGGCCACGGACGCGGGCATCCCGGTCCTCGTGCTGGCGGCGATCGCCGGCGCGCTCGTCGGCGCCAAGGCGCTGCGCCGCCGTCGCCGCCGCGGCACGGGACCGCCCGCCGCGCGCGTGGCGGGGGCCTGGCGCGAGCTCGTCGACTTCGGGCGTGATCTGGGCGCCGCACCGACGGCGGCGGCGAGCGAGGCGGCCCTGACCCGGCGCGAGGTCGCCGCCCGCGCCGAGGCGCGCGGGCTCCCATCGGCCAGGACCGTCGCGCACGCCGCGGACGCAGCCATCTTCGGTCCCGCGGACCCGGACGGCGAGACCGCGGCGCGGGTTTGGGCGCTGGTCGAAGGGACAAGGCGCGAGGCGATGGCGGCGCTGCCGCGGCGGCGCCGGGCCTGGGTCGCGATCAACCCGGTGAGCCTGGCCCACTCGGCGCGCCCGGTCAGTCTGGCGCGCCTAGTCGGTACGCCGCGCCTGCGGGGAGCGCTGCGATGAAGCTCAAGCTCACCCTGGAACGCCCGGAGGGCACGGTCGACGTGGTGCTGACCGCCCCGGCGGAGGCGACGGTCGGCGACGTCGCCGCGACGATCGCCGCCAGGGACCCTGGTCGCCGCCTGCGGGGTGAGCAGCCCCTCGCCGTGGACTACCGTGGGGCGTCCTCGCTGGGGACAGCCGCCGCCGTCACGCTCACCGTGATCGGTGGCCAGCGGGTGGCCCTCGACCCGGGACTCCCCATCGCCGACAGCGGCATCAAGTCTGGTGACCGCGTCGCCGTCGACCCGGCGAGCAGCCGGTACGCGGATAACGCCGCCCGCCCCGTGGCGCAGATAACCGTGCTACAGGGGCCGGACGCCGGGCAGCGCGTGCCGCTCCCGGCGGGAACCATGACGATTGGCAGGGGCAGCGGCTGCGACCTGCGGCTCTCGGACACCCTGGTGTCCAGGCGGCACGTCCGGGTGTTGCTGACGCCCGGCTCGGCCGAGCTGCTCGACCTGGGCTCGGCCAACGGGATCACGGTCAACGACCAGCCGGTCTCGCGCGGCCCGTGGCTGCCGGGGGACCGGCTGCGCATCGGCGACACCGTGCTCGGGATCGAGTTCGCGGCGGTCCCGCCCGGCCACGGCGACATGGCCATGCCCGCGCACAGCGCGACTACGGCGTTCAACCGGTCCCCTGTTATCACCGGCAGCTACTCGGGCCAGGCGCTCGAGACCCCCGAGCTGCCCGAGACCGAGCGGCCCCCGCGTTTCCAGCTGCTGCCGCTGCTCGCACCGTTCGTCCTCGGCGGCGTGCTCTTCGCGATCACAAAGACCCCCGAGACGCTCATCTTCGTCGCCCTCAGCCCGCTGATGATGGTGGCGAACGTGGTGGAGGGCCGGATGAACGCGTCGCGCGGCACCAAGGGCTCGATGGCGGCGCTGCGCCGCGAGCTCGCGGAGCTCGGCCAAGAGGCCGACGCGGCGCACGCCGCCGAGTGGCGCGCTCGCAACGCCGAGCACCCGCCGACGGCGCACTGCCTCGCCGCGGCCGGGCAGCGATCTCCGCTGCTGTGGTCACGCCGCCCGGGCGCGCCGAGGTTCCTTGACATCCGTGTCGGCGCGGCCACCCTGGACTCGCGGCTGCGGTTCGAGACGCAGCGCAACCGGCGCGCCGTGCCTGCCGCCCAGGCCGAGCTCGATGACCTCGTGGCGAGGTACCGGGTGATCCGCGACGTGCCGTTCACCCTCTCGCTCGCCGAGCACGGAGCCATCGGGATCGCGGGTGAGCCCGGCGCGGCGCTTGACGTCGCACGCGCCGTGCTCTGCCAGCTCGCCGCGCTCCACTCGCCCGCCGAGGTGGTGCTGACCGCCTTCTGCGCCGGCCGGTCGGCCCATGACTGGGACTGGCTGAAGTGGCTGCCGCATACTTCCTCCGCGCACTCACCGCTCACCGGCCCGCACCTGGTCGCGGGCCCTGAGTCGGTGCTCCTGCTCCCACAGCTCGAGGACCTCGTGCGGGCACGCCGCAGCGGGGCCGCGGACACCGGCGCCGCGGTGCTCGTGTTCATCGACAGCCGCACGCCCGGTGACCGCGCCAGGCTCGTCGAGCTCAGCAGGGCTGGCCAGTCGGTCGGCGTCTACTGCGTCTGGCTGGCGCAGCGCGCCGAGCACCTGCCCGCCGCCTGCACCGCCTACGTCGACGTCCGAGATGACCGAAGCGTGAGCGTCGGCGACAGCATTACGTCCACATCGACCGCGGGCATCGCCGCCAACGGCGTCGACGAGGCGACCGCCGCCATGTTCGCCAGGGCCATGGCGCCGCTCACCGACGCCGGCGCGGTAGTCGCCGACGATAGCGACCTGCCGCGCTCGGTCTCCTGGCTTGAGCTGAACGACCCGAGGATCGCCGACGACCCTGGCGCCATCATCGAGCGCTGGCAGGAGTCCAGGTCGATCCTCACCGGCCCCGCCGCCCCGCCCGGCGGGTCACGTCGCGCCGGCACGCTGCGCGCGATCGTCGGTTCCGCGGCGGACGGACCGCACGCCCTGGACCTGCGACTGCACGGCCCGCACGCGCTGGTCGGCGGAACCACCGGATCGGGCAAGAGCGAGCTGCTGCAGACCTGGATCCTGGCGATGGCGGCGGCGCACAGCCCGCAGCGCGTCACGTTCCTGCTCGTGGACTACAAGGGCGGGTCCGCCTTCCGGGAATGCGTCCACCTGCCGCACACGGTCGGCCTCGTCACCGACCTGAGCCCGCACCTGGTCAGGCGCGCGCTGCGGTCGCTAGGCGCGGAGCTGACCTATCGTGAGCAGCTCTTCGCCGCCAAGCACGTCAAGGACCTCCAAGAGCTGGAGAAGACCGGCGACCCGGAGACCCCGCCATCGCTGGTGATCATCGTGGACGAGTTCGCGGCGCTGGTGCACGAGGTGCCCGAGTTCGTGGACGGCATGGTCAACGTCGCCCAGCGGGGACGCTCGCTCGGGCTGCACCTAGTGCTCGCCACCCAGCGCCCGGCCGGGGTGATCAAGGACAACCTGCGGGCAAACACGAACCTGCGGCTCGCGCTGCGGATGGCCGACGAGGCCGACAGCGCGGACGTGCTCGGCTCGGCCGAGGCCGCGCACTTCGACCCGGCGCTGCCGGGTCGCGCGGTGTCCAAGACAGGGCCCGGACGCCTCGTGCCGTTCCAGGCCGGCTACGTGGGCGGCTGGACCAATGCGGGCAAGCGCGATCCTGACGTGGAAATCGAAGAGCTGGTCATCGGCGAGGGCCGGACCTGGCTGGCACCCGAGTCGGCGGCCCGGCCCGCGCACCATGAGCAGGGGCCGAATGACATCGCGAGGATTACGGACTCGATCAGGCGTGCTACCGCGATAGCCCAGTTGCAGGCGCCAAGACGGCCGTGGCTCGACGAGCTCGCGCACGTCTACGACCTGGCCAAGCTGCCGACCCGGCGCCGTGACGACGAACTGGTCTTTGGCGTCATCGATGAGCCTGACCAGCAGCGGCAGTCGGTCGCCGCCTTCTATCCCGACCACGAAGGCAACCTAGCGATCTTCGGCACCGGAGGCGCGGGCAAGTCGACGGCGCTGCGCTCGCTGGCCATCGCCGCCGGGCTCACCGCGCGGGGCGGCCCTTGCCAGGTGTACTGCCTGGACTTCTCGTCGCGCGGCCTTGACATGCTCGCCGACCTGCCGCATGTGGGCGCGGTCATCGCCGCCGACGAGGGCGACCGGGTGCGGCGGCTGATGCGGACGCTGCTCGCGACGGCCGATGACCGGGCGCGCCGCTACGCCGCGGTGCGGGCAGGGGGCATCACCGAGTACCGCCGCTTGGCCGGCGCGCCAGAAGAGCCGCGCATCCTCATCCTCCTCGACGGCTTCGCCGCGTTCCGTCAGCAGTACGAGTCGGCGGATGGCGGACGGTGGTTCGACGCGCTCGCCAGCCTGGCGGCCGACGGCCGTCAGGTCGGCATTCACCTCGTCCTGACCGCCGACCGCCCGGCGTCGGTGCCGTCAAGGTTCTCCTCGCGGGTGCAACGGCGCCTGGTGCTGCGGCTCGCCGATGACAACGACTACTTCATGGCGGGCGCCGAGGCCGGGGCACTGACTCTGGACTCGCCGCCGGGCCGGGGACTGCTCGGCCGGGCGGAGTTTCAGGTCGCCGTGTTCGGCGGGGCAACAGGGAGCACCGCGCAGGCCCGCGCGATCAGCCAGCTGGCCGCCGCGATGCACCGGCAGCAGGTATCGGATGCGCCGCGCGTGGAGCAGCTCTCCGGAATCGTCCGGCTGAGCGACCTGCCGCCGACGGCCGATGGCCGCCCGGCGATCGGCATAGCGGATGACACGCTCGGCGCGGTCGGCTTCAAACCAGAGGGCGTCTTCCTCATCTCGGGGCCGCCGGCCAGTGGCCGGACCACGGCGGCCGCCACCGCGATCGTCGCGCTTGACCGTGCCGCGCCGGGCATCGCGCCGGTGTTCTTCGGTGGCAAGCGGTCGCTGTTGGCCAGCCTCAGCATCTGGCGTCAGGTCGCGACCGACCCGGCGGAGGTGGCGGAGGCCGCGGCGAAAATCGACCAGGCCGCCGCGAGCAGCGGCGAGGGCGGCCAGCGGTACGCGGTGGTGATCGAGGCGGTCAACGAGTTCCTCAGCACTCCGGCGGACGCGCCACTCGCCGCCATGATCAAGACCCTCACCAGGCTCGGGCATGTGGTGATCGCCGAGGCGGAGACCTCTACCCTCGCCGGGTTCGGGCCGGTTCTCACCGCCGTGAAGTCCGCGCGCGCCGGCCTCGCGCTGCAGCCCGAACAGGGCGACGGGACACTGGTCTACAAGACCGACTTCCCCCGCAGCCGCCGCGCCGATTACCCGCCGGGCCGGGGCCTGCTCGTCGAGGGCGGCCGGGTCCGCCTGCTGCAGGTGGCGATGCCGGAATGAAAACCCCGCATTAACCGAGATGCATTACCTACTGAGATGAATGGAGAAATCACATGGCAATGGAAGGCATGGATGTCGAGCAGGTCAGCAACGCCCTGTCCTCGATCAGCAACGCGGTCGGCGAGCTCGAAAGCGTCATCGGCTCGACCAATAGCGCGTATCAGATGATCGAGGGGAGCTGGTCGGGACCGGATGCCAACCAGTTCCACAGCCAGTGGCCGAGCTTCGCGAGCGCGCTGAACCAGGCGCACACCGGGCTTCAGCAGCTGCAGCATCACCTGCAGTCGAACCTGCAAGCGCAGCAGTCGGCGTCCAGCCAGTACTAGGCCGATGACCGCCAGTGGTCCGCGGTGCCGCCCGCCCAGGCGGCACCGCGGAACGCTGGCATTTCGAAGGATCCAAGGGAAAGGATCACGCCGATGTCCTTCGAGGGCATGGACCTTGATCAGCTACGCGGTCTGGCGGCGCAGATCGACAAGGACGCGCAGACGCTGGATGGCCTGGTGATCACCATGACAAGCGTCGTGGCGGAGCTCACCCTGTTCTGGCACGGTCCCACGGTCGCCGTCTTCGAACAGGACTGGCAGACCAAGTACCGGCCGTCCCTCCTGGCCGCGTACGACACGCTGACGGCCCTGCATACGCACCTCGTCAACAACATCGACCAGCAGACGTCCGCGAGCGCGGCGGAGGGCGGCTGGACGGCCGAGCGCGTGGTCGGCGACTTCGAGAATGTGCTCACGGGCGCCGGCCTCGTGGGCTTGACGACGCTCCTGGGCGGGACGCCCGCCGATGGCGTGCTCCAGGGAGCGGGACTGATTTCTCTGCCCATCAGCGCATACCACACGGCAGACGACGCGTTTCACGTCGATGAGGACCTTATCGAGGGTCACTACGCCAAGGCGGCCAACGACTACGCCGATTGGGCCTCTGACGGCCTGAAGACCGCCTCCGGCCTCATGGCCGCTGCTCCCTACATAGCCGCTGCTGTCGCCACCAAGGATCCTGCACTGCTCTTCTCCGATGATGCCCTCGCGGTCGCTGATCCCGAGCTCGTCGCCGTCGCTGCTCCCGAGGCCGTCGCCGCGGTCTATCTCGCCGGCGTCGATGTCAAGCTGCTTGACCAAGTCGCGAACCTGGACTGGAAGGACACGCCGAATCCCTTCAGCGGCTCCAACTTCCAGCAGGACTACATGCCCGTTTTCGAGTCCATGGGGACCGGTGCCTTCTGGGTGCAGGCAGGCAAGACGCTCTGGGGAGACCTGTGATGGAGACGACAATGGACCTGCTGGCGCTCACCGACGACGAGGCCGTCGCCCTCGCGGTCACCGTTCCCGAGCCGTGGCGCGCGCCGCTGCCCACGGTCAACCAGACAAACCGCGATAGCCTCGTCAAGGCCGCCTACCGAGGACGCCGCTCGCTGGTCGTCCGCGACCTCGCCGCCTCCGACGGAACGCTCATCGGCATGGCCGCCGAGGTGGCCAAGCGCCTCGGCACCGGCCTGCGGGCTTTCTTCCTGCTCGCCGACGAGAAAGGCAACTGGCTGCCGGGCGGGGTCACCGTGTACCTGTACGGGCCGGCGCTTGACGCGATCGAGGTGAGCCAGACCGTCGCCGACGCGGGCGTGCACTACTTCAGGCTCTCTCCACCCCCGGGGCAGTGGCAGGCCCTCACCTCGCTCGCCGAATCGGTCTACGCCGACGGTTTCGCGGACCCGGCGGGGCAGCGCGGCACGGCACGTCCGGCCGCCGCGCTGCTGCACGTCGTCCGTCCGGACGGCATCCGCTTGATCCGGGTCACTCGCGGCACCGTCACCACGGGGCGCGGCCCGGTCCCGGCGCAGTTCCCTTCCATCCCGGAGGCCATCGCCTGGCTTCTCGCCTGACCGTTCCGCCCGCCTAGCGGCACGGCCAGGTCCGTCTGGCACCGCGGGTATGCGACCGGCTACGCTGCCGATATGGCAGCACGGCCCGCCCGGCGCCGGACCGGGCGCACGCCGGTCGCCTTCATCGCCCTGCTCACGGCCTGCTGCCTGATCGCGCTGGCAGGGCTCGTGGCGTTCGTCCACGGCGGGCCGGTTCCGGCGCTGACCGGGCTGTTCCTCGCCCTGCTACCAGTCCCGCTGGTCCTGGTGGCCATCTTGTACCTGGACCGGCTCGGACCGCAGCCACGGGGGCTGCTCGCCGCCATGTTCGGAACAGGCGCCGGGATAGCCGCGATCACCGTGCTCGCCGGGCGCGCGGCGCACACCGGCGTGATCACGAGCCCTGAACTGGGACCGCACGCCGGCCGCGCCGTCGCGGTCACGCTCAGCGCCGCCGTCGGCGGTGCGATCGTCGCCGAGACGCTGAAGGCCGCCGTCATGGTGGCGCTGCTGTCCACGCGGCGCCCCGGGATCGACGGCGCGCACGGCGGCGTGGTGTACGCATCGATGCTCGGGCTCGGATTCGCGCTGATCGCCAACGCCTACGCCTACGATCAGGCCGAACGGCATGGCGTCAGCGCGCTGGCCGCCACGTTCGTGCGCCGGGGCCTGTTCGGCCCGCTGTGGGAGCCGCTGACGGCCATGATCGGGCTCGGCGTCGCGTACGCGGCTTCGCGCCCGGGAGCCGAGCGGTACTGGGCGATCGGCGCCGGCTGGCTGGCCGCCGTCGCGCTCGACACACTGTGGAGCGACGCGGTGACCGCCAGCCCGGGCCGCCTGGCCGTCACCTACCTGATCCTGGTCGCCGCTCTGGTGGTGGTGGTCATCCTGGTGGTCGCCGACAGGCGGCGTATCGTCAGGATGGTCGCGCAGTTCCTGCCCGGCTACAAGGACCCGGCCGTGGTGACCGCTGCCGACATCACGATGCTCGCGAGCCTGCAGCGGCGCCGCCTGGGCAGGCACTGGGCCCGGCTGCACCTGGGGGCCGCCGGGATACGGGCGATGACGGACTACCAGCTCGCCGCGACCGAACTCGCGATGGCGTGCAATCGCAATCGGCTGGGCAGGATGACCGCTGACGCGTTCGCCCGGCACCGCGACCACTCGGTTGACCTGATGCGGGCAGCGGCTGAGGTGGTGATCGCCGGCGCCCCCCTCGTTCCCCCGCCCTGGATTTCCCTGAACGACCAGTCCGTCTTCTTCCCGTCGCGCCCGGGCTAGGCGGTCTTGCGGTGGTAGGCGGTCATGGCGAGGGCGTAGGCGACGATGAGGAGGCCGACGCACCAGGCGAGGGCGGTCCAGATGCTGGTGCTGGCTGGGTGCTGTGCGAGCAGGTCGCGGATGGTGTTGACGATGGAGGTCACGGGCTGGTTGTCGGCGAAGGCGCGCACCGGTCCGGGCATGGTGGCGGTGGGCACGAAGGCCGAGCTGATGAACGGCAGGAGAATGAGCGGGTAGGCGAAGGCGGCCGCGCCGTCCACGGACTTGGCGGACAGGCCGGGGATGACGGCGATCCACGTCAGCGCCAGGGTGAATAGGAACAGGATGCCGGCGACCGCGAGCCACGCCGGCGCTCCCGCCCCCGAGCGGAAGCCCATGGCGACGGCGATGAGCACGACGACCAGGAGCGAGATCAGGTTGGCGGCCAGCGAGGTCAGCACGTGCGACCACAGCACGGACGACCGTGCGATCGGCATGGACTGGAATCGCTGGAAGATGCCGCCCTGCATATCCGTGAAGAGCCGGAGCGCGGTGTAGGAGATGCCCGAGGCGATCGTGATGAGCAGGATGCCGGGCAGCAGGTAGGTCACATACGAGCCCGACCCGTGTCTGATCGCGCCGCCGAACACGTAGACGAACAGCAGGAGCATGGCGATCGGCATGATCGTGGTCGTGATGATGGTGTCCGGGCTGCGCGTGATGTGGCGCATGGACCGGCCCGTCAAGACGGCGGTGTCGCCGAAGAAGTGCTTGTTCATCGTTGCTCCTTATCACCGTCGCTGCCGATGATGGCGAGGAAGATGTCTTCGAGGCTCGGCTGCTTTTCGACGTACTCGACCTGGGTGGGCGGGAAGAGCTGCTTCAGCTCCGCGAGGGTGCCGTTCGCGATGATCCGCCCCTGGTGCAGGATCGCGATCCGGTCGGCGAGCTGTTCGGCCTCGTCCAGGTACTGCGTGCAGAGCAGCACCGTCGTGCCCTGCCCGGCGAGTTCCCTGACGCTGTTCCACACTTCGAGGCGAGACTCCGGGTCGAGTCCGGTGGTCGGCTCATCCAGGAAGATCACCGGCGGGTTCCCGATGAGGCTCATGGCGATGTCCAGGCGGCGGCGCATGCCTCCGGAATACGCCGATACCCGCCGCTGCGCCGCGTCGGTGAGCTGGAAGCGGGCCAGCAGGCCGTCGGCGATCTGGCCGGCGCCCTTCAGGTGCCGCAGCCGGGCGATCAGCACCAGGTTCTCCCGCCCGGTGAGGGTCTCGTCCACGGCCGCGAACTGCCCGGTGAGGCTGATGGACTCCCGCACGCTCGCAGCCTGCGCGGCGACGTCGAAGCCGTTGACGGTGGCCGTCCCCGCGTCGGCCTTGAGCAGCGTGGACAGGATATTCACGGTCGTGGTCTTGCCCGCGCCGTTGGAGCCGAGCAGGGCGAAGATGCTGCCCCGCGCCACGTCGAAGTCCACGCCGCGCAGCACGTGCAGTTCCTTGTACGACTTCTCCAGGCCCTGCACGCGGATCGCCGGGGCTTGCTGCGTCGTCATCCGGCGGTCCCGTTTTCTTTCCCGGCGTCTTCTCCGGCGGCGCGGTCGATGGCGCTGATCAGCCGTTCCCGCTCCCGGGTGACATACCCGCCCCTCGAGTAGTTCCGGATCAGCGCATCCACGAACTCCACCGGGTCCTCCCCGACGATCTCGCGGATCGGCGTCCCGTCCGCCGCGGCCCGTTCGAACAGATCGGCGACATCCTCGAACAGCGAGGACGCGCTGTCGCCGTCCATCGGCCCGAAGTGCATCAGGTACCGCTCGATCGCGTCGACCGCCGCGCGGTAGTTCGGCGGAAGCTGCCGCACGCGCGCCTTGTACTGCCGCCACCGCCGCTTGTCGCCGATCACCTTTGAGATGAGGCCGCCCTTTTCAGTGTCGGACATGGTCATCTGCCTCCTTTGTGGAGCTGTTCGAGCCGCTGCGCGAGGAAGGTCCAGGTCCGCCAGAACTCCTCGAGATACTCGCGTCCCTGCGCGTTGAGGGAGTACACCTTGCGCGGCGGACCCTTCTCGGAGGGGACCTTCTCCACGTCGACGAGGCCGCGCTGCTCGACCCTGATCAGCAGCGCGTAGACGGTCCCTTCGGCGATGTCGGAGAAGCCCTGCTCCCGCAGCCAGGCCGTGATCTCGTAGCCGTACGCGGGTCGGCCGGACAAGATCGCCAGAACGATGCCCTCCAGCGTCCCCTTGAGCATCTCCGTCACCAGCTTGGCCATGGAGCCCCTCCTCCCACAGCTACTCAGTCTTACTGACTACAGGTATATAGTAACGCTAGCTACTGGTACTTAGCAAGACCGAATAGTGGAGGCGGGCGTTCCAGTGCGTCAGGCGCCTACGGGGTTACCTATGGTCGCCGCGGTGTTGGCGCACCGCGGCTGCCCGCCTTCTTCTGGGTGGTCCAGAAGTCTGTGGGGGCGATTAGCCCGCGTGGGGGGAGGGCGGGCTGTGGCTTCTGAGGATGTCGCCTTGGGGGCTGCGGGCTCCGCCGTGCAGCCGGCGGTCAGGTCCCCGTTGACCTTGCCGACGCCGTCCAGGGTGGCGCCGAGGCGCAGGTACCGGTCCTCGGATCCGTCCTCATCCCCGGTGCCATGGCCGTCGTCGTCGGGGTAGGGGTGCTGGGCTTCCCAGGTCTCGTGGATCTTCTGCGCCAGGTGCGCCAGGTCTTCCAGCGGCAGGCGTATCGTCCTGAGGTTACGGTTTCTGGCCGACTCCGGCATAAATGGCCAGGTCGCGGCCGGTGCCCGGGTCCTCGGCCCCGGGTCGCCACCGCTGCACCGGCACGACACCGGGCTTGACCAGCTCCAAGCCCGCGAAGAACCGGCAGACCTCGGCGTGCGTGCGCGCCGCGACCGGGACAGCGGCCTGCTCGTTGTACCGCTGCACGCCCTCGGCCACCTCGTCGGCGACGACGTCGCTCGCGATCTGGGAGATGGCCAGGTAACTGCCCGGCGGCACGGCATCCATCAGCCGGGCGACGATCGCGCCCGGCTCTTCCCGGTCGGGAATCCCCTGCAAGATCCCCAGCAGCATGACCGCGACCGGCTGTCCGAAGTCCAGCACGCCCGCCGCCCGCTCCAGGATCGTGCCGGTGTCGCGCAGATCGGCGTCGATGTAGGCGGTCGCCCCCTCCGGGCTGCTGGTCAGCAGGGCCCGGGCATGGGCCAGCACGATCGGGTCATTGTCCACGTACACCACCCGCGACTGCGGCGCCGCCTTCTGAGCGACCTGGTGCGTGTTGTCCGCCGAGGGCAGCCCGGTCCCGATGTCCAGGAACTGCCGGATGCCCGCCTCTGTGACCAGGAAGTAGACCGCCCTGGCCAGGAACGCCCGCTGCGCGCGGACCGCGGCCCGGATGTCCGGGTACGCGGCGGCGACCTGCTCGGCGACGGCCCGGTCGGCGGCGAAGTGGTCATTTCCGGAAGAATGGGAATTACAGCAGGTCAATGGCCTGTTTACCCTTCCGGAGTCAGGCAATAGTCAGGAGTCAGGAAATGGCCAAAGCGACGGCAACCGCCCCGAACTCGCTTATTCAAGCGGTGATCGTGAAGAAGTGCGACCGCACCGGCCACCGCCCCGATTCCAATAAGCAGTGCGCGAACGGGACGTGTCAGCACACGTGCGAGCCCGCCCAGGTGGAGACGTGCCCTCATAAGTGGACCGTCCGCTACTCGGTTAACTCCCGCCAGCGTGAGAAGTCGTTCGCCGCCTTCACCGACGCGGAGACGTTCCAGCTCAACCTGTCTGCGGACAAGAAGGCCCAGGGATCACTGTTCGTTGACCCCGCAGCCGGAAACCGGCCGTTCGCGCCCGAGTGCATCAAGTTCGTTAACGGACTCGCCAAGGCGAAGGCCGCCAGCAAGGCCACCTATAAGGGGAATTTCGGCAACCGCGCGGTAACGAAGCTCTTGGAAGGCGTAAGCGTCATCCAGGCCGCCAGGATGCACGACGATTTCAACACGCTTCTTAACGTGACGCTTGCGCACTATCACGACGACTACCGGGGGAATATCAAGCGGATTATCACGGGCACGCTTGACGAGATGGTTCGCCAGGGCGTCATACCGCGCCACACGGTGAGCATCGAGCTAGGCCCGCGTGTCATCACGGCCGAGCAGTACGAGAAGGAGAACCGGCCGCTAGTCCGCCTCACCGACGACGAGGTAAGGGCACTGGCCGAGGGGATCACCCGCGCGGGCACCGACAAGCTAGGACGCGCCTACACCCGGACCAGCCCCGGTCTGGGCATCGCGCCATGGCTACAGCGCACGATGGGCCTGCGCATCAGGGAAGCGCTAGGCGTACGCAAGGCCGATTTCACGACGCGCGACGACGGAACCCGCTACCTGCATCTTTGCTGGCAAGCGTCGGAGAACGGGAAAGTTCTTGAGCCGTTGAAGCACCGGCAGGCCGGGCAGTTCAGGGACGTTCCGGTCCCTGACATGGTGTGGGACATGGTGCAGGCGATGCCGGACGGCCCGCTTTGCCCCGGCTTGCGCACCCCGTACATGCCCTACAGCACCGCACAGCACCGCTTTGACGAGATCATGAGCTATCTGGGCATCGAGGGAGCGCACACCCATTCGTTGCGCCACCAGTTCGCCACCGAGGCACTAGAAGCCGACCCGCGCGAACTCCCCAACATCAGCCGGGTACTAGGCCACGACAGCATAGAGACGACGCTTCGTTTCTACATTCACGCCAGCAAGGACGCCGAGCAGCGCATCGGCGCGTTCATGAACGCCCGATGGGCGACCCCGAAGGCCAGCGGCAAGCCGAAGGCCGCACCGAAGGCCGAGGCGAAGGCAGCGCGTTTGCTGCGAGTCGCCTAGCCGCACCGGGCACCAGGGCCAGGCCCCCGGCAGCGCGTGAGCCGGGGGCCGGGACGGAAGTGCCCCCGCCGACCCACCGCCCCCGCCCGCCGCCCGACCGCGCGCACAACCCGCGCACGGCAGTTCAAGAGCCTTCGGTGGCCGAAGCCCGCGCGGGCCGGGACGGAAGGCACCCCCGCACGCCGTCCCGCGATCCCCCGCCCGCCGCCCCGCCCCGGCTACGCCGTGGCAGCGCCACAAACCGGCGCGAAAGGCCAGGTCAAAGGCTCAAGTCAAAGGCCAAGGGCCAAGTCAAGAGCCAGTTCAAAAGCCAGTTCAAAGGCTTAAGAACGGCGCGCTAAAGCGCTCTCACTCCAAAAGACGGGCGGCCCTCACCGCGCTATTCAACACGTCCGCCGCGCCGCGTGCCGCGGGGCGAACCCGGCCCCGCGGCACGCCCCGCTTTCACCATGCTTCACTTAATCGTCGCCCCACGGCCCCAGGAGTCTCACTGGCCGTTATTTCTGATCATTGATATGATGTCGCGGATGTCTGAGATCTTTGATTTGTAAAGCGGGTCAAGAACTGCAATTACGGTTACTGAGGCCCAGGCAACCGAGAAAACGACCGCCCAGTTCCAGATTCCGGGAGTGACGGTCAATCCCAGGTACCGTGATGCTGCCAGCGCTGCAAGCGGCGTGACCGCAATGGCCAGGTCTCTGGCGACAGCCGCTACCTTTCTCTTTTTTGCGGGGACAAGTCCTGGTGCTGCGGCGGGGAGAAGAGCATAGTTTCCCGAGGCTAGCGCGTAGATGAATTCCGTCACCTCGTCCCGGATCTTATCCATCGTGCTGTAGTCAGACAAGGCTAGCTGAAGCTGCATGGCGCGCAATTCTGCCGCCACACGGCGCATGTTTTCTTGGATCTCTCCTAGCAGGCCGGGGGTTCTAAGAGCTATAGATCGCGGCAGGCTTGCCTCTGCCTTAATTGCCGATCTTTCGAGCATCCATGACACGTAGTTCTTGAACGAAGGATCACTCATGCGCGCATCAGGTTCTATCAGCGCGCGCCTCGCCTGGACAAGCAGGTCGAGAAGCACGACGTGCGCATAGCGCTTGCGATGGCGCCCCATTATCGCTGTATCGGCAAGTACCAGTATTGAAGTCATGATCATTAGCACGACCATGCCCAGGGAGGCGATATACAGGGAGTATGAGAATGTCCTGATATTCTTGTCTTTCGATGCTTCGCTTATTACGGCAAGCCACGGGTGCCTGTTCAGTGAATCTTCGAGCGAGAGCGCCGCAGCGGTCATGAGGAAAGGGGACAGAAGGAACGACGGGAGCGCGGCCTTACCGTGAAGCACATAGAAGAAGCCGCCGCAGGCTGCCACGTCAGTCACGAAAGCGAAGAGGACCCATATCATCGGATCGGGTATGTTCTCGCGGTTTGCCAGGTCGATAGATGCGACGATGAACGCGGTAAGGGCAATGAGTCCCGCGAACGTCGCTAGAGGCCCGAAGACGAGGCTTTCCAGGCACTGGATTCTTCCGTATAGCACCGAATAGTGCCGGAGGCCGGTCATTACATTCGGAGGAAATTTGTCGCGCTTTACGCCGCGCCGCTCAAGCACGGTTAAGGTGTGCCCGTACTTCTTTTTAGTCTCATGTGATAGCGACTTTAGAAAATACTCCCTCCTCAGCAAGTACCAAAACGATCCCCCGTAGAATTGCGGAGAGAACTCCCCTCTGTACCGCGCCCTCATGCTTCTGAATATTGGCTGATCGCTCATCCTCGCCCCTTGCGGCTTTCTCTGCGAGGAACTATATCCTACGGGTAAGGCGCGGTCTGGCTAGACAAGGAGAGAAGCGACGCTGGAAATAAGGCCAGTGAAACATCCGGCACTCTATTGCATTTCCGTCTCTCCACGCTTGGCTATCCTTGCCCCTGCCCAACGGCCTTCCGATCCGCCAAGGAACGACACCAGGCCCCCGCGATGACCCGCGCAGCGCCCGCACAGGCCCCGGACGCCGACCCGTACAGGCCCCGCACAGCGCCCGTATCCCGCGTCCGGCCCCTGCTCGCCCCCCAGCGCGGGAAAACCCCTGCTCCGCAGGGGTTTGTTGTGGCGGCTCTCCGTTCCAGAAAACTTTCACTCAGACGCTCTCCGTTTGCCTGAGTGAAAGTTTTATTCCACTACAAGCCACCACAACAAAAGCAAAGTCAAAATCAAAGTCAAGATCAAAGTCAAAGTCAAAAGAATGGGGGAAACCCAGGAACCCCCCCGGCCCCGGAAAATCACGGCCCGGTTCCTAGGTTTCCCCCTCGCCCCCCTTCCTGACCTCCCCAAGGTCAAAGGCAAAACCGTCAACGGTGACCCTGACAACAAAAAGCACGCGTAAAACGGAGCCGGGGCGGCACCGGGAACGCGCAAAGAACGCGCGACCCGGACACCGCCCCGGCTGGAACCCGCCAGCGCCGCTACCCGGCCGCCGGTGGTTCGAAGGTGAACTCACCGCCCGGCCCCGGCTCCAAGGGAGCGACGGCGGTTACCGCATCAGGGTTCAGCGGGCCGTAGATGTGCGGGAACGGGTCCGGCTGACCCGGTACCTCGTCGTACTGCCACCGCGACGTAAGCAGGTCCGTGTCGATTACCAGGACCACCAGCGACTCCCCGGTGTCCTTGTAGAGCCAGTTAGCGACCGGGGCGACCTGCTGAGGCTGCGACCCGTGGAGGAACCCGACATCTTCGAGCGTCTTCCCGCGCGTTGATGTCGTGTACGCCCCGGCGGCCTTCCCGGCTTCCCAGTCGGCGGCGGTAGTCAGGTGGTAGATCGTGGGCAACTCTCAGCTCCCTAGCAGTACGCGGCATTCCTCATCGAACTCGGCAACAGCGGCGTCACCGCTGCCGTGCCTGCGGCGCAGTCTGCGGCGCAAGTCACGAGCGTAGACCGCGACACGGCCCGACTGCATCCCGCCTGTCAGCGCCAGCGCCTCACGGCCCGCCCCGATCGCCGCATCCCGGTCATCGGCCACCCACGCCGACGCGAGCACAAGCATGTTGAAGACACGGGCACGGGCCATGCCAGGGGCAAGCGCACTGGCAAGCACCGCATGATCCCTAGCCGCCTCCCAGTCCCCGAGATCGCGCAAGGTGTGAGCGACCCGCGCCGCCAGGTACGCCGCGTCAAAGTAGCTCAGCCACGACGGCGTACTACCCGCGTCCGCGCGGGCAAACTGACGCTCGCACTCAGCCAGCGCCAGCGCGCAAGCCTTCCGGTCCCCGGTAAGCGCCAGTCCGTTAGCCTCCAGTTCCCACGCCTCAGCCGCGAGCACCGGCACGCCCGCCTCACCCGCCGCGTGACGCGCCGCCCTGGCCAGCTCGACAGCACGGCCAGGCAAGCCCAAGTGAACCGCCCGGTGCGACCGGGCAGCCAGCACCTCACCCGTAAAAGCACCGTCGCCGCCCGCCGTCGCCAGTTCCAGGGCATGGGCCAGGTACTTCTCAGCATTCCGGGCATCCCCGTTGTCGTAAGCACTCCAAGCGGCCAGGTGAGCCACCTGAGCCGCAGCGCCGAACAGCGCCCGCCCGTCCGCCTCGGAATAACTGCCCTCCCGCAGCATGGGCGTAACGGACCTGTCCAGGTACGCAGCGGCAAGGGAATGCGCGTGCCCCCCGCCGTTCACGTTGTCGATCCCCCGGAACGCCGCCAGGCTGGCAAGCACCGCGTCCGCGTCAGCGCCCGTCAGCCGACGCCGCAGCACGCCGGGACGCGATGCGGAGCGCGCCTCAGAGTCACGGATCGTGCCACCAGCACCAAGGATCACATCCATACGCTGCCTGATCAGCGGAGAGGGAGACTTCAGGCCGCGAAGCACCTTGGACAGGTCAGAGGGATCACAGGGAATCTCGCGGGCAAGCCTGCGCACGCTGTACCCGCGCGCCGCCATGAGCGTACGCGCCTGCTCGGTGAAGTCCGCCAACGGAGGCCCAATCGCGCCGGGGTCTGCATGCTGTGGGTGTGGGTGCATTCTCGGGTACCCACGCGCCCACACTCCCAATGTACGCCCTGTAACTGAAAGCCTGTCGGTCGTACACAGGTATGCGTATCGTCGCTGGGCCACTCTTTACGCACGCCCCGCTACCACAGGACCAGGAGGAAAGGCCGTGACCACCCCCAATCAGCACATGCAGCCGCCGACCCGCCCCCAGCCCCGCCCGGCACGGCCAAGCCCGGTCGGCGACCTGATAAGCAAGCACCGCGAAGCCATGCGCGCGGTCTACGCAAAGCACGCCCACGAGCTACAGCACCCCCGCCCGTGGCAGCACGCGGCATGAACGACCGCCCCAGCGCCCCGGCCCCCGCCGCCCTCCCGACCCGGACCCCCCAAGCCAGCGGCCACACCGTCAACCCGCTGGAACGCCTCAACGACGCGCAGCTCATCGCGGCCCGCGACAAGCTCCGCAACCGCCTCAAGCACGCCGCCCCCGGCGAGCCCAGGCGCGCGAACATAGCAGCCGCCTTCGGGCTGTTCGCGGCGGAAATCACCCGCCGCACCAAGCAGGCCGCCAGCCGGAAGGCCCAGCCCCGCAAGTGAAGCTCACCGACCGCATCGACGCCTTCCGCCAGCGCCACCCCGAGGTACACATATCCCTCCCGCCCGGACAGAACCTCTGGCAGGTCAGGGAACCCGGACGGTCCCCCACCCTGCACCCGTGGGGCGCGACCATGATGGACGACCTCGAATCCAGGTACGACGACAAGGAGAACCGTGCCTAGCTGGGCGAAGTTCTTCGCAGGAGACGACAGCGAGCTACCCGAGGGATACGAGCCCGAGGCCGCCACCGACGAGACCGACAACACCGGATGCCAGCACGCCAACATGAAAACCAACGGCATGTCCACATGGTGCGAGGACTGCGACCTCTCCGACGACGCCTGACCCCCCAGACCGGGCGCTGTGCGAACCCCCGCCCCGGCGGGCACCCCGCCGCACAGCGCCCGCCCCCTTACCGTGGCACCCCGGCCCGCGCCACCGGGGAACGCGACGCACACCCGACCCGAAAGGCCCGCGTCATGACCGTGCCTCACCAACTCATCGCCAGCCCCTATCCCGGCGGCCACCTGGTCGTCAGCCCCGGCCGCGAGGGAGGAATCAAGATCGGCGTCAACAAGTACGCCGAACTGCGGGACGCCGCCCCCGCCGCCCCCGTCCCCGGCTGGCTGGCCGCCGCCGCCCGCGCCCAGTGGGACCAGGACGTGACCGGCCTCACCACCGCCGGGGCGGTCATGGTCCGCCCGGAGACCCCCTACGGGTACGCCCGCGCCAGCTACGAACTCAACCTCGGCTGCAACTACGACTGTGAGCACTGCTACCTGGGCGAGAAGGTGTTCGACGGCATGGAATGGCCCGGTCGGCAGCGGCTGCTGGACGTCATGGCCGAGGCTGGCGTCCTGTGGCTCCAGCTCACCGGGGGCGAACCGCTGGTCGACGCCCTGTTCCCCGAAACACTCGCCTACGCCTACGCTCTCGGGATGATGATCCAGGTCTCCTCCAACGGGTCACGCCTCCACCAGCCCCGGACGATCGAGCTGCTGACCGCCTACCGGCCCTACCGGATAACGCTCAGCCTGTACGGGGCCACCGAAGAGTCCTACGACGCGATGACCCGCAGCCGGGGCGCGTTCAAGCGGTTCATGCGCGGCCTGGACGCCGCCCGCGACGCCGGGCTGACCATGCGGATCAACTGCATCGTGTCCAACCGCAACGTCCACGAGCGCGACGCCATGCAGGCCCTCGCCGCCCGTTACGGCATCCCCGCGTTCGAGTACACCAACATCACCCCCACCTACCACGGCACCGGCGAGGTACTGCCCAGCCAGGCCCGCGAGGTCATGAAACGCCACACCCCCTACACCGGGTGCAACGCCGGAATCACCCACTTCCACGCCGACCCCCACGGCAAGGCGTCCATCTGCAAAGTCGGCCGACAGGAACAGGTCGACCTCATGACCGAAGGCGCGGAAGGACTGCGGAAGCTAGCCGCCATCGGCGACCGGATGACCACCCGGCACGGCGGCTGCACAGGCTGCACCCTCCAGAAAACATGCGGGACGTGCATGCCCCTGGCCACCCTCTACCGCCAGGCGAACGCCCCGCTCGAAACCTACTGCCAGCACGGCAGTAGCAGCCCGATCACCGCCAGCCCCACCGGAGGGAGGTAAGCCAATGACCCCCGTTGCCGTCGAACTGCTCCCGGCCCCGCCCGCACCTGACACGCTGGACCCGGACGCCGTGGAACTCGCCACCGACACCGACAAGCTGATGGTCATGTGCTCGTGCAGCGCATCCAGCGACGCCATTTACTAATAACCACCCGATGCGGCGGCCCGGGAACTGTCCCGGCCGCCCGCCCGACCGGCAAGGACCACCGTTGGAACAACGCATCCCGTGGGACGACCTGCCCGCCTCGCTCAAGGACGCGATCAGCGCCCGAACCGGGCCGGTCATCTCCGGCCGCGCCGCCACGGACGGCCAGAACTCCCCGCTCGCCGCCGTCCTGAACACGCGCAACGGAAAGGTGTTCGTCAAGGGACTCCCCTCCGGTCACCGGCTGATCGTCACCCAGGCCCGCGAAGCCGCCGCCGCGCCGCTCGCCAAGGGCCTGTCACCCGAACTGCTCGGCAATTCGACGAAGACGGGTGGAACGTCAACGCCTTCGAGCACATCGACGGCCGCAAAGCGAACTACCAGCCAGGATCACCCGACATCGACCCGGTGACCGAACTCATGACCGCCCTGAGCCGCATCAAGATACCGCCCGGCCCCGGCCCGTGGAAACCCATCGCCACCAGACTGCT
>CAVYVO010000016.1:0-546137 GCA_963771985.1 uncultured Actinomycetota bacterium | reverse complement strand
ATTACAGTTCCTGTTTCACGCTGAGCGGTGACGCAGGTTCGATTTGTTACCGGCCGTCTCAGGCTGGCGGAGGCTGACCCGCGACCTCGGTCACGCTGCGTGGCTGGTTCTGCCGCGGCTCCCGGGAGTCCTGCGACAGGGGTTAACCGGAATTGCACTCGTGTATCTTGAGGCGGCCGTGTCGCGTTGCTTGCTTTGTGGAAACCAACAACACAGACACGGCCGTGCCGGCCAGGATAGAGGATGTCGCGGACTGCGCGGCGCAGGTTGATGCCCAGGTCAAGCGCCTTCTGGGCCGGGTGATGGCGCAGCGCCGCAGCGTGGAGGTGGCGTTCGCTTACGCGGTCGCGCTGTCGCCGGGCACCCGGGCGAACTGCTGGGCGATCGCCGAGGCGGCCGGGCATGAGGGCTGGCACCGGATGCAGGGGCTGCTCGGCAGCTACGTGTGGGACTGGAAGGACCTGCGGGCCGGGCTGCCCGCGCTGGCGGCGGCGTGGCTGCCGGGTGACGGGGCGGACCTGACCGGGCCGGGGATCGCGATCGACGAGACCGCGGACCTGAAGGCGGGGGACTTCACCGCGTGCGTGGCACCGCAGCACGCCGGGGTCACGAACTCGGTGGAGAACTGCGTGACCACCGTGTTCTCCGCCTACGTCACCCCGGGCGGGCAGGCCTGGGCCGACTTCGACGTGTACATGCCCGAACGCTGGGCCAAGGACATGCCCCGCCGCCGCGAGGCCGGGATCCCGGACGACCTGGAGTTCGCCACCAAGCCGCAGCTCGCGATCAAGCAGCTGGAACGGCTGGTCACGGCGGGGCTGCCGCTGCGGTGGGCCGCCGCCGACGAAGTGTACGGCCGCAGCAGCAAGCTGCGGGAAGCGTGCAAGAAAGCCCGGATCGCGTCGGTGTTCACCGTGCCCTGCAACTTCACCGTCACCACCCCGGCTGGCACCGCCATCACCGCCGAAGAGGCCGTCGCGGACGCGGTCTTCGAACGGCGGTCCTGCGGCAACGGCTCCAAGGGCCCCCGGTACAGTGACTGGTCGCTGGCGGCGACCGCGGACCCGCGGGAGTCCCTGCTGATCCGGCGGCTGATCTCCCGCCCCGATCAGTACACGTTCTACCTGTGCTACGCCCCTGAGGACAGGCCCGCGACCCTGACCTGCTTCGTCACCATCGCCGGGCGGCGCTGGCCGGCGGAAGAAACGTTCAAAACGGGAAAAGACGTCCTCGGCTGGGACCAGTGCCAGGTCCGCAGCTACGACGGGATCTGCCGGACACCGCCCTGTCCGCCCTCGCCCAGCTCCGCAACACCGCCATCCGCAACGCCCTGACCGGCCAGATCACCCTGCCCCCGGTCCCGCCCGCCGGCCAGCCTGGCAGAGGCCGGACCCGGGCCGGACACCAGCTCCGGCGACACTGACAGTGGCAGCGACGCGAACCCAATCGACGACGCTGACCTGCTGATACCCCTCGGCGATGCGCCGGTGCCCGCCCGCGGCGGGCTGCCCTGCCCCCCGGCGATCAGCGCCATCAAGCTATCCGTCGCCGAGGCAAACCGGCTCGCGCACCTGGCGGCACAGTACATCGCCGGCCTCATCGACCAGGCCCGGCTCGCCTTCGCGCTGCGCTGGTCCGCCCGCCGCCGGCGCCACCAGGCCAGAGCCCGCTGGCACCACTACAGCAGCCGCCTCCTGCCCGGCATCACCTGACCCCCGCCAGACGAAAGGAGGTGACGCAATGTAACCAGCGGCCTAGGAACCTCACGTCACGCTGCGCGGCAACGCGATCACCGATCGGAAAACCGTGACTGTACTACTGGGCGCCGACCTGGGAGTGGCCGATGCCAGCACCGATGACATCTACGCCGCGATGGACTGGCTGGCCGGCCAGCAGAACGACATCGAGGCGAAGCTGGCCCGCCGCCACCTGGCGCCGGAGCCGAACCCGGCGCGGATGGCGCTGTTCGACCTGTCGTCCTCCTGGCTGGAAGGCACGCGGTGCCCGCTGGCCGCCCGCGGCTACTCCCGCGACGGCAAGAAAGGCCGGCTGCAGATCGAGGAGTTATTGTCAAGACCTGTGGATCAAGATCTTTTAGGCGGCGGCGAGTGGGGCGTCCTCGTCAGGTCGTTCGACGAGTTTGCCGTTGATGAAGGTCTTGCCGGTGCGGACTAGGGCCACGAGGTGCGGCGCGTTGACGGCGCGCCAGCGGTCCTGGGCTGACTCGATCAGCTTGAAGGCCATGGCGAGCCCGGCGGCTCGGGAGCCGGGTCCCTTGGTGACCTTGGTCCGGTGCCTTACCGTGGCGAACGTAGATTCGATCGGGTTCATGTTCCGTCGAAGCGGAATTCGCTTTGCCAGGTGCCGTCTGATTGCACGACCGACCAGTACTTCTCTGCAATCCGGTCCGGACCGAACGGTGTGCCCGGTTGGATCTGCCCGGCGATGGTGATGCTGGCGACGCGTATGCCGTCGCCCGCCAGGTCGGCACCGAGCATGGTCGCCGCCGACCGCAACGCCACCTTGCCGAGCGAGACGGTGCCCCAGGCCGGGACCGGGTGATCAGCCCAGCCGCCGCCGGTGAACAGGATGGTCCCGCCTCCGGCGGCCCGCATCGCCGGGGCAGCGACCTGCGTGGCCACGATGGCCCCGACGACATCGACGTCGTAGGCCTGGTGCAGGTGGGCGACGTCGCTGCTCAGCAGCGAGTCCGGCGCCAGCATCGATGCGTTGTAGACCAGGACCCCGGGCGCGCCGGTGCTCGCATACAGCGAGGTTAGGGTGGCGCGCAGGCCCTCAGCATCGCTGGCATCCGCGGCCACGGTGCCGGCGGCAGCGCCCGCGTCGGCTAGGTCGCTGGCCAGTTTGGCCAGCCCGTCCGTGCGGCGGGCCAGGAGCGTGAGGTGGTAGCCGCCTTGTGCGAACCGGTAGGCGATAGCACCGCCGAGGCCGGGGCCGGCTCGATGACCAGCAGGTGACGTGGATCGACGGCGGGGCCACCGGGCCGAGCGGGGTTTGTCATTGTCGTCCTCCTTTTGAATGCGCGGTAAGAGAACCGCTAGTTCCTGGGTCAGGCGTGAACGCCGTCCAAGTCCCGTTAGCGCCTCGTCAGGGGTCCGACGTCGAGGCGGATGGATTACAGGACCACGAATGCGGTGCTGGTGGTGAAAGATCTCAATATCCGCGGCGATCTCGTCGACGGCCCGCCGCAGGTTGTGGCCGATGGCCGGGGCGCGTTCGAACAGCGCGACGCCGTCCCGGGCGGTCAGGAACACCGACTGGCAGGTGCGGTCGGTGACCCGGTTGAGGTTCCGCTCGACACGTCCGACGTAGTATCCCTGGTCGTTCAGGGCTGGGCCGAGCGCTGACCGCGGGACTGGCGCGTAGTCGGGCAGAGCTGGGGGCGCTGCTAGCGCCGGAGGCTGGTGATGTCACCGTGCCTCCCTTGGATCTCGGGCACATCCGCTGCCGGCCGTGCGAGCTTTCGCGACGTATCCAGGCTTGCCGCCAGACAGGTGAGAGGTCGTCACCGGATCATGGTGATTTGGCTGCGCCGTGATCTGCCTCGCCGAAGGCAACCCAGCCGGGTGTCGGCGGTTCACACCCCTATCGCGGCGGTACTGGGCCGCCGATGAAACCCAGAAGGGCGTGGTTGACCTCGTCCGCATGCGTCCAGATAATTGCGTGCGGGCCGTCCGGAATCACCACGTGCCGGGCGCTGCGAAGCAGCCCAGGCAACCGGCTCCCGGTGACCTCGGGAGGCATGATCCTGTCCTGGGCGCCCTGCACGACCAGCACCGGGACGGTGATTCGGGCCAGACCACCGCGAAAATCCTCCAGTCACGCGGCGGCGCAGCCAGCCACGGCCGCCGCGGATGCCGCGATGGCGACATGGAAGCTGTTCTGCCACGCCTGATCGCTGACCCGGACTCCGCCGAGCAGGTCAATGTTGTAGGACCGGTCCAGGAATGTCTTGGTCGCAGCCGGCCGGTCGCCGATGATCTGGCTGATGAACTCGTTAAGGACGCCGCGGTCAACCCCGCCGGGGTTGTCCCCAGCGCACCGCAGAAAGGGCGGCAGCGGGGCCAGCAGCACGGCGGCACGCACCCGTCGGTGGCCGTAGGTTCCCAGGTAGCGGGTCACCTCCCCGGTCCCCGCGCAGAAACCGGCCAGTACCACCTCACGCAGGTCAAGCTGGTCCAGCAGCACCGCGAGGTCAGCGGCGAGCGTGTCGTAGTCGTAACCCACGCTCGGCCGGCTTGACGCGCCGCAGCCCCGCCGGTCGTAGGTGATCACGCGGTACCCGGCGGCCAGCAGGACCGTTTCCTGCTTCTCCCACGAATGCCCGTCCAGCAGGAAACCGTGGACGAGCACCACCGGGGCGCCCTGCCCGTGGTCCTCGTAGTAGATCCGGATGGCGGCGGAGTTCTCCTTGCCAACCGTTACATAGGACACCACGCCGCCACGGGCCGTGGTGCCGAGCACGAGTCATCCATAGCGGTATCCTGCGCCGCGGGAAAGGCGCGCGGTATCGGCAACCTGACTGCACTCCGCCTGCTGGAAACGCAGCTCGGCTTGCCTATAGTGGGTCCGGGATGGCGCGAGGGGATCTGCGGATTGGCCAGCGGCAGCGACCTGATCGGCCGAGACAATGAGCTGTCCCGGTTGCGCGGGCTTGTGGATCCGCCCCCCGCGGAAAGCCGGGTGCTGGTGCTGCTCGGTGACCCGGGCATGGGCAAGACCGTCCTGCTGGCCGAGGCGGCGCGGCAAGCCAGGTCGGCACGGCTGCGAGTGCTGTCGGTTACCGGCAGGGAGTCGGAGAAAGATCTGGGCGGTCACGCGAACACCAATGACGAACTCGTCGCCGCGGCCCGCAATCAGATCGCAGAGCTGCAGGCAAAAGCCAGGGGCCTGTGATGTAGCTGGGCACGGCGTGGATCCTGCCTCGGCTCGGTGCCAGCACTTTCCGGTTGGGCGTACGTGGTCAGCACGTAGATCAGCAGCGTGTTCGTCGTTCGGTACGCCCAGTCGCGGGAGCCAAAGGGTCCCTGTGGTGCTTTCTGCCGCTGCTTCCTCTTCGACTTCCCGCAGGGACCCCCCCGCAGCCGGACCATGTGCGGATCGGCCTTGTCCACGGTGAGATCTCCGCTCTGTGGTTCCGCAGGCGGCTTCGCCGGACTGGCCGAGAACATGTATACGCGGATAATTTCGATCATGAGCAGGACCCCTCGAACGAGGGGCTTGGGGAGCCAAGAAGGGGAGCCAGCGTGTTCAGACGCTTGCCGACTTACCGCGACCTGCTCAGATCGTTCGCGCAGGTGAGCGGCTCCCCGTTCGAGGCTTGCCGTCAGGAAGGTGAAGGGTCATCACAAGATCGGGGTGATTCAACATTCATGACCGGACGGGGGCGGCGCCGACGTCCCAGATGGCTCCGGTGTCGTCTCCACTGAGGTAGCCGATCAGGGCCGCAGCGGAACGTTCGGGCGTGATCAGGGCGCCGTCGGCGTAGCTGCGGTTGAACCGGTCGTGCAGCGCGGTGCCGACCTGTTCGGGGTCCTGCTGGCGGATCCAGGCCTGCATGGCGGTGTCCACCCCGCCGGGCCGGTAGGCGTTGACGGTGACTCCGGTGCTGCGCAGCTCGGCGGCGAGGTTAACGGTGTGCGCCTCGAGCGCCGCCTTGGTGGCGGCGTAGGCGTTGAAGCGGACCATCGCATCCGGGTGGGCGGCGATCCCGCTGGAGACGTTGACGATGCGGCCCCAGCCGGCGTCCAGCATGCCGGGCAGGACGGCGGCGGTCAGCGCGGCGGGCGCGACGACGTTGACCTCGAAGGCCCGGCGCAGCTCCGCAGCGGGGATGGCGGCGGTGGCGCCGATCGGCTCGACGGTGGCCGCGTTGTTGATAAGGATGTCGATGCGCCCGGCTGCGAGCGCGGCCCCGGCCGCGCGGACGCGCTGGTCCTCGTCGCCGAGGTCGGCGGGAAGGATGCGGATCTGCCCGGCCGCGGCACCCCGGGCCAGCAGCAGGGCCCGGGTCTCGGCTAGCTGCGTGTCGGAGCGGGCCAGCAGGATCACGCTGGCGCCGGCGCAGGCCAGGCCGAGCGCGGCTGCGCGGCCGATGCCGCGCCCGGCGCCCGTGATCAGCGCGGTCTTGCCGGAGAATTCGGTTGTCACGGCGGTCTCCTTTGTGATGGGAGTCATGGGGTGGCCGGGGAGCCGCCACTGTCCGTTCGGAAAAATCGAGATCGTCATCCCGAACGGACAGCGGCTGACTGCCCCAGCCAGCGGCTGTCAGGAAGCGGCGATGCCTTCTGCGCCGGCGGCACCGGGAACGGTGACCGAGCCGATCTCGGTGAGCGAGCCGTCCTGGCCGACGTGGTACTCATCGACGATGCCCTTCGCGCCGGCCTGGACATACAGGTACTGTCCGTCGGGCGTGGCCGTCGCGTCGACGGTCCCGGTGAGCAAGGCCGTGCGACCGTAGCGATGCCGCCGATCGCGGCGAGGCGAACAGAGCTTTTCACGTGTCCTTGTCCTCCGTTGATGGGTTAGTACGGACAAGGGCTTAGTGACGGGCGAGCGCGGGTTGCTTACCGCCCGCCGCGAAATTTTCCGGTGCGGTCAGGATTCCGCGAGATCCGCCCGGATGGCGGCGAGCAGCCCTTGGAGGTCCTCGGCGCACGGGCCGCAGGACCGCAGGTGCGCCGCCACCTCCGGGTACCGGCGCTCCGCGGCGGAGGAGTCGGCGGCGAGTTCCGCGTAGACGTGCAGCAGTTCCATCGCCGTGGCGCATCCCGCGTCGCGGGGGTCCGTCCGCAGGAAGCGGTCAAGTTCCGACCAGCTGTTCATGAGCGCCTCACCGGTTCTCGGGCAGGTATCCGTTAGCGACGAGGCGGGCCCGCAGCTTACGCCGTGCGTCGAACATCGTCTTGTAGATGGCGTTGCGGCTGGATCCCAGCTCGGCGACCAGCGCGTCCAGCGGCACGCCGTTCACCGCGATCGCGGTGAAGACCCGCCGCTGGTGCTCCGTCAGCTCCTCCTCGACCGCCTGCCGGAGCGCCCCGGCCAGGTCGCGCCATTCGGACTCGCGGGCCGGGTCCAGGCCGAACCTGTCCGGCAGCCGCTCCCAGTCCGCGGCCTCCATCGGCACCCGGGGCTGGCGCCAGAAGTGCCTGCCGATCTTGGCGGACACCTCGAAGATGACGAACTTGTACGCCCAGGTGGTGAACCGGCTCTCGCCGCGGAACTCGCCGATCTTGGCGATGATGGCGACGACGGCGTCCGCCGCGGCCTGGTGCGCCAGGTCATCCAGTTCGGGGCCGGAAATCCGCAGCTGGCCGCTGCGGCGGCGGGTTTCCGCCCGGGCGGCGCGCAGCAGCACCTCGTGCAGCCGGGCCGCAGCCTGCTCCCGCTGGGCCCCGCCCACGCTCAGTGCCCGGACCCAGTCCTCCGTCTCCACCTCCGGTACCGGCGTGCCGTCCGCCACGCCTTCCGGCGGCGAGCCCGCCGCCTTCATAGTCATCAAGCTACTCCAGGCCGGCGTCACGACCTCGCCCGCCATGCTGCTGCCGCACCTGCCGCGGCCCCGGTTTTGTCATGTCGCTGTGCGGCCGCCGTCGACAGGCAAGATCGCGCCGTGAACGAAGCTGGCGTCGTCGGTGGCCAGATAGGTGATCGCCGCGGCGATCTCGTCCGGTGAAGCCGGCGGCCGGCTGGAGCCAGCGCCGCGAACTGGTCGATCGCCTCGCCCAGCACCGCTGTCCCCTCGGTCCGGGTGGGTCCCGGGTTGACCGCATTGACCCGGACCCCGCTCGGGCCGAACTCCGCCGCCCACGCTTTGGTGAGCAGGACCAGCGCGGCCTTACTGGCCCCGTAAAGCGACATGCCCGGCATGCCGAACTCGGCGGCCATCGTGCCGACGTTGACGATCGCGCCCTTACCTCGGCGTGCCATCGCCGGGGCCAGCTCGCCTACCAGCACGAACGGCACCTTGACGTTGATCGCGAACACCGCGTCGATATCGTCTTCGGCCATGGACGCCGTGGGGCCCATGGGGGAAATCGCCGCATTGTTGACCAGGATGTCGACGTGCCCGCCGCCTAGCTCGGTGGCCCGGCGGGCCAGCTCGCGGGCTGACTCCGCGCTGCCCAGGTCCACGTCGATGAAGTCCGCTTTTGCGCCGCGGGCGCGGAGCGACGTCACGACCGCCTCCCCGCGTGCCGCATCACGGCCGCCCACCAGCACGTGGGCGCCTCGGCCGGCCAAGGCGAAGGCGGTGGCCTTGCCGATACCGCTTGTGGCTCCGGTGATCAGGGCGACAGTTCCGGTCAGGTCGGTGCTCATGGTAACTGCTCTCCTCGTGTTTCGATGTGTGCGCTGCCAGTCCTCCTGGATGCCGGTCTCGCCGGGGTTAACGCCGAAGCTCCAGGCGAACGGGCACAGCGGGCCGAAGTAGAAATTGATGTCCGCGTCGTTCATGGCGCCTGGTTCCATGGCCATCACGATGACGCGGCGTGCTGGCGCAGGTAGCGGACCAGGCCGATCACGTCCTCGGGCACCAGGCGGCCGATGGCGCCGCTGGAATACACGCTCACGATCACCTTGCCCCGCGGGTCCAGCACGAAGCCGGTGGACTGCAGGTACAGCGGGTCCTCATTGACGAACGCGCCGGTCAGCCCGGCGACCGCGCGCGCGTCGGCGCTGTGCCCCAGCGGGAAGGCGAGGCCGTGCCTGGCGGTGAACTCAGCGGTGGTCTTCTCGTCGTCGACCCACAGCGCGGCCACCCGGATGCCGGCCTGGGCCAGGGACTCACCGGCCCGCTGGAACGCGCGCAGCTGGGCGGTGCAGTAAGGGCACCACGCTCCGCGGTTGAACAGGACGACCCCGAACTCGCCGTCGAACCAGCCGGGAACCCGGATGGCCTGCGCGCCGGGAAGGTTGAGGGTCAGCTGGGGGAACGTGTCCCCCGGGTGCAGCAGGGGCATGGCCTGCCTCCTTATGGGTGTCGTCGCGTGAATCGGTCTGCACAGTTAGTGCGCCCTGCGGCCGCGGTCTTACCCCGGCGCCGCGATGGTGGCGATCACTTGAAGAAATGGGTTCGGGCGCGGGGCAGCCGCACACCGTCCACGTCGATGTCGATCTTCTCGTTGTAGAAGGCGACCAGGCCTGCGATGGGCGCCAGCTGGCGGGTGGGGAAGTCATAGGCCCAGGCGAGATCCTGGTGGCCATCGTGCACTTCGTCACCGATCCGCACCGACCAGTAGGCGCTGGTGACACCCTTGTACGGGCAGGCCGTCCGGGTGGTGGTGGGCACGAGATGACTGAAGTCGACATCGGTGCGATCGAAGTAATACCGGGTCGGCAGGCCCGTCTCGAACACCAGCACTGGCGTGGTGCTCTCGGCCAGCGTGATTCCCTCCAGCGAGGCCCGGACGTGCCGGTGCGAGCGAAGTGCGTCGACGCGGACGTAAGGGTTGCGGGGATGGACGAAGACCTGCTCGTCCTCCTCATACCAGGCATCCAGCGCGTCCCAGTCGAAACGGGCCGTGCCAGCCACCCCGTGGATCGCTTCGTCACCGAAGACGCGAACGGCGCCCGGGCGGTCCACGCCGCCAGCCCGCAAGCCGTGACGGCGTGCCGTCCCCTGGCGGAGCCGCTGCTCGTGGTGCTCGTCCACGAGGAAACGCTCGTCGACGTCCTCGACCGGGATGTAGTACTGCGGGTAGTACGCCCATTCCCACACGTACCGCGCCCGTGTGCTGTCGAAGATCAGCTCGCCGCCCAGCGTCCCCCGCACTCGCCGCGGCGCGGGTTCGACATGATCGGTCTCCGCGATCATCTGCGGATAATCACGATCGGCTGCCACATCAGATACGGCCATCGTGGCTCCCTCCATAATTCGGTAATTGAACCCCGGTACAAGGTGAGCGTCACCGGCCGCGGCCTTCTTACCCCTAGACAGCCAGCGCACTGCCGCACCGAAGACCTCGCGCGCACGTTCAGGCCGCACCCGGGGTTCGCCAACGCCGCCGCACACAGCTGGGGCACGCCGTCGACCTGGGGCTTCCTCGCCACCGGTGCCGCCGGGCTGGGCGCGTTCGCCGCCCGGCAGGCGCGCGCGAGGGACCCGCTGCTGCCGCCGCGGGTGGTGCTCGACCGGAACAGGGGCGGCGCCTACCTCGCAATGCTGTTCGTCAGCGCCGGCGTGTTCGGGATCTTCCTGTTCTTCGCCTTCTACCTGCAGACCACCCTGGGGTACTCGCCGCTGGTCACCGGCCTGCCGACGAACCTGTCGCGGCCCGAGATCGCGGCCGAGCTGTTTAGCACCGCGTTCGCCGGATCACCTGTCGGTCAGGCTCGGCATCATGCCGGAAGGGCGGGGCCTGCCGTGGCCTGTCCCGTTGTCGCCTCGGCGGGGACGGGGGACGGCGTGCCCGGCCGAGCCAGCGGCCCGCGGCGGAGCAGGGCGCCGCCGATGACCGCGCCGCCGGCGAAGATGCCGGCGATCCACCAGAATGCGGTGTCGTAGCCGTGCGCCAGCGCCAGCCCGGTCAGGGCCTGGCGGCCGGTCAGCCGGGCCGACGCGAGGTTCGCGGCGAGGTAGGAGGTGACGGCGCCAGCGAAGATGGTGTTCAGCAGCGAGGTGCCGATTGAGGCGCCGAGCTGCTGGCCGACGGTGACGGTCGCGGAGGCGACTCCCGCGTCCTGCGGGGCCACGCCGAACGTCCCGGTGCTGATCGACGGGGCGATCACCATGCCCATGCCGATGGCGGCCAGGATGACCGGGCCGAGCACGCCCGCGGCGTACCCGGTGTGCGGGCCCAGCTGAGCCAGCCAGGCCGTCCCGCCGGCGGCCGCCGCCATCCCGGACGCGACCAGCGGCTTGGGCCCGAACCTGGGCATCAGCACGATTGTGGCCAGGTTGGAAGCGAGCGCGGAGCCGACGCTGAACGGCAAGAACGCCACACCGGTGACCAGCGGCGAATACCCGAGCGTCTGCTGCAGGTAGTAACTCAAGAACAGGAAGGTACCGAACAGCCCGGCTCCGACGATGAGCATCGACAGGTAGGCGCCGCCGCGGTTGCGGTCCAGCACCACCCAGGGCGGTAGCAGCGGGTGGGCCGCCCGGCCCTGCCAGGCCGCGAAGGCCGCCAGCAGTGCCACGCCCGCGGCGATGAACCCGTAGGTGGACGGCGCGCGCCAGCTGTGCGCGGCCGCGTTGGAGAACCCGTAGACCAGGAAGAACACGGCGCCGGAGACCAGCAGCACACCGGGGATGTCGAGCTTGGGCTTGCTCCGGGACGGCTGCCGTCGCAGCAGCAGCACTCCCCCGGCGTAGGCCACCCCGGCGAAGATCAGGTTCACATACAGCGTCCACCGCCAGGACAGGTACTCGGTCAGCGCGCCACCCAGCAGCAGCCCTACCGCGCCGCCCGCCACGGCGATCGCCCCGAAGACGCCGAACGCCTTGCCGCGCTCCTTCGGCTCGGTGAACGTGGTGGTCAGCAAGGACAGCGCCGATGGCACCAGCAGCGCGGCGAACGCGCCCTGGCAGGCCCGCGCGGTCACCAGCATCGCGAAGTTGACCGAGGCGCCGCCGATCGCCGACACCCCCGCGAAGCCGACCAGCCCGGTCAGGAACGTCACCTTCCGGCCCAGCAGGTCGGCCAGCCTGCCGCCGAGCAGCAGCAGGCTGCCGAACGCCAGGGTGTAGGCGGTGACCACCCACTGCCGGTCCGCGGTCGTGAAGTCCAGCGCCCGCTGGGCCGATGGCAGCGCGATGTTCATCACCGTCAGATCCAGGACCACCATCAGCTGCGCCAGGCCGATCACGCCCAAGATCAGCCAGCGCCGCCTGCCCAGGCCGCTGCTAACGGCAGTGGCATCAGACATGAGATTCACCCCACTTCCCTCTGTGTCATTACTGGAGCCAGGGTGGCGTGCGGGGAGGTGAGCCGGCATCACTGGATTTCGGTGATTGAGTCCGCCCGAACTTGTACGCAGACGCGTCAGCCAGGCGAATGGTCTCCACCTGGTTCTGGGCACCGACCCGCTCCAGGCCGACGGCGTCCTGTCAAGGAGGCGAATCACCGGGATTCGGTGATGACCTCTCACCTGCCAGGCGGAAAGCCTGGGTCCGTGAACGGCACACGAAGGGCGGACCAAGGTGACTGTGGAGACCGAGTTCCGGCTGACCGTGAACGGCGCGGAGCGCAGGGTGGCCTGCGATCCGGCCACGCCGTTGCTCGACGTGCTCCGCCATGACCTGGGCTTGGCCGGGCCGCGGTTCAGCTGCGGGACGGGGTTGTGCGGGGCGTGCTTCGTGCTGATCGGGGACCGCGCCCGCACGTCCTGCGACCTGCCGGTGTCAGCCGTCGATGGCCCGGTCACCACCGTGGAGGGGCTGCCGGGCGGCGGCCGGTTCCATCCGGTCCAGCAGGCGCTGCCGCTCACCCGTGAGCGTGTAGCCCGGGCGCTCCAGGAGAGCTGAGGGCGTCATGAGGATCGACGTGCATGCGCACTACTGGACCGAGGGCTATGTCGACCTGCTGCTGGACCTGGGCAAGGCGGATGCGGGCGCGGTGCGCGGCATCGGGGCCGGCGGCGGTGCCGAGCTGGAGGCCCGGCTGCGGCTGATGGACCGGGCAGGGGTCGAGATGCAGGTGCTGTCCGCCTGTCCGCAGCTGCCCTACGGCGAGGATGGGAAGAAGGCGACCAGGGCGGCCAGGTTCGTCAACGACCAGTACGCCGAACTGGCCGACCGCCGCCCAGAGCGCTTCCGCGCCTTCGCCGCGCTGCCGCTGCCGCACCTGGAGGAGTCCATCGGCGAAATGCGCCGGGCTCTTGACCAGCTGCGCATGACCGGGGTGGCGATGAACACGACCGTCCTCGGCCGCGCGCTGGTCGAACCCGAATTCGAGCCGATCTTCACCGAGCTGAACGGCCGGAACGCGGTCCTGTACCTGCACCCGACCGGCAACAGCGCCTGCTCGCCCCTGATCGGCAACTACCATCTGACCTGGATGGTCGGCGCGCCAGTCGAGGACACGATCTCGGTCATGCACCTGATCACCCACGGCATCCCGGCCCGCTATCCGAACATCAAGATCATCAACTCCCACCTCGGCGGGGCGCTGCCGATGCTGCTGCGGCGAGCCGATGACCAGTACCGCTGGGAGGCACCGGGCACGCCGGAGCCGCCCAGCGTGGCCGCGCGCCGGATGTGGTACGACACCGTCGGGCACGGGCACGTCCCCGCCCTCCGGTGCGCGATCGACTCATTCGGCGCGGACCGGCTCCTCCTCGGAACCGACTTCCCCTATGAAAACGGCGACGTATTTGTTCGCGCAGTCGACTACATCAACGACCCCCAGATCGGCACGAGCGCCGCCCGGGCCATCCTCGACCAGAACGCGAGCGCCCTGCTCGGCATCGGATAGGTCCCTGGGCGAGGAACCACCGGCCGTTCGGATAAAAGGATCTCTCATACCGAACGGACCGTGGTTGCTTGCGGCATGCCCAGGTGCTCGGCCAGCCACGGCCCGGTCGCGCTGCCCGCGGCCCGCGCGACGTCTTCTGGCGGGCCGGCGGCGAGGATGTGCCCGCCGTCCGGGCCGCCGCCCGGGCCCATGTCGATGAGGTGGTCGGCGGCGGCGAGCAGGTCCAGATCGTGGTCGATGACGATGATCGTGGCCCCGGCCGCCAGCAGCCGGTCGAACACGCCGACGAGGGTGGCCACGTCGAGCGGGTGCAGGCCGGTGGATGGCTCGTCGAAGACGTAGAGCGCGCCGCGCTGGCTGCTGCGCAGCCGGGAGGCGATCCGCAGCCGCTGCGACTCGCCGCCGGACAGGGACGGCGTGGGCTCGCCCAGCCGCAGGTAACCCAGTCCGACCTCGCTGACGGGCCGCAGCGCGGCGGCGACCGGGGCCCGGCCGACGAACCGTTCCAGCGCGTCGTCCACGCTCAGGGCGAGCACGTCGGCGATGGTCAGGCCGTCGACCCTGGCAGCCAGGGTGGCGTCGTTGAAGCGGGCACCGCGGCAGGTCGGGCACTGGACGGTGATGTCGGGCAGGTACTGGACGTCGAGGTCGATATGACCGAGCCCGCGGCAGGTCGGGCACTGCCCCTCCCGGGTGTTGAACGAGAAATGACCGGGCTTCCAGCGCCTGCGCCGGGCGTGCGCGGACTCGGCGAACACGAGGCGGATCTGGTCGAACGCTCCGGAGTAGGTCGCGGGCGTGGACCGCGCGTTCTGGCCGATCGGCGAGGCGTCAACCTGGACGACCTGGCGAATGCCGCCGAGGTCCAGGCGGCGGACGTGCCCGGGCAGCGCCGACCCGCTCAGCAGCGCCTGAGCGGCCGGGATAAGGCTGTCCAGGACAAGGGCCGTCTTCCCGGCGCCGGACGGTCCGGCAAGGGCGGTCAGCCGGCGGGTCGGGAAGGCGGCGGTGACGTCGTGCAGGTTGTACAGGTCTCTGATGTCCAGGGTGATCTGCCCGTCGGGACCGGGCCGTGCTGGACGGTCGCGGGCCACGGCCACGGCGCCGGCCAGGAACGGGCCCATGATCGAGTGCGGGTCGCCCTCCAGCTGGCCGGGCGAACCCTGGGCGATCACCGTGCCGCCCTTGGCACCGGCCGCGGGGCCGAGCTCGATGACCCAGGCGGCGTTGCGGATGACCTCCCGCTCGTGCTCCACGACCACCACGGAGTTTCCGTTCCCGGCCAGGGCCGCGATCGTCTTGAGCAGCCCCTGGACGTTGCTCGGGTGCAGCCCGACCGACGGCTCGTCCAGCACGTACAGCATGCCCGTGGTGCTGGCGCGCACCGTCGAGGTGAGCTCGATCCGCTGCCGCTCCCCCGTCGACAGCGAGGCGCCGGCCCGGTCGAGGGTCAGGTAGCCCAGTCCGACATCGAGCAGCGGCGTGAGCCTGCTGCTCAGTTCGGCCAGCAAGCCGGTCGACATCCGGCTGAGCTCAGCGGGTAGCCCCGTGGGCAGGCCGGCCATGAAGCCGCGCAGCCCGCCCAGGCTGAGCGCGCTGATCTCGGCGAGGTCGCGGCCGCCGAGCTGCGAAGCCAGCGCCTCGGGCCGCAGCCGGGTGCCGTGGCACACCGAGCACACCCGGGTGACGAGGAAACGCTGCACCAGGCGGCGGGTGCGTTCGTTGTCGCTGCGCAGGGACCGTTCCACCGCGGCGACCGCGTTGTCATAGTTGACCGACAGCTGCACGCTCCGCCCGTTCCGGCCCGAGCGCAGCGTCACCTGCCGCCGGACCGGCTCACCGTGCAGCACGATGTCGCGCTCATGCTCGGTCAGTGACCGGTACGGTACGTCGAGCCGGACCCCGAGCTCGCCCGCGGCATACATCGACAGCCGCCGCCCGCCGGAATTCCACGGCAGCACCGCGCCTTCGGCGATCGTCTTGTCGGGATCCGGAACCAGGGTGCTGACGTCCACTTCGGACCGCACGCCCAGGCCCTGGCAGGCCGGGCACGCGCCGTAGGAGTTGAAGGCGAAGGATTCGGCGCTGGGATGCACGAAACGCGCGCCGCACACCGGGCAGATGATCTCCTCGCGGAGGGTGGCGATCGACGGCCCGACACGGTGGCCGTTCGGGCACAGGTGTGAACCCAGCCGCGACATCATCAAGCGCAGCACGTTGAGCACCTCGGACATGGTGCCGACCGTGCTGCGCGGCCCCGGTATCGGCGGGCGCTGCCGCAGGGCCAGCGCCGGCGGCAGGTGGTCGATCCGGTCCACGTCCGGCCGCTGGGCCTGGGTCAGCCGACGGCGGCTGTAGGTGCTCAGGCCCTCCAGGAACCGGTGCAGGCCCTCGGCGTACAGCGTGCCCATGGCCAGCGATGTCTTGCCCGATCCGGACACCCCGACCACCGCGACCGTCCGCCATAGCGGCATGTCGACGTCGATACCGCGCAGGTTGTTGTGCCGGGCCCCGCGCACGCCGATGACCGCAGGCAGGGTTCCCGGCACGGAAATATCACTAGCCGCCATATCAGGCAACCTACGGCCATTCGTCAGCGGATGTCCCGCCAGGTCCGCGCCGGGGCCGGCACTTACCGGCCCCGGCTGCGTTCTGTTCAGGGGTGCACCGGTCCGCTGGGCCCGCGGTCGAGGCGCAACGACTGCATGATGGCGAACGTGGTGGTGGTGGTGAAAATCTCGATGTCCGCGGCGGCCAGCACGCCGGTGTACTTCGCGATGATGGGCGCGGCCGCGCGCTCGGTCACGGTGTCGAGATGGGCTTTAACCCCGGCCCAGACGTTCTCCCCGTACCTCATGAAGAAGGGCACCGGGTCGACCTCGGCCAGCGCTTTTCTCGAGCTGGCTTCGATGTCGGCGATGTACTGCTGGTGCACCGCGACGTCATCGCGGGTGGCGAGCCGGCCGAGATGCCCGCAGATGAAGTGCGTCCACGGGTAGGACAGTGCGGTGGCCGGGGCCTGCATGTAGCCGATGACGTCCTCGCTGAGATTGAGGTTGTAGATGGGCACCCAGCCGGCGTTGACGACGTCGATGAACATGAGGGTGTCGTGGCCGGGGAAGTGGATGTAGATGTTGTCCGGCGTGTGGTTGGGGCCGTGCCAGGCCAGCTCGACCCGCTCACCCCCGACCTCCAGGCTGTAGCGGTCGGCGAAGGTCACCTCCAGCGCCGGCCGGGCCGGGTCGTTGTCCCGCAGCAGGAGCCGCCGGGTCTCCTCGTGCCCGATGCGGACGACGTCCCCGTCGAACAGGGAGGACGCGGCGCCGTGGTCGGCGTGGTGGTGTGAGTAGACCAGGTGGGTCACGGTGTTGCTCACGCCCTCGGCGGCGGCGATCTCGTCGACAGCGCGCCGCAGGTTGTGGCCGATGGACGGTGGTGCGTCGAACAGCACCACGCCGTCTGGGGTGGTCAGGAACGCCGACTGGTAAACGCCGTTGGTGACCCAGTACAAGTTCCGCTCGACGCGTCCGACGTAGTAGCCCTGATCGTTGAGGGCCGCCCCACGCGCGGACGGAGGGACCGGCGCGTAGTCGGGCAGGTCGTCAGCGGATGCTGGTGATGTCACGGTGTCTCCCTTGAATCTGATTCGCGCGGGCGGCGGTGACGACTGGCCACTCCTTAAGCGCCGTACGCCGGCAGTATCGCTCCGCTCACTGGCGCCGCGGCATCGCTGACGAGGAATGCGATCACGGCGGCGATCGCCTCCGGCGCGACCGCGTGCGCCATTACCTTCGCCGGGAACGTGGCCCGGTTTACCGGGGTGTCGAGCAGTTGCGGCGCGACCGCGTTCACCCGGATCCCCTGCGGGCGCAGTTCGATGTCCAGGATGCGGGTCAGGTGGACAAGGGCGGCCTTGCTCGCGCTGTATGCGGCCATGCCGCCGGATGGCTCAATCCCGGGGCGAGCGCTCACGTGCACGATGACACCCGAACCCTGCTGCCGCATGTGCGGCGCGACCGCCTGGCTCAGCCACAGCGCGGATCCCAGGTTGACATCGATCATGAGCCCCAGCGTCTCGGGGGTCGTGGAGAGCACGTCTCCTGGACGGAACGCGCCGATGGTGTTCACCAGCACGTCAGGAGGCCCTACTTCGCCGACGATCCGGTCGATCAGCTGCGTCGCCACGCCTGGGTCGGAGGCGTCGGCCACTTCCCGGCGGATGCCGCCGGGAAGGTCGCCCAGCCCATGCTCGGTCCGGTCGACCGCCACGACCGTGAGGCCGCCCGCGGCGAGAGCCACAGCTGTCGCGTGACCAAGCGGACCCCCCGCACCGGCCACGATCGCCACCTTTGCACTCATGGCGTCACCCGACCAGGGAGCGGCGGCGTGTTCGGGCCTGACGGATGATCTGCTCGTTGTCCGCTGTCATGTCGCTCTCCTCACCGTGCGATCGGAACGGACTCAGGCTTGCCGCCGCGCAGGTGAGTGGTCGTCACCGGAACCCGGTGATTCGCCAGACCAGTACGACCACGGCCCCTCCGTCACGGGCGGGATGGCGCGGGCGGGGCGCCGGCCGGCGCGAAGGCGGCGGAGAACAGGTAGCTGGTGGCCAGGCTGCGGTAGGGCCGCCATTTCTCCGCGATGGCCAGGACCTCCTGCTGCGCCGGGAGGTGATCGAGCTGATACGCGGCCTGGACCGCCTTGCGCAGCGCGAGGTCGCCGGGCAGGACCACGTCCTCCCGATGCAGCGCGATGATCATGGCGCCCTGCACGGTCCACGGGCCTATCCCGGGAACCGCGGTGAGCTCGGCCATGAGTTCGTCGTCGGGCATGCTGCTCAGCACGTCCTGGCTCAGCCTGCCGTCCGACAGCCGCGCGGCAAGGTCGCGGAGGGTGCTGATCTTCCGCCACGACAGCCCGGCCTCGCGGAACTTGCCAGGATCGGTTCTCAGCAGTTCGGCCGGCGAAGGGAGACGGCCGCCGAACAGGGCAGGGCGGTCGTCGATGAGCCGCGCCAGTACCGGATCGGCGTCGCGCAGGTACGAGCGCGCCTGCCACAGCCATCCGGCGCGGCTGGAATCCTCGGTCACGGTCATCTCATGCCTTCCGATGTTGCCGGCGCGGCATGCCACTACTCTTTCCGCAGGCGGTCAGTGAGGACGATCTCGATGATGGCTTCGACCGTGTCCTGGCGTGCCCAGTCGCGCTGCAGCTCGCAGGCGAGCGAGACCCAGCTGATCGGCTGCCCGCCGGCTTGCATGACGCGGTCGAGGCCGGCGCGGTGGGCCTCCGGCGATGTGCCGCCGATCGCGTTGACGACGGGGTAGACCTCGTATCCTTCGCGCAGTGCATCGAGTGCGGTAAAGGCCATGCAGATTTCGGTCCACAGGGCGCAGATGATGAGCTTCCTGCGGCCGGTGGCGCGGACGGCCTGCAGGAATTCGATGTCCTCCCAGGAGTTGACCGTGGTCCGGTCCAGTGGCTTGTCCTCTGTCAGCAAGGCCGCGAGTTCGGGGAGCGTCGGCTGTCCCCGGCCGGATGAGACGTTGACGGTCGAGTGCACGACCGGGACGCCGAAGGTCTTGATGGTCCTGACCGTGGAGACCGCGTTCTTGAGCAGGAGCGAGGGGTCCATCGAACGGACCGCGGCGAGCTGCGCGGGCTGGTAGTCGATGAACAGGAACGCCGCGTTTTCCGGCGTGATGAGATGGTCGGCGAGCGGGTCGCGCACTGGGGCACTGGTCATGGGGCGGCACCTTCTCGTGACTGGGATCGGGTGCGCCCGAAGCTAGCGGCCGTCAAGGTGAGCGGCGCTCCCCTGATTCTGGTGATTTACGCTCCGGTCATGCCCTAACGCGCAGCGGCTAGCAGCCGCACTCCCGCGCGCGCTGCACGGCCGAGGAGCGGTCACTCACCTGGAGCTTGGCGTAGATGCTGCGGATGTGGGTGCTGACCGTGTTCACCGACACCGACAGCTCGGCCGCGATCTCGGGCCGCGACAGGTTCGTCGGCAGGTACCGCAGCACCTTCAGCTCACCCGGACTCAGCTCTTCCGCCTGCGCCGGCGCGGGCTGGTCCTTGGCTGCCAGGGACCCGCCGCGCAAGACGTCGAGGATGTCGGTGAGCAGCGCGGCGTGTGCCGTCTCATGTCGCGGCAGCGCCGCCAGCAGCTCCCGGGAACCCGTCATCGCGAACGGCAGCACCAGCCGCTCAGCCTCGGCCAGGGCCAGTGCCCTCTCGGCCGCCTGGTTCGCCGCATGCTGGTCGCCCAGCTCGCGGTGGGCCAGTCCGGCGAGCAGGTGAGTCTCTACCATCGTGACGTCCCCGATGACCGGTGCCGTCCCGTCCAGCACGTCACGCAGCGCGGCGAGCGCTCCTTCCGGATCGCCGTCCGCCAGGCAGATCGCCGCACGGGCATTGCCGATCTCGCCGGAGGCGGCCCGCTCGTCATCCAGCGCCGCGAGCGCGGCGTTCGCCTCGCCGGTCATCCCGAAGCGGGCCTGGGTGGCCAGCAGCCACCCGGTCACCTGGCTCGCCAGCGCGTGCCATCCCTCCAGCTGCGATTGCAGGCGTTCGGCCGCACGGAACTCCTCGAGCGCCTCGTGGTGACGGCCGCGGCCTGCGTGGAGCATCCCGGCCGCCAAGTGCAGCATCAGCCCGATGTCCGGCCCGACGTCTGTTTGCAGCGCCCGTGCGGCGCGCTGCAGCCACCGCCGACCCTCGTCGAACTCACCAGTCCAGGCCATCATGCCGGCCAGTATGACCAGCGCGGGCGCGATCACTGGTTCAGTGCCCCAGCCGTGGCGCTCGGCGAGCTCGACCGCCTCGCGGCAGCGCCGCCGGGTGGTAGCGAACGGGTGGATCTTCGACGCGAACGCGAGCTGGGCGAGGCAGCCGACTTCCAGGTAGGGCCGGCCGATCTGCCGGGCCAAGGCGGCGCCCTCCTGCAGGTGGCGCTCGGCGTCCGGGAGCGCCAGGGACCATGCCTCGATGGCTCCCAGGTTCATCAGCGCCACCGCGCGCAGGTCGCTGTCCAGCGCGATGTCCTGGCCGGACTGGCCGGTCACCGGAGAGGCGAGGAAGCTGACCTGCTCGACGACGCCGGCCAGGTGACCCCGCCGTCTGGCCAGCGACAGCTGCAGTGACGCGATCGCTACCCGAAGGCGGCGCTGGCGGTCCGGCGGCGCGGTCTCGGCGTAGCCTTCGGCGATCGCCAGGTGGGCGGCCGCCTCGTCCAGGCGACCTTGGACAAGGTCAGCCGCTGCGCGCACTAGCGCCAGCTCCGGGTAATCCTCGCCCGCCGGGAACGCCCGGACCAGCGCCTGCATGGTCTGCGCGTACCCGTCCAGCGTCAGGCTGAAGGAATGATCGGCGAGCAGCCGGGCCGCATCGGACCAGTCGCCCGCCGCCTGGGTATGCCGGATGGCCACGACAACCTGGCCATGGTCGCTGAACCATTCCGCGGCCCGCCGGTGCAGCGACGGCACCTGATCCGGCAGCGTCCGGCGCAGCTCTAGCCGGAGCAGATCGCTGAACATGTGGTGGTAGCGGAACCAGGTCCGCTCGGGGTCGAGCGAGACGACGAACGCGTTCTCGTCTTCGAGCTCGAGCAGGATCCGTTCCGACCCAGCGCGGCCGGTCAGCAGATCCGCGAGCTCGCCGTTGACCCGGTCGAGCAGGCAGGTGCGCAGCAGCAAATCCTGGACGTCGCCGGGCTGGCGTTCCAGCATCTCGGCGAGCAGGTACTCCGCGACAGCGCGGTTGGTTCCGGAGAAGTCCATGACGAAACGCTCGGGGTCGGGGTGACCAGCCAGGGAGAGCGCCGCCAGCCGCAGGCCCGCCGCCCACCCTTCGGTCCGCTGGTGGAGGAGCGCCGCCCCGCCCTCCGACAGCTTGATGCCCGAGGCGGCAAGAAGCTCGCGGGTCTCGCGTTCGGTGAACCGCAGATCCGCCGCGCGGATCTCGGCAAGCTCGCCTGCCAGGCGCAGCTGATGAAGCCGCAGCGGCAGATCGTGGCGCGTCGTCAGCATCGCGTGCACGCCGTCGGGAAGGTTCGTCAGCAGCCGGGTTAGCTGACCGAGGGTCTCCGGCGAGTTCAGCTCGTGCAGATCATCGATGACCACCATGATGTCGCCGCCAGCATCGGCGAGCTCCGACAGCACCCTGCCAGCCATCGCCGCCGCGTTGAACTTCGGTGTCGCTGCCGGCGCCTCCGCGCCGCTGGATGCGCCTCGGACACGCCGGATCGCGTCGAGCAAGGCCAGCCAGAAATCCTGGGCGTTCGAGTTGGTCGCGCCGCACCTGCACGACGGCGAGACGGTGCGGCTGATCCGGACGGTCCGCCCAGGCGCGCAGCAGCGACGTCTTCCCGCTGCCGGCCGGAGCCGAGATGATCGTGACCTTCCTCGCCGCCGCGCTATCCAGAGCCGCAAGAAGATGGCCCCGGTCGATCAACTGCGGGGTCGCTGGTGTCACGTCACACGCCTGCCTTGATATTTACGCCTGCCCCTCAGCGTCGGAGAGCCACTCCTGGCACCTTCCCCCTTCGGTAACCGGTGGCGCAAGTCCCCGCGTGCACGGCCGGGGACAAGTCGCCTTGCGGCGGGAGTCAGCCGGGTCCGTTCGGACAAAGAACCACAGGAGCGGGGGCGGATGGTCCGGCTGTCACCTGATCCCGGCGATGCGGGCTCACCTGCCAGCCCTCGACCATGGTCTTATGGACCCGGCACCCGCGCTGTACACGATCCGGATCAACGGGCACCTCGGCGCGACGATGCTGTCCGCGTTCCCGGCGATGAAGCCGAAGTTGCGCGGCGCGGAAACAGTGCTTACCGGGCTACTGGACCGATCGGCCCTGTATGGCGTGCTGGCCGAGATCGACGCGCTCGGCTTGGACCTGCTCGAGGTCCGCCTAGTCTTGCCGGACCTCGAATCACCGGAACAAGGCGACGGCCGTTCACCTTGAGCGCGGCTAGCTTCCCGCGCATCCGGTCGCAGCTTTCTTGAAGGAGGACAATGGTGACAAGCGTGCAGGGGGCCGTAGATGTGTTCACAGTCCCGACGGCCTTTTCGATCCTGGAGTCGATCCGCCCCGACTTCGGCTACCGCATGGACGTTCACCCTTGACTATGACCACGGCGGATGTTCCCGCTCTTTCCTACGCGTCGGCAGCGGGGCGATGGGTTCTTGCGATCACCGTGCTCGGCTCCGGGATCGCGGCGCTGGACGCCACGGTCGTCAACATCGCCCTGCCGACTATCGGGCGTGATTTTCATGCCGGGATCGCTGCACTGCAGTGGGTGATGACCAGCTACACCCTGACGATGACCGCGTTCTTGCTGCTCGGCGGTTCGCTCGGCGACCGGCTAGGCAGGCGGAAGGTGTACCTGATCGGCATCGTATGGTTCGCCCTGGCTTCGGCGGCGTGCGGGCTCGCCCCCAGCGCGGTTTTCCTCATCATCACAAGGGCGCTCCAGGGAATCGGCGCGGCGCTGCTCACCCCGGGAAGCCTCGCGATACTGGAGGCATCCTTCACGCCCGACGACCGGGCCCGGGCGATCGGGGCATGGTCGGGCCTCAGCGGTGTCTCCATCGCCGCCGGACCGCTGATCGGCGGCTACCTGATCTCGGCCGCGTCTTGGCGGTGGATCTTCTTCATCAATGTCCCGGTCGCGGCCGTGGTCGTCGCGCTAGGCGCACGACATGTTCCTGAGTCCCGTGCCCCGGACGCAACCGGCAAACTCGATTACGCGGGCGCGCTGGCCGCGGTGGTATTCCTGTCCGGAACCACGTTCGCGTTCATCGAGGCACCTGCGCTCGGCTGGTCATCGCCGTCCGTGGTCACGATGGCGTTGCTGGGCTTGGCGGGGCTGGGTGCCTTGCTGGCCCGTGAGCTCCGCGCGGCCGCCCCGATGCTGCCGCTGTCGATTTTCCGGGAGCGGCAGTTCGCGGCGGCCAGCGCCGTGACGTTCATCGTCTACGCGGCGCTGACGGGGGCGACCTTCCTGCTTCCCCTTGTGCTCCAGGTCGTGTCGGGTTATTCGCCGCTCGCCTCGGGCCTCGCGTTTGTCCCGCTGACGGTCATCATGCTGGCGCTGTCTGCCCGCTCCGGGCAGCTTGCGACCCGCATCGGGCCACGGCTGCAGCTGAGCGCCGGGCCGTTCATAGTCGGCGCGGGCCTGGCCATGCTCACGGTCAGCACGTCCGGGTCGAGCTACGTGGCCTACGTGCTGCCAGCGGTCGTCGTCTTCGGGCTCGGGCTCGCAATCACGGTCGCGCCGCTCACGGCGACCGCGATGAGTTCGGCGCCGGCGCAGCACGCAGGCATCGCTTCGGCGGTCAACAACGATCTGGCGCGCTTTGGCGGTCTGCTGGCAGTCGCCGTGCTGCCTCCGCTGGCGGGCATCACCGGCACCGCCTACCTGCACCCGGACGCGCTCGCGGCCGGATTCAGGACGGCGGTGCTGATTTCAGGCGGGTTGTGCGCCGCAGGCGGACTGCTCGCTGCGGTCACGATCACCAATCCTGCCCGAGGCCCGCGCCCAGCTAGGGGGCAAGCGCCCAGGGAATACCTGCACTGCGGCCTCGATGCGCCGCCACTGACTACCAGCGTGAGCCAGACGCCTGTCCCGGCCGATAGCTGAGGCGGCACGTTGTGTCGTGGCGCTGGACGTAGCCGTGGCTCCAAGGGTGAAGCGCCGACCGCACGAGGACCTTGCCGTGCGGCTGGCGCTTCCCAGCTGGACGGGGCCGAGGTAGACCGCGCCATTATCGGTCTGACGGTCCCGGATGGCGTCACCATGACCGGTCGGATCGGCTTTTGTCGGCTGCGGTCAGGTGCGTTCCGCGCCGCGGTGCGCGCCGCGCCACGGCAGGGCGGCGCCGAGGGAGTCGCCCAGTGTCCACAGCGAGGCGCTGACCAGCACCAGGTCCTTGAGCAGGAACTGGCCGGGCAGCACCGACAGCACCGGGAATCCGGACGCCGCGGTCACTCCGGGCGTGGTGAACAGGAAGCTCAGCGTGCTGAGGAACAGCAGGATCCCCATCGCGCTGCCGATGACCGAGATCCGCGGCGCCAGCGGCCGGATGGCGATCAGCAGCGCGGCGGCGATCTCCAGGCTGCCAAGCACGGCGGCGAAGGTGCGCACGCTGAGGATGCTGTAGAGCCAGCTGAAGACCGGGCTGTGCGCGATCAGCGGCTGGATGGCGGCGGCTTCGTATCCGGTGTACTTCAGCGCGCCGATCCAGGCGATCACGACGACGAGCGCGTACCTGACCAGATACCGGCCGACGGCAGCCACCGGCTGTTCCGCCGTCACGGCTTTGGTGGCAGGGGGCTGTGTGATTTGAAGCATTGTCAATCCTTTCGTTCTTTCCTCCGGCGACGCCGGAACCTGGATGGCGGCGACCCCGCCGCCGTCTCACTTGTCTAGTAGGTGTCAGCGGCGGCCGGGGTCTTACCGCCCCGCACCGTGATTACGAGGGAATGACATGGTCCTTGGGTGCGGGCCGAAACGTCGTGCGGGATCTTCGGTATGGTGTGCCGGCCGGTAGCGGGCTCATCGCTGTTGGCGCCAGCCGCGGGGTCCACATCCCACATCCGCGGGCGGCTCGCGCCGCACCTCGGCCGCATGCTGGTGTGCCCCCACCATGCCATCGGTCACTGCGTACCGGAGACTGGGTGCGTGACTAGCGAACTTTCTACGGGGCCTGTGCTGGTGCTCGGCGCGACTGGGGGGCAAGATGGTGCGGTCGTCGCGGCGCTGCTGTCCGCCGGGGTGCCGGTGCGTGCGCTCGTCCGCGGGACGTCGTCCCCCGGTGCGCGGTCGCTCGCCGACGCCGGAGCGGAATGGCCGATGATGCCCAGCTGGCGGAGGAGCCGGGCCGCCGCGTTGCCGCTCACCGGGCGGGTGATCCAGATGCGGGAGACTGCCCGATTGGGTGAGGCGGTGGTGCGGGACTGGCTGGCGGAGGTGGTCCGTCCCTGCATTGGAGTGCCATTTCGGCGCGAGATAGGTTGAGGGACCTGATCTCCCAAAGCGAGGGGGCGCGCTATGGACCGCGAGGGGTTGAGAGTCGTGCCCGAGGCCGCGCCCGGCGTTGCAGAGGAGAGCGCTCAGCCTGCGGAGCAAGGCGCGCTGACCGAGACGGCACCAGGTGATCATGGTCGCACCGCCAGCAGACGGGGGACGTTCCGTGCGCTGCGTTCGCGGCCCTTCCGGCTGTACTTCGCGGGTCAGGTCGCCTCGGCCAGCGGCACCTTCGTGCAGCAGACCGCTATCGGCTGGCTGGTCCTGCGGCTCACCGGCTCAGCGGCGGAACTGGGCCTGGTGCTGGCCGTGGGCGGCGTACCGTCGCTGCTGTTCGGCCCGTGGGGCGGGACGATCGCCGACCGGGTCAACCTGCGCAAGCTGCTTATCGGCACCCAGACGGCCTATGCTGTGCTGGCCGGCCTGCTGTGGGCACTGGCGGTCGCCGGGAAGGCGTCCGTCGCGGCGATCGTCGCGATCAGCGTGGCCGGCGGCATCGTGCAGATCGCCGACTCCCCCGCCCGGCAGGCATTCGTCGGCTCCCTGGTGATGCCGGAGGACCTGTCCAGCGCGGTCAGCCTCAACGGCGTCGTCATGAACAGCGCCCGGGTGGTCGGCCCCGCCCTCGCGGGCGTACTGATCGTCACGATCGGCACGACGCCGTGTTTCGCGGTCAACGCACTGTCATACCTGGCCGTGATCGCCGCGCTGATGATGCTGCGCCCGCTGCGGCCCGGTGCGCGGGCGCGGCGCGCGGACGGCGGCGTCCGCGAGGGGCTGCGGTATGCGGCCAGCCGCCAGCAGCTGTGGCTGCCGCTGGTCATGATGGCGCTGGTCGGGCTGCTGGCCTTCAATTTCCCGGTCATCTTGCCGGTGCTGGCCAGGCAGACATTCCACGGCAGCGGCGGGACCTACGGGCTGTTGTCCACCATGCTCAGTATCGGCTCGGTCGCCGGCTCGCTCAGCGTTGGCTTCATCCGCCATCCCCGCCGGCCGTACCTGATGACCGCCGCGCTGGCCTTCGGGCTCTTCCTTGCCGCGACCGCCGGGGCACCGGATGTCGCCGTCGCATGCCTGACGCTACTGGCGACCGGGGCGGCCGGCTTCTCGTTCGTGACACTGTGCTCAACCACGCTGCAGCTGCACTCGTCTCCGGCCTACCGCGGCCGGATCATGGCGCTGTGGGTGTACGTCTACATCGGAACCACCCCGGTCGGCAGCATCATCACCGGGGCGATCATCTCAGCCGCCGGGGCGCGGGCCGCCCTGCTGACCGGCGCCGCGGCTTGCCTGGTCGCGGCCGCCATCGCCTCCCGGGTGCACACCCCGCCGCATGTGGACGCGGCACTGACCGATCTCGCCAATTCTTAGCTCGTTTGGCGGTCGATCGACTTCACCCCGCTGCCGGATCGCTATTATTTTCGGCCATCTGGAACACTGGAGGGAGGCCAGATTCGGGGAGCCAAACAGGGAGCCAACAGCGACAGACTCCAAGCGACGCCAGGCGATTTCCAGCGATCATCGCTGCAGCTAAACGCCTCATCGGGCGACATCAGGCGACTGCCCGCGATCCTGTAACCGTGCCTTCTAAACCAGGGACTCGTCAAAGTCCGCTTAACGGTACGTGACCGATGGGGCGGGCTTGAAGTGGCCGTCAGCGGATTCCGGTCCCACCAGGGCTATCACGTTGAGTGACTGGTGTGCAGGGGGCGGATCCGGGAGCGCGGTGATCGTTACGCGTACATAAGTGAAGTGAGGGCGCGGCCAGGTGCCTGCGGGTGATGATTGAGGTTCTCACACCAGTTCAACCATCACCTGAGGACTGCCTTGGCCGCGCCCTGTTCTTCATCATGGCTTATTGACTGCGTCCGCCGCCACCTGCCTGCCGGGATCGCGCCCGATCCGGTGTCGCTGCGGGAGGTGCTGGAGGGGCTGCTGACCGATGCGCGCAAGGCCCGGGGGAAGCGGCACCCGCTGTCGTCGCTGGTGTCGGTGCTGGTCGCGGGCGCGGCTGCCGCGTGCACGGGGCCGCTGGCGGTCGCGCAGGCCGCGGCGGGCTGGGATCAGGAGGTGCTGGCGGCGCACGGCTGCTGGGTCAGCCCGCGGACCGGGAAGCGGGTCGCGCCGTCGGCATCGATGCTGGACAGGCTGCCGAAGCTGCTGGACCCGGATGAGTTCGAGGCCGCGCTGACCAGGGCCGTGGCCGTCTTCGCGCTGGACCCCGCGGTCCCGGCGGCGTATGCCGCGCACCGCGGGCAGCAGCGGCGCGAGCAGGAGGAAAAGCGGAAGAAGAGGAAGCGGAAGCCGCCGGCCGCGGAGGCGTTCCGGGAGGAGAGGGAGGACGGCTGGTTCCGGCCGCACCCGCAGCATCCGTGGCTGGATCCTGCCGCCTGCGGGGATCCGGGGCACGTTCCCGCGCGCCAGGGCGTCGCGGTCGACGGCAAGGAGCGCAAGGGCGCCAAGGCCGACGGGAGCAAGAAGGTGCACCTGCTCGCCACCGTCACCCATGCTCCCGGGATCGTCATCGCGCAGGATAAGGTCGCGAAAGCCGGCCCGCGCACCCCAGGTACTGCCTCTTGACCCCCGCCGTGGCGGTGCCGTGCTTTTCCTGCCCGGTCTCGTCCAGGGCCCCGGCCCGCATCCCGCCCGCCCGGCGACCGCGCCGCGCGGCCCCGTCCAGCCCGGCCACCGCAGACCGCCGCACGACGCTCATCGCCGCCAGCGTGTCCCAGCTGGCATGATTCAGCAGCCGCTGCGTCCGATCCGGGGTCCGGTCCCCGCAGTGCCGGGCGATAGCCCACCCGTTGACCTCCGGCACCTCGCTCATCAGGGCCGCCACGTACTTGCCCGCCTGCAGCCACACCTGCGTCCGCGCGAAACACGGCCGCAGCGACTCCAGCAGTCCCGCCCCGTTCCCGCAGCGCCGTCCCCGCGCCTATCCTGACGGCAGCAGCCGCCTTCGATTCAGTTGTCAGCACAAACACATGATCGACAGGCGGCTGCCCCTTATGCCCGCCACCACAACCCCGCAGGCCAGGCCCTCAAGTGCGGCTGCCGTACCAGCCCGCTTATCGCTCAGCAAGGAACCCAGCCGATTCACCCGGCAGGACTGGCTGGCCGCATATGTCACTGCTTCCAGGCCCGATGAATTCGCATGCCGCCAGCACACCCCGGCTGGCGGGCGCCCGGTAATCGATTTTCGCTACGGGCGCCTGACTCAGCGCGGTGCCCGTGCTGGCGGACGATGACGTCCAGCGCTTCGGTGGCCTTGGTCTTGTCCCCGCGGATGGCTTCCAGCTCGGCCGCTGACAGCCGGGTCGCCAGGGTCCAGGGATTCCGTTCCCGTCGGCCGTTAACCTTGGTGAGCCGGTAGAACACCTGGCCGTCAGCGCGCATGGTCCACTCCCAGGACATCACCCCGAGCTTGCCGACGGAACCGCCACTGACCTGGGCGATCACCTTCGGGGAAAGCAATGCCATGGATAAGCCTCTCGCCGGGCGACCCCTGGGCGGAAAGTCCCGGTTGCCCGGGTCCGGTCACGTTGCTCTGACCCGACAGAGGCTACCGCGTAACGCTGCAAAGGATTGCATAACGCGGCCATGGCGTGGTGAACGTCACATTCGACCGCTCCAAACGACGCGATCCGAAGGCCCGAGGGCGCCGTGCACGGTCTCTGGGACCGAAATCAGGGTGTCAGCCGGGCCGTGGAGCCGCTTTCCAGCATCACTGGGAGCACGAAGGCCGCTGGACTAACCACAAGACCGGATTGCTGCAAACGTTTGCCCACCGGGCCGACCTGTTCCATGCTCCGTTTGCCATCGGCCGCGGCGTGCTCGCCGACCCGGGTGGTGGCCACGACGCAGTTGTCGATCTCCAGAGTCATCGCGTCGGCGATGATCCGGATTGCCATGGTTGAACCCTCATTACTGAGAGGTCCGGCAAGCCAGTACCAAATCAAGGACCAACGCCCCCAGATTTCGCCAGACCTGACAAGACGTCTCCAGACACTAAAGCGGCTCTGAAGTGCGGTAACCGGACACAGCGCGACACCATCAGACGAAACCATGCTGCATGGCATGCAGAAGATGAAGGCTCGAATCCCTGCGGTTCGATAATCTCTCGTGCGCAGGAGCGAGACGGGCAGCGTTTGATCCTTCCGGGTTAGCGGGCGAACACCTTGTCCATCACCTCGGCACCCGTGGTGATCACGGGGCGCAGTTCGCGGCGGTAGACCAGTTCGGTGGTGCTGGTCAGCTTGTGCCCGGCCACCCGGGCGATCTCCTCCACCGGCACGCCGCCAGCCGACATGATGCTGACGAACGTATGCCGCAGTTCCCGGGGCACCCAGTCCTCGCCAAGGCCTGCCGCCTTGGTGATCTGCCGGAACTCCCGCCTGATGTTGTGCTGGTCCAGCATCGTCCCGATCGACGTGGTGAACACCAAACCGCTGTCCTGCCACAACTCCCCCGCCTTGAGCCGGTCGGCGGCCTGGGCCACCCTGCGCTCGCGCAGCGCGCTCAGTGCGATCTCGGGCAGCTTCAACGTCCGCCGCGACCGGACCGTCTTGGTATCGCCGCCGACCCGGTCGGACCGCCAGATCGCCACCGTTCCGGCTTCCAGGTCCACGTGATCCCAGCTCAGCACCCGCGCCTCCTCGGGCCTGACCCCGGTCGTCAGCAGCAGCACCACATACGCGCGCAGGCGATAGGGTCCCCGGTCCACACCGCCGCCGGCACGTCCAGCCGCCGCGTCGATGAGCGCCCAGGCTTGCTCCACACTCAGCGCCTTGGACGGCCTGCCCTGCCGCCCCTCTGGCGGCCGGACCAGCGCGGCCACATTCCGGCCGACCAGATCGTCGGCTTCGGCATGGCGGACCGCCCGTTCCAGGCAGTTGTGCGCGATCTGCAGCGACCGCGTCGACAGATCCTCGCTCAGCGCCGACAGCGCTGAGCGGACATCGGCCGCCGACAGCTTACGCAACGGCCGGTTCCCTATCCGGTCCGTCAGCGGCTTAATGCCATCCCGGTACAGCTGGACCGTCCGCGCCGAGCAGCCCGGCAGGCCGTGCTCGAGCCACTCATCCACCGCTGCCCGGACCGTGTATCCCGCCGAGGTCTGCACCCCAGTGTTCAACTCCGCGTGGAGAGCCTTGAGCTTGTCCCGTACTTCCTGCTTGGTCTTGCCGGAGACCTTCCGGCGCACGCGCTTCCCGTCCGGGCCGAAGCCGACCGAGACCGCACCGATGTACCGGTTCTTGTCTGAATCGAAGTAGATGGAGTCTTCGCCATGCCCGCGGCGCCTAGCCGAAGCATCTGCCATAAGGCAAGCGTAACGCTTTGGCTCCCCGTTTGGCTCCCCGCCGATCCGCCGAACGGTCCCAGATAGCCTCTGACCTGGTGGGCGCAACTGGGTTCGAACCAGTGACCCCTCGCTTGTAAGGCGAGTGCTCTACCACTGAGCTATGCGCCCGGGTCCGCCGGCGTCACGCCGGGGCACGGAATCCCTGCTAGGGTATCGGTTCCCGGCAGGCGGGTGGTACCGGGCGGGCGTCTTGCGGCGCGGGTTCCGTCAAGCATCTCGGTTCTAGACCGCTAGCCTTGCCGCTAGAAAAGAGGTCCAGCTCCCCCATCGCCTGACGTGAGGGCCTGCCATGACCACCCCTGCCACCACTCGGGGCCGCCGCGCGCCCGAGCGTCCGCTGAAGAGCCCGCTCGCCGTGGCCGGCGACCGTGCCGCGTCGGCTGCTGCACCGGCCGCGGACGCGGCGACGTCCGTGCTCGAAGACGTCGTGCTGAGCGACCGGGCGGCAACTCTAGCCGAGTTCGAGGATTTCCTGCAGACCGCCAATAATCGAGACGGGCGGCCATTCGGGGAAGCGACGATCAACGCCTACGTCAGCCCGGGCAAGAACCTGGACGCATGGCTGACGGCCAAGGAAATCGCGAGCCCGCGCCGACCGGGTCGCCGCCGGGCAGGGCGAGGCGGACGGGGTGCGGCTGTGGGACGGCAATCTCGCCGGAGCCGGAGACTGGATCGTGACACGGCTGAATGACCGGCGACTGGGGGTGTTCAGTGGGCGGGACTGGGTGAAGAACGGCGACGCCTGGCAGGTTGAACGGCGGTATGCGGACGGGTCACTGGCGGTACGGCACCTTGGCCATGGCGGGCGGGTCAGGCTGCCGAGGGCGTATGTGCGGGATCAGGTGCAGCTGCTGTACGCGACGACCGCGCACCACGCGCAGGGGACGACGGTCGATACCGCGAACCCGCTGATCACGGCCGGCATGACACGGGGAGAACCTGTACGTTCTGGCGACCCGCGGGCGGGAGAAGACGACCTTCTGCGTCGCCACCCATGACCTGCCGTTCGATGAGGACACGCGTGTGGACCGGGTCCGGTACGACCCCCGTCAGTACGCGGCGCGCGAGGTGGTGCTCAACATCCTGGGCACCGAAGGTGCGGCATTGTCCGGCCACCGAGACGATCGCGGCCGGGTTGGAGGATGCCCGGGTCGCTGGCCACGCTATCTGCACTCAGCGCACCTGGAGGCTGAGGGGCGGTACCGGGATGCCGCTGTCGCGGTGTTCGGCGAAGACGGCTGGAGCCACCTTGTCGCAGACCCGGCGTGGGGGGCGGTCGTGCGCCGGCTGTACGACGCGGAGAGCGATGGGTGGGACCCTTCGCGGCTGCTCGGCGCCGTCGCGGCGATGCGGGAACTCAGCAGTGCAGAGAGTGCCGCCGAGGTTCTCAGCTGGCGCATCGACGGGTTCCTCGCTGATATGCCGACGCCGCCGCGGCATGGTCAGATCGGCGAAACCAGCGCCGCCGCCCGGGAACGGCTAACAGGCATCGCCATAGCCGCGCTGGGGCAGCCTATGGCCGAACGAGCGCAGGCGGAGATCGCATGGCCAGCACTTATCGCGGCGCTGCGACGCGCTGAGCACGCGGGTCATGACGCCGCTCCCCTGCTCTCATCCGTCGCTAACGCGCGGGAGCTGCGCACCGCGCGCAGCGTCAGCAAAGTGCTTGCCTCCGGATCGGGCGGCGCCTCACAGGCCAGCCGACTGACGATTCCGCGGAGGTCACGTCGCCTGCTGCGGTCAGTGGGATGCTGCCCTGGGTAGCAAACCCGCCGGTCTCCACAGCGGTCAGTGGGGGCGGGGCAACATTGGTCTCGAGACTTCGTCAATGCGTTGTGCAGTGTTCTCGACTATGACGCCCGAGTGCGCTGATCGGATGACGGCACCTATATCGAGCGGTTCATCATCCTGGCCATCGCCGAATGCATGCGCGGAGCGCTATGGCGGTGGCCGTTCAGAGAGCCGTAGCGAGCTCCCGGTGGGCTTCTGGTATGCCCGGTGGTAGGTCGTCGAGGCTGAAAAGCCGGGCTTCAAGGATTTCCTTCGAGTCCAGAGAAAGGCCGTCCATGCCGCCGATCAGGGTGGCCTCGTAGTAGATCTCAACGCGGTACCTGAAGCCGCTGCGGACCTTGAGCAGCCGTCCGGCCTTGACGGTCAGGCCAGTCTCTTCGCGGACCTCGCGGGTGATGGTGTCCTCGTGCCGCTCGCGCGATGACGGGGCTGAGCCTCCCGATGAGGGTGCCGGTGATCATCAGCCAGCGCGTCACGAACCCCAGGGACGGGCTGATCGCGCGGCCGACCCACTCAAACGACGCGCCGGGGTTGGCGTTCCGCAGGTTCAGCCGCCGGTACGCGTTGCCGATGATCAGGACGGGAATCGCGGTCAGCAGCGTGACCGGTGCCGCGTAGGCGGTCGCCGCGGCCAGCGCCGCCAGCGTCAGGGCCACGCTGACGGTCGGGCCGACCAGGGCCGCGCCGATGAAGGTGTCTTGCGCCGCGCTGATCGCGTCCGCTCCAGGCGGGCCGCCGGGGCGAGCCTGAGGCCGATCGGAGCAGCCGGCGGGGATTACTCGCTCATCTGCCGCTCACCGCCCGCCGCCGGCGGCGTGCTTCTTCACCGCCACGCCCCCGTACATCAGCCGAGGCGCCGCAGGATCAGCGCGGGCGGCAGCCTGTGACCGCCAGTCCCGGATGTCCACCAGGCCCGGCCAGATGATTTCCAGCCCGTCGAAGAACTGCGCGATCTGCCCGCGGGTGCGGGGCACCGCCGGGGCCGACGCGTTCCGGTACACCTGCTGGGCGGCCTGGCTGCGCTCGCCGTTCACGTCCTCATCGGTGATGTGCGACAGCGCGAGATAACTGCCAGCGACCATGACGTCCTTGAACTGGGCGGCGATCTCCTCCGCCCGCTCCTGGCCGGGGATGAAGTGCAAGATCGCCAGCAGCAGGACGGCCACCGGCTGGGTGAAGTCGATCAGCTCGCGCACCCGCCGATCGCCGGTGATGCCGCCGGGGCTGCGCAGGTCCGCGTCCACCACGGCCACGCCCTTGGCCTTGTCCGCCAGGATGGCCTGGGCATGCAAGACCACCACCGGGTCGTAATCGACATAGACCACCCGCGCGGCGGGGCCGGTGTCCTTGGCGATCTGGTGGACATTCCTCGCCGTCGGCAGCCCCGAGCCGATATCGAGGAACTGCCGGATGCCCGCCTCCCCGGCCAGGCAGCGCACCACCCGGCCGAGGAACTCCCGGTTCGCCCGGCAGGCCTGCGCACTGGCCGGGATCAGCCGGGCCAGCTCCTCAGCCGCCCTCCGGTCGGCCTCGAAATGATCCTTTCCGCCCAGGAAATAGTCGTAGATCCTGGCCACATTCGGGACCGTCACGTCCAGCCCCCGGCCGGCCGGCTCCTTCGCCAGCCCAGCATCGCTCATCACCAGTCAGCACCCACCCGTCTGTTCACGCGATCGTTCAATCAACTAGCGGGGCCGGTTACGGCACCGCCAGCTCCGCCGGGGCGCGCAGCCGCGCCCACCTGATCCGGCCGTCCCGGCGGGGCCGCGCCACCCAGGCCTCGCCGGTACGGCGGTAACCCGACGTCAGCCACCGGTCCCCGGCCATCAGCAGCGCCCGCTCCACCCGCGCGCTGCCTGCCTCGCCGCCGCGCACGCATGCCGCCGCAGCCGCCCGCGCCCGCCGCTCTTCATCACTGACCCCGCGCCCGCTGCCGGCCCTCCCACAGCCAAACGATCATCCGGCTGCCACCGCCTCCGCCGCTGGCAGCGCCATCTCCCGCCACACCGCCGCCAGTTCCTGCGGGCCCAGCCCGTCCAAGTGCTCCTGCAGGCACAGCTTTCCCGCCAGGCCGGTCAGGTCCGAGGCGACATGGACATGCTGGATCAGCGACAGCGGACCGTCGAGGCTCGCGGTCCCCTGCCGCATCGCCCACCAGCCCGCCGGGTGCCGGGCGATCCGCCACTGCGGGAACACTGCGCGCAGCATCTCCAGCGTGATCTCCCCGGGTCTCACGGCCATGGCATCTCCTCCCTTCGGATGATTAGGCCGGTGCATCCGGCAGCTGCATGTTGATAGTGCTGATCCGCCGGTCGTTAAGGCTTTTCACCGACGCCGCAAATATGCCCACCGTATTCCGCCTTGCGCGTAGTACTCTCCGGCCGGGCGCCACTGGGACAGGAATACGACTCCTGGCTCAATCAGCTCCAAGCCGTATGGTTCGCAGCCGTGCTCATGAACAATGACGCTATTCAGTGCATGGACCTGCGACTAGTACTATTCCTGCGGCTGCATAAGGCGGGTGAGCTGAACTGTCTGCTAATGTCCGCATCAGGCAGGCGGTGGGTCTATGCAGCAGCGTGCATACCCCTTGACTAGTGGCTCTCAGCCCGGGTCTCCGAACTTAACCGGGGTGCCACCGATCCCGCTCTTGCTCCCGGCCCAGCCTGAGCCCGCCGGCGTCCGCCTACGGCGCCTGGGCCGTCATCCGCCTCCCGGTTACCTTCGGTGACCGTCTGCGGCCAGCCTCCTTCCTCGCCTGCCGGGCGCGCCGTAGCCCGTGCCCTTTGCTGCCCCGCTGGGCGGCGCCGTCTTCCTCGTCCAGTTTCCCTTTCCGCCGCAGGCACCTTGAATGCTTCCCCGCATATCCGCCGCCCGGTTTCAGGCCGCGTTTCCAGTTTCCCTCGCGTGCCGGGCCGGGGAATTACGCGCGGCCTGTCCACATTTCCACGAATCCGCCTGTGAATTACTGTAACTGGCAGACGAAAAGCGGTTCCCCCGGGATTCTCGTTTCGACCAAGAAAGAGAAATCCGCAAAAGGAACCGCCACCGTTGGACGCTACCGGCTCGGCCGGGCCCGCGCAACCCGCGTCGGCCTGCCCGCTGCCGTGCGCCGCGGCGACTGTCCTGCTGGGGATCCCCGGGCTGCTGGTCACGGCGGTGACCGTGACCGAGGACGGGCAGACCCTGGTCGAGGTGATCACCGACCCCGCCGCGCAGGCCCCGCGCTGCTGCCCGCGGTGCGGCGCGGCGGCCACGCGAGTCAAGGAGCGTCCCCGGACCGCGCCCCGCGACACGTTCATCGGCGACCGGCAGGTCCTGCTGGACTGGCGCAAGACCCGGTGGCGCTGCGACACCCCGGGCTGTGAGCAGGGGACTTTCACCGAGTGGCTGCCCGCCGTCAAGCACCGGGCCCGGCTGACCTCCCGGCTGCGGACCCGGCTCGGCGAGGCCGTCGGCGATGACCTGATGCCGGCCGCCGCCGCGGCGCGATGCTACGGCGTCTGCGACCGCACCGCCGCCCGCGCCTTCACCGCCTACGCCGATGAGCAGCTCGCTGACCTGGACCAACGGCAGGAGCCAGTCGAGGCGGCCGGGGTTGATGAGTTCCGCCGCGGCGTCTCCGCCTCCGCAGCGGACCCCGGGACCGGCGAAGTCACCCAGACCCGCTCCGAATGGCTCACCCACCTGGTCGATCTCGGCACCGGCGGTACCCTGGGCCTTGCCGAGGGCCGTACCGCCGCCGCCGAGAAGGACCTGCTCGCCGGGCACGCCGCCACCTTGCAGTACCTGGCGATGGACCTGTCCGCCACCTACCGTTCCGGCGCCCCGGCCGGCGTCACCCTCGTCGCCGACGCATTCCACCTGGTCAAACTCGCAAACCGGAAGATAGACGACGCGTTCCGGCGGCTGGGTTACCGCACCCAGCACGCGCACGAGGAACTCGGGCTGCCCCGCCCGCTGCACTACATGCTCCGCTACAACATCGAGAACCTGGACCCCGGTCACCTGGCCACCATCATCGGCGTGCTGGACGCCGACGCCGACGGCCAGCAGATCGCTGCCGTCTGGATCGCCAAGGAGCACCTGCGCGACCTGCTCGCCCTGCGTGCCACCCGCACCCACATGACCCCAGCGCCCAGCGCGGTCCGCGACAAGCTCGCCAGCTTCTACACCTGGTGCGCGGACAACGACAGCGTCCCCGAGATAAAGACCCTCGCCAAGACAATAAGCAAATGGCAGCAGCCCGTCATCGACGCCGTACTGACAGGCTATTCCAACGCGAAAGCCGAGGCGCATAACCGCACCGCCAAGCTCGTCGCCAGAAACGCCCGCGGATTCGCCAACCCCAGCAACCAGGCCCGCCGGGTCCGCATGGCCACCACCCGCACCGCCCGGCAGGCGAGGAAGGAGGCTGGCCGCAGACGGTCACCGAAGGTAACCGGGAGGCGGATGACGGCCCAGGCGCCGTAGGCGGACGCCGGCGGGCTCAGGCTGGGCCGGGAGCAAGAGCGGGATCGGTGGTACCCCGGTTAAGTTCGGAGACCCCTCAGCCCGCTTAGCGTCAGTCACGTCGCGCACAGAGAGAAAAGGCAGGTCAGGTCATATGAGTCAGTCCCCGCATCTCACCCGTATCGCTGGTGGCGACTGCGGCCGTGACGACTGTCCCACCGTCTTCGCCACTGATCGTGGCACGGTCGCCGTTCAGGGCTATGAGATTGACAAGAAGACCCCGGCCGGTGAATCCGTCGTGGAGATTCCCCTGGACGTGCTCAAGGAGGCTGTGAGTGCGCTTGGATGGTGAGCGGTGGCGCACCTTCTTCGACGCCTTCCAGCACACCGCCTTCCGTCTCGAAACCTACTCTTCGTATGACGTCACCAGTGAGCGGGAAGAGTACGAGGGCTTCCTGTCCTCAGGCAGCCTCAGCATTCCCGATGATGACATCTGGCTCACCCGCGTCCGGCACTTCCGGACCACCGGCCGCTGGATCGGCCGGGTCCACGTCCTCCGCAGGCCGCTGACGGACTACCTGCGCTACGAGTTCGCCGTCTACCGTCATACTGTGGCGGCTGGCGAGGACATCCGCATCCTCGATCTCACCAGCCAGCCGGACCCCGGCCTGCCGGGCCAGGACTTCTGGCTGTTCGATGAGACGTCGGTCGTGCGCATGGACTACGACGACCAGGGCGTGCAGCTCGGCCGCGAGCTTCTGGAAGGCGTCGATCCGGCCCCGTATACCGAGTGGCAGCGTCTGGCCCTCGCGCACGCTCAGCCCTACGCGGAGTACGTGAAACTACTGGCGTGAGACTTGACCCGCAGCAGGCAGGACAGGACCGCCAGAGTCTCGCCGGCGCGCTGCGCGACCTGCGTCGTGCCGCTGGCCTGTCCGGCGAGCGGCTGGCCCGGCGCTGCCACATGTCGCAGTCGAAGGTGAGCCGGATCGAGAACGGCCGCCTGCTGCCCAGCGTTGTCGACGTCGACCGTATCCTGCGCGCCCTGGGAGTCGACCCGGCCACCAGCGGTGAACTGCTGGCGCTAGCGCGCGTCGCCAACACCGAATACCAGGACATCCGGGCCTCAGTGCGGCGCGGTCTTCACCATCGGCAGCGGGAGCTGGCGGCCCTCGAAGCCGACGCCAGGGAGATGCATCATTTCCTGCCCGTTCTCATCACCGGCCTCCTCCAGACACCGGAATACATGCGGGCAGCCATGGACACGCCGGTCGAGCCTGCGGCCGGGGACACCACGACCGCTATTGCCCTTAAGCTCGAACGCCAGGCCATCCTGCACGACAAGTCCAAGCACTTCGAGTTCCTGCTGACCGAATCCGCGCTGCGCTGGCAGCTCTGCGAGCCATCCGTCATGGCCGTGCAGCTCGACCGGCTCGTGTCACTCTCCCGGCTGCCGAACATCCATATCGGAGTCCTGCCGTTCAACACTCAGATAGGTGACGGGCCATACCACACGTTCGTGATCTATGACGACCACATCGTCACTATCGAGCTGTTCACCGGGCAACTCATACTCCGCGACCCCAAGGACATCGACCACTACCCACGGGATCGGCAAAGTCGTTTGTGATGCCGGTCTCATATCGGCAGGTAGCTGAGCATGCGGTTTCGGTCGCGTCCGATGGCCTGGAGGGTGCGGGTGATCTCGGTGACGCCGGCGAGGTAGAGCAGGCTGACCGCGAGATTCCGCAGCGTGGCCATGACCTGGGGGCCGTTTCCGGCGTATCCGGTGCTCGCGTCTTCGGCGTATGCGGTGTCGCGGATCTTCTCCGGGGATCGCGCGCCCGGGACTCGATCTGGTCTCCGCGTTTGTGCAGCTCAGAGGCTGTTGTTAAAGACAATAGCGTGTGCGACACGTGTAGTGCAAGTAGGTTGCGGCGTGTCATCGGTTTTTTGGCTGGTGGTTGATGCGGGTGATGAGTTCGCGGTTGGCGGCGCGTGCGGCGGTGAGCTCGTCGTCCCGGTCGGCGAGCTGTATGCGCAGGTCGGCGGCTTGCTGTTCGGCCTGGGTGATCCTGGCGGTGAGCGCGTCGATGTCGGGCGGGGCGCCGAGGCCGGATTCGCGCCATGCCTGCTCGCCGAGTGCCTGGGACAGGCGTTTTTCGAGTTGCCGGACGCGGGCGCTGAGGCGGGCGGCGCGCTCGTGGGCGGCGAGCAGGTCGGCTTGCAGGGACGCGCGGGTGACGGCGGGCCCGGCGGCCGTCCCGGACGGCGGGGCTGCTTCGAGCGCGTGGACCTGCTCGAGCAGGTCGCGGTGGCGGTAGATGAACGAGCGGTCAACGCGGGCGGCGCGGGCGATGCCGGAGATGCTGATCTCGGTGCCGGCGGTGCCGGCCTGGCTGATCGCGGCGATGACGCGCTGGCGGCGGCGGGCGGAGTCGGCCTGCCGTCCGGCCTGCATCTTCTCGGTCCTGGCGGTGCCGGTCATGTCCTGGTTTTCTCCTGTCACGGGGCGGCCTGGCGGAGGCGGGGCATGCCGAGGCTGACGGCACGGTGCCTGCGGACGACGGCGACGGCCTCGTCGATGCGGGCGCGCTCGCCTGGTTCCAGGCCGGCGATGTCGCCTTTGATGCGGTTGATGAGCTCGCGTATCTTGCGGATTTCCTGCCCGGGCGGGGCTGCCGCGGCCCGTGCCCAGTCGCCGCCGCCGGCGGCGGCGAGGCGTTCGCGGGTGCGGAGCAGGTCATCGAGGTAGGCGGTCAGGTCGGGCAGGCAGGAGACGTCGGTGCGGTAGTGGTCGCAGCCGGCGCAGCGGAACCGCAGCGGGCAGTCGGTGCCGCCGGCGGCGACGTTGGACGGCTCGGTGCAGGTGCCGTAGGGGACGGCGACCGAGCCGACGGCGTAGCGGGCGTGCTCGTCGTCCAGGAGCGCGCGGGCGTCGCGCCAGGTGCGGTTGCCGTGCCGGTCGAACTGCATGGCGGTGACCTTGTCGAACGGCGTCGCGGCGGCGTTCCTCGCCGACGCGGTAGTACCCGCGGGTGACGTTGAGGCTGCGGTGGTCGAGCAGTTCGGCGAGCACGTCGATCGGGACGCCGGCGTCGGCGTGCCGCTGGGCGTAGGTGTGCCGGTAGGCGTAGGGGATGACGCGGTCCTTGTCGTACTCGGTGCCGTCGGCCAGCAGCAGCGGCGGCAGCGAGCTGATCCAGTCACGGTGCGCGGCCGACAGCGCCGAGACGGTCAGCGGGCGGCGGCCGTCGCGGTTGGCCCAGCCGGTGGGCAGCAGCTTCAGCTCGCTGGGCGGGGTGCCCGGGAACCGGGCGCGGACCCGCTGCTGCTGGGCGCGGATCGTTTCGGCGGTTGATGCCGGGATGGGCAGCCGCCGCCCGAGACGGTTGGCCTTGAGATTGTCGTAGACCAGTACCGGTGCGCCGTCGGCGCCGGCTGCCAGGCAGTCCAGCGGCAGCGCGACCACGTCCTCGGGGCGGCGGCCGGTGTCGATGAGGAGCTCGGTCGCGGTGCGGATGTGCGGCGCGGCCAGTGTGCGCAGCCAGTCGCAGATCTGCTTCATGATCTCGGGCGGCAGGTCCCGGCCGGGCTCGCCGTGCTCGGGCTCGTCCGGGGTGTCGTCGCGGTGGACGGCGAACTGGTCGCTCAGCCTTTCCGCGGGCCCGCCGGGCCTGGTCCCGCCGAGCTGCCGGGCCGCGGTGAGCAGCTTGCGGACCTCGCGGCAGGCCAGCACGCGGGTGAGCTCGCTGATCTGGCCGGCGGCGTGCAGGTAGCCGAGCCGGGCGAGGAACGCCTCGATGTCGGCGCGTCCCAGCGCTGCGGGGTCTTCGCCGCGGTCAGGGCGCTGGCGCAGGCTGCCGGACAGCAGCGCCAGGCTGGAGATGTAGTGGCGGGTCTTGTCGCCGCCGCTGCGGCCGCGGCGGCGCGGCAGGTCGGCAGCGGCCCAGATCTTGGCGGTCTGCCGCAGCCATGGCTGGGTGATCGCGGTGAACGACAGCCGGCCCGGTGCCCGAACAGGGCCATGTCCCAGATGTCCTTGGCGGTCTCGGTCTCCGGGCCGGACATGCCGCGCCGTGCGTGCGTGATCAGCGTGCTCACCACGCTCTCGTATCCCTTCCCGCGCCGGGGCGGGACCGCCAGGGCGGCGAGGGAAGACACCTGCTGGCTGCGGGCGTCGTTGCAGACCGACCGGAGGACCGCGTCGTGGGTCTTGACGCCCTGCCGGGTGCGCTGCTGCAGCCCGAACAAGATCTCCAGGACGACTGCCGGGTTCAGGCCGGCGAGGCTGACCTGCCCTGACCGCGGCACCGGCGGCTCGGTCAGCCGCCAGGCAGCCTCATCGGGCTGCTCGCCGGCCCGGAGCAGGCACCGCAGCCGCTGCAGGTGCGCGTCACAGTACGTGCTGCCGGCCGACGGGAGCTGCCGCGGGCAGGACGCGACCGCGCAGATGCCGTGAGACGGCAGCGCGGTCACGTCCGGCGAGGCCGCGAAGGCGGCAGCATCGGTGATGCCCAGGCGCTGCTGCCAGGCAAGGTGTTCCGGGCACAGCGGCCGGGCGGACTTCACCCACGGCCGCGGGCACCCGGGAACCGCACAGGTCCCGTCACCGAGCCCGAGCCAGCGGGCCCCTCGCGGCGGGGCCAGCAGCCCGGCGTCCTCCAGGCCCAGGCCGGCCTGTTCCAGCCGCCGCCGGCAGTCCAGGCAGATGCCCGTGCCGGCCGGGCAGGTCGTCTGGCAGCCCGGCGCCCGGCAGACATTCCGGCCGAGCAGCGGGTGCGCGGGATCGATCGTCAGCACCCGCGTCTCCGGGTCCCAGCCGGCCCCGGCCAGGAACGCCGGATCGATCCTCGCCAGCAGGACCGCCTGCTCGCCGGGCAGTTCCCGCGGACCGGGGACACTGCCGGCCGCCTCGGCCGGGGGAGCCGCCCCGGCCGCCGCTGTCACGGCGCGCAGCGCGGTCACCGGGTCTCCCCGGCCGCGTCGCGCGGGCTGGGGACCGCGTCCACCGCGGCCCGCAGCCGGGACGGATCAGGATGAACGTAGACCTGCGTGGAGGAAATGCTCGCGTGGCCGAGAAGGTCCTGCACCTCGTCCAGGGCACCGCCGGCGTCCAGCACGTTGGACGCGAACGCGTGGCGCATCTGGTGCGGCCGCGGAGGCGGGTCGATCCCGGCCCTGCGGGCCGCCGCGGCGACCAGGTCGTTGACCGCGTCCAGCCGCATCGGCGCGCCCAGCATGCCGCGGAACAGGTTCACGAACACGAAATCACTGAAAGCCGCGGCCTCGACGGTCATCCGCTCGAACTCGTAGCTGTCGAACGCCTGCACCGTCAGGAAGTCCAGCGGGACCGCCCGCTGACGGCGCGACTTGGCCACCGCCCGGTTCGGGTTATCGTCCCTGCGCACCACGTGCAGGTGCGCGCGGGCGACCGGGCAGCCCAGCGCGCGGGAGTCCGCGAGCAGGTGAACATCGCCGCGCCGCAGCCCGAGCACCTCGCCGCGGCGCAGCCCCGCCCGTGCCATCAGCAGCACGATCAGCCGGTCCCGCGCCGAGCAGCACGCCCGCAGCAGCGCCACGACATCCTCATCGCCTGCCCGGTCCACGGCCGTTTCCGGCTCGTGCAGCCGGTGCCGCGCCCGCATCCGCCATCCCGTCCCGCCCTCTTCCGGCAGCGCCACGGCCGGCAGGTCACGATCATCGGCGACCTCGTAAAGCGCCTTCACCAGGCTCCCCGGCGCATTCCCCTCGGCGACCGCGTGGACCGCCATCCCCCGCACCGCGGTCAGCACGGCGTTGACCCGCCGCGCTGACCTCACCGGCCGGCTCCCCGGGCCCGCCAGCACCCCGGCCCCGGGCCTGACGTCCATGCCTGACACGTCCGGGCCCGCGTGCAGCAGCCAGGTCATGAACAGCCCGAGCTGACCGATCCCGGCCCGCCAGTCCCTCCCCGTCCGGGCGCACCACCGCAGGAACAGCGCGATCGCGCCCGCATACGCCCGCGTCGTCGATTCCGCGCCGTCCCGGCCGAACCGCACCTGCCGCAAGAACGAATCCGCCGCCGCCACGACAGACAGCTCCTCATCCAGCACCGTCCAGTACCGCGCACCCGACGGCAGCCGAACCATGAACGCCCGCATCCCGTGATCCCCCGCTCTCATGCTCGTCGTGAACTTCTACCAGCCACGAGCACGACACCCGCGGAGATCCGTCGTAAAACCTGCTGCGTGTCGCCGCTATGCAACATCACGCAACACTCCGGGGAACCCCCGGAGAACGGATCCAGTGCACGGACTCGATGCCCCACTGGCCACGGGCTAGTTTCGCGAGGTCAGCGGCGCTGGCCTGGTCCTCGTCCAGGCTGGTGACCGCGTGCACGATTTCCTTGCTGATCAGCGTGCCGCTGGCGTCGTAGCCGTCGCGGCGGATCCGGACGGCGCGGCTGACGTGCGGGAAGTCGATGTCCCCGGCGCCGGTGACCCAGAGGGAGCGGCGGATGACCCGGCCGTGGCCGTAGTCCAGTTCCGTGTGGTCGGGGTCGCGGGGGCCGTCGTGCTGGATGGCGCCGAAGATGGCCTTCTGGAGTGACGGCTGGCTGCCCTTGACGAACAGGAAGTACTCCGATCCGCGGCCGCCGTCCTCCTCGCTTCCGGCGATGTACTCCGCGGTCGCGTGCTGGGCGTGGGCGGCGTCGGCGGTGACCACGGCGTTGTTCAGGTCCACGGGCTCCAGCAGTTCTTTCACCTGGGTGGTCTCGGTGGTCTCGTCGGGGATCCGGTGCTGCGCGATCATGACCTTCTCTTCGTGCAGCATGGCGGCGAACAGCTTGACCTGGCCGTCCGCGACGCCGCGCAGCCATTTCCCGTCGATCGCGATCGCGGTCAGCAGGTGATCCGGGCGGCCCGCGTCCGCCAGGGCGCGCAGCCAGCCCCCGATCAGGTCGTCGAGGACGTCCGCGCCGATGGCCTGGATCAGGGTGCGGATCCGCTTCTCGCTCGGCGCGATAATGCGCCGCAGCAGCGGGTGCGGTTTCCCGCCGAGTCTCCGCAGGACCTCTTGCGGCAGGTCAGCGGCCTGGTCGCCGATCTCCCGGAAGCTCTTCGCCCCGGCCAGCACGCACGCGACCGCGACCGCGAGGACGAACACCAGCAGGTAGCGGCGGCCCCGGCGCTTCCGCTGGTCCGGGACCAGCGCCAGCACTTCCAGCAGGCCGGGGACCTTCCCGGACGCGTGTTCAACGGTGCTGGTCACAGCGGTAGCGGGGGCATGCGAAACTAGCACGGCGGCCTTTCGTTCCGGTCAGATCTGGCTTCGACACCCGTGATCAAACCGGACGGGAGGCCGTTCCCGCGAATCACCGCCAGCGTTACGGTCCGCTAGCCGGTAACCGGCCTGCCGTCAAATCAGGCACTCATGCACTCGTTGATGCACTCAGCCACATAACACCAACTTGCCGATCCCGTGACCACTACCACGCCCTGGCCAGATTCTTCGGCGGTTACGCATTGTGGAAAGACGCGGCCAGAGACTTCATCTCCGAAATCGCCGAGCACTATCGGGTAGCCGGATAACGCCAGAAGTACCGAATAATAAGTGCGCTGGACCAAACTCTGTCTAGGCTAGCGTGTTCTACTAGTGTGATTAGAGGAAACATCTGCCCAGGTAATAATCGTACGTACGGGCAACACTCGGCCTGGTGAAATCCCATCCCATCGCAACAGCTCACCCGGGATGGCATGTCACGGTGCGGGCGGGCATGCAGTCTCTCAGGCCGAGCATGGTTACCCGCTGCCTCTTCCCAACCCCTGTTCCATCGTCTATCGTCGATTAACGATGAACAGTACTGGCTCCGAACCGCTGCACCGAGAGATCGCTGCCGAGTATGCGTCCTGGTTCAAGGCCCTCGCGGACGCGACCCGGGTCCAGATCGTCTCGCTACTGGCCCGGCACGGGGAGCCGATGAGCGTCGGAGCGATCACCGCTGCGCTGGATGTCGGCCAGTCCACCGTCTCGGCGCACCTGAAGGTGCTGGCCGATGTGGGTTTCGTCCTGTCCGAGCGGCGCGGCACCTGCGCCTTCTACCGGGTCAACGAGGCGTGCGTGGACTGCTTCCCGACCGCCGCCGACATCGTGATGGGCCGTCCGGTCCCCGCGGCCATGAGCTGCTAACCCTGAGTCTGGGAGGTGACCCTCATGGCCGGTGATATGGGCCAAGTCCGCGCCCGGGTGGTAGCCCGGTACGACGAGCTGGCCAGGGCCGCCGCGGCCGGCGATCACGTCACCGACTGCGCCCCGGACGCGTTCACCGAGGGCCGCTTCGGCGCCGCCGCCTACGACGACGTCGCCGGCCTGCCCGAGGCGGCGGTGCGGGCCAGCCTGGGCTGCGGCAACCCGGTGGCAGTCGCGGCGATGCGGCCCGGTGAGACCGTGCTGGACCTGGGCTCGGGCGGCGGCATCGACGTGCTGCTGTCCGCCCGGCGGGTCGGTCCCGACGGGAAGGCGTACGGTCTGGATGCCAGCCCGGAGATGGTCGGACTGGCCCGCGCGAACGCCACCGCCGCGGGCACAGGGAACACAGAGTTCCTGCTGGGCGGCATCGAGGACATTCCGCTGCCTGACGGGCATGTCGACGTGGTGATCTCCAACTGCGTCATCAACCTGTCCGCGGACAAGTCCCGAGTGCTGGCTGAGGCGTTCCGGGTGCTGCGGCCTGGCGGGCGGCTGGGCGTCAGCGACGTCATCGCCACCGATGACGCCGACCCGCCGCAGCGAGCCGCGGCCGAGCGGCGGACGGGCTGCACCACCGGCACGGTGACCGCCGGGGAATACCGGCAGCAGCTCCTGGCGGCCGGGTTCATCCAGATCGCCATCACGCCGGCCGCCGATGCCGGAGGCGGCCTGCACTCGGCAATCATCCAGGCGGTCCGGCCCGGCGCGCCGGACGGTGTGCTGATCCGGCCGATGCGGCCTGCCGACGCCGACCAGGTGCTGGCGATCTACCAGGCGGGCCTGGATACCGGGCAGGCCAGTTTCGAGATGACCGCGCCGGACTGGGACGCCTTTGACGCCGCACGGCTCTCGCTGCACCGGCACGTCGCGGTGGACGCCGGCACCGGGCGGGTGCTCGGCTGGACGGCTGCCTCGGCGGTCTCGAGCCGGTGTGTGTATGCCGGGGTGATCGAGCACAGCGTTTACGTCGATCCGGCCCGTCACCGCGGCGGCATCGGCGCCGCGCTGCTGGCCGCGCTGACCAACTCGGCGGAGGCGGCCGGGATCTGGACCATCCAGAGCGGGGTGTTCCCGGAGAACACCGCCAGCCTGCGGCTGCACCAGAAGGCGGGGTTCCGGGCCGTCGGTACCCGGGAGCGGATCGGCTGTCACCACGGCCGGTGGCGGGACGTGGTTTTCCTCGAACGCCGCAGCCGGGTCGCTGGCGCCGGCTGAGGCGGCTGTGCACGCACCGCTGCCGTCTTCGCCTGTCCAAGGCGGGCGGGATCCCAGGGTGGCAGCGTTCCGGCTGGTTACCTGGCAGGCGGGCGGCCCGGGTCACGCGCGGGCAGCGCCAGCCAGGGCGCCGGCCAGCTCGTCCATGTCGGCGCAGCACAGCCGGTATCGGTTGCTGCGCCCGGCCGGGGTGACGGCGACCAGCCCGGCAGAGCGCAGCCCGGCCAGGTGGTAGGAAACCAGCGATTGGCGCAGCCCGGTCGCCTCCTGCAGCTCAGTGACGGTGTGCTCGCTGCCGGCCAGGCACAGCGCGATCAGCAGCCGCTCGGGCTGCCCCAGCGCGTGCAGGGCCGGCGCCCACGCCGCGGCAAGCCGCCGGTACTCGCCGATCTCATCAGGGGCAGGACTCATGGCCCCGACCATACAACCAGCTCTGTCGATATCATCAAGATTTCTTGATCAATCAACTGGTCGCCGGGAGTGCTAACGGGCTCTTACGGCGAGCGGGTTTACCTGCCAGGTCTACGCCTGGACCACGGCCCGCCGGCCGCCGGGTTAACAGGCCCCGCGGCAGGCTGTCGCGGGGCGGCGCCATGTCTGAGTTCAGCGCGTCAGCCCGCCGTTGCGGCCGCGGCGGGCTGCGGGACCAGCACCGCCGACATCTGGGCCATCACCTGCGGGTTGATGCGGTAGTACACCCAGGTGCCGCGCCGCTCGGCGCTGATCAGCCCGGCCTCGCGCAGAATCCGCAGGTGGTAGCTGACCGTCGGCGCGGTCACGTCGAACGCGGCGGTCAGGTCGCACACGCACGATTCCCCGCCGTCATGGCAGGCGATCAGCGACAGCAGCCGCAGCCGCATCGGGTCGGCGACCGCCTTGAACAGCGGCGCCAGCTCATCGGCGCCGCCGGGCGACAGCGGCTCGCGCGACAGCGGCGCGCAGCACTCCTGCTCATCGGCGGTGATTACCGGCAGCAGCTTCTGGTTAAGCACCTCTCTAATTTGACACATCTTTAGACAGCCAGGCAAACTGGCTCCGGAAGCTGATTAGAGATTTCTTTAATCAGCGCCGCGAACCGTCCCACGAGGGAGGAACCTCATGTCCCGTGTCCAGCTGGCGCTGCGCGTCGCCGACCTGGAAGGCTCTATCGCCTTCTACTCCAAGCTGTTCGGCGCCGAGCCGGCCAAGCGCCGTCCGGGTTACGCCAACTTCGCGATCGCCGAGCCGCCGCTCAAACTCGTGCTGCTCGAGGGCGCTCCGGGCGAGCCCACCCGGATGGACCACCTTGGCGTCGAAGTCGGAACCACCGACGAGGTCACCGCCGCGGCCGGCCGCCTGGCCGCCGCGGGCCTGCCCACCGCCACCGAGGAAGACACCGCCTGCTGCTACGCCGTCCAGGACAAGGTCTGGGTCACCGGCCCGGGCGGCGAGCCCTGGGAGGTGTACGTGGTCAAGGCGGACTCCGACATCCTTGGCAAGGACGCGGGCTCGGTCTGCTGCGCGCCTGCCGCGGACGCGGAAGGCACCCAGCCGGCCGCCGCGGCCTGCTGCTGACCACGCTGCCCGCAGGCGATAAGAGCGGCGCGGTCTCTTGCGCCATCGCCGACCCGGCACCCCAGCCCGGCTGCCGGGCCGGCCTTCGCGGCGGCGCGAGAGCGCGCTAGCTGGCGGCGGGTTCCCCACCCGGAGGCGGGATGATCTTGCCGCCGGTCAACGCCCCTTCCTACCGCACGCGGCGGGATCTGCCCCCGGGCGCTCCGGTGAGGATCAGCAGGAGGGAATAGCTGTCTCCCGGGCGGAGCAGGAAGTCGCCGGTGACCTGCACACGGGAGGCCCGGATGCCGGCGTGGCCGGCACCCGGGGTGTTCTGCGCGGGCATGCGGACCGCGGGCGCCCGGGGTGCCCGGCCCGGGAGGCGGCCGGCCGGCTCGGGGAGGATCTGGGTGGACGCGGAGGACGACCACCCATCCTTGCTGGACGTCGGCCGTCCAGAGACCAGGGTGGCGCAATCCCGGCTCGCCCAGGATCAGCTCGCAGGTCCTTCCCGTGTCCGGGGCCGGCGCGTCCTGCCCGGAGAGCCCGACTGGCATGTCCAGCCAGGCGTCCCAGGCGATCCGCTTGCGCCTGAGGCTCGCGGTCAGCCGGGGCTCAGGGAGCGCGGGCAGCAGCATCGCTTCTCCCGGCTAGCCGGTCAGGGAGGTCCCGCCGGGGCCGGTGACGCGGGCGAGGGTGGCGGCGGCGAGATGCTCGATGGCGGGGGGCAGGGGAACGTAGCCGAGGGTGGCGGCGTAGCCCTGGCCGGGGCCGGTGAGCCAGCCGAGGAGACTGACCAGGGCCTGCCCGGTGGCCGTGCTGGGCTGGCGGGCGGAGACCAGAACCCAGCTGTAGCCGCAGATCGGGTAGGCGGCCGGGCCGGGCTGGTTGACGATGGAGAAGTCCGCGGCCGTGATGACGGGCTTGGCGGCCGCGTCGGCGGCGATGGCGGCCGGGGTGGGCGTGGTGTAGGTCCCGTCGCGGTTGGCGATGGCGGCGTAGCCCAGGGCGGTGCCGGTGGTGTAGGAGCGTTCGACGTACCCGATGGAATAGGGGGTGCGCTCGATGGCAGCGGCCACGCCCGCGTTGCCATCGCCGCCCATGCCGACCGGCCAGTGCAGGCTGCGCCCGGTGCCGGCCGTCGATGCCCAGCCGGGGCTGACCTCGGACAGGTAATTGCTGAAGATGTAGGTGGTGCCGCTGCCGTCGGAGCGGTGCACCACGGTGATGTAGGCATCGGGCAGGTGCGCGCCGGGGTTGAGGGCGGTGAGAGCCGGGTCGTCCCACTTGGTGATCTGGCCCAGGAAGATCTTCGCCAGGACCGGGCCGGTCAGCCGCAGCGGGGTATTGCTGAGGGTCAGGACGTTGTAGGCGACCGCGACGGCACCGAGGTCGACCGGGACCTGGAGGGCGGGGCCGCCGCGGGCGCCGGCCAGGTCGGCGGCGCTGGCAGGGACGTCGGTGGCGCCGAAGTTCACCCGCCCGGCGGTGAAGCGGGTGATGCCGGCGCTGCTGCCGACCGCCGCGTAGCTGACCCCGGTGTAGAGGTGGGCCTGCTGGTAGGCGGGGAACGCCAGGTCGAAGAACGGCGCGTCGAAAGTGGACCCGGCGCCGGCCAGGTCCACCACGTCGGCGACGACCGGCCGCGGGGTGCTGGTCGCGGCGCTCGTGCACGCGGTGAGCGCGGCGGCCAAGGTGAGCACGGCGGCCGCGGCCGTGACCGGTGCGCGGCGCGGCCGCCGGTAGCGTGATGTGGGGGAGAGCAGGTGTGGCATCGTTGCCGTCCTCTCCGTGCGGTTATCTATCGGGTGCGGCCTGGCGCGTCCAGGCCTGGGCGCCGGCCTGGATGGCGTCCCAGGGGCTGCCGAGCGGCGGGGTGTAGGACAGGTCCAGGTCGCTGACGGCGTCGACGGTCATGCCGTTGTAGATAGCGGTGGCGGCGATGTCGATCCGCTTGGCCACCTCCGAATGGCGGTGGCCGAACAGCTGCACGCCGAGCAGCCGGCCAGTGGCCCGGTCGCCGGTGAACCGCATCGCGATGCGGTGGCTGCCCGGATAGTAGGCCTTGTGGTCATCGGCTTCCCAGGCAACCGTGACCGGATCGAATCCCGCGGCGACCGCTTCGTGGTCCCGCAGCCCGGTACGGGCCGCGGCCTGGTCGAAGATCTTGACGACCTGGGTGCCGAGGCTGCCGGCGAACTGCCGGTGCCCGCCCGTGGCGTTCTCCCCGGCGACCCGGCCCTGCTTGTGCGCGGTGGTGCCCAGCGGCAGGTAAGTCTCGCCCAGGAGCCGGTGGTGGGTGATGACGCAGTCCCCGGCGGCGTAGACGCCGGGCAGCCCGGTGCGCATCATGGTGTCGACGGCGATCGCCCCGCGGGCGCCGAGCGTAGCCCCGGCGCTGACCGCCAGGCCGGTCTCCGGCCGCACGCCGGTCACGACCAGCACCATGTCGGCGTGCCGGGTGACTTCATGCCCGCCGACGCCGACCGCCTCGACCCGCAGCCGGCCAGGCTCGCCGGGCGCGGCGCGGGCGACCAACTTGACCGCGGTGCCGGCCAGGACGGTGACGCCGTGTCCCTCGAGCTCGGCGCGGACCAGGGCGCCCAGGGCCGCATCAACGGTGGGCAGGACCTCGGGCAGCTGCTCGATCTGGGTAACCGCCAGGCCGCGGGCGGTCAGCGCCTCGGCCATCTCCAGCCCGATGTAGCCCGCGCCCACGATCACCGCGCTAGCCGGGGCGGCCTGCTCTAGGGTGCGCATGACGGCGAACGTGTCGTCCATCGAGTGCAGCAGGTGCATCCCGTCGCCCGGGCCGAGGGCGTCCAGCCCGGCGATGGGCGGGCGGACCGGGACCGCGCCGGTACCGATGACCAGCTGGTCATAGCCGATCAGCTCCTCGCCGCCGTCCGGCCCGGTGACGGCCAGCTTGCAGCCTGCCACGTCGATCCGGCGGGCGGTGGTATCCAGCCGCAGCCGCATCCCGGCCGCCTCCAGGTCGGCGAGCGTGCGGTGGGCGAGGTTGCGCCAGTGGGGCACCTCCCCGGAAACGTAGTAGGGGATGCCGCAGATGGAGAAGTTCGGGTAGGCGTCGGCCACCACCACGGTGACCTCCGCGCCCGGGTCCACTTCCCGGGCGCGCAGCGCGGCGCTGATCCCGGCGTCACTGCCCCCGACGGCAACGATATGCATGACTGGCTACCTCCCGTTGTCCTGTTGTCCTGCGGCCCTGCCTGGCGCGCGTGACGCTCGCCCGCTGTCGCCGTTGGGTGCGGTAAAGCCGTCCGCCGTCTCGTGCGGGACGACGATCCCGGCTGCCTGGGCCGCAGTCAGCGTGGGATACAGGAACCTGATGATGAGCACGCCAGCGATGCCGCCGCCGATCTCGGCGGCGATGAACACCGGGGCCGAGGACGGCGCGATCCCGGCGAACGTATTGGAGAACATGCGGCCGATGGTGATCGCCGGGTTGGCGAAGCTGGTGGAGGACGTGAACCAGTAGGCGGCGCCGATGTAGGCACCGACCGCCGCCGGGGCGCTGGCCGCCCGCCCGGCCCGGGCAAGCGCGAAGATCACCAGCACCAGCCCCGCGGTGGCGATCACCTCCGACAGCGCATGCGGCCCGGACGCCCGGTGCTTCGTGGAGATCGATACCGCCGCCAGCCCGAACATCACGTTGGCCGCCACCGCACCGGTCACGCACCCGGCCACCTGGGCCGGCAGGTAGGCCGCCGCGTCCCGCCAGGACATCCCGCCCAGCGCGGCATCCGCGAACGAAACCACCGGGTTGAAGTGCGCGCCGGACACCGGCCCGAACATCAAGATGATCGCGAACAGCCCCGCGGCCGTCGCCGCGGAGTTCTCCAGCAGCTGCAGCCCCGTGTTCCCGGGCGAGAGTCGCTGGGCGGCGATGCCGGAGCCGATCACGATCGCGGCGAGGAACGCGCTGCCGAGGAACTCCGCGGCCAGCCGGCGGGACAGGACAGGTGCACTAGTCACAGCGCCCATCTTGACGCACCAATGTATCTCAGTCAAGATTGAGTCAATGAACACTGAGCAGATAGCTGAGCTGGAGCGGCGGGCCGCGGTCCACGCCGCGCTAGCCGACCCGGCGCGGCTGCGGATCACCGACGTACTCGCCGAGGGGGACGCCTCCCCCTCGGAACTGGCCGCAATCCTGGCGATGCCGTCCAACCTGCTCGCCCACCACCTGCGGGTGCTCGAGGAGACCGGGATCATCATCCGGCGGCGGTCTGAGGGGGACCGCCGCCGCACCTACCTGCGGCTGGTCCCCGGCGCGCTGGACACCCCCGCCAGCCCGCCGGCCAGGGTGGCGCGGCGGCTGCTGTTCGTGTGCACCGCCAACTCCGCCCGCTCCCACCTGGCCGCCGCACTGTGGCGCCGGGCCAGCAAGGTCCCGGCCGCATCGGCCGGCACCCACCCGGCCGCCGCGATCGACCCCGGCGCGATCGATGCCGCGGTGCGCCACGGCCTGCCGCTCCCGCGACTGCGGCCCCGCCGCATCAGCGACGTCTGGCACGACGGCAACCTGGTCATCACGGTCTGCGACCTGGCCCATGAGGAACTCGGCACACTGCCGACGGTGCACTGGTCCGTCCCCGACCCGGTGCCGGAAGGCGACCCGGCCAGCTTCAACGCCGCGCTGGATGAACTCAGCTCCCGCATCACGCGACTCGCGCCGCGCCTTGCCGCGCGCCCGGCCAGCTAGCGGTAACCCGCCCGGCAGCTGACCGTAATCAGGTTCGGCGCCGGCAGGTTAGCGGCCTGCCCAGCGGGCGATGCCTGTCCCCACAGGCGCGGGCAGAAGAAGTCATCACCGGTATTACGGTGGTGGGTGCGCGGGCCGGACGATTCGCTGCTGCTGGGAGGCGGTGCATGACACAGGTGCAGCCTTGGGACCGGCAGGCGGCCCATGACGAGCTCAACCGCGTCCAGGCTGAGTTCCACCGCCTGCTCGGCCAGGCGACTCCTGCCAGCCTGGCCCGGCGCACCGACGGGACCAGGTGGACCAACGAGCAGCTGCTGTTCCACATGCTGTTCGGCTACCTCATCGTCAGGACGCTGCTGCCGATGGTGGGTGTCTTCGGACGGCTGCCCGCCGGGTTCAGCCGCGCCTACGCCCGCCTGCTCAACGCCGCGACCAAGCCGTTCGACCTCATCAACTACCTCGGTCCCTGCGCCGCCGTGCACATCTACGGGCACCAGCGGATGGCGGCCAAGCTCAACCGCGTCCTCGCCAGCCTGCGCCGCAGCATCAACGCCGCCACTACCACCCGACCCGCTGGGACCCGTTCTTCACCGGCTACATGACGCTGGCCGACCTGTACCGCTACCCCACCCAGCACTACGACTTCCACCGCCGCCAGCTCACCCTCAGCGCCCCAGCCTGAATCCAGGTCCCGCCTGTACAGGGAGCCGGGATGACCGCCCTGCTGGGCGGCTGGTGGTTATGGTTTGAGCAGGACCCGTCCGAATGCCTGCCGGCTTTCGATGTAGGCATGAGCCGCGGCGGCCTCGGCCAGGGGGAACGTGCGGCCGATGACGACGCGCAGGTCGCCGCTGGCGACATCGCCGAGGAGCCCGGCGATCATCTTGTGTGCTCGCTGCCCGGAGGCTAGTTCGGCGCCCAGGAAGTAGCCGGGTTTCCTGGGGCTGGTCATGGTTTCACCGCCCGGACGAACGCGCTGGTGACCTTGCCGACGACCTGCGGTGCCAGCCGGTCCGCGTCCAGGCTCGCAGAGGCCAGGAACTCACGGGCCTCGTCCTCGGTGAAGATCCGGGTGGGCTGGATCTCGATGCCGACGAACCCGGCCGCTTCCAGCCTGGCGCGATAGTCGCTTTCTTCCAGCGCGCCCGCGAAGCAGCCGGCCCACAGGCCCGCGTGCTGGCGCAGCTCCGCGGGGAGCGGGCCGCGGATCACGATGTCGGAAACCGCGAACCGGCCGCCGGGCCGCAGCACGCGGAAGGCCTCGCGCAGTACCCGGTCCTTGCCGGCGGACAGGCTGATGACGCAGTTGGAGATGATCACGTCGATGCTGCCGTCCGGCAGCGGGATGTCCTCGATCTCGCCCTTGAGGAATTCGGCGTTCTCCAGGCCAGAGCGCCTTTTGTTCTCCTCCGCGAGAGTCAGCATCTCGTCGGTCATGTCCAGGCCGTAGGCCTTGCCCGCCGGGCCGACGCGCCGCGCGGACAGCAGCACGTCAATGCCGCCGCCCGACCCTAGGTCGAGCACCACCTCGCCCGGTTCCAGGCGCGCGAGCGCCGCCGGGTTCCCGCAGCCGAGCGAGGCCTGCAGCGCCTCGGCGGGGACTGCTTCCCGATCTGCCTCGCCGTACAAGTCACTGGAGACCGGGTCATCATGCCCGCCAGCGCAGCAACCAGCGGCGCCGCTCAGCACGCGGCGTGCTTCAGAGCCGTAGTGCTCCTTAACGAGCTGCCTGACATCGTTCTCGTCCATGGTGCTGGCCTCTCTCATTCGTGCTCGTCGTCGGCGCAGCATGAGTCGCTAAGGTAGGCGACGAGCCGCTGTGCGTGATCGAAATCAACGACGTAGTAGACGTAACGCCCCTCCCGCCGTGCTCCCAGCAGGCCCGCGTTGGTCATCTCCTTGAGATGAAAGGACAGGGTCTGCGGCGGGATCGCGAGCCGCCGCGCGAGCTCGCCGGCGCTTTCGCCCCTGCCGCCTTTGCGCACCAGCTCCCGGAACAGCGCCAGGCGCGTCTCATGCGCCAGAGCCGCCAGGCTCCTGATCACGACAGGCGGTGCGAGATCGGTATCTGCTTCTGCTCTCATTTCAATTCGACTATACCACGATAATCGAACTATGAGTCGACCAGGCGGCGCGGCGCCGTGGCTGCCGCTGACCGCGGTCGCCGCAGCGTGGTCAGCTTCCTGCGGCGCGCAGGAACTCCCCCGGTCTCGCCGACGACGCGACGCGGGCTGATCGGCGGCCTCTGACGCTAAGACCACCTTCCGTTCGGATCAATTAAATCCTTTCTTCCGAACGGAAGGGGGTGCCTGTGCGAGGGTCACCAGGTACTCGCCGCCCGGGGTCGCGGCGATGCCGGTGACCGCCTGCCCCGCGGGCACTTTCCCGGTCAGCGACCCATACCCGGGGGGCTGATGCTTACGGCGTCGCCTAGCGACAGGTAGGCCTCGTCCTCTTGCACCGTGTGCAGCCGAAGGATCCCGTACAGGCTGTACAGGATGTCGCGCAGGTCCGCGATGTCCGCCTCGTCGGCGACCCGGTCGCCGATGTCGTCGATGAGCCGTCCCAGCCGCGCGATCTGGACCGCGATCTCGGCGTGTGCCCTGCTCATAGGAGCGGTCGGGTCGGTCCCCCCAAGCACCCGGTTCAGCGCCGGGTACAGATCGGATTCCTCGGCGTGCTCGTGCGGCCAGACTTCGCGGGTCAGCAGTTCGTAGACGTGGCGGACCCGGTCCATCGCGCCGGGCTCGCCGAGGGCCTGTGCCGCCACCCGCAGCTGCTCCACATCCGCCCGGATCGTCTGGTGCTCGGCGCGGAACCGCCTGGTCAGATCCGTGTCCGCGGCCGTCATGCGGACCGCGGGAGCAGGCGGCCTGAGAGCTCGCAGCGCGTTGAGTATCACCGCGACGTCGATGGCTTCCTGCAGCAGCGCGCCCCACACCGCGGGCAGCAGGCCCGCGGCGGCCACGCCCATCGCGGCCAGCGACATGCCCATGCCGGCCAGCACGCTCTGCAGCGCGATCCGGTGGGTGCGCCGGGCGATCGCCGCCACCTCGCCGAGTCGGCCGAGTTCATCGACGGTGAGCACCGCGTCCGCCGCTTCCGACGACGCGGTGGCACCGCGGGCTCCCATGGCGATCCCGACATCGGCCAGGGCCAGCGCCGGGGCGTCGTTGATCCCGTCGCCGGTCATGATCACCGGGGCCCGGCGCTGCTCGCGGCGGACCACGTCGAGCTTGCCCGCCGGGGTCAGGTCCGCGATCACCGCATCGGCCCCGGCAAGCGCCCCGACCGCGCCGGCCGCGTCCGCCCGGTCGCCGGTGGCCAGCACGATCCTGGTGATGCCGCCGCGGCGCACGGTCCTGATGGTCTGCCGGGCATCTGGGCGGAGCCGGTCCTCGAGCAGCAGCACGCCCGCTGGCCGGCCGTCCACGGCGGCGAACACCGTCAGCGCGCCGTCCAGCCGCGACCGGCGGCGCGCGGCCCGGACCCAGGGCTCGGTCTCCGCCGCGCCCGCCCACCCGGCGCGTCCCAGCCTGACCTCGCGGTCGCCGACCGTCCCCGTGATCCCCTGCCCCGCCACCTCGGTGACATCCGATGGCTGGGTCAGCCGGCAGCCGCGCCCGGCAGCCGCGCGGACGACCGCGGCGGCGAGCACATGCCCGGAGGCTTGATCCAGCGACGCCGCCAGCGCCAGCATCTCCCCGGCATCCAGGTCACCAGGGCTGGCGGGGATGATCGCAGTGACCTCCGGCTGCCCGACGGTGAGCGTCCCGGTCTTGTCCAGGATGAGCGTGGTGCACCGGGCGAGGCGTTCCAGTACGCCGCCGGTCTTTACCACCACGCCGCGCCGCGCCGCCGCCGACAGGCCGGAGACCAAGGCGACCGGCGCGGCCAGGATCAGCGGGCAGGGCGTCGCCACCACGAGCACCGCGACCGCCCGGGACGGCCCGCCCAGCGCCCACCCGGCACCGGCTACCGCTAGCGCCAGCGGCAGGAACCACATGGCGTACCGGTCCGCGAGCCGGACGAACGGCGCCTGCGAGTTCTCCGCCTCACCGACCAGTCGGACGATCCCCGCGTACGTACTCTCGGCGGCTGTGTCGCTGGCCCGCAGGTCGAACGGGCCGCCCGCGTTCACCACGCCGCTGCGCACCTGGTCGCCGGTTCCCCGTTCGACGGGCCGGACTTCACCGGTCAGCGCGGACTCGTCCAGCACGGCGACGCCCAAGGCAACCCTGCCGTCCACCGGGACTACGTCACCCGAGGGCACCAGCAGCATGTCGCCGGCCGCGACGTCGTCAAGGGGCACGATCTCCACCCTGCCGTCGTGGTAGCGGCGGGCGGCCCGCGGCGCCCTGTCCAGCAGCGCGCTCAGGTCGTGCCGGGCACGCTGCGCCGCCCACGCTTCCAGGGCGCGGCCGCTGGCCAGCATCACGCTGATCACCGCGGCGGCCAGGAACTCGCGTACGGCGACCGCCCCCGCCAGCGCCAGCAGGGCGATCACGTCGACACCGAGCCGCCCGCGGCGGATCGCGTCGGCGGCCGACCACAGCGCATAGCACAGGCCGAACGCCGCCGAGACCAGCCAGCACGTGTCCGCGACCCCGCGCGCGCCAGCCAGCCAGGCCAGTCCCCCGGCCGCCAGGCCGGCCGCCGTCACGCCCAGCAGCAGCACCGCCGACCGCCGGCCGAGCCAGCCGGCCGAGCAAAGCAAACCACTTCTCATGCTGCCACCTTCGCGTGCGGTGAACGCGAAGTGGCGAGCCTAAAGTCACTGAGCGAAGAGGCTTCCGCCCCTCAGGACTAGAAGTTGAGCGCACCAGGATCGAACTAACGTGAAAGATAATCGGCCTCACAGGCCGTGAAATCTTTCACGTTATCGAAAATCGATGAGGAGCAGGACACCGGACGGCCGATAGCGCACGATCGGACCGTTACCTTTCAGTTATATGAGCCAGAGCCGGGCTGTGCCTGGGAGACCGACAAGATCTGGGTGTCGATGCCCGCCCGGTCGAGCAGGTCGAGACGTTCACCGATGCTCTGGCACGCCAGCTCCGCCGCGGCGCGGGGCGGCAGGTCCGGCCGTCCGATCAGGTCCAGGTACCGGGCGGGGTAGTAGTGGGCATGTACGTCGATGATCATTTCTGGCTGTCCTTTTCGCGTGACAGGGGCGGTCAGCCCGCACAGCGTGAGCCGCCCGGGATGAGCGGGAGGGACCGCAGGCGCTGGCCGGTGGCGGCGAAGATGGCGTTGGCTATCGCGGGCGCGACCGCGATCAGCGGTGTTTCACCGGCCCCGGCGGAAGGGATGTCGGGCCGGCTGACCAGTACGACGTCGATGGCAGGGACATCGCTGAACCGGGGTACCCGGTAGGCGGCCAGCGATGGGCTGGCGATCCGGCCATGGTCCAGGTCGACCTGCTCGAACAGCGCGCCGCCGAGGGCCATGATCGTGCCGCCTTCGACCTGGCCGCGCACGGTGTCGGGGTTGACCACGGCACCGCATTCGTAGGCGGTCACGATCCTGGTCACGCGCAGATCACCGCCTGCTTCAGCGTTGACTTCGGCGCAGGTCGCGACGCGCCCGCCTTTCTCCAGCCCGGCCGCGACCCCCCATCCCCGGTGCGCCCCGGCCGCGCCGCGGCCGGCGCCGGTTCCCCAGCCGAACCGGGCGGCGGCGGCCCGCACCACCGCGGCGAGCCGCTCGTCGGCCAGGCGGTCCAGCCGGAACCGCAGCGGGTCGGCGCCGGCCGCCGATGCCAGCTCGTCGATGGCCGATTCGCGGGCGAAGGTGTTCGCGGTCGCGGCCAGCCCCCGGTAAGGGCCCTGCGCCAGTAGGGACGCGGCCGGCTGATAGCGCAGCCGGCGGGTGGCAGCGGCGTAGGGGAAACTGATGCCCTGCGCGCCGGCGTTGACGTCGAGGAAGTCCCAGGCGCTGATCGAGCCGCCGGCGTCGAGGCCGGCCCGGATGTCGATCACGGCCATCGGGCGCAGGTACCCCCACTGGAACTCCTCCGCCCGGCTCCAGTGCACCTTAACCGGGCGCCCTGCGGCACGGGCGAGACGGGCGGCCTCGATGGCCTCATCGCCATGTTTGCCGCCGAAGCCGCCCCCGGTGGGGGGAACGATCACCCGCACGTCCGCCTCATCGAGGCCGAACGCGCCCGCGAGCTGGGCGCGTACCGCGAAGGGGACGTTGTTGCCGGTCCAGACGGTCAGCCGCCCGCCGTCCCATTCGGCCACGGCTGCTCTCGTTTCCAGCGGGACGTGGGCGAGGTAGGCGGTGGTATACGTGGCCTGCACGCGGACCGCCGCGCAGGCCAGGACGGCCTCGGGGTCACCGTCGGCGGAGTCCACGGGCCGTTCCCAGCCGGCCCCCGCGGTGGGATGGGCGCGCAGGTAACCGGCCATGTCGGCGGGCCCGGGCGGGGGCTGCTCCCAGTCGGCCCTGATCGCGGCGATCGCCTGCCGTGCCGCTGCCGGGCTGGGCGCGGTCACCCCGATGAAGTCACCGTCACGGACGATCGTGACGCCCGGCAGCTGCCGGGCGGGGCCGGGATCGGCGGCCTGCAGCCGCGCCCCGGGAACGGGCGGGCGGAGCACGGCACCGTGCAGCATGCCGGGCAGCTCCAGGTCCGAGACGAACCGGCGGTCGCCGGTCACCGCGTCCAGCCGGGACGCCGCGTGGCCCGGATGGCCGGCGACGTGCCAGGCGGCCGGCTGGGTGAGCGGCGGCTCAGCGGCCAGGACTTCCAGCCGGCGCATGCCGGCCAGCAGCTCTCCGTACCCAAGCGAGGGCCCGCCGGTCCCGCCGGTGACTGTGCCCGCGGCCGTGGTCAGGCCAGCGACCGGGACGCCCCACCGCTGCGCGGCCAGGGACAGCAGGACCTGCCGGGCGCCGGCCGCCGCGCGGCGCAGCGACTCTCCCGCATCAGGCATGGACCGGCTGCCGAACGTGCCGGCATCGAAGGGGCACAGGTCGGTGTCTCCCTGCACGACCCGGACCAGCCCCGGCTCCACCGCCAGTTCCTCAGCGACCAGGAGCCGGAACGCGGTCTGGTTGTCCTGCCCGATATCAACCTTGCCGGTGAACGCCGTCACGGCGCCGGACGGCGCGACGTGCACCCAGGCGCCGCCGCCCGCAGGCCGGGCACCGGCCGGCCGGGCCGGTGGCGGCCACACCGCGACCAGCCCGTCGCCCAGGATGTCAAACCATTCCCGCTCCTGCGCCTGGCACAGGTCCCACGGCCGCCGCGGCCGGCCGAGCGGCGGCGCGGCGGGCGCCGGCCCGGGTCCCGGTTCTGGCCGGCCGGGGTCGCGCAGCGCAGCGGCCGCCCGGTGCACCGCACGCACCAGCCGCGGGTAGCACCCGCACCGGCACACGCTCTGCCCCAGCGCGGCAGCGATCCGGTCATCGCCGGGATCAGCGTCCTCCGCCAGCAGGGCTGCTGCCCGCAGCGCCATGCCGGGCGTGCAGTACCCGCACTGCGAAGCACGCTCCTCCGCCAGGGCCTGCTGGATCGGGTGCAGGCGCCCGTCCGCCGCCAGCCCCTCGATCGTGATGACCGACCGGCCCGCCGCCTCGCCCAGGGTGGTCCGGCAGGCCAGCACCGCCGCGCCGTCGACGAGCACGGTGCAGGCGCCGCACGCTCCCTCACCGCACCCCGGTTTCGTGCCGGTCAGGCCGAGGTCGGTGCGCAGGAATGCCAGCAGGCTCCGGCCCGGCGGGCCGCTCAGCTCACAGGACTTCCCGTTCACCACAGCACTGGTCATAGCGGCCATAGGCGGAGCAGCCGGGTCAGTGGTCCGCTTCATGAGCAGGTCCTCTCGTCAGGTTCGGGCCGGGTGTCCTGTCACCGGCTGGCCGCCGGGTGCGGGCGCTGGCCTTCCCCGCACCGCGGATAGCACGGCGGCGAGCACCATGAAGGCCATCAGCGTGTAGAAGGCGGCGTGCATGCCAGTAGTGAACGCGACCGCGAGGTGACCGTGCAGGCTGGTGGTGCCGACGAAGATCGCGAAGGCCAGGCTCCGGGAAATCGAGTGGGAAGCGATCAGGATCGCGACCGCGAAGGAGAAGACCATCCCGACGTTCGCAAAGGTGCGCAGGATGCCAGAGGAGATCCCGAGCATGGCGGGCGGGGAGGCCTTCATGACCGCTGAGCTGTTGGCGGGGAAGAACGCGCTCGCGCCGATGCCGTTCACCACGCTGCCCGCCACCACCAGCCACAGCCCGCTGGACAGCGACAGCTGGGCGTAGATGAACAACGCGATGACCTGGATACCCAGGCCGGCCGTCGCCGGGAGCACCGGGCCCGCCCGGTCCGCGGCCCGGCCGGCGAACGGGCCGACCGCCGACCCGATAATGTACCCGGGGACCAGCAGCAGCGAGGCGTGCAGCGGCGACAGGCCCCGGGGTCCCTGCAGGTACATGATGACCAGGAACAGCACCGCGAAGTTGGCCAGCCCCTGGAACAGGGCGGCCAGCAGCGACGGCGCCATGGTAGGGATCTTGAGCAGGGACAGGTCGAGCATGGGTTCGCTGTGACGCCGCTCGGCCGCCACGAACAGGATCAGGAAGACCACCCCGCCGACCAGGTAGCCGACGATCGAGGCGTCCAGCGGGGAGGTTGCCAGCTTGGTCATCGCCCACAGCACCCCGAACAGGCCCAGGCCCAGGGTGACCATCCCGGTCAGGTCGAGATGCCGCCGGACACGCTCGCCCCGGTCGCGGAGCACCCTGGTCGCCAGCAGCACGGCCGCGATGCCGATCGGGACGTTGATCCAGAAGACCCACCGCCATGACACGTAGGTCACGATCAGGCCGCCCAGCACGATCCCCAGGACCGCGCCCAGGCTGAACCCGATCGAGTTGTACCCATAGGCACGGCCGCGCTGCTCGGGCGGGTACAGGTCGGAGATCACCGCGCCGCTGTTGGCGGTGACGAACGCCCCGCCGATGCCCTGCAAGATCCGGAAGCCGATGATCGACGCGTCGTTCCAGGCCAGCGCGCACGCCAGGGAGCCCAGCACGAAGATGAGGAAACCGGCCTCATACATCCGGACCCGGCCGAACATGTCCCCCAGCCGGCCCACCTGGGTCGCCAGCACCGTGATGACCAGCAGGTAGCCGATGATCACCCAGATCACCGACGCCAGCGGGACATGCAGATCACGCTCGATCTCAGGCAGGGCCAGCACCACGATTGTCGTGTCGACCGCGGTGATCAGCACCCCGGCCATCACCACGACCATCCCCAGGCCGGCGTGCGCCGGGGTCCCGGCCCTGGCGGCCCCGGCCGCGGCCGCGCGCTGCCCTACCATCGCCCGGGCCGCAATGCCTCGCGTCCCACCGCGTACCGCCCGGCCGATAGTCCGGCTGGCCGGATCCGGTGACAGCCAGGGCGAGGAACACCGCAGCAACGGTGCATGAGAGGCCGGCATCCCGCGTCGCAGACCCCAGATCCCTTCCGCACGTTAGCAGGCTGCGCGCTGGTGACCGGCTAGCTCAGGGCCGGACGTCCCAACCCGACAGGACTTCCGGCTGCCGTCTCGCCGACCGCCCGTGCCAGTAATCGTCGATCCGAGTCAGGCATGTACTGGCTCAGGTCGCCACAACAGGCACCTTGGTCCCTTCCCTCCGTGGAAGCGGCCGGGTAAACCGCTCGTTCCAGACGCAAGGCAAGTCGGGGACACAGCCGCACGACGGTCGCGGCCTCCTGCTGGAGTGGCGCGGGGATGTCGCCGGCGGGGATCACCGGGAAGCCCCAGTCGTCGAGTGTGATGAGGCCGGGCAGCAGTTCGGCGCACAGGCCGCGGCCGTCGCAGGCGATCGGGTCGACGATGAGCCGGGCACGCCTGGTCATGGCGCCGACTCCGCGACCGGGAGGATTCCGGCGCTGCTGGTGGCGCCACACCAGCCGCGGGCGTGCAGGGCGATCTCGGCGTCGAAGACGCGCAGCGCGCTGGCGACCATGAGCGCCGTGCCATCGGGATGCCCGGCACGCGCCGCGCCCAGTAACGTCCAGCAGCCAGCGCCGCACCCGGGGCAGGTCGCAGCCGCCGACGGCCGCCTGCTCGAGCTCGCGGGCGATCGCGTCGAGGCCGAACACGCAGGGGCCGCACTGGCCGGCCGACGAGCTGGCGAGATACCGGGCCAGGCGCGCGGTCTCGGCCAGCCCGCAGGCGGAAGCCGGCAGCACGGCCACGACACCGGCGCCGGGGGTGGCGCCAACCGTGGCCAGCCCGGCCGCGGAAAACGGCAGCGGCAGCGCGCCGGCCACTGCCGCCCAGGTGCCGAAGTACCCCCCGATCAGCAGCGCGCCGGGCTCCACGGGGGTGCCCCCAGCCAGGTTGAGCATGTCGCTGACCAGCGTGCCAGGCTCGGTCTCGTAAACGCCCGGGTGCCGCACCGCGCCGAGGAGCGTCACCAGCATCGAGCCGGGTTCGGCAGGAGTGCCCGCCGACCTGAACCAGGCCGCGCCGTGCCGCATGATCAGCGCGAGGTGGGCGAGCGTCTCCACGTTGTTCACCAGGGCGGGACGGCGGCCCGGGCCGCCGAGCCGCGGCGGGCGCCCGGTGGGGACCGGAGCGCCGCGCTCGGTCCAGTGGACCACCGCGCTGGCCTCCCCTGAAGTAAAGCCTCCGGCCGCCGCTAGCACCCGCACGGGGACCGGGTCGTATCCGGCCATCCGGCGCTCGGCGGCCGCGCGTCGTACGGTCTCGCAGGCAGCACGGTGCGCGACGATCACGACCTCGCTGGCGCCGGTCAGCTCGGCCGCGGACATCCCGCCGTCGAGGACGAGATGCGGGGCGGCGCTGAGCAGCACCTTGTCTTTGGCGCTGGCCGGCTCGCCTTCCACCCCGTTGCCTATGACTACGGGGGCGCGCCGGGCGGCGGCGAGCGCGCGCAGCTTGACCGCGGTAGGGAACGCGGCGCCGCCACGGCCGGTCAGGTGCGCGCGCTCCACCTCATCGATGAGTCGCTGCCTGCGCTGCCAGTCGCCGGCACACGACGGGCGGGTGCCGTGGCGGGCGAGGTGGCCGGGCAGGCTGGTGGGGTCGGGCCCGGCGGCGGCATCACCCGGCAGTAGCCGGGGCCAGGCCGTGCTGGCTTGTTGCGGGGATGGCAGGCACAAACTGCCTTGACATTGGGTCACCGGCGCGCTCCGTGCGGCTCGGGCCGACTCGTCAGGCGAGACCTGGGGGCTTGCCGGATTCGCGCCGCCAGGCGGGCGGTCGCCGCCACGGCCGTTGCCGCCGCCGATCCCCAGATGGTGGCGGCGACCCATCCGGTGTGCAGGTCTGTGCCGGCGCGCAGCGCGTGGGCGAACGCCGCCGGCCAGGCCAGGTAGGCCAGCCAGTGCACGGCCCGCCATGTGCGGAATCCCAGCCGGTGGCGCAGGGCGCTGGTGAGTAGCACGGCGGCGCCGAGGTCGGCGGCGAGCGTGCCAAGGCCGATGGCCACCGTCCGGTAGGGCGACAGGAACGGGAGCACCGTCGCGGCCCATCCGATCGAGACGTACGGATCGGCGATCGCGGTGACCACGTGCAGACCGAGCAGCGCGATGGCGAACAGGGACAGCGCCCGGTGCAGTTCGGCCGTGACGAACCGCGGCCATCGCCGCGGCGCCCAGCCCAGCCGGGTCGCGGTGCCGAGCACTATGACCGCGGTGAACAGTACCAGCAGGACAAGGCCGCTGCCGCGAGAGATGAACCAGAGCCACTGCGGGTTAGCCATCGACCAGCTCCGGCATCGCGCCGGGACGGGGACCGGGCAGCTGGCCGCCGTCGGTGTCTGGCCAGCCGCCCAGCAGCCGGACGGTGCCGTCGTGGCTGACGAGCCGGGCCGGCAGCCCGGCCTCGGTCAGCCAGGCTAGGGCGTCCTGGCCCGCCACGATCGCGGCGGTGGCGGCGGCGTTGGCCATGGCGCAGTCAGGCGCGGCGACCGATGCGGTCCGCCACGGTCCGCTGGCCGGGTACCCGGTGCGCGGATCCACGATGTGATGCATCGGCTGTCCGCCGTGCCGCCACTGGCGGCAGGTGACCGACGATGTGGCCATCGCGCCCGCGGCCAGCCTGATGACCTGGGCCGCTGGCGCTGCGCCAGGCAGGGATGAGTCGGCGATGGCGACGGGCCAGCCGCTAGCCGGCGGCTGGCCCGCGGTGGCGATGTCGCCGCCGAGGCTGACCAGGACACCGCCGCGGCCGGCCGCGCGCCATGCGGCCGCCGCCGCGCGGTCGGCGCCCACTCCCTTGGCGGTCGCCCCGAGGTCGAGGCAGACTCCGGCGGGCAGCCGCAGCAGGCAGCCGTCAAGCGTCACGCAGCGCCATCCAGGCACCGGCCCCGGGACGGGCAGCTGGCCGGCCGGTCCCGGGCCGACGGCGATGGACGCGAAGTCGCGGTCGTATCCCAGCGCGCTGAGCGCCCCGCCGACCGTGGGGTCGACCATGCCGCCGGTCCACCGGGCCGCCGCCAGGGCTACGCGTATCGCATCGGCAAGCCCTGGACTTACCCGGTGCACGCGGCGCCGGGAACGGCGGATACGCGAGATCTCCGAGTCGCCGCGGAACCGGCTTGCTTCGCGGTCGAGCCGCTCAAGTTCAGCGTCCACGGCGCCTAGTGCCACCGCAAGACCGTCCGGCGGCCAGAGCGCGACGCGGGCGTCGGTACCGAGGGCGTTCCGCACGGCGACCGCCACGGCGGAGCCGGCGTCCGCCCGGCTCCAATGCGAACCGGGCATGGCTCAATCTCCCCCTCCCTCGCCGTGATTCACAATGACGATTGCCGGGCGTGTCCCGTTCGCGCCCGTGGCACAGGAGGCGGCCGGGACCGTCGTGGTGACGCCAGAGCCGCCCGAGGTGGCTACCGGCACGGTGACGCAAGGCTGACGGGAGTTCAGTGCCTGGGAATGGGAACCGGCTACCGCGGCGGGCCGCGGGGCGCCAGCGCCGGCCCGGGCGAAATACCCGGCGGTGACGGCCGTCGCCGCGATCAGCGCGGCCGCCGTCCAGTTCGACATGCGCCGGACGTGCCGGATGCCGCGGTCCCGGCTGCCCGCCCTGGCCTCCTCCGGTGCCGGTTCTCCCGGGCCGGGCAGCCGCCGCCACAGCGACGAGTCCTGAGAATCCATGACGCACTCCTGACATCGGACGACGTGATGCTGCCAGGATGCGCCAGCGCCTGTGTGATGGCCGTGAGAGGAGCATGAGAGCCGCTCTCATCATCGGGCCTAAGGGCCCTGCCGGCAGGGCACAACGTCCTGATGGTTTGCTCTGGCAGGTGACCTAGCCTCCGGGTATGCGGGTGCTCGTGGTCGAGGACGAAAGCCGGATGGCCCAGCTGCTCAAGCGCGCGCTGGAAGAGGAGAGCCACGCGGTCGACATCGCCGCAAGCGGCGCGGACGGACTGTGGCTGGCCACCGAGAACGCTTACGGGGCGATCGTCCTAGATGTGATGCTCCCGGACTTGGACGGATTCGAGGTGTGCCGTCGGCTCAGGGAAAAGGACGTGTGGGCCCCGGTGATCATGCTGACCGCGCGGGATAGCGTGGGCGACCGGGTACGCGGGCTCGACGCCGGCGCCGACGACTACCTCGTCAAGCCGTTCAGCCTGGCCGAACTCGCCGCCCGGCTGCGGGCGCTCGCCCGGCGAGACGACCGGTCCCGGCCGGTCCTGCTGACCGAGGGCGACCTGAAGCTGGACCCGGCGGCCAAACGAGCCTGGCGCGCCGGGACCGAACTGCGGCTGTCCCCGAAGGAGTTCGCGCTGCTCGAGCTGTTCTTGCGGCATCCCGGCGATGTGCTCACCCGCTCGCAGATCATCGAGGCGGTATGGGACTTCGCCTACGACGGCGGCTCGAACGTCGTCGACCAGTACGTGAACTACCTGCGGCGCAAGGTCGACACGCCGTTCGGCCGCCATGACATCCAGACGGTCAGGGGCATGGGCTACCGGCTGCGGCACGCCGCAGAGACCCGCTGACATGTCCATCCGGCTGCGCCTGGCCCTGGCGTTCGCGGCCGCGGCCGCGCTCTTGTTCGCCGCCGGCGGCTGGCTCTTCGCCGGCGCCCTGTCATCCGCCCAGCTTCGCGTCATCGACTCCCAGCTCACGGCCCAGCTTTCCCAGGCCGCACGCTACCTGCCCGGGCCGGCTCCGACCGCGGGAGCGCAGGCGAACGCGGCATCAGGTGAGTACATGGTGCAGGCGATCGACGCCGCGGGCCGGGTCCACGGCAGTCCCGACACCGGCACCGCCCCGCTACTCAGCCCCGGAGAACTCGCGCAGGCCCGGCGAGTCCAGGTATGGATGACCCGGACCATCGACGAGGAGAACACCCGCGTCACGGCCGCTCCGCTGCCCGGCCATCCCGGCTGGGCCGCCGTCGCCGCCGTCGCGCTGGAAGCGTATGACGCCACGCAAAGCCAGGTAGCCCGGGGGCTCGCCATCGGCGGTGCGGCCTTCGTCGCCATCGCCGGCCTGGGAGCGTACTGGCTGGCACGCGCCGCACTCTCCCCCGTAGAGCGCCTGCGGCGCCAGGCCGCGGCCATGTCGGGGCGCGGCGAGGACGCCGTCCTGGAAGTCCCGCGGACGAAAGACGAACTCGCCGCCCTCACCGGAACGATGAACGACCTGCTCCGCCGGCTGCGGGACGCGCTGGAGCGCGAACGCGCCTTTGTGGCCGATGCCAGCCACGAGCTCCGCTCCCCCCTCGCCATCCTGCGCGGGGAACTAGAACTGGCCGGACGTCCCGGACGCAGCACCGAGGAACTCACCGCTGCCGTGCGCACCTCCGCCGAGGAAGCCGACAGGCTCGCCCGCATCACCGACGACCTCCTGCTGCTCGCCCGCGGCGACGCCGGCCAGCTCGACCTGCGGCTCAAGGACACAGACCTGCGGCAGCTGTTCGGACACAGCATCAGCCTCGCCGCACCCCGCCTGGCCGAGGCAGGCGTCACCTGCCGCATCGAAGCCCCGGCCGGAATCCGGGCGTGCCTCGACCCAGACCGCATCCGACAGGCCATCGACAACCTGCTAGCCAACGCGGTGCGCTTCGCTCCCGCCGGGTCGGTCATCGTGATCGCCGTCAGCAAAGACGGCCCTGACCTGCGCATCGAAGTCCGTGACGACGGCCCGGGCTTTCCGGACAGTTTCCTGCCGCACGCGTTCGAGCGCTTCCGGCGCCCGGACACCGCCCGCTCCCGCGAGGACGGGGGCACCGGGCTCGGCCTGGCCATCGTCCAGGCGATCTGCGCCGCTCACGACGGAAGGGCGACAGCATGCAACACCCCCGGCGGCGGTGCCGTGGTCAGCCTGTGGCTCCCAGGCGCGTTCGCGTAACCCGAGAGCGGTCCCCGGGACAGCACCGCCGGTTCCGCCCGGTTCCTCAGGCTGCTCCTGCCTGCGGGCGGGATCCGGCGAATACGGGGTCTTGCTCAGGCGGCAGGAGATGACCACCACCAGCGGCCAGCCTGCCTGCGCCACGCCCATGACCCGCTCGGCCAGTCCTGCCTGCCCGCCTCCGGCAATGAGTTCCGCGACGAACCACGCGAGCAGGCCGAGCAGGACCGCGACGGCGACACCCGAGACACCCGGCCGCAACCCCCACGGCACGGCAAGCCCTCGCCGCCATGCCCCGGCCGGCCAGGCCACCAGGGCCGTGAAGCCTGCCGCGGCCCACAGCGCGTGCGCCAGCGAGCCACCAGGCTGCTGGGGATTCACCGCGACCAGCACGCCGGCGGCGCCGCCTGCCATCAAGATCAGCCGACCCGGGGGCGGCGGCCGGCCGCAGCGCCAGGCCCGTCACGGCCTCGCAGGCGCCCGCTGCGCGAACGCGGCCGTCATCACCCACCGGTCGGCGGCACCCGGCGCGGCCAGGGCGCTGACGGTGCCGGCCATCGCGTCGAGGGAACCCGGCTGCAGCCCGGCGGCAATCGTCCACCCGGCAACCGGCAGGGCATGACCCGCCCGCGCCGCGCGGCGGGCGGCGCGGGCTTGCTGTAGCGGAACCCGCTGCCGCGCATCAAAGAGACTAGCCCGCCGGCCAGCACCATCACCGCGGCGCTGAAGATCGCGGCCAGCCGACAATGGACCTGCGGGGCGCGCAGCCTGGCGGTCATGCGGGGTTGCTGGCGTCGACGTCGATCGCGACGGTGTAGTGGTGCTGGCCGCCCGCGGTGACCGTCTCTACCTCGTAGGCACGGACCCCGAACTGCGGGTTGGACTCCGGGACCGGCTGGGTGATGCCGATGCCGTAGGTGAGCACGCCCTCGAAGTCGCCGCCCTGGGCGAAGTCGGCCATCCGCTGGAAGCCGATATACGGGGCGGCTCGGAGATGATCGTTGACCGCGACCCGTCGGCGGTGTGCACCTGCGCCTGCGTCTGGGTGAACACGATCTTCAGTACGCCCTGGCCGTGGAGCGGGATGACCTTGCCACTGGGATCACCGACCAGCTGACTGGCGAATTCGAACCGGTAGCCGGGAAAGGCGTTCGTGAAGGTAAACGACATCCGGTTGAATGGCCGCTGCCCGGAGGTGCCTGGGTGGGCGCCTACGCTGATCTGGACGAGCTCAGGCACCGGCGGCACCGTAGAGGCGTGGGTGACGCGGCCAGGCGCGGCGACGTCATTCGGCCAGTGCCACGGGTAGGCGACCCGAGATGACAGGACCTGCGTGGACGGGGCCTGCGAAGGAATACTCGAACCCGGCTGGCTGGGCGTCGCTGACGGGCTGGGGGCAGCCGCGGAGGTGCTGGCGGACGGCGGGGGCTCCGCGGCTGGTTTGCCGGCCGGACCGCCGCACGCGGCGAGCGGCGCAAGCACAAGAGCCAGTGTCAGGGTTACCCCGGCCGCGGTCGTACGCGGGAGTTTCATGGCAGCCTCCCCTGGCGGAGGCACGGCCGGACCGGCCAATCCTCTCCCCGATACCAGCCTGCCGCTGGCCGACGTGTCACGGCAGGTAACAACGGCCCTGACCGGTGGCCAAAGGACCCGGCTGCGGGTGGCAGCGCCCACTTTCAGGTCCGCCCCAGGCGGCCAGGGCCAGGCTGGCCGCGCCGCAGGTCGTGCAGCCGCACTGGCGGCAGCCCGGACGCCCTGACCAGACTGGTCCGGCCGCCTCGCCCTGGCGCAGCCCGGCCCCCTTGCCGTCGGAGCAGCGGAGCGGTACCGCGCCGGCGACGTCGCCGGCCTCATCGAAGACTGCGGGACGCGCTCCCCGAGACCAGCCGCTCGCGACGTGGGTTGCGGCGTGCGGTCCGCACGGTGATCGGCTCTATCCTCGCTGCGATGCAAGAGCGGGCATGAGACAACGCGCATATGATGGTTGCCGATGCGCGGGAACCGGGGTACCCCGGCAAAGAAATGTCATTTCCCGAGGTTCGTCTCGCCCGCGCCCTTCGGCCCCAGCAGGCCGAACACCGAGCCGGTCCGGACGCTCAGGTCGATCCCGTCCAGCGCGACGGTATCGCCGAACCGCTTGACCAGCTCTTCAGCAACTATTGAGTACGTCATGCTGTCACTGTGCCGCCCCGCCCTGACAGCTCACCCGGATCCCGCTGATACGCCCGCCGCTGTCCCGGCCAGCTGCCCCGCTCCCCCATCACCCGCACCCGGACGGTCCGGTGTACTGGTTCTTGACGCAGATCGGGATGATCGCCGGGTTGTTCACCGCGCGGCCACAGCGGCCCAGTCGACCCGGCCGTCCCGCTGGCCAGCCACAATACCCGGGAAGTCAGCTAGGCCGGTGCCGATCGGCGGGATCGCTCCGGCCTGAAACAGGCGGACACCGTGAGGGCCCGCCGTCTTTCAGCTATCACTCAGTTCCTGTTCGTCCAGCTTGCAATATCGTCGCCAAGCCTGAAGCCATGACGCCATCCAGCTGCCTGCAACGCCAGGCGGAGCCATCGGTTGATGCGCTGTCTCCGGCGCCGGGCGCCCTGGTGGAGATCGTGATCCCGGTCCGCAACGAGGAGCGTGATCTCAGCCCGAGCGTCCGGCGGCTGCACGACTACCTCGTGCACCAGTTCCCCTTTGCCGCCCGCATCACGATCGCGGATAACGGCAGCGACGACGGCACGTGGGCGCGCGCCCGCGAGCTGGAGGAGGAGTTCCCGGAGGTCCGGGCGGTCCGGCTGCCGCAGCCCGGCCGGGGCGGGGCGCTGCGGTCGATCTGGCTGGCCAGCGACGCCGACGTCTGCGCCTACATGGACGTCGACCTGTCCACCGGCCTGAACGCGTTCCTCCCGCTGGTCGCGCCGCTGGTGTCCGGCCACAGCGACGTGGCGATCGGGACCCGGCTGGCCCGCGGTGCCCGGGTCGTCCGCGGCCCGCGCCGGGAGATCATTTCCCGGTGCTACAACCTGCTGCTGCACACCGCGCTGGGCACTGGCTTCTCCGATGCCCAGTGCGGCTTCAAGGCCATCCGCGCGGACCGGGCGCGGGCGCTGCTGCCGCTGACGACCGACACCGGGTGGTTTTTCGACACCGAGCTGCTGGTCCTGGCCGAGCGGGCCGGGCTGCGCATCCACGAGGTCCCGGTGGACTGGATCGACGACGCCGACTCCCGGGTGAACGTGGTCTCCACCGCCATGGGCGACCTTCGCGGCATCGCGCGCCTTTGGATCGGCCTGGCCCGGGGCACGATCAAGGTCCCGGTGCTGGGCGATCCCCGCCCGCCCGGGCGGCCGGGCGGGGCGGACAGCCGTCACAGCCAGCTTGCCGTCCAGCTGGGGCGGTTCATCGCGGTCGGCGTGGCCAGCACCGTGGCCTACGTCCTGCTGTATCTGCTGCTGTGCGACGCAATGAACGCACAGGCGGCGAATGCCGTCAGCCTGCTCGTCACGGCTGTCGCGAACACCGCTGTCAACAGGCGCGTCACGTTCGGGATCCGCGGCCGCATGCACGCTGTCCGCCACCAGGCGCGCGGGCTGATCGCGTTCGGCGCCGGCCTGGCGCTCACCTCGGGGGCGCTGCTTGCGCTGCATGCCGCCAACGCGCGGCCGAGCCGGGCCGCGGAGGTCGCGGTGCTCGTGGCCGCCAACCTCGTCGCCACCTTGGTCCGGTTCGCGCTCTACCGGAGCTGGGTGTTCCGTGGCGGCGGGTCAGCCGTGCCGCCTGCTGCCAGCGGCCAGCCGGCCGTCCTGGCCCCATCCACCGTCACCTGGCCGAACGGGAGCCCGCAGTGACCGCCATCTCCACACAGGCCGACCAGCCCCGCGCCCCCGGCGAGGCTGGCGCGGGCAACCGCTTGACCCGGCTGCTGCGCGGCCACCCGGCGGACCCGGCCTGGGCCAGGCCCGCGCTGGCGGGGCTGCTCCTGGTCACCGCCCTGCTCTACATGGTCGGCCTTGACCGCAACGGCTGGGGCAACGAGTTCTACGCCGCCGCCGTTCAGGCCGGGACCGAGAGCTGGAAGGCGTTCCTGTTCGGCTCGCTGGATTCCAGCAACTTCATCACTGTCGACAAGCCGGCCGGCTTCCTGTGGGTCATGGAGCTGTCCGGCCGCATCTTCGGCTTCAACTACTGGAGCATGCTGATCCCGCAGGCCCTGGCGGGCGTGGCCACGGTCGGCGTGCTGTACACCACCGTGCGCCGCTGGTTCGGGCGCCGGCCGCGCTCATCGCCGGGGCCGTCATGGCGCTCGCCCCGGTCGCCACGCTGATGTTCCGCTTCAACGACCCGGACGCGCTGATGACGCTGGCGATCACGCTGGCCGCCTACGCCACTACCAGGGCCATTGAATCCGGCCGCACCCGCTGGGTCGCGCTGGCCGGGGTGTTCCTCGGGGCGGGCTTCCTAGCCAAGATGCTGGCCGCGTTCATGGTCCTCCCGGCGCTGGCGCTGGCCTACCTGTGGGCCGGCCCGCCCAAGCTCGGCAAGCGTATCTGGCAACTGCTGGTCGGGGGCGGCGCGCTGCTGCTCACCGCTGGCTGGTGGGTCGCGATCGTCCTGTTCACCCCGGCCGCGGACCGGCCTTTCGTGGGCAGTACCACCGACAACAACATCCTCAACCTGACCTTCGTTTACAACGGGTTCGGCAGGCTCACCGGCAACGCGTTCCGCGGCGCCACAGGCGCGGCGGTCGAAGAGGCTGAGCGGGCGGGCACGGCCGTCGGCAGGTTCGGCGGCGCCGGGTCCCCGTTCGGGGGCGGGACCGGGATCACCCGCCTGTTCTCGGCCCAGTACGGCGGGCAGGTCGCCTGGCTGATCCCGGCCGCGCTGATCGCCCTGGTGGTCATGGTGTGCGTGTCGCGGCGGGCGGGCCGGACCGACCGCACCCGCGCCGCGGCACTGCTGTGGGGCGGCTGGCTGCTCGTGGCCGGGCTGGTGCTCAGCTTCATGTCCGGCATCAGCCACACCTACTACACCATCGCCCTCACGCCCGCGATCGGCGCGCTCGCAGGCATCGGCGCCACCCGGCTGTGGCGGAACCGCGACAACTGGCTGGCGCGCGTGACACTGGCCGTGGCGCTGCTCGTCACCGGCGCCTGGGCATGGGTCCTGCTCGGCCGGAGCCCCGGCTGGTTCCCCTGGCTGCGCGTGGTGATCGTCCTCGCCGCCGTCGGCTCGGCCGTTCTGATCCTAGCGGAACCGGCGCTGCGAGCCCGCATGACCCGGGGCCGCACGGTGCTGGCCGCGGTCCCGGTATCCCTTGCCGTTATCGCCGGGCTGGGCGGCCCCCTGGCCTACAGCATCGACACCGCTGCCACCTCGCACAGCGGGGCGAGCCCGTCGGCCGGCCCCACGGCGGCGTCCGCCGTCAGCGGGTTCGCCGGCCGCGGCGCATCCCCCGGTGGCGGCGGTGCCCCGGGGCGCCCGCCGAGCGGGACAGGCGGCGGCTTCGGCGGCAACACCAGCGTCAGCGGTGCCCTCACCAAGCTGTTCGAGACAGGCGCGCCGGGCTACACGTGGGCCGCGGCCACCGTCGGCTCCGACAGCGCGGCCTCGCTGGAGCTGAGCACGGGAGGCGACCCGGTCATGGCGATCGGCGGCTTCAGCGGGACCGACCCGGCGCCGACCCTGGCCGAGTTCCAGAAGATGGTCTCCTCCCGCGAGGTCCACTACTTCGTGGCCGCCGGGTCCGGCGGCGGGTTCCGCGGCGCCCTGGGCAACCAGTCCGGCGCGGGCGGCTTCTTCAGCGACGCGGGCCGCGGCTCGATCAGCGCGGGCACCGCCACTCCCGGCGGCGGAGCGTCCGACGCGTCACAGATCACGTCGTGGGTCGAGGCGCATTTCACGGCGAAGACCGTCGGGGGCACGACGGTCTTCGACCTCACCGCGCCGAGGACAGGCTCGTGAGGCGCCATACGCCGCGCGGCGCCGCTTCTGCGCACGGCCGGAGGACACCGGCCCGGCCGAGCGCAGAGCCCTCCGCTGGTGGCCAGTTAAGTCCCACCCGGGCTGCTGAGCAACGGGCCGGTGCGCACGGCGATCCTGGCCGGACTCAACCAGTTCTGGGGGTTCCTGATCGCGGGCGTGGGCGCGGCCGCGATCATGGAGCTGATCGGAGTGCAGCGCCACCGCGGGCGCGACGTAGCCACCGGGGTGGTCCTCGGCGCCGCGCTCGGCGCCGCCGCCCTCTTCCTGTACCTGGGCACGCAGACGGGCAGCCCGGCCGGCGCGTCGTTCACGATCCTGTTCGGCTCCATGTTCGTGATCAGCCCGGACACGATCCCGGCCCTTATCGCGTCCGGCCTGGTCGCGCTGGCGGTCGTAGCGGCGCTGTCCCGGGTGCTGCTGCTGACGGCGCTGCTGATCGGCCCGGCCGCCGCGCGGGCACGGCTGGCCGGTCAGCTTCTTTGTCGTCGCGCTCGTTGTCGCCGGGTACCTGCTCAGCCACGCCCGGCTGCCCGGGCGCAACCGGACGGGCCGCGGCCACACCGCGCGAACACGGAAGGAACAGGAGGCGTCGGCGTGTTCTCCGGCCTGATGATGAACACCTGGATCGCGGCCACCGTCGTGGCGGTGATCGCGGGCGTGACCGGGTTCTTCGCGGTGCTACGCGGCCAGTCGTTCGCCGCCCACGCAATCCCGAACGGCGCCTTCGCCGGCGCGGCGGGCGCGGGACTGCTCGGCCTCAACGTCATCTGGGGCCTTGCCGTGTTCGCGGTGGGCGGCGCGCTGGGCATCGCGGCGCTCGGCAGGCGGGCACGGCAGGACGTGGTCACGGCCCTGGTCCTCGTGCTCATGCTCGGCCTCGGCGCGCTGCTCCTCAGCTTCAGCACGGAATACGCGGAGGTGACCTACTCCCTGCTGTTCGGCGAGGTGTTCGGCGTCAGCTCAGCCGTCCTCCTGCCGATCGCGGCACTCGGCGTCGTCAGCATCGCCTTCATCGCACTGATGTACCGGCCGCTGCTGCTGTCGTCGGCAGTGCCGGAGATCGCCGACGCGCGGGGCGTCAGCACCCGCCGGATGAACCTGTGGTTCCTGATCGTGATGGCCCTGGCCACCAGCATGACCGTCCCCGTCGTGGGCGCGCTGCTCATGTTCGCCCTGATGATCGGCCCGGCCGCCGCCGCACGATCGTTCACCAAGCGGCCCGGGCACGCGATCGCCCTGGCTGTCGGCATCGCCCTGGTCACTGTCTGGGCCGGCATCGCCGCCTCCTACCGCACCAACTGGCCGCTCGGTTTCTTCGTCGGTGTCATCGCCGCCGGGTTCTTCCTGCTCGGCCAGGCTTGGGCGGCCGTACGCCGGCGCGGCTCCGTACGGCGCACAGCGATCGCGTTCAGTCCTGTCCTCTTATCCCGAACGGCCGTGTGGCGTCTCATCGGGCCGCCCGCATCCCTGAACGGGCCTGCGGCGTCCAGAGTCACCACGGGCCCGTTCGGGATAAATGAATCAGCAGTCGACGAGTTCGGGACGCTGGTTGAGGAGCTGAGCCCGCGCGGACGTGAACTCCGCGAGCGCCGCGGCCGCCGCCGGACGGAAGACGGCGGCCCGGTGGCAGTTCTGGAACGCCAGCCGGACGCCGTAGTGCCGCTCGACCGCGGCGCGCATCGCGTCGCTGGCCATCAGCCGCAGCAGCTGGCCGCGCGCCGCCTCGTCGGGCGGAGGCACCTGGTTGTCAGCGAACTCGCCGCCGCCCGCTTCCAGCTCCGTGATCAGCCCGGTGATCACCTGCCAGGCGTACGGCAGCGAGGCCCGGACGCAGTCCAGGAACGCGGCGTCGTCCACCGCGCCATGCTGTGCCTGCCCGAGCAGGTCCGCCGGTACTGCTAGCGACATCACGGGAGTCCCTTCTCATGTGCGTTCGGTTACCTCGTCTATCCTCACATGAAAATGACAACCATTTCAATATGATGGGCGGGACTCACGTGACAGACAGGCCCGGCACGGGCCCGGAGCGTAGTGGAGGATCAGTGAAGATCGCGTTCGCCGGCAAGGGCGGCAGCGGCAAGACCACGCTGTCGGCGCTGTTCGTGCGGTACCTGGCCGCCCAGGGGCTGCCGGTAGTGACCGTCGACGCCGACATCAACCAGCACCTGGCCGAGGCCCTCGACGCCGCGGACCCGCAGCCGATGGGAGCGCACCTGCCGGAGATCAAGGAATACCTGCGCGGGACCAACCCTCGGATCAGCTCGGCCGACGCGATGGTCAAGACGACTCCGCCCGGCCGCGGATCCCGGTTGCTGCGGCCCGGCGGTGCCGATCCGGTGCACGCACTGGGCGTGGACACCTCCTGCGGGGCCCGGCTGCTGGCTACCGGCCCGTTCCAGGACGACGACCTGGGCGTTGCCTGCTACCACGCCAAAACCGGCGCGGTCGAGCTGTACCTCAACCATCTGGTCGACGGGCCCGGCGAGTACGTGGTCGTCGACTGCACCGCCGGGGCGGACTCGTTCGCCTCCGGCCTGTTCACTCGGTTCGACCTGACCGTCCTGGTCGCTGAGCCCACCCGCAAGGGCATCAGCGTGTACCGGCAATGGCAGGGCTACGCCGCCGGCTACGACGTCGCCTTGGCCGTCGCCGGGAACAAGGTCGCCTCCCCCGGCGACGCGGCGTTCCTCCACGAACAGGTCGGCGGTGACCTGATCGCCTGGTTCGGTCACGAGCCAGCGATCCGGGCCATGGAGCAAGGCCGCCCGTTTAGCCTGGACAACCTCAGTCCCGCTACCAGGACCGGGCTCGGCGTTGTCCGGCAACGGCTGGACGCGCAGCCCAGGGACTGGGCCAGGTACGCCCGGCAGGCCGCCGAATTCCACCTCAGGAACGCCCGCGCCTGGGCCAGCGCCGCCGCGGGCGAGGACCTGGCCGGCCAGATCGACCCGGACTTCACTCTCGCCCTGCCGGTCACCGCGTCCTGATCCGGTTTCCACGCCCGTCCGCTGCTGAACCTGCGTCATGCTCCGGGAGCCGTGAGGACCGTGATGAAGTCGCGGGTCCAGCCGGTGAGGTACTGGCTGGCCGGGCGGAGCTGGCCGGGGACAGCAGCTGACAGCGGACCGCCTGCGGTGCGCGCGATGTCGAGCTGGATCCCGCCTGCGTTGATGTCCAGTTCCATCCCGATCAGCGCGCCGCTGCGGGCTAGCGCCTCGGCCAGATCCTGGGGCGTGGCCGACATGCTCGCCGCGTACATCAGATTCCCGGCCGCGTCCTGGCCGAGCGCGCTGCGGGGATCCAGCGCGGCGTGCGAGTTCGCGCCGCCCCACCGCCACCACCGTGCCGCCTGCGGGGTCGGCTGCCCATTCAGCAGCAGCGGCCACAGGTTCTGCCGGACACTGTAGATGGCCTCCCCCGGGGCAGGCGCGGTGACCCCCCACACTCCGATCCGGGCATGCCCGGCCCGGCCGATGACCAAGCTGGCCAGGCCGGGGAGCAACTCCTTGAACACATGGCCTTCCTGCTCGTACCCGCCCGCATGGGAGCGCATCAGGAAGCCGCCGTTGAAAGCGGCCACCAGCTGACGGCGTTCCGCGGCACCGACCACCGGCCCGGCCTGGACCAGGCGGCTGTACGCCGAGGCCGGGTCCCAGCTGCCGTCATGCAGGACGTACCGGACCTGGCCGCGGAAGACCGCCACGGTGACGACCGATCCGTCGGCGGTCCGCACCCAGGTCAGCGTCACGCTGGATGTGACCGGATGGCTAGCGGTCTTGGTCGTCGGCGACGTGTCCGCGCGCGCGGTTTGCGCCGGGCCCGGCGAGGCGGGCACCGGCGGTGACGCTGTCGTGCAGGCCGTCGCCGCCAGGACGATGACCAAGCCGCCGATCAAACGGGCCGTGTTCACCGGGGCTACGGTACGCCGTTGCGGTGAAGGGATCGTGAAACGGCCGATAACCACTGACCTGGCGAACTCGCCCGCCTGTCACCGGGTTCCGGCACCCGCCCCAGCCCGGCACCGGCCTGGGCTGACGAGCCCAGATTTCATGTTTGTGACTAACGCCGGGTCGTGCGAGGTCTTCCGGCCCATAAAGTAACCCCCGGCTCTGCGGCACCGTCGGGACCGGGCGAACCCGCCGACGCCGGGCCACGGCGCTACTTCCCCATGTGTCGAGCGGGGGTGGGGCGCTTTCGCGTATCGAACTAGCTATGGCCCCGACGGAGCGATGGGTGATTTTCGCCGCGCCGTTTGATAGTCGGTGCTGTGGCGGCGCTGCTCAGCAGGGTGCCGGCGCTCGTGTCCCTGGCCTCCTCTGGCGCCGGGCGGCTCACGATGGCGAGCTTCTACGAAGAGGGGCTGATCACCGCCACGGCGCTGTTCGGCGGCGCCATCCTCACCGGGGCCGCCGTCGTCGTGACGGTTCCCCGGGTGCTGCGCCGGCTCATACGGCCCGGGCGGACCTACCCGCTGTACGGACTGCACCACATGGTGCACCGCATGATCCGGCGGCTCACCAATGTAGAGTTCTACCTTGAGCTCACCGGCGATAGCTCCTATGTCGCGGGCTACCTGCGCGCCCTCGGCTACCGGATGCCCGACTTCGAGCAGACCGGCTCGAACTTCGGCGCGGACCTCAAACACGAGACCCCGTTCCTGATAGACATCGGCCGGGGCACGATGATCTCTGACGGCGCGATCCTCATCGACGCCGACTACTCCAGCACGTCATTCCGCCTGACACCGCTGTCGATCGGGCCGCGCAATTTCCTCGGAAACGGCGTCGCCTACCCGGCCGACGGCCGGACCGGTGAGAACTGCCTGATCGCCACCAAGGCCATGGTGCCCCTGGACGGGCCGGTCCGGGCCAACGTGGGCCTGCTCGGTTCACCGTGCTTCGAGATCCCGCGGTCGGTGACCGCCGACGATCGCTTCGACCACCTGAAGACCGGGGAGGAGTTCCGCCGCCGGCTCCGGGCGAAGAACCGGCACAACCTCAAGACCATGGGGCTATTCCTGGCCGTGCGATGGGCACACGCGTTCGTCGTCACCGTGTTCGCTATGGCGGCGCTGGGATTCTACCGCGGCGATAGTGTACTCGCGCTGTCCGGGCTGATCATGACGACGCTGCTGTTCAGCCTCGCGTACTTCATCACGGTCGAGCGGGCCCTGATGCGATTCAGGTCCCTGCGGCCGCAGTACTGCTCCATCTACGACCCGTACTTCTGGTGGCACGAGCGCTACTGGAAACTGATGACGCCGCTGATCGGGATGTTCAACGGCACACCGTTCAAGATCCTGATCTGGCGCATGCTCGGCGTCCGCATCGGCCGACGGGTTTTCGACGATGGGTGCGCCATCGCCGAGCGGACGCTCGTGACGATCGGCGACCACTGCACGCTCGGCGCGGGCTCCGTGATCCAGTGCCACTCGATGGAGGACGGCATTTTCAAGGCTGACCGCACCGTCCTGGCGGACGGCTGCACCCTCGGGACCGGGACCTTCGTCCACTATGGCGTGGAGATCGGGACGAGCGCACAACTGCAGCCCGACTCCTTTCTCATGAAAGGAGAAAGCTTGCCACCCCGCACGCGCTGGGGCGGCAACCCCGCACGCACGATCATGGGTTCCTGAGGTAAGCAGATACCGCGCTGGGCTGCGGGTTTGCCCCGCCTGTCGGTGCCGCCCGCCGACCGGGCCGCGGCGGATGGCGGGGAAGAGGCGCTATCGGTCCGTTCGGGAAAATCTTCTTTTCATTCCGAACGGAAGGGGGTGACTGCCTGAGCGTGCCGTCAGTCCGCGGCGACCGGGAACCAGTCCGTCCGCCGCTTGCTGCCATCGGGGTTGATGATGAGCGCCTCGTAACCGTCGAGCTTGCCGATCAGCGCCAGGCCGGGCTCTCCGGCCACTGCCAGGGCGGTGGCCAGCGCGTCCGCGAGGCCGAGGTCGGGGCCGGTCACGCTGGCCGAGGCGGCGCGCGCGGCCGGCCGCCCCGAGTGCGGGTCGATGAGGTGCGCGCCCCGTTCGTAGGTTCCTGAGGTGGCGATCGCGCCGGTCAGCTCGACGATCTCGGCCAGCTTGAGCGGCGAGCGGGGGTCGGCGATGCCGATCCGGAAGGGCCTGCCGTCTCCGAGGCCCCCGCTGCTCGCGATGTCGCCGGCGGCGTTGACCAGGACGCCGCGGATGCCGTCGGCACCGAACGCGGCGAGCGCGTTCTGCGCCGCCCAGCCTTTGACGTAGCCGGACGGGTCGAACCCGCCGGGGACGGCCCACGGGTCGAACCACCCCCCGCTCAGGTCGCGGGCGATCGAGCAGAGGCCGAGGATCTCGGATACCTCCGCCGGGGCCTGCGCGCTGGTGATCTCCCCCCGGCGCAGCCGGCTGACCGGGCTGTCGGGCCGCCAGGTGCTGAAGGTCGCGTCGGCGCGATGCAAGATGGCCACCGCCTCGGCGAGCTGCCCGCTGATCTCCCCGCCTGGCCCTCCCGCAGCGGCGTAGACGTCGATGACCACGATCGTGCCCATCACCTTCTCCAGGTGGTGCACGACATGGACGGGCGGCCCGGCCACGGCGCCCGTCACTGCAGGCCCAGCTGGTGCAGTGCCCCCTGCAGCGACTGCTGGAACCCGGCGCTGGTGTAGCTCGCCCCGGACACGCCCTGGATGTTCGCGCTTTGCGCCTGCAGTGCCTCCTGTTCCAGCATCGGGATGGACTGCTGGTCGATGAACACCGAGCGGGGGTTCCCGCCGTCGTCCAGCGAGGCTATCCCCACCTTGGTGATCTTGGTTCCGGACGCCGTGACGCTCACTGACAGCACGCCCCAGCTGTAGTTGACCTGGGGTCCGACGGCCGTCCGGGTACCGGCCGGCTGCTGGCCGGCCCTGGTGTGGGCGGGGCGGCTGACTTCTTGCCGGCCCGGCTCGAGGCCGTCCCGGACGCCGGGCTGGCGGCGGGGCTGGCGGCGGCCGGGCTGGCGGCGGCCGCTCCGGCCGCGGGTATCGTCCCGATGCCGACGGCCGATGGCCGGCTGTGGAACTCCAGCACGCCGATGAGGCCCACTACGGTCGCCGTGATCACGATCGGCGCCCGTCTCATGGGACCGGCCCTTCGCAGCTGCGCATCTTCCTTCTGCCCCCTCCAGGCGTCAGAACCCGAACGTTTCGGTGTGGATCTGCTCCGGCGCCGTCCCGAGCTGCAGCGCGGCGTCGGCGATGTCCGCGCTGAACCCGTCAGGCCCGCAGATGTACACGTCGCGGTACGCGATGTCGGGCACGATCGACCGCAGGCCCCAGGCGTTGAGCCGTACCTTGCGCCGCGAGCCGACGATCTCCTGGAGCCGGCCGCCGCGCTGCCGGACCAGTGCGGCTACCTCGTCCCGGTGGACCAGGTCCGCGGCGGTCAACGCGCGGACCACGACCACGACGTCGACCCCGGCCGGCAGGTCCTCGAGCAGCGCGCGCACCGGGGTGATGCCGACTCCGGCGGCGAACAGGGCCACCCCGTCGCCGACCCGCGCGTGGCTGGTGAACGCGCCGTAGGGGCCTTCGATGGCCACCCGGGTGCCCGGCCGCAGGGCGGCCGCCGCCCGGCTCTGGTCGCCGAGCCCCTTGATGGTGACCCGGATGTAGGGCGGCCGCGGCAGGGCGGACAGCGAGTACGGGTGCCCCTGCCACCACAGCTCCCGGGCGAGGAAATGCCAGAGGAAGAACTGACCGCCAGATACCGCCAGCCGGTCGAGGTGCCGCCCCCGGCAGACCACCGAGACAACCCCCGGCGCCTCGGGGCGGACCTCGACGACCCGGAGCTGGTGCCACAGGCTCCGCCAGGCCGGCTGCGCGATCCGGTACACGATCACCATCCCCGCGGTGGCCGCCCAGACCGTGATCCACAGCGCCCGCACCAGCGGGTGACCGATGAAAGGCACGCCGGTGAAGATCTGGTGGGCGAACGCCAGCGCGAGCCCGAGATACAAGTACAGGTGGATGACCCACCACGTCTCGTACCTGAGCCTGCGCCGGACATGCCGGTAAGAACTGACCCCGGCCATGATCAGCAGCCCGAAGCCGGCCGCCGCCGCCAGCATGTCCCGGTAGGACGTCACCAGCACCCACAGCTCGTGCCACGCGCCGGTGCCGGCCGCCTGCGCGTAGCCGAGCACGATCAGGACCACGTGGGCCGTGATAAGGCTGATCGCCCAGGGCGCCACCCGCCGGTGCCAGCGGACGAGCTGATCCTGGCCAGCCGAGCGCTCCAGCCACGGCAGCCGCGCCACTAGCACCACCATGATCAGCATGAGGTAAGCCCCGGTGAAGCCCGCGAGCCGGCCGGCGGCGGACAACAGCCCGCCGGGCGCGGCCAGCGAGCCCCGGGACTCGCCCAGGATGACCGCGGCGACGACGGCACCGAAGCCGAGCCCGGCCAGCGCCGCGCACGCGTCCACCATCCTTGGGCGAGGCGCGGGCGCCGGACGCGGCGGAGCGTTCAATGTCCGCGCCCTCCGATGCGGCGGCAACTGACCAGGCTCGGAGAGTTGCCCATGGGGAGTCACGGCTAAATGTTCGCCGGCCAAGCTGGAAGATCCCTCTGCGCAGCTAAAGCATCATTTCTCAAGGAGGAGAGCAAGCGTCGGGCATGAGGTGACTGCGCGCCGGGCCAGCGGCTCCCGGTCCGGCGGCACCGATCTGGAGACCAGGATCGGGTAGCCCCACGGATCGAGACGGATCAGTTCGGGCAGCAACTCGGCACACACGCCGTGCGCTTCGCACAGGATCGGGTTCACCCGCAGCTGCCTGGTTGTCATGATGCTCCCGGCACGCGGAACAGGGAACGCCCGCGCGCCCCGGGGCACGGACCCCGCTCGTGCCGCCGGACGTCGTCGCCGAACACCCGCAGCGCGCTGGCGGCGAGCCGCGCCACCCCGTCCGGGAGCTGACAGGCGCCGCGCCCGTCGACCAGCCCGCACAGGGTGTACAAGGTCCGCAGTGCCTGCCCGCTCGCGGCGCGGAAGGCGATCTGCTCCATCGCATCCGCGATGGCGGGCAGCCCGTGCACGCACGGGCCGCACTGGCCCGCGCTGTGCCTGGCCAGGTACCGGGCCGCGCGCGCGGTCTCGGCGAGCCCGCAGCCGCCGGCCGGGAGGACGAGCAGGATGCCGGCGCCGAACGAAGCTCCGGCGGCACGCAGCCCGGCCGGGCTGGCCGGCACGTTCACGGCGTCCCGCGACGCCAGCCAGGTACCGAAGTACCCGCCGGCGAGAATCGCCCGCACGCCGCCGGAACCGCCGGCGCCGGCCATCGCCAGCACGTCACGCAGCGGCGTGCCGAGCGCGATCTCGTAGACCCCCGGCCGCGATACCGCCCCGCTGACCGTGACCAGTGCCGTCCCCGGCGCGCCGGGGGCGCCAACCGACCGGAACCAGTCCGCCCCGTACCGGGCGATCAGTGCCACGTTGGCGAGTGTTTCCACGTTGCTCACCAGCGTCGGCTGCCCGCCGACCCCGCGCTCGGACGGCCGCGGCGGCGTGAACAGGGGCACTGCCGGGCCGCCGTTCAGGTAGTGCACGAGAGCCGACGCCTCGCTGGCCACATAGCGATCCGGGACGACGGCCACCGTGACCGGCACCGGGTCGCCTGCTCCCCGTTCGGCCGCGCAGGACCTCAGGAGTTCCGCCTGGTCCGCTCGGCTGACGCACAGGTACGCCGCGGACGCGCCGATCGCGCCGGCCGCGGCCGCCATCCCGTCCAGGACGAGGTGCGGAGCCCTGGCCAGCAAGGCCGCGTCTTTCGCGCTGGCCGGCTCAGACTCCATCCCGTTGCCGATCAGCACAGCGCCGCGCCGGGGCAGGCCGCCGCGCCGGCCCGTGCGCTCGAAGACCGAGCGCAGTTTCCGTCCGGCCGGGAAGGCGGCGCCGCCGCGCCCCGTCAGCCCGGACCGTTCGACCTCGCCGATCAGCGCCTCGCCCCGCAGGCGCAGCGGGCCGTACCGCTCGCGGTGCGCACGCAGCCCGCGTACCGGCGCTGACGGCAGCACCCGGGGCGGCCCGGCCCGCCCCGCCGCGGCCGGGAGAACTTCCATCTCCAGGGTCACCGCTGCTCCCCTTCCGCGCCGGCGCCGCCTGCGGGTGCCGCCGCGGCCGCCAGCGTGCCGGTCACGGCGGAACCGGACTGTGATACGGCAATAGTCAGCGCCAGCCGCTGGCCGGCTCCCGAGACGATGGCCCGCATCATCGTCCCGTCGAGGGCGATCAGCTTCCCGGTATATCGTCCCGGCGCCGCGGGCGGCCCGAGGCTGACCTGGCTCGCGGCCATCTCGACGCCGCCCGGCACAGCCGGCCCGCTGACCACGATGCGCAGCCGCGCCGCTGTCCCCGAGGTCGTGTCGATGGTGACCGTCCGCTGCCCGGTACCGGGTCCGGAGCGGACGGTAGCTGTCCCCGCCACCGGGATCTGGAAGGGAACGGCGGGGAAAACCGGTTGTCCCGAACGGTCCCGGCTTGCTCCCCCGGTCCCGCCGCCGTGCGCGAGCAGGGCGGCAGGCGTCCCGGCACGGCGCGCCCAGCCGGGCCGCAGCGGGCCGGCCCGCAGCCAGGCGATGGTGGCGAACGCCAGGACCATGGCGGCGGCCGCCGCCGCCACGCGCTGCGCCGCGTGCGCGGGCCAGCCGGCAGCCAGCCGCCATGCCCCGGCCGCGGCGACCGCCAGGGCGCACGCGGCGGTGACCGCGAGCACCCAGCGGGCCGCGCCGTCGGTGCCTGTGCCGAGCCCGTGGACCAGCGCGACCGGCCAGCACAGGTAGCCGACCCAGTGCACGAAGCGCCAGGTCCGCAAGCCTATACGCACCCGCAGGAGGCTGGTGACCAGCACCGCGAGCAGCAGGTCGAAGGCGACCGCGCCCAGGCCGAGCCAGATCCGCCGGTACGGGGAGGAGAACGGGATTACCGCGGACACCACGCTGATCGAGACGTACCGGTCGGTGACGGTGGTGAGGACGTGCAGCCCGGTGAACGCGAGCACCAGCAGCGACAGGTTCCTGTGCAGCCCGACGGTGACGAACCGCGGCCAGGCCGGACGGGCGAACCGCACCGAGGTAAGGATGCCGAACACTACGCTGACGCTCAGCAGGACGAGGGCAGCCAGCCCCGTCGCCCGCGTGGCGTACCACAGCGGGCTGGCGGCCGTGGTGACTGCGGCGGTTGTCATCGCCGTCGCTCAGCCGCTACGAACCGCCGCTGACGGCCTGTCCGCCGCCAGTGGCCGAAGACACGCCCTGCGAGGAGGAGATGCCCTGCGAGGAGGAGCCTGACTGGGATGATGACTGGCCGGTGAGGCTGCCGGGCAAATGCGGCAGCGACGGCGTCAGGTGCGCGAACCGTGCGCCGATGACGGCGGTGGCACCGGCGGCGAGCAGCCCGATCCGCCACGTCAGCTTCCTGATCCGCCGCAGGCCATCGTCTCTGGCCCGCAGCGACGGGTGTTCCCCGGGGTGTTGCATGAGTTCAGGGTTAGCCATCGAATTTCTGTAACCGCGCTCAAACTTCTCCGGGAATCCCTCTGAGTTTCCTCGGACCATGCACGCTAGGCGCTCTCGGCCTTCATCCGCCGCACGGCGGGCCGGTGCGGCTGGGAATGCCGCCATGACACCTCGATGAGTGCTCCGCCCAGTGACGACTCGCCGATGTACCAGCGCCCGCCGGTCGAGCGCACGATTGAGTCGCCGATGGCGAGTCCCAGGCCGGCGCCGGACCCGTGCTCGGTGGCACGGTGAAACCGGTCGAACAGGTGTGCCCGGTCTGCTTCGGGGATGCCGGGCCCGCTGTCTTCCACGGTGAGGCTGACCCGGCTGCCGTGCGCGCTGACCCGGATCCGGACCTGCCCGGCAGCACCCGCATAGCGGCAGGCGTTGTCCATCAGGACCCCGGCCAGCCGGTCGATCCATTCCGGCGGCGCGCTGATCAGCGCGAGTTCCGGGCCTGCCTCGATGCTGATGGCAGGACCTACCGCGCGGAACCGGTCCGCGCAGGCCCGCGCCAGGGTCACGAGGTCGACCGGCTCACTGCCCGGAGACGGCGGCGTGGAGTCGAACCGGGCCAGCCAGAGCATGTCGTCGACCAGCTGCCGTAGCCGCCGGCTCTCGCCCTGGATGCGCGCCAGCGCCTCACGATACTCTGCCGCCTCGCGCGGGCTGCTCAGGGCCACGTCGGCTTCCGCCCTGATCACGCTGAGCGGCGTGCGCAGCTCGTGCGAGGCGTCGGCGGTGAACTCGAGCTGTCGGCGCCGCGCCTGTTCCACCGGCGCCAGGGCACGCAGACCGACCACGAGCGAGCCGCCGAACATGGCCAGCAGCAGGAACGGCCCGGCGATGAGCTCCCCGTACAGCAGCAGCCGCCTGGTGTGCGCGTCGCCGGCCAGCCCCTGGCCCGCGACCAGCCAGCCGCTGCCGTCCCGCGCCATCTTCAGCCGGAACGTGCCCGCCGTACCGAGGACGGCCGTGGCCGTCAGCCCGCCGCGCGGCTGGTGCCCTGCGACATAGGCCGCCAGCGGCGGCGCGCCCGGGCTGTGCGCGACGACCGCTCCCCGCGTATTCAGCGACCACAGGAAGACCGGCGCCGCGTCGGCGTCCGCGTCATCGGCGGCCAGGCCGGTACCGGTTACCGCGCGGGGCGCCGGCTGGCCGAGCATCGCGGGATCGTGACGGGCCTCGGCGAGGTGCGCGGCGAGGCGGTCGTCGCCCTGCTCAGTCAGGCGGGCGGATACCACGATGTTAAGTACGGTGACACAGACGATGTAGACCAAGGCGACCACTGCCGTCGCGGCGGCGGCCACCTTGGTCGCGTGCCTGCCCTTCACGCCGCGATGATCCGGTAGCCGACGCCGCGCACGGTCTCGATCCGCACGCCGAGTCCCGCGAGCTTGGCCCGCAGCCGGGCCAGGTGCACGTCGATGGTATTCGAGCCGAACGCGTCGGCCTCCTCATCCCACACTTGCCGGGCGATCGACCGGCGCTCGGCAACGCCGGGGGAACGCCGCATGAGCATCTCCAGGATGCCCAGCTCGGTCACGGTGAGCGGCAGGCGCTGATCCCGGCTGCTCGCCTCCCGCGCCGCGGGGTCCAGCTCCAGCTCCCCGATCACCAGCCGCGGGGCCTGGGTGACCGGCGGCCTTCGCTGCAGTGCCCGCAGCCGGGCCAGCAGCTCGCCGAAGTCGAACGGTTTCACGAGGTAATCGTCGGCTCCCGCGTCCAGGCCGGCGATCCTGTCCGCCGGGGTATCCCTGGCGGTCAGCATCAGCACCGGTGTGGGCGTTCCGCCGCTGCGGAGCCTGCGGACCAGGTCAAGGCCGGACAGCCGGGGCATGCGCCAGTCCAGCACCGCCACCTCGTACTGATAGAACCGCAGGTATGCGGCCGCGGTCTCGCCATCAGGCACCACATCGACGACGTAGCCCTGTTCCCGTAGCCCGCGAGCCAGGACCTGGCTGAGATTCTGATCGTCTTCCGCAACCAGTACCCTCACAGTCCCCGAATGTACCCCCCGGACCCAGGACCAGGGCCAGCCCGGGCAGGCGCCGGTCGCGCAGCTCACGCGCTTCCCCCGCCCCCCGCAGGATCCTCGCGGGCGGCGCGCCTGCTGAGCATGAAGGAAACGTGACAACGAGACAGGGGCCGTGAGCAGCGCGAATATGCTGCGCCCATGACCGGGGACAGGGACTGGGGAAGCTGGCCGGATTCTCCTGGCGCGTACCAGCAGCCACCGCGGCCATCCCGGCAGGTCCAGGCACCCCCGGCACCCCAGCCGTCCCTGCCCGCTCAGCGCTCCGGCGGAGCCGAGGGCAACGAGCGGCTGACCGCGGTGACCGGGGCGGTGCTGCTGATCCTGCTGGCCGTCGAGGGCTTCACGATCTTGCGGATCGGCCGCCTGCTCACCCTGCACGTCTTCCTCGGCATGCTGCTGCTCGGCCCGGTCACCCTCAAGGCCGCGGCAGTCATCTACCGTTTCGCCCGCTACTACACCGGGAGCGCACTGCTCACGGCCTGTGTCTTCGGCTCCGGGATCATGCTCACCGTCGCCGGCCCCGGCAACGGGCCGTGGCTCACGCTGCACAGGCTGTCGTTCATCGCCTGGTTCTGCGTGATGACCATCCACGTGCTCGCCTACGCACCGCGCCTGCCCAGGCTGCTGGCCGCCTCGCTGCTCGGCGGCCTGGTGATCGCCCTGCTCACCGTCCACCTCGTCGGCAAGTGGGAGCCATGGATCAGCCCGGAGTCGGCAGGGCCGGGCTGAGGGCCTGTTCGTATACCGGCAGCCACAGGGTGATGGCCGCGCCTCCCAGGGGACCGGGCGCGGCGCTGACCTGGCCTGCGTGGGCTTCGGTGATCGCGCGGACGATGGACAGCCCGAGCCCGAAGTTGCGCGCGGTGTCGCGGTGCGGGCTGGCGTTGCTGAAGCGGTCGAAGACCGATCCCAGCTCGCTGCCGGGGATTCCCGGTCCGGAGTCGGCGACGGTGACGCCGGCCTGCTGGCCGTGCCGGTGCACCAACAGCTGGATCTGGTTGTTTTCGCGGGTGAACCTGACCGCGTTGTCCAGGATGGCATCCAGCGCTATCACGAGCCGGTCCGGGTCGGCGAGGACGGTGGCGTCGTCCTGCTGGCCGGCCAGCCACTGCCGGGGCACCGGCTCCCAGCGGCGCAGCGCGTCGTCTAGCACTTCGGTCAGCCGGACCGGTACCGGGCGGAGCTGGCTGGGCCGCTCGGCGGTGGCCAGGAGCAGCAGCCGGTCGGTGAGCCTGCGCAGCCGGGCGAGCTCGTCGGCGACGATGACGGCGTCCGCGGCGGCGGGGTCGGCACCGGCCCGGGGCAGCAGCTCGGCGTGGGCGAGCGCGACCGCGATCGGGGTGCGCAGCTCGTGGGAGGCGTTCTGCACGAACGCGCGCTGGCGTTCCAGCAGCATCTTGTTGTGTTGCGATATTTCGTCGAGCGCGGCCATGGCCGCGGTGCGGCGGCTGGTGTGCCGGGTGATCGCGAAAAGCATTATTACCATGACGGGAAGCTCGATGAGCTCGTCGTAGGGCTGCAACGCCCGGATCCGGGCATCGACGAACAGCAGCGCGGCCCCGGCCATCACCGGGACCAGCAGGCACCAGGTCAGCGCGCGGGTGTAGGTCCGGTAGCCCAGGCCGTACAGCAGCAGCAGGCTCATCCATGTGAAGTGGAACGGCAGCAGAGCCTGCGAAGGCACCAGGACCATCCAGGCCAGATTGCCGACCGCGAAGACGGCCCAGGCGGCCTCGGGCCAGCGTGAAGCCCAGAGCCGTGCCGCCAGCGGCCGGAAGTCACCGGGGGCTGACACGGTAGCCTTCGCCGCGCACGGTCAGGATGACGTCGGCGCCCAGCCGGGAGCGCAGCCGCCGGATGTAGACGTCGAGCACGTTGGATACCGACTCCGGCGACGATCCCCAGACACGTGTCAGCAAGTCCTCCTTCGAGACCACGGTGCCGGGACGGTGCATGAGCTCCCAGAGCAGCTGGCATTCCCTGCTGGTCAGCGGCACCGGGCCGGTCCCGGCGTCGGCGTGCTGGTGCAGTACGTCCAGTGTCAGCCGGCCGCAGGTCAGCACGGCGGTGCCGGGACGCGCGGCGGCGCGCAGCCGGGCCTGCACCCGGGCCACCAGCTCGCCCACGTGGAAGGGCTTGGGCACGTAGTCGTCGGCACCCAGGCCAAGGGTGGTCATCTTGGACTCGGGGTCGGTCAGGCAGGAGAGCACGAGGACCGCCTGGTCCGGGAGGCGCTGCATGATGTCCCGCAGCGCACTGAACCCGTCCCGGCCGGGCATCAGCAGGTCCAGGATCACCAGGTCATAGGAGCCGGTGAAAGCCATCGCCACCGCCTGCCTCCCGTCGGCGGCGGTGTCGGCGTACATCCCGCGGTCACCGAGGATGCGCACGACGACGTTGCGGAGCCGCTCTTCGTCATCTGCCACGAGCACCCGGGGCGGCCGCCGGGACGCTAGTGCTCCGGCCGGGCCAGGCTGGGAGCGTTCCATCGTGATCACTTCGCAGGCCTATCGCGCGTATGTCATATGCAGGCGGCGGGCCCGGCCACCGGGTCCGTGCCTAATCGTGCGCCCAGGACCGCGGCAGCCGGCAAGTGCCGTGACCGATTCTTCACATGACAGTTCTTTCATGTCCGGCGGCAGGAAGGCGCTGGCACGCGATCGCCCTACCGCAGCCAGGAGCGGGGAAAAGCGATCCCGGAATGATCTCCCGCATGATTCGTGACATGACAGTGTATTCAGCTTTGTTGATCGTTAAGCGGTTCTGGCCTTAGCTAGCGGCTGATCGACATATCAGCGGCCGGGTTCCCCCGGGTGAGAAGCGAGCGAGGTGGTGACCCGGTGTCTTTGCCTGCCCGTATCGCAGCACTTGCCGTGGCTTTCGTCGCGGTGGTGGCGGGCGCCATATTCGTGGTTACTCATTACATGCTGGGTGCCACTCCACCGACAGTGGATTTCACGGCAGGTCACGTGAGCGGCCAGCCAGTGAACATGACGATCCAGACCGCCCCGGTCAATGACGCGTCCAGCACCCCGGACTGGGTTTCTTACTTCGTGCAGAGCCCGCAGAACGGGCAGTGGATCCACTCGACGATCTGGCAGCTGCCCGCCCACACGCTGATCAACGTGACCGCCTATGAGTACGACACCTGCGACCCGCTGCGCAACCAGCTGTGGGGCCAGGTGACCGGCACGGTCGGCGGGGTCATGGAGGTCAGCGGCGAAGCCGCCGGGGCCAACGGGAAGCTCTCGGTGGTGAACTCGGACACCACGTGCGGGGTGGCCCACACGTTCACCGTGCCCGGACTGGGACTGAACGTGCCGTTCGAGGGCGTCTTGTACACCGCGAACAACCAGTGCACGCACGCGCCCTGCGTCCTGTCGGACATCCACACCATGACCAGGTTCAGCTTCATCACGCCCGGGCCGGGTGAGTACCGGTGGCAGTGCTTCATCCCCTGCGGGCTGGCCACTGACGACGGCAACGGGCACGCCATGTCCACGCTGGGGTTCATGGCCGGGTTCCTGCAGGTGGTCGCCTGATGGCCGCCGCGACGGAGCCGGTCCCGGCCGGCGCGGGCCGCCCGGAACCGCGGCACGGCCTGCGGATCGCCGCGATCTGGCTGACACTGTCGCTGGCCGCCGACCTGGCGATCTGGTTCGCGTGGGGGCCGCACATGCCGCCCGGCGACATGTCATCATCGGCCGCCAGCCAGCAGTTCGACTTCAACGTGCTGGCCGTGATCGCGGCGCCGGTGATGATCGGCGTGTTCACCTACTTCGGCTACGCCCTGACGGTGTGGCGGCAGAAGGAAGGCGACGACGAGGACGGCCCGGGATACCTGCCCGGCGCGGTGCGCGTCCAGGCGACCTGGATCACGGTCACCGCGGCGATCGTGCTGGGCCTGGCCGGGTTCGGCACCTATCAGCTGATCGCCCCGGCGGGAGCGGGCTCCGGCCAGGGCCCGCAGCCGATCTTCAACCGCGGCATGCCGCCCGCCGCCGCGGACGCCTCCTGGTCACCGGGCACGAACAACATCCTGCAGGTGCAGGTCATCGCCCAGCAGTGGCTGTTCACCTACCGCTATCCGCAGTTCGGCGGCTTCGAGACCACCGACCTGGTGCTCCCGATCAACGAGCCAGTGCGGTTCAACGTCACCTCGCTGGACGTGATCCACAGCTTCTGGGCCTACCAGCTCGGCGTGAAGGCCGACGCGAATCCCTTCGTAAACGACGTCGCGTACACCACGCCCGAGCACACCGGCGGGTTTACCGTGCGGTGCGCCGAGCTGTGCGGGCTCTGGCACGGCGCCATGTACAACTACGGCAGCGTCGTCTCGGTCGCGGCCTTCCGGTCCTGGGCGGCAGCGACGCAGACCCGTCTCGCGGCGGTGACCAAGACCCTGCCGCCGTATTCCCTGGTCTACACGCCCAACGAGATCAGCGGGCTGGCGAAGTTCTACTACCAGGCCGGGCTTCCAGGCGCGGGCGGCCAGTACTACGGCCCCCAGTACCCCGAGCAGCCGTAACGATTGAGGTGACCGATGGCGATTGAAACCCAGCCGGAGCGAGCTCACGAGCCCGGCGGCCGGGAACCGGCCGGCCCGCAGCGCCCCCGCCCGTGGTGGGCGCGGCCCGCGGTGCACACCGGCCTGATCGGGGCGGTGGCCGGGTATCTGTTCGGCCACTGGCTGGGCAACTTCCTCGGCGGCGGCTACCAGCAGTCAGTCCACGGCGACCAGAACGACATGGCGATCGTGCTGGGCTATGTGTTCGGCACGATCGGCTGGCTGGCCGGGCTGGGGGTGTTCAACGACCTGGGCCGGATGCTGGCCGGCCAGCCGTTGCCCGAGGTGCAGCACGAGCCGGCGGGCGGGCTGGCCAGGTACTTCCGGTACACCCTGGACCACAAGGTCGTCGGCCTGCAGTACCTGGTCGGGATGATCATCTACTTCCTGACCGGCGGCCTGTTCGCCATGGCCATCCGCACCGAACTGCTCTCACCGAGCTATCACGTGCTCAGCCCGGGGATCTACCTGGAGGTCGTGGGCGAGCACGGCACCATGATGATGATGATGATGTCGTCGGTGGTGCTCGGCCCCTTCGGTCAGTACCTGGCCCCGCTCATGATCGGGTCCAAGCGGATGGCCTTCCCCAGGATCGAGGCGCTGGGCTTCTGGCTCACCCCGGCCGCGTTCGTCATCCTGCTGTCGGCCGTGCTGTGGGGCGGGTTCCCCACCGGATGGACCGGCTACGCCGACCTGTCCGTCCAGGCCACCCAGGGCATGGACGCCTACCTGGTGGCGTTCGGGCTGATGGGGATCTCGATGATCCTGGCCGGGTTCAACATCATCTGCACGGTCATCTGCTACCGGGCGCCCGGCATGCGGTGGAGCCGGCTGCCGGTCTTCATCTGGTCGATGTTCACCGTCTCCTTCCTGCAGGTGCTGGCCGCCCCGGTGCTGGTCGCCGGGTTCTACATGACGATCACCGACCGGACGGTGCAGACCGCGTTCTTCACCCCGGACCTCGGCGGCAGTACGTACCTGTACGAGAACCTGTTCTGGTTCTTCGGCCATCCCGAGGTGTACATCCTGGCGCTGCCCGGGTTCGGGATCGTGGCCGAGATCCTGCCAGTGTTCTGCCGCAGGCCGCTGTTCGGCTACAAGGTCGGCGTGGCCGGCATGTTCGGGGTGGCGATCTTGTCGTTCTTCGTCTGGCAGCACCACCTGTTCGACTCCGGCATAGACCCGGACATGCGGCCGCTGTTCATGCTCACGACCGAGCTGATCTCGATCCCGACCGGATTCATCTACCTGACCGCCATGGGCACGTTCTGGAAGGCGAAGATCCGGCTGACCGTGCCGATGCTGTTCGCGCTCGGCATGTACTTCAACTTCCTCATCGGCGGGATTTCCGGGGTCTTCCTTTCTGATGTGCCCGCCGACACCACCAGCCACGGCTCGTTCTTCGTCATGGCCCACTTCCACTACACGATCATGGGCGGGCTGATGTTCGCGTTCATGGCCGGCCTGTACTACTGGCTGCCGAAGATGACGGGCATCAAGCTCAACGAACGGCTCGGAAAGATCCAGTTCTGGACCATGTTCATCTTCTTCAACTCGACGTTCCTGCCTTTGTTCGCCCTCGGCAACATGGGTATGCCGCGCCGGGTGTTCGAGTACGCGCGCAACCTGGAGACCCTCAACGACTGGGTGTCCATCTCCGCCTTCCTGCTCGGCGGCTCGATCCTCATCTTCCTGATCAACGTCGTGTGGTCCGCGGGGCTTGCCCGGGTGCCCGAAACCGGCAACCCGTGGAATTCCCGCGGGCTGGAATGGCAGGTATCGTCGCCGCCGCCGCCCGAGAACTTCGCCCGCATCCCGGTCGTCCTGTCCGGTCCCTACGAGTACGGCGTCAAGGACGCCCTGCCCGTGGCCGACCTGAACCCGCCCCCCGGGGTAATCAGCAGCGCGCTGGCGGCCAGCGGAACGGAGGCATAGTCATGGCCACAGCAGCACGGCCGGGCACCGGGTCCGGCCCGGCGCCCGAGGAGGCGGGCTTCTACCACGAGGCGGCCGTCAACACGGCGTGGACCGGCGCCCGGCTGGCCCTTGGCGCGCTGACCTTCCTGTTCGGGGCGTTCGCGTTCGCCTACTTCTACCTGCGCTCGGTCAACTCCAACGGCAGGTGGGAAGGGTCGGGGTACGTCGCGCCGCCCATAGTCACCGGCACGGTGATCATGCTCCTAGTGCTGGCCAGCGCCGGGGTGCAGTACGCGGTCCTGCAGCGGATCAAGGCCGGGAGCAAGAGGACGTGGCAGGCCGGCGCCGCGGTCGCCCTCGCCCTCGGGCTCGCGGCGGCCGGCCTGCAGATCGCCGAACTGCTCAGCCTTCCGTTCCAGCCGGGCAGCTCGGGGTTCTCCAGCGTCTTCACCGCGTTCTACCCGGTGTTCACCGTGCTCCTGATCGCCGCCATGCTGTGGCTCGAGGCACTGCTGATGCGAACCCGGTCGATCCCGGCGATCTCGTTCGTCGAACAGCCGCCCACCTACGCCGAAACCTTCGCGGTCCAGCGCTTCCAGGCGAGCCTGTCCGGGTTCACCGTCCTATGGAACTACCTCGCGATCGCCGCGATCGTGTTCTGGTTCCTGTTCTACGCGGCCTGACCGATTCCCAGGAGGAGAGCAGAGTGCCCGGGGCCATCCTGACCTTCGCGTTCCCGATGATCTTGTTCATCATCGCGGCCGCCACGCTGTGGGTCCTGTACACCATGCCGCGCACCGTGCCACGGCGCGGCGGAGTCAGCCGCGGCCGTTCGGTATCGGCAACTCCAGCCCCGGCCACGGCAGGCCCGCAGCCTCCGGCGCACCGCAGCGAAGACGGCACTGGGACCGCGGCGGGCAGCCCGGAAGGCAGACAGTGACCCCGGTGACGAGCGGCGCGCCCCCCGCCGCGATGACCGATGGGCCTGCCTTCCGGCTGCCCGGCCGCACACCGCGGCGCTCCGGCCCCGCGGTCGCGCGGGCGCTGTTCGCGCTGACCAAGCCCAGGATCATCGAACTGCTCCTGGTCACCACGGTGCCCGCGATGATGCTGGCGGCCCGCGGACTGCCGCGTCCCGGCCTGATGGCCGTCACGCTGGCCGGCGGGGCGCTGGCGGCCGGCAGCGCTAACACGCTCAACTGCTACCTCGACCGGGACATCGACGCGCTCATGCGGCGGACCGCCCGGCGCCCGCTGGCCCGGCCCGCCGCGCTGGCCGTGATCCGGCCGGCGGAGGCACTGGCCTTCGGCATCGGCCTGGGGGCGGCCGCCGTCACGCTGGCCCTGTCCCCGTACGCGGGCTGGCTCTACACGGCCTGCGCTGCCGTTCTCGGCGGCTGGTTCCTAGCCGGTGCCCGCCAAGTCCGGCGCGGCGGGGCCGCCCCCATGCGCCTGTTCCACCGGTCCATCACTTACCTGACATTGCTTTTCGCCCTAGTCGCGATCACCGCCCTGCTGCCCTTCGGCCGCTGGTAAACGGTGCCGTATCGCGGCCAGTCGCGGGGGGCTGCTGTCCGCCGATGGTCTCGCTGCGCGGAAAATCCATCAAGCCCGGTGGAAGTACTATGAAACCGTGTCCGCGCCAGGTCTTTCCGTTCCCCCGGTGGTGCGGCTGCTGGCCGATCCGGTGCGGTGGCGGCTGATGCGGGAACTGGCTTCCGGCGACCGGCGGGTCCGCGAGCTGGTAGCCGCGGTCGGCCAGCCGCAGAACCTGATCTCCTACCACCTGCGCCAGCTGCGCGCCGACGGCCTGGTGACCGCACGGCGCAGCAGCTTCGACGCGCGCGACACCTACTACAGCGTGAACCTGGACGCCTGCGCGCAGGCGCTGGCCGCCGCCACGTCCGCCCTGCACCCCGGTCTGGCCCTGCTGAACGCCGCTGTCCCGGACCAGGCCGCTGCCCCCGGTGCCGCCCGGCGGCGGGTGCTGTTCGTGTGCACCGGGAACAGCAGCCGCTCGCCGATGGCCGAGGCGCTGCTACGGCACCGGGCGGGGACGCGGGTTCAGGCCGCTAGCGCTGGCATCCGGCCCAAGCCGCTGCACCCGGACGCGGTGGCCGTGATGCGGGACCGCTACCGCATCGACATCACAGGCCACCGGCCCACGCACGTGGAAACGGTCGCCCATGAGCGGTTCGACTACGTGATCAGCCTGTGCGACAAGGCCCGCGAGGCCTGCCCGGAGTTCCCGAGCCGTCCCGGGCGGATCCACTGGAGCCTGCCCGACCCCGCCGCCGGCGAGGGCGGCCTGGCCGCATACCCGGGCTTCGAGCGCACCGCCGCCGAGCTGGACACCCGGATCCGGTTCCTGCTCCCGGTCCTGGACCGGACCGCGCTGGCCGCGGGATAGGACGGCGGACCCGTGCCGCCCGACTGAGGACCCGCACATAATGCATCAACACGGTTTGATGTACCATCGCGGGGTGGGCAGACGGCCAGCTGCGAAGCCGCGATGAGCGAATCTCGGAAAGAGGTGCCGGCTCCGGCTGGCCCGGCGGAGCAGCGGCCGGCCGTGCCCCAGGTGCCGCTGCGGACGGTGCTGCGGGAGTGGGGGCGGATCGGCTGCACCGGGTTCGGCGGCCCGCCCGCGCACATCAGGCTGCTGCGCCAGCTGTGCGTGGAACGCAAGGGCTGGCTGGAGGCGCGCGAGTTCGAGGACGCCATCGCGGTCTGCAACCTGCTGCCCGGGCCGGCCTCCACCCAGCTGGCCATCTTCTGCGCCTGGCGGCTGCGCGGCCGCCTCGGCGCCCTGATCGGCGGGGCGGCGTTCATCGTGCCCGGCCTGATCGTCATCCTCGCACTGGCGGTGCTGTTCGTAGCCAGCTCCCCGCCGCTGTGGGTGCTCGGCGCCGGAGCCGGCGCGGGCGCCGCGGTCCCCGCGGTCGCGGTCAACGCCGGCTGGTCGCTGCTCATCCCCAGCTGGCGCAACCGCGCCGCCACCGTCCGCTGGCTGATCTACCTGGCCGCGGGCCTAGCGGCTGCCGCGACTATCGGCCCGTGGCTGGTGCTGGTGCTGCTCGGCAGCGGCGCCGCCGAGCTGGCGGCTCGGTCCGCCGCCCACCCGGGCGCCGGCCCGGATGCCGGCAAGCTGCGCGGCGTCCTGGCCGCCCCGTTCGTGCTCGCGGTCGGCGGCGGGGTCCTAGCCAGCGTGGCGTGGGTGGCGTTCAAGGTCGGCGGGCTGTCCTTCGGCGGCGGGTTCGTGATCATCCCGCTCATGCAGGCTGACGCGGTCAATCACTACCACTGGATGACCGGCTCCCAGTTCCTCAACGCGGTCGCCCTCGGCCAGATCACCCCCGGCCCGGTCGTGCAGACCGTCGCCGTCGTCGGCTACGCCGCCGCCGGGCTCGCCGGCGGCCTGCTCGCCTCCGCGGTCGCCTTCACCCCCTCGTTCCTCTTCGTCCTTTTCGGCGGGCCCCGCTTCCAGCAGATCCGCGGCAACACCCGCGCCCGCGCCTTCCTCGGCGGCGCGGGCCCCGCCGCCATCGGCGCGATCCTCGGCTCGGCCATCACGCTCACCCGGGAGCTGACCCACCCCTGGCAGTACGCGGTGCTGGCCGGCGGCCTGGTGCTGCTGCTCCCGCTGCGCCGCGGGGTCGTGCCCGCCCTGCTGTCCGCCGCCGCGATCGGCGTCATCATCGCCCTGGCCGCCGGCACTGTCTCCCCCTGACCCGCCATTGGCTAGGCTAGAGCTGGATGTGGGGTGCGTATGTATGTCACAGCATGTACTGGTCACGCCAGACTCTCCGGCGGCTCTCATCAACCGGGAGTTGAGCTGGCTTAGCTTCGCCCGCCGCGTGCTGGCCCAGGCCGAGGATCCGGAGCAGCCTCTGCTGGAGCGGGTCAAGTTCGCCGGGATCATGGGCATGCTCTACGACGAGTTCGCGATGAAGCGGCTCGGCGGCCTGGTCCGGAGAGCCCAGAAGGGGGAGCGCAGACGCGGACCTGAGGGCCTGATCCCGGCCGGGGAGCTCAAGGCCTGCCGCGCGGAGCTGCGGTCCCAGCAGGAATCGGTGGCCAGGCTCGTCGAGGAGCAGTTGCGCCCCGCGCTGCGCGACCTGGGGACGCCGATCCTGGATCTCGGGGATCTCGACTCGTCCCAGCGGGACTTTCTGGCCCGGTACTTCGCGGACACCGTGGAACCGATCCTCATCCCGCTTGCCGCGGACGCCGCGCATCCGTTCCCGTTCATCAGCAATCTCGGTCTCAACCTGGCGGTACTGGTCACCGAGCCGGGTCGCCGGAGCCGCCGTTTCGTGCGGATCAAGGTGCCCGCCAACCTGCCGCGCTGGGTGCCGCTGCCGGACCGTGCGGGCTGGGTGCCCCTTGAGCAGGTGATCGCGGGCAACCTGAGCGCGCTCTTCCCGCGGGCACCGGAACTGGCCTGCTTTTTCTTCCGGGTCACCCGGGGGGCGAAGGATGATCCGTGGGCCGACCAGGTCGCGGACGAGGACGTGGACCTCTCGCCCGGTGCGATCATCGAGATGGTCACGGCTGAGCTGACCGCCCGGAAGTACGCGGGCGTGGTCCGCTTGGAGGTCAGCGCCGATATGCCCGAGGGCCTGCAGAGCTGGCTCGCGACTCAGCTCGGCGCCGACCCCGCCGACGTCATCGCGATTCCCGGGCTGCTGAGCCTCGGGGACCTCATGGGGCTGCCGGTGGATGGCCTTGCCGAGCAGCGTGACCCTCCGCACGAGCCGGTGACCCACCCACGACTGCGGAATCTGGACCGCACCGACCCGTCCGCGATGTTCGACGAGATCCGTCGCGGGGACATCCTGGTACACCTGCCGTACCACAGCTTCGACACCTCGATCCTGCGGTTCATCCAGAGCGCCGCCGCGGATCCCGCCGTTCTCGCGATCAAGCTCACGATCTACCGCACTGGCCGCCGCTCCCCGATCGTCCAGGCGCTCAAAGAGGCGGCCCGCCGCGGCAAGCAGGTAGCGGTCCTGGTGGAGATCACCGCGCGCTTCGACGAGGCGCCCAACATCAGCTGGGGCAAGGAGCTCGAACAGGCGGGAGCTCACGTCGCGTACGGCGTGGAGCGGGTCAAGACGCACGTCAAGCTGGCGCTGGTGGTCCGTGAGGAGCCGGACGGCATCCGCCGGTACGTCCACGTCGGCACCGGAAACTACCACGAGGGGACGGCCCGGCTGTATGAGGATCTCGGGCTGCTCAGCGCGGATCCCGAGCTGGCCGCGCACGCGGCGGCGGTCTTCAACGAGCTGACCGCGGGCATCCCGGCCTCGTCCCCGGGCGAGCTTCTTGTGGCGCCGCACGACCTGCGCGAGCGGTTCACCGCACTGATCCGGCGCGAGGCCGAGCATGCCCGCGCGGGACGCCCCTGCGGCATCCGGGCCAAGATGAACCAGCTCCAGGACCCCCAGATGATCCGGGAGCTCTACGAGGCCAGCCTGGCCGGCGTCCCCATCGTCCTCAACATCCGCGGCCTGTGCTGCCTGCGGGCAGGAGTCCCGGGACTGTCACCGACGATCCAGGTCTTCAGCATCCTCGGCAGATTCCTCGAGCACAGCCGGATCTACCGCTTTGAGAACGGTGGCTCGCCCGAGTTCTTCATCGGTTCGGCCGACTGGATGACACGCAACCTCTCCCGGCGGATGGAGGTTGTCACCCCCGTCCACGATCCGGTCGTCAAGGACGAGCTGGATAGCATCCTGCGCACGTACGAGGAGGACAACTGCTCGGCGTGGGACATGCAGCCCGACGGCGAGTACCTCCGCCGGCACCCGGCCCCGGGCGAGGCCCGGCGGTGCGCCCAGCAGGAGTTCATCCAGCGCTGCGCGTCGGAGTGATCCTCAGCACAGCTCTGCACGGTGGCGGCTACCCCAGGGTCAGCACGGGCCGTTCTGCGTGAAGACCCGCCGGGAGATGGTGCCGTGGCCGATGTCGCCGCCGGACCAGAGGGTGAACCGCTGCCCGGCGTCGAAGAAGGCGCTGGCCTCGTCATCGGTAACCGTAATCGTCACTTCGGCGTGATCCCCGGGACGCAGTGGCCCTTCGTTGTCCCAGCAGATCTCCGCCGGGAAGTAGCGGGTGGCGCCGGTGTTGCGCAGCGGGCGGGCCAGGACCATCAGGGCGCGGGTGTGATTCGCGTACTGCTGCGCGGGCGGATGCAGCCCGGCGGGGCGTGGTCTGCTGGGGTCAAGCGCTATCAGCGCCCTGAACCTGAACTGTCGCATCTTCACCGCCTGCCGCGGGATCTCTGGCGCAATACAAGTATTGGTAAATACAATAGTTTGCTTCGGGAAAGGCTGCAAGGCGAGAGGCCGCTGGAATGTCACGGACAGAGGACGAGGGCACGGACCAGGCCGCGGATGTGCTGCAGGCGGCTACGCGGATGCTGGCCGGAGTGGCGCTGCGGAGCCTGGCTGTCCTCGATACCGCGGTGACGCTGCCGCAGTTCCGGCTGCTGGCAGTACTCGCCGACCAGGGGCCGGCGCCCTCCGGGCAGGCTGCCCGGACGCTTGGCCTCGACCCGTCGACCGTCACCAGGCTGGCCGACCGGATGGTCGCCGCCGGGCACGTGGTCCGTGGCGGCGACCCGCGGCACCGCGGCATGGTCACCCTTGAGCTGACCGCCAGCGGCCAGGAGCTGGTAGCGTCGGCGGGCGCGTGGCGCCGACAGGAGCTGGCACGGATCATGGCACGGCTCGCGCCCGACGAGCGGGCGGCGGTGACCTCGGCACTCGGCTTGCTGGTCAGGGCGGCAGGCGAGGAGTACGGGGTCACCGCACACCGTCCCGTCCCGCTGTGACGAACCTGTAACTCACCCGCGCCCGGAGAGGGCGAACGGTCAAACAAAGATTGATCTTGGCCGGTCGCCGGCTCCCCCTCGCCGGCAAGTTCGCACTATGCGAATTCAGACATTGAAGACATAACGGGCTAGCTCGCTACAGAGTGTGACCGTTTCACGCGCCCCGCTGCGGACTTTCGGCGCAGCCGATCATGATCACGAATAGTTTTCGTTGCTATAGAATGAATCATTTACATTGAAAAAAATGTTTTCGGGATCATTGTCCTAGCTGAGCAATCGGAAGTCACGGACGGTTAAAGTGGCGGCGGACGCGTTCTAGGGAGCGCCTCATGAGCGACATTGGCTCCGGAACAGCGGTTCAGCAAAGGCTGGCGCAGGCTTAGGTCGCCATGCGTCAACCGCCCCTTCGCCATTCGCGTCACTTTGAAGGAACGATCTAAGCGGAAACGTCCGCCAGTCCCACACACGCCCTTGAATTCCCGGCTGACAGCGGGAAAATCAGTCACCAGGGAGGTGCCCGATGAGCGGACTGGCGGACCTGCGCGGCAAGGTCGCGGTGGTCACCGGCGGCGCCTCCGGCATCGGCAAGGGCATCGCCGCCCAGCTCACCGCCGAGGGCATGCGGGTGGTCATCGCCGACATCGAGCGGGACGCCCTGGCGCGCACCGCCGGTGAGCTAGGCGCGGCCGCCATCCCCGTCGACGTCAGCGACGCCGGCAGCGTCGCGGAACTCGCCGACCGGGCGGTCGGTGAGTTCGGCACCGTGCACGTGGTCTGCAACAACGCCGGGGTCGGGCCGATGGCCCCGGTCGCCCGGCTGACGCTGGCCGACTGGCAGTGGATCATCGGCGTCAACCTGTACGGGGTCATCCACGGCGTCCAGGCGTTCCTGCCCATCCTCACGGCCAACCCCGACGGCGGCCACATCGTCAACACGGCGTTGATGGCCGGCCTGGTCGCTCCGCCGCGGATGGCGGCCTACTGCGTCACCAAGTTCGGCGTGGTCGCGCTCACCGAGGTGCTCGCCGCCGAACTCGCGGCCGACGGATCCAAGGTCGGCGCCACCGTGCTGTGCCCGGGAACCGTCCGGACGAACATCGGCACCAGCTCGCGCAACCGGCCCGGCAGCCTCGCCGGCGGCGGGCTGGCGGACGTGGACATCTCCGCCGACGAGAACCCGTACTACCGGTGGATCAGCCCCGAGGACGCCGGCGCGGTGGTAGTCCGCGCGATCAAGCGCGGCGACCTGTACGCGCTCACCCATCCCGAGTGGTACGCCATGGTGGAGCCGCGTCATGAGGCGATCGCCGCGGCCTTCCGCGCGGCCGCCGAGACCGAGGAAGGTGGACGAGGGACAGACGCCACCTTCCGTTCGGGATGATTCAAAGATTTTTACCCCGAACGGAAGGTGGCGCCTCGATACCCTCGCACAGTACAGAGAACCGAGGAGGAGAGATGCCGGACAGGATCCAGACCAGCCACGCGGGCAGCCTGCCGAGGCCAGAGGACCTGATCACGCTCAACCAGCAGCGAGCGGCGGGAGACTTCCGCGACGAAGCCGAGTACCTGCGCCGACTGCGCGCGGCGGTGGCGGACGTGGTCGCGCGCCAGCACGCGACCGGCATCGACCTGGTCAACGACGGCGAGTACGGGCACTCGATGGGCCAGCGGTACGATTATGGCTCGTGGTGGACCTACGTGTTCCAGCGGCTCGGCGGCATCGAGTTGACGCACGCCGAGCTGGCGGAGATCCCCCAGGCGAAGGCGAAGCCGGGCGAGATCGTGCTGGCGTCCTTCGCCGAGCGCCGCGACTGGCTGGCGTTCGCCGACGCCTACGGTGACCCGACCGCCGGGGTCGCGCTGCCGAACCGCGAAGGCCAGCCCGCCCCGGTCTGCCGCGGGCCGATCACCTACCAGGGTCACGAAGCCGTGCGGCGCGACATCGAGGACATGAAGGCCGCGATGGCGGCCGCGGGGGTATCCGACGGCTTCTTGAACTCGGTGGCACCGGGCAGTTGCGCGCGGTTCGGCAACGAGTACTACGCCGACGACGAAGAGATGCTGCAGGCCTGCGCGGACGCGATGCGCGAGGAGTACACGGCGATCGTCGGCGCGGGGCTGATCCTGCAGCTCGACGATCCGGCGATCGCGGAGAACTGGGACCAGATCAACCCCGCGCCGAGCGTGGATGACTACAAGCGCTTCACGATGAAGCGGGTCGAGGCCCTCAACTACGCGATCCGCGGGCTGCCGCGGGACCGGATCCGCTTCCACCTGTGCTGGGGAAGCTGGCACGGCCCGCACACGACCGACATTCCGATGGCCAACATCGTCGACGTCATGCTCGCGATCAACGCGGGCGCCTACTCCTTCGAGGCGGCCAACGCGCGGCATGAGCACGAGTGGAAGGTCTGGCAGGACGTCAAGCTGCCCGAAGGCAAGGTCATCCTGCCCGGCGTGGTCAGCCACTCCACCAACGTAGTGGAGCACCCGGAACTCGTCGCGGACCGGATCGTCAGGTACGCCGGCGCGGTCGGCCGCGACAACGTCGTCGCGTCCACCGACTGCGGGCTCGGCGGCCGCGTACACCCGCAGATCGCGTGGGCGAAGCTGCGAACGCTCGTCGCGGGCGCCGGGCTGGCCACCCGCCAGCTGTGGGGCTAGCGTTGCGGGGCTAGCCGGGAGGCGCTGTCAGGCGCGGGAGCGGGCCAGGTCGCGGCTGATGACCAGGCGCTGGATCTGGTTGGTGCCCTCGAAGATCTGCATCACCTTGGTCTCGCGCATGTAGCGCTCCACCGGGAAGTCTTTGGTGTAGCCCGCGCCGCCGAGCACCTGGACCGCGTCGGTGGTCACTTTCATCGCGTTGTCGGTGGCGACCATCTTCGCGATCGACGCCTGGCGGGAGAACGGGCGGCCCGCGTCGCGCAGCCGGGCGGCGTACAGGTACGTCGCCCGGGCGGATTCCACGGCGGCGGCCATGTCGGCGAGCAGGAACGCCAGCCCCTGGTGGTCGATGACCGGCTTGCCGAACGTCTCGCGCTCCCTGGCGTACTTCACGGCCACGTCGAGGGCCTCCTGGGCGACGCCCGTCGCCACCGCCGCGATGCCCAGGCGGCCGGAATCCAGCCCGGCCAGCGCGATCGGCAGGCCCTGCCCCTCCTCCCCCAGCCGCCGCTCGGCGCTTACCCGGACACCGTCGAAGAGCATGGTGGCCGTCGGCGAGCTCATCAGGCCCATCTTGTCCTCGGGCACGTCCGCGGACAGGCCGACGGCATCGGCGGGCACCAGGAAGCAGGAGATCCCGCGTCCGCCGTCGTCGCTCGTGCGGGCCATCACCTTGTAGAAGTCGGCTTCCCCGCCGTGCGTGGTCCAGGCCTTCGACCCGGTGATGACGTAGTCGTCACCGTCGCGGACCGCCCGGGTGCGCATCACCGCCGGGTCGGAGCCGGCGTGCGCCTCGGACAGGCAGTAGGCTCCGAGCAGCTCACCGCCGAGCATGCCGGGTAGCCACCGGCGCTTCTGCTCCTCGGTTCCGGCGTGGAAGAGGCCGAAGCAGCTCAGCACGTGCACGCTGGCACCGACGCCGACGGCGGCCCAGGCCGCGGCGATCTCCTCCAGCACCTGCAGGTAGACCTCGTACGGCTGCCCGCCGCCGCCATACTCCTCCGGGTAGGGCAGGCTCAGCAGTCCCGCCCGGCCGAGCGCCGTGAACACCTCGCGGTGGAACGCGTGCGCGCGCTCGGCCTCATCAGCCACCGGGCGCAGTTCCTTGTCGGCGATGCTGCGCGTCAGCTCGATCAGGTCGGCCGACTCCTCGGTCGGCATCAGTCGCTCGGCGGGCACGGCTCCTCCTAGCTTCCTAGCTCAGATGAGATACCTTTAACTGTACTCTAGTCGCGACTTTAGTACAGTAGTAGGTATGAGTACTGCCTTGAGGATCAACCGGCCTTCTGCCCGGCGCGAGGAACTGCTGACCGGGCTGATCGAGATCTTCCTGGCCGAGGGCTTCACCGGCTTCAGCGTCGAAGACCTCGCGATCCGCCTGCAGTGCTCGAAGTCGACCCTGTATGCCGTGGCGCCGAGCAAGGAACAGCTCGTCAGCGCGGTCGTCCGCGCGTTTTTCCGCCGCGCCGCCGAGCGCGTCGAGGCACGGCTCGCCGCCGACAGCGACCCGGTCAGCCGCATCGGTGTCTATCTGGACGCGATCGCCGCCGAGCTCGCGCCCGCCTCAGCCGCCTTCTACACCGACTTGGACAGCTTCGCCCCGGCCCGCGAGATCTACTCGCAGAACACCGCGTTCGCGGCCCGCCGGGTACAGGACCTGGTCCGCGACGCGCAGCGGCCCGGCCGGCCCGTCAACGCCGCCTTCATCGGCGCCGTCGCCGCGCAGGTCATGGAGTCGATCCAGCAGGGACAGATACGGGCGCTGACCTCACTCGACGACGCCGCGGCCTACCGCGCTCTGGCCGACCTGATCGCCGCCGGCGTCGCCCGTTGATCGCGGGCCGCCCGCCCGGTGGGGCCGGCCCGCCCGGCGGGGCGGGGAGTTACGAGGCCCACGGCTGGGTGACCAGCCATGTGGTGTCGTCTGGCCACAGGGTGGGGTTGTCCCACGGGTTCGAGCCGCCGTCGCTCGCGATGTAGACGACGTAGTCGTAGTGGCGGATGTACTTGTCCGGGTAGTTCACCGACTGGAACGAATACCCCTGACCGCTGTTTCCCGGCCGCGGGCAGAAGGTCGCGTCCTGGGCGAACTGCGCGCTGCCGTCGTCCGGGTCCAGGTAGAGCTCGAAGTCGTAGTGCCTGAGGTACTGGCCCGGGTCGTTGGCCGATTCGAAGGAGACGCACGAGCTGTCGGCAAGCCCCGCCCGCACGAACCAGGTGGCGTCGGCCTTGGCGATGGCGGGGCTGCCCGGCGTGATCTGCGCGATCACGACCCGGTTGTCGCTGTCATCGTGCTGGATGTAAAACGACGTGCAGCACGCGGTCGTGGCCCGTATCGAGATGCTCGCGCCCGGCGTGGGGGCCGGGGAGGTGGCGGTCGGCGACGGTGCCGAGGTCGAGGTCGAGGTCGGGGTCGCGGGCGGGGTCGAGGTTGCGGGCGGGGTCGAGGTCGAGGTCGCGGTCGCGGACCGGGAAGGGGTCGGCGCCGGGGTGGTGGCAGAGGCCTGCCCCCTGGCGGGCACCGGGACCGGGGCCACGGTAGCGGGTGCCGGCGGGACGGTCTGATGGCAGCCGCCCGGCTGGCACTTGCTCGCGAGGACGGTCGCGGGGTGACCCGGCAGCAGGGTGAGGAACACCCCGGCCGCGAGGGCGGTGACCACCGCGAGGGCACCGATCGTCACGAACTGGCGATGCACGGCCGGCGGATGAAACCGCCCCCGCGGCCGGTGCCGTCCGATCGTTCGCACAGTTACCACCCGCCCCACACGCAGCCTGAGAACGATTGCAACTTATCAGCGGAGCGGCCCGTCCCGGTGCCAATTCGAGCGCGGGCCCGCGGGCCGGGCTCTAGGTCTCGCTGATCTCGGCTTCCACTAGCGTGAACGAGCGGTCCGGCAGGTCCAGCGCCAGCACGCCGTCGGCGGGTGCCGCCGATCCGTCGTCCAGGCTGGTCTCCTCCACCCCGGCGATCCGGCCAGGGCTGCCCGTGCCGGTCAGGCAGCGGATCCGGGCCGGGGCGGCGATGGCTGCCTGGCGGAGGCTGATCACCGCGCGTTCGGCGTGTTCCGACCGGTTGATCAGGGTGAGCGCGAGGCGGCGCCGGCCCGGGTCGACCGTCGCCGCCGCGTCGACGAGCGGGAACGGCCCGAGGTCGGCGATGGGGTACGGCCACTTGCCCGTCACCCGTTCCGGGCCGTCGACACGCGGGCCGGTCACGAAGGCGTCCACCGCGATCTCCAGGTCGCCCTGGGCGTGCAGCAGGAACGGGTAGTAGATCGGCTGCACAACGGCCGTGTCCGCGGTGGTGACGACCGGCGCGATGGCGTTGACCAGCTGGGCCATGTTGGCCATCCCCACCCAGGCGCAGTTGCGCACGAAGATGTTCAGGTACAGGCCGACGGCGAGGGCGTCGGCGAACGTGTACCGCTCCTCGAGCCCCTCGGACGTGGTCCGGAACCAGACGTTCCACTCGTCGTAGGCGATGCGCGGCACCCGGGCCAGGCCCTGGTTATAGGCGGCCCGCTTGAGCAGCGCCGACGCGGTGGCGATAGCCCGCTCGGCGGCATACGGGGCCAGCACGTTCGTCCAGTAGTCCGGCGAGCCGGTGTAGAGGTGGACCGAGTGCAGGTCGACCAGGGAGGCGAGCCCGTCGATCACCCGCACGTCCCAGTCCGTCCAGCCCAGCTCACCGCAGGAGACCAGGCGGGAGCGCGGATCGAGCATCTTGATCGCGCGTGCCCACCGGGTCGCCTCGGCGACGTATTCCTCGGCGGACAGCGTGCCTACCTGCCATTTGCCGTACATCTCGTTGCCGAGTCCCCACCAGCGCACGCCGTAGGGTTCGGGGTGACCGCCCGCCCGGCGCTGGACGGCCCAGTACGTGTCGCTGGCGGAGGTGCAGTACTCGACCCAGGCCAGCGCCTCGTCCAGGGAGCCGCTGCCCATGTTCAGGCAGATGTAGGGCTCGGCACCGAGCGCGGCGCAGTATTCGATGAACTCGTCGGTGCCGAAGCGGTTCGATTCGGCTCCGCCCCAGGCGAGATCCGGCCGGACCGGGCGGGACTCCTTCGGGCCGATGCCGCCTCGCCAGTGGTAGTTGGAGGCGAAGTTGCCGCCCGGCCAGCGCAGCACGCTGACCTGGAGATCCTTCAGGAGCTGTAGGACGTCGAGGCGGAAACCCCGGCTGTCGCTGTGCGGGCTGTCCTCGTCGTACAGGCCGCCGTAGACGCAACGGCCCAGGTGCTCGGCCATGCCGCCGAACAGCCGCCGGTCGACCCGGCCGAGCGGGCGCTGCGGGTCGACGACGACGCTGGTCACGCTATCGCTGGCCATCGACAAGCTGGGGTACCCGCCACGGGTTGTCGTCCCTGAGCGGATACGGCAGCACGCCGGCGGGGGCGTTCTGGTAGGCGACCGGGCGCAGCCAGCGCTCGATCGCGGCCGTGCCCACCGACGTGGTGCCCGGCGCGGTGGTCGCGGGGTATGGTCCGCCGTGCTGCTGCGCGTCGCTGACCGTGACCCCGGTCGGCCATTGGTTCCACAGCACGCGCCCGGCGTGCCCGGCGAGCGCCTGGACAAGCGCCGCGGCGTCCGGGTCGGCGTCGGCCGCGTGCACCGAGGCCGTGAGCTGGCCAGGAAGGCGGCGGGCGAGTTCGGCGGGCTCATCGATGTGCTCGTAGGTGACGACCGTGGCCGCCGGGCCGAAGGCCTCCCTGTCGATGAGGTCAGGATCCGCCAGCAGCGACGCGACGGGGGCCGACAGCAGCACCGGCCGTGCCGCGAGGTCGCCGTCACCGTCACCGTCGCCGTCACCGTCGCCAGGGTCGGCGTCCGCGTCCGCGGACGGAAGCGAGCCGGCGATCACCGAGAACCCGTCCGTGCGTGCCAGGTCGCTGACAGCGGCGCCGAACCCGGCCCTGATGCGCTCGTTCAGCATCGGCTGGGCGGGGGCTTCCGCCACGAGCTTGGCGATCTCCGCTGGCAGGTCGCTGCCGGCGGGGACCAGCAGCCACCCTGGCTTCGTGCAGAACTGGCCCGCGCCCAGGGTGAAGGAGCCGACGAATCCGGCCGCTATCTCGGCCGGCCGCTGCGCCGCGGCCGCCGGGGTGACCACGACCGGGTTCGTGCTGCCCAGCTCACCGTAGAAGGGGATGGGCACGGGCCGGCTCGAGGCCAGGTCGTAGAGCATGCGCCCGACGCGGGTGGAGCCGGTGAAGCCCACCGCCGCGACGCGCGGGTCTGTGATCGCAGCCCGCCCGTCCTCGTCTGATTCGATCATGCCGAACGTCCCCGCGGGCGCGCCCGCCGCGGCCAGCGCGGCGGACACCGCCGCGGCCGTCGCGCGGCTCAGCTCCAGGTGCCCTGGGTTGGCCTTGACCACGACCGGGCAGCCGGCCGCGAGGGCGCTGGCGGTGTCCCCGCCCGCCACCGAGAAGGCGAAGGGGAAGTTGCTGGCGGCGAAGACCAGCACGACGCCGATCGGCACCTTCATCCGCCGGATGTCCGGCCTGGCGCCCATCGGCCAGGCCGGGTCGGCGTGGTCGATGCGCGCGTCCAGGTAGTCGCCGCTGGCAGCACGGCCGGCGAGCAGCCGCAGCTGGAAGGCGGTCCTGGTGAGCTCGCTGGTCAGCCTGGCGGCCGGGAGGTGGGTCTCGCGCATCGCCAGCTCCACAAGCGGATCGCGGCGTTCCTCGAGCGCGGCGGCGACCGCTTCCAGCCAGCCGGCCCGCATCCGCGGGCTGCTGGCGGCGAGCGGCCCGCGGGCGCTGCTGGCCGCGCTGAGCACGCTGTCAAGCTCCACTGTCATGATTCTGAACGTACCGGGCTGACTCCGCCGGTTGTCACGCCGGCTCCTCCTCGGCGGCATTCTCGCGCGCCAGACGGGCCGTGTTCCCGCCGGGCAGCCAGGACAGCCCCCCCTTCCCCGCGACAACCCGGTTGGCGAGCGTGCCGACCTGCTCGATGTCGATGGCCACCAGGTCGCCGGGCTCAAGTGTGAACCCCATCTCGGGGACGATGCCCGTGCCGGTCGAGATGATGACGCCGTCCGGGAAGTGCTCTTCGGCGAACAGGTACTCGACCAGGCTTTGCGGCGAGCGCTTGAGCTGGCTGGTGCGGGCGCCGCCGGACCAGACGACCGCGTTGTTCCTGGTAATCCGGAGGCTGACGGACAGGTCGCTCGCGTTGACCTCCCATACGGGGCGGACGCCCGGCGCGAGCGCGCATGCCCCGGCGTAGATCTTGGCTTGCGGCAGGTACAGCGGGTTCTCCCCTTCGATGGCGCGCGACGAGACGTCGTCGCAGACCGTGTAGCCGACGATCTCGGCCGCCGAGTTGACCACGATGGCCAGTTCGGCCTCGGGGACGTTCAGCGGCGAGTCGCGCCTGACGGCGATGGGCTCCCCGTCGGTGACCACCCGCCACGGCACGGACTTGAAGAACAGCTCGGGCCGGGACGCGTCGTAGACGCGCTGGTAGAAGTCGGCTCCCCCGCTTTCTTCCAGGCGCGCTTCCCGGGAGCGGCGATAGGTGACCCCGGCCGCCCAGACCTCCATGCGGCCGTCGGCGGGCGGCAGCACGGTCACCGTGCCGGCGCTCGCGGCGTCGGCGGGCGACGCTGGGAGCGCTGGTGGCGCCTCGATCAGCGCGGCCCGGATGGCGACCGCGGGCCGGGCGAGCAGCGCGGAAAGCGAGTGCACGCCCAGCGGCCGCAGCCCCGCGGCGTCGCGGACGCCGACCCTGGGGACCGGGTCATCGCCTGTCAGGTACCGGACGATGTACATGAGCACTCAGGGTGTGCGGTACTTGCGCAGCTCGCGGAGGGCGATGGCACGCTTGTGGACCTCGTTGGGGCCGTCGGCCAGGCGCAGCGTGCGCAGGTGGGCGTAGAAGCTGGCGAGCGGGAAATCGTCGGTCACCCCGCCGCCGCCGTGCACCTGGATGGCCCGGTCGACGATGCGCAGCGCCATCTCCGGCGCGGCGACCTTGATCGCGGCGATCTCGGTCCGCGCCTCCTTGTTCCCGGCGGTGTCCATCATCCAGGCGGCCTTGAGGACCAGCAGCCTCGTGCGCTCGATGTCGATGCGCGCCTCGGCGATCCAGTCCTGGATGTTCGCCCGATCGCTCAGCGGCTGCCCGAACGTGACGCGCGAGGCCGCCCGCCGGCACATCAGCTCCAGCGCCCGCTCGGCCATCCCGATGGCGCGCATGCAGTGGTGGATCCGGCCCGGCCCCAGCCGGGCCTGGCTGATCGCGAAGCCCTCCCCCTCCCCCTTGAGCAGGTCGCTGGCTGGCACGCGGACGTCATGGAAGTCGATCTCGGCGTGCCCCTCCCGGTCCTGGTAGCCGAACACCGGCAGGCTGCGGATGACGGTGACGCCCGGCGCGTCCAGCGGGACGACCATCATCGACTGCTGCCGGTGGGGCGCGGCGGCCGGGTCGGTCTTGCCCATCACGATCAGCACCCGGCAGTTCTTGTGCATGACGTTGGAGGCGAACCACTTGCGGCCGTTGAGCACGTAGCCGTCGCCGTCCCGGTCCATCCGCAGCTCGATATTGGTCGCGTCCGAGCTGGCGACCGCGGGCTCGGTCATCGCGAACGCCGACCGGATGGTGCCCTCAAGCAGCGGCCGCAGGTAGCGCTCCTTGTGCTCGTCGCTGCCGAACAGCGTCAGCACCTCCATGTTCCCGGTGTCCGGCGCCGCGCAGTTGCACGCCTCCGGGGCCAGGTGAGGGCTGCGGCCCATGATCTCGGCCAGCGGCGCGTACTCCAGGTTGGTCAGGCCGGGCCCCCAGTCCGGATGCGGGTGGAACAGGTTCCACAGCCCGCGCCGCTTCGCCTCGGCCTTCAGCTCCTCCATGACCGCCGGCTGATGGTGCGGGTCACCGGAGGCGCGCATCTGCTCCTCGTACACCGGCTCGGCCGGGTACACGCGCTCGTCCATGAAGGCGAGCAGATCCGCCTGGTAACGCTTGGCTCGATCGGAAACGGCGAACAGGTCCATACGGCAGCTCCTACCGGGGAGAGACGGGCAACCTTCACGGTACGACGCCGCACAGAAGAGTATCGTTATGCATATCTGAAGAACTGTGCTCTCGCGATGGCGGATCTCGGTTACCGGCAGCGACGCGAGCGCGGCGTCCCCTGGAGGACATGTGGCGGTGAAAGCGATCTCGGAGGGCCTGTTCACGTGGCCAGATGCGGAGCCGGCGCTCATCGGCGGACGGTGCCCGGACTGCGCGGCGGTGACGTTCCCGCTGCGCAGCGGCTGTCCCCGGTGCGGCCACGTCGGTCTGGAGCGGCGACTGCTCAGCCGCAGCGGGACGCTGTGGTCGTGGACGTCGCAGGGGTTCATGCCCAAAGCGCCGTTCAACGGTCAGTTCGTGTCGGAAGAGAACTTCGAGCCGTGGTTCGTGGGGGTCGTCGAGCTCCCCGGCGAGCTGCGCCTGGAGAGCATCCTGACCGGCGTGACGCAGGACACGCTGCGGATCGGGATGCCGCTAAGGCTCGTCACGATGCCGTTCCGGACCGACGACCAAGGCGACGAGGTCGTGACGTTCGCCTTCGCCCCCGACAAGGAGACCAGCGGTGCCTGACGTAGCGATCATCGGCGTGGGACTGCACCCGTTCGGCCGGTTCCCCGGTAAAACCGCGCTGAGCATGGGAGTCGACGCGGCTCGCGCGGCCCTGGCCGACGCGGGCCTGGCCTGGACGGACATGCAGTTCGCCGTGGGCGGCAGCAATGAGGTCGACCAGCCCGACGCGGTCGTGGCCGATCTCGGCCTCACCGGCATCCAGTTCACCAACGTCTACAACGGCTGCGCGACCGCGGGCAGCGCGCTGGCGCTGGCGAGCCAGACGATCAGCTCTGGCGAACACGAGATCGGCCTGATCGTCGGGCTGGACAAGCATGAGCGCGGCGCGTTCACCGCCGATCCGGAGTTGTACGCGTGCCCGCGCTGGTACGGGGAGATGGGGCTGTTCCTCACCGCCAAGTTCTTCGGCATGAAGATCAACCGCTACATGCACGACCACGGCATCACGCACGAGACGCTCGCCCTCGTGGCCTCGAAGAACTACAGCAACGGCAGCCTCAACCCGAACGCCTTCCGGCGGACCCCGGTGAGCGTCACCGAGGTCCTGCGCTCCCGCATGGTCAACTACCCCCTGACGCAGTACATGTTCTGCAGCCCGGACGAAGGTGCCGCGGCCGTCGTCGTGTGCGACGCGGCGATCGCGCACAGGTACACCGACAGGCCTGTCTACCTGCGCGGCGTCGCGGTGCGGACCAGGCGCTACGGAGCCTACGAAGTGCACACGCCGGCAGCGGCGCCGCCGGAATCGCATGTCCCCGCGCCCACCGTGGACGCGGCGGCCGCGGCGTACGAAGCCGCGGGGGTCGCACCGGATGAGATCGACATCGCCCAGCTGCAGGACACTGACGCCGGCGCGGAGGTCATCCACATGGCCGAGTGCGGGCTGTGCAAGGACGGGGACCAGAACGAGCTCATCGCCTCGGGAGCGACCGCGCTCAGCGGCCGGCTTCCGGTCAACACCGACGGCGGCCTGATCGCGAACGGCGAGCCGGTCGGGGCGTCCGGACTGCGGCAGATCCACGAGCTGGTCGTGCAGCTACGCGGGCAAGCCGGGCAACGCCAGGTACCGAACGAGCCGAAGACGGCTCTCGCCCATCTCTACGGCGCCCCGGGCGTCTCGGCGGTCTCCATCCTCAGCACCTGAGACTCATCGGCTTCCTGTTCGGCCGGGGAGGGCTTCGGCCGCCAGAACACCGCGAGCTGGACGGCCGCCGCGCCGAGGCCAAGGCCGGCGGCCACCGCCGCGCGCTGCGCCGGGCTCAGCTTCTCGTGGATCCCGAGGAGGCGGTCGACGCTGAGGCCGCCCGGCCCCAGGGCGGCCAGCGCCACCGACGCGGCGCTCAGGTTCAGCACGTACTCGTAGCCCTCACCGGTGATGAAAAACCCGTTCGGCGCGTGGACCGTGCGCGCGGCCACCGCCATGGTTCCCACCACCGCTGCCGTGGCGACCGGCGTGGCCGCCCCGGCGAGCACCGCGGCGCCGGCCCCGGTTTCCACGACGGCGCTGGCGATCGCCTGGAGCTTCGGCTCGCGGAAGCCGATCGAGCCGAACCACCGTGCCGTGCCCTCCAGCGTCCGGCCGTGCTTGATGCCGTGGGCCACCATCGTGCCGCCGATCGCCGCCCGCAGGAGCAAGCGTGCCGCATCCGTACCTTTCACGACCGTCCGTCCTCCATCTCGTCCATGATCAGGTCTTAGCGTAAGGGGCGCGATGATCACCGTCAGGAGCGGGGCAGGCCGAGCACGTGCTCGGCGATGACGTTGAGCTGGATCTCCGAGGTGCCCCCGCCGATCAGCGTCGGGGGCACCGACAGGTACGCCTGCGCGGGGCCGCCGCCAGCGCCGTCCAGTACCGCCGCGGCGGGTCCGGCCCAGGCCAGCACCGTGCGCCGGACGTCGGCCAGCACCATCGACGACATCAGCTTGAGCACGCTGGCCTCCGCCCCGGGCTGGGCGCCGTGCAGGCGCTGGAGCAGCCCCCGCCGGGCCAGCGCCTCCGAGGCGTTCAGCCACGCGGTGAGCCTGCCCGCGTCGCGCGTGACCGCGGGGCCCGATGCCCCCAGCCGCCGCGCGACGCGCGCGGGCGGCTCGGACGGGCCTGATATTCCGGAGCCGATGCTCACGCGCTCGTTGCCCAGGGTGGTGCGAGCCAGCCGCCAGCCGTCGCCAGGGGCGCCGACGAGGAGGTCGTCGGGAACGAAGACGTTGTCGAGGAAGACCTCGTTGAACAGATGACCGCCGTTGGCCTCCCGCAGCGGCCGTACCTGGAGCCCCGCAGAGCGCATGTCGACGAGGAAGTAGCTGATGCCCTTGTGCTTGGGCGCCTGGGGGTCGGTGCGGGCCAGGCAGATCGCCCAGTCCGCGCGCTGCGCGTTGGACGTCCAGACCTTCTGCCCGTTGAGCAGCCATCCCCCGTCGGTCTTCGCGGCCCGGGTGCGCAGGGAGGCGAGGTCGGAGCCGGCGCCGGGCTCGCTGAACAGCTGGCACCAGTCGATGTCCCCGCGCAGCGTGGGCATGACGAACCGGTCCCGCTGCCCGTCGGTGCCGTGTGCCAGGATCGTCGGCAGCGCCCATTCGCCGATCACGGTGCTGGGCTGGGTCATGCCCGCCCGCTCGAACTCCTGGCTGATGATCACCTGGGCCGCGGCGTCCGCCGCCAGGCCGTAAGGGCGCGGGTAATGCGGGCTGACCAGCCCGGCCTCCGCGAGCATCCGGCGGCGCTCTCCCTCCGGGGCGGCCGTGACGGCGGCTAGCTGTCCTTGTACCTGGTCACGCAGGCCAGCGGGCTCGTCGTCCAGCTGAAGGTCCCGGACACGGATAGTCGTGCCCGCGAGTTCCCCGAGTCGCTCTTCCCAGGCCGCCGCTGGCCCGAGCAGGCTGGCCAGGGAGATGGCCCGCCGCCAGTACAGGTGGACGTCATGCTCCCAGGTGTAGCCGATGCCGCCGAAGAGGGTCACCGTGTCCAGGCCGAGGTCCACGGCGGCGGGCAGGCACGTCACGGCGGCCGCCGCGGCCGCGAAGGCCGCCTGATCAGGGGACTGGCCGGCGGCGCTCGCGGCGTCCCAGGCGGCGGCGGACAGCAGCTCGAGCGTGGCGAACATCCGGGCGCACTTGTGCTTGATGGCCTGGAAGGACCCGACGGGGCGGCCGAACTGCTCGCGTACTTTGACGTAGTCCAGGCCCGCCTGCTGGCACCAGCGCGCGGCGCCCACAGCCTCGGCCGCGAAGAGCACCGCCATGAGGATGCGCAGCTCGTCGGTGTCCGCCTCGAGTACGCGGCCGTCCGGGACGAGGTGCCCGGCGAGCGTGATGGTGCCGATGTCCCGGGTGAGGTCGGCTCCGTCGGCCTTCTCCGCCTTCAGCGTGCCGACCGGGTCGCTGGGAGTGTCGCTGGGAGTGACGAACCAGATGGCACCGCCGGGGGTATGCGCGCCGAGCAGCAGGAACTGGCCGCTCAGTGCCCCAAGCGCGGGCGCGCTCGTGCCGCTGACCTGCCAGCCGCCCTCGGCCCGCGTCGCTTGCAGGCCGTCCGGCGTGGTCACGCACCCCGCCGTGGCGCCGGCCGCGAAGGCGGGCAGCAGCGCCGCGGGGCCGAACTTGCTCACCGCCAGGCTGGTGAGCACGGTGGGCAGCAGCGGCCCGGGCAGCAGTCCGCGTGCCGTCTCCTCGAGCAGCACGGCGAGTTCGGTGATCCCGCCGCCGTCGCCGCCCGCGGACTCGGGCAGGTGGATGCCGAGGTACCCCTGCGCCTTCAGCGGCTCCCACACGGCGGGGAGGACGCCGTCGGACAGGCCCGCGAACTCGGCGCGCGTCCGCGCGGTCGGAGCGTGCCGCGCGGTGAACTCCCTGACCGATTCGGCCAGGTCCCGCTGTTCCTGTGTCAGCGCGATCCCCATGGACGCCTACTTGCCCGGCTCGTCTAGCTTGAGTACGCGGCGGGCGTTCTGGCTCAGGAACTTCGGCCAGACCTCGTCTTTGAACGGCACGCCCGGCATGTCGGAGAAGATGCGCTCCAGGGAAAGGCCCATGGGGAAGTAGCCGCCATAGATGATCTTGTCGGCGCCCCGGGTGTTCGCGTAGCTGATGATCTCCTGGGGGTAGTACTTCGGCGCGAACGCGGACGTGGAGTAGTACAGGTTCGGCCACTTCAGCATCAGCTTCACGGCCAGTGCCTGCCACGGCTCGCAGCCGTGCCTGGTGACGAAGACCAGGTCGGGAAAGTCGTACATGACCGTGTCGATCCGGGAGACCTCCTGGACGGAGTACTTCAGCCGGGGGCCGGGGACGCCCGCGGTGCAGAAGATAGGGATGCCGAGGTCCACGCAGGTCTGGTAGACGGGATACATTTTCGGGTCGTCGATCGCCACCTGCGGGAAGGTCCCGGCCGGGAAGACGCCGACCGCACGGATCCCGAACTCCTCGTACTGGCGCCGCATGGCGCGGACGGTGCCGCTCACGTCGTTCGGGTCATCGATGTTGCCCGCGGGGATGAACCGGCCAGGGTGCTTCTTCAGGGCTAGCCGCGAGGTGTCGCCGGCGACGCCGATCAGGCCGGACTCGATGCCGAAGCGGTCCATCTCGCGCAGCGTCACCGACACCGGGTCCGACGTCGGCAGGTCCTTGGGCACGTTCTTGAACATGTACTCCGCGGGGAACTCCATCTCCTCCAGCGAGCCCTTGTCCTTCGTCTGCTTGCGGATGAAGTCGTACTGGCTGAATCCCTCCTGGGGGAACCCGATCATCGTGTCGACGATCGGAATCCCTGATGGCATCGCCATGAGCGGGCTCCTCCTCTGCGCGACCCAATTGCAGAAACAAGAATACAGTTCTAGTCTGACGCATGCGGGCCGACCCAGGAACGAAGGGCGACATCATGACGACCGAGCTCCCGTTTAAGTTCTTCGACTGCGACAACCACTACTACGAGGCCCTCGACGCGTTCACCCGCCACCTCGAGCCGGCGTACCGCAAGCGGGCCATGCAGTGGGCGCAGATCGACGGCAAGACCCGGCTCCTGGTCGGCGGCAAGGTGAACAAGTTCATCCCGAACCCCACGTTCGACCCGGTAGCGGCCCCCGGAGTCATGGACGAGTACTTCCGCGGCCGGAACCCGAAGAGCGCCGATCCCAGCAAGCTGTTCGGCGAGCTCGAACCGGTCCGCGCGGAATACCGCGACCGTGATGCCCGTATCGCGCTGATGGACCGGCAGGGCATGGAGGGCTGCATCCTGCTGCCCACACTCGGCGTCGGCATGGAGCAGGCGCTGATCCGCGACCTGCCCGCGCTGACCGCGGCGTTCCGGGCGTTCAACCGGTGGCTGGCGGAAGACTGGGGCTTCGCTTACCAGAACCGGATCTTCGCCGCCCCCTACATCACGCTGGCGGATCCGGACAACGCGGCACGTGAGCTGGAATGGGCCCTGGATCAGGATGCCCGCTTCGTCGTGATGGTCGGCGGCCCCGTCACCACGGCCGTCGGGATGCGCGCGCCCGCGGACGAGATGTTCGACTCCTTCTGGCGGCTGGCGAACGACGCGGGCATCACCGTTCTCTACCACGGCGGCGAGACCAGCTACACGAAGTACCTCGCGGACTGGGGCGAGAGCGACTTCACCGAGGCCTTCCGGGCCAGCGCTTTCCGCGGCCTGGTCTCGGCTGACGTGCTGCAGGATACGATCGCCAGCCACCTGGCGCGCGGCCTCTTCCACCGGTTCGGCAACCTGCGGATCGCCTCGATCGAGGTCGGGTCGGCCTGGGTATTCCACCTGTTCGAGAAGCTCACCAAGGCATACGGTCAGGTCCCGCACCTGTTCCCCGAGGATCCGCGGGAGACCTTCAGGCGGCACATCTGGGTCTCCCCGTTCTACGAAGACGAACTGGCCAGCCTGCTCCGGCTGATCGGAGCCGACCACATCCTCATGGGCTCGGATTACCCGCACGTGGAAGGCCTGGCCGAGCCCGCCTCCTACATCAAGGACCTGCAGAACTTCAACTACACACTGGAGGAATGCCGGACCGTCATGCGGGATAACGGCCTCTTCCTCGCCACCCGCCGTCCTGCCTGAAAGTCGTGGACGGAAACGCCCATGGCTGAATCCGTGTCCCAGTTGCGCTGGCAAGGCGCGGACTCGCTGCCGCCCGGGGCCAGGGCGGCGCTGACTGGCCGCGGCGCCCCGTTTGAGCTCGTCACCGAGCCCGTGCTCGGACACGAGCACGTCGTGTTCGCCCGGCGGCCGCGCTCCTTGCGAGAGATGCTCGACGCCCAGGCCGCCGCCACGCCGGACCTGTCGTTCCTGATCTCCCCCCGGCGGCAATGGACCTACCGAGAGGCAATTCAGGACATCGACGCCACCGCCGTCCTGCTCAGCGAGCGCTACGGCGCCGCCGCCGGCGACCGGGTGGCGATCGTGGCCGCCAACCACGCCGAGTACGCGATCCTGATGTGGGCCGTGGTCACCCTGGGCGCGATCGTCACCAGCCTGAACGGCTGGTGGACCACGCCGGAGCTTGACTACGGCATCGGACTGACCTCCCCGCTGCTGATCGCCGGCGACGAGCGGCGGCTCGCCCGCCTTACGAGCGGCTCCGTCCCGGCGGGCGTTCCGGTGCGGCTGCTCGGCGAGCTGCAACGGGAAGCCCGTGAGCTCGCGGGCAAGGCTCCCGCCCGGGCGGCCATCACCGAGGACTCGCCAGCCGTCATCCTGTTCACCAGCGGCACGACGGGACGTCCCAAGGGCGCCACGCTGTCACACCGGAACATCATCAACTTCGCGATGGTCAACCGGCTCAACGCATCGATGGCGGCCGCCTTGGCCGGCTCGCCCGCCGCGGGCCCGCCGTCGGCCAGCACCCCGCCGCGAGGCTGCTCCATCGTGTCCAGCCCGATGTTCCACGTCTCCGGGATGATCGCCGTGCTCCTCACCGGTGCCGCGTTCCCCACCACGCTGGTCTTCCCCGCCCCCGGGCCCTGGGATCCTCAGGCCTGGCTGGAGCTGACAGAAAGACACAAGGTCACCACCTGGGCCGGGGTGCCGACCCAGTGGTGGCGGCTGCTCCGCCATCCGGACATCGGCTCCTACGACCTCAGCTCGGTGACCAGCGTCGGCTCAGGCGGCGCCGTGTTCCCGCCCGAACTGGTACGCGAGTTCCACGCCCGGTTCCCCGCGATCCGGCTCGGCAACGGCTACGGGATGAGCGAGACGGTCGGCCTGGGCACCCAGGCCGGCGGGGAGGGATTCGTCGCGGTGCCCGAGTCGGTCGGACCCGCCCAGCCGACCGTCGAGGTACAGATCCGTGGCGCTGACGGCGCCGTCCTCCCGGAAGGAGAGATCGGGGAGATCTGCCTGCGCACGCCATCGGTCTTCCTCGGCTACTGGAATGACCCGGCCGCCACCCGGGCTGCCCTGGACTCCGGCCGCTGGTACCGGACTGGCGACTACGGGCGGGTCAGCGGCGGCCTGCTGTTCCTGGAGAGCCGGCGCCAGGACATGATCATCAGGGGCGGCGAGAACATCTACCCGATCGAAATCGAGAACCGCCTCGTCGAGCATCCTGACATCGACGATGCCGCGGTGATCGGCGTCGACCACCGCGAACTCGGCCAGGAGCCCAAGGCCTTCATCGTCACGCGCCCCGGCTCCCGCCTCACCGGGCAGCAAGTCCGCGACTGGTGCGCCGCCGCGCTGGCCGCCTTCAAGGTCCCCGGCGCGGTGGAATTTCGGGAATCCCTCCCCTACACCCAGACGGGCAAGCTGATGAAACAGCAACTCGAACGCGAGGAGAAGGACCGCGCCGTCAGCTGAGGCTATTGCGGGCAGTACTCGTAGATCAGCCGGATCGCGTTGTCTACGTTGGCGTAGACATCCTGGATCGTCGCCCGGTTCATCACCCACGAGCGCAGGGAGCCGTCCAGGACCGAGTTGACCGTGCCGTAGATAGCGTCGTGATCGGCGTCGAACGACCCGGTGAACGCCGTCTGCACGCTGTCACGGAACTGCGCGGAGACCGTCTGGTACAAATCCGCCGCGTACGCGTCCGTGGTCGCGTTCAGCATCATCACGACCCGGTAGAACTGGGGCTGCAGCTGGAACGCCCTGATCGTGCGGTGGAAGACGTCGCGCAGCCGGTCCGCCTCGGTCTCGCCGCGCGGATGCTCTTTCTCCAGCTTCTTCTTGAGCGCGCCCTGCCATTCGACGAACGCGGCGGCGAACAGGTGCTCCTTGGACGCGAAGTACCGGTACAGCGTCCCGAGCGCGACGCCGGAGTCGCGCGCGACCTCCGATATCTTGACCTGGTCATAGTCGCTGTTGGCCAAGGCGCGCAAAGCCGTGCGGACAATGCGCTGGCGGCGTGCGAGCTGATCACGACGCAGCGTCTCGGGCGCGGGCGGTCCGGCGAGCTGCAGCACCTATCTCCTCTGGCTCTCCTCTGGCGTGATATGAGAATCTAATTATAGCCAGGTCGGGGATACGGCCCGGAAGCGATCCGCCTTGCCGCGACGACCCAAGCCCCCGTCTCACCGCACGTGGAGCCGATTGCGCAACCAACCCCAAACCTCTCACGGCCGCGGCAGGTCGATCGCGCGATCGACCCCCTCTAGCCTGGTCGATCGCGCGATCGGCCCGCTCTTCCCGGCCCGGCTGCGCGATCGGCCCGCTCTTCCCGGCCCGGCTGCGCGATCGGCCCGCTCTTCCCGGCCCGGCTGCGCGGCTGGCCGGCCCGGGCGTGCCGCCGGGGCGCGTGCCGTCCCGTGGCTGTGCATGGTGGTGCATGAGGTGCCCATGGGAGCTGCCCGTGCGGCCCGTTCCATGATCGCGAAGCTTTTTCGTACGTCTCGTGTTTCCGAGTTAGGCAGCGGCGGCCTCGCTGGTCAACGTGTCGGCGCTGAATTGCATGGGGTCGTTCTGGCCTGGGCCGATGCTGTTTATTCGGGCGGCGGTGAGCTCGGCGCGGAGGGCGGCGTGCATGTCGGCAGGCGAGGGGGTTGCCTTGGTCCGGTACCACGGGTTCTGGCGGCGCCGTCGTTCGATGCCGGCGGCGGGGTCGCAGGAGATGGCGTACCAGAGGATCATCAGGGACTGGATGAGGAACGTGAACGGGACGGTGCGCTCGACGGCTTTGCGGGTGCGGTTGCAGGCGTCGCCGGCGCCGGTGAGCTGCTTCCCGGTGGCGTTGGACGGCTCGATGGGCCACCGCCAGGAGTACCGTTCGGCGGTCGCGGCCGGGGCAGCGGCGGTGTCCAGGGTGAAAAGGCCCAGGTCATAGGGCTTGCGGGAGGCGGGGTCGCGGACCAGGACGAGCTGGCCGGGGGCGGACTTGAAGCAGCCGTACCACAGCGCGTCACAGGAGGCGATCTGCGCGTTCTCGTCCTTGCCGTAGACGTGGATGACGGTGTCGTGCCAGGTCAGGGCGGCGGCGGCCTGCGCGGGAGTGCCGATCCGGTCTCCTTTCGCCCGCGGTCGGCCGCGTTTCCCCGTCGGCGGCGGCTTCGGCCCGGACAGCACCGCGTTCGACGGCAGCCTGGTGGTCCACGTGGTGCCCTCGATGTCCAGGGGCTCGCCGTGGAAGGCGGCGTCGCCGGTGCCGTGCACCTCCCGTTCCGGGAACGCCCCGGCCAGCAGTTCCAGCATTTCCGCGGCGAGCTGGACCTGGGAGGCGGTGCCCTTGCCGCGCCAGAGCCGGAACAGCGCCGGCAGCGCGGCCGGGGACGGGCAGAACGGCAGTTTCACGACGATCGCCGCGACCACCCAGGTGTTCCCGTACGCGATCTTCTTCCCGCCCTGCGCGGCGCCGTCATATGCCCACCGGGCCTGGAACACGTGCCGGCCCCATCTTCTGAAGAAGGTCCCGTCGATCGCCACTGTCAGCGGATCATGCTCGCTGAGCAGGTATTTCACGATCAGCCGCGCGACCGCCAGGCCCAGGGCGTCCGGATCCCATTTCGCGGCGGCGAAGAACCAGCACGCCCGCCGCCACTGCAGGCCGATCCCGGCTGCGGCCGCCATCCCGGTCACCGTGCCCCGGTCGGCCAGGATCAGCCCGCACGCCAGCGCCATGAACAGGCGGTGCGTCGACCGGCGCGCGAACACCGGCGCAAGTTCTTCCAGCAGGTTCCGCCACTGCGGCGGCATGGGTAGCCTCTCAGGAGGCAGCATCAGCGGACACTCCGGGCAATCGGTGTTGTGATAGCACCGCTGATGCTGCTCTATCACCGTGTCACCGGCAAATCACCCGCGCCGCAGGCACTGTGCCGTCACCCGGGCAGGCCAGACCCCTCACTCACTGCGAAACTCGGAAACACGAGGTACGTATAGGATGAATTATTTCTGTTGTAAAAAATGTTTTCGGCATAATGGAGGTTGACCGCCTGCCGAGGGACCCCGGAAGGGCTGCCCGCTGTGACTCATGCGGCCGGACAGGCCTACGGGGCCCGAGATCACCACCGGACACAGGCACTGAACTGCGGCTGGACCCGCTAATGACAGGAGTCCGGGTGCGCCGGGGACGTTTGACCATGACGGCCGTACCAGCACCGGCGTGACACTGGACATACAAGACAAGCCCGGACACCTCCCGGGCTCGCTCCGGGAGGCTGAGAAGGGCAGGCAGGAGCCAGAGGAGGGGAGGGAGCGCAAATGCCGCGCACTGATATCCACCTTGACGCCATGCTCCGCCACCTTGGTGCCGCATACTACGAATCCCTGCACGGCAGGGCCACCCGAGCCGACGTAGCCCGGGCCATCGACGCCGTCGAGGATCATCTGCACGAGCACGCACGCGGCCCCGCGCCGGCGAGCGCGCGGCACGCGGCAGGCCAGCGAGGGGCCGACGCCGGGCATCCCGGCGGCTGGGCCCATACGGTCCGGGATGTGATGACCACCTCCGTGGTCACCGTCGACCGGATCACTCCCTATAAGGAGATCGCGCACCTGCTGGCCGCACACCGGATCAGCGGACTGCCCGTGCTGAAGATGGGCCGCCAGGTAGTCGGGGTGGTCACCGAAGCCGACCTGCTCAGCGAGGAGGTCAAGACCAGCCGCCGGCTCCACGACCAGCCCCGCGGCCCGTGGCGTCCGCGCCGGAGGCCGGAGCACCCGGCGCTGACCGCCGGGGATCTGATGAGCGCCCCCGCGATCACCGTGGGTCCCGACGCTACTTTGCCGACCGCCGCCCGGCTGATGGACGACCACCACGTTCGCAGGCTCCCGGTTGTCAACGACGACGGCAAGCTGCTGGGTATTGTCAGCCGCCGTGACCTGCTCAGCGTGTTCCTGCGGCCCGACGAGGACATCGCCGCCGACGTGCGCAGGGTGCTCGATGACTTGCTGGGCGCCGATCCGGCCGAAACTGAAGTCACGGTCCGGAATGGAGTGGTGATACTTACCGGCACGCTGGAGCTGGCCGCGGGCTATCACGAAGACCTCATCCCCCTCGCGATCCGGCTGATGTGGGACGTTGACGGGGTCGTCGATATCCAGGACCGGCTTGGCGGGAAGCCGTCCGCGAACGCCGCACAGTCCGGGCAACCGCAGGCACAGGGCGCCGAGACCGGCAGCTGACCGGCTAGCGGGCAGCAAGAGGCCGGAGGGAGTGAGGATGATGAAGCGAACCGTGCGGGACATCATGACCACTGAGGTGGTGACGGTGCACGCGAGCGCGTCGTTCAAGGAGATGGCCGCGAAGCTCCATAAGCACGGGGTAAGCGCGTTTCCCGTCTTGGACGATGACGGCAAGGTGATCGGCGTCGTCTCCGAGGCGGACATGCTGCCCAAGGAGGCCCTGACCGAAGAGCCTGTGATGATCACCGGCATCCTGCGCCACCGGGACGAGGAGAAGGCGGCCGCCGTCAGGGCGGCCGACCTGATGACCCATCCGGCCATGACCGTCGCCCCCGGGGATTCGGTCGAGCACGCCGCCCGGCTGATGTACGACCGGGGCGTCAAGCGGCTTCCGGTGACGGACGAGGCGGGCCACCTTGTCGGGATCATCAGCCGGGCCGATGTGCTGTCGGTCTTCGACCGCCCGGGCGAGGAGATCGCCAAGGAGATCCTGGATCGGGTGATCGCGGGCGACTTCAAGCTGGACCCCGGCAGGTTCACCGTGACGGTGAAAGACGGCATCGTGACGATTGAAGGCAAGCCGGACGACACGTCGCTTGGCCGCGAGATCATCGCCCGGGCCCGCCGCGTCCAGGGCGTGGTATCCGTCCGCGACCGGCTCAGCTATCCGCTGCCCGAACGCCGTTCCGCCGAGCCCCTGACCTGATCACAGCCGACGGGAGGAGGCACAGTATGTTCGGTAGGCACCAAGCACACGAAGCTCCGCTCGCGGACCGGCTCTCGTTCACCGATCCCGATGTCCCGGCAAGGGCGTGCTGCTGCCCTGCCAGGCCGGTGGTGAAGGTCATGATGCCGCCAGCGCCGGGCCGTCCGCATCCGGTCGACCTGTGGCTGTGCGGGCACCACTATCGGGCGTCCTTCGCGGCTCTGTACGCGGCCAGCGCAGCCGTGGTGGATCTCACGGTCGGCGACCGGGAGGCGAGCGGCGCTTTCCAGGAGCGGCCTCCAACCGCGCCAGCACCTGCATCACCAGGCCGCTGAGCCAGCCGAGAATGCTCATGTAGTCGATCTGGAGTTCCGCGAGTCCAGCCGGTTCCGTTCTCCGCGGCACCAGGCGGCGCAGTTCACCGGCCAGGGCGGGTGAGAGCGATCGCTCCAGTTCCGCGGTGGCATCCGCCAGCAGGCGCTGCAGGCGCAGGGCCGTTTCCGGCGACACGACGGCCAGTTCGAGTTCTTCCGCCGCCTCGTTCAGCATGTTCCACACGCGCAGTAGCCGGTCGGGTGCTTCCACCCGGTCCGATCCCCCCGCGCCGCGGGACTCGCTGATGATGACGGTGACCCCGGGGACGAACACAGTCCCTCCTCCCGTTAATCACAAGCTCACGGCCGCGTCTGCGGCCTTCGCAAGGTACACAACGCCGCCATTCGGGGACAGAAGTCCTCAGTGCGCGGCGTGGCTGATGATGAGTGCGATGGCGCCGTACTGGCAGGCGAACGCGGCCACGGTGCAGGCGTGGAAGATCTCGTGGAAGCCGAACACGCAAGGCCACGGGTCGGGGCGCCTGAGCCCGTAGGCGAGGGCGCCGAGGGTGTACAGCATCCCGCCGGCGATGGCGAGGGCCAGCGCGGCCGGGCCGGCCCCGTGCAGGAACTGCGGCAGGACGAAGATCGCCGCCCAGCCCAGGCCCACGTACAGCGGGACGTAGACCCACCGCGGCAGGCCCGTCCAGGTCAGGCGGAACACCGCGCCGAGGATCGCGGCCGCCCAGACGACGCACAAGATGGCCAGCCGGGTGGCGCCGTGCAGGGCCAGCACCGCCACCGGCGTGTAGGTGCCGGCGATGAGGATCAGGATGTCGGCGTGGTCGATGCTGCGCAGCACCAGTCGTACCCGGGGTGACCAGGTACCCAGGTGGTAGACGGCGCTCATGGTGAACAGCGTGACCGCGCAGGCGGCGAACACGCCGACCGACACCGCGGCCGGTACCGTCGGCGCCCGCCACACGAGCACCACCCCCGCGGCCAGCGCCAGCGGCGCGGCGACGGCATGGATCCAGCCGCGCAGCAGCGGCTTGGCCGCGGGGGGAAGGTTAGCCCTGGCAGCCGGGCGAGGCTCACTCTGGCCGGCTGGCCTGCCGGTCTTCCGCGTGCGCACGCTCAAATCACCCTGCCTGATCCCGTCGCCAGGCGCAGCCGCGCGGCGTCCGCGAGCTCCTGCTCTTCGATGGCCAGCGTCACATCGGCCAGTGCCTGCTCAAGCTGGGGAATCCACCGGTCCCTGACCGCGCGGAGCCGGCCGCGGGTGGCGACCGTTTCGGCTTCGATGATCCGCAGTGCCTCGGCCGCCGCCGCGTGCCGCACCGCGGCGGCGAGCGCCGCGCGATGGGCTTCCCGCGCCCCGGTCAGCGCCGGCCCGCTCCAGGCGGCGGGGGCCGGCATGACGCACGTCGCGCCGACCGGGTGACGCACCCCCATCGTGGCGCCGTATGAGACGCTCACGTCAGCGAAAAGACCGTCGGCGCCCAGCCTGATCGCGCGCTCACCGCCGAGCATGGACGCGCGCAGCAGCCAGCGGTCGGCCTCGGCGCTGCGACGCTCCCATTCCGCCGCGGTCCGCGCCGCCTGGGCGCGAAGCCCGGCCAGCTCTCCCTGGAGGATCCGCAGCTTCCGGTCCAGCAGGTCGGCGCCCCGCCGGGCGACCGCCAGGCGACGCTGCAGCCAGAGCCGTCCGGCGCGGCCCGGGGGCACGGCGAATCCCCGGCCGCTCACGGCGTGCCCGCCGGATAGTACGCGTCGAGGAACCGTCCCGGCAGCATGGTGAGCTCGCGGCGCGGCAGCGCGCCCAGCACCTGCCAGGCCCGGCTCATGGTTTCCTCGAGGCCGCGGTTCTCGGCCTGGCCCTGGTTCATGAGATGGTTCTCGAACGCGGTCTCGAGCTCGATGTACTGCTGGTCCAGCGCGCCGAGAGCCGTCGCCCCGATCAGCTCGGCCAGTTCCCTGGCACGCCGGGCGGAGGCCAGCGCGGCCAGGATCTGCGCGGCCACGTCGAGATGGTCATCCCTGGTGCGGCCGGGGCCCGCGCCGTGCCGCATGAGCCTAGACAGCGAGGACAGCGCGTCAACCGGCGGGTAGACGCCGCGCGAGTGGACGTCCGGAGACAGCACGATCTGCCCTTCGGTGATGTATCCGGTGAGATCGGGCACCGGGTGGGTGATGTCCCCGGCCGGCATGGTCAGCACCGGGACCAGCGTGACCGACCCTGGCATGCCGCGGATCCGCCCGCAGCGCTCGTACAGCGAGGCGAGGTCGCTGTAGAGGTATCCGGGATAGGCCCGCCGGGCCGGGATCTCGCCGCGCGCGGCGGAGACCTCGCGCAGGGCCTCGCAGTAGCTGGTCATGTCGGCCATGACCACGAGCACGTGCCGCCCCTGGGTGAACGCCAGCCACTCGGCCACGGTCAGCGCGAGACGCGGGGTCAGGATGCGCTCTATCACCGGCGCGTCCGCGAGGTTCAGCAGCAGCACGAGCTCGCCGGCCGCGGAACGCTCGTCCAGCGCGGCGCGGACGGACGCGGCATCGGCGTGGGTGAGGCCCATCGCCGCGAAGACCACGCTGAAGGGAGCGTCTCCCGCTGAGGCCTGGGCGGCGATCTGCGCGGCCAGTTCGAGATGGGGCAGGCCAGCCACCGAGAAGATCGGGAGCTTCTGGCCGCGCACCATCGTGGTGAGGGCGTCGATGACCGAGATCCCGGTCAGCACGGCCTCGGCGGGCGGCTCGCGCAGCACCGGGTTGAGGGGAAAGCCGGCCACCGGCATGCTCACTTCGCCGGTGACCGGAGGCCCGCCGTCGGCCGGCTCCCCACGTCCGTTGCATACCCGGCCGAGCCAGTCGGCACTGACCGGAATCCGCAGCGGGCTGCCGGTGAACGTGACCCCCGTGTCCGCCAGTCGCATGCCCTCGGTGCCTTCGAGCACCTGGATCACGGCCAGGTCCCGGTCGGCCTCGAGCACGAGCCCGTGCCGCAGTTCGCCGCTGCCCATCCGGATCGTCGCGAATTCGTCCCAGCCGACGCCGGAGACGCCGCGGACGACGAGGAGCGGACCGCGGAGTTCCGCTACTCCCTGGTATTCACGCTGGGCCCAGCTGCTCATCGTGCCCTGCCTCTCCTTCTTTAGCGGCCCCTTCCTCAGCGGCCGTGCCAGCCAGGCCGGCGAGACGGGCGAGCATGGCCTGCCCGCGGGCGGTGACGTCATCCGGCGTGACCGCGTCCTCCCGGGCCCGCAGGATCGGGGAGAAGTCCTGCTCCTCGAGCGTCGCCGCGGGCGTGCCCGCGCTCGCGAGGTCCTGGCAGCGTTCCGCGACCGCCAGTACCGCGCCGGCCAGCGCGGCGGCTCTGGACGGGCCGCACGAAGCGTCCACCGGGCTGAGCGCGCTCTGCTGGAGGACACCTTCCCTAATGAGCCGTCCCGCCATGATCGTGGCGCGTTCCCGGGGCGGCAGCGCCGCGACGCCCAGCAGCTCAGCGAGCGAGCTGAGCCGGTCCGCGTCGGCCAGCAGGGCGGCCAGGTGGCTCCTGCGGTCCGCCCAGCCGGGATCACCGCGGGCCGCCTGCCAGGCGGCGACGGTCTCCACATCGCGGGAGAAGGAACCGGACCAGGAGATGGCCGGGTAATGCCGCGCGTAGGCCAGATCGCGGTCCAGGGACCACAGGCTGCGGACGAAACGCTGCGTGTACGTGGTGACCGGTTCTGTCATGTCCCCGCCGGCCGGGGAGACGGCGCCGATGATCGTGACCGAACCCTCGCGCCCGCAGCAGGTGACCACGCGGCCGGCTCGTTCGTAGAACGCGGCCAGCGCGGAGGACAGGCTCGCCGGATAGCCCTCCTCGGCGGGGAGCTCGCCGTTGCGCGACGCGAACTCACGCAGCGCCTCCGCCCACCGTGACGTGGAGTCCGCGACCACCACGACGTCCAGCCCCATGTCCCTGAAGTACTCGGCGACCGTGGCGGCGCTGTAGATGCTGGCCTCGCGAGCCATCATCGGCATGTTGGACGTGTTGGCGATCACCACGGTCCGCGCGGACAGCTTTCCGCCAGTGCGCGGATCGGCGAGTTCCGCGAGCTCGCCCAGCATGTCGGCCAGTTCGTTGCCGCGTTCGCCGCAGCCCACGTAGACGATCACGTCCGCGTCGCACCACTTCGTGATCTGCTGCAGGAGCACGGTCTTGCCGGTGCCGAATCCGCCGGGCACCGCGCAGCTGCTCCCTTTCGCCACCGGGAACAGCACGTCCACGACGCGCTGCCCGGTGAGCAACGGCGCCTCGGCGGCCAGCCGCTCGCGGCAGGGCCTCGCGCGCCGGACCGGCCACGCCGACGTCATGTGCACGTCGGAGCCGGACACCGTCGCGATAAGCGCGTCGCCGGAAACCGGGCCGGCCGGGCGCACCTTCTCCACCACCCCGCTCAGCCTGGGGGGTACGAGCACCCGGCAGGCGATCCCGCTGGCCACGGCCACCGACCCAAGGATCTCGCCGCCGCCGACGGCATCACCTGCCGCCACCGCGGGACTGAAGCCGAACTCCTCGTCGCCCACCGCGGCGAACGGATGCCCGGGCTCCAGCCAGGTAGGCGCGCCGCTGAGCGGGCGGAGCAGGCCGTCGAACACGCCGCCGAGCAGGCCGGGGCCGAGACGGGCCGAGAGCGGCTCGCCCCGCGAGCGGGCCGGCTCCCCCGGCGCGAGACCGCCGGTGTACTCGTAGGCCTGGACGGTCGTCACGTCGCCGCGGATGGCGACGGCCTCGCCGGGCAGCGACCGCGCGCCGAGTTCGACGATGTCGAACATGCCCACTCCGGTCAGGCCGGCCACCTCCACCAGCGGCCCGTTTACCCGGACGATCCGCGCGGCACCGTTGCCGGGAGGGCGCGTCATGGCGGTGTTCACGGCGTCCACAGCGCCCGCACCCGTTCACCCAGCGTCTCGACGGCCAAGGCGGCCAGCCGGGACAGTGAGCAGTCCACGACCACGTTGCCGGACCGGGCGACGATCCCGCCGTCAGGGGCGGCCGTGATGGTCGCGCCGGGACCCGCCGCGCGGGCCGCCATCTCGGCGAGCCGGCCGGCCAGCCGGTCGTACCCGGGCTCGTCGCGCAGGCCGGCGACCGCGGCGAGAACCTGGCCGCGCAGTTCGTCGTACGCCGCGCGCCGCGCGCCGAGCAAGACCGACCTGGCCCGCTCACGGCCCCTGGCCCGCTCGGCGGCGGCGGCCGGGGCGGCCTGCGCCCGGCCGGCCGCCGCGGCGAGCGCGACGGCGTCCGCCGCCTCCTTCCGCGACTGGTCGATCGTCACGGCTGCCCGCGCCTTCGCCCGCGCGAGTATGCGGTCCGCCTCGATCCTGGCGCCGCTCAGCATGCGCTCGCGCACCGGGTCGAGCGCGCCGACGGTATCCGTCGTAACGGTCATGATGGCATCACGACCAGGAGGGCGTCACGCGGCGGCCGCGGCGGCTCACCGAGCCAGGCCGCTGCCCGCGGGGTCAGCACCACCACCGCGACATCGGCCGGCAGCGAGCGCCACGCGGCGCGCGCAGCGTCCGCGTCCTCCGCGGCGAACATCAGCGCGCCCGCCAGCGTGTAGCCCTCGGCCCGCAGGGCTTCGCCGATGACGGCTACCCGGGACATTCCGCTCACGCCTTCCCGATGAGCAGGATCGCGATGACGAGGCCGTAGATCGCGATCCCCTCGGAGAGGCCGACGATGACCATCGCGCGCCCGAACATCTCCGGACGTTCGCTCATCACGGCGAGCGCCGCGGCGCCGGTGTACGCGACCGCGATGCCAGCGCCGATGGTGGACCCCGCGACGGCGATCGCGGCCCCCAGGAGGGCCGACGTGTTCCCGCCCCCGCCAGACGACGCGGCCGCCGCCTTCGCGGTGGTTACGGCCTTCGCCGCGGCCGCTGCCTTCGCGGCGGCCGCGGCCTTGACCCCGGCGGCGCCCACCGCCCCGGCCGCCGCGCTCGCCGGCCCCGCGGTCACCGCGGCGACGAGCAGTATGACGGCAGCTGTCATCAGCACGGCGCCGGTCCCGGCCAGGAGAACCATCCCGGACCGGCCCCGCCGCGCGGCCAACCACGCCAGTACGACCGCGCCGACGATCAGCGGCAGCCCGGTCACCCATACGGAAGTCACGTTATCCCCTCCTTGACGCCGATCACGACGGGCAGGTGCCATGGCCGGAAAGGCTGCCCCTGCGCGACGAACACACGGGAGAACAGCTCGTAGTACTCCAGCCGCAGCGCCTGGATCGCGGCCACGAGCCCCTCCAGGCTGAACGCCAGCGCGGTTCCCGCCAAGAACAGGGCGACGGCCAGCACCGTGAATCCCCCGCCGTGCCGCCACAGCGCCTCCGTCCCCTCCCACACGATTAGGCCGAGCGCGGCATGCGTGAGGCCGAACGCGGCGAGACGGGTGAACGAGACCACGTTGGATCCCAGCCGCACCACCAGGTCGAACAGTTCCACCGATGCCTGGAACTTCCCGGCGGCACCGCCGCCGGCGCTCGCGAGGAAGCCCACCGCGGCCAGGGTCAAGCCCGCCGCAGCAAGGCACCCGCCCGCCGCGAGCAGCAGCCAGCGGTGGAAGTACCACCCGCCACCCGCCACCCCGGCTCCCAGGAAGACCGCGATTCCGGCGATGCCCGACTGCGCGTACAGCGCGGACGGCAGGCCCCCTTCGCGCCAGCGGTTGACGGCGCCGAGCGCGTACGCTCCCGCGAGCAGGACCACGCCGACGCCGGCGGCCACTAGGAGCAGGGTGGACGGGCTGCTGAGCGGGTCGAGCCAGAGGGCAGGCACCAGGCCGGTCGGCCCGAAGCATTCCCCGTAGAGCAGACCGAACAAGGCGGCCGACAGCCCGGCGCCGCCCACGAACAGCCACGCCTGGCGGAAGCGGCGGGTCCACGCCGGCCAGCCCGCGCGAAGCATGCACGCGGCCGCGACCAGCGCGACCCCCTCGCCGACGTCGCCGAACATCATCCCGAACATCAGCACGTAGCACGCCCAGGCGAGCCAGCCGGGGTCAATGTCGGCATAGGGAACCGTCCCGTAGGTCTGCACCAGCGGCTCGATCTGTCGCCGCGCCGGCCGACCCTCCGTCAAGGTGGGCGGCTCGGCCCCGGGCGGAAACGGCAGCGGCACCAGGGCACCGCCGGCTTCCGCGAGCCTTTCCCCCACGGCGGCCAGCCGGTCCGCCGGAATCCAGCCCGCCAGCGCCGCCGCTCCGGAGCGCCTGACCGCCATGCCGGCGTAGGCCTGCAGCTGCGCCTCACCCGCGAGCAGGTCGTAGCGGCCCGTCCGCTCGAGCTCGTCCAGGTCCGGGCAGGTGACCGACAGAACGGCGCCGGGCATCCGCTGGCCGGCCTGCCGGAGCCGCCGCGCGGCCTCGCCGGAGGCGGTCAGGTCGCCGCCCGGCGGCCCCAGGTCCACCGCCGAGGCGACCGCCACTTGTACCAGCACGTCACGCAGCGCCCCCGCCGGCGCCACCACGGCGACGCGCTTCATCCGGGCCGGTGCGACCGCGTCAAGCCAGTTCATCGTAGGCCTCCAGCGGCCTGCCACCGCGGGCGGCGAGTTCCAGCGCGGCGCGGACCCGCCAGGCGTCGGCGGCCAGGACGGCGACGGCCCCCAGTACGACACCGCTGTCCAGGCTCGAGGTACGCAGCAGCCTGCGGCCGTCTTCCTCCACCCGTGCCCACCACGCCGCCTCCGCCCGCCACAGGTCGCCCGCCGAGCTGACGCCGGCGAGCACCCACCGCGCTTTCACGGGAAGGACGCCGGCGAGTTCCCCGAACGCGGACACGCCGCTCACGGCAGGGCCGAGCAGGTCAAGCGCGCCGTTCATGACGCCGGGATCCACGGCGTGCCCGGCGGCGAACCGTTCCCCTGCCAGCAGCAGCACGGCCGCGCCCGCGGCCCAGGCCCGCGCCGGATCGCCGAGGGCGGCCACTCGCGCCGTCCACCGCGCGCGCATGCCCAGCCGCACCGCGTCTGCCGTCTCACCTCCCGGATCCAGCCACGGCGAGGCGGCCAGCGCGGCGCGCAGCTCGGCGGGGCTCGCCGCGTGCCGCAGGCGCGGCCAGGCCGTGGCCAGCGCGCCGAGCTGGAATTCGGCTCCGCCCGGCCTGCCTCCCATGACCTGCAGCATCTCGTCGACGTTCGCTATCTCGAACCAGCCGCTGAGAGCGCGCAGCAGCCCTACGCCCTCGGGCGGCAGCCACCCCGCCAGCACCCGCAGATTCCACAGCAGGGTGCTGGCGATCTCATGCTGAACGGCGGTGAGATCCTGTCCAGGGTGAACGCCGCTCCCGTAGGGGGTAGCGGCCAGCACCTGTACCGCCTCTTCCAGCGAGCCGGCGGAGGCGAGGCGCCGCACCGCCGTGGTGCCGAGGCGGCGGCGGGCGAAGGCCCTCGCCCGCACGCTGCCCGCGACCCACCCCGCGCTCATGGGTTGTCTGCCCGCAGCTGCCAGATCAGGCCGATGGCGTCGCTCACCAGCCCCGGGATGCGCTCCCGGGCGAGTTCACGCGTCCGGGAGGCCTGCAGCGTGGCGCTGGCCATCATCCTTGCGGTATCTTCCCGGGCCCGGGCAAGCTCCTGCCGCGCCGCCTCGTCCCGTGCCGCCTGGGCACGCCGTCCCGCGTCGGCGGTGATCGCCGCCGCCTCCGCCCGCGCCGCGGCCGTGACCCGCTCCGCGTTCGAGCTTCGCCTGCGTGATGATCCGCTCACCCTCGTCGTCCGCCCCGTCCAGCAGCGCCAGCACCGGACCGACTTCAGCCGCCAGCTCGCGCGTGCGGTCCGCGGGCGCCCCGGCCCGGGCCGGGGCCCCGGGAGACCCCGCGGGCCGGAAGCGTCCGAGAAAGTCGCGCAGCTGGGGCACGCTCTCCAGGCAAGCATCGTGGTACCCGGACCGGCAGGGCCAAAAGTCGCGGTGATGACGGCACCGGATGGACTTTCGGCACTAGCCCCCCGGTTCCACGGCTCGTTGGGTGAAATCCGACGGCAACGGCCAGGAGGCGGCCATGGCAGGGCCTCGCCCCATCGTGACCGGTTCCCCGGTCTTCTGGTGGTTCCTGAAGTTCGTCCTCCTCGGTCCGGTGCTGCGCCTGCTCTTCCGGCCGGAAGCGAGCGGTCTTGAGCACATACCGGCACGCGGCGGCGCCATCCTCGCCGCCAACCACGTGTCGCGACCGATCGGGTGATGGCGGCGATCGCGGCTATGTCCGGGCAGGAAGTTGTCACTGACATCATGTCAGCCGCTTAAGCCTCTCCCGCCACTCAAAAAGGAGACCTTCTGCTCCCCTGGTCCGGGACTTGCAGCTCTTCGCCGGGTCCGCCCCCAGAGCCAGGCTGGTGCCACAGAGCCAGGACATGGCCCTTCTTAACCGGGATGCGACGGCGCATCCGGGGGGTAGGGAGGCGAGTCATGGCGGCTACGCCGACGGGCGCACACGTCATAGTCATAGGTGGTGGCGCCACAGGGGCCGGCGTTGCCCACGATTTGGCACTGCGCGGCATCCGCGTCACGCTGCTCGAACGCGGCGAGCTCACCTCGGGAACGACGGGGCGCCATCACGGACTGCTGCACAGCGGCGGCCGCTACGCGGTCGGCGATCAGGAGTCGGCCGCCGAATGCATCAAAGAGAACCGCACGCTGCGCAAAATAGCACCGGGTTCGTTCGAGGAGAACGGCGGGCTGTTCGTCGCGCTGACCGACGACGACATGGACTACCTGGACGCATTCCTCGATGCCTGTGCCGCGTGCGGCATCCCGGCCATCGTGCACAAGCCCGATTCCGCGCTGCGGCTCGAACCGGGACTCAACCCGGACGTCAAGATCGCCGTGGAAGTTCCCGACGCGACCGTCGACCCCATGCGGCTCGTACTGCGGTTCTTCGCCACGGCTCAGCGCAACGGCGCTGAGCTGCGGACTTTCACGGAAGTGGCCGACCTCGCCTGCTCTGGGCACACGGTGACGGGCGTGTTCGCGCGCGACCTCGTCACCGAGCGCGACTACGAGCTGTCGGCGGACCTGGTGGTGATCGCGGCCGGGCCGTGGTCCGGACAGGTCGCGCGGCTGGCGGGAGCCGTCGTGCCGATGCAGCTGTCGCCCGGCGTGCTGCTCGCCCTCGAGGGCCGGTTCTGCGGCCGGGTGCTCAACAGGCTGCACAAGCCTTCCGACGGCGACATCATCGTTCCCCAGCGCGGGCTGTCCATCGTGGGCACCACCTCGTGGGTCGTCGACGATCCCGACGTGCCGCCGGTCCCGGCCGATCACGTGGCGAAGATGTACACGGAAGGCGCGAAGCTGATCCCGGCCCTGGCGGCGGCGCGGCGGCGCGGCGCCTGGTCGGCGGTTCGTCCGCTGGTCGGCGGTGGCGCGGCGGCAACCGGCCGTGAGCTGTCGCGCACGTTCCAGTGCTTCGATCACAAGCAGATCGAGGGCGTGGAAGGCCTGGTAACGATCACTGGCGGCAAGGCCACAACGTTGCGCGCCATGGCCGAGGCCGCGGCGGACGTCGTTTGCGCGAAGCTCGGCATCGCCGCCGCCTGCCAGACCGCGGAGACGGTGCTGGCGCCGTATTCGGCCTACTACCAGGAACGAGGCGAGCGTCGATGACGGCAACTAAAGCTGAAGTGTCCGGCCAGCCAGATACGGAGGGCAACTGGCGGCTGCGGATCGCCAGGAGGCGGCCCGGCGAGGAGCGATCGCGTACCGAGGAGTTCACCGTCGCCCTCGGCCCGGACGCGACGCTGCTGGACGCCCTGCGCGAGATTCGCAGTCATCGCGACAGCTCGCTGACCCTGCGGTACTCGTGCTGTCACTCGTCGTGCGGCACGTGCGGCATGCGGATGAACGGACGCGAGGTCCTCGCCTGCACCACCAGGCTGGCCGAGGCCGGCCCGGGGCCCATCCTGGTAGAGCCGCTGGCCAACGCCAGGGTGGAGCACGACCTCGTGGTCGACATGAGAAACCTGTACGACTCCCTCGAGCCGGCCCACCGACCGCTGATCAGGCAGGATGACCAGCTAGCCGGCCTAGGCGAGCACGACGCCAGCCCGCCGTTCGCGCGGTACGAGGACTGCATCGAATGCGGACTGTGCGTGTCGGCCTGCCCGATCGCCGGCTCGGACTCCGGGTACTTCGGGCCGGCCGCGCTCACCGCGGCCTGGCGTTCGGTGGCGGAGCCACGCGGCGTTGACCCGGGGCAGGTGCTCGCCTGGGCGGACGACGAACAAGGGTGCTGGCGGTGCCACGCCAGCTTCGAGTGCACCGAGGCGTGCCCGTCCGGGGCGGACCCGGCGGGTGCCATCATGGCGCTCCGGGGTGAGCTCACCAAGCGGAAGCTGCGCCGGATCGCCAGGCTGGGCAGGCGAGAACGATGACGACGACAACGCGGACGCCGCGCCCTGCCGCCAGACCGCTGCGCGGCGTGCTGGGCTGGGCCAGGCTGCGGGGACGGCACCTCGGCGCGGCGGCTTTCCTGACCAACAGGGTGACCGGGCTGCTGCTGATCGCCTACCTCTACCTCCATCTCGGCGTGCTCTTCCTGCTCACCGAAGGCGCGGGGTCGTGGGCGAGCGTGCTCAGCCTGTTCAAGAACCACTACTTCCTGGGGCTTGAGTCGCTGCTGATCCTGTTCATCTGCGTGCACGGGCTGAACGGGCTCCGGCTCGCGCTGGTGGAGAACGGCATCGGCGTCCGCCATCAGAAGGCCTGGTTCACGGCGGTGATGTCGGTGAGCGCGGGACTCTACGTCGTCGTCGTGCTGGCGATGTTCGGGGTGATATGAGATGGCCACTGACCTCGAGGAAAAAGTCCGCCAGTCGCCGGCGCCGCGGCAGGGGCGCGGGGGGACCACCGCGTGGATCCTCCAAGTGGTCTCGGGTGTGCTGCTGTTCTTCCTGCTCGGCGCGCACATCGTGGCCCAGCATTTCGTGGTCAAGGGCGGGCTGCGTGACTACGCGCAGGTAGTGAGCTACCTCGCCAACCCGGCTGTGCTGGCGATCGAGAGTGCCTTCGTGGTCGTGCTGATCTGGCACGCCATGCTCGGCCTGCGGGCGGTGCTGTTCGACTTCGGGTTCGGTCCTCGCGGCCGGACGCTGATCACCCGGGGCGTCGTCCTGCTCGGCCTCGCCACCGCGGGCTACAGCTTCTGGCTGATCGCCGCGATAGCGGCCAAGAGCTGAACAGCGGAGGAAATGTGTCGGCGACCCCAGTGAAGATTCACCCGGTACCCGCACAGGAAGGACGGTATGCCCATCGGAAATGAGGATGCGGCGCCGGACGAGGCTACGGTCCTGCCCGCATGTCCGATAAATGCATGCAGCGCGATATGTAGCCGCATGCGCAAATAAGTTAGGAGGGTAGCCGTGTCTGAAATAACACCTCTAATGCATGGAGAGGGCCGGACGTTCGGCCGTATCTCCGGCCTGTGGGGCGAACTCATGGCGGAGTTCTTCGGAACGTTCGTCCTGCTCACGCTGGGGGACGGCGTGGTGGCCATGGCGGTGGCCGCGCTGCCCGGTTCCGGCCGCACCTCGAGCCCCACAACGATCTTCGACGCGGCCGGCGACTGGCTGCTGATCACCTGGGGATGGTGCATGGCGGTCGCGTTCGGCATCTGGGTGGCCGGCGGCGTGACCGGCGCGCACATCAACCCGGCGGTCACGCTGGCGATGGCGGTCCGGCGCAGGTTCTCGTGGAACAAGGTCCTGCCGTACTGGGCCGCTCAGATCCTGGGCGCGTTCGTGGGCGCGGCCCTGGTGTTCCTCGTCTACCACTGGGCGATCAACGCGTTCGACCTCGCGGCCGCAACCCCGAAGAGCTCGGGGAGCGCGCTGGCCACGTTCTCGATCTTCGCGACGTTCCCGGCTAAGTATTTCGGCGGGTCAACGGTGGGGCCACTGATCGACCAGATAGTCGGCACGGCCCTGCTGCTCATATTCGTGGCGGCTATTTCCGACGGTAGGAACCAGCAGCCGAAGTCGAACATGAGTCCGCTCATCGTCGGCTTCGCCGTGGCCGCCATCGGCATGTCCTACGGCGCCAACGCCGGATATGCAATCAACCCGGCCCGTGACTTCGGGCCCCGGCTGTTCGCCTTCTTCGCGGGGTGGGGAAAGGTGGCCCTTCCCGGGAGCTATAGCGTAGGTGCCTTCCACTTCAGTAATTATTGGTGGATCCCGATTGTGGGTCCGCTCGTCGGCGGCGTGATCGGCATCCTGCTGTACGACCTCTTCATCGGAGACGTGCTGCACGCCAGGCTGCTGAAGGCCCCGCCGACGATCGCTCCGCCCGCGCCGCCCGAGTACCCGATCCCGCCTGCCCGGCCCGTTCCGGAAGCGGAGACCAGGCAGCCGACCGAGGCGAGCGGTGAGCGAGGTGAGGATATCCGTCACAAGGTGTAACCGCTAGCCCGGACGGGCCGCCGGCCGTCCGTCGCGACGGACGGCCGGCGGCCCGTCCTGCGGGGATCCCTGGTAAAGCGGCTACGGGAGGACACAAGGGAGGCCTCCGATATGAAGAAGCTCATCAACGACCCGGCCGACGTCGTCAGCGAGGAGCTGCAGGGCGTCGCCGTCGCGTACCCGGACCGGGTGCGGGTCATGACCAACCCCAACGTCATCGTCAGGGCCGATGCCCCGGTCGTGGGCAAGGTCGGCGTCATATCCGGCGGCGGCTCAGGGCACGAGCCTATGCACGGCGGGTTCGTCGGCTACGGCATGCTCGACGCGGCCTGCCCCGGCGAGGTATTCACGTCACCGACGCCCGATCAGGTGCTCGCCGCGACCAAGGCCATCGACGGCGGGGCCGGCGTGCTGCACATCGTGAAGAACTACACCGGCGACATCCTGAACTTCAGGATGGCCGCCGGCCTCGCCCGCGAGGAGGACCTCGAGGTCGAGGCCGTCGTCATCGACGACGACGTGGCGGTGCAGGACAGCCTGTACACCGCGGGCCGCCGCGGTGTCGGGACGACCGTGCTCGCCGAGAAGATCTGCGGCGCCGCCGCCGAGCGGCGCATGCCGCTGGCAGAGGTGGCGAAGGTGTGCCGCACGGTGAACGAGAACGGGCGCAGCATGGGGATGGCGCTCACCTCGTGCACGGTGCCGGCGGTCGGCAAGCCCACGTTCGAACTCGGGGCCGACGAGATGGAGATCGGCATCGGCATCCACGGCGAGCCCGGGCGCGAGCGCACGCCGCTGGCCACCGCCCGTGAGGTGGTGGACATGCTGACGACGCCCATCGTGGAAGACCTGCCCTTCCGTCCGGGCGACCGGGTACTCGCCTTCGTCAACGGCATGGGCGGGACGCCGCTCATCGAACTGTACGTCGTCTACAACGAACTGCACCGGTTCCTGGCCGCCCGCCGTATCGAGATCGCCCGCAACCTCATCGGCCCGTACATCACGTCGCTGGAGATGCAGGGCTGCTCGATCACGCTGCTGAGGCTCAACGACGAGCTGACCACGCTGTGGGACGCGCCGGTCAACACGCCTGGCCTCCGCTGGGGAGTCTAGATGCCCGTCACCTACAGTCAGGTCTGCGACTGGATCAGGGCCTTCGCCGCCGCGATCGCGGAAAACAAGAGCTACCTGACCGAGCTGGACTCCGCCATCGGCGACGCGGATCACGGGATCAACATGAACCGCGGCATGCAGGCCGTGCTGGGCAAGCTGGACGCCGGTGAGCACGGCGACATCGGCGCGCTGCTCAAGACCGTCGGCATGACCCTGGTTTCGACCGTCGGCGGCGCGAGCGGTCCCCTGTACGGGACGTTGTTCCTCCGCATGGGCGCGTCGGCCGCCGGCAAGCCGGACCTGTCGGCGGCGGACTGGGCGGCCGCCCTGACCGCGGGGGTCGCCGGCGTGCAGAACCGGGGGAAAGCCGGGCTAGGCGACAAGACGATGATCGACGCCCTCGTGCCCGCGGCGGAAACCGTCACGTCCGCCGTCGCCGGCGGGGCGGACCTCGACGAGGCGCTCAGCAAGTCGGCGGAGGCCGCCCGCCAGGGCATGGAGGCGACGATCCCGCTCGTCGCCAGGAAGGGACGGGCCAGCTACCTGGGCGAGCGGAGCGCGGGTCATCAAGATCCAGGGGCGACTTCATCCTGGTTGCTCATCTGGACCGCGGCCGACACGTTCGCCACCGCGGCCGAGCACACCAGCAACGGATAACAGACAAGGGAGAGAAGAAATGGCTGAATACGCAGCAGCACTCGACCAGGGCACGACCTCGACTCGCTTCATGGTCTTCGACCACCACGGCAGCGTCGTGGCGGTCGACCAGAAGGAGCACGAGCAGATCTACCCGAAGCCGGGGCTGGTAGAGCACAACGCCAACGAGATCTGGCAGCGCTCTCAGGAGGTCATCAAGAGAGCCCTGGACAAGGCCAGGCTCACCCCAGCCGACCTCGCCGCCGTCGGGGTCACCAACCAGCGCGAGACCACGGTCGTCTGGGACAGGAAGACGGGTCGGCCGGTGCACAACGCGGTCGTCTGGCAAGACACCAGAACCGACCGCATCTGCGGAGACCTGGCGGACTCGAAGCTGGGCGGCCAGGACCGGTTCCGCGCCACGACAGGCCTGCCCATCGCGACCTACTTCTCCGGACCGAAGATCAAGTGGCTGCTCGACAACGTCCCGGGCGTACGCGAGCGCGCTCAGGCCGGTGACCTGCTCTTCGGCAACATCGACACCTGGCTGATCTGGAACCTGACCGGCGGCCCGCAGGGCGGGGTCCACGTCACCGACGTGACGAACGCCAGCCGGACGCTGCTGATGGACCTGCAGACCCTGCGGTGGGATGACGGGATCCTGTCGGTTCTGGGCATCCCGAAGAGCATGCTTCCGGAGATCCGGCCGTCCAGCCAGGTCTATGCCGAGGCCAAGGGCCTGCTGGCCGGCGTGCCGGTCGCCGGTGACCTGGGTGACCAGCAGGCCGCCCTGTTCGGGCAGACGTGCTTCTCGCCCGGCGAGGCCAAGAACACCTACGGCACCGGCAACTTCCTGCTGCTCAACACGGGAACCGAAGTCGTCCCGTCGAAGAGCGGCCTGATCACCGGGCTCGCTTACAAGATCGGTGACCAGCGGGCCACCTACATGCTCGAGGGGTCGATCGCCATCACCGGGGCACTGGTGCAGTGGCTGCGGGACAACCTGAAGATGATCGGCACCTCGGCGGAGGTGGAGACGCTCGCCAGGACCGTCGAGGACAACGGCGGGGTCTACTTCGTCCCGGCCTTCTCGGGCCTGTTCGCGCCGTACTGGCGCAGCGACGCGCGCGGCGTGGTCGCCGGCCTGACGAGGTACGTGACCGCCGGCCACCTGGCACGGGCCGTCCTTGAGGCCACGGCCTGGCAGAGCAAGGAGGTGGTGGACGCCATGAACGCCGACTCCGGAGTCGAGCTGACCTCGCTCAAGGTCGACGGCGGCATGGTGATGAACGAACTGCTCATGCAGTTCCAGGCGGACATCCTCGGCGTGCCCGTGATCAGGCCGACGGTGCCGGAGACGACGTCGCTCGGCGCCGCCTACGCGGCCGGCCTGGCCGTCGGGTTCTGGCGTGAGATCGAGGACCTGCGCGCCAACTGGGGCGTGGACAAGCGGTGGGAGCCGAACATGGATCCCGCCAGGCGGGACCGCGAGTACGCCCTGTGGAAGAAGGCCGTCACCCGTACCTTCGACTGGGTCGAGTAACCGCCATGATGCCAGCGGCCGTCAGCCCGGCGCTGGCTGACGGCCGCACCGGCTGACGAGGTCAGGGGCGAGCGATGGTGGGAATCGTGCTGGTGTCGCACAGCGCCCGGCTAGCCGACGGCGTCGTCGAGCTGGCGAGAGAGATGGCGGGTCCGGACGTCGCCCTCGTGGCGGCCGGCGGTCTCGACCAGCCGGGACGGCCGCTCGGCACCGACGCCGCGCTCATCGGCCGCGCGATCGAGCGAGCATGGGACGACAACGGGGTCCTCGTCCTCATGGACCTCGGCAGCGCGGTCCTGTCGGCGGAGATGGCCGCCGAGATGCTGCCGGACGACCAGCGCTCCAGACTGCTGCTGTGCGAGGCGCCCCTGGTCGAGGGGGCGGTTGCCGCCGCCGTGGCCACCCGGCTAGGCGAGCCGCTGGACCGCGTCGCCGCCGAGGCGCGGGGCGGGCTGGCAGGCAAGGCCGCCCACCTGGGCGCCACGTCGCCCGCGCCTGCCGAGGCCGCCGCGACTGCCGGAGACCGGGCACTCGAGCTGCGCCTGGTCGTGCGCAATCCTCTTGGCCTGCACGCCCGGCCGGCCGCGAGGTTCGTCGAGACCGCCGGCAAATTCGACGCGACGACGACAGCGGAGAACCTGACCACGCACGCCGGCCCGGCCAGCGCGCGGAGCCTGAACGGCGTCGCGACGCTCGGGGTCTTGCGGGGACACGAGGTTCTGGTACGGGCCGAAGGCCCGCAGGCGGCGGAGGTCCTGAGCGCTCTGCGCGAGCTAGCCGAGCGCGATTTCGACGAGCCCCTGGCCACCGAACCGCTGACCACCGAACCGCTGACCACCGAACCGCCGGCCACCGAACCGCTGACCACCGGACCCCTGGCCGGCGAGCCCGCGCCCGTCAGCGGCGCCGTGCTTCGCGGGATTCCCGGCGCACCCGGCCTCGCGGCAGGCGGCGCGGTGCACCTGCGGCCGGCCGAGATACCGGTGCCGCGCGGGCCCGCCGCGGACGCCGCGGCGGAACTCGCCCGGCTGGACGCGGCCCTGGAGACGACGACCCGTCAGGTCCTGGCCGCGCGGGACCGGGTCGCGGCCCGCTCGGGCCGGTCCTATGAGGCAAGCATCTTCGACGCGCACCTGCTGTTCCTGGCCGACGATGCCCTGCTCGGCCCCGCGCGGCGCCGCATCACCGCGGGCAGCAACGCCGCCGACGCCTGGGACAGCGCGGTCGCCGGCGCCATCGCGAGCTGGCGGCAGCTTGCGGACCCCTACCAGCGCGACCGTGTCCGCGACCTGGAGAGCATCCGGTCCCAGGTACTGGCGAACCTGCTCGGCGCGGCCCGCGCGGAGCTTACCGGCAGCGGGATCGTGGTCGCGGCCGAACTCACCCCGGCTGACACCGCCGGCCTTGACTCCGCGAAAGTCACCGGCATCGCGACCGCCTCCGGCGCCCCGACCTCGCACGCGGCGATCCTGGCCAGAGCGCTGGGCATCCCGGCCGTGCTGGGCCTGGGACCAGCGGTGCTGTCGATCCCGGAAGGAACGCCGCTGCTGCTCGACGGCGGGCGCGGCACGCTCCGGGTCGCGCCGGACGAGGCGGACCTGGAAGCCGCCCGCGAGGCGTCCAGGCGCGCCGAGCGGGCCGCGGGCCGCGCCAGGCGGCTGGCCGCCGGGCCGGCCGTAACAGCGGACGGCACCAAAGTGGAGGTCGCGGCCAACGCCGGCTCGGCCGACGACGTGCGGCGCGCGGTCGCCGCGGGCGCCGACGGCATCGGCCTGCTCAGGACCGAATTCGTGTTCCTGGACGCCAAGAGCATGCCCACCGAGGCCGAGCAGGAGGAGGTCTACACGCGGATCGCGCGGATCCTGGACGGCCGTCCGCTGATCGTCAGGACTCTTGACGTCGGAGCGGACAAGGAGCTGCCTTACCTGCCGCGGGAGGCGGAGCCCAACCCGGCGCTCGGCCAGCGCGGCATCCGCCTCGGCCTGGCCAGGCCGGACGTGCTGCTCACACAGGTGCGGGCCGTGCTGCGGGTGGCCGCGCACTACCCGGTGAAGCTCATGTTCCCTATGGTGGCCACCGAGGAGGAGGTGCGCTCCGCGCTAAGCCTGGTCGTCGGCGCACGGCGTTCCCTGGCTGCGGAGGGCGTCACGGTACCGGCGGAGGGCGCCATGGAAACGGGCATCATGATCGAGGTTCCGGCCGCCGCGCTCACCGCTGCCCGGCTCGCTCACGTGGTTGACTTCTTCTCCGTCGGCACCAACGACCTTACGCAGTACACCATGGCCGCCGACCGTGAGCTCCCGTCAGTGGCGGGCATCGGCGATGCCCTCCACCCGGCGGTGCTGAGCCTGATCGGCCGTGCCGCCGCCGCGGCCGCCGAGGCGGGGCGCTGGATCGGCGTGTGCGGCGAACTGGCCGCCGATCCGCTGGCGGTACCGCTGCTCCTCGGCCTCGGAGTTCGCGAGCTTTCTGTCGGCGCCAGGTCTGTCGGCGCCGTTAAAGAGGCTGTCCGGGCCACCGACCTCGCCATCGCGCGCGAACTCGCCGGCCAGGCCACCGGCCTGTCGTCGGCCCAGGCGGTCAGGGAGCTGATGCGGCGCCATGAGAAGAGCTAATTCGAACGCGGTGCGGCTGCTGGCCGGCATCAGCCTGGCACGCGTGCTGCTGACGGTTCCGATCATGGCGTTGATCCTGGCCGGCACCGGGTACGCGTCGGTGGCGGCGGCCGCGCTCTTCCTCGTGGCCGCCGCCACCGATTTCCTCGACGGCTTCCTGGCGAGAAGGTGGCACCAGGGCACCGAACTTGGCGTCTTCCTCGACACGACGGCAGACAAACTGCTCATCGCGGGGACGCTTATCGCCCTAGTCGACGTGGACCGGGCCTGGCCATGGGCGGCCGCCATCATCATCGGGCGGGAGATCGCCGTCCTCGGCCTGAAGGCCGCGGCGGCCAGCGCGGGCACCGTTGTCTACCCCTCCATCTGGGGCAAGCTCAAGCTGAACGTCCAGGTAGTGGCCATCTTTCTCGCCATCCTCCGGTACCACCAGAAAATAGGAGGCTGGTATCTGGACCAGTGGGTCATGATGGCGGCCGTCATCGTCACGATCCTGTCCGCCGGCAGCTACCTGAAGTACATGTCGTCCGCGTCAGGAGGTGTGCGGTCATGACACCACAGACAACGGCACCGACCCTGGTCATCGGCGGCAGCGGCTTCATCGGCGGGGCCATTCTGGACGCACTGGTGGCGCGTGGCCGTCCGGTGCGGGCACTAGCCAGGTCATCGAAGACGGCTGACACCCTGCGCGGCCGCGGCGCGGTCCCGGTGATAGGCGATGTGCTCGACACCGGCAGCCTGGTCTCGGCGATGGACGGCTGCGCCGCAGTTTACCACGCCGCCGGCGTGAACTCGTTCTGCCTGGCGAATCCGCGGCCGATGTTGCGGGTGAACGTGGACGGGTCCGCCAACGTCATCAAGGCGGCCGGGGATTCCGGCGTCGCACGGGTTGTTTACACATCATCCGCCGCGGCGATCGGCGAGGCTCCGGGCACGATCGGCACCGAGTTTTCCCCGCACCGGGGACGGTTCCTGTCGGAATACGAACGGTCCAAATACCTGGCTGAAATCCGTGTCCTGGACGAGGCGTCAGCGCGGCGGGTCTTCGTGGTCTGCGTAAGCCCCTCGTCAGTCCAAGGCCCTGGCCGCGTGCACGGGACCGCGCGGCTGCTGCTTCAGTACCTGAACGGAAAGCTGAAATTCCTCGCGGATACGCGGATAAGCTTTCTCGACATCGCTGACTGCACCGCCGGGCATCTGGCGGCGGAGAGCCGCGGTCTTGCCGGCCAGCGGTACATCCTGAACGGCGCGACATTCACCACTCGCGAACTGATCAACCTGGTTCGCGAGTGCGCGGGAATCCAGCACAAGGTCCGGTGGCTGCCGGGGTGGAGCCTGATGGCCGCGGCCACCGCGACGGAAACCGCGGCCAAGGCAGTCCGGCGCGATCCGCCGCTGTGCCGCGAAATGGTCAGGACGCTGCTTAACGGGCACAGCTATGACGGCTCTCGGGCGCAGCGGGAACTTGGCCTGCATTACACGCCAGTCGAGGAGACGATAAATAAGACCTTGCGCTGGTACTCCGAACGCGGCTACCTATCCGGGCATTAGGAGAATCTTATGGCAGGCAAAGGCCACCGGATGCTAGCCCAGCGGGTCGGCGCGGGACTGGCACGCGGAATGTTTATCAACGGCACACTGCGGCCGATAATACGGCACTATGTACATCCGAAGGTCACCGGGCTGGAAAACCTGTCAGGTCAAACTCCGCCGCTGATACTGGCCGCGAATCATTGCAGCCATATGGATACACCGCTCATCCTGAGCAGCTTGCCGAAAGAACTGCGCCACAGGACGCTTGTCGCGGCCGCGTCGGACTATTTCTTCGCCAACCGGCTGCTCGGCATTTTCGTCTCCGTCGCCGTGGGCGCCGTGCCGCTGGACAGGAGGGCCCCGAGCTTGCAAGGCCTGGAGACAATGGAGCGCCTGCTGGAACAGAAGTGGTGCCTCGTCTTGTATCCCGAAGGCAGTCGCACGCCGGACGGACGACTGTACAGGGGCAGGACGGGGGTGGCCAGGCTGGCCCTGTCGGCGTGCGTCCCCGTGGTGCCGGTTGCCGTCGTGGGCACTTACAGCTCCATGCCCGCCGGGCGGTCCTGGCCGATTACCGGGCACGCGGAGGTTCGCTTCGGGAAGCCGCTTACCTTCGACACGATCGGCTATCCGATCGGGATAGCCGATCGCGTCATTCTGCGGGCGATCACCGATGAGATCATTCACCAGATCATGGTTCTCGGCGAGCTCAGTTATGTGGACGAGTACGCCAGCGAGGCCAAGTCGCGGCGCCGGTGAGCTATGGTTTGCGGGCTACGCCGCACCACATGGAGGACGGCCGGGCGGCGGTGATGTCGGAGTCCGGCCGCCACTTGGCGACGGGGACCACGCCGGGCTCGGCCAGGTCCAGGCCATCGAAGAAGCGGGCGACCGCCGCCTGGTCGCGCACCACGGCCTGCTCAGCGGACCGCTCGTTGTACAGCTTCATCGACTCGCCCTTGTTGGGGTTGAAGTCGTCGGTCGGGTGCGAGATCACCAGGTAGCTGCCGGACGGCAGCGCGGCCATCAGCCGGGAGACCAGCCCGTAGGGATCCTGGTCGTCGAGGATGAACTGCAAGACCGCGAGCAGCATCAGCGCCACCGGCTTGCCGAAGTCGATCGTCCGCGCCGCCGCGGCGAAGATCGTGTCCGGATCGCACAGGTCGGCCTGAATGTAGTCGCACGCTCCCTCAGGCGTGCTCTTCAGCAGCGCCTGGGCGTGGATCAGCACGATGGGGTCGTTGTCGACGTACACGATCCGGCTGTCCTTCGCCGCCTGCTGGGCGACCTCGTGCGTGTTGTCCGCCGCGGGCAGGCCCGTGCCGATGTCCAGGAACTGCCGGATGCCCTCCCCGACCAGGAATCGCACCGCACGGCCCAGGAAGGCCCGGTTGGACTGCATCGCCTGCGCCAGTTCCGGGTATGCCCGCAGCGCCAGTTCGGCGGCCTCCCGGTCGGCGGCGAAGTTGTCCTTGCCGCCGAGCCAGTAGTCGTAAATGCGAGCCGGGTGGGCCCTGGAGGTATCGATCGCCGCGGGCCGCCCCCGCATTACTGGCATGACCATGAGCTTACCGCCGTCCAGTGCGCGTATCGCCGGATTGGCGGGGGGCTCGCGGGTGAACGGATGAGAGGCAAGCGCTTACTTGAAGGTGGGCTGCAAGTCGCCGGTGATCTTGGCGTTGGGCTGGAGCGTGTTGTCGACGACGACGGCCTCGAGCGGGTACTTCGTGCCCTTCTGCCACTGGATGCCGGCCAGCGGGGTGATCACGACACCGGGCGCGGGGTTCTTGCTCGAGGTGAAAGTCGATGGGTCCGGCGACGGCCTCCGGGATCACGACCTGGTGCAGGGCGGCGGCCACGTCCTGCTTGTTGTGTGGGTCGTCGACGGAGGTCAGCGCCTTGTAGGCGATCTCGAATTGGCCACAGTCGCGAGCTTGGGGCGGAAGCCCTGCTGCAGGGACTGGGTCCACATGGTGGCGAAGTCCGGCGGCAGCGGCACGTTGGTGAAGAAGTCGGCCTTGGCCGCCTTGAACTGGGAGATCATCGATGAGCAGTTGGTCAGCCCGTCCGGGTAGGCCGACGAGAGCACGAACTTGTAACCCTCGGACTTGGCGACAACCGGGAACACGGCGCGGAACGCGTTGCCGTCGGAGTCATTGGGGAACGCGGCGGCGACCAGGTGGTTGTTCCCGTACTGCGCCCCGATCCGGTTCCACATCGGCATGAACGCCTCGACTAGGTGCTCGGCGCCGAGGAAGTACATGACCATGTACTTGGGTTTCAGCGTGGGCTTTTGCGGGTTGCCGCCGAGGTTGATGTACCAGGATTCCCACGGGATGTTCGCGCAGACGAGCGGGGTGCCGAGGGTCTCGGCCTGGCTGGACACCGCGTTGACCGTCTCGGGGGTGGACGAGGCGAGCAGCAGGTCGACGTTGTCGCTCTGGATGGCCTGGCGGGCCAAGGTCCCGGCCCGGGTCGCGCTGGACTGCGTGTCGTAGGACTTGATGTCGACGGTGTACGTCGTGCCGCCGATCTTGAAGCCGTTCTTGTACGGCGCGGTCTGCTTGATCTGGCTGATGACCCAGTTGTCTGGGAAGCCGAACCCGGCCAGCGAGCCGGTCAGCGGGTGGATCCAGCCGATCGTGATCGTCTTGCTGGTGGTGGTGCCTGAGGTGCCCGAGGTGGTGGTATTGGAGGCGACCTTGATGCTCGAACTGCAGGCTTCCAGAAAGCTGCCGCCCCCACGACGGCCGCGCCGACGCCGGCCGCACGGAACAGGCCACGCCGGGAAACGCCGCCCGCCGACGGCTGGTTCGCCGGTCTGGCGGGCTGAGCGGGCTCTTCGGTCATATCTCTATATCCCCTCTGCGGATGCGCACGCCTGGACGGAGAGTTAGGTCAGCGTGTTGTGAGGGGCGTTCCCATGTCAATACGGCGTTCGAGCATTCGGGATCTTGGCGTCAGATCACCTGAGCGGCGATCTGGCGCGCGGTCGCCGCGACGGCGGGCCCGAAGCGGGCGACGAGCTCGCTCATCGCCACGGGGGACCATGGGATAGCGACGTTGACGGAGGCCACGATCTCGCCGGACCGGGACCGGACGGGCGCCGCGATCGACCGCAGGCCGCTGTCGAGTTCCTCGTCGTTGACGGCAACGCCGGTGCGGCGCACCTGTTCCAGCTCGGCGAGCAGGGCTGCCTTGCTGGTCAGGGTGCGGGGCCCGCGCTGGGTGAGGTCGATGCGGTCCAGGAGCCGGTCGAGGTCGGGGCGGGGCAGGAAGGCGATCAGCGCCTTGCCGGTCGCGCTGCAGTAGGACGGCAGCCGGGAGCCGGCGTGCAGGCTGAACTCAAGATGGTGGTAACGGCCGGGGCGGCCGCGGACCCGGTCGATGAGGATCACGTCCGTGTCGTCGCGGATCGCCAGGTTCGAGGTGTGCCCGGTCGTGTCGGTGAGCCGGCGCAGGTACGGTCCCGCGATCTCGCGCAGGTCAAATGACCCGAGTACCGAGAATCCCAGGTCCAGGACCCGCGCGCCGAGCCGGTACTTGCGGGTCGCGTCGTCCTGGTGCAGGTAGCCCAGCGCGGCGAGCGTGGCGACGTAGCGATGGGTGGTGCTGCGGGTGAGGCCGAGCATGCGCGCCAGCTCGCTGATCCCGAGGGCCGGGCGGTCGGGCGTGAACGAGCTGAGCACGGCGAGGCCGCGCTCCAGGGACTGCGAGAAGCCCGCGCCGTCTTCTGTCATGTTCTGAATATTAGAACGCTGTATTGGCATCCGGACAGCCTAATTTCGCCGGGCCTCGTACCGCTGTCCAACCAATGTGCCGATTGCGCAATCGGCACGCTCTTGGCCTCGTCGGGGATTAACTGATGGTTCCTGGTTCTGGCGTGGCGCGATGTGGTTAGATACGGGCCTCCGTTCTGGGGTTGTGGCTCACAGCCCCAGATAGAGCGGGGTTGTGGGCCACAACCCCAGGATCTCCGCTCCGCCGGAAACCGGGCATCCGGGATAAATTACGTAATGCGGACAGCTGCCATGACGCGGGCCGACCGCGACACGCCCAAAGTTGATTACGTGTCCTTCCGGGGCCGATTGCGCAATCTGTCAAGCCTCGGAGTGGAAATCCCGGTGGCGTAAGAACTTGGCGCTTCAGCGCAGTAAACTCGAACGCCTGATCTATGCCTGTTATGTCCCATTTTGTCCGGCAGCATCGGGTCCTGCCCCTGACATTTGCCTGACATGACGAGACCTCCGCGAGCATGTCACGAGGCGTCCGTAACCTGGGACGATGGACGAAGAAGACGACGCCGACCTCACGGTGTGTCACTTCGACCTGAAGCACCATGCGGACGGCGTGCCTGCGACACGGATACTCCGCTACGGGACTGACGACTTCATGCCGGCCTGTGCCGAGTGCGCCACGTTCTTCGAGCAGACGACGTGACGAGACCCCCTCGCGGTGACCCTCAGCCGAGGCGAAATAGTTGCTCCGCTAACGGCGGGCGAGGGAATCTCTGCCGCCTAACGCTTAGTTCTTCAGGGACGCGGTGAACGCGCGCCAGGCGTCAGAGGTGAACGCTAGCACCGCGCTTGCCCGTTCCTTGGTGTCCCGCACCGCGATGTCGCCGGACACGTTGCCGACCTCCACGCAGTTGCCGCCGCCGTTGCCGCTGTAGCTGGCCTTTCGCCAGTTCTGGTTTTCTATGCCTTCCATAGCTCTTCAGCCAATCTGTTAATCAAGTCCCTGGAGGCGCTGCGGGGCAGCGCATCGGCGCGGACGCGATCAAAGGTAACTGCCGCCTTCCGCACCAGCGACCGCTTATCCGTCGTCTGGTCTTCGATGCCCTCCATGCGCAGCGTGCCGGGCATGTCGTCCACGCTGGCGATGTCGAACGCGCCGCTCAGCCCCGCGTTCGCCCCGTTGTCGGACGGGACGACCTGGAGCGAGATGTATGGCAGCCCGGACATGACGAGCAGCTGCCCCATCTGGTCCAGCATGATCTCCCGCGAGCCGATCAGCCTGTGCAGCACCGCCTCGTCGAGGACGACCACCGCGTGCGGCGGAGACAGACGCTGGAAGATGGTCTGTCGCTCCAGCCGCGCCTCCACTAGGGCGTTTATGGCGTCATCCGACGTGTCGGCCTGTGCTGCGAGAAACAGCGCCCGCGCGTAGTCGGCCGTCTGGAGCAGACCGGGCACCAGCATCGGTGACCATATCCGAAGCGAGGCGGCCTCCCGCTCGGCCTCCAGCCAGTCCTCGAACCAGCTGGGCACCGGGCCGTCTGCCCGCCGGGCCAGCACTGCCAGCCGCCCGAACAGCTCCGCGTTCGATCTGGCACGCCGCGCACCAGGCGGCCAGCACGTCAGCGGTCGGCGGACGCTCACCGGTCTCCGCCTTAGTAATCACTGTCCGGTCGAACCCGAGCTGGGCCGCAAGAGCATCCTGGCTGGCGAACCCGGCGGCCAGCCGCGCACGGCGCAGCTCGGAACCGAGGAACGCGGGCGGGCTGCTCTCGGGATCGCGGGAGGCCATGGTGGCAGGCTCCGGGGTAATCGTGGCCGATCGTGGCAACGGCTCTTGCCACATAGCCTAACGCTTCCTGGGCTGCGAAATTGGCCGTGAGACGACCCAGCGGAAGGGAGCGGCCAGCCGTGACCGGCACCGGAGCGGATCTGTACGAGGCCCTGGTCTATAACTGGGGCGACGCATACGAGATCACCAGCGAGGGCGGCTCCGGACCGTACACAGCGGCGCGCCGCGACGGCCTCGGCACGCTCACCGCCGACAGTCCCGCCAAGCTGTATGACGCCGTGGTCGAAGACTACCGCCAGCGCCCGGTGCCGAGGGAGTTCGCGCTGTGAGCGGCCTCTGGCTCTGGGACGCGGGCAGCGCGCTCGGGGTGACCGATGACGACAAGAGAGCCAGGGAAGCCGCCGAGGCGTGCATCACCAGCGGCCAGGCCACCGCCGCACGGGTGGAACGGGCGGTCTTCGTGCTCGCGAGCGGGACGCTCACCTACGACTACCGCCGCACAGGCATGGGATGGTGCGCCCAGCGCCGTGACAGCGGGGTCAAGTGGGTGCAGATCCTCCCCGCGCTGACGGCGTCATGAGCCTGTTCCCCGATGGCGAACGATGGGCCGAGGTCGCGTTAGGACTCGCGGACGGCATCCAGACGGGACGCTACGCGGCCGGTGAGTGCCTGGGCACCGTGAAGGAGCTGGGCGTTACGTGCATCGCCGACCGGCCCGAGATGCGCCGCGCTGTCAGGGCCGTCAAACAGGGCTACGTCGTTAAGCGGGGGCGGTGGCATGTTGCCGGTGACCCGCCGCGTCGCCCTGCTGTGGCGGCCGACTGGCCCCGAACGGCATGATCACCCTCCCCGGGCCGGCGAGTATTGCTTCCGGACAAAAGCGCCACCCGGTCATGTTCAGTGCTCGGCTGGCGCGATCCTGGGAATCATCGCCGCGACTATGTGCCCATTCGCGCCACCATCCAGGCCATTCTCCGGATGTGCGGGCTGGTGGCGCGGGTTTACTTCGATACACTGACATACTTGCATGAAGGCTTCATCGCGGCAGGCACGCGCCGCCCTTCATCGAGGCTACGGCTCGATCAGAGCATGTGTCCGAAATCAGCTCTCGCGGCGCGCCCGCGCCGCCCTTCATTTGAATGACAGCTGACGGACCGGGCGAGTTCGCCAGGCTGGTGACGAGGTTCTGGGCGGTCTCGACGGCGGCCTGGTAGCTGGCCCGGTCGGGTCGGTTCCGGGTACGGACTGGACGCCGTCGGTGACCGCGATGCTCAGCGTCTGGCAGACGGCCAGCAGCTCCCGCATCTCGTGCTCAATCCCGGCGGCCTCAGGGTCGGCCCTTCGACGGCCCTAAACCCCGGCCGGACTGGGCTCCGAAGACCAGCCAGGCGCCCAGGCCCCCGGGCGTCCTTTATGACTGGCCGAATCTCCTCTCGCCAGCGCGCAATCGACGCCTCATCCCGCTCCGCCGCCCGCCACGCCGGGGATCCCCACCGTCCATCCCTTTCTTATCGAACCGTAGTAAGGTCCTCCCGTACGCCGCGGAATGCACGTCAAGCACGACCTCGAACTAGACCCGGCGTATGAGGGAGTCGGAGATGAAAGCTGCGAGGAGCAAGCGCAACGGGCGCCGTCTCGCGGCGCGGCGGAGCTCGCAGTCCGGGCTGGTGACGGCCTTGCTCGCAGTAGCCGCGATCGCACCCGCAGTAGCCGCGATCGCAACAACCGTCAGTGTGATAGCCAGCGCGCTGACCGGGCATAGCGTACCGATTTCGTCCGACGAGCCACCCGCGTGTGTGGTGATCAAGGCTGACTCTCCTTGATGTCCCCATGCAAGCAAGTCTCGTGCGGCAAGGGCAACACGCAGAGGCCGCCAATGCCAGGACATTTCTTTAGCTCGCGTCTGGGTCATCTTGTGCGAAAGTGGTCGGCCGGACTCCGTAACGTCGAATGCGCCTCTCACCTGGCTAAACGCAGGTTTCTAGATATCCCTTCGAACTTGCCCCGGCTGGTGTTTGCCGGTACGGGCTCAAATGTCGGACCCCAGTGCCATGCTGTGCTTCCGTCAGGGACTCGCGAAAAGGGGATCGGCGCGCTCCAGGCTGCAACTCCCGGAGCCGGGACATCTTGAGGAGATGGATGAGATGAGCAAGATTACGCTGGATCTGCTGGCGGAATCATCGATGCCTGGTGGCGCAAGCTGCCTTACCTCGGTGACCGAGCTGGAGCCTGCGGCGGGGCCGCAGGCATCGGTGGCCCCGGCGAAGTTCGCCTCGCGCACCCCGGGTGACAAGAAGGGCGAGTACGCCTACGAGCGGCGTTACCTCGACGGGGTACCGGCCCAGGCGGTCATCATCGACTCCAAGCAGAGCCAGCTCAACCGGTGCGAGGCCGCACTCGCGCAGGCGATCGCCGACGGCCATCCCATGCTGTCGCAGATGCCGCGGGTAGAAGTGACCTACAGCCGGGGCGGCACCGAGGAGGTGTATTCAGATCTCACCTTGCCGCACCGGATCTTCGACGGTCATATCCGGGCCGGGACGGCCGGCGGCAAGCCGGTGACGCAGCTCGACGTGTACCGGAATATCCGCAATGCCACGCCGGGCAACGCACGGGCCGTGCTGGAGGCCAGCCCGGTGAGCCTGCTCTTCGGCGGCTGGGATGCCAGCCGGGCCGCGCGGCAGGGCCGCTGGCGTAGCACTCTGGTGGGCGAGATCATCGGCTTCTGCGCGGACGACCGGCCGTCGCTGCGCGGCGGCGCCCGGGTCGATCCGGTGGGCATGCGGATCAACCTCACCGAGGCCGAGCTCAAGGCGCTCGCTGACGCCCAGCGGGCCGAACTGAGCGGGAAAAACTATAAGACGGCCACCACCGCCAAGCCGAAGAAGGGCGAGGAGGCCATTTCCGCGTCGATGCTCGGCCTGGGCGGCATCCCGCCGACCCTGGACACGCTGTCGGGGGTGGCGTGCAGCCGGATCATACGGTCGCATGTGCTCAGCTTCGCCGCGCTGCGGCAGCTGCGGTTCGGCGCCGGCGCGGACGGCGACGCGGCGTGCCGTGCGCTGCTGGCGGCGCTCGCGCTGAACGCCCTGGCCCGGTCCGATGCCGAGCTGTGCCTGCGCGCGAACTGCGACCTGCGCGAGCAGGGGCCGGCCCGCGTCGAGATCGACCAGCGGGGCGGCGCCCGGCTCGCGCTGGAGGCGCTGACCATCGCCGAGGCGGACGCGCTGCTGGACGCGGCGCTCGCCGCAGCCCGGGAGAAGGCAGGCGTGACCTGGAACGGCGTCGTGCTGCGGGTGGTGGGCAACCCGGACGTCGTTGCCGGCGCGGTGGCGGACGAGGACGAGGGCGAGGCGGTGATCTGACATGGCGTTCGCCATCGTCGCTGAGCTGCCGCTGGGCACCTACCGGGGTGCCGGCGCCGACGGGCGCCCGGAACGGCTTCCGTCGGTGGCCCGGCTGCACTCGGCGCTGCTGTGCGCGGCTGGGTTCGGGCCGCGGGCTGTCGAAGGTGACCACGATTTGCTGGGTGTCGCCGATACGGACGCGGCTGCGCTGCGCTGGCTGGAGGAGAACCCGCCAGACAGCGTTCACATCCCCGCGCTGGAGGTCAACGTCGAGCGCGTGATCGCCTACCGGGATGACGGCACCTTGAAGAAGCCGCCCAAGTCCAGCGCGCTGACCATTAAGAAGCTCCCGAAGGCCCCGGATGGCGCCACCGCCGTTGACGGCCGGTTCGCGTGGATCTGGAAGCAGGACCCGCCCGAGCCGGTGCGGGCCGCGCTTGAACAGCTCTGCCCCGATGTCCCCTGCCTGGGAACGAGCGAGTCACCGGTGCGGCTTACCGCGGTGACCGCCGGCGACTTCAACGCCACACACGACCTGAATCCGGGGGCCGGGCCGTTCACGGCCGGCGGGACGGGCGTTGACCGTCCGATCACCGGCCGCCTGGCCGAACTGTCGCAGGCTCACCACGAGGCGACCGGGACACCGCCATCGGCCGCGAGAGACAGGTACGCGACCGATGAGCGTTCCCGCTCTGCGGTCCCGGGGCGCAAGGCCGTTGAGACGGCCTGGTACACCCCCCGGCAGGGCGGGCCGGCGGATGTCCCGTGGCCGCAGGTCATCACGATCCCGATGGACGGCCCGGTGCCTGAGCAGGACCGGGTCGCGTGGGCGGTCGCCGCGCACCGCGCGCTGATCAAGATGATCGGCTTCGGCGCGCCCGCGATGATCACCGGGGCGTACCCCGAGGGCGCCCGCCGTTCCGCCAACCGGATCGCGCTGCACATGCTCGGATCCGGGATGCCGGCCCAGGGACAACGGCCCAGCTTGCTCATCATGGTCCCGGCGGACCCGGATCCCGCTGACCTGCAGGTGCTGCAGCAAGCGGTAGAAGGTCTCGGATCGGTGCGCGGGCCGCGCGGACGGACCCGGAAGCTCGACACCGGCAAGATCCGGGTTGTGGACGGCAGCAGGTTCTGGGCGCCGCCGCAGCCCGGCGCCATCCGGCTGTGGCGGACCGTGCCCGCTGCCATCCCCGATACCCGCGGGTCACGCGAGGACGAATGGAACTTCGCGCACGCCGCGTTGCTCTCGGTGGGGTTCGTGTGGAAGGACCGGCTGCCCCGGATTCCCGGCCGCGGCGATGCCTACTACCGGGGCCTAGCCGCGGCGGTTACCGATGCCGGCGTGGGAATTGTGCATGTGAAGGCCAGTCGGACGTCGGATGCCGACCGGTATGTGCATAAGGTGAACGCGCACGCGGTCGTGCGCCCGTATACCGCCTGCCTGTCACTGGGCAGCCTTGCCGGCCTGTGCGCGATCGCGGCGATCGGGCAGAGTCGCCATCTTGGCGGCGGGCTGCTGGTCCCGTTCGACGTTCCCGAGGGCACGGCCGTTGACGAAATCACGTTGCCGCCGGAGGGCAGGGCATGACCGTGGAACGGGGAGACTTCGCGCGGTTCTTCGCGGCGGTGAACGGCGGCCACAGGCCGTTCAGATGGCAAGAGCGGCTGCTCGACACCGTGCTGGGCAACGGCCGGTGGCCAGACCAGATCGCCGCCCCCACAGGGGCGGGCAAGACCTCCGCGATCGACGTGCACGTGTTCGCGACCGCGCTGACCGCCGCGGCCGGCTGCCCGCGGCTGCCGCGCCGCCTGGCCATGGTGGTCGACCGGCGGGTGCTGGTCGACGATCAGTACGCGCGTGCCCGGAGCCTCGCCGGGCAGCTCGCGTCGTCTCAGCGTGAACTCCTGTCACCTGGGCGCGCGATCGTCGCCGAGGTCGCGAAGCTGCTGGCCAGCCTGCGCGGCGCGGACGAAGAGGCAGATCCAGATGAACCGCCGCTGGTGACGGCGCGGCTGCGCGGCGGCTCGGTACCCTCCCGGTCGTGGCGTGACTACCCGGCCGCGTGCGCGGTGCTGTGCGCCACCCCTGATATGTGGGGCAGCCGCCTGCTGTTCGGCGGGTACGGCACGTCGGCGAAGGCCGCCCCCCGGGAAGCCGGGCTGCTGGCATTCGACTCGGTGGTCCTGGTGGACGAAGCGCACCTGGCCCGGCAGCTCCTGGAAACGGCGCGGCGCGTGTCCCAGCTCGCGCAGGTCGCGGAGCGGCCGTTGACCGGGGTGCCGGCCTTGCAGGTCGTGGAGGTCAGCGCTACCCCCGGCCAGCGGGCAGCCGCCGACCGGAGGACCGTCGCCGTCGATGCCGATGACCTCGCCGAAGAGCACCTGGCCGCGCGGCTGACCCGGCCCAAGCCGATCACCGTGCTGCCGGTCGCGGACTGGCCCGCGACCGGCCAGAAACAGGTGGGCAAGGTCGCGGTCGCGATCGCGCAGGCCGTTACCGCCATGCGCGCCGGGATTGGCGCCGCGGGCACGCCGGCCACCATCGGCTGCTACGTGAACACGGTGCCGATGGCGCTGGCGGTCGCGGATGCGCTGCGCCGCGACTCGCTGCGCGTGGTGACGGTCTGCGGGCAGGTGCGCCCGGCCGACCTGGACCGCCTCGGCCAGACGTACCCGGGCCTGCTCAGCATCGGCGGCAACGCCGGCGTCGATGTCATCGTCACCACGCAGAGCCTCGAAGTCGGCGCTGACCTGGACCTGGCCGGCATCGTGACGGAGCTGGCGAGCGGGTCCCCGCTGGCACAGCGGGCCGGGCGGGCCAACCGGCTCGGGAACCGCGCGCAGGCACCGGTTACCGTCATCATCCCGCCGCAGCGATTGCCGGAGAAGGACAAGACGCACTCCGGCCCTTACTCCGCAGCCGAACTCAACGAGGCCCTGGACTGGATAACCGGCCTAGCCGGTTCCCCCTCGGGACTGGCGCCCTGGGCCGTGCGGGAGTCCCCGCCTCCGGCGGCGCACCGGCAGCGCACGCTGTACCAGCGGCCCGAGCTCGGTGACGCCTGGCACTGGGCGCGCACCAGCGACAACCTGGCCTCCGACCCCGAACTCGGCCTGTGGCTGTCCGACTCGTTCGAGGAGGAAACCTCCGTCGGGATCGCCGTCCGGGACGCGGTTCCCGGCTACGAACCCGACGCCATGGAATTCGTGCGCGACCTGCCTCCCGGTCCCCGCGAGACGTTCCCCGTCCCGTACCGGCTGGCCCAGACCGTCCTCAGCGACCTGCTGAAAGACGGGCAGACGATGGTCAAGGTGCGCGGCGAGGAGATCTCAGCGCTGCGCGCCCGGCCCGGCGGCAACACTAACGGACAGCGGCCCGAGATCGTGGCAGACGTCCGCCCAGGTGACATCGTGGTGATCGACAGCTCCGCCGAGATCTTCACGCGGACGACCGGCGGCACGTTCAGCCCGCCGGTGGTAGCCGCCCCGGCTGCGGCGGATGCGGTAGACGGCGTGGACGCGCCTAGCCGCGGCCGTGCCGGGGACGTGCTGCACTACCAGCCGGAGCCCACCGCCGGCAGCGTCGTATTCCGGCTCGAATGGTCACCTGACCGGGATCAGGTCGCGGGATTCAAGCGGGAGACCGCCCGCCGGATCCTCGATCCCATCGCCGAAGACTTTGAAGATCGGTCCGAACGGACCCTGCGTGACTCCCTGGCGAAACTGCTGGCTGGCCTGCGGGAGGACCAATATCCGGCCGATCTGCGGCCCGTGGTGACCGCTGTCGTTTCCCTGCTGCGCGGCAAGGTCAAAGACAGCCACGTCATCCTGCGACCCGGCGATGAAGAAGGTGCGCGCGTCGTAGTGCTGGACAAACGCCGGGCCGTCGCGGATGAGGATCTGCAGCAGGTGTTCACCCCGTGCGATACTGCCGTCCTGCTGTGCAACCACCAGCGTGACGTCGCGAACCGGGCCGCGGCACTCGCGTCAGAACTGAGCCTCCCCGATGACCTGGCCGGGGCACTGCAGCTCGCGGGCGAGCACCACGACGACGGCAAGGCCGATCACCGGTTCCAGGAGTTCAGGCTCGGCAATAGCGGCACCGGGGAACTGCTGGCCAAGAGCCCCCCGGACAAGACCCGCGTCCAGGTTCAAAGGCAGCAGGCCGACGGAGGCCTGCCGGCTGGCTGGCGGCACGAACAGCGGTCTGTGGTGGATGCCTGGGATGCCGCGCATGATGCCCCAAGGATCGACGCGGAGCTGGCCCTGCGGCTGATCGGGACCAGCCACGGTCATGGCCGGTCCGGGTTCCCGCACAGCGCAGCCGGACTAGCCGACACGGCTGACCCCGGCGAATGGCGCGACCTAGCGGCCGAGTTGTTCGACTGCGGCGGCTGGGATGAGCTGATCGAGGCGACAGACCTGCGCTACGGCGCCTGGGGATGCGCCTACCTTGAGGCAGTACTGCGGGCCGCCGACTGCCAGGTATCCGGGGAGGGGAAATGACGCAGCTCACGCTAGCGGGATGCGGGCCGCGCATCCTGCTGTCGCACATGGCGCTGTACGGGCTCGGAGCCATCCTGGAGGCCGGGGGTGTCCGGGACGTGCGTCTCGGATGGACCGGGACGGCGAACCCCCTGCCAGGCATCTGGTCAGCCGATGCCGATGACATCTCGCTAGCCGAACTTGTGCTCGACCACGCGAGGACGTGTAGCGCCGGGAAATCCTGGGTCCGGCGGGACGTCACCTTCGCGGCAAAATCCCAGGGAACTCCCAAGACGGCAACCAAAGCGCTGATGAGCCCCCGCCTGTCCCAGTTCGCTGATCCGGCGACGTGGGAACTGGTCCAGCAGGCGCGCCTGGAAGTACTCGACGAACTGACCGCCGGGCATCACTGGCTGGACCTGCGGTTCCTGGCAGCGCTCGGGGAGCCGTGCTACTGGAGCTATAATCGCAAGGGCGACGCCCTGCAGGACGATGGCGCGAGCCGCCTGGAGATGCAGCCCCGCAACCAGGGATCGGAATTCGTCGGCACCCGCCTCCGCAAGCTCGCGGACACGGTCACGCAGCGGGATGCTGCTAAGGTTCTCGTCGGGCTGACCGGCCAGTCCGCTGACGATGAACTCGGGTACAACTCACCGGGCAGCCGCACCGCGACCGGGCTGGCCAGCCCCGGGCCGACGGACAACGCCCTGGCCTGGTGTGCGCTGTGGGGGATCTCCCAGTTCCCGCTCGCCATGCGGATCAACGACACCGCGCAGACCAGCGGTCATTTCAGCCGTGGCCGGAAGGAGTGGTTTTACGTCCCGATGTGGCAGGGAGCGTGGCGGCCGGCCCGGCTTCGCTCCGTCCTGGCCAGCCAGGAGCTGCGGACGTTCGCCGGGAGCGGGCTCACTGCGCCAAAAGGTGTCAGCGATCTTGAGGTTTCCAATGCCCGGGCGTGGCTGCGGGCGCGCGGAGTCGAAGGCGCGGTCCGCTTTGAAATCTTGAAGTTCGGATCCGACAACGCACCGGAGCGGCGCGCGATGAGTGGCCACATGATCCCTGTTCAGGGGAGCGCTTGAACGCGGCTTCGGTGCGGGCACACGACGAGTCGATTCCGATCAGCCTCGTCGTGCACATCGCGGCGCGTGCGCGCCGCCCTTCATCGAGGCTTCCAGGCATGCAGCTGGGCCAGCCCGAAGGTCGGGTCATCGCGGCGCGCGTGCGCGCCACCCTTCATCGAGGCCACCTGTTCCGCAAGACGCGACTGGCGCTGCAGGCACATCGCGGCGCGCGTGCATGCCGCCCCTCATCGAGGCAGGTTCGTGGCGAGCTGGAAGGGGTTGCCGCCGCATCGCGGCGCGTGCACGCCGCCCTTCATCAAGGCATGATGCCGCAAGGCTTCTGGGAGAATCTTCAAATCGCGGCGCTGCGCGCCGCCCTTCATCGAGGCCCGGTCGGCCCAGTTGACCCGATGCTGACGGACATACCGCGGCGCATGCGCGGCACCGTTCATCGAGGCTGGCCAATGGAGGACAGCTCCGGGACGACCCAGCTATCGCGGCGCGCACGCGCGCCGCCCTTCATCGAGGCCTGCAGGTGACAGCGTTCACCGGCACAGAAGTGACCGATCGTGGCGCGCCGCCTTTCATCGAGGCGGGAAGAAGACGCGCTTCAGGTGGCCGTCAGCCATATCACGGCGCGTGTCGCCGCCCTTCATCAAGGCACCGGAATGGGCGAGTCCGCGGCCACAACGGAGGTATCGCGGCGCGCTTGCGCGCCGCCCTTCATCGAGGCACCTCGGCATAACCGCACGGCGGGGCTTTTTTCACATCGCGGCGCGTATGCACCGTCCTTCATCGAGGCAATTCATCGTTTGGGGCAGCGTGCAACTCGTCATAAATCGCGGCGCGCGTGCGTGCCGCCCTTCATCCAGGCATCCACTGGCATGTTGTGCCGAAGCCAGGTGGGGTCGTCGCGGCGCGTATGCGCCGCCCTTCATTGAGGCGTTGGCGGCGATGGCATTGATGACCTGCTGTATGCAGATCGCGGCGTGCGGACGCGCCGCCCTTCATCGAGGCGACTGGTTCTACTGCGCGAATGGCACGACCTGGTAATCGCGGCGTACGCGCCGCCCTTCATTGAGCTTTGCCAACCCGGTTTGGGCGCCGGTCGTCAGCCGATCGCGACGCACGTACGCGCGCCGCCCTTCATCGAGGCGACCAGGCGCCGGAGGTCGTCAGGGTGCAGCCCGCATCGCGGCGCCTGCGCGATGCCCCTCATCGAGGCCATCGCGCAGGCTTCGACGTGATCGGCGTGGACATTCGTCGCGGCGCGTGCGCGCCGCCCTTCATCAAGGCCAGCAGGTCTTCTACCCGGTGGCCACCGGGGGGCCGGTCGCAGCGCGTGCGCGCCGCCCTTCATCGAGGCTGGGACATCGAGACCGGCATTGTGTGGGGCAACTCGGATCGCGGCGCGCACGCGCTGCCCTTCATCGGGGCTTCAACCAGCGGACCGTGGTTGCCACGGGCGGCTTAATCGCGGCGCGCGTGCTCGCCACCCTTCATCGAGGCGTGGACACGCAGTAGTTCGGCGGGTTCATGGCCAGCATCGCGGCGCGCCTGTGCCGCCCTTCATCGAGGCACGACGTGGACCATCGCGCCCACCTTCGGCACCGTCATATCGCGGCGCACATAAGCGCCGCCCTTCATCCAGGCGTGATAGGCGGCTACGCCCACTACCTGGCCCAGAAATCGCGGCGCGCGTGCGCGCCGCCCTTCATCGAGGCTGGCTCCCGAATGTACCTGTTGACCCGCCTGGAATTGTCGCGGCGCGCGTGCCGCCCTTCATCGAGGCGATTCGGCGATCGAATCGCTGCAGGAGCAGAATCGGATCGCGGCGCGGGTGCGCCGCCCTTCATCGAGGCGGGTGCAGGTTACCGGGGACCGTGGTGGTGATGTCCTCCACGGCGGCGTGCGCGCCGCCCTTCACCGAGGCGCCACGGGCGGCGCCCGGTCCACGACCGATTTCCAATCGCGGCACGTGTACGCGCCGCCCTTCATCAAGGCTATGGCGGCGTCGCAGGAACGCTACTGGCGGCGACCGATCGCGGCGCGCGTGCGCGCCGCCCATTCATCGAGGCTTCGACTGGCCAAACTAGGGCGGCACGTCGGGCGGATTGCGGCGCGCCTGTGCGCCGCCCTTCATCGAGGCAATCCGATCGGCAAGTTTACTGCCCCGTCCGTCCGGATCGCGGCGCGTACGTGCGCCGCCCTTCATCAAGGAAGGTAGTTGGCGGGCAGCACCAGCTGCGGGGCCGGGATCGCGGCGCGCGTGCGCGCCGCCCTTCATCGAGGCGATGACCAGCTCCTGCGCAATGACTGGACGATCTCGATCGCGGCGTATGCGCGCCGCCTGTTCATCGAGGCATGCACCGCAGGATGTTGAACGGAGGGATCTGCCATCGCGGCGCGCGCCGCACTTCATCGAGGGGACGACGAGGACGTGGGCAAGTGGGTCGAGAAGCACCCGATCGCGGCGCGTGCGCCGCCCTTCATCGAGGCTTCCAGGCATGCAGCTGGGCCAGCCCGAAGGTCGGGTCATCGCGGCGCGCGTGCGCGCCACCCTTCATCGAGGCACCGGCCCGCTGAACGCACGGAAGGGCGAGCCCGCGGGGATCGCGGCGCGTGCCCGCGCCGCCCTTCATCGAGGCTCGGTCAGCACGGAGATGTCCATCGGCGGTTGGCCATCGCGGCGCGCGTGCGCGCCGCCCTTCATAGAAGTGTGGGCGAGGCGACACGGGACGGAACGTCCTTAGCGATCGCGGCGCGCGTGCGCGCCGCCCTTCATAGAGGCTTGAGCACGAACGATGCGAGCTGCGGACCGGGCGCATCGCGGCGCGCGCCGCCCTTCATCGAGGCTGCCACCACATAAGCGCGCAGGCGAGGGTGCCGCCGAATCGCGGTGCACGTACGCGCCGACCTTCATCGAGGTGGCATCGCCCGCGTCGCCCAGGGCGTGCAGTCCAAATTGCGGCGTGTGCGCGCCGCCCTTCATCAAGACACCAACACCGTTACGGGCGATGTTGCGGATCAGGCCATCGCGGCGCGCGTCCGCGCCCCCGGACCCCGCTTAACACCCTTTCCGCTGCCGCGTTCCCGGTCCTGACCAGCCTTGCCAGCCGGATCACCGCCTTGACACCAGATGGAACCGCTCGTACATCCCGGCGCGGTCTGGCCGACCCGGGTCACCGTTGACTGGTAGCCGAGCTGCACGTGTTCCTGTGCGGCTGCGCCCAGGCTCGCGAGGTCGCCGCAGCCGATGTCTTCCGCGAGCTGCTCCGCCAGCTGCGAGCTGACCCGGATCTGTCGGCGCAGGTTACCGCCGAACTGGCCCGGCGCCGGGCGGCGCTGGCCGAGGCGATGCGCGCGGCCACCGAGGCGGAGATCGGCATCGAAATCTCCACCGCCGACATCCGCAGGTCTCTCGAACAGCTCTGCGAGGATGGGTTCATCGAGAAGGCCGGCCAAGAAGACGGCGTAGTGACCTACCGGCCTGCGGGAGGTGGTGCCCGGTGACGAACAAGCCGCAGCAGAACGCAGAAGAGATCGAGATCAGCCCGCAGCTCGCCCCGCTCGGTGTGGTGGAGATCCGGGCGGAATACGGCGTGGCGTTCGAGCAGCACGCGCGGCCGGTAAACCTTCCGGATGAGCCGACCGCGAGAGAGGTCGTTACGGGAGTCACGATTGTGCCCTACTGGGAAAAACATGGCGTGCTTGCGCGATGGGTGGTCGTCCAGGCCGCTGACCAGGCCGAGGCCGAGCAGCTCGCCGAGGCCTACGGAGGCATGCCGGTCGAACGCAGTACCTACCTTGCCAAGTGGTAGGCAGCCGACAATCCATCATGGAGCCTGCACGGGCTCGGGGCTGCGGCCAGCGCCGTAGCCAGGCCTGGGGGCCGGGGCCTCACGCAGGTATTAATGACACTCAGTGTCAGAACGCCGTGCTGCGTGGCTACTTTCGCATACCACCCGCACACCCTGCTCACCCCTGCTGACCTGCAGTTTTGTCACTTGAACCGCAGACCCAGGTAGGCGTAGTACTGACTCGGCACTGCCGAAAACTCGTTTCGGCGCGATATCCCGGCCCGGCGCCGGACCCTGCGCTTCTCGATATGGTGGGCGGTCAGCTCCTCGTGCCGATCAAACCGTGCCCGGATGGTCTCCGCGGTCCAGGGCTGGTGCCCGCGGTCGGTCAGCCACTTGTTGAACGTCTCGTCCAGGTCGGTGGTCATGATGTGGTGCTCGTCGCTGAAGGCCAGCTGCCCGGTGATGAACGCGAGCACTAGGTCCGACGTGGCTCGCCAGTCGCGGGTATCGGCGATGATCTGCTTCGGCAGGTCGGGGATGTCTCCTGCGTACCAGCGGACGGCACCGCGCACCAGCCAGGCCAGCACCGCTTCCTGCTGCCGCCTGTGGCCGATCCGCGCGCGCAGGCTGGGGTCACCGAGGCGGTCGGTACCGGCTATCACGTCTTCCGGCCGCCTGCGCCAGGTATACGGGAACCGCACCAGCGCCAGGCGCCGCCAGGTGCCGTGGTCGGTCTCGTTGACCTGCGGCATATAGTTCGTGTTCACCACCAGGCTGTGGGTGGCGGTGAAGGTGAATTGCCGCTGGTACAGATGCCGTGCGGTGATCTCCAGCGTGCCGACCAGCGCCTTTAACCGCGTCACCTCCAGCCGGCGCCCCTCGGGCAGCTCCTCCAGCACGGCCAGCCGGATGCCGTAGAACTCAGCGATCTCGGTCGGGATGCTGCGCGGGTCGGCCAGCAGCGCCCGGGGCGACACCGACAGGTAGTAGTCGCCAAGCGTGCCCGCGACCGCGGAGGTCACGGTGGTCTTGCCGTTTTCCCCGGACCCTTGCTGCACGAGCATGATGTCCTCCGATGTCATGTGACCGGTGACCGCCTGGCCCAGGTACACCTGATACCAGTCCACGACATCGGGCGGGATGGCCTCCAGTGCCGCCGTCCAGTCCCGGTGCTGGGCGTCCGGCCGGTACGCGGCCGGCGCGATCTTGCGGAGCCGCAGGCCGGGGTCGTGCGGCAGCAGTTCCCCGGTCTTCAGGTTGATCACGCCGTTGTCGCAGTTCAGCAGATCCGGCTGGGCGTCGAACTCTGCGGCCTGGGCGGTGACGATGCCGGAGGCCAGCCCGGTGATCGCGTCGAGTTTGGCCTTTGCCTGAGTCCGCTCCCACTGCGTGGTCTCCTGCCGGGCCGCCTGCTGCGCGGCCTTGGGCTTGTCGTCCGCCACGACGTTCTTGTAGTGCTCGATCGAGTCGAGGTGCTGACGTAGCGTCCACTGCCGGGCTACCTCGCGGACATCTTTGTCGGCGCAGGGGCTCCAGTTCTTACCGGTCCAGCGGTGCCAGCCCAGGCCGTCGATGAACACGTACCGGTCTTTGAGCGTGCCGGCGAACAGCTCCGCCAGGTGGGCGTCAGTGAATAAGGTGGCCTGGGCCTGATCCTGGTCGTTGAGGTCTTCAGCGCCGAGCATTGTCGCCCCCGGCCAGGTCTGCGGCACCCTTTCTCAGGCCGCTGTCGATGGTCGCCTCCACCGCGGCCTCGCCGTCGTCGGCGGTCAGCCCGCACGCCTCGGCTGCCGCCTTCAGCTCCTCAACAGCCCTGTCGGCGTCGATCCGGCCGATCGCGACGACCTCGCCGAACCGGCACGCCGACTCGTACAGTTGTGAGTTCCGGCCGGGCTTCTTTTCGCTGCCGTCAGCCTGCTGGCCGCGCGAAGCGCCCGGGAGGGTGCGCTCGACCTTGCGCAGCTCGCCGTTGAGCCGGGCCAGCGTGACCGAGGGCCACTCGCGTGCCAGCGCGTGGCAGGCTTCTCCGCTGGGCCGGCGGCGCTTCGACTTGTGCAGCACCTCCAGCAGCCATGGCCGCCGCCTGATGATCGGAGCGTCGTTGTACACCTGGTACGCCCGGCCGTCGCCCACCAGGGCCTGCAGCTCCGGCTTGCCTTCATACGCGCGCCGGTCCACGACCGAGCCCGCGCCGAGCACGTAGCCACCGGTGCCCCGGACGTTGATCCCGGCAGGCAGCGCGCCCTCACCGTTGCCAAGCCCACCGGGGTTCTCGAAGTACAGGTGGTACCCGTCGGTGGGCGTCACTACGGTGTAGGTGTCCGGCCAGTCCCGGTCTGCCTCGTGCTCCTCGCAGAGCGCGGTGAACGCAGCGACGCCATCGGCCTCCGGGTCGTGGCGGTCGAGGTCGATGACCACGATGCCGGACTTGCCGCAGTCCACGCCGATGTTCGCGCCGCGCGGCCAGTGCGCGCTGATGTGCCGGGTGCTGGTGGTGGACACCTCGGGCCAGCTAACCCCCGGCATCGGTGTCTTGCGGTACGGCTCAGCGGCGAAGACGGCGAGCCCGTCGCGGGCGTGTGATAAGGCCTCGTTGATCAGATCGGGCGCGCTCATGACCGCACCTCCGCCTGCTCCGTCTCGGTGTCGGCGTTGTCTGCCTGTTCGGCGGCGCGATGCTCGCAGGCGGCCTCAAGCTCGGCCAGCTCCTGTTCCGCCCAGGTCAGCTGGTCGCGCAGCACGCTGATGCGGTGCCGAAGCGCCGCGACGCCGCCGTCTGCCTTCTTCTGCTTCCGGGCGGCTTTCCGGCGTGCCTCGCCCTCGCGGTGCGCACGCCGACATGCTTCGTCGGGTTCCTCGCCGACCCGGAGGTGCCGGTAGTAGGCCGGTTCCTGGCCGCAGGGAGCGAAGACGGCCAGCTTGGCTGCCCGCTGGCGGCTTAACTTCCGTCCTGCGTCTTCAGGCGGTAAACTTGACATGGAACACCCTTTCGTAGGGAACACCCTTTCGGTTCTACCTTCCAGAGCGGCCCGCAGGATTCCCGTCCCGAGCGGGCCGTTCGGCTGTCCGGTACTTCCGGGCAGCTACTTCCATTGTAGCTGAACACCCGTTCGAGCAGGTGGCCGGCCCGGCACTCCGTTCGGCGAGAGCCGGCAGGGCGCTGTGCCCGATTTGTACTATTTTACTATGATATGTGTTACTATTGATCATAGTCGGGGGGCATCCGGCTCCCACGAGCACTGGAGAGGTCAGCGTGACCTTATCGGTTGACATCGGGGCGAAGGTCGAGCCCCGGATGGTGGAGCAGTTAGACGCCGCAGCACGAGTCCAGCGACGCACCCGGGCGGAGATCATCCGCTTCGCGATCGAGGACTACCTGGACAAGCAGCTCAGCGAGGCCGAGCGCCAGGATGCTGGTGTGTAATGGCTGAGTGGTTAGCGGGCAGCGGAACAACCGAGCGGGACAACTTCCAGCGCGAGGCAGTCTCGGCCGTACTGCAGGCGTATCAAACTGCTGACCGGTGCCAGGTCTACGCACCGACCGGCTCGGGAAAGACTGCCGTCGCCGTCAAGGTATGGGAGCGCCTGGCTGTCCCCGGCATCTTCGTGATGGTCGGTCCTACCCGCAGCGTGGGCCAGGTGACCGAGAAGTTCAGCCGCTACTACGACGAGGAGCCGGCGCAGCCCGTCGCGCACCTGCAGGTCAGCTCTAACCTCGATGCCACCCGCGACCCGGACGAGATCATCCGCTTCCTGCGCCAGGAGTGCCCGCGAGCGCTGACCGTGACGGACACCTCGCTGCCGCTGGTGACCGACGCGCTGCGGGCGCTGTCGCTGCAGGCCGACCTGTTCGTCGTTGACGAGACGCACCGCAACACCTCGGCCAGGACCAGCAACAGCCCGCGAGCGCTGTGGGCCGAGCAGGCCGTGATCGAGCTGCCGGCCCGCCGGCGCCTCTACATGACGGCAACACCGCGGACATGGGGTGCCAAGGCCGCCGACCTGATCATCTTCTCCCAGGACGACGAGGAGAAATACGGGCCGGTCGCCTACGAGCTGTCCTTCGACGATGCCGTGCGCCGGGGCATCGTGCTGCCGATCGTGCTGTACGCGCTGCAGCCCGAGGACGAGAAGATCGCGGACCAGTTCATGGCCGACCCCCGGGTCCGGCAGGAGTGGGGGGGCCAGACCCTCGACTACCGCGAGATCATCACCCACGTGGCGATCTGGAGGGCGCGAACTGACGGGCTGCCCGATCAGGATCACCCCGGTGAGCGATACTGGCCGCGCCGCATCCTGGTGTCGTTCAACCGGGTCAGTGAGGTCAAGGGCTTCGTCGCCCGGCATGAGCAGATCATGCAGGCCATTGGCGTCCACGACGGGATGGCGTTCGGGTTCGTGGGCAGCACGCCCGCGGGCCAGCGCGAGCTGATTCATGAATCGGTCAGCAAGCTGCAGGGGCCGGATGGTCCTCTCGCTTATGCGGTGATCGCACAATGTGGTGCACTGACCGAGAGCTACGACCTTCCGGACCTGGACATGGCGATCCTGGTAACGCCGAAGCACAGCACCGTGGCGATTCAGCAGCTTATCGGCCGCATCACGCGGAAGCCGGTCGAGGCGACGGGCAAGAAGTGGGCGTCAGTGCTGACCACTGATCTGGTTATCGACAGCGCCGAGCTGGCCGACACGATTATCGCGGGCGTGGTCCGCGCCCTGATGGCCCAGAGCGACACGTTCCGGCATCAGCTGCAGGCGGCTGAAATCCAGGATGATAGCGGGCGCCCTCCGGTACGTATCGCTGCCGACATTGACGGGCAGCGGCTGCCAGACGCCTTCTTCGAGAAGCTGCGCCTGGCCTTCGTCCCGGTTACTCCGGACCCCTGGTTCCCGGAGTTCCTCGCGCACCTGGATGTCTACATAGCCGAGCACGGCGATGCCCTTGTGCCAGAGGCTTACGTCTCCCGGGACGGGTACATGCTCGGGAAAAAGGTTCAACACGTTCGGATGTCGCGTCCTGGGCTGCCTCGCCCAAGGTATCGCCTGACTCCGGAATGGCTAAAGAACCTTGATGCGCGTGGATTCATCTGGTCTGTACCCGCGGTGCAGTTTCAAGAGTTCATCTCGCGCTTCAGGGAATACGTAGCTCAACATGGCGACGGCCTTGTTCCGCAGAACTATATCTGCCTAGATGGATACAAGCTCGGGCAGCGGGTTTCGAGTGTTCGACAGTCACTCCGTGATCCTGCAACCCGCCGCTACACAAACCGCCACCCAGAGTATCGCCTAACTCCGGAACAGATAGCTGAGCTTGACGCGCTGGGATTCGTCCGACGAGTCAGGAGTCTCAATGGCAGCCAGCGCCGGATCGCCCGCGCGCTTACCGAAGCTTCTCGCCCGCTTACGGTGCTTGAGATAGTAGACCTAACGGACCTGCATGGCTCGAATGTTGCCAAATGCCTGCGCCAACTGGAGGGCGAGGGAAGGGCTGTCCGGTGCGGTAAGAGACCCAGCGGAGGCGGCGGAGCTGACTTGTGGCAGGCATTGCAGGCCATGGAACTGGCTGACTGATGGTCCTCCGTTTACGGATACCCCCGCCGGATAACTGGCGAGACGCCAAGTGCCGGATAGTCGGGGTCACTGCCGACTACGATCCCTAGTTCGATGACATGGACGAGGCGATCGAGTTCTGTAACGGTACCGCTGATGGTGTGGTGTGCCCTATTCGACATGAGTGCTTGCAGTTTGCTTGTACTAACAACCTCAGCGTAGGCGTGTGGGGAGGGTGTTCAGAATTAACCCGCCGCGCGTTACGCAAGCGGTGGCCGCTGCAGGGCCGCACCCCGCGTCCAGAATGGCATTGGATGACTCAACAGGATGCCTTAAAGGGCGTCCGGTTAGCCTCGATTCCCGGTGCGGTAATTGAGTTGAGTCCGGCGCCCGCTGGAGGCGACGTCGATGTCGTGACCTGGGCAGATGCCTTGCAGTTGCCTACTGGGCCCCCGTCGACCTCAACTGGCCCGAGCATGCTGAACCACTGGAGCCCTTCAAGGATCCGCAGGTCATAGCCGTCTCGTCGTTGGCGCTGTCCGGATTCCGCTCGAGGCTTCCAGCCGAGACTATTCAAGAAGACTCGTTGAAGCCGAGAGTTTCCGTCCTGGTCAGCGCCACCGCAAGCGCATTGGAGCCGCGCTCGGCCAGCTTCCCGGGAATCGAGGTTAGCTGATCTGCTCGTGGAAGATGATGAGGAGGAAGAGGAGGATTTTCCGTGACTGCCAAGGATAGTTATGTCCCTGGCCGGCATCAGGGCGGCGCTAATGAGCATCACTACGTACCGCCGTCCAGCAAGCTGGCTGAACTGGTCAAGATCCAGCAGCAGGCCGGCGACAAGATGATCCTGCCGCTGGTCGAGGCGCACCTGTTAGCCCGCTGGGGGCCGGACCCCGACCGGGCCACCGGCATGCTGCACGTCTCGGAGATGGCCAAGAAGGACTGGTGCGAGCGGGCCAGCTACCTGCGTATCACATCCGATACCTGGCCGGCTGAGCCGTACAGCTTCATCCTGCAGTCCATCTTCGATGAGGGCCACCAGATCCACGACAAGTGGCAGTCCTGGCTGGCCGAGACCGGCAGGCTGTGGGGCGACTGGAAGTGCGCGGCCCTGCGTGCGCTCGTGCAGCGGTCTACCCGCGAGGAGGCCAGCGCGCAGGCGTTCTGCTGCGTGTGCCGCAACGGCGAGCACCTGTGGGAGTACGCCGAGGTCAGCCTGGCGCACGGGCTGATCCAGGGGCACGAGGACGCCGCGCTCGGGGACCGGCTGGTGGAGTTCAAGTCGGTCGGCATCGGCACGCTGCGCCGGGAGAGCCCGGGCATCCTCGCGAAGTACTACACCGAGACAGTGGACGGCAAGAAGCTCTACGACCTGGACGGCTTATGGGCCGGCCTGAAGCAGCCGCTGATGAGCCACGTCCGGCAGGCCAACCTGTACCTGTGGCTGGCCCGGCAGATGGCTGATGCGGACTGCGAGGCCGCTGACGTCTACCGGTCGTTCACCAAGGCGTCGATCGTGTACGAGTTCAAGCCGAACCAGCAGGCCCGCGAGTACGTGATCCCGCTGTCCATGGACATCGTGACCCCGCTGCTGGAGCGGGCCCGGGTGGTTCAGTGGGCGCTGGACGCGGGCACGCCACCCCCATGCAGACTGGGCGGATGTTCTGCATGTAAAGCGTTCGAGACTGATCTACCGGAGCAGTCGCATCGGTCCCGAAAGCTGGTACATCGTGGATCAAGGAAGGAGCTGGGCGGCGATGACTGAGGCGGAGAAGGCGTTCTACGAGTGGTTCCACGTGAGCGGCAAGTCCCAGTACGTGCTGGAAGGCCTCCGGGAGGCGTTCTTAGCAGGCTGGGCGGCGCACGAGGCAGCGGAGGCGGTGCTGGTCGATGACCGCGCATCATGACTTCCTGGTCAAGGACGAGGACACGCCCAAGCCCCGGTTCGACTTACTGATCCCCGGCCGGCTGCCCTACGAGCAGCAGATGCTGACCCGGTGGGCGGCGCTGATGGCCCGCGGCATCACTGGGCACGGTGAGCGCGGCTGGGAGAATTCCCAGACTCCAGAGGACCTGGCGCGGTACCGGCAGAAGGCCTTCCGGCACTTCATGCAGTGGTTCAACAGCGTGAACGACGGCGAGGACCATGCCGCTGCGGTGCTGTTTAACATCACCGCAGCTGAGTACACCTTCTGGCGCTGGCTGCAGGCGCACCAGCCGGCTGATGCCTAGCGCCTGGCTGGACAAGCCGTGCGCCCGCTGCGGGGGCCGTAAGGGCAGCAAGTACGCCGCGCACAAATACTGCGGCAACTGCGTGCACGTCATCCGGCGCGAGCGCAGCGCTAACGCGCACGCCCGGGCGCTGGAGCGGCGCTATGGGATCACCCGGCAGGACTACTGGGACCTGTACGCCTTCCAGAGCGGGGTCTGCTATATCTGCCGCAGAGCCAATGGCGCCACCCGCCGACTGACGGTGGACCACGACCACGCCACCGGCGAGGTGCGCGGATTACTGTGCCGCCCGTGCAATAACATCCTGGGCATGTTCCGAGATAACCCCGCGGTATTCCAGCGAGCCATTGATTATCTGAAGGCCCCGCCGTTCGGGCTGATGTTAGCTGGTCACCCTGTTAACTCGAAACGCCCGTGCCGATCGCGGTGGTCAGGTTGATGTTGGCCAGCTCCTTCTTGAGCTGCCTCGCGAACGACTGCGCCATGATTGCCCCGGCGTTGCCGGTGACCGACATGCCCGACTGCATATTGCTGCTAGTCGGCAGCACGATTTTCATGTTGATCGCCCCGATGGAGATTCCGTTGGTGCCGAGCGCCGACCCGCTGCCGCCATAGACGCGCTGCCGCCGGGCACGATGGCCGAGATCCCGTGGGACTGGGCGGACATGCCGGACGACGAGGGGTGAACCGTGTTCACGGTTGAGGGGTTCCTGGATGGCATCTACTGCACCGCGGTGGTCGGCGGCCCGCTCCCGGAGCTGGGTGTAGTGTCCGGGTCGGACAACATCCTGCCGTACCTGGCCGTGCAGCAGGGACGCCACGACCCCGATGATGCCAAGCTGAGCGGGTGGAATTCTTTGCTACGTATGGACGGTTCTGGCTGCCCGAGCGATCGGAGCGTATGGTTCACGGAACCTTGACCTTTGATGAGGACGGCGCTCGGCTGGACCTTAGTGACCCGTTGCGGGCGCCGAAGTCCGCGCGCGGCGGTTCACCGGAACGGGCAGATGAGCCGATGGTGTATGGTCGGCTGCGCGACGGGCGGGAAGTCACCTTGCTGGGGCTCCGCGGGTGGAGCATGCCAGCCGAAGGGATTCCAGAAACATGGTCCGCTGACTTCGCCCTCACTGGCGGGCTCACCAGCGACGACACATTCAAGCAGGTGGTGGTCATTTTCGACTACCTGATGCCGTGGGTGCAGCCGCCGGGAATCATCCGCCGCGAGCCCTTCTCATCCAGCTCCACCGTCGAGACGCAGCAGATGACGCTAGCCGAAACGGCGCTTGGTGACGGGCGGACAGTCCGGCTGGTTACTGGCGTAGAGGGCCGCGATACCGGCGACTCGGTTCACCTTGATCAGTGGTGCGGGCTGGAAGTGACCGGGGAGGAGCCGAAACCGATCCTCGAGGTCCTGAATAAATGGGTCCGGCCGCTGCAGGACCTGCTCGTCGTGTGCATCGGGCAGCCTGTCCGGATCGAGCAGGTCCTAGTCGGGAGCGCAGAACGCGACCCCGGGCGAGTGTCGCTGGAGTCGCTGTTCGAGCAGGTCCTGGCCAGGACCCCCGAACACGATCGCCGCCCGGCGCAGCTGGAGTTGCTGTTCAAGGCTGTGCAACCGGCCGCCAGCGCACACTCGGCCGCCGCGTACCTGGACAGTGATGAGTCGCCGGCTCTGCTCAGCTACCCGGCATTGCCGCTGCCGTTCAGTACGCTCATCCGCGAATGGTTCAGCCTGTACGAGCGCTTTCCCGACGACGTGGTGACGCAGCTGTGCGGCCCGTATTACGCGCCGTTCATCTACAGCCGCCACCGCTACGCGTCCACCTTCCAAAGCGCTGAAGCACTGGCCAAGGAGGTGCTGCAGACGAGGGAAAAAGACCGCACGGAGCATCGTGCGCGTGTGGAGGCAGTGACGGCAGTGCTCAAGGAGGCGCAGCTCGGCGAGGATGTCACCGGCTGGGCGATGCGAGTCCTCCAGCGCCGCAACGATAAGCCGCTGAGCCAGCTGATGGAGGAGCTGATCTCCTCGGTCGGTGACATGGGCCGGGAGTTGCTGGCGGCCGCACCAAGCATGCCTGACCTGCTCGCCGCTGCTAGGACAGGTGTTTCCCACGGAGGGGCGAAGAAAGGGCCCGGCGCGCTGGCACGGTACTGGCTGGGCGAGGCGCTCATCTGGGTGCTGCGTGTGCGGTTGCTCGCAGAACTCGGGGTACCTGTCAGCGACCTGAGCGCACGCGTCACCCAAAAGCCTACATTCCAAGCTATCTTGCGCGAACTCGCCAGGCTCCAGCACAACGCCAACGAGTCGGGAAATGAGTTATTCAGGCGACGCCGGTAGGCTTCACGGCCCGGCCGTGACGTGGGGCGCATACCTTGATCCCTTGGACCAGTTCCCAATCATTGGTTCAGCACCGCCGAGCTTGCGGCGCGTCCGCGGCCGGGGGCGGTGCCATGGCGCGGCAGCAATTGCCTGGTGCTGTTGTCGCCACCAGGAGCGCTGTACAGGCCTGGCAGTGAGCTGCCGGGGCTGCCCTGCTTGTTCTGCCTGAACGTCCGCACCGCCGCCCAGTGCGCAGCTAGCGCGGCCGAAACCCGGCCAGGTGCCTGAGGCTGCGCCTGCTTCTGCGCCGGATGTCAGGCATTCGCGCTGCCTGTCATGCCGGTCTGCCGCCGGATCATCGCTTCCATCGGAAGCACTCGGTTATAGGTGCCCTCCGACATCGCGTTGACCGGCCTCACCAGGTTGGGCAGCATCAGCACGCTGGATGGGCTGAACTCGGCCGGCACGTTCTGCTGCATCGAGGTGGCCAGGTGCGTCGTGCCTCCGCCGTACCGCCCACCGTCAAACTCAGCGGTACGCCCGCCCTGGTCATTCTGTAAGTCAGCCATTTAGGTCGTGCTCCTTGCGTAAAACTCGCGCTTATCCGCATAGTCGGAGGGCCGGACCCTGGTCGAAGTGAACGGGGGCGGACGCCGGCCGAGGTAGCCGTTCGCGTTCGTGCCCTCAGCAGTGAAGCTGAGCCGGCTGGTAGGCCGGCGCGGGCGCATCAGGTCCACGTCCGGTTGAAGGACGCGCTGCCGCCGAACCAGAGTCCGGTCTGGCAGGGGCGAGCTGGAGCGCTGCGGCGTGGTGACGGTGGCGAACGGTGCCAGGACCGCCAGTACCTGGGCGTGCATCAGCTTGTCGTCCTCGGCGCGGAGACGCTGCGCCAGCACGTGATTGTGCATCTTCAGGAGGTAGCCCAGCTGGTCAACGTCGTCGCCGTAGGGCCTCTGCCTATGCTCGTGCCTGCGGTCCATTTAGCCGTGCCTGCCCATCTCGAACGGGTCGAGCACTTCAGTGCCTCGGGTCGGGAACCGGTTGCCCGGGTAGCCGCCAGCCCGGTAGCCGCTGCCGTAATCACTGGGGCCAGCACCTCGTTGGCCGCCACGTATTTGGACAGCACATCCGGTGCTGGCCCTGACCATGCCCGGATGTAATCCGACAGCGGCGCGTTGGGTGCGTGCCCGCTGGGGCCGGGCCGATCGTAAGCGGGCCCCAGGCCGAACCGCTGCACGGCCTTGATCCTGGGTGCGGACCCCGTGCCATCGGGGTAGTCCTGCTTTCCCGGCATGCCACGCCGCGTCCTGGTGAGCGCGTGCTGCATCTGCGGTGCCGAGACGTTCTGCGCCACCCGCACCAGGCCCAGGCCCATCACCTCGTGCCGCTCCGGGTGCTGGATCACGCCGCCGCCGTCATTGAGCCGGACCCCATGCGTACGGCCGAGGCGTTCGAACGTGCCGTTGCCCCGGATCGGCGCGTGCCGGCCATTGTCATCGGGAAGTAACCAGCTCGCCCCGGCGTACCTGTCCATGCCGCTGACCTGGCGGTACTGATCCGGGGCACCGTAGCCCACGGGGACGCCTTCCGTCTCCGCTACAGACCGCCCCTGGTTGAAGTTCTTCACTGGTTGTTCTCCATCATCGGGATTCCGGTCGGGAACACCGTGCGCAGCACGTGCCGCATGCCGTGCTCCAGGTAGGCGACCTTCTCGGCCAGGCCCGCGACGGTGCTGCGCAGCTGCTCTATCTCAGTGCGCTCGGCAGGCGGTGCGGGCGTGTAGGTGCCGGGCTGCATGCCGTGCAGGTGCTGCACGCCGTTGTGGTTCGCCGCGCGCAGCGCCAGGCTGACGGCATCGTCCGTGCCCGCCGGATAGCTGCGCGGATCGTAGACCGGCTCTTCACCGAGGTTCACGCGGTGGCCTCGATCATGTTGGCATCCCGGTACATCCGCAGCATGTCGGCACCGATCCGGAACTGGTGGCCGATCTTGACGCCGGGGATATCCCCGCGCCGCAGCAGCGTGCGCACCGTGTCCGGGGAGACCCCTAACAGCTCAGCGGTTTCCTGCACCGATAGGAATTGTTCGAGCAGTGACACCTGTACCTCCGGTTACTTCGGCGCATTCCTATTATCCCATCAGTTACGGGATAATGGGGAGAGATGTAGCACCAGCATCGCCACCAGGAGGGACCGCCGTATGTGGAAACGGCGGTTCCTCTCAGCTTAACAAGGCGGAAGCCTACAAAAGAGTGCCGCTCACATCGGGCAAAGATGTGAGCGGCGGGGACACGAGCAAAGGAGTGTGCGCTCCTCCATGATATCCGAGGTCCGGCGTTTACTGGTTATCCCAGACACGCAGATTCCGTATCACAATCCGCGACAGGCGGCCGCATTACTGCGGTTCATCGGAGATTACCAGCCCGATGAGGTGATCCACATCGGGGACCTGATGGACTACCCGCAGCCGGCGCGCTGGAGTAAAGACAGCCGCGCCGAGTTCGAAGGGTCGGTTAGGTGGGACAGTGACCAGGGCAGGCGCTTCCTGGGCCAGCTACGCGAGGTGTATGCCGGCCCGGTCGGCGTGCACATTGGCAACCATGATTCAAGGCCCGCCGAGTACTTCCGGAAGTACTGCCCGGCGCTGGACAGCTACAACCCGTTCGACCTGGACCAACTGCTCGACTTCGGCGGCCACGGCGTGCGGCTGCTGCCGGCCCACTACGCCTTCGCCCCCGGCTGGGTATCAACGCACGGCCACCTGGGCTACTCGTTATCGCGGACGGCGGGCAGCACCGCGCTGAACGCGGCTAAGCGGATCGGCAAGAGCGTGGTCATGGGCCACACGCACAGAGCCGGCATCGTCAGCGAGGCGACCGGTTACGAGGGCAAGCTCACCACGCTGACCGGCGTGGAGGCCGGGCACCTGATGGACGTGAAACAGGCCGACTACCTGAAGAACGGGTACGCGAACTGGCAAGCGGGCTTCGCGGTCGTGGAGGTGGCGGGCAGGCATGTGACGCCGAGCGTCATCCCGATGGCGCCGGACGGCACCTTTGTGTGGCAGGGCCGGCTGTGGCGCTGATCCGGTGTCCGCTTTGCCCGTTTCGATGCTAGGCTGCAGTGCAGCGGCCGGGGGGGCTCGACTATAACGACGTCGGGGAAACTCCTCGGAAGGCCGGCAACAGAAAGCGCCCGCCTGCAGACTGCTGGCGGGCGCTTATGCGTACCCGGTCAGTGCCGGAACGGGTCCGACTCGATGCGGTTGTCGCCCATCAGGCGCCCCATCACGTTGCCGAGGAGCACCCTCGCGGTGTTCAGCTCCTTGCGGTCTACCGGGTCCAGGTCCTCAGCGCGGATCCAGATGTCCAATTTCGTCTGCATCTCGCGGAGGTCGTCGATCGCGTTATCGCGACTCGCTCTATCCATGCTCATGAGCGTATCCGCGCCAGGAGCGTCCCTTGGTCCGCAGCGTTGGGCGCCGCGGCAAGGGAAGTGCCGGCGGGGCCGCCCGGCCAGCAGTACAGTCCGGCCATGGCAAGCAAACCGATTGGCCCCGGTCTTGACTGACGAAGAGCGCCAAGCGCATGCCGCCGCCCAACCCGCCGCCGTGTACCGGCTATACGACGCGAACGGTGGCGCTGGTTAGACCGGAACTGGCCTTATTCGGCGCGGTATCGTCGAGGGCCTGAGAAGATGGCAAGCGCCGGTTATCGTGAAGCACCTCCCGGTTGATTCGGCGGAGCCGGCGACGGATCTGCTGTCGCTCGCGCCGTCCCGGCACGAGGACCCGGACATGGTTGGAGTCCGGCCCGCGCGGCTCTGCCAGCTCGGCCGGATTCCGGAGAGGACCTAGGACGGTGAGCGTGTTAATGGTGGTCTCCGCCCGGAACCGCTGTGCGTAATAGGCATCGGGATCGAACGCTGATTGGGCCTGGAGCGCGTTATCACGCGCCAGCGTTCCTGAACAGTGCCCGGACGGTCCTTCTCGCGAGATCGAGTAGCCGAACTCGCCCGTACCGATCTCGTTGCTGCTGATCACGTAGTACTGATAATTGCCCGGGTTGCCGAACCAGTAAGCTTCTGCGTACTCATGATTGTGAGCGCCGATCCTAAGGCTGCGACCGCGCGGAGAGATACCGGATTGCATATCGGCGAACCGGCTGTGTCCGAGTCTGACAGGCAGGTGACCCCAGGTCAGGTCCCGGGTCCGGAACTTGAACTTCGGATCGGTGACGGTGATCGAGAACCGGGCGACCGCATCGTTGTCATCGACCAGCACCTGGACCCATGCGTGCTTCTCGCGGTACACCAGTTCCCGGAACGGCTGTCTGCCGCCAGCTGCGCCTCCGCGGGCAGTGGCCGCTGCCGATGGGGCTGGGTCGCCGATCTCTGCCGCCGCAGCGGCAGGGAGGATCATCCGCGCCAGTCCCAGCACCGTCCGCCTAGGCGACCGCGCCGCCTCCAGTGCCGTCCCGGGCAAGCTCCGCGGAAGGACGACGGTGCGCGCAAACGCCGGGGTGCCGAAACGCTCCTCTACGTATCGGACCGTCACCCCCGTCGCGAGCTGGTTGAGTCGCCTGGTCAGATCGCGTCTGCTGCCGAACGTACGGCGATAGATCCTGATTCCGGCCTGGTATATGCCGAGAACGCCACCGCCGACGATCACGATGGGTACCGCAGTACCTAGATCATTCAGCAGCGAATTGATCACAGTCCTCATGCCACCCCAAGCTAGCGAGGACTGCTGACATTCCGGGGCTGATTACACCGCCAGGGGGTGCACGACAATTTTGTGGGTGAGCAAGATCGTTTAGCTGGCGTGGCCGGTCAGGCGGGGAGCATCTGGTTGTTACGTGGTTGCCAGATGCGGTCTTCGGGGCGGCTGGCCTGCTGGCAGCGGAGGGTGGCGATGGCGTCGGCACCGGGGAGGGCCCAGCGCATGCCTGACATTTTGAGGCGCTGCCCGATGACCGCCTTGCAGCCGGACTCGACGACGCCGGAGCCGACGAACAGGCCGCGGGAGCGGAACCACTTGTAGCGCATCCGCGGCGCGTTGTTCAGGAAGTAGCCGAGTTCCTTCTCGACCTCGTCTTTCTTCGTGCCCGCGAGGGGGTATTCGCGGACGGCGGCCTCGATGCCGTCGATGTCGCCGTAGTCCAGGTCCTCCAGGCGGGCCTCCAGCCATTGCTGCTTGCGGTCGAGCAGCATGAACTCCAGGGAGCGGGTCAGGGAGCTCAGGTGCTCGCGGGCGTGGAACAGGTCCACGATCTGGGTGGCCTCGGGGAACTTGTCCGTAGCGATGTTCCAGATCCAGGCGGCACCGTCACCGAGGATCGTCAGCTGGCGGAACGTGGTCCGCGCCGCGGCGGATGCCTTCTGCCTTCACCAGGTCGCCGAACACGGCGGCGGGCTCGAAAGAGGCGATGTAGCTGCAGGATTCCCGGTCCCGGACCGGGTAGCCGTCCTCGTCGATGTCGTCCTGGGTGAAGAATACGCCGAGCTTGAGCTCGCGGGTGCGGGCCCGGCCGTCCTCGCCTTTGCCCTCGCGGCCTGCGGTTTCCTTCGCGGTCATGGTCACGCCGGTGCCGTCGACCGCGCCGTAGAGCATGTCCGGGCACGGGGACGGCGGCAGCGGCACCACCTTCCGGCCGGCGATCGCCGCGGACCGCTCCCGGACCGCGGCGGCCTGCGCGGCGCCGCTGGCCTCGGCTGCTCTTTCCACGCGCTTGACGGTCAGCGAGACCCCGGCCAGGTTTTCCAGCAGCCCGGCTGCTTTCGCGAATGGCCCGGTGGCCGCGGCGATGTCGTTCATCACGGTCAGCCCCGGCGACAGGGACGTGCCCGCGATGCCGAGCTCGGCGTCGCGGGGCGCGAACCCGTGCTTGCATTCCGCGCAGCTGTACCAGGCACGGCGGAGGGTGACCGGTCCGAGGACGGTGTCGAATGTCTTGTCCCGGTAATCGGTGAATTCCGCTTCGTGTCCCTGGCCGCAGGGCAGCCGCGGGCCGCGCTGGCCGGGGTCGGCGGACAGCAGCTGCCCCAGCATGCTGCCGCCGAGTTCCAGCAGCCCGGCGCGGAGCACCGTCTCGGCGGCTTCCAGCCCGCCCTCGCAGCCCAGGCACCGGGCCGCCTCGGCGGCCAGCCGCCCTAGCTCGGCGGACTTCTCTTCCGCGAGCGCGGCGAAGAGCCCCTTTTTTCGCCCCCCGGCACTGGGGGCGCCTGCCTTCCGGCCACTGGCCGGGTCTCGCAGATCCGCTCGTTCACCTCGACGATCTGCTCGACGGCCGCCGTGAACTCCGCGTGCCGGGCGATCTCCCGGCGCACCTTCTCCACCTCCGCCGCCAGCTGGCGCCCGATCCTCTTGCGGCGGCCCTGCGTCCGGGTCCACAGGAACCGCGGCCCGTGCCCGGGATGATCCGGGGCCGCGCACGCGCAGTTCGGCTTGCCGCACTTGCGGTAGTTCTGGCCCACCGAGCCCCGCCGGAAGTCGCCTGTCGCCGCCAGCTGCGCGTACAGCCGGTCCCGCAGGGCCTCCAGCTCCGGAAGCGACGGCTCGGTCATCGGCACTCCTCATCTGGTTGTTACCGTAACAACCAGACTGCCATCATAACCAGCCCAAACGTGGGACCCCCACGAATGTGTCGCGCACCCCACCGCCAGGGGTGTGAGTCAATTCCCCTTGTGCATCCGTACCAGGGACTTAGCTCCCCGGAAACCCTGCAAGTAGTCCCTTATCTCGATGCTCCTGCCTACGTAGCGTGATTGTGGGTGTCACGCATCAGGGGGACATCATGAGCACATCTATCAATCCGCCGCCGGTCCAGCAGCCGCCGACATCGCGCCCGCCCAAGCTGGTGCGGCGCTGGCTGTACGCAGTGGGCGCGGCTGTCGTCGCGCTGGGAGCCGGCATCGGCATCGGGGCCGCTGCCGCTAGCAGCACCACCACCACGACCGTGGTCAAGACGGTGGCCGGTCCCACGGTGACCAAGATCGTGCCCATGCCTGGTCCGGTGCATACGGTCTACAGGGTCAAGGACGTGCCGGTGCCGGGGCCGACGCAGTACAAGACGCAGTACGTGCCCGCCTCTCAGGGGCCGACAGGCACGACCATCGCCACGTACTCGGGGACGGGCAACCAGGTCACCGGCTCCTTCACGGTGCCCGCCTCGGGGGACTACATCGTCAAGTGGTCCTACAGCGGCAATACCGACCCGACTATCGGCGGGGGCGCGAACTTCTCGATCTCGGACACGAACTCCAGCGGCATGGCCGGCAACGAGCCGAATGACATCGCGGCGAGCGGCAGCGGCAGCACGGAAGACACCGGCATGTCGGGGTCGCAGTCGTTCAACGTGCAGGCCACCGGTCAGTGGATGATCACTGTCATATCGGCGTCGTAACACCGGAACAGCAGGAAGCCCCAGACGTAATCGCCTGGGGCTTCCGCATCACTGGAAGGAGATGGTGACGTTGCCGCTGTTCGTGCCGGACTGCGGGATGACGCTGCAGCTGGTGAAGTTCGTGGCCGCGAAGCCTCGCTGCGCGGACCAGCCGACCGCCGCCGACTGGTCGAATGCGCCAGGGCCGCCATTAGGCGTGGGCGTGCCGCTGTTCACGAAGCCGTTGTAGTACTTCGCAGTGCCGGCGCTGCCGGGATTGCTGGCATTGGGCAGCGGCTGCAGGTTGTCGAAGACGCCGAACCACGGCGGCGGTACCTCGTCCTCGTGGGTACTTGGGCTGACCACCGCCGTGCCGCCGTCCGTGCACACACTGAGCGGTACCCCTGTGCCGTTTTCCACCACGATGGTGGCGTACCAGAAGTTCGCCGTGAGGGCGACCGCCGTGGCCTGGTTATTGAACGCCCAGGTCTGCGAGACGGCGTAACTGGGAGATGCCATCGGCCCTGCCTGCCTGTAAGCCTAATTCACCTCCTATTTTATCCGCGACCTGCCCTAGACTTATAGTGACGTGCGGACGAATGGACTGCGGGAGAAATGGAATGAGTGCCGGATTACAGGTGCCATTGCACAGCTTGCGCATGGAGACCGCTGATTGGCAGACGTTCGGGGAGAAAGTGCGCCAGGAGCCGCGCCCAGTCTGGCGTTCTCGTGCGGCGGTCATCCGGGCACTCATTGACGTGTACATGAGCACGCCGGCGGACATGGACGCGCTATTGCGCGGCCTCGGGGAAAGCGAAGGGGAAGACCAATGAGTAAGCGGGCTGACAATCGCGAGGCGGCATTAGCGGCTGAACGCCAGGCTGCCGATCGCCAGGCGGCCGATCGCCAGGCGGCCGAGGCGGCTGAATTGCGCGCCGCATTAGCCGAGCTGGAAGCCCGCCAGGAGATCCGTGCGGCAGCCGACCGCGAGCGCAACCGCCAGCTACTGGCCGAGTTCCGCGAGCAGACCCGGCTGGACCGGACGGCGCTGCTGGCCGACCTGGCCGAGCCGCAGCCGGTGCCCCAGTCCACCGCCATGACGGTGCCGCAGCCGACTGGGCAGCCGCGCGACGAGCGCGGCCGGTGGCTGCCGCAGCAACCCGAACCCGAACCTGAGCCGCCGCAGCCCGGCGAGTTCGACCTCGGGGCGCTGAGCATGGACGACTATGCCAGACTGAGGGGCGAGCTGGGGCTGGATGGGCGCGGCCTGAACAACCTGGGCCGGGCGCCCGGGCATGAGCGGCAGGAGTTCCTCGGGCACCAGCTGTCGGACGGCTCCGGTTTCGCTGATTGGACTAGCTTCAGCACTGGCCAGCGCGTCTACTCTTCGCAGCTGCCTGATGGCAGCCGGCGCGTACCGCCCGGCTACATGAGGCGGTCCGCCGAGCAAGAGCGCTGGACTTAGTGATCTGGTGGTGGGCTGACTATGGCACCCAGGGCTATGCGGCATACTCCAGGGCTGACGGCTCAGGAGGAGTTAGCCCGGCGCGCGGTGCTGGCGGCCGGCACCTCGACCTTCCAGCATGGCGGCGAGCCGCCACAGCGGCCAGACACCTCAGTGAGCTGCCGCTGCGAGGCCTGCGGTGCCCGGTTCATCGCGATCGGGGCGCGCACCGCCGAGGCTAACCTGGCGCGGCACCACGAGGACAAGCACGGCCCGCAGCAGCCACCGCGGCGTCGGGGCCGGGCGCAGCCGGACGCCATGACGGCCACGGTGCGTGTCGGCCGCCCGATGATGACCCTGGGGGACCTCGTTGCGGGCCGGACCTGACAGGTGGCCGAGATCGCCTGGGGCAGCGGAAAGCAAATCCCGGGGAAGCAGCGCAGCATAGGAGAACATCGGAAGTGCAGTTAACCGGTAGCGGCGGCCAGATGCCGCTATGTGCTACATACAAGCACTACAATGGCCTTGTAGGTATTGCTGATGTGGAGAACCTGATGGCCCGCTATCGCCACCCGTTCCAGTCGCCGCGATGCCGGTACTGCGGCATCGCGCTGGTCACCCGTTCGCCGTTACCGGCCGGCATCACCACCAGCTGCGTGAACTGCTCGCTGATCTACCTGAACATTGCCGACATCGTGTTCCCGGCTGCTGCCGGGCGCCGGGGCAGCCCGTCATGAGCCAGCAACAGCAGCAGCAGCAGCAGAAGGCCAAGCCGAAGAAGCCGCAGCCCGAGCCGGACAAGGCCCCTGCCAAGGTGGATACCAGCAAGGCCGACGCCAGCACCAAGCGCGTGATCGACAAGATCGACAAGGCGTTGAAGAAGTGAGCGGCCGGGTCTGGATCGGATCGGCTAATGGTCCTCGGCTGGGCGTCGATGGTGGCCAGCTGCCGGCTGGCGGCTTCCCGTTCACCCGCGCTGAGGCGCCGGGGGGCGCGGCGCTCGATGACTGGCTGAACAACGAGACGGCCCCCCGCGCTCTGCCCACTGCGCCGACGCCGCGCGATCAGGCCGGCCGCTTGCACTGGCCCCGCAAGGTGCCGGGATTCGTCGTCTGCCCGCCGGAGGCGGGCCTGGGCGTGTTGCGCAACGGCTGCTCGGCTCAGCTCGCCACTGTGCCGCAGCACGAGCGCGAGCTGCCCCAGGTGGTCGAGCAGCTCGGCGCCGAGTTCTTCGACCCGTCCCCGCTGCCGACACCGTCAGCCAGGGTCGCCGTCTCGCTCGGGGAGCGGGGCGACCTGCACGACATCGGCGTGCTGGCGCGCAGCCTGAAGCGCAAGACGGGAACCGTAAGGCAGTGGGAGCACCGGGGCTACCTGCCGCCCGCAGCGCATTTCGGGCCGGCTGGCGGCGCGCACCGCATCGCGGGGGACGGCAGCAGCGAGGGACGGCGCCGGATGTACACGACGGCGGAGATCGAGGCGGCTATCCAGATCGCTAGCGACGAGGGCCTGCTGCTAGGCAAGGGCCAGGTGGTGGACATCTCCAAGACCCGGTTCCCGCACCGGCTGCGCGAGGCGTGGGAGCGGCTGCGCGAACAGGAGGCCGCCCGGTGAGCAAGGCTTCTACACTGTCCAGCTGGCTGATGGCACGAGCGTCGTCCGGCGCGGCACCGCTGAACACGGTCGGTTCATCCGGCCGTACAGGTCAGCTGGCACGCTAGATAGCCGCTGAGCCAGCGCGCTAGATGACCTTGAGTCGGCTTCGCGCCGCATCGCTGCGGTGGGGCGGGCTCCCCGCGGGCCGGCGCCTCCGGCACACTAAACGGGCCTCCAGGCCGCTGGCTTGGGGAGGCTGCAGCACTACGCGAGCCGGCCCGCCTTCTCCCGGGCACGTGAGCCCCTTCACGAGAGGCGCTTAACCTCATGCACAGGGTGCGCGCCATGAGGGGCCAGGATCGCTGACGTGCGCAGTAGGCTGAGCGGCATGACGGCGCGCATCGGGGCTGACGGACTCGATTTCTTCGGTGATCCCCGCCTGGAGCTGCTGACCAGCGTCGTGCGGCTCAAGCCCGAGCCGGGCGACAAGTGGGTCGATATAGAAGCCCGACGGGACCGGCCAGGCCGACCAGGCCGGCCGGGCTTTCACTCGACTCAGCGGCTGTGGATCAGTGATTGCGCCGACGGCGTGGCGGTGGCGACGTGGCCGGCCGAGAAAGGGGAGCAGGCGCGTTACCTCTACGGTCGCAGGCTCGGCCCGGCTCTCGTGAGAGCCGCGACTGACTGCGGATGGACAGTGAAGCCGTCGCCTCACATTGCGTTCTACAATTCGCCGCCCGGCAGTCGGCTGTACATGAGTCCGTCGATCGAGTTGCGTGACTACATAGCGTACTGGGAAGACGAGGGCGCGCTCCGCCGCGTGCGCTACGCCCGGGAAGACGTTGAGGGTTCGCTGTGGAAGTGGCTGAAGCAGAGAGGGCTTGCTGACGACGGTGATGACGCCGAGCTACGGCGTTTTCTCGACGAGTTTCTCCCCCGCGGTATGCCTGCGGACATGCGCCCGGGCCTTCGATTCCACCGCGTCTGGCCGTTCGCCGAAGCGGACAGGCTCGGCCCCGCGATCCGCAGCGAGTTCGACGCCGTATTCGCCCATGCGAATGAGCCGGCGTTGAGTTCCCTCGTTGACGCCTGATAAGCGTGCACGGAATATGCTGCTGGCGGAGTCTGGCATATACCCCGCCGGGTATGCGCTGGTGAAGTCGGTCACCTGTCAGCGCGATTATCGCGTATCCGTTGGTCGTCGTGGCCGGCCCGTCAGGGCCGGCCGCGCACTCGCGCTACGGAATCCGCAGCGGTGTTCGAATGGTGTCCTGCGCGTGTGCACGAATATCCCACTCCGGAACTAGGAAATACTTACGGTCCACGCTGAAATAGTGTGGCTTCTGTTCAGGCCACCCTATCCGGGCCGCATCAGCTGCCATATAGTGTGGCTTGTATACGAAAGCCACACTAAGAGGCGCGCGATGCCTACTCCCGCACCGAACAAGGGCCACCGCTATCCTGCGGAGCTGCTGACGCCCGCCGAGGTCGGGGCGATCATCGGCCTGTGCTCGCACCGGGCGCCGACCGGGATGCGCAACCGGGCACTGCTGACCCTGCTATACCGTTCCGGGTTGCGCATCAGCGAGGCGCTCGCGCTGCGCCCGGCCGACGTGGACCTCGGCAGGCATACGATCCGGGTGCTACACGGCAAGGGCGACAAGGCCACCACCCGGGGCTTCCATCCCTCGGCCACCGACGCGCTTGCCCGCTGGATGGACACTCGCAAGACCCTCGGCCTGAAGAACGGGCCGCTGTTCTGCACCCTGCAGGGCACGCCGCTGCATCCGCAGTACGCGCGGAACCTGCTGCACCGGCTGGCCGGCCGGGCCGGCATCGAGAAGCGCGTGCACCCGCACGGGCTACGGCATACCTACGCCGTCGAACTGGAGCAGCACGGCACGCCGGTTACGGTGATCTCCAAGCTGCTGGGCCACTCCTCGGTGGCGGTGACCTCGCGCTATCTCGACCACCTGACCAACGCCCAGGCGGTCAGCGTTCTTGAGGAGATCGACCTCCCCGAGATCGCCTGATCCGAACGCCTGAGCGGGACCCCATGGCCCTTAATCGCGGTGCCTCGTGGTGTCGGCGCCAGGTTCGCCAGAAGTTGAAGCAAGACGACCCTGCACAGTGGCTCTGGGGAGGACCCGGACGAACCAGCTCATCGGCGGTGCTGACAGTGGCTTGTGTTTACGGCTAGCCGTAAACATCGCGCTGCCTTCGCCAGGCCATGAAGCGGTGCGAGGTCGAGCAGTAGCGCTTGTCAGCGCGGTCGGCTAACGGCTGGCCGCACCATGCGTATGCGCGCTGGTGTTTACGGCTACAGATGTACCTGGTCACGAATCAGCGTAGGTCGTAGTCGTAAACGTTTACGGCTAGGTCAGCTAACCGGAGCAACCGTCCGGAAGAACTAGCGGTCAGGGTCTTCTCACGGTGCCCGGCATCGAAGTATCGTGCATGGTAGCCGGCGCATGGTGTTCGCCTCTGCGCGGGTTGATTCGGTCCGGGGGCCGCGTCAGCCAGCAAAGAGGAGATACCCATGAACCGGCGGCGCAAGTGGGATGCTGAGCGGATCATGCGGCTGGCCGCGCAAGCGGTCGGCCTCGCGATCCAGGTGGCGAAGCTCATCTTCGACATCATGCACGGCACCCGCTAACGCGCGGAGCCTCCTGCCGCGGCCCCAGACAGTCCATTATGGCAGGAGGCTCCGTCGCGTCTTCGGTACCTCACTTGTGTGAAGTATGCGCTACTTGCTTTACGCCGGTCAAGAACCGGGCGCCTGATGCCCGGTCGCACCGGGTTACAGCCTGGTCCTGCGATGTCCGGCTGACCCGAAAATAAGACCTCAGCCGGGCAGTCGGCATTAGCCGGCGGCACAAACCGCCGCCGGCTAATGCGCAGCGCCGTGCCTTGCGGGGCTAGCCGGCCAGTACCTCCCCGGTCAGCTCGCCGGTCTCGGGATCGATGCGCTCGATGGTGACCTTGTAGCCGAGGCGCTTGAGGTCGGCGGCGTGGTGGCTGACCTGACGGTGGTGGCTGCGGCGCTGGTCGTAGTAGTCGGATCCGAGGTCCTCGTACCGCATGCCGGGATTGGACAGGAGCTTGTGGTAGACCTTCAGCTGGGTGTTGCCCAGGGCGACGCAGGCCTTGCCCTTGCCGCGGCTGCGGGCGAGCTTCCGGTAGCGGGCGCCCTCGCGCGTATCGGTCCTGCCGGCGGACACGGCAGTCTCCCCGGTGGCCGCGGCGACGTACTTGTTGCCCTTCTTGTGACTGGACCGGCCCTTGCGCTTGCCGGACTGCTTGTCCAGCGGGGTGCGCCCGCACCAGGAGGCCAGGTGGCCGCCGGTGGGGAACCTGCTCATGTCCGGGCCGGTCTCGGCCAGGATGTCCTCGGCAGACCGGCGTCCCCAGCCGGGCATCGACTCCGCCTGCTGCAGCTGTTCCTCGTAAGGGGCCAGCAGGTCCTCGATGACCTGAGACAGGCGGGCGATCTCGGCGTTGACCCGGTCGATGCGCTCCAGCATGGACTTCAGCAGCGCGGCATGGGCGGGGGTGAAGAACTCCGCGCCCTCCAGTGCCTGCTCCAGCTCGCCGGTCTTGCGGCGGGCGCGGCCCCGGGCCAGGCCTGCCAGCTTCTTCGGGTCGCGTTCCCCGGCGATGAGGTGATCCATGATGTCCCTCCCGGTGACCCCGTGCAGGTCGGTGACGACGGACGACGGCTTGAGCGCCGCAGACTCCAGGAGCTTCTCGGTGCGCTGCTTCTCCCGGGTGCGCTCCTCGATCAGGTCGCGGCGGTAGCGGGTGTGCAGCCGGATCAGCCGGAACTCCGGGGTGGCCACGAAGCAGGCCGTGACCGAGCCTCGCTCGAAGCAGACGGCCAGCCAGGCCGAGTCCGACGGGTCCCGCTTGGGCCGGCCGGGCAGGTTCTTGACCTGCCTCGCGTCCGCCAGCACGCACTCGAAGCCCTCGGCCTCCAGCCGGTAGTACGGTCCCTTCCAGTAGTCGCCGGTGGCCTCCATCACGAGCGCCGGGACCTGCCAGGAACGCAGCCAGTCCGCCAGCTCCAGCACCCCCCGCCTGGTGGTGGCGAACCGGCGCGTCTCGCTCGCCCGCCGTGCCGGGTCCTTCTCCGACGGCACCCGGATCGTCGCGTACATCTCGGCCTTGCCGATATCGATGCCGCATACCCGGTCCCGGTACAGCGGCTCGTCGGTTACCTCTTCCATCACGTCCCCTTCCGGACCTGCCTGACAGCAGGTGCCGCCCGGGGAACCCGGGGCAATGCGGAAAGCTGACCCGCGTGCTCATAGCGACAATCAACGGCCCTTCAGGTCAGGTTCCCGGCGCCAGACTAACTCACGGCCTCACGCGGGCCATGGAAACTGCGACGTCACGGGCGGCACCACCGCTACCCTGCCCCACGCGCGCCCCAAAGGGAGCAGACCCGCAGATATTCGACGGCCCAAGCCGCAGAGCGTCAGCAAACCCCCGCCGGCCGCCAACCTGCACGGACGGAAATTTTCACGCCAGTACGGCGGCGCCCGGCGATACCTGGACTAACTCGCCATTTCCCAGGGGGCTGGGCAATCACCTTCCGGCCGTGAATCGCGCTACTGAATCGTCGGCGTGGCCGGCATTCCAGAATCCCTCAGCCGGACATGCCGGACCACCAGGCTCGAACACCCGGCCGAGGTGGGGGCATCCTTAATCGCGCCCGCCTAGGGGTCGGCGGCCAGGACGCCAACTTTTTATTTGGTGCTGTCTTTACATAGTGCCTGGAACCTCTTCTTCCTGAATGCCGGGCGCCGGGGGTTCGGGCCGGTTGCCGGCCCAGCGGAGGAGGCGGAACGCGCGATCGCTCAGAACTCGGCTGCCGAACAGCGCAGTCGCGATGATCGTGAGCACCACCACGACCTCGATGACGGCGATGGCCTCTCCGAGCATGGGGTGGAGCACCCCGATGCCAACCGGGGCTCCCAGCGAGGCGACGGTAGTGCTTACAGGCCGCCAGGGCACATTGAGTTTCTCGACGTCCCGGTCACCGGCCGGGCGGTCGTTTCGGGGCATGCTCGCGCACCCCTTCGAGGGTCGGCCCCGGTACCCAATTCCGGGCGGCTGCGGCGGGATTCCTCAGAGCCGGTCAGGCTCCTCGCCTCTCGGGAGGAATGCTCACACACCTTACGCAGCGCGGGTGCGCCTTATTGACTTCGCAGATGATGCTACCGGGCGAGGCTGCCGCTTCTTGGGATGCCACGCCGCCGGCTCGGGATGAAACACGCGCTTGCCCCAGAAGGGCTTCAGACGCTCAGGAACGGCCGCGAATGCCTGCTCTTCGGTCTGCAGGGAATGATGCCATCGATGGGTGAGGCCGAACAGCTCCAGCATGGCGTGGCGTTCCAGCGAGGCAGTCCCGTGGCGGCACCCGGCCCGCCAGTAGACGATCCGGCAGCAGCTGCAGCCGCGTGCCTCATCCTTCCATGTACGAGAGAAGCCGTAGGTCAGGATGTCGTAGACCTCGGTGCCCGCGGCCGTGCGGCCGACGTAGAGGGCGTCCCTGCTTTGGAGAAGCGGCGAGTGCATCCCCGGGCGCACGTTGGAGAGCTGCTGATGGTGCTCGATCTCGTCGGCTGTCGGCTTGCGGGGTATCCAGTAGACCGTCGCCAGCAGGCAGCCCTTGACCGGGCAGCGGATCTCGATCCGGTCCAGCCGGGCACGCACAGCGGGCGGCATGCGTTCCAGCTTCATCATCATGGCGTTGGTGGCGGACCAGTACCGGTCGATCTCCTCGTCGGATGCGTGGTACAGCCACGGGGTCCAGCCAATGGTCTCTAGCTCCGGCTCGTCGCCGCCGCCGGGATAATGGACCCCGCCTGTCTTCATCATCGATCTCCGGAGAATCGCTTCGCCTGAAGCTGGCGTGCCCAGGGTACCGCCTGAGCGCGATCACTAAGGCGTGCCGTGCTGCGGCCAGCCCCACAACTGCCAGCGCGGACAGTAGCTTGCGGCCGATCTCAGCCGGGTCACCGAAGGACTCGATGATGGTCTCGGTGTCGATATCCTCTTCCGGGTCCTTGCGGTCGTTCGGCAGCTGGCGCAGCTCGCCCGCGCCGAGGATCAGCCCTGTGCTCAGGCGGAACCTGGCCGATATCACCATCGTCGCTTCCGGTTCGACCTTAGCGAGCAGCCGCTCGATGTCGGCCCGCTCCAGGATCGTGATCCGCTCCTGCCTCATGGTGTCCTCCTCTGGTTTCCCTCCTTCTGGGGTCAACCGCTGCAGCACCGGACACCGGACAAACTATTCCTGTTGACACGCTTGTATCTCTGGTCAGCGTAAGGAATCGAATTTACAGCCTTGTCTTTCCGGTGTCCGGATTGACCGGATTGCGGTAGTTCCCGTAGCGTAGAAACATGACCGACTTAACCAGCCTCCGGCCCTCCGGGAGCGTCTCCGATAGCGGCATCCTGTTCCGGCGTCTAGCAGCTCAATTAGCCAAGATCCTGGACAACCCCCGGTACGACAGCTTGAGCATGATCGCCCGGATTGACCTGTCCGTGAGCCGGGCGGACCGGCCCGTGCGCCGCGGTGACGGCAAGATCGCCTGCTTCACCTGCCGGACCGCCCCGGCCGGCTGGGGCACCGCCGCGCATGCGCACTCGGCGTATTGCCGCAGCTGCGCCGGGCAGACGGTGGCGTCGTGAACATCAGCACCGTGCTCGCGCTCGACGCAGCCTTCGACGAAGCGATGGCCGTCCACCAGCACGATGGCTGGTGCGACCGCGAGCAGCTCGCCGCAGAACAGCGGCGGTTCAACGCCGGCGGTGCGCCGTACGTCCGGGTGTCCGCCGAGCCGCTGCCCAGCCTGCTGGCGCACTTGGGCAGGTACTACAACGACGACCAGCTGCGCCACGACCTGGACAGCGTGTTGTCGCTGTGCGCCACCGCGGCCGAGCTGCGCCGCTACGCCCGGGCCAGGCTGGCCGGGCAGCCGTCCGCGGGACAGGCAGTACCTGGTCGGCAGCCGTGCGAGGCGTGCGGCAAGCCCTTCATCGCCAAGCGCTCCACCGCGAGGTACTGCTCGCACGCCTGCCGGCAACGGGTGGCCGACCGGGCGCGTACCAAGGCCCGATCTGACGCTAAGGATGCCTGAAAGGCCTATGATTACTGGGTTCTAGCCGCCCGATTTGGGCGGCATGGGTGATTACCTTCAGGTGCCCGAAAATGCCGAGTTAGCGTCAGATTCGGCTAGCCCGCCGGGCACGGCTCACCAGAGGGAAACACCTGGCGGGAGGCTGAGTATGACGGAGTGCCTCCCCGAACCGCGCCCGGTAACCTCTCACGGTATACCGTTAACCTGGGGATATGCGCACGTCACCGTGGTTATGGGAACCTCCTGACTACACCGCCGCCAAGGGGTCACCCGGTCGCCCAGTCGATCTTCCGGTGGTTGCCGAACGCAAAGCCCGCCACCGCCAGCTGGCACGGCACCATCGGCGCCGCAGTCCAGCTCCGTCGATGCCGCGTGTTGCCTGTTCAGCACCATCTGCACCGAAGGCAAGGATGCCGGAAATAACAGCTTGGTCTTAGCAGTTCGGCCAGTTCGGGTTGTTGACGTCGCACGGCGTGCCCTGGCGCGACAGCAGCCAGATGATGACAATGACGGTTGCGGCTAGCCCGAGAATGCCGAGCAGCATGCCCCAGTCGGCCATGCCGGCCGGGCGCATCCCGGCCTCCCTCGCCTTGGTGCGCGACACCTGCCCGAAGATCACGGCGAGCAGCGAGCCGATGCCGCCGAACCACAGCAGCGACAGCGCCAGCGACGCGCCGGCCCAGCCGTCCGGTGGCGCGGTGGCCGGCTTTCGGCTTCCGCCTGTAGATGTCGCTCATAATGTTTGCCCCCTTGTTTTCCTCCTTGTGAGATCAGGCGTTGCTACACGGGTAATCACTTCTGGCAGAACGCGAACGCGGTCAGGTACGGTGACGGGTCGCCGAACGCGTTGTTGCCGGCAAGCACCATCCACGCGTTGTCTGCGTTCGGGCCGCCGTACCACCAGTACGGCGTGTTCACGTATGGCCCGCTGAACCAGACCGGGCCGCCGGCCGGGTTGGCGTAGCCGCCGCCGATCAGGTACGGGTGACCGGGCGGGCAGGCGACCACGACGGCGTTCGTCGTGTTCGATTCCGCTGAGACCCGCACCACGGACACCTGCGGTGCCGGGGCGTTATTCGCCCCCGCCGCGTACGCGGCGCCGCCCGTGCCGAGCACCAGCCCGGCCATCGCCACGGCCACCGTGATCTTCTTCCTCGCGTTCATCCCCGAATCCCCCTCTCTCCGCGTTTACCTCTCCGTTACCATTTCACCCCTGCCGTAGCAGGGGCGCTCAGGACCTTCGTCCGGCATGTCAGGGCTGTAGTCCGCGATCACCTGCCGCGCCTCAGCGGTAGAGTCCGCGCCGGCCAGCGCGTCCGCGAGCGCGGCGATGTCGGCCTCAGACAGCTCGCCCAGCCGTACTCCGTAGGTGGTCGGGTCGCCCCACCTCACGCCCGGTGGCACGGTGGTCTCCAAGTGGATGAGATCGCTGTCATCGGTCGGTATGAAGTACTGACCGCAGACCGTGCACACCGCCTGCAGCGGCTCGGGGTACTCCCAGCCTTCAGCGGCATCGGCCGCGTTCTGCACCCGGAGCGCCGTGCGGAACGCCTCAGCTGCCTCCAGGTAGGTGTTGCACGCCTGGCAGCCCGGCACCGGCTCCTGATGCCCGCATGCCGTCCGCCAGCTCGCGTAGGCGGCATCGTAGCGGGCCGGTACCAGCTGGGCGCCGAGCACGCGCTGGATACGCCGTAGATCATCGCGCATCTGTTCGGCCTGCTGCTCAGTACAGCCGCCGCCGCTGGTCGTGTCGATGAAGTCTGGGTCGGCCAGCACGGTCTCCAGGACGTCCTCCAAGACCGCTCCGTCGGCCGCCGTGATCTGGATCATGATGTGCACCTCTGTTCGTCAACCGGCCCGATCACCTTCAGCTTCTGGGCGAGCACCCAGGTGCCGCCCTGGTGCTCGGGCCGGTGGCGTAGCTCGTAGTTCTCTATTTCGACCTGGTACCAGCGGCGACCGCGCATCGACAGGTGCGGCGCGACCGGCCGCAGGAAACAGTGCCAGCCGGGCCGATAGGCGTAGCCCGGCGTCGGATGCGACTCGGCCGGCAGCCATACGCCGATCGGGATGCGCTGCTTGGTATTGATGAACAACGGTCCCAGCGACCCGTCACGGCGGACGCGGAGCAGCTTGAATCCGGTCTGCGTCATGGCCCCTCCGGTGGGAACTGCGGCGGGTCGTCGAGGGAGCCCTGAACTTCGGTCCACGTGTCCGGGCCGGTCCGGGCCCGCCACACCTCGCGCGCCGGGTCGAACATCCACCCGAGCGCGGTGATCGTGTGCGGCAGGCCGCACGGATCGGCAAGATCGTGCACCCCGTGTTCGTCGCACCGGTACCGCAGCGGCTTCACGGCGTCGGCTTCGCTCCTCTTGTTCCGGATAGCGCGCACCACGTTCGGCACGGTGTCTTCGCGGGTGATGGCGGCCCTGATCAGGTCGTAGTACATGCTGCCGTCTTGCGCACGGCCGGGAGCCGGCACCAGCCCGGTGGCCCGCGCGATCAGGTCAGCCTGGCCGTTCACGTACTCGCTGCGCGCGTACCCCGGGTTCCGTTGATTCAGCGATCGCGCGGTGCGCAGCAGCTCGGTGAGGCTAGTGATCCAGACCTCTTCTAGGTGCGTCATCACGCGCCCCTGCTCTCGGCGGCCACATAGGCGACCCACGCCGCAGGGGTCCACTCGCGGTGGTTAAACCGCCGGTCCTCGTGCCACTGCGTGCTGAACGTGAGCGACGACGGGCGATCGCCGCGCAGCGCGTGAGCCACCCAGTCCTGTACCGGATTTCCGAGTTTCGCGCCGGCGTCCGAGCCGTCGTAGCCGCACACTTCGAGCGTGTACTCGTTGGCGTCCACGTAGTTATGCAGCTCGGAGAAGTCGTAGATGTCCCACGGCACGACGCCTGCGGCGACGTCCTGCTCGATCAGGCGCAGCACCTCGTGCCCGAACTCGGCGGTGGTCACGCCACCCGCGAGCCACAGCTGTGTGATCAGCGGCCCGTCCGGGTAGCCGTACTCGTCCTTGTGGCTGAATGCCTCGGCGTACAGCTTGTTCGTCTCAACCAACGGCGGATAGATCATCGCTTGCTCCTCTCGCTGGCCTGCATGCCTGGCAGCGGCGTCGTGCACCCGCAGCGCAGGCAGCGGTAGCCGACCGGCGGGCTGTAGCCGCAGTGCGGACAGGGGCCAGCACCTCGGCCTGCGTCACGCCGAACAGCCGGGCCAGCACGGAAGACGGCGGTGGCGTGCGCTTGCCGTTCTCCATCCGGCTGACGGTGCCCTGGTTCATGCCAAGCTGTGCCGCTAGCTCTGCGACACTCATGCCGCGCTCCATGCGCAGCCGGCGCAGGGCCAGGTCGGTCCGCTCGACGGCCACTGTGATGGTGTCCGTAGCAGTGCTCATGATGTGTTCCCTGCCTGCGGAGGCCCGGCTCCCCCTCTGGGCCTTCGGCTCTGCTCACATCTCCAGTATAAGACAAGTAATACAAGTAAGTCAGCTGGGCGTACACTGAGGGGCATGGGCTTAGGTCACCCGATCCAGGGGAAAAGACAGGCAGACGGCGTGATCCCCGGTACAGTGCCCGCCGTGGACGAAACCGGCAGCGAGAGCGAGGACCCGGGCCCGGATGCCGTGGTGGACCTGGAAAGTGAGGTTCCGCTGACGGACCAGCTCGCCGCGATCCTCCGGGCGCGCATCCGCGCCGGCATGACCGGGCGGATGCCCAGCGAGAACGAGCTGGTGCGGCAGCACGGGGTCAGTCGGGTCACCGTGCGGCGGGCCCTGCGGGCGCTGGAATCCGAGGGACTGATCCACCCGGCCCGGGGCCGCGGCTGGTTCGTCAGCAGACAGGGCTGAGACGGGTTAAACCGAGCCAGCGGGCCTGGGACCCAGTGGGCGCGGGCCGCGGGGACGCGGGCGTTGCCTTGGTAGCGGCGGGTGCAGCCGCTGCAGAACTGCCTGGTGCGGCCCCCAGCGTTGGGATTTCAGGTTGGGTTTGGGGTCGCGAGCAAGGTATCGGAGAACGTGTCCAGGATGCCGACGGGGCCGTCTGCGGCGAAGATCAGGTTCTTCATTTCGCCGCGTACGCCGCGCGGCCCGTTCATGCCAAGCAGGTGGTTGAGCACGCGGTCGTCGTCGTACACGGCGGCGACGTGGCGGCCAAGCGCGAGCAGCTCCGGCAGCTTCAAGTGCCGGATGCGCCGCTCGACGTATCGCCACTTCCCCCGCCGCGGGGCTGTCTTCGTTCTCTGCCTCCGGGGCAGCCTGAAGCGCACGCACTCCTCTGCGAGTTCGTTGGCGCTCACGCGCTCCAGCACGCTGGCGATCGCCTTGCGCAGCACCGTCGGCGTCAGCCTGTCGGACAAGGGGCGGGGGCGGGGTGAACAGGTCAGTTACCCAGCCTGGAACGGCGTCTCCGTCCACGTTCGGGGACATCTTGGTGTTGCTGCCCATGCGAATAAGTCTCCCAGCCAGCACTGACAAACGCTGCCGTCCAGCAGAAAATTGATTCCAATCGATTTAGCTGCGCCTGTCTGCGTTGGGGCCTTGTTCGGATATTTTCTACACATGGATGAGGTGGAGGTGCCCGAGGTTCCTGAAGGGGTCCTCTGCGCCTTTGAGGAAGCTGAGGAGATGGCGCGGCGGACGCCTCAGCCGGAAGCAGTACACGTCGCAGTCGCGCCGCTCCGCGATGTGGAGAACTTGCGTCTAGCCTGGCCGGGACTGCTTCTCCGTGACACTCTGGACTCGCTAGAGGCGTACGAGAAAGCACAACTCGCCGAGCCGTTTCGCCAGTTGGCCGACTTTCGGGCGCACCTCGTTAATCCGTTGCCGCCGCCGTCCGCCGATTTCATGACTGCGTTGAAGGCGCTGCTCGCCGAGCCGTTCGAGGCGCTGGCCGCAGGCGTACAGGCGCAACTCGTGAGTCCGTGGCGGTCGCTGACGGACTCCCATCAGGCGCAGTCCCGGGCGGCGATCCGATCAGCATGGTCGATACTTGCGACCCAGCGCCAGTTCGCATCCCTGGACGCGGCCTCCGTCGCGAGCCTGCTGATGACGCCGACGATCACTGTCAACGCGCAGGTGGTCACGGCGGAGGTCAGCGAGGACGTTGCCGGGCAGCCTGACGCCCAGCAGGACTCCAAGCGATCGATCGACTTCGGCGCTGCGGCGATCGGGCTCCTGTGGGCGTGGGCGGCGATCATGCCGGTGATCGCGGCTCACCTGTCGACGGCAGACCAGGGGAACATCGCCATGTACATTGCGACCATCTCGCTCGCGTTGATCATCACCTGGCGCATGAACGACAACCGCAAGCGCTAACGTCGCCGACTGCGAGGGCGTCTTCGCGGCTGGACTCGCTTGGGGTTCCCAGGTCCCGCAATCCCGGCCTGTTCGCGGATCATCTGCGGGAAGCCTTCAGTCGCGCCTGTTTCGTCATAGAGATTGCGCAACGACGCGAACATGCCCTCAGCCGTGCTGTCCTGCACCCCGGCGGCGAACGCGCCCCAGAACATCTGTTTCGCCTCCAGGACATCGGGGTCCTGGCTGGCGAGCCATGTTATGAACTCGCGATCAAACAGAATGGCCCCGTGACCCAGCAGGTTGCGGACGGTGCCCACCAATCGCCTGGCCTCGTCCATGGTGACGCTGGCGGGCTCCACGACAGCGCCGTCAACCAGATCGGCGTATAGCCCGCGCTGCTTGGCCAGGTTATGATCGCGCGCTAGCCTTTCGAGGTCCTCGCCGATTTCAGCCAGGCTGGTTATCACGTCCCGGCCGCGGCTGGCGGAGGCAAGCATGTGCGCCATACCGTGCGCGGCCATGAGCTTGTCGACATGCGTGGCGATCAGGTCACCGTAGGGCCACTCAGGCCGGATTTCGTCCGGGACAATCATCGTGGTGACGCACATCCAGGCCTTTCCTGCCTCCTCAAAGGCAATCACGGCCAGGGAGTACGCACTGGGGGCCTTGCCACGCTTGAGCAGAAGTTCGGCGTCGCCAAGCAGCCGCCTCGCGTTCCCAGCGGCAGCTATCGCGAAAGCGCCGAGCGTGCCGAGGTCCGGTACCGGCGTGGTCTTGCCCATGCTGAACGAGGCTACCGGGAATGCTACCGCGCGAGGTATCGGTTATTGCCTCGCGACGTCACATGGGACGCGGCGGCCGGCGTTCGTCAACGAGCACCGCGTCTAGCTCGGGTCCGCGAACCACGTGCTCGTGGCCAAGTGGCCAGCCGTACCTCCACAGCGGATACTCGTCGGTCTCCTGGCTGGGCAGCCCATTGCGCGTGGCCCAGTGATACAGGAGCGGCCTGACATCTGGTAGGTAGACGGTGTGGGCCTTTCGGAACGCTGGGAAGACGAACCAGCCGATGCCTGGGTGTGCGGCGCGGCGGAATAGCTGATCCCAGTCCTCAGGCCGATTGAAGACCGTCAGGCCGAGATGCCTGGCAAGACGGTCCACATCCTGCCCTGCCGCTCCTTCTCTGAACCGCGCCCGCTCGGCCGAGCCCGGCGCCCACCCGAACAGCGCGCAGAACGCGTCACGCACGCACCAGCCGTCTTCACCAGGCTCGGTTGGAACGAACGGAGGAGCCGGTGACCACACGAAGCCATCCATGGTCGGTTCACCGACGATCGCCACGTAGCCTCCTGCCACAAGGATCGGACTGCCTGCGCAGCGCGACCGCGCGCGTCGCTGGCCAGTTCGAGTGTATGAATCCGATCGGCATCCGGTGCGCGTACCCGATAGCGACGCTTAGGCGCGCAGTCCTGGAAGGGGATTTGCCATCGCCGAGGATCAGCGGTACCGGGTCGCCGCGTCGTCAGGGACCGCGCAGCTTGTAGTGCCGTCCGAGCGCGAACCGTCCGAAGCCCGGCGCAGGATCACCGCTTGCGCTCCAGCGGCAGCTCTACCCACGGCCGGGTGACGCCGCCTTCAGCCTGCCACCCATGGGACGAATAGGATTAGTCATCCTAAATATGGATGAATTGGACGGAAGGGACTAGGATCTTGATACCAGGCGACAGGTACTGACGGACAGGACACCACCATGGCGAATCTCGGCGGATCGAATCGCTTACTGACCTCGGCCGAAGTCGGTGAGCTGCTCGGCTTACCGGAGCGCACCATCCGGGCGCAGTGGAAACAGTGGGGTCTGCGGGCCTACCGCGTCGGCCGCGCTATCCGCTGGCGGGAGCGCGACGTGCACGCGTGGATCGACGCACACCCGGCAGCGTAGGCATTGCGAAGGCCCTTCCACCTGACGCCTCGGGGCGGAAGGGCCTCCGCTTGTCTTCAGGCATTCTGGCCGCCAGACCAGGCTTCGTACTCGGCGTCCAGCACGCTGACTGCATTGACTGGTGCCTCCGGGAGCATGTGACGGTACACCGCGTACGTCGTGTTGACATCGCGGTGCCCCAGCCACTGGCTCACGTCCCCCAGCGGCTGCCCCCGGCCCAGCAGCGCGGACGCGAACGCGTGCCGCAGGCTGTGCGGGTGGAAGCCGGCTTCGATGCCGGCCGCCTTGGCCGACACGGTGAACCTGCCGAGCACGCTCGCATAGGTGGCGTACCGGGTGCGCGTTCCGGGGCACAGCGGACCCTCCGGAAGGTTCTTGACCCGGGCCCAGAGCCAGCCAGGCACGGGAATATCACGGTACTCGCCCCGCCTGCGGTACTTCAGCGGAACCGAGTCCTGCCCATCGCGGGTGGCCTGCCGGGACACGCGCAAGGTCGTGTCGCGCTGCATGAAGTCCGCCTTCTCGACGCCCAGTGCCTCCTGAATCCGCAGCCCGCACCCGCGCATCAGCCAGACCGCGATGCCCACCTCGTTCGCGACCTGCTGCACCTCAGTGAAGGCCGGGAAGACGAAATCGCTCCTGTCGCCCTTTGGCCCGTCGTCGTACAGCTCGATGTCCGCGCACTTGTGCTCCGCGAGCTTGCCCGCCTTCACCGCGGCGTCCAAGGTGCCGACGATGACCTGGCGTGCCTTGCGGCGCCGGTCGATGCTGAGCTTGCCCATCCGGCCCGTGAGCAGGTCCGTCACCGCATCCCGGTCGGCCGCCACGCCCGCGAGGGTGCGGCTGCCGAGCATCGGCTTGACGTGCGCGCTGAACACCGACCGCATCGACCCGCGGGACCGCTCGGAGACGGGCATCCGCGCGATGTAGGCCTCGCACACGGCGCCGAACGACGTCTTCCCGTCCCTGGGATCAACGGGCGTGATGCAGTACCGGATAGCGTGATCGTTGTCGGTCTTGAACGCCTTGGCCTCTGCCAGGGTGGCAAACGAGCGCTCCTTCTGCCGCCGGTCCACCCAGTACCGGACGGTGTGCGGCTTGCGGGCGTTCTTCCCCTTGATGATGACGCTCACGATGCGCCCCCTGACTTCTGCCTGACCTCAGTCTACTCCGCAAGCCTGTGACCTGCGACAACTGCTACTGTAGGTCGAATTGCGCAATCGGCACAGAGCCGCGGGCGGCCCCGGATCCCCGTCGGCTGAGCAACTGCTCCCGGGAGGCGCAGCTGTCCCGCGAGTCCCGGGGCGACTGACCACCGCGTCCACGGCTTGGATGGTGGCGGCGGACCTAGCCGTCTGCCAGCGAGGGCCATCGGTCCGCAGCCCACTCCGGCCAGCCCGGCCACCCCGCCGGCGGGCCGGGAACGTCGCCGCCGTGCAGTTCGGCCGTGTCAGGTACCTGGAACTGTTCCCGCCACCGGCCGACATCGGCCTCGGTCGTCGGGAACGTCTGATGCGGCGCGGATGCCTGACGATGCGCGATCCGCGCGAGCTGGGCGTCCTTGTCCACGGGCAGGTAGACCACCTGGCACGCCGCGCCGGCCGACCTCGCCAGCCAGCGCAGCGCCGACCGCTCGTCACGGCCCCAGAGCCCGAAGTCCAGCACCACACTGGTACCCAGCGGCAGCGCCTGCAGGGCGACCCAGATGAGCCGCCCTTCCAGCACGTCGCGCTTACCGCCGGCTTCCGGCTCACCGAATAGCGGGATCATCCAGTCATCGGGCGTCAGCCGCAGTGCCCGGTGCCGTGCGGCCAGTTCTTGCGCCCGTGTGGTCTTCCCCGCACCAGGAAGGCCCACCATCAGGAACAACGTGGCCACGCGCCGATTCTGCATGACGGCAAGGCCAGCTCGCACGCCATTTAGTGCTGAACGACCACTTGACCTCAGCTGGTCAGCGCGGCAAATCGGGAGGCAGGCACGCCAGCGAGGGCAAGTCGATTGCGCATTCGACCCGCTCTGGAGCTTGCCGGTTATCTAGCTGGCCGTCCCGGGTGTGCCGCCGGGGCGCGTGCCGTCCCGTGGCTGCGCACGGTGGTGCATGAGTTGCCCATGGGAACTGCCCATGCGGCCCATTCCATGATCGCGAAGCTTTTTCGTACGTATGAGATGAATTATTTACGTCGTGAAAAATATTTTCGTGATTATGCGGGTTGACGGCCTGCAGCCGGGCCCGGGAAGGATGACCGCTGTGACTCACGTGGCCGGACAGGCCGCAGGGGCCCGTGATCACCACCGGGTAGAGGCGCTGAACCGCTGGTACAAGGCGCCACCGGTCCGTTCGGGATAATGGGAAAGCTCAGCCGGGGCGACGGGTCAGGTCGCCGGATCGGCGGGGCAGCTTGCCGGGGCGGCGGGTCAGGTCGCCGGATCGGGGGCGGGCGCCAGCCATCGTTCCATGCAGTTGAGGAGCTCCTCGACGTCGATGGGCTTGGTGATGTAGTCGCTGGCGCCGGCGTTCGATGCTCTTCTCCCTGTCCCCCTGCATGGCGCGGGCGGTGACCGTGATCACCGGCAGCCGGGCGAACTCTGGCATCCGCCGGATGGCGCGGGTGGTCTCGTAGCCATCCATCTGCGGCATCATCACGTCCATGAGGGCGAGGTCGATGTCGCCGACGGCGAGCTCGGTGATGGCCTTGCGCCCGTCGGTCGCCTGCACGACGGTGACGCCGTGCATCTCGAGCACATCGGTGAGGACGAAGGCGTTGCGCGGGTCGTCGTCGACGATCAGGACCTTATGTCCGCGCAGCGTCGCGTGCTGTTCGGCGGGCGGGATCGGGCTGATGTCGGCGGCGGGGGCGGCCGGCGGCCCGTCGTGGCGCGGCGGGGCGGGCACGACGCTGCCGTGCAGCGGCAGGTGCAGGCGGAACGTGCTGCCGGTCCCGAACTCGCTCTGCACGGTGACCTCACCGCCGAGCTGGGCGGCGACCTCGCGGCAGATGGCCAGGCCAAGACCCGTGCCGCCGTAGCGGCGGCTGGTGGTGCCGTCGCCCTGCTGGAAGGCGGAGAAGATGCTGGAGAGGTTGTCGCCGCCGATGCCGATGCCGGTGTCGGTCACCGAGAACACCACGTGCCCGCCGGCCGTGTCGATGTCCAGCTCGACGTGGCCGTGATCGGTGAACTTGACCGCGTTGGAGAGCAGGTTGTAGAGGATCTGGCGCAGCCGCTGCTTGTCGGTGACCAGGTTGGCGGGCACTCCGGGCGCCGTCGTGATCGTGAACCGCAGGCGCTTTTCCTCGGTCAGCGGGCCGAATACCCCGCGCAGGTCCTCGACCAGCCCGGCCAGCGCGAACCGCTCGGGGTTGATGTCCATCTTCCCGGCTTCGACCTTTGTCAGGTCGAGGATGTCGTTGATCAGGCGCAGCAGGTCCGAGCCGGACGAGTGGATGATGTTGGCGTACTCGACCTGCTTGTGGGTCAGGTTGCCGTCCGTGTTCTGGGCGAGCAGCCGGGCGAGCACGAGCAGGCTGTTCAGCGGCGTGCGCAGCTCGTGGGACATGTTCGCGAGGAACTGGGACTTGTATCTGGACGCCTGGTCCAGCTGGACCGCGCGCTCTTCGATCTCCTGCCGGGCCTGCTCGATCTCGGCGTTCTTGGTCTCGATGTCGCGGTTCTGGGCGGCGAGCAGGGCGGCCTTGTCGGCTAGTTCGGCGTTGGACCGCTGGAGCTCGTCCTGCCGTGCCTGGAGCTCGGCCGTCAGCCGCTGCGACTGCACGAGCAGGGTATCCGTGCGGGCGTTGGCGAGCATCGTGTTGACGTTGACGCCGATCGTCTCCATCAGCTGCTCGAGGAAGTCGCGGTGCGCCTGGGTGAACGGCCACAGCGAGCCGGCCTCGATCACGCCGAGGATCTGGTCCTCGAACACGATCGGCACGATCATGAGGTTGACCGGCCGGGACTCGCCGATCGCGGAGGAGATCCGGACGTAGCCCGCCGGGACCTCGTCCAGGACGACGGGCTTCTTCGTCTTGGCGACCTGCCCGATCAGCGACTGGCCGAGCAGCACCTGGCTCTGTGTCTTCCCGTTCAGCCCGTACCCGGCGATCAGCCGCAGCGTCGTCTCCCGGCTGCCGTCGGCGCTCGCGTCGGCGAGGAAGAACGCGCCGTGCTGGGCTCCGACCAGCGGTATCAGCTCGTTCATGATCAGCTCGGCGACGACCGTCAGGTCCCGCTGGCCCTGCATCAGCCCGGCGATCCTGGCCAGGTTCGTCTGCAGCCAGCCCTGCTGCCGGTTGGCGTCCGTGGTCTCGCGCAGCGAGCGGACCATCGTGTTGATGTTGTCCTTGAGCTCGGCGACCTCGCCTTGCGCCTCGACGTCGATCGACCTGGTCAGGTCGCCCTGTGCCACGGCGGTGGTGACCTGGGCGATGTTGCGGACCTGGCTGGTGAGGTTGTTCGCCATCGAGTTGACGTTGTCGGTCAGGTCCTCCCAGGTGCCCGATACGCCCTGGACGATGGCCTGTCCGCCGAGCTTGCCCTGGGTGCCCACGTCGCGGGCGACGCGGGTGACCTCGCCGGCGAAGGACGACAGCTGGTCGACCATCGTGTTGATGGTCTCCTTCAGCTCCAGGATCTCGCCGCGCGCATCGACGCGGATCTTCTGGCTCAGGTCGCCCTTGGCCACCGCGGTGGTGACCTGAGCGATGCTGCGGACCTGCGCGGTGAGGTTGTTGGCCATGGAGTTGACGTTGTTGGTCAGGTCTTTCCACGTGCCGGAGACGCCCTGGACGTCCGCCTGGCCGCCGAGGCGTCCTTCGGTGCCGACCTCGCGGGCGACGCGGGTGACCTCGCCGGCGAAGGACGACAGCGTGTCCACCATCGTGTTGATGGTCTCCTTCAGCTCCAGGATCTCGCCGCGCGCGTCGACGCGGATCTTCTGGCTCAGGTCGCCCTTGGCCACCGCGGTGGCCACCTGGGCGATGTTGCGAACCTGGCCGGTGAGGTTGTTCGCCATGAAGTTGACGTTGTCGGTCAGGTCCTTCCAGGTGCCCGCGACGTTCGGCACCACGGCCTGGCCGCCGAGCCTGCCCTCGGTGCCTCCTTCTCTTGCTACCCGGGTCACCTCGCCGACGAACGCCGACAGCGTGTCGACCATCCCGTTGATCGTCCCGGCGAGGGTGGCTACCTCGCCCTTGGCCTCGACCGCCTCGACGGAGATCTTCTGGCTCAGGTCGCCCTTGGCCACCGCGGTGGTGACCTGAGCGATGGCGCGGACCTGGCCGGTGAGGTTGTTCGCCATCGAGTTGACGTTGTCGGTCAGGTCTTTCCAGGTACCCGCGACGTTCGGCACCACCGCCTGGCCGCCGAGCTCGCCGTCGACGCCGACCTCGCGGGCGACGCGGGTGACCTCGGAGGTGAACACGGCCAGCTGCTCGTTCATGGCGTTGAAGACGGCGGCGATGTCGTTCATCAGCGGGTCGCCGCCCTCGGGCAGCCTGGTGCCGAAGTCACCGCCGCGCACCGCGGTCAGGCCGGCGAGCAGCTGCTGCATCTGCTCTTGCTGCCTGGCCCGCGTCGCTTGCGTCGCTTCTGTCCCCTGCGTCGCTTGTGTCGCCGTCGCCATGCCCGAGCACCTCACTCTTCGGGTTCCGCCGGCCGGCTGGACGGGACACTGCGAGACAAGCGCTAGCCGGCACATTCGGTTGTGATGGTTCCAATAATGCCACCGCGCGCTGGCGGCGGTCGGCTACGTGGCGTTATCGCTAGGGCACGCATGCCGAGGCTCGGCGCTGGCTGTGTGATCGGTTTCCGGGGCGGGCCGCTTTCGGATTGGGTCGATCGCGCGATCGGCACGCTATTGGCAGCACACCGGAACAACCTGAGTTTTCGGCGTGCCAGGCAAGGTCGCCCGTTTCACACCCTTATCTCCCGTTACGCGAAGCCGGGTTCCGCCGGCCTTTGATTGCAGATTCCCGTGCCATAGCGCAGGAATCTGCAATCAAAGCCGACACCTGGACCCCGGTCATCGACATCTACAACACGTCCATCTCTAACGGCGAATACCAGCTCGGCGCGGCGATGGCGGTGGTCCTGGCAATAGTCATCATCGCGATCTCGGCCGGCTCGCTGGCATTCCGCAACCGGCGGAGGGAGCTTCGATGAACGCCGAAACGCGCCGCGAACGCAGGCGCCGCGAACGCCTCGAGGAGCGCGACGCCGCCATTCCCGTAGAACTCTACGGGCTCAAGCGCGGGACCGTCACCGGGCTCACCGCGTGCTGCGTGCTATTCGCCGTCTTCATCCTGATCCCGGTGGCCTGGGTCATCATCAACTCCACCAAGACCCAGGCGAATATCTTCGAGTCATTCGGCTTCTGGTTCGCCTCGCCTTTCGAGTTCTTCCATACGTTCGCGAACCTATTCCGCGACGTGGACGGCGACGGAACCTATGCCAACTGGTTCCTCAACACCGTGCTGTATTCGGTGGTCGGCGGCGTGGGCGCGACAGTGCTCGCGGCGCTCGGCGGCTACGGTTTCGCGAGGTTCGAGTTCCGCGGCTCGAAGGTGCTCTTCGCGGTCATCATCGCCGGGCTGCTCGTCCCGATCACGCTGGTGGCGGTGCCGCTTTACCTGGCGTACGCGAAGGTGCACCTCATCAACTCGATCTGGGGCATGATCCTGCCGTCCATGGTCGCCCCCGTCGGGCTGTACCTGATGTACACCTACGTGAAACTCTCCATCCCGCGCGAGCTCACCGACGCCGCGCGCATCGACGGCGCGTCCGAACTGCGGATCTTCTTCCGGATCGCGCTGCCGCTCATGGTGCCTGGCGTGATGACCGTCCTGCTGCTGTCGATCGCGGGCACCTGGAACAACTACATCCTGCCGCTGATCATCTTCAGCAATAACACCCTGTACCCGGTGACGGTCGGGATGGGGCTGTGGTCGCAGCACGCGGGCAATTCCGGGGACGCCAACCTCTACCCGCTGCTCGTGCTGGGCGGGCTGGTGACGATCATCCCGATGATCGCGCTGTTCGCGATCCTGCAACGGTACTGGCGGGGCGGCCTGCTGCTCGGCAGCGTCGCGAACTGACACGAGGCGTAAGTATGTCCGCTATCTCGCTCGAGAAGCTCTCAAAGGTCTACTCATCAGGCGTCAAGGCCCTGGACGGGCTTGACCTGGATGTCAGGGACGGCGAGTTCGTCGTGCTCGTCGGCCCGTCCGGATGCGGCAAGACGACCGCCCTGCGCATGGTCGCCGGGCTGGAGACGATCACCGGCGGAACGGTCAGGTTCGGTGACCGGATCGTCAACGATGTCTCGCCGCGGCAGCGTGATGTCGCGATGGTCTTCCAGAACTACGCGCTCTACCCGCACCTGACCGTGGCCGCCAACATCGGGTTCGCGCTCACCAACAAGAAGACCCCGAAGGCGGAACGGGAACGGCGCGTCCGTTCGGCGGCGGCGGCGCTGGGCCTTTCGGACCTACTCGGCCGCAAACCGGGGCAGCTGAGCGGCGGGCAGCGGCAGCGGGTCGCGATGGGGCGGGCCATCGTCCGCGAGCCATCGGTGTTCCTGATGGACGAGCCGCTGTCCAACCTGGACGCGAAACTGCGGGTGCGAATGCGCTCGGAGGTACTGCGGGTGCACAAGGCGATCGGCGCCGCGACGCTCTACGTCACACACGACCAGGTCGAGGCCATGACGATGGGCGACCGGGTCGCGGTGCTGCGGGACGGCGCGCTCCAGCAGTACGCCACGCCGCGCGAACTGTACGACCGGCCGGCCAACCTGTTCGTCGCCGAGTTCATCGGCTCGCCGGAAATGAACCTGTACGAGGCGTCCGTGTCCGACGGTGAGCTGCTGATCGGGTCCCAGCGACTCGCCCTTGGCGCGGCGGAAACGGCCCTGGCGCCCTACCGCGGGCGGAAGGTGATCGCCGGGGTGCGGCCTGAGGATCTCAGGCTAGCGGGCGACAACGGTCCTGGCGACGCCGGGAGCGCGGCGCTGGTCGCGGATGTCCGGGTCGTCGAGGGCCTCGGCAGCGAACTGCACGTGTTCTTCTCGATCGAACGCGCCGGCGGCCGGGGACGGCATGCTCGCGGCGGGCGGCGGCGAGGCCGGGGACGGGGACGGGCTGCTCGCCGGGGACACGCACAACGGCATCGCCCGGGTCAGCCCGCAGTCGGCGGTCCGCCCCGGGCAACGGGTCACGTTCCGCCTCGACACCGGACGGATGCACTTCTTCGATCCGGACACCGGAACCGCCATCCACTAGGAGGACACATGCCACTCCCCGCGCTCCTTCGGCGCACCCGGATCGCCGTGGTCATCTCGGCCGCGGCGGCCCTGCTGGCCGGCGGCACGGCCGCGGCGCTCGCCGCCAGCGCGGACAGCGGATCCGCGGCCCGCGCCACCGAAAGCACGCACGCGACGGGCACGGCCGGCCAGTACATCTTCATTCACGACCCGACGATGGCCGAAGAGGACGGCACCTACTACGTGTTCTCCACCGGCGACCCGGCAGGGGCCATCGGCGACGGGAACATCCAGATCCGCACGTCACGCGACCTGCGGGACTGGACATACGCGGGGACCGTGTTCCCCGCCAAGCCGGCCTGGATCACCAATGCCCTCGGCAACATCCCCAACCTCTGGGCGCCCGATATTTCATACTTCAATGGCCTGTGGCACCTTTATTACGCCGGGTCGAGCTTCGGTTCCAACAACTCGGTGATCGGCCTGGCCGTGGCGCCCACCCTGAACCCGAGCAGCCCGCGGTACCACTGGACCGATGACGGGCTGGTGTTCGAGTCAACCTCCACGGACAACTACAACGCGATCGACCCGTCGCTGGTCACCGGCGCGGACGGGTCGAAGTGGCTGGTCTCCGGGTCGTACTGGAGCGGGATCAAGCTGATCGGCCTCGACCCCGCCACCGGGAAGCCCGCCACCTCCGCGCCGACGATCTACTCGCTCGCGGCCAAGCCCTTCCCCGACCCCGAGGAGGGCGCGGGCATCGTCTACCACGACGGCTACTACTACCTGTTCGTGGCCGTCGATACCTGCTGCCAGGGAATCAGCAGCACTTATCACATCCAGGTCGGCCGCTCGGTCAACGTCACCGGCCCCTACAGCGACGCGTCGGGAACGGCGATGCTGGGCGGCGGCGGCATGGAGGTGCAAGGGACGGACGCGGGCATGATCGGCCCTGGCTCGCCGTTCGTATTCAGCACCCGCGACGGCCAGGACTGGCTCGTTTACCACTACTACGACGCCTACGCGGACGGCGACCCATGGCTGCAGATCCGGCCGCTGATCTGGATCGGCGGCTGGCCGGTGACCGGGGATCCGATCGTGCCCGTTCCCGGCCAGCCCGGGCCGCCCGGCGTGTAACCTCGCGGTCGACCCAGCCGGCCACGGTCTCGACGACCGCCCTGTTCCTCGGTGCTCAGCGTGCTCATAACTTTTATCCGTAACGAAAGGTGGCGTCTGCCCGCCGGACAGCGTGCTCAGCCCAGGCGGGCGACGAACACGACGATGCCGCACCGAATCCTAACGGGACGACGGGAACATCTCACTGGCCTGCCTTGGTTAAACTGAACGTACAGTTTCGAAATCAAGGAAAGGTCTGACATGACCACCCTGACCCAGCCCGCGAAGGCTTCGGGCGAATTCCTGATCGGCGGCAGCCTTCCGGTGACCCGCCTCGGCTACGGCACCATGCAGCTCACCGGCCCTGGCGTCTGGGGCGACCCGGACGACCCCGACGAGGCGGTGCGCGTCCTGCGCCGGGCGGTCGAGCTAGGCGTCAACTTCCTGGACACCGCCGACTCATACGGCCCGGTCGTCGCCGAGGAACTGATCAAGAAGGCGCTCCACCCCTACCCCTCCAACCTGGTCATCGCGACGAAGGCGGGGCTCACCCGGCATGGCCCGGGCATCTGGCGGCCGGTCGGACGGCCCGAGTACCTGCGCCAGCAGGCGGAGATGAGCCTGCGCCACCTGGGCCTCGAGCGGATCCCGCTGTTCCAGCTGCACCGCATCGACCCTCAGGTGCCGCTCGCGGACCAGGTCGGCGAGCTGAAGAGCCTGCGGGATGAGGGCAAGATCGGTTTCATCGGCCTCTCCGAGGTGTCGGTGGACGAACTCAGGGCCGCGCAGGAGATCGCCCCGATCGCCACGGTGCAGAACCTGTACAACCTCGCCAACCGCAAGTCCGAGGATCTGCTCGACTACAGCGCCGCGCACAGCATCGGCTTCATCCCCTGGTTCCCGCTCGCCACCGGCGAGCTCGCCAAGCCCGGCGGTCCGCTGGGCGACCTGGCCGCGCGGCACGGCGCCACCCCGTCGCAGCTGGCCCTGGCCTGGCTGCTGCACCGCTCTCCGGTCATGCTGCCGATCCCCGGCACCTCCAGCGTCGCGCACCTGGAGGAGAACGTCGCCGCCGCGCAGATCTCCCTGTCGGACGAGGAGTACGCCACCCTGGAGGCCGCCGCCAGATAAGCCCGCCCCTCCCCCGGCCCGCCCCTCCCGGCCTCGCTGCCACCGCCCGTCGCCTCCCCGGCCCCGTCGCCTCCCCGGCCCCGCCGCCTCCCCGGCCCCGCAGTCACCGCCCCGCCCCCAGCCCCACTCCGCCCCCACCCCGCATGTGTCGATTGCGCAGTCGACCAGACTAGAGCGGGTCGATTGCGCGATCGGCCTGCTGGGGGCGCGGCGGTTCGGGGCGGCACCGGACTGTTGTGAAATGTGGGTCGTGTCGTGGGCGGATTTGCCGGGTCTTGGCTGACTGAAGGGTTAGTGTCTTCTGCGAAGAGCTACGGTCCTGGCTGAATACACAGGTCCGCCTGCTACGCGGAAGGCCTTAATGTGCCAAGCCAAAGCGTCTTGCGCCTCCTGCGAGTTACCGGAGACGGCCGCCGGGCGCGGCGAGCCGGATCGGCGGTGGCAGCGCTGTGCGCCGCGGCGATCGCGTTGACGGGGTGCTCGGCGGCTCCCATGCACCTAGAGGCGGCGAACGCTGGCCAGATAGGCGTGGCGACCGGCGGGGACGGCCCGCCCGCCGCGCAGACCCGGCTGCCCTCGCCGGCAGTATCGGTGCTGGCGAGCACCGCGCCTGACGTGCTCACGGCTGCGTTCGCGCGGCAACTGCTGCGCTCCGCTCCTGTCGTCGTCGTGGCCGCCGACGGCAAGACCGTGCCGCGGGCGGCGCAGCGGTCGGCCGCCGCGGCGCACGCGCCGCTGCTGCTCACCGGCGCCACGGTGAGCGCGCCGCTCGTCGCGGCGATCAAGGCCCTGCGTCCGGAAGCCGTTCTCGCCGTCGGGGTGGCGCCCGCCGCGCTGGCGGCGCGGCTGCCCGGGGTGCGGGTGGTGACCAGCGCCGCCAGGCTCCCGGCGACCGGCGTGCCGGCGCCGCTGCACGGGGTGGCGGTGCTCGTGCGCCGCGGGGGCGGCGCGGCCGTCACCGCCGTGACCATCACGGCGCACGTCGCGGGCGCCACGGTCGTCGCCGTCAAGAGTTACGATCCGCGCGCCGACCCGGCCGCGATCCGCGCGCTGGCGAAGGCGCGTCCCCGCGAGGTGGTGGCCATCGGGCGCGGGTTCGGCCCGGCCGGACGGCTGGCCGCCCGGGTGGCCGTCGCGGCCACGGGACGGCAACTGCCGGGCGGCGGCCAGGTGCTCTTCCCCGGGCACCGGCTGGTCGCGCTCTACGGCCACCCCGGCACGCCGGGCCTGGGCGTGCTCGGCGACCAGGACCTCGCGGCCAGCATCGCGCGCGCCCGCGAGGTGGCGGCCGAGTACCGCCCGCTCAGCGGGGTGCCCGTCGTCCCCGCATTCGAGATCATCGCCACCGTGGCGCAGGCGGCCCCGGGCCCGGACGGAACCTACTCCTACGAGACCCCGGTGTCCCTCCTGCGGCCCTGGGTGCGGGCAGCGACAGCCGCGGGCATGTACGTGGTCCTCGATCTCCAGCCCGGGCGCGCTAACCTGCTCACGCAGGCCGAGCACTACAAGTCGCTGCTGGCGGAGCCGGACGTCGGGCTTGCCCTGGACGCGGAGTGGAAACTCCAGCCTGGCCAGCTGCCGCTGCAGCAGATCGGCAGCGTCAGCATCACCGAGGTCAACAGCGTCGTCCGGTGGCTGGCCGCCTTGACGGCCCGCGACCACCTGCCGCAGAAGCTCCTTGTCCTGCACCAGTTCAGGCTGTCGATGATCTCCGGTGAGCGCTACCTCGACACCAGCCACGACGACCTGGCGATCGTCATCCATATGGACGGGCAGGGCACGCCGTCGGAGAAGCAGCAGACATGGGACGCCGTCACAGCGGCCGCGCCGTGCCGGGTGTTCTTCGGGTGGAAGAACTTCTACGTCAAGGACCACCCGATGCTGACGCCGGACGAGACGATGACGGAGACCCCGAAACCGGTCATGATCTCCTACCAGTGACCGGGGCCGCGTTAGTGCGGTCGAAGGCATCCGCCGCCGCGGCCGGACCGGGGACGGCGCGCACCGCGCGCGCATCCAGGGGCTCGCCGCAGTGCGAGCACACCGGGACCGCGGTGACGATTTCCCCGCAGCTCTTGTGCCTGATCATGAGCGGCGGGCCGTCCGGGGCCGCCCACGTGTCCCCCCACTGGCGCATCGCGGTGATCACGGGCCACAGGTCACGGCCGCGGTCGGTGAGCCGGTACTCCCACCGCGGCGGGCGGTCGGAGTAGGGCACCCGCGCCAGTATTCCCTTGGCGGCGAGGTGGTTCAGGCGCTGGGTCAGGATGTTGCGGGAGATCCCGAGCCGCGCCTGGAAGTCGTCGAAGCGGGTCACGCCGAGCATCGCGTCCCTGATGATGAGCAGGCTCCACCACTCCCCCACGACGTCGAGGCACTGGGCGACCGAACAGCTCATATCTTCGAAACTGGTCCGCTGCATCATCACATGATAGAAGGTTGCGTCATGAAACTCACCCGCCGTACAGTGAGTTCCATGTCAGAACTAACCGGCACCGGGGCCACGACCGCCGGCCCTCGGCTCGAACCCGCCGCGCTGGGCGAGGCGGGCGCGTTCCTGCGGACGCTGGGCATCGTGCTCGGCGAGATCTCCGCGACCCGGGTCACCGCGCACCTGGACCTCGGCCCGGACCACCACACGCCCTGGGGAATCGTGCACGGCGGCGTCTACACGACCGTGGTGGAAAGCGCGGCGAGCATCGGGGCGAGCGTGGCCGTCCGTGATCGCGGACAGGTCGCCGTCGGGCTCACCAACACCACGCACTTCCTGCGGCCGCTCAGCGCGGGCCGCGCCAACGTCGAGGCCGTCCCGCTCAGCCAGGGACGGACCCAGCAGCTGTGGCGGGTCGACATCACCGACGACTCCGGCAAGCTCATCGCCCACGGCGAGGTCCGGCTGCAGAACGTCGCGGCCTCGGGAGACGGCGGCTGAGGCCGTTACCCGCCAGGATGCCCTCCGGCGGCAGTTCCGCCTTCCGCGATGCGTTTGACCTGTGCGGTCTCGAGCTTGCCCGATGGCGTCCTGGGCAACCGCGGAAGGATCACGATCGCGCGCGGCACCTTGTAGCCGGCCAGGCGGCGGCGGACTACATCCTGGAGCTCGGTATCCGTCAGCGTGCCGCTCGCGGTGGCCACCACGGCCACGACGCGCTCGCCCCAGGTCTCGTCCGGCACGCCGACCACCGCGGCGTCGGTCACGTCGGGGTGGGCCAGCAGGGCGTCCTCGACCTCCTGGGGATGGACTTTCTCGCCCCCGGTGTTGATGACACCCGATCCCCGGCCGAGAAACCGGATCGCGCCATCCGCCTCGACCTCCACCAGGTCGCCCGGGATCGTGTAGCGGACCCCGCCCACCGTACGGAACGTGGCCGTGGTCTTCCCCGCGTCCTTGTAATAGCCGGACGGGATCGGACCGCCGAACGCGAGCACGCCGACCCGGCCGCTCCCTGGTTCCACCGGCGTGCCGTCGGCGGTGAACACCCGCGTGGCGGCGGCCGGGAAGAACCGCGACGGCAGGTCCGCGACGGAGGAGGTGACCGCGAACGCGAACGGGCCCCCTTCGCTCGCGGCGAGGGCGTCGGTGATGGTCACGCTGGCGCGCTCATGGAAGACCCGCTTGAGCCGGTCGCTCAGGGCGGTGCCCGAGCTCACGATCGACTCAAGCGAGCTGAGGTCATGCGGTTTCCCCGCCCGCTCGGCGGCGATCAGCTCGTCGGCGAGCGGCTGGCATACCGCGTTGCCCGCCACGACGAGGGTGCGGACCCGCTGGGCGGCCACCGTCTCCCAGACATGCCGCGCGTTCGAGCCGGCCATGGCGGACGAGGACCACGCGGCCGCCGGCCAGCAGGGCGCCCATCGAGTTGAACAGCCCGGTCGCGTGCATGAGCGGGACGACGGGCATCAGGACCGGCGTCCGCCCGCCGGCTCGTCCCCGCGTGATGAGCGCGACCGCCTCGTCCAGCGTCGGCGGCAGGCCGGACACGCCCAGCGTCCCGAAGGCTCGCGGCGCCATGGAGCGCATGAGGTCGCCCTGCCGCCAGATCACCCCCTTCGGCATTCCCGTCGTGCCGCCCGTGTACATGAAGAGCTCGTCAGAGCCCGGCCGCGGCCGCGCGGGCCGCGGGGCCTTCGCCGCGAGCAGGTCCGCGAGTTCCGGCGCGTCCGGCGCGGGCTCGCCGGCCGGGACCGCGCCGGCCCGGACCAGCAGGCGAAGACCCGGGATCGTGCGCGCGGCGTGCGTGACGCTTCTCGCTAGCTCACCGCTGAAGACCAGGGCGGCAGCATCGGCGTCTGTCAGCAGCGCGGACAGTTCCCCCTGGGTGTAGCGGTAGTTGGCGTTGACGGGCACGGCGCCGATTTTGAACGCGGCGAACACGGCCTCGAAGTAGGCGGCGCCGTTATACAGGTAGCAGGCCACCTTGTCGCCCGGCCCGAGGCCAGCGTCTGCCAGGGCGGTGGCCAGCCGCGCGGAGCGCTCCTCGAACTCGCCGTAGGTGTAGTCGCGCCCGGGCTCGGAGATCGCCGCGGCGTCTGGCAGCTCCGCGGCGATAGCTTCCCAGACGGTACCGAAGGAGACGTCCACTCACCTCATCGTAGGCCGGTCAGCGCCTGCTCTCCATGCCGTCGCGCCCGCAGCTGAGGGGCGGCGAGGATCAGGTAGGCGGCGGCCGCGACGATCCATCCGACGACCCAGGAGATGTCGGCGCCGCCGAGGGGCTTGACCAGAGGGCCGGTGTAGTCGGGCTGGGAGACGAACGGCCACTCGGCGGCGAGGCCGATCGCGTAGGCGAGGAGCCCGCGCCAGGCGAAGTTCCCGTAGACGCCGCCGGACACGAAGAACGCGGCGACGTCGTAGCGGGCGCGGCGGACCACGAAGTAGTCCGTCAGGTTGACCGCGGACCACGGGATGAAGATGACCAGCAGGACGTCGAGGAAGTTGGTCAGGTTGGCGACGAACGACTGGTAGCCAAGCACCGCGACCAGCGCGCCGACGGCCAGGACGGCGACGAACGGCACGACGCGCAGCGTCACCAACGCGGTCTTGAGCCGCCGCCACATGTTCGCGGTCGCCAGGACCTGGAACGCGCCGGTGTAGGCGTTGACCGTGTCCGCGTTGACCAGGCTGAGCGCCATGATGATCAGCGCCCAGGAGCCGGCGACCTTGCCGATGGCGGCAACCGGCGACAGCGACGGCAGGAGCGCGGCGAGGTAAGCGCCGATCGAGCAGGCGATGAACGTGGCGAGGACGTTGCCGGCGTAGATGGCCCAGAACAGGCGGCGCCCCGACGTGTCGGCCGGCAGGTAGCGGGCGTAGTCGGAGACGAACGGGCCATAGGACAGCATGTCGATCACCAGCAGTGCCACGCCGGCCAGGAACAGCCCGGCGGCCGGGGCGGACATGCTCGTCTCGTGCGCCGGCAGCGCCCCGTACCTGACGCCCTGCACGAGCATGATCACCAGTGACACGCCGACGACGACCGCGGTGGCCTGCATGACCCGGTGAATCCACCGGTATCCGAAGATCCCGATCACCACCGACGGCACGATAAGGACCGCGATCCATTCCGGGATCGACAAGGAGCCGACCACGCCCTGCATGGACTGGGCCTGAATGACGAACTGGGCGGCGATGAACCCGACGTTGAGCAGGAGCACGGCCGGGAAGAGGAACGCGGCTCCGTAGAACCCGAACTGGGCTCGGCTCTGGATGGTCTGCGGAACGCCGAGCACGGGCCCCTGGGTCGCGTGCAGCGCGATCAGCAGGGCTCCGGCCATCGTGCCCACGGCGATGGCGATGAGCGCCCACCAGAACGTCAGCCCGAGCGACACGACGACCGCGCCGAGCACGACGTTGAATACGTTGACGTTGCCGCCCCACCAGAATGCGAACTGCTGCCACGGCTTCCCGTGCCGGGCGTCCGCGGGGATCGCTTCGATGTGGTAGGCCTCTACCTGGTGCTGGAGCTGCTGGTTCCTGGTCTGGGTCGCTGTGGTCATGCCTGCTCTCTTCCGGCGGCGCCACTTTTCGGCAGGGGAATCTCAGCTATTTAGCCACGGGAATGCCAGCCGTTTCGGACTGGCTCGCAAACCTCAGGACTATTCAACTGTCCCGAAGTAATCACTTCTGTGCAGTTAATTTCCCATGATGCCGAAACAGGTGTCAATACCCGCGAATACGTCGGATCTTGATCATTTAGACTCCGCGATCGCCCGTGAAGCCGCCGCCCAGGCTTTGGAATTGCCGAGCCAGACATACCCCCACAGGGTATTTAGCGTATGCCAAATCATGATCACGAAACTTTTTCGTCCTATAGGCATAAATAGTCTTCATACTAAAACAAGTTTTCGTAATAATGAGAGTAATTCATGTCCATTTTATATCTATAAAGTATGAAATTTGCTGATTACATACCCTGCTGCTGACCTCGTTCCCAGCCGGGAGTGGCGCCGACGCCTGCCAGCCGACCCGCGGCGGGCCGCCGAAAGGGCCAGCATGAGGATGTCGCGGACGTCCCGGTCGGCTCGGTGGGGCGGCGCGTTCTCGGGGCGGCGCCGGCGTCGCGGCCGGCCCGGCGGGACGTTCACGGGATGGCGCCGGGCGTCAGCGTGTGTCCGCGAAACCGCTGCGCCTGATCACCGCTGCCGCGTCATCGGATGGCACGGCGGTCTCAAAGACAGCTATGAGGATGGTGGTGCGGCGGCCCGCCAGGGCGGGGAGTGGGCGGGGGGGCGGTAAGCCGGGGGGTGAGTAGGCCGGGGTGAGTAGGCCGGGGTGGGTAACCGGCGGGGAGAGTCGCTGCTGGCGGGGAGGCGGGCGGCGGGAGAGTCGTGGCGGGCGGCTTCTCCTGCGCCGAACACCCGGCTGCTGAGGAAGTCCGCCGGCTCCAGGCGCATGAGGTCGTCCTTGCCCAGCGTCCCGGAGGCGGCGACCAGGCGGTTGGCGTGCCGGAGGCGGGCGCGCTCGAGGGCGTTGCGGACGCTGCGCGCGTTCGCGAACCGGGGCTGGGTCATCCGCCTGGCCAGGTACTCGCGGAACACCGCGGCCGCCTCGGGCGACAGCCGGTACCGCTGCTGGGCGAGCATCAGGTCGCCGATCGCGGCCAGCTCGTCGAGGGTGTAGTCCGGGAACTCCAGGTGGTGCGCGATCCGCGAGCTCATTCCGGGGTTGGAGGCGAAGAACGTCTCCATCCGGTCCGTGTAGCCGGCCAGGATGACGACGAGGTCGTCGCGGTTGTTCTCCATGTACTGCAGGAGGATCTCGATGGACTCGGCGCCGTAGTCGCGTTCGTTCTCCGCCCGGTACAGGTAGTAGGCCTCGTCGATGAACAGGACGCCGCCCATCGCCCGCTTGAGCACGTCCTTGGTCTTCGGGGCGGTGTGGCCGACGTACTGTCCCACCAGGTCGTCCCTGGTGACCGAGACGACGTGGCCGGTGCGCAGGTAGCCGAGCCGGTGCAGCAGCTCGGCCATCCGCAGCGCCACCGTCGTCTTGCCGGTGCCGGGGTTGCCGGTGAAGCACATGTGCAGGCTCGGCGGCTGCGCGGCCAGGCCGAACCGGGCGCGCACCCGGTCGACCAGCAGCAGCGCCGCGATCTCGCGTATCCGCGTCTTGACCGGCACGAGGCCGACGAGCTCGCGGTCCAGGGAGTCGAGTACCTCGTCGACAGCCGCCACCTTCCGTTCGGAAGACAAGTCGACGGAAGCGTCATCGGGCAGGGGCTCGGGGGCGGCGGGAACCGGAGTGGGACCGTTCTCCGCAGCTCCGGAACCGGGGCGCGGCAGCGCGAAGCCCTGGCGGGCGGTGTTCACTCTGTCCCGTTGGCGGGGGGACGGTGGACGATGAAGGACAGCGCGGTCGTCTGGCGGCCGTGCCTGGAGTCGTACGCGGACACCCGGATGTGCCGGCCGGGGTAGGCGGCGCGGCACTCGTTGATCTCGTGCAGGGCGCCGGCCGGGTCGCGGAGGTCGAACATCGGCAGGCCCCACATGTCCCAGAGGTTGTTGCGGGGGCGCGGGTCGGCCGTGGACTCGACGGAGATGGCCCAGCCGTTGCCGATCGCGTAGCGCAGCTGGCTGGCGATCTCGTCGTCGGTCAGGTCGGGCAGGTAGGAGAACGTGCCCTGGGTGGTTCTCATGACGGGGTCACCACCAGGTCGGGTGTGTCGGTGGACTCGTAGGTGAAGGTCACGTCGCCCCAGGTGGACAGGGCCATGTCGAGTTCGCGGCTGCGTTTGGCGGCGGCGCGGAGGATCTCGGGGCCCTCGGTCGCGATGGCGCGGCCTTCGTTGCGGGCCTTGACCATGGCCTCGAGCGCGACCCGGTTGGCCGTCGCGCCCGCGGCGATGCCCAGGGGGTGGCCGATCGTGCCGCCGCCGAACTGGAGGATCACGTCCTCGCCGAGGTGGTCGAGTAGCTGGTGCATCTGGCCGGCGTGGATGCCGCCGGACGCGACCGGCATGACGCCGGGGGTGGAGACCCAGTCCTGCTCGAAGTACAGGCCGCGGATCGGGTCGGGTTCGGCCTTGTCGCAGCGGAGGGTCTCGTAGAAGCCGCTGACGGTCAGCGGGTCGCCTTCGAGCTTGCCCACGACGGTGCCCGCGTGGATATGGTCGACGCCGGCCAGCCGCATCCACTTGGCGATGACGCGGAAGGAGACGCCGTGGGATTTCTGCCTGGTGTAGGTGGAGTGGCCGGCGCGGTGCAGGTGCAGCAGCACGCCGTTGCGCCTGGCCCACTTGGCCATCGACTGGATCGCGGTGTAGCCGACGGTCAGGTCGATCATGACGATGATGCTGCCGATCTCCTTGGCGAAGTCGGCGCGCTCGTACATGTCCTCCATGGTGGCCGCGGTGACGTTGAGATAGTGGCCCTTGACCTCGCCGGTCTCGTCCTGGGCCTTGTTGACCGCTTCCATGCAGTGCACGAAGCGGTCGCGCCAGCGCATGAACGGCTGGCTGTTGATGTTCTCGTCGTCCTTGGTGAAGTCGAGGCCGCCTCTTAGTGCCTCATAGACAACACGTCCGTAGTTCCTCGCGGAGAGGCCCAGCTTGGGTTTCACGGTGGCGCCGAGCAGCGGGCGGCCGTACTTGCCGAGGTACTCGCGCTCCATCACGATGCCGTGCGGAGGGCCCTGGAACGTCTTGGTGTAGTGCGGCGGGATGCGCATGTCCTCCAGGCGCAGGGCCTTGAGCGCCTTGAAGCCGAAGACGTTGCCGATGATGCTGCTGGACATATTCGCGATCGACCCTTCCTCGAACAAGTCGAGGTCGTAGGCGACGTAGGCGATGTACTGGTCGGGGTTGCCCGGCACCGGGTCGATCCGGTAGCACTTGCCCTGGTAGTGGTCGTAGGCGGTGAGCCGGTCGGTCCACACCACCGTCCAGGTCGCGGTGCTCGACTCCCCCGCGACCGCGGCGCCCGCCTCTTCCGGCGGGACGCCGTTTTGCGGGGTGACGCGGAACGCGGCGAGCACGTCCGTTGGCTTCGGCTCGTAGTCCGGTTGCCAGTAGCCCATCTCGGCGTACTGCAGCACTCCGGCGCTCCAGCGTTGTCCCATGTTGCGCGGCCTCCTCATCAGGGTTGCCTCCATGATGGGCGGTCTTTGCCTTAGAGATCAATCAAGTGTTTTGCGTAATACTTGATTCATTGTTTGAATGTCCGCCAGCCCCCATGGCTGATCAGGTGCCTGACGAGGAGGACCGTCGCGGCGGGCGGGCGCTCGTGCGTGACGGCGCGCCAGGGACGGCGCAGCGGCGTGCCGGGCACTGGGAGCTCGACGAGCTCTTTCTTGTCGAGGTGGTGTTGCACCGCCTCCCGCGGGGTCAGCGTGGCGCCCAGGCCGGCCACGGCGCAGGCGATCACGGCACCGTTCGAGCCCAGCGTCAGCCTCGGCGGGTCCGCTTCGAGGCCGGCCAGCAGCGCCTCGCCGTGCGCCCGCGTCGCCGAGCCGTCCTCGCGCTGCAGCCACCGCGTCGTGGTCAGGCCGAAGGTTTCCGCCGTGCCCGGGGAGGCGACCACGACGAGCAGGTTCGGACGGGTGGCCCTGATGACCGCGTCCGTTATGTGGGCCGGCGGCCTGCCCCCGATCATCAGGTCGGCCTCGTGCGCGGCGAACATCGCCCACATCCGCTCGCTGCTGCCTACCTCGAGTTTCAGGTCAATGCGCGGGTGCGCGCTGAGGAACGACGCGAGCTGGTCCGGGAGGAGGCGCTCGCCCGCTGTTGTCACGGCCGCCACGCGGATCCGGCCCTGCTCCGGGTCCTGCCCGGCGCGCGCGGCGGCCATGGCCTCTTCGTGCAGGCCGAGGATCTGCCGCGCGTAGCCGACGTAGGCCTGGCCGGCCGCGGTCAGCCGCAGCCCGCGGCCGTCCCGCTCGACCAGGGGAACGCGGACCTCTTTGGCCAGGGCCGCGAGAGCGGCCGACACCGCGGACTCGGTCACGGTAAGGCGTCTGGCGGCCTCCCGTACCGAGCCCACGTCCGCGACCGTCACCAGGGTGCGCAGCCGGGCCACTGTTGACACGGTGTGCCTCTTTCGGTGCTTTGGCTAAACGTTTTGCTTGATTATCGCAGATGGCGTCGCCGACGCTATCCGATGGCCGAGCGCGTGAGGATGATCGCGCCGATGGCGATCAGGACGACAGGGACCAGGAGATGGCTGAGCCGCCGGATAGCGGCGATGGCGGCCAGCCGGGAGGCCAGCCAGAAAGCGGCCGCGCACCACAGGCCGATCATCGCCGCGAACACGGCGAGCGTGATGAGGACCTGGCTCGCGGCCAGGCTGCGGAGCAGCGGCGTGTAGATGGTGACGTTATCGGCGCCGTTGATGACGGCGACCACGGCGACACCGCTCAGCCCGGAGACCACCGACACGGCGGTGTCCTGCCCAGGTGCCCGGCGGATGGCGCCGGCCAGCTTCCAGAGCCCGATCGCGAGGGGGAACACGCCGAGCAGCCCGATCCACCGGCCCGGCATGATCAGCAGGCCGACCGCGGCGACCGCGGCGGAAGCGGTCAGGGCCGCGATGCCGACCGCCTGCCCGGCGACCACCTGCCAGGTGCGCAGCCGCCCGCCATCCCGGGTCGCCATGAAGAAGAAGGTGAGCACGACCAGGTCATCGACGTTGGTCGTCGCGAAAACGACGACGGCCACCGCGACCGTGGCCAGCAGACGCTCCACGCCGCAGAGCCTAATCCTCGCGGCCGGAACGCGCACGGCCGCCGGCGCGATGGCGCGGGAACCGCCTGTTTCCGGCACATAGACTCCCCGATGTGGTTACGGGTTGCGCACTCCGGAGGACCATTGAGTAGCGTCAGTCAGGCGGCTGATCTGCCGCAGCAGCCGGTCCTGATCGCCGATGAGCAGGTCGGCGTCAACGGCGCCATCGCGGCGGCCCTGACCCGGGCCGTGGGCTCGATGCCCGCCCTGTACGTGGCGCTTGTCCTCGTCAGCGCGTGGATGCTGCTCGCGACCTGGGGGCCGCTGCACCGGGTGGACCCTTACCCGTTCCCGTTCCTGCTGTTCCTGAACAACGTGGTGCAACTGGTGCTGTGCTCGGTGATCCTGGTCGGGCAGCGGGTGCTGGGGATGGCCGCCGACCGCAGGGCGGTGCAGACGTATGAGAGCGCCGAGGCGATCTTCCAGTCAGTCGCGGACCTGCAGGCGCACCTGGACCGGCACGACAGGACGCTCAGCCGCGGCGTCAGCCTGCTGGATACCAGCCCGCATCCGTGGATCGAGGGGCACCAGGTGCGGCCGCCGCCGCAGGCCATCGACCACGCGACGGGCCTCAACGGCCAGATCGCGGCCTGGCTGACCCAGCGGCTGGGCAGCATGTGGGCCTTCTACGCCGCGGCCGGAATCCAGCTCGCCTGGATCGGCCTGGCGGAGATCGGCGTCCAGCGGTTCGATCCCTACCCGTTCCTGTTCATGTCCTTCCTGTCCACGCTGGCGCAGCTGATCTTCATGATCGTCATCATGGTCGGGCAGGACGTGCTCGGCCGGGCCGCCGACCGCCGCTCCGAGCAGACCTTCCTGGACGCCGAAGCCATCCTCTACGAGTGCGGCCGGATGAAGGTCCGGATGATCGCCCAGGACCGCATCATCGACAGCCTCGCCGACTACACCGCCGCCCAGGTCACCGAGCATCTCGCCCAGGCCATCCACGCGAACCGGGCGGCGGCCGCCGCGGCCGGCAACGGCGAGCTGACCGCCAGCGGCCCCTGGCCGCTCCCGTGGCAGGAGCTGCCGGAGGAGCTGAAGGAGGCCGGCCGGATGCAGGCGCGGCTGGTCGGCGAGCGGCTGGCGGCGATCGGCTGCCTGATGGTCCCGGCGTCCGGCCCGGCGCCCGTTTTCACCTTCACCGAAGACGAAGCGCGGCTGCTGGCGCAGCTGGAACACGAACGCCAGCTCACCGGGCAGGCGGCTTACATGCTGCCGCGCCCGCCCAGCGCGGACTTCCCCGCGCGCCCGGACCTCCTGCCGTGGGACCAGCTGCCGGAGCAGACGCGGGCGCGGCGCACGCAGGCCGCGCACAGCATTCCCGCCATGCTGACCGAGGTGGGCTTCCAGGTACTGCGAGACGGCAGGAGCGCGTACGAAGGCCCGGGCGAGGCGGACTTCACCGCCGGTGAATGGGCGACGCTGCAGCGGGCGATGATGGCGTCGGGGGTGCTCGTGTCGCTCGCCGAGGGCGTCGTCGACGCCGATGAGATGTACGCGCTGATCAGGAAGGTGCGCGAGGCCAGCACCGCGCACCCGAGGCGGTTCATCCGCGAGCTCGCGGCCGCGTGCACCTTCACCACCGGCCTGCGAGCGGGCGATGGATACGCCGAGTACGAGGGTCCCGCGCTTGAGGCGATCCGTTCGGCCGCCGCCATCCTCACCCGGAAGGCGCCGGCCGAGGTGGCGGGCTTCGGCGAGTTCCTCACCGAGATCGCCGCGGTAGTCGCCGACGCGAACAACGAGGGCGGGTTCTTCGGCCTGGGTGCCCGGCCCCGGACGCCGCACGAGGCCGCCGCCATGGAAGCCGTCAGGAACGCGGCCAGTTCGCAGGCCTTGCAGCGGTAGCGGCGTTCCGAGGTACGCTCAGGCCCTCAGCAGCAGCGCGCGGCTCGACGGCGATCGGGGGTGACCGGATGCACGAACTGTCCCTGTGCGGGTCGATAGGGCAGATCGCCAGCCGGCATGCCGCGGGCCGGCCGGTCAGCGTCATCCACATTCAGATCGGACAGCTCCGGCAGGTCGTGCCGGACACACTCGTCTACTGCTGGGAGCTGGTCAGCGAGGGGACGCCGCTGGCCGGGTCCCGGATCGACGTGGAAGCGGTCCCCGTCCGCGTCCGGTGCCGGGCGTGCGGCCACGTCGCCGACGTCGGCGACCTGCCGGTGTTCGCCTGCCGTGCCTGCGGCGGTCTCGACACCGAGGTCATCTCCGGCGAGGAGTTCCTGATCACGTCGCTTGAGCTGGCCGGGGAGCCGGACGAAGGGTCGGAGAGCTGATGGGACGTTTCCACCGCCACGACGACGGGACCGAGCATTCCCACTCCGGTCCCGGTGACCATTCGCATGGTCCTGGGGATCACTCCGGCTACCAGACCGGGCCCGAGCGGGTGGAAGTCCTCGAGCGGATCTTCGACGAGAACGACAAGATCGCGGCCGCCAACCGGGACAGGTTCGCCGCCAGCGGCGTCTGCGCCGTCAACCTCATGTCCTCACCCGGCGCGGGCAAGACCACGCTGCTGCGCGAGACCCTGCGGCGGATGGCGGACTCGATCCGGATCGGCATCATCGAAGGCGACATCGAGACCAGCCTGGACGCCGACCGGCTGGCGGGGTTCGGGGCGCAGATCGCGCTGATCAACACCGGGAACGGATTCGGCGGCGAATGCCACCTGGATGCGCCGATGGTCGGCTCGGCCCTGCCCCGGCTGCCGTTGGACGAGCTCGACCTGGTGCTCATCGAGAACGTCGGCAACCTCGTCTGCCCCGCCGAATTCGACGTCGGGGAGCACGCCCGCGCCATGGTCTACGCGATCACCGAGGGCGAGGAGAAGCCGCTGAAGTACCCGGTGATGTTCCGGTCGTGCGAGCTGGTGGTGGTCAACAAGATCGACCTGCTCCCCTACCTGGGCTTCGACATGGACGGCTTCCTCGCCAGCCTGCGCGCGGTCAACCCCGCCGCCACGGTTGTCCAGGTGAGCGCCCGCACCGGGGAAGGCGTCAACGCCTGGTGCGACTGGCTGCGCGCCCGGCTCGCCGGCGCGCGCCGTCTCACAATCTGAGCAGAAATCCCGCCGGGCGACGGGTCGATTGCGCGATCGACCCGAGCGGGTTTTCCTAACGGGCGGCTTCGGTCAGGTGGTACAGCAGGAGAAGCTGGGTGACCGCCAGGGGCTCGCTGCGCTGGCCGCCGTCGAGCTCGCCGAGGATGCCGGGCAGTTCCGTCCGCGCGCCGAGCCCCGCCCAGATGGCCTTTTCCAGCAGCCAGCTGTCCTCGCTCGGCACGTACCCGTGGACGTGCAGCGCGTCCACGGGCCGGCCGTCTTCGTCACGCGTCAGCTTGAGGTGCATGGACTCGCCGCTTGCCGCGAGGACAGCGCTGAGGTCCGGGTGCCGGATGGTCGGACGCAGCAGCAGCTCGGCCGACAGCGGCGTGCCGGGCGGGTCGTGGCGCTGCTCGACCGGGGCGAACCGGACGACGATGTCGGCGCGCCGGCGCTGCGGGCGGATGAACGCCGCCGATTCCGGCTCGCGGCGGTCCAGCTCAGCAAGCACCTGCTCCCTGGTGTAGCCGCGCTTGGCAGTGTCCCGCCTGATCTTCCACTCCCGGCGGATCTCCTCCGGCGGGTTCAGGTAGACGGTGACGTCGAAGCACGCGGCGGCGAGCTTGGTGTGCAGCGGCAGCAGGCCCTCGACGATGACGAACCGCCTGGGCTCGACGTACTCGGGCCGGGTCAGCTGGCCGGTCCGGTGGTCGTAGGCGGGCTTGAGGATCGGGTGGCCGGTGGCGAGCAGCTGGAGCTGCTGCTCCATGATGTCGACGTAGTTGCAGTCGGGGTGCAGGGCCGTGAACGGGAGGCCCGCGCGCTCCGCCCGGTCGTAGCGGTGGTAGTCGTCCACGCACACGGCCGTGCACTGGTCCTCGCCGAGGGCCCGGACCAGGCCGGACGTGATCGTCGTCTTGCCTGCCGCGCTGTCGCCGGCGATCGCGAGCATCACCGGCCGCTCGTCCACGGTCGGCGAGGCGCCCGTCCGGTGCATACGCAATAGCTTGTGCGGCATGCGGTCACGGTACGTATCTGCCGTTCCTGGACGAATCCCCCGCACGGGGGGATTGCGGGGGGACTGGGCGGCGCTGGCCGTAGCCCGCACAGCCACTTATCGTGTTCAGTCATGGAGAGCCGGCCCGTGCGCGTCGTCCTGGTCGACGATCATGAGATGGTCGTGGAGGGGCTGAAGGCCATGCTGGCGCGTTTCGCCGGGCGCGTGCGGGTAGTCGGCCAGGCGGGCAGCGCCGAAGAGGCCCTGCCGGTCGTCGCCGCGCTGGCTCCGGACGTCGTGCTGTGCGATGTCCGGCTCCGCGGCTCCAGCGGCCTGGACCTGTGCCGGCGGCTGACCGAGCATGACGCCGGCTGCCGGGTCCTGCTACTCAGCGTCTACGATGACGAGCAGTATCTCTTTCAGGCGCTGCGGGCCGGCGCGTCCGGCTACCTGCTCAAGCGGGTTACCGGCGAGGAACTGGTCAGGTCGCTTGAGCAGGTGCACGCCGGGGAGACCGTTGTCGAACGCCACGATGGCGGCCCGGGTCGCTACCCACGCGGCGCGGCTGGACAGCGGCGAGTTCTGGCCCGGGGCACGGCTGGGCCTGTCCCAGCGGGAGAGCGAGGTGCTCGGCCTCATGGTCGCGGGCCTGTCCAACCGGGCGATCGCCAGCCGGCTGGTGATCGGGGACGAGACGGTGAAGAGTCACACGCGGGCCATCTACCGCAAGCTCGGCGTCAGCGACCGGGCCGGCGCCGTGGCAGCCGCGCTGCGGGAAGGGCTGTTCCAGTGAGCCGCCCGCTCGGCCTCGCGGATCCGGAGCGGGAAAACACCCTGCTGGTCGGCATCATCGAGGCGATCTCCGCGGGCCCTGAGCTCGGGCCGCTCGCCGCCAGCGTCGCGCGGCTCATCGTCGAGGCGACCGCTACCGACGTGTGCTTCGTGCATGTCCTCGACGACAGCGGCGGGGCCCTGACGCTGACCGGCGCGACGCCTCCGTTCGAGGACCAGGTCGGCCGGATCCAGCTCCCCGTCGGGGAAGGCGTGAGCGGCTGGGTCGCCAGCCATCACAAGCCCGCGGTCATCACCGCGGGCAAGGAGGCGGACCCGCGCTACCGCTACTTCCCGGAACTGGGCGGCCAGGACTATACGTCGATGGTGTCGGTCCCGATGGAGAGCCGCCCGACGGGGCTGGTCGGGGTCTTGAACGTGCACACCAGGCAGCGCCGCGACTTCACCGACAGGGACGTGCGGCTGCTCACCTCGATCGGCAGCCTGGTCGCGGGCGCCGTGCACCAGGCCCGGCTGCACCGGCGGCTGGCCGCCAGGGAACAGGCCGCGGAGCGTTTCGCCGAACAGGTGATCGCGGCCCAGGAGGCCGAACGCCGCCGCCTCGCCGGCGACATCCATGACGGGATCACCCAGCGGCTGGTCAGCCTCGCTTTCCATCTGGACGCGGCGGCCGACGCGGTTCGCGGCGACCCCGGCATCGCGGCGAGCGAGCTGGCCCGCGCCAGGGAGCTGACGGACCTGACGCTGGACGAGGCCCACGCGGCGATCGCCGGCCTGCGCCCGCCGGTCCTCGATGACCTGGGGCTCGCCGACGCGCTGACCAGCCTGGCCCGCTCGATCGGGCAGGTGAGCGTCCGCGTCACCGGCACCGAATGCCGGCTGCCTGAGCACGTCGTGATCGCCCTGTACCGGATCGCCCAGGAGGCCCTGCAGAACGTGGTCAAGCACGCGCGAGCCACCCAGGCGGAGGTTGAGCTGCGGTGTGACGCCTCCAGCGCGCAGCTGCGCGTGACGGACGACGGGCAGGGATTCGACGTCGGCGCACGGCCGGACAGCGGGACCTCCTACGGCCTGGACAGCATGACCGAGCGGGCGGAACTCGTCGGCGGACGCCTCACCGTCACATCCCGGCCGGGGCTGGGCACCACCGTCACAGCGACCGTGCCCGTGCGGCCGACGTTACGTCTCGCCGCCGAAGTTCCGGCGCAGTGTCTCGCCATTCGGCGTGCCGCCGAGGGCTGCTGAGATCCTGTCCCAGGACCAGTCGGCGGCCCGGGCCTCCCGCACTGCCAGCGCGATCGCGTTCTGGGCCACCCGCCGCGCGTCCACCGCGCTCTTCATGAGTTCTTCGATCGTTGTCGCCATGCCATGAAGTTTGGCAAAAAATGTGGCACGAATCAAGCGATGGCCGGCACGGCAGCCCGATTAATCCTCAGCTAGGCGAGCGCGTAGTTGCGCGCGTCCGCGGGGCGGTAGCCGCCGCGCAGGGCGGCGAGGTTGCAGGCCACCCGGTTGGCGAGCGCCCGCTGCCCGGCACCGGCCCGCCGCGGATCGCCGCCCCAGGCCACCAGCGCCGGGTCGACGAGCGCCCGCCCGAAGGAGAACGTCAGCGGCCACGGCGCGGCCACGTGCTGCAGCGCCGCCAGGTTCGCGGTCGCCGCCTCAGGGGACTGGCCGCCGGACAGGAACGCGATGCCCGCTACCCGCTCCGGAACGATCCCGGTGAACACCTCCACCGTCCGTGCCGCGACCTCCCGCGGGGCGGCGGTCTCGCGCGCGGCGGAACCCGGCACGACCATGTTCGGCTTGAGCACGAGCGCGTCCAGCGCCACCTCGTAGTCCTGCAGTTCCGCGAACAGGCTGAACAGCACCGCCGTTGTGGCGGCGGCGCAGCGCTCCATCGAGTGCGCGCCGCCCATGAGCACCTCGGGCCCGACGACCGGGACCAGGCCGGCTTCCTGGCACAGCAACGCGTACCGGGTCAGGGCGTGCGCGTTCGCGCGCAGCGCCGGCCACGACGGGCTGCCGTCGCCGATCACGAACACCGCCCGCCACGCGGCGAACCGCGCGCCGAGGTACGCGTACTCCGCGAGCCGCTGCCGCAGCCCGTCCAGCCCCTCGGTCACCCGCTCACCGGGCGCGCCGGCGAGCGGCCGCGTGCCGGTGTCCACCCTGATGCCGGGCAGGAGCCCGCAGCTGGCCAGCACCTCGGGGAACGTTCGGCCGTTGCCCGTGGCCTGCCGGAAGGTCTCGTCGCAGAGAATGACCCCGCTCACCCCCTCGGCCAGATACGGGGTGGTCACGAGCATCTCGCGGTACGCCCGGCGATTCCCCGGAGTGGGCACCACTCCGGCCCCGGCCAGGCGTCCGTTCACCGTGGACAGGCTCTCGTCCGCCGCGAGGATGCCCTTGCCATGGCACACCAGCTCAGCCGCGGTCCTGGCGATATCGCTCATCTCACCACGCTCCCTCGGGGCGCTCGTGGAGCTATGACGCTAGAGCGCCGCCCGCGCGGTCACATCCCCCCGCAGGGTGGAACGGGAGGGGGATCGGGCGGACGCGAGGTGAGCCGGTGGAACGGGCGGGAAAAGAGATGGCTCGGAAGATGATCAGGAATCCTGTACATCTGGCCGTGAGCGTGACACGATTCACATTCAGCCGACCACGAGGAGGTGGACGTGAGATCCCTGACAGCGACAATGCGGGCGGGCCTGGTCGCGACGGCGGCGGCCCTGGGTATTTCCATGGCCGCGCCGGCGGCCGTCTCGGCCGCGCCATCGAGCACGCACTTCACGGGGACCCTGGCCGACGGCGCGATGTGGGTAGCGGACCTGCCGGCCCAGTGGAACGGGACGCTGCTCCTGTACAGCCACGGCTTCGGCACCCTGACCCCCGCGGATGCTCCGGACCCGGCGGCGGCGGCGGCGCTGCTGGCGCGCGGCTACGCGCTGGCCGGCTCGTCCTATGACCCGAACGGCTCGCTGTGGGCACTGGACAGCGCGATCCGCGACCAGTTCCAGACCCTGCACGCGGTCGAGACCACGGTGCTGCCCGGTAAGCCGGAGCAAGTGCTGGCGTTCGGCACGTCGATGGGCGGGCTGGTCAGCGCGCTCGAGGCGCAAGACGGCGCGGGACGCATCGACGGCGCGCTCACGACCTGCGGCATCGTCGCCGGGGCGATCAACCTGAACAACTACCAGCTCGACGGCGAGTACGCGCTGGCCCAGCTCCTGCTGCCCGGCCAGCAAGTGCAGCTTGTCCGCTTCCCGGGCACCGCCCAGGCACTCGCCACGGCCGCGACGCTACAGGCCGCCGCGGCGAAAGCCCAGCTGAGCGCCGCCGGGCGGGCGCGGCTGGCGCTCGCGATGGCTTTCATCAACGTGCCTGCCTGGGATGCCAGCCAGGCCGCCCCGCCGCCCGCGAGCGACCCGGCCGCCCAGGAATCCGCCCAGTACGAGGTGGAGTTCACCGGATCGTTCAGCACGCTCGACTTCATCGAGAGCGGACGGCCGGCCATCGACCAGGCGGCGGGCGGCAGCGCGACCTGGACCAGCGGCGTGAACTTCGCCCGGGTGCTGGCCCGGTCCCCCTACCGGAAAGAGGTCACGGCGCTCTACCAGGCGGCCGGGCTCAGCCTCCGCGGCGACCTGAGCACGCTGACGGCCGACGCGGACATCACGGCCGATCCCGCCGCGGTGCGCTCGCTGGCGCGGACCTCGGTCCCCACGGGGCACCTGGCGGTGCCCGAACTCGACCTGCACACGATCTCGGACCAGCTCGTGCCGGTCCAGCAGGAGAACTACTACGCCCGCCAGGTCCGCGCGGCCGGCGACAGCGGCCTGCTGCGGCAGGCGTACGTGGCCAGCGTCGGGCACTGCAACTTCAGCCCGGCCGAGCTCATCGCGGGCGTCATGGCCATCGGCCACCGCGTGAGCACCGGGCACTGGGGTGACGTCAGCCGGCACGGGCAGCCTCGAGCGTGTGGCCCGCGGCCTCAACCTGGGGCCCGCCCGGTTCACCCGCTTCCGCCCAGGTCCCCTGACCGGCGCCACAGTGAGGTGTCTATACCCTTAGCAGATGCTGAAGATTCGGGGCCCCGGGCATGACGCTGTATAGCGAGGAGCATGCCCGGGACGACCCCCCGCTGCGGGGCGGTACCGGCGCGGCCGGGCCCATGCTGCTCTACCTCATCAAGCAGGTCGAGCTCGTCGTCCGCTCGCGCCTGGACAGCTTGCTGCGTCCCGCCGGGATGACTGCCCTGCAGTACACCGCGCTGACCGTCCTGGAGCGCCATCCCGATCTCTCCGCCGCACAGCTCGCCCGGAACTCGTTCGTGACGAACCAGTCCATGGCCGACATGATCACCGCGCTCGAGGGGCGGGGCCTCATCGAACGGCACCGCGACCAGGCGGACCGCAGGCGGCTGGTCGTGGCCCTGACCGTGGCGGGCCGGGACCTGCTCGACCGCTACCGGGACCGGGTCGCCGCGCTGGAGGCGGAGATGGTCACCGGCCTTTCCGCGGAGGAGATCTTCCGGCTGCGCCGCAGCCTCCATGCCTGTCACGCCAACCTGGCCGCCCGCCAGGCCTGAGGTCCTCAGCTCAGCGGGGCACGAGCCGCACGGCGGCCGACCGGGCCCGCGGGGTGAGGATCGAGTCGACGATGCTCGGGGCGTAGCGGCGGTACTTCGCGCGGTAGGCCGCGTCGAGCTCGTCGTCGATGCCGTAGCCGTAGGCGTTGGCGGTGTCCCAGAAGGTGATCCCGAGCTCGACGGCCTGCCGGAAAATAGGTTCGGCCTGCTCGTCGTTCAGCGCCCACTGGTTGAACCCGCGTGAGGTGTCCCCGAAGCTGATGCAGCCCAGCGTGATGCGGCTGACCTTAAGGCCCGAGGTGCCCAGTCGCGTGTATTCCATCGATGCCCCTTCTCTCATAGCGGTCCAAGCACCATCTATGGAACCGGGGACCGGGGCGGTGCGGGAGAGCCTGTCGTTCCGGGTACTGGCAGGCCCCTAGACAGGCAGCTTTTCGGTGAGCTGCCGGGCGTTGACCTGGGCGTAGTTGCGGTAGCAGTTGTTGAACACCACGTGGGTCTGCACGGCGTCCGCGGCCAGGTCGCTGATCTTCGCGGCCCACTCGTCGATCTCCTTCTCCGAGTAGCGGTAGCCGAACCGCTCGCTGATGCTCTTGCTGTCCCACTTGTCCGAGTGGCCGTGCATGCGGATCAGTGCCAGGTCGCTGGTGGCGGCCAGCACCGGCGGGATGGAGCTCGGGTACCCCTGCGGCTCGTCGACGCACACGTACGGCAGATTGTGCTCGGCCAGGAAGTCCAGGGTCTCCTTCTGGTTGTCCGAGGTCATCCAGGTCCGGTTGCGGAACTCCACGGATACCCGCCGCGGCGCGACCCGCCGCGCGCACGCCACGATGTAGTCCTTGTTCGCCCGGGAGATCGGGAACCAGGGCGGGAACTGCAGCAAGATCGAGCCCAGCTTGCCCGCCTCGCGCAGCGGCTCGAGCGCGGCGAGGAACCTGTCCCACGCCTGGCCGGTGACCTCGGGGTCTACGTCCTTGAGGTAGACCCGGTCCTTGCCCGACTTGGCCGCGGCCTCCCGCAGGTCGACGGGCAGCGCCTTCACCGGGGTGGGATGCTGGGTGAACAGGCTGAACGCCTTGATGTCGAAGGTGAACCCGCCGGGAGTGCGCTCCGCCCACGTCGTCGCCGTCTGCTCGGCGGGCAGCGCGTAGTAACTGGAGTCCACTTCGACCAGCGGGAACTGGCTGGCGTAGAACCGCAGGCGCCGCTCCGGGTTGTCCGCCTCCGGCGGGTACCAGCCGGAGTCAATCAGCGTCTTGTCCGTCCATCCCGCCGTGCCTACTCGGATCTGTCCCATACACGCAGCCTAAGCTCGTTATTTAAGCTCTGACTGTTCACGGTGTGTGGCAGCGAGCCGCTAGCCGCGAGGCCGCCGGGGCCCTGCGCCGTCCCGTGGGGGTGCCTGGTGTGACCTCCGTTGCGGACGGGGCTGCCGGTGCGGGCCGTTTCATGATCACGAATCTTTTTCGTACGTATAGGATGAATTATTTACTTCATGAATAATGTTTTCGTGATCATGGGTTATGCCAGTCGGCATCGGGCTCCGGCGGGCTCACCCGCTGTGCCGCATGTGGCCCGGGGGCCGCAGGGGGTGTGTGGTCAGGGTGGGCTGATGGCACGCGAAGGCCAGCCCGGGGAAACGCAGGCCGGCCAAGAGCCCCCCAGAGAAAAGGCAAAACAGACAGGTTAACGGCAAGCTAAGAGCCCGGAGGATTTTCTCCGGGCAGGAGGACGACGCCGTCTTCGTCGGCGTAGACGAGGTCGCCGGGGTTGAACGTCACACCGCCGATGGTGACTGGTTCGCCTACGGAGCCCGCTCCCGCCTTGCCGCTGCGCCGCGGGTTCGAGCCCAGGGCGAGGATCCCGAGGTCCGTCTCGCGCAGTTGCGCGACATCCCGGACGGCGCCGTTGATGATCACGCCCACCCACCCGCTGGCGAGCGCGAGGTCGGCGATGTTGTCCCCCATGAGCGCGGTGCCCAGCGAGCCGCCGCCGTCGACGACCAGGACGCGGCCGTCGCCGGGCTCGCCCAGCGTCGCGCGTACCAGCGCGTTGTCCTCGAAGCAGCGCAGCGTCGCTACCCGCCCCGAGAACCGGCGCAGGAAACCGTAATGGCGGAACTGAGTCGAGCAGACGGCGGCGGCCGCCCCGAACTCGTCGCAGACGTCGGCGGTAGCACTGTATTCGGGCATGCGGGGACTCCTTCAGTGGTCGTCACGACTCGGCCGGTTCTTCGGTCAGGCGCTGGAGGGCGGTCAGCAGCGCGTCCAGGTCCTGCCCGGTGCGGAACGCGACGATCGTAGTGCCGTGACCGCCCGCGGCCGCGCCAGATCCGGCCGCCGCGGGCGCGGTGAACAGGCCGGTGACCACCCGCATCGCGTCATCGAACTCGGCGACCGGGTCGGCGGCCTGCGCGCGGAGCCAGCGGCGCAGCACGTGGTTGTGGGCGGCCACCACGGCCGCGGCCGTGAGCTCGGCGCGCAGCAGGGCCGGCTCGGCCGACGCGCCCGTCCACCCGGCGACGAACTCGCGGAACAGCCGCTGATAGCGCGCCACGGTGGCGATCTCCCGGTCGCGCAGGGCGGGCACGGTGCTCGTCAGCGCGTACCGGCGCCTGGCGAGGTCCCCCTCGTCGAGGTAGTGCAGCAGCACCAGGCGGGCGGCGTCGGCGACGGCGGCCAGGGCGGTGTGGTGGCTGGTGGTCTGCAAGCGCTCCCTGAGCTGTCCGAGCAGCCGGTCGTGGTCGGGGAAGATCACGTCGTCCTTGGACCGGTAGTGCCGGAAGAACGTGGCCCGCCCCAGCCCGGCCCGCTCGGTGATGTCGTCGACCGTGGCCTGCTCGAACCCGCGCTCGTCGAACAGGTCGAAGGCGGCCTGCGCGAGCCGGTCACGGGCCGATGGCTTGCTCATCACCGCTCATCCTTCCTGTTTTCGCAGGATGACGCCACTTGTCAGCATTAGCGATACTTAGTATCTTCCGGGTGATACTAAGTCCCACCGGAGGCAGCGACGTCGCACAGCTGCTCGTCCGGTCGGTCCGGGGAGTCAGCCGCGACCGTTCGGACAAATAAAAAGGAGAAAGCCCGTGGCACAGCCTGTACTCGTCGCCGGAGCGCGCACGCCGGTCGGCAAGCTTCTCGGCGCGCTGTCCCCGCTGTCCGCGCCGGAGCTGGCGGGCCGGGCGATCGCCGCCGCCCTGGAGCGGGCGGGGATCACCGGGGAGCAGGTGGACGCGGTGATCATGGGGAACGTGATCCAGGCGGGGGTCGGGCCGAACCCGGCCCGGCTGGCCGCCGTCCGCGGCGGGATCCCGATGAGCGTGCCCGCGACCACGGTCAACAAGCTGTGCCTGTCCGGGCTCACCGCGATCGCGCAGGCCGCGCAGCAGATCATGACGGGGCACTCCGAGGTGGTGGTGGCGGGTGGCACCGAGTCCATGTCCAACGCGCCGCACCTGATGCCCGGCGCCCGGCGCGGCATCAAGTACGGCGACGCGGTGTTCCTTGACGCGCTCGACAGGGACGGGCTCGTGTGCGGGTTCGACGGCGTTTCGATGGGCGCGGCGACCGAGCGCTACCAGGCGGGATTCGGGATCAGCCGGGAGGACCAGGACGCGCTCGCCGCGGATTCCCACGCCAGGGCCGCGACCGCCAGCAAGGCGGGGCGGCTGGCCGAGGAGATCGTGCCGGTCACGATCGCCGGCCGCAACGGTGAGGTGACGGTGGAAGACGATGAGGGCGTGCGGCCGGGCACCACCGCCGAGCGGCTGGCCGGGCTGCCGCCCGCGTTCAGCGAGGGCGGCACGATCACCGCCGGGTCCGCGTCGCAGCTGTCGGACGGAGCGTGCGCCGTCGTCGTCGCGAGCAAAGATTATGCCGAACGTACCGGGCTGACTCCCCTGGCCGAGATCGGCGCCTACGGGACCGTGGCCGGCCCGGACCCGTCGCTGCTGCTGCAGCCCGCTGGCGCGATCCGTGACGCGCTGCGGCGCGACGGGACGCTCGGCGTCGCGGACCTGGACCTCGTGGAGATCAACGAGGCGTTCGCGGGGGTGATGCTGGCGTCGGCGCGGGACCTGGGGATCGGCTTGGAGCGGGTGAACGTCAACGGCGGCGCGATCGCCCTCGGCCACCCGGTCGGGATGAGCGGCGCGCGGCTCGTCCTGACCCTGGCGCTGGAGCTGCGCCGGCGCGGCGGCGGCACAGGAGCTGCCGCCCTCTGCGGCGGAGGCGGGCAGGGCGACGCCCTGATCATCCGGGCGTGACCCCGGCCTCGGGCTCGGGCTCGTTCAGGCGAGTACGGCCGCTCGATCCTCGCCCGGTGCGGGGCTCATGGGGGACGGGCCCAGCCGGCCGGGGCACGCCGGCCGGCTGGGCGGCTCGATGGGGCCGGCCGATATCCGCTCAGCGTCCGCGGTCGATCGCCTCGGACAGCGTCTCGTAGACGACGCTGGTGACGGCCGCGTACGCGAGGCAGTTCCACGCTTCGACGGCGATGTCCCCGGCCGCCTGCCGGGTGATGGGGGGAATCACGCCAAGCGCGGGAAGCGTGACCTGCTCCGCCGCCCACAGCGCGGCCATGTGGACCACTGCGGCGGCGGGCGCGGACAGTCCGAGGCCGCCGAGGACAGTGCGGGCGAGTCCCCACCCGGAGCCGTATCCGACGTGCACGAGGGCGCCGAACGCTTTCTCCTGGCGCGGGCCATCCGGGTGAACGCCCAGGACCTTGGCCGCCGCCTGCACGGCGACCGCGCTCGCGGGCCTGGCGCCGAGCCGATTGCGCAATCGACGAGACTAGAGTGAGTCGACCTCGGCGGCGATGCCGGCCCGCTGCCACCACGCGTCAGGGATGCCGAGGAATGTGCCGTCGGCCGCGAACAGCCGCGGGTTGTACACCGGCTTTTCCAGGTCTGAGGCGTCGATCAGGTCCTTGAGATCGGCTTCGGCGGCGGACCGGACACCTGCGGCGATCTCGCCGAGGGCGGCACGGTACAGGCGCGAGCCGGCGGAGGGTCCCTCGGTCAGCTCCGTCACCAGGGAAGCGAGATCGAGGCGGCCGCGCTGCACCGCCTCGGCGACCACCGCCCGCACGTCGCTCAGCCGGTTCATGCCGCGCGCGGCGTCGGCGACCGCGCGGGGCGGGGCCGTGAACCGTATCTGGTCGGCCGTGCAGAACTCCTTGGGCATGCGCGAGGTGTGGATGACGCGCACGAAGCCGGTGCCCTGCCGCCGCACGTCCGCCGGCACGAGGACATCGACCTCGTTCAGACCCGCGCAGCGCAGACCGTGCCGCCGGACCGCGGCGGCCCCGGTGATCACGCTCAGCGGACCGGCGTACAGCAGCGCCGCCATGGCCCGCTGGTCCGGCGTGCTGGTTCCGGTGGTGGTCGCATAGACGCCCGGTAGCATGCGGTTCCACCGGCCACCGGGCTGGATCAAGTGATCGATCGAGCTGCGGCTCAGCCCGCAGCCGAGCGCCTGGCTCCGGCTGACAACCCCGAACTGTTCGTGGATGAGCCTGGACAGCCGTTCACGGTCATACACATATGTAGTAGGCATGCCCACACTGTGTCACCACCCACCGACAAAACGGACGATCGCCCCAGATCGCCGCGAGAAGTGCGGCTAGAAGATGCCGATGCCGGCGGCTTCGTTGCGCTTGCGCCATTCCTCGCGGGGCATGCGGGTGGTGTCTACGTCGCGGGCCTGGGCGCGGAGCGCGCCGACCGTGGCCTGGTCCTTCGGAGTGTGCTCGAAGGGGTCCCAGCCGAAGAACCGGCAGGCGTTCTGCCAGGTGATCTTGTGGATCTCATCGTCGGGGACGCCGGCCTGCTTGAGCTCGTTCCAGGCGAACTCCGGCGACTGCGGCCAGGTGGTGTCGGTGTGCGGGTAGTCGCACTCCCAGGCGATGATGTCGGTGCCGATGCGGTCGCGCAGCAGCAGGCCCGACGGGTCGGTGATGTAGCAGGCCAGGATGTGCTCGCGGAACACCTCGCTCGGCAGCTTGCCGCCGAAGTCCTCACCGTCGTGCAGCCACGCCTGGTTGGTGACGTGCCGGTCGATCCGGTCGAAGTAGAACGGGATCCAGCCGATGCCGCCCTCCGACAGGGCGACCTTGAGGTCGGGGAACTTCCGCAGCGTCGGGCCGAACAGCAGGTCCTGCGCGGTGATCGCGCTGATCTGGCAGGCCAGCACCATCAGGTGGTCAACCGGTGCCTCGGCCGGCCGCTTGATCACATCGAACCCGGCGCCGATGTGCAGCGACAGCACCATGTTCTCCGCACACAGCGCCTGCAGCATCGGGTCCCAGTAGCCGGACGGGAAGCTGGGGAACCCTTGGACGTGCGGGGTCTCCAGGAAGCTGATGGAACGGCAGCCCTTCCGCCCGAGACGGTGCACCTCTTCGGCGGCCAGCTCCACGTCCCACATCGGGACCAGGCCCAGCGGGATGAACCGGCCGGGGTAGGCGCCGCACCACTCATCGATGGCCCAGTCGTTGTAGGCCTGGAGCATGACAAGGGCGATCTCCTTGTCGCGGGCCTCGTGGAAGGTGCGCGCGTTGAACCCGGCCATCGTCGGGAAGCACATCGATGCCAGCACGCCGTTGGCGTTCATGTCCCGCACCCGCTGGTGCACGTCGAAGCAGCCCGGGCGCAGCTCGGAATAGGCGCCGGGGTTGAAGCCCCATTGTTCGGGGGGCCAGCCGACGGTGGCCGTCATGCCGAACGGGGTGGCGGTCTTCTGCCCCTGGAACACCCACTCGTCCACGCCCCGCTCGTTGCGGACCACCTTCGGCGCCTCACCGGCCCACTTGGCCGGGACGTGGTTCTTGTACATGTCCGGCGGCTCGACCATGTGATCGTCGATACTCACCAGGATCATGTCGTCCATGCGCATAGCGGGCTCCTCTACACCGGTAACTACGTTTCCAATATAGGGAAACATGGTTTCCGGGTACAGGCGCCGACGGCCCGTTCGGGATAAAATGAATGGTTCCCACACGATACGGTCGAGGGCGTCGCGGCGCGCCCGCCAGCCCTGCCCGGTGCGCTGGTAAACAGGGGCCGGAGCGAGGATGGCGAGCGCCTCCTCCACCCGGGCGTCGTCCGCGTGGCCGCTGCTCAGGCACTCCTCGGCGGCGCGCTGTGCCGCCGCGCGGTCGCCGCTCACGCCGCGCCCGCGGCGGCCCGGACCCCAGGTGTCCCACAGCCACACGGTCACCACGCGTCCCGGCGATACCACGTCCCGGTAGGGGGTCATCACGTCTGGTTCCTCAGGAAATGAACGGTCACATCGCGGCGTACGGCGACGCCGGCGAAGTGCTTGGCTACGGCCCTGACGGCGCGATCAGCGGCCTCGTCCGCGCACGGTCGCGGCGCGCGGCTCATGGCGGGGACAGGCCGGGATCAGCGTGTTCAGCGTCATCAGCCATCGTCGGCCTCCTTACGCATGTCTGTTACCGGTAACACTACGGCGTTGACGGGAAGGTTGGCCGGGGAATGTGACCGTTAACAACGCGCCGCCGCCGATCGCGGCGGCGGCCAGCGCCGCTGCGTGGAAACAGCCGGAATATGCGATGCTCAATGCGTGCAGCAGGGACAGCGAGTGCAGCAGCCGGTAGAGCGCCGCGACGGCAGGGGCGCGTCCCGTCCCCGTCCGGCGAGCATCCGTGATGTCGCGCGGCTGGCCGGCGTCTCGCACCAGACGGTCTCGCGCGTCCTCAACGGGCATCCGAGCATCCGCGACGTCACGAAGGCCCGGGTGCTCGCCGCGATGAGCGAGCTCCAGTTCCGGCCCAGCCGGGCGGCCCGGATGCTCTCGACGCGGCGCTCGCAGACCATCGGGATACTGGCGGCCGCGGTCGGTTCGCACTACGGCCCGGCGAGCAGCGTGAGCGCGATCGAGGACGCGGCGCGCGAGCGCGGCTACTACGCGACCGTGGCGCACCTCGCGTCCGTCGCGCCGGGGGCGATCTCGGCGGCGATCGAGGAGCTGCTGAGCCAGAACGTCGAGGGAATCGCCATCGTCGCCCCGCGGACCTCCGTGCTGTCCCGGCTGGCCGCGCTGCCGATGAACGTCCCCATCGTGGCCGCCCAGGGCGAGCCGCGCGGCGCGGGCGGCATCCCGGTCGCGGCGATCGACCAGGCGGCGGGCGTCCGCATGGTGCTCAGCTATCTCATCAGCCAAGGTCACACGCGCATCCTCCATGTGGCCGGCCCGCCGGACTGGAACGACGCGCAATCGCGGCTGCGCGCGTACAAGGCCGAGCTGCGGGCGGCGGGACTGCCGTGGTCTCCCCCGCTGTACGGCGACTGGACCGCCGACTCGGGCTACGAGATCGGCCGCGTCCTCGTCGGGGACGGAGCGTCCGGCGGCCGCATGGAGCTCCCCTTCAGCGCGGTGTTCTCGTCCAACGACCAGATGGCGCTCGGGCTCATTCACGCCTTCCGCGCGGCGGGGCTCGACGTGCCGCGCGACGTCAGCATCGTCGGTTTCGACGACATCCCGGAGTCCGCGCATTTCTGGCCGCCGCTGACGACGGTGCGCCAGGACTTCGGCGAACTGGGCGTGCGCTGCGTGACCATGCTGATGGACGCGATCCACCACTCCGAGGATCCTGTCGTGCCGCCGGGCGCCACCGCCGCGATCTCTCGGGTCTCTCCGGTTTCTTCAGTCTCTCCGGTGTCTCCGGTCTCCGCAGCGATAGCACCGCGGCTGATCGTCCGCGGCTCAGTGGCGCCGGTCTGAGCAGCGCGAACCTCCGCGTCGGTAACCGTTGACGGGGGCAGTGGAGCGTGCAACCATGGGGGCGCGTTGTTACCGGTCACATAGACGGACGAGGAAAACATGAGTGGTGAGCGGTACGTAATCGGCGTGGATTTCGGTACCCTCTCCGGCCGCGCCCTCGTCGTGCGCGTTCGCGACGGCGCGGAAGCCGGCACGGCCGTGGCCGAGTACCCGCACGGTGTGCTCGACCGCGAACTGCCAGGCGGCGGCGAGCTCGCGCCGGACTGGGCGCTGCAAGTGCCCGCCGATTACCTGGACGTGCTGCGGCGCGTCGTGCCGGCGGCCCTGAAGTCGGCGGGTGTGTCCCCGGCGGACGTTATCGGCATAGGAACCGACTTCACCGCGTGCACGGTCCTCCCGGTCCTCGCGGACGGAACGCCGCTGTGCGAGCTCCCCGAGTACCGGAGCCGTCCGCACGCGTATGTCAAGCTGTGGCGTCATCACGCCGCGCAGCCGCAGGCCGACCGGATCAACCAGACCGCCCGGGAGCGCGGGGAGAGCTGGCTGCCGCGCTACGGCGGGGCGATCTCCTCGGAATGGGAATTCGCCAAGGCGCTGCAGCTCTTGGAGGAGGATCCCGAGATCTACCAGCGGATGGACCACTGGGCCGAGGCGGCGGACTGGATTATCTGGCAGCTGAGCGGCACCTACGTCCGGAACACGTGCACGGCCGGGTACAAGGGCATCTACCAGGACGGGCGATACCCGGACACGGGGTTCCTCTCGGCGCTGAACCCCGGCTTCGCCAGCTTCGCCGATGACAAGCTCGCCGCCCCGATCGGGCAGCTAGGCGACGCGGCGGGCACGCTGTCCCGCTGGGGTGCGGCGCTGACCGGCCTGCCGACGGGGATCGCGGTCGCCGTGGGCAACGTGGACGCGCACGTGACCGCGCCCGCCGCGCAAGCCGTGCGGCCAGGGCAGATGCTGGCGATCATGGGCACGTCAACCTGCCACGTGATGAACAGCAAGGTGCTATCCGAGGTTCCTGGCATGTGCGGGGTCGTGGACGGCGGGATCGTCCGCGGTCTCTACGGATACGAGGCAGGCCAGTCCGGCGTCGGGGACATCTTCGCCCGGTTTGCGCGCAACTTCGTGCCAGCTAGCTACGTAGCCGACGCCGAGCGCGCCGGCCGCAGCCTGCACGAGCACCTGACCGTCCTGGGCCGGTCACAGCCGGTCGGCGCGCATGGCCTGGTCGCGCTCGACTGGGAGTCGGGGAACAGATCGGTCCTGGTGGACCACGACCTGTCCGGCCTGATCCTCGGCATGACGCTGGCCACCAGGCCGGAGGACGTCTACCGGGCGCTGATCGAGGCGACGGCCTTCGGCACGCGGAAGATCGTGGAGAGCTTCGACTCCCACGGCTGCGGGGTGACCGAGTTCATCGCCGCCGGCGGCCTGCTGCAGAACACCTTTCTCATGCAGACGTACGCGAACATCCTGCGCATGCCCATCGCCACCTGTGCCAGCGCGCAGGCGCCGGCTCTTGGTGCCGCGATCCACGCGGCGGTCGCCGCGGGCGCCTACCGGGACGTCCCCGCCGCTGGCGAGGCGATGGGCGCACGGGGCGCGCGCACCTACGTTCCCGATCTGGCGGCGGCGGCCGCCTACGACCGCCTGTACGCGGAGTACTCGCGGCTGCATGACTACTTCGGCCGGGGCGAGAATGACGTCATGCACCGTCTGCGCGAGCTACGCCGGGAGGCCCTGTCATGACCGGATCCTTCGACGAGGAGATCAAGCGGGTCCGCGCGCAGGTGGCCGGGCTGCACGCGGAACTCGTCCGCTACGGCCTGGTCGTCTGGACCGCCGGCAACGTCTCCGGGCGGGTTCCGGGGACCGACCTGTTCGTCATCAAGCCCAGCGGCGTCGGCTATGACGATCTCACGCCGGCGAACATGGTGCTCTGCGACCTGTCCGGCACGGTGGTGCCCGGCTCCGAGGGCTGCGAGCTGGCCCCGTCGAGCGACACCGCGGCCCACGCCTACGTCTACCGCAACATGCCGGAGACGGGCGGCGTCGTGCACACCCACTCCACCTACGCCACCGCATGGGCGGCGAGGGGGGAGCCGGTCCCGTGCGTCATCACCGGCATGGCCGACGAATTCGGCGGCGAGATCCCGGTCGGCCCGTTCGCGATCATCGGCGACGAGTCGATCGGCCGCGGCGTCGTCGCTACCCTGTCCGGCCACCGGTCCCGGGCGGTCCTCATGCGCAATCACGGCCTCTTCGCCATCGGCAAGGACGCGCGCGACGCCGTCAAGGCCGCCGTCATGGCGGAGGACGCCGCCCGGACCGTGCACATCGCACGGCAGGGCGGCGACCTGGTCCCCCTCGCTCCCTCGGACATCGACGCGCTCTTCGACCGGTACCAGAACATCTACGGACAACCCGCCAAAGGAGCGCCGCGCTAATGCCCGCACCGACCGCCCTTGACCACCTTGAGGTCTGGTTCCTCACCGGCAGCCAGCAGCTCTACGGGGAGGAGACGCTCCGGCAGGTCGCCGGGCAGTCGCGCGGTATCGCCGATGCGCTGGCAAGCGCCCCGGACATTCCGGTCCGCGTCGTGTGGCAGCCGGTGCTGACCGAGCCGGACGAGATCCGCCGCCTGGCCCTGCGGGCCAACGAGGACGACAACGTCATCGGCGTCATCGCCTGGATGCACACGTTCAGCCCGGCGAAGATGTGGATCGCCGGGCTCACCGCCCTGGCAAAGCCGCTGCTCCACCTGCACACGCAGGCCAACGTCAAGCTGCCGTGGTCCACCATCGACATGGACTTCATGAACCTGAACCAGGCCGCGCACGGGGACCGTGAGTTCGGGTACATCCAGACCCGGCTGGCCTTGCAGCGGAAGACCGTCGTCGGTCACGTCTCCGATCCGCGCGTCGTGGGCCAGGTGGCGACGTGGACCCGGGCCGCCGCCGGCTGGGCGGCGACCCGCTCGCTGAAGCTCGCCCGGTTCGGTGACAACATGCGCTTCGTCGCCGTCACGGAAGGCGACAAGACCGAGGCGGAAGCGATCTTCGGGGTTCAGGTCAACACCTGGGGTGTCAACGACCTGGCGGCCGCCGTGGCGGACGTGCCGGCGGCCGACGTCTCCTCGCTCGTCGAGGAGTACGAGCAGACGTACGACGTCGTGCCCGAGCTCCGGTCCGAGAAGGAGCGCCACCAGTCGCTGCGTGACGGAGCGGCCATCGAGCTGGGGCTGCGCTCGTTCCTGTCGGAGGGCGGATTCGGCGCCTTTACGACCAACTTCGAGGACCTCGGCGCGCTCAAGCAGCTTCCCGGGCTCGCCGTGCAGCGGCTGATGGCCGACGGCTACGGGTTCGGCGCGGAGGGAGACTGGAAGACGGCCGTGCTCGTCCGGGCCGCCAAGGTGATGGGCGCGGGCCTGCCCGGCGGCGCCTCGCTCATGGAGGACTACACCTACGATCTCACCACGGGAGACGAGCGCATCCTCGGAGCCCACATGCTCGAGGTATGTCCTTCGCTGACCGCCGCCAGGCCCCGGCTGGAGATCCACCCGCTGTCCATCGGCGGCAGGCAGGACCCGGTCCGCCTCGTGTTCACCGCCGATCCCGGGCCCGGGGTGGTCGTCGCGATGTCGGACATGCGAGACCGTTTCCGCTTGGTCGCGAACGTGGTGGAGGTGGTGGAGCCGAGCGAGCCGCTCCCCCGCCTTCCCGTCGGCCGCGCGGTGTGGCGCCCGGCCCCCGACTTCCGGACCTCGGCGACGGCGTGGCTGCAGGCGGGCGCGGCGCACCACACCGCCATGTCCACCGCGGTCGGCATCGAGGCCTTCGAGGACTACGCCCGGATGGCCTGGCACGGAACTGCTCACCATCGACGAGACGACGACCGTACGCGCGTTCGAGAACGAGCTCCTCTGGAACGCCGCCTATTACCGGCTCGCACGCGGAATTTGATATCAAATCACGGCACCCGCAAAAATCGTCATAAGCAAACAAGACCAGGGACGCCAATCGTTAAAGTCGCCGTTCATTTCCGGCAACCAGAAAAACCGTGGACACCGCCGCGCACAACGGTTTGATTACGCAAACATGTGGCCTCTGGTGGGCATTATGACGAAAGTGCTACGTTGACCACACCTGTTGCGCAGGGGATCCTCGGATCCTTGCGAGGCAGGTGAAACGGGGGGGCCCGAGTTTCCAACTTGATATGAATCAAGGTGGTTGCCGTGCCCGAATTGAGCCGCCAGCGTCGCCTCGCGGTTCTAGGGATATCCTGCCTGAGCTTGCTCATGATCGGGCTGGACGACACGATCGTGAGCATCGCCCTGCCCACGATCGCCGGGGGACTCCACGCGTCCGTATCCGGGCTGCAGTGGATCGCCGACGGCTACACGATGGTGCTGGCCAGCCTCCTGATTTTCGGCGGCGCCACAGGTGACCGCTTCGGGCGCCGGAGAATCTTCCAGGTCGGGCTGGCCGTGTTCACGGCCGCCTCGGCGCTGTGCTCGGTGGCACCGGGGCTCAGCTGGCTGATCGCGTTCCGCGTGCTGCAGGCGGTGGGCGGGTCAATGCTCAACCCGGTCGCGGTGTCCATCATCTCCAGTGTCTTCACCAGCCGGACACAGCGAGCGCGGGCGATCGCCATCTGGGTAGGCATGTTCGGCCTGGGCATGGCGCTGGGCCCGGAACTCGGCGGGATCCTGGTGGGCACGGTGGGGTGGCGGGGCATTTTCTGGGTCAACATCCCGGTCGGGCTCTGCGGCATCGTCCTGACCTCGATGTTCGTCCCGGAATCACGTGCCGCCGAGCCGCGCCGGCCGGATCCGGTCGCCCAGGTCCTGGTGATCGTTATCCTCGCCTCGCTGGTCTACGCGATCATCGAGGGCGCCTACAGCAACTGGCGAGCGCCGATGATCCGCGGCCTCTTCGCCGAGGCTGCCGTGACAGTGGCGGTGCTCGCCGTATGGGAGCTGCGCAGGAAAGACCCGCTCATCGACCTGCGCCACTTCCGCAGCCGGTCGTTCACCGCGGCCGTGATGATCGCCATCTGCGCGTTCGCGGACCTGGGCGGCTTTCTCTTCCTCACCACTATCTACCTGCAGGACGTGCGCGGCTCCTCGGTCATCCACGCCGCTTTGCACATGTTGCCGACGGCCGCGGCCATGGCCGTCTGCCCGTCCCTGGCGGCGTGGGTGACCGCCAAGACCGGCAGCGCGCGGCTGCCGCTGCTGATCGGCGGCCTGGCGCTGATGCTCAGCACCAACTTGATGGCCCAGCTCACCGGGTCGTCCTCGGATGTCCGCCTGCTGCTGGCGTTCGGGGTGTTCGGCCTCGGCATGGGCATGGTCAACAGCCAGATCAGCGTCGCCGCGGTGTCGGGGATGCCGCCTGCCCAGGCGGGCCTGGCGTCGGGTATCGCGTCCGCGAGCCGCCAGCTCGGCCAGGCCCTCGGCGTGGCGGTCACCGGGGCGCTGCTCACTGAGAAGGCGCGCGGCCGGATGCACGCGGCCTTCACCCTGGCGAGTTATCCCGCGTGGCACCTCCTGTTCTGGTGCGCGGCCGTTGTCGTCGTGGCGGGGCTCCTGACCACGCGCCAGCGGGCACGGCACGAGATGACCAGGAACGTTGTCCACCCTGGGCACCGCCCCCAGCCGCATCTGGCGCCAGAGCAGCCGCCGAGCCCTCCGGAACCACTCCCCGTGCGGACGCCCCTATCTTCCCGAGGACCTCTGCCTTCCCGGACGCCCCTGTCTTCCCGGACGCCCCTGTCTTCCCGGACGCCCCTGTCTTCCCGGACGCCCCTGCCTTCCCGGGCGCCGCTCTCGCGGCCGTCGCAGGCGCGGCAGCCGGAGGGCGGCTGGGTTCCGCGCTTCCTGAGGGACGGCGAGCCGGACACGGGACAGCCGACCGATCCCGGGGCGGTGTATCCCGACGACCCGTCCGACTGATCTGAAGCGGCCACGGCCCCTGGGGCCGCTCCGGCCGCATGAGTCACAGCGGTAGCCTCCGGAGAGCCCGGCGGCAGGCCGCTGCCCCGTCATGGCGAAAACGTTTTTCACAATGTAAGAAATTCATCCTATACGAACACAGAACTTTCGTGATCATGCTCTGACCAGGAGAGATTAAGTATATGATTCAGGCAAAAGGTGCAAAACGGGCATGACTGAGGGCTTCGGGCGCCGCGTCCCGCGACACGGCCGGTCCGGTGGCCAGGGCCGGCGGCGGGAGGCCCGGGATCCAATCTCGTCGGGGCGGTTTGCCGTATATCGGGGTGGCGAGCCCGCTGACGGGCTCGTGTTACGTGACCAGAGACGAAGGGACCCGTCATGCGGCACGCACACAGGAAGGCCGGGCTGACCGGCATCGGGGAGCATGGCGGCGGGCGGCGATGGCCGGCCGTCGCCGCGGTTTTCGCGGCGGCGGCCGGGCTGGCCACGGTCGCCGCGCCGGCCAGCGCTTCGGCGGCGCAAGCGGCCCGGGAGGCGGCTCGGGCGGCTCGGGCCGCGAATAGCTTCGCGCAGACCAACCTCATCGCCGACAAGGCGTCGTTCAAGCCCAAGCTGGTGGACAAGAACCTGGTCAACGCCTGGGGGCTGGCGGCGAGCCCGACGTCACCCCTCTGGGTGTCCGACAACAACTCCGGATTCGCCACCGTCTACAGCGGCGGGATCAACGGCGGCGCCGTCTCGCTGGACCTGACCGTGCCGGTGCCCGGCGGCAACCCGACCGGGCAGGTCTTCAACTCCAGCAAGGCCTTCCCTGTCGGCGGCCCGAGCGGGAGCCCGGCCGACTTCATCGTGGCCACGGACTCGATCGGCGCGTCCCAGTCACCGGGCGAGATCGCGGCCTGGGACGGCGGCGCCTCGTTCGTCGTGGAGGCCAGCCCGACGGGCGGACCGGGCGGCAAGACCCCCGCGGGGGCGGTGTTCAAGGGGCTGACCCTCGCCACCACGCCTAAGACGGGGCCCGAGCTTTTCGCCACCGACGTGGCCAACGCGAAGGTCGACGTGTTCAACCGTGACTTCCGCCTGGTGAAGACGCCGGCCGAGTTCCGGGACCCGAGGATCCCGGCCGGGTACGCGCCCTTCAACGTCCAGGAACTCAACGGGAAGATCTACGTCACCTACGGAAAGCAGAACAAGGCCAAGACCAACGTCGTCCCCGGCGCGGGCCTTGGCTTCGTAGACGTTTACACGGCGGGCGGCCAGCTCGTCCGGCACCTGATCGCCCGCGGCCCGCTGAACGAGCCGTGGGGCCTGGCGATCGCCCCCAAGGGCTTCGGCCCGTTCGCCGGCGACCTGCTGGTCGGCAACCTCGGCAACGGGTGGATCAACGTGTTCAACCCGGCGACCGGCAGGTACCCGGGCCCGCTCGACACCACGAAAGGCCGCCCGGTCGCGATCAACGGACTGTGGGGGCTGCGGGTCGGCAACTCGACGTTCGGCGGCGCCTCGTCGCTGGTCTTCAGCGCCGGACCGAACGGCTACGCGGACGGCCTGGTCGGCGTCCTGAACCCGGCCAAACCCGCCGCGGGCAGCGGGGGCGGGAACGGGGGTGGCGGGGGCGGCGGCTGGTAAGATCCGCTTCCCGCCGACCTGCGCGGCGGCTAGTCCCGGCGAGCCCGCGTTCGCCGGGGCCGGCCGCCGCGCCGCGCCGTGCCGCGCCGGGGCCGTGACCGGGGCCGTGACCGGGGCCGGGTCAGAGCTTGCCGCGACTGCGCGCGTTGAGGATGATCTGGGTTACGTTGTACGTGCTCAGGCCCAGCTTCTTGGCTATCTCGTCCGGGCGCAGGCCCTGCTCGTTGTACAGCAGCGCGAGCCGCTGCTGCTTTTGGCTCCACGGCTGGCGGATCACCGTGGGGGCGGCCGGGCGCGGACGCGGGCGGGCGCGGGCGGCCGGAAGCGGTTCCGCCGCGGGAGCGGCGGCCGGCGAGGCGACCGACGTGCCGAACGACCCGCGGCGCTGGTCGCGGTACTTGCCGCTCGCGAGTTCTTCCCTGGTGCGCTCGTCCAGGATCATGTACTCCTCGGCGGCCTTGTTCATGCCGATCGCGACCATCGTCAGGCCCTTGGCGTTCTTCTCCTGGCAGTCCCTCGACATGCAGTAGTTGTATTTCTTCGCGCGTTCGGGATGCAGTTCCCTGCCGCACGTAACGCACTTCTCCATAGCTTTCGGAAAACACGCGTCTTACTGCGATTATTCCAGGCTTCCACAAGCCTAAGCGGCGATCTCCGTCCGGACTTGGAGGAGCTCGGGGAAGAACGTCAGGTCGAGCGCCTGCCGCAGGAAGCTGCTGCCGCTGGAACCTCCCGTGCCGCGCGTGAAGCCGATGATCCGCTCCACGGTCTTCAGGTGCCTGAAGCGCCAGAGCTGGAAGCTCTCCTCGATGTCCACCAGCTCCTCGCAGGTCTCGTACTCCGGCCAGAAGCGGTCGCGATCGGTGTATATGGCGAGGAGCACCGGGACCAGCTCCGGGTTCGGGGTGTAGGCCTGCGACACGTCGCGCTCAAGCACCGCGGCCGGGACCGGGTGGCCGTGGCGGGCCAGGTAGCGCAGGAACTCGTCGTACAGGCTCGGCGTGCGCAGCGCCTGCGCCAGCCGCGCCCGGGCCGACGGCTCGTGGGCGAACAGCTCGAGCATCTCCGCGTTCTTGTTGCCGAGCATGAACTCCACCAGCCGGTACTGCACGGACTGGAAGCCCGACGCGTGCCCGAGGAAGCGGCGGAATTCGGCGTACTCGACGGGGGTGAGCGTCTCAAGGACCGCCCACTGCTCGAAGAGCTGGCGCTGGATGTGCTTGACCCGGGCCAGGAGCTTCAGCGCGGGCGCCAGCTCGTCGGCCGCGATGTGCGCCATCGCCGCCGACAGCTCGTGGATCAGCAGCTTCAGCCACAGCTCCGAGGTCTGGTGCTGGATGATGAACAGCAGCTCGTCGTGGTGCTCGGGCACGCTGACCGGCCGCTGCGCACCGAGCAGCTCATCCAGCCGCAGGTAGCGGCCGTAGGTCAGCTCGCCGGCCAGGTCACGGTACACGCCCTCCTCGATCGGGCGCCGGCCGGTCATCGTCCGGCTCCCGAGACCATGCCGCGCATGACGTACATCGCCCGCCAGAGCTCCTCATACCCGGTGCTCAGCGGCGACAGGCCGATCCGGATGCCGTCAGGCGGCCGGTAGTCGATGATCACCCCGGCCTCCAGCAGGGCCGCAGCCAGCGCGGGCGCGTCCGCGCGGCACAGCGTGACGTGGCCGCCGCGGCGCGCGGCGTCGCGCGGCGAGCCCAGCGTGACGCCGTGCGGAGCGAGCCACGCGTCCGACAGCGCGATCGCCATCTCGGTCAGCGCCACCGCCTTGGCCCGGATCCGGTCGATCCCCGCCGTCGCGACCAGCCGGATCCCCTCCGCGACTCCGGCCAGGCCCACGATCGGCGGGGTGCCCGACTGCAGCCGTCCGATGCCCGCCGCGGGGCGGTAGCCCTGCTCCATCGCGAACGGGTCGCCGTGCCCGATCCACCCCTGGATCGGGCACGTGAGGCTCTCCTGGTGCTCGCGCGCGACATAGGCGAACGCCGGGGCGCCCGGCCCGCCGCACAGGTACTTGTAGGTGCAGCCCACCGCGAAGTCCGCCGCGCACTCGTCCAGGGCGACCGGGACCGACCCCACGCTGTGACACAGGTCCCATACCACCAGCGCGCCCGCCTCGTGGACAGCCGCGGTGATGGCGGCCATGTCGGCCAGGAACGCCGAACGATACGCCACATGGCTCAGCGTCACTACCGCCGTGTCCGGGCCGACCGCCTCGCGCACCTGCCCGGCCGTCACCCCGGCCGCCGGATCCGGCCGCAGCCAGCGCAGACGGCACCCGAGTTCGGCCGCGATGCCCTCGGCCACGTAGCGGTCGGTGGGGAAGTTGTCCACGTCGGTGACGATCTCCCGGCGGCCCGGGCGCGCCGCCACCGCCGCCCGCAGCAGCTTGTACAGCCACACCGTGGTGGAGTCGCCGAGCACGACCTGGCCCGGCGCCGCGCCAAGGGCCGCCGCGCCGAGGTCGTCGCCGAGGCGGTAGGGGAGCTCGAACCAGCCTTCGGACCAGCCGCGGATGAGCCGGGTTCCCCATTGGCCGCGGACCAGCTCGGTCAGCCGGTCCAGCGTGGCGGCCGGGGGCCTGCCCAGCGAGTTGCCGTCCAGGTACGCCACCACGCTGCCGTCCGTCACCGGCAAGAAGGCGCCCCGGAAGCCGCCGAGGGGGTCGGCCGCGTCCAGCGCGGCCGCTTCCGCGCGTGTCATCGCGCCAGCTGTGGTGCCTTGCGACCTGCGACGTTCCATCGGTCCATCGTATGGTCCCGCGGCGGATCCGCCCGGCTGGCCACCGCTCCGGAGCGCGGTGTCGGGGTGAGAGGCACCTCGACTACGTTCGGGATAAAAGAACGCGGTCACCGGGGCGGCGGGAAAGCTCGCGCGGCGGCCTCACTCCGCGCACGGGACGACCGCGACGGGTCCGTGGGCGTGGTTGAGCACCGTGTGCGGCGCCGACCCGATGGCGTGGCGGACGCCTCCTATTTCGCCGTGCCTGCCGATCACCACGAGGTCGGCGCGTGCCGAGTACTCGGCCAGGACCTGGCCCGCGTGGCCGCCCGTGATCTCCGGCCGGGCGGTCACGGCGGGGTACTTGTCCCGCCACCCGCTCAGGGTTTCCGCGAGGGCGGCGGCTTCCTGCTCGTCGCCGGCGTGGTGGGAGGAATGGACGGCGACCAGGTTGCCGCCGCGCAGCGCGGCCTCCTCGAAGGCGAACGCCACGGCCTCGGTCGCTTCGCGGGGATCCCGGACGCCGACGACGATCTGGCGGTGGACGGCGCCCGCTTTCCCCCGGACCACGACCGCCGGGCACGGGGCGTGGGCGGCCACGTACCTGCAGACGGAGCCGAGTACCAGCGCGGCGAACCCGCTGGTGCCGCGCGCCCCGACGACGACCATCAGCGCGCCCTCGCCGCTTTCGGCTATCGCCGTCGCCGGCGCACCGGATAGCAGGGCGGTCTCGACGGCCAGGCCGGGGGCGATCTCTGCGGCACGGGCCGCGGCCGCCGCAAGCGCTTTTGCGGAAAAGTCTTGCAGCTCGTCGGCCACCCCCGGCACAGGGTCCTCCTTGTCTGGGTGCATGCGCGGCGGCATGGCCGGGACTGAGACGATCCTCAAGGGTGCCTTGCGGCGTCCGGCTTCCTGAGCGGCCCATTCGACAGCGCGCAGGGCTCCCTCCGAGCTGTCCGCGCCAACCACGACAGGCTTGGCCGCCATGGCGTCCTCCCTCTTTGCTATCGTCCCTGCTCTCGGCGGCGGGCTCAGTACCCGCCCCTCTAATGTCCCGCACGCGGCGGCCGGGCGGAAGGGACTTAGGTCAAGCTCCTTTTTTTCCGAACGGTCGGTGGCTTTACCGCAAGCGCACAAGTATCCGCCCGAACAGGGGGGCGAGGGCCGTCATCATATCCGTGACCGGGCGGCCAGGCCGGGCAGCGAGACGCGCCCGGCCGAGGCCGCCGCCCACGCCCGGCCGACCGCACCGCCAGCCGGGCTGTGAGAAGAAGTGGTTCTTACGCCACGTGTTCAGTGTGGCCCCGCGCGCTGCGCCGCGTCAGGGACCTTGTTCCCCCGGCAGGGGCGCGGAAGTCCCGGCATGCCGGGCACCAGCGCGTCCGCAGACGTAAAGAATGCACACGAACCTCGGCGACCCTAAGGTCCTGCTTGAAAGGAGACTTTGCCGCAATGCGGAGCATTGCGCATAGGAATAATCAAAGAGGGGCCGTTTCCGCTGGGAAGGCCGGCGTACCAAGGCGGGGGGACCTCACTGCCCTTAAGTTTCCGGGGTTATGGCTCTTTGTGTCCGGTTTCTGGCTGATGGTAACGGGATGGCTGCAGGTTGATAGAGGCATCGTGATGGAGCCCGGCAGTTCCTGAAAAGGCACAAGGCCCCTGGTAGGAACGGGTTTGCGAAGACCATCGTTCACCTGGAGCCTTGTTGCCCGGCCAGTTTGCCATGCCCCTTGACCTGCCGTCCATCGATTCCGCGTCTCCTGAAGCCCTTATCCCGGACAAGGCGGCGGCCCGTGTCGCGGCCGGCCCGGGATTCTGGGCGGACTGGCTGTCGGAGCTGAGCCGGGAGGGCCTGCTGGAGGCCCTGCTCGCCGAGGACGTGATCGCGCGGGCGCTGCGGGAGGCCCCGGGCCGTCACCGGTACCACTCCGCGCTGGATGCGAAGATGACCCTCATCTGCGTCCTGGTGGCCTGCCTGTTCCCGGAGAAGGGCTATGACCAGGTGCTGGCGAAGGCGTTCGGCCTGCCGGGCCTGCGGTTCCGGCCCGGGGAGGTCCCGTCCGGCAGCGCCCTGTCCCAGGCGAGGGAGCGGCTCGGCGAACTGGCCGCCCGCCGGGTCTTCGAGCTCGGCGCCGAGCGCGGCGACGCGGATCTCGGTCTCACGGCGCTGTGGAAGGGCCTGGAGGTCACCGCGCTGGACGGCACCACGATGGAACTGGCCCGTAACGCGGCGCTGGCCTGCGAGTTCGGGTCCTCGTCGAACGGCCGGCCGCTGCTGCGGGTCGTCGCGCACGTCCGCACCGCCAGCCGCCGCTGGATCGGGGCGGAAATCGGCTCCTATCACGACGGGGAGAACGACCTGGCCGACAAGCTGGAAGGATCTTTCCGGCCCGGCATGCTGAACCTCGCCGACCGGGGCTTCTTCTCCATGGACCGGTTCTGCCGGTTCTCCGCGGCCGGCGCTGACCTGGCCTGGCGCGTCAAGAACAGCGCGAAGAGCATCCCCGCCAGGACCCTCGAAGTCCTGCCCGACGGCTCTGAGCTGGTCGTCCTGCACGAGTCCGACGGGATGCTCGCCCGGCGGCGCCGCGAGTCCCGCAACCACGCCGCCCCTCGGCACCCGGACACTATCGCTCGCCTGGTCACCTTCCTCGTCATGACCGAGACCCGCGGCGGGAAGCGGAAGGCGTCCCGGATCCGGGTCATCACCACGCTGCTGGACCACGAGGACTATCCCGCCCGCGACATCGCCTCGCTCTATGCTGAGAGATGGCAAATCGAAATCGCGTTCTTGCACCTGAAGAAGACCGTCCGCGGCTCCCGGCGGCCGCTGCGCGGCCAGTCTCCCGAACTCGCCCGCCAGGAAGCCTGGATCCTGCTGCTGGTCCACAACATGGTCGCGACGGCCGCAGCCCGCGCCGCCGCCGCGGCCGGCACCGACCCGAAGCTGATCCCGTTCACCCCCGTGCTCGCCCTCATCCGCGAGCACGTCGCCGCCGATGCCTGCTGCCCGCACTGCGGGCGCCGCCCCGCCAGCACGGAAGACCAGCTCAGCAGCCTGATTGCCGAGATCATCGCCCTGCCCCGCCACCGGCCCGGACGCCAGCGGACATCCGGGAGGACCGCCGCCGAACGCCGTGACGGCCATACCGAGGACGTCACTTACATGATCACCATCGAAAAATCGAATCTCCCAGAATGGGACACAACCCTCAATACTTAAGGGCAGTGGGGGGGACCTACGATGAACAAAGTTATACTGACGCTCCTGGTTATACCGCTCATTATCGTGCTGGCCACTAAATCTCCGGAGGCGACCGGCCACCTGGTGGCTATGGTCGTCACCGCCGGGGCGAAACTGCTCAACGGCGTAGCGAGCATGCTTAATGCCCTTCTCGGCGGTCACTGACAGCGCGAAGTCCGGGTCATTCGACGGGCCATCGCTCGCTGACCGTGAACCAGTCCTCCAGCCCGACCAGCCGGAAGAAGTCCTCCATTCCCGTGATCGGCTCCCCGGCAGGAGCCGAGCCGCCCAGACCGCGGAGCGCTCCGATGGCAGCGCGGGTGACCGCCAACAGCGCCGTCGTCGGGTAGATCGCGATTGAGTATCCGAGTTTCCCCAGCGTGGCCGGATTGAGCTCGGGCGTGAGGCCGCCGGCGACTACGTTAATGAGCTTCGGGGCCGTGATCTCGCGTCCGATGCGGGCGATCTCGTCGGCCGTGCGCGGCGCCTCGACGAAGACGATGTCCGCGCCGGCTTCGGCATAGGCGTTGCCACGGTCTATCGCGGCGGAGAGCCCGAGCACCGACCGGGCGTCGGTGCGCGCGATGATCAGCGCGTCGGTCCTCGCCTCCAGCGCGGCGCCCAGTGTGGCCAGATATTCCCCGGTGCTCACCAGCTGCTTGCCGGGGAGATGGCCGCAGCGTTTGGGGAAGGCCTGGTCCTCGAGCTGGATGGCCGCCACGCCGGCCCGCTCGTACGCTCGCACCGTGCGCGCGGCCGACATGGGCGGGCCGTAGCCCGTGTCGGCGTCGGCGATGAGCGGGACCTCGCCGAGCACGTTAGCCACCATCGTCGCGCGCTCGGCCATCTCCGCCATGCCGGCCAGCCCGATGTCGGGCAGTCCGAAGCCGGACGCCGCGACCCCGGCGCCGGTGAGGTACCCGGCACGGAAACCCATCCGGCGCACGAGGTGGGCGCTGAGGCCGTCGAAGATCCCCGGCGCGACGATCAGCTCGCCGGATTCCAGCAGGGCGCGCAGCCGTGTCCCGGGCGAGGCCCTCTCGCGGTTCTCGTGGTTCTGGCGGTTCTGGCGGTTCTGGCGGTCGGGCATCGGTCCATCACATCACGCGGCGTCGTGGAAGACGAGGCCGAGGGCGTACCGCTGGCCGGAGCGGATCACGGACACGCCGTGCCGGACGGGTGCCGCCGACCAGCCGCGCGCGGACTTCACCGGCCGGTCCCTGGTGGTGAAAACCAGGCCATGGCCGTGCGGGATGAGGGTCGCGGTGGCGCGGGACTGCGCCCGCGGGCGCTGCTCGTAGAGCAGGAACTCGCCGCCCGTGTGGTCCACGCCGGGGTTGCTGAGGTTGATCACGACCTGCAGCGGGAACACGAGATCGCCGTAGAGGTCGCGGTGCAGGGCGTTCCAGTCGCCCGCGCCGTACCTGAGCAGGAGGGGCGTCGGCCTGGTCTGCCCGGCGGCGTGGCACATCGCCAGCCACTCCCCCAGGCTGTCCGGCCACGGGGCGTCCCGGCCGAGCCTGGCCCACCAGTCGCGGGCGATCGGCAGGAGCCTCGGGTAAAGCGCCTGCCGCAGTTCTTTGACGGGCTCGGGGAGCGGGTCCCTGAAGTAGCGGTACTCGCCTTCGCCGAAGCGGTGGCGCGCCATGTCGATGGTCGCCCTGAAGCGCGCGTCGTCGGGGTAGAGGCCGGCGATCCGCGCCGTCTCCTGGGCGGTGAGCAGTTGCCCGGTCAGGCCGCAGCCGTAGCGGTCGAGGTCCGCCCGGACGGCTTCCCAGTCTGTCATGCTGCCTCCAGGGTGAGGAGGGTGCGCTTGGCCTCGGGACCGCCGAGGTAGCGGCCGATCCTGCCGTCGGAGTAGATGACCCGGTGGCACGGTACGACGACCGGCAGCGGGTTGGTCGCACAGGCGGTGGCAGCGGCGCGGACCGCTTTAGGGTTGCCGACCAGGGCGGCCACCGCGGCGTAACTCGCTGTCTGCCCGTAGCCGATCTCCGTCAGGCGGGACAGCACCGTGCGCCGGAATCCAGTGGACAGGCGCCAGTCAAGCGGCAGATCGAATGCCTGCCGCCGTCCGGCGAAGTACTCGTCGAGTTCCGACGCGGTCTCGTCTAGACGGCCGGGGGCGCTGAGGACGCGAGGGCTGATCCGGTCGGCCAGGCTCTGGAGGACCTCGTCGTGGTCCTCGATGGCGTAAGCGACGCGGACCAGGCCCGCGTCGGTGGCGGCCAGCAGCAGCGGGCCGACGGGGCTGTCGACAGTGCGGTAGGCGACGTCGAGAATGCCGTCTCGTTGGGCGGCGGCGGCGAGCCTTGTGTGTAGCCGGCGCAGGTCGCCGGCGTTGTCCGGGAAGGCCCGCGCTAGCGCCTGAGTCAGGTCATCGGCGTCCATGAGCCTCTCCTTTCGTGCTGGTCTTCTCGTGCTGGTCTTCTCGTCCTGGTCCGGATGTCTGTCCGGGGTGCCTGTCCGGGGTGCCTGCCCGGGGTGCCTGCCTGGGCGGGGCTCAGGTAGGTGCGCCGCAGCGTGGCGATGCCGTCGGCCGCGGCGCGGCGGACCGCGTCCGGGCTGCCGCCCACGATGGCGGCGATGTCGGCGTAGGGCAGGCCCGCCAGGTAGTGGTAGGCGACAGCTTGTTTCTGCTTGGCGGGCAGCCCGGCGACGGCGTCCGCGAGGTCACTGTCCAGGCCGTCGCCTCGGCTCGGTTCTCCGGGAGTCTGTGCGGCTGGCTCCGGAGTCTGTGCGACTGGCAGGGCCCGGCGGGCCGTCGCGCGTGCGGCGTTGATCGCCTTGCGGTGGGCGATCGTGACCAGCCACGCCTCGACATTCGCGCCTACCGGCAGATCCGGGTACGCCCGCATCGCGGCCAGGAACGTCTCCGACCAGGCGTCCTCCGCGTCGGCCGGGCCTAGCACGGCGCGGCAGACGCGCAGCACGGTTGGCCCGTGCTCGGTGACGACCGCCTCGAATGGCTGCTTTCCGGTCATGCCCTGTAGACGTCCTGTACTCGGGGTTCGTGAGGTCGCGGCGACAATCAATTTTCGGCCGTGGTGGGGCGGCCTTCCGGCCGCTTTCCGGCCGCTGCGGGGCGGCCTTCGGCCGCTGCCCGGCCGCGGAGACGTTCGCGGGTGGCGGGGGGCGCGGACGGCAGGGCTGCCTGGTCTTCGGGAAGTACGTTCAGATAGCGGGCGATGCCGCTTTGGGCCGCGTCGCCGCATGTTGCTGTTATCACGCCTGTTCGCGCGCTTTGACCCTAGGGCCCTCAGGCCGATTGCGCAATCGACCCGCTCTAGGCAACGTTCCGGAACAAGGTGATTGTTCGGCGTGTCCCTGGGCCGTGATGTGCTTTACTCGCCCTTCGCGGCCAGCCGCCGTGCAGCGATGTCCGGGATGCGGCTTCCGCGCGCAGGGCGCGGCACGGCCGGCCAGTTCCCCGCGCGCGGCGCAGCGCCCGCCCGGGGGACACCGGGGGCAGACCGGGCAGTGGCTGTCCGTCCGTCATCATGGTGGATCGGAAGGCACACCAGAGGGTGCCTTCCGATCCGCCATGATGCGTGAGCCTGCCCGGAGGGCCGTTCATGGCACGCGCGTGCCGTCTGCTGAGCGTGCCGCGGGGGCATGGCGGCGGGGAGCGGGGACTTCCCGTAACGGGAGATAAGGGGGTGGAACGGGCAGCCTCGCGCGCGCCGCAAACTCAGCTTGTTCCGGTGTGTCGCCCTAGCCTGGTCGATTGCGCGATCGGCCTGCGCCAACTTGTGCTCAGATCCGACTTCGTCTCGAATTGTGAGACAACCAGAATGGTCCCGCGATAGAGCCGGACAGCGCGGGGGTGAATCCGAGCTTGTTCTATCGTGAGGCGGCTGCCCGCGCTGGTCGGGCCCCTCGGCATCCAATACGCGGCACTCCGGCTACTCTATTGGCCAGTTGGCAGCGATTCCGAGGTGGCTGGCGAGTTCTTCATAGTGATCTTCGGGGAGGATGAGGCGAGCGGCGCGCAGGACCGCTTTGGGGTCTTCGCCGGGCGGACGGAGCACGAAGACGGCGCCGTCGGCTTTGCTGCGGGTGACGACGACGCGGGGGTAGTCGGCCAGGATGATGGGCCAGGTGGCGGGCAGGCCGAGGGAGCGGGCGAGGTCGCGGTAGGGGCCTTCGGCCAGGACCAGGCGGGCGAGGCGGAGGATGGCGGCGGGGTCGGTGCCGGGCGGGCGGTGTCCGGGGCCGGAAACCGGACCAGGCCCCATTGCCCCCAGACGGCGGCTTGAAACACGGCGAAAACGGGTCAGGGTGACGTGCTCACCGGTGCTAGCGGCCCCGCCACTGCGGGGTCCTGCCTTCGGCCAGTGCCTGGCGGGCCTCCTTGAAGTCTTCGGACTCGAGGCAGCGCAGCTGTGCTTCGATCGCTACCCGGAAGCTCTCCTCAGGGTCACGGTGCCACGCGGCGTCGATCGCCTGCCTGGCACCCCGGATGGCCAGCGGCGGCTGGGCGGCCAGCCGCGCCGCGAGCCTTTCCGCGGCAGCCTCCAGATCCTGGTCGGGGACCACCTGGTTCGCCAGCCCGATCTGCAGTGCCCGCTCGGCGTCCACGATGTCACCGAGCAGGATCAGCTCCCGCGCCCGGCTCTCGCCGATGATCCGGGGCAGTCGGACGGTGGCGCCCATGTCAGGGAGCAGGCCGTACCGGGTCTCGGGCAAGCCGACCTTCGTTCCCTCGGCGAAAACACGGAAGTCGCAGGCCAGAGCCAGCTGCAGCCCGGCGCCATACGCGTGACCGCGGACAGCGGCGATGCTCGGGCAGCCCAGCTCGGGGATCCAGTTGAACGTCCCCGCCGCGGCCATGCCTTCGGCGAGGTTGCGCTCGTCGCCGGGCCGCTCGGCCCAGCCGCCCAGCAGCCCGGCCATGCCCTCGACCAGGTCGATGCCGGCCGAGAAAGCCGGTCCCTCTCCGGTCACCACCAAGCAGCGGAGCGTCTGGTCGGGCAGGAGCTCACGGCCGAGTCGGGCCAGTTCCGCCCACATCAGCGGATTCTGGGCGTTGCGCTTGGCCGACCGGGCCAGGGTCAGCGTGCCTATGTCGGCATCACGCTGATAGCGAATGGTCTGGTAGTCGTTCATAGCTCAATTAGGAACCCATCCTTGTTAGCCTTCTTGAGTGAGTGTGCCGGACGCGGGGGGCGGCTGGCGAGAGACGGCGACAATGCCGCCGGGGCGGAGGCCCTGATGGATACCCGCGCGAGCGACCGGATTGCCGACGAGCAGGCCGCGCTGCGCCGGGTCGCGGTGCTGGCGGCCCTGGGGGCGCACCCGGAAGAGGTATTCGCCGCCGTCACCACCGAAGTCTGGCGACTGCTCGGCGTCGATCTGACGGCCATGGCCAGATACGACCCAGACCACATAATGACGTACGTCGCACGCTGGGGCACGACCAGCGACGCCCGGGGCGGCGGCATCCACACCACCCTGGGCGGGCAGAACATCGGCACGCTGGTGTCCGAGACCGGCCGCCCGACGCGCATGGACGACTTCTCCCAGGCCTCCGGTCCTGCCGCCGAGCTCGTACGCAAGCTCGGCATCCGATCGAGCGTCGGAGTACCGATCCACGTCGAAGGCCGGCTGTGGGGCGTGATGATCGTCGCGTCAAGGAGCGCGCAGCCGCTGCCGGCGGACACCGAGGCGCGGCTCACCAGGTTCACCGAACTGGTGGGCACCGCGGTCGCCAACGCCCAGGCCCGCGTGGAACTGCGGGCCTACGCCGACGAGCAGGCCGCGCTGCGCCGGGTCGCGACCCTGGTCGCCCGCGGGGCACCGCCCGAGGAGGTGTTCGCCGCCGTCGCCGCCGAGGCCGGGCAGTTCCTGGGCGCCGACCTGACGGCCGTCGGCCGGTACGACCCGGACGAGGTGCTGACGGTGCTCGGCGCGTGGAGCGGCACCGGTGCCGTCATGCCCTTCACCGTGGGCACCCGGGTGCGGCTCGGCGGCCAGAACATGGCCACGCAGATCTTCCGGACCCGCGGGCCGGCACGGTTCGACGACTATGGCGGCGCCACAGGCGCGGTGGCCAGGGTAGGACATCGCTGGGGCTTCCGCGCGACGGTCGGCGCGCCGATCACGGTCGAGGGCCAGCTCTGGGGCATCCTGAGCGTCATATCCACCCGCGAGGAGCTGCTGCCGGCGGACACCGAGGCGCGGCTCGTGGGCTTCACCGAGCTAGTGGGCACCGCGATCGCCAACGCCCAGGCCCGCGTGGAACTGCGGGCCTACGCCGACGAGCAGGCCGCGCTGCGCCGGGTCGCGACCCTGGTCGCCCGCGGGGCACCGCCCGAGGAGGTGTTCGCCGCCGTCGCCGCGGAGATGGGCGGGGTGCTTGCCGTCGACTTCACGGGCATCAGCCGGTACGACACGGACGACACGGCCATCGCGATCGGCATGTGGACCGGGACCGACACTCCCTGGCCCCTCGCCCTCGGCGACCGGCTCAGCCTTGACGGACGGAACGTGACCACGCTGGTGCACCAAACCGGCCAGCCCGCCCGGATCGACGACTACGGCGATTCCTCGGGCGCCTTCGCCGACGCGGGCCGGGGGTGGGGGTTCCGCTCGGCAGCCGGCGTCCCGATCAAGGTCGGCGGCCGACTGTGGGGCGTCGTCACCGTGGGGTCGGCTCGCGAGGCATCCTTGCCGTCCGATACCGAGGCACGGCTGGCCGCCTTCACCGAGTTGGTGGGCACCGCGATCGCCAACGCGGAGGCGCAGGAAGCGCTGGCCGCCTCCCGGGCCCGGATCGTCGCGGCGGCCGATGAGGCCAGGCGACGGATCGAGCGGGACCTGCATGATGGCGCGCAGCAGCGGCTGGTCACCCTCGCCCTGCGGCTGCGCGAGATCCAGGCCACCGCACCGCCCGGAGCCGGGGACCTGGTCAGACGGCTCGACGGCGTGGCCGCCGGGCTGGAGACGGCGCTGGATGAGCTGCGCGAGATCGCCCGCGGCATCCACCCCGCGGTTCTCGCGGAAGGCGGGCTGGGCCCGGCGCTGCGGACGCTGGCGCGGCGCTGCCCCGTCCCGGTTGAGCTGGACGTCCAGGTGCCGGGCCGGCTGCCGGGGCCGTTGGAGATCGCGGCCTACTACGTGGTCTCCGAGGCGCTGACCAATACCGCCCGGCACGCCGACGCCGCCGCCGCGACGGTCACCGTCACCGTCGGCGAGGGCATGCTGCGGGTCTGCGTCCGTGACGATGGCCGCGGCGGCGCGGACTTCGGCAGCGGCTCGGGCCTGCTCGGTCTCAAAGACCGCGTCGAAGCCCTGAACGGCCGGCTCTCCCTGGACAATTCGCCGGGGAAAGGGACCACCCTTGAGGCTTACATCCCCCTGTGAGGAGGCTGCGTTCGTTGGCTGTTGACGGGTTCGAGCTTGCCTATGACCGGATCGGCCACGGCCCGGCGGTAGTCCTGCTGCATGGATGGCCGGGCGACCGCACGGATTACCGGGAACTCGTCCCCCGGCTCGGCGAATGCGAGGTCGTCGTGCCAGATCTGCGCGGCTTCGGCGCGTCGGACAAGCACCTCGCCGACCCCGCGGCCCAGTACGACGCGAAGGCCCAAGCGCGCAGTGTCGCCGCGCTGATCACTGAGCTCGGCCTCGAGCGGCCGGTGGTGGCTGGCTACGACATCGGCAGCCGCATCGCGCAAGCCCTGGCGGCCGCGCGGCCCGAGCTGGTGAAGGCACTGGTGATCACCCCGCCGGTACCCGGTGTCGGCACCCGCGTCTTCGGCCCGGGACCGCTGCGGGAGTTCTGGTACCAGTCGTTCCATCGCCTGTCCCTCGCCGAGGAGCTCATCGACGGCGAGCCCGACGCCGTCCGGGCGTACCTGCGGCACTTCTGGACGCACTGGTCAGGACCTGGCTTTGAGCTCGCGGAGGCGGACCTCGACCATCTGGTCTCCGTCTACGGGCCGCCCGGCGCGTTCGCCGCGTCCGTCGGCTGGTACCGCTCTGGGGCGGGAACCGCCGACCGGGCCCTGTCTGAGACGGCGCCCGCCCCCGGCGCCCGGCTCGCGACGCCTGCTACCGTCCTGTGGCCCGAGTTCGATCCGCTGTTCCCCCGGGACTGGTCCGACCGGCTCGACGAATTCTTCAGCCGGGTCCGGGTGCGCTTCGTCGACGGCGCCGGTCACTTCGCGCCGCTCGAATACCCGGACGTGCTAGCCGAGGAGATCCTACGGGGCCTGCTCGCCTGACGGGGTCGCGGGAATCATTGACTGTTCAATCCGGCTGTACAGAACATGAGGAATCCACAAGTCGACTCACGCCCGCCGGTCAAGCGCTGGCGCGAGCTGCTTGCCAGCGAGCGGGACGCGGCCGCGCTGTACGAACGCCTGGCGGAGGCGGAAACCGGGGAGCGTCAGCAGATCTTCCGCGACCTCGCCTCGATCGAGCTCAAGCACGCCGCGCACTGGGAATCCCAGCTGCGCTCGGCGGGCGCCGAGGTGCCCGCGCCCGGCCGGCCGAGCCTGCGGACCCGGCTGCTCGGCGCCGCCGCCGGCCGACTGTCCACCGGGGCCGTGCTGCCCCTCATCGAACGCGCCGAACGAGCCGACGCAGGCCTGTATGACCACGAGCCGGACGCCGCGCCGGAGATGGCCGCGGACGAGCGGTCGCACGCGCGCACGATCGGGCATCTCATGGACGGCGGCAAGCCCGGCCCGGCCGCGCAGATCCGGCGGCGCGAATCCTGGCACCGGGGCGACCGGTCCGGCGCGCTGCGCGCCGCGGTGTTCGGCATCAGCGACGGCCTGGTGTCGAACACCGCGCTGGTCATGGGCTTCGCCGGCTCCGGGGTGTCGCGCGCGGTGACGCTGCTCGCGGGCATCGCCGGGCTGCTGGCCGGGTCGTTCTCGATGGCGGCGGGCGAGTACATCTCCATGTCGAGCCAGCGTGAGATGTATGAGCGGGAGATCTCGCTGGAGCGCGCCGAACTCGAGGAGAAGCCGGACGAAGAGCACGCCGAGCTGGTGCTGATCTACCGGGCCAAGGGGCTGTCCCGCGCGGAGGCGGAGCGGCTGGCCGACCAGATCATGGCCGACCGCTCGGTCGCGCTGGACACGCTCGCCAGGGAGGAACTCGGCCTCGACCCCGGCGAGCTCGGCTCCCCGTGGTACGCGGCGGTCTCCAGCCTGCTGTCGTTCGCGATCGGCGCGCTCGTGGTGGTCGTGCCCTACCTGGCCGGCAGCGGCGTCGCCGCCGCGCTGACCGCGATCGGGCTCGCGCTGGCCGCCATGTTCGGCGTGGGTGCCAGCATCGGGGCGCTGAACGGCCGTTCCGCCATCCGCATGGGGCTGCGCCAGATGCTCACGGGCGCGCTCGCCGCGGCCGTGACCTACGGCGTCGGCCACCTCATCGGCGCCCGGGTGTCCTAGTAAGCTGGCCGCGTGCTCGCCTCGCCTCGTGTATCGCAAGCCCAGGCGGAGGAGATTGCCCGCGAGTACTACGGGGTGAGCGGGACGGCGGAGCGGCTGGCGGCGGAGCACGACGACGCGTTCCGGCTCACGACAGCGGACGGCACGTCGCGGCTGGTCAAGATCGGCGCCGCGGAAGCGGCCCTGGCGGAGGCCAGCTTCCAGACCGCGCTGCTGCTCCACCTCGAGCGGACCGCGCCCGGCCTTCCCGTGCAGCGGGTCATCCCCGCGCGAGACGGCCGCGCCGAGCTGGCCCTGGACGGACGGCTCGTGCGGATGACGACGTACCTGGAAGGGCGGCTGCTGGACTCGGCACCGGCCACCCCGGCGCTGCGGCGCGACATCGGCGGCACGCTCGCCCGGCTCAACCGGGCCCTGCGGTCGTTCAGTCATCCGGGCGCCAGCCGCACCCACCTCTGGGACCTGCAGAACTTCCCGCGCCTGCGCCCCCTCCTCGATCAGCTTCCCGAGGCCGGCCCGCGCCCGGCCCTGCTGGGGTGCTTCGACCGGTTCAACGCCGTCGTCGGGCCGCGCCTGCCCGGCGCGCGAACGCAGGTCATTCACACCGACTTCCACGGCGACAACCTTCTGGTCGGCGCCGCCGCGGACCGGGTGAGCGGCGTACTCGACTTCGGTGACAGCCTGGCCGGGCCGGTCGCGATGGACGTGGCGGTCGCCGCCTGCTACCAGTTCGGCGGCGCGCCCGATCCGCTGGCGCCGGCGGCGGACGTGGTGGCGGGCTACCACGCGGCCGAGCCGCTCGACGACGGCGACCTGCCGCTGATCGGCGAGTTCATGCTGTTGCGGCTCGCGGCCCGCATCATCGTGAGCCAGTGGAACGCGGCCCGCGATCCGGGCAACCAGGACTACCTGCTGCGCCGGACGCCGCAGGCGGTGGAGCACTTCGGCCGACTGCGCGCGATACCGCCTGCTCTCGTCGAAAGCCGGCTGCGCGCGGCCCTGGAGAAACCCGCCCCGGAGGGACGATGAACCCGGTCACCGACCTCATCGCGCGGCGGGACGCCGCGCTCGGCAGCGCCTACCGGCTGTTCTACGCCAGCCCGGTGCGGTTCGCCCGCGGCGAGGGCGTCTACCTCTACGACCCGGACGGCAACGCCTACCTCGACGCCTACAACAACGTCCCGTCGGTCGGGCACTGCCATCCCCGCGTCACCGAAGCGGTCGCGCGGCAGCTGGCGACGCTGAACACGCACACGCGGTACCTGACCGACGGCGTCGTCGACTACGCGGAACGGCTGCTGGCCACGCACACGGCCGGCCCGGCCCGCGCGATGTTCACCTGCACCGGCAGCGAGGCGAACGACCTCGCGCTCCGGATCGCCCGGTACCGCACCGGCGGCACCGGGGTGATCGTGACCGCCAACGCCTACCACGGTGTGACGGCCGCTGTGGCCGAGCTGTCCCCCAGCCTCGGCGTCCCGCTCGGCGGGCACGTGCGCGCCGTGCCCGCGCCCCCGCGGGCCGCCGGCGTGGCCGCGGCGATCGACGACCTCGGCCGGCACGGCATCCGGCTCGCCGCCTTCCTCGCCGACTCGCTGTTCTCCTCCGACGGGGTGCTGCCGGACGCCGCCGAGCTCACCGCGGTGCAGGATGTGGTGCACGAGGCGGGCGGGCTGTACATCGCCGACGAGGTGCAGTCCGGCTTCGGGCGCACCGGCGGCCACATGTGGGGCTACCAGCGGCACGGCCTGACGCCCGACATCGTCACCATGGGCAAGCCGATGGGCAACGGCATGCCGATCGCCGGGATCGTCGCGCGGCACGACGTCCTGGAGGAATTCGGGCGCGCGGTGCGGTACTTCAACACGTTCGGCGGCAACCCGGTGTGCGTGGCCGCGGCAGCGGCGGTGCTGGACGTCCTCGAGTCGGAGAACCTCCCCGCCAACTCGGCGGCCACCGGCGCCTACCTCGCGGCCGAGCTGGCGAGCCTCGCCGCGGGCAGCCCGTTCCTGGCGGAGGTCCGCGGCGCGGGCCTGTACCTGGGCGTCGACGTCACCGACCCGGGCGGCGCGCCCTCCGGCGACCTCGCCGCCGCGATCGTCAACGGAATGCGCGACCGGCGCGTGCTCATCAGCGCCACCGGCCCGCTCGGGCACACGCTCAAGATCCGCCCGCCGCTCCCCTTCGGCCGGACGCACGCCGACCAGTTCACCACCGTCCTCGCCAACGTGCTCCGGCAGCTCGGCTGAAGGACTTTTATCCCGAACGGCCAGTGGCGCCTCCGCGGGCGGACAGCTTGTTGCTGTTATCACTCAGCCTCGCGGTGCCGGATTTGTGCCGATCGCGCGATCGGCACGCTCTTGGCAGCACACCGGAACAACCTGAGTTTGCGGCGTGCCGGGCACGGCCGCCCGTGTCACACCCTTATCTCCCGTCACGCGAAGCCGAGTCTCCCAGCACCCGCCAGGCTTTGATTGCAGATTCCCGCATCATGGCACCGGAAATCGCAATCAAAGCAGCAGGCCGCGATGCTGGTGGCTAATTCATCCGCGGGTGCTTGGCCTCTGCCGTCATGCCAGTAACTCCAGTCACTCCAGTGCGCTGGTCCGGGCGGATCGGCGCATCAACTTTGCAGTGCTGGTGAACTTCACAGTGCCGGTGACCACGATTGCGCCCGATATGTCCAGAATGTGAATGCACTAGCACTGCGAAGTCGGAAATGTCTCAATCCGAAGTTGAAGTACACTGCCGGTCTGCCTGGGTCATCGGCACACAGCAGGTGTTCGGGTCGGCACACAGCAGGTGTTCGGGTCGGCACACAGCAGGTGTTCGGGATTGTCGGGCGGCTGGGCCGGTTCAGCGTCCGGTGGGGTGATGCGCGCAACGTTCATGTCTTTCGCCATGCGGGCGTGTGGGATTGTTCGGGAGAATGCGATCGTGATTAGCCGTTTCGCCGCGACCGCGCTCCTCTCGATGACCCTCCCTGTCCACGGTCAAGCCGTCGCCAAGGCGCCCGTCCCGGTCACCTGGGTGGGCACCTGGGCAGCGGCGCAGGTGGCGCCCGCGGCGACCGGGCTGTCGCACGACGGGTTCAGGGACGAGACCGTGCGGGACATCGCGCGCACCAGCGTCGGTGGCACCGAGATCCGGCTCAGGATTTCCAATGTGTTCGGCAGCAAGCCGCTGACCATCGACGACGTGCGCGTCGCGGTGAGCGGGACCGGGGCGGCGATGGTGGCGGGCAGCAGCCACCGCGTTACGTTCGGCGGGCGGGACACGGTCACCATCCCGGCCGGCAAGCGGGAGTTCAGCGATCCGGTACGGATGGGCGTCGGCGCCGAGCGGGACCTGGCGGTGTCGATCTACGTCAAGCAGGCCACCGGGCCGGCCACCTGGCATCCGGCCGCGATCGCCACCAGCTACTACTCGACCGCCGGCGATCACAGCGCGGCCGCGCGCGCCGCCGCGTTCCCGCACAAGACCGGCGCATGGTACTTCCTCGACGGGGTGGACGTCGTCAACCCGGCGGTGGCCGGAGCGGTCGTCGCGTTCGGCGCCTCCACCAGCGACGGCGTGGGCTCCACCCTGAACGGCAACGACCGCTATACCGACGACCTGGCCCGCCGCCTGCTGCAGATGCCCGCGGGGCAGCGGATGTCGGTGCTGAACGCGGGCATCTCGGGGAACCAGCTGCTGGCCGACAGCAAAGGGACCGCCGGGCAGAGCGCGCTGAACCGGTTCTACCGGGACGCGATCGAGCAGACCGGCGTCCGGGTCATCATCCTCTGGGAAGGCACCAACGACATCGGCGAGCACCCCAGCATCAAGGCCGGGCAGCTCATCGACGCCTACCTGCAGCTGATCGCCATGGCCCACTCCCGCGGCATCGCGGTCATCGGCGCCACCTTGCAGCCGGACCAGGGCGCGTCCTACTACACAGCGCAGGGCAACCAGGTCCGCCGGCAAGTCAACCACTGGATCCGGACCAGCGGCGCGTTCGACGCGGTGGCTGACTTCGACGCGGTGCTGCGCGATCCCCTGGACCCGGCCGAGCTGCTGCCCGCCTACGACAGCGGCGACCACCTGCACCCCAACGACGCCGGCTACCAGGCCATCGCGGACTCGATCGACCTTGGCGTCCTCACCGCACTGACGAGCGGCTAGCGGTTTCATGATCGTGGGTCAAAAACGGCTATATTCGCCGCAGATGACCCACGATCATGGTCTTTGCCTCTTTCACCGCTGGGTATACGAGGGGTCGAGGCTGATGGTGAGGTCCTCGGTGGCTGCCAGTACGTCGCCGGCGAACTCGGCGGAGGCGGCGGCTATCGCGGCCGCGCGATCGTTGCCTGGCCAGAAGTGGGTAAGCATGAGCCTGCGGGCGCCTGCCTGCCGGCCGGCCCAGCGGCCTGCCTCGGCGGAGGTCATCAGGTTGCGCGCGGGGCGCTGGGTCTCGCCGTCCCGGTCGGTGGCCTCGATGATGAACAGGTCGGCGTTACGACCGAGTTCGGCCAGCATCGGATCCGGGCCGGTGTCCCCGGAGTAGGCGAAAGCGACTTCCCCGGCCCGCACGCGGATGCCGGCGTTGGGCACGAAGTGCGGCAGCGGCACACCCGTCAGCTCGAGCGGCCCCGCCCGGTAGGTGCCGGGCAGGGGATGCGGGTCGAACACCGCGGTCAGGTCCACGTCCGGCTCCAGCCCGCGAGCCGACCGAGCACGCCTGGCGGGCAGTACACCGGCAGCCGTGGCCCAGCAGCGGCCCCGTAGAACCGCATGCGGAACAGCCCGTGCAGGTCGATGCAGTGATCGGGGTGCTCATGCGTGATGGCGACGGCATCCACGACACCATCTGGCCAGTACGCGAGCAGCCGCGGAAGCGTCGCGTAGCCGAGGTCCAGGACCAGGCGGTAGCCGTCCCAGTCCACCGCGAAACCGCTGCACGCGCGGCCCGGCTCCGGAAACGCGCCGCAGCTGCCGAGCACGGTGACTTGCCGCATCCGTTCAGGATGGCAGACCCCGGGGACGAGCGGGACGGACGGGGCGGAGCGGAGCGGAGCAACGCGGCCGTTCGGGATAATGCTGGGCGGAAGTTCAGCGGGGGGATAGCTTTCGCAGAGCAGCGCCGGGCGTCATAGCCGGCGCAGAAGGATGGCGCAGGGCTCGCTCATCACGGTTGCGCACACTCGTCGGCATGAGTACGCAAGCGCAGTTTCCCGGGTCGCCGCAGGTAGAGATCGTCGTCCCGGTACGGAACGAAGAGCGCGACCTCGCGCCCAGTGTCCGGCGGCTCGTCGGTTACCTGCGGGAGCGCTTCCCGTGCACGGCACGGGTGACGATCGCGGACAACGGCAGCACGGACCGGACCTGGGCGGTGGCGCGCGAACTGGCGGCCGCGCATCCTGAGGTCCGCGCCGTCCATCTCGACCTGCCCGGCCGCGGCCGGGCGCTGCACGCGATCTGGTCGGCCAGCGACGCGGAGGTCCTCGCCTATATGGACGTGGACCTGTCCACCGACCTGAACGCGCTGCTCCCGCTGGTCGCGCCGCTGCTGTCCGGGCACAGCGACGTGGCCATCGGCACCCGGCTGGCGCGCGGGTCGCGGGTCGTCCGGGGCGCGAAGCGGGAGACGATATCCCGCTGCTACAACCTGCTGCTGCGCGCCACGCTCGGCGTGGGGTTCTCCGACGCGCAGTGCGGGTTCAAGGCCATCAGGGCGTCGGCGGCGCGTTCGCTGCTGCCGCTCGTCGCGGACACGTCGTGGTTCTTCGACACCGAGCTGCTGGTGCTCGCCGAGCGCGCGGGGCTGCGGATCCACGAGGTGCCTGTCGACTGGATCGACGACGCGGACTCGCGGGTCGACATCGTCTCGACCGCGCTCGGCGACCTGCGCGGGATCCGCCGGGTCGGCTGGGGGCTGGCGCGGGGGTCGCTGAAGGTGCCGCAGCTGCGGGCCGCCGATACCGGATGCGCGCGGGGGCTCGCCTGGCAGCTGCCCCGGTTCCTGCTGATCGGGGTGGCGAGCACGGTCGCCTATGTGGCGCTGTACCTGGTGTTCCGGGGGACGATGGGGGCGCAGGCGGCGAACGCGCTCGCGCTGCTGGCGACCGCGGTGGGGAACACCGCAGCCAACCGGCGGCTGACGTTCGGCGTGCGGGGACGGGCGGGCGCCGCCAGGCATCAGTTCCGCGGGCTCATCGCGTTCGGGGCCGGGCTCGCGCTCACCGCGGGGGCGCTCGCGGTGCTGCACTCTTCCAGCCGGGTGCTCGAGGTGACAGTGCTTGTCGCCGCCAACCTCGCGGCGACGATGCTCCGGTTCGTGCTGTACCGGGGGTGGGTGTTCGGGGGTTCTCCGGTTTCCGGCGGTTCTCCGGTTTCCGGCGGCTCTCTGGTTTCCGGGGGTTCCCGGGCGGTCCCGCGGGCCGCCGCGGCGGAGCCTGTTTTGTCCGATGTCATGCTCGACCAGTCCACCGGGAGCACTCGATGAGCGCCACGACCGCACCTGTACCTGTTTCGCCGCCGCCAGCTCGCAGACTCGGCCTGCACCGGGTCTGGCGCGGGGCGGAGCGCGACCCCGCCTGGGCGCGGCCGGCGATGCTCGGCCTGCTGGCCCTCACCGCGGTGCTGTACCTGTTCAACCTGAGCAGGAACGGCTACGCGAACGACTTCTACGCCGCCGCGGTGCAGGCCGGGACCAAGTCGTGGAAGGCGTTCTTCTTCGGCTCGTTCGACTCGTCGAACTTCATCACGGTCGACAAGACGCCCGCGTCGTTGTGGGTGATGGAGCTGTCGGCACGGATCTTCGGGTTCAGCTCGTGGTCGATGCTGGTGCCGGAGGCGCTGGAAGGCGTGCTTTCCGTGTGGTTGCTGTACCTGGCGGTCAAGCGGTGGTTCGGGCCGGGGGCGGGCCTCATCGCCGGGCTCGTGCTCGCGCTGACGCCGGCGGCCGCGCTGATCTTCCGGTTCAACAACCCGGACGCGCTGCTGGTGCTGGCGATGACCGCGTCCGCGTACTGCGTGCAGCGCGCGATCGAGCGGGACCGTACCCGGTGGCTGGTCTTCGCAGGACTGCTGCTCGGATTCGGGTTCCTGGCCAAGATGATGCAGGCGTTTCTGGTGGTGCCCGGGTTCGCGCTTGCCTACCTGTGGGCGGGGCCGACGCGTTTCCGGCGGCGGCTGTGGCAGGTGGCGGTGTTCGGTTTCAGTGTTGTGGCCGGGGCCGGCTGGTGGGTCGCGATAGCGCAGCTCACGCCGGCGGCGGACCGGCCGTACTTCGGCGGGTCGACGAACAACAACATCTTGGAGCTGGCGCTGGGCTACAACGGGCTCGGGCGGCTGGACGGGACCGAGACCGGGTCGATCGGGTTCAACAGCAGCAGCGTGGGTGGCGGGGCCGGCGGGGCCGGGTTCGGGGGTTCTACAGGGATCCTGCGGCTGTTCCAGTCCGAGTTCGGCGGGCAGGTGAGCTGGCTGATCCCGGCGGCGCTGATCTCGCTGGGGGCGCTGCTGTGGGTGTCGCGGCGGTCGGCTGGTTCTCGGGGGGTGGGTGTTCCTCGGGGGGTGGCTGGTTCTCGAGGGCTGGCCGTTGCGGGGGTGCCGCCGGTTACGCGGATGCGGGCGTTCGCCGCGATCTGGGGCGGCTGGCTGCTGGTGACCGGGCTGGTGTTCAGCTTCATGCAGGGGATCATCCATCCCTACTACATGGTGGCTCTCGGCCCGGCGATCGGGGCGCTAGTCGGCGTCGGCGCGTCGTCGCTGTGGCAGGCCCGGCTCGGCATGGCCGGGCGCGTGGCGGCCGCGGTCGCCGTGGCGCTGACCGCCGTGTGGTCGTACGTGCTCCTCGACCGGACGCCGGAGTGGCTGCCGTGGCTGCGGTGGGTCGTGCTGATCGCGGGCGTGCTCGGCGTGGTCGCGCTGTTCGCGGTTCCGGCGCTGCGGCGGTCCGGGCGGCCGGCTTCGTGGGCGGCGGTCGCGCCGCTCGGGTTCGCGCTGGTGGCGGGGCTCGCGGGGCCGTTGGCGTACTCGCTGGACACGGTGAATAGCACGCACACGGGGTCGCTGCCGAGCGCCGGGCCGTCGGTGGCGGGAGCGTTCGGCGGGCCGGGGGGCGCGGGGGGCGCGGGGGGCGCGGGGGGCGCGGGGGGCGCGGGGGGCGCGGGGGGCGCGGGGGGCGGCTTCGGCGGCGGTTTCCCGGGCCGCGGCGCGGCTGGCGGCACTGGTACGTCGAACGGGAGTGCGTCCACGGGGGGTACGTCCACCGGGGGCGGGTTCTCGGGCGGCGGTTCGAGCGCGGGCGGGGTTCCCGGCGGCGCTGCCGGCGGCGGGACCGGGACCGGCGGGACCGGGACCGGGAGCAGTAGCGGGACCGGTGCGGCGCCGGGCGGGTTCCCGGGCGGCGGGACCGGGACTGGCACGGGCACGGGCACGGGCACGGGCGCAGGCCGGGCGGCCGGCGGTTTCGGCGGCGGCGGTATCGGGGGCCTCTCCGGTAGCACGCAGGTGAGCAGCGCTCTCCTCAAGCTGCTTGAGCAGGACGCGTCCGACTACAAGTGGATCGCGGCGACCGAGGGCACGCAGGAGGCCGCTCCGATCGAGCTGGCGACCGGCGGTGACGCGGTCCTCGCGATCGGCGGGTTCAACGGCAGCGACCCGGCCCCGACGCTGGCGGAGTTCGAGGCCCTAGTGGCCAAGCACGAGATCCACTACTACGTCGGCCGCGGCAGCAGCAGCTTCGGCGGCGGAACGGCTTCCTCGGCGATCGCGTCCTGGGTCGCGGCGCACTTCACCGCGAAGACCGTTGGCGGCGTGACCGTCTACGACCTCACGCAGGAGAAGTAGGCCAGGGCGCCGGCCCGGCCGCGGACGCTAGCTCACGGCGACCGCGGCCGGGCCGGTGCCGTACTCGATCGCCACACAGTGGCCCAGCGCCGGGCAGTCGAGCGAGTACGCGTTCAGGCGAGTTCGGACGCCGAGATCGATCCGAAGTCGATCTCGCTGGTCAGGCTCGGCGGACCGGTGCACACCGCCCGGGCGGCGGCGGTCGCGTCGCCCAGTGGCCCGCTGAACACCACGTTCGCCGTCCGCACGGCGTCGTCGAGGGAACCAGGAGTCACCGTGACCGTGCCGGCCGCCGGGTCGGCCGCCGTCAGCGTCCCGGCGAGCCCGCCCGGGTATACCGAGCCGCCCGGCTTGAGCAGGAACTGCTGCCCCACGGCGGGCATCGTCCCGGCGCCCCCGAGCGTCACCGTCCACGGTGCGGACCGGGCGCCGATGGCGGGACCGCCGCTCACCGCGGTGACGTCGGCGGCCACTACGTCCCCGGTGGCTGGTGTCAGCCGCCCCGTGGCTTCCGGTGCCGGATTCTGGAAGGCAAACAAACCCGATTTTTCCGGAACGTACCGTGGCGCCTCCCAAGGTCCGCACCGTGACTTCCACGGCGGCGGGCCACGACACGGGTGTCTGCACACGCAGCCTGGTGCTGGTCGAGCCGGGCAGGACGGTCGCTCGCTGCGTGCCGAACAGCACGGCGGTCACGTACGAGAAGCCACTCCCGTAGACCGTGATCACTTGGCCGCCAGTGACGGGTCCTGAATGCGCGGACAAGCCGGTAAGGCGCGGCGGGTACAGGTAGCGGAACCGGACCGCGCCGGTGCTGGCCCCCGCCGTCGCGGTGACGACGACGGCCGCGCTTCCCGCCGCGTGCGCCGGGTCGACGACGGTGAGCACGGGTCGACGAACGCACGTGGATACCGCGCGCACGCTTGCCGCCGATGGTGACCGACTCGACGTGAGAGAACCGCGCGCCGTGAATGGTCAGCGTGGTCCCGCCGCTGACCGGTCCGGCGACCGGGGACACCGACGTCACCGCAGGCCGTCCGCCGGCGGCGGCTTGGTCTCCGGCGGCTTGGTCTCCGGCGGCTTGGTCTCCGGCGGCTTGGTTCCCGGCGGCCGAGGCCGGGGCGATGCCGATCAATCCAAAGGTCAACTCAATCTAACGGTCAACACCAGTGCGCGATCAACGGCACGCGTTTCACGATGTCCCCTCCCGGCCAGACAGCATCTCACGCCGCAGGGAATGCAAGACTCGAATTGCGTAATTCACGGCAGCCGCACTTAGCGTGTGACCTGCGGCGATGGGCAGCTCTTCCCGCGCTTGCACGCCCGTCTGCCGGCCGCCGGCCGCCGGCGGCGGGGATGAGCCAGGCACCGGGATTATCGTGAAAGATCCTGCGGGTCCTGGGGCAGGAAAGCTTTCACGTTATCGGGGGCTGCGGGATGGCCGCGGCTATCCCGGCAGCTCACGTACCGAAGTGCGGCTGCCGTGAATTGCCGGGAGTAGAGTTCGGCTGGGGATCGGACGGATGGGGGGCTGACGTGATGACGCAGACTCAGCTGCTCGTTATCGGCGCGGGCCCGTACGCACTATCGGCCGCGGCGCTCGCGCGTGATCGCGGCATCGAGACCATGGTGCTGGGACGGCCGATGGGCTTCTGGCGGGAGAACATGCCCGCGGACATGTTCCTGCGGTCGGGGCCGGACTGGCACCTCGACGGGGCGGGAGTCCGTACGCTGGAGGCTTATCTGGCGGAACAGGTGATCAAGCCTCATGAGGTTGATCCCATTCCGGTCGGCGTCTTTCTCGACTACGCCGACTGGTTCAGGCGGGCCAAGGGAATCGAAGTCCGGGAAGAGTTCGTCGGCACGCTCGCCAAGGCGGACGGACGATTCGAGGCAACGCTGGGCGATGGAGACGTTGTTCGCGCGGATACCGTGCTAGCCGCGCCCGGCATCCGGGCTTACGCGAACTATCCCGACTGGGCGTCTTCACTGCCCGCCGGATCTTTTGGTCATACGTGCGACCTGGTGCGCTTCGACGACTTTGCCGGAGCGCGTGTCCTGATCGTCGGCGGCAGGCAGAGCGCGTACGAGTGGGCGGCGCTGCTGCGGGAGCATGGCGCCGCCCGCATCGACATCGTGCACCGGCACGAGGTCCCGCGTTTCGAGCGGGTCAGCTGGAAGTTCGCCGACGCCCACGTGGAGCGGACGCTTCAGGTCCCCGGATACTGGCGCAACCTTACGCAGAATGAGCGGGACGCGATCGCCAGGCGCTTCTGGGAGGTCGGCCGGCTCACCCTGGAGTACTGGCTGACTCCCCGGCTGGACTGGGACGGGATCACCCGGTGGCCAGGGACCGAGGTCGCCGGGGTCACGCCGGCCGGCGACGGCTCGCTGCGGGTGGCGCTTTCCGGCGGCGCCGAGCTGACCGTTGACCGGGTGGTATTCGCTTCCGGTTACCGGGCCGATCTGGCCAAGGTCGGCTACCTCGCGGGCGTGCTCGATGAGGTCCGCGTGGCTAACGGCTTCCCTGTCCTGGACGAGTCTTTCCAGACCAGCCTGCCGGGCCTGTACGTCACAGGGTTCTCGGCGACGCAGGACTTCGGGCCGTTCTTCGGCTTCGTCAAGGGAGCGCCCGCCGCCGCGACGCTGGTCGTCCGCGATCTCCTGTCGCGCGGATAAGCGGGCCCGCGATGGCCGACGTTATCCGCGCCAGCGACGTCAGGGAAGCGGTCTCGATCGCGATGAGGCTGCGCGAAGAAGGACGCTACGACTGGTTTCGCGGTCAGGTCAGGAACTACCCGGTCGTCGCCTCGCTGCATCGCCTTCCCGAAGCCGGGAAAGAGGCGGCTATTGAGAAGGTTGGCCGATTCGAGTCGTGGGTCCACCGCACTCCCGGTCTCGAGGAAGTGGCGGCCGACGGCGTTGACGCGATCACGGCTGTGGCACAGCACTACGGCCTGCCCACCCCGTTCGTCGACTTCACGACAGAGTAATCCGTGCTGGCTGCCCGCGCCGTACGGCGTGAAAATGGCAGGGGTACCGCTCGTGACGCCTATTTTTGCTTGGCCCGGCTGAGTCCGTGACAGAGTTCTGGCGCCGGGACCGGGATCTTCAAGGGCCGTTCAGTGTTGCTTCGAGCACGCGGGTCAGCCTTGTCCGCTAGCCCTCCGGCCCCCGGGCGGTACCCGCCCTGAGGGGCATCCGCCTGAAGCGGGAGGGAGGGACGCAGTGGAAGAGGTAACTGACGAGCCGCTGTATCGGGACAGGGTATGTGGCATCGACATCGGCAAGGCCGGGATAGCGGCCACGATCCGGGTGGCGTCGGATAGGAACCCGTTGCGCCGGATGCAGGAGACCCGCGCGTTCGGCACCACGAAGCGGCAGGTGCTGGCGCTGGCGGACTGGCTGCGGTCCTGGCAGGTGCCCGCAGTGGTGATGGAGGCCACCGGGGACTACTGGAAGCCGGTGCTCTGCCGGCTGGAGGCCGAGGGCTTCGAGTGCGTGCTGGCCGACGCCCGCCAGGTCAAGAACCTGCCCGGCCTGCCGAAGCGGGACACCTCCGACTCCCAGTGGCTGGCGCAGAACTTCGAGCGCGGCGCGGTCCGGTCCTGCTTCGTGGCCACCCCGGAGTTCCGGGTGATCCGGCTGCACACCCGCTACCGCCGTGACCTGACCGAGGAGCGGACCCGGGAGAAGCAGCGCGTGGAGAAGCTCCTGGAATCGGCGGGGATCAAGCTGTCCGGCGTGCTGGCGGACCTGCACGGCGTGTCCGGGCGCGACATCATGGACCACCTCATCGCCGGCGAGCGCGGCCCCCGGGCACTGGCGCAGCTGGCCCGCCGCCGCGCCCGCGCGAAGATCCCCCGGCTGGAGGAGGCCCTGGAAGGAACCGAGTTCTTCACCGCGCAGCACGCCGCCCTGCTGAAGGCCATGCTGCGCCGCATCGACGCCCAGGACTCCGACATCGCCAGGCTCAGCGCCGTCATCGAGGAACTGCTCGCCCCGTGGGAAGAGCAGCTGCAGCAGGCCGAGTCGATGCCCGGCTGGCAGCGCCGCGCCGCACAGGACGTCCTCGCGGAGACCGGGCCCGACATGACCAGGTTCGCCACCCCGGGCCACCTGGTCTCCTGGGCCGGGCGTGCCCCGCTGGACCACCAGTCCGGCCAGCGCAAGGGCCGGGGCAAGCGCAAGAAAGGCAACCGCTACATCGGCGCGGTCACCGGCGAGACCTCCGTGTCGGCCTGCCGCACCCAGACCCGGGAAGGAGCACGCTACCGGCGGCTGACCCGCCGGATCGGCAAGGACAAGGCCCAGGTCGCCGTCAGCAACACCCAGCTGAGGGTCTACCACAAGCTCCTGTCCAGCCCCGGCGCCCGCTACCAGGACCTCGGTGCCGGCTACTACGAGAAGCAAGCCCAGGCCAGGCGCAAGACCCGGTACCACCTGGCCGAGCTCGACGCCCTCGGCTACGACGTCATCATCACCCCCAGGCCCGGCCCGGACACCGGCGACGCCCCAGGAGGCGGGCAGACCGCGGCTGCCTGACCAGCCCACCCGCCCGAAGCAGCCGACGGCGGATCGACCGTCGCCGTCGGCTGCTGCCGCCTGCCTGGCTAAGCACCTATTTTCGGGTCAGCCCGAGGTAGCCGGCTTCTTCGCGTGCGACGCGGCAGACCTCGCCCCCGGAGAGACAAGCTGCATCATCTGCGTCGACACCCGAGACCTGCTCCGCTTCTGGCAGGCGATGCCGCCCCGCTTCCCACCGCCCGAATGCCTGACCATCGATGTGTCCAACCTCTGGCGGCTGCAGGCCCAGCATGGGGTCTTCCTGTTCTGCCCGTACCAGAACATCGAGGACGTCTACGATTTCGACCGGATCCTGTTCCCGGCGGCGCACCGAGCGGATGATGTCACGCGGGCCCGAATGTATCCGCCACGCAAAAGCCAGCTTGAGATTCTGCTCGATCAGTATTTCCTGAACGAACGCCTGATCGACGGTGATCGCAATATAAAGGCCGCGAATTGGGACATAGTGACCATCGACGTCGACGCTATTGCCCCCGACGGTATCGATCCCGACGCGATTGACCCGGCGATCCCCGTACTGCCGTCATGGGACGGGACGACGCTCAGCCGGTGGCGGTCGACCTACGACGAGCGGCTCGCGGATGTCCAGCGCGGCAAGGTCATCTGGCTCACGATCGATCCCGATGCTGATCCCGGAGCCGTCGCCGCACACGTCCGAGCGGAGGTGGCGGCGAAGATCGCGGGCGGCGACGCGTCGCGAGCCGCCCTGGTCGACTGGCGGGTAGACCTCGGCGATCCCGGCGCTGGTGCCCAGGATCTCGCAGGGGTGCTCGAGGCGGCGCTGGACTGGCTGTGGGACGGGCTGCGGACGCTGCCGCACAACGACGAGGACCTCGCGGTCGGCATGGGCCACCCCTTCGTCAGTCGTATTTATACGAACATAATATCAATAGAAACTCATCAAGGCAATTCGTAAGGGAACTTGATTTCGCTCGTGTGGCCGCGGGGCGCGCTTCGCTCTACTCTTTAGGATCTGCGGCAGAAAGGGCCGTCGCCATGACAGAGATGGTCCCGGTAAGGATCACCGGGGTTGTTCGGTCCGCGGACGAAGGACCCGCCCGCGGGGAGCGCTTTCATATCGAGTTCGCCGAGATCGAGGGTTCGCGGCATTTGTATATCGGCATTGGCGACGCCGAGGCCACTGCTTTGTCATTCAGCCTGCAGGGGACCGCGTTTCCCCGGCCGATGACCTACCAGTTCGCAGCGGCCCTGGTCGCGGCGGCCGGTTCAGGTGTGCGCGAGGTTCGTGTCACCGGTGTTGCCGAGGGGATCTTCTACGCGCAGGTGGTGCTGGTGAGCGGGGTCGTCGTGGACGCGCGGCCCAGCAACGCGGTCAACCTGGCGGCGGTCACCGGGGCGCCGGTCCTGGTCGCGAAGGAACTGCTTGACCTGCCCACCGGGCCGCACCAGCCGACCGCGTAGCGGGGATGGGGATTCCGGGGTCACTGGGGATGAAGATTCCAGGGCGACTGGGGAGAGGGATTCCGGGGGTGACTTCGGAGAGCGGCTACTTGCGGCGGCGGTCGAGGAACGCGGTCATGCGGTCGTACTTGTCCTGGCTCTCGAACAGCAGGGCCTGGGCCGCGATGTCGAACGTCGTCGTCGCGGGGCGCTGAGAGCGGAGGGCCAGCTTGGTCAGCTCCAGGGCCCGCCAGGACCGCCTGGCGATCTTGTCGCCGAGCACCCGGGCGGCCGCGGTCAGGTCCATGGTGATCTCGTCGACCAGACCAGCCTCGACCGCCTCGGCAGCGTCCAGCCGGGCGCCCGCGTACAGCATGCGGCGAGCGACGGCGACGCCGGCCAGCTGGGCGAGCCGCCAGTTGCCGCCCGCGCCGGCCATGATGCCGAGCGACAGCTCCGGCTGGGCGAACACCGCGTTATCCGACGCTATGCGGAAGTCGCAGGCCAGGGCCAGCTCGCAGCCGCCGCCGAGGGCCGGGCCGTCGACCAGCGCTATCGTCGGCCAGCGGTGCGCCTCGAGCTGGTCGAAAAGCCCCGCGTTGATGGCCAGCAGCGCCGCGTCGGCGTCACGGTCTCGCAGTTCGGCGATGTCCGCGCCCGCGGCGAAGATCCCGGGCGTCGTGGAGTGCACGACCAGCACGCACGGCTGCTTGCGCGCGTCGGCGAACGCGGCGGACAGTTCGTCCGCCATCGCCTTGTCGATGGCGTTGCGCTTATCGGGCCTGTTCAGGCCGATCCAGCGCAGGTACCCCTCGTCGCGGACCTCGACGCTGGTCACGACAGCTCTCCTCCGGTCAGCGCGGCGCGGCGGAGCAGCGGGCTGGCCCGGTAATGGCCGTCGCGATACCAGTCTTCCAGGCTGTCCAGCACCGTGAGCACCGTGCGAGCGCCCCAGCGGCGCGCCCACTCAAGGGGACCGATCGGGTAGTTGACGCCTAGCCGCATCGCGCTGTCAATGTCCTCGGCGCTCGCGACCCGGCAGGCGAGCGCGTCGGCCGCGAGGTTCGCCAGCATGGCGACCGTCCGGGTGACGATCAGGCCCGGCACGTCATCGATGACGAATACGTCGAGGCCCGCCGCCTGGAACAGGCCGACCGCCTCGGCGAGCGCGCTGGGCGGGCAGCCGTCGGACGGCGCGAGGGCGATCGCGGTCGCCTTCGCGGCGTCGAGCGCCCGGTCCACGACGATCACCGGCCGCCCGGCCGCCCCCGATAGCGAGGTCGCCGTCGCTCCCGTGCACTGGACGAGCAGCGCACCGCCCGGCAGTTCGGCGTCACCATCCGCGCCGGCCGGGCCGCGCGCGACGATCGCGACGCCGGACCGGTCGAGCAGAGGGCGCAGCGGCGAGTCGCCGGATGCTGTGACTGCGACGGGAGGTGGGGCAACTGGGGCTGATGTGATTCCAGTGGCAGATGTGACTGAGGAGGCGTTTATGGTTTTTGGGGCGGCGGCGGTGGCGGCTTGCGGGATGGCGGCTTGCGCGGTGGCGGCTTGCGGGGCGGTGCCCTGCGAGGCGGTGCTTTGCAGGGTGGTGTCCGGGGTCTCGTATGAGTAGATGCCGCGGCCGGTTTTGCGGCCCAGCCAGCCGGCCTCCACCAGGGCGCGCTGCGCCAGCGACGGCGCGAACCGCGGGTCGTGGCCGAACGCGGCCCACACCGATCGGGTGACCGCCTCGTTCACGTCGTGGCCGATCAGGTCCATCAGCGCGAACGGTCCCATCCGGAAGCCGCCCGCCGCCGTCAGTACCGCGTCGATATTGTCCGGAACGGCCGCGTGTTCCTCGTAAAGCCGCCACGCCTCTGCGTAGAACGGGCGGGCGATCCGGTTGACGATGAACCCCGGCGTCGCCGCCGAACGCACCACCGTCTTCCCCCACTCCGCCGCCGCCTGCGCCGCGCGGTCGGCGACCGACGGCGCGGTCGCGAGCCCGGAGATCACCTCGACCAGCCGCATCAGCGGCACCGGGTTAAAGAAGTGCAGGCCCACGAGCCGCTCCGGACGGGCGAGCCCCGCGGCCATGGCGGTCGGCGACAGCGACGACGAATTGGACGCCAGCACGCAGTCGGGGCTCACGATCTGCTCTAGGTCGGCGAACAGGCGGCGCTTGACGGCCAGGTCCTCGACGACGGCCTCCACCACGAGCTCGCAGCCGGCCAGGCCGCCGAGGTCGGCCGGCGCCAGGTCAAGGGCCTCCGGGTCGGCGTCCAGCCGGCCTTTGGCGACCGCGGCCTTGACCCGGCCCCTGACCAGCCCGGCGGCCCGCTCCGCCGCGCCCGGCATCGCGTCCGCGATCAGGACGCGGCGGCCGGCCACCGCCGCTATCTGGGCGATCCCCGCGCCCATCGTGCCCGCGCCGACGATGCCGACGGGCGGGAGGGAGGGGTGAGGGGAGGAGGAGAGATGGGCGCCGGGCGGGAGGGAGGGGTGAGGGGAGGAGGAGAGATGGGCGCCGGGCGGGAGGGAGGGGTGAGGGGAGGAGGAGAGATGGGCGCCGGGCGACCGGGAGGGGGGAGGGGTGGGCGCGGCTGGTGTGGTCACGGCGCCGTCACGAATGCGCGGCGAGCCAGGCGCGGCCCGCCTCGGTGATGGTCCGGTTGTCGCCCTCGGCACGCAGCAGGGGCGGGTCCTGCTTGTAGAGGTCGGCGACGAGCCGCTGGTTCGGGGCGATCGTGCGGGCGACCTGGTGCGCCTCCAGCTTGTCCATGGTCCCGTCCGGCGCCGCGGCGAACCTGGCGAGCAGGGCGGCCCTGGCCGCGTCGCCGTCCAGCGGCGGGCCCGGCGGCCGCACGCCATCCGCTCCCCCGCTGCCCTGCCAGGTGCGCTGCGGGTGCCGGCGCAGGTACTCCTCCTCGAGCTCGATCATGCGCCTGGTGTGGGTGCGGAACTGTTCGGCGGTCCCGTGCAGGAACATCCAGTGCCGGGTCTCGTGCGCACGCATTCCCTGGCGCTCCAGCTCCGCGTCGCTCAGCTCATGGGCCGGCACACCTATCTCCTCACCCCTGTCTTTGTCCGGGGGGGTCTGGGGGGGTCGTCCCCCCGAGGCACCATCAGCCACTGGCCTCTCCCTTGAGGTTGTAGACGCGCATCGCGTTTCCCTTGAGGTTGTAGACGCGCATCGCGTTGCCGGCAAGGACCATACCCGCGGTGGCCTCGTCTGGACACAGCGCCCGCACCGCCCTCGCGTTCACCGCGATGCCGGGCACGCCCGGCCAGTCGGTCGCGAAGATCATCCGGCGGGTCAGCCTGCCCCAGTTGTGCCGCGCGTAGTACTCCCGCAGCCGGGACGGCGGCAGCCCGGACAGCTCGATCCAGACCCGCTCGTTCGACAGCGCCATGAACGCCGCCGCGTCATACCACCAGCCGCGGCCGCCGTGCGCGAGCACCACGGTCAGCCGCCGGAAGTCGCGCAGCACGTCGTCGAGGTACAGCGGATCCGCGAACTTGCTGGACGACCCCGGGAACGTGGACGTCCCGCAGTGCACGACGAGCGGCACCCCGGCCGCCTGACAGACCTCGTAGGCCGGGTACATCGCGCGGTCGTTCGCGGCGAACCCGGCGTGCACCGGGTGGATCTTGAGCGCCACCGCGCCCAGGCCGAGCTGGCGGCGGACCTCCTCGTCGACCGGGTAGTGCAGGTGCGGGTTGACGCATCCGACGACCTTGATCCGGTCGGGGTTGGCGGCGGCGATAGCCGTCATGTCCTCGATCTCCTGGATGCCGGTCGCCTTGGGGCTGTACTCGGAGAACAGCAGCGCGATGTCGACGCCCTCGGCGGCGAGGTAGGCGTCGAAGGCCTCCGGGATGACGGTGCCCGCCTCGTCGTACACGCTCCGGTAGGTGTCGCCGAACCCCTGCGCCCAGTCATGCCACGCCAGCTTCAGCGTCGGCAGCCGCGCGGCGTGCAGATGCACGTCGACGAGCGGGAGCCCGTCAAGCATGAGTTTTCTCCCACTTGGCGACGAGCTCGGTGTCGGTCCCGATCACGCCCGTCGACGCGGCGCCGCCCGCGTTGCCGAGCGGCTCGCCCCGGCCGGGCAGCGGCGCGTCGAAGAACCGGGCGTTGTCCGTGGCGAATTCTTCTTCGCCAGCCGGCACCCGGCGGTCCTGGCTGATCGCCTCCACCGGGCACACCGGCTCGCAGGCGCCGCAGTCGATGCACTCGCCGGGGTTGATGTAGAGCTTGCGCGCGCCTTCGTAGATGCAGTCGACGGGGCACTCCTCGATGCAGGACTTGTCCGTGACATCGATGCAGGCGGCGCCGATCACGTAAGGCATATGTCTCCCTGGTTTACCGCGTGAGCACCGAGGCGGCCATCTTGCGCAGCTCGACGCGCCGCACCTTGCCGGTCGCCGTGGTCGGGAAGCCGTCGGTGAACACCACGGCGCGCGGGCGCTTGAACGACGGCAGCCCGTCCCGGCAGAACTCGATGAGCCCCGCCTCCGTGGCGCCGCTCCCGGCCGCGAGGACCACGTACGCGACCGGCTTCTCCAGCCCGTCGGCGTCGAGCGCCGCGACCACCACCGCCTGCGCGACGGCCGGATGCGCCAGCAGCCGCGCCTCGACCTCCATCGGCGACACCCAGATGCCGCTGGCCTTGATCATGTCGCCGGTCCGGCCGAGGCAGGCGTAGTACCCGTCGGCGTCCCTGACGTAGGTGTCCCCGGTGCGCAGCCACTCCCCCTGGAACACCAGCCGGGACGCGTCGTACCGCGACCAGTAACCGGTCGCCGTCGACTCGCCGCGGACGAACAGCGTGCCCGGTTGCCCGGCATCGGCGATCTCCGACCCGGCCTCCTCGTCGACCAGCTTCAGCTGGTAGCCGGGGACCGCGACGCCGGTGGTGCCGGCCCGCACCTGGCCGGGCCTGTTGGACAGGAAGATGTGCAGCATCTCGGTCATCCCGATGCCGTCCAGGATGTCCACGCCGAAGTGCGCGGTCCAGCGCTCGTACAGCGACGCCGGGAGCGCCTCACCGGCCGAGGCGGCCAGCCGCACGCCGCTGAACGCGTCCGGCGGCAGGCCGGCGCGGAGCATGTTCGCGAAGAACGTCGGGCCCGCGAAGAACAAGGTCGTGCCGTACTTGGCCGCCGCTTCCGCGATGAGGTCGGGCTTCGCCGGCGACGGGATGAGCACGGCGGCCGCGCCGGCCGACATCGGGAACAGCACCGAGTTGCCGAGCCCGTAGGCGAAGAAGGCCTTGGCCGCCGACAGGCAGCGATCGTCCGGCTGGATGCCAAGCACTTGCCTGCCGTAGGTCTCGCACACCACCTCGATCGACGCGTGCCGGTGCATCGCGCCCTTCGGCGTTCCGGTGGTCCCCGAGGTATAGAGCCAGAACGCCGGGGAGTCCGGTCCCGTGTCGTACACCGACTCGTCCCGCCCGGCGGAGGCCAGGGTATCGAGGTGTGACACCGGGATACTGGCGGTGAGCGGGGAATCCGCCAGTATCCCGGTGAGCTCGGGTGCCGCCGCGGCGGCCGACTCCGCCGCGGCGGCAAACTCGCGGCTGACCGCCAGGAAGCGGGCCCGGGAGTCGCGCAGCAGTTCGGCGATGCCATCCGCGTGCAGCATCGTCGATACAGGCACCGGAATCGCGCCTACCCGCATCGCGGCGAGGTAAACCACGACGAAATGCGGCGAGTCCGCCATCACCATCAGCACCCGCTGCTCGGGCCGCACGCCGATCTCGCGCAGCCCGGCGGCGGTCCGGCAGACCCGGTCGTGCAGGTCGGCGTAGGTCACCTCGCCGACCGGGCCGGTCAGGGCGACCCGCTGCCCGTCGCCGGCGGCCACGCGCCGGTCGAGCAGGTATTCGCATGCGTTGAACAGCTGCCCCATCGCGTGCCGTCCTTAGGGGAAGATCGGGTCCGGTGGTCTGTTACGACAGGTGGACGTAGTCGTAGTCGAAGGGCCTGCCGTTGATGCCGTTGCGCGGCGGGGCGAGCCATGCGGCGATCTTGCCACGCTCGTAGACCGGCCGCATGAGCGACCGGACGAACGTCTTGTCCGTGTCGGTCGGCAGCCACTGGCCCTTGCGCTGTTCCCAGTCGGCCGCCGGCACCTTCTCCCCGGCGGGCGTCGTCTCGATGCCGGCGAACGCACCGACCTTCCGGTTGAACGCCTGGTGCGGCAGCGCCAGGCGCTGCGGCAGCCCGGCTTCTTCCAGGATGCGGTTCCACCGGTTCACGCCGTTCTGGCAGTCCGAGACGTACTCCCGGCGCAGGTCGGTGTTCAGCCCGACCAGGGCGGGCACCTCGGTCTGGCCGATCTGCCCGTCGACGAGCGCGTCCACGAGGATCGAGTCATCGGCCAGGACGTGGTCGTCCTTGCGGCGTTCCTCCGACCAGCGGCCCTTCAGGCCGGCGGTGTAGTAGTTGGCGACGTTGGTGGAGGTTTCCCCGCCGAACAGGTCCAGCGACACGCTGAAGTGGAAGTTCAGGTACTTCTGGATGACCGGCAGCGGGATGACGCCGTAGGCGGCCACGTCGTCGGTGTCGTTTTCGACCATGACCCGCGCGGTCCGCTCGACCACCCGGTCGACGCCGGTCGTCCCGACGAACATGTGGTGGCTTTCCTCTTTGAGCATGAACTCGCAGGTCCGGGACAGCGGGTCGAACGCCGACTCCTTGAGGGTGCCGAGCTGGTACTTGCCGTCCCGGTCGGTGAAGTAGGTGAACATGAAGAACGACAGCCAGTCCGGGGTCTCCTCGTTGAACGCGCCCAGGATCCGCGGCGCGTCCTCACTGCCGGAGTTGCGGTGCAGCAGCCCGGCGGCCTCTTCCCGGCCTTCCCGGCCGAAGTGGGCATGCAGCAGGTACACCATCGCCCACAGGTGACGGCCCTCTTCGACGTTGACCTGGAACAGGTTGCGCAGGTCGTAGAGGGACGGGGCGGTCGCGCCCAGGTTGCGCTGCTGCTCCACCGAAGCGGGCTCGGTGTCGCCCTGGATGACGATCAGCCGCTGCAGTTCGGCCCGGTACTCCCCAGGCACCTTCTGCCAGGCGGGCTCGTCCTTGTGCCGGCCGAACGCGATCGTCCGGTCCGGGTTCCGGTCGGCGAGGAAGATGCCCCACCGGTAGTCCTTCATCGGCACGTGGCCGAAGTGCGCCCACCCCTCGCGCCCGACGTTGACCGCGGTGCGCAGGTACACGTCCTGGGTCGGCAGCGCCGGGCCCATCGTCTCCCACCAGGACAGGAAGTCCGGCTGCCAGGACTCGAGCGCCCGCTGCAGCCGCCGGTCCTCGTGCAGGCGGACGTTGTTCGGGATCTTCTCGGCGTAGTCAGGCGTGGTCATGAACGATCAGACTCGCTTCCGGTCGAAATCGGCCCGCTGCCCGGTCCCGTACCTGCGCAGCGCGCCGTCCGGGCCCGAGGCGTTCGGGCGGTAGAAAATCCAGTTCTGCCAGGCGGTCAGCCGCCCGAAGATCTTGGTCTCGATGGTCTCAGGACCGGCGAACCGGTAGTTCGCCTCCAGGCCCGTCAGCGCGTCGGGGCTGAACGCGCAGCGCTCCTCGATCGCGATCCGCACCTCGTCATCCCAGTCGATGTCGTCCGGGGCGAACGTGACCAGGCCGAGCTGCTGCGCGTCCTCGGCTTCCAGCGGCTCACCCGCCCGCTTTTCCACGGCCTCGAGCGCGCCCTGGTCGCCGAGGTAGCGGGTCTGCAGGCGGGTCAGGCCGTTGCCCATGGGGAGCGGGCCGGTGTTCATGGCTCCCAGGGAGATCGCCGCGGGAGCGGCGTCCGGGGCCTTGTCCTCGAACACGCCGAAGAGCATGTACGAGCGGTCCGCCGCCAGTGCGAGTTCTAGCAGCGAGCCGGCGAAGCAGCTGCCCGGGTCGATCAGCGCGATCAGCGACCGGCTCGTCACGTCGAGGCGCTTCAGCGTCCGCTTGAGGTACAGCACGATCTCGTTCGCCAGCCAGTCGGTCTCCGCGCCGGCCAGCAGCAGGTCGTCGTACGCCAGCACCCGCGCCGGATCTCCTTGGGTGCGGAAGACCCAGGTGCCGATCTCGGTCTCGTTGGTGCGCAGGTCCAGGATCAGGTCGTCGAGCTCGCGGACCATGGCGAGCGTCCAGAACGTGTCGCCGAGGGCGTGCACCTCTGCTATCGAGGACGGCGCGGGCGCGCCCGGACCGCGGACGGTGATCTCGGCGACTCCGCGTTCGCGGTCGAGCTTTGCCGTTACGTGGGTGTAGCCGATCTCCGCGTCGGTGCGCGTCTTCGCCAGGGGGGTCAGCTCGATACCCGGCCGGCCGCTGGCGGGCAGGCGGGTGGATGCGCCGGCAGTCGCAACGGTACGTTCGGACAAAACTTCTTTCCACCGAGCCCGGGGAACGACTTCATCGACCAGGCGCCAGGCCACGGCCTTCTTGCCGCCTATCCCCTCGGACTTCGTGGCGAAATAATCAGCCAAGTCGCGGCGCACGTGCCGCTTGTCGACCACGCGGGTCAGCCCGCCGGTGCCGGGCAGCACCCCGAGCAGCGGCAGCTCGGGCAGCGACACCACCGACGAACGGTCGTCGACGAGCATGATGCGGTCGCAGGCGAGCGCGAGCTCGTAGCCGCCGCCGGAGGCGGTGCCGTTCAGCGCCGCGATCCAGGTCTGGCCCGAGTTCTCGGTGGCGTCCTCGATCCCGTTGCGGGTCTCGTTGGTGAACTTGCAGAAGTTGACCTTCCACGGGTGGCTCGCGGCGGCGAGCATCCGGATGTTGGCCCCCGCGCAGAAGATCTTCTCTTTGCCGCTGGTAAGGACGACGGCCTTGACTTCCGGGTGCTCGAACCGCAGCCGCTGCACCGCGTCGTATAGCTCGATGTCGACGCCCAGGTCGTAGGAGTTGAGCTTGAGCTCGTAGCCGGGTGTCAGGCCGCCGTCCTCGGCGACGTCCATCGCCAGCGTGGCGACCTCGCCGTCGACGGACAGCCGCCAGTGCTTGTACCGGGCGGGATCGGTGCGGAAATCCACGTGGGCCATAGCCATATGTTCTACTGAACTTCGACGCTTCGTCAAGACTTCGTAGAGTTTTTATGACTGGCTGTTCAACCGCTTCCACTCGCGGCGGGAGTCGGCCAGCCACTGCTCGTGGCGGTCGGTGAAGAGTCCGGCCGCCGTGGTGCCGCTCCACCGGGCGGGCAGCAGCTCGCGCGGCAGCGCCGGGTCGAGCGACGGGAACCGGCGCCAGGCGTGCACCAGCTCCAGCTGCCTGGCGAGCACGTCCGCCGGCGCCGCGGCGCCGAACTCCGCGATGAACCGCTCGTACTCCGCCTCGATCACCGGCAGGTCCCAGGCCGCCGCGACCATCTCCCTGGTGCCGGACAGCCCGGCGCGGCGGGCCACGAACACGTTCGCCTCGCTGGTGGCACCGGCCTCCCCGAGCACTTTCATCGCCTCGTGCTCGCGTCCGGAGTGCGGGCTGATCCACAGGCCCGGGCCGAGGGAACCGAATCCGGCCCACGCCAGGCGGGTCCGCACGACGTGCCTGGCGCGCCGGTCGGTCTCCGGGATGCGGGCGGCGACCACCACCCACTGGCCGTCCCAGTCGTGGGCGGGCCCGAAGGAGTAGATGCGTTCGGCGCCGTCGGTGAGGAGCTTCCTGGCCTCGGGAGTGAGCTGCCACCGGGTGCGGCGGCCGATCTTCTCCGGTGTCAGGAGGCCCGCGTTGCTCGTGCGCATCAGCGCCTGGCGGGCGGCCTTCTCCGCCACCCCCAGCCGCTCGAAGACGGCGAGCACGGCGCTGGTCCACGCCATGCCGTCCCCCGGCAGCACGAACTCGCCCAGCAGGGTAAGGAGCATGCCGCGCGCGCTCGGCGCGCCGGCCTCGTGGCGCCGGGACAGCGCGGGGGCCGCTGACTCCACTTAAGCGCTCCTGTCTGACATGGATAAGTAGCATACTGCGATTTTTCATGCGGAACGGGCGGTGGCGCCTGCACAGCGCCCACCGCCCGTTCCGGTCATATGGGATTCAACCGACCGCGGTGCCCGTACCTGCGAGCGCGGCGCGGCCTGTTGCTGTTATCAGTGGGTGATCGTCCCGAAGGTGACGGTGTCGCCGGCCCAGGCGAACGACTGCCATTGGACGCCCTCGCCGTACGTCGTCGCGGCGACCATGTCATCACCGCCCTCGTAGACGCCTACGTGGTACACGTAGCTGTAGGGGTCGCTCGACACATGGAAGAACACCAGGTCCCCTCCCCAGGCGCGGGCCTTGCTGATGCGCCGGAACTGGAGGAACTGGTCTTCAGCGGTCCGCTGGATGTGCTTGCCGAGACGGCCGTAGACGTACTGAGTGAGTCCCGAGCAGTCAAAGCCGGCCGGAGATGTCCCCCCGTAGACGTACGGTGCGCCGATCATCGTCTTCGCGTACGTCGCTGCTCGTGTATCGAAGGACTCGTAGCGGCGGTGTGCCGCCTTCTTCTTGTGGTTCTTGTGAACAACCTTGTGCGCGGCTGCCTTCTGCTGGCTACTGGAGAGCGGTGCCGCCTGCGCCGCCTGCGCGACGCCCGCTACCGGAACGCTGAGCGCTGCCGCCGCAAGCACCGTGCGGGCCAGCCAGTTGCGCCGCATCCCTAGGCGCCTCCGGTTCGCTCGGCTTGGACCCGGATGTAGGTATGGGACTCCGGCTTTCGCAGGGCTGTTGCCATCATTCGGCCCTTTCTCGCATTGTCCGCCCGATATCAGGCGTTGTTTGGCTGTACGGCTTTGTCCATCGATGCCGCCGTACTTGGGTACCACCCCGAAGGCGCGCTTGTCTCGTAAGCAAGGATTTTCCGGTATGCAAAGCTCCGCCCATCACGGACGGATAACTGGCTTTACACGTAAGCTTTTAGGGCTTTGGCGGCATACACTCAAAATGGCAAAACCGCAGCTCAGATGCGATGCCAACGATGTTACTGACGAGTAACTGTCGACTCCACGACCGGCTTGCGACATGTGAGAAAGGTCACAGCGCTTCGCTACGGAGCGTGTCGGCTCGCTATACAGGCAAAATGCTGTCTTTGGCGTTACTGCTCTGTGATTGGCGTTTGCCCTGATGCCTTTGATACCTGTGTGACGAGCCTTCGGCACCCTGGGGAGGGTGCTCGGTGAACGGAGCGCAACCGCGCGACGCAGACGGCGGGCACGGGAGCCGAGCCGATAAGTCCGGGAATTGCTTATTCTCGGGGCTTTTCCCAGCCGCGGAAAATGGGCGATACTTTGCCGGGGAAATCGCTTGCCGAACGCGCATGGCGGATTGCGCTGGCCGGTGTATTCACGGGCATCCAGCCGCGCCGCCGACCCTATGCGGCGAGCCTGGAGCCGGCCCGAGCGCGGCCGGCCGCCCGGCGCCTGCCACCGGCGCAATCGCTTGCACTGCCAGGGGATTCGGGTTCTCGCCCGCGCCTGGCTCGCGTCTGGTTCGCGTCTGGCTCGCGCCGCGCCGCAGCCGGGAGGCGCCGCCGCGGGCGGCATCGCCGCCACCGCGGGATTGCGCGATGTTAGGCATCAGGAATGGCGCCTTACATCGCGCGAAACATTGGCGCCCGGACCCGCGGCGTGCCGATTGCGCAATCGACCCGCTCTCCCGGCTCCGTGCGCGTGCCGATTGCGCAATCGACCCGTTCTTCCGGGCCCGTGCGCGTGCCGATTGCGCGATCGACCCGCTCTAGTGTGGTCGATTGCGCAATCGGCCTCGGCGCCCGGTGACCTGAGCTCAGGCCGCGCGAAGCAGTTGGCATTCGGCTGGGGCTGCGGTGGCGGCTGTGACGATTGCGGCGGTCGGCTGGGCCTTCGCCGGGACGGGCTGGGCCTTCGCGGCGGTCGGCTGGGCGATTGCGGGGACGGGCTGGGCCTTGCGGCGGCCGCTGAGCAGCATCGCGTAGGAAAGGCCGGTCGTCAACGCGAACGCGAGGACCATCAGCGGGACGTTGATCCAGAACCAGGTAGCCATCGTGGTCTCCTTCTCGGGTGTTTCGGTGCCTGCACTAGCAGGAAACCGCCCGAAGCTGCGCCATCCGGCAGAGGAGGCTCTGAGGAAACGATGAGCTTGAGGCTTTCTTCTGAATCTCCTCTCGCGGCCGGGTGGGGAGTTACGGTGGCCGGGGCAGGCGATGCTGGGTAAACTCACCCTCTTGTGAGTGGTTCTGAAGGAGTCCTGGTTACCGGCGGCGCCGGCTTCGTCGGCGCGACGCTGGTCCGGCGCCTGGTGGCGAGCGGATACCGGGTCCGCGTGCTCGACAACCTCACCACCGGCGACGCCGCGCATCTGAGCGGCGTGGACGCCGAACTGGTCAAGGGCGACATCCGCGACGCCGACGCGCTGGACGACGCGCTGGGTGGCATCGGCGCGATTATCCACCTGGCCGCCGCGGGGTCGGTGATCGGCTCCGTGCAGGATCCAGCCGCCAACTTCGAGGTGAACGTGCTCGGCACGTTCCGGGTGCTGGACGCGGCGCGCCGGGCGGGCGTCGAGCGGGTCGTGCAGGCCTCCACCGGGGGCGCGCTCATCGGGGACGCTACCCCGCCCGTCAACGAGCGATCCCTGCCCAAGCCCATTTCCCCCTACGGGGCGAGCAAGCTGGCCGGCGAAGGCTACGCCCACGCGTTCGCCAAGACCTACGGGATCCGCACCGTCGCGATCAGGTTCGGCAACGTGTACGGGCCATGGAGTTCGCGCAAGCGCGGGGTGTTCAACGTCTTCTTCGAGGCGATCCACTCGGGCGCGCCGATGGTGATCTACGGTGACGGGTCCGCGTCCCGCGACTACGTGCACGTCGATGACATCGCCAGCGCCTTGCAACTCGCGCTGGAAAAGGACGTGCATGGCGGCACCGTGCTGCACGCCGCGTCGGGCGTGGAGACGACCGTCACCGAGCTCGCGGACCTGTGCCGGCGGGCGGCCGGCGTTCCCGACCACCCGATCGAGTACCGCCCCAAGCGGGCCGGCGAGGTCGGCCGGAACTTCGCCTCCTACGAGCTGGCGAAGGAACTGCTCGGCTACGCCCCGACGGTCCCGCGTGAGGTCGGTATCCCCCGCCTGTGGCAGTGGTTCCAGGACGAGGTGTTCCGGGACTAAGGCGTCACCGTTCCCAGTGACGCAGCAGGTGCGGCACGAGGTCGCCGGGACGTTCCTCAGGGAAGAAGATCTTCGCGCCCTCGACCTCGATGACGTCGCGCGCGCCGGGGATCATGTCGCGCAACTGGTACGCCCACTTGATGTCGAACACGGCGTCGCCCGTTCCCCAGACGAGCAAGGTCGGCGCCTGGAGAGCACGCAGCCCAGGGATGGCCGCCGACAGGTCGGCCGGGTCCAGGGCGACGAGCGCCCGCTCGAAGTCCCGCGCGCGTTCGATCGTCTCGCCGATGGGGGCGAAGTAGGCGCGCAGCGCCTCGTCGGGAATCCGCGCGGGATCTTCGTACCCCGCGACGAGCGGGCTCGTGCGCCACGACGCCGGGTCGTTGAAGACGGCGACCAGCATCGGCGCGACCTGGCCTTGCCTTGCGAGCTCGAGGACCTGGGCGAACTCCGGCGGCGGGAAGTTGCCCTCGGTGTCGCAGTTCGTGAGGACGAAGGAGCGGAGCCGTCCGGGATGGCGCGCGGCGAAGATCTGCGCGATAGCCCCGCCGGTGTCGTTGGCCACGAGGTCCACCTGATCCAGCCCGAGCCCGTCGCATAGGTCCTCGAGCACTTCGGCCATCGCGCCCACCGACAGGTCCGGGCGCGCCGGGGTGCCGCCGTGCTCGGGGAGGTCGACGGCGACGCAGCGGCTCGTGTCCGAGAGCTCCGCTATGACGTGCCGCCATAGCGCGCCGTTCGTGCCCAGGCCGTGCACGAACAGGGCGACCGGTCCCTGGCCGAACTCGGAGTAGGCGATCTCGCCGTCACTGGTGGCGAGGTAGCGGCGGTGCGCTGTGAAGGTGCTGACGTCCATGTTGTGCTTCCTCTCTTTACAGACCGACTGTCGGTCTATTAGAAACATACCGATGGTCGGTTTGTCAATGCGTGAGCGCGGCGCGGGTGCGGGATGAGGAGACGGGCGCGGGATGAGGAAGCGGGCGCGGGTGCGGGATGAAGGAGTGGGATGAACGGGCAGGGTGAAGGGGCGTGCGGCGGCGTGTACAAATGAGTTTCATGACCGAACCGTCGCCTGACAGCATGACCAAACGGGCCGCGCGCGGGCGCGCCACGCGGGAGCAGCTCATCGAGGTCGCCACCCGGCTGTTCGCCGAACGCGGCTACGAGGACACCTCGATCGAGGCAGTGCTGGCGGCGGCGGGCGTCAGCCGCGGCGCGCTCTACCATCACTTCGCCGGCAAGGACGCGCTGTTCGAAGCCGTGGTGGAAAGCGTCGAAGACCGCATCACGGCCGAGATGACGGCGGCGATCGGCGCCGAACAGGATCCGATGGCGGTCTTGCGGGCCGGCGCGCTGGCGTGGATCGACCTGGCGGGCAACCCGGTCATCCAGCGGGTCATCCTGACCGACGCGCCGTCCGTTCTGGGCTGGGAACGCTGGCGGGCCATGGACCAGAACACCTTCATCACCGCGCGCGCCCTGCTGCAGGCGGTCGCCGACGCCGGTCAGCTCGCGCCCGGGCTTGTCGACTCGTTCGCCCACATGATCCTGGCGGCGCTAGACGAGATGGCCCTGGTCATCGCCCGCGCCGAGGATCCGGGAGCCGCGATGGCGGAGGGCCGCGTGGCGGTGGTAGAGCTGCTGCGCCGACTGCTGGTGCCCTAGCCGGGGCCTGACCCGGCATGGCGCGCGGCGTCTCAGACCGTGACGTGACATGCCTGCCCGAGACCCTGGGGTATGCGATCAGTAAATTTCGTATTTTATAGATATATAAAACGGACAGATAGCATGTGGATTTTTGCGAAAACTTATTTTTTCACGAAGGTTTTTGGTATCTATAGTACGAAAAAATTACGTGATCATGGATTCGCACCTGACAAATACCACTGGGGGTATCTGCGAGGCTCGGCGGCGCAGGGCGGCAGGCTCGGGCGACCGCGGCAGGCCCGGACGGCCTTAGTCGAGGACAGCTAGTTCCAGCTCGTCGAGCCGCGTTCGGTCCGCGATGATCTCGATCGCGGAGATCCTCGTCTCGCTGAAGGCGAAGGCCAGCACGATGGCCGCCCGTCCGCGCGGCGCGTAGACGATCCCCGGCACCCCGTTGACCAGCGCGACGACGGACCGGCGGGACCGCGCGGCGGCGGAGCGCGCGCCGCGGGCGACCGTCGCCGCGCCGCGCAGCTCCACGGGCTCGCCGGTCGGCACCGCCGCCGCGTCGGCGCGCAGGACCACGTCGGGGTCGAGCACGGCGAGCAGTCCCTCGAAGTCGCCGCCCCGTGACGCGGCGAGGAACGCCTCGGCTACCGCGCGCTGCCTGGCTAGCCGCGCGCTGGAACGCCCTCCCGCAACCGCCGGGCCCACAACCGGCCGGCCCGCAACCGCCGGGCCCGGAACCGGCCGGCCTGGAACCGCCGGGCCCGCAACCGGCCCTCCCGGGACCGGCCCTCCCGGGACCGGCGGGGCCGGGACCGCGCCCGGGCCGCGGTCATCGGCTGGCGCTGTGCCGCCCCGCACCCGGCGCCGGGCGCGGCTGGCCAGCTGCCGCGCCGCGTCCGGGGATCGCCCGGTGATCCCCGCGATGTCACCGAACGGCACGCCGAACATATCGTGCAGCACGAACGCGACCCGCTCGGCCGGCGCCAGCCGGTCGAGGACGACGAGCAGCGCGAGCCCCACCGAGTCCGCGAGCACGGCTTCCTGCTCCGGGCCGCCGCCGGGCTCGGACCCGTCCTCGGCCCAGCCGGCGTCCGCCCCGGCGGGCTCCTCGCGCCGCGACTTCCGCGAGCGGAGCATGTCCAGGCACACACGGGCGACGATCGTGGTGAACCAGCCGTCAAGGTTCGCCACGCCGTCCGCGCCCGCCCCGGCCACGTGGATCCAGGCCTCCTGCACCGCGTCCTCGGCGTCCCCCGCCGAGCCGAGCATCCGGTAGGCCATCGCCCGCAGCCGGGCCCGGTTTCCCTCGAACCGGACGGCCAGCCAGTCCTCGTCCATCGTCACATCATCTATGACGCGGTCCGGCCGCCGACTGTGACGCCGGCGGCCATCAGACGGGCCGCGCCGCGAGTAATGAGCCGGCTCATAGGCAGATAAGCGGATATGCGACGTTTGCTGTATCCGGCGGCTGTCAGCCTCGTCCTCGCCCTGGCCGCATGCCGGGGCCTTTCCTCGATCCAGGCGGCTTCGCCGCCGGCGTCCGCGCCGCTGGCCGCCGGCCCGGTCAGCGCCGGCTCGGGCGCGCTGCGCGTGCTGGCTGAGCCTCGCGCCGGGCTCGGGGCGATCTACCGGCTCATCACCGGCGCCCGCCATTCCGTCGACCTCACCATGTACGAGCTGGGCGACCAGACCGCCGAGCGTGACCTGGCCGCACACGGCGTGCACGTGCGGTGGGCGCCGGCGGACACCACGTACCACCAGAAGACGCTCACCGTCGACGGCAGGACATCGGTCATCATGACGCTCAACATGGTGTCTGACGACTACCGGGGGACCCGCGACTTCGCCGTGATCGACACCGCCAGGCCCGACGTCGCGGCGATCATCGAGGCGTTCGACGCCGACTTCGCGGGCGCCCCGGTCACGCCGCCGGACGGCGCCGACCTGGTGTGGTCGCCGGCCAACTCCGCCGCGTCCATCCTGGACATCATCAACGGGGCGACTCGCACGCTGGCGGTGGAGAACGAGGAGATGGACAGCACCGCGGTCACGGACGCGCTGGAACGGGCCGCCCGGCGCGGCGTTGACGTCAAGGTCGTGATGACCGCCGACAGCGAATGGGACTCCGCGTTCGCGGAGCTGGCCGGGGCCGGCGTGCACATCCACCTCTACCCCGACAGCGGCAGCGCCCTGTACATCCACGCCAAGGCCATCGTCGCCGACGCCGGGCGCCCCGGCCAGCAGGTGTTCGTCGGCTCGGAGAACTTCTCCACCGCGAGCCTGGACTACAACCGCGAGCTCGGCATCCGCACGACGAACCGCGCGGTCGTCGAAGCGATCAGCGCCGCGGTCGCGGCCGACTACGCCGGCGCCCGGCCGTACCGCTAGAGGGGCCCTTCGGCCCTGTCCGCAAGACCTGCGCCCGGTGGACCGTTGGTATATGGCACGAGGTCAGCTCCGCATCTACCTGGGTGCGGCGCCCGGGGTCGGGAAGACGTACGCCATGCTCGCCGAGGCGCAGCGGCGCCGGGCCCGCGGCACCGACGTGGTCGCCGCGCTCATCGAGACGCACGGCAGGCAGATCACCGCGGCGATGGCCGAAGGTCTCGAGACGATACCCCGGCGGACCGTCCGCTACCGCGGGGCGACGTTCACCGAGATGGACACCGACGCGGTGCTCGCCCGCCGCCCGCAGGTCGCGCTGGTCGACGAGCTGGCGCACACCAACGTGCCGGGCAGCCGGAACGCCAAGCGCTGGCAGGACGTCGAGGAGCTGCTCGACGCGGGCATCACCGTGATCACCACGCTGAACATCCAGCACCTGGAGTCGCTGTCGCACGTAGCCAGGGAGATCACCGGCGTCGCGCACACCGAGACGATCCCGGACGCGGTGGCCCGCCGCGCTGACCAGATCGAGCTTGTCGACATGACGCCGGAGGCGCTGCGCCGCCGCATGGTCCACGGGAACGTCTACCCGCCGGACCGGATCGAGGCCGCGCTCACCCACTACTTCCGGCCCGGGAACCTCACCGCGATGCGCGAACTGGCGCTGCTCTGGCTGGCGGACCGGGTCGAGGAGGGGCTGCAGCGGTACCGCGCCGCGCACGGCATCGCGACGCCGTGGGAGACCAGCGAACGGATCGTGGTGGGGATCGCCGGCGAGGCGGCCGACGAGGCGGTCATCCGCCGGGCGGCGCGGATCGCCGCGCGCATCCCGGGCAGTGAGCTTCTCGCTGTCCATGTACGCCAGGACGACGGCACCGTCCGCGGCGCGGACCAGCGGCTGGACACTCAGCGCGCGCTGGTGGCGGCGGTGGGCGGCAGCTTCCAGGTGGTGCCCGGCGACGACGTGGCCGAGGCGCTGCTCTCCTTCGCGCGCGCCGAGGGCGCCACCCAGATGGTGCTCGGCGCCGACCGCCATGGCCGGCCCCCGTTCACCCCGAGCACCTCGGCCCGGCTGGCCGCCGTCGCCGGGCACATCGACGTACACCTCGTGGGCCACGACCCGTCCGCGGCCGGCCATTTCCGGTTCCGCCGGACGCCGCGCCGCCGGCCGTCGCTGGCGAAGCACGACCGTGCCCGCCTGGCGAGCGAGGAGGCCACGGCGCTCAGCCGTCTCGCGACCGCCGTGCTGGCGGGCCACGGCGACGGGCCGGAGCTGCTCGAGGAGGTACGGGAGATGTTCGGGCTGACGGCGGTGAGCCTGCTCGAACGCAGGGGCGGTTCGTCCTGGTACGTCGTCGCGAGCGCGGGTGACCATCCGCCCGAGGATCCCGGCGCAGAAACCGAGATCCTGGTCAGCGACACGATCCTGCTCGCCGGGCGCGGGCGCGTGCTGAGCGACGAGGAGGCGCTGGTGCTCGAGACGTGCGCGATACCGCTGGCGACGGGCATCGCCCGGCGGTTGCGGGAGGCGGCGGACGCGAGTGCCATCGAACGCATCGTGGCGGCGGTCCAGGTGGACGGTGCTCGCCGCGGCCAGCCAGGACGTGCGGCAGCAGATCGCGGTGGCCAGGGCAGCGCTGTCGGACATCGCGGCGGACGACTCGGGCGGTCACCGCACTCAGCTGGTGGCGGCGTGGCGTGCCCTGCACCGTATCGAGCGGCTGGCCGCCGACCTCGGCGCGCTCGGCCGCCTGCACGCCGGCGCGCTGGAGACCTACCTGCGGCCGGTCGACGTCGATGAGGTGCTGACGGCGGCCCTTGACGACCTCGGCCCGGGCGGGCACGACGTCACGGTCGGCTCCCTGGAGGACCTGCCCGATGTGATCGCCGACGCGGCACTGCTGACCCGGGTCCTGACCAGCCTGCTCGCCGATGCCCTCGCCCACAACCCGGGAGACGTGCCGCCGGATGTCACCGCCGCGAGCGCCGGTGACATGGTGCAGATCCGCGTCGCCGGCTGCCGGCACTGGACATCGGAAGGACTGCCGATCCGGCTGGCCCGGGATGTGGCCGAAGCCATGGGTGACACGCTCACCTTCGAGGAAACGCCGAGCGGCGGCCGGACGGTCGTGATCACCCTGCCCGCCGCCGCGCAGCACCCGTCGCCCGGCGCCCGCGCCGCATGACTGGCCTTAGGCTGAATTGTCCGCGTTCGAGTACCACGATGGTGGGAATGGTTGTGTCATGAGGCGCTTCGGGCTGATCGCAGTCACCGCCGTCGCCGCGGCAACGCTCGCGGCCTGCTCGGGAGGCGGGACGACCGCGGAAAAACCAGCGGCGGACGCTTCGCATCCGTCAGCCAGCGCGACGGCGAGCACCCCGGCCCGCCCCGCCGGGCCGGCGGTGACGATCACGCCGACGGCCGGGGACGCCAAGGCGGACCCCTCGCAGGGCATCACGGTCACCGCGTCCGGCGGCACGCTCAAGAACGTCGCCGTGCACACGACGGGCGATCCCGTGACCGGCAGCTACTCGGGCGGCGGCACCGCGTGGCACAGCACCTGGGCGCTTGACGTGTCCACCTCCTACACGGTGACCGCGACCGCGACGGCGAAGAACGGCGTCACCACGACGCAGACGGCCAGCTTCCGCACGCTCACGCCGCCGGAGACGTTCACCACCGAGATCCTCGAGGGATACGGCCAGAGCTACGGCGTCGGCATGCCGATCATCTTGTACTTCAGCCAGCGGATCACGGACGAGGCGGCGGTCGAACGGGCGCTGCAGATCACGACGTCCAAGCGGGTGATCGGCTCGTGGTACTGGGACGAGCCCTGCAACATGGCCGCGAGCTGCGCCTACTTCCGGCCCCGCGACTACTGGCCGGCCGGCACGACGGTGAGCTTCACCGGGCACCTCAACGGGGTGGAGGGCGCGCCCGGCGTGTACGGGCACCACACGCTCACGCAGACGTTCGACATCGGCCAGTCCGTGATCGCGGTAGGCAACACGAGGACGCACCGGACGCACATCTACATCGGCGGCAAGCTGGCCTACGACTGGCCGATCAGCTCCGGCCGGCCGGGCGACGACACCCCGGACGGGAGCTACCTGACGATCGAGAAGGAAAACCCCGTGCTGATGACCGGTCCGGGCTACAGCCTGGAGGTCCCGTGGTCGGTGCGGTTCACGTTCAGCGGCGATTACTACCACGACGCCTACTGGTCGGTCGGCGAGCAGGGCTTCGAGAACGTCAGCCACGGCTGCGTGAACCTGTCCCCCGCCGACGCGGAGACCTACTACAACCTCGCGGTGCCCGGCGACCCGATCACGATCACCGGCAGCCCGCGCGGCGGGGCCTGGGATAACGGCTGGACCGAGTGGTTCCTGTCCTGGCCGCAGTACCTGAAGGGCAGCGCGCTGCACGAGGCCGTGGTCGCCGGACCGGGCGGCAGCCAGTTCGTCAGCCCGGCGACGCTGCCCGCGGACACGGCGCGGGCGCCGCTGCAGACCGCGCCGGCCGGCAACGCGAGCGCCTAGTAGGCTCTGCTTGCGCTAGGGGGACGACCCCCCTTCAACCCCCCGGTTAGGCGTCACGCGCGCGGATCGCCGACAGGAAGGCCGCGTAGCTCCACGACAGGTTGCTGACGCTCTTCTCGAAGCCGGTCACCGCGTCGAACTGCTCGCTGAGCTCGAGGTGATCGCTGTGGAAGACGATCGCCCCCAGCATCCGGTCCCCGGCGGCGCGCAGCGCCGTGGCGGCGTCCAGCGGCGCCGCCGTCGTGACGTCGATCCCGGCCTGGGCGAAGAAGGGGGCGGACAGGGAGTCAGCGGGGAGCGTTCGGGATGATGTGATCTTGCCAGCAAGCCGGTAGTAGAGCTCGGCGAAGTTCGCGGTGGACAGGGCCCACGGATGGTCGCCGGCCAGCGCGTCGGTGTCGCCGTCGTAGACGTCGCCCGGGTAGCGGCCGAGCATCGGGCCGACGCCGCGCTGCGCGTCGTCGCCGTTGATCGGGTAGAAGTACTTCGAATCCGGGTCGGACCCACTGCCCTTAAGTTTCCGGGGTTATGGCTCTTTGTGTCCGGTTTCTGGCTGATGGTAACGGGATGGCTGCAGGTTGATAGAGGCATCGTGATGGAGCCCGGCAGTTCCTGAAAAGGCACAAGGCCCCTGGTAGGAACGGGTTTGCGAAGACCATCGTTCACCTGGAGCCTTGTTGCCCGGCCAGTTTGCCATGCCCCTTGACCTGCCGTCCATCGATTCCGCGTCTCCTGAAGCCCTTATCCCGGACAAGGCGGCGGCCCGTGTCGCGGCCGGCCCGGGATTCTGGGCGGACTGGCTGTCGGAGCTGAGCCGGGAGGGCCTGCTGGAGGCCCTGCTCGCCGAGGACGTGATCGCGCGGGCGCTGCGGGAGGCCCCGGGCCGTCACCGGTACCACTCCGCGCTGGATGCGAAGATGACCCTCATCTGCGTCCTGGTGGCCTGCCTGTTCCCGGAGAAGGGCTATGACCAGGTGCTGGCGAAGGCGTTCGGCCTGCCGGGCCTGCGGTTCCGGCCCGGGGAGGTCCCGTCCGGCAGCGCCCTGTCCCAGGCGAGGGAGCGGCTCGGCGAACTGGCCGCCCGCCGGGTCTTCGAGCTCGGCGCCGAGCGCGGCGACGCGGATCTCGGTCTCACGGCGCTGTGGAAGGGCCTGGAGGTCACCGCGCTGGACGGCACCACGATGGAACTGGCCCGTAACGCGGCGCTGGCCTGCGAGTTCGGGTCCTCGTCGGAGGCCGGCCTGCCGCTGCTGCGGGTCGTCGCGCACGTCCGCACCGCCAGCCGCCGCTGGATCGGGGCGGAAATCGGCTCCTATCACGACGGGGAGAACGACCTGGCCGACAAGCTGGAAGGATCTTTCCGGCCCGGCATGCTGAACCTCGCCGACCGGGGCTTCTTCTCCATGGACCGGTTCTGCCGGTTCTCCGCGGCCGGCGCTGACCTGGCCTGGCGCGTCAAGAACAGCGCGAAGAGCATCCCCGCCAGGACCCTCGAAGTCCTGCCCGACGGCTCTGAGCTGGTCGTCCTGCACGAGTCCGACGGGATGCTCGCCCGGCGGCGCCGCGAGTCCCGCAACCACGCCGCCCCTCGGCACCCGGACACTATCGCTCGCCTGGTCACCTTCCTCGTCATGACCGAGACCCGCGGCGGGAAGCGGAAGGCGTCCCGGATCCGGGTCATCACCACGCTGCTGGACCACGAGGACTATCCCGCCCGCGACATCGCCTCGCTCTATGCTGAGAGATGGCAAATCGAAATCGCGTTCTTGCACCTGAAGAAGACCGTCCGCGGCTCCCGGCGGCCGCTGCGCGGCCAGTCTCCCGAACTCGCCCGCCAGGAAGCCTGGATCCTGCTGCTGGTCCACAACATGGTCGCGACGGCCGCAGCCCGCGCCGCCGCCGCGGCCGGCACCGACCCGAAGCTGATCCCGTTCACCCCCGTGCTCGCCCTCATCCGCGAGCACGTCGCCGCCGATGCCTGCTGCCCGCACTGCGGGCGCCGCCCCGCCAGCACGGAAGACCAGCTCAGCAGCCTGATTGCCGAGATCATCGCCCTGCCCCGCCACCGGCCCGGACGCCAGCGGACATCCGGGAGGACCGCCGCCGAACGCCGTGACGGCCATACCGAGGACGTCACTTACATGATCACCATCGAAAAATCGAATCTCCCAGAATGGGACACAACCCTCAATACTTAAGGGCAGTGGGGTCGGACCACTGAGCGCGGAGCTGGGCGGCGGTGGCGAGCAGCCGGGTGTCGGTGACGGACTCCGCGCCGTACACGGCGGCCTGCACGATGTCGATGTTCGGGTCGTAGGGCGCCCGGTAGTCGGTCGGCACCGGGAGCACCGACTGGTAGTACTGCCCGTTCCAGTGCTCGTCGAGGGCGCTGGTCAGCCACGTCATCGCGGCGGGCAGCCAGCCGGGCACGGCTATCCCGATCGTGTTCGCGGCGATCGCCTCGAAGCACTTGAGCTGGGCGCTGCGCGCGAAGAACGAGTACCCGAACTCTTCCTCCCACAGGTTGAAGGTCTGCCCCTGGTAGGTGCCCTGAAGGAAGTTCAGGTTGTTGTTGATCAGGCTGACCGCGATCGCCTGCGTCGGCGCGTCAAGCTGGCCGTAGAGGGTCAGCAGGGCGATTGTCTGCAGCGCCGGGCCGTCGGTCTGGTTGGTCCACGGACGCTGCGTGCCGTTGATGTAGAAGGACGCGCGGTCGAAGTCGCCCTGAGACTGCTGGCAGGCGCGGGAGAACAGCACGTAGTCGATCAGCGGCTGGTTGTCCGCCAGCATGCCGGAGGCGTAGACGTGCGACAGTTCGACCGCCACGATCGCCGCGTCGCGGGTCCAGTGGTAGACGTAATCCTGGGTGACGTGCGTGGCCGTGTTCTCCCACGACGGCGAGGCGAGCACGCAGCCTGGCTGGGAGATAATGCCCGCGTTCACCGGGTCGTCGTAGACCAGGCCGTCCGAGGCCACGTTCCGGAACATCAGCCAGAACATGTACCGCGCCGTGGTGGCCAGGTCCGTCTGAGCGACCGCCGACCGCACCAGGCTGTACTCGAGCATGCTTAACCCCGATCCGCACCCGTTATCTCGCCTATTCCGCGCCATCGCGGTGACGAAAGGCGAGCCTACCGAGGCGGACGCGGGGCCGCGGACCGGGGCGGCGCCCTCACTTGGCCGTCGTGATCGCTATCTTCTTGACCTCCTGGGCCTTGTCTACCTTGGTGCCCACAGTGACCGTCAGGATGCCGGCGGCGTAGGAGGCCGTCACATCGTCCGTGTCGGCGTCGGCCGGCAGCGAGATCGTCCGGCTGAAGACGCCGTAGCGGAACTCCGACCGGTGGGCGCCCTCCACCTTGTCATGCCGCTCCGCGCGGATGGTCAGGTACCCGGCGCCGACGGTGACCTCGGCTTCCTTCTCCGGGTCAATGCCCGCCAGTTCCGCCTTCACGACGTAGTGGCCTTCCTCGGCGTACTCCTCCACCCGGATCGGCTGGGCAAGGTAGGGGCGCAGCGTCATGAACGGCGCCTCGAACCAATCGAGCAGGTCCGGAACCACCGTCTTGGGGTCCCTGTGCAGAATGCTGGTCATCGGTTCGCCTTTCTCTCGCTAGTTCTCTCTCGTCTTCAGCAGACGACTGGCGAACGCGACTGACACAGTGGCGGAGGACCCCAGCGCGTACGCCTAAGGTCCCCGCCGCCGTCACAGGCCGCCCGAGGACAGCGGGTGGCCGGCCGCGGCGTACGCGGTCCACCGGTGCAGGGTCTGCCCATTGGCGAGCGCGAACGCGAACAGCTTCTGGTCGCCGACCGTGACCACAGGGACGCGGAAGGAGTGCCCGTCGGTCAGCGCGACCACGAGGTAGGACACCGCGGCCGCCGCCGATCCGTAGACCACCTGCGGCGGGTTGCTCGCGTATCCCACGACGCCGGTGGCGGTCATCGGCGCGATGGCCGCGCACGCGGCGGACTCCCCTGGGCCGCCGCAGGTGAAGCAGGTGCCCCACGGCCCCACGTAGGCGGTGACCGACCAGGGGTGCCCGCCGGCCGTGCCCGTCGCGATCACGGCGGTGGCACGTCCCTGCCCGGGCTGCCCTGGCCGCAGCCAGCCGCACGGTCGCGGCCCAGCGGCCGCGCATGAACTCGCGGAACTCCTCGTCCGATTCGGCGCTCACGGCCCACCTCCTCGGCACTGCAGATGACCGGAACTGCCCGCGGGGTTGCACCTTTTTCAGATTTTCCCGAACGGACGGTGGCGCCTGTCCCCCGCAAAGGTAAAGAATTCCTTCAGAGAATCGTGACGGGGAGGGGTTATGCGACGGCGTTCCGGACTGATGGTTTCCGCGGTTTCCACGGTGTGCGCGATCACGACATGCGGCGCCCTGGCCGCGGGCAGCGGGCCGGCGTCGGCCGCGTCGGGCGCGTCAGCCGTGTCGGGCGCGTCGGGCTCGTCGGCCGCGCCCGACGAGCGGGCGATGCCCGCCTCGGGCGCCAGCCCCGTCTGGGGGGTGGCGGAGCAGGTGCCCGGCATCGCGGCGCTGGACGACAACGGGTCCGCGATCTTGTCCGCGGTGTCGTGCGCCGCGAAGGGCGCCTGCAGCGCGGGCGGCTTCTACCTGGACAAAGTCACAACGTACGACGAGGCGTTCGTCGTGGGTGAGTCGGGCGGCGTGTGGGGCTCCGCCCAGGACATGCCGACGGTGACGACGCTGAACACCGGCCACGACGCCCAGGTGATGACGATCTCGTGCCTCGCGGCGGGCAACTGCGGCGCCGCCGGGTACTACAGCGACGCGTCGGGCCTCCAGACGTTCGTCGTGGGCGAGGCGGGCGGCACCTGGGACGGCGCGACCCAGCTACCGGGCACGGGGGGCAGCTACGCGCAGCCGATCAGCGAGTCGTGCCCTGCCTTCGCCCGGTGCACGGTCGGCGGATTCTACGCCGACGCCAGCGGCGACGAGCAGCCGTTCGTCGACGACCAGCGCCCGGATCACACCTGGCCCGCGGTGCTGCCGGTGCCCGGGAACCCGAACGCCGGCATGGCGTCCCGGGTCTGGTCGCTGTCCTGCAAGTCCGTGGGCAACTGCAGCGCCGGCGGGTATTACACCGACGCCAGCGGCAAGCGGCAGGCGTTCGTGGCCGACGAGAAGAACGGGACGTGGCACTCGGCGAAGGAGGTCGCGGCCAAGCTCAACAAGGGCGGCGACGCCGAGATCGACCAGGTATCGTGCGGTTCGCCCGGCAACTGCGCCGCCGTCGGGGACTACGCGCCGAAGTCCGGCCAGCAGCAGCCGTTCGTCATCAACGAGAAGAACGGGGCGTGGGGCGCGGCGATGACGCTGCCCGGGATGACGGCACTGGATTCCGGCGCGTTCGGCGGCCTCACGGACGTCTCGTGCGCGTCGGCGGGCAACTGCAGCGCCGACGGCTACTACGTGGCCAAGAGCCGCCAGCAGGTCTTCGTGGTGACCGAGAAGAACGGGACCTGGGGCACCGGCATCGAGGTGCCCGGCTTCGGCACATGGAACACCGGCGGCGACGGCATGTCTGGCCCGGTGTCCTGCGTGTCGCCGGGCACCTGCGCCGCCGCCGGAGACTACCGCAGCTCCGACGGCGAGTTCCAGGTCTGGGTAGCGAGCGAGCGGGGCGGCAGCTGGGGCAAGACACGGACGGTGCCCGGGCTGCTCGGCCTCAACGCCGGGTTCGCCGAGGTGTACGGGCTTTCGTGCGCGACGGCCGGCAGTTGCGGCATCGTCGGCTACTACACCGACGCCGCGAAACACGAGCAGCCCTTCGTCGCGTCCGGGGCGATCGCGGTGCCGACGTCGGTCACCGAGGCGCTGTCGGCGTCGACGGTGACCTACGGCCACGAGCAGTCGGCCAAGGTGTCGGTGACCGTCACCGCGAAGCACGGCCCCGGGATACCGGCGGGTTCGGTGGCGGTCACGGCGGGGTCGGTCACCGTGTGCGTGATCACCCTCAAGGCCGGTACGGGGTCGTGCACGCTGGCCCCGAAGAAGCTCAAGCCGGGCAGCTACGCGCTGGTGGCCAAGTACCGGGGGCAGCCCGAATTCGACGGTTCGGCCTCCGCGAAGAAGACCCTCAAGGTCGTGAAGTAAGCGCGGGGGTCCCGGCCCGGCGCGATTACCCCGCCCGGTCCGGCCGCGATTACCCCGCCCGGTCCGGCCGCGATCACCCCGCCCACATACCCCCGCAGGGTATTTTGCGGGCAACAAGCCATGATCCCGTAAATTTTTGCGCATCATAGAGTGATAATCCTTCGCCCCGAAAAAAGCTTTCGTGATCATGGTGTTACCAGTGGGACGAGATATGCCTTAAATCAGGAAATTTACTGATTTGATACCCCCCCGCCTGCCGATGCGCTGGACACGGGATAGGTTCGGGCATCCGCCGCGAGTGCCCCGGAAACCACTCGGGGGCTCCCGTCGGCGCACAGGGCATGCGACGCCGGGTGAATTAGCCACTCGCGACGTGAAATTATCCATAGGTCGACAACCGGAATAATTCGTAACATAAGAGTCATCTCGTTCGATAAGTCGTACTTGACTTAATTCAGATAAGTCTGTGTATAGTGGCGCTTCAGGGGACATAACTCTCGCGGAACGGGGACAGACGAGAGTGCGTTACGAGATTCAAGCTGCCCGGAATCTGCTCCGAGAGCTGGGAGCAGACCCGTCGCCGGTCAGCCCGTGGACCCTGCAGGCAGAGGCGTACGTGCGGGTGTGGGCCGCCGAGTTCGGGCTTATCCGCTCGCCGGCCGCGTGGTCGCGGTTCCTCGGGACCGCCCCGGGGGAACTGTCCGGCCTGGTGTACGCGTCCGCCACCGAGCCGAGCCGGCTCGCGGCGGCCACGGCCTGGATCGGCTGGCTCTTCCTGATCGACGACCAGCTCGACGAGGGCTCAGTCGGCAAGGACCCGGCGCTGGTCCGGGACCGGCTGCGGCCGTTCGCCGGCCTGGCGGCCGAGATGGCGGCGGAGCCGCCGCCCGGGGCGGGGGTGGCCGGGGCGGAGGTGCGGGCCGGGACGGCCGGCGGACCGCCGCGGGTTCGGCTGCTGGCAGCGCTCACGCGGGTATGGCACGCAATAGCACCGCACATGCCGGCGGACTGGCGCCGCACTTTCGCCAGGCACTATTTCGATTACCTGTCCGGCTGCGAATGGGAGGCGGGCAACCGCGCCAGCGGGCGGATTCCGCCGGAACCCGAATACGCGCGCATGCGCCGCCAGGCCGGCGCGATCTGGCCCTCGCTGGACTTGCTCGAATACGTCGCCGGGGCGCCGCTGCCCGGCGCGCTCCGGGATGATCCGCTGCTCGCGGCCATCCGCACCGCGTGCGCCGATGTCGTCTGCTGGACGGATGACCTGCTGACGGTCAGCAAGGAACGCGCCCACGGCGACGTGCACAACCTCGTCATCGTGCTCGAAAACGCCGCCGGGTGCGATGAGCGGGCGGCCGTGGACATGGCCGCGCGGCGCGTCGAGGCGCGGGTTGCCGACTTCGGGGAACTGCGGCGCCGGGTCCTGGTCATGGACGCGGGCACGGACAGCGCGGCAGGCGCCCTGCACCGCCACGTGGCGGGGCTGCACCACTGGATGCGCGGCCACCTCGAATGGGGGCTGCGCACCATCCGGTACGACGCGGGGGCTGATTCCGCCGGATACCTCGAAGACCTCCTGGGCTGACCCGAACTGGGCCTGGTGACCTGACATGAGCGAAACCGTCATCGTCGTCGGCGCCGGCGTGGCCGGCCTGACCGCCGCCTTCCGCCTGGCGCGGGCGGGCCTGCGGGTGACCGTCCTGGAGAGCGCCGGCCGCGTCGGCGGCCGGATGTCCACGCTCGCCCGGGACGGCTACCGCGTTCGACCTCGGCGCGAGCCTGCTGCCCCGGAGTTACCGGCAGATGCTCGCGCTTATCGCCGACGCGGGCCTGGCCGGCGAGATCACCACGACGTCGAGCCTCTTCGGCCTGGTCCGCGACGGTACCGTGCACCGCTTCCGGGCGGGCGCGGCCGCGGACATACCCGCCATCCCGCTGTCCTGGCGCAGCAAGCTCATGCTGTCCCGGGCCGTCGCCGACTGCGCCCGCCTCGGGAGCAAGCTCGACTGGTACGACCTGTCCCGCGCGCTGGCCGCCGACGGCGAGAGCGCGCCCGAATACGCCCGCCGGCGGCTGAATAAGGAAATCTTCGACTACCTCGTCGAGCCCGTCTGCGCGAGCATGACGCTGAACGCCGCCGAGGACAATTCGGCCGCCAGCTTCCTTTTCTTCCTCCGTCGCGTGCTCGCCACCCGGGCGCTGTTCAACTCCCCTGCCGGGATCGACTTCCTGCCGCGCGGCCTGGCCCGTCATGTCGGCGACGTCCGGCTGGAGACGACCGCGCTCGCGGTCGAGCGCGCGCCGGGCGGCGCGACCGTCACCTGGGAATCTGCCGACGGCCCGGAGCGGGCCGCGGACGCGGCGGCCTGCGTGATCGCGATGCCCGCCGGCCAGGCCGCGGCGCTGTACCGTGGCTGGACACCGGAGCAGCGCGAGTTCCTCGCCAGCGTGCGGTACGGCACGTGCGTCAACGTCTCGGTCGCGCTGTCCCGGCCGCCCGCCGAACCCGCCTGCTTCCTGCTCACCCCGCGCGCGGAGCAGCCCGACCTCGGCGCGGTCGTGCTCGAGCATAACAAGGCACCCGGCCGGGCACCGGCCGGGCGCGGCCTGGTGACCACGTACTGGAGGCAGACGTGGAGCGACTCGCGGGCCGCCCTCGACGACGCCGCGATCAGCGCCGAGGCGGTCGGCGCGCTCACGGCGGCGCTGCCGGACCTGGTGACGGACGTGGCGTGGACGCACGTGCAGCGGTGGAACCCGTCCATCGCGGTGAACTTCCCCGGCCACCTGGCCGCGCTCGGCCGCTTCACCCGGTCGCTCGACCCGCGCTCCCCCGTCCAGTTCGCCGGCGACTACTTCTCGGGGAGCACGACTAATTCAAGCCTCTGTTCTGGGGAAAGGGCGGCGCAGCGAGTGCTCGCAGCGCTAGGCAGGGTGTTACCGGGCTGGGTCAGTCCAGCGCGTCGATCCACTGCGCGACCCGGGCCGCCTCCTGCGTCATCAGGTCCGGGTCGCGGAACGCGCTGGTCAGCAGCGCGGTGCCCTGGTACCGGGCGACCACCTGGACCGCGAGCTCGCGCGCGTCGGGGCGGCCCATGGCCGCGAACTGCCGCTGCGTCCAGTCCAGCGGGACCCGCATCAGCTCGGCGGCGAGGCCAGGTCCGTCGGCGCGCTTGTCCAGCTCCAGGCAGAGTGTGCCGTGCGGGCAGCCGTACCGGGCGATCAGGTCGCGCTGCTCGGCGAGCGCGCCGAACAGCGCCCTCAGCCGGTCCCGCGGCGTGGCGTGCGCGGCCTCTATACCTGAGAGGATCGCGCTGACCTCGCGCAGGTGCGCCTCGACGACGGCCTGGACGATGGCGTCCTTGGTCTTGAAGTAGTAGTACACGTTGCCGAGCGGGATGCCCGCGGCCGCCGCGATGTCCGCGAGCGTCGTCTTCTCGACGCCCTGCTCGTAGACCCGCTGGCAGGCGGCGGCGATCAGCCGCTCTCGCTTGCCCGGCGTCCTGGCCTGGGCGTCCGCGGCCACGTCGAGATCTGAGTCAGTCATCTTGCTGAGAAGTATAGACCTCCGTGATCATCTCTACTAAGTTAGTTGACTGACTGATTACGTGATTACAGCTGGAGGCACATCGACATGACGGCACCACCGCTCGCTACGTCGTCCTTCCTCGCTACCCGGCGCGGGAAGGTCCTCCTGGCGTTCCTCTGCGCGGTCGCCTTCCTCGACTTCCTCGACACCTCGATCGTGAACGTCGCCCTGCCGTCCATCGCCCGTGACCTGCACTTCTCGGTGCAGAGCCTGCAGTGGGTGCTCAGCGGCTACATCGTCGCCTACGGCGGGTTCCTGCTGCTCGGCGGCCGGCTCGCCGACCTGATCGGGCGGCGCCGGACGCTGGTGGCGGGCACCGCGCTGTTCGGCCTCGCCTCACTGGCCGGCGGCCTGGCGCCGGACGCCGGGACGCTGGTCGGCGCGCGCCTGGCCCAGGGGCTCGGCGCCGCGCTGATGTCGCCGGCCGCGCTGTCCATCCTCACGACGAGCTTCAGCTACGGCACCGACCGGGTGAAGGCGCTCGGCGCCTGGGGCGCCATGGGCGGTATCTCCGCCATCGCCGGCGTCTTCCTCGGCGGCGTGCTGTCCGCGGGCCCGGGCTGGCGGTGGGTCCTGTTCGTGAACCCGCCCGTCTGCGCGCTGGTGCTCATCGCCGCATTCCGGCTTGCCGGGGAGAGTCAGCCGCGTACGTTCGGGATAAAAGGCTTTGATCTTCCCGGCGCGATCCTCGGCACCGGCGGGATGCTGCTGCTCATCTTCGGGCTGGTCCGGGCGCCGGCTGACGGGTGGGGGACGGCCCGGACGGTCGGCGAGCTGGCCGGCGCGGCGGCGCTGCTGCTGGCCTTCACGGTGAACGAGCGGCGGCAGCGCAGCCCGCTCGTGCCGCTGTCGATCTTCCGGATCCCGGGGCTGGCCGCCGCGGACGCGACGCAGGTGATCGCGATGGCGGGGTTCTACTCGGTGTTCTTCTTCCTCACCCTGTACATGCAGAACGTGCTCGCCTTCTCCCCCACGCGCGCCGGCGCCGCCTATGTTCCGGTCGCCGTGGTGGTCGCGATCTCCGCCGGGGCCGGCTCGGCGCTGATCCCCCGCACCGGGACACGGCCGCTGATCGTGGCGGGCGCGGCGGTCGCCGCGGGCGGCGTGTACTGGCTGTCGCGCCTTCCCGTCCACGGCTTCTACTGGACCGGCCTGTTCCCCGGCCTGGTGATCATGGCGCTCGGGCTCGGCGGGGTCTTCGTCGGCGTGCAGACCGCGGCGAACGCGGGCGTGCCGCCGTCGCTGGCAGGGCTGGCGAGCGCGATGATCAACGCGTCATTCCAGGTCGGCGCGGCGCTCGGGCTGGCGATCTTCTCGGCGCTGGCGACCGCGCGGACCAACTCGCTGCTGGCGTCGGGGGTGGCGCGGGACGTGGCCCTCACGGCCGGGTTCCACCGGGCACTGCTGGCGAGCAGCGTGTTCCTGGCCGCCGCGGCGCTGATCGCGCTGCGGGCCGCGAACACCCGGGGCGAGCCGACGACCGAGATCACCGGGATCGCCGAGGTCGCCGAGGTCGCCGCCGGGGACGGACTCAGCCGGTGATCGCGACGGCCGCCGGGAAGTTGCCGGCGGTTAGGGCGGGGTAGACGTGGCGAGTGGTCAGGTTGATCAGGCTGACCTGGCCGGCGTAGGTGTCGAGGACGACCGCGAGTGAGCCGGCGATCGCTATGGCGGTCGGGTAGGAGTAGAGGCCGACCGACAGCGGGCGGCCCGCGCGGCCCGCGCGCGTGCCGACCGGGGTGACGGTGCCGTCGATCGTGTTCACCACGTACGCGGTCGTGCCGTCGGCCGCGATCGCGGCCGGCGAGTAGCCGACGCGGGTGGCTGTCCTGCCCCCGAGCCGGGTGAGCTCGTCGGAGTTGCCGTCGACGATGTAGACGCCGTATCGAGTGGCGGCGAGCGCGTCGGGGGCGTCAGCCGGCCGGGACGGAACGGCCCGGCCGGTCCGTGCGCGTATTGACGGGAGTGACGGTGTCCGCGCCGAAGTTCGCCACGTAGAGGGTCCCGCCGCCGGGCGCGAACGCCGCGGCCACCGGGAAGGCGCCCGCCGGGATCGGCTTGCCCGGCTTGTTGGTCGCGACGGCGATCGGAGTGACGGTGCCGCCCAGCCAGTTCAGGACGAACGCGGTGCGCCCGTCAGGACTGATGGCGATCGCGCGGGGAGCGCGGCCGACGTGAACGGGCCTGCCTGGCCTGCCGGTCGCGATGGTGACCGGTGCGACCGTGTCCGAGGCGGAGTTGGCGACGTACAGCGTCTTGCCGTCCGGCGTGACGGCGAGCGCCCACGGGGCGCTGCCCGTGACGATCGGCCTGCCGGGCCGGCCGGTGGCCGCGTCAATGGGTGTGACCGTATCTCCCCCGCTGTTGGCCACGTAGACGGTCTTGCCGTCCGGCGTGGCGGCGATCGCCCGGGGCTGGCTGCCCACGGGGACCGCGTGTCCCGCCTTGCGGGTGACGAGGTTCACCGGGGTGACGGTGTCCGAGCCGTAGTTGGCCACCCAGGCGACCGGCTGGTGCGCGGCCGCGACGGGTGTCGTCCTTTCCGGCGTTGTCACGGTCACCGCGGTCCCGGCCTGGCGACTGGGAGAGACAGGTGCCGGGCTGGGGGCGAAGGCACCGGCCCGTTCGGGATAAAAGATCTTGTTCACCGCCTGCGCGTACCGGTCGTTCGCGGTGAGAGTGCCCAGGCCGAGCGCGGCCTCGATCGTGCGCAGCAGGCTGTAGTGCGTGTAGCGGGTGGCGTCGGTGTAGCCGGGCCGGACGCCCTGGGAGGCCAGGATGATCGTCGGCACCCGCTGCGCCGGGTGCTGGTAGTCCTGGGCGTCCTCGTCGAACGTGATGATCGCCAGGGACCGCTGCGTGCGCCAGGCCTTCGAGGCCATGATCGCGGTGAGCTCGGTCTTGAGGAACGCGTCGCCGGCGGCGATGCCGCAGCCTTCCATGTCGGAGCAGTCGTCGGGGGCTACCCAGGCGAAGTTCGGGGTGGTGGCGGGAGCGGCCAGATCGGACTGGAGTTCCTCGAGCGGGACGACGTGGCTCGCGCAGTAGGCGGGCTGGTCGCGGACGTCCGCGAAGTACAGCATCGGCTGATCGTCGTTCCAGTAGTAGCCGTGCACGGTGTCGTCGCAGGGGCCGTCCGCGCTCTGCAGGTACGCCTTCCAGGTCTCGTGCCTGCTGGTGATGAGGTCGCCGATGTTCTTGGCGTTGATGGTGTAGAGCGGGTTCTCCTCCTCGGGGTCGTCGAGGGGGACGCCGAACGCGCTGCCGCCGGCCATGGCCAGGTAGTTGGCGTCGCTGGGGTGCTCTTCGGCGTAGAACTGGGACAGCAGGGCGCCGCGGCGGCGCAGGCTGTTCAGGTACGGCGCCTGCTTGAGGTTGCCGATGATCTGGCCGTAGTCCGAGTTCTCGAAGTAGAAGAGGAAGACGTGCTGGTAGCGCGGGACGCTCGGCTTAGGCGGGGTAAGCGGGGACGGCTGCCGGACCGGTTGGCTGAGGGACAGGCTGAGGCCGCCGGCGGCCGCGTAGTCGTAGCCGGTCTGCGGGGCGTCCGGGCCGTTCGCGTCGGTCAGGGTCGTGGCGAGGGTGAGGATGACCTGAGCCTCGGTGGCGCCTGCGGGGACGGCGCCCGTCGCGGCGCGGCGCGCGAGGACGGGACGGGACTGCTTGCCGGCCGGGCCGATGGTCCGGGTCGCGCGGAGCGCGCCGTTCGCGGCGAGGAAGCGGACGGTTAGTTCGGCGGCGCTGGTCTTGGTGCCGCCGAGCCAGGCAGAGATGTCATAGCGGAGGTTCTTCGTCTGTTTGAGTGATACGACCTGGACGAGCTCCGCGGTGCCGCCCGCGCCGCCGGCGAAGAGGTTGCCGCGGGCAGCGGGCCATCGGGTCTTCGCTGTCGGGAAGCCGGGCGTGCCGTACCTGACGACCGTGGGCAGGCCCTTCTGGACCTGCCAGCCGGGGACGGTGACCGCGTCCCAGCCCTGCGCCGAGGTGTCGCCCGCGGCGGCGTCGGAGTTGAGCAGGAGGTTCGTGCCGGGCTTCGCTATCGGTGTCGCCGCCGCTCGGGGTTGCCGCGCGGACGCGGCAGCCTGGGGGGCGAGTGCCAGCAGTCCGGCCAGCAAGGCAACGGTGACCGGCACGGTGAGACCTGGACGAGTGATCACGGCTGCCCCTCCTGGCCGTGGCTGAACGGCTATTCAGCCAGCACAGTAGGGACTGACCGGGTATGCGCTCCACCGCTCCAGCTGGAACTCTCGCTGACGAGACGGTGAACCACAGAAGTTTCGTATCATATGTGATACGATCTTTTTCTGAGTCATAGAGCAATGCCACTTACCAAGTTGACCTTGAGCGGCCGCAGGTCTTCTTACCGCTAAGCCAATACCGACAAATATGGATATAAACAACATTCTGGACCACCGGATAGGGCTAGCAATAACCGTCTGTGAGCACTACCGGGAATCGTCCGCTGCTTATGGCCATGATCACGAATAGTTTTCGTTCGTATAGAGCAAATTATCTACATCAAGAAAAACGTTTTCGTGATCATGATTCCAGGTACGGCTGGCGGCGGCTACGGACGGTTACCGACGAGGCGCGCGTGCGCCGGGGAGCGCCTACGGAGACCCATGAGCAGCACAGGTTAAGCGGCATTGGGTTTACAGAGGAGGCCACGATGCCCCGATCCGAGCACGACATGCCAGGGCTCGCTCGTCCGGAGCTGGTTCGCGTTCTGGAATCCGCCGCACGTCTTCAAGAGGCTGTGCCCGATGCCGTTCTGGTGGGCGGCTCCGCTGCCGCGCTATGGGCTAGCCACCGGACGTCATTCGATCACGACCACGTCCTCGCGGATCTGAATTCCCGGTTTAACGCGGTCTCTGGAGGCGATTGAGACGACCGACGGATGGGTGACCAACCGGGTCACACCGGGGAAGATAATCCTTGGTGAGCTGGGTGATATCGAGTCCGGCGTACGGCAGCTCATCCGGAGCAGACCCCTGGAAGTCGCAGAGGTAGTTCTGCCTTCCGGGCAGCGGCTCCGGGTGCCGACTCCGGATGAGACCTTGCGGATCAAGGGGTACCTGATCGTCCGGCGGAATCAGGTACGCGACTACCTGGACGTGGCCGCGCTTTCCGATCGTTACGGGATCGCGCATTCCGCTGAGGTTCTCAGGCAGATCGACCGCTACTACAGCGATCAGCGCGGCCCCGAGGCAGCGGGAGTCGCGACCCAGCTCGCCCGGCAGCTTGCCGATCCCCGTCCCGCGGACAGCCGGACAATCAGGCAGCTGGGAAGCTACAAAGGGCTGGATGAACGCTGGACCGATTGGGAGAACGTTACTGGCGTCTGCCGGTCAGTAGCCCTGGATATGGTGCAATGACTGCCCTGAAGTTCCGCAATATCACCGCCTCCCCGGATGACCCGGTCGATACCTGGCCGTTCGAAGGCATTCTGGCCGCGGTCGAGCGGGGCACCCTTCCGGACTGGCGGCGGCTGGCCGCGGCCGTCAGGGCAGATCCGTGGGGCCCTGTGGCCCAGCAGATCCTTGAAGCGATCAGGCTGTCCCGGCCGTATGGCACCACCGAGCTCCTTGAAGGGGTTATCGAGCGAGAACGGGCGCGGGCCGCCGAAACAGAACGCGAAGAAGTCGCGGCCGAGATCCGCGAACTCGTCTCCAGATCCGGTTTGTCCCGGCAGGACTTCGCGCTTCGACTAGGCACCTCCCGCTCTCGCCTGTCGACTTATATGTCGGGACGAGTGGTTCCGTCAGCCGCCCTCATGGTGCGCATGAGGCGGGTCGCGGCCCACGGACCCGGGGACAGCAGGAAACCGCCGGATTGAACGCGGACTAGCCGCCGACAAGCGGGCGGACTTGTCCGGCTATGAAGCGGACGAAGGCGGCCGGATCCGGGGTGTCGGACGGGGGGTAGAGGGCCACCGTGTCGGCGCCGGCCTCGGCCCAGAAGCGGACCGCGGCCGCGATGGCCGGCGCGTCGCCCGTCACCACGGCGGACGCTGGCTGATCGCCCTCCTGGCCGGCCGCGTCCTGACCGGTTGCGCCGGCCGCGCCCGGGCCGGTCACCGCCTTCAGGTAGAGGACCAGCGGGTGCGGGCCGGTGCGGCCCGCGGCGGCGCGGCCCGCGGCGATCGCCTCGCGGGCCGATCGCAGCTGCGCGGGTGTCGTGCTGGAATCCAGGATCGTGCCGTCGGCGAGTTCGCCGCTGAGCCGGAGGGTTCGCGGGCCGGTCGCGGCCGCGAAGATCCGCGGCGGCGCGGCGGGAGGCCAGCCCAGGACCACGTCGTCCAGGTGCACGTAGCGCCCGTGCACGGTGACCCGCTCGCCGCGCAGCAGGGCGCGCAGCGCCGCCAGGTGCTCGCGCAGCAGCGTGAGCGGCGACTCGGCCCGCGCGCCGGTCTGCTCCATCCAGCTCTGCACTCCGTGGCCGACGCCGATCGTCACCCGGCCAGGGAACAGGCGGTGCAGCATCGCCGTCTCCATCGCGGTCAGCGCGACGTTCCGCAGCGGCGCCGGGAGCACGCCGACCGCTACCCGCAGGCGGGAGGTCGCGGCGAGCGCGGCGGCGGCAGCGGAGGCGGCGCCGCCCCAGAAGCAGTCCTCCCAGAGCCATAGCTCCGCCAGGCCGGCCTCGTCCGCCGCGCGGGCGACGTCCAGCAGGCGCTCGGGAGGAACCTCGGGACGGCACGTCACGGCGATCGTGGTCATGCCGCCTATCTTGGCGGACGAAGTTCGATGCAAACGTTTGCTAGTTTTGGCTTCCGCTGAAGCCGGGCTCGCCGTATGGTGGCGCGGTGACCGATTCCTTTACCGGTGAACTCTGGGACAGCATCGGCGACATCTACAGCGCCATCCTGGCGCATCCCTTTATCAAGGGGCTGACCGACGGCACGCTGCCCGCGGAGTCGTTCGCGTTCTTCGTCGTGCAGGACGGGCTGTACCTGAAGCAGTACGCGAGCGCCCTGGCCGCGGTCGCCAGCCGGGCACCGCACGCGGCCGCGATGCGGATGTTCGCGCGGCACGCGGCGGACGCGGTGGCGGTCGAGCAGGAACTCCACTCGGGGCTGCTGCCGGAACTCGGCATTTCCGCCGCGGAAGCGGCCAGCGCGGAGCCCGCACCGACTAACCTCGCCTATACCAGCTATCTGCTCGCCACCATTCGCGGGGGGAGCTATGCCGAAGGCGTCGGCGCGGTACTCCCGTGTTACTGGATTTACTGGGAAGTGGGCAAGGAACTCCTGCGACTGGGGTCCCCCGATCCCAGGTATCAGCGGTGGATCGACACCTACGGCGGCGACGAGTTCGGCGAGGTGGTGCGGGACGTGATTGCCGAAGCCGACGCCGCCGGGGCGATTCTTTCCGACGGCGAGCGCGCGCTGGTGCGCCGCCACTTCCGCACCACGAGTCGTTACGAGTGGATGTTCTGGGACATGGGCTACCGCAGGGAAACCTGGCCAGTCTAAACCAACGTGAAACAAGTATCACCGCTCAGGCGTTGTGGTTGTTAGTTAGCGCGTCGCGATCTGTCCTGTCACGCAAAGGCACCCGGCGGGCGACACGATCGCCCCGATTGTCTTGAATGTCGCCGAGCATAGGCTCGCGTCAGATAAGATCACATCAGCTAAACGCGGCACAAAGGCTTCGCCGGCCGGGGGCGGGACCCGGCAATTGCGAGCCGATGTGCGGACGGGGTGGGTCCGCCGCCGCTAACGCTGCGGTCATCGATTATGATGATTGCCGAAACAAGGAAAGGCGGAAATCCAAGTGGCCCAGAAGATTCAGACTCTCTTCATCGACGACATCGACGGCGGAGCGGCAGAGGGCACCGTGCGCTTTGCGCTGGACGGTACGGAATACGAGATCGACCTGAACGCCAAGCACACGGAGGAGCTGCGTTCTGCGCTCGGAAAGTACGTCAGCCACGCCCGCAAGGTGGGCGGCAGCGCCCGTCGCGCTGGCCGCACCGCAGGTCGGGCCAGCCGGGGGACTGGCTCGTCGCTGAACACCACCGAGATCAGGAACTGGGCGCGCGAGCAGGGGTACGACATTAAGGATCGTGGCCGCGTGCCCGCCGACCTGGTTGCCAAGTACCAGGCGGCGACCGGTAAGTAACAGGTAGCGATAAATACCTAGTTTCATACCGAACTTCGTTCCGTATTCGGAAGATGACGCCCCCGGCATCCCGCCGGGGGCGTTTTTTTGTGATCCGGATCGGTGCCACCTGCCCGCACGCGCGGCATCGCCGATCACGCCGGGTTTACGACTCCGAGTTGTTTACGACTTCAAGTTGTTCACGCACAGCGTACGCAATTGCCCGTCGTGCAAGGCCCGCCGATGGACTCATCGGCGGGCCTTGCACGACGCTCAGGCGTATGTGGATTCTTCATCCTCTTCGGCGTCATCCTCTTCGGCGTCATCCTCTTCCGCGTCATCATCGCTATCGCTCGCTTCTTCGCTCGCGGCGCTTTGCGCGGGATCGGCAGGACCCGGCGACGGAGGCTGCGCCGCCACTGGCATTGCCGGATACCGCGGTGCGGTGAGCATCCACGCGCACGATATGACCAGCGATATGACGAACACGCAGTAAACCCAGAATATGGGCGTGACACCAGGGGTGATCGTCAGCCCGTCGGCCGACGCCTGCGCCTGCGAGATCCCGAACATCGAGGGTGTCGCGGGTTCGCTTACCTGAATGAGGGCCGATATGGCCTGCGCGGCCAGCGGCACTATCGCGCCCGCCAGCAGGACCGCGCCCTGCCGCGCGGGGCGCCATAGGGCGGCTGCTACCGCCACCGCGACGACCGCGATCATCACAAGAATGTTCCCGGCGATTACCACGCCCGGGTTCGCGAAAGCGTTCCCGGCGGTAATCGTCTGCGCGGTCCCCGTCGAGGCCTGTGACAGCGTGTAGCTGTCCCAGGAGGGCGCGAAGGCGGCCACTGTGCCGACCGCGGCGAGCAGCAGCAGCGCGATCGCCCCGGCGTCATGGCGGCGGGGCCTGGCCGGGCGGCCAGCGGCGAAGCCCGGGACCCCGCGGGGGCGCACGGCGAACGCGAGCGCCGCCCCCGCGGTGCAGGCCGCCCAGCCGAGCAGGCTCAGCACGAGGCCGGCCCCGACCGACGAGCCCGCCCCGCCCGTGAGGGCCTCACCGAGATCAGCGAACAAGAGCCCGAACGTCAGCGCGCTCAGCCCGATGCCGAGCAGTGCCCCGGTCCGCGTCAGGGCGGTCCTGGCGGGCTGGATGCCGAGCACGATGAGCACGGCGCCCGCCGCCCACACCGCCAGGTAAAGCAGGTGCGGGACGAGCTGGCCGGGCTGCGAGGCCAGGCTCGGCGACCCGATGTAGCCCGGGAAGAGCCCGATCAGGCCGAGCAGGACGCCGAGGCCGAGCAACCCGGCGCCCGCCAGCGCCCGGGAAGTGCCGCCGGCGCGCGGCCGGTCCGGGGCCTGCTTCGGCCGCGGGAGCCTGAACCGGCCGCCCGGGAGCCTGAACCCTGCGCGCGGCCGCTGCGCCGCCACGATCGTGCCGGGCGTCTCGATCGTCGCGAACCGCGTCCAGGCCTGCGCCCAGCCGTCGCGAGTTTCCGGCCACCGGTCGATCGGGTCGGACTCCGGCGCGCCGGTCACCCAGATGCCGTAATACCGCTTTCCCTGTCCGATCTCGTACCTCGCGCCCCGGTGCGAGATGGTCACCTTCTCAGGCACGCTCCCAAGCCTCCACGCTCAATCCTGCTGTGCTGCCTTCCGTTGCGACAGTAGGCAGCGGAGCTGGAAGCCTGCTGAAACCCGCCTGGGTTTTAGCCGACGGGAGGCCGCAGGCCGTGCAGGGCGTGGACCGGGCCGTCGCCCGCGCCGATGCCCGCCAGGCCGTGGGCCACCGCGTCGCCCGCGACGGCGGCGGCCTGCCGGGCGGCGTCCGGCAAACAGAGCCCGGCCGCCAGGCCGGCGGCGAGCGCCGCCGAGTGCGTGCAGCCCGCGCCGTGCGTCGCCGCGACATGGTAGCGCGGCACGGGGATCCGCAAGTGCGAGCGCCCGTCGAAGAGGTGGTCGACCGGCTCGGTGCCGTGCCCGCCGGTGACCAGCGCCGCGGCGGCGCCCATGGCCACCAGCCGCTCGGCCAGGACGCGGCGGTCCTCGGTGTCCAGACGCGTGAGCGCCTGCGCTTCGGGCAGGTTCGGCGTCACGACCGTGGCCAGCGGGAACAGCCGCCCCGTGAGCACTCCCACCGCGTCGGGCAGCAGCAGCCGGCTCCCCGAGCTCGCCACCATCACGGGGTCCACGACCAGCGGCAGCCCGCGCCCGGCCAGCTCGTCGGCGACCGCCTCGATCAGCGGGGCGGAAAACAGCATGCCGGTCTTTACGGCATCGGCACCGATCTCATCGAGCACGGCCCTTATCTGCTCCCGAACGAAAGCGGGCGACTGCTCGGCGATAGCCGTCACTCCCAGCGTGTTCTGCGCCGTGAGCGCGACGATCGCGGACATGCCGTGCGCGCCGCAGCGCGCGAAGGCCTTCAGGTCGGCCTGGATCCCCGCCCCGCCGCCGGAGTCCGACGAGGCGATGGTCAATACCCTCGGGGGGGCGACCCCCCGGACCCCCCGGCTGCCTTCGGCGACATTGTGCTGGTGGTTCTCACCTGGCATGTTCATCGAGCCACCTCGGCGGGCAATCCCGTCTGCGGGCTCGAGGCGACCGCGTGCCAGCGGCGCGGGATGCGGCCCGCCTGGCAGGCGGCCCGGCCCGCCTCGACGGCCAGCCTGATCGCGACGGCCATCCGCTCCGGGTCGGCCGCCCGCGTGATCGCCGAGGCGACGAGCACGCCCGCGCAGCCGAGCTCCATCGCCAGGGCCGCGTCGCTCGCGGTTCCGATCCCCGCGTCGAGGATGACCGGAACGCCGGCCCGCTCGACGATCATCGCGATGTTATGCGGGTTCCTGATGCCGAGCCCGGACCCGATCGGCGCGCCGAGCGGCATCACGGCCGCGCACCCGGCCTCCTCCAGGCGCAGCGCCAGCACCGGGTCGTCGTTCGTATACGGCAGGACGGTGAACCCGTCGGCGACCAGCAACTGCGCGGCCTCCAGCAGCTCCACCGGGTCCGGCAGCAGCGTGATGTCGTCCGCGACCACCTCGAGCTTGACCCAGTCGGTGCGCAGGGCCTCGCGGGCCAGCCGGGCGACGAGCAGGGCCTCGGCTGCGGTGTGGCAGCCCGCCGTGTTCGGCAAGACGGCGACGCCGGCCTGGCGGATGGTGCCGAGCAGGGACCCCTCCCCCGAGGACGGCAGGCGGCGCATCGCCACCGTGGTGAGCTCCGTTCCTGAGGCCGCGAGCACCTTGCCCAGCACGTCCAGGCTCTGCGCTCCCCCGGTGCCGACGATCAGCCGGGAGGTCATCGTCCGGTCGGCGATCGTCCATGTGGCATCGGCGGGAACCACGCTTCCGTTCGGGACAATCATGTTTTCAGCCTCCCTGGACAGCGGTCACTACTTCCACCTGGTCGAGATCCGCCAGCGGCGTCGCCGCCCAGGCACGGCGGGGCAGCACTTCGCCGTTCACAGCCGCCGCGACGCCGGACGGCGCGGCGGTGAGCTGGCTGACGAGCTGCTCGATCGTGGTGCCTTCGGGGACCTCCCGCGGCTGGCCGTTCACCGTGACGGTCATCCGAGCCTCCCGGGATGGAAGGGCGCCCACGCGGGGTGCGGTTCGCTTTCGGTCAGGAGCGCGGCCACGGCGTCGGCGGTCGCGGCCGAGAGCAGGATGCCGTTGCGGAAGTGACCGGCGGCGATGATGAGGGTTTCCGTGACACGGCCCACGATGGGACCGTTGTCGGCCGTGCCCGGGCGCAGGCCGGCGTTCGTCTCGGCGAGGATCAGCTCGCTGATCGCGGGCAGCGCGGTCATCGCGTCCCGCAGCAGGTCGTGCACGGCCCCGGCGGTGACGTCGCGGTCGTCGCGCTCCTCCTGGGTGGCGCCGACCACGAGTTCGCCGTCGGCGCGGGGCACGAGGTAGATGTCGCGGCCCTTGACGATGGCGCGGACGGTGCGGGTGAGCACGCGCGGGATGTCCGGGGGGTGGCGGAGGCGGAGGATCTGTCCCTTGACCGGGCGGATCGCCTCGCGGATCTCGCCGGGGACGCCCTCGATGCGGCTGGTGGCCCAGCCGGCGGCGATGACGATCGTGCTCGCCGTGATGGTGTCTCCGTTGCCGAGCTTGATGCTGTTATCAGCGATCTCGGTGACCATATCCGTGACGGTCGTGACGCCCGCCTTTCGGGCCGCAATCTGGAGGGCGGCGAGGTAGCGGCGGTTGTCCACGGACAGGTCGCCGGTGGCGAGCACGCCGCCCCGGGTGCCGGGCGCCAGGAAGGGCTCGAGCTTGCGGCATTGCTTCGCGTTCGAGTTGTTCGGCTATGAGGCCGATGGAATGGCGGAATTTCGTGAGGCGCGTGAGGGAGGCGAGGTCGTCGCTGTCATAGGCGACGGCGAGGGTGCCTTCGGTTCGCAGGCCTGTCACGTGTCCTGTTGTCTCTTCTAGTTCTTCGTTGAAGCCCGGGAAGCGGCCGATGGCCAGGAGGTTCAGGTTGAGGAGATCCTGCTCCCCGAACACGCTCTCCGACACCGGGCCGAGCATGCCGGCCGCGACGAGGCTGGCCTTGTCGGTCGTGTCCGGGTCAACGAGGGTCACGGTGCGGTTACTGAGGGCGGCGCGCCAGGCGATCGCGGTGCCGATAACGCCGCCGCCGACGATGGCGACATCAGCGTCCACGTGTTCTCCCTTCGCCGGCATTACCCGGATCAGGTTCGACGGTCGGAGGCTCGCCGCCTCCCTCTCAGCCCCGACAGGGGCTCCCGTGGTTGTTCACCTGAGTGTAACGCGCCGTCCAGACGCCACCGGCAGCCGGACGGGCGGCGGGCCTCGTTTGCATCCGCCTCCCGGACGACACAGCCCGCACAGCCGTCACACTGGTGTCCGCCGTGGCCTGGGCACTTAGGATCTCAAACCGCCCTTTTGGCGCCCTTTTTGTCCCATTTGCCGGGCGGATTGAGATCCTATGTCGCGAAATCGTCTCGGAATGTGAGACAGCTCCGTCGGACCGGCTGCCGGGGCGCGCCCACCGGGCCGCGGACGGTGCGGCATGACGGTGCGGCATGATGGCGGGGTGACCGACTTGCGTGAGCGGCTGGCGGCCGCGCGGCTCTACCTGTGCACGGACTCGCGGCGCGCGCCGGGCGACCTGGTGCCGTTTCTGGACGCGGTGCTGGCGGGCGGGGTGGACATCGTCCAGCTGCGGGAGAAGGGGCTGGAGGCACGCGAGGAGCTGGCGCTGCTCGAGGTGTTCGCGGACGCGTGCCGACGGCATGGCAAGCTGCTGGCGGTCAACGACCGGGCGGACATCGCGCTGGCCGCGGGGGCGGACGTGCTGCACCTCGGGCAGGACGACCTGCCGGTGCCGGCGGCACGGCAGATCCTCGGGCCGGGGCCGCTGATCGGGCGGAGCAGTCATAGCCCGTCGCAGGCCGGCCTGGCCGCGGCCGAGGACGGGGTGGACTACTTCTGCGCCGGGCCGGTGTGGACGACGCCGACCAAGCCGGGCCGGGCCGCCACCGGGCTGGGGTTGGTGTCGCATGTCGCCTCGCTGGCCACGGAGCGGCCATGGTTCGCGATCGGCGGGATCAGCCTGCCGCGGCTGGATGACGTCATCGACGCGGGAGCGACGCGGGTGGTGGTGGTCCGGGCGATCACCGAAGCCGACGATCCGGGAGCGGCGGCCGCCGCCTTCGCGGCGCGCCTGCGCGGCCCGGTGAGATCCTAGGCGTCGCGGAGGCGGAGGACGATGGCGCCGAGGAGGAGGGCGGCGAAGGCCCAGGCGGCCAGGACGCCCAGGCCCTGCCAGGGGGTGAGCGGGAGCGTCTTGAGGCCGACGGTCGACTGGATGTAGAGGCCCGCGGTCATCGGGGCGGCCTGCTGCAGGTGGCGGGCAAGAGTGTGGTCCGGGATGACGGCGGCGGCGATCGGGAACAGGTAGAGCAGGCCGAGGACCACGCCGATGGCGACGGCGGAGTCGCGCAGCGCCGTGGTGACGCCGAGGGACAGCAGCGCGATCAGCACCAGGTAGAGCACCGTGCCGGCGGCGGCGCGCACGTCCGGGCCGTTCGCCAGGGACGGCACGACGTAGCCGTTCGCCGCGCTCACGCCGCGGCCCGGGAGGATGAGCCGGCCGGCCAGCACGGAGCCCAGGACGGCGAGCGCGCCGGCCGCCAGCGCCCAGCCCGTCACGACCGCCGCCTTGGCGGCGAGCATCGTGAGGCGGCGGGGCACCGCGGTCAGCGTGAGGCGGATCATCCCGGTGCTGTACTCGCCGCCGATCGCCGCCGCGGCCGCCAGGGCGACGATCACCTGGCCGAGGTCGGCCCCGCTGAGGCTGGTCCTGGCCGGGTCCAGGCCGGTGGCCGCGGCGGCACAGCCGCCGGGGCCGCCGCCGGCGCAGTTCACCGCGGCGGACACGGCCGCGCTCACCGTGACGGTGAGCGCGGCCGCCGCGAGCAGCAGCCAGAACGTGCTGGACACCGTGCGCAGCTTCGTCCATTCCATGCGCAGTGCGTCACTCACGCGTCCCTCCTGCGCAGCAGCACCGCCGCCCCGGCCAGCGCGACCGCCGCCCAGGCGCACAGCACCCCCAGGCCGGCCAGCGCCCCAAGCGGGTAGTAGCCGGACAGGACCGAATAGATGGCGGTGACCTGCCCGTACCGCGGGTAGGCCCCCTGGACGGCGAAGCCCGCGGCCGGGGTGATCCGCAGCAGCCAGTCCGCCACGCCGAGCGGCACGACCGCGGCGACGGCCAGGAAGTACGGCAGCACGATCGCGACGATGACGATCGCGACCGTGGCCGCGCTGCGGCGCACTATCGTGCCGATGGCGAGGGCGAGCACGGCGGTGACCGCGGCCAGCAGGCCCGTGCCGATGATCACGCGCGCCTGCGCCGGCCCGGACACCGGGAACTCCCAGTAGCCGCGGGAGTGCGTGATCGCGGTTCCGATGGCCACCGCGATCGCGGCGCCGGCGCCCCCGGCCACGAACGAGACCGCGGCGACCACGACCGCCTTCGCCGCCAGCACCCGGCCGCGCCGCGGGCTGGCCGCGAGCGTCACCCGGATGAGGTTGCGCCGGTACTCGGCGGTCATGAACATCGCGGCGACGACGGCCAGCGCGATCAGCCCCGCGAACGTGCCGAGGAGGTATTCGTTGATCGTGAGGGCGGCGTCCGCCGGGCCGCCGTGCCCCTCCGGGATCGGCGCGATGTCGCCCGACCCGGTCACGGTGAACCGGCCGCTGGCCTGGTGGTAGCCGCCGATGCCGGACGCGTCGGCCGCGCCGATGTACGCGCCGGCCCACGGGCCGGCGGCCCCGGACAGAGTGACGTGATCGAAAACGCCGGTCACCTGGGTGGGACCCCCGCCGTTCTGGCTGGTGCCGCCGCCGAAGTTCTGCGTGACATTAACGTCGTCGGGAGAGGCGCCGAACAGTCCGATCTGCACGGTAGACGGCAGCCCGGACAGCGTGACCGCGCCGACCTCGGTCCAGCTGACGCCGTCCGCCGAGTCATAGCCGGTGATCACGTCGCCGGACCGGGTCAGCCGCAGCCAGCGCGGGCTGTCCGCGCTGACGGTGCCGGGCAGGCCCGCGGTGTCCCCGGTGTAGTTCCACTGCATGCGCACCCCGTTGCCGCCGGTGACCATCATCGCCGCGTACGGGGAGCCCTGGTTCAGGTCCTGCTTGATGATGACGCCGGCCTTGGCCCATGCCTCAAGGCCAGGCTGTGTATCTCCCGGGCCGGGGCCCTGGGATCCGCCCGGCGGCTGGACCAGCCCGGTCAGCGACGTGATCCGGACGGTAATACTGCCGTCGCTGGTGAGGGGCTGGTGCACGAAGTAGAAGCTGTCGGTCACGGGCTCGCCGCCCGGCCCCAGCGGGAAGCTGGGCATGCAGGCCGCCCCGCTTCGCGCCGAGCCGGTTCCGCTACTGCTCACCTGCGCACAAGAGCTGGTGGTGCCCGCGGCGGAGAGCACCCCGAAGCCGGCCATCACGAGGACCGTGACCAGCAGCGTGATGACCCAGCCGCGGACCGTGCGGAACTTGGTCCACTCCGCGTGCAGCAGCTGGCCGAAGCCGTCGCGCGGGCCGTCCACCGCGGACCGGTAGGGAGTCATGGCCGTCATGACGCCGCCCCCGCCCGGAATTCGATGGAGTCTTTCGTCAGCTCCATGTAGGCCTCCTCCAGGGTCGCCCGGTGCGCGGTCACCTCGCCGAACGGCACGCGGCTTTCCGTCAGGGCCGCCACGATCTGCTCGGCGGACAGGCCGGAGATGGCGAGCACGTCAGGACCGGTGGCGGCGACGGTGGCCCCCGCGTGCGCCAGCACCGTCATCGCCTCGGCGCGGGCCGCGGTCCGCACCCGCACCCGGTCTCCCGACGCGGCCTCGATGAGCGATGCCACGCTCGTGTCCGCGATGACCCGGCCGCGGCCGATTACGACCAGGTGGTCGGCGGTGTCCTGGAGCTCGCTCATCAGGTGGCTCGAGACCAGCACGGCCCGGCCCTCGGCGGCCAGCGACTTCAGGAAGCCCCGCATCCAGACGATGCCCTCCGGGTCCATGCCGTTGAACGGCTCGTCCATCATCAGCACCGGCGGGTCGCCGAGCAGCGCGCCGGCGATGCCCAGCCGCTGCCGCATGCCGAGCGAGTAACCGCCGGCCTTGCGCCTGGCGACGGACGCCAGGCCCGCCAGCTGGAGCACCTCGTCGACCCGCCGCGCGCCCAGGCCCTGGGAGTGCGCCAGCCAGAGCAGGTGGTTGCGGGCGCGGCGGCTCGGCTGCAGCGCGCCGGCGTTCGAGCAGCGCGCCGATGCGGCTGAGCGGGTGCCGCAGCGCGTGGTAGGGCTGCCCGCCGATCAAGGCGGTGCCCTCGTCGGCCGCGTCCAGGCCGAGAATGACGCGCATGGTGGTGGACTTGCCGGCGCCGTTCGGCCCGACGAAACCGGTCACCTGGCCGGGCAGGACGGAGAACGACATCCCGTCAAGCGCCTGCGCGGAACCGAACCGCTTGCGCAGGCCGGCGACTTCAATCGCTGCTTCCATGGGTCGAAAGGCTAGAGAAGGTGCCGGGCCGCGGTCGTCACGCCGCGGAGCGGTCTTCGGCGGTACCTGTCCCGTGGTACCGAACGGCCGCGTGGTCCCCCCCAAGAGGGATACCCCGCTCTCCCGCTGTGAGGGACGCGGCCGGCCCCGCTGTCGGGGAACAATGACTGGTATGGACTGGCTCGCGCGGATAGCGGCCGCCCGGTACGCTCCGGCGGCCGGCGTCAGCCTGCTCGCGCTGGCCGGAGCGATCCAGGCGATCGCGTCGGCGCCATCGGCGCCCGACGACCTCATCCCGAACGCGGCGCTGTTCTGCCTGCTCGCGCTGGCCAGCACGGTTCCGCTGCTCTTCCTGCGCCCGGCCGCGGCCGCCGTCGCGATCGCGACGGCCAACGTGCTGGCGGTCGCGGCGTTCGGGGTGACGACCGTGGCGGGAGTGGCGGCCCAGGTGATCGCGGTCTACCGGCTGGCTGCCGTAGGCAGCGCCGGGCGCGCGCCCGATGGCGCGGGCGCGCGGTACCTGGCCATGGGGCTCACCGTGCCGTTCGCCGCGCTGGCGCTGGCCAGCCACGGAAGCGCCAGCGCCGTGCTGCTCGCGGCGGGCGTGCCGGCGGCGGCGGGGACGGGGATCGCGCTGCGGGCGCGGCGCGAGGAGCAGCGCCAGACCGTCACCAGCGAGACGCTGAGCGAGACGCTCACCGAGCACATGGCCCGCGGCGAGCGCGCGCGTATCGCCCGGGAGCTGCACGACGTCGTCGCGCACCATATCTCCGTGATCTCGGTGCAGGCGGAGACGGCGCGGCTGACCACGCCGGGCCTGCCCGCCGCCGGGGCGCAGCGGCTCACCGAGATCGGGGACACCGCGCGGGCCGGGCTGACCGAGATGCGGCGGCTGCTCGGCGTGCTCCGCGAGGACGCCGACGCGACCGTCGCCGAGCGCCATCCGCAGCCGGGCCTGCCGCAGCTCGCCGAGCTGATCGACACCGCGCGGGATGCGTCGGGAACCGGCACCCGGCTCATCGTGTCCGGGCCGGTCGCCGACTTCGACCCGGGCGTCGAGCTGGCCGCGTACCGGATCACGCAGGAGGCGCTGACCAACGCCCGGCGGCACGCGCCCGGCGCGGCGGTGGACGTGGAGCTGCGCTACACCGGCGACGCGCTGCGGCTGCGGATCCGGGACAACGGCCCGGGGCCGTCCGCGGCGGCAGCCGCGGGAGCGGAGCCACCCGGGCACGGGCTGCTCGGGATGCGGGAGCGGGCGCTGGCCGTCGGCGGGTCGCTGCGGACCGGCACGGCGCCGGGCGGCGGGTTCTGCGTCGAGGCCGTGCTGCCGGCGAAACCGGAGGCCTCATGATCTCCATCGTCGTCGCCGACGACCACGAGGTCGTGCGGGCCGGGTTCGCCGCGCTGCTGGACACCCAGCCCGACTTCACCGTGCTCGGCACGGCCGCGGACGGGGCGCAGGCCGTGGCGGCCTGCCGCGAGCTGGCGCCCGACGTCGTGCTCATGGACGTGCGGATGCCGGGCACCGACGGGATCGAGGCGACCCGTCAGATCACGGCGGCTTCGCCCGTCCGAGTCCTGATCCTGACCACGTTCGACCTGGACGAGTACGTCTTCGACGCGCTGCGGGCCGGCGCCAGCGGGTTCCTGCTCAAGGACGTGACCGCTGAGCACCTCTTCGAGGCGGTCCGCGTGGTCGCGGCCGGCGAGGCGCTGCTCGCCCCCGCGGTCACCCGGCGGCTGATCAGCGAGTTCGCCAAGACCCGGCGGCCGGCCGGCGCCGCGCCGCCCGCGGCGCTGGCCGCGCTGACCCCCCGGGAGACCGAGGTGCTCCTGCTGGTCGCCGAGGGCCTGTCCAACCCGGAGATCGCCGCCCGCCTGGTCGTCACCGAGGAGACGGTCAAGACGCACGTCAGCCGGGTCCTCGGCAAGCTCGGGCTGCGCGACCGGACGCAGGCGGTGGTCGCCGCCTACGAGTCGGGGCTCGTGGTGCCCGCCCGCGACCGGGGCTGAGCGCTTTAGGGCCGCGGAGGCGCTACCTTTCGTTCGGACTAATGCCCTTGAATCCCTGCGCCTGGAGGATGTGCTGGCTGATGGTGCCGAGAGCCCGCAGTTCCTCGGGTGACAGGACGTCGACGAGGAGCTTGCGGACGGCGGCGACGTGGCCGGGCGCGGTGTCGACGACCTTCGCCCAGCCCTCGTCTGTGAGGACGGCGTTGATGAACCGGCCGTCGCCGGGGCAGGGCTCGCGGCGCACCCAGCCGCGGTTTTCCATGCGGCTGACCACGTGCGACAGCCGGGACAGCGAACCGCTGGCCATGGCGGCCAGGTCGCTCATCCGCAGGCTCCGGCCGGGGGCCTCGGACAGGCTGACGAGCACCATGTACTCGAACTGGCTGATGCCGGCGTCCTTCTGCAGCTGGGCGTCGAGCGCGGCCGGGAGCCGGAACAGGAGGGCGACGAACGGGCGCCAGGCAGCCTGCTGTTCGTCGCTCAGCCAGTTCATACGTACTAGGCTACGTCACCTGCTTGATGCTTCAATGCCAGCGGCCTCGACGACACGGGTGACGGCCTCGGCCTCCCAGCCGGGCGCCATGATGTGCACGCCCGCGACGCCGGGCACCTCGCGCAGCTGGCCGATCACGTCGGCCGCGACCCGCACGCCCGCCTCCTTGGCCTCCTCGCCGGTCCGGCCGGCGAGCCGGGCGAAGGTCGCGTCGTCCACCTCCACGCCGGGGATGTTGTTGTGCATGTGCTCCAGGGCCCTGCTGCTGCGCGGCGGCATGACGCCGACCAGGACCGGGACGCGCTCCAGCATGCCGCCGGCGACGAGCGGCGCGAACCATTCGGCGAAGCGGGGCACGTCGTAGACGATGTTCGTCTGGAAGAACTGGGTGCCCGCGGCGATCTTGGCCTGGATTTTCTCGGGGCCGTCCGCCAGGGGGTTCATCGCGCTCGCGACGTAGAAGCCGGTCGGTGTGGTGAGCCTCTCGCCCGCGGCGAGCTGCCCGTCGTTGAGCTTCCTGATCAGCCGGACCAGGCCGAGTGAGTCGAGGTCGGTCACCTTCGTGGCCATGTCCGCGTACCGGCCGACCTTGAGGGGATCGCCGGAGAGGGCGAGGATGTTCCGCACGCCGAGGGCCCAGGCGCCGAGCAGCTCGGACTGAAGCGCCAGGATGTTCCTGTCCCGGGTGGTGACCTGCATGATCGGCTCAAGGCCCGCCGCCAGCATCCAGGTCGCCGCGGCCAGGGGGCTGACCTTGACCGTCGCGGCCGCGTTGTCGGTCACGTTGGCGGCGGTGACCTTCCCCGCCAGGGCCGCCGCGTCGCGGCGGAACGAGTCGGCGACCGGGTCCACGGGCGGCCCCAGTTCGGCGGTCACCGCGAACGTTCCGGCCGCCAGGGCATCGCGAAGAGTCATGTGCGGAGTCCTCCTTCTATGACTAACGATTCTTCGCCTCTTCGCGGCGCGGCGGAACTGTCCGGTGGCACAAGGTCCGGACGGCGAGCCGCGCGGACGGCAATAAGTTGAGGCTTCAAGCCGTTGTGCTTTTGTATGATTGAAGCGTCAACTTCGTGGAGGTGGTGAGCCGTGCGCTCGATCTTCGATCCGCTCGTCCCCGCGGGAGCGTACGACGAGTTCGTGAAGTCCGCGGCGCCGCTGAGCGCGTCGCAGCGTTCGTGGACGCCTGAGGACGGCGCGCTGCCCGCCCTCTACATCGGGCACGGCGCTCCCCCGCTGCTCGACGACCCCGAGTGGATGGGGCAGCTCGCTTCGTGGGCGCGCGGGCTGCCGAAGCCACGGGGGGTCCTCATCGTGTCCGCGCACTGGGAGGCGGCGCCGCTGATGCTGTCCGCGCCGGGCGCCGGCACGCGCCTGGTCTACGACTTCGGCGGGTTCGCGCCGCGGTACTACACGCTGACCTACCCGACGCCGGACGCTTCCGCTCTGGCGCGCGAGGTGGCGTCGGTGATGCCTTCCGCGTCGCCGGTTCATCAGCATCCCAGCCGGGGGCTGGACCACGGCGCCTGGGTACCGCTGAAGATCATGTACCCGCTGGCGGACGTGCCGGTGCTGCAGCTGTCGATCCCGACGCAGGACCCGGCTTTGCTGCTGGCACTCGGCGCGCGGCTTCGGCCGCTGCGCGAGTCGGGCGTGCTGATCATCGGGTCGGGGTTCCTCACGCACGGGCTGCCGTTCATCACGCGGGAGATGATCACCGGCGGCGTGGTCCCCGGCTGGTCGTCCGACTTCGACGCGTGGGCGTCTTCGGCGCTTGCCCGCGGGGATGTGGAGGCGCTGGCGAACTACCGGAAGGCGCCCGGGATGCCGTACGCGCACCCGACGGCGGACCACTTCCTGCCGCTGTTCGTCACCCTCGGCGCGGCCGCCGACCCTTCGGTGCCCGCGCAGACGGTCATCGACGGCTACTGGATGGGCTTCGCCAAGCGCTCGGTCCAGGTCAGCTAGCCGCCTTCGGCTGGCAGGCGCCCACGCGAGGGGGTTCCCGGGGGGGTTCGCCCTCCACGGGGGTTCGCGTGTGCCGACTGCGCGATCGACCACACTAGAGCGGGTCGATCGCGCAATCGGCACACCGGCGGTCAGGCACGCCGCCTAAAACACGAACATTTAGCTGGCCGTGACCGGAGGCTTGGGGGTGAAGGGGAACAGCTGGTCGGCTCCCTTGCTTACTACGGCGTAGCTCGCCTCGGGCATCTCCTCCCAAGCGCCGGGCAGGTCGCCGATCGGCTCGGAGACCACGAGCCGCGCGTCGTCGGACACCTCGCGCAGGATCTCCCGGTCGGGATACTGCTGCCGGAGAGTGCGGACGTCGCGGGTGAAGAACAGCGACCGTGACTTGCCCTCGCTGGAGTAGCGGAACACCCACATGCTCTCGCCGTCCGTGACGGCGATCGTGCCCTGGAACGGGTACTGGATGCCCCGCGCGCGCCCGCACGCCTCCACGAACCCGATCGCGCGCGCGATAGCCTCGGGCGGATCGTCCCGCAGGCCGAAGGTGAGCGTCAGGTAGAACAGAACCTCGGTATCTGCGGAGCCCTTGATCTCGGGGAACAGCGACTCGTCGATCGCGAACACCAGATCCCGCTTCATCTCGGCGAAGCCGCCGATGAACCCGTTGTGCATAAACAGCCACCGGTCATGGCGGAACGGGTGGCAGTTGGTCTGCTGGACGGGTGAGCCGATGGCCGCCCGGATGTGGGCGAAGAACAGGTGCGAGCGGATGTGGCCGGAGAGCTCCCGCAGGTTCTGATCATTCCACGCCGGCTCGATGCTCCGGAACACGCCGGGGGGCGGGGCGGCGTCGTACCAGCCGACGCCGAACCCGTCACCGTTGGTCGTCTCGGCCCCGAGCCTGGAGTGCAGGCTCTGGTCGATCAGCGAGTGGACCGGCGTGTAGAGCACCTCGGTCAGCAGGATAGGTGCACCCGTGTAAGCGAGCCAGCGGCACATGCGTCATTCCTTACCGTTGTTCCAGGAACTCGCGGACGCGGTCGGTATACGGCGATGCGTCGTAGCCGGCCACGTAGGCGCCGGCCATGCGGACCGGGTCGCCGAAGAAGTAGTACTCATAGAGGGCCTGCCGGCCCGCGAACGCCGACAGGCACGTGTCCCAGACCAGGCGGAACAGCCGGACCCGCTCCGCTCCGGTCAGCGTGGCCGCCTGCAGGTACGTGTCGATGTCCGCCGCGGCCGCGCCGGTCACGTCGGCCTCGGTCGGCGTCGCCATCAGGCCGGAGGCGCCCAGCTTGCGCAAGATCTCCGGGAACCGCTGGTAAAGCCTGGGGTACAGGTTCCGCGCGGCGTTCAAGGGCGGCCAGGCCGGCGTGAGCACGCCGAACGCGTTGAGCGAGGCGTCCGCCTCCGCGGCGCGGCCGAAGGCGCGCAGCGTCTCCAGCGTCGTGATGATCTCCGCCAGGTCGGCCTGGACGTGCTGGAACTGGCCGATGCCGATCGCCTCGGTCAGCAGCGAGGTCAGGCCGAGGATGTACTCGGTCTTGGCGGTGGTGCGGGCGATCACCTGGTGGGTCATGTGGTTGATCGCCGAGGTGGCGGTGTAGAAGCCGTTGCACAGTTCGGGATCGCCGAGGGTGAAGCAGCGCTCGTAGGGCACGTGCACGTCGTCGAAGACCACGACCGCGTCGGACTCGTCGAACCGCGAGCCGAGCGGGTGGTCGAAGTGCGAGCGGCCGTAGTCGAGGGGCTCGCGCGCGATGTAGCGCAGGCCGGGCGCATCGGACGGGACGGCGAACGCGAACGAGTACGGTTTGTCCTCCGGCGTCCCGCGCAGCACCGTCGAGGGGAAGACGAGCAGTTCGTCGGCGAACGGGCCGATCGTGGCGAGCATCCGCGCGCCGCGCACGACGATGCCGTTGTCGTCCTCGCGGACGATGTGCGCCATCAGCGCGCCCCCGGCCTGCTGGCTGCCGCTGACCGCGCGGTTGGCCTGCGGCGGGATGAGCGTGTGCGTGCAGAGCAGGTCCTGATCGCGGACCTGCTCGTAGTAGGCCGCGATGTTGCGGGCGAACGCGGCGTCGGCCTGGCCGAACCAGTCGGCGGCCGAGGCGAGGGCCATCAGCGCGCTGTTCAGGTAGTCGCCCGTCCGGCCCAGCATCCCGAAGCTGCGGTCGGCCCAGAGCTTGAACGCCTGCCGCCGCTTGGTCAGGTCGGCCGCCGTCCGCGGGATCAGGAACGAGGTGGCGACCGGCTCGCCGGTCGCCGGCGACGGATACGTCAGCACGTCCCGGTGGGCCGGGTCGTGCTGCATGTCGAACAGGGCGGCATAGCTCGCCACCACGTTGCGGAAGGCCGGGTGCGCCGCCACCCCGCCGGTCAGCGTCTCGCCCTGGATCTCCACGTGCGTCCTGGCCCTGGCCAGCCGGTCCAGGAACTCCGCGCCGGTGCGTGCGGGCAATGGCGGCCTCCTCGTCGAGTTCCCCCGGAACGTAACTCCCCCGCCGCCGGGCCGCCCACACTTGCCAGGCGGGCCGGTCGGTGGTTGCCTGGTCCCGTGAAGAACCGGTGACGCGCAGGTCGGCGGCCGAGTGGGTAACGTACCTGCTCGAGCCGAAGAACTGGATCATCGCCACCGTCCTCGCGGTCGGCTGGGACGCCGACGGCGCGGCGGGCCTGGGCTGGGGACTGTTCGCGGCGTTGTTCGCGGCGATCCTCCCTACGATGTTCATCACCAGCGGCATTCGGCGAGGCCGCTGGGACGACCGGAACGTCGGCGCCAGGCGCGGCCGGCTCATCGTGCTGTCGTTCCTCACCGCTTCGGTCGCGGTCGGCCTCATCCTGATGGCCGCGCTGGGTGCCCCGCCGGAGCTGACCCGGTACTTCGGGTGCATGCTGGCCAGCGTCGCGGCCCTCGCGGCGATCACGACGGTGTGGAAGATCTCCATCCACTGCGCGGTCGCGTCCGGATCGGTGACGATCCTGGCGCTGATCTACGGCCCGTGGCTGGTCCCGGCCTACGCGCTCGCCGCGCTGACCGCCTGGTCCCGGGTGGCGCTGAAGGACCACACGGCCGCCCAGGTCATCGCCGGGTCCGCGCTCGGCGCGGCCGCCGCCGTGGTCACGTACGCGGTGATCCTCCGTGGCTGACTGCTGTTACAGGAGCCAGAGGCGGGCTGTTTCGTCGGTGCTCGCGGTGGCGACCATCCTGGTGACGGGGCTGAACGCCAGCGCGCTTATCGCGCCGGTGTGGCCTTCCAGGATGCGGGCGCAGCGGCCGGTGGAGGAGTCCCACAGCCGGACGGTCGTGTCCGAGCTTCCGGTGGCCAGCAGCATGCCGTCGGGGCTGAAGGCCACCACGAACGCGGAGTCGGTGTGGCCCTCGTGAGCGCGGATCGGCGTGCCCGTGGCGGTCTCCCACAGGCGGGCGGTCGCGTCTTCGCTGGCGGCAGCCACCACGGCCCCGTTCGGGCTGAACGCTACAGACCACACCGTGCCGGAGTGTCCCGACAGGATGCGCAGGCAGTTCCCCGTGGCGGCGTCCCACAGCCGCGCGGTGGCGTCGAAGCTGGCGGTGGCGATGAGCGCGCCGTCGAGGCTGAACGTCACGGCGGACACGATGCCGGTGTGGCCGGTGAGGACGTGGCGGCAGGCGCCGGACCGCGCGTCCCACAGCCGGATGGTGCTGTCGCCGCTCGCGGTCGCGAGCAGCGCGCCGTCGGGTGAGAACGCCGCCGCGTAGACGATGTCGCTGTGGCCCTGCAGGATGCGCTGGGACCTGCCGGTGGTCGTGTCCCACAGCCGCACGGTCTCGTCGTAGCTCGTGGTGGCCAGGCGCTGGCCGTCGGGGCTATACGCGACGCCGAACACGGCCACGGTGTGTCCGGTGAGCTCGTTGGTGCACGTGCCGGTCGCGACGTCCCACAGCCGCGGCGTCAGGTCGGCGCTGACGGTGGCCACCCGGGTGCCGTCGGGTGAGAACGGCGCCGCGAACACGGCGTCGGCGTGGCCGCTGAGCGTGTGGCGGAGTTCGCCGCTGGCGGCGCGCCACAGCCGGGCCGTCTTGTCCTCGCTGGCGGTGCTGAGCCAGGCACCGTTCGCGCTGAACGCCACCGAGTTAACCGCGCCCGTGTGGCCGGCGAGCGTGCGCGTGCCCGCCGTTTCGATAACAGTCATGTAACCCCGCCTCTGCCAGTTGATGCGCGCCTCATTGTGCACTTCCCTCGACAGGCCGCACGGTTCTTTCGCTCCTTCGCCGCCTGCGTTGCATCAATTCGTGACATAAGGCGGCCCGATTCGCCGGGCGGGGGTCCTATAAGGCGGCGAGGCCAGTGTGACTCGACGTGAATTTGTTTCTCTGGAGGTTTCAGTGACCCCCGAAATAGGCCCGAGGGATTGACTTAGTTAGGTACGAGGCTAATTATTAGGTGTATGGCTAAGGAAACCGTGATCTGCACCTACCGGGTGCGGGCCGACGCTGAGGAGCGGTTCCTGAAGCTGCTCAGCGGGCACTGGCGGACGCTGCGCGGCCTCGGCTTCGTCACCGACGAGAAGTCGCTCGTATTCCGGGGCCTCGAGGGCGGGGTCACCTACGTTGAGATCTTCACCTGGGTCGAGGGCGGCTTCGAGCAGGCGCACGAGCATCCAGAAGTGCTGGCGGTCTGGGAACGCATGGACCCGCTGCTCGAGGCGCGGGACGGCCTTCCGAAGTGGGAATTCCCGCATTTCGAGCCCGTCGCCCTGCCGGCCTGAGCGCGTGCGCGAGAGCCAGCGGCCCCGGGGGCTCGCCGACCTCGACGACTTCGATGCCGTGTTCGGCGCGCTCGCCCACCGGTCGCGGCGCACGATCCTGTCGGTGCTGCACGCCCGCGGCGGGGAGATGACCTCCGGCGCCATCGCCGAGCGCTTCGACTGCTCGTGGCCGACGACCACCCAGCACCTGCGGGTGCTCGAGCAGGCCGGGCTGGTCACGATCACGATGCGGGGACGCGAGCGCGTTTACCATCTGCAGGCCGGCCGGCTGCGGGCGGTGGCCGGCGGTTGGCTCGACCGGTTCCAGTGAGGCGGGACCGGCGGGGATAATGCCGGCATGACGCTGGACGCGACACGCGAGGATCTGGAAGCGCTGTACAAGGACCTGCACGCCCATCCGGAGCTGCCGTTCGCCGAGCACCGGACGGCCGCGATCGCCGCCGAGCGGCTGGACGCGGCCGGGTTCGCGGTCGCCGCCGGCATCGGCGGGACTGGCGTGGCGGGGGTGCTGCGCAACGGGGATGGCCCGGCGGTGCTGCTGCGGGCCGACATGGACGCGCTGCCGCTGCGCGAGGAGACCGGCCTCGACTACGCCAGCGATGTGGTGGCGACCGACGCGCGCGGCGAGCGCACGCACGTGATGCACGCCTGCGGGCACGACATGCACGTGACCTGGCTGTGCGGCGCGGCCGCGGCGCTCGCCGCGTCTTGCGGTGACTGGCAGGGCACGGTGGTCGCGGTGTTCCAGCCCGCCGAGGAGATCGGCGCGGGCGCGCGGGCGATGCTCGACGACGGGCTGTTCGACCGCGTCGGCGTGCCGGACGTGGTGCTGGGCCAGCACGTCTTCCCCCGCGAGGCGGGCACGGTGCTGTACCGGGCGGGCGCGATGCTCGGCGCGGCGGAAAGCTGGGACGTCACCCTGTACGGGCGGGGCGGGCACGGCTCGCAGCCGGAGCGGACGGTCGACCCGGTGGTGATGGCGGCCTCGGCGGTGCTGCGGCTGCAGGCGCTCGTGGCGCGCGAGCTCGCGCCCGCCGACCGCGGCGTCGTCACGGTGTCCCGGCTGCGCGCCGGGCACGCGGAGAACGTCATCCCGGACAGCGCGACGATCACGCTGAACTTCCGCGCGTTCGACGCCGAGGTGCAGCGGCGCCTGACCGAGGGCGCGCGGCGGATCATCGACGCCGAGGCGGCAGCCTCGGGCGCGCCGCGCCCGCCGTCGTACCAGACGCTGAGCTCGTTCCCGGTGACGGTCAACGACGCCGGCCTGACCGGCCGCCTGGCCGCGGTGCTCGACAACACCGCGGAGATGGACCCGGTGATGGGCAGCGAGGACTTCGGGCTGTTCGGGGCGGCGGCGGGAGTTCCCTCGGTGTTCTGGGGCATCGGCGGGTCGTCGGACGACGGACCGGGGAACCACTCTCCCCTGTTCGCTCCCCAGATCGAGACCACGCTGCCCGCGGGCGTGCGTGCCCTGGTAGGCGCCGCCCGGCACGTCCTCGGGCCGGCCGGCGCGCCCCTGGACTAGGCTTCGCCTGGAGGTACCGATGCGGCTGGAAGCGGTGGGCAAGCGGTACGGGCTGCGGCAGCCCTGGATCGTGCGCGGCGTGAGCCTTGACGTGCCGCCGGGATGCCTGATCCGCCTGGAGGGCCGGAACGGCAGCGGCAAGTCCACGCTGCTGCGGGTCGCCGCCGGGGTGTCGCTGCCGTCGGCGGGGCGGGTGACCGGGCGGCCGCATACCGGGTACGTGCCGGAGCGGTTCCCGGGCGGGCTGCCGTTTTCCGGCCGGGACTACGTGCTGCACATGGCGCGGGTGCACGGGCTGCGCGGGGCGGCCGCGGTCCGGGGCGCGGACGAGTGGCTGGAACGGCTGGGGGCGGCCGGCTACGCGGGGCAGCCGCTGCAGACCCTGTTCGAAGGGCATGTGCCAGAAGGTGGCGATCGCGCAGGCGCTGGTGTCCCGGCCGGGGCTGCTGATCCTGGACGAGGCGTGGACCGGGCTGGACCAGGCGGCGCGCGGGACGCTGGACGCCGCGGTCGCCGAGCGGGTGGCCGACGGCGGCCTGGTCATGTTCGTGGACCACGACCAGGCGCGGCTGGCCGGGCGGATCAGCGAGCGGTGGCGGCTCGACGGCGACGGGCGGGTGAGCGCCGTCCCCGGCGACGGCGGGCACCCGGCGGCGGACGACGCCGTTGTCGTGGTGGAACTGGCCGGTCGCACCGGTGGATCTTCCCGGTCATCGCCTACGGGCTACTCGTCGCCGCGGGGAACGCCACGGGAGCGACGACGCGGCCCGCCGCGGGACCGCTGACGGCCCAGGCGCCGACGCAGCTCGCACAGGGGCTCGGCTGGAGCGCAGCCATGCTGGTGCCGGTGGTCGCCTTCCTTACCAGGTCCATGCTCACCGCCGAGCCCGACGCCGCGCGCGCCTGCGTGGCCGCGGCGGCGGGGCCGGCCCGGGCGCAGCTGGCCGCGCTGCTGACCGCGCTCGGCGGGGGGATCGTGGTCGGCGTCGCCGGCGCCTGCGTCACCGTGCTTATAACCGGAACGGCCGCGACGGCGGTCGCGCACCCCGGGATCTTCGCGGCGGGTCTGCTGACCGCCGTGGTGTGCCTGCTGGTCGGCTCCGCGGTCGGCGCGCTATGCAACCCGCCGCTGCTGCGCCACCCGGGCGCGGCCATGCTCGCCACCCTGGCGGCGGCCATCTTCGCGCTGGCCTCGGACGTGTCCCCGGCGGGCGCGGCGGTGCGCCGCAGCGGCACGTCACACGGCGCGCTGGGGCCGGGCGGCCTGCCGCTGCTCGCCGCCGCGTGCCTGCTCGCCGTCATCTGGAGCGCGTCCCTGTACGCGGGCGCCCGCCGCGACAGCCGATCCCCGTCCGCCACCTGAACAGAACTCAGAGCGAGTCGATCGCGCACACGTCCCGCTGTGGGACGCGTCGGCTATCTGTCTGGCGATGCTGGGCGGAGCGGGCGGGGTTGTGCTGGCGGTCCGTACTGTGACCGGGTGGTGATCACGGGCCCCTGCGGCCTGTCCGGTCGCATGAGTCACAGCGGTCAGCATTTCGCCGCGGGCGCGTCTGAAGGCAGGCGCCGTCTGACACCAGAAATCGGGGCAAAACGGGCAACAATGGCTGCTCCGCCATCATAATGGATCGCTGGATACCCTGGGGTGTGCCTTTCGATCCGCTATCTTCCGAAATCAGGTTCGCGGCGCTAGCGGGAGTCCGGCGGCCCTTGGAACGGGGGAACGGCCCCGGCATAGAATCCGCGGGCTGCTCCCACGGGCCACTCACGTGTATCACGCCCCGCGACTTGCCGGATGACGCGGACCACCGTCGTCGGACGCGTGGCGCTGACCATGCTGGAGGCGCGCGCGTCGCGGCGTGAGGACGTCGAGGCGGAGTTGCCCGAGGCTACCGTCGCTGGCCTCGAGGACGCGGGACGCATCTCGGCCATCGACCTGATCGCGGAATCCTCGGTGCTGGCGGACCTGGACATCGAACCCACTGCCTGAACTTCCAGGCCGGCGCCGGAGACGCCGGCGTGGCGGGGCTTCCCCCGGGTACCGGACCGGGTGCAGCATGGCACCAGATCACTACGGGAGGGGAACACATGCCGGACCCGCGAGTCCTGGGAATCGTCCTGGCCGGCGGTGCCGGTACCCGCCTGGCGCCGCTGACCGCGGACCGGGCCAAGCCGGCCGTTCCGTTCGGCGGTGTGTACCGGCTGGTGGATTTCGCGCTGTCCAACCTGGCCAACAGCGGCATCAGGAAGATCTGCGTGCTCACCCAGTACAAGAGCCACAGCCTGGACCGGCACATCTCCACCACCTGGCGGATGAGCGACCTGCTGGGGAACTACGTGACCCCGGTGCCCGCCCAGCAGCGGCTCGGGCCGCACTGGTACACCGGCTCGGCCGACGCGGTCTTCCAGTCGATGAACCTGATCAACGACGAGAACCCGGACCTGGTCGTGGTCTTCGGAGCCGACCACGTGTACCGGATGGACCCGCGGCAGATGATCGCGCAGCACATCGAGTACGGCGCCGGCGTGACCGTGGCGGCGATCCCGGTGGCGCGGCAGGACGCCAAGGCATTCGGGATCGTGGGGGTGGGCGCGGACGGGCGGGGCATCGAGAAGTTCCTCGAGAAGCCGGCCAACCCGCCGCCGCTGCCGGACAGCCCCGAAGAGTCGTACGCGTCCATGGGCATCTACGTGTTCTCCACGAAGGTCCTGGTCGACGCCCTGCGCCGGGACGCCGGGGACGACGAGAGCAGGCACGACATCGGCGGCAACATCATCCCGGCGCTGGTCGCCGACGGCGCCGCCCAGGCCTACGACTTCATGACCAACCAGGTCCCCGGCGCGACCGAACGGGACGCCGGCTACTGGCGCGACGTCGGGACGATCGACGCGTACTTCGACGCGCACATGGACCTGCGCACCGTCGAGCCCATGTTCAACCTGTACAACTACCGATGGCCGATCCTCACCCACGTGGAGGCGCTGCCGCCGGCCAAGTTCGTGCACGAAGAAGGCGACCGGGTGGGCCGCGCCATCGACAGCCTGGTCAGCAACGGCGTGATCGTCTCCGGCGGCCTCGTGCGGCAGTCCGTGCTCTCCCCCGGCGTCCGGGTGAACAGCTGGGCCACCGTGGACCGCTGTGTGCTGCTGCACAACACGGTGGTCGGCCGGCACGCCGAGATCCGGGACACGATCATCGACAAGAACGTCGTCGTCCCCGAGGGAATCAAGATCGGCGTGGACAAGGAGCACGACCTCGCTCGGGGGTTCGTGATCTCGCCCGGCGGCATCACCGTGGTCGGCAAGGGAGCGGTGGTGACCGAATGAAGGTGGCGCTGCTGACCCGCGAATACCCGCCGGACGTCTACGGCGGGGCAGGCGTGCACGTCGAGTACCTGGCGCGCGCGCTGGCGCCCCTGGTGGACCTCACCGTGCACTGCCAGGGCGCGGACCGGCCCGGCGCCGTCGCGCACCAGCCGTGGGAGAAGCTGCGGGACCAGGTCCTGCGGATCTTCTCGACCGACCTGTCGATGGCCGACGCGGTCGCGGGGGCGGACGTGGTCCACTCGCACACCTGGTACGCCAACCTGGCCGGCCATCTCGCGTCGCTGCTGTACGGCATCCCGCACGTCGTCACCATGCATTCGCTCGAGCCGCTGCGGCCGTGGAAGGCCGAGCAACTCGGCGGCGGCTACGCGCTGTCGTCCTGGGCGGAGCGGGTGGCCGCCACCTCAGCCGCCGCGGTGGTTGCGGTGTCGGACGGCATGCGCGCCGACATCAGCGCCGCTTACCCCGCTATTCCCCCCGAACGCATCCGGGTGATACGCAACGGCATAGACACCTCCGAGTACGCTCCCGACCCGGGAAGGGAGGTGCTGGACAAGTACGGCATCGACTCCGCACGGCCCTATGTCATCTTCGTCGGCCGGATCACCAGGCAGAAAGGCCTGCCGGTGCTGCTGCGGGCGGCCGCGGCGCTCGAACCGATCGCGCAGCTCGTGCTCTGCGCGGGCGCGGCGGACACACCCGAACTGCTCGCCGAGGTGACGAACCTGGTCACGGGCCTGCAGGAGACCCGGTCCGGCGTGCTGTGGACACCGGACATGCTGCCCAAGCCCGAGGTCATCCAGCTGCTCACGCACGCGCTCGCCTTCGTGTGCCCGTCGGTCTACGAGCCGCTTGGCATCGTGAACCTGGAGGCGATGGCGTGCGGGACCGCTGTCGTCGCCTCCCGGGTCGGTGGCATCCCGGAGGTCGTGGACGAGGGGGTGACCGGCCTGCTCGTCCCGCCCGACGACCCGGCGTCGCTGGCGGACGCGCTGAACGTGCTGGTGCACGATCCGGTGCGCGCGGCCGCGATGGGGCAGGCGGGGCGGGAACGGGCGGTCGCCGAGTTCAGCTGGGAGTCGGTCGCCGCGCAGACCGTGGCGCTTTATTCCGGACTGATCGGTAGCAAACCCGCCGCACCGGTCGTATTATCTTCGCACCGGGAAATTCGGAGGGGGACATGCCAGCGGCCGAAACGGACTCCTGGACTAAATGGGGCGTAATTATCGCGGCGGCGGCGCTCGTCATTGGCTATCTGAGTCTCGCGGCCGCGGTGAAATGGCCGCCGTTTTCCCCGTCCAACAGCGGTGGCGGCGGCGCGGCGTCGACTCCATCGCCGCCCGCGCTGGTCGCGACCACTCCCCCGGCCGACAGCATCGGGGCCTCGTTCCTCAAGGTGGACCCGGGCCTCAATAACAACAGTACCGGCATTAACCCCTATTACGTCCAGATCTACATCACCGGTTTGCAAGGGGCATCGGTCACCATCAGATGGAAAACGCTCAACGGGCTTGGCCTGCCGGCGGGAACGAGCGGCGAGCGCACCACCGGAACGCTCGAATATTCCGGTGACACCTGGTCCGGCACTTTCGACGTAACGCTCCCGGCTGCCGCGTACGACCACGCGAACTGGTCAACCGAGTTCACCGCCTACGCGCCTAACGGGGTCGTGATAGCGGACGTCGACTGACCTGCCCGGCGGCCTAGAGGCAATGCCGTTTAGCGGACCAGGCTCCTGGGGGTTCGGGCACTACGCCGGCCAGAGCTGCGGCGGGTCGATTGCGCAGTCGACCACACTAGAGCGGGTCGATTGCGCAGTCGACCCGCTGGCCGGGACGGCATTGGGTCTAGAGGATGCGGACCGCTAGAAGGCAGGCGTCGTCGCCGGTGTCGGACGCGGCGCTGGCCAGGATACGGGCGGCGTGGCTGTCCGCGTCCGGGCCCGCCGGGACGGCGGCGGCCGCGAACTCGGCGAGTGCGTCGCTGATCGAAGAGGCGCGGCGCTCGATCAGCCCGTCGGTGTAGAGCAGGAGCGTGTCGCCGGACCGCAGCGGGATCGTGGCCTGCTCGTATTCGGCGTCGACCGCCATGCCGAGCAGCATGCCCTCGGGCATCGGCTGCACTATGGCGACGCCGTCGCGGACTAGGACCGGAGGCAGGTGCCCGGCCCGGGCCCAGCGGAACACCCGCGTCCGCGGGTCGTACTTGCCGCAGATCGCCGTGCCTGTGACCCCGTCGGTGAACGTGCAGGCCGCGTAGTTCAGCCGACCGAGCAGTTCGCCCGGGTCCGCGCCCGTCGCGGCGAGCCCCCGCAGCGCGTTGCGGGCCGCGACCATGCCGGTCACGGCCTCGATGCCGTGCCCGGCGATGTCCCCGACGACGAGCAGCAGCTCGCCGCCGCGCAGCGGGAGCGTGTCGAACCAGTCGCCGGCCACCAGCGACCCGGCCTTGGCCGGGCGGTAGCGGACGGCGATGTCCACCCCGGCGGCGCCCACCGGGCGCATGCCCGACGGCATGATCGCGCGCTGCAGCCGGACCGCGAGCTCGTGCCCTTCAGCGGCCCGCTGCTCACTGTCGGCGAGCTGGTCCCTGGTGGCGGCGAGGGCGACCCGGGTGCGGGTGTGCTGAAGCCGTTCGGCCAGCTGGCCGTGTACGCCGTCATCCCATTCGCGCCAGGTGAAAACAACCCGTCCCGCGTACGGCACGGCGTGCAAGTCGGCGACCCGCACGCTGTCCGCCTTGCCCGTCAGCGGCCCGGTCCGCGGCGGTCCCACCAGCCCGGGCGCGTGCTCGGGCAGGCCGGACGCGACCACCCGCGCGGCGCGGGCGAACAGCCCGTCGCCCGCCGCGGCGTCCGGATAGGCCCGCAGCAGGGTCATGCCCCGCAGGTCCGCGGCGGAGCGGCCGGCCGGGTCGACGAAGCCGGGGGACAGATGCAGCACCACGAAGTCCGCCAGCCGGCCACGGGCGTCCCATACCGGGGACGCGACCAGCACGGACTCCGCTACCTGGTCGAGCAGCCGGAAGATGGCGGGCGCCGCGGTTTCCGGTTCGCCGTGCGGCTGGCCGGAGGCGACGACGGGTGCCGTCAGCCGCTCATCGTGGGCCGCCAAACTCACCGCCTCCCGACGCTTTGCTCCACGCGGGGGACGCCGACGCACCCCTGCCATCGCGCTGGCAGCACGGTATCACCCGCGCACGGGAAAACGCGCCGGCTAACAGCCGCGTATATCGGAAAGAGACGCGGCCGGCCGTTCGGAATAAACTGTCTTTTCTTTCAGCGCATGTGTAGCCGCTGCAATTGCAGATGGGATATCGCGGGAGCGCGGTGTGCTTTTCCCAGAGAACCGGAGTCAGCCCTGCTTGCGGGCGATCGCCTCGGCCAGCTCCTCCTTTGTTATCGTCGACCTGCCCCGGACGCCGAGTTCGGCGGCGCGCTTGCGCGGCTCTTCCTTGGTGTTGCCGAACACGTCCACGCCGCCGTACGACTTTCCCTTGTTCTCCCGGGACCGGGGATTCGCCGCCCCGGGGTCGGACGGGCCTTTGTGGTCCTTCGGCTCCCGGTGGCCGCCTTTCTTGTCGAACCCGTGCTTCAGCGCGGAATAGGCAACCCCGGTGCCGGACGGCGAAAGCGGGGGGCGGCGGCCGGGCTAGGCGGCGGCGCGGCAAAACTGGTGTGGGTGAGCGTCTGCGGGGTAGGCGGCTGGTCTCGGGAGGAGGAAGGCTGACATGGTTACCCGGTCGCACAACGGACATGCCCCCGGCGGGCAGCGGAAGGCGGTCTACGTCTACGGGATCCTGCCCGGCGACATCGAGCTGGAAGCCGGCGGGACCGGCGTCGGCGAGCCGCCCGGCGAGATCCGGGTGGTGCGGCACGGGGATATCGCCGCGCTGGTCAGTGACGTGGACCTCACTCAGCCGATCGGGCGGCCCGAAGACCTGTTCACGCACGAGGAGCTGCTCGATTCCAGCGCGGCCGAGGTGCCCGTGCTGCCGTTGCGCTTCGGCTCGGTGGTCGCCAGCGACGAGGCGGTAGCCGCGGAGCTGCTCGCCGCGCACCACGACGAGTTCGCCAGCGCCCTGCGGCGGCTGGAAGGCCACGCGGAGTACGTCGTCAGGGGACGCTACGTCGAAGACACGATCCTGGATGAGGTGCTCGCCGAGCACCCGCGGGCCGGGCAGCTGCGCGAGCAGATCCTGGCCCCGGACCCGGACGGAGACCCTGAGCTGCGGACGGAGCTGAGCGAGATCCTCGGCGGCGCCATCGCCGCCATGCGCGCGGAAGATACCCGCGCGGTCGGCGAGGCCGTCGCGGAGCTCGTCGCGGCCAGCGTGGTGCGGCAGCCCACGCACGAGCTCGAACGCCGTGTACATCGCCTTCCTGGTGGACATGGCCAAGGCGGACGAGCTCGAGGACGCGCTCGAGGCCCTGGCGGTCAGCTGGAAGGAGCGGGTCGAGCTGCGGCTGATCGGCCCGCTGGCGGCCTATGACTTCGTGAGCATGGTTTCGCCGGACGCGGACGGCTGACGCGGACGGCTGACGCGCGGCTCAGCGGATGATCAGCGCGAGCACGCCCCCCAGGCACGCCACGCGAACCAGTATGTGGAGTCAGCCGCTTCCGTTCGGAATACGAGGAAAAGGAGCATGACGGCGACGGAAGCTGAGGCGAGGACAGCGACCAGGTCGAGGACCCGCCGGTGCGCCGCCAGCAGCGGGCGCGCGGCGAGTATGGCCGCGGCGGCCAGCAGCGGGACCGCGACCGACAGGGCGAAGAGCTGGTCCATCAGCCCTTGGCTCCGTCAGCCTTTAAATGGGGCCAGCTCGTTCGGGTCGAGCGTGCCGAACCGCTTGTGGGCCTGGATGGCGAAGGACAGCAGCAGGGCGGTGACCGCGGCCTCCACCACGACGTCGGTGAGCGCGAGGGCCTGGACCACCGGGTCGACGGCCTTGGTGTGGCCGGGGATGTCGTAGAAGTACGGCGCCACCCCGCCGGTCACGTAACCGACGCCGAGCAGCAGCACGTACGTCGAGGACTGGACGACGATCAGGCAGACGATCTGGTGGATGAGGTCGCGGCTGGTAACGAGGCCGTACAGCCCTGCCACCACGATCCAGGCCACGACGAGGAACGGGAAGACCCGCATCAGCGGCTCCTTATCAGCAGCGTCTGGTCGAGCAGCTCGCCGACGATCAGGATGAACGCGGCGGCGACCTCGAGGCCGACGAAGAAGCTGATCAGGGCGATCGTGCCCGACGAGCTGACCGCGCCGGGGATCTGCCCGAGCGGCAGGAAGTTATACAGGTACGGCAGGCCCATCGCGACCGCGGTGACGCCGATGGCGGCGAACCCGCCGACGCCGATCGCCTCCACCGCGTCCAGCACCGCGACCGGGCGCAGGCGCCGGAAGACGAGGAACTCGCCGGCGAGGTAGACGAGGAAGAAGGCCGTCGCGAGGATGACGCCGCCCTGGAAGCCGCCGGACGGGTTGGCCTGGGCGCGCGAGGCCAGCCACCAGCCGATGACGACCGTCGGGCCGGCCAGGCCGAGGGCCGCCGTCCTGACGGCGCCGCTCGTCGGGGGCGGGTTCCTGTCTTTCGCCTCGTCCAGCGGGGGGCGATCGCGCTCGCGGCGCAGGTGGCGCAGCACCACGGCCATCCCGGCCGCGGCGGCGAACAGGATGAACTCCTCGCCTACGGTGTCAAAGCCGCGGTGTTCGAAGTTGATGGCGGAGACGACGCCGGTGGCGTTGGTCTGCGCGACGGCGTTCTTCAGGATGGCCGGCCCGTACGGGCCCGGGTAGCGGCCGAAGCCCGGCAGCCCGGCGAACGCCCACAGGTAGCAGGCGGCCAGCCCGGCCGCGGCGACCGCGAAGAACCACAAGCGCTGGCGCGGCGACATTCCTCGCGCTTCCTGACCTTGGCGATGACGAGCAGCAGCACGATCGGCAGCGCCACCGCGCCGACGGTGAGCTCCGACGGGGTGACGTCGGGCGCCTGGAAGACGAAGAACAAGATCGCCAGCAGCATGCCGTAGACGCTGAGCGCGATTACCTGCTTGATACGGCTGCGCGTGCGGACCACGATGAGGGCGCCGGCCGCGACGAGGACGAGGACGGTGACCTGGAGGACATCCATGAGGGCGTTCGGGACGGAGTAGGGGGTCACCGCGGTTCCCTGGCGGGCTCGTGGTCTTCGGCGGGCTCGTGGTCTTCGGCGGGCTCGTGGTCTCCGGGGGGCTTTTGGCGCCAGTCGCCGCGCTCGCGGACGCGGATCGCGCGGATCGTGGCGTGGGACAGGAACGGGCCGACGCCGATCATGAACACCAGCGCGACGATCATCTCCCCGGTGTTTTCGCCGAGGGCCCTCCCTGACCGCGATGGCCAGCGCCACCAGCACCGGGGCCAGCACCGCCGCCGGGGTGATGAAGTGCAGCTTCGCGTACGCGCCTGGCATCGCCAGCACGCCGATGGCCGACAGGGCCGTGACGAGTACCGCCAGCCCGAGCAGGACGTCGGTAACGACCTGCCTGGTCACAGCCAGCGCTCCAGGACCCGGATGAACACCAGGCCGCTGGGGTACAGGAGCACGGCGAGCAGCACGGGGAACTCGAACAGGCTCGGCCGCTTGAACCCCTCGGCGAGCAGCGCGAAGATCATGACCGCCACGCCGGTGATGAATTCGTACCCGACGACGGCTTCCGCCGGGCCGCCGCGGGCGATGACCACCCCGGCGGGGATGAGGCAGACCAGCATCGCGATGGCGGCGATGACGAAGCTGGCGCTCATCGCCGCGCCTTGTGTGACCGGTCTGGCAGGAGGCGGTGGACGACCATGACGTCGCGTTCGGCGTCGAAGCCGAGGACGAACATGCCCGGGGTGAAGCTGCGCGCCCAGGTCAGCAGCACACGCCGGGTTCCGCCGAGCGCCGAGTCGTCCCCGTAGGCCACGGGCAGCTCGGCGAACTCGCTGCGCGGGCGCTCGCGGCGCAGCAGCAGCCGGGCCAGGGCGCTATAGACAACGCCGGTGTCGCGCACGAGCTGCCAGGGCAGGCGGAAGGCCGCCAGCAGCCAGCGGGGCCGTACGTTGAGGCGGGTGGCCGCCTGGTAGGTGACCAGCTCCGCCGCCAGGGCGGCCAGGGCGGCGGCCCCAGCGCCGGCGAGCAGCTCGTCGGAATGGAGCGAGTCGTCGATCGCCACCCACAGCGACATCATCAGCACCCACCACGCGAGCCACCTGGCAGCACGCCGCGGCGTCCGGTTCCAGCCGCTTTGCTTCCGCCGCTCACCGCGCTGCCGCGGCTCGCCCGCGAACGGGCCGCCGGGTTGGTGCTGCGCGCCATTGTGCTCGGCCATGGCATGCCGACTTCCCTGACTAAGGGGGCGCAAACAGGGGGATAAGCGGTGCGGGACGTGTGCGGCGGCAGTTTGAACCGCATCGCGCGGGGTAACGCCAACCAGCGTGGCAGGACTCCGGCTCAGTATTACGTCCGGCAACTTGCGAGAACACAGACGACAAGCGCCGGAAACACTGGTGTATCGTCGATGCCGATAGCGACATGACGCTTGGACCGCGGACGCGCGGAGAACTATCACCGATCCCGTGCACATCCAGGCGCACGGAGGTGTGGTGTGGCTGACTCAACGGTCCTGACCCCCGCCTTCCGGCATGTCGGCTTCTTCTACGAGAGCGAGGCCGGCTACGCCGCCACGGTGGCCGGGTTCCTGCGCGACGGGCTGGCGGCGGGCGATCCCGCCTTCGCGGCCATCCCGGCCGCCAAGATCGGCCTCGTCAAGGACGCGCTCGGCGCGGACGCGGCGCGGGTCGAGTTCGCGGACATGACCGAGATGGGGCGGAACCCCGCCTGGATCATCCCCCGGGTGCTCGCCTTCACCGGCCAGCACGCCGGGCGGCGCGTCCGTTACGTGGGCGAGCCCATCTGGGCGTCGCGCAGCGCGGCCGAACTGCGCGAAGCGACCAGGCACGAATCGCTCATCAACCTCGCGTTCGCGGACGCGGACGCGGACATCCTGTGCCCTTACGACACGAAGGGACTCCAGCCCGCGGTCGTCGCCGACGCCATGCGAACCCACCCGTTGCTGCTGTCAGACGGCGTACACGGGACGAGTCCCGCGTACGCCGTGCCGTTCCGGATCCCGTCCAGCTGCAGCGTTCCGCTGCCCACGCCACCTGACGATGCCATGTTCCATACCTACCGCACGGACCTGTCAGAGGTCCGGGCCTTGGTGCTGAAGCACGCCAGGGACGCGGGCCTCACCGATGCCCGGGCCAACGACCTGGTGCTCGCGGTGAGTGAGGTGGCCGCCAACACGCTGCGCCACACTCGGTCCCAGGGCACGCTGACCATCTGGCGGACCTCCGACGAGATCGTCTGCGAGATCCGGGACGAGGGCACGATCACGGACCCGCTCGCCGGCCGCCGCCGGCCCGCCCCCGACAGCTTGGGAGGCCACGGCCTCTGGCTCGTCTATCAGGTGTGTGACCTGGTAGAACTCCGCTCGGACGAGAGCGGGACCACGCTGCGCATGCACATGTCGGTGCTGCCTCGCCCGCTAGCGGACTGAGCGGCACCGGCTGCCTCGCTCATGTGGTAAAACACGGGTGTGGACCTGCTCTCGACGTCTGTCGCGACGGTCGAGTCAGAAGGCGAGCCTTACACGCTGGTAGGGGTCGCTGGCGAGGCCGACGTGACCAACTGCGACGCGCTTCGCGAGGTGCTCGAGGCCGAGGTGGCCAAGCAGCCGCGCATGATGATCATCGATCTCAGCGGCCTGCGCTTCATGGACTCGTCCGCACTGCACGTGATCTTGCGCGCCAACCGGTCGATGGACCGCCAAGGCGGCGTGCTGGCGCTCGCGTCCCCGCGCGAGCCGGTGGCCAAGATGCTCCGGCTGACAGCGGCCGACCAGCTCATTCCCGTCTACGCCAGCGTACGAGAGGCCACCGCGGGCTGATCCGGCCAGCCCGCCGGCAGAAAAATCCACGAAGGCGTTTACAGGCGCGGCGCGGCGGATATAGTCGGATGCAGTGGTGCCTACGACGCAGGCACGATCCACGCCAATCACGGCGTGCGTGCTCGCGTGGCCACTATCCCACTTAAGCTTCAGGCCTCCCGAGGGCTCGCCGTGATGGCTCCCCGCAATGAGGAGGCCGTTATGAAGATCGCCCTGGTAGCGCAGCACGCAACCCTCTCCCCCAACGTCGGCACGCCGCAGACCGAAGACGACGTGCGGCTGCGTGAACTGGGCCGGAGCCTGGCCGCGGGCGGCCACGGGGTGACCGTGTACGCACAGCGCCACGACGCCTCGCTACCCGAACGTGCCGTGCTTGAACCTGGTGTCCGCGTCGAGTACCTGGGCCACGCCGGGAAGCACGACGAGTCGGAGCTGCTGGCCCGGGTGCCCGAGTTCACTCACCCGCTGCGGGAGCGGTGGAACCGCGAGTGCCCGGACGTGGTGCACGCGCTGCGCTGGACCAGCGGCCTCGCGGCGCTGGCCGCGGCCCGCGACCTGCGGATCCCGGTAGTGCAGTCGTTCAACTCGCTCGGCGTCGCCGAACGCCGCCACCACGTCCTGCCGCAGGCCGCCGGCACCGAGCGCATCCGCCTTGAGCCCGCCATCGGCCGCAGCGTCAACGCCGTGGTGGCCGGCAGCTCCGACGAGGAGTCGGACCTGACCCGGCTCGGGGTGCCGCGCCGGTCGATCAAGGTCATCCCCTGCGGCGTGGACACGGACGAGTTCACCCCGGAGGGCCCGGTGGCCAACCGCACCGCGCGGCCCCGGCTGGTCACCGTCGCCGAACTGCACGAGCACGAGGCGATCGGCACGCTGCTGCACGCGATGACCAAGGTGCCCGACGCGGAACTGGTCGTCGCGGGCGGTCCGCCGCGCGCGCAGCTGCGCGGCGACCTCGCCTACCGCAGGCTGGCCGGACTGGCCGACTCCCTTGACCTCTCCGGCCGGGTGTTCTTCGCAGGCGAGCTGGGCCGCCACGCGCTGCCCCCGCTGCTGCGTTCCGCCGACCTGCTCGTCAGCGTCTCCGAGTACGACCCGTCCGGGATGGTGTCCGTGGAAGCGATGGCCTGCGGCACGCCGGTCGTCGCCTCGGCCGCGGGCGGCCAGGTGGACGCCGTTGTGGACGGGACGACCGGCATCCTGGTCCCGCCGGGACGCCCGGCGCTGCTCGCCCGCCGGATCCGGCAGCTGCTCTCCCACCCGATGCTGCTCGAGGCGTTCAGCGTGGCCGCCGCCGACCGCGCGCGGTCCCGCTACTCCTGGGACCGGATCGCGAACGAGACCCTCGCGGTCTACGACAGCGCCCTCGGCGCGGCGCCCGCCGCCGCCTGACAGACCCCGCGGAAGGGGTGGAGTGCCCGGCGCCCGATGAGGGGCGCCGGGCACTGTCATGAGCACACGGGGGTCGATTGCGCATATGCACACGGGGGTCGATTGCGCATATGCACACGGGGGTCGATTACGCAATCGACCTGTTCTAGTGTGGTCGATTGCGCAATCGACACGCTGCGGCGGCGCGGAGGTGGCGGCGGCGCGGCGGCGCGGAAGGGGGTGGCGATGCGATCTGGGAATGAGCCGGAGGAGGGGCACCCGCTGGCGCTGCGGACGCGCAAGCGTGTCTACGGGGTGATGATGGGCGTGTGCCTGCTGCTGCTGATCCTGGCGTGGACCCTGATCTGGCGGTACTCCACGATCGCCGCCGTTGTGATGTCGGCGGTGGCGCTGGCCATTCCGCCGTTCGCGGCGATCATCGCCAACGCGAGCCCGGTGAACCGCCAGTGAGCTGACCGGCCGCCGCTAAGCCGGCCGGTGACTGCGACGGCGAGGTGACGGTGAAGCCGGCCGTGACGGTGGTCCCGGCGCGGCCGCGGTCCACGTCGAGCGTGTCGGCGACCTGGCCGACCACCCACAATCCGTGGCCGTGCTCGACCTTCCACGGCATCCCGGCCTCCGCCGGGTCGCGGGACGCACCCGGCTCGGCAGAGCCATCGTCGCTGACCTGGCAGTACAGGAACCCGTCAGCGCCCCATAGCCGCAGCCGCCCGTATCCGGGGCCGTGCACGACCGCGTTGGCGGCCAGCTCGTGCGCGGCGGCGACCACGTTGTACACCCCCTGCGGCCCCAGGCCCGCCGCGGCGGCGTGCGCCGCGACGGCCGCCCGCAGCGCGTACAGCGAACCGGTATCGAAGTCCTGACTCAGGGACGGGAAACCGGACGGTGCGGTCCCCTGACTGTCCCCTGCCTGGCCTGGCGATCCGCCGCGGCGGCTGCCTTGGTCACTCATCGGCTGTCACCAGCCGGAGACCGGGCACGCCGACGAGGCCGAGCCGCGTAAACCCGCGAGCGACCTCCGGCACGCAGCGGAGGGTCACTGTCCGGGCGGCGGCGGCCATGCCGCGGGCGGCTTCGGCGATCATCAGCGTGCACCGTGCGTCGGTGAAGGCCAGGCTCTCCATGTTCACCACGACGTCGCCATCCAGCCGGACCGCCTCGGCCAGCGCGCGGGCGAGCGGTTCCGCGGCCTGGTAGTCGATCTCTCCGGCGATTCTGATCCCCGGCGGGGCGTACTGGCGGCAGATCCGGAGCCTCGCGTCGGCGTAGTAGGTGGCCGCCGCCACGGAGCGGGTGTGCGACCCGGCCACGGAGGCCAGCGTGACCGGGTCGAAGCGTTCTCGGTCGTACTGGCACAGCACCGCGGCGGTGCTGCCGGCCAGCGCCGCCGCTATGCCTTCCTCGAACCGGGGCAGTTCCTCGACACCGGCCACCGGGCGCAGCGCCCAGCTCATGTCCACCGCGATCCGCACCCCGGGGAAGCCTTGCTCCCGGGACGTCAGGAGCTGACCGCTCAGCCAGCCGACCGCCGCGTTGGCGGCGAACGCCCGGCCGGACAGCAGGCTGCCCTCGCACCCGTCCGCGGTGAGCTGCCCGGCGGCCATCGCCGACTCAACGGCTATCCCGCGCCGCGCCAGTTCCTTGACCGCGATCCCGGGGCCCGCGTCGCTGAGCCACATCACTTTCAAGCCCGCGGCGAGCCCGTCGCGGACGAACGCCGCCGTCAGGTCGAACAACTCCTCGGCCTCGCCGAAGGTCAAGCACGCGTGGTCATCCGCCGTCAGCTCCGTGACTTGCGCGCTCGCGTCCGCCGCCACCCTGCCTCCTCCTGCTGCCGGGACCAGCACGGCTATGACCATATCTCCGCCGCCGCCCGCGGGGCCCCGCGGTGCGGAGACTGGCACACCTAACTACCCGTCCGCCGCGCGGATTATCCAACGTAGCGGCGGGCTTTCAAGACGCGGCGGGGCACATCCAGGGCGCGGATCATCGCCTCGACGCGGGACGGCGCCGGGCGGCGGGCGCGCAGCACCCGGGGCAGGCCGCCCGCGCCGGCGGCGGCGAACGCGGCGGCTGCGGCGCGCGGCTTCGCCGCTTGTTGCTGTTATCAGGTTGCAGGGTGCCCCGCGTGGCGTGTCTCGGGCGCGTTGATGCCCAGGGCCACCGGACATTCCGGGCAGGAGGATCCCGTGTCGGGCATCTGCCCGGAGATTGTGCTGTTCGTACGCCATAGGCGTACCAACAGCACACAGAAATTCGCATATGGACAAGGACGTGGGCCCGATCGTTGCCGCAGTGGGAACGAACGTCACTAAAGCGGCCAGCGGGTACGAGATGTTCAAGTACAAGGAGGACGGGTGCGTCCGCGCCGTGTTCCGGCAGGGTTCTTACTTCGTGACGACGGTTACCGTGGCGGGGCGCCAGCCGATGACCGGGCGGTGGCCGGGGTCGAACAGGTCGAGCTTGCTGCCGGGGGTGCCGCGGAAATGGCGCCAGTCGCTTCCGTGCAGGAGGAAGATGCCTACCTGGGAGCCGCACACCGTGCAGAACGGCTCGGGATCGTAGGCGTTGCCGGGCTCGCCTTCCCCGGCGCATGGCTCGGCCGCGTCCAGCGCGGCGTCAAAGATCGCTGGGCGGTAGCCGGCGAGCCACGTCAGGGCGGTCGCCAGCCGGTCCGCGTCCAGCCCCTCGAGGCGGGCCTGCCGCTCACCGCCGCCGGCCTGGTGCGCGAAGTCGGGACGGCCGCACCGGGCGCACGTGCCGCCGGTGTCATCCAGTGCCGACGGCGCTAGCTGGATGAAGCTGGCGCACTCGTCCGGCGGCTGGCCGCTCGCGGCTGGCGCGCCGGAACTGTCAGCGGCGGGCGGGTCCTGTCTGTCCTGGCCGGACCGCGGGATGAAGGTATCCACGGTCGCTTGACCTCCTCAGCAGGTTAGGTGATCGAGGGCCGCTCTAGTGCTCTACCATGGAGGCGGCTTGCTCGATTTGTTAGTACAGGTATTCTAAATGGGTGTGGGTGGACGGTCAAGCTGGACGAATAGGGAACGGATGCCGGGGGCTACGGCAGTAGCACGGTGCGCTCGCCGGGGACCTCTGGCCGGGTCCAGGCCTGCTCCACGTCGGACAGCGGCGCCGTGTTCGCCGTGACCGCGATCGTGCCCGCGCTGATCTCGCGGGCGAGTGCGGGCAGTTCGGCGCGGTAGTCCGCCGCCGGAACGGAGCCCTGGCCGCTGCCCTGGACGCGGAGGTTGGCCGAGCGCAGGGCCGCCGACGGCAGCTCGATCGTGGGGCCGGCGACCGCACCGATCTGGATCCAGTCCAGCGCGCGGCCGCGGTCAGCGCGCGCCGCCAGCAGCGCGGCCATCGTCTGCTGGGCGGGCTTGCCCCACAGGTAGTCGAGGACGATGTCGGACTCGGCGGCCGCGGCGGCGAGCGCCGCGCTTGTCGCGTCGCCGTCGCCGGTCAGCTGGACGACGTCGTCGGCGCCGGCCGAGGCGAGCGCGCGCAGCCGGCCGGGATCGCGCCCGGCGCCGACCACGTGCCCGGCGCCGAGCAGCCTGGCCACCTGAACGGCCATCGCTCCGGCGTTGCCGGTCGCGCCGAGAACGAGGACACGCTGCCCGGATTCGAGCGGGACCCGGCGGCGCAGGGCCACCCACGACGACATGGCCGGGTTCATCGCGGCGGCGATCTTCGCGACGTCGGCATCACCGGGCAGTTCGACCGACCGGCGCGGGCCGGCGAGGGCCTTGTCGGCCATCGTGCCGGTCACGTCGTCGGCGGCCATGAAGTAAATCAGCCTGCCGTCGGCCCGCCGGCCAACCGCGTCGATCCCGGGGATCATCGGCAGCGTGCCCGTGCTGGTGTAGTGCGCCCCGGCGGCGCCGCTCCGGACACGCGGGTGCAGCCCGGCGGCGAGGACGTCGACGAGCACCTCGTCCGCGCCACGCGGCCGCGGGACCTCGAACTGCTGGTAGCGGGGCGGCTCCGCGAACGATGTCACGACCGCCGCGTTCATCATGGCCATGCCGGTGTTCCTCCTGAGCGTGTCATTTAGTTTGTGCCACGTACTAATTTAGTTGGTGGCACCAACTAAATCAAGATAGCCTTCGGACATGGCAGCAGCGCGCGAGCAGCTCAGCCCCGTCGACGGGCTGGCGCAGCTTTCCTTCGTGGTCCTGGGCATGCTCGAGCGCCAGGCCGCGGAGCAGGACCTCTCGGTCGCCCAGACGCGCCTGCTGGGCGTGCTGCGGGACCGCGAGCCGACCATGAACGAACTGGGACGGCTCCTGGGACTCGACAAGTCCAGCGTCACGGGCCTGGTCGACCGCGCTGAGCGCCGCGGCCTGGTCACGCGCGTTCCCTCGGCAACCGACCGCAGGGCGGTGCTGGTCAGCCTCACCGACAACGGCCGGTCGCTCGTTTCGCGGGCCGCGGCCCGCTTCGAGGCTGATGTCCTGGCGATGCTCGGCCGGCTGCCGCCGCGCGATCGCGAAACGCTCTCCAGGCTGGTCAGCCGGCTGCTGATCGCCCATGCCGCCGGTCAGGGGATCGACCTGTTCGCGACCTCCGGCGCGGAGGCCCGCTAGCTTCGCGCGCCGCTACCCGCCGGGCGCTTGGGCGCCCATAGCTGGTCGGCGTCGCCTGCCGCGAGGCGGCCTCGGTAGACGTCGATCTTGTGGTCGATGAGCTCGAGGTTTTCCTGTACCTGCGCGAGCTTCGCGGTCACGTCGGCGCGGTGCGCCTCCAGGAGGGCGAGCCGCTCCGGCTCGTTACCGGGCCCGGCGGAGACGAGCTGGGCGTAGCGCCGGATGATCCTGATCGGCATGCCGGTCGCCCGCAGCCTGGTGCAGATGGTGATCCACTTCAGGTCTTCGCGGTGATAGCGCCGGCGGCCGCCGTACGTGCGGTCGACGGGGGTGACGACCAGGCCGGCGCGCTCGTAATAGCGCAGCGTGTGCACGCTGACCCCGGTGCGGGCGGCGGCCTCGGCGATGCTCACGCCCGCCTCGGGGACGGAGCGAGCTTCCGGTCGCGGTTTGACTTCGAGCACGCTCTAAATCCTAGCGTCGCGGTCATGACTTCCCCAACGCTGTCCGCCACCATGGCCGGCGGCCTCACCCGGCGCCGCCGGCACCTGGTGCTCGCGGTCTGCTGCGTCAGCATCGTCATCGTGGTGATGGACATCTCCATCGTCAACGTCGCGCTGCCGGTGATCCACCGCGACCTGCACGCCTCGGTGTCCGGCCAGCAGTGGACGGTCGACGCCTACACCCTGGTGCTGGCCAGCTTCCTGGTGCTGGCCGGGTCCACCGCCGACCGGGTCGGCCGCCGGCGCGTGTTCCAGGCCGGCCTGGCCGCCTTCGGACTCGGCTCCCTGCTGTGCGGCCTGGCGCCGGGCATCGGCTGGCTGATCGCGGCGCGCGTGGTGCAGGCCGCGGGCGGCACGATGCTCAACCCTGTGGCCATGGCGATCATCGCCAACACGTTCACCGATCCGGCCGAGCGGGCCAGGGCCATCGGCGTGTTCGGCTCTATGACCGGGCTGGCGCTGGCGCTGGGGCCGATCCTCGGCGGCGCCCTGACCGACGCCTTCGGCTGGCACTCCATCTTCTGGGTCAACGTGCCGATCGCCATCGCCGCGATCGCGGGCGCCGCGCTGTTCGTGCCCGAGTCCCGCGCCGCGCGGGCACGCAGGCCGGACCCGGTGGGCCAGGTCCTGATGGTCCTGGTGCTCGGCGGCGTCGTTTCCGCGATCATCGCCGCCGGCAGGCTGGGCTGGTCCGCACCGGTCGTTCTCGGGCTGCTCGCCGTCGCCGTGCTCGGCGTGGCGGGCATCCTCGGCTATGAGCCGCGCCGCGCCGACCCACTGCTCGAGCTTCGCCTGTTTCGCAGCGTGCCGTTCAGTTCCGCGATCGTGATGGCGGTCTTCGCCCTGTGCGCGTTCGGCGCGTTCCTGTTCGTGACCACCCAGTACCTGCAGGACGTGCGCGGCATGGCGGCGCTGCCGGCCGGGCTATGCCTGCTGCCGGTGGCGGTGCCCGTCCTGGTGCTCTCCCCGCGCGTCGGCCGGCTGGTCGGCGCGCGCGGTCCCCGGCCGCCGCTGGTGGTCGCCGGGGCCGCGCTGGCGCTGGGCGGCATCGCGTCGCGCTGGCTCGGGCCGGGCACCCCGCTGCCGGCGGTACTCGCGGTCTACGTGCTGTTCGGCGTCTTCCTAGGCACCGTCAACCCGCCGATTACCAACACGGCGGTCTCCGGCATGCCTCGCTCGATGGCCGGGGTGGCCGCCTCGCTGGCCTCCGCCGGCCGCAGGCCGGCACCGCCCTCGGCGTCGCGATCTCCGGCACGATCGCGGGACCGGCCCTGGCCCGCGGCGGGACCGCGTTCACCGGCGCCGAGCACGGCGTGTGGTGGATGGTGACCGGGCTGGGCGCCGGCATCCTGGTGCTGGGGCTGGTCAGCACGGGGCGCCGGGCCGCGGAGACCGCCGCGCGGGTTCGAGCGTCCGGCGCCTGCGGGCATACCAGCCCGCCGCTGCCAGGCCCGCGGCCCCGGCCGCGAGGAACAAGCTCCGGATCCCGGCAGCGCTGACCAGGGCGCCGCCGACGATGTACCCGGCGGCGCTCCCAGCCAGTCCGGAACTCACCAGCAACGCGTACGATCCGGTGAGCGCACCGGGCTCGGCGACGTCGTCGAGCAGCGTGGTCGTCGTGATCCCCTGGACCGCTCCGGCCGCCCCGTTGACAGGCATCACCAGCAGCATCCCGGGAATGCTCGCGCTGGCAAGCGCCAGGGCGACGCCGACGACGGCCGAGCCGCACTGGGCCGCGACGAGACGCGAGGCCAGCGGCAGCCGCCAGTGCCTGCCCCCGTAGACGAAGCCCCCGCAGAGATCACCGGCCGCCCCCGCCGCGCCGAACACCCCGGCCAGCGCGGCTGCCCCCAGCGCGACCGCCGCCGCGGGGACCCCGACGCCGCACAAGCCGGCCGCCAGCCCGATGGCCAGGTTGCCGGCGATCAGCGTCCGCATGCCCCGGCCGGGCAAGCCGCGAGAGCGACGGGGAACTCGTGCCGCCGCGGGAACCCAGCGCCGGGACGCCGGCGTAACGGCGAAGAGGAGACCACCTCCCCCCGCCAGCCCGGCGGCGACCAGCACCGCCGCTTGCGGCCCGCCGAGCAGCAGCAGCCCGGAGACCAGCACGGGACCGAGGATCGTGGCCACGGTGAAGCTCACCGCGGACAGGGCGTACGCCGTCAACCGGAGCCGGGGGTCGGTGACAAGAGCTGCCCACAGGACGCGCATGCTGCTCGGCGTGGCCGGGATAGCGGCCCCGCCGGTCACCGCCAGGCCAGCCGCGAGCGCCGGCGGACCGCCGCGTGCGGTCACGAGCACCAGGGCGATGAGAGACGACAGGCAGGTCAAACTGGCCGGGACGAGCACCACGGTCTGGCCCCGGCGGTCGATCAAGGCGCCCTGGACGGCGACGCCGACGGCGTTTCCGGTGCTCAGCGCCGCGGCCATCATGCCGACATCCAGGAACGACCCGCTCCGCAGGCGAACCAAGAGCAGGACAGCGAGCGTCAGCATCCCGATCGGCAGGCCACCGCCGGCGAAGCTAGCGGCCAGCGGCAGGAGCGCACCCGGAGTGCGGACAGCTTGAACGTACGGGCGGAACACAGCTCACCTCCGAAGAGATAAGCCCCCGCCCACCCTCGGGAGTCAGGGCTCCCGAATCATTGAGTTGTCGGACCCATGGTAGATCCGGCCGCGCCGAGTCGCCGGAGGGCTGGCAGGCCGATTGCGCAATCGACCACATTAGAGCAGGTCGATTACGCAATCGGCCTGCGCTGAGTTCGGCGTGGGAGGGGATTCGGCTCGCATTGTGAGACCCGCGCCATGCCGCGCTGCGCGGGGCGGCCTTGGGTGTCCGAAAGTTTCGGGTATTTCCGAAAGTTTCAATGCTGTGAGATCGGGGGTTAATTGTCTGCCCAATGCCTATGGCCGTCGACAGCGAACTCGATGATCCAGCAGGGCCACCGTGTTGGCGGTGATCATTTGTTAAGATTAGGATTCCGAAAGATTTCCGAAAGTTATTGACAGCTTCCCGGCGGCGGATCGATACTCCGGTCATCGACCGCAGGACGCCCCCTTCACGAGGAAGCACTCACATGAACGACCCTCCTGCCTTCCCGAAAAGCCGCCGACTCAGCCGCGCCAGGCTGCTCATCGGGGGTGCGCTCGCCGTGGCGCTCGCCGTGGCCACGGCGGTCCTGCCCGGCACCGCCCGGGCCGCCTCGAGCATCTGCTCGAGTCAGACCGGCAGCAACAACGGCTACTACTACCAGATGTGGACCGCGGGCACCGGATCCGCGTGCATCACCCTGGGCTCCGGCGGCAACTACAGCACCTCATGGAGCGGCGCCGGGGACTTCGTCGCCGGCGTGGGCTGGAGTACCGGCGCGGCCAGGACCGTGACCTACTCGGGCAGCTTCAACCCGTCCGGCGACGCGTACCTGTCGTTGTACGGGTGGACGACGAACCCGCTGGTGGAGTACTACATCACCGATGACTGGAGCGGTTACAACCCCTCCAGCGGAGCGACGTACAAGGGCACGGTCACCAGCGACGGCGGCACGTACGACATCTACGAGGACCAGCGGGTCAACCAGCCCTCCATCGAGGGCACCGCGACCTTCGAGCAGTACTGGGCCGTCCGGACGTCGTCGCGGGTCGGCGGAACCATAACCACCGGCAATATCTTCAACGCGTGGGCCAGTGACGGGATGCCGCTGGGCACGTTCAACTACCAGATCCTCGCGACAGAGGGATTCAACGGCGGCAGCGGGAGCTCCAACATCACGGTCGGCTCCTCCTCCGGCGGCGGCTCCGGCGGAGGCGGCGGAGGCGGCGGAGGCAGCGGCTGCACGGCCACGCTGTCGGCCGGGTCGCAGGGAAGCAACTGGTACAACCTCAACGTCTCGGTCACCGGCTCCAGCACCTGGACCGTGACGATGGACCTCGACGCCCCGGCGGTGGTCTACTCCACCTGGAACGTCAACGCCTCCTTCCCCAGCGAGTACGTGATGACCGCCACGCCCAACGGCAACGGCAATGACTGGGGCGTCACGATCTCGCCCAACGGCCAGTGGACCTGGCCGACGGTCTCCTGTAGTACCGGTTAACCCCGGGCATCCGGAACCCCGCACTCGTGGCGCGGCGGCCTGCGGCCGCCGCGCCACGGCGTTGCTGGCCGTCGGCGCCGGCGCGGGATCGCCCTTGACCGCCTCTCGGGTCATCGGTACATTACTCAGGTAATGGACCAACGAACAGGCCGGGGAGGGTGAACGCAGGTGCGGGAGATGGCAGGCCTTGATGAGGGCGCCCCGCTGTTCGTCCAGGTGGCCGACCGCCTGGCGGCGGAGATCGCGGACGGCGGCCTGGCCGAGGGCGGGCGGGTGCCGTCGAGTAACGAGCTGGCCGCCTATTACCGGATCAACCCGGCGACGGCGGCCAAGGGCATCAACGTGCTGGCCGATGAGGGGCTGCTAGAAAAGCGCCGCGGCATCGGGATGTTCGTGGCGGCCGGGGCGCGGCAGCGGCTGCTTGAAGAGCGCCGCGGGCGGTTCGCCGAACGCTACATCGAACCCATGGTCGCCGAGGCGAGCCGGCTCGGCATCGGCACCGGCGAGCTGGTCGAGCTGATTCGCGAGGCCGGTCACGTCATGGAAGGCCTGACGCTATGACGCCAGCGATCTCAGTGGCCGGGCTTACCCGCCGCTACCGCGGCCAGCTCGCCCTCGACCACGTCACGTTCGACGCGGGGAGCGAGTCGATCACCGGCCTGCTGGGCCGCAACGGCGCGGGGAAGACCACGCTGATGCGCATCATCGCAGGACAGGAGTTCCCCTCGGCCGGCAGCGTCCGGGTCTTCGGTGCGAGCCCGGCCGAAAACGGCCGGATCCTGCGCCGGATGGTGTTCCTCCGCGAGGACCAGTCCTACCCCGACGTCAAGGTGGGCGACGCGCTGCGGGCGGCCTCGTGGTTCTACCCCAGTTGGAGCGGCGAGCTCGCCGGCACCCTGCTGGCGGACTTCGCCCTGCCGCCGGACCGGGCGGTCAAGAAGCTGTCCCGGGGGATGCGGTCGGCGCTCGGGATCGTGATCGGCCTCGCCGCCCGGGCCGAGGTGACGATGCTCGACGAGCCGTACGCGGGCCTGGACGCGGTGGCCCGCCAGGTGTTCTACGACCACCTGCTCGCCGACTACGCCGCGTATCCACGGACGGTGCTCCTGTCCACGCACCTGATCGACGAGGCCGCCGGGCTGTTCGAGCGGGTCGTGGTGCTTGACGGGGGCCGGATCGCGCTCGACGCGGCGGCCGACGACCTGCGAGGCGTCGCCACCAGGGTGAGCGGCCCCGTCCTCGCCGTGGACGAGTTCACGACCAGACACGCCGTCTGGGACCGCCGCCAGCTGGGGTCGCTGGCGTCGGCGGTCGTCGTCGGCCCGCTCGGCCAGGCCGATCGCGCCTGTGCCAAGACGGGGGACCTGACACTCGAGCCGCTCTCGCTCCAGGAACTGGTGGTCCGCGCCGCCGGCCACCCGGCACCAGACACACAGCTGAGGACAAGCGCATGAACACGTGGCTCAACGTCGCCCGCTACCACCTGCTCCAGCGGCTCAACTACCTGGTGCTGCCGTGGGCCGCCCTGGCGTTCGGCGCCATTGCGGACGTGATGATCTTCGCCAGCCTGCCGGCCAGCCAGCACGTCATGCTGACCGGCCATGGCCCGGTCCTGGTCACGAACACCGCGAGCCGGCTGGCGGCCGGCGCGCTGTCCATCTTCTGCGCCTACGTCTTCACCATGGGCGTGATCAGCACCGGGCGTTCGCTGCCGTTCGGGCTGGCCCTCGGCGTCAGCCGCCGCTCGTACTACACCGGGACCGCGCTGCTCGCCGTCACGCTCGCCGCCGCGGACGGGCTGGCGCTCACTGTCCTCCAGGCCATCGAGCGGGCCACCGACGGCTGGGGGGTGAACGGGCGCGTGTTCCAGGTGCCGTACATTCTCGACGGGCCGTGGTACCTCACCTGGCTGACATCGTCCGTGGCACTGGCCCTGCTGTTCGTCTACGGCATGTGGTGGGGGACCGTCTACCGGCGCTGGGGCCTCGTCGGCACGGTGGCCTTCGCGGCCGCTCAGATTACGGTTCTGCTCGCCGCCGCGCTGCTGATCGCTGGGGTCCCCACCTGGGCGAGCACCGGCCACTTCTTCGCGGCGCTGTCCGCGGCCAGGCTGACCGGCCTGCTGGCCGCGCTGACAGCGGTCCTGCTGGCCGGCGGGTACGCCACGATTCGCCGCGTTGCCGTCTGACATGCGCCAGCCGGATCCCAGACCCAGCCATGGTCCGGCGCCAGCGCTGCGGGCGTCGCATGCCGAGCGGCAGCTGGCCGTGGATATCCTCCGCATCGCCGCGGGCGACGGCCGGCTTACCGCGGCCGAACTGGACCAGCGTCTCGATGCCGCGCTGACCGCCCGCAGCATCGGCGAACTGGCCGCGCTGACCGCCGACCTGCCAGACGGGCGCATGCTGCGAGCCATCAGCCGCGCCCGCGCCGATGAGGATCCCGGCAGCCGATGGGCGCTCCTGCGGTCACTGACGATGTAAGACCTCTTCGCGGTCAGGCATCGCGGGTGGCCATCTTCCAGGCGCCGAGGGCCGACCAGCCGACGATCCAGCCGGTGATGACGGTGATCATCGCCCAGGTGGGCATGGGGGGCAGCTGCGGCTTGGCGGCGCCGCCTGGTCCGGCCTGGATGCCTCCGGCCAGGGCGGCCGGTTTCAGCTGGTCCATGGCGACGCCGACGACGAGGCGCTGGCCGTCGAGGAAGTAGGGCAGCGCGTGCGCGGCCAGTGCCGGCGTGATGATGATCTCCAGCACGATGAGCAGGATGACCGGCACGGTCCGCTGCCCCATGAGCGAGCCGAGGCCGAGCCCGACCGTGAACCCGACGACCAGAGTGAGCTCGAGCCACAGCCCGGCACCGGCCATGGCGCCCGGCGGCAGGGGCAGCGCGCCAGCCGCCTGCGGGCCGCCGAGGAAGGCGGTCACCAGGCATGCCACGGTGAAGCCGGCGGCGGCCAGCGAGAGCAGGATGCACAGCCCGGCCGGTATGCGGGCTAGATAGAGCGCGATCCGGGACCGGCCGGTGATCACGAGGTGCCGGAACATGCCGTCGGTCAGGTCGGTGCTCCCGGCTGTGGCGCCGAGCGCGGCGGCCGCGATGAATCCGAACTCGGCCATCAGGGTGCCCGCGGTCGCGAAAACGTTCGAGGCGCCGGCCGGCGCGTAGCGCGCGGGGTCGCCCAGGTGATACGCCAGCCGGATGCCGTAGAAGATGACGGGCAGGACCACGGTGAACGCCACGGTGACGGCCACGAGGGCGCGGCGTTTGCGCAGTTCAAGGAGCTTGGCGCTGATCAGGGACACCGGCGGCAGCCACGAGGCGGCCCGCTCGGCCTCCAGAACGCGCGGGGTCATCGCTCTCCTCCGAAGCGGCTTGTCACGGACAGGAACCAGTCCTCCAGGCTGGCGTTCGCCTGCCGGAGGCCGTAGACGGCGATACCGGCTCCGACCAGGCAGCGGTTGATCTCGGCCGCCTGCTCGCGGGCCGGCCCCTCGGCGAGCGTCACGGTCAGCCCGTTCTCGCTGATGTCCACGCGGGATGCGATCGCGAGCTGGCCGAGGGCGCGTGCCGCCGCGGGCGGATCGGAGCACTGCACCTCGACGGTCACGCCGGTGCCTTCTGTCAGCTCGCTGATCGGCCCCTGGCGGATGACCTTGCCGTGGTCGACGATGGCCACCTGGTCGCAGGTGCGCTCAACCTCGTCGAGCAGGTGCGAGGACAGCACGACCGTCCGTCCCTCGTCGGCCAGGCCGCGGATCATGTCGCGCATCTCGTGCATGCCCGCGGGGTCGAGTCCGTTCATCGGCTCATCGAGGATGAGCAACCGCGGGTCCGCAAGCAGGCAGGCGGCCAGGCCCAGGCGCTGGCGCATGCCCATGGAATAAGCGGAAACCTTGTCGTCGGCCCGCTGGGTCAGTCCAGTCCGGTCCAGCGCGGGGCCGATCCGGTTGCCGGCGCCGCCTCCCCTGGCAGCGGCCAGTATCTTCAGGTTCTCCCGTCCGGTCAGGTGGCCGTGGAACCGGGGCTCGTCGACGATCGCGCCCACCCGGGCCAGGGCGCGGCCACGCTGGTCCGGGACGGGAACGCCGAGCAGCGACATCGTGCCGCTGTCGGCCCTGGTCAGGCCGAGCAGGACACGGATCAGCGTGGTCTTGCCCGCCCCGTTCGGCCCCAGGCAGCCGAACGCGCTGCCCCGCGGCACGAACAGGTCCACGTTATCGACGGCGGTCCGGGCGCCGAAGCGCTTGGTGAGCCCGCAGGTCTCAACCGCCAGCTCGCCGGACGGGCGCGGGACGGGGTCGCCTCCGCACTGACTTTGCGTCGCCGGCGGGCTTTGCGTTGCCGGCGGGCTTTGCCTGGCGGTGCTCCGCTGGTGAATGAACTGTGCCGCCCCGTAGCCGAGCCCGCAGAGGGCCAAGAGCGCGATGACGATGGACATGCGGCCTATCGTCGGTGACCGGGGCCTGCGCTGTCGTCGTGCGCGCGAACGGAATGCGCGTCATCCCCGGGAATGACGGCGGTCAGCCGCGCGAACCCGCCTGGTCAGCAGGGTTTAGCGAGCGCCACTGGGCATGGGGCGGTCACGGTGCCGGGACGAGCCCTGCCTCATAGGCGAAGACCACGAGCTGGGTGCGGTCCCGGGCGCCGAGCTTGGTGAGGATCCTGCTCACGTGGGTCTTCACGGTCGGAATGCTCACGTGCAGCGTGTCCGCGAGCTCGGTGTTCGACAGGCCCCGCGCGACGAACGCGAGCACCTCGCGCTCGCGGTCGGTGAGCTGCCCAAGGTCCAGGTGCCTTTCCGCCGGTGCCCGGCCGGCGCGGCTGAAGTGGGCGATCAGCCGCCGGGTGACACTCGGCGCCAGCAGCGCTTCGCCTTCGGCGACGACGCGGATGGCGCTCAGCAGCTCGTCCAGGGGACGGCTCTTCAGCGCGAAGCCGCTCGCCCCCGCGCGGAGCGCCTCGAAGACGTACTTGTCCAGGTCAAAGGTGGTCAGGATGAGCACCCTTGGCACGCTGGCGACCTGCGCGCTGGTGATCAGGCGGGTCGCCTCGATCCCGCCCATCACCGGCATCCGGACGTCCATGAGCACCACGTCCGGCGAAAGCCGGGCCGCGAGTTCGACCGCCTGCTTCCCGTCGGCGGCCGCACCCACGACCCGCAGGTCGTCTTCCGCGTCGATCAGCGAGGCGAAGGCGGTCCGCAGCAGCGCCTCGTCATCGGCCACGAGCACGCCGACCGTCATCGGGCTGCCTCGACCGGAACCTCGGCCAGCACCCGGAACCCGCCGCCTGGGCACCGCCCGGCGGACAACGACCCGCCGAACGCGGCGACCCGCTCCCGCATCCCGACGATGCCATGACCCGGCAGGAACGCCGGCCGGTCGCGATATCCCGCCGGATTTCCGCCGTCGATGACCTCAACGCGGAGGTCTTTGCCGGAGATGGCGACGTCCACCGTCGCGCGTCCTCCCGGTGCGTGCTTCACGACGTTGGTGAGCGCCTCCTGGACGACCCGGTAGACCGTCAGCTCCAGGGCCGGGGAAAGCTGGTGAGCGATGTCCGGCATCCGCAACTCGACCGGCGTCCCCGATGCCCGTACCGTCTCCGCCAGTTCCTTCAGGTCGGCGAGCCGGGGCGCCGGCGACAGCTCCGCGTCCCCGATGCCCTCCTCGCGCAGCAGCCCGAGCACGACCCGCAGCTCCTCCTGGGCGGTCCGGCCGATGACCTCGATCGACTCCAGCGCGCCGCCCGCCTCCTCCGGCCGCCGCGCCATCAGCCGCCTGCCCACACCGGCCTGCACGGTGACCACCGCGAGGGCATGGGCGACAACGTCGTGCAGCTCCCGGGCGATGCGCACCCGCTCCTCGCGGACCTGCTGGCGGGCACGTTCGGCCTCCGCCGCCCGCTCGCGCTCGGCCTGCTCGGCCAGTCCCGCCAGGTATCGTCGGCGCGCCGCGGTCGCATCCCCGATGAACCATGCCGCCGCCAGCGGCAAGAAGCCCTCAACCGCCCGGACGGCTACCGAGGCGCCCGCCGCGGCGGACGCCTGCGCGGTGGACGCCGTATAAATCAGAGCCCCGCCGAGCACGCCCGCCGCGATCACGACAACCGGGACCGACAGCCGCCTGGGCAGCCGCGACGCGACCAGATACGCGGCCAGCCCGAGCAGCGCCATCATCGGCAGGGGCACGGCGCCCGCGGTCATGGCAAGCACCGCAAGGCCCGTGCACGCGGCGAAGACGACGATCGCCGACCACCGGCGCCCCCTGGCGGGAGCGGGCACCAGCCGCCCGCGCCGGGCCCGGTGCGGGACAACGGTACGCACCCTATCGACGTTACTCAGCGCGTCTGCCCGGCGCATCAGCCCTCAGTATGACGGCTCCGCACGCGCTGCAGGCGCAGCGCATCGCCAGGGGATAAAAGGGGTAAACCGGGCAGCAGTCGCCGGTCCGCTATCAGCGTGGATCGAAAGTCACGCTGATGCGTGACTTTCGATCCACGCTGATGCGCGCCCGCCGGCCGCCCATGAGAGGTAGTCGACCTGCCCACCGCGGTCGAAGACGCCATCGACCTGATCGGCCCGGCCGCCGCCGCCAGGCAGATCCGGATCGACACCGCGCTGCAGGACGCCCAGGTCACCGGGGACCGGGTGCTGCTCGAACGGCTGGTCAGCAACCTCATCGACAACGCTGTACGGCACAACGTGACCGGCGGCTGGCTGCTGGCCAGCACCAGGATCGAAGCGGGCATTGCCGAACTGACCGTCGCCAACGGCGGCGAGCGTATCCCTGCGGACCAGGTGTGACCGGGCTGTTCGAACCGTTCCGCCGCCTCTCCGGCCGGGTCGCGAACCGGCCAGGTTCCGGGCTCGGCCTGTCCATCGTGGCATCGGTGGCCAAGGCACACGGCGGCCGTGCCGAGGCACGCGCCAGGCCGGACGGCGGGCTGGACGTGCCGATCGCGCTGCCGGCGGCTACCCGGCTGACGGCGTGCGGGCACGAGGGTTTGGGCTGGAGAGACGCGACGGTACGTTCGGGCAAATAAGGGACAGGACGGGCGCGGACGCTAACTGGCTAGACGGCGACCCCTGGCCTGTCCGGCTACCGCCAGCCGAGCGCGGGCGCGACGTGGGTCAGGATGGACTCGATCACGTGGGCGTTGTAGTCGACGCCGAGCTGGTTCGGGACGGTCAGCAGGAGCGTGTCCGCGGCCGCGATCGCCTCGTCCTCCTTGAGCTGCTCGATCAGCTTGTCCGGCTCGGCGGCATACGAGCGGCCGAAGATCGCCTGCATGTCAGCTTCGATGAAGCCGACGTGGTCCTCGTCCTGATTGCGGGCGCCGAAGTATCGCCAGTCCTGCTCATCGACGAGCGCGAAGATGGACCGGCTGACCGACACGCGGGGCTCGCGATCGTGGCCCGCTTCCCGCCACACCTCCCGGTAGGCCTGGATCTGCTCGGCCTGCTGGACGTGGAAGGGCTTGCCGGACTCGTTCACCTTCAGCGTGGAGCTCTGCAGGTTCATGCCGAGCCTGGCCGCCCACACGGCGGTGCTGTTCGACGCCGCGCCCCACCAGATGCGCTCGCGCAGGCCGGCCGAGTACGGCTCGAACGCGCAGCAGGCCGGGCGGGTTGGAGAACATGGGACGGGGGTTCGGCTCGGCGAAACCGTCGCCCTTGAGCACCGCGAGGAACACCTCGGCGTGGTCGCGGGCCATGTCAGCGTCGGTCTGGCCGTCCCGCGGGGCATAGCCGAAGTAACGCCAGCCGTCGATCACCTGCTCGGGTGAGCCGCGGCTGATGCCGAGCTGGAGCCGGCCGCCCGCGATAAGGTCGGCCGCGCCCGCGTCCTCCGCCATATACAGCGGGTTCTCGTATCTCATATCGATCACGGCGGTGCCGATCTCGATGCGGTTCGTCCGCGCGCTGACGGCCGCGAGCAGCGGGAACGGGGAACCTAGCTGCCGGGCGAAGTGGTGCACGCGGAAGTACGCGCCGTCCGCGCCGATCTCTTCGGCGGCGACCGCGAGCTCGACCGACTGGAGCAGCGAGTCGGACGCCGTCCGCACCTGCGAGCCGGGCGCCGCGGACCAGTGTCCGAAGGAGAGAAAGCCGATCTTCTTCACGCCTGCCTAGCAACGTCTCATGACGTCTCATCTATTCCGGCGTGGGTTGCGTGGCCTGGGCCGCGCGTCGGCGACGGGTGGTAGAGGCGCCGCGGGTCAGGCCACCTGAAACGGGGCCGCGTCGGCGTGCCTGAGGGACAGGCCGAGGCCGGGACGGGACGTGTCGGGCAGCCACGGGCACCGCGAGGCCGCGCGGTGGAGCGCGCTGGCCGACGGGATCACGGCCGGCATGGGCGAGGGGGCGTTCCTGCTCTGCGGGTTCTGGATGGCGCTGACCGAGCACCGGGGCGGCAACGGGGTCGCCGCGGCGCACTGGTTCGAGCGCAGCCGGAGCGCCTGCGGGCCCGCCGCGCTGTACACCGAGGAGTACGACGTGCACCAGCGGCAGCTGCGCGGGAACCTGCCGCAGGCGTTCGTGCACGCCGGGCTGCTCGAATGCGCGGTGACGCTGTCCCGTGACGTCGACCTCGGAGGCGCCAGCTAGGCGCACGGAGGTCCCGGGCAGCACTCTGATCGCAAGTCCCGCTCCGGGGGACTCTTGGCCCTGTCCGCAGGGCCCTCGGCGGCGGTGTGCTGAATCCGGAGGCCGAAGAATGACGGGTTCCGGGCGCGCGCCCGTACTCGGGCGGCGGCGTATCCGGCGTGGCCGGGGCACGTCGCCGGCTACCCGTCGGCTCGCGGTCGCCGTGGTGGCGGTCCTTGGCCTGCTGCTGGCGGTGAGCGGGACGGCCGGCGCGGTCCGTTACGGGGTCACGTTCTGGCTGTACCGCGGCTATCCCGCTCCCACGGTGCCGGCCGGCGTGCTGTCGCCCGAGGTGGAGACGATCTCGGTGGTCAGCCCGGCGCTAGACGGATACCGGGACACCGTAGATGTCGTGCTGCCGCCGGGATACGCGAGCGAACCGTGGGTTCGGTATCCGGTGCTGTACCTGCTGCACGGTTTCACCGGGCGACCGTCGGATTACCTCACCATCGGCAACCTCGAGGGAACCTACGCGTCGCTGGTCGCGCACGGGAAGATGCAGCCGCTCATCCTGGTCATGCCGACCGGGACCCGTTCGTGGTTCTCCGACACCGAGTGGGCCAACAGCGTGCGCCCCGGGAACCAGTGGGAGACGTTCGTCGCCCGCGACCTGGTCAACGCCATCGACGCGCGGTACCGGACGATCGCCAGCGCCAGCGGCCGGGGCCTGGCCGGGTATTCCGAGGGCGCCTACGGGGCGCTGAACATAGGGCTGCATCACCCGGGCGAGTTCGGGCTGCTGGAGAGCTGGTCCGGCTACACGATCGCCGATGACATGCCCGCTCTCTTCGATCACAGCCAGGCGCTGCTCCGCTACAACAGTCCCGCGTACCAGGTGGTCCCGGCCGCCCCGCAACTGCGGGCAACCCCGACCTATATCTGGCTCTATTGCGGCTCCGCTGACGAGTCCGTTGGCCAGAACCGCGCCTTCGCCGCCGAGCTGACCAGGCTCGGGATCGAGCATGACTACTTCGAACTGCCCGGGTCGCACACCTGGCGGCTGTGGCGGGACACGATGCCGCTGGCGCTGATCGCCGCGTCGGAGCACTTGGGCCATGGCTAGCCGGATGCGCCACGTGCTGGCCGCCGCGGGCCGGGCGGCGGCGGTGGTGCTGTCTGTCGTGCTCGTCACCGCCATGGCGACGGGCTGGCTCTACTGGGTGCGCGTGCGCGTGGCGCACTGGCCCGGACCGCAGGTGCGGGACGCGCTGCCGCTGGATGAGCTGCCGGGCCACGACAGCGTCCCGCTGATCGTGTTCGTCGCGGCCTTCGGCGTCGCGGGGCTGATCCTCGGACTGGTGGCGCGGGCGGCGCGGCTCGACCGGCTGGCGGCCGGCCTCGGCCTGGCCGCCGGCGTGGGGGTCTTGCTGCTCATCGCGGACGCGGCCTCCCTGTTCCTCGTCCGCCAGGTGCCCTCGGGCCGCGCGTTCCACGCCGCGGCCGGGCTGCAGCCCGTGTACCTGGCCGCGGCCCTCGCCGGCGCGTGCGGGGCACTGCTCGGCAGGAGCAGCGGGGCCGACCGGATCATGCCCCGGCTGCTGAGCTGGCTGGTGGCCCTCTGCGGGCTGCTCGACCTGGTGTCGCTCCTGATACCCCGACGAGGTGCCGCGCTCGGGATGGTAGAGCCGCTCGGCCCGGGCCTGCTGGTACCGGCGGCGCACGCGCTGCTGGCACCGGCCGGGGTGCTGCTGCTGATCGGCTCGCTGGGCCTGGCACGGCGGAGCCGGCGCGCATGGAGCCTGTGCGTGGCGATGCTGGGCTTGTCCGCGGCGCTGAGCCTTGTGCGCGGCCCGGACTACGCCACGGCGATCGTGACCGGGCTCATCGCGGTCGCGCTGGTGGCCCGGAGGCAGGAGTTCCCGTTCCGGGGCGACCCGGCCGCCGAGCCGCCGGCGCTGCTGCGGCTGGGGGGCATGCTCGCGGCGGCCATCGCGTACGGTGTCGTGGCGTTGTTCGCGTACCAGACGGTGGCCGGCGTGCCGTTCTCGCTGCGCGCGGCGCTCTGGGACAGTATCCGGGCGCTGGCCGGGCTCGCGCCGCACGGCAGCGAGTACCTGCCCGGCGGGTTCGCGAAATGGTTCCCGGCCTCAGTGCTCTCGATCGCCGCGATAGGGGTGATCTGGGCGGCCGAGGTATGGGTCCGCCCGTGGCGGCAGCGGCTGTTCTCCGGCGCCGGCGACCAGGAACGCGCCGAGAACATCGTCCGCCGCTGCGGCGGCGACACCCTGGCACCGTTCGCGCTGCGCCTGGACAAGCAGTGGTTCTTTACCGGCCAGAGCCTCATCGCCTACCGCGTCGTCCGGGGCGTCGCCGTGGTCAGCGGCGACCCCGTGGGTCCCCCGGAAGAAACCGAGGCGACGATAGGCGCCTTCCTGTCCCACGCGCGCTCCCGCGGCTGGCGTGTCGCCATCCTCGGCGCGTCCGACCGGTTCCTTTCCGTTTACCGGCGATGCGGCCTGCACCCCATCTACCACGGCGACGAGGCGGTCATCGACACGGCGGCGTTCAGTCTGGCGGGGCGGCCGATGCGCACGATCCGTCAGGCGGCCCACCGGCTGGAACGCCATGGTTACCAGGCCGAGGTCATCATGGCGGGCAACGTGCCGCCCGCCCTGCGCGCCGAACTGGCGGGGGTCGACCGCGCGTGGCTGCGCGGCGGCATCCGGAAAGGCTTCACGATGGAGCTGGACGACCCGTTCCGGCTGCGCGACGACGACGCGCTGTTCGTCATCGGCCGCGACCGCGACGGCCGGGTCGCCGGCTTCCTCCACCTGGCTGTCTGCCGGCCCAGCCGGGCGCTGTCCCTGTCGTCCATGCCGCGCAGGGCGGACACGCCGAACGGGTTCAACGCGTGGCTGATCATCATGGCGGCCGAGTGGGCGCGGGCGAACGGTTTCGCGCGCGTATCGCTGAACTTCTCTCCGTTCGCCGGCCTGCTCGACGCGGCGGCGACCCGGACAACCGCGCAGCGCATCCAGCGGCGCGCCCTGCTCAGGATGAAGGATGTCCTCGACCTGCAACTAGACAACCTGCTGCGGTTCAACCGGCAGTTCGGCCCCGGCTGGCAGCCGCGGTACGTGATCGTCGAGCACCGGGCTGACCTGCCCAGGGTCGCCCTGGCGGCGATGGCCGCCGAAGGGTACCTGCCGTACGCCGCGCTGATCCGCGGGCCCGGCTGGTCACCGCCCGCCGAGCCGCCGGGGCCGCCCGAGCCGCCCGAGCCGCCAACCGAGCGCGCACCGTCGGGCGGGCATGCGGCGTCGGGCGGCGGACGATGAGGCTCGCGGCCGGGCTCCTTCTCGCGCTCGTTTCGACCGCGGCCCTCAACTACGGGTTCTATCTCCAGCACACCGCCTCGGGAGTGCTGCCGGAACTGTCCCTCCGGCGCCCGCTCGCATCGCTGTCCGCCCTGTTCACCAGCGGACGCTGGCTCGCCGGATTCATCGGCGGCCTCGCCGGATGGGGCCTGTACATCGTCGCGCTGGACCTGGCGCCGATTTCCCTGGTACAGGCTGTCTCGGCCGGCGGCGTCGGGCTGCTCGCCCTCCTGGTTCAGGCCGGCGGCACGCGCCTGCCGGCCCGGGACAAGGCGGCAGCCGCCGTGTCCGTCACCGGCCTGCTCCTGCTCGGCCTCTCGCTGACCGCGGGCACGCCGCACGCGGCCGCCGTGAGCTGGCGGCTCCCGTTCGGCTGGATCCTCGTCTCCGTGCTCGCCGCGGCGGTCGCCGCGTGGCCGGCGCGGGCGGTGCTACGGCCGGGAGCCGGGCTTGCCGCGGCCGCCGGATTGCTCTACGCGGCCGGAGACGTCTCGACCAAGGCGGCGGTCAGCGGCATCAGCCCGGTGCTTATGTTCGCCCTGCTGTTGCCCGCCTGCCACGGCCTTGCCTTCGTCTGCCTGCAGCTGGCGTTCCAGCGCGGCACCGCCCTGGCCACCGCCGGGCTGTCGACCCTGCTCACCAACCTGCTGCCCATCCTCGCCGGCCTGACGATCTTCGCCGAGCACATGCCAGGCGGTCTTCCCGGAGTGCTGCGCGGCGCGGGCTTCGCCGGCGCCGTGATCGGCGCGGCCCTGCTCGCGCGTCCCGGGATGAGCGACCAGGGCGGTGCGCCTCACGCGGGCCAATCTCTGCCAGGGAGCCGGCCAGCCGCTGGTCCAGCAGCCGGTTCAGCAGCCGCCGGGTCGCTGCCCAGCTCGCCAGCAACACCAGCAGAAGCGCCGCGGCCGCGGCTACGGCGGCGTCGACGGCATCTCCGACGATCTCGGCATGCGACTGCGGGAAACCAGTGATCGCGCCTGAGCGATTGGTCCAGATGGATACGACGGTGCCCTCGCGTGCGCCAAGGGGCGCGAGTACCTCGCCGGTGCGGACGTCCCCGTCAGGAGCCACCCAGCGGGCCGTCGCCCAGGTGACCTGAGCTGGCCCGAAGAGGACACCAGACCTGTCCATGCCCGGAACCTGCTCAAGCAGCACCGCGTGGACCACGCGAGCGCTCGATGCCCGGACGGTCGCGGCATGCTCTACCCAGCGTCCCGCGCTCACCGCAACGGCCGGGACCGCGATCAGCATCAATCCCATGAGCACCGCCCTCGCGGCCACTCCCGTCCGGTCCAGGGCACGCCGCCGCCCGCGGAACCCCAGCCGGCGGGTCCGGCCGGCCAGGCAAGCCGCCGTACGGCTCCAATCGCCGGTCATCGCGTTCACCTCCGGCAGCAGAACACGTCACTATGATCGTGTGCCGCGGGCCCGCGGCTGGCAGGAGGCCAACGCCCCTGGCGCGGCGGCAAACGTCCCGCAGGTGGGCGCCGCTTGCCGTCGCGATGCTAGGCACTGGGGAAATGTTCGTGTTACAGAAATTGAAGGGCCGAGGTCTTCGACGCAAATGGCCGGGGTATGCGGCGAGATATGTCCTAGTTTACCCTATATTTTGCCTTCGGGTGACAGCGGCCTCGGCGAGCGGTTCCATGATCATGGGTCATAAACGGCGCTATTCGCCGCAAATGACCCACGATCATGGCCATCGTCTCTTCCGGATACCCCTCTGGGTATATGGAAGGCCGGAAACCTCGGCTATTCAACTTCTACAAGTGCTACCAGGGCGGTACTTAACACGAACATTTCCGCGATCGCGCTCAGGCGGCGTAGCCGGTGGCCCTTTCTATCGTCATCCAGACGACCACCCGGACGGCGCCGGGGCGGTCTTCACCGGGGTCCTTGCCGTCGTACTTCCAGGACAGCCGGGTGTCGAGGGCCCGGCCGACATCGGGGGTTATCGTCACCCGGCCGCGCAGCTCGACGTAGTTCTCCGGGTCCGCCGAGTCGATCACGGTGACGCTGACGCGCGGGTCGCGGAGCATGTTGCGGTGCTTGACGCGGCCTTCGACCGTGGAGAACAGCAGGTCGCCGCCGTCGCGGCCGATCCAGATGACCGAGGTCTGCGGACTGCCGTCCTTGTTGACCGTGGCCAGGACGGCGTAGTTCTTCCCGTCGAGCAGCCGGAGCGTCGCCTCGCTGAGCGGGATACCCATAGCGGGCACGGTAGCAGCCCGGTCCGCCTGGACGCGGCCGCCTTAGGGGCCCGAGGTGTCGATTGCGCAATCGACCACGATAGAGCGGGTCGATTGCGCAATCGGCATCCTCCGAGTCTGGGCGTGCGGGGTGGTGGCGGTTTGCGGGGCCGGGGCGGGGTAGCTGGGGTCCGCTCAGACGGGCGCGCGGGCGCCGGGAAGGTGGCGGGAACGTGAGCAGGATCCGACGCGTGGTGGTGACCGAATGTGCCGGCTCCCCCGGAGTACTGGTGTGCCGCGGCGTGCGGGTGACCATGCGCGAGGTCCCGGAGGCGGGCGGCACCGGGGACGCCGACGCGCCCGCGCCGCCGCGGTTCGTGCCCCGCGAGGAGGGGCCGGCCGCGCGCTGGCTGCGGGCGGAGCGAGCCCAGGCCCGCTGAGCTGGCAGTTCAGTAATTATCCCGAACGGGCCCGTGGCGCCTGCCCCGGCTCACAGGATCCGCACCGCGACGAGGCAGGCGTCGTCGCCGGTGTCTGACACCGCGCTGGACAGGATCAGGTCGGCGTGCGCCGCCGCGTCCGGGGCCACCGTCGCGGCGGTCGCCGCCAGCTCGCGCAGCGCGTCGCTGATCGAGCGCGCCCGGCGCTCGATCAGCCCGTCGGTGAACAGCAGCAGGGTGTCCCCAGCACGCAAGGTGAGCGTGGCCTCCTCGTATTCGGCGTCCGGGTCCAGGCCGAGCAGGACCCCGGCCGGCAGCGGCAGCATCGCGGCCGCGCCGTCGCGCACCAGGATGGGCGGCAGGTGACCGGCCCGCGCCCAGTGCAGCACGCGCGTATCGGGCTCATACCGCCCGCAGACGACGGTTCCGGCGATTCCCTCGCTGAGGTGGCAGGCCGCGTAGTTGAGATGCCTGAGCAGCTCCGCGGGGCCGGCACCGGTCGCCGCGAGCCCGCGCAGCGCGTTGCGGGCACCGATCATGCCGGTCACCGCGTCGATGCCGTGGCCCGTGATGTCCCCCACCACGAGCAGCAGGTTCTTGTCGGGCAGCAGCAGCGCGTCGTACCAGTCCCCCGCCACCAGATGCCCGGACTCGGCCGGGCGGTAACGTACCGCCACGTCCACGCCGGCGGCCTCCACCGGCGGCGCGTCGGTCGGCATGATGGCGCGCTGCAGCCGGAGCGCGAGCTGGTGCTCCTCGGCGGCGCGCTGCTCGCTGTCGGCGAGCTGGTCGCGGGTAGCGGCGAGCGCTACCTGGGTGTGGTAGTGCGCCGACACGTCCTGGAAGGCGCCGCGCAGCGCCGCCACCTGGTCGCCGGCGACCACCGGCTCGGCGAAGATCCGGATCTGCCGGATCGATGTGTCACCGGGCCTGACGATGCGGAAGGTCGTCAGGGCCGGTTCCCGTCGCCGCAGCAGCGACTCCCGGAACCGGCGGACCGGCGCGCGGTCCGCCGCGATCACGAAGTTGTGCAGGTCGGCGGTGGCAATCGGCGCCGTCTGCCCGGGATCGAGGCCGAAGAGGGCGAACGCGGAATCGGTCCAGCGGACGGTCCCGGAGGTCAGGTTCTCCTCCCAGCCGCCGATGCGGCCAAGTCGCTCGGCGTGGCCGAGCAGCTCGGCGAGCCGCTCGGCCGCGCCCGCCGCGTGCCAGGTGAAGAGCACCCCGGCGAAGAACGGGGCGGCGTGCAGGTCGCTGACCTCCACGGCGTCCGGCGTGCCGGTCAGCGGGGCGGCGACGGTGCCGTGGACGCGTTCGGCGTGACCGCTGGCCAGGACCCGGGCGGCCCGGGCGTACAGGCCGTCGCCGGACATCGACGCGGGATACGCCTCGAGCAGGGTCAGCCCGGCGAGTTCCGCGACCGGGCGGCCCGCGGGATCGACGTACCCGGGGCTCATGTGCACGATGGCGAAGTCGCCGATTTGACCCTGCTGGCCTGCGGGGGACAGTCTTCCGGCATGGGGGGCTCCCGCCCCCCATTCCCCCTGGCCCCGCACCCCCGACAGTTGGCGGGGATCGCGCAGCGGTCGGACCAGCAGCACGGAGTCGACGAGCTGGTCCAGCGCCTTGAACACCACGGGCGAGGGGGCCGTCGACCCTACCGGGCCGTAGGCCAGGCGCAGGGTAAGCACCTCCGCGAAGCCGATGACCATGGCGCAGACCTGGGCCTGGGTGGTCGCGTCGAAGTGGTCGCGCGGCCGCGGCCACCAGGCTTGCGCCACCCCGAGCAGCATCCCCGTCCGGTCGCGCAGCGGCAGGATCGCCAGCGCCGCGTCCCTGCCCCATGGCGAGAGCACGGGCACCGAGTCGTCAGGCGGCGGGCCGGCGGGCCACCACAGTTCGTCGCCCGTGCGGGCCACCCGCTGCTGCGGGGAGTCGAACTGGGCCGGCAGCCGCCGCCACCGGCTCGAGTCGGTTCCGCCGAGCCCGGCGTGGCCGAGCATCTCCAGCGAACCGTCGGACTCCAGCAGCCAGACCGCGGCCGCCGCGGCGCCGAACCGGTCCCGCAGCTGGCCGGCCAGCGCGTCGACGAGTTCCCCGCCGTCCCTGGCCCGCTCCGCCGCCGCCACGGCGATCGGGTCATGCGGCTCGAGCCGGTAGGCCGGCTCCGGTCCCGGCTCCGACGGCGGGGGCGCCTCCTGGCGGAGCACGGCGGCTGCCATCTCGTGCAGGGGCAGCCCCGACGCGGCGGCCATGTCGGCGAGCTCGCGGGCGGCCTCGGCCGCCGAACAGCGGTGGCGTTCCATCACCGCGCCCCTGGCCATCGCGACGACGGCGGCCGCGTCCGCTTCGGCGCGTGCCGCGGCGAGCTCATGCCGCAGGCGTTCGACCACCGCGGCCAGCCGGGGCAGATCTTCGTTTGCGTCCGCCACGTACACCGCCTCCGCGCCAGAATTCCGCGATGCCGCGATGCGGAAACCGTACCACTGCGGGGAAATTCAGCCAGTGAACAGAGGGGATTACCTTACGGAGACAGCTCAGCCCGTTCGGTAGATACTGAATTTTATCGCACCACGGGGAGACAGGTAGTTTCGCGGAGGAGGCCTAAGCCGGTCGCCGAGCAGAGGAGAACCCGATGACAGACGTTGACCACCAGCGACCGCGGCTGGACAGGTCTGCCCTCGAGCAGCTGCTGGCGGGACTGACGGCGGTCCGCGGCGGCGACTTCAGCAGGCGGCTGGCACCGACCGGCGACCCGCTGGTCGACGAGATCGCCAGCGTGTTCAACGGGATGGCGGACCAGCTCGACCTGTTCACCTCGGAAGTGACCCGGGTGGCCCGCGAGGTGGGCACCGAAGGCAAGCTGGGCGGCCAGGCCCACGTGCCGGGGGTCTCCGGCACGTGGAAGGACCTGACGGAGTCGGTCAACGCGATGGCCGGCAACCTGACCACGCAGGTACGCAACATCGCGCAGGTGGCCACCGCCGTCGCCAAGGGCGACCTGACCCAGAAGATCGCGGTGGACGCGCGCGGGGAGATCCTCGAACTCAAGACCACGCTCAACACGATGGTCGACCAGCTGTCCGCGTTCGCCGACGAGGTGACCAGGGTGGCGCGCGAGGTGGGCACCCAGGGCAATCTGGGCGGCCAGGCGCGGGTGCGCGGCGTGTCGGGGACCTGGAAGGACCTGACCGACAACGTCAACTCCATGGCGGACAACCTGACCAGCCAGGTCCGGAACATCGCGCAGGTCACCACGGCGGTCGCGCAAGGGGACCTGACCAAGAAGATCGACGTGGACGCCCGCGGCGAGATCCTGGAGCTCAAGACCACGATCAACACGATGGTGGACCAGCTGTCCGCGTTCGCCGCCGAAGTCACCCGGGTGGCCAGGGAGGTCGGCAGCGAGGGCAAGCTGGGCGGGCAGGCCGAGGTCGAGGGCGTGTCCGGCACCTGGAAGCGGCTGACGGAGAACGTCAACGAGCTGGCCGGGAACCTGACCCGCCAGGTGCGGGCGATCTCCGAGGTGGCCAGCGCGGTCGCGGCCGGCGACCTGACCAGGTTGATCTCGGTGGAGGCCGAGGGCGAGGTCGCCGAGCTCAAGGACAACATCAACGCGATGGTCCAGTCGCTGCGGGAGAGCGTGCAGGCGGGCCGGGAGCAGGACTGGCTGAAATCGAACCTGGCCAGCATCGGCTCGATGCTGCAGGGCCACCGCGACCTCGAGGTCGTCGCCGAGCTGATCATGGAGGAGCTCACGCCGCTCGTCGGGGCGCAGCACGGGACGTTCTTCCTGGCCGAGGAGGCAGGCGGCGAGACCAGGCTGCGGCTGATGGCCGGGTACGGGCTGCGCGCCGACAAGGACGCGCCGATCCAGTACCGGATCGGCCAGTCGCTGATCGGCCAGGTGGCCAAGAGCAAGCGGCCGATCGTGGTCGACGATATCCCGCAGGGCTACATCAGGATCTCCTCCGGCCTCGGCGAGGCGCCGCCCGCCAACCTGGCCGTGCTGCCGCTGATGTTCGAGGGCAAGGTGCAGGGTGTGGTGGAGCTCGCCTCCTTCACGAAGTTCACCCACATCCAGATCGACTTCCTCGAGCAGCTCACCGAGACGCTCGGGGTCAGCGTCAACGCGATCATCGCCAACGCCCGCACCGACGCGCTGCTCGATCAGTCGCAGCGGCTGACAGCGGAGCTGCAGGCGCGCTCGTCGGAGCTGCAGGCGCGTTCGGAGGAGCTGCAGCGGTCCAACGCGGACCTGGAAGAGAAGGCCGCGCAGCTGGCCGTGCAGAAGCGGGACATCGAAGCGAAGAACACGGAGATCTCGCGGGCGCGGGAGGAGATCGAGGAGCGCGCCAGGCAGCTCGGGCTGGCCTCCCAGTACAAGTCGCAGTTCCTCGCGAACATGTCGCACGAGCTGCGCACGCCGCTGAACAGCCTGCTGATCCTGGCTCGTCTGCTGGCGCAGAACCCGGGCCGGAACCTCACCGCCAAACAGGTCGAGTACGCGCACGTCATCCACTCGGCGGGCTCCGATCTGCTGCAGCTCATCAACGACATCCTCGACCTGTCCAAGGTCGAGGCCGGCCGGATGGACATCCACGCCGAGCGGTTCGCGCTGCACGCGCTGGTAGAGGATCTGCAGACGACGTTCGGGCCGCTGACCGCGGAGAAGGGGCTGGACTTCCAGGTCTCGATCGAGCCGTCGGCGCCCGCGGAGCTGGTCACCGACCGGCAGCGGCTGCGCCAGGTGCTCGGCAACCTGCTCTCCAACGCGGTCAAGTTCACCGAGGCCGGCCAGGTCACGGTGCGGGTGCGCGCCGCGTCCATGCCGGGTTCTTCTGGGGCTTCTGGGGCTTCTGGGGCTTTTGGGGCTTTTGGGGACGGTCCGGTTGTGGCGTTCTCGGTCACCGACACGGGGATCGGGATCGCGCCGGAGAACCTGACGGCCATCTTCAACGCGTTCCAGCAGGGCGACGGCACCCTGAACCGCCGGTACGGCGGCACCGGACTGGGGCTGTCCATCGCCGGCGAGGTCAGTGCCCTCCTCGGCGGCCGGATCACCGCCCAAAGCGACCTGGGCAGGGGCAGCACGTTCACCCTCTTCATTCCGGCTAGCCTGCCCGAGGCGCCGCCGGAGGAGGACACCGGCGCGGACGTGCTCGACGGTGTCGCCGCCCCGCTCACCGCGGCGGACGGCGAGGACCGGGCCGACGGCGGGATGGGCGGTCTCCGGGCCGCGAGCGCGCCAGGTGTCCCGATCGCCTTCGGCGCGCCTGGTGTTTCTGGGGTGTCCGGAGTTTCTGGGGTTTCTGGGGTTTCTGGCGTGTCCAGCGTTTCTGGCCTGTCCGGCGCGGCCGGCGCGGCCGGCGTGAACGGGAACGGCGGATACGCGGCGGACGTTTCCGCGGTTTCCGCGTCACGGCTCGAGTTGGCGGACGCGCACATCGCCCCGGCCGGGGCGTCCGGCCCGGCGGCGCTGGACCCTCAGCTCAACGCTCAGCTCAACAGGAGCGTCCTGGTCGTTGAGGGCACCAGCGGCGGCCTGCTCACGCTGCTCGCGCATAGCGCGATCTCCGACCTCGCCGAGATCAACGGCACCACCCGCGTCAGCACGGCGACCACCGCTAGCCAGGGGGTCGCGCTCCTGGCGGCGGAGCCGTTCCGCTGCGTGGTGACCGATCTCGGCCTGCCGACGGCGCTCGATTTCCTCGAGCAGGTCCAAGAGAAGCCGGAGCTACGGGAGATCCCCGTCCTCGCGCACGTGGCTGGGGAGCTGGACGGGCCGGCCCGCGCCCGGCTCGCGACGCTGCGGGCGGCCTACCAGACCCTTGAGCTGCTATCTTCCCTTGACGAGCTCCGCGAGCGCATCACGCTGCACCTGTCGGCGGCGCAGGCAGGCCGTGTGCCAGCGCTGGTCGATGAGGACGCGGCCGCCCCGGCTGCCGACTCCCCCGGCGCCAGCCACCCCGGCCTGCGCGGCATGCACGTGCTCGTCATCGACGACGACGCGCGCAACGTCTTCGCCATCACGAGCACCCTCGAACTCCACGGCATCCAGGTGACCTGCGCGAGCGACGGCCAGCAGGGCGTCGACGCGCTGCTGGCCGCGCCGCGGACCGACCTCATCCTGATGGACGTCATGATGCCGGGCATGGACGGCTACAACACGATGACGACGATCCGCCAGATGCCGCGGTTCGCGCTGCTGCCGATCATCGCGGTCACCGCGCGCGCCATGCCCGGGGACCGGGAGAAAAGCCTGGCGGCCGGCGCGAGCGACCACGTGACCAAGCCGGTCGACACCGACGACCTGCTCGCCTGCATGGAACGCTGGCTCTCCCGCGGCTGAGCCGCCCGGCTAGCCGCGGCCGCCTGGCTGGCGGTCTCAGCCGCGGTCCATCGGTATCAGGCCGCCGGGTGAAGGATGACCTTGGTGTAGCCGTTCACCCGCTTGTCGAACTTGTCGTAGGCGTCCGGCGCCTCGGTCAGCGGCAGCTCGTGCGAGACGATCTTGGACGGGGTAGCCCGTCCGGCGATGATCAGGTCGCGCAACTGCTCGTTGTACCGCTTGACCGGGCACTGTCCGGTGCCGAGGCTCTGGCCCTTCTGGAAGAGCTTGCCGAAGTCGAACGCGATGCGGCCGTCCTTCGCTTCCTCCGTCGCGGCGCCCGGGTCCTGCGGCATGTACACGCCGATCACGCCGAGGCGACCGGTGGACCGGACGCTGTTGACCAGCGAGTCCATGACTAGCTCCGGGTGCTCGTCGCCGGACGGGTCATGGGCCTGGTAGCCGACAGCCTCGACGCCGCAGTCCGCTCCCAGGCCGCCGGTCGCATCGAGAATCTGCTCCGCCGGGTCGTTGAACGGCACGGAGACCCGGTCGCCCGCGCGGAAGTTCTCGACGGCCTGACCGGTCTCCTCGACGATCCCCATGTTCTCGTGGCCGAGGATCTTGCCCTGCTCCACATTGGTCCTGCCCTCGTACATGTGCAGGTCACTGCCGCAGATGTTGGTCGTGGTGATCTTGATGATCACGTCGCGCGGGTCCTCGATCCGCGGGTCGGGCCGCTCCTCGACGGCGACCGTGTACGCGTCCTTGTAGACGACGGCCTTCATGATCCCTCCGTAACGTCGTCGGCTGATCTGTCAGCTTGCAGCGGTGGGCCGGTTACCCGGCGCCGCCACGGCGAAACGGCCACTATCATCCGCGCCGGGTGATGCTTTGCGGTCGCGGCGGGTCTGCCATGGCTGTATCCCACTCTCGGGTGGCGACCGTTGGATGGCCCGGCAGACGGAGCGAGATGGACTATAACCTTGTGGTCGAGCGGACCGGGGAAGTCATCGACGGCGCCGGGGTCGCCGTCCTCGTCGTCGGCACGGTGATCGCCGCCGGCGGCACGGTCGCCCGGATCGCCCGGCACGAGGGGAACAACTACCTCTGGTTCCGCCAGCTGCTAGGCCAGACCATCCTGCTGGGTCTGGAACTGCTGGTCGCCGCGGACATCATCCGAACGGTCGCCACCGAGCCGACCTTTTCGAGCGTGGCGATACTCGGCCTCATCGTGCTCATCCGCACGTTCCTCAGCTTCTCGCTGGAGGTCGAGCTGACGGGCCGCTGGCCATGGCAGCAGAAGAAGACCGGCCCGCCGCCGTGAGCTCAGCCAGCGGCGCGTGCCTGAGCCGGCAGACCATGATCGCGAGGATTTGGTGAGCGGTCGAGTGTGCCGATTGCGCAATCGGCATGCTCTAGGCAACGTTCCGAAACAAGGTGATTCTCCGGCGTGCCGGGTGCCCGTGATGTGGTTCACTGGCCTCCGCGGCCGGTTTCCGGCCAGGGGTGCCCGGAATGCGGCTTTTGTGCATGCGGCCTGGCGCTCTGATTGCGATTTCCGGTGCCATGGCGCGGGAATCTGCACTCAAAGCCTGGCGGATGCCGTGGAACGGAGCTTCACGTAACGGGAGATAAGGGTGTGAAACGGGCGGTGCGCCCGACACGCCGCAAACTCAGGTTGTTCCGGTGTGTTGCCCTAGTGTGGTCGATCGCGCGATCGGCACAGTGGCACCCCGGCTGCGAGCCTCGGCGTGGACACCCTCCGTCACACAGGCCACAGTGGCGAACCTCCCGCCAGGCGACCTGGCTTAGCCGTGTCTTTCGGGGCGGATAGCGCCCCGGAAAGACGCACCCAGCGGCTGCGTGCCCCCGGCGGGCACGGTCTGCGGTGGCAGAGGGGCTGGCGACGGCGGGGGCGGCCGCGCCGGCGGGGCGGGGCGGGGCGGGCGGGTTAGGAGGCGCGGGCGGCGGGGACTTCCTGCCAGGTCGGGCGGGTACGGCGGCCGCGGTTTCGCTGGCGGCGGTCGCGGAGACGTTCCTCGGGGGTGGTGCCGCCCCAGATCCCGTGCATCTCGCCGCTTCGCATGGCGAAGTCCAGGCACTCCTGGCGCACCGTGCAACGGGCGCAGATCTGCTGCGCCCGCGTGACGTCTCGTACGGCGACAGCACCGGTCGCGATCGGGAAGAAGAGATCGGGGTCGGCGGACAGACAGGCGCCCGCCGTGCGCCACTCGGTGCCGTATTCGCTCATCTGCGGTCCTAACAGGAGGGTGTCGTCACTAGGCTGGTGCTCCGCTGCCCAACCGGGACCGGGATATGCGGGCGTATCGTGAAAAAGTCCTTGTTTGCGGCCGGGATCGGGGTAGATCGGGGTAGCAGGTCGCGCTACCGGTACCTGGCATGTCTCGCGGGAGGCGACGGCATGGATCTCGGGTTCATCAGGTCCCTGTACGGGACGGGCGGGACTGGCTACGCGTCCGTCTATCTCGACACCTCACCGGCGACGACGAGTTCCCCGCCGGACGTGGCGGACCGCTGGCGGTCGGCGCGCGACCGGCTGGCCGAGGCGGGCGCCGACGAGGCGACGATCGCGGCCATGCAGCAGACGGTGAACCCCCGGCCGCTCGGCATTGGCTGCCTGGCGTTCTTCGCCCGCGGCGGCGCGGTCCGCCTGACCTGGACGCTGCCGGGGGCGGCCGGCTGCGACATCAGCGAGTTCGGGCCGCTGCCGCGGGTCCTGCCCTTGCTGCGATTGATGACGCCGCACGCGCCGCACGTGCGGGTCGGCGCCAACCGGGAAGGCGGCGAGGTGGTCGCCGTCTCAGGTCTCGGGCAGACCGCGCGAGTCGAGATCGCCGGCGAGACGTGGCCGGTGCGCAAGGTCTCCGCGGGCGGGTGGGCGCAGGCGCGCATGCAGCGATCCGCCGAGGAAACCTGGGAACAGAACGCCAAGCGGACCGCCGAGGCGGCGGCGGGCGCGGCCGGACAGGTACGCGCGGAGTTCGTCGTGGTCGGCGGCGACGTCAGGGAGCGGACGATGGTGGTCGACTTGCTGCCCAAGGCGCTGCGCGAGGCGGCGGTGCTCGTGGACCGTGAGGTGGCGCCGGATTCGGCGGCGTTCGCCGAGGCCGCTGCGGCCGAGTCCGTCAGGCGCCGGGATGCCGAGGCCCGCGCGCGGACCGATGAGTTCCGCGCCCGGATGGGCGGTGAGCAGGAGCGCTCGCGCCGTGCGGTCGAAGGGCTCGACGGAACGCTCGCGGCGCTGCGCGCCGGCCTGGTGTCGGACCTGCTGCTCGCCGACGACCCGGCCCCGGACGCGGTGGCGTGGCTCGGCCCGGAACCTGCTGACGCTGCCGCCGCCGAGGAACAGCTGAGCGGGCAGGGCACCACGCCGCTCGGGACGGGCAGGGCCGACGAGGCTCTGGTCAGGGCGGCGGCCGGGACGGACGCCAGCTTGTTCTTCATCCCGCAGGACATGAGCCGGCCGCGGGACGGGGTCGCCGCGCTGCTCCGTGCCCCGCTCGCCGCGGCCGTGTTTGCCTGAGCGGCACCGGGGTAGCCGACTGCGGTCCGACGCCCGACGACCGAAGAAGGAGGAGCAATGCCGAACGTATTCGAGGTCTTGCGGAAGGACCACGACGAAGTCAAGGCGATGCTCGTCCGGCTGGAGGCCGGGCCCTCGGCGAGCCGCGGCGCCACCTCGGAGCAGGTGGCCCAGCGCAAGCGAATGGTCGATGAACTGATCATCGAGGAGTCCAAGCACGAGGCCGCGGAGCAGCAGTACTTCTGGCCGATGGTCCGCGCGCTCGGCCCGGAAGGCGACCGCATCGCCGAGATAGCGCTCGAGCAGGAGACCGAGGGCGAGTCGGTGCTGGCCGAGCTCGACAAGCTCGGCCCGGACGACGAACGGTTCGAACTCGGTCCTGGCCAGGTTCATCTCCGACGCCCGCGCGCACATCGCCTACGAGGAGGCGCACGCGTGGCCGCTGATGGGCGCGGCGCTCGACGACCAGCAGGCCAGCGAGCTCGGGGACAAGATCACCCAGGCGAAGAAGCTGGCGCCGACCAGGCCGCATCCGCACACGCCGCCTGCGGCGGGCGCGCAGAAGGCCGCCGGGCCGGTGGCCGGCGTCGCCAACCGGGTCCGCGACGCCGTGACCGGCCGGGGGCGCCGCTAATAGCGCGGGAGCGCATCTCCGCGCTCTGAGAAGCGCGCTCTGAGAAGCCCGTCACGCCCCGGTCTCCCCCCAACCGGGGTGTGACGTTTCTCTCCTGGTTTCCGGGGCTTTCTCCCCGCCGGCCCGCATGAGCCGGTCGTGTCGGGTAGCCGCGCGAGGACGAGGGATCCGATACCAACGGGAGGCATGATGGCTACCGGTCCGAACGGTGACGGCGGAAAGGCCCGCTACGGAGACGCGGAGATCACACGGGGCCGCGGCGGCGAGACCCGCCAGACCACGGCGGACGGCGCGGCGCGGCTGACCACGGCGCAAGGCGTGCCGGTCAGCGATGACCAGAACACCCTGCGGGCAGGCGAGTTCGTCGCGCGGCCGTATCCGACATGTGACGCAGGTCACATTAGCCTATGTTTAGACGCCCTGGCACGGGCATACCGGCTTCGTCAGTCATTCCAGAACCCCCGGAGATGGCTCAAATGACGAAGGAAACGACGTGCACGCCCGGCTTCCGCACGGAACTGCGGCTGCTGTCTGACGACGAACTCCTTATCCGGCTGCGCGCCCTGCCGCGAGACAGCGAGCAGCGCGCCGCCATGTGCGAGATCCTGGTAGAGCGCCACGAAAAGCTCGTGCGCTCCTGTGTCAGGCAGTACCGCGGGAGCCCCGAGCCGACCGAGGACCTGATGCAGGTCGGCTACGTAGGCCTGCTGAAGGCGATCAACAACTACGATCCGTTGCTCGGCCACAGCCTGACCGCCTACGCCGCGCCGTGCGTCAGCGGCGAGATAAAGCGGCACTTCCGCGACAAGCGGTGGCAGATCCACGTCCGCCGGTCCGCGCAGGAACTCGTGCTCGAGCTGCGCAAGGCGACCGAAGACCTCACGCACAAGCTCGGCCGCGCGCCCAGCGATGAGGAACTCGCAAAGCGCCTCGGGGTGAGCAGTGATGACCTGCTCGAAGCACGGCAGGCGGACATGGTCTTCACCACCTACTCGCTCGAACGCGCCGCTGACGGACGCGGATGACCCCGCGCAGCTCAGCGACGTGCTCGGCGACGAAGACGCCGACATGGAGCTCGCGATCGACATGGAAGCGCTCGCCACGCACTGGGACGAACTCCCCGAGCGCGAGCAGCGCATCCTCGTCATGCGCTTCTACGGCAACCTCACGCAGTCCGAGATCGGCATGCGCCTGGGCATCTCCCAGATGCACGTGTCCCGGCTGCTGACGCGGGCGCTGAACCACCTGCGCAGCCGGCTGCTCGATCCGGCGGACGACAACCTGACGGGCGCCAGCCCCGACAAGCCCGCGCTGGCCGCCGTGTCGTGACGAAGGTCTCGACGAGAGATCTGCCAGGAAAGGACAGACCATGAAAACCGGAGTGGGCCTGGCGTTCGTCTGCGTGGGAGCCATCCTGGCGTTCGCCGTGACGACCAACACGTCGGTCTTCAACCTGCACACCGCCGGCTGGGTCATCATGCTCATCGGCGTCATCGGGCTCCTCATCCCCCGGCGCACCTACGGCTGGCTGGGCAGGCGGATGATGGTCCGGCGGACCTACCCGGCCGGCGCCGCACGCGGCGGCAGGTACCCCGCGGGCCAGGTGGAGGAGATAGCGGTCCCGCCGTACGTCGCCCGGAACCCGGGCACCTCGCGGATCCAGGCGGGCCTGCCGCCGCGGCCGACCCTGCTCGACGACCCGGACACCGACCCGATCGCGAACCCTTCCGCGGCTCCTGGGAACACCGAGGTTATCGAGGATACCTACGAAGAGGAGTAAGCGGCGCCTAGCCGACCTTCACCGCCAGGATCGTGACGTCGTCCCTGAGCTCGTTGTCGGAGAACGCGGTGACGAGCTCCTGGACGGTCCGCACCGTCTGCGCCGCCGACCGTCCCGCGGTGGCCGCCAGCGCGTCGGCGAGGCGGTCATCGAAGAACTCCAGGTCCGCGTTGCGGGCCTCGGTCACCCCGTCGGTGTAGAAGAACAGCAGGTCGCCCTCGCCCAGCTCCAGCTCCTGGTGGCTCGGCTCCGCGTGACCGAACAAGCCGAGCGGAAGCCCGTCCCCTTCGAGGATCTCCACCCGCCCGTCGGCGCGGACGATCGCCGGGCCCGGATGCCCGGCCCCCGCGAGCCGCACGCAGGCACGGCGCTCCCTCAGCTCGAAGAAGGCGAGCCTGACGCTGACGAAACGCTCGCCGTGGTCCCCGTTGCCCAGCACCTCGTTCGCGGCCGAGAGGACCTCCTCGGGCGAGTCGTGGACGTGCGCGAGGGCGCGGATCGCGTGCCGCGCCGCCGCGGTCATGGCGGCGGCGTCCTGGCCCTTTCCGCACACGTCCCCCACCGCGATGGCCCACCCGCCTTTGGTCGGGAACACGTCGTAGAAATCCCCGCTGATCTCCCGCCACTCCGTGGCGCCGACGTAGGCCGCGGCGAACTGAAGGCCCGGCGGGTCAGGCAGCCGGGCCGGCAGGAGGCTGGCTTGCAGCGCCTCGGCCACCTGGGATTGCTGGCGGAACATCCGGTCCACCCGTATCGAGATGGCGAGGTGCTCGCCGAGCTGCTCGGCCAGGCCGAGGTCGGCGACGGTGAACTGCCCCGCGCCGACGCGCCGCACCAGCGTCAGCGTGCCGTAGGCGGTCGTGCCGTCGGAGATCGGCACGCAGATCAGTGTGGTGGCGCCCAGCATCATCAGCAGCGGCGTGCCATCCGGCCCAGCGCCGAGCGCCCGCGGTTCGTCGACGTGCGCCAGCAGCACGGACTTGGCGGAGGCGTGCACCTGCCAGGCCACTGACTCCGGCTCGGGGTCGACGCTCCGGACGACGCGCGCGAGCGGGTCGGCCTGCCCGTTCCTCGTGCCGGTCGCGAACTGGCGCCGCAGCCGGCCGTCGCGTTCGATATCGATGATCACCCAGTCCGCGAGCTCGCCGGCCAGCAGCCGGGCGCAGCGCTGCAAGGTGACGGCCTCGCTGAACGTGCTGTTGTCCAGCAGCAGCCGGGTCACCACGGTGACCATGTCCATGCGCCGCGTCATCGCGCGGATCGCGTGGTCGGCCGCGGCGGCCCTGGTTCCCTTCGCCGCGCGGCCGCTCGGCGCGGCCGCGGCGGGGGCCGCGGCCGTGACGCCGGGCGCGGCCGTGATCATGATCAGCGGCGGGTCGCCGGGCAGCTCGATCGCCGCGGCCGCCATGGTGACGTCGGCCGGGCCGTCAGCCGTCAGCAGGCGGCAGGCGGCCTGCCAGGGCTTGCCGGTCCGCACGACGGCGGCCAGCTGCGTCTGCACGGCCGCCCGCGACGCCATGTCCACGAAGGCCGTCAGCGCCTTGCCGGTCGCGTAGCCGGGAGGCGACCCGAGCAGCTCGGCGGCCTTGTTGTTGGCTCGCCTGATGGTGCCGTCCTGTTCCAGCAGGAACAGCGGAACCGGGGCCTGCTGGAAGACCGCCTGCAGCAGCCGGCGTTCGGCGCGGGCGACTCCCGGGAGCCCGTCGGCGGCCGACTCGTCCGCGGCGCCGCCTGGCAGCGAGCCGGCGAGCGTGTCGATCGCGGCGTCGAGCTCGGTGAGGGCCGCGTCCAGCAGCGACCGTGGATCGGCACCCGGGATGCCGGCCGCCTGCCGCAGCGCGTCACGCCGCGACGCGAGATCGCCTAGCGTCTCGCCCGGCCGTCCGTCCTCCGACATCTTCCCGCCATCCCCGGCAGCAGCCCGCATCCAGCTTTAAACAATGCTTTAGCACAATACGGCACCAAACGAACGTGTGGCTTGTCGGCTTCGCCGTCCGCGCGGGCGGGGGGACGCCGCTGGTACCGCTGGTGACCCGGCGGGTCACTGGCGGCCGGGGCCGTACGCCGCGATGATCCTGGCGGCGACCTCGGTGACCTTGACGTGCCGTTTCTGGGACTCCCGGCGCATGTACCGCAGGGCCTCCTCCGCGTCACAGCCGAGCGCGTGCATCAAGATGCCCTTGGCCTGGTCGGTGACCGCGCGGGCGGCCACGGAGTCCTTCAGCTGCGTCGCGGTGCGCTGCGCCTCGCCGTAGGCGAGGGAGTTGGCGAACACCAGGCTGCCGAACCGCGCGAGCATCTCCGCCATCGGCACCGAGTCGGCGTCGAGCACCGCCGGCCGCACCCCGAACAGCCCGAGCACCAGCGTCATCGGCGGGAACTGCCGCACCAGGTACACCGAGCTGCGCATGCCCAGGCGCAGCGCATCCTCGGCCCACGCCGACCACCTCTTCTCATCGAGCAGGTCGGGGCAGTTGAGCGGCTCGCCATCGTGTGCGGCGCTGATCAAGGGCCCGCGGCCAGCCGCGATCTCCATGTCGGCGAGCGCGGCCGGATCGGGATGGCTGGCCGCCATCCTGAGGAGCTCGTCGTCCCGCCAGACCGTCGCGTGGGCGGCTGCGCACCCGGGAACCTGCCTGACGGCCAGCTCGGCCAGCTTGGCCAGCGACTTCGACTCGCCGTTCGACAGGCTCAGCAACTCGGCGGTCTTCAGGCCGAGGTCCTCGACCGGCACGTTCACCACCTCCGTCCCGCCGCACACGACGCGCGGTCAGCCGTTATCAGCATAAGGATCGCCCTCGGCGACGACCCCGATCAGCTGGCCCCGGTAACTGACCTCGCTGCTCTGGAGGAAAGCCAGCTCTGGATTTTCCGTATTACCGAACGGGACCGTGGTGACTTCCCCGAGCACACCCAGCACGCCCGGCATGGCCGGCGCCTCGGTGGATTACTCGTCTTGCTCGTCAGTGGCAGGAGAGCTTGGGATTCGCCCCGGCGTAGTTCAGCGGTCCGGCCAGGACGGTCACGACGATCGTGCCGGCGCTGCCGCAGCTGGGCAGGTGGTTGTAGTAGTTTCGCTGGCCGGCCGCGATGGCACCGATGACCAGCCAAATCACCAGCACGATAGTGCCGAGTCGCATGGTTCCTCCAGTCGTCAGGCCTTGTTTACGCCGCCCGCGAGGGCTCCTCCGCCTCGCTTCCCCGCGTCCGGTCGGTGAGCAGGGTCCGCAGCCGTTTGCGGGCACGGTGCAGCCGGGACATCACGGTGCCCAGCGGAACCCCGGTGATCTCGGCGATCTCTGCATAGCGATACCCGGCCGCGTCAGCCAGGTACACGGTGGTCGCCAGATGACCGGGGAGCGTGCCCAGCGCTTCCCGCAGGGCCGGGTCAGTCAACCGGGCGAGGGCGATGTCCTCGGCGGAACCGCCGAAGTCCGCTCGCTCGGCGGCCGCCGGGTCCGGGCGCGGCACGCGCCGTAGAACGCGTTCGCCTGGATCCGGTGCAGCCAGGCGGGCAGGTTGGTGCCCTGCTGGAAAGAACCGGAGCCGGCGTACGCCTTGACGTAGGTCTCTTGGACGAGGTCCTCGGCATCGGCCGGGTTCCCGTGAGCCGCAGCGCGGCTGAGCGGAGCTGGCGCGCGTATGGCAGTACCTGATCGGCGAAACTGTCCGCTAGTTCGGCGGGAGTGCTCACCACTTACCTCCTGGGTAGCGGGTCCTTCACTACCCAGGTGCCGCGCGGGAAACGCGTTTGCGGCGATCACCTCGCGGGCTCGCGCGCGACCGCGGCCGGCACTGCGCGGGCTCTCGTAAACTCGAAGAAGGCAGCGGCCCCGGCAAGTTGCGCGAAACCGGCCGGATCACCATAATGCTGCCTGCGGCCCGCCGGTCTGAGCGGCCGCTGTTCTGGGGTCCGGAGACGCGGCCCGCCCTAAGGCCTGTGAGGGGCGGTGTTTGCCGTGTCCGGAGAGCGTTTTCCTGTGCTGTGGTCCGGCCGGACCGCAGTGGTGCACATGCCCGCTGAGATCGACCTGACGGTGGCGGACGAGCTGCGCGAGGCGCTGCTGGCCCTCCTCAACCAGGGGGCGCTCGGCCTGATCGTGGACATGACGGGGACGACCTTCTGCGACTCGGCTGGCATTACCGCCCTCGTCCGCGCGTCACGGCGGGCGGCGGCGAACGGCGCCACGATGCGGCTCGCCGTGACCGCGTCCACGGTGCTCCGGGTTTTCACTCTCGTCGGCATAGACCGGCTGATCGACATCCACCCGAGCGTGTCCGCCGCCCGGGCCTCGCTGCCTGACCAGACCGGGGGACTGGTCAGGTGACCGATCACGCGACGGCCATCGAGAAGCGGACCGTCACGCCGTCCGCGCCTGAATCGACGGAAACGTAGTCGCAGACCTGCTGGAGCAGCCAGCGCCGCAGCGCCTCGGCGTCGCCGCGCGGCTGCTGGCCCGGGCCCGGACGCCGCAGCACGCCGGTGCCGCGGATCTCGCAGAGCGCGCGCGACTGCGTCGTCCACAGTCGCAGCGTGGCCGTGCACGGGCCATGGAGGGTGGCGCACGCGGCGGCCTCGCTGACCGCGAGGACGAAATCCGCCATCTGGGCGGCGCCCATGCCCGCGCGGACTCCGAAGAGCGTCGCGAAATGGCGCACCGACGGGATATCCGCCTGGCGGACGACCAGGTCCCGGTCTGTCACCACGCCGCTGAGCGATTCGCCGTTGACCACGAGCACGGCGCCGACCCCGGTGTCGCGCATGACCCTGGCCGCCTCGACGATCGTCTGGTCGTAGTACACCCCGACAGGGTCCGGGGCACTGCCCTTAAGTATTGAGGGTTGTGTCCCATTCTGGGAGATTCGATTTTTCGATGGTGATCATGTAAGTGACGTCCTCGGTATGGCCGTCACGGCGTTCGGCGGCGGTCCTCCCGGATGTCCGCTGGCGTCCGGGCCGGTGGCGGGGCAGGGCGATGATCTCGGCAATCAGGCTGCTGAGCTGGTCTTCCGTGCTGGCGGGGCGGCGCCCGCAGTGCGGGCAGCAGGCATCGGCGGCGACGTGCTCGCGGATGAGGGCGAGCACGGGGGTGAACGGGATCAGCTTCGGGTCGGTGCCGGCCGCGGCGGCGGCGCGGGCTGCGGCCGTCGCGACCATGTTGTGGACCAGCAGCAGGATCCAGGCTTCCTGGCGGGCGAGTTCGGGAGACTGGCCGCGCAGCGGCCGCCGGGAGCCGCGGACGGTCTTCTTCAGGTGCAAGAACGCGATTTCGATTTGCCATCTCTCAGCATAGAGCGAGGCGATGTCGCGGGCGGGATAGTCCTCGTGGTCCAGCAGCGTGGTGATGACCCGGATCCGGGACGCCTTCCGCTTCCCGCCGCGGGTCTCGGTCATGACGAGGAAGGTGACCAGGCGAGCGATAGTGTCCGGGTGCCGAGGGGCGGCGTGGTTGCGGGACTCGCGGCGCCGCCGGGCGAGCATCCCGTCGGACTCGTGCAGGACGACCAGCTCAGAGCCGTCGGGCAGGACTTCGAGGGTCCTGGCGGGGATGCTCTTCGCGCTGTTCTTGACGCGCCAGGCCAGGTCAGCGCCGGCCGCGGAGAACCGGCAGAACCGGTCCATGGAGAAGAAGCCCCGGTCGGCGAGGTTCAGCATGCCGGGCCGGAAAGATCCTTCCAGCTTGTCGGCCAGGTCGTTCTCCCCGTCGTGATAGGAGCCGATTTCCGCCCCGATCCAGCGGCGGCTGGCGGTGCGGACGTGCGCGACGACCCGCAGCAGCGGCGGCCGGCCTCCGACGAGGACCCGAACTCGCAGGCCAGCGCCGCGTTACGGGCCAGTTCCATCGTGGTGCCGTCCAGCGCGGTGACCTCCAGGCCCTTCCACAGCGCCGTGAGACCGAGATCCGCGTCGCCGCGCTCGGCGCCGAGCTCGAAGACCCGGCGGGCGGCCAGTTCGCCGAGCCGCTCCCTCGCCTGGGACAGGGCGCTGCCGGACGGGACCTCCCCGGGCCGGAACCGCAGGCCCGGCAGGCCGAACGCCTTCGCCAGCACCTGGTCATAGCCCTTCTCCGGGAACAGGCAGGCCACCAGGACGCAGATGAGGGTCATCTTCGCATCCAGCGCGGAGTGGTACCGGTGACGGCCCGGGGCCTCCCGCAGCGCCCGCGCGATCACGTCCTCGGCGAGCAGGGCCTCCAGCAGGCCCTCCCGGCTCAGCTCCGACAGCCAGTCCGCCCAGAATCCCGGGCCGGCCGCGACACGGGCCGCCGCCTTGTCCGGGATAAGGGCTTCAGGAGACGCGGAATCGATGGACGGCAGGTCAAGGGGCATGGCAAACTGGCCGGGCAACAAGGCTCCAGGTGAACGATGGTCTTCGCAAACCCGTTCCTACCAGGGGCCTTGTGCCTTTTCAGGAACTGCCGGGCTCCATCACGATGCCTCTATCAACCTGCAGCCATCCCGTTACCATCAGCCAGAAACCGGACACAAAGAGCCATAACCCCGGAAACTTAAGGGCAGTGGGGTCCGGGGTCATGATGTCGCGCACCTGCATATCCATGATGTCCTCCTGTTACCGCGGTTCCCTGTTCCCGCTACCGGCCGTGATCCGTGTTAAACGCGCCGATCGCGGCCATGGCGTGCCGGGGCGGTACGTTACGTCCATGGCCAGTGACCTCCGGGAGGAGCCAGCGATGCCGATGGCGTCGCTCGGACCTGGCGGACCCGCCGTCTCGCGCGTCGGCCTCGGCCTGGCGGCCCTCGGCCGGCCAGCGTACATCACCGGCGGCCGCGACGACGACCTGCCCGACCGGGACGTCGCCGCGCTGCGCGCGCGCACGCATCTGGTGCTTGACGCCGCCTACGCGGCCGGCATCAGGTACGTGGACGCCGCCCGGTCCTACGGCCGGGCCGAGGAGTTTCTCAGCGAGTGGCTGTCCCGCCCCGGTCATCCGGGCATGGTCGCCGGGTCCAAGTGGGGCTACCGCTACACCGGCGAATGGCGGCTCGACGCGCGCCAGCATGAGATCAAGGAGCATTCGCTGGCCATGTTCGCCGCGCAGCTGGCCGAAAGCATGGCGCTGCTCGGCGGGCGGCTGGCGCTCTACCAGGTGCACTCGCTGACCACCGAGTCCGGACTGTACGAGGACGCCGGCCTGCTCGCGGCGCTGGGCGCGCTGCGCGACAGCGGTGTCCTGGTCGGGCTGACGACCAGCGGGCCGGGCCAGGCCGACGCGCTGCGCCGGGCACTCGAGGTGCGGGTGGCCGGGCGGCCGCTGTTCGCCGCCGCGCAGGTGACGTGGAACCTGCTCGAACCGTCGGTCGCGGCGGCCGCGGCGGAGGCGGCGGCCGCCGGCTGGCCGGTCCTGGTCAAGGAGGCGCTGGCCAACGGGAGGCTGGCGCCTGGCGCGGAGGACGGGCCCGCGGCGCGGCTTGCCGCGCTGGCCGGCGAGCGCGGCGTCGGCGCGGACGCGATCGCCCTGGCCGCCGCGCTCGCCAACCCGTGGGCCACGGTCGTGCTGTCCGGCGCGGTCACCCCCGGTCAGCTGCACTCGAACCTGGCCGCGCTGACGGTCGGCGACCTGCCGGAAGACCTGCCGGACCTCGCCGAGCCGCCGCGGACGTACTGGGAGCGGCGCGCGGCCCGGCCCTGGCGCTGAGCGTCCCGGCGGAGCTTCCCGTACGGCGCTCGCCGACGCGGGGGTGCGGAACTGCTTCGCAAATAGTGATTGTTAGCGAGTGTTCGGCAACTTTAGTGGCATGATTAGCTCATGAGTTCTATTCGGTGGGGTGCGGCGTGAGCGGGCGGCTGCGGGAGATCGCCGCGCCGTTCGTGGTCGCTGCCCCTGCCGGGGCGCGGGTCCGCACCCGCCTTCGCGTCACCTCAGAGGATGCCGTGGTGCTGCGGGCCGCGGGCATGCACCTGGGGTCTCTGGCGTCGGCGGATCTTGCGGCGCGGTGCGCTGAGGGCCGTCTTGACGGGAAGGGCAAGGCCGCCTCCCGCAGGGAGCGCAAGCGCGCCCTCACGGCGCAGTCGTCATCGCGGTGGGCAGGCGCGATCACCCGGTCGAGCGAGGACCAGCGGGGCCTGGCGGAGCGGAACCTGAAGGCCGGGGCGGCGACCTTGCGGGCGCGCACCCGCAAGATCGAGGCGCGCCTGGCTGTCCCCGCCGGCGGCCGCCACGGGCGCATCCCCGGCTACGCGACCCAGGCGGAGCGGCACGGCAAGCAGCAGCGCCTCCAGGCGCTGCGTGCCCGCCTGGCCGAGGCGGAACGGCGGCTTGACGCCGGGCGGGTGAGCGTGTGCCGGGGCGGGCGTGACCTGCTCCGCAAGCGGAACAGCATCGCAGCGGCCGGGCTGACTGCGGCGCAGTGGCGGGAGCGGTGGGACGCGGCAAGAATGTTCCTCACCGCCGACGGCGAGGCGGGCAAGCTGCTGGGGAACGAGACCATCAGGTGGAATCCCGGCGAAAGATGGCTGGAGCTGAAGCTGCCCGCGCCGCTGTCGCACCTGGCGAACAGTCCGCACGGACGGTACCGGCTGTCTTGCCCCGTGGAGTTCGCCTACCGGGGCGATGAGGTCGCGGCCCAGGCCGCCACCGGCGCCGTGCGCTATGACATCGCCTTCGACCCCGAGCGGGACCGCTGGTACCTGGACGCGAGCTGGCGGATGGCGCCGCAGCCCGCGCCTTGCCTGGACGACCTGCGCGGGCATCCGCTGCTGGCCGTGGACCTGAACCACGACCGCCTCGCCGCCTGGATCATCACCCCCGACGGCAATCCCGCCGACCCGCCCGTCACCATCCTCCTCCAGCTCGCCGGGCTCCCGGCCAGCCAGCGGGATGGCCGGCTCCGCGCCGCCATCTCCGGGCTGCTCCAGACCGCACGCGAGCACGACTGCGCGGCGATCGCGGTCGAGGACCTCAGCTTCACTGACGCGCGGGAGCAGGGCCGCGAGCACACCGGGGGCAGGCCGTCACACGGGAAGCGGGGCCGCGGCTACCGGCGGATGGTGGCGGGCATCCCGACAGGGAGGTTCCGGGACCGGACCGCCCAGATGGCCTCCAACGCGGGCCTCGCGGTGATCGCGGTTGACCCGGCGTACACGTCCCGCTGGGGCGCTGAGCACTGGCTCGCCCCCCTGAAGGAAGAAGGCCCGGTCGCCGTGTCGGGGCATCATGCCGCGGCAGTGGTGATCGGCAGGCGCGCGCACGGCCACACGGCGCGGCGACGGGAAGGCGTGACCAGCGGCGGCCAGAGGACCGCCAGCCGGAGAGCTGCCCCCCGAGCACCAGCGGCCCCGGGCGCGGACAGGAACGGCAGGCCCCGCAAGGCCCAGCGGCAGCCGCCCCGGCGGCGGAAGACCGCGACGGTCGACCGGGCACGCCCGCCCGACCAGGCGACCCAGGACCGTTCGGGGCCGCCCGCCGAGCAGCACTCACTACTGCTCAGTGTCTAGGAACGGTGACGCCTTGGTCAGCGGAGCAAGCGCCGGCGACGGTGGTAGAGGTACCGCCGGGACCGCGGATGGGTGACGGCGCTGATCAGCAGCGCCGAGACGATCAGCGACACGATGAACGTGATAATCAGGTGGCCCGGCCCGAGGAGCGCGGCGGTGATGAAGCCTCCGACTAGCGCGCCGGCGATCCCGAACAGCAGCGTCAGCACGATGCCGATCCGCTGCCGGCCCGGAACGAGAAGGTGCGCGATCCCGCCGATCACCAGCCCGACGATGAGCCACCGACGATTATCGAAAGCGTCATGACAGGTATCCCTTCATTTTCTGAGCTTCTGCTACCCGGGACAATCCGGCTTATTCCGGCGCACGCCCGTCGGCGCGTACCCAGGAGCGGATGTACCGATCGGCCAGCGCGGCGCGCTGAGCGACCGGTCCCGGCGGGATATCGACGATCTCGAACCCGAGACGGGTGTACTCCTCCTCGTGCAGGCGCTCGAAGACGAGCGAGTCCGCGTAGCTGATGCGCCGCGCGGCGGTGGGCACGCAAAAGCCGATCGGACGGATGAACAGCACCTGGCGCTGGTAGACGCCACCGGCGAGGATCCTGTCGACCTCCCCGGACAGCGCCGCGGGGACCGGATGGCCCAGGTACCGGGCGAGCGCGAGCGTGCATACCGGTGACCGGTCGAAGACCTGCGCGCGCGGGCCGGCTCCGACGGGTCGCTGCTGCCTGTCGCGCTGCAGTTCGGCGATCCTGCCGGTGAACCGCGGATCGCGCCATGGCTCGCTGATCCCGGCGGCCTGGTCAGCGGCGATCACGTCGGAGGCGGCTTCCGCCACGACCGCGTACCGCCGCCCCGCCAGCTCGCGGAGGACGGAGGTCTTACCGGAGCCAGGCGCGCCGGAGAGGATGAACCGTTGCACGCTGCGGAAGGTAACAGGCCGGCGCGGCCTGGGCCAGCGCGCTGGGCCAGGGCGTGGCCGACGAGCGCGGTGGCGTGCCCGTGGCCGAGGCCGTAGTCGGCCTTGAGCCAGTCCACGAGGGCTGCGGCAGGGGTTAGGTCGGTAGCCCACAAGCCTCATCTTGTGAGGCCAGGGGGCCACAGACCTCATACGGCAGGCAGCGCTGCCGGGCATCGGAAGCAGGCATAGCACCGTAAAAGGCGCAATCCAGGCACGGGCCGCGGGGAAAGCTTCACGTGTCCCACTGGCAACTGATGTAACGCGGCGCGCATCCGCGGGAGGGCGCGCCCCGGCGGCGGACCGGCCGGCGGCGCCTGGCGGTTACCAGAAGCTCGCCGCGAGCAGCAGCGCGGCGGCCGACGACAGAAGCACAGGGCAGATCTTGAACCAGATGACCGGGGTCCGCGCCCCGGTCATCGCCGTGAGCGCCGCCAGCGCGAGCAGCAGTCCGGCCGCCGCCCGGTACACCGATGCGCGGGCACTTGGAGCCGCCCCGCCCGCGGCGGTCGCGGCGATGACGACAGCGGCGATGCCCCACATGGTGAACGCCTCGGCCAGCCATTCCTGCTTGATGACCCGCCGGTTATCCCTGGTAACCGGCTCAAACCCGGCCAGGACCTGCCGGGTAGGCGCCGCGTGCGCGACCCCCCAGGCCGCGACCAGGGCGGCGCCGACATAGGCCAGGACCGCGCTCACACCCCCACGCTCACAGGCGCCGGCGCCCGGCCCCAGGGGCCTTGGTCACGTCGCCCGTCCCGAACGCCAGATGGGAACCGGCCGACCTAGGCGGGATCGACTTCGGCCAGTCTTACCGCCGCCTCAAAGCGGTCGTCTGGATCGTTCCCGTACATAGCGACGTCGCTTCCTCTCTACGGGATGTGGTGCGCTGCCCCGGCAGCTGCTCCTTCCAGGCCAGCTAGTCCGTGCATGACAAGATACATCTCGACATCCGGGGCGTCCACGCTTGGTTGATCAGCCGCACCGCCGGCGGCGATTAAGCGGCAAGCAAGTCGGGGCCAGCGGAGGGCTGGGGGTCGCTACGTCCCCGAACGCACCGTGCTGCTGCGCCGCGCCGCCGAATGCGACACCCGCGGCGGGCCGGCCGCTCCCCGGTAACACCGCGGCGCCGCGGGCATCACGCCCGGGTAGCGAGCAGGGTCCGCGGGCGGTCAGGTTGGCCAGGCCGCGGCCGCCGCCTGCCGCGAGCCGGCTCCCGTCCTCGCGCCCGGTAACGCCGTCGTTGCTGACCCGGAGCCGCAGCGCCGCACCGTGAGATGTCACTTCGATGGCGCAGGCGGTCGCGGTCGCGTGCCGCAGGACGTTGGTGACCGCCTCGCGTAGCACCGGCGCGAGCACCTCGTCCGCCACCGCAGGGAGCGGCTGGTCCGGCATGCCGGTGGTCATCTCGATGCCGGCCGAGGTCAGGATCCGCTCCGCGGCGGCCACCTCGGCGGCCAGCGACAGCCGCGCGCCCGCCCCGGTCACCAGCCGGATGTCCGCCTGCGCGGCGGCGCAGATCCGGCCCAGCTCCCCGAGCTCGGCCGCGGCCCGCGCGCCGTCGCGGCTGATGAGCGCCCCGATCAGGTCGGACTTCAGCGCGATCGCCGACAACCCCAGCCCCAGCAGGTCGTGGACGTCGCGCGCGACCCGCAGCCGCTCCCGCACCGCCGCCGTCCGGGTCAGCTCGCCCTGCAGCTCCGCCAGCTCGCGGGCCAGCCCGGCCAGCCGGGAGACCCCGTACACGATCAGGCCGGTCACCACCATCAACGCAGTCACATAGAGCACGGCGAAGGCACTTCGGTCGGCAGCGGTCTCCCCCTGCAGCGGCACGGTCGCGTACAGCGCGGACCAGCTGATGACCATGGCCCAGAACGCCGCCCATCGCCGCCGGCCCGGGATCAGCAGCAGCAGCGAGCCGGCCAGGAACGCGCCGGAGGTCATCTGACCTGCCAGCGGCGGGAGGAAGAACACGTAAGTCAGCAGCGCCTGCAGCCCCAGGGTCAGCGGCCAGGCCCGCGGCCGCCGCCCCTGGCGAGCCGCCCAGGAGTGCCGCACCTGCAGCGCGGCGATCGCGGCGGAGGCGGCGACCAGCAGGCTCCCGAGCCGCGGCCCCTCGTCGTTGACCACGACGTTGTTGACGCTCTGCACGGTGTAGCCGAGCACCAGGAGGAGCAGGACGGCCCATGCCAGCCGCGATCCGATGCTCGTCCCGGCGGCCGGCTCCGGCACGGGCCGGCTTTGCTGATCAGCCATCATCGACCGGGCACGGGCGGCCGCCTCCCGGGCGGCCCGCAGCCGCTCACGCGCGACGGCCAGTTCGGCTGACCGCCGGCGCGCGTCCTCCACCTCGCCGACGACCTGGGCCAGCCGCACCACCCCGAAGAACGCCAGCCCGTCGTCGACGAAGGTGACAAGCGCCCACACGACCCCGGACCAGACGGGCGCGCCCAGGCCGGTCACGGCGGCCCGCACCACGACGTCGGCCACCAGCAGCAGCGCGGCGAGCAGCCACGACACGGGGGCCGCCAGCAGCAGCAGGACCATCCCGGCCAGCAAGCCCCCGAGTCCCACCACCCACTGGCCGCCGAACACGGCGAACGGCACCCACGTCAGCACTGCCTGCACCGCCAGCGCCGGCCACCGGTGGCGGGTCAGCAGCCGCCTGCCGCCGGGGAACGCGCACAGCAGCGGCAGCACGAACAGCGCCAGGATGAAGGGCACCTGGCCCGCCCCGGCGACGACCGCCGCCCAGCTCACCTTCACGACCAGGAACACGCAGATGACCGTGACGGCGAACGCCGTCGCCCGCCGCTGCGCGTCATCGGCAGGCACGGCGAAGGTGGCCGCGATACGGGCTGTCACACGACCGCGGGCGGCCCCGGAACGGATCACGCCTATCACTATGACCATGGCCGGACCCCGCGGCAACCAGTCCCCGGCGGCCAGCGACGAGCGAAGGGTCTAGGGGCGGGGGCCGGAGCGGGGCCGGGAGCCGGGGCCGGGCTGGGCTGGGGCTGGGGCTGGGGCTGGGGCTGGGGCTGGGGCTGGGGCTGGATATTGGAGAGGGCTGGCGAGGCGGAGTCAGCCGCTTCCGTTCGGGATAAAAGTCGAGATTTTCCCGAACGGACCGGGGGTGACCGCGGAAAGCGAAACGTTCACCCCAGCAGCCCCGCGGGCGGGCCGGAGTGATCGTCTCCAGACAGGCGTATCGGCCTGGCGGGGGGGAGACACCAGGCCGATACGCGCGGGACGCGGTTAAGACCGCGGCTTGAGGTGCAGGATCACGACTTCGTCGCTGCCGGTGCCGGGACCGTTGTTGGTGCCGGACGGCTGCCCGCTGTCGTAGGGGGCCTGCTGGGTGGGCCAGCCGACGAAGTTCTGCGAGTTGTACTCGAACCAGTCGGCGGCCGTCGTGGTCGGGATCACCGGGAGGTTCTGCGCGACGTACTTCTCGATCGGCGCCAGGTCGGCGGCCTGCGCGGAGACCGTGTCGTCGCCGCTCAGCTTCGCCAGGTCGGCGTTGATCTGCGCGTCGTTCAGCCGCTCGTAGTCGCCGGTGGCCGACGAGCCGCTCGCGAGGGTGCTGTCCAGCCAGCCGTCGTACAGGTTGTACGGCGTGATGCCGCCGTTCGACCAGTGCATCGTCAGCTGGAAGTCGCCGTCCGCGACGTCGGCGTTCCACGCGTTCACCGACAGGCCCTGGAATGTCGCGTTCGATGCCGGCCTCCCGCAGCTGCTGCGCGGCGAGGGCGTCGTCCTGGGCGTAGTCGGTGTAGGAGGCGGGGTCGACGATCGTCAGCGACACGGTCTGGCCGTTCTTGGTGAAGAAGCCGTTGCTGCCGAGCTTGTAGCCCGCCTGCTGGAGCACCTGCTTGGCGGCCGCCGCGTTCGCGGTGGCGGAGTTGGTGAGCGACGACACCGGGGCCGCCCAGGCCTGGAAGGTCGGGAGCGTCAGTCCGGTCGCGTTCAGCACCGGGCTCTCCAGGCCAGCCTCACCCTCCGACGCGATCAGCGTCCGGTCGAGCGCCAGGCTGATCGCCTGCCGGACCGGGAGCTGGTTGGTGGGGAACTTGTTGAGGTTGGGCATCAGGCTGTTCGTGCCGCCCGCCGCTTCCCAGAAGTGGTGGTAGGCGGGGTTGGTGTTGACGAACTCCTTCTGCAGGCCGGGGATGTAGTTGCCCGTCCAGTCGATCTGCCCGGAGAACAGGGCGTTCAGCGCGCCGGTGTTCGAGGTGTAGACCGGGAAGTAGACCTTCGAGACCGAGACCGGCTGCCAGTAGTACGGGTTCTTCGTCAGTGTGAAGCCCTCGGGGGTGAAGCTGCTGAGCATGTACGGTCCGGTGCCGACGGGGCTGGCGTCGGTGTAGGTGGCGGGGTTGCCCGCCTTGGACCAGACCGCCTGGGGCAGGATCGCTACCCCGGCGACCTGCTGCAGGTTCATGTACTGCGAGGTCGGGAACGTGACCGTCACGGTGTCGCCGGAGGAGGTCACGCTGGAGATGTCCAGGCCGCCGAGGTTGATCGCCGCGTTCTTCTTCATCAGCTCGTAGGTGAAGACCACGTCGGCGGGGGTCAGCGGGGTGCCGTTGTTCCACTTCACGCTCTGGCGGATGGTGAACGTGATCGACTTGCCGCCGTCTGACCACTTGTAGGCGGTGGCCAGCCACGGGTAGGAGACCGACGGGTTGGCCAGGTCGAACTGGATCAGCGGCTCGTAGATGAGCCCCGTCGCGCCCATGCCCTGGGGGGCGGCCGTGGGCTGGAAGGGGTTGAAGTCCTGCGTGATCGAGTTCTCCGGGGAGCTCTCCATCACCAGGGTCTTCGTGGAACCGCTGCTGGTGCCGGAGCTCGACGTGGTGCTCGAGCCGGATGATGAACTACTCGACGAGCAGGCGCCGAGTCCCGCCGCGAGCAGGCCGGCGGCCGCGACCGCCAGGACCCGTCTGCCAGTAGCTGATCTTCTCGTCAACATTGACTTTCCTCTCTGATATCTCGAGTGCGAAAGCTAAGCTGGGTCGCCCGCCTGGCGCGTCCGCGCGATGCCGGCCGCGGCCACGTCGAGCCGCCAGCACGCGGCCGCGCGGACGTCGGTGAGCCGCTGCAGCGGCGGGTTCTCCGCGCGGCACTTGTCGACCGCGAGCGGGCATCTGGTGCTGAACGGGCAGCCGGCCGCCGCCGGGCCGCTGGCCGCGCCCCGCGCGCGGGCGGTGCCGGCGAATCCCTGGGGGGCCGCGTTCGGCGCGGACCCGTTGGCCGCGTCAGGGGGGAACGGGGTGACGGACAGTCCCCCCGTGCGCGGGGGCCAGGGGGGCTTGGGGGGACGGGCAGTCCCCCCAAGCGGGGGCCAGGGGGGCTTGGGGGGACGGGCAGTCCCCCCATTGGGGGGTCTGGGGGGGCTTTGCCCCCCGGGGAAAACAGAGCGCAGGGCGCTGCCCAGGTTGTCGGGGTCGGGGGCGGAGGCGACGAGCAGCTGCGTGTAGGGGTGGGCGGGCTGCTGGGTGACGTCTTCGGCCGGGCCCCGCTCGACGATCTCCCCCGCGTACATCACCAGCACCTCGTCGGCGAAGTACCGGGCGGAGGCGATGTCGTGGGTGATGTACAGCAGCGCGAGCGCCAGGCGCTTGCACAGGTCGTCGAGCAGGTTCAGCATCTCAAGCCGGATGGAGACGTCCAGCATGGAGACCGGTTCGTCGGCCAGCAGCACGGTCGGCTCCGCGGCCAGGGCCCGGGCGAACGAGACGCGCTGGCGCTGGCCGCCGGAGAGCTCGTGCGGGTACTTGGGCAGAAACTGGGCGGCAGGCGTGAGCCGGACCTGCTCGCATAGGGCCCTGACCTTGTCTTTTACGTTGACCTTCGACCCCTGGTGCAGCCGGACCGGGCGCTCCAGGTGGTAGCTGACCGTGTGCACCGGGTTCAGCGAGGCGAACGGGTCCTGGAAGACGAGCTGGACGTCGCTCTTGTAGCGGCGGAAGGCCCGCATGCTGCCGAGGTCGACCGGCTCGCCGTTCAGGGTGATCTTCCCCGCGGTCAGCCGTTCCTGGCCGGCGAGCAGCCGGGCGACCGTGGACTTGCCGGAGCCGCTCTCTCCCACCAGCGCGACGACCGCGCCGCGGTACAGGCCGAAGGAGACGTCCTTGACCGCATGCAGCGTCGCGCCGCGGCCGAGCCTGAAGTCCTTGGTGAGGCCTGCCGCCTCCATCGCGAGCTGCCCGCGGCCCGCGGCCACGGAGGTTACGGTCATGGGCGTGCTCCTTCCGGCCCGGCGGTTTCTGACATGGTTTGCGGCGCGGTCGCCGGACCGGTTTGCGGTCCGGTGAACGGGCACGCCGTCACGTGCCACGGGTCGGCGGAGCCGCTGACCGGCGCCAGCGCCATGTCCACCTCGGCGCAGGCCGGGCGAGCGTAGCCGCAGCGCGGGATGAACGGGCAGCCGGGCGACGGGTCGCGCAGGTCTGGCGGTGAGCCGGGGATGCCCGCCAGCTCGCGGCGGGGCCCGCGCAGCGACGGGAAGGAGGAGAGCAGGCCCTTGGTGTACGGGTGCGAGGGCTCGCGCTTGATCTCTTCGGCGGTGCCGACCTCGAGCAGCTGCCCGGCGTACATGACCGCGATCCGGTCCGCCAGCTCCAGCAACAGCGACAGGTCGTGCGTGATGAACAGGATGGCGAAGGCGAGCGCCTGCTTGAGCTCCACGATCTGCGCCAGGATGTCCCGCTGCACCACGACGTCGAGCGCGGTCGTCGGCTCGTCCATGATGACGATCTCCGGGTCGGCCGCCAGCGCCATCGCGATCATCACGCGCTGGCGCATGCCGCCCGACAGCTCGTGCGGGTAGCTGCGCAGCCGCGACCGCGGGATGCCCACGAGGTCGAGCAGCGAGGCCGCCTTCTCCTTGGCCTCGCTCCTGGACAGCCGGAGATGGGCGCGGATGGCGTCGAGCAGCTGGTCTTCGATCCGCAGCACCGGGTTCAGCGCGTTCATCGCGCTCTGGAACACGATCGCGATCTCGTTCCACCGCAGCTTGTGCAGCTCTTCCGGTCGCATCTGCATGATGTCGGCCGGCGCGGCGCCGCGCCGGCCGCTGTAGCGCACGCTGCCCCCGGTGACCACCGCCGGCGGGCGGAGCAGGCGGCAGGCGCCGTAGGCGAGCGTCGACTTGCCGGAGCCGCTCTCCCCCGCCAGGCCGACGACCTCTCCGGCGCTCAGCGACAGGTTCACCTGCTCGACGGCCTTGACGTCGCCGGACGCGGTCCGGTAGGCGACCGAGAGGTTCGTGATCTCGAGCAGGGGGCTCCCCGGCGCGGGCCCGGCCGGGCCGGCCGGCGCGGCTTCGCGGACGGCGGGCTCGCTGCTGGGGGTGCTCATCGGCGCGCTCACCGGGCATCACCACCTGTCGCCGCGGGGGTCTTCTCATCCAGCAGCGAACTGCGGGAGAAGGAGGCCGCGATCGCGGCCATCCGGCTGGGGCGCGCGGTCAGCTCGGCGAGCACCGGCGTCGGATCGGTGGGCCATACCCGGCGGCCGGCGATCTTCGTCGCGGTCCGCGCGTCGCGCAGCCGCGGGTTGCCGAACTCGTCGATGCCGGTGTTCATCAGCACCAGCGCGGTGCCGATGAGCGCGACCGCGATGCCCGGCGGCAGGAACCACCACCACGCGCCGAGCTGCAGGGCCTGCTGGCTCTGCGCCCAGTAGAGCATCGTGCCGAGCGACCAGCTGTTCAGGTCGGCCAGCCCGATGAAGGCGAGCGCGACCGAGGCGCCGATCGCGTACAGGACAGTGTTGACGAAGCTGGCCGCGATGAGGCTGATCTCGTTCGGGATGATCTCGAAGGCGATGATCCGCCAGGTCTTCTCGCCGGACTCGCGGGAGGCGGCGACGAAGTCGCGGTTGCGGATCATCAGCGTCTGGGCCCTGATGACCCGGGCGCCCCACGGCCAGCCCAGCCCGCTCAGCACGATGATGGTGGGCAGCTGCCCCTTCTGCGGCAGGTAGCCGAGCAGCAGGATCAGCAGCGGCAGGGAGGGGATGACCAGGAAAACGTTGGTGAACAGCGACAGCACCTCGTCCCAGACACCGCCGAGGAAGGCCGCGGTCACGCCGACGATCACCGCGACGACGGTGGCGATCACGCCCACGTAGACCGCGAGCTCGAGGGTCAGCCGGATGCCGACGAGCAGCTGGGAGAACACATCCTGGCCGCTTTGGGTGGTGCCGAGCAGGTGCGCCGCCGAGGGCGGCGTGAGCGACAGGGCTTGCGACGGGTTCTGGTACGACGGGTCGTACGGGGCGACCTGCGGCCCGATGATCGCGGCGAGGACGAACACGCCGAGCAGGACTGTGCCGATCTTCGCCTTGAGCGGCAGCCGACGCCAGGCGTTCGCCAGCGCGCTCATCGTGCCTCCCTCGCCCGCGCGCGCGGATCGAAGAACACGATCGCCAGGTCGACGATGAAGTTGGCGATCAGCACCGCGAAGGTGATGACCAGGAAGATCGCCTGCATCAGCGGGTAGTCGGTGGAGGTGACCGCGTTCAGCAGCAGGAGCCCCACGCCGGGATAGGAGAAGACGATCTCCATCACCAGGGCGCCGGAGACGACGAAGCCGAGGGCCAGCCCGAACCCCTGCAGCTGCGGCAGCAGCGCGTTGCGGGCGGCGTAGGTGAACACGACCCGATGGCTGGACAGCCCCTTGGCCTGCGCGGCGACCACGTAGTCCTCCCCCAGCGTCGTGATCATCACGTTGCGCATCTGCAGCATCCAGCCCGCTATCGACGTGAGCACGATCGTGATCGCCGGCAGGAGGGAGTGGTCGACCGCGCTGACGATGAAGTCCCAGTGCCAGCCGGGCACGTCCTGGCCGTTGTAGCCCTGCGCCAGCGGGAACACGTGCAGCTTGACGGCCAAGAACTCGAGCAGCACGAGCGCGAGGAAGAAGTAGGGGATGGCCTGCAGGAACATCAGCCCGGGCAGCCACCGGTCCAGCCAGCCGCCGTGCCGCCAGCCGGCCAGGATGCCCAGCAGGGTGCCGAGCGCGAACGCGATGACCGTCGCCGTGCCGACGAGGACCAGCGTCCACGGGATCGTCTGGGCGAGCAGCGAGGAGACGCTCGCCGGGTAGTTCGCGACGTCGGTCCCGAAGTTGAAGTGGAACACGTCATCCAGGTAGTTCCCGTACTGGCTGAGCAGGGAGCCGGGATGGCCCACGCCGAGCATCGCCTCGAGCGCTTTGTAGGCCGACGGCTGCAGGTCCGGGAACTTGGACATGATGCCCTGCACCGCGTTGCCCGGCATCGCGCGCGGGATGAAGAAGTTGAGGGTGAGCGCCACCCAGGCCGCGACCGCGTAGAACGCGATACGGCGGAGGATAAATGGCATCGCTGCCACCTACCTCTCTTTATTCGGGGCTTGCGGAGAGATGCCATTCTGGGGTTGCGGAGAGATGCCGTTCTGGGGTTGCGGAGAGATGCCGTTCGGGGGTTGCGGAGAGATGCCGTTCGGGGGTTGCGGAGATGTGTTTCCGATGGATTTCAGGGGTGTTTCCATAGCATGTGGTGATGCCTTCCTCAGGGGGTGCGAAGGCACGCATTTCGGAGGCTGCAGCGGCGGGACCGGCCGCCGCGCCGTGGTGCCCGGCGGGCAGCCGCAGCTCGACCGCAGGACGAGCTCGGTGGGGAGCAGCTCTACCTTCGGGCGCAGCGACGGGTCGGCGATCCGCTCCATCAGGCGCTCGCAGGCCCGCTCGCCGAGCTCGCGGATCGGCTGGCGCACGGTGGTCAGCGGCGGGTCGCACAGGCTGGCCGGGAAGATGTCGTCGAAGCCGACCACGGCCACGTCGTGCGGCACGCGCACGCCGCGGGCCGCGAAGGCGCGCAGCAGGCCGATCGCCATCTGGTCGTTCGCGCAGATGATCGCGTCCGGCAGGCCTGCCTCGTCGCCTGTCCCGTCGCCAGCATGGTCGCTGGAGTGGCCGCCGACGCGGTAGCCGACGGCGTCGAGTAGGCGCGCCGCGGCGTCCTCGCCGCTGCCGACGCTGAACCGCCCGCTGTAGGAACCGGTCAGGACCGTGCCCGGGTGGGCGTCGATGACGGCCTGCATGGCCAGCCGCCTGACCTTGGCGTCCGGCGCGCTAGCCGGGCCGTCGACGTGGAACAGCCGCCGCCTGCCGTGCTCGGCGACCAGGTGCGTGACCACCGCGTGCGCGCCCGACCAGTTGTCAGCCGCCATGACGTCGGCGCTGCGCTGGGAGGTGTCGCCCGCGACGACCACCACGGGCAGTCGCCTCGCCAGGCCGGTCACGACGGGCGCCTGCACCACGCCTTCGGCGATGAGCAGCCCGTCGACCTTCCCGCAAAGGGCCAGCAGCCGGGGCAGCACCGGATCGTCCTCCGTCACCGGCGCGCTGAGCTTCTCGTCTTCGCGCAGGTAGGTGACGAGCAAGGACCCGTGGCGCTCGCGGATGCGCGCCTCGGCACCGCGCATCACCTCGTCATAGAAGAGCAGGCTCATCGACTCGATGTCGGAGTGATGCGGCTTCTCGCGCTCGAACGCAGACGAGGCCGATCACGTCCTTGCGGCTCCTGGCGAGGCTCTGCGCCGCGCCATCGGGCACGTATCCGAGCTCCTCGATCGCCGCGCGGACGCGGGCGCGGGTGCTCTCCCGCACCCGGTCCTGCCCGTGCAGCACGCGGGACACGGTCGCGATAGAGACCCCCGCGTGTTTCGCGACGTCATAGAGCGTTACCACGTCGTAACCTACCGGTTATGTAAGCGTTTACATGAGCAAATCTAAGCGCTTACACTAAACCCGGCCATAGTGAGCGTCAAGGAGTACCCATGACAACAGATACGTCACGAAGCGACGCCCCCCTTGCCTTTCCGGCGGGGTTTACCTGGGGTGCGGCGACCGCCGCCTACCAGATTGAGGGCGCTGCGGACGCTGACGGGAAGGGCCCGTCGGTGTGGGACACCTTCAGCCACACGCCGGGCAAGGTCCGCGGCGGCGACACCGGGGACATCGCCTGCGACTCCTACCGGCGCTACCGCGAGGACGCCGACCTGCTCGCGGCACTCGGCCTGGGCGCCTACCGGTTCTCCGTCTCCTGGCCGCGGATCCTGCCGGCCGGCAGCGGCACGGTCAACCAGGCCGGCCTGGACTACTACCGCGCGCTGCTCGACGCGCTCGGCGAGCGCGGCATCGCCGCCGCCGCCACCCTCTACCACTGGGACCTCCCCCAGGCGCTGCAGGACGCCGGCGGCTGGCCGTCGCGTGAGGTCGCGCTGCGCTTCGCCGACTACGCCGCCGTCGTCGGCGAGGCACTCGGCGACCGGGTAACCCGGTGGATCACCCTCAACGAGCCGGGCGTCGTCGCCCACCACGGCTACCGGGCCGGCGTCCACGCCCCCGGCCTGGCCGACCCCGCGGCCGCCGCCGCCACCCACCACCTGCTGCTCGGCCACGGCCTGGCCGCCCAGGCGCTCCGCTCGGTGCTTCCGGCGCCCGCCGAGGTCGGCATCACCCTCAACTTCCAGCCCGTCCGCGTCGCCCCCGAGTCCGCCGGCCGCATCGAGCACGCCAGGCTGATCACCGACGCCAGCCTCAACGGCATCTTCCTCGAACCGGTCATCAACGGGCGGTATCCCGAGCACGCCCTCCCCCAGCTGCTGCCCCCGGCCGCCCTCATCCGCCCCGGCGACATGGACACCATCGCCGCCCCGCCCGACTTCCTCGGCGTCAACTACTACTTCCCCGCCCACCTGCGCCCCGGCGACCCCGGCCAGCTCAAACACGGCGAAGACCCGCCGCTGCCCGGCATCACCGGCGCCGTCTGCTACCGGCCCGACGGCATGGAACAAACGCCGATGGGCTGGCCGGTCGACCCCGACGGCCTCTACGAGCTGCTGATGCGCCTGGCCAAGGACGCACCCGGCCTGCCGCTGTACGTCACCGAAAACGGCTGCGCCGCCGAGGACTACGTGACACCCGAGGGGGTCGTCAACGACGTGGAGCGGGTCAGGTACCTGCACCTGCACCTGGACGCCGCCGCCCGCGCCGCCAAAGACGGCGTCCCCCTGTCCGGCTACTACGTCTGGTCACTGCTCGACAACTTCGAATGGGCCTACGGCTACCAGAAACGCTTCGGCATCATCTACGTCGACTTCCCCACCCAGCACCGCATCCCCAAAGCCAGCGCCGCCTTCTACGCACAAATCGCCCGCAACAACGCAATACCACCCCTCCCATAACACCACTCCCCCGACACCGGGGGAGGCAGATGTGGTGGCGCAATGCCGTTTAGCAGACCCGGCTCCTGAAGGGCCCGAGCACCAGGCCGGCCCGGACCTGCGGCGGGTCGATTGCGCAATCGACCACACTAGAGCAGGTCGATTGCGCGATCGACCCGCTGGCCGATGAGATTTCGTCTCAGAATCTGAGAAAGAGTCCGCATCGTGAGACGATCCCGGCCGTTCGCGCGGAATCCCTCCCCGCGGAGGCTTTTTCGCCCGCACGGACCGGCCCGCGGAGGCGGACCGAGTCCAGAGTGGGGTCCGACGTGACGCACGCGGCTCCCGCGTCGTCAGTGAACCATGATCACAATGTGCTAAACGGCATTGTGTGGTGGCGGGAGAACAGGCGCCACCTTCCGTTCAGGATGAAAAATAAAGATTTCCCGAACGTGCCCCCGTCGCTGCCGGTGCGGGGACCGTTGCTGGTGCCGGCGCCGGTAACGCCGGGTCGGCTTCGTCCAGCAGCCGAGTCACCCCGGCTCTCTGGGCTTCGCGGTGGATTCGCGCACGATGAGCTCGGTCGACAGCTCGATCCGGTTGGACCGCAGGGGCAGGCCCTCGATCAGCTCGCCGAGCATCTGCGCGGCGGCGCGCCCCATCTCGGCCAGTGGCTGGCGCACCGTGGTCAGCGGCGGCGACGCCCATCTGGCGACCGGCAGCTCGTCGAATCCCACGACCGACAGGTCCCGCGGGATCCGCAGCTCCCGCTGCCGGGCCGCCTCGTAGACGCCGAACGCCTGCTGGTCGCTGCCGGCGAAGATGGCCGTCGGCCGCTCTGGCAGGTCGAGCAGCTCGCCGCCGCGGGCGAAGCCGCCCTCGTGCTGGAAGTCCCCGTGCCGGACCAGCGCCTGATCGAACCGGATGTCCGCCCGCTCCAGGGCGGACCGATATCCGTCGATCCTCGCCCGGCTGCACAAGTAGTCGCCGGGCCCGGCGATCACGCCGATCCGCCTGTGCCCGAGGCTGACCAGGTGCTCGGCGGCGGCCAGGCCGCCGGCCCAGTTGGTCGCCCCGACGCTCGGCAGGTCAGGGGGCGGCGGGTTGACCGGGTCGATGACCACGAGCGGGATGCCCGCGCTGCGCAGCTGCCCGAGCTGGGCGCCGGTCAGCTCGGACGTCACGAGGATCACGCCGTCGGTGTCGTGGCTGGCCAGGGCGCTCGTCCAGCTCGCCGGCCGGGTGTTCCCGTGCCGCACCGACGACACCGCGACGCCCGTGGAATGGATGGCCGCCCATTCCACCACGCCGCGCAGGATCTCGACCGCCCATGGGCTGTCCAGCCCGTTGAACACGATGTCGATCAGTCCCGAGTGGCGGTGCCGCCGCAGGCCGCCCCGCGAGTAGTTGTGTTCGTCGAGCAGCCGCTCCACCCGGGCGCGGGTGGTCGGCGCGACATCGGGCCGGCCGTTGACCACCTTCGATACGGTGGGGATCGAGACACCGGCGTCGGCTGCGATGGCGGCGAGCGTCGTACGGCGCTCGGCCGAACCGTCGCTACCCTGCTCACCGGACAAAACGGTCCTATCGGCCAACCGTGTCACCTGCTAGGCTTCGAGATTCTTTCGATCACGAAATCGTAATGCACCATCGGGCAAGAGTCACCTATGCGCGATCGTATCGCCAGTTCCGCGAGTCGATGCCATAACATCACCGAAACGGGGGCTGACCTCTCGGGCGGTCCGCACGCCTGCTTTGACGGAAAATGTTCGAAAGTTTCCTAAACTGGAAGACGGCGGGGCCGTCGACCCCCGCACGACGAGTTCGGTGGCCATTTCTATTCGGCGGTTCGACAGCGTGAGGCCCTCGACGAGAGTCCCGAGCATCTCGGCCGCGATAGCGCCCATCTCGGCGAGCGGCTGGCGGACCGTCGTCAGCGGGGGCGAGGACCACTGGGACATGGGCAGGTCGTCAAAGCCGACGACGCTCAGATCCTGCGGGACGCGCAGGCCGCGCTGGCGGGCCGCCTCGTACACGCCGAGGGCCTGCTGGTCGCTGCCGGCGAAGATGGCAGTGGGCGGGTCGGCGAGATCGAGCAGCGAGTCGGCCCGCAAGAACCCGCCCTCGTAATGGAAGTCGCCGTGCCGGACGAGTGCCGGGTCGTACTTCAGGCCCGCACGCTCCAGCGCCGACCGGTAGCCGTCGATACGGGCATGACTGCACAGGTAGCTCTCCGGGCCCCCGATGGCGGCGATGCGGGTGTGCCCGCACCCGATCAGGTGGTCGGTGGCCGCGATGCCGCCGGCCCAGTTGGTCGTGCCGACGCCCGGCAGGTCAGGCTCCGGCAGGTTGACCGGGTCGATGACCACGAGCGGGATATCTTCCTCGCGTAGCTGGCGCACCTGGCGGGCAGTCAGCTTCGAGGTGACCAGGAGAACCCCATCGGTGTCGTGGCTGGCCAGCGCGCTGGTCCAGCTAGCGGGCCTGGCGCTGCCGCGGCGTACCGCGGAGACGGCGACGGCCACGCCGTTGGCCGAGCACCACTCCTCCACCCCGCGCAGGATCTCGACCGCCCACGGGCTGTCCAGCCCGTTGAAGACCACGTCGATGAGGCCTGCGTGCCGGCCCCTGCGGATGCCTGGGTGCCGGTAGCGGCGTTCGCCGAGCAGCTGCTCTATCCGCGCCCTCGTCGTCGCCGCGACGTCGGCGTGCCCGTTCACGACCTTGGAGACCGTGGGCAGCGAGACCCCCGCCTCGGCTGCTATCTCGGCAAGCGTTGCCCGCAGCGGCCTGCCGTCGCGGGAGCGCCGATCGGAAAGCGCCACGTCTCATCACCTTCCCAGCCTGGCCTGAGGTCCGCAGCATTGGGTCTTCGAACGGATATCGAAAGTTATCGTACGGGTATCGTAGCCTTGCCGTTAGCAGATCGCGATATGCGGAATGTACGAATTAGCGGGCAAGACCAGGCTCAAAGCTGGCCAAGCAGGCCTTCGATGGCTGCTGACTATCGGTTAAATCCATGCAAAAACTTGGGTCTTGACCGGTAACGCGGCCGTTTCTAAGATGACGGCACGTCGAAACATTTCTGTGTGACTGAGGGGTGCCCGGTGCCCCACCCGCACAGGTAAGAGCTAATCCAGACGATCGCCGAGCGGCTGAGGAAGCCGTCAAGGTTCTTAGGGAGAAGGGTGCCAGATGAGCTTCCTGGCTCGGCGCTTCGGCTTCTACCTGGTGACCGCGTGGGCGGCGATCACCATGAACTTCTTCATCCCCCGCTTGATGCCCGGCAACCCGGTCGAGATTCTGGTGAGCCGACTGTCCGCGCAGGGCCCGGTCTCGCCGGGCCTGTACCACACCCTGGCCGTCGCGTTCGGCCTGAACTCAAACAGTTCGCTGCTGACGCAGTACTTCCAGTACTGGGGTCAGCTTCTCCATGGCAACCTCGGCATCTCGATCACTTATTACCCGTCCACCGTGGCAAGCGTGATCGCGGGCGCGCTGCCGTGGACGATCGGGCTGGTCGGGATGTCGACGATCATCGCCTTCGTCGTCGGGACGGTCATCGGGACCCTCGCGGCCTGGCGGCGCGGATCATGGCTGGACGTCGCGCTGCCCACGACCGCGTTCCTGCAGGCCCTGCCGTACTTCTGGCTCGGGCTTGTGGCGATCGATATCTTCGCCGTGAGACTCGGCTGGTTCCCGGTCTCCGGCGGCTACACGGCGGGCCTGACGCCGGGGCTCAACGCGAGCTTCCTTGCCAGCGCGAGCTATCACGCGCTGCTGCCGGCCGCCACGATCGTGGCGGCGTCCATGTCCGGCTGGATGGTTGGCGAGCGCAACGTGATGGTCACCACCCTGGACCAGGACTACGTGCTCGTCGCGCAGGCCAAGGGCATATCCCAGCGCCGCGTCATGATCATGTACGCGGCGCGGAACGCGATCTTGCCGAACTTCGCCAGCTTTGCCGTGGCGCTCGGGCTCGTCGTCTCCGGCGCGCTGCTCGTCGAGCTGGTCTTCTCCTATCCCGGCATCGGCTACGTGCTGCTCAGCGCGGTGAACAACGAGGACTACCCCCTGATGGAGGCGATCTTCCTGGTTATCACGCTGGCCGTGCTCGCCGCGAACTTCATCGCCAACCTCGTCTACGTGCTGCTCGATCCGCGAGCGCGGCAGGAGGCCTGACCGATGGTCGTTAACCTGGGGACCGTCGCCGACCTCGACCAGCTCGCGCCGAAGCCCGCCGCCAGGGCACGGCCCTGGGCCTGGATCGGCCGGTCGCGGTGGGTGACCGCGGGCCTCGTCATCTTCGGCGTGTTCGTGGTCATCGCGATCTTCGGACCGACGATGGCGCCCTACGACCCGTCAGCGATCACGGCGGCTGTGCTTCAGCCGCCGTCGGCGGCGCACTGGCTGGGCACCACGCAGACCGGCCAGGACGTGCTGTCCCAGCTTCTCGTCGGGACCCGGTCGACGCTCGTGATCGGCTTCGTGGCCGGCGTGATCGCGACCGTGCTCTCGATCGTAATAGGCGTCAGCGCCGGCTACTTCGCCGGCAGCGCCGGGGAACTGCTGTCCCTGCTGTGCAACATCTTCCTGGTGATCCCGGGCCTTCCGCTGCTGATCGTGCTGACCAGCTACGTGCCGCACGCGAGCTCGTGGGTCATCGCGCTCGTGCTCGCCGTCGTCGGCTGGGCCTGGGGCGCGCGGGTGCTCCGCGCGCAGACCCTGGCGTTCCGGCAACAGGACTTCGTGCAGGCCGCCAAGGCCACCGGCGAGTCGAACTTGCGGATCATCCTGTTCGAGATCCTGCCGAACGAGGTCGCCGTCGTCGCCACGAGCTTCCTTTACACGGTCATCGGCGCGATCTCCTTCTACGTCGCGCTGGTCTTCCTCGGCTTCGGTGACATCAACACCTGGAGCTGGGGAACCATGCTCTACTACGCGGAGAACAACGAGGCCATAACCAGCGGCGCGTGGTGGTGGTACGTGCCGCCCGGCCTCGCCGTCGCCTTTGTTCTCCTCGCGCTGGTGATGCTGAACTTCGGCATCGACGAGTTCATCAACCCGCGGCTGCGCGCGGCCGGGATAAGCCGCCGGGAACTGCGTGCCGCCAGCAGGCAGCAGGGCATCACCCCGGTGCGGGCGAACCGGCCGAACGCGGTGGCTGTCGCGGTTGGCGCGGACACGGTTGGCGCAGATACGGACACCTCGGGACGGAGGACCAGGTGAGCGCGCCGACGGGGACGCTGGCCCATGCCGGGGAGCCGGTGCTGGAGATCCGCAGGTTCTCCGTGGATTACGGCCGCGGCGCCCAGGCCGTGCACGCCGTGATCGATACGGACCTGACGCTGCACCGCGGCGAGGTCGTCGGCCTTGCCGGTGAGAGCGGGAGCGGAAAGTCGACGCTCGCCTACGGGGCGACCCGGCTGCTCCGCCAGCCCGGGATCATCACCGGCGGCAGCGTGCTGTTCCGGCCCAACGCTGAGCGCCCGGACTTCGCCATCGACATCCTCGACGCTTCCGCGGAGACCCTGCGCGGCCTGCGCTGGCGCGATGTGGCGATCGTCTTCCAGTCCGCGATGAACTCGCTGAATCCGGTGCTGACCGTGCAGGCCCAGCTCACCGACACCCTCGCCGCCCATCTTCCGCATGCGGGCAAGCGCGAGCGCCTGGAGCGGGCCGCCGAACTGCTCAAGCTCGTCGGCATCAGCGCGGACCGGCTGCGCAGCTTTCCGCACGAGCTGTCGGGCGGCATGAAGCAGCGCGTGATGATCGCGATGGCGCTGGCACTCGATCCGCAGGTCGTGATCATGGACGAGCCCACAACTGCCCTGGAACGTCGTCACCCAGCGGCAGATCACGGAGCAGGTGATCGAGCTGCGCGACCAGCTCGGATTCTCCGTGCTGTTCATCACCCACGACCTGTCGCTGCTGATCGAGCTGGCCGACACCATCGCGATCATGTACGCCGGGCGGATCGTCGAGTCAGCTCCCGCGCGGCGGCTGTTCCGCGCACCGCGCCATCCGTACAGTGCCGCGCTGCTCGACTCGTTCCCCTCGCTGCACGGCGAGCGCAAGGTGATGACCGGCATCCCCGGCTCGCCGCCAGACATGCGGAAGCTGCCGGACGGTTGCGCATTCCGCCCCCGCTGCCGCTACGCGCTGCCGCGCTGCACGCAGCAGGTCCCGGAGCTCACCAGCCCGGCGATCGCGGCCGACTCCCGCCGCCTCGTCGCCTGCTGGCTACACGACGAGGAGGGCAAGCTGCCCGACGAGCTCGCCGCGCCGGAACCGGACGGCCGCTCCCGTCGCCTGGCCGGCAGCGCGCCGTTGCCCGCCGCGCCCGAATCGTCCGGAGGCCCGCGATGACCGACACGAGCACGGGCATGTCCGCGGTGCCGGCCAGCGGCCGGCCGCGAGGCGCGCCTGTCCTGGAAGCACGCGGGCTCACCAAGCATTTCCGGGTGCGCTCCCGGCCGGAACGCGGGAAGAGGCGGGTCCGCGGCGTCGTGCATGCCTGCGAGGACGTGGACCTGACGCTCGAGGCAGGCCGGGTCACCGCGGTGGTGGGCGAGAGCGGTTCCGGCAAGACTACGGTGGCGCGGATGCTCGCCCAGCTGATCAAGCCGACCAGGGGCACGATCGTGCTGGACGGCAAGCCGGCGTCGGGCCGGAAGATGCGCAAGTACCGCCGCCGGGTGCAGATCGTGTTCCAGGACCCGTTCGCCTCGCTGAACCCGATTCACAGCGTTCGGTACCACCTGTCCCGGCCGCTGCGAATCCACCACCGGGCGCGCGGCAAGCGCGAGGTGAACGCGGCCATAGAGGCACTGCTGTCCCGGGTCAAGCTGGAGCCCCCCGGGCAGTTCGCGGACAAGCTGCCGCACGAGCTGTCCGGCGGCCAGCGGCAGCGAGTCGCCATCGCGCGGGCCCTTGCCGTGGGGCCGACCGTGCTGCTCGCCGACGAGCCGGTCTCCATGCTGGACGTCTCGATCCGGCTCGGCGTCCTCAACCTGCTCGGCGAGCTGCGCGACGTCGAAGGCCTGGCGATTCTCTACGTCACCCATGACATCGCATCTGCCAGGTACTTCGCCGACACCATGACCGTCATGTACGCCGGCCGCGTCGTCGAGTCCGGGCCGAGTCTGGAGGTGACCGCTAATCCTGCACACCCGTATACCCAGCTGCTGCTTGACGCCGCGCCCGATCCGGAACGGCCAGGTCCGCAGGCGATCCAGGCCCGGGGGTCGGCCCCGAGCCTGATCACACCGCCCTCGGGCTGCCGGTTCCACCCTCGATGCCCCCACGCCATGCCGATCTGCTCCGAGCAGCAACCGCCGGACATACCGGTGGGCGAGGGCCATGTGGCGGCCTGCTGGCTTCGCCACGCCGAATACAAGGATGCAACCGATAGTTCAACCGCCGGCAACTTGCCGGCCTGATACGCGGAGCAATCATGAGAAAGAAGACGACGCTCGCAGCCATGCTGTGCGCCGTTAGCGCGCTGGGGCTGGCCGCGTGCGGCTCGTCGACCCCGTCAACTTCGTCGACCTCGTCGGCATCGTCGGCCGCCGCCTCCACGCTCGTGATGGAGAGCAGCCCATCGGGTCCCGTGAGCCAGGACTTCAACCCGTTCTCCTCGACCAGCGCGGACAATATCCTCGGCGCCACTAACATGATCTACGACCCGCTGATGCAGTTTGACCTGCTCAAGCCGGGCGTGACCTATCCCTGGCTGGCGACCGCTTACACGTGGTCCAACAGCGGCAAGACGATCACGTTCACCCTGCGCAGCGGTGTGAAGTTCACCAACGGCGAGGCGTTCAACGCCAGCAGTGCCGCGTGGGAGTTCAACCTGATGAAGGCGAACCCCGCGATCAACACCGACGGGCTGCCAATCGCCAGCGCGTCGGCCCCGAACCCGACCACCCTGGTAGTCAACTTCACCTCGCCGGTGTACACGCTGCTGTACTACATCGGCGACACGCCGATGATTCCCGAGGGCGTCTGGAGCAAGGTGGGCAACCCGGCCACCTACGCCGACAGCAACCCGGTCGGCACCGGGCCATACGTTCTGTCCTCGTTCTCGCCGCAGGCCGTGATCTTGACCAGGAACCCGAATTACTGGCAGGGCGAGGCGCACATAGCCAAGCTGGAGTTCCCCGCCTACGACTCCAACACGAGCGCCAACCTCGCGCTGGAGCAGGGGACCCTGGACTGGGCCGGCAACTTCGTGCAGAACATCACGACAGAATGGGTGGGCAAGGACTCGTCCACCAACCACTACTGGGACGCGCCGCTGCAGACCGAGACGCTGATCCCCAACCTCACGACTTTCCCGCTGAACAACCTCGCCGTGCGGGAAGCCATCTCCTACGGCGTCGACCGGACGACCGTCTCCGACGTCGGCGAGGACTACCAGCAGCCGCCGGTGCAGGGCGCCGGCTCGCTGACCGGCATTACGTTGCCGCTCGACCAGAGCTACGTCACGCCGGCGACCTCGGGTTACGCCGCCGCCTACGACCCCGCCAAGGCCAAGCAGGTCCTCGAGGCCGCGGGCTGGAAGATGGGCAGCAACGGCTACTTCCAGCTGAACGGCAAGACGCTCGCCTTTTCTATCGAGGACCCGTCCGCCTACACCGACTTCATCACCGACGACCAGATCATGGCGCAGGAACTGAAGCAGGTCGGCATGGACGTGACCGTGAACGGCACCTCGGTCCAGAAGTGGACCACCGACCTGGCCACCGGTAACTTCCAGGCGATCGCGCACTGGGGCAACGGCGGCCCGACACCGTATTACCTCTACGACAACTGGCTGGACACCAACCTGACCGCCCCGGTCGGCAAGACCGCGACCGGGGACTACGAGCGGTACTACAACTCCCAGGCCGAGGCCGACCTGAAGCAGTTCGCCAGCACGACCGACACCGCGACGCAGCTCAACGACGTCGTCGGCATGGAGAAGATCGTCGCGACGCAACTGCCGGTCATCCCGCTGTTCTACGGGGTGGCGTGGTTCGAGTACAACACCAGCAAGTTCACCGGCTGGCCGTCGCCGTCTGATCCGTACGCCCCCGGCGAGCCCACCATCCCGTTCAACGAGATCACTGTGCTGCGCCTGAGGCCGACCACGTAGCGGTGGCAGAGGTGTAAGCCCGGCCGCAGCCCATGGGCTGCGGCCGGGCGGTTCCTTGCCAGTTCTGCCCGGCGGCGTCAAGGAGGAATTCATGACCATAGGAACGTCGCCCCGCGAGCCGCTTGCCTTCCCGGCCGGGTTCGTGTGGGGCGCTGCGACAGCCGCGTACCAGATCGAGGGAGCGCCAAACGCCGACGGGAAGGGGCCCTCGGTCTGGGACACGTTCAGCCACACGCCTGGCAAGGTCCGCGGCGGGGACACCGGGGACATCGCCTGCGACTCCTACCGGCGCTATCCCCAGGACGCTGACCTGATCAAATCGCTCGGCCTCGGCGCCTACCGGTTCTCGATCTCCTGGCCGCGGGTGTTCCCGGACGGCGCCGGCACGGTCAACCAGGCAGGCCTCGACTACTACCGCGCGCTCGTCGACGCGCTCGGCGAGCGCGGTATCGCCGCCATGGCGACGCTCTACCACTGGGATCTTCCGCAGGCGCTGCAGGACGCGGGCGGCTGGCCGTCGCGTGACGTCGCGCTCCGGTTCGCGGACTACGCCGCCGTCGTCGGCGAGGCGCTGGGTGACCGGGTCGCGCGGTGGATCACCATGAACGAGCCGGGGGTTGTCGCCCATCACGGCTACCGCGCCGGCGTGCACGCCCCCGGCCTGACGGACCTGGCCGCGGCCGCCGCGACCACGCACCACCTGCTGCTCGGGCACGGCCTGGCGACACAGGCGCTCCGCTCCGTGCTGCCCTCCTTCGCCGAGGTGGGCATCACGCTCAACTTCCAGCCCGTGCGCGTCTCGCCGCAGTCCGCCGAGCTCATCGAGGAAGCCCGGCTGATCACCGACGCCAGCCTCAACGGCGTGTTCCTCGAGCCGGTGATCAACGGCCGGTACCCCGGGCACGCCCTCCCCGAACTGCTGCCCCCCGCCGATCTCATCCGGCCCGGCGACATGGAGACGATCGCCGCCCCGCTCGACTTCCTCGGCGTCAACTACTACTTCCCCGCGCACCTGCGGGCCGGCGACCCGCACCAGCTCAAGCGGCACGAAGACCCGCCGCTGCCCGGCATCGCCGGCGCCGTCCAGTACCGGCCCGACGGCATGGAGGAAACCCCGATGGGCTGGCCCATCGACCCCGACGGCCTCTACGAACTGCTGATGCGCCTGGCCAAGGACGCCCCGGGCCTGCCGCTGTACGTCACCGAGAACGGCTGCGCCGCCGAGGACTACCTCACCCCCGAAGGCATCGTCAACGACCTGGAACGGGTCCGCTACCTGCACCTGCACTTGGACGCGGCAGCCCGCGCCGCCCGGGACGGCGCCACCCTGTCCGGCTACTTCGTCTGGTCGCTGCTCGACAACTTCGAATGGGCATACGGATACCAGAAACGGTTCGGGATCGTCTTCGTCGACTTCGCCACCCAGCGGAGGATCCCGAAAGCCAGCTCCGCCTTCTACGCGCAGGTCGCCCGCGACAACGCGGTACCGCCCCTGCCCTGACACCCCCGACACCAGTACCCGCGAGCCAAAGCCCGCCGTGCCGTCTGGACTGAGGAGTGAGGAGCGCCGGCGACGAGGGACGAGCGACGAGGGAAGACGGCACGTGAAGGCGGCCGGAGGCGAGCGGGGGAAGCAGAGCGCCCCGCATTGAGATGCCACAATCCGGTGTAGGGAGGAGCGTGATCACATGACCACTTCCGTCGCGCAGACGTCCGGGCCGCCGCGCGGGCGTACGGACCCGCTCGAGGAGATCGAGCGGCGGGTCCTGTGGCTGTCCACCGCGATCGTGCACCACGCCAACCGGGTACGGCCGAACCCGTCCGGGCTGAAGGTGGGCGGGCACCAGGCCTCGTCCGCCTCGCTGGTGTCGATCATGACGTCGCTGTGGTTCCGGCACCTGCGGCCCGCGGACCGGGTATCGGTCAAGCCGCACGCGTCGCCGGTCCTGCACGCGATCAACTACCTGCTCGGCGAGCTTGACGAGAAGTACCTGACGACGCTGCGGGAGTTCGGCGGGCTGCAGAGCTACCCGAGCCGCGCCAAGGACCCGGACCCGGTCGACTACTCGACCGGGTCCGTGGGGATCGGCGCGACCGCGCCGATCTGGGGCGCGATCGCGCGCCGGTACACGGCGGGCCTGTCCGGCGCGGCCGGTCCCGGCGGCCCAGGGCTGGGCAGGCAGTACTCGCTGGTCGGCGACGCCGAACTGGATGAGGGCGCGGTCTGGGAAGCGATCCTCGACCCGGGCGTCACCGAACTCGGCGAGCTCACCTGGATCATCGACCTCAACCGGCAGTCCCTGGACCGGGTAGTGCCGAACATCGCGGCAGGACGGCTGCAGGGCATGTTCGGCGCGGCCGGCTGGCAGGTCCTCACGCTCAAGTACGGGCAGCTGCTGACCTCGCTATTCACCCGGCCCGGGGGCGAGGCGCTGCGCCGCCGCATCGACGACATGCCGAACCCGGAGTACCAGCGGCTGCTGCGCTGCGGCCCGGCGGAGCTGCGCGAGCGGCTGCCCGGAGCGGACGCCGGCCTGCGCGATCTCGTCGCCGGGCTGGATGACACCACGCTGCTCGCCGCGATCCGCAACCTGGCCGGCCACGACCTGGCGTCCCTCGACGAGGCGTTCACGCGGATCGACGACTCGCGGCCGACGGTGATCTTCGCCTACACGATCAAGGGGTACGGGCTGCCCACGCAAGGACACCCGCAGAACCATTCCGCGCTGCTCACCGCCGCGCAGATGACCAAGCTCGCGGACGCTCTCGGCGCCGACGCCGCGAATCCGTGGGCCCGGTTCCCCCCGGCTGGCGAGCCCGGCCAGCTGTGCGCGCAGGCGGCGCGCCGGCTGAGCCGCGACCCGGTGCCGGCGGCGCCGCCGCCCGAGGTGCCGGCCGACTTCGGCCGCACGCCGTCGGGCACCATGACCACCCAGGCCGCGCTGGGCCGGGTACTGCTCGACCTGACCCGGTCGGCGCCCGAGGCGGCGCGGCGGGTGGTCACCGTCAGCCCAGACGTGAGCCTGTCCACGAACCTCGCCGGCTGGGTGAACAAGGTCGGCGTCTGGTCGGTCGCCGACCGGCGGGACTGGTTCGCCGACGACGCCGAGACGATCGTGCACTGGCGGGAGCGTCCCGCCGGGCAGCACATCGAGCTGGGCATCGCCGAGACGAACCTGGCCGGGCTGCTCGGCGAGCTCGGCGCGACGTGGTCCCGGTGGGGCGAGCCGCTGCTGCCGATCGGCGTGCTGTACGACCCGTTCGTCGGGCGGACGCTCGAGCCATGGTCGTTCGGGATCTACGCGGGCGGGCAGTCGATCCTGGTGGGCACGCCGTCCGGCGTCTCGCTCGCGCCGGAGGGAGGTGCGCACCAGTCGATCATCACCCCGTCGATCGGCCTGGAGCAGCCGGGCTGCGTGAGCTACGAGCCAGCGTTCGCGATCGACGCCGAGTGGACGCTGCTCGCGAGCCTGGGCCTGCTGGGCCGGCCCGGCGGCAGCTCCGCGTACCTGCGGCTGTCCACCCGCCCGGTCGACCAGACGCTCGCCATGGTCCCCGCCGACCCGGCGGCGCGGGAGCGCCGGCGCCGACAGGTGGTGGCGGGCGGTTACCTGCTGCGCCGCGCCTCCGGCAGGCCGGGCGTGACCATCGTCGCGATGGGCGTCATGGCTGTGGAGGCGCTCGCCGCCGCCGAGCGGCTCTCGGCGGCCGGGGTCGCCGCCGACGTCGTGTGCGTCACCAGCCCGGACCTGCTGTTCCGCGCCCTGCGCGCCCGCCAGGGCGCCGACCCGGACGGCCCGGCATGGATCCTTGACCAGGTCTTCCCGGCGGAGCGCGCCGCGCCGATGGTGACCGTTCTCGACGGGCACCCGCACACGCTGGCGTTCCTCGGGACGGTCAACCGGGTGCCGTGCGTGACGCTGGGCGTCACCGCGTTCGGCCAGTCGGGGGCCCTCGACGACGTGTACCGCTACCACGGCATCGACACCGACAGCATCGTCCGGGCCGCCTTGGACGCCGCGAAGGCCTAGGACGCCCCGTCTCCCCTACCCCGGCCAGGCCCGTTGCGAGCCCTGACGCGGACACCCTCCGTCTCACAGACCACATCGGCAACCCTCCCGCCGGGCGAACTTACCGGTTCGCGTGGGCAGGGGCCGATCGGCGCCGCACCCGCAGACGGCCACAGGTCGATTCTCAGCCGGCCGGAATTTAGCGCACTCCCGAGAGGCATGGTGCCAGGACAGCTGCCCGACCCGGGCGGTCACGGGCCGCAGACCGTTTCAATCCCGAGGCGGCATGCCGGACCAGGGGCCGCGTTCGCCACCGCGCAAGATAATGGATCGAAGTGCACGCCAGAGTGTGCATAGCGATCCATCATCTTCGAAACAGGGTTCGTGTATGCGACAGCAGTGGCTGAGGTGATGGGAGGGGCGTGGCCGGGAGTCCGGGGATCCGGCCGTACGGAGTGCGGCGGGTGGGGCGGGCGTGTCCGGGGGGCGCGGTGGGGTTCGAGCGGCGGTGGGGCGGTGGCGCGGGCTGGAGCGGTGGCGCGGGCTGGGGCGGGGATGCGGCTGCTGGTGAGGAGTCTGCTGGTGAGGAGTCTGCTGGTGAGGAGTCTGCCGGTGAGGAGTCTGCCGGTGAGGAGTCTGCCGGTGAGGAGTCTGCCGGTGAGGAGTCTGCTGGTCAGCGGTCGCGGAGGAGGCGTTCGAGGGCCTGGGCTACCTCGGCGGCCAGGTCGCTGGCGGGGCCGGGAGCGGACGGGCCGGGGGGCGGGGCTTCGGGTTCGGCGTCCCTGGTCAGGCGGCAGTCCAGGCATTCGACCTGGTCCAGCCGCCTGATCAGGTGGGTGCTTCCGCAACGGGGGCACCGTGAAAGGTCCGCGAGCGCGGACGGCTGGCAGGCGGGGCAGATGAGCACCTGATGCTCGCGGACCACGCCGCGGCGCCACGTGCTGCTCTTCCCGGCTTCCGGGTCCACCTGCCGCGTGCCGCACCGGTAACACGGCACCTCATCCCCTCCCCGTGCACAAAGGGGTAACGCCAGCGAACTCACCCGAGGGCGGCGAGCGCCTTCTGGTAGTCGGCGATGTCGCGCGCCTGCGGGATGGGGTTGACCACCTTCCAGCGCACGATGCCTTCCTTGTCGATGACGAACGTGCCGCGGATGGCGAGCCCGCGGCCTTCGTCGAACACCCCGTACGCCTTCGCGACCGCGCCGTGCGGCCAGAAGTCGGCGAGGAGCGAGAACTGGAAGTTCTCCGCGTCGGCCCAGGCGCGGTGCGCGAAGAAGGAGTCCACCGACACCGTGAGCAGCTCCACGTCGTCGGCGTTCGCCTCGGGGAAATCTTCCCGCATCGCGCACAGCTCGCCGCTGCACACCGGGCTGAACGCCAGCGGGTAGAACACCACGACCACGTTCTTGCTGCCGCGGAAGCTGGAGAGCTTCACCGGCGTCCCGTGCTGGTCGGGAAGCTCGAAGTCGGGGGCCTCGTCCCCGATCTCAACTGCCATGCCTGAATCCTCTCAACGCCGGCTGGTTTGTGCCAATAGGAAACGGACCTTCGCGCGGGCCGGGCCCGCGCTGTACGCCCGTCACGCCTAAGTCTGCCACCTGGGCGCGCGGGCAGACACCACCGCCCGTTCGGGATAAGAGGCAACAGCAGCGGGGGGCGGCGGATCGGCGGCGATCTCGCGGCAGGTCAGCGGCGAGCTTTAGGCGCCACCAGCCGCGAGCCTGACCAGTCCCGGCCAGCGCTCACGCTGGACGTCTGTGCCAGCCCGGCGGTGGGGGCCGCCTCGCCGATGTCGCTCGGCTCGACATGGCCCGGCCTGCCCGCCTTGGGCGTGAGCAGCCAGATATACCCCCCATCGGCCAGCGGCGGCGAGGCGTCGACCAGCGCGTCCACGAGGTCTCCGTCATCCTCCCGCCACCACATCAGGACCACATCGACGACGTCGTCGTAGTCCTCATCGACGAACTCGACGCCCTCGATCGCCTTGATCGCGCCGCGCAGCTGCTCGTCGCAATCCTTGTCATAGCCGAGTTCCTGCACTACCTGGCCCGGCTTGATACCAAGGCGCTCGGCTTGGCCGCGTTCATCCTGCGCCTGGCGCGCGGTCGCGCTCACTGACGTTCCTCCTGAATCCTTCCCCGCGCCCCTCAGCCGCTGTGAGCGTCAGTGGCCGCGTCAGTACTTCTTGTTGGGACAGTTCACACTGGGTCGGCTCCGCGCGCAAGTGGCAATCTGCCCACGGCTGAAAACAGCCGCCATATATTGACCTTCCCGCGAGGCCTGGGAGCCTCCGCTGACACGTAAGGTAACCGGTAGGGTTGATTTCCGCGACTTGGGGCTGGTCGCGCCGGTCACCTCTGAGTGCCCCGCGAACCACCGCACAGAGCGGGAACAGTTACCGTTTGGTAGAGATGAAAATCCGGCCGACTCGTACGACGATTGGTCTGGACAAGCTAGACGAACTACCGCGGCCAACAGCCGCCGAACTGCGGAAGGCGAGGCTACCCCGTGGCTTCCGGACGCCAGCGTTACTCGATTATCAGCGACGGGCTACCCACGCAGCTCCCGGACATCGACCCGGACGAGACGCGGGAGTGGATCGATTCCTTCGACTCCGTGACACGCACTCGCGGTCGCGGGCGGGCCCGCTACCTTATGCTGCGCCTGCTCGAGCGGGCGCGCGAGCAGCAGGTCGGGGTCCCCGGCCTGCGCAGCACCGACTACATCAACACGATCCCGCCCGAGCGCGAGCCCTGGTTCCCGGGCGACGAGCATGTCGAACGGCGCATCCGTGCCTATATCCGGTGGAACGCCGCGATCATGGTGTCCCGGGCGAACCGTCCCGGAATGGGCGTAGGCGGGCATATCGCCACGTATGCCTCCGCGGCCTCGCTGTACGAGGTCGGGTTCAACCACTTCTTCCACGGCAAGGACCACGGGGAATCCGGCGACCAGGTGTTCTTCCAGGGGCATGCGGCGCCGGGCATCTACGCGCGGGCGTTCCTCGAGGGGCGCTTGTCACAGTCCCAGCTCGACGGGTTCCGGCAGGAGCTGTCGCACCCGGGCGGCGGGCTGCCGTCCTACCCGCACCCCCGGCTGATGCCGGACTTCTGGGAATTCCCCACGGTGTCCATGGGCCTCGGGCCGTTGAACGCCATCTACCAGGCGCGGTTCAACCGGTACCTGCTCGCCCGCGAGCTGCACGACACGTCCCGCTCGCACGTGTGGGCGTTCCTCGGCGACGGCGAGACGGACGAGCCGGAGGCCCTCGGCGCGATCGGCCTGGCCGCCCGCGAGGAACTCGACAACCTCACGTTCGTGATCAACTGCAACCTGCAGCGGCTCGATGGCCCGGTACGCGGCAACGGCAAGATCATCCAGGAGCTCGAGGCGTTCTTCCGCGGTGCCGGATGGAATGTGATCAAGGTCATCTGGGGCCGTGACTGGGACCCGCTGCTGGCACAGGACACCGACGGCGTGCTGGTCAACAAGATGAACACCACGCCGGACGGCCAGTTCCAGACCTACAGCGTGGAATCCGGCGCGTACATCAGGGAGCACTTCTTCGGCTCCGACCCGCGGCTGCGCAAGATGGTCGAGCACCTGTCGGACGACGAGCTGCGTTCGCTTTCCCGCGGGGGCCACGACTACCGGAAGGTGTACGCGGCGTTCAAGGCCGCGCGCGAGCACGTCGGCCAGCCGACCGTGATCCTCACGCACACGATCAAGGGCTGGACGCTCGGCAAGGACTTCGAGGCGCGCAACGCCACCCACCAGATGAAGAAGCTCACGCTCGCCGAGCTCAAGGAGTTCCGCGACCGGCTGTACCTGCCGATCCCGGACTCCGCGCTGGAGGGCCCCGACGACGGGCTGCCGCCGTACTACCACCCCGGTGAGGACTCCGACGAAATCCAGTACATGAAGGAGCGGCGGGCTGCCCTGGGCGGCGTCCTGCCCCGCCGGGTCGTGCGCGCCAAGCCGCTGCCGCAGCCGCCTTCCTCCGTCTACGAGGAGTACATGAAGGGGTCGGGCAAGCAGTCCGTCGCGACGACGATGGCGTTCGTCCGGATCCTGAAGGACCTGATGAAGGACCCGGTCATCGGCGACCGGTTCGTGCCGGTGATCCCGGACGAGGCGCGGACGTTCGGCATGGACTCGCTGTTCCCGACGGCGAAGATCTACTCTCCGTTCGGCCAGACCTACGAGGCGGTTGACCGCAACCTGCTCCTGTCCTACAAGGAGTCCGAACAGGGCCAGATCCTCCACGAGGGCATCAGCGAGGCCGGCGCGATGGGGTCGGTGGTCGCGGCGGGCACCTCGTACGCCACCCACGGGACGCACATGATCCCGGTGTACGTGTTCTACTCGATGTTCGGCTGGCAGCGCACCGGTGACCAGATGTGGGCGCTCGGCGACCAGCTCGGGCGCGGGTTCCTGCTGGGGGCGACCGCCGGGCGGACCACGCTGACCGGCGAGGGCCTGCAGCACAACGACGGGCACTCGCAGCTGCTGGCGTCGGTGTCGGAGGCCTGCGTGTCCTACGACCCGGCCTGGGCGTACGAGGTGTCGGTGATCCTTCGCGACGCCCTGCGGCGGATGTACGACGCCACGCTGGAGCACCCGGACGGGGAGAACATCTTCTACTACCTCACCGTCTACAACGAGCCGTACCCGCAGCCGCCGGCGCCTTCGGTGGACGGTCTGGAAGAGGGAATCCTGCGGGGCTTGTACCGCTATGCGGCCGCTCCTGCTCTTTCGTCTTCTGAACGTACCGGCGCGCCTGTGGCGGCGGCCTCGATTCTCGCCTCGGGCGTGGCGATGCCGTGGGCGCTTTCTGCGCAGAAACTGCTGGCCGCCGACTGGGGAGTCGCGGCGGACGTGTGGTCGGCGACCTCGTGGACCGAGCTGCGCCGCGACGCGCTGGCCTGCGAGTCGCACAACCTGCTGCACCCGGACGCCGAGCCGCGGGTGCCGTACGTCACGTCAGCCTTGGCTGGCGATTCCAGGCCGGTGGTGGCTGTCTCGGACTGGATGCGCGCCGTGCCGGACCAGATCGCCCGCTGGGTGCCGCGGCCGTACACGTCGCTGGGCACCGACGGGTTCGGCTTCTCCGACACGCGGCCGGCCGCCCGCCGGTTCTTCCACGTGGACGCGGAGTCGATCACGCTGGCGGTGCTATGGGAGCTGGCGCGCTCCGGGGCCGTGGACGCCTCGCTGCCCGCCCAGGCGATCGCCAAGTACAAGCTGGACCTCCCGGTCTCGGAGGCCCTCGGCTAGCCGCCGCGGGGCCGCGGCGGCTTGCGGCGGCGGCGGCCTGTGCGAGTCTAGGAGGATGCAGGCGAAACCGCAGGGCAAGAGGGACGACGACGGCAGCGCTGACGCGTCGGCCCGGGTGCATCCGGAGACCGTGCAGCGGATCGAGCGGTCGATGGGGGCGCTCGGCACCGCGGCGATCGCGGCGATGGACGAGCGGCTGCCGTGGTACCGCAAGATGTCGGCGGAGAACCGGTCGTGGCTGGGCCTGGTCGCGCAGGCGGGCATCGCCGCGTTCATCGACTGGATCAAGCATCCCGAACGGCCGCGGCCGGCTGTCACCGAGGTCTTCGGCACCGCCCCCCGTGAGCTGGCGCGGGCGGTCCGCCTGCAGCACGCCGTAGAGATGGTCCGGGTGATCATCGACGTGGTGGAGACCCAGGTGGACGCCCTGGCCGCGCCGGGCGCCGAGGCCGAGCTGCGCGAGGCGGTGCTGATCTACGCGCGGGAGATCGCGTTCAGCGCGGCGCAGGTGTACGCGCGCAACGCCGAGGCACGCGGCGCCTGGGACGCCCGTCTCGAGGCGCTCGTCGTCGACTCCCTGGTGCGCGGCGAGGGGCAGGAGACGCTCAACTCATGGGCGTCGGCGCTGAACTGGTCCTCCTCCCCCGTCTCGGTGATCGCGGGCAGCATCGACGGCGAGGAGGCCGAGCCGGTCATCGACGACCTGCGCGCGCAGGCTCGCCGGGCGCGGCTCGACCTGCTGGCCGGCGTGCAGGGCAGCAGGCTGATCGTGGTGCTCGGCGGCACCGACGACCCGATGGCCGCGGCCGAGAAGCTGGCCGGCCGGTTCGGCCCCGGCCCGGTGGTGGTGGGGCCGCTGGTGGAGGACCTGCGCTCGGCGTCTTTCTCGGCGCGGGCGGCGCTCGCCGGGCTGCGGGCGGCGCCCGCCTGGCCGGACGCGCCGCGCCCGACGAGCGCGTACGAGCTGCTGCCCGAGCGGGCGCTGGACGGGGACGCCGACGCGGCGCAGGTCCTGATCGCGGAGGTGTACGAGCCGCTGCTCGCCGGCGGCCCGGCGCTTCTCGACACGCTCACCACCTACCTGGAGCAAGGGTCGTCCCTGGAGGCGACGGCCCGGATGCTGTTCGTCCACCCCAACACGGTCCGCTACCGCCTGCGCCGGGTCGCCGAACTCGCCGAGTACACCCCCTCGGTCGGCCGGGACGGCTTCACGCTGTGGGTAGCGATCATCCTGGGCCGCCTCGCCGCCCGTCGCGGCTGATCCCACCGGCCACGGCAATCCCCTCAGCCTCCGGGACCGCGGTCACGCGAGAGCAATTTCATGATCGCGAAAAGGATTAGTACGTATAAGATGAATTATTTACATCAAGAAAAAGGTCTTCGCGATCATGGCGGGCCGCGGTCCGGAAATGGCGGTTATTCCGCGCGGAGCTCCCGGCGGCGGCAATGGCCTCTTCGAGTTCGGCGTTCTCGCACCTCAGGCCGCCTGTTCTGGGTCATCCGCCCGCTGGACAGTGCCGTGATCGCGAGAATACGTTTAAACGTAGGTTTTTCAGCGGTATAGCGCGGAAAAGGTTTCGCTATCATGGTTCGGGCGCGGGAGCCTCGGCGGGAGCGCGCGGCGGGGCCGAGGGGGGAGCGCGGGAACGGGCGCGGCGGCCAAAGGGCGGGGTGCCGGATGTGACTAGGTGGTGACACCTGGGTGAACGGTTTTTAGAGGTAATGTACAGATTATCGGTTGACAACTTCGTAAAGTTCGTTATCGATGTGGCGGACATCTACAGGGCAAGGTTAACAGCGTGCTGATCTTCACCGCGCCTGGGCAGGGCGCGCAGACCCCGGGTTTCCTCTCCCCTTGGCTCGAACTCCCCGGCCTCGCCGAACAGATCGGCTCCTGGTCGGAGCTGGCCGGCCGTGACCTGATCAGGCTCGGCACGACCGCCAGCGCAGAAGAGATCACCGACACGTCCGTCGCGCAGCCGCTGCTGGTCGCGGCGGCGCTCGCGGTCGCCGGGCTGCTCGGCGAGCCCGACGCCGCCGCCGGGCACAGCGTTGGCGAACTAGCCGCCGGCGCGATCGCCGGCGTCCTGAGCCCCGCCGACGCGATCCGGCTGACCCAGATGCGGGGTGAAGCCATGGCCGCCGCCACGGCCGCTGAACCGACCGGAATGATCGCGGTGCTCGGGGGGGACGAGGCGGCCGTGCTCGCGGCTGTCGCCGCGGCCGGGCTCACATCGGCGAACATCAACGGCGCCGGGCAGATCGTGGCGGGCGGCAGGCTTCGGCAGCTCGAGGCGTTCGCCGCTAACCCGCCCGCGGGCGCCCGGCTGCGGCCCCTGCGGGTCGCGGGCGCCTTCCACACCCCGCACATGGCCCCGGCCGTCGAGGTCCTCTCGCAGGCGGCGACCGGCGTCGTCGTCAAGGATCCCGCGATCATGCTGCTGTCCAACGCCGACGGCGCCGTCGTCGCCTCCGGGCCGGACTGGGCGGAGCGGATCGTCGCCCAGGTCGCCGCCCCGGTCCGCTGGGACCTGTGCATGGAGACGATGTCCGGCATCGGGGTGACCGCCCTGATCGAGCTCACGCCCGGCGGCACGCTCGCCGGGCTGGCCAGGCGCGCCCTGCCGGGCGTCGAACTGCTCGCACTCAAGACCCCGGACCAGCTCGACGCCGCGCGCGAGCTCATCGCGGCGCACGCCGCGCCGAAGGAGCAGGCGTGATGGCCGGGGGCGCGCGGATACTCGCGTTCGGCGGATACCAGCCGGACAAGGTGGTCACGAACGACGACCTGGCCAAGATCGTCGACACCAGCGACGAGTGGATCAGGGCGCGGGTCGGGATCGAGAGCCGACGGGTCGCCGCCGACGACGAGACCGTCACGGACATGGCCGAGGCCGCGGGGGCGAAGGCCCTCGCCGCGAGCGGGCTCGCCCCGTCGGCCATCGACCTGGTGATCGTCGCGACATGCAGCCCCGTGGTGCCGATGCCTAGCGTCTCCGCCACGGTCGCCTCCCGGCTGGGCATCGCGGCGCCGGGCGCGTTCGACCTGAACGCGGCGTGCGCTGGGTTCTGCTACGCCCTCGGCACGGCGTCGCACGCGGTGCTCGCGGGAAGCGCGCGGAACGTCCTGGTGATCGGGTCAGAGAAGATGACCTCGTGGGTCGACTGGACCGACCGGTCGACGTGCATCATCTTCGCCGACGGCGCCGGGGCCGCGGTGGTCGGGCCGAGCGCCGACGGCGAACTGCCGGGTATCGGGCCGGTCGTCTGGGGCAGCGCCGGGGACCAGGGGCACAAGATCACGGTCACCGGGCGGACCGGGGCGATGAGGCAGGACGGCCAGGCCGTGTTCCGGTGGGCGACGACGGCGATGCACCCGGTGGCGCTCGAGGCGTGCACGCGGGCGGGCGTGACGCCCGCCGACATCTCGGCGTTCATCCCCCACCAGGCGAACCTGCGCATCATCGAGGCCATCGCCCGCAAGCTCGGCATCCCGCGTGAGCGGGTCGCCGACGACATCGTGCACGCCGGGAACACCTCGTCGGCGTCGATCCCCCTCGCGCTGTCCCGGATGGCCGAGCAGGGACGGCTGCAGCCGGGCACGCCGGCGCTGCTGCTCGGATTCGGTGCCGGGCTGTCCTACGCCGCCCAGGTGATCACGGTACCCTGAGCCGCGCCGATAGTGGTGCACGCCCTCATTCGCGGGGCCGATCGCTTCAACACAATCGCTTCAACACAGAGGAGAAATAGTGACTGACCAGGAGATTCTCACCGGGCTCGCGGAGATCATCGACGAGATCGCCGGCGTGCCCGCCGACGAGGTGACGCCGGACAAGAACTTCGTCGACGACCTCGACATCGATTCGCTGTCCATGGTCGAGATCGCCGTCGCCGCGCAGGACAAGTTCGGCGTCGAGATCCCGGACGAGCAGCTCAAGGACCTCAAGACGGTCCAGGACGTCGTCAATTTCGTGAGCAAGAACTCCTGACGTCCCGTCAGGAGTCCGTGTCAGTCCCTTTGTGCGTTTGCGGAGGTCGCAGTGAGCAGCAACGATCGGGTCAGCGTCGTCGTCACCGGGCTCGGCGCGACCACGCCGCTCGGCGGTGATGTCGCGTCCACCTGGTCAGCGATGCTCGAAGGAACCAGCGGCGTCCGCCGCATAACCGAGGACTGGGCGGACTCGCTTCCGGTGAAGATCGCCGCGCCGGCCGCGTCTGACCCGGTGGCCACCGTCGGCCGGGTCCAGGCGCGCCGGATGGACCGGTGCGAGCAGCTCGCGCTCGTCGCGGCCCGCGAGGCCTGGGCCGACGCGGGATCGCCCACGGTCGACCCGTGGCGGCTCGGCGTGGCGGTCACCAGCGGCATCGGCGGCATCGGGTCCACCCTCAAGGGCTACGACACGCTGCGCGAGAGGGGCTGGGACCGCATCTCGCCCTTCACCGTCCCGATGCTGATGCCCAACGGCGCGGCCGGCTGGATCAGCATCGAGTTCGGCGCGAAGGCCGGGGCGCACGCGCTCGTGAGCGCCTGCGCGTCCGGTGCCGAGACGATCGGGTACGGCATCGACATGATCCGCTCCGGCCGCGCCGACGTCGTCGTGGCCGGCGGCACGGAAGCCGCGATCATGGCCCTGAACATCGCCGCGTTCGCCGTGATGCGCGCCATGTCCACCCGCAACGACGAGCCTGCCCGGGCCTCCCGGCCGTTCGACAAGGGACGGGACGGGTTCGTGCTCGGCGAGGGCGCGGGCGTGGTGATCCTGGAGTCCCTCTCCCACGCTGTCGCGCGCGGGGCACGGATCTACGCGGTGGCGGCGGGCGCGGGGTACTCCGCCGACGCCTACCACATCTCGCACGGGTCGCCGGACGGGGCCGGGGTCTCGTTCGCGATCTCCGCGGCGCTGCGGGACGCGGGGATCTCCCCGGCGCAGGTGGTGCACGTCAACGCGCACGCCACCTCTACGCCGGAGGGCGACCCGCTGGAGGCACGGGCCCTGCAGTCCGCGCTGGGTGCCGCGGCGTCGGATGTCGTGGTGTCCGCGACCAAGTCCATGACCGGCCACCTGCTCGGCGGGGCCGGCGCGATCGAGTCGGTGGCCGCGATCCTCGCGCTGCGGGACCGGACGGCGCCGCCGACCATCAACCTGGAGGACCTGGACGACGAGGTGACCATCGACGTCGCCACCAAGGCGCGTCCGCTCTCGCCCCGGCCGGAAGCCGGCCCGATGGCGGTGCTGAACAACGCGTTCGGCTTCGGCGGGCACAACGTGACGCTCGCGTTCACCGAGTACACCGGGCAGGAAGGCGCCTAGAGGCTAGAGCGGGGTGCCGTCGCGGCCGCCTGGGGCGGGGCCGGTGGGGGGCTCGTCGCCGACCCGGGATTCTGGGGCGGAAGTGGCCGCGTCCTTGCTTTCCGGCGCGGCCGGCGCGGCCGGCGCGGAGCGGCTTTCGGCGAGCAGTTCCTCGAGGCGGGCGCCGCGCAGGCGGCGGAACGTGCGGTGCGCGCGGGCGCGGTCCAGGATCGCGACCTCAAGCTGGGCAGCGGCCAGCTCGGTCTGGGCACCGTTCCCCTGCGCGGCGGTCGAGTTCGAGGACGACGACGAGCCCGTCGACGGGGCGGCCAGGGCGGCCAGGGCGGTGCCGAGCGCCTCGGTCAGCGACATCCCGTCGGAGAACCGCTCCTTGAGCGCGGCCGCGATCTGGTCGGCCTGGCCGCCGAAGGCGACGAAACCCGGCTCATCGGAAACCGAACCGTCGAACGTGATCCGGTAGATCTGGTCGCTGTCCGGCGTGTTGCCGACCTCGGCGACCACGATCTCCACCTCGAACGGCTTGTTGCTGTCGGTGAAGATGGTGCCGAGCTGCTGCGCGTACCAGTTCGCGATGCCACGCGCCGTGACGTCACCCCGGTCGAACTGGTACCCGGTGATGTCGGCATACGTGACGCCGGCCTTGCGCAGGGTCTCGTACTCGTTGTACCGGCCCACCGCGGCGAACGCGATCCGGTCGTAGATCTCGCTGATCTTGTGCAGCGCGCTGGAGGCGTTGGGCGCCACCATCAGGATGCCGCCCGCGTACTGCAGCGCCACACAGCTGCGGCCGCGCGCGACGCCTTTGCGCGCGTAGTCGGCCTTGTCACGCATGACCTGTTCGGGCGACACGTAAAACGGCATGGACACCGCGGGCGCTTCCTTTGCTCTTCGTCGTCATCGGGGAGGGTCTGGATCGGGGGTAGCGGCTTAGCTGGTGGTCAGCAGCGGGGCGTTCGGGCCGTCCGGCGAGCGCATCCGGCTCTCCACGACCCGCTGCGCGTACTCGGCGGACTCCGGTTCCGGCAGGCGCCGGAGGCCGTCCTCGGTGATCGTGACGATGACCGAGTAGATCCGCCGGGGGATGTCGGGCCCGCCGGTGGCCGAGTCGTCATCGGCGGCGTCGTACAGCGCCTGCACGCAGGCGAGCACCGCATCGTTCACCGGCAGGTCGTCGCGGTACAGCTTCTTCAGCGCGCTCTTGGCGAACACCGAGCCCGAGCCGATCGAGTGGTAGCGGTGCTCTTCGTAGGGGCCGCCGGCCACGTCGTAGCTGAAGATCCGCCCGGTGCCGGTCTCCTCGTCGTAGCCGATGAACAGCGGGACCACGGCCAGGCCCTGCATGGCGCCGCCGAGATTGCCCCGGATCATCGTCGCGAGGCGGTTCGCCTTGCCCTCCAGGGACAGCGAACGGCCTTCCATCTTCTCGTAGTGCTCGAGCTCGACCTGGAACAGCCGGACGAACTCCAGGCCCACGCTCGCCACGCCCGCGATCCCCATCGCCGAGAACTCGTCGCTGCGGAAGACCTTCTCCACGTCCCGCTTGGCGATCATGTTGCCGGCCGTGGACCGCCGGTCGCCCGCGATGACCACGCCGCGCTCGCAGGCCGCGGCCACGATCGTGGTGGCGTGCGGGAGGTCCTTGATGATGTCGCTGGCACCGCCGCCGCCCGCGGGGGCGGGCAGCGAGCCCAGGCCGCGGATCCCCGGCAGCAGGTCCGGGGCGTAGGAGGCGAGGAAATCCGTGAACGAAGGGATCCGCGCCGCCATGAACGCCGCCGACTGCCTTACCGTACCGTCGAAATACCCGCCCACGCCGCCGCCTCTTCTCCTTGTCGGCACAAACCAGCCGGCCCGCACAGTCTGATCTTCTTGAGCAGACACTACCGTCCGTTCGGAATGTGAATGTACAGCCGCCGTGCCGCGGTGCTTTCGCCTACCGCGAACCGCGGGCAGGCCTCACTGGCCGCCCTTCTGGACGTAGGAGCGGACGAACTCCTCGGCGTTCTCCTCGAGCACCTCGTCGATCTCGTCGAGGATCGCGTCCACGTCGTCGGACAGCTTCTCGTGGCGCTCCTTGACCTCGTCGGCCGAGGCCGCCTGGTCTTCCTCGGTCTCCTCGGCGCGCCGCGTCCCTTGCCGCTGGCCTCCGGTGTCCTTACTCGTTGCCATCCTGGTACCTCCGTCATTCCGGGGGATGACCCCCCGACAGCTCCAACGTTATCGTCGCCCGCGCGAGTCCCGCCCAATCCTCCGGCGCGGCATTGGTACCAAGTCGCTACTCCTGGGCGGTGAGCGCGGCCACGAGGTCGCCGGCGGTCCGGCAGCGGTCGAGCAGCTGGCCGACATGCGCGCGCGTGCCGCGGAGGGGCTCGAGCGTCGGGACCCGCTGCAGCGACTCCCGGCCGGGTATGTCGAAGATCACTGAGTCCCACGAGGCGGCGGCTACCGAGTCCGCGTACTGCCGCAGGCACCGGCCGCGGAAGTAGGCCCTGGTGTCCTCGGGCGGGTTGTCGATCGCCCAGCTGATCGCGTCCTCGTCGGTCATCCGGACCATGCGGCCGCGGGCGGCCAGCCGGTTGTACAGCCCGCGGTCGGGCCGGACGTCGGAGTACTGCAGGTCGAAGAGCTGCAGCTTGGGATGGTCCCAGCCGAGGCCGTCCCGGCGGCGATAGCCCTCGAGGAGCTCGAGCTTGGCCACCCAGTCCAGCTCGCGGGACAGCTGCATGGGGTCGTCGGCCAGCCGGCCGAGTACCGACTCCCAGCGGTTCAGCACGTCGGTGGTCATCTCGTCCACGTCGGCGCCGAACTTGTCCTCGACGTACTTGCGGGCATGCTCGAGATACTCGGTCTGCAGCTGCACGGCCGTCATCTTCCGGCCGTCCCGCAGCGTCACCAGGTGTTTGAGCGACGGGTCGTGCGAGGTCGCGCGCAGGTCCGCGACCGGCGCGTTCGAGCGAGAGGTCGCCGTTGAGGAACTTGTCCTCGATCATCGCGAGCACCAGCGCGGTGGTGCCCGTCTTCAGGTAGGTGGCCACCTCGCTCATGTTCGCGTCGCCGATGATCACGTGCAGCCGCCGGTACTTCTCCGGGTCTGCGTGCGGCTCGTCGCGCGTGTTGATGATCGGGCGTTTCAGCGTGGTCTCGAGGCCCACCTCGACCTCGAAGAAGTCGGCCCGCTGGCTGACCTGGAACCCCGTGCCGCGTCCGTCGGCGCCGATCCCCACCCGGCCCGCGCCGCAGACCACCTGGCGGGTGACGAAGAACGGGGTCAGGTACCGCACGATGTCGGCGAAGGGCGTCGACCGGCGCATGAGGTAGTTCTCGTGGCAGCCGTAGGACGCGCCCTTGTTGTCGGTGTTGTTCTTGTACAGCTGGATGCCGTGGCTGCCGGGCACGGTGGCGGCCTTGGCCGCCGCCTCGGCCATGATCCGCTCGCCGGCCTTGTCCCAGATGACCACCGACAGCGGGTTCGTGCACTCAGGTGCCGAGTACTCGGGGTGCGCGTGGTCCACGTACAGCCGCGCCCCGTTGGTGAGGATGACGTTCGCCAGCCCTAGGTCCTCGTCGGTGAGCTGGGTAGAGTCCGCCGCTTCTCTGGCGAGGTCGAACCCGCGGGCATCGCGCAGCGGGTTCTCCTCCTCGAAGTCCCAGCGGGCGCGCCGCGCCCGGGCTGCCGTGGCGGCCTGGTAGGCGTTGACGATCTGCGATGACGTCACCATAGCGTTGGCACCCGGCTGACCCGGCACGGCGATGCCGTACTCGGTCTCGGTGCCCATAACCCGCAGCACGCTCATAGTTGTTCAGCGTAGTGCCGGCTGACACCATCGTCTGCCGGCACGTCCTGCTCGTGACCCAATGGCTTACTCGTGCCTTTAGAGGTACTGACCGGTGTTCGCGACCGTGTCGATGGACCGGCCGGCCTCGGTGCCCTGCTTGCCCGAGACAAGGGTTCGGATGTAGACGATGCGCTCGCCCTTCTTGCCGGAGATGCGCGCCCAGTCGTCCGGGTTGGTGGTGTTGGGCAGGTCCTCGTTCTCGCTGAACTCGTCCACGCAGGCGTTCAGCAGGTGGATGACCCTGATGCCCTTCTGCCCGGTCTCGAGGAACTCCTTGATGGCCATCTGCTTGGCGCGGGCCACGATGTTCTCGATCATGGCGCCGGAGTTGAAGTCCTTGAAGTACAGGACTTCCTTGTCGCCGTTCGCGTAAGTGACCTCGAGGAAGCGGTTCTCCTCGGACTCGCTGTACATCCGCTCCACGACCCGCTGGATCATGGCGTCCACCGTCGACTGCTTCGAGCCGCCGTGCTCGCCCACGTCGTCGGGGTGCAGCGGCAGCTCGGTCAGGACGTACTTGGAGAAGATGTCCTTGGCCGCCTCGGCGTCCGGCCGCTCGATCTTGATCTTGACGTCCAGGCGGCCGGGCCGCAGGATCGCCGGGTCGATCATGTCCTCGCGGTTGGAGGCGCCGATGACGATGACGTTCTCCAGGCCTTCCACGCCGTCGATCTCGCTCAGCAGCTGCGGGACGATCGTGTTCTCCACGTCGGAGGAGACGCCGGACCCGCGGGTGCGGAAGATCGAGTCCATCTCGTCGAAGAACACGATCACCGGCTGGCCCTCGCTGGCCTTCTCGCGGGCCCGCTGGAAGACGAGCCTGATGTGCCGCTCGGTCTCGCCGACGTACTTGTTGAGCAGCTCGGGGCCCTTGATGTTGAGGAAGAAGCTCTTCCCCTCGGCCTTCTTGCCGCCGTTGCCCGCGGCCGCGTCCGCGGCGGTCTTCGCCGCGACCTGCTTGGCGAGGGAGTTGGCCACGGCCTTGGCGATGAGCGTCTTGCCGCAGCCGGGCGGGCCGTAGAGCAGGACGCCCTTGGGCGGGCGCAGCTGGTGCTCGCGGAACAGGTCCGCGTGCAGGTACGGCAGCTCGATGGCGTCGCGGATCTGCTCGATCTGCGAGGACAGGCCGCCGATGTCGTGGTAGGAGATGTCCGGGACCTCTTCGAGGATGAGCTCCTCGACCTCGGCCTTCGGGATCCGCTCGTAGACGTAGCCGGACCGCGGTTCCAGCAGCAGCGAGTCGCCGCCGCGCAGCACCTGGTCGAGCAGCGGGGCGGCGAGCCGGACGATCCGCTCCTCGTCGGCGTGCGAGATGACCAGGGCGCGCTCGCCGTCGGCGAGCACCTCCTTGAGCATCACGACCTCGCCGGCGGTCTCATAACCCTGCGCGATGACGATGTTGAGCGCCTCGTTGAGCACGACCTCCTGGCCGGGCCGGAGCCCTTCCAGGTCGACGTTCGGGCTGACGTTGACCCGCATCTTGCGGCCGCCGGTGAACACATCGGCCGTGTTGTCCTCGCACGCGGCGAGGAACACGCCGAAGCCCGACGGCGGCTGCGCGAGCCTGTCGACCTCTTCCTTCAGGGCCACGATCTGGTCCCTGGCTTCGCGCAACGTCGACGCCAGCCGCTCGTTCTGCGCGGTGACCGACGTCAGGCTGGCCTCCGTCTCGCGGAGCCGTTCCTCAAGCAAGCGGACCTGGCGTGGTGAATCGGCGAGCCTCCTGCGCAGCACCGCGATCTCCTCATCGAGGAAGGAGATCTGCGCGGTAAGGCTGCTCACCTCATCCTCGTGCCGCGAAGCCCGCCCGCCATCATCCCTAGCTGCCACGGCCCCTCACCTCCTCCCGGGGAGCATGAACTACCTCGACCTTACCTATCTGGTGGCCTGCTCCAAACATTCCCGACGCGTATTCGATTACTCACTTCTTACGTTTCAAGCAGGTAAACCGCAGGTCACTAACCATAATGTGACCGTAGAGTTATACTTCCATCGCGTAGTGTAGCCAATTAATCTGAAGCTGGCTGGGGGTCTGGCTGGGGGTCCTCCTCCGGGCGCGCGTCCGCTGGGTGCGCGTCCGCTGGGTGCGCGTCCTCGGGGTGCGCGTCCTCGGGGTGCGCGTCCTCGGGGTGCGCGCCTTTGGCCGGGCGGCGCCGGCGCGGCGGCGCGGTCACCCCGTCGGCCAGCCGGCGCGCGGTCACCAGGAAGCCGGTGTGGCCGATCATACGATGATCCGGCCGCACCGCGAGGCCATCCACGTGCCAGCCGCGCACGAGCGTCTCCCAGGCGGCCGGCTCGAAGAACCCGCCGTGGGCGCGCAACTCCTCCACCACCCGGGACAGCTGCGTCGTGGTGGCCACGTAACAGCAGATCAGCCCGCCGCCGATGAGCGCGGCCGCCGCGTCGGGGACGCACTCCCAGGGCGCGAGCATGTCCAAGATCACACGGTCGAACGACGCGGGCTCGCCGGCGTCCGCGGCGTTCAGCGGCCCGGTCGTCAGCCGCCACTGCGGCGGCGCCTCGCCGTAGAACCGGGACACGTTCCCCCGGGCGATCTCGGCGAAGTCGGCCCGGGCCTCGAACGAGACGAGCTGCCCTTCGGGCCCGATCGCGCGCAGCAGCCAGCAGGACAGCGCGCCGGACCCGGCTCCCGCCTCGAGCACCCGCGCGCCCGGGAAGATGTCGGCGTACGCGAGGATCTGCGCGGCGTCCTTCGGGTACACGATGGTGGCGCCGCGCTTCATCGCGAGCGTGTAGTCCGCCAGCAGGGGCCGCAGCGCCACGTAGGCCGTGCCGCCCGCCGCGGTCACCACGCTGCCCTCGGGAGCGCCGATGAGGTCGTCGTGCCGCAGGGAGCCGCGGTGGGTGTGGAACGTGCCGCCCGGCTGCAGGACTATCTGGTGCATGCGGCCCTTGGGATCGGTGAGCTGAACCTGGTCCCCGGCCGCGAACGGCCCTCGGTGTGTCTTCGGCGAACGCGTCACCCGGACAGAGTAGCGAGCCGTGCTGCTCGCGGGGGACGACCCCCGCACCCCCGATAACGAGCCGTGCTGCTCGCGGGGGACGACCCCCGCACCCCCGATAAGCCGTCAGACCCCGGCGAACACGCTGTCGAGATCGCGCGCGGCGAGCACCCCGTACACCTGACCGGAGGGCTCGACCAGCAGGTACTCACTGGCCGGCGCGCGCTTGATCGCCTCGAGCAGCGCCATCCCCGACAGGTCGGCGGGCAGCACCAGGCTGGGCTCGATCGACCTGGCCATCGAGCCGGCGTCGATCCACGGCCGGCGCTGCGGCGGCGTCGCCATCACCGCGGCCTCGTTCACGATCGCGATGGGCTTGTTGTCGTGGTCGACGACGACGACCGCCCGGGCGTGGGACTCGTCGGCCTGGCGGATCGCCTCGGCCAGCGGCGTGCTTGCGGGCACCGAGATCGCCCTCCTGGCGAGGCGGCGCGCCTGGAGCTCGGGCAGCCGCTCGCGGAACTTGGTGGCGCGGATCGACTGCCCGGCGCCGATCCACATGAACGCGGCGATCACCGCCACCCACAGCGTGCTGACCATGTTGCCGCCGGACAGCCGCCCCGAATAGAACGGGATCACAAGCAGCGCGACCGCGAGCGCCCGGCCCACCCAGGCGGCGGCGATCGTGGCGGTGGCCGGGCGTTTTGTGATTTTCCACACGACCGCCCTGAGCATCCGGCCGCCATCCAGGGGCAGGCCCGGCAGCAGGTTGAAGATGCCCACGATGATGTTGGCCACCATCAGCTGCCTGATGAGCGTCCCGCCGATCCCGGTCGGGAACACCTTGGTCAGCCCCCACCCGGCGGCGCCGAGCAGCAGCGAGAGCGCCGGCCCGGCGGCGGACACGAGGAACTCGCGGCTGGGGGTCTGCGGCTCCTTCTCGATCTCGGAGATGCCGCCGAGCGGGTACAGGAGGATGCGCCGCACCGGCAGCCCGTAGCCGCGCGCGACGACCGAGTGGCTCAGCTCGTGCACGAGCACGGACAGGTAGAGCAGGACCACGAACGCGGCCGCGACGAGGTACCTCGTGTTGCCGTGCAGCGTACTGCTGAGGTCATTGGCGTAAATGACGATGAACACGCCGGCGATGACGAACCAGTACGGCGACACGTACACGGGGATACCGAACGGGCGCGCCACCACGATGCCCGGCTGCGCGCGCTTTTCCGGCTGCTCCTCCTGTCCACTTGCCACATCACCGATGCTACGTGCATTCGCGGCCTCTGCTCACCCTCGCCGGATGACTGCGGAGCCCTGCGGAATGTCGGTGCCCCGCACTACGGTTGCGCTGTGGACCCAACGACGGACCCATCGACCCCCGCTGACTTCGGCCCGGCAGGCGACCCGCCATCGGCGCTGTCGCCGTCGCGCGCCGCCGATTTCATGACGTGCCCGCTGCTCTACCGGTTCCGGGTGATCGACCGGATCCCGGAGCCGCCGACACCGGCGACAGCGCGCGGCACGCTGGTGCACGCGGTCCTCGAGCGGCTGTTCGACCGGCCCGCGGCCGGGCGGACCCCGGCGTCCGCCCGCGACATGCTGCTGCCCGAGTGGGACCGGTTGTCCGCCGCTAACCCTGATCTGGCGGCGCTCTTTCCCGACGAAGCCGAACGGACGCGTTGGCTTCACGATGCTTCCGCCGCTCTCGACGGTTATTTCACGCTGGAAGACCCCCGGCGGCTGGAGCCCGCTGAGCGGGAATGCTATGTCGAGACCGAGCTGGACTCGGGCCTGCGGCTGCGCGGGTACATCGACAGGCTGGACATGACCCCGGCCGGCGACATCCGGATCGTCGACTACAAGACGGGCAAGGTGCCGAGGGAGGCCTACGAGGCCAGCGCGCTGTTCCAGATGAAGTTCTACGCGCTGGTGATCTGGCGGGTACGCGGCGTGATCCCGCGCATGCTGCAGCTGATGTACCTGTCGGACGGCGAGGTGCTGCGGTATTCCCCCGACGATGCGGACCTGCGCGCGACGGAGCGCAAGCTGGAGGCGCTCTGGCAGGCGATCAAGAAGGCGCGCGACGCCGGCGACTGGCGGGCGCGCCCGGGCAAACTGTGCGACTGGTGCCGCCACAAGGCGCTGTGCCCCGAGTTCGGCGGCACCCCGCCGCCGCTCCCCGAGCGCCTGCCCGCGCCCGCCGAGGAGCCGGTCACGATCTCCGTGGACTGAGCCCGCCATGCACCGCGATGCGGGTCGCTTCTCGTCACGGCAGCCACGGGTGCCACTCCTCTCGCCTGCCCAGGATCGCGGCGAGGAAGTCTGACCGGTCGCGGCGAAATGTTCGTATTAAGCCCTATCCGGGCACGATGCCGCTTAGCAAAGGTTGATCTTGGTCGGCCGTCGGCTCCCCTTGTCGGCAAGCTCGCGCCACACGAATTCGGACATTAGAGACATAACGGGCCGGTTTGCTACAGAGTGTGACCGTTTCGCGCGCCTCGCTGTGGACTTCCGGCGCAGTCGGCCATGATCGCGAAGAGTTTTCGTTGCTATAGAATGAATTATTAACGTTGAGAAAAATGTTTTCGAGATCATCGCGCTAGCTGTGCAATCGACAGTCACGGACGGTTACAGTGGCGGCGGACGCACCCAGGAAACCGTGATCAACGTCGGCTAAACGGCGCGAGTCACGGGGTTCCGGATGTGAGGTCTCTCCGGTGGGATCGGGGCGCGGGTCCGCGGGAGTGCATTGGCGCTCACGGAGGCGCCACCTTCCGTTCGGACGAAAGAAAGGCAGGAGCGGCGGCCGACGCGTGGTCGACGGGCGACGGTTACGGGCGGGGACGGTGGGTGGAGGCGGGCGACGGGCGGCCCCGCGGGCGGGCGGTCCCGCGGGCGGGCGGTCCCGCGGGCGGGCGGTCCCGCGGGCGGGCGGTCCCGCGGGCGGGCGGTCCCGCGGGCGGGCGGTCCCGCGGGCGGGCGGTCCCGCGGGCGGGCGGTTAGGGCGGGCGGCGGCCGGGTGCGGGGGGCGGGGTCCGGGGGGCGGGGGGCCGGGCAAAATTATTTGACAGCATGAGATTAGTCTCATGATACTAATCTCATGAATCTCACGCGGTTGATGGTGCTTGGCACGCTCGCCAGGTACGGGCCGCAGCACGGGCATCAGATCCGGCGGCTCGCCGACGTGACCGACGTCGGCGAGTGGGGCGGGGTGAGCGTCGGGGCGCTCTACCGGGAGCTGCGCGCGATGGAGCGGGAGGGACTGGTCGAGGCGCTGCGCACCGAACAGGTCGGGCGCCGCCCGGCGCGGACCGTGTACGCGATCACGGAGGAGGGCAGGCTCGAGCTCGGCGGCCTGCGGGAGCATGCGCTCGCGGAGACGGCGCCGGGGCCGAACGCGCTGGGCGTGGCGCTGATCTTCGCGCTCGACGACATCGACCGCGATGAGCTGCGAGACGCCTTGCGCGCGCGGCGGGACCGGCTCGCCATCTCCGGCAGGGAACTCGCCGCGGAGCGGGAACGCGGGGTCGCGAGGGGATACCTGAGCCCGATCGAATCGGCCGCCATGCGGCGCGGCGAGATGCACATCGAGACCGAGGTGCGCTGGCACGACGAGTTCGACAAGCTGCTGGCCGGCGGCGCGCCGCTCGGCGGGAACGCGGAGCGGCGGGGACGTGCCGCCCGGGACGCGCTGACCGCGGCGGCCTGCCCGCCGTGCGCCGATGAAGCGCCGGCCGGCCGGACGTCACCACATCAAGACGGCAAATCAGTTGAATCTGATCGAGATATTACTCGATAATGAGAGAGCCTCACGGGGACCGGACACAGACGGAGGGCATCACCATGCCGATCATCGAGGCCCACGGCCTCGCCCGCACGTTCAAGAGCCGCAAAGCCGCCGTGGAGGCGGTGCGCGGCGTCGATCTGACCGTTGCCGAAGGAGAGATCGTCGGCTTCCTCGGGCCGAACGGGGCGGGCAAGACCACCACGCTGCGCATGCTCACCACGCTGCTCGAACCCACCGCGGGCAGCGCCACCGTCGCCGGCGCGGACCTGCTGCGCGACCCGCTGGGCGTGCGGCGCCGGATCGGCTACGTGCCGCAGGCGATCGGGCAGACCATGGGCGGTACCGACCCGGCCTGCCTGGTCGGCGAGGAGCTGCTCGATCAGGCGGCCCTGTACCACATCGACAAGGCGGAAGCCGCCAGGCGAGCGGCGGAGCTGACCAGCCAGCTTGATCTCAGCGGGCTCGACAAGCGGCTGGTCAAGACGCTGTCCGGCGGGCAGCGCCGGCGGCTGGAGATCGCGCTGGGGCTCGTGCACGAGCCGCCGCTCGTCTTCCTTGACGAGCCCACCACGGGCCTGGACCCGCAGAGCAGGTCGAACCTGTGGGACCACATCCGCGGGCTGCGTTCGGACCTGGGCACGACGGTCTTTCTCACCACGCACTACCTGGAGGAGGCCGACGCGCTCTGCGACCGGGTGTTCATCATCGACCACGGGGTGATCGTGGCCGAGGGGACGCCCGACGAGCTCAAGCGCCGTGTCGCGGGGGACGTGGTGACCCTGCAGGTCAACGGCGCGCGCGAGGTGGCAGGCGAGCTGCTGGAGCGGCAGCCGCTCGTGCGGGAGATCACCGTCTCCGACGACGGCGCGCTGCGCTTGTCCGTCTTCGACGGCGCCGAGGCACTGCCCACGCTGCTGCGCGTCCTCGACGACGCGGGCGTCACCATGCACTCGATCAACCTGTCGCGGCCGACGCTCGACGATGTGTTCCTCACGATGACCGGGCGGTCGCTGCGGGACGACTCCCCCAGCGCCGCCGGCGCCGGACAGCAGCAGCCGCAGCCGCAACCGCAACCCGCCGGGCGCGGCGGAAGCAAGGAGTAGCCGACATGACGTTCGTCCGTGACACGCTCGTCGTCTTCCGGCGGCAGCTGCGGCTCAGCCTGCGCAACCCCGCCTGGGTGATCATCGCGCTGGTCCAGCCGATCCTGTACCTGGCGCTGTTCGGCCCGCTGCTCACCAAGCTCCCGGCCGGGACGCTGGGCGGCAGCACTGGCGCGGCCGGTGCCGGGGCCAGCGCAGGCAGCGCCGGCGCCTACAGGTTCTTCGTGCCGGGGCTGCTGATCCAGCTCGGGCTGTTCGGCTCGACGTTCGTCGGGTTCGCCATCATCTCGGACTGGCGGGCCGGCGTCATCGAGCGGTTCCGGGTGACCCCGGTGAGCCGGCTCGCGATCATGACGGGCCGGGTGCTGCGGGACGTGCTCGTGCTGGTGGTGCAGGCGGTGATCCTGGTGCTGGCCGCCGTGGCGTTCGGGCTGCGCGCCCCGGTCAGCGCGGTGCTGCTCAGCCTCGGCTTCATCGTCCTGGTCGCCGTCGGCCTGGCGTCGGTATCGTACGCGACCGCGCTGACCGTCAAGAGCGAGGACGCGTTCGCGCCGATGCTGAACTCGCTGGTGGTGCCGCTGGTGCTGCTGTCCGGGATCATGCTGCCGCTGACGCTCGGGCCGGGCTGGCTGCAGGGCGTCGCGCGGATCAGCCCGTTCCGGTACATCATCAACGCCATGCGCTCGGCCTTCACCGGGCACTACGCCAACACGATCATGCTGGAGGGCGTGCTGGTCGCGGTCGGGCTGGCCGCGGTGTGCCTGTGGCTGGGGTCGCGGGTGTTCGTCCGCGAGAACGCCTGACCGGTCAGCTCAGGGCGACGATGAGCAGGGCGAGCGCCGGCACCGCCACGGCGGCGACCGCCGGCCACGCCCACCGTGCCGTCACGTCGCCAGCGCCGGCCTCCGGCGCCCGGGCGCGCTCCTTGCCCGCCCGGGTGTCCAGCCGGACGGCTATCGCCTTGGTCACCGGCAGCGAGGCCAGGTACCTGGCCTCCTCCGGCAGCCGGGACTGTGCGCCGTCCGGCGCCCCGTCCAGCCCGGCGGGCGTCCGGAACAGGCCCGTCCGCCGCGGGGGCGTAGGGACGCGGCCGGACCGCCGCTTTGTCCGCGCGGACACATACAGCGCCCAGCAGTAGACGGTCTTGGCCGAGGCGCTGCTGCGCGCCTTGCCGCCCGGTGCCCCGCCGGCGGCCGCGTGGTGCACGCGTACCCAGTCGCCGGTGTCCACCGTCTGGACCAGCCCCCAGGGGATCTGATGATCGCGGAACGGGTTCACGACCGTGATGCCCGTCCCGTCGGCGATGACCTTCGGGCGCAGCGCGAGGACGTAGGCGAGCCCGGTGACCGTCACCAGGACGGCCGTGATCACGGTCGTGAACCGGGCCGACGGGGTTCCCTGGATCGCGAAGTCGGCGAGGTTCGCCACCGCGAAGGCCACCCACACCCACCAGAAGACGATCGGCGGGGCGAGGCGGAAGACCTCGCGGCCGCCAGGGGCGGAGGCGGCCTTGCGCCGTACGGCGGGCCTGGGACGAGCTGAGCCGGACGACACGGGTCAGGCGATCCGCACCCGCGGGTCGAGGATCGCGTAGACGAGGTCGACCACGATGTTCGCCACCACGACGAACGCCGCGGCGATGATGACGAACCCGATGATGACCGGCAGGTTGTCGGTGTCGATCGCCTCGATGGACGTCTGGCCGAGGCCGCCGAGCCCGAACACCACCTCCACCACCACGACGCCGCCGAGCAGCTGCCCGACGTCGACGCCGAGCTGGGAGACCACCGGTGTCAGCGCCGCCCTGACCCCGTGCCGGAAGACCACCCGCCGCTCGGACAGGCCCTTGGCCCGGGCCGTGCGGATGTAGTCCTCGCCGAGCGTGTCGAGCAGCTGGCCGCGGGTCAGCCGAGTGTAGACGGCGGCCTGCACGGCCGCGAGCGTGATCCAGGGCAGGATCATGTGGCCTGTCCACACGCCGAAGCCCTGCGTGATGCCGGCGTAGCCGGTCTGGATCCAGGTGAACCCGTGCCTATTGAGCGGGACGAACACGAACAGGATCAGCAGCTCGCCGATCACGAAGACCGGCATCGACAGGCCGATCAGCACCAGGACGTTGGAGGCCCGGTCGAACACGCTGCGCGCCCTGGTCGCGCTGATGATGCCGACCGAGATCCCCACGACCAGCCACAGGACCGTGGCGCCGATGACCACCGAGATGGTGGGCGGCGCGTCCTGCTTGATCATCGTGTTCACCGACTCCTGGGTGAAGTACGAGTAGCCGAGGTTCCCGTGCAGCAGCCCGTCGATGAAGTGCCAGTACTGGACCATGATCGGCTCGTTGAGGCCGAGGTTCCTGATGACCTCTTCGATGACCTGGGGGGTGGCCGCGTGGCCCGCGAGCTGGCGCGCGACGGTATCCACCGGGCGGGCGAAGAACAGGAAGAACGCGCCGGTGGCGACCAGCCAGACCACCACGATGCCGGTCAGGATGCGGCGGATGAGAAAGCCGACGATTGCCATGGGACCGCTCTCCTAGGGCCGCTGCGGGTCAGGGAAGCCGGATGAAGGGCCGCCGACCGCGCTCGCCTGCTTGCGGCGCTTACGGCGCCGCCGCCCGGCCAGCACGCGCTCGGTGCGCGGGTCCATCGCGTCCCGGATGCCGTCGCCGAGCAGGTTGAAGGCGAGCGTCGTGATGAGCAGCGCGATCGCCGGGAACACCACATACCACCAGGACGTCTGGTAGAAGTTCTGCGCGTCGGCCAGGATGTTCCCCCAGCTCGCCGTCGGCGGCTGGATGCCGAGGCCCAGGTAGGACAGCGTGGCCTCGAAGATCACGGCCTGCGGGATGTACAGCGTGGCGAGCACCAGCACCGGGGCCAGCAGGTTCGGGAAGATGTCGAAGAACATGATCCGGAACGGTCCCGCGCCGAGCGATCTGGCCGCCTCGATGTACTCCTTCTCCTTGAGGGACAGGGTCTGGCCGCGGACGATGCGGGCGATCCCGGCCCAGGCGAAGAACGTGATGACGCCGATGATCACGGTCAGGCTCGGGCCGAGCACCACCGCGAGCGCGAGCGCGAGCACGATGTACGGGAAGGCGAGCACGGCGTCGGTGAACCGGGCGAGCACCGTGTCGACGATCCCGCCGAAGTAGCCGGCCATCAGCCCGATGGACACGCCGAGTACCGTGCCGATGGCCGTGGTCACAACGCCGACGAACAGCGAGATGCGCGCGCCGTAGAGGATCCGGATGAACAGGTCGCGGCCGGTGCCGTCGGTCCCGAGCCAGAAGCCGTTGGTGCCCGGGCCGACCGGGTTGCCGGCCACGTCCTCGCCGGTGTTCGGGTACGCGACGTTCGGCGGATGGTGCGTGATGGCGACGAACGCCGGGGCGGCGATCGCGAGCGCGACCATGATCAGCACGACGATCAGGGCTGTGATCGCTACCTTGTCCGACCGCAGCCGCCGCCAGGTCAGCTGCCACTGGCTGCGCCCCTCGATGCGCGCGGCGGAATCCTGCGCGGAATCGGCGCTCTGCGCCTCGAACTCGATTTCGCTGATGCTGCTGGTCATGCGACATCACTCCTGCCTGCGGCGGCGAGGTCCTCGCCTGCTACGACCGGGAAGTGGCAGGCGGTCACGTGGGTAGCCGTGTCGCCCGCCTTGGCCTCAAGCTGCGGTTCCTGCTCGCCGCACAGCGGCTGCGCCTTCGGGCAGCGCGGATGGAACCGGCAGCCCGACGGCGGGTCGATGGGCGAGGGCACGTCCCCGGTGAGGATGATCCGCTGCCGGCTGGCCGCCGTGTCGGGGTCGGCGGCCGGCGCGGCGGACAGCAGCGCGGCGGTGTAGGGATGGCGCGGCGAGCCGTACACGGCGCCCTCCGGCCCGGCCTCGCCGATCCGGCCGAGGTACATGACCGCGACCGAGTCGCTCACGTGCCGCACGACCTCCAGGTCGTGGGCGATGAACAGGTAGGTCAGGCCGTAGTCCTTCTGCAGGTCCGTGAGCAGGTTCAGCACCTGCGCCTGGATCGACACGTCGAGCGCCGACACCGGCTCGTCGCAGATGATCAGCTTCGGCCGCAGCGCGAGCGCCCGGGCGACCCCGATGCGCTGCCGCTGACCGCCGGAGAACTCGGCGGGGAACCTGTTGTAGTGCTCCGGGTTGAGCCCGACCCGCTCCATCAGCTCCTGGACCTGGCGCTTGCGCTCGCCGCCGGTCGCGGTCCCGTGGATGGCGAACGGGTCGCCGATGATCGCCCCGACCCGCCGCCGCGGGTTCAGCGAGCTGTACGGGTCCTGGAAGATCATCTGAACCTCCCGCCGGAACGGCCGCATGGCGCGCCGGGACAGGTTCGTGATGTCACGCCCCTCGAACGTCACCCGGCCGGAGGTCACCGGGATCAGCCCGGCGACACACCTGGCGAGCGTGGACTTGCCGCTGCCGGTCTCGCCGACCAGGCCAAGGGTCTTGCCCCGCGGGATGACCAGCGACACGTCGTCGACCGCCTGGACCTGGCCCACCGTCCGGCGGATCAGGCCGCCCGCGCGCACCGGGAAGTGCTTGGTCACGTGCTCGATGCGCACCAGCGCGTCGCCCTCCGGGATTTCCGTCCCGGCGCCGGCCGGTCCCGTGTCCGCTGGTACCGCGCTCACCCCGCCGCTCCCTCGCTGTCGATACCGACCACCGCGGCACCCGGCACGTCGGCCGCCGCCGCCTTCGCCGCCTCGGCCGCCGCCTCGCCGCGGCCCTCGCGCACGGTCTCCTCCCGGAGTTCCTCCGCCTCCTCGGTCAGGCCGGCCGCCGCGACGGGCAGCCAGCAGGCCGAGGCGTGGAACCCGGTCTCGCCGACCGGCCGCAGCGCCGGCTCCTCGGTCAGGCAGCGGTCCATCACGTAGCCGCACCGCGGGTGGAACTTGCAGCCGGGCGGCAGGTTGATCAGGCTGGGCGGCTGGCCGGGGATCGGCCGCAGCCGGTCTCCGGCCGCGGAACTGCTCGGGATCGACTCAAGCAGCCCCTTCGTGTAGGGGTGGTGCGGCTCGTAGAAGATGTCCCGCTTGGGCGCCTTCTCCGCGGCCCGTCCCGCGTACATGACCATGACCTCGTCCGCGATGTCCGCCACCACGCCCAGGTCATGGGTGATCATGATCAGCGCGGTGCCTGACTCCTGCTGCAGCCGCAGCAGCAGGTCGAGAATCTGCGCCTGGACGGTGGCGTCGAGCGCGGTCGTGGGCTCGTCCGCGATGATCATCCTGGGCGACAGCGACAGCGCCATCGCGATCATCGCCCGCTGCCGCATGCCGCCGGAGAACTGGTGCGGGTAGTCGTTGACCCGCTGCTCCGCGCGCGGGATGCCCACCCTCCGCAGGAGCTCCACCGCTCGCTCGTTGGCCTCTTTCTTGGACACCGACTTGTCGTGGGCACGGACCATCTCCGCGATCTGCCACCCGACCCGGTACAGCGGGTGCAGGCTGGTCAGCGGATCCTGGAAGATCACCGAGATGCGCTCGCCCCGGACGTGCCGCATCTCGTCGTCGGTCAGCTGCAGCAGGTCGGTGCCGTCGAACTTCGCGCTGCCCCCGACGTCGGCACCCGGGGTCAGCCCGAGCAGGGTCTGCGTCAGCACGGTCTTGCCGCTGCCCGACTCGCCGACGATGCCGAGGGTCTGCCCGGAATCGACGTCGAACGACACGCCGCGCACCGCCTGGACCACCCCGTCAGCTGTGCTGAAGCTGACGCGCAGGTCTCTTACTTCTAGCAGGGCCACTGTTTCTTCCTCCGGCCGGTCACCTGACCATCAGCGCCATGACGCGCAGGTGACACGGCAAGCGTTACACACGATTGCGGATACCGCCACAACAGCTCCAGCAAGGAGCCTATCTGGTACGACGCTGACCCCGGGAACCGGAAGTCCGTCCCCGGGGCCAGCGAAGCCGTGCCAGCGCAGCCTCAGGTTCAGCTGCCGGCCAGCCAGATGGCGGTGATGTCCGGGTTGCCGATGTTCGGCGTGAAGATCGCCGTCGGGAACGTCTGGCCGTTGGACGCGATACCCCGGACCCGCGCGCTGGTGTACAGCGGGAAGCCCTGGTTCATGATCGGCACGATCACCGCGTCCGACATGATCTGCATGTCCGCCTGGTGCCAGTAGTTCCCCGCCGCCGACAGCGTGGACGCGCCCTCGGCCTTGGTGATCAGCGAGTTCACCGTCGAGTTGTCGTAGCAGCCGTAGTTCACCGTGTTGATCACACAGTTCGGCCCCTGGAACAGCGCCTGGACGACGGTCCGGCCGTTGTTGCCGAACCAGTCGGGGATCCAGCCCGGCTGGCCCATGTCCCACGCGCCGGCCTTGTTGTTCTCCGGCGCGTTGCCCAGGTCGGTGAAGAACGACGAGCCCGGCTCCGGCTTGCCGGACAGCGTGATCCCGCAGTTGGCCAGCGACGCCTGGATCGCGGTGAAGATCCGGGTGTTGGAGGAGTCGTTCGGGTACATGTACGTCAGCGTGACGCCGTGCGGGTACCCGGCCTTGGACAGGTCGCTCTTGCACATCGCCACGTTGCCCTGCCCGCTGTCATCGGGGTACAGGTTGTAGTTCACGTACCCGGTGTTGCCCTGCGGGATCACCGTGTTCAGCTGCTGGGCGACGGCCGGCCCGCCGATCGCCTTGATCGCGGCCGACTTGTCCAGCCCGTACTCCACCGCCTGCCGCACCAGCAGCTTGTTCATCGCACCGCCCGCGTCCGGGCTGCGCAGGTTGAACACGATGTACGGGAACGTGCTCGACCACGGCCAGATGTGGAAGTTGGACGCGCCCGACGATTCCAGCGACGGGATCGACGACGGGTTGAGCGGCGTGTCGCTCGGGATGTCCTCGGTGCCGGCCTGCATGTCGGACAGCTGGGTCTCGGCGGAGGTCACGCCCAGCGTGTCCACGATCTGGCTCACGTAATCGTGCCGCAGCGGGTCCGTGGACTGCTTCCACGCCGGGTTCCTGAGCAGCGTGATGGACTTGCCGGGAATGTAGGAGCTGATGTAGTACGGGCCGTCGGAGAGCAGGTGCTGGTACAGCTGCAGGCTGCCCGGCACGTAGCTGTCGTACTCCACCGGGCGGGCGGAGGCGAACGGCATCGCCAGCATGTACAGGAAGTCGCTGGCCGGGGAGATCAGCGTGAACTGGATCGTGCTCGAGTTCGGCGTGGTGATGCCGGAGATGGTGTGCGTGTTCTGGAAGTTCGCGATGTTCGCCGCGGTCGGCGGGTGCGTCTTGGCGTTGGCGAAGTAGGCGGTCTCCGCGTTGTCGTAGGCCGCCATGCCGGCGATCGTGCTGGTGTAGTACACCGGGTTGCCGACCGGGCTGACCGGGTTGAAGAACGCCTTGAACTCCCGCAGGAAGTCCTGCGACGTGACCTGCCGCGCCGGCGTGGAGTTCCAGTCCACACCCGGCTTGATATGGAACGTGTACGTCTTGCCGCCGTTGGTGATCCCGCCGTTGGCGACGGTCGGCACCTCGGTCGCCACGTCCGCGGCCGGGGTGGTGTCCGCGACCCAGTTCGGATCGGAGGTGCTGGTATACGGCAGGCTTGGGTAATTCAAGAGCTGCCTGGCGTAGGCGTGGGTGAGCTGATAGTCCGTCGTGTAATACGAGGGCACGGTGTCGAGGTGGGCGGGGCCCGACGCGGCGACGATGCGCAGCGTCCCGCCGAACACGGGTTTCGCGGAGCTGGACGCGGATGACGACGACGATGACGACGATGACGACGACGAGCACGCGGCCAGCACGCTCGTCGCGGCTACCGCCGCCAACGTCAGTCCAGCGAAACGCTTGGACACTTTGGTCATGAGGCATGTTCCTTTTTGGTCTACTCAGGTCAGGCTGGAGCGGGGCAGCCTGCTGGCGGCCCGGCCCCCCGTGATCACTGCCTACCGGAGAGATTGTGCGCTACCTGCGGAGGAATCCAGACCAAAACTAGGGTCGTGGCCCGATTGTGATCGAAATCGTCCTTGATTGTCATGCTGAGTAACGCGGCTGATACACATGGGAATTTTGTTGTCCAACGAGACGGCAGAGAAGATCTTACGGCAGGGACAGGAGTGAACTCAAACGCTTCCATGAGGCATAGGGGTAGCGCGTCACATCTCACAACCGCACGAGGTCAAACACTAACGGCCTAGATCCCGCGCTTGCGGAGAATGTCCTCAATGTCCTTCATGTCGTCGTCGACGGGCGCCGACGCGCCCTTGCGGGACCCCCGGGCCGGAGCCTGCCGGGCCGACTCTGGCTGCCTGGCCGTGGGGACCACGGCCGTGGGAGCGGCCGGGGCCAGCTCCGCCGACGTCCCGGCCGGCCCCGCGGCCTTCTTGCCGGGCTTCTCCGCCTTCTCCGTGGCCCGTGCCGCCGCCTTCTCGCGGGCCGCCCTGCGCCGCGCCCGGCCCGTGGTGGCGAGGAACAGCACGGCGATCAGCCCGGCGACGGCGATCCCCGCCCACTTGACGGGGGAGAACACGAACCCCGAGGCGAAGTTCCCGATCGCGTCGCCGATCTGCCAGAACATCTTGATCGACCCGGTCAGGTACGCGGCCAGCGGGATCATCGACCATGCCGCGCCGCGCAGCATCGCGCGGGTGCCGCGCCGCCGCCCCACGGTGTAGGTGATAATCAGCCCGAGCGCGGTAAGCGCCGCGCAGAGCGGAAGCCAGAAAACACTGCTGTAGCTCATGACGCGCCTTTCTGCTCACTCCATCGTGGCATACCGGACGGGCTGCTACGAACGCCCCGCATGGGTGGATCAGGCCGCCAGGGCGCGCAGCGCCGCGAGGCTGACGTCCCGCAGCGACGGCACCACGAGACGCCCCGGCGCGGGCGGGATCGGCACCAGCGACGGGACCGCCACGACGCGGCAGCCGGCGGCGGTGGCGGACGCGACGCCGTTGGGCGAATCCTCGAGCACCACGCAGCCGGCCGGGTCGGCGTTGAGCAGCTTGACGGCGAGCAGGTAGGGCTCGGGCGCCGGCTTGGTGGCCCCCGCGTCCTCCGCGCAGACCGTCACCGGGAACGTCATCCCCGTAGCGGCGAGCACCGCGTCGGCGAACGCGCGCTGCGACGAGGTCACCAGCCCGTACGGCAGCCCGGCGGCGGCCACCTCGGCGAGCAGTTCCCGCGCGCCCGGCCGCACCACCACCCGGCCGGCCCGGGCCCGCGCCAGCATGCCGTCGAGCATCCACCGCGCCACCGTCTCCGGCGGCGCGGGCCGGGCGGCCCTGGCGAGCAGGTAGCTGACCGTCCGGTCCATGCTGCCGCCGAGCAGCGCCTCCTGGTCCTGGGACGACCACGGCGCGCCGAGCCGCGCCATCACCTCGGTCTCCGTCTCCAGCCACAGCGGCTCGGTGTCCACGAGCAGCCCGTCCATGTCGAACAGCACCGCCGCGAGCTCATCTGACACAGCCGCCAGCGTATCCGCATGCCCGATATGCTCTTCCTCATCGGGCATGCAGCCGGGGGGTGAGGGGGTCGTCCCCCCTCAGACAGAGAAGTAGCGGGCTTCCGGGTGGTGGACGACGATCGCGTCGGTGGACTGCTCGGGGTGGAGCTGCATCTCCTCCGACAGCGCCACGCCGATCCGCGCCGGGTCGAGCAGGCGGGCGATCTTCGCCCGGTCGGCCAGGTCCGGGCAGGCCGGGTACCCGAGCGAGTACCGCGCGCCCTGGTAGCGCACGCTGAAGAACTCCTCCAGGTCGGACGGGTCCGCGCCGGCGATGCCGAGCTCCTGGCGCACCCGGGCGTGCCAGTACTCCGCGAGCGCCTCGGTGAGCTGGACCGACAGCCCGTGCAGCTCGAGGTACTCGCGGTAGGCGTTCTTCTCGAACAGCTCGGCCGTCGCGGTCGACACCGCCGGGCCCATCGTGGCCAGCTGGAACGCCACCACGTCGGGCTCGCCCGACGACAGCGGCCGGAAGTAGTCGGCCAGGCACAGCCGCCCGTCGCGGCGCTGGCGCGGGAAGGCGAACCGCTCCAGCTCCTGCCCCGACTCCGACAGCACGACCAGGTCGTTGCCCTCACTCGCGCACCGGAAGTAACCGTAGACCACGGCGGCCTGCAGCAAGCCCTCGGTCTGCGCCCGCTCCAGCCACATCCGCAGCCGCGGCCGCCCCTCGGTCTCCACCAGTTCCTCGTAGCTCGGCCCGTCCGCCTTCCGCGACGGCTTGAGGCCCCACTGGCCCATGAACGTGGCCCGCTCGTCCAGGTACGCGCCGTACTCCGCGAGCGCCAGGCCCTTGACCACGCGCGTCCCCCAGAACGGCGGCTCCGGTACGGGGTTCTCTATTGATATGTCCGAACGGGCGGTGGCGTCTCCGCTATCCCCCGGGGGCCAACCCCCCGGGGACCCCCCGGCATGGGGGGCTCCGCGCCCCCCATCCCCCCGCGGGACGCGGCGGGCTCGCAGTTCGGGAAGCTTCGCGCCCGGGGTACCGCGCTTGACCGCCATCGCGGCGTCCATCAGGCGCAGGCCCTCGAAGGCGTCGCGGGCGTACCTGACCTCGCCCTCAAAGAGGGCCGCCAGGTCCTGCTCCACGTAGGCCCTGGTCAGCGCCGCGCCGCCGAGCAGCACCGGCCACCGGGCCGCCAGGCCGCGGGAGTTCAGCTCGGCGAGGTTGTCGCGCATCACCACGGTCGACTTCACCAGCAGGCCGGACATGCCGATGACGTCGGCGCCGTGTTCCTCGGCCGCGCCGATGATCGCGGAGATCGGCTGCTTGATGCCGATGTTCACGACGTCGTAGCCGTTGTTGGACAAGATGATGTCGACCAGGTTCTTGCCGATGTCGTGGACGTCGCCCCTGACCGTGGCGAGCACGATCGTGCCGCGGCCGGCCGCGTCGGCGCGCTCCATGTGCGGCTCGAGGTGGCCGACCGCCGCCTTCATCACCTCGGCGGACTGCAGCACGAACGGCAGCTGCATCTGCCCGGAGCCGAACAGGTCGCCCACCGTCTTCATGCCGTCGAGCAGCACGTCGTTGATGATCTCCAGGGCAGGCCGCTGCGCCAGGCCCGCGTCGAGATCGGCCTCAAGGCCGTTTCGCTCCCCGTCGATGATCCGCCGCTTCAGCCGTTCCCACAGCGGCAGCCCGGCGAGCTCGGCGGCCCGTTCCGCCTTGGCCGACGACGCGTCCACGCCCTCGAACAGCTCGAGCATCCGGGCCAGCGGGTCGTACCCGGGACGCCGCCGGTCGTAGACCAGGTCGAGCGCGACCTGCCGCTGCTCGTCGGGGATGCGGGCCAGCGGCACGATCTTCGACGGGTGCACGATCGCCGAGTCGAGCCCGGCGCGGACGCACTCGGCGAGGAACACCGAGTTCAGCACGGCGCGCGCGGCCGGCTTCAGGCCGAACGACACGTTGGACACGCCCAGCGTCGTCTGCACCCGCGGGTACCGGCGCTTCAGGGCGGCGATCGCCTCGATCGTCTCCACCGCGTCGCGCCGCGTCTCCTCCTGCCCGGTGGCGATCGGGAACGTCAGGCAGTCGACGATGATGTCCTCGGTCCGCATCCCCCAGGTGCCCGTCAGGTCGGTGATCAGCCGCTCGGCGACCGCCACCTTCCAGTCCGCGGTGCGCGCCTGGCCGCGCTCGTCGATCGTGAGGGCCACCACCGCGGCGCCGTGCTCGCGCACCACGGGCATCAGCCGCGCCATCCGGGAGTCCGGCCCGTCGCCGTCCTCGTAGTTCACCGAGTTGACGACCGCGCGGCCGCCGATCAGCTCGAGGCCAGCCTCGATCACCGCGGGCTCGGTCGAGTCGAGGACCAGCGGCAGCGTCGCGGCGGTGGCCAGCCGCCCGGCGATCTCGCGCATGTCCGCGACCCCGTCCCGGCCGACGTAGTCCACGCAGACGTCGAGCAGGTGCGCGCCGTCCCTGGTCTGGCTCCGCGCGATCGCCACGCAGTCCTCGAACCGGTCGGCGATCATCGCCTCGCGGAACGCCTTCGACCCGTTGGCGTTGGTCCGCTCGCCGATCGCGAGGAAGGCGGTGTCCTGCCGGAAGGGCACGTGGCTGTACAGCGACGCCACGCCTGCCTCCGGGCGGGCCCGGCGCGGGGCGAGCGGCCGGCCGCCGGGCTCCCGGGTGCGCAGGCGCTCGACGAGCGCGGCGACGTGCGCCGGCGTGGTCCCGCAGCAGCCGCCGACCAGCGCCAGCCCGAACTCACGGGTGAACCGGTCGTGGGCTTCGGCGAGCTCGTCCGGGGTCAGCGGGTAGTACGCCCCGTCGGCGGTCAGCACGGGAAGGCCGGCGTTCGGCTCGCAGGAGATGGGGATCCGCGAGTGCGCCGCCAGGTACCGCAGGTGCTCGCTCATCTCGCCCGGACCGGTCGCGCAGTTGAGCCCGATGACGTCGATGCCGAGCGGCTCAAGCGCCGTCAGCGCCGCGCCGATCTCGCTGCCGAGCAACATGGTGCCGGTCGTCTCGATAGTCAGCTGGGCGATGACGAGCGCTCCCGGTGCCACAGCCGCCACCGCCCGTTTCGCACCGATGATCGCAGCCTTCGCCTGGAGCAGGTCAGGGCATGTCTCGATGATGAGCGCGTCAGCGCCGCCCGCCAGCAGGGCGGCCGCGTTCTCGAAGTAGGAGTCGCGCAGCTCGCGGAAGGAGATGTGGCCGAGCGTGGGCAGCTTGGTCCCCGGGCCGATCGAGCCGAGCACCCAGCGCGGCCTCCCGTCCTCCGCCGCAGCGGAATCGGCCGCCGCGCGGGCGAGCAGCGCCCCCGCCTCCGACAGTTCGGCGATACGATCGGTTATCCCGTACTCCCCGAGGTTGGCCAGGTTCGCGCCGAACGTGTTCGTGGTGACGCAGTCGGCGCCGGCGTCGAGGTACGCGCGGTGGATCGCCCGGATGATGTCCGGGCGCGTCACGTTCAGGATCTCGTTGCAGCCTTCGTGACCGCCGAAGTCGTCGGCTGTGGCGTCACTGGCCTGCAGCATCGTGCCCATCGCGCCGTCCGCGACGACGACCCGCTCGGCCAGGGCGCGGCGCAGTCCCGCTGCCCGTTCGGTAACCTCTTCGATCGCTAGACTGCTCATAGGCCTCCTCAGTGTAGACGCCTTTATGGTGAGGCACAAAAGACATGCCGTCAAAACTGTGTCTGGCACAGGTAACGCATTGGGGACGCGGGGCGACGTAGGCTGTAGTCACAGGCGTTCGCCTGAGGCGACACGGAGGTGAAGTCATCAAGTTCAGCGACGTCGACGGCCCGCTCGTCCGCCCGGTGGCCATTGCCGCATTCGAGGGATGGAACGACGCGGCCGAAGCGGCCAGCGGCCTGGTCAACCACCTCGGCATCGCATGGGCATCCACCCCGATCGCCGCCATCGACCCCGATGACTTCTACGACTTCCAGGTCAACCGCCCGGTGGTCGAGGTCGTCGCCGGGAAGACCGAGCGGCTGATCTGGCCGACCACGCGGCTGTCCCTGGCGCGGGCGGACGCGACGGGCCTGTCCAGGGATATCGTCCTCGTGCACGGCGTCGAGCCGAACATGCGCTGGCGGGGGTTCACCGACGAGCTGATCGCCGGCTTCACCGAGCTCGGCGTGGAGATGGTGATCCTGATCGGCGCGCTGCTCGCCGACTCGCCGCACACCCGGCCGGTCCCGGTGCAGGTCAGCGCCTCGAACTCGCAGCTGCTCCGCGGGGTAGGCTCAGAGCCCGTCGACTACAAGGGGTCCTCGGGGATCGTCGGGGTACTGCAGTACACCTGCGCGGCCGCCGACATTCCGACCGTCTCGCTGTGGGCCTCGGTGCCGCACTACGTCGCCCAGGCGCCGTCGCCGAAGGCGACGCTGGCGCTGCTGCGCACCGTGGAGGACGTCCTGGACGTGTCGCTGCCGCTGGCCGACCTGCCCGAGGAGGCGCGGGCGTGGGAGCGCGGCGTCGACGAGCTCGCCCAGCAGGACTCCGACGTGGCCGAGTACGTGCGGACGCTCGAGGAGGCCAAGGACGCCACCGACCTGCCGGAGGCCTCCGGGGACGCGATCGCCCGCGAGTTCGAGCGGTACCTGCGCAGGCGCGGCGACCGCGGGGACGAGAATTAGATTTACCCGGGGGGACGACCCCCCGGACCCCCCGGCTGCGCTCCGCGCGACATTGTGCCGGTGGTTTTTGCGTAGGGTGCTGAACCCCTATACCTATACGGGGGGCCAGGGGATCGCTGGCCAGTCTTCCGGCGGATAGGGGTGCACGCGGTGCTTGAGCAGCCTGTCCACCCGGACCTTGGTGGCTCTTACTTCGGCGCGGGACAGGTGCTTGGACAGTTCGGCGGCCAGCCAGCCGCCCGTCAGGTCGTCCGCGAGGCGGCGCAGCACCTCGACCGAGCGCCTGGGCAGCGTCTTGCCTCGCCACTGCCACAGCACGGTGCGGAGCTTGTAGTCCTCGGCGAAGCAGACTCCGTGGTCGCAGCCGTACAGGTGACCGTCGGCGACCGGGAGCAGGTGGCCGATCTTCCTGTCCGCGTTGTTGATGACCGCGTCGAAGACCGCCATCTCGCGCAGCCCGGTGTGGTCGCCGCGACGGGACAGCGCGACCAGGTCCACGTCCGCGTCCACGTCGATCCACAGCTGGACCATGCCCGGCCCGAACGGCCCGTCCCGCATCACCGTCGGCGGCACGATGTTCCAGCCCGCCGCGCGGGACACGACGTAGGCCGCGACCTCGCGGCCGGCCAGCGTCCCGGTCGGGAAGTCCCACAGCGGCCGCTCCCCCGCCACCGGCTTGTACACGCACGCGGCCTCGGTGCCGCCACCCTTGATCGTGCAGTAGAGCGTCGCGTTGGACGCGTCGACCAGCCGGCCTTCCACTTCTAGTTCACCGCGCTCGAGCAGCTCGAGCGCGGCGCGCTCGCCATCCGGGATATCCATGTCCCCGGCCGTGGCGCGGTCAGCCATTGCCGGCGGCCCGGTGGCCGTTCTGCCGCGGGCAGACGTGCCCGTTGGAGTCCAGGGGCAGCCCGCACAGCGGGCATGGCGGCCGTCCCGCGGCGACAAGCTGCAGCGCGCGCTGCGCGAACGCACGGGCGGCCCCCGGCGTGATCCGCACCCGCAGCACACCAGGACCGTCGGGCGGCACGTCGTCGGCCAGCGGCTCGACCGGCTGGTCGCTTTCCTCCTGCGCCTCGATGACCACGCGGTCGCCCTCGGGGTCCCAGGCCAGCGCGATTGCGCCGACCCGGAAGTCCTCGGTCAGCGGCAGGTCGAGCGGGCCGTCGTCGCGCAGCGCGGTCGGCGCCGCGGCCGGGATGGACGTGCTGCCGCCGGTACGGCGGAGGACTTCGTCGAGAAGCTCGTCTATTCGTTCGGCTAGCAGGCTGACCTGGAATTTCTCCAGGACGACGCTCGTACTGCGACCACTGGAAGTCGCTTGCAGGTAGAACGTCCGGTCTCCCGGCTCGCCTATCGAGCCGGCGACGAACCTGTCCGGCGGGTCATAGTAAAAGACCGGCATAGTCCTATCCTCCCGCGCTGCCCGCGCCGCCGCCAACAAGGGCGTCGCTTGGGGTGCCGCTGGCCGCGTCGCTCGCGATGTCGCCTGCTGCAGCGCCCGCGCCGCCGCCGATCACGGCATCGCTCTCGGACTCAAGACCCGCCTCTTTCGTTTCTCTGGGGCGCGGCAGCAGGTCCTCCACCGCGCCGCCCACGTCGTTCAGCCGGAGCAGGAACGGCCGCAGCGGCGTGTAGCGGATGACGGTCAGCGAGCAGGGATCAGCGAGGATGCGCTGGCATTGGTCAAGGTGCAGTCCCAGGCTATCGGCCACGATGGCCTTGATGACGTCGCCGTGCGAACAGACCAGGTAGGTCGCGTCCGCGCCCAGCTTCGCGTTCCACTCCCGCACCGCGGTCACCGCGCGGTGCTGCATATCCAGCATCGACTCGCCTTCCGGGCCGGGGAACCTGACGGCGCTCGGGTGTGCCTGCACGACGGGCCAGAGCGGGTCCTTCTCGAGCTCCTTCAGCGGCTTGCCCGTCCAGTCCCCGTAATGACACTCCCCCACTCGGTCGTCGGTGACCGCCTGGTGATGCTGTCCGTTCGCGGAGCTCTCGGAGTTCCTCGCGGTGACGATCGCCTCGGCCGTCTGCCGGCAGCGGTCCAGCGGGCTGGTGACGATCGCGTCCAGCGGCACGCGGGCTAGCCGGGCCCCGAGCTCCCGTGCCTGCGCGCGGCCCCGCTCGTCGAGGCCTACCCCGGGTGTCCAGCCCGTCAGCACGTGCCCGGTCGTCGCGGTGAGGCCATGGCGGACCAGCAGAACCGTTGTCACGCTTCCTGACTTTAGGACATCCCCGGTGCCGGCAGGACGCTCCCGCGCAGCGGCGGCCTTAGCGGGCTAGATCCCGTCCGCCGCGGCCAGCCAGTACTCGGCGTCCCCGAAGCTCACCAGGTCCCCGGCCCGCACCCGCACCTGGCCGCGCACCCGCCAGCCGTTCACCCGGGTGCCGTTGGTCGAGGCCAGATCCGTCAGCATCCAGCCGTCTGGCGTGCGCTCGAGCCTGGCGTGCACCCGGGAGACCGTCATGTCGGCGATGGCCAGGTCGCAGTTCGCATCCCTGCCGATGCTGAAGAAGCTGCCGGCGCCGCGCGGGAACTGCAGCGGGATCGGCCGCCTGGCGTTCGCGCCGGCGCGCGGCAGGCTGGCCGTGAGCCTGCGGATCAGGCCGCCCGCCGGCGGCGCCGGGAGCCCCTGGCCGGCCCGGCCGCCGGCTGGGGCCGGGACGGCGACCGCGACGGGGACCGCGGCCGGCGGTGTGCGGCGCGGCCACGCGGCCCGCAGCCGGCCGAGCAGGGACGCTTCCCGTCCCGCGAGTCCGGCCGGAGCGGGCAGATCGGCGACCAGCGGCGGCAGGTCCGCCTGGTGCCGCGCGTTGAGCACCTCGTTCACCCGGTAGAGGAACGTGTCCTGGGACAGCCGGCCCGCGGCGAATTCCTCTTTGAGCTTGGCGACTACCTCGTCGCGCTCGGCGTCGGAGGCGCGCACGCCGCCGGACGGCTGCGCGTCCGGTGAGGTAGGCGCTTCCGCCGCGAAACCTCCCATGACATGGAGTATCCGGACCAATGGTGCGGAGCGCAAGGAAAACGGCGACGGCCGCGCCGGCGGCCGCCGGCGCGGCGTCAGACGCCGACCGCGTGCACCCCGCCGTCGACGTGCACGATCTCGCCTGTAGTGGCGGGGAACCAGTCGGAAAGCAGCGCCGCGCAGGCTCGCGCGGCGGGCTCGGGGTTGGCGATGTCCCAGCCGAGGGGGGCGCGCTCGGACCAGACGTCCTCGAACTTCTCGAAGCCGGGAATGGACTTGGCCGCCATCGTCTTCAGCGGCCCGGCCGCCACCAGGTTCACCCGGATCCGCTGCGGCCCCAGGTCCCTGGCGAGGTAGCGGGCGCACGACTCCAGCCCCGCCTTGGCGACACCCATCCAGTCGTAGCCTGGCCACGCGACGCTCGCGTCGAAGTCGAGGCCGACGATCGACCCGCCGCCGTCCATCAGGGGCAGCGCGGCCATCGCGAGCGACTTCAGCGAATAGGTCGACACGTGGACCGCCTTCGCGACGTCTTCCCACGGCGTGGCGAGGAAGTTGCCGCCGAGCGCGGACTGCGGCGCGTTGCCGATCGAGTGCACCACGCCATCCAGCCCGTCCACGTGCTCACGGACGCGTCCGGCCAGGCCCGCCATCTGCTCCGGGTCGGTGACGTCCAACTCGATCACGGGGGGCGGCGAGGGCAGCCGCTTCGCGATGCGCTGCACCAGCGTCGGACGCGGAAAGGCCGTCAGCACCAGCGTGGCGCCCTCCTGCTGCGCCACGCGAGCCACGTGGAAGGCGATCGAGGCGTCGGTGAGCACGCCGGTTACCAGAATCCGCTTGCCGTCGAGGATCCCCATCGCTGCCTGCTTTCCGTTGTCGGGGTGCCGCTTAGTGTCCCATGCCGAGGCCGCCGTCCACGGGGACGACGGCGCCGGTGACGTAGGCGGCGTCCGGGCCGGCGAGGAACGCCACCGCGCCGGCCACCTCGTCCGCCGCCGCGTACCGGCCGAGCGGAACCGCCGCGATGATCGCGGCCTTGCGGTCCTCCGGCAGCACGGCGGTCATGTCGCTGTCCACGAACCCCGGTGTGACCACGTTGGCGGTGATGCCGCGCGACCCGAGTTCCCGGGCCAGCGACCGGGCCAGGCCCACCAGGCCGGCCTTGGACGCGGCGTAGTTGGCCTGCCCGCCGGAACCGTAAAGGCCGACCACCGAGGAGATGAAGATGAGCCTGCCGCGGCGCATCCGCATCATGCCGCGCACGGCTCGCTTGGCGACCCGGTAGGCGCCGGTCAGGTTGGTGTCGAGCACGCTGGTGAAGGCTTCCTCGCTCATCAGGGCGAGCAGTTGGTCCTGGGTGATGCCCGCGTTGGCGACCAGCACCTCGACCGGCCCCTGCTCCTGCTCCACCGCCGTGAACGCCGCGTCCACCGAAGCGGTGTCCCGCACGTCACAGCGCACGACAGGCAGGCCTTCCACCGGCTCGCCGGACCGGGACGTCACGGTGACGTTGTCCCCGTCGGTGGCCAGCCGCCGCGCGATCGCCAGCCCGATCCCCCGGTTCCCGCCAGTCACCAGCACAGAACGGCCCACGTCCGGCCTCCTCACGTCGATCAGCTCGCCAGCCGAGGGTACCGCCACGGCTCCGGGGCGCCGCTGTTCACCTTGCCGTAAGCGGCCCGCAGGTCCGATGCCGCCCCGGACGAAGTTTCGCGGCGGCCGTTTGTAGCTTCCCGCCATATTCCGCGCCATGCGGGAGGGCGCGGCCTTCCGGGGCCGCCGCGGGATGTCCCCGCCGGACGTTGCGGCATGCCGATCGCGCAATCGACCCGCTCCGAGGCCGTCCCCACGGTGTCGATCGCGCAATCGACCCGCTCCGGGGCCATACCCACGGTGTCGATCGCGCAATCGACCCGCTCTAGTGTGGTCGATTGCGCAATCGGCAGGCTCCATGGCTTGCCGGCTATCCGGCTGGCCGTCCCGGGCGCGTCGCCCGGGACGCGCCCCGTCCCGTGGCTGCGCATGGTGGTGCGCGAGTTGCCCGTGGGAGCTGCCAGCGCGGCCCGTTCCATGATCATGAAGCTTTTTCGTACGTATAGGATGAATTATTCTCATCGTAAAAAATGTTTTCGTTATCATGCGGGTTGACCGCCTGCCGTCGGGCCCGGGACGGCTGTCCGCTGTGACTCATGTGACCGGACGGGCCGCAGGGGCCCGTGATCACTACCGGGTACAGGCGCTGAACCGCTGGCAGGATCCCGCCCGCTCCGCTCAGCACCGTCAGGCAAATAGCCGACACGTCCCTACGGTGGTCGACCGCGCAATCGGGCCCGCCGACTGGGGCTGGAGAGGCAGGCAAGGGCTGGGCGAGGGCGCGGCGCGGCTGGGCGTGGAGCTCAGCGGCGGCCTGCGGCGGGGGCTGCGGCGGGAGGCCAGTGGGGCTCGGCGGGGCTGATGGGGCGGGTGCGGCTGAAGAGGTTGCAGGGGTGGCGTATGGGTCCCGTAAATCCGCTACGGGGCAGGGCGGGACGTGAGATAGGTTTTTGTGGCGTGGATGAGCACAACGGACGGATAGACCCCGAGTTCGCGGGACTGCCGCTGCGGCAGCTGGCCGACGCCGCGCTGGACGCCGCGCGCGGGGCGGGCGCCCAGCACGCCGACTTCCGGGCCGAGCGGATCCGGGGACAGCGGATCAGGCTGTCCGACGGCCGGCTGGAGAGCCTGTCCGACGGGGATAACAGCGGGCTGGCCGTCCGGGTCATCGTGGACGGCACCTGGGGGTTCGCCTCCGCCGTGGATCTGACCCCGGAGGCCGCGGCGAAAGCCGCCTGGCAGGCGGCCGAGGTCGCCAGGGTGGCCGCCGCGATGAACACCGAACGCATCGAGCTGGCTCCCGAGCCTGCCTACGGCGACGTCACCTGGGTGTCGGCCTACGACGTCGACCCGTTCGCGGTCTCCCCCAAGGACAAGGTCGAGCTGCTCGCGCACTGGTCCGCGCAGCTGCTGGCGCACAGCGCGGTCACGCACGCCGACGCCTCGCTGTACCAGGTCAAGGAGTGCAAGTTCTACACCGACGGCGCGACCACCGCCACCCAGCAGCGGGTGCGGCTGCATCCGGAGCTCACCGCGACCGCCGTCACCGAGACCGGCTTCGACGACATGCGGACGCTCGCCCCGCCGGCCGGCCGCGGCTGGGAGTACCTGACCGGCCCTGCTCGCCCCGGGGGGGACGCCCCCCCTTCAACCCCCCGGGAAGGCGTGTGGTGGGACTTCCCCGCCGAGCTGGCCGAGCTGCCGGAGCTGCTCGCGGCCAAGCTGGCGGCGCCCAGCGTCGAGGCCGGGCGCTACGACCTGGTGATCGACCCGTCCAACCTGTGGCTGACCATCCACGAGTCCATCGGGCACGCCACCGAGCTGGACCGCGCGCTCGGCTACGAGGCCGCCTACGCCGGCACCTCGTTCGCCACCCTCGACAAGCTGGGCACCCTGCAGTACGGGTCGCCGGTCATGAACGTGACCGGCGACCGCACGGCGTTCCACGGGCTGGCGACCGTCGGCTACGACGACGAAGGGGTGGCCGGCCAGTCCTGGCACCTGATCAGAGACGGCGTGCTCGTCGGCTACCAGCTCGACCGGCGGATGGCGCAGCTCAAGGGCTTCGGCCGCTCCAACGGGTGCGCGTTCGCCGACTCCCCCGGGCACATGCCGCTGCAGCGGATGGCCAACGTGTCCCTCGAGGCGGCGCCGGACGGCCCCAACACCGCGGAGCTGATCGCGGGCGTCGAGAACGGGATCTACGTCCTCGGCGACAAGTCCTGGTCGATCGATATGCAGCGCTATAACTTCCAGTTCACCGGCCAGCGGTTCTTCAAGATCAGGAACGGCCGGCTCGACGGCCAGCTGAAGGACGTCGCCTACCAGGCCACGACCACGGACTTCTGGAACTCGATGGAGGCGGTCGGCGGACCGCAGACCTACGTGCTCGGCGGCGCGTTCAACTGCGGCAAGGGGCAGCCGGGCCAGGTCGCCCCGGTCAGCCACGGCACCCCGGCCGCGCTCTTCCGCCAGGTGCGGGTGCTCAACACGGCGGAAGAAGGGCAGTCATGAGCGAGTCTCCTCAGGACACCATCGAGCGCGCCCTCGCCGCGGCCAGGCCGGGCGGCGACTGCGTCGTGATCGCCGACGAAACCTCGACGGCGAACCTGCGCTGGGCGGGCAACACGCTCACCACCAACGGCGTAGCCGCCTCGCGCAGGCTGACGGTGATCGCGGTCGACCGGCGCGCGGGCGGGGCCGCGGGGGTCGGGGTCATCTCCCGGTCCGGGGTCAGGCCGGACCATGTTGACGACGTTGTGCGGGAAGCGGAGAAGGCCGCGGCGGAGGCCTCGCCGGCCGAGGACGCGATGGATCTGGTGAGCGCAGACAGCGCGGCCCGTTCGGAATATAATACTGGGTATAATGCTCCGGCAGTAGCCACGGAGTTCAGAGTCTTCGCGACCTTCGCGGAAGAGCTCGGGGAGACGCTGCGGGCGGCCGAGGCAGCGGGGCGCAAGCTCTACGGGTTCGCCGAACACGAGGTGACCTCGACCTTCCTCGGCACGTCGGCGGGCGTGCGGCTGCGCTACGACCAGCCGGGCGGGCGCCTGGAGCTCAACGCCAAGTCCGCCGACCTGGCGAGGTCGGCGTGGGCGGGGGCGGCCACGCGGGACTTCACCGACGTGGACGTCGCGGCGCTCGACGCCGGGCTCGCGGAGCGCCTGTCCTGGCAGGAGCGGCGGATCGAGCTGCCGGCCGGGCGGTATGAGACGCTGCTGCCGCCGACCGCGGTGGCCGACCTGATGATCAACCTGTACTGGTCGGCCGGCGCGCGCGACGCCGGCGAGGGGCGCACGGTGTTCAGCAAGCCGGGCGGCGGCACGCGGGTCGGCGAGCGGCTGTCCGCGATGCCCGTCGGCCTGTTCAGCGACCCGTTCTACCCGGGCCTGGAGTGCGCGCCGTTCGTCGTCGCGCACGCCTCGGGCCGGGACAGCTCGGTGTTCGACAACGGGCTGCCCGCGGGGCGCGCGTCGTGGGTCTCCGAGGGGGTGCTGAGCGCGCTGCACTCCAGCCGGTATTCGGCCGCCGCGGCTGGGCTGCCGGCGACGCCGCCGGTGGACAACCTGATCATGTCGGCGGGGTCGGCGGCGTCTCTCGAGTCGATGATCGCGTCCACCAAGCGGGGGCTGCTGCTGACCTGCCTGTGGTACATCCGCGAGGTCGACCCGCAGACGCTGCTGCTGACGGGCCTCACCCGCGACGGTGTTTACCTGGTCGAAGAGGGCGAGGTCACCGGCGCGGTGAACAACTTCCGGTTCAACGAGACACCGGTCGGCATGCTGTCCCGGCTGGCCGAGGCGGGAGCGACGCAGCAGACGCTGCCGCGGGAGTGGAGCGACTACTTCACCCGCGCGGCGATGCCGACGCTGCGCGTGGAGGCGTTCAACATGTCCTCGGTCAGCCAGGCCAGCTGAGCCCGCCGTTAGTCCCTTGTGCGCGCACCACCCTCCGTGGTAGGCGGCGGGCCCGGGTCGGGGTAACGTGGAGACGTGAGGGTAGGTCGCAATCAGCAGCAGGTGCACCTGGTCACCCAGGCGCGCCGCCCGATGTCGGAGGACATCAGGTACCGGCAGAACCGGTACCTGATCATGATGGGCATCCGCCTGCTCTGCTTTCTCGCGGCGATCCTCATGTTCGTGAACCACCTGGGCTGGCTCGCCGGTATACCGGCGATCGGCGCGATCTTCATTCCGTATTTCGCTGTGGTCTTCGCGAACGGCGGACGCGAGCCGGACAACGTGCGCGGGTTCATGGAGTACCGGACGAATCTGCCAGCCCACAGGAAACCCTCAGACTCTTCCGGCTCCTCTTCTACGCCTGGGAACAGCACTTCTGACCAGCCCTAGGCGGCCCTTCAGTTGGGTACTTAAATCGGGTGCTAAAGGCTGGCCGACAGCGGGAACCAAACGGACATTCGGGAGCTTGCGGACGGACCCCGAGTGGCACGGGATGTGCGGCGTTTTGGAACACGACTGAGCGTCGAAAATTGCGTGTCGAGATTATTTTGTAATTCAGGACTTTGGGACACGCAGGCGCCCGCGTACTATGATTCTTATCGGTGCTCTGGTCCCCCGTCGGGGCACCACGTCCGGCGTTCCGGGCCCCCGTCGGAGCGCCGTTGATCGCGACGCAGGGTGGTTTGCCCCCGTAGCCACCCTGCGTCGCCCTTTTCCCCGGGCTTTGTCCTGCCCTCACTCGGTCCGCTGGAACTCCGCGATCGCGATGCCGAGCAGCGTCACGCCCATCAGCGCCACGATCCCCAGCGATAGTCCGACCGGGACGTGCCAGCCGAACCACGTGACGCCGGGGTTCAGCGCGGCGACCGCTGCGGGCGGGATGTTCAGGTGGCTGAACACCGCGTGCCGCATGGGAGAGACGATGTAGGTCAGCGGGTCGAGCCTGGTGAGCACGGTGAGCCAGCCCGGCAGCCCGTTGAGCGGGTAAAGGGCGCCGGACAGGAAGAACAATGGCATCACGAGCATCTGCGTGAGCGCCATGAACGCCTGGATCTGCTTAATCCGGGCCGCCATCATCACACCGAACGCGGTAAGCGTGAACGACAGCAGCAGCAGTTCGCCGATCAGGATGAGAAACAAAACGGGATCGTAGGGCACGTGCGCGAAGCCGGCGAGTGCCAGGATCAAGATCCCCTGAAACGTCGCCACGGTCGCCCCGCCCAGGCATTTCCCTATGACGATCGCGGACCTGCTCACCGGCGCCACGAGCATCTCCCGCAGGAACCCGAACTCGCGGTCCCAGACAATGGACGCCGCCGCGAAAATCGCGGTGAACAGCACCGACATCGCCAAGACACCCGGATAGATGAACGTCTTGAAGTCGACGCCCGACGGAAGCCCGTGGCTCGCCAGCGAGGACAGCCCGGTGCCCAGGACGAACAGGAACAGCACCGGCTGCACCAGCGACGTGACCGCACGCAGCCGGTCGCTGCGGAACCGGATCAGCTCACGGCGCCAGACGATGCTGATCGCCCGCAGGTCCTGCCGCAGGCCCTTCTCCGGCACCGCGACCCGGATCGCCTCGGTGACCTGATCGGCCCGCTGCTCGGTTACTTCGGTCGCCATCGCCGCTACCTCCCTCTGCCGAACGCCATCATGCGGGCGCGGTTACGGTCGCCGACGGTCGCCTCCGCGTCCCTGATGGTCTTGCCGGTATAGGACATGAAGACATCATCCAGCGAGGGGCGGCTGATGCTCACCGCCTTGATCTGGTGGGTGAGCTCGGCGAACAGGCGCGGGACGAAGTGCTCCCCGGATTCCACGTTGAACGTCACCATGCCCTCGTGCATCGCGGCGTCGAGGCCGAACCGGTCCTTAATCTCCTGGATGGCGGCCGGGTCGTCGGCCGTGGTGATCTGCACCCGGTCCTTGCCGACGCTGGCCTTCAGGTTCTCCGGCGTGTCGATGGCCACGATCTTCCCGTGATCGATGATGGCGATGCGGTCGCAGTTCTCCGCCTCATCCATGTAGTGCGTGGTGAGGAAGATCGTGATGTCCTCACGCTGCTTCAGGTCGTTGATGTACTCCCAGATCGAGCTGCGGGTCTGCGGGTCCAGGCCGACCGTGGGCTCGTCGAGGAACAGCACGCGGGGCGCGTGCAGCAGGCCGCGGGCGATCTCCAGGCGGCGCTTCATGCCGCCCGAGTAGGTGGCCACCACCGATTCGCGGCGGTCCCACAGGCCGACCATCTCCAGGACCTGGCGCATCCGCGGTGCCAGTTGCTGACGGGGGACGCCGTACAGGTCGGCGTGGAAGCGGAGGTTCTGCTCGCCGGTGAGGTAGGTGTCCAGCGTCGTGTCCTGGAAGACCAGGCCGATGTTCCTTCTGACGGTGTCCCGTTCTCGCACGACGTTATGGCCCGCGACCCTCGCGGTCCCCGAGGTGGGGTCCGCGAGGGTGCACAGGATCTTGATGGTGGTGGACTTGCCCGCGCCGTTCGGCCCGAGGAAGCCGAAGGTCTCCCCCGGCTGCACCTCGAACCCGATGCCGCGGACCGCCTCCACCTCGCCGTAGCGCTTGACCAGCCCATCGACCAGGACCGCCGGCTCGCTCACTGAGCGTCCTCCGGGCTGCCTGAGTCCGTCGCGTCATCACCGGTCCCGGTCGCGGCGGAGCCGGCGTCATCCTCGGCGAGGATGCGGTACATCGAGCGCCGCGCCTCGGCCAGGACGCGCCGCGCCTCGGCCAGCTGTGTCGCCGACCCCGCGCGCCGCACCTCCATGACGGCCATCATGACCTGGCGGATCAGGTCGCCGAGCTCGATCGCCGACTCGTCGGCGCGGCCGGCGGCATCCCAGGACCGGCGGAGCTCGTCGGCGTGCGCCTCCGCGTACGCCCGGCCCTCATCGGTCAGCGTGTACATCCGGCGGCGGCCCTCGCCCTCGGGGCTGATCAGCCCCTCATCTTCGAGCTGCTGCAGGGCCGGGTACACCGAACCCGCGCTCGGCCGCCACACTCCCTGAGTGCGATCGGCGATCTCCTGGATGATCTGGTAGCCGTTCCACGGCTGCCCCTCGGCCAGCAGGTCGAGGATCGCCGCCCGCACGTCACCGCGCCGCGCGCGGGGACCGCGGCCGAACGGATGCCGGCCGAACATCGGCCCCATCGGGGGGAAAGGCGGCATCGGGCCGGGCTCCGCCCAGTCCCAGCGGCGGCCGCCGCGGGGACCACGACCGCCCCACTCGCCGCGTTCACCGCGGTCCGCGCCCGGTCCGCCGCGTCGGCCCGGGCCGCGCCCAGGCCTCGGGCCCCACTCGGGGCGTCCCGCCCGGGGCGGCGGCCCCCAGCCTTCGTCTCGCATACTGCGCCTGTGCTCTTCATGCATGGCGCTTCACCTTCCTTCGAACGTCTTTGTATCGTCTTCGGTATCTCAACGATATATCGTTAACTATCGCCGACGCAAATCTAATTCCCGGTGCGGGTGACGCCCCGCACCGGCGGGGGTGCAACCCTGGATACACGGCGGGAACGCGGGATCATTCACGATGGGTGATGCCCGGCGGCTGCCATCCGGCGCATCGTGGCCAGTAGCCCCACGACGAGGACGGTTACAGATGACAGACAACCAGGTGACGCAGCCCAAGCTCCAGATCAACTCGCGGCAGGTCATGACCGGCGCCATCCTGATAGGAGCCGGCACAGTCCTCGCCCTCGCGGGCGCTGCCGCGGCCGGGACAGCACTCGTGGCGGCGTACCGGGACCGCATCAACCAGATGGAGGTGCCGCCCAGCGTGCTGGCACGGCATCACTGGAACCGGGCCAAGGCCGCCGCGACCGCCGGCGTCGGCGAGTGGCGCAACGCCAAGCCTGTCCAGGCAGCCTGAGGGGAGCCGCCGCCAGCGGAGGCTAGCGGACCGGGAGATCGTACTCGCGGCGGATGCTGGAGCCGACGCGGGTGATGTCTGTGCCGTAGACGTGCATCGACACGGCGATGCGCGTACCGCTGTTGCGGACCTGGTGGATGTCGCCGGGCGGGGCGAACGCGCTGACCGCGCCGACCGCGTTCTGGTTGCGCGCGACCACCTCGAGGTGATCGCCGCGGACGGCGAAGACCTCCTCGTATTCGGTGCCCTGAAGCACGGCGGTGACGCACCACGTCACGTGGTCGTGAACCGGCGTCCGCTGGCCCGGCCGCCAGACCAGGACCGCGATGGAGAAGGAGCCGTCTGGTTCGGCGTGCACGAGGTGAGTCTGGTATCCGGCCGGGTCGCCGGCCAGCTGCGCGGGAGTCAGCAGGTCAGGCCCTGGCAGGTGGTGGCGGAGCACCGCTGCGGCCCGGTCCGCGGTGTCCTGCCAGGTACCGCGGGCGCGTACCGCGCGGCGGATCGCGGCAGTGAGGAGCTGCGGACAGGCGCCCGCGACCTCCGGCATCGAGATCCCGGCGGCAGCCGGCGTGACTGCTGAGGCAACTGATCGAGACACGGCACCTCCTCGTCAACCATCCCACCGTAACCAGCGACGTGGCATAAGCACCAATGCCAAGGCGTCGACCGACCCATAGACAACGCTGATCGATGAGTACTCGGAAGCATGGCCAGGCGCGCCCCGCGGTCCCTGCGACGTGGCCGACGGCAGGATAGTGGATCGCTAGTCACCCTATAGTGTGCCTTTTGATCCATTATCTTGCGAAAGCGGCCTAGCAGGGCTGGACTCCGCCGCAGAAGGTGGTGCAGTGCGGCCGGGCGATGCTGAGAGGGTTATAGGGGCGGCTGAGGCTAGTCGGTGAGGCCGGTGTAGGCGATGACGCCGCGGCGCATCGCGTCGATCGCGGCCCGGGCGGTGTCGGCGACCCCGCGATCGCGCGGATGCGGGCGGTCCGCGGGGCCGGCCGAGTCCGCGGGGCCGGCCGAGTCCGCGGGGCTGACGGAATCCGCGGGGCTGGCCGAGTCCCCAGGGGCGGCGGTTGCCGCGTCGGAGGCGGCGGCTATCTGGTCCAGGAGGTCCATGAGCTGCTTGACCGAGCGGACGAAGTCGCCTGGGGTCAGGCCCGGGGCCGACTCGAGGACGTCTTCGAGCTTGGCGCCCCGCACCCAGCGGTACGCCGCCCACACGAAGCCGGGATCCGGCTCGCGCAAGAACGAGAGCCCGCTGCGCTTCTCCAGCTGGTCGAGTTCCGTCCAGGTCCGGGTCATCGCCGTCAGCACGTCGCGGACCGGGCCCTTGGGCAGCCGCGCGGGGGGCTCGTCGTCGTTCGGCTGGCGCGATTCATACGAAAGGACCGAGACGCAGGCCGCGAGCTCCGCCGGGTTCAGGCCTTCCCACACGCCGCGGCGCAGGCATTCGGCCGCCAGCAGGTCGAGCTCGGAGTACAGGCGGGCCAGCCGCCTGCCGTCGGGGGTCACCGTGTCGCCGTCGAGGTACCCCAGCTGGTCGAGCACGGCGCAGACCTTGCCGAACGTCCGGGCGATCACGTGCGACCGGCTGCCGATCTGCCGTTCGAGGTCGGCGACCTCCTGGAGCTCGCGGAAGTACCGCTCGGCGTGCCTGGCATGCTGCTCACGGTCGGGGCAGGCGTGGCATGGATGACGGCGGAGTTTGCGGCGCAGTTCGGCGATGTCACCGCCGGAGCCATTGTCGTCGGCCCCGGAGTCGCCACGAGACCGTTCGGAATAATCCGCTTTATCACGGCCCGCCAGCTTGCTGCGCATGGCGGAAACTAGGTCCCGGCGGTGCTTGGGGGAGCGCTCGCTGAACGCCGGCGGGACGCGGAGCCGGTCGACCGGGACGGCGGGAACCGGGAAGTCCGCCGCGGACAGCTGCTTGAGCTGGCCCTGGGCGGTGAGCACGAGCGGGCCGTCGGCGCGGGCCGCCGGGGAATCGGCGGCCGGCGGGGGCGCCAGCACCACCGCCATCCCCGCCCGGCGCCCGGACGGCACCCGGATGATGTCACCCCGGCGCAGCGTGGCGAGGACGCGCTGCGCCTCCGCGCGCTGCGCCGAGGCCCGGCCGCGAGAGGCGCCGCGCTCGGCCTCGGTGAGCTGGCGCCGCAGCTGCGCGTACTCCATGAAGTCGCCGCGGTCGCAGGTCATCGACTTGGCCAGCTCGTCCGCGTGCGCCTTCACCCGGCGCAGCCGGCGCGTCAGGCCGACCACGCCCCGGTCGGCCTGGAACTGCGCGAAGGACGACTCGAGCAGCGCGGCGGCGCGCTGGCGCCCGGCCCGCGCCGTCAGGTTGACGGCCATGTTGTAGGACGGGCGGAAGCTCGAGTTCAGCGGGTAGGTGCGGGTGCCGGCCAGGCCGGCCACGGCGGACGGGTCGATGCCCGGCTGCCACAGCACCACCGCGTGCCCTTCCACGTCGATGCCGCGCCGCCCGGCGCGCCCGGTCAGCTGGGTGTACTCGCCCGGGGTGAGCGCGGCGTGCGCCTCGCCGTTCCACTTGTCCAGCCGCTCGATGACGACGGTCCGCGCGGGCATGTTCACGCCGAGGGCGAGCGTCTCGGTGGCGAACACGGCGCGGACCAGGCCCGCGGTGAACAGCTCCTCCACGACTTCCTTGAACGCGGGCAGCAGCCCGGCGTGGTGCGCCGCGATGCCCCGGCGCAGGCCGGTGACCCAGTCGTGGTAGCCGAGGACGTTCAGGTCCTCCTCGGGGATGTCGGCGGTGCGCCGCTGGGCGACGGCCTCGATGCGGTCGGCCTCGGCGGGCGTGGTCAGCCGGAGGCCGGCGGCCAGGCACTGCTGCACGGCGGCGTCGCAGCCGGCGCGGCTGAAGATGAACGTGATCGCGGGCAGCAGCCCGGCCGCGTCCAGCCGGTCGATGACCTCCGGCCGGTAGGGCGGCGCGGGGCGCCGCGGCCGGTGGCCGCCGCGGCCCGGGCGGGAGGACGGCGCGCGGTAGGCGTCCCGCTGCGCGAGCCTGATCAGCTCGGGGTTGACCTGGTGGTGCTCGTCGTCGGTGAACAGGTCGTACAGCCGCCGGCCGACCAGCATGTGCTGCCACAGCGGCACCGGCCGGTGCTCGTCGACGACGACCTCCGTCCCCCCTGGCCCTGCTCCCCTCACCTGAGACAGCCAGTCGCCGAACTCCTCGGCGTTGCTCACCGTCGCCGACAGCGCCACCACCCGGACCGACTCGGGCAGGTGGATGATCACCTCTTCCCAGACGGCGCCGCGGGCCCGGTCCGCGAGGTAGTGCACCTCGTCGAGGACGACATAACCCAGCCCGCGCAGGGTCGGCGAGCCCGCGTAGAGCATGTTGCGGAGCACCTCGGTGGTCATGACCACGACGGGTGCGTTCCCGTTGATGCTGTTGTCCCCGGTCAGCAGACCTACCGTGCTGGTGTCGTAGCGGCGCACCAGGTCGTTGTACTTCTGGTTGGACAGCGCCTTGATCGGGGTGGTGTAAAAGCACTTACGGCCCTGCTCCAGGGCCAGGTGCACCGCGTACTCCCCCACGACGGTCTTGCCGGACCCGGTTGGCGCGGCCACGAGCACCCCGTCCCCGGCCGTCAGCGCGCCGCAGGCCGCCACCTGGAACGGGTCGAAGTCGAAGTCGTAGAGCAGCTTGAAGGAGCTGAACTCCGGGGCGGCCTGCCTCTCGCGGGACTTCGCGTACTGCTCGGCCGGAGTCACCGCCGGTGTGCTCATGGCCTCAAGACTAGGCGACGCGCGTCTGCCGGTACGCCAGAGGCTTTAGTTCAGCGACGAGGTGTCCGCGTCGACCGGCTCGGGCACCTCGATCGGCGCGAGCTGATCGTCGGACAGCCCGGTGTACAGGTCAGGGTGGTTGCGGGCGTAGCGCTTGTCGTTCAGGTAGATGAGGACCTCGGCCACCTCGACGAGCACCACGACGACTCCGCCGAGCAGGAGCATCGTCAGCGGGTCCGGGCTCGGCGACGCGATGCCCGCGAACACGAAGACCAGGAAGATGATCAGCCGGCGCCACTTCCTGAACCGCTCATGGGTGACGACCCGGGCCAGGTTCAAGATGACCAGGAACAGCGGCACCTCGAAGCAGAGCCCGAACCCGATGATCATCGCGATCCAGTACGCGATGTAGGTGTCGGCGGTGAACAGGTTCGTGAGCCCGCCGGACATCCCGATGAAGAACTTCAGCCCGCGGCTCATCGCCAGGAAGGCGAAGAAGCACCCTAGGCCGAACAGCGGGACCGCGGTGCCGAGGAACGCGTAGGTCCAGCGCTTCTCCCTGGCATACAGCCCGGGAGCGACGAAAGCCCAGAGCTGATACAGCCAGATCGGGCTGGTGATGACCAGACCGGCGATGACGGCGACCTTGATGTGCAGATAGAAGCCGTCCATCACGCCGTTGAGGATGAGCGTGTGGCCGAGTGTGTTCGGTTTGCAGCCGTGGACGGCCTGGCAGTACGGCCGCTGGATGAAGTCCCAGATTCGCTGATAGAACGCGTACGACACGATCGCGCCGACGATAACCGCGAGGGCGACCTTAACCACGCGGTTGCGAAGCTCGCGCAGGTGCTCCATGAGGGGCATGCGCCCCTCCGGGTTCTCCCGCCGCTTCGAGCGCACGTAACGCTCCCCTATGATCCTGGCGCCGTCGAGCGCCGAGGGCTTAGTCGCCATGACCCGGTTACCGCAGGTCGCCGCGGTTAGCGGGTCTGCTGGCTGTCCGCGGCCGAGCCGTTGGCGGCGACCGTCTGCTGCAGGTTGTTGATCTGCGCCTGGAGCGCGGCGATCTGGGCCTGCGGATCGGTCGCGGACGCCTGCAGCTGCACCGGGGCGGGCGCGGGAGCGGGAGCGGGCGTGACCGCGGGCGCGGGGGTAACCGGGGCGGCCTGCGCGGCCGGTTCCTCATCCTCGTGCATGCCCTGCACCTCGGTCTTCAGGATGCGCATCGACTTACCGAGGGAACGCGCGGCATCGGGCAGCTTGCGCGACCCGAAGAACACGATGATTATGACCGCGATGATTAGGATCTTCCACGGGCTGTCGAACAGGTCACCAATCATTTGCGTCCTCTGCTGAACAGGAGAGTCCCGGCACGCTGGAACTCATGTCGGATCGAGTCTACACGTCATTCGTAACGTACCCCCGCCCGGATTGGAAGCATCCGGCACGGCTACGACCGGTCTGTTGCGGGCGGCGGCTAGCGCAGCCGTGCCAGCAGGTTCTCGTGCCAGACCATGATCGTGTAGTCGCGGTACCGGTAGACCAGCGCCGGCCGCCCGAACGTCGCCACCGCCTGCTGGCCGGATACCTCGTAGGCGCCGAACGTCGACAGCACCAGGAAGTCCGCGTCGTGCCGGGCGGGATCGAACCAGGTGCTGCTGGCGTTCCAGGCGCGCGCGGTGAGGTACTTGCCTGCCGCCGCCACGGGACGCAGGCTGATCGTCCCGCCGCTGGTCGCCGTCACGATGTTGGCCTGGGAGTAGCCGCTGATCCCCGACGTGAGGTGATGCTCGGTCAGCCACGCCGTCAGGTCCGCGTACTGCGGGGCCGCGGCCGGCTGGGCCGCCGCGTAGCCGAGCATGGCGGCGTAGCAGGCCAGGACCGCGGCCAGGCCGTAGCGCAGGGGTTTGAACCGCGCGGCGGCGATCCGGTCGCCGAGCAGCCGTCCCGCGAGGACCGCGGCGAACGGCAGCACCGGGGCGATCTCCCGCGTGCTCAGCATGTTCACCGCCTGCACGCCGATCACGTAGGCGGCCACATCGATCACGATCCCGCACGCGAGCACCGGCTCGATGAGCGTGTCGCGGCGGAAGAACCGCCGCACCGCCACGCAGAAACCGGCGGCGGCGAGGACGACGCCGGCGAGGTGGATCAGCGCGAACACGACGGCACGCGCGGAGCCCGCGCCGATGAAGTCCGCGCCGAACAGCTCGAGCAGTCCCTCCCCCGTCAGCCGCAGGTTCCCCGGCAGCATGGCGCCGCCGGCCAGGGCCGTCCGCAGCCCGTGCACCTGCCAGCCGCCGTGCGCCCTGATGAGCGCGGTGGCGGCCAGCTCGACCGGGACGGACAAGATCGCCGCGGCGGCCAGCGACAGCTCATACCAGCGGGCCCGCAGCGCCTCCCGGTGCAGCACGACGCCCTGGAACACCCGGATGGCGCATACCAGCGCCAGCGGGATGACCACGATGAACAGCGCCATGGCGTCGGCGAGCACGGTCCACGCCAGCCCCAGCCCGGCCAGCACCGGGACGTACCAGCGGGCCGGGGCCAGGTCGATGAGCAGCAGGATGAGCAGCACCGGGACCCCGGTCCCCGTGTGGTCGGGGGACAGCACCAGCGTGCCGGTCCCGCTGCCGAGCTGCGGCGCCAGCATGATCCCGCCGGCGATCAGGGCGCGCGTCAGGCCCGCCGCGCCGCGGGAGCGGCCCCGGGCGAGGAACGCCGCGAGCAGCACGAGCAGCGTGTAGCTCATCGCCCCGCCGACGTGCATGACGTCGGCCGACAGCCCGCGTGCCGCCTCGATCAGCATGTACTGCGGTAGTTCCGTGGTGTAGAAGGAGACGTCGGTGACCCACCAGCCGTGCAGCAGCAGGTTGCCGTGGAGCATGTCCCACGCCTGCAGCGCCTGCGAGGCGCCGTCCGAGCCGACCGACACGGTGCGCGACTGCAGCAGGTAACAGGCGAACAGCACGGCGGCCGCCGCCGCGGTGCCCGCCGCCCAGGCCAGCCGGCCGCGGCGACGGCTGCCCGGCGGCCCGGCCGCGTGAGCGCCGCCAGCCGTCGCGGCACCCGTGACCGAGGTGCTGCTCAACCGGATCGACCCGCCCTTCCTAGTGCCGCCATCGCGAGGCTACCGCGCCGCTGACGGTACGGTCTTATTTTCTTTTTCATCCGAACGGAAGGTGGCGCCTGCGCGATGTTTAGCGCTGCTCATCTGGGTAGCTTGCCCCGATACGGGAGGTTATCTTTACTACCTCTTTGCGAGACTCAGAATTTTCTGAAGGAAGGCCTGTATAGTCGCGCTATGGCTGTCCGAGTTCCACAGACCACGTCCGTGGCGGCGCCTGCACGGGGCGGGATCAACTACGAGCGACTGTACGCGTACCGGTTCCGGGACGTCGACCAGGTCAGCAGGCAGGCTGTCTGGCGGGAGATCGCCCGTTACGTGCACGGCCGCATGGGTGCGCCGGAGCGTGTCCTCGACCCCGCGGCGGGCCGCGGCGAGTTCATCACCGCTGTGCCGGCCGCCGAACGCTGGGGCGTCAACCTCGTCGGCCACGGCGTGCCGGAATCCGCCGGGGTGAAGATGATCATCTCGGACATCATGGCCGCCGGCCTGCCGGACAGTTACTTCGACGGCGTGTTCATGTCCAACTTCCTCGAGCATCTGCCGGACCAGAACGCCGTCGCCGCCGTGCTCGGCAAGCTGCACGCCGCGATGGAACCGGGCGGCCGGATCGCGATCATAGGCCCGAACTTCCGGTACTGCGCGCGCGAGTACTTCGACTGCGCCGACCACACGGTGATCCTCTCCCACGTCGCGGTGGCCGAGCACCTGTACGCCGCCGGGTTCGAGGTCACCGCGGTGTCCCCGCGGTTCCTGCCGTACTCCTTCCGCGGCCTGCTCCCGCCGTCGCCGCTGCTGACCAGGATGTATCTCCGGGTGCCCCTGCTGTGGCTGCTGCTCGGCAAGCAGTTCCTCGTCCTCGGCCACAAACCGGCTTGACGCCGTCGCCCGGCACCGGCAGCCGGGGCGCTCGGCGACCACCGCCCGGCCACTCCCGGGGCAGTGCGACAGAAGTGGCTGGAGAGGCCGGTTACGTGAGGCCACCCACCTAAGTTCGTCTTGGCCGACTGTCGGCCCCTGCCCGCCGACCGGCGCCGACGGGTTAAATTCGGACATAAGGTACATTTAACCCGAGGATATGGCTGCGATAACCGTCCGTAAGCAGCGCCGGGATCCCTTTTGGCCTGGTCCATCATGATCGCGAATAGTTTTCGTCGTTATAGAGTGAATTGTCTTCGCCAGGAAAAATGCTTTCGTGATCATGGCCCTAGCTGCGGCGAATGATGGATACGGAGAGTTACTATCGCCCGGCAGGCGGGCCGGGAACCGGCAGGCGGGCCGGGAGTCAGCCGGTGCCGGGGAAGACGCGGCCCTTGAGGCGGGTCAGCAGGTTCTTGTCGTAGGTCATGATCACGTACTGGCCGACCTGGTACTGATGGGCCGGGCGGCCGAAGGACTTGCGCACGGCCGCCGTGCTCAGGCCGCCCTGGTCCGCGTTCGGGTCGCTCATCGCTATGACGAAGTCCGCCCGCCGCTGGCCTGGGTCATACCAGCTGATCGAGGACTCCCAGCGGCGCACCGAGGTGGCCTGGGACGTGATGGGGGCGACGAGGACCTTGCCGCCGCTGGTCACCGTGGTGTCGTTCGCCTGCCAGTAGGTGGCCAGGCCCTCGGTGTAGTGGTGGCTGACGAGCCAGTCCGCGAGCTGCTCGTTGGGCGGCCCCATGGGCGCCCACGTGGCCGCGAAGCACAGCGCCGCCAGGCCCGCGGCGAGCCACGCCGCCAGCACCGGGACGAGGAAGCGGCCCGCCCGCCAGCGCGCGGGCACCAGGGGCGGCAGCATCCGGCCGGCGAGCACCGCGCCGAACGGCAGCAGGATCGCGACCTCGTGCGCGTGGGCGAGCGAAGGCAGTTCGGTGCCGAAGATGCCCGCCACCAGGGTGGCGATGATGGCGGCGACGAGGATCTGTGTCACGCGCTCGGCCCGGCTGAGGAAGAACGTGACAACGGCCACCGCGAAGCCCGCGGCCGCGAGGACGAGGCCGATCAGGTGGAACCGGGCGATGATCTCCAGCTGCTGATGCGCCCGGCCCGGGTTGTTGGCGCCGAACAGCAGCAGGAGCGTCTGGCCCATCGTCCGCGCGTTGGCCGGAACCTGCGAGAAGGGGGCGAGCAGCTGCTGCGGCAGCGGGCGCAGGTCGAAACCGCCGAGCCGGCGCAGCATCGCCTCGGCGAGCTTCGCCACCTGGGTCGACAACCCGGCCGCGACGAGCAGCAGGGCGTCGAAGCGATACTCCGCGAGCGGGCGCCGGCGCAGGGCCAGCAAGAGCAGCCGGGCCACCGCGACCGCGGCGATCGGAGCGGTGGCCGCGACGAGCGTGAGCTGGTCGCCGACCTGGATCCAGGCGAGCAGCGCGCAGACCCCCACGGGCACGTACCAGCGTGCTCGGCTTTCCTGTTGGCACAAACCAGCCGGCGCGCGGTCGAGGAACAGCAGCAGCACGAGGATCGGCACCGCGGTGCCGGCGTGGTCCGGATTCTCGAGGAACACCTCGGTGCCGCCGAGTATCCCGGGGGCGAGCATGATCCCGGCGGCCAGCAGGGCGCGGACGATGCCCGCTCGTCCCTTGGCGCGGCCCCGCGCCAGGAGCGCGGCGAGCAGGACGGCCAGGGTGTAGCCGAGCGCGCCCGCGATGTGCACCACATCCGGGCGCACGCCGCGGAACAACTCCACGAGCATGTACTCGGGCAGTTCGGTCGTGTAGAAGGAGACGTCGGAGGTCCACCAGCCACGCAGCAGCGGGTTCCCGTGCAGCATCGCCTGAGCCTGCAGGATGTTGGAGGCGCCGTCGGAGTTGAACGGCGCGACCATCGACTGGCGGACGTACAGCGAGAACAGGCCGACGCCGACGAGCAGCAGACCGCCGGCCCACAGCAGCAGGGGCAGGCGGCCGCGCAGCCGCTGTGATCCCCCGGCCCCGGCCGGGAGGGTGCCGTCGCCCGTCTCGGTCGCGACGTCACTGCCTATCCGCTGCACCCGCCACCACCCCGCACGAAAACATCTCTCCTCTCCGCCTCACAGCCGGCCGGCCACGGGCGGTCGCACCCGGGACAGAAGATTGTAGTTGTAGACCATGATCGTGTACTGGTGGAACCGGTACGTGTGCGCGGGCCGGCCGTACCACGCGCGGACCACGCTGGGGCGCGAGTACGTGGCCGACGACTCCGGGGCGGAGACCGAGACGACGAAGTTCGCCGACGAGACCGCCGGGTCGTACCACGTGGCCTTGGACTCCCACGGGTAGGCGTAGGTTCCGCCGTTGGCCAGCGGCGCGACGTGGACCCGCCCGTCCGTGGCCAGCGTGGTGATGTTCGCCTGCCAGTAGCCCGCCAGGCCGCTGGTCAGATGATGCGCAACCAGCCAGTCGGCGAGATTCTGGGTCTCCGCCGGCGCGGCGGGCCGCGACGCGTAGTAGCCGAGCGCCCCGAGGTAACCGAGCCCGGCGAGCGCGAGCACCGACACTAGGGCGATCCGGGCGCCCGCCAGCCATCCGCCGGCCGGCCGGAGCGCTGCCAGCCAGGGGCCGATGAGGCGGCCGGCGAGAACGGCGCTGAGCGGCAGGACGATCGCGATCTCGTGGGCACCCTGCACGGGCGCCATGTGGGTGCCGAACGCACCCGCCGCGAGCGTCACGAGAATGCCCAGCACCAGCGTCTGCGTGACCCGGTCCGCCCGGGCGCCGAGCCAGCGGATGCGGAAGAACAGCCCCCAGATGCCGATCAGGAGCCCGCACACCGCCAGCGCGACCCCGGCCATGTGCACCCAGCCGAGCGCGGTCAGCGGCCGGGACAGGCCCCAGTAGTTCGCGCCGAACAGGTACAGCAGGTTCTGCCCGGTCCACAGCAGCTGGCGAGGGATGGCCGGCCAGGGCGCCAGCCCGGTGCCGCCGATGACCCCGTGCACGTAGAAGCCGCCCGCCGACTTGATCGCCGACATGATCACGCGGGTCAGCCCGTAGGACGCCACCGCGGCGACGGCGAGCGCCGCGTCGTACCACGGCGAACGGCGCGGCCCTTCCTGGTGGCGGAAATCAGCCAGCAGCGCCATACCCGCGCGGACGGCGCACACCACGGCGAGCGGCGCGGCGCAGGCGAAGGAGGCGACCGGGTCGTCGACCTGCGCCCAGGTCAGCAGGACGCAGGCGGCGACGGGGAGCCACCAGCGCTGCGGCCCCCGGTCCACGAGCAGCAGCGCGAGCAGGACCGGGACGCCGATGCCGGTGTGGTCCGGGGCCAGCAGCAGCACGTGGGCGCCCGGCACGATGCCCGGGGCGACCAGGATGCCGGCCGCCAGCAGCGCCCGGACGACGCCTTCCGGCCCGCGAGCCGGCCCCTTGGCCAGCAGCGCCGCGGACAGCACGAGCAGCGTGTAGACCAGCGCCGCGCCGATATGCACCGCGTCGGCGTTGAAGCCGTGGGCGACCGCGACCAGCCCGTCGAGCGGCACCTCGAACGTGTAGAACGACACGTCGGACAGGAACCAGCCGCGCAGCAGCGGGTTGCCGTGCAGCATGTCCCATCCCTGCAGCACCATCCCGGCGGCGTCGGAGTTCCCGGCCTGCGTGCGGGATTCGAGCAGGTAGCACCAGAAGAGCACGATCCCGGCGACCGCCAGCGACGCCGCCCACAGCAGCCGCGAGCGCGCGGCCCGCCAGCCGCCCGGCCGCGCGGGCGCGTCGTCCGCCGCGGGCGTCGCGGTCTGTCCCCGCTCACTCTTCAGCACGCCTAAAGGGTAATAGCCGCCCGGCGTGCTTCGGGGGCGAGCAGGTCACACGCTGGTAACCACCGGGCGAGTCAGGTCGAACCGTGTCAGTCGTAGAGGGCGAGCGCCGCGGCCGCGGCGGTGCGGACGTCCGCGGCGAGCGCCGCCGGGGACACGACCCGGGCGTCCTCCCCCAGGCGCAGCGCCAGCCGGCGCACCAAGCTGGTGTCCGGGGTGCGCAGCACGGCGCGCAGCCGCCCCTCGCCCAGCTCGGTGACGGACTCGCACGGGTAGTACTCGGCCACCCACCGCGCTGGGGCGGCGAGCTCGAGCTCGACGATCACGTCCGCCGCCGACGGGCGGAACAGCCCGGCGTCCACGTCCACCGGCTCGGCCGCCTCCGGCACCGAGGCCGGCGTCTCGAGCACCGTCAGCTCGAGCACCCGGTCCAGCCGGAACAGCCGCACTCCCTCGGCACGCCGGCACCATCCCTCCAGGTAGGTCCGGCCCTCCACGACCAGCAGCCGCATCGGGTCCACGTCCCGCTCGGTCGCCTCGTCCCTGGCCCACACGTAGTGGCGCAGGTGCAGCCGCCGGCCCGCGGTGAGAGCCTCGGTGATCTTGGCAGTCATGCCGCGTGCGTTCGGGCTATCGATTTGGATGGTTACCTGGGCGCTCGCCGCGGCGCTCGCACCAGCCGCCGCCTCGATCTTCGCGATCAGCCGCGCGACCGCCGAACCGTCGGCGGGGACCTCAGCAAGCATCCGCAGCGCCGCCAGCAGCGCGCTGGCCTCGTCGGCGGCCAGCCGCAGCGGCCGCGCGATCGACTCGGCCTGGCTCACCGTGATCTCGCCGCCCTCGTAGGACAGGTCGATCGGGCAGTACGGCTCGGGGGCCAGCAGCTCCACGCACCAGGCCAGGTTCAGGTCGTCGATCAGCTCGCGCTCGGACATGCCGAACGCGGCGGCCGCCTCCGCCACCCCCACCGCCTTCCTGCTGATCACGTACGGGACGAGCGCGAGCAGCCGCTGCAAGCGCTGCGCGGAAGTCACCATCCGCGGGGAGGAAGTGCTCACGTTAGGACTCCCTTGAGCCGGTTGATGACGGCTTCTCGCAGGTCGGGAGGCTCCAGGACGATGACGTCCGGGCCGAACGAGGCGATGTAGCCCGCGTACCAGGGCACGTCCGCGAAGCTCACCGTCACCCGGTCCCAGCCTTCGGTATCCGGGGTGATCTCGCGTGCCCAGCGGCGCACGCCGAAGCCCGCCTTCGCGCGGACCCGCAGGACCGCCGTATGGTCGCGCACCGGCGCGGCGTCCCAGTCCTTGACCAGCTCGCGGACGTCGGCGCCGGGCGGGACGGCGACGCTGCCCGCGGGTCCGGCCATCTTCACCGGGCCCTCGATCCGGCTGAGCCGGAACACCCGCGTCGCGTTCCTGGCGCGGTCGTGGCCCGCCACGTACCACCGGCCTCGCCTGTTGACGACACCCCACGGTTCGAGCTCGCGCCTGGTCGCGTCGCTGCGGCCCGGCGCCTTGTGGGCGAACGTGACCGGCCTGCGGTCGCGCACCGCCTCCCACAGCGGGCCGAAGGCCGGCTCCTGAGTGGTGAGCCGGGGCTCGATGCCCGGCCGCCGGGCGCTCTCGTCCTCGTCGTCGGGCAGGCCGGCTGCCTTGAGCTTGAGGAGGGCGCCGGCCGCGGCGCCGGCCAGTTCGGCGCTCTGCCAGACGCGGGAGGCGATGCCGAGCACGGCGGCCTCGTCGGGCTCGAGCCGGATCTCTGGCAGTTCGTAGTCCTGCCGGCTGATCCGGTAGCCGGGCTCCTCGTCGAGCACGTTGTTGAGGCCGGTCTCCAGCGGGATGCCCAGGTCCCGCAGCTCCTCCTTGTCGCGCTCGAACATCCGCTTGAACGCCTCAGGCTGCTCGGGATAGCCGCGGACGGCGGCGCGGATCTCCTCGGCGGTCAGGTACCGCCGGGTGGACAGCAAGAGGACAACGATGGACAGGAGCCGTTCGGTCCTGCGCTTCGACATCGCGGTCCTCCCTGCGTCTGCCTTGTGGACTAGTCTGCCGTCGTGATCCGATGGCGGAGCGGAACGGTGACGGAGTTGCGGCGGGAATGGCCCGGGGCAGCCGAGATCATGGTAACCGTGGACGGGGCCTTGGTCCGCGCGCTTGCGTACCCGGCGCTGGTGGGGTCGCCGGTTGTCGGCGACCGCGTGCTGCTGAATGTGGCCGCGCTTTCCCTGGGGCTGGGCACCGGGGGCTACGCGTTCGTGGTGGCTATCCCGGACCGGCTGCCGCCGGATCTCCCGCTTTCCGGACATATCGTGAAATCTAGGTATACACCGCTGCAGGCGATGGTGGCTAGCGCCGACGAGCAGGGCTCTCCATTCCACGATGTGCTGCGGACGGCGGATTCTGTCGAGGGAATGCCGGTGGTGGTGGCCGACCTGCACTCCGCTCTCCCGGCGATTCTGGCGGGCCTCAGGGGGGAATGGGGGGGCGGACAGCCCCCCCATGCGCAGGGGGGGTCTGGGGGGGATCGTTCCCCCCGAGTGGTCTATGTCATGCAGGATGGCGGGGCGCTGCCCGCGTGGTTCTCCCGGACGGTCGCCGGGCTGCGGTCGGCGGGGTGGCTGGCGGGTTGCGTGAGTACCGGGCAGTCGTTCGGCGGCGACCTGGAGGCGGTGACCGTGCATACCGGGCTTCTCGCCGCGCGGCACGTGCTCGGCGCGGACGTCGCCGTCGTCGCGCAGGGACCGGGGAACCTCGGCACCGGGACCCGCTGGGGGTTCTCCGGAGTCGCCGCCGGGGAGGCGGTCAACGCCGCCGCCGTGCTTGGCGGCCGGGCGGTGGCGTCGCTGCGCGTGTCTTCCGCCGACGCGCGCTCGCGTCACCAGGGGGTATCGCACCATAGCCTGACCGCGTACGGGCGGGTGGCGCTCGCGCCGTGCGACGTGGTGGTGCCCTCGCTGCCCGGGCCGCTGGGATCTCAGGTGGCCGCGGACGCCGCTGTGCTGGCCGCCCGGCACCGGCTGGTGACCGTGCCGGTGGACGGGCTCGCCGAGGCGCTGCGTTCCTGCCCGGTGCCGCTGTCCACGATGGGCCGCGGCCTGGACGAGGACCTGGCGTACTTCCTCACGGCCGCCGCGGCCGGCCGCCACGCGGCCGGCCTGCTGGCCCGGTTACGAGGTGGCGCCGAGGATGTCGACGACGAAGACCAGCGTGTCGGTGCCCTTGATGCCCACGGTGGACGAGCCCGCCTTGCCGTAGCCGTCGGCCGGCGGGATCACCAGGAGCACCCGGCTGCCGACGGTCTGGCCGACGATCCCGGTGTCCCAGCCCTTGATGACCTGGCCCACGCCGATGTTGAACCCGGTCGGCGCGCTGCGCGACCAGGAGGAGTCGAAGACCTTCTTCGTGCGCCAGTTGACCCCGGTGTACTGGACCACGATGAACTGGCCCTTGGTTACCTTCGGGCCGGTGCCCTTGACCAGGGTCTTGACCTGCAGGGTCTTGGGCGGCGTGGTGGCGGGGATCGTGATGACCGGGGCCTTGCCGACGGTGGCGCTCACCGTCGGCAGCGTGCCGCCGCCGTTGAACGTCTGCTTGCCGGTCACCCCGGACGTGTTGCCGAACTCCTGGATCATGTCGACGACGAAGACCAGGGTGTCGGTGCCGCTGACGCCGATCTGCGAGTTGCCGGTCGAGCCGAAGCCCTCCTTGGGCGGGATGACGGCGAGGACCCGGCTGCCGGCCTTCTTGCCGATGAGCGCCGTCTCCAGGCCGGGCAGCATCGGACCGGAGAACAGCGTCGGGCTGCCGGAGCTGTACGTGCTGCCGAGCAGCTTGTGCGTCTTGCCGCTCCAGTCGTAGAGCACGAAGTTGCCGAGCAGGGTGTCCAACGCGGTCAGCGGCGCGCCGCTGCCCTGGATGAGCGTCTTGGTGAACAGCGTCCCGTCGGCCTTCTCCGCCGGGATGGTCACCTTGGGCGCGGCGCCGAACGCCCCGGTCGCGGTCACCGCGCTGTTCGAGGCCGCGGCTTGAGTGCTCGACGAGGAGGATGAACCGCAGCCGGCGGCGGCCGCGGCGGCGAGCAGTGGAAGGACAAGGAGCGCGGCTGCGCGTCGCATGAGAACCTCTCGGATTCGGCGGGCCGTCGGCCCGGGCTCCGGTTTCGACTTTCTTGGGTTTCGGTTAAGCCTACTTACGTTATGCGCATGCTCGGGCTATGAGCACAGGTTCGCGCCCGGCGCGTACATCTGGGCGACTTGTTTCGCCCCGTACTGCTTGATGAGCAGGCGCTTCGCCCACCGGGGCGGCGAGGTCATCAGCTGATTCAGCGTGGACAGCCGGGTGAGCAGGTTCATCGGGTAGATCCGGGCGTTGTAGTACCAGATCTTGACGGGGGGCGTGCGCGTGTACAGCAAGTAGTAGCCGCCGGTGTTCACCTGGGCGGGCCACAGCTTCGCTGGCGGGTTCCCCGGCTGGTTATAGATCGCCGGCGGCTTCGTCTTCACGAACGGCGGCTGGGACAAGGCGTTGAGCAGCGTCAGCGCGGGGCCTGAGGCGGAGAACTGGGTGAAGTAGCCCTTCACGTTGCTGAGCAGGATGAAGTTGGCGACGTGCTTCGCGGGGTCGTACCAGTCTGCCTTCGACTCCCACTGATACGGCTGCAGGCAGGCGGGCGTGATGGCCCGGATGGTGACCGCGCCGCCCGTCTCCACGGTGAGGACGCTGGCTTCCCAGTAACCGCCGAGGCCGTAGCTGAGGTGGTATTTCTCGAGAAGCGCGGCGACGTTCGTCAGCGGATCCGGCACAGCCGGGGTGTCGGCCTGGCGGAACAGGCCGTAGCTGTACCAGCCGAACAGCACGACCAGCGACGCCGCCACTACCCGGACCCGGACGCTGTGCCGTCGCGGCGCGCCCGGTTTCCCGTTCACGGGCGCTGGCCTCCTGGCAGGGCGGCGGATAGCGGGCAGCGGGATGGTCACCGCCGGCCCGCCGACAAGCCGGTCCCCGAGCATCCGGCCCGCCAGCACGGCGGCGAACGGCACCACCGGCGCGATCTCGCGCACGTTCAGCGCGCTGTGGTGCGCCAGCGTGCTGGGGACGTAGGCAGCGATGTTCGCCACGATCCCCGCGAGCAGCAGCTGGCTGACGAAGTCGGCGTCCCTGAAGAAGAACCGGCGGGCGATCGCGCACGCACCCCACACGGCGAATACCACGCCTACCAGGTGCGTCAGCGCGATGACCTCGTCCATGCCGCTCATCGGAACCTGCGCGGTCGGCCAGGGGATGTACCGGTCCACCCAGGGGACGAAGTACGCGCCGAACATCTCGAGCAGCCCGTGTATCGCGATCTGGGACTGCATCCACAGCTTAGGCAAGTCGAGCTGGTAGGGCACCGGCTGCTGCTGGTAGCCGTCGCTGTTGCCGATGAACTGCCCGGCGCCCCAGGCGATCAGGTAGCCGAACCCGGCCGCGGCGGCCAGCCATACCTCGAACGAGCGGTCCAGCGCGGCGGCCTTCAGGCCCGCTACGCCGCCGCTCTTGGCGCCGACGGCGAGCGCGGAGACGATCCGCACGAGGCAGACCGCCAGCAGCGGGAAGACCGCGATCACGAGCACCAGCGGGTCGGCGGCCAGCGCCCAGCCGAGCAGCACCGCCACCAGCACCGCCACCCACCACTTGCGGCCGAGCCGGTCCAGGGCCAGCCAGGTCAGCATCACCGGCACGGCAGTGCCGATATGCCCGACCGAGAAGATCGCCGCGAAGATGCCCACGCCCGGCTGCGGGGCGAGCATGATGCCGAGCGCCAGCGCCATCCGCGCCACGGCCGCCCAGCCGTGCGCCTGTCCCTTGGCCAGCAGCATCCCCACCGCGACCACGAGCGTATAGGTCACCGCCGCGGCGATGTGCGCGGTGTTCAGGTGCAGGCCGAATATCCAGACGAGCAGCGCGATCTGCGGCAGCTCGGTGGTGATGAACGGGACGTCGGAGACCGACCAGCCATGCAGCATCAGGTTGCCGTGCAGCATGTCGTTGGCCATCAACAGGATGTTGGCCTCGTCGGAGTTTTCCTGGTAGGTCTTCGACAGGTGCAGGTAGGCGTCGAAGAGCACGACGACCACCAGCAGGAACACGGCCATGCCCGCCCACCGCCGCACGCGCGGGGAAGGCCGGGCCGGAGCGGCGGGCGCGGCGTCCTCATCGACGCCGCCCGCTAGCCGTTCTGCTCCAGGCGCGGGGTTAGGCATTACTGTCAGCCACCATTTCGGACCGTCAGCGCGATCATCTCTGGCATATAAGTCATACACTCTTACACGATCAGTCCCGCTTAGGGACGCTATCCGGCCCTAACCTGTCACAGAGTAGCCTGAACGAGGTCTCTGGTAGGCTGCGCGCGCAGTTCTTACCGCGTCCTACTACCTCCGGGTGGCTGTTTATATCCACAGGACGGACAAAACACGGTGCAGCTCACATCGACGACGGATACTGACGCGTCCCAGCGGAGCGCTGGCGGATCACTCCTGGACCAGCTCAATCACCCGGTGGCGACCGGTCTGATCGCCTTCATCGGCTGGCTGGGGTTCGCCCTCGCGCGCTGGCAGACCTGGGCCGCCGGCCACCTGAGCCTGTTCGTCATGGCCGGGCACGTGTACTCGGGCGCGGCGCACCTGCCGCACGTCCCGTCCAAGGGCTACGACGGGCAGTTCTACTACCGGCTCGCGCTGAACCCGTTCAACTGGCACAAGACCGCCTACGGCATCACGATGGACTACAACTACCGGTACACCCGGATCGGGTACCCGGTGGTCGCGTGGATCCTGTCGTTCGGCCAGCACAACCTGGTCCCGGCCGTCCTCGTCGTCATCAACTTGGTCTGCGTGGCGATCATCGGCTGGCTCGGCGGCAAGTTCGCCCGCGAGTCGGGGCGGCACGCGCTGTGGGGGCTGCTGTTCGCCGCGTACTTCGGCCTGGTGATCAGCGTCGGCCGGGACACCGCCGAGCCGCTCGCCGACGCCTGCATGCTCGGCGGCCTGCTCGCCTACCGGCACTCGCGGTACGTGCTGGCCGCGCTGCTCGTGGCCTACGGCGTCATCACCAACGAGCCGATCCTCGTGCTCGCCGTCGCGATCGCCCTGACCCGGCTGTATGAGATGTACCGGCGCCGCGCCCGGCCCGGCATGCCGGACCTGGTGTGGGTCCTGCCCGGCGCGGCCTACGTGGTCCTGCAGGGGATCTCGCATTTCGTCGTCAAGGGCAAGGCCGGCGGCGTCGCCGACCTCAAGCAGAACTTCACGTTCCCGTTCGGGGCGATGGTGCCCGCCGTTGCCCGCGACTTCGAGAAGATGAGCTGGACGCACCTGGGGATGTACGACATCAACCTGATCGAGTTCATCGCCCTGGCGACGTTCGTGGTGGCCGGCCTGCTGGTGCTGCGGTCGACGACCGCGCCGCTGCACGAGCGGGTCGCGTTCGTGGGCTTCGTGCTGGTGGAGATGGTGTTCGCGTCCGGGCAGTTCTGGAACACCGTCTTCGGCGACGGCCGGACGTACATCGACGCCTTCCTGATGGCCGTGATCATGCTGCTGGCCACCCCGGCCAGGCGGACGGCCGAGACGCCGGCGACCACCAGGCTCTGGGTGTTCGCGAGCAACCGGGTCGTCACGAACAAGTACCTCGGCTGGCTCACCGCGGTCGCGGTCGTCGTCCTCATCGTGGTCGCCCGCCGCCGCATCCTCTTCGAGTAGCCCCGCCCTCATCCCCAAGATGCCGATTGCGCAATCGACCCGCTGGGGTGGCCCCTCGCCAGGGGCTGGGGCCCTCGCCAGGGGCTGGGGGCTTACGGGCGGTCGGCGGTTACATGCCCGCGATGAGCTTTTCGACGCGCTCGTCTACCGAGCGGAACGGGTCCTTGCACAGGACGGTGCGCTGTGCCTGGTCGTTCAGCTTCAGGTGCACCCAGTCGACCGTGAAGTCGCGGCGCTTTTCCTGCGCGCGGCGGATGAACTCGCCGCGCAGCTTGGCCCGCGTCGTCTGCGGCGGGATGGACTTGGCCTCGAAGATCTTCAGGTCGCTCGTGACCCGGTCCACGGCGCCGTTGCGCTGCAGCAGGTAGTACAGGCCCCGGCCGCGGTGGACGTCGTGGTAGGCGAGGTCCAGCTGCGCGACGCGCGGCGCGGACAGCGGCAGGTCGTGCTTGGCCCGGTAGCGCTCGATCAGCTGGTACTTCGTCACCCAGTCGATCTCCCGGGCGATCTTGTCCAGGTTGCCTTCCTCGATCGCGGTGAGCGCGCGCTCCCACATCTCCAGCACCCGGGCGCTGATCGCGTCCAGGCCGTTCTTGTCCGTGAAGTCCCGCGCCCGGGACAGGTACTCCCACTGGATTTCCAGGGCGCTCATCTCACGCCCGTTCGCCAGGCGCACCCGGCTGCGGCCGGTCATGTCGTGGCTGACCTCGCGGATCGCCCGGATCGGGTTGTCCAGCGTCATGTCCCGCAGGACGACGCCCGCCTCGACCATGCGCAGCACGAGGTCGGTCGCGCCGACCTTGAGCAGCATCGTGGTCTCGCTCATGTTGGAGTCGCCCACGATGACGTGCAGCCGCCGGAACCTCTCGGCGTCGGCGTGCGGTTCGTCACGCGTGTTGATGATCGGCCGGGACCTGGTGGTCGCCGAGGACACGCCTTCCCAGATGTGCTCGGCGCGCTGGCTCACGCAGTAGACGGCACCGCGCGGCGTCTGCAGCACCTTGCCGGCGCCGCAGATGATCTGCCGGGTGACCAGGAAAGGGATCAGGATGTCCGCCAGCCTGCCGAACTCACCGTGCCTGCCTACCAGGTAGTTCTCGTGGCATCCGTAGGAGTTGCCCGCCGAGTCGGTGTTGTTCTTGAACAGGTAGATGTCGCCGGCGATGCCCTCTTCGCGCAGCCGGCGGTCGGCGTCGACCAGCAGGCCCTCCAGGATCCGCTCCCCCGCCTTGTCGTGCGCGACGAGGTCCACGACGTTGTCGCACTCGGGTGTCGCGTACTCGGGATGGCTGCCCACGTCAAGGTAGAGCCGCGCCCCGTTCCGCAGGAAAACGTTGCTGCTGCGACCCCATGACACCACGCGGCGGAAAAGGTAGCGGGCCACCTCATCCGGCGACAGCCGCCGCTGTCCCCGGAAGGTACAAGTCACGCCGTACTCGTTCTCGAGCCCGAATATTCGCCGGTCCACGTCTCTAGGCTACGTTCACATACCCGCGGCAGTCACTATGGCTCGCCGAAGCCGGACCACCACGCGGCTGCCGTGCGGAACCTGGCCAGGCACCCAGAGCTGGAAAACGTGACCGTCCGTGAGCTCCGCGGGGGTGCAGATGAACTGGCTGGTGACCATGAATTCCCAGCCGGGATCGGCCACGCAGGCCGTCACCCCGGTGCGTTCGGCCTGCACGAGGACGCCCGTCATGGCCGGCCACGCGTTATGGACAAGACGCAGCACGATCGGCCGGCCGCCGGCGATCGCGGCCAGCCGCGCGACGCCGGCCGGCATGGACGGGTCGGCGTCCGGGCCGGTGCTCAGGTTCGCCGGGTCGGTGTGCTCGGTGCTCAGCCTGGTCTGCGGCGCCGCCGCGAATGCCGCGCATCCGGCCAGCGCCGCGATGAGCGCGACGGCGAAGCCCAGCCGCGACCGCGCTCCCGCGGCGGCCCCCGACAGGGCCTCCACCACGCCCACGACGATGACGAGCACCGTGATAACCGGGGCCGACCAGTAGAAATAGCCGATGTAGTACTGCGTCAGGTCGTCGATTCCGATCGCGGTGTAGGCGACGAACGCGAGCGACGACAGCGCGTCGAAGGCGAGCAGCGACACGCAGAAGCGGCGGACCGGGCCGGCCCGCAGCCGCCACGTGACGACACCGGCGACGGCGAACAGCAGGAGCGGCACCGCCCAGGCGTGCGCGTGCGGCCACCAGAACCACAGAGCGTAGCCGACTATCTGCGCGGCGCCATGCCCCCCGGACCGGGACGAAGACGAGTAGGAAAAGTACTTGGCGAAGTTCCCCGGCCAGTGCAGCGCCAGCTCGACCACGATCGGGAGCAGGAACACCGCGCTGATGACGGCGACGGGCACCCAGACCCGCCGCTGCCGCGCGGCGAACGACCGCAGCGACGACCGCAGGCGGTGGCGCCGCGGCCAGGCAAGCGCCAGCAGCGCGGCGGCGCTGAGCACCGGTACGAAGAAGAGGAAACAGGCGTGACCGTGGATCAGGAACCAGCCGGACAGCGCCGCGATCCACGAATCCTGGACGCGTCCGGCCGCCACCGAGGAGATCGCCACCAAGAAGGCCAGATAGGCCGGCACATACTCGTACGGCATCCAGTCGGAACTGAACAGGGACGGGTGGAGCGCGCCGTACAGGAGCACCACCGCGAAGACCGCGGCCGCGGTGCGCACCGAGCGCGTCCAGCCGTAGCCGGTCGCCACCACGAGGGCGGCGAACAGGGCGCTCAGCGCGTAGAGCGCGATCAGCTGGCCGTTCCAGGCCGTCGGCACGACGTGCAGGACCGACCAGAACAGCGACTCACCCCAGGACTGCACGTACAAGAACGCGGGCCCGGGGTGGTTGAACTTCTCACGGGAGTAGTTGCCGACCAGGAGGGTGAACCGCCGGGCTTGCTCGATCAGGATCGAGTACGCGCCCGCGTCGGCGTCCTCGTACAGCGGGGTGGAGAACAGGAACGCGTTCCTGACCAGCAGCACGCCGAGGACGACGACGAACGGCGCCCCCCAGACCCACCATGGCCGACGGGCGCCGGTATCCGGATCGTCCGTACCGCCGGGCGCTGGCGTGCCCGGCAGTACGGACCGGCTGGTACGTGAGGTCAGGCTAGATCGTGCCGTTCTCGACGGCCTGGGCGATCCACGGGATGACCTCGTCGAGCATCTCGTCCAGCGAGGTGGTCGCCTCGAAGCCGAGCACCCGCTTGGCCTTGTCCGTAGACGGGACGCGGCGCTGGACGTCGTACTCGAACGGGTCGTCGCTGACGACCCGCAGCGGCACGTCCGCGCCCTTGGCCTTCGTCCAGATCGCCTGTGCGAGCTCGAGCACCGTGGTGGACTCCGCCGTGGACAGGTTGAAGTCCTCGTTCCTGGCGTCCGGGTGCTCCATGGCCATGACCACGCCGCGGGCCAGGTCGCCGCCATAGGTGTAGTGCCGCACCTGCTCGCCGGAGCCGAGGATGTGCAGCGGGTCCTGCCCCTTGAGCACCTTCTGCACCAGGTCGGGTACCACGTGGCTCATCGCGAGCTTGACGTTGCCGGATAGGATCTCCTCGTCGCCCAGGGCGCGGGACTCGCCGATCCCCACGCAGTTGAACGGGCGGACGATCGTGTACGGGAGCTTGTACTGGTCCCAGGCGGCGCGGGCGAAGTACTCCACGGCGAGCTTCTGGAAACCGTAGGAGGACAGGGGCGGCGGCACCTCGCGCTCCTGGCCTTCGAAGGACGGCCACTCCGTGGTGGACTCGAACACCATCGAGGACGACATATAGGTGACCTTCTGCAGCCTGCCGTCCTTGTGCGCCCTGATCGCGGCGTCGCACGACGCCGCGATGATCCGCTCGTTGGTGGCGAGCAGGTCGTAGGCGTACGTGTGGAAGTAGGAGATGCCGCCGATCATCGCGGCGCCGGCGATGAAGTGGTCGCAGTCAGAAAGCAGCCGCGCCATCAGCTCGACGTCCTGGCAGTCACCCTCGACCAGCTGGTAGTTCGGGTGCTCGTCGTAGGACTTGGCGACCTTCCCGTACTTGGAGAAGTTGTCCACGCCGACGACGGCGTACCCCTTGGCGAGCAGTTCCTCGACCACGTAGCCGCCGATGAACCCGGCCGACCCGCTGATCAGAACCTTCTGCATTACTGGTCGTCTTCCTTTCGTGTTTTCTGCCCGTATGCCCTGATCTGCTCGGCCGTCAGCCGCCGCCCGAAGGCGAACCGGTACCACCGCATGTAGCCAGGTATCCACTTGGCAACTTTGAAGTTCGACACCCCCGCCTGGCGGTCCAGCCAGATCGTGGGGATCTCCGCCACCGGCATGCGCATGCGCTTGGCCTTGGCGGTGAGCTCGATCCCGATCTCGAACCCGTCCCGGGAGTCGATGCCGACCGAGCGCACGAAGTCGGTGGAGTACGCCTTGAACGAGTTCGTGGCGTCCCGCGTGCCGATGTGCGCTGCCAGCCTAAGGGACCGGCCCGCCGCCTTGGACAGGAACCCCTTCAAGATGGGGCCGCCGACCTGCTGGCCGCCGGGCATGTACCGGGAGGCGGCGGCAACCGCCACGCCGCGGTCCACCAGGCGGGCCAGGTCGTCGATCTGCCGCGGGTCGTCACACCCGTCCGCCATCGTCACGACGGCGACCGGCGCGGCCGCCGCGTCGATGCCGAACCTGATCGCGTTGGCCGGCCCTCGGCCGTAGGTGTTGACCAGGCAGCGTATCCGCGGCTCTTTCAGCGAGTACTCGGACACCACCGGGATCGTCGTGTCGTCCTCGGTATCCACCACGACAAGCACTTCACACGGCAGGCGGACCGACTCGAAGAGCCGGTCCAGGACGGGAACGATGTGCTCGCTCTCGTTGTAGGCCGGCACTACCACGGATACCCGTGGCGTGTCAGCTGTCATACCCGCACACCCTGCCCGAGCACGTCCCAGATGTCGGCCACCGGCTTGTCCGTCGCCAGACCCCGGTACTCGGGGTGCGGCGCGGCGATCACCAGCAGGTCAGACTTCGCGATCACCTCGTCCTGCGGCAGCAGGTTCGGGTCCACGGTGACGTACGGGTCGGCGCAGAGCACCTTGTTGGCCTTGAAGGCGAGAATCCGCTTCAGCTTGTAGGACAGGCTGGACCTGATGTCATCCGAGCCGCCCTTGAAGGCCATGCCGAGGATGCCGACGGTCATCGAACGCGAGGTCGAACCGCTGCTCGAGCCGGTGCACGAGGTAGAGCGGCAGTCCCTCGTTGATCGTCATCGCGGTGTGGCCGAGCGCGAACTGGTTGTTGTTGAACGCGGCCAGCTGCATCGTGTCCTTGAACAGGCACGGCCCGGCGGCGAACCCGGCGCCGGGCATGTCAGCGGCCCGCGGGTAGTCGTGCGACAGCCCCTTGCGGATCCGCTCGAAGTCGAGCCCGCGGTCGTTGGCCATCATGTAGAACTGGTTGGCCGTCGCGAACTTGATGTACCGCCACACGTTAGTGAAGAGCTTGGCCAGCTCGGCTTCTTCGGGAGACAGCTCAACGATGCTGTCGGTCAGCAGGCTGAACAGCTTGGCGGCCCGCTCCAGGCCACGCGGAGACCGGGCGGACACGATCTGCGGCAGCTCGAACAGCTCCGTCATCGCCTTGCCCTCGGCGATCCGCTCCGGGCAGAACGCCACCTCGATCTCGGCGCCGAGGCCCGCGATCATCTTCTCCACCAGCGCGGTGACGCCGGGGAAGACGGTGGACCGCAGCACGAGCAGCTGGCCGTCGCGCAGGTACGCCGCGCAGCCGCCGAGCGCGACCGGAATCGCCTGCTGGTCGGGGTTGAGGTGCTCGTCAACCGGAGTGCCGATCACGACCACCACGTGTTCCGCCGAGCCGACGATCGCGGGGTCGGTCGAGGCGTGCAGCCGTCCGCCCGCGACCACGCGCTCGAGAACCTCGGCCGCGCCTGGCTCGTCGAACGGAAGCTCGGCGGCGTTCACGCGTTGGACGGCGGCCTCGCTGACGTCATAGATACCCACCCGGGCGCCACGATCGGCGAAGGCGATCGCCAGGGGAAGGCCGACGTGTCCGCAGCCTCCGATGACAACCACATCCCGGTCGAACTGGTCGCCCATCGGCGAACCCGCCATGCCATACCTCCGCTAGTTGTAAAACGCGTGTCCCCCGGCCGTTAGCTTGGGCACTAACCTTACCGGGATCACTTCGCGCATTCAGACGTTCTTAGGCCCAACTGAATAATCACCGGCACCACTGCCGTGGCAGTTGAGATCCTTGCGGCTGATGTCCGGATCGCAGGTCAAGCGCGCGTGCGGCCGCCGTACGAGCATTGTCTCGTACGGCGGCCTATTGTGCACACGCGGGCAGGGTCGCGCCAGCGAGATCGCTGACGCCTTACGCCTGTTACCAATCCGTGGCTATGTACTTGGTCTCCGTATACTCCAGCAGCCCCTCATGGGCGCCCTCGCGGCCGATACCGGACTGCTTCACGCCGCCGAACGGCGCGGCCGGGTCCGAGACCAGCCCGCGGTTCAGCCCGATCATGCCCGCTTCCAGCGCCTCCGACACCCGCAGCCCGCGGCGGAGGTCACGGGTGTAGACGTAGGAGACGAGGCCGAACTCGGTGTCGTTCGCCCAGCGGATGGCGTCCGCCTCGTCGGTGAACCTGACCACCGGCGCCACCGGCCCGAAGATCTCCGTCCCGAGGATCGCGGCCCCGGCGGGCACGCCATCGATCAGCGTGGCTTCGTAGAAGTAGCCGCGCCGCTCCGGCGCCTTGCCGCCGGTGACCACCTTCCCGCCCGCGTCCGCCGCCTCGTTCACCAGCTCCGCCACCTTGGACCGGGTGGGCTGGTTCACCAGCGGCCCGAGCTCCGTGGACTCATCAAGGCCCGGGCCGACCCGCAGCGCCGCCAGCCGCCGCGCGAACGAGGCGGTGAACTCGTCGGCGACCGCCTCGTGGACGTAGAACCGGTTCGCCGCGGTGCAGGCTTCGCCGCCGTTGCGCATCTTCGCGATCAGCGCGCCTTCCACCGCGGCGGGGATGTCCGCGTCCTCGAAGATGATGAACGGCGCGTTGCCGCCCAGCTCCATCGAGCAGCTCACCACGGTCTCCGCCGCCTCGCGCAGCAGGATGCGCCCGACCTCGGTGGATCCGGTGAAGGACAGCTTGCGGACCCGGGGATCGTTGAGCATCGCCGACACCGTAGCGCCCGACTTGGTGGACGTAAGCACGTTCACCACGCCGGCGGGCACGCCCGCCTCGGCCAGTATCCCGGCGATCGCCAGGGCGGTCAGCGGGGTCTCGCTGGCCGGCTTGAGCACCACCGGGCAGCCGGCCGCGAGCGCCGGGCCGATCTTGCGGGTGGCCATCGCCGCCGGGAAGTTCCACGGCGTGACGAGCACGGCGACGCCGATCGGCTGGCGCAGCGTCACGATCCGGTTGGCGCCAGACGGGGCACGCATCACGGTGCCTTCGATCCGCACCGCCTCTTCCGCGTACCAGCGGAAGAACTCGGCCGCGTAAGCCGCCTCGCCGCGCGCGTCGCGCAGCGACTTGCCGTTCTCCAGGGACATCAGCCTGGCCAGCGACTCGGCCCGCTCGGTCATCAGCTCGAACGCGCGGCGCAAGATCTCCGCCCGCTGCCTCGGCGGCGTGGCCGCCCAGGCGGGCAGCGCGTCGTACGCCGCCCGGACCGCGTCCAGGGCGTCCTCGACGGTGCCGTCCGCGACCTCGGTGACGGGTTCCTCGGTAGCCGGGTCCCGCACCGGGAACGTCGAGCCGCCCCGTCCGCCGCCCCACTCGCCGCCGATCAGCAGGCCGGTCGGGACGTCGATACCGGTAAGTTCGGCGATAGTCATTGGTCTGCTCTCCACTGCGTTGAAGACGGTCTCGTCTACCGAGCGTACGACGACCCTCCTGTTCAGCTTCATTGAACGTCGCACCCGGCGCCAGCGTCAAGAGCACCTCGGCCGGGGCGGCTGTGTAGTGTAAGTTAACGGCAACGTAGTGTTTCCTCTCCACGCGGGCGGCCCATGGCAACTGACTTCGATCCCGGTACCGGGCTCGGCCCCCGGCTCCGGCTGGTCCGGGAAAGCCGCGGTCTGTCCGTGCGCGAGCTAGCCCGCCGGGTCGGCTGCTCGGCGAGCCTGATCTCCCAGGTGGAGCGAGGGTTGTCCGTGCCGTCGGTCGGCGTCCTGTATTCGCTGGCCAGCGAGCTGGACTGCTCGCTGGACTACGTGCTGTTCGGGACCGGTGCCCCCAGCGCGGCCGACGGCGCCGGCGCGGCGGCCAGCGGTCTGGCGGCCCGGGCGGTGAACGGGGACCTGGGCGGCTTCCGCGGCGAGGTTCCATTGCTCGCCCCCGGCGACGTCCGGGTGACGAGCCAGGCGGCGGGCGCCGAGGGCTCGGGCGGCGTCGTCCAGCGGGGATGCGACCGGCGGATCATCGACCTGGCCAGCGGCGTGCGCTGGGAGCGGCTCACCCCGGGGCCGGACGATCGCGTGGACTTCCTCGAGGTGATCTACTCCCCCGGGGGTCACTCCACCGACGAACGCCGTCCGCTGCGGCATGAGGGCCGGGAATACGGCCTGATCCTGTCCGGGACGCTGCGTGCCAGCGTGGGCTTCGAGACCTACGAGCTGAACCCCGGCGACTCGATCGCATTCGACTCCTCGACGCCCCACGAGTACTGGAACACCACAGACCACTACGTGCACGCCGTCTGGGTCGTCATGCACTCGGCACCGGGACACCCCTAGCCTTCCGCGCTAATCGGATATTAGCGACATGCCGGACAGGAATACTACAGAGCGTGACCGTTACCCGTGGCCCACCGCGGACTTCCGGCACGGCCGACCATGATCACGAAGAGCTTTCGTTACCATAGAATGAATTATTTCCGTTATAAAAAATGTTTTCGTGATCATCGCTCTAGCGGCCTGACGGATAGTCACGGTCGGTTAAGCGGCGGCGCGCGAGGCCTATGCGCACTGGCGCACGACGTGCATAACGATCGCTATCACGGCGGCGGTGTGCAGGACGCATTTCAGAGGCTGATGTGACGAGCCACAGACCGCGCGGGCCGGCCGACGGGCGGCGGGAGCGGGATGTGGGGTCGGTGAGGCGCAACGGTACGTTCGGGATAAAAGGGAAAGAGCGGCGAAGCGGACGGACAGCTCATCACGGCGGCCAACCGAAAGCGGCAGGTGGGACCGGGGGGCGGGGCGCGGCGGCCGGGTGGAGCCGGGGGCGGGTCAGACGGGTGAGTACTCGCCTTCCTCGGCCGCGGGGATCCGGGCGGCGGGGGGGCGGCCGCGGTTGCCCAGGGCGGTCCAGGCCGTGTCCACGATGGCCTGCGCGGACAGGCCGTACTTGCCGAAGAGGTAGGAGTGCGTCCGCGCGCCTTCGGCGAACGTGTCGCGCAGTCCTATCCGGCGCAACGGGCGGCCGAGCCCGGCCTCGGCGAGCGCTTCCGCGACGGCCGAGCCGAGGCCGCCGACGACCGTATGGTTCTCCGCGGTGACGACGACGCGGGCGGCCGCGGCCACGTCCACCACCGTGGACACGTCCAGCGGCTTGATCACCGGGACGTTCACCACCGACACGGACACTCCGCAGTCGACGAGCAGCGTCGCCGCCGCCAGCGCCGGGGCGAGCATCATCCCGCTGGCGAACAGGGCCACGTCACCGCCCCGCCGCAGCACGGCGGCGCGGTCGAGGCGCAGCCGGTGGCCGTCACCGAAGATCACCGGGATCTCCCCGCGCTTCAGCCGCACGTAGACCGGCCCGTCCACGTCGGCGACCGCCGCCGCCACCTGGCGCACCTCCACGGCGTCGGCCACGTCGACGACGATCATATTCGGGAGCGCGCGCATCAGCGCCACGTCGTCGATCGCCTGATGGCTGGGACCGCCCGGGCTGGACACGCCCGGCATGAACCCCATGATCCGCACGGGCAGCCGCGGGAACGCGATCGCGTTGATGATCTGGTCGAGCGGGCGCCTCGTCGCGAACACGCCGAACGTGTGCACGAACGGAACGAAGCCGTCACGGGCGAGCGCGCCGGCGATGCCCATCATGTTGGCCTCGGCCATCCCGGCGTGGATGAACCGCTCGGGAAACGCGTCGGCGAAGAGGTCGATCTCGCACTGCCTGGTGAGGTCGCCGGACAGGCACACGATGTCGTCGCGTTCCCTGGCCAGGGCGACCAGCGACTGGCCGTAGGGCTTGAGCACTGTCGGGTACGGGGGCTGCCGGAGGTCAGGCATGGTGCTGATCCAGGCGGCTGGACAGTTCGGCCTCGGCTTCGGCGGCCAGGTCTGGCGGGAGCTTGATGAAGTGCCCGTCCGCGTCCGCCGGAAGGCACTCCAGGCCGTGGGCGGTGGAAGTCCGATTTATCAGAACGAACGGTTTGTTGCTGTTATCAGCTTGGACGAGAGCCTTGAGCACGGCGCCGACGTCGTGGCCGTCGATATCCGCCGCGGCCCAGCCGAACGCCTCCCACTTGGCCGCGATCGGCTCGATCGTGGTGATCGTGTCCACCGGGCCGTCCACCTGCGAGTTGTTGGCGTTGAGCAGGACGGTGAGTTTCGCCAGGCCGTGGTGAGCGGCGAACATGGCGGCCTCCCAGACCTGGCCCTCCTCCAGTTCGCCGTCGCTGACCATGGCGAACGTGCGCCTGTCGGTGTGCCTGAGCCGGTCCGCGAGGGCGAAGCCGGCCGCGGCGGACAGACCCTGGCCGAGCGAGCCGCAGACGTAGTCCGCGACCGGGGAGCGTTCGGTGCCGATGGCCTCGATAGGGGAGCCGTCCTGGCCGTAGGCGGTTACGGCGTCCTCGTCGAGGATGCCGAGTTCGGCGGCGGCCGCGAAGATCCCGATCACGTAGTGGCCGGGCGAGCAGACGAGGCGGTCGCGGCCGGGGCGCATGACCGTGAAGAGCGCGGCGACCTGTTCGGCGCTCGACAGGGCCTGGCCGAGGTAGCCGAAGCCCTGGGGACCGACCATGCGGACGGCGCGCAGCCGGATGGCCGTGGCGAGGCGCGCCGGGTCCGGCACGGTCCAGTGGACGCCGGGATCGGACACGCGGGGAAGTGGCATAGCCCCATTGTGAACGACGTCGATGGCAGCGCTTCCCGGGTCAGCCGGTGGCGTTGAGCCAGCGGACCGGGGCGCCGTCGCCGGCGCGGCGGAACGGCTCGAGTTCGTTGTCCCACGCGGTGCCGAGCAACCGGTCGAGTTCGGTCTCGAGGACCGACGTGCCGGTGGCGCTGAGCGCCAGCGCGGCGCGCAGGCGGCCCTCGGGGATCAGGATGTCGCCGTTGGCGCTCGTCACCGCCGAGAACACGCCGAGGTCGGGCGTGTAGCTGTAGCGCACCGCGTCGCAGCCGGAGGACGACTCCTCGGTTACCTCGAAACGCAGCCGGTTCCAGCCGGCGAGCGCGGACGTGATCGCGCCCGCCGTGCCCGGCCGACCGTGCCAAGTGAGCTCAGCTCGAAGAGACCCCGGGGCAGCGGGCTGGCTGACCCAGGGCATGCTGACGGTCGACCCGACGGTCCCCGCCACCGCCCACTCGATGTGCGGGCAAAGCGCCGGGGGCGCCGAATGAACCTGCAGAACGCCGTACACCGACACCGTGCCTCCCTAGACGAGGTTCGCCTTCCCCTGCGACCTCATCGGGGCACCTGTCAGTCAGAGTCCCACGGGTTGCCCGGTGTCTGCGTCATATTGTGCCGTACGATCACCCGAGATACTAGCGCTACCCCCTAGAAAACCTCGCCGGCGCATGAGCATGACCAGCGCGGCGAGTGCGCTTATCGCCACACCTGTCCACATAACATAGTCACCCGCCTGGTCATAGAAGGTCCGCGCGCTCCCGGCCGGCAGGTCCAGCCGGACGGTCACCACGCCGTGGCCCGACTGGCCCAGCCAGGCGAGTTGTCGCCCGCGGGCGTCGAACGCGACCGTGTCCCCGGTGAGCGCGGCCTGCACGACCGGCCGGCCGGTCTCCGCGGCGCGCAGGGCCCCCAGCGACGCGTGCTGGTCCGGGCCCCACGTCCCCTGGAAGGTCGAGGTCGACGACTGGTAGACGATCAGCTGGGCGCCTAGGTCCGCGTCCACCCGGGACATGTCGGGGAACGCCGACTCGAAGCAGACGAGCACGCCGATCGGCAGTGGCCTGCCGGCCCGGTCGGTCGCGTGCAGCAGGTGCGCCCCCGTGCCGGGGACCATGTTGGAGGAGGCGGCCTTGCTGACCTTGGTGAGCCAGCCGAGCTGCTGCCGGAACGGTATGTACTCGCCGAACGGCACCAGCCGCGTCTTGACGTAGATCCCCTGGACGCCCGCCGGGCTGACGAGGACCGCCCACTTCTCGTGGCCCTTGCCGGGCGGCGTGGTGTCCTGGCTGGCCAGGATCTCGGCACCGTCCGCCGCGGACAGCGCCTCGATCTTGCGCAGCAGCGCGCGGTCCGCGGGCGCGGTGCCGGTCAGGTCGTCGGGGATGCTGCTCTCGGCCCAGACGATCAGGTCGGGTTTGACCCCGCCGAGCGTGCCGCCCCTGCTCAGCTGCTCGGTCAGCGTCTCGCTCGCGTCGGTCCGCTGGACGGTGTTGCTCACCACGCCCGGCTGGACCAGCGCGACCGTGACCGACCGGACCGCCGGGAACGGCGCGGTGAGCGCGAACGCGAGCGGCCCGGACCCGGCCACGACGACGAGGGCGGCGACCGCGGCGGCGGCGAGCGGGATCCGCCGCGCGGGCTGGCCGGCGCCGGGGGCGAGGAGGGACGGCCAGAGCGCGCCGAGCACCATCGTGATGGCGACGTTGGACATCACCAGGGCCACGCTGACCAGCCAGACTCCCCCGACGGCGGCGAGCGCCAGGACCGCGGGGTGCTGCCACTGGGAGGCGCCGTACAGGTCCCACGGGCCGCCCATCCCCTGGTAGGACCGGATCCACTCCGGGATCAGCCAGCAGCTCGGCACCACGATGAACGCGCCGAGGGCGGACAGCCACGACACGGGCGGCCGCAGCAGGAGGCGGACCGCCACGGCGAACGGGGACCACATCCAGCCCATCACGGCGCCGAGCAGCAGGAGCCCGGGTCCGAGCTCGGGCGCCATCCAGGACAGCATCGTGATCAGGTACGCCGCGCCGAACCACCAGCCGCGCGCGAGCGCCTCGCGGGTCGTGGGCGCGCGGACGAACAAGATCATGGACGGGACCAGGGCGAACCATGCCAGGTACGACAGGCTGGGGCCCGGGAACACCAGGAGGACGGTCACCCCGCCAGCGAGAAACGACAGCCACCGCAAAGGCTGGCGGAATTGTCGGGCGAGCCTGCCGCGCAACGTCACAACTCCATTGTCGGTCAGATCACACGCGAAACGCCAACCCCAGCGGGGGATGACGGGGTAAAGACATCCGCCCGCCCGTGTCGTCGCTGACACGGGCGGGCGGAGCACCGGGAAAGAGCGGTTTACGAGCGGGCGGCGGCTTCCTCTAGGGCGCGCTTGACCAAGACGCGGGCCAGGTGCTCGCGGTAGGCCTTGCTCGCGTGGATGTCGGCGCCGGCCGAGGTGCCCTCGGCGGCCAGCGCCGCCGCGTCGGCGATCGACGCGCCCGAGGCCAGGGCGTTCTCCACCGCCGCGGCGCGCAGCGGCGTCGGTCCCATGTTCACCAGCGCGACGGCGTCTCCCTGCACGGCCACGCCGACGATCGCCCAGTCGATCGCCCGCTTGGTGAACTTCTGGAAGGACCAGGCGTTCGGTGCGGCGGGCTTGGGCACCTGGATCTCGGTCAGCAGTTCGCCCGGCTCGAGCGCGGTTTCCCAGATCCCGCGGAAGAACTCCCCGGCCGGCACCGTCCGCGTCCCCGAGGGACCCTGCACCACGAACGTGGCGTTCAGGGCCAGCAGGGACGCCGGCAGGTCGGAGGCGGCGTCACCGTGCGCCACCGAGCCGCCGATCGTGCCGCGATGCCGGATCTGCGGGTCGCCGACGGCCTCGGCCGTGTGCGCGAGCAGCGGGATGTCCGCGGCGAGGACCGGCGAGTTGGCCACATCGTGGTGCCGCGTCAGCGCGCCGATCGCGACGTAGGTGCCCTCGTCCCGGATGAAGGACAGCTCGGTGATCCGGCCGAGGTCGATGAGCACCGCCGGCGCGGCGAACCGCAGCTTCATCAGCGGCAGCAGCGAGTGCCCGCCGGCCAGGTACTTGGCGTCCTCGCCGTGCTCGGCCGCCAGATCCAGGGCCTCGTCCACCGAGGAGGCCCGCACGTAGGTGAACGCAGGTGGAATCACTTGCCCGCCTCGGAGTTCGAAGAAGCGGCGGCGGTCAGGGCCGCCTTCACGATGTTGTGGTAACCCGTGCAGCGGCAGATGTTGCCCTCGAGGCCGGCCCGCACCTGCTCTTCGGTGGGCGACGGGTTCTCCTTCAGCAGCGACACGATCGCCATGACCATGCCCGGCGTGCAGTAGCCGCACTGCAGGCCGTGCTCGGTGTGGAACGCCTTCTGCACGGGGTGCATCTCCCCGGTGTCCGAGGCGAGGCCTTCCAGGGTCGTCACCGAGCGCCCGTCCGCCTGCGCGGCGAGCACGGTGCACGACTTGACCGACTCGCCGTCGAGCAGCACCGTGCAGGCGCCGCAGGACGTCGTCTCGCAGCCGATGTTGGTCGCGGTGAGGTCGGCGGTGTCGCGCAGGAAGTGCACGAGCAGCATGCGGTCCTCGACGTCCGCGGTGATGTCCTTGCCGTTGACGGTCAGCTCGACCTTCACTTCGTGCTCGCCTTCTGGATAGCGGTCCAAACACGTTCCGGCGTCAGCGGCATGTCGATGTGCCTGACGCCGAGGTGGGAAACTGCGTCGATGACGGCGTTGTGCACGGCGGGGGTGGACCCGATCGTGCCGGCCTCGCCGATGCCCTTGACGCCGAGCGGGTTGAGCGGGGTCGGCGTCTCGCTGGTCACCAGCTCGAAGCTGGGCAGCTCGGCCGCCGTGATGGCGCCGTAGTCCGCGAGCGTGGACGTCAGCGGGTTGCCGTCCGCGTCGTAGAGGACCTCCTCGCACAGCGCCTGCGCGGCGCCCTGCGCGATGCCGCCGTGCCGCTGACCGTCGAGCAGGATCGGGTTGAGCGCGGGACCCGCGTCGTCGGCCGTGACGTGCCGGAGCAGCGTCACCTTGCCGGTCTCGGTGTCCACCTCGACCAGCGACAGGTGGGTGCCGAACGGGAACGTCGGCCGGTCCTGGGTGAACCGGACGTTCGCGACGATCAGCCCGCCGTCCGCGTGGCCCGCGACCTGCGCCCAGGTGAGCGACTTGTCCGGGTCACCGGCGATGTGCCACGTGCCGGTGTCCGTGTCGAGCATCACGTCGGCTTCGGCGGCCTCGAAGAGAGCGGCCGCGTTCTTGGCCGCCTCCTCCTTGACCTCGATCGCCGCCTTCTGCACGGCCGACCCGCCCAGCTGCAGCGAGCGGGACGCGTAGGTGCCGATGCCGTCCGGGATCAGGTCGGTGTCGCCGTGGATGACCTCGATCTTGTCCATCGGGATGCCGAGCTCGGCCTGCGCCAGCATCGCGAACGCGGTGTGGTGCCCCTGGCCGTGCGCCGAGCTGCCGGTGTAGATGGTGGCGGTGCCGTCGTCGTGCACCTCGACCTTGGCGGTCTCGCCGGCGCCGGCGTCGGCGGCGGTGATCTCCACGTAGCTGGCGAGCCCGATGCCCAGCTGCTTCACCGCGCCGGCCTCCCGGCGGCGCCGCTGCTCGGCGCGCAGTTCCGCGTAGCCGGCGGCTGCCAGCACCTTGTCAAGCGCCGCCTCGTACTCGCCGGTGTCGTACGGCGCGCCGGTCTTGGTGACGAACGGGAACTTGTCGGGCGTGATGAAGTTGAGCCTGCGGACCTCGGCCGCATCCAGCCCCGCCTCGGCGGCGTACCAGTCCACCGCGCGCTCGATCGTGGCGGCCGCCTCGGGCCGGCCGGCGCCGCGGTAGGCGGCGATCGGCGTGGCGTTGGTGACCACCACCTTGTACCCGGCCTGGACGTGCGGGATGTCGTACACGCCGGGCGCCATGAGGTTGGTCAGCATCGGCAGGAACCCGCTCATCCGCGAGTACGCGCCGGAGTCCTGGACGACCTCGAGCCGGTAGGCCTTGATGTGCCCGTCGCGGCTGCCGCCGATCTTGATGTGGTGGATCTGGCCGCGGCCCTGCGTCATCGCCGTCAGGTTCTCGTAGCGGGTCTCCACCCAGCGGACCGGGCGGCCCGTGTGCTTGGCCGCCCACGCGACGATGATCGACTCCCGGTCGACGCCGATCTTGGCGCCGAACCCGCCGCCCACGTCCGGCGCGACCACCCGGATGGCGTCGGGCGGCAGCCCGATCGCGGTCAGGATCAGGCGGGCGATCTGGGCGTTCTGCGAGCTCGCCCAGACGGTGAGCTTGCCGCCGGCGAACACCGCGGCCGTCGACCGTCCCTCCATCGGCAGGCAGGCGACCCGCTGGTTGACCACGTCGCCTTCGACGAGGACGTCGCAGCCCTCGAAGATGGACTCGTCGCTGGTGTCACCGCGGCCCTTGGTGCACATGTTGGTGCCGGCGTCGGGGAACAGCAGGCTCTCATCCGCCAGGGCCGCTTCGATCGACGGCACCGCCGGCAGCGGCTCGTAGTCCACGCTGACCAGTTCGGCGGCGTCCTCGCCCTGGTAGGTGCTCTCGGTGAGCACGATCGCGACCGGCTCGCCGACGAACCGGACCCGGTTCGATCGCGAGCAACGGCTCCGACCACACGCCCCCCATCGGCATCGGCCCCTCAGGCGGGGGCGCTTCCGGGTCCGGCTCACCGGCGGGCGGGGGCGGCGGCATGTCGGTCATGTCCGCCGCGGTCAGCACCGCGACCACGCCCGGCTGCTCGAGCGCCGCCGAGGCGTCGATGCCTGTGATCAGCGCATGCGCCACCGTGGAACGCACGAACGTGGCGCGCACCGCCCCGGCAAGCTCAGGTTCCCGCAGGTCGTCGACATAGACGCCTCCTGCGGTCAACAGCCGCGGGTCTTCCGTACGGATCACCCGCGTGCCAAGAATGCTCATGAAACCTCCGCTGCTACGGCCTTCCCGCCGAACCTACACCGTAGAAGTCAGCCGCTGCCAGACCCGTGCTACGCAAAGTCACACTCATAGGATTGTGGCCAAAGCACGAGGTAGACGCGGGTTTCTTGTAGTCACAATGTGAATTCCGAAGATCATGTCCGCGTGCGGAACAAATATTTGGGCAGTTGTCCCGAACGGGCCGGGAGTGACTTTTTCGCGGTCACAGTCATGCCCGGTCCGTTCGGAACAAAAGGAGGGGTGGAGAACGCACGGCAACGGAGCAGCCGAAGCCATCTCGGCGGCGGCCCTCATCGTGGTCCTCGCGTGGGCGGTGCGGCGGCCCCGCGGCTTGCCCGAAGCGGTCGCCGCGGTGCCCGCGGCGGCGCTGGTCGCCGGCATCGGAGCGGTGACGCCGCACGCGGCCCTGACGCAGGTGAAGCAGCTCGCGCCGGTGGTGGGGTTCCTGGCCTGCGTGCTGGTGCTGGCCAAGCTGTGCGACGACGACGGCCTGTTCCGCGCCTGCGGGGCGTGGCTGGCCAGGGGCGGCCACCGCAGGCTGCTCGTCCGGGTGTTCGCGGTGGCGTCGGTGACGACCGCGGTGCTGTCGCTCGACGCGACCGTGGTGCTGCTCACCCCGGTGGTGCTCGTCGCCGCCGGGCGGCTGCGCGTGCGGGCGCGACCGTACGCGTACGCCTGCGGTCACCTGGCGAACTCGGCGTCGCTGCTGCTCCCGGTCTCCAACCTCACGAACCTGCTGGCGTTCGCGGTGAGCGGGCTGTCGTTCGGCAAGTTCGCGGGGCTGATGGCGCTGCCGTGGGCGGCCGCCATCGGGATGGAGTACGTGGCGACCCGGCGGTTCTTCGCGGCCGACCTCGAGGCGGCCGAGCGCCGCGCGGTCCCGGCGGCTGTCGCCGCGGGCGGCGCCGACGCCGTGACGGTTGCCGGCGGTACCGGCGGTGTCGGCGCTGGACCGGCCAATCGCTCCCCCGGCGATGACCTCCCCACCGATGACTCCCCCGGCGAGGGCTCCCCCGACGGAGAGACGCCGCCGATGCCGGTGTTCACCCTCGCGGTCGTCGCGATCACGCTCGCCGGGTTCGTGGTCGCGTCGGCGGCGGGCGCGAACCCGGCCTGGGCGGCGCTCGGCGGCGCGTTCGTGCTGGCGGTGCGGGCGCTGGCCCGGCGGGAGACCACGGCGGCGGCGGTCGCGCGCAGCGCGGACGTGCCGTTCCTGCTGTTCGTCCTGGCGCTGGGGATCGTGGTGGCCGCGGTGGTCGACAACGGGCTCGGCTCGGCGCTGCGGCCGGTGGTGCCGTCGGGGACGTCGCTGCCCGCGCTGCTCGGCATCGCGGCGGCGGCGGCGGTGCTGGCCAGCGCGGTAAACAACCTGCCCGCGGTGCTCGTGCTGCTGCCGCTGGCCGCGCCCTCGGGGGCGGGCGCCGTGCTCGCCGTGCTGCTCGGCGTCAACATCGGCCCGAACCTGACCTATACCGGATCGCTGGCCACCCTGCTGTGGCGGCGCGTGCTCCGCGTCAACGGTTCGGACGTGTCGCTGGGCGAGTTCACCCGTTTCGGACTGCTGACGGTCATCCCAGGCCTGGCGCTGGCGGCGGTCGCCCTCTGGCTGAGCCTGCGCGCCCTTGGGGGATTACCATTCACCTCAGCCGAAGATCAGGGGGAATGAGATTGAAACGCATCGGTTCTGTCGCCGCGACGTCGGCCTCGGCGGTATTGCTAACCGCAATCCCCGCATGGGGGGCTTCGGCGGCTATCACGGCTTCGGCTACCGCGCCGTTGCCATGCCACGCCTCGATGAGCAACAACCACCCCGCGGACTACACCACGACATACGTGCGCGTGCACACGGTCGCGTACGCCGGTGTCACGACCGTCGCCCACTACAAGACGGTCAACCGCAAGCACACCGGCAAGGCCGGGGCGAAGGGCAACGCGACCATCGGGTATTACATCAGCGGCGCGACACCCGGCTACAAGGTGGTCGTGAGCGTGCGGGTCGTTAAGGGCAAGCGGTCGGGCAGCTGCTCGACGTGGTTCATACCGCACCGCTGAGCGCCGCGGCCGGCCCGGCCAGAATTTGAGCGGGTCGATTGCGCAGTCGACCCGCTCTAGCGTGGTCGATTGCGCAATCGACCCCTTGAGGGCGGGCCGAACGGACGGTGGCGCCTGCCTGCCCTTCAGAGTTATCGTTGACTCGGTCCGAGATATCACTGACTGGGTCAACCATCGAGGGGGACACGGTGGGCGAGGCTCTCGCGGAGCACGTGGCGGCGGTACGCGCCTTCAACCGCTTCTATACGAACGTCATCGGGCTCCTTAACGGGATGTACCTGGACATGCCGTACTCGCTCACCGAGGCGAGGCTGCTGTTCGAGATGGCCCGCCGCGACGTCACGGCAGTAACCGACCTGCGGCGGAGCCTCGACATCGACGCTGGCTACCTGAGCCGGGTGCTCTCCCGGTTCGAGGCCGACGGCCTCGTGACCAGGCGGCGCTCGGCGGCCGACGCCCGCTGCCAGGACATCGGGCTCACGAGCGCCGGGCGGGCCGCGGCGGCGGAGCTCGACGTCCGTTCGGCGCGGCAGATCGGCGAGCTGCTAGCCGGCGTCGACAGCCGGCGGCTGCTGGACGCCATGCGGGAGATCACCGGCCTGCTCGGCGGGCCGGCGCCGCGCGCCGGGCTGCTCGGCGGGCCGGCGCCGCGCGCGGTGCTGCTCCGGCCGCCCGCGGCCGGCGATCTCGGCTGGGTGGTGCAGCGGCACGGCGCCCTCTACGCGGCGGAGTTCGGCTGGGATACGGACTTCGAGGGCTTTGTCGCCAGGCTGGCCGCCGGCTACCTGGACGTCCGGCACGACGAGCGCGCCGCGGGCTGGATCGCGGAGGTGGACGGCGCGCTGGCCGGCTCGGTGTTCTGCGTCCCTGAGGACGCCGCGACGGCGCGGCTGCGGATGCTGCTCGTCGAACCCTGGGCCCGCGGTCTCGGGATCGGCACCCGGCTGGTCGACGAGGTGCTGCGGTTCGCCCGCCGGGCCGGATACGAGCGCATCGTGCTGTCCACCTACGACGTCCTCGCCAGCGCCAGGCGGATCTACCAGGCGGCCGGCCTCACGCTTGCCGGCGAGGAGCGAACCCGCAGCTTCGGACATGATCTGAACGCTCAAGTCTGGGCGCGAACTTTGATCAATTAGTGCAATCGCTTGCATTCCTGAGCTACTCTGTGTCTGGCGCGGCCGGGTCCGGCGAGACGCGCTGACCGCCGCGCGCATTTCCCGGTAAACCCCGGACCGGGACCAGTCGGCGGGCGCTGCAGTACCTCTTGTACCTCTTGTCCATTCATCGTGACGGGGATCGATGATCATGTCTTCAGTAAGCCGGCGGGCTACAGCCGTCGGCGTCGACCGGCTCCAGCCCGGGGATCATGCCTTTCTCGCGTTTTCCGACGACGAAGAGCGCTGGGAGATCCTGAGCGCCTTCACACAGCAGGGTTTCGCCAGGAACGAGAAGGTCTTCCTGCTGGTGGACGTCGGTTCCACCGCCGAGGCGGCGGCCCGGGTGGCCGGCGGCACGGCGGCGGCGCGCCAGGCGGCCGCGGACGGACGCCTCGTGGTGTCGGCCGCCCCGCGGTTCGCGCCGGGTGAGTTCGACGCCAAGGGCCTGGTGGCGGCGCACCAGCGGATCGGCGAGGTCGTCCGCGCGGGGTTCAGCGGGCTGCGCAGCGCGAGCGAGATGTCCCTGACCCTCGCTCCGGTGGAGAGCCTCGGCCAGGCCGTGGAGTACGAGGCGGCGCTGGAGGAGACGCTGTTCGGCGAGCGGGCGAGCCCCCGGTACACCGCCTTGTGCATGTGGAACCAGCGCCGGTTCGGCGGCGAGCCGGCCATGGCCGCGGCACGCGCCATCCACCCGGTGACCGTGCTGGACCGCGTTGGGATGCTGCTCGTCGTGGCGACGCCCGCGGGCGTCCGGCTTACCGGGGACAGCGACCTGTCCACCCGTCCGGAGTTCGCCGGCGCGCTGTGCGCTCTCGCCAGCCGCCCGGAGGCGACGCTGGCCCTCGACATCGCCGACCTGTCCTTCCTGGACGCCTACAGCGTGAGCGCCGTCCTCCGGATGGCGGCCGGGCTCGCGCCGCCGCGCCGCCTTGTGGTCCGGTGCCGCAACATCCACCGGCGGATGCTGCACGCGCTCGGCGCCCGCTCGATCCCCCAGCTGTCCATCGTCACCGAACGGCTGTAGCGACGCGGAAGACGCGGAAGGAGCCGCCCTCCCGGGCGGCTCCTTCCGCTTACCTGCTTCTCGTTTTGTCGTTATCCGCTGCGTGGGCGGTCAGGCCGAGGCGGTGCCCGCCTCGTGGCCGGCCTCGTTGATCTGCTCGATCGCCGGGGCGGACACGGCGGCGGCTGGACGGTCGTGGCGGATCCGGGCGAACCCGAAGATCCCGGCCAGGAAGCTCACGGTCCCGAAGCCGAACAGCGCCAGCGAGATGATGTAGATGATCTGGGAGACCTTCCACCAGCCGTAGGCGTTCAGCAGCATGCTGCGCAGGGTGGTGCCCTTGAAGACGGTGGCCACGGTGGCCGCGAGCGCGACGTTCTTCGGCTGGGCGATGGCCTCGGTGGACAGCTGGGAGTAGGTCTTGCCGCCGCCTATCTCCTGGAGGTGGACCGCGATGAAGTGGTCAGCGTAGGCCTCGGCCTGCTGCCCGGTCACCATCTGCTGCCCGGCGTACTGCGAGACCGACGGGATCATGCTGGGCGTGATCTCGGTGCCCGCCTTGGCGTGTGCGAACGCCGACGCCGGCGGGAAGTAGATCTGCTGCGCGGCGAGCTGGTTGTGCACCGTGTTGTGCACATAGGCCGAGCCCCACAGGGCGAGGCCGCCGAGGGCCAGCAGAATGACGCCGAGTGAGACCCCGGTCCAACCGAGAAGCTTGTCGATTGTGGTGCGGCGCATTTGGGACATCTCCCTGAATTTCCGCCGGGCTTTGTTAGCCTGGCCTTCTTGGTTTTTTGCTTACGTGTCAAGCATCGGGCCCGGACCCCGGTCCGGGCACGGCGAAAAGGCACCATTTGTCGGGGACCAAAGTCATATGACAACGCGAGACACCTTAGGCGTGGCCGGCGTTCGCGGTCCCGGGCTCGCCGTCCGGAATCCGGACGCCCTGATATTCACGGCCGACATGTACGCCGTGCAGCTCGACCAGCTGGCCGCCCTGCTGGGCGGCGAGCGGTCCGCCAGGGCCGCGGTGGCCCGGTGGCGCTCGCTCGGGTACGCGGAGACGGCCCGCCTCACCACGGGCGCGCCGTGGGTCTGGGTGACCAAGGCCGGGCTGGCCGCCTGCGGGCGGGCCTACACGGGGACGCGGCCGGGGCTGTCCCGGCTCGCGCACATCAGGGCCGTCGTCGCGGCCCGCATCACCCTCGAGGCGACGGACGCCTACCGGCGGGGCAGCGCGTTCTGGCGGTGCGAACGGCGCATCCGGGCCCGGCACGGGGTCGGCAGCCGCCAGCACCTGCCCGACGGCGAGGTGCACTGGCCGGACGAGACGCCGGTCGCCTGGGCCGGCGAGTGCTGGGCCGTGGAGGCGGAACTGACACCGAAGCCGGTGACCCGGACGACCGAGATCATGCGGGAGATCCTCACCCGGACCGGGGATTACGGCTGCCCCGCCGCCGACGCCGTGGTACCGGGCCGGCCGCCGCGGCACCACCGCGCGCTCTACCTGTGCTCCCCCGCCGCGCTGCGCATCGTGCTGCGCTCCCGCGCCGCCCTCGGCCCGCTGGCCGCCAGGATCGAGGTCAGGGACCTGCCGCCGGAGGCGCTGCTGTGAGCCGCCGGCCCGGCCGGTACCCCGCACACCCGGTGCGCCGCGCGCTGGCCCGCGGGATGGCGCGGCTGCTGCGGCTGGCCTTCCTCGCCGCCATCGCGGTCGCGCTGGCGCCGGTGACGCTGGTCGCCGCGGGCTCGTTCGCGTACGGCTGGTGGCGCGGCTGGCCGCCCCGCCGGCTCTACGCGGCCGCCGCCTGGGGAGCGCCGATGGTCGCGGCCTGGCTCGCGGCGGTCGCGCTCTGGCCGCCAGGCGCGGGAGCGCCGCCGGGGGCGGGTCCGGGGGCGTGGTGGTTCCGTGTCGCCGTCGCGCCCTGCCGCGCCTGGACGGCCATGTGGCGCCTCGCCGGGCACGGGCACCTCGCGGCCGCCGCGGTCGCGGCGGCGCCCGCCGCCATTCCGCTCGGCATCGCGGCCGGGGGGCTCGCCTGGTCATACCGGCTCTTCCGGATGCGGACCGGCACCGGCGGCCGCACCCCGGCCGCGCCCGCCGCGTTCGACGAACGGCTATGGCGGCGCCAGGCGCGCACCGCGAAAGCGCTGCTCGCCGCGCCCGGTGCGCTCCCTCTTATTTCCCCGAACGGGGCCGTGGTGACTGGCGCCACCATTCGCTGTGTCCGGCACCGGGCCGGCCGGGCGGCGGCGATCCCGTACGAGCGGCTGCGCTCGCACCAGGTGGTCATCGGGTCGACGGGGACGGGCAAGACTACCCTCCTGCTCCGGCTGTGGGCCGGGTTCATGGCCGCCGGCCTGCGCCGCTACGCCGCGGGGACGGCGGGCCGGCCGCTGCTCGTGGTGCTGGACTGCAAGGGCGGCGCGAGCTCCCGCAAGGTCGCCGACCGGACGCGCCGGGTGCTGCGAGAGGCGGGCGCGCGCTCGACCGCGATCTGGCCCGACGAGGCCGCGCTCTCGCTGTGGGCGCTGCCGCCGGACCGGCTGGTGACCACGCTGCTCGACCTGATCGAGCACGGCACCGGCGGCGCCGCGTACTACACGGACGTGATGGAAGCCATCGTGTCGCTGGCGGTCGGCGCGCCGTGCGGGCCGCCGGTGAGTTCGGCTGACTTCCTGGCGAGACTCGACGCCGGGTGGCTGGCCGCCGTCTACGCGGCGAGCGGTGACGGGGCGGCAGTCGCGACGGTACGTTCGGGACAAAAGGCTTTTGAGGACGTGAAACTCCGGTTCAGAGCACTGTGGCGCAGACTCGGGTCCGCGCTCGACGGGGGCTCGTCGTTCGGCGACGCGGATGCGTGGTACTGCATCCTGGAGGGCACCGCCGAGGCCGCGGTGGCGGAGGCGCAGGCCAGGGCGCTGACCGACCTGCTCGCCCACTTCGCCGTCGCGGGGCGGCGGGAGATCCTGCTCGCGGTCGACGAGTTCTCCGCGGTGAGCAGGCGGCTGCCGATCTGGCAGCTGTACGAGCGGGCGCGGTCGCTGGGGCTGGCCGTGCAGGTATCGGCGCAGTCCTGGGAGGGGCTGGCCGCGGGCGACGACGAGCGGTACCGGGTGGCGGCCACCGCCGAGGGCGGGATCTGGCTGCTGCGGACCCCGCGGCCCGGACCGGTGGTCGAGCTGGCCGGGACGCGCTCGCAGCTGGACACGTCGCGGCGGTTCGCCGGAGCCGGCGCGTGGGAGGACGCGGGCTCGTCGTCGTCCCGGCTCCTCCCGGTGCTCGACGCGGACATCGTGCGCCGGCTCGACGTCGGGCAGGCCGCCTACCTGTACCGAGGCGGAGTGACGTACGTGCAGGTCAAGCGCCTGACCGGCCGCCAGGCGGCGCTCGCGCCCGCGGCCGCGCCGGCGGAGCGAGCCGACTGGCCGACGCTTCCCCTCCCGGTCCCGGCCGCGGCTTGGGGGCTGGGGGCGGATCCGGGAGCGCCGGGCGGCGGGCTGCCGGACGCCAGTGAGGTGCTTGACGAGGCGTTCGGGGCGCGGCGTGAGTGAGCGGGCGGCCGGGAGGCGGCTCGCCGTGAGTGAGGATCCGTTCCGGGCGCTCGGCCTGCCGGCGCGGTCGGACCTGTCCGACGACGACGTGCGCGCCGCGTGGCGGCGGATCGCGGCGGCCACGCATCCGGACCGGGACGACGGCGGCGACCCGGCGCGGTTCGGCGCGGCCGCGGCGGCGTACGCCATGCTGCGCACCGCCTACGGCCGCGGCGAGGCCCTGGCGGACCTCGGCTCCGCGCCGGGGGTTGGTTCTCCCGCCGGCCGGGGTTCGCCCGCCGTCCGCTTTGGCGTGCGTGCGCACGTCCGCGTCCGCGCCGGGGCGCTGGCAGTGCGTGTCGCCGCCGCGATCGCGGTGTGCGCCGCGGCGTTCGCCGCCGCGGGCTGGGCACCGGCGACCATCGGTGTCCTGGTCGGCGCGCTGACCTGGCTCATCATCGCCGCCCGCCACGACATCGGACGCGTTTCCCGGGATTGAGCCCGCCTCTCGGGGGGGTGCGGCGTGTGTCGATTGCGCAATCGACTCGCCCTAGGCAACACACCGGAACAACCTGAGTTTGCGGCGTGTCGGGCACACCGCCCGTTTCACACCCTTATCTTCCGTTACGTGAAGCTCTGCTCCACGGCATCCGCCAGGCTTTGATTGCAGATTCCCGCGCCATGGCACCGGAAATCGCAATCAGAGCGGCAGGCCGCACGCACAACAGCCGCATTCCGGGTATCCCTGGCCGGGAACCGGCCGCGGAGGCCAGTGAACCACATCACGGGCACACGACACGCCGGAAAATCACCTTGTTCCGGAACGTTGCCCTAGCGGGCCCGATTGCGCGATCGGCAGGTTGGCACCCGGCTGCGAGCCTCGGCGCGGACACCCCCCGTCACACAGGCCCCACTGGCGAACTTCCCGCCGGGCGACTCCGCTTAGCTGTGTCCTTCGGGGTGGATAGGGCCTGTCGGTTATCTAGCTGGCCGTCTCGGGCGTGTCGCCGGGGCGCGCCGTCCCCCGGGCGTGCGCGGTGTGACATCAGATGCCAGGGGGACTGTCCGTGCGAGCCGTTCCATGATCACGAATGTTTTTCGTACGTATAGGATGAATTTCTTACATCAGGAAAAATGTTTTCGCGATAATGCGGCACGGTGGCCTGCTGCCGGGCCCGGGAGGCTGGCCGGCTGTGGCCTATGCGATGGGAGAGGCCGCAGGGACCCGTGACCGGAACCGGATACGGACACCGAACCGTTAGCACAATCCCGCCCGTTCCGTCCCGCAACGCAAGGTAAATAGCCGACGGCTCCATATTGCCTCAAAGGAGACATCTAGAGCCAGTTGTCCCTAATATCTCAACTTTACATTCAGGCATTAAGGACAGCGGGCGCGGAGGGCTGGGGCGGGCGCTAGCCGGGGGACTGGCCGGTGGCGATGGGGCGGGCGGGGTCGGTGATCCAGTTTGACCAGGAGCCGACGTACAGGGCGGCCGGGATGCCCGCCAGTTCCAGCGCGAGGACCTCGTGCGCGGCGGTGACGCCCGAGCCGCAGTAGGCGCCGATGCTCACTGAGGACGATGGGGCTGGAGTGGCCGGTGAGGTTGGGGAGGTGAGGGGTACGCCGAGGGCGGTGAAGCGGGCGGCTAGGTCGGCGGGGGCGCGGAACGTGCCGTCGGGCTGGACGTTGTCCACGGTCGGGGCGCTGACCGCGCCGGGGATGTGCCCGGCCACGCGGTCGACCGGTTCCTTCTCGCCGCGGTAGCGCTCCGCGGCGCGGGCGTCGAGCAGCAGGCCGCCGCGGGCCAGCGCCGCGGCGCCAACGGCGTCGAGCAGCCCCATGTGGCCTGGGCTGACGGTGAAGTCGCCCGGCGCGACCAGGACCGGCAGGCCGGCCGCCGCCAGCTCGCCGGCGGCCGTCCAGGCGCGGTACCCGCCGTCGAGGACGCGGACCGACGGATGGCCGAAGTAGCGGAGCAGCCACCACGCGCGGGCCGCCGCCGTCGAGTCGGCGTCGTCGTAGACGACCACGGGCCCGCTGGCGCTCACGCCCGCCCGGCGCATGGCCGCCTCGAAGTCCGCGGCGGCCGGCATCGGATGGCGCCCGCCGGGCCCGGGCGGGGCGGCGAGGTCACGGTCCAGGTCCACGAAGACCGCGAGCGGGATGTGGCCGGCCACGTAGATATCGACGCCGGGCGGCCCGCCGAGCCGCCAGCGCACGTCGATCAGCGTCGGCGGCTCGGCCGGGCCCGCCAGCAGCGCGGCGAGCTCGTCCGCCGCGATCAGCGCGGCGCCGCTGGTCATAAGGCTCGCCGGGAAGAGAACGGGAGCATGGGGACGAGCTGCTCGGCGGCGGTCAGCGAGCCGTGCATGCCGATCAGGGCGCTCTCCTTCGGCTCGGCCCGCGAGGCGATGATCGCGGTGGTGCCGGCCGCGGCGGCCACCACGTCACCGATCCGGGCGGTGAATGCCGGGTCCACCGGGCCGAACCAGCCGTCCTTGATCGCCTCGTCCCGCGACATCACCCAGGCGTGCTCGCCGAGGATCTCCCGCCACGTGGCCAGCACGTCGGCCGCGGCGCCCGGCCGGGCGTACACATGCCGGGCGCGCGGCTCGCCGCCGAGCAGGTGCACGCCCTCGCGGAGCTCCGGAACGAGGTCCACGTCAATCCGGTCGTCCGGGCCGACGTTCACCATGCCGTGGTCGGCCGTCACGTAGAGCACGGCGCCCAGCGGGAGCGACGAGGCGATCTGCTCGGCCAGCTTGTCCACGTGCGCGAGCTGGTAGTTCCACGCGGGCGAGGACACCCCGTACGCATGGCCCGCCCAGTCGAGATCGCCGTGGTAGGCAAGCACCAGGGTCCGTTCGGAATCATGGAGGGCGTCCACCGTCTCGGCGGCGAGCGCCCCGAGCGCGGTCGCCGGGCGGTACCGCGCGCCGCGCAGCGCCGCCGTGGTGAGACCGCTGCCGGCGAAGGCGCCGGGCGCGACGTGCACCGGGGTCACCCCCGCGTCGGCCGCCCGCTCGAACAGCGTCCGCTTCGGCTGCCAGGCGACCGGGTCCACGTCGTCGCGCCAGCGCAGGGCGTTGAGCAGCCCGCCCGCGCCGGGCACGGCGACCTGGTAGCCGAGCAGGCCGTGCTCCGCCGGCGGCAGCGCGGTGCCGATCGAGCCGAGGCTGGTCGCCGTCGTCGAGGGGAAGCCGGCGGTCAGCGGCCGGGAGTTGAACGCCAGCTCGGACAGGAACGGCGCGGCGGCCTGGTGCGCGCGCAGCAGCTCCCAGCCGAGCCCGTCGATCACCAGCAGGCAGGCGCGGCCGGCCTCGGGCAGGCCGAGCACGTTCGCGGCGTGATCGCCGGTGAGCGAGGCGAGGACGGACGCGGACAGGTCGGCGAGGCTGCTCTCGCCGTAAGACGGCACGATGGGGCTAGTTCTCGGCTCCCGCGTCATGGGTGTCAGCTGCCGGTGCGGGCGGTCGCGTCGGACAGGGCGGTGACGAACGCGAGCACATCGCGGACGGCCTCCTCGCCGTCGGCGGCCTCGCTGACCCGCAGCGTCAGGTCGTCGGCGGTGATCGTGCCGAGGTAGCCGTGGTCGGCCTCGCAGGTCTCGTCGCCGCAGTGGGCCGGCTCGAGCTCGACATGCGAGAGCACGTTCCAGCCGATGGCCAAGATCACCTCGGACGGCATGGTCACACCGGGCACATACGACGCGGGATCGGGCACCACCCTGGTCAGCGACACGCTCGAGACCCGGGAGAAGCGGATCGCCTCGGTGCTCGTCTCCGCCCGCGGCCGCGACTCCGGCTCTTCGGCCGGATGCTCGTCGGTATGCGAGTAGACCAGCCTCGTCGGCGTGAGCGCCAGCACCGTCATGTGCCGGCGGACCTCCATGCCCGGGTCGAAGATCGCGTCGTGGTGCACGAAGAACGCGGTGACAGGCTCCGGCCCCAGCGCGGAGGCGACGGCGTCGGTCACCAGGCCCGGGTAGTACCCGCTGCGCTCGATGGCGGCCCGCAGATCCTCGGTCGTGACTCGCGTTTCCCTCATTCTTCCATCCTGCACCGTCCGGAGGCATGGTTCACCCTCGGGAGGGCGAATGTCGCGCTCGGGTCAGTCGGCGGCGGCCGCCGCGTCCCGGCGCGCGGGGTCGGCCGGCTCGGGGTCGGCGGGCTCGGGGCCCGTCGGCGGCACGGGGCCTCTCGGCGGCTCGGTGCCGAGCTCTTCCAGCAGCCTGTCCACGTCGGCGGCGCGCGAGCGCAGCCTGATGCGCCGGTGCCTGCGCGGTTCCTCCAGCTCGAGCGCGGCGGCGCCCGGCGCCGGCTTCGGCTTGCGCGGCACGCGGGGACCCGCCGCGCCGCCCCTGCCCCGGTAGACGAGCAGGCCGTTGACCGGGTCCGGCACCCCGTCAAGCGCCGCCCGGACGCTCGGAAGCATGCGGAACGCGTCCCACTGCTCCTCGTCGCGGAAGCAGACCTCGAAGATCACCCCGTACTGGAACTCGTGCCACTCCCAGTACAGCGCGCCGTTCGTCACCGCCGCCTCGGTCAGCTCATCTTCGTAGGCGTCTTTCCACCGGCTCGCCGGGAGCTTGTCGCCGTGGAAAACCTCGATCGACCACCACTCAGCCATGCTGCGGCCACCCGTCTTCGTCGCCTCGTCGAGCGCGTAAACACGATAGTACGTCTTTTGCCGGCGGCACCGGAAGCCTGATTCTCACGGTGCGCTGCGGGTCTGGTCACCAGGGCAAATCGTTATATATACCGAACGGACGGTGGCAACTCGGTCACGCCAACGACCCTGTTTGCAGAGGCTGGTAAACGCCGCTACGGTCACGATGTGGCAGCAGACGGACAACGGCACGTGCTCGCGGTCGGGGGCGGCATGCTGATGCCGCGCGACGCGGTCCCGTTGCAGGTGAAGTACGCGATGGAACTGACCGGTCAGACGCGGCCGAGGCTATGCGTGCTGAACACCGCCGTCGGCGACGACCCGAACGCGTACCTGCGCTTCTACGACCGGCTCGCGGACGCCCCCGCACGCGTGCGGCACCTCGCGCTCTTCCCGATGCCCAACGTCGCCGACCCCGAGGACCTCCTGATGTCACAGGACGTCATCTTCGTCGGCGGCGGCAGCGTGGCGAACATGATCGCGGTCTGGCGGGTGCACGGGATCGACGAGATCCTCCGCAAGGCCTGGCACGCGGGAATCGTGCTGGCCGGCTCGAGCGCGGGGGGAATCTGCTGGTTCGAGGGGGGAACCACGGATTCGTTCGGTGTGCGGCTGCGGGCGTTCACCGACGGGCTCGGCATGCTGGCCGGCAGCTTCTGCCCGCACTACAACTCCGAACCCGACCGGCGACCGCTGTACCAGCGGCTGGTCGCGGACGGAACGCTGCCGGACGGGATCGCCTGCGACGACGGCGCGGGCGCGCACTACGTCGACGAGACGCTGGCCGGGCTTGTCTGCGACCGGCCGGGGGCGACCGCCTACCGGGTGGCGCCGAGCGGGGACGGCGGCTACGTCGAGACAGTGCTTGACGTGCGTTTCCTCGGCGCCTAGCGAGATCATCCCCGCGGCGTAGCCCGCGGGGCCGGATCGGCCTCGCGGCGGACGACACGGCGCTTCGCCGGTCCGTAGGCTGAGCGCGTGCGTTCGTTCTACGACTGGCTGCGGGCCCACCCGCTCGTGGTGGACAGCATGCTGGCGCTGCTGATAGCCGCGCTCGGCCTGACCGTCTTCGGCGGCTGGCGCCTATCGGTGCCGGAGGGGCTGGCGTTCGTCACCGCCTTGTGCGTCCCGGTGGCGCTGCGGCGGCGCTACCCGGTCGGGGCGTTCGCCGCCGTGGTGGTCGCCGGCGGCCTCGAGGTGCTGGCGCTGCCCCGGCCGATCGGCTCGGACCTGGCGGTCGTCGTGCTGCTGTACACGCTCGCCGCCTACCGGCCGCGGCGCATCTCGGTAGCGGGCCTGGGCATCTGCCTGGCCGGGTCCGCGGTGGCGCTGGTGAAATGGGCGCCCGTCGACGTGAGCTCGCTGTACTCGTTCTGGCCGCCCGCCGTGGCGTTCGCGGGGCCGGCGCTGCTCGCCTGGCTGCTCGGCGACTCGATGCAGTGGCGGCGCGGCTACTACCGCGGCCTGGAGGAGCGCGCCGCCCGGCTGGAGCGCGAGCGGGACGCGCAGGCGCAGATCGCCGCGGCGGCGGAGCGGGCGCGGATCGCGCGCGAACTGCACGACGTCGTCGCCCACAACGTGAGCGTCATGGTGGTGCAGGCCGACGGCGCGGCGTTCGCGCTGGAGAACTCTCCGGAGAAGGCGCGCCAGGCGCTGACCGCCATCTCCCGCACGGGGCGGCAGGCGCTCGCCGAGATGCGCAGCCTGCTCGGCGTGCTGCGCTCGGCCGACGACGGCGCCGAGCTCGCGCCGCAACCGGGCGTGGAACAGCTCGCCGGGCTGCTCGAGCAGACCCGGGCCGCGGGCGTGCCGGTCTCGTTCTCCGTCGAGGGCGTCCCGCGTCCGCTGCCGACGGGCACGGCGCTGACCGCCTACCGGATCGTCCAGGAGTCGCTGACCAACGCGCGCAAGCACGGGGGCCTGGCCGTCACTGCCGCCGTCACGCTCCGGTTCTGCGAGGATCAGCTGGTGATCAAAGTGACCGACGACGGCAGCCGGGCCGTGCGCGCGGGCGGCGGCGCAGGGCCGGGCGCAGGCCCCAAGGGCGACGGCCAGGGGCACGGGCTGATCGGCATGCGGCAGCGGGCCGACGTGTACGGCGGCACGGTCACCGCGGGGCCGCAGCCGGGCGGCGGCTGGCGGGTAACCGCGACGTTGCCGCTGCCGCCGGCGGTCGCGGCGTGATCCGGGTAGCCCTGGTCGATGACCAGGCACTGGTCCGCGCCGGGTTCCGGATGATGCTGGACGCGCAGGAGGACATGACCGTGACCGGCGAGGCGGCCGACGGGCTCGGCGCGGTGGCGCTTGCCGCGCGCGGCGAGGCGGACGTCATGGTCATGGACGTGCGGATGCCGGGGCTTGACGGGGTGGCGGCGGCCCGTCAGATCTGCGCGCTCGGCCCGCGCCCCCGGGTGCTGATGCTCACCACGTTCGACCTCGACGAGTACGCGTTCGCCGCGCTCAAGGCGGGTGCCAGCGGGTTCCTGCTGAAGGACGTGCCACCGCACGAGCTGCTGTTCGCCATCCGGGCCGTGCACTCCGGCGACTCGGTGGTCGCGCCGTCCACGACGCGGCGGCTGATCGACAGGTTCGTGCCGCTGCTGGGCGACGGCGCCGCGGCGGCGGCCGCTCCCCCGCCGGACCTGGCCGAGCTCACCGAGCGCGAACGGGAGGTCTTCGTCCAGGTCGCGGCCGGCCTGTCCAACGCGGAGATCGCCACCCGGCTGTTCGTCTCCGAGGCCACGGTGAAAACCCACGTCGGCAGGATCCTGGCCAAGCTCGGGCTGCGCGACCGCGTGCAGGCGGTGGTCCTCGCCTACGAAAGCGGCCTGGTCCGCGCCCGCACCCGCCCGTAGCGCTGGAGCGTGCCCTTCCGTTACTTGGCTGCCCGGTGGAGGGACCAGGCCAGGGCGGCGAAGGCGAACAGCGGGAGCAGCCACCACGCGTTGACCTTGGCCGCGTGCGCGAGGATCGCGGTGAGCGCGAGGCCGGCCACGACGAGGGCGGCGACGTGCCAGTCGTCGCCGATCACGAAGTCGTACCAGAACGCGCCGAACGCCTTGATCCGGTTCATGAGCCGACAACCTCCGATTCGGGAGCGGGAGCGCCGACGGCGGACTTCCGGGAGCGCAGCCAGAGGATGCACCCGGCGGCCACGAGCGCGACCAGCGGGACGAGCACGAGCAGAGCGGCGTCGTTGCCCGGCCAGGAGACGCCCGCGCCTTCCGCCCCCCAGAACGTGCCGAACGACGTGAGCATGACGCCCACCGCGAGCTTCATCCAGTTCTCGGGGACCTTCGCCAGCGGCGCCTTGACCGCGATGCCACCGACGGTGACCACCACGATCGCCGCCGCCGCGCCGATCACCGCGGCGCCGACGTTGTGCTGGTTGGCGCCGAACGTGAGCACGATGAACACGACCTCGAGGCCTTCGAGCAGCACGCCCTTGAACGAGAGGGTGAACGCGTACCAGTCGCGGACGCCACGCCTGGCCTCTTTCGGGGCGGCCTGCGCGGCGGCGACCTCCCGCAGGTAGGCGCTCGCCTCGTCGTGCAGCGCCTTGTACCCGGTCGCCCGCAGCACAGCCTTGCGCAGCCACTGCAGGCCGAAGATCGCCAGCAGGGCGCCGACGACCAGCCGCAGCGCGGACAGCGGGAGCAGCGTGAGCGCCGGCCCGATGGCCGCCGTGACCACGGCCAGCACGACGAGGGCGGCGCCCATGCCCTGGAACGTGGATCGCCATTCCCTGGTGAGCCCCGCCGCCAGGACGATCGTGAGCGCCTCGATCGCTTCGACCGCGCAGGCGACGAAGACGGTGAGGATGAGCGGGAGGGCGTTCAATGGATCTCCATCAGCTCTGAGGGACAATGTGCGGGTGACTGATCACGCCGAGACATCCGGGGGGACGACCCCCCCAAACCCCCCCGGAAAACATGGGGAGACAGACTCCGCGGCCAACGCCGCCAGCGGATGGCTCTTGCTGATCTACCGGATTCCGCCGGAACCGACAAGGCTGCGGTCGACGGTGTGGCGCCGTATCAAGAGCCTGGGCGCCATCTACCTGCAGAACTCGGTGGCCGCGCTGCCCGCCAGCCCGGCCGCGGAGCGGTCGCTGCGCAAGCTGCGGCGCGAGATCCTGGACATGTCCGGGACGGCGGTGCTGCTGTCGTCGGCGGTGCTGGCCGGCGAGGCCGACGTGCGCGGCGCGTTCCAGGCCGCGCGGGACGACGAGTACGAGGAGATCGTCGACAAGTGCCAGGACTTCCTCCGGCAGATTCAGAAGGAGTACGACGAGAACCACTTCACCTACGCCGAACTCGAGGAGAACGAGGTCGACTTGGTGAAGCTGCGGAACTGGTTCGCGAAGGTCGTCGAGCGCGACGTTTTCGGCGCCGACGGCAGGGCGGCCACGGAACAGGCGCTGGAGGCCTGCGAGCAGTCGCTCGAGGCGTACGCCGCGCGGGTCTACGCCGAGGAGGCGGAGGGGCATTGACACCTTCATCATCATCTGCCACCTCCTTCGTATCGACTTCATAGTAACAGCTGTTAGATTTAAGAAGTAACTAATGTTATTCCCAGGTTGTGACCGTCGGTTCACCTCGTGGCTAACTTCCGGTCATTTGGTTGATGTCTCAGCTACGCAGACTCGGTGCCATGAACCGCTCGCACCGGCGCACCCGCCTGCGCCTGCTCACCGGCGTCTCCGGCGCCGTGGCTCTGACACTCCTCGCCGTGGCCGGCTGTTCGTCGAGCTCGAGCTCGTCGGCGTCGACCGCGTCCACTCCTTCGTCCGCCGCTTCCGCTTCGTCGTCTTCTTCGGCCGCCAAGGTACCGCTGGTCGTCTACTCCGCCCAGGGCTACGACTCGGCGATGACGAAGGCCTTCACCAAGGCCACCGGCATCCCGGTGCAGCTCGACGACAACTCCACGGGTCCGCTGCTCACCCAGATCGAGGCCTCGAAGAACAACCCGAACTGGGGCCTGCTGTGGGTGGACGGCGCCACCGCGTTCGCCGGCCTCGACCAGCAGGGCCTGCTGATGAAGGGCTTCGAGCCGTCCGTCTCGTGGAACTCCCTCGGCACCGCGTCGCTGCCGTCCGACAAGTCGTACGTGCCCACCGGGGTCACGCTGATGGGCATCGTCGCCTACAACAAGAACAAAGTCTCGAACCCGCCGACGACCTGGCAGCAGCTTGAGTCGTCGGCTTGGAAGGGGCAGGTCGGCATGAACGACCCGTCCCAGTCCGGGCCGACCTTCCCGCTCATCGCCGGCGTCTACAACTACCTCGGCGGCGCGTCGGCCGGCGAGAAGTTCTTCGAGACGCTCAAGGCCAACGGGCTGGTCATCCACCCGACCAACGGTCCGACGCTCCAGGCGCTGACCAGCGGGCAGATCAACCTGGCGCTCGTGCAGTCTTCGGCGGCGATCGGCGCCACGTTTACCGACAAGAACATCGGGATCAAGTACCTAGACCCGGCCAACCTGCTGCCGAGCGCGATCGGCATCGACGCCAAGGCGCCGGCCGCGGAGCAGGCCGAGGCGGAGAAGTTCATCGAGTTCGTGCTCTCCCCCGCCGGCCAGAAGGTCATGCAGTCCGGCGACCCAACTGGTGACTCGCTGTACTACCCGGTGGTTCAGGGCGTCAACCCGCTGTCCTCGCTGCCCTCGCTGGCGTCCGTCAAGACCCAGTTGATCAATCCGTACACGTGGGGGCCGCAGGAGGCCACCATCAACACCTGGTTCGACTCCAACATCGTCCGCTGATCTCTGCTAGCCCCGGGGGGGCGACCCCCCGGGAACCCCCCGCGCACAGGGGGGCTACCCGCCCCCCCGTACCCCCCGGGCCCCCCGGGCCCCCGCGCATGCGGGGGCTGCGCCTCACTCAGCTCGGCATGCCGCTGTTCTGGCTGATCCTGTGCGCGTTCATCCTGCTGCCGTGCGCGTGTTTCCTGCTGCTGGCGATCTCCCCCCGGCTGTTCGACCAGGGGTCGCAGTGGTTCACGCTGACGTACCTGCGGCAGGCGCTGACCGACGCCACCGCGGTCGCGGTGGTCAACTCGCTGTGGGTGTCGTGCGCGGCCGCATTCATGGGGATCGCGCTAGGCTTCCCCATCGCCTGGCTGGCGGCGCGGACCACGATGCCGGGGCGGCGTTTCGTCAGCGCCGGCATGTGGCTGTCCCTGCTGCTGCCGTCCTGGCTGCCCGCCCTCGGCTGGGAGCGGCTCGTGCAGCAGGACGGCGTCATGTACCGGATCGGCCTGGACTGGCCGTGGGCCACGCACCTGATCATGGGCCCGTTCGGCGTCGTGCTGCTGCTCGGGCTGCGGTGCGTGCCCTTCAGCTATCTGGCCGTGTCGGCGGCGCTGAGCGGGCTCGGGCAGGAGTTCGAGGACGCCGCGCGGGTGCACGGCGCGACGCGGTTTGGCGCTTTGCGGCTCATCGTGCCCATCCTGGCGCCCGCCATCATGTCCGCGCTCGCCATCGGCTTCGCCGAGTCGATCAGCGACTTCGGCGTCGCGGCCACGCTGGCCTACAACTCCAACTTCTCGCTGGCGACCTACCAGCTGTACGCCGCGATCGGTAACTTCCCGCCCAGCTTCCCGCTGGCGGCGGCGATGTCCTGGCTGCTTGTCCTGGCCGTGGCGGTCCCGCTGGCGCTGCAGGCGCGGGCGCTGCGCGGCCGGTCCTACGCGATCTTGTCCGGCCGCACCCGGCAGGCGGTGCGGCGGCGGCTCGGCCGTGTCGAGGCGGTCTTGGCTGGTGCCGGGCTCGCGCTGTTCTTCTTCGTCATGCTCGGGATCCCCGCGTTCGGGGCGGTCAGCGCGTCTCTGCTGGCCGACTACGGCGGCTCGTTCTCGCTGACTTTGGTGAACTACCAGGAGCTGTTCCAGCAGTCCGGCTTGATCGGGCCCCTGGAGCGCTCGATGGTCTACGGCGTGATCACCGCGACCGTGACCGTCGCGCTCGGTTTCATCGCCGCGCGCATGCTGTCCCGGCGGCGGACGGCGGCCACCGGGGCACTGGACTTCCTGCTGCTGGCGGCGGTCGCGCTGCCCGGCGTGGTGTTCGGCGCGGGCTACATATTCGCCTACAACCTGCCGATCATGTCCACGCTGCACATCAACCTGTACCAGACCGTGCAGCTGCTGGTCATCGCCTACATCGCGTCGTCGCTGCCGACCAACTCCCGGGTCCTGGTCGGCTCGGTGTCCCAGCTGCAGCCCTCGCTGGCCGACGCCGCGCGGGCGCACGGGGCGGGCGCGGTCACCGCCTGGGCGCGCGGCGTCCTGCCGGTGGTGTCCCGGCCGATCACGCTGGCGTGGCTGTATACGTTCTGCGGCGTGTTCCTGGAGCTGCCGTTGTCGCAGCTGCTCTACGCGCCCGGTTCGCCGCCCGCCTCGATAGCGATCGAGGACAACCTGTCCAACTACCACTTCGGCGTGGGCATGGCGCAGGCCGTCCTCGCCGTCTTCATCGCGTTCGCCGCCGTCGCCCTGGTGCTGGGCGGCTACCGCCTGCTCGCCCCGGCCGGCTGGCGCAGGATCGGAGGAACCATCCGTGGCTGAGCCCATCGCCATCGCTGGCCTGACCAAGACGTACCCGGGGTCGGCCACGCCCGCGCTGCGGTCGGTGTCGCTGGACGTCGCGCCGGGGACGTTCCTCGTCCTGCTCGGCCCGTCCGGTTCGGGCAAGACCACGCTGCTGCGCTGCCTGGCGGGCATCGAGCGGATCGACCAGGGCTCGATCAGCATCGGCGAGCGGCTCGTGACGGACGGCCGCGCGCACCTGCCCCCGGAGCAGCGCGACCTGTCGATGGTGTTCCAGGACTACGCGCTGTGGCCGCATCTGACGGCCCTGGACAACGTCGCGTTCGCGCTGCGCCGGCGCCGGCTCGGCCGAGCCGAGTGCCGGTCCCGCGCCTTGTCGATGCTTTCCCGGGTCGGCCTGGCCGAGTTCGCGCGGCGGTACCCGAACGAGCTCTCCGGCGGCCAGCAGCAGCGGGTCGCGCTGGCCCGCGCGCTGATCGCCGACACCGGGCTGATCCTGTGCGACGAGCCGCTGTCCAACCTGGACGCCGACCTGCGCGAACGGATGCGGGTGGAGATCTCCTCGCTGGTCCGCGAGGTCGGCGCGACCACCGTGTACATCACGCACGACCAGGCGGAGGCGTTCGCCCTCGCGGACAAGATCGGGGTGCTCGAAGAGGGGCGCCTGGTGCAGTTCGGCGATCCGGAGGACATCTACAACGAGCCGGCGACGCCGTTCGTCGCCCGGTTCACCGGGCTGGCCGGGGAATTGCGGGTGACGGTCGCCGCGCACGCCGGGGACGGCACGGTCGAGGTGACCGCGGCGGGCGGCGGCACGTTCCCGCGGCTGCCGCCGGGCGGCGGGGAGGCCGGCGCCCTGGAGCCCGGCGCCGAGGCCGTGCTGGCGATCCGCCCGACGGGCGTCTACGTGGCCAGGACCGCTGATGACGAGCGGCACCTGACCGGGCGGGTCGCCGACGTGGCATTCCGCGGGCGCGGCTATGAGCTCGCCATCGACCTGCCCGGCCACGACCGCCTGACCGGCGTGTTCGCCCGGCACCGCCACGTCCGCGACGAGGAGGTCGGCCTGCGCCTCGAGCCGGGCGGCTGTCACCTGTTCCCCGTGCCCGCCGACGCGGCCCTCGCCGGATCGGCCGGGGACATCAGCCAGGACCAGAAGCCGCCGCAGCCGGCCGCCGATCCGCGACAACCCGTCAGCCGGGCCGCGCAGTAGGGATAATGGATCAACTTGGACATTGGTGACATAACGGGCCGACGCACTACAGAGTGTGACCGTTTCACGTGCCCTGACGCGGGCTTCCGGCGCGGTTGGCCATGATCGCGAAGAGTTTTCGTTGCTATGAGATGAATCATTTACGCAGAGAAAAATGTTTTCGGGATCATCGTTCTAGCTTTCCAGCCGGCGATCACGGACGGTTATAGTGGCGGCGCGCGAGCGGTGTTGCGCCTTCACGTGCGGTTTTGATCCGCTATGTTCGCGGCTCCTCAGCGGCGGACGTACAGGCCGGGGCAGGGGACGTACCGGCGGGGCCAGTGCAACCAGGCGAGGCCGATGAGCCGGAAGTGCTCACGCAAATAGCCGTCCAGCGGGCGGGTCCACGGGATCTGGGCCGAGGTGCCGGACGTGAGCCAGACGTACTGTGCTCGCTGCAGTGCCGACTGCCACAGGTTCACCACCGGCCGCAAGACCGCCGGCGGGGCGTGGCTGGACCGGCCGCTGGTCATCGCGAACAGCGTCCCGAACGAGTCGACCAGCGACGGGCAATCCCGGACGCCGGAGTAGAACCGGCCGGCGGCCACGGTGCAGGCGGCGTCGTTGGTGACCACGCAGGCGCTGGCGGCCGGCACCATGAGCAGCATGCCGCCCGGCGGCTGCACCATGGAGAAATCCCGGTACGGGAGCACGCCGGCGACAAGCCCGGCCGGCCGCACCGCCGTCGCCGCCGCACCCGCCGGGAACGATCTCGCAGTCACGGACGCACCTTGCCGGCCCAAGGTCCGCGGTCCGTTGGCGTGGTGTGCGAACTCCATGTGAGTCGCGCCGCGGCCGTGTGTGCGGTGGGTCACGGCTATGGTCGGCGTAGCGTCGCGGCCGCGGGCGGTGCAATAACATCGGCAGGGTGACAGTCTCCCTTACCACCAGCGAATCGGCGCCCGGTACTGCCGAGGCCGATGTCCTTGTCATCGGGGTGATCCAGACCCCGGACGGCCCGAGCGCCGCACCCGGCGCGGACGGAGTCGACGAAGCCCTCGGCGGCACCCTCGCCGACGCGCTCACCGCGCTCGGCGCGACCGGAGAACTCGAAGAGCTCACCAAGATCCCCGGCGGCGGGAAACTGCCGGCCTCGGTGATCCTGGCCGTAGGGCTCGGCGCGGCGCCCGAGGACGGCGGCCCGTTCGATACCGAGAAACTGCGCCGCGCGGCCGGCACGGCGCTGCACGACCTGAACGGGAACAAGCTGCCCGTCCGGGACAAGGGTGAGGGCAAGACCGTCACGCTCGCGCTTCCCGCGCGCACCCCCGCCGAGGCGGAGGCCGTCACCACCGGTGCGCTGCTCGGCGGCTACAGCTTCCGCCGGTACCGGTCCGCCCCGGCGACCGACATCGCGCTGACGCTGCTCACCAGCGACGACAACGCCGCCGCGGTCGGCCGCGGCCGGGTGATCGCGGAGGCGGTGAACCTCGTCAGGGACCTGGTCAACACGGCACCGATCGACCTGCCGCCGGCCGCGCTGGCCGCCGAGGCGGAGCGGGTCGCGGCCGCCAGGGGCGTCGCGGTGCAGGTGCTCGACGAGACAGAGCTCAAGGCCGCCGGGTACGGCGGTATCACCGCGGTGGGCCAGGGCTCCGCCCGTCCGCCGCGGCTGGTGCGCCTCGAGTACACCCATCCCGAGGCGACCAAGACCGTCGCGTTCGTCGGCAAGGGCATCACGTTCGACTCCGGCGGCCTTTCGCTCAAGCCGCCGAAGTCCATGGAGACGATGAAGTGCGACATGAGCGGCGCGGCGGCCACGCTGGCCGCCACCGCGGCGATCGCCGAACTCGGGCTGCCGGTCAACGTGGTCGGCTACCTGTGCCTGGCGGAGAACATGCCCGGCGGCGCCGCGCAGCGGCCGTCGGACATCATCACCATCTACGGCGGCAAGACCGTGGAGGTGCTGAACACCGACGCAGAAGGCCGGCTGGTGATGGCGGACGCGCTGGCCCGCTCCGGCGCCGACAACCCCGACCTGGTCGTGGACATCGCCACGCTCACCGGTGCCGCCACGGTCGCGCTCGGCCGCCGCACCACGGGCGTGATGGGCAGCAGCGAGCCGCTGGCCGCCGAGGTCGCCGCCGTGATGCGGGAAGCCGGCGAGCCCGCGTGGGCGATGCCGCTGCCCGAGGAGCTGCGCAAGGGCCTGGACTCCCCCGTCGCCGACCTGGCCAACGTCTCCGGGGACCGCAACGGCGGCATGCTGGTGGCCGGACTGTTCCTGCGCGAGTTCGTGCCGGACGGGGTCGCCTGGACCCACCTGGACATCGCCGGCCCGGCCTACAACGACAGCTCCGCCTACGGGTACACGCCGAAAGGCGGCACCGGCGCGGCGGTGCGGGCGCTCGTGCGGATCGCCGCGGAGACGGCAGCCGGCCGACTGCCCGGCGCGTGAGTACCCGCCAATGACATGATGAGACACTGAGCGTAAGCGGAAAAGGGGAAAGACAGTGGCAGAGGGCGGCCATTACGACATCGTCGTGCTCGGCGGCGGCAGCGGCGGGTACGCCTGCGCGCTCCGCGCGGCCGAGCTCGGCAAGCGCGTGGCCCTGATCGAGAAGGACAAGGTCGGCGGGACCTGCCTGCACCGCGGGTGCATCCCCACCAAGGCGCTGCTGCACGCGGCCGAGGTCGCCGATTCCTCGCGGGAGAGCGCGAAGTTCGGCATCCGGACGTCTTTCGAGGGTGTGGACATGCCCGGCGTGCTGTCCTACCAGCAGTCGGTCGTCGACCGGCTGTGGAAGGGCCTGCAGTCCACCATCGCCAGCCGCAAGATCGACACGATCATCGGCGACGGGCGGCTGGTGTCGCCCACGTCGGTGCAGGTCGGCGACGCGCTCTACACCGGCGACCACATCGTGCTCGCCACCGGCTCGGTGCCGCGCAGCCTGCCCGGGCTGCAGCTGGACGGTGAGCGGGTCATCACCTCGGACGACGCGCTGCGCCTCGACCGGGTGCCCCGGTCCGCGGTCATCCTCGGCGGCGGCGTGATCGGCGTCGAGTTCGCGAGCGTGTGGCGGTCGTTCGGCGCCGAGGTGACGGTCGTCGAGATGGTGCCGCAGCTGCTGCCGCTTGAGGACGAGGCGAGCGCCAAGCACCTGCAGCGCGCCTTCCGGCGCCGCGGCATCGCGTTCGAGCTCGGCAAGCCGTATGAGTCGCACACGTTCACCGACACCGGCGTGGCAGTGCGGCTGGAGGGCGGCAAGAGCATCGAGGCCGAGCTGCTGCTCGTCGCGGTCGGCCGCGGCCCGGTCTCGGCCGGCCTCGGCTACGAGGACAGCGGCGTCACGCTGACCCGGGGCTACGTGGATGTGGACCCGCTGTGCCGGACGTCGGTGCCGACCATCTCGGCGGTCGGCGACCTCATCAACACGCCGCAGCTCGCGCACGTCGGCTTCGCCGAGGGCATCCTGGTCGCCGAGCGGCTCGGCGGCCTCGACGTCAGGCCGATCGACTATGACGGCGTGCCGCGGATCACCTACAGCGACCCGGAGGTCGCCTCGGTGGGCATCACCTCGGCGCAGGCCGCCGAGCGCAACATCGCGGTGACCGAGGTCAACTACCCGCTCGGCGGCAACGGCAAGAGCGTGATCCTGCAGACGCAAGGCCAGGCGAAGGTGATCGCCGAGGAGACTCCGGACGGCCCGGGCCGGGTGCTCGGCATTCACCTCGTCGGCAGCCGGGTCGGCGAGCTGATCGCCGAAGGCCAGCTCATCTACAACTGGGACGCGGAGCCGGCCGACGTCGCGGCGCTGATCCACCCGCACCCCACGCAGTCCGAGATCATCGGCGAGGCACACCTGGCGCTCGCCGGCAAGCCCCTGCACTTTCACGCATAAGGAGTTACACCGGACATGTCGGTCTCCGTAACAATGCCCCAGCTCGGCGAGAGCGTTACCGAGGGCACCGTCACGCGCTGGCTGAAGAAGGAAGGCGAGCATGTGACGGCAGACGAGCCGCTGCTGGAAGTGTCGACGGACAAGGTCGACACCGAGATCCCATCGCCCGCCAGCGGGATCTTGCGCGGCATCGTCGTCGACGAGGACGAGACGGTCGCCGTCGGCGCCCAGCTCGCCGTGATCGAAGACGCCGACGAGTCCGCCGGCGGCGGGGCGCCCGCCCCCGCGGCGGCCGCGCCTGCGGCGGCCGCGCCTGCGGCGGCCGCGCCTGCGGCGGCCGCGCCTGCGGCGGCCGCGCCCGCCGCGCCCGAACCCGCGCCTGAGCCGGCCGCCCCCGTGCCAGCCCCGGCGGCGTCAGCCCCGGTCAACGGCGGAGCGCCCGCTCAGGCCAGCTCCTGGGCCTGGACCCCGGCGCTCGCGCAGCCGACACCCGGCTACATGCCGCCGCCCACCCCCGCCCCGGCCGCGGCCGCCGCCCCGTCCTACCCACCGCCCCCGCCGCCCCCGCCGCCGCCCCCCGCCCCTCCGGCACCCGCCCCGGCGGCGGCGCCTGCCTGGACTCCGCCGCCGGCCGCGGCTCCGGCAGCCGCCCCCGCGGCGGCCGAGCCCGACGTGGGCGGCGCGTACCCGGAGCCCACGCCGCTGCCGTCAGGCGAGTCCCCGTACGTGACCCCGCTGGTGCGCAAGCTCGCGGCCGAGCACGCGGTGCCGCTCGAGTCGATCAGCGGGACCGGCGTCGGCGGGCGGATCCGCAAGCAGGACGTTCTCGAGGCGGCCCGCGGTCAGCGCGCGGCGGAAGCCGCGGCGGCGCAGGCAGCCGCCGAGGCCGCCGCGCCGCCCGCCCCGGCTCCTGCGCCGGCGCCCGTGGCCGCCGCGCAGCCCGTCCCCGCGTCCGCGCCGACCGGCGCGGACGCAGCACCCGCGCCCGAAGCCGCGCCGGCCCCTGGCCGACCGGTGCTCGTCCCGTCGGCGCTGCGCGGCACCACGCAGCGGATGTCCCGGCCGCGCCAGGTCATCGCCAAGCGGATGGTCGAGTCGCTGCAGACCTCCGCGCAGCTCACCACCGTGGTCGAGGCGGACGTCACGAACATCGCCCGGCTGCGGGAGCGCGCCAAGGCGGACTTCGAGGCGCGCGAGGGCGTCAAGCTGACGTTCCTGCCGTTCTTCGCCCAGGCCACCGTCGAGGCGCTCAAGGTCCACCCGAAGCTGAACGCCGTCATCGACACCGAGAACGCCCAGGTCACCTACCACGACGCCGAGCACCTCGGCATCGCGGTGGACACCGAGCGCGGGCTGATGGTGCCGGTGGTGCACAACGCCGGCGACCTGAACCTCGGCGGGCTCGCCAGGAAGGTCAACGACGTGGCCGCGCGGACCCGCTCGGGTCAGGTCGGCCCGGACGAGCTGTCCGGCGGCACGTTCACGCTGACCAACACCGGCAGCCGCGGCGCCCTGTTCGACACGCCGATCATCAACCAGCCGCAGGTCGGCATCCTCGGCATCGGGACCGTGGTCAAGCGGCCGGTCGTCGTGGACGACCCGGCGCTCGGCGAGGTCATCGCCGTGCGGTCCATGGTGTACCTGGCCCTGACCTATGACCACCGGCTGGTCGACGGCGCCGACGCGGCCCGGTTCCTCATCACGGTGAAGAGCCGGCTCGAGGAAGGCGCCTTCGAGGCCGAGCTAGGCCTCTAACACCCCATGAAGGTAGCGGTCACCGGCTCGTCCGGGCTGATCGGTACCGCCCTCGTGGCGAGCCTGCGGGCGGACGGCCATCAGGTCGTCCGCCTGGTCAGGCGGTCGCCGCGCGGCGGCGACGAGGTGCGCTGGGACCCGCGCGCCGCCGACGCCGGCCAAGCAGCCTTCTGGCGGGGGGGTTTGGGGGGGTCGTCCCCCCGGGGCAGCACCGCCCTGGAGGGGATCGACGCCTGCGTCCACCTGGCCGGCGCCGGGGTCGGCGACCATCGCTGGACGCGAGGCTACAAGGCGGAGATCCGGGCCAGCCGGGTCCTGGCCACCAGGGCGCTGGCGACCGCGCTCGCCGCGGCGAAGCCGGCGCCGGCGGTCCTGGTCGCCGCTTCGGCGATCGGCTGGTACGGCGACACCGGCGGCCGGGAGGTCACCGAGGACGCCCCCGCCGGCACCGGTTTCCTGGCCCGGGTGGTGCACGACTGGGAAGCCGCCGCCGAGCCCGCGAGCCAGGCCGGCATCCGCGTCGTGCACCTGCGCAGCGGCCTTGTCCTGGGCAAGGCCGGCGGCGTGCTCACCCGGCTCGCGACGCCAGCCAGGCTCGGCGTGCTGCCGCGGTTCGGCGACGGCCGCCAGGTGATGAGCTGGATCGCGCTCACCGACGAGATCCGCGCGATCCGCTTCCTGCTCGACGGTGACGGCGCCGAGGGCCGGAGCGGCCCGTACAACCTCACCGCCCCGAACCCGGTGACGAACTCGGAGCTGACCGCAGGTCTGCACGCGGCGTTCGGCAAGCCGGACTTCGGCTGGCTGCGGGTGCCGCGGTTCGCGCTGCGGCTGGCGCTCGGCGAGATGTCGTCGGAGCTGCTCACGAGCGCCCGGGTGGTCCCGAAGCGGCTGCTCGGCGCCGGGTTCGAGTTCGAGTACCCGACGGCGGGGAGCGCCCTGGCGGCGGAACTCACGCCGTGACCCCGTGCGGCTGGAAGCCGTTTCCCGGCGGGCTGGGGGGCTTCCCCGCGAGGGCAGCGGAGTGTGCGGTGCCGGAGTCAGCAGCTTCCGTTCGGGATAATCGGATTTTCAAGACCCCGGCTGCATGATGATCTCGAAGTCGGCGTGGCGGAACGGCACCTTGCCTACGTTCCACTTCGCGGCGGCGTCCGGGTCTGTGACCTCTTCGAAGTCCGCCACCAGCGACTTCTTCACCGCGAAGACCGTGTCGGACTCGATGTACTCGCTGCCCGCGACGAAGATGTGCGTGGTGAGCGAGCGGTGCCCGGGAGCGGTCACGATGAAGTGGATGTGCGCGGGCCGGAAGGCGTGCCGGCCGGTGGCTATGAGCAGTTCGCCGACCGGGCCGTCGGTCGGGATCGGGTAGTAGCTCGGCACGATCGTGCGGAACCAGAACTCGCCGTTGTCGTCGGCGGTGAACAGGCCGCGGCCGTTGGCGCGCGGCTGCACGTCCGGCTGCTGGACGTCGTAGAAGCCCTGGTCGTTGGCCTGCCACACGTCGATCTTGGCGCCCGGCAACGGCGTGCCGTCCACCGACACGACGCGGCCGGTGACCACGCACGGCGTCCCGGTTCCCACCAGGTCGATCGTGTCGCCGAGCGCGCGGACCGGCGATTCCACCACATGGAACGGCCCGAGCACCGTCGACTCGGTCGCGACCCCGAACTTCCTGTTGCTGATCGTCTCGACCAGCATCGACATGCCCAGCACGTCGGACAGCAGGATGAACTCCTGCCGCTCGTCGTCGGACTTGTGCCCCACCCGGGTGAGGAAGTCGATCGCCCGCTCCCATTCGGGGATCGTCAGCTCCACCTCCCGCACGAACGCGTGCAGGTGCCGGACCAGGCTGGTCAGGATCTCGCGCAGCCGCGGGTCCGTGCTCGGGGCGAAGCTCTCGGTAACGGCGTCAGCTGCGGTTTCCTCGGTGAAATCGGTTGCCATGGGCGACAGGCTAAGGTCGCGGGCAGCTGCGGCGCTACGTCCGCCGCTGTGAGATTTTTGACGGGGGGTACGGAGGGTCGTCCCCCCGAGCTAGCAGGGTCGTCCGAACGGACCGTGGTCGCTGTGAGCGCGGAGAGGCGGATCAGATGGCGGGCGGCGCTGAACATGAGGAACGCGATCGGCAGCTCGACGATCACCGCGGAGGCGATGCTCATCCACATGCCGCTCGTGCCGAGGTCGAGGATCACGTCGAACCAGGCGTCGCAGCACAGCAGCGTCCCGGTGATCAGGAGGCAGGCGATCACGATCTGGCGGCCGCGCCAGAACGCCCAGCCGGTCGCGGCGAACGCGGCGAGCAGCACGATGTCGAACCCGACCCAGGCCAGCCGCCAGTGGGTGGCGGTGAAGTGCCGGTGCAGGGTGAGCCAGAGCACGATGATCCAGCCGACGAGCACGGTGCAGCAGATGATGGAGAACAGGACGCCGAGCCGCCGGCTCCTGGACAGATACATCACACGTGGGTTTGTTCCCAGCCGACGCGTCGGCCTCACGCGCGACGTAATCTCGATTACGTGGATGATGAACTCATGTACGCGCATGTCGGTTTCGGGTCGGACGCGGTGGATTACGTCACGGCGTGGGACCTGCAACGCGCGGTGCATGGGCGGCGGGTCGCCGGGTCGATCCCAGACAGCTGCCTGCTGCTCGAGCACGCGCCGGTCTACACGGCGGGCAAGCGGACCGCGGCGTCCGACCGGCCGATCGGCGACCCTGGCGCGCCGGTGATCGACGTGGACAGAGGCGGCAAGATCACCTGGCACGGGCCCGGGCAGCTGACCGCGTACCCGATCATCCGCCTGCGGGAGCCGGTCGACGTCGTGGCGTACGTCCGGGCGCTGGAAGAGGCGATGATCCGGGTCTGCGCCGAGTTCGGCCTGCGCGCCGTCCGGGTCGAGGGGCGCAGCGGGGCGTGGATCCCGGCGCTCCCGGCGGCCGGCCGGCCCGACCGGAAGGTCGGCGCGATCGGGGCGCGCGTGGCGCGCGGTGTCACCATGCACGGGCTGGCGCTCAACTGTGACTGTGACCTGTCGTGGTTCGACCGGATCGTCCCGTGCGGCATCCGCGACGCGGGCGTGACCTCGCTCACCGCCGAGACCGGCATCCGGGTGTCGGTCGGCGACGTGACGCCGCTGCTGGAGCGGCACCTGGCAGCGGCGCTCGGGTACCGCACCTGGCGCCGCATGCACACGGTCACGCCGCTGATCGCTTCGGCATCGGAGCACGCGACCGCATAGTCTTGAGGCGTGGTGAGCACTCCGGAACTGGCACCTGACGGACGGCGGATGCTCCGCCTCGAGGCACGCAACAGCGAGACGCCGATCGAGCGCAAACCGCCGTGGATCAAGACCCGGGTGCGGACCGGGCCGTCGTACACCGCTTTGAAGAGCCTGGTCCGGGCTGAAGGGCTGCACACGGTCTGCGAGGAGGCCGGCTGCCCGAACATCTTCGAGTGCTGGGAAGACCGCGAGGCCACCTTCCTCATCGGCGGCGACCAGTGCACGCGGCGCTGCGACTTCTGCCAGATCGACACCGGCAAGCCGCTGCCGCTGGACACCGACGAGCCGCGCCGGGTGGCGGAGTCGGTGGCGACGATGGGGCTGCGCTACGCCACGGTCACCGGCGTGGCCCGCGACGACCTGCCCGACGGCGGGGCGTGGCTGTACGCGCAAACCTGCCGGGAGATCCATGCGGCCGTGCCCGGCTGCGGGGTCGAGCTGCTGGTGCCGGACTTCAACGGTTCGCCTGAGCAGCTCGGGGAGGTTTTCGACGCCCGGCCCGAGGTGTTCGCGCACAATCTGGAGACGGTGCCACGGGTGTTCCGGCGGATCCGGCCCGGGTTCCGCTACGAGCGGTCGCTGTCGGTGCTGCGCATGGCCCATGAGGCGGGACTTGTCACGAAGTCCAATCTCATCCTGGGGCTCGGTGAGACCCGCGAGGAGATCGGGCCCGCGATGGCCGACCTGCGCGCGGCGGGCTGTGACCTGCTGACGATCACCCAGTACCTGCGCCCGTCGCTGCGGCACCACCCGGTGGAGCGGTGGGTGAAGCCGGAGGAGTTCGTCTCGCTGCAGTCCGAAGCGCTCTCTCTCGGGTTCGCCGGGGTGATGTCAGGGCCGCTGGTGCGGTCCTCCTACCGGGCGGGCCGGCTGTACGCCCAGGCGATCGAGCAGCGCGCGACGGCGTAGCGGACGCCCATCTGGCGGCGACAGCGGGCGCCTGGAAGAGTACGGTTACAGCCAATCGCGGCGGAAACCATATGCTGCGGGTGGTGGCACGCGTGATGAGGGAAGGCTGAGCCGGTGGTCGACAAGTACAGCTCTGAGGACCTCGCGAAGGCCGGGCGGCTGAAGCAGATACGAATGGTCGCCAGCCTGGTCAACCAGCAGGACCGCAAGGCGCTGCCGATCGTGGCTGGCAGCGCGGTCGGCATCATCGTCGTTTTCGTCCTGATTGGGCTGTTCACCGGCCTCGCGGCTTTCCTCATCCCGCTGGGAATCCTGCTCGGGCTGCTGGCGGCCATGCTCTTGTTCGGCCGGTTCGCGCAGCGCGCGCAGTTCTCGGCGATCGAGGGGCAGCCCGGGGCCGCCGCCGCGGTGCTGCAGAGCATGCGCGGGAACTGGACGGTCACCCCGGCGGTCACCGCCAACAGGAACCTCGACGTAGTGCACCGCGCGGTCGGCAGGCCCGGCGTCGTCCTGGTCGGCGAGGGCGCGCCGTCCCGCGTGGCGGGGCTGCTCGCCGCCGAGAAGAAGAAGACCGCGCGGGTGGCGCACGACGTGCCGATCTTCGAGTTCCAGGTCGGCAACGGCGAGGGGCAGATCCCGGTGAGCCGGCTGCAGCGCAAGGTCATGCGGCTGCCCCGCAACCTCCGGCCGGCCGCGGTCAGCGACCTCAACTACCGCCTGAAGGCGCTGCAGCCGTCGATGCAGATGCCGAAGGGGCCGATGCCCAAGGGCGCCCGCCAGCCGAAGATGCCGCGCCCCAAGGTGCGGTAAGCCGCGTCGGCGGGCCGGGGCCGGCAGCCGGCAGGCCGCGGGCCGGGGGCCGGCAGCCGGCGGGTCGGCGGGGTCGATCGCGCAATCGACCCCGCTCTGGACGCGTCGGCTGTTTGTCTGACCGTGCCGGGCGGGGGGCAGGATCGTGCCAGCGGTCCAGTGCCTGGATCCGGTGGTGATCACGGGTCCCTGCGGCCTGTCCGGTCGCATGAGTCACAGCGGGCAGCCGTCCCGGGCCCGGCGGCAGGCTGTTAGTCCGCCTGATCACGAAAACATTTTTTACGACGTGAATAATTCATCCTATACGTACGAAAAAGCTTCGTGATCATGGAGTGGGTCGCACGGGCAGTTCCCATGGGCAACTCATGCACCACCGTGCGCGGCCACGGGACGGCGCGCGCCCCGGCGGCACGCCCGGGACGGCGAGCTGGATAACCGGCAAGCCCCTAGTGTGGTCGATCGCGCAATCGGCACAGTGAGTTCGCGGAGTTCGCGGCTGCTACATCCTGACGACGATCGTGTCGGTGGCGCGGTCATGGAGGCCGCGCAGGTCGCGGTCGGCCAGCAGCGGCGGAACCACGAAGAGCAGGAGCACGGTGCGCAGCAGCGCCCAGGCGAAGCCGGGGCGGCCGCCGTCGGTCTTGATGACCCGGATGCCGAGCAGCCGCTTGCCGACGGTGAGCCCGCTGATCGCGGTGAGCAGCCAGACCTCGACGGCGAACAGGGCGAGCGTCCCGTACAGCGCGGCGAAGTAGTGCGAGTCACCGGCCCCGCTGAAGATGCTGTGCCTCGTGACACCTGAGACGATCAGCTCGCAGAGCACCCAGTCGACGACCAGAGCGGCGAGCCGCCTGCCCATGGGCGCGACCGACATCGGCCCTTCCTTCGGCAAGCCGAAGCGCTTGCCCGGGTAGTCAGGCGTATCATCAGCCGCGACAGCACCCGGCGCGGCCGCCAGCCGCGTCCCGGCAGACCGTCGCGGTCCCGCGGATTGCTTTGACACATGAATACGGTATCCGCTTGCTCCTCCCCCGCGTACGGCCGCTCCCCGCAACCCGCGGATCACGCCAGGTGGGGCAGGCGTACCACGCACGCGTAACACTGGTGAAACGTCGCGGATACTGCGCGGAAATTGCAGACAGCTACCGTCCGAAGCGGGTCCCGACGAAGAAACCGAGCTATTTTCCTACCTATACATGCCCTGTTCAGGGAGGGTTGATGTTCAGCACTGCTGAAGAAGTCCTCAGTTTCATCGCTGAGGAAAAGGTGGAGTTCATTGACGTCAGGTTCTGCGACCTGCCGGGCACGATGCAGCACTTCACCGTTCCGGCGGAGTCGTTCGACGCCGATGTGTTCACCGAAGGCCGGATGTTCGACGGTTCGTCCATCCGCGGGTTCCAGCAGATCCACGAGTCGGACATGCTGCTGCTGCCCGACCCGACTACGGCAGTGCTCGACCCGTTCCGCCAGCACAAGACGCTGAACCTCACGTTCTTCGTGCACGACCCGCTGACGGGCGCCCCGTACACCCGCGACCCGCGGAACATCGCGCGCAAGGCGCAGGACTACCTGGTTGGCACGGGGATCGCGGACACCTCGTACTTCGGCCCCGAGGCGGAGTTCTACATCTTCGACTCCGCGCGGTTCGCCACCGGCCCGAACGAGGGGTACTACTTCCTCGACTCGATCGAGGGCGCGTGGAACACCGGCCGCGACGAGAACGGCGCGAACCTCGCCTACAAGCCCGGCTACAAGAGCGGCTACTTCCCGGTGCCGCCGATGGACCATTACACCGACCTCCGGTCGGAGATGGTCAAGAACCTCATCGTGTGCGGCATCGAGACCGAGATGCAGCACCACGAGGTGGGCACCGCGGGCCAGGCCGAGATCGACATCAAGTTCAGCCCGCTGCTTCACATGGCCGACAAGCTGATGCTGTACAAGTACATCATCAAGTCCACCGCGCGGGCGGCGGGCAAGACCGTGACGTTCATGCCGAAGCCGCTGTTCGGCGACAACGGCAACGGCATGCACTGCCACCAGTCGCTGTGGAAGGACGGCGCGCCGCTGTTCTACGACGAGGTCGGCTACGGCGGCCTGTCCGACGTCGGGCGCTGGTACGTCGGCGGCCTGCTGAAGCACGCCCCGTCGCTGCTGGCGTTCACGAACCCGACGGTGAACTCCTACCACCGCCTGGTGCCGGGCTTCGAGGCCCCAGTCAACCTGGTGTACTCGCAGCGCAACCGATCCGCGTGCTGCCGCATCCCGATCACCGGCACCAACCCGAAGGCCAAGCGCATCGAGTTCCGGGTGCCGGACCCCTCGTGCAACCCGTACCTCGCGTTCTCCGCAATGCTGATGGCGGGCCTGGACGGTATCAAGAACAAGATCGAGCCGCCGGAGCCGGTGGACAAGGACCTGTACGAGCTGCCGCCGGACGAGGCCGCCGCCATCCCGCAGGTCCCGGGGTCGCTGGAGAGCGTGCTTGACACCCTTGAAGCCGACCACGCCTACCTCACCGAGGGCGGCGTGTTCACCGACGACCTCATCGAGACCTGGATCGACTACAAGCGGACGAGGGAGCTCGAACGCGATCCGGCTGCGCCCGACCCCGCACGAATTCGAGCTGTACTTCGACGTCTGACGCTTACCGGCGCAGTACGGAGGGCCCGCGGAGCTGAACGCTCCGCGGGCCCTCCGCTTGCGGGCAATGACCGCGGGGTTGGGGACGGGCCACGCCTGGGCCCTTACAGGAACTGGCCCGCGGAGGGCTCTGGCTGCCCGTTCCAGCTGACCGCGATGATCTCCCTGGGCTCGAGCATGGTCCAGCCGTATTCGCGCTCCAGGCGGACTAGTCCGTCGGGACTGACCTCCACGCCGGTCAGCTTGTTGCTCTCCGTCACGGAGAAAGCGACCGGGCCGATCCTCTTGATGACCAAGTGAATCGATCCGGGCTTGCCGATGAGTGGCTTGAGGAGATCGCGGAGCGTCTCGCCGGTCACGAACCATCACCTCCGGGTGCTTTCCTACAGGGAGGATGCCCCCGACGCTAGCCGGCCGATCGTGCCGATTGCGCAGTCGACCACAATAGAGCGGGTCAATTGCGCAATCGGCCCGGAGGGGTGGCGCGCGGCGGCGGGGGGGCGCGCGGACGCGGGGGGGCGCGCGGCGGGGGTGCGCGGCGGCGGGGGGGCGCGCGGACGCGGGAGTGGCCGGCGGGGCCGCGTGAGTGCGGGAGTGGTCGGCGGGGCGGATGGGAGGATTGGGTGAGCGGTCGGGAGGACGGCGGCCGGGAGGACGAGCGCTGGATGCGTCTGGCTGTCGAGCTCGCCTGGCAGAGCCCGCCGTCGCGGACCGCTTACTCGGTGGGCGCGGTCATCGTGGGCGCCGACGGAACCGAACTGTCCCGCGGTTTCTCCCGTGAGAACGATCCCCTGGTGCACGCGGAGGAGTCGGCGCTCGGGAAGCTCGCACCCGGCGACCCCCGGCTGACGGGCGCGACCATCTACAGCACGCTGGAGCCCTGTTCACAGCGCAAGTCCCGGCCGCGCACCTGCACCCAGCTGATCATCGCCGCACGCCTGCGGCGGGTGGTCATGGCCTGGCGTGAACCCAGCCTGTTCGTCGCGGACTGCCAGGGGTACGAACTGCTCGAGCAGGCCGGGCTTGAGGTGACCGAGCTGCCGGCGTTCGCCGGGGAGGCCGCGGCCCCGAACCGCCACCTGACAACGCCGTGATACCGTAAAGCGACAGAGTGCAACATTTGTCACTTCCTGGTAATTGCGATGTCGTCGTCTGCTACTGGCCGGTAGATTTGGGGCAATCACCGCGCAAGGGGGGAACCGCGTGGCAGTTCGATGACTCGGTGGTAAGAGGGGCATTAATGGAGACGACGACCTTCACCGCGCTATGCGAGCGGGCCGGCCGCTGGTGGACCATCCGCGTTCCGCAGGTTGAAGGACTGACGGCTCAGGTGCGCAGCCTTGACCAGGCCGAGATCATGACCCGGACGTCCATCGCGCGGGCCCTTGGCATACCGCCGGAGTCGATCAGGGTCGAGGTCCTGCCCGATGCCCCCGCGCAGGTGGCGAACGCGCTGCGGGCACGGCACGCCGCCGTGCAGGCCGCCGAGGCCGCGGCCCAGGCGACCCATGCCGCGCTGACGGAGCTTGCCCGTGAGGGATACGCGTTCGAGGACGCGGTGATGATGCTCGGCTTGTCGGCAGTCGAAATCGAACAGTATGCGGCACGAGCGGGCGGAGGCTCGGATCTGCGCGGCACCTCGGGCCCGATGGAACTGGCCGACCAGTAAACGCTTTGGCCGGCCGCGCTCGCCTCCGTAAGGTAAGTACTGCTGTGAGCGACTACGAAGTTATTGAGCGAATTGATACTTTCTGCGACGCGGTACCGCGACAGCGCGCTCGCGCCGAGGTGATCGGGCCGCTGGTCTTGTTCGTTCCTATCGGGGCGGGATGGCCGTACTACGCCCGCCCGCGGGTGGATGAGCGATCGCCGGTGACAGTCGCCGACGTCCGTTCTGTGCGGGCCAGACAGCGAGAACTCCTGATACCGGAGTCATTTGAGTGGATAGCGCAGACCGCGCCCACGATGGCTGACGCCGCGGCGGAAGCGGGCCTGCGGGTGCGCGCGCATCCGCTGCTGGTGCTCGGCGCGCTCGCGGCACCCCCGGCGGTGCCGCCGCGGAACTCGGTGCGTGTCCTCACGCCGGACGACCCCAACCTCGTCTTGGCGTGGGCGGTGCCTGGGGTCGCCTTCGGGCATCCGGGGACGGCCGTCGGCGAAGCCGGCGTCACCGAGCGGGACAAGCTCGCCGCCGATCACGACGGCGGGACGATCGAGATGCTGCGGGAGCGGCTGCAATCAGGCCGGTCGGTGCTCGCCACCGCCGCCGGACCCAGCGGACCGCTCGCGGCCGGGAGCTACCAGGTGGCCGACGGCGTGGCGGAGATCACCGGGGTCGGGGTCCTGCCTGCCAGCCGCCGGCGTGGGCTCGGCGCGGCGGTCACGCATGCGCTCGCCGCCGACGCGCTGGCACGCGGCGCCCGGACGGTGTTCCTTTCGGCGACCGACGCGGCCGTCGCCCGCATCTACGCGCGGCTCGGCTTCCGGGAAATCGGCACCGCCATGATCGCCGAGCCAGCCGAGGCCTGAGCCCGGCCCCGGGCGCGGACGCGGGATAGGGCCGCGGGGGTCAGGCCGGAAAGGGCGGCGCATTCCCGGGTGAGGTGGGCCTGGTCGGCGTAGCCGGCCAGCGCGGCGGCTGATACCAGGTCCAGGGGATGCGCGGCGTCCAGCATGCGGACGAAGCGCTGGAAGCGGAGGACGCGCTGGAGCGTCTTCGGGCCGTAGCCCGCGGCCGCGTGGCAGCGCCTGCGCAGCTGGCGCTCGCTGAGGCCTACCTCGCCGGCGATGTCCTCGGTACGCGCGGACGGGTCGCGCAGCAGCGTCGCGACCCGCGTCATGGCCGGGTCGTGCCCGGCGTCCGCGACGAGCCGGCCGACGGTGTCCAGAGTCCGCGCGGCCGCCTCGGCGGGGCCGAGCGTCGCGGGCAGCCGTTTCCCGGCCGCGGGCACCAGGTCGGCGAGCGGGACGCGCTGGTCGCGGATCTCGCTCAGCGGCAGGCCGAGCACCTGGCCGCCCGCGGACGGGCGGAACCGCACGCCGACGATGACCGCGCCGGCCGCGGTCACGGCCCGGGCCGGGCCGGTGTCCGGGCCGGCCACATAGCAGCCGACGCCCTGCTCCCAGATGAGATCGCTGCACGCGTCGGGCAGGACCAGCGACTCGCGGCCGGCGTCGCCGGGTACGACGGCGGCCCACAGGCACGCCACCGCGCCGCGCAGCGCGCCCGGCGCCTGCCACTCCGCGTACCCGGAGGTCAGCCACGCGCCGGGCGGCACCCAGTCCGGTAGACGCGTCGCCATATGACCAGGATGTCATGCTGGTGGCCGTTTCGTTCAAGACGGGGCCTGTCGCCTGATGGTGAGATGGCCGCATGAAGAAGACTCCAGACTTCGACGCGGCCGCCGACTTCCTGGCCGGGCACGCCCGCGTGCTCGACCGGCGGGTGTTCCAGCGGATGTTCGGCGGCGGCGAGGCCGCCCCGGTGCGCGACGCCATCGCCGCTTACCGGAACGGCGACGGCGGCTTCGGGCACGCTCTCGAACCCGACATCCGGACGGCGGCCAGCCAGCCCGCCGCCGTCGAGATGGCGCTGCGCCTCATGGACGCGGCCGACGCGTGGGACGAGCGGCTGGTCAAGGACGCCTGCGACTGGCTCGTGTCCGTCGGGCCTGCCGAAGGGGGCGTCGCGTTCGCCTTGCCGAGTGTCGTCCAGGGGCCGCACGCCCCCTGGTGGGTGGCCCCAGAGGGGAATGCACCGTCGCTGATCCAGACCGGGCAGATCGCCGGCGTCCTGTACAAGCGCGGGTTCGCGCATCCCTGGCGGGAGGCGGCGACGCGGGTGATGTGGGACCGGATCGAGGGGCTGACCGAGGCGAACGGGTACGAGATGTTCGGCGTGCTGGCGTTCCTGCAGCATGTGCCGGACCAGGCCCGCGCCCGGGCGGCGTTCGAGCGGGTAGGACCGCTGCTGCTGGAGCAGGGCCTGGTCGCGCTCGACCCGGACGCGGCGGGCGAGGTGCACTCGCCGCTGGACTTCGCGCCGCTGCCGGACTCGATTGCCCGGTCGCTGTTCGACGACGCCACGATCGCCGCGCACCTGGACCACCTGGCCGGCGCCCAGCGCGACGACGGCGGCTGGATGTTCAACTGGCCGGCGTGGTCGCCCGCCGCCGAGGCGGACTGGCGCGGCTTCCTCACCGTCGACGCCCTGCGGGTCCTGCGCGCGAACGGGCGTGCTTGAGTAAGGGTGGGACGTGCGGGAAGGTAAAACCACCGGCACAAGGTCGCGCGGCAGCGCAGCCGGGGGGTACGGGGGGTCGTCCCCCCGGGCGTTAGCCGTAGAAGAGGCGGTCCATGACGGCGCGGGCGCGGCGGGCGGTGCGGCGATAGTCCTGCTCGAGCGCCTGCGCCGGGGTGTCCGCCCAGGCGACGCCGTCGCTCGCGACGGCGGGTTTGTAGCCGAGGAGGCGCGCGACGGCGGTCAGCTCGTCGTGCTTGGCGGGCAGCGTGTCGCCCGGGCGGCCGCGGACCAGCATGATCGCGTTCCTGATCCGGGCGGCGAGCTGCCAGGCCGCGCTGAGCGACCCCGCGTCGGCGGCTGGGACCAGGCCCGCGTCCACGGCGGCGTTGAGAGCGTCCAGCGTCCGGGTGGTGCGCAGCTTCGGCACGGCCCAGGCGTGCCGGAGCTGCAGGAGCTGCACCGTCCATTCCACGTCGGACAGGCCGCCGGGGCCGAGCTTGACGTGCAGCGCGCGGTCCGCGCCGCGCGGGATCCGCTCCGCCTCGACGCGGGCCTTGATCCGCCGGATCTCCCGCACCGCCTGCTCGCTGATCCCGCCGCTGGCGTAGCGGTGCTCATCCGCCATCGCGATGAACTCCGCGCCGAGCCCGGCGTCCCCGGCGGCGAACTCCGCGCGCAGCAGCGCCTGCGCCTCCCACGGGGCGGCGCGCCGCGCATAATAGGCCCGGCACGCCGCCAGGCTGCGCACCAGCGGCCCCTGCCTGCCTTCCGGCCGCAGGTCCGCGTCGACGAGCAGCGGCGGGTCCGGCGCCGGGATCTGCAGCAGCCGGCGCAGCTCGGCGCCGACCGCCTGCGCCGCGTCCGACGCCCTCCTGTCGCCCGCTGCGTCAAGGCCCGGCAGCGGGTCGTGCACGAAGATCACGTCCGCGTCGCTGCCGAAGCCGCTCTCGTGCCCGCCGTACCGGCCCATCGCGATCACCGCGAACCGGGTCGGCAGCGGGCCCCGCAGCTCCGCCTCGATCTTGCTGATCGCCGCCGCCAGCACGGCGTTCGATGGAGGCCGTCGTGATCGCGGTCAGCGCCTCCCCCGTCTCGACCAGCCCGGTCAGGCCGAGCACGTCTGCCGCGGCGACCCGGAGCAGTTCCCGGCGGCGCAGGGAGCGCACCGCGACCGCCGCTTGTTCGGCGTCCGTTTCGTGCCGCTTGGCTGCCGCCCTCGTTTCGGAACGGAGGGCGGTAGCTGTTCTCGGCACAAGCTCGGCGTCGTCGGCGAAGATGGCCACGGCCTCGGGCGCCCGCAGCAGGAGGCCGGCCGCGTACCGGCTCGAGGCCAGTATGTGAGCGATCCGCTCGGCGGCCTTCGTCTCGTCCCGCAGCAGCCGCAAGAACCACGGGGTCTCCCCCAGCGCCTCGCTCACCTGGCGGAACGCCAGCAGCCCCGCGTCCGGTTCGGCCGCGTCGGCGAACCAGCCGAGCAGCACCGGCAGCAGCGTCCGCTGGATGGCCGCGCGACGGCGCAGCCCGGAGGTCAGCGCCTCGATGTGCCGCAGCGCGCCGGCCGGGTCCCGGTACCCGAGCGCCTCCAGCCGGGCACGCGCCTCCTCCGGCGTGAGCCGCGCGGCGTCCGAGGGCAGCCGCGCGACCGCGTCCAGCAGCGGCCGGTAGAACAGCTTCTCGTGCAGGCGGCGGACCCGCAGGGCATGCCTGCGCCAGGCCTCGGTGAAGGCCTCCTCGGGAGAAGTGTTAGCCCCAGGGGGGACAACCCCCCCGGTGACCCCCCAATGGGGGGCCTCCGCGGCCCCCCATACCCCCCGCGGGGGGGCTTCGGGCCCCCCCGAACCCGCGCCGGCACGCAACGCAGCAATCGTC
>CAVYVO010000015.1:0-64818 GCA_963771985.1 uncultured Actinomycetota bacterium | reverse complement strand
TGGTTGTGCGCCGTGTGTTAAATGCCGGGGTTCGCGGTGATCTGGTAGGTGATGGGGCGGGTGTCGCCGGGCATGACGGGCGGGGTCGCGTTGATCTCGTCGATGAGCAGGTCCAGGGCGCGGGCGATGCGCCGTGAGGCGGGCCGCGCGAGGGTGACGGTGATCGCATCGGGGGTGCTGGTGATGGTGCCGGCCAGGCCGCGGATGATGGTTTCGCGGGTGATGGCCCGGTATTCGTCGTCGTCACCGAGGTAGGCGTTGAGGTGGTCCGATAGCCAGTGCTCGGCGTTGTGCGCCAGCAGCCGCAGGATCATCTGCAGGCCGCGCCGCCCGGCGCGCAGCACCGCGGTCTGCGCGTCCGGGTCGATGACGTTGGCGGGCAGTTTCGCGGGGACCGGGCCGCGGGCGGTGACGGCGGCGGCCCGGTCCTTGCGGGCGCGGGTGATCTTCGCCTGCAGGCCGGGGATGCGGTCGTTCTTGGCCGCGGGGGTGAGGTCCGGGCTGGCGAGCAGGGCGGCGAAGTCGCGTTCGGCGCTGGCGAGGGCTTTCTCCGCGCCGCGGACGGCGGCGTTGGCCTTGTCGCGGGCGGGGTTGCGGGTCAGCTTGGTGTTCTCGGTGATCTCGGCGAGGTAGTCGCAGATCTTGTCGATGCCGTAGTTCTCCGATGCGTACTTGAGGAAGTTCTCCTCGCGCCACCGTGATTTCAGCCAGGACAGGATCTCCGCCGGGCATGCTTCGAAGTCCGACGTCAGGATCTGCAGGGCGACCCGCCCGTGCTCGAACAAGGTGACCTGCCGTGCCTCGCCGTAATCCTTCAGGGTCACTGTCTCCTCGGCCCAGGCGATCTGCCGGACCCGGCCGCCGTAGGTGACCGTCGTGAGGACGGGCAGCATCGCGGGGACGGCGAGGGGGGCGCGCCGGTAGGTGACCCAGTGCACGCCCTGCTCGCGGCAGTGCGCGAATACCTGCGGGTAGGCGCCGCCGCGGTCGAAGCCCACCATGATCTTCGCGCCGGGGCCGGCGGCTTTCTTCAGCTCGGCCAGCGCCAGCGGCAGCGTGACGGTCAGCCCGGACGGCTCCCCGGACACGAAGCACACCGCCCGCCCGTCATGCGCGGTGACGTGGGTGTCCGCCCGGCCGCGCTCGGCGCGGCCCCGCTTGTTGTTCCAGCCCTTTGCCACCGGCTTCGCGCCGGTGTACGGCACGAAGTGGTCATCGACGTAGTAGACGCCGGAGGTCACCGGGTCCGCGGCGAGCATCGCCGCCGCGAACAGCGTCTGCAGCCGCAGCGGGTCGGCGGCGTCGGCGATCCGGGCTAGCTCCGGGCGCAGCGCCCGCAGCCCCGGCAGCGTACCGAGCCCGGCCAGCGGCCCGGCCTCGGCGGCGGCCAGGTGCTTGAACTGCTCCGTCGTCGCGGCCCCCAGCGCGAAGCACATGCTGACGGCCGTCAGCAGCCGGACGTCTGCCGGTCCCGCGGCGGCGTCCGCGAGCACCGTCCCGGCTGCTGCCCGCGCGAAGAACGCGTGCAGCAGCATCGACCCGGCATACCGGGACGTGAGCACGCCGCGGGGCGCTTGCGGCCGCGGCGGCGGCCCGCCCGCCGGCAGCCCGGCACCAGCCTCAGCCTCCGGCGCGGGTTCCGCTGCCGGCTCAGCCGCCGCCACGGCCCCGGCCCCGGCCTCCGTCTCGGCCTCCGTCTCGGTGAACAGGGATTCCGCCGGCGCCCGGCCGGGTTCGCCGCCGGCTGCGGGGGCCTGCCCGCGCGGTCCCAGGCCGCGGCTGACGGTCGTGTGCGCCACGTCCAGCCGCCGCCCGATCTCGGCGTCGCTGACGCCGCCGGCCCGCCACTGCCGGGCCTGCTCCCACTGCTCCGCGGTGATCTTCCCCGGCGTGCCGCGCCGGTCCTGCTTGACCAGCGCCGCCGACCCGTCCCGCTGCGCCGCGTTGTACAGCGTTGCCACGTACGCCTCTGACAAGCCCAGCGCCGCGGCGACCGTCCGGCCGCGGAACCCCAGCTGCCGCAGCGAGCACAGCGCGATGTTCCGCATCACCGCGTCCCCTGCGGCGTAGTCGAACAGCACCGTCGAGCCGGCCATGATCACGCACCGGCCGCCGTGCTCGTGCATGCGGAGATCGCGGGGCTCTGGCATGCCCTCCAGGATCGCCGCAACGGCCGCTGACACGCCACCGATCCTACCAGAGTTTTAACAATTACGCACATTGCGGGCGAAACGGAACCGCACGTCACGGTCCTGTGGATAACTTAACGCCGGAGATCTGAGTCCAGACTGCGCCCGGAAGCGACGAATGATTGACCGGCTTGACTCGGGTGAGATACTGAGTTCCAGCCGCGCTGCGGCGAGTTCCATGTAGGATCTCCCGTCAGTGTCGCGCGTGGTTTTGCGAGCGGTATGCGGGTCGAAGTAATCGTTATCGAACGCCTCGACTACCGTGATGCTGTAGCAAGCAAACGCAGCGAGGCCAGCGACGATTCTTGCGGCAGCGGCCTCATCCGTTCCCTGGCTCGTCGCCAGGACCGCGGCGTCCGGCGACCGTAGGGAGCACAGTCGACCGATGATCTGCTGGTGCTCTTCCGGTGAGGCAGACCCGCTGCGCAGGAGCGCCATAGCAGCACGCAACTGGTAGAAGACGTCACCCCAGGACTCCGGCAAAGACATCCGAGCAAGCTGGTTACGGCTCGTGCGGAGCACCTCCGCGACATCCTCTGTAACCAGGCGGAGCGCGAGATCACCGATCTTCGGGAAAACCCGATCTTTCGCTTCCTGATGGTTCACTTCGACTAGGCGACGAGCCACCCCGATTATCTCGCGGGGTAGCCCTCCTGACAGTGCCAGTGCAAGGAAGACGAATGAGTCGGTGAATCCGGGTACTCGGGTGGAGAGCAATTCGCGCGCTTCGTCAAGTTCCAGCGCGTCAACAACCACCACGTCGTCGAAGGAATGCTCCAGAGTTGACTGCCCCACAATGGATCGGCGTGAGAAGAGGAAGCCAACGTCCTCGGCGACCGAGACGAGGAAAAAGCAGTTTGGGATGCCGAAGATGGCCTTGATCTCGCCGATAAACCGCTCAGCCTGCTCAACGGAGCCAATGCGGTCGATTTCGTCAATCCCGATGACCATCGTGCCGATCCGTGTGGCAGTTGGTTGAGATATGTCAGCGATGAAGTCGCGTAGCTTGCCGACCAATTCAGGCAGGCTCCATGGGACGTACTTCTCAGATATTCCCTTGTTTAGCGATAGCCCGGCACCGTGCACCGTCGGCATACCGAGACTCGCACCCCAACTTGATGTCCGCTCAATCTTTAGGTGAATCGAGTAATTTCGGGCTCGCTGGACCAATTCAGGGCGTCGTAGTGCGCCAAGCCGCCGCCGCCGCAACCGCTTGTTGGGCCACAAGAAGAGCGCGCAAATCACAACGAAAACTCGAATTACTACATGGTACTTGTCCCACGGCCCCGGCGAGTTTGAGGTTTATGCCGTCGTGATGCCATGAGGCGTTGTTCGGGCTAGTGCGCCCAGTCCTGCACTTGGTGCCCGGTTTGACATGCGGGCACGGTTTCCCAGGATCGAAGGTGCCAACCAAGTCGATCCTTCCCGGAAAGTACCGTGCCCGCGTCGCTATCTTCCCTGATCACCGCCCCTGCCCGTGCCCTTTCGGCTGTTCTCTCCGGCGGCGCGGAGTCCCGCCGCTGCCTGCGGGAATGGCTGATGCTCGTCCCGGACCCGCGCAAGCGGGCCGGGCGCTGGCATCCGCTGGAGTTCGTGCTGGCCCTGGCCGTCTGCGCGTTCACCGCGGCCGGGCACGACTCCGCGTCGGCGGTCGCGGAATGGGCGGCCGGCTGCCCGCAAGACGCCCTGCTGATCCTCGGCGGCCGGCCGGACCCGCTCACCGGGAGGGTCTGGCCGCCGTCCGCCCGGACCTTCGGGCGCGTGCTCGGCAGGATCGACGCGGACGCGTTCAACCAGGCGCTTTACGGCTACCTGGAGATCATGCCGCCTGCCGCCGCCGATGAACTGCCGGAGGTGACCCGGCGCGAGCGGGAGCAGCGCCGCGCCGCCGCAGCCGCGCGGGGGCCCGCCGTTCCCGGGCTGCTGCCGCAGGCCGCGGCCGACGGCAAGACCGCCCGCGGCGCCGTCCGCCCTGACGGCAGCCAGGTGCATCTCCTGTCCGCATTCCACGTCACCGAGGGCCGCACCATGGCCCAGCGGGAAGTGGACGCGAAGACGAACGAGATCCCGGAACTCGGCCCCATGCTGGAAGAACTAGACCTTCAGGACATGGTGATCACGGCCGATGCCCTGCACGGCCAGCGGGAGACCGCCCGGAAGATCCGCGAGGACCTGCACGCGCACTACCTGCTGTTCACCAAGAGGGCGACAGACTACGACGTTTCCGTGCCCGGCTGCCGTGCCAGGTGGTGGTCACGGCGGTTACGCATCCGCTGTATGGGTGTCGGCTGCGGGCGTATGCAGTGCGGCATGTGGACGGGGTGCCGCATCTGAAGGTGGAGCTGCCGGACGGGATGCCGGGCTTGGTGGCTGCGGAGGCGACCGATGCGCTCGGCGCGGAGCCGGGTGGTACGGGTGCTGGCCTGGTCCTGGATGGCGATGGCCTGCGCCGTCTGCGTGCCGTGGTGATGCGGCTGCAGGAGGGGGATGCATCTGGTCCTGGCCGGTAACGGGCCGGGGCGGGATTTCCTGCTTGGTCTGCCGGGGCGGCTCCGGCCAGTTCCCGGGCATGTCACCTGCGCTGGATGCGATCGGCGTGCCGGATCCCGCGCAGTGGGCGCCGCCGGCGTTTCCCGGCGCGGTTATCTGCTGTCCTGCCGGGACGCTGGATGACAGATGCCCGCGTGGCCTGCTGCGTCACGATCGTCCTGCTCGCGGTCCTCCCTTTCCGCTCATTTTCCGGGAGAAGAAATGAGCTGATGGGAAAGGAAAGGAAGCTTCATGACGGATGTGACGGGCGTGGTCACGGAGTCCGTGCTGCCCTCTGGCGGTACTGTCCCGGGCGGGGAGCCTGGCCAGCGTCGTTGCAGGCGGCCTGGCTGCGGGAACCTGGTTCCGGTGTCCGGGCGTGGCCGGGCCCGCGTGTTCTGCGGTGACGCGTGCTCGCGTCGTTTCCACAACGCCGCGCGGGCAGCGGGCGGTGACGGGGGCGCGGTGTCATCGGGGCAGGCCGCGGATCCGCTCGGCGCGCTGGAGGCGCTGATCAGGCAGGCAGGGTCGCTGGTCACGCTGGCGCGCGGGCAGGTCGCGGCGCTGGATGCTGAAGTGGTGGCCGCGCAGCTGGCGGAGGCCGAAGCGGCCCGGCGCCGCGCCGAGGCGCGGGCGGTCACCGCCGAGGCGCGTGCCGCCGAGGCCGAAGAGGACATGCTCGCGGCGCTGGAAGCAGCGGAGGCCGCTCATCGCGGCCGGGAAGCCGCCGAAGCTGAGGCCCGCCGCGCTCGTGAGGAAACCGCCCAGGCCCGCCGCGAGCTGGCTGAGGAGGGCACCCGTGCCCGCGCTGATGCGGAGGCCGCCGCGGCCCGCGCTGACCGGCTGGCCGCCGAGGCCGCCGGGATCGTCGAGGCCGCACGGACGGAACGCGATCAGGCTGGTGAGCGGGCCGCGGCGGCGGTTCGTGCTGCCGAGGCTGAGCTGGCCCGGGCCCGGCAGGGTGAAGCCGGCGCCCGGGAGCAGGCCCGGCAGGCCCGCGATGACGCGGCCCGGGAGCGGGAGGCGCTAGCCGGGCAGTACCAGGCCCGGCTGCAGGCGGCGGAGCAGCTCACCGCAGCCGAGCGTGACCGGGCCCTGCGGGCCGAGCAGCGCCTGGACGCCGAGCGCGAGCGCCATGACGGCCTGCTCGCAGTCCTCACCGGAGCCGGCGGCGAAGATGGCCGGCCCGCTGGGCCGGCGGCCCGGCGGGCCCGTGCCCGCGGCACGGCCGGGAACACGTCATGAGCACCGGGAAGAATGCACGCGGGCCGGTGCGGGGAAAGCGGTATCGCCGTGCCGTCCGGTGCGGCCGGCCAGCTCGTCACCGCCGCCGCTGCGCCGCTTTGATACCAGGACGGGGAAATCTCCCGGCCGGCGGCTGGCACGCACGTAAGTTCGCCTCGTCCCAGGTCACGCTGATGATCAGGAAAGAGGGAACCTACGTGCGTGCCATGAGAATAATGCCTGCCCGCCAGCTGACGCTGGATATCCCCTGGCCAGGACGCGGCGAAGGCCGCGACCGGGTATGGGACCAGATGCCCGACGCGGCCCGGGCCCGGGTGCTGCGCCTGCTCGCGGCCATGATCGCCGCCGGCGTGCTGGCCGGTGACGACGCAGGCCAGGACGCCGGGGCGGTGCGGGGCGATGGCTGAGCCGGCCGCCGCCCACCTGCGGCGGGACGCTTATATCTACGTCCGCCAGTCGACGCTGGCCCAGACGGTCCGCAACACCGAGAGCCTGCTCCGGCAATACGACCTGGCCGGGCGAGCCAGGCAGCTGGGCTGGGCAGAGCACCAGATCGTGGTAGTCGATGACGACCTGGGCCGTTCCGGTGCCTCCGCCCAGGGCCGCAAGGGGTTTTCCGACCTGGTCGCCGATGTCGGGCTGGGCAAGGCCGGGATCGTGCTGTCGCTGGAATCCTCACGGCTGGCCCGCAACAACGCCGACTGGTACCGGCTCCTGGATTTGTGCGCGCTGACCGACACGCTGATCGCCGACGCCAACGGCGTCTACCATCCCGCCGGCTATAACGACCGCCTCGTGCTGGGCCTCAAGGGGACCCTCTCGGAGGCAGAACTGCACCTGCTGCGGTCACGGATGACCGAGGGACTGCGCGCCAAGGCCGCCCGCGGCGAGCTGCGGCTGACGCTGCCCGCCGGGCTGGACTACGACGACGATGACCGCGTGATCATCACCCCCGATGAGGCGGTACGCGAAGCGGTCATGTGCGTGTTCCGCCGCTTTGACCAGCTCGGCTCGGCCCGGCAGGTGGTGGTCAGCCTCCGCGCCGACGGCCTGCGGCTGCCCCGGCGCGACATCCGCACCGGGAAGATCACCTGGGCGCAGGCCAACTACCCGGCCGTGCACGACATCTTGATCCACCCCGGCTATGCCGGGGCCTTCGCCTACGGGCGCAGCAAGACCGAAAAGCACCTGGACGCCAGCGGGAACGTGACCACCCGGCAGCGCCGGCTGCCCCGCGACCAGTGGGCCGTGATGATCCCCGGCCACCATCCCGGCTACATCTCCGCAGAAACCTGGGACGCCAACATCGCCAGGCTGGCCGCCAACGCACCGCCCCAGGCGGGGCAGGCCGGCGGGGCCGCGCGGGAAGGCGGGGCCTGGCTGCAGGGCCTGCTGCGCTGCGGCCGGTGCGGGCGGCTGATGCAGGTCGCCTACCACTCCGGCGGCAGCCCCGCCTACCGGTGCGGCCGGGCGAACCAGATGTACGGCGCCAGATCCTGCCAGCGGGCCAGCGGCCGGCGGCCGCACGAAACGGTGCTGGACGAACTGCTGGCCGCGCTCGCCCCCGCCTGCCTGGCCGCCACCGTCCAGGCCATGGCCGACACCGAAGCCCGGCACCGGCAGAACCTGGCCGTGTTCGAACGCGCCGCCGAACGCGCCCGTTACGAAGCCGGCCGGGCGCTGCGCCAGTACGACAACGTCGAGCCGGAAAACCGGCTGGTCGCACGGACCCTCGAGGCCGTCCTCGAAGACAGGCTCACGGCCGTGCGCACCGCGGAAAACCAGCTCGCCGCCCAGCAGGCCCGCAGGCCCGTCACCCTCACCGAGGAGGAAACCGCCTGGATCACCACCGCCGGCGCCGACCTGCGAGCCATCTTCAACGCCCCCGCCACCACCCACACCCAGCGCAAGGAACTCATCCGCGCCGTCATCACCGAGATCGTCATCACCCCAGGGAACGCCGACGACGGCAAGGACAGCGGGCGGACCTGCCAGATCCGCATCATCTGGCAAGGCGGCGCCAGCACCGACGTGCAGATGCCGCTGCCCGCCAGCGGCAAGCACGGCCGGACCACCAGCGAAGACACCATCGGCCTGATCCGCCGCCTGGCACCCCGCTACGACGACACCACCATCGCCCAGATCCTCGGCCAGCAGAACCGCCGCACCGCCACCGGGCTCCCCTTCAGGAAAGCCCACGTCAGAGCCCTACGCGCCTACCACGGCATCCCCGGATACCAGCCACCCCCCGAAAATGTCACACCCCGCTGCGAAGATGCAGCCGTGGTCAGCATCGCAGAAGCCGCACGCCAGCTCGGCGTCGCCAGCGCCACCATCTACCGGTGGCTGCGCGACGGCTTCGTCACCGGCGAGCAGCTCACCCCCGGAGCACCCTGGCAGATCCGCGTCGACCAGCAGCTCCGCGACAAGGTCCGGCCCCAGGCACCCGACGGCTGGCTGCCCCTCAGCCAGGCCGCCGCCCGCCTCGGCATCGCCCGCCAGACCGTGTTGAACAAGGTCCAACGCGGCGAACTCAACGCCGTCTACCTCACCCGGGGACGCCGCAAAGGCCTCCGCATCCAGGTCGGATACGGCCAGGCTGGACTGTTTGACACACCATGACCAACAACAGGAGCAGTGTGAAGCATGCTCGATCAAGGCGAACCAGCCGTCGCTGCTGGCCGCGATCACGGACGCGCTGACCGGCACTGACGAGCAGTTCGCGGACACGACATGGACTGAGCAGGGGAAAGGCCACGGCCGCCGGGAGAAGCGCACGATCCGCACCGCCCCCGCCGACGGCACCGGCTGGCCCGGAGCCGCCCAGGTCCTGCGCATCCGCCGCGACACCGGGCCCACGCACGGCCCCTGGGACAGCAAGGAGATCGCCTACGGGATCACCAGCCTCCCCGCCAGCCTCGCCGGCCCCGGCACCTCGCCATCTACGCACGAAATCACTGGGCAATCGAAAACAGGGAGCACTACGTCCGCGACGTCACATTCCGGGAAGACGCCCAGAAAACCCGCACCGGCAGCCAGCCGAACGCGCATGCCGGCATCCGCAACCTCGTCATCGGCGCGTTCCGGAAGAAAGGGCACGCCAACATTGCCGCAGCCCGCCGCCACTACGGGCGCGACGACCAGCGCATCCTCGCCCTGTACGGCTACATCTGAAACCCGGCACCAGGCACGCAACTTCACATAACACGAACTTGCCGGGGCCGTGGTACTTGTCCCAGCCTGTTTTCGCGTACTGAGTCACCTCATTATGCCAGTGCCTCACAGGCAGGTGGGCGAAGGCTGTCGGCAGGTGAACGCCCGCGAGAAGCGGCCCAAAGGCTACTGCCAGCAGCGTCAGTGCGAAGATCGCACGGAAAGCCAACCTCAGAATTGTCATTACCCGCCGCATAACGCGTACCGTGTCTCGGTGGGTGCGCAGTCCACGGTACCGCATTCCGGCGATAGGGCTGTCGAACTGTTGCAAGTATGCGTCGCATATTTGTTGAAAGAGTTCAGCCAAGAATTCTCTTGCGACATACTCGGCGGGCGCGGAGATGTATATGTTCGGCGGTTCTTCCGCAGAGTAGCCCTGAGAACTGCACATCCTCCGCAGCAAAGTGCTCTTCCCGGCGCCACGTGGACCAGTGACAGCTATACTGCCGCCGTCCATCCGGTCAAGGAGATTCTGCAGCCGGTATTCCGATCCGGTAGACACTGTAAGCTTCGGATCCTGTAGTCGGCGCAGGCCTTCAGAGTCCTGCTCGACAAGAAGCTTGGTGGAGTCCTCACCGAGTATGTGGTTGATCGCGAGCACAGCGTTGGGGTAAATCACTGCAGCAAGCGAGTGATTTAGCCAGTTCTTCTCACACTTCCTGCGGTCTCGCCACTCAAGCGCGCATGAGATCGCCTGCATCAATGCTCTCGCCAAATTGCGTGAATCTTGGGCAGTCTTCTTCTCGCTGAGCAATATCCCGACGATAAAGGCGGTCGCGATTTCGATGTACAACCCAACTGGTTGCCATGGAAATATAGCGAACACCAGCGGGAGCGCTATGCTGCAGATCGACAGGGCGAGTGTAAAGAAGGCTGCGGCGGCACCTACTACACGGGACTTGCGGGTACGGGAGCAAATTCCAATTAGGAGCCCCGATGCTACGGCGGTGGCCGTAGAGAATATTGCAAGAAGAATCTTATAGCCAGGGTGGATCTTATCAGCAAATTCTGACGTGATGAGCAGCAAGAACCATACCGTAATTATTGTTGTGAAGGCTGTCTTCCAGTTAATGGAGCCGGCACTTATGGCGGCTGATATCTGGCTATTCAGCTTATCGACTTCATTACGCTTCGCAGCATAGGTCTGGAAAGCATCCGTTGCCCTACACTCCGTGTAGATGTCATCGTCGTCCATGAGGCCAAGGACATCCCCACCTTTGACGTGTCCCCGGGAGAAGTAATTGGCAACGCGCGGGTCGCGCAGGCTCTCGAATGCCAGGTCGCGCAAGGCCGCAACGTCGTCGTCCCAATGGGTATCTGTCGCCACGTTAGTCTCAGTAGTCACACTACGCCGTTCCTGTGTAATGACCTGCTGCAAGTATTCGGCCCAGGATAGCGATGTGGCTTGTAATCGGGACTTTGACTCGCCGACGTGTCTGTCAAAGATTTGTTGACAACGAAGAGGTGCATGACGCTTACAGCAGCATCCGGTGGGGGAAGTGTCACGGGCGTGTCAGTTTCGCACGGACGGAGCGGCGGATTTTACACGGGGGCGGCGGCCCGTACGCTTGCCCGCGGATCGGGCTGGCTTCTGGCCTGCCCGCATGAGCCCGATGAGGGCCGCCGCGAGGGGGTCCCGTGTCAAATCCGCCGCGGCCCTGGCGACTGCCTGGACTTCAGCGGCCCCCGAAATCCGCCTTTCGCGCCAGCCGACCGGCACCGGCCCGGCCGGAGCGGAGCGTCAGCAGAGTGTCGGCCGGGGCGCCGTGTCGGCGGCGCGAGCGGCCCCGTGGGGCCGCCTTGAAGTAGTACAGAAAACTTCTCTTGGGCCCTTGGCGTCGCAGGGGACTCGGACAGCGACCGCGCAGTAGCCGTGCACCGGCCGCACACCGCCGCGTCTGCGAATGCAGGCGTGCAAGCCCTTGCTGCACGGGGTCAAACCAGCCCTGGCCTGCGGCCGGGGGGCTGGCTCCACTCCGCTCCAGTCCTCCTGACCTCACCCACCCAAAGAGCAAGGCGGGCGAGGTCAGGAACCCCTCCACTCCATTCCACCAGCCAAAACCAAAAATCAAAGTCAAAATCAAAAACAGAAAGTCAAGATCAAAGTCAAGATCAAAGTCAAGATCAAAGTCAAGATCAAAGTCAAGATCAAGAGGTGGCTGAGACGCCAGCAAAGGGCGCGGGCTAGACCAGCGGATGCTTCCTCTAAGAACACACTAGCGGGGACGGGCTAGGTGTCGTCTAGTCCGTCATCGTCCCCGTTGGGGGTGTTATCGTCTAGGAGGCTGCAGGATCGGTTTCGATCAAGAGTGCTACTGCTTCCAAGGTCAGGTGCCAGGGGTAGATGTCAAGGTGCTGGCTGCCCGTGCCAGGTGCGTGAAGGGGATACACATCGGGGCCGAAGAGGACTCGCACGCCCCATGACCTGAGTTTTCCTATGTTCTCCACGAATGCGGGATGGGCGGCGTGGGCGTAATTCGTGAAGGGGAGTGCGACCGTGGGGAGCTTCTTGCCGATGGCTTCAACAAGGATGCCCAGTGCGAGGGTGTCGCATATTCCGCAAGCCCATTTGTCTATGGTATTCACGGTGGCGGGAGCCACGATAATAGCGTCTGGCGACGGCAGGACATCCGGCGACCCGGGCTCTTTATAGGTGCTGCGCACGGGGTGCCCGGTCCGCGCTTCCAGTGCTACCGGGTCAATGAATCTCATTGCCGAGGGCGTCGCTAGGAGGCACACATCCCATCCTTCGCGCTGGGCAGGGTCGATAAGACGGGTGACGTTCCTAGCAGGCGGGGCGGCACAGGATATGACATATAGAACTCTGTTCATGCCGTCACTCCGGAACGTTCGGCAAGAGACTGGAGCGCTGTGGGCACTATGCCGCGTGATCGCTCGATCAGATTCGAGATGAGATTACGGGCGACAGGACGACAGTATACCTCACGTGGGGCCAGGCGCTCGGCTTCAATCAGATTTTCGAGAGCTTCGTCTCGCTTTCCCCATTGGCTATGACCGCGTGCAACGTCGATAAGATAAGTGGCCCGCCGCTCGCGGCGGAGCATCCCGATTCCCGCCCGATCAAGGTCGGCGGCAATCTCGACTGCTAGTCCTCCCTCACCGAGGTTCACGAGCGCCGCGACATGATGTAGCCCTACATTGGTCGGCCCGAAAGCCAGCCTATAGTGGTTGGCCTGGTCATTCACATGGCGCGCGACTGACCGGGCTTCATTTACCATGTCACGCACGCCTACAGCATTCCCACCGCTTGCTGCGGCCATCGCCGCCTGCAGCAGGATATGGCCGTAAACCGACCGGTCCGCTTCCGTGTGCAGTCCAGGCTCAAGCCGGTATGCGTATTCGACATTAAGGTTGAACCCCGCGTCCGTGCGTCCGAGAGACGTGAGAGCGATCGCTACCCTGAATCCTGTCAAGGCCGCAAGCACGGGATCGCCGGTCCGTTCAGCCAGTGCGACACCGCGATCACCCGCAAGCCAGGCTAGTTCATACTCACCCAGCTTCCGCAGCGTCGAGGCCGCAATCTGGTATGCCTCGGCCAGGATGCGCGCGGTATCTGCCGAATCCATTATGACATGGCAGCGTTGCGCATCGAGCAGAAGATTAGGCAGAGTCCGGCTAATGATATGGTAATCTGCCAGCTCAAAGGCTGTCCATGCGTATGCGACTTGGGACTGCAAGCGCGGAATGTCAGCGCTGTAGTCATCTGGTATCTCGTTCCTGATGGCGTCATAGCGTTCCAGCGAAGCCCGGATCGCCTCAACCTGAATATCATTAATGCATTCACGGGTGTCCCGCGCCAGGTCACGCCCGATCAGGACGGGGAGATCGACCTTAAGTTCCCTGCAGATAGAAAGCAGGATCGGCAGCCGATTGGCGCTGCGCGCACCAGATTCGACTTTCTCGATCCAGCTCTTTGAGCGGCCTATGCGATCGGCAAGAAGTTTTTGCGTTACTCCGCGCCGTTCACGCCAATAGGCGATTCGCGAACCCAGCTCACGGTCTTCCATGGTCGGAGTAGCGCCTCCCTTCTCGGAACGATGTTACCGCCCCTATCGCACCCAGGGCGAACATGCCTCAGGGCTAGACGCCCGGACGATGTCGCACATCGTGTGCGACCTCCTTCCCAGATCCGGCGTTACCGTCGATCTGCCACGCGGAGGACAGGCGATCGGGATGGCTGACCAGGCATATCGCGAGGAGGTGAGGCCCTTATGCGTGACCGTGTACGGGAGTGGGTCATTGACCGTGGAGCCGACAACGCCTCTTCGGGTGTGTCGGGAACGCGTCACGGCGCCTCGTACGGAGTGTCCGGGGCGCGTTACCGGGTCATGGCGGCGCTTTCGCTGACGCTGATCGCGGCCGGCGCGCCGGCTTCGGGACGCGTGGTGCAGAAAGGCGCGGTGCGATGACGGCGACCGGTGAAATCGGGCACGGGGCCGCCGATGACATGCGGCGTATAGCCGAAAGGCTTGAGGTCGATAATCCGTCGTGGATCGTCTTGTTCGGGGTCTACACCAGGGAATTCGTGGCATTTCCGCGTTTCGCCGCGCCGGAGGGCACGGTTATTGCCGTCAGCTATCCCGGAGCGATGTCCGAGAGAATGCGCCGGATCGAGCGTGCGGCACGCATCTGGCACGCATTGAAGAGGGAGTGAGCACGTGGCGCTGAATGGCGGAATAAGCGGGCGGCCCGTACTGGATGATGAGCCGGAGATCATTGATCTGACGGTGCCGTCGCCGGCCCGCATGTACGACTACTACCTGGGCGGGAAGGATCATTTCCCCGTCGACCGGGAGGCGGCCGAGCAGGCGCTGTCGCTGGTCCCGTCCGGCCGGGAGCTGGCGCGGGCGAACCGGGATTTCCTGGTCCGTGCCGTGACGTACCTGGCGGGGCAGGGGATCGGCCAGTTCATTGACGTGGGGACCGGGCTTCCGACGAGCCCGAATGTGCATGAGGCGGCCCGGTCGGTTATCCCGGACGCGAGCGTCGTGTACGTCGATAACGACCCGCTGGTGATGGCTCACGCACGGGCGATGCTGACCGGTTCCCCCGGTGTTATCGCGGTTCGCGGTGACGCCCGGCACCCGTTCGACTTCTTTGCCGATGACGCCGTGCGGGAGCTGGTTGATTTCTCCCGCCCGGTCGGGATGCTGTTCGTCGCGGTGCTGCATTTCATCACCGAGGAGGACGACCCGTACCGCAGCGTGGCATGGGTCCGGGAGCGCCTCGCGCCGGGCAGCTGCCTGGTTGTCTCGCATATCACCAGCGACGGGACAGACCCCACCGCGATGGCCGCGATCAAGCAGGCATACAAAGGGGCCAGCGCGCCGGCCGTGTTCCGCACGGCGCACGGCATCCGGCAGTTCTTCGGCGGGTTCGAACTCACCGAGCCCGGTCTTGCCGAGGTTGGCCGGTGGCGCAGCCCGGCCCCGGAGCCCGCCCCTGCTGCCGTGCGGTTCCTCGGCGCGGCCGGCCGCAAACCCGGTGACGGCGGATGAGCCTGAAACAGCGGGCGGCGGCCGGCCTGGTAACCAGGTGCCGTGCCGGGCGCTGCGACTGGTACGCAGCCAGGCACGCCGCCCGGTACATCCGTGACGCCCGCCTGTATAGAGCCATGCGGTTGTGATGCTGGTCACAGTCTAGGGCGGCTCCGGCCGGAGCCGCCCGCCCCCAGCCCGGCCCGCTGACCAGGGACGATAACCGTCCCCGGGGCCGGGCTGCGAGGCGTGCCCGGCGCATCCGGCCGTGGGCGCGCATGCACGTGTCTTAACGTGCCGTAACGGGCTATCACGCCGTTTCCCGGCAATTCACGCCACCGCACGCGTTAGCTACCTTGAGTACATGACTGAACACGAAACGTCATGTACGCGGGTGCGGCGGTCCGACGCCGGCCTCATCCGGCTCACCGGCCGCGACGTCACCGGACTGTGCCTGGTCGCCGAGCAGTACGCCGCCCCCTACGATCTGCTCGGCGCGGCGCTGGGGGTTCGGCCCGCCCGGCTGCGCGCCATCACCGCCCGCTGGCGGCACGCGGGCTACGCCCAGACCCAGGTACTGGCCCCCTGCCCGGCATGGTGCTGGCTGACCCCGGCCGGAATGAATGCGTGCGGCTACCCGTGGCAGGCCCGCCCGCCCGCGCTGGCCCGCCTCGCCCACATCCGCGCGGTGCTGGCCGCCCGGATCTGGCTGTCGGCCATGCCCGAATGGTCTGGCGGGCAGGCCTGGTGGAGCTGCGAGCGGACCATCCGGGCCGCCGCCCCCGGCACCGGCACCGGGCACCTGCCCGACGCCGAGGTGCTGTGGCCCTCCGTCGCGGGCAGCCCGTACGACGGGTAGGCCTGGGCGGTCGAAGTCGAGCTGACGCCCAAGCCGGCCGCGCGGGTGAGCAGGATCATCTCAGGGCTGCTGTCCGGCCAGTACGCGCAAGTGGTCTACCTCGCCTCGCCGGCCGCCAAGCCCGTGGTCGAGCGGGCCGCCGCCCGGTTCCCCGCCGCGCAGGCCGCCCGGATCACCGTCCGCTACCTGCCGCCCGCCGCCCGCATGCCGCAGGACGCCCGGTGACCGGCCCCGGCCGCTACGTCCTGTACCGGGACGACGCCGCCGCCCGCCGCGCCGCCCTCGCCGCCACCCTGCTGACCGCCGCCGCCCTGCTGGCCCCGCTGTGGCCGCTGGTTCTAGCAGCGCTCGGCACGCTGGCCGCCGCGTGGCTGGCCGGGCTGCACCCGGCCCGCGTCGCCCGGGCCGCCGCCTGGTCCCTGCCCGTGCCCGCCGTCTACCTGATAGCTGCCGCGTGCCAGGACCGGACGTGGCAGGCGGTAGCAGGCCAGCCGGTCACCGACTGGCACCGCGCCTCGCTGCTGCTCATCCACCGGCACCCGCTGCCCGCGCTGCTGATCACGGCCCCGCTGGCCGTCCCGGCCGGGCTCGCCGCCGGCGCGGCCGCGTGGGCATGGATCAGCCACGCCTACACCCACGGCCTGATCGGCTCTACCGCGCTCGCCCCGTCCGCGTTCGGCCGCCGGCAGTGGCGCCGCGCGGCCCGGACCGCCCGGCGCGCCGCCCGTGCCCCGGGCCTGGCCCCGCTGGTGACCCGGCGCGGCGTCCCGGCCGGCCCGGTCATCCGGGTCATCGGCCGCCGCTGGACCCGCATCCTGGTCATCCCGCTGGCCGAGTTCACCCGGCACATCGTCATCGTGGGCGCGTCCGGCAGCGGCAAGACCACGCTGATGATCCGGCTGTGGGCCGGCTGGTATGCCGCCGCCCGCCGCACCGCCAGGACCGGCACGGCGTCGCCGCCGCTGCTGTGCGCGCTGGACTGCAAGGGCGGCCCGGACGCCCGCGCCAAAGCCGCCCAGGCTACCGCCGCCCTGCACGCGGCCGGCGCGCAACGCGTCGCGGTCTGGCCCGACCAGGCCGCGCTGTCGATGTGGACGCTGCCGCCCCGTGATCTGGCCGTGCTGCTGCACCAGCTGATCGAGCACGGCGACGGCGCCGCCCGCTACTACGCCGACATGTCCCAGGCCGTGATCTTCATGGCCGTCCTCGCCCCGCCCGGCCCGCCGGCCAGCGCCGCGGAATTCCTGGACCGGCTGGACCCCGGCTGGCTGGAGGCCGCCTACGCCGAAGGCAACCCGGCCGCGCTCGGCGCGATCCGCGCCGCCCGCCCCCACGTGTCCGACATCCGGCTGAGGTACGCCACGCTGCTGTCCCGCCTCGGCCCCGCCCTCGATGCTCCCGGCCAGCTCACCGACTATGACGCCTGGTACTTCATCCTGGAGGGCACCAGCGAGGTGTTGCGCGTTCTCTCCAGGTCGCCGGGCTGTCGCATGACGTGGCGTTAGAACGATTCACGGAAAGGTTCTGCAACACCTCAGCCGCGTGTGGTGCATGTTGTCGTCGATGCTGAGAGCGCTACCATCGATAGACCTGCAACATATGCAACACTCTCAGCGCAGTCGGCGAAGATTGTCCGACCCTCCTACCTGCACCTTTCGCGAGGACGCGTTGCATGTCCGTTTTGCACCTGGAGAGAATGCGCGACATTCACGATGAGCATGGCGGCGTCATTCACGATGAGCGTCCGGAAACGGGCATTTCGGGCGCGCAGGAGTGCGGTGATGCTCACGGTGTCGCCGGGATGTTCATGGTGGCGGTGCTGTGCGGGGTGGATGCCGCCGGGTGCCCATGATGAGTGTCGCGGGCCGGTTCCGGGCACGAGGATGCCCGGGACGGGGCTGCGGGATCAGCTTCCGGGCGCTGGCGCGAGGGCGGCGGCAAGGCCGAACCGGCCGATCAGCGCGTCCATGTCCGAGTCCGCCCGGCCGTGCCAGGTGACCGCGGCGAGCGCGCACGCGATGACGAGGGCCAGCGCGTCGCCCAGCGGCGATCCTGCCGGGCCCGGCGGGGAGGGATCACGGCCCTCCGGGGTCTCGATGACGGCGACGAGACGGCCGAATTCAGCCGTCGCTTCGGCCAGCATCTGGCCGGCCCGCGCCCGGAGGCGGCGCAGCCAGCCCCGCACGGTCGCGGCCGGGACGCCCAGTTCCGCGCCGAGCCGGACAGCGCCCGTGCCGTGCAGCGCCGATGCGGCGGCCGCACGCGCGATCACGCCCACGGCGTCCGCGCGCCCGGGCGCCGCCCACGACGGGAGCAGGATGTGCGTCGCCTCGCATGAGCGGCACCGGCCGCGCCGTGGCCGCAGCCGGCGGCACCCGCCGCCCTGCACCCGGATCGCCCGCTCCCGCCCGTAGCCCCATGGGCGGAGCCGCCCGGTCCCGCACGAGGGGCAGGCGAGCACGCCAGACGCCAGGTCCGCGGACACGGCACCCGCATCGGCGCACAGCAGCATCGAGGCAGTCCTTCCCGGTCACGGATCTACGGTCCCCGGCGGGCGGCGCCCGCCGCCAGGGGCAGCTCGTGTTGCAGGCTGCCAGGCTGGCCGCCGCCCTGCAACCCGAACCGGCCACCGGCAGGGGAAACGACACGATGAGCATCCCGCGGGCACCGCCGCAGCGCCGTGACCGGCAGCGGGCCGCCCGGTGCTCACGGTGTCGTCGCGCACGGAAACGGGAATCCGCCGCCGGCCGAGGCCGGCACGCTCACGCTGAACGACGCCAACCCGCGCTTACATGCTCAGAAAGAATGGCGCCTAACAGCGCGGCCGGTCCCTCGGCCTGGGCGTCATGGTCAGCGCGCAATCCTGGCACGGGCTCGGCGACAGCGACGACGAACGGTACCGCATCGCCGCCACCGCCGACGGCGGCATCTTCCTGCTCCGCACCCCCCACCCCGAACCGCTGGTCGCGCTGGCCGGCACCCGCCGCATCCTCGAATCCGCCCGCAAACTGCTCGGCCCCACCACCGGCGACGAGGGCACCAGCCGCGTCCAGCACACCTGGACCGCCGACCCCGACCTGATCCGGCAGCTGGCCACCGGCCAGGCCTGCCACATCCAGCACGGCACCGCCGCCTACACCCACATCACCCCCGCCCGCGCCGCACCCGCCGCCCCCGTCCCCGCCATCACCTCCGCCCCCCGCCGCCGCAACCCGCCCCCGCTCCCGATCCGCCCGGTAACCAAGCAAGGAGACCTGTCATGACCCCCACCCCGCCGTCCGCCGTGCCCGGCGACATCACCGTCATCCCCTCACCCGAACCCCGTGATGCCGCCGCCGTCGCCGCCGCCTGCTGCCAGGCCCTCATCGAACGCCCGCGCCGCCGGCATCACCCAGCCCGACTACGTGCACCTCAGCCCCGGCCCCCGCCCGACCGCCACCCTCCACTTCAACCCCGCCAGCCCGCAGGCCGGATGGGAGGCGCTGCGCGGCTGGGCACGCTACCGCGCCACCACCGTCACCGCCACCGAAACCCCCGGCCGCACCGGCACCTACACCGCCCGCGTCACCTGGCACCACGACGGCATCACCTTCAACGCCTCCGCCCACATCACCGCACCCCCCGACCACGACCAGGACGAACGGTGACCACCGCCGCCCGCCGCGCCGCCGCCGCAGCGCTCCGGCACGCCGCCGCGCTGCCCGCCCGCATCCGCCACGGCCGCCCCCTGCGCATCACCGCCCGCACCGCCATCGCCGCCGCCATCATCGTCACCGCCACTATCGCCATCGCCGGCACCCCCGCCGCACCCGCCATCCAGGCCGGCGCCGCCCTGTGGTGGGCCCTCACCCTCCCGCCCGACCTCGCCCCGCCCGCCAGCCAACCGCACGGCCAGGAAGAACCATGACAACCACCCAGACACCCAGCGACCCGGCCCCCGCCCCGGACAGCCCCGGCCGCCTGCTCACCGCCAGCCAGGTCGCCGCCCTCCTCGGCGGCGACATCAGCGCCCGCACCGTCCGCGCCTACTGGCGCACATGGAACCTCCAGGCCTACCGCGTCGGCAAACACCTGCGATGGAGAGAAACCGACGTGCTCGCATGGATCGACAAGCACCCCGCCTGACCCCCGCCCTCCGCAAGGCCCCCGCCCACCCGTCTGACGTGCTGTTAAGCATCGTTTCGCCACATCGTGACCGGCGCGCCGGACAGCTTGACAGATTGCGCAATCGACCCGCTCTATTGTGGTCGATTGCGCAATCGGCCTGCTTCGAATTCGAGGGCCGGGCGGTGCGGTCCATGATCCTGCCGGTTTACCGGTTTCCCTTCATGGAGAAGGGTTTTCCGGGCTGGCGTGCGGCTGGAGATGGGTGACAGATCGCCGGGCGGGATGCGCTCCGGGGATCGTAAGGTTGGTGACTTCGGCGCGCGTCCGGGATCGCGGGCGCGGCCTCGCGACGTGGACATCCGGCCGGATACGACCATTTTGTCCGGATATTTCGTGGTCGTACGACGGCGGGCGTAGTCGACGACTTCATGATCGCGGGTCATAAGTGGCGCTATTAGCCACTTATGACCCACGATCACGAGCGCTGTCGCTGCCCGAGACTGGGGACGTAATTTGTGACTTACGTGACCGCGGATAAGTTCGCCGCGGGAATGGCGCGGATAAGTATGCGGCAGATTTCTAACGACTCAATTCTTACGCACTGCTAACACGCGCCCGGGCGGACCGGTTCCCCTGCAATCCTGACACCGGCAGGTCCCGCGTAAGTCCACGCAAGGAAGAATGCCCATGACCGCACAAGGCCATTACACCCGCGAACTCGGCGCCCAGGCCCGCGGCCCGCTCAGCGGCTCCGGCTCCCGGCTTTCGCGTGCCGACGCCCTCGCCCTCAGCCGGCTGCTCATCACCTTCGTGGTGGTCCAGTTCCCCATCGCGGTCTCGTTCGCCAGTATTTTCGTCCAAGGCGGCCACCACGTCCTCAGTTACTGGTGGCTTACGCTGCCTCTCGTCACCGAGGCAGTCTTCCTGCTCATTGTCGGCACCTACTGTTGGCGGCGCTTCCGCCGCCGGTAGCCGCCACCCGCGGGTGGCGTTCGGGACCGCTGGTCAGCGTGTGCTGTCACCCGCGGCGTCATCCGCGACATCGGAGGCCGCGTCTTCGTCTTCGTCTTGGTCTTCGCCGGAGTACTCGTCCTCGAGGTCGTCCTCGTCCTCGTCGAGGCCCTCATCCTCGTCGTCGGCGGAGTCGTCGGGGTCGTCCCAGTCGTCTTCGTTCTCGTCTTCGTCTTCGTCTTCGAGGTCTTCTACGGTGATGCCGTCCAGTTCGTCGAGACGTGCCAGGGCGTCGGTTTCCTCGTTCTCATCGGCGACGACGGCGCGGGAGAAGGCTTCCCTGGCGGCCTCCGGCCGGCCGGCCGCCAGCAGGGCGTCGCCGTAGGCGTAGAAGAGCCTGGCGGACCAGGGACGCAGCCGACCATCGGTCAGCTCGGGGACCTGGAGCGCGAGCACCGCCGCGTCGGCGAGCCCTTGGTCCCTGCGGATGCCCGATTCCACGATCCGGAGTTCGATTTGCGCCGCACGCGGCAGCCGCTTGGCTTCGTCGCTGTGCACGAGTTCGAGCGCGCGATCCAGTCTGCCGAGAGCTCGCTCGGAGTCGGCCATCAGCGGAAGGTACTCGTCCCGGCCGGTCAGGCGGCGGGCGGCGCGCAACTCCGCCAGGGCCTCCGCCCAGCGCCCGGTCTGGTACGCGGTGATGCCGTTTACCTCACGCACGATGCCGATCCGCGCGGCGAGCCGACGGGCGGCTTGCGCGTAGCGGTAAGCCTGCTCGGGATCGCTTTCAAGCTCGGCGGCCACGAGGTAGCGGCCCACGACAGCGGCCAGGTCAAGCGGCAGCCCGCGGAGTTCGGCCTTCGCCTCACGGGAAAGTTGATCCTCGGTGATGCTGTCCGGAACCCGCGGGGCGGCGCTGGCCGAACGATCGCTCCTGCGTCCCTCGGCGCGGTCACGGCCGGCGCCCGCGCGCGGGCGGTCACCGTAACGAGGCGCGCCGGTCGGCCGGGCCGGACGCGCCGGCCTCTCCGCGCGGCCCCCCGTCCGGGCCGGACGCCGATCGTCTCGCCTGTCGCCGCCGTATTCACGCTGCCTGCCGCGATCGAATTCGCGACGCTCGGGCCGTCCATCGCGAGATCGGCTGTCCCGGCGCTCAGGCCGTTCCTCGGGGAACGCGCCGCCGAGGCGTTCGGACGTGTTCCGGCTAGGGCCATGACCCCGTCCGGGCCGGTCGGAATCCGCTGGCCTGCGCGGGCCGTCCCCGCGGAAGGTCCCGCCGCGCCCGCTTTGGCCCGTGCGATACCCAGCCGCCGGCCGACGCGGCGTCCCGTTCGTTCCGTAACCACCGCGACGCTCACCAGGTCCGCTGCCGCGCCGCTCGGTGTCGCCGCCGTAAGAGTCGCGCCTGGGACGGTCCCCGCCGGAACGACGCTCGTAACCGCGGTCGGCTCCTGGGTCCTGGTCTCGGCGCGGGGCGCGGGCGGATCGATCACCGCCGTCGCGGGGGCCGCGGTACCCCGTCGACGATCCGCGGTCCGCGCGGTCCGCTGACGAGTAACGACGCTCGGGCGAGGAGCCACGGTCAGATGAGTAACGACGATCGGACGAATGCCCGCGGTCCGATGAGGAGCCGCGGTCCGACGAATGCCCGCGGTCCGATGAGGAGCCACGGTCCGACGAATGCCCGCGGTCCGATGAGGAGCCGCGGTCCGACCGATGCCCGCGGTCCGATGAGGAGCCACGGTCCGATGAGGAACCGCGGTCCGAGGGATACCCGCGGTTGGATGAGGAGCCGCGGTCAGCGCCGGGTCGTCGGCTACCGCTAGCACCATCCGTATCGTCTCGCCGGAACGGGCGCGGGGACCTGCCTACCGGTGCACGGCCACTCCCGCCGCGGAAGGAACTTGTCGTCGGCCGACGAGACGGCCCGCGGCCGGGTGTGCCGGATTCCCTGTCGAAGCCGCGGCCGCTCTCCCGGTCGCCGCCGGAGCCGCGCCCGGTCCCGGTGTCACGGCCGCGGCCGCCGCCGGCCGCACGCGGTCCGCCGCTTCTGCGGTCGCTCCCCGCCCCGCGCCCGTATCCCTCACCGCTCCGGCCGGCGCCGCCACGGCCGTAGCCTCCGGTACGCGCGGAACCACTCCCGGGGCGGGAGGAGCCGCGGCTAGCACGATTGCCACCGTCCGGACGCCCGCGTCCGTAACCCGAACTGCCACGCTGCGACGCGTCGCCATCTTCGGCCACTGTCACCGACCTCCTGAACGGTTGCAAAAAAGAAGAGGGCCGCTATCCCCACTATGCGGGGTGCGGCCCTCTAACGTGTGTTCCGGCGGTGTCCTACTCTCCCGCGAGGCCTCCCTCGCAGTACCATCGGCGCTGACGGGCTTAACTTCCGGGTTCGGGATGGGACCGGGTGTTTCCCCGTCGCTATGGCCGCCGGGAACGCTATGGAACTGTCCGGGCCGGGTGCCGGCCGTGTCCCGGGAACCGCACAGTGGACGCGAACATCAGAAAGAAAGTAAGTAAGAGTGTGTGTGCCAAGCCCTCGGCCTGTTAGTACCGGTCAGCTGCACCCCTCGCGGGGCTTCCACTTCCGGCCTATCAACCCAGTCGTCTGGCTGGGGGCCTTACCCGCTCGATGGCGGTGGGAGGCCTCATCTTGAGGCGGGTTTCCCGCTTAGATGCTTTCAGCGGTTATCCCTCCCGGACGTAGCAAACCAGCCGTGCCCCTGGCGGGACAACTGGCACACCAGAGGTCCGTCCGTCCCGGTCCTCTCGTACTAGGGACAGCCCCTCTCAAGCCTCCTGCGCGCGCAGCGGATAGGGACCGAACTGTCTCACGACGTTCTAAACCCAGCTCGCGTACCGCTTTAATGGGCGAACAGCCCAACCCTTGGGACCTGCTCCAGCCCCAGGATGCGACGAGCCGACATCGAGGTGCCAAACCATGCCGTCGATATGGACTCTTGGGCAAGATCAGCCTGTTATCCCCGGGGTACCTTTTAGCCGTTGAGCGACGGCGCTTCCACCTGCCACCGCCGGATCACTAGTCCCAGCTTTCGCTCCTGCTCGACACGTCTGTCTCACAGTCAAGCACCCTTGTGCACTTGCACTCGGCACCTGGTTGCCGACCAGGCTGAGGGTACCTTTGGGCGCCTCCGTTACCTTTTAGGAGGCAACCGCCCCAGTTAAACTACCCGCCAGGCACTGTCCCTGACCCGGATCACGGGCCCAGGTTAGACACCCAGAACGACCAGAGCGGTATTTCACCGATGACTCCACGGCCACTAGCGTGGCCGCTTCCCAGTCTCCCGCCTATGCTACACAAGCCGTCCCGGACACCAATGCCAAGCTGCAGTAAAGGTCCCGGGGTCTTTCCGTCCTGCTGCGCGTAACGAGCATCTTTACTCGTAGTGCAATTTCGCCGGGCCCGCGGTTGAGACAGCGGGGAAGTCGTTACGCCATTCGTGCAGGTCGGAACTTACCCGACAAGGAATTTCGCTACCTTAGGATGGTTATAGTTACCACCGCCGTTTACCGGCGCTTAAGTTCTGAGCTTCGCCCCGAAGAGCTGACCCGTCCCCTTAACGTTCCGGCACCGGGCAGGCGTCAGTCCGTATACATCGCCTTACGGCTTCGCACGGACCTGTGTTTTTAGTAAACAGTCGCTTCCCCCTGGCCTCTGCGACCCCGCCCCGCTCAGGCAGCACGTGCCATCACCGGACAGGGCTCCCCTTCTCCCGAAGTTACGGGGACAATTTGCCTAGTTCCTTAACCGCGGTTCACCCGATCGCCTCGGTATTCTCTACCTGACCACCTGCGTCGGTTTCGGGTACGGGCCGCACGCGTCCTCGCCGCGAGGTTTTTCTCGGCAGCACGGGATCACTCACTTCACCTGAAACGGCTCGGCATCAGATCTCAGGCCCATGGCACACGCATTTGACTGTATGCCGCCCTACATCCTTACCCCGGGACAACCACCGCCCGGTAGAGCTACCCTCCTGCGTCACCCCAACGGCTCGCCTACTGCCCCCTCGGGCCGCAGCCGCCCCGCGCATCCCCGAAAGGACACCCGGCTTGGCTGCTTAGCATCAGGGGGGTCGGCCTGGACGGCCGCGCGCGGGTACGGGAATATCAACCCGTTATCCATCGACTACGCCTGTCGGCCTCGCCTTAGGCCCCGACTTACCCTGGGCGGATTAGCCTGCCCCAGGAACCCTTGGTCATTCGGCGGAGACGCTTCTCACGCCTCTTTCGCTACTCATGCCTGCATTCTCACTCGCGTGACGTCCACAGCAGGATCACTCCGCTGCTTCACCCGTCACGCGACGCTCCCCTACCCACCCCCGCTGATGCGGGAGTGCCGCGGCTTCGGCGGCGTGCTTGAGCCCCGTTACATTGTCGGCGCGGAATCACTTGACCAGTGAGCTATTACGCACTCTTTCAAGGATGGCTGCTTCTAAGCCAACCTCCTGGTTGTCCGTGCAACTCCACATCCTTTCCCACTTAGCACGCGCTTAGGGGCCTTCAGCCGGCGGTCTGGGCTGTTTCCCTCTCGACAACGAACCTTATCGCCCGCTGTCTCACTGCCGCGCTGCGCTTCACCGGCATTCGGAGTTCGGCTGACTTCAGTAAGCTTGTCGGCCCCCTAGGCCAACCGGTAGCTCTACCTCCGGGAAGAAACACGCGACGCTGCACCTAAATGCATTTCGGGGAGAACCAGCTATCACGGAGTTTGATTGGCCTTTCACCCCTACACACAGGTCATCCCCCAGGTTTTCAACCCTGGTGGGTTCGGGCCTCCACGCGGTCTTACCCGCGCTTCACCCTGCCCATGCGTAGATCACCCCGCTTCGGGTCTACAGCACGCGACTGAACGCCCTGTTCAGACTCGCTTTCGCTACGGCTCCCCGTCACCGGTTAACCTCGCCACGCACCGTAACTCGCAGGCTCATTCTTCAAAAGGCACGCGGTCACATCACCCGCCCCCCGGAAGGGACGGCACGCTCCCACGGCTTGTAGGCACACGGTTTCAGGTACTATTTCACGACCCCTCACCGGGGTGCTTTTCACCTTTCCCTCACGGTACTAGTCCACTATCGGTCACCAGGAAGTATTCAGGCTTAGGAGGTGGTCCTCCCAGATTCACACGAGATTACACGGGCCCCGTGCTACTCGGGAACACGCCAGGAAGTCACGCCGGTTTCGCGTACGGGACTATCACCCGCTACGGCAGAATTTTCCAAGACCTTCCGCTACCAGCGCGATTTATCACTCCCTGTCGCCTCGGCAGAGACGACCAGGCGGTCCCACGACCCCCGCCGCGCAACGCCTGCCGGCTATCACACGCAACGGGTTTAGCCTCCTCCCCTTTCGCTCACCACTACTCAGGGAATCGCGGTTGCTTTCTCTTCCTGCGGGTACTGAGATGTTTCACTTCCCCGCGTTACCACTCACTGCCCTATGCATTCAGGCAGGAGCGACACCCCATGACGGGTGCCAGGTTTCCCCATTCGGACACCCCCGGATCACAGTCTGGCTGCCGACTCCCCGGGGCTTATCGCAGGCTCCAACGTCCTTCATCGGCTCCTGATGCCAAGGCATCCACCGTGTGCCCTTAAAAACTTGGCACAACAAAAAAACACTACAAACCACTGTTTCGCAAAGAAACAGGAGATGCTCGCGTCCACTGTGCAGTTCTCAAGAAACGGACGGACACCAGACCCGGACCCCCCATCCAGGAGACCCGGGCACCTGGCCCGCGAGAAGACCCAGCCATACGGCTGTTTCCTCAGGACCCAACAGCGTGCCCACCCGGGGACCGGCCCCGCCCCCCCGTTCCGGACCCCCGCAGGGGAACGTACTAGCCAGGAGAAGAAACAGGACCCGGGTGAATAGCCAGTGCTCCACTGGAAAGCAATGGACGCCGGGACAGGCATACGCTGTCCGACGGCGCCAGCTGCTCCTTAGAAAGGAGGTGATCCAGCCGCACCTTCCGGTACGGCTACCTTGTTACAACTTCGTCCCAATCGCCGACCCCACCTTCGACAGCTCCCTCCCTTGCGGGTTAGGCCACCGGCTTCGGGTGTTGCCAACTTTCGTGACGTGACGGGCGGTGTGTACAAGGCCCGGGAACGTATTCACCGCGGCGTTGCTGATCCGCGATTACTAGCGACTCCGACTTCACGGGGTCGAGTTGCAGACCCCGATCCGAACTGAGACCGGCTTTCCGGGATTCGCTCACCCTCACAGGCTCGCAGCCCTCTGTACCGGCCATTGTAGCATGTTTGCAGCCCAAGACATAAGGGGCATGATGACTTGACGTCATCCCCACCTTCCTCCGAGTTGACCCCGGCAGTCTCCCATGAGTCCCCGGCATAACCCGCTGGCAACATGGGACGAGGGTTGCGCTCGTTGCGGGACTTAACCCAACATCTCACGACACGAGCTGACGACAGCCATGCACCACCTGTGAACGGCCCCGAAGGACCCCCCATCTCTGGAGGATTTCCGTCCATGTCAAACCTTGGTAAGGTTCTTCGCGTTGCGTCGAATTAAGCAACATGCTCCGCCGCTTGTGCGGGCCCCCGTCAATTCCTTTGAGTTTTAGCCTTGCGGCCGTACTCCCCAGGCGGGGCGCTTAATGCGTTAGCTGCGGCACAGAGCCCGTGGAAGGACCCCACACCTAGCGCCCAACGTTTACGGCGTGGACTACCAGGGTATCTAATCCTGTTTGCTCCCCACGCTTTCGCTCCTCAGCGTCAGAACAGGCCCAGAGAACCGCCTTCGCCACCGGTGTTCCTCCCGATATCTGCGCATTTCACCGCTACACCGGGAATTCCATTCTCCCCTGCCTGCCTCCAGCCAGCCCGTATCCACTGCACGCCCGGGGTTAAGCCCCGGGATTTCACAGCAGACGCGACAGGCCGCCTACGAGCTCTTTACGCCCAATAATTCCGGACAACGCTTGCGCCCTACGTATTACCGCGGCTGCTGGCACGTAGTTAGCCGGCGCTTCTTCTGCAGGTACCGTCACCGAAGCTTCGCCCCTGCTGAAAGAGGTTTACAACCCGAAGGCCTTCATCCCCCACGCGGCGTCGCTGCGTCAGGCTTCCGCCCATTGCGCAATATTCCCCACTGCTGCCTCCCGTAGGAGTCTGGGCCGTGTCTCAGTCCCAGTGTGGCCGCCCGCCCTCTCAGGCCGGCTACCCGTCGTCGCCTTGGTAGGCCATCACCCCACCAACAAGCTGATAGGCCGCGAGCCCATCCCCAGCCGAAAAACTTTCCACCCAATCCCATGCAGGAAAGAGTCATATCCGGTATTAATCCCGGTTTCCCGGAGCTATCCCAGAGCCAGGGGCAGGTTGCTCACGTGTTACTCACCCGTTCGCCGCTCGAGTACCCCGAAGGGCCTTTCCGCTCGACTTGCATGTGTTAAGCACGCCGCCAGCGTTCGTCCTGAGCCAGGATCAAACTCTCCGTCGAATGACTGCAACCAGCCGAAGGCAGAACCCCCAGCCGGAAAACATCACCCAACCATGAGCAAATCATGGCAATCACCATCACCAGGTCCCTCACCGGAACCCGGATGACGGGGGTTATGTACATATATAATGCACTGGCTTTTAGCACACTGTTGAGTTCTCAAGAAACAGACGCACACCATCACGGGACTCTCATCCCGCATCCGGGGCAACCCTTAAACTTTACTCCGAAGTATCCTTCGTGTCAACCGCGTTTCCCGGATCTTACCGGGACGTTGCGGACGCTAGGATCCTCCGGCCCACCCGCAGTTAACCCCCGCGAGCCTCGCACATGATGCGCGACCCACGGCAGGAGGGCTGCTAGATGGTTCCCCGGGTCCCGTCCCGGCCTCTCGCCGTTCCGTCCCCCTCGGGCAAGAAGAACTCTACGGTCGCTGCAAACCCTCGTCAAATCAAGGCCTCGCGGCTGGCCGCAAACCCATCGTAACCTCTGCATAACCCACCTGACCTGCGGTGGAACACAGAGTTACACACGTCCCAGGAGCACTTCAACGGCTCCCACAGCGCGCTTTCCCCTGCGCAACAGTAGATAACGACCGTGCAACAGCTCGTATTCCCCGGGGACGGCATCGTCCGCGGTGACCCGCCGGTTGTTCAGGTACGCGCCGCCCTCGGCGATCGCCCGCCTGGCCGCGGCCAGCGTCGGCACCACCCCGGTGGCCACCATCAGGCTCGCCACGGAGGGCCGCCGTGCACCAGCGTCGTCACGTCTGTCGCGAGCGCCCGCTGCGCCTCCCGCGCGGCGGGCCGGTCCCGCACGGCTTCCTCGAGCGCGGCGATCTCCGACCGTGACCGGAACGTGAACACCCGCAGCAGCCCGGGCGCCTCGGCGTCCCCCACGTTCAGCCAGAACTGGTAGAACGCGTACGGCGACATCAGGTCCGGGCTCAGCCAGATCGCGCCGTCCTCGGTCTTCCCGTACTTGGTGCCGTCCGTCTTGGTGATCAGCGGAATGGTCAGCGCGTGCACGGCCGCGCCTTCGGCGGAGCGGACGAGACCGATCCCGGCCACCAGGTTGCCCCACTGGTCACTGCCGCCGACCTGCAGCGTGCACCCGTACCGGCGGTGGAGTTCGAGGAAGTCCAGCGCCTGCAGGAGCTGGTAACTGAACTCGGTGAAGCTGATCCCGCCGCCCGCCAGCCGGGCCCGGACCGACTCGCGGTCGAGCATCCGGTTCACCGGGAAGTGCCTGCCGACATCGCGCAGCAGGTCGATCGCCGACAGCCGCCCGGTCCACTCCAGGTTGGAGACGACCATCCCGTCTCGCGGGCCGAGGTCGATGAACCGGCCGACCTCGGCGCGGATGCGCTCCACCCACCCGGCGACGATCTCCGGTGAGTTCAGCGTCCGCTCGGATGACTTGCCGCTCGGGTCACCGATCAGCCCGGTCGCGCCGCCGACCACGCCGATCGGCCGGTGCCCGGCTTGCTGCAGCCGGCGCATGGTGAGCATGAGCGCCAGGTGGCCGATGTGCAGCCCCGGTCCCGTCGGGTCGAAGCCGGCGTAGAACGTGACCCGGCCCGAGCGCAGGGCAGCGCGCAGCGCGCCCAGGTCGGTGGACTGCGCGATCAGCCCGCGCCAGGTCAGTTCCCCGATGGCATCGCTCACGGACGCATGGTGCCACCCGCGGACCCGGCGCGGCTAACGAGTTTTCGCCCGCCGGGGTACGTACGGCCGGTACACCGATACCGAAGGCGACCCGTCAAGCCAGAACCGCCACGGCACGTCCGCTCCCTCGCGCACCCCGACTCTCGGCCCGGTGTGTATCTCGATCTTTTCGTCCGAACGGACGGTGGCGTCTGCCCCGCGCAAACGCAGCGGCGATGACGGATCGCACATGTCGGCCCCGTCGAGACGACGGTCGATCCCGAGCGCCTGGCACAGTCGCGCCGGCCCCCGGGCCAGGTCGCGGTCCGCCACCGGCATGCCCCGCCGGGCGCGGGCCAGGTCCGCACCCGCGATCACCTGGCCGGCCCGGAGCAGGACCGCCGACGCCCTGCCCGGCGGCATGCAGACTACGTTGACGCAGAAGTGCATGCCGTACGTGAAGTACACGTACGCGTGCCCTGCCGGGCCGAACATCACCGCGTTCCGCCCGGTCCGGCCCCGGTACGCGTGCGACGCGGGGTCCGCCGCGCCGGCATAGGCCTCCACCTCGGTCAGCGTCACGGCCACGAGCCCGTCGGCGGTCTCGTACTCGAGCACGCGGCTGAGCAGGTCCGGCGCCACCTCCGGGGATGGCCGATCGAGGAACTCCCTCGGTACGATCCCGGCGGTCACCGCGTCAGGCGCCGTCGGCCGCGGCCCAGGCCGCGGCGCCGTTGACCGTGGTGCGCAGCGCCGTCAGCTGCTCGGCCACCCGGTCCGGCGCCGTGCCGCCGAACCCCTTGCGGGCGGCGAGCGCGCCTTCCACGGTGAGCACCGCGCGGACGTCCGGCGTCAGGTGCGGTGAGACCTTCGCCAGGTCCTCGTCGCTCACCTCCTCCAGGCCCACGTCGTTCACCTGGCACCACACCACCAGGTGACCGACGATCTCGTGCGCCTCACGGAACGGGACACCGCGCCGGACCAGGTATTCGGCCAGGTCGGTAGCCAGGGTGTAGCCCGCGGGGGCACCACTGCGCAGCCGTTGCGAATTAATGCGGAGAGTCGCTATCAGACCAGCCATGGCCGGGAGGACGAGCAGCAGCGTGTCGACGGCGTCGAATACCGGCTCCTTGTCCTCCTGCAAGTCCCTGTTGTAGGTAAGCGGCAGGCCCTTCAGCGTCGTGAGCAGGCCGGTGAGCCCGCCGATGAGCCGCCCAGCCTTGCCGCGGGCGAGCTCCGCGACATCCGGGTTCTTCTTCTGCGGCATGATCGACGAGCCGGTGGCGTAGGCGTCATCGATCTCGACCCAGCCGAACTCCTGCGAGGACCACAGGACGATCTCCTCGCCCAGCCTGGACAGGTGCACACCGGTGAGCGCCGCGGCGAAGCAGAACTCGGCGGCGAAGTCCCGGTCGGCGACGGCGTCCATGGAGTTCGGCGCGGCGCTGTCGAAGCCGAGCTCGGCCGCCAGCAGCTGCGGGTCCACCGGCAGCGACGACCCGGCGAGCGCGCCGGCGCCGAGCGGGCTCACCGCCGCGCGCTTGTCCCAGTCACGCAGCCGGCTGATGTCCCGTACGAACGCCTGCACGTGGGCGAGCAACTGGTGCGCGAACAGCACCGGCTGGGCGTGCTGCAGGTGCGTCATACCGGGCGCGGGCACCGCGCCGCAGGCTTCCGCCTGGGCGATCAGCGCGGTCTGCAGCTCGACGATCCGGCTGACGATGAGCCGCACGTGGTCGCGCAGGTATAGCCGCAGGTCCGTGGCGACCTGGTCATTGCGGCTGCGGCCGGCGCGCAGCTTGCCGCCGAGGGAGCCGAGCCGCTCTAGGAGGCCGCGCTCGAGGGCGGTGTGCACGTCCTCATCGGCCACCGTCGGCCGGAAGGATCCGTCCTCGACCGCGGTGTCGAGGTCGTCGAGCGCGTTGCGCATCGACTCGGCCTCGCTGTCGCTGAGCAGCCCCGCCCGGTACAGCATCCGCGCGTGCGCGCGGGACGCGAGCAGGTCATAGCGGGCAAGCCGCCAGTCGAACTGGACGCTCAGCGACAACCGCGCCAGGGCGTCCGCGGGCCCGCCCTCGAACCGCCCTCCCCACAACCGCGTCGGCGCCCCGCCGGCTGGCTGCTCACCCGATCCCATCTGTCCCACCCATCTCACTTTTCACGTTTACCGACCCCGTTGATCCCACCCTATTGCCCGCCCGCCTCCGCGCGCGTGGGTCGATTGCGCAATCGACCACACTAGAGCGGGTCGACTGCGCAACCGGCACGCCGGGGGCCGGGCGTGGCGGGGTCGACTGCGCAACCGGCATGCCCGGGGCTAGCGACGGCCTTCGGCCAGGCGGCGGAAGTCGGCGGCCAGGGCCTCGCCGCCGGCCGGGTCCCTGGAGATGACCAGAACCGTGTCGTCGCCGGCGACCGTGCCCAGCACCGCGGGCCAGGCGGCGTGGTCGATGACCGAGGCGAGGAACTGGGCGGCGCCGGCCGGCGTGCGCAGCACGACGAGGTTCGCGCTCGCCTCCGCCGAGGTCAGCAGCTCCTTCAGATAGCGGCTCAGCCGCGGCGACGCACCGCCCGCCGGGCCGCTGACCTGGGGTCCGGAGGGCACGGGGGCGGCGAGCGGCGCGGGCGGGCCGGCCGCGGCAGCGGAGGCGGGTGACAGGCCAACAGGCGCGACGGTACGTTCCGGATAATCAAGGCCGGTACCGGGGCGGGACCCCGGGCCTCCCGGCTCCTCGGGCAGCGCGTAGACCAGCGTGCCGTCCGCGGCGCGCAGCCGGACCACCCCGAGCTCGTCCAGGTCACGCGACAGCGTGGCCTGCGCGACGTGCAAACGCGCGTACTTGGTGAGCAGCGCGGCGAGCTGCTCCTGCGAGTGCACCTGCTCCCTGGCCAGGATCGCGGCGATCTGCTGCTGCCTGGCGGCTTTTGTCGCCGGGGCCGCTGGGCCCGCCATCAGGACGCCTCAAGCAGCCAGGCCAGCAGCGCCTTCTGGGCGTGCAGCCGGTTTTCCGCCTGGTCCCAGGCCGCGCTGGCCGGGCCGTCGAGCACCGCCGCGGTGATCTCCTCGCCCCGGTGCGCCGGCAGGCAGTGCAGCACGATGGCCGCCTGCCCGGCGAGGCTGAGCAGCTCATCGTTGACCTGGTAGGGAGCGAGCGCGGCCCGGCGCGCGGGCGCGTCCTCCTGCCCCATCGACACCCATACGTCGGTGGCGAGCACGTCGGCGCCCTTGCTGGCGGCAACCGGGTCGTCGAGCACGGCCGCGGAGCCGCCGGTGCGCGCGGCGATCGACTGCGCCTTGGCGAGGATCGCCGGGTCAGGCTGATATCCCGCCGGGGCGGCCACCCGCACGTGCATCCCCGCGGTAGCGCAGCCGAGCAGGTAGGAGTGCGCCATGTTGTTGGCGCCGTCGCCGAGGAAGGCGAGCGTGCGGCCGGGGAGCGGGCCGAAGCGTTCGGCGACGGTCTGCAGGTCGGCGAGGATCTGGCAGGGGTGGAACTCGTCGGTGAGCGCGTTGATGACCGGGACGGCGGCGTTGGCGGCGAGCTCTTCGATCCGTTCCTGGCCTGAGGTCCGCCACGCGATCGCCACGGTCTGCCGGGTGAGCACCCGGGCGATGTCGCCGATCGTCTCGCCGCGCCCGATGTGCGTCGTCTGGGTGTCGATGACCAGGGGAAAGCCGCCGAGCTCGGCGATGCCGACGCTGAAGGACACCCGGGTGCGCAGGGACGGCTTGTCGAAGAGCACGGCGACGGTCTTCGGCCCCTGCAGCGGGCGGCGGGCGAACCGGTCGGCTTTCATCGCCACGGCCAGCTCAAGAACCGCGGATTGCTCCGCCGGGCTGAGGTCGTCGTCGCGGAGGAAGTGCCTGGGCATAAGGCTTTCGCTCCCGTGTGCGCTTCAGTCAGGATCGCCGGGAACGCGTCCAGGAACTCCCCCGCCTCGGCGGCGGACAGGATGAGCGGCGGTGCGAGCCGCACCGCGTCCGGCTGCACCGCGTTGACCAGGAAGCCGCGGCCCTGGGCGGCGGCGGTGACCGCCGGGGCGAGCGGCTCGGTGAGTGTCGCGGCGAGCCACAGGCCGCTGCCCCGCACGCCGCTGCACAGCGGGTGCTCGATCGACGCGATGCCGTCGGCGAGCTGCTTGCCAACCGCGTTAACGTTGGCGAGGATGTCTTGCGATTCGATCGTGTCGAGGACGGCGAGGGCGGCCGCGCAGGCCACTGGGTTGGCGCCGAACGTCGAGCCGTGGTCGCCCTTGGCGAACGCGGTGCCCGCGTCGCCGAAACCAACGCACGCGCCGATCGGCAGCCCGCCGCCCAGCCCCTTGGCGAGGGTGAGCACATCGGGGCGCACGCCTTCCTTCTGGTGGGCGAACCACGCGCCGGTCCGGCCGATGCCGCTTTGGATCTCGTCGAGCACCAGCAGCGCGCCGGCCGAGTCGCAGGCCTCGCGCACGGCCCGCAGGTAGCCGTCCGGCGGTGGCACCACGCCGCCCTCGCCGAGCGCCGGCTCGAGGAATACCGCCGCCACGTCGCCGTCGACGGCGCCGGCCAGCGCCGTCACGTCGCCGTAGGGGATCCACCGCACGGTCGTGCCGAACGGCCCGAACGGCTCCCTGATGGAGTCCTTGCCGGTGATGCTGAGCGAGCCCATCGTCCGGCCGTGGAAGCTGCCGATGGCGGCGACGACCGGCTTGTCCGCCCCCTGTTTGCGCTTGACGAGCTTGATCGCGGCCTCGTTGGCCTCGGCGCCGGAGTTGCAGAAGAAAACCCGGCCGTCGGCGCCCAGCAGGCCGAGCAGCCGTTCGGCGAGCGCGACGCCCGGCTCGTGCACGAAGAGGTTGGAGGTGTGCGCGATCGTCGCGACCTGGCCGCTTACCGCGTCCACGATCGCCGGATGCGCGTGGCCGAGCGCGCTCACCGCGATGCCGGCGATCAGGTCCAGGTACTCGTTCCCGTCGGCATCCCAGACCCGGCAGCCCGCGCCGCGGGCGAGCGCCAGCGGCGGGGTGCCGTAGTTGGGCATCATCGCCGCCTCGAACCGCTTGCGCAGCGCCTCGCTCTCGCTCATCGCGTACCTCCGAATACGGGTCCCGGGCTGTCGGGTGGGTCTAGCGCCGCGGTGGCATGCGGCAGCGGGTCGGGGACGACCATAGTCCCGATGCCGGAGTCGGTGAAGATCTCCAGCAGGACGGCGTGCAGCTGGCGGCCGTCGAGCACGTGGGCCTGCGGCACGCCGCCGCGGACGGCGGTCAGGCAGGCCTCCATCTTGGGAATCATCCCGGCGGACAGCGAGGGCAGCAGCCGCTCGAGTTCGGCGGCGCCGAGCTGGCTGATCACCTCCGTCGAGGCCGGCCAGTCCCGGTAGAGCCCTTCCACGTCGGTGAGCACGACGAGCTTGGCGGCGTGGAGAGCGACCGCGAGCGCCGCGGCCGCGGTGTCGGCGTTCACGTTGTAGACCTCGCCGCCGATGCCGCGGGCCAGGCTGGACACGATCGGGATCCGGCCGTCGGCGATCAGCGCGTGGACCGCCCCGGGGTCGGTGGCCACGATGTCGCCGACCATGCCGATGTCCACCGCCGTGCCGTCCACCATCGCGACCTTGCGCTCGGCGGTGAACAGGTTCGCGTCCTCGCCGGACATGCCGATGGCGAACGGGCCGCGCCGGTTGATCAGGCCCACGATGTCCTTGTTCACCTTGCCGCCGAGGACCATCCGGACGACGTCGATCATCTCTTTGCTGGTCACGCGCAGGCCAGCGGTGAACGTCGACTCCATGCCCAGCCGCTGCAGGTGCTGCGTGACCTGGGGGCCGCCGCCGTGGACGACCACCGGGCGCAGCCCCGCGTACCGCAGGAACGCCACGTCCTGGGCGAACCCGGCGCGCAGGTCCTCCTCGGTCATCGCGTGGCCGCCGTACTTGATCACCACGGTCTCGCCGTGGAAGCGGTCCAGCCAGGGCAGCGCCTCGATCAGCGCCGCGGCCTTGGCGGACGCCGCCGCCCGCCTGGCGTCGTCTGCGACGGTCATGTGGAGTACGCCGAGTTCTCGTGGACGTAGGCCTCGGTCAGGTCGGTGGTGAGGATGATCGCGGCGTTCGGCCCGGCGGACAGGTCCACGATGATCGTCACGTCCCGGCCCTTGAGGTCGACCTTGGACCGGTCGTCGCCGGGCGCGCCGCCGCGGCACACCCAGACGCCGTTGATCGCGACGTTCAGCCGGTCGGGGTTGAACGTCGCGTCGGTGGTGCCGACCGCGGCCAGCACCCGGCCCCAGTTCGGATCCTCGCCGGCGATGGCGCACTTGAGCAGGTTGTTCCTGGCCACCGCGCGGCCTACGGTCACCGCGTCGCCCTCGCTGGCCGCGCCGATGACCTCGATCGAGATCATCTTGGCCGCCCCCTCGGCGTCCAGCTGGAGCTGGCGGACGAGGTCGGCGCAGACTTCGGCCAGCACCCGGGCGAAGTCCTTGCGGTCGGGCCTGACACCAGCCGCGCCGCTGGCGAGCAGGAGGACGGTGTCGTTGGTGGACATGCAGCCGTCGGTGTCCAGGCGGTCGAACGTGACAGCGGTCGCTTCGCGGAGCGCTTGGTCAAGTTCCTGTGCGGTGAGGTCCGCGTCCGTGGTGAGCACACAGAGCATGGTCGCCAGGGACGGGGCGAGCATGCCCGCGCCCTTGGCCATGCCGCCGATGGCATACCCATCCTCGCGTCGGAAGGCGATCTTGACGACCGTGTCGGTGGTGCGGATCGCGTCGGCGGCGTGCACTCCCCCGCCCCTGTCCGCCTCCGCGACGGCGGCGTCCACCGCGGGCAGCAGCTTGTCCATCGGCAGCCGCTCGCCGATCAGGCCGGTCGAGCAGACCGCCATCTCCCCGGCGGAGTCGTTCAGGGCGGCGGCCAGCCGCTCGGCGGTGGCGTGCGTGTCCTGGAAGCCCTGCGGGCCGGTGCACGCGTTCGCGCCCCCCGAGTTCAGCACGACGGCGCGGACCCGTCCCCCGCTGACCACCTGCCGGGTCCACTTCACCGGAGCGGCCTGCACCCGGTTGGACGTGAACACCGCGGCCGCCGCGCGGGAGGGACCGTCGTTGATCACCACCGCGACGTCGCGCTCGCCGGACTCTGCTGGCCCGAGGGGGGACGACCCCCCACTCCCCCCGGGGGAATGCTTGAGGCCGGCGGTGACGCCGGCGGCGCGGAAACCCAGCGGTGCGGTCACGCTCATGGGGCAACTCCGTGTGAGGTCAGGCCCGCCGACTCTGGCAGGCCGAGCATGAGGTTGGCGATCTGCACGGCCTGGCCGGCCGCGCCCTTGCCGAGGTTGTCAATCGCGGACACGACGACCGCGCGGCCGGCGTGCACGTCGGCGGTTACCTGCAGGTGCGCCCCGTTGGATCCGGACAGCGCGCCGGAGGACGGCCACTGCCCGGCGGGGAGCAGGTGCACGAACGGGCCGCCGGCGTAGGCGTCCGTGAACGCTTTGGTCAGCCTCGCGTCGAGGTCATCGCCGTCCGCGGCGCCCGGCGCCAGCCGGGCCGTGCACGTGGCGAGGATGCCGCGCGGCATGGGCGCGAGGACCGGGGTGAAGGAGATGGTGACGTCCGTATGCGACACCTCCGCGAGCGCCTGCTCGATCTCGGGAGTGTGCCGGTGCGTGCCGCCGACCTTGTAGGCGGACATGCTGCCCATCACCTCGGTGGCGAGCAGGTCGGGGCGGAGCGAGCGGCCCGCGCCCGAGGTGCCCGAGGCGGCGACGATCACGATGTCCGCGGGAGCCGCGAGGCCGGCGTGGAGCAGCGGTGCGAGGGCGAGGATCAACGCGGTGGCGTAGCAGCCGGGGGCGGCCACCGTCCGCGCGGCCTCGATCGCTTGCCTGGCGCCGGGGAGTTCGGGCAGGCCGTAGGCCCAGCGGCCGGCGTAGGGGACGCCGTAGAAGCGGTTCCAGGCCTCCTCGTCGGCGAGCCGGAAGTCGGCCGACAGGTCGACGATCCGCGCGTCCGGGAGTTCCCTGGCGAGCGCGGCCGACTCGCCGTGCGGGAGGGCCATGAAGATGAGTTCGGCGCCGCCGAGCGTGCCCGCGTCGGTGGCCTCGAAGGCGCGGCCGTCGAAGGCCGGGTGGCCGGTGAGGTTCGGCTGCACGGACGTGATCGGCTTGCCCGCGCTCGTGCCCGCGGTGACCGCGCCGATCTCCAGATCCGGATGCCCCGCGAGCAGGCGCAGCAGCTCGCCCCCCGCGTAGCCGCTGGCTCCCGCCACCGCAACCCGTATGCCCATGCCGCCTCCCTACTCCCTGCAGAAGTATGCACCCCATTGCATGAATATGCAAGCAGCCGCCGGGCCGGTCGCCCATGTTCCCCATTTGTCCCAACTCAAAGTTCAGACAAATCCGACTCTTCATAGGAGATGACCACTTTTGTGTCCGATTTGCCCCGATATGCGGTGTCGGCTCGTATGAAAAGTTGCGGTTCGGGGGGTACGCGGCGGCGAGAGGGGGACGGCGGCGGGTCAGACCGTCAGGGCGGAGGGGGTTGCCGCGCTCGCGCTGGCGTCGTCGGGCAGCTGGGGCTCGCCGGGGAGGGAAGCGGTGGCAGGGATGGGAGCGGCGCTGAGGTCGGGGGGCGGGAGGAGGGCGCCGCCCCATAGCAGCATCGCGTCCGGCGACAGGCCGCTGTCGGCCGGCGGGCGGACCGCGCTCAGCCCCCGGCTCGTGCTGATCATCTGCACCTGGTCCCGGCCCGAGGCCTTGGCCCGGTACAGCGCGGCGTCGGCGGCCGCGAGCAGCTCGGTGAGCTCGCGGCGCGACCCGGCGTCCAGCGCCGCCACGCCGATGGACACGGTGACGGGGACGCGCTCGGCCCCGGCCGTGCCGCCCGCGTAGATCGGCAGCTGGGAGATGTGGGCGCGGACCCGTTCGGCGATGCGGAGGGCGTCGACGGCGCGGGTGTGCGGGAGAAGCATCACGAACTCCTCGCCGCCGAACCGTCCCGCGAGGTCGTAGTCGCGCAGGATCTGCGTCATCGTGCCCGCTATCTGCCGCAGCACCTCGTCGCCGAGCAGGTGGCCGTGCGTGTCGTTGATCTGCTTGAACCGGTCCAGGTCCAGGAGCGCCACGGCCAGCGGGGCGCCGGTGCGGACGGCGCGGGCGACTTCTGCCGCCGCCTCGCGCTCCCACGTCGCGGCGTTGAGCAGCCCGGTCTTCGCGTCGGCCCGCGCCTCGTTGAGCAGCTGCGTGTGCCGGAAGGACCGCTGCAGCAAGGTGGCGAGCGGCAGCGCGACGATCAGCGTCAGGCAGCTGATCGTCATCCCGAGGGCGACGAGCACCGCGGCGCACAGCTCGGTCGCGTCGTTGTGCAGCGACTCCACGCCGAGCACCGCGCTCTTGATGCGGGTGGCCGGGTCGGCCAGCCGGATCGCGGTCAGCACCAGCGCCTGGTTGACCAGCCACTGCGTCAGGCCGCACGCCCCGGCGGCGAGCAGCCACATCGCGGCATCGCCCCACAAGTAGGCGCGCGGGTGAATCCCCGCGGGGATGATCCCGCGGAACACGAGCGACGCGCTGCCATAGGCCAGCCCGATCGCCGCGGCGGTGAAGACGCGGCGGTACAGCGGCGCCCGCCGCACCCGCCACTGCGTGAGCGCCAGCCTGATGGCCGGGATCACCAGGGCGTACAGGGGCGGGAGGAGGATCACCACGGGGAGTTCCCAGACCGCGTACACGTCCTTCACCACACCGGTCGGCTCGCTCGCGCGCCTGGTCAGCTCCACCGTCGCGATGTCGCAGGCGAGCAGGGCGAGGAACAGCCCGAGGTCGCGGGCGGTGTAGCGGAACATCGACCCGGACACCGCGATCCAGGCCAGGTCCGCGCAGACCACGGCGATGATGAACGCGCGCAGCCGCCCGCCCAGCGACCAGAAGGACTCTCTGGAGACGCGCGGCGAACCGTGGCGAAGCACGGTGCTGCGCGCCTGATCCATCGGGCCTCCCCAAGTTTTTCCGGGTTTCGCAACGCATCCCGTCGTATATCCGGCTGAGCACGACGGATAGCGCAACGTGCAGTGCTAACCCCACATTGTCACAGATTTCACGTGCGCACTGTCAAAACACGGCTACCCAGTGACAGGAAACCCATCCCGGCACTTGTCCGGATGGTCCCGGGAAATACGGGAACGCCCGCGCTGCAAGCGTTTGCAGCGACGGCATCGACGGCCGAGTGATCGGTGCCGTTACCAAAATGTTACGACAAGGCGTTTTCTGAGCGGTTGACCGGGGATGCTGTCATATTCAAGCATCGAGGTGACGCTCCGATGTAGCGCAGGGTCGGCGCCCGGTGACTGCGGAGTTACCCGAGATACCTCCGCGAAGGGAGAACCACATGCGGACCACTGGCTGGGCATAAGCGATTTACGGCACACGCCCCTCAGGGTGCGATCTTTGCGCCCTGAGGGGGCCACGGTACGTTCCGGATATAAAGCCCGCGGCACGGCGCCGACGCGGCGGGCGGCCTCAGCCACCGCGGCGTCCCGCGCGGCGGTCGTCTCCGCCACGGTGAGCGTCCGGTCCGGAGCGCGGAAGCGCAGCGTGTAAGCGAGCGACTTGCGGTCGGTGCCGAGCTGGGCGCCGGTGTAGACGTCGAACAGCCGCAGGTCCTCGAGAAGGTCGCCCGCGCCCGCCGCGAGCGCGGCGGACACGTCGGCCGCGGGCACCGCCTGCGCGACCACGAGCGCCACGTCCTGCATGGCCGGCGGATACGCCGACAGCGACGGCGCGGGCACCGGCCCGGCCGCCTCCGCGGCGGTCGCGAGGACCGCGAAGTCCAGCTCGAAGGCGCAGGTCCGCGCCGGGAGGCCGTAGGCGGCGACCACCCGCGGGTGCAGCTCGCCCGCGTACCCGGCCAGCCACTCGTGCTCCCGCTCGGCGGCGTGCGCGCCGGCCGGCCCGGGGGTGACGGCCCGCACGTACAGCGCCGCGCACCGGCCCGGGTGCCACGGCGGCTCCTGCGCCGCGCGCACGTCGAACGTCAGGTGGCTTACGGCGGCCACCTGGCGCGCGGCCTCGATCGCGTCCGGCCAGCCCGCCGCCCGGCCCGGGCCCCACCAGCCGGGCAGCCCGCGGTTGCCCGCCAGCACTCCCCCGATCCACATCGGCTGGTCAGGCAGCGCCGCCTCGAGCGCGGCCAGCTCTTCGACGGTGGGGCCGCGGTCGGTGGGCAGGATCGGTGCTACGCCCGGCGCGCCGGGCCGGGGCCGGAAGACCAGGCCCGTCTCGAAGAGGGCGGTGTCGGGGAAGCCGCGGCCGATGTTGCGCAGCAGGGTGCGGAAGAGGCCGGGCAGGAGGGTCGTCCGCAGGTATGGCTGGTCCTCGCTGAGCGGGTTCGCGACCCGCACCGCGGGGCGGCGCTCGTCCTCCAGCGGCAGCATGAGGGCGTCCGCCTCGCCCGGCGGGGCGAACGGGTCGGTGTGCACCTCCACCAGCCCGCAGGCGGCGAGCGTGCGGCCGATGGCCCGCACGAGCCGCTGCCGGGCGGTGAGCCCGTGGCCGGCGAGCGCGCGCGGCAGCCGGACCGGCACGTTGACGTAGCCCTCGAGACGGATGACCTCCTCGGCGAGGTCGGCGGCGTCGGTGAGGTCGCTGCGCCAGGACGGCGGCGTGACCTCGAGGACGGTGTACAGCCGCTCGTGCTCGCCGTGGTGCTCCGTCTCGGGGGCGACGGGGGACGCGGCCACGGCGCCGGCGCGCCACGGCGCGATCGTGGGCAACGTTCCGGCGCGGGCCGCGGCGACATCGCAGCCGACCTGGGTCAGCCGGCGCACCACGGTGTCCAGGCCGTAGACGACCCCGGCCACCCGGTCCGGGTAGTCGGCCGCCATCGCGATCGTCACGGGCTCGACGGGGACTTCCGCGTGCGTGCAGCCGGGCACCACGGTGGCGTTGCCGAGCGCGGCCAGCAGCGCGGCCGCCCGGGCGGTGGCGGGCAGCGGCAGCTCCCTGTCCACACCGCGCTCGAACCGGTAGGACGCCTCGCTGTGCAGCCGGTGCCTGCGGCTCATCTTGGCGGTGCCGACCGCGTCGAAGTGCGCGCCCTCGATGACGATGTCGGTGGAGTTCTCGTCGATCTCGGTGCTGCGGCCGCCCATCGTGCCGGCCATCGAGATCGGGCCGTCGTCGTCCGTGATCAGGATGTCGTCGGGGTGGAGCGTGCGCGTGACGTGATCCAGCGTCTCCAGGGTCTCGCCGGGGCGGGCACGGCGGACGACGATGGGACCGTTCAGCTTGGACCGGTCGAACGCGTGCAGCGGCTGGCCGAGTTCGAGCATCAGGTAGTTGGTCACGTCCACGGCCAGCGAGACGGTGCGCACGCCGGAGCGCGCCAGCCGCACCCGCATCCACAGCGGGGTTTTAGCGTGCGGGTCGAAGCCGCGGACCTCGCGCAGCACGAACCGGTCGCAGGCGGTGGGGTCGGCGATGCTGGCCGGCCACACCTGGGCGTTCACCTCGTCTGCCTCGTCGCCGCGCTGGGCGTCCTCGCCGGGCACGAAGGTGTGCGCCGGGTCGGTGAACGGCACCTCGTACGCGGTGGCCAGCTCGCGCGCCACGCCGCGGACGCTGACCGCGTAGCCGCGGTCCGGGGTCACGGTGATCTCGAGGACGTCGTCCTTGAGGTGCGCGTACTCGACGAAGTCGGCGCCGAGCGGCGCGTCGGGCGGCAGCACCAGGATCCCGGTGTGGTCGTCGCCGATCGCCAGCTCCTTGGCGGAGCAGATCATGCCCTCGGACACACGGCCGTAGGTCTTGCGCGCGCCGATCGCGAAGTCCCCGGGCAGCACGGCGCCGGGCTGGGCGAAGGCGATCCGGTCCCCGGCCGCGAAGTTGGCCGCGCCGCAGATCACGCCGGCGGCTGTCTCCGGGTCTTGCCCGAGCTGATCCTCCGAGATCGCCACCCGGCAGTACCTGATGGCCTTCTTGAACTCGGCGAGCTCTTCGATCGTGAGCACCTGGCCCACCACCACGCCGCGGATGTCGTGGCCGGCCGGCTCGACGGCCTCGACCTCGAGGCCCGCGGCGGTGAGCCGCCTGCCGACGTCGGCGGCGTCCGTCTCGGCCGGGATCGGCGCGTAGGCGCGCAGCCAGGAAATGGGTACCCGCATCGCTGGTCTCCTAGATCTCCGTGCCGAAGGCGCGGCTGAACCGCACGTCGCCGTCCACGGTGTCCCTGATGTCGGACACGCCGTGCGCGAGCATCAGCGCTCGCTCGATCCCGAGCCCGAACGCGAACCCGCTGTACCGGTCCGGGTCGATGCCGCAGGCCACGAGCACGCGGGGGTTGACCATCCCGCAGCCGGCGATCTCGATCCAGCCCTGCGAGCGGCAGACCCGGCAGGGGTCGGCGCCCGGCTTGACCGATTCGCCCCGGCAGACGTGGCACTCCATGGACACGTCGCCGGACGGCTCGGTGAACGGGAAGTAGTCCGGGCGCAGCCTCGTGCGCAGTCCGGCGCCGAACAGCGCGTCCACGAACGCCTGGATCGCACCGCGCATGTCGGCCATGGTCAGCCCCTCGTCCACGGCCAGCCCCTCGATCTGGTAGAAGACGGGGAGGTGGGTGGCGTCGACCGCCTCGTTCCGGTACACCCGGCCAGGGCTCACCACATACAGCGGCAGCGGGCGGGTGAGCAGGGACCGGATCTGCACCGGGGAGGTATGGGTGCGCAGCACCATGCCTGAGCTCTGCTCGCCCCCGGGGGGCGACCCCCCGGGCGGCGACCCCCCGGTGGCCCCCCACATGGGGGGACTGCCCGTCCCCCCGTCCCCCCCTGGCGGCCCCGCGACGAACAGGGTGTCCTGCATCTCACGCGCCGGGTGGTCCGGCGGGATGTTGAGGGCGTCGAAGTTGTACCACTCGGCCTCGACCTCGGGGCCGTCGGCGACCTCGTAGCCCATCGCGACGAACACGTCGGCGAGCCGGTCGGCGGTCATCGTGACCGGGTGCCGCGCGCCCCGCTGCTGTTCGTCGAACGGGAGCGTGACGTCGACCTTCTCGGTGACCAGCACGCTCTCGTCGCGTTCTCGCTCGAGTTCCGCCTGGCGCTGCGTCAGCGCGTTCTTGATGCGCGCCTTCGCGGCGCCGGTGCGGCGGCCGGCGTCGGCGCGCGCCTCCGGCGGCAGCGCGCCGATCTCCGCGCTCGCCAGCGTCAGCGGCGCCTTGTCGCCGGCGTGCGCGAGCCGCGCTTCCTTGAGCTCATCGAGGGTTCTCGCCCCGGCGATGGCGGTGAGCGCGGCGTCGAGGGCGCGCTCGATCTCTTCTGGGGACAAGGCAGTCACCGCGACCGGGTCGTAGCTTTTGTTGGGTGCGGACATCTTTCGCTTCCTAGAGGCCGTACGACAGCTGGAAGGCCCGCGACAGGTTCAGGTGGCGGATTTTCATCCCGAACGGAAGGTGGCGCCTGTCATCCAGCACACCTGACCCTACCGGGATAGCCGGCCTTACCGCGTGGCGAGGCCTGCGATCGCCCGCTGGCGCGCGGCTCGCGCGGCGTTAACGCCTGCGCGACGGGCGCACCGGCGGGCACGATAAATCGGAACTCCGCGCCGCCGCCGGGCGCGCGGTCCACGGTGATCTCGCCGTCGAGCGCCTCGACGAGGCCCTTCACGATGTACAGGCCAAGGCCGGTGCCGCCGCGGCGCTTTCCGCGCCAGAACTGGCGGAACACCCGCGGCGCCATCTCCGGGGGGATCCCCTCCCCCTGGTCGCGCACCGCCACGGCGACCGCTTCCGCCTGGTCGCCGCCGGTACGCGCGCGCTCTACCACGACCGTCACGATACCAGCCCCGTGCCGGACAGCGTTCTCCACGAGGTTGCCGAGGATCTGGTCGATCTTGTCGGCGTCGAGCCAGGTGTCGGGCAGGTCCGGCTTCGCCTCCAGGCGGAACCGCTCCTCGGGCTCGCCGGCCGCCACCCGGCCGGCGATGATCTTCCCGGCCCGCTCCGGTATGTCGACCAGCTGCCGGTGCACTTCCATCCGGCCGGACTCGATCCGCGACACGTCGAGCAGCTCGGTGATCAGCCGGGTGACCCGGTCGGCGTCCGCGTTGACGGTCTCGAGCATGACCCGCTTCTGGTCGTCGGTGAACCGGCCCCACTTGGCCAGCAGCGTGGCGGTGAACCCCTTGACGGAGGTCAGGGGAGAGCGCAGCTCGTGGGCGACGGTCGAGACGAGCTCGGCGCGGCTGCGCTCGAGCCGCGCGCGCTGCTGGGCGCCCCTGATGGAGATCACGAGACGGCGGACGGGGCCATAGCGGCCGTCGCGCACGTAGCCGACGGAGACCAGGAGCTCGGTGCCGTCGGTCAGGTAAAGGCTCTGCTCGGGGTGCCGCGTGCGGGTGGCGAGACCGTGGTACGGGTCGACGAACACCCACCAGTCCCTGGTGTCGTCGTCACGGAAGGGCAGAACGTCGGAGACGAACTTGCCGATGGCCTCTTCGGCGGCGATGCTCGTGAGCCTGGCCGCCGCGCGGTTGAAGACGATCACGCGGCCGACGTCGTCGGCGACCACTAGCCCGTCGGGGAGCTCGTCAGCCATCAGAGCCTGGGCGGCCGTCAAGGCCTCATGACCAGACCCGCCGGGAGTACCCCGGCTCGCTGTGTTGTCCTCCACGACTGCGACGCCTCCGTCCGGCAGGGCCGCATCAAACGGCCAGTGCCTGGCTCGTTCCGGGTGCGGGTGACGGAATGTGATCAGACTCTAGCGCGCGAACCCGCTCAACGACAGACCCGGACATCGGATTTCTCTACGTTGTAATCCAAATACCCTGTGCCACGGACTTTCTTCACTCATCATTAAGACGCGCAACGCGATGTAATCATAATAGTTCGCAGCGCGTTCCCGGTGCGTTCTGCCCATGGCGGATACAAGAGATTTACTGACGGAACAGCTGATTTAACGCATCCGTGCCGGCGCGGAGCGCGGACGCGGACGTGTACATGCACACCGCCGCCGCGGCGGCCAGGTTCAGGCTCTCCGCACGGCCGTAGATCGGCACCGCCACGGACTCGTCGGCGAGGGCGGCTAGCTCCGCCGGGAGTCCCCACGCCTCGTTGCCGAACAGCCACGCGGTCGGGGCGCCCAGGACCGCGCGGGTCCTGGGGTCGTCCAGGCGCGCGCCCGCCCGGCCGTCGGCCGCGACGATCCGCAGGCCGGCGCCCTTGAGCGCGGTGACCGCTTCGGTGAGCCTCGTCCCGGCGACCACGGGCAGGTGGAACAGGCTGCCGGCGCTGGCCCGCACGCACTTGCTGTTGTACAGGTCGACCGAGGCGTCGGCGAAGACGACCGCGTCCGCGCCCGCCGCGTCGGCGGTGCGCAAGACGGTGCCGGCGTTGCCCGGGTCACGGACGTTCGCCAGCAGCGCGACGAGCCGCGGCCTGGCCGCGGCGACCCGCTCGAGCGGGACGTCGACGAAGTCGCAGACCGCGAGCAGGCCCTGCGGGGTGACGGTCTGCGCGAGCTCGCTCATCACCTCGCCGCTGACCACCTGGACGTCGATCCCGGCGTCCGCGGCCGTTCTTACCAGGTCGGCGTGTCTTGCCTGCGCGGGCGCGGTGATGAACAGGCCGGTGACGCGCGCGCCGGTGGCGAGCGCCTCGGATACAGCTTGCGGGCCCTCCGCGAGGAAGGCCCGCTCGCGCTGCCTGAGCGCCCGTTTGGTCAGCCGGCGGGCCGCCTTGAGCCGCGCCGAGCTCGCGCTGCGGTAGTCGCTGATCGTCAGGGAACTGTCCCTTTGGCTGCTAATGGACCGGCGGCCAGTCAGGCCGCCGCGCCGGCGCTTTCGGGAAGCGCCTTGCGGGCCACCTCGACCAGCGCGGCGAAGGCCGTCTCGTCGCTGACCGCGAGGTCCGCGAGGACCCGCCTGTCAACCTCCACGCCGGCCGCCTTGAGTCCCTGCACAAAACGGTTGTAGGTCATGCCGTTCGCCCGCGCCGCGGCGTTGATGCGCTGGATCCACAGGCGGCGGAAGTTGCCCTTGCGGTCCTTGCGGTCGCGGTAGGCGTAGGTCATCGAGTGGAGGACCTGCTCCTTGGCCTTGCGGTAGAGCCGCGACCGCTGGCCCCGGTAGCCGCTCGCGCGCTCAAGGACAACCCTGCGCTTCTTCTTGGCGTTCAGCGATCGCTTTACGCGTGCCATCGTTCTATCTCCTCGGTATCTCTGCTTGCTCGCGTTGCTCGCGGGAGGCCGGCCCCCCGCACCCCCCGGTTAAAGGCGGGGTTTACTTGCGGAGCAGCTTCTTGATCTCCCGGACATCGGCCGGCGAGACCTCGACAGCGCCGTACAGGCGGCGCGTGACCCGGGAAGACTTGTGCTCAAACATGTGCTGGCGGTTGGCACGCAGCCGCATTATCTTGCCGCTGCCGGTGACCTTGAACCGCTTGGCGGTGCCGGTGTGCGTCTTCATCTTCGGCATGGTCGCCGTCGTCTCCAATCCGTGTTAGCCCCCGTAACCCTCCCGGGGACAGCATCATCTTGCCCTGCGGCCCGCGGGGGGCCGCAGGGCGGAGCCGGGCGGTGCCGCCCGGCTCTAAGCCTCGCTTACGCGTCGCTCGGCGCCGGAGCCGCCGCTTCGCTGCGCGGGCTCGGGACCTGGCGCGCTTGCGTGGCTGCCTGCTGTGCACTGCGCTCGGCCCTGCTCTCGGCCTTCTTCCGGTGCGGGCCGATCACCATGATCATGTTCCGGCCGTCCTGCTTGGGCTGCGACTCGACGAAGCCAAGCTCGCCCACGTCGTCGGCCAGCTTCTGCAGGAGGCGGAAGCCGAGTTCCGGCCGGGACTGCTCGCGTCCGCGGAACATGATCGTCACCTTGACCTTGTCCCCGGCCTTCAGGAACCGCTCGACGTGGCCCTTCTTGGTGCCGTAGTCGTGCGGGTCGATCTTCGGGCGGAGCTTGATCTCCTTGACGATCGTCTGCGTCTGATTCTTGCGCGATTCCCTGGCCTTGACCGCGGACTCGTACTTGAACTTTCCGTAGTCCATGAGCTTACAGACCGGGGGCCGCGCGGTCGGGGCAACCTCGACCAGATCGAGGTCAGCCTCCTGGGCGAGCCGGAGCGCCTCGTTAATCGAGACGATCCCGATCTGCTCCCCCTTCGGACCGACAAGCCGGACCTCCGGAGCGCGGATGCGCTCATTGACACGCGTTTCGGCGCTGATGTGACCTCCAGAGCCCATCTATCGCCGCCGGCCTTTCCGGCGGCTTGTGCCGCGACCCCGCCGGACGGAAAAGCCCCGCCAGGCGCATGCCCGCGGGGCTACCACAACAACGGCACCATCGCCCAGCTTCCGCTGGGGACCATGCCGCGCCGCGAGCCTGTCACCGCCGCACACGTGCTGCGCACGCGCGCTGGGCGGCCGGCTGCGGCCAGACCCGCCAGCCATCAGGCCAGCCAGGTGGGAGGTGGTCCTCCGCTTGCACGTCCGGTGCCTGCGCACCAGACCGGTCAGCGACCAAGAGTAACAGCAATTCGGACCACAGTGGTATTCCCGCTAACGCTACCCCTACCTAACGGCGGTCCGGCTCAAGCCTATAGCGGGTTGCCCGCTCATGCCTGCTCACGCCTATAGCGGGATGTCGATTGCGCGATCGACACGCTTTAGTGTGGTCGATTGCGCGATCGGCCCGCTCATGCCTATGGCTTGCCGCGCGCGGCGGTGTCCGGTAGGAACGTCGCATGTTGCGCGGGAAGGTGGCCGGGCTGCGGGCCAGGCATGTCAGTGATGTCCCGGTACTGCACGCCGAGTTGTACGACGACGTGGCGACGCGGATGCGCGCGGACTCCCGTCCCTGGCAGCCGATTCCGCCGGGTTCTCCGTCGTCCCCGTTCGCGTTGAGCGAGCCGTCCGATGACGTGGCCGTCTTCTCGGTCGTCCGGCTCGCCACCGAGGAACTCGCCACCGAGGAACTCGCCGGGGAGGCGCTGCTGTGGGACATCGACGCGCACAACCGCGACGCGCACATCGGGGTCTCGCTGCGCCCGGCTTTCCGCGGGCACGGGCTCGGCGCGGACGCGGTCCGGCTGCTGTGCCGCTACGGGTTCGCGGTCCGCGGGATGCACCGGCTGCAGATCGAGACGCTCGCCGACAACGAGGCGATGATCGCCGTCGCGGCCCGGGCCGGCTTCACGCGGGAAGGCACGCTCCGGGGAGCCGCCTGGGCCGATGACGCCTTCGCCGACGTGGCGATCCTCGGCCTCCTCGCCAGCGAATGGCGCGGCGCCGTCAGGCCAGGCGACAGCGGTCCGGACCACAGCGGTATCTCCGCCTGACAGGCTATGGGCCGACGGCGGCGCCGTACAAGGATTCGATCTGGGCCGCGTACCGCTCCACGACGAAGCTGCGGCGTACCTTGAGCGTCGGCGTCAGCTGCCCGCCCGCCTCGGTGAGATCCTCGCTGAGGATGGCGAACTTCTTGATCGCCTCAGCCTGCGACACGGCCTTGTTGGCCTCGTTGACAGCAGACTGGATCTCCGCCCGCAGCGCGGGGTCATCACGGAGTTCGGTGATGGTCGCCGCTTCCGGCTTGCCGTTGTCGGCCTTCCACTGGGCGAGCGTCTCCGGGTCGGCGGCCACGAGCGCCGCGATGTAGGGTTTCCCGTCCCCCACCACCAGGCACTGGCTGACCAGCCAGTGGGCGCGTACCCGGTCTTCGAGCACGGCGGGCGCGACGTTCTTGCCGGCCGCGGTGATGATGAGGTCCTTCTTGCGCCCGGTGATCGTCAGGTACCCCTCGTCGTCGAGCGCGCCGATGTCCCCGGTATGCAGCCAGCCGTCGGTGTCGATCATCTCCTTGGTGGCGGCCTCGTTGTTCCAGTAGCCCTGGAAGACCATGTGGCCTTTGACGAGGATCTCGTCATCCGGCGCGATCCTGATGGTGCACCCGGGGATCGGCCGGCCCACGGTGCCGATCTTCTGCGCGTCGGGCGTGTTCGAGTTCGTCGCGGGGCTGGTCTCGGTCAGGCCGTAGCCCTCGAGCACGTTGACGCCGCACCCGCGGAAGAAGTGCCCCAAGTGCGTGCCGAGCGGGGCGGCCGCGCTCCACGTGTACTGGACCTTGCCGCCGAGCGCCGCCCGCAACTTGCCGTAGACGAGCCGGTCGTACAGAAGGTGCTTCAGACGGAGCGCCAGACCAGGACCGCCGGCGTCCAGCGCCTGGCTATAGGCGACAGCGGTGGCCTCCGCGTTCGCGAAGATCTTGCCGTGCCCTCCGGCAGCGGCCTGGCGCTTGGCGCTGTTATACGCCTTTTCCCAGACCCGCGGCACGGACAGGACCGCCGTGGGCTTGAAGGCCGGCAACTCGGCTACGGCGTCGGCCATGTCGGTCAGCCCCAGGACAGTGCGCGAATAAACCGCGCCGTACTGGATGAGCTGGGCGTAGCTGTGCGCCAGCGGCAGGAACAACAGCGTGGAGTGGTGCTCGTTGAAGACCTTCGGGAAACCATCATTCTGCATGCAGTTGCGGGTGTTGGCGATGATGTTCCTGTGGCTCAGCATGCAGCCTTTCGAACGGCCCGTCGTACCCGAGGTGTAGACGATCTCGGCGAGGTCGTCGGCCCCGCGGCTCCTGCGCCGTTCCTCGACCTGGCGCATCGTGACCTGGGCACCGCCCGCCTTGAGCTCGGCGATTCCGCCGAACCGGCTGCCATCGATCTGCCACACATGCGCGAGCCCCGGCAGGTCGGCTCGCGCTTCGGCGAGGATCGCCGCGTGCGCGTCGGTCTCGACCACGACGGCGACGGCGCCCGAGTCGCCGAGGATCCACTCGACCTGTTCCAGCGAGGAGGTCGGGTAGATCGGCACGATGACGGCGCCCGCGGTCAGGATCGCGTAGTCGAGGAGCGTCCACTCGAACCGCGTGCGCGACATCAGTCCCACGCGGTCGCCTGGCCTGACGCCGACGGCGATAAGGCCGGCGGCGATGTCGCGCACCTCGGCGGCGAAATCATGCCAGGTCACCGGCATCCAGCCGACACTGGTCCGGCGTTTCAGGCCGACCGTGTCGGGCCAGTCCTGCGCATTCCCGAAGACATCGTCGGTGATGTTGTCATCGGGCTGTACTACGTATGCCACGGGCACAGAGAATTCCTGCATCGCGGCCCCCCAGGTACAGGTTCAAGCTTGCTCTTACGCTTGCCTGCAAGCTAGCCGCGGAGGAGCCGGACGGCTAGGACCGAAGGTCCTCAAAGCACGCCATTCCTGGCTGCCCGGCCCGGCCGCCGGCCCCTGACCCGCGAAAATTTCGTATACTTGTGGTGGCTGGTTCGAATAACGCCCTTAGGGGGCGAATGTGTCAATGAAGACAACCCTAACCCGGCCCGGCCAGCCCGGCGCCCGTGTCACCGTGGTAGATCCGGAACCGGATCCCGAAGGTACGCAGCGCACGCTGGCCTATGGTGACTACCAGCTGTCCTATGAGGTCTACGGCTCGGGCGACAGGGTGCTCGTGTGGCTCCACGCCCTGCTGTTCGACGCCAGCCTAGGCCGCGGCCTGGCCCGCAGGCTGGCTGCCCGCGGCAACCGGGTCGTGCTGCTTGACCTGCTGGGGCATGGCCGCAGCGACAAGCCCCGGCGCGCCGCCTCGCACCGGATGGATCTTTACGCCGACCAGGTGCTCTGCCTGCTGGACGAACTCGGCGCCGACCAGGTGGTGCTCGGCGGGGTCTCGCTTGGCACCAACGTGAGCCTGTTCACCGCGGTGCGGGCACCGGAGAGGGTCCGCGGCCTGGTCCTGGAAATGCCCGTGCTCGAGCGTGCCGCCCCGGCGGCGGCGCTGACATTCGTCCCATTGCTGTTGGAGGCGCACTACGCCCGTCCCGTCATGCGGCTGGCCTCGCGGGCCATGGCCCTGCTCCCCCGCTGTGGGATCGACGCGATCGACGCGCTCATGAACGCCACCTCGAACGATCCGGTGGAAATCGCCTCCGTTCTGCATGGCATCCTGCTCGGGCCCATCGCCCCGACCATCGACCAGCGCCGGACCATCAAGGCGCCGGCGCTTGTCCTGGGGCATGGGATCGACCTGATCCACTCCTTCAAGGACGCGGAACGGCTCACCAATCAGCTTCCTGACGCCAGGCTGATCCGGACTCGCACCTTCGCGGAGCTGTGGGTGCGGCCTGGCCGCCTGACCGACGAGATCAGCGGGTTCCTCGACCGCGCCTGGGCGGACGGCGAACCGCCGGAGCCGCCGCGGCCTCTCCTAGGCTGAATGCTTGGCGGCTAGGCTGAATGCTTGGCGGCGGCCACCAGCTCCGCCACGCCGTCCTCGATGCCCTGGGCAAGCACGTCGAGGTCGGGATTGGCGGCAAAGTCGCCGGTCAGGCCGAACGTGACGTTCCCGCAGTACGAGAAGATCGCAATGCCGATACGCACCGTGTTGGCGATGGGAACGTAGGGGATGATCTCCACGAGGCGGTGGCCCATTCCGTACAGCGTCTGCTGGGGACCTGGCACGTTCGTGGTGACCGTGACGATCTCCCGCTGGGGCAGCCCGAGCACCCGCCTGATCCACCACGACTGGAGCAGGTAGGGACTGTAGCTGCCCAGGCTGACCAGGGCCTCGCCGAGCAGCGCTTCCTTGCTCTCCTTCAGGGACTCCAGCTCGGTGCGGACAGCCATGAGCCGCTCCACCGGGTCGGCGATATGGACCGGGAGGTCCGCGATGAGCGCCGACACGCGGTTGTCGTAGATGCTCTCTTCGCCCTGCGCTCGTAGCGAGACGGGAACCAGCGACGGTACCTCATGCGGTTCGGGCAGCTCGCCCCTGGCGATCAGGAGCGCGCGAAGGCCGCCGCTGATCGTGGCCAGCACGACGTCGTTCACCGTGCCGCCCAGCTCGCGTTTGACCGTCTTGATGTCATCCAAGGACGCGCGGGCCATGGCGTACCGGCGTTGCCCGCCGATCTGCCCGCTCAGGGAGGATCTGGCCGCTGGCCGTATCGCCGGCGCCATCTTCGCGATGGCCCGCGCCATGTCAGCGGCCTGCTGGAAGGCACGACCGGGACTGACCACGGCACGGCCCACCGCGAGAGCTTGCCGCGCTGGCAGCGTGGCCAGGTCCAAGGCAGCCTGCGCGGCGAGCGAGACAGCCGACGGTTCGGCGCCGGCCGGCCGGTCGTCGGCGGCGGGCAGCGGGAAGGGCTCGGGCGTGAGCTCGAAGATCACGCGGTACAGGTCGGTGGCGGAAACCCCGTCGACCATGCAGTGGTGCACCTTGGAAATCAGCGCCCAGCGGCCGCCGGCGAGCCCTTCGATTAGCCAGTACTCCCACAACGGGTGATCGCGGTCGAGCCGCTGCGACATCACCCGCGCCATCAGGTCGGCGAGCTGCTGGTCCCCGCCGGGCTCGGGCAGGGCGGTCCGCCGGACGTGATAGCGGAGATCGAAGTCCGGGTCTTCGACCCAGACCGGCCGGCCGAGGCGGAACGGCACCGTGCGGAGTTTCCGCCGGTAAAGCGTCGCCTGCGGCAGGCGCCCGGCAATGTAGGCCAGGAACTCCTCGTAGGACGGCGCCGGACCCTCGAACACCGCAGTGGACGCGATCGCCATCGAGGTGTGCCGGTCCTCGTCCTCCGCGTCGATGAACACGGCGTCAAGTGGCTTCAGCCTGTCCATGACGCCCCCTCTCTCTGCTCAGGCGAAAAAAACTAGGGCCGGTTGCGGCCGAGCCGCTCATGGGCACCGACCCATTCCCCGGCGACGACCGCCGAGCCCAGTGACAGTTCGCCGCACAGGGTGGTGGCGGCGACGATCTCGGCGAACTTGCGCACCTTGCCGGTGCCGTAGCAGCCGAGGAGCTCCAGGCATTCGCGCTGGGTAGGCAGCCCGGTGCCGCCGCCGTAGGTGGCGACGATCAGGGCAGGGATCGTGATCGAGTAGTAGTAGGCGCCGTCGGCGAGCAGTTCGGCGTACACGAGCGCGGCCGACGACTCGGCCAGGTTCGCGACGTCCTGGCCGGTTGCGATGAATATCGCCGCGATCCCGTTGGCGGAGTGATTGCCGTTGTTGTTCACACCGGACATCAGGCCGCCGAGGTTCGAGAGCTGGCGGGCGCGGAACATCTGTTCCGGGGTGGTGTGCATGATCTCACGGATCAGGTCCGCCGGGATCGTGGCCTCCGCCGTGACCCGCTTGCCGCGGGTGTCCAGGATGTTTATCTGCGAGCTCTTCTTATCCGTGGCCAGGTTGGCCTCAAGGCAGAACTGGCGCACGCCAGGGTAGTGCCCCAGGATCCAGTCGCACGCCCGCGCCGTCGCCTTGCCCGTCAGGTTCTGCCCCGCGGCGTCCCCCGTCGTGTAATTGAACCGGAGGAAGATGAACTTGCTGCCCGAGAATTGCTCGATGTCCTGCAGATGACCGGCGTGGGTGGTCGCGTCCGCCTGCCGCTTGATGTCATCGAAGCAGGCCGTTACCCATTGCCCGAAGGTCCTGGCCTCTCTCGCGCTGTCGAAGCCGAACGCCGGCGCCCGCTGCATCCGGTCATCCATCACGGTGGTCTTTACGCCGCCCGCGGCGTGCAGCAGCTTCATGCCCCGGTTGTAGCTGGCGACCAGCGTCCCCTCGGTCGTCGCCAGCGGTACGTAGAACTCTCCCCGCGCGTGCTCACCGTCTATCAGCAGCGGGCCGGCGATCCCGATCGGCACCTGAGCGGCGCCGATGAAGTTCTCCACGTTCCCGGCGACAGCGGCCGGTTCGAAAGAGTACTTGCCGATATGCGCCGGCCGGGCGCTGGCGGCCGCGCTGATGAACTCCACGCGCTTCTCGGCGGCGGCTCGGCTGTAGTCGTCGTCAAAGCGCGGGATCGGGTTACGTTCGCTTACCGCCATGGTCACTAGCATCCGGCGCCCGGCGCGCTCACGGCCCGGGCATTGGTCCCGAACTGCCGGGACCTTTCCTAGTTGATGACGCGTCGTTGATGACGCGTCCGGGGGCTCAGGCTAGCCGGGTTACCTCGACGGTGACGTCCATGGCGCTTTCCGGGGGGCCGTGGTAGATGCCCTTCAGCGGCGGGACGTCGGCGTAGTCGCGGCCGCGGGCCACCACCACGTGCCGCTCCCCCACCGGCGCGCCGCTGGTCGGGTCGAGGGCGGTCCACGATCCGGCCCAGTACTCCACCCACGCGTGGCTCTGCCCGACCGCGGTGCTGCCCGGCTCGGCCGACCTGTTCGGGTGCAGGTAACCGGAGACGTAGCGGGCGGGCAGCCCGGCGGCGCGCATCAGCGCGACCGTGACATGCGCCATGTCCTGGCAGACGCCCTGGCCCTTGTCCCAGGCCTCCTGGGCATCGGTGCGGACGCCGGTGGCGCCGGGCATGTAGCTCACCCGCTCGCGGACCCGGGAGGAGATCTCACCGGCCGCCTCGTCCGGCGAGACGCTCCGCAGGTCGCCGGTCACCGCCGCGGCGATCTCCGGTGTCACCGTGGTCAGGGCGGTGGGCATCATGAACTCCAGGAGCCGTCCCTCGGACGCGACGCCGCGCAGCGGCTCCCAGTCCAGCCGTCCGTCTTCCGGGATGCCGGCGGGTTCCTCCGTCTCCACGGTGGCGACGGCGCGGATCAGCAGGCCGTCGTGCGGATCGGGCAGGTCGAACACGCTGACGTAGGTGCCCCAGTAGTCGTTGTATGTCCACACCGGCACGCCGGGACCGGCCGTTACGCGCGACTCCAGCGTGGTCTGCGTGGGCAGCGTCAAGGGCGTCATCCTCGCCTCGTTGAACGAGGTCAGCACGGGGCCCGCGTACTTGACGCTGGTAGTGTGCTCAATCCGCAGCCGCCAGCCCACGCTTAGCCGTCCCGTTCCCAGGCGACCGGGGACTGGTACTGGAAGTACCGCTTGGCGATCGCCTCACTCGCCTGCACGCAGGTCTCCTGCAGAGTGCTCAGCAGTTCCGGCAACTGGGACGGAAGCTGCTTCGGGTCAGCGTACTCAAGCCTGGTCCGCAGCGTGCCGACCGGCCGACGCGCGGGATCGTCGATCCCCATCCGGACGGGGCCTGGCGACAGGTCGGCCAGGCACTCCTCCGCGGTGGCGAGCGCGTGCACGACCGACCGCGGGAACAGCCGGTCGAGCAGCAGGAACTCGGCGACCCGCGCGGGCTCGGCGGCCCAGCCGTGGGTGCGGATGAACGACTCGTGCGCGCCGCACGCGCGCAGCAGCACCGGCCAGCCGAGGTCGTCCGGGGCGGACATCCGGGCGAGCAGCAGCCGGGCGGTCATGTCCGCGCGCTCCAGGCTGCGGCCGAGCACGAGGAACCGCCACGCGTCGTCGTGGCTCATCGTCGAGTCGGCGAGGCCGAAGAACAGCGCGGCCCGCTCCCTGATGAACCGCAGGTAGACGTGCGGTCCGAGCCGTTCGGCCGCCCGCCGCTGCCCGGCCAGGCCGTGCGCGGTGACGTTCAGGCACTCCCACATCTCGCTGGAGATGACCTCGCGGATGCCGCGGGCGCCGGCCCGCGCGCCGAGCATGGCCCCGGCGATCGCGCTCGGGCTGTGCGCGTCGTAGACGAGCCGGAACAGCACCACGCCGATATCCAGGTCCGTGCCGGCCTCGGCCGGCACCCCCAGGATGCCGAACAGCGCGCGGCACGCCGTGTCGGACCCCGGCCCGGACTCGCCGAGCATCCGGTGCACGTAGACGTCGATCAGACGCGCGGTGTCGTCGGCGCGCTCCACGTACCGTCCGGTCCAGTAGAGGGTCTCGGCGATCCGGCTGAGCAGCTCGCTGTTCACTGATCGGGCCCGCTCTGCCTCCCGATCGCCACCATCTCCGGGCCGTTGCCTCTTGCTGTTATCATCGCTGCCTGCGTCTGGGACTGGCTTTGGGATTGTCCCGAACGGGCGGTGGTTATCACCCACGTGTCCTTGGATCCTCCGCCCTGGCTCGAGTTCACGACGAGCTCGCCCTCGGGAAGGGCGACGCGTGTCAGGCCGCCGGGCAGGACCCAGACGTCGGTGCCGTCGTTGACCGCGAACGGCCGCAGGTCGATGTGCCGCGGCGCCAGCTTCTCCCCCACCAGGACCGGAGAGGTGGACAGCGCCACCGGCCGCTGCGCCACCCAGCGGCGCGGGTTCTCGGCGACCTTGTCCCGCAGGACGGCCAGCTGCCCGGGCGCGGCCCGCGGGCCGATGACGATGCCGGCGCCGCCGGCGCCGTCCACCGGCTTCAGCACCAGCTGGTCGAGCGAGGCGAGCACCCAGGCGAGGACGTCCGGGTCGTCGAGGCGGTAGGACTCCACGTTCTCGAGGATCGGCTCCTCGCCCAGGTAGTACCTGATGAGGTCGGGCAGGTACGTGTAGATGAGCTTGTCGTCGGCCACCCCGTTGCCGATGCCGTTGGCGATCGTCACGTGGCCGGCCCGCGCGGCGTTGATCAGCCCGGGGCAGCCGAGCAGCGATTCCGGCCGGAAGTGCATCGGATCGAGCCAGTCATCGTCCACCCGCCGGTAGATCACGTCGACCGGCCTTCTGCCGTGAGTCGTGTGCACGTACACCCGGTTCCGCCAGCAGAACAGGTCGCGTCCCTCCACCAGCTCCACGCCCATCAGCCGGGCGAGCAGCGTGTGCTCGAAGTACGCGGCGTTGTGGACGCCAGGGGTGAGGACGACGACGAACGGGTCGACGACGCCGTGCGGGGCCGCCGCGCGGAGGGCGCCGAGCAGCCGGGACGGGTACTCGTCCACCTCGCGCACCCGCTGCTCGGCGAACAGCGCCGGGAAGGTGCGGGTCATGGCGAGCCGGTTCTCGATCACGTAGCTCACCCCGGACGGGACGCGCACATTGTCCTCGAGCACCCGGAACTTGCCGTTCTCGTCCCGGACGAGATCGATGCCGGCGACGTGCACCCGCACGCCGTTCGGCGGGACGATGCCGGCGACTTCGCGGCGGAACTTCTCGCTCGTGAAGACGAGGCGCCACGGGACCACGCCGTCGTCGAGGGCGCGGCCTGGACCGTACACGTCGGCGAGGAACGCCTCAAGCGCGCGGACCCGCTGCCGGACGCCGCGGGCGACCAGGTCCCACTCGACGGCGTCGATGACCCGCGGGATCAGGTCGAGCGGGAAGGGCCGCTCCTCCCCCGCGTAGTCGTAGGTCACTCCCCGGTCGGTGAACACCCGTGCGAGCTGGTCGGCGCGGAACCGCAGCTCACCCGGGTCCATCGGCTGCAGCACCGAGACCAGCGCGTCGTAGGCCGCGCGGGGTTTGCCGGGGGCCGCGAACATCTCGTCCCAGGCCTCGGCGAGCCGGTAACCATCGAAAATGTCCGCCACGACCTCCAGCGTAGACACCTGCTGTTCCACGTCTATTTCAGCAGGTGACGGCTATGTTTCCGACTGTTTCCGCAGATAACCAATCCCGGCATGCTCGCATAAGCTGGCGGTATGTACATCCCAGCTCATTTCGCGCCGGATGAGGCGGCGGTCGGCGGGCTCTTGCGCAACCACGGGGCGGCGGACCTGATCACGCTGACGGCGGAGGGGCTGGTGGCGACCATGCTGCCGTTCGTCTACGTGCCGGAGGCCGGCGAGCACGGAGCGCTGCACGGGCACCTCGCCAGGAACAACGACCAGTGGAAGCTGCCCGCTGCCGGGGACGCGCTCGCGATCGTCCGCGGCCCGGACGCGTACATCACGCCGACCTGGTACGCGGCCAAGGTCGAGCACGGACGGGTCGTGCCGACCTGGAACTACGTGACCGTGCACGTGTACGGTCGGCTGGTCGTGCACGACGACCCGGACTGGACGGAGAACCTGGTCCGCCGCCTCACCGCCAAGCACGAGGCGGGGAACGCCCATCCGTGGTCGGTGGACGACGCGCCGCGGGCGTTCATCGACGGCCAGCTGCGGGCCATCGTCGGCATCGAGCTCGAGATCACCCGGATCGAGGCCAAGGCCAAGCTCAGCCAGAACCGGCCGGAGGCCGACGTGGCCGGCGTGATCGCGGGCCTGCGCGAGCGCGGCGACACGCGCAGCGCCGACGCGGTAGAGCAGGCGAACGCGTCCCGCTAAGCCGCGCGTCACCGTGCCGAAGCGGCGCGGAGTGTGGTCGATTGCGCAATCGACCAGGCTAGGGCAACACACCGGAACAACCTGAGTTTGCGGCGTGTCGGGCACACCGCCCGTTTCACACCCTCATCTCCCGTTACGTGAAGCCCCGTTCCCCGGCATCCGCCAGGCTTTGATTGCAGATTCCCGCGCCATGGCACCGGAAATCGCAATCAGAACGGCAGGCCGCACGCACAACAGCCGCATTCCGGGCACCCCTGGCCGGGAACCGGCCGCGGAGGGCCAGTGAACCACATCACCGGCACTCGGCACGCCGCAGAATCACCTTGTTCCGGAACGTTGCCTAGAGCGGGCCGATCGCGCAATCGGCATGCCGGAGCCGCGGGAGCGGCGGGAGCGGCGGGAGGCGTGCTAGCGGGGGGCGCGGCGGGATAGTTCGGCTTCGCCGGCGGCGCGCATGGCTTCCAGGGGGGCTGGCTTGCCGGTCATGAGCTCGACCTGGGCGGCCGCCTGGTGCAGCAGCATCGCGAAGCCGCTCGCCACCACCGCGCCCGCGGCGGCGGCCGCCGCGGCGAGCGGGGTCGGCCAGGGGTCGTACACGGCGTCGAGAAGAGCGGTGGGGGCCTTGGCAGTCAGCCGCATACGTTCGGAATAATGATCTGCCGCTCTAGCGGGCACGGTGGAGATGAGCAGGTCAGGGACGAAGTCGCCCGCGGTCAGGTCGTCGAACGGGCGCAGCCGGACGCGCAGGCCGAGCCGCTCCGCGGCGGCGAGCAGGCCCGCCGCCCGGGACGGGTCCCTGACGACCACGTCCGCGCCCTTCGCGCCGAGTTCGGGCAGGGCGGCGAGCGCCGAACAGGCCGTCGCGCCGGCGCCGAGGATCGCGACGGCGCCCGGCGCCGGGGCGCCGACCTCGGTCAGCGCGTCCACGATGCCCTGCACGTCGGTGTTGTAGCCGTACCTGCCGTCCGCGCGGAACACCACCGTGTTCGCCCCGCCGGTGGCGGCCGCCAGCGGATCGACGTGGTCCAGCAGCGGGAGCACTGTCCGCTTCAGCGGCATCGTCAGGGAAAGGCCCGCCCATTCCGGGCCACGGGAGACGATGAACGGCTCCAGCGCGGCCTCGTCGCACTTGATCGCCTGGTACGTCCAGTCGTCGAGGCCGAGCGCCCGGTAGGCGGCGGTGTGCAGCACCGGCGACAGCGAGTGGGCGATGGGCGAGCCGAGAACGGCGGCTCTGTTGGCTCGCGGGGGACGGTCCTCCGGCATGGGGGGCTCCCCGCCCCCCATCCCCCCTGGCCCGCACCCCCGATCAGCTTGCATAGTCGCTGGCCGGTCCCTTACTGGCCGGCCAGCGGGGTCGCCGAGAACTGCGACTTGCCGCCGGTGACGGTCAGGAAGTAGAGCCAGGGACCCGGCGCCGGGTGCAGCACGCCCTGGATGGCCGCGTCGCCCGGGTTGGAGATGGGCGTCGGCGGCAGCCCTGCGTGCATGAAGTCGTTGTAGGGCCCCGGCGTGGCGATCTGCTGATCGGTGACGTTGATGGCGTAGGCGTTGAGCCCGTACAGCAGGACGCTGTCGAACTGGAGCTTCATGCCGTCGCGCAGCCGGTTGATGATCACGCGGGCGATCATCCGGTAGTCGCTGACCGACCCGCCCTCGGCCTGCACCATGCTGGCCTCGATGATCACCTGCTCCGAGGTGAGACCCACCTTCCTCGCGGCGGCGGGCAGGTTGATCTGCTGCGCCTCGACGTCGTACCGCTGGACCATGGCCTGCAGGATCTGCAGCGCCGTCTCGTTCGGCTCGACCGTGTAGGTAGCGGGGAAGAGGTAGCCCTCGGCCTTGCCCTTGGCGTAGGACGGCAGGCCGAGCTGGGCCGGGTTGTCGATGACTTTCTGGAAGTCCGCCGCGGGAATGGAGGTGGCCTTGGCGAGGGCGAGGATGACCTGCGAGACGCGCTTGCCCTCGGGGATCGTGACGGTCAGCTGGATGCGGTTCTTCGGGTTGAGCAGCGCCGCGTACGCGAGGCTGGCCTGCATGTGGTGGTTCAGCTTGTAGAAGCCCGTTTCGAGGCCCGTCGTGTTGGTGCTGTGCTCGGCGGCCAGCTCGAACGCGCGGGCGCTCGCGACCACGCCGAGCTGGACCAGCCGCGGTCCCAGGCTGAACGCGGTGTCGCCGGAGTTGACCTGGACGGTGACCGCCGGGCTGGTGCCCGGGCCGGCGTAGTCGGCCGGATGGTACTTGTTCTCGTAGAGGTGGTAGATGTACAGGCCGCCGATCAGCAGCGGGACGACGATCACCAGCAGCGCGACCCATGGCGCCAGGCGGCGGACCACGCCGCGGCGCGGGCGGCGGCGCTCATACGTGTCCTCGTACGTTTCGTACGTTTCGCGGCCTCGCCCGGGGCGTCCGCCGCGGGGGTCGCTCCGGCCGCGGCGGGGGCCGCGGTCGTCGTCGAAGTCGTCCCGGCCGCCGAAGCCGGGCAGGAACGACTCGTCGCGCTGGCCGGGCTCCCAGCCCTGGTACCCCTCGGGCGGGTAGCCGTCGGCCGCGCGGCGCGGCGGCGCACCGTGCATTCCTGGCTGCGGCGGGCCGTACGCCTGTCCGCGGCCTGGTGCCTGCTCAGGGCCTTGGGCAGGTCCCTGATCGGGCCGTTGCCCGGGAGCCTGGCCGCGTGGGCCGGGGGCCGGGCCGGGCCGGCCGGGGGCCGGGCCGCGTTGACCGGGGGCCTGGCCGTAGGGCTGACCCGGGCGGCCGGGCGGCGGGCCTTGCGGCTGCCCCTGCTGTCCCCGCTGTCCCCGCTGTCCTTGCTGCCCTTGCTGCCACGCGGGATCGTCGCGCCGTGGCCGCTGACCGGGCCCCGGGTGCCCCTGGCCGCGCCTGTCGTCGTACCCCTCGTATCCGCGGCCGTCGTATCCGCGACCTGGGTCGCGGCCGCCGGAGACGGGGCGGCGCGGCCCGCGGCCGCTGTCGGCGCCGAAGCCGCCGTTCACCGGCTGGTCCCGGCGGGCCTGGTCCCCCGTGCGGCGCCGGGCACGTCAGCGTCCGGCTGCTGGGGGCCTATCAGTTCGCCGGGGACGCGGCCGGTGCGGCGCTCGGACTCGAGCGCCGCTTCGAGCAGCACCGCCGCAGCGGCGGAATCGACAGTCTGCCGCCGCGCCCGGGAGTCGTGACCGCCCTGACGCAAGGCGTCATGCGCCGTGGCGGTGGTGAAGCGCTCATCGACGAGCCGCACCGGGAGCGGCGCCACCCGGGCTGCCAGGTCCGCCGCGAACTGTTTCGCGGCGGACGCGGCCGGGCCCTCACGGCCAGACAGGGACCTGGGAAGGCCCACCAAGATCTCCATTGCTTCCTCGGCCACGGCGAGCGAGGCGAGGGCATCGAGGTCGCCCTTGCCCCGCCGCACCACGGTCAGCGGGGTGGCGAGAACGCCGCTTGGATCGCTGCGCGCCACGCCAATGCGAACCGTGCCCGGGTCGACCGCCAGGCGCACCCCTGGCCTCACCGGGTCACCGGTCCGCAAAACCATGGAAACACGCTACCCGCCAGTTCGCCCGCTGTCCCGCAATGCGCTACGAACAGCCTCAAATGCCGCATTTACCGCGCCGGGGCCGGCGTTCGGCGCGCCGCCGCCCTGCGCGATGTCCGGCTTGCCGCCGCCACCGCCGCCCAGCGCCCTGGCCGCGGTACCGACCAGCGTACCCGCGGCCAGCCCGGATCCGCGGCCCGCCTCGTTCACGGCGATCACCACGACCGGCCGGTCGGCCGGGACGCCGGCGATTATGACGACGGCCGGCTGCAGGGCGGGGATCCTGCCGCGCACGTCAAGCGCGAGCTTGCGCATGGCGTCGCCGTCGGTCCCGTCCGGCACCTGGTGCGCGACGAGCGCGACCCCGCCGATGTTCTCCGCCGCGGCCGCGATCTGTCCCGAGGACTCCAGGAGCTGAGCCGAACGCAGCCTGGCCAGCTCGCGCTCGGCCTCCCGCAGCCGGGTCACCACGCCGGAGACGCGCTCCGGTAGCTCCTCCGGGCGCGCCTTCAGCTGCTCGCTGAGCTGGTTGACCAGCACGCTCTCCCGGGCCAGGAACCGGAACGCGTCGATGCCCACGAGCGCCTCGATCCGGCGCACGCCGGAGCCGATGGACGCCTCGCCGAGCAGCTTGACGAGGCCGAGCTGACCGGACCTGACCACGTGGGTGCCGCCGCACAGTTCGCGGGAGTAGTCGCCGACCTCGACGACGCGGACCTCGCCGCCGTACTTCTCGCCGAAGAGCGCGAGCGCCCCCATCGAGCGCGCCTCCTCCAGGGAGGTGTGGAACGCGCGCACCGACAGGTCGTCGATGAGTACCCGGTTGACCTCGTCCTCGACCTCGCGCAGCACCGTGAGCGGCACCGCGCCGGCGGCGGTGAAGTCGAACCGCAGCCGGCCGGGCGCGTTCTCCGAGCCCGCCTGCGCGGCCGACTCGCCGAGCGCGCCGCGCAGCGCGCGGTGCACCAGGTGGGTCGCCGTGTGGCTGCGGGAGGTCGCCCGGCGGCGTTCGGTGTCGATCTCCGCGTAGGCGGGCGAGCCCGTGGTCACCTCGCCGGAGCGGACGGTACCGCGGTGCACGACCAGGCCGGGCAGCGGCGTCTGCACGTCGGTCACCTCGACCACGGCCGGGCCGCTCGCGCTGTCGGTCTTGATCACGCCATGGTCGGAGAGCTGCCCGCCGCCCTCGGCGTAGAACGGGGTGCGGTCGAGCACCACCGAGACCTCGGAACCCGCTTGCGCGGACCGGACAGGGATCCCGCCGGACAGCAGCGCCACCACGGTCGCCTCGCCCGCCGCCATGTCGTATCCGGTGAACGTGACCTTGCCCGCCTGCTCGAGCAGCGACGCGTACACCGAGATGTCGGCGTTCCCGGTCTTCTTCTCCGCCGCGTCCTTCTTGGCCCGCGCGCGCTGCTCCGCCATCAGCCGGCGGAACCCGTCCTCGTCCACCGTCAGGCCCTGCTCCGCGGCCATCTCCAGCGTCAGATCGATCGGGAACCCGTAGGTGTCGTGCAGCTGGAAGGCCTGCGCGCCGGACAGCACGGTCGCGTGCTTGCGCTTGGTCTCCTCCACCGCCACGTCGAAGATCGCGGTTCCGGTGCGCAGGGTGCCCGCGAAGGCCGCCTCCTCGGCGTCGATGACCGTGTGGAGGTTGGCCGCGTCCCGGTGCAGTTCGGGGAACTGCTCGCCCATCGCGTCGATCGCGACCGTGGTCAGCTCGTGCATGTACCCGGTGCCCGCCGGGGAGCCGCCGCCGCGCTGGGCACCCGCGAGGAGCCGCAGGTTGCGAATGGACCGGCGCAGCAGCCTGCGAAGCACGTAACCGCGCGCCTCGTTGCCGGGCAGCACGCCGTCCTCGATGAGCATCACCGCGCTGCGGACGTGGTCCGCGACGACCCGCAGCGCCACGTCGGTCCTGTGGTCGCGGCCGTACTCCTGCTCGGTGAGCTCGGCCGCCTTGTCCAGGATCTTGTACGTGGTGTCGATCTCGTAGATGTTGTCCACGCCCTGCAGCAGCGCGGCCATCCGCTCCAGGCCCATGCCGGTGTCGACGTTCCGATGCGGGAGCGGCCCTTCCACGTCGAAGTCGTCCTTCGCGCGGACGGCGCTGAGCTGGTCCTGCATGAAGACCAGGTTCCACACCTCGAGGTAGCGGTCCTCGTCCGCCTCCGGGCCGCCTTCCCTGCCGTAGGCGGGGCCGCGGTCGTAATAGATCTCCGAGCACGGGCCGCCCGGGCCGGGCACGCCCATGTGCCAGTAGTTGTCCTTCAGCCCGCGGCGCTGGATGCGGCCTTCCGGCAGGCCGATCTTGTCCCGCCAGATCGCATCGGCGCGCATGATCAGGTTGTACTCCGGGACGTAGCGCAGGTCGGCGGGGTTCGCGAGCGCGATGCCCTTGAGCATCTCAGGCACGAAGTGCTTGGGGTCATTGAGGAATTTTCTCATGAGGGATCCACAGCTCCTTTCGCTGAACAATAGTCGCGCCACGCGGCGCTCAAGCGGACGGCAATCACGGCGATAGCCACCG